>NZ_CP152005.1:0-4800000 GCF_038595085.1 Paenibacillus sp. FSL R5-0749 | reverse complement strand
CGGAAGAATATGAGTTGGTTGTGACTGATGGTCAGGAAGAAATGGTGAAAAAGCAACGCTGCATTCGCACAATCCATGCGGAGCAAAATTTGCTTTTATTCACAGATCGAATCGACCGCGAAGGCTCGTCTGTGTATGTGACCGACGAACCTTGCTGGACATGTGCCAATATGCTTGCGAACAGTGGTATTACAGAAATCGTGTTTCATCGCTCTTATCCTAAAGATACGCGTAAGGTTACGAATATGATGGAACAGAAGGGCATAACGTTCCGCAGGCTGGAGAATTACCAGCCCCCGCGGGAAACGATGATGACTGTGAGCAATTAATGTGAATATGGTCGAATATGCGAGGGAGAACCTCCGGCAAGCCTGAATTGGCTTTTCGGGGGTTTTTCTGCGTTCAACGCGTGACGTGAAGGAGGGAGACGCATGAAAGGCAGACCTTTGCTGACTTTTACGATGTGCTGGTTATGCGGTAGCGGGATGGCATGTGTGTTAACCGGTTGGACGTTAATCTGGGGAATGATTGGAGCGCTGGCGTGTCTGCCACTTCTGCTTCGTTTCATAGATGTACGTGGATGGTCCATTTTCTTTTTACTCGTTGCCCTTATTGGAGGTGCTACACATTGGGAATGGAATGACGCACGCAATCACAGTAGCCTGTCCGAGACTACTCATATCGCTACTAAAGAGCTTGACGGTTCGGTAGCCGAAATTCAGGGTGAGCTTGTGTCGGATGTACGTATTGATGGAGATCGGGCTGACTTTAAGATACAGATGTCTTCAATAATGCCCTTATCGGATTCATCAACAGATACAAGTCTGGCAACATCATCTGCATTCAAAATAGATGAACAATTGATGGTACAAGTCAGACTGTTGGAGGAAGAAGAACAACAAGTAGCAGCGGGCTGGAAGCGGGGTGATTTAATCACACTTGATGGTTCATTTGCCCTTCCGGGCGAAGCGAGGAACTTTGGTGGGTTTGATTATCGCAGTTATTTGCGAACCCTCCATATCCATTGGTTGTTCAAAGTGAAGGGAGTCGGCTCGGTCACAGCTACGCCTCCTGAGGGCATTGGACAATTTAACGTACTACGGTGGACGGATTGGACGAGGCATAGGTTGGGTTCGGCGATAGAGCAGTTATTTCCTGAGCCCCATGCAGGCTATATGAAGGGCTTGATCATCGGGATGGCTAATGATATTGATCCAGGAACTTATGGTCAGTTTTCACAACTGGGTCTAACGCATATCCTGGCGATCTCCGGAACTCATGTCGCTGTATATGTAGCTTCTCTTCTCCTTATTCTATCCTGGTTAAAGCTTACCAGAGAGACGGCACTCACGATTGTTCTGATCCTGGTGCCAGCTTATGTACTGTTATCCGGTGGTTCACCTTCAGTCATTCGGGCAGGGATTATGTCCATGATTGGTTTGTATATGGCACGCCGTGGTCTCGCCAGAGACGGTCTCCAGATGATTAGTGCAGCAGCTTTGCTGATGATGTGGTGGGACCCGTACTTTTTGCTAAGTGTGAGCTTCCAGTTATCCTTTCTCGTAACCGCAGGTTTGATGATCTACATGCCGTTGATTAGCCGACTGTTCGGCAGTTGGCCGAAATCTCTTGCTGCAACAGCATCGGTTACGGTGACCGCTCAGCTGATTTCTTTTCCAGTAACCATCTTGTATTTCAACCAATTCTCATTGCTCTCATTTGTGGCCAACTTTCTACTGGTTTCTCTGATTAGCGCCATTATATTACCTCTGGGGACGGTCGCCATGCTATTGTCATTCATATGGGTTCCCTTGGCGAGACCTCTCGCATGGATTGCGATTCAACTGAATCAGCTGACATTTGTAAGCGTAGAGTGGATGAACAGCCTGCCAGGTTTTGTGTTGATCTGGGCAACACCTTCCCTGTTGTGGATAGCCGCATATTATACCGTGTTGTATGCCTTACTCTACTTGTTGCATCGTGGCAATGGTGAACAGCGGGAAACGGCGTTTATTGAGGAGGATACAGCTCCTCTTGTGAGGCGACAACATATAGTTTCCATGGGGAATAGGGGCATTCGCTCTTCGATGTCTAACGTGGCACAGGATCAGGATCAAGGTAAGAAACGTATAGATGGAAAAGAAACTTCGTTAACCATATTAGGAGCCAGTATTGCCTGGCCGGAGTATACAAGTGCATTTACCGCACGAGGTGCAGGTTATTATGCACATGAACGAATGAGTAAAGCTCAGCAATGGTTGTGCGGTTTGCTCGCGCTCAGCTTTGTTGCTGGCTTGTGGTGGGCATATCAGACTCCCAAGCCTGCTGGAACCGGCATTGTGCAGTTTTTGGATATTGGACAAGGGGACGGTACGTTGATCACAACCCCGGAAGGCAAACACATTTTGGTGGATGGCGGGGGAACAGTTAACTTTGGGAACACCGAGCAATCGTGGAAAACAAGACGTGATCCGTATGAGGTCGGAGCCAAGGTGGTTGTTCCTTTATTGAAAAAGAGAGGCATCCACCAACTGGACGCTGTCATTGTAACACATGCCGATCAGGATCATGCCGGAGGGCTACAGGCTGTGCTGGAACAGATTCCGGTTAAACGGTTCATGTTTAATGGAACGACCAGCGGTAAGGAGAACTTTGATAAGTTACTGAATACAGCCATGGAACGAAAAATTCCTCTTTACGCTATTCAGCAGGGTATGACTTATAAGGCTGATAAAGAGACAAGTTTACGTTTTATAGCTCCAGATCTGGCGCATATGGATGTAAATGCATTAGGCAATTTGCCTGTGTCGGAACACCAGAATCATGATTCGGTTGTCTTTTTGCTGGACATGGCTGGCACTTCCATGCTGTTCACCGGGGACATGGATGCAGCAGCCGAGCAGGACCTGCTCTATATGATTCAGGACGGCTCATTGGCTGCCCAGTTTGAACAGAAAGGTGCAGATATTGGAGTTACAAAGGGAGTTGTACAAAGGGGACTTACAGGCCTGTTGCCGGAAAATTCAAATATTGCTCCACCAGCATCTGTCTCCATTGACGTGTTAAAGGTCGCTCATCATGGGAGTAAAACGTCGTCAACCGAAGCCTGGCTTCAATACTGGAACGCCAAAACC
Source organism: Paenibacillus sp. FSL R5-0749 (assembly GCF_038595085.1). Taxonomy (NCBI): domain Bacteria; kingdom Bacillati; phylum Bacillota; class Bacilli; order Caryophanales; family Paenibacillaceae; genus Paenibacillus; species Paenibacillus sp. FSL R5-0749. The sequence goes on along the minus strand of NZ_CP152005.1, from coordinate 4,796,866 downwards.
GCCGTGATTTCTGCTGGTGTTAACAATACATATGGGCATCCCAATCCGGGAGTGATGGAACGTCTGGAAGCTACCGTGTCAGAGATTTATCGGACCGATCAGATGGGTGAGGTACAGATGAAAGTGAAAGATGGAAAGATTGATATCCGGTACAAGTTGGTTGCAGATGAGTGATGGATTTTACATGAGCTGTATAAACGGGCAGGGTAGCGTAGCCGTGAAAAAAGTAGCTTTATGGGAGAAGGAGTAGCGGTATATTTCTGGAATATATTATTGTTGGGAATGACTGAGATGGGATGTGTATAATTTGGACAAGCATTACGAAAACCTTCTTTTAGCTTTTGAAGAAGCAGAAAAGGCTAGAGATGAGGGTACTTTTCCTATCGGTGCAATTATTATTGATGCAGATGGTTTAGTTGTAAGCCGAGGTAGGAACAGAGTTTTTTCAAGCTGTGATTCTACAGCACACGCCGAAGTGGACGCTATAAGAAAAGCTGGAAATATGATACTTCATCTTGAGAGCAAGAAATTTATTCCTAAAAATGAACTTACCCTATATACTACCTGTGAGCCTTGTCCCATGTGCACAGGTACGATCGTGTTGTCTTTGATTAAAAAAGTGGTTTGGGCTGCAAATGATAAGGATATAGGTGCATTTAAAAAATTCAAGGAATTAAATAGCGAATTGCCTATATATAATGATTTGTTCCACGACATCGAGTTTGTAGCAGCCCCTTACAGAGATTTAGAATTGAGACAAAGAAAAATGTTAGCAGAATGGAACAACAGCCGTGGGTATACCGATAATCATTGGAATGATGAATTAGAAAATGAAAATGTTCTATAATAAATGAAACTTTGAGCCTGATATATTAAGCTAAGAAGGAACGTTAGTTGAAACATTAAGAACAGTCTGTAGTTTTCTAGACTGTTCTTAATGTTTCGTTGAGTTATCCATTGGTTTGTGATGATACTGAAGTGACATCACTATTGGAAGCCTAAGTTTACTAAATGGAAACCTTATGGGTTAAGTCGTACTATCGGTGTGAAGATAAGTGAAAAAAGCTCCGATTTAATACCAACTGTAAGGCAAAAAAGATAAGAGAACTTATAATAATGTGGATAGTCTGACCAGAAAAAGTAATGAAGTTAAGTGTAAATATCGAGTAGATAATTCCACCTATGAAGCCTAATAGACCATATGCCGCAATAGCAACAAGCAATCTCATATACGTATTATCTTTTCTTCTGTATAAAAGTAATCCATCCACCAATATGGAAAGTGGCATAATTAAGAAAAGTAAAATAGCGAGGTTAATCAATAATCCAACCGCAAATGTATATCCGAATGAATAATAGTGGGCATTCTCTATTCTTTCATCCAAGGGAACGTAGTGATATAACCCCATTACAAGTGAAATTACAATTGCAGTTAATATAGCTGCAAGTATTTTTCCGCGCGGCCTATGGATTCTATGAGTTTTTGTCATTTCAAATATTGACCTCCATCTTAAAAAACTATATTCAACAACGAGTAGACTTGAGATTTACTATATTTTAACATATACAGGCTGAGAAAGAAGACGTCCATGCGCTATTAATTCATCACTTCATTTGATCGCGAGTTATAGCACAGCACACAAAAAAAGCCCGCTTTCCGTTACACTCCACGAAGGAGAATATCGGAAAACGGGCCATTTTTTCAAAATGTAGAAGAAATATAAGAACTACTCCACGCCATCCTTAAAGTGTTTGTTCCAATGTTTGTCACCCTTGTGCAACAGATCTTCTACCGTTTTTTCAAGAGTCATCAACAGCTGTGCTCTGACATCAAGTACGGTTTCTCTGTACAAGCGTTCTTCCGATCCAACGATTTTATCGCCGTATAATGCCTGTGCAGCTACATACTTACGATGTTCCTCAACCAGAGTATCAATGGACTCCAGTGCATGTTCCACAAAGTGGGAAATACTTTGGTATTCTTTGGGCATTTGTTCTTTTAAAGCTTGAATTTTCGCTAGAGCTGGCATGCTCATCACCTCGTGTTTTATGAATGTAAATTTACAATACACCATTTTCATGAAAATTGCATTAAAATCAGCTTAAATTTGGACAAATTTCGACTTTTTTTTATTTTCAGAACCAAAAAGTGCTTAGCTATAATGTATGCCATTGCATTTGAATTGAGTCGTGTAAGTAATGGAATCCCTTTTGGATACGTTTGGTGACTCGTTATGCAATTTCTGTTATTCTAAGAGAAGATTTCAGCGGCCCAAATACATACGCCGTTATTTTGTTATGGCAAATTAAAAAATACTTAACTTTGCAACAATTTTATTGATGATCACGTCTGTAAGGTTGCAGGGAGAGGGGGATCCTTTGTGGTAGAGCCGGAACTCATCAGAGCCGCTCAATCGGGCGATCGCGACGCTCTAATTACCCTATTGCGGGAGATTGAACAACATGTCTATCGGACCGCATATTACATTCTAAATAATGAACAGGACGCTTTGGATGCTGCTCAGGAAGCATTGATCCGAATTTACACCAAAATCAACTCATACGAAGAAAAAGCCCAATTTAAAACCTGGGTACAACGCATCGTCACGAACATCTGTATTGATAAATTCAGAAGAACCAAACCATCCGTCTCCATTGACGAACATGACATGGTTTTTCAGGATAATCAGGATGTGGAGTACGAGGTCATGTCTACATATGTGGCCCAAGACATTCAGGATGCGATCAACAAGCTTCCCGAGCATCATCGGACCGTTATTGTTCTAAGATATTTGCAGGACTTATCCTACAATGAAATTGCGGATTGTCTCGATCTTCCATTGAATACGGTGAAATCTTATTTATTTAGAGCCAGGCAGCAATTACAGAATCTACTACAGGAATATCAGAAAGGTGGTGTGACAGGATGAAATGCGAAGAGGTGGTGGAATGGATGCACCGCTATCTGGATCATGATCTGGGCGAGGCGGAAACCGCGCAGATGCTACAGCATGTGGCGAAGTGTCCGGAGTGTGCCGAGAATTTTAGTTTACTCAGAGCTCTTTCCAGAGAACTGGAAGAATTACCGCAAGTAAGCCCGAGATTCAGTCTGGTTGATGCAATTATGCCACAACTTGATGCCATTGACGAAGCGCGGAAGGAACAAAGCAGCACCATACAGGAAATGAATCCTGTCCCTGCTACATTTGAGAATTTACAACGTTCAAGTGAGCGGAAAACGAAGCAAAAATGGCTCAACTCGATGGCAGGACGTATGTCCATGGGGGCAGCGGCTGCGGCAGTTGTATTGGGATTTGCCATCTGGGGATATCAGCCTGAACAGATTGAGAATGCCGATTCCATGATGCTGAGCTCTGGAGCTTCTCAAGAGAGTGGCAATGTGGATGAGAATCCATTGAGCAAGAATATTGAGAATAATGATCCAGCAGCTTCTTCCACACCAAGCAGCAACGATGTATTTGTGGATAATTCGAATACTTCCTCAACGGAAGGGGATAACCTGGGAACAGAAACAACTCCCGAAGAGAATGGTGGAGAAAAGGTGCAGGAGCCTGAGGTTCGGTCAGATCCGACTCCTCAACAACCGGCTACTGAATCAACGCCTTCTTCAAATAAAGGAACACAAGACAATTCGTCCAAAACACCTACGACCGATAATCAAAGGAATCAAGTTCAGGATCAAGATTCCGAGCAGAAAAATCCAGATTCAGGAAGTGCGCCCAGAACTCCTGCAGATGGGGAAGAGAATGGAGTAACTGAAACAGACAATGGAGATTCCTTCACTTCTCAGACAATCGTACCGAATGTAAATGAAGATGCTCCGATAGAAGGTAATTCTGCTCCTGATTCCGCTACATCCGCTGCAGGTACAGACGCCTCTGGAGGAAGCCAAGGATTCGCAGCAGGACCGGATCAGGAGATGAGTACAACGGCAGCACCAAAAGAATGGAAATCACCTGACGGCTCTTATGTAGTTATGCTTATTGGTGATCAAATCAGCATATACTCGAAACCTGTGGGCGAACCGGATGTTCTAAATTTGGTTGAACAACGCAGTATAGAGGGCACACTGAAGTCAGCGAGTTGGTCTAAGGATGGTACCCTATTTAATTACGAAACGGACAAGGACGGAACAACGGCGAAGAATTCGTTTAATGTACCTGCCGTTTCAGGTGGAGCTTCTGCGAAATAATTAAGATTGGGAAGTTCACTCCTCAAACGAAAGAACATTTTCAGTATGACAAGCATATAATGGAAGTAACAAAAAGTCCTATCTCAGTTCAAACAACTGACGTCGTATGACCGCGCGCTGGCTTTTTCTAGAATGGCTGGTGTCTGCGTTTATATAGATGTAGGACAGGGGACCTTCATCCGCAACTGGATGTAAGGTCCCTTTGTTGTCTTGCGCTTTTTCTGGTAGGATAAGAGGGATAAGGAGGCGCCGTGAATGGATGTAAAAAGTGCAACAAAGGCAATACGTAATGGAGAAACGGCACCGATCTATGTGCTGTACGGAACGGAGAAGTACCAGATACAGCAATTTACGGATATGTTAAAAGAACAGGTTATTGAAGAAGAACATCGTGATTTTGCGATTATTCCATATGATTTGTCTGAGACGGCTGTGGAGGTCGTTATTGAAGAAGCAGAGACCGTACCTTTTCTCGTTCCACGCAAATTAATTATTGTAAGGGACGCGAGCCTGTTCACTGCAGGTAAAGAATCCAAGATTGAACATCAGGTTGATCGTCTGCTTACATATATGGAAAATCCGGCAGATTACAGTACGATTGTTTTCCTGGCCCAAGGGGATAAGCTGGATGAGCGCAAGAAACTGGTGAAGGCTGTCAAGAAACAGGCAGTCGTTCTTGCTTTTGCTCCACTAAGTGGAGATGAGCTGTTGAATTGGATCGTGAAACTGGCGAAGCAGCGGGATGTTTCCTTGGAGACAGGAGCGGCGGAAACATTAATCAACTATGCAGGAACAGGTCTTCAGACCCTGTCTGCTGAAGTAGACAAGTTATGTTTGTTTGCGGGTAATGGTGGGACTATTAAGCGTGCTGATATTGAATCGCTGGTTGCCCGCAGTACAGAGCAGAATGTATTTTCACTGGTGGAAGAACTGGCTAATTTGCGACTGGAGAAGGCATTGGCTCTGTTCTATGAGTTGCTGAAGCAGCGGGAAGAACCGATTAAAATTGCGGCTTTGATCGCTCGGCAGTTTCGGATCATGATTCAAGTTAAAGAGTTGGGCCAACAAAGCTACTCCCAACAGCAGATCGCCAGTCAGCTTGGCCTGCATCCATATGCCGTTAAGATTGCTGGAGAACAAGCTCGCAAGTTTCAGGCGGATCGTCTGAGAATGATCTTGAGTCACCTCAGCGAACTGGATTACCAGATGAAAACAGGAGCGGTGGATAAAGTACTTGGTCTGGAGCTGTTCTTATTAAGACTTGGTGCGTAAAAAATAGGTACCGTAATAGATTACTAGTGTAAATAACAAACAAAGCGACCTTTGCTCCATGATGGTTAGATCATCGGAATAAAGGTCGCTTTGTCTGTGTCTTATACTTATCGAATCAGATACTAAAAAATCCTGAAAGCCTATGCTGTTCAGGATTTTTCCATTGGATCGTATAAGTAACGCTTCTTACGCTTGTGCGGAAAGAGCGTTCAGTTTTTTCGCCAAGCGAGACTTTTTGCGTGCTGCAGCATTTTTATGAACCAGACCTTTAGTTACAGCCTTGTCCAGCTTTTTGGAAGCAGCTTGAATCGCAGCTTTTGCAGTATCAACTTCGTTACTTACCAGAGCAGCATCAGCAGCTTTAACAGCTGTACGGAGTGCAGACTTCTGGGAAGCGTTGAGTGCGCGGCGCTTGTCGCTCGTTTTTACGCGTTTAACAGCGGATTTGATGTTTGGCATTACATTCACCTCCTGTAAGGCATTTGCATGAATACAAACGTTTCACAACTTAAAATATTCTATCACGCTAGCATGTAAAATGCAACAGATATTCCTACGATGTTCGACATGCTGCATAAAGAAACTCTTTTTCCCACACAATATGCTCAAATGCGGTAAGGGAGGCAGGGACAGAATGACACTGGATTTGCAAAACTATACAGTTCGTACCGATTTGGCCATCGACTCCAAGGAAATGGCGCAAGGTGGACAGAAACAGACGATTCCCGGATTGCGGGAAGATGTGGAAAAAAAAGAGGGCATTACAATTACACGTATTGATGTACTTAATGATGAAGCAGCCACAGCCATTGGTCGGGTGAAAGGTCATTATGTCACGTTGGAAGTCCCCTCACTACGGAATGGGGATACGGATTTACAGGAACGTGTTGCTGCCGAGTTCACACGCGAGATGGAAGATTTTATGATCAAGGCCGGAATCAACAAAACATCCAAGGTCTTGATTGTTGGTCTGGGCAACTTGAATGTCACCCCGGATTCACTCGGTCCACTTGTTGTGGAAAATCTGATGGTAACCCGTCAGTATTTCGAATTGGTGCCCGATCAGGTTGCGCCAGGATATCGGGAGGTCAGCGCAATTGCTCCTGGTGTGTTAGGGACAACGGGCATTGAATCCAGTGACATCGTACAGGGGATTGTAGACCGGACCAAGCCAGATGCTATTATTGCAATTGATGCCCTGGCCTCCCGTTCTCTGGAACGTGTAAATACAACCATTCAGGTAGCCGATATTGGTATCCATCCTGGTTCCGGTATTGGAAACAAACGGCGTGGCCTGACTCGTGAGATATTAGGCGTGCCATGCATCGCCATCGGAGTGCCTACCGTATGTTATGCGTCCACCATTGTGAACAATGTGATTGAGATGATGCGCTCACACTTCCGCCAGGAAACGGATCAGACAAAACAGATCATGGGCATGCTGGACGACATTGGTGAGCAAGATCGCTTAAGTCTGGTCAAAGAGGTACTGGAGCCGCTGGGTCATGACCTCATTGTTACTCCGAAGGAAATCGATGAGTTTATTGAGGGCATTGCCAACGTCATCGCCACGGGACTTAATGCCGCACTCCATGATGCAGTGAATCCTGATAACGTAGCTGCTTATACACATTAAAACTTAAAACTTAAAACTGAGAAGAAGGTCCGAATCTATCGGACTTTCTTTTTTTTGTTTCTGGAATCTTTCATTTTCCTGTTCTATCAGATTGGGCGGGCTCATAGAGTTGAAGTATAAGAGTTGTCCAGCAGGGAAGGAGACAGCAGAATGAACAAGATATTGGCCTGGAATATTGGAAAGTGGAAAAAAAGATGTCTGCACGTGCTGGCCATGGGCCGTACGTTGTTGTTGCTTATGATCATATCTGCCTTGTTTTTTGTCGTACTTGGTCTTGGGGGCATGGCAGAGAAACGCTTGAATAATTCCCCCGTTTCTTCGATGAAAGGATTTGCGAGTGCTGTATCAAGCCGCTTTTTCGTCGATATGCTCGGTATGGAGATGCCCCATCTCACCCAGAAAGAACAGACCTCTGCCATATCCGGTGAGAATCTCACTTCATTTGTTTTCCAATTACTAACGAATGTAAATCCTCAAGATCCCAAGAGCCTGATTGCGAGAGAAATGCCGGGCATGGGTTCCAACCAACCTGTTCTGCTCCGTCCTGGATCTGGTAACGAAAAGGCAGAGGCTCCCGAAGATTATCAGCCCGGTCCTGGTCTTACGGATACAGCTTCCGCAGGTGGAGGGAAACCCGGTAGTGAACTGCATGTTCCACCAGGTCAGGACAATACGGATCCGCCTGATTCGAGCGAGCCTGGGGATGGAGAAGGCAAGGCAGATCCCCCAGCGAAGAATGGAGAGAAAGATAATTCAGGCTCCCCGACAACAGGCAAAAAATCAATTCTTATCTATCATTCCCATCCACGGGAAGGATACAATCCATTGCTAGGTACCAAAAGTGATAATCCATCATCAGGCAAATCAACCGGCAATGTGTTTCAAGTGGGCACCTATCTCTCAGACAGTCTGGAGAAGCTGGGAATCGGCGTAGAGCACGCCAAGGATGATTACCCGACTAAAGTAAAGGATTATAACTGGAACTATTCCTATAAATATTCTCGTCAAACGGTAAAAGCGGCACTTGCTCAAAATGATGATCTGACGTATCTCATAGACATTCACCGCGATTCACAGCGTCATGGCAAAACAACAACGACAATTAATGACTTGGGCTACGCCAAAGTGTATTTCATTATTGGACATGAAAATCCAAATTGGCGGCAGAATGAAGCCTTTGCAGCGAAAATCCATAAGAAGCTGGAAGCCAAGTACCCGGGAGTATCCCGTGGTGTGTGGGGTAAGGATGGCGGAGGCGCCAACAATGGAGAGTATAACCAAACACTTTCACCCAACAGTATTTTGATCGAGATAGGCGGCATTGACAATACAGGAGCTGAGTTACAACGGACATCAAAGATCCTCGCAGATATGATTGCCCAAGTGTATTGGGAAGATCAGAAGGTGGACAAAGCAAGTGCGGAAACCTCGTCGCAGGGTGGGTAGGGATTATATATGTAAGAAGATGAAAATAGTAGAGAGTGACAGGAGGCTAAGCATATGTCCAGATTCGGTAAAAGACTATTATCCATGGCTGTATTAATGTTGTTGGGTGTTCTGTTTGGAATGCAGCTGGCTGGCGGCAACTTTCAGACTGGCAATCCATCAGGAGACACGTCAAACGTGGTAACAACTGAGCCAACTTCCCCGGTTACCGAATCTGTTCCAGCTGCACCTGTGCAAAAGGAAATCAAAGAACCCCCATTTGTACCTGTTCAGTCGCCAAGCCAAGTGCTTGGGGCAGATCAGAGTAAGGCTCCGGTCGATGTGTTGGCAGACAAAACGGCAGGACTATTGCAAAATCTCTCACATAGTGGAATCAAGTGGGTGGTCTCTCTTTTTAGCGGCGTTGCTGAATAAAATACCATGGATTAAAGGTACAATATAACCTCTAGGAGTGTATGATCACACTTTATTGTAAAGTTGAGACATCACGGGATTGATGCACTGTGCTTCAACTGTTATAATGAAGTGATTGACACTAGGCTGTTTCTGGGGGTAAGGAATGACTGACATTCGGGCAAGACAACGTAAAATTCGTAACTTTTCTATTATTGCACATATAGATCACGGCAAATCAACACTTGCGGACCGGATCTTGGAGCACACAGGTGCGCTCACTTCGCGTGAAATGCAGGAACAGGTTCTGGATAAGATGGACCTTGAACGCGAACGTGGAATAACAATCAAGCTACAAGCAGTAGCTTTGACTTACAAAGCGGATGACGGTGAAGAGTATTTATTGAATCTGATTGATACACCAGGACACGTAGACTTCACATATGAAGTATCACGCAGTCTTGCTGCATGTGAAGGTGCTCTGTTGGTTGTGGATGCGGCTCAGGGAATTGAAGCCCAAACACTTGCCAATGTGTATCTGGCACTGGATAACAACCTTGAAATTCTACCAGTTATCAACAAAATTGACCTTCCAAGTGCTGATCCTGAACGGGTGAAGCAGGAAGTGGAAGATGTTATTGGTTTGGACACAAGTAATGCGGTTTTGGCTTCGGCCAAATCAGGCATCGGAATCAAAGAAATTTTGGAGCAAGTGGTGCAAAGTGTTCCTGCACCAACCGGTGATCCTGACCAACCTTTGAAAGCGCTGATTTTTGATTCGCACTATGACCCGTACAAAGGTGTAATCGTATATGTACGTGTTGTCGACGGCAAAATCAAATCCGGTTCCAAAATCAAAATGATGGCAACAGGTAAATCATTTGAAGTCATTGAAGTTGGTGCGTTCAAACCTCGCATGACCATCGTGGACGAGCTGAACGTGGGTGATGTTGGATTTATCGTTGCAGGTATTCGGCATGTTGGCGATACACAAGTCGGGGATACCGTAACGGATGCCAAAAATCCAACACCAGAGCCTTTGCCGGGTTATCGTAAAATTAACCCAATGGTGTACTGTGGTCTCTATCCGATCGAAACCTCCGACTATGTTGATCTGCGTGAAGCATTGGAGAAATTGCAGTTGAACGATGCGTCTCTGAGCTTTGAACCGGAAACATCCAGTGCACTCGGTTTTGGATTCCGTTGTGGATTCCTTGGACTGCTTCACATGGACGTTATTCAGGAGCGGATCGAGCGGGAGTTCAACATTCCGTTGATTACAACGGCACCAAGTGTAATCTACCACGTCACTTTAACGAATGGTGAAGTGATGAAAATCGACAACCCATCCAACTATCCTGAGGTGGGACGGATTGATTACGTCGAGGAACCATATGTTAAGGCAGATATCATCGTACCGAATGATTATGTAGGTACCATTATGGAACTGTGTCAGAATAAACGCGGTGAATATGTGAATATGGAATATCTGGACACGACCCGGGTTACCATTACCTATGAAATTCCGTTGTCCGAGATTGTATATGACTTCTTCGACCAGTTGAAATCCGGTACCAAAGGATATGCGTCTCTGGATTATGAGCTGTCCGGTTACCGTCAGTCCAATCTGGCGAAAATGGATATTGTACTTAATGGCGAGCAGGTTGATGCCCTGTCCTTCATCGTTCACCGTGACCGTGCCTATAACCGCGGACGCATTGTCTGTGAGAAGCTGCGCGAGCTGATTCCACGGCAAATGTTCGAGGTGCCGATTCAAGCATCTGTAGGTACCAAGGTCGTTGCCCGTGAAACGGTAAAAGCCATGCGTAAAAACGTACTTGCCAAGTGTTATGGTGGTGACATCTCGCGGAAACGGAAACTGCTTGAGAAGCAGAAGGAAGGTAAGAAGCGGATGAAGCAGGTTGGTAACGTTGAGGTGCCGCAAGAGGCATTTATGGCGGTACTGAAAATTGATGATTAAGACGTTTGCTTGCAAACGTCACGTGAATCCTTTCGGTACATCAATAATTTGTGTATGAAAGGATAAACGATATCTTTTCTCAGGTACAACACAGAATATTAAATAACGAAGCTGAAAGGGAAGCCGGATGGCTTTCCTTTTTTCAAATAGAGGGGGACTTGCCATGACATTGGCAGCACACAGCCGGAAGACAGGTGCGCCCCAAGCGGTGTATCTACACATTCCCTTTTGCACGAATAAGTGTTTTTATTGCGACTTTAACTCCTACGTTCTGAAAGAGCAGCCCGTGATGCAATATCTCGAAGCGCTGGAACGGGAGATGGAACATACAGTTAAGGCAAATCCACCGGGTGAGATCAAGACCATATTTGTAGGTGGTGGTACGCCAACAGCTCTGAAACCGGATGAAATGGCCGTATTCCTTCGTTCAGTGAAGACGTATTTCCCCAATTGGGCCGACGATATTGAATTTTCGATGGAAGCGAACCCGGGGACAACCGATGCGGAGAAGCTCGCTGCAATGAAAGAAGGCGGCGTAAACCGTGTCAGCTTTGGCGTTCAGGCTTTTCAGAATGATCTGCTGACAGGCATTGGCCGTATTCATAATACAGATGATGTATATCGGAGTCTGGAGAACGCTCGAAAAGCGGGACTGACTAATCTGTCCATTGACCTGATGTTCGGATTGCCGAACCAAACTGTAGGGATGTTGAATGAGAGTATCGACAAAGCGCTGGAACTGGATCTGCCGCATTACTCCATCTACAGCCTGAAAGTGGAAGAGAATACCCTTTTCCATACACTGTATCAGAAGAACCAACTCCCTCTTCCTCATGAAGATGATGAGCTTGAGATGTATCTTCTATTAATGAGACGTATGAAAGAAGCAGGCTATGGACAATACGAAATCAGTAATTTTGCCAAGTCAGGCTTCGAGAGTCGTCACAATATTACGTACTGGCGCAATGAGGACTACTACGGTCTGGGTGCAGGTGCACATGGATATGTAGGCCGCGAACGTCATATGAATATTAAAGGTATAAACCCTTATGTTGAAGCTTCACGAGCAGGATTGCCTCGTCTGGATCATTTTGAGATTGCTCGCCCGGAGGCTATGGAAGATTATCTGATGGTTGGACTGAGAATGCTGGAGGGGGCTTCAGCCTCACGGTTTAGCGAACAGTTTGGAGAGTCCATGGAAGAAGTGTTTGCGAAGCCTTTGGGTAAAATGTTGAACGCAGGGTTGCTTGAGCGTACGGCAGACGGCTTCCGACTGAGCGAGCAGGGTATCCTGTTCGGAAATGACGTTTTTGCGGAGTTTATCGGGTCCATATCGCTGAATTCGTAGCTTGAAATTCTATACGCTCTGTTGTATATTTATTCATATTGATTTTACAGAGCGTGTTAATTTAACAACTACGAAGTCAGCTTTCCTCTGGAAAGCTTGGTAATAGGAGGAGAGCAGGATGTCGGTAATATGCAGAAAAGCCGTGCCGGAAGATGTTGAACCACTGTATGAAATGATTAAGGGCTATGCAGAGCGTGGGATCATGCTTCCGCGATCACGGGAAATACTGCACCGGCAGCTGGAGCACTTTGTTGTAGCCGAAGTTGATGGTGAAGTGGTGGGTTGCGGATCGCTTTGTCGTCTGGGGAATGATCTGGTAGAAGTCAGATCACTCGGTATCTCGGAAGGGCACAAAGGGCTTGGTATTGGCTCCCGATTGTTGGATCGATTGGTAGAAGAGGCGGAGAAACAACAGATTCCCAAGGTGATGGCGTTGACATATGAAGTATCCTTCTTCCTCAAAAACGGCTTTGCCGTGGTGGAAAAAGAAATTTTCCCCGAGAAAGTATGGACGGACTGTGTTCATTGCAGCAAGCAGGATTGTTGTGACGAGATCGCGGTATTGAAAGAGCTTAACGTTTCAGCTTAACAATTGAATGGACTGCATGGATCGAGCCGAGTCAGCCTCTGCCCTACATGCAGTCTTTTTTGACTTCAAAGTATGCTCAATAAAGTATGTTAGGACTCGTCGACATTGGTCTATACTATAAATAGATGAGCCCACTCATCAAACTCACTTGACAATGTTCACGTCAGTTTGGTATTTTTGTATTACCGCTTAGCACTCATCTAACCGGAGTGCTAACGACATGGGACAGTACAGTCAGAAGGAGGGAATACTCACCATGTTAACAGAGCGTCAACGAATGATTCTGAACGCTATAGTGGATGACTATATCCGTTCAGCTGAGCCCGTAGGGTCCCGGAGCATTTCCAAAAGGGGAGTTGTTGGATACAGTCCGGCGACGATCCGTAATGAAATGGCGGATCTTGAAGATATGGGCTTTCTGGAACAGCCGCATACATCGGCTGGACGCATTCCATCCCATAAAGGCTATCGATATTATGTCGATCATTTGGTTCCCTGGAATCAGGTGGAGCCTCAGGAGTTGGATGATCTGAAGTCGTTCTTCGCTGAAAAGCTGAACGTCATGGAACAAGTTATTCAGCATGCATCTAATATTTTGTCACATATGACCAATTATACTTCAATCCTGCTTGGGCCTGAAGTATTCCATACGTCCCTGCGTCACTTCCAATTGCTTCCGCTGAACGAGAGTGAAGCTGTGGCAATCATTGTGACCAATACAGGTCAGGTAGAGAACAAGACCGTCCAGATTCCACCAGAAATCTCGGTTGCCGAGATGGAAAATGTGGTTCGTTTGTTAAATACCAAGCTTGTGGGCGTACCCATCTACAAATTAAAATCCCGTCTTTATACCGAACTTGGGCAAGAGATGGAGCGGCATATTACACGTTACGAGGAAGTTATGCAGGTGCTGAACAGTGCCTTTGACAATGAACATGATAATCGTCTGTTCCTCAGTGGTGCCACCAATATGTTGACTCAACCGGAGTTTAAAGATATCGAAAAGGTAAAAGATATTCTTGACCTGCTGGAAGAGACACCAACACTCATGAAATTGATGATGCCTGTGCCGGGTGGATCTGGTATTCAAGTGCGAATCGGCACTGAGAATGATCATGAAGCCTTTGCCAACTGCAGCCTGATTACAGCCTCCTATTCATTGGACGGTGAGGCTTTGGGTTCGATTGGTATTCTCGGACCCACGCGAATGGATTATGCACGTGTCATTCATATTCTAAATACACTATCCCGTGACTTGACGGCGATGCTGACGCATCGGTTCAAATAAGATTCGGGAATGAACCATTTCATTCGTATAAGGAGGTGAACATCTTGAAAGAGGAGCAATCATTTACAGAAGAACAAGAGGTAACAGCAGCTGAGCAGGAGCCTATTAATGAAGCTGGCGCTGCAGAAGCACAAGCTGAGGAGATCGCTGATCAGGAGCAGGATGAGCTTGCGCGTCTGAAGGCTGAAGCTGAAGAGCAACAGCAGCGTTATGTCCGTGCACAGGCTGATTTTGATAACTTCCGTCGTCGTACGCAGAAGGAAAAAGAAGAATTGGCTAAATATGCTTCGATGAAGCTGGTCACCGAACTGGTACCGGTTATTGATAACTTCGAGCGCGCCATGGCTACTGTACCGGAAGGAGCAGAGGTCGAATCTTTCTCCAAGGGCATGCAAATGATCTTCCGTCAATTGGAAACGGTGATGAATAACGAAGGTCTGACGGCTATGGAATCGGTAGGACAACCGTTCAATCCTGAATTCCACCAAGCGATTATGCAAGTGGAGAGCGACGAGTATGAAGAAGGTATCGTTGTTGAGGAAGTCCAAAAAGGCTACATGCTGAAAGATAAAGTGCTTCGTCCAGCTATGGTTAAAGTCAGCTCATAATTTCCTCATGGGAAGGTATGAGTCGGCTCCTTGGTTGAACAATGTGGGCGAAGTTTAATATAAAGGTTTGTACACATAGAGCACGATTAGCAACATGAACATCTAAATAAGGGCCAGATCAGACCCATTCATTTTAAATTGTTGAGGAGGAAATTTTCGGATGAGCAAAGTAATTGGTATTGACTTAGGAACAACAAACTCATGCGTAGCAGTAATGGAAGGCGGCGAGGCTGTCGTAATTCCTAATCCGGAGGGCGCACGCACAACTCCATCCGTAGTCGGTTTCAAAAAAGATGGAGAGCGCGTTGTCGGTGAAACAGCAAAACGTCAAGCGATTACCAATCCGGATCGTACGATCATGTCGATCAAACGTCACATGGGTACTTCCCACAAGGAAACAATCGATGGCAAAGACTACTCTGCACAAGAGATCTCTGCAATCATCCTGCAAAAATTGAAATCCGATGCTGAAGCTTATCTGGGTCAAACGGTAACTCAAGCCGTTATCACTGTACCAGCTTACTTCAACGACAGTCAGCGTCAAGCGACTAAAGATGCGGGTAAAATTGCAGGTTTGGAAGTTCTGCGTATCGTCAACGAGCCTACAGCAGCAGCTTTGGCATACGGTATGGAGAAATCCGAAGACCAAACGATTCTCGTATATGACCTGGGTGGTGGTACGTTCGACGTATCCATTCTTGAACTGGGTGACGGCTTCTTCGAAGTTAAAGCAACTAGCGGGGACAACCAACTGGGTGGCGATGACTTTGACCAAGTGATCATTGATTATCTCGTAAGTGAATTCAAAAAAGATCAAGGCATTGACTTGAGTAAAGATAAAGCGGCGGTTCAACGTTTGAAAGATGCAGCGGAAAAAGCGAAAAAAGAACTTTCCGGCGTATTGACTACAACGATCTCCTTGCCGTTCATCACGGTAGCTGATGGCGTTCCTCAGCATTTGGAGTTGAACCTGAGCCGTGCGAAATTCGAAGAAATCTCTGCAGGTCTGGTTGAGCGTACGCTTGAACCAACTCGTCGTGCATTGAACGATGCGGGTATGACAGCTAACGATATCGACAAGATCGTATTGGTTGGTGGTTCCACACGTATTCCTGCAGTACAAGAAGCGATCAAAAAACTCACTGGTAAAGAGCCTCACAAAGGCGTTAACCCGGATGAGGTTGTAGCCTTGGGTGCCGCTGTACAAGCGGGCGTACTGACAGGTGACGTGAAAGACGTTGTATTGCTCGACGTAACTCCATTGTCCCTGGGTATCGAAACAGCAGGCGGCGTGTTCACTAAAATGATCGAGCGTAACACAACGATCCCTACAAGCAAATCTCAAGTATTCTCCACGTATGCAGACAATCAACCAAGTGTTGAGATTCATGTTCTGCAAGGTGAGCGTGAGATGGCAGCGGGTAACAAATCGCTTGGACGTTTCATGTTGGGTGATATTCCACCAGCTCCACGTGGCGTTCCACAGATCGAAGTTAGCTTCGATATTGATGCCAACGGTATCGTTAACGTATCTGCAACAGATAAAGGTACGAACAAAACTCAAAAAATCACAATCACTTCTTCCAGCGGTTTGAGCGATGAAGAAGTTGAGCAAATGATGAAAGATGCTGAGTTGCACGCTGAAGAAGATAAAAAACGCAGAGAACTCGTTGAAGCGAAAAACAGTGCAGATCAACTGATCTACTCTGTTGACAAAACGATCAAAGATCTTGGCGAAAAAGCAGATGCTGGCGAAGTTGAAAAAGCGAATACTGCTAAAGAAAAACTGCAAGGTGTTCTGGCTTCCGACAACCTGGAAGATATCAAAGCGGCTACAGAAGAACTGACAGAGATCGTTCAACAACTGTCCGTGAAACTGTATGAGCAAGCTCAGGCGCAAGAGCAAGAAGCGCAAGGTGCTGAAGAGCAACAAGGTTCCGCTAAACGTGATAACGTCGTAGACGCTGATTACGAAGTTGTGGATGAAGATAAAAAACAAAACTAATTCGTAGTTCTACGCGAATTAAACATCGGTGACGTTCGAATTAGAGGGAAAGTCATAGCCGGGGCTCCCGCGCTTTGGCTTTCCTTTTGTCACGATGTGCGATATGGTGAATGATATGGGGGTGGAAGAGTGGCTGAAAAGCGTGATTATTATGAGGTGCTTGGCGTTAGTAAAACAGCTAACGACGATGAGATTAAAAAGGCTTACCGTAAGCTTGCCCGTCAGTATCACCCTGACGTAAACAAGGCTGCTGATGCGGAAGCTAAATTTAAAGAAGTCAAAGAAGCTTATGACGTAGTGAGTGATAGTCAGAAGCGTGCACAATATGATCAATATGGTCATGTCGATCCGAATCAGGGTGGATTCGGTGGTGGCGGTGATTTTGGCGGCGGCGGATTTGGCGACATCTTCGACATGTTCTTTGGCGGTGGTGGCGGTGGACGACGTGATCCAAATGCTCCGCAACGGGGGAATGATCTGCAGTACACCATGACAATTGAGTTCAAGGAAGCGGTATTCGGTAAAGAAACCGATATTACAATTCCGCGTACTGAAGGCTGTGATACCTGTCATGGTTCAGGTGCCAAACCTGGAACGAAACCGGAAACCTGCTCGGTCTGCCATGGTAGCGGTCAGCAGGAAGTTGTGCAAAATACACCGTTTGGTCGTATGGTGAATCGTCGTGCATGTTCGAACTGTAGCGGTTCGGGCCAAATTATCAAAGAAAAATGTACAACGTGCAGTGGCAGCGGGAAAGTCCGCAAGCAACGCAAAATTCATGTTCGCATTCCAGCGGGTGTGGATGACGGAGCGCAACTGCGTATGACAGGTGAGGGCGAGGGAGGCCTGCGTGGCGGACCAGCCGGAGATCTGTATATTGTCATTCGCGTGAAATCACATGATTTCTTCGAGCGTGAAGGCGACGATATTTATTGCGAAATCCCACTTACCTTTGCTCAGGCAGCTCTGGGAGATGAAGTTGAGATCCCGACGTTGACCGAGAAAGTGAAACTGAAAGTACCAGCGGGTACACAAACGGGTACGTATTTCCGTCTCAAAGGCAAGGGCGTACCACGCTTGCGCGGTATGGGGCAAGGGGATCAGCATGTGAAAGTGGTTGTGGTTACACCTAGTAAGCTGAATGACGAGCAGAAAGATCTGCTTCGCCAAATTGCTGCGCTGGATGGAGAGCAAACACATGAGCATGAACAATCTTTCTTTGATCGAGTGAAACGTGCATTTCGCGGCGACTGAGAATAAAATATAGCAAGTCCAAAAGGACACCACAGCGGTTTTTTACCGCAGGGTGTCCTTTTTTTGTACGCCTTTTTTTAGTGGTTCAGCCGTTTTGGCAAAATCCATGGATATATGCTATGAAGAGCAACAGCAATTTGTGGGAGCATTTCGGTATATTCTGCGCGAACTTGCGGAAAGATAGCATGGCGAGAATGATATGCATAGCTGATAGCTGATATGCGAGAAATTAGGGAAGCAGGTGAAGCGGATGACCGAGAAAAATATTTTGGCGTACTTTCACAGCCCGGAGCAGGCCCAAGGGGCGGCCAAAAAACTGGAGGCATTGCGAGTGGAGGACCTGTCCATTAATCGATTCAGCCGATATGCGGGTGTAGGACCAAGCGGGGCTTCCTACAAGCCGGGCGTTTCCGGCAGTTTTTCATCATGGGTGCCCGATTCGATGCAAACGAATGCCAGTGCTGGAATCATGGCTGCAGCAGACCCTTCTGCGAGCGGCATGAGTGATGGTGGACAAGGTGGACCTACAGGAAGGGATGTATTACTTACTGTGATCGTTGATGAATCGGTACATCACCGCGCGATGTCTATAATCGAACAAGCCGGTGGAATGATCTAGTTTTAAGAAATGTTTAAAGATGAACAGTGAATTACACTTTAATGGAGAGTGTAGAACCAATCTGAAGAAGCGAAGCGTTCGCCTTTATCTCCGGATTTCTCCCTTTAAGAAGGGAGTTGAAGAAATCTGGGGATAACAGCGATCGGAGGTATGGTACTACAATCGGAGTGTTACAGTGTATCACTTCTTAGTTCATTTTAATTTGAAGGAGGAGCATTACAATGGCAGAACATGAACGTCCGGGCAAGATTCTAACAAAAACGGAAAAAATGAAACGGATGCAATCCGCGAAAAATGAAGACGTGGAATTCAGCGCTGAAGCTGCGGATCATGAAGATATAGAAGCACTACGCCGCAGTGAAGCGGCTGATCGACGTCAGGGACGGGAGCTTCATGACTGAAGATCGCTCGGCAGTGACCCTCGAAGCTGTTTTTACAAGCTGGACGGAGGCCGAGTCTGCACGCAGAGCCCTGACATTGTTGCACCCGAACCAATTGAGTATCGAGAGCCTTGGCAATGAAACGTCTGCATTGGACTCACACGATGTTACGGGCTCTGATAATTCTCCTACAGCCATTGTCGGCGGATTCAGTGGTGAACTGAATGTACTTGCTCTGATTAGTGATGACACGGAAATGTTGTCCAATGGTCAGGTGTATGATACGCCTGAAGAGGATTCGGCAAACAGGTTTAAACAAGAAATTTTGTTAACCGTGTCCGTTTCGAACGATTCGCTCCCGCAAGCCGCAGAGATGATCACGCAGAATGGTGGACGCTTTTGCTAAATCAGATTTGAATGTTGCAATATGCTGAAGTAAATGAATCAGATATGTATATTAGACGACAGGATATTCGAGCAGTCAGACTGCGGATATCCTGTTTTGTTTTTCTTTTACTGGTGCGGCTTTGTACTCCGGCTCGCTTGTGTAGTACAATAGTTGGGATGTTTGAAAAATGAGGAGGAAAAACCAAGTATGTTATGGCATGAACTAACAATACATACCACAGAAGAAGCTGTGGAGATGATTTCGAATTTTTTACATGAAGCGGGTGCTGGAGGGGTTTCGATAGAAGAGTCCGGTACTTTAAATAAAAAACGGGACACCACATATGGTGAGTTATACGATGTTCCTTTGAATGATATTCCTGAAGGCTTTGCGGTCATCAAAGGGTACTTCTCCGAAGGTACGGATATGGTTGCACTACAGTCAGAAGTTAATCCTAGAATTGAGGAACTCTCTGAATTCGGAATTGATACAGGTGAGGTTCGCTATGAGACGCGTACAGTGGATGAAAATGACTGGGCAACAGCCTGGAAGCAATATTTCAAGCCGGTACGTGTATCGGAACGTCTGACGATTAAACCAACGTGGGAAGAGTATACGCCAGAAAGTCCGGATGAGAAAATCATTGAGCTTGATCCCGGCATGGCTTTTGGTACAGGAACACACCCAACAACCTCTCTCTGCTTGCGCACACTGGAAACGGTTATTCAGGGCGGTGAGGAAGTCATTGACGTAGGTACAGGTTCTGGCATCTTGGCTATAGGCGCGATTAAACTCGGGGCAAAACATGTGCTGGCGCTCGATCTTGATCCGGTTGCGGTAATCAGCGCCAGGGAGAATGTGGAACTGAACGGGTTGGAGCAACAAATTACGGTTAAAGAAAGTGATCTGTTGTCCGTCCTTGGGAGTCAAGACCCTGCGCTTGGCGTGCAACTGCCAGTTAAGGTTGTTGTGGCGAACATTCTGGCTGAGATCATTTTGTTGTTCGTGGACGATGTGTACAATGCGCTTGAGTCGGGTGGCACCTATATTGTGTCGGGCATCTGGAAGAACAAAGAACAAGTGGTGCATGATGCGTTGGTAGCCTCCGGGTTTGAAGTGAGTGCGATCCACCGTGATGAGGATTGGCTGGCGTATGTAGCCAGAAAGGGGTAACGTATGGACTTTTGGAATTCGTTCTTTCGTTATCCGATTGATCAGCTTCCGTTTTTCCTGCTGACGATCCTGATCGCATTTACGGTGCATGAATTCTCGCATGCGTATTTTGCCAACAAATTCGGTGATCCGACAGCCAAGCTATTGGGTCGGGTCACACTGAATCCGGTTGTACATTTTGACTTGTTTGGGGTGCTGTTGCTCATTATTGCCGGCTTCGGTTGGGCTCGTCCGGTTCCGGTTAACCGGGCTAACTTCGACAAGCCAAGGTTGATGGGCATCATCGTATCCGCAGCAGGGCCTCTGAGTAATCTGTTGCTGGCAATCATCGGTACAATCATCTATGCGTCATTGGTTGGTTCGGGAGCACTCGGCGGTATAGATAATGAGCGGTTGCTGACAGCAATCACGACGTTCTTCGCTATTTTTAACTTAACCAACTTTTTCTTGTTCCTGTTTAACTTGATTCCGTTGCCACCTCTGGATGGTTATCGGATTCTAGAAGATGTACTGCCACCTTCACTCAGCCGCAAGCTGCAAGGGGTGGAGCAATGGTCCATTTTTATTTTCTTATTAATTCTTGTTATTCCTCCGTTGCAAAATGTGACGATTCAACCTTTGTATGAGTTTGCGCAAACAATGTATGTGGATCTGGCAAAGGTGATTATTGAATTATATCGCTAAAAGCGCATCTTGTATTGGACCGGAATACTGGTCAGAAACACGTAAAAGTTGTATGATCATCTGTGGCGATTGGATTCATGCCTGTCTTAAGGCGGGGTGAATTCCAGTCATAACAGGACAGAATGGGTGGATTGACTAATGCAGCGATATTTTGTATCTGCAGAACAGTTTAATGAACACGATGTGATCATCACAGGTGATGATGCACGCCATATTGGTAGGGTCATGCGTGGTAAACCTGGAGATAAACTGATTGTCAGTGACGGAAACTCCAGAGAAGCACTCGTCGAAATTGAGACCATTGAAGTTGGCCAAGTGACAGCGAATATTGTGGAACCTCTCGAGATGGACCGTGAAGCACGGATTCGAGTAACTGTGGCACAGAGTCTGCCCAAGGGCGACAAGATGGAAACAGTTATCCAGAGATGTACTGAGATCGGAGCGGTATCCTTTGTACCTTTCCTATCAGAACGTACGATTGTGCAATATGATGCCAAGAAAGAAGGCAAACGGTTGGAGCGGTGGCGAAAAATTGCCAAGGAAGCTGCCGAACAGAGTCATCGGAATCGCATTCCATCCGTCGAGCAGCCGCTTTCCTGGAAAGGGCTGTTATCTTCTTTTGAGGGCTATAGTCTGGTATGTTATTGTTATGAGAAAGAAAACGGTAAACAGCTGAGAGATGCATTGAAACCGTTTGTTGAGCAGCTTGCGCCTGATGCAAGTGCAGAAGTACTGATCGTTGTTGGACCGGAAGGTGGATTTTCTGAGAAGGAGACGGCAGAGGCTGATCAGGCAGGTGCTGTATCTGTTGGACTGGGCAAACGCATTTTGCGTGCTGAGACAGCTGGAATGGCAGCACTAACTTGCGTGCTATATGAATCCGGAGAAATGGGAGGAATGTAATTATGCCATCCGTGGCGTTTTACACCTTAGGCTGCAAAGTTAATTTCTATGATACAGAGGCGATTTGGCAATTGTTCAAAAACGAAGGTTACGATCAAGTGGACTTTGATGAACAGACAGCGGACGTATACTTGATTAATACTTGTACAGTAACCAATACCGGCGACAAAAAGAGCCGTCAAATTATTCGTCGTGCCATTCGGCGCAACCCGGAGGCGATCGTGGCTGTTACAGGCTGCTATGCGCAGACTTCTCCGGCAGAGATTCTGGACATCCCTGGGGTGGATCTGGTTATCGGTACACAGGACCGTGACAAGATTTTGCCATATGTTAATGAAATTCAGGAGTCCCGTCAACCGGTTAACGCGGTGCGTAATATTATGAAAACCCGTGTGTTTGAAGAAATGGACGTACCGGATTTTGCTGACCGTACCCGCGCATTCCTGAAGATTCAGGATGGTTGCAATAACTTCTGTACATTCTGCATTATTCCGTGGTCTCGGGGGCTTTCACGCAGCCGTGAGGCAAGCAGCATTATTCAACAGGCGCATCAACTCGTACACGCCGGATACAAGGAGATTGTTCTGACGGGTATTCATACAGGTGGTTATGGCGATGACATGGAGAATTATGATCTCACCGATCTGCTGTGGGATCTGGACAAGGTGGAAGGTTTGGAGCGTATTCGAATCAGCTCGATTGAAGCTAGTCAGATCGATGACCGCATGCTCGACGTGATCCAACGTTCGGATAAACTCGTTCGTCACTTCCATATTCCGCTGCAAGCGGGGGATGATACGGTGTTGAAACGCATGCGCCGCAAATATACGACAGAAGAGTTTTACAACAAGATGCTTCGCATTCGGGAAGCGATGCCGGATGTGGCGATTACAACAGACATTATTGTTGGATTTCCAGGTGAGACCGATGAGATGTATCGGAATGGCTATGAGCTGATGCGGAAGATCGGTTTCTCCGAAATGCACGTATTCCCTTATTCCAAGCGTACGGGTACGCCAGCAGCACGAATGGAAGATCAGGTGGACGAAGAGGTCAAAAATGCACGTGTGCATGAACTGATTGAGTTGTCTGAGCAGATGCAGCTGGAGTACGCTAAGCAGTTTGTTGGACAGGTACTTGATGTTATTCCCGAAGGTGAAGCCAAGGGTCGTGAGGGAAGTGGCAAGCTGCACGGTTATAGCGACAACTACATTCAACTGGTCTTTGACGGAACCATGGATATGGTCGGTAAAGTGTGCCGAGTCAAAGTCGTTGAAGCTGGTGTCAACGAGAGTCAGGCTACGCTGGTACGGGTGTTGGAAGATAATCTGAAGTCCGCCGCGATGTGATCGAGGCGTCAGAAACAAGGATTTCATTTCCTTGGGGAGCTTACCCGGGGAGATGAGGTCCTTCTTTTGCAAAAAATAAGATATTGAAGTCGATGGGGGAGAGTACGATGAACAAAAAAGAAATTTCAGCAGGCGGAGTTGTGTATAGAAAAGGGGAAGACGGACGTCTTCAAATTCAGCTTATCGTAGATCGTTATGGTAAAACAACTCTCGCCAAGGGCAAAATGGAAGATGGAGAAACAATCGAACAGACGGCACTGCGCGAGATTTTGGAAGAGACAGGTATGGTGGGTCGTATTGTAGAGCCAGTTGATATCATTGCATATACGTACCAACATGCAGACTTTGGCCCGGTGGACAAGGAAGTTCATTATTATCTCGTAGAAGCCGAGAGTGGTGATCTACAGCCTCAGATTGAAGAAATCAAAGGTGTGGATTGGTATGCTCCGGAAGAAGCATGGTCCAGACAGCAGCAGAGCGGATATGATAATAACGATGATATCTTGCGTGTAGCCCTGAACAAGTTAGGCGTTAACGTATAACGCATCATAATTCTGGTTAGTTAGCCGCGCGATCTGTGGGCATGGACAGTTTGATCATCAAGCCCCGGGTGACTTCGCCGCAGGGGCGTGAACCGGTGGTTTTTTGTGCCAGATGGGCAAGTAACAGAATGGCAAAGCAAGCAGTGAACTGGTGATGTTAAAAAGGGTCTGGGCATGCGCAATCTGTGCCCCGTTGTCCGCTGACAGCCAGGCCGAAGCTGCATGCAGCTGGCCGATCAGCGGCATAAAGAGCAGCGCTCCCGCAATGTTTAATACAACATGGGAGGTTGCGACAAATTTGCCCGCGGATGCGCCGCCCGCGGCAGCGATCACAGCGGTGATGCAGGTCCCCACGTTGGACCCGATCACAATGGCGATGCCGATCTCCACAGGCAATACCCCTGTGGCTGCGAGCGTAATCGCCATGCTAATGACAGCTGCGCTGCTGTGAATGAGCGCCGTAAGACAGGCACCTGCCAGGAAGCCCCACCACAAGCTGTCGGCCGAGCGGTCGAGAAACCATTGAAATACACCCATGCTCCGCAAGGGTAAGGCAATGGATTGCATCACCTGTATGCCTGTCATGACAAGTGCAAATCCCGCAGCTGCCAGGAAGCTGTACTGGATGTTAAACAAAGTCCGGCGTGTGCGCTCAGGCGCGGCCAGATTGCGTTCTCCAAGCACAACAAACATGGCCCAGCCCGTCAGCGACAGGACAAGCAATGGCAGGGAAGCGCGTCCGATCTGCAGTCCCACCAGCTCCGTCGTCAGACATGTCCCGATGTTGGTGCCGAGGATGATGCCGAGTGTGCGTCCATAGGTGATTAATCGGGCATTCGCCAGTCCAATGGTGAGTACGGTGACAGCCGTACTGCTCTGTAACAAGGCCGTTGCACCTGCACTGAAGGCCATGCCTTTCCACGGAGCAGAGGTGGCACGATTGAGCCAACCTGCCAACATGGGCCCTGCCATGCGCTGCAATGCCGTCTCCATCAGCTTCATGCCACCAAAAAAGATAATAAGCCCATAGAGTAGGGGCAATATTACATCTCTAAACATAGAAACATCATTCCTTCCGTCCGGTTCCTTACCTCATCCTATGAGTAAATAGAGACAACCATGACAAGCCTAAAGGAATTCAGAGGGAAGCCAGCCTCCCACAATTCAAGTATTTCAATTGCTGCACCCCAATTCGAAAGATACGGTGCTTTGTGCAAGTGTAGTGGAGGGGACGAAATCGAATCTGAAGAAGCGAAGCGTGCGCCTAAAAGCTTTCTGAAAGAAAGCTACATCGAAAGCATATGCTGTCTCCGGATTTTCCCTTTAAAGAAGGGAATCAAAAAAATCTGGAGACAACAGCGATCGGAAGATCGATTCGTAACCGAAACGCCACCTAATTGCTGCACCCCAATTCGAAAGATACGGTGATTCGTGCAAACGTAGCGAAGAAGACGAAATTGTTACCGAAGAAGCGAAGCGCTCGCCTTTATCCCCGGATTTTCCTTTTTAAAGAAAGGGAATCGAAAAATCTGGGGATAACAGCGATCAGAGGAACAATTCGTCGCCGTAGCGTCTCCTTTGCACCAAACCTATCTTTTCAACTAACTATGAAAGAAGTGGATCTACCTTGCCATCAGTTACACTCGAACGCAGTCGCAAAAAGCGGCTTGAACATGCACATCCATGGATTTTTAACAACGAAATTGCCTCGGTTGACGGAAACCCGGAGCCGGGAGATCTAGTCAATGTATTGAATCATCAAGGTCGCTATCTGGCGACAGGTTATTACAATCCCGCATCTCAGATCACGGTAAGGGTTGTAGCTTATCAACCCCTGGAGTCCGAACAGATGGATACGGCATTCTTTGTAGCGCGTTTTCGCGATTGCTTGCGTCATCGGGAACGTTTTATCCAGGATGGAGAAGCGTACCGTCTCGTTTATGGGGAAGCTGATTTTCTGCCCGGATTGATCGTTGACCGATTCGGTAGCATCCTCGTTGTACAGTTGCTTACACTTGGCATGGATCGTTGCCGTGAAGCCATCGTTCAAGCACTCATTGAAGTGATGCAGCCTGAAGGCATATATGAGCGCAGTGACGTCTCAATTCGTGAACTGGAAGGTTTGGAGCAGACCAAAGGTCCACTGTATGGAGAATGCCCAAGACATGTCACCGTTACCGAGAATGGACTACTCATTAAAGTCGATATCGTGGAAGGACAGAAGACAGGTTACTTCTTCGACCAACGTGAGAATCGTGCAGCGATCGAACCGCTTATGAAGGGTTGGGGCTATAAGAGTGGAATCACACTCCAAACGACTGAGCAGGACGGCACAGAGCAGCTCTTGCCTGTGAATAAAAGCGGTAAGGTAGTTACATTCCCTTATTGGGATGGTGCCACCGTACTGGAGTGCTTCTCACACACGGGCAGCTTCACGTTAAATGCTTGCAAATATGGAGCCAAGAAAGTGACTTGTCTTGATATATCGGAGCATGCCATTGAAAGTGCACGAACGAATGTCGAACTGAATGGTTTCACCGACCGTGTCGAATTCGTAGTTGCCGATGCATTCCAGTACTTGCGTGAACAAGTGAAAGGACTGGATGAACGTACTGCACGTGCGCGTGCTGGCGAACAAAAAGTAGATACTTCCAAAGCGCTTGCAGCTGGCGGTAAAACGTTTGATGTAGTGATCCTCGATCCCCCAGCGTTTGCCAAGACGAAATCAGCAGTCAAAGGCGCATGCCGTGGATATAAGGATATCAACCTGCAAGGAATGAAACTGGTCAATGAGGGCGGATATTTGGTAACCGCCAGCTGTTCATACCACATGCGTCCAGACCTCTTCCTGGATACGATTGCTGATGCAGCGGAAGATGCTGGCAAAGTGCTTCGTCTGATCGACTGGAAGGCAGCCGGTAAGGACCACCCGCAAATTTTGGGCGTGGATGAAGGACATTACCTCAAATTTGCTATTTTCGAGGTGCGCAGCAAAAAGAATTAGAGAAGTCTCTTTTTACTTTTTTTAATTCTTCGTGAGATAAAGTGAAGTTTAAATGAATGATACTTTCGGTTAAAAGTCCACAGTGTGAACAGCTGCGGGCTTTTTGCCGTGTTAACGGAGAGAGTCTCCGGTTTTACCGGATAGTGGCAAACGTATGTTCCGAACCAAGTCAGATATGTTATACTGGGAATTAAAATCTTGTACGTGTGGTTTGGAGGATTAGACATGTCCGTTCGTTTTCTTATTGGCCGGGCAGGCAGCGGCAAAAGCTCGCTGATTACCCGGGAAATTACATCCTTGCTTCAAAAGGAGCCGCAAGGTAAACCTTTGATTTTACTCGTTCCCGAACAGAGTTCCTTTCGAACAGAGCAGGCATTGGTGTCTTCTGGAGCAATTAAAGGTACCATGCGTGCAGAAGTGCTCGGCTTTCGCCGATTAGCTTACCGCATAATGCAGGAAGCAGGCGGTTCTGCTCGTATTCCAATCGGAGCCGAAGGCAAAAAGATGCTGCTCTATAAGGTCATCCAGCGTCGTAAGGAAGAATTGAAGCTGTTTGGTGCATCCGGCAGCCAGCTGGGTTTTATAGGCGAATTAAATGACTTATATAGTGAGTTTAAACGTTATGAAGTTGATCCATCTTTGCTGGAAGAAGGGTTGTCTGGAGGGTATACCTCATCCTCTTCGCCAATTCTGGAGGACAAGTTGCATGACTTGAATCTGATCTATCGTGACTATGAACAGGAACTGACCAATTTATATATTGATGATGAAGACACGTTGACCGAGCTGACAGATCGTTTGTCGGAAAGTACATTACTGCAGGATGCTCAGATCTGGATTGATGGTTTTCAGGGATTCACGCCACAGGAGATGAGTGTGATCGGTCGCCTGATGTTGCAGTGCTCTTCCGTGACGATTGCACTGACATTGGATCGTCCATATGATCACGGCGCACTGCCTGGAGAACTGGAACTGTTCTATCCAACGGCAAGTGCCTATGCGCGTTTGAAAGGGATGGCTGAAGAACTGGGTGCACCGAGCGATATCACCGTGCTAGATTCGGAGATTCCACCTAGATACAAGGATCGTCCGGGACTTGCTCATCTGGAGGCTGGTTTTGACCGCCGAATTCGTTGGAAAGGTGATGGTACTGATTCAGGAATCCGCCTAGTTGCAGCGGAGAACCGACGAGCTGAGATGGAGGGAGCACTCCGTGAGATGCGGCGTCTGGCGCAAAACGAAGGTGCGCGTTATCGGGATATGGCAGTACTTGTTCGTCAGTTGGATACCTACGCTGATATAGCTGAACCGTTATTCAGGGACTATGGTGTACCTGTCTTTCTGGACCGCAGAAGAAATGAACTTCATCACCCATTATCCGAATTTATCCGTTCCGCACTGGATATTGTTCGGCGCCACTGGCGTTACGAGGATGTATTTCGCTGTGTCAAAACGGATCTGCTGCTTCCGCGTGATGGTTCCATCACTCGTGAAGATATGGACCAGCTTGAGAATTATGTGCTGGCTTGTGGTATTCATGGGTATCGCTGGACTGACGGCAAGCCGTGGAAGTATGTACCCAGCCTGTCGCTGGAAGACAATGGTCAGGATGGCCGTAGTCGTGGACGGGACCAAATGCTTTCTTTAATGGAGCGTTGTCGAGCGGTCATTACAGATGCCTTGGGTGCTTTTGAGAAACGGATGAAAAAAGCAAAGACAGCCAAAGCTCAATGCGAGGCACTATACAGACTGCTGGAAGAGGCCGAGATTCCATGGAAGCTGGAACAGATGTCTGCTGAAGCTAAGACTCAAGGTGACCCAGAACGGTCGAGAGAACATCGGCAGATGTGGGGAGCTGTGCTGGATCTATTGGATCAGATGGTAGATATGATGGGCAATGAACGGTTGGATATCACTCTGTTTGCCGGGATGATTGAGACCGGATTAACGGAACTGAAGCTGGGTCTGGTACCACCCGCACTTGATCAGGTATTGGTTGGTTCCATGGACCGTACACGTCTTCAGGACATCAAATACGTATTTATCCTTGGTGCAGTTGATGGTGAATTGCCAGCTGTACCTCAGGATGATGGCGTATTAACGGAACTGGAGAGAGCGTTACTGACGGAAAGAGGTGTAGCGCTTGGACCAGGTGCAACGAGGCAAATGTTGGATGAACGTTTTCTGATCTATACGGCACTTACAGCGGCAAGCAACCAATTGTGGTTGAGTTACCCGGTTGCTGATGATGAGGGAAAAGCACTGCTTCCTTCCGAGATTGTCCGCCATGTACGGAAAATGTTTGGTCTACAAGAACAGCCATTGCTTGCCCAACCACCGGTTGTGAACTCGGAAGAATTCCATTGGTCGTATGTCACCCATCCGGGTCAGAGTCTGTCTGCGCTCATTGGACAATTGCGTAAATGGCGTCGCGGAGAAGACATCCCTGAAATGTGGTGGGCGGTCTACAATTGGCATGTATCTCAGGAGACAAGCAGACCTCAGCTGGAACGGTTGATGGGATCAATCTTTTATCGTAATCGGGCATTGCCACTACGTACAGCCACCAGTCGCAGACTGTATGGCACAGAGGTAAGGACGAGTGTCTCGCGAATGGAGCGGTTCGTAGCTTGTCCATTCTCGCATTTTGCTTCGCATGGGCTGCGCCTCAAAGAACGGCAATTGTACCGCCTTCAGGCTCCTGATATCGGACAATTATTTCATGCTGCACTAAGTCAGCTGGCTATGCGTTTGCGTGAAGAAAATCGTAGTTGGGGCAGCTTGACCCCAGACCAATGTCGTAAGGAAGCCGAGCAAACGGTGGAGCAGATTGCACCACAGCTGCAAGGGGAGATTTTGCTAAGCACTAAGCGATACGGTTATATTTTCCGCAAATTGAAGGATATTGTTAGCCGGGCTTCCGTTATTCTGGGTGAACAGTCCAGACGTGGAAGTTTTGAACCGATTGGGCTGGAGCTTGATTTTGGACCGGATAAAACACTGCCGCCTCTGCGTTTTGAACTGGAGAACGGCTGTGTGATGGAGATTGTGGGTCGGATTGACCGTGTGGATGTGGCAGAAGGCGAGAATGGTCTGCTCCTCCGTGTCATTGACTATAAATCAAGCCAGACGGACCTCAAGCTGCATGAAGTGTACTATGGTCTGTCATTGCAGATGCTCACCTATCTGGAGGTGCTGCTTAGTGCTGCCGAGGAATGGCTTGGAGAAACGGCGATGCCTGGAGGAACGCTGTATTTCCATGTGCATAACCCGCTGTTGCAATCCGCAAACGGTATGACATCGGAGCAAGCCGGACAAGAACTGCTGAAACGGTTCAAAATGAAAGGTCTGCTGCTGGCGGACCGGGATGCTATCACGCAAATGGACAATACCCTGGATAAGGGATATTCGGCCATAATTCCGGTTGCTCTTAAAGCAGATGGCAGCTTTTATAGCAGCGCCGCTGTAGCTACGCCAGAGCAATGGGATACGCTGCTTGCTTCAGTTCGCAGTAACATCCGCGAGATTGGTACCCGGATTACGGATGGGGATGTGGCGATTGAGCCTTATCGTATTCAGCAGGAAGTGGCATGCACGTTCTGTCCATATAAGCCTGTTTGTCAGTTTGATGAGAATATAGAAGGAAATGAATATAATCTGCTTGCCAAACCGGGCAAACAGCAAATCTGGGATATGTTATCTCACACCAAGGGAGGGGAAACATCATGACGAATATGCCTAAACCGGAAGGAAGCTTCTGGAGTGACGATCAGTGGAGTGCGATCTCGGAAAGCGGAGAAGATATTCTGGTTGCTGCTGCGGCGGGATCGGGCAAAACAGCCGTATTGGTTGAACGTATTATTCGCAAGATCGCTGATCCCTCCCAAGGATTTAGTGTGGATCGGTTGCTTGTAGCTACGTTTACCAAAGCCGCCGCCGCCGAGATGAAACAACGGATTCGGGAAGCGTTGGAACGTGCGCTTGAAGAACAGCCTGGAGAAGAACATCTGCGTAAGCAACTGTCCCTGCTTGGGCGGGCATCCATTACCACATTGCATTCATTCTGTATGGAAGTCATTCGCCGGTACTACCAGCAGATTCCGTTGAACCCGGCTTTCCGTATCCTGAATGAAAATGAAGCTGAAATCATGCGGCAAGAACTGCTGGAAGAACTCTTTGAGGAAAAGTATGGCGAAGAAGATGAAGGCAGTACATTCCGTGAATTAGTGGACTGGTTCAGTGGAGAACGAAACGATGATGCCATGCATCGACTGGTGCAACGCTTGTATGATTTCTCCCGCAGCCATTCCTGGCCGGATCATTGGCTCTCAGAGATGGCATCCGCTTTTCAGGTGGAGAGTGTGGAGGAGCTGGGGCATTCAGCATGGGTTCAGAGTATTATGCGTGATGCTGCTCTTGCTTTAAGTGGTGCTGCAGGACTGCTCCGCCAAGGCATCCATATTTCCATGCAGCCTGAAGGCCCTGCACCGTATGCAGATACGTTAAAAGAAGATCTGGTGATGGTGGAGGAGCTGCTGTCTGCGACCCAGGTAATGCCGTGGGAAAAGTTGCCCGAAGTGTTTCAACCCGCGGCATTTGGCAAATTGAAACCCTGCAAAAAGGATCAAACGGACCCGGTTTTACAGGATCAAGTGAAGGAACTCCGAGAGGCTGCGAAAAAGGCAGTTTCCGACCTGAAAGGCTCATTGTTCGGAAGAAGTGCGTTTTCGTTCTGGCAGGAGCTGGAGCAGGCGGCACCACTCATGCAGGAGTTGTCGAGGTTGGTGAGTACATTTGGAGAACGTTATCGGCAGGCCAAACAGGAACGTGGGCAAGTGGACTTCAGTGATCTGGAGCATTATTGTCTTCACATTTTGCGACATGAGGATTCAACGCCTGAACTCTCGATGCCTTCCGATGCGGCTATGGAATATCGTTCGCGATTCGATGAGGTGTTGCTTGATGAATATCAGGATACCAATACGGTTCAGGAAGATATCGTGAAACTGATCTCCAGAGAAAACCCGGGTAACCGATTCATGGTAGGTGATGTCAAACAGAGTATCTACCGGTTCCGGTTGGCTGAGCCAGGTCTGTTTATGAACAAGTATCGTCAGTACGGAGCGAACACGCATGAGGACAGAAATGGTGAAGATCGCCCGAATCGTACAGGTCAACGTATTGATCTGGCACGTAATTTCCGCAGTCGTGCGGAAGTCGTGCATTCGGTCAATATGATATTCCGGCAACTCATGAACGAAGGTGTGGCAGAGATTGCTTACGATGAACGTGCTCAACTGGCATATGGGGCTACGTTCCCGTCAGAAACGCTTGGCGATGAGGCGTATACACCTGAACTTATGCTGATTGATCGTCAGGGCGGCGGTCCTGATCTGACAGAGAGTACGGATGAGAACGGGGATGCAGCGGTCTCCGCAGAACTGGAAAGTGCCGAACTTGAGACAGCCCATTTGGAAGCACGGGCAATCGCAAGGCGTATTCGTGAGATGGTTGGAGATACGGACCAACCTGCCCTCCATGTGTACGACAAAGCCCTGCAAACGATGCGCCCGGCACGTTACGGTGACATGGTCATCTTGCTGCGTTCAACCTTGATGTGGGCTCCGCTCATGATTGAGGAGTTCAGACAGCAGGGAATTCCTGCTGGAGGAGAACAGAGCAAGGGGTACTTCCAGGCCACGGAAGTGGAAATCATGATGTCTATGCTTCAGCTTGTTGATAATCCAAGGCAGGATATTCCGCTCGCTTCCGTGCTTCGTTCCCCGATTGTTGGATTGGATGAAGAAGAACTGGCACAGATTCGGCTCGGTGACAAAAGACAGTCATTCTATGATGCAGTTATAACGGCTGCTGGGGAATGGGGCGATTCTTCCACTAATGACGTACAACAATCCCGGCAGGAAAATCATCCTGATTCCAATATCGTCCAGTTGCAGTGGCCGGAAGCCTGGTCAGAGATGGAACAAGGACAGCGGGAGACAGCCGCTTCTGTCGAAGCAGAGATTCTTGACCATGGATATGAATTCGATGTGCATACAGAAGGAATTCAAGATGCTGGTTTTACTGGACATGCAAGCGAGGATATGGGCGTTACGGAGATTTCAGGCTCGGCGTTGCAGCAAAAGTTAATTCTCTTTTTGCGTCAATTGCAGCAGTGGAGACTTGAGGCAAGACAAGGCAGTCTGAGTGAACTGATCTGGCGTATGTACCGAGAAACCGGGTATTTGGACTGGGTTGGTGGTCTTCCCGGAGGATTGCAACGTCAAAGTAATCTTAAGGCATTGTACGATCGCGCACGACAATATGAGGAATCAACTGCAAATCGCGGCTTGTTCCGTTTCCTGACCTATGTCTCAAGATTGCGGGACAACGGAGGAGACCTGGGGACTGTAGCGGGTAGTTCCGGTGAGCAGGACAACGCTGTACGTATCATGACGATTCACCGGAGTAAGGGTCTGGAGTTTCCGATCGTTTTTGTCGGTGGCATATCCAAGATGTTCAATCAACAGGATCTGAACGCACCGTTTCTCATGCATAAGGAACTGGGATTTGGTCCGAGGTTTGTGGATCGTGAGAACCGGGTTGCCTATCCTACACTAGCCAATCTGGCGATTCGTCGTCGCGCGCAATTTGAATTGCTTGCTGAAGAGATGCGTGTGTTGTACGTTGCGTTGACCCGTCCTAAAGAGAAAATGATTTTGCTGGGTACTGTAAAAGATGCGGCGAAAAAAGCGTTGGCGTGGTCTCAGGTCAAGGACAGTACTGAACTGGCATTGCCAGACTACCTGCTGGCTGCTGGACGGAGTTACTTGGACTGGATTGGACCATCCTTAATGAGGCATCCAGATGCGGCTGTGCTGCGTGAACTTGCTGGAAGCAATGATTCGTTCTCGTCCTGTCTTGCAGATGATCAATCACGATGGGCAATTTCTATTATTTCCGCCGATCAGGTATCCCGTGATCATGTGGTGGATCAGACTCTGGGAGAAGAAGACGGGATGACGGTGGTGCGGAAAGAACGAATTGCTGCGCTAAAAGCGGTTCAGCCCGTGAAATTGGTTACATCCTCAACTGTAGAAGAGCTCACGATGAATGCACAAGATACGGTGAACCAAAACATTGCAGATACAGGTGCAGATACGGTAGCTCTGCAACAAGAAGAGACACGGCTGATTCACGAGGTTGATCAACGCCTTTCGTGGACATATGCCTATGAAGCGGCAACTCAAGTGGCAGCCAGTACATCTGTCACGGAGTTGAAAACGTTGCTTTCGATGCAGGACATCCAGTCTGTAGAGGTAATGGAGGAACTGGGAGAACAGTCGGAGACATTATTGGATCAGAACAACCCGGGAAACCATTACACCAACGATGAAGCAGGCCATGCACTACATGGCTTATCCAGTGAATTGAACGAGCATGGGATTGGGTTGGGGTCAGGTTCAGACGGTACGATGAACGTTTCGGATGCGGGATCTTTGGGTACGTCATTCAAATTGCATCTTCGTCGTCCAAAATTTATGGGTGAGAACCAACTGACAGGGGCAGAACGGGGGAACGTGTATCATACGTTGATGCAGCATCTTCCTGTGGATGGATCAACAACCATTGACTCACAGGTTGTTGAACAGACCATTGAGCGGTTGATTAAGCTTCAGATTCTGCTGCCCCATCATGTTGAGGCGATCGAACCCGAAGAACTGACCGGATTTTTCAATACAGAACCCGGGGAAGAATTATTGCGTGCAGATTGGGTAAAACGGGAGATCCCTTTTGTATATGGGCTTCCGGCACATCAGTCTCCTGTGGAATGGTTACATGAACGGGCATCGAATTCAGATATGCAGGCACTAAATATAGATAGCAAAATGAAGGCAACGATTGAAAATGAAACAGTGCTTGTACAGGGAATTATCGATTGTCTGTATGAGGTTGACGGTGAGCTTGTTTTGCTCGATTACAAGACAGATCGGGTGTTGGAGCATCGTGGTGGTTTGGGTGAACTCACCAAAAACTATCGCTTCCAGCTCGATCTGTATGGACGGGCGATTGAAGATATATTAGGTCGGAAAGTTGACCGGAAATGGCTGTACTTTTTTGATGGTGGACATGCAGTGAAACTGTAAAAGAACTTGATCGGAATCAGAACCATGGATATCACATGGGAGAGGGGTGGAACGGACGATGCGTATTTTGCACACAGGGGACTGGCATTTGGGAAAAACGCTGGAAGGACGAAGCCGACTGCGTGAACAGGAGGATTTCGTTGATGAACTCGTCAGACTGGCGGATGAGCAGCAGGCGGATGCCATATTGATGGCTGGAGATGTGTATGATTCGGTGAATCCTCCCGCAGCGGCGGAGCAGCTTTTTTATGAAGCTGCAGCGCGTCTGACGGAGCATGGAAGACCTCTCGTGGTCATTGCAGGCAATCATGATCAGCCAGAACGTGTAGCTTCTGTTACGCCACTTGTGAACAGGCAGGGCATTACACTCGTAGGTATGCCTACTTCAGAAGCAGTGACCATCCATGCCAAGCGTACCGGAGAGACTGGACAGATTGCGGCATTACCTTATCCTTCTGAAGCCAGATTGAATGAATTGCTGACAACGGATGGGGACGAAAATGTGCTTCGCCAGGCATATAGTCACCGGGTGGGTATGTTAATGCAGCGTCTGGCAGCTTCCTTCCGCCCGGATACCGTGAACTTGGCCATGAGCCATATCTATGTGCTCGGCGGACTTGAGAGTGATTCGGAACGTCCGATTCAGATCGGTGGGGCCTACACGGTGGACCCTTCGTCTTTATCGACTGGTGCACAATACACGGCGCTTGGGCATCTTCATCGTGCTCAGGCTGTCAAAGGTGACGGTGTAATTCGATATAGCGGTTCGCCTCTGGCCTACAGCTTCTCGGAAGCTGGACAGAGCAAGTCTGTCACGATGGTTGATCTGGCCCCGGGCGGAGCTGCACAGGTAGAAGAAGTTTTGTTGACGTCCGGGCGTCCGCTTGTTCGCTGGAAGGCACGTGGCGGTCTGGCAGAAGTATATCGCTGGCTGGAAGAGGGACGTGATCCGCAGGCTTTTATTGACATGGAAGTATGGCTGGACGAGGCAATGTCTCTGAAGGAGATTCAACAGCTGCGAAAATCACATGAAGGGATCATTCATATTCGCCCGGTGTATCCCGAGATGGCTGCAGCAGGACTTTTGGAGCAACGATCCGAGCTGCCGGTACATGAACTATTCCGTAAATTCTATCAGCGTCAGACAGGCGGCGCACAGCCGGAAGACAGCCTGGTACAGCTTTTCCTTGAACTTGTGGATGAAGACGAGCCGGGTCTGCGTGAGGAGGTCGAGGAAAGATGAAGCCAATTCTACTGAAAGTTGCCGGACTTCAAAGTTATCGGGAGATGCAGGAGATTGATTTTACCGTGCTGACGGAGACGGGTCTATTCGGTATTTTCGGTCCAACGGGCAGTGGTAAATCTTCCTTGCTTGATGCCATCACACTCGCCATGTATGGCAAAGTGGAACGTGCGGTGAATGGGACGCAGGGCATTATGAATCATGCAGAGGATTCGTTGTCGGTTGCTTTTACATTTGAATTGATGTCGACTGAAGGCACGCGAAGGTTCCAGGTAGAGCGACGTTTCAAACGAAATAATGAAGTGTCGGTAAGTAACACGATCAGCAAATTCATAGAGACGGTCAATGGCGAAGAGCAGGTACTTGCCGACAAATTGGCAGATGTGAATCGCTGTG
Organism: Paenibacillus sp. FSL R5-0749; assembly: GCF_038595085.1. Classification (NCBI taxonomy): domain Bacteria; kingdom Bacillati; phylum Bacillota; class Bacilli; order Caryophanales; family Paenibacillaceae; genus Paenibacillus; species Paenibacillus sp. FSL R5-0749. Next base: position 4,760,005 of record NZ_CP152005.1, on the reverse strand, counting down.
TTGAAGATGTAATTGGTTTGAAGATGGATGATTTTACACGGGCAGTGGTGCTTCCGCAAGGGAAGTTTGCCGAGTTTTTGTCACTCAAAGGCAGTGAGCGTCGCCAGATGCTGCAACGATTATTCCATTTGGAGAAGTATGGGGACCAGTTGGCCATCAAATTAAGTCGGCGGGTCAAGGATAATGATATGGTTCACCAATCCCTTGCTGCGGAGCAACAGGGACTTGGCAATGCCAGCAAGGAAACATTGGATGAGACGAAACGTCTTCTTCAAGCTGCTGTTCAGCAGTCTGAATTGTCCCGCAAAGCGCTGGATGAAGCTGCAAAGGAAGCCGAACAACTGGGTAAAATTCGTGAGTTAAGTCACGAACGGCAGGCTCGTACAGATGAACAGCAGAAGCTGAAGGCTCTGGAGCCACAGGTTGAGGCGGGCGAACAACGGCTGAAACAATCCGTTGCGGCAGATGCCATACTGCCTGCGTTGCAGACGGTTCGAGATGCTACAGCTACACAGAAGCAGCGGCAGGATATTGCCGAGACGGCTCATCAGCAAGCTCTGGAACATGAACGTGTGGCTATTCAGGAATCGGAGAAGGCCGAGACGTCACGTAAGCAATTGACTGAGGAAGAACCGAAACTTATGCTGCGCCTGGAGCAGCTCGAACAAGCGAAAGAGCTGCAACGGGAACGGGATGGGCTTCAAGCCGATTGCTCGCGCCTTGCTCAGTTTCTGGAACAGGGGCAGGGCGAACAGACCGCGCTGGGACAGCAACTTGAAAAGGAAAAGGAGCTGCAGCAGCGCGGGCGCAAACGGCGTGAGGAACTACAGGAGAGCCTCACGCCGAATGAAGTGAAGTCAGAGGAACGCAGGCTTCTTCAGGCGGCGCTTGAACTGAAGCATCGTGTGGATACTGCTGCGGAGCAATTGCAGCAAAACAAGGCTGACATGCAAGCCTATAAGCAGTCGGCAGGTCAGGGAGCCGACAAGCTGAAGGCGGCGGCTGAGGAAGAGAGACGCCTGAGTGATCAGCGTCAGCATCTCGTGGAACAGGCGTCAGCGGGTCTTGAGGCCTTGCTTGCCTGTGAGCAGGACATCAGCCGCGAACAGCGCCTGCTGGCCCTTGCGGAGGAACAGCTGCGTGGCACGATGCGCGAGCAAGAGCTGCACCAGCTGTCCTCCGCCTTGCGCGCCGAGCTGCGCGATGGCGAGCCGTGCCCGGTGTGCGGCTCGCCGCATCACCCGCTCCCGGCTGCGCCGCCGGGAGAAGGTCCGCACGCAGGCGATGCGGACCTGGAACTGCTGCGCAGCCTGCACGCGGAGCTGCAGGAGCTGCGCTTTGGGCTGCGCCAGCAGCTGCACGAACGTCGCAGCCTGCTGCCGCAGCTTGGCGCTGCGGCCGGCGAAGCTCCTGCCGCAGCCGAGGCCGCGCCTGCGGCAGCGGAGCCCGAGCCCGCCGGGTCGCCCGAATACGGGCGCTCCCCGGCAAGCTGGGCATCGCGTGCCGCTGCGCTGCGCGAAGCCGCGCAGGCGCTGGCTACCGCAGCAGCGCCGCTCCAGGCCGAAGCCGCCGCGTTGCAGCAGGCGGCTGTGGGCGCGCAGCAGCGCCGCATGGAAGCGGCAGCTGCGCAAGAGGCCGGTCGTGCCGGGCTCGCCCAGGCGGAGCGCAAGCTGGCCGAGAGCGAGGCTGCAGCGGCTGCCTTGCAGGGCCGCTGGACCGCGGAACTGCCGGGCATCGCTCAGGAGGAGGCCAAGGCCCTCTATCAGGCGATGCAGGAGCGCGATGCGCGCGCCGAAGACATCAAGGAACGTCTGAATAAAAGCGTGACCTTCCTTGAGGAAAAAGATCAGATCATTCAATCGCTTCAGCAGAAGTTGGTGGAATTGGACAAACAACTGATCCAGTGGCAAACGCAGTGGCAGGGCAATAACAAACTGCTCGCTGAGAAAGAAGAACGCTTGCGCCAGTGGGTTGGGGAGCAGCGGGTAGAAGACCTGATTGCTGCGGCTCAGGCTCGTCTGGATGGACTGCGCAAAGAAGCTGCGGAGTCAGCACAACGCTTCAAAGAAGCGGATCATCTGAAGCAGGAATCAGCCAAGAAAGATGTCATGGCTCAGCAGGCTGCCGCCTCGGCAACAGAGCATCTGCAACAAGCACAGGAACGGTGGAATCAATTGCTGGAACAATCCCCTTTCGACTCGGATGATGCCGTTGTGTCCGCGGCGATGCCTTCCCAGGAAGCGGAACAACTGGCGGGCGAGATCCAGCAGCACCGTGAACGTGAGCGTGAACTGGCATCCCAATTGCGTGAACTGGAACAAAAGCTGGGTGGTGCAGTTGTATCGGAGGAGCAGTGGTTAGCCTGCACTGAACGTTTGCAGCAGGTCCGGGCTCAGGATGAGGCTGCCCTACGTGCGAAAGCACGTGCAGAACGTGATCTGGAGGATGTGGAGCAGCGACATGTTCGCTGGACCGAACTGGAGAACAAGAGGTTGGAGGTCAGCCGTCAAGGCGAACTGCTCAGCAAACTTCAATCCGCATTCAGAGGTAATGCATTTGTTGAATATATTGCAGAGGAACAACTGATGCAGGTCAGTCATGCGGCATCTCAGCGTCTGCGCTTCCTGACCAAACAACGTTATTCACTGGAGGTGGATTCCGGTGGTGGTTTTGTGATCTGTGATGATGCCAACGGAGGAGTCAAACGACCGGTATCGACGTTATCCGGTGGCGAGACGTTTTTGACTTCGTTGTCACTGGCCTTGGCGCTGTCGGCCCAGATTCAGCTGCGAGGTCAGTACCCGCTTCAATTCTTCTTCCTGGATGAAGGGTTCGGTACACTTGACCCTGAGCTGTTGGATACTGTCATTACGTCTCTGGAAAAATTGCATGACGACCGATTAGCTGTTGGTGTTATCAGTCACGTGCCTGAACTGCGTGCACGCTTGCCGCGCAAGCTTGTGGTGATTCCGGCAGGTGAGGCCGGAAACGGCTCACGGGTGGTCTTGGAGACCCTGTAGCGGGAAACGATGTAAGCAATATCACGGATAGAAGCGCTTCTTATAGTCCAAGCCTGAGGTTGTTCAAAAAGTCCGCTCTTGATTACGAAGGGTGTCTGGCGGCAGCATCATCCTCAACATCGAATATGAAGTATAGCCGAAATAAGTAGGGGCTTATATTGATGCCTGGGGAAACATTGCAGTTGCTCACGTAGCTTTTTACGCTCCTTACGACATTTCTGGCTTTATCCCATCTTTTTGGTGCTAAAAAGACCTTTTGAACACGCACTATTACCGAATAATTTTCTTGCTTGTATGACATAACGGAGTGAGTTTCATCACAGATACAGGTTCATCCCGCTGTTATACTACAGTTAAGCCGACAAACCTTATTTAAGTACCCCGGCGGACATCTGATCAGGACGTATCCTGAATAGATGTCCGCGCAGCAGACTTCTAAGGAAGCCGCTCACGGGGTGCTTCTTTTTTTGTGTTTTCTCGTCGGTAGTGTCAATTCGCCCAGTTCTGAATACCATGAAAAGGTGATCAAGAGCAGAATCAGGGAGGCGTTGGCAAGTGGAAAAAGTGGAAGCGAAGAAATTATGCAAGGAACACATGCACCGTTACGTATGTGTACAGATGAATGACGGTATGCACTACGATGGCATTATGGAAAATGTGGATGACGAAATGATCTACCTGGCTGTTCCCGTTGGACCGGAAGCCATGATGAATCATGCGAACTGGGCTCCAAATGCCATGCCTGGAGGGAACTATCCAATAGGTCATACTCGCGGATTTTATCCAGGTTACGGCTACCCTACGCCTTATCCATATTATGGTTATGGCCGCAGACGTTTTAACCGTCTGGTGCTTCCGTTATTTGCGCTTACGGCGTTAACCCTTTTACCGTACTATTGAAATTAAGAAATAAAGGCATACGAACAGTGAGTCATTTTCATGTTCCTTAACGCCTTTGAAAAAGAACAGCTCAGGATGAATATGTTTCATTCGTGGAAAGAAACTACCATGCAGTATGAAATAGAGCGGTTTTATCACATACGGAGTCTCAGCCTGATGTATCGCGACCTGTCATTGCAATACAACTGGCAACATACCGAACATCCCAAAGGTCATGCTTTTGCAGAAGCGAACTTCTGTAAGGCATGACCTTTTTTTGGATCCTAATTAGGGAAAGGTCGATGATAAGTGGAATGGCATATACCGTGTAGTTAACCTGCTGAAAGCAGAAGCGAGCCTTCACGTGTTCGTAGCAGCAAACGGCGAATCGTATTCTGAATATGCGAAAAGCGAGAATGTACCCATGTGTGAGCAACAATCAAGACACCGCATGGCTTTAATTCTCTATTTAATACTCTATTCCAATAAGAAGCTTCGTTTCGGGTGAAATTGATGCTGTTCTCATGCCTTACGGTTGGAGGAGAAGAGCATGATGTGAGCACTAAAGAATCTGAGGCATCTTCTACAAGGTTTTGAAGCGTCAGCAGCAATCTAAAGAATCTGGGACACGCTATAACCGGATAAACAGCCATTTCCAGCATTGTTGTGAGGTTATTTTGGGAAATAACGTGTCTGATGTTCCTTATAATTTTGAAATGAGAGCCTGAGCCCCAATTAAGAGGTTCTGTGTTCCTTAGAAAATGGTCAATTTCCATACGCGAGTATCAGCTCAGCATGGACTGCAGAACGCCCTTAACTTAATGCAAGTTTCAGATCCTCAAGTAAATCCTCAACAACCTCGATCCAAATGAGATACGAGTCAAACCATCCGTGAGCCCCAATTCTTGCCGACATTTATAGGAGATGCAGAGTTGACATAGATCACCTGATTGTGTGACTGGACATTGGACGTGAGTTTGTACTTCTAGTATGATAGAAGGGAATACATACATTGGGATACAAAGGAGGGTATGAACTATGGATTGCTTATTTTGCAAAATTGTAGAGGGCACCATTCCCTCCAATAAAGTACTGGAGAATGACCATGTTATCGTGTTTCATGACATCCAGCCCGCTGCACCGACACATGTGCTTGTCATTCCGAAGAAACATATTGCTTCCATGAATGAAGTTACTGCAGAAGATCTGCCTTTGATCGGTGAGATCCATCTGGCTGCTCAAGAAGCAGCCAAGCGTCTTGGCGTGGATGAAACAGGATATCGCTTAATCAACAATTGTGGTAAGGATGGAGAACAAACTGTTCATCATCTGCATTATCATTTGTTGGGTGGTACAAGACTTGGCGTGTTAACAAGCCTATCGGATTCTCACCAATAACGAGCTAATGGGTACTACTATTGAGGATTTAGTCATATGCATGAAGTCCATGGATATGTGACCAAACGCTCATATAAATAAGTGATCATTACATTGAGGTTGACACCTTTATTACCTTTCGCCTATAATGAAAGATGATGAACCGTGTTATTGCTCTTGGACGGTCTGGTCGGAGGGAGGGAAAACTGGTGTCTGAAACTAAAGTTCGCAAAAACGAGACTATTGATGCTGCACTTCGTCGTTTTAAACGCTCCATCGCTAAAGATGGCGTATTGGCTGAGGTGAAGAAACGTAAGCATTATGAGAAGCCAAGCGTAAAGCGCAAGAAAAAGTCCGAGGCTGCTCGTAAGAGAAAGTTTTAGGAGGATTTTAACTACATGAATCTTAGCGAACGATTGAACGAAGATATGAAGCAAGCGATGAAGAGTAAGGACAAGTTCAGACTCTCCAACATTCGGTTGATTCGTTCGACGATCAAGAATCTTGAAATAGATTTGAAAAGAGATTTGGATGACAACGAAGTGCTTGATATTCTGAGTCGTGAAATCAAACAGCGCAAAGATGCCCTCCAAGAATTTGACAAAGCGGGCCGTGAAGACCTCGCGGCAAATGCAAAAGCGGAAATTGAAGTACTCATCCAGTACCTTCCCGCACAGCTTTCCGAAGAAGAAATTAAAGTTATTGTACAGCAGACCATCCAGGAAACCGGTGCTTCTTCGAAAGCCGAGATGGGGAAAGTTATGGCGGCCCTTATGCCGAAAGTTAAAGGCAAAGCGGACGGCAAACTGGTGAATCAAGCAGTTCAACAATTCCTGCAATAAAGCAAATCAATAAACACCTTCTGACTTGTCAGAAGGTGTTTTTTCCATTTATTTTAATTCAGGATGTTCTTAGGAAGTCGAATTTCTTTTTAATGGTTAATATATATGATTATGGTTTTATATTCTTGCAATTGATCAAGTTTTCAAATATAATTTTAAGATTTTGAAACGAAATGTTGCATTGCACGTAATAAATACCATAAGCTGGACAGTATAACATTAATGGAAAAGGGGGGACTATTGTGAAGGGAAAGCGCCGGAAGAAGCTTACGGGGCCATTGATGCTCTTAATGCTGCTGACGCTGTTGCTTCCTGTCTGGATTGGATCACCGTCAGCGCATGCAGCTGAGAAGAGTGGCGCCGTATATATTATTCCGGTTGATAAACCAATCGAGCAGGGACTTGGCAAGTTCATGGAACGTGGGTTCAAGGAAGCGGAAAAGATGAACGCTGGCCTGATCGTTCTTGATATCAATACGCCAGGAGGTCGTGTAGACACTGCGGAAGCGTTGGGTATCCTAATCAAGGACAGTCCGATTGAGACTGTTGCATTTGTCCGTGGAGATGCTGCTTCAGCCGGAAGTTTTCTGGCCCTGAATGCAGATAAGATCGTAATGTCACCAGGCAGTATGATTGGTGCGGCAGCCATGGTGGACAGTACGGGTAAACATGTTGATGATCCAAAGCTTGTTGCATTCTGGAAAAGCAAAATGCAGGGAGCGGCTGAAATCAGTGGTCGTGATGGCAAGATTGCAGCTGGAATGACGGATGTTAACATCGTTGTTGAAATGCCAGAGATCAATAAAACCAAGCAAAAAGGTGAGATTATTGCTCTCTCGGCTGAAGAAGCGCTGAAAGTTGGTTATGCCGACCACATCAGCAACACACCGGAAGAAGCAGCAGCTTGGCTCGGATACAGTCAGGATGATGTATTTAAGGTGGAACGAACGACAGCGGAGAATATCTCATCTTTTCTGACCAATCCCGTTGTCATGACTGTACTTCTATTCCTTGGAATCGCAGGTGTGGCCATTGAATTGATCGTTCCTGGTTTTGGAGTTCCTGGTATTGTGGGTATCGTGTGTTTCGTGTTGTATTTCTCGGGTAATTACATTGCGGGATTTGCCGGAGCAGAGACATGGGTGCTATTTACTGTCGGACTCATCCTGATGATTCTAGAGATGTTCATCCCAAGCATGGGTATTCTTGGTATTCTGGGATCCATTGCACTAGTAGCAGGTGTTGTGAGGGCTGCTTATGATACAAGCGATGCATTTGTGTCATTGGGTATTGCTTTCGGAGCAGCAGTGGTAGTTATTGCTATTATTGCAGTGCTGTTTAAAGATCGAGGGATATGGAATCGATTTATCCTGAGTGACAGTCTCTCTTCGGAACGTGGATACTCATCTGCTACGGAACGCAAAGAGTTGATTGGACTGCAAGGAATCAGTCTGACACCGCTTCGCCCATCTGGAACAGCGATGTTTGATGGCGAACGAATTGATGTTGTGACCGATGGTGACTTCATTCCAGTTGATACACCGATTATTGTGATTAAAGCGGAAGGTACCCGGATTGTGGTTCAGCAAGCTTTGCCGGTGTAACTCGCTTTATGGCCGAAGCGGAATAACGCTTCGGCAATGTACATAACCATTTAAGCTGAAGCTGCCAGCGAGATGGTGCATCATTTTTTCATTTAGCAGCGCACTCATGAATGTCTTCTCTGACTGTCTTTATCAAATTCAAATTGCAAATGGAGGAATTATCACATGGACACTTCTACAATCACGATTTTGCTCATTGCGGTAGTAGGTATTATCGTATTGAGCGTATTTTTCAGCTTTTTCCCAGTAATGCTCTGGATCTCGGCAATCGCATCCGGTGTGCGTGTCAGCATTATTACCCTGGTTGCAATGAGACTTAGACGTGTAACGCCTAGTCGAATTGTCAATCCAATGATCAAAGCAACCAAAGCGGGTCTTCAATTGTCAATGAACCAACTGGAGAGTCACTTTCTGGCGGGTGGTAACGTTGACCGTGTTGTAAACGCCCTAATTGCTGCACAACGTGCAAACATTCCACTGGAATTTGAACGTGCTGCTGCCATTGACCTCGCAGGTCGTGACGTATTGCAAGCTGTACAAATGAGTGTAAATCCTCGAGTAATTGAAACGCCAGTCGTTTCCGCAGTAGCCAAAGATGGTATTGAAGTTAATGTTCGAGCAAGAATTACAGTTCGTGCCAATATTGACCGACTTGTCGGTGGTGCTGGTGAAGAGACAATTATCGCCCGTGTTGGTGAAGGTATCGTAAGTACGAACGGTTCCTCCAACTCTCACAAAGACGTTCTTGAAAATCCGGATATGATCTCTCGTACGGTCTTGTCCAAAGGACTGGATTCAGGGACTGCGTTTGAAATTCTGTCTATTGATATTGCGGACGTTGATGTAGGTAAAAACATTGGTGCATTCTTGCAAACGGAGCAAGCAGAAGCTGACAAACGAATCGCTCAGGCAAAAGCCGAAGAACGTCGTGCAATGGCCGTAGCACAAGAGCAAGAGATGAAAGCACGCGTTGTAGAAATGAGAGCACGCGTGGTTGAATCGGAATCCGCAGTACCACTAGCAATGGCAGAGGCTTTGCGTAGTGGGAAAATTGGTGTTATGGATTACATGAATCTAAAAAATATTGAAGCGGATACTCAAATGCGTAATACATTGGGAAAACCTGGTGAAGGTTCGAATTCCAACGATCAGGGTGATTCCAAAAACGGAAGATAGGCGGTGAGTGCATATGGGCCTATTTGAATGGATTTTTAATAATCTGTATATTGTAGCTGTTATTGGCTTTGCCCTCTTTTCCTTCTTGGGAAAAGCGGCCAAATCGGCCGATCCGAACAAAAAGCGACCTGGAAACGGGATGCCAACCTTCGGTGGCAGTGGCAACTCCCCGCGTTCGCCCGCGCAGACCTCTAAGCAGCAATCTTCGCGGACTGAGGCGGCAGGTGAGACTCGTTACGATGAAACCTATGACAATCAGTATGATGAACCTTATGAAAACCAGTATGATGAAGCTCCTCACAATCAGCCCAATGTGGGACCTGTAACTTCTTCACGTACCTTAGATGAGGTAGGTAGTCGAGATTTTAGTGGAGCAATGGAACGTTCGCTTGACCAACAGAACAAAGAATTTGAAAAGCAACAACGTTTGATTCATGAAAGGCTAAATCGCTTTTCTCCTTCGAACAAACCAGTTGTGTCTGATTCTAGTTGGGATCAAGTTGACACAAGTGATTCGGGAAATTCCCAACTTCGTCCTGAAGATATTCGTAAGGGCGTCATATGGGCAGAAGTATTGGGTCCGCCCCGTTCCAAGCAACCGTTTGGTACAAGAGGGAAACTGTAAAGAAGTTAAACTGTTGGACGGAAATAGAGCCGTCTCTGGTGAGCATCAAGCCGCCGGAGACGGCTTTTTCTGTGTTCTCTCCATTTTTCTCAACATTCGTATCTAACACGCCCCGGAATTTTCATAAATTCATGAATCTGCGCATAAGTTGAACTGTAGAGGAAGGGGGAAGACCTTCGAATGACCCGGATCAGCCGCAAGCTGCGCAGATGGACCAGTGAAGTGTTGGATCTGCCGCAGGATGTGCTTTATGATATGCCACGGTTAACCCTGATCGGCAGTAAGCAACTGTATATAGAGAATCATCGCGGTGTCATCCATTTCACCCCGGATCGCATCGTGTTGGCTCTTTCCCAAGGCCAATTGGAGATCAAAGGAACTGCCTTGGTGATACGTAACATTTTGCCGGATGAAGTAGCTGTTGAAGGAACGATTCTGGATATTCATATGAATGGAGTGGAGGGGAACGGATGAAGCAGCCCAGTCTGTATAAACTGCGGGGAGCAGTCCGAATCACGGTCACTGGGGGAGACATTGAAACATTGATCAACACGGTGGCAGAGCAGGGATTGGAAGTGTGGAACCTGCGTGCTCACGATGGACGCGTGGCAGAGATGAACATTCTGCTGCCGCATTTTTTCAGGCTGCGTCCTGTGTTGAAACGGACAGGCTGCAGGGTGAAAGTGACCCACCGCAGCGGTTTCCCCTTTTTTGCAGCCCGATTATTACGCAGGAAGTTCTTTCTTGGGGGAATGCTGTTTTTTGTAGCAGCTTTGTTTGTGTTGTCATCCATGGTATGGGATGTAGAGGTCAAGGGTAACGTTACCATTCCTACGGACGAGGTGCTCGCAGCAGCGAAGAAAGAGGGGATATATCCTTTCCAATGGGGGTTCCGCTTGCCAAGCCAAGACAAGCTCTCCAGACAGCTTGCGCTCGCTCTTCCGGATGTAACCTGGATTGGCGTGAGCAAAGAGGGGACAACCATTACCATTCAGGTCGTGGAATCGGCGCAACCCAAGCGCGAGCCATTACTGAATCCCCGACATCTGATCAGCAAATCAGATGCTGTTGTCACTCAAATCTATGCGGAGCAGGGACGCCCTGTTGTTCAGAAGGACATGCGTGTCAAAAAGGGTCAGGTATTAATATCGGGGATTCTCGGGGATGAGGAGAACACCAAAACCATCGTTGCCAAAGGCGAAGTTCGTGGTCTGGTATGGCGTGAGTATCAGGTAGAGGTCCCGTTGGTGCAAAAACATAACACAATGACAGGTGAGAGCAAAGAACGTTTTTACATGGTACTGGGAAAATGGGCGATCCAACTGTGGGGGTACGGAAGTACACCGTTCAGTTCATTTGATACCGAGAGTAGTCACAGACCATTGACGTGGCGATCCTTCACACTCCCGATGGGTTGGCTGACAGAGAAAGATCTGGAGACTCGAGAGCATGAGGAGCAGCAGACGATAGAATGGGCCAGAACGAAAGGATTAGAAGGAGCAAGGAACGATATTATTGCCAAAAACGGTAAAGGAACGAAAATTATAAGTGAAAAAATTTTGCATGAGAAGAAAGAGAATGGTAAAGTTTATATGAAAGTCTTATTTGAAGTAGAAGAAAGCATTGCGGAGGAACTTCCGCTAGTCCATAGTCAAGGAGAATGAGGATATTTGTCAGAGCAAACACGCAGCATACAAATCTCGCTCCAGAGTGCGGGAGAGGGTCAATCTCTTTTTGGACCCCAAGATACTTTTCTTAAACTGATTGAATCCGAGATTCCCGCCCAGATTGCATCCCGCGAAGCGGAAATTGTGATTTTTGGCAGCACACAGCAGGTGGAATCGCTTGAACAATTATTTGATGTGTTACTGCAATTGATACGCAACGGATATGTGTTAACTGAAAGAGATGTGAAGTATGCAATTGAACTTGCCAAGGATATGCGGGCAGACCAGCTACTGGACTTGTTCAAGGGCGAGATTACGACGACATACCGAGGTAAACCAATCCGTGTCAAAACCATTGGACAGAAGCACTATGTAACTACAATTAAAAAACGTGATATTGTATTTGGCATTGGTCCTGCCGGTACGGGTAAAACTTACCTTGCTGTTGTACTGGCTGTTGCCGCAATCAAAGAGGGCAGCGTCAAACGCATTGTACTTACACGGCCTGCGGTTGAAGCGGGCGAGAGTCTTGGGTTTTTGCCAGGTGATCTTCAGGAAAAGGTAGACCCGTATCTGCGACCACTGTACGATGCCCTGTATGACGTTATGGGACAAGAACAGACAGCGAAGGCACTGGAGCGTGGGTTAATCGAAATTGCACCACTCGCCTACATGCGGGGGCGTACCTTGGATGACTCGTTCATCATTCTCGATGAAGCACAGAACACAACGCCGGAACAGATGAAGATGTTTCTGACCCGTCTTGGTTTTGGATCCAAAATGGTTATTACCGGAGACGTGACACAGATTGATTTACCGCGTGGTAAGAAATCCGGGCTTGTGGAAGCGAATACGATCTTGAACGAAGTTGAAGAGATCGGATTTGTGCATTTTGCCGAGCAAGATGTTGTGCGGCATTCTCTCGTCCAGAAAATTATCGTGGCTTACAACCACGCCGCAGAAAATCAAGCATAGAAAGGGATTGTCTAAAGTGACCTCGAAGGAACCGTCAAAAGGCAAATCTTTTCAGAATAAGGCTACAGGATGGAAGTATAGCGTGTGGGCACGCTATCTTCTGTTTTTGTTTCTGGTGATTCTTTTCTACGTGAGTCTGGCTTCCAAGCTGCTCCCTGAGCGGTATGATATTCAGGAAGGTACACGGAGTGAAGTGGATATTGCTGCGCCCATGCAGATTCCGAACAACAAGGCTACACTCAAAGCGCAGGAAGAAGCTGCTGAACGCGTACAGCCGATATTTCAGATCGTGCAGATGCGAAACGAAAATCTGATGACAACCCTGCTTGATCGTGTAGATCGATTGAATCAGGATGATCAGATTTCAAGTCAGGACAAGATTGATATTTATCGGGATGAAATTCCGCAGCGTCATAAGGACTTTGTGACCAACTATATCAATAATAATCGGAAAGCCGGTACATACTCCGAGACTCTGTTGGAAGAGATCAGAAATGTGGTACAGGAGCAAAGTTACCGTATTCCCGAAGAAACCTACATTAAAATCTCGCGCCTGACATCGGATGATATCCAGGAGATGAAACCAGTTGCGAGGGATATTGTTTCCCGGTTAATGACGGATCAGATCAGCGATGCAACCACTGCCCGTGCCAAAGTAGCCGAAATGGTAAGTGTCAGCTCTCTTAGTAAGCGTACGCAACGTGAGGTAGTGCAAGAGCTTGCCCGCCTCGTAGTGACCGCTAACCGCTTCTACGATGAAGAGGGAACCAAGGAAGCGAAGGTTCAGGCACGTGAGAACACGCAAACCGTCTTTATCAAGCAAGGGGACACCTTAGTTGCCAAAGGTGAGATGATCACCCCGGAGATGTATACTTTGCTGGGTGAGAATGATTTGCTGAAAAACGAAGTCAACTACTGGCCACAGCTTGGTCTTCTTATGTTTTCCTGCCTGTTGTCGGCAGCAATTCTGATGTATATTCAGCAATGCAGTGGAACGCATTTCAAATATAATAATGCGCAGCTGTTGATGCTTGTTCTCATTTTTATTATTACGATAGTGGTTATGCATGTGACGGCGATTATTCAAACCAATGAGAGGTCGTATGTAGGCTTCCTTGCACCTGTTGCGGTAGGGGCAATGTTAATTGCACTGCTGCTGGATACGTCACTTGCCTTTGTATGTTCGATCTTGATCGGTATGTTATCCAGCATCATTTTGAACACCCATCAGGGTCAACTTTTTGACTTTGAATTAGGATTCTTCGCCGTGCTCGTGTCGTTTGTTGCGATTTTCGCTACCCATAAGGCCAGTCAGCGATCTACGATCCTGAAAGGGGCTATTATGGTCTGTCTGTTCGGGTCGATAGCCGTCTTCACCCTGGCTTTGATTGACTCGGGCGATTGGAACCGAACTACGACATTGTATGGCGTTGGGTTTGCATTTGCGGGGGGCGTTTTGACAGCCATACTGGTCATTGGGCTGATGCCATTTTTCGAAACATCGTTTGGTATCTTGTCAGCACTCAAACTGGTGGAACTGTCTAATCCGAACCATCCCCTTCTACGCAAGTTGCTTACGGAGACACCGGGTACCTATCATCACAGCGTTATGGTGGGGAATCTGTCCGAAGCTGCAGCAGAAGCCATTGGAGCTAACGGATTGCTGTGCCGAGTGGGTTCATATTATCATGATATTGGCAAGACGAAGCGTCCCATCTATTTTATTGAGAATCAGAACAATATGGAGAACCCGCATGATTCAATTGATCCAAAACTGAGCAAATCCATTATTGTTGCTCATGCACGCGATGGGGTGGAAATGCAGAAGGATTACAAGCTGCCTAAACCTATTCGGGATATTGCGGAACAGCATCACGGAACGACCTTTCTCCACTTTTTCTATCACAAAGCACTGCGTCAGGCGGAAGAAGCGGGAGTTGAACCTGATTTTACGGAAGAAGATTTCCGTTACCCTGGGCCGAAGGCGCAGTCCAAGGAATCTGCTATTGTTGGCATTGCCGATAGTGTGGAGGCTGCTGTGAGATCTTTGCGCAAACCGACCGTGGAGCAAGTGGAATCCATGATTGAGAAGATTATTAAAGGACGATTGGACGATCATCAATTCAATGATTGTGATCTTACGATGCGCGAACTGGATATCGTCGCCAGAACATTGAAGGAAACGGTGATGGGTATCTTCCACTCCAGGATAGAATATCCGGAGGAGATTAAGAAACCAAAGCCGACTTCACCCGAAGCGGGTTGATTTCACTTTTTGAAGAACCTCTAATATTGAGCAGACAGGAGTTATGAAAGAATGAGTCTTAATCTGGCATGGAATAATGAACAACAGGATAAAGAAATTACAGAACCGATGATTGCGATGCTGGAACAGTTGCTGAATCTCGCCGGAGAAGCGGAAGGTGTTGCAGACGGGGAAGTGGCTCTGACTTTTGTGAACGATGAACAGATCCATGAGTTGAATCGTGATTATCGCGGTATTGACCGTCCTACGGATGTATTGTCTTTTGCGATGAACGAAACGGTGGATGAAGAGCTTGATATTATCTATGAGCTTGACGAAGATGAAGAAATGGAAGAAATGCCGGATGTTCTTGGAGACATCATCATTTCCGTACCACGGACCATCCTGCAAAGCGAGGAGTATGGACACTCTTTTGAACGTGAACTTGGTTTTCTGTTTGTCCATGGTTTTTTACACCTTCTCGGATATGACCATCAGGATGAGGCAAGTGAGGCTGAAATGATGGGTAAACAAGAAGCGGTATTGGCCCAGGCCGGGTTGACACGATAATGAAAAGGCGCTCCTGGGGTCTGGTATTCCGCAATGCTGCGGAAGGAATCGCATATGGGTTGCGGACTCAGCGTAATGTGAGAGTTCACACGGGAGTGGCTATTTTGATGTGTGTAGCCGGATTTTTTTTCAGAATCTCAAGAACGGATTGGATGTTTGTGCTGACCGCTGTCTTTTTGGTCCTTGTGACTGAATTGATGAATACGGCTGTAGAGGCTGCAGTTGATTTGGCACATCCCCATATCCATCCGCTGGCAAAAGCGGCGAAGGATACCGCGGCCGGGGCAGTTCTGCTGGCTGCGGTATTCGCCGTCATCATCGGTTGTATCGTTTTTATTAAGCCGGTGATGAGCTGGCTGGGTCTTTACTGATTTTGATTCGTTCTGTGATTTTAATACTACACAACTTTATAAAGTTAGACCTTGTTTAAGTTGAACTTGTAGACGTTACACGATAACGAAGAGGACAGAAATAAACCTGTAGAAGCGAAGCGTTCGCCTAAAAGCTTTCTGAAAGAAAGCTACATCGGAAGCATATGCTTATCACCGGATTTTCACTTTGAAAAAGTGAATCAAAAAATCTGGGGATAACAGCGATCGAAGGGTTATTCTGGACTCGGAGTGGCTAGTGTAACATTGGCTTTGGTTGAACTTAATTCGTAGGTAGTAACTTTATATTGCACCCTAAGGGAGAGAATATTAATGGATAATGATTTGCTCATGCAGGAGGCAATTAAGGCGCGTACGAAGGCATATACGCCTTACTCCCATTTTGGTGTAGGTGCAGCTTTGCTTGACAGTGAAGGACATGTGCATCATGGTTGTAATATTGAGAATGCTGCGTATACTCCAGGCAACTGTGCTGAACGTACAGCGATGTTCAGTGCCATCGCAGGTGGGCAGAAACCTCGCAGCTTCAAAGCGATTGCCATTGTGGGAGATACGGATGGTCCGATTGCTCCATGTGGTGTATGTCGTCAGGTGATGTACGAGCTGTGTGAACCCGATATGAAAGTCATCTTGGGGAATATGAAAGGTGATCTGCAAGAGACCACCGTTGCTGAACTGTTACCTTGGGCTTTTGGGCCTTCTGATCTAAATTCTGCCAAAAAATAAACCAATATTCCAGGCCTAGGCGCCTGAGGAGGAACATATGAAAAAACAAGCATTTAAATCCGGTTTTGTAGCTATTATTGGACGTCCGAACGTAGGTAAATCCACACTGATGAACCAGGTGATCGGACAGAAAATCGCGATCATGTCGGACAAGCCGCAAACCACTCGTAATAAAATTCATGGTGTGTACACATCCGAACATCAGCAAATCGTATTCCTCGATACCCCGGGGATTCACAAACGTCAATCCAAACTGGGCGATTACATGAATCAGACTGCTCTGAACACGCTTGGAGAAGTGGAAGCAGCACTATTCCTGATTGACGCTTCGGAAGGTATGGGTGGCGGTGACCGTTATATTGCGGAACAGTTGAAAAATATCCGTACACCGGTCATTCTTGTCATGAATAAAATTGACAAAATCGAGCCGGAAGCGCTGCTTCCTCTTATCGAGGAGTATCGCAAGTTACATGATTTCGCTGAAATCGTGCCTGTTTCTGCCATGCTCGGCAGTAATGTAAGCACCTTATTGGAACAGCTCGGCAAGTATTTGCCAGAAGGTCCACAGTACTATCCGGATGACCAGGTTACTGACCATCCAGAGCAGTTTGTATGTGCGGAATTGATTCGTGAGAAAATTTTGCAGATGACTCGCGAAGAAGTACCACACTCCATCGCGGTAACGATTGAGGATATGAAAGTACAAGATAACGGTGTCGTTTATATCTCAGCCGTCATTTTTGTGGAACGGGATTCGCAAAAAGGAATCATCATCGGGAAGCAGGGTGCCCTTTTGAAAGAAGTGGGTAAACGAGCTCGTCATGATATCCAAAATTTGCTCGGCTCCAAAATTTTCATGGATCTGTGGGTTAAAGTGAAAAAAGACTGGAGAAATCAGGATCGAGTTCTGCGTGATCTTGGCTTTGGCCGCGAATAATCACCGGATTTGTATCCAGTAATTGCAACACATAGTTTACCTTGCAAGACTCCATCCTATTTGGTAGATGCAGACGTCATTTCCGAAGAGAGGATGAAATTCCGATGCGAGATTTTTCGTGGAAGGTTTTTGCGATGACGGGGGATGTAGAGTCCTATTTGTTATATACCGAGGCGTGTAACTCGTTAGGACAGGAGTCGGATCATGCAAGGGAAGTGATTGAAGATGAAGAAGCCGAAGGATAATTGGCTGATTCGGGAATGGTTAGGTGACGAGGCATGCTATACAGGGTGGAAGGGATTGTCATCCGCAGCATGGACTACGGCGAAGGGAACAAAATCATTACGCTTTGCACCGAAAGCGGCGGGAAAGTAGGGGTACTCGTCCGCGGTGCCAAAAAGCCCAAGAGCCGACATGCTGCACTGGTGCAGCCGTTTACGTATGGTCAATATGTATATTTTCGCAATACAGGTCTAGGCACACTGAACGCTGGAGAAATTGTTGAATCCTATCATGAGTTGCGTGAAGATCTGGTCAAGGCCTCTTATGCTTCTTATGCGTGTGAACTATTGGATCGTGTACTTCAGGATGAAGAGACAGGTGCTTTTTGGTTCAAGCAGTTGAAGGCGTGCTTGCAAGCGTTGAAGGAGGAGAAAGATCCGATTGTCATAACAAGTCTGTACGAAATGAAGATATTACAGGCAGCCGGTTATGGTCCGCAGTTTGACGAGTGCATCTCCTGCAATCAGGAGCGACCGGATGAGCAGTTGTTTGTAAGTCCAAGACTTGGTGGTGTCCTGTGTCGTGCATGCAAACATTTCGATCCTCCAGCGATGTCAGTCAGTCCAAAGGCTCTGAAATTGTTACGTTTGTTCGCACAGTTGGATCTGCAGCGTTTGGGAAATATATCAGTGAGTGAGTCTACCCGTGATGAGATCAAAAAGCTGATGCGTGCTTTTATGGATCATCAGCTTGGTCTGAATCTTAAATCCCGTTCTTTCCTCGATCAGATGGAGAAGTACGGGATTTGAGGCGTTTTTGTGGGAGTGAAACTATATCTTGACTTCATACTAGATTTTATATATTATGAAATATAATTTCTCTTTATGAGACATGCATTGAACGAGAGAGTAGAAGTCTGGATTTATTGCATTTATGGAGACAAGTCGTTGTATGACACTTGCAATCATGGATGAGCGAGCCGGGGATGGTGGAAGCCTGGCTGAATCGGTCTTTGAAACGGCACTCGGGAGCATGAATGGACACGGAAAAGTGGGCTGGAACGAACAGGATCATCTTGTTTGATCCAAGCCAAGTAGGGTGGAACCGCGGGAATAGCTCTCGTCCCTACGTCTGTACAACAGGCGTAGGACGGGGGCTATTTATTGTTGTCTGCACCGTTCTAAGCTTGCCAACAAACCATCGAAAAGGAGCATGATTATGAATTTTCAGCAGATGATTCTAACGCTGCAACAATTCTGGGCCGAGCATAACTGTATTATTGTCCAGCCATACGATACGGAAAAAGGGGCAGGTACGATGAACCCGATGACCTTTTTGCGTTCGCTTGGACCCGAACCTTGGAAAGTGGCCTATGTGGAGCCTTCCCGTCGTCCTTCGGACGGACGTTATGGCGAGAACCCTAACCGGCTGTACCAGCATCACCAGTTCCAGGTAATCATCAAGCCTTCTCCAGACAATATTCAGGAAATTTACTTGGAAAGTCTGAAGCGCCTGGGTATTGATCCGCTCAAACATGATATTCGGTTTGTCGAAGATAACTGGGAGAATCCTTCCCTTGGTTGTGCAGGTCTTGGTTGGGAAGTTTGGTTGGACGGAATGGAAATTACGCAATTTACGTATTTCCAACAGGTTGGTGGAATTGAGACAAATCCGGTAGCTGTTGAAATTACGTATGGTATGGAGCGTTTGGCTTCTTACATTCAGGATAAAGAAAATGTGTTTGATCTGGAGTGGGTGGAAGGTATCACTTATGGTGATGTATTCCGTCAGCCAGAATTCGAACACTCTAAATATACGTTTGAAGTATCTGATGTCAAAATGCTGTTTACACTCTTCAACATGCATGAAGAAGAAGCAAACAAGGCTATGGCACAGCATCTGGTGTTCCCGGCATATGACTATGTGTTGAAATGTTCCCACACATTTAATCTGTTGGATGCACGTGGAGCCATCAGTGTAACGGAACGTACGGGTTACATCACACGTGTCCGTAATCTGGCTCGCCAAGTCGCTGCAACATATATGGAAGAGCGTGAGAAGCTAGGCTTCCCGCTGATCAAGAAAGGGGGAGCCGAGCATGTCTAAGGATCTGTTGTTTGAAATCGGACTGGAAGAAGTACCCGCACGTTTCATGCGCGCAGCGATTGCACAGCTGCAAGAGCGTGTCGTGAAATGGCTTGATGCATCCCGCATTGCTTATGGTGAAGTGAATGCGTATGCTACACCTCGCCGACTGGCTGTTTTGATCCAGAATGTGGCTGATAAGCAGGAAGATATAGAGGAAGAAGTAAAAGGTCCTTCACGCAAAATTGCCCTGGACGACAGTGGCAATTGGAGCAAGGCTGCACTCGGTTTCGCGCGCAGTCAAGGTGTTGAACCGGACCAGTTCACATTCAAGGAACTGAACGGTGTCGAATATATCTATGCAATGAAGTCCAGTAAAGGTGTGGAGACGGCTTCTGTGATTGGCGAAGGATTGCTTTCTGTATTGCATGCCATGACGTTCCCGAAATTCATGCGTTGGGCTTCCTATGATTTCAAATTTGTACGTCCAATCCGCTGGATTGTGGCTATGCTGGGCAGTGATGTCATCGATCTGGAAGTGACAGGTGTGAAGTCGGGTAATGTAACTCGCGGACATCGTTTCCTCGGTAAGGAGGCCGTGATCTCCACTCCGTCTTCATACGTTGAAGTGCTGCGTTCAGAGCATGTCATTGCAGATATTCAGGAACGTGAACAGATGATTGTATCCCAGATTCAAGCACTGGCTAGTGAGAAGAAATGGGATATTGCGATTAAGGAAGATTTGTTAGAGGAAGTCCTGTTCCTGGTGGAAACACCTACCGTATTGTTCGGGACATTCGATTCTTCATTCTTGAATATTCCGCAAGAAGTATTGATTACTTCCATGCGTGAGCATCAGCGTTATTTCCCTGTACTGGACAATGAAGGACAATTGTTGCCATTCTTCGTGACAGTACGTAACGGTGGAAGTGATTCACTGGATGTTATTGCAAAAGGGAATGAGAAAGTACTGCGTGCACGTCTGTCTGATGCCAAGTTCTTCTATGAGGAAGACCAGAAGTTACAGATTAAGGATGCATTGTCGAAGCTGGAAAGTATCGTCTTCCAGGAAGAGCTGGGAACGGTTGGAGATAAAGTGCGCCGTATTCGCAAAATTGCTGATGGGATTGCTGCTAAATTGCAAGTATCCGCTGATGTTGCCGAGTCGGTCAGCCGCTCAGCAGATATCTGCAAATTCGATCTGGTGACACTGATGGTGGGTGAATTCCCGGAACTGCAAGGTGTGATGGGTGAGGATTACGCTCGTAAATCCGGTGAAAAAGAAGAAGTGGCCAAAGCGGTATTTGAACACTATCAGCCACGTTTCGCTGGAGATCAATCCCCTGCGTCTCTTGTCGGTGCCATTGTGAGTGCTGCGGACAAAATGGATACAATCGTGGGTTGTTTCTCCATTAACATCATTCCAACGGGATCTCAAGATCCGTATGCACTGCGCCGTCAGGCTGCAGGTATTGTACAGATTTTGCTGGATCACAAGCTTCCGCTGACATTGTCAGACGTATTCGGAGTAGCACTTCAAGTACATGCACAGATGAACCTGTTGAAACGTGCAGATGAAGAGGTGCGTAAAGACTTGCAAGACTTCTTTGGTCTTCGTGTGAAAAAATTGTTGTCTGAAACCGTTCGTTACGACGTAGTGGATGCCGTAATCTCTTCCGGATTCGATGATATTAGTGCTGTAGTTCCAAAAGGTGAAGCGTTGATGGCTGCTGTTCTGACAGGAGACGCATTCAAAACAACGGTTGAATCGTTCAACCGTGTGGGTAACCTGGCTGCCAAAGCATCCACTGCTTCTGTACATCCAGAACTGTTCACAGAAGATGGAGAGCGTCAGCTACACGAGTCATGGAGTAGAACGAATGCAGAATATCGTCAGGCATTGACTCAGCATGATGCTGCTGAAGCACTGGCTATTGCATCAGCTTGGAAAGATGGGATTACCTCATTCTTCGATTCGGTCATGGTTATGGCTGAAGATGAGGCTGTCCGTGCGAATCGACTTGCCTTGCTTGCGGCTATTGATCGCGACTTGAAAGGATTTGCTGATTTTTCCAAGTTGGTTTGGTAATTGGGCGTATTTCAACAGACTTGGAGCAAAGCTAAAATTCAGTATTAAAGAAGGATATATGAGGGTATAAATATACGGAACGGGTTGTGAAATGTATTTTTGACAACCGCTCCGTATTTTAGCCTTTGATTTCCCTTGTTGTGGCAGAAGGATTTTGCCTGGCCGGGGTCGTATATTACAATATGCAGCTATTTTATGAAACCGGGTGGTCTGAGTTTGAGTGAGTTGAATGTACGTCATATTGTTGTGGATGGTGATGCTTGCCCGGTCAAAACCGAGATTGCGCAAACCGCTCGCCTTTTCAACATCCCTGTACTGTTAGTCTCTTCATTTGATCATTTGCTTCAAGGGGGAGAAGGGGTGCGTACCGTGCAAGTGGATCGCAGTGATCAGAGCGCAGATCTCTATATTGCTAATCATATTAAGCCATATGATGTGGTTATCACTCAGGACTATGGACTTGCGGCACTTGCGCTCGGCAAACGTTGTTATGTTTTATCCTTTCGTGGTCGTGAGTTTAACGACCGTGACATTGATTTCATGTTGGATTCTCGTCATACTGCGGCCAAAGCACGAAAAAGAGGCCACTACGGGAAAGGCCCAAAGCCTTTCACAGAGCAGGATCGTGAAATTTTTCAACATAAACTGACAAAACTTTTAAAAGATTTGCAGGAGAATGTGTAAGTTTATCGAATTATATTTACGTGTTGAAGAGATGAAGGTGGCCAGAGATGAGTACCGGACAAGGCGGTATACCCGAAAGTATTATTGAATCGGTGTTGCAGCAGAATGATATTGTCGATACGGTGAGCCGATTTGTGCATCTGACCAAGCAGGGGAAGTATATGAAAGGCCTCTGTCCTTTTCATTCCGAGAAGACGCCTTCGTTCACCGTTACACCTGAGAAACAAATTTTCTACTGCTACGGTTGCGGCACGGGTGGAAATGCCATCAAATTCAGGATGGAAATCGAAGGGTTATCCTTTCCCGAGGCTGTCAAAACGATGGCGGAAGAAAGTCACATCTCTATGGGGGACTGGCAAGGGCGTGAATCTGCTCATGTGAATCCGGAGACTGAACGTCTGTTGGAGGCTTATGAGCTTACCGCGAAGCTGTATCATTTTTTGTTGAAAAATACAGAGCACGGCAAGTCAGCCATGGAATATTTACGCTCCAGAGGTTTTGGCGACAAGTTGATTGACCAGTTCCAGATTGGTTTCGCACCAAATCGTTGGGACACACTGGTACAATTTCTTGAAAAACGTAATTATCCGCTCGAAGAAATGGAAAAGGGTGGACTTCTATCTCCGCGAAATGAAGGTCAGGGATATGTGGACCGATTCCGAGACCGGATCATGTTCCCGATTAATGGCAGGAGCGGTAAGCCAATTGCATTTGCAGGACGCATATTGGGAGATGGGCAACCGAAATATCTAAATTCACCGGAAACCCGGTTATTTAACAAAAGCCGTGTTCTCTATAATCTGCATCAGGCCAAAAATGCAATTCGCAAACAAAGACAAGCCATTTTGTTCGAGGGATATGGTGATGTCATCTCCGCATGGGATCAGGACATCCAGAATGGTGTAGCTGCAATGGGTACTGCGCTAACCGAGAATCAGGCACTGATGCTCAAAGGCATGTGCGACGAAGTCATCATATGTTATGACGGCGACAAAGCAGGACAGGCTGCTGCACTGAAAAACTTCCCCATTCTTGAGGAAGCCGGATTGCAGGTCAAAGTGGCTCTCATACCCGAGGGACTTGACCCGGATGACTTTATCCGGAAGCATGGTGGTGAACGGTTCCGAAACCAGATTGTGGACGGTGCCGTGACAACTACAAAATTTAAACTTATAAACTTAAAAAAAAGCCATATACTGCTAGAGGGTGGCGGACAAATCGCCTATTCGAAAGAAGCAGTAAAATTGATTGCCCCCTTGCCTTCTCCAACAGAGAGGGAAGTGTATCTTCGTGAACTGGCTGCAGAAGTGGACGTATCGTTCGAAACATTGAAGCAGGAGTGTAATGAAGAACGGGAGGCGATGAAAAATAACCTACAGTATGGGGATAATAACCCGAAAAGGTGGAATAATGGTAGGCAACAAAATAGGCAGGTGCCTACACCTAATCTGTTGCCGGCTTATCACGCTGCTGAACGCAAACTGATTGCCTGGATGTTACAGGATGATGAGGCTGCCCAGTACGTGAATGAGCATCTTGGTGAAGCTTTTAACTTGGATGATCATGCAGCTATTGCTGCTTATCTATATGCCTACTATGCGCAAGGCAAACCGTCGGATACAAGTCGTTTTATGTCTTCACTGCATGACGATCGTTTGGAAAAAACGGTCAGTTCAATCTCGATGATGGATGGTCCAGGTGAATGGAGTATTCAAATGCTCGATGATTGCATCAGGGAAGTGCTGAAGTATCCACGTAAGAAAGAGTACGATTTGAAAAAAGAAGAAATGATTGCTGCAGAGCGGGCAGGTGATTCTGTACGCGCGGCACAGATCGCAATTGAAATGATTGCCCTAGAGAGACAGTGAACGTCTGATGATTAGATGTTTCTAGGGAGGAGGGAGTCGAGTTATGGCGAATGATCAGCATACTGAACTAGAAACAGAATTGACACTGGATCAGGTTAAAGATCAATTGATTGAATCAGGTAAGAAAAGAGCTTCGCTGAATTACAAGGAAATTATAGAGAAACTCTCTCCTTTTGAGCAGGATGCAGAGCAAATGGATGAGTTCTACGAGCAACTGAGCGATCTGGGTATTGATGTAGTGAATGAAAACGATGAAGAGGTTACACTTCGTCCTAGTGAAGATTCCGAAAACAACACCAGAGAGGGAGAGGACGAATTCCACTTTGATGATGATCTGAGCTTGCCGCCAGGAATCAAAATCAATGACCCTGTCCGTATGTATCTCAAGGAAATTGGTCGTGTGCCATTGTTGTCGGCAGATGACGAAGTACAACTGGCTAAACGGATTGAGAACGGGGATGAAGAAGCCAAGCGTCGTCTGGCTGAAGCGAACCTTCGACTCGTAGTCAGTATCGCCAAGCGTTACGTTGGACGTGGAATGTTATTCCTTGATTTGATCCAGGAAGGTAATATGGGCCTGATCAAAGCGGTTGAGAAGTTCGACCACAAAAAAGGATATAAGTTCAGTACGTATGCCACATGGTGGATCCGTCAAGCCATTACTCGTGCTATTGCTGACCAGGCGCGTACCATTCGTATCCCTGTGCATATGGTGGAGACGATTAATAAGCTGATCCGGGTATCCCGTCAGCTGTTGCAGGAACTTGGGCGTGAACCGACACCGGAAGAAATCGCTGCTGAGATGGATCTGAGTGTGGAGAAAGTTCGTGAAATTACGAAGATTGCACAGGAACCGGTTTCTCTGGAAACACCGATCGGTGAGGAAGATGATTCCCATCTGGGTGACTTCATTGAGGATCAGGAAGCACTTGCTCCGGCGGATGCTGCTGCGTATGAGTTGCTGAAAGAACAGCTCGAAGATGTGTTGGATACACTGACTGAACGTGAAGAGAACGTGCTTCGTCTACGTTTTGGTCTGGACGATGGACGGACGAGAACACTGGAGGAAGTCGGCAAGGTGTTTGGTGTTACGCGTGAGCGTATCCGTCAGATCGAAGCCAAGGCTCTTCGTAAATTGCGTCACCCGAGTCGTAGTAAACGACTCAAGGATTTCCTCGAATAATTGAACTACGGGAGACTTTCCGCAAGACGCATTAGCGGCGGCGGGGTCTCCTTTATTTTTAATTTGAACGTCTTGATTTCTTGGTTTTGGAAATTCATCCTTGAAATGTTTGATTGGATTTTATTTTATCGCTTTTCCTTGTTCAATGCAAATCAATAAATTAAATGAATGGTGTAGGTGCTTCATGAAACTTTCGAATCGATTACAGCGAATACATGATCAAATTCCCGATGGTAGCCGCATGGCTGATATCGGTTCAGACCACGCGCTGCTGCCAGTAGCCGCAATCCGCAGTGGGAAAGCCGCGAGTGCAGTAGCCGGGGAAGTTAATCCTGGCCCTTATGATGCTGCATGCAAACAAGTCAGTGATGCTGGCCTGAAAGAAAAAATAACGGTACGCCGTGGAGACGGATTGGATGTGATCTCTGCGGGAGAAGTGGATGTCATCACCATTGCAGGTATGGGTGGTGCTCTCATTGCCTCCATTTTGGACCGAGGTTTATCCAAACTGGATGGAGTGCAGTTACTTATTTTGCAACCGAATGTGGGAGAGGATATTCTCAGACGCTGGTTGCTGGAGCATCACTGGGTGGTTGTAGCAGAACAGTTGCTCGAAGAAGATGGCAAGATCTACGAGATTATAACGGCGATGCCACAATCCGTAAGCCCGATTGCAAATGAAGAAGTGTATCGTGCACGTCCGCTTCAAGGCGGGGCAGAATTGACGGAAGATTTGCTGCTGCGGATGGGACCCTATTTGGTGGATCGTCCAACGGATGTATTTTTTGCGAAATGGGAAAGTGAGATCATCAAATTGCAAGGGGTTGTAAACTCCATCTCCAAATCCGATCAGGATTCTTCTCGGGACAAGGCGGCTGAGGTAGAGCGTCTTATCGCAAACTTGAAGGAGGTTTTGGCATGTTTGCCAAAGGTCAAACTGTAATTCAACTGATGGAGCAGCTCGCTCCCAAACATCTGGCTGTACCGGATGACCGGATTGGTCTACAGCTCGGCAGTTTGCAAAAAGAAATCAGCCATGTGTTAGTTGCATTGGATGTAACGAATGAAGTAGTGGATGAAGCGATTCGCATCGGTGCCAACCTGATTATCGCGCATCACGCCATCATTTTCAGACCAGTTAAGTCACTGAGTACAGATACACCTATGGGTAAATTGTATGAAAAGCTGATTAAGCATGATATTGCTGTTTATATCAGTCATACGAACCTGGATGTGGCCGAGGGTGGTATGAATGACTGGATGGCCGAGGCACTTGGCATCGACAGTAAAGAATCGTTGGAAGATGTACACACAGATCATCTGTACAAGCTGGCTGTATTTGTCCCACGTACGCATCATGAACAGGTGCTTCAAGCGGTTCTTGAAGCCGGAGCGGGGAGTATCGGCCAATACAACAAGTGCAGCTTCAACACGGAAGGTACAGGAACGTTTGTACCTGGTGAAGGGACTGAGCCGTTTATCGGAACCCAAGGGCAGATGGAACGTGTGGAAGAAATGCGGATTGAGACCATCGTACCCCAAAGTCTGAGAAGTAAGGTCGTTCAGGCGATGCTTAAGGCTCATCCGTATGAGGAAGTGGCCTACGATCTCTATGCAATGGATTTAAAGGGCCGTACGCTTGGTCTGGGGCGCTTGGGACCCCTTAGGGAGCCTAAGACATTAGGTGAGCTTGTGGAGGTCGTGAAGACCCAATTCAATGTGCCTCATGTACGTGTTGTCGGAGATCTGAACAAGCAGATCAAAAAAGCAGCGGTTCTTGGCGGTTCGGGCAGCCGTTACGCGCTCACTGCCCGCTTCAAAGGTGCGGATGTTATTGTGACCGGAGATATTGATTATCACACGGCTCATGATGCGTTAATGGCAGGCATGTGTATCATCGACCCAGGTCATAATTCCGAGAAGATTATGAAACCAAAAACGGCTGATTGGCTTCGTTCCCGTTTGGAAGAGAAACGATATGATACGCAAGTTACAGCTTCAGAGGTCAATACGGAGGTATTCCAGTTTATCTAAAAAGACAGTTGCTGTGTGATTCCCAGTAATATTAAGCTTGTCTGGGAACCCAAATGCCTGTATACTATGTAATGTTGTTCGGAAAGCTTGACAGACAATCGCTGGTGGCCTTTGTTGCCACGAGAGGAAAGTCCGGGCTCCACAGGGCAGGATGCTGGATAACGTCCAGTCAGCGCGAGTTGAAGGATAGTGCCACAGAAATGGACCGCCGATGGCCGGATTTTCCGGCACAGGCAAGGATGGAACCGAGGTGTAAGAGACCCCGAGGAACGCTGGTGACTTCGTTCCTGGTAAACCCCATCTGGAGCAAGACCTAATGGGACACAGTCGCCTCTTCGGAGGAGGCAGCCTTAGCCCGAGGTGTGTCTAGGTTGGTCGCTTGAGCTGTGCAGCAATGTATGGCCTAGATAGATGATTGTCGCTTCTGGTGGGAGGGTAGTTCCCGTATGAACCACGAAGAGCACAGAACCCGGCTTACGGTAAGCTTTCCTAACTGCAACAACAGTATTACAGTGTAGTCCACCTATCAGTCGAGGACAATCCGTGTGATTCACCGATGGCCTGACTGATCAGAAGGACCCATGCATATCTGGATAAACATAATTCCTGTTGATGACAGGTTCTATACTATAAAAAAAGGTGGCAGTTCCGATATTCTCGGGCCTGCCGCCTTTTTTTTGTTGCTCATATCAAGTTTTGGACGTGCCTGGTGTTTTCAGACACGTCCTAATCAATGTCATACGCAAAATATAGGGCAACGTTTATGACAGTTCATTACAGTGTAACAACACTGTCCGATGTTAACGAAGCGTGCCAGCGTTGGATGGCGCGATCCATTCTTTCCACGGCTTCAGGAAGAAGCTCAGGGTCTGTATGAGTAAAGTTGATTCGCATGCGGTTTAACTCTGGTGTACCTGCATAGAAGGAATCACCCGGAACAATGCACACTTTCTCCTGGATACCGTAAGTGAATAGATTGCTTGCCAGCATGCCTTCTGGTAGTTGCAGCCACAAGAACATGCCACCTTGTGGTGAATTCCATGAGATGCCTTCCCATGACTTGGCTGCCATGAGAGTGGTCAGTGTTTTCATCCGTTGTTCATAATCCTTTGAAATATGACGAATATGCGCATCCAGATCGAAAGATTCAAGCAGCGCATGAAGCGCTCTTTGGTCAATGCTGCTGGAATGCAAGTCGGCGCCTTGTTTGGCGCGTGCTGCCATTTTAACAATATCGGGAGCAGCCAGTATCCAGCCCGTACGAAGGCCTGGTGCTACCGTTTTGGAGAATGTACTTGTGTAGATAACATTGGAAGGGCCATCATAGGATACGGCATCCAGTTCTGCGAGAGCAGGGACATCCAATTGCTCTGGATTGAACCGGATTTCACCATAGGGGTCATCTTCCAAAATAAGTACGCCGTACTTGCGGCACAGATCCACAGCCTGCTTTCTTCTTTCTCGAGACCATACTTTTCCCGTAGGATTGGAGAACGTGGGGTTAATATAGACCAGTTTTGGACGATGCAACTGGAGCTGTTCCTCCAGAGACTCAGGCAACATGCCGTGATCATCACAGGCTACGCCGTGAGATTCAGCTTGATAGGAATGGATGACTTGCAGAGCAGCGAGGTAGGTTGGTGATTCAACTAATACGCGGTCACCCGGGTCAAGAAGGATGCGGCAGACCAAGTCAATAGATTGCTGTGAACCCGTAGTGAGAAGCATATGATCAGGTGAAGCGGGAATGCCCTTGGATTCGAGACGTTCGGCGATTTTGGCGCGAAGAGGACGGTAGCCCTCAGTCTCTGCATATTGAAGAGCGGCTGCTCCGCTCATAAATACTTTTTCATACGCAACACGAATGGCTTCCAGCGGAAAAGAAGTCTGGGCTGGTAATCCACCGGCTAGCGAGATCATTCCAGGTGCCTGAGCGGCCTGGAGCATGTCGCGAACGACAGAGGACGGGGTATTTTGTGCCATTTTGGACCATGGGATACTCATGTTATTCTCATCTCCTGTTATTCACTGTTATACTGATATTATAAACTATAATAGACGGACTGCACTATAACAGTAAAATGAAGATCATAACAGTTGGGGGCGCAACCATGCATATTGAATTAAAGCGGGGAAGCAGTACCAAATTGTACGTGCAGATTGCACTAACAATTGCCGATCGTATCAGATCAGGACTCATTGAACCCGGAACCCGACTTCCTTCTGTTCGCAAAATGACCACAGATTTGGGTGTTAGCCTGGTCACTGTATCCAAAGCGTATGCTGAACTCGAAGCGATTCAACTGATCACCTGCTCTCAGGGGAAAGGTTGTTATGTAAGAGGTACTCTAAACGCGGATTCGATGGAGGATGTGGATCGAGCCAAGCGTAATCATCTTAACAGTGAATCCGGTACGTCATGGAATTGGCAGATGGCACTTGTGGATTATTTACCCCGAGCGCAGCTCTGGAGACATTTCGATACGTCCCCTCAAGTACGGTATGAACTACATATGTCAGCGATTCAGCCTGAACTGCTGCCTACACGCGAGATTATTGACAGTGCCTACCGGCTCTCCTCTGACCATGCAGAGCGTATGGCGGCGTACGGATCTTTTCAGGGAGATCGGGAGCTCAGACAGATCTTCGCCGAACATTTTGCCGAACGTGGACTACAGGTAGTACCTGAACGCATGCTAATCACAAGTGGTGCTCAGCAGGGGATTGATCTTGTGGCCCGGACTTTTATTGGACCTGGGGATGTTGTATATATGGAGGCGCCAAGCTATACCGGAGCCATTGATGTATTTACGAGTAGAGGTGCGAAGATCATTACGGTCCCGATGGATGACGAAGGCATGCGTATCGATCTGTTGACCCGATTATGTGATACCTATCCGCCCAAACTCATCTATACGATCCCGACTTATCATAATCCAACAGGTATTACGATGAGTGCGAGAAGGCGGGCACAGCTTCTGAATCTCGCGCAAAGCTACCACTGCCTCATCCTGGAGGATGATCCATTTGCAGATCTTTATTTTCGGGACCCTCCGCCAGCTTCCATTAAATCGATGGATGGGTCAGGCCATGTCGTATATATCAAAAGCTTCAGCAAGGTGCTCTCTCCCGGTTGCCGCATAGCCTGTGCTATCGCTGATGGAAGTGTACTGACCCGGCTTGTGGCTGCGAAGTCAACGGCGGATCTGGGTAGTCCGTTGCTTACACAAAAGGCATTGCAATCTTTCATTCAGAATCAGTACGGTGCCTATGTATCCCGATTGAGGGATGAATTGTATTCTCGTTTGCGTGCCGCATCTGAAGTGCTGGAAGAGCATGCTCCTATGGGAATGCAATGGCGTTTGCCAGAGGGAGGACTCAATCTGTGGCTCCAACTTCCGAGCAACCTGGATATGCGTGAGCTGCATCATCAGTCCTTGGCTGCAGGGGTCTCTTTCCTGCCGGGTTCCGCCTGTTATGTAGGGGAGATGGATACACCAAGTCTGCGCATCTGCTTCACGGTTACGAGTGTGGAGCTTTTGTGTGAGGGTCTTCGTGTACTGTGCGGAGTCATTGCTAGTGTGACACCTGGGCAGGGTGGGGCAGTGGCGGACAGGCTACCGCTCATATAATTTTTCGGAGTATGGACATACATCCAATCCACTTTCGACCTGCTGCAATAGGTTATAGTATCACCAGAAAGGGAGTTGGTTTTGAAATGAACCATTACTGTCCACCGCTTTGCCCGATTGT
Organism: Paenibacillus sp. FSL R5-0749; assembly: GCF_038595085.1. Taxonomy (NCBI): domain Bacteria; kingdom Bacillati; phylum Bacillota; class Bacilli; order Caryophanales; family Paenibacillaceae; genus Paenibacillus; species Paenibacillus sp. FSL R5-0749. The sequence continues at coordinate 4,729,055 of NZ_CP152005.1, read as the reverse complement.
CTGTGACCCAATCCAGGTTGTTGAGGATTACTACATCCCACAAATCGTGCCTGTAATCCACCCGATCGAAGTAATCAAAAAACATCACTGTGTTCCGATTCATCACCACATGTATCCTGTTGTTGTCAAAGAAGAAGATCCTTGCTATGTATCCAGTCACAATGCGAAGAAAAAATCCGTGAAAAAATCAAGTAAAGCCCGCACATCTTCACGCAAGCGCTAATTGCAGCGGGTGCCCCGGGGAATTGAATATAAATCAAAGAGCAGCGTACGCCCCGGGGCGCAGCTGCTTTTGTTTTTTACTGATTAGTGTTATTACGGTTAATGGGTATACTTCTTCATTGTATTATCCATTTGTTGTCTGACATGTTGCGGCCAGAACTGCAAAGGAGCGCTGTTGCCTGATGCGGCTTGCAATGCCTTATAGACATCGATTTGCCCATATCCAAAATACTTATCGTGACCCGGATCACCGAGGTCAATAACACTTTGACGCATCAAATCCATCACTTCTGTGTTGGTCAAATCCGGGTTTAACGAACGAATCAAACCTGCAAGTGCGGCTACATGGGGGCTAGCCATGGACGTTCCGGACAAGGCCGCATACTGATTGTTTGGATAGGTACTGGCGATACTCGAACCCGGAGCCATCACATCCACATAATCCCCATAGTTGGAGTAGGAAGCTTTGCTCATATCCGGGTCGGTAGCTGATACGGCAAATACTTCCGGATAAGCAGCAGGGTATCCTGGACGTTCTGTATTATCATTTCCCGTGGCTGCAATCAGGACGATATCCCGATCAAAAGCATATTTAACGGCATCATGAAGAAATTGTGCATCAGCATAATTGCCCAGACTCATGTTGATCACTTTGGCTCCATGATCGGCTGCCCAGATGATACCTTCGGCAACGGCATACGTGGTACCTGAACCCGAGTTGTCGAGTACTTTAACCGGTAGTACCTTGTTATACCAGCTCATGCCTGCCACGCCTTCATTATTGTTGACAATAGCACCGATAATGCCTGCGACATGTGTGCCATGTCCCACATCATCCATCGGTTTGCTTCCCGGCTCGACCACATTATAACCTTCGAGGAGTTTGCCCTTTAGGTCAGGGTGATTCATATCAACCCCCGTGTCAACGACTGCAACGATGACATCTTTGTTTCCCCTGGTAATATTCCAACCTCTGTTTGTCTCAATCGCAGGCAGGTTCCACTGATAATCGGAGAACAAAATGTCATTGGGTATCGTAACATCGGTTTGTTCAGTTACGGTATCATTGGTTAAATACATGTAGTGGGGTTCCATATAAAGTGGATTCCATTTGCTTTCGAAATAGCTATGCAATTGCTTGTAACTCATGTCTTCTGACCGAAAAACATACGTGTATCCCAGCTTGCGCGCAGATTGCATTCTTAGATCAGATTTAATGATACGCATATCCCGTTCACTGGGATCCTGGCGGAATCGGATAACGATTTCATTTTCGTAAAAATGACTGGCATTGGCGTTATCATGTCCGGTTTTCACTGTGATTTCGTTAAGTGTATCCGGGTGAACAGACTCAATCTTGAATTTACCCTCACGCGGATAAGGGATCATACGCAGATTTTTGCGTTGATGTTGTTCAACTGCATTTAATACATTCTGGCTGAACAAGGCAACTACAGCTCGTTTGCCATCTTTGGAGGGTTGCCCCATAACAAAATATTTTTCTTTTCCCAAAGGAAAAGAAGAGGATTCGAAACTTTGACGTTTGTTTACCGCTTTTTTGGCAAGGTTCAGTGCATGTTGAAGCTTCTGTTGTTCCAGCTTGCTTCCTAGTGTGGAAGCCTTATCTAACGGTTTGTCAAAAGAGCCATTGATATTCATCAGATGAATGGATCTGATATGTTCATGTGAGCCTTGGAGATCATTCACATATCGATTCACCTGCGCGGCATTCATTGTGGCGGTTTTCTCCAACATGATACTGAGATGTTGCTTGGCATCCATGCGGGTCAGAAGATCGGTTGCTTTGACATCCTGCACTTTCAGACGCTGTTTACTCGTGTGCTCTTCATGAGCAGAATCGGACAGGGCACTAGGTTTGGGCTCGGTACGATTTGATGTTGGAAGCAAAAGTGTCAGGGCGAGTGCTCCCGCACCAGCTGCAAGGGCCCAGTTAATCCATTTCGGTCTGGCCATGGCGGATGGATCCTCCTTCGTTCATTTTTGGACAGTCATTAACAGTGCTTCATCGTTGTCACTGGTTATATCTATCGTTAGAAAAAGTGGAACGTTTTATGCAAACAAGTTCGAGTCTGACTGCGTATAATAGGCATGTTCAATGGCAGAAACGGAAAGCATGATTAAGGGATACCGCTCGTCAACTTTTTATGGTAGGATTATAGCTGAGAATTCAAAGGTCAGGGGAAAACCACCGTTGGCCGACCTATATGTAAGGACTTATTTAAGGGGGAGCTACCTTTATGTCAGCAGCCAATGTACAGAAAACATGTGAGTCAACTAGGGAAAAGTTAAAACCGGCTATCGATCGGATTGAAAAATTTTTGAATGAGAATGCTTTGCCTGAACTGGATCAGAATCAGACGGAAGAATCAACAGTCTTCTACAAAGGATTTCTTTCAGATCTCCGTCATTTACTCGTTTTTTCTGAAGTTTCTTACGAAAAACTTGGCGTTGTGCTGCGTCGTGCCAACTTTGATGTCGATTTTGCCGAAAAGGCTCTTTATAATACGTATCACCAATGCGTAAACAGCTTTTTCTATCCCAAAAATGAATGTTATTCGGAAGACGGAAGATACGCTTACACAGGACAAGATGCCATTCGTTTTCGTGACAAGCCAATTCGTGCAGTGCGGGATGTCATTCTTGAGGTTTCCAAAACGTACGAAGAATTGCGCGATGATCTGGCATACTACGAAAGTGATTACCTGACTCAGCGCCGTATGCAAAATCAACGGAATCACGCTTAACTAACGTTTGAATTTTAATATGATATTGAACGAAACCGCCCTTGTGGCGGTTTTTTTGTGTTTTCAGTCAGAAATTAACGGGGAGGGATCATGTCATCATCTGGCATTTTAGCGGAGAATATCGGGTTTGTGGCGGGGAGACAATAGTAGTCGAGGTGATAAAAAAATGAGCCAAGACAAACCAATTGTCAAATGCAGCGTCTCCAACTGCAACTTTTGGGGAGAGAACAACTTCTGCCAGGCTGATGCTATCATGATTGACATCGACCAACACGCCACCCGTCGTCTGCATGAGGAGTTTGCCGGTGAGACATTCGACTCGGATCATCATGATCATGCGCGTACATCCTCTGCAACCTGCTGTCACACGTTCAAACCCAAGTGAGCAGTCATCCCTATTCATAATGGAGGTGCTTCCAAATGAAAAATGACGATAACAACATTCGTTCTATTGATCGCCCTGAAAACAAAGGTGAGGTTGAAAAACAACGTATGCGTGTGGATTATCCAAGGAAAGTACATCGGGAAGAGTACGGGGCTGAGGTGGCTCCTCCAACTGTTGTAAGAACTGGAGGCACCGAACGTTCAGAACCTGTAGTTGAGAAGCATGAGGCGGACCGTGTCATGGAGTCAACAGGCAAAGTCGCAGGTTATATGGGGCTGGCCTTCGGTATTGCGTCCTTGTTCATGTGGTCAATCGTACTTGGACCAGCGGCAGCTGTTCTGGGTTACTATGCTTATGTAAATGGTCGGAAAACGGCGGGGGCTTGGTCCATTGGACTGGGTATTGTAGCTACGCTGAGTTATTTTTTCATGATCCCTTTTGCGCGCTAGGTGTAAAATATGCTTCACCAAGCCTTCTGTTTGCACCCATGTGTGGTGACTTACAGGAGGTTTTTTTTTTTTCGTATATACGCAGGTTAGACCGTGGGATTTAACTATTTTTTTGAAAACAATGGAACCTTGCTGTAAAACGATGTAGAATAAGGTCATATTACGCTTAATACTACGGGAGTGGGTATAAGTCATGCAGATAGATCCAAGCGGATCGCGGCAGTTGTTGGAACTGCAATTGTCCAATGTGAATAACCAAACCAGTGGGTCACAACCAGATGCTGGTTCAACAGTGGATTTCGCCAATGTGATGGACGGGCTGTTAGGCACGGGTGCCAATTCGACGAGCAATACGGATTCCACCGCTACGGTCTCCAAAAGATCCAGTGATGGTTTGTTGTGGCTGCAACTCGGAAGCACGTACAATCCGGATATAAATACGGCAGGATCGTCCTCTGTCTCCAATAACATCGTTGAGTCTTTATTATCTTCATCCAATACAGGAATCGTGGATCCCGGTGCATCCGTACCTACGGATTTTGAATCATTGATTGCGGAAGCAAGTGCGAAATATGGTGTGCCTGAATCATTGATTAAGGCCGTCATTGACACAGAGTCCAATTTTAACCCAAATGTTGTTTCCTCTGCCGGTGCCAAAGGGCTTATGCAATTAATGGATGGGACAGCTGCAGGGCTGGGTGTAAATAATTCATTTGATCCTGCCCAGAACATTGATGCCGGGACGAAATATCTTTCTCTTCAGCTCCAGCGTTTCGGTGGAGAAGTGAAGATGGCGCTTGCTGCATATAATGCAGGACCGGGGCGTGTTTCACGTCTGGGCGTGTCGAGTGATAGCGAACTGATGAGTGTACTTAACCGTCTGCCTTCAGAAACACAGAATTATATCTCCAAGGTGGAAAAGGCACAGTCTAAATATGTGATTTAAACTCACAGTAACATTTGCGATAACACATGATAGGCAGGATGAGATCAAATGTGGGGACAGCAGCGCTTGAAACGCCTGTTCCCGGTTGGTCTTTTTGTGTTGTATGGGTATCGTGTTACAATGCTCACTGTGGGTTCATGAACGAAGAGATAAGGGAGGTCTAACCTCATTTGAAATATTTTGATTATGCTGCTACCACGCCTCCCCATCCGGATGTAGTTCGTACGATGGCCGAGATTATGGAGACACAATTCGGTAATCCGTCCTCTATTCATGGATATGGAGAGCGTGCTCATCAATTGTTGCGTCGTGCACGCTCTGGCTGTGCTGCGGCGATAGGCGTTAAGCCTGAGGAGATTGTATTTACTTCCGGTGCGACCGAGAGCAATAATCTTGCGATAAAAGGTGCTGCATTACGTTATCAGTCACGAGGAAGACATATTGTCACAACGGCTACCGAGCATGCCTCGGTGTATGAAAGTTTTATGCAATTGCAACAGTGGGGATGGGATGTAACGCTAATTCCTGTCAATTCCGCTGGTGTTGTGAATGCTCAGCAGGTTATAGATGCAATCAGACAGGATACAGTGCTAGTAAGTCTGATGCTTGTAAACAATGAAACAGGAGCTATCCATCCGATTGCAGAGATTGGCAAAGAGCTCAAAAAGAAAGCACCCCGAGTGCTTTTTCATGTGGATGGTGTTCAGGGGTTTGGAAAAATGGAGGCTTCACCTGCCGCTTGGGGCGCAGATCTGTACAGTTTGTCTGCTCACAAGATCCGTGGACCGAAGGGAGCAGGTCTCTTGTATGTGCGAAGTGGAGTGGAACTTACGCCACTCATGTCAGGGGGATCACAGGAGCAGGGTCTAAGAGCTGGCACGGAGAACGTGGCCTTGTTAGTAGGCATGGCAAAGGCCATGCGGATGGCAGCAGAAGGCCAGGTTGATTTTGCCCGTCGTACTCAGGTACTCCGTGATCGATTGATGGAAACGATACGTCACATTCCTGAATTTGAATTGAACAGTCGCACAGAGGGTGCACCTCATATTGTGCACTTCTCCTATCCCGGGATGAAGGCAGAAGTGGCGCTGCACACCTTGGAGCAACTTGGCATAACCATATCCACCCAATCTGCCTGTTCTTCGCGTTCGGCTGAACCAAGTAGAGCTCTACTTGCGATGGGCAGAGATACAGCTTGTGCTGCTGGCGGATTGCGTATTAGTCTTGGAGATGAACATACAGAAGAAGATGTAGCCTCGCTTGAACGGGCTTTACATCAGATGGTGGCGCAGTTGCGACCCCTTGAAAGGCGGATGTGAATGGATATGAAATATGATATGCTGCTTCTCCGTTTCGGAGAGTTTATGTTAAAAGGGAAAAATCGTGCGCGATTCGAGAAAACGATCATTACACAGGTGAAAGCTTTACTTAAACCTTATCCAGGAGCAAGTCTTCGCAAAGAATATGGCCGTGTCTATGTGGATCTTGGCGGTGAATCACATACTGAACTGATTAAGGTGTTAAAGCGGGTATTCGGTGTGATGTCGATTAGTCCGGTTAAAGTTACTCCATCCGAGCTTGATGAGATTGTGAAAACCGCAGTTGCTTTTATGGACGAAAGGGAAGACGAATTTAAGGAAGGCACCACATTCAAGGTAAATGTAAGGCGGGTATGGAAGGAGTTCCCGAACTCTTCACATGAAATGAATCATCTGGTTGGTTCCCCGATCCTTCGGAAGTTTCAGCAATTGAGTGTTGATGTTCGTCAGCCTGATATTGAACTGCGAGTGGAAATTCGGGATCAAGGCACATATATTTTCAATGAAACCATTCCTGCGGTGGGTGGGTTTCCGCTGGGGACGAATGGCAAAGCAATGGTACTGCTATCAGGTGGGATAGATAGCCCTGTTGCTGCCTGGTCTTCCATGCGTCGTGGACTCGAAGTGGAATGTGTACATTTTTACAGTTATCCGTTCACAAGCCAGCGGGCCAAAGAAAAAGTCATTGATTTGGCGCGTGCCCTTGCTGATCATGCAGGAACAATCAAGCTGCATCTGGTTCCATTTACGGAGATCCAAACGGCATTCACCCAACTGGGTCAGGACAATCTGATTATTACCCTAATGAGACGTTCAATGCTGCGAATTGCATCCAAACTTGCCGAGCGGGAGCGTGCACTAGCACTGATCACCGGGGATAGCCTGGGCCAAGTAGCGAGTCAGACTCTTCCGAGTATGAATGTCATTGGCCGTGCGACGGATCTACCACTGTTGCGACCACTGGTTATGATGGATAAACAGGAGATCATCACCCTGTCCAAACAAATTGGAACGTATGACATATCGATTTTGCCATATGAGGATTGCTGTACTCTCTTTGTGCCAAAGTCACCTTCTACCAATCCCAATCTTCGGATTGTGGATAAAATTGAATCAACCATGAGCCATCTGCCAGAATGGGTCGATCAAGCGGTAGAATTAACAGAAACCATCACGCTGCACGCCGGTGAAACTACTGTGGTAACGAATCAGTCAGGCGATCAAGCCATGAAGGATGACTGGTTCTAAACTCAATAAAAATGAGCATGGCTGACATAATAAGGGCTATGTTAACTGCAAAAAAGGACTGTCCGATAAAATATCGTTCAGTCCTTTGCTGTGTTCAGGAGCAATTATAAAATTAAATAGCCTACGAATAGGAGCGTTGCTGTTCCCCGCCAGATCCCTTGTGACTCGAACTGCTGGAGCGTTTGCGATAACCTGCAAAGACTACGCCTGCGATAACCACAACGATGAAGAGAATTCGCAATGCCGGATGTTCAGTAAAGTAAGGCGAGAGTCGCTGCTCCTCGGTAATCATATTGGATGCCGTATACCCGAGAACGATGGCTCCGACATAGATGATCCAGGGAAAGTGATTAATGAGCTTGATAAACAGAGTGCTGCCCCAGACGATAATAGGTACACTGATCAGGAGCCCGAGAATGACAAGCACAAGATGCTGCTGCGCAGCTCCGGCAACGGCAATCACGTTATCGAGTCCCATGGCTGCATCTGCGATCACGATGGTACGAACAGCAGTCCATAAGGAAGTCCCCGCCTGAATATCATTGTGTTCATCTCCCTGATCCGCCAATAATTTATAGGCAATCCAGATCAGCAGTATGCCTCCCACCAGCAAGAGCCAAGGCACTTTAAGCAACCATAAAACAACAACGGTTGCCAAGATTCGAATCAGAAGTGCGCCGCCCGTTCCATATAGAATTGCCTTTTTCTGCACGGAAGGGTGCAAATTTCGAGCTGCAAGACCAATGACGATGGCATTATCTCCAGCCAGAATGAGATCAATAAAGACAACGTTCAGCAAAGCCAGCCAGAAAGCGGGGCTAAATAGCTCCATGTATTATGTCACTCCTTATATACGGTTCAATCATTAAGAATAGCATGGACAACTCTGACATACAAGTTAATGTGGGGGGATGAGGACATGGATACACTCTGGCTGTTGACTGAGATTTTAATGATCAATCTGGTATTGAGTGGAGATAATGCGGTTGTTATTGCGCTTGCTAGCAAGGATCTGCCACCGATACAACGCCAAAAAGCGGTATGGTGGGGAGCTTTTGGGGCGGTGCTGCTACGCTGTGTGTTAACCTTCGTCGCAGTGTTATTACTCGGGATTCCCTTTATCCAAGCGGCAGGTGGACTGTTGCTACTCTGGATTGCAGTGAAGCTACTGCTTCAAAATGAGGATGAAGTACATATTCGGGAAGCTTCTACGACGTGGAAAGCCATTCAAACCATTCTGATTGCCGATTTTGTAATGAGCCTGGATAACGTTTTGGCTATAGCGGCTTTGGCAGATGGAGATTTGGCTTTGATCGTCATCGGGATTGCAATAAGTATTCCCATTGTCGTATGGGGCAGTGGGCTAATTGTTGGTTTGCTCAAGCGATTTCCGATTCTGGTATTCGCCGGATCAGGCATTCTGGCTTTCACAGCTGGTGAGATGGTGATGAAAGACCCCAAGTTAGGAGAATGGCTGGGAGGAATGGCATCAGAGGTACACACGCTGTTGCCCGCAGCAATGGCTTGTCTTGTAATAGCGGTTGGAGGAGCCCATAAATTTGTGAGGAAGAACGCATAGTTTGACTATGGATAAAAGCTTGAACACAGGACCGCCCGAACCCTCAGGTTTAGGCGGTCCTGTGTTGAGCGAATACTCTTGCCATTAGAAGTTCCATTGGGCTAGTCATAAGTTGCACATTTTAGGGTAATACAGGTAAAGGGCACTTGCAAAGTGCGACATAAAGTATAGTTTTTTGCCGAAACATCAGATACACTAGAAGCAGGATAACAGGTTAGGAAATCAACAGTCAGCATGGATTGTAAATTGTTTATCAAAGAAATAAAGTACATAGCCATGGTATAAGAGGTGATTGCAGATGAGGATGAGAAATGAAAAAGCAATTGGCATATTTATTGTAGCTGCTGGAATTATTATTCTGCTCGGTAAGTTTGGCGTGTTTGGATTTATTGGTCGTAACTTCTGGCCTTTGCTGATCTTGCTGCCAGGCATAGCCCTTCATGCGTTATATTATGCGCGTATTTCACCGTCGTGGTCACTTGTTCCAGCCGGCATACTAACGGTGTATGGTGTGTTATTCAGTATAACCAATACATGGGGTGCTGGACTGATGAGCAGGCTCTGGCCAGCAATTTTGCTTGGGATCGCCATAGGGCTGCTCGAATATGGAATGGCTGAGCGTCGAAGACCGGAATATGTATTACCTGCAGCTTTGATCCTTGGTGCGGTATCCATCATATTATTCGGATTTACCTTGCTGCAAACGGGAATAATCTATGTCCTTGCTGTTCTTTTGATCCTGGGCGGAGTCTGGTTATTGCTTGGACGAGGACGGCAAGGGAGAGGCTGGTAACATTCCCAATGGTCTTTTCGTGCGAAATATCTTGATTTTTACCTATAATAAACTATAATATAAGGGATATAGACATGCGTCGGGATATCACCGACGCTTATTTTGTGAGTAACCTGCGAAATTGCGGGAAGTTTAGTAGATAAGAATTGAAATTGGAAAGGATATGGATACAAACCATGCATTCAAGAGAACACATTCGCAATATTGCGATTATTGCCCACGTCGACCACGGGAAAACTACGCTCGTCGACAAGTTGCTCCAGCAATCCGGTACTTTCCGTGATCACGAAACGGTACAGGAGCGCGCAATGGACTCCAACGATTTGGAGCGTGAACGCGGTATTACGATTTTGGCCAAAAACACGGCTATAACTTATAAAGATTATCTGATCAACATTGTGGATACACCAGGACACGCCGATTTCGGTGGCGAAGTGGAACGTATCATGAAAATGGTTGACGGCGTATTGCTCGTTGTTGATGCTTATGAGGGCTGTATGCCACAAACGAAGTTTGTACTTCGTAAAGCACTGGAGCACAACCTGACACCTATCGTTGTTGTAAACAAAATTGACCGTCCAGCGGCTCGTCCGGCTGAGGTAATTGATGAAGTATTGGACCTGTTCATTGAACTGGGTGCCAACGATCAACAGCTTGAATTCCCTGTTGTATATGCTTCCGCATTGAACGGAACATCCAGCATGGAAAGTGATCCTGCTAAACAGGATGACAACATGGTGGCGATCTACAATACGATCGTTAGTCATATCCCACACCCTACCGAAAATGTTGAAGAACCACTTCAATTCCTCGTTACTTTGATGGACTACAATGAATACCTTGGCCGTATTGCCATTGGTCGTGTTAACCGCGGTGTGATCCGTCAAGGACAATCGGTAACGGTTATTATGCGTGATGGCAAGAGCAAAACTGCACGTATCGAGAAACTGTTCGGTTTCCAGGGTCTCAAACGTATTGAGACGGAAGAAGCAGGAGCAGGCGACATCGTTGCCATTGCAGGGATCAAGGACATCAACATTGGTGAAACCATTGCCGATCCGAACAATCCAGAAGCACTTCCAGTTTTGAAAATCGATGAGCCTACACTACAAATGACGTTCCTCGTGAACAACAGTCCATTCGCAGGTCGTGAAGGTAAATGGGTAACTTCCCGTAAACTTCGTGAGCGTTTGTTGAAAGAACTGGAAACTGACGTTTCCCTTCGTGTTGATGAAACGGACAGCCCGGATGCATTTGTCGTTTCCGGACGCGGTGAGCTTCACTTGGGTATCCTGATTGAGAACATGCGTCGTGAAGGATATGAGCTTCAAGTATCCAAACCAGAAGTTATCGTTAAAGAAGTTGACGGTAAGAAAATGGAACCTGTTGAGCGCTTGTTGATTGATATCCCTGAAGAGAGCATGGGTTCCGTAATGGAGAGCCTAGGTGCACGTAAAGCAGAGATGGTTAACATGGTTAACACAGGTAGTGGTCAAGTTCGTCTGGAGTTCCTGATTCCAGCACGTGGTTTGATTGGATATAGCACAAACTTCCTGACATTGACTCGTGGTTACGGTGTTATGAACCATGCATTTGACAGCTACGCTCCAGTAGTATCCGGTCAAGTGGGTGGACGTCACCAAGGAGTGCTGATCTCAACTGAAACGGGTACATCTACGTTCTACGGAATGATGGGTGTTGAGGATCGCGGAACGCTCTTCTTGGAGCCGGGTACTGAGATCTACGAAGGTATGATTGTTGGTGAACACACACGTGATAATGATATCGTTGTTAACATCTGCAAAGAAAAACAACTGACTAACGTTCGTTCTTCTGGTAAAGATGATACAGTTAAAATTAAAACTCCGATTATCTTCTCATTGGAACAGGCGCTTGAGTACCTGAATGAAGATGAATATTGTGAGATCACACCGAAATCCATTCGTCTTCGTAAGAAGATCCTGAATAAATCCGAGCGTGAACGTGCAGAAAAACAACGCAAAATGGCTTCCAAAGCCTAATAACAACAAAATAATTTATATAAGTTAGCATTTGATGGGCCCGGCTAGTAACGAGAGCTTGTACAGCTAACGTAGTGTAGGGAACAGAATCGATTCGGAAGAAGCGAAGCGTTCGCCTTTATCCCCGGATTTTACCATTGAAAATGAATCAAAAAATCTGGGGATAACAGCGATCGGAAGAACGAGCTGAGACCGAAACGGTCACGATGCACGTACTGGCTCTCTAAGTTGCTAAAGGGAGTTTCATCAACCAGTTAACTTATACTCTAGCATGAACACGAAAGGAGCTGGCTGTGCATGCAATCATGGTTCGCATCACACCCGATCGTAGCCTACATCGTCATCTTTGTATTGATTACTTACGTATATAACAAGGTGTTTCGGGTACGTCAGAAATTGCCGCTTGGTAAGGAAATCGTTCTCTATATATTGATGGCGATGGGCACATTCATGCTTCTTATTTTCCAGATCGACAAGCTTCCCATCATTCAATGTTTGTTGGTTGCGGTTGGTTTGATGTTGTTAGTGAGAGTGCGTTATTTTATCGAAGGCCGTCAAAAGAAAAAAGCGGAAGCTGCCGCTCGAAATTCATAAATCCTGTCTTGTACAGACCATCCGTTTTCCTTAGGGAAAGCGGTTGTCTTTTATTTAGACAAAAAACAGATGTGATAAAGGTGTTGAAGATATGAACTCAAATTCGAACGGACTGCCTCCACGGAGACAGGCACCAACGCAATCCGGTGCTTCTGGATCGAAGAATGGCAAGGGCAAGCAACCTAAGAAGAAAAAGAGAATGAATGCTTTTGGCAGAATCTTTTTAAGTCTATTGGTTATTGCCATTCTGGTAGGTGGTGGATATGCGTACTGGGTATACAATCAAGTCGTGGACACAGGCATCGATAAACCGGTACCTCCCGGCATGTCAGCCACAACCAAACCGATCACGATGCTGTTATTAGGCACAGATAACCGTCCTGAAACGGGCACATATCTCTCGGATGTCGTAATGGTGGCTTCGTTGAATCCGGAGACCAAGACGGCAACTATTGTATCTTTGCCACGAGACACGCGTATTCAATTGGATGGGTACAAATCCAACAAGTTGAATTCCTATTATCCGAGGTTTAAAGCACAGGAAAAAACCACTGGTAAAAATGCAGAGGATCAGATGAAAGAAATGATGAGTAAGTATTTGGATGTAGATATTAATTATACAACCGTACTGAATTTCCAGGCTTTCCGTGACGCTGTTAATGCCGTGGGTGGCGTGGATGTGACTGTGGATAAAAATATGTGTTATAGAGATACAGCCGATGGGACAGATATCAATCTGGTCGCAGGCGCACAACATCTTGATGGTAAAGCGGCACTGGATTTTGTGCGTTACCGCAAATCCAATTGTAATCCGAAGACTGCTGAATCCAATGACTTTGACCGTAACAAACGTCAAAACCAAGTATTGAACTCCATGTTGGATCAGATGAAATCTCTTGGGGGAATTACGAAGATTAGCAAAGTGATTGGTGCAGTTGACAAGAACATGACGACAGATGTGGAATCGGAACAAATGAAAAACTTTATCTCGACGTATTGGAACATCTCCACCTCGGATGTACATTATACTCCGGTAACCGGAGAGTGGAGAAGTCCTTATGTGTATATTAATGAAACGGAACTCGCCAATGCGAAGCAGGCATTACAAGATACTCTTTCAGGTAAGGTAACGACTTCAACTTCGAGTGAATAACCTTCATTCTTTTGGGATTGGAAGCACATTAATTCGTATGCTATAATAATATAAACCAAGTTTAAGAATTGCATAAAGAAGGTTAGGGGGCTGGTTGAATGTCCGAAGCCGTCACACAATTAACTGAATCTCTTTTACAGCAATTCAAGAATGAGACCTTTGTGCTGCTGAGCACAGTGGATGTAGAATCCGGAGGTCCGACTTCAACAGCCATCTCCTGGATTTATGCGGAGAATGCTTCTACTTTTCGTTTAGCGATCGATCATCGTTCGCGCTTAGTGAATAACATGATGACTAACCCACTCATTACGATTACTGTCTTTGGAGAAGAGACAGTGTACGCAGTGAACGGACGTGCTGCGGTACGACAAGATCCGCTGCAGGATGTTCCATTTAATATGTGCTGTTTCGACATTACGATTGAAGCGGTGAGGAATGCTCTGTTTTACGGCGCTCAACTGTCCTCCGTGCCTCAATATGTCAAAGTATATGATCAGCGTGCTGCTGAAAAATTAGATGGGCAGGTTTTTGCTGCCATGAAAAAAGCCTAGTGAGAGATCACTGGGCTTTTTGTTGTCTTTTGTCTGATGAATGCAGCTGCTGCATTTGTTGTTTTTGATTCACGTGTTCATCCGGATTTTGACGGACTTTGACGTCTTTCGGGAGTTGAGGGATAATTCGTCCCACCATGTCAGCGAGTTCTGAAGCAAAACCGGATATGGGGTGCCCTTGACGGATATGTTCACCAATCTCTTTAATTCGTTCAGTGACATCGGCATCAGCAGTAACAATGGAATCTACACCTTCGGGATCTTTACGAAGCGCTTCGGCAACAGCGTATTTGATGGTACCTACCCGAGCACGTTCCAGTTCACCATCAACATCAATACCGACCACAGCCGTATTACCGAGTATAACGCAGTTCGCATCTTTAACACCTTCCACTTGCTTGGCAAGTGCTTTAAGGTGATTGATTCGTTTTTCATTTGGCATCCGGCCACTCTTTGCATCATCCGCAATGTTGGTATCGTGGACTTCACCTGTATTTTCATTAAGACGGTCCAAACGTGAAGGATTCAACCGATCTTCCTGTGCATCGAGCATGTGAGATCCTTTCATTTGATCTTGCTGAGTTGTAATATTTCCTCCGTAGCTTCTTGGATGTGACGTATGCGGTTCCTGAGAAGCGTTACGAGTGGTACTATTGCAACCTGTAAGTATAAAGATCAGAAGCAGCGTGCAAACCCATATTTTCATAAATGTTCATCCTTTCTTGGAGTTTTTCAGAATGGTTGACAATTATTTTGCCCTAGTCGAATACATTTATGTATGGGATCATGATTGTCCATGCCGCTGCTGAAAGATCACACTATCCATGCCTTTAACGACGCCGCTTTGGAGGGGATTGAATGAAAAAGATTTTTGTATTGGATACCAACGTGCTTCTGCATGACCCCAATGCCATATTTGCCTTTGAGGAACATGAGGTAATCATTCCCGCGGTTGTATTGGAGGAGATCGACTCCAAAAAAAGAAATGCCGATGAAATTGGGCGTAATGCCCGTAATGTATCCAGACTGTTGGATGGATTACGTGAGCTGGGTCACCTGCACAGTGGGGTACCTTTGGCTAATGGAGGTAACCTGAAAGTAGAGCTGAATCATCGGAGTTTCGTAAAAGTTCAGGAAATGTTTGGTGAAGTATCCAACGATAATCGAATTCTGGCTGTCGCACTGAATTATCAGATCGAAGAGAATGAAAAGGAAGTAGTCGAACGTCAGGTCGTGCTTGTCAGTAAAGATGTTCTTGTGCGTATCAAAGCGGATGTACTTGGTCTGTTTACACAGGATTACTTATCAGATCGGACGGCAGGACTCAGCGAGTTATATCCAGGTTATACGGCCCTAAAAGTTCATCCGTCAGTGATTGATGAGTTTTACACATATCGTTTTTTACCAATCAAACCGCTACAGTTGTCTTACTCGTTATATCCGAATGAATTCGTCATTCTCAAGGATGAGATGGGAACCAATAAATCGGCTTTACTTAAAGTGAATACAGAGGGAACAAAGCTGGAGCCGCTTTTCCTCAGTAATGATAATGTCTGGGGCATTAGCGCACGTAACGCACAACAACGCATGGCACTGGAACTGCTTTTAAATGACGACATCCCGCTTGTTACCATTACCGGTAAAGCTGGAACAGGGAAAACCTTGCTGGCACTTGCAGCAGGTCTGCTTAAGGTAGAGGATGATCATAAATACAAAAAACTGTTAATCGCTCGTCCTGTCGTTCCGATGGGGAAAGATATCGGTTACTTGCCTGGTGAGAAGGAAGAAAAACTTCGTCCATGGATGCAGCCGATTTATGATAATCTGGAGTTTTTGTTTGACACCAAAAAAGCTGGAGATATCGATAAAATTCTAATGGGGCTTGGCAGTATTCAGGTGGAGGCATTAACATATATTCGTGGAAGATCGATACCTGGACAGTTTATCATCATTGATGAGGCTCAGAATCTGTCCCGCCATGAAGTGAAGACCATTGTATCCAGGGTCGGTGAAGGCAGTAAAATTATTTTGATGGGTGACCCCGAACAGATCGACCATCCGTATCTTGATTCGGCCAGTAACGGTCTGACGTATATCGTGGAACGGTTTAAGCAAGAGGGAATCAGCGGACACATTATGCTCGAAAAAGGTGAGCGGTCCAAGCTGGCACAACTTGCGGCTGATTTATTGTAAAATTCAGGGGATTTATTTCCCGGAAAATGTTGTTATTGAAGCCGGCTCCTGGAGCCGGCTTTTTTGCTGAAAAAATAAGAAAGCGTTATTGCACAGAACTCGATATGCTCGTAGTATGCAAAAATCCGAAAAAGTGTTTTTCGGCAGGGTAGGACAAGAGTACTACTTATTTGTTACAATAATTGCTGCAGGAAAAAACTAGGTGAACAAGGAGGGAAGTTAATGAAGCGTAAACATCAGGTTGTTTTGTTCGCGGTATTGCTGCTTTCGTTAACGATCTTGTCACCGAGTTTTGACTTTAGAGGTTCGCAGCTCAATCAGGAACAAGAGAAGGAGAAAGATGCTTTTCCGGGTAATTCGTCACGTAATGAAGATGCTCAATCTCCGCTGGAGATTGTGGTTGCCATGTCGGATGAAGAGTTCCAAGCTTTTCAAAAGTTAGCCAAAGAAGTTGCTGCTTCCCAACTGGTAGAGATTAATCTTCGGAATGAGAAGCCGGATACATATAAGCGTGTTTTGGATCTTGAATTTTCACTAGGAGAGAACGGCGATGTGGTTCTGCTCGATAGTGAAGAAGTGCAATACTATGCCCAAAAAGGGTACCTGTATCCGTTAAATGGAACAACATTATCGAAGTCTCTCGGTGATACAGTAGTTGGATTACGGGGAATGACAGAGTGGAATGGTTATCAATGGGGAATGCCTTTTGATTTTGATCCGTACATTCTGGCTGCACAATCTTCATTTCTGAAGAGAGCTGGAATGGAGTCATTACCTCACAATAAAGATCAGTGGGTCAAACTTACTCAACAAGCGAATGCCGAAGGAATCCCTTTAATTACAATGAACATCAATGATATGTACGGGACAAATGCGTGGTTAAATCATCTTGAACCGAGAATGGCGCCTGATCAAGTTAATCAAACGCAATTAGATTCGCAACCGGGAGACCTCCCGCAGGGGATTCAATTGATGAATCACATTCAACCTCATATAATGGTCCAGTCTACCTATCCGATGTTCTCATCAACTGCTGACGAGACTAACATACCAATGGTTGTATCCTTGTTATCTCAATTATTAAGTGCAGATCAAGCGAGTACCGTTCATAAAGATTCTTTGGAGCGCATTTCTTTTGAATCCTTGGAAACAGTAAGCTCCAGAAGCCTTGTCATTACTTCGGGTTCGGTTGAGGCTGAGGAGGCCAGTAGATGGATTGAAGGCATGACGTCCGCTCCTTCACAGTTAAAATGGTACCAACAGGTCAACCGTTTGCCTGCAAAGCAACAGGAACTGGATTTGGAGTCCGAGAAACTTACTGGACGTTATGAAATGACAAAGAGACATTCCTGGTTCTCAACAACCCAAGATGCCCCTGCGTCAACGACAGAAAGTCTTGCTCTAATCACTCGTTTTCATAAAAAGGTACAACAATTCTTAAAGGGAGAGATTACAGCGAATCAATACGTAAATAGTATTAGAACAAGCTCTTTAAAATGATATAGCTAGTTTAACTTCCAGTATGCCTTCACTTGTTGAAACATCCGTTGCTTTGACAAAAGACAGGATTTTCTGTGGATAGAATCCAAGGTCGAATTCTCTTTCCAGCATTCGGCGGGTGGTGTCGGGCAATTCAAGCTGATTAAATACTAGTTTGTCTACATGAAAACGAATGGAGTTCTGAGGTTCATTTTCTACCGTATAATGTCCTTCAATGCTTAATTGCAACTGATCCCGCTGACCGGATGCGATAATCTTATCCTGATTAAACTGAAAGGCAAAGTCTTCAAAGATAGGATTTTGCGAACGTAAAAATGCGTTAAGCTCATCCTGCCCAATACGAATCGTATACGTTGTTCCAGTTGTGGATATGCCTCCGTTTTGTTTTTGTATAAAATCAGGCAGGTTCTGCATGGCAGATGCCAATGCTTTGAAATATCGTTTCACCTCATAGATGCCGATATTCTCCCAATAGAGAGTTAATTCATCCATTAGTTTCTGAATCGCCGCCGCATCTCCGCTGGTGGCTATTTGGGCATCTACTTCTTTTTGCAAGGCGACTACACGTTCCCGCTGGTTTTGAAGATTAGTCTTCATTTCGGTTAGTTCTGCTGTAGTCTGACGAATCTGAGTGGAAGTCTGTTGCAGGTTGCGATACCGGTCCTGATACTTGTCCAGCACAGCCTGATCCCGGCCAATAATAATCTGATAATAATCATACAGTACAAACAGGTCTTTGAATGACCGGGCCCCTAGGACCGTCATAAGAAGACTGTCACGTTCTCCAGTATAGTAGGACCTCACTACAGCTCCGGCCCGATCTTGCTGAATATGTATCTGTTCTTCCTGATCCTGAAGTTGGACGGATAATCTCTCGTATTGTTGAGCCAGCTGCTTCTGTCTGCCTGCGATACGTTCAATTTCATGATCGATTTCGACGATGGATAGACTTTTTTGCAATATTTCACGTGTATCCTCAGATGAAGGCTCTCCATAGGCATAGTTGGAGGGTAGTTGCAGAAATACAATGATGCATAATATAAATGCGGCAATGCCGTTATGACGTCTCAACGATCATTCTCCTTTCCACTTCTTCAATGACAATAGTACAGGCTAGTTGTCTTCCAGACAATATATGAAACAAATACGTGAATTATCCTTAGAGGTTACATAACACCATGAACAACCATTTAATCTGAACACAACAAAAAAGTAACCCGACAGATATCGGATTACTTTGATGCTGCAGGTGGATTATAGCGGCAAACCCATTTGGAATACGGTCCAGTAGCTGAACCCCGTGAATGTGACGATCATATAACCCCAGAAGAGCAATATGTACGTTCTTTCAGTAAATTTCAAGTATCCCAAAATGACAAAAAACGCAGTCTGCAGGAAAAAAAGCAAAGCCATTTCGACCAGATCTCCCGCAAAAGCCATCAGGCCAATCGCAAGCGTGAAGAACCCGAGTACCCGAAACATGCGTGCCACGGTAAATCCTCCTCTCTAAGTACGATCATAGATTGTCTACACAACATTATACCGGGAAAGGAAAAACGTGTAAACAAATTTGGATATGAAAGCGAATTCTTTTTTTGCTCAAATGAAGTATAAAGAGAGAAGTTTTACTTGTGTCACGTATGAGCAAGCCTGAATGTGGAAATACATTTTAGTATGAAATCAATTCTATGAACTCTATGAGAGGCATAAGAATGAATGAAGCAGCTTTTATACCTAATTCACATACCGGGCTTCCGGTAATGCGGACGGTTATTTTAGGATGTTGTTAGGAGGGTATTATAGCATGACTGCAGTGAGACAGGATGCTTGGAGTACAGAGGACGATTTGATATTAGCTGAGGTTACTTTGCGTCATATTCGGGAAGGCAGTACACAATTGGCCGCTTTTGAAGAGGTAGGCGAAAAAATAGGCAGAACATCTGCCGCATGCGGTTTTCGCTGGAACAGTTGTGTACGTAAAAAGTATGAGTCTGCCATCAGTAACGCCAAGGCACAACGGCAAAAACGAAGTTATCTCAGAAAGCAGCCAGCGATGCTCGGACCACAGGTTGCTGCATTGTCTACACTGGACACTGAAGAACATCTGTACAAATCAGATGGGATCTCGGACGATTCATTATCGATGGATGCAGTCATTCGCTTTCTGCGACAATGGAAGGGAACCGTGCAGGAGAGTAATCGTCAACTCAAGATGTTGGAGAAGGAGCTTCGTGAGAAAGAAGATGAATTGCTTGAACTGCGTCTTGAGAATGATCGTCTCTCCAAGGAAGTGAATGAAGTACAAACGGATTACCGCGTGGTGAACGACGACTACAAAGCTTTGATTCAGATTATGGATCGTGCTCGCAGACTTGCATTTTTGTCCGAAGAAGAAGAAGAACTCAAGACACGTTTCAAGATGGATGCCAACGGGAATCTGGAACGAATTGAATAGCAAGTACAGACGTCTGATTTGTGAGAGTCAGGTATGAACCCGTCACACCTCCGTTACATAACGGCAGGTATGACGGGTTTTTAGTTTAGTGTTTTTGTTCTATTATAGATAAGGGAAGCGTAACTACTGAAGCGGATAGGAGTGCATGATATGATCATTGACATCGTTGGAGCGGGGGCGCTGGGTCTATTATATGGCGGGAAACTGCTGTTGACAGGTAACCAGGTCAGATTCTGGACAAGAACAACGGCTCAGGCAGACCTTCTCAGTCATGATGGAGTAACCCTTGTGGAACGAGACAAGGAGATACATATTCTACCGGATCAAATACATGTGAAACCCATAAGTGAGCTGACTGACACATGGAAGAACACGCCAGGAGAATGGTTACTGCTCATGGTTAAGCAGACAGGCATTGATGATTTCATTCATGAGATTAGCCCATTGCAAGATCATATGCTGAATATCGCTTGTTTTCAAAATGGGATGGGCCATCTGGAAAAACTTCATGCTGCTATGCCAAATTCGCTTCTCTGTAGTGCGGTTACAACAGAAGGTGCGAAGCGTTCACAGCGTCAGGTGACTCGTGCAGGGGCGGGTGAAACCAGGTTGGGAAATCATAATACACATATAGAAGCTTCTATCTCTATAGAGGAAAAAGGAATATTTACTCTTTCAAGAGTCCTGGAGCAGGCAGGATTTGACTGTACAGTGTCGAATGAAATCGATAAGCTGATATACAGGAAACTATTAATTAACGCAGTCATTAACCCGCTTACAGCGTTATGGCGAATCCCGAACGGAGAATTGATCACCACGGAAGAACGCAAGAGGCTAATGCGGCAGTTATATGAAGAAGTATTGTTAGTCTACTCTGAACGCGGAATATGTTTGGATCAGGATATGTGGGATCAATTGATATTAGTCTGTCGTTCGACTGCAACGAACACTTCTTCCATGCTTGCAGATGTTCTCGCTGGACGTGGTACAGAAGTCGGATCAATTAACGGACATATTGTAAAGATGGCACAAAAGTCGGGCCTTACTGCACCTACACATGAACTACTGCTTCAACTGATTGAAGGAATGCAACCGGAAGGAGTGAATTAATGGGACTTTTTATCGTGCTGAGTATATTACCTTTTTTTCCGTTCTTTCTCGTCTATTGGGGCATGTACTTATGGAAAAAAGACAAGCGCACAGCATTGCGGACGGCAATGGATGTAACCACCTTTTTCCTTGTATTTTCAGTATCGGCGTTATTCAACTTAACATTTGATTCGAATTTTGGTTTTTATCTGACATTATTACTCATACTACTAGCACTTGGATTCATCGGGGGAGCGCAAAATCGACTAAAGGGAAAGGTTGATGGGGGTAGAATGTTCCGGGCCGTTTGGCGCATGGCTTTTGTAATCATGAGTTTCGGATATATTTTGTTTACTTTATTTGGATTATTTAGATACTTCATGCAACAGATGTGAGGATACATAACGCAAAAGGGCTGAAAAATGTGTCGATTTTGTCGAAAACTGAAAAAAACATTACTTTCTGAAAAAGTAATGTAGATTTTTTTGACCGGTGGTTGTATAATCTATAAACATATAAACCATATCAATTTAGGGGGAACGTGTTAGATGAAAAGGAAAAGTCTATTAGTCCTTTTGACGCTGATTCTGGCGTTCGGTACCGTACTTGCAGCGTGCGGATCGAAAAACGAAGGCACAGGTAACACCGATACTGGTTCTGCAAGCGAAGGAAATGGTCTTGCTAAAGATCAAATCCTGAAAATTAACCTGTCAGCTGAACCTCCTACGTTGGACCCGGCTCAAGCAAAAGACAGCCAAACCAACACAGTTCTGAAGTTCTTGTATGAAGGTCTTGTACGCATCGATGCTGACGGTAAAGAACAAGCCGGCGTAGCTAAAGACTGGACAATCTCCGAAGATGGTTTGAAATATGTTTTCAACCTGAACCCGGATGCCAAATGGAGCAATGGTGATGCAATCACTGCCGAAGACTTTGTTCGTTCTTGGGAACGTGCTTTGAAACCGGAAACAGCTTCTCCATATGCATACCAATTGTACTACATCAAAGGTGCTGAAGGTTACAACCTGAGCAAAGACGAAACATATAAAGGTACTAAAGTTACAGACTTCTCTCAAGTAGGTGTTAAAGCTACTGATGAGCACACGCTTGAAGTAACGTTGGAAAACCCAACACCTTACTTCTTGGGTCTGACAGCATTCTACACGTACTACCCAGTACATGCATCTGCTGATACAAATGACAAATTCTTCACAGACTACAAAAACATGATCGTTAACGGACCATTTGTAATGGATCAATACTCTAAAGGTCAAAAAATTGTTGTGAAGAAAAATGATGGTTACCATGCAGCTGCTGACATTAAACTGGCTGAAATCGATATGTCTTTGACAAACAGCAGTGCTTCCGAACTGCAAGCTTACAAATCAGGACAATTGGACTACACTGGTGCACCTAACGGTGAAATCCCATCCGACCAAATTCCTTCTGTAAAAGCGGAATTGCCGGACGAGTTCAAAGCTACTGGTATTGCAAGTACGTACTACTACCAGTTCAACGTAAATGAAGCACCATTCAACAACGTTAAAATCCGTAAAGCATTTGCAATGGCAATTCAACGTCAACTGATTGTTGACAAAGTAACACAAGGTGGACAAATTCCAGCATTCGGCTTTGTACCTCCAGGTATCCGTGGTGAAAACGGCGAATTCCGTGATGAGCACAAAGACGATTACTTCACAGAAAATGTGGATGAAGCTAAAAAATTGCTTGCTGAAGGTATGAAAGAAGAAGGTTACACTACATTGCCAGCTGTTACTTTGATCTACAACACAAGTGATGGTCACGCGAAAATCGCTTTGGCAATTGCTGATATGTGGAAACAAAATCTTGGTGTTGATGTGAAAACAGAAAACCAAGAGTGGGGCGTATTCCTTGAGAACCGTCAAAACCAAAACTTCCAAGTAGCTCGTGCAGGTTGGTCTGCTGACTACAACGATCCATACAACTTCTTGGAAATGTGGACTACTGGAAACACAAACAATGATTCCAAATTCAGCAACGAACAGTATGACAAAGATGTTAAAGAAACTGTAAAATCCGCTGATCCAGCTGCACGTATGGCTGCATTTGCTGACGCTGAGAAAATCCTGATTCAAGATGAAATGGGCGTTATGCCGATCTATTACTACACTAACGTATCTTTGACTAAGCCTTACCTGAAAGGCGTACAACTTGATTTCAGTGGAGCTATTGACTTCACTCGTGCATATCTGGAAGAGAAATAAGTTGTTCTGAAGTCTAATATGATTACTTCGGGATATATATGTGGAATTCCATATATATCCCGATTTTTTTGTATGTGCACCGATTTTCCTTATAATTCTTGAAATTTCCGATAAATGGATTGGACTTTATTTCTGTCTAATTCTACAATCGATTTGTATACAAAATATTGTTTGTGGAGGTGTGCAAGGGTTGGTTAAGTATGTGTTGAAAAAACTACTATTTATGCTGCTATCGCTTTTCATACTCGCATCTGCAACCTTCTTCCTGATGAAGGCTATTCCGGGTGACCCTTTTACATCCGAGAAGAAAGTATCGCCTGAAATTCGGGTCTTGCTGGAACAGAAGTATGGATTGGACAAACCGATGTATGAACAATACCTGAAGTATATGGGTGGAATCCTTAAGGGAGATTTCGGAGTCTCAATGAAATATCTCAATCGAGATGTAGCCGGAATGATCGGCGAAACATTCACCGCTTCGCTGAAGCTTGGAGTGTTTGCAATTGTTATCTCCATTATCGTAGGTGTTTTGCTGGGCCTTATTGCTGCAGTATACCACCGTAAACTCATTGATGATATCACAATGGTCCTCGCTGTCATAGGTATAGCTGTACCGAGCTTCTTGCTTGCGTCACTATTGCAGTATCTCTTTGCTACTAAATTAGGCTGGTTTAACGTTATGGGCTTTGATGGTCCATTGGATTACGTTCTTCCGGTTGCAGCGCTATCTGCATCTCCGATTGCTTTTATCGCTCGTTTGACGCGTTCGAGCATGCTTGAAGTTTTACATGCAGATTATATCAAAACAGCGAAAGCCAAAGGTTTAAAATGGCCTGCAATTATGTTTAAACACGTTGTAAGAAACGGTATTCTACCGGTAGTAACTTATGTTGGTCCAATGACAGCGAATATCATCACAGGTTCCGTTGTAATTGAACAGATCTTTAACATCGGGGGAATTGGTAAAGTATTCGTAGAGAGTATCACAAACCGTGATTACACGATGATCATGGGGATTACGATTTTCTATGGTATCCTCCTGATGTTGGCTCGTTTCTTTACGGATATCGCTTACGTGCTGATTGATCCTAGAATTAAGCTGGAAAGCCGGAAGGGGGCATAACGTTGTCTGGCACGAATAATAAAAAGAATGAAACGGCGAACACGAACCTGACTAGTCAGGCAGCGGTTAAACCGCAAGAAAGTGTATCCCTTTTTAAAGATGCCATGTACAGACTTGCAACCAATAAGGCTGCTATGATAAGTCTGGGTGTATTGGTTCTTGTCGTGATTTTCTCTTTGATTGGTCCAACATCTTTGTTTACAAGTTATAATTATTATTCCAATGATTTGTTGAATGCCAATGCAGCGCCGAGTGCAGAGCACTGGTTCGGTACGGACGAGCTTGGTCGTGACGTGTGGGTAAGAACTTGGGTAGGAGCACGTGTATCCCTTACTGTAGGTTTGGCCGCAGCCTTGATTGACCTTGTTATCGGGGTTATTTATGGAGCGATCATGGGTTTCTACGGTGGACGTGTAGATGGAATTATGAACAAATTCTCCGAAATCCTCTATTCCCTGCCGTACATGCTCGTTGTTATCTTGTTGCTGGTTGTATTGGAACCAAGTCTGACAACGATTATCATTGCCCTCACCATCACAGGCTGGATCAGCATGTCATGGATTGTGCGTGGTGAGATTATGCAACTCAAAAACAGAGACTTTATTCTTGCTGCAAGGTCCATGGGAGCAAGCACAGGGCGTCAATTGTTCCGTCATTTGTTACCAAATGCAATAGGACCGATTCTTGTAACATTGACGTTGTCTATTCCAAATGCAATCTTTGCCGAAGCGTTCCTGAGCTTCCTTGGATTGGGTGTATCAGCACCAAGATCTTCACTTGGTTCTATGATCAATGATGCACTTACAGGCTGGACGCTATTCCCGTGGCGGATGTGGTTCCCAGCAGGTCTGATGGTTCTTACAATGCTTGCATTTAACTTGCTCGGAGACGGTCTGCGTGACGCACTCGATCCGAAATTACGTAAATAGAAACAGGAGGTGGGATTATGGAGCCGATTTTAACTGTCAAAGACCTGAGTGTGTCGTTCTCAACACGTTCTGGTGAATTTGATGCCGTTAAACATGTGAGTTTTGAACTTGGCAAAGGAGAGACGCTGGGGATCGTAGGTGAATCGGGCAGTGGTAAGAGTGTTACCGCCCAAACCATCATGAAATTGATTCCCTCCCCGCCTTCGAAGGTCAAAAGCGGAGAAATTACTTTTCACGGGCAAGACCTGCTGAATAAGACAGACAAACAAATGGAAGCGATTCGTGGTAAAGATATTGGTATGATCTTCCAAGATCCAATGACTTCTTTGAATCCTACCATTAAAGTTGGTAAACAAATTACTGAAGTATTGCGCAAGCATCAGAACATGTCCAAACAAGCGGCGAATAAAGCTGCTTTGGAGATGCTGGAACTTGTAGGTATTAAAAATGCGGCTATTCGCATGAATCATTATCCTCACCAATTCTCTGGTGGTATGCGTCAGCGTGCCATGATTGCGATCGCGCTTGCATGTCGTCCATCCCTTCTGATTGCGGATGAGCCGACAACTGCACTTGACGTTACCATTCAGGCTCAAATTCTGGATGTCATGAAAGACATGCAGCAAAAGCTGGGAACATCTATCATGCTGATCACGCATGACCTTGGTGTCGTAGCGGGTATGTGTGACCGTGTTGTTGTTATGAAGGAAGGCGAAGTTGTTGAAACAGGAACAACTGCTGAAATCTTTAGTAACCCTCAACATCCATACACCATTAAATTGCTGAATGCTTTGCCTCGTCTAGACGAGCCCAAAAAGGAAAAACCAGCTCCGGCTGGTATTATCAAAGGTAGCAATAAGCCTCTGGTACAAGTGAAAAACTTGAAACAGTACTTTAATTTGGGTAAAGGTAACATTCTCAAAGCGGTCAATGACGTAAGCTTTGATATCTTTGAAGGTGAAACGCTTGGCGTTGTAGGCGAGTCCGGCTGTGGTAAATCCACAACAGGTCGTACCATTCTGCGTCTTTATGAGCCAACTGGCGGAAATGTTAACTTCAACGGAACGGATATCTACAAGTTGTCCCCGCGCAAAATGAAAGAAATGCGTAAAGATATGCAGATGATTTTCCAAGATCCATATGCATCTCTTAACCCGCGTTTCAACGTTATGGATATTATCGGGGAGTCCCTGGATATTCATGGCCTGGCTTCCAGCTCCAAAGAGCGCAAGAGAAGAGTGGAAGAGCTGCTTGATCTGGTAGGTCTGAATCCAAGTCATGCACTTCGTTATCCACATGAATTCTCCGGTGGTCAAAGACAACGGATCGGGATTGCGCGTGCACTTGCTGTAGACCCTAAATTCATCATCTGTGATGAGCCATTGTCTGCACTGGATGTATCCATTCAGGCGCAGGTCGTTAAATTGCTTGAAGAACTTCAGCAACGTCTCGGTTTGACATACCTGTTCATTGCGCATGACTTGTCAATGGTTAAACATATCAGTGACCGTGTTGCCGTAATGTACATGGGTAAAGTGGTTGAACTCGCTGAAAGTGAAGAACTGTATGCGAACCCTGTCCATCCTTACACCAAAACGTTGCTCTCAGCGATCCCTGTACCTGATCCGGAAGTGGAAGCGAACAAACGTCGCATCTTGCTGCCGGAAGAGCATATGAGTCCGATTCAGAATGGATCTGGTGGTCCTGCGAATGACCCGTACAATCTGGAAAATGCTCAATTGATTGAGGTTTCCAAAGGTCACTGGGTTGCAGAGCCTTACGTATAATAGGAATATTAAAGCGATATGCTATTATTGATGTATTAAGTGCCGCCGACTCGTTCGGCGGTTTTTTTCGTATTTTCATCACTTTCTTTTGACGAAGCGGCCTTGAATTCGGTACAATCAAGAAAGGCTCTTTGAAGCAGAATAGGAGGCAGACCTCATGAACGGTATTACCGAGGCACTCCGCAGCGGATCGAGACTTGCAGAAGATTATATCTGTTCAAGAGATGCTGCGCGTGGCCTTTACGAGTATGACATTCGCTGGGAATCAGGACTTCAGGCGCGTGCCGAGTGGCTGGATCAATCGGAGAACACACGTATTGATCGTCGTGATCTGGCAGAGTATTTACGTATATATAATAAGCGGGTGAACGACCATGAAGAGGTTCATGCGTCCATTACACGTCTTGCAGAACAAGATGCACTGGTGGTTACAGGAGGACAGCAGAGCGGTCTGCTCACCGGACCACTGTTCGTCATATACAAAGCCGCCAGTGTAGTGGCAGCTGCGCGTGAAGCGGAAGATAAACTTCAACGTCCGGTAGTTCCCGTATTTTGGATTGCCGGTGAAGACCATGACTGGGATGAAGTTAATCATACGTATCTACCCGATCATCAGGGAGATATGAAGAAGATCAAGTTACAAGGACGGTTCGCAGGAAGGGATTCTGTGAGTAATGTTCATGTGGATACGCAGCAATGGGTAAATGTACTCGAACAGGTGGAGCATCTGTTACCTGATACGATACATAAACCAGGATTGATGAAAAGTATCACGGAGATCCATCAATCCAGTTCAAATCTGAGTGATGCATTTGCCCGTATGATATCTGCATTGTTTGCCAGCAGTGGACTTGTTCTAATGGATGCAGCCGATCCAGAGTTACGCAGGTTGGAACAGCCCGTGTTTGAGCGGATGATACGCAAAAATGAAGTGCTGCGCAACGCATATGCACAAGGAGCTTCCCTGGTACAACAAGCGGGTTATGCTATGCCTGCCGAAGTAGCAGAGGATGGGGCGAATCTGTTCTACATTCACGAAGGTACACGTCTGCTCCTGTTGTTGAAGGACGGTTTGTATAGTGATCGCAAAGGTTTGGTTTCTTTCACGGAGGAGCGTTTGCTTCAGGAACTGGAAGAACATCCGGAGCGCTTCAGTAACAACGTATTGACGCGACCTTTAATGCAGGATTCCGTGCTGCCTGTAGCCGCTGTGATTTTGGGGCAAGGTGAAATTGCATATTGGGGTTTGACTCGGGAAGCATTTTGTCAGTTCGGACTGCAAATGCCCATTCTGTTGCCGCGGTTGTCCTTCACCATTATGGAAGATATTCATCACAAACATATGAAACAATATGGACTTTCTTTCCAGGATGTACAATATCATCTGGAAGAAAAGAAGGAACAGTGGCTCGCACAACAGGAGACGTTCCAGGTAGATGAGCAGTTTGACAAGATTCAGGAAGCGTTTCTTGATCTGTATGGACCATTGCTAGATGAGATCGCGGAGATTCATCCGGGGCTGGAACGAATTGGCGATACCAATTTGAGTAAAATCAACGAGCAAATGCAGTATCTGAAACAGCAGACTCACAAAGCCATTGAAGATAAACACAATGTGAGTCTAAGGCACTGGAACGGCATTCAAAACTCCTTGTTTCCAACGGGCAAACCACAGGAACGAGTACATAATGCACTCTTTTACCTGAATCGTTATGGCTCCGAGTGGATCGAAGAACTGATTAAGGCCTCAAGCGAATTCCTTGGAGAGCACAAGGTTATTGAACTATAGAGCCCTTTATAATAGAAGAAACACATAAACAAGGAGGATATGGAATGACTACACCTGCGTTGCAAAACAGTATTGTTAAAGATATGGGACTCGCTTCAGAGGGTCATCTGAAAATAGACTGGGTAGAGGCACATATGCCGGTATTAAACCGCATTCGTCGCCAGTTCGAACAGGATCTGCCTTTCAAAGGTTTGAAGGTTGCGATATGTCTTCATCTGGAGGCAAAAACAGCTTACTTGGCAAAAGTGATCCAAGCGGGTGGGGCGGAAGTAACGATTACGCACAGTAACCCATTGTCTACACAAGATGATGTCTGCGCAGCATTAGTGGAAGACGGTGTTACCGTATATGCGAAATACAATCCGGAACCTGCGGAATTCAAATCTCTGCAACTGCGTGCGCTTGAAGTGAAGCCTGATCTCATTATTGATGATGGCGGAGACTTTGCAACCATTATTGCATCCGAGCGCCCTGACCTCGCAGCAACAATTCGCGGTGGAGCAGAAGAAACGACAACGGGTATTATTCGTTTGAAAGCATTGGCGAAAGAAGGCCAATTGAAGTTTCCAATGGTTGCAGTTAATGACGCATACTGCAAGTATCTGTTCGATAATCGCTACGGTACAGGACAATCTGCATTCGATGGAATTATTCGTACAACCAACTTGGTTGTCGCTGGCAAAAACGTAGTGGTAGCAGGTTATGGCTGGTGTGGTAAAGGTGTAGCGATGCGCGCCAAAGGTCTTGGAGCGAATGTGATCGTAACCGAGATTGATCCAATCAAAGCGGTAGAAGCACATATGGATGGGTTCCGTGTCATGACGATGGTGGAAGCAGCCAAATTGGGTGATTTCTTTATCGCAGTTACAGGCAATAAGGATGTTATCACGGGCGAGCATTACGATGTGATGAAGGACGGAGCAATCCTGAGTAATGCAGGTCACTTTGATGTTGAAGTGAACAAACCTGAACTGGCTAAACGTTCGGAATCGATTCGCACAGTTCGCCGTAACATTGAGGAATATCGTTTCAAAGACGGTCGCAAAATGTACCTTCTTGCAGAAGGTCGTCTCGTGAATCTAGGTGCAGCAGATGGTCACCCTGCCGAAATCATGGATACGACGTTTGCTCTGCAGGCTCTGGGCCTGCGTTATGTGAGTGAGAACTATGCGGAGTTAGGTAAAAACGTTGTTAATGTACCTTATGATATTGACCAACAGGTTGCCAGCTATAAACTGGAAAGTTTGAATATTGGTATCGACTCTTTGTCGGCTGAGCAAGAAAAATACCTGGATAGCTGGAAATTTTAAGTTTTATCCAATAATTACAAGCTGATGAATTGATTCAAAGGGTATAGAATGGTTTATTGATGATATGGCTCATGTGCGTGTAGACATACGATTGCCCGTTTTACGGGAAACGTCTTTGATCCTGAGTGACAGGATCAAAGACGTTTTTTTATGCTGAAAAATTAAAAAATCAAGTATTGCAAGAAGGGTTTTGATTTTTTTGTGCGAATCTATTATGCTTAGGTGGTGGAAAGTGGGGCAAAGTGGGAGAAACGGGTGAGGAGTGAGTGGGCCAATGTTTATGGGGGAGTTCCAACATAGCATTGATGATAAGGGTCGGGTTATCATTCCGGCCAAATTCCGCGAATCTCTGGGACCGTCTTTCGTTGTCACACGGGGTTTGGACCAGTGTCTTTTCGTGTACCCCATGGAGGAGTGGGGGGTCATGGAACAGAAGCTCAAAGCACTGCCATTGATGAAATCTGACGCACGTGCGTTTACCCGGTTTTTTTTCTCGGGTGCAACCGAATGTGAACTGGACAAACAGGGCAGGGTAAATCTGCCGGGCAATCTAAGAGAGTATGCCAAGCTGGACAAGGATTGTGTTGTCCTTGGCGTGTCGAACCGGGTGGAGATTTGGAGCAAAGGCATATGGGAGAGTTATTTCAATCAATCCGAAGAAGCATTCAACGACATTGCCGAAAAGCTGGTCGATTTTAATTTTGATTTATAAAGTCAGGAGGGGTGCAGGTTGTTTCACCACATAACCGTACTCAAAGAAGAGGCAACAGAGGGATTAAACATCAAGCAGGACGGTATATACGTGGACTGCACTTTAGGCGGTGGCGGACACAGCTCCGTGATTGCGTCCAAGCTCGGTCCAGGGGGACGTCTGATCGCACTAGATCAGGATGATTGGGCTTTGGATAATGCGCGCGAGAAGCTCGCTGCCTATGGAGATCGTGTAACATTGGTGAAAACCAATTTTCGAGATCTGGAACAGGTACTTAAGGATCTGGATGTGCCAATGAAGGATGGTGCACCACAGGTCGACGGTATTTTGTACGACTTGGGTGTGTCATCTCCGCAATTTGATGAAGGAGAACGTGGATTCAGCTACAATCACGATGCTCCGCTCGATATGCGAATGGACCAGGATGCAATGCTGACGGCCAAAGAGATTGTGAATGAGTGGCCTGAAGAAGAGATTGCTCGAATTTTGTATCGCTATGGTGAAGAGAAGTTTTCGAGAAGAATTGCCCGTGTTATCGTCACAAAACGAGCGCAGTCCACCATTGAGACGACAGGTGAACTCGTGGAACTGATCAAGGAAGGCATCCCGGCGGCAGCTCGCCGTACGGGTGGACATCCTGCCAAACGCAGCTTCCAGGCATTGCGTATTGCCGTTAACGATGAGTTGGGTGCGTTTGAAGAAGGCTTGCATCAGGCTGTTCGTTGTCTGGCACCAGGAGGACGTGTATCTGTTATTACCTTCCACTCCCTTGAGGATCGGATATGTAAACAAATTTTCAGCAGTTATCTGGAAAAATGTACATGTCCACCCGATTTTCCGTTGTGTGTATGCGGCGGCAAGGGTACCCTGCGTTTAGTTAACAGAAAACCGCTAATTCCAACGGAAACGGAATTGGCCGAAAATTCACGTGCACGTTCAGCCAAGCTGCGCGTTGCCGAGAAATTGTAGATCAAGAGTGGAGGAGAGAATCGGAGTATGGCATATACACGTGGTAATCTCGCTGTAAAAGAAAAAGCGTCCCAGGAACGTGTGACCCAGCAACGATACAAAGAAACCACCAAAGTGGTGACCCGTCGTACGGGTCTTCCGGCACGCGAGAAGATTTTGTATCTGATTACCCTGGTTGCAGTTATCCTTGTTGGTGGAGCTTTAATGTCTCGTTATGCTCATATCTATGATCTGAACAAACAGGCCCAGGCTACTATTACGGATATCAAGGGGTATGAGAAGACAATTGCAGACCTGCAGGTGGAAAAAGAAACCTTAAATAATCAGGTCATCGAAAATGCAAAACAACTTGGTTACGTTGAAGCTTCCGGTAAGGATGTCATTTTTGTACCACGCTCAACAAGTACGAAATCAACAGGTACTGAATCGTCTTCGAATACAGCAAGCAGTAAGTAAAGAGGTGTTCCGATGATAAAAAGAATAAAGATGCGCACGTTGCTTATAGGGGGATGTATTACCCTCTTTTTTCTTGTACTCGTAACCCGAATCTTCTTCATTCAAGTAGTAAATGGTGGTGTATGGCAGGAAAGGGCGGCCGGTTTGGTAGAGCGGGAACAGACGATTAAGGCCGCACGTGGGACGATTACGGACCGCAATGGTAATGTTCTGGCTACTGATGCGCCTGCATACACGGTTTCCGTGAATCCTCTGTTAATTAATGAACTTGGGATTCAGGATGTAGTGACGGAAAAGCTCTCAGCCCTTCTTGGTAAAAATGAGAGTGAGATGCGTGCTCTGGTCACAGCCAAAAAGGAAGATGGCAAGTTCTATCAGCAGCGTGAAGTACGCAGTGAAGGGTATAAGATAAGTCCTGAGCTTGCGGAAAAAGTCAACGAACTGCGTGAGGAATTACAAGAAGAATACAAGGCTCGTAATGCCATTGTCATGGCTCAAGAGTCGAAGCGGTTTTACCCTGAAGAAACACTTGCTTCTCACCTCTTGGGATATATGAGCCGTGACGGGAAAGCTGTCAATGGACTTGAAGTCTCATATGATGAAGCACTGACTGGTACAGACGGATATTTGAATTATCAGAAGGATGCCAAGGGCATCAAACTTCCGGATTCACAGGATAACTATCTGCCGCCTCAGAACGGGAAAAACCTTACGCTAACCATCGATGACACGATCCAGTTTTACATTGAGGATGCAATGAAAGAAGCCGTTGCCAAATATAATCCACTGAGTATGACGGTCATTGCAGCAGATCCGAGCACGATGGAGATTCTAGGCATGGCGAATTGGCCAACCTTTAACCCTAATTCGTATGGGAGTACACCTGATCAAAAGAATTTTATCAATCATGCCACTCAATCCATCTATGAGCCAGGTAGTACATTCAAAATAGTTACGCTGGCAGGAGCTGTGGAAGAAAAACTCTTTGATCCCAATGCTAGTTTCGAATCCAAACGCATATATATCGGTGGTTTCCCAATTAGTGATAATGGACATGCCTATGGTTGGATATCTTATCTTGAAGGTGTCAAACGGTCGAGTAACATTGCCTTTGTTAACTTGGGTTATAACATGCTTGGTGGTGAACGTCTGCGTCATTACATAGACGAATTCGGTTTTGGTAAAAAGACAGGTATTGATCTGCCGAATGAGTCAGCGTCACCGATCAAGCCACTTATATACAAATCCGAGATTGCCACGGCAGCCTACGGTCATGGTCTTGTACAGGTAACACCAATTCAACAGGTCGCAGCTATCTCTGCGATTGCCAACGGCGGCAAATTGCTGGAGCCACATCTGGTGAAGGAGATCAAGAACCCGAATGATGGGACCACGGAAGTGATCAAACCTAAAGTGGTTCGTCAGGTGATTTCCAAGGAATCTTCCAAGCTGGTGAGCGGTTATCTGGAACAAGTGGTTGCAGATCAAACGATTGGTACCGGTCGTAATGCCTATATTGAAGGTTACCGTGTAGCTGGTAAGACGGGTACGGCAAGAAAGGTAGTTAACGGAGAATACAGCAAGTCCAAAGACGTTGTATCGTTTATTGGATTTGCACCAGTGAATAATCCGAAGATTGCCATACTTGTTGTCATTGACCAACCGGATGGAACCAACATCGGTGGAGGAACCGCGGCTGCTCCGGTATTCAAAAAGATTGTCAGCCAGACTCTTCAATACATGGGAATACCGAAGGACACTGCCAAAACTCCTGACAAAAAGTCAAAAGAAGTCTCTGTCGTGCAAGCGAAGGCGCCTGACCTGAGTGGCAAGACAGCCAAACAGGCCAGAAGCCAACTTCTAAGCGCAGGTATTGCTTATGTTACTCTTGGTCAAGGAGATAATGTAATTCGGCAGTATCCGGTTGCTGGCGCCTCTATGAATCCAGGCCAACGAATCTATCTGCTAACGGAAGAAAGCAGCAAGATGAAGATTCCAGATCTAACAGGTGAATCTCTTCGTGATGCCCTTGAAGTACTTTCACTCATGAAAGTGGGGGTAACGGTCGAAGGTGAGGGCTATGTCGTGAAGCAAACCGAGCAGGTCGCAGGTGAGCAGAGAACCGTGAAGTTGAACTTGCAAACTGCCAAAGCGGCAGTGACAGGTATAGCCGATGAGGCTCCAATCTCTTCTGATCCGTCGTCAGATTCTGAAGTGAAGGAACAAGAGGCCTCGGGCGACGAAGGTAAAACCGATGGAACAGACGAAACAGACAACAACAAGGCTCCCGCCAATGAATCCGAATCCTCTGATGATCCAGCAACAGACGGGGCTTCGCTACCATAGGGAGCTCTGACAGCTTGTTCTAACCCCCGGTTGTCCTGAATATTCATGAAGGGAACGAATGTCATGATTTTGGGACGAGTGGGGGGATCTTTTCGTGAAGGGATCAAGTGTAAATCTGCGGCGCAGGTTGCTATGGAGTTTAATGATTTTAGTTTTGTTATTTTCGGCCTTGATGATCAGGCTTGCTTATGTACAACTCGGGAAAGGCCCGGAGTTGTCAGCAAAAGCAGAAGAATCCTGGCGGCGTAATATTCCTTACTCAGCCAAGCGAGGGGAGATCCTGGATCGAAATGGAACCTCTCTGGCCTATAATGTGACGACACCGACCATTATGGCTATTCCGGCTCAGGTCAAAGAAGCTGAAACGACAGCTAAAGCACTGGCCCCATTGCTTGGGATGACGGAAGAAAAAGTGCTGGCAACCATCAAGAAACGAGAACTGATTGTACGACTACAACCCGGCGGCCGCAAAATTACGATGGATAAAGCTCAGCGCATCCGTGATTTGAAGCTTCCGGGTATCGTTGTTGCTGAGGACAATAAACGTTTTTATCCCTATGATGATTTGGCTGCCCATATTCTTGGTTTTACGGGTATTGATAATCAGGGTTTAACGGGTGTCGAGAAGAAATATGATGATAAGCTGAATGGTCTGAATGGCAGTGTGTCCTACTTGTCCGATGCGGCCGGAAGGCTAATGCCGGGCTCATCCGAGAAGTATGTGGAACCGAAGGACGGCCTTAACCTCAAGCTGACCATTGATAAATCCATTCAGTCCATCATGGAGAGAGAACTGGATCAGGCCATGGTGAAGTTTCAGGCGAACTCAGCATTGGCCATAGCGATGAATCCCAAAACAGGTGAAATTTTGGGCATGTCCAGCAGGCCTGGATACGAACCTGCCGATTATCAGCAATATCCCGCAGAGATCTACAATCGGAATTTACCAATCTGGATGACCTACGAGCCAGGCTCCACCTTTAAGATCATTACGTTGGCAGCAGCGCTTGAAGAGAAAAAAGTCAATCTGCAACAGGATCAATTTTTTGATCCCGGATATGTTGAGGTGGGTGGAGCCCGCCTGCGTTGCTGGAAAAAGGGAGGCCACGGAAGTCAGACCTTCTTGCAAGTGGTGGAGAACTCATGTAACCCTGGATTTGTGGCCCTCGGGCAAAGGCTGGGGAAAGAGTCACTCTTCTCCTATATTAAAGACTTTGGCTTCGGCACCAAGACAGGGATCGACCTCAGCGGAGAAGCCAGTGGAATTTTGTTCAAACTGTCCAGAGTTGGCCCTGTTGAGCTTGCAACGACCGCTTTTGGTCAAGGTGTATCGGTAACACCCATTCAGCAAGTAGCAGCTGTGTCAGCCGCAATCAATGGGGGTAAACTTTACAAGCCATATGTTACGAAAGCATGGGTCCATCCGGTTACGGGAGAAGTCATGGAAGAAGCCAAACCGGAACTGGTTCGTCAGGTGATCTCGGAGAATACGTCCAAGCAAGTACGCGAAGCACTCGAGAGTGTTGTCGCCAAAGGAACAGGACGTCCAGCGTTCATTGATGGATACCGGGTCGGTGGCAAAACAGGTACAGCCCAGAAGGTCATCAACGGACGTTATTCCTCAACCGAGCATATCGTATCCTTTATCGGATTTGCACCAGCAGATGACCCTCAGATTGTGGTCTATACCGCAGTGGATAATCCCAAAGGAATTCAGTTCGGAGGCGTGGTTGCCGCCCCGATTGTACAGAACATCCTTGAAGATGCGTTGCATTATATGAATGTCCCTGTTCGGAAGGATCAGGTCGCGAAAGAATACAAGTATGGTGAGACCCAAATCGTGACAGTTCCAGACCTGACAGGAGCTACTGTCGAAGATCTGTACGAAGACCTGAACATGAATTTTATGCTGGCCAAGTCTGGCAGTGGTAAATACGTAATCAATCAGGCACCCAAGCCCGGGGCAAGGGTAGATCAGGGATCCACCATCCGCATTTATATGGGGAATGTACTGAACGATGCGCACGATCACACGAAGGATGAATAACTTGTGCACTGGAGCAGTTTCGGCTTCAAGCGCAACAAAGTTCATCCAAGTGCGTTTCATTATTTGGCTGTATTGACGATATTAATAAATACAGACATATGCTAAAACAGAAGTATAATTGGAAAAGTGAGGTTATTCATGTGCTTTTAAAACAATTTGCATCGATGCTGACCACCGCCCGCCTCGTGGGCGAACCAAATACAGAATGCCAAAACCTTCAGACAGATTCCCGGCAGGTAAAACCGGGTGATCTGTTTATCTGTCTTCCGGGACATACGGTAGATGGTCATGATTATGCAGAAAAAGCGGTTAATTCCGGTGCAGTCGCATTGGTGGTTGAACGGCAACTGGATCTGCCTGTACCACAATTGCTTGTGAAGGATAGCCGGTTTGCAATGGCTGTTCTGGCAGATTTCTTTTTTGACTCGCCAAGCCAGAAGATGAATATGATTGGTGTTACGGGAACGAACGGAAAAACAACAACCACGTATTTGATTGAAAAAATCATGAGTGATTATGGACGCAAGACAGGATTGATCGGTACCATTCAAATGCGGTATGACGGTCGGACCTACCCGATGTCAGGAACGACACCAGAAGCGCTTGATCTGCAGCGCAGTCTGCATGATATGGTTCAGAAGGGTACGGACTGCTGTGTCATGGAAGTTTCTTCTCACGCATTGGAACAAGGACGAGTAAAGGGAACCAACTTCCGTACTGCGGTATTCACTAACCTGACGCAGGATCATCTGGACTACCACCATTCCATGGAGGAATACCGTGGGGCGAAAGGATTGTTCTTTGCACGGCTGGGTAACGGCTATACGCAAGATGCTTCGCAGCGTAAGTTCGCGGTCATCAATGCAGATGATGCAGCTGCGAATTATTTCATCTCTGTGACGGCTGCTGAAGTGATTACATATGGCATGGGTGAAGAGGCCGATGTACGTGCATCCCAAATCTCAATCACTTCTCAAGGAACTTCTTTCCACGTGGATACATTTTCGGGCAGCACGGATATTCGCTTGCGCATGGTAGGGAAATTCAATGTGTACAATGCCATGGCAGCAATCTCTGCAGCACTGGTGGAAGGTATTCCACTGGAAGAGATCAAGCGCAGTCTGGAGACGGTTCCAGGCGTGGATGGACGTGTTGAAGGAGTGGACGAAGGACAGCCATTTGCTGTTATTGTCGATTATGCCCATACACCGGATGGACTGGAGAATGTGTTACGGACGGTGAAGGAGTTTGCCGAAGGACGTGTAATCTGCGTGTTTGGCTGTGGTGGTGACAGGGACCGTACCAAACGCCCTCTCATGGGGAAAATTGCTGCGAAGTATAGTGATTATGTGTTGGTTACTTCCGATAATCCACGGACAGAAGATCCGGATCTGATTCTCAAAGACATTGAACAGGGCCTGATTGAAGAATCTGTTCCTGCTGAACGTTATACGATGATTGTGGATCGGCGCCAGGCGATTCATGAAGCTATTGAAATGGCAAGCCCAGCCGATGTAGTATTGATTGCGGGCAAGGGTCATGAGACCTATCAGATTATCGGCACAACCAAAACCGATTTTGATGACCGAATCATAGCCAAAGAAGCGATAAGGGGCAAATCCAATTGATAAAAAGAACATTGGCACAATTGGCCGAGATGTGTGGAGGAACATTAAGTGACGCTGCTGCTCATGGCCATGTAACGGTTGAAGGGGTGTTTACCGATTCGCGTAAACCCTTGGAAGGCAGTTTGTTTATCCCGCTAGTGGGTGAAAGGTTTGACGGACATGAGTTTGTGCAAGATTGTTTAGAGAAGGGTGCCGCAGGGGCGATCTGGCAAAAGGATCATGGTATTCCACCACAAGGAGCTGTCATTGTGGTGGATGACACACTTGTCGCACTGCAAGCACTCGCATCGGCTTATCTAACGGAGAATAAAGCAGCTGTTGTTGGCATTACAGGCAGCAACGGCAAGACAACAACGAAGGACATCGTGGATGCGATTCTCTCAACTACATTCAAAGTGCATAAGACACAAGGCAACTTCAATAATCACATTGGTCTACCACTGACCGTATTAAGTATGGCCCCGGATACGGAGATTATCATTTTGGAAATGGGTATGAGTGGTCGCGGGGAAATTAACGATCTGTCGGTTATTGCTCAGCCTGATGTAGCGATCATTACCAATATTGGTGAATCTCATCTGCTTCAGCTGGGGTCCAGACTGGAGATTGCCAGAGCCAAAGCTGAGATTGCCGCGGGACTGAAGCCTGGCGGATTACTGATCTACAACGGAGACGAGCCTTTAATTGCACAAGTTCTTGAAGAGCCCGCAACGAAACAACCCGATGGTTTGCAGCGGTTTACATTTGGTCTGCAAACCGATAATGATGATTATCCTACCGGACTTATGAATGCGCAGAGCGGAGTCGTTTTCACCACCAAACAGTCTGGAGAACATGCATTTACGCTCCCTCTTCTGGGAACGCATAATGTCGTTAACTGTCTGGCTGCTTTGGCTGTAGCCCGTCATTTTGGAGTGACAACGGAGCAGATTTCCGCTGGGTTGTCTCGCTTGAAATTGACAGGCATGCGTATTGAGGTTACTCAAGGTGTTAGTGGTCTAACTCTGCTGAATGATGCATACAATGCAAGTCCTACCTCCATGAAGGCCGCAATCGATGTACTAGAAGGTCTGAAAGGATACCGCATGAAAGTGGCTGTGCTTGGTGATATGCTTGAACTTGGTCCTCAGGAGCAGGACCTTCATTTTGGAATTGGAGCGTATATTACATCTGCCAAAATGGACATGGTGCTCGTATACGGCCCGCTATCAGCGCATATTGCCGAAGGAGCAAGAAAGCATATGCCGGCAGAGGCTGTGCATGCTTTTATAGATAAAGAAGAAATGACCCGTTATCTACTGGAGAAACTTCATCCCAGAGACGTTGTCTTGTTCAAAGCCTCAAGGGGCATGAAGCTGGAGGACGTGGTCGAAGCACTACAAATGGCAACATTACAGAATCGAGTAGACTAGAGGGGTGAACCCATGGATTTTCAGGTATTACTGTTAACAATCGGCGTTTCATTTATTCTGGCGGTGATTGCCGCACCGCTCCTGATTCCGCTGTTACGACGCATGAAATTCGGACAGCAAGTTAGGGAAGATGGGCCTCAGAGCCATTTGAAAAAAAGCGGAACACCTACAATGGGTGGAGTCGTCATTTTAGTTGCGTTCACATTGGCCTTTTTGAAATTTTCGGCTGTCAAGAATACAGACTTTTATGTCTTGCTTGTGGCTACGCTGGGATTCGGGTTGATTGGCTTCCTGGATGATTACATCAAAATTGTGTTCAAACGTTCCCTGGGACTGACGGCCAGACAAAAAATGCTGGGCCAGTTGTTCTTCAGTGCAGTGATGTGTTTCTTGCTGATTCAGAATGGACACAGTACAGCCATTTCTATTCCGGGTACGTCGTTCTCGTTTGACTGGACTGGATGGTTCTATTATCCGTTTGTCGTATTCATGATGCTTGCCATTACCAATGCGGTTAACTTTACCGATGGTCTGGATGGGTTGCTGTCAGGGGTAAGTGCGATTGCCTTTGGCGCATTTGCCATTGTGGCGATGCAAGCCACGTCGATGCCGGCGGCAGTGTGTGCAGCAGCGATGATCGGAGCCGTGCTCGGTTTCCTGGTATACAATGCACATCCAGCCAAAGTGTTTATGGGCGATACAGGTTCTCTGGGCATTGGCGGTGCCATAGGTGCGGTAGCGATAGTAACTAAAACAGAGCTTTTATTTGTCATCATTGGCGGTATTTTTGTCATCGAGATCCTGTCTGTTATTATTCAAGTGGTATCATTCAAGACTCGTGGCAAACGTGTATTCAAAATGAGCCCCATTCATCATCACTTTGAATTAAGTGGTTGGTCGGAATGGCGGGTTGTTATTACCTTCTGGGCGGTAGGCGCAATTTTGGCCGCTCTTGGACTTTATCTCAACAAGGGGTTGTAGATCATGAACCATCCTGAATCATATCGCGGACAACAAGTAGTCGTGCTCGGATTGGCCAAAAGCGGCGTACAGGTCGCCAAAGTGCTAGATCGCGCCGGAGCGAAAGTTACAGTTAATGACAAAAAAGAGAGAGATCAATGTCCCGAAGCTTCCGAATTGGAGGCTTTGGGAATTTCTGTTGTATGCGGAGGACATCCGGACGATCTGATTCACAGTGATGTGAAGCTGGTCGTCAAAAATCCGGGTATCCCATACCGTGCAGCTCCTGTGCAGCAAGCTTTGGCATTGGGCATTGAAGTGGTGACCGAAGTCGAGGTTGCTTATCATCTATGTGCTGCACCCATGATCGGGATTACGGGCTCCAACGGCAAGACCACAACAACCACTTGGGTGGGCAAAATGCTGGAACATGCCGGTCTCAAGCCAATTGTTGCCGGTAATATTGGGACACCTCTCTCTGAAGCGGCAGAGCAAGCTTCTCCAGAT
The DNA here is from genome assembly GCF_038595085.1 of Paenibacillus sp. FSL R5-0749. Lineage (NCBI taxonomy): Bacteria > Bacillati > Bacillota > Bacilli > Caryophanales > Paenibacillaceae > Paenibacillus > Paenibacillus sp. FSL R5-0749. The sequence goes on along the minus strand of NZ_CP152005.1, from coordinate 4,687,572 downwards.
GACTGGATGGTTGTCGAACTGAGCAGTTTCCAGCTCAAAGGAACGGTTGATTTCCGTCCTCGTATTGCGTGCTTGCTTAACGTTACAGAGACGCATCTGGACTATCATGGGGATCTGGATGATTATGTGGCCTCCAAAGCCAAACTGTTCGCCAATCAGCAGCCTGACGACGTAGCCATTCTGAATTGGGATGATGCGGTATGTCGTGGTCTGGTTCCTTACATCAAAAGCAGATTGCTTCCCTTCTCTATGATTGAGAAATTGGATACAGGTGTGTATGCAGATCCTCCTTATGTGGATGGAGAAGAGGATGATGTGAAGCGCCAGATTATCTACGCGGATGAAAACGGAGATCAGCACATGATCATTGATATTGAGAACATTGGCATCGCTGGACGATTTAATGTGGAAAATGCAATGGCTGCTGTGGCTATTGCCGTAGCTGCAGGAGCTGATCCAGCGATACTGGCTGCGCCGCTTGCAGACTTCAAGGCGGTTGAGCACCGACTTGAATATGTACTAGATCATAATGGCGCTGCGTATTACAACAATTCCAAAGCGACCAATTCGAAGGCTACGGTCATGGCTCTGAACTCGTTTAAGGAGCCGGTTGTATTAATTGCTGGAGGGTTGGATCGCGGGTCAGACATGATGGAGTTGTTACCCTTGTTCCAGGAACGGGTAAAAGCTGTCGTTGCGCTTGGAGAAACACGGATGAAAATTGCCAAAGTCGCGGAACTTGCCGGATTAAAGCAAATTAAGGTCGTCGATAATGAAGAGGACGCTGCCCGGACGTTAACTGTTGCTGTGCAGGAAGCTTCGAAGCTTGCCAGTGAGGGTGATGTCGTTTTGTTATCTCCGGCATGTGCAAGTTGGGACATGTTTGCTTCCTATGAAGAGCGGGGACGCATTTTTAAAGAGGCGGCGCATAACTTGTAAGTAGGGGGGTGGAAAAGCCCCTACTTCCATGCAAGGGGTGGCCTCCTGATGAAACAGACGCGACCGGCACCAGATATTTGGTTGCTGATTAGTATTTTGGCATTGCTTGCCATCGGCATCGTAATGGTATACAGTGCGGGCTCGGTGCTTGCCTTTCATGACTATGGCGATTCTTTCTATTTTGTTAAAAGACAGGCCCTATTTGCGGTGCTTGGGCTTATGGCCATGTTCGTCACCGCTAACGTAGACTACCGGGTGTGGAGGAAATATGCCAAGCCGATATTGATTGCCTGTTTTATTATGCTCATTGCGGTGCTCATTCCTGGGATCGGTGTGGTTCGCGGCGGTGCACGAAGTTGGTTAGGCATAGGCTCGTTCGGTATCCAGCCTTCAGAATTCATGAAGCTGGGCATGATTCTGTTTCTCGCTCACTGGCTGAGCAAGGAACCGGGCAAAATCAAGACCTTCACAACGGGGCTTCTGCCACCGCTGGGATTGATCGGTTTGGCTTTTGGAATTATTATGCTGCAACCTGATTTGGGGACTGGCACCGTGATGATGGGCGCATCGATGCTTATTATTTTTACAGCCGGAGCGCGAATGAAACATCTGAGCTTGCTTGCTCTTGGCGGCGTAGCGGGGTTTGCAGCTTTGATTGCAGCAGCACCCTATCGGTTGCAGCGTATCACAGCGTTTTTGGACCCGTGGTCCGATCCGTTGGGTGCCGGATATCAGATCATTCAATCCTTATACGCGATTGGTCCTGGTGGACTGGCGGGATTGGGACTGGGTATGAGCCGGCAGAAGTACAGTTATGTACCTGAACCGCAAACGGACTTTATTTTTAGTATTTTGGCCGAAGAACTCGGCTTTATCGGTGGAATGATTGTATTATTGTTGTTTCTGGTGCTGGTGTGGAGAGGAATGCGTGTAGCCATGACCGTTCCGGATGCCTTCGGCAGTCTGCTGGGTGTGGGTATCGTAGGTATGGTAGCCGTACAGGTTATTATTAACATTGGTGTTGTCATTGGCATGATGCCTGTAACGGGCATTACCTTGCCTTTGATCAGCTACGGCGGATCATCATTGACCCTCATGCTCACAGCACTAGGCATTTTAGTGAATTTATCCCGTTATGCGAGGTGACTATGCGATGCGAGTCGTTCTAAGCGGTGGCGGTACGGGTGGACATATCTATCCGGCCGTTGCCATAGCAAGACAATGCGAGGCGGAGAACCCGGACTCGACATTTCTATACATTGGAGGAACCAGAGGGTTGGAAAGCAAGCTGGTTCCCCAGGAAAATATCCCTTTTAAATCCATTGATATTACCGGCTTTCGACGGAAACTGTCCATCGACAACCTGAAAACGGTCATGCGTTTCATTCAAGGTGTACGCAAGTCCAAAAAAATGCTGAAGGAATTCAAACCGGATGTTGTGATAGGTACAGGTGGATATGTGTGTGGACCTGTGGTATATGCAGCAACAAAACTGGGAATTCCGAGTATAATTCATGAACAGAACGCCATCCCGGGTCTGACGAACAAATTTTTGATGCGGTATGTGGACACGGTTGCAGTTAGCTTTGAAGGTTCTGAAAAATCGTTTTCCGGCGCGAAAAAGGTGATCTACACCGGTAATCCACGGGCGACTACGGTAGCCCAGGCTAGCCGTGATCGTGGTTTTGCCACGTTAGGTGTACCGATGAACAGCCGTGTTGTTCTTGTGGTTGGTGGCAGTCGAGGGGCAAAAGCAATCAATCAGGCCATGGTGGACATGGCGCCAATGCTGGAACAACTGGACGATGTACATGTGGTTTATGTGACAGGGGATACCTATTTTGATGAAACGCGTGAAGCCATTCGCAGCTCATTGGGTACAATGCCAAACCATCTGCATGTCTTGCCTTACGTGCATAATATGCCTGAGGTGCTTGCCTGTACATCCTTGATTGTAAACCGCGCAGGTGCATCATTCCTTGCGGAGATTACGTCACTGGGCATTCCTTCCATTCTGATTCCGTCACCTAACGTGACTAACAATCATCAGGAAGCCAATGCACGTACGCTTGAAGGTGGGGGCGCATCACTCACGATGCTGGAGAAGGATCTTACAGGCCAAGTCCTGTATGAAGCCATCGCCAAAATTATGAATGATGAATTGGGACGAAAACGAATGGCTGAGGCCTCCCGGAAATTGGGTAAACCCGATGCTGCTGAAGTGCTTGTTCATGAAATTCAGCGTCTTGCTGCACGCCGGTAAAGTGCGTTTGTGGGCGATTGTCACACACAAGACGGGGCTGACATAAGATACCGTATAAATCGTGACCATCGTTCCATGGCGCCAGAGCACGTTCTTTAGCAACAACAGAATACCGTGCTCATCGGTTTGGAAGCAAAGGAGGAAGCAAACATGCACCAGTGGATGTCGTTACTATCCCAGAATAATGTTGGCAGAGTTCTTGAAAACGAATCGCTAGCCAAATACACCACATGGAAGATCGGCGGTCCTGCGGATGCACTGGTCATTCCCGAGAATAAAGAGCAGATGATGAATCTCGTTCAATTGCTTCACAAGTTTCAGATTCCGTGGATGCAACTTGGACGGGGCTCAAACATGCTGGTGTCAGACAAAGGAATACGTGGTGTTGTTGTGAAACCAGGCGATGGCTTTGATTATGCCGAATTTCACGAAGGTGGTGTAACTGCCGGAGCAGCACATTCTTTTGTTAAACTCAGTGTGGTTGCTGCCAAAAAGGAATGGACCGGTCTGGAATTCGGCAGCGGTATCCCCGGCACTGTCGGTGGAGCCGTATACATGAATGCAGGTGCTCATGGATCGGATGTGTCACGGATATTCAAATTCGCTGAGATTGTACTGGAGACAGGGGAATTGGTACGTTACAGCAAGGAGGACATGGATTTTGCTTACCGCCACTCTGTTCTGCATGATCGGAGAGGCATCGTGCTGGAAGCTACATTTGAACTCCAGCATGGAGAACGCAAAGTCATTTCGGAAACCATGGCAGCTTACAAAGATCGCCGACGACGCACACAGCCACTGCAGATGGCATGTGCAGGCAGTGTATTCCGAAATCCACCGGGTGACCATGCAGCCCGTCTGATTGAAGCAGCAGGGCTCAAAGGCATGAATCAGGGAGGCGCACAGGTATCCACCATGCATGCCAATTTCATTGTCAATACAGGCCAAGCAACAGCAGAGGACGTTATCACCCTAATGCAGCAGATTCAGAGCACTATATCATCTCAAAACGGTATTAACCTGGTACCGGAAGTCTTCGTAGTGGGTGAACGGTAAACCCCGGAGGTGATACATTGGACAAATTGGTGATTGAAGGCGGGAAACCCCTCTCAGGATCCATACGCATCCATGGAGCAAAAAATGCCGCTTTACCGATTATGGCCGCAAGTTTGTTGGCAGATGGAGAAGTTACACTGCATAACGTTCCACACTTGCTGGACATTGAAGTGATGCTGTATATCCTGGAACGGCTTGGATGCACGTGTCGGCATGAACAGGGAACAGTGACCATTAATACCTCGCAGATTCGGTCATATGATGTGCCAGAAGATCTAATGAAGCAGATGCGCTCTTCCATTTTTTTGATGGGACCATTGCTGGCTAAGTTTGGGCATGTGTCAGTGTATCAGCCAGGAGGCTGTGCCATCGGAGAACGCAAAATTGATCTTCACCTCCGGGGCCTGGAAGCGCTCGGAGCTTTAATTGAAGAGCAGGACCAACAGATTATCTGCCATGGCCGCAATCTGGTGGGTACAGATATTCTTTTGGATTTCCCGAGTGTGGGAGCAACCGAGAATATCATGATGGCAGCCGTTCTGGCTAAAGGGACGACAACCATTTGCAACGCGGCAAGAGAACCTGAAATACAGGATCTGCAAAACTTTCTGAATGCTATGGGTGCAAGTATCATTGGTGCAGGAACGGATACGATTACGATCAATGGCGTTGAGAAACTGAAGCCTTGTTCCTATGAGATTATACCGGATCGAATCGTTGCCGGAACTGTGATGATTGCAGCAGCAGCAACACGTGGCAATGTTACGCTTACACACTGCAATCCTGCTCATCTTACTTCACTTATACATGTATTGAAGCGCACTGGTGTTCAAATCACAGTCTGCAATGATATAATGACGGTGAGCTGTATGAGCCGTCCCAAATCAGTAGACCGTATTGTGACTTCTCCGTATCCTTCATTTCCGACAGATTTGCAATCGCAAATCATGGTGCTGCTCAGTCTGGCAGACGGATTCAGTGTGATGAAGGAAACGGTATTCGAGGGCCGGTTCAAACATGTGGATGAACTGAATGTGATGGGGGCTGATATTTCAGTCGATCTGAACGCAGCATTTATCCGTGGTGTTCCCCGTCTGTACGGGGCTACAGTAGAAGCAACCGATCTTCGTGCAGGTGCAGCTCTGGTCATTGCTGGTCTGGCTGCTCAAGGCAAAACGGTTGTGGAGCAAGTGCATCATATTGACCGGGGCTACGATCAGATCGAGAAGTTATTCCAAAGTCTTGGAGCATCGGTTGAGCGACAGTCACCCGTTTCAAAACAGTTGGATTTTGCCAATTAACGTCCTTGGAGTCCCCTTCTTGAAGGGAGGGGACCTGAGGCTTTGTGGAGCGCTACTTATGCCTAAAAGTCAAATTCCGGTTCTGAAGAAGAATCGGCCAAAAGGAAACACAAGCCGTAGAATTGTAATTATTCTCTTATTACTATTTATTGTATTGCTCGCTGTATTATTCTTTCGTTCTTCCATGAGTCGGATTTCGGCAATAGAAATTACGGGTAATGTATATACAGCGACTTCAGAGCTACTGGAGAAAAGTGGTCTGAAAGAAGGCGATCAATTTTTTGGGACAAGTACTGCCGAGGTGATTGAGCGTCTCAAGACCAACAAGGCCATTTCAACTGTTACCGTGGACAAGCAATTTCCGGGTATTATCCATATCAAGGTTCAGGAATATGACACCGTTGCGTATGAGCTTGGTTCTGACGGTACACTTAAAGCGATTTTGGCCAGTGGGACAAGCTTGACGGTTCCGGCTACAATTGGTGTTGCTGTGGAGAAGCCCATATTGACTCAATGGAAGGCTGATGATCCACTCAAAGCCAAACTGAGTCAGACACTGGCTAAAATCCCGAATGAATTGACGACGGATATTTCGGAAATTATTCCGAACCCAACGCCTTCATTTCCGGATCAGATTCGGATGTATACCAAATCACAGTTTGAAGTGATTACGACCGTCTCTCTTTTATCGGATAAAGTGGAATATCTAAATCAGGTGATAGAGACCGAACGGCCTGGGAAAATCACCATGCTTGAGGCAGATACCTATGTCCCGTTCATCCCGGATGACCCGGAAGATGATGCTGAGCCAGGAGCAAGCCCTTGACCTTTGCCATGATGAGGCTGTACTGAATATGAAAGCCTAGGCTGGTCGGGGGTTGGGCCCCGTCAGAGCAATGAAACTTGTTCTTTCTGAGATGAAGAAAAAATGATACACTTGAACTTATGGCACATGAGTTGCCTCCTTCTTTTTTCTTCAAGGTTTTATGTCTCGCAACCAGATTTTGACACCCAAAAACATTGTAGAAAAAAGAGGGAAAGCCTGAAGTGTGTTGAATATGTTTTAAGAGTGTTTAAATTCGAACGTAATTTACTATTGGAGTCAGGAGGTGCCACAGACTTGAGCAACAATGACATCATTGTTAGTTTGGACATCGGTACATCCAAAATTCGCGCTATTATTGGGGAAATGAATAATGGAACCTTTAATATTATAGGAGTTGGATCTGCCGACTCGGAGGGAATTCGCAAAGGTGTAATCGTAGATATCGATCAGACGGTGCAGTCGATCCGCAACGCAGTGGATCATGCAGAACGTATGGTGGGTATTCAAATATCCGAAGTGTATGTTGGAATCTCGGGAAATCATATCGGACTGATGAGCAGTCACGGTGTCGTGGCTGTTTCTAACGAGGATCGTGAAATCGGAGAAGAAGACATGGAACGGGTGTTGAAAGCAGCCGAAGTAATTGCAGTTCCGCCGGAACGGGAAATTATTGATGTTGTCGCCAAGCAATATGTTGTAGATGGCTTGGAGGGCATACAGGACCCCCGTGGAATGATTGGTGTTCGTCTGGAAGTTGAAGCAACGATCATTACGGGTGCAAAAACCGCGATACATAATCTTTTGCGCTGCGTGGAAAAAGCGGGTCTGAAAGTAAGCGATCTGGTTCTCATGTCGCTCGGAGCGGGTCAACTGGCTTTGTCCAAAGATGAAAAAACGATGGGTTCAGTGCTTGTGGATATTGGAGCAGGCGCAACAACCATCGCCATTTTTGAAGAAGACAGTCTTGTTGCAACATCAACATTGCCTATTGGTGGGGAATTCGTAACGAATGATATCGCCTATGGCTTACGCACGTTGACGGATCAGGCGGAGAAGGTGAAATTGAAATACGGATGCGCCTGGTTGGATGATGCTGCTGCGGATGTGATGTTCAAAGTAACCCGAATCGGCAGTAATGTAGACAAGGAATTTTCACAGGAGGATCTGGCGGCTATTATTGAACCTAGGGTTCAGGAAATATTCCAGATGATCTCTCAAGAAGTGAAGCGTCTTGGTTACAATGAGCTTCCTGGAGGTTATATACTAACGGGAGGTACGGTCTCTATGCCTGGGGTTCTGCAGGTCGCTCAGCATGAGCTTGCGGCTTCAGTACGAGTTGCAGTTCCGGATTACATTGGTGTGCGTGACCCTGGCTACACAAGCGGAGTCGGCATATTGCACAGTGTAATTCGCAGTTTGCGCATTCGTCCCTCGATCAATAACGGCGGTGGAAATAACAACAATAATAATAATAATAATAAGAAACCGACCAACCGTCCGAAGCCAAATACGGCACAGGAATCGGAGCAAAAACCTGGTCTGTTCGAACGGCTGAAGAATATGTTCAGTGAATTTATATAACAGGTTGGATCCATTTCATACATTCTTGAAGCCGTCTGAATGCGCTGGTACTAACATAAACGCTTTCGTTCGTCGATATATGAAATTGATTCGGTTCAAAGCAAAAATTGGACGGGCCATCCATGCACATTGAGGGGGAGATGGAATAATATGTTGGAATTTGATTTCGAGATGGAGAGCTTGGCTCAAATTAAAGTCATCGGTGTAGGCGGCGGCGGAAGCAATGCAGTCAACCGTATGATTGAAAATGGTGTACAAGGTGTTGAATTTATTACGGTGAACACGGATGCTCAGGCATTACACCTGGCGAAATCCGAGCATAAATTGCAAATCGGTGATAAATTGACTCGTGGTCTTGGCGCTGGCGCCAACCCGGATGTAGGTAAAAAAGCAGCGGAAGAGTCCCGCGATCTGATCATGAACACGTTGAAAGGTGCAGACATGGTATTTGTTACAGCCGGTATGGGCGGTGGTACAGGTACAGGTGCGGCTCCGGTTATTGCTGAAATCGCTAAAGAGTGCGGTGCACTTACAGTGGGTGTCGTAACTCGCCCATTTACATTTGAAGGACGTAAACGTTCCAGCCATGCAGAGCAAGGTATTGAAGCTCTCAAGGAAAAAGTGGACACGCTGATCGTTATTCCGAATGATCGGTTGCTCGAAATTGTAGACAAAAAGACACCGATGCTTGAAGCATTCCGTCAAGCGGATAATGTACTTCGTCAAGCGGTACAAGGTATCTCGGATTTGATCGCTGTACCGGGTCTAATCAACCTTGACTTTGCTGACGTCAAAACGATTATGCATGAACGTGGATCTGCTCTTATGGGGATTGGTGAATCAACAGGTGAGAATCGTGCGGCAGAAGCAGCACGCAAAGCCATTATGAGTCCTTTGCTTGAAACATCCATTGAAGGTGCTCGCGGCGTAATTATGAACATTACGGGTGGCGTTAATCTGTCCCTGTATGAAGTGAACGAAGCGGCAGAGATCGTAACTTCTGCTTCCGATCCGGAAGTAAACATGATCTTTGGTGCCATCATCGATGAAGACTTGAAAGAGGAGATCAAGGTTACAGTTATCGCAACTGGTTTCGAAGACAAACCTGCTCCACCTCCACAAGGACGTAAGCCAGCTCCGGCAACAACGGAGACAACCGATACACGTTCGCCGAATCTGCGTCCGTTCGGAAATCAGCCGAGCAATGATCAGCTGGATATTCCGACATTTTTACGCAATCGTTCACGCAATAATAATAACGATTAATACCCAAATCAAATTATGGATAACCCGGTACTCCTTATGGAGCGACCGGGTTTTTCTGTTTTTTTAAATATCATAGCATACAGCATTGAACAAATTCTGAACAAAAGGGCTGAGCAATTCCGACAAAAAAAGTTGGAAACACACCCCCATGATTAGACAGACTTTGAACAGGGGTCTCCGTATACTTGTGAATATGCTCATGAATATCAGGATATCGGGATACCGGTATTTCGATATGTTGCGCGCAGGCAGGTGAAGAGTTTGGTTGTGTATGTGGATCTTATTTTTTTGACAAACCTGTGTATTGACGGTGCACTCATCGGCATGACCGCCTGGATGCGAAAAACGAAGCTGGTTTGGTGGCGATGGTTACTGTCAGCCATTGTGGGCGCGTTATACGTGGTTATGATGTTTGTACCGGAGTTTGATTTTATGTTCACTTTTTTGATCAAGTTCGGGTTCTCGCTGGTCATGCTTACGATTGCTTTTGGTTTTAAGGGTCTGCAGGCTTTTACGAGGACGCTGGGTACCTTCTATGTGATTAATTTTGTCGCTGCCGGAGGTATTCTGGGTGTGCATTACATGCTTCAGAGCTCCGGTGAGCTGTTTAACGGCATTTGGTTCACGGCTTCTGGCGGGATGTCATTTGATCTGAAGATTGCCTTCTGGTTCACGTTTATCGTATTCTTTGCTGTCCTGTTTGTATTCAAAGCTGTGCAGAGCTCAAAACGGAAAACAGATCGCATGACGACCTATTTGGGTAAAGTTGAGGTCTGCATCGATGAGGTAGTCATTTCTTGTACAGGCCTTCTGGATACGGGCAATCAACTTACAGATCCCTTATCGCGTATGCCAGTCATGGTGATGGAGGTTTCGTTGTGGCAAGACATGTTACCGGCTTCGTGGAAGGGCAGACTCAAGAACGAGGCGCCGGACAACCTTATTATGGAACTTGATCAGGAAAGTTTTCAGTGGCAGGATCGACTGCGGCTAGTGCCCTATCGAGGCATTAACAAAGGCACTGCGTTTATGCTGGCAATGAAGCCGGACCGGGTGAAGGTGACGATGGGGGAAACATGTTATGAGACGACAAGGGTACTCATTGGGCTGGATGGAGGTGTTTTGTCGTCGGATGGGAAATATCAGGCCGTGATTCATCCTGAACTTGTGCAAGACGCTGCTTCTGCGCAGTCTACGGCTCTCTCTGCGGGAGCAACAGAAAAGCCGCTGAATGTGGTATAGGAGGAACGTACATGCTTGTGAAATGGAAACTGGTGGCGCAGCTGCAATATTACCGTCTGTTATTTTTGTTGGGACTCAAAAGTGAAGAGATCTATTATATCGGGGGAAGTGAGGCACTTCCGCCGCCTTTGACAAGGGAAGAAGAAGAATTTTTACTGCAAAAATTATCTTCGGGAGACTCGGCCATTCGCGCGATGCTCATTGAGCGCAATCTGCGTCTGGTGGTATACATCGCACGCAAGTTTGAGAACACAGGAATCAATATTGAAGATCTGGTCTCCATTGGAGCCATCGGACTGATTAAGGCAGTTAATACATTCGACCCGGAAAAGAAAATCAAACTGGCAACCTATGCTTCACGGTGTATCGAAAATGAAATTTTGATGTACCTGAGACGTAATAGTAAGATCCGAACTGAAGTTTCTTTTGATGAACCCCTTAACATTGATTGGGATGGAAATGAACTATTATTATCGGATGTACTGGGTACAGAAAACGATACAATCTATCGGAATATTGAAGAGCAGGTAGACCGAAAACTTTTGCACAAGGCACTGGAAAAATTAACGGAGCGTGAGCGAATGATTATGGAGCTTCGTTTTGGCTTGACGGATGGGGAAGAAAAGACACAAAAGGACGTAGCAGATCTACTTGGAATCTCCCAATCCTACATCTCTCGTCTCGAAAAAAGAATCATTAAAAGACTTCGCAAGGAGTTCAATAAAATGGTCTGAAAACCATCAATGCTCAGAATGGGTATTACTGGCAAGGGTGCCAAGTACGAATAAAAAAGCCTGCCCCGGAGATAATGTACATTAATGTTTCTCCTTGGGAGGTAAATCACGATGACCCGAAACAAAGTCGAGATTTGTGGCGTGGACACCGCAAAATTGCCTGTCCTCACCAACACTGAAATGAGGGAATTGTTTCATTCCCTTCAGCAACACCATGATCGCTCAGCAAGAGAGAAATTAGTGAATGGCAACTTGCGTCTGGTACTCAGTGTCATTCAGCGTTTTAACAATCGGGGGGAGTTTGTCGATGATCTGTTCCAGGTTGGTTGCATCGGCCTGATGAAAGCCATTGATAATTTTGATTTATCCCAGAATGTCAAATTTTCAACCTACGCGGTGCCGATGATTATCGGTGAAATCCGTCGATACCTGCGTGATAATAACCCAATTCGGGTATCTCGCTCCTTGAGGGATATTGCTTACAAAGCACTTCAGGTCCGTGACAGCCTGACGAATAAAAATTCCCGGGAACCGACGATATTCGAAATTGCGGAAGTACTGAATGTGCCGAAGGAAGATGTTGTTTTTGCATTGGACGCCATTCAGGACCCGGTTTCGCTCTTTGAACCGATTTATCATGATGGTGGAGATCCGATCTATGTTATGGATCAGATCAGTGATGACCGAAACAAGGATGTGTCGTGGATCGAGGAAATTGCGCTCCGCGAAGCGATGCATCGTCTCGGCCAACGGGAAAAAATGATTTTGTCCATGCGGTTTTTCGAAGGGAAGACCCAGATGGAAGTAGCTGATGAAATTGGCATTTCCCAGGCACAGGTATCACGTCTGGAGAAATCAGCGATACAACAGATGCAAAAACATGTGAAGTCGTAACACAAGGTAAGGGCAGGAGGACGATCAATCGGGGCTATGTATACCGTTGGTCGTCTTTTTGTGTTAAGCCGTCTCCACATTTGATGAAAAACAGGACATTTTTCGCCCCTGAAACATATATTGTATAGAAGCGTTTGGAACGGAAAGAAGAGGAACAACAGGGGGCGGGAATGAATGAAAGTAAATACGAGCGAAGTGGCGGCACGAGGCATGAAAATCTCGGATTTTCAGACTAAGGATGTCATTAACATTACGGATGGTAAGCGCCTAGGTCAGATCAGTGACTTGGAGCTGGATCTGAAGCAGGGGCGAATTGAAGCGATTGTTGTGCCGGGGTACAGCCGGTTTATGGGACTTTTTGGCGGGGGAACGGATCTGGTGATTCCCTGGAGAAATATCGTAAAGATTGGTTCGGATGTGATTCTTGTGAAGATGGATGAGGTGAAGGAAACCACGTATGACGAGCGTGATCGGGAAGCGCGCCTGTATGACGAACAGCAGCATCTCCGCACGGAGCGTGTGGAACGCATTGAACGATCAGACCGTAATCAGCGTCGAACGATATAAAGGAGACAGAATGTGGCTCATTTGGTACACTGGAAGTGGTGAGGTGAGAGAATGGAACCCTTTGTATTGAATAAGGAATTACTTGAACGGATAGAGAACCCTAATTCAGATTTCGGTTCTGACCCGTTATTATTATATGTTGAGCCCTGGAGACAGCAGTTTGAACAGTTATCGGTCGGATTTACGACAAGACATGGGGGAGTCGGAAGTGTACCCTATGCTACACTTAACTGTGCTTATCATGTGGGGGATGATCCTGAAGTTGTGCTTAACAACCGCAGGCTTGTAACCGGGAAGCTTGGCTATGAAGCGGAGGCCTGGACCTGTGGAGAACAGGTGCATGGCAAACATGTGGCTGTAATTAAAGCTGAAGATCGGAGCAGAGGATTGCTTGATCGTCAGTCGGCGTTGCAGGATACGGATGGATTGGTTACAAATGTGCCGGGTGTGCTGTTGACTTCTTTCTATGCAGACTGTGTCCCGCTTTATTTCTATGACCCTGTGCAACAGGCCGTTGGTCTTGCTCATGCCGGTTGGAAAGGAACAGTCGCAGGTATCGCTGTATCCATGGTGGAGACGATGGAACGGGAGTACGGAAGTCGCAGACAGGAGATTCGAGCTGCAATCGGTCCGTCCATTGGGGATTGCTGTTATGAAGTGGATGAGGCGGTTATGCAGCATGTACGGGTTTGGTTTGATGATTCCCCGGTTAATGATGAATACAAGGATTCTGCTTCTAAAAAAGCATATCGATCCGTAGATAACGGTAAAACGATGTTAAACTTGAAAGAATGTAATCGACACATTATGATGAAAGCAGGAATATTGCCGGATCATATCGAATGTACAACATGGTGTACAAGTTGTCATCCCGAATTATTTTTCTCCTATCGGAAGGAAAATGGTGTTACAGGGCGGATGGCGAGCTGGATTGGGCTGGAAGAGAGGTGACCCTCTGTGTCATTGGAGGAGCGTATACAACAGGTAAATCAGAAGATCGAGGATGCATGTCGGCGCAGTAACCGTCATCGTGATGATGTGAATGTGATTGCAGTCACGAAATATGTCTCACTGGAAACAACGGGATCGGTGCTGAATCATGGTCTTGAGCATATTGGAGAAAATCGATGGCAGGATGCACAGGCCAAATGGGAAGCTTTTGGTCAACAGGGTACCTGGCATTTTATCGGTCATTTGCAGACGAACAAGGTGAAAGACGTGATCGGGAAGTTTCGTTACATACATTCACTCGATCGTTTGTCGTTGGCGAAGGAGTTGGATAAAAAAGCAGCTTCACTTGGCATGCAAGTGGAAACGTTTTTGCAGGTGAATATTTCGGGTGAAGAGAGCAAGTATGGCTTACAGCCTGAACAGGCAAGTTCTTTTTTGCGTGATATTCGTTCGTTCAACAATCTCAAGGTCGTTGGCCTGATGACGATGGCACCTCATGAGGAAGATCCGGAGCTGACGCGTCCTGTATTTCGTGGATTGCGTGAGCTGAGAGATCAATTGAATGGACAGGCCCTTACAGCAGAGCCATTAACTGAGCTGTCGATGGGGATGTCCAATGATTTTGAAGTGGCCATTGAAGAAGGGGCAACCTGGGTACGGCTGGGATCGATTCTCGTAGGAAAAGAGGAGGGTTCACGATGGGCGTAATGAATAAATTTATGAATTTCCTCGGACTTCAGGAAGAGGAAGAGATTGTGGAACGTGAACGGATGGCTTCGCAGGAGGAAAATGAGGCTGAACAGCAGGAAGCTGAAACCTCCAGTCTCGATAAACGTAGAAACCAAAGGGGGAATAATGTGGTGAGCATTCATTCCCAGAAAAATGTTAAAGTTGTCCTGTATGAACCGCGTTCTTATGACGAGGCTCAGGAGATTGCCGACCATCTGCGTTCGCATCGTACCGTTGTGGTAAACCTACAGCGGATACGTCAGGACCAAGCGCTGCGTGTTATAGATTTTTTGAGTGGCACGGTATACGCATTGGGTGGCGGTATTTCCAAAATCGGCGGAAACATTTTTCTCTGCACGCCAGATACGGTTGAAATTCAGGGATCAATTACGGAAATACTGGCTGACAGCGAGCAAGATTATAACAGAATGAGGTGAGCCACTTTTGTATCAGATTGAAAGCGTGCTGTACACGTTATACCAGATTTACTTTTACATGGTCATCGTCTACATATTGATGTCTTGGCTTCCTAATGCGCGGGAAAGCTTCATTGGTGAATGGCTAGGCAAATTTGTGGAGCCATATCTAAGACCATTTCGTCGATTTATCCCACCTTTGTTCGGTGTACTGGATATTTCCCCGATTGTGGCGCTGATCGTTCTGCAACTCGCGCTTAATGGATTGATCTCCATACTTCGGTATTTTGTATATTAGAGGTTGTTCAAAGAGTCCGCTTTTGATTACGAAGGATGCCTAGTGGCATCGTCAGCATCGAATATGGAATTCAGCTGAAATAAGTGGGAGGCTTACGAAGAATGTTTCCTTCGGAAACATTGTGATTGCTCACGTAGTTTTCTCTACGCTCCGCTGCTCCATTTCTAGCTTTATCCCATCTTCTCGGTACTGAAAACCGGTCTTTTTGAACACGGACTATTAGGGTAGGGTGACATAGATGAGCGGTGAAATTTACGAACATTTTAGCCATGATGAGCGAGATTTCGTAGATAAGGCTTCAGATTGGGTTGAGGGTGCAGGCAAGTATCATGAGATGAAGCTAACTGACTTTCTTGACCCAAGACAGGTGTTTATCTTACAAACTCTTGTCAATCGTCGTAATGACGTGCAGATTCGTCTGGATGGTGGTTACGAGGCTGCTGAGCGAAAGCGTGCGCTGGTTGCACCTGATTACATGTATCTGGATGATGAGGATATGGGTATGCAGGTGCTCAGTATCACGTCTGATGATCAGAAAATCTCAGAGCTGGAGCACGGGGACTATATGGGTTCCCTGCTCGGACTTGGGATGAAACGTGGAAAGATCGGGGATATCCAAGTGCTGGAGGACGGTTGCCATACAGTGGTGGCGGCGGAAACCGGCGCTTTTTTATCGCTTCAACTGAATCAGGTGCATCGGTTACATGTGTTCACAGAGTTACTTCCTTTGGAACAGATGCGGTGGTCAGAGAACAAACTGGAGACGATGGACATTACAGTCGCTTCGCTTCGTTTGGATGGAATCTGTGCAGATGTATACCGGCTTAGTCGCAGTAAAGTGTTGGTGCCAATCAAAGCTGGACGCTGTCGTGTAAACTGGAAGGTTGAGGAAGATCCGTCCAAATCACTAAAAGCGGGTGATGTCGTATCCATTCAGGGATTTGGCCGCTTCAAGGTCATTGAACAGGATGGGATGACCAAAAAAGGACGATGCCGAGTGAAAATCGGCAAATTTGCCTGAGTCTGTTGCAGGAAAATCCGCTTTCTTGTCGAAATGTTTATCATAAAGGTGTAGAAAATACGCGGTGTATCCGATATACATTAAGTCAAAGATTTATGCTGCAAACCTTCTCTGGACGGGAAGGAACTTTTACAGGAGGTGGACAGCATGCCATTAACGCCGCTGGACATACACAACAAGGAATTTTCCCGACGTTTGCGCGGGTATGACGAGGATGAAGTCAATGAATTCCTGGATCAAGTCATCAAAGATTACGAAGGCGTCATTCGCGAAAACAAAGAGCTGAGCAATCAGTTGCTGTCCGTTCAGGAAAAGCTGGATCATTTTGCAACGATTGAAGAAACGCTCAGCAAAACAATCATTATTGCGCAGGAAGCTGCTGATGATGTGAAGAATAATGCGAAGAAAGAAGCGCAGTTGATCGTTAAGGAAGCAGAGAAAAATGCAGACCGGATCGTGAACGAAGCGTTGGGTAAATCACGAAAGATTGCTTTGGAAGTAGAGGAACTGAAAAAGCAGGCATCGATCTATCGTGCCCGTTTCCGCACGCTTGTTGAAGCGCAGCTTGAACTGTTGACTCAGGATGGTTGGGAAGTGCTGGAGAGCCGGGAGCAGGAAGTGCGTGACCGTGAGCGGGAGATGAAAGAAATTTATTAGTCTCTCGCCTGGTTGACTTTTGTCTGCAAAGAGGCTATAACTATATTCATAATGAATAGTGATTCCATGACGGGTTCAGTACGTTATGATCTCATCCCTCAGAGAGTTGGTGGTTGGTGCAAACCAATGGATGAGTTATAGCCGAATATCTCCCCGGAGAAGTGACGCTGAAGCGGTGATCGTGATTGCCGTGTGTAAGCCGAACCGTAAGCCGTACGTTATAACGGCACCCTGCGGTAGTTTAGCGGGGCATAAGCGCTGTTGATGACAGAGCATACCCAGGCTTGCCTGGATGTGGTTTGTGATGAACAGAATTAGGGTGGTAACGCGAGTATAGCCTCGTCCCTTTCCAGGGATGGGGCTTTTTTGTGTCCAAAAAAGGCGAACGTCCATGAGGCCCACAGGGACCTCAAGGAGAGAGCCACCCGCCGGGGGAGCGAAGCGCCCGGCACACAGGGTTCGCTAAGGCGAACGTTCATGAGGCCCGAAGGTGCCTCAAGGAGAGAGCCACCCGCCGGGAGAGCGAAGCACCCGGCACACGGGGTTCGCTAAGGCGAACGTTCATGAGGCCCGAAGGTGCCTCAAGGAGAGAGCCGCCCGCCGGGAGAGCGAAGCACCCGGCAACATCCGCCTCGCGCGCGGTAAGGCCATGCGGCGTTCACGCAGGGAACAAGCCGCAAAATGGCCGCCACCACGCACATAAACCCTCGCCCACAAGCGGCGCAACTGTCCCCCAATCGACAAGCCATCCCGGGTGTCCAGAGGGCGGAGCGCCTATGGGGTCCCCCTTGGCAAAGGGGGATTTAGGGGGATTGAAACGCTTTTTGTGGACGGTCCACAATCTTAACCAAAGAAAGGGAAGATGATCACCATGCAACGAGTTGACGTCAAAGAGAAGGCACGTGCCAGAGAATTACGCGTGTTGGATAAATGGAAAACGGAGAATACATTTAGAAGATCCATCGAAAACCGCGAGGGCAAGCCAAACTTTGTATTTTATGAAGGGCCGCCTACAGCGAACGGAAAACCGCATATCGGTCACGTACTGGGACGTGTAATCAAGGATTTCGTTGGTCGTTATAACACGATGAAGGGTTACCGTGTTGTTCGTAAAGCGGGTTGGGATACACACGGCCTGCCCGTAGAACTGGGTGTACAGAAGAAGCTTGGCATCTCCCACAAGTGGGAAATCGAAGATTACGGTGTGGAGAAATTCATTAACGAATGTAAAGCGAGTGTATTCGAGTACGAGCAACAATGGCGTGATCTGACAGAGGGTATCGGATATTGGACAGATATGGATAACCCATATATCACCCTTGATAACAACTACATTGAGAGTGTATGGAACATCCTCGCGACAATCCATGAGAAAGGCCTGCTGTATCGGGGCCATCGTGTGAGCCCGTATTGCCCATCTTGCCAGACGACACTGAGTTCCCATGAGGTTGCACAAGGGTACAAAGACGTCAAAGACCTGAGCGCTACAGCAAAATTCAAGCTGAATGACAGCGGAGAATTCGTGCTTGCTTGGACAACGACACCTTGGACGCTGCCTTCACACGTCGCACTTGCCGTGAATCCGGATATGGACTACTCCCGTGTTCGTCAAGGTGATGAAGTGTACATCATGGCAACGAATTTGGTAGAGAAAGTAATGAAAGATACCAAGGGTGAGTATGAGATCATTGGTGCACTGAAAGGTGCCGATCTGGTTGGCAAAACGTATGATCCTCCGTTCAACTACGTTCAGGCTGAGAAAGCCAACATCATTCTGGGTGCAGGCTTTGTAACGGATGCAAGTGGTACGGGTATCGTACACATGGCTCCTGCCCATGGTGAAGATGACTACCGTGTGTGCCGTGAAAATGGTATCAGCTTTGTGAACATGGTGGACCTGGAAGGTAAATTTGTCGCTGAGGTTACTGACTTTGCCGGACGTTTCGTGAAGGATTGTGATATTGATATCGTGCGATATCTGTCTGAGAATGGACGTTTGTTTAGCAAAGAAAAATATGAACACAGCTATCCATTCTGCTGGCGTTGTGATACACCGCTTTTGTACTATGCAATGGACAGTTGGTTTATCCAAACAACAGCCATCAAGGACCAATTGATTGCCAACAACAGTGAAGTGGATTGGTATCCAGGTCATGTTCGTGAAGGTCGCTTCGGGAAATTCCTTGAGGATCTGGTGGATTGGAACATCAGCCGTGATCGTTATTGGGGAACTCCGCTGAACATCTGGGTGTGCGAGGAGACTGGTGAACAATTTGCTCCACACAGCATTGCAGAATTACGTGCCCGTGCGGTAGGGGATGTGCCTGAGAATCTTGAATTGCATAAACCATATGTGGATGACGTTAAAGTCATGAGCTCTTGTGGCAAATATGAGATGAAACGTACACCGGAAGTGATCGATGTCTGGTTCGACAGCGGCTCCATGCCGTTTGCCCAGCAGCACTATCCATTTGAAAATAAAGAAGTATTCGAACAGCAGTATCCTGCTGATATGATCTGTGAAGGGATTGACCAGACACGTGGCTGGTTCTACAGCTTGCTGGCGGTTTCTACCCTTTTGACAGGCAAAGCGCCTTACAAAGCAGTTATGGCTACAGGACACGTTCTTGATGAGAACGGACAGAAGATGTCCAAATCCAAAGGTAACGTGATCGATCCTTGGGAAGTAATTGAAGAATACGGTACCGATGCATTCCGCTGGGCTTTGTTGTCTGACAGTGCACCGTGGAACAGTAAACGTTTCTCCAAAGGGATCGTAGGCGAAGCAAAATCCAAAATGGTGGATACACTGGTTAACACCCATGCATTCCTGACGCTATATGCTACCATCGATGGATTTGATCCACAGGAGCATCCGTTCCAACTGTCCGCACACAAGCTGGATCGCTGGATTCTGTCGAGGCTGAACAGTCTGATTCTGGTTGTAGAAAAAGCGTTGTTGGTTAACGACTACCTGAACTCCTCCAAAGCGATTGAAGCATTTGTCGATGAGCTGAGTAACTGGTATATCCGTCGTTCCCGTGACCGGTTCTGGGGAAGTGGCCTGACAGAGGATAAACTGGATGCTTACCGCACATTGACTGAGGTATTGGTGACTACTGCAAAACTGGTTGCTCCGTTTACACCGATGCTCGCAGAGGATATCTATCTGAACCTTGCAACAGGCGAGAGTGTGCACATGGAAGATTATCCGGTAGCCAATGAATCTCTAATTGATGCAGGACTGGAACAGGATATGGAGACGGCTCGCCGTGTGGTTGAACTTGCCCGCAACGTTCGTAACGAAACCGGCATCAAGACACGTCAGCCGCTGTCCGAATTGATTGTTTCTCTGGATAAAGGCTTTGACCTGGCAAGTTACGAAGAGATCATCAAGGAAGAGATCAATGTAAAAGGAATCCGTACGGAGCATAACGATGCGGAATTCGTTGACTTTACATTGAAGCTGAACCTCAAAGTTGCTGGTAAGAAATACGGCAAAAACGTAGGATTCCTGCAAAACTTCTTCAAGGGAATGTCAGCCGATGAGACGCGTAAAGTCGTTTCGGAGGGTGTGCTGAACATCGTTTCTCCAGAAGGCGAAGAGCTGCAAGTGACGAGCGAAGAATTATTGGTTGATAAACAGGCCAAATCAGGTTTTGCTTCAGCATCAGGTTACGGTCTGACGGTTGCACTCAATACCGAAATCACCCCAGCATTGGAACAGGAAGGCTGGGTCCGTGAAGTGGTTCGTGCTGTGCAGGATACCCGGAAACGACTGGACCTGCCGATTGAGAAAAGAGTACGTTTGACGCTGGATGTGGATGCATCCCTTCAGGAAGCTATTCAGGCGTTTGATGATGTGTTGCGTGAGAATGTTCTCGTAACCGAAGTGACATTTGGCTCGAATGAGTCCATGGAACGTGTTGAAGCCGGAGGCAAATCGATCGGTATTTACATCGAAGCATAATTCGAAGCATTTTCCATTCAACAGGGAGAGCATATAGAGCATAAACAAACGAGCCGCAGAGGAAGGGACATTTTCCCTGATTCTGGGCTCGTTTGTTTTTTAGGCAAAAAGGAAATGATTCTATAGTGCAGTCAATCTATATTGATCAAAGGAACTGACCAAAACATGAGCGAACATGACAAGCAAACAGCAACGGCGGCTACACCATCAACATCAGATCATCTGAATTCACAAGACAAAATTGAAGAGCTGCATACCCTGACTAACCGTCTGGCGAATGAACTGGAACGTTCACGGATTGCGCAATACACAGAATTGCTGAACAGACCATGGAAATTAATCGGGCTTAACTTGTTGTCTGGAGCCGCACGAGGTGTGGGGATCGCCATTGGTTTTACCTTTTTCGCAGCAACAATTATTTACGTTTTACAGCTACTCGGGGCGCTCAATCTTCCCATAGTTGGAGACTACATCGCTGATATTGTGCGTATTGTCCAGCGTCAGCTTGATATGAACACCTATTAAGCAATTAAGGTGAATGATATTAAATTAAAGTTAGTAAATGTCATCCGTCTCCATATCCGGTTCTAACAGACCCTCGCCCTCACGGTTCTCCAGATACTGGCGATATTGCCGATTGCGCACGATGGATACGTCATGACCATAGATGTCTGTTGCAACGAAGCTTTCGTACGCTTCAACGCAGCCCTCCACTTCATCGGTGGCTTCAATGGCCATAACATCATAGCTGTCGATATCGCGTCCTTCAGCCATGGCTGGTGAGTTCGATGTGCCCCAGCTTTCAACAATCTGCCAGGCGTCCTCACCATCGAAGCCGTTTTGGTCATCACGCTCGTCCAGACTGGTTCGACCGAATGCCGGGGCGAGGAACTCTTCCTCTACAGGGCGGTTTTCGGAGACAACGGTTTCCGGTTGATGTTTTTTGCAGTATTTCGTATAAGGAACAGCTTCCATGCGTTCATAAGGAATGGGTTGCTGGCAGACTGCACATGTACCATAATGTCCTTCTTCGATGGAGTGCAGTGCAGAATCGATTCGCTCCAATTGGAATTCATCATGTTCCAACAGGGAAATATCCTTTTCGCGCTCATACACTTCCGTGGCTAAGTCGCCAGGATGGTTATCAATCGGTGATAGTTCACCTGTCTGTAGTTTAAGGGAGTCTCCAAGGCCATAATGCTCGTTTTCCGACAGTCTATGTTCAATATCGCGCTTATCGGACATCAGTTGGGAACGTAAAAAATGCAGTTGTTCGGCAGTAAAATGTGACATGATTTTCCCCTTTCTGATTTCATGCTGGAATCCGGATGTTGACTCTATTGTAGGATGTGCCATTATGGGCAAGATTACAGAAGGGAAATGTTATCGTTTTTGCCATGAGCATTGCGATGTAGCGCGTCGTGGACGATTTCCAAACAGCTGTGCTACAATAAACAAGTCTGGCGTAAGCCTGGTATCGTTTGGAAAAGACAAGAACGGAGTGACAAACAAACGTGGTGTATTATATCCTCGCTTTTATCGTATTTTTATTGGATCAGGGAACCAAGTATCTGATTGCAACCCGGATGGAACTCAGAGAAGAAATTCCGGTAATCGGCAATTTCTTTGTCATCACATCACATCGTAACTCAGGAGCAGCTTTTGGCATTCTGCAGGACCAGCGTTGGTTCTTTATCGTGGTTACGTTGATTGTGGTCGTTGCCTTGATTTGGTATTTGCAAAAAGTAAAAGATACCCCGCACAAATTGCTGCCTGTGGCGCTTAGTTTGGTGCTTGGTGGAGCAATTGGCAACTTCCTTGACCGGGCATTGACCGGAGAAGTTGTGGATTTTGTACAACTTAATTTTGGAAGTTATACGTTTCCCATTTTTAACATCGCAGACTCGGCAATCTGCATCGGTGTAGCGTTGATCATTGTGGAGACGTTACTTGAAGGACGGCGCGAAAAAGCTGCCGCGAAGATTGAAGGGAATGAACATCATGAGTAATCCGAATAAGGAACAGATTAACGACGAAGAACTAATGAATGGCAATGAACGTATGGAATGGACCGTTGCCGCTGAATATAAAAAAGAACGAATTGACAAATATATTACGGAAGCGGTAGATAACGTATCTCGCTCCCAAGTTCAATTGTGGATCGGAGACGGAATGGTCACGGTAAATGGTGCTGTGGTTAAAGCCAATGCCAAGTTGTCCGAAGGGGATCTGGTCGAGTTACAGATTCCAGAACCAACTGCTGTGGAGATCGTTGCCGAAGAGATTCCACTGGAAGTGGTATATGAAGATAGCGACTTGATCGTGATTAACAAACAGCGTGGTCTTGTGGTGCATCCAGCACCAGGACATACGTCCGGTACCCTCGTTAATGCACTCATGTATCACTGCAATGACCTCTCGGGTATTAATGGGGAGTTGCGCCCTGGTATTGTGCATCGTATCGATAAGGATACATCCGGCCTGATCATGGCTGCCAAGAACGATCGTGCTCATGCATCACTGGCTGCTCAGTTGAAAGACCATACGGTGAATAGACGTTATATTGCGCTCGTGCATGGTCATCTTAACCATGATCAAGGGACCATTGATGCACCAATTGGACGAGATACCAATGACCGCAAAATGTATACGGTCACGGATCGAAACAGTAAACATGCCGTTACGCATTTTACCGTTACAGAGCGCATTAAAGATTACACCTTACTTGAACTGAAACTGGAGACAGGACGTACTCACCAGATTCGGGTTCACATGAAATTTATTGGTCACCCGCTTGTAGGAGATCCAACGTACGGACGGAATAAAGGCATCAAAATGCAAGGACAGGCACTTCATGCGGCCATTCTTGGATTTGTGCATCCAACAACGGGAGAATACCTTGAATTCTCAGCTCCGCTTCCTCAGGATATGGAAGACGTTCTGGCCTCACTACGCAGTCGTTAACCTTTCCAAGAAAGTACAAATGTTCGGATACTTTGTCCATGGCTTTGATCACGCAAATGCTTCATATTAAAGTGTAGAAATTTGCGTCAAATGAGGAGATGAACAACGTTATGAGTATCGATAAATACCAAGAAACTTACATTCAGACTAATTTTGCCGACCGTATCGGTGGCTCCAACTATGGTAAAGACACGAACATTTATAAATTCGAGAAAATCAAACGTGCCAAAGCTTCGGCCAAAAAAGATTTTCCCGATGTGGAACTGATTGACCTTGGTGTAGGTGAACCGGATGAAATGGCAGATGCAGGCATTGTAGCTGCACTTGCTGAAGAAGCTTCCAGACCTGAGAACCGTGGTTATGCCGACAATGGTATTCCTGAATTCAAGGCTGCTGCTGCTTCTTACCTGAAAAACGTATTTAACGTAGAAGGTATCGATGCTGATACTGAAATCGTGCACTCCATTGGTTCCAAACCGGCTTTGGCGATGATGCCTTCATGCTTCATCAATCCGGGTGATGTGACAATCATGACCGTTCCAGGTTACCCAGTTATGGGTACACACACAAAATATCTGGGTGGAGAAGTGTTCAACATTCAATTGACGAAAGAGAACAACTTCCTGCCTGATCTGACGGCTATTCCGGAAGACATCGCAAAGCGTGCGAAGTTGCTCTACCTGAACTACCCGAACAACCCAACAGGCGCAAGCGCAACGGCGGAGTTCTTCACTGAAGTTGTTGAGTGGGCTAAGAAATATAACGTAGTGGTTGTACATGATGCGCCATACGCAGCATTGACGTATGATGGCAAAAAACCGTTCAGCTTCCTGTCCGTACCTGGAGCGAAGGATGTCGGCGTAGAGCTGCACTCTCTATCCAAGTCCTACAACATGACGGGTTGGAGAATCGGATTCGTAGCGGGTAACCCGCTTGTAGTCAAAGCATTCAGCGACGTGAAGGACAACAATGACTCCGGTCAGTTCATCGCGATTCAAAAGGCTGCTGCTTATGGATTGAATCATCCAGAAATTACGGAGAAAATTGCAGAGAAATATTCCCGTCGTCACGACATGCTCGTTGCCGCATTGAACGAACTGGGCTTCCAGGCTGAAAAACCTAAAGGTTCATTCTTCCTGTATGTGGAAGCACCAAAAGGTGTGGTTGGCGGACGTCGCTTTGAATCCGGTGAAGATTTCTCCCAATTCCTGATCCGTGAGAAATTGATCTCATCCGTACCTTGGGATGATGCTGGTAACTTTGTTCGTTTCTCCGTAACCTTTGAAGCTAAAGGTGAAGAAGAAGAGAAACGCGTTATTGCTGAGATCAAACGTCGTCTGAGCGACGTGCAATTCGAATTTTAATTGTAGTACCCTATAGATTAATCATGTGTGAGAACAAAGAGACCGGTAACGGTCTCTTTTTTTATGTTTATATTAGATTTTTTTCATTTACTCCCTTTACAAAATTATACAAGCAACATATGATTAGATCTTTACGTTATTTCTTATATACAGAAGTTGTTTTTGAAGGGAGTTATTACAATTGTTATCATCACGAACGAGTACGGTATCCTCACCGGCTACAGGAACAGGAAGTACAGTGTCAGGATTATTCAGATTGTTAAGACCCAAACAGTGGACTAAAAATCTGCTGTTATTTGCTGCGTTACTATTCTCTTTTGAGGAGATTCGGGCTGAAACCATTCTTGCGACTTTGCTTGGTTTTATTCTATTTAGCTTCGTTGCAGGCTGTGTTTATATTTTAAATGACTTTGTAGATCGGGACAGGGATCGACAGCATCCGGTGAAAAAGTATCGTCCGATGGCTTCTGGGCAGGTAAATCCGAGTCATGCTTTGTTGTTTGGTATTATTCTGTTAATCCTTTCCGTCGGAACGGCCTTCATGATGAACCCTCTATTCGGTGTGTTATGTATTGTTTATTTTCTATTGAATGTATCATATTCGTTTGTGCTGAAACATCTCGTTATCCTGGATATGATGACCATTGCAGCCGGCTTTGTACTTCGTGCCATTGCAGGTGGTGTACTGATCCATGTACCATTCACACCGTGGTTTTTGATCTGTACCATGCTGTTGTCATTGTTTTTGGCCATTGGCAAACGCAGAAATGAACTTACGCTACTTGAGGGGAATACGGGATCGCACCGTAAGGTTTTAGACAACTACTCCATTACGTTGCTGGATCAATTCAATACGATTGTGACGACAGCTACGATTATCAGCTACTCTCTATTCACATTCACTTCAGACCGGACCATCCATCTCATGTGGACCATTCCACTGGTCATTTACGGCATGTTCCGTTATCTGTATCTGATCCACATGAAGAACCAGGGAGGCTCACCCGATCGCGTACTGTTTGAGGACAAGCCCATATTAATTACGGTGATTTTGTATGTGATCAGTGTTGTTACCATTTTTACTATCTTTGAATAAAGGCTGAGGGGGATCAGGGTGAAAAGCACGAAAGTCGCAATTTTTGATATTGATAAAACAATTATACGCAGTGATTCCATGTTTCAATTTGTGCACTACGGTGTTCGCCGTTACCCGTGGCAGGTATGGAGATTACCTGTCATCGCATTACATACTGTTTTATTCAAGGCAGGCATCATGACTGTTGAACAAGTCAAACGATCCTACTTTCAAGAAATTGAGCGTATGACTGAAAAAGATCTCGAACATTTCTTCGATACCCGATTGCGTACGTCCATTTTTGCCGAGGCCAGTGTAGAGATGCAGCATCGCAAAGAAGCAGGGTATCACGTCTTACTGGTAACTGCATCTCCGCATGCCTATATGAAATACTTTAAAAACTTTCCCTGGGTGGATCATGTCATTGGAACTGAGCTTGTCCGTCATGCGAATGGTTACACATGCAGAATTGATGGCAGCAATTGCAAAGGGGAAGAGAAGGTACGCCGAATTCAGGCTTATCTGAGTGAGAAAAATATGGTCATTGACTATGACCAGTCATGTTCCTACTCGGACTCCTTATCGGACCTTCCAGTCATGCAGCTAGTGAGTCAACGATACTTTATTAACAAGCGTGTTCCGGACATGGAGGCATTAACGTGGGGGAAATAAAATCGCGTCATACCGGTAAATGGTTGATGCTCGTCTCCGCATTTCTGACAGCAACGGGTCAATTGTTCTGGAAATGGGGACTAACCGAGTGGATTTACCTTGGTGTTGGTTTTCTGTGTTATGGACTTGGAGCGATTTTGATGATTAAAGCTTTTGCTCTGGAAAAACTCTCTGTTGCTTATCCTCTGATGTGTGCCAGCTACGTATTTGCCTTAATCTATGGATATTTTTTGCTTGGGGAAGAAATTACGGTGCAGAAGCTGGCAGCAGTTGTGTTGCTTGGAATCGGGGTGACATTAACCAGTGTTGATCGATAGCTGGATGGTTGCCGTTTTAGTTGTCATGACATTGTGTGGTGCACTGGGCGGGGCTGGACTGAAGGCTTATGCATCTAGTCGCAATCGTCTGCATGTACTCATGGGACTCGGATTCTACGGAACCGGTGCGTTGCTGAATATTGTATTGTTGAAGTTTCTCCCATTAACCGTAGTACTGCCTGCCAACGCATTAACCTATGTTTGGACTCTGATCATTGCGATGCTGGTATTTAAAGAGGCAGTGGGGCCTTTACGCTGGATTGGCGTGGCGTGTATTATGGGTGGCTTATGTTTATTGGTGTTCTAATTTGAACTATCCATTATATACACGAACACTGCGATGACAGAATAACCTTCCAATCGCTCAAATTATGATGGTTTTTTATAAAATTTATTGGATGTGAATGAAAGCATGAAATTTTTGGACTACTTATTTTATAATCGCAGAGCCAACTGGACAGCCTTTTACCTGTTTGCAGGATTTGCTCTATTTTATGGTTTAATGAACGGCTCGTACGTTCTGTACATTGAAAATAATGCGGAATTGCTTGGGAAGTATAGCCCTTTTAATACGACGCTGTTTCCACTCAATATATTCAACTTTGATCCTTCAATGTATTATGGGGACAACAGTTCTTCTGTTATTCATCCGCTGATTTCCTTTTTGGCGGTCACTGTTGCGGCTGTAGCGAAGCTGCTGGGAGGCAACTGGTTCTTTCTAATTTTGCAATCGCTGGTGAATGCAGGTTCGGTAGTGCTGGCGTATCTCTTCCTGAGTCAAAAAGAAGATAGACCGACGATTATACCTTTGCTGTTCGCCTTACTGTTTGGTTTCAGTTCCTACCTCATGTATACTGCGTTGATCCCGGACTCGTATCCTTATGTACAGTTCGTTATTCTGTTCTCCGTGGTTTACATGCAGTATACGCGTGAGCGTCAGGACGTACGATATGTACCCAATGCATTGCTTGCATCGATTAACTTCGGATTAACCTCAACCAATATCGTACCGTTTGCTGGTGCCACTTTCTTCAATATGCATGCATGGCGTAAGGCCAATTTGAAAAAATACATTGGTATCATGGCACTAGCGGTTCTGATTATTGTCGTTATGACAGGTATTCAATATGTTGCATTTGGAGGTCGCAGCTGGGTTAGTAACTGGCTATTGGGCATTCAAAATGGTGGAACTAGCTATGCAACACCATTCCAGTTCGCCATTCACTGGAAAGCATTGAACATGTTAACCATCAATCCGATGATGACACCGAAGATGCATTTACTTGACCCGGGCATGGCTGCCTTTGTTACGGATCTATCTCGTTCCAACCCAATTGTTGTGCAGATTACAGGGATCTTTATTTTACTATTGGCACTCATGGGCATCATTAAAGGCATTCGTGAACGTGAAGTATGGACCCTTGTTCCATATATTCTGTTTGCTTTTTTGCTTCATGTAGTCGTGGGTTTCGGATTGGCTGTATTTCAATATGACATGTACCTGTATGCGGGACACTATCTGTTTGCGTTCTTCCTGTTGGGTGGAGGATTCGTCATCAGCCTGCGTCCGGGATTGGGGAAAAAAGCGATTATAGGCTTAATCATGTTATGTGTTATCGTTACGGCAAGTAACAACATCTATCGCCACGCAGAAACATTAACAACAATCAAGCAATCCTATGATCAATTGGAACAGGACCGGTCAGTGAAATAATCAAGATGCAGCGATTCTCATAATGAAATAAGATAAGGCCATGGGATGGAAAGTCCTATGGCCTTATCTTTATTTGTGTCAAGCTAATGAGTTAAGCAATAATTTTGGTCTTCTTGGCATTCTCGGCTGAACGTTTGGTGAGACTGCTGAGTGGGCGTTTCAAAGCGAGAGCAACAATGAGACTCAGCGCGATGAACATACACAACCAAAGAATATCCTTGATGGCAGTAGACCACAATATACCGCCGACCGACTCACGCAGCAGACTGATCGCATATGTGAAGGGCATGAACGGATTCAATGCCTGGAAAAAGGGGGATGTCATGCTGATTGGGAACGTACCGCCAGAGCTGGAGAACTGGAACACCATAAAGATGATGGCGATCCCTTTTCCGATATTTCCAAAAACGGACAGCAGGGTGTACGTGATGGTGACAAATACGGCACTCACCAGCATGGCAAACAGGACAAACCACAGTTTATCGGCGACATAGGTACCCAGGATTAAGATATCTCCCAGGGTGACGCATATCGCCTGAAGCAACCCAATGGTCAGAAAAGTAGCGAGGCGTCCAAGATATAACTCATATCCCCGGAACTTGCCCTCTGGATTCTCAGCTTCGGCACGAAGCAGAGAAATCAGCAGTGTTGAGCCGACCCACAAGGACAGCACGCCATAAAATGGTGACATGGCCGATCCATAATTCGGAATCGGGTAAAGCTGCTGTTCCTTGATTTGCACTGGGCTTGCAAGGAAAGCACTCTCTTCTTCGATATCGCCGCGCAGAAGTTTGGCGAGCTCGGCAAACTGGTTATTACCTTCGACTTCCCTAAGTTTGTCTGCCGCTTTGCTGATGGCACTTTCCAGTGCTGGCAGATCATCACGTACCAGTGTGGCAACACGATGGACTCCTTTTTCGACCTCCGGAAGCTGGTTCTGAACAAAATCGGATGCCTTGCCTATCTGTTTCTCGGCATTAGGCAGATCATGACGAACAAAATCAGCCGCTTCGTTCAGTTTGGTTCCCAATTTGGGCAGATCGGTCCGGATTAAGGAAGAGACGGTGTTCAAAGCTTGAATAAAACCTTCACTTTTGCTTGCGAGTGTCTCTGATATCTCATGGATCTTGGATTGGATTTGAGGCAGGTCGCTCTGGATTTTCGTCAACTCGGTCTGTCCAAACGTAATCCCTTCTTTGGCAGATGCAAGAATGTCCGCAATATCCGGAATTCGATCTCTTGCTCCTTGCATTGCACTTGAAGAAGTGGAGAGGATGGACCGCAATTTATCCACGCCAGCCGATAGAGCCGGTGATATGTCACTTTCATACGTAGTCAAGAGATTGCCAATGCCGCTGCTAATGTCTTTGGAGAGCAAATTTAACTGAGCGACGACGTCTGCGGGTAGCGTTGTATTGCGGCGCATGGCATCACTGATGATGCCAGCCAGCCGGATTTGCAACTGCAGTTTATCTGAAACGGAGTTCAAATGCTGAATTTGTTCGGTAAGTGGATGGCTTGGAAGCAAGTTGTCTATTTTGCCCAGCAGTTCTGCCATACTGTCGACAAGTTTTACCGCAATCCCCAAACGTGCAGCAATCCGGTCCAGATCTTCTGCTGTGGGCAGGTTATCAAGATCCGAATCCTGCAATTGTGCAAATAGGTCTCCAGCAGCGTTGGTAATCTGCTGCACTAGCAGCAGATTCTGGCGGATCGTTGGGCCAATAGCCTGGAACGCTTCTTCACTTGAATCTACAAATTGATTCAAGCTTTCAGCCAGCTCAATCCCGTTGCCAGCGATTTGGGATACTTTGTCCAGATCTTGTTCTGCGGCCGTTACGATAGAGAGAGCCTTGTCGGTTTTATCCAGGGCTGTTTGGATGACAGCTGATACCTGACCAAAGTTTTCATCCACTTCTCGAATGCGTTCTACCGCTTTTTGTATATCCGGTATCCGCCCTTGAATAGCCAGCACTTCCGAAGCCGCATCATTAATTTGTGGCCAATACTCCTGCACCTTGAGCACATACTTTGCCGCTTCATTGATTTCAGGTAGTTTTTTTTCGATTTCGACGATCTTTTGAGCATCTTTTACAATCTCAGGCATGGCTTTTTCCACTTCCAGTACCTTTTGACCCGCGGCTTGGATGGCCGGAAGATTTTTCTCCAGGGTGAAAATGCCATTCTCCATCTTGCGCAAAGTTGGAAGCTGGGCGTTAATTTCAACCCCGGCTTCCTTCAACTTGGTAAGAACGGCCTCACTGACGGCTTCAGTGAAATTTTCATTGATTTGTGTTGTTATGGCAGATACACCAGAGCCTGTGATTTTGGGAGCAATGGCATTCACCTTCTCATTAACGGTATAGATTACCTCTGGACGCTCCAGCTTTCCGTCAACAATACCTGTAATTTTGGACGAAAAGTCTCCGGGAATGAGCAGGCTTGCATAGTACTCTCCAGTTTGTACACCTCGACTGGCCTCAGCCCGATCTACAAAAGTCCAGCCCAGCTTTTCGTTGTGTTTGAGGCTGGATACCAGTTCGTCTCCGATATTGACATTGGTTCCTGCAACAGTTGCACCCTCGTCTTCAGTTGTCACTGCAATTTTGATCCCCTGGGTGTTACTGTACGGGTCCCATACGGACTTCACGTTGACCCAGTCATACACCCCGGGCAGTAAGATGATAGCCACAATTAAAAATATACCTGTGGGAACCTTCAGAATATGCAACCAGTCTGTTTTGTAAACGTGCCAAATGTGACGCATGACTTCCTCCTAAATGTACATAAATGTAGGGCGTATCTTAATTCCATGTCGCATAGCTGCGAATCTTATGTATATCGGCATTACAGCAGCATCTATGAATGGGTTTATGTTTATAAACTGTACCCATTTCAGTGGGTACTAATGCAGAGCCTACATATATTACGTAAGATGAAACTGACTGCTTGTTCCAAAAAGAAGTGTTTTGTGTCTACTTAAGCATAGGCAGAGGTTTATTTTGGTTATATCAAATTTCTCATTTGCCTATGGATAAATATGCAGAAATGTTGTATAATTATGAATAACCAATGAGATGAATTGTGCATGGATGTTTTTCAGGCTAACTGCTGATTCTAACAAGAACGTAGCAGAGGGTTTTCACCTGCGATGGTGAGGTGTTGACAGGGGGTTGTCTTTCTGTCATAATTCATGAAGACAAACGGACATATTGATTACAGAACCCTGTGAGGTCCTGCAATATGAACGACATGAATAGCACCTTTAAATCAGTCCCGTGAGACTGGCAAGGTAACGTGAACGATACATCGTTTTTTGCTGCGGCAAATGAAGCGATGCATCCCCGAGAGTAAACTTTCTTCAGAGCGGTCTGAAGTTCGGAGACTCCTTGCCAATAAACACGGCAAGGAGTCTTTTTTGTTCTCCTCGTCACGGGGCCATGATCTGAAGGGAAATCCTGAGGAGGCTGAACGCATGAGCACAGAGACACATGTCATTATGGATGAGACGGCGATCCGCCGCGCATTAACACGGATTGCCCATGAGATATTGGAGAAAAACAAAGGAATCGATGATTGTGTGCTGGTCGGTATCCGTACACGCGGGGTTTACCTCGCAGAACGGATTGCCGCGAAGATTGAAGAAATCGAAGGCGCCAAAGTCCCCTGGGGAGAACTGGATGTGACTCCT
The DNA here is from genome assembly GCF_038595085.1 of Paenibacillus sp. FSL R5-0749. Taxonomy (NCBI): domain Bacteria; kingdom Bacillati; phylum Bacillota; class Bacilli; order Caryophanales; family Paenibacillaceae; genus Paenibacillus; species Paenibacillus sp. FSL R5-0749. The sequence continues at coordinate 4,655,064 of NZ_CP152005.1, read as the reverse complement.
TACCGCGATGATCGCTTGGACGAAAACAAGGCGAATCGCAAGGAAATGTTGATTATGACACCTGAATCACTCTCGATCCATAACAAAAAAGTGATCTTGTTCGATGATGTGCTCTATACCGGACGTACGATTCGCGCAGCGATGGATGCCCTGATGGACTGTGGAAGACCGCAGAACATTCAGCTGGCGGTACTCGCAGACCGTGGACACCGGGAACTTCCGATTCGACCTGATTTTATCGGTAAGAATGTGCCGACTTCCAAATCAGAAGAGATCGAAGTTGCACTCATGGAAACGGACGGACAGGACGAAGTCAAAATCACTCAGAACCGGGGGGAGCAAGCATGATGATTACACAGACAGCATTGAGAGACCGGAGCTTGCTTGGACTGAAGGAACTTAGCCGAGGAGAGATCGAGTCCATTCTGAACAGGGCGGCTCACTGGGAAGCGCAGAAAGAGAAACTGGTTCCTGTACTTGAATCACGCTTCGTTGCGAACATGTTCTTCGAAAACAGCACCCGCACCCGCTTCTCCTTCGAAATGGCAGAGAAACGCCTGGGCGCACAAGTGCTGAACTTCACGGCAGCCGCATCCAGTGTGGAAAAAGGAGAGTCCATCTACGATACGGTGCGAACACTTGAGTCGATGGGCATTGATGCAGGCGTGATCCGGTTGAAACCGGCAGGCGTTCTGCAACAGCTGGCTAAGAAAGTGAGTGTTCCGCTCGTGAACGCCGGAGACGGCAACAATGAGCATCCCACACAGGCGTTGCTGGACCTCTACACGATGCGGAAAGCATTTGGCGAACTGAAAGGCTTGCGTGTTTCCATCATAGGTGACATTCTGCATAGCCGCGTAGCACGCTCCAACCTGTGGGCACTGCAAAAGTTCGGCGCAGATGTACGCTTCTGTGCACCGCAAACGATGCAGGCACCGGAACTCGCAGAGCATGCTCCTTATGTCGGTTTTGAAGAAGCGCTGGATGCAGATGTAGTCATGATGCTCCGTGTTCAACTGGAACGTCATCAACATGGCTTAATTACTTCAGCTGAGGATTATCGCGAACACTACGGATTGACGGAAGAACGGGCGTCACGCCTAAAACCAAGCACCATTATCATGCACCCTGCTCCAGTGAACCGCAACGTCGAGGTAGATGACGCGGTTGTGGAGAGTGAAGCATCGCGGATCTTCCCGCAGATGGCAAACGGCGTTCCCATCCGCATGGCGGTTATGGAACGTGCGATGAAACTGTAACAGGGTCTGGCTGTGGGTCATAGGCTGACGAAGATGGCAGTTCTTATAGAGCAATAAGAGAGTAAACGATAAAGAAAATCATCCGGTTTACCTGGTAAGCCGGACAGAACCGAAGCGGAGGGCAATTATGCTACAGATTATAAAGAATGCGAACATCTTGAACCAACAAGGGGAACTTGAACGGAAAACCATCATTATAGATGAAGGTAAAATTAAAAAGATCGCTGGCCTGGAAGACCAAGCCGTATTGGATGCCGAAAAGTCAGCGCATCATGTGACAGACGCATCAGGCAAACTGGTCATTCCGGGATTGATCGATATGCACGTGCATCTGCGTGAGCCTGGATTCGAACACAAAGAGACGATCGAGACAGGTGCCCGTTCAGCAGCACAAGGCGGTTTTACAACGATTGCCTGCATGCCAAACACAAGACCGGTTACAGACACAGCGGAAGTTGTGAAACTGGTACTGGATAAAGCCAAAGAAGCCGATCTGGTAAAAGTGTTGCCTTATGCAGCCATTACCAAAAACGAACTGGGTCGTGAACTTACCGATTTTGCCGCCTTGAAAGAAGCAGGGGCTATCGGATTCACGGATGACGGTGTCGGCGTACAAAACGCTCAAATGATGAAAGATGCCATGAGCCTCGCAGCAAGCATGGATATGCCAGTGATCGCTCACTGTGAAGATGACTCACTGGTTGTAGGTGGATATGTGACGGAAGGCGAGTTTTCCAAACGTCATGGTATCAAAGGCATTCCTAATGAATCCGAGGCTATCCACGTAGGCCGGGATATTCTGCTCGCAGAAGCAACGGGAGTTCATTACCACGTCTGCCACGTAAGCACAGAGCAATCGGTTCGCCTGATTCGTCTGGCGAAATCCATCGGTATTAAAGTAACTGCTGAGGTGTGTCCGCACCATCTGGTGTTGTCGGATGAAGATATCCCGGGCATGGACGCCAACTGGAAGATGAACCCGCCGCTACGCTCACCACGTGATGTGCAGGCGTGTATCGAAGGTTTGCTGGACGGCACGCTGGACATGATCGTAACCGATCACGCGCCACACAGTGAAGAAGAGAAAGCCAAAGGCATGGAGCTGGCACCTTTCGGTATCGTAGGATTCGAAACAGCCTTCCCACTGCTGTACACGAAGTTTGTGGAAACTGGACTTTGGAGCTTGGACTTCCTGGTAAAACGCATGACAGCTGATCCGGCACGTGTATTCCGACTGGATACAGGCAAACTGGAAGAAGGAGCACCAGCGGATATCACGATGATTGATCTGAACGAGGAAAAAGCGGTTGATCCTGCAACGTTTGCAACCAAAGGAAGAAACACCCCATTCACAGGCTGGAAGCTGAAAGGCTGGGCTGTACAAACATGGGTGGATGGCAAAAGCGTGTGGAGCAACACTGTACAACAATAAAACGGTAATTTAGTAAATTGATAAATTACTAACTCTATATCTTTAAATCAGTAACAGTAATTCTTAACTTTTTAAAGCAACACATCTTTCTAATTCTAAAACTTAATCTACAACTTTTACACCAGTAACATCTTTTCAACTAACTCGAGGCAAATCATGCCGAGAGTCTAACATACGAAACAAGCAAAGTTGAATGTCATGATTTTGAACTTGGACACCAACGTAACTGCGGAGCGGACAGAAAAGGCCCGAAGAAGCAAAGTGTTCGCCTTTATCACCGGATTACATCATTTGAAAAATGATAAAAAGTAATCCGGGGATAACAGCGATCAAAGGGTTTTCTGCCCACGGAGCCGCACCACACGTAACGCCCATGTTCAACTCAAAGTATTCAACGTTGATAAACACAGAGGAGTGAAATGGGATGCAGGCACAGGCAAGATTATTGTTGGAAGACGGCACACTGTTCACCGGGAAAGCATTCGGTGCTGAAGGTGAAACGACAGGTGAGGTCGTTTTTAATACGGGAATTACAGGCTATCAAGAGGTGCTTTCGGATCCTTCCTATTGCGGTCAAATCGTAACCATGACGTATCCGCTGATCGGAAACTACGGTATTACGCGTGATGACTTTGAGTCGATTCGTCCATACGTACACGGTTTCGTTGTACGTCGTCATGAGCCAACGCCAAGCAACTGGCGTGCGGAATATAGCGTAGACAATCTGCTCAAGGAATACGGTATCGTAGGAATCAGCGAAATTGATACACGCATGTTGACTCGCCGGATTCGTCACCACGGCACAATGAAGGGAATTCTCACAACAGGATCGAAGCCTGTGGAAGAACTGCTGGAGATGATGGGAGACACCACCATCGCCGAGCTGCGTAACCAGGTGCCTATGACTTCTACAGAACATGTCTACAACAGCCCGGGAACGGCTGAACGTATTGTGCTCGTGGATTATGGTGCCAAAACAGGAATCTTGCGCGAACTCAGCAAACGTAACTGTGACGTTGTCGTTGTTCCGCACGATGTAACAGCAGACGAGATTCGTCGCCTGAACCCGGACGGTATTCAACTGTCCAACGGCCCTGGGGACCCGAAAGATGTACCTCACGCAGTTAAAATGATCAGTGAACTGCTTGGCGAATACCCGATCTTCGGCATCTGCCTGGGTCACCAATTGTTCGCACTTGCGGCAGGAGCAGACACCGAAAAACTCAAGTTTGGACATCGCGGAGGAAACCACCCGGTGAAAGAGCTGGAGAGCGGACGTTGCTTCATCACATCCCAGAACCATGGTTTTACCGTAAACGAGGAGTCTGTGAAGAGCACGGACCTGGAAGTTACACATATCAACAATAACGATAAGACTATTGAAGGTCTGAAACATAAATCCTTCCCGGCATTCTCGGTTCAGTATCACCCAGAAGCAGCCCCGGGTCCTTACGACAACAGCTATCTTTTTGACCGCTTCATCGAGATGATTCGCGAGCACAAAATCACTAACCCGCAAAAGCCGCGTCAAGCCGTATTGGCAGCCGCAGTGAAAGGAGCACAATAACATGCCGATTAACAAAGATCTCAAAAAAATCCTGGTGATTGGTTCCGGTCCAATCGTCATCGGTCAAGCGGCAGAGTTCGACTATGCCGGTACACAAGCTTGCCAGGCTCTGAAAGAAGAAGGCGTGGAAGTTGTACTTATCAACAGCAACCCGGCGACCATTATGACCGATACTAACATGGCTGACAAAGTCTACATTGAGCCAATCACACTGGATTTTGTAACCCAAATCATTCGTCAGGAGCGTCCAGACGGCTTGTTGCCAACACTGGGTGGTCAGACAGGTCTGAACATGGCTGTGGAACTGGCACGTGCAGGCGTGTTGGAACGTGAAAATGTAAAATTGCTCGGAACGCAGCTGACATCCATCGAGAAAGCGGAAGATCGTGATCTGTTCCGTGACCTGATGCGTGAACTGGAACAGCCTGTACCTGAGAGTGTGATCGTAACGACACTCGAAGAATCACTTGAATTTGCAGCTGAGATTGGTTATCCAATCATCGTTCGTCCAGCCTATACGCTGGGCGGAACAGGCGGCGGAATCTGTGCGAACGAAGAAGAACTGCGCGAAACTGTGGCAGCGGGAATTCGTTACAGCCCAATTGGGCAATGTCTGGTCGAGAAGAGCATTGCAGGCATGAAAGAAGTCGAGTATGAAGTTATGCGGGACAAAAACGATAACTGTATCGTTGTCTGCAACATGGAAAACTTTGACCCGGTAGGTGTTCATACAGGCGACAGTATCGTCGTAGCACCAAGCCAAACCCTGTCGGATCGTGAATATCAAATGCTGCGTTCAGCTTCACTGAAAATCATCCGTGCCCTGAACATCGAGGGTGGATGTAACGTACAGTTCGCACTGGACCCACACAGCTTCCAATACTATGTTATCGAAGTTAACCCACGGGTAAGCCGTTCATCGGCGCTGGCTTCCAAAGCAACGGGTTATCCGATTGCGAAAATGGCTGCCAAAATTGCCATGGGTTACACACTGGACGAAATCGTGAACCCGGTAACAGGCCAAACATATGCTTGCTTCGAGCCAACATTGGATTATATCGTGAGCAAAATCCCACGCTGGCCGTTCGACAAGTTCATCTCGGCGAACCGTAAACTGGGAACTCAGATGAAAGCAACAGGCGAAGTAATGGCCATTGGTCGGACATTCGAAGAGTCGATTCACAAAGCCGTGCGCTCCCTGGAGATTGGTGTACACCGCCTTTACCTGAAGGATGCCGAAACGCTGGATGAAGATACGCTGAACGAGCGTCTGATCAAAGCGGATGATGAGCGTATCTTCCTGATTGCCGAAGCATTCCGCAGAGGATATACGCTGCAACAACTGCAAGACCTGACCAAGATTGACTGGTGGTTCCTGGACAAAATCGAGGGTCTGATCGCATTCGAAGATCGTATTCGCGAAGAATCCGAATTGTCTTCCGATGTTCTGTATCAAGCGAAACGCCTTGGATTCACGGACCGCGCCATTGCCGAACTGCGTGCGCAAGGTCAACCTGGTGGCACATTAACGACGGAAGCAGAAGTTAGAACTCGTCGGGAAGAAGAGAACCTGCGCCCAGTCTACAAAATGGTAGATACGTGTGCAGCCGAGTTCGAAGCAACAACGCCATATTACTACTCAACATACGAGACTGAGAACGAAGTGATCCCTTCCGACAAGCAAAAAGTTGTGGTACTAGGTTCAGGACCAATCCGGATCGGTCAAGGTATTGAGTTTGACTACTCTACTGTACACGCTGTATGGGCTTTGCAAAAAGCAGGATATGAAGCAGTCATTATCAATAATAACCCGGAGACGGTGTCGACGGACTTTAATACATCAGATCGTCTGTACTTTGAACCACTCTTCTTCGAAGATGTTATGAACGTGATTGAACAGGAGAAGCCAGTAGGGGTTATCGTGCAGTTCGGTGGTCAAACGGCCATCAACCTGGCAGCACCACTGCGTAATGCAGGTGTAACGATTCTCGGAACGGATCTGGAAAGCATCGATGAGGCGGAGGACCGCAAGAAGTTTGAGCGTCTGCTCTCCCGTCTGGAGATTGCACAGCCGAAAGGTAAAACGGTCATTTCCGTTGATGATGCTGTAGAAACAGCTCAAAGTCTGGGCTACCCGGTACTGGTTCGTCCTTCCTATGTACTCGGCGGTCGTGCGATGGAGATTGTATACTCTGATGCAGAATTGCTCACGTACATGGAGCAGGCGGTTAAAATCAATCCGGAGCATCCGGTACTGATCGACCGTTACATGATGGGTAAAGAAGTTGAGGTTGACGCCATCTGTGATGGTGAAACGGTATTGATTCCGGGCATTATGGAACATATCGAGCGTGCAGGAGTTCACTCTGGTGACTCCATCGCGGTATATCCTCCTCAACACCTGTCCCAGGACATGAAAGAGAAAATTGTAGAGATTACAATCAAAATTGCGAAAGAACTGAAAACGGTAGGTTTGGTCAACATCCAGTTTGTTATCCATGATGGCCAAGTGTACATTATCGAGGTAAACCCGCGCTCATCCCGTACCGTACCATTCTTGAGCAAAGTAACCAACATTCCGATGGCGAACCTGGCAACACAAGCCATTCTGGGTGTAAAACTGAAAGATCTTGGTTATGTTGACGGGCTATGGCCTGAGTCGGACCATGTATCTGTCAAAGTTCCGGTCTTCTCCTTCGCGAAGCTGCGTCGTGTAGAACCAACCCTCGGACCTGAGATGAAATCCACAGGTGAGGTTATGGGTCGTGACCCGAATTACGCTAAAGCGTTGTTCAAAGGTCTCATCGGGGCAGGAATGAAAATTCCGGCAACCGGAGCCATTGTCGTGACTGTAGCAGACAAGGACAAGGACGAAGCTGTACCATTGCTCGAAGGTTTCTACAGACTGGGATACAAACTCATGGCTACCGGCGGAACTGCAGCTGCGCTTGAAGCAGCGAACATTCCGGTAACGACGGTGAACAAATTAAGCGAAGGTTCGCCGAACATTCTGGATATGATTCGCAGCGGCGAAGCGAACTTTGTCTTCAACACACTCACCAAAGGCAAAACACCACAGCGTGACGGATTCCGTATTCGTCGTGAAGCGGTAGAGAATGGTATTGTATGTATGACTTCACTGGATACGATTCGTGCGCTGCTGATCATGCTGCAAACAATCAACTTCTCTTCAGAAGCAATGCCTGCCTTTGTAAAATAAATATTCACTGATGAAGGACATCAGTCAGCCTGCGGGCTGGCGAGATGTCCTTTATATCGGGCAAAAACGGAAAAAATGAGCAAGTGGAGGGGAGCGCTGGTGATGAATCACGCGAGTTTCAATGAAATGGCTGGCCGTCTGATGGTGGCACTCGATTATCCTGGAGCGGAAGAAGCGAAAGCATTGGTACAAGCTCTTGAAGGCATTCCCTGTTATCTCAAGGTGGGAATGCAGCTGTTCTACGCAGCAGGACCGGACTTCATTCGGGAGCTGAAATCTAAAGGGTATTCCGTTTTTCTGGATGTGAAAATGCATGACATTCCCAACACCGTTCGTGGCGGTGCTGAGAGTATCACGCGTCTTGGGGTAGACATGTTTAATGTGCATGCCGCGGGTGGAACGATCATGATGCGTGCTGCACGTGAAGGTGCTGAGGCAGCTATAGCCGCAGATCCTTCCTTACACAGACCCGAGATCATTGCGGTCACCCAACTGACCAGTACAAGTCTGGAAACGATGAACAACGAGATTGGCATCCCGGGCAGCGTGGAAGCTGCTGTGGTCCGTTATGCAGGACTGGCCCAAGAGGCCGGATTGGATGGGGTTGTTGCTTCTCCGCTGGAAGTGGCCGCAATTCGGGCAGCGTGTGGCAGTGCTTTTCACACCGTTACACCAGGAATTCGTCCAGCAGGTAGTGGTCTGGGAGATCAGACACGTGTCTTGACGCCGGGTGAAGCCATCGCCAGAGGAAGCCATTACATTGTTGTAGGCAGACCGATTACAGGCGCTCCCAATCCGCGTGAAGCGGCAGAAACCATTTTGAAGGAGATGTTGAACGCATGATCGAACTGAATGAGATTCCGAATCATATTGCTTCCCAACTGTTGAAAATTAAAGCCGTGGCATTGCGTCCGCAGCAGCCATTTACATGGACTTCCGGTATCAAATCACCAATATATTGCGATAACCGCTTAACGATGTCCTATCCCGAGATTCGCAACGATATTGCTGAAGCCTTCGCAACGATTATTCGTAACCAATACCCGGAAGCAGAAGTCATTGCAGGTACGGCAACCGCAGGGATCCCGCATGCTGCCTGGGTGGCTCAGAAGCTGAATCTGCCGATGGCCTACATTCGTGATAAAGCGAAAGGACACGGTAAGGAGAACCTGATTGAAGGTCTGATTACCGAAGGACAAAAAGTAGTTGTCATTGAAGATCTGATCTCTACAGGTGGCAGTTCCATCAAAGCAGCAGAAGCTGTACGCGTAGCAGGTGCAACACCGCTCGCCGTGCTTGCCATCTTCAGCTACCAGCTCGATAAGGGTGTTAAAGCCTTCGAAGATGCTGGAATTCCGCTTCAGACGCTGTCCAATTACACGGCGCTGATGGATGTGGCTCTGGCTCAGGGAACGATTCAGGAGAGTGACTTTGAGTTGCTGAAATCCTGGCGTGAAGATCCTTCTTCATTTGGAAAATAATATCATTGCATAATGCAATATGTGTTCAATGTTAAACGGTATCAAAATTGTAATGATTGCCGTCACAGCGGCAAAACCATCGAATATGCAAGAGGCATCCCATACATTGGGGTGCTTTTTTCGTTTGTTCATCAAAATATTAACTTTTTCCCTCTACCGTTGTAAAAAGCTTGTAACTTTTAGTTGTGATCGGTCGTTTATAATTCAGTGTAGGTTGGAACAGATTTCTAATTTTAGGTTTTTTGAAGAAGTGAACGGGATATGAAGAAAGGATGAGCGTGATTGCTGGCATGAAGAATTTATTTCTCAGAAAAAGACCTGCCAAGAGCCAGTCAGGCGATGAATATCAACAGGGGGAAGCACAGCTGGAGGCATCGACGGTTTCGGGAGAAAATACATACAACAATGAACACGATCACCCGACGAGTGAACCTCCAGTACTTGAAACCGAAATCGCTTCAGATGAAGTGGCTGCAACTGCTGTCACTTCCGTTGATAACCCCCCGAAGAAGATCAAACCGAAGAAGGATATATTGCCTCCATATGATGGACCTGTACTGGAGGTGCGTAACGTGCATCGCAGTTTCCAGACAGGCAGTCGTATCATCCATGTGCTCAAAGGCATTGATATGGAAGTGAATCCGCAACAACTGGTCATGCTGAAGGGGCGATCTGGCTCAGGCAAAACAACGCTGCTGAATATGCTCGGTGGATTGGATCAGCCTTCAAGTGGAGACATTCTGTTCTCTGGCCAGCCTCTTCAGGATTGGGGAGACCGGCGGCGGACCGCTTTGCGGCGCAAAGAGATCGGTTTTATTTTTCAGGCCTATGCACTCATGCCCTTATTGTCTGCTTGGGAAAATGTAGAACTGTCGCTGCGAATGGCGGATGTTCCGCGAGCGGAGTGGAAGGAAAGGGTTGGTCACTGTCTGGACCTGGTTGGACTATCCAAACGGGTGAAGCATCGACCTTTCGAGATGTCCGGGGGAGAGCAACAGCGGGTAGCTATAGCCAAGGCGATTGCCCACAGACCCAGATTGTTGCTTGCGGATGAGCCTACAGCGGAACTGGATTCCAAGATGGGCGCTCAGGTCATGGCCGTATTCCGCAATATTATTGAAGTAGAACAAGTAACGATATGTATGACTACACACGATCCTACAATTTTGGAGGTTGCGGACCATGTTTATGAAATGGCGGACGGCAGATTTATCAAGTAAAGGGGCCGCTCCGAAGAGGGGGAAACGCGCAGCACTTATTGTACTTGGTGCGATAATGGTTGCAACGATGTCTGGCTGCTCATTGCTGCCGTCAGAAACAGAGGAAGAAGTGCTTCCGCCAATTACACCACCAACGATCTCCAAGAAACCGGAATATGAGGTCCGGACTGAAACGTTGGAGAAAAGAGTAAGTGGAAGTGGCAAGATGATGAGTCAGCGAGAAGAGAAGGTGTACTTCACGCTTGATGGCATGCATGTCAAAGAGTTAAATGTTAAACCAGGAGATAAAGTGAAAAAGGGTCAACTTCTAGCCGTGCTCGATGTGGAAAGTGTGGAGAAGGAGATCCGTGGCAAGAAACTGGCTATTCGCAAATCCGAAGTTCAAATGAAGGAAACACTCCGCAAAAAAGATGAGATGGACCCGGTAGAGTTCGAAGAGGCAACGATTGCGTTTGAAGAACTTCGCCAGGAACTCGCCGATCTGGAGGCGCAACTGGGCAAAGCCACGTTGACTGCTCCGTTCGGTGGTACCGTTATTGCTGTGCAGGTTGAGAAAGGTGCAGCCGTGAAGGCGTATGACCCGATTGCTACGATTGCGGATACATCGAATCTGGTTGTGGCAGCTACCTTTGCCAAGGAAGATCTGGAGAAATTCTCAGCCGGTATGAAGGCAGAAGTGGACATTAATGGAGCCGGTAAAGTCGCTGGCAAAATTAAAGTCATGCCTCTGGCTGAAGCATCGGGAAGCGGCAGTGGCGAAGGAACGGGGGAAGGCGGGACGCCTCCAACGAAGGAAACGCTGGATAAGTATGTAATCGTTACACTTGCAAAAATGCCAAAAGGCGTGGAACGTGGCACACCTCTATCGGTCTCTATTGTGACGCAGCGTACCGAGAACGCGATTGTGATTCCTGTATCCGCTTTACGCTCCATCGGTTCAAGAACGTATGTACAAGTCGTGGAGAGTGATGGTAGCAAGCGTGAAGTGGACGTTGAAGTGGGCCAGCAGACATCGACAGATGTTGAGATTCTGAAAGGTCTGACCGTAGGCGAGAAAGTAGTGGGACGCTAATGGGGCTGCCATTGCTTCGACTGCTGTTCCGCAAAATGTGGAACACGCGCTGGATGACCTTCAGCACATTAATCGGATTAATTGTGGCGGTTGCGTTCACCGTCAGTATTCCCATGTATGCCGATGGTGCACTGAAACGGGTCGTCGCGCAGACGTTACAGGATAATAGTGAAGGATTGCCAGCGGGTTCGTTGCTCATGAGTTATCAGGCACCTGGTGGTGTGAAGACAGACACAAGGGGTCTGGATGAAGTAGATCGATATATTCGTGAGGATGTTCCTCGCGAGATCGGTTTCCCATTCCATACGTATGTGAATGCCAGATCCATTCGCAGCACCGAGGTGAGTCCAGAGGATCCAACCAAAGTGGACGCCAGCCGGGTGCGCAGTATGAGTATGGGCACGATGAGTGGACTGGATGCACAGGTGAATTACTCAGCCGGAGTGAAACCTGGCAATCAGGTCAAGGACGATATTATCGAGGCAGTCATGTTGGAAGAAGGCATGTACCGTAACGATCTGCATATCGGTGATATTCTGGAATATCCGGTATACAGCGGTCTTGATATAACGTTGCGTGTGAAGATTACGGGGTCCTTCAAGGCAGATGATCCAAACAGTCCTTACTGGGTACAGGGATTTGACGGCATGATGAATGGACTTTATGTGGATGAATCGGTTTTTAATGATGTTTTACTGAAAGAAAAAGGCATTCCACTTCAAAACTCACGTTGGTACTATGCCTTCGATCTGAAGGAAATTCAAACCAGCCAGTTATCAGGTCTGACTTCCATGCTGGAAAGGCTGGATATCGATCTGTATCAGCGGCTGAAAGATACAAAAGTGGACATTACCTTCGGTGATCTGCTCAAGCAGTTCCGCAGTCAGAGTCTGCAATTGCAGACGATGCTGTTTACCTTGGCAGCACCAATGATTGCGATGGTCTTTTATTTTATTGCTATGAATGCCAGACAGTCATTACAGAAGCAAGAGAGTGATATTGCGGTATTGCGCAGCCGTGGAGCTTCCGCTCGGCAGATCTTCTCTCTCTACCTGCTTGAAGGTATATTTTTGGGCGCTATTGCGCTAATTATCGGGCCGTTGCTCGGTTATTTTATGGCCAAGAGTATTGGTTCAGCAAGTGGATTTCTATCCTTTGTTGATCGAAAGTCGATCCCAATTGGCGTATCCAAAGAAGCCATTCTTTTAGGTGTAGCAGCAGTGCTTGTTGCCATTATTGCCTCCCTGATCCCTGCGATAACCTATGCACGGGCAACCATTGTATCAGCCAAACGGCGGCAAGCACGTACAGACCGTGCTCCAGTATGGCAACGCTGGTTCCTGGATGTTGTGTTACTGGGTCTGGCTGGATATGGATACTACCTGTTCTATGAACGCCAGATGTTGACCTTCCAGACGGGAATGACAACCGATCAATTGCAGGTACAGCCGTTTCTGTTCTTTGTACCCGCACTCGCGATCTTTGCGCTCGGACTATTCTTCCTGCGCTTGTTCCCGTGGATATTGAAGCTGATTCAGCTGATTGGTCGCAAGTTGCTCCCGGTCCCGTTGTATCTGACATTAACGCAGCTATCGCGTTCATCTTCGTCTTATTATCCGCTGATGATACTCCTTGTACTGACATTGGGACTTGGGGTGTACAACTCGGCTGCGGCTCGGACTATTGATCTGAATTCCACTGAGCGCACCTTGTACCGTTATGGTTCTGATGTGATTATGCAGACGGTGTGGGAAGGAACACCTGAGGTTAAACCCGGCGGTTCCGGGCAGAATGGCGGCACGGGTGGAGGCCAACAAGGCGGTGGTGGTACGGGTGGTGGCGCTCCCGGCGGAGGAGGTGCTCCAGGTGGTGGCGGCGGTTCTTCGCAGCCATCCAAAGTTATCTACTCCGAACCTCCTTTTGAAGTGTTCCGCAGATTAGATGGTGTCGAACATGCAGCAAGAGTACTGCAGACCAAAGGCAATATAATCGTCTCTGGTAAATCGGGTGGGCAGGGGATGCTGGTCGGGATTGATAATGTGGATTTCGCTCAAGTGGCTTGGTTCCGCAACGATCTGTTCCCGGCACATCCCTACAAGTACCTTGACTTGCTCGGCAAATATGAAGGGGCTGTATTGATCTCTTCCAAATTTGCTGACAAATTCAAGCTGAAAACCGGAGACCTCGTCTCCATGGGTATACAGGGACAGGCGATTGAATTCGTAGTCTTCGGAATCATTCCTTACTGGCCATCCCAGTATCCGGATCAGATGCCATTCTTCGTGGCTAATCTGGATTATATCTACGATCAGGTGCCTCTAATTCCTTATGAGGTATGGCTGAAAATGGAACCGGATGCCAAAGTGGCTCCATTAATGGAGAAACTTGCGGCAGAAGGGATTGAGTTATCTTCTGTGCGTGACGTACGCACCGAATTGGTATCTCAGGGTAAACACCCATCACGAGGTGGCGTATTCGGAATTCTGAGCCTTGGTTTCCTGGTATCGGTGATTATCTCGTTGATTGGATACGTGCTGTACTGGTTCTTCAACCTGTCCGGACGTGTTGTGCAGTTCGGTGTATTACGTGCCATGGGATTGTCTCGTGCACAACTAAGCGGCATGCTGCTGCTGGAGCAGGTATTCACAGCGGGGCTATCGATCCTGTTAGGTATTGGTATTGGTCAGGTATCCAGTCGTTTATTCCTGCCATTCCTGCAAACGACGGATAATGTATCTGCTCAGGTACCTCCGTTCCGTATTGTCTTTGAGCAGCAGGATATGTTGCAACTGTATGGGGTTACTGTGGTGATGCTGGTCATTGGTGCAACGATGTTGCTCTGGCAGATTCGCAGACTGCGTGTTCACCAGGCGGTCAAAATGGGAGAGGAGAGGTAAACGTGATCCAATGCGAAGGACTTGTCAAAATTTTTAAATCCAGCGATGTGGAAGTCGTTGCCCTTCAGGGTCTCAACCTGTCTGTCAATCAAGGTGAAATGATGGCCATCATTGGTAACAGCGGTAGCGGTAAATCCACACTGCTGAATATTCTGGGTGGACTTGATCGTCCTACGGCGGGTACGGCTGTTGTGGGAGACTGGGATTTGCTGAAGATGACAGATGCCCAATTAGTTGAATACAAACGTCATACGGTAGGTTTTATCTGGCAAAATAACGGTCGTAACTTGCTGCCTTATCTCACGGCACTGGAGAATGTGGAGACGCCCATGATTCTGGGAGGCAAGCGTGATCGTGCTTACGCGAAACAGTTGCTCGAATGGGTAGGGCTTAAGGATCGGATGAATAACAAATTGCATCAATTGTCAGGAGGAGAGCAGCAACGGGTAGCGATTGCGATCTCCTTATCCAATCGTCCCAAAATTCTGCTTGCAGACGAACCAACGGGTTCGGTCGATTCCGAGACATGTGATACAATCATGGGCATTTTCCGAAAAATGAACAAGGAACTCGGCGTTACGATTGTCATCGTTACCCATGACTTGACGTTAGCTGGCAAGGTAGACCGGATCGTTGCGATCCGGGACGGCTTGACCAGTACCGAGTTTGTGAAGCGCAACCCGAATTTGGACGATGAGCATAGCTTATCCGAGACGGGTATGCCGGACATTCATGAAGCATTTGTCATTATTGACCGTGCTGGGCGGCTTCAGGTGCCAAAAGAGTATCTGGAGGCCTTAGCCATCGATAACCGGGCTACATTGGAATTTGACGGTGAACGCATTGTCATTACACCGCCAAGATAATTAATGAGGGGGAATTGGGAGATGAAGAACAGGTTGTGGGGAAAACGTGTGCTGGCTGTCATGGCTACTGCGACGCTTGCATTGCCGCTGATTGCAGGATGTACGGCAAGTGAGGCGAAGGATACAGAGCAACGTGTATTACGTGTGGCTACTATGTGGGGAGGACAAGACGACAGTTATTTCCGTCAACAATTTACCGATGCTTTTGAGTTGACCCATCCCAATGTAACCATTGAGATTGTAGCTGCCGTTGATCAGAGCAGCATGTATGGGTATGGCAACACCGAAGAACAGCAGGAAGTTCCGGATACGATGGAAAGTCTGAAGAAGATAATGACTGGCGATAATCCGGTTGACGTCATCGTGGCAGATACCTCTACAGTCAAATCATTAATTCAGGAGAATCTGGTGAAACAGCTGGATCCATTAATGCAAGAAGACAAGTTTGATACGACAGACATTGTTCCTAGTGTGCTGGAGGGTATCAAAGATCTGGGGGATCAGAGCATTTATGCATTGACACCAACGTTCTCCTCTTCCGCTTTGTTCTATAACAAGGGAATGTTTGAAAAAGCAGGCGTGGAACCGCCAACGGACAATATGACTTGGGACGATATCTTCAATCTGGGTACCCGACTTACAAAAGGCGAGGGTAAAGATCACGTATTTGGTTTCACCTTCACGACATATCAGGGTGGTTCGCCTTACTACTCCATGCAGCAGTACTATAGCGCGTTGCAACTGAAGACGTTCGATGACAAAGCAGAGAAGATGACCGTAGATTCTCCTCAATGGGAGAAAGTGTGGAGTACCATCAGCAAACTTGCCATTGACAAAGTCATCCCTAAAGGAGACGAACCGCAGGATCAGAATCCGAGCGGACGTTATGATCCAATACAGGGTGACCTGTTCCTGAGCGGCAAGGCAGCCATGGCTATTGGCGATTACAGCTATATTAATCAATTAATTGATGCCAATAAAAATGCAGATAAAATGAAAGACTTTACGAAAGTGGATTGGGATGTAGTTACACCTCCAGTTCACCCGGAAGCTCCTGAAATTGGAGGCAGCATCTACCTGAGCAATCTCATGGCGATTAATAGTGCGGCTCAGAACCCGGATGATGCGTGGGAACTGATCAAGTACATGAACAGTGAAGATTGGGCTAAAATTAAGGCGCGTAGCAGCTATGAGATGGTGTCCCGTAAGAGCTTCATCAAGCCAAAAGATGGCTTGGATTACAACATACAAGCTTTCTATTCTTTGAAGCCGATTCCGCCAACGAATACCAACCTGGATAAAATGTATCAAAAATCCCCAGGTCTATGGCAAGTGAACGAAAAAGGCATGGAATATTTCAATCAGGTTCTCGAGAACAAAAAGACACCAAAAGAAGCACTTGGTGAGTGGGCAGCTAAAGGAAACGAGATGCTGGAAAAATTGAAAAAGGATCCTAAAGCCACGTTTCAATGAGAAATGAGAGTTGATTGAGTAGTTTTATTATAAGGATAGCCGCTGAAGATTTTAATCTTGGGCGGCTATTTTTATGAAAATGGGGTATTCTACAAAAAGCAGGAATAAATGACGACTCCGGAAAGGACGAGCGGTATGCACTGGGTATATTTCAGCAAGTTGTATGCAACCAAATTTCAGGCAGGATGTCTGGCCAAGCGTATGGAACAGGATGGATGGATATATGGTCATAATGAACCGGCGGAAGTGGAAGTTTATCGATCACGCAAGGGTCGTTACGGTGTGCGATTTATTCCCTGACATTACCCCTTGACTTATAGGGTAACAATAGTGTATATTAATTAAGTCGCTGTTTTAATATTTATTACTGACGCGGGGTGGAGCAGCCCGGTAGCTCGTCGGGCTCATAACCCGAAGGCCGCAGGTTCAAATCCTGCCCCCGCAATTTAGTTTCACTTGGATGATTTACAGCCATCATCTGCACGTTATACATTATGTCTAGGGCCCTTAGCTCAGTTGGTTAGAGCGGTCGGCTCATAACCGATTGGTCACAGGTTCGAGTCCTGTAGGGCCCATACTCTTGAAACCCTTGCCTAGCAAGGGTTTTTTTCTGTCTGCAATCAGCTGCTAGAGCAAATGCGTAACTTTGTTGTTGGTATCTTTCTAATATGCCCTTTTTTGTGAAAGTCAATGTATGTCCATGCCATATCTCAAATCTCGCATATACTACCTTATCCCAACCCATAGGAGGTAGATTTCATGAGTCAATTTATTGATGCAAGAACTTCGCAGAATGCGAGCTTGGCGAACTCGATCGCAATACCAATCCTTGTTATTAACACGCCACAATTATTTGGCCAGATCGGTCTAATCACAGGAGGCAGTATTGGAGCTAACCCGCGGGTGCAATTTACGGGAACGGTATCTGTGCAACTGCCACTGGCACTCGTGGGTATAACGATTACGATTGTCAGAGGAACTTTGTCAACAGACCCAGTTATATATTCGGCAACTTCAACTTTCAATTTAAGTGTATTGGCACCTCAGGTAATTACGTTCTCGGCAAGTGACTTCGATCCGCCAGTAACCCCTCAATTGACGTACACGGCATTTATCAGCTCCAACTTGCTTGGTACGATCCGTGTAGGACCTGAAAACTTTGAGGGAGCTTTGTATTCGGACTAATGTTACCATCCTTGCTTTAAAAATAAATTAATAGTCTTCTTAATGAAAAGACTCACAGACCTGCCCTCAAAAGCAGGTTTTTTTCGTGTTTAAGAGGGGAAACTGATCTTCATCGAGTAGGCAGGGTTCTATGATATAATGCATGTACAGAGATTGATTGGCATTGAAAATAAGTAGTGTCTAGAACATCCGAGAATTTTATGAAATTAGTGATAGAAAGCAGGTTTCCATTTTAATGACGTCAAATGAAAGTCAACGTTTTCGTTACAGTGAAGCTCCGGTCTGGGATTGGCAGAGAGCCTATTATGAACAGAAGGGCTTGCAAGCTTGGACAGAGAATCAAGTCCCACAATATATTACCAGTAATCCGATGATTGCCACGGCGTATGCAGAGATGATTTTTGGATTTCTTCAGGATCTCGCGAACAAGGGACAGATCACCGAGACCGTCACCATTCTGGAACTTGGGGCAGGAGTCGGGCGTTTGGCGCATCAAATTCTCTTGAAGCTGCTGGAACTCAAACAATTTGCGGGAATACAGTTACCACCTTTCAGATATGTAATGACCGATCTTGTAGCGGAGAATGTGCTCGGTTGGCAAGAGCATCCATCCATGCAATCCTTTATTCAACAAGGCATAGTGGATTTTGCACGTTTTGACGCTGTAAAGGATACAGAATTAAATCTGGTCGTCGCAGGCACGGTTATACGGCCCGGTGATCTGAAACAACCGTTGTTGCTGATTGCCAATTACTTTTTTGACAGCATTCCGCAGGAACTAATTTATATTGGGTCTGGCGAGATATATGAGTGTGATCTGCTCGTTCAGTCTCCTGATCGTCGTCATGATCTGGATCCCGCTGAGATGTTGAAGAACATGACACTCAGTTATGAGTATCGCCGGGCGCCTGAATACAGTGCAGATAACTATCCATACAAGAGCCTTATCACATTGTACAAAGATGAGCTGGAGGACTCGCACATCCTTTTTCCCGCAATTGGCTTGTCCTGTCTTGAACGGTTAAACAAGTTGTCGCAGTCAGGTTATGTGTTGATTACTGCTGATAAAGGGGATCATCGTCTGGATAACTGGAAGTTCGCAGAGCCACCTGAATTCGTTCTTCATGGAAGTTTTTCTTTGACAGCCAACTACCATGCGATTCAATATGTTTTGGAACAACAGGGAGCACATACTCGATTCACAACACATCATTATAAAGATCTGAATGTCGGGTGCATGTTGATGGTGGATGAACCAATCAGTTTCGTGAACACACGTCTGGCCTATCATCGATTTGTGGAACGTTTCGGACCGGATGACTTTTTTAGCATGAAACAATGGGTAGACTCTCAAATAGAGACTATGGAGTTGAAGCATATATTGCCGTTCTGGCGTCTGGGTGGATATGACGCTGAGTTCTTAATCCATAGTGCGACGCACATCTCCAGTCTTCTTCCTGATGCAAGTGATGAGGAAATGCTCGATATTCAGTCTGGTATTCATACGATGTGGTCGTCCTATTATGTGATGGAACAGCAAGGGGGGCTTGCATTTCTGGCAGGGCAGCTATTATATGAAATGTATATGTATGAGGATGCGAAACGGTTTCTGGAGATATCATTGGTTGCAGATCCAAGTAACCATAATCCAGCCGTCTTGTACGACTTGGCCGTGTGCTGTTATGAGCTTGAACTTGAAGAAGAAACACTTTCCTATACCCATCAAGTGCTCGCTCTGGAACCGGAACATGAAGAGGCGGCAGCGTTGCTCCAGAGTTTTGAGTTAATCTGAACGGAGCATTGTAGTCTTGTCTCCTATATCTATAGAAATAGGGATGGTTGTATATAAAATTGAAACCTAATTGGTTGTAATCGTATTAATGGGATATTTAACCAATTAACTATTTCAACAGAAAAGGAGACAACGGTATGAAAAAAGCCTTATCCGTTGCATTATATCCATTAATGTGGATTGTGGGTGCGTTTAGCGTGCTGTCTGTTAATGCGAATAGTGCCGCAGGCAGCGCCCTCTTTGTGAAAGACATCGGTACAGATCGAAGCTATGATGGGCAGGCTATATATGATAGTATTGAACGTAGAAATGCCTAACTACATAGCACTGAACTGTAAAGGTAATTGATTTATCGAACAATAACATGAGAATCAATTACTCTTGAAGCAAATACGATGCGCATGAATACTGCTCGTACAACCTTTAAGCCGGTTTCGTACCTTATTCAGGTATGAACCGGTTTTTATTATTGAACGGGGGATACCGAATGAAGATTATCATTGGACAACCCAGGCTGGAACAGCATCTGCTGCAGCTTGAAGCCGAACTTAAGCAACACCCAGATGCGGATATAATATTCTATCCTGAAGGTTATCTCAACCAGAATGTCGGAGACGCTTGCCGCTTGGCGGCTGAATACGGAACCATGATTGTATCAGGTCATCGCAGGTTGCAAGAACGTCCGAAGGACCGATCGATCATCATCAGTAAAGCTGGAGAGATTGTATTGGAGAAAGCTAAATATACACCTGCTGAGACGATCGTGGAACAGGGGTGGAAAATAAGCACGTTGTTGTGTGATGAGCTTGTCCTGCAAGGATTTTCCAACGAGAGTATAGGAAATGTGGATATTGTGATGCATTCCATTGGTGTGGGGATGTTCAGTGAAGAGCAGTACAGTGAGTGGGTTG
Organism: Paenibacillus sp. FSL R5-0749; assembly: GCF_038595085.1. Taxonomy (NCBI): domain Bacteria; kingdom Bacillati; phylum Bacillota; class Bacilli; order Caryophanales; family Paenibacillaceae; genus Paenibacillus; species Paenibacillus sp. FSL R5-0749. Next base: position 4,634,689 of record NZ_CP152005.1, on the reverse strand, counting down.
AAGAGGCGAGTAAGATCGCCATGCAGCAGCATTGTATTGTCATGGGGACAAGCCATGCGGATGGTTTCTACCGCGACAGCGAGATCTCCATTCCAATTTCCTATTGTATAACACCTGATGGCGAGGTTGTTCTGGCATCCCGAAGTGATACACGTACTCGTACAATCCTTCTAGACAGAGGAATTACGGAGCCTTCATCTAAGGAATCAGAAGAAAAACAATTGAAAATCTCCATCGCCCCATCCAGTTAAAATAACGGGCATGAATCCAAGATGAATGGGCTGTTGAACTTGCCGATTCGCCCGGTCACTTGCACAGAATACGCATATGTTATGGCATACCTTGAAATTCAAAGGAGGCCAATCAAATGAGTCAAGTTGGATACGGTTGTGGCAATGTTGGTGGATTCGGTGGATGGACTTCTACAAGTGCGATTCTCGTGCTTTTCATCCTGCTCGTGATCATCACAAAATCTTTCTGGCTGTAAGTCACGTATAGTAACGTGCAAAGAGTGGCTCCGCTGAGACTTCAGCGGGGCTTTTCCTATAAATAAGAAACAACATATGTCATCGATGACATTTGACAACTGAAAACAATGTGCTTAAAATCACATAAGAGACTATTAACAGAGATTGAAGGGATAGCAATGCCGTTTATTCGCTTTAAAGGATTTACAGGTCCTCAACTAGAGGAAGTTGTACCGCAAATTACAGAGCAGATGGCCCTTATTACTCATATTCCACGGGAGAGAATGAAGGCAGAGCGTCATGATGTACAAGCGCTAACACCTTCTCCGGCTTCTATAGAGATTTTGATGTTTCAACGTGATCAGGAGGTTCATAACCGGATTGCATCGTCGTTGCAGGCTATTCTGGAAGAAGCGTACATGCCGGATGTACATATTTTCTTCAACATATTGTCACCCACCTTGTACTATAAACAAGGCAAGCCGCTGACAGATTATCGATTGGATTGAGATTGTATGGGACGAGCAGAGGTTGCTCGTCTTTTTGATTTACATATTTTTCGTATGTTTAGCAATGGGCTGGCTCCTGTGAACCGTGCCGAGTAATAATGAGCATATTGCAGACGCGAGAAATAAGGCTCCACCAATGAGGTACACCCATTGAACGCCCAGCTGATCAGCGGCTAGACCAAAGATGACTATGGACACACTCGTAACCGTGGAGATCAGGACGCCATGTGTGGCGTATCCCTGGGTTAGAGATTCGACAGGTACACTGTTCTGAAGCGCTGTCTGCTGAGCCAGATTACGAATCTGATGAACTGGACCCATGATAATGCATAACACCAGAGCGAGCCATGGCAGGTTGTTTATACCATAAACGATGGTCAGCATGCTCAAGAGAAGAGAACACATGGTCATGCTAGCGATTAAATGCTTCCTAATCCGTTTGGCCAGTGCAAGAGCCAGCATACCTCCAAGCATGGTTCCAACAGCGTAACTCGAGTTCATAAGTCCCCACCAGCCTTCTCCTCGTGCCAGAACTTCTTTTGCAAAGGCCAGCGTTATAGCTCCAATCCAGATCGAACCCGCAAGTGCCTGGGCAATGTCCATAAGCGTGATCAGTCGTAATGTTGGATTCTTCCGGAGCATACTCCAGCCTTCCCTCCATTCGTGACGCGGTACATCAGATTCCTGGGATTGTTCTATACCGCGTGTGAGCGAGCCAAGGGCAATTTGGAAAATTAGAACGGTCCAGGACAGGCATGTAGCTGCCCAGAAAGTCTGTGACGCCCCCCAGTTCATCACGGCGAATCCCGTCATGGCGTAACCGACAATGGTTACAGTCTGGTTGGAGAAAATGAGGAGGCTATTGGCTTTTGCAAGATCTTCTCTCTGAACCAATTGTGGTGTCAGAGCATTCAGTAACAGAGATTCCCATCCATTCAAAAAGGATAGTACGGCCATGCCGATCAATAGAAGCGGTAGCTGTGAAATTAAGTGACTCAATGAAATGGCTACACAGGTCATGATGAATGTTTTGGCTATGGAAATGCGGATCAATAGTTTGGAGAATGGGAAATGGTTCACAAGTAATGGCAAAGTGAAACCTGCTGTTATATGTGTAATGATCTGAATTAGTGGAAACATTGCAGCATAGAGTACCGATCCAGTGTGACTGTAAATCAACGTAGTAATGACCATGATATATATGACATTAATAAGCGAGAGCAGCGTTTTGGCGGCCCAATACGGATAAAATGCGATGTTCATGCCAGTGATGTCCTTTCCGAAACGATATATCTATATTACGGGCATTGTCATCATTACACCACAAACAAAGTTATCATTTTCCCGTCATTTCAGCACAAAAAAAGAAACTGCCCAACAGGGCAGTCATCTTCTAATGGTTAACGTTCATGCCATAGTGAGTGTGAAGGCGATAAGTAACATCAGCAGGCTGGTCGTTCTTACCATCGTCATATAAGGCCTGCTGGGTTCGGCCTCACCGCGGAAAATCCAGCCATAGCGCAGATACCATCCGAATTTTGGGAAACAGAAATTGATGATACAGAGTACCATGAATATAAAAAAGAGGGTTCTCATACCCATCTTCCTTTCTTACTTACATAACAATCTCATCTTAACGTTTACGTCTGGTAAAAAAGACTACGATCAAAATAATAATGATGATGATTAACAGAAATTTCATGCGTATTCCTCCTGATGACAGATAGGTTAATGTCGAATGTTAGTTATCAACTATTACCCATAAACCACACGACTTGAATAACTGTGTTACAATTAAAATATATTGTTCCAATATCAACACATACCATTTGGTTAGTTGTATCTCCATATAATGTACGAATACAGACTATATAAACATTAACGTGTGTGAGATGAAGGAGGAAGGCATGAGCCAACATAATCAACTCCCATTACAGTGGGAATTTATCATCTCGAAAGTGAAATCCTCCGTGACCGTGGTCGATGCTACCTTGCCTGAGCTTCCGCTCATGTATGTAAACGAACACTTTACCCGGCTGACAGGATACACGTATGAAGAGTCTGTAGGACAGAATTGCCGATTCTTGCAAGGACAGGACACAGACCCCGAAACAGTAATGCAGATTCGTGATGCATTAAAGAAACAACAGTCCATTAAGATTGATATCTTAAATTATACAAAAAGTGGCCAGAAGTTCTGGAACGAACTGAATATTGATCCGATCTTTAATGAATCTGGAGAGTGTTTATATTTTGTAGGCATTCAATATGATATCTCAGAACGGAAGTATGCCGAACAACAGTTAAAATTCGCAACTTCCATGGCTGAGATGAACAGCAGAGGGCAATTGGAATTCATCGGAAAGCTGAATCACGAGCTTCGTACCCCGCTCAACGGCATTATGGGAATGATCGAACTTGCCAGTATGGGTGAAATTACGGATGAGCAGAGAGAATATCTGGAGCTTGCACGTCAATCGAGTGAGGCGTTGCTTAACATCGTTAACAATAGCCTGGATATGGCGAAACTGGGCAGAGGCAAAATGGATGTCGAAAACATTGAGTTTCAACCGTTGAAGCTGATTCAACAGATTGTAAAGACACATGAGCCTGCAGCGCGGAATAAACACATACGTTTGCTCTGTCATGCTGATCTGAATGTTCCCGATGTGCTTATCGGTGACCCGCTAAGACTTCGGCAGGTACTGGATAATTTGCTGAGTAATGCGATCAAGTTCACGGAACAAGGTGAAGTGCAGTTACAGGTGGATGTGAGGAAACAAATCATGGATACCATAGTTTTGGTATTCTCTGTGCGTGATACGGGAATTGGCATTCCTCAGCATCAGATTGAACAATTGTTTGATGCATTTACCCAGACTGACATCTCCCATGCGCGTCGATTTGGCGGAAGCGGGCTGGGGCTGACCATCTGCAAAGAACTGCTGGAACTGATGAATGGCCAGATTACAGTAGAGAGTACCGAGGGAATAGGTACACAGTTTGAGGTGACACTGCCTTTACTGCGCCAACAGGCCATTCCCAATGTAGGATAATCAAACAAGCAGGACAGCCGGGTGGTCTCGGCTGTTTTTTTATTTGTTTTATTGTTTTGCGAACGGGTGTTCTGTTATAATGCTAATGTTGAATGGGGGAGACACAGCATGAGTAAGAGACGCACTGGACGAAAACGAAAAGGTAAACAAGGCTTCAAAAAGCAGTTACTGACACTGGTAGCGATGCTGCTGGTAGCCCTCTACGCCTGGGCGGGGGGAGAATGGCCGGAGGAGATACCTAATCCATTCGGAGGAACGAATAAGAGTGTAGACCATACCATTACGTTTCCTTCTGAGCGCTATCCCGAAACAGCCAATCATATTAAAGCTGCCATTAAGGCAGGGCATTCGGATGTATGCACCATTGATCGTAGTGGAGCTGAGGCCAATCGGGATCTATCACTCAAGGGTGTTCCGGTCAAAAAAGGTAAGGATCGTGACGAGTGGCCTATGGCGATGTGCGCTGAGGGTGGCACAGGTGCAGATATCCAATACATTACCCCGAAGGATAATCGTGGTGCAGGTTCATGGGTAGGGAATCAGTTAAGTACATATCCGGATGGAACGCGAGTGAAGTTTGTAGTGAAGTAACAAAAAGAGAAAAACCAGACGTGCATGCGTCTGGTTTTTTGGTATGATGTGCTGGCATAAATAGATTTAATTAACGTATCTATACGGGAACTGAGTTTCTAGGATTACAGTTCGACTACACGAGTTGCATTCCGCTTAAATGATGAGACCGGATGCTTAACAGACGCGTAACATGTTCAACCTCATCAAACGGTATCCACAGACTACCGTGAACGGTACGTAAGGAGAGAATGGATGTATCAGCGGTTCGCTCGGGATAACCGGTTATCGTCTGACCGCTTGTATTACGAACCGTGATCTGTTGTTTGCGCCGGATGGCAATTTCTACCTCTTTTTTCATAAGTCATTGCTCCTGATTATGAGATGTTAAATCCATATGTCAATGTTTTCAATGGTTAATTTGTCTTCTTTATCTAGTCTATCAGAACTAGGTATAGATTTCCAGAAGAGAAATAAGTAATCTCATAGGTGATTTGTCTTAGCTGTGGATTATCCGTTTTTGAATGGTCATTACGGGGTTATATTAGGGTAAAAGGAGGGGAACGGAATGACACAATTGATTATTGGGCTGGCCCGTACCGAGAACGAGGCTATAATTATGCTGAATAAGGCTAAAGAGCAAGGTATTAAGGATAAATATCTGGGAGCCGTGGCGAAGGAACAGCTTAATCTCGAGTTGGTGAGCGAGAAGACAGGTCTGCCCAAACCATTAAAAGGTGCAGGAACGGATGGTGCCTTTGGCGCGCTAAAAGGGATATTGGCTGGTCTGGGGAAACGGATGGATCAGACGATGTCGATCGGAAAAGCAGTACGCAGGCTCGCTGGTAATGAGATTGGGAGTGAGACCGATGATTTGGTGCTTACACTGACTGAAGCGGGGATCTCGGAAGAAGACGCACGGTATTATGAAGATTGGCTGTTAAAGGACCATATCTTGGTTATTGTGGAGTGCAGTGAGGAAGAGGCGGCCCGTGTTCGACCGATTTTACTTTTTTAGTTTAATTTAAGGCTGATTTTAGGTTTCTTTAATGTTGGGGAGGTATTCTTATCTCACACCTCCCTTAATATAGATTGGTTTACCGGAAGTCCGGGACCGCAACTCGGACTTTCTAGGCACTGTGAGCTGACGCTTACAGTGCCTGTTTCATTTTTTATAAGTTGAACTAAAGATTATTTACACTGACACTCCGATGACAGAATATCCTTCTAATCGCTGTTATCCCCAGATTTTTTCGATTCCCTTTTGAAAGGGAAAATCCGGTGATAAAGGCGAACGCTTCGCTTTTTCAGTTTTTTCTGTCCTCTCCGTTATCGTGTAAATCATTAGTTAAACTTATATAGTTGGATTATTTTATAAAAAGTGTTGCAAAGTTAATTAGTTCATGGTAAGATATTTCTTGTCGCCAAGAAATACATAATCCTGCCGGGGTGGCGGAATTGGCAGACGCACAGGACTTAAAATCCTGCGGTAGGTGACTACCGTACCGGTTCGATCCCGGTCCTCGGCATACATTAAGAAAAGGAAACTCCTTGATACATAAGGAGTTTCCTTTTTTTATAGTTTGGATTGAAATTGCCCGAGTCACAGGGATTGAGCGAGTGGACCAGGTGATAAAGTTGCTGGAAGACTACAAACCGCAATATGTTGAACTTTTGAAACAGGCGTTTGTCGAGAAGAAGAGCTGGCAAGAGATAAAAATCATAACACGCGTATCAAAGGCCTAGTTCTATCGAGGACGTGAGAAGGCTATGCGGATATATTTGAAATTGGAAAAATAATTCGGGGACTCATAGTCTTAATTGCCGTGTTAAAATGCTATTGTGGTGAAAAGGAAAGAGTCACGTTCGTGCAAGCTAGTGCCTGCATATGACGTGACTCTTTTTATATCGGGCAGTTTCTATTTATTAAATTTCTCAACGAAATCCAAACCTTCGTAACTTAAACGAGGATTTGATTTGGAGATCATAACAGATCCGCCCGCACCAAGTCTTGCACTGACGCCAAGGAGATAGCCAAAATTCACAGCTTTTTCAAGAGCATCATATGCGTCGAGATCTTCAAGATCCAAATTAGCAAAGAAATCAGTATCTCCATTTTGAACGTTTTTCAAAATTGTGTAGATTGCTTGATTAAATTCTATTGTAGATTGGAACATAACATAACACCTCCTTCTGTCCTAGTTTTTTCGACACCAAAAGAGGTGAATCCTTCTATCCGTCGAAATGATACAAGAATCGACGGGAGGAGGTGTGTAAATGGAAGTGGTGGTTGAATTCGAGTTTATTTCGGGTGATCAAGAGACCATAGATTTTGTTTGGGAAGATGAGCAGAGCTTAGCTAAGCTGCTGACTGAATCCGACTGGTTTAACTTTGCTGGACGACACATTAACATAAAAAATGTTAAGGCATTTAGAGTTGTCTCCAGAGAGCAGAAAACTGAAGAAGATGCTAAAGAACAAGCAGAGCATGCTGATCATGTGAATAAAATATTAGGGTTGAACTTTTAAGCATCCTTCGGGGTGCTTTTAATATTTTTCCGTAGTCTAGATTCACGAATTTTTTTGCTTTCTTTTTTTCTTAATTCTTCGAGCTGTAATTCTTTTTCTTTTTCATGGATAACTATTCGAATTACGATTAAATGACGATCCATTAAATTAGCGTTATAAGTTTTAGTTGTTAGATCTGCCATAAAATAGGCAGCAAGTGTGACAACGAGGATACCTGTAAAAATAACTAGATATATTGTTTGATCGGAATTTATTATGCTTGAGATCGTTGCGAATGCAGCAATAACTAGGCTGAAAACAGTTACCAAGGAAATGAAATAACTAGAAAGTTGGTTGTTTTCCATATACCTAGGACTTTTTAACAATATTTCTTTTTCGAAGTTTCGTAATGATTCTAGTTCGTACTGATGATAATACTTGAAAAAATCAGAGTTTATTTTGGACAATTTGTATTCTTCATGTGTTAAAGGAATTCCTTTAACGAATTTTTTAGAGGGCCTTCGTAATTTTAGATGAACCCATTTAAAGTTCGAGAGATCAATTAGTGTGAAAATAAGGAAAATTATGATGGGTGGCCCGAAAAATATAAATGATGACACTGAATCATCTCCTTTTTGTTTTATTACAATGTTATACGAAGTGATATTGTTTTTAGGTTCAAGTTAATGATCCTATAAGACAGCTAGTATTGTTAATAAACACTTTAACTGAAATTTCTTTTAGTCAAATAGATAAAGGAGCTGACTTAGATGGCAGGAGGACGGAAAAGTAAATATCAGACCCCCGTAGAACCCAAACTCCTGCTGATCGAAGCCTGGGCTCGTGATGGAATGATTCAGGAGGATATTGCCAAGAAGTTAGGTGTGGTGATGTCCTCTTTTTCTGAATACAAAAATAATTTTCCGGAGTTATCGGAGCCCTAAAAGAGGCCAAGAGATTGTAGACGTTGAGGTGGAAAATACCTATGCCCTCTGGAGTGGTCAGAGGGCTTTTCTATATTCAGATAGAGACGGTGGATTGGCATATGGAAGCCATACCAGGAGGTGTGAAGGACATGCGGGCGCAGGATGTGAATACGATTGTCGATTTGAAGGTTCAACTGGCGCGGATCGAGGAAGCGTTGAAGCCGCTTGCGGCTTGGCTCCAGGCTTAGCGGAGGTCAGAGAGATTTCCAAAGAAGCGTTGCAGACAGTGCAGCAAACGGGTCTGAGACTCGTTAAACTTGAAGCAAATTGAAGAAGACAACCGATGTAGCTCATGAAGCCAAGCGCAATGTGGCCGATGTGTTGACACGTTTAAATAAGCGTGACGAGGATCAAAAATGGCTACAACGTACCGTTTATGCTGCGGTATTAACTGGCATAACAGCACTGATTGTAGCGGCTGTATGGACCGGAATTAAGTTAGGGGGGGATGTAGTGTTGAATGGGACATTATTCAAGGATTGATTCATGGTAGTAGGCTACTTATCGTATTGGCAGCCTGCTGGGTGATCGTGTACATTCTCAAGAAAACGCCCAAGGTACAGGATTGGACCATCATTTATACGTTTCAGTTGTAGCTATTGTATTTTTTATCCGGATGCTTAGTCTAAGAGTGGAGAGAGTGTTACAGGGCATCCAGGTAGGCGTTGTGGCTGTGTACGGTAATTCATTTGGTGTAGCAGACAAAAAAGGGAGCTGGTACAGATGTTTAAAGTATGGATCAATGCAGGACATGGTGGCAAAGACCCAAGGACATTATCAAACGATATTCAAGAAAAGGATATTGCGTTGAAGGTTTATTTCAGCATTAAGGAACGTTTGGAAACCTATTATGAGAATGTACAGGTGCTGCTGTCCAGGCCAAAGACGTATTCTTGGAACAGAAGGAGGCGATAAGCAAAGTAATGCTGCGGGAGCTGATATCCTTGTATCCATCCATTGCAACGCTGGTGGGGGCAAGGAAGTCCTGCCGATATACTTTGGCATCCCAAAACAGCATCAAGCTTCAAAACGTCTATACAAGGCCATAACAGACGAGGTCGGGGGTATTGATCGTGGCATCAAGGAGCAGAACTTGCACATGGTCAGTGAATCCAAGATACCTGCCCTATTAACGGAAAACTTATTTGTCGATGTGGCCGCGGAGGCGATCGTCTCAAGCAGGTCAGTGTGATTGATGCAATCATTGATGGTCATGTCCAAGGGATTGCTACATATCTGGGGCTGGCCAAAACGAAGGAGGACAAGCCAGTGACTCAGGAGCGAAACATTAACGTACCAAGCAAATGGGAAGTAGCGGCGTGGGCTGAGGTAACGGATAAAGGATTCTTGAAGGCACGCGTCCAGGTGCAACTGTTACGCGGGAGAGGCTTGGGGCTGTGATTAGTAGGATGTTACGCTATATTGCTCAAAAAGGGTAACTGAGGTGGTATATATTAAAATCTGAAAGAATCGGTAAATGGGGCTCGACTGGCATACGCTGGCGGGGCCCCTTTTCTTTTTTAAGTCTCTGTTCGTCCCAAAATCAGCCACAAATAAGCCGAAATACAAGCCTTAAGTAAACGAAGTTAATCAAAGAAGGGGAGTACAATAATTAAAGAAACAGGAGGGAGGTGTTTTAAAAAGATGAAAAGTGGATAAAAAAGGAATAGTTTTAATTGTAATCCCTAGTTCGATTGTTTATACTTGTGTCAAAGACAATAGGACTGGAGAACTTGAAATGTTAATTCAAACTGGCAGATTTAATACCATTTTCCCTAGGATTGATAATTTAAGGAAAAGAGCCTTCGATATTGAAGAGAATTTACAAGCTTACTACTCTGCAATGAACGTTATAGCTCTTCCTGACAATGCTCCTGAAATGTTGACGAGGCTTAGTGCAAGTTCTATAAATGGGCATTCCCAAATAGAAATATCACTAAGCAATGCTCAAGTTAATGTGCAATTCGATGAAGCGTTTAACACAGATCCTGAAAAGTGTTTGAACTATCTGAAGAAGAGAGCAGATCTTTTGAACGATACAATGAGCCCATATTTAGTAGATGGGGCACTGTTCTCTGGCTTGACTATTGAAGGTATTGTTCCTATTGATAGTGAGCTTGCGGTTGATGTAATTAAGGACAAATTTCTTAATTACCGATCCAATACTGAGCCTTTTGATATTGAATACAAATTGGCCTATGTATTAGAAGATCGGTATTACGTCAATCTTGTTTTCAGAAATATCAGATTCTTTGAGGGAATTGGAATGAATCCGCAAGAAATGGTGTCTATAGTTGAAAAGTCTAACTTACTGGGAGTATCTATTGATATTAACGACAGATATCTTTTCAACAGAGATAACGCTTATCGAACTGAGGCAGACACACTTGATGCGATTTACAATATAATGGAACGTATTGTAAAGGATAAGCTACCAAAAATGATTACGGAAGGTGTGATTGAATTATGATGAGTGTAATGAATAGTAGTTCATCTTTCGCCCTTAAATCTGCTGCTGTAATACTGACTACTTTGACTTCAATGTCCGGTATTGCTTCAACAAGCTCATCATTCAGCCCTATGGAGAATAACATTGGTAAATTCAGCTTTGAAGAAAAAACAGGGACGCCTGATGTGATTTCATTCAAGAACAAAAGTTGGGTAACGGAGGCCCAAGAGCTGTTTCCTGAAATGAGGGACTTTACAAAAGAAGAAGCGGAGAACTACGAGAAAGCACTAGATGAGTTATTTGTGCCAACTGGTAGAAACTTCTTTGATTTATGCTAACAGATTTTGTGAAATTTGTAGAAGAACTGTTTCCCTCAATCTCTCCGTACACTAGGGAAGAAGTAAAGCGTTCAATTCGTCAGTTTGAGACTTTAGGGCGTCACACAAAGTTTTGCTTGGCTCAGCCATTTGAATTCCTCTCTCAAGGGGATATTATTGGAAATATCCCCTTTGTGAGATTTAATGAAAAAGGTGAGCAATCAACTTTGTCTACGAAGGGGATGCTGATTTCAAACACATGTGATGCTGAGAATGATGACTCTATTCTATTTGCTCCACTGGTACCCTTATCTAAAATTACAGGTGATATACATGCAATGAAAAATAATCTAAATTATCGTTTGCTGTATATTCCAGATGCTGATTTAGATGACTACATAGTAGATTTAAGTCTAGTTAATTCATATTCAAGAAAGCTTATTGAAGGTGGAATGACGGCAGGGAAAATTCAGAAATTCTCTTCACTGAACAAACTGGGCTATTATTTATTCCTAAGTAAACTAACTGTCCATATGATGCGTCCTGAAGATTCTGGTGTACAGTCAATGCGCACAGATATAGCCGGCTAAACAATCAAACAAGCCCTGTTAACCTTTATAGGTCAGCAGGGCTCTTTTGTTTATCTGCTCAATTTATACAGGCAATACTGATTTAAGGAAACACTTTCCGCAGCACACGTTCCACCAACTGCCGATGCAGGCTCTTAGGAACACGCAGGTTAAATTTCCTGCTGTACTCGTCCTCTCCGATCGGTTCAGGGATGACGTCGCCGTACTCCAGCTTCCTGCCAAATAACCCTCCATAGCTTCTCGAACACTCTCGTATGCTTCAGCAAAAGTATCTTCGTTGCTTTGGCATCCAACTAATTCCGCAACAGTTGCGAAGAAATAGTCACCGCTCTCGTCCTTTTATGCGAGGGCCATGTAGTACGCTAAATTCTTTTTTGCCATCAGTTTTAGACTAGAATGTGATGTGAATTAAGGAAAGGGGAGGAGTTACTCCCCGATTCGGTCCGTCTTTGACGTAAGTCGCATTTAGTGGTTGTTCCTTTTTGGTTTTGGAAATGGAATTGAAGTGCAAGCGATTGTTTCTGACTAATCCATAAATGTGATGCCGGAGTCTTCTTAACCAAGCTGAATGCGATCTTTTTTTTTGTTCTTTAATATGAATGTGTGCGACAACAGACCACTTCACCATGAGGTTCATAAACATAAACACTGCATAATACATATCAGAAGGTACATTTATCTGACTTTTATGAAGAGACGGAACAATGGTGTATACTATCCATAGGCATATATTACCTTTACCTTGCTGAACGATATAAGTTCAACTACACATTTACACGATAACGGAGAGGACGGAAGGTTGTTCTGTCATCGGAGTGCCTGTGTAAATAACCATATTTGAACTTATGTAGAGTCACAAAACCAATAAAACAATCTTATGGACGGAGGACTCAAGTTTATGTTGAAACAGCTTAAGCCATACAAGGTGTTACAGGAGCGCAGAATTGAAGAACTGAAATCGGATGCGTATCTGTTGGAGCACCAGAAATCCGGAGCCAAAATCGTACTTTTGTCCAATCAGGACGACAACAAAGTATTCAGTATCGGTTTCCGCACACCCCCGGAAGATGATACAGGGGTAGCCCATATCCTCGAACACTCCGTGCTCTGTGGGTCCAAGAAATTTCCGGCCAAGGATTCTTTTGTTGAGTTGCTGAAAGGTTCTTTGAATACATTCCTTAACGCCATGACGTATCCCGATAAGACGATCTACCCGATCGCGAGTCGTAATGATCATGACTTCCATAATCTGATGGATATTTATCTGGACGCGGTATTGAATACGAATATTTATGAGAATGAAAAGATATTTTTGCAGGAAGGTTGGAATTACAATCTGACCTCGGCTGATGATGAGTTAACTTACAACGGAGTTGTATATAACGAGATGAAGGGTGCCTTTTCTTCACCGGAACGTATGGTGCGCAGAGAAGTGCTGAACTCCCTTTTCCCGGATACCACATATTCCTCCGAGTCTGGCGGATTCCCGGAAGCTATTCTGGATCTTACCTATCAGGGGCTGCTGGATTTCCACACGAGATACTATCATCCTTCCAACAGTTACATCTATCTCTACGGGGATATGGATATGGAAGAGAAGTTGCAATGGCTTGATGAGAACTATCTGAGTGCATATGATCGAATCGAGATTGATTCGGCCATTCAACTTCAACCTGCCTTTGCAGAACGGGTAGACACAGTTAAGACTTACTCTGCGGGAAGTACGGAATCCGAAGTGGATAACAGCTTTTTGACCTATAATGCGGTGATTGGCACAAGTCTGGACAAGGAACTGAACATTTCGTTCCAGATTTTGTTATACGCCTTGCTGAACGCCCCGGGAGCGGTATTGAAACAGGCTTTGCTGGATAAAGGAATTGCCAAGGACGTCTATGGTTCGTATGATGACAGCCTGTATCAGCCTGTGTTCACGGTGGGACTGAAGAAGAGCAATCTGGAGAGCAAAGAGGATTTCCTGGGAACGGTCCAAGAAGTGCTTGAGCGTGTGGTGAAAGAAGGCTTCGATCCTAAGGCGCTCCTTGCAGGCATTAACTCGTATGAGTTCAATCACAGAGAAGCAGACTATGGCAGAATGCCGAAGGGCCTGATCTACGGATTCTCTTCCTTGCAAAGCTGGCTGTACGATGATGAGGCACCTTTCACCCATCTGGAGGCTAATGACGTATTTGCTGAGCTGCGGACAAAAATGAACGAAGGTTACTTTGAGCAGCTGATTGAGAAGTATTTATTGCAAAACACACATACTTCCTTCGTAGCCCTGACACCGGACAAAGGGTTGAATTCACGCAAAGAAGAAGCGCTGAAAGCACGGCTGAAAACCATTCAGGCCGGACTTAGCGAGGAAGAAGTTCAGACACTGATTCAGAAAACGGAAGCACTCGCCGAATATCAGAATACACCTTCAACCAAAGAGCAGCAGCAGGTTATTCCGACGTTATCGATTGAAGATATTGATCCCAAAGCTTCTACGTTGCATCAAACGGTGAATCAGGTCGACGGCACAACCATTCTGCATCATAACCTCTACACGAACGGGATTGGTTATCTGAGACTGCTGTTCGATATCAAAGAAGTGCCACGTCATCTGCTGCCGTATGCAGGATTGCTGAAAAATGTACTGGGTTACGTGGATACTCAAAACTACTCCTTCAATGAATTGTCCAATGAGATTCATATCCATTCGGGCGGTATTCATAGCGGGATTGGATCGTATGCCAACGCGCATAAGCACAATGAATTCAAAGCCACCTATGAGTTCAACGCAAAAGTGTTATATGACAAGCTTGGATTTGCCTTTGACATGATCCAGGAAATTGTGTTCACATCCCGATTCGATAATTCGAAGCGATTATATGAGATCATCTCTCAGATGAAAGGTAATCTGCAACGTAATCTGATCAACAGCGGACACTCTGCGGGAATTGGACGGTCTTCGTCCAAACATTCAGCGGTTGCGGATTTCAGAGAAGCGGTAAGTGGCATTGCCTTTTACCAGTGGTTGGAGGATATTCAAGCGAACTTTGAGGCTAGAAAAGAAGAGTTATCTTCCAAGCTGCAAGAGTTGACGGGGTATATTTTCAGACCGGAGAACTTGCTTGTTAGTTACACTGCCGATGAGCAGGGATATGAAGGACTGGAGCAACAGGTATCCGATCTGAAAGCGAAGCTGTTCACACATGAGGTTGGCAAGGAAGAGTTTACGTTCCTACCTGCTACTCATAAGGAAGGATTCCGTTCCCCGTCAGAGGTGCAGTACGTGGTGCAAACGGGCAATTATATCGACAAAGGATATCAATACACGGGTTCGTTACGGGTCTTACAGGGCATCCTGTCCTTGGATTACTTGTGGACCAATATCCGCGCCAAAGGCGGAGCTTATGGCTGTATGTCAGGCTTCAGACGGAACGGAGACAGCTACGTTGCATCGTATCGTGATCCGAACCTCGCTAAAACGTACAAAGTATATGAAGAGATACCGCAATATTTAACCGATTTCCGGGCAGACGAGCGGGAAATGACACGTTATATTATTGGTGCGATCCAGGATCTGGATACGCCGAGAACCCCTTATGGCGAAGGGGCATTCTCTCTGGAGTGTTATCTGTCGAATGTGACTGAAGCGGATCTGCAACAGGAGCGGGACGAAGTATTAAGCACGAAGGAAAGCGACATTATCGGTTTTGCTGCGCTCTTATCGGCCATTCTTGAACAGCAACAGCGCTGCGTGATCGGTAATGAGAACAAGATTGAGGAACAGAAGCAAATGTTTGACGAAACGTTGGATTTAATCAAAAACTAAACGTTAGTCTCGCTTATCCCCGAACCAATAGGCATCAAAGCGAAAGGCACTTTTATGAGCTGGTTTCAACAGCTTATAGAAGTGCCTTTTTTAATGAGGAGGAATGTGGAGCAACTGTCGCCGACCCATAATGAGAATGGGTGACGCGCTGTGTTGTTCAAGTGACAGCGAGCATGTTGTATATTTTCAGTGTCCGCAGATCTTCCTTTGAAATTTTCAATTCATTGTACAACTCCTGATTCTCGGGCAGCGGGGTTCTGGAGAATAACATTTTGAGCGCGATTGGCATGAAAGGTCTGAAGGAGACACCAGCCATCAGTCCCCACTTTTTCTCCGATTCCTGAAAAGATGCCAGAATATTAATATATAGATTCTCCAGCGGCGTGGCCTGATTTTTCAAAATTAGCGTGGTGAGTGTATCATAATGCTCGGTGTGGCCCCAGTACATATTCTCGCATTCTTGATAGTTCTCAAAATCCTTCACATTCATATACATCACGGTGCGATAACGGTTGGCATCCGATTGAGCCATCATGTCAATGACACAACGAATGAGACTGTTGTTACGCCCGTCATAGAAGTAGGAATAGAAACGGGTGGAGTTCTTGAAAAAGCTGGACGGAACCGCATTCATCAAGGGAGAAGCGTGTCTGGGCTCTTGGTACAAGAGTTGCTCCACCTGAATGTTGAGCGCGTTCGCAATATGATGTAACGTCACCAGATCAAGTGTAATATCTCCGCTCTCATATTTGGACAGGGTGCCCTTGCTCTTAAAGATCTGATCCGCCAGCTGTTGGATGGTCAGTCCCCGCCACTTCCGAAAGTTTCGTATTTTCTTGCCAACTTCCTGATTGATATTGTTCATAACCGGTTCTCCTTATGCAATGTTTCTTGAGAGTACGTGAAAATGATGAAAGTCATTCATAAAAATGATGTTATATGAGAAATATATCACTTTCTCGACGAAAAACCTATTCTGAGGAAACAATAAACTTTATTTGTTTCGTTAGGATAGATTGTATTGCATTTGATGCAATTTCTACGTCATGGAATAATAGATCTCATACGACATGAACCGACAATGAAAAGTTGAGCAGACAGAGGAGCAGAAGCTATGAAATATGACTTTGATGAGATTATAGATCGCACAGGAACAAATGCCATGAATACGGATGGATTCCGTCAATATATTTTTAACGCTTCAGAAGATATGACATTTCCATTTAAGGACGAAGAATTCATTCGCATGTGGATTGCAGATATGGAGTTCGCCACACCTCCCGAGATTCTGGATGCAGTGAAGGAACGTTTGGACCGCAGAATTATGGGTTACTCCCAGGTGTTTGATCCGGCATACTATGAAGCTGTCTCGAATTGGATGAAACGGTACTATGACTGGTCCTTCCCGAAGGAGCATTTGGAGACCTCAAACGGGATCATCCCCGCTTTGTATGAACTGGTGGAGTATATCTGTCAATCGGATGAGAAAGTACTGATTGTTACCCCGTCTTATGGTTTCTTCAAGTCAGCTGCGGAGCATAATGATCTTGAACTGGTATGTTCAGATATGCACAATGAGCAGGGGCGTTACTCGATTGATTTTGAGGATTTTGAAGCCAAGGCCAAGGATGAGAAGGTAAGGGTATGTATTTTCTGCAACCCCCATAATCCGTCTGGACGCGTCTGGACAACGGAAGAGTTACAACGTGTGGGTGAGATCTGTCTGAGGAACAATGTATGGATTATTTCGGATGAAATTCACTGTGATCTGCTGCGGACTGGCAAAAGACATACGCCACTTGCGAAGCTGTTCCCGGATACGGATCGAATCATTACATGCATGTCTCCGAGCAAAACATTTAACATGGCTGGTCTGATGTTCTCCAACGTCATCATTCCGAATAAGGCACTTCGAGACATCTGGCAGGCACGCCATTATGGTTTCAAAAACCCACTGAGCATCGCTGCTACGCAAGCGGCTTACGAAACGGGTGATGAATGGCTGAAACAGTTAAAAAGTTATCTCGACGCCAATTTCACCTGCGTGGAAGAGTATGTGAAGCAGCATCTGCCACAGGCTGTCTTTCACATCCCGGAAGCCACATATCTGGCCTGGATTGATATCTCGGCATATGCTCCCCAAAATGTAAGTTTACCGTTATTCTTCGCAGAGCAAGCGGGTGTATTGCTCGAAGATGGTCACATGTTTGTAGCGAATGGTGAGGGCTGTATTCGGTTGAATCTGGCTTGTCCGCGTTCTGTCCTTCAGGAAGGATTACGGAGAATAAGTAGTGTGCTTGTAAAAGAAGTTAAAGAGGTGCCCGTTCAAGTGTAACGTCATCAAGTCATCCGAAAAAGTCATCTTGCAACAACGAGGTGACTTTTTCGGATGATTATACTGAACGCAGCAAGAACAAGGTTTAATTTGAGGTGAACGTATACCCTGATGCACGATTCTGGTCTGCTGTCCCCGGTTATGTTAAAATGGTGGATAGTCTATGAGTTGCATGACATGCGGCTCTCAGAAGGAAGAGCCCGGTAGTTGGGCTGCACGTAATTGCATTCATCAGGGGAAAGGAGCCTATACATATGTTTGGAAACGATTGGGACAAGGTGCTACAGGAAGAGACGGAAGCCGAATATTTTAACAAAATTCGTTATACCCTCGCCGCCGAGTACAAGACGCAGACGGTCTTTCCGCCGAAAGAAGACTTGTTCTCCGCACTGAAGCTGACGCCATATCATCAGGTTAAGGCCGTTATTATTGGTCAGGACCCTTATCACGGTGCGGGTCAGGCTCATGGATTAAGCTTTTCGGTTAGACCGGGGGTACGCGTACCTCCTTCTCTGAAAAATATATACAAGGAACTTCAGGCCGATCTGGGCCTGCCAATTCCGAATCACGGATCTCTGGTCCACTGGGCTCAGCAGGGGGTTCTGTTATTAAATGCTGTTCTCACGGTCCGTGAAGGTCAGCCGAACTCGCATCAGGCATTGGGCTGGCAGACGTTTACGGATGCTGTCATTCGCGCGCTGAATGAACGTTCAGAGCCAATGGTCTTTATGCTGTGGGGCAGTCATGCCCAGAAGAAAGGTGCATTTATTAACAGGGACAAACATCTGGTACTGGAGTCTACACATCCCAGTCCGCTGGCCGCGCATCGCGGATTCCTCGGCAGTCGTCCCTTTTCCAAAGCCAATGAATTCTTGACCTCCAAAGGTATTGAACCGATCGATTGGAAGATACCTGAAAACTAGACAGATGGAGGTGAGAACATTGCGACATTGGATAGGACGAAAAGTAGCGGTATATCGTGCAACAGGCATACGGGAGCCATTGAAGGGAACGCTGGTCGAGTGGGATGAAGAAGCGGAATGTGTGCGGATCGGACCGAAACGAATTAAGGTGTCGTTTGACAATATCGCAATGATCAGACCTCTTCCCGAAGAGAGTCTTCCCTTAAAGAAAGCACGTTCTGAAGTGCACAAGGTTGGATATGTGATGAAAAAGGCGATTCAGTTCGAAAATGCAATCTATTTCAAGTCACAGGTTATGATCTGGCGCCGGGCCAAAATTGTAGCGTTATGCACGACGATTCTGCGTCATGACGAGGATCAGGTTGAACTTGCAGATGGTCGGGTTCTTCGTAAAGACAAGCATATGTTTGTCGTACGTTCACGCCGTGGCATACGTTAGATATACGAAGATTTAATACTCATTTCATGCAAAAATCATACGGATTTAATGTTTGTTCTGTATATTAGGTAGTAACAACCCCTTCTAAATTGATGTGTACTGAAATGGGAGCCCGGCCGGCTGCAAACGGTCGGGTATTTTTTTGTCCATGGGTTCTGTTAACCTGTTGTACATACCCATAACATTCATGTTGTATACTATTAAGATAGATCATGAGAAGGAGTGAAATCCATTGAAACGTATAGCTGTTTTTGCAGGCTCCAATCCGGGAAATCACCCCGATTATACAGAGAAGGCTGTTCAACTGGGCAAACAGATTGCCAATAGTGGGTATGCGCTGGTTTATGGTGGTTCTTGCATGGGTCTGATGGGTGCAGTAGCCGATGCTGCTCTTGAGCAAGGGGGAGAAGTAATCGGGGTTATGCCTACGGGATTATTCCGGGGTGAGGTTGTTCATGGAGGGCTCACACAACTGATTGAAGTGGGAACCATGCATGAACGCAAGGCTACGATGGCTGAATTATCCGATGGCTTCATTGCGCTTCCCGGAGGTATGGGTACATTTGAAGAACTATTCGAGGTACTGTGCTGGGCACAGATCGGCATTCATCGTAAGCCTGTTGGCTTATTGAATGTCAACGGATATTATGGACCGCTGATGAAGATGGTAGAACATAGTGTACAGGAGGGATTCTCTAACACCTCGCATCTCAGTCTGTGGAGTCTGGAATCGGATCCGGCTGAACTGATCAAGCAAATGTCATCCTATATTCCTGCAGAGTTGACTCAGAAGTGGTCACAACTTAACGGGAAATGAGTGCATAAGAAGAATGCCTGTACCCAATCATTCCTCGGGAGAATTTTCGATCTGCCCAAGCAAGTTGCGCTATCGGACATAGTCTATAGTGTACTTTGATGAAGAGGGGAGTGTCACTGATGAGCGAACTCAAAGGTACAGGTTACGGGTATTGCGGAGGCTTCGGTGGTGGAGCATGGACATCGACAGGTGCAATTCTTGTATTGTTCATTCTGTTGGTTATTATCTCACGCACATTCATTCTGTAATTCGGTCAGTATCCCGGGACGGGAATGACGTTGCAGAGGCAGCGCCCGAATAAAAATGACCTTTCCATAGAGACGCCGGTATATGCCGGCGTTTCAGGGGAACGGTTTTTTGACGTTTCCAGAATACGTTGAGTAATTGAAAAAGCAAAAACCTGCCCC
Source organism: Paenibacillus sp. FSL R5-0749 (assembly GCF_038595085.1). NCBI lineage: Bacteria > Bacillati > Bacillota > Bacilli > Caryophanales > Paenibacillaceae > Paenibacillus > Paenibacillus sp. FSL R5-0749. Next base: position 4,614,496 of record NZ_CP152005.1, on the reverse strand, counting down.
TGAATAAGTTCAGAAGCAGGAGAAAGCCTCCTGAGCCAATAGCTGCGCAACAAGCAGTCTACACTACCACAGCAGTTTGATCCGGAACACTTAACGATTTCCAGGCGATATATAGCCCGATGGCAGCTGCAATTAAGGATAGTATTGCTGCAACAATAGCCAGCTGATCCAGTGTGCTTGATGAAGTGGAGTTAAAAGAACGCTGATTAGCCGTCTTGCCGGATTTGTTTTTGATATGGACAGATGATCTGGAAAGCCTGGAAGCCGACTGTAACTGGGATGTGTGAGCACGCGTAGGTATCGATTTTTTCTTTGAGGGATTCAATAGTCAACCTCCTTATAGCGGAGTTCGGTGCTTCCATCGTTCATACTATGTTATGTCGATTTTCAGATTGAGTTCGCAAAAATGAGTGAATCCCAAGCCCGTTAGATAATCAACTTGGCCGCTAGTGTTAGCGAAGCAGGCAACCCATTATACGCTCCGTTAATACAGGTCTAACAAACTGTGTTTATAGTGATGATCATAGAGTGAAGCTTGAACACAGGAGGCGCTGGAATGAGGAACGTGGAGATAATTGCCCATCGCGGTGCATCTGCCGTATGCCCGGAGAACACGATGAGTGCTTTTGAACGGAGTCTGGAGCTTGGAGCAACAGGGATTGAAACCGATGTGCAGATGACGAGTGATGGCAGACTGGTACTGATTCATGATGAGACATTAAGCCGAACAGGCGGCGCAGAAGGCTGGGTTAAGGATACAACTTACGATCAATTGCGCACCCGGGATGCCGGATCCTGGTTCCATGCCGATTTTGCCGGGGAGCGTATTCCTTCGCTGGAGGAGTTATTCAAGCTCGTACAGGGGAAAGGAACGCTGCTTAATCTGGAATTGAAAAATGGTATTGTGAGTTATAAGGGGATGGAAGAGAAGGTTATACAGGCGATCCGGGACTGGAATCTGGAGCAACAGGTCGTGCTGTCCAGTTTCAATCATGCTTCGCTCGTGAGATGTAAACGTCTTGCCCCGGAGATCCGTACAGCACTTCTATATATGGAAAAGTTGTACCGTCCCTATGATTATGCAGCCAAACTCGAAGCTTCCGGCCTTCATCCCTACAAGCTGGCAGTCACACAACAAGATGTTTCTGCTGCACTGGCCCATGGCATTGTTACCTATCCATTTACAGTGAATGATCCTGCCGAGATGCAGGCCATGATTGACATGGGTGTGCAAGGAATTATTACCGATGCTCCGGATGTCCTGGCCTCCTTAATTAAGGTACCAGCCCGTTAAACGAGCCTGTTTTTTTATCTGTTCTACATATGTAATGACAAGGCTGTGTTCGAGCTTTTTGGCTCCTGCATGGCCTTTTTGCGTGTAAAATTGTGTGCAAATCTTCATATATGCATTAAACATGTCCTATTTGTCCATTGCCAGAGCCTATAGATTCACTTACAATGGTCTATGGGAATGAGAATCAATATCATTAAAGTTTGGTATTTATAGAGAGGTGATTGTTATGTACATAGGTTTGAAGAGCTCCACTCATAACGAGGGTGGGCGCGTATGAGTTCACAAGCTTCACCAGAAAAACATAATCCGGATTCACCCACAGCGAAGATTCACACTCGTCCGTGGGCAGCCACACTTATTCTTACAGGGGGAATTTTGCTACTCGCTCTGGGTATGGCGTTGTCCATTTCTTTTGGCGCTGCTGATATTAAGCTTAGTGTAGTCTGGAAAGCCATCTTTGATTTCAATCCGGAGTTGACCCCTCACCAGATCATATGGGAGATTCGGTTACCACGTATTCTTGGAGGAGCCATGGTGGGTGCATGTTTCGCTGTGGCTGGTGCAATCATGCAGGGCATGACTCGTAACCCGCTGGCCGATTCAGGTCTGCTTGGGCTAAATGCGGGAGCTGGATTTGCGCTTGCAGTTTGTTTTGCTTTCTTCCCGGGATTGCCATTTATGTACATCATTATGTATTCCTTCCTTGGGGCAGGGCTTGGTGTCCTGTTGGTGTATGGTTTTGGTGCAGCTTCCAAATCGGGTCTAACACCACTACGCCTTGTGCTTGCAGGTGCAGCAGTATCAGCGATGTTGTCGGCACTCAGTGAAGGGATTGCATTGTATTTCAGAATTGGACAAGATCTGGCATTCTGGACAGCCGGTGGTGTAGCCGGAACGAAATGGTCTCAACTTGAAATCATGTTCCCATGGGTACTCGCGGCACTAATCGCAGGTCTTCTCATCTCCCGTTCTATTACTCTGCTTAGTCTCGGAGAAGATATTGCGGTGGGCTTGGGGCAACGTACGGGGCTGATCAAGCTCATAGGTCTGATTGTTGTACTGATACTTGCGGGTACGGCTGTGTCGGTGGTGGGTGCGGTTGGTTTTGTAGGACTCATTATTCCCCATCTTACGCGGAAGCTGGTTGGAGTCGATTATCGCTGGATTATCCCATGTTCCGCTGTGATGGGTAGTTTGCTGCTCGTATTTGCGGATCTGGCTGCACGTATGATTAACCCGCCGTACGAGACACCAATTGGCGCATTGGTTGCCCTCATCGGGGTACCATTCTTCCTATATCTGGCACGTAAAGAAAGGAGGACTCTGTAAAGATGGAATCCTCAACAATAGTTGGAGCAGAGCGCAAGAAGAGAACCAAAAGTACGATTGTTCTCATTGTACTTGCCCTATTAATTATTACGGCTTTTGTAGTGAGCATGAATACGGGTTTTACCAAGCTGTCGCCGCTTGAAGTGATGCGTACCCTGTTTGGTGGAGGCACGGCGAAACAGGAATTGATCCTGTTTGAATTCCGTTTGCCACGTATTGTGATTTCGGTGCTGGTCGGAGCAGGACTTGCGTTATCAGGTAGTATTTTGCAGGGGGTATCTCGGAATGCACTGGCAGATCCGGGGATCCTCGGGATTAATGCAGGTGCAGGTCTGGTCGTTATGTTATTTGTTTCCTTTTTCCCGACAACAACAGCAGCGCCGGTATTTCTTTTGCCTATTCTGGCCCTGATCGGTTCCGGTTTTGCTGCATTTCTGATCTACGTTCTCTCTTACAAAAAAGGAGAGGGCATCCTGCCTACGCGTATGTTGCTTACGGGAATCGGGGTAGCGGCGGGAATCAGTTCTGCCATGATCGTGCTTACCTTACGGCTTAGTCCGGAAAAGTATCAATTTGTAGCAACCTGGATGGCAGGCAGCATCTGGGGTTCAAACTGGAAGTTTGTAACGGCTCTACTACCGTTTCTTATCATTCTTGTACCGCTTGTTCTGTATAAGGCACGTGTATTGAATGTGCTGAATCTGGGTGACCAGACTGCCAGCGGACTCGGGACCCCGGTTGAGCGTGAGCGACTTATTTTGCTTGCCGCTGCTGTAGGTCTTGCCGGCTCATGTGTATCTGTGAGTGGGGGAATCGGTTTTGTGGGGTTGATCGGGCCGCATTTGGCGCGTCGTCTGGTGGGTCCAAAACATCAATTCCTGTTACCTGCATCGGCCCTGATCGGTTCATTGCTCGTACTGGTTGCAGATACCTTGGGTCGTGTCATCCTGCAGCCTTCTGAGATTCCTGCGGGTATCCTGGTTGCCATTATTGGTGCGCCATACTTCCTGTATCTCTTAAGCAAGACGAAATAGAACGTAATCATTGTTGTGTGATTGCATAAGGAGGACTTGAGTCCATGCTTCGCCGTTTCTTTGCCTATTACAGGCCTTACAAAAAGCTCTTTATTCTTGACTTTAGCTGTGCGATTCTGGTCGCGCTGCTTGAACTGGCTTTTCCACTGGCGGTCAACCGGGTAGTTGATGATCTGCTGCCAGGAGGACGCTGGGACTGGATTCTATGGGCGTGTCTGGCATTGCTCGGCATCTACTTCCTGAATTCCTTTCTGAACTTCGTAGTTACCTATTGGGGACACAAGCTGGGGATTAACATCGAGACGGATATGCGTAAAAGTCTGTTTAATCATGTGCAGAAGTTATCGTTCCGTTTCTTCGATAATACGAAAACAGGACACCTCGTGTCCCGCATGACTAACGATCTGATGGATATCGGTGAGATTGCCCATCATGGTCCAGAGGATGTATTTATCGCGGTGATGACACTGATCGGTGCATTCAGCATCATGATGAGCATTAACGGAAATTTGGCGGTGTTAACCTTTATCATCGTGCCACTGATTATTTATCTCTCGCTCTACTTTGGCAGCAAGATGTCCAAGGCATTCAGCCGAATGTTCGGAGATATTGCCGACTTCAACGCTCGTGTAGAGAACAATATTACAGGTATCCGTGTTGTTCAGGCTTTTGCCAATGAAGAGCATGAAAAAGCACAATTTGCAGTAAACAACGGTCGTTTCCGTCAAACCAAACTGATTGCATACAAAATCATGGCCTGGAACTCCTCTGTCAGTTACATGCTGATGAAGCTGGTATCCCTCTTTGTTCTGGTATGCGGAACATGGTTTGTCATTAACGGCAGCATGACTTACGGTCAGTTCATTGCATTTATCATGTTGTCCAATGTGTTCCTGACACCCATTCAGAAGATCAACTCGGTTATTGAGACGTATCCGAAGGGGATTGCAGGCTTCAAACGATATACAGAGCTGCTTGATATGGAACCGGATGTGGAAGATCGTCCAGGGGCTATATCGGTATCCCATTTACGTGGAGATATTCGTTATGAGCAAGTGACCTTTGGTTATTCGGATCAGGAGCCTGTGCTCAAAGGTATCGATCTGAGCGTGCAAGCTGGCGAAACGGTCGCTCTTGTCGGTCCATCCGGGGCGGGTAAAACAACGTTGTGCAGTCTGCTGCCGCGATTCTATGATGTGCTGGAAGGTCGCATCACGATTGATGGGCAGGAGATTCAGAATATGACGCTGGATTCCTTGCGTAGTCATATCGGAATTGTACAACAGGACGTATTCCTCTTCGATGGAACCATCCGGGAGAACATAGCCTACGGTAAGCTGGATGCATCCGAAGAAGAAATCTGGATGGCTGCCAGACGAGCACAGATGGAGTCTTTGATTCAATCGATGCCGGAAGGGTTGGATACGTTGATTGGTGAACGCGGCGTGAAGTTGTCCGGTGGACAGAAACAGCGTTTGTCCATTGCCCGCATGTTCCTGAAAAACCCACCGATTCTAATTCTGGACGAAGCCACATCCGCGCTGGATACAGAAACGGAAGCAGCCATTCAGCAATCGCTGGCTGAGCTGTCCGAAGGCCGGACTACACTGGTCATCGCTCACAGGCTAGCAACGATCAAAAATGCGGACCGCATTATTGTAGTAGCCGAACAAGGCATTACGGAGCAAGGACGTCATGAAGAATTACTCGCAGCAGGTGGGGTCTACAGCCGCCTTCACTATGCGCAGTTTGGCGCGTAACCTGTTCGATGTAGATTTAACAATGCTAAAATGAGATGTAATGCCATCGTTCATGACTTGGAAGGAGTCAGGACGATGGCATTTTTTTCTGTGATGTGAATAGGATGTAGGTCTGGGGTGCTGAATTGTGTCTGCCTGTGATCATCTGTGATCAGGGGACATGGAAACGGGTAATAATCATCAAGTCTCAAACTTTACTTGGCTAATATACTCATCATTATGTATAGCGTAGGAGGCGAACGAGATGCAGATGAACGATATGTTGAAAATTCTTATAACCTGTCTATTATTTATTCTGATCTGGTGGCTTCTGACTCAAGGGATTCGCAAACTTTCCAGTACTCGTGCGGGGTCCTGTTTACGACGCTGGGGTGGATGGTCCATTGGACTTCTCATTGTTGGCGCTGTGCCGCTTGGTTTTTCGCTATTCACAGAGATCTTTGATGAACGCCTGGATGCCAACATCGGGTTAGGGCTTGCCATGTTATTTGTCTGGGCCTACTGTGCTGTCTTGTTATGTGCAACATTGGTGGTCTGGGGCAGGTATGTGTACAAAAGGGATATAAGGAAGTGAATATTTGGGTTGATCGTGCTAGGCGCGTCAAAAATTTAAGGGTGAGCCAAAGGCTGTATTTGCAACAATGAACTGATATGGAACGTTAAATTTAGGAAGAGGTGTTGTTAAAAGGGGGATTACATATGATCAATCTTCGTCAAGTCGTTATGTTGCTCTCAACCCTAATCGTATGCCTTACGGGATGTTCAGGACATATTGAGTGCAACTCCGAGCAGGCTCAAGCCAATGCACCGAGTGAAGATGGATTCACTGGTTATGTGGTTGATCGTAAAGACGATTCCGTTCTTGTGGTTGATCCTGCTTATCAAGATCATGGTTCGGATGGAGAAGAAAGTCGATATTATCCCGCAAAATGGTTTTCCAATGCACCTGATCCGCAGATCGGCTCCTATGTTGAAGTATGGACGGATGGAGGCCCGGAAAATCAGCCCTATCCCGGACAGGCCAGAGCAGAAAAGATAGCGGTATCTTGTCCAAATACGCCAGACGGTGCCCATCTAAGTGAGGCAGACGCCATTCGGGGTGGACTATACTCACCAGATGGAGAAAAATTACGTGTTCCTGTGATTGAGGATGTACAATTTGATCAGGATGCAGGAACGTGGACGATTCGCATGATAGATGCGATGTCAACGACGAAGAATCAAGATCGGATTGATATCAGAATAGAGGATGTAGAGCCAGAGGAGTAACAAGAGGGAGTATATCATTATGTAATATAGATGAGAAAGGAAAATTCAATGGATATGAGGGCGCGTCTTCCCCGCGACAAGTTTGATTTTGAAGCGGTGCGTAAGTTAAATGAATTTGGCAATGAAGAGTTGAAAGGCATTATTCCAGAACTTATGGAGTGGTTACAAGACGGGAATTGGCCGATCTCTGAGCCGGTAGAGGATCTACTATTGAGATTGGGGGAGGACTTAGTTCCTTATATTAAGGATGTGTTGCAAACCCAAGATCCACAGTGGGAATATTTCATTTTGGTTGGATTGATTGATCGATTGCCTGTATCTCATCTCAGTATGCTACGGTCGGATTTGGTAAGGATACTAGAGTCCCCTACACATGACGAGATACTAGAGGAGTTGGATGAGGTTATCGTGGAGCTTTTGGAAAAGATGAAGGGAGACCAACGAGAGGTAAGTGGAGATGGGAGTTTGCATACATAGCAATAGGTAATTTACTTTCTAAGAAAGACTGAAATATTGAATATGGAGTGATAAACATGCTGAAATACCAACTTCTTTTCCCGACTTGTTTGAGTTCGGAAATATACTGTTTGGAGATTGTACAAGAGTTAATTGGCTTATTTGATATTTCAGAGAAGGAAGCCTTTCTCAGGATTAATTCCTTTTGGGAAGGCAATGATTTTACATCAGAAGACGACCTGATTTTTCATGAGCTCCCTGAATATTGGGCAAAAACAATTTATTATGAGAAATCGAATTGGTGGAATTTCCCCGAGAACGAACTAATCCCAAGAAAAATAGATTGATTTGATAAGCAAGGAAACCGCCATTATGATTTTATAAAAAAGGGAAAGGACTCCTCTGCCCATGGAACTATCAAGGTCTCAGCAATTAGCTCAAGAACATGTAACCAATTATGCAAGAAGCCGCAAAAATGAGGCGGAGCAAACCATTAGGGAAATCCTTCGTATGTCCAACATCGAGCTGAAGACATTTGAATATGCTATCACTAAACTAAAATCTCATGCAAGTATCGCGCTACACTTTCACCCAGATCGATTAGATCCGAATATGAAAAGCGTGGCTGAGGCACTACTTGAGCAGGGGTTTTATAAAAGTCAGTTTGAGACTTTCTTATCGAATGGAAGTGTATCCGCATTTTCAGGCGGTGAACGTGACGTTTGGGAGAATAAAATGTTTGGCGGAGCGTACCAAATTAATGGCTCAACCAATAGCGAACGTCCCAAGTATGGGGCACTCCATGTCATGTTACATCCCGATGGACCTGCTCCGCGTTTTGGATCATGTTATTTCCTTTTATCCGCTGAGGTCTCTCATCGTTGCACGTATACATATTTGGATTCTCACCAAGAACCTGAGGAAAAGGGAACGTATGAGGAATTTGACCTCATTTTGGCTGCTCTCTTGAGGGATGTATTTTATAGTAATTTTGCCATTGGTGAAAGAAATCTAACCATTCAAAAGTTGATCGACCATATGCTCGTTAATGTTGAGAAACCGTTTCAAAATCCATCAAATCAAGAGCCAAACCGAAATCTGGACCATTATATCGAAGCTCAGGTTCATGGTGATATTTCCCTTGAAAAAGATGTCAAGATGCTTGTTGCCGACCCATCATTTAAAGGCACACATACAGGACAAATCTTAGAGCAGATATGTTTAAAGTATTCCATTGATCTCCACTGGCACATGGGCTTTACACTATTAGTTGATGACGTTCCAATGGATTTTCGAGGTCCTTCGATGCCTTCACTGGCCAAAAGAATTGCCAAAAGTGATTTGATTGATGCAAATATCATTGGTTCTGCAGCTATGGACTTGAAACGAAATCCAAGTCATTGGAGCGATCGAGGAACCTACAAAGAAGTTCTACAAGAATTAAAATTACTCTGGCATGTTTTGGTGAGATATGGGATGCCAATGGAGAAGTGAAAACATTTTTCGAAATTAAAAACATTAAATACGTAGTGATAACAATGCTAAAGGCACCAATTTCTGTTTCCTACTTGTTTGCGTGTCTCCTGAATTTTAAATTGTTACTCAATAATAGTACTCTAACAACCTTGAGCGCCTAGTCGTTCAAGGTTTTTTTATCATTCATTCAAACGGATTACAGACTATACATTTATCTATGAATCTGCTGTCACAAAAACGAACGTATGTTTTACAAATACATTGACTTTTTGTCCGGGCAATAATATATTGTTGTCAGGACAAAAAAAGAGGTGAAGCAAATGTCCGCCAAAAAGATGGGGCGGCCTAAATCTGACAAACCCAAAAGCAGAACGATTGAGATACGTGTTGACGAGGACATTATGAACAAGCTCGATATTTCGGCAGAAAAGCTGAATACGAATCGATCAGACATCGTTCGCAAAGGGATTGAGAAGATTTACGACGAGCTCCAAAAATAAAAAATGAAGCAGCGCTAGTCCCACGAAGAACACGCTGCTTCCTACCCCGCAATCACTTGAATGAGCGACTGCATAAATATCCTACCATGTGCAGAACGTTCATTCAAGTGAGATGCGAATTGATATACAGGAGGATGCACATGAATTCGATATTAGAAGCATTATATAATGGACGACTTCGACCGGATGAGATGATGATGCCGACACATCCTGAATACCAAGCGTTAGGGCGGCAGATTGCAGCTCTGACAGAGCAATGGAAGAATCGTTTGAGCGAGAATGAATTCCGTGAGCTTGAACAATTATTTGACTTGTGTGGCAGATGTGAGGGCATGCATACGGAAGCAGCGTTTGCACAAGGTTTTCGTCTGGGTGCCAACTTGTTAATTGAAGTCATGAGTCAGCGTGAGGAATCAGTGTTGGAGTTTAATTAAGTTTAACGATGTGAGCAGGGATCCGGTTTACTTTTACAGCCAAATCCTCAGAAAATGACGTGCATAGAACATACTCATTTAGCATCATAAAATTGTATCATACATTTATTATAACAAAGCCCTCAAATCCTTTCTGCATTCAGCAGCAGGGGTTGAGGGCTTCACTTAAGCATGGAGTTAACAATTTATATATAGGGAAAGAACCTGTCAAACAAATGGTTCTTTAATCCGCAATATTTCCCGCCATCTTGAGACGGCGAGCAATTTCCTTAAAGTCTTCTTGCGAAATACCTGGTGCGAACTCCTCCTCGACCGCAGGAGCTTCTGGAATCGGGAAACCTTCTGGTATACCCTGAATTACTTCCAGAGGTTGTCCATCTTCGGGGTGAGTTCCTTTCCAGATCTGACCGATCGCATTGAAATCTTTATCACTATAGGTGTACAGCTTGGTGTGTACCCCTTTTTCTTCATATTTACGAGCCTCATTGAAAGCTTTGTTGTTCAGTGAAGGGATAGGAACGAGTTTGGTTACATTGACGCCAGTTGCAATCTCAAGGGCTTTTGCATATGCCACGACATGAACTCCGCCACGTACCAACAGGAAACCAACCACTTCCCGGGCTGCCGGGTGATCTGTCATCTCATATACCTTCATTTTATGCGTACGCGCTCCACATTCGAGGAAAAAGTTGTGCAACAGATCTTCGACCAGATTACCACTGTTGAAGACATTTGCTCCCGTCCATGGATTACCCATAGAGTCAAAAGGCATTGCACCTTGTGCACCTGCCAGATAGTGATACGACAGACGAGCATCTTTCACCGAACCTAGCGGCGTATCGTCGGGTTCTTTGTACTCGGTTGATCCTCTAAGACATTTGTTAATGCCATGAGACACGAGTTCAACATGGCCCAATTCTTCAGCCGTAATGCTCATGACGAGGTCATAGAAGGGCTTCAGCTTTTCTTTGGATCGAAAATTAAACGATTGATAGAGGTAATTGTTCAACGTTGACATTTCTCCGAATTTGCCGCCGAGCAACTCTTGTATGGCTGCTGCTGCATTCGGATCGGGCTTCTCGACATTGGGAATCTCAATCAGGATTTCATCCAAGCGTTTGAACATTGGGGTGTAACCTCCTCAAAGTGGTATTGCAGATCCTGTAGAAATGTTAGATCATGAAGTCAGGCTGTCATGGCCTATTACACGGTTATTCCCTTTTTTAAACATAAAATCAACCAAATGGGACTTAAGTATTGCATATCAAATGCTGCATATCTTCTCCCTGTTGTTATTTCCAATACGGTGAATTTTATGTATAATCTAACCTTTAAATGGGTCTGCCAGATACAAGAGAATTAAGGTACATAAAGGAGTTAAAGATGAACAAACGTTGGGTAAAAATAGTGTGGATTCCGATCCTTCTGATGATGCTGATGTACATAAGCAGCGAGCCTGTCACAGCATATGACGTTACGAACGAGGTTCAGGTGGATGAACAAACGAGGCAAAGGCTTGAAAAGAAATACGGGTTGGATCGTCCTGAGGAGCCGAAGACACAACAACACGTTTTCTCGGGTGACTGGGGAATGAGTTTCCGGACGGAGCCTCCTGATTCGTTGGACCGGCTTGTTCATGTGGTTCCTTTTTCCCTACGGCCACTGGCTTGGATCTTTCGTTTATTCGTGTAAAATGAAACCCGGACGGGCAATATAACAGAAACATATTGTCCTAAGGAGTGAGTGAAATGAGAATGCTCATCGTTACAATACTTACGGTTATGCTTAGTTTAGCGGGATTCACACCTGCCTCGGCTACGGGCGCCGCCATCCCAGATTATGCGAAGTGGGGAATTATTGCGGTCAAAGAAACACAGACAAAGTACAATGTGGATATTTTGGACTATAAGCACATCGGCCGTACCTCTCTAACAGCAGATCAGTCACGGGAACAGTTCAAGCTATGGGTTCGTGCCAAAGACGGCAAGCAATTCGCGGTCTATGTAAATGTTGATTTTAATCCATCTACACAGCAATTAAAGAAAGTGCAATTTTCGGAATCCGATCGACACTGATCCGTTACTGAACCGGATTATTACAAGAAATGTTGTTATATCAGCAGCATTATCAGAGGAACCAGACTCCCTTGATCAAAGGGGAAAGTCTGGTTTTTTTTATTTTGCAAAATCCTTTTTTTACTATTGAATAAAGAACTTATGTTCGCATATAATATGAAATACAAACAAATGTTCTTATCGGAGGGATGATTATGCTAGGGAAATATATTGGCCAGATGGTGGAGCTGGTCTACATGGATCGTGCAGGGCAGATTACGCAGCGACAGATTCGAATTAATAGTGTACGTGGCGGGATGATTAGAGCATCAGCGGGAAAAGAAGGCTCACCCCGAACATTTCTGGAGCAAGGTATTCTGGCATGGCGTCCTGTTACGGATATGAATGGGGAGGTAAAGTATGCTGAACGACTTTGAACGTAAGATTTTGCGGATTATGGTGAACTATGCAGGACAACGGCGCAGGCTGCCGCGTATGGATGAACTGGAGACCAAGACGGGACGAAGCAGAGCTTACATTCATGAGTCTTTGCTGGAGCTTGAACGAACCGGGCACATCGCCTGGGAGAATCGGTCTACTCTCGAAGGGATACAGATCTTGCAGGCATGGGAACAGGTACAACAGCCAATTCGCAAAAGCCAGCCTTCCGGGGACTCCGTAAAATATTTTACGGACTATTAATCATAATAAGAAAACGCCAACCCGGATAACCGAATTGGCGCTTCTGTGTAACACGTAACGATCTGTGCATCTATTTTAGAATTGGGGAAGTTGGTCCAGGTTGTTGGTTGGGTCACCGTCGGCATCGCCGCGAATATACATTTCGCCATCTTTGCCTTTAAATACATTCACGCCGGCAATAGCGCCAGCCTTTACTTCTGCAAGTGCTTGTTGGTAATCCAGTATACGTCCTGCTGAAGTCTGAAAGGCTGTCAGGTCACCGTCGCCATTTTTCTGTACGGCTGTGAAACTCTCGCGTGTTGTTTGATCCATGATGTCACACTCTCCTTATATGACGAGATAGGAATCTGTTTACCTGATTAGCCTATCCGAATTCCTGGGAAGTATGCACTATATGCTCATAAGACCGCCAATGCCGAAGTTTTACAGACTCTTTTTCATACGAACATGCAGAATTTCTGCATCATAAAAAGGTTCTTCCGAAATCACTTCATAGCCCAGTTTCTCATAGAATTTCTGCGCCTGACATTGAGCATCCAGTACGGAATAGGATAAGCCGAGTTCACGTGCCAGTTCCTCCATCGCGAGCAGAAGCACGCGTCCATAACCGAATGAACGATGAGACTCAAGCACCGCGATCCGCTGCATTTTGGCCGTATCCTTGCTGTAATAGATCAGACGTCCTGTAGCTACAGCTTGCCCATCCGTACTTAACAATACGTGATGCACATCCGGACTAATGACATCGTATTGATCAATCTCAATCTCGGCAGGAACCTGTTGCTCGATCACAAAAACGTGATTGCGAATACCCAGGGCTTGTTCCAGTTGTTCTTGCGTCGTTACATAACTAATCTCAGCTGCCAATTCCATTCCTTCTTTCTGCTCTTGCGCGACATATCAGACTGAATTATACAAAAAAATGTTTTTCCTGTATAGTGAAGTCTGGGACATATTGGGAGAGGAGGGGGTAGTGATGGGCATGGCAGGCATCATGGTCATTACATTGTTAATGTCGGCGGGAATGATTATTCTGTTGTATTATGTGACCAAGAAAGCATACTCACGTAAGTGGGATGAAGAAGAGTAATTTACCTCTTACCTTCACGGCAAAACTTCACTGCTTCCTCGCGGAGAATATACATCTTGAACTACCGATTTGGAGTATACGTCCAGCCAGACGGGTAGAGATTCATCATTTTCATTGGGTTGTTTTAACTGTTGGAATTGAACCGTATGTTCATCCCGTTCCAAGCCGCAACCGGTAAGGGTTGTCATGACAATCATAAGCCCAACGAAAAAAAAGAAGCATTTGGTAAATGTATGTGTATTGGATTTTGACCGTTTTGTTAAGTTTCTCATAGAGAATTCACCTCGTTGTAGATATGGTAATCTTCCTTTATTGTGCACCATTTTGGGTGAATTATAACCAAATAAATCATTGACAATGAACACGGTTACTTGATATGATACTGTTACTTGATTGGGAAATAATTATATATCATGATCTGTTAGCTCAGCTAAAGATAGCATTATGATCGTGATGGATACATCCTATTTATTACAGGGCGATAGCTCAGCGGGAGAGCATTATCTTGACAGGGTAAGGGTCGTGGGTTCGATCCCCACTCGTCCTATATGAAAAAAAGGGCAACTTCTTTTGAGAATTATATCTCAAGAGGAGTTGTTTTTTTATATAACATTATGGCCACCTCCGATAATATATGTAGGTGGTTTTTGTTGAAAATAAATATACTTAATGGTATAATTTGGCTTAAATTAAGCAGTTAAAGTAGTTACGGACATCGATAAAAATAATACAGAAAAAAGATATGGTGGTTGATGGAATGGGACAAACAAAACGTGTTGCAGCACTATATCGAGTGTCCACAAAAGGACAGATGGATGGAAACGATATTCCAATGCAACAACGAGCATGCAGGAAGATGGTAGAGAAACAAGATGAATGGAAGCTAGTTAAGGAATATACCGAAAAAGGGGTATCAGGTTTCAAAGTACCTGCCTCGAAGCGTGATGTTATTCAACAGGCTAAAGAAGATGCAGAGAATGGCTTATTCGATGTTTTGTTGGTATTTATGTTTGACAGGCTTGGAAGAAAAGATGATGAGACCCCCTTCGTACTTGAGTGGTTTGTAAACAAAGGGGTTGAAATGTGGTCTGTAATAGAAGGACAGCAAAAAATTGAAGCAAACACCGATCGGATGGTCAACTACTTAAGATTCTGGCAGTCAAGCGATGAAAGTAGGAAAATCTCTGACCGTGTCAATGAAAAACATAAACAGATGGTCGAAGATGGTATTTTCAGGGGAGGAGGTATTCCCTACGGGTATAAAAGTGTTGATTCCGGTAATGTAAATAAAAAAGGAAAAGTAATGCAAAAACTGGGCAAGCACGAAGAAGAGTCAAAGATTGTAAAAGAAATATTCCGACTAGTGCTTGAAGAAGGATACGGGCAATTAAGAATAGCTAAACTTCTAAACGAAAAAAATGTTCCGACAAGAAAAGCAAAACAATGGGGTGCTCCAACAGTAAACGTTATACTTAAGAATCCAATCTACAAAGGAGTGATGAGGTATAGAAAAGAAAAAGGGGACGATATATTTTCAAAACCAATCCCTGAATTAATGATAGTTTCAGAAGAGGATTGGAATACTGTACAGGATATAAGGGATAAAAAGAACCCTAAGAATCCAAACAGAAATGAAAATTCCATTCCCATGAGCACTAAGGGAAGTTTACTTTTAACTGGATTAGCTAGATGCGGTTGTTGTAACTCTAGATTGACTACGACTACATTTGTAAATAAATACAAAGCAGCTAATGGAGAAATTGTTCGATACAATCAAAATAAAAGTTATCGCTGTAGTGGAAAATTGCAAGGAAAGACGGATTGTGATGGACAGGCAACATTTTCTTCAAAGAAGGTAGAGAGACAAGTCTTAGAAAGCGTGGAAGTATACTTAAGTGAACTCAGAACAATAGATTTTCAATCGGAAATTGAATTGATAAAAAAGAAAGTTTTTTTTCAAGAAGAGGAAAGAATTAAAACAATGCAAAATTTACTGGAAGAGCACTATGAGGAGCTTGTGGTATTAAACGCTGAGGTTCCAAAAGCTATAATGGGTAAGAGTGCATTCAAGCCAGAAATGCTCAATGCTCTTATCGATAAAAAAGAAAACGAAATTCTGAAAACTTCTGAAGATATTAAGGGAATAGAGAAATTGTTACTCTCCAAAAAAATGGAGATATCAGAGATGGAGACTCTAAAAGATGATCTCCCAGTTTGGCGGGATGTGTTTACAAAAGCTTCTACAGAAAAGAAGAAAATGATGTTATGCACATTGCTAGAAGTGGTCTACATTAGTAAAGATAAAATATCGGTCGAAATCAAGGCTGGAATAAAAGAATTACTCGGTCATCTATACAGAGAGAGAAAGGATACCAAGAGCTCACTTATTTGACAGGGTAGGGGTCAGTGGTTCGAGCCCACTACAGATCATACACGAGGAGCCTTATGATGTAAGGCTTCTTTTCTTTTTTTACATACAAACATGAATACGCTTCCGAGTGCTTCAGTTTCTCTTCCTCTTTTTTAAACAAAACTTAAATAAAACATAAATTCATCATAAGGTTCCTCTTCTATACTTGGTTCTGAGGTCAATATAGAACAGGAGAAGGAGAGAACTTATGAATTATTCAAGTCCATTTACATTAAAGTTAGCCAGAGTAGGAATCGCGGGTACACTGGCCTTAATACTGGCAACAAGCCCGCTTGCTAACGTGGGAGTTGTGGCCGCGGAAGCGGTCCCACCTGTATCTACGAACATACCTAACACACAGAAAGACTCCCTAAAGCAGTCCCCGATTCAATACCAGATCCAGGCTCGGCTGAATGAGAAAGACATGACGATCCAGGGGAGCGAGAAGGTAACGTATCGCAACACAAGCAAGGATACACTCCAGCAACTGGTCCTGCATACATATGCTGATGCGAACCTTTCCAAGTCCACACAGGCTTCAATGTTCCAACAGAACAATGAACAGATTAGTGAAGATCATCCCGAGAAGACAGCGGAGGACTTTCTGGGTGGCATTGATATTCAGGCTGTAACAGCAGATAGACAGTCACTGGACTTCCATAAGGAAAACCAAGCGCTGACTGTACAGTTGAAAAAGTCCGTTCAACCAGGCGAATCGATAACATTACAATTGGAATTCCATCTGAATATACCTTATGGCTCACAGCGAATTTCCTATTACAAGGATATAATTAATGGTGCACACTGGTTCCCGGTGATGTCTGTATACGATGAGGTCAAGCAGCAGTGGAATAAGGCACCGTATAGTCGAACATTCGAGAGCGATTATTACACCTCGTCCGACTTTGAAGTCCAATTTAATGTGCCTGAGGAGTATCAGGTAGCCATGCCTGGCATGATCTCCACTCAAAACAGTACAGAACATGGGCGTAAGATTGTGTCTGCCGTAGCCGAGAATACGAGAGAGTTTGTTTTCTTTGCCAGTCCTAATCTTCAAGTGGAGCGCGCTACCCGTAACGGTCTGACGGTGGAATACTATTATTTCAACGATGATCCATCCAAGAAAGAGATCGTTGACCGATACATTAATCAGGCATTCAAGGTCATTGATTTCTATAGTGAGAAATATGGCAAGTATCCCTACCCAGAGTTCCGAATTGTCGAGACGTATGTACAAGGCGTTGCCGTGGAGTATGCGAGACTCATTCAGATGGGCCAGATTCAAACGGGTAAGGTTCCAGAAGAAGATACAACATTTGTTCATGAGATAGCACATCAGTGGTTCCATGCATTGATTGGTAATAACTCAGAGACCGAATCCTTCCTGGATGAAGGCTTTGCCGATTTCTCCATGGTGTATTTTGCCGAGAAACAGGGAGATAAGCTAAATGGTTTCAGATCCATACAGTTTGATACTGCGCCCGTAGATATGGCGATTGCGTCAACAAACGATGAAGCTGGGGAGTTAGCCGGTCTGGTGTATTATCAGAAGGGGCGACAAGCGATCTATCAGCTTTACCGTTCCGTTGGTGAAGAGAAATTTGACGAGTTGATGAGAATATATTTCCAACGCTACGTGTATCAAAATGCAACAATAGAGGGGCTTCTTCAAAACATTGAAGATGTGCTTGGTAAGGAAGTGCGCGCAGAAATGCAAACAGCCCTATATCAGCCTGATTTTGTCTTAAAGCCTGAATACCAATTATCCAAAGAAGAGACCGCTGCATATGTGCATGATATCTTACAAACGCAATATCAGGCTGTCATGGGTATGATCCCTCATCTGCCTTATGAAGTGATGAATCGATTGATGGACAAAGTCCTTCAAGGCGAGGAATTAACCATTGTGCTCAGCGATCAGGTGAGTAAGCTTGCAGCCAAACAGCAGGAAGATATCGTTCATCAGTTGACCGGATTCCTTGATATGAGCGGGATACGGTACGACGTTGTACGGGATCGCAAGGAGCTGAAGCAAAAGATGAAAAAAGCGATCGGCAACAGCAACCTTATTGTCATTGGCAATGCCAAGTCAAACGGATTGGTACAAGCTTTAAAATTCAACATTATTGATCGGACGAAACAGACTGGTTTTCCTTGGAAGAATACCATGAATCAACCTCTTGCCGCTGGTGCATATGTTATCCAACATCCCTATAACCAGAATCGATTAATGCTTCATTATTTCTGGAATGAGGATCATCTGAGCAATGCGGTATTTGAAGCTTTTAAGCTGAAAATGCAGGAGTCTATTGGATTCAGTAACGACTTTTACCAGTTCTATGTATTGAATAACCAAGGCAAGGAGCAATCCGATAAAAAAGTAGCCAATCCCTTATCTTCACTTTTTGCGGAGGAATAAGTAGTTAGTTTTGCAGTTTCTTCATTCAAACAGGTTAGCCTATTATTATGGGTTAGCCTGTTTCGTCTTGTTAACATAAGCAAATGTTTGGTTATATGAAAACCAGACATAGAATAATAGGCTGCAAGATGGGCATAATGCTTTAACATAAAGGTAACTTCATGAATATACTTATTCTGAGAAAACAATAGGAGGGATTAATATGAAGGATCAACATTATCCGGGCGTACCAATGAAAGGCACAATTGCTGAGTACAACTGTAAAGGCATTAAAGGAATGACTAAAATGAAAGCGTATTCATATAGTGCTAGAATTCGCTCTATCATTCGTATTTCTCGGGAGTCAGCTGCGAATGAGGGTAATGTTGTTGATTTTTCAATCCTATTAATGAACGCTTCGGATGTTTTATATTCGCGACCGGTAACGGGTAATACCCCGTTCACGAAGGAGTTGAGCTCCCATGTCCATGACTGAAAATATTGCTCAGGCAGCACTGGGCGCAGCGATGAAGGCCAACAGGGCCATTGCGCCATATGATTATTGCGATGCAGAATCCAGACGGATGTACACGCCTCAATTTGATAAAAAAATGGACAATCCTATATATACCGCTGCAATGGCGGGTCTTCAATCAATCTATTGGTTTCGGGCGATCAAGGTAAAGGGGCTTATCCCTGATGCAAAAGCAGATTACTATGCTACGTATTCTACCAACCATAATCGTATCGGTGGAATTGGACTTGCGTATTCCAACAGTCCGACAGGACCATGGACCAAACACGGACAGGTATATCTCGATACTGTGGTTGGGAATTCGACGGAAACGCCATTTGTGATCTGGAACGATGAAGAACAATTATTCTTTATGTATTATCAACAAAACGGACTTGGGATCAATCAATCGACGGCACTTGCAACCTCTGTAGACATGATTAACTGGACAAGAGTAGGTTTGATATTGGACAAACCTCCAGGTTTCCCAGGTGATGGTCATACCGGTTACTTCTCGTGTTTTCGAAATGGTGGCAAATGGATCGGTTTTTCGGTAATGGGCGGCGGTGACTTTGGCCGTAAATGTATCTGGCATTCACATGACGGACGTAGCTGGTTAGCTGATCCAAGACCATTAATGGGTGGCAATGATGCGACTTTATCAGCAGAAGAAAATATTTCGAGACCCAATGCAGGTGTATTTATGTACAAAGGGAGCATGTGGTGGCTGGGCATGTTATCGGCTTATGCTTCAGGTGGGGTTACGACTGTAGCTCGGCCTGCCATTGCCAAGATCAGCGCAGACTTCCGTCAATTGCTAGACAAACCTACAGATATATATTTTCCGGCATTGAATTGGGAAACGACCAATATGCAATCCTTGATGGTGTCCGTTATGGACGGGGTAGTGTACGTGTATTACAATACCGATCATAATATCGGTGTAGCCTATTCGGTGGGGGTGTAGAGATGGTTATACGTGATGCAGCGGGTCAGATCGTGCCCTTTGGAAAGGTCCACAAACAGCTTGTGGCCGATTTTCTATATGGAACGTTACCGGATTGGGTGGAGGTGGTGGGCACACCTACGTTTGAGCCTTTGCCCGATAGAGGAACCATAACAGTTACAACACCGACCACAGCAGGAGCGACGGCAGAGTTGAAAATGAAACATCTGATTGACAGCTCGAAAGTAACAGCAATTGCAGTCACTTTGGAAGCGCTACAATTCAACGGCAATATTGGAATATCGGTTCAGGTTGGCATCAAATCGAAGGATAGCAAGGCTGGTATCACCTTTTTTCATAACGTTAATCAGAAGTATGGGATGGTCCGAGCCTATAAAGCAGATGGAACGTACACGGATTTTAAGCAAAATATGGTTTTCTTCACTACGCAAGGTGTGGCGGGAGATGAAGCGCAGAATCGAAAGAACCTGACCGTGCTGCTCTGCACCGGGTTACAGTTTTCGGCGGGGTTCGAAAGACCTTCCGTGTGGCTTGGTGCGGATGATCAGTATGGAGGTGTTGCTGCTGACCTGAGTGGTGGGTTGTTCCAACATGGAGAATTGCAATGTCTGTTGAAACTCACCACAAGCAAGGCCGAGCCCAAGTATTTCAAATGTGCGCAGATGAAAGTGGATATCTGGAGTAATTAATCAAACTGGGGAGAAATCTGAAGACGAACAAGGAGCCTGATTTGAAGAAAGAGTGTAGACAAGCTAGGCCAGCTCGGATTTGAGAAACTCGAATTGGAATGACAAAGAGAAAAAAAAGATGATCTGCATGGATCGGTCAATAACTTACTGGCAGTAATAGGGTACCTAAACACGGACGCTTTGAAAAAAAAGTGCAGTGTAGGGGTACCTTTTTTATTTAGAAAAGGTTCATCATTGTACCGCCTGCTGCACCAGCAACGACGACGATCCAGGGTGGTACTTTCCAAAAAACGAGCATTAGAAACAACATGCATACAAGTGCAAAATCAACAGGCGTCAGGATCGCAGTTGTCCAGAGTGGATCGTACAACGAAGCCAGCAAAATACCTACAACAGCTGCATTAATTCCGCGTAATGCTCCTTGGGTTTTTGAGCTTTTACATAAAGCACTCCAGAAGGGCAATACGCCTACGATCAGAAGGAAAGCTGGCAAAAAGATAGCGATCGTTGCAACCAAAGCTCCTGAAACCCCACGCATCATCGCTCCTAAATAACCGGCAAAAGTGAACAATGGTCCGGGTACAGCTTGTGCTGCTCCATATCCCGCCAGAAAGTCGGACTTATTGATCATCTCTGCAGGAACGAATTCACGTTCCAGTAACGGAAGCACAACATGCCCTCCGCCAAATACGAGTGATCCTGAACGGTAGAAGCTATCAAAGAATAACAGCCACCCCGAACGATCAAAGGGAGTGAGTAACGGGAGAAAAATCAGAATTCCAAAGAACGTAGCCAAACAGACGATTGCCAAGTTACGATTCACAGGGACAGACAAGTCTACTGTCTTAAACTCGGTCATTTTACTAAAAAGGATCATACCTATCACGCCTGCTATCACAATAAAAAGGATTGGAGTGAATGCAGTCTGCCACACAAGAGTCGCCACTGCAGTAAAGATAGCGATGGTTGCCCTATAGCGGTCAGGAGTTAGTTTTTGCCCCATGCCCCATATCGCCTGAGCGACAATAGCTACAGCAACAATTTTCAGATCGTGAATCCAGCCAGTACTGCTAATATCAAATCCTTGCAGAAGAAAAGCGAACAAGACTAACGCAATGACAGATGGAAGTGTAAAACCAAGCCAAGCCATCAGTCCCCCCATCAATCCGCCGCGGATAATGCCAATTCCAATCCCGACTTGACTGCTGGCAGGTCCGGGCAAAAATTGACACAGCGCAACTAAATCTGCATAGCTACGTTCATCCATCCATTTTCTACGGCGAACATATTCTTCATGAAAGTAACCAAGATGAGCGATCGGTCCTCCAAATGAAGTCAGGCCGAGTCTGGTTGATACAGCTAGCACCTCATAGAGAGCCCTGGATTTATGTTTGGGCTTGTCCGGGGTTAGAAATGAATTATTCTCCAAACGTGTTATTCCTCCTTAAGTTCGACTTAGGTTATCTGATGACTACAATGATAAACCTCATTATCGCTATTCATTTAAACTCAGCATTAAACTGTATTATTTTTTTACATCAACTATTTACATACACAATTAAATTGTGTACAATGTAATTGTTAGCGATACAAGAAAAGCCGAATTTTAGTCAACATAAATCCAATCAACTAAAGGAGTTTTACAAATGAAAACATTATATGAAACAACAGTCATCAATACAGGTGGACGTCAAGGAATCGTACAATCTCCAGATAACGTGTTTATGTTGGATGTTGCTGCACCACCTGAACTGGGAGGACAAGTGACGACAGCTACCAATCCGGAGCAGTTGTTTGCAGCAGGGTATAGCGCTTGTTTTAACTCCGCACTGGAGTTTCAATTGAAAAAACACAAAGTTGAAATTGAAAGAAGTACTGTTGCTGCAACCGTGATGTTGGTGACGGACTCTGAGGATAATGGCGTGAAACTTCAAGTCGATTTGGAAGTTAAAATTCTTGGTCTGGATGAGGAGACAGCACAGAAATTTGTGAAACTTGCTCATGACTACTGCCCATATTCCAAAGGAATCAAAGGGAACGTGAATGTTAACGTGGAACTGGCGTAAGGTGTAATCACTGAAATGAATTGTTCTTGATAAGAAGCCTCCGAGAAATCGGAGGCTTTTTTGATTTATTTTGCTCCGTTGTAAGATGCGCCTTATCCGGAAAAAACAATAATTATGATTGCGATATACCTATAGGGGGTATAATAAAGGATATAAATACAATTAAAGGAGTGCGGACACATGAAAAAGTACTTAATGAACATATCGACTATCTTGATCGTAAGCAGTTTGATTTTGGGTGGATGTGGCAAGGAGACTCAGCAGACTATAGAGAGTAACGATGACAGTCATACAGCCACCGCAGGTGAGATGCACCATTCTGAATCTGGAGAGCTACCGGAAGGATTGCGGGAGAAAAGCAATCCCACCTTTCCGGTAGGAAGCCAGGCAATGATGAGTGCCGATCACATGTCGGGCATGAAGGGGGCAACAGCAAAGATTGTTGGAGCTTATGAGACTACGGTATATGCAGTGACGTATACCCCAACCACAGGCGGAGATCCCGTGCAGAATCATAAATGGGTTATTCATGAGGAAATACAGGACCATACCGATCAATCGTATAAGGTAGGTTCTGAGGTGCTGTTAAGCGCTGATCACATGAAAGGAATGAAGGGTGCCAAGGCCACAATTGAGTCTGCTGAACAAACAACGGTATATATGGTTGATTACACCCCGACAACAGGGGGAGATTTGATAAAAAACCACAAATGGGTCATAGAAGAAGAATTATCTGCGATCCAATAGAACCAATTGCATGAAAAAGCTCTTTTATACAGAAAAATCAAATTCATACTCAATTATGGGTTATAATGGTATTAAGATTATACAAAACTGCTGAAAGGGGAATGTACTTATGATGGATTTTAGCAAACCACCCCATGGCTCTGAGACGGATACACACCGTCAGCGTCATCAGGAGAATGAACAGAAATACCTGTCCGGAGGCAAAAGCATTTGGTATGAAATCAGCAACTGGCTCATTCTCGGGGGTATCCTCCTTGTCATATTTTTATTATTTAAATACGTATTTTAAATAGACACACAACCGGGCGGATCCCCATATGATGCATTACATCAGTAAGCACTTGGGGAAATGGGGAATCCGGGATGGCAAAAGCAAAGGGAAAGAAAGCTCCCGCATTAAAGAGTGACAAAATCCGTGTATCCATGAAGTTGGTCACTTCCGATGTATGCGAGAGATGTAAAACACCATGTACACGAGGCATGGATTACGCTGCGCGGATGCGAATCGAAGGGGCTATAGGCAAGGGTGTTCCCTGTATCCTGACCCGCCATACTTCATCATAACCCTTCGTCTAATTCCGTAGTTATAACATGAATAGAACAGAGGCATCCTTTAATGAGGAGAGCCTCTATTTGTGCATTCCAAGGGGTGGAAAAAATTCTGGATAAAAAATGAAAAATGATGAAAAACAGCGCAACTTTGTGGATGAATGTACAGTATAAATGTACAACAGCTAGCAGCAGGGGAGGGAATATTGACGGGATGAAATGGAAACGAGTATTGCTTTGTGTCACGGTATTCTCCTTGCTCGGCGGGTCTTTATTGTTTGCAGATTCGGTGAACGAGAAGATTCGTGTTCTCATTAACGGCAAGGAAGCAGCTGATGGAGGTTATCTCATTGATGGAACGACCTATGTACCTGTAAGGGAAGCTGGAGGCGTCGTCAAATGGGATAGCAGTAACAAGAGAGTAACGGTGATCAAACCGAATGTACATATTTTTCTCTTCAAGGGAGACACTGTATTTGGCAACGTTAACGTAGGGAAGCTGAAATTCAATGTATTTTCCCAAGTGGACAGTCTGACAGCAGATGTAGCTGCGGTGAAAGTAACGATTACCAATCCAAGCGGTCAGGTGAAGGATATCCAGTCACAGGAGCTTACAACACAGAAGGATAACTTCTGGTTCCGCACTTACGATTTTACGTACGATTTCAGTCGTGCCGGCAAGTATCAAGTCGGCTTTCATATTAAAGAAAATGCAAACAGCAGTTACGTCCTGGTAGCGGAGAAAATCATTACAGCGCTGAACGATTGAAGCGGAAATAACCCTGTGAGTTAAATTGACCTGGGTCATTGAACATGTTACGATATGCAAGGTTACACAATTTCTATTTATAAAGCGAGGTATTTCAATGAGCGATCACACACATGAACACGGCGATGGCTGCGGATGCGGGCAAGACCACGACCACGACCACGAGCATGAAGAAGTCCTTCTCACATTAACAGACGAGAACGGCCAAGACGTGGAGATGGTTTTGGTGGAGACGTTTGACGTGGAGAAGCATGTTTATGCGCTCCTGCTGGAACGTAACAATCCTGAAGCTGACGGCATCATCCTGCGTATGGAAGAAGAAGACGAGGAAATGGTGCTCTACAATATTGAAGACGAAGAAGAGTGGAACCGCGTTGAAGCGGCTTACAACGAACTCGTTGCATCACAAGAATAGTCATTCTTTTGGAACATAACATGAAGGCTCCTTGATTTCAGGGGGCCTTTTGTTTGCTTTTAAAGAGGTGGACGAGCTGTTTATGACCTGATTGAACGACGAAATAGACGGGAAAATGCAAACTCACTTGTCCGATAAAATGAATTGTCCGACAAAATAAAAAAAAGACCAAGCGTAAGGCTTGGCCCTTCAAGTTTATCCCTGCTCAGCGCTAGGGGGTGTTTTAGAAAATGGCATCGGCTTCCACGATCACTTTAACGTTGGTTACGCTGCGATCTTCGGGTCCTTTGACAGGCAATCCAACTTCGACATGGTCGATGATGTAGTCGATGTTCTCTTGGGTGATAACTTCACCCGGTAACAGGATCGGAATTCCTGGCGGATAGACATAGATGAATTCCGAGATAATACGTCCTGCGGATTCCTTAAACGGAATCACTTCGGTATCACCGTAGAATGCATCACGTGGCGTCAACATCAACTGTGGAATATCCGGAACTTTGACCACCAGTTCATGAGCCGGGTTCACTTGATAATAGGTACGGGAGAGATCCTGCAGAGCGTTCAGCAAGATATCCACGCTGTCGTCCGTATCTCCTGGCGTGATGAGACACAGAATATTGTACATATCACTAAGTTCGACCTCGATGTTGTAATGCTCACGAAGCCAGTTCTCGGTCTCATACCCTGTAATGCCCAGATGGCGAACATGGACCGTAACTTTGGTTGGATCGTAATTGAAGGTCGCTTCTGTACCCAGCAGCTCTTTACCGAAGCAATACAGTCCATCCATATCGTTAATCGAACGTCTGGCAAACTCGGCTAGTTCAATCGCCTTCTGTGCAATCTCACGACCGTGGAGTGCCAGGTTACGTCTGGATGTGTCGAGCGAAGCAAGCAAAATGTATGAAGTTGATGTTGAGGTGAGCAGACTCAGGATCGTCTGTACACGCTGTGGATTCACGAATCCATTCTTCGTGTTCAGGTTGAGTACGGAACTCTGTGTCATGGAGCCACCAAGCTTGTGAACACTGGTTGCAGCCATATCGGCACCTGCTGCCATCGCAGACAACGGCAGATCCTCATGGAAATGAATGAGTACGCCATGTGCTTCATCAACAAGCACAGGGACTTGGTAGCTGTGTGCCAGCTCAACAATCTCTTTCAGATCGGTAACCACACCGTAATAGGTCGGGTTAATGACAAGCAATGCCTTGGCATCCGGATGACGCTCAAGTGCACGGCGGATAGACTGTGTGGTCACTCCATGGTCAATACCCAGATTGGCATCTTGCGATGGAGAAACAAATACGGGTTTGGCGCCTGAGAAAATAATGGCGGACAGAACCGATTTATGCACATTACGGGGCACAATAATTTTGTCACCCGGTGAGCATACAGATAGAATCATGGTCATAATGGCACTGCTTGTGCCTTGTACACTAAAATAGGTATAATCGGCTCCGAAGGCATCTGCTGCCAAAATCTGTGCTTCCTGAATGACTCCGGTTGGCTGATGCAGGTCATCCAGCGGTGCGATGTTAATCAAATCTATGGAGAAGGCATTATCGCCAATAAATTCACGGAATTCGGTATCCGCTCCCAATCCTTTTTTATGGCCCGGAATATGAAACTGTACCGGATTGAGTGCCGCATGATTTTTTAAAGCGGTAAACAGCGGCGTACGGTGGTGATTCATTATTGCTGTCACAACCCTTCCTAATAAAATTGGTAAACAAAGATGAGTATAGCAAATTAAGACCCGAATGCAACAGGTATAATCGACAATTTTTTAAATTGCCGAGATTTGGGCACATTCCCCACGGTTACACTAAGGATAGGGAATAGGTAAATGAACGCCGAAAGGGGAAAAAGAATGCAAACTGATACAAAACCAGCCAAAATTTTGCGATCTCCATTTTTTATCGCGATGTGGCTGACACTTTTTCTAGTTGAAATTATCAAAGGAGCGCTGTTGGTAGCGGTTTTGCCCGTGTATATGGACAATATTCTGGGTCTGTCCGCAGGCGTCATTGGTGTGGCATTTGCTCTTCAATATCTGGGAGATAATCTGTTCCGGGCGCCTTCCGGCTGGGCAGCAGAACGGATCGGATTCCGCGCAACGATGGTCACAGCACTAATCTGTACCTTAATCGCTGTTATTATGATCCTTTTTCTCAAAAGTGCCTTTGGACTGGCTATGGCCTGTCTGATTCTTGGCATTGGTACGTCACCGCTCTGGCCTTGCGCCATGACAGGGGTGACTGCGATGTCAGGCCCACAGAACAAGAATGGTACAGCAATGGGAGCGCTGGAGATGGCCGCTCTGGGCGGTACAGGCCTTGGACCAATTGGCATGAACTGGTTGCTGGAGCGTACGCACCATGATTACCGCACCATATTTCTTGTGTTGATGGGGTGTGCCATTCTCGTTATTCTGGTGGCTATGATTCTTCCTGGACGTGTCATTGTCGAAGGAGAGGAGCATGCCGAGCAAACGGCGAAGAATCGAGATGTGAAATATCCAGCCAAACCAAACTTGCTCACGCCGTTCATCCGACTGCAAAAGAGTGTGAAGGGCACACTGCAGCGGGTTCGCAGCACGCTTAATGTTAATCCGTTAGTGTATCCTGCCTTGTTTATGCAGTCATTTGTCATTGGGCTGCTCAGTCCAGTAATCACGCTATATACACGCACAGACCTGCATATCTCACCCAACCTGTATAGTTTGTTGTTGATTGCGGGGGGTGGAATAACTGTTATTGCGTTACTGCCTGTAGGTAAAATGGTAGACAGGTTTGGTACGAAACCGTTCCTGAACGTTGGTTTTTTGATGGCGTCAGCAAGTCTGTTCGCATTTTCCTCCATAACATCCATTCCGGTAGTCTTTGGTGTTGTTATGTTGGTGGGCGTCAGTTATGCCATGATTCTGCCCGCCTGGAATGCGTTTGTAGCCACACTGATTCCCAAAGGGGAGCGGGGAGCGATCTGGGGATTCTTCCTCACTTTGCAGGGATCGGGCATGGTTGTAGGTCCTATTGTTTCCGGATTGTTGTGGGACCACGTTAGCCATCCGGCACCATTCATTGGCAGTGCCGTCGTCATGGCAGGACTTGCCGTAGTACATTTTGTACTATCCCGCAATCCGTTTCGCACCGCTCCAGCCAAATAAAATAGAAAAAAGGGAGTTCCGTCAACCTTCATGGTTGTGGAGCTCCCTTTTTGATGTCTGTTATAACATGAAAATCGGGGGCTTGCCCCTGTGCGCTTGCGGAAAGCTGTAGTGCTGCCGTCCTTTCGGTGAAAAATAGTCAAATAACCAAGTACCCTTACATAAAATGAAGTATAAAATAGGGTAAGCCGATTGAGTAGAAGCGATTGAAGACGAGGGCCGGAGCAGATCCGGTACAGATGGAGGGAGTGCCGTGAATAAGAGTTATGAAGTTGAATATTGCAATCTGGAGCTGCGGTTCAACCGTCGGCATATCCAAAATTTGATCAGAGACCTTATTCGTGAGGGATATTCACTATATTGGAGCGAGGACGAATCCTTTTTTATACTGTCAGTCCGGACCGGCCGCAAGCTGGTAAAGCTCCGCTTTCAACAGACACGCACGGGGAACTATAAGATGACTGGGGATTACATCATTAAGGACGCAAAGCTTGCAGAATGGCTGGAGAAGCTGATTGGAGATACACGCGGGCATGCAGTTGTGAAGCGGTTTAAGGATCAGCAGATGACGGTGGAGAACATTTTATTCGGTGAAGTGATTCGCCTCGTGGAAGTTTCCGGGTTCAAGCAACGTGTAATCTTTCAAAAAGAACCTGCGCCGACGGCGGAAGAGATGGAAGAAATGTTCCTCTCGCGCGAAGGCGAGGAAAGGCTCATGTTGTTGCGCATGGAAGTGGACGATGAACTGGAGCGCCTCCACACTGCCATACAGACGGATAATGTAGACAAAGCAAATGCTTGCCGTGAAGTCTTAAAACAACTGTCCGGACATCTATTAATGTTGGAAGGTTGAGGAACGGTTAACGCTGTAAGGTGAATGAAAACTGCTCTCGAAAAAAACATCAACTCATATCCAAACCCTGGCGCAAGCCAGGGTTTTATTTGTATGTAGAGGGCATTAGGGACGACAAGGGTCAATGATAGAGTGTTCCGAGCTTTCGATGAAGGCATCAAATTCATCCAATCCTGCGGATAACAACAGATTGGATTCATATGAGGTGATGGGGATGGCCCATAGTAACGGAATCGTTTCATGTCCAACGTGTATCTGTTCCAGGGATTCGCTTTCACCTCGCAATTCATCGAGAAGAAAGGCGGTCGCATTCCATCGGGCTGGTGCTAATTCGCTCGGTGTCATCACACGCGGAACCGTTGAATCCTGTACATTTTCGATATGATGGGAGATTAGATCGGCCATATAGGAGTTCACACGCTCCACACTCTCACCACCGAGATTGGATTGCAGCGCGAGCATCCATTCCGACGAGACCTTCTCTCCTGATGGACGACATGCCTGAGACAATCCGACTGTTGCGAATCTGGCGATGTCTGCATGCGAGGTGGGAGGGAAATAATAAATTTCGATATAAATGCTTCGGTTCGGCTTTGAAAGAACGGTTCTGAGCTCTGGCATACCCCATTCATGGATATAAGACCCCAGCAAAAAGGTTCTGCGAATATCCATTAAAAATTGTTCTTGCTTTGAAAGCTGTTCCCACGCCATGTGTTATGTTCCTCCTTCTTGAGTCCAGGTTCAATGGGTATGATTATACCATCAGATGTACAATATTGGATTACTTTGGTATGAGACAGAGTGATCCCCACTGTATTTATGAAAATACGATGAACACCTCAGCAGATTGGGGTGTTTTCTCGTTGCGTAGCTGTGTCACGGGGTTCACTTCTATACATAAAACCGTTAAAATGGGAGTATTGTTGAGAATTTATTTCAATAAAATTAATTGGAGCAAAGGATGGAGGACCAGATGACAAAACAACAAATTGGCGTGATTGGCCTGGCTGTCATGGGCAAAAATTTGGCCCTTAACATTGAAAGCAAAGGTTTCTCAGTATCGGTATATAACCGTTCCCCCGAGAAAACCAATGATCTTCTGAAAGAAGCTGAAGGTAAAAACCTGACAGGTTCATTCTCCATTGAAGAGTTCGTAGCATCCCTGGAATCCCCGCGCAAAATTTTGATCATGGTACAAGCAGGCAAAGCGACCGATGCTACCATTGAACAACTGCTTCCTCACCTGGATGAGGGTGATATCATCATTGATGGAGGGAACGCATACTTCCCTGACACGCAACGTCGCAGCAAAGAGTTGGAAGACAAAGGCATTCGCTTCATCGGTACGGGTGTATCCGGTGGTGAAGAAGGCGCACTGAAAGGCCCTTCCATCATGCCTGGTGGACAGGAAAGTGCTTATAAATTGGTTGAACCGATCCTGACGGCGATCTCAGCCCATGTCGGTGACGATCCATGTTGTACATATATTGGACCTGATGGTGCCGGACACTATGTGAAAATGGTGCATAACGGTATTGAGTACGGAGATATGCAGTTGATCGGTGAAGCGTACCACTTGCTCAAATCCGTATTGAACGTTTCCGTTGAAGAGCTTCATGCGATCTTTACGGAATGGAATCAAGGAGAGCTGGATAGTTATCTGATCGAAATCACAGCAGATATCTTCTCCAAATATGATCCAGAAACAGGCAAACCAATGGTTGACGTTATTCTGGACGCGGCAGGACAAAAAGGAACTGGTAAATGGACAAGCCAAAGTGCACTGGATCTCGGCGTTCCATTGTCCATGATTACAGAATCCGTATTCTCCCGTTTCCTGTCTGCCATGAAGGACGAGCGTGTAGCAGCTAGCAAAATCCTGAGTGGACCAGAAACTGAAGCATTCTCTGGCGACAAAAAAGCGTTCATCGAGAACGTTCGTAAAGCATTGTTTGCAAGTAAAATCGTATCCTATGCACAAGGATTTGCACAAATGCGTGCAGCTTCCGATGAGTATGGCTGGGATCTGAAATACGGCAACATTGCCATGATCTTCCGCGGTGGATGTATCATCCGTTCGCAGTTCCTGCAAAACATCAAGGAAGCTTATGATAAAGACGCAGCTCTGAAAAACTTGCTCTTGGATCCTTACTTCCAAAACATCGTTGAGTCATATCAAGGCGCATGGCGTGAAGTTGTAGCGGCTGCTGTAAAACAAGGTGTTCCCGTACCTGGTTTCTCCAGTGCGTTGTCTTACTACGACAGCTACCGTACAGAGCGTTTGCCAGCAAACTTGCTGCAAGCACAACGTGACTACTTTGGTGCTCACACGTTCAAACGTGTGGACAAAGAAGGCAGCTTCCACCACAACTGGATGGAGTAGTACCACCTATACGAATCGATGAGATTTGGGTTGAGCGTCTTAAAGTGGCAGATTTGGCCTGCTAAGAGGCTTAAAAGAGGTTTGGCGTTCCGGTGATTGTCGGTTAACGCCAGGCCTCTTTTGGTCTTTCCCAGTCCGCAGGGCTGTGTTATGATAGGACAAAAGTGCTCACGAATTGCTTGAATTAAAGGAGTGTACACCTTGAGCAAGTCTAACAATATTATTCTCATCGGCATGATGGGAACCGGCAAATCAACCGTCGCTGACATGCTTGCACGCGAGCTTGGTTACCGATTGATTGATGTGGACGCCGCGGTGGAAAAAGAAGAAGGCTGTGCGATTCCGGAACTGTTCACCAGCAAGGGAGAGACGTATTTCCGTGATGCCGAGAGCCGCGTGCTGTGTTCGGTACTGGAGAAAAAGTCACAGGTCATAGCGACCGGAGGTGGCGTGGTGCTGCGTTCGGATAATTGTGACGTGATGTTGGAAAATGGTTGGGTTGTTGCTCTGACTGCTGATCCGGCAGTGATTGTGGAGCGTGTTAGCGGCTGCGACAATCGTCCACTTCTTGCAGGAAATGCGGAGGAACGCATCAAGACGATAATGGAAGAGCGGAAAGACGCATACCGGTTCGCACATTATACGGTGGATACAACCGAGTTATCCGCTTCTGAAGTGACTCGTTTAATTTTAGCGCATTACCGCGTCTAAGCTTGTTATCATCGAAGTTGATGGTTGATAGATGTTGGCAGATATAACAAAACGGGCCATATTGGCCCGTTCGTTTCTAGGAGCAGAGTAGGTTAGAGGTCTAAAGTTACCTACGACTTCGATCCGCTCCACATTACTCTAGTCTTCCTGTTGCCACTGAAGCATACCGCCGACCATGTTTGTACAGCCTTCGTATCCCAGTTGCTGCAGATATTCACAGGCACGCTCACTGCGGTAACCGCTACGACAGATGATTACGATCTCGCCTGATTTTTCAATCTCAGACAATCGGTCCGGAATCTGTCCAAGCGGGATATGCTTGGCTCCTTCGATCATGCCTTGCGCCACTTCATCGTCCTCGCGGACGTCTATCATCTGCAGCTTCTCTCCCGCCTGTAAACGGCGGCGCAGCTCAGACGTTTCAATTTCAGCTATTTGTGTCATATTCAGGTCCTCTTTTCTGTATGGACTTAACGCCTATAATGATACCCAAGCGATGCACGGAATGTCAATTTGGCGACAATATAATCAATGAAGGAGAATTTCATCCATGGACGTTATTGTTAAACCAACCCCCACTCTGAACGGGGAAATCGGGGCTCTGTCCTCCAAAAACTACACTACCCGCTATTTGCTGGCTGCTGCGCTGGCAGAAGGCACAAGTACCATTCATTTCCCGGCACACAGTGAAGACAGTGACGCCATGCGCAGATGTATTCGTGATCTTGGGGCTGAACTTGAAGAAGACGACAGCAAGATTGTAATCAAGGGCTTCGGCAGTCATCCCCGTGATGTGCGTGAGTTGAATGTGGGGAATGCGGGTGCTGTACTTCGTTTCCTCATGGGAGTTACAGCGCTTTGTCCAGACGTTACATTTGTAAATACGTACCCGGATTCGC
The DNA here is from genome assembly GCF_038595085.1 of Paenibacillus sp. FSL R5-0749. NCBI lineage: Bacteria > Bacillati > Bacillota > Bacilli > Caryophanales > Paenibacillaceae > Paenibacillus > Paenibacillus sp. FSL R5-0749. The sequence goes on along the minus strand of NZ_CP152005.1, from coordinate 4,581,556 downwards.
TGGGTAAACGTCCGCATGATGACCTGATTGATGCGCTTGGTCAACTGGGTGTAGAAGTACAGCACGAACAAGGACGCCTACCGATTACAATCAAAGGTGGCAATGCCAAGGGTGGATACATTCGTGTATCCGGCTCCGTCAGCTCCCAGTATCTGAGCGCATTGTTGTTTGTTACGCCTTTGCTTGCAGAAGACAGCACCATTGAAGTGCTGGATGACCTGAAGTCCAAGGTCGTTATTGGACAGACGCTGGAAGTGCTGGAGCAAGCAGGCATCGTTATCCATGCAAGTGATGATTACATGTCCTTCCGTGTACCAGGTGGACAGGCATACCAGCCAACGACTTATACCGTACAAGGGGATTACCCTGGATCAGCAGCGGTTCTTGCAGCAGCAGCGGTTACACAGTCTGATGTGAAAATTCTGCGCCTGATGGAGCAGAGCAAACAGGGCGAACGTGCTATCGTTGACGTGCTGCGCATGATGGAAGTGCCATTGACACATGAGAACGATGTCGTACACGTTCAAGGAAATGGCAGACTGAAAGCAATCGAATTCGACGGGGATGCCGCAACGGACGCGGTTTTGGCTATGGTAGCCGCAGCTGTGTTTGCGGAAGGCACTTCTCGGTTCTATAATGTAGAGAACCTGCGTTACAAGGAATGTGACCGAATCACTGATTACTTGAACGAACTGCGGAAGGCAGGAGCGAACGTTGAAGAGCGTCAAGCTGAGATTATCGTACACGGACGTCCGGAAGGTGTTGAAGGCGGCGTTGAGATTAACGCTCACTTCGATCATCGCGTAATTATGGCGCTCACTGTTGTCGGTCTGCGTTCCAAGGAGCCGCTTCGTATTCGGGATGCACACCATGTAGCCAAGTCTTATCCGCAATATTTCGATCATTTGCAGGCGCTTGGCGCCTCGGTTCAATGGGTAAAAGAGTAAATAGCTGAGAATCAGTCTTTTGAACACGCACTTTAATCAGAAAAGGATGGTGCTTGAACATGGAATTTAACAACCCTACTCGTGAAGAAATTGGACAACTTTTGCGCAAAGCAGGCAACATCGCAGTCGTCGGCTTGTCAGACAAATCAGATCGCACTTCCTATATGGTGGCCGAAGCCATGCAGAGCAGAGGCTATCGCATTATCCCGGTTAACCCACAGGTGCAAGGTGAAATTCTTGGAGAGACGGTATATGCTACGCTTGCGGATATTCCGGAGCCAGTAGACATCGTCAATGTGTTTCGTCGCGATGAGTTCTGTGCGGATGTAGCTCGTGACGCTGCTGCCATCAAAGCCAATGTCCTGTGGCTTCAACTTGGCATCCATAGTGATGAGGCGGTTCAGATTGCGGCGGAGAACGGCATGACAGCGGTAACGAATCGTTGTATCAAGGTAGAGGATTCCATCGTTCTGCGCGGCGCTGGACGTGGCTGAGAGGCCTGTTCATCTCGGATCGGTTAATATCCTGATCTGACCCAATTGAATGATTGCAGGATAGATCCCGTTAACTTTGAAGTTGACGGGATTTTTTCTGTTCTATTTTTGCTATATAAAATGACCAATGGGTTACTGTTTTGCTTTGACAAAACGTTGCGCAAAGCTTACCATCTAGGATAGAAAGGAGAGGTCGCCATGAATTGGCTCGGATCCTTGCAGCAGCTCGGACGAGCGGTAATGCTGCCTACAATGGTCCTGCCCGCCGCCGCAATTTTGCTCAGTGTTGGCAGTCTGCCTTGGGACGCCTGGGGATTAAGTGTTGTCGGTGAAGTGTCTACCGTGGCCGGACACGGCATTTTTTATTTTTTGCCGTATTTGTTCGCTGTCGGTGTAGCACTGGGACTCTCCAACCAGGCCGGACAAGCGGGACTTGCTGCTCTGGCTGGTATCGTGATATATGATCAGGTGACTCGGAACTTTGGTGACGGCACCGTTCAGCCCGCTTCCTTAATCGGAATCATACTCGGCGCGCTTGCCGGTGGGATGCATAATCGGTTTAAAAGCATTAAACTGCCCGAAATTTTGCAATTTTTCGGGGGTTCAAGGTTTGTTTTGCTCATCGTCGGACTCTGTTCCGCATTGTTCTCCTGCTTTATGTTATGGATCGCTCCGATTTTACAGCATGGATTGAATGCCATTGCCACATGGGAATACAGTCTCGGCGGTTTTGGATTGTTCATTTACGGGGTGTTATACAGGGTATTGGTCGCTTTTGGACTTCATCATCTGCTTAACAATGTATTTTGGTTCCAGTTAGGAACATTCGAAACACCTGATGGTAACATTGTACAAGGGGATTTGCCCCGATTTTTTGCAGGAGACCCCACCGCAGGATTCTTTATGGCGGGTTTGTTTCCCATCATGATGTTTGCCATTCCGGCAATAGCCTTTGCTATAATTCAGGAAGCCAGGGAAGATCTGAAACCAAAAATCAAGAAAACGTTTCTGACATCGGCACTCGTTTGTTTTCTAACCGGGGTATCGGAACAGATTGAGTTTGCTTTTTTGTTCGCCGCACCTTATCTGTTCATCGTGCATGCAGTCATGTCCGGTGTTGCGATGTGGATCAGTTACTGGCTCGATATCCGGCATGGATTTTCGTACTCCGCAGGTATTATTGATTACATACTCAATTTCCATCTATCGGAGAATGCTTGGAAGCTCATTCCGATTGGCATACTATATGGGCTGGTTTATTACTTCCTGTTCCGATGGGCGATTCGTACGTTCAAGATTCCAACACCAGGACGTGAAGAGGGCTCCATGCTGGAAGATTGGGTAGGCAACATTCCTTATCAGGCACCTCTAATCCTCGAAGCATTGGGTGGGAAGAGTAATATTGTACAGGTTGAGGCATGTATTACACGTCTTCGCCTGACCGTGCATGATGACCGCCTGATCGACACGGGTGCCATGAAGAGTATGGGGTCCGCTGGATTAATCAAGCTGGGTGGCGGTAACGTACAGGTGGTATTCGGTACCTATTCGGAATTGATTCGGGAAGAAATCGCGAAGCTATTGGAAAGAGATCTGCAACAGGTTCTGTTCTGTGCTCCCGTTCAGGGAAAAATGTTACCCATTGAAGAGGTGCCGGATCAGATTTTTGCAGCCAAGCTTGTTGGGGATGGAGTAGCCTTTGTTCCAGAACGCGGAGAGCTGGTATCACCGGTGTATGGAACGATTATGCACTTGTATCCGACCATGCATGCCTTGGGGATTTCCACTCGGGAGGGGCTTGAGGTGTTATTGCATATCGGCATTGATACCTCTCAGTTAAAAGGCCATTTTGAAGCTTTTGTTCAGGAGGGCGATACAGTGGAGCCAGGGCAGTTGTTGATCAAGTTTGATCTTGCGGTACTTCGCGAGCAAGCGGCGTCACTGACAACCCCAATGGTAATTACGAATCCCGATCGAGTAAAATCATGGAGCTTTGCTCCATTTAAGCAAGTGAAGAAAGGTCAGGCATCCGTCATGTCCGTGGTGCTCTATGACAGGAACGTTGGAGGGGTAGAATGAAGATACAAGGCATCAACGGAGCTGCAGGCATAGCCATCGGCAAAGCATTTGTCCTGCCCAGTTGGGAATGGGATCTGCCGGATCAGAAGATGGATTCGGTAGATCTCGCCCAAGAGTTCGAACGGCTGTATGAGGGCATACGGACATCTAAGGATGAGATTGAATATATCAAGAATGAGTTCAAGGAAGTCGTGGGGCCGGAGGAGTCCAGTATTTTTGATGCACATCTGGCCATCCTCGAGGATCCAGTATTCATGAACGAAATTCGGGGCATTATCGAGCGTCAGTACAAGGCGGCAGAAGTGGCAGTCAAAGAAGCCATAGACCATTTTGTCACGATGTTTGACTTGCTGGAAGACGAGTATATGAAGGAGCGGGCCATTGACATCAAGGATGTAGGTAATCGTCTGCTCAAGCATCTGCTTGGTGCACCGGAGATTACACTCCCTTCGGATACACAGCCGTATGTACTTGTTGCCAAAGAACTATCGCCATCTCAATTAGCACATCTGAATCCCAGTCATGTCCTGGGCATTGTAACCTTGATTGGCGGGAAGACTTCACATTCTGCAATAATGGCTCGTGCGCTTGGCATTCCTCTCGTTTCCGGTCTGGAAGCGAGTCTTGGCATGCCGGTTGAGACTGGTGATATGCTTGTGGTGGATGGTGATAATGGCTTGGTATTTACCGACCCGGATCGCAAGACAATTGAACGGTATACCATGCTTCGCAGCAAACAGCTGAAGAAAAAAGAACAACTTCAGGTGCTTGCTACGGTGGATGCTGTAACCAAAGACGGGGCTATATTACACCTCGCTTCCAATATCAGTTCTGTGAAGGAACTGGATCTGGCTTTGAAACATGGAGCCAAGGGCGTAGGCTTGTTCCGGACAGAGTTTCTATATATGGATCGGGCTACATTTCCGGGTGAGCAGGAGCAGTATGAGGTGTACCGCCTTGTGGCAGAGAAGACGGCAGGACAATCCGTTGTCATTCGTACTCTGGATATCGGTGGTGACAAGCAACTGGATTACTTCGAATTGCCGGAAGAAGACAATCCGTTTCTGGGTTACCGTGCAATACGAATTAGTCTGGACCGTAAAGACCTGTTCAAAACACAGCTTACAGCCATTCTGCGTGCCAGCGCTGCTGGCAATGTGAAAATCATGTACCCGATGATCTCTTCGGTGGAAGAGCTTCAACAAGCCAATGAGATTCTTCGTGAGGCGATGTCCGATCTGGACGAGCGGGGATTATCATACGACCCTCATATTCAGGTAGGGATCATGATTGAAGTTCCTGCAGCGGTGATGATTGCTGATCTGCTGGCGGAGGAGGCGGATTTCTTCAGTATAGGAACGAACGATCTGGTTCAATATGTACTGGCAGTAGATCGAATGAATGAGCAGATCGCTCATATGTATCACCCTTATCATCCGGCTGTTCTGCGGATGCTTCGTGCCACAGCGGATGCGGCGCATACGGCAGGAATTGATGTTAGTGTGTGCGGAGAGATGGCAGGGGACGAGCGTGCCATTCCGCTTTGGCTGGAGCTTGGTATTCGCCACTTGAGTATGTCTCCGCAATCTCTGTTGCGTGTGAAGCACCGAGTGCTGAACACAACAGCATCGGACGCCAAAGAAGAAGCTCGAAAGTGCTTCGCCCTGCGGACCAGCGGAGATATTGAGGAGCGATTGCAAGTCTTTAATGACTCCACAGGAAGCCCGGATGAACAAAGTGGTTCGAATGCATCGTGATTGGGATAAATGGATATAAATACCTTTAAGTTAATATATTTACATTCGTGATAATTATTTGTTGGAAAGCTTGTTATATAAAATAACCCCACTGTGTATGAGAGCGCAGTGGGGTTATTTTTACTTGTCAGCGAGGGCATCACAGAATGCCTTGCCGTAAGGTGGAAGGTCCGGTGGACGACGTGCCGAGATGATATGTCCATCAACAACAACCGCTTCATCTTTCCAGATCGCACCTGCATTTTCCATGTCATCCCGAATGCCTGGTGTAGAGGTTACCGTAACTCCGTCCAGAATTTTGGCAGAGATTAGTACCCATCCTGCATGACAGATCTGTCCAATCGGTTTCCGGTCTGCATTCATTTCCTTCACGAGTTCCAGAACTTTGGGATAACGACGCAGCTTATCTGGCGCCCAGCCGCCTGGTACAAGAATGCCATCGTACTCTGAACTGTCCAGTTCATCGAAACTATATTCAGCTTCAGCAGGCACACCGTATTTGCCAATATAGGTTTTTCCTTTTTTCTCTCCAGCAAGATGCACTTCTGCACCTTCTTCACGAACACGATGCACAGGGTACCATAATTCCAAATCCTCGAATTCTTCATCGACCAGAGCGATGACTTTTTTACCGGTTAATCTCATGTTCATCTCTCCTTTTGCTGTAATTAGGTATGTCGCGTCTCTAATTGTAACAGATTCTACAAGGGACTTCATGGTTGTGCATATGCAGTGTGGAGGAAGCGATTACAAGTCAGTAATTACCTGCATTCGACAACCTTCATCTGGAGGGAGTGGTAATTTGTGCAACCTTTCTTTTGCAGCAGGATTTGAGCCGAAATAGGTCGAATGGTACTTATATAGAGTATAGAACGAATGAGGTGAGGGTGTGCGCAAGTCGTGCAGATGTGGACATGTAATGGAGTTGGAATTAAGAACCGTAGTATACGCCAAAAAAGTGGAGATTCGAAACGTACCCGTATTTGCGTGTACAGACTGTGTATCATACGAAGTGCTTCCTCCGGTCAAGCCGGACTTAACAGAATGCATTAGTACATTGGGTGAACAGCCCGTGAAGCAGGACGTATCTTTTGGTGAACGTAATGAATTGGCAGACCTGTTTCATGAGCAACTGCTGGCCTGGCCGGATGCGACCGATCGGGAGATGCAATATCGGATGCAGCAAGCGGTAGAGGAACGTATCAATCTGTTGCTGGACATCATGGGTTACGCAACGAAGTCTGGAGATACAGTTTGGATAGAGACCACGGAGCGCAGGTTAAGTCAATTATCCGGATTTGTGTGGCAGGAGTACTTCTCGAATGCTGTCTAATTTTGACGTGCAAAATGTTTGTTTTCATGAAAATTGGCTTTTTCGCGCGCTTTTTGTTAAGATATCGAAGAGTGAAAACGCTCAACATAGCGGTATTCCTGGTAAAGGGGGATGTATATCTAATGGCTGACATGACTAAAATGACAAGTATTGAACAGCTAAACTCCGCAGTAGAGGCTACCGAGGATCAACCCTTGCTTCTGTTTAAGCACAGTACGCGCTGTCCGATCAGCTCGAACGCTTATCAGGAGATGAACGATTATTTGCATAATAATGCCAATGAAAATGTGAAATACGGTATCATCTATGTTGTGGAAGATCGCCCGGTATCGAATGAAGCAGCAGAGAAACTGGGTGTTAAGCATGAATCTCCACAGGCGATCCTGATTAAAAAGGGAATTCCTGTATGGCATACTTCCCATTCAGATATTACTAGAGCTACACTTACGAATGTTTTGAGTGAGTCCTAAAGCCTATTTTAATTGATTAATGCAAAAATTTGTCGTAATATAAATCTTAATGAAAATGGTATGAAAATTTACTGGTAATGGAGAGAAGTACTGTGACGGTAACCATTTATGATGTGGCACGTGAAGCTGGAGTGTCTATGGCAACGGTATCACGGGTAGTTAATAATAACCCTAATGTCAAACCGCAAACGCGGAAAAAAGTATATGAAGCCATCGAACGATTGGGATATCGTCCGAATGCGGTAGCCAGAGGTCTGGCAAGCAAGAAGACAACCACGGTCGGGGTCGTTATTCCGGATATTTCGAACTCAACCTTCGCGGAGATTGCCCGCGGAATTGAAGATATTGCGAATATGTATCACTACAACATTATTTTGTGTAATGCAGATAAGAAGAAAGAAAAAGAAATTCGTGTTATTAACACGTTGCTCGAAAAACAAGTGGATGGATTGCTCTTCATGGGCGGAACAGTAACAGACGAACACATTCAGGCGTTCCAGTCTGCCGCTGTGCCAATCGTACTTTGTGCAACGAGTGATGAGAAGGGTACATTCCCATCCGTGGATATTGACCATGAAGCAGCAGCGTTTGATGCGGTAAACACCCTGATTCGTCATGGACACAAGGAAATTGCGATGATCAGTGGTACACTGCAAGATCCAGCGAATGGTTATGCCCGTTTCCAAGGATACAAAAAAGCACTGGAAGCAGCCGGGATCGAATACCAGGAGGATCTTGTTCGAATCGGTAACTATCGGTATGAATCCGGTGTTGAAGCGATGAAATATTTCCTTGGACTCAAGAAAAAACCATCAGCTATCTTTGCTGCAACAGATGAAATGGCTATTGGTGCCATTCACAGCATTCAGGATGACGGTCTGAAAGTACCGGATGACTTCTCCATTATTAGTGTGGATAACATCCGTATGGCTTCCATGGTGCGTCCTCAGTTGACGACAGTGGCACAGCCAATGTACGATCTTGGCGCAGTTGCGATGCGTTTGCTGACCAAGCTGATGAAGAAGGAAAATGTGGAGAATCCACGGGTTATTTTGCCGCATGAAACGATTCTTCGTCTTTCTGTAAGTCATGCAGATGTAGTGTAATCGGGATTATATACAGGAAAGAGAGAAACCTCTCTCTCTACATAGTGGATATGCGAAAGCTCCGGAGACGGAGCTTTTGTGCTGAATGAGGTTGAAAGTGAAAACAGGAGGTATCAGAAGATGCGTGAAACGATTGGCATTATCGGAGCGATGGATGAGGAAGTAGCGCTTTTGCTTGCAGGTATGAAACAGCTTGAGACGGTCAAACAGACCGGGATTACATACGTTGCAGGCGAATGGCTGGGCAAGCAAATTGTCGTGTGCAAATCCGGCGTAGGTAAAGTAAATGCAGCGGTTACGACACAGATTTTGATTGATCGTTTTCAGGTGAATCGCATTATCTTCACAGGTGTTGCGGGGGCGGTTAACCCGGAGCTGAATATTGGAGATATGGTTATATCATCCGTATGTGTTCAGCACGACATGGATGTAACGCCACTGGGGTTTAAACGCGGGGTTATTCCTTACCAGGAGACATCTGCATTCCCTGCCGAGGCTTCGCTTATTACACTGGCTGAAGAGGCATGTAAAGCGCTGGGGGCCCATTATTTGATTGGTAAAGTATTATCGGGAGACCAGTTTATTGCCAATAAAGATACCGTTAACATGTTATATACCGAAATGGACGGTGCATGTGCCGAAATGGAAGGGGCAGCAGTCGCTCAGGTTTGTTACATGAATCGTGTACCATTTGTTGTCCTGCGTGGAATGTCAGATAAAGCGGATGGCTCGGCGCATGTCAACTTTGCTGAATTTACCGTGGAATCTTCCCAGCGTTCGCATCGTATTGTGGAGCATATGTTAGAAAATATGTAAAGGCGCATCAAGAAAAACCGCTTATCGATTAGCTGTTCCATGAAGTATGGATCAAGCTTCGAGAGGCGGTTTTTGTTATGTATATCGTTTTTCGAACAGATCATCGAATTAATACATGAACCGATGGCGGAAGCGTACACGATCAAACTGTTCTTCCGATGTGATCGGCACCTGACTTCCGATACGTACCATCAAACAGTTTGCAGGATGTGAACATATTTCAGGGTCGTCTGTTGCATACCAAGTCATGTCGATCGTTTGCATCAGCTTCTCCATCATTTTGCGATAATCCCATACATTCAGTCCGCTGCCCTTCAGATCCCAATGCCAATAATATTCTGTGGTGAAAATAATATAGTTCTCCATGTATTTATCTTCCAAAGCAGTAAGCAACATCTCACGTCCAATGCCAAGCGAGCGATAGTCGTCCGCAACCTCGATTGCCCCAAGCTCTATCAAATCAGTCATATTGCCCTCGGACCAGCGTTCACAATCATCCGCATAGTGAAAGGTTACATAACCGATAATCGTTTCATTTTCATGTGCAATGATAATTCGCCCTTCAGGTAATGCTGCGATCTCGGCCAGAGCTTCCTGCTGCTCCGTTGGTCGCCGAAAGGCATCCAGATCCGGATGGAAGGCAAGACGGGTAATCTCCTCGGCCTGCACGGGGCCTTCAACAGTAATGTGGTGGCCGGACTTGAAGATGGAACGCATATGATGTTCTTTGATATGTTCCATGGTTCATGCTCCTCTCTCTCCCTACTTATAGAGGTTGTTCAAAGTGTCAGCTATAGCAAAAATCCAAAAAATTGAAAAGCCATAGACGACAATTGAAAAGATTTGCTATAATTGCGTAGACAAAAAATGTTCACAATTCAATACAGTATGGTTAACATCTGTTTGGCCGAGCAAGTACATGATGAGAAGTTCTCTCTACTAATGTAAGCGCTAACTGGAAGTTCAGTCAACACAAAGGCAATGAGAATTGAGCCCTAACGGGAATCGAAATGTCGAGTTGAAGGAGGCTGGCAAGCATGAGTCAAGCACATGGTGAGATGCTGCAAACGGTTGTGTCTGAATCTAATCTGGGCGATTACACGGAGGCGAGAAGCCGGTTCGATTGGGAATCGGTGGAACAGCATTTTACGTGGCACGCCAGCGGAAAAGTAAACATGGCGCATGAAGCGATTGATCGTCATGTACTGGAAGGAAGGGGCGGCAAAACCGCTTTATTGTATAGCGATGCTTCACGTGAAGAGGCCTATACTTTTGCTGATCTGAGTGAACAGTCGAGTCGGTTCGGGAACGTTCTCCGCAAATATGGCATAGCCAAAGGAGAGCGGGTATTTATTTTTATGCCTCGAAGTCCTGAACTGTATTTTAGTCTGCTGGGAATATTGAAAGCTGGAGCCATCGCGGGCCCGTTGTTCGAAGCATTTATGGAAACGGCAGTGAAGGATCGGCTGGAGGATAGCGGAGCAGTAGCGCTCGTCACAACTCCGGAATTATTGAAACGCATCAAACGTTCCGAGTTGCCTGAACTCAAACATATCTTTATTGTGGGTGGAGGCGAGCAGACGGAAGAAGGACTCATCGATTTTGATGCAGAGATGTCTGCCGCTTCGGATGAGATGGAAGTAGAGTGGTTGAATCGTGAGGATGGTTTGCTCATTCATTATACCTCAGGCTCTACGGGTAAACCCAAAGGGGTGTACCATGTTCAAAATGCCATGATTCAGCACTATTATACAGGTAAGGTTGTTCTGGATTTGCGTGAGGATGATGTGTACTGGTGCACGGCAGACCCGGGTTGGGTCACAGGGACTTCTTACGGTATCTTTGCTCCATGGCTCAACGGAGTGACCAATGTAATACGTGGCGGTCGTTTCAGTCCTCAAGATTGGTACAACACCATCCAGAAGAATAAAGTCACGATCTGGTACAGTGCACCAACGGCCTTCCGTATGCTGATGGGAGCTGGAGAAGAGACCATCGCCCAGTTTGATCTGAGCAGTCTGCGTCATGTCATGTCTGTCGGTGAACCGCTCAATCCGGAGGTTGTTCGTTGGGGATGGAAAGCCTATGGTCAGCGAATTCATGATACATGGTGGATGACGGAAACAGGTGCACAGCTGATCTGTAACTATCCCGGAATGCCGATCAAGCCTGGCTCCATGGGACGTCCGTTGCCTGGCATCCAAGCAGCCATTATTGATGATCGCGGACAGGAATTGCCGCCGTACAGTATGGGTAATCTGGCCATAAGGGCACCTTGGCCATCCATGATGGCCAAGATCTGGAATAACCCTGCGAAATACGAGGAGTATTTCAGGCTTACGGGCTGGTATGTATCCGGTGACTCTGCTTATATGGATGAAGAAGGATACTTCTGGTTCCAGGGACGGATTGATGATGTGATTAATTCGTCAGGAGAGCGCATCGGCCCCTTTGAGGTGGAGAGCAAGCTCGTAGAGCATCCTGCGGTGGCAGAGGCGGGTGTAATCGGTAAGCCGGATGTGACACGTGGGGAGATCATCAAGGCCTTTGTGGCGCTTCGTGAAGGATATGAGGCGACACCGGAGCTGAAAGAAGAGATTTACCGTTTTGTCAAAGAGGGCCTGTCTGCCCATGCTGCTCCGCGTGAGATCGAGTTCAAGGATAAACTGCCTAAGACACGTTCTGGCAAAATCATGCGCCGTGTGCTGAAAGCCTGGGAGCTAGATCTTCCGGCAGGAGATCTATCCACCATTGAAGACTAACGTTGATACTCTACGAAGCCAAATTCCGGTGACTCTATCAATGAGGAATCGGTTGTGGTTGTAGAAGCCTGCTTTATGCCAGTGGCATAAAGCAGGCTTTTTTAGCTGATGCAAGTACAAATAAAAAGCCGCACCCTCAGATCGTATCTGAGGGTGCGGCTTTTTTTGGGGTAACTTTGCCTAAATCAGGGCTGAAAATGTACAGCCGCGGAAGGTTCGGATTCACCTGCGCTGTTGCTGGCAGATACCTTGAACCATCCACTGGTCGATGCGGGTACGCCATAATCCATGGTATTGCCCGCTGTCGTTCCAATTTTGGTGTAGGCCGAGCCTGTTTCACTGTAAAATACAGTATAACTATCTGCGTTTGGCGTGGACGCCCATTGAATGCGCAGCCCTTGAGATAGAGCAGATACGCTGACTTGACCAGGTGTGCCTGGGGCTGTCGTTGTTGTATTATCGGTCTGCGTTTCTCCTGGAGTAACAATTGTACCTGGAACTTCAATCGGCTCATTAATCTCTTCTTCCACTGGAGGAGCTACACTTCCGGCACTATTTACGGTTGCGCTAGGAGAAGATTCTCTGCCAGCAACATCCACTGCGGTTACATAGAAGGCGAAGTTGCCGCCTTGCGCTGCATAAGCAGAGAATGATCTGGATTCACCGGTCAGGACGACCTGACCTTGGTTCTGGAATCCTCCACCGTTCACAGATCGATACAGACGATAACCCACGACATCGTTCTCAGGAGTGCCATTAAATGTAATGACAGCTGTGTCACCCGAGGTTGAGATTCGTACGTTACCTGGTGCATCAGGAGTTTTGCCGTTATCTGTTCTTGGATCAATCTGTGTCGGCATGTCTGCATCCGCATCTTCAGGAAGGTAATAAGCAAGTGACTCATGTCGACTCATACGTGAGAAAGCATTTTGCAATTCTTTGATGAGATCCGAGATTGGTTTTTTACGCTTGATTACTGTTTTTTCCTTCAACATGTCCGAAGGTGTTCCATCACGCGGAATATAGTTTACACCATTGTAAGTAATGTATTTGGCTTTGGCGACACCGTCATCGCTATCCTTCGGAACAAACTTGCTGTTGAAAATATCCGTAACAAACTTGTCAGTCATGGATGTTGGCAACTTGCCGCTGTAAGCCGATACCGTACGCGTTTCGATCCCAGATGGTTTTTTGAACGAATCCGTGACGAACAGATCTTTTTGCGTATCGATCACTTCATTCAGGATTTTCGACCACAGTTGCTGCGCACGTTTCCGCTGTGATTTGCTTTCCAGCGTATTCACCGGCTGTTTGTATCCAACCCATACGCCAAGTGTGACATCAGGTGTATAGCCTTCAAACCAAACATCTGCATAGTTTTGAGTGGAACCTGTTTTACCTACAATCGGTACACTTTTCGAGTATTTGTAATTTTCACGTACTTTATCTGCCGTTCCCTCTGTAATAACAGTCCGCAGCATATCGGTCATCAGGTATGCTGTCTGCTCCGAGAAGGCCTGAACTGGTTCCGTATCGTGTTTGTAGACGATGTTGCCTTTGGAATCTACAATTTTGCTAATCATGTAGGAATCATTATATACACCATTATTGGCGATGGCACCATAGGCACTGGTCAGCTCTTCAACGGTTACACCGTATTGGAGACCTCCGAGAACACCAGTTTGAGCCTGATAGTCTTCCTTCTGAATCGTGGTGATTCCTAATTTCTTGGCGAAAGCCCACGCTTTGTCGATTCCGACTTCTTCATTGAACAATTTCAAAGCCGGTATATTAAGTGAGTAATTCAGTGCTCTGCGGGCCGTAACAAGTCCTTGGTACCGGTTGTTAGCGTTCTTTGCAATGTGGTACCCGCTCGGACCGCTTTTCAAAATGATCGGTGAGTCATCAATAATTGAAGCTGGCTGAACAAGACCTTCATCTAACGCAGGAAGATAAGCGGCTATTGGTTTCATCGTTGAACCTGGCTGACGTATCATCTGCGTTGCGTAGTTCATCTGTTCATCCTGGAAATCCCGTCCTTCAATCATGCCGAGAATAGCACCTGTTTTGTGATTAATCAGCATGGCAGCAGTTTGTTCTTTTCCTTTGACAGGATCATCTGCTGAGAAGTTGCTGTCATCTTCCGCAATGGTACGCATCGTTTTGTAGATACTTTTGTTGATGGTCGTGTAGATGCGATATCCACCTGTCCGCAGTTGCGTCTGAGCTTCCTCTAATAATGCACTGCTTTCCTTCTGAGGTGTGTCGGCATCCGTACCTTTGTCTGTAGATTCAGCTGTGTCGGAATTTAATTGTTTCATCAAAATCTGTGCAGCTTGTCGTTCCGTTTCCATCATAAGATATGGATAAGTATTGTAAGCCTTGATGGTCTTCGGAGCGAGTGAACTTTTGATATCAAAAGCAAGAGCTTCGTCATACTCGGACTGATTGATCTTGCCCAGTTCAAGCATACGACGTAATACCAGATGCTGACGATTGATTGCGCGGTCAAAATTTTCCTCTACAAAATCACCTTTACCGTTAAAAGCGGAGTAAGAGGAGGGGAGTTGTGGCAATCCAGCAAGATAAGCAGCTTGAGCAATGTTGATTTTTTCTAGATCGTTAATATTAAACAATCCTTTGGCGGCCGCTTTGATTCCATAAACGTTGTATCCGCTGGAACCATTACCAAAAGGAACTTTGTTCAGATAGGCTGTCATGATCTCGTCTTTGGTCAGGAAACGTTCGAGTCGAAGTGAGAGCAAGATTTCTTTCACTTTTCGATCTTCCGTGCGATCCAGATTCAAAAATACACGACGCGCCAATTGCTGAGTCAGTGTACTACCGCCGGTTTGTACTGATTCTTTCAGCACTTTTTGCTTCACGGCACGTAGTGTTCCGCTCATGTCTACACCTTTATGTTCGTAAAAATGATTGTCTTCAATCGCAATGACTGCATCAATAACCTTTTGTGGGATCTGGTCCGTAGTGACCGGACGCCTGTCTTCTTCCGTACGTAATTGACCGATCGGACTGCCGTCGGCAAAGTAAGCAAAGCCTGTGATGGAGTTTTCGCTGACTTTTTGTTCAATCAGGGCCCTTGAACGGACAGGCTCGTCTTTCACAATGGAACTGACGTATCCCATCAAAGCACCGCCTACAAATAGTACCCCCATAAATCCAAGGACAACCATCCATTTGACGAAACTTCCCAGTCTGCGGGCAAAGCTGCGCTTGCGTACAGGCTGTTCATCGGGCTTTTTCTTATTAACATCAACCATTCAGTGTCTTCCTCCTTTTAACAGCACTTATTATAGCATAAAAAGGCGGGTTTGCATGCCTGAGAAATACAAGTAATGGTCGAAATTTGCCATTCTGCCATGCATTATGCTATATATCATGCGATATTGAAGCACATTTCATGAGTTGTAAGCCAAAATATAAGCAGGCCACCTCCATGCTGAGGTGCATAGGGTGGCCTGAATGATATGTCGTATTGGAGTTCTTTTACATCAGGTTTTGAAACGTTGAATCAGTTCTAAGAGTTCCTGGGTAAGATTAGCCAGAGAGGCAGATGCCGCCGTAATCTCTTCCATGGATGCGAGTTGTTCTTCAGAGGCAGAAGCAACACGAGTTGCATGATCTGCTGTTTCATGACCGATGGTTTTGAGTTGTTCCAACGTGGCATCAACCTGCTGTGATCCAGCTGACATCTGCTGTGCAATGGCTGAGACATGCTCGATCTGCACATTAACATCTGAAATCTGTGATGAGATGGAGAGGAAGAGCTCACCACTCTCATTAATCACGTCCGCAATATGAATAACTTCGGAATTTCCATGTTCCATATTTTCAACGAGAGAAAGGACCTCTTGCTGAACGCTATGAATTAACGCTGCAATCTGCGCTGCTGATACTCTGGATTGTTCAGCCAGATTACGAATCTCGGAAGCAACAACGCCAAACCCGCGTCCGTGTTCCCCTGCTCGTGATGCTTCAATGGAAGCATTAAGTGCGAGTAGGTTGGTTTGACGGCTAACTTCCGTGATCATGCCTGTAATATGGCCAATCTCTTCGGAACGTTGGCGGAAATTCTCCAGTGCAGTCATCGATGTCTGCACAGATGAAGTGGCACTATCGACCATGCGCATGGCGGACTGAATCTTACCACTTCCGACGGTTGTTCGTTCGGCCACCGTTCGCGATGAATCGGATACATCGGAGGCGGCCTTTGCTATTCTTCCGATCCCGACAGATATTTCATTCATGGAACGGGAGGACTCTTGCAGCTCCTGCACCTGTTTACCTGCTTTATCTGCAAGTTCGACTCCTGTTAAGGCAATCAGTTCGGCGGCTTTACCTGTTTCTTCGGCACCTGCGGTCAACTGTTGAGAAGTTGAGCCTACAGATAGAGCATGTTCGGATATAACCGATATGGTATGTCGCAGGGTATCCATCATCTGATTCATATGACCTGCCATGACGCCAAATTCATCTTTGGATCGGACAGGTAACTTTTGTGTCAAGTCTCCGCCAGCCAGCTGCCCAGCGACGATATTAACTTGATTTAATTGTCTAACAATAGAGATGATGGTGTAGGTAACCACACCTGCAAGCAGAAGTACAGCCAGTGCGGCAATCAGTATGGACCAGTTCAAGCTGTCATAGAAGGGTTGAAGAATGTGGCTCTTTGGCAGTGCTGATACAAGATACCAGTTCGAATCTGTTCCTTGTAACCTGGCAGGTTCAGCAATAAACAGCTCTTCCCCTACTTCGGGATCAGTGGCATAAAACTGAGACTCGCCGGACTGTATACGCTGAATGACCGTCTTCATATCAGGTGGAATGACGGCGTCTGCATTAGCCAGTTCCGGTTTGGAGCCGTGCGCAGCGATCTGTCCTTCACTAGTAATCAGCATGGCATAACCTTGATCCGGATTGAGTGATGCTATATTTTGCTGAAAACGATCAATGGTAAAGTCGGCCCCAACAATACCGAGAAAAGTGTTGTTTTCATCCAAGAGAGGGAGGACAATCGAAACGAGTAGTGTTTCTTTCCCGCCAACCGTATAGGTAACAGGCTCTGACCAATAGATGGATTTGGTTTTCTTGGGCAGCTGATAATATGTACTGGTTTCACTGTTTCCCTCATAGGTCGTGAGCGGCTCAAAATGCAGAGAGTTGCCGTCCCGTATGGCGTATGGAACAAATCGACCCGTAGCATCATCATAATCATTTTTATTGACGTGACTCGCATCGTTTCCATCAAAGGCATTCGGTTCCCAGCCCGTATAAAAGCCAAAAACTTTCTCATCCTTTTTCAGATACTGCTCAAGAAGTCTAACGACTTCCTCGCGATTGAGTGAGCCGTTCTTAGCGGCATCCAATAACGTGATACTCATGGTGTCCAATGTGTTTTTGACCTGGTTCATGTCTGTCATAAACTCGTTCGTAGCACGATTCGCTGCTTGTCCCGCAACGGTTTCCCCGTATTGCAGGCTTTTGTCGTAAATCGATTTGGTGTTAAATGCAATCAGGGCTCCAATACAGCAGAGCAATACGATCCCGAGTAAAAGTCCCAGCTTAACAGCGAGCTTGCGATTGCGAAAAAAATTCATGTGTAATCCCCCTTGATGTAACTCTTGTGATGATTGTATGGATGTGTGCTTCTCCTAAAGGGAGTCTATATTTTATATCGTTAATTAAGGTCTTTTAATGAAGATAAATAGAAAAAAGCATAGAAAAACAGCTGTCGAGAAAATCTCGACAGCTGTTTGGATTGAAACTTTAATGTGATTGCAACGATTAACGGTTGTAGAACTCGACGATTTGTTTTTCATCGATGTCTTGGGACAATTCAGCACGCTCAGGCAAGCGGATGAATTTACCTTCTACAGCTGCTTCGTTGTATTCAACGTAAGCTGGAAGATGCGAACGGCCTTCCAAAGCTTCTTTAACGGAAGAAAGAGCGCGGCTCTTCTCACGCAAACCGATTACATCGCCAGTGCTTACTTGGTAAGAAGCGATATCGACTTTTTTGCCGTTTACAGTTACGTGACCGTGTGCTACCAACTGACGCGCTCCAGCGCGGGAGTTAGCAAACCCAAGGCGGTAAACGAGGTTGTCAAGGCGGCACTCAAGCAAGAACATGAAGTTCTCACCGGCAATACCTTGCATTTTTTGAGCTTTAGAGAACAGTGTGCGGAATTGCTTCTCGCCCAAACCGTACATGTGGCGCAATTTTTGTTTTTCTTGCAATTGCATACCGTAGTTGCTCATTTTTCTGCGTTGGTTAGCTCCGTGCTGACCTGGAGGGAAAGGACGTTTCAATTCTTTGCCTGTTCCGCTAAGGGAAATGCCGAGGCGACGGCTCAATTTAAATTTAGGACCAGTGTAACGTGCCATGTTTAAAGTAGCTCCTTTTTAGTTAAAGTTCATATTAGGGCTCTGTTTGCGCTCCAATTTGTTGATGCGGGCTTGGCCTCGCATAGAACGATCAGGAAAGTTCAGCCGCTGTCCTGAAAGCAACAAAAAGAATGAGGGTGACACAACCGGTAATGCCCAAATTTAAAGACCCATTAGTAGTCTTCATCAACAATTTATATTACAGTTTAAGAGAACCAAAGTCAAGCGTAGAATAAAAGCAAAAAAACGTCTAAATTTGTCGATAGGTCATTGGGCCTAAAATAATGGGACAATTTTCTGAAATATGGATGCAAAAAAGCTTTAAACAGAGTAAAATAGATTGTATCTTAACTTTAAATCATCTTTATGTAATAAGGTTATCGTGACGAATTTGCAGGTTTGCGATAACGTCTGCAGATTAATGCATCCTGGTGGATGCAAAAACGGTGCAAAGGAGCGCCTGACATGTTAGAACATCTAAGAAGTTTACCTGCCAGCTTGAATTCACGAAGTTCGGGCGATTCCGCATCTGTTTCCGCTCCTCGTTCTCATGAAGAGCATGTGTTGTGGATGCAAAAAATGGATATCACACCTTTTGATTTTTCATATTTGGGCAGCTTGCTAGAGCAGGCATACAGTGACTGGACCTCCAAAGCAGATTCAGGCCTGGACAATGGATCAACCTATTACAGCGTATGGAACACGGAAGGCGATTGTGTAGGGTACGATCGTGATCATGAGGCTGATCCAGGGTTGGATGCACGCAGGCTTGTATTGGAATGTTTGGATAAGAGACAGGCCCTGTCTCACAGAGGGACTAGCGACCGTGGAGAATATCTCCTGATAACACACCCCTTATTCTCCAGAACGAACAAGGATATGTTTGCCGTATTCACTGCTGTGATCTATGAATCCAATCGATATGAAACGTCTGAAGCTGTGGTTCGATCTGAGGCATTGCATTACCGCACCTGCTTTTACCGAAGATTTGAATACATATTTATGACGGACCTGTTACATGCTCATGAACAAACAGCGCGTGAGGAACACCGGAGGTCTATCCTCTTTCAGATTGTTCAGCGAATGCATGACAAAATGGATGTCGAGGCCATATTGGATGAGGTATTTGACAGTATGGACTACCTGTACCCGGCCACCTATATCAAACTCTATATGTCTCAGGATCAGAGCAACTATAATCCACGGATTAAACCGTTGCTTGTCCACGAGCGGGGAGAAGATATCTGTGTACGTTCATTTATGGCAGGCAAACTGATCGTTGCTCGTTCCGATGATGGAGAAGACCGCATTGTAGATGTAGGTATTCCGCTGAAAGGAAAACAAGGCATATACGGTGTGTTCCATATTGAAATGAATGAAGAGATCATGGAAGAATCGGACTTGCAATTGATTACCATGATGGTGGACACTGCAGGCACGGCCTTTGAGAACGCCAAGTTGCACGAACAATCCAATATGTTGATTCAGGAACTTCGTCTAATCAATGATCTTACACAGCGTTTAAACAAGAGCCTGCACCTTTCGGAGATTTATCAATTATCCGAGCAGGAGTTGAAGGAAATATTTCAGGCTGAAACATGTTGCATTCTTCAACTCAATGATAGTACAAACGACTTCGAAGTCATGTCATCCAATGTGAAGGATGTATTTCACCAATCTTTTTCTGTGGACTACGGTATTGCAGGCTTGGTGTATCGAACAGAGGAACCGCTTATTATAACCAATTATGCGCAATATGATAAAGTCTCCTCCTTTTTCATGGAAGATACGGGATCTATGTCACTGATTGCTTCACCAATTAGAGTTAATGGTGAAGTGAAGGGAGCCATTTTGCTGGGACACAGTCGAGAGCATTATTTTTCATATGATAATTATCGGCTCTTACAGATGTTGTCCATCCATATCGGGCTAGCGCTGTCAAATGCCACGTTACACGCCGAGGTTCGGCGCTTGGCTAATCTGGATATGTTGACAGGTCTGTACGTGAGGCATTATCTGGATAGTGTCATTCACGAGCGACAGGCTCATGAATTCTGTGGCTCCCTCATTGTGGTGGATATTGATCAGTTCAAACAGGTGAATGATACCTTTGGACACCAGACTGGCGATCAAGTACTGAAACAAGTGAGTGAGATCGTCACCAGTTCGGTTCGCACGGAGGATATATGCGCCAGATGGGGTGGAGAAGAACTCGCAATCTATATGCCGCAGGTGAGTGTACGTCAGGCGCTGGATTATGCGGAAGTGATTCGAAAGAGAGTTGCAGAAGAGACCAGACCACTCGTTACGGTATCCAGTGGCATCGCAGAGTGGAATTGGATGGATGAGAAGGTTAGCGTAGAGTCTTTGTTTTATCGGGCTGATATGGCCTTGTACAGCGCGAAGAATGGTGGTCGGAACAGAATTGTTGTAGAGGAACAGGATATAACGCGTTAAGAGAGAACAATTCCATTTGCGGAGTCGTTCTCTTTTTTTTATGTATTCGTGATCAAGTTGTGTATAGAAGGAAGTATAAGCATATACGGGCGGGGCAATCTATGGAGAAAGTTCATGGAAGGGTGAAGATAGACATGCTTAACCGCCATTCGGTACGTACGTTATGGTTATTAGTGAGCATCTTGATGATTGGTGTCCCGGGTTGTGGATTCATCCAGCGAGATCGAACGCCTGAAGAGGTTTTTTCCTTGGCTTTATCGGGGATAGCGGGAAAAGAAACATTAAGTTTTGAAGGAGAAGCAGGACTTCGACGGGAGAACAGTGGATTGTTCGAGAATCAGTTCAAATTCGAAGGAAAGCTGGAGAATCATGATCGTCTGACCCTTCAGACCCGATTACCTGGAGAAGTAACTGCTGTGGGCACAGGCATTCATACGACTGCCGTAAAAAATAATGGACAGCCCAGTGGGTTTAGCGCCTCTTTCGAGCGGAAACAAGGGCAGTGGATGGCATTATCAGCGCAACATGAGCCGCTTCGTGGTTCTCTTTCCCGCTTTAATCCAATTGCCCAGATGGAGAAAATAGACAAGATGAACAAAACCATTCAATCCGAATATGGGGCCGGTCGTCGAACCAGAACATTACGGATTGAACTTGCACCGGAAGATGCCAAAACATGGGCTGTAGCCCAGCTGAACGACGAAATGAACGCCATTCGGGCAGAATATATGCATAAGGCTTCTACGGTGAAAGGCGCACGTAAAGAGAAGCTTGAGAAGGATCTGGATCAAGTTTGGAAACAGGGTGAAATAACGATGCAACAGATGATGAAACAAGCGAGCGTACAGACGGTATATCATCTCACCGTAGATCGGAAGAGCAGTCTGCCTCTTCGCTTATCCTCTGAAAGTCAGGTGAGTTACACGGACAACAACCGTAAAAATAACAAAGAAGCCCTTGTCACCGATGTAAACTTCAAGTCATATCAATAAACGAAGTGAGGGACTGCCTGCTGACGGGATGACTGTTCGCGTGCTACAATAGTATCGTAATTTACCGTTGTTCAATTCAAGCATGGCAGAAGACAGGAGGATTTTACCAAGATGAAAGACCCAAGAATTCAAAAGCTTGCAGCAAGCCTGGTGGGCTATTCTGTAGATGTGCAGCCTGGTGAAAATGTATTGGTTGAGATGATTGGATCAGAACGTGATCTGATTAACGCCATCATTGAAGAGGTAGGCAAAAAAGGTGGTAACGTCTTTGTACAGTTGACTGATAAGACCGTACAGCGTGCTATGCTGAAAAATGCGACCGAAGAAATGATGAAAACATGGGCAGAGATTGATCTGAACCGTATGAAGCAGATGGATTGTTATATCGGTATTCGTGCGGGAGAAAATGTGAATGATCTGTCCGATGTGCCGGAAGAAAAAATGAAAATGTACAATTCATTGTACTCCCACCCGGTACATAGTGAACAACGTGTCAAACATACGAAATGGGTTGTACTTCGTTACCCTAACGCAAGTATGGCGCAACTCGCCAATACGAGTACAGAAGCGTTTGAAGATTTCTACTTCGACGTATGTAACCTGGATTACGCCAAAATGGACAAAGCGCAGGACTCACTCGCTAACCTGATGAAGCGTACAGATAAAGTTCGCATTACCGGACCGGAAACAGATCTGAGCTTCTCCATTAAAGATATCGGTGCAGAGAAATGTTCCGGGCAAAAAAATATTCCGGATGGTGAAGTGTACAGCGCCCCTGTACGTGATTCCGTGAACGGAACGATCAGTTATAACACACCAACGTTGTATAACGGAGTGACATTTGAAAATATCAAGTTCACATTCGAGAATGGGAAAATCATTGAAGCGACAAGCAACGATACTGAGCGTTTGAATGAAATCCTGAATTCGGATGAGGGTGCTCGTCATATCGGTGAGTTCGCAATTGGATTTAACCCGCATATTCTGCATCCGATGAAAGATATTCTGTTCGATGAAAAAATTGCAGGCAGCTTGCACTTTACACCAGGTCAGGCTTACGAAGAAACAGACAATGGCAACCGCTCGTCCATCCACTGGGATCTAGTGTTGATCCAGCGTCCGGATTATGGCGGCGGGGAGATTTATTTTGACGATGTGCTGATTCGTAAAGACGGTATTTTTGTGATTCCTGAGCTGGAATGCCTGAATCCGGACCGTTTGAAATAGGAACAGGATTTTGCTGTTGCTAGGAAAGCGGATTCACGGTATCATGTAGTGGTAATTAATAGATGATACCAATCGTAAAAAGACGGAGGGATTCCTATGTCGAGTAATAACGCAGCTGTAGTGGAAATTGCTCAAACAGCAGGCAAGTTTACTTCTTCAATCGTGCTTCATTCGGAGAACAAGTATATTGATGTAAAAAGTATTCTCGGATTGTTTACAACGCTGATCAGCACGCACAGCTATGAACTGCATGTTCATGGTCCAGATGCAGTTGAAGCAAAAGCAGCCATGTCAGAAGTATTTGCCAAGCATGGGCTGAATGTAAGCATCGCATCTGAGTAATAGCTCTCAAGAAGCACCTTTGCCTTTTTTGGCAGGGGTGTTTTTTGGCATGGAATGATCTGAATACTCATCTGGACGGGACTTGAACAGGAGGATTAAGCTTCAACAGCAGGCTTAACTTTGCGTTCTTATTTTGGTCAGGTTCTTGTATTAGCTCTTCATTTCGTCTAATATTAGAGGTAGAACGTCTTTACGCGATTTTTGGGACATAGGGGGGAAAAATGCATGACTTCATCTGATCTGCAGGACCAGCTGAATTTGAAAGCGATCAGTCTTCTTCAAGAAGATGCAGATAAAATACAGAAGCTTATTGAAGTACAGATGGAGAATCTGGCTACCCGCTACTGCCCTCTCTATGAGGAAGTATTGGATACACAGATGTATGGGTTCTCCAAGGAAGTTGATTTTGCTGTTCGTGCAGGGCTCCTTCCAGAAGGTGCAGGTAAGCAGCTGGTTAGCGCGCTTGAGCGGAATTTGGCAATTCTATATGAAGCCTTGAACAAGAAGAATGAGCAATAGCCTGCAAATGCGCGGGTCAGAATAGAAGGCATGCAGGCGTTTATGCA
The DNA here is from genome assembly GCF_038595085.1 of Paenibacillus sp. FSL R5-0749. Taxonomy (NCBI): domain Bacteria; kingdom Bacillati; phylum Bacillota; class Bacilli; order Caryophanales; family Paenibacillaceae; genus Paenibacillus; species Paenibacillus sp. FSL R5-0749. The sequence goes on along the minus strand of NZ_CP152005.1, from coordinate 4,557,803 downwards.
TGCTTTTTTTGTGCGTCTGAACGGGATGGGGATACAAGCCAGCCAGAAGGCGTATACAAGCAAAGAGACAGCTCCAAATGTACATTGGGCTGCCTCTTGTGGCTTGTTTATTTTGATGATGGATGCGTCAGGCCTGGTTACACCAGGAAGAAGGATACGCCGAGTATGATATATACCACGAGCAGGAGTAGGCCTTCGTACCAATTGGTTGAACCATCTTGGGTAATGGACTTGGCAATAAATACGGATACGCCAATGGCAACCAGTTCAATGGTTGTAAATACGATATCCATGGTTCTGCCTGTGAAGTAGCTGACAAAAATCAGTACAGGAGCTACGAAAAGTGCGATCTGCAAACTGCTGCCGACCGCAATCTCGACGGCGGCTCCAATTTTATTTTTCATGGCAAGCATGATGGCTGCACTGTGTTCGGCCGCATTACCGATGATGGCCACCAGGAATGCACCGACAAACAGTTCGCTAAGTCCAAATTCCGAAGTGAAGACTTCAAGCGTGCCGACCAGCCATTCACTGACAAAGGCAACCATGACCGTTGCGAGCACCAGGTAGAGAATAGACTTTTTCTTGGACCATGCCGGAGCATGTTCATGCGGCAGCTCTTCATCGCGATCCTCAGTGACGTCTGCAAGGTAGTTCTTATGCGTCACCATGGAGAATAATAACCAGGCAATATACGCGAGAATGAGCAATCCGGCTACGATGAGACTAAGTGTATTGGTGTCTTTCTGTGTAATGGAATGTGTATTGAGAAAGACTGCCGGAATAAACAGCGCAATGATGGCAACAATCATCAGGGATCCATTCAGACCTGCGAGTGAAACATTATAATTCTGAATTTTGAACTTGAGTCCCCCGGCAAAAATACTTAACCCAAGCACTAACAGCAGATTACCGATGATGGATCCTGTCAGACTTGCTTTGACCATGTCGAACAGTCCCTCTTTAACGAGGAAAATGGCAATAATCAATTCGGCGGCATTGCCGAAGGTCGCATTCAAGAATCCACCCAGCCGCTGTCCGGCGTAGTGGGCAACATTTTCGGTGGCTTTGCCTAAAAAACCGGCCACAAAAATAACCGAAATGGCTGATATCACGAACTGTAGAATCGAATCCCATTTCAAGAAGTGGGCGATGGCACTGAGTGCAAAGAACACAATCAGCAAAATGGATGAAATCCGGTTTCTCACAACAAACACCTCGGTTATAAAATTATTTTGTTTTGAATTGCATGTAAATCGCTTATGAGATTATTTTCATATTTCAATATAACCAAATGGTGGTAGGTTGTAAACGCATCTTTTTGAGTTTAATTTGCTTTTTGGGGTGGAAAGGATTTAAAATACGAGTAACGAAGTGAAGGAGGATGTGGCATGGCAGAACAACTTCAACTGGAGAGCGGAAACATCCGGATTGCCGATGACGTGGTTGCGAAAATTGCCGGAATGGCTGCAATGGAAACGCCCGGAATTGCCGCAATGTCTGGAGGTTTGTCAGAGGGCTGGGCGAAGCGACTCAGCGGTAAAAACGTACAGAAAGGCGTGAGCGTTGAGGTCGGCCAGCTGGAAGCAGCCATTGACCTGCGCATCATCGTCCTGTACGAAACCCCGATTCATGAAGTTTCCCGTATGCTTCAGCAGAACGTAAGAGAAGCGGTAGAGACCATGACCGGATTACGCGTGGTTGAAGTCAATGTAAAGGTAGAAGGCGTATCTTTCAAAGGCGACGATCTGTAGACATCGCAATCCGCAATGGAGAACAGGATACATCAACCTGTTCTTCATCTTGATAGACAGAATTGTCAAACGAGTACACACAAAAAGGCTGCGCATCCATTAGGTGCACAGCCTTTTTTTATGTTGTTTTTTACCGAATCCGTCGAATGGACTCCCGTGAACGAAGAGCAGGAGAGGTACGAGTCTGTGTCTGTACAGTCACGGACTTCGTTTTCTCTTCCTTGATTACGTCCAGATTGTTGGTGCGCGAGATACTGAGCAGAATGCCCATGGCGACCATCATCACAAAGAGTGAGGTACCCCCATAACTGATAAACGGAAGCGTAACCCCCGTCACCGGAATGGTCTGAGTTACACCACCGATGTTGATAAATGCCTGAATCGCGATCAATCCCATAATGCCAATGCCGACCAATGTTCCGAATGGATCGGGACAGCGCAGAGAGACAATAATTCCTCGCCAGATGAAGTACAGGTAAACGAGCAGGAATAATGTACTTCCGATGAACCCGAGTTCTTCACCAATGACGGAGAAAATAAAGTCATTATACGCATTTGGCAAATAGTGCAGTTTCATCGTTCCTTGTCCAATCCCGGAACCTGTCATGCCGCCATCACCAATGGCAACAAGGGAACGGTAGAGGTTAAGACTTCCACCATTAATATCGGATAACGGATTCAGGAAAGCTTGGATACGTCCGATCTTGTAGTTCTGCTCCGCAGTGACTGCTGTTGTAGCGGTCGTCGTGTCGGAGGGAGACATGGAAGAAAATAGGGAATTCGCTCCGAACGCCAGCGCTCCACCGAGTGCAACCAAGAGAATCGAACCCAGAATATGTTTCATACTGGCTCCACCGGCATAGATCAAGAGACCACAAGTGGATACCAGAATGAAGGTGGTACCAAAGTCTGGTTGCAGCATGATCAGCCCTGCGATGAATCCAACGATGAACAAGACGGGAAAATACCCTGTCTTGAAAACTCTGAATTTCTCACCTTTTTTGGTGATCAGAGCAGAGAGATATAGAATGATAGCAATTTTGGCGAATTCCGCAGGCTGAAGACTGAAGCCGAAAATGTGAATCCAGCTTCGTGCACCGTTCAATACTGCGCCTGAGATCAAAACAATCACCAGCATGACCGTAGTGATCAGGAAAAAGGGTGCATAGAGCTTTTTGTACTTGTTAAAGCGGATATTCATGGCAAAGAACATGCCAAATAGACCGATAATCGCCCACACAAGTTGTTTTTTCGTGAAGTAAAGGGCATCATTGTTAAATCTGTCGCTTGCGATTGCAATGCTGGAACTGGAGCTGAATACCATCACCAGTCCAAAGCCCACCAACAATAAAGTGAGGATTAGCAGTTGAAAATCCGGCGTGCCTCTCTTCGTTTTCGTTTGGGCCGTTTGTTGTTTCATCGTTTGGCCCAGCCTATGCTTCCAGCAGTTCTTTAAGCTGCTGTAATTTTTGGGCTGCCAGCTTCACGACTGGTTGGGGAACGGAAGAGTCATAGTCCAGGCCGTGAGGGAAGGTGGCTTTGCCAAGGTACACTGCTTCAACAGCAAGAACGGTATCCGGTTTTTCCAATTTGCCTTCCACGGCGCGGGTATTAATGCGTACAAAGTATTCTGAGTTGGTTTGTTCATCTTCAATTTTGTAGTCGTATGTAGCACGGTAATATTCCCATTGCCACCGGACAAATCCGACTTTCTCGGCGCTCTCATCCAGGTATGCCAAGTCGCTCTTCAAGCCATCCAAGCCTGTATTCTCAAAAATCATAAGCGTTTGATCCTCCTCATAAGCTTCCGAGTATAATTTCTCGAGTATTTCTCTAGTTCATGATAGTATGTTTCCCCTTCCCGTGCAAGCTTTCCAAGGGCGTTTCGTATCGGTTTTCTTCCAATTCTGCTACAATATACAGCAATAGGTTCGAAGAGGCAGGTTCGGGCTTGATATAAGTCCCGTTCAAGATTGAAAGGATGGAGAGACATGACTAATAATATATGGTGGGAAGATCTGCAGATCCACATGGTGGAATGGCGGCGTCACCTTCATCGCAATCCAGAGGTTTCCTTTCATGAGGAGAAGACATCTTCTTTTGTAGCGGATATGTTGGAGAGCTTTGGCGTTGAAGTAAGGCGTCATGTTGGTGGTCACGGGGTCATTGGTACAATCCGTGGCGACAAGCCGGGTCCTGTCGTCATGCTGCGAGCTGATATGGACGCACTGCCGATTCAGGATGAAAAGAATATCGAGTATGCTTCACAACAAGCAGGAGCAATGCATGCATGCGGCCACGATGGTCATATCTCCATCTTGCTCGGTACGGCATTGTATTTCAGCCGTCACAAGCAGGAGATTCGAGGCGAGATTCGCTTTTTATTCCAACCAGCAGAAGAACTTCTTCCAGGCGGTGCAGTCCAGGTTATTGCGGATGGTGCGCTTGAAGGTGTAGATGTCATATACGGAATTCATCTGTGGACCCCGCTCCCTGTAGGTGTGGTTGCCAGTAAAGCAGGACCGATGATGGCGGCGGCGGACGATTTTTACATTGAGATCAAAGGCAAAGGTGGACACGGCGGGATGCCGCAATCCACAATAGATAGTCTTATCGCCGGTTCTGCGCTTGTGATGCAGCTTCAGACGGTTGTCAGCCGTTCGGTGGATCCCTTACAACCGGCGGTGCTGACCATTGGCACAATGCAGGCGGGATCTGCTCAGAATGTAATTGCAGAGCAATGTAAAATGAGCGGTACAGTTAGAACGTTTGATGAAGAGACCCGAAACGTGATGAAAGAGCGTGTGCTTACCATGGTAGACCAGACAGGGACAGCCTATGGAGCAGAGACGCAAGTGAAATATATTATGGGATATCCACCTGTGGTGAACGATGAACAGGAGACAGCACGTTTCTTCAGGGAAGCTACAGAGTTATTTGGGGCAGAACGAGTACAAGCCTCCCCGATGCTGATGCCAGCGGAAGATTTTGCGTATTATCTGCAGAAGGTTCCAGGGTGCTTTATGTTTGTTGGAGCAGGCAACCCGGATAAAAATGCGATCTATCCGCATCATCATCCGATGTTTGATTTTGACGAAGATGCGATGCAGACGGCGGTGAGATTATTTATCGCCATGGCTAAGGGTTACACAGCCGAATGACTTTAGATGCGGTTGGGCATCCTGTTCATACCGAGGTATGGGCAGGGTGTTTTTTTTATGGATTTTTTTAGAGGTTGTTCAATAAGTCCACTTTTCGGTACTTAAATAAGACTTGTTGAACTCGCAATTATACAGGTTCATTTTCGGAAGCAGCCGGAACTGGACTTTTTTGTGATAGGAGGAAGGCGCGAATGGATGGAACAGAACATATGGATAGAACGGATGCTTGCATTGTTCAGCGAGATTTTACGGTTTTGCTGGAAGTCGGCCACCCCGGATTCGAAAGGGCAAGAGAGCAGCTTGGGATGTATGCTGAACTGGTCAAGACACCCGCAGCATTTCATACCTACCGAATCACTCCGCTGTCGCTCTGGAATGCAGCTGCGCTCGGATGGAATTCAGATCAGGTCATTGCAAGTCTGGAGCTGGTATCGCGTTGGAACGTGCCTGCTGCACTGATACAGGATGTTCGTAGAATTATGGATCAGTATGGCAAATTAAAGCTGCATTCCGAAGCAGATCACACCAGAATGCGCCTTTACAGTGAGGATGAACGGTTGCTCGATGAATTAAGTGGATTGAAAACGATAGCTGCCTTTCGTATGGAACGTAAGGACGCTCATCAACTTATGCTCTCGGGAGAACAGCGAGGGTTATTAAAAAGGGAATTAACACGACTGGGTTACCCCGTACTTGATTACGTGGGGTATCGGAAGGGAACCGAGCTTTCATTTGAATGGCGAACCAATGATTCAGGGGCTCACTCTGAGCGATTTGCACTGCGTTCTTACCAGAAAGAGGCTGTGGACGCATTCGAAGGCAGTGAGGGCATGGGAGGAAGCGGGCTACTTGTACTTCCTTGTGGGGCAGGCAAAACGGTCATTGGCATGGCCGTGCTGGAGCGGCTTCAATGTGAATGCCTTATTTTGACGTCCAATACAACGTCTGTGCGACAGTGGATTCAGGAAATTCAAGACAAAACCACGATCACCAGCGAACAGATTGGTGAGTATTCAGGTCAGAAAAAACAGGTGAAACCTGTGACTGTAGCTACATATCAGATTCTTACACACCGGAAATCAAAAGATGCTGATTTTACCCATATCAAACTGCTCAGTGAGCGGCAATGGGGGCTGATCATATATGATGAAGTACACTTGCTTCCAGCACCGGTGTTTCGTGCAACTGCGGATATTCAAGCTACGCGAAGGCTGGGATTAACAGCCACGTTGGTTCGAGAGGATGGCTGTGAACAGGATGTATTTTCGTTAATTGGTCCTAAGCTCTATGACATGCCGTGGAAACAACTGGAGCAGCAAGGCTGGATTGCTGATGTGCAATGCCAGGAGATACGTATCCCATTCTCCCCGGAATTAAGATCGAATTATCTGCAAGCCGAGGTTAAGCATCAATTTCGATTGGCTGCAGAGAATCCGGCGAAGGTACGTGTGGTGAAGCGTTTGCTGGAACGTCATCAGGATTTGCCTGCACTAGTAATTGGACAATATCTGGACCAACTAGAGTTGATTGCCCGGGAAATTGAAGCACCTTTAATCTCCGGAACCATGTCACAGCAGGAGCGAATCAAATGGTTTGGCGCTTTTCGACGTGGAGAGATTAAAACGATTGTTGTATCCAAGGTTGCCAATTTTGCTGTAGATCTGCCCGATGCTGCTGTTGCGCTTGAAATATCCGGGAGTTTCGGTTCAAGGCAGGAAGAGGCACAGCGGTTGGGACGAATTCTGAGACCGAAAGCGGGGGAAAATAAAGCATATTTCTATGCGCTGGTATCGGAGGATAGTAAGGAACAGGAGTTTGCATTAAACCGTCAGATGTTCTTGGTGGAGCAGGGATATGAATATGCTATCGTTCATGAGAACGAATAGTCCATTTATACTCGCGAAAAGAGGAGGGATTGGGAAATGTCTTCATCTGGACCAACAAATGAACCTGTGGTACTGAACCTTGATTCATGGCCAAAGCTTACTTGGGTGGAACAAAAAGTGCTTGGTGCAATTTTTCACAAACATGCTGGTCAGCCTTTTTCCTCCCTCATGCCGCGAGAACAATGGGCCATCGAAGGACTAAGTGTCGCAGAAGCCAATTCTTCCTTCGCCCACCTTCGGCAGCAAAAATGGATCGAATCTGTGCATAAGAGTTGGGGGGAGCGACTATTCTATATTCCTGCTTCACTGATGGAGACATTGACTATTGCTTATGCGCAAAGAGTGGGCATAACCGTCAAACAGGATATAAATCTTGCTCATGTAATACAGGAGGGAAAGTCGGATGTTGCTGGAGAGTTACTTCATCTGATTGCTTGGATGGGAAGAGAAGGACTTCCTTTGACAGGTAAAGGCACTATACATAAGAAAAGTGTTCAAAAATTAAGTATGATCACGGTGTTATCTTCGACAGACTTTGATGGTTTGGGTATCCGATATGAACATTCGGAGTTGTATCCGACCCACGTTGCCATTCTTCTTGATCTACTTCTTAGTCTGAATCTGGTTCAGAAGTCAGATGGGCGAATCCAGATTCAAGATCATCAATTAAAAAAATGGTTGGGGCTATCGTGGACACAGATGCATCGGGAAATATATCAAGCGTGTATGGAAAGATACGGAGAAGTTGAACCCGCGTTACAGCATTTTCGTTATCAATTGGCAGTGCTTGTTCCAGAAAAGAACATATGGTGCCGTATAGCGAATTCTGAGCTGAAACCACGAATTATGGGCTGGCTCTATGCCCTTGCTGGGTGGGGTTATGGTGAAGTTGGAGAGGATCAGTCGGGAGATCTGGCATTTCGTTGGCTGATCGACCCGCAGAGCCTTTTATATCGAGAACGAGAGATGGTAAGTGAGACGGAACCGAGTGGATTTTACATGCAGCCTGATTTCGAAATGTTGGTGCCACCGGAAGCAAGGCCTGATGTGATCTGGATGCTGGAGCAATGCGCAGAACGGGTAACTCGTGACCGGATGTCCATCTATCGCATGACAAGAGAACGATTCGTTTGGGCCTTAGCCAAAGGGCGTGGATTACGTGAAATGATGGAGTTTCTGGATCAATATGCCCTGACAGGCATACCGGAGAATGTACGTATTGCGTTGGAAGGGTGGGGAAGGGAGACGGTTGCTGCACTGTTGACTGTAGAACGGAAGATGGAGGCAACGGAGGCAAGTACAGGTACCGAAGCGCCTTCGAAATTATTAGAAGAAGATGTGTTGACCGATGTATGTGCTTCTACTTTCTACACACCCGATAATCAAGGTCTGGTTAATGTCCCTGAAATTCTGCATGGGTTGGAGCGTGATCATTCTGTCATTGAGAAGAAGTTCTCTCTGCTCGGATTAGAGGAGATACCGGAGACCTGGTACAAGGAGTGGCGTCGATATCATAGTTCAACCGCACGACAGATTGCTGCCAAAGCCATTGAGTGGCAGACCAAGCTGGGGATACAGCAGGAAAATTGTACGCGATACCTCATTCCACACCAGGTAGAGGGCCATGAACAATGGACTTTAAGTGGTTGGTACATGCTGGATTCAAATGAACATACATCAGAGACGGAATGGCGTACATTCTCCCCGTCGGAGTGGGATACAATGCGTCTTATCCTGCCCGATGGAGTTACAACCTGACTGTTTTTCGTGAATATCAGGTTGAAAGGCGAATTTTAAAGCTCTCGCTATTTCTAATTGCAGGAAAAACTCTTCTTAACTATTCATGGATATGCTATGATGGGGTAGTCTACGTTAAGTAGAACTTTATATATAGATAGGATGAATATTTCATGAGCGTAGCGGAAATGAACACGGTCGATATGGCCCAAGTGTTAACGGGCGCATATGAACTGGGCGACATGATTAACCAATCTGCCGAAGTATCGGATTATTTATATTGGAAGCAGCAAGTCGAGACTTCCCCTGAGATTCAGATGGGGATTCGGAAGCTGAATGCCAAGAAGGAATTGTTTGAAGAAACACAGCGTTTCGGTCATTTTCACCCGGATTATCATGCAGCGAAAGACCAGGTGAAGGCTCTGGAACAGGAGTTGGAAAATTTCGAGGCGGTGGTCCGCTTCAAACAGGCAGAGAAGTCCCTGGATGATATGTTATTCCAGATGTCAGAGACCATTGCATTCGCAGTGTCAACGACCATTAAGGTACCGAGCAATGATCCGAATCCGAAGGGCGGCTGCGGTAGTGGCGGCAAGTGTGGTTGCAGTTAAGTAATCATTATAGAAGGGCGGGGAACGATGATGTTTGCGGAAAGGACAGGATTCATTATTTGGGTCAGTGATTTGAAGGCTGCCCGTAATCTCGAAAAATATGGCACCGTGCATTATATCTCCCGCCGTATGCATTATGTGGTCATGTATGTTAATGCAGAACGGGCAGAAGATACGATGAAAAACGTGAAGCGACTTTCCTATGTGCGCAAGATCGAACGATCGTATCGTAATGAGATCAAAACTGAGTATGCCAGCAAAACCATGGACAAAACGAGCTTTTACGGAATATAGACGAGAAACTGGAGGGGCCCCTTGGGGTCGCTCTTTTCTTAAATTATGCACAAATGAACTTTAGTGAAAAAAAGTTACACTTACGCCTTGAGGTTGCGGGACTAATGTTGTAATATATTTGGTAATAAATAGATAGAAAGTCCTATCTGGTGGAGAGTGATTCCCATGCGTGATAAGGTGATGCAACGTTGGAGCACCTACGAGCCGTTTTTCGTGGCTCTTGGAGACAAGAAAGTGGCCGACATCGTCATTACCCATCATGCCAAGATGCGGTATGCAGACCGTATTGAGCCTGCACGTAGTGATGATGACCATATTGCGGCGTGGTTATGGGAGTGTCTGAAGCAGGACCGTATAACACCATACTACCGTAATGAACAGGACGTCTACCTGATTGATGAGGATCTGGTGGTGGTCGCCGAATTTTCCGAACTTGAAGGGGAATATGATATTGCGGGCAACCCCTTGCACAAAATGATCGTAGTTACGTTTCTGGGACGAATGTCGGAGACCATTGAATTAAGGGACCTGAAGTCATACTATTCATGGTTAAGACACTCAAGAAGAATGACGTTGGTCAAAAATAGCCGTAAGCATAAGTAAGTTGATTAGATTCAATATGAGATTCAATATGTTGAAATCATAGATTCAAGTCGTATCGCATGCAGACAAGCTGCATGCTTTTTTTGTTGCCAAGCGGGAAATCGGCTACAATATAGAGAGTGTAATCGAAGAGGGGCGAAGATATGAATTTTCACCAATTGCATATTTTTTATACGGTAGCAGAGAAAGGAAGCTTCTCGGCTGCTGCACAAGCATTACATATGACTCAACCGGCAGTGACGATGCAGATTCAATCATTGGAGGACTATTTCGGGACCAAGTTATTGCATCGTTCCACCAAAAAAATAGAATTATCCGAGGCGGGTCGGACATTATTACCTCATGCCAAACGAAGTGTAGAACTGGTTAGACAGACGGATGAAGCGATGTCAGCGTTTACCCAAATGTTACAGGGCCGACTCCAGCTTGGAGCTAGTTTAACGATCGGGGAATATGTACTTCCACGCATGCTCGGACCTTTTGCACTTCAATATCCGGATATTTCAATCGTCATGAAAGTGATGAATACAACGCAAATTATGGATGATATCTTAAAGCACCAGCTTAATTTTGGTCTGATTGAAGCGCCAGTACACCATCCGGACATGATTGTAGAGCCTGTCATGCAGGACGAGCTGAAACTGATTGTACCTGCCGGGCATGATCTGGCTAAGCGTAGCAAAGTGAATATTGAGGATGTCATGAATTATCCCTTTGTGCTGCGTGAGAAGGGCTCAGGTACTCGTCAGGTGATGGAAGACCAATTGCAAAAGAAAAAGATTGATCCACAGGAAATGAATGTTGTGATGGAACTTGGCAGTACAGGAGCGGTAAAATCAGCCGTGGAGGCAGGGGTAGGCATTACGATGTTATCTCCTTCTTCCGTGCAGCATGAACTGGCTCTGGGACTTGTTCATATTGTGGATATCCGAGGACTCGAATTCAAACGGCAATTCTATGCCATCCATCTAAAATCGTCCTTGTTGCCCCTGTCGGCAGTGGCTTTCCTGAATTATCTGCGCCAACAGGAGCAACCTGAGCCGGAGTCCAAGACGGGGAAGGCATAATCGTTCGCACCATTAATGATAGATAAGATGTAATCACAAACCACTTTTGGAAAGAAAGGAGTTGTTGTACATGAATCAAAGCAAAGGACGCTGTGATCTGCATACCCATAGTCAGGCATCGGATGGAATGCAGCCACCTGCTGATAATGTGAAGCTTGCGAAACAAAAAGGGCTATCGGCGGTTGCCCTGACAGACCATGATACAGTTGCTGGTGTAGCGGAAGCACAGCAAGCGGGAAAAGAGTACGATATTGATGTTGTTGCCGGAGTGGAGATCAGCACTCGGGCTGGCGGAAAAGATATTCATGTGCTCGGATATTATGTGAATACGGAGGATGAGCCATTCCTGCAACGGTTGCGCGGATTACGAGAAGCGCGAGATGAGCGGAATCATCTCATTATCGCGAAGCTTCAGGAACTTGGGCTTGATATCAGCTGGCAGGAAGTACTGGATGAGCTGGGACGGCCACTAGAGCCTGACGAGAGTATCGGCAGACCTCATATGGCTGATGTGCTGGTGAAGAAGGGATATGCGGTTGACTTGCGGGATGCATTCGATCGATACCTTGCTGAAGGCAAGCCTGGCTTCGTATCTGTACCCCGCGTTGCGCCGAAGGATGCGTGCGAATGGATCAGAGCCGCAGGTGGAGCCGCCGTGATTGCCCATCCGGGCCTCTATGAAGATGATGAATTGGTACGGCGTATCATTGAGGATTGCCGTCCAGATGGACTCGAAGTGTTTCACTCAGACCATGAACCGGAAGATGAGCGCAGATACGCCGAGATGGCTAAGGGTTATGGGTTAATCGAGACTGGCGGATCCGATTATCATGGGGAACGGCAAGGTGTCGTTTTCCACGGGGATCTGGGTAGCAAGACCGTAACGGTTGATGTGTTGGAAAGGCTGAAGGCAGCTGCTTCCCGGCAAAGGGGAGTATAATTTAGACAGGTTAACACTTTATTTGGCTTTGAGGGTTTTCTGCTTATTGAGTACATTTTAATATTGTAGAAGTAAAGGACATGGATCATGCTAGGCATAAACCTGCATGTATTCATGTCCTTTTTTGTGTCAAAAAGAGTTTATGTAATCGAATAGTTGACCCAAGCGCCGCGTGTAGCCCCAAGACGCTCGAATAATTGCTGTGCTCGCTCATTGGTCACTGCTGTGATCCAAGACATATATGCACATCCATGGTCACGTGTATATTGCTGACAGTATGCAAATAATTTGGCTTCTGCTTCGCCTTCTCTGAATGTTTCCGTAACAAATAGGTCATTCATGATGGCGACACGCTCTGCTTTCATTGTGCTGTAAGTGAAGAACAGGGTGGCAAATCCGATAAGCTTCCCGTTCTCTTCTGCCACGAATTGAGCACCGATCTGCTGATTAAGCAGGTTATTAATCAAAAGCTGGATGGATTGATCACCGGGCCAGGGATTATTGTAGAACCCCACCACATAGTCATGCATTAATGCCATCAAGGGTTTCAGATCATCAGGTTGAGTTTCTCGAATATGTATGGTCATGGTACACTTCCTTAACAGTAGTTTTATTCGTGAGAATTGAATTATTATACATTTTAAAGAATTAATATTCAACAAAAACGATAGATAAAGATGAAATTCACATTAGTATTGAAACAATTTTGATGCATCCACAAAAATCCCCTGAACCGTTATGGTCAGGGGATTCTGTTTTTTTTACTGTTACATTTCTATATAAGTGGAACTAATCATTTACACGATAACGGAGAGGACAGAAAAAACCTGAAAAAGCGAAGCGTTCGCCTTTATCCCCGGATTTTCCCCTTTGAAAAAGGGAATCGAAAAATCTGGGGATAACAGCGATTGGAAGGTTGTTCTGTCATCGTAGTGTTAGTGTAAATAATCTTTAGTTCAACTTATATAGCCTTATCCATTTTTAATCGTGGACGGCAAGCTCTTGATCAATTCATCATTTGGCGTGACAAACAAGGTCTTTTGATGATCATAGATGACAAAACCAGGCTTCGCACCACTTGGTTTGCGTACATGACGGATAAACGTATAATCCACAGGCACACTGCTGGACTCCTTGGCTTGGCTGAAGTAGGCAGCAAGCTGTGCTGCTTCTTCCAATGTAGCTTCACCAAAGTCCGTACTGCGAATAACGACATGTGAACCTGGAATGTCTTTGGTATGCAGCCAGGTGTCGTTGGAAGAAGCGAGGCGATTCGTCACGTACTCGTTCTGCAGGTTGTTTTTGCCCACAAGAATATCAATTCCCTCTGAGGAGGTAAACTGGTGTACGGTCGGACGATCACTTTTCTTTTTCTTTTTACCCTTTTTATTACGGTCACGAAGGTATCCTTGCTGCACAAGCTCGTCTCGTATTTCCTCAATGTCGTTCATCGATGCAATGGATAGCTGCTGTAACAGGTTATCCAGATAGTCAATTTCGTCTTTGGTTTTGCCAAGCTGCTCATGAATGACAGCCAGACTGTTTTTGTATTTGTTATACCGCTTGAAATAACGTTGTGCGTTGTCAGACGGTGTGAGCAGCGGATCAAGCTGAATGGTAATGTTGGCTTGGTCTTCGTCGTAGAAGTTCACAAGCTCCACGCTCTTGTCCCCTTTGTGGACCTGATGCAGGGAGGCAAACAGCAACTCACCCCATAGTCTGAACTTGTCCGCATCGTCTGCTTCCAGCAGATCCTTGTTCAGGTTGTCCAGCTTTTTGATATTCTTGCTTCGCTCATTTTGCAGAAAACGGAGCAGATCACTTACTCGCTGTTTAACCGTATCCCGTTCAGCCTTGTCTCCATAATAATCTTCCATGCACTTGCTCATCGTGTCATACGTTTTCTCCAAATCCTGAATGCTCTCAAGATGAACGGCGGAGAAAATCATTTTGCCTTTGGCATTCATTCCGGTTACAGGCGTGTAGAGATGATCTCTGACAGGACCCATCACGGCTTCAAAAGCGTTCCAGAGCGCATCAATCTCAACTCGGCTCTCACCCTCAACCACAGCCTGAGTGTTCCCTTTGCCTTCAGCAGCAATCCCACGGGCAGCAATCTCGCCAGCAATTAACGGGCTAAGACCGCTAAAGGAGTTCACAAGCCAGCGTGATGCCTCTTCTTCAACGGCTTGATAGCTGTCCTCGAATGCTGTACGGCTCACTTCGAGCGGATTACTCTTATGTTGCTCAGGTGGGGCAGTATACGCGAATCCTGGCATGATTACCCGGTAGCTGCTGATGGACGGAGTCACATGATGAATGCCATCCAGAATCGTTCCTGTAACGGGATCAAGCAAAATAATGTTACTGTGACGTCCCATCAATTCAATGATGATCCGTTTAACCGAAACATCCCCCAATTCGTCGCGTTGGCGCACATCGATGTGGATGATACGTTCCATGCCAATCTGACGGATCTCCTCAATGATTGCACCTTCACAGTGCTTGCGGAGCAGCATGCAGAACATGGGTGCTTCCGTAGGATTAAGGAATGTTTTTTCCGTAAAATGCACACGGGGATATGTTGGGCTTGCCGAAACAAGCAATTTACTATTACCGCGCTGAGCTCGCAGTGTGAGAACTACGTCATGACCATTCGGCTGATGGATTTTGCTGATACGTCCACCAATGCAGCCTTGCAATTCATGAACAATGGCCCGTGTTACGATGCCGTCCAATGCCATTTTTTCCACTTCCTCTCTCTATCGAGCACCTGCATTTGTCATGCGCAATGCTTCATCTATATAACTGAAACGTGCAACCAGATATGTAAAAAACAAGGACCGGATGCAGATTCTTCGTTGCTTACCTGTTGAACACTGAACATGGTACTGCGCAGAACATCGCAGACCTTTATTTTAGCCTATTCTGTCCATCAGGGAAAGGATTCACCTTCCGGGTGCTAATCACAGACCTGTCCGAATACATATAGAGCAGGTAGTTTGTCCGGCATTGTGTACAGCCTGTCGACCAGCACGCCGGTGAAGCATGTGAGCTTATTTAGCAGATGAAATACAGACTGGGAGGGAAACATGAAGCATGGAACATACCAAGTGGCATCAACTTAGTGATGAAGAGCTTCGTAACACTCTTGGCGTCAGCCCGCAGGAAGGATTGACGGATGAAGCTGTAGCAGAGAAGAGGAAAGTGGTCGGTTCGAATGAGCTGAGCGAGGGGAAACGTATATCTCCGATTACATTGCTCTTGAATCAGTTCAAGGATTTTATGGTGCTGGTGTTGATGGGAGCAACGTTGGTATCCGGATTGCTGGGTGAGTATCTGGATGCGGTAACGATTGTGGCCATTATCGTACTGAATGCCATTCTGGGGTTTGTACAGGAATTCCGAGCTGAACGATCACTTCGTGCATTAAAACAGTTGTCTGCACCTCTCGCCAAAGTGCTTCGTTCAGGCCAGGAAGTACACCTTGCAGCCAAACAACTTGTCCCTGGGGATATCGTCATGGTAGAGAGTGGGGACCGCATTCCTGCTGATGTGCGCTGGCTGCAAACGAACAGCCTGGATGTGGAGGAGTCTGCTCTTACCGGGGAATCGGTTCCCGTAAGCAAACATTGCCTTCCGATTGCCGATGAGGACGTTCCGCTTGGTGATCAGAAGAATATTGGTTTTATGGGCACCATGGTCACTCGTGGTACGGCCAAAGGTGTGGTTATCCGTACAGGCATGGAGACGGAGATGGGCAAAATCGCCGATCTGATCCAGAATACGGAGGAGCAGGAAACACCCTTACAGCACAGGTTGGAACAACTGGGCAAAATTCTGATTTTTGTCGCATTGGGATTAACCATTATGGTTGTCGTCGCAGGCATATTGCACGGACAACCAGCCGTTGGCATGTTCCTGGCAGGGGTCAGCCTCGCGGTGGCTGCCATACCGGAGGGTCTGCCGGCCATTGTAACCATTGCACTCGCACTAGGCGTGCAGCGTATGATCAAACGTAAAGCCATTGTTCGCAAACTGCCTTCTGTCGAAACCCTTGGCTGTGCATCCGTAATCTGTTCGGACAAGACAGGCACGCTCACCCAGAACAAGATGACGGTAACGGATGTATGGCTGGAGGGACGCAGCATCAAGGTTACCGGGGATGGTTATGCACCTGAAGGGCAGATGCTGGAGAATGGCCGAACGGTGGAACTGAAGAGTGACCAGTCGCTACGCAGAATGCTTCAGATTAGTGCGCTATGCAACAATGCAAGTATTGTGGAGACCATTGCAAACGAGTCTGGAAGCAAGAAAAAGGGCAGGGATAACAAAAAGGACGGCAAGAAAAATACCAAAAAAGATGATTTCCAAGAAGAAACGGTTAAGCGAGAAAATGTATTTTGGGAGTTGAAGGGAGATCCGACGGAGGGGGCGCTCGTCACACTGTCCTCCAAAATGGGGCTTACCCCTGCTGGGCTCAAAGAGCTGTATGCCCGGGAGCAGGAGTTCCCGTTTGATTCGGAGCGCAAACGCATGTCGGTCCTGGTTCATCATCAGGGAGGTCGAATGATCTACACCAAAGGTGCACCGGATGTGTTGATCGGACACTGCAGTTATATTTTGTGGGAAGGTAAGGTCGTACCTTTCACTGGAACGCTGCGGCAGAAAGTGATGGCAGCCAATGAGAGCATGGCCGGGGCGGCACTACGTGTCCTCGGAATGGCTTATCGTGAAGTGCGGCCGGAAGAAAAAGTGGCCGATGAACACGCCGCCGAGAGTCAGCTTATATTCGTAGGACTTACAGGCATGATTGATCCACCGCGTCGTGAAGTGCGCGATGCAATTGCAACATGCCGCAAGGCGGGGATACGAACTGTCATGATCACAGGTGATCATGGTACAACGGCAGAAGCCATTGCTCATCAACTCGGGATTCTTCCACGCGGCGGTGCTTCTCTAAGTGGTCAGCAGCTGGCAGGCATGACGGATGAGCAGCTGGATAAACAGGTAGAGGGTATCTATGTATTCTCAAGAGTGTCTCCTGAACATAAGCTTCGCATCGTGAAATCTTTGCAGCGCAAAGGACATGTCGTTGCCATGACGGGGGATGGGGTGAACGACGCTCCGGCGATTAAAGCGGCTGACATTGGGATCGCGATGGGCATTACAGGAACGGATGTCACGAAGGAAGCTTCGGCGCTTATTCTGAGTGATGATAACTTCTCGACGATTGTTGCTGCCATAGAAGAAGGTCGTAACATTTATGAGAACATTCGTAAGTTTATCCGTTATTTGCTGGCATCGAACGTGGGTGAGATTCTAACCATGTTCTTTGCGATGATGATGGGCTTGCCACTGCCGCTTGTACCTATTCAGATTCTATGGGTTAACCTGGTGACGGATGGTTTGCCTGCAATGGCGCTCGGGGTAGATCAGCCGGAAAAAGATCTGATGGAACACAAACCCCGTGGTGCCAAAGAAAACATTTTTGCCCGTAGACTGGGTTGGAAAATTGTCAGCCGGGGTGTATTGATTGGACTATGTACACTCGGAGCGTTCTGGCTTACCCTTCAGGCTGCGCCGGATAACCCGGGTCAATTGATTAAAGCACAGTCTGTGGCTTTCGCTACACTCGTATTGGCGCAGCTCATTCATGTCTTTGATTGCCGCAGTTCGCGCTCCATCTTCCATCGAAATCCACTGCAAAACAAATATCTCGTTCTTGCCGTGATTTCATCGGTTGTACTGATGCTGGTTGTCATGTACGTTGAACCGCTGCAGCCGATCTTCAAAACCGTACCGCTAGGTTTGCGTGAATGGGCAATTTGTATCGTTGCTGCTGGCATTCCAACGTTCCTTATGGGCGCGGGCAGCGTGTGGGGTGGTCGTCGTAACCGCCGCCGTATGGGTGGTTCTGGACGCTTCGTACCGAAAAGTACAAAGTTTTCAGCATAAAATCAATACCTTTTCCTTACCCATTTCGTTATGCTATCCTCAAAATGATTCAAAGCGGCGGCTTTGGCATTTTGCAGGATAGCTTTTTTGTGTAAACGTTGAATATGAATTTCTATGGTAATCCTGTAGAAGAGCAAGAATATAGCTTTGGCAGCAGACTGCCAAAAGGAGTGGGCAAGATGATGGAATTTACGAAAATGCATGGACTTGGTAACGATTTTATCGTTGTATTTGGTGAAAAGGAGCTTCCGGCAGATGCTGCAGAATTGACTGTAAAATGGTGCAACCGTTTCTTCGGCATTGGTGCGGACGGCCTGGTCTATATACTGCCTTCGGAAAAGGCGGACTTTCAGATGCGCATCATGAACTCGGACGGATCGGAAGCAGAACAGTGCGGTAATGCCATTCGCTGTGTATCCAAATATGTATACGATCATGGTCATGTTAACCAGGAGCAGATCACCATTGAAACGATTGGTGCAGGGGTACAGCCTGTGAGTCTCAACATTCGTGATGGTAAAGTGGAAACGGTTCGCGTGGATATGGGTGAGCCAATCCTGAACGGTCTTCAAGTGCCTACAACAGTGGATGCCAATCCCGTGGTTGATCACTACATTGAAGCGAACGGACATGCGTTCAAATTCACTGCCGTATCCATGGGTAACCCGCATGCCGTTATCTATGTTGATGATGCTGTTAATTTTGATCTCACGACGTGGGGCCCGCTTCTTGAAGTACATCCCATGTTCCCGAAAAAAATCAATGTGGAATTCGCAACAGTTCGTGACCGTGGATATGTGGACATGCGTGTATGGGAACGCGGAGCAGGTCCAACACTTGCTTGTGGAACCGGGGCTTGTGCAACACTGGTATCCTCTGTCCTGAATGGACATACAGATCGTACAGCAGTCATCAGCCTCAAGGGTGGGGATCTCCACATTGAGTGGAATGAAGCTGACAATCATGTGTACATGACTGGACCGGCTGAAGTTGTTTTTAAGGGAATCACTTCATAAATAAGAGAACGGTGTAACCCAAGAGGCCTGCGGGCCTCTTTTTTTGTTAAAGGACAGTGCGTGTCTCCTGTACAGAGACATATTGGGTGTTATGTGGAAGGAAAGTCCATATGAGCTGGATATTCAACAAAAACCTGTGTTTTTCTTCGTTTTTTAGCGTTTTTTGTGTTACATTAGTATGAAAATGATCACAGCTAGGCGGGGGGAAAAGGGATGAAGGCGGATTTGCGCAAAGTTATGCAGGAACGAGTTCTCATTGGAGATGGGGCCATGGGAACCTATCTGTACCAAATGGGATTCCCGGTAGGGATTTCATATGAAGAGTTAAACTTGATTTCACCTGAAGTAGTGGCAGAAGTACATCGCCGTTATCGGGACGCAGGTACAGAGATATTTGAAACGAATACGTACTCTGCCAACTATGACAAGTTGTCCAAGTTCGGTTTGGAGTCCAAGGTGGAGGATGTGAACCGGACCGGCGTTCGTATTGCCAAAGAGGTGGCTGGAGCTAACGGTTATGTTCTTGGTGCAGTAGGCTCTATTCGCGGAGGCAAACGGACAAACGTCTCCACAAGTGAACTGAAACGCTTTTATCAACAACAGATCTTTGCACTGCTTGATGAAGGCGTGGATGGTATTCTGCTTGAGACCTTCTATGATATCGAGGAAATGGATATTGCCCTTTTGCAAGCGCGCAAGCTAAGTGATCTACCCGTGATTGGACAGTTCGCGGTAGAGGATGTAGGACACACACTGGACGGATACACAATGCCCGAAGCATTCCGGATCATGCGGGAGCAGGGTGCGGACGTGATTGGTTTTAACTGTCGCTCAGGTCCAAATGGAATTATGCGTGCCATGGAAACCGTCTCCGGACGTATTGGTATTCCAATGTCTGTTTATCCGAACGCGGGTGCAGCAGATTATGTGGATGGTCAGTTCCGTTATGGTGCGACTCCGGAGTACTTTGGTCAGACTGCAGTGCAATTTGCGGAACTCGGTGCCCGAATTATTGGCGGATGCTGTGGTACAACGCCCGATCATATTACCGCCATGAAAGAGGCGCTCGCAGATTACGTACCTTCGCCTATTTTGGAGCCTGATCCATCAGAATCCAAACCGCGTATTGTACTGCATGAGCATGTGGATGAGCGCTCCGGACGTGGAGGCCAGCCTACGATTGTTGATCTGGTCAAGCAGCGTCACACGGTCATTGTTGAACTTGATCCGCCGCGTGATTTGGACATTGCCAAGTTCATGAAAGGTGCCGAGACCCTAAAAGCAGCAGGAGCAGACGCTCTGACACTGGCCGATAATTCATTAGCGGTTACACGAATGAGCAACATGGCGCTGGGTCACCTCGTTCAGGATCGCACGGGTCTCCGTCCATTGGTGCATATTGCCTGCCGTGACCGGAATCTGATTGGAACGCAGTCCCACATGATGGGGTTTGATGCTCTGGGCATTAATCACGTACTGGCTGTGACAGGTGATCCTGCAAGATTTGGCGATCTGCCGGGTTCAAGCTCGGTATACGATCTGACCTCTTTTGAAATCATACGCATGATCAAACAGTTGAACGACGGGGTGGCCTTCTCGGGTAAACCGTTGAAGCAGAAAGCTGGCTTTGTTATCGGAGCCGCATTTAATCCCAATGTGAAATATTTGGATAAAGCTGTACAACGTCTGGAGAAGAAAATTGCCTCTGGTGCAGATTACATCATGACTCAGCCTGTCTATGATCCGGAGTTGATTGTGGCAATGCACGAAGCGACCAAACACCTGGATGTGCCTATTTTTGTAGGTGTAATGCCACTGGCAAGTGGACGGAATGCAGAATATCTGCACAACGAAGTTCCCGGAATTCAGCTTTCGGATGAAGTGCGTTCCCGTATGGCAGGTCTGGAAGGCGAAGAGGGCCGTGCGATGGGGGTAAAAATTGCCAAGGAACTGCTGGACGTAGCAACAGCACATTTCAAAGGCATCTATCTTATGACACCGTTTATGTTCTACGGCATGACGGCCGAACTGACTCAATACGTATGGGAGAAGTCGGAGCATCAATGTCCTACTTGTTTCAACCCTAATAATCAATTACAATAGTAAAACGGATGTGATGCCGATGTCATTCAGTATGACCGGATACGGTCAATCCGCCTTTCATTTTGGCGGCTATAAGGTACAATTAGAGATCAAATCTGTTAATCATCGTTATTGCGAAGTGATGATGCGTCTGCCAAGAGAGTGGACGTATTATGAAGACGGTTTGAGGAAAATCGTACAGAGTCGTTTGAAACGTGGGCGGATTGATGTTTATGTAATGAAAGAAAAAGAGGAAGACCAGGCTCTTCCCGCTGTTCTGAATGAACAGACGGTCAGGGCCTATCTGCAAGCTGCAGAGCAACTGGAGACCCAATATGGAATGCAGGGCAAACCAAGTATTGTGGATATGCTTGGGCTGCCGGACGTTATGGTTCATTCGGATGGGACAAGTTCCATTCCCGAAGAGCAGAAGGACGAATGGGAGCGAGTTTTGCAGGAAGGATTGAAAGAGGCTCTGTCCAGCCTTGAACAGATGCGCGCTCGCGAGGGTCTTCATCTGGCCAGTGATCTGGAACGGCGTATTACCCGTCTGGAGTCACTGCATACCGAGATGCTTGATCTTGCACCGACTGTGGTAAGTGATTATCGCAACAAGCTAAGACAGAGGCTTACGGAAATGCAGGAAGAAGGCTCTTTCCCTTTTGATGAGCATAAATTGGGTATGGAAATTGCAATGTTTGCCGATCGTTCTAACATAGAAGAGGAGCTTACGCGTCTACAGAGTCACTTTGGACAGAGCAGGGAACTGCTGAAAAGTGATGAGCCCGTAGGTCGTAAGTTGGACTTTCTAATTCAAGAGATGAATCGGGAAGTCAATACGATTGGATCAAAAGCCAACCATTTGGCTCTGGTGAATCGTGTTGTCGAAATGAAGGCGGAACTGGAGAAGATTCGTGAGCAAGCTGCGAATATCGAATGAACAGCCAAATTTCGGCAAAAGAGTCGCATGTATAGGGGGAAGAACCTGATTATGGCAATCAAACTCATTAACATTGGATTCGGTAACATCGTATCGGCGAACCGGATTATATCCATCGTGAGTCCGGAATCGGCGCCGATCAAGAGAATTATACAAGAGGCAAGAGATCGTCACATGCTGATTGATGCAACGTACGGAAGACGTACTCGTGCCGTAATTATTACGGATAGCGATCATGTCATTTTGTCTGCAGTTCAGCCTGAGACGGTCGCCCATCGTCTTTCTTCGAAAGATGATGATAACGACGAATAAAATGGAGTGTAATATGTCTAAAGGATTACTGGTAGTGTTGTCCGGCCCATCTGGGGTCGGGAAGGGTACGGTATGCAGCGCTTTGCGCAAACGGGTGCCGGAATTGATCTATTCCGTATCGGCGACAACCCGTCAGCCTCGTCTGGGTGAAGAACATGGTGTGAACTATTTCTTCAGAAGTCATGAAGAGTTCCAGAACATGATTGCTGAAGATCAATTGTTGGAACATGCGGAGTATGTCGGTAATTATTACGGAACACCGCGTGATTTTGTAGAGAAAACGATTAACGAAGGCCGTGACATCATTCTGGAGATTGAGGTTCAAGGCGCGTTAAAAGTGAAAGAGAAATTCCCGGAAGGAATCTTTGTTTTCCTGCTTCCTCCTTCATTGGACGAGCTGAAAGATCGCATTCAGGGCCGTGGTACCGAGAGCCAAGCGACCATTGATCACCGGATGTCCGTGGCGGTCGATGAGATCAGTCTGCTGGAGCAGTATGATTACGCTGTTGTTAATGATGAAATTGATTTGGCGTGCAAGAGAATAGAAAGCATCATAATCGCCGAACATTGTAAGATCAATAAATAATCCCTTTTGCCGCTGCAGAATGCGATATAAGTGGGGCAGTTGTCATATCATGTACTGAAGCACTCCCTTCGGGGAATGCCTGGATGAGAAGACATGCCACATCCGTTCTGTCAGGCGGCAACTTGCGATTATACTAATGCGAAGAGGTGTTTGTTAATATGCTGTATCCTTCTATTGATGAAATGATGAACAAAGTCGACAGCAAGTATTCCCTTGTTGTTGCTGCTTCCCGCCGGGCTAGACAGCTACGTGAAGGTGAAAAAACGGATTTAAGAGGTGCGAGATCCCATAAACAAGTTGGCGTTGCACTGGAAGAAATCTATGGAGACCTGCTCGTTGTCATCAAAGGACAGGACGAAGAAGAAGAGTAAGCCGCCTGCGGCTGCTCTTCAACTGCATACGGCGTAAGCCGGATTAATTGACAACCGCGAGGTTGTTATTTTTTTACGAATAAGCATATTTCAATGAACTCATTGTTTAGATGTCGTATAAATATCGGGGGAAATAAACATGTTGAACGGTAAAAAAATCGTGCTTGGTGTGACAGGCGGCATAGCCGCATACAAAGCAGCAACATTATGCAGCAGACTGGTGCAGAAGGGTGCGGATGTTCATGTCATTATGACAGCTTCTGCTACACAGTTTATTACCGAATTAACGCTGCAAACGTTAACCCGAAACACCGTATATACCGATACATTTGATGAGCGTGAGCCAGCAGTCGTATCTCATATTCATCTGGCTGATCTGGCTGATCTTGTTCTGGTTGCCCCGGCTACCGCCAATGTAATTGCCAAGATGGCACATGGCATGGCCGATGATATGCTCTCAACAACGCTGCTTGCCACGACAGCTCCTGTCATGATTGCTCCAGCGATGAATGTACATATGTATGATCATCCAGCGGTAAAGCATAATATGAACCTGCTTGTTGAACGGGGTGCCATGATGATTGAGCCGGGCGAAGGCCTGCTTGCGTGTGGTTATGTAGGCAAGGGCCGTCTGGAAGAACCGGAGAGCATTGTGAATGTGGTGGAACGTTTCTTTGAACAGCGCGAGTCCGCAGACCGTACAAGGAAAGAACAAGCTTCACTATTACAAGGCAAGAAGGTAGTTGTTACGGCTGGAGGTACAATTGAGCGAATTGACCCCGTACGATACATTACGAATGATTCGTCTGGCAAAATGGGATTTGCCATCGCTGCAGCTGCGCGTGATCTGGGGGCCAACGTGAAATTGGTCATGGGCAATACACAAGCCAAGCCGCCAGAGAACGTTGAGTTGATCCCTGTGCAGTCAGCACAGGATATGTATGAAGCCGTAACACGCGAGTGGGACGATGCTGATATTGTGGTTAAGGCGGCGGCTGTTGCCGATTATCGCCCTAAGGAAGTTTACACCGAGAAGATCAAGAAGAAAGGCGACACGTTGTCGCTCGAACTTGTTAAAAATATAGATATTCTTGAAACGCTGGGCAAACAGAAAACCCATCAGTTTTTGATTGGTTTTGCTGCGGAGACTCAGTCCGTTGAGATGTATGCACGTGAGAAATTGGAACGGAAAAACTGTGATCTGATCGTAGCCAATGACGTAACCCACACGGGTGCAGGATTTGGAACAGACACCAACGCGGTACATATCTATGACCGGGAAGGTTTGGTGGAGGAGCTACCAGTGATGGCCAAGGACGATGTGGCTCATCGGTTGCTCCGGATTGCGGCGGAGCGCATTGCCGGGAGGAATTAGGATATGGAGATTGCCAAGGTCATTGTCGATGTTCCCGTGAAGGATACAGACCGGCCGTTTGATTACCTGGTACCTGAATCGATGAGGGAATGGATCGAGATTGGCAGCCGGGTGGGTGTACCTTTTGGACATCGGACGGTGCAGGGATTCGTGATTGATCTTGTGCCGCGTACCGGAGAGGAAACATTCAAGCTCAAGCAGATTCAGGAGTTACTGGACATTGTCCCCCCATTGTCAAAGGATTTGGTGGAGTTGGCTGAATGGATGAGTGGACGTTATGCCAGTAACCGGATTCTGTCTTTGCAGGTCATGGTACCGACCGCATTGAAAGGAAAAGCAGAGCGATACATCTCGCTGGGAGATGCACTTGATGGACAGATGGCGGGTGCACAACCGGATGATGAGGTGTTATTTGTTTGGGGAGAAGAGTCTACGAACGAGAAAGTGCAGCAGGATATCATCCGTTTTGTCAAAAGTCGGGGTCAGGTACCGTTGCAACAATTGAGTCGAAAATATCCCAATCATGCTGCACTAATTAAGAAACTATTACTTGGTGGTGTGCTGCTTGAGAGTCAGGCGATCAAGGACAAGCTGAATAAAAAAACAATGAAATCCGTTGATCTGGCTGTAGATATTGCTGCTGCTCAGGAAGCACTTGCTTCATTCCCGGCGAAAGCACAGCGGCAGAAGGAGATTCTGGCTTTTTTGCTGGAAATGAAAGAGCTGCTGCCCATGCCGATGAAAGAAGTGTTATCCACCCTGCAGGTATCGGCGGCGACGATGAAGGGACTTGAGGAAAAGGGATTAATCGTCACCGAGGACGTAGAGGTCTTTCGTGACCCTTATCAGGGCAGGAAGTTCCAAGCAACGGAGCCGCTGGTTCTGACCGATGAGCAAAAGCATGTCTACAACAATATCAATGGCCGATTGCAGGAACAACGCCACGGGGTATTTTTGCTACATGGTGTCACAGGCAGCGGCAAGACGGAAGTCTACCTTCAAACCATTCAACAATGCATCGAGCAGGATCGGCAGGCCATCGTACTGGTACCCGAGATTGCATTGACACCACAGATGGTGGAACGTTTTAAAGGGCGATTCGGCGACCAGGTTGCGGTCATGCACAGTCGTCTGTCCGGCGGTGAACGTTATGATGAATGGCGCAAAATTCGTGAGGGCCAGGTGAAGGTTGCGATTGGGGCGCGTTCAGCCGTATTTGCTCCATTCAGTCGGCTTGGGTTGATCATTATGGATGAGGAGCACGAGACTTCCTACAAACAGGAGGAAACGCCGAAATATCATGCCCGGGATGTAGCGGTTAAAAGAGCACAGCAGCATCAGGCCGTGGTTGTTCTGGGTTCAGCGACACCTTCGCTGGAAAGTTACTATGCGGCACGCTCGCAGAGTAACGATGATTTTGCACCACTCTTGCTGGAGATGCCAACACGTGCACTGGGTAACAAGCTGCCCGAGGTGCGGATTGTTGACATGCGCGAGGAGTTGAAGGATGGTAACCGCTCCATGTTCAGCAGGGCTTTGCACAAAGGGCTGGAGGAGCGCTTGGAGCGTGGTGAACAGACGGTGCTTCTGCTGAATCGCCGGGGATATTCGACCTTTGTCATGTGCCGCAGTTGTGGATATGTAGCAGGTTGTCCCGAATGTGATATTTCACTGACGTACCATCAGCGCTCCAATAATCTCCGTTGTCATTACTGTGGGTATGCGGAAGCCGCTCCGGAAGTGTGCCCGGATTGTGGAAGTGAGCATATTCGATACTTTGGTACAGGTACACAACGGGTCGAGGAAGAGCTTGCGAAGCTCTTTCCGGGTATTCGGGTCATACGGATGGATGTAGATACAACAACGGAAAAAGGGGCTCACGAGAAGCTACTGAAACAGTTTCGTGAGAAAAAGGCTGACGTATTGCTTGGCACCCAGATGGTTGCGAAGGGGCTCGATTTCCCTGATGTGACTCTGGTTGGGGTGATAACAGCGGATTCAGCATTGAATTTGCCTGATTTTCGTGCTGCCGAAAAAACGTTTCAGTTATTAACACAGGTAGCTGGCCGAGCTGGTCGGCACCAATTGCCTGGTGAGGTGTTTGTTCAGTCCTATACGCCGGAGCACTACTCTATTGGCCATGCGAGTAAGCATGACTATGTATCGTTTGTACGTGAGGAACTGCTGCATCGTCGTAATTTGCAATATCCGCCATACTGTCGCCTGATTCTGGTGACCTTTTCGCATGAGCAACTTCCGGTGTTGATTCGTCTTGCCGAGAACTACACGCGGATACTGAAAGAGAAGGCTAATGCGGCCGGATGGCTCGGCAGTCTGGATCGATTCAGTAATGAGGCCTTTGATGTATTAGGGCCGGTAGCGTCCCCGATTCCCCGGATTAAGAATAGATACAGATTCCAATGTATGATAAAATGGCGGGGGGATGTAGACGCCATAGGACTCGCTCTGGCAACAGCCCGGCGCATGGACGATGATGTTCAGGCGCAAAAATTGCTCATTAGTCTGGATGTAGACCCGCAAATGTTAATGTAAGCATTTTGCAGCAATGCGGATGTAAACAAGCGGTATAAACATAGATTAAAATGAATACCCCAAAAATACAGAATATCGTCCTGAAATTATGATGAGGATTAGGAAGGTGCTTACAACATGTCGATTCGCATTATCGTGCAAGAACCAGATGAGGTGCTCCACAAGAGAGCTAAAGAAGTAACCAAAATTACACCAAATGTACAAAAATTGCTGGATGATATGGCGGATACCATGTACGATGCGGAGGGTGTAGGTCTAGCTGCGCCGCAAGTTGGTATTTTGAAACGGCTGATTGTTATCGACGCAGGTGATGAGCAAGGGCTGATCAAGATGATTAACCCGGAGATCATTGCAAGTGAGGGAGAACAGTTCGGACCGGAAGGATGTCTGAGTATCCCTGGAATTAATGGCGATGTTCGCCGTTTTGAGACCGTTACGGTTAAAGGTCTGGATCGTGAAGGCAAAGAGTTGATAATTACGGGTAGTGGCTTGCTGTCCCGTGCATTCCAGCATGAGATTGATCATCTGGATGGCGTACTCTTTACGGATGTCGCCGAGAAAGTGTACGAAATTGCAGCCGATCAAACGGGACCGCGTCGTAATTAAGGAGTGATCGATTTGAATATTGTTTTTATGGGAACACCTGAATTTGCAGTTCCTTCTCTCGATATGCTGATTGCAGAGGGGTACCATGTGGTGGGTGTGGTGACTCAGCCTGATAAACCACAGGGACGCAAAAAAGTACTTACGCCAACACCGGTTAAGGCCGCGGCAGAACGCCACGGTCTGCCTGTGTTTCAACCCGTTAAACTGCGTGATCCGGAAGCGGTAGCCCGCTTGGCTGAATGGAAGCCGGACCTGATCGTGACTGCGGCTTTTGGCCAGATTCTGCCCAAAGCCGTGCTGGATATGCCTGTTCGCGGTTGTGTGAACGTGCATGGCTCTCTTTTGCCGAAATATCGGGGAGGAGCTCCAATCCAACGTTCCATTATTAACGGGGAATCCGTGACAGGAGTCACATTGATGTATATGGCTGAAGGCCTGGATACCGGAGATATGATCTCGCGTGTGGAACTGCCAATTACAGACGAAGATACATCAGGATCGATGTTTGATAAATTAAGTGAGGCTGGTTCCAAACTGCTTCAGGCAGAAATGCCACGATTGATTGCAGGCGAGACAACGGCAGTCCCTCAGGATGATGCCGAGGCTTCGTATGCTCGCAATCTGACTCGGGATGACGAGAAGATGGACTGGAGTCGTACTTCACGTGAATTGTTCAATCAGATCCGCGGCCTTGTGCCGTTTTCGGGTGCATTTACGATGTGGGATGATCAGGTCTTCAAAGTATGGGCTGCGGCTAACCCCGATCAGGTGGATCTGGAAACCTCTTCGGATGCTGGACAAGCAGAGCCAGGAACAGTGCTGCAATTGAACAAGACAGGGATTGAAGTTCGTACAGGTAATGGATCTCTGTGGTTGACTGAGGTGCAGCCTGCAGGTAAAAAAGTGATGAAGGCGGCTGACTTTGCCCGTGGCGGTACATTGAAATCTGGAACGGTGCTGCGATGAGTGGTAACACACCAGGTCGTTCGTCGGGAAAAGGTCATAAGGCTACAAGTGGTGCATCTCGCCCCCAGAAACCCAAAACATCTGCTCGTGCATTGGCAGTCAAGGTTCTGAGTGCTGTTGAGCAAGATGGAGCATACAGTAATCTGGAGTTGAATCGTCGTCTGAAAGAGGCTGAACTGAGCCCTGCGGATGCTGGACTAGCTACCGAATTGGTGTATGGAACAATCGCTAGATTGAATACACTTGATTATTATCTGGAACGGTACGTTGCCAAAGGAGTATCCAAACTGCAACCTTGGGTTCGCAGTCTGCTGCGGATCAGCGTATATCAGATGATATATCTGGATCGTATTCCGGAGCATGCCGTGGTGAGCGAAGCGGTTAATCTGGCGAAGAAACTGGGCCATCAGGGAATCTCGGGAATGGTGAATGGTGTACTGCGCAATATGATTCGCAATCGGGATGAACTTCGTATTCCAGAGAATCTGCCGGTTGCCGAACGTATTTCACTGGAACATTCCCACCCGTTATGGATGGTTGAACGCTGGATCGCCTATTATGGCGCGGAGACAGCGGAAGCCATCTGCCGTGCGAATAATGAGCCTCCAGCAGTGAGTGTCCGAGTCAACACAACAATGACCACACGGGAGAAACTGATGCATGAGATGGCAAGCGCAGGTGCAGTCGTTGAAGCTTCTCAGTTGAGTTCGGATGGAATTCTTGTACGCAGTGGTGGGAATATGGCACTAACGTCCTGGTATCGGGACGGCTTGTTCTCTGTACAGGACGAAAGTTCCATGCTGGTTGCTGAAGCAGTTGCACCAGAAGAAGACCAACTTGTATTGGATTGCTGCGCAGCTCCGGGTGGTAAAACAGCTCACATGGCGGAGAAAATGCACGATCGCGGTCGTATTCTCGCGAACGATGTACATGCTCATAAGCGCCAGTTGATCCTGGATCAGGCGGAGCGTCTCGGTCTGAGCTGCATCGATGCTGTAACTGGAGATGCTCTTGATCTGAACGAGCGGTATCCGGAAGCATCGTTTGACCGCATTTTGCTGGATGCGCCATGTTCCGGCCTGGGTGTTATTCGACGGAAGCCCGATGTAAAATGGACCAAATCCGTAGAAGACATCAAAGATATCGCAAGCTTGCAACGTGAACTGCTTGATCGTGTTGCGCCGTTGTTAAAACCAGGTGGTATTTTGGTGTACAGCACATGTACAATTGAGCCTGCTGAGAATGAGGATATGGTCGCAGACTTCTTGAATCGACATCCGGAATATCGTCCAGCAGAAGTATCTGTCTGGACTGAATCGGAGACAGCGAAATTGAAGGTTGTGAACGGAGGCGTTCAGATTTTGCCACAATACGCTCACAGCGACGGATTTTTCATCGCACGGTTGACAAAAACAGTGGAATAACAGTTTAATAGAGCACGGAAGCACGGCCGCCGAGGGGAACTTCGGCGGATTTCTTTGTGATGGGACTTCAGCATAATGGTTAGAGAAAAGGGATGACAGGGTGCGATGGCGGCATTCAGGTGTTATAATGCATGAAGTACAGATATCAAGGGTATACATGGATGTAACGTGGTCTTTGTGATAGAATAGGACGAATGGAACGAAAAGAAGGAAGCCAAACGAAAAGAAAAGAAGGAATAGGTGTTGACAACAAAATGAAACCTTTTATATATGATTATTCTCTGGAACAATTGCAGCAATGGGCTGTGGAGAATGGGGAGCCGGCGTTTCGCGGTGGTCAAATCTTTGACTGGATTTATGTAAAACGCGTGAATGATTTCAGTGAAATGACGAATCTGTCCAAGCCATTGCGTGAGAAGCTGACAGAGCAATTTGAATTCGTAACGCTTAAGGAAATTACAAAGTTTGAATCCAAGGATGGAACGGTTAAATTCCTCTTTGGTCTTCATGATGATCATGCCATCGAGACTGTAATTATGAAGCATAACTACGGGAACAGCATCTGTGTAACCACGCAGGTTGGATGTCGTATTGGTTGTACGTTCTGTGCATCTACATTGGGTGGACTCAAGCGTAACCTTACGGCTGGAGAGATTGTTGCCCAGGTTGTACAGGCTCAGAAAATTCTGGATGAACGCGGCGAACGTGTCAGCAGCATTGTAATCATGGGTTCGGGTGAACCTTTCGAAAACTATGAAGCAACGATGACTTTCCTGCGCATCATGATTCATGAAAAAGGATTGAACATTGGTCAGCGTCACATCACGGTATCAACGAGCGGAATTGTTCCGAACATCTACAAGTTTGCAGATGAAGATACACAGATTAACCTCGCCATTTCGATTCATGCACCGAATGATGCACTTCGTTCGAAATTGATGCCGGTTAACCGTCGTTTTCCTTTTGAAGACGTAATGGAGTCCCTTCGTTATTATCTGGCCAAAACAGGTCGGAGAATTACGTTTGAGTATGCACTGATTGGTGGCGTAAACGATCAGCCAGAGCATGCAGCGGAACTGGCAAGTGTGCTTAAGAACATGTTATGCCACGTGAATCTTATTCCGGTTAACCATGTACCTGAACGCAAGTACGTAAGAACATCGAGAAGCGACATTTTCAATTTTCAGAAGATTCTCTCGGAACAGGGTGTTAATGTAACCATTCGTCGTGAACAGGGACATGATATTGCTGCCGCTTGCGGTCAGCTTCGTGCAAAGCATATGGAGTTGAGGTGAGAACGTTTTGATCAAAACAGTTCATGTGAGCCATATCGGACGAGTGCGTTCGGTGAATGAAGATTCAGCCTGGATTCGTAATCTGGATACAGGATATATTCTGGGTATTGTTGCCGATGGCATGGGTGGACATCTTGCAGGGGATACGGCAAGCCGCTTGGCAGTGGAGACGTTGGTACAAGATTTGGGAACACTGGAACCAGGTCTGTCACATGCGTCTCTGTCTGCAGCTCTAAGCGATGCTATTTTGCATGCCAACGAAGTTATCTTCCGCACGGCATCCACAGATGACAAGTATCACAACATGGGAACAACCGTGGTTGCGGCATTATTGAACGATACGGAAGGTGTTATTGGACACATCGGGGATAGCAGAGCCTACAAAATTGCGAACAAAGCTGTGATCCAGCTAACCGAGGACCATACACTGGTGAATGAATTGTTCAAAAACGGTCAGATTAGCAAAGAGGATGTGTCCCATCATCCACGTCGCAACGTGTTAACTCGTGCACTCGGAACAGATGCCGAGGTGAAGGTAGACCTGGATACCGTCAAGCTGGAGGAAGGCGAAGTTCTTCTCCTGTGCAGTGATGGTCTCAGTAACCTGGTCAGCAATGAGCAGATTATTCAGGTTGCCGGCAATCTGGAATTGGCACTCGAAGATCGTGCAGACCGACTGCTTCAGTTGGCTTTACTTGCTGGGGGAGACGACAACATCACGGTTGCCTTGTTCGAGTTGCAGAAGGATGGTTCCGTGGATACGGAAACGGGGTGTGAGTCATGATTGGGCACCAGCTAGGCGGACGCTATGAAGTGATTGAGCGTGTCGGCGGTGGCGGCATGGCTCTTGTGTACAAAGCCCAGGATCTTCTGTTGAACCGGAATGTAGCGATTAAAGTTCTAAGACAACAGTTTGTGCATGACGAAGAGTTTATTCGCCGTTTCCGCAGAGAAGCACAATCGGCAGCATCACTGTCTCATCCGAATGTAGTTAGCATTTATGACGTGGGGCAGGAAGATGACGTTCATTATATTGTCATGGAGTATGTGGAAGGCAAAAACCTGAATGAAATTATTAAAGAGCGTGCGCCTCTGCAAGTGGACGAATCGGTCCGCATTGCATCACAGATTGCAGATGCTCTTGATCATGCACATCATAATCAAATCATTCATCGGGATATCAAACCGCATAATATATTAATTGGCCGGAATGGCCGCGTGAAGGTAACGGACTTTGGGATTGCCCGTGCAGTTACATCTACAACGATTACGCAGACGGGTTCAGTAGTTGGTTCTGTACATTACTTCTCACCGGAACATGCCAAAGGCATCGTTACTGGTGAAAAATCGGACTTATATTCTCTTGGGATCGTACTTTACCAAATGCTTACTGGGCAACTTCCGTTTCTGGGTGAAAGTCCAATCAGTGTGGCATTGAAGCATTTGCAGGAAGAGTTCGATGAACCACGCAAATTCAATCCATTGATTCCGCAAAGTGTGGAAAATGTCATCTTGAAATCCATGCGTAAAAATCCGCAGGAACGTTATCAGTCGGCCAAGGAAATGCAGACTGATCTGGAAACTTGCCTGATGCCGGAGAGACGTAATGAAACGAAGATTGATTTTCCGGATGAGGATGATATAGACCAGACCCGCGTTATGCCAGCGATCAAGCCTGAACCGCGCGGAGTTACGTCGACGGGTGCGGTGCCAGTGATGGAGTCTGACGAAGAAACTGGCAAGGGTAAAGCGAAAGCTAAGAACTGGAAAAAACCAGCATTACTCATTTCATTAACCGTTCTTATTCTAATCGCCATGGTGGGCGTTGTATGGTATGTCAAAGGTATGCTGGTTGTACCTGAAGTTACCGTGCCTAACGTGATCACCCAGACAGAAGAAAAAGCTCGCGAAATGCTTGAGGAGAAAGGACTCGTGGTCAGTGATGAGGTCATCCGTCTCTATCAGGAGGGTGTCGAACCCGGTATTGTGTTTGACCAGAGCAGAAAAGAAGGCGATGTCGTCAAAGAAGGTTCTGAGGTCCAACTCAGTGTTGGTGCAGAAAAAGAACTGGTGAAGATGATTGATGTCAAACAGGAAACTTATGATGAGGCTGTCAAGAAGCTGACTGCGCTTGGCATTAAGGAAGATCAGATTCAGCGGAAAGATGAATTCTCTAATGATGTGCTTTCAGGTTCTGTTATTTCCCAGACCCCTGGCGTCAATGAGGAATTCGATCCAGAGGCCGTTCAGATTGAGCTAACCGTAAGTAAAGGCACTGAAACGGTCAAAATGCCTGATTTGAAAAATTTAACCCGCAGTGAAGCCGAAGAAAAACTGAAATCTGCTGGACTTGTGCTTGCTCAGGTGCAGGAAGAATCAAGTTATACGGTGGATCAGGGGAAAGTGACGCAGCAGTGGCCTGTGGAAGCGGGCACAGAGGTTAATCCTGGCGATAAGATTACAATCTTTATCAGTACAGGGTATCCGCCTGAAGCGCTGAAATATCCGTTTAATATCAATGTATCACCCAAAGAAGATGGTAAAAACAGTAAAATTCGTATCACGTATGAAGACGCACGCGGCAAGAATCAGGAATGGGGAACACGCACCGTGAACTCAACCCAGACCTTGACCATTCCGCTTGTGCTCGCTCCAAATGAAAATGGGGCTGTGTCTGTATATCGTGATGGACAGTTCCTGGATACGTATCTCGTCTCCTACAGTGAAGCCAAAAACGGAACAGTAAACGTACCCTCCATTGACCCGGAACCAAACACGCAGACGCCGCCAGAAAATGAGCCTGATCCAGGCCAAGGCAGTGTTGATGAGGGCAGTGGTGACCCCAATCAGGAAGGTGAGCCTGAGTCCACACCGGCAGACGGTGAAGGTGACAGCGTAGATGAAGACACTTCTGCCATGAATAAGGGTAAGGAGCCCGGCAAGGAAAAAGAGAAGAAGAAAAAGGAAGTCATTAACGCATCAAGCCGTCCATAAGGGCGGCTTATGCTGGCGTCTGGATTAAATGTACCACCATCAAAAGGAGGGCGACGGAGCTATGCCAGAAGGTATCATCGTTAAAGCGCTAAGCGGTTACTATTATGTCATGCCAGTGGAAGACAACGGGGTTCCTTCGGTTGAAGGTTCCGCCGTTCAATGTCGAGCCAGAGGTATCTTCAGAAAACGGGGAACATCACCGCTTGTAGGTGACCGCGTCAGCTACATGTTGACGGAGAACGGTGAAGGAACGGTGGATGAAATCCGGAAGCGTGAGACGGAACTCATCCGTCCTCCAGTGGCCAATGTAAGTTTGGCTGTTCTGTTATTCTCGGTGAAAGAACCGGATATGAACCTGAATTTGTTGGACAAGTTCCTTGTTCACATCGAGCAGGCTGGTCTGGATGCTCTGATTGTGCTGACCAAACAGGATTTGGCTGATCCAGCCAAAGACACTGTTGCTGAAGTGAAAGCATTGTATGAACAGGTTGGTTACGAAGTGATTTCCACAAGTTCACGTACCGGTGAAGGCAGTGAACTGCTCAGAGATCGCCTCGCTGGCAAGATTAGCGTATTCTCTGGTCAATCCGGTGTAGGCAAGTCGTCCATGTTAAATGCATTGATGCCCGGCCTAACGCTGGAGACGAGTGCGATCAGCATGCGTCTTGGACGAGGGAAACACACCACCAGGCACGTAGAACTTATCCCCTTGGATAATGGTGGATTTGTGGCGGATACGCCAGGGTTCAGCCAACTGGACTTTCTGGAGATTGGTGTGGAGGAACTCTCCACGTGTTTCCGGGAATTCGCCCAGTTTGCAGATCAGTGCAAGTTCCGGGGGTGTACCCATACCCATGAACCAGGTTGTCGTGTGCTCGCGGCCAAGGAGGAAGGTCTAATCTCCGAAAGCCGATATCAGCACTATGTGCAGTTCCTTACCGAAATGAAAGATAAGAAGCGGAGGTATTAACATGATTAAAATTGCCCCATCGATATTATCAGCTGATTTTGCCCGCCTTGGTGCGGAAGTTGCCGAAGCCCAAGCTGCAGGAGGAGACTGGATCCATGTTGACGTTATGGACGGTCACTTTGTCCCTAATATTACGCTTGGACCTGCGATTGTAAAGGCGATCGCACCGCATACAAGCTTGCCGCTCGATGTGCACTTGATGATTGAGAATCCGGAACGTTATGTTGAGGAATTTGCCAAAGCCGGTGCAGCAGTCATTACCGTGCATGCTGAGGCTTGTGTGCATCTGCACCGCGTTATTCATCTGATCAAGGAACAGGGAGTGAAAGCAGGAGTTGCCCTTAATCCGGGAACGCCGGCGTCTGCCATTCTTGAAGTTCTGGATGATGTGGACATGGTTCTTGTTATGACGGTGAATCCTGGTTTTGGCGGACAGGCTTTCATCTCGGGTACCATGAACAAAATCAAGCAAATTCGTACCTGGTTAAATGAAAAGGGACGTCATGATGTACATATCGAAGTGGATGGCGGAATTGCTGCCGACACAGCCCCGCTTGTGGTGGAAGCTGGAGCAGATGTACTCGTTGCCGGTAGTGCCGTATTTGGACGTGAAGATCGTGCTGCAGCGATTACTGAAATTCGCCGTAGCTACGGAGGCTAATTGATGACTCTTAAGGAGACGCTGTGGACGATGGCTGCGAGTCTCGTAACGGGACTTGTGCTTGCTCTGTTTGCGGTTATTCAGTCCCCGTATAATGCCATTACGTCATTGATCGGGGTGGGTGTTGTTATTATGTATTTCCGCAAATTTGATCGTACGGGACATCGGGTTACTTTTGTTATCTTCGGCATACTGTATTATCTAATGAGTGTTTTCATGATCGCTGCCTATCAATATATTCCTACCCAAACGTAAATGACCTGATCTTCGGGCTTGTCATTGTGGAATAGGGATCGATGGTTCCGCATAAATATGGTTACATGAGCAGGTTTCTCATGTAGCCTTTTTTGTCGTGTTTGAGGTAAAGAAGGCCTGAAGCATAGGATACGGCGGACGCATGAGCATGATGGGGAGGGTGAATTATGAAATTTTACACATTCAAACTGCCGAAGTTTTTGGGAGGGTTTGTAAAGGCGATTCTTAATACGTTTCAAAAGAACTGATCCGATTGATAAGGTAACAGGGAATACCGCCGCTTTGGCTCAGGCTAATCTGGAATTCGTACCTGCGAAGCGCCATGCGGCGGCCATTCACATGTTCAAGAGTGTATTCAAGAATCACTTTTTTGAATACCAAAAAAGCACCTGCAAGGAACAAGGTGCTTTTTGCTTACCCGATTTATAGTAGCTTTGCGTGATTATACGCGAGTCACTTTACCGGCTTTCAGTGCACGGGTGCTTACGTATACACGTTTTGGTTTGCCGTCAACGAGAATGCGGACCTTCTGAACGTTTACGCCCCAAGTACGACGGTTACGGTTGTTAGCGTGGGATACGTGGTTACCGGTGCCCGGTTTCTTACCTGTCACATAACATTTGCGAGACATAGATTACACCTCCTATCCTAAAATAACCAGTTGCCTTCAGAAACGAAAAGTCATTCCATAAGGACTAAATTGTTCTTCCTGATCCTAAAGATCAGGCTTCAGTAGCTAATGGCGTTGTTTAAGCCGGCATGACCGGATCATTTCCATTACTTAACCTGCATAAAACAATACTTGAATATAATATCATAATCAAAAAAGCTTCGTCAACTGATCCAAAAACTTTATTTATTTCTCCTGCCTAATATAGTACAATGTTGAGTAGTCCATAATACAGTGGTGAACAGGCTGTTGCCGCGAGGAAGTCGGAGAATACACCGTACCTAGAGGTCGGTGGTCTGCTTTTTGGCAACGCTGTGAGCTGCGGCATTCCATCATTGGCACCAGTCTCCACGCGGCATTCATGCCGGCTCTTGATACCGGTGCATATCCGTATGCCCCGAAGTTAGGGGTGCAGAGAGTGCAGGATATTGGTAGCCCGGCCGCCCAGACCGTTAATCCGGCTGACATGTTGTATTGTATGCCTGTGCCGGACAAGGTATGGACGAAGAATAACGCAGTCCGCGTTAGCGCATGAACAGACCAGACACATCTTGGTGCAAGGTGTTCGTGTATCAAGCTAGGAAGGGGAATTCTCACTTGAGTATACGTTCTTTAAATGGAACAGATTTCACCGCTATGGTACTTGCCGGAGCGGAACAACTTGGACAGCATGCAGAGCACGTCAATTCCCTGAATGTTTTCCCTGTGCCGGATGGTGACACGGGAACGAACATGAATTTGACAATGAGTGCAGGAGTCGCAGAGATTAAAAGAAAAAGTTCTGCCTCCATCGGCGAAGCTGCCGGTATTCTATCGAAAGGCCTGCTTATGGGCGCACGGGGGAATTCAGGAGTTATTCTGTCGCAATTGTTCCGTGGTTTTAGTCGTTCAGCTGCTCCCTATGAGGAACTGAATACGCTCCAATTTGCAGCAGCCCTTCAGAACGGTGTTGACGCAGCTTACAAAGCAGTCGTAAAACCCGTTGAAGGGACCATTCTTACCGTAGCCAAGGAAGCGGCGAAACATGCCAACTACTACGCAAGACGGACGAATGATATTACTGAATTAATGAATGAAGTTTTGTTAAAAGCAAAAGAAGCACTGGCCATGACTCCGGAATTGCTTCCTGTACTGAAACAGGTGGGTGTTGTGGATTCAGGTGGTCAGGGGCTTGTATATATCTACGAGGGCTTTATGGAAGTATTGCTGCAAAGTGACGGTGTGAATCGTACTTCGCTGAACAAAGAAGTAACCCCATCCGTGGCAGCATCTGCTTTGAAACCGGCTGCACCGGCAGAAGTGGATATCAAGAAGCCTGCACAACAGCAGGTGATTGCGCCGGAGATGCCATTGTCTGCGCAGGCGAGATTGGAAACGGAGGATATTGAATTCCTGTATGATATGGAATTCTTCATTAATCGTGAACTTGGAGAGAACGCAGGAGTGGCATTTGATGATGAGGCATTCCGGAAAGCGTTGTCAGTTAACGGGGATTCGATCATTATCATTGCCGATGATGAAGTTATCAAAGTTCATGTCCATTCCAAAACTCCAGGCGATGTGTTGAATCTGGCACTGCATTATGGTGAGATTACACAGATTCATATTCTCAATATGCGTGAACAGCATCGGGATCTCCTGACAGCAGGCATGGATATTGCTCCATCACCTGAATTGTTTGCAGAGATTCCACCTGAGGCAGCACGCAGTATGGAAGAAGCTGTGCTTCCTGCAGATGAGATGGCACCGTATGGTTTTATTGCGGTATCCTCCGGTGAGGGTATTGCAGAGATTTTCCAAAGTCTTGGCGTCGATGTTGTTCTGTCCGGTGGACAGACGATGAATCCGAGCACGGAAGATTTTGTAAAAGCCGTTCGCTCCATTGCTGCGGAACAGGTATTCATACTCCCGAATAACTCGAATATTGTACTGGCTGCGGAGCAGGCACGTGAACTGCTTGAAGATGAGCGCCGAATTACGGTTATTCCGAGCAAGACCATTCCACAGGGAATGGCTGCTGCTTTTGCATTCCAGGAAGATGAGTCTGCGGAAACGAACCGTGACCAAATGTTGGAGGCCATCAGCCGGGTACAGTCCGGTCAAGTAACTCATGCGGTTCGTGATACGCAATATGATGAATTGGATATCAAGGCGGGACACTATATTGGTATTCATAACTCCAAAATTGTAGCGACGGATGAAGTCATGCTTCAAGCATGTGAAGGTCTGCTCAAGCAGATGATGGAGAGCGGAGATGAAGTGGTGACGATCCTTGAAGGGGACGAAGCTGACCCTGAGGTTACTGCTGCCCTCGCTGCATGGCTTGAAGTAGAGTATCCTGATGCTGAGGTAGAGGCACATCGTGGAGGACAGCCTGTGTATTATTATTTGTTCTCCGTAGAGTCCTAATAAAGGTTGTTCAAAACGTCTCTTATTGAGTTTTTGAACAGGTACCAATAGCACTCTGGCGAAGAGGAGGAGAGTCATGAGCCACAAGGTTGCGATAGTAACAGACAGTACGG
The DNA here is from genome assembly GCF_038595085.1 of Paenibacillus sp. FSL R5-0749. Classification (NCBI taxonomy): domain Bacteria; kingdom Bacillati; phylum Bacillota; class Bacilli; order Caryophanales; family Paenibacillaceae; genus Paenibacillus; species Paenibacillus sp. FSL R5-0749. Next base: position 4,518,194 of record NZ_CP152005.1, on the reverse strand, counting down.
CGGATATTCCCGAAGAACTCATTCGCAAATACGGGATTCATATTGTTCCGTTACGCGTTCTGTTCGGTGAAGAGACTTATGCAGATGGCGTTGATCTGACTTCGGAACAGTTCTACGAAAAATTGAAGAAGGTTTCTGTGTTGCCTACAACTTCACAGCCTTCTCCAACTGATTTCATGAATGTATATCAATCACTTCTGGATGAGAACCCGGAACGCCCGATTGTATCCATCCACCTGTCGTCCGGCATGAGTGGTACCTACCAATCGGCCATGCTTGGCAAGTCTTTGCTGGAGCGTGAGGGTGACATCACCGTGCTGGATTCGAAGTCAGCATCGTATGGATACGGTCTAATGGTGGTACAGGCTGCTGAACTTGCCGAACAGGGGAAGTCAGCAGTCGAAATCGCTGCTGCCATTGAAGAGATGCAAAAATCTCGTAAATTGTTCTTTCTCGTGGATACCCTTGAGTATCTGCAAAAAGGCGGTCGGATTGGCAAAGCTTCAGCCATCTTGGGAACGTTGCTTAACATTAAGCCGATCCTGTCTATTGATGAAGAAGGCGTTATCTACGCAGTTGAGAAAGTCAGAGGTCATAAAAAGGCAATGGCACGCATTATTGAGCTGTTCCAGAAGGATCTTGCAGGCAAACGGGTTAACCTCGCGGTAGGTCATACCGCTGACCCGGGATCAGCGATCGCTTGTGCAGAGCAGCTGCGTGGTCATTTTACAGTGAATGAAGTGATCTATACCAATATTGGAGCCGTAATTGGCAGTCATGTTGGACCTGGTGTCATTGCGATCTTTATGTGGCCTGTTCCGGAATGAGGGATTAGACATGAAATTGGAAGAAATATCTGTTAAGCAAATTAACGGCGTGAGTGCTCTCAAAGAGGGAGAGCTTCACGCCTTTGGCATCTCTACTGTTAAAGACCTGCTTGAATATTATCCGTTCCGTTATGAGGACTATCGTCTGCGTTCGCTTAGTGAAGTGAAGGATGGGGACAAGATTACGGTCCAGGGACAGGTGATGGGCATTCCTGTATTACAACGATACGGCAAAAAGTCCCGTCTCACCTGTAAGATCATGACGGAAGAGTGGATGATTACAGCGACCTGGTTCAATCGCCATTTTCTCAAAGAACAGCTTACGCCCAATCGTGAGATTGTGATTACGGGGAAGTGGGAACAAAAACGCATGCAGATGACAGTTACCGACTCGGAGTTTCCCGATAAAGGCGATGGGCGTTCAGGTACACTGCAACCTGTATATTCAGTAACCGGCAAGCTGACGCAACAATGGATGCGCAAAACGATCAATCAGGGATTAATCCAATTCGGAGATATGATTCCCGAGATTCTGCCCCAGTCCTTGATGAGGAAATACAGCTTCATGCCGCGAAAGCAGGCGATTGCGGGAATTCATCGTCCACAGGACAACCGGGAAGGCCAACAGGCCAGACAGCGGATGGTGTATGAAGAACTGTTTCTGTTCCAGCTGAAAATGCAGGCGTATCGTGCGCTCAACCGGAATCGGATGGATGGTGTGGTACATACCACGGACAATACAACGATTCGTGAGTTTGTACGCAGTTTACCATTTGAACTGACAGATGCTCAGAAAAAGGTGGAGCTTGAAATTCTGCATGATATGCGTTCGCCTTATGCAATGAATCGGTTATTGCAGGGTGATGTAGGATCGGGTAAAACGGTTATTGCGGCAATTGCGCTATACACGACTGTTCGATCCGGTTTTCAAGGGGCTCTGATGGTGCCTACAGAGATTCTGGCGGAGCAGCATATGCGTTCACTGCAAAAGCTGTTTGAACCGTTTGGGGTAACTGTAGGCCTGTTAACAGGCAGTGTAAATGGGCGTAAACGTAAAGATCTGATCGCGTCGTTGCAAATGGGCATGATGGATATCGTGGTCGGCACACACGCCCTGATTCAGGAAGATGTTTTCTTCCGTGATCTGGGCCTTGTGGTGACGGACGAGCAGCATCGCTTCGGGGTGAATCAGCGCAGCGTTTTACGACGCAAAGGATACAACCCGGATGTGTTAACGATGACGGCTACGCCCATTCCACGGACACTGGCAATTACGGCTTTTGGTGACATTGAAGTATCCACCATCTCGGAACGTCCGAAGGGACGGATTCCAATCTCCACGTATTGGGTCAAGCACGATATGATGGAGCGGGTGCTCGGGTTTATCTCCAGAGAAGTGGATCAAGGGCGTCAAGCCTATCTGATCTGTCCGCTCATTGAAGAGTCGGAGAAGCTGGATGTGCAGAATGCGATTGATCTGCATGTGCAGATGCAGCAGAACTTTCCGAAATATCGTGTAGGTCTGCTGCATGGACGGATGACGGCTGCGGAGAAAGAAGAGATGATGCGTGACTTCTATAGCAATGATATTCAGCTGCTGGTCTCCACCACCGTTGTGGAGGTCGGGGTCGATGTGCCGAATGCCACGTTAATGGTCATTATGGATGCGGACCGTTTCGGTCTGTCCCAGCTGCATCAGCTTCGTGGTCGGGTTGGTCGTGGGGCCCATGCATCCTATTGTGTACTCATTGCTGATCCCAAGACAGAGGTCGGACAGGAACGTATGAAGGTCATGACGGAAACGGAGGATGGATTCGAGGTATCTCGTCGGGACCTCGATCTCCGGGGTCCGGGTGATTTCTTTGGTACCAAACAGAGCGGATTGCCCGAGTTCCGTCTTGCTGATATGGTTGCCGATTTTGCTGTGCTGGAACAAGCCCGAGATGATGTATCCCAGTTGATTGCGGAAGTAAATTTCTGGACATCTGTGGACTACGCACCTTTGCGTGATTTCCTACAGCAACAGCAAGTATTTAAGGGTGATCTGATTGACTAAAGCTTGCTTTGATAGCTGGTTTTTCATATTACCTTTGTAAAAAAAGACAAGTGTACAAGCCCTCCCGACATATGAATAAGAAGTGAGTTCATTCTTTGGGAGGTGCTATACGTTTTGGGTTACCAACAATATGGAATTAGTCCGCAACTGGTGGAGCGGATCAAACTAAAGATGAAAAACCCCGCAGTTAAAGAGCGTATCAAAAAGTTGATTGATGGGGTGACCAAGTCTGATCTGCAAGATAAGGCCAAGGTCAGAAGGCTGGTCAAGTCTTCAGCAGTCATTATGAATGAGAATTTTTCTGCGGCACAGGAGGAGCAGTTTGTTGCGTTTGTACTCGCGCAGAAGATTGATCCGAACAATACGTTTCATTTGATTAAGCTGTGGGGGATGTTTAGGTAGGGATTCGATGTAATGTTGGGTGGGGTAAAATGAACTACAGGGTGTTACACGTGGCCACTACGAGTGCAGTACCATCTTCCGATCGCTGTTATCCCCGGATTTTTTGATCCCCTTTTCTAAAGGGTAAAATCCGGGGATAAAGGCGCACGCTTCGCTTCTTCAGATTGGTTCTGCACTCTCCGTTACTATGTAGCTGGAGTTCATTTTAGAAAAACCAAATTACATGAATGATTGTTTGGTAATTTAGGAAGGGGTGTTCCACTAGTCATGTATGACATGATGGAACACCCTTTTTTTGTGGTGGAGAGCAGTTGGGATGATGGAGGTTTTAGTTGGGCATTAAATGGAATGATTATGTAATTTTATCTGTTGCCCTCTTACTTTGATCAGGAAAAGAGCTGGAGATGATTAAAGTTATGATTAGAACTACAATGATAATGCTATTGGAAGGCAATTCTTTCAGGATATAGTCTTGCACAAGTAAGACCAGGATTGAAATAAATAAAATCATTTGCAGGACAAGTCTTGTTGAGCGATCAGGATCGTTCGATCGTCTGGAGACACCATACAGGATAAGCCATATTAGACTAAAAAGCAGAAGTGAACCTAGGAGTATAATGGCAAGCATGCTTGAACACCTTTCTGTAATTAATTTTTGACCAATTGGAATAACATGACAAGTCATTAATTATATCATAGGAATTTCTGGATTTGTTGATTTTATGGAAATATGAGGTGATGATTGATCTTCACATATTCCCTTTTTTGATTGTCACAGGATGTACTTTGCTTTCCTCCAGGGGGAGCGGTAAACTGTTGCATACAAGTTAGTTGTGTGAATCAGAGTTAATTTATAGATGTTGTGGCGGATTGGCATTACAATGAGACATGCCTTTTATTTTCAGACAGATGTGGAGGAAGTACGATTGGAGATGTTTACGATGCTGCTTGGTTTATTTGAACGGGCGGCGCTGTTGATTATATTTTTATTCTTTCTGTCGAGGGTGCCGAGGTTTAGGCAGATTCTGCAAAAGGGGAAATTAAGGTGGCAGGAGTCTATTGCGGTTACCTTGTTATTCTGTGCTTTTGCCATCTTCGGAACGTATACGGGCATTAATGTGGAAGGTTCACTGGTGAATGTCCGCATTATAGCGGTGCTATCGGGTGGTATTTTGTTCGGGGCGCCTGTGGGTATTATTACGGGGATTGTGTCAGGTGTACATCGGTATTTGATCGATATGGATGGTGTCACAGCTATACCTTGTCTAATCACGAGTATCCTGGCGGGTCTGGTATCCGGATATATACATAAGTACACGCCCAAGCCTAAGCGATGGATTATTGGTATTGGTGCAGGTATGATCTGTGAAGCGCTCACGATGTTACTGATCCTGCTATTTTCCTATCCCGATCCATTGGGTGCAGATATTGTTTCCAAGATTGCGCTGCCCATGATTCTGGGTGAAGTTAACATAGGGCTAATTGTGCTCCTGGTGCAGAGTGTTGAAGGGGAAAAGGAAATGATTGCAGCTCGTCAGGCGAAGCTCGCGCTGGAGATTGCCAACAAAACCTTGCCGTACTTCCGTTCCATTGACGAGGATTCTCTGCGCAAAATCTGCCGGATTATTCAGGAGGATATTCAGGCAGATGCCGTTGCGATTACGGATACCCGGAATGTACTGGCATATGTAGGATTTGGTGAGGAACGATATCATATTGGCAATGAAATTATAAGTGAGATGACCAAGAAGACGATATCTAGCGGGGAGATTACAATCAGTAATGATGTCATTGATGAGAAAACACCGGATATCCACTCGTTGTTAATCATTCCGCTTAAAGAACGAGGAGAAATTACAGGTGCGCTCAAAATATATTATCGCAAAGCCTATAAAATTACGTATCCTTTGCAAACGATGGCTGTAGGTCTGTCGCAGATCATCTCGACCCAGATGGAGGTATCGCGGGTAGAGGAGATCAAGGCTGCTGCCAACAAAGCGGAGCTGCGTGCATTACAGACAACCATTCACCCTCATTTTCTGTTTAATGCGCTAAATGCGATTGCTTCATCCATCCGAACCAAACCGGATCGTGCTAGGGAGCTGATTGTGAATCTATCTGGGTACATGCGGTACAATCTGGAACTGTCGGATGAGTTAATTGATATTCATAAGGAACTGGAGCAGGTTCGTAATTATGTAGAGATTGAGAAAGCGCGTTTTGGCAGCCGACTGAATGTAATCTATGAGATTGATGAGGTCGCGGTGCATATTCCGAGTCTTGTCATCCAGCCGCTCGTCGAAAATGCCATTATTCATGGCATTCTCAAGGTGAAAGGACCGGGTACTGTTCGAATTCGGGTACAGGATTATCCGGAGTTTGTTCGCATTAGTGTCAGCGATACAGGGGCAGGTATCAGTGCAGATATTATTGAACGGGTCTACCATGACCGTATGCCTGGTAACCAGATCGGGCTGTATAATGTGCATCGCCGGGTCAAGCTTATTTACGGACAAGGTGTAACCATTACCAGGCTGGAACAAGGAACCGATATTTTATTTGATGTGCCCAAAGGAGATGTCGTAACAAGGTGATGATGGATCAATGAGAGCTCTTATTGTGGAAGACGAGATTTTGGCAAGCGAGGAATTGAATTACTTAATCCAGGAACATAGCCAGATTGAGGTGGTGGATCGCCTTGAAGACGGGCTGGATGTACTGAAATTTTTGCAGGAACAAGAAGTGGATGTCATTTTCCTCGATATCAATATTCCCTCGCTGGATGGCATGATGCTGGCCCATCATATTGGGAAGTTTGCAACAAAACCCTATATTGTTTTTACTACGGCGTACAAGGAACATGCAGCAGAAGCCTTTGAGTTGGAGGCATTTGATTATATTTTGAAGCCTTATGACGAGAAGAGAATCGCTGCGATGCTCCATAAGCTGGAGATAGCATTCAAGCGCGATCATGCGCCAGTGGAGCAATATGTTGAGGATGAACCAGCCCCTATGGAAGATGGATCTGCCGCGCACGGTGAACTGGTACGAGATACGAATTCCCATACCAACAGAAGAATTAATCTGCTGCGGAATGACAATATTATTGTTACGGATACGGCAGATATCTACTATGCGGAAGCGCAAGAGAAAGTGACGAAGGTATATACCAAAAATGGGGAGTTTACCATGCCAGTGAGCATATCGGATTTTCACAGCCGTCTGCCACAGGATACGTTCTTTCGCTGCCACCGTTCGTACGTTGTAAATCTGTCGCAAATCCGTGAAATCGTACCTTGGTTCAATAATACGTACCTGCTTCGCCTGCGTGATCTGGAAGCTGAGGTACCCGTAAGTCGCGGGAAGGTCAAAGAGTTCAGGCAACTCATGCGCATCTAGAAGCATTTCATTCCGCATCTGATGCAACTCATGCTCAAAACGGTGTAATGAATCCCCTTTCATGTATGATTACCTTGTGAACGCATTCATGTATATGACATCGGCAAAGGGGAGATCACGATGAAAGCAGCTATTTCATCCGCTTCATCAGCACCTAAATCAACATCTGCACCTACAAATATGAACCGCTGGCTTATTGTTTTGGGGACTATCATTGTACAAATGGGTCTTGGAACCATCTATACGTGGAGTTTATTCAATCAACCGCTGTCTGATCGTTTCGGATGGGACGTCAGCTCGGTCGCGATAACTTTTTCAATTACCAGTTTTGCTTTGGCATTTGCCACATTGTTTGCAGGGCGGTTGCAGGAACGGTGGGGACTTCAGCGCCTGATCCGTGTGGCCGGGGTTGTGCTTGGGCTGGGTCTTATTCTAAGTTCCCAAGTCTCTTCATTAACTCTGCTGTATATTTTGGCTGGATTTGTCGTTGGTTTTGCAGATGGTACGGCGTACATTACGTCGTTGTCCAATCTGATCAAATGGTTCCCGGAACGTAAAGGTCTGATCTCGGGGATCTCAGTCGGCGCCTTCGGTACCGGTAGTTTATTGTTCAAATATGTGAACTCGGCATTGATCGGGGCCGTTGGTCCTGCTCAGGCATTTATGTACTGGGGCATTATTGTTCTGGTTCTGGTGGTTGCCGGATCATTCCTGATCCGTGAGGCGGTTGTTCGTGAACAGGCTCCGGCAAGCAAGAATGGCCCGAAACAAGTGGTGGCGCGTCAGGAATACACGGTGAAAGAGATGCTACGTACAAAAGAAGCGTACATGTTGTTCGTTATTTTCTTCACGGCGTGTATGAGCGGTCTTTATCTGATCGGTATTGTCAAAGACATCGGTGTACAGCTTGCAGGTCTAGATGTAGCTACAGCTGCCAACGCAGTGGCCATGGTTGCGATCTTTAACACGGCAGGACGTATTATTCTCGGTGCGCTGTCGGACAAAGTAGGACGAATGAAAGTCATCGCTGGTGCACTGCTGGTGACAGCTGTAGCTGTCATGACACTTAGTCTGGTTCCATTGACCTTCGGGATCTTCTTCGCCTGTGTGGCGGCCGTTGCATTCTGCTTCGGCGGTAACATTACGGTATTCCCGGCGATTGTGGCTGATTACTTCGGACTGAAAAATCAGAGCAAAAACTATGGCGTGATCTATCAGGGCTTTGGATTTGGTGCTTTGGCAGGATCATTCATCAGCGCCCTGTTGGGCGGGTTTCATCTAACCTTCATCGTGATTGCCGTACTCTGTGCAGTCTCCCTGTTGCTCGCACTGATCATTACCCCTCCAGGTCAAGGTCGTCGTGCAAGTCAACGTGAAAAACAGATGAACCTTAAGCCTTCATCACGGGCAAGCTAATAGCACGCATTGGAAGCACCGAACAGAGAATATTTCTTCATCTTAAAAAGCAAATTAAAAACAAAGTATACAAAGCGGTCTCCAGATGAGGCCGCTTTTTGGTATCTACTGTTGCCAAATTGCTGGTCAGACTGTTGGCCTTTTGGACCATCCGGCTGCCTGCAAGTGGGGGGCCTTGTGTGCATTCCATCATTCGCTTCTGTTATACTCTAGGTGAATTCAACAACACCAAGACCAAGTTATGTACCCCAGAGGAGGCATATCATGAAATTCATTAAATACACACAACCTGATTTTGACGATTATTACGCATTGGTTTCCAATACGGAAGTGATGAAACAGATTACAGAACGGGCAATACCGGAGCAAGAGGCGAGAACGCAATTCAAATCCATGCTGGAGTTTAATGAACGTTCCACATGTGGACATTACCGAGTATTCAGTGAAGAAGGTGCGGGAGTAGCCTATGCCAAACTGATTCCAGATCAGAAAGACCCGAATCGGGCCGAAATAGGTTATATGATTCTGCCCGAACATTGGGGCAAAGGCCAAGGCACATCCATTGCGTCACGGTTGATTATCCAGGCACAGGCCGCAGGGATTGGATCGCTCTATGCTGTTATCGATCCGTCTAACGTCGCTTCCCGCCAGATTTTAACCAGACAGAACTTTGTATCCACCTGGACAGGCGATTATGATGGTCTTCCTGGTGAGATTTTGGAGTTAGATCTTCAAATGAAGCGGTAAAGTAACTGTTCTGCGGGTAATCAGACATATGAGGCATCTTGCATGGGATGGATGGAGCTCATTGCTCATTAATGATATGGGCGCTCACCATGCACATTTCATGCAAGAGGTACATATAGAGATGTGGAGGAGATGACATATGAGCAATACAATCATGGAGCGTCTGAATGATTTACTGCCGGAGTGGCTGGAGACCAGTCGGTTGCACACAGGGCAAGGTAAAGTCGCTTCTTATATCCCGGAGCTTGTCAAAGCTTCTCAGGATGAGCTGGGTATACATATCATGGACGCCGAAGGCAATCATGTGTCGGCAGGGGATTGCGGTGTGCCATTTACGATGCAAAGTATCTCCAAAGTCTTCACCTTAATTCTGGCCTTAATGGATCATGGAGAAGAAGCAGTCTTCTTTAATGTAGGAAAAGAACCTACAGGCGATGATTACGACTCGATGATCAAGCTTGAACTGGTTGAACCCGGAATTCCGTTCAATCCGTTGATCAATGCCGGCGCGATTACGGTGTCCTCCCTCATTGGAGGAGATTGCAAAGAGGAGAAATCACGGCGCATCCTGGAGTTCTTCCGTAGGCTCGCGCATAATGATCAGTTGGGTTATAACGAGGATGTATTCAAGTCCGAGTCGGAGAGTGGTCACCTGAATCGTTCACTGGCATATTTCTTGAAGCATAATGGTGTGATCAAGGATGACGTGGAAGATGTACTTGCCGTGTATTTCCGTCATTGTTCCATTGAAGTGACCTGTGCGGACTTGGCACGCATGGCGCTGGTTCTGGCTTACGATGGAACCGATCCGATTACGGGTGAAGAACTCATCCCTCGTCGGTATGTACAGATTGCGAAAACCTTCATGACGACCTGTGGGATGTATAATGCGTCAGGTGAATTCGCTATTGAAGTCGGTTTGCCCGCCAAAAGTGGGGTTTCCGGAGGGATTCTGACTCTGGTACCGGGACAGTTCGGCATTGGAGTGATTGGACCCGCTCTGAATCGCAAAGGTAACAGCCTTGCAGGCGTGCATCTGCTTGAGCGTCTGTCCAAGGAATTCGACTGGAGCTTTTTCTAAAAAGTTTTAAAAAAAAGCCATACCCTTATAAGTAGCCGATGAATCACGTATCCGATATTTTACTTCTTTTGAACGAAGTAAATGGCCTGGGTATGTTTCGTCGGCTGCTTTTGGTATTCATCAGGATGTGTAGGAAGACAGTCCTGAATGTAACGACTAAGGTGCACCTATCATGGAGAATCCACAACACTGGGGTAGGTATAAACGCCCTCAGTCATTGGCTTGGGCCACATTTGTAATGAGGTTCATCTGAATATCCCGGGACCCATCTTCCATCCGTAGTCTGAGGGTACGGGCAGGACGGTCCAGCCGAAGCACCTGTCCCGTGTAACGGATATCGTCATGTTCGTGAAACAACGTAATGGTGACTCTATCTCCAAGCATCATCGAGTTGCTGAGCAGACGGGACATTTCTTCCGCGGCCTGGGCATCCAGAGATGGGCGGGTACGAGGAGCAAGTTGTTCCTGATGAAGAATGTAGGCTTCCCGGTGTTCGGGGAGCATCATGCGTGAGGATTCGAAGATACCGTTTTGCTGCAGTTTTTTACTCATTTATAATGACCTCCAATTTTATGAGAACGTTCATGGGCTTGCGCGGACGAGCAGAGGGAGGATGCCCGCATAATGGCAGTATCTCCGTACCTGCGCTTGATATCATCTGTCGCACGTTCCAGTTCTCTTTTGCGTTCACGGTCATCGAACCAGGACAGCTGAACTTCAGAATCGGGTACAAGTCCGGTCAGTGACACGCTGATGCGGCGGATGGGTAGTCCGTCCCAATGGCGCAGGAACAGCGCTGCTGCCGCATCGTATACTTCGTCCGTAATGTTGGTGGGTTCATTGACCTTCATCTGACGGGAGAATCCGGTTGGTCGATCATAATCCTGTCCGCGACATGCAACCGAGACCACATGGCCCATAAGTGATTTGTCCCGGGAACGTCGACTGACGAGTTCGGCCAGTTCAAGCAGGACCACTTTGATATCTTCCCACGAGTCATAGTCCCGGGGCAGCGTCATCTGATGTCCAATTCCCTGCTGCTGATTAGCATATGTCCCGGGTTTGACCGGGGAATCATCCATACCGCGGGCGATACGCCATAGTACCTCGCCATTCACACCCCAACGTTCTCTGAGTCGGGACAGTGGGGTCTGGGCCAGATCACCGATCGTATGGACCCCCATCTTGTAGAGATGCTGCGCCATGCGGGAACCGACCATGAACATGTCTCGTACAGGCTTCTTCCAGATGGTTGTTGGCAGGTCTTTGCGGGGCAGCGTGCAGATGCCTCCTGGGACTTTTTTGGCATACAAGTCACAGGCCATCTTGCTAACGACCTTGGTATCACTGATGCCGATCCGAATGTATACACCCGTCTCCTCCATCACCCTGGATTGTATGCTGCGAGCAATCGTCTCGGGACTGCCGAACAGTTCCAGACTTCCGGTTACATCGAGAAACTGTTCATCAATACTATAGGGTTCTACCAGATCGGTGTAAGACTGAAGGATGCGTGTAATATGAAGGGACACCCGAATGTACTCAGCCATCCGAGGGCGGACAACCACGACATCCGGACATTTGGCGAGTGCTTCGCCTAGTCGTTCTGCTGTCGTAATTCCATAGGACTTGGCGAGTGGACAGGCTGCGAGAATAATACCCGAGCGACGGGCCGGGTCTCCCGCGACTACGAGGGGGAGGTCCTTGTATTCGGGATGTGCAGACTTCTCCACACTGGCGTAGAATGACTGGCAGTCAGCCAGCATGATGACACGTCTGTCTTGGCGGGACATAAGACTTCTCTCCTTATTCGTGATGCGGTACTCTGTTCACCATGGATTATCTTCATTTGAATATCGTTATTTAACATTTAATTTACAGTTTGGAACAAGTGTTCTTGTTTTATAAGCATATCTGACAATTTAAAATGCGGCAACCGGAATTATTTTGCAAATTGGACACAATTGCCCTAAGACCATATTAGAGTCAGAAATTAGGAAATAAGATGTGCTTTTTTACATTTAATGTGAGAGATCCGTGACTTGAGGGTGATGACCGGGCGTTCATTTCGCTTTTTGTAAAAGGGTTATAAATGGGTACAGTCCTATAGAGGGGGACTGATGTCCTTTTTTGGTTTTCTGCACTTTTCAGAAAACCTTGATGTGACGCGGAATATCGCTGATGCGTTATCAGACTATAGTATCAATTTTGTAATCTTTATGGTTAATACTGTAAAAACGTCCGCAACTTTAAAATATAACTCGCGTTTAATGGTGTATGCGTTCTAACGGCAAACGTTGCCTGTACCCGCGTTGCACATAACAATAAAGGTTCCAGAATTGCAAGATCAGCACGGTATCCAAACCATGCGATTCAAGCAGGTATTAGTGTTCGGGAATCAGATGTACCCTGAAGGCTTTCGGGTACCCGTTGATGGCGCTTTTTACGAATCATGGGCAGAATGTTCCATTTCATGTTTGCTTCCATCAGCCTAGTTACAAATGCAGAGTCTTAGCGCTATAGTGAGAACTACACCGCTGACATCTCTACCAAGCGGACATCCGAAGCGGAATGATTCGTAAACTTCATGTTGGACCATTCGATGTTGAAGCAGGATGATATTAGAGAGGTGAGCAATCTAACGACATGAGCAGACAAAGACGAAGACGCTGGTTATTAACGGTGTTGACAGGCGCAGTGGTGGTGACCGGCGGGATATTTGCCGGATGGCACTATATGCAACCCAAGCTTGTTACGTACACAGCGGAGAACGGCACGGAAATGAAATTCAAGACCGATGGAGACCGGTTCATGGAATACGGGCCGGATGGAACGTGGAGGGAGATGTTCGTCAAAGGTGTCAATCTGGGCGCAACATCACCGGGGCATTACCCGGGAGAATTTCCGCTGACCAAAGAGGATTATTTGCGGTGGTTCCAACAGATCGAGGATCTGGGAGCCAATGTTATTCGGGTATACACGGTTCACGAACCGATTTTCTACACCGCATTGGTCGAATATAACCGTGGACGGGAGCAACCGTTATATTTTATACAGGGCATATGGTCACCTGAGGAAGAGTTGATTGAGAAACAGGATGCCTACGCCGCCCATATTGAGCAGACGTTCAAGCAGGAGATTGAAAAAGCCGTATCTGCTGTCTATGGCGATGCGGACATTCCGGCCAAGCAGGGAGAGTCCAGCGGCAAATACAAGACAAATGCAGGGAAATATCTGATGGCCTGGCATGTGGGTACGGAATGGGACCCGGCGATGGTAGACAATACAAACGAGAAACATGCGGACGTGCCGCAGTACAAGGGAGTTCATTTCTCGGCTACGCCAGAAGCATCACCGTTTGAGAACTGGCTCGCAGAGCTGCTGGATCATACGGCGGTACTGGAGAAGCAGTATGGATGGGAGCATCCGATGACCTTCACCAACTGGGTAACGACCGATGTGCTGGATCATCCCGGCGAGCCGCTGTATGAAGAGGATCTCGTCAGTGTGGATGCCCGGCATATTCAGCCTGAGGGGTGGCAGGGAGGTTATTTTGCAGCCTACCATGTGTACCCGTATTACCCGGATCTGTTCCATATTGATAAAACGCTCCAAACCATCAAGGATGAGAATGGCGAGTACAACACGTACAAAAGTTATCTGCGCAAACTCAAAGCCGAGTTTTCCGATATGCCTGTAATGGTTACAGAGTATGGCGTACCTTCTTCTCTTGGTATTTCCCATCTGGGTATGGGAGGCCGGAATCAGGGTGGACATAACGAAGTAGAGCAGGGAGATATTGACGCGTCACTGACGCAGGATATCTATGATGAGGGATATTCGGGAGCCATTGTGTTCATGTGGCAGGATGAATGGTTCAAAAAAACATGGAACACGATGCCACTGGAAATTCCTGCTGATCGACGTGCATATTGGTTGAACGTGCTGACAAACGAGAAGATGTTTGGTCTGCTTGCCATGGACCCGGGTAAACAGGAACAGTTGACCATCGACGGATCACTGGATGACTGGGATGATCTGAAGGATGAAGAAGTTACGACCTGGCAGGGCCAAGTGGACGGCATCCAAGAAATGAAGATGACCCATGATGAAGCTTATCTGTATATTGGGCTGACCTTGGATCAACCTTTTGACCCGGATCAGACGGTGCTGCGAATCGGGACTGATACACTTGCTGGAGGCAGTCAGCCTGACAAGTTACTCCCGGGCCGAACGCTCAGTGATGGTCTTGAGACGGTGATTACACTGGGGCAGGATGAAGAATCTCAGGTGGAGATTGCCAAGGATTATGACTTCAATCAGCGTCTGTACGGCAAGGAAGGATACGACATGCTGCCAGATCAGCAGGCAGACTCATCAGATCCGTTCCACCCATGGAATCTGGCAGTCAGCCTCAGGATGACACCGCCGGATACCCGATCTGCTCATCCATTCATGAATGAAAAGGTCGGAACTTTGAAACGGGGAACGACAGCTCCCGGTCAGTCCGACACGGATTCATTAACGGCATGGCAGTATAACGGCAATCAGGTGGAGATGCGAATTCCCTGGATGTTACTTGGGTTCGGTGATCCGAGTTCGCTGCAAGCGATCGACTATGGACCGCTCAAGAATGGACGTGAGTTCTCCACAGTTGCTGTGGAAGGTGTCACTCTCATTCCATGGTTAACGGACCGCGCCACGAAGAAAGTATCTTGGCCTGGGGGTGAACAGACAACCCTGGATCTGAAGACTTTGCCGGTATATAGCTGGCAGCCTTGGGAGCAGGTGCAGTATAGTGAACGGCTGAAGCTTAGCTACGAAAAAATGAAGAAGAGCTACGATAAAATTCCTAGTTTTCAGATCGAATAAATGAGTATAAAGGAGGACCTTTTCACATGTTTCCAAGTTTGGCTTTGGCCTATCTGTTTTTGTACATCTGTATCGCACTTGTTGTTGTAGGCGTCATCGTATTGTTTGCCATGAAAATGTCCCACAACGGCAAACGACGCAAGACGGCGTTCTATGAATTAAAACAGCGCGACTACTTCACTTATCTGCAAACGGCTTTAACCGAGAATAGCCCGCTGAGATTGCCACCAGGCAAGCTGGCCCCGCTGGAGCGCAGAGTTATTCAGGATAGGCTGATTGAATGGATCGACCAGTTCAAGGGTGAATATCGGGACAAATTAATTGCACTATGCCGTGAAGCAGGATTTGTAGAGCATGATCTGAAGGAATTAGGCCGTCTGCGTTACGGTCGCCAGATTGATGCGGCTTATCGCTTGGGTGGCATGCGTTGTCCAGAAGCTGTTCCCGGCTTGATGGAATTGCTGAAGGATGAGAAGCCGGGGCCGATGGCCATTATGATTGGTCGCTCCATCGCAAGATGTACAACCCGGCAAGGGGAACTAAAAGACATGCTGGCGTTGCTGTTGAACAAAGGCAAATCCATTCACCATCTTGCAGCAGATATTCTGCTTGAAACCAGTCTGGATACCAGCAGAATTCTAATTGAATTGCTGGAAGATCGGAATCCGGATTTTGTCAAAGTCGGACTCGTTGCGATGTGGGGACAGGCTGTGCCTGAAGTAATGCCTGCACTGGACAGACTTGTAGGAGCCGAACATCAGGATGTACGTGCCGAGGCGGTGAAGCTGTATCTTAGCGCAAGTCCGGCCCTGCGGGATGAGACGATTCTGAAGCTGATTCAGGACACTGACCCGGAAGTTCGTGCCGAAGTGGTGCAAGCGCTCGGTTCGAAGCATGCATCGGGTAGCATTCCACTGCTGCGCAAAGCGCTGCGGGATGAAGACTGGAGAGTTCGTTATAACAGTGCGGAGAGTCTAAGTAAGCTTGGCGAACCGGGATTTGAAGCGCTGTGTCAGGCTGCGGTACAAGGAACAGGTGCTGAACGCGAGATTGCGATGCAGCAGATCGAGAGTACCATGCAGCATACGAGAACCGATGACAGAGCTGTAGAGCAGATGATTGCTCATAACAAAAAAAGACTGCTGTACGATCGTTATTTTGGGCCTGTACGGGAGAACAGAACCAGCAAGAAACGCACAGGTGTCGCTACGGTAGGAGGGGATTACACTGCTTAGGGATCTATTATTAATCTACGGCATGGTCGCAATCTACTATGTTGTTTTCGTCAATACGCTCTATTTTTCCATCCTGGCCTTATCGTTCCGTAACATCTGGACGATCTTCCGCCGGTCGCATTATTCCAAATATAATACGTTGTCAGGATCGGAACTGGTGCCTTCGGTTTCTCTGCTGGTACCGGCATACAACGAGGAACTGACGATTATTGAAAATGTGAACTGTCTGATGACGCTGAATTATCCAACGTATGAAGTAATCGTCGTTAATGACGGTTCCAGTGATGCCACACTGAAGATTTTGCTGGATGAATACCGCCTGAAGCCGGTACCCAATACGAAGATTCGGGGCAAGATCGCCTGTCAGAAAATTCGCGGGATTTACCATAATCCGGAGTTTCCTGATCTGTATGTCATTGACAAGGAAAATGGCGGAAAGGCGGATTCCCTCAATGCAGGAATCAACTTATCTCATTATCCGCTGATCTCTTCCATTGACGCCGATTCATTGCTGGAGAAGGATGCTCTGATCCGTATGGCACGCATGTATATGGAGAATCCGGAAGAGACAGTAGCCATCGGGGGAGATGTACGGATCGCCAATGGCTGCAAAATCGAAAACGGGGCAGTGCAAGATGTATCACTGCCGCGCAAAATCTGGCCCATGTTCCAGTCGATTGAATATCTCAAAGCCTTCCTGGGCGGACGGATTGGCTGGAGTCATATGAACGGTCTGATCATTGTCTCCGGTGCTTTCGGCATGTTCCGTAAGGATGCTGTAATTGCCGTAGGTGGGTATCGGGATGGTTATCCCGGGGAAGACATGAACATCATTATCAAGCTGCACCGTTATATGCTGGAAAATAAATTGAAGTACCGGGTTGCCTTCTGTCCTGAGGCTGTTTGCTGGACACAAGCCCCCGATTCCTACCGGATCTTGTCCAGTCAGCGCAAGCGCTGGGGCCGTGGGAACCTGAAGAACATGCTCGAGAATCGCGGTATGTTGTTCAATCCGAAATATAAGGTTATGGGTATGGTGACCATGCCGTATAACGTTATTTTTGAAGCGTTAAACCCGTATTTCCGGATTACCGGACTGCTGGCTCTCGCCGGATATGTGCTTCTGGATATGACGCAGTGGCCGATCCTGCTCTTGTTCGGACTGTTGAACTTCGTGAGTGGTTATCTGCTGAGTGTAGGCGCACTTGTCCTGGAGGAGATTGCTTTCAAGCGATACAACAAACTCTCCGATCTGGTCAAAATGCTGGTCTACTCCGCGCTGAAATTCGTGGGTTACCATCAGCTGGGCGTACTGTGGAGATTGCAGGGACATGTGCAGTTCCTGCAAAACAACAACTCATGGGGGACCATGACACGTCAAAGCTGGTCCGAGGATGAGAAGAAAACAAGCGAAGCCGCTTAATTACAGAGATCATGGTAATACAGTAACAGCAATATAGATGTTCAACTATATATTTACACGATAACAGAGAGGACAGAAATAACCTGATGAAGCGAAGCGTGCGCCTAAAAGCTTTCTGAAAGAAAGCTGCATCGAAAGCATACGCTATCCCCGGATTTCCCCTTGTTAAAAGGAATCAAAAAATCTGGGGATAACAGCGATCAAAAGGTTGTTCTGTCATTGGAGTGTCAGTGTAAATAACATTTTGAACATGTATAGATAATCGAGGAGAAGGGTGGAAAAGAACATGCCAAATACGGCGACATTGCAGCGTGAGGCTGCCGTTAATGTGTACCGAAGTGTAGAACAGGGATTAAAGGAAACGGGTGCCGAAACATGCGGCTTAATGTTCATCCATTGTGCAGGACACGCTCAACCTGAGCAGCAGGTCAGGACACATCTGGAACAGACGAGCGAGTCTGCCTTCCAGGTGTGGAAGGATGGGGCGACACAGGCGATTGCCGTCCTGCTGCCGGGGTTGTCACTGGATGAGGTTCACTATAAAGGACTTCGGATCAAGCATGAGCTTCAAGAGACCGTACCTGGTGCCGATCCACAGATCACACTGGCCAGTTTTGCAGAGGGTGAGCGTCCTTCGAAAGCAACCATTCAGCATATGGCTGAATCCTCGAAGCTCGTAGATTCGTCGGAGATTCATATCTACACGCTAGACAATACAGCGGACGAGCCGGAACGCATTTTGATTGTGGACAACGATCCTACGGTACGGGAATTCCTGCAGTTGCGTTTGAAAATGCAGGGATACGAAACCTATGAGGCTGTAGATGGACTGGCTGCACTGGACTTGATCGAGAAAGTGACACCGGACTTGGTACTCACCGAACTGAATCTGTATGGCATCGACGGTCTGCCGTTCATTCATCATATTCAGAATCTGGAGATGGAGCAACCGCCCAAAATTGTCGTGTTGACCGAGCAACGTGTTGAGCAAACGATCAGTCAATGCTTCCGCAGCGGGGTCGATGATTACATGACCAAACCGTTCTCGCCCGTAGAGCTGGATGCCCGAATCAGACGCTGCCTGCATTAGAAGATAAAAAAGAGCAACAGACAACCATCTATTTACATGGATTTGAAGCACCATCAAATACACTACCCGGAGGGAATATCATGGAGAATCAACAATTCCACACATTACTGAATGCGATTGAAAATAAAGAAGCTGTACTCGGCGTTGTCGGGCTCGGTTACGTAGGACTTCCACTTGCCGTGGAAATGGTCAATCAAGGTTTCACGGTAATCGGAATTGATCTGGATGCGTCCAAAGTAGAGAGTATCTATCAAGGGGATTCCTATATTCACGATATTTCGTCCGATGAGTTGAAAAAAGTCATGCAAAGCGGTCGCTTCCAGCCAACGACAGATTACAGCATGCTGCGCGTCATTGACGCACTCAGCATCTGTGTACCGACACCGCTCAGTGAGAATCAGGACCCGGATACATCTTACATCGAGACGGTTGTAGATCAGATCAAACTGCATATGAAACAAGGCATGCTGATTACGTTGGAGAGCACCACGTATCCAGGTACCACCGAGGAACTGATCCAGGATGAGTTGGATAAAATTGGACATGAAGCAGGCAAAGACTACTTCCTGTGCTTCTCGCCTGAGCGTGTAGACCCGTCCAACGGACGTTTTACAACATTCAATACACCGAAAGTGATCGGGGGCACAACCGAAGCTTGCCTGAAACTTGGAACGGCACTGTATGGCAAGTATGTAGAGACCGTAGTACCGGTATCTTCGCCAAAAGTGGCTGAAATGTCCAAACTGCTGGAGAACACATTCCGCAGTGTAAACATTGCCTTTGTGAATGAAATGGCGATGATGTGCGACCGCATGGGCATCGATATCTGGGAAGTAATTGATGCGGCAGCAACGAAACCATTTGGTTTCATGCCATTTTATCCAGGCCCAGGGATCGGTGGACACTGCATCCCGCTTGACCCGATGTACCTGTCGTGGAAAGCCAAAGGTTTCCGTTTCTATAGCAAATTCATAGAACTGGCGCAATCGACCAATGACAACATGCCATATTATGTGTTGAACAAAACGTCAACGATTCTGAACGAATACGCGAAATCTGTACGTAAATCCAATATCTTGCTGCTCGGTATGTCATACAAACCGAATATTGCCGACCTGCGTGAATCACCAGGACTGGAAGTATATGAACTGTTCAAGGAAAGTGGAGCCAACGTAAGCTACTATGATCCACACGCGGATTCCTTTAAGGACAAGCATGGGGAGACGGTACACAGCGAAGCGTTCAATCTGGAACAGTTCAAGAAATACGATTGCATCGTGTTGATCACCAACCACAGCGATTTGCCTTACTTCGATATTGCCGAGATGGGTGTGCCGATTCTGGATACACGTAATGCATTCCGTTCGTACACACATCCGCACATCTACAAAATTGGTCACTCGGTTCAGCATCCTGTGTTTGAACCAAGTGAAGCGTTGCTCGTCTGAGGGAATATATGAGGCAACGGGGCAAGCTGGTGGGGATGGCGAAATGGGCCATTTTGGCTGTGGTGTTGTGCCTGCTGCTTCTGTCTTGGATGTTTAAATGGTTCTCCACCGAGCAACACAAAGCGACCTGGCTGTGGGACGCGTCCATTATTGCAGAACAGACACCTGAGATTATTGCTTTCTCGAAAGAACAGGGCGTGGATACCATCTTCCTGCAAATCCAGGATGAGGTGCCTGATGCAACATACCGCAAATTCATTGCGGCTGCCCGGCAGGCTGAGATTGAAGTGCATGGACTTAACGGCCATGCAGACTGGGCCTATGAGCAGAAGCGGGATGAAGGACTTGCTTTTATCGAGCGAGTGAGAGCCTACAATGCAGCTTCTGCCAAAAATGAACGTTTCCAAGGTATTCAACTGGATGTGGAGCCGTATCAGCTGAAACGCTGGGAGGATGAAGAAAGCAGTGTCATTGCGGAGTGGAGCGACAACATGAAGGCTTGGACGAAAGCGGGAGAGGCCGCCGGATTGTACATGAGCGCTGCCATTCCGTTCTGGCTTGATGCTCGTCAGTCGGCGGAAGGTGAGGGTACATTCAGCCGATGGGTCATCTCTCACTTCGATGCAGTGGCGATTATGGCTTATCGGGATAGCGGGCAGCAGATGTATGATCTGTCCAAGGAAGAATTGGAGGAAGCGGATGATCTGGGCAAGAAAGTCTGGATTGGCGCAGAACTCGCGGATACACACGAAGGGGATCACCTGACCTTTTTCCGTAAACCCGTTAGCAACATGAATGAAGAAATGGCCAAGGTGTTCGATCTCGGTTCTTCCCATTCCTCTTTTGCAGGTGTGGCTGTGCATCATTATGAAGCATGGTATGCGAAGGAGAACGGTATTCCGCTTGCACGTAAGGATGAGAAAAAGGAATAGCGTTACGTCAGTGAAAAGTTCCTGATTCCTGCATGATACGTGAATCAAGCTATAGTATAGAAAGAAGGCAAGTCCCAGGTAGATGGGGCTTGCCTTTTTTGGTGATGGATTAAGCAATGGGTTTTGCAGCACTATGATGTACAAGAGTGCTGAAAAATCCACTGTAATTCTCATCTAACAAGGCTGTTTCGATTTTATGGGAAGCTTCTTCGAAGTCCTCTTGTGCACGTTGTTCGCTGAAGGGGACATTGTACACAACCGCAAACAAGGCGTGGTACACGTGGCTTAATTTATAGGTTGGGGAGCGGAAGGTTGCTCCCTTACTGTTTCGTGTTTTCTGCGGTCCGATAGCGATTGGGTGGCAGTCCAACCTGCTTTTTGAACGCTTTGGAGAAGGAGAACAAGTCGGGATAACCCACGGAATGAGCCACTTCAGTTAAACTTAGCGGCGTCTGCACGAGTAGACGTTTGGCTTGATTCATTTTTAATTGCTGGATGTATTGTACGGGAGACAGACCATAGGCTTTGCGGAACTGTTTGGCAAAATGGGTTCGATCCACACCCGCATGAGCGGACACACCTTCCACGGAGATGCCACCTGCAAAATGAATATCCATGTATTCCTTGCCTTTCTGGAGCCAAGGTGTGGCTGAATCCGGTTGCAACCCTTTGGTGGCCGGTGAACGGGCTATCCGGTCAAAGAGGCTTAGAAACCGGGTGAGTCGCCCCAGATCGCTCGCTCCATCCTGTGGTTTACGAACATCCTCCATGAACGAGCGCATGGCGCTTGCAGTCTCCGGCGTCAGTACACCTGAACGATACGGTGAGTCGGGTGTGAGTCCGATTCGAGACAACAGTTCGGCTGCATATGCACCATCGAAGGCGATAAATATTTTTTGCAACGTGTCCTCCGGATCTGTCCAGTATTCATGTGTTACATGTGGATACAGGCAGAACGCATCCCTGGCTCGAAGGGCATGACGCTGTCCGTTCTGTATAAATGTACCTTCTCCCTCCAGCACAAATAACAAATAATGATAAGGTGTGGTGCGAGGGCCAATATGATAGTTGGTCTTGGCAATATTTCGTCCGATGCGAATCGGCCAGGCGCCCCCGGCTTTCTCAAATTCAGAGGGAGTGAAGAATATAATATCCAAAAATTCGTGGTGGTCCTCCTTCATGCGTTCAATCTCGGTCATCAGGAACACCTCTTTAGTATATAAGTATCGTTTGTGCTTTCTAAAAGTTTCGCTTATAACCTATTATACAGGTGGGTTTTATGCATATTCAAGATCAGCAAGACCTAAATCAGAGAAAAGACCACAAAATGACAAAATAAAATTGCCGCGAAATGACATTGCTCACAGACAAATCAATTGATATGATGTCCATACCTATTAAACCAAGTTAATTAATCGGCATTTGATTTTGAATATGCCTAATAAATCAATTTAAAGAATGACACGACAACGGAGGGGACAGAAAGGACCTGAAGAAGCGAAGCGGGCGCCTTTGTCACCGGATTTCCCCATGAAAGGGGAATAAGAAGAAATCTGGGGACAAGAGTGCTCGAAAGGTTTTCTGTACCCGAAGTGCTTGAGTGAAACATTTTTAGAGCAATTTATCATAGAAGGGATTGACTTTTGTGAGCGAACAGGAAGAAATGAAGTTTGGATGGTTTTTGCCTACAGCAGGAGATGGGAAGTATGTGGGGGTTGCCCCGGAGCGGGAGCCGAGTTTGGATTATCTGATCGATGTAGCACAGACGGCGGAGAAGGCAGGATTCGAATTTGTACTGATTCCGACAGGGGGAGCCTGTCTGGACGCATGGGTGGTTGGATCGGCAGTAATGAGTCACACGAAGACATTGCGTCCCCTTGTTGCCATTCGCCCGGGATTGGTTACACCCGTACTCGCTGCACGCATGGGAGCGGCATTGGATCAGCTATCTGGTGGTCGCGCCATGATCAATGTAGTGACAGGCAGTTCCGTCCGGGATCTGGAGGAACTCGGCGATCCACTCGCACATGCGCATGATGAACGTTATGTTCGCGCGAGCGAGTATATGGAAGTGATGAAGCGTTCATGGACGCAATCGACGGGACTGAATCTGACGGAGTTTGCCGGAAGTGGTTCAAAATCTGGTGCAGATGCACCCAGTGATCCCAATCCTGAATTCAACGGCCAGTATTACAACTTCAAAGGGCCGGTAGGCATGCCGGAGACGGTACAAAATCCGTATCCACCATTCTATCTGGGAGGAAGTTCACCGATTGCCAAGAAGGTCGCTGTGGAACATGCGGATACGTTCCTGATGTGGGGAGAACCTCATGACTGGATTCAGGAGCAGATTGAAGAGATTGAGGTCATTCGTCAGCAGGTGAAAGAGGAGACTGGACAAGATCGTCAGCTCCGTTACGGCATGCGTGCTCAGGTACTCATTCGGGATACCGAAGAAGAAGCATGGGCAGCAGCGTGGGAGATTATTAGCAAAGTACCACCAGAAGCTATTGAGAAAGCAAAAGCCGCATTTGCCGAGACAGATGCAACCAACCAACGCAGACAGAATGAGTTACGGGAACTGTCTGAGAAGCAGCAGTTTGTCGTAGGTCCCAACCTGTGGACAGGCTTGTCCGTTGTGCGTTCCGGCGGTGCAATCCTCATTGTAGGTACAGCCGAACAAGTCGCAGAACGCCTGATGGAATATGGAGATCTCGGCGTTACGACGTTCATTCTGTCCGGTTATCCGCATCTGGAAGAGGCCGAAATTTTCGGCCGGACCGTGATGCCGATCATTCGCGAAAAATGGAAAACAAGACAGAAGCAGCATTCATTTACTACTAACTAAGTTACTGTTACTACTAACTAAATAGGTTCAACTAATCTTTTTATACGAAAACGGAGAGGACAGAAATAACGTGAAGAAGCGAAGCGTTCGCCTTTATCCCCGGATTTTTCCTTTTATAAAAGGGAATCAAATAAATCTGGGGATAACAGCGATCGGAAGGTTATTCTGTCATCGGAGTGCGCTCAGTATAAACATTCTTTAGTTAACATATTAATCATCCTCAGGAGGTCGTCTTTCATGAAAAAAAATAAAAAAATGATCCTGCCGCTCGTCAGTATGCTGGTGATGTCCATCCTGTTGTCAGCTTGCGGTGGTGGGGATAACGCGTCCTCTGGAGATAACGGCTCCTCGGGTTCAGGCAAAGTTACGATCAGCTTCATGCACTGGCGTGGAGAAGATGTGGAAGCACTCAACAAGACCATCGATGCATTTGAGTCAGCCAACCCGAACATTAACGTGGAGATGCAGACATTGCCCTCCGATCAATATCAGTCCACTGTTCAATCCAAAATCAGTGACGGTTCGGTAGGGGATGTATTTGCATCCTTCCCGGGTGCACAATTCGAAGCCTTCACCAAGGCGGGATTGTTCACAGACTTGACCGGATCCTCGTTCCTGTCCGCTTACAATCCGAAGCTGATCGAAGCAGGACAGCACGATGGCAAGCAATATGCGATCCCGTATCAACTCGTATATAACGATCCCATTTATAACGTCAAACTGTTTGAAAAATACGGCTTGACGCCACCAACCGATTGGGAAGGCTTCCTGGCACTCTGCCAGAAGCTGAAAGACAATGGTATCATTCCGATTGCCTTTGCTGGAGCGGACATTGGCCCAGGGCAATTCATGAATACGATGGTGATGAACAACGCACCAAGTGACGACATTTTTACCAAAGTAGAAGCGGGCGAAGCCAAACTCACAGATGAGTTCTGGGTGAAAACGTTGACTCAAATTAAGGAATTGAACGATAAAGGTTACTTCCAACAAGATGCACTGGGTACGAAGGACCCTGCGGCTGGCGCACTGTTCATTCAGGAAAAAGCAGCCATGCTGGCAAGTGGATCATATCAACTCGCTCAGAACAAACAGCAGAATCCAAATCTGGAGCAAAAACTGCTTGCACCAATTACAGCAAGTGCAGATCAAGCGAAGTATGAAGGGGTGCATACGACCACATTCATGCTTGCAGTGAACAGCAAGTCGAAACATCCGGAAGAAGCGAAGAAGTTCATCGAATTCCTGAGTAATCCCGAAGTAGCAAGTGACTACGCCAACCAGACGGGACAGAATGTAACGGTGAATGATGTGAAGTACGATACGCCTGAGCTTCAGGTAGCCGGAGAATGGGCAAGCAAAAAGACCGTGTTCCAGCCACGGTTCACCATCCTGAACGGAGACAATCAAAAAGCAGTAACCAACTCCATTCAGGCCGTGCTGAGCGGTACTTCTCCAGAAGAAGCAGCACAGCAGGCACAAGCGATCATTGATCAGCATATCGGGAAATAAACGATGAAAAACCGTCTTCAGCTATCCCTGTTTCTGATTCCCGGGTTGCTGCTGTACGTTGGATTGTTCGTATTTCCTACATTGACGGGGCTGTTCTACTCCTTTACGGATTGGGACGGGGTATCCCCGTCGTATGCATTTGTAGGGCTGGATAATTACAAGGACAGTCTCAGCAGCATCGTATTCCGCAAAGCCTTTGGCAATAACGTGGAGTTCATGTTAACGGTTGTAATTGCACAAACCTTTATTTCACTTGTCCTGGCGCTACTTCTGGTACGTAATACCAAGACACGCATTGTGCTTCGGGCATTGTATTTCCTGCCTGCGATTCTGTCCTCCGTATCGGTCGGACTGATCTGGGCATTTATGTATGATCCATCCATTGGATTGATCAACTATGGACTGAATGAAGCGGGCATGAGCAGCATTGCTCGTAACTGGATTGGAGATCCCAAGATCGCCATCTATTCCATCGCTGCGGTTCAAGTCTGGGCCCATGCCGGCCAGATGATGATTGTATTCATCGCAGGTCTGCAAGGCATCCCGGCAGAACTGTATGAAGCGGCTCGCATGGACGGCGGCAGCAAATGGCAGGTGTTCCGTACCGTGACCTGGCCACTCCTGGCACCTTCGGCAACGATTGTTGTGGCCTATACAACGATTCAGTCGTTCAAGGCCTTTGACCTCATTTTCACGATGACGGACGGAGGGCCGAACTACGCAACTGAAATTTTGACAACCTATATCTATCATACCGCCTTTGGCAGCTATTCATTTGGTCTGGCTTCTGCCGGTTCGATGATCTTCCTGGTGTTGCTCGCGCTCTTGACACTTTTGCAGTTCAAGGCACTGCGTGCCGACCGGGTAAGCTATTGAGGTTGATGTTGGAGCATTCATCCTGCAACCGGGGCAGAAGGGAGTTCACATGTTTTTAAAATGGTTCAATCGCCTGATCCTATTGGTGTACGCGCTACTGATCCTTGTGCCGCTATACTTTGTATTTGTGTCTTCGTTCAAAACAAGCAGCAACTTCTTCACCAGTCCATTCAGCTGGCCGGACCCATTCACGTGGGATAACATCACGGGCATGTTCCGCAACCAGCCGATGTGGCAATATTTCGGGAACAGTCTGGTCGTGACGCTCGGTACGGTTGCCATTGAGTTAGTGCTGAGCAGTATGATTGCTTACGCCATTGTCCGCTGGGGCGGCAGCGTAGGCAAAATCGTATTTGCGTTGTTCGTGGCAGGCCTAATTGTTCCTTCTCAGGTGAGCATGCTGCCAATCTATTCCCTCACGCGTACACTCGGGTGGTCGGACAGTCTGACGGGCCTGATTGTCGTATCCGCGGCGATGCTGATGCCTGTATCTGTGTTCATGCTGACAGGCTTCATGCGTATGCTCAATTCGGAGATTCTGGAAGCGGGCAGTATGGATGGAGCAAGTGAATGGAGACTTTATACGCGGATTGCACTGCCACTGGCTGCACCTTCGCTGGCAGCAACGGCTACGTTCCTGCTCGTCATGGTCTGGAATGATTTGCTTATTCCGATGTTAATGCTCAGCAGTAAGTCAAAGCTAACGTTACCGCTTGCGCTTATGCAGTTCCGCGGGGAATACGTGACGAACTATCCGATGATGCTTACGGGTGTGCTGGTCACCGCCATTCCGATGATCGTGTTGTTCCTTCTACTCCAGCGTTATTTTGTTGCAGGTCTGACAGCAGGTTCACTCAAGGGGTGAGGTATCGCAGAAATCGGAAGGAAAAGCTTATTTTGCATTGATTTCTGGAGCATTCTGCATAATAATGATCTAGTGTCAGAATGACTACATAGAGATCAAGGGAGCTATAGTGATGAGCAAACTGGAAGTGTTGCGGAATCCCAAGCAGCGCAAGCTGCTGTTCAGTGCCGGCATGAGCTGGCTGTTTGATGCGATGGAAGTTGGGATGATCTCCTTTATCGTGGCTGCACTCGCCAAGGAATGGAGTCTTAGTCCCGGACAAGTCGGGGTACTTACGAGTATTAACTCGATTGGTATGGCACTCGGTGCTTTGCTCGCAGGTGCACTTGCGGACCGTTTTGGACGGAAGGCCATCCTGATGTGGACCTTGCTTATATTTACAATTGCAAGCGGTCTATCTGCATTGGCGACTGGATTCGCAGTGTTGTGTGCACTGCGTCTGGTTGCAGGTATTGGACTTGGTGGGGAGTTGCCGGTAGCATCCACACTGGTATCGGAGTCGATGCCTACAGCGGAACGTGGACGTGCCGTTGTATTGTTGGAAAGTTTCTGGGCTGGGGGCTGGATTGTATCGGCGCTCATTGCCAACTTTGTCATCCCGGAGTACGGATGGAGAATTGCCTTTGCCATCGGTGCACTTCCGGCGTTCTATGCACTGTATCTGCGTCGTGCCATTCAGGACCCGCCGCGGTATAAGAATCATGCCAAGCTTCGTAAAATCACGTTCCGCGAGAAAGTGGCTACCGTCTGGTCAGCACCACATCGCCGTACAACGTTGATGCTCTGGATTTTGTGGTTTACCGTCATTTTCTCTTATTATGGCATGTTCCTATGGCTGCCATCGGTTGTGATGGCGAAAGGATTTACGTTGGTTAAAAGCTTCCAATACGTGCTGATCATGACGATCGCACAGTTGCCAGGTTACTTCACCGCAGCGTACTTCATTGAACGTTACGGTCGCAAGTTCGTACTTGTTGTCTATCTTACGTTGACTGCATGCAGTGCGATTGCGTTCGGACTGGCAACAACGGAAGCGACGATCCTGGCCGCAGGGATCTGCCTCTCGTTCTTTAACCTGGGAGCCTGGGGTGGTCTGTACGCCTACAGCCCGGAATTGTATCCAACTTCTGTTCGTTCGACAGGTGTGGGTCTTGCCACATCGGTAGGCCGGATCGGTGGGGTACTTGCTCCACTGATGGTCGGTATGCTGGTTCAGCGTGAAGTGGCAATCAGCCTGATTTTCACCATTTTCTTCGTGACCATCCTCATTGGCGCAGCGGCTGTGCTGTTCTGGGGCCGGGAAACGAAGGGACAAGAACTCGCCGAGTAATTGTCATTATATTCAAGCGCAACTTTTGTACGGGTCTGCCTGCCTACGGAAACGGGGGCTAGACAAGCGGTACAAGGTTGATACAAGAAGAGGTGTGACCCTGATACGACCATGGGCTCATGCCTTTTTTTGTTGTGTCCAAGACTCATTTTTACATGCTCCATCGGTCCGATAGACTTCATTTTTTCTATATCCTATAATGACACTCGGGATGTAGAGCCGTGAGGATTCAGGGGAGAGAAATGGGATCTGGATTCAGAAAATGGAGGGTAACGAAAAGATGCAGACCAAGCGTGAAATGGATCAGATGAATGAATTCAATGAAAATAATAAGATGGGTGAAGCGACTCGTGCGAATAGCATAAATGGAAGCCACAACAACGTGATTGACATGGTGCGAGTACATGGAAATAACGACATACATGTAGCGTACCGCGATAATAACTGTAAACAACTGAGTGAGATGAACGAAATGTATGATGTGTATGTTGTAGATAAAAGTAAACCTACGAAAGAGATGGAGGTCACTAATATTATGAATAACATGACGTATACGAAAAATATGGAGTACACGGGCAGTGAGGATGTACGGGTTAGAGCCGGTAGCACAAATGAGGGGTCTGATGAGCAGTTGAGTGCTGACTTCATAGAACCCATCACCGTTAGCCGAAAAGTAACGCATCGGAGAGGGAGAAAGGCAGACAAAAGAGCAGGACGAGTGGGTATGCTTCTCGGTACTTGTGCGATGGCTGTCGGGTTGACCGTAGCAGCACCTTCTGCGGGAGCACAGAAGCTTGAACAGGGCGTTCGCAGTGAACATGTGCTGCAATTGCAGGAGCAATTAAGTGACCTGGGGTATTTTGACGCGGGAATGACCGGTTATTATGGTTCGATTACCAAAAGCGCTGTCCGCGAGTTCCAGCAGGCGCAAGGACTGAGTGCGGATGGAGTTGCAGGTCCCGCAACGCTGAACAGACTGAATAAAAAGGCCAAAGCGGAGGGCGAGACGCTACGCCAGTTGGCGAAGCTGATCCATGGTGAAGCGCGCGGGGAGTCTTTTGAAGGACAGGTTGCTGTAGGAGCGGTTGTCTTAAACAGGGTGCATTCGGATGCATTTCCGTCGTCGATCTCCAAGGTGATTTTCCAGAAAGGTCAGTTCACGGCGGTAGACGATGGGCAGTTCAATACAAAGCCGACCGCCACCTCTTATAAGGCAGCACGCCAAGCATTAAATGGCGTTGATCCAACGAATGGAGCACTTTATTATTACAATCCGAAGATCGCTACTTCGGTGTGGAGCAAGAGCAGGCCAACTCTGCTGACCATTGGGCAGCATGATTTTACGAGATGAGTTTAAGTAGAGAGATGTAGTTTAATATTTGAGATAATAAGGGTGAACCTCGGTTGTACGCTGCTGAATGCAGTTCGTGCTACCGGGGTTTGTTTTATGTATAGGTTTAGTACCCAGGCGATAAAGAAGAAGTTTCTGTTCCTTAAGAACCAGGGTCGGATATGAGTTGATGCATAGAACCGTAATTAGTGAGATATCTACAAAATGGATCTGAGGAACAAATCGAACAGGTTGGATCGAATGTGTTAGAATATAGGAATTATGGAAGTTGGAGGATCGAAATGGGAATACATAATAAGTTAAATCAAATTAGAGTTGAAAAACAATCAGCTACAAAACAAAATGTCCTTTCAATCGTAATTGTGATAACGATAGGGATAGTTTTAGGCTTAGCGGCAAAGCTTGTGGATACTCAGGGGATTAACCCTATATTTGATGATATCGGTGGACGTCTAGGTATTTGGATTTTTGTTGCCACACTCATATCAGTTTTTAGTTATTCTCCTAAACTAGCAGCAGCTAAAGTACTCTTCTTTTTTTTGTCGCTGCTAACCGTTTATTATGTATACACCGTGTTTTTCCTACATTTCTTTCCCATGAGAGAAATCGTTTTTTGGGGGATATGTGCAGTAGTATCTCCGGTGTGTGCTTATGTGATGTGGTATGCACGTGGGAATGGATGGGTATCTAGTTTAGTTTTATGCACTCCAATCACAGCTCTACTTTCCGAAGGGTATCAATTACGCGACGCATACTTGCCGGATCATACTCATTATTATTTGATTCCAATACTTATGGGAATATATCTAATCATGATTATTGTTTTATTATTTATTGTTCCTACGAGCAGACTTAAATTTTTGATTATACTACCAATATCTTTAATATTATCTTTCATCATAATATATTTTAATATTCTAGGGAGATTATTCGGTGGCTTGAACGGAGTGTTATAGCTCACTTTGACAGATTGTCACAACAAGTGTGACATATCCTCTGAGAACGATTTTTAAACGATTTTACAAACATGTAGATCAGTACTGATGAATATGTTAGAACTTCATTTTTAGTACGAAATATCAGGGTTTCTTGAAACTCATGTTAATTCTCTATTTTGCTTAGATGTATTTACTATAGCTTGACTAAAAAGGAGGATTTATTATGAAGAAAGTATCGTTTTTTTTTCTTTTTTTTCTTCTATTGACAGCATCCGCTTGTTCAAACAAAGTCGCTTCATATACAGGGGAGAGTGCGAATTGGAGTGTTTCATGTACAGTTCAAAGTAATAGCGATGTAGCAAGTTATGAATATGAAATTAGGTACTTAGGAGATAATCCTTCATTAATTGAAAAAGTTAAAACCAAATTTATGAGTGAAAATATTCATTCAAAGAGAGAAGTACCTTTTAATAATATAATCAGAGGAAAAGGTGAAGGGATGTCCCCATTTTTGGATGAGAATGAATTTATAGTTCAGATTGATTGGGAAGGAAACTCGGAGAAGATAATTGTTACCAAATAATGGTGTTAAAGGCAGAGATAGATATTAGTGATAATACAAATTACAGGCTAAGTGAGGTGAGTAGAAATGAAGTTGCTAAAGACCTCATTAGTTATCGTTGCACTAGTGGTCATCGCTTCTTTTACATGGTATGGCTCGTATAAGAGTGATATGAAGCAGCTGGAAGATGACTTTAGAACATATTTAACCGCCGAAAAAGGAATAGATGGGAATACGATTATAAGCATCACGGCTCGTCGAAGCAAAATGCCGATGTATCCTGTTGTCGTCCGATTCAAGGACAATCCGCAGGAATATATCTACTATAGAGCAGATGAATGGATTCAGCTGACGCCTGATCCGAATGAATAATTCAATCATACGAACTAAGATAATAGAGGATGATATGCAACACCATTGGATTTACCCATCCAATCCTGTACAATGGATAACGACAAAAACAAAGGTAGATTAAGGATGGATTAGCACGATGAGAATTATTATATCACCAGCTAAAAAGATGAAGATCGACACCGATTTGATGGCTATCGCGCAGATGCCGCAATTTATAAACGAATCAGAACAGCTATTGAGTTTGCTTCAAAAGTTATCCTATGACGAGCTCAAAGCGATGTGGAAGTGTAACGATGCAATCGCTGAACAGAACGTGGAGCGGATTCGGAATATGAATATAAAAACAAATCTTACGCCAGCCATCTATGCCTACGAGGGCATTCAGTATCAATATATGGCACCGGGCGTTTTTCAACATGAGGAACTGGCGTATCTTCAGCAGCATTTACGCATATTATCCGGTTTTTATGGCATTTTACGGCCTTTGGATGGCGTTACGCCGTATCGATTGGAGATGCAGGGTAAGCTGCAAGGTCCAGGTTTCAAATCGCTCTATCAATTCTGGGGCAGCAAGTTGGCGGATCAGCTTCAATCTGAAAGCAATTGTATTCTGAATTTGGCTTCCAAAGAGTATAGCAAGAACATCACACCTTTCCTGAAGAAGGAAACCCGGATGATCACTTGTGTATTCGGACAAATGGTCGATGGAAAACTTGTTGAAAAGGCAACCCGGGCCAAGATGGCCAGAGGTGAGATGGTACGATATATGGCTGAGCGGAAGATTACAGATGTGGAGGATATCAGAAGCTTTGATCGGTTAGGTTTTGTTTTTTCAGAAGAGAAGTCGGAAGAGAGTACTTATGTATTTATATATTCAGAGGGACAGTAGCCTGATGTACAAAGGTTTATAAATTTTGGTTCGTATAGGTTACACATTGGTAAATGCCATCAAATAATTTGATGGCTCTTTTTTTTTGTAGACTAAGGCAGTCTTATTCGGAATATGTTGTACCTACAGAGGTCTACAGGAAGCGACGCCGGATATCATTGAAACCTAATATGAATTTACAAAGTATATATAAAGAAGGATATAATTAGTTGCTATTTATAAATTTGTACTCGGTTACATCAAAAGAGGGGAGGATGAATATGCCATTTATTGGGGGAATCATTTTAATCTTGATCCTAGCATTTATTCTATGGGCATTAATGATCCCGCTATTCAATAAAATAGGTAGTAGAATTCTGAAGAAATATAATAAATTCAAACAAGAGGAGAATGGTGATGAAAAATTCAAAGACGTTTAGAGTAGGGGCAATTACAGTTGCATTCGTTATTATTGTGGGAGTATTACTGGTGACCTTCTTCGTCACACGAATTCCTAATGGTTATGTTGGGGTCGTGTATTCACCCAATGGAGGGGTAAAAGATAGCACACTGAGTCAAGGGTGGAAACTGGTTGGAGCGTTTGATAAAGTAACCAAATATCCGATCCGAATTCAAACGGTGGAATACAGAGATATTCAAATTGCTACATCTGACGGAAAGAACATCACCATCGATTTTGCTTACAACTACCAAGTAGAACCAAGTAAAGTATCTTCTATTTTCAACACATTTGGGCCAATTAGCATTCAAGAAATTGAGGATACATATCTCAAAACACGTTTCCGTGATGCAGCTCGTAAAGGTATTTCCAAGTTTACAGTCATTGATGTGTATGGTGAAAAGTCATCTGAAGCAGGTGTGGACGTGCAACAACGTTTTTCGGATGACGTTAAAGAGTTAGGTTTTATCGTATCCAACGTTACTGTAGGTGTTCCTCAACCTGACGCCAAGACGCAGGAAGCCATCGATAAACGTGTCGAAGCTTCTCAAGAATTGGAACGCAAAACGACTGAACTTGAGATCGCCAAGAAAGAAGCAGAGCGCAAGCGCGTGGAAGCGCAAGGTAATGCAGACAAACTATTAATTGAAGCAGAGGGTCAAGCTAAAGCCAATAAAGAGCTTCAACAATCCTTATCCAGTCAACTCGTTGAATATGAAACCATCAAGAAATGGGATGGAGCCCTTCCATATGTGAGTGGATCAAATACGCCAATGATTCAATTGCCGGGTACTAAAGTAGAGCAAAATAGTGGCGCGGGAAGCGTATCTCCCTAATTAGCGGTTGAAAATGCACGCCTTGCTTTCTCAACAAATTAATGTGTTGAAATTCAAATGAACAAGCCAGTCCAATCGTGGGCTGGCTTGTTTATTTTTGATGCATTTCAGAGGTACGACAAGAGGCACTGGATTTATTTAGTCTAAAGTTTGGATTCAAGAGTAGTGCGAACGTAGCATTGTTGGGTACAAGTTCAGGCTTATTGTGGCAAAAAGATGCTCGGCATTGCCTTGGCAATTTTTGCTCGGCTACTGCTCTTAGGGTAACGTCACATTGAGAAAAGACGCAGGGATACATATCCCTGCGCCTGATCAAGCTAACGTAATTGTTAGCTGAAGAATTGAGCTGTCATATCATATTGGGGGCGATCCGATTCGTTTCCAAAGCTGATGAGCTTTTGGGTTTACCTCCCGTATTCCTCAGGATAGAACCAAGATAGCCAGTTCCTCCAATATTCAGATAACATCCTTCCTGTTAACGAACATTAATCCAAGCGGTCCACTGTGTTGGGATGTTAATGGAATAGACCGTACCTACAAATTGTCCGCCTGTTGTATTAGGGGATTCATAAACCCAAGAATGGGCAAAAGCATCTATGACACGATCACCGTCCAGATCAATAGCTTCAGACCAGTTGTTTGTCATTGTATTGCCGGCGAGTTTGCCGAAGTGACTGCTGTCATAACCGATCTGGAACGTAATACACTGAATCCATGCACCCCCATGATCATTGGTCGTGGAGAGCGGGTTGTTATTGAAGCCGTAAATCTCTTGACCGCCATTAGGAGATACGACACCATATACATTAATGTGAGATACGTTCGGAGCAGGCGCAAACAGAACTGGACCACCCGCATTATCAGCCTTCTGCGCTTTAAATTCAGCCTTAGCAGCCTCAACAGCTTCACGGAATTCTTTGGAATTAATAATCTCTTCCTTTGTCAACGGTTTGGCTTGGGTCACGTCACCATCTGCATAGGCAGCTACATTAAACGAAAGCACGAGAACAAGTATAAGAGCTAAACTAAACATTTTTCTCATAGCAATAAATTCCACCTTTCTTGTTATGGGTATTCTTTTAGAAAATATTGATAACGACAAATAGACCTGCTTGCAGATAAAGCCCCTTGCCCTCCTCTCTTATGAAAATGGTTCTACCCTCTTTGTTCTTTACTGAAAACAGAAATAAAGGAGATAGAACTCTACAGGCTAGAAAACTCTATGAAGTAGGAATGTATATGTAAAATGAATGCCTGCCAATGATTATGTGTTGCAGACAAAATGTGAAACTCAATTATAAGAATTAATATCTTAGCTGTGGTAGGCTCTGACACATATGTTGGAGTATAATATTCCAAAATAATTATTTAAATTGAAATATATTACATATATATAAACATATAGTACCTCTGATCTCCAGTTAAAGTCAAGTTACTTCATTAATGCCATGAATAATTAAAGTCTGTTGTTCGTCGCAGTGAAATGCCACAGTATCCTTTGTCGTCAAATTGAATGAAAACCCTTTGGAATGTATACACCTACATAGAAATCGTATGGGACTGAAGGACGGATATGGATCATTCTAAGCGTGGATTGATGCAGTGAAATCAGGAGATTAGCCGGATATCATTGCCATTAAACTTCTGCTAACATAGTCTTATCATATATTAGATGAGCGGTGAACATGGATGAGTACCATTAAAGTTACCCCTGAACAGTTACATCACGTATCGAATCAAATAGATCAGGCGAGGCAACAATTGGAGCATATACGGGAGGATCTCTCAAGACAGATTATGTTCCTTCAGCAGATGTGGCTGGGTGTAACGCAGGAGCGATTCTTCTATGAATTTGAGCAGTCGCGCCCTGTATTGCAGAAGGCGCTGGAAAGTATGGTGGGCATCTCCAAGGAACTTAAGGATATCGCCATGCGGTTTGAGAATGCTGATGCTCAGAAGGTGAGTCTGGGTAATGCCGTTGGTACTGTTGGCGCTGTAACGATGATGGAGACCTCGAGATATTATGCCGGTTCGGATGATAAGGGCTATGGGATGGCACAAGTCAATGTTTTTGGAAAATGGATGTGGATGCCTGTCAACGAGAATGGAGTTGCGGATCAGTCTGCGCTCCAAGCTTATGAGAGAGATCAAGGGCATTTGGATATTAATCGAATGCAAGCTGTAAATGCTGAAGCGTCAGGGGAAGATATCTTTGCGATGCAGATCAAGGCATTTGAAATGGGAATCGATCCGTTCACAGGCGAGCCTGTATCCGATAAGTATGCTCAGATGATGCTAACTTCCCTGAAGTTCAGCCAACTATTCATGGCATTTCAGATGGTTCGCGGGAGTATGCCGGGCGGTAAAGGACCTTTTCGCTTGCCTTCTTCTCATCCAGCTGTGGCGAGGATTAAAAAGAATTTGGAAGCGGCTGAAGCGAGGAAAACGAGTAAAATTAAAGGGATGGGTAAAGATACATACACTGGAGGCAGGAATCACAAAGAGTTGGATGATTTGGCTCGAGATCCTTCTGGTGGTGGGAAAATAGAACCCAAAAATATAAATGAAAGAGAGGTTGGATTACAATTAGAAGCAAGAGGTGATTTAGGGAGAATAATACGTGATTCACAAGCAGATAAGGGCGCAGAGTTCATTGATACCACTACGGGCATAAAGTGGGACGTGAAGAGTTTTGAATCATATCCAAGTGGTAGGAACGGAATACCTATAACCAATCCTAAAAAGGGTGCTTTTACTATTCAAAATGGTATGCAAAAAATACATGAAGAATTTGCTAAGGGGCATGACGTAATTATTGATACGAAAAAAATGGTGCCAGAGCATATTGAACAACTGAAGAAAGCAATTGATAAAGAAGGAATAGCAGATAGAATATTATGGTTCCCCTAAAGGAGTGGAAAAATGGAAGAAAAAGATATTATCAATATGTTTGATTTGCATAAAAAGTGGGTTGAGACAATTGGTGATGAAGGTGAACAGTTAAAGTTAGATGAAGTTGATTTAAGAGTTTTTGACTTATCTGATGTATTACTTGAACAATCCTATTTAATAGATTGCACGTTTGATGATCTCAAACTGGAAAATATTGATTTTCATTCATCATTATTAGCCTCATCAACTTTTATCAATACATGTTTAGATAAATGTGATTTTTATAAATCAGATCTCAGGTATACGGATTTTTCCAACTGCATCATTAAAAATAGTAGATTTAGTAAAGGTGATTGTTGGGAAGCAGCATTTAATAACGCATGTTTAGTTGATTGTAATCTGATTAATGTATCTTTCCATTTAACCGATTTTAGAAATGCAAGACTAGAAAATATAGATATAAGCGTATCGACATTTAAAGATACGTTGTTAAACGGAGTAACACTAAAGGGTATTAAAGGGATAGAAGAAGCTTTTTTTCAGAGTATAAATATTGGCACACCGGAAAAACCATTGCTGTTAGAAAAAGAAGAAGCTAGGAGATGGTTTTTAGAAAAATGTGAATCTTAAATATTTATTTCATTACATTAAACAGGTTGATCTTAGTTAGGTACCACGATGATTGACCTGTTTGTCATATCTTCGTTTTCCGGCCATCTTGTAGATAACAAATGAGTTTAATAAGAGTAAGGATGATGGCTTTGACTTTACAAAAAACAGTGGAAACATTGCATCAGTGGATTGATCAGAATTGATCGACATTAAATCAGACAGAATTAAAGATAACGAGAGAGACTGTAGACTCTTTATACAATAAATTGCTATCTGAAATAGATCATACGGACAACTCGGATCATTTATTGGAAGCAATCAATTACGAACTTACTCATTTCTTTCTGTCCATTCCTTGTGTAATGAAGATGTATCAAAGATTGATTTGGTTAAATCCATCCAACCGTTCCTACTATGAAAGGTTTACAGATTACCTTTTACAATATGGTCCCGATTGGGAGGAAGAGGCGAATACTTTAATCGAACTTTACATGAAAGAAGATCTTCGAAAGGCTTGTGAATTTACACAAAAGATTGAGCAAGTTAAAAATTTTGAAAATAAGTAATCCATGTCCAGGTATCATTTAAGATGGTGACCCTATAAAAGACTTCATCAATGGTTTGAATAGGAGGAGATATGTTGACTACTCAAATGAATGAGGTAATTTTTTCGACTAATTTATCTAAAGCCGTTGATAAGATAAAAAAGGCAAAAAACATTTCGAGCGATATCGTTAAGTTTGTCATAGAGCCCGTTGGGGAACAGGGGGAAATGTTAGATGGTGGCGATGAAATGATGAAACACCTTGTGTTATCTAAAGAGAATGTTGGCAGTAAAAAACTATGGTTAGAAGATGTTGGGTTTTAGGAGGGCTTTTTCCGAAAGCTCCAATATGGATTAATGTATCTTTTTTAAAATTGAAGGAGATACCGCTATCTTCAAGCTGGAAACCAGTTTACATTTTAGAAAACCGACTTTATTAAGAAATGCTGAAGCAGGTCATGCTCCTTTTAAAGCCATAACCATTTTATCAATTGAGTTGTACGCAGGAAAAGGGTTTGGGTTCATTCCTAATTAATGATACTCTTTCGCATTGGTGAGATACCACTATGATTGA
This sequence comes from Paenibacillus sp. FSL R5-0749, assembly GCF_038595085.1. NCBI lineage: Bacteria > Bacillati > Bacillota > Bacilli > Caryophanales > Paenibacillaceae > Paenibacillus > Paenibacillus sp. FSL R5-0749. Next base: position 4,479,844 of record NZ_CP152005.1, on the reverse strand, counting down.
TCTGTTTTTTTTGTTACCTTGGTTCTTCTGCGTTTTTTAAGAAATGACTTGGACACAACAGATTGGAGATATCAACATGATTAAGTATAGGTAAACCATTGAATATAAAAAAGATTTCAACGAAGTTATCGTGGACTTAGGCATCGATTCATCGTTAAAGAATGGGTATCTGATTAGTAATTCTTTGGGATCGGATATATTTGGAGACTTCGCCACGATCCAGGAAGAGATCGGAAACTTAATCAAATTATTGAAAGGGGAAATAACGTTATACGAGGGAGGAGGGAATGTGAACTTAATTAAATCTGATAAGTGTTTTACAACTTTTGAAGATATCTTTGCAGAAGAAGATGAAGAGGACAGTGTATGTGAAATTGAGACGTTAGAATATTTAAAGATACTATTGTTATGGGCAAAAGAGAACTTTCAATATAAAAGCCAGACAGGCGTTATTGTGAGAGAAGAAGCAGAATTAGCATTATAGTGGATAAACAAAAAATATATTGAGGTTTGCGTTTTGGGTCAAAAGATGGAGCTTGAACGTATTCGGCCACGAGAGCCCACAATGATCCACGCCAAGAGACTCAAGCAGAACGGATCGTCATAAATCTGAATGACTATAAGGGATATCTCATAGAAGACTTAATAAAGCAGTTTGAGAAGGCTAATTATGTTTTACATATTTTATTGGCCCATAAACATGAACTTGAACAGTTGAAGCAACTAATAATCGAGACAGTAAGCAAAGGGGGAGCGTTGAAAATTCGGATCACCGAATACCCGTGGTTTAAAATGAGCAATTATATGAACTATTGATCTGCGGTACTATAATTACTTAATGATGATACGTTGACTTCTCAATTGACCGCAAGAAAATGGTCAATGACCAGTAAGGGGAAGATACTACTTGAAAGTAAGAAGGACATGAAAAAGCGCGGATTAAAATCACCTGACAGAGCTGACGCATATGTTCTCACCTTCGGTAAATATTTGATGGGAGCACCACAGTCTATAATGACTCCAACAATAGGATAGTATCAATAAAAAGGTAAAATGGATTTACTTAAAGTAAAAACATCAGCTTAATATACTTTCGTGACTAAAGGATGTTCAGTTGTCATCAGCGCGAGTCCGTAAGCGTATAGAGCACTAAAGCTATATACACTGACGTATAAAGAATGATGCTATTTGGATTCTGTCAGTGGCAGTAGGAATTTTATTTTGAATTAGATAGTGAATAAAGGAAAAAGAAAGGGAAGTTCTCTAGCTGACTACCTTTTCTTTTTTTTCTATATTATTATAAAAATAAACGTAAAGGAGAGAAGGATTTTTATGCGTGTCACAGCACTTCTTGGAGCAGGAGCTAGCGTCGATATAGGAGGTCCGTTATCCACACATCTTACAAGAATAGTGAGGGAAACACCCCAAAGGATTTATGATTTTGAAACCCATAATTTTGTCGAATATGAGTTTCTTGAGGAAGTGTCTTCGGAACTGGATAATTTTTTTTCCCCTTCTATTTGTCACTTTGAAGACGTTTTTTATACATTAGAGAGTCTTATCTCTTTTGCAAGATTATCACAGTCTGGGACTATGAAAAAATTCAAACCTCATTTAGGAGGGTTTTTAGTCCCTAGTAACACTAATTTTTTTAATCAAGAACTGTTGCAACATGCTAAACGAGACCTAATTACTCAAGTATCTAAAGAGATCAATAACTATAGTGTTCAGTATGATCCGAGGGAAGAACATTCTTGGTTTGCTTCGTTTTGGGAAAATGCAACTAGTCAATGTCATTGGGATATATCAACATTAAACTATGATAATTGCATGGAAGTAAGTATTTCTGAATATGAAGACGGATTTGAAAATGAAATAGAAGGGGAGATTTTCAAAAGATTTAATCCCAAAAAATTGCTAAATAATCATGAGAAAACAAGAATAATGCACTTACATGGGAGCATTTTATATGGTCATCTCACCACTTCGGATAATAGAAACATATTTGAAGATGATTTTCATGATCTCTATCTATATCCCACATTTGAAGATGCATATCAAACTTGGTTCAATCAATCTAGCTTTACCGCTCAATCCCACGATGAAGCGCACATTGGACCAATTATTACTGGATTAAAAAAAACTGATAAGCTTCTGCCGTATCCTTATAGTACATATTATTTTCAGCTGCAGAAATCATTGCTTGAAAATGATCGTCTACTGATTATAGGTTACTCCTTTGGTGACTATCACATTAATAGTTTGTTAGAAAGAGTTATTCGCAACCATGGAGAAAGTCGAAAGATAGTGATAATTTCTTATTTCCCTAATCCTTCTGATTGGTGTCCTGATATTTCAGTTATGGGATGGCCAGAAAATGAAATGCTTCGTTTCATTGCAAAAGCCTTTAAAGAGGCCGCTCCTTTTTCACAAGTTAGGGAATACAAGGAGAAAATAGAGTCTGTTGATGGAAGAGCACAAATATATCTAGGTGGAGTAAAAGACACATTCGAAAAATATGGATCGGATATTATCCATTTTTTAACCAACTAAAACTAAATGGTAATGGAGGATGTAATGATAAATGAAGAATTTTTCAACACTTATATTCGTCAAATAGAAGATATTAATTTGTTTTCGGAGATTTTTGAGATTGGAAGCGATGCGTCTTACAAGGTGCGAAATGAGTTGGTGCACAACAACTCACAGAGAGATACTTCTCAACTAATGAAAACGATGGATTTGGCACACTTTATCGAAATTCAAGAAAAAAAAGGTTTTCCATTCCTATACAACCTGTTGTCCATTCGAATTTGGAGTTTACTAGAAGCATTTGTAGATGAATTTATAATAAAAATATTGATCGAAAAAGAGGATCTTAGAAGTATTTCTCAGTTAGGAAGGTTAAAGGGCGAATTGATTAATTTTTTATATAAGCCTAAATATGAACAAGCAGATTTATTACTTGATTTATTGAAGGCAGATCAGAAAATTAATGGACAGTTTGGTGTTGGTAAATTTGAGAGTTTGCTAAACATCTTTGATCATGGTGGTCATATTAATAACTTGGTATCCAAACAGTTGATGGAACTTTCTCAAATAAGAAATATTCTTGTTCACAAGAATGGTCTGAGTGATGAACGAGTAATAACAAATTGTCCATGGTTAGATCTTGAGCTCGGTCAGGAAATAAATCTTGATTTAGGTCATTTCCAAAGATATATGAATTCCGTATATTGGTATGTTTTGGAGGTCTTTAAAAGGCAGAGTTTAAATTCAGAAAGAACTAATCTAAGAGCACCAATTGAACAGAGGCAGGAAGAGGCAATAAATTTGATTACTTATTACCTAAAGTTTAAAAGTATACGTAAAAAAAGAAATGGTTAATTACGTTAATTGCTCTATTGACCGGATTATTACCTAATGATGACCGTTTAATAGACCTTTAAATTGATATATTTGTACTTTGAAAATCGGGCAAGAATGAAACGCACAGCTGCAATAGCGGCATATGACTGGGGCGTTCCTCTTCTCGCCTTTTCTACTGCTTGGTTGTTAAATTATCGAAATTGATGCAATTTGGTTGTAATGATCATTTTGAGGTAATGCTCGATATGGTCCAAATGTGAAATAGCAAGGATTAAGCAGGAAACAACGGGTTTGTTCCAGATCATTGGTACTCACCCGTTTTCTGTTCTTTGACCTGCATTTGGTAGCTTCAGTAAAATGGTCTTGTTCTTTCTCCATAGTTACATAGTACGTATGCATTTAAAGCAAAGAGCGTAGCGCTTTTGCGGCGACCGTTTCGGGCGCATGCTTTTAGGACGTAACACCAACTTCATACATATCAAATTTTAAAGTCCTTCCTTCATGGATCGGCTTTTTTTCATTGGAGGAATTGAAGTGATCAGCAGAAGACGGAAGAAGATACGCATTCGCCCCAACAAGCAGCCGGAGAAATGCAAAGACTGTGTAGTAGATGGGATGGAGTGAAGCAGTTTTGTAGTAGACCTATGTGTTGTAAGGAGGTAAAATTAGGTAAACAGGAGGTGCGCTATGAAAGAACAAGCAATTAAAACTTGTAGAGATCACATCGAATCTTTGGAAAAAAACTGACCAAAATTTATACGGTAGAACAGTTTCAGCACACTCCAAAGGACAGTGTTAATAATGTAGATGTGCGTGAAAGGTTGGAATTAAGTAATTTTTTAGTAAACATTTACTCAAAACTTGAACGAGAAGGCATTAAAGAAGGAGAAACTTTTGAAAAATACCATACATACTTAACGAATGCTAGATATGGTGTTGATCAAGCAGAAAAAGTGAAAAAACAGATTGAAAAGGATAATTTTGCAGAAATAAAGAACATAAGTGTCCTATTACATGCATTCGAAGCGGAAACGGGACTACCTATGTGGTGTTTCTAAAGGAAGAGCCTTTCTAAATGTCGAATCTTGATGACCTAGGGGGTGACCGATTTGTCAACTGAGATTAAAGCTTTAGGCATTGAAATTGATAGAGTTAAAAATTTGTTGAGGAACGCTGGTATTCAGGATGAAATTATCATTAATACTGTGGCAGGCATCATTGATACCAATAACAGGATGATCCATGCACAAGTTGAAGATATGATCAATGAAGCTATAATAAAGAGAGTAAGGAAATAAAAAAGCATCCTTCGTGGTGCTTTTTTTCCTTGAGCGGAGCAACCTTTCCAAGGCCGAATTTATAAAGAAGTGAGGAGGTATTGAATGATTACTAAAACAGATTGGACGGAACAAGATATTCAGCAGCTTATAACTAACCAAGTCAAGGAAAACATAAAGCTCGACTATAAGGCTTGCGCTTCCTTAAAAAATGATGAGAAGTGCAAAAATGAACTCTCAAAGGATGTCTCGGCTTTTGCAAACTCAGATGGTGGCATTTTAATCTATGGTGTAATTGAGAAGGATAATGTCGCAGTAAAGATTGATGACGGGTATGATCCTAATATAGTAAAACGGGAATGGATTGAAGATAATATTCATGGCCGAATTCAGAGACGTATTGAAGGTATTCGGATCTTTCAGGTTGATCTGAAAATAACCAACCCAGGAAGAGTTATTTACATAATCTCAATCCCCCAAAGTTTAGACGGACCTCACATGGCAAACGATCATAAGTATTACAAAAGATTCAACTTTAAATCGGCGCCTATGGAAGATTATGAGGTTCGTGATGTAAGAAGAAGGAATAATGTTCCTAATGTGAATCTATGGTTTACAGTAGAAGATGTAGAAGATGAAATTGTTGAAAAAAAAATAGCACTAAATGCTGCTAATACTTCTCCGGTACCTGCAGAATACTATGGTGTACGAGCATATATTGATAATAGAATTGAAATTAGTTCAGAAGGTGATTTTGTTAAGTTGAGCAATGATTACATTATTGAAAGAGATGGATTAAATATATCGACTACATGTTACTACAAACTGTTTGCTCTGCCACACCATAGTCCACTTTGGGACGGGGAGGAATTCAATCTCAGTCATTTCAAATTCAAAGTCCCTTTAGTTAGTGAAGGAGATTACGTTCTAGCTTGGAGAGTATCAGGTCCTGGATTCGGAAAGGATGGTTCTCAGTTAATGCAAGTTAAGAATAATTTTATTCCACTCACTGCAAGCAAGGCACCTTAAGAGGTGCTTTTCTTTTGCCTTCATATAACAGAATGTGAGCCGTTCTGAGCTTCTTAACATGAGAACGTATGTTTGCAGGTATCAGTCCATTGAAGAGCGAAGAACAGCATCTGAGTGAGTGTACGCATGCATATGATGGTCACCCAAACGTTGAAACCAACTCAACACAAATCTACAAAAGGATTTCCTTATTATGCGTCGAAAATTGACAGCAAAAGGGGGAAGATGGATGAGCTTTGACTGGGGTGGATTTACAGGTGGAATCATCGGTACCATGGGAGCATTCGGCGCAGCTTGGTACACTATGTGGAAACAAAAAAAGAACGAGAAACCAATGATAGATCAAAGAACTAGAGAAATTATTGTTGGAATAAGGAACACCTGCGATAAGTACTGGTGGGCAATTATGAGAGAAGATTTCGAAGATACCAGTGATGCTATCTTAAAAACAAACGAAATTATTAGTAGCATGAAGGTCTACCTGTCGGCAGCTGTTGGAACAGACGGCCTTTTGGTCTTGTTGGTGCTCCAAACAATTGATGGCATCGATAATTTAGTGGACAACTATACACGCAACGTGAAGACTGATGAAAGTTTGAAAAGTTTAACTCAGGCTGTGTTGTTAGTACTCGCGAGCAAAATTGAAGAGTGTGAACAAATGGAAAAAGAGTTATTGAATAGGTACACTACTCAGAAAAGACGGTGGAATAGATTTTTGTTCTGGAAATAGATATGAAGGGCAGATCCTCGTGGACTGCCCTTCCTGTTTTACTGACCTTGGTCGTGTTTGAGCTTGGCAATCTTGTAGCTGCAAATAGTATATATGCTATAAGCTACAGCTACAAACATTACCATGATTGTGAATAGAATAGGCAACAACATGGCGTTCTCCTCCCCTCTATTGGTCTCACAATAAGAATCGTTTTATGTATAAGTATTGTTGCTGAAATAAATGGAGGTAGAGAACATAAACATCAGAATCGTACCAATTGATTAGATTAATGCAGCAGCCTACACCCCGTGTTAACCTTCAACCTGAGGACGTTGAATATGAAAATCTTCGTTGTGGTATAGAGGAATTTGATTATGTTGAGCCGTTTGTCTGAAACGATTGAACAGGACATATAGTCAGTGGCCATCAGCCGACTTGGTGGCAGCACCTCCAAATTGATGACTTGTGATCAGATTGATCGAGCTTACAGAACTAAGAGATTTATCCGAAGTTATGCCATGTAATTAAACATCGATACCAGAAGTCCCTGGTATAAAGCCTGTACTTTTATTTCAGTTAAGTTCAATTAATTAGTAGTTTTCGAATCACTATTTTGAAAGGAGAATTGTTGCATTATGTCGAACTAGATACTTAAATATAAACGATATGGGGCAGGAACTTCATGAGATATTTCTTAGTGTTTCAAAATAAAAGCTACAAAGAAGAAAAGAAAGGTGAATTCTTATGGGCTCTTAAAGCAAATAAAGAAGGTCAGACCTTCCATCACTGGAATTCCATGACCTTAGTATCAAAAGGTGACGTAATTTTTAATAGTTTTAATGGTGAATTGTTATCAATTATTGTTGCCAAGAACGGTTTTAAAGAGTCATCTAAGCCTGCCGATCTTGCAGAAGTTTATCTATGGGAGAATGACGGATGGAAAGTTGATGCAAGATACGTTCAAGTGGATAAATCTATAAGATACAAGGATTATATGGATGACATTTTAGCTTTACAAGGTGAAAAGTACGCCCCTTTTAATTCATTAGGCCGAGGAAATACAGGATACCTATTTCAGGTAACAGATCAACTTGCTGACACTTATTCTCCTTGCTAGAACTTAAATTGGAGGATGTTGTCGCCGTTGAAAAAAGCGAAGATGAATTAATTGAAGCTGAAATAATTGCAGTTTCAGATGAGCCGCAAGAGACAGTTAGAGAACAAATTGTTAAAAACAGAATCGGTCAGGGTATTTTCAAACAGAGATTACGAGCACTTGAGGAAAAATGTAAGTTGTGTGGGATTGATAATCCGAATCTTTTAAGAGCTAGCCACACAAAGCCTTGGAGTGTGTCTAGTAACAAAGAAAGACTCGATCAATATAACGGTTTTCTACTATGTCCAACCCATGACATCCTTCTTGATAAGGGTCTAATAAGTTTTCGTGATGACGGCTTTATTTTGGTCTCTCCATTACTTGAAGCCCATAATAAGATATTGATGAACGTACATGAAGAAATGAAAGTAAATCTCCTAGAGCGGCACAAGGTTTACTTGGAATATCACAGAGAGCGCATATTTAAAACTCAATAAAACACAGGTAACCTTCGGTCTTAGATAAAGCGGTTAATTTTGTTGGAAAAATAAAAAAAGGAGGACGCGCTAATGTACTCCTTATTACCCAGGGTATCCCCCGGCTGAGATAACGTCCCGTCGCGCGCGGCATTTATCGACTCCGCCGCTTTTTTTGCATTCCATCATAACGGAAAGCTGAGGGATACACATGAGAAGCAGATGAAACTTTGTTGTAGCGCGAACTTGAAGTCATGGAGGGCATCCTTGAGTCAAAGGAACAGTATCGTAAAATCGTCAAGGCATAGATTGCCCAGTGGTTGAAAGACCTACAGTCTGAAAATAAAAAAGATGCAGACTGTAAAGGATTTGGAACGTCTCATCGAGTTGGATATCAAGCTTCAGCAGGATGAGTTGTGAATTTAATGAAAGTCTTTGGATTCTAATAACTCATCGATAATTTGCAAGATAATAGTGTATGTGACTACTTTTTTATTAAACCGTTTGTTAGTTTGAGTTGCGCCAATCATAATAAAAAGAATAAACAAGTACATAGGAATAAATAGTAACTTTTCTGGTACTGAAGAAGGAACTATACTAAAAAATCCGACAATCAAGCTAATTAAAACAGCGAAAATTGCAATATTATTGCTTTGGGCACCCCCTAGTGATAATTGAGCTTGATAGTGGGTTCGGATATTCTTCAGCTCGTTTTCAACGTTTATTCCTTGCTTCGCGGAATTATGCACTATGTATCCCAGGCTTATTCTTACTTTCTCTACGTGCTCAGGATTTTTTATTTTTATTGCATTTAAGTACTCTTCGAGAGATTGCACTTTAGTATAAAACATATATCTCCTCCTTTGAATTTAATATCGGAATACGAAGTCCCAAATTAAATAATTGGGGGATGAATGTATGAGGATTACTGATTAAATCCGTAGTAACACTATAGTGACTCGATGATATTATAAATCCATAGAAGTATGAAGAAATGTAGAAGGTAAGGAAACTTTTCCTACCTTCTATTTTTATGTCTGGTGAAACATTGAAATGGTATCATAAAGCCATTTTTTCATTTGCGAATTCAGTTCTTTCGGCCGCAGTAGTGTCTGTTCATCCCGATATTTCTCATGCGCTCTACAACTTTCTGCGTATGGGAGACACGCCAACTTAGAATGGCAGAAATCGTTAGATGCAATCAAGAACTTACTGGATTCTCCACTTCCCTCGCCTGGTTATCAGAATGGAAGGTCGCTGGACAAGCTTGATACGATTCAGCGGATTATGATCATGGTGCGTGGAGCTTGTGCTGGTGAAGTAATTCTTAACGAACGTTGTAACGATGTGATTGATATCGTAGCTGTTGACCCTGCGACAATTTGGTTCAGGAGAGAAGAGGATATGAATCAACTTGTTACTTGGAAATACATCAAAAAATCCACGTCCCCGTGCTGTTAAGGAATGGTTGGTCAATAGAAAAAGATTAATACGCCGACATTCATCTATAGAGAGTTCTATCTTATGGTTGATGATCCTTACAAACGAACGCCCATAGCAAGTTTGAAAGGGTGAATACATTACCAGGGTACTAGTTTGGCTTTGCTTTCAGCATGAAAGGACTTAGCCACGGGTATATGAAGTTCAAGCCAAATCAATTTGATGGATAAGGCTTTCTTACATCCGTCCGATTCAAAAGATAATCTGTACTTGTCTGATGATAGTCAGCCAGCTTTATCAATATAGCGGTAGGAATGTCCAACTCGCCTCGTTCGTAGTTACTATACACACGTTGACTACAGCCAAGATAAGAGGCCATTTGTGTTTGGGATAAGTCTTTGTCTTCACGCAAATTGCGTATACGAGCATACATTATCATCACCTCACCAATATCATACTTTAGCGTGTTATCCGCTATTGATTTTTAGCGGAAAATCCGCTAAAGTATAGTGAGAATAGTTGGTAAAAAGACTAGGTGGGGATAACATGTCAAACCTGATCGAGGATTTGTTTCACGGGAACCTGCGGTTGGACGAGTCGATTCATCCGGAGCAAGAAGAGTATCAGGAGATCAATCGTCAAATATCGGACATGATGCATAACTACAAAACAAATCTCACAGATACAGAATACGATGCCCTGGAACAACTGATAGACTTGATCGGACAATCCACATCGATGTATGTGGAAGCGGCATTTGAGCAAGGATTTCGCACAGGCGGCAGACTGATGATTGAGGTTTTAGCCAGAACGTAAGTATCTATCTACCTCATAAGCCAGCAGACATTACAAAGCAATTCAAAAATCCCCTCCTCCATTACCACCGATTAGGCTGGCATTGGGGGAGGGGACTTGCTTTTAAATTATTCTTATATCTTATTTACTTACATACTTACCGCGCACCAATATTCGTACCCGATGGCGTACCTGATCCAATCAGATCACTACCACCCGCAAGCTTCAGGAAATTACCCAGGACAGGCGTTCCGTCCGCGCTACGTGTTACCGAAGGCACGAGGGAGACAAAGTCGGCTGCGCTGGCGAGCAGGCCTTTGGCGTTCTCGCTTTTTTTGTTCTTCCACCAGACGTTGGTGCTGCTGACGTCGGTTCCGCTCGTTTTGTCACTGGCGCCGCCTTGGAAGGACAGGTTGTTGGTGAAGATGTGGGTGCCTACATCAAAGGCAAAATTGCTTTGCCCGTTGTTCCAGGAAGTGTTGTTTTTCATCTGGATCGAACCTGGATTGCTGTTGTAGGTGAAGCCATGTTTTTTGTTATTAAATGCAATGTTGTTTTCGACAATGTGGTTCACCGCAATCTTCTCGCCGCCAAGCTTGAAGCCGTTGCCATCGCTGTTGGAGGTGGAGGTACCGTCTGATGTTGCACCGTTGGCGTAAGCAATGCTGTTACGGATTGTGACCGCGCCGATGGCGCCTGTGTCCGTTTTGCTGTACAGATCCCAGCCATCGTCCACGTTATAGGCGGCAATACAACCGTCGAAGACGTTGCCTGGGCCAACGGTCAGTTTGGCGGCAAAACCGTCTGCATCCTCACCGTCATCCGGGTCGTAGTTGTTGTGGGAGTAGGAACGAATGACTTCATTATACGCAGGCCATTCACTCTTGGCGGCTGTGGAAGCATAACGTCCCATTTGAATCCCCGTATCCCGATTGTGATGGGCTTCGATCTGTTCCAGGCGGTTGTAGCTGCCTCCGATAAAGATCCCGTTGTCACCCGCACCTTTCACCTCAAGACCTTTGACGAACCAGTAGTCTCCGAACATTTGTAGTCCACGATTAGTGGAGGCGAAGGCTTGAGCGGAGAAATCAAAGACCGGTTTTTCCGATCCATACGCCACCAGATTTTTACGTTGTGAGGAGGTGCCGCTGTTACCACGTTCGATGGTAATGGTCTGGGAGAAGCTGTAGGTGCCGCCGCGCAGATAGATTGTTTTACCCGGAGCGATCTGGGTCAATGCGTTAGCCAGAGATGTTGGACTATTTATGGTTCCCGGATTGCTGGCTGAGCCGTTAGGGGAGACATAGAGATCACCCGCAGCAAGTGTCACACTTGAGGTAGCCATGGCTTCTGATGGATTATTTTGCAAGCTGCTCTCAATTACATCCGCCGCGCTAACTGATCCACCACCAATCAATAAAAGAGGAAACGCGGCACTCAGACAGATCTGGGCCATTTTTGATTTGAGGGAACGCTCCTTCAGGGAATGTACAGATCGTGCAGATACATGAGTAGATGTGGATGGGAATAATTTCATTAATAGACCTCCTTGTTTAATGGAAAATAGAATGTGTGAGCTGTTGCGGTATGCCGGACAGATGCATCGATGAAGTAGCTCATTGCGATGGGATGAATACTCTCTGTACAGCATAGTTTTATGGTAAATGTTGTAAACGTTATCTTCAATAATCATTTGATCAGATGGGTCTAGACACAGGCAGGTTAGGCGTAGTTGCTCCCATTGCCTGGGGTTTCACAGGTTACATGTAATCCTGACATTGGCTGGTAGCCCTGATTTAACGATGAATCATCTGAAATGAACCTAGAGATGCATGCTTTTACAACCTTCAAGGCACGAGACTCACCCTCAATCCACCCAAATGAACTTCGCATTTTCAAATAAAGAGCAGCACGCATCCAACTAGGGGGACATAAACATAATCCTTGCCTTCTATCGAAATGAAGGGGCAATTAACGCATAACAAAAAGCCCCATAGCGGCTGCCAGGGGCAACGAGACTATTGGGGCGATGTTCGAAGTGACATTATCTGATCATTGTAGGCATTGTCATTCATGGCAAGACTCATCGAATCAAGCGATGTGCTCCATTAAACCAACGCTGGGACTTATCGTCCGAACAATCTCATGCACTATAAGCGATGCATAGACGAGAGTTCTACGACGCTGCCCACTTTAATATCCGTCCGTCTCACGACTGCGCTTCTTCGCTTGCTCGACACTTGGTTCATGTTTTGGTTGGACCGTCGCACTATCATCGGTTGGCACTGACGCCAGTCCTTCCGCCACACGACGACCGTAGTCGGCATCCGCTTGGGTAAAATGAGAGATCATGCGCTCCCGGATATCCGGTTTGCATTGGGCCAGAGCATCGACCATGTTGCTGATCAGCTCATCCCGCTCCCAATCCTCGAATGCCCGGTACGTATCCCCAGCTTGTCCAAAATCATTCGTACGTTCGATCTTCTCACGCACTAGCCTGCCTTCCACCAACGGTTCATGTTCCGGGCCGCGTGGTGTAGCTTCTTTTAACCCACCAAGGGAGGAAGGCTCGTAGTTCACATGCGGATTCTGCCCCGGTGCACGATCCACCTGATATTGCATCTGTCCGCCGCTCTGATTGGTCGCAACACGGTTCTTCGGCGCATTCACAGGCAGTTGCAGGTAGTTCGCACCGACCCGATGACGCTGGGTATCCGAATAGGAGAAGGTGCGTCCTTGCAGCAGCTTGTCATCCGAGAAATCCAGTCCGTCCACCAATACACCTGTGCCAAATGCCGCTTGCTCCACTTCATTGAAATAATCCTCGGGATTACGATTCAACGTCATTTTGCCAACGGGTAGAAAAGGAAACTGATCCTGGGGCCACAACTTGGTTGGGTCCAACGGGTCAAAGTCCAGCTCCGGGTGCTCGCCATCTTCCATCACCTGAACGCACAGCTCCCATTCGGGATAGTCGCCTTGTTCAATGGCATGATACAGATCCAGCGTGGCATGGTTGAAATTCTGCCCCTGAATCTCGCTCGCATCTTTTTGCAGCAGGTTACGTATGCCTTGATTCAGCGGTTCCCAGTGGTATTTGATGAGCACGCCCGTGCCTTCCTGATTGACCCATTTGTATGTATTGACACCCGACCCTTGCATCTGACGGTAATTGGCCGGAATACCCCAAGGGGAGAAGAGGAACGTCACCATATGGGTTGCTTCGGGACTGAGTGAGACAAAATCGAAAAACCGCTCCATATCCTGTGCGTTGGTCAACGGGTCGGGTTTGAAGGCATGTACCATATCCGGGAACTTGAGCGGATCACGAATGAAAAAGATTTTCAGGTTGTTACCGACGAGATCCCAGTTGCCATCTTCGGTATAAAATTTCACGGCAAAGCCACGCGGGTCCCGCAGCGTCTCAGGAGAGTGTCCACCGTGAATAACCGTTGAGAATCGAACGAATACGGGGGTTTCTTTTCCTTTTTCCTGAAACAGACGTGCCCGTGTATATTTGGATACCGGTTCATTCCCGGCCGTGCCATACGCTTCAAATACGCCATGAGCACCAGCACCCCGGGCATGCACAACCCGTTCCGGAATACGTTCGCGGTCGAAGTGAGTGATCTTTTCGAGAAAATGATAGTTCTCCAGTGTTGTCGGTCCACGGCTGCCCACGGTTCTTACGTTCTGATTGTCCGTGATGGGGTGACCCTGTCGGTCCGTTAAAGTCTCGCTTGATTGGTCTGAGGAATGCTCGGATTGTGAAGAATGGTTATCCATGGAGTGGAATGCCACCTTTCCTTAAGTTGGATTCCTGTATATATTTTCCCTGTGGGCAGGTTCTATACATTATGGCAACCAACGAACATCTAAACGACCTTTTGAAAAACTAATCAACTGCCCTTCGATTTCCTCATAAAAAAAGCTTGTCACCAGCCTTACTGCATGAGATAATTAACTTTTGCCCTGCGGCCTTTTTTGAACGGAAATGAAAGAGGACCGCGTCTAAGAATGGAGGCTGACCTAGGATTGTCTACACAACGTTATCCTTTTGCATATGATCCGGCTGAACCCTTTGTATCCCGTCTGGGAGAGTGGGTAGCCGATGTTTTTTACGATATTTTGCCAGAGTCCGGCTTCGAGGTACGGGATGAACAGATTTTTATGGCGTACCAGCTCGAACGGGCCTATGGAGATAAAAAGACCATTATGGCGGAGGCCGGTGTCGGAACAGGCAAGACGTTAGTCTATCTGCTCTACGCGGTCTGTTATGCACGTTATACGGGGAAACCGGCGGTGATCGCCTGTGCCGATGAGTCCTTGATTGAACAGCTTGTGAAGCCCGGCGGAGATATTGCGAAGCTGGCTGCACATCTGGATCTGGAAGTGGACGCGCGTCTCGGAAAATCACCAGACCAATACGTCTGCCTGAACAAATTAAGTGCGGTGCGATTCGCCGATGAGGATGCGCCTGTTATTGAAGAAGTGCACGAGAGCCTGCCGGATTTTGTGAATACGCCGGGTACGCTTCAGGCCTTCCATCCGTATGGTGACCGCAAACAGTATCCACATCTGAACGATCGCCAGTGGAACAAAATCAACTGGGACCCGTTCCAGGATTGTTTTGTTTGTCCAAAAAGACAACGCTGCGGCCTGACGCTGTCGCGTGACCATTACCGTCGTTCCAAAGACATCATCATCTGTTCCCATGATTACTACATGGAGCATGTGTGGACGTATGATGCGCGCAAACGTGAGGGACAACTGCCCCTGCTGCCTGATCACAGCTCGGTTGTATTTGATGAAGGACATTTGCTGGAAGAAGCAGCCCTGAACGCACTGAGTTACAAGCTGAAACACCGCATCTTCGAGGAACTCGTGACTCGCCTGCTTGAAGGAGAGATTCGTGAATCCCTCGCCGAGCGTGTGGATGAAGCCATTGAGAGCAGTGAACGCCTGTTTGCGTTACTGGATACCTACACGGTGGCGATTCCGGGATCGGAACGGAAAGAAGTTCGGGTAGAAGCACCGTTGCTGCGTGAGATTGAACGTCTGACCAACGTATTGGATGCCATTGGCGAAGAACTGGTATTTGAGAGTGGATTGTTCTCGCTGGATGGATACCAGATGCGTGTCGTCGAAGAACATTTGGACATGATTCAGTCTGCACTTGCGTTGTTCCGTAAGGAAGATGGCTATATCTGCTGGGCGGAAGAGAGTGAAGACGAGACGACATTATCGATCATGCCGCGTACGGTGAAGGAAATGCTGAACGAGCGTGTGTTCAATACAGGTATTCCAATCGTGTTCTCCTCTGCAACGTTATCTGTGGACAGTTCATTCCGTTATGTGGCGGACAGCCTGGGCATTGATGATTTTGTATCGTTCTCGGTGGCTTCCCCGTATGATTATGCGGACAAAATGAAGATGAAGATTACCGATGAAGCTGTACCGGGTCACCCGGAGAACGAAAATCGCATGCGCGACGCAGTATCCATGCTTCAGGAGAGTGGAGGACGTGCGCTCATCCTGTTCCGTACGATGGAAGAATTGCGCGCGTTCAAGCAGGATATTGTTCATGTGCCTGAAGCAGAAGGTTTGCGCTTTATGTATGAGGGTGATCGGGAGATCAGTGATCTGATCGCGGCATTCCAGCAGGATGAGGAGAGTGTGCTGTGCTCCGTCAATCTGTGGGAAGGACTGGATGTTCCAGGACCGTCATTATCCAATGTTATGATCTGGTCGCTCCCGTATCCACCACAGGACCCTGTGTTCAATGCAAAACGCAGTGCGTCGGCAGCACCATACGAAGAGATCGATCTTCCGTATATGCTCCTGCGTGTGAAGCAAGGTCTCGGACGTCTGATTCGGACAAGCACGGATTCCGGTTCCGCGGTCATTCTCGATGAATCACTGCATACCAAAAAGGAAGCCAAAGACCGCATTGCGGCTCTGCTTCCCGAGGGTGTGGAATGGACAACCCTGACACACTAATGACTGAATTCTAAATCATACAAAATCGTACTAAATCCTACATTTACATTGGATTATACGTTCTAACCGGGCCGAAATGGCTCCCATCAGAAAAAAGCTCTTGTTCTCAACGGATACACCATCCGTATGTGAGCAAGAGCTTATTTTTTTATTTTGATATGATATTTTGATGGTTCCTGCAATGTACGTCTTTTCCCTTTTTTTCGAGGGATTTTCCCTCACTCGGAATCGCTCCAAAATTCTAACGAACCTACCACACCTTATTAGGGTGATAATGAAGAGATGTAAATTCTAACGAATCTCAGTAACGTTATCCCGCCGAAAATGGCTTCTAACCCTGTAAATCAACCGCATTCGGAGAAATAACGTCGCTATGATTCGTTACACTTCAAACCTGCATAAATAGGAGCGAATAGCGTGTGTCAGGTTCAATAGAAGCAATGAGCGCTAAATGAACACTACATGAGTGAGTACTAAATGAATGCTCATAAGGGAGGGCCTCTGTCAAGCTTATAACTTATGGGCTCATGGCTTGTGGGACATGGAAGCCACTTTTTCATGTGTAAAGATGTTAGCTGTGTTAAAAAATACCCATGCTCAGATACCGTTCCCCGGTATCCGGCGCAATGCAGAGCACCCGGTGCCCCGGCCCCAGTTCCTTCGCGATGCGAAGGGAGGCCCACACCGAAGCGCCAGAGGAAGGGCCGAGCAACAGCCCTTCCCGGGCAGCAAGCTGCCGCATCGTATCCAGTGCGTCCTCATCGGACACTTGGATGATGGCATCCCACACGTCGGTATTCAGGATGTCCGGAATGAACCCCGGACTTGTACCGACGAGCTTGTGTGGTCCGGGCTCGCCACCGGACAACACCGGAGAACCTTTGGGCTCCACCGCATAGATACGGATATCGGGCAACTGCTTACGCAGTTCTTCCCCGGTTCCCGTAATTGTTCCGCCAGTTCCCGCCGTAGCGATGAAGGCATCCAGCCTTCCGTCCATCTGCTGCATAATCTCGGGAGCTGTCGTGATCCGGTGAATATCTGGGTTCGCCGGATTCTCGAATTGCTGCGGAATGAAACTTCCCGGAATGTCTGCCTGAAGTTCTTTCGCTTTGCGAATCGCACCTGGCATCCGCTCCGCAGCAGGGGTGAGCAACACATCTGCGCCGTAGGCTTTCAGGATGTTGATGCGTTCCTTGGACATGTTGTCTGGCATGATCAGGATGGCTTTATATCCTTTGGCAGCGGCATTCATCGCCAAACCAATCCCGGTATTGCCACTGGTTGGTTCAATAATGGTTGCACCGGGAAGAAGCAGTCCTGCACGTTCAGCTTGAACGATCAGGTTATATGCGGCACGGTCTTTGACGCTGCCACTGGGGTTGAAGTATTCCAGTTTCACGTATACCTCAGCAGAGTCGCTGCCTGTGAGTCGGTTCAGTTTAACGGCAGGTGTCTGGCCGATCAGTTCGGTTACATCTGCAGCAATGCCTGTATGTGCTTGTGTTCGTTTAATCGAATGTGTATTCAGATCCATGAAGTACAGCTCCTTGATTGATAAGACGTTGAGAGATATCCAGTTGAACTCAAACCCTAAGGAACAATCTGTCTGCCATGAATGGCAGGATGCTTGTTTTAGTATAGGAATTGAATTTAGATCATGCCTTATTGGAATGGTTGGTTATCTCTCCTCCATCTTAATGAACATAACCTTCTGTGGTCAACTTGTTTTGAATTAAGCGGAGGGCGCGGAATCATACGAGCAGTGAATCGGACGAAGCGAGTAGGAGTTGGATTCAAGCGTAATGACGGATGGACGCAGATCCATATGTGTTTGGATAACAACAGGCGTATGCTCCGGTTCAATAGGAACAGAGTTGCATCAGCTCTGTGCCAAGTCCATCTGCAGATGCCGACTGAGTTCTTTTTTGACTTCATTGCGTGCGAACGTCCATAACATATAGAACCGTTGCCAATACCCCCTGCACATATACAGAGTTTCGATACCATCAGCTTCACGATTCTCTTCCAGAACTTTGACACCGCGAATTCTCATCTGCTTGCGAAGACCCAACATCTCCTTGAGCACATTGTTCTGAATACGTGTCAGCGAAAGAATGTAGACTTCAGGCATCTTAAGCATAAGTGTATCCAACGTTCGAATATCTCGCTCAAGTACATCCAGCAATAGGGTGCGTACAACCAAACCTTTAATTAGACGATGGTCTTCATCCGCAGGGGATGGGGCGGAAGTTGAGGATGTCATATGTTCACTTCCTTAACCTATAATTGTAAATTTTTATTTACAGAACATGTGTTCCTATATTATAATCAATATATGTAATGGAGATACACAATACAACCGAGAAATATTGGAAGCAAGCACTAACGTATTTTCCTGAGGATACAGATCGTGTATGAGGCTAAGGATTTGAGGACAAGCCTGCTCCAAAATTAGGTATAATTTATGGGTTTTGCAGGAAACCTAAGGCCATAAACCAAATAAGCCTTATGCAATGCGCCTACTACAGAAGTAATAATAAGCAATGAAATAAAGCAATCAATTGCAATAATCATCTAAGGCTGGCTTGCCTTAATATGCTGATGCTATGACAACAAGAAAAAGCAATTCACTCTACTAAAAATGTGCAACAAAAAAGCCCCTGCCTTGGGCGGCGGGGCCTATGGAATACTGCCGATTCAGCGGCAGGTTTAATGACGTGTTTAAGAAATTAAGCAAGATATTGAGGCTTTTCGTAGAACGCCTCTTTTTCAAGGATGACCTTATAAGGTCTTTCCTTGCCCTTCAGGGAGGGCCCAATAGTCGTTAGCGGTACGGCCGGCTTGTGGAAACGATCTTCTTCCTTGGGTTCCGGAACCGGTCGTGATGATTCGGGCGCAGAACTGAGGCGTACCTTTTTCTCGCTGCCCCAGCGCTTGCTTATTTTTTTCGTTTCCGGTTTCATTCCGGTTCGCCTCCTAACAAATCGTTGATGGCGTTGAACAGTTGACGATTCTGTAGGTCAATCTGCTGAAAAACCGCCTCACCCGCTTCAATATGTCCAATAATGTGAACGGTGATTACATACCTCTTGGCTACAGGATAGCATAGCAGATACTCTTTCTCAAGGTAATCATCATATAGGTTGATCTTGATCTTGTTCTCCCGGTAAGAATCAATCACCAGGATGCGCTTGGGATCATCCGGTTGTTTGTCGTCATTAGCGGACAAGTCATACTTTCTCCCCGGTTCTCCAACATTACCACATAATTGCTCAATATAACCACTGTCATCTGTACGGTATATGGCTGTGCCACGTACAGCGAATGGAGGATGAGAGACAAAGGCAGTACGCAGGGCATCACTCATTCGTTCCAGCATTTTGGCATCTGCTTTGCGGGTACGCAGCAATTCCCTAAAGAACCGCAGCAACTTAAGCAATTGTAACCTTGCTTCTCCCTCGGTGCGTTTATGCTTCTCAATGATGTTCTCCAATTCCGGATCACTCCAGCGTCCTTGTTCCTCAATACTGTCTGCAATCTTGGAACATGCCACGGACACGGCTGGTGCCCACTTTCCGTCAGAACGGATTTCATATACGAGTGGATTTAATCCCAGCAGATCTGTGGGCATCCGCAATCCTTCGATCTTGGTCGTGTCCTTGATGTCTGTAATATCCTCAGGAAGAATGAAAAAAATACGCTTTCGTCCCAGACGACCCATAAACAGACCCATTTCAAGCATTGTATTATCCCGGACCGACGCGTAGTACTTCCCGCGAATCTTGGATATATCATCCGGATGAAAAATAAAAATTGCAAAGTCAGTCGTGCGTACCTCTACTTCCAGATCGTCCATGGTATAGCTGCTTGGATTAAAAACCCCGGAATACCAAGGGGTAACTTCAGCTGAAAAACGTAAGTTTTCGTGTACTGCGGCTGCAATCGGCTTCGCTTCCAGCGAGCAGCCAATAAAGACTCTTGGCTTTAACGTTTTCATCAATCCGCCTCGCTTAAACGGTAGTGGGATTCAATTGTTATATTATACCATAAAAAGCAGAGTAAGTCTGGAAACGTCTGAACTGGACAAATCATAAGCCGATTACGTTTGCTATAGTGTATGTGTGAAAGGGAAATGATTCCTTTAAAAAGCACAAGAAAATAAAAAAAGGCCCCAATTTGTCACAGTTGGGTGACTGACAGTTATTTTTGGAAGCTTCGGTCATAGAATAAAGGAGCAGGTTGCACCATTAGCAAGCATTGCTACTCCTGGTGTGCCCGTACGACTGCTGGAGCAGCCCAGATGCTGCTTTATGCGCATATTTGACGGGTCCGCTGTTTAGACCCGGTCACGTTGGTGTTATATAATAGAAGAACAAGCAAGTTAGCTTTGGTGTTTAAGCAGAATCTTTACACGGTAACGAAGAGTGCAGAACCCGTCTGAAGAAACGAAGTGCTCGCCTTTATCAACGGATTTTCCCATTTAAAATATGGGATCAAAAAAATCCGTGGATAACAGCGATCGGAAGAGGGTACTGTAATCGAAGTGTTATAGTGTAAAGTATAATGTTTAACCAAGCACAGCTAACCACAACAGAACAGAAAGGATCAGGATACCATGAGTCCCCGAAGGACAATCTCCCCAAGGACAATCTGGAAACGTTACGATCTCTCATACACATAGCGCCCCTTGTAGAGTACATCAACCGGTTCAAAAAAACGGCTGACTCTGCGAAAGAGGGGATTGGAATGAATATTCGAAGGACACACACGATGATTTCTTCCAGGCTTGCCTTTTGCAGGGTACGGTCGGTCTAAAAAACCAACCTACAAACTGCGAGGGAACCTGAATGAAGAGAACATCGTTAACCTTACAACACGTTAAAACAGAGGCGATCAAATTCGCCATTATGCTGCTCGGTACATTTATTTTAGCTTTTGCCTATTATCACATTAACTTTCAGAATCATTTATCGGAGGGCGGATTTGTTGGTCTGGCCCTGCTCGGAAAATACGCAACAGGCTTATCGCCTGCCATCGGTATGTTGTTGCTCGACATTCCGGTCATGATCCTGGCCTGGTTCCTCAAAGGCTGGAAATTCATGATTCAGGCATTGCTTGGCGTCGCTGCATTTTCCCTATTCTATGACGGCTTTGAACGATACTCCACACTGGTGTTGTCGTTTAACGGAAATCTGTGGATTCCGGCAGTTCTATCCGGTGTATTGACTGGAGTAGGCGCTGGGATTGTGCTTCGTTTCGGCGGAGCGACAGGCGGAGACGATATTCTCGCCGTGCTGGTTAGCCGCTGGAAGGGATGGAAGCTGGGGACCGTTTTCTTTGTCAGTGATGCTTTTGTATTGGGATTGTCGCTTTTCTTTCTTCCGGTAAAAGAAACTTTATATACGATTCTGGCCGTATGGATCGCCAGTAAAGTCATTACGTACGTCGTTAGTGTTCCGGCTCGTGGAACCGTGGTAACAACTTCGGCTGTGAAATTGCCGATGCCATCGGCTGCAGCCAAAGCAGTTAATGCTGCTGCTGTTTCACAGCGGACTACGGTGGCTAGAGGGGTATCCCATTGATCTTACGTTTCAGAATAATCATAACCTGTATGGATCTTGTTGAGATCTTAATTGACGGTTACGTTCATACAAAATCCCTTTTGACTGCATGTCAGCAGCAAAAGGGATTTTGTTGTTTTCGTCCAGATCATGATTAATTATTCGCTGAACTGTAGAATAACAGCCAACAATGAATACGGCCATTTTCCGGTGTAATGCAATTCATTCAAGGCTTAATTGAAGAAGCAATCTGCCCATCCTGATTATGGATAATGGCGCGAATATGTTGATGGCTACTGCGTTTTTTAGCTTCATCCACAGCTTCAGCTTTCGTTTCAAATGTAGACAGATAGGTAGACTTTCCTTCTTCCTTAATTGCCCAACCGGAGTCGGTAGGCACCACATGAATGTTGTCATGACTCTTGGACGATGAGACAGGTTCGGAATGCCGACGCTGCGTGGAAGATGACTCTTTATGGTTAGAATTTTCGGAAGAAGATGTGGAGTTCGATTTCGAGCCTTCCGGTGTGGGATGATTTTCATCCCATTCTTCCGCCTTAGCTGTCGCTATGGCAATCGAACGTCCTTCCTCATACCCGTCTTCGAGCAGCGCATTCGCAATCTCAATTGCTTTGTGTCTGACACGTGGTTCCAGGTTCTTCATGGATACCGGATAATCCTGTTTGTTCCAAGGCATATGAATCCCTCCTGTACAATAATGGATTAGTTCTATATTACCCTGTGAGGGAAGAGATAAACGATGAAGAGGAACGGGAAGAAGCAGAGCTAAAAGCTTTCTGTGAAAAGCTACTCCGTAAGCATAAAGGAATCAAAAGAATCTGGGGATAACAGCGATCGGAAGGTTGTTCTGTCATCGGAGTGTCAAGTGTAAATATACTTTAGTACAACGAATATAGAAGGATCTCGTTCCTATACTTTTAGAACACAGAAGAGTATAATGCTGTGCATGAAAGAAATAAGTTCAACAAAAGGAAGATAAAGGGGTACATACATATGTTTAGCCTCAGTCTGGCAATACCGATGATATTCACTATGTTGATTCATGCAGCAGACAGCCTATCTTATGCACTTCGTCTAGGTGGCTTGCGTACGCGCAGAATCGCGCTAGCCATTTCATTGGCTGGTATTTTGCTGTTGGTTTCTCGAACTTCCAATATGGCTCAGGGTCCGATGGTAGGTAATCTGGTGGATACCGCAACACGTGGAGCTAATCCTCACTTTGCAGCACAACTACATTGGCTGATGGGGGCGGCTACCATCGGAACCGCATTAGCCATATTGTGTTTTCCGACCATGGTTAAACTCTCATCCCGAATGGTCGTGCATTTTGAAGCAGCGGGTTCCATTCCTGTGATGGTTCGCGGAATGCTGAAGCGAAGCAAGATTAGAAATGCAATGTATTACATCACTCCGCCATCCTGGAAGATGGCCAAACGATTGGTACAGCATGGGATGCCAAGACGATTAATGATGCTGAATGTAGCGGTAACCGCAATCTATACCACGGGTGTCCTGTCCAGCTTATATGCAGCGTACCTTTACCCCGGTCAGGCTGTAGCTGCATCTCAATCGACCGGGCTAATTAATGGCATAGCGACTATTTTGCTAACTATCCTGATTGATCCGCGGATTTCCTTGCTCAGTGACAAATCATTACGGGGTGAGATCCGTTTGGATCGCATGAACCAGATTTATGGCTGTATGCTCGTATCCCGTTTATTCGGTACACTGGTGGCACAGCTGTTATTAATTCCATTTGCGTATTGGATTGGTTGGATTGTAAATATGATGTGATTGTAAAGTACCAAAAAGAGCAGCGGGATCATCCCACTGCTCTTTTTGGTATTCAAACTTATTGGAAAAGGACGGCGTACTCACCGTATCCTTCTTTTTGAAGGTCTTCTTTGGGTACAAAACGAAGTGCCGCAGAGTTGATGCAATAACGCATTCCACCAGCTTCGGCAGGACCATCATTGAACAGGTGACCCAGATGGGAATCCCCCTCACGACTTCTCACTTCGGTACGAATCATGAAGTGACTGAGATCGGTTTTTTCCTTCACATTGTGGTCACGCAATGGACGTGTGAAGCTCGGCCAGCCGCAACCCGAATCGTATTTGTCAGTAGAACTGAACAATGGCTCGCCGGATACGATGTCCACATAGATCCCGTCACCGTGGTGATCCCAGAATTCGTTATGGAATGCAGGTTCGGTCGCGCTGTTCTGGGTCACTTCATATTGAAGCGGCGTCAGACGCTCTTTCAGTCCGTCTTTGTCCACCTTGCCGGACCAGTTGCGTTCGATGAAATCTACGCGTCCAGAACCTTTGCTGTACCGTTTGTAGTGGGCAGGGTTCTTCCGGTGATAATTCTGGTGATGTTCTTCGGCTTCATAGAACGGTTTGGCTGGCAAGATCGGCGTGAAGATGGGTTTGTCAAAACGCCCGCTTTGTCCCAGCTCCGCTTTGGACGCTTCGGCAATCTGGCGCTGCTCTTCGCTATGATAGAAAATGGCCGTCTGATAGGAAGATCCGCGGTCATGGAATTGCCCGCCTGTATCCGTAGGGTCGATCTGCTGCCAGAACAGTTCAACCAGTTTCTTATAAGGGAAGATAGCAGGGTCGAATGTAATTTGCACAGCCTCTACATGTCCTGTTGTCTCCGAGCAGACCTCTTCATATGTTGGATTCTCGGTATGTCCTCCTGTATAACCCGATACAATCTTGTGAATACCGGGCAGTTCTTCAAAGGGGGATACCATACACCAGAAGCATCCGCCTGCAAAAGTTGCTAACTCACTTGAATGTTGTTCCATGCTATAGTCACTCCATTTCTGATGAAGATTTAGCGCTCGTGTTCGAGCTCCAGCAATCTACCATTTTTATTAACCTGTTAACACAAGCATTGGGCTTGCTCTTCTATTATATCCTGAATTGGCAAGCCAACCAAGCAGGATTGAAAACAAACTGGATCTGAATACTTGCGAATTCTGAATTCAGGCTTTGTTTCGTGACCGAAAGCGAAATAGGAGCAATACAATGGCCATGAACACCAGGTATCCGGCAAGGATCGCCAAGCTCAGCCAGATCGAGGTTTCAGCCTGTGCACCTGCATAGGCAAAAACAAAAATCGCGGGCATTTTGCCAATAGCCGTAGCAACCATGAAGACCCAGAATGGCGTATACGTTATACCTGCGTAGATATTAACGGCCATCTGAGGCACGACCGGCAACAATCGCATCGACATAACACCCATAAATGGATGTGCTTCCATCCATGTGGTAAAACGGCTCAGACCTCGAATGCGTTCGAGGTACGATCTCGCCTGATGTCTGAAGATGGTTCTTGCTCCGCCATAGACGAGCATGGCAGCAAGTGTAGTGCCAAGCCAGCATATCCAGGCTGCCGTGGTAGTACCGTAACTGTAACCAAAGGCGATAATAACAAACTTATAAGGAATTACAGGCACCAGAGCAAACAATGTTGCCATGGCGAGTAACAGCGGAATGGACTGATGAAGATCGGTCCAGGCCAGCAGTTCATATCTGTAAATAAACGTGACTCCTGCAAGTAAAACATATAACAGAAGCCATAACCATTTTCGCAAAATCCCAAACGCTCCTTTCAGATCAGGCAGGTCTAGTCGTGTCCCGATCTGTACTGCTTTTCATTATAAGTTTACCACGTTCGCCCATGGTCTGAACAATTCGTGAGAAGTCTGCTGCAATCACTGGCAAGTTGCTGTCCGAAGGGTTACACTATAGGACGTGGAAATATAGAACCGAACTGAAGGTGGAATGATCATCATGGAAACAACCCAACGTAAACGAGTTGCAATTATCGGCCTCGGCGATATTGCACGTAAAGTATATTTGCCGCTGTTAACCGCTCATCCGAACGTGGAGATTGTAGGCATTATGAACCGATCTCCGGAGCCGGTCAAAGCCGTTCAGGAGGCGTATCGATTAGAACGGGGAACAACGGATCTGAAAGAACTGTTGTCCTGGGACTTGGATGCGGTGTTTGTACATACAGCAACAGAAGCGCACTTTGACATTGTCATGCAATGTCTGGAACAGGGATTAGCCGTGTATGTAGACAAGCCGTTATCCTATACGCTTCGGGAGTCGGAAGAGATGACTGCTTTTGCCGAGGCACAAGGTCTGTTGCTGGCCGTGGGCTTCAACCGCAGATTCGCACCGATGTATCAAAAAGCGAAAAAATGGATGGAGGGTGGAAAAGGCTTCGACTCCCTGACAGTGACCAAACATCGTACAGGCATTCAGGATCGTCCTGCGGCAGAAACGATCTATGATGATCTCATCCATATGCTCGATCTGATGTTGTGGTACTCGGATCATAATGTGGAGCTGCTTCACCAATGGATTCGGAAGAATGATCTGGACCGATTACTGCATGCAACCGGAACGGCCAAGCTGGGTAGAACAGCCTACGGTCGATTCGATATGGTGCGTGAAGCTGGGGCAGATCTGGAGAAGGTCGAATTGCATGGTGGTGGGCGTTCTGCTGAAGTGGTGAACATGGACACGATTAGCTACTTGGAACAGGGGAGTCTGGAAACCAAAGAAGCGTTCGGGAGCTGGGACACCGTGTTAGCACGCAGAGGTTTTAGCGGAGCAGTTGATAATTTCCTGGCTTGTCTGGACTCGCCAGATGATTGCCTGATCAGTGCAAGTCATGTCATGGACAGTCATGAACTGGCTGAACAATTGATTCGCAAATAGTTAGAGAATACACATACGGAGGATTACACGTCATGGATGAATATGAAAAGGAACGTAACAAGCAAATCGAGGAAGCGGTCATTGAAACCTATAAACAGGAAGAAGAGATGATGATCCTCGTATTTGCCCAGTGGTGTGTGAATAATAGTTTGGACCCGGAAGAGATGTACCGGCAAGCCTACCCGAATCAGCAGAGCAACGAACGTTTGCAGCAGGTGCAGAAGCTGATTGTATCCAAGGAGGAAGCCGGTGAGATCCCGGATGATACGGTACTTGGAGTGTTGTCCATGTTTGGCAATGAAGATCTGGCGATGGTTGTATCTGAGGCCATAGCCGCGCGCAAATAAGTTCAACTTACGTATACTGGTATGATTACATCTGTTCCCGGTGAATGACGCGGAATTCCTTCGGGGACATGCCGAACCGGGAACGGAATACCCGATGGAAATAGGTATAGTTGTTGAAGCCAGAAGATTCGGACACTTGCTCCAGGGTCATTGGACTGAAAATAATCCGTTCCCTGGCCATGTTCAGCCGTACGTCAAGCGTGTATTGCATGATGCTTTTGCCAAATGCCTCTTTGAAGAGATGAACACCCCGTGAGACACTGATGCCAATGTGTGTTGCCACATCATCCAGCTTGAATAAAGAGGAAGCGTTTTCTTCAATGTAGTTCTTGATCTCATAAGCCACATAATTGGTATTGGTTATCGTTGGATGCTCCGCAAGCAGACGATCCACTTCGAGACATAAAATTCGCATATAATAACTTGAAATTTCCGGATAAGGATTAGAGATGCGGCGTTGCTCCAGCACGAGCTGTCGAAACAGGACTAAAAGACTTTCCGTCAGTTCGACTTTGATCCGTGTCGGCCGTTTGTGACGCTTCCACCACTCATCCACCCAGGAACCATTGAAGAAGATGTGATAGTCACCACTCTCCACCAGTCGTTCTCCCATCGGATTAATTTCATTGTCTATTCTCAGCTCATAGGGCTCATCAGGATCAAAAAGAAGCAGATCGCCCGCATCCACCAGGGACATGTCCCCGTCAATGCGTGCACGGCAACGTCCGTCTGTTTGCAGTCTTAACAGGTAGTTCTTGACCCCTTCAGGCTGCACCATAGCGTAGGGTTTACGATGAAATGAAAAGCCTGCTGTAAGAACTTGGCAGGATTGATCTGTCGGCATGGGCATACTCCTTGCAATTTGAAAATTATGACCAGATAGTTCATGTTTCAATCATATTATTCATTTTAATTGAAGCTGAAACGGAATACCATAGTATTAGATTTAAGGAACAGGAAACATCCAACAAAACATATGTATCTCAACCATTCAAACGCAGATTTTCACCATGCGTAAGGAGATGAACGTCACAGTGGAGAAAATGAAAGCAGGCATCATCGGGTGTGGTAACATCAGCGCCATCTACCTGGAAAATCTCAAAAACAACCCGGTCATTGAAGTCGTGGCTGTTGCGGATTTGATTCGTGAACGCGCTCAGGAACGGGCAGATGAATTTAATATCGCAAACGTTTACAATGTAGATGAGTTGCTGCAAAATAACGAAATTGAACTTGTGTTGAACCTTACGGTTCCTGGCAGTCATGCCATGACCGATCTGGCTGCACTCGAAGCAGGCAAACATGTGTATGCCGAGAAGCCGCTGGCAATTTCTCTTGAGGATGGTCGTAAGGTTGTTGAGCTGGCTGAAGAAAAGGGATTGTACGTGGGTTCTGCACCGGATACGTTCCTTGGTTCAGGCATTCAAACGGCTCGTAAAGCGATTGAGGATGGCCTGATCGGCAAGCCGATTGCAGCGACTTCATTCTTCATGGGTGGAGGACCGGAAGCTTGGCATCCTAATCCGGAGTTCTTTTATGTTGCAGGTGGTGGACCGATGTTTGATATGGGACCCTACTACCTGACCGCTCTGATTACGCTGCTTGGACCGATACGCAGAATTAGCGCCTCGGCAGGCATACAGATTGCAGATCGCAAGATCGGCTCCGGGCCGAAGGAAGGTACAGCGTTGCAAGTAGAGACGCCTACCCACTTGGCAGGAACCATTGATTTCGCAGAAGGTGCCATTGCGACCATGATTACCAGTTTCGATATTCGCGGAGCTTCGGATCTGCCACGTATTGAAATCTACGGTACAGAAGGTACGCTAAGTGTACCGGACCCCAACTATTTTAACGGGGAAGTGAAGGTTCGCAGATACGGTCAAGACACTTGGGAGACAGTCAAACCAGTCTTCGAAAGTGGACAAAACGAACGAGGCATCGGCGTAACCGAAATGGTTGAATCCATTCGTGCCGGACGCGAACACAAAGCCAGTGGCAAGCTCGCTTATCACGTACTGGAAGCTATGCATTCATTCCAGCGTTCTTCACTTGAAGGCAAGCACATACATCTGGAGAGCAACTATGACGCTTTTGCAGTAACTCGCACAGTTCAAACTGAGATTGAAAGCGTGGAATCGCTCTAGTATGAGTAACAAGTGTTAACGCTTGATGCCCATACGAATGATGAAGAATAACCAGTATTCTTACGTTCAATTTCAGGATAGAAACACTCTCGATTTTCCACACTAAGCAAACAGGCATATGATTCTGAACGGTAAATGTGTATACAGTTCAATTTTCATGAATTCAGCAATTATTCGATATCTAATCCAGGGAGGAATCGCACTTGAAACTCGGCGTATTTTTGGTACTATTCGGAGGACGTAAATTGGAGGATGCTCTTGATTATGTAGCATCAAAGGGATTAAAAGCAGTAGAGATCGGAACAGGCGGACATCCAGGCAATGCACATTGTAAGCCGGATGAATTGTTAAGCAATCCTACGGCACTTAAAAACTTCAAAAACGCAGTGGAGTCACGTGGTTTGACAATTAGTGCACTGAGCTGTCACGGTAACCCGCTTCATCCGCAAAAGGATATTGCGAAGGGATTCCACGATGATTTTGTTAAAACGGTAGAACTGGCTGAGAAGCTGGAAGTGCCTGTAGTGAATACATTCTCCGGTTGTCCGGGAGACCATGAGGATGCCAAGTATCCGAACTGGCCTGTTGCACCATGGCCGAATGATTTCCAGGAGGTCCTGAAGTGGCAGTGGGAGAACAAAGTGATTCCGTATTGGACAGAGTGGGGTAAATTTGCAGCAGATCGTAACGTAAAAGTCGGATTGGAGCTGCACGGTGGATTCTCCGTTCATACACCAGCAACCTTGCTGAGACTGCGTGAGGCAGCAGGTGAAGTAATCGGAGCCAATCTGGACCCAAGTCACATGTGGTGGCAAGGTATTGATCCGGTTCAGGCCATTCACATCTTGGGCCGTGAAGGAGCCATCCATCACTTCCATGCCAAAGATACAACAATTGATCCGGTAAACGTGAACAAACACGGTGTAACGGATATGCAAGATTATACGAATATGCTGGATCGCGCTTGGCAGTTCCGCTCTGTCGGTTATGGACATGATAACAAGACATGGGCAGATATTATTAGTGCCTTGCGTCTGGTCGGTTATGATTACGTAGTAAGTATTGAACACGAGGACGGTCTGATGTCGGTTGAAGAAGGATTCTCTAAAGCCGTACAAAATCTCCAGCAAGTATTGATTGAAGAACCGCTGGGCGATATGTGGTGGGTTTAGAGCTACACTAGGGGGAAATTGAATATGATCAACGTCACCATTTGGAATGAATTTGTCCATGAGAAAATTCACGATGAAGTAAGGGAAGTCTACCCGGATGGTCTGCATCGAGCACTGGCTGACGGACTTGGCGGCGAAGGCTTTGCTATTCGTACGGCTACACTGGATCAGCCTGAACACGGATTGAGTGATGAAGTGCTGAATTCCACAGATGTGCTTATATGGTGGGGACATATGGCACATGATCGTGTAAGCGATGAGATCTCACAGAAGGTTGCACAGCGAGTGCTGAACGGGATGGGAATGATTGTGCTACATTCAGGTCATTTCTCCAAACCATTCAAAGCGCTGATGGGAACCAGCTGCGATCTGAAATGGCGTGTAGCTGACGAGCAGGAAATTGTATGGTGTGTAAATCCATCTCATCCGATTGCAGATGGCATTGAAGGCAAGATTGTATTGGAAAAAGAAGAGATGTACGGTGAATTCTTCGATATTCCAGTACCGGATGAACTGGTGTTTGTAAGTAACTTCCAGGGTGGGGAAGTATTCCGGAGCGGATGTACGTTCCGGCGTGGTGAAGGTAAAATCTTTTATTTCCGACCAGGTCATGAGACGTATCCGACCTATTACAAACCGGAAATATTGCGAGTAATCAGTAACGCAGTAAAATGGGCATATCCTGCCCGCAGCTTTAAGCCGGAATTTGGCAAGAGCGAACCTGTAAGACCATTTGGTGGCGTGCTGGTTTAATTCACAATTTCTTTATTCCTAGAAAGGAATCAAAAAATCTGGGATAACATATCCATACCAAGGAACCCTTCTGCAAGTCGATGATGACTGTGGCAGTTGGGTTCCTTTTGGGTAAGATAGTATTATGGGGAAGTTATACGATATTTCCCATGGTTACGAGACGGGCTGTAAGGTATACTGGGATATAACAAGTAATACTTCTAAAATTTAAACTTTTTAGGGGCAGACGTTTTCTTTAATGCTTAAATATGTTATTATGAAATATACTAACAAAATGTAAGTTGAGTGATCTCTAAAGAGGTGATTAATGTGGAAGGTCAAGACTTGCGGATGTGTCCGCGTTTTGAGACGGCGTTTTCCTTTTTGGGCAAGCGCTGGAATGGTTTAATTATTCAAACGTTGATGAGTGGTTCGAAGCGATTCAAGGATATCTCCAATCTGATTCCATCCATGAGTGATAAGATGTTATCCGAACGGATGAAAGATCTGGAGGGTGAAGGTATTCTGGTTCGTCACGTCTATCCTGAGACGCCGGTTCGTATTGAATATGAACTGACGGATAAAGGTAGAGCGCTCCAGCCTGTCATGAATCAAATTCAAGACTGGGCTGAGAAGTGGGTTGACTAACGTCTAAGCAACATCACCCACTTTCGTTGCATGAATGACTTAGACTCCTGATTTCTGTGGAAATCAGGGGTTTTTGTCTTAAAAATAACGTGGATCGGCGTTTTTCTCTTGGGCGTTGCACATGTTGTCATGAGTTGTAGTATAATCTATAGAAAATGGCCACAGACGGCCGGAGCGAAGGAGGCCCACTTGTCATGAGAGAAGAAAGCTTATCCCGTGAAGTACGCTACGGCAAGAAAGATATTGCAGAACTTGAGAGCGCATCCATTCAGGTCCATCTAATATACAAAAAAGCTGCAGAGTTATTTAAGCGCACAGCATACTCCCGTTCGGTTAAAGATGATCTAACCGAAGTGAATACACATTCTGTGAACAGCGATGGCCCGAGATTAGCTCCGGCTGTGCTGCAAAAATGGATTCAAACGTCCAGGGGCTGGAAGTGTATCGGATGTGAACTGAGACAACCTGATTTAACGATGTCTCAGATGGAAGAAACAATCGATGAAAAGCAGTTGCTTCTGGATATCGGAGAAGGTCGGTTGGTTCACGCAGAAATGCTGATTCAGGCGGTTGTCTGGTCTCAATATGAGAAGATTCGAATGTTTGCACCTTGGCTTGGGGATGACGCCTTCTATAGCGTTCAGGAACTGGATGTCATTGCCCGTTATATTGTGCCTACCTATTTCTCTGAACGGCCTTTGCATGAGCAAGGCAAGGTGTTCAAGATACATCAACCATATGGGCAGATTCCGTTATATCAGGAGTATGTAGACGCACCTTCATGTTGCGTGCAGGTGGACGGAGGCTTGCTTGAAGGGCGATTGCTGACAGGTGTATATGTGTCTGAAGAACAGTTCTTCGGACTTAATCCATATCTGAAAGATGGAGATGGAGGACGGACATACATGCAGGCTAGTGTCCAGTAACAGCAGAACCAATGAAATCGAGAAAATGATTCAGATTGGAGAGCCTGTGTGCAGGCTCTCTTTCTTGTACAAGCCTTATTTGGAGAGGCACTCCCTTAAAAGTAACGGCTTTGACACTTTTTTTTGCTGAAGGTTGTGCCATAATAGAGGTTATGGACAACAGGGTGAATGATTTTACGCAGGGTGGTGTTACCTACATGATGAAGAAAATCCCCGGTTACATAGGTGTATGTTTGCTCTTACTGGCGATCTTGGCTGGTTGTAGTGAGACACAGCCTTCTGAACAGCCAATTGTCAAAGAGACAGAAACAGCGAATACGATTACAGTGGCTGTAGATGGCAGTACGTTTTTGCCTGATGCAACCAAGTCCATTAAGCGAGATTTTAGCGAAGGTTTGACACTCAAAAAGGCATTACTCAATAGCGGACTGGTTGATTTTACGGCAGATGGCAAACGGATACAATCCGTTGGTGAAGTTTCTCTGGATTCTTCGCTTAGCTGGGCTGTCAAATTGAATGGCAAGGACATTGAACAGGAAGATTGGGACATGGAGCTTCATGCCAAAGATGAAGTGATCATTTACGTGAAAGCCGCTGACAGTGGGGGGGATGGCGTTGCATATCAGACAACGTTACTCAAGGTGAGCGGTGGAAACATTATGCCAACCCTCAATCGTCAATATGCCGGAGTCTACGTTCAAGAGTGTACCGTTCGCGATGTGTTGAAGTCCAGCGGAATTGTAAGAATGTCAGAGAATAACAAATTCGTCGTTTCCGTCGAGAATGTCACACCCCGCATGAATGAGCGGTGGGTCATTATGGTGAATGACAAAGAACTAATGGAAAATGGTTTGGACATGAAATTGAATCCACGTGATGCGGTGAAGCTTGAATTGACCAATGCATCCTAAGCATACCAAGAAGCCCAATCTCTATTTAGGAGAACTGGGCTTTTTTCATTAAAATTAAAGCAACATTCGATTAGCATAGTCAATTATTAAATACGACAGATCTCGTTCGGGCAAAGTTCACAGTGACAGATCCCTTGCAGCATCTTCAGATCTTTGATGACGATCATGCCATTGTCATATTCGATCGCATCTTTCTTGCGCAGATCGCTTAACATGCGGTTTACACTTTCACGGGTAGCTCCAATCATATTGGACAGGTCCGTGTGGGTAATTTTTTTATGAATAATGACATGCTCTCCATGAGGCTCACCATACGAATTCGACAATCGAATGAGGGTGGAGCAAAGCGCACCTGGTTTGCCATATAACATGAGATCCCGGAACTTCGTCTGTGTCAACCGGTGGTGGATGCCCATCCATTTCATAAAGTCGATCGCGAAGTCACAATGCTGGCAGATTAGCATCTCCAGGTCCTTATGCTCCAGTACACCGATCTCACTATCCTCCAGTACTTCCGCTGAGAAGGTGTGTTTCGAGCCGAAGAAGGGATCAGCCTGCCCAATCATATCACCGGACTGATACATGTACATGATTAGTTCCTTGCCTTCATCCGTGGATTTGGTGATCTGGGCACGGCCCCGTTTCATATAATAAAGTTTGTCAGAGACGTCTCCTTCCCAGTACAGATGTGTACCTTCCGGATAGGTTCTATCTTTCATGGTAACCAGCAGATGGTTGAAATTCGCTTCCGAGAAACAGTTCGTATTGCCGCGTTTTTCCAGTACAGTTGTTAGTTCTAACATAAGTCTATCTCCCCTTTGTGTCCGTCGGATGGACTCCTGTAGCTTGCAGTAGCCTCCGAGGTTTGCCGCAAACCGTTGCCGTCCTGATCAGGGTCATCTCGGCCGGGAGGAAGGACGGTACAAATTGCGGTGGTTCAATTTTTAAGTTCAGTATATACCTAATCTTACCGTTTGAGGGGGAAGGAAAGGGGGCAAAAATGACGAAATTTCAAACATTGTGATTAAATTCACTTTTATTGGAGAGCATGATTTTTACAGCCCTATACTTTAAATAGAAAGTGAAAATGGTTGGATGAAGGACACTACAAAACTTAAATTAAATTTGTTATACTTTGTGAAAAAAATCACATAATTAAGTTTATGGTCATGTTACGATGTGAATGTAAAGAAGAGAGACAAACCAATACGAACCTTTAGGAGGATGAGGGAGATGGCTGTAAAGAACGAAGTCGCCCCAGCAAAAGAACCGACAGCAGGTCAGTATATTCAAACGTTAATCGACAAAGCGAATAAAGCACACGCCGCATTCATGAAGATGGATCAGATGCAGATTGACCGGATTGTGCAAGCGATGGCGCTTGCGGGTCTGGATAAACACATGATGCTCGCCAAGATGGCCGTAGAAGAAACAGGCCGCGGAGTATATGAGGATAAAATCACCAAAAATATATTTGCAACAGAATATGTCTACCACAGCATCAAGTATGACAAAACCGTAGGTGTAATTGAAGATAACGAGTATGAGAGCTTCCAGAAAATCGCGGAGCCGGTCGGTATTATTATGGGGATTACACCCGTCACGAATCCAACATCAACAACGATGTTTAAAGCACTGATCTCCATCAAGACGCGTAACCCGATTATCTTTGGTTTCCACCCATCTGCACAGAATTGTAGCCGCGAAGCTGCCAAAATCCTGCGCGATGCAGCGGTGAAGCATGGTGCTCCAGCGGATTGTATCCAATGGATTGATGATCCTTCCATGGATCGTACGAACGAACTGATGAATCACAATGATGTGGCTCTCATTCTGGCAACAGGCGGATCCGGCATGGTACGTGCAGCGTACAGCTGTGGTAAACCTGCACTGGGCGTAGGACCGGGTAACGTTCCTTGCTTTATCGAGAAAAGCGCGGATATCAATCAGGCAGTGACGGATTTGATCCTGTCCAAGTCTTTCGACAACGGCATGATCTGTGCATCCGAGCAAGCGGTCATCATTGAAGAACCGATCTTCGATCAAGTGAAGAAAAAAATGATCGCGAATGGCTGTTACTTTGTTAACAAAGATGAAGCAGCAAAATTGACAGCAGGTGCAATTAACGCCGAGAAATGTGCAGTGAATCCAGCGATTGTGGGTCAATCTGCGGTGAGCATTGCGAAGTTGTGCGGTATTGAAGTTCCTGCAGGCACCAAAATTCTTGTAGCCGAGATTGAAGGGGTAGGTACCAAATTCCCATTGTCGGCAGAGAAATTAAGTCCGGTACTGGCTTGTTACAAAGTCAAAACTGCAGCAGAGGGCATTGAACGTGCAGCAGAAGTGGTTGCTTTTGGCGGCATGGGGCACTCCTCGGTGATCCACTCCACAAATGAAGAAGTGATTGGCAAATTCGCAGATCGTCTGCAAACTGGACGGATCATTGTGAATTCACCATCTACACATGGTGCCATCGGGGATATCTACAACACGAATATGCCATCATTGACACTGGGATGCGGATCATATGGACGTAACTCGACTTCTTCCAACGTAACCGCTGTGAACTTAATCAATGTGAAAAGGGTGGCTCGCCGTACCGTGAATATGCAATGGTTCAAAGTGCCGAACAAAGTCTACTTCGAAAAAGGGGCAACGCAGTATCTTGCCAAAATGCCTGACATCACACGTGTGGCGATTATTACGGATGCCATGATGGTGAAACTGGGATATGTGGAAAAGGTAGAACATTATCTGCGTCAACGCCAAATGCCAGTAGCAATCGAAGTATTCTCCGATGTAGAGCCAGATCCATCCACAACAACGGTAGATCGCGGAACCGAAATGATGCGCCGCTTCCAGCCAGACTGCATTATCGCACTCGGCGGGGGATCACCGATGGATGCTGCGAAAGCCATGTGGTTGTTCTATGAATATCCGGACACGGACTTTAACGATCTGAAACAAAAATTCATGGATATCCGCAAACGGATCTACAAATATCCACGTCTCGGCGTAAAAGCGAAATTTGTAGCGATTCCAACGACATCCGGTACAGGTTCTGAAGTAACATCGTTCGCGGTTATCACAGATAAAAATCAAGGGAATACCAAATATCCATTGGCCGACTATGAGCTGACACCAGACGTAGCAATTGTCGATCCGGAGTTTGTATACTCTCTGCCTAGAACAGCCGTTGCAGATACAGGTATGGACGTACTGACTCACGCCATCGAAGCATATGTATCCGTCATGGCGAATGATTACACGGATGGCCTTGCGATCAAAGCGATTCAACTGGTATTCCAATACCTGGAGCAATCGGCATTGCAAGGTGACAAACTGGCACGTGAGAAAATGCATAATGCTTCCACCATTGCCGGTATGGCTTTTGCCAACGCATTCCTGGGCATTAACCACAGCTTGGCGCACAAATGGGGCGGTCAGTACCACACCGCACACGGACGCACCAATGCGATTCTGATGCCGCACGTTATTCGTTACAACGCGAAAAAACCGACCAAATTTGCATCGTTCCCGAAATATTCGCACTTTGTAGCGGATGAGCGGTATGCCGAAATTGCCCGGATTCTAGGATTGCCTGCACGTACGACAGAAGAAGGCGTAACCAGTCTGATCAATGCCATTCGCAAACTGAACAAAACATTGGGCATTGAAGAATCGTTCCAAGAAATCGGATTTGATGCCAAAGACTTCGAAGCACATGTAGATTATCTGGCAGACCGTGCCTTCGAAGACCAATGCACAACCGCCAATCCGAAGTTGCCGCTGGTAACTGAACTGGCTGATGTATACCGCAACGCTTTCTACGGAAAGTTTGAATAGCAAATCTAGAACGAAGCGTGCCTTGCGGCAAAAAAAGATCAGGGTTCCCCGAGAGGGGAGCCCCGATTGCCGTCTTTTTAGAGGTTACACGGAATCCGTGATGTGGCCGTTTGAACTATTCCCTTTACACAACAACAGAGGGGCAGAACAAACCTAAAAAGCGAAGCATGCGTCTTTAAAATAAATTATGAACTTTGTTGTTTTATCAGTTGAACTACACATGTACACGATAACGGAGAGGAGAGAAAAAACCTGAAGAAGCGGAGCGTTCGCCTTTATCAACGGATTTTCACCTTTGAAAAAGTGAAAAAAAATCCGGGGGTAACAGCGATCGGAAGGTTGTTCTCTACTTGCAGTGGCCAGTGTACACCACCTAATGTTCATTCGCTTTTTCAGTAAATTTAAATAGTGAGCAGCGATTGGAAGGTTGTTCTGCCCGCGCAGTGGCTAAGTGTGAATCTAAAGGGGGTTCAATGGGACACAGCGCAGGTGGAGTGAGTTAGTTCACTGACTTTGTGACAAAAATCACAGATGATGAAAGCCTCAAGACGTATACTGAAAATGTAAGAAAAACATTCATCCCGCGGTTCCGGTTCCCAAGTAGAGAGAACATGATCCGGTTTATGTGAAACAATTCACATTAATCGCGGCTCTGGGCACACAATGCTACGAATGAAGCAAGATGTTATGTGTCCAGAAATCCAAATTAGTGGAGGGATTAAGATGTCGGTGATTGAAAAAGATGTCAAACAACAAACAGGCTGGAGAAACTTTACCAAAGGAACATGGACCAAATCCGTAGATGTGAATGATTTTCTGGCACACAACTTGACTCCGTATTACGGTGATGAAGCATTCCTAGCAGGTGCAACCCAGAATACCAAAGAATTGTGGGAGATCGTATCTGATCTGACCAAAAAAGAACGGGATAACGGCGGTGTACTTGATGTTGATGTGAACACACCAGCGACTATTGTGTCTCACCAACCAGGTTATCTGGATCAATCCAAAGAACAGATTGTCGGCGTTCAGACCGATGCTCCGTTCAGACGTTCCATTCAACCAACAGGCGGAATCCGGATGATGATTGATGCATGTGAAGCATATGGCTTCGAATTGCCTCAAGGCGTCATTGATATATTTACAAATATTCGCAAAACACATAACCAGGGTGTATTCGATGCTTATACTTCCGATATGCGTGCAGCGCGTAAAGCAGGGATTATTACAGGTCTGCCAGATGCTTACGGCCGTGGCCGGATCATCGGAGACTATCGTCGTGTAGCTTTGTACGGAGTAGACTTCCTGATTCGTAACAAAAAAGGTGAATTGAACGCACTCGAAGTTGATGTTATCGATGAAGATGTCATTCGTCTGCGGGAAGAATTGTCTGAACAGATTCGTGCATTGCAAGAATTGAAACAATTGGGTGATATGCACGGGTTCGATATTTCCTTGCCAGCGACTACAGCAAAAGAAGCATTCCAATGGTTGTACTTCGGTTACCTCGCTGCGATCAAAGAACAAAACGGTGCTGCGATGTCACTGGGACGTGTATCTTCTTTCCTGGATATCTACATTCAACGTGACCTGCAAGAAGGCATTCTGTCCGAAGAACAGGCTCAGGAATTGGTGGACCATTTCGTAATGAAACTGCGGATTGTCAAATTCTTGCGCACACCGGATTACAACGAACTGTTCAGTGGAGATCCAACATGGGTGACCGAGTCCATCGGTGGTATGTCTGTGAATGGTGAAACACGTGTAACCAAAAACAGCTTCCGTTTCCTGCATACCCTGCACAACCTGGGTCCTGCACCAGAACCGAACTTGACTGTTCTCTGGTCAACGAAACTTCCAGAAGCTTTCAAAGATTATTGCAGCAAAGTATCCATTGAAACCAGCTCAATCCAGTATGAAAATGATGACCTGATGCGTCCAATCTATGGTGACGATTACGGTATTGCTTGCTGTGTATCGGCGATGAAGATCGGGAAACAAATGCAATTCTTCGGCGCTCGTGCCAACTTGGCAAAAGCTCTCCTGTATGCGATCAACGGTGGTCGTGACGAGAAATCCGGAGCACAGGTTGGACCGGAGTATCCTGCCATTACCAGTGAAGTGCTGGATTACAATGAAGTCATGAAACGCTTCAAACCAATGATGGAGTGGCTCGCGAAGCTGTATATGAACACCCTCAACGTCATTCACTACATGCACGATAAATACAGCTATGAGCGTATCGAAATGGCATTGCATGACCGTGACATTGTACGTACGATGGCTTGTGGTATTGCGGGTCTCTCGGTTACAGCAGATTCACTGAGTGCCATCAAATATGCCAAAGTAAAACCAATCCGTAACGAACAAGGCATCGCTGTTGATTTCGAAATCGAAGGCGACTTCCCTTGTTACGGTAACAATGAAGATAGCGTGGACAGCATTGCTGTTGAACTGGTTGAGAGCTTCATGGGCATGATTCGTAAGCACAAAGCATACCGTAACGCAATACCAACACAATCCGTTCTGACGATCACTTCCAACGTGGTATACGGTAAGAAAACAGGGACTACACCGGACGGTCGTAAAGCAGGTGAACCATTTGCTCCAGGTGCGAACCCAATGCATGGTCGTGACAAAAAAGGTGCCCTGGCTTCCCTTGGCTCTGTAGCCAAATTGCCTTATGAACACAGTCTTGACGGGATTTCCAATACCTTCTCCATCGTGCCAAAAGCATTGGGTAAAGAGGAGACTACACGTAAATCCAATCTCACTGCGATGATGGATGGCTACTTTGGTCAAAACGCTCATCATCTGAACGTTAACGTATTTGATCGTCAGCAACTGATTGATGCGATGGATCACCCGGAAAACTATCCGCAACTGACTGTACGGGTATCCGGATATGCGGTTAACTTCATTAAACTGACTCGTGAACAACAGTTGGATGTCATCAACCGTACGTTCCATGGCTCGATGTAAGTAATATGCAAGTAGAAGACCGCTAGAGCAAGACATTCCAACTCATATTAAACGCACAGCGGATGCGGATACAGAAAGGAAGAGGCAGCATGGTTAACGGACATATTCATTCACTCGAAACTTTCGGGACGGTTGACGGCCCAGGCATCCGCTTCGTGCTTTTTATGCAAGGATGTCTACTCAAATGTCAGTACTGCCATAACCCTGATACATGGGCGCTGGATGGTGGAAAAGAAATGACGCTAGAGGAGGTACTGGCTGAGATTGAGCCATATCTATCCTATTACCGCAGCTCCGGAGGCGGACTCACGATATCTGGCGGAGAACCAACGTTGCAGGCTCACTTCGTAGCTGAAATTTTCAAAGAAGTGAAACGTCGCTGGGGATTGCATACGACACTGGACAGCAACGGATTTAACGAACCGGAACGGATTCACGATCTGCTGGATCACACAGACCTGGTTCTGCTGGATCTCAAGCATATTGATGATGAGAAACATATCAAGCTGACAGGCAAGTCGAACGAGAGAACGTTGAAAACGGCCAAGTGGTTATCGGAGCAAGGTCGGAAAATGTGGATACGCCACGTGTATGTGCCTGGCATTCATAACGAGGAAGAGGATCTGCTTAACCTCGGACGGTTTATTGGAACATTAAATGGCGTCGAGAAGTTCGAAATTCTTCCATACCATCAGATGGGGATCTACAAATGGGAAGCACTCGGCAAAATATATCCACTGGATGGCGTTCCTTCACCAAGTGAAGAAGAAGTGGAGCGGGCGTATCGCCTAATCGAACAAGGTCGCCAGGAAACGGCTGGCATAGCTTGTTCCGATAAGTGATATACCTTTATATATAACGTAAAAACCAAGAGCCAAGCAGCCCTTGCGAATATACTTCGCAGGGGCTGTTTTTTGTCCAGTGAAGGATTTTATCCCTCCATTGATGAATTGTCATCCTTACGATGTAAGCTCCGGCTTTTTATAATCAGAGTGTAAAGCCAAATGCTCAATATCTTGAGGAGGGTCAACCCGATGAAAAAAAGAATGACATTGCTGCTTTCATTATTGCTTATCACTTCATGGACTTTGGCGGGATGTGCAAGCTCAAGTAACGAGCCACAGCAAGGCGCAGGCAATACACCT
Organism: Paenibacillus sp. FSL R5-0749; assembly: GCF_038595085.1. NCBI lineage: Bacteria > Bacillati > Bacillota > Bacilli > Caryophanales > Paenibacillaceae > Paenibacillus > Paenibacillus sp. FSL R5-0749. The sequence goes on along the minus strand of NZ_CP152005.1, from coordinate 4,438,464 downwards.
GTGGAGGAGACAAGTAAGGAACCGGTTGAGATGCTCCTTCGCCACACGCAGGTGGGGGCTGACAAACAGAAACGATTGGCCATTCTGCAGGACGTTGTGGACAAAGTGGAGGGTGAGATACCCAATCTGACCTTTACGCTGGATGGTGTCGAATCCGACGTGAATCGCAAAGAGAAGCTTCGCGGGGAGATGGCGGCAGGTAACCCGCCGGATATATTTGAACTGTTCGGCAGTCCGGATTCCAAAGTGTATGCCAAGGAAGGTATGCTGCTTGATCTGACTCCAATCCTTCAAGAGTTGGGCATCCAGGACCAGTTTACATCCCTTGAGCCATTTACGTATGAAGACAAAGTGTATGGACTGCCGATTGGCGGTTCGGGCGAAGGTTTTTTCTATAATAAAGAGTACTTTGAACAAAAAGGATGGAAAGCTCCAACGACCATGGCTGAACTGGACAACATGTTGGCCGAGATTAAGGCTGATGGCAAAGTGCCGCTTGCTTCTGCATCCAAGGCAGGCTGGGTTCCTCTTATGTTAACCAACCACCTGTGGTCCCGCTATGCCGGGCCGGAGATTACCGCAAAGTTTGCAACAGGTGAAGCGAAGTGGACTGATCCGGGTGTTGTCCAAGGTTTTGCCAAACATAAGGAATGGGTTGATAAGGGTTATTTCAAAAAAGGTGAACTGGGCTTCGAATATGCCGAATACACCACGCAATTTACCAGCGGAGAAGCGGTATTAATGTATGACGGAACATGGAAATCATCTGTGTTCAAGGAAGGCCAAAGCGGGGAATCGCTCATTGGCAAGGTTGGATTCTTTAATATGCCTCCGGTAGAGAACGGAGCAGGTGATCAGACGTCCTTGATGCGGGATGTGAACAATGGATATGGATTCTCGGCAGCCGTGGCGGATGATCCGCAGAAGCTGGAAGCCGTAAAGGCTTTTATCAAAAATTTCTACAATGAAGATATGCAGGTTCGCGGCCTTGTGGAAGATGGTGTATTGCCTGCCATGAAGCTGGATGAAAAAGTGTTAACCGATAGCATTACCGATGATTTGATGAAAGAAATTGTGGCCGTGCTTAATGCGTCCAAGATGTCGTTCCCGGCATTTGATGCACTCGTTCAGGCTGATGTGACGACAGAGATCAGTAATCTGCAGATTCAGAAGTTGATCGGTGGGCAGACTACGCCAGAGAAAATGGCAGAAGAACTGCAAAAGGTACAGGAGGAAGCAAACGCTTCAGTGGAATAAATCAATCCAAGTTGAAACTGCGACCGTTGAAGTGACTTAAGGAGGCTGACCATGAATACTTCACTCCGCAGCCCGTTAATCTATACGCTGTTTGTAATGCCAGCCCTGATTCTGTTTATCATGTTCTTTCTATATCCTATTGGCAGCTCCTTATATTACAGTCTGACGAGTTGGAATGGGGTTTCCGCTGAGCCACGTTTTGTGGGCTTATCCAACTATGTGAAGGCACTGACCGATGAACGATTTTGGATTTCCACACGGAATAACGGCTTTTTCATCGGATTTTCGGTACTGATTCAGGTACCTCTAATCGTCCTGTTTTCGCTACTGATTGCCAATGTGAAAAGGCTGAAAGGTCTGTATAAAACAGCTGTTTTTTTACCATCCATTATGTCTACAGCCGTGATCGGTATCTTATGGGGGTTCATCTATGAGCCCAACATCGGATTATTAAACAAAATGCTTCATGTGCTGGGCATCGATCCAATCTACTGGTTATCCGATAACCGATTTGCCATGTTGTCCATTTTGGTTACCAATGCCTGGCAGTGGACGGGATTTTACATTGTCATGGTACTGGCTGCCATACTGGCGATTCCCCGTGATTTGGATGAAGCAGCTGCAATCGATGGTGCAACGGCGGTACAACGTGCAATGCGGATAACACTGCCGCTGATTCGTCCGATCATTTCCGTCGTTATCATGTTGTCCATTGCAGGAGCTATGAAAGCAGCTGACATCGTGATTGTCATGACCAAAGGTGGGCCCGCTGGGTCCACCGAGGTTCTTGCGACATACATGATCAAATATGCGATTACCAATTTCAAATATGGTTATGGCAATACCATTGCGGTACTGATCTTTGCTCTGACGCTTGTGCTTACTGCGGTGTATCAACTGCTGGTGGCGAGAAAGAGCGAGAAGGTGGAATATTGATGGCGAAAAACATAAAAAGCAGTATACCTCATGTGTTGTTAATGTTGTATTTAATCGCAATTTTGTTTCCCTTTTTATTTGTGATTTTCTCGTCTTTCAAGCAGGATAACAATGAAATTGCCTTGAATCCATTCGGTCTGCCGACAACATGGGAGTTTAACAATTATGTGGAGGCCTGGGTGAATGCGAAGATTGGCACGTATTTCTGGAACAGCCTATACATCTCAATTCTGTCTTCGGCGTGTACAATTGCACTCGGTGCGATGTTTGCTTTTGCCGTAACCCGGATGAGACACCGGAAATGGAGTCTATTTCTGTACAGCTTGATTCTGGCGGGCATGCTTATTCCCAACAATGCACTCATGCTGCCGATCTATCTGCTTGTACGCAAAATGGGCATATTGGATACACATCTGGCATTGATCGTTCCCTATGTGGCGAATGCGATTCCCTTTACCATTATTATACTGGCGGCTTTTATGCGATCTCTGCCTGGTGAAATTGAGGAAGCGGCGGTTATGGACGGCTTGAGGGCCCCGGGTATCTTTGCTAAAATAGTGATACCTCTTACGGTTCCGGCTATTGTTACCGTTTTTATCGTTAATTTCCTCGGGAACTGGAACGAATTTTTACTCGCCAACTATTTCTTATCCACCGATAAATTGCGCACGCTGCCCGTGGGTATGGTCCAGTTTCGGGATCAATATCAGATGAACTATGCTCAGATGTCGGCAGGTATTGTATACAGCGTTGTACCTGTACTTGTGATCTACGCCATACTCCAGGAGAAAATTATAGAAGGAGTAACTGCAGGCGGTGTCAAAGGTTAATACCATGAACCAGTGAATAGGGAGAACGGGATATGAACTTGCGAATGAAGCTGGCCTTGGCATTTCTGCTGCTGATCATTGTACCGATGTGTGCGCTGGGCATTGGCATGTTTCTGGTCACATCACATACGATTGAGAAAAAATACAATCAACAGGCCGAATATGCGCTTCAGGCCATTAGTTACAATATCGAGAATGTATTTCAGCAGATTAATAATGTGACCGACAACGGGATAGCGACATCTGTTTTCCAGATGGCATTGAACGCGAAAGACCCGACCAAGCAGGATCTGGGCACCGGTAATCAGTTATCCCTGAATGCCAGCCAGCGCAATTTCCGTTCCCTTCTATATAATTATCCGTTCATCAGTTATGCCTTTTTATATGATTTGCGTTCTTCTGAGAACAACCAGATTGTCTCCATTTTCACCAAAGAAAATTTTCAAGCCCTTCCTTTTCAGCAATTCAAAGTGCATCCCTTATTCAACGAAATTCAGCAACTTAATGGCGTGCCCAAATGGCTCGCACCTCTGGAGTATTCCGAATTAACCGGAGTAGAACCTGTTTTCACCCAGATCAGACTGGTCAAGGAACTCAGTTATTTTCAAAATATCGGCGTGCTTGTTGTTCAGATCAAAAAAGGAGAGATCGACCGGATCTTTCGTCACCTGCAAATCAGTGATTCGGCACAGGATACATCATTCCTGTTAATTAACGAAGAAGGACTGATCGTTTATGATCCTGCAGGGCGTTATAACGGTGAGAACATGCAGAACCTTGGAGCAGAATCCGGCAGTTACGGTCCCGGCTTTCGCAGCGTCAGAACGGTCTTTGACGGCAAGGAGAGCATCATTTCGCAATATCATCTGAAGAACTATAACTGGAGTCTCGTCAGTGTGACTTCATGGGAAGCCTTATCTGCGGAAACAAATACTTTTGCAGGCTGGTCTGTCATTATTATTCTGTCGTGCCTGTTCGCCGCCATGATCTTTAATCTATTTTTCATGAATCGCATTACGGGCAATATTGCTGTACTTGTAAGATTTATGCGCCGTGTGGATGATGGTGATTTTAACGCAAGGGTGGAAGGTAAAGGTTTTGACGAGATGCAGCTTCTGGCGCAAGGATTCAATGAGCTATTGGAACGTATTGGGGGATTATTCCGTCGTGTTCGGGCTGAGCAAGAGCAGAAGGCCCAAGCGGAACTACGTGTACTCCAAGCCCAGATCAAACCCCATTTTCTGTTTAACACATTGGAATCCATTAATGGATTGGCACTACGTGGCGAGGGCCGCAAAGTAAGCGAGATGGTGACCAGGTTGGGCAATATGCTTCGTATCAGCATTCAGGATCAGGAGGAGATTCCGCTGAGTGAGGAGATAAGGCATTTGCAGAGTTATCTGGAAATTCAACAATACAGGTTCAGTGATTTGTTCACCTATGAGATTGACATACCACCCCATCTATACAGTTCAATTTTGCTCAAACTGACGCTCCAGCCTCTGGTGGAAAATAGCATTCAACATGGGTTTGAGGGAATCACCTATCCAGGTGTATTGCGGATAAGCGCATATGCAGAACGGGATCAACTTGTGTTATGTGTTGAGGATAATGGGATTGGTATTGCCCAGGAAATGCTCGCACGATTTGAGTACATGGCAGCAGATCCGCCGGAAGACATGCTGGTCAAAGGGACGGAATCATTATCATCCATAACGGAACGCCGGGGATTGGGATTACGAAGTGTGGCAGATCGAATTCGTATTCAATACGGGACCGGGTATGGCATATTCATATGTTCTGCACCGGGGTATGGCACTGTAATTCGATGCATCATACCATTATATGAGCAGGAGGAAGCCGGATGAATCTGACTGCAATGCTGGTTGACGATGAGCTCCCGATTCTGGAGAATCTGAACTACATCTTACCCTGGGAAGAGATGGGGATTGAAATTACGGGTACAGCGAGAAGCGGGGCAGAAGCGCTGGGGAAAGTAACAGAAATTCATCCAGACATTCTCTTATGCGATATTCGGATGCCGTCCATGGATGGATTGGAACTCATTCGGTTGCTGCGAGAGCAGGGTGAAACGTGTGAAATTATTTTGCTGACCGGTTATCAGCAGTTTGAGTATGCTCGGACCGCTATTCAATATAACGTGCATGAATACATATGCAAGCCCATCGATTATTTGAATCTGGAACATAAACTGCGTGAGCTTGCCGGGCAGATCCAGAAGAGACGTATGGAAAACGAATCGCAACGTTATCGCAGCCAAGAGATGGAAAGCTGGATCAGACACAAACATTTGATTGACCTATTGCGGGGAGAAGCACCGCAGAAAATTGCCTATCCTGCCTCTGTTCCTGAGTTCATAACAGCGGCTGCACCGTATACGTTGCTGCTGGTGGATGCGGTCGGTTATTTTCGCCATTCTATCGGCTGGTCCGAGCTTCAGCATGAGCGATGGCATGAGAACATCAGTTCAAGACTTCGGGAAGTGGCAGAGAGCATGACGGGGGACTGTCAGATTCTTTCGACTCGCAAAGGTGAGTGGTGCATCCTGCTGGAGGCATCGGGTGAGTGGAAATGTCGTTCAGAGGAACTGGCCCATCAACTGTATCATGAATTGAATGCGATCGTATCCTTGAATTCAAGTGTGAGGATCAGGGTTGTTCAGGATGATGTGCCCGTGAACCGGGAAAGTAAAATTCTGGAGCGATACCGGCATTGTCAAAAAATACTGATGTTCCATTCGGAGAGTGAAGACAGGGTGCTAAGTTCGAGTTGTCCCGAAACCGCTTTATCGTATGATCACACGGCCTCCAAAGGGGCTAACTCATGGATTACAAGAGAAGATCTGGAGCTGGTTACTCGGTGGATTCGTCAAGGGAACAAGCACGGGTTACGCGATGTGTTGGATCGTCTTAAACAACGAATGGGGAATTCAGGACACACCTTCAATAGAATGGATGAAACCAATCTTCGGTTTATGCTTGTACACATGCTTCGGGAACTGCGCGAAGTACAGGCCATCGCTGAAGGGCATGAAGTGAATTATTGGAATGCACTGCAAGGGGCCGTGTCCATGAGGGAACTGCTTGAACTTGCAGAGGTTCTTACCCAAGCCTGTCAGGGCAAACAAACGCAGCCACGTCCTTCCGTATCGGAACTGATCCTGTCTGCTTGTGAGTATATGGATGCACGGCTGCAACAGGACTTGGGAATAGATGAAGTCTCCGATTGGCTCGGAATCAGTCCGGGATACTTCTGCCAGCTATTTAAAACTCAAATGGGTGTTACTTTTGTGGAATACATGACCCAGAAACGGATGGAAAGTGCTGCTTTATTGTTGAGTACAACCGAATGGAGCATTACAGCGATTGGGGAAGCAACAGGGTTCAAGGAGCGCCGTTACTTCTCCAAGGTGTTTCACAAACACTTCCACATGAAACCTTCGGAGTATAGACAGAGCAAACGACTGGGTTCATAGTGGCAACGGAAACGAGAGGAGAGGTCGAATGAAACCCTTGAATGAGCTGACATTGGAGCAAAAGGTAGGCCAATTGTTGATGTGTGGATTTCACGGTCAGCACGCAGATGAACAGATTACTCATTTAATACGTGACTATCATATTGGAGGCGTCATTTATTTTCGGCGCAATGTGCACAGTGTAGATCAATTGACAAAGCTGTCCGCCGAACTGCAAGATATGGCGGCTGCAGCGGGGGCATTTCCACTCATGATTTCGGTGGACCAGGAAGGTGGCATGGTTGCACGGATTGACAAAGAGGGAATGACGCAAGTGCCGGGTAATATGGCACTTGGTGCGACAGGCAATCCGGAATATACCCTGGCGTGTGCCCAAATTCTGGGGCGTGAGTTAAAAAGCATCGGTATTGATATGAACCTTGCCCCCGTGGTTGACGTGAATAACAACCCGCTCAATCCGGTTATCGGTGTGCGTTCGTATGGTGAACATGCTGAAAGTGTGGCCGCTCATGGCGTAGCAGCCATCAGGGGATACCAATCACAAGGCATTGCTGCTACTGCCAAACATTTTCCGGGACATGGAGATACCGCCGTAGATTCTCATCTGGGTATGGTTACGGTACCTCATGATCGAAACAGATTGGAACAGATGGAGTTGTTACCGTTCCGCAAGGCGATTGAGGCCGGAGTTGATGCTATTATGACAGCTCATGTGATGTTCCCTTCAATTGAGCCTGAGCCCATTCCGGCAACGTTGTCGCGTAAAGTTTTAACTGGTCTGCTACGCGAAGAAATGGGCTTTGAGGGCATTATTATTACAGACTGTCTAGAAATGCATGCAATATCCAAGCCGTATGGGGTAGCTGAAGCTGCCATTTGTGCTGTGGAGGCAGGAGCAGATCTGATTCTGGTAAGTCATACCCTGCAAGATCAGGTTGCTGCTGTGGAAGCCATTGTTCAAGCCGTTCGAACAGGGCGAATTACGGAAGATATCATTAACAAGGCACTGGAACGTATTATTACATGGAAGGCAGCGCGCTGCGGGTACCCGGACACTGGTCTTGATTCGCCTAAAGCAAGTGAAACGATCGAAGTAACCGATGTTGAACCTGTTAATGACAATGAATCCACTGAACCCAGTGATCCCAGTGAACGAAACGAATCGACGCTGTTCAAGATTGCTTCAAGCAGCATTACCATCGTTCATAATGATGGACTACTGCCGTTGGATCCAGAGAAGGACGTGCATGTCATCTGGCCTGAGGTTGTGCAGCGGACAGAGGTGGATGAACCATGGTCCCATACAGAATCGCTTGGTATAGCGTTATCGCAACTGCGAGGCAGAGTTCGTGAACACAAGATTACAACTCAGCCTACTTATGATGAAGCAGATCGGATATTGGCTGAAGTGTTGGAGAGTGAGCAAGTTATCGTATGTACGTACACATCTGCAGGGCATCTTCCGAAAGGGCAACAGTATTTGGTTGAAAAGCTGAGTGAGAATCATTCGCTGATTGTCATTGCTCTGCGCAATCCATATGATCTGCTGGAGATTTCGAGGCCGGGAAGTTATGTGTGTACTTATGAGAATACACCAGCAGTCGTCCGGGCACTGTCCCAAGTGTTAACATGGGGACTGCAGCCAACAGGGCGCCTGCCTGTCCGTTTGCGCTAGATCTATTCAATCCTTACATCTCTCTGTGATATGGTGCTGATAGACCATATGGCAGAGAGATTTTTTTGTTGAAAGTTGTCAATGGGTAATTTTGGAATCCCATGCCGAAATGATTATTGATAGATAACTATTTTCATAGTATTTTCCTTCTATTAAAAGTTTACAATTCTCCTCTTAACTTTTTAGCAACTTTTCCCGGTTGCAAGCGTCTAATAATATGACTTTTTGAGGGGGATATTTATAAATGGGAGCAGAAGGAGCCAAAGACAAAGAATGAATTTGAAGAAGAAATTGTCCATACTTACCGCTTTTGCTGTTTTTCAGGCGTTTGCAGTGATTCCTGCCAATGCACAATCAGCAGATCAGAGCGATACTACACCAGTGAATACAGCCAAAGTTAAATCCGTGGAGGTTGTGAAGAAAGAACAAACCATCGCGGAATCCGAAGTGAAATCCGAAACAAACACGCCAACATCAAATAATGAAACAACTGAAGAAGTGAATCCGGAAACCAATGTTCCTACAGGAACAGATGTTACTCCAGTTGATCCGGTAGAGGAACCGACGGACGAAGAAGGTACAGCTGAGGAAACACCAGCACCTGCACCAGTAGAAGTAGAGCAACCGTCTACGGGGAGTTCATCTGTTGCTGGAGGCGGAGGTGGAGACCTTACTCTTTATATGAACAGTAATAAAATGATGCAAGATGGCAAAACATATCTTGCCGGGCAGCCAATGGCTGTTAAAAATGGTGTATCCTATGTAGCTATTCGTGCTCTCGTTGATCGGGTTGGCTATGATGTTAAATACGATAACACAACCAAAGAAACGATCATTATTAGTGGTGAAGATGAGCTGCGTTTCAAAACCAACAGCAAGATCTATACCGTTAATGGTGTGTCCAGAACGATGAAGGGCGCGGCTTATCAACAAAAAAATACGTTCATGGTGCCATTGACTTCAATTACACAGGCTCTGGACATTACGTATAAAGTAAATCAATCTGCCAAAACGGTTGTATTGAATCTGAGTACCAAACCGGTGGCGAGCTTCACGGTACAAAAAGAGGTCTTTGCCGGAGACCAGGTGACCTACACCACCAGATCAAGTTCTCCCAAGGGACTCAGCATTGTAGATGAGCGTTGGACAGGTCGTCAGGATTCATTCGACCAACCAGGTGTATACACAGTAACCTATGCGGTTCAGGATTCAAGTGGTCAATGGAGCGATCCGTATTCGGTTACGATTAAGGTTGAAAGACCGAATCTGCCACCTGTCGCAATGTTTACGACAGATAAAGAAGAATACAAAATGGGTGAGAAAATCACTTATATTGATCAAAGCACAGATGATGAGAATGCCATTGTAAAAACAGAGTGGGATAACAATGCACTTGCATTCTTTGTTCCAGGACCGAAGACCGTAACGATTACAGTTACCGATAAACATGGTGCTAGTGATAGCTACACCAAGATGATCAACATTACGGGCGAAACGCTGTATAGTTTGTCCGACTTCAATCAATTGTTCACACCAGTTGGTGAGAAATTCACTTTTGACGGTGGTGGAGTACCCGCATTGGAGAAAGTACCTTTCACTTATTATGATGAACCCAGTCTGCTGATCCGCAGTAACAGCCCGGAAACCGTGAATACAGAAGGCATTGTGTACAAGGAATCTTCCTTCGGACAGACACGATTCATGATTCACCATGTGAACAACACGGGCAAAAAAGTGAAAATGTATGTTGTAGCGACAAACAACAATGCATACACGGCGTCCATTGAACAACAAAACATGGGCTTTGCAGGACCATCTCCTTTTGCAACGGTAGCTGGAAAGTTGTCCATTGATCGTTGGTTCCAGTCCATGCAGAATGGTACCGGACAAAAGAAAGTGTATATCCAGCCAGGAGAAAGCAAACTGATTCTTAATGATCTGAGTGTTCTCCCGATGAAACAGGGACAAGTCATCTCCTTGTATTCGGATGTATTCAGTGACTATGAACTGGATTACAACATTATCATGATCGAAGAAAACAAGGACCCGATGGAAGTGTTGTCGAGCCTGCCGGTTCTGGATCGTGATGGTGTTCACAACCGCGGAACGTACCCGAATGCAACACGGATCATCACGTATGATCAAGAAATAGGATCGAAGCCTGCACGTCTTCCACTTGGAGACAATGCAAGTGATCCGAACCTTGTGGGAACGGACCCGATGGCTTACACAGAAGCTTCCAACGCAGGTAACTTCGGTGTATTGTACAAAATTACATTGAATAATGTTGCTCCGCGCACGTTGATTTCATTTAACCCTCGTGGAGGCAGATACTCAGGTGTGGCACTCGTGAACGGACAAGTTGTTCAGATTTCCACAGGTAAATCTGTAACTGCACCTAATGAGCAAAGCGTAATGTATCGCACAGGTTCATACGGCGAGAGTGTAACGATTCTCTTCTCGGCGGCACCAGGAAGTAACTTGCCTGTTAACCTGCTGTTCACGCCGCTTCCGGCTGAAAAGTAATATCATGAACATGCACGGACGGTTTGGAGTGAAAGCTTATATCATATATACCCGTTCACCCCAAAAGTCGCCCGAACGATTGATCATCTGAACCGTCAGGAAGGGACTCCATCAATATGTAATGTCATTAGCTCAAAGCTAAACGTAATGGCAATGCATGTGTATGGAGTCCTTTTTATGTGTTGTTGGAATGACCTAACCCGGTGTCTTCGTTGACTCTAATCGTAATTTGATGCATTATTAGATGTATACAGAAGAGGCAAAATGCTCGTAAGACAGGAGGTGCTTTAGATCATGCTGTCGACAGAACAGATTATTTCGACTATGTCCTCACAGGGGCTCCGCATTACTGATCAGCGGAAAACACTGGCCCGGTTATTTGCCGAGTCCCCCGGGTATCTTACACCCAAGGACGTCTATGAATATATGGGTAAGACTTACAGCGGACTGAGTTTTGACACAGTATATCGGAATCTGCGGGTGATGCAGGAACTGGGTGTACTGGAACAGGTCATCTTCGAAGATGGCGTTAAATTCAAAGCACACTGTAGTGAAGATCATCATCACCATCATATGATCTGTCTGAAGTGTCAGAAGACGTATCCTATTATTTTTTGCCCGATGCAGCTTGCGGATGCGCCTGAACAATTTCAGGTTGTGGACCACAAGTTTGAGGTGTTTGGCTATTGCAAGGACTGTGCTGAGCATGCTCCTGCCAAAGCGGCGTCGGGACATCACGCTCACGGGAAGCACTGACGATGAAGTTATCGCGCAGAATCGCTCAGGCACCCATTCGTGTGTACCGCAACTATATCTCTCCATTAACGCCGCCAACATGTCGGTTCTATCCGAGCTGTTCGGCTTATGCCATGGAGGCGATTGAAGTGCACGGTGCGCTCAAAGGCTCGTTGTTAACAGCGAAACGTATTGCCAAATGTCATCCGTTTCATCCAGGTGGTGTAGATCTGGTGCCACCAAAGGCGGAGAAGTCTACTCTGGTATCCGAGTAACGTTATAACCTGAAGTATTCGGGTGGCCGTGAAGCAAACTGGAATTGAACTCGAGGCTGCTGCCCACTTGACAAAGGGGCCCGCATTTCAGTATATTTTTCCTATATGTGCAAGTTCAAAAGTCTGGTTTTACTTTTTGAACAACTTCTATATGATTTCCAGTGAAGGGATAAGTACAGACACACCCCCAGTGCAGAGAGCCGGATGAGCTGAGAACCGGTCTGGGAGGAGGATGGAACATGGTCCCGGAGGAACCTCTTTCGAGCGTGCAGACAGCGATTTCAGAGCTGCTGTCGTAAGGCTGAGGCGTGATCCAGCGTTAATGGGCGGTCGAAGGACCGACAGAGCCTGTGTTTTGCGAAAAACATGGGGAATTTGGGTGGTAACACGTGAGAGCAACTCTCGTCCCATAGGGGCGGGAGTTTTTTGTGTTCTTTTTTAGTTGTTTTGGACGAAAGGATCACATGAAGCAGGACCATTTGAAGGAGGAGAAGTCATTCATGGCTGACCAAAAAACATTTTATCTGACAACCCCGATTTATTATCCGAGTGACAAATTGCATATTGGGCACGCGTATACAACTGTGGCGGGAGATGCGATGGTTCGTTACAAGCGTCTGCGTGGTTATGATGCTCATTATCTGACAGGAACCGATGAACATGGCCAGAAGATTGAGCGCAAGGCCCAGGAAAAAGGGCAGACTCCGCAAGCATTTATCGATGATATCGTTGTGGGAATTAAGGAACTGTGGAACAAGCTGGACATTTCCAATGACGACTTTATCCGTACAACTGAAGAGCGTCACAAAACCGTCGTTCAGGATATCTTTGACCGTTTGCTGAAACAGGGAGATATCTACAAAGGTGAGTATGAAGGCTGGTACAGCATTCCGGATGAGACGTATTACACGGAGACTCAACTGGTGGATGTAGAGAAGAATGAGAAGGGCGAGATTATCTCAGCCAAGAGCCCGGATAGCGGCCACCCCGTTGAATTGGTCAAAGAAGAATCCTACTTCTTCCGTATGAGCAAATATGCAGATCGTTTGTTGAAATATTATGAAGAGAACCCGGGATTTATTCAGCCGGAATCCCGTAAGAACGAGATGATCAACAACTTCATTAAGCCGGGTCTTGAAGATTTGGCTGTATCACGTACTACATTTGAATGGGGCGTCAAAGTTAAAGGCGATCCAAAACACGTGGTTTACGTGTGGATTGATGCATTGTCCAACTATATTACAGCTCTGGGCTATGGTTCATCCGATGCATCCCTGTATAACAAGTTCTGGCCTGCGGATGTACATCTGGTAGGTAAAGAAATTGTTCGTTTCCATACGATCTATTGGCCAATTATGTTGATGGCATTGGATCTGCCATTGCCGAAGAAAGTGTTTGCACATGGTTGGTTGTTGATGAAGGATGGCAAGATGTCCAAATCCAAAGGCAATGTGGTTGATCCAGTGACTCTGATTGACCGCTATGGTCTCGATGCACTGCGTTATTACCTGCTGCGTGAAGTACCGTTTGGTTCCGATGGTACGTTTACACCGGAGAGCTTCGTAGAACGTGTAAACTCCGACCTTGCGAACGATCTGGGTAACCTGTTGAACCGTACAGTTGCCATGGTAGACAAATATTTTGAAGGCAAAGCCCCTGCGTTTGCATCGAATGTAACGGAATTTGATGCTTCGCTGGAAGAAGCAGGCCATGCTACAGTAGAAAAAGTGGAACAGGCGATGGAAAACCTGCAGTTTTCCGTAGCACTGACGGCGATCAGCCAATTTGTCAGCCGCACCAATAAATACATTGATGAGACGCAGCCATGGGCGCTGGCTCGTGATGAAGAAAAACGCGATGAATTGGCATCCGTTATGGCTCACCTGATCGAAAGCTTGCGCATTTCTTCCATCCTGTTGCAACCGTTCCTGACGCGTGCTCCGCATAAAATTTGGGCACAGCTCGGCATTCAGGAAGGTGAACTCACGGCGTGGGATACAGCCAAGCAATGGGGGCTGGTTCCGGCTGGAAACGCTTTGCAAAAAGGTGATCCAATCTTCCCGCGTTTGGATTCCGAACAGGAGATTGCCTATATCTCAGAAGCGATGACTGGCGGCCAAAAAGCGGCACAGCCTGAAGCAAGTCAAGCAGAGGCTGGAGCTTCGGCAGCTGTTGAACCGGTAACTGCACCTGAAGGTACGGAAGAGATCGGCATTGACGATTTTGCCAAAGTTGAACTGCGTGTGGCTCAAGTCATTTCCTGCGAACCTGTCAAAAAAGCGGATAAGTTGCTGAAATTGCAGCTCGATCTTGGTTATGAACAGCGCCAAGTCGTCTCTGGAATCGCAAAGTTCTATTCGCCAGAAGAGATGGTTGGACGCAAAGTCATCTGTGTAACTAACCTCAAACCGGTGAAACTTCGTGGTGAACTGTCACAAGGTATGATCCTTGCAGCATCCCATGGCGACCAGCTTACACTTGCTACAGTACCAGACAGCATGCCTAATGGCGCACAAGTAAAATAAGAAGAATCAAATCATAATCCTTTTTTTATGAGTTATGAAATTGATTCAAATATTGTCGTATCTATAACTCAAGGTGGCCCGATGTAATTCGGGTCCCTTTTTTTGTTGATATAATTTCGTATCTGACAGGGAGAGAACAAGCATATACTGTTATAACTCCGTACTTCAGGAAAGAATGAATAGGACGGGATAGCTTGACAAGTAGGTTCAGGTTACCTATAATTCTTTCAGTAATGTTTACGATTAAGAGACGGAGTGAATCATAATGACATTTTATAAAGTGCAACATCAAGTTCCGGATAACCGGACAGGGAAGACAAGCAAAAGAGGCAATATGAAGTTACTGTGGACGGGTTTCCTTATTCTCAGTTTACTGGTATTGTCTGCATGTGCGCAGGATAACTCCAAGAGTGCGACGATTGTGGAAGGTAAAGTAAACGTTGTGACGACATTTTATCCTGTGTATGCTTTTACGGCTGCAATTGGTGGTGAAGATGCCAATGTCATTAACCTGCTGCCAACGGGAGTAGAACCACATGACTGGACTCCAAAGAGTCAGGATATAGTTAATACCTCCAAGGCACAGTTATTTTTCTATAATGGAGCTGGACTGGAAGGATGGGTGCCGAATTTCCTAAAGTCGTTGAATAGCGATACAAAGGTGAAGTCTGTTGCCGTCAGCGAAGGCGTGAAGCTGTTGACCGCAGAGGGTGACGATGGGCACGGTCACGGCGAAGAGCATGAAGACGAACATGCAGATGAGGCTACCAGTGAAGAAGATGTCGCTGATCATCATATTGATCCACATACGTGGGTTAGTCCGAAATCTGCTATGATCATGGCTGAAAACATCAAAAATAGTCTGGTCGAGGCAGATCCTGATCACACAGCAGGGTACGAACAACGTTATGAAGAGCTTCGTACCAAGCTTGAGACGCTGGATCAGCATTTTACAGATGAATTGGCTAAAGTGCCAAACAAGGAAATTGTTGTCTCGCACCAAGCGTTCGGCTACCTTGCACGTGATTATGGACTAACTCAGCATGCGATTATGGGACTTTCCCCGGATGCTGAACCGACAGGGCAGGATATTGTGAAACTTGCGAAACTGGTTAAAGATGAAGGCATTAAGTACATTTTCTTCGAAGAGCTGGTATCTGACAAATTGGCGAAAACTCTGGCAAGTGAAGCAGGAGTGGAGACCATGGTTCTTAACCCAGTTGAGGGATTGACCAAGGAGCAGGCAACCAACGGGGATGATTATTTCACCCTGATGGAGAAAAATTTGCAAAATCTGCTGATCGCATTAAAATAAGATAGAATGAAGGATTCAGGTCGAAGAGTCTTTACCGTTCGCGGTGAAGGCTCTTAGGACGCTATGCAATCCTTATATATAATGAAGGGCGGCTTTGCCATGCAGCAAATCATGCCACTATGTCATGATCCAATTATAGAGATCGAGAAACTATCATTTTCCTACGGGGACCAGCGAGTGATTGAGAATCTCAATTTTATGGCCCAGGAACGGGACTTTGTCGGGATTATCGGTTCCAATGGGGCGGGAAAAACGACATTGTTGCGTATGTTGGTAGGACTTCTTCCTCCTGCGCAGGGAGATATCAAGCTATTCGGAGAGTCGATCCGCAGGTTCAAGGACTGGGAACGAATCGGGTATGTACCTCAAAAGAATGCATTTAACCCGTTATTCCCTGCAACTGTTCGTGAAGTGGTTATGTCCGGTTTGTACAATAACAAAAACATGTTCCGTCGTATGTCTCGCAAATGTCAGCAACAGTGCACAGATGCGATGCAGGTTATGCGGATTGAAGATCTGGCGAACAAACGAATTGGTCAATTGTCCGGTGGACAGCAGCAGCGTGTTTTTTTGGCACGAGCGCTTATCAATCACCCGGATCTGTTGATTCTGGATGAACCCACAGTAGGTATTGATGCCGAATCACAGGCCAGTTTCTTTGAACTGATTACCCATATGCATGAACATCACCGCATGACTTTTCTGATGGTGTCTCATGATATGGATCGGATGGAGAGTTATCTGGGTTCTGAAGCTGCCGTAACGAATGGCAAAATTAATTTCCATGTTCGTCATTCGCATGAGGTACAGGATTGTGCAGAAACCAATCTGCAACATACCACTGCACAGGTACGCTAGCCGTATGTATGGCCCATTAGATTAGAGTAAGTAAGGCCGAAGGAGTCGTGTTTGTTTTGGAAATATTAATGAGTGATTTTTTTCAGCGTGCGCTGGCGGGTGGGTTGCTAATCGGTATTACCGCTCCGTTAATCGGACTGTTTCTGGTCTTGCGGCGGTTATCCATGATCGGAGACACCTTGTCTCATGTGACCATTGCCGGGGTTGCACTTGGATTCCTGATTGAAGTGTATCCCATTGCGGTAGGCTTGATATTTGCCGTGCTTGCTTCATTTGCGATAGAGAAATTGCGCAAAGCGTATAAGAGTTACGCCGAATTATCGATTGCCATTATCATGTCCGGTGGCGTCGCTCTTGCTTCCTTGTTCTTCACGCTGGGCAAAGGATATAATGCAGATGTCATGAGTTATTTGTTCGGCAGCATATATACCTTAGACGCTACAGATCTGAAGCTGGTAGGTGTGGTTACGCTGATCGTGGTGATTGTAGTGGCATTGTTACATAAGGAATTTTTCCTGCTCAGTTTTGAGGAAGATGCAGCAGCGGTTACAGGATTGCCTGTAAGAATTCTGAATATGTTAATCACTGTAATGACAGCACTCGTTATTAGTACGGCGATCAAGATTGTCGGCGCACTACTGGTGTCAGCGCTATTGACCATTCCGGTAGCGGTCAGCCTATTGATGGCTCGAAGTTTCAAATCCGCGATAATTCTGTCCGTGGTGATCGGTGAAATTGCCGTAGTCCTTGGATTGGTTGTTGCGGGCATCTGGAACCTCGCACCTGGAGCAACGATCGTATTATTGCTGATCATGATGTTGATTCTGACGATGATTGGAAAAAAAGGGTTCCGAGCCTGACGACGGAACGAGCAAGCACGTGAGCCCGGGGAAGGGAGACATCCGCTTCATGCCTGATGTTAATGTATGGATGGCTTTTGTAGCAGGTTTGGTCTCATTTATATCACCATGTTGTCTTCCGTTGTATCCGTCATATCTCTCTTACATTACAGGGATGACGGTGCAACAATTGAAGGATGACCGCAATCAGCGAGAAGTCCGCTTTAAGACCATGACGCACACGCTGGCGTTTATTCTGGGCTTTTCGGCTGTGTTTTATTCGCTCGGCTTGGGTGCCGGACTGTTTGGCCAATTTTTCAATGATAACCGGGAACTGATTCGGCAATTGTCTGCGATTTTGATTATGCTTATGGGGTTATTTTTGCTTGGTGTGTTCAAACCGCAGTTTCTAATGAAGGAACGAAAGATGGATATGAAGTGGAAACCAGCAGGCTATCTGGGCTCTTTCATATTTGGTATCGGTTTCTCAGCAGGATGGTCGCCTTGTATTGGGCCTATTCTAACAGCGATTATTGCAATGGCTGCGAGTGAACCCACCACCTGGCTGGCGCTGATTACAGGTTATACTGCAGGGTTTGCCATCCCGTTCTTCATTTTGGCGTTTTTTATTGGTTCGACACGCTGGATCTTACGGTATTCCAATGTCATGATGAAAATCGGGGGAGCATTAATGCTATTCCTTGGAATATTGCTTTTTACAGACCGGATGACGAAGATTACGATCTGGTTGCAGCAGATTACACCAGACTGGATGATTATTTAAACGGATGAACTGAAATTAGATTTTTATTATGCATGATAAAGCAGGCTACATGTTAACCAGAGCCACTCTGGGTCATGTAACCTGCTTTTTAATCGTTTGGTGTGAATGTTTATACCCGCATCACTATTCGTGCAGGGCAGTCCCGTTTTTTCGTTTAGGTGAAGTAATCAATATTGGCTAGTGGAAAATGTTCAAAGATCCGTTCCGTAATGAATTCGCGCAGCGCATCTTGCTGATCATCTTTATACACATACTTGTACTGGCCCCAGCGGCCCCATTTCATCTTGCGTTTCTCGATATCCATCTCCAGCTTGGTCTTAGGATAACGCTTTTCAATGGTCGCTTTGGCCGTTTTGGTAAAACGGTGCTGGATCATCTCAAACGTAAGGTCCTTGGTTGCTTCCTCTGGAAGTGTATCTGCCAGCTTCTGCAACAGCTCGGAATATCCTTCTTCCCAGCCCTCATACCACATAATAGGAGCGATAATGAAGCCAAGAGGGTAACCTGCGTGTGCAATTTTGCCAGCAGCTTCTATGCGTTCCTCAAATCTGGAGGTAGCCGGTTCAAAGTTTTTGATGACATAATCCGAATTGACACTAAACCGGATACGGGTGTGGCCGTTATGCTTAATGTTCAGCAACGGATCAACGTGATGATATTTGGTTACGAAGCGCAAGCGTCCATATTCTTCTTCCGCCATAAAACGGATCAAGTCACTTAAATTCTCCGTGATATGCTCGAGTCCTACAGGATCAGACGTACAAGCGGCTTCAAATCGAGTGATTTCTGGCGCGCGCTCTTCGATATACCCTTTGGCAGCCTGAATGATCTCCTCGGTATTGACGTACACCCGGACATAAGGTTTGGCACCAAGTGTAGTTTGAAGATAACAATAATGGCAGTGTCCCATACAGCCTGTAGAGATAGGAATGGCATATTCCGCTGAAGGTTTCGACTGGTCGAACTTGAGTGTTTTGCGCACACCAACGACCAGAGTACGCTTCGCCATCCGGTACTTTTCTTGTTCGGTTTCACCTGGCAGATTCGTGATCCGGTTATGCGATGTGGTCATCTGATAAGGAATGTTTTTGGAAGTCACCCACTCCATAATACGTTTACCTTTATCATATTCCAGCGCACCGGGTTCAAAGTACACCAAATCGGGAATAAAGGGTTTAGTACCTTTTGCTTTGCGAACTGGCGGTTGAGCTACACTTGTACTCACGAAATCACTCCTTTCGATGCGGAACTTAGCTTAGTTTGCCTCGTTCGGTGAAAAGTCACGCCTGCCAATTACTTGTGTACCGTGCGCTGCGAAATGTGCAGGACTTGCCAATGCGTATTGATAACATGTATCATTATAAGATAGGGACCAGGCACGAATAGGGGCCGGTCAGAGAGAAAAGAGGGAAGCAGATGCCAACGCCCAGTATGGAAGATTATTTGGAGCGTATATACAAATTAATTGATGAAAAGGGCTATGCTCGTGTGTCTGATATAGCTGAAGGACTGGAAGTGCATCCTTCATCGGTGACGAAGATGATCCAAAAGCTGGACAAAGACGAGTACCTGATCTATGAGAAGTACCGCGGACTGGTGCTTACGCCAAAAGGCAAAAAGATGGGCAAACGTTTGATGGAACGCCATCATCTGCTTGAACAATTTTTGACAACGATTGGTGTTCAGGAAGAAAATATCTACAATGATGTGGAAGGCATCGAACATCACCTGAGCTGGGACTCCATTACATGTATTGAGTCCTTGGTTGAATACTTCCGTCAGGATGAGAGTCGGTTGCGTGACCTCAAAAACCTTCAGGACGTCATGAGTAATACGGAGTCTTGAGTTCCAGCAGTACATTAAACAAAGTAATATACAATGAATTGTATCCTGTGATCAAAGGATGCTTCTTGCCGTTTTAATGGCAGGAAGCATTTTTTTGTTTGGTTTGACACCATAATTTGGTGATTTTTCGCAACTAAACGAACGGTAGGAGCGTCTATTAAACTAGTAGAATTTACCGCAAATTTATAATGATTTTGGAGGACTGCACTAATGAATGTTCGTAAAGGATTGATGCTGCTGCTCATTTTTGTACTTGGATTACAGACAGCAGGCATGACGGCACAAGCTGCCGGACAGAAGGAGATTGCTATTTTTCTGGACGGAAACCGCTTGGAATCGGATGTATCACCATACATCTTGCCCAAAGTAAATGTAACGATGGTACCTCTGCGTGTCATTAGCGAAGGACTGGGTGCATCTGTACTATGGTCTCAGGCTACTCGTACCGTGACCATCCAGAAGTCCGATTCCGTCATCACGATGACGAGTGGACGCCAGCAGGCGACCGTGGATAACGCTGTAGTTGGTCTGGATGCATCGGTAGAATTGAAACAGGGTCGGGTTATGGTACCTATTCGATTTGTCAGTGAGAACCTTGGCATTCGGGTGAATTGGAACCAATCAGCCCAGACCATTGATTTGTACACAGGAGACGTTTCAACACCAACACCTGAACCAACTCCGGCAATCCCGGCAGAGCCTGGAGGCACAGGCACTGTACCGGCATCTGAAGAGATGCGTGGAGCGTGGATCTCCACTGTGAATGGAGACTGGCCTTCATCCGGGGCGAAGGGAAATGTAGAGAAGCAAAAGCAGGAATATACGAAACAGCTTGATACATTACAAGGCATGGGCATTAACGCCGTATTTGTCCAAGTGAGAGCCAACGGAGATGCCATCTATCCTTCAGGTCTGGTGCCTTGGAACAGTGTGCTGACAGGGACACAGGGTAAAGATCCAGGTTATGATCCCCTCGCCTTCATGATTGAGGAAGCTCACAAGCGGGGCCTGGAGTTCCATGCCTGGTTTAATCCGTTTAGAGCGACCAACTCAGCGAGCACATCCAATCTGGCTGCAAATCACATTTCCAAGCTTCACCCAGACTGGATTGTGAATGCATCCGGCAAAATGTATATTAACCCGGGCATCCCGGAAGCCAGACAGCATATTATCGATACAATCATGGAAGTGGTCAATCAATATGATATTGATGGTGTACACCTGGATGATTATTTCTATCCATCCAATGTGACGTTTAATGATGATGCAGCCTTCAAAACCTATAACACATTGAATACGAAAGACCGTGCTGAATGGCGTCGGGACAATATTAATCAGTTCGTCAAGCAGCTCGGACAGAGCATTCATAGGGTAAAAGCGAACGTTGAATATGGAATTAGTCCATTCGGTGTATGGCGTAATAAATCTGTTGATCTGACAGGCTCTGATACCAAAGCAGGAGTAACCGCGTATGACAGCATGAATGCAGATGTGCGGACATGGATCAATCAGGAGTGGATCGACTATGTCGCTCCTCAGGTGTATTGGAGTATGACACTAAGCGCAGCTCGATACGACAAAGTTGTGGACTGGTGGGCGAATGAAGTGGCTAACACAAATGTGAAATTGTATATTGGACACGCTCCTTATAAGCTGGGCACGCCGGAGATTGGCTGGCAGACATCACAGGAGATCATCGATCAGCTGAACTACAACAAAAAGTATGGCTCGGTCAAAGGGGACATTTTCTTTAGTTCACAGTACCTGACGAAGAACCCTCTCGGCCTGATTGCCAAATTGAAAGCCTACTATGGTCTATAAAACATTTTAACAACATAGTGATAAGACAAACCCTTGTTCTCATAGAGTGGCAGTAGAAATGTGCTGCCTGGAGAACGGGGGTTTTTTGTGATGTTAATTAACGCGGTATTTGAAGGTGGAGGCGTCAAGGGAATATCGCTTGCAGGTGCTGTTCAGGGTGCTCAAGATTGTGGCATTCAGTTTAATCGGGTAGCTGGCACGTCATCCGGCTCCATTGTAGCTGCGCTGCTGGCCGCCGGTTATCGGGCCGAAGAGATGAAAGACATTATTGAGAAAACACCCTTTATTTCATTGCTGCGTCGTTCCCCCATTTTTAATACCCGATGGATCGGACCCGCAGCAAGGCTGTTCTTGAAGAAAGGACTGTATTCGGGAGAAGCGCTGGAATCATGGATTCGCAAGATGCTGGAGCAAAAAGGGATTCGCACATTCGCTGACTTGCCGAAAGGCAAGTTGCTTATAACCGCATCGGACATATCCAATGGGACCATCTTGGTGCTGCCGGACGATATTCGGCGGTTCGGCATTGATCCTGCTAAGTTGGATGTGGCAAAAGCGGTACGTATGAGTTGCAGTATTCCGTATTTTTTCGATCCGGTTGTCATACGCAAATCGCCAGTATTCTCCAAAGGGCTTCCTTTTCAAGATCAGTTCGTGTACGTAGTGGATGGTGGGTTGCTTAGCAATTTTCCGTTGTGGCTCTTCGATGGTGATCGTACGGGACAGGGGGGAGATGTTATTCCGGTCGTCGGATTCAAAATGGTGGGCAAAACGGAGGTGGAGCCTGCCCGGATTAAAGGACCGCTAAGCATGCTTCAGGCCCTTGTGGAGACGATGCTCACAGCACATGATGAACGCTACATCGAACAGATTAACCGGTTTCGTACCGTGAAAATACCAACGCTTGGCATTAAACCAACACAATTTCATTTATCGTTACAGGACAGCACGGCTTTATACCGTTCAGGTGTTACCGCTGGAAGCGAATTTTTCAACGGGTGGAATACGAAAATGTATGATGAGCAGCTGGACAAACAAAGAAAAGAATTGCGCAAGAAACAAGCAGAAGCTCCACCGCTGATTCCTGTATAAACGTGAAAAAAGCAATTCTCCGCATGGGAGAATTGCTTTTTGTACATTCAGTAACTTTTAGTGATATTTCGGTATATCTTCATCGCTTTTACCCTTTTGTCCCTGAATCACCTGGAAAGGATAATCCTTGCGTTTCTTTGAAGAACCGCTGCTCTTTCTGGCACTGGACTGTGCATTGACTTTCGCCATGGTTCGTGCGGATGGCTTAATCTTCGGTGATTTGGTTTTGCTTGCCCAGCGACGAGGCGGATATCTGTACAGCAGGAATACGGCTCCGAACACGACCAGAGGAATAATGATCCTGGATGGACTAGCATTTCCCAGCCAAGTCAAGACTCCAACAGCAGCTAGTGCGATGAACGTCCAAAATAAGATTGCCTGCTTGTTCATATCATTCACCCTTTCACAGGATCGAGTGTTGCAACAGGTACTTCTGATGTAGCAGAGACATTGGCAAGCTTGGCATCCAACTCACGCATACGGTTAAACGAAGCAATGGATACTTCTACCTGTTCGTTGGTCGGTTCTTTTGTTGTCAGCAATTGCAGCCATAATCCCGGATAGCCGAGATAACGTAGTACAGGAATATCGCGTACCGAATTCGTGAGCTTTAACAGTTCAAAAGAAATGCCTAGCACAACTGGCAATAACAACAGACGCTGACCCATACGTTCCCAGAGGTTATCGTACGTGAAGAGGGAGTATAGAAACACGCCAATAATGACAGTCAACATGATGAAGCTGCTTCCGCAGCGGTAGTGCAGACGGCTGTACTTTTGCACGTTCTCCGGTGTCAGTTCTTCACCAGCTTCATGTGCGCTAATGACTTTGTGTTCCGCTCCATGATACTGGAAGAGACGTTTAATCATCGGCGTCTGTGAGATTAACCACAGATAGGCCAGTAACAGGATCAGCTTAATGCCGCCTTCCAGTAAATTATGCAAAAACTGATTGTCGAATGCATTTTTGAATAGAAAATTCTCGATAACAACAGGAAGCAATGTGAGCACAACTTTACCAAAAAGGAATGAGAGGATGGCTACGGCGGTCACACCAATGATCATGCTAAGGCTCCACCCCGAACCTTCTTTCTCTTTTTGCTTGGCTTTCTCTTCCGGTTCCAGTTCATCATCAGCATAGGCGTCAGCAGAATAATTGAGATGTCTGCTACCTTTGACACTTGAATCTATAATGCTGACAATTCCGCGTAATAAAGGAATCCGCCGCAATTTCGTGACCCAGGACTTGTCTTGCTTGGGAACTTCCAGATACGTAATTTCGCCGTCTTTTCTACGAACAGCTGTAACGTTGACATGTTTCCCACCAAACATTACGCCTTCAATGACAGCTTGCCCCCCATAGCTGACAGGCTTGGATTGTTGAGGCAAATTATTCACCTTCCTATTCTGTTCTTGGCCTTCGCAATCAAAGGCAGTTTAATAACCCTATTGTATCGAATTTTAAGACCAATTTCTAGTTTGTGAGTCAAAGCTTGAAGGATGTTGTTAAGATTGTCCTGTTTTGAACATACTACCTCGTAGAATCAGACAGGAAATTCGGGGCATAACGCGGGATTATCAACTGAATGAAGGAGAATATCGATGACAGAACGTACGCATGAAGATACATCACATCATGAAGGTCAACGACCGAGAGAACGGCAGCCAAAAGACAGGGGCAGGCGCCCTACCCAGAGGCAGGGTCAAGCGCACTACTATACCAAGCCATTTTCCTTTGCTTTGGAGCTTGGTTTCTTTGCAGGTCTAATCTGGGGAGGGCTACACTGGCTATTCTACCTGTTGCACTTTACGATTGTGCCTGTAGGATTTCTCGCAGAGCCTTTTTTCAAACATCAATATATATATACCGCAGCAGGGCATTTGACAGGGTGGCTGTTTTTTATTGTCTTTTCGGTCTTGGCTTCCTTGCTCTACACGTTTACGATTAGAAAATTGAAAGGGCCGTTACCCGGCATGGTGTATGGACTTGTCTGGTGGCTGATTCTCTTTGTGCTGGTCGGACCAAAACTGGGAATGATGAAGCCTTTGAAGGGTTTAACATGGGATTCCATCATCACGGAAATCTGCTTCTTTTTGCTATGGGGGCTGTTCATTGGATACACGGTAGCCATGGAGTACACGGATGAACGCAAACGCGAGCCAGAGCAAGCAGGGGCATAGCGCAAAAAAGCTTCTCAATCCGGCAATGCCTGTGTTAAAATAGCAGATGGTTATTTGCAGAGAGGGTGGAGCAGCGATGAAACGAATTATTGTGATCAATGGTCCGAACCTGAACATGCTTGGCGTACGCGAACCAGGCATCTATGGAACGCTTAGTCTGAAGGATATTGAGGACAAAATTCGCAGACAGGCTGATGAACTTGGCGTCTCCATCGCTTTTTATCAATCGAACCATGAAGGGGATATCATTGATCGTATTCATGCAGCGATGGGCGAAGCAGACGGAATGATATTGAATGCCGGAGCATTTACTCATTATAGCTATGCTATACGTGATGCAATCAATGCTGTAAAAGTCCCTACAGTGGAAGTACATCTATCCAACATTCATGCACGCGAAGCGTTCAGACATCATTCAGTGATTGCAGCGGAAACAATCGGGCAGATTGCCGGATTTGGCGAAGTAAGCTATGAACTGGGATTGCTGGCTCTTGTGCGTCATCTGGACAAACAAACCTGAGCCGGGAACCCGGGAATGTGAGAGAAAGAAGGGTTACCGATGGAAAACAAACGAGTTAATAAATTGCGTGAAGCCATGCGTGAGCGTGAACTCAGAGCAATGCTGATTACAAACCCGATTAACCGTCGTTATATGACGGGTTTTACAGGCTCGGCGGGATATGTGCTGATTACGGAACAGGATGCTTTCTTGTTGACTGATTTCCGTTACATGGCTCAAGCGCCTCAGCAAGCCAAAGGATTCACTGTTGTGGAGCACGGAGCTAAGCCAATGGACACGGTGCGCGAACTGCTTGCGTCCGCGAATATCAAAGAAGTAGGCTTCGAGCAGGATAGTGTTACATTCGGCACGCACTCTGCTTATGCTGAAGCACTTCAATCTATTGAACTGAAAGCTGTATCCGGGATCGTGGAACAACTTCGCATGTTCAAGGATGAAGACGAGATCGCGGTCATGCAGAGAGCGGCAGATCTGGCAGATGCCACCTTCAGCCACGTTTTGCAGTTTGCGAAACCAGGCATGACGGAGCGGGAAGTGGATCTGGAGATGGAGTTTTTCATGCGCAAACATGGAGCAACGTCCTCTTCGTTTGACACCATTGTAGCATCGGGTGAACGTTCTGCTATGCCTCACGGGGTAGCGAGCAGCAAGGCTATCGGGCAAAATGAGTTAATTACATTTGACTTTGGTGCACTTTTGGACGGATACTGTTCAGATCTGACACGTACCATTGCAACAGGTACACCTGTACCTGAACTGCGCAAAATTTATGACATTGTACTGGAAGCTCAGTTACATACGCTGGAGAACCTGAAACCGGGCATGACCGGACGGGAAGCAGATGCATTGGCTCGTGATATCATTGCAGGTCACGGATACGGAGATCAATTCGGACACAGCACAGGCCACGGTCTGGGTATGGAAGTTCACGAAGCTCCTCGCTTGTCCAAGCTTAGCGACGATGTATTGAAACCGGGTATGGTTGTTACCGTTGAACCGGGTATATATATTGATGGGCTTGGCGGCGTGCGTATCGAGGATGACGTAGTGATTACCGAGACGGGTATTCATATTCTCACGAAGTCGGACAAGAAGTTCACCGTAATCGGCTAAATTACAGCCACAAGGGATATAAGACGATTTTTAATATAAAGGTACAGGTTATTGCTGAATGTTTTGGACCATATGCAAAAGTAGTGAAGGGAGCGGAATCGATTCTGAAGAAGCGAAGCGCTCGCCTTTGTCTCCTCATTTTAAACCTTATTAAAATCTAGTCGGGAAAATGAGGAGACAACAGCGATCGGAGGAACGATCCGAACCCGTAACGGTCACATCGCACATGGTCATCAATTCAGAATAAACCCACCTTTACATTAACCCATCGTCTTATATCACCTACTTTTCAACCATATCAGGAGGGATTTTTTGTGATTTCAGTAAACGATTTTAAAACAGGCTTGACCGTGCAAGTAGACAACGATATCTATACCGTGCTTGATTTCCAACACGTTAAACCAGGTAAAGGCGCTGCCTTCGTACGTTCCAAATTGAAAAACCTGCGTAATGGTAACACTGTTGAAAAAACATTCCGTGCAGGCGAAACCATTGGTCGTGCCATCATCGAAAACCGCGGCGTATCCTATCTGTATGCGAGTGGTACAGAACACACGTTCATGGATAACGAAACTTATGATCAGTTCACATTGACTAGTGATCAACTGGAATGGGAATTGAACTTCCTGAAAGAAAACATGGTCGTTAAAATCGTTAGCTACCAAGGTGAAATCCTCGGAATCGACTTGCCAACAAGCGTTGAGTTGAAAGTCATCGAGACTGAGCCAAGTGTTAAAGGTAACACTGCACAAGGCGCTACCAAAAATGCAAAAGTGGAAACAGGCTTGAACGTACAGGTTCCTTTGTTCATTAACGAAGGTGACGTTCTCCTGATTGACACACGTGAAGGCAAATACTCTTCCCGTGCGTAACTTTCACAAGCTGTAAGCTAATAAACGGTATTAACAACCCTTTGCCATTCCTTTGGCAGAGGGTTTTTTTCGAAAAAAGATTAGCCTATCAGGCGCTTTCGTAATATACTGGGTTAAAGTCATTTCTCGTAGAGAATAATGACGATGGACATCAATTATGCATACTGCACAAGGTAGGGAGTGGATTTGCGTTGTCATTGTACGTCATGAAATTTGGGGGCAGCTCGGTCGGAGATACAGAACGCATGAAGCGTGTAGCCGGACGTGTTGTAGAAAAAGCGGATGAAGGACATCGGTGTGTAGTCGTGGTTTCGGCCATGGGGGATACAACAGATGATTTGATTGATCAGGCAAAACAACTGAATAGTGAGCTGCCTGCTCGTGAGATGGATATGCTCTTAACCACAGGAGAACAGATTTCGATCTCTTTGTTATCCATGGCTATTCAAGCGCTTGGGCGCAAGGCAGTATCGTTTACAGGCTGGCAAGCGGGTTTCCGCACAGAGCCAGTTCATGGAAAAGCACGTATTCATGATATTCATCCAGACCGTGTGAATGCAGCACTTGCTGAAGGCAACATCGTTATTGTTGCAGGCTTCCAGGGCATGACGGAAGACGGCGAGATCACAACATTGGGTCGTGGTGGTTCGGATACAACAGCGGTAGCGCTGGCAGCAGCCATTAAGGCTGATGCGTGTGAGATCTATACGGATGTAGACGGAATATATTCTACGGACCCGCGGATCGTTAAGGTTGCGCGCAAGTTGAAGGAAATATCGTACGACGAAATGCTGGAGCTCGCTAATTTGGGGGCAGCGGTGCTGCATCCGCGTGCTGTAGAGTACGCGAAGCATTCCGGTGTACCTTTAATTGTAAGATCCAGCTTTAACCATAATGAAGGAACGGTTGTAAAGGAGGAAGCAGCAATGGAACAAGGCGTAGTGGTTAGTGGAATTGCCTATGACAAAAATGTGGCTCGCATCAGTATTTTGGGTGTGCCGGATGTACCAGGAGTTCTGGCCGAAGTATTTGGTGCACTTGCGGCAAATCAGCTGGATGTGGACATTATCGTTCAGAGCGGAGTGATGGATGGAAAAGCGGACTTTTCTTTCTCTGTGGCGCTGTCTGATCGTGAGAACGCATTGCGTGTCATTGAAGGCCTTCACAGCCGTTTGCCTTACCGTGAAGTCACATCAGAGGAGAACCTCGTTAAAATCTCCATTGTTGGTGCAGGCATGGTCAGTCACCCAGGTGTAGCTGCGAAGATGTTCAAAGTCATCTCCGCTGAAGGCGTGAGCATCAAAATGGTGAGTACTTCGGAGATCAAAGTATCTTGTGTTATTGATGGAGATAAGCTGCATGACGTCATTAAGGCATTGCATACAGCATATGATCTCGACACTGCCGAGCAAGCCGTTATCGGTGGACCACAAGATCGCAGATAAGTTGTTTCTGTGTATATAAATTAGCAAAGGTGTACTGTTGCCAACGGGCAGCAGTACACCTTTTTTTTGTTTTACTCATCGCCATTCTCACATTAACTTGAACATCTTCCCCCCACGTATGCCTCTATAAGGTTGCATGCGGTTCCCCTCCCCCATCTCCGGAACGCAATCCAGCAGGTTTAATTGAGAACAATACGATATATCATGAACTCTGCCTAACTTTTCAAGCCTCCGTCCGCTAACCGATTTTTGCACCAGATCCGGGATGCTCTCCTGTTTTTGGGATACCGCTTGATGAAGCACTGTGCCGAGATCGTTTAGTTGGAGGGGAGAACAGGATTGACGGTGCAGTTCATCGATGATACATCCGGCACATAAAGCGTCCTCCAGTGCAAATTCATCCTGGTTCCCCGCACATAACAGCAATACATCTCGTTGAAGTTCACATAGAACTGCTGCAACAGCCTGCACATTGAGGAATGAACCAGCGAATACATGTTTCCCCTTGGAAGCCTTGATCAAAGCTCGGGTTCCATCGGTTGTGGTTAGAATAATGGTTTTATCTGCAATGCCTGCGGTCATATATTCATAGGGGGAATTTCCCACCTCAAATCCGGTGATTTTTTTGTCAAAACGCTCTCCGCCTCGAATGCAATCTTTCACTTCCATTTGTTTGGCTTGTGGAACCGTCTCTACGGCAATCACAGCCGAAGCGTCATACGCCAGAGCCGTAACAATTGTACTGGTCGTACACAATACATCAATGACAACTGCACTTCGCCCTGCAATATCAATGGTACGTACTTCATTCACATTGCCAACGACATCGACTCGCACTCCCCACAGCTCCTTTCTGTATCTGGGGATCGGTAGTTCTGTTTTGAACCCGAATGGAACTTACCTATCTGCCATTACTGTATGCATGCGCATCTAGACGGGTGCCTAGAACAGAAGGTGGATCTATGCTTTCAACTCTCAACCGTATTCTGAAGAATTGATAGATTTCAGCGTCATAAATTAAATGTACAGGCATAAACTTGAGATATGAACAAGCGCCAGAAGCGTGAACCAAATGATCTCAAGGTTGGAGGAGCCTACTCATGAAGGTGAACTGGAAGGAACTTTTTCCGGAACCGATTCGAACCATTCTCGGAAGGATGCCACCCGCTCTATTGGAACAAGTGGAGGAAGTACGTATTCGTGAAGGCAGACCCCTGGAGATTAATGCAGACAACACATACCACTTCCTGACACCTCAAGGTTGTCCGACCGGGAATCCTGATGAAGCGTATGTCCCTCAGAAAGAAGTGACCCACAGGTTGCTGGATCTGATCAGTAATCATTCACTTTATACATTGGAAGAGGAGCTGCGCAAAGGGTTCATCACCATACCTGGCGGACATCGAATCGGACTTGCTGGCCGGACGGTACTAAGTGATGGGCGTGTTGAATACTTGCGCGACATCAACGGGTTTAACGTTCGGATAGCCCGTGAGGTACATGGAGTGGCTGATCGTATCCTTCCTTACCTTCTCGACATGAAGAGCGGACAGGTCCTGCACACGTTAATCCTGTCACCACCACAACAAGGAAAAACGACGTTGCTGCGAGATCTGGCGAGACAAATTAGCAGTGGTACAAAGCTTACAGGGGGCAATGAACTGGTTCAAGGCATTCGTCCACGTCTGAAAGTAGGCATTGTGGATGAAAGGTCCGAAATCGCTGGTAGCTACAAAGGAGTACCTGGCTTCGACGTAGGTCCCCGAACTGATGTGATGGACGGTTGTCCGAAGGCTGAGGGCATGATGATGATGCTTCGATCCATGTCGCCCGATGTCCTGATTGTGGACGAGATCGGTCGCCCGGAGGATGCTGAGGCGGTGATGGAAGCCCTGCATGCAGGAGTCTCTGTGATCGCGACTGCTCATGGCCGTGACCTGTCGGAGCTGTCGGCCAGACCCGCCCTCAGAACCTTAATTACAGAGCAGATGTTTCAACGTTATGTCCAGCTGCAACGGACGAGCCGGGGCATGACCTTTCGGCTGGCTGATGGCAAAATGCGTGGGTTGCAGCAGAGCGGGGCAGGAGGTGAAGGATTTGGTTAACATGCTTGGTGCGGTAATCATTCTATTAGCCAGCACCCTCGCCGGTTTTTACAAGGCCAGACAGTATGCATTAAGACCGAGACAGTTGCGAGAACTCATTGCGGCCCTCCAGCGACTAATGACGGAGATTAACTATGGGCTCACTCCACTTCCCGATGCCATGGGCAAGATGGGAGCCCAGACCAAAGAACCTGTTAAGACGCTGTTCCTTCATGCAGCCACACAGATGGAACCTCCCCATGGACTCACCGCCCGCGAAAGTCTGCAGTCAGGCGTGGATGTGGCATGGGGAAGATCGGCCATGAAGGCTGACGAGCGTGAGGTCATGATGCAATTAAGCTTCAGCCTTGGCACAAGTGACCGTCAGGATCAGACCAAACATATATCGTTAGCCATTCAACAACTAATGCATGAGGAATCCCGTGCTCAGGCGGATCAAATGAAATATGAACGAATGAGCCGAAGCCTCGGGATGCTTGTCGGAGCGTTAATCGTCATTCTGATCTTCTGAAATAGCCGGGATAGTGAGGTGCCAAGGTCATGAATCTAGAAGTGAACGCAATCTTTCAAATTGCGGGTATCGGAATCATCATTGCCATGATTCACACGGTACTGAAACAAATGGGAAAGGAAGATATGGCTCACTGGGTGACCGTAATCGGATTTGTCGTTGTATTGTTCATGGTGGTCCGTATGTTGGACAGCCTGCTGCAAGAGATCAAGTCGATATTCCTTTTTCAATGAAAAACGGTCATAAAGCCGGATGGTGGTGACCTGTGGAAATTATACAAGTTGTAGGTTTGGCGCTCATCGCAACAGTACTCATTCTGGTCATTAAGGAACAGAAACCGATGTTTGCCTTTCTGATTGCAGCCGCGACCGGCATTGTCATCTTCATGTTGTTGATTGGCAAAATCGGTGCAGTCATCGAAGTGTTGAAGCGGCTTGCCGAGAATTCAGGCATGGAAAGTATTTATCTGAAAACGGTGCTGAAAATTATTGGCATAGCGTACATTGCTGAATTTGGCGCACAGATTGTCAGGGATGCAGGTCAGGAGAGCATTGCGTCCAAGATTGAACTGGCTGGTAAGGTATTGATCCTTGTACTTGCTATACCGATCATCAGCATTATTATCGAAACCGTCATGAAGCTGATGCCGGTGTAGAAGGGGCGTGCGGACTTATATGAAGTTAATGCATCATAAGCCGCAGTGGCGCCTTACGGTTGTGCTGATGCTCTGTTTTCTGTTCGGAGTCCTGGGACAGGTGACTGCAAGTGCACCTTCCGGTGAGTGGATGGAGCAACAGGCGGATCAGCTTCCCAAGGATCAGGTGGAGAAATACTGGGACCAACTGATGCAACAATACGGTGGTTTCTTCCCGGATGGGAAGACCCCTTCCTTCATGGATATGTTAATCCCCGGCAATGAAGGGTTCAGCCTGAAATCGGTGTTTGTAGCCATAGGCACCTTCATGCTGCATGAAATTTTATATAATGGCAAGCTTCTGGTCACGATTGTGATGTTAAGCGTACTCAGCATGATTCTGGAGACCCTTCAGACCGCATTTGAGAAAAATAATATTAGCAAAATCGCCTATTCCATCTGTTATATGGTCATCATCATCATTGCAATCAACAGCTTCAGTGTGGCGATTGGATACGCCAAGGATGCCATTACCGGCATGATCAACTTCATGATGGCCATGGTTCCCTTGTTATTCACACTGCTCGCGTCCATGGGGAATGTCATCACCGTCTCCGTGACCCATCCACTCATCATTTTCATGATTCATCTGGTGAGTACATTGATTCACTTGGTGGTATTCCCGTTACTCTTCTTCTCAGCTGTTCTGCATCTCGTCAGTTCATTGTCTGACAAGTACAAGCTGACACAGCTGGCAGACCTCCTGCGCAATATTAGTGTTGCATTGCTGGGTATCCTGTTGACCATGTTTTTGGGCGTAATCTCGGTTCAGGGGGCATCGGGCTCCGTAGCGGATGGAGTCAGCCTGAAGGCCGCCAAGTACATCGCAGGCAACTTTGTCCCTGTTGTGGGCAGAACATTTGCGGATGCGACGGATACGGTCATTACAGCTTCTCTACTGGTGAAAAATGCAATTGGACTCACCGGGGTGATCATCATTTTGTTTCTATGTGCCTTTCCGGCACTCAAGATCCTGGCTCTTGCCTTGATATACAACGTAACGGGAGCCATCATGCAACCGCTAGGAGACACCCCGATTGTAGGATGCCTGCAGGCCATTGGCAAGAGCATGATTTATGTATTTGCGGCGCTCGCAGCCGTCGGACTGATGTTTTTCCTGGCAATTACCATCCTGCTGACCGCGGGCAATCTGACTGTCATGATGCGCTGAATGTATGTTGGCAAGAAAGGGGATGGAAAGGATGGGGTGGCTGAGCAACTGGCTCCAGGAATTGATTATGATCGTTCTGCTGGCGACTTTCGTGGATATGCTATTGCCGAATCGATCCATGGAACGTTACGTCAAGCTTGTGCTGAGCCTTCTCATCCTGCTGACCCTTTTATCACCCATAACCAAGCTGCTCAAAAGTGATCCGGTTGGCGAACTGAAACGGGCAATGTCGGCAATGGATGCTCCATCGGATGGGAATGCAACACTTGAACAGATTTTGGCTCAGGGAAAACGACTGCAAGCGGGTGAACAGGAACAATCCCTGCAATGGACAGCAAAAGAACTGGCTAATGTCATGAAAGGCCAGATTGAAGAAACCACAGGAGCGAGGGTTCGATCCGTAGAGGTACAGCTAGCAATGAGTAAATATGAAACCGAGATGGAAGCTGCCTCATCCGTCGAACTGCCTGTGATCCAGCGTGTGTTGGTTGAGATGGCAGGAGAGGACGCAGGAAGTGAAGTGAAAGCTACGCAGCAAGAAGTCGCTGTAAATACACAACCCATATTCGGTACAGACACAGCAACTGACAAGGATAAGTCATCTCAAATGCAGCAGCCCATCCAGATCAGTCAGATTGAAGTACCTGATGTACAGATTGATGTAAATAAAGGACAGCGTGATGGAAATGAAGCGTCTTCCGAGCCTGTTATACGTGATCAAGCAGATGAAACTAAGCAACAAGGTGAGACATCCACAAGGTCTGAACATGCAGTGCAGATTATTACCTTGTTGACTGAAAAGTGGGATGTTGATGCAAATAAAGTTCAAGTGACAGAACCGAAAAGTGCTGAAGTGCTCTGAGAAGGAGGGTATCCGATGAAACAATGGTTCAAAAAGATGGAAACCTGGATGGGTGGCGGAGAGGGTGGGGCAAGGCGTAGTCAAACCTTCCGCTGGCTGATTATCCTTGGTTTGATCGGCGTGGGAATCATGCTGTTCAATTCCTTCGTCAATGTCAAAAAAATTGATTCCGAAAATATCGGTCGGGAACCACCGGACCCGGCAACATCCATGGCATCCATACAGAGTGATCCGTCGGAACAGAATCCTTTTCAGGCGATCGAAATTGCATTTGAAGACAAAATCAAAGGTGTGTTGGAAAACATCGTTGGTGTGGGGACAGTTGATGTGATGGTTACCGTGGACTCCACAGAAGAACTGGTCGTTCAGCGGAACGTTAAGGATTCTCAGCAACTTACCGAAGAAACGGATGCCAGCGGGGGCAAACGACATATGACGCAATACACCCGTGATGGTGAGATTATTACGTACGAAATATCAGGGGATCAGACACCCATAGTGACCAAAAAGCTCAAACCGCAGATCCGTGGTGTGCTTGTGGTTGCGAGGGGTGCAGAGAACAAGGTTGTGAAGGACCTGATAACCGATGCTGTAGAAAAAGGACTGAATGTGGCAGCCTACCGGATCTCGGTTGTACCGCGCAAACAAGACTAATTTGGTTTGTTGAATCACAAGATTCAATTCTCATAAGATTGAAGCCAATTTGAGGAGGAAGTTCTAATGAATAACAAACGTCAAACGGTATGGCTCGTTTCCATGCTGAGTCTGATGGTCATTTTGTCCGCGTATTATCTGTTCACTGAAGATTCCGGTCCAATCAATGCGCCGGTGGCTGACAGTCAGCAAGTCGATGGAATCAAGCAAGGGGAAGCGAAGGAGACGGCAGGCATTCTTGATCCTACAGAAGGATTGGTTGTGAATGAAGTAGTAAGTAGCGGCGAAGTTGAAAGTGATCCAAGTGCGGCTGGCGCTGTGGAAGAACCGGCGGCTACGGAAGGTAAAGAAGCTGGAAATACAGAGAAAACACCTGCTGCCGAACCGGGAGAGAATAAGGGTGAAGCAGGCAAAGAGACCGACAAAGGGGCAGCAACCACACCAGAGACAAACGGTCAGGCTGGGGGCACTGCAACCAAGACTGATGAGGAAGTCCTCAAGGAAATGGAAGAGCAGAATACGGCAGCATCTGCGAGCAGCCAGTTCCAGAACTATCAATGGCAGCGTGAAGAGAGTAACAATCGCAAGTATGAAGAACTGATGACTGTGGCAGGCGACTTGAGTAAAACACCAGAAGAGAATGCGAAGGCAACGGAGCAGCTCCGTACCTTGGAAGAAAAAGAAGCCAAAATCACAGGCATTGAGGAGACCCTCTCCCAACAGTTCGCCAATGCGATTGTTCAAGAAGATTCCGACAAGTATAAAGTGGTGGTCCTCAGTGACAAACTGGATGTAAAACAAGCGGTATCCATTGTGGATCTGGTGATGAAAGAATTAGCCGTTTCACAGAACAAAATCAGTGTGCAATACGTCACAGAGCAGTAATCCAAATCATGGAAAAGCAGTCCCGGGAGCTTGTTCCACTCTCGGGCTCTTTCCATTTTTAATGATTATGATATAATACATAAAGCCATATGACCGTCCTAGTGAGACTGGCATGATGCCGAAGGAGTGAATAATGGAAATGTTTAAATTGAGTGAGATTAAAGAACTGATCAAACTGGTAGATGAAAGTTCCGTTCAAGAGTTGGAAATTGAAAATGAAGGATCACGGTTATCGATCCGCAAACCGGGCAAAACGGAGTATGTTCAAGCAGCTGCTGTGCAACCGCAAATGATTGCTGCTCCGCAAGTACAGCCGGCAGCAGTGGTAAGTGAAGCTGCACCGCAGGTCGATACTACAAGTCATTTACATAAAATTGTATCTCCGATGGTAGGTACTTTTTACAGAGCTTCCTCGCCGGAAGCGGGTCCTTTTGTGAGCGCAGGTGATAAAGTTGTTGAGAAAACAACGGTATGTATCATCGAAGCCATGAAGCTGATGAACGAGCTTGATGCGGACATCAAGGGAGAAATCGTTGAAGTGCTGGTTGAGAACGGACAGCTGGTCGAGTATGGGCAGCCCCTTTTCCTGGTGAATCCGGAATAACCGTTATAGCTGGTTAACAGCTAACCGCATGAGCTTCGAAGGAGGACAAAACGAAATGAAATTTCAAAAAATATTGATTGCGAACCGTGGAGAGATTGCGGTACGTATTATTCGTGCCTGCCGCGAAATCGGCATCTCAACGGTAGCCGTCTATTCGGAAGCGGACAAGGATTCTCTGCATGTTCGTCTTGCAGATGAGGCTTACTGTATCGGACCGACACTGTCCAAGGACAGTTATCTGAACTTCACCAACCTGATGAGTGTAGCTACCCTGACGGAATGTGATGCAATCCACCCTGGTTATGGTTTTTTGGCGGAGAATGCTGACTTTGCAGAAATCTGTGGTTCCTGCAACATTACATTCATCGGCCCTTCACCCGAAGCCATTACCAAAATGGGGGACAAGGCTGTTGCCAAACAGACGATGAAAGATGCAGGAGTACCTGTTATTCCTGGATCAGACGGTCTCGTCGAAAGTATGGAAGAAGCCATCATGATTGCTAGAGATATCGGATATCCTATCATTATCAAAGCTACTGCCGGTGGCGGAGGTAAGGGGATTCGTATTGCCGAAGATGAAGAGACGCTGATTAAGCAGATTACGGCTGCTCAGCAGGAAGCACAAAAGGCATTTGGTAATGCAGGTGTGTATCTGGAGAAATTCCTGACAGGCATGAAACACGTGGAAATTCAGATTATTGCTGATAAACACGGAAATGCAGCACATTTGGGAGAGCGTGATTGCTCGGTTCAGCGTCGCCGCCAGAAATTGGTAGAAGAAGCTCCATGTCCGATTCTCTCCGAAGATGTGCGTACACTTATGGGCGAAGCTGCGGTACGGGCTGCCCTTGCTGTGGATTACTCTGGAGCAGGTACATTGGAGTTTCTGCTCAGCCCGAATGGCGAGTTCTATTTCATGGAGATGAATACGCGTATTCAGGTAGAACACCCGGTAACTGAGATGGTTACTGGCGTGGATCTGATCCGTGAGATGATCTCTGTAGCGGAAGGCAACCCACTTTCATTCCGTCAGGAAGACGTGGTTATCAATGGCTGGTCCATCGAATGTCGTATCAATGCAGAAGATCCGGACCGTAACTTTATGCCATCACCAGGCAAAATCGGATTCTACCTTGCACCGGGAGGACCTGGCGTTCGTGTAGATAGTGCTGCGTATCCTGGTTATACCATTTCACCTTTCTACGACTCCATGATCGCAAAATTGATTGTGTGGGGAGCGAATCGTGAAGAGGCGATTGCCAAGATGAAGCGTGCACTTGGGGAATTTGCGATTGAGGGCATATCTACAACCATTCCTTTCCATCAGAAATTGTTGGAGCACCCGACGTTCATTCGTGGTGACTTTGATATCAAATTTCTTGAGGAAAACGAGATTTAATAGGTATATTGGGCTTGTTTGTCATAATGTAGCCCAAATGATATAGTATGTAATAATAAGAGCGCATGTCTCCTGCAAAGGATAAGCCCGCACCTCGCGGATGTTTGCAGGAGTTCCGGTAAAGCCGGACCGGAAGGGTTCTGAAGGTTATCTAACCTGAGTCCAGCGCCCTGACGGATGGCCGCAAACTTATCTCGCGAAAGGTGTGTTGAACAGTTATGAGTACACTACCGACTGAATTTGAACGAACGGATATCGGTGAAATCCAAATCGCACCTGAAGTTATTGAAGTGATTGCTGGATTGGCAACCCTTGAAGTAAAGGGTGTTGCAGGCATGAGTGGCGGATTCGCTGGCGGATTTGCTGAATTGCTTGGCCGCAAAAATCTTTCCAAAGGTGTTAAAGTTGAAGTGGGCCAACGTGAAGCTGCAGTTGATGTTTCCGTAATTATCGAGTACGGATACCGTCTGCCACAGGTAGCTACGGAGATTCAACAGAACGTGAAACGTTCCATTGAGAACATGACAGGATTGAATGTGAATGAAGTGAATGTGCACATTCATGACGTTCAGTTCAAGAGCACCGAGAAAGTGGAAGAGATCGACCTGAACAGTCAGCGCGTAAAATAAAAGAAACAGATTCCCCCGGCATATTCTGCCGGGGGTTATCCCCGTCTTGGACAGGTCTTCATTATAGTGAAAGCTAGATGACGATCTCATTTTTGCTAGTGAACAGGTTAAGTCATGTTAGTGAGCAAGGGAGGCTGTGCAGTTCGTGGCTAAAATACTGGATCGGCTTCTGTTGTTTATATACAGCATAAGCGTTGGAGCAATATCGGCAGCCGTCATTCTTCTGATCAGCGGTGTGCTGCCTTACGAATTGAATTATCAGCAGGAACAAAACGTTATTGTTGCATCGGTTATTGCAGCAGCCATTTTGTTTGTCCTGAGTTTGCGATTTTTCTACATCTCGGTTCGGCGTGAGCGTGCATCGTTGCCGTCTGTAGATCAACGTACGGAGTTTGGTGATGTACAGATTTCGATGGAGACGATTGAGAATCTCTGTTTGAAGGCAACTTCCCGTTTCCGGGGAGTACGTGATGTCAAGGCACGCATACGCGTGGTTGAGTCAGGACTGGAGATTATGATTCGTGCGGTAGTGGATGGTGAGACACCTATTCCTGCGCTGACTTCTGATCTGCAAAAGGCGATACATGATCATGTACAAGAGATCACGGGCATCCCGGTTTCTTTTGTAACGGTGTATATCGCCAATGTAACCCAGTCGCCTAACTACAAGAGTCGAGTGGAATGAGGTGAGTTTCACTGATGCTGTGGAAAGAGATTTGGGATAGTCACAGAGGCCGAATTACCGGAATTATCGGCGGCATCTTTTTTGGATTTCTTTATGTATGGATCGGTTTTTGGGATATGTTGTTCTTTGCACTCTTGGTGTTCATCGGTTATACGTTAGGCAGACGAAGCGATTCGAAGCTGGGTTCGTCCATTCCCTGGAGGGAGTGGGGACAATGGCTGGGCGATCGCTGGCGTCCGTTTAAATGACCTACCTGAACCCTGCAATATGTTTCTTCCGAAAATAGAGCTGTAGTTTAGGTTGCCCGTTTTTTGGAGGAGACGTATTGCAGGTTTTTTTGTGAAAAGAGATAACAATAACAATACCGTGGAAGCCATCGACTAATCCCTTGAGGACTTGATGAGATGGTTGCATGGATTATAAAATAAGCATGATGACGCTCCAGAAGGAGCGCTGCAGGAGGCAGGACATGAAAAGACGTTTGGCAAGGGAAATTGCAGTACAAAGTCTGTATCAGATGGAAATGAATGAGGTGGGTGCAGCAGAAGCTGTAAACATGTTGATCAATGAAGCTGCTGAAGATAATGAAACCGAAGTGGTTATTCGCGATGCAGATGTAATGCGTACTTATGTTACTGAGATTGTACAAGGAGCTTGGAACAATAAGGAAGCGATCGACGGCTTGCTCGTGGATTATTTGAAAGGTTGGCAGATTAGCCGTCTTTCGCGTGTAGATCGCCAGATTTTACGACTGTCTACGTATGAAATGGTGTTCCGTGATGACATTCCGGCAAAGGTATCTGTCAATGAAGCGATCGAACTGTCCAAATATTTTGGTACAGAAGAATCCGGCAAGTTTGTCAATGGCGTGCTTGGACGCATGATTCAGGAAGTGGATGCCATTAAAGCAAAATTGTCTTAAGTTATGATTAACCATAGTGCGTGTTCAAAAGGACCGGTTTTCAGTGCTCCTCTTAATCAAAAGCGGTTTTTTTGAACAACCTCTAATTTTATATTCACATAAGGGAGAGAGAGTACAATGACAGCATCTATTATTAACGGTAAAGAAGTATCCCAAGAGATCCGCGCAAGCATGACAGCAGAAGTAAAACAGCTTAGCGAACAGGGGGTAGTACCTGGTCTGGCTGTTGTGCTCGTCGGGGAAGATCCGGCATCCCAAGTATATGTGCGTAATAAAGAAAAAGCATGTCATGACCTCGGATTCTACTCCGAAGTGCATCGTTTGGATGCAGACACATCGCAAGAAGATCTGCTCGCGCTGGTGGACAAGCTGAACAATCAACAATCCATTAACGGAATTTTGGTTCAACTCCCACTGCCGAAACATATTGAAGAGAAAGCGGTCATTGATGCGATTGCTGTGGATAAAGACGTAGATGGATTCCATCCAGTTAATGTTGGTAATCTCGTGATTGGAGACGATAGTCTGCTTCCATGTACCCCAGCAGGTGTCATTGAACTGATCAAGCGTACTGGACTCGAAATGTCTGGTAAACATGCAGTGGTTATCGGAAGAAGCAATATCGTTGGCAAACCGGTATCGCTGTTGCTCCAACGCGAGAATGCAACGGTAACCATGTGTCACTCCCGCACAGCAAACATGAAAGAAATCACGCGTCAGGCTGATATTTTGGTGGTAGCTATCGGTCGTGCAAACTTTGTGGATGCTGATTTTGTTAAACCGGGTGCTGTGGTCATCGATGTCGGCATGAACCGTTTGGAGAACGGCAAACTGGCAGGAGATGTAGACTTTGAGAGCGTGAAGGCAGTATCTGGTCCAATTACACCGGTTCCTGGTGGTGTTGGTCCAATGACAATCACAATGCTAATGCAAAATACACTGATCGCTGCCAAGCGCGCTCACGGATTGGCCTAGGGCTCTGTCTGTGGCAGATCAAAAGATCTACTCCATCAAAGACCTGAACCGATACATTCGGATGAAACTGGAATCGGATCAGGTCCTGTCGGACGTTTGGTTACGCGGAGAGATATCCAATTTCACACATCACTCCAGCGGCCATATGTATTTTACATTGAAGGACAAGGACAGCCGGATTAAGTCGATTATGTTTGCCTCCCATAACCAGCGATTACCCTTTGTACCGAAGGAGGGTGCAAGGGTTATTGCCCGTGGT
The DNA here is from genome assembly GCF_038595085.1 of Paenibacillus sp. FSL R5-0749. NCBI lineage: Bacteria > Bacillati > Bacillota > Bacilli > Caryophanales > Paenibacillaceae > Paenibacillus > Paenibacillus sp. FSL R5-0749. The sequence goes on along the minus strand of NZ_CP152005.1, from coordinate 4,397,170 downwards.
AATGTCTCGGTGTATGAAAGGGATGGGCAGTATCAATTCTACGCTACTCATATGCAGCCGGACGGGATCGGCAGTCTGTATCTAGCTTACGAACAACTGAAGAAAAAGCTGGAGGATGAAGGCTTATTTTCACCTTCGCGCAAAAGAGAGATCCCGCGTTATCCACAGACCATTGGTGTTGTTACTTCACCGACGGGAGCAGCGGTACGGGACATCATGATTACACTCCAGCGCAGGTATCCATCTGCCAAAGTGGTTTTATATCCTGTGCTGGTTCAAGGCAAAGGTGCTGCGCCTTCCATTGTTAAGGCGATTGGCAACTTGAACCGGATGGGAGAAGCCGACGTACTCATCGTTGGACGTGGAGGCGGCTCACTAGAGGAATTGTGGGCTTTTAACGAGGAGATAGTGGCAAGAGCGATCGTTGCTTCGGATATACCTGTTATTTCTGCAGTTGGACACGAAACGGACTTTACGATTGCGGATTTTGCGGCTGATCTGCGTGCGGCGACGCCAACAGCTGCTGCGGAGCTGGCTGTACCTAATCGAGCTGAGTTGCTGGATCAGATTGCACAACGTCAGCGCCAGTTACAACACAGCTTGCGTCAGCGTGCTATCCACAATCGTGAACGGCTCGCAAGATTACAGCGTTCGCCGGTGCTTGTTCATCCAAGACGTACCTTGATGCAGCACACGGAACGACTGGATATGATGCATCAACGGCTGTTGAGAACAGTGGATACGCGTATGAAATGGACTGGAGAGAAGCAGGAGCGTCTTCGGGCGGCACTGCAACGATTCAATCCTCGTGATCAGGTCAATGCAGCACGCCGCGAGAATGCGGCAGCACGCAGACAACTGGAACTTGCGATCAGATCCATAACCAGATCGAAGCAGCAACAGTGGAAATCATCTGTGCGGCATCTGGATGCGCTTAGCCCGCTTAAAGTCATGTCTCGAGGATACAGTCTTGTCTATGACGAGCAGGAACAGCAGTTGATCAAGTCGACGAAGGATGTACAGCCTGGAGATTCAATTAAGATTAAATTAACAGACGGACAGCTGGACTGTCAGGTTTGGGGAATGAAGGAGGACGACAATACCCATGGCGAATGAACCGGAATTGAATTTTGAAGAAGCAATGGCGGCATTGGAAGACATCGTAGGTCAGCTTGAACATGGTGATGTTCCGTTGGAGCAGGCCATCGATCTATTTCAGCGCGGGATGAAACTTTCGCAACTTTGCGGTCTGAAGCTGGAACAAGTGGAACGTAAGATCGAGATGATCGTAGAAGAAGATGGAGAGCTTCGCAAGAAGCCTTTCGGAACTGCTGACGATGAGAGCGGTGAAGTCCATGAGTAATCGTCCTTCGTTTCAAGCATACCTCGAAGAGGTCACAGCTGAGGTGACAGAAGCGTTGAAACAGACGCTTCCTGATCACTGGGATGTACCCCAATCGCTGACTGATGCGATGCAGTATTCACTTATGGCCGGAGGCAAACGCCTTCGTCCTCTTCTGGTCGTTGCTGCGGCGGAAGCCTTCGGTGCACAGCGTACAGCTGCAATGCCGGTAGCCTGCGCCGTGGAGATGGTTCATACCTATTCACTGATCCACGACGACCTGCCCGCTATGGATAATGATGATTACCGCAGGGGAAAATTAACGAATCATAAGGTTTATGGTGAAGCAACAGCCATATTGGCAGGCGATGCACTGCTAACTCATGCTTTTTATAGCATTGTTCAAGCTGGACGCCGTAGTGGTGTGGCAGCAGATGCGTTACTGTCTATCGTGGAGGACATGTCCGAACTCGCTGGAGCAAGAGGCATGGTCGGCGGCCAGGTTGCGGATATGGAAGGCGAACAAGGCATGACTGATCTTGCACAGCTTCAATATATTCATCTGCACAAAACGGGTGACCTGATTGTTTTTGCCCTCATTGCCGGAGCACGAATTGGTGGAGCAACGGAAGGACAATTGGAAGCCTTGCGTGTATTTGGCCGTGATCTTGGCCTGGCGTTCCAGATTCAGGATGATATTCTCGACCTGACGGGCGACGAGCAGAAGATGGGCAAGAAAACACAAAGCGATGTGAATCAGCAGAAGGTAACATACCCTTATTTTATTGGTATGGAGGCTTCTGTAGACGAAGTAAAATCCCTTACCCAATCTGCTAAAGATGCACTTGAAAGAGCCGAGTTACCTGATGCATCGAGATTGCTGGAGATTGCAGATTATTTGATGAGTCGAGACCATTAGATTCTGACAAATGCGCTGTTTCAAACCCTGTATAACCGTGTAATAAGTGTAATGTCTTTTTTCCGAGTGGATGGGATAAGTCTGTCCCGAGTGGATGCGGGAATACATATGGAGAAGAATTCTAAATAACTTGCTGGCGAGAATGCTCGTTATCGGGAGTATAGTGCAGGAAATTATGATTCTTATTCTTTTATGTTATAATGATTTAATGTTATTTGATTCATAATGTATATATCGATTTACAACAATAAACTAAACAATCTAGGAAAGCGGGGAGATTCTCGTGCTGCTTCCACAAATTAAACAACCCAGTGATCTAAAGTCGATGTCTCAGGATGATCTTGCCCTTTTGTCGGCAGAGATCCGGCAGTTTCTGATTGAGAAGCTGTCCGTTACAGGGGGGCATCTCGCACCTAACTTAGGCGTGGTTGAGCTCACGGTAGCCCTGCATTACTGCTATAACAGTCCGGCAGACAAAATGATTTTTGATGTAGGGCATCAGGCTTATGTGCACAAAGTTCTGACAGGACGTATGGACCGCTTTGATACATTGCGTCAACATAACGGACTGTGCGGGTTTGTCAAACGCAACGAAAGTGAACATGATGTATGGGAAGCCGGGCACAGCAGTACTTCATTGTCTGCTGCGATGGGGATGGCCCTTGCACGTGATCTGAAGGGTGAGGACAACCAAGTTATCGCGATGATTGGTGATGGAGCGCTTACAGGTGGTATGGCTTTTGAGGCTCTCAATCATATCGGTCATGAGCAGAGAAAACTGATGGTTATTCTGAATGATAATGAAATGTCCATTGCTCCAAACGTTGGGGCCATGCATAAATATTTGAGCAAAATTCGTTCGGATCGTCATTATCTGAAAGCAAAAGATGATGTCGAGGGCATGCTTAAAAAAATTCCTGCTATTGGAGATCGTTTGGCCAAATCGGCAAGCTGGATTAAAGACAGTGTCAAATATATGATGGTACCAGGTGTTCTTTTTGAAGAACTGGGCTTCACATATTTGGGACCGATTGATGGGCATGATATTCCCAAATTGATTGAAACCTTTACACAGGCGGATAATGTGGATGGTCCAGTCATGGTCCATGTACTTACAACCAAAGGTAAGGGCTATCAGCCAGCAGAAGCCGATTCGCACAAGTGGCACGGGATTTCTCCGTACAAAATTGAATCGGGACAAGTGCTGAAAGCAGTCGGGAAACCGATGTACACAGAAGTGTTCGGTCAAACGCTGATTGATCTTGCGAAGCAGGATAAGCGGATTGTAGCGGTAACTCCGGCAATGCCTACGGGATCTGGTCTCATTCCTTTTAGTAAGGAATTTCCTGATCGCATGATTGACGTAGGGATTGCAGAACAGCATGCGGCCACCATGTGTGCTGCACTCGCTATGGAAGGCTTGAAGCCGGTCTTCGCGGTGTATTCCACATTCATGCAACGTGCATATGATCAGATTGTACATGATATATGCCGACATAACGCCAACGTGATGTTTGCCATTGACCGTGCCGGATTTGTTGGACCGGATGGGGAAACACATCAAGGGGTATACGATGTGGCATTCATGCGTCATATTCCGAATATCGTGCTGATGATGCCAAAAGACGAAAATGAATTGCGCCATATGATGAAAACGGCGCTTGATTATAATGAAGGTCCAATTGCTTACCGTTATCCACGAAACAATGTGGTCGGTGTACCTCTGGATGATGTACTTGTTCCGATTCCAATCGGATCATGGGAGCAACTGCGTCCATCGGAGGGATATGCTGTCATCGCTTCCGGGTCGATGGTACAGCTTGCTGAAGAAGCAGCGGAGATGGTGAAGCGGGAAGGTATCACAGCAGGCGTAATCAACGCACGCTTCCTCAAACCTCTTGACGAGCAGATGCTGCGTGATCTGGCTGTTCGCGGAACCAAATTGATTGTACTTGAAGAAGCATCCCAAGCAGGTAGCATGGGTAGTGCAGTGCTGGAGTTCTATGCAGAACAGGGACTGCATGATGTTCATGTACAATTAATGGGGATTCCGGATCGCTTCATTGAGCATGGCAGTATTAAGGAACAACGTGAGGAAGTGGGTCTTACCGTGGAGAATGTATGTGCTGAGCTGCGCAAGATGGCCGTTCAATCATCTTACGGCATCCCCAAAACACGTTTTCCTTCGTAAATCTACATGATAGGAGAAATACATGTCACTCCCGAAAGAACGAATTGATGTTCTGCTGGTTGAGCAGGGCTATTATGAAAGCCGTGAGAAGGCAAAAGCTGCAATCATGGCTGGACTGGTGTATGCCAATAATGAGCCGATCGAAAAGGCGGGCATGAAAATTCCAAGGGAAGCCGAGCTGAAAGTTAAAGGCTCGGTACATCCCTATGTCGGCAGAGGCGGATTGAAGCTCGAAAAAGCGATCCGTCATTTCGGCCTTGATATGAATGGATTTGTCATGCTCGACATTGGTTCATCCACCGGTGGATTTACGGATTGTGCACTACAGCATGGTGCGTCTCACGTTTACGCTATTGATGTGGGTTATAATCAGCTTGATTGGTCTTTGCGTAATGATGAGCGGGTGACGGTTATGGAACGAACCAACTTTCGCTATGTCACTCCTGAAGATCTGACGGGACCGGTGCCGAACTTTGCGAGCATTGATGTGTCGTTCATTTCACTGCGAATCATATTACCGCCACTTCTGGCTCTGCTGAGACAACCTGCAGATATCGTTGCATTGATCAAACCTCAATTTGAGGCAGGACGTGAAAAAGTAGGCAAGTCCGGTGTGGTACGTGATACGAAGGTGCACAAGGATGTATTGCAGACGATGCTTCATTTTGCCAGTCAACTTGGTTTGCATCTGAAGAGTTTAACTTTTTCCCCGATAACCGGTGGAGAAGGGAACATAGAATTTCTCGCACATTGGCGTCTGGAAGAACCAGATGCATCACAACCAGAGAACGATCCAGCTTCACTTGATGCACTTGCGGAGCAAGTCGCCAAGGAAGCAGCTCATACATTTACGGGAAACTCATCATAAGATGGGTTTCTTTTCGCTGGAAAGATGATTGGTGTAAAGGGAAATCGGGAATGAACCTCGAATATGTCTTCGAGGTGAGCGATAATGGATGGTCAATATGACACAATCGTTATAGGTGTACTTGCTGTCTGTTTGATCTTGTGGTTGTTCTTCGGCTTGCGTAATTGGGTAAACCGACCGATACCGGTAAGCTTGTCTGGAATGCAACTGAACGTGAAGATTCAGGATTCTCCTGCATTGGATTTGCTTGAAGCACAGGGTTACGAAGTTATCGGTGGCAAAATGAAAGTCCCTCTGGCTTTTGAAGCCAATGAATCCGTTTATTACAGCAGATTATTTATCGATTATGTTGCAGAACGTGAGGATCTCAGATACCTGGTGAAAACATCACGTCGCAGACAGCCACTTGAAATGACCGGCCCTGCGCTCAGGGATCGCTTTCTCAATTATCTGTTGTTATATCCTGGCTGTGAAGGATTGCTGTATGTTGACTTGGAGGATTCCGATATTAAGTTAATCAGGCTCATGGACTATCAGGAAGATGTTTATGATGGGGATGATCTGGACTAATATAAAAGAATAAACATTGCAGGGCAAAGTCTGCGGCGGATTACAATTGCTGCTTTATTGCAATACATTTAACTGGAGGCATGTATGAAAGGACAAAGGCACATCAAGATTCGTGAAATCATTAGTCAAAATGAAATCGAGACTCAGGATGATTTGGTTGAAGCACTGCGGAAATCAGGTTTTCAGGTGACTCAAGCGACGGTATCCCGGGATATCAAGGAACTACTGTTAATCAAGATCCCGATGGATGACGGACGGTATAAATATTCTTTGCCGACAGATCAACGATATAATCCGATTCAAAAATTGAAGCGTGCACTCGTTGACAACTTCTTGCACATTGATCACACGAACAACCTGGTTGTGATGAAATGTCTGCCAGGAACAGCCAACTCCATTGCAGCGCTGCTTGATAATATTGAGTGGAATGAAGTCATGGGCACAATCTGTGGAGATGATACCATTCTTATTATTTGCAGGACTGAAGGAAACAGCGTGACGGTTATTGAGCGGATCATGGGTTATATTGCTTAATGAATGATTCAAAAACATAATATCTGAGGTAGTCATCCGGAGGTGTTTTTGCAGATGTTAGTTACGTTATCGATTCGCAATCTGGCTGTGGTGGAAGAAGTGGACGTTGTATTCCATCCGGGATTCCATGTACTTTCAGGGGAAACGGGTGCAGGGAAGTCGATCATTATAGATGCTCTTGGCTTAATTGCAGGTGGACGCAGTTCGGCTGATTTGATTAGGTACGGATGCGAGAAGGCAGAGATGGAAGCTCTGTTTGAGATGGAACAAAGTCATCCGGTATGGCAGACATTAGAGAAGCTTGGTATCCATTGTGAGCCGGAAGAGCATTTGGTTATTCGACGTGAGTTAAATACTCAGGGGAAAAGTACGTCCCGCATTAATGGACAATTGGTCAATCTGACCATGCTGCGTGAAGTAGGCGAGAAGTTAATCAATATCCATGGACAACATGAACATCAGAGTTTGCTGCGTGCAGAGAGCCATCTGGGGCTTCTTGATACCTATGGCTCGGAAGTAATCGGACCTGTCAAAGCGAAGTACCAAGAACGCTACAGCAAGTTTATCACGGCGGAAAAAGAACTTCGTGCGCTTCAGGAGTCGAGTCAGCGGGCATATCAACTCTTGGACATGTATCGCTTTCAGCTTGAGGAGATCGCAGCTGCAAGCCTTACACGTGGCGAGGATGAATTACTCGGGGAAGAACGGGTCAAACTATCCCATAGTGAGAAAATGATGGACAGTGTCGCTGGTGCATATGATCTGCTCAGTGGTCAACGCGGGCTTGAAGCTGTGAGCATTGCTCTTTCAAGAATTGAAGACATTTCTGGATATGACAGCAAAGGATTACAACCCATTGTGGAGCAGCTGCAATCCGCATTTTATCAATTGGAAGATGCGACATTCCAGTTAAGGGATTATCGGGAGAAGATTGAATTCAATCCGGCAAGACTGGAAGAAGTGGAACAAAGGCTGAATCTTATTTCTGGCCTCAGACGGAAATACGGTGACAGTGTTGAACTTATTCTGAGTTATTATGAGCAGATTAGCCATGAAACCGATCAACTGGAGAACAAGGACGAACGGCTGGAGAAATTGCGAGCTGAACGTGACAAAATGCTTAACCTTGTGATGGAGTCTGCTGAAGAACTCAGCAAGGTTCGCAAACAATGCGCGGAAGAACTTGCTGCACAGGTTGAAAGTGAGCTCAAAGATCTGCAGATGGAACGCACAACACTGCGTGTTCAGATTACCCCATTTGAAGATCCGAAGGGTATAGAATGGAATGGACGCCGTATTCGTCTGAATCGTCAGGGTGCTGACAATGCGGAATTCCTGATCTCACCGAATCCGGGCGAGCCATTACGACCACTGGGCAAAATTGCTTCAGGTGGCGAGTTGTCGCGAATGATGCTGGCGATGAAGAGTATCTTTGCACGACATGACCGGATACCTGTGTTGATTTTTGATGAAGTTGATACTGGAGTTAGCGGTAGAGCGGCTCAATCCATTGCTGAAAAATTGTTCCGTCTCTCTTCGACTTGTCAGGTTTTCTCAATAACTCACTTGCCACAAGTGGCTTGTATGGCAGATCATCAGTATCTCATTGAAAAACATGTCTACGATGGACGGACGATGACGCAAGTGGAATCGCTGTCAGACGAAGGCAGAGTGAAGGAATTGGCACGTATGCTAGGTGGTGTGGAAATTACAGAAAAAACACTGCATCACGCACAGGAAATGCTGAATTTGGCGGAAGCCAAAAAAGGGTGAAACGAACGGCTGGCGTAATGATTGACAGTAATAAAAGCCTGGGGGCAAGGTTATCTTAAAGGTACGCAATTGGCGACCACCTTTCGTCAAGCGAAAGAAGCAAAGGGAGTGTGACAGCCATTGAATTCCCCCCTCAGGAAGAAATTGCTAGGTCTTTTATTTGCCTTCTTTCTTTGTGTGATTAGCCAGGCCATTCAGCCTGTGCAAAGTTATGCTTCACTGCCGGATGAATTGCAGGTGTTTGCTGGCAGGCAAGCAGATGTCCGGCTAGCTGTACCTGCTGCTTCAAGCGCCGTTGTAGATCGTCCGGATATTGTTGGCTTGGATGATCAGGCCGCGATGCATGTTACGAGTCAACAACCTTTGCATCTTAACCCACAACAGACGGGACATGCCAAATTAACGTTGAAGTTGTGGGGGAAAATTCCGGTCAAAACAGTGCATGTGAATGTGATACCGGATTTGCGTGTTGTACCCGGGGGTCAAACGATTGGCGTCAAAGTGAAATCGGCAGGCATTCTGGTGGTTGGCCATCATCTAGTCCATTCCGGGCAGGATGAGCGTGTATCGCCAGGAGAAAACGCAGGCATTAAGCTCGGAGATCTGATCACGCATATGGATGGTAAACGTCTGGATGGCGTGGCAGGTGTCTCTGAAGCCGTTGAGCTTGCAGGGAAAAGTAAAAAAGGTATTGATGTTGTGTTGAAACGTGGTAATGAAACGGTCAAGACTCGATTGACTCCGGCTTATGACTCCGAGGATCAAGCGTGGAGGCTTGGTTTATACATTCGTGATTCCGCAGCCGGCGTTGGCACACTTACCTTCTATGCTCCCGATCAGGGCGTATACGGCGCACTGGGCCATGTCATTACAGATATGAATACACAAACATCTATTGTTGTGGGTAGTGGTCAGATTGTTCAGTCCAATGTGACGTCCATTTCGAAAAGTGAGACCGGTGATCCGGGTGAAAAACGTGCTCATTTCCTCAAGGAAAGCAAAATTTTGGGCAATATTGAACGCAATACGGCTTTTGGCATCTTTGGTAAAATGTCCGGAAATCCTGAGCACAGTTTGTATTCAAAAGGTATTCCCGTCGCTTTCTCACATGAAGTCAAAGAAGGACCGGCCGAAATACTTACCGTGGTTGACGGTCAACAAGTTGAACGCTTCTCCATTGACATTGTCCATGTGGCAGATCAAACGGAGCCAGCAACGAAAGGTCTGGTACTACGAATTACGGACCCGAAACTGCTGGATAAGACCGGAGGCATCGTTCAAGGTATGAGCGGTAGCCCCATCGTACAAAATGGTAAGTTGATCGGTGCAGTTACTCATGTATTTGTGAATGATCCGAAATCGGGTTATGGTTGCTTCATTGAATGGATGTTACAAGATGCTGGTGTGATGATGAAAAAGGAAAACACGAAGAACCTCAAGGCTGGATAATCAGCCTGAGGTTCTTTTTTGTCGAAACGAAACATAATATATCGGATAATGAAATAAATTATTTATTATATAGGATTGAGAAAAAAAAATAAAGAAAAATAATTTTCGACAGGAGGAATTTAACTTGCTGTGTCGAAAATTTAACCTGTAAGGAAATGTACGAAACGATGTTTAATTTAAAGGAGGATACCGTTTTGCAAAAAATTGAGGTATTGCTGGCCGATGATAATCGTGAATTTACGAATTTGCTTGCCGAATATATATCTGAGCAGGAAGATATGGAAGTAACCGGTATTGCATACAATGGAGAAGAAGTACTGCAATTGCTGGAGCAAACTCGGGATGTGCCGGATGTATTGATTCTGGATATCATCATGCCTCATCTGGACGGTCTGGGTGTGCTTGAGCGCTTGCGCAACCTGAACCTGTCTCCACAGCCTAAAGTCATTATGCTGACGGCATTCGGACAAGAGAATATCACACAGCGTGCCGTGCAACTCGGAGCTTCCTATTACATTCTCAAGCCGTTTGACATGGAAGTGCTTGCGAACCGTGTACGTCAATTGGTGGGAACACAGACTGCGATGTCTACAAGCAGCGGTTCATCCATGTTTATGAAATCCAATGTCGTGCCAATGGGCAAACACAAAAATCTGGATGCAAGCATTACGTCCATCATACATGAAATCGGTGTACCTGCGCATATTAAGGGATATCAGTATTTGCGCGAAGCGATTACGATGGTGTATAACAATATCGAAATTTTGGGAGCTATCACCAAAACATTATATCCGGCAATCGCCGAAAAATTCAAAACCACGCCTTCTCGCGTCGAACGTGCGATTCGTCATGCCATTGAAGTGGCGTGGACGCGTGGTAACATCGACAGCATCAGCCACTTGTTTGGTTATACGATCAACATCAGCAAGTCGAAACCAACAAATAGCGAGTTCATCGCGATGGTTGCTGACAAGCTGAGAATTGAACATAAGGTAAGCTGAAAGGATGAGGAGTAGTGATTCGGCAAGGAAAGTGGCCGATAAACTTCTATGATATATGCCAACGAATACCGTCAATTATTGGATTGAAGTCATCCAGTAACTGACGGTATTTTAGCATAACGAAATAACAAAAATTAAATGATGAAATTCAGTTTTGCATGATTCTTTCTCAATTTTAGATTAAGCAATAAAGAAGGCGCCTTATAGTAAAATTCAGTAGAAGGAAATCTTTCATAAACTTTTACCCTCAGTTAACGCTTTTTTGAGTAGAAAGTGGTACGATGTGACCATTGACAAAGACCTACATATATATTTGGGAAGTCCAGATTAGATGCTACGAACAAAGGAGTAGAATCGTATGTTTACGCAAATAGGCGAGATTGCTGAACCAATTCCTGTAGTACAATCTGATACAAAATGTGATATCGTCTATCATCTGTTCAAGTCCAATCCCAGTCTGGAAGGTATAGCTGTTATGGGGGAGAAGGGGGTGTCTTTGATGATGCGCCAACGATTCTTTCAACAGATTGGGACTCAGTATGGCTATAATCTGTATATGGGACGTCCTGTAGAACTTGTGATGAACACGCAGGCACTGGTTGTGGATTATTCAGAACAGATTACAGATGTCAGTGTTCTTGCGATGGACCGAGATGAAGGGGAAATATATGACCTTGTGCTGGTCACGACGGGAGAAAGTTTCTTTGGAGCTGTGAGTATTCGCCGTTTGCTGCTTGCTGTTGCTGATGTACGCGCTGAAATGGCTATTTTTATGAACCCCCTGACTGGCCTTCCAGGTAACCATATCATAAATGAAAGGCTATCTCAGGCTCTTCAGATGGACCATTTTAGCGTACTATACGTTGATCTCGATCAATTCAAATCCTACAATGATAGCTATGGCTTCAAAATGGGAGATCAGCTTATTCAGGCGACAGCTAATTTGCTTCGCAAGCTTTTTGTTTTCCCTGAAGCTTTTCTTGGACATATCGGTGGTGATGATTTTATTACGATCCTGAATCACCATGATTACAAACTTATCTGTGAGGAAGTCATCTCAGGTTTTGAGAAAATGAAAAAGACGTTCTACAACGAACATGATTGGCATCATCAACATGTTCTGGGGGAAGGACGCTCCGGGTTGAATGGGCCTATTCCTCTCGTTTCGGTCTCGATCGCCGTTGTAACCAATAGCAAGCAAAAATATGAAAACATAGATCAGATCATTGATGAGGCCACACGGATCAAAAAAGGCTGTAAAGCGATTGCCGGCAGCATCATCTGTGCAAATGATACCACAAGCAATCCATGTTAGAAGTGGAATTCGCATACGAAATAAATTGAAACATACATTTATAAGAGAATATAGAGGACAGAATGAACCTCAAGAAGTGAAGCATCGTTTTAAACCTATACCATTAATATGCAGAAATGAAGAAAAACCACTACTTATCAGGAGTTAGTCACCTGTAATAGTGGTTTTTCTATCATTGGATGCGAGTTGAGAACTTTGCTATGAAAACAAAACACCTCAACCCTAATATGTATACATATAAGTTATGTTTGAGCAAATGGTACTCAGATTCGAATATCTACAGATGGATATGACGTAGCTGGAGAGGCGGAAGCCGGAGTTTGCGTGCCGTTTCCGGATTTCTGATTCGTGGCTCCCCCATCTGATGGCTCCTTACTTTCCTTTTTCTTTCCTTCATTTACTTCCTGATCTTCTTCTCCAGATGTTGCAGAGATCGGAGGTTGTGTTGTTTCTTTAGGTGCAGGCTGATGGATCTCTTTCACCAGATCGCCAATCTTTTGATTGACCTTGCTGAGCTGAGAAGTGATGTCCTGAACAACCTCTCGTTTTGCCTGAAAGACGGTGCGCTCTGAGTTTTCCAACATCATTGATTTGCCGAGATCAGAACTATTTGCAGGAGGATTGATCTCCAGAACGAGTCGGTCGAAGCGGGTCTCCCCTTCAGTGGTCTGAATGGAGCCCTGCATGCGATCACGCAAACCGACGAGCTTACCCAATTGATCATAAGTCTGACTATGTTTGATTAGATGATCCAGTGAAGGGGCTTGTGTCTCATCGCTAGGTTTGGGTTGTTGCTGTTGAGTCTTTTCGGGCTGTCTTAATTTGTTCTTCTCTTGCAATTCCTCTGCTTTAATCTGAGCAATTTGGCTATCGATCTGGGATATGGAGCTTGTTAAGGATTTAATCCGCTGAGCTTTGGTTTTGGTATCCAACTCATCATTGGTTTTTACCCCTTGTATTTCTTCATTGAGCCGGACCTTCTGCTGCATAAGTCCCTGAATTTCTTTATCCCGACTGGAGACTTGATTCCCGGGAGTGAAACTGCTTTTGGTTGCAGATGAGATTGAATTCATATCCTCGTTCTCCTTCTCTCTTTATCATGGTTCTATTTACATATATCGGATGTTAAGAGAAGGATTTGAATAGCTTTATGTCAGTCAGAATGGTCTGATTAACCTCGCTTGTATTGCATACTTCATCATATTAATTGATAATGGTTATCAATAAGTGGGTGGAAATCAAGACATAATACATGAAGACGGAGTTGGGTTAGCAAAATGTGGAATGATTATTATATCCTCTGGAACTATGCTGCGGTGAGTATTGCAGATATCCGTTACATGGAATTAGAGGCATATGAAGAGATGAAATACAAATTTCCAGCAAGTACCTTTGTGCTCACCATTCAGGGTGAAGCTGGAGTGATGATTGACAACGCAACGTATGAAGTGAGTCGCTTTTATATTCTCCATGGCGGTAAAGGGAGCAAATTGGTGATTCAAGCAGGCGAAGCCGGATTGCGCTTCTATTACTTGATGTACAAAGCTAACCTACCTAGCAGAGGAAGAACCGATCTGGGAAGGTTAATGGAGCGTATCAATCCGTTTCGATTGAACTATGGCTTTACCCCCGATATGCCAACCATTCTATATGAGCAATTGAAGCAGATGCGTTTTTTGTGGGAGCAAAAGAACCCCATTCAGCACTTTCAGGTCAAGAGTTTGTTTTATGCATTTGTGGAGCAGATATCGTCACAGGTTCCTCTTGTATCCAATCGTTATCCAAGTATGATGGATCAAGTCAGCAAAGTTATTGAAATTGTAGAGGCTTCCTATACCCAGCCACTTACACTTCATGTTTTGGCAGACATGATCGGCACCAGCCCAAGAAGCTTGTCACGCAAGTTCAAGCAGTCGACGGGAACCAGTCCCATCGATTATCTGATTCAGTTTCGGTTGTTCAAAGCCAAGGAAATGTTGCTGCAAACGGACGCCACGTTGGATGAGATTGCAGCCGGTATCGGCTATCCGGATGGTTATTATTTGGGACGTATGTTCAAGAAACATACAGGTCTTTCTCCTTTGCAATTCAAAGAGAAGACCTCAGAACCCTTATATTGGCCTGATCTGACATCAGGCGTGGCGCGAAATGACATTTTCAGAGGCGGAAGTGGAAGGTATGTTTATAGTGATGGTGATAATCATTATCAATATAAGCATGGAGGGTCAATCAAAATGAACAGACAGACAAGAACGGGAATGCTGCTGAGTATTCTACTAAGTCTTACTTTACTGTTAAGTGCCTGCTCTACAGGGGCTGCGAGTAATTCAAACGTGGATGCATCTGGAAGCAATAGTGCGTCAAGTTCCACGAAAACAGCAACAGGAGAGAGTGAAAGTAAAACATCTGAACCACGTACAATCTCAACGGTGAAGGGAAATGTTACAATCCCTGCTGAACCTAAACGGATTGTAGTTGACTTGTATCTAGGGAGCCTAATTGCCCTGGGGATCAAACCTGTGGGTACACCCGAGTTGAACCTCAAGAATCCTTATTTTATCAAGTCACTTGAGGGTGTGCAAAATATTGGCGAATACGAAACGATCTCTCTCGAAAAAGTGTTGGAACTTGAGCCGGATCTGATTGTGACAGGTAATCCTGATTTATTTGATTCCTTTAGCAAAATTGCACCTACGTTAGTTATTCCGTTTGGCGAATTGAAAAACACCCACGAAGAGATTGCCTATTTCGGTAAAGTGCTGAATAAAGAAAAAGAAGCTGAGGCATGGTTAGCCGATTATGATGCAAGAATTGCAGATGCCAAGAAGCGCGTCGGTGAGGCGATTGATCCAGCAGCCGAGGTGTCGGTCATGCAGTTCAATGATAAAGGCCCATTAGCTTTTGGTGATAATTTTGGTCGGGGAGGTCAAGCAGTCTACAGCGCGCTTGGTTTGAATCCTCCTGCAGATAAAAAAGAGATCTTAATGAAGGATCAACTAGTGGAAGTATCCTCAGAAGCAATTCCTGAATTTGCTGGTGACTACATCATTCTTACAGCAGATAATCTGACTCTCGAAGAGTTGAAATCAAAACCGGTCTGGAGCTCATTGGATGCGGTTAAAAATGATCGTGTGTTTATCTGGAGCCCCGATCGTTCGTGGTACTTTGATCCCATTGCAACATTGGATCAAACAGAGGAATTGGCCGCGTGGTTTACGAAGAGCTCTGAACCAAAATAAGCGTAACAAGTGCTTGATGAGATGAAATCCAACTCCACTCTAAAATTACAGTTGATAATGAAAATTATTATCATTTATAATAAAAGTATATTATTAGTGAAACTCTGCTCCGCATATGTTGTCGGATGTGTGACAGAATGATGCCTTGTAAGGTCTTTGTTCCGGATGAGGCTGGGATTGGAGAGTAATTGATGCAAATAGATGAACAGATAAAATGCTGGAATCTTGCCGCTGTTAAGGTTCTGGATATACGCCGGATCGTTATGGAGGCGGGGGAACAACTGAGTTCCTACACACTTCCGGCAAATGGTTTTATATATACAATCCGAGGATCGGCTGTGCTTCAATTGGATGGACGAGCATACAAGGCAGAGCGATTTTTCATGCTTCATGGGGCCAAGGGTGCTTCATTGGATATTCAAACCAATGAAGATTTGGAATATCTACTGCTCTATTACAGAGCATTCCTTGCCTTTCCTGGTTATCGCAAAACGTGGTTGTTGACACAGCCTGAGGTTGCACCGTTCTCTTTGCAATATGGTTTTACGCCGAATAGTCCGCTTGGACTGTTACGTTACCTAGATGAGCTTGAAGATGCATGGGCACAGTCCGGCAGTCTGGATCTGCTTCATACGAAAAGTTTATTTTACCAATTCATTCATGAAATGCTGATTCAGCTAACAGAGCAAGAGATCAAAACAGAACATGCTGATCCGGTGAAACAAACACTTCGTTACATACAGAACCATTACAGGGAACAGGTCACGCTTGATTCTCTGGCTGAACAATTCAACTACAGCTCTCGTCATTTATCCATGCAATTCAAACGAAAAACGGGTTACAGTCCGATTGATTATCTAATTCAGACTCGACTTGCCAAGGCTCGTACTCTGCTTGTACGATCTGATGCAACGCTTGGTGAAATTGCAGCAGAAGTGGGTTATTCGGATGTGTATTATTTTAGTCGTATCTTCAAAAAACATGTGGGGATCTCACCAATCCAGTATCAACGAAATAGGAGAGAAGAAGCGAGAGCAGAGGATCGTCCATTACAAATATCTGAATCCTCCATTGGCCGTAGATGGAAGTCAGGATATATTGATTATGAGAATCATTATCAATATATAGACGGAGGGTCTACACCAATGAAAAGAAGAAAAACAAGTTCAAGTATGATTATGGTGGCTCTATTGAGCATCACGATGCTGCTCTCAGCCTGCTCTTCAGGTACAACCACACTAACAGCTGGCGAAGGAACGGGTGCCAGTTCCAATAACAGCAGTACGACCGTGTCATCAGACACAGGAAACCAGACCAACAAGGACAATGAAACACGCACGGTCTCGACGGTTAAGGGTGAGGTCGTTGTCCCAGCTGACCCCAAACGGGTTGTTGTTCTGTATCTCCAGGGAGATGTCGTTGCCCTTGGGGTTAAGCCGATCGCTACCTCAGATGTATATGACGGGGCTGCATACAAGAGTGAGCTTGAAGGTGTAAATGCACTGGGTACCTGGTTTGAACCGAATCCTGAAGCTGTCATTGATCTTGATCCGGATCTGATCATTGTTCCTTCTGAAGAGACATATACGTTATTAAAGGATATTGCACCTACTGTATATATTCCGTACGAGAAAATGACAACAGAAGAAAGGCTGCATAGTATAGCGAGTATTTTTGGCAAAGAGCAGGAAGCCGAGAAGTTACTCCTCAATCTCAAAACCAAAGTAGAAGAGAGTAAGAAAACTCTTGCAGATGCAGGCATACTGGACAAAACGATCTCCATTGTGGAGGGCGGTTTGAAGGGCATGGTCATTGTAGAGAGCAAACAATTTGGCCGAGGATCTCAGGCGGTATATGAGTACTTGGGAATGAAAGCACCTGAGGTTGTACAGAAAAAAATTGATGTGGTTTCGGAGGCAGCTGGCTCCAGTATTTCCATGGAAGTACTGCCTGAATATATCGGTGACTATGTATTTCGCTCTGTATACGATGGGGCAGATAACTTGACGGATAATCCAATTTGGAGCAGCATCCCTGCGATCAAGGAAGGTCGTCTGATTGAGATTGATTTTGATTTCTTCTACTATTCAGATATCTATTCAATCAATAAACAACTTGATTTTGTCGTTGAAAAGCTATTGGCGGCTCCAAGAGCGCAATAGTGGAGTGCAGAGTAGTTCGTAAATGTTTTGTACAAGAAATGTTTGTTTTTTAGCCATTGTATTTTGATAAGATTACCATTACACTAGGATTTAAGTGATAATGAGAATCGATATCAAATACTCGATGTTCTGGATCGAATTAACGGAGGTATTTTTAATATGAATCAGCAGTTGGAACTCTATGATGTAACCATTATCGGCGGTGGCCCTGCGGGCATGTACTCTGCCTTTTATAGCGGCATGCGGGATATGAAGACCAAGTTAATTGAGGCACGGGACAGATTAGGCGGTCGCATGTTATTTTATCCGGAGAAAATGATCTGGGACGTCGGGGGTGTGACGCCAATCCTGTGTGAGGATCTGATTAAACAATTGGAAGAACAGGCACGAACTTTCGATCCAACGCTTGTGTTCGAACAACAGATCGAAGGATTCGAGCGTCAACCTGATGGCACAATTCTGTTAACTTCTGCAACAGGTGAACAACACTGGACACGTACGGTCATTATGGCAATCGGATATGGTATATATAAAATGGCCAAGCTGGAGCTTGAAGGTGCTGACCGTTATGAGGTTAGCAATCTGCACTATACGGTGCAGGAACTCGAGCCATTCCGGGGTAAACGGGTACTGATCTCGGGTGGAGGCGACTCTGCTGTAGACTGGGCGAATGAACTGGAAGCATTGGCAGAGCAAGTGACAGTTGTGCATCGTCGTGACCGTTTTGGCGGGTTGGAGCGTAATGTACTGCGCATGAGAGAATCCTCAGTAGATGTCCGTACACCTTATGCGGTAGAGACATTGCATAGTATGAGTGGCGATGTGATTGAACAAGTGACCATCTCACATGTGGACACGGGCGAGACTGAACTGCTTGAAGTAGATGCTGTCATTGTGAACCATGGCATGAAGAGTGACTTTGGTCCAATTCGGGATTGGGGACTTGACCTTGGCGAATGGCACGTCACTACAACGGAGAGATTACAAACGAATATACCGGGCGTATTTGCTGCAGGTGATTTTGTAGATTATGGTAGTAAACTTTATCTGATTGCGGGTACTTTCACTGATGCTGCTCTTGCAGTGAATAGTGCAAAGCTTTACATGGACCCTGAAGCGGAAAAAGTGGCTTATGTTTCTTCCCATAACAGTCGCTTTAAGGAGAAAAATAAAGCCCTTGGTGTTGTAGAAGAATAGAGGGTTACATTTGGATACGAGTAAGATGACTTCGGGTTAATCCCGAAGTCATCTTTTTTGCATAAAATGGGTAATAAGAAGGCATAATTTCAACAGACACAATGGTTGCCGAATTGAACATGTGCTACCAAATGTCTATAATAAGCCTGAGATACATTAGAATGACAAAAACATCATCTGAAATAATCATTTACACAATAACGGAGAGGACAGAAAAAGTCTGGGGATTACAGCGATTGGAAGATTATTCTGTCATCGTAGTGTCAGTGAAAATAATTTTTATATTTAGATCCAATAAATAGATGAGAGTGGAGTGCAGCGTATGAAAAAGGGATCACAGCCACAGCGAGGTTTCACCTTCATCCAGCGGTGGTTCAAACGATCTGATAAAAAAAAGATCAAATGGTCTGAAATATATCTTGCACTTGCCGGGGCACTTCATCGCTTGTTGGTTGAAGGACGGCGTGAACGTACAGCAGCCAAACGGCTGCATCAAGACTTGCCCATTAACGCATTAGGCGAGATGAAGCTGGAGCCTGGAGATATTGTGTACACACCAAGTTCGGAATCAACGTATTACGCCGGGCATATGGGGATTATTGGGCTCGACGGCAAAGTGTATCATGTGCATCCTTATGGGCCTGTATTTGCTGATTCATTAGACTGGTATCTCACACGTTTCTATGAAGGAGATCGCTTCATTGTATTCCGTTCCAGGCTGAGTGAGGCAGGCATGAAAGCAGCCGGTTGGGTACAGGACCATTACAAGCAGGTGAAATTCTACTGTTTGCAGACCAATCTTCGCAGTATTGAGCGTAATTACTGTTCCAAGTTTATATATCAGGCCTATCAGTTCACATCCGGACTGGATCTGTGGAGTCGCAAATTTACCCGAATGAATCAGGGGTATATCTACCCGTTTCGAATTGAGCGCTCACCAGAGCTGGACGTTCTGGGAACTTTTTATAAATAAGGTGGGAACCGACTAAAATACTGTTCTTCCAAAAGGAAGGAAAGCAGGTTATGTCGGTTTTTTTTATATGTGTAGAGATTAAAAACAGGAAAAACGCCCAAAACGTCGAATAGATTATGAGATAGGCATGCACAACTTGGAATCGTATACATAACAGAAGGCGCGATAATTTTTAACCAAAAGCGAAAAACGACTACGAGGTAAGCGAACAAGAGAGAGTGAAGCGAGATGAAATGGCTGGGCTTCTTACAACGATTCCGACAGAACCAAAATGTAGTGAAGCTATCGGACTATATCCCAAAAAAAGAAAGGAGGCACTACTGTTCCATATGTAAGAAAAACGTCAGATCGGTCGTGCATTATGCGACACCGCAGGGAAATGTTTCAGGTGTATGCAGTTCTTGTAAGTCTTTGGCGGATGAAAGAGGAATGTTTCCCATTTAATAAGAAGAGATGCGCTCAGGAAATAAGAATTTTTTGATTTATGCGCGTTTTTGTAGTACATTAGCAAATGTATTCGAAGGAGGATTCTAATGTACTCAGGTAGACAAGACGATACTTTATACATCATGACCTACACCTTAAACAGCGGTATCAAGGGTACGGTTCCACTGTCTAATAAGCAGATTATTGAGTGGCTGGATTGCTACAGAAATGAGAAGCGCTTCGTGACCGAAATCGGCAAGGAGTTTTTTGGATTGAATGCAGGATTGGTAGCAGACTTTAAGGTTCAGAATCATCTATCGGATTATCAGCAGACCATTATGCCTACACAGCAACAGGATAACCTGGAACGCCTGTCCAGTGCTTATAAATCAACCGAGTTATTAATGAAGATTGATTGTAAATGCGGCACGGCTTACGTGACGGAATCTCCATACAAGCGCACGAAATGGTACTGCACGAAGTGTAAAGAGATTGTATTTTTGGATGCCAAAAAAGGAATGGTGGAAACGTCGCGTGGTGACGCTTACTACATGACCAACAAATATTTTGTTTCCCGGGACTAGCGGGAAGTAATCCTGTAAGCATCGCTGCAAAGCGGTGCTTTTTTGTGCAAAAGTTCGCTGCGATAATCAAAAAAAGCCCAAAAAGGGCTTTTTGGAGGATCTTAGAGATCATTTAGAAACTATGATGAGCATTCAACTTTGTGAGGAGGAATGAAGCAGCAACGACAGCGCGGCTCGTAAGCTTCTGAATCGCCAATCATAACAACCGGACCCAAGGTAACGGGTTCCCCATTGACGATACGTTGCGTAAAGGCAGCATCCGGGCTACCACATACGGCACAGAAAGCCGAGAGTTTCTCAATGTCATCTGCCATGGCAAGCAAACCGCCGATATATCCGAATTCCTTACCACGGTAATCCATATTAAGTCCGTCTACAATAACATGTTTGCCACAATAGGCTAGCTCCGAGACCAGTTCCATGATGGCACTGCTGAAAAATTGTACTTCATCAAATGCAACAACATCAGCATCTATGGTTTGATTCAGGATCATTTCTACGGATTCCGGGGTTAATTGCCGGGGAATGGAATGAGCAGGCAATCGATAACCAATTCGGCTCACGATTTCATCTTGGGCAAACCGATCATCCTCGGCTGGTTTGTAGGCCACAACCTTTTTACGGCCAAATTGAATTAATTTCTGACAACGGCGAATGAGTTCACCGGACTTTTCACTGAACATGGGTCCAGTAATTACGGTAATACGTCCTGTTTGCACGGTGCTGCTACTCCTCTCACATACGGGATTCAACAAAAAAAGCGACCATTACAGAGTACCACAAAATCTTTGGTAAGAGCCAGAACTAATCTGTGCAGCTTTGTGTTACTATATGGAATGTTAAGCCGTTGGTTCCGGCAGCTGTTACTAGGAGTTATGGAAAAGAGGTGTTTACGATGAGTGAAGTATTAACATCACTTCAAGAACGATATGAAAGCCTGAAAGAGCAGGCATCACTGGATGAAGCGGCGCAGGCCTTATTTGCAGAACTGTTCGCAGAAGCGGAGCGACTGCAGGCAAGTAACCTGACGCTGCGTAGAACGATCCTGAAGTCTTCTTCCAAAGAATCACGTATGTCTACCAAACTGCGGGATGCCTTATACGAATGACCCGGAGATTACTCCGGGTCCTCTTCTGTCTTTAATTTGCGAGGGAATAGAATACCTGCTGTAATTCTGGCAATCATGGCAAAGGTGAGACCTATGCCTGCAAACATGTAGATGACAGTAAAGGCTTTACTGAATCCGGTGGATGGCACAAATTCAGGATGTCCAACCGTAGTCAGGGTAACCGCACAGAAGTATAATGCATCGATCCAGTGCAAACCTTCAACACGAGTGTAAAACAAAGTGCCTGACAGCAACGTTGCTGCCGTTAACGCGAACAAAGCCAGAAACTTGGGGTCTTTGAACGCATGGAAAATGCCTTTGAGCAGTCGTTGTAACGTGATTAAAAATGATACCATGATGATCCATCCTGTCTATGTAAAGTAGGCGGTGTGTTGTAAAAACACACAAAAAGCCCGGACTCAACGAGTCCCTCCGGGCGTCTCTGCTTTTTCGGGTACATTTTTGGATCGGAAACGGGGACCTACATAATTACGCTTGCGGTCACGGAACAAGATCCAGCCTCCCAGAAAACTCATACCTGCGGCAAACAGGACAAGTCCACCGCCAAAGGAAAGCCACTGGAATCCTGGTGAAATCAGTTCGTTCCCGTGCTCGGCATAATATAGGAACAGGGCGTCTTTCATCATCAGAAAACCCTTCATTGCCATTAAACCGGGGATGACCAGAACAACAATCGCCAAAAATCGCGCAAATACCAATCTTGTATTCATGAGCATTATACCCTTCCTGCCAAAGTCGACATTAAATAAAGGTTACGCTTACAGATCATACCTGATTCCATCATAGCTTGGAATGCTTGGGCTGTCCATGTGTGATTGGTTCAAACTTTGAGTTGACCGCTCAAGGAGAGTACAATGGCATATAGAGGGTATAAGCCAAACCATGATTCAAGCCATCATAAATGATACTGAAATTTGATTCATAGAGGAGAGCATGAGAGATGCCAATTACATGTGATGTAGCAATTCTTGGAGGAGGAACTGGTGGATATGTAGCCGCAATCCGAGCTGCACAGCTGGGAAAACAGGTGGTTATTATTGAGAAGGACAAGCTCGGCGGAACCTGTCTGCATCGTGGGTGTATTCCGAGCAAAGCTTTGCTGAAAAGCGCGGAAGTGTACGCCGAGATTCAGGAGAGCGAGACGTATGGTATTGAGACAGCTGGAGCCACACTTGTATTTCCCAAAGTACAGGCGCGTAAGGATGCGATTGTGGAGCAGCTCCATCAGGGCGTTCAATATTTGATGAAAAAAAATAAAATCCAGGTCGTACACGCGAACGGTCGCGTGATCGGACCTTCCATCTTCTCCCCGCAGAGCGGAGCGGTCGCTGTAGAGTTTGAAGATGGGGAGATGGATACGGTTGTGCCGACCAATCTCATTATTGCTACTGGTTCACGTCCACGTGTGCTGCCAGGGCTGGAACCGGATGGCAAGTTTATTATGAGCAGTGACGAAGCACTGCGTATGGACGAGCTTCCTGCATCACTTATTATTGTCGGCGGTGGTGTGATTGGACTGGAGTGGGCATCCATGCTGAATGACTTTGGTGTAGACATCACGGTGGTAGAAGCTGCTGCTCACGTGCTGCCTGCAGAGGATGAGGATGTTGCAAGAGAGATGCAACGATTGCTTGGTAAGCGGGGGGTTCGTTTCCTGACAGGAGCCAAAGTGCTAACGGAAACCTATAGCACGGATACAGATGGCATCCAGATTGATGTGCAGCTTGGTGACGAAAAGCAGGAAACGCTGAAAGCGGAGAAAATGCTCGTGTCGGTTGGACGTCAGGCCAATGTCGAAAATATCGGACTCGAAAATACGGATATCAAGCTGGAGCGTGGCTTCATTGCTGTGAACAAACAGCTACAGACCGGTGAAGGTCACATCTACGCTATTGGCGACTGCATTGGTGGTCTACAGCTTGCGCACGCGGCAAGTCATGAAGGCATTCTCGCTGTCAATCATTTGGCAGGGGAAACGGTACATGCCGTTGGATCCCACCGTATACCGCGATGTGTGTACACACGTCCGGAAGCAGCCAGCATTGGATTCACCGAGCGTGAAGCCAAAGAACGTGGCTATGACATCAAAACAGGCAAGTTCCCGTTTCAGGCGATTGGCAAATCGCTCATTCACGGAAGTCGTGATGGATTCGTGAAGGTGATCGCAGATGCCAAGACGAATGATATATTGGGGGTACATATGATTGGCACCCATGTGACGGAATTGATCGCTGAGGCTTCACTGGCTCAGATGCTGGATGCGACACCTTGGGAAGTCGGCCAAACCATTCATCCACACCCTTCTCTGTCGGAAATCATGGGTGAAGCCATGCTGGCGGTCGATGGAAAGGCCATTGGAATGTAAGCCAAAGAGGCTTATGAGAAAGGTTCTTTCCTTTTTTGGGTAAAAGGGATTATAATAAGGTTAAGCCAAGTCTTAGTACCAGGTTATAAGATCGGGTAGTAAGAGTGGCACAGGCTCTGATTAAAAGGAGGTACCTCATATGAGTTCACAAGGTACTGCAGACGCGGTCCATCGGCATCAACAGCTGGGACTTAGCGATGGTGAAGTATTGGATATGTACAAATACATGCTGCTCGCACGCAAGTTTGACGAGCGTTGCTTGCTCTTGCAACGGGCTGGCAAAATTAACTTTCACGTATCCGGTGTAGGGCAGGAGGCTGCGCAAGTAGGCGCTGCTTTTGGTCTGGACCGGGATCACGATTATTATTTACCGTATTACCGCGATTATGGTTTTGTACTGGCGGTAGGCATGACTCCGCGTGAGTTGATGCTGTCTGCTTTTGCAAAAGCGGAAGATCCGAATAGTGGCGGTCGGCAAATGCCGGGTCACTTCGGTCACAAAAAGCTGCGGATTGTGACGGGCTCCAGCCCGGTTACAACACAGGTTCCGCACGCTGTCGGGTTTGCGCTGGCTGCCAAAATGAAGAAGCAAAAATTTGTTTCTTTTGTTACGTTTGGTGAAGGATCAAGCAATCAGGGTGACTTCCATGAGGGAGCCAACTTTGCAGGTGTACACAAGTTGCCTGTCATTATTATGTGTGAGAACAACCAGTATGCGATTTCGGTTCCAATTCACAAGCAGCTTAGCGGTAAAATATCGGACCGTGCACTCGGTTACGGTTTCCCCGGACTGCGTGTAGATGGTAACGATGCGCTCGAAGTATACGCTGCTGTGAAGGAAGCACGTCAACGTGCCATAGCAGGCGAAGGCCCCACACTAATCGAAGCGATGATGTATCGTCTCTCTCCACACTCCACTTCTGACAATGATCTGGCTTACCGGACCAAGGAAGAAGTTGAAGAGAACTGGAAGAAGGACGGCGTGCTTCGCATGAAGAACTATCTGATTGATTGCGGCATCTGGGACGAAGCCCGGGATGCGGATCTGGCTTCCCAGCTTGCGCTGGAAATGAAAGAAGCGACTGAATATGCAGACAACGCGCCATATCCGAAACCTGAGGACACTCTGACGCACGTTTATGCGGACAGCGAAGAAGGGGGACGGTAAGTATGGCAGTGATGGAATATATTGATGCAATCCGTCTCGCGATGAAAGAAGAGATGGAGCGGGATGAGAATGTCTTTATCCTCGGTGAAGACGTAGGGGTCAAAGGTGGTGTGTTCACCACAACCAAAGGCTTGCAGGATCAGTTTGGCGAGATGCGTGTCATGGACACACCGTTGTCCGAATCAGCTATTGCAGGTGTTGCCATCGGTGCAGCGATGTATGGCATGAAGCCGATTGCCGAGATGCAATATTCGGACTTCATGCTGCCGGCAACAAACCAGATCATTAGTGAAGCGGCCAAAATTCGTTATCGTTCCAACAATGACTGGAGTTGTCCGATTGTCATTCGAGCGCCGATTGGTGGCGGAATCTTCGGTGGGTTGTATCACTCCCAATGTCCGGAATCGATTTTCTTTGGTACACCTGGTCTGAAAATTATAGCGCCTTACTCGGCATATGATGCCAAGGGTCTGCTCAAAGCGGCCATTCGCGACCCGGATCCGGTACTCTTTTTTGAAAATAAAAAATGCTACAAGCTCATCAAGGAAGATGTGCCTGAGGATGATTACATCGTTCCGATCGGCAAAGCCAACGTACTTCGTGAGGGTGCAGATATTACGGTGATCGGCTACAGCCAGCCGCTGCATTTTGTCATGCAGGCTGCTGAGGAGCTGGAACGTGAGGAAGGCATTACAGCACACGTTCTGGATCTGCGCACATTGCAACCGCTGGATCGTGAAGCGATTATTGCTTCCGCTCGTCTGACGGGCAAAGTGCTGATCGTTCACGAAGATAACAAAACAGGTGGTGTAGGTGCCGAAGTTGCCGCGATTATTAGCGAGGAATGTCTGTTTGAACTGGATGCACCGATTCAGCGTCTCTGTGGACCTGACGTGCCGGCCATGCCAATTAGCCCAACATTGGAGAAATTCTACATGCTGAGCAAGGACAAAGCCAAAGCAGCAATGCGTACACTTGCCGAGTTTTAATTTCGTTTTATTGGATCGTTTATTCGTTTAAAAGTAAAGTTTGGAGTGATAATCAAATGGCTGAACGTATGAAATGGATCGAGGTCATTATGCCGCAATTGGCGGAATCGCTGGTCTCGGCTACCATAGGCAAATGGTTGAAAAAACCGGGCGACCGTGTGGAACAGTACGAGCCGATCTGTGAAGTAATCACGGATAAAGTTAATGCCGAGATTCCCTCCACTGTGGATGGAATTATGGGTGACCTTTTGGTGGAAGAGGGCACAACGATTGCTGTTGGTGAAGCAATCTGCCGCATGCAGGTCGCAGCTTCTGACGAAGAAGCGGCTGAGCAGGTAACACAAGTATCGCAGCAACAGGAGCAAGTGCAGCAACATGTAAGCCATACTCCTGTTGCCGTCTCAAATACAGCAGCACATGATCCTAATCAGCCGATGCGTAATCGGTATTCCCCGGCAGTGCAATCCCTGGCAGCAGAGCATGGTTTGAACTTGCAAAGCATCCAAGGTACTGGAGCAGGTGGTCGTATTACCCGCAAAGATGTGCTGGCATTTGTTGCACAGGGAGGTAATGTGGCTGGATCGTCTGCGTCTGCACAAGCATCATCTCCAGTTGCACAGCATACACCTTCTGGTGTGCCGTCTGCTTCTCCATTCAGTGGCGTAAATCGTGGAAACGGAGACATGGGTTTAACCGCTGGAGAAGCGATCTCAGCGTCCGATGCAGGCGTTCCTGTGAGACATTCAGGTATTCATCTAACCGAAAGCCCGAAAATTCCACAGATCGAAGTAGAAGGTGGCGGCCAAGGAAGATCGGAGTATTTCATTGATGTTACCCCTGTGCGTAATGCGATTGCGCGGAATATGCGTCAGAGTGTATCCGAAATCCCGCATGCATGGACGATGATCGAAGTAGACGTGACGAATCTCGTGATGCTGCGCAATAAACTCAAGGATGAGTTCAAGCGCAAGGAAGGCATCAATCTGACATATCTGTCCTTCATGATGAAGGGTGTCGTTAATGCGATTAAAGACTATCCAATCATGAACTCGGTATGGGCAGTGGACAAAATTATCGTCAAACGGGACATTAACCTGTCCATGGCGGTAGGGACCGAAGATTCCGTACTTACACCGGTAATCAAACATGCCGATCAGCGAAATATTGCAGGTCTGGCCCGTGAAGTAGATGAACTGGCTCGCAAAACACGTGAAGGTACGCTGAAGCTGGACCATATGCAAGGTGGTACGTTCACAGTGAACAACACCGGTTCATTCGGTTCGATCCTGTCCCAGCCAATCATTAACTATCCGCAGGCAGCGATTCTTACATTCGAGTCGATTGTCAAGAAGCCCGTGGTTATTAATGATATGATCGCTGTTCGTTCGATGGCTAATCTGTGTCTGTCGCTGGATCACCGAATCCTGGATGGCGTAATCAGCGGACGTTTCTTGCAACGTGTCAAAGAAAACCTTGAAGGATATACCATGGAGAGCACGGTGTATTAAGTAAATAGTAGACGGGAAAGTGTATGTGCCGGAGGCCGTGCACTTTTCCTGTTGTCTATGGACAAGTGCTCAATTGTACATTGAACCTGAAGCAGAAGGGTGTGGGGAATCATGAGCAAGCCGCTGGATGTTGCATACATACCGATGCTTGATTATGAAGAGGCTTGGAACCGCCAGAAAGAGATTGTGCAGCGATTGGACGAGGGCGAGGGAGCCGAGCAGATGCTGCTTTTACAACACCCGCCAACGTATACGATTGGTTCACAAAATCATCCGGAGCATCTGCTTCTCAGTCCGGAAGAATTGCGTGAGCAAGGGATTTCTTTGTTTCAGATTGATCGGGGCGGTGATATTACTTATCATGGCCCGGGCCAGTTGGTAGGTTACCCGTTATTGATTCTTGGTCGGGATGAAGACTTGGATCTACACGGATATTTGCGGAAACTTGAGCAGGTACTTATAGATTATCTCGCAGACCAAGGCATCGAAGCCGGACGCAAAGAGGGGTATACGGGTGTGTGGATCGGCGATATGAAGATTGCTGCGATCGGCATCAAGTTTAATCGTTGCAAACATCGCCGCGGTTTCGTGACCAGTCATGGGTTTGCTTTTAACATCAGCTCAGGCATTCAACATGCTGGTTTTCAGGGGATTGTTCCTTGTGGAATTGAGCAATATGGTGTTACTTCACTGGAGGATATCACGGGCAAGTCTTATACAGTGGAGCAGGTAGCACGCGAGATTGTTCCGTACTTTAATCGCATTTTTCCATATCAAATCAATTGGATTAGCGAAAAAGAAGCCCTTCAACGTCTGTAAACAGACCGTAGAAAGGCTTCATGCGGCTATCCGAACAGCAACGGTTCGAGAGCGATGAAAAGGGTGGACCCGATCATGGCGATCAGCATGAGATAGATGATGATTTTGAACCATTTCTTTTTTTGCATGATGAGAGAACTCCTTTCAACATAAAGTAAGCCATAGTAATTGTATTGTACCGTATCCACGAGAGGGAGGAAAGTCCTATGATTAAACAACAACGTGTTATCGATCAGTTCATGGAACTGGTTCAGATTGATAGTGAAACGAAAAATGAACAGAACATCTCCAAGGTGCTTAAAGAGCAGTTTGCAGATCTCGGCCTTCATGTCTATGAGGACGACACCATGGAACAAATCGGACATGGTGCGGGAAATCTTGTCATTACCTGGGAGGCCGAAGGAACAGATGGTGTTGCACCGATCTTTTTCACATGTCATATGGACACCGTAACGCCGGGACAGAGCATTAAACCTGAACTGGGTGAAGATGGCTGGATTCGCAGTGATGGAACAACGATCCTGGGAGCAGATGACAAGGCAGGGATTGCGGCACTGTTCGAAGCGATTCGTGTGATTCAGGAGAACAAGATTCCACATGGTAAAATTCAATTCGTCATTACGGTGGGCGAAGAGTCTGGCCTGGTGGGCGCACGTGCCATGAATCCGAAGGATATCGATGCCGAATTCGGCTATGCGTTGGATTCCAACGGAGCTGTAGGGACGATCTGTGTAGCTGCACCGGCCAGAGCCGAAATCCAAATGAGCATCTATGGGAAGTCCGCACATGCGGGCGTGAACCCGGAAGACGGGATCAGCGCCATTCAGGTTGCTGCCAAAGCCATTGCAGCGATGAAGCTTGGACGAATTGATGATGAGACAACAGCAAACATTGGTAAATTCCAGGGTGGATCAGCACTCAACGTGGTATGTGACTTTGTACAGATTGAAGCGGAAGCTCGCAGTATTGTGCAAGAGAAAGTGGAATTGCAGGTAGCACAGATGCGTGATGCGCTCGAAACAACATGTCGCAAATACGGTGCAACGGCTGAATTCAGAAGTGAAATCCTTTATCCGGCATTTGGTTTCCATGATGAGCACGAAGTTGTGCAGCTTGCACAGCGCGCCATCCGCAGTATGGGTCTCGAGACTCGTACGTTCGCTTCTGGTGGGGGCAGTGATGCCAACATCTTTAACGGATTTGGTATTCCAACCGCGAATCTGGCGGTAGGGTATGAGGATATTCATACAACCAAAGAACGTATTCGTGCCGAAGACATTGTGAAGTTGTCCCAAGTGGTGGTGGCAATTATTCAGGAAACGGCAGCTGGCAAGAAATAAGATACTGCACATGTTTTTAGACAAAAGTCCGAACCCGGTCTGTACGGATTCGGACTTTTTGTAAATTCATGTTATATTTCAAGGGAGAAGACTCGTTAATATTGGATGAAACATGTGTCTATGGCTGAATAGATCAATGCCCCATTGATTTGCGTCCAGCGAGCAGATCACTTAATTTGGCATCCGGTCCCCACTCGTGCAACCATTGCTTAAGGATGAGCTGTACTTGCCGGGCTTGTCCTACCACGTGTACGGATTTAGGCGTCAAATAACTGTTCATCAAAATTCCCCCTGATTTGTTTATATTTACTGTGAGAGTTCTATACGCTCACCATATGCCCAAAATCAGAGATTTATACATTAATCGAATATATAATCCAACGATATGGAGTTGAAGAACGAATGAAATCAAACCAATCTGCTCAATCCATCCATGCAGCGCAACCTGCCAATCCAAAACTAGATGAAGTGACCGTATCCACCAAGCCCATCTTCGAGGGGAAAGTGATTTCACTACAGGTCGATACGGTTAAACTGCCGAACGGTGAGACGGCTACACGTGAGATAATCCGGCACCCTGGAGCAGTAGCTGTACTCGCTCTGAATGGGGATCGCATGCTTGTAGTGGATCAGTATCGACAAGCAATGGGACGCACCGAAGTGGAGATTCCTGCGGGAAAACTGGACCCGGGAGAAGAGCCGGAAGTGGCTGCCGCACGTGAATTGCGAGAAGAGACGGGATATGTGGCCAAGTCACTGCGTCATCTGCGTTCGTTCTACACCTCACCAGGGTTCGCAGATGAGATCATTCATCTATACATCGCTGAAGAGTTGGAAGCCGGAGATATGGAACTGGACGAAGATGAATTCCTTGAAGTATCTGAGATCACACTGGAGGAAGCCTACGCACTCATGGACGATAACCGGATTAGTGATGCCAAAACGATGATGGCTGTGTACGCGTGGGACCTCTACAGAACGACAGGACGGTTCTAGGGATGAATGACCAACTGAAAACGTCCACGATGTGGGAGCCCTGTTATACAGACCTGCATATTCACATCGGACGAACTTCTCGCGGCGAGGCCGTAAAAATCAGTGGCAGTCGCGATCTGACATTTGAGAATATTGCCCGGGAAGCATCGGATCGCAAAGGAATTCATTTGCTGGGTGTGATTGATTGTCATTCGCCGGTTGTACAGATGGATATCGAGCAATTGCTGGAGAACGGTACGATGTCCGAGATTGAGGGGGGCGGTATTGCCTACCAGGACACCACCATTCTGCTGGGTACAGAGATTGAGCTGCGCGAGCCTGAAATGCGTGAGTTCCATATGCTCGCATACTTCCGTGATCTGAAAACGATGAAGTCCTTCACGGACTGGATGAAACGTTATATGAAAAATGTGAATCTCAGTTCTCAGCGGGTATACGTGCCCGCTCTAGAGATGCAGGCCGAGATTAAGGCACGTGGTGGACTAATTGTGCCTGCACATGTATTTACACCGCATAAAGGCATCTATGGCAGTACAGCCCCCCGTATGGGCGATGTGCTGGATACCCGTCTTGTGGATGCGGTAGAGCTGGGGTTAAGCTCAGACTCATCCATGGCCAGTTATATTCGAGAGTTGGATCATGTGCCGTTCCTGACCAATTCGGATGCACATTCACTCGGTAAGATTGGACGGGAGTATAACGAATTGCAAGTTGCTACCCCTTCTTTTGATGAATTCCGTATGGCACTTCAAGGAGAAGATGGCAGGAGCATTGCTGCCAATTATGGGCTGAATCCAAGGCTGGGCAAGTATCACCGTACCTACTGTGCAGCATGTGGCAGTATTATGGATGAGCAAGCGATGTCGGCAGAGCGTTGTCCTCACTGTGGCAGTCTGAAGCTGGTTCAAGGGGTATTGGACCGCATTCTGGCCATCTCTGATCGGGAGAGTCCTCATGTTCCTGCAAACAGACCCGCCTATCATTATCAGGTACCACTGGAGTTCATTCCGGGACTTGGCAAAGCCAAATTGCGCCAGTTACTGGACCATTTTGGTACAGAAATGAATGTGCTTCATCGTACGCATGAGGAAGAACTTGCTGCGGTTGTTGGAGCTGTGCTGGCTGGCTTGATCGTGGCTGCACGGAATGGGCAACTGGAATTGTCCTCTGGTGGTGGAGGAACGTACGGTAAAGTTGCTGTTCAGGAAAGAGCCATGGAGTGACTCGTGTAAATATGCTGTAGTTATATTCCGAGGTTCAACTTTCACCATACAGGGAACCAATCTGGACAAGAAGTCATACAGGTGCATTCCGGTTCATAAGAATGACTATGAGGATGTAACTGAGAATCCTTGCAGCATGATACCGGAAAGGGGACTCGTACCTGTATGCGCTCATCCTACTTTACATTTAAAGGTCAGACTTCGTTATATGTATTCGTGGCTGTCTTGTTTCTGGTCGGCGTCATTTTTGGCGCGCTTATGGTGAATGCATTGTCTCTTGATCAACGCCAGGATCTGGAGGGTTATCTCGGTAATTTCTTCATGACCGTGCAGCACAGTGCACAGATGACAGAGACCGGGGCCTATTGGGACATCGCCATGCTTCATCTAAAATGGGTAGGTCTAATCTTTATTCTGGGTTTATCCGTCGTTGGACTGCCTGGTATACTGGTTCTGGATTTTCTGAAAGGTGTGCTCATTGGATTCACTGTGGGTTACCTGGTTGGACAGTATTCTTGGAAAGGGCTGCTGTTTGCACTGGTTTCCGTGGCACCACATAATCTATTTGTCATTCCAATCCTTCTGATCTGCAGTGTGGCGGCGATGACATTCTCGCTATACATCATTCGCAATCGTGTTTTGATGCAGCGAACACCCGGTCGACAAAGGCCGTTTGCTTCATATATAGTGTTAACTTTGGTTATGGCTGCAATGCTGCTCGGCGTGGCGTCTTTCGAAACATGGGTTACACCTGCGATGATGCGCTGGGTCACGCCAATGCTACTACCGGCATAACGTGCAATGCATAGTGTAAAATGTTGACTTTAATTACGCACTCCCCCTATAATGAAAAGAGTGGGTTAAGTTGCAGTGTGCAGTGATTTCCTAGGGGGAGGGAGAAAATGGAAGCACGGATTGATAAAATTAAGCAGCAACTACAGTCCCAAGGATATAAATTAACGCCCCAGCGGGAAGCCACCGTAAGAGTACTTCTTGAGAATGAAGAAGATCATCTGAGCGCAGAAGACGTATTCATGCTCGTTAAAGAAAAGGCTCCCGAAATCGGTCTGGCAACCGTGTACCGTACCCTCGAACTGCTGAGTGAGCTGCATGTTGTAGAGAAAATCAACTTCGGCGACGGTGTAGCGCGTTATGATCTGCGCGGAGATACATCCAAGCATCACCATCATCACTTAATCTGTGTTCAATGCGGAAGTATGGATGAAATACGTGAAGACTGGCTTGGACCGCTTGAAGAGCGTTTGGAGCGGGAATTCAACTTTTCGGTAGTAGATCACCGACTGGATTTTCATGGAATTTGTTATCGTTGCAAAGCTAAAAATGAACAGAAACCCAAAGATGAAGAATAACATAGCATATCTTCAAGCTCTCACCGGCGGTTTTGACGGGAGAGCTTTTTTGGCACCGGACGTGATCTGGAGTTTACCCCTAATGGCATAAACTTGTGTTTATGGACATACCCTGATTCAAGGACGTTACCGGATTTGAATCAGAAGGGGGATATACCCATGATTATATCAGTGCGGAGAGGGCTCCGTTTTATTCGATTTATTATATTTTTTGCTGCACTAGTCTATCTGTTCTATCATGTTCTGGATCTGTTCAATGGCTGGATCTCACCTGTGGACCAGTATCAGATGCCGACTGGCAATGCAATCAAAGTATTTCAGGAAACGGATTGGCCGGGTAATGGAGAAGGACGTCCTACGATGGCAGAGCGTCTCCGTTTGTTCTATTGGTACGGGGAGTAGCTTCGAACAGTCAGGGATGCAAATACGGGAGCAGTCTGCCAGAGCGGCAGATCTGTCAGTTGAGGAGCGTTGTACATGAAACAGACGATACACGCCTATGCCTTATACTTGGAAGATGATAAAGGGATGTCGAGCAGCACGCTTGAATCGTATCTCCGAGACGTGGACAAGTTCATTGAATTTGCAGATAAGGAGTTTGGCATACACAAAGCCGATCAGGTCAGACGCACGCATGTCGTCCTGTTTGCAGGTCAGCTCAAACAGGCAGGACGTGCCAACGCAACCATTGCCCGCAGCATCGTATCTCTGCGCTCCTACTTTCACTTTTTGATGCGCCGGGGGGAGATTATACAGGACCCTACGTTTGATGTGGAAGCTCCCAAGGCGGACAAGTCGCCACCACAGGTATTAAGCATACAGGAGATCGAACAACTGCTGACAGCGCCTGATATTCGTTCACCGCAGGGTGTGAGAGATCGAGCGATGCTTGAACTGTTATATGCTACAGGTATTCGGGTATCGGAACTGATTGCGCTGGACATTCGGGATGTACAGCCAGGCATGCGTTTTATACGATGCGGTGGAGCGGGCAAAGAACGCATTCTTCCCATCGGTGCACCCGCTGCACATTGGGCAAGTGTATATGTGGAGGAATTCCGCAACAAATTGCTCAAAACCGATTCGGACGAGCAGGCACTGTTCGTGAATGTATCTGGCAGACGTTTAACCCGGCAGGGCTTCTGGAAGCTGCTCAAAAAAGCCGCAGTGGACGCAGGAATCTCGGACGAAATTACACCGCATACGCTGCGTCATTCCTTTGCGGCGCACCTGATTGCCAATGGGGCGGACACACGTGCGGTTCAGGACATGCTGGGGCACGTAGAGCAGCCGGGGCAACAATATGGCAACCATGGTCGCAAAACCATGAAAGAAATCTATGAAACCCATCATCCGAGGGCAAAATAGATTTTGACGCATGGCATTCACAAATAAATGCGGAACATCGCGACGATTTAGGATAAAATAAATTGAATACATCCAAACGCCGTTATACATAAGCAGTTTGCATAAATTCGGATTGAATAGATTTTGCAAAATGCGTCTATAGACGGATCGTTTCAACTCAAGGAGGAACATACATCGCATGACAGCATTAAACCAACAAATGATTTCGGAAGCAGCCTCTTATATTCAAAGCAAAAGCTCCATCAAGCCGGAAGTCGGTTTGATTTTGGGTTCGGGTCTTGGCGTACTGGCAGAACTGATTGAAGATGGCGTAAGCATCGCTTATCAGGATATTCCACATTTTCCGGTGTCCACAGTAGAAGGACATGAAGGTGAGCTATTGGTCGGCACCATTAAAGGCCGTCCAGTCGTGATGATGAAAGGCCGCTTCCACATGTACGAAGGATATGGTCCGGAATTGACAGCTTTCCCGGTACGAGTAATGAAAGAACTGGGTGTAAGCAGCTTGCTTGTAACCAATGCAGCGGGCGGCGTGAACACGTCGTATGAAGCTGGAGATTTGATGCTGATCTCTGATCACTTGAATCTTACAGGCAAAAATCCACTGATCGGACCCAATGACGCTGCCCTGGGCGTGCGTTTCCCTGATCTGTCCGAAGCCTATAGCCGCCGTTTGCGTGCGCTGGCAAAGGATACGGCGGCTTCACAAGGTTTTAACGTACGTGAAGGGGTATACGCAGGTATGCTTGGTCCGAACTACGAGACACCAGCAGAGATCAAAATGCTGCGTACATTGGGCGCGGACGCCGTGGGCATGTCCACTGTATCTGAAGTGATCGTGGCACGCCATGCAGGTCTGGAAGTGCTCGGTATTTCCTGTATCAGTAACATGGCTGCCGGAATTCTGGACCAGCCGCTGTCACATGATGAGGTGATGGAAACGACGGAGCGTGTTCGTGAATCGTTCCTGGCGCTGGTATTGGCTGTTATTCCACAAATGTAAGCAAGAGTTGAGTAGAGAAGGTTACCTCTTCGAATGAGAAATCATCGGGGGTAACCTTTTTTTGTTGTGTTGAACGTCCGCTTACTCATGCGTTGAGTACAGTGCGTTTTTTTCGCTTTGATCACATTTTCAATAAAAGTTCGGGAAATCATGCTTTACATGGAATAATTTACTGGAAACGGGCCGACAATGATTAGCAGTACATGCATGGAACATGCAGTAAGCAAGTCATTTGAGGAGGTAACCTTGTGAAGAAAAGAATAATGGCATCGTTCATGACCCTTTGTATCCTGCTGTCCCTTATGGCATCAACGGCATTAGCTGAAGAAACACCGAAGGCAGCGGGAGGGACGGATCTTGCCCCGTCGGCACGCTCTGCGATCCTAATGGATGCGGACACAGGAACCGTCATATATGAGAAAAACAGTCATGATCAGCTGCCTCCGGCGAGCATTACAAAAATTATGACCATGCTGCTTACAATCGAAGCGATCGACTCCGGCAAGCTGAAGCTGACAGATAAAGTAAGAACGAGCGAATATGCAGCTTCCATGGGCGGTTCGCAGATCTTCCTGGAGCCTGGGGAAGAGATGACCGTTGATGACATGTTAAAAGGGATCGCGATGGCTTCAGGAAATGATGCCTCAGTGGCTATGGCTGAGAAGATTGCTGGTTCGGAGGAATCCTTTGTACAGCTGATGAATGAGCGTGCGAAGGAGCTTGGCATGAAGGATACTCATTTTGCCAACTGTAACGGTCTGCCGGTGGATAATCATTATTCGTCAGCCCACGACATTGCCGTCATGAGTCGTGAACTGCTGAAACATTCAGGGATTACGAAGTACACCGGTGCCTATCAGGATTACCTTCGCAAAGACTCGGAAAAGCCATTCTGGCTGGTGAACACGAACAAGCTGGTTCGTTTTTATGAAGGGGCAGATGGTTTGAAAACAGGTTATACATCCGAAGCGAAGTTCTGCTTGTCCGCAACAGCGTCCAAGGAGGGACTGCGTGTTGTTTCCGTGGTACTTGGTGAACCAAATACCAAAACACGAAATAGCGAAGTGTCATCGATGTTTGATTATGCCTTTAGTCAATATACGATGAAGGCTCTCTACAAGGCAGGGGATCTGCTGGGCAGTCTAAAGATCGAAAAAGGTGAAGTTGCCGAATTGCCTCTGAATGCCACGCAAAATTATAGTGTGCTGATGCGCAAAGGAGCGAAATCCAATGACATCCGGCATGAATTGCTGGTTGCCAAAGAATTGAAAGCTCCGATCAAGGCTGGACAAAGTATAGGTAAACTGGTGGTGTACCAGGGCAATGACGTCATTAAGGAATTCGACATTCAGGCTCCACAGGACGTGAATAAAGCTGGCTGGTGGAAGCTGTTTAAACGGACTACGTCCAACCTGTTTGATTAAAAGGCGAATTACGCGAGTTGTTCGCATCCTTCGAACATATTTTGTAGTTAAATAGGGGTTTTCTTCTAGTTTTGTCGGGGGGCAGGAAAAGCCTTTGGATACGTAGAAATCCTTGTTCAAGACAGGGAGGAGAGTGGGCAAACGTGAACTTGCATGTGGAAATGGAACACCATCGCGGGATTCTGATTGTACGATTATCCGGGGAGCTGGATCACCATACAGCTGACATGGTACGGATGCAAATGGATGAAGCCATCCAGCGGAGACAAAGCGAGCATCTGGTACTCAGCCTGAAAGATCTGCAATTTATGGATAGTTCGGGCCTGGGTGTCATTTTGGGAAGATACAAGCTCATTAAGAACAAAGGCGGCAAGATGGTGGTCTGTGACGTCAATTCGCCGGTGTACCGTTTGCTGGAAATGTCGGGTCTGTTCAAGATAATGCCGATATACGAAAATGAGGGAACTGCTCTCTCAGGTCTGGAGGTCGTCTCATGAATGAAGGAACAGGGACAAATTTCATGAATCTGCAATTCGCGGCCAAGTCAGAGAATGAATCGTTTGCACGGGTAACCGTTGCTGCATTTATCTCCCAGCTTGATCCAACAATGGACGAGCTCAGTGACCTGAAGACGGTCATTTCGGAAGCCGTGACCAACAGCATCATCCATGGATACAACAACAACTCTGAAGGTGTTGTCTCTATCCAGGCCGAGATTCGGGAAGACATGATCACGATTATTGTGGAAGACCGCGGTGAAGGTATCGAAGATCTTGAACTGGCCAAGCAGCCGTTATATACGTCCAAACCCGAACTTGAGCGGTCGGGCATGGGCTTCACCATTATGGAAAACTTTATGGATGAATTCGAAGTCAGCAGTGAGCCCGGCAGAGGCACCTCCATCAAGATGAAAAAAAGGATTGAATCCAAGAAAGCATTGTATAATTAGGGGTTGGTGTTCTTATGGATGCTGAAGTGAAACCATCTTCACAGACCTATTTGGACGATGCCGAGGTCAAACGGCTGATTGCGCTCAGTCAGTCGGGTGACCATGTTTCGCGGGATACGCTGGTGAACTGCAACATCAGACTCGTCTGGTCCGTCGTACAGCGTTTTATGAACAGGGGATATGATCCGGAAGATCTGTTCCAGATTGGTTGTATCGGTCTGCTCAAGTCAGTAGACAAATTTGATCTCAGTTATGACGTGAAGTTCTCAACCTACGCGGTACCGATGATCATCGGAGAAATCCAGCGATTCCTGCGGGATGACGGTACCCTAAAGGTCAGTCGTTCACTGAAAGAGATGGCGAATAAAGTCCGCAAAAAAAGGGACGAACTGTCCAAACATCTGGATCGTTTACCAACGATTAAGGAAGTTGCCGCAGAGCTGGGGGTAACCCCCGAGGAAGTCGTATTTGCCCAGGAAGCGAACAAACCACCGACCTCCATCCATGAGACGGTATTTGAGAATGACGGTGATCCCATTACATTAATGGATCAGATTGCTGACGAGTCTCAGGAACGTTGGTTTGACAAACTGGCGCTGAACGAAGCCATCGGTGGTCTCAGCGAACGGGAGCGGTTAATCGTCTATCTCCGGTATTACCGGGATCAGACACAGTCCGAGGTTGCCAGCAGGCTGGGCATATCTCAGGTGCAGGTATCCCGTTTGGAGAAAAAAATACTGCAATCCATCCGCGACCAGATCGCGCAGTGATTCGGGGATTGCGACAACATTATTGGTGCTTATGCACCAATATACGACAACTAACAACCTTCTATCGCGCAT
This sequence comes from Paenibacillus sp. FSL R5-0749, assembly GCF_038595085.1. NCBI lineage: Bacteria > Bacillati > Bacillota > Bacilli > Caryophanales > Paenibacillaceae > Paenibacillus > Paenibacillus sp. FSL R5-0749. The sequence goes on along the minus strand of NZ_CP152005.1, from coordinate 4,358,134 downwards.
TATGGCGAGGGAGGTTATTTGTTGTTAGGCTGTGCATCCAATGGATTATGATTATCCTTCAGCTAATGATTGGTAGATTATTAGTTTTTCATTTTCCTTAACAATCACCTGATCTATCGATTTTTCATTTTTGAATTGATAAATTTCTGTACCCACGGGAAGTTGCGTAGACATCAAATCCTTAAATTTTTCCTCTTCTATATATCTGTATTTAATTGTCCCTAACTTTTCACCGAATTGGTCGATATTTTTGATTTCCTCTTTTCTTACATACACTCGATCTTTGAGTAAAAAGAGATCTGCAGTTGGATCAGTTTGAATCATTTCATTTGCTAAAATATCGCTAGTACTCGTCATCTGGTCTGCGTCAATTTTTTCACCACATCCTGCAATAATAGCTATCATAAAAACCAGTATGATATACTTCATGAATTTTCCTCCTTAAAAATAGTTACTTAGCAATCTATCACTACCATTAGCGTCATTGTATTGAACAAAATAACCGCAAAGCTCCTCTTTCAATTCCTCCATGCACCTCCCCAGCATATTTATTTCAACCATTTGGAAACGGGAGGACGATGGGCAGCGGAGGGATGGGATCGGTCAAAAGGAGCGAAGCGTGAGGGCTTGCCTAATGATACACAAGCAACGCAGGCGGCAGATTAGACCTGAAGAAGCGAAGCGTTCGCCTTTGTCTCCAAATTTCTAACACTTAGAAATCAATCAGAAGAATTTGGAGACAACAGCGATCAGAAGGTTGGTCTGCCGTCGGAGTGTCTGCGTGTATCCTACCCCGAGCAACAGCGATCAATGACCGATCTATCCCGCAGCGCCCGCACCCACCTCCCGATCTTTTTCCAACCCGTTTGTAATAAATTTGCACATTCTTCAAATACTAACCTAAATTACGCAGCAAAGGAGTGTTATGGATGTCTCAGACGCCCACTCCAATGGTCTACGTTCGACTGCGCAGCCGCATTCGCATCCAGAGGGGCAGGGCAGTCAAGCTTGGAGACATTGCACATGTACTGACCACTTCTGAAAATCAGGAGAGCAGGCTACTGGAGCTTGAACTTTTGCGTCCTGGACCGGAGGATGGCAATCTGATCCTCATTGATATATTACAGATTATTCCCCGAATTCGGCACATCTTGCCGGAGGTCAGTGTTGAACTGATGGGATCAGGTCATACGTTGGTTGAAGTCATCGCGGGAAATGGTCAACCTTCCAAGTCCCTGTTCATTTTGGTGTGGTTACTTCTTTTCTTCGGATCAGCCTTAACCATAATGAATTTTCATGCCGATGTGAACATGCAGGAAGTTCAGATTCGAATTGTGGAGATGCTCACTGGACATCGGGACGAACATCCCTACCTGTTCCAAGTGGCATATTCGATTGGCATTGGATTCGGAATGGCAGTATTTTTTAATCACTTGTTCAAGAAAAAGTGGAATGAGGAGCCTACCCCGCTGGAAGTGGAGATGTTCCTATACCAGCAAAATGTAGATCAATATGTGGTCATCGAGGAAAGCGAACGGATGCATGAGCAGGAACGCAGGGAGATGAATGCGGATGAGCGTTCTTAATGGAGCAATCAGCATTGTATTGGGTATTGCGGGAGGAATTGCCGTAGGAAGCGGCGTAATTGCGCTTATTCTGGTGCTCGATATGATTCCCAGGTTGGCTCAACTTACGCAAACGTATGACAAGACTCACTGGTACGAAGGGGCGCTAATCGGTGGTTCACTGCTCGGAACGGTGGCGGACTTCTGGCATTGGAAAATGCATGGGGTGCTGCTGCTTAGCCCGATCGTAGGGTTGTTCTGTGGCGTGTTCATCGGTCTGCTCGCCGCAGCACTCACCGAGGTGCTTAATGTACTGCCCGTGCTAGCTAAACGATTAGGCATGAAACCTTATTTGTTTGGATTACTGCTCGCCATGATTTTGGGTAAAATGACAGGTTCCCTGTTTGATTTCTTTATATATCAACGGTAACTCGTGGCCATAGGAGGATGGAAGATGGATGAACGAACGGAGCACACAGGCCAGGAACATAGTGAAGGTATAACGGAAGAGATGCTGCACAAGTCTGCATATGAGATTCAGAAGGAAGAAGAGGAGAAAGCGTACAATAAGAAAAAACAAAATGAGATGTCCGACAGTATTGAGGAATCCGTACAGTATTGGCAGGAAAATGATGATATTTCCCCTCGGATGAGTGAAAACAAAAATACGCTCAAGCAAGTTCTCGGACTTGGGGAATCTTTTGATGTGGATATGAGAGAGATGGTGCTGGGTGGCAAACATGTGGGATTGCTTCTTTTGACGGGTTTCGCCAAGGATGAGATCCTACTGGAAGTATTAAAAAGGTTAACCTATCTCACGCCTGATCAGGTATCTGAGCACGCACTAAAATCTTATTTCGATTGTTACATTCCCCATATACAGGTGGAAAAAGTCGAGAAGATGAGTGCGGTCATTAACAAGGTTCTTACAGGTATGAGTGCATTGTTCGTTGAAGGGGATCGCTCGGTCCTAGTAATGGATACCCGGAGTTACCCGGTTCGTTCACCAGAAGAACCTTCATTGGAAAGGGTAGTCCGAGGTTCCAGAGATGGCTTTACGGAAACCCTCCTGACTAACGTAACCTTGGTGCGCCGCAGAATACGCGACCCTGGACTTAAGTTTGAGATCATGCAGGTGGGGCGGAGAACACAAACCGATGTCTGCGTGGTATACATTGACGATATTGTGGATAAAGTGCAGGTGGACTCAGTCCGTGAGAAAATTCAGCGGGTGGATATCGATGGTATTCCCGCCGCAGATAAACAGCTGGAGGAAGCGATTATCAACAAGGGATGGAACCCATTCCCGCTCGTTCGATATTCGGAGCGGCCGGATGTAACAGCATCCCATCTGCTGGAGGGCAGAGTCGTCATTTTCGTTGATACTTCTCCCAGTGTAATGATTTTGCCAACGACGTTCTTCGACCTGTGTGAACATGCAGAGGAAAATAGACAGACGGCATTGATGGGGACGTATTTACGATGGGTTCGTTTTGCAGGGATTCTCATATCGCTGTTTTTGCTGCCCCTATGGCTTCTCATGGTAATAGAACCTTCGCTCAAACCGATGGGGCTGGACTTCATTGGTCCACAGGAAAATGTGAAGTTGCCTCTGATTTTGCAGTTTCTTCTCATAGAGCTTGGTGTCGATCTATTGCGGATGGCTGCAGTTCATACGCCTACACCTCTGGCATCGGCCATGGGTTTAATCGCGGCCATTCTTGTTGGAGATATTGCTGTGAAAACGGGATACTTTGTTAATGAGGTTGTACTCTATATGGCCATTGCAGCCATTGGAATGTTTGCCACACCAAGTTACGAGTTGGGACTTGCCAACAGGTTAGTCAGACTGTTTTTACTCATAGCAGTAGCGATATTCAAAGTTCCGGGATTGGTTGTTGGCTGTACATTGCTCATATTGGCACTCACCGTTCACCGGTCATATAATTCTTCGTATCTATGGCCTTTTATACCGTTTAATGCAAAGGCCTTGGGCAACTTTTTATTCCGGCTGCCTTTACTGGAAAATAAAAAACGTCCATCATTCAACAAAACCCGTGACAACACCAAAATGTCCGATGATCCGGACGGTGAACTGCGAAAAAGTAAAAAACACAAATGATCTTCCGAAAAATCCATTCATCTCGCCGCCTAATTTGATATACTGGTGTAAAATCATTGGAATAGCAACTGTTCCAGTATACAAAAAAGTGAGGAATGCAGATTATGTATTTACATGGTACAAGTAAAATAAATGCGCAAGGGCATCTGGAGATTGGCGGAGTGGATGCAACAGATCTGAAAGAACAATTTGGAACTCCCCTGTATGTTGTGGACGAGCAATTGGTTCGCGAGCGTTGCAGAGAGTACATGGAAGCATTCCGCGCTTCCGGCTTGGGTTTCCAGGTTGCATACGCAAGTAAAGCATTCTGTGTAATGGCGATGTGTGCACTTGCAGCTGAAGAAGGACTTTCCCTGGATGTTGTATCTGATGGTGAACTGTTCACTGCACTGCAAGCAGGATTCCCGGCTGAGCGCATTCATTTCCACGGTAACAACAAAACGCTGGAAGAGATCGAAATGGCTCTTGATGCAGAGATTGGATGCTTTGTTGTTGATAACTTCAATGAATTGCATCTGTTGCAGGCTGTAGCTGCGGACAAAAATCGTAAAGTAAACATTTTGCTTCGTGTGACGCCTGGTGTTGAGGCCCATACGCATGAATATATTTCCACTGGTCAAACGGATTCCAAGTTTGGATTCGATATCGGCAATGGTACAGCATTTGAAGCGATTGAACTGGCTTCCAAGCAGTCTAACCTGGTATTGCTCGGTGTGCATTCCCACATCGGTTCCCAGATCTTCGAAGTTGAAGGCTTCCAGATGGCTGTTCAACGTGTTGCTGAATTTGCAGCAAGCGTATATGAACGTCTTAACGTTGCTTTCAAAGTGGTTAACCTTGGTGGTGGATTCGGAATCCGTTATATCGACGGAGATACACCGCTTGAAGTTGCGCAATACGTGAAGGCTATTACAGACGCAGTTAAAAATCATTTTGCCCAAATTGGCTATGCCGTACCTGAGATCTGGGTTGAACCAGGCCGTAGCATCGTGGGTGAAGCAGGAACAACGCTGTATACCGTTGGAACAAGCAAAGACATTCCGGGCGTGCGTAAATACGTTGCTGTTGACGGTGGTATGACCGATAACCCTCGTCCTGCTTTGTATGAATCCAAGTACGAAGCTGTTCTTGCTAACCGTGCGAATGAGGCTGCTCAGGAAACGGTATCCGTTGCGGGTAAATGTTGTGAGAGTGGCGATATGCTGATCTGGGATCTGGACCTGCCAAAAGTGGAAAGTGGTGATCTGCTCGCTGTAGCTTGCACAGGTGCGTATAACTACTCCATGGCGAGCAACTACAACCGGATTCGTCGCCCAGCTGTTGTGTTTGTCAAAGACGGTCAAGGAGATGTCGTGGTACGCCGTGAGACGTATCAGGATATCATCCAGAATGACCTGGTACCAGCGCGTATTGGCAAACAACCAGTAACTCGCTAATTCGTCAAAGATAATGCGTTTCTGCATGATTCAGGATATAGGGATTCTATAGTTGAAGCAGATGAAAAGGGAACTTCCTTTTTCGTCTGCTTTTTACGTATTCGGACTAAATTGTGAAAAAAGTTGCCGTTTTTTTTGCGATCCAGTCATTTTCGGTGTACACTAAGAAAAGTGCTGTAATGCTTGACCCAGGGTCATGCGTTTTGGCACCATTAACGATGGTCAATACGAAAGGAGTCATTTACATATGGCGAAACAAGCGAAAATTAAATTGGCAAACGGCGGAGAAGTTCTGATCGATCTGTTCGATCAAGAAGCTCCCAACACAGTAGCAAACTTTGAGAAACTGGCTAACTCCGGTTTCTACAATGGTCTTACATTCCACCGCGTTATCCCGGGCTTCGTAGCTCAAGGCGGATGCCCTAACGGTACTGGTGCAGGTGGCCCAGGTTACACAATCAACTGTGAAATCAACCCGAACAAACATGAGCGTGGAACACTGGCTATGGCACATGCTGGCCGTAACACAGGTGGAAGCCAGTTCTACATCTGCTACCAACCACAACCACATTTGGATGGACAACATACTGTATTTGGTAAAGTAACCAAAGGTATGGAGTTCGTGGACGCTTTGGAAGGTAAAGACAAAATGGAGACTGTTGAAGTTGTAGAAGCTTAATAAGCTTTGTAACGTTGACTTACTTGATTTAAACTCGGAGTGCTTCTTTTTATAGAAGCACTTTTTTTATTTTCATCATGAAATAGTGCAAAATGAGCATAATGGATCTGGCGAAAGTTCTGGCATGGGGTTATTCTGTCGTTAGACGAAGCGACAAGGGAGGATGAAGAACCTTTGAATACAGTGGATCAATTACGTTTGTTAAAACAAGTCTATAGCGGACCCACACGATGGGACGAGGAACTACAGGCATCCCGACATGATGTTTCTCAGAGTATATCCACACCGGATTTAGAAGCGCTTGAGACAGCGGGGCATGAACCGAACCGGTTTGTACGTCCGGGGCATGATGAAACGATCGCTGAGCTGAAACAACTTGCAAATCAATGGACGATAAATGAAGCAGCACAGGCCTTTGTCGCATCGATGTGGTCAGCACCCATGATCTGGCGCTCGCTGATTACGGGCAAGCTTATTGCAAGCGGTATGCCAAGCCATGAACACACGCCATATCCATCTTCGAGTACTTGTCAGATCTGCGGATTAAGCGTAGATCAAGCAACCGACTCGACGTTACAATGGTATTGGCGCATGACCAATGGAACACCTTTGGATGGTGATCCCTTTGGACAAGTACTGGCACTCCGAGAGCTAGCTGCCGCGCAGGAGCTTCCAATACCTAATGATTACGACCGCTGGACACTCTGTGCGGTGTTAACAGTGCTGCGCCAATTACCTCCAAAAACACGCTACAGCAAAGCAGCAATAGCACTCAAGAAGGAACGTCTTTTGCCTACACAAAAGGAATATGCTTATCGGGACTTGCTTGAGACATTAGCTCTGATTGGCATACTGGATACGCCGGAACATCCCGGAATGATCACAGAATACACGACTTACATACAGCGTGACGCGCGCCCCAATGTGCGGGTTGAGGTACAGGCTCCTCTGGCGTGGTGGGACTCATCTATCGGAATCAATGAGAACAACCTGAACAAGATATTCCATGATTTTGATCTGAGTAGCATATCTCTTGCGGATAAACCTGAAGAGAGTCCACCTGTAAAGGAAACGATCCTGGGAGCATTGGAGAAGATGAGAAGTGTTCGAGGGAAAGTGCCAAAGAAATCTCCTGATGCAGGCACAGGGGAGGCAGAAGCTGGAGATGTGTATGCTGTTCGGGTCCGGGAAGGTGTATGGGTGACGGTATACTGTCATGAAGTCAGAGACAAACGCGTTATCGTTGAATATCTCGATGGTGTCTTTCCTGACATGCCGGGAAAAACCGATTTGCAGAGAACGTTTCGACCGAGAACGACTGGACGCTGGCAATGCTCGGCTATCGCGATCGATTCCACAAGTTGGGTCAGAAGAGTTGCGAGAGGTATTCCGCTTCCCAGTTCGCCGCTGCCAGAACCTGACCGCTTGCCATTTCACAATGCCAAAGATTTGAAGCATATGGTGCGTTGGTGTTTTCCTGATATGTAGAATGCTGTGATGGAACTGAGAAGGATGTAAACTAAAATCTATAATCTAAAAACTTAAAATCGTGTCTCTTAGTGAGATGCGGTTTTTTTGCTGTATCTTAGCTTATTAAAAGTTAGTATGTGACAAAAAGGAACAAAAAACAATTGATTTTTTGGCATTAAAGTGCTAACATCCAATTAATAACGAAAGCAATCCTTCAGGGCAGGGTGCAATTCCCTACCGGCGGTGATGCAGGGAGTGTAAGGACACATGTCCAGCACTTGATGCAAAGTCCGTGACCTGTCTGCCTGTGGCAGATGGCTGATCTGGTGTAATTCCAGAACCGACAGTATAGTCTGGATGGGAGAAGGAGAGGTGCAGACCTAACAGGTTTGCATTCAGCAGGAGTTGGCTGTACAGTCACGATGTGTTTGTCTTGCACTGTGCAGGGAAGATCCGGTTAGGCCGGACAGTTCCATACATATGCCACACGATAAAGCTCTTTACCTGTAATTGATGTTCATTAAGGTATGTGTCTATTTTCACTTGTCCGAAATGAAGTTTTGGGCAAAGTGTTGGCGTGCTGTATCCATTTGACTCCTGTTGTTGACATTTGTCTCTCATCATCCCCATCGAACGGTTGTTCGACGGGGATTTTTTAATAAACAAGACTTTAAACCGCGGGGTGAACGGATTTGGAAATGATCAATGATGAATTTTATATGGCACTGGCACTAGATATGGCGGAACGAGCACAGGGACAGACGGGAATTAATCCGGTTGTTGGATGTGTGGTTGTGAAAGAGGGGCGTATTGTAGGCCTTGGGAGCCATCTGAAACGTGGAACCGGTCATGCGGAGGTACATGCACTGAACATGGCGGGCAGCGATGCAGAAGGCAGTACGGTATACGTTACACTTGAGCCCTGCAGTCATTATGGCAAGACGCCACCTTGCAGTGAACGCCTGATTCATGAAAAGGTAAAACGTGTTGTGGTATGTTGTGAAGATCCAAATCCGCAAGTATCCGGCAGAGGCATAAGCATGCTTCGTCAACAAGGCATTGAAGTTGAAGTTGGCGTACTGCGTGAGCGTGGAAGACGCATGAATGAAAAATTCATTAAATTTATTACAACAGGCCTTCCTTTCGTGACACTGAAAACGGCTACGACTTTGGATGGGAAAATTGCCACTCGCAGCGGAGACAGTAAGTGGATCTCCAACGAGTCCGCTCGTGAGATTGTGCATGCCCTTCGTCATCGTCACCAAGGCATTATGGTTGGTGTCGACACGGTGATCGCAGATAATCCGGAGCTTACAACCCGCTTGCAAGTGGAAGGCATCAGCCCGGTACGAATCGTGGTGGATTCCAAGTTGCGTCTTCCAGTAGGTTCCAAAATGGTTAAGGATGGTCTTGCTCCAACATGGGTATTGACAACAGACGAAGCCAGTCCTGAAGCTGCTGAACGTTTGGAAGCCTACGGTGTTGAAATTATCCGCTGTGGTCCTGGACCACGTGTGGATCTGTTAAACGGACTTAGCAAGTTGGGTGAGCGTGAGATTGGTTCGATTTTGCTTGAAGGCGGAGGCACTCTGAATGGAGCGATGCTGGAGGCACGGTTGGTCGATCGACTGCTCATGTTTATCGCTCCTAAGATTGTAGGCGGTTATGATACACCTGGCAGTTTCCGCTTCGAGGGTGTGGAACGTATGAACCAGGCAATTCAATTGAATCAGTTGGAGATCGAACAAGTTGGAGATAATATCAGCATTGGCGGTATTCCGGTGTGGCCTGAATAAATAAATTAAACAAGGGAGGCGGCAGCATGTTTACCGGTTTGGTGGAAGAAGTTGGTCAGATCCGGCGTATTGGTCGGAAAGGCGAAGCGATGGTCCTGAATATCGGAGCTTCCGCCATCATGGACGATCTCAAGATAGGTGATAGTGTAGCAGTGAACGGAGTATGTTTAACTGCGACAACGTTGGAAGGTGGCGGCTTTACCGCCGATGTCATGCCTGAAACGTATCGCCATACCAATCTCAGTCAGCTGCAATCCGGCAGTAAAGTTAATCTGGAGCGGGCCATGCAATCCGGTGGCCGTTTTGGAGGACATATCGTTCAAGGCCATGTCGATGGTACTGGAGTGATTGGCAGTATAACACGTGATCAGAATGCGATTGTGTTTGAGATCAAGCCGGATGATCACCAGTTGTTCAAATACCTGATCCCCAAAGGATCGGTTACACTGGATGGCATTAGCTTGACCGTTGTCCATACATCGGATACCGCATTCACGGTTTCCATTATCCCGCATACCATTGGTGAAACTGTACTAAATGTGAAAAAGACAGGGGATACCATTAATATCGAATGCGATATTTTGGGCAAATATGTGGATCATCTGCTCCAGTATGGGAGAGGACATCGAGAGACGGGTGCTGGCAAGCCGCGCAGTATCAGTGAAGATTTTCTCGCCAATCACGGATTTGCATAAATAGAGAAAGAAATAAACTGGAGGTGGGACAATGTCAGAACAATCCATTTTGGACACGATAGAAGCAGCCATATATGATCTCATGCGTGGCAAACCCGTCATTGTTGTGGATGATGAAGATCGGGAGAATGAAGGCGATTTTATCGCTTTGGCTGAAAAGGCGACACCTGAAGTCATTAATTTCATGATTACTGAAGGTAGAGGTCTGGTCTGTGTTCCGATTACACAACAACGTGCGGATGAACTTAACTTGAAACCAATGGTTCAACAAAATACGGATTTCCACGGAACTGCCTTCACGGTCTCTGTGGACCACAAAGATACCACAACCGGTATCTCGGCACATGAACGCTCTATTACCGTGAAAGGTCTGATCGATCCTGAGGCGAAAGCCGGGGACTTCCGTAAGCCTGGTCACATGTTCCCGCTGATTGCAAAAGACGGCGGTGTACTTCGTCGTGCGGGCCACACAGAAGCGGCAGTAGATTTGGCCATTATGTGTGGTTCGTATCCCGCAGGCGTTATCTGTGAAGTGATTAAGGAAGATGGCACAATGGCCAGACTTCCGGATCTGCAGGAGATTGCCCGCAAACATGATCTGAAGCTGATCAGTATTCAGGACATGATTCGTTACCGTAATGAAAAAGAACAGCTGGTTCAACGTGAAGTGGCTGTACGTATGCCAACAGACTTTGGCGAGTTTCAAGCAGTGGCCTATACAAATGCTGTAGACAACAAGGAACATGTGGCTCTGGTTAAAGGTGAGATTGATGGTTCCAAACCTGTACTTGTACGGGTACACTCTGAATGTCTGACAGGCGATGTATTCCATTCCCATCGTTGTGACTGTGGTCCTCAGTTTGATGCGGCACTCAAACAGATCAATGAAGAAGGCAACGGCGTACTGCTTTATATGAGACAGGAAGGTCGAGGCATTGGACTCATCAACAAACTCAAAGCTTACAAGCTGCAAGAGGAAGGTCTGGATACGGTGGATGCAAACCTGAAGCTGGGATTTGCTGCCGACTTGCGTGATTATGGAATTGGCGCCCAAATTCTGAAAGACCTTGGGGTTCGTCAGATCAGACTGCTAACCAATAATCCTCGTAAAATTAAAGGTCTTGAAGGATATGGACTTGAAGTCGTAGAGCGTGTTGCGATCGAAATGAAAGAGAACGAGGACAATACGGTGTATCTTCATACGAAGCAAGCCAAGCTGGGGCATATGCTCAAGTTTGATGATATCGAGCAGAACGAACAGTAAATGCGTTTTAGATGAACAACGTTCACCATGTAATTTATGGAATTGATTACTTAGGAATTTCCGTTACTTACATTACATTATACCGTTAGGGAGATGACTTGAATGCCACAATTTTTCGAAGGACATTTAGTATCAGAAGGATCCAGATATGGAGTTGTCGTTGGACGTTTCAACGAATTTATCACCAGTAAATTGCTTAGCGCAGCGCTCGATGCATTCAAACGTCACGGTGTGCAGGATGATGAAGTAGATGTAGCCTGGGTTCCAGGAGCGTTCGAAATCCCTTTGATTGCGCAGAAGATGGCAGAGAGCGGCAAGTATGATGCAGTGATTACCCTGGGAACCGTTATCCGTGGATCAACTACACATTACGATTATGTGTGCAACGAGATGGCTAAAGGGGTAGCAGCAATTAACCTGAAAACTGGCGTGCCTACGATCTTCGGATTGGTTACGACAGAAAATATTGAACAAGCGATTGAACGTGCCGGAACCAAGGCGGGTAACAAAGGTTGGGATGCAGCTACGGCGGCAATTGAGATGGCAAACTTGACGAAACAGCTAAAATAGTGCTTATTTAATAGTAGTGCCCTGCTATGCGCAGACGAAGACGGGAGACCGGATTCGGACGGCTTGGCAGGGTTTTGTATTTTTCTGGCGGGAGGATTCGTCTAGTGACGGTAGTTACATACAAACTGGAGACTTTTGAAGGGCCTTTGGATCTGCTGCTTCACCTGATTGACAAGGCTGAAATTCATATCCAGGATATTCCCATCAGCGATATTACCGATCAATACATGGCGTATCTGCATTCGATGCAGGAACTGGAACTGGATATTACAAGTGAATTTCTGGTCATGGCTGCTACACTGCTGTCGATCAAGAGCAAACTTCTACTGCCCAAACCACCGGTAATTGAAGACTTCGAGGATTATGATTTTATGGAAGAAGAAGATTATGATCCACGTGCAGAGCTCATTGCACGTCTGATAGAATATCGCAAGTACAAGGGAATTGCGCGACATCTTCATGAACGTGAGTGGGAACGCAGCCTTATATTTTCCAAAGAGCCCGAGGATCTGCGCCCTTATATGCCTGTAGAAGCTCCTTCGAACCCGGTTGAGGGATTACATACCTCTGACCTGATTGCAGCATTTCAGAAGGCGCTACGCAAGGCTGAGAAGCGTACAACCGTAACCCGTATCAAACGGGATGAGATTTCGGTTAAGGACCGGATACGGGATGTCATCGGCGCTTTGGAAAGTATGGGGCCGGGAGGCAGACTGTTATTCTCCAAATTGATGGATGAGCATATCTATCGCCATGAGATTGTTGTCACTTTTCTGGCGGTGCTGGAACTGATGAAGATGAAGCAGATTGTCTGTTATCAGGAACGGTTGTTTGAGGATATCGTTATGGAGTGGAGAGGGGAAACAAAGAATCATGGATTTTCCGAAATTGAAATCGATTATTGAAGGCCTGCTGTTTTTGTCCGGAGAAGAGGGTCTAAGCATCAAACAAATTGCCGAGATCGTCGACCAGCGAGTGGAGCTTGTAACGGACGCGATTGAGGAGATGATTCATGAATTTTCACAGCAGGGTCGAGGTGTACAGATTCTCAAGATTGCTGGCGTAGTTCAGCTGGGTACCTTGCCTGAGCATGCTGTGTATTTTGAGAAACTGGCGTATTCACCAGCACGAACCTCCTTATCCCAGGCGGCGCTGGAGACGTTGGCCATCGTGGCGTACCGGCAGCCGATTACCCGGGTTGAGATTGAGGAGATTCGCGGTGTAAAATCGGAGCGGGCTATTCATACACTTGTGAATAAGGATCTGATCATTGAAGTGGGACGAGCGGAGGCAATCGGACGCCCCATTTTGTACGGAACGACCAAGTCATTTCTGGATTATTTCGGACTAGCTTCAATCAAAGACCTTCCGGAACCAGGGTTGTTTGAAGATTCGGAAAACCTGGAGGAAGAGACACAACTGTTGTTCAACAAACTGGATTTGCAACAATTGGAACCGGAAAGCGCTGATCCGACAGATGATGGGAGTCAAATAGACAACGAAGACGATAATACGGATTCATCATTCTAATTTGCAAATTCATGATAACCGACACCCAGCAGTGGAGTCGGTTATTTGTGCATTGTTTTAGATAGATTGAACTAAAGATTTTACACATAACGGAGAGGACAGAAATAATCTGAAGAAACGGAGTGTTCGTCTAAAAGCTTTCTGAAAGAAAGCTGCATCGGAAGCATACGCTTATCCCCGGATTTACCCTTTAGAGAAGGGAATCAAAAAAATCTGGGGATAACAGCGATCGGAAGGTTATTCTGTCATCGGAGTGACCAGTGTAACTAATCTTAAGTCCAAATTTGTCTATATAAAAGGTTACGGACCGGTTCCAAATAAATCTGAAATGGGATTTTTAGGTCAGACGTGAATTTTTTCCTATCCAGAGTGCCATACTAGACGAGAAAAGAATTGAGGGCTTGGAGGTAAGGCCTGTGTGGATTTGGCTTGGAGGAATCGGTTTATTGTTCGCATTGCTGATTGCCGCAGTCCTCATCTCAAATGTTCATGTACATTTTACATTCAGTAAGCATAAAAGTGATGATTACGCCAATATTAATGTTCGTATTCTTTATGGAATTGTGCGGATTAACTATGAGATCCCGAGTATTGTTTTTCGCAATATGAAGGAAGGTTTTCTGGTCAAGACTGAACAGTCCATGAATCATTCCAGAGGGGAAGCCCAGGGTAGTGAGCGGGTGAACAAACGTAAAGTCAAAAAGTGGGCCAAAGATGTAAAGGTTATGCTAAGAGCGACTGATGCACTCAAGCTGTGGCTCAAGCAAACACTCATGCATGTGCATATGACTCAACTGTCCTGGTCTACCCACATCGGCGTTGGCGATGCAGCATACACCGCGGTGCTGACGGGCTGGGTGTGGAGTATCAAGTCCATTATTGTTGGTTTTCTCACCTATCAGATTCGGTTCGATGAGACACCCGTGCTTCAGGTGATGCCGGTGTGGTCAGACGAAATGGAGTTCAGAACAGAGCTCGATTGCAGAGTAAAGATTCGGATTACAGCTCTTTTGATCGCTGGATTTACACTGCTAACCCGTGTGCTCCAAGTCGAAGGCGGATGGCGGATGTGGCTTCAGCTTCTTCAAGAACAACGCCGTAAGCGTAAGGAGAAGCGAAAGCAAAAGAAAAAACTTAGTGGGACAGCACTGTAGATGTCCATCTTAGTCGGTCTGTTTTTGGGAGTGTGAGGTTGGAGTTCAGTGAGTGTACTTAAATTGCTTATTTACATAAGTCCCTTCAAGTTTGGGGATGATATGGTTAGATCAAACCTAGCTTACATTGAAACTGGAGGGAATTAAAATGTCAGATCATCCAATTCAAGGCTTAATGGAAACCGCTATGGAGAATATCAAGGCCATGGTGGATGTCAATACAATTGTTGGCGATGCAGTAGAAACACCGGATGGTACCGTGATTCTGCCAATCAGTAAGGTGGGATTCGGATTTGCTGCCGGTGGTAGTGATTTTCACGTCAATGGAGAAAGTAATGGCAAAAGTGGTGCCACGGGGACTTCTACTGAACATGCCAGTTCAGCAAAAGTGGCTTCTCCATTTGGTGGCGGTAGCGGCGGCGGTGTATCCATACGTCCTATTGCGTTCCTGGTGGTAGGTAAACAGGGGGTACACATTGTGCCACTTGATAACTCCACACATCTGTTTGAGAAACTCATTGACTCTACGCCTTATGTTCTTGATCGAATTCAAGGCATGTTCCAACGTAATACAACACCAATGAATACAACAGATGTACCGGTTACACCAGATCCTTCAACCTATAGCTGAATAAGTTGGTCATGATCCCTCCCGCATCCAAGCGTGAGGGATTTTTGCTGTTTTTGCCCTATGGGACATACTCCAAGTTGTCCGAACATAAGATAGTACAAGATTCCAAGTGACCCGGAGGAATGAATTGATGCGAAAAATAACGAAAGTTCTTGCATGCATGCTTATCCCTGTCTTCTTGCTGTCTTCCTTAGGGGTTACTCAAGCCCAGGCAACAATTCAAGGTCCGTCCACACATGCGCAAAGCGCTGCTCTCATCGATGTCACATCAGGCCGGATCTTATACAGCAAGGATGGGGATAAGGAACTGCGAATTGCCAGCTTGACCAAAATCATGACAGCGATTGTAGCGATCGAACACAGCAAGCTGGATGAGAAAGTGAAAGTGTCTCCCACGGCTTTTGCCAAAGAAGGATCGTCTCTCTATCTGAAGTTAGGTGAAGAGATGACACTCGAGAACATGTTGTACGGGCTAATGCTCCGTTCAGGCAATGACGCGGCTTCTGCGATCGCAGAGCATGTGGGGGGTTCGGAAGAAGGATTTGTGCTATTAATGAACAAAAAGGCAGAGCAAATCGGTCTGACGCACTCCCACTTTATGAACCCTCATGGACTGGATGCAGAAGGTCATTATTCTACAGCCAATGACTTGGCCAGATTAACTGCCTACGCGTTGCACAATCCGGTATTCAAACGCATCGTGGCCACGGAGGACAAATCCGCACCGAACCCCAATGAAAGCTGGGAATACTCCTGGCACAACAAAAATAAAATGCTACGGATGTATGAAGGTGCAGATGGTGTGAAAACCGGCTATACAAAGAAAGCTTTCAGATGTTTGGTCAGCTCGGCTACACGCAATGGACAGCAGCTCGCCGCGGTAACGCTGAACGATGGAAATGATTGGAATGATCATGCTCGGATGCTTGATTTTGGGTTTGAATACTTCCCATTGGTAGAGATTGCGAGGCAAGAACAGCCTGTGCAAAATACAGATGTCGTTACAGGCCGGGGATTTTGGTATCCACTTGCTGAGAGTGAGAAAAGTTCATTGACTAAAAAGTTGATTTTGCACGAAAATCGCGCCCAATCTGAAACGGAAGGGAATAAACAATCAACAGACCCTACATTTGGATTGGCAGGACGCATCGATATGCAACTTGACGGAAAACTTGTTGGCTCGATTCCGGTATATCGCAAAGGCAGTTTTATTCCTCCTGAACCAAAGACAGATGAGGCAACGATAGGGGGAATCGGAGACGTTTCTTCCTGGGCAGCAGCTTGGCGTGCCGTGTTAAGTCACCTGTTGTCTCCTTAGTAGAATCATCGTTGAAGGGAGGGTATAACCATTGATCAATTTAATTTGGCTGCTAATGATCTTAATCGGATTTGCTTTTGCAGCCATCAACGGCAATATTGAGGTGGTCACGCAAGCCGCTTTTGATGGCGCGGCCACGGGAGTTACAGTGTGTTTTGGACTGATCAGTGTGCTTGTGTTCTGGATGGGCATGATGAAAATGGCTGAGGATGCCGGTCTCCTGTCTCGGATTGCTAAGCTGCTCGGTCCCATTGTGGGCTTCCTGTTCCCCGATGTGCCCAAAAATCATCCGGCGATGGGTTATATTCTCTCCAATATGAGTGCCAATCTGCTGGGGCTAGGAAATGCGGCGACACCAATGGGAATCAAAGCCATGCAACAGCTGCAGGAGCTTAATCCGGATAAACAAACAGCTTCTCCAGCCATGTGCACCTTACTGGCTCTGAATACGGCCAGCATTACCATTATTCCAACAACGCTAATTGCCATCCGATTAAACTATCATTCCGCCAATGCTACAGAGATCGTGGGAACAACATTAATGGCTACCATTATCGCTACACTTGCTGCTATAATCGCCGATCGCTGGTATCGGAATAGGGCTTTACATAAACCGCCACGTATACAGAAAAGTGGCAAACCCGGCATGAAAGGATGAGTAGCTTTGTTAACCTTCATCAACTGGATCTCTGTCTGGGCCATCCCGGTTATTATCGCGTTTGTTCCATTATATGCGTTTACCAAAAAGGTCCCGGTTTACGAATCCTTTGTTGATGGGGCCAAGGATGGATTCTCTACTGCAATCAGTATTATCCCGCATCTCGTAGGCATGATGGTCGCAATCAGCGTATTTCGTGCCTCGGGTGCACTGGATTTTGTAATTAGTCTATTGGCTCCATTGGTGTCCTGGATGGGTGTTCCAGGCGAAGTGTTACCACTCGGAATACTGCGTCCTTTGACTGGGACAGGCTCCCTGGCGTTTACAACCGATCTGATTAAAACCCATGGCCCCGACTCCATGATTGGACGTATGGCATCTACGATTCAGGGGAGTACAGATACTACATTATATGTGCTGACTGTCTATTTCGGGGCTGTAGGCATAAGGAATGGTCGGTATGCACTCAAAGTAGGGTTGTTTTCCGATGTCGTTGGTTTTATTGCTGCCCTCGCCATTTGTTTGCTCGTTTTTGGTTAAAAGATATCTCCTTTCCTTCCGATATATTAGTTATGCTAGAATAATAGCGGAGGAGAGTGAGACATGCAGAAGAGTTGGAAACGAATGCTCCGTGTTGGAATGTCAGGTGTGCTTGCCATTGCAATGCTCGCTGGTTCAACGGGGCTGGCGGCGGCTCAAGCCGTTCAGACGATACATTTTACAGGTTACTTCGACAAACAGCTGCGTGCACAAATGGCAGTCACAGCGGATTCTTTCCCCGTCGTGAATGTACGTTTGGTCAAGCAGAATGAACCCGATATGGTATATTATGATATTGGTACCTCGATACTGATCTCGAAGGATGAAGTGCTCACGAATTACCATGTGGTTCAGAGTTATGCTGAACTGTCTGATGGCGATGAAGGCACACTGACTGTTGCGAGTCCGGGTTCCTTAGGTAAACCTGTAAAGGCAAAGATTGTGAAGACTGATCCGGTAACAGACATGGCGCTGCTGAAGTTGGACAAGGAAATAGACGCCCAACCGGTCACATTTGCAAACGCAAGGGATAACCAGGTTGTCTATACGATTGGATTCCCCAAAAATCCTGCTGGTGATCTGGTCATCCTGGATGAAGATTTTCCTTCAACCTACAATACGATAGCCAAAAGCAGAGTGTTCAGTTCCCAAGCCTCGGATGTTCCGGGTAAAAAGGGAATCGGCAGTATTGTGAAATCCATGGCACAAGGTAATTCAGGTGGCCCTGTGCTGGACCAGAACAACCGGGTCATTGGTATGATGACATTTGTATACGGTGGACGCACCTATTATATTACTTCCAAAACATTGCAGTCTTTCATTAAGGACAGCGCTACGCCTGCCAAAAAACAGGTTGCAGTTGCCGGAAAAGTTTCCAATTAATTGGTTTGAGGTAAAGGCTTATCTTTACGCTATCTGTGTTGAACAGATCGTGCAAAGGTAGGCTTTTTTTACGTGAATCTCAAAGGGGAAGTCAGCCTGAAATGGATATTCGTGTCGTCAGTTTACAAAATCCTTGGATTATCCTTGTGATTTCCTTGCGTGATGGGTATCATTAGTGTGAGGTGACATGACAAACATGGAAAGATTACAAAAAATTATCGCACAGGCAGGCATTGCATCCCGCCGTAAGAGCGAGGAACTAATCCTGTCCGGCAAAGTAGAAGTTAACGGGGAGGTCGTAACCGAACTGGGTACGAAAGCGAACCCCGAAGAGGATATGATTACGGTTAATGGAAAACCGATCCGCAGTGAGAAAAAAGTGTACTTGATGTTGAACAAGCCAAAAGGCGTAATCACAAGTGCATCTGACCCGGAAGGTCGGAAAATTGTATCCGACTACCTGAAAGGTGTCAAGGAACGTGTATACCCTGTGGGTCGTCTGGATTATGACACAGAGGGCTTATTGATTCTGACCAATGATGGTGAGTTTGCACATTTGTTGACGCATCCGAAGCATCACGTACCCAAAACTTATCACGCAACGGTCAAAGGTGTGCCGCATGGTTCGGCTCTGGAAAAATTAAAGACAGGCATTATGCTTGATGATGGCATGACTGCTCCTGCAGAGGTGGAGTACAAAGATGTGGATACAGCGGCCAATGAGTCGGTGATCTCCATTACGATCTATGAAGGGCGTAACCGTCAGGTTAGACGCATGTTCGAGGCGATCAACCATCCGGTAACCCGGTTGAAACGGATTTCGTTTGGTGGCATTTTGCTACAAAACCTGAAACGTGGTTTGACACGCAATCTGACCAAAGAGGAAGTTAACAACCTGATTACCCTCGCACAATCAGAACCAGCCAGAAAAATGAAAAAAAGGTAATGTGAGGACACATAATTTTCATAAAACCGCCGCAGTTTTGTGACGAAATTCGCTATAATTGTTCATAGGATGTTCACAGTTGTCCAGTTCAATAATATGCGAGTGTTAGAGTCACTTAAAAGGGGAGCAGCACATGGGGAAATCAAGAAGAACGGTGCAAATCGTCATTTTGACATTGATCCTGGTGTTGGGCGGATATGCGATTACGACATCGGTATCCGGCTCGAACGGCAAGCCAAAGGAAGGGGACAGGTCTCCTTCTTTTGAACTGCTGGGCCTGGATGGTCAAGTTCATACGTCTGACGAGTACAAAGGAAAAGCATTGGTGATCAATTTCTGGGGCACCTGGTGTGAACCTTGTGTTAAAGAAATGCCTGCACTTCAGGCACAAGCTGACAAATGGAAGGACAAGGGGGTACAATTTGTCGGAATTAATGTTGGAGAAGACCAGATGACCGTGGATAATTTTGTTCGGCAGGTTGGGGTTACATTTCCAATCATGTTAGACCGTGAGAAAAACTCGGTTCGTGATTTCGGGATCTCTCCGATGCCAACAACATTTTTTGTATCCGACACCGGCAAAATCTCTACCATTCATATCGGGCAACTTGATTTGGACACACTTGACGCTCAAATTTCGCAACTGGCGAAGCAGCCCTGACAGGAGGTCTATTCGTGTTCCAAAATACCAAATGTGAGTGCGGACACCAAAATCCGGTTGGCACTGTACTATGTGAAGCATGTGGGAAACCACTACTGGAGTCTGAAGCTAAATCGAATGAAGTGCTGGAAATGCGTTACGATGGCATGGCGCGCCGTTCACAGCGCAGTAATCCCAACATCATTGATCGCATCTGGAACTTTTTTTCATCCGTCAAAATTGCTGTCTATATGATTGTGTTAACGCTTGTAGGCTCTATGCTTGGCACGATCTATCCGCAAGAAAGTACATTTCTAAATATTGATCCTTCCGTGTATTACAAAGAAACATACGGTCAGTTGGGTCATATCTATTATCTGTTGGGTTTATCCCATACATACGAATCCTGGTGGTTTATCTTGCTGTTGGTGCTGATTGGTGCATCATTGGTGATATGCAGTCTGGATCGCGTCCTACCGCTCTACAAAGCACTGAATAAACAGAAAATACGTAAACACACGCAATTTCTAACAAGACAGCGTCTGGTGTACCAAGGTCCTATCGAAGAGGCACCAGAAGACTGGATTAAGAAAGCGGTTACGCCGCTGAAAAAGAAAGGCTACCGCGTGCATACTCAGGGTGATGCTTTACTCGCCGAGAAACAGCGATTCAGTCGATGGGGCCCATATGTCATTCATATTGGACTCATTATATTTCTGCTGGCGGTGCTTGCACGAGGGCTGCCTGGCCTGAATCTGGATGAGCATGTTGCTTTTCCGGAAGGTGAGATCAAAAAGATACCGAATACGTCGATGTATCTGAAAAACGAACAGTTTAATGTTGAATTTTACAGTGAGGAAGAAGTACCGGAGCAATTCCGTAACCTGAACAAGACCGTTCCAAAACTGTTCGAAACAAAAGTTGTTTTGTATGAATGTACAGCAGATTGTTCGGATCTTTCAAAAAAACCTCAATTAGCTGAGGTGGCCAGACATGATGTTCGTGTGAATCATCCCTTAAATTATAACGGTCTGAAAGCATATCAGTTTGATTATGATCTAACACCCACCATTCGATCCGTAACGCCGGATCTGGTTAATACAAAGACTGGTGAAGTATATGGGGCGATTAAGATTGATATGGTCGATACCCAAAAAACATTTGAAGCGGGCCCTTATGAACTGACCGTGAAGGAAAAGTTCATGGACTTTGGATTGGATGAGAATGGACAGCCCAAATCAATATCGCCTTCACCTAATGCACCTGCTTTTCTCTTTCTTATTAAGGGACCGAATCTGCCGGAAGAGGGGATACAATATCTTTATTTTGCGAAGCAGATTGATAAACAACGGTTTCAGCAGGATGCAATTAACCAACAGCTAATTGGAACAGAGATTCCTTTACAGTTGGAAGTGGACAGCATGGACAAGGTTGATATTATTCAATCCGTAAGTTATCTCAATATACGCGTAGATAAAGCAATGCCTTTTGTGTGGGTAGGAGCCGGCATTGTCATGTTGGGTCTGGTCATGGGTTTTTATTGGCATCATCGCCGCATCTGGATTCGTTTTGATGATCAACAGCTTACCTTGGGTGGACATACCAACAAAAACTGGTTTGGCTTCAGGCGTGAAGTGGCGGCTGTTTTGAAACAAATGAATTTGGAAGTGGAAGAGAAGTCGTTGGATAACGGGGGGAACCAAGCATGAATTTATTGGATTTCAGCAGCGACGCATTTATCGTAGCTTTCTTTCTCTATTGTGCCGCATTCTTTTTATATGGTGTTGCGGTAATGGGCAAAAAATGGAGCAATCGTGATCCTCTGGCGCACATGAATCGCTGGGGTAAACGAGCTTTCATTGCCTCGACTGTCGCTTTGGCGGCACATCTTGTATTCTTTGCAACCCGATGGGCTGGGGCAGGGCATATTCCTGTTAGTAACATGTACGAGTTCATGTCTTTTCTGTCCATGATGATCATGGTTGCATTTATCGTTGTATACGCGATATATCGGAAGTCGTTACTGGGTTTGTTTGCCTTACCACTTACCATCATTATAATGGCTTATGCTGCTGTATTTCCACAGGAGGTACAACCGTTGATCCCGGCACTTCAGTCCATCTGGCTGAAAATACACGTGACGTTGGCCGCACTTGGTGAAGCATTCTTCGCCGTGGGTTTTGCCGCAGGGTTCATGTATTTGCTCCGTACTGTTGATTTTAGTGGTAAGGACAAGTCTTCAAGACGTCAACGAGGATGGGTTGAATTCACCCTGGTTACGATCGTTGTCGTTATTGGATTTATAGGGACTGTATTTGCCTTTCGTGCAGCTGGTTATGAGGCGGTTTTTGTGCAGAAAACGGTCAGCATTGACATGCAGGTACAGGAAAATAGTACAATAGAGAAAGTGAATTATCGCATGCCTCCAATTTTTGCGCCATATAATAGCGAAGTGGAGAGCATGACACCGTTTCTTGGCATGAAAAAACCTTTACTTGAGACGCCTTCCTGGATGAACGGCGTAAATGCCGGGCGTAAGCTGAATACGGTGATTTGGTCACTTATTGTAGGTCTGATCCTGTATGGAATTGTACGACTTCTTGTGCGCAGACCCCTTGGACAAGCGTTACAGCCAATGATGGATGGAATCGATGCCGATGATCTGGATGAAATAAGTTATCGTGCGATTGCCATCGGTTTTCCAATATTTACACTGGGAGCATTAATCTTTGCCATGATCTGGGCTCAGATTGCCTGGAGTCGTTTTTGGGGTTGGGACCCCAAAGAGGTGTGGGCGTTAATTACATGGCTATATTATAGTGTGTATCTGCATTTGCGTTTATCCAGAGGTTGGCAAGGTCAAAAGTCTGCATGGCTTGCGGTTCTTGGTTTCCTGGTTGTCATGTTTACGCTAGTTGGGGTGAATCTGATCATTGCCGGATTGCATTCGTACGCTGGAGCGGACTAGGACAGACTCGTCTTGCAAAGGTTGGATTTAGAAACGGGAAACACAAACGTACCTTTTTATTGAAGGGTATTCAAATATTGTTCGCCAGATCGAACATAATAGAAGTGATCAGGAGTTATTGCAAAGGGGCTGGAGAGGCATGGCTGAACATGAGAATCGAATACTGGTCGTGGATGACGAAGAGAGAATCCGCAGACTTTTGAAAATGTATCTCGAAAAAGAAGGTTATGAAATTGATGAAGCTGAGGATGGGGAAACTGCGCTGCGTAAAGCAACAGCAGGGGACTACGGACTGATTTTGCTTGATGTGATGTTACCGGGTATGGATGGAGTTGAAGTGTGTACCCGTCTTCGTCAGGTGAAATCAACGCCGGTTTTGATGCTCACTGCAAAAGGTGAAGAGATTAACCGGGTTCAAGGCTTCGAAGTTGGCGCTGATGACTACGTAGTAAAACCATTCAGTCCGCGTGAAGTGATTTATCGTGTCAAAGCGATTTTGCGTCGATCTTCCGCGACAGCTTATCTCTCGAAGGAGAGCAATTCGAGTAATAACATCGTGTTCCCACATTTGGTTATTGAGCATGATGCCCACCGGGTCACGGCTGGTGGTGAAGAGATTAGCCTTACACCAAAAGAATATGAATTGTTGCACTACTTGGCAACATCTCCCGACAAAGTGTTCTCCAGAGAAGAATTGCTCAAAGATGTATGGAACTACGAGTTCTTTGGCGATCTTCGTACCGTGGATACGCATGTGAAGCGTCTTCGCGAGAAACTTAACAAGGTATCGCCAGAGTCGGCGGCCATGATTACGACGGTGTGGGGTGTCGGTTATAAACTGGAAGTACCGAAGTAGTTTAAGTTTCTGGAGATCGCTGGTCGGGAAGTTATGGATCACTATTATCTGCCTTGTGGGTTGTGTACTTATAGCGCTGGGTCTTTTTTTGCTGCCCTACATTGATACGAACTTTGCAGAATCCGAGTCCAGAGATATTAAACGGTTGTTCACCTATATCTGTATTATCGGATTCAGTTTAACTACCTTTTTTGCATTGTTCCTATTCACCAAAATAACGCAGCCTATGCAGCAATTGATTCAGGCAGCCAATGCGATTCGCAAAGGCAACTACGGAACACGTCTCTCCCTGGTAACGAGTGATGAGATTGGTGAATTGGCCAATACTTTTAATCATATGGCTGCCCAACTGGAAGATAATATTCGAAACCTTAACCATGAGAAGGAACATTTGGCTAGTGTGCTTCGAAGCATGACCGATGCGGTGGTTACATTTGATGGTGAAGGCAAAGTTATTCTGACGAATCCGCCAGGAGAGAAGATCATGCAGACTTGGTATGATCTGGATTGGGCGAAAGTGGACGAAGGAAAAGATTCTGAACAGTTTGACAAGTCTTCACGTGATGTACCTGAGCCCCTTCTTCCATTGTTCAGAATGGTGATGGAGCAAGGTGGGGACCAGAACTCCAATGTTCATGTACAGCAAGGCGTTTGGTCTGTCCAGATGGCACCGTTGTATGCTGACAGTGTTGTCAGAGGCGCTGTGGCTGTCTTGAGAGATGTAACAGAAGAAGTGCGTTTGGAGAAAATGCGGCGTGATTTTGTGGCTAATGTATCTCATGAAATACGAACTCCGCTATCCATGATGCAAGGTTACAGTGAAGCCCTACTGGACGGTATGGCAACCTCACCGGAAGAGAGCGAAGAACTTATCCAGGTTATTCATGATGAGTCCCTGCGGATGGGCAGATTGGTCAAAGACCTGCTTGATCTGGCTCGGATGGAAGCTGGACACACGGACATGGTGATGAAGGAAGTTGACCTTGGAGAACTACTTGAGCGTGTATACCGGAAGTTCTCAGTGCGGTCGAAAGAACAGGGAATTCAACTGCACTTCGAATGTGAACAGCCAACCATTGAACTTCAACAGGCAGATGAGGATCGACTTGAGCAAGTCTTTACGAATTTGCTGGATAATGCCTTCAGGCATACGCCGACTGGCAAAAATGTAATGATCTCGGCAGAGCGGGTCACTTATCTTCGTGCGCCATTCGTTAGAGTTTCAGTGAAGGATCAGGGTGTAGGTATCCCTTCATCCGACTTGCCATTTATTTTCGAACGATTCTACAAAGCAGACAAGGCTCGTGTTCGGGGAGAAAGTGTAGGTACAGGGCTTGGGTTAGCGATTGTGAAAAATATTGTTGATGCGCATCAAGGCATGATTACCGTCAACAGTGTGCTTGGCGAAGGAACAGAGTTTATTTTACAATTTCCCTTGGATTCATCGAAATAGCCTGATTTCATACAAAAAGTGCGGAAACACCCTCTTACGGAGGGTGTTTTTTGTTGAAGAGTACCGTTTAATCTTGTTCAACGTGGAACATGATTTTTTTTATTTTTGACTAAAAAGAGTGTCCAAGATAATTTTCCTTCCTATGTTACATAAGCTTGAAAAGCAAGCAAGATAGAGGAGGATTGAGTTAAGCATGTCCGATGATCGAAAAAGGGTCAATATTAAAGCTTTTCTGGAAGGCAGATCTTTTAGAGCGGGCTCTCCGTTTATTCCCATAACCACTAAAGAACAGGAGCAATTTGAATCCATACTGCGTTCTCTCGCTGTGACTATTCCAGCTGCACTCGGCCAGCCGACTTCAGCCAATATACTAGCATTACAGAATGGATTACGCCCGTTACTTACATTTGTAAATGAATCCGGATTTCGTGCCGGGGTAAAAGCAGAATTACAAGCAGTACTGGAATTAACGATTGCAGGCTCAGAGGTTATTCCTGTTCCTTTAATTAATCTCGCAGGTAACTTGCAACATTTACTAGATGATTTATTGAGTGTGACGTTACTTCTTGAAGTGCCACCTGTAGAAAAAGATAAATTCGTGGGGTTAATCCGTTCGATATCGTTATCCTTAAGTCGGGCGACGACAACTCTTGGAAACGGAGGAGCTACCGGACCAACTGGCCCACAGGGAGTTCCAGGAGTACCAGGAGTACCAGGTGTTCCGGGTGTTCCCGGGGTGAAAGGTGCTACTGGACCAGCAGGAGGAATTGGACCAATCGGCCCAGTAGGACCAGTTGGCCCACAGGGAGCACAGGGTCCGGCAGGAGCACCTGGTGTAGGTTTAAACAATATTACCGGATATGATCCAGCACTTGGACCGACATATGCTCAGGGTCAGGTAGTAAGCTATGAGGGGAATCTTTATGTTGCTAATGTAAACGGTCCGTTGGGTATACCTGGGAGTTCCCCGGATTACACTCTTTTGTTGGCGGGAGGAACGACCGGAGCTACAGGAGCAACCGGAGCTGGTTTAACGGGTGCATTAGCATTTGATCCAGCGCTTGCCCCGGGTTATCCAGCCGGTCAGATAATTACGTATAACGGGAGTACGTACATTACAAGTGTTGCCAGTCCTTTAGGAACACCGGGAACTTCGTCAGATTATACATTAATTGCGGCTGCAGGGGACACCGGTGCAACTGGTGTAGGCCTAACTGGAATAACTTCTTTTGATCCGGCTCAATCCCCGACATATCCAACCGGTCAGGTTGTTACGTACAACGGGAGTACTTATATTACGAATGTTGCAAGTCCTGGAGGAGTACCAGGAAGCTCCCCGGATTACACGCTGCTTGCGGCTGCGGGAGACACGGGTGTAGGAACGACAGGAGCAACCGGGGCCACAGGCGTAGGTTTAAGTGGTATCGTGCCATTCGATCCGGCATTAGCACCAACCTATCCCGCTGAACAGATCATCACATTTGGGGGAAGTACTTATATTACCAATGTGGCATCACCAACAGGTACACCCGGCAGTTCACCAGATTATACACTGCTAGCAGGATCTGGAGTTACAGGTTCGACTGGAGCTACGGGCATAGGCCTTGATGGTGCAGTTACGTTTGACCCTGCAGTAGCTCCAACGTATCCAACCGGTCAGGTTGTTACCTTAAATGGCAGTACGTATATAACAAATGTGGCTTCTCCTGCGGGTACTCCAGGGACTTCGCCAGACTATACATTGCTTGCAGGAGCAGGACCTACAGGAGCCACAGGTGCCTCAGGTGTAACGGGAGCAACCGGGGCAGGACTAACAGGCATTTTGCCATTCGATCCAGCCGTGGCTCCAACATATTCAGTTGGTCAGGTTGTAACGTTTAACGGGAGTACGTATATTGCCAATGTAGCTGCACCAACGGGAACGCCGGGT
Source organism: Paenibacillus sp. FSL R5-0749 (assembly GCF_038595085.1). Taxonomy (NCBI): domain Bacteria; kingdom Bacillati; phylum Bacillota; class Bacilli; order Caryophanales; family Paenibacillaceae; genus Paenibacillus; species Paenibacillus sp. FSL R5-0749. The sequence continues at coordinate 4,331,031 of NZ_CP152005.1, read as the reverse complement.
ACATCGCCGGATTATACGTTGCTTGCGGGCGCAGGAGCGACGGGAGTTACCGGAGCCACCGGAGTTGGGGTAACGGGAAGTACCGGAGTTACAGGGACTTCAGGTGTAACGGGAGCGACAGGTGCAGGTTTGAGTGGTATCGTACCATTTGATCCAGCCGTAGCCCCAACGTACCCAGTGGGTCAGGTTGTAACGTTCAATGGCAGTACGTATATTGCCAATGTAGCTGCACCAACGGGAACGCCGGGTACATCGCCGGATTATACGTTGCTTGCGGGCGCAGGAGCGACGGGAGTTACCGGAGCCACCGGAGTTGGGGTAACGGGAAGTACCGGAGTTACAGGGACTTCAGGTGTAACGGGAGCGACAGGTGCAGGTTTGAGTGGTATCGTACCATTTGATCCAGCCGTAGCCCCAACGTACCCAGTGGGTCAAGTAGTAACGTTTAATGGCAGTACGTATATTGCCAATGTAGCCTCACCAACGGGCACGCCGGGCACGTCGCCAGATTATACGTTGCTTGCAGGCGCAGGAGCGACGGGAGTTACCGGAGCCACCGGAGTTGGGGTAACGGGAAGTACCGGAGTTACAGGGACTTCAGGTGTAACGGGAGCGACAGGTGCAGGTTTGAGTGGTATCGTACCATTCGACCCAGCGGTAGCCCCAACGTACCCAGTGGGTCAGGTTGTAACGTTTAACGGGAGTACGTATATCGCCAATGTGGCCTCACCGACGGGCACGCCGGGCACGTCGCCAGATTATACGTTGCTTGCAGGCGCAGGAGCGACGGGAGTTACAGGAGCCACCGGAGTCGGGGTAACGGGAAGTACCGGAGTTACAGGGACTTCAGGTGTAACAGGAGCGACAGGCGTAGGTTTGAGTGGCCTCGTGCCATTTGATCCAGCCGTAGCCCCAACGTATCCAGCGGGTCAAGTAGTAACGTTCAATGGCAGTACGTATATTGCCAATGTAGCCTCACCAACGGGAACGCCGGGGACTTCACCGGATTATACATTGCTTGCCGGCGCAGGAGCAACGGGAGTTACCGGGGCCACAGGAATTGGATTAGATGGTGTTGTGCCATTCGATCCGGCGGTAGCGCCAACGTATCCAGCCGGTCAGATCGTAACGTTTAATGGAAGTACGTATATCGCGAATGTGGCATCACCAACAGGAACGCCGGGCACATCGCCGGATTATACACTGCTTGCAGGTGCAGGATCTACGGGGCCCACTGGAACAGCAGGTGTAACAGGAGCGACAGGCGTAGGTTTGAGTGGCCTCGTGCCATTTGATCCAGCCTTAGCCCCAACGTATCCAGCCGGCCAAGTTGTAACGTTTAATGGCAGTACGTATATATCCAATCTTGCATCTCCAACGGGCACACCGGGTACATCACCGGATTACACATTAATTGCGGGTGCGGGAGCAACAGGTGTGACAGGTGTAACGGGAGCTGGAGTGACAGGAAATACCGGAGCAACGGGTGTTACGGGTGCAGGACTCACGGGAGTGGTGCCGTTCGATCCAGCAGTTGCGCCGACGTATCCAGTCGGTCAGGTCGTAACGTTTAATGGAAGTACGTATATCGCGAATGTGGCATCACCAACGGGAACGCCAGGGACTTCACCGGATTTTACGTTGCTTGCGGGCGCAGGGGCAACGGGTGTTACGGGAGCCACAGGAGTTGGCGTAACCGGCAGTACTGGAGACACAGGGGCATCCGGTGCAACTGGGGAAACAGGAGCGACGGGAACGGCAGGGCTAACCGGAGTCACTGGTGGAACAGGAGCAACAGGTATAACGGGGGCCACTGGAGTCGGCGTAACAGGAAGTACCGGGTCAACGGGTGCGACAGGGGAAACAGGAGCGACAGGGATAACCGGAGCCACAGGAGTTGGTGTAACGGGAAGCACTGGACCAACGGGTGCCACTGGTGAAACAGGAGCGACAGGGTTAACTGGAGCAACAGGAGTCGGCATAACAGGAAGTACCGGGTCAACGGGTGCGACAGGGGAAACAGGAGCGACAGGTGTGACTGGAGCCACGGGAGTCGGCATAACGGGAAGTACGGGAGTAACGGGAGCCACTGGTGAGACAGGAGCGACAGGGTTAACTGGAGCAACAGGAGTTGGCATAACAGGAAGTACCGGGTCAACGGGTGCCACTGGTGAAACAGGAGCGACAGGGATAACGGGAGCCACAGGAGTTGGTGTAACGGGAAGCACTGGACCAACGGGTGCCACTGGTGAAACAGGAGCAACAGGGATAACCGGAGCCACAGGAGTTGGTGTGACGGGAAGCACTGGACCAACGGGTGCAACTGGTGAAACAGGAGCAACAGGGATAACCGGGGCCACAGGAGTCGGCATAACAGGAAGTACCGGTATAACGGGTGCTACTGGTGAAACGGGAGTAAGTGGAGTAACGGGTCTTGCAGGGGCGACCGGAACGACTGGGGTTACAGGAGCTACAGGTACAACCGGACTAACGGGTGTCACTGGTGAAACAGGAGCAACAGGGATAACCGGAGCCACAGGAGTTGGTGTGACGGGAAGCACTGGACCAACGGGTGCAACTGGTGAAACAGGAGCAACAGGGATAACCGGGGCCACAGGAGTCGGCATAACAGGAAGTACCGGTATAACGGGTGCTACTGGTGAAACGGGAGTAAGTGGAGTAACGGGTCTTGCAGGGGCGACCGGAACGACTGGGGTTACAGGAGCTACAGGTACAACCGGACTAACGGGTGTCACTGGTGAAACAGGAGCGACAGGAGTTGGTGTAACGGGAAGCACTGGACCAACGGGCGCAACTGGGGGAACAGGAGCAACAGGGATAACCGGGATAACCGGGGCCACAGGAGTCGGCATAACAGGAAGTACCGGTATAACGGGTGCTACTGGTGAAACGGGAGCTACCGGTGCAACCGGAACATCTGTAACATCTAACTCTGCTTTTGCTGAGAACACTAATGGTACGATTGTTGTAATATTGGGAGGTACACTCGTTCCATTGCCGAATAACCAAAATATCGGCACAGGTATAACCGTCAATGGGACAAATGACACCTTCACACTTGCCAATGCAGGTCGTTATTACATCTCATACAAAATAAATCTGACAGCTGCACTTGCTATTCAATCTCGGGTTTTACTTAATGGTACAGCTATTCCAGCGAGTGTAGTATCTCCAGCACTTTCGCTCAGTCAGCTTCAGTCTGACTTTATGGTTACCGTTACGGCTGGTTCAACAATACAGTTACAATTATTCGGGCTTATTGGCACAGCTATTCTTTCTCCTCCAGGATCTACACTAAATATTATTCAGTTAAGTTAATTGTCTGATAACGTCTTAAGATGAATCACTAGTGGGCAAAAGAAGAGGGACTCATTACGGGATAGGTGCAGCAGAATCCAGAGAAACCCAAATCGTTTTTATAACTCGGGTTTCTCTTTCTTTCCAGATAGTGGTCAATCAAACAACAGGTGTTTGGGGCAACCGAAAGTGCACGGCCAGAAGTATCACTCACCATTATCAAATTTAACTTGAAAATTGAAATGGATACTGAATTTAATTCGCGACAAAAAAAGGCGGAACCATGATGGTCCCGTCTTTTCTTTTACATTTATAATACGTATGATTATTCCAGCACGATTTCAACAGCAGTATTGATCTCAGGCAGCGCAGCAAGCTGCACAAGCACGTCTTTTGGCACAGCTTTATCTACGGTCAGAATCATGATGGCTGCACCACCAATAATTTTACGTCCAACCTGCATGGATGCGATGTTGACATCGTTTTGTCCAAGCAGTGTTCCTACACGACCGATAATACCTGGCTTATCGTTATGTGAGATCAAGATTTGATGACTTTCCGGAGCGATATCTACCGGGAATTTGTCCAGACGAACGATACGTTCTCCATAACCTGCAAGCAATGTACCTGCTACACGGCGTTCCTCAGCATCCTGAGTTGTAACCAATGTTACAGTAATCAGGTTAGTGAATCCTTTGGTTGCAGAGGTTTGGCTTACAACCACATTCAGATCACGGATTTTGGCCAAATGCATGGAGTTGACGATGTTGGCTTCCCCACCCAAATGTCTGGCGAGAATACCCTTCACAATGTAACGCGTAAGAGGCGATGTATCTACTTCAGAAAGTTCGCCAGCATAGTCGATTCGGATCTCCTGCACTGCATTTTGTGTAATCTGTGCTGCAAAACTTCCCAATGTTTCACCCAATTTGAAATAAGGCTGCAATTTGTTCATTACGGTTGGTGCAACAGCCGGCATGTTAACTGCGTTCTTGAAAGGTTCATTGCGCAGAATGTGAAGAACCTGTTCAGAAACGTCAATTGCCACGTTTTCTTGTGCCTCAACAGTCGATGCACCCAAGTGAGGTGTGACGATGATGCTAGGGTGATTCAGGAATGGATGGTCCTGAGCAGGTGGTTCACTTTCAAATACATCAAATGCTGCTCCAGCAACAATGCCTTCGTCAATTGCTTCCACAAGTGCCATCTCGTCAACTACACCACCACGAGCACAGTTGATGATACGCATGCCTTTTTTCATAACTTCGAATTGTGGACGTGAAATCATGTGCCGTGTTTCCGGTGTTAATGGCGTATGAACGGTCATGAAGTCCGCATTACGAATGATATCATCTACACTAGCCAGCTTCACTTGCAGCTTCTCGGCACGCTCCTCCGTCAGGAACGGGTCGTATGCAAGGATGTCCATTCCGAATGCTTTAGCGCGTTTGGCAACTTCACTACCGATTCGTCCCATACCCAGTACACCTAGCGTTTTATTTCTTAATTCCACACCCAGGAAGGTTTTACGATCCCACGTACCCTGAATAGTCTTGGCGTATGCCTGAGGAATGTGTCGTGCCAATGCCATCATCATGGCAAACGTATGCTCACAGGTTGTGATGGTATTGCCATCAGGTGCATTAATAACGATGATCCCGCGCTGTGTAGCAGCTTCCAGATCAATGTTATCTACACCAACACCTGCACGTCCAATCACTTTAAGGTTGGTACCCGCCGTCATAATACGATCTGTAACACGAGTCTGGCTACGAACCAAGAGGGCATCATAATCACCAATAATGGCAACAAGTTCATCTTCACTAAGACCGGTTTTCTTCTCAACAACAACATCATTTGCATCCACCAGTTGCTGGATACCGAGATCACTGATTGGGTCCGACACTAACACTTTGTACATGGTTTCTTCCTCCTTAGGTATGTGTATCTATATCGTCAAGGTTTGACCTCAGGGAAGAGGTATTCCTTAAAACCAGGTTGATTCTTCCGCCCAACAACGCGGTGTCGCAACAGAGGGGGAAGGTGAAGCAAATAGAGTGATTCCACAGATATCCATTAAAATAAATCAAAAAACTCTCAATCCACATACTGCTTGCGCAATAAGGGACGAGAGTTGTCGTGGTACCACCCTAATTCACCGCCGTTTCGCAACGACAGTCTTAGCGGTCAATGAAGACCGAAGAGGATAACGGGTCTAAACCGATTGCACCTACTCCAATTTCAATGCAATAACTCAGGAGCGCTCAAGACCATTGCCTGCCACCGATTCACACCAACCATCGGCTCTCTGTAAGACGAAGCAACGTCTTTTTTCCATCATCGTGTTTAACGTGACTAATTTTTTCATAATGTATCATGGCTGACATGAGCATGTCAATAGGCTTAAATGTTTTAAATTGTTTCGCAGATGGCTTTCGCTTCGTACCTATACCAAGACACCATAAGCAATGCATTCCTTATTCTATCTACTACAAGAAGATGGAATGTAAGCTGTTTGGTGAACCGGATTTTACTGCTTTAATGAAGTAATGTCACTGACGCAAAACCAGGACTTGGGGCAGGCCTTGAACCTATTTGGTTTTTTGGCTATGATTTAGTATACTATCCGATTGGACAACGTAATTGTTATCCATCAAATTTAACTCAAGAGGACAGACGTATCCGATGAAAAAATTCAAGTTTCCCAAGTTCAAGATTCAGAAGGCTGAGCCACAGCAGCTCACCGAGCGTTTGCTTTTAATCAATCTATACTTTACTCAAGGTCTGACACTGATTATCGGAGTTGTGTGGATCTTATTGCAAAAACGAAACTTGTTAGATGTACTCGCATGGCCTGACAATTACCAATTTGTATGGTGGGGTCTTGGTCTTGCTGGCATTATGCTTGTTATGGACTTGGTACTGTCGTATGTTATACCTCAGGAAAGCATGGATGACGGTGGAATTAACGAGATGTTGTTCCGTGGACGTCCGATCTGGCACATTGTATGTATAGCAGCCATTGTTGCTGTGTGTGAGGAATTATTATTCCGTGGAGCCATTCAACATGCCATCGGTCCTTACTGGACAAGTATTTTATTTGCAGTTATCCACATTCGTTATTTGCGCCACTGGATTCCAACAGGCTGGGTGTTTGTCTCAAGTTATGGATTGGGTTGGATTTACCTGCAATCCGGCACATTATGGGCGCCTATATTATGTCACTTTATTATTGATTTGGTGTCCGGATTAGCGATACGTTTTCGGAGGGGATCATGAATCAGCCATTAAGTAGAATGAAGACATATGGCAGTCAGCGCCATCGTCAATCGGATAAAAAAGAGACATCCGAGCGAGAGATGGCTTCTCAAGTAAGCATCGTTGCTGAAACAGCAGCAGCTGCTGAGGTTGGCGGAATTACACCAATTACTTCCGTTACTTTACCTAGATCACAGCGCAAGCCTTATACAGAAAAGCTGGAAAGTCCAGTACTTCCTCAAAGGGCACCATCACGCTCCAAAAAAACGCCAAAATCGACAGAAGAATCGATCCCCGAAGCGGGTTCGCTTCCTACACGGACAGAATTACATCCTTCACGTCGTTTAAAATTGAGTAAGAGGTTTGTCAATTCACTCATTTTTATTTTTGTCATGCTAACGATTAGTCTGGTTTGGTGGGGAGTAGAAGGGGCCCCCGCTCTGAATACGTTCCTTCCCTTGCCGTGGTAATGTTATTACTCGCAGGATTAGTCATTTTGATTGGAATTTTGCTACTCTCTCATATGTGGCGTCAAGCCCATGTTCATCAATTGATTGAAGAAGAGGTCGAAGTTCCTCATCTGCCAACATCCTTTGATGGGGCCATGATTTTGTATGTATCCGACACTCATAAGCGCAATCTAAAGCAGAAGGATCTGGCAAACTTTAAAAACAAGGTGGACTGGGTTCTGATCGGTGGGGATGTTGCGGAAAGAGGAATCTCATGGTCTCTAGTAAGACATAATATGAAACTCTTATCGAACATTGCTCCTTCTTTTACCGTGTATGGCAACCATGACAAGCGGGCTGGTACCGCTCAACTTGCTCGTATTCTTCAGCAATCGGGCGTTCAGCTCTTGCAGGATAATGTGGAATATCTACAAAGGGGCAACGACAAATTAAGCCTGATCGGTATAGATTATCGTTCCAGACAGGGCGATGAATTGTTAGAGCAGATCGGCGACAGTTTTTGCAAAATTGCGATTGTTCATGATCCTTTGCAGGCCCTTCGCTTGGAGCAAAATGCAGATCTTATTTTAAGTGGTCATACACATGGCGGGCAATTGGTATTACCATTTTTTGGACCCGTTTTCCTTAGTAAAGCGTATCGTCCCATATCGAATGGGTGGTACTCCCTGAAGCGCAATCCGGAGGACGTTCATCAAGAAGGTAAAATGCTGGTCAGCAGAGGATACGGTACGAATCATCTTCCTCTCCGACTAGGTTGTCCTGCGGAGATGCATATCATCACATTAAGAGCGCCCGCGGAAAAAGCACTTACAGAGAAACAGCCTTGATCCATTGGATCAAGGCTGTTTAACTTTACACATACGAGAAATAAGGATTTAACGAGTTTCCAATTCGATTGCACGCGGATCGACAAATGCGTAGCCTTTCTTTTCGAGCTTGGTCAGCAACTCATCCAATGCTTCAACCGTCCATGGCAATTCATGCATCAAAATATTACTTCCTGGATTTAACTGGTCCATTACATTTTGAATGACTTTTTCCGGTTTGTCTTTGGTGCTTTTATCCCAATCAAGGGAACCATTAGACCATGTCATATATAACATGCCATTTTTCTTCACAGCAGCTTTCAGTGCATCATTACCCGATCCAAAAGGTGGGCGGAAGAATTGCGGTTCTTCACCAATGGTATCCTTCACTATTTTTTGGACATCTGTAACCTGTTTTGCCGCTTCAGCATTAGACATTTTTTTGAGATCCTCATGATCCCAGGCATGATTGCCTACAATCTGACCCCGTTCGTGGATAAGTTTGAGCAATTCCGGATGACTTTTCACCCGATATCCATTGACGAAAAATATCGCTTTGGCGTTGTGTTTATCAAGAGTGTCGATTAGTGAAGTAATCATTTTTTCTTCTTTGGGTCCATCATCAAACGTTAACAAGACCACTTTGCTTTGGCTTGTATCATCGTTCGGTTTAATATAATAATTTTCATTCATATGATAGGTCTTTTCCACTTTCTCTTCTGTAGAAACCTTTCCCGAAGATTCGGTTTCTTCTTCAGTCACAGTTGTATCATTCGCTGAGAGTTCAGGGGCACTGGTTCCGGATTCTCCTGTTTCAGCTGGGTTAGAATTACTTTGTTCTTCTTGAATCGTGGTGGATTCGCCTGCTGATGTGGAATTTTCTGATGTTTTTTCTTCGGCTACCCCACAGGCTGACAGCAGCAAACTTGCAGCAATAATCAGGGAGGCTGTATGTCTGAACATGATTTCAACTCGCTTTCCTGTATTTATGCGGAATGAGATTGCTCACTACCGCAAACACTAAATATGATTTTAACACTTGAAGGAGGTTGGTGTAATGAAGACGTCATCCTTTTTTTGGGGCATTGTGATTGGTGTTGCAGCCAGTTCATGGCTGTCCAAAGGCAAATTGCCCATGATGTCATCGGGTTCATCACGAAACATGATGGATCAGGCAAAACATAAGATGATGGAGATGACTTTCCCGGGTATGGATGGGTTCACAAGCAAGCAAAATCAACATGGTGAATCACACAAAAATCCAGTGGCAAAGAGCGCAAGAGCAATCACACCGCAGGAAAAAGAAGCGAATATGAGTATGCTCAAAGATTTTATTCGCACTAATCCAGATGTGAAGCATGAAGTTGAGCAAATTTTAAGCCAAACAAACACAACAGTACCGGGTTTATAAACCAAAACCTCCAATTAGAATCATCCACAGTCTTGATTGGCTGTGGAATGATTCTTTTTTGTCGATTTTACTTCGTGCATTTAGAGGTATAAAATGATAACATAACTACATAGATTTATTTTCAGCACATATTGTTTTGTGCTTCATAATCTGTTATAAGACTTGCTTATAAAGGGGAGATCCTGTATGAAAATAGAACGACTAAGTCACGATAAGATACGGATTTTCCTGACCTTTGACGATCTGAGCGAGCGCGGAATACAAAAAGAAGATATGTGGCAGGAAATACCTAAGGTTCATGAACTGTTCACTGAAATGATGGATCAGGCCTATTCCGAACTTGGATTTGATGCCACGGGTCCACTCGCTGTCGAAGTATTCGCACTTCCCGCTCAAGGGATGGTTGTCATTGTCACACGTGGAAAATATGATCCGCAACAATATGGTTCAGGTCATGAAGATGATCTTCCTGAAGAAGTATATGAAATGGAAGTTACACTCGAGCAAAGCGATTCCATCGTCTATGCGTTCAAGGACTTTGAAGTGCTCATTGAAGCTGCACATATGTTGCGTCAGCATGTTACGGATGCTGGGAGACTTTATTCTTATAAAGACAAGTGGTTCTTGCATTTGGAGCCAGATGAGGTTGATTCCACCAAACATGCGGCATTGATTGCCTTGCTTGCTGAATTTGGTGAAGGCTCCTCAGTGACTCCGGCAGTTATGGAAGAGTATGGTAAAGTTGTTATTCCTGCACAAGCGATTGATGTTATCTGCACCCACTTCAAACGCCAGGATTAATCTCTAGTTGTAATCGCGTCTTTAGTCAGAGGAGGGAATTTCGGTGCTTTTGTTTTCGGTCTTAGCGGCAGCAGTTGCTCCGGGTCTCGCCTTGTTAACATACTTTTACCTGAAAGACCGTTATGATTATGAGCCACTTCATATGGTATTGCGAGTGTTCCTTATGGGGATTCTCATGGTATTGCCAGTGATGATCATTCAGCGTGGCATGATGATGTGGCTCGGAGATAATCCTTATGTTGAGTCCATTCTGATCTCAGGTGGCGTGGAAGAATTCATCAAATGGTTCGTGCTTTATCATATCATCTACAATCACACCGAATTTGATGAACCGTATGACGGGATCTTATATGCAGTTGCTGTCTCGCTTGGATTTGCCACAGTTGAGAATGTGTTGTATGCCTTTGCGGGGAATGCATCCGTCTCAGCTATGTTTCTCCGGGCGTTGCTCCCTGTATCAGGGCACGCTATGTTTGCGGTAATCATGGGTTATTACATGGGCAAGGCCAAGTTTATCGGTGGCAAGAAAAAGCGGTGGTACCTGGTTCTTTCCCTTGTGTTACCTTTTTTCTGGCATGCGTTATACGATGTCATCATGAACACTATGGTGAATTATTGGTTATGGTTTATAGCGCCGCTAATGGCGGGCCTGTGGTATGGGGCAATGGGTAAAATCACACGTGCCAATAACCGTTCTCCTTTTCGTTTTGTGAAGCGGGAGGAAGAGGTTAAATTATAAAAATACGGACACACTGGTGGACATAAAGCGCATATTGCGCCTATGGCTCCGGTGTGTTTTTATTTTTGCGAAATATACTCCGGGGAATGACCAACAGAAACGGAGATTAACTGTGATGAGAATTAAAATTAAAATCAGATGCAAACAATGTGGTGAACGTTTTACATTACGTGGCAAGAAAGAACGGGGCCGAATTGAGACGGGATTCAAGCAGTGCCTCTGTGATAACAGAGACCAGTTCGAAATTGAAGAAGAGGGCATGGCAACTGGGGTTCAGTTGAATTAAAAGCAGGACCCTAACGGTACTTCAGCAGCCTGCTTGTGTAAGGACTGGAAATCGCATGCATAAGAGGTCTTTCTTCGATCCACAATAGAGGTAGTGGTTTAGAAGAAAGGAGACTCTACCGATGTATAAACGTTTAAGTTCAGTTATGTTTCCGATATTTGCGGTTCTGCTGGTCGGTGCGCTCGTGTGGGGCTATCAGGAGAATCAGGAGAAGAATGCGATTCTGATCAAGGCAGAGAATCAATATCAGCGTGCCTTTCACGATTTATCTTTTCATATGGATAAATTGCATTCGGAGATTGGCAACACCTTGGCGGTTCACTCCACATCACAGGGGATGCACCGCAAAGGTTTGATGAATGTATGGCGACTCACCAGTGAAGCACAGAATGAGATTAACCAGCTGCCACTCACCATGTTGCCATTTAACGAGACAGAGGAATTCCTCTCTCGCATTTCCAACTTTGCCTATCGGGCGTCGATGCGTGACTTGACGAACGAGCCGCTCAGTGAGAAGGAAATGGGCAACTTGAAAAAGCTGTATCAGAATTCATCCGAAATTACCAAGAATCTGCAGGATGTACAGCAGAAAGTGCTGACGGACCGTTTGCGCTGGATGGACGCGGAGACTGCTATGGCAACACAAGAGCAATCCATGGATAACACGATTGTTGACGGTTTTCGTACAGTGAATAAAAAGGTGCAGGAATACCCGGAGCTGGATTGGGGTCCTTCCGTATCCAATATCTATGCCAAACGAACAGTCAAGAAACTGGACGGCATGCCGGTGACCAAAGAACAGATTCAGAGCAAGGCTGCAAAATTCTCTGATGCGGACAGCAGCAAAATTAAGGTGCAGGAAAACGGTAAAGGAACGGACTGGGAATCGTATACTGCGACGGTCGATCATGCCAACAATGGCAAACTGATGATGGATTTCACCCGTAATGGGGGGATGCTTATCTCTTATAGTGATACACGTCCGATTGGAACCAAAAAAGTATCTCGTCAGGATGCCATGGCAAAAGCAGATCAATTTCTAACGAATAAAGGCTACAAAGATATGAAAGCCGTCAATTACGATGAATTTGGTAATTTGGGTAACCTTACTTACGTGCGTAAGCAAGGGGACACCTTGATCTATCCTGAGAAAATGTCAGTTCGTGTAGGACTGGATACAGGAGAAGTAACCGGATTTCAGGCGAGTGACTTTGTCTATGAACATAATGACAAGCGCAAAATTCCGAAAGCAACACTTACGGAGCAACAGGCACGTCAAAAGCTCAACTCAGACTTTGAAGAAAATTATGTACGAAAATCTCTGATTGAGAATGATTACAGCAAAGAAGTATTGTGTTATGAATTCGGAGGGAAAATTAATGGTTCTCGTTACCGGATATACATTAATGCGAATACAGGAATAGAAGAAGCGGTTGAAGAGATCAAACCGGTCAATGCAACCTCATAAAAAGATGGATAATCTCAATTTTAAGTTGAGCGAATAATTGCGGCAGACCACGATGTGGTCTGTTTTTTTCTTGTTCAATGTGAGAAAGGTCATGGTATAATAGTCCTTGTACATACGAAGATAAATACATAAAGTGGCGGTGAACAGCTTGTTTCCTAAAATAAATGAAATTTTATTCATCCAGATTGCTTCTGCAGATGAAAAAGAGGAACACAAAGAGTACAAATCACGCATTGCAGATATGGATGACAGCAGTTTTCTGATTGAGGTCCCAATGCAACAAGGAAGCAGCCGTCTGAAAAGACTTTTTTTCGGAGAGGAACTGTCCATTTCATACATTACGGAAGATGGAGTCAGACATTATTTTAATACCTTTGTCACAGGATTTGAAGAAGATGTGGTTCGTCTTGTTCGTATACGCAAACCGCTTGCGAGCGATATATCCAAAATACAACGGCGTAGCTTTCTTCGTGTTCATGCAAATCTCGAATTGGCCATCCAGAGTGAAGATCTGACCCGTGCCGTCGGATTGACTGAAGATATTGGTGGCGGTGGATTGTCCATCTACGGCGAATCAGGGTTTCCAATAGCTGAAGGTCAAAAATTGAAATGCTGGTTGCTTGTTCCATACCGGAATTCAATCATAGAACATGTGAATTTTGAAGCTGAAGTTGTGCGGATCAAAACCCTGGAAACCGGCAGACAGTTATGCATGCTGAAATTTGTGCAGATCTCAGATTCGGAGCGCCAGAAAATTATCAAGTTTTGTTTCGAACGGCAACTGGACTATCGCACGAAATAGGAATGTTGTGGCATAAATAGAGGGAACTGCGGGCACTGTAATGTAAAAAACGGAGGAATTGTCTTGAATCATCGTCATGCAACCCGCAGATATGAACGACTTTATTATGTTTTCTCCAGACGAATGGAACGAAGGGTTACGATTCTGATTACAGGCCTTTTAATCCTGCTTGTGGTGTATCAATTACTGCTGTTGGTACCAGGCTTCAAAAAGAATTTGACCACGATTGACCGTCTGGAAGGAACGCCAGTTCAATTGCAAACGGTGAATGAGTACGGGCAGCGCTGATTTGTCTGTTTTTGCATCCATGTGTAGAGTGTGGTATAATTTTCACGATGCAGGCAATGCCTGTTTTTTTATTGAGGTTTATCGTTTGAGGAGGAATGCCCCGTTGGCAAGCCAGAACACATCAGAGAACGGGAAAATGAACGTTGCAATTGACGGACCTGCCGGTGCCGGGAAAAGCACGGTGGCCCGATTGGTTGCAGAGGCGCTCGCGTATGTATACGTCGATACAGGCGCAATGTACCGTGCGGTAACCTTGCACATGCTTCGGAAAGATATTGCGCCAGAAGAAGTGACACAGGTACTTCAGGAAGCCCAAAAGCTGGTCATTGATTTACAACCGGATCCCGACGGACAGAAAGTGTTCTGTAATGGGGAAGAAGTAACCTCGGAAATTCGCTCCCGTGAAGTGACGGGAATCGTGTCCCGATATGCGCAAATCGAGGGGCTGCGTACGCAATTAGTGGATACTCAGCGGCAAATGGCTTTGCGCAAGGGCGTCGTTATGGATGGACGCGATATCGGAACGACAGTATTGCCCGATGCGGAAGTGAAAATCTTTATGACTGCCAGTGTGGAAGAGCGTGCGCTTCGCCGCTTCAAAGAACTGGACCCCTCTGAAGGACTGACGTTGCAACAGCTGGAGCGAGACATTGCCACCCGTGACAGATTGGATGAGAATCGGGAAATTTCCCCACTGCGTTGTGCTGAGGATGCTATCGTCCTGGATACAACAAAGATGAACATTCATGAAGTGGTTGACAAAATCGTATCTTATTGCACAATGGTCAGAGGAGAGATCGGTCTATGATTTACACATTTTGCAGCACATTACTGCGGATCATTTACACCATTCTTTTCCGCTTGGAGGCCGTTGGACGGGAGAATATTCCGGAAGAAGGCGGCGTACTTTTATGTTCCAATCATATTAGTAATTTCGATCCTCCAACTGTTGGTATCAAAATTCGCCGTCAGGTGCGTTTCATGGCCAAAAGCGAATTGTTTGAAATTCCGGTACTCGGCCGAATTATCAAAGCCGTGGGCGCTTTCCCCGTTAAACGTGGAGGTGTCAGCAAGGAATCCATCAAAACCTCACTCAATATTTTGCGTGATGGTCAAGTGCTTGGGATCTTCCCCTCGGGAAGCCGTCACAATGATGGAGGTATCGGCAAAAAAGGAGCAGCGAGTTTTGCTCTCCGTAGTGGCGCTACAGTTATTCCTACTGCTATTATCGGTAACTACAAAGTTTTTCGTAAGATGAAAGTTGTATATGGAGCACCAGTAAGTTTGGACGAGTTCAAGGAAGACCCCTCCGGAGAAGCTCTGGAGAAGGCGACTGAAAAGATTATGTCCAAGATTAACGAAATGGTGCAAACGGGCGTGCCAAGCAAGTAATGGCTTCGTCGGTAGCTGAGTGCATGTTTCCATATTTTTGAGGGAGACTAAAGCTTGAGTACTCAGTGATGAAAGTGTTTTGAACTCTGCTACAGGCAGGTTTGAATATAATGGGGTTTTTGAATTGAGGAGGGTATTTGACATGTCGGAAGAAATGAAAAATCAAGAAGCAACCCAAGATGAGTTGGATCAATTCGTTTCCTTGAAAAAAGGAGATACCGTAAAAGGAACCATCGTCAAATTGGAAGATAACCAAGCCTATGTGAGCATTGGATATAAATATGACGGTGTCATTCCAATTCGTGAACTGTCTTCATTACATGTGGACAGCGCGTCTGATGCAGTAGAAGTTGGACAAGAAGTTGAAGCTAAAGTTCTTAGCATCGACGACGAGAAAGAAAAACTCGTTCTGTCCAAACGTGCAATCGACAGCGAAAACGCTTGGGATCAATTGCAAAAGCATTTTGAAGACCAAGACGTATTCGAAGTTGTTGTAGGTGATGTTGTTAAAGGCGGTCTGGTAGCAGACGTGGGCGTGCGTGGATTTATCCCGGCATCCATGGTTGAACGCCATTTCGTTGAAGACTTCAGCGACTACAAAGGACGCACACTGCGTGTTAAAGTGAAAGAGATCGACCGTGAGAACAACAAAGTGATCCTTTCCCAAAAAGACGTACTGGAGCAAGAATTCGAAGCAAACAAAGCAACGGTTATGGCTGGTTTGCAAGAAGGTCAAGTGATCGAAGGTACAGTACAACGTTTGACTCAATTCGGCGCTTTTGTTGATGTGGGCGGAGTTGACGGTTTGGTTCACGTATCCGAGCTGGCTTGGACACACGTTGAAAAACCATCCGACGTTCTGTCTGAAGGCGATAAAGTTAGTGTGAAAGTGCTGAAAGTTGACCCTGAAAAAGGCAAAATCAGCCTGAGCATGAAAGCAGTTCAACCAGGTCCTTGGGAAACTGCAAGCGAGAAATTCAATTCCAGCGATATCGTAACAGGTGTTGTAAAACGTCTGGTCGACTTCGGTGCATTTGTTGAAATCGCTCCTGGTGTTGAGGGACTTGTGCATATTTCACAAATCTCCCACAAACACATCGGCACTCCTCATGAAGTGCTGAAAGAAGGACAAGAAGTTCAAGTTAAAATCTTGGACATGAACCCTTCTGAGCAACGTGTAAGCTTGAGCATCAAAGAAACTGAAGAAGCTCCTGCTCAACCACAAAAATCAGAGCGTCCAGCAAGAAACAACGCTCCACGTGAAGAAATCAACAATCCAAACGTTTCCTTGAACAATCAAGGTATGAGCACTACGCTCGGCGAACTGTTTGGTGACAAACTCAGCAAATTCAAATAAGTTAACAATGCATGGTTCTAAGTTATATACTGCATATTTTGCTGAATAATAAAAGCAAGATCGGCGAGCCCCAGGCGGGTTCGCCGATTGTTTTTATTGCAAGTAATTTGGCATGAAACGTTAGCCAAGACTTATCTTTTTTGCTATGATGATTATCGTAAGTATGGACAGGAGGAGTGGACTGTATGGCAAGACCCGTTGTGGCAATTGTCGGACGACCGAACGTGGGTAAATCCACCATTTTCAATCGGATCATCGGCGACAGACTGGCCATTGTGGAAGACAAGCCGGGCATTACCCGTGACCGTATATATGGAATCGGTGAATGGAACGGTAAACCATTTAGTATTATTGATACAGGTGGTATCGAAATTGATGGTGAAGATGTAATCTTAAAATCGATTCGTATGCAAGCAGAGCTCGCTATTGAAGAAGCAGATGTTATTGTATTCATGTGTGATGCAAAAGCAGGTATTACGCAATCGGATGAAGAGGTAGCAGAGATGCTATACCGCTCAGGCAAGCCTATTGTTGTAGCGGTTAACAAAGTGGATAATATCGGACGAAGTGAGCTCATTTATGAGTTTTATGGATTCGGTTTCGGTGATCCCATCGGCGTATCCGGAAGTCACGGTACAGGTGTAGGTGATTTGCTTGATGCTATTGTGGAGAAGTTGCCAGAACTTGAGGAAGAGACTTACGACGAAGATGTCATTCGTGTAGCTCTGATCGGACGTCCTAATGTGGGTAAATCTTCACTGGTGAACGCTATTCTGGGGGAAGAGCGTGTCATTGTAAGTGATGTGGCTGGAACGACCCGGGATGCGATTGATACACCTTTTGAAAAAGACGGCCAACGTTACGTGCTGATTGATACAGCAGGTATGCGTAAGCGTGGTAAAGTATATGAAACAACTGAGAAATACAGTGTAATGCGTGCTATGCGTGCGATTGAGCGTGCAGATGTCGTTCTGATTGTCATTAATGGTGAAGAAGGCATTATTGAGCAGGACAAGCATATTGCTGGATATGCATTTGAAGCGGGCAAAGCGTCTTTGTTTGTCGTGAACAAATGGGATGTAGTCGAGAAGCATGACAAAACGATGAAAGAGTTTGAGACGAAAATTCGGGATCACTTCCTGTTTATGACGTATGCTCCAGTCGTATTTTTGTCAGCCCTGACAAAACAACGCTTACAAAAATTATTGCCGGTTGTAAAACATGTGGCGGAACAACACTCGTTGCGTGTTCAGACGCATCTGCTTAACGATGTCGTATCGGATGCGGTAGCTATTAACCCTCCGCCAACAGATAAAGGACGGAGAATGAGAATCAACTATGTGACTCAGGTTGCCGTTAAGCCACCGACCATGGTTGTTTTTGTGAACGATCCGGAATTGATGCACTTCTCATACGAGCGCTATCTGGAGAACAAGATCCGTGCAGCGTTTAACTTTGAAGGTACACCAATCCGTATATTTACTCGGAGGAAGTCCGACGAAGGTTAGGGGAGAAGTGTGTGATTTTACCAATCGCAGCGATTGTGCTGAGTTATCTGCTCGGTTCGATCAGCTTTAGTGTCCTCCTTGCAAAAGCGATACGGGGGATCGATATTCGTCAGCACGGAAGCGGAAACGCAGGAGCTACCAATACGTTGCGTATATTGGGTAAAGGACCGGCTATTGCTGTTCTGTTACTTGATGTACTTAAGGGTGTTGCAGCTGTATGGATTGGAATCTGGCTCGGCAACGGTTCTGCCTGGATTCCTGCACTCAGTGGTATAGCAGCCATCGCAGGACATAACTGGCCTCTTTACTTCCATTTTCGTGGAGGAAAAGGGATTGCCACGGCCATTGGTGTTCTGGTGAGTCTTGCTTTCCTACCTGCGTTATGTGCTGGGGTGATCGCTATTCTGTCTATTGTATTGACCCGGTATGTTTCATTGGGGTCTCTGATTTTTGTAGCATTTACACCCATCTTTATTCTGGTATTACCCGGATATTCAATGAATATCTTCTGGGGGAGTCTGATTATTTGTCTGTTTGCGTTCTGGAGACATCGTACCAATATTGCGAAGCTCGCCAAAGGACAGGAAAATAAATTGGGATCGAAAAACCCTGGAGGGGGTAAACGTGTTGTCTAAAAAAGTTGCTGTTCTGGTTGCTGGGAGCTGGGGAACAGCTCTGGCCAGTGTACTTGCCGCCAATCAGTTGGACGTGATGATGTGGACACGTGGTGAAGACCAGGCTAACGAAATCAATAGCAAGCACACCAATGCTCGCTATCTACCGGATGCGGAGCTTTCACCACGAATTCAGGCAACAAGTGATATGGAAGCAGCGGTGGAAGGCGCTATAGCTGTGTTAATTGTTGCGCCTTCTTCAGCCATGCGTGCAGTTACGAACCAGCTTAAGGCTTATTATAAGCCTGAGATGTTAGTCATTCATGCAACCAAAGGTTTTGAGACAGAAAGCCTCAAACGGATGTCTACAGTCATTTCAGAAGAACTTGAATGTGAAGAAGGCCGTGTTGTAGTTCTTTCTGGCCCAAGCCATGCGGAAGAAGTGGTGAAGCGTTGTCCGACTACTGTGGTTGTAGCTTCATTGGATAAGTCATCTGCCGAGGCTGCTCAAGCTTTGTTTATGAATGCCTATTTCCGGGTTTACACGAATCGGGATATGCTCGGTGTTGAGCTGGCAGGTGCATTCAAAAACATTATTGCTCTTGGTGCAGGTATGTCCGATGGTCTTCAGTTCGGTGATAATGCCAAAGCCGCTTTGCTAACACGTGGTCTGGCAGAGATCACACGTATTGGAGTAGAGATGGGAGCGAATCCGCTAACGTTTTCGGGACTTGCCGGAATCGGAGATCTGGTTGTAACGGCTACAAGTCAGCATAGCCGGAACTGGAGAGCAGGTTCGATGTTGGGCCAGGGACAGAAGCTGGATGATGTTCTGAAGTCCATGGGCATGGTGGTAGAAGGCATTCGAACTACCCAAGCTGCCTATTTCATCTCGCAAAAATACGGTGTGCAAATGCCGATTGCGGATCAGCTGTATCACGTTTTATTCCAGGAGAGACAGCCGCGTGATGCAGTTGAAGCCTTGATGGGACGTGACCCGAAGACTGAAATGGAAGTCATGAAGCTTGAAACCTGGGAGCAGTGGCATTCCTGATTGTAATCCGCCTAAACCTATTTGTGAAATGAGAAGCTTATTCACCTTTTCTGTTCCGGACTCATACTATACACATGAGTATTGCCGGAGGAGGGGAGACGAATGGGTAACAACATTTCCAAAGATGCGCTGAATGCAATCAACAAGAAAACGGGTAAAACGATTACAGAAGGTGCCGTCAAGAAATTGGCAAGCACGGTGAAACCAACGACGATTCAAAATGAAGCTCAGTTGCGCCAATTGATCAAACAAGTATCCGCCATGGCGAAAGTTCCGGTATCTGAGGATACGGTTAAGGATATTGTGAGTGCGGTCAAGAAAAGCGGATTGAATCCGAGCAGTATGGAATCGTTAATGAAAATGATGATGAAAAAATAATAGATCACGCCTGCATGTGCAGGTGATCCAGTAAGACAAAAAGACGAGTCGGCTCCTGTCGGCTTGCTTTTTTGTCTTTTTTTTGGAAAGTTGCGCTGAATTTCGTGTTATAATGGTTGCAATTGTCACAGTGTCAGTGATGAATATCGGACTGAAGGGGAGATTGCTGGATTATGAGCGCAATGGACAAGATGTGGCTGTCATTGGTCGCCATCCTCATTATGGGACTATCTGTATTCCTGATTACGTTTGCTCGTGCCAAAACAAAAGGTATTGTACGAGGGATTCTTTCCTTCATTGCATTTTTGATTATGCTGATTGGCTTTTTCGGTGGAATCGCTTCTCTGACCTGATTTCCTATGCCTGAAGGTTAACATCCGCATAAGCACATCATAAGAACTGACACAATGAACACGGATGAGGGGAGTGTGAGCCTATGGGGCCGCATGATACGGAGGGTCGGACAGAGCGTTATCCGGAATTACACGCGGCTTTGCTGGAAACGGCCAAAGCCTGGAACACACAGCCACAGACATGGTTGCTTGGAGGAAGCTGTGGGTTGCTGCTTCAGGGGGTAGAGTTGCAACAGGCTCCCAGAGATATTGATATTTATGCGGATGTTGCTGCTGCTAAGGAACTTCACCGTAGTGCTCCAGGGGAAATGCTTGACGAGCCCACAGTGGATAAAACTGGACCTTATGCTTCTCTGCTAAGCCACTATCAGGTTGGTGAATGTGCGCTGGAACTGGTTGGTGGCTTCGAAATATGGGCTCGCAAAAGTTGGTACCGCATCGATATTGAACATGTACTTGCTCCGCATGCACCAGTAGCACAAGTGGGTTCATATCCCCTGCGACTGATGCCGCTTGCGCATGAGCTGTTGTTTAATATGCTGCGAGGTCGAGAAGATCGTTATGTACCCATTGCATCACAGATGCGTCAGCAACCACATGCCCATCAACCTATAATGATGCTTTTAAGTCAACAGAATGTATGGACAAGCCGCTTTAGAGCCGAAGTGGAAGAACTTGTTGGCTTTGCCTGGTCACAGTAGGGAGGAATATAATGGACTACAAGGTTACTTTTTTACCCATGAACAAATCGATCGTGCTTAAACCAGGGGCGACACTTCTGCATGCAGCACGACGAGCGGGAGTGAAGATTACGACCCGATGTGATGGTAAAGCTGCTTGCTTGATGTGCAAGGTGAACGTAGGCGAAGAATATCGGGCGGAACTGTATCCGCCAACGGATGCAGAAAAGCGCAAGTTGGGTTCATTGTTGGAAGCAGGTACAAGACTGTCCTGTCAGGCCAAGGTGTGTGGTTCTCTATCGGTTCATGTTCCGGAGGACCCGCTGAAGGCAGCCATACGGAAACAACTGGAACGTCAGCAACAGGAAGACGACTGGTTCTGAGATAAGCGTTATTCTAGGAGGACACGAATGATTAGGAACAAGCCAAAAGGTGTTGAAGGAAGCGGACGGCACCGTCTGACGCATCAGATGAGCGGTCTGCTGTTATTCCTGTTGTTTGCTTTTACAGCAAGTGGTTGTATGTATCCATCGCAGAGCAATTCGGACCCTAAAATAGCCTATCGGGAAAGCGTGAGCCGTATCCAGAGTGCGGTAGAGGCATTCCAGCAAGATGAGGGGATTTTACCCATCCTCAATGCAGATATGGAAACGCCAAAATATGAAAAATTCAGAGTGGATCTGCCCAAGTTGAAGCAGCTGGGGTATCTGGATGAAATACCGGGAACCGCTTTTGAAAGCGGTGGTAGCGCTTACTTCCTTATTCAGGATGAAGAAGTGAATCCCACCGTTAAAGTGATGGACCTCCTGACCGTTCAGAAAGTCAACGATGTGCAGCGAATGGTTAATCAATATAAATCCGTACATAACAATAAGCTGCCAAGCGGGGAAGAATTGTATCCGGGGTTATATGCTGTGAATATGGATCAGGCTGCACAGGCAGGAACTCCTTCCACTACATTGAATAGTGTGTATTCGGGTCAGGCATTACCTTTTATGATGGATGACGAAGGCAAAGTCTATGTAGATTATGCTTTTGACATTATGCAGGCAGTGGAAAAGTCTGATGTGTCTCCAGCAGAGACGGATGATGTTCGGGATCTTCTGTTGGAACACTCCTACTTCGTACCTGTAAAATCTGTTTTATACACTTGGCAAAATAATGCACCAGTGGCACAGCCAACAAAATAAGTCTGGTTGCCATTCATATGATCTAACTGTATGCCACCCCATGCCTCTAAGGGTTCAAAAAGAGATATTCCAAATCAGGAATATCTCTTTTTTCTTTTGTCCGTATGAGCAATAACCGTCATAAAAACTTCATGGATCACATAAAGTAGATTGAAATAAAGACGCGCAGTCCGAGATCGGGGGATTCTCCTAATGTCATCACCATAAGATAAAAAAACAAAAATACGCGTCATATTGCCGCATACGGATACATAAGATGATACTAGTCCAATTGCATGTACGAGTTAACGCCGCTCTCGCCGGTTTCATCAGAATGCAACGTTCGGCGGCGGACGACTTCCGGGCACTCACAAAGGCGGCTCTACCGTTGCAGGGATTTCAGTCTTCTGATTGAAAAAACGAAGCGGATGCTCTTTAGCATTTTTCCTTCGGAGTAATTTAGGGAGGGGATTTCATTGGAGAAAGTGGACATTTTTAAGGACATAGCTGAGCGGACCGGAGGGGATATTTATCTCGGGGTTGTCGGCGCAGTCCGGACGGGAAAATCAACATTTATTAAACGATTCATGGAAACGATCGTATTGCCCAACATCGCAAGCGAGGCCGATCGTGCCCGTGCAGTGGATGAACTTCCACAAAGTGCAGCAGGCAAAACCATCATGACAACCGAACCAAAATTTGTACCGAATAACGCAGTTCAGATCAAGGTGGCCGAAGGGCTTGATGTCAATGTACGCCTTGTGGATTGTGTGGGTTACGCGGTGGAAGGAGCCAAGGGGTACGAGGATGAAAATGGTCCGCGCATGATCTCCACGCCTTGGTTCGAAGAGCCAATTCCGTTCCAGGAAGCCGCCGAGATTGGGACTCGCAAAGTCATTCAGGAGCATTCCACACTGGGTGTTGTGGTCACAACAGACGGCACAATTGCCGAAATTGCCCGCAGTTCCTATGTGGAATCCGAAGAACGGGTTATTGCGGAATTGAAAGAAGTCGGTAAACCATTTGTCTTGGTCATCAACTCCACTCGCCCACGTAGTGAAGAAGCCCTGCAATTGCGTAGTGAACTTGCTGCCAAATACGACATTCCGGTGATGACACTCAGTGCAGCCACAATGACTGAAGATGATGTGACGGGTGTACTTCGTGAAGTGCTCTATGAGTTCCCTGTGCATGAAGTGAATGTAAACCTGCCGAGCTGGGTTATGGTGCTGAACGAGACTCACTGGCTGCGAAGCAACTACGAAAATTCTGTACGGGATACCGTGAAGGATATTCGCAGACTTCGCGATGTGGATCGGGTTGTCGCTCAGTTCATGGAATATGAATTCATTGATCGCGCAGGCCTGAGTGGTATGAACATGGGGCAGGGTGTAGCTGAAATTGACCTGTATGCGCCGGATGAGCTGTATGATCAGATTCTCGTAGAAGTGGTTGGCATCGAGATTCGCGGCAAGGATCATCTGCTGCAATTGATGCAGGAGTTCTCACATGCGAAGAGAGAATACGATCGCTTCGCAGAAGCGCTGGAAATGGTCAAAACGACCGGATACGGCATTGCTGCTCCATCTCTCGCCGAGATGGCTCTGGATGAACCTGAGCTCATTCGTCAGGGCACCAAATTTGGCGTACGCCTGAAAGCTACGGCACCGTCCATTCATATGATCCGGGTTGATGTGGAATCGGAGTTCGCTCCAATTATCGGTACGGAGAAGCAAAGTGAGGAACTGGTGAGATACCTGATGCAGGACTTCGAGAACGATCCGATCAAGGTATGGGATTCAGATATGTTCGGCCGTTCGCTGCACTCTATCGTGCGAGAAGGGATTCAGGGCAAGATTGCCATGATGCCGGATAATGCAAGATACAAACTGCAAGAGACGCTGGGAAGAATCATTAACGAAGGTTCAGGTGGCTTGATCGCTATCATTCTGTAAGACATCAAAAGACCGTAAGGGGAAATCCCCTCGCGGTCTTTTTTATGTGATTTCTTTATTTTGGATGAAATGGATGGGAAGGATAGTGCTTTCAAAAAAACTTAGCGATTTTTAGCTTTAAATTGCTAAAACCCATTTACATACTAGGGATTAGCCGTTATATTAATATTCAACTATTGTGATCGAGATCACAGAGAGTGGACAGGGGGAGACAGAGATGAAAAGAAAAGAGATAAAATGGGTATGGTTGAGTGTGTTATTGGTATTTACATTGGCACTGTCCGCTTGCGGAATTAAAAAAGAACCGGCAGCAACTCCAGCTTCAGGTGAATCAGCTGATACGCCGAAAACGGAAGCAGTTACAGGCCCTCTAAGCGGTAAAAGAATTGCACTTATTATGGAATTTAATACAGGTACCTTCTCGCAGCAATATGTACAAGGAGTCAAACAAGAAATCGAAAAATTCGGTGGCGAACTGACGACGTTTGTTGCCGATAATGACAAAGCAAAGATGGTATCTTTGCTTGATAGCGCAATTAACCAGAAATTCGATGCCATTCTTACGGATCACGGCGATTCCCTATTAGAGCCAGGCGTGAAGAAGGCAGTAGAACAGAACATTCCCGTGGTTGTATTCGACGCAGCCATTACTGTACCGGGAGCTACAGTCCTGTCACAGGATGACCAGAAGATGGCTGAGCTCACACTGGAGCAAATGAAAAAAGATATCAATGGACAAGGAAATATTGTGAAAGTATGGGTAGCTGGTTTCGCACCGATGGAACGTCGTCAGATTGCATACGGTGAATTCATGAAAGCAAATCCGGACATCAAGGAAATAGCTACATTTGGTTCCGCACAGAATCCGGCGCTGGATACTCAAGCCAAAATGGAAGCTATTCTCAAGCAATATCCAAAAGGTGAGATTACAGCTGTATGGACTGCATGGGATGAATTCGCCAAAGGTGCAGCGCGCGCAATTCAACAAGCTGGACGTGACGAGATCAAAGTGTATGGTATCGATATGAGTGACGAGGATCTGCAAATGATTCAGGACCCGAAAAATCCTTGGGTTGCTTCTGCTGCTGTTGATCCAACGGATATTGGTCGCGTCCAAGTCCGTTATGCTTATCAGAAACTGAACGGGGACGAGACAGAAGATTCAGTTGTGCTTAACCCGGTCTATGTTCAACGTGAAGCTCTGCCAGATCAACAAATCTCCACTTCGGAGCTGTCAGAGTTCGTTGAAGGATGGGGTGGAAGCACACAAGGAATCAAGGACTGGATGAGCGAATACGGAATTACTGCTAAATAAGCAGCGTATAGGAAGCGCGCCGCAAGGCGCGCTTTTTTCAAACATAATGAAGATATGTATGGCCTGGATGAAAAAAGGGATGCTCCCGGAAGGGAACGATTGGAGGTTAACATCATGAGCACTGCACCGATTCTGCTTCAAATGGAACACATCCACAAGCAGTTTTCAGGCATACCTGCACTGAAGGATGTGGATTTCTCTGTAAAAGGCGGAGAGATTCATGCACTGCTGGGTGCCAATGGTGCCGGTAAGAGTACGTTAATGAAAATTTTGTCTGGTGCTTATCCATTGGATCAGGGGACGATTCAGCTGAGTGGACAAGCGCTTCATTTAAGTTCTCCGGGAGACGCGAAGGCAAGCGGGATTCACTGTGTCTATCAGGAAGTGGATGCGGCACTGGTGCCACAGCTGACGGCTGCGGAGAACATTATGTTGGATCAGTTGGCTTCACCTGCCGGGGGGTGGTGGAAAAGTCCACGGAAGCTGCAACAGCGTGCGATTGAGGCATTGAAGCAATTAGGGGCGGACATATCCGTTCACCAAAAAGTGGCTGATCTGACGCTTGCAGAAAAACAGATGATACTGCTGGCGCGGATTTTGATTCAGGATGCCAAGGTCATCATTTTTGACGAACCTACTGCACCGCTGAGTCAGGAAGAAACGGATGCATTTTTCCGGATTGTTCATCTTTTGAAGGAACGGGGCGTAGCCTGCATTTTCATAACCCATCGTCTTGCTGAAGTGACGGGTCACTGTGATCGCGTTACGGTTATGAGGGATGGGCAACATGTATTTACCGGCGAAGCAAAGGGACTGACAATCAACGATTTGGTTACTCAGATGTTAGGCAAACCATTTGAAGAAGAGTTTCCGAAGACGGAAGCCCCCGTGGGGGAGATGCTGTTGGAAGCTCGTGGGCTTCGTCGTGGAGTGAAAGTCAAAGGTGTTGACCTCTCTGTACGCCGAGGTGAAGTTCTCGCTGTGGTTGGCCTGGTAGGCGCGGGTAAAACGGAAAGCTCTCGTTTGCTGATTGGTGCAGATCGGCTGGAGGGAGGGGAGATCCGGCTTAACAACCGTAATCTTCGTCTGTCTCAGCCTGCGGATGCGGCGGCTCTGGGGATTGTTTCTGTACCGGAGGAGCGACGTAAACAAGGAATCCTGATTCAGGAGAACGTGGAACGGAATCTAAGTCTGCCTTTGCTTAGCCGTCTCAGTACATTAGGTTTCGTAAGCCGCAAACGGGAACGTCTGAATGCTGAGTCATTGGTGAAACAGCTTGGAATCAAAACATCGTCAGTGAAGCAGGAAGTGAAATATCTAAGCGGTGGTAATCAGCAGAAGGTAGCCATTGGCAAATGGCTTAACGCGGATGCAGATGTATTTATATTTGATGAGCCAACCAAAGGCGTAGATATCGGGGCAAAAAGTGACATTTTCCGCATTATCAACGAACTGGCTTTAGCCGGCAAGGGCGTCATCTATTTCACCTGTGAACTGGATGAAGGCATGGGAATTGGCGACCGAATCGCTGTCATGTGCGAGGGTGTTATCGTGAAAGAGTTCAAACGAGGCGAGACTAATCAAGAACAGCTGCTATACTATGCAAGCGGTGGACAAGAGGTGCAATCATGAAGGATAAATCACTGGATTTTGCGTTCCGTTACGGAGCAATTATAGTTATTATAGGAGTTATCGCATTTTTCGGCATTAAATTGCCTTATTTCTTTACGTACAGTAACTTGACCGATATTTTGGGCTCGATTTCAATCGTCACGTTTGTAGCGATAGGTGTTACGTTATCTCTCATTGTTGATGGATTTGATCTCTCTGTAGGGGCGACTGTTTCATTGACCACCGTCGTGACGGCTTCGTTAATGATATGGTATCAACAACCGCTAGCAATCGTCATTATCGTGCCACTAATTATCGGTGCTGTTATTGGTTTGTTGAACGCTTTGCTCATTGTAAAATTGCGTATTCCGGATTTGCTGGCAACCCTCGCCACGATGTACATCATCGGAGGTATTCACAAAACGTATGCACAGGGATATACCATTTACAATCATATGCAGTTCCCTGATGGGAGCAAAGCTGCGGGCGAGATGGACTCGACCTTCCTGCTTATAGGGCAGGGTAAATGGCTGGGGATGCCTATATCGGTTATCCTGCTGCTTATTGCGGTAATAGGTGTGCATATCTTTTTGACGTATACGAAATATGGGCGCCAGATGTACATTACAGGCGGTAATGAGGAAGCTGCACGATTGTCTGGAATCAAGGTGAAAAAGGTGCGTACACTCGCCTATGTGGCCGCTGGAGTGTTTGCAGCAATCGGTGGTATCATCTATGCTTCCAAAGTAGGATCTGGGCAAATCGATGCGGGATCACCGTTGTTAATGGAATCCGTAGCGGCAGTGTTTGTCGGTTTCTCTGTGTTCGGCGCGGGTAAACCGAATGTCATCGGAACCTTCATCGGTTCGGTTCTGATTGGTGTTCTTGTGAACGGGTTAACGATGATGAACGTACAGTATTTCACGCATGATATTGTAAAAGGTGGAGTTCTCGTGCTTGCCCTGGCGGTTACATTTTACGTCTTAAACCGCAACCGGACTTGAAATTGTGGGCTGTCTGTATTAGTATGAAATTTGTTCGGCGTCTGAAATGCCCGTGGTTTCAGACGACATTCTGCCGAAAATGACTGTTGACCGCAAGCGGAGATTTGTGTTCATCGCTCAAGATGTACGTAGATTTTTTGCGTATGAACGTATATTTCGCTATAAAACGGAAACACAGTATAACATTCAGGACATTGATACAGGAGGTGAAAAACAAATGAACAAATCAGACTTGATTACACACGTATCTGAAGCGACTGAATTGTCCAAAAAAGATGTAACGAAAGCGGTTGATGCCGTATTCGAAGCAATCTCTGAGGCTCTTCAAAGCGGAGATAAAGTACAATTGGTTGGTTTTGGGAACTTCGAAGTTCGCGAGCGCTCCGCACGTAAAGGACGCAACCCGCAAACAGGTGAAGAAATCGAAATTCCTGCGAGCAAAATTCCTGCATTCAAACCAGGTAAAGCGCTCAAAGACGGAATTAAATAAGATTTCTACATATTCCATATGTCGACAAAAAGACCGTGACTTGTTCACGGCCTTTTCTTTTGCCCTTTAACGATGATTCTTGCGGCTATCCGAGTGCTCAGGATCATCCGGTTGCCCGGTATAAGCAACGAGAATCAGTTCTTCGCCAGCAGCTGCAGACAGATGCTGTTCAATTTCTTTTAACTGATGAATATGCTCGTCTGTAAGTGCGGCAGGGGTGTACTTCATGTAGATTCTCCTTTCTGTGGGGGTACAACTGTAGTATGACCCGGGGGTAGCTGATTCTTGCGGTGCATTCGTATAAGGCGCAGGTTGACAAATGAAACAATCTTAATCATCATTAACGCTATCGAACTTAAGAAGGGGACATGCGTGATGGATCATCCAACCGGCAATGATTATATTGTAATTAAGGCAGAGGAAAATGGTGTCCAGGTGATCGGATTAACCCGAGGTCAGGATACACGTTTTCACCACACCGAGAAATTGGACAAGGGTGAAGTGATGTTTGCCCAATTTACCACCCATACCTCAGCTATTAAAATCCGGGGCAAAGCCACGCTGATTACCAAGCATGGACAGATTGAATCGGAGTAATGTACAGATTGAATACAATCAAATGAAGATTGCAGGCATAGCCTGCTTTTTTTCATTGTACAATGAGGTATGAGCCTTTACCGGACAGACTACACTAACAGGTAAAGGCAGGGAGGCGTATATGAATCCGCGGATGATTGTTACTGCTTCAATGCTGGCAACGGTTGCGGCAGTCTTTCTGCTTGTTGCGATACAAACCTTACATATGCGTACCTGGGGCGGGGAAAACGTACAACCTGCCTCTGCATCACATCATCCTGTTCAGCTAACGAATGACAATCTGGTTGATGTGCTAAGCTCCATGCAACTATCCACACCCATCGCAAGAGTGGAATGGAAACAGTCCATTTTGACACTGGACCTCAAAGTAAAAGGAACAGGTACAAGTTACACTGAAATCTATGAGAACATGGCAGCTGTGGCGGATCTGGGCTTTCGTACTCTGGATAACGTGGATCAGGTGCTGTTGCGTGTGATGGCAGAGGATGAATGGATGCATAAACGACATCTGTTGCTTGCTGCTGATATTCGGCGTGGTGAGTGGCCCCTGTATGCGATTGACACATTACGGAACTGGAAAAGTGCGGCCTTTTCAGAGGAATTGAAGGACTGGTTTCATTTGATGGAAACCGAACTCTGGAAGAAGCAATTCGAAATGACAAGTCAGGGGTAATAGAATAGCAGGATTCAGTGCGTGCCCGATCAACATATGCTATAATATATAAGATTGTAGTGCAGAAATGGTTTAACAATGTTAAGGCTCGGAGGCTGAGAATGAATTCATATCGCGTACCCCAACTAGCAAAGAAATATACGGATTACGACATGATTCGACAACATACGGAAATCCCATCATTTCCGGATAGCCGAGCACGTCTGCTGCAGGTATTTGTGGGCCGCACAGACGAAAAGGTGCATCAAGAGTTATATGCTCTTGCAACTTCGCTCGTTCAGTTGGCCATGGATACGCATGATCGAATCGATACCATTTCCGGTGAGCGGAGAGAGCAGGAGATGCGTTCACGCCAGTTGAATGTACTCGCCGGAGATTATTTAAGTAGCCGTTTTTATCAATTGCTTGCCCAAGCGGGCAGAATTGAAATGATCGGCAAACTCAGTGGTGCTGTATCCGAAGTGAACGCACGCAAGATGACGCTGTATGAACGGATGAAGAAGCTTCTCGTTTCGGCTGATGAATACTTGCGTGAAACGGTACAGCTGAGAATGCAGCTGTTTCTTTCATTTACAGGCATGATTCGAGATAACGAAGAATCACTATGGAACAGCCTGTTGACCGAATTCAGCTCCTGCGAAACGATCGTGGAAGAACTGAAGCGGATGAATGACGAAAGACAATATCTCCACAGCTATGCATACTGGCACATATACGAGCATGGTAATGACGATGAGCGCACTGTGCTGCGTCAATCTGAACCGGATGTACGTGCATGGAACGCTATGATGCTGAAGCATAGGGTTGGTGAAGTTTTGCTGGACAAGCTTCGCGATTGTACACACCGCATTCAAGTGTTGTTGCAAGACGAGGAAGGGCGAATGGGCTTGCATGAGATCCATGCGATTCTTGAGCCTTACTTGGCATATTTGCAGCCTTCACATGCGGCAGTAAGGGAAGATTGAGGGGGAGACAGACGAATGGGGAGCGGAGAGACCAAACCGAAAGAAGAATATGTCCATTCGGTTTTTCAGAGCATAGCCGGAAAATATGATGTCATGAATGATATTCTAAGTTTCCGCAGGCATAAGGCTTGGCGCAAATTCACCATGAAAAAGATGAATATGTCCAAAGGCGACACCGGTCTTGATTTGTGCTGCGGCACGTGTGACTGGACGCTTGCTATGGCAGAAGCAAGTGAAACAGGGCACATGCACGGACTTGATTTCAGCAGCAACATGCTGGAGGTCGGCCAGACGAAGATCAATGCGGTGCAACGTCAGAATCAGATTACCCTGACACAGGGAAACGCCATGTCACTTCCTTTTGAAGACAATTCATTTGATTATGTGACAATCGGGTTCGGGCTTCGCAATGTACCGGATCTCAGACAGGTGTTATCTGAAATGAAACGTGTGGTCAAACCGGGCGGTATGGTTGTGTGTCTGGAATTGTCCAAGCCAACATGGCAGCCGTTCAAAGGCATTTATTATTTTTATTTTGAGAAGGTTTTACCGAATCTTGCCAAAGTGTTTGCTAAAAGTTTTGAGCAGTACAAATGGCTGCCCGACTCTCTGGCGATTTTTCCCGGAAGGAAGGAACTGGCGGACATTTTTGCAGAAACAGGATTACAAGAAGTGCAGGCCTACCCTCTAACCGGAGGTATCGCGGCATTGCATATTGGAACCAAGGAGAATCAGCATGTTTAGGAAAATTCGCATCTTTTTAGAAATGATCAAGATTGAACATACGCTTTTTGCTTTACCCTTTGCATTTATGGGGGCCATTCTAGGCTCCATGGTAGTGGATGATACCTTCCCAAGCTGGATGCAGATCATGTGGGTATTGCTTGCGATGGTCGGTGCACGTAGTGCAGCATTCGGTTTGAACCGGATTATTGACCAAGCGATTGATGGTAAAAACCCCCGTACTGCGATGAGAGCCATCCCGGCAGGGCTTTTGAAAAATGGGGAAGTTGTTATATTTGTCATTATCTCATTTATATTGTTATTCTGGGCCTCATCCAATCTTAATGTATTGTCCATGCAGCTGTTGCCTATTGCTGTGTTTATGTTGGTACTGTATTCGTACACCAAACGATTCACATGGTTATGCCACGTCGTTCTCGGAATGACGATTGGTTTGGCACCACTTGGTGGCTGGGTAGCTGTAACAGGCACGATGGATTGGACAGCGATTGTGCTGTACGTTACGATTGTGTTCTGGACAGCGGGCTTTGATATTATCTATGCATGTCAGGATCTGGAATTTGATCAGGGAGAGGGTCTTCACTCCATACCTTCCCGTTTTGGCCTGGTTAAATCCTTGCAGATCGCTAAGTTCTTCCATGTGATTACTGCAATTGGTTTTCTTGCATTATTGTTGATGACAGATCTGAGCTGGTGGTATGGCGCAGGCATGTTGGTGACGTATGGAATTCTGTTCTATCAACACTATATTGTATCGCCTAATGATATGAGCCGTGTTCAAACGGCGTTTTTTACCATGAACAGTTTGCTTAGTATAATCGTATTTACGTTTACTCTGATTGATCTGGCGGTGAAATAAATGGTACAGCAACCGGACAATAAAAGACTGGTTGTCGGAATTACCGGAGCGAGTGGCAGTATATATGGCATTCGATTAATTGAAACGCTGCTTGATTTGGAATATAACGTTCATCTGGTCATATCCAATGCAGGGTGGCGTGTATTGAAAGAAGAAATGGACTGGGATGTGACGAATCGGGATGTGGTGCTGGAAGAAAAATTCGGCAACCGTGCCGGTTCTCTGATCTATCATCCTGTGAGTGATATAGGGGCCTCCATTGCAAGTGGTTCTTATCTGGCCGACGGCATGATTATCATGCCATGTTCTATGGGAACTCTTTCGTCCATTGCGCAGGGATCCTCGGATAATCTGATGTCCCGTGCAGCTGATGTGATGTTGAAAGAGGGAAGAACATTGATCCTCGTACCACGTGAGACGCCTCTTCATGCAATCCATCTGGAGAACATGCTGAAGCTTTCACGTCTTGGTGTGCGTATGATACCGGCTATGCCTGCTTTTTATTACAAACCTCAGACTATGGATGAGTTGATTCTGTTTTTGGTGGGAAAAGTGCTGGATAGTTTGCGCATCCCACATCAACTTTTTACAAGATGGGGAGAACCGGATGAACGGGGATAATGACTGAGTCCGATACAAGGCGTTTTTTGCCAAGGTGTTGCTCGGTTTATTTGTCCCCCGAATCCCGGGGTATTGGTGAGTGCTGATGGTAAGTCTTCATGAACCACAGTCTTGACCCATGCTCCGGCAACTTCTGTATTTTGTTTCAGAACAAGTCGCAGAGTTTAATTCCCGGGTGTCGGCCATGACATTCGGTGAAGAAGAATACGTTAGATCTTTATGGAAAAACACAAGCAAGAACGGTAAGACGGGTTTTTCGTAATGCCTGCAGGCCCGACTTGCTGGAGGGGAAGGTAAGCATGGATTTGTGGACTGACAATACGCTGATACGGGTGAACGAATGAAACTATTGGATATTTTCGGGTTGTTAAAAAAGGACATGGATTACATTGAGAAAGAGCTCTATCGCAGTGTTCGAGGAGAACAGAAGCTGCTGAGTGAAACGTCGCTTCATTTGCTCAAAGCAGGAGGAAAACGGTTGCGGCCCGTTTTTGTATTACTTGGCGGGAAATTTGGTACATATGACATTGAACGTCTGAAGCTGGTTGCGGTTCCGTTGGAACTGATTCATTCCGCATCGCTCGTTCACGATGATGTGATTGATAATGCGGAGACACGCCGAGGCAAACCCACGGTGAAGTCAAAATGGGATAATCGGATTGCCATGTACACAGGAGACTATATCTACGGTAAGGCACTTGAGATGACTGCCGGATTATCCGATCCAGCTATTCATCGTATTCTTGCCAAAGCCATGGTACAGATGTCCATTGGTGAAATGGAGCAAATTCGCGACTTTTTCAATACGGGACAAAGTGTTCGTAACTATCTGCTGCGGATTCGCCGTAAAACAGCACTTCTGATTGCGGTTAGCTGTCAGTTAGGCGCATTGGCCACACGCGCGCCTGAGCATGTATCTTCCCTGCTGTATACATACGGATACAATGTGGGGATGGCTTTCCAGATTCAAGATGATGTACTGGATCTGGTAGGTACCGAGAAACAACTTGGTAAGCCACCAGGCAGTGATATGAAGCAAGGAAATATTACTCTTCCTGTACTTTATGCCCTAGAAGAATCCGATCTGCGGGAACCTTTGCTTAAGGAGATTTCCCGTGTACAGCATGAAGAAGGACGGGCAAGTGCATCGGATGCAATTGGAATGATTCGCCAAAGTCAAGGAATCGCTAAAGCAGAAGCCCTTGCTGACCGATATATGAAGAAAGCGCTCGATGCTCTCGATCAGCTACCTAACATCAAGACGACCAAAAACCTGCGTGACATCGCTCATTTTGTGGTTAAACGTACGCATTAAACTTTGTATGACCTTCAACTCTCAGATCGCTCATACCCAAAGATGAACAGACTTGTGATATTCCTCATTGGGAGGATTTGGACATGTATGTTACAATCAGAGGGATTGCGTTTACATAGTGATTAACTTTGAACCGTGAGTGAGGAGTGAGCTGATGGATCGTACATTTTTGATGGTGAAGCCGGATGGTGTGCAGCGTGGATTGATCGGTCGAATTATTAGCCGTCTGGAAGACAAAGGATTTAAGTTGGTGGCAGGCAAATTGGTGCAGATGTCTGAGGAACAGGCAAAACGCCATTATGCTGAACATGAGGGCAAACCGTTTTTCGATGATTTGGTTCGTTTTATCACATCTGGGCCTGTATTTGCCATGGTGTGGGAAGGGGACGATATTGTGGCGCTTGCGCGCATCGTCATCGGAAAAACCAATGTGAAGGAAGCAGCTCCGGGTACCATTCGCGGAGACTTCGCCAGCCACACACCACATAATCTGATTCATGGGGCAGATTCACCGGAAAGTGCTTCCCGTGAAGCAGCCAATTTCTTTGCTTCAGATGAATTGGTGGTATACGACAAGAGCATCGCAGCCTGGTTGTAATTATTAGCCAAAAGGGTGATACACGATGCTGGAGCAAGAACAACTACTAGACCCGGATTACACCGGATTCATTCGTAAAATCAAAGAGAGCACAGGCATTGATCTTGCTCAATACAAGGAAGGCCAGATGAAAAGAAGGCTGACCACACTTCGCAACAAAAACGGGTTTCATACATTTTCTAACTTTTTTGATGCTATGCAGAAAGATAAATCATTGTTTTACGAGTTCCTTGATCGCATGACCATTAACGTGTCTGAATTCTGGCGTAATCCCAATCGTTGGGAAGTGCTGCGGGACGAGATCCTGCCTGAACTGCTAGGGTCCAAGCGTCGTGTCAAAGTCTGGAGTGCAGCCTGTTCAACAGGTGAAGAACCATACACACTTGCCATGATTTTGGACACGATGGGCATTTTGAAGGACAGCTCGATTACGGCAAGTGATCTGGATGAAGGTGCATTGGCCAAAGCCAAAGAAGGGCGTTATATGGAACGCTCACTTAAGGATGTGCCAAAGGAAACGGCGAACCGTTACTTCAAGCAGGATGGCCTGGTGTACCGTATTGATGAGCAACTCAAAAATTCGATCAAGTTCATGAAACAAAATTTGCTGGTGGACCGTTTTGACGATGGGTACGATCTGATTGTGTGCCGAAATGTCATGATCTATTTTACCGAGGAAGCCAAAAACCTGTTGTATCACAAATTTGCAGCAAGTTTACGTCCAGGCGGTATCTTATTTGTGGGCAGTACGGAGCAGATCTTCTCCCCGGGACAATATGGTCTGGAGACAGCAGAAACATTTTTCTATCGGAAAAAATAATGATAATGGTTGTTCAGCCGTCTGAAGCACATGTACATGTGTTCAGGCGGTTATTTGTATACCAAGTACAAGAAAGAGCCGACTTTCTTGTCAAAGCCGGTCAGCTATACTATAATAAGCAAAGAAATTATGGGATTTTAGCAATGTGAAGTTTAACAGTTTAAAGGGGGAACGTATTATGAGTTTACGCTATTTAACCGCAGGGGAGACGCACGGACCCCAACTGACCGCTATTATTGAAGGATTGCCAAGTAATTTGACGATTGATTTTGAAGAACTGAATTTCCAGCTTCACCGCCGCCAAAAGGGGTATGGTCGTGGGCGCCGGATGCAGATCGAGAAGGATCAGGCGAATTTCGTTGGTGGGATCCGTCACGGATATACAACAGGTGCTCCGGTAGCGCTGGTTGTTCAAAATAATGACTGGAAACATTGGCAGAATATTATGAATATTGAGCCGATCGAAGGCAGTGACGAAGAGAAACGTCGCGTTCATCGTCCTCGTCCCGGACATGCTGATCTGAACGGTGGACTCAAGTATAATCTCAAAGACTTGCGTAACGTATTGGAGCGCTCCAGTGCACGTGAAACAACAGTACGTGTGGCATGTGGTGCCATTGCACGTCAATTCCTGGCTGAATTTGGAATCAAGGTAGCTGGACGTGTACTTCGTATTGGAGAGATCGAAGCTCCATATCAGGACCTTCCGATTGATGAACTGATCGCAGTGACAGAAGCTTCCTCTGTACGTGTCACAGATGCTGAGACAGAGAAGAAGATGGAAGCCTACATCGACCAGATTAAACAAGAAGGCGATTCCATCGGAGGAATCGTGGAATGTATCGTTGAAGGGGTGCCAATTGGTCTGGGTAGCTATGTTCAATACGATCGCAAGCTGGATGCGCGAATCGCTCAAGGCGTAATGTCCATTAATGCATTCAAAGGTGTAGAGATTGGTATCGGATTCGAAGCCGGAGTCATTCGTGGTTCACAGGTGCATGATGAAATCATGCATACGGATGAACGCGGCTACCACCGGGCAACCAACCGTCTGGGCGGATTCGAAGGCGGGATGACGAACGGTATGCCAGTGGTTGTACGCGGTGTGATGAAGCCAATCCCAACGTTGTATAAGCCACTGCAAAGTGTGGACATTGATACGAAAGAAGCATTTACGGCTCAGGTTGAGCGCTCGGACGCTTGTGCTGTACCAGCAGCAAGTGTTGTGATGGAGCATGTTGTAGCGTGGGAAATTGCCAAGGCATTCCTAGAGAAATTCGGCGGGGATTCCATGGAAGAGATCCGTGCTAATGTTGCTAACTATAACGCTCAACTGGAGAATTACTAATATGCGTCAGCTGACGGTACAGTTGGAGGAACGCTCATATCCGATTCTGATTGGTAGCGGCCTATTGGCACAAGCCCCTCAATATTTTGAGCAATATGGCCTAACCAAAAAAAGTCCCTTACTCATCATTACAGATGAAAATGTGGCTCCCAAATACTTGTCAGGTTTGGAGCAAACGCTGCGTACGGCTGGTTATACAGTCGTATCGGCGGTTGTACCCTCTGGTGAAACATCGAAATCCCTTTCGGTGTATCAGGATATGATGACCGTCGCGATCGAAGGCAAACTGGATCGGAGTTCTGCGATTCTGGCCCTAGGTGGTGGTGTCGTAGGTGATCTGGCAGGCTTTGTTGCTGCTACATATATGCGTGGAATCAAGTTTGTTCAAGTACCTACAACGATTTTGGCGCATGACAGCAGCGTAGGTGGCAAGGTGGCTGTCAATCATCCGCTGGCCAAAAATATGATCGGTGCATTCCACCAGCCCGAGCTGGTACTCTACGATGTGGACACACTTCAATCCTTGCCGCCACGAGATGTTTCGGCAGGTTTGTCAGAGATGCTGAAGCACGGGCTGATCCGTGATGCGGCTTTTGCACACTGGTGTGAGGAACATGCAGAGGAGTTGCTAGCGCTCAATCCCGAAGCACTGGGATACGGCTTGGAGCGCGGGTGTGGTATCAAGGCAGAGATCGTATCCAGAGACGAACGTGAAAATGGAGAACGTGCATTGTTGAACCTTGGACATACGATTGGTCATGCCATTGAAGCGATTGCCGGTTATGGAGAATTCCTGCACGGAGAAGCAATTTCCATCGGTATGGCTGGATCGGCATTGCTTGGTGAGAAGCTTGGTGCGCCAGCAGGGCTGTATGAAGATACGGTCCGCATGTTGCGTTCACTTCGCCTTCCAACAACGATGCCTGCTCATCTGGACACGGATGCATTAATGGAAGCGATGATGCATGACAAAAAATTCCGTGAAGGTCATATGGTGTTCATCATTCCTGATCGGATTGGGGCTGCAAGAATTGTGAAGGACGTACCTGTGTCGACAGTTCGGGACGTCATTGAAATGCTCAGGAAGGGAGAATAACAGCAATGGTCACACGGGGAATTCGCGGGGCTACAACAGTCACGCAGAACAACGAAGAACAGATTTTGAAAGAAACGGCTGTATTGCTGCAGGAGATCGTGGATCGCAATGAGATCCAACCGGAAGATATCTGTAGTGTGTGGATTACGTTAACTGGGGATCTGGATGCTGCTTTCCCGGCAAAAGCTATCCGCCAACTGGATGGTTGGGAACTCGTACCACTGATGTGTGCGCTGGAAGTTCCAGTTAAAGGTGCATTGGCACAATGCATTCGATTCATGGTACATGTCAATACAAACAAAGCTCAGAACGAAATCCATCATGTGTATCTGAACGGTGCACAGGCATTGCGTCCGGATCTGGCAGCACCTTCTGGATCTTAAAGAAGCAGGTTGTCAAACCGATCATAATGATGTATAGTGAGAACCAGTTGAGTAGAGTAGAGATTGAGCTGAGAGCAGCTGAGCTAGTGGAGTATATAGCAGAGTCCAGTGGGTGGTAACCGGGGCAACAGAAACCGGTCAACTGATTCACGGTACGTCGTGCTACGGAAGTTGTAACAGGAACAGGGAAGCAGCAAATGTGTCGTAGGACACCTTTTGTGTAGATATATATCGGTACAACACAAACATGTACTCTCCCATATTTTACGAAATATTGGAATGAGTAGTTGATGTGTTATAACTGATTTATTTTCCCGCATTGGATGATGTAACATGCATCAATCCAGAGACCTGTAATAATCCGAGAGCGAAGTATAGGGACTTGTTATTTATGAAGCATCACCCTGTTGAATACAGCTTATAACCAAACCTCTACCTGATGGTAGAGGTTTTTTCATTGTATATTGAATTGTTTCTTCTTCCCCTATAAGTTCAACTAATATTTTACACGATAACGAAGAGGACAGAAATAACGTGAAGAAGCGAAGCGTTCGCCTTTATCCCCGGATTTTCCCTTTAGAAAGGGAATCAAAAAATCTGGGGATAACAGCGATCGGAAGGTTGTTCAGTCATCGGAGTGCTCAGTGTAACCTCTTTAGTTGAACTTACCTAAATCTGAAAGGACGTGATTTGATGATAACGCCAAACGTTAATCAAGTACTGAAAATGTCAAATGAGTATAATCTGATTCCGGTAGTCAAACGGATTTTGGCAGATATGGAGACTCCGATTCGAATATTCCGCCGTTTTGCTGACAACGACCGGGCATTCCTGTTGGAAAGTGTAGAGGGAGGAATCCAATGGGCGAGATACTCGTTCATCGGTACAGATCCGTTTCTAATGATTTCGGCCAAGAAGGGCCGGATTGTAGTGGAAGAAGCGGGACAGACTCGTGAATTGCCAGGCAAACCGATTGAAGAACTGAAAGCACTGTTGCGTAAGTACCGCAGCCCCAAAGATGATGAACTGCCACCATTCACAGGCGGGGCAATTGGTTTCTTCGGATATGATCTGCTGTCCTATTATGAGAAGCTTCCAGCCCACGCGCTGGATGATCTGAATATGGATGACATCCGTTTTATGTTCTGTGACCAGATTATCGTGTTCGACCATGTGAAGCAGCAGATGTTGCTCGTCGGTAATGTACACGTCAAGGATGGTGCAACGGATGATGAGATACGGCAAGCGTATGCGGTGACTTCGGAGAAGCTGGAGCAGGCCGCTGAACGATTGCAGCAGCAAGGACCAGGGGAAAACCTGAATCCGCGTTCCATTCCGGGAGACGTGGAGCTGGGAGATATTCGCTCCAACCTTACGAAGGAACAATTCATAGGTAATGTAGAGCAAGCCAAAGAGTACATTCGCGCAGGTGATATTTTTCAAGTGGTATTATCCCAGCGTTTTCACATTGATACAGAGGTTTCTCCGCTTCACGTGTATCGCGTGCTTCGGACCCTGAATCCATCACCTTATATGTACTACCTCAAAATGGATGATGAAATTATCGTCGGCACTTCGCCTGAAGCACTGGTCAAGGTGGACGGAAATCGTGTGGAGACACGTCCGATTGCGGGAACACGTCCACGGGGGGCAACCGAAGCGGAAGATCGTGCACTCGCTGCTGATCTGCTCCAGGATGAGAAGGAACGTGCGGAGCATCTCATGCTGGTTGATTTGGGCCGTAACGATCTGGGTCGGGTATCCAGCTTCGGCAGTGTGAAGTGTGACATGTTCATGGAGATTGAACGGTATTCTCACGTGATGCACATGGTATCCAACGTTACGGGCGAGCTAAGAGATGATAAGGATTTCTTCGATGCGTTCCTCTCATGCTTGCCAGCGGGTACCGTATCGGGTGCACCGAAACTTCGTGCAATGGAGATCATCGCGGAACTGGAGAAAGAGGCACGCGGTGCATACGCCGGAGCGATTGGATACCTCGGTTTCTCGGGTAACATGGACTCCTGTATTACGATTCGTACGATTATTTTCAAAAAAGGAAAAGCATATGTACAGGCCGGAGCAGGCATCGTGTGGGATTCAGTGCCTGAGAATGAATATGTAGAAACGGTTAACAAAGCCAAAGCATTGCTTAAGGCGATTCGAACAGCAGAAGCCATGTTTCCTGCCAAAGAAAAGGACAGCACGTTGAGATTGGCAAATGCAGATTACTTTGTCACACCAGCGGCCGTTAAAAACTGAGAGAGGAGAGACCGGAGATGAACATAAACCCGATTATGAATGAAAACCCTGTAACCCCGATTACTGAGATGACTCGCGAGAATGGCATGAAGAATGGATTAGCGAAGATTTTGGAGGGCAGCCATCTGGAGCAAGCCGAAGCGCGAGATTTGATGTATTCGATTATGAGAGGTGAGGCAACGCCGGCTCAAATCGGAGGTTTGTTAATAGCGCTGCGTATGAAGGGCGAAACGGTGGATGAGATCACCGGTTTTGCTGAAGCGATGCGTGGTCAAGGCGGACGGATTCTCACGGATGGCAGCGGCTTGTTGGACACTTGTGGAACAGGCGGATCGGGAATTCATAAATTCAATATTTCCACGGCATCTGCCATTATTGCTTCCGCCGTCTCGGTTCGGGTCGCCAAACATGGCAACCGTTCAGCTTCAGGCAAAGCAGGTAGTGCAGATGTATTAGAGGCACTCGGTGTAAATATCCATCTGAACGGGGAACAGGCCAGACAATGTCTGGATGATATCGGAATTTGCTTCTGTTTTGCCCAAGTATATCACCCTTCCATGCGACATGCGGCAGGACCGAGAAAAGAGCTGGGTGTGCGTACCATTTTCAATATGCTCGGACCCTTAACCAATCCTGCGGGAGCAGATCGCCAATTGCTTGGTCTGTATGATCGTTCCCGGACGCCGATGATCGCTGAAGTGCTGAATCGTCTTGGTCTCAAAAGAGCGTTGGTCGTGGCCAGTCATGATGGTTTGGATGAAATCAGTATCTCGGCGCCAACTCAGGTATCTGAACTTCGCAATGGTGAAGTGCACACCTACGATATTGATCCACGTGATATGGGCTTGTCTCTGCATCCGCTCGAAGCGGTGCTTGGAGGAGATGCGGTACAGAATGCCGAAATTATTAAGAGGATCTTCCAGGGTGAGCAGAGTGCCTACCGTGATGTCGTACTGTTGAACGCTGGAGCATGCATCTACGTATCCGGCCTTGCAGATAGCATTGCTGAAGGGGTCACACTTGCTGCTGAAGCGGTAGATTCAGGCAAAGCTGCCGGGAAGCTTGAACAGTTAATTCATACAACGGAGGCGTACAGTCATGTATCTTGATCGAATCGTTGCAACCAAACATAAAGAAGTAGAAGTATTGGCACAGACATTTCGCATGGATGAGGCTATCCAAAAAATCGAACAACTACCCGCAACCCGGGGATTTGAACAAGCATTATCAAGCAGACGTAATCGCAAACTCGGCCTTATTGCTGAAGTGAAGAAGGCTTCACCATCCAAAGGGTTAATTCGCCCGGATTTTCATCCGGTAGAGATTGCTGCTGCTTATGAGCGAGCAGGTGCAGACTGCATCTCCGTATTAACGGATGTGTCGTATTTTCAAGGGAGCAACGAGTACTTGCAGGCGATCCATCAAGCGGTGAATATTCCGTTATTACGCAAGGATTTTATTATAGATGAGCGACAGATTGCCGAGGCAAGATTGCTGGGTGCGGATGCGATCCTGCTGATTGCCAGCATTCTGACACCTGAACAGATTCGTCAATATCTGGAATTTGCCAAAAGTTTGGGACTGGATGCCTTGATTGAAGTTCACGATCGAACAGAACTGGAGCAGGTATTGGAGATTCCGCAGGCAAGACTTGTGGGCATTAATAACCGTAATTTGAAAACATTCGAAACCAGTCTGAGCACGACACTGGAGTTGATGGAATTGATTCCAAGTGGGGTCACTTTGATTAGCGAAAGTGGTATTGACGGACC
This sequence comes from Paenibacillus sp. FSL R5-0749, assembly GCF_038595085.1. Lineage (NCBI taxonomy): Bacteria > Bacillati > Bacillota > Bacilli > Caryophanales > Paenibacillaceae > Paenibacillus > Paenibacillus sp. FSL R5-0749. Next base: position 4,288,451 of record NZ_CP152005.1, on the reverse strand, counting down.
AGAATCAACAGTGCCGCTGATCCAGGCCGGTGTTCATGGTATTCTCGTAGGTGAGCATCTCATGCGCAAGGATGATGTCGAGGCGGCTGTATATGATCTGATGGGACCCAAATGATGAATACTTCCATACACGATGGCACAGGTGACAGTATGTCTGAACGGAGAAACCCGCTGCCAGCGGCCGTAAAAATATGTGGACTTCAGGACGTTGAAGTGCTAAAATCGATGATAAACTTGCCTGTGGATTACATTGGTGTTGTTTTTGCCAAATCACGCCGCCGAATCGAACCCGAGCAGGCTGCTGTATTAAGAACGGTGTTGTTTGAATGGTCTGCCTATGATCGGCCTAAACTTGCGGGTGTATTTGTGAATCCTACGCTGGAAGAGCTTGAACACATTATGGAGATTGCTCACCTGGATGTTATTCAGCTACACGGACAGGAGACTGCGGAATTCTGCCATCAGGTCAAGCAGCGGTGGAATGCCGAAGTATTCAAGGTTTTTTCTTTTCCCAAAGATGAAACGGGTCCGGAAGCTGATGATGTAGCCATAAGGGCTCTTGATGCTTACGATAAATTCGTTGATGCGATATTGCTCGATACCCATGATCCTCTATATGGAGGGGGCTCCGGGAAAACATTTGCCTGGGAGCGAATTCCTGCCTATGCGGAATGGGCGAAAAGTCGCGAAATCTCTCTGTTCGTTGCAGGAGGTTTGCAGCCGGACAATGTACAGCAATTAATACAGACATATGCACCTTTCGGCGTCGATGTATCCAGTGGCGTTGAGACTGAAGGTGTGAAGGATATTGCCAAAATTACAGCATTCGTAGAAAGGGTGAAGCAGGCATGACACATCAATTGCCGGATCAACACGGGCGTTTCGGTCACTTCGGAGGCCGCTTTGTACCTGAGACACTAATGAACGCACTTATTGAGTTGGAGGAGGCATACAGCCACTTCTCTGAAGATGAGGAATTCAACAAGGAACTGAATTATCTGCTGAGCGAGTATTCTGGACGTGAAACCCCATTGTATCATGCAGAGCAATTGTCACACCGATTGGGCGGACCGAAAATTTATCTGAAACGTGAAGATCTCAATCATACAGGCGCGCACAAAATTAATAACGCCATTGGACAAGGTCTGCTTGCCAAACGGATGGGCAAAAAGAAAGTTATTGCCGAAACGGGTGCAGGTCAACACGGCGTTGCAACGGCAACTGTAGCCGCATTGCTTGGACTGGAATGCAAAGTATTTATGGGCGAAGAAGATACAGAGCGTCAGCAGTTAAACGTATTTCGGATGAAGCTGCTCGGAGCAGAAGTAATTCCGGTTACGTCCGGAACACGGACACTGAAGGATGCTGGTAATGAAGCGCTTCGCTACTGGGTCAGCAATGTGGAGGATACGTTCTATGTGCTTGGATCAGTGGTTGGACCTCATCCATATCCGATGATGGTACGGAATTTCCAACGAGTGATTGGTGATGAGACCCGTCGTCAGATTCAGGAGATCGAAGGACGTTTGCCGGATGTAATTGTAGCAGCTGTCGGTGGAGGAAGTAATGCAATCGGCATGTTCTATCCATTTATCGGTGACCAGGATGTGAAGCTTGTTGGCGTTGAAGCCGCAGGCAAAGGGGTCGATACCGAGTATCACGCTGCGACGATGACCAAAGGTACGCATGGTGTGTTCCAGGGATCTATGAGTTACCTGTTGCAGGATGAGTATGGACAGGTTCAGCCAGCACATTCCATCTCGGCCGGACTTGATTATCCGGGTGTTGGTCCGGAGCATTCCTATCTCAAGGATATTGAACGGGCAAAATATGTACCGATCACGGATCAGGAAGCACTTGATGCTCTGCAACTCCTATGTCGGACGGAAGGAATTATTCCTGCTCTGGAGTCTGCACATGCGGTTGCCCAAGTTGTCAAACTGGCGCCTGAACTCACAGCAGATGATATTGTAGTCATTTGTCTGTCGGGACGTGGAGACAAGGACGTTGAATCGATCATGAAATACACGGGAGGCGACTTGGGATGAATCTGATGGACCAGACCTTCCAGCAATTGAAGCAACAGAACCGAACGGCACTTATTCCATTCTTAACCGTGGGAGACCCGGATGTGGATACAACGATCGATATCATCAAGGAGCTTGAGCAGGCCGGAGCGGATATTTTGGAATTGGGTGTTCCTTATTCCGATCCACTTGCAGATGGTCCCGTCATTCAGCGTGCTTCCGAACGTGCGCTGAAAAGCCAGATTACCATTCGTACGGTTATGGAAACCGCAGCAAAAGCTCGTAAGGCAGGCGTGAAATTGCCGTTTGTGCTGTTCACCTATTATAATCCGGTCTTGCAGACCGGGTTGGATGTATTCTTTGAAGAATTGATCAAACACGATATTAGTGGCATGATCATTCCGGACTTGCCAATTGAGGAAGCGGAAGAGATGCGACAACGTGCTAATCGCGCGGGAGTACATCTGGTGCCACTTGTTGCACCTACATCTAATGCACGGATTGAGCGGATTGTGAATGGAGCAAGTGGCTTTATCTATTGTGTATCTTCCCTTGGAGTAACCGGAGAGAGAGCTTCTTTCTTTGATGGCGTAGAAAGCTTCATTGAGACGGTGAAAAGTCTGACAGACGTCCCTGTAGCGGTAGGTTTCGGTATTTCTAGTCATGAGCAGGTGGAACATTTCTCCCGCATCTGCGATGGCGTTGTTGTAGGTAGTGCCATCGTTCGTCAGGTGGAAGAAGCGATCCCTCTGCTTGGAAATCCGGACACGCGTGCAGAGGGGCTGTTGCAAATTCGCAACTTTGTGGCACAATTGAAGGGATAGAGTTGTCTTGAAAGTACATCCCTTGGACACATGAGGTGCACGCTCATTCGTGTCTAACATTATTTCAATAACAGGAGGCGGTCGGGTTGAAACCGAAATCCCAGATTGTCAATCTGCCTGTGTACCAACCGGGCAAACCGATTGAAGAAGTGAAACGTGAACTGGGGCTTGAACAAGTCATCAAACTGGCCTCCAACGAAAACCCATACGGCAGTTCTCCTGCCGCCCTGGAAGCCATTACGAGAGAAATGTCTAACATAAGCATATACCCAGACGGTAGCTCGGTTGAGCTGACGGGAGTTCTTGCCAAGCATCTTGGTATTAAACGGAACAACTTAATATTTGGTTGTGGTTCTGATGAGATTATTGCTTTGATCACGAGAGCTTTCTTCTTGCCGGGTGACGAGACCATCATGGCAGATCAGACATTCTCCGTATACAAAAGCAATGCCGATATTGAAGGAGCCGTTACCATCGAAGTGCCTCTTAAAGATGGAACGCATGATCTGAGCGCGATGCTTGCGCAAATCAACGACAAAACGAAAGCGGTCTGGGTGTGTAATCCAAATAATCCGACAGGTACGATTATCTCTGAGCAGGAACTTACAGCCTTTATGGACCGTGTACCTGCTCATGTGATGGTTGTACTGGACGAAGCTTATTATGAATTCGTAACCGATGAAGCATATCCGCAAAGCATACCATTGATCGAACGGTATCCGAACTTGGTCATTCTGCGGACATTCTCCAAAATTTATGGTTTGGCTTCGCTCCGGATCGGATACGGCATCGCACGTCCCGAAATTATTGATTTGATTAACCGTGTACGTGAGCCGTTTAACACTTCGCGATTTGCACAGGTTGCGGCAACCGCTGCACTACTGGATCAGGATTTTGTTCAAGAGTGCGCGAAGCGGAATGCAACGGATCGGGATTTCCTGCAAAATGAATTTACACGGCTCGGATTGTCGTATTTCCCTTCACAAGGTAATTTCATTATGGTTGATCTGAACATGCCTTCGGCAACGGCGTTCCAATCCTTGCTGAAACAAGGCATTATCGTTCGCCCAGGATTCCACGTATACCCAACTTACATTCGTGTGTCCGTCGGAACATCAGAACAGAACCGTGCATTTGTCACGGCACTGGAGAACACGCTGGCTGAGAAGGCGGTAGCAAGCCCTTAATACTGGCGATGAAAGAGTGAGGACCCATGAAACTAAAAATTGCAATGATTGGTGTAGGACTCATCGGCGGTTCACTTGCGCTCTGCTTCAAAGGCAAGCCAGGTGTAACCGTGATGGGCTATGCCCACTTGGATGAACTGAAGGACAAGTACATAGCGAGCGGTGTAGTGGATGATGCTACGCTCTCACTGGAAGAAGCGGTAGAGGATGCCGACTTTATTTTTTTATGCGTTCCCGTAGGTTTGCTTGAGTCCTATTTCGAGAAGCTTTCCAGGCTGCCATTGAAGAAAGGATGTATCATCACGGATGTAGGAAGCACCAAGGCTTCCATTGCCGCTTGTGCCGAGCATGTGCGGCTGACTGACGCTTACTTCATTGGTGGTCATCCTATGGCAGGGTCGGAGCGTGCAGGCGTGGATGCGGCCTCAGCCGTGTTGTTTGAGAATGCATATTATGTCTTAACCCCTTCAGAGCAAGTACCTGAAGAAGCTTACAGCAGGTTGTCGGAGCTGCTTGCCTATACGCGCGCACAGATCGTGCGTGTGGAGCCTCTGCTGCACGATGACATCGTGGGTGCGATTAGTCATTTGCCACATGTTATTGCTGTTGCGCTGGTCAATCAGGTGCGTGAATATAATGAGTCAAATCCGCTGTATAAAATGCTGGCTGCAGGTGGTTTCCGGGATATTACCCGGATTGCGTCCAGTGATGCAATTGTATGGAGAGATATCTTGCTTAGCAACCGTGATGTCCTAATGGGCTTGCTTAAGGACTGGAATAGCCAAATGACGGCCTTTACGGATATGCTGGAACATAAGAACGGTGATGGCATAGAGGAAGCATTCCGTCAGGCCCGTGAGTTCCGCAGTGTATTGCCCGAACGACGCAAAGGCATGATCTCACCGTTATTTGATCTGTACACCGATGTCCAGGATGCTCCGGGTATGATTGGTAAGATCGCAACTGAGCTTGGGGCGAATGACATTAACCTGAGCAACTTGGAGATTATCGAAAACCGGGTGGATGTGCCGGGCATCATGCGTCTGTCTTTCCGTCAGGAAGAGGATATGGAACGAGCCAAGACATTGTTGGATTCCTTAGGCTATCAAGTGTGGGTATAAGACGAGAAAGGGGGCGAAAGCCCTCTTTTTTTGTGGAGTTGCATTGGAGTTGTTATATGAATTTCCTCAGAAATCAAAGAGGGCGATATATAAAAGATGAATGCAAATATTAACCTCTAAACTAGAGGTAATTCCTTTTTGAAGACAAAAAAAAGACCGCTTACAAAAGCGGCCATTGCTCACGTGGAGCAATACAGTTATTGGATAGGAGTGGAGAGAAACCATACTGTACCCTTATTATATGTATACGTTTTCATTCTGTCAACACTTTAAATAAAATTGTTTGAATTAATTATATCTTTCGGTAATTCAGGATAATAACTCCTTTTTTTGAGGGCCTGAAATCAAAAAAATATCACATTTTTGTAACCTTTTTAGCACTTCGTCCGTCTATATATGAAAGGCTTACCAAAAAGGCTCTAAATGAAGTCATGAACGTGAAAATGACTGCATATGAATGACAGGTCGGGTTCTGTGGACAGCAATGGATTTGCCAGGATGATGCAGACCGTTGTACAATAAATACTGTTAATGTAGAAACGTTGGGGAAATTGCCATTACATAGGGGAATTTGGCGGGAAGGCCAGTTATGGCGCTGAACGCTGTTTATATGCGGTGAAAACCGCAACTTTTTTGTGCCTGTTCGGTAATACATGGATAGAGTCGAACGGGGAGAAGCACATGGATGGGCGAGGAGGGGTCGCACTCAAATGACGGATTCCCAGTTGATTCGAGAGATCAAGGAAGGTAACCTGGAGTTATATTCCGAGCTGATGAGTCGTTATCAGCGTAAAATACTGGCTTTCGTATATCATATGTTGAAAAGTTCCAATATGGAGCTGCTTGCGGAAGATCTCTGTTCTGAGACTTTCTATAAGGCGTTCCGCAGTCTGCACTCTTTCCGTGAGGTGGATGCCTCATTCTCAACTTGGTTATATACCATTGCGAGAAATACGGTACTGAGTGAGCTTCGCAAACAGCGCAGCGGAAATGTCCCACTTGAAGAGAGCGGGATTGTTCCCGTTGCTCCTTCGGAGAATGCACCGGAGTATGCTGTACTGCGCAGCGAGCGGGTGATGCTGGTTAGAGATGCGATTAACAACTTGCCGGAGAAGCAACGTTCTGCGATTATACTCCGCGAGTATGATCAACTAGACTACCAGGAGATTGCGAATATTCTTGGGCAGAGCGTCAGTTCTGTGAAATCGCTATTATTCAGAGCAAGATCAAGCGTAAAAACTCAATTGGAACCTTATTTCTTCGAACCGGTGTACGAGCCATATGAAGGGATGAAGAACCGATGAATTGCAATGATGCCCAGGAACTGTTTGCACTGGTCTGGGACTTGCCGGAGAATCATCCTCAGCGGATTGCATTTCATGCTCATCTCGCTGGTTGTGAAGACTGCTCCGAGCAGTTTGAGGTTTGGGAAGAAGCCCAGATCTTGCTGCACAGCATCCCGATTCCAGTGACAGAACAACAGGCAGAGAGAGTGAACCGTAACGTTATGGACCGGATTTATGCGGAGTCTCCATGGTTATTGCCGGAGGAGGCAAAGGTTAATCGTTTCTCTGCTGCGATCCGCAAGCATATGTCTTTGTGGATTGCCGCGTTCCTGGCTATTTTTTTATGCAGCTTTCTGTACATGGCAATGTTTAAGCCAGATGTGTCAGAAGCTGAGCAAACCAAAGTTGTTGCTACGGGTATTCTGGAGACAGGAGTTGCCGGAAGCGCACCTTCGTCATCTGGATTATATCAGTACGACATGACTGGAGCGGATAGAGGAAGCATTATCGAACCTTTTGTAGTGAGTATGGGACCTGCTTATCCGCAGTATTGGATGGCCCTGTCTTTACTTGCAATTGGAATGGCGTTATTTTCTCTTGGCCGTATGCATCGAACAACGAATAAACGTAAACAAAGTGCGAGTGCATAGGTAATAACCTTTCGTTCGCCGTGTGGAGAAATGAGGGATGAAAGTGCGAATCGGGCTTATTCGTCACGGTCTTACAGACTGGAATGCGGCAGGCCGTATACAGGGGCAGACTGATATACCTCTGAATGGGGAAGGTCGTGAACAGGCTGAGCGACTGGGAAGACGTCTGTTGACTGAAGATTACCAGTGGGACCATATCATCACAAGTGGATTATCGCGGGCACAGGAAACAGGGGAGATTATCTCCAAACTGTTAAATGTACCTATGCTTGAGCCGGACGCACGGTTGAAAGAAAGGGCTTTTGGTCAGATTGAAGGTCTGACGTCAGAAGAGCGGGTTGCCCGTTGGGGCCAATCCTGGGAGACATTGGACTTGGGACAGGAGAAGATTGCGGATATCCAGCTTCGTGCAATGGCGTTTCTGGAAGATCTATGGTCTGCCTATTCGGACCAAAACGTACTCATTGTCACTCACGGAGCTTTTCTGGCCAACCTGTTATCAGCCTTGTTTAAAGATCGGTATACGCAGCGGATTGGAAACCTGTCACTGACGATCCTGGAAAAGGAACGTGATGACTGGAGTCCGCTGTTATATAATTGCACACGACATCTGTCTTTGGACACAGCAAAACAACCTGAGTAATCCAACTTGGGTTGTTTTTTTGTATTTTAGGGGGAATATAGCCTTTATATGATTTCAAACCTCTCATTTTTCTTCTGATTGGCCGACTTGGGGCATAGTATGATTAACAATTAATTTCATAATTCACTAAAGATATTATGAAATTGATTCAAACATAAAAGATTTCCAAAAAGAGGTTTAGATTATGGGAATTCCGTCAACGATGTTTACAAAACCAAACTATTTCAGGCTCCGAATCAGCAGCCGAAGTAGTTAACGGGCGAGGCGATGGACCCATGAATCTAGCGGATATGCTTACTTTTGCCGATATTGGCCAGCTTAATCGAATTGCAGACTATTACCAATGTGAATGCAAACCCAACTCCAAACATGAACTCATCCAGAGTATTCTCACTACATTGGGCAGCAGACCCTTTTTTGAGCAGCAGGTACGACAACTGAATCAAGCAGATCAGCGCTTTTTGAACAACTTGTTGTTTGATCCTCGCCAGTATTATGGTATGGAAGAACTCATTGCCATAGCCCGTCAATCGATGGACAAAAAGGAGAGTGAGGCAGGCGCCAGTCCACGTGATCTCATCGTTCGCTTCAATAAGAGTGGATGGTTGTTCAATGGGACAACGCAGCAGACCAGGTATTTGTATCAGGTGCCACAGGATCTGAAATTAAGATTCAGGGATGTGTTATCCACACATCTGCGAGCAGGGATCACCAAAACAACGGAACCGCCCATGTATCGGGATGAGTATCATCTCTTAGCGGATGATCTCAAGTTGTTCTTACAGTTTGTCCAGCAGCACGAAATTGCCCTTAACGCTGAGGGCATGATGTACCGGCGCTCTCAACAGCAGATTATGGAGCATCTACACATTAGTGAGGAATTGGTGGGCAAAGGTGGCTGGAGATTCGGATATGGTCGTTCATTTAAGGATTACCCGGATCGTTTTGCACTTCTCTACGACTATGCATTTCACCACCGGCTGGTTCGTGAGGAGCAAGGCATGCTGAAGCTGTCACCAACCGGAGAAGACAAGCTGGGGGCTGAGAAAACGGCCGAAATGATACAGCTATTTAGGTTTTGGTTAAGATTGTATAAAGGTGCTATTCCCAATCTGTCCTCTATTGTGTATTGGACAGGCGAATGTGCCTTGGAATGGTCGACCGCCGAGTCGCTGTTTCGTCAGATCGGTCCATTCATTCAGCCGTTCTATTATGATACGGCGGAGGCCATCTATGATAACAGAATTGTTAAAATGATGTTGCATCTTGGCATGGTCCGAATTGGGGAACATGAGGAAGGTCGGACGATACAAATGACAGCTTGGGGTTCACGTCTTGCTGCATCCTGTCGCTCCATTTCAGGAGACGTTACACCTATTATGTTTGACAAGTGAAGGACAAGTTGCTAAAATCACTCCCAAATTAAGGAGTGATAATAATGATAATTCCATACAAGGGCCTACAACCTCAGTTACACTCTTCGGTATATATAGCTGAAGGTGCGAAACTAATTGGTGATTTGAGAATGGGAGAAGAGTCTTCCGTCTGGTTCAATGCGGTCCTGCGGGCTGATTTGGCTCCTATTGTCATTGGAAAGCGCTGTAATATTCAAGATAATGTTGTTGGGCATGTCAATACGGATCAACCTTTAATTGTGGGAGATGATGTTTCCGTAGGACACACAGCGATCATTCATGGTTGTCGTATTGGAACAGGATCATTAATCGGCATGGGAGCCATTCTGCTGAATGGAGCAGACATTGGGGAATATACGCTGATTGGAGCCGGTTCTGTTGTTACTGAGAATAGTAAAATTCCGCCCTATACTCTTGCTTTGGGGACACCTGCCAAAGTGATACGTGAGTTGACTGATGCTGATCTGGAGCGGATGTCCAGAACTTCACTGGGTTATGTCACCAAAGGAAAAGAATATAGGAGCTCTTAAATCCGTTTTGGAGGTGCATCCTATTGGATAAAATGAAAGTTACGTATGAAGTCATGTTGGGGCTAGCAGCTGAGATGGTGTGGGACGAAGCGCTTCGCAAACAGCGCAGCGAGAAGCTCTATTTGGAAATCGATAAAGCGTTAGCTACCGGAGACGAAGTAGCTTTCCGGAGTCTGACGGATGAACTGAGGACCATAAACTGATGGGCAAAATAGTTCCTTTCTGAGATAAAAGGGAATGCGCATATGCGTGTTTCCTTTTTTGATATGTGAAATTACGAAATGAATGTCTGGATTTATAAGAAATGGTCATATATAATATGGGAATAAAATGGATAGAGAGGGGATATAGGGAATTGAAATTCAGTGAGATGACTCAAGACAGCTGGGCTGAACTGCAACTCTATCTGGATACATGCCTTATTCCATATACAGCTCTTAGCGGTGAGCAGTCGCCGGTTGAAGTTACCGAGGCATTGGAGCGGCTGAGAGATTTTCTGGATCTGGTCGAAATTCCTTTCAAAGGGAGAATCATGACTTATCCAGCCTTTCACTATGCTAATCCGGAATTGTCAATGACATTAAATTCCTTGTCTTCACAGCTTAAGTCTTCAGGATTCAAATATGTGGTTATTATGTCATCAGATGGTCAATTAAATGAGGTGGAAATTCCTTCTGCTGATCTGGTTTTGAGTCGGTCCGTATTAACTCATGAGGTCGGAGAAGAGGGCATTGCGAGATTTGTAGGGGAAAAGATACGAGAGTTGTGGAAAAAATAGTTTTTGGCGACAAATGTGACAATTTTACAACATTTTTTTAATAACGCTTACAAATGAACCTTAAAAATGTGTGACAAATTCTTGACGGTGTTCTAGGGCTACTATATGATTATGTATGTTCTAGTAAGTCGTGGAATTTATGAAAATGAAAACGGTTGAGAGAGTTGGCTGAAAAAGGGGGTTGGAGACAGTATGAGCAGTGAGCATGACCACCACGAAGCTTCATTGAAATTGCCAAGCCGCATGGAGATGTCACGCAGGCAGTTTTTGACCTACACGCTTGGTGGAGCTACAGCCTACATGGCCGCCGGTGCAATCCTTCCTATGGTCCGTTTTGCGGTGGACCCGATTTTGCAACATAAGGGAGAAGGCACCTCTGTCAAAGTAGCTGAAATCAGCAAAATTACGAATGAGCCTCAAGAATTCACCTTTGAACTTAAACAACAGGATGGTTGGTATCTGAGTAATGCATCGTTAGTGGCGTGGATTCGCAAAGACGAGCAGGGAAAAATTTATGCACTTTCACCTATCTGTAAACATCTGGGATGTACAGTAGGCTGGAATAGTGACAAACAGTACCCTGACGAGTATCATTGCCCCTGCCATGGCGCGCACTATGACAAGGAAGGGAAGAATCTTGCCGTAGCCCCCAAACCGCTGGATGAGTACGTAGTCAAGGAAGAGCAGGGTTGGGTATATCTGGGCGACATTGTTCCGAACACCCGAGTGAATTAGGAGGCGTGAACGCAGATGTTTAAAAATGTCTATGACTGGATTGACGAGCGTCTCGATATCACGCCAATATGGCGGGACGTTGCGGATCATGAAGTTCCAGAGCATGTAAATCCGGCTCATCACTTTTCCGCATTCGTGTACTGCTTTGGTGGATTGACGTTCTTTATTACTGTTATTCAGATTCTGTCAGGCATGTTCCTGACCATGTATTACGTACCTGATATTATCAATGCCTACGCAAGTGTGGAGTATTTGCAGACCAAAGTAGCCTTCGGCCAAATTGTTCGCGGCATGCACCACTGGGGAGCCAGTCTGGTTATCGTAATGATGTTCTTACATACGATGCGTGTGTTCTTTACAGGCTCTTACAAGGCACCGCGTGAAATGAACTGGGTTGTCGGCATGCTGATCTTTTTCGTCATGTTGGGCCTGGGTCTGACAGGGTACTTGTTGCCATGGGATAACAAAGCCTATTTCGCAACAAAAGTAACACTGGAGATTGCCAATACGGTTCCTTGGTTGGGACCAATTATTAAAGAATTCCTGCAAGGCGGTACGATTGTTGGTGCACAGACACTAACCCGATTCTTTGCCCTGCACGTATTCTTCCTCCCCGCTGTGCTTCTGGTGCTTCTGGTCGGACACTTTATCATGATCCGCAGACAGGGCATTTCGGGACCACTATAAACGAAAGAAGGGAGGAATCGCAATGGCTCACGGACATAAGAAGCATGATGAGGAAAAGGTTATCTTTGTCGGTGATTCACGGGTTCGTAAAGGTGCGGGATTCATTACCCCGCCTGATTACACGGCGTATCCCGGCAAATCAGAAGCCTTTATTCCTAACTTCCTGCTGAAAGAATGGATGGTTGGTGTCGTTGTATTGGTGGGGATTTTGGTACTAACGATCTCAGAACCTGCACCTTTGGGGTATCCGGCCAATCCAAGCGCATCCGTTATACCCATGCCGGACTGGTACTTCCTTTTTCTGTATCAGTACTTGAAGTATCCATACGCATCGGGCGATTACGTGTTGCTCGGGGTACTGGGGGTCAGCGGGGTCGCTTTTGGAGCGTTGCTGCTGGCACCATTTCTGGACACAGGTAAGGAGCGGCGTTTCTATAAGCGCCCCATTGCTTCATCACTGATGATTCTGTCGGTCATTTCTGTATTCTATCTGACGAATGTAGCGTGGACACACTACGAGCATGAGTTGGAAGCAAGTGGACAGAAGCCTGAACATATTCAACGTGAAGAAGAAGCGCTGGAGAGGCGTGAACAGGGGCTCCCTCCAGTTTCCAATGCGCCTGGACAGCAAGAAGAAGTTGCGATCGTGGAACAGGATGATCCTGCAATGGAAACGTACAAGAAGGCTGGGTGTATTGGTTGCCATGCGGCTGATATGAAGGGGGCAAGTGGACCTTCACTTCGAGGTGTGGGTGACAAGCACAGCCAGGAAGAGATTCTGACCATTATCAAAGAAGGCTACAACGAGATGCCTCCTCAGTACAATAATGCTATTGCTCAAGGTGTAACGGATGAAGAGATTACTCATCTGACCGAATGGCTTGCGAAACAGAAAGCAGAACAGTAAAATTGAAATAACCAATGAAACCTGATCGTTTATGCGGTCAGGTTTTTTTGAAGTGTTTTTTGGACCTGTATGTGCGCAATATATGATGAAGGAAGGGGCAGGGAATGTGGCTTTATCGTATTTCTGGAGCAGGGAGTTTCTGACCAATCGTTATTTCCTGTGGCTATTATTTTGGTGTAATGCGGTAGGAACGGTATACGGATACATCTGGTACGGAGAGCAAATGAAATTGACGCTGGCTGAGCAACCGGTGTGGCAGATCGTATTTGTGCCTGATAGTCCAACAGCGAGTTTGTTTTTTACTTTAGCGTTGCTATGGATCTTGTACCCACCACGGTCCATCGTTATCCAACGGATCGGACATGTGATTCAGGCGCTTGCTGTGGTCACATCTGTGAAATATGGCGTGTGGGCCGTATCCATTATTTTCGCTGGCTGGATGCAAGGTGGCACACAGCACTGGCAAGACTGGATGTTGATTGCTTCGCATAGTGCAATGGCGATTGAAGCTCTTATATATGTACGCTTTTTCGGCTTCCGATGGGCTGCCCTTGTCATTGCAGGTCTCTGGACGCTGTTGAACGATACAATGGATTATACATATGATATTTACCCTTGGTTACCCGCCTCCCTCTATGATCATGTAGATGGTGTGCGTAATTTCACATTCGGACTGACACTGGTGAGCATTCTGTGCGCGTGGCTAGCCTTAAGACAGGCAAGACGTACCTGAGCTCATACTTTGGGGAGTGAATAACAGTCTCATGAAGAGTCGCTATTTTAGCGGCTTTTTCTATGTCACAAATCCAGTAGCTACGGAATCCTCTTCTGCTTGTTCTAACGAGTTGTCCCCCGCCATACATTGGTGGTGGGAGGGATGTCCATGAAGAGAACGTTTGGGATCAAAACCGGCTTATTGGTGGTATCGTTCATGGCTCTGCTGCTTTGGACGAACTTAGCATATCGTGTATCCGCGCAAAGTGATGGACTGAATTCGATTTCGGATCAGCAAGTGTCCACTAGCAATTCAATTGCACAACTTAATGAAGAAGCAGCCATTTTGTATCGTCAGGCACTAGAGAACAATATTGAAGAAGTGCGAGGAAGCATTCTGCGTATCAGTAAAAGTCTGGAGCATATCTCCTTTGAGGGACAAACGACAGTCGAAGGCATTCACGCCTTATCCGAAACCATAGTTGAAGTGAAACAAGCCGTTGTGAAGGTGAAAAATGACGATGCTTCTCTTCAGCAGTCCTCTGCCAAACTCAGACTTGCAGCAGATAGTCTCGCGAATCCAACCAAGCCTTTATGGCTTCAGTATTATAAAATCGTGAAAAACGATCTGGATGCTTTATCCGTTGCTACAGATCAAGGGCAAACTGCGGCTGTGCTGGCAAATCGTTACACCGTTTTGGAGGAGCATTATGAGACAATACGTCCAGCCGCTCTGATTCGACGTGAACCGTATGAAATTGCTCAGATGGACGCTTGGTTATCTCATACCAAAGGGCTTACCGCTGCAAAGCAGCCTGATCTGGCTCAGTTAAAGAGCATGGTGGGCCACGGGGAGGAGCTGGTGAACCAGTTATTTGGTCGCGAGAAGGACGAGAGTGCCTTTGTACCGTTTGTACAAGGCCCTGATCGGAGGGCAGCCGGGCTGCTGATAAGTTCGGTCATTGTGGCGACGCTAAGTTACGCCGGATATCGTAAATATCGTGCACAGCAGCAGGGGATTTTTCCTTTTCGGCGCTAATTGGATATAAACTTGATCGTGGTATATTTATTATAAAAAAAGACCTCTTTCGCATAAACAGCCACGGTAACGGCTCTTCATGTGAAAAGAGGTCTTTTTGTAGTTTCTACAGCATGTCAGCTTTCTTTGAAACCTTCTCCATGTACATCGTGAACATCGCTGATGATGACAAAAGCTCTGGGGTCTATGGAACGTACAATAGTCTGCAGACGCCGGAACTCTTGCCTGGAGATCACACAGTAGGCCATGTGTTTGGCCTGTTTAGAGTATGCGCCAATGGCTGGAATGAGGGTAACGCCACGATCCATATCCCGTGTGATCTGGTCCGCAATCTCGGGTGCATGGTCACTAATGATCATAAATGCCCGGGCAGAATATGCACCTTCCTGAATAAAGTCGATGACTTTGGAAGCAATGAATACAGCTACGAGCGTATACAGGATTTTTTCTTTGGGGATGTAGATGAGAGAGAGCCCGATAATAACAAAATCGATGCCCAGTAATACTCGTCCCATACTCCACCCATACTTGCGATTGAGAATACGAGCAATGATGTCTGAACCGCCCGTCGTTCCACCCCAACGAAATACGATGCCAAGACCGGCTCCAAGGGTGACACCTGCATATAGTGCAGCTAACAGCAAGTCATTCTCGGTATGTAATGGTTCAATCCAGCCCAGATGAATCAACTTTTCAAACAACCATAGAAAAACGGTCAAAGCCCCGATTCCGATACCTGTATAAATCATCTGTCTGCCGCCCAAAATTTTGAGCCCGATCAGAAATAGGGGAACATTAAGAATCAAGGTCGTTAGAGAAGGTGAGATGCCGAAAGCATAATTAATCAGCACGGTAACCCCGGTGAGGCCACCTTCCATAAGCTGGTTAGGGATAATAAAATAGAGGAGCCCAAAGGCATATAAGGCTGTACCCAACAGGATGGGGAGTACCAGTTTAACTTGAACCCAGGTTTTGGCAGTGCTCATAAGATCCCTCGCTGTATATAAATTAGAATGAAGAAGCAATCATTCCCATCCTAGTATACCTGTTTATTGATTCTTTAAAAATGATTTGTCGCTGATGATGGTGGAAGTGAATCTAAATAACTGATATTATTAGGAACAAATACGACATCATTTCAAAAGGAGAATCCGTTCTCATGGAGAAAAGCATCGCAGAAATGCAGCGTGAGGTTGATCAGTATATCTCCCAGTTCAAGGAGGGGTATTTCAGTCCTCTGGCCATGTTGGCCCGGATGTCTGAAGAGGTTGGGGAGCTTGCCAGGGAAGTGAATCATGAGTTTGGCGAGAAGCCAAAGAAATCTTCCGAAGCGGCCAATTCCATTGAACTTGAGCTTGGAGATATTTTATTTATCACGATTTGTTTTGCGAACTCACTCGGCATTGATCTAGCTGAGGCACACGACAAAGTCATGCATAAATTTAACACCCGCGATGCCAATCGGTGGACTCCCAAAAACACCGATTAGGCGTAGATTACATATGCTGTACCATCACCCGATCGGGGAGGGTCAGCTTAATGATGAAACCGGAAGAATATATGCAGCAGGCTTACCGCTGTATATTGCAAAATGATTTTGAGCAGGCGATTCGTTGGTTCGAGTCAGCCATTCACGCTCATCCCAAACATGCGGAGTTATATTATCGCTGTTCCATTACCCACGCCCGCAGCAAACATCTGGTTCCGGCGCTTGAATATGCGCGTAAGGCGGTTGAATTGTCGCCAGGAACAGAAGAGTATATTTTACATCTGCAGACGTTGGAAGCGAAACAATTGATCTCCAGAGCGAAGTTGCTGTTGGAGCAGGCGGGTATTGCAACACAGGAGCGCTATGTGGAAGCGTCAACGCTTCTGCAAGAAGCGGTCAAACTTGATCCGCTCTCCGTGGAAGCTCATGTTATGCTTGCGCTGGCTTACAGTGATTTGAATGAATTTGACTATGCCATTAAGGTGCTGCGTGAGGCAATTTTGCTGGACCCGCAGAATGGGCAGCTGCATCAGATGTTACAGGAAATCAAGCAACGTATGAAATCCATTCAATAAGAATTCATTTTGCAAAGATTCTTTTGAGTTGAAATGGATTCAACGATATGATCCAACATAGCGAGGAGATGCAGTCAATATGAGTGAAGTAATTAGAGTTGCCGTGATCGGAGCGGCTGGCCGAATGGGCCGTGAAGTTGTGAAATTGGTACTTCAGGACCCGGAATTGGAGCTTGCAGCGGCTGTCAACCGCTCCGGGGCAGGCACGGATGCAGGAACCCTTGTTGGTTTGCCGGAGTGTGGAGTGCTGGTGACTGATGATATCGAAATGGCGTTTGCCGAAACAAAACCTCAGGTTATGGTTGATTTTACAGTGCCGCAATATGCATTTGCACATACCGAGATCGCGATTCGTCATGGGGTTAGACCTGTCATGGGTGTTACCGGCTTTACGCCGGAGCAGATTGAACAGTTGGACAAGCAATGCCAGGACAAAGGAATTGGAGGGCTTATTGCCCCTAACTTCTCGATCGGTGCCATTTTGATGATGCGATTCGCAGCACAGGCTGCCAAACATATGCCGAATGTGGAGATTATCGAATATCACGGGGATCAGAAGCTGGATGCTCCTTCCGGAACAGCGATCAAAACGGCTGAACTGATTGCTGCCAATCGGGAAGAACTTCGCCAGGGTAACCCAAATGAGGAAGAAACGATCGAAGGATCACGTGGCGGTTATTACAACGGCTTCCGAATTCACAGTGTACGTTTGCCTGGTGTATTCGCACAGCAGGAAGTTGTTTTCGGAGACTATGGACAGTCACTCAAAATTCGGCATGACTCCTACGAGCGCGCAGGTTATATGCCTGGTGTTAAGATTGGTGTGCAAAAGGTTATGGAATATACAGGAATGATCTACGGATTTGACCACTTTATCGACTAAAAGGAGATTGTCATGTTGAAAATAGCATTTATCGCCCATGATCGTAAAAAAGAAGAGATGGTTAATTTCGTGACAGCATATGAGCCTGTTTTTACGGACCATCAATTGTATTCTACAGGAACCACAGGCCTTCGTATTATGGAAGGAACCTCTCTGAAGATTCATCGATTTGAATCAGGCCCATTGGGCGGAGATCAGCAGATTGGAGCTCTGGTTGCTCAAAATGAGATGGATCTGATTATATTCCTGCGAGATCCACTGATGGCACAACCTCACGAGCCAGATATCAATGCATTGTTACGTCTTTGTGATGTGCAGGGAATTCCACTTGCCACGAATATCGCAACCGCTGAGATTCTGGTTAAGGCACTGGATCGTGGCGATTTTGCCTGGAGAGAGCTGGTACATAAATACAAGCCGGAGGCTGGATTGAATTCAGGTGATTCCGAATGAGTCTGGATATTCTCATCTTTGGAGCTCATGCGGATGATGCGGAGATTGGTATGGGTGGAACGATTGCCAAACATACCGCTGCTGGCTTGAAAGTAGGCGTGTGTGATCTGACTCGTGCTGAGATGTCCTCCAACGGAACAGTAGAGCGCAGAACCGAGGAAGCGGAGCAAGCCTCCCGCGTCCTCGGTCTTTCGTGTCGAACGAATCTGGGGCTTCCTGATCGTGGGTTGTATCTTACTCCAGAACATGTACAGGCAGTAACGGCTGAGATCCGCCATCATGCCCCTCGGATGGTATTTGCTCCCTATTGGGAAGATCGTCATCCGGATCATGTCAATTGCAGTAAGCTTGTGCAGGAGGCTGTTTTTAATGCCAAGCTTCGGAACTACATGCCAGATATGCCTGCCGTGCAGGTGAAGGAACTTTATTTTTACTTTATTAATGACATTGGACCTACGGATTTGATTGTAGATATTACGGAACACTATGAGCAAAAAGAAACTTCATTGCTCTCTTATCGTTCCCAATTCGAACTGGGAGACGGAGCGGTCTCGACGCCATTGAATCAGGGGTACATTGAACGTGTAAGAGCCCGTGATTCGTTGCTCGGACAACGAAGTCTCATCCCGTTTGCAGAAGGATTTGCTACAATTACGCCTTACGTGGTTCATCAATTTGGCCCGAGTGCCCAATAAACGATTTCATTTTCTACGTATTAATGAGACGATTTGTTTCATTATTCCGTTGCATTATATCAACCTGCATGAAGCGGGAGATCAAAGGAGCGTCCACCGGATGGATCAAAAGTTAAAAATCGGCATCACCTGTTATCCGTCCCTCGGAGGGTCTGGCGTTGTCGCAACGGAGCTGGGCAAATTGCTTGCCGAACAGGGGCATCAGGTTCATTTTATTGCCAACAGTATCCCGTTCAGACTGGGTACGTTCCAGAAAAATATTTTTTATCACGAAGTTGAAGTAAATGATTATTATGTTTTCCGTTACCCTCCGTATGATCTGTCACTGGCAACGAAGATGGCCCAGGTGGCTAAGTCACAGCAGCTGGATCTGCTGCATGTTCATTATGCAGTGCCACACGCCGTATGCGCCTTTCTCGCGAAACAGATGGTAGGGGACGGCTTGAAAGTAGTTACCACGTTACATGGAACGGATATTACGGTTCTGGCTCAGGATGAATCTCTGAAGGATCTGATTCGACTTGCCATCAATGAAAGTGATGCGGTTACTGCTGTATCACAAGATTTGATTCGGGAAACGGTCGAATTGCTGGATATTCAACGTCCAATTGATTTAACCTATAATTTTATTGACAAACGAATATATTATCCACGGGATGCTGCCAGTCTGCGAAGAGACTTTGCTGCGCCTGAAGAAAAAATATTAATGCACATTTCCAACTTCCGACCGGTGAAGAGAACTCAGGATGTGGTAGAGGTCTTCCGTCAGGTACAGGAGCAGGTTCCGGCAAAACTGTTATTTGTAGGAGAAGGGCCCGATTTGCCGAAGATGCAATGGAAGATTAATGATCTCGGCTTAAATGATAAGGTTCATTTCCTTGGTAAGCAGGATGATATTGCCCAAGTGATCTCCATGGCTGACGTGTTGATGCTTCCATCGGAGAAGGAAAGTTTCGGACTTGTGGCGCTCGAAGCAATGGCTTGCGGCGTACCCACGATCGGTTCACAGGCTGGAGGAATTCCGGAACTGGTCTTACATGGCAAGACGGGATTCTTATCCGCCATTGGGGATACACAATCCATGGCCGAGAACACCGTCCGTTTGTTAACGGACGATCGTTTGGCTGCGGAGTTCAGGGAAGCGTGTCTTCAGCGCGCACATCATGACTTTTGCAATGATGCCATTCGGCATGAATACGAGCAGATTTATTACCGGGTGTTGGGAAGGGAAGTTCCGAACTTGAAGCCGGTTTGCGGTTAATCAATTTTTTGACGTAATTATACTGTGCATACCACAACAGGCAAGAGAAGAGGTGATATGTGGTGGTTCAATGGACACAGGTTGATCGTGAAATGGCAATTCAAAGTGAGAATGTACTCACAACTTTAAACAAACATGGCTACAAGGCATATTGGGTAGGTGGTTGTGTTCGTGATGAATTGTTGGAACGTGTTGTAGACGATATGGATATCACGACATCTGCTTCTCCCCAGCAAGTCATGGAATTGTTCGACGATTGCATTCCTACAGGTTTGCAACATGGGACAATTACCGTGCGTTCAGGCGCTTATTACTTTGAAGTGACCACGTTTCGAACAGAATCCGACTATCAGGATAATCGCAGACCTGCTGCAGTTCAATTTGTTCAGGATATCAAGGAAGATTTACAGCGGCGTGACTTCACAATGAACGCTCTTGCGATGGACGTCACTGGAGCAATCGTTGACCCGTTTGATGGACAGGCAGATATTAAGGAAGAGCGAGTCAGATGTGTAGGTTCTGCGATGGAACGGTTTGGTGAAGATGCACTGCGGATGCTCCGTTGTGTGCGATTTGCTTCGGTATTTGATTTTAAAATTGCCCACAACACGTGGAAGGGTCTTGTAAGGCAGAAAGACCTGCTTCAACATATTGCAATGGAACGGGTACGGACCGAGATGGTAAAAATGATGTCTGGGCCGCATCCATTAAGAGGGTTGGAACTGTTATACAGAAGTAATGCGCTTGCACATGTCAAAGCGCCGGTAAGCTCGGCCCGATTCAACAAGACGTTGTTATCTAATCTGGAACAGCTGTCAGGTGAGCATGTGTTGCTCCGTTGGTCACTCATTCTGCTTGCTGGCGGTTATAGCAAGGACGAAGCAGACGTATTATTACGTCAGTGGACATTCTCTAATGAACATCGTTCTCGTATATCAGGGGTCCTTCAGGTGGAGCAGTTGATTTATACTTCCGTTCAGGAGCAGAAGGATACGGTTAGTCTCCGTTCCGATTGGATTGTTACTGTACTGGCTTGTGGTGTTCAGGCTACTAATGATTGGCTTCGCATACAGTCTCTACTGCCAGCAGGGTGGCGGAATCAGACCGAACAGGCAGAAATGCAGGTTGTTTTGGTTCAAGAAATGGCAGTCGAATGGAGTCAATCAATCCCTGTGCATGATTTAAAAGAATTGCACATCACAGGTGAACAAGTATTACAAATGCTGCAGCGCAAAGGCGGGCCTTGGCTGGGTCAACTGATGAAACATTTGTTAAGAGAAACGGCGATTGGAACGATATCGAATCAGCATGAAGCACTAAGTGCAGAAGTGAAGCGGGTGGTTGAAGATGACCAAGCATGAAGATCTGTTACATATGTTATTAGATGCAGAAGGACGGTTTGTATCGGGTGAAGAGATTAGCCGTCATCTGTCCATCAGTCGGACTGCTGTGTGGAAACATGTGAACAAGTTGCGGGACATGGGGTATGAGTTTGAAGCTGTATCCCGCAAAGGATATCGTCTGGTCACGAAGCCGGACAGCATTGACGCAACTGCCCTCCAATTGGCGCTGGATACGGCCGTATTCGGCCGTAAGGCTGTTCTGTTAACCTCGACCTTGTCTACACAAGGGGATGTTCTGAAGCTGGCTGAACAGGGGCAAGCTGAAGGTGCTGTGGTCATTGCGGAAGAACAAACAGGAGGACGAGGACGTTTTGGTCGCCAGTGGTTCTCTCCCCCGGGAAAAGGAATATGGATGAGTATCCTGTTGCGCCCTGATCTACCACTTCAGCATACGCCGCAGCTTACTTTATTAACAGGAGTGGCTGTATGTCGTGCCGTTCGAGCTTGTACAGGCACTGATGCAGGCATCAAATGGCCCAATGATCTGATGATTGATGGACGCAAGGTATGTGGCATATTGCTTGAATCCACGGTGGAAGATCATGAAGTCAGATACTGTATTGCAGGTATAGGCGTTGATGTGAATTTTGATCCCGAGGATTATCCGGAAGATCTGACAGCTATAGCTACTTCACTCAAGATGGAGACGGGGCAACCTGTTGATCGTACCAAGCTCACGGCTGCCATTTTAACCGAGCTGGAACAGTTATATTTTTTGTATCAAAAAGAAGGATTCGGTGTGATCTCAGCTCTATGGGAGGCCTTGTCCGTATCGATAAATCGAGAGATTACAGTGACGAATCCTCAGGGTGTTATTGAAGGGACAGCAATCGGTCTGGCCCCTTCAGGAGCACTCCTTGTGGAAAAACACGATGGAGAACAAGTACACGTCATCTCTGGTGAGATTTCCTGGAAATCGTAAACAATATGTCGAATTTTACTGGGAAAATGAACATAAGACGTGAAGTTTGAGCAGAACTTTGGTATACTGTCTTCGTGAGGCGATATCGGCTAATGCAGACCGAATTGCACTCCCGTAACAGTAACCTTTGTTCTGCTTTGATGTGTTTGATGTAAGCAGATCGCAGTGCAAGAATGAAATACGTTTAAGTGAGTTGTTGGATTCTGCTCTGAGCCGAAGAGGACCGAGACAGAAGGGACGATCGCAAGTGACTCTTTTTTGACTTTTCGGGACTTTTTAGTGGAAAACTAAAAGGTTTTTTTGTTGCGTTTTATTTGAAAAGAAGAAAGGAGCCATGAGAGAAAATGGCAAACAAACAAGCGATGAATATTGTGAAAATGAAAAAATATAAGCAGGATGGCGTGCCGCTTACGATGATCACGGCTTACGATTATCCTACAGCGCTCCTCGCAGAGGAAGCAGGAATTGATCTGATTCTAGTTGGTGATTCACTCGGCAATGTAGTGCTGGGTTATAACTCAACACTTCCGGTGACCATCGACGATATGGTGTACCATACACGTTCCGTCGTACGCGGGGCTGAGAAGACGTTTATCGTGGCTGATATGCCTTTTATGACTTATCATGGTAGCGTGGATGAGACGCTTAAGGGTGTACGTCGACTGATGCAAGAGGGGCATGCCCATGCGGTTAAGATGGAAGGCGGGGTGGAGATTGCGGACACCGTCAGAGCCGTTGTGCAAGCAGGTGTGCCTGTTCTTGGACATATCGGGCTGACACCTCAATCGGTCAATCAAATTGGTGGATATCGCATTCAGGGCAAGGATGCAGCGGATGCGAAACGTTTGATGGACGAAGCCAAAGCCTTGGAAGCTGCTGGTGCATTTGGCATCGTGCTTGAACTGGTTACGGAAGAAGTTGCACGGGCGATCTCGGAGGAACTGTCGATCCCTACCATTGGGATTGGTGCAGGACGGGGCTGTGACGGACAGGTACTGGTATTCCACGATGTGGTTCAATACGCCTCCCCGTATACGCCAAAACGTTTTGTCAAAACCTATGGAGATGTGGGTACATTAATCAGAACCAGCATCGAAGCTTACGTGAAAGAAGTTAAAGATCGTTCGTTCCCGGCCGAAGAGCATGTATTTAATGCTGCGGATGGTGTTCTGGATCAATTGTATGGACAACGCAAGGAAAAGGTGGGAAGTAACTCATGAAAGTATTACGGACAATCGCAGAGTTAAGACAGGAGCTAAGCTTGAAGCGTCAAGCGATTCGATCCAATGCGTCCGTTGTAGGTCTGGTACCGACAATGGGGTATCTACATCAAGGTCATGCAAGCTTGATGCAAGCAGCCAGACAACAGAGCGATATCGTGGTATTAAGTATATTCGTTAATCCAATTCAATTTGGTCCTAATGAAGATTTTGACAGCTATCCGCGGGATGAAGCCAGAGATGTGGAAACAGCACGCTCACAAGGAGTGGATATCGTATTTATTCCCTCAGTTGAAGAGATGTATCCACAGGCAACGCAGACAATGGTATCTGTGTCAAAATTGACTGAGCGCTTATGTGGCGCTTCCAGACCAGGACATTTTAACGGAGTAACGACGGTAGTTTCGAAGCTTTTCAACATCGTACAGCCACAGCGTGCTTTTTTTGGTATGAAAGACGCTCAGCAGGTTGCGGTTATTCAACAGATGGTGAATGATTTGAATATGCCTGTAGAAATTGTTCCCTGTCCGATTGTTCGCGAAGAGGATGGTCTTGCTCTTAGTTCACGTAATGTCTATCTTAGCTCGGAGCAGCGTACACAGGCATTAATTCTGTCGAAAGCACTGCGCACAGCCCAGGAAGCTGTAGATACAGGGATAGCTAGGAACGCCGCAGATATCCGTCGTATTCTGCGCGAGCAGATTGCAACCTCATCGCTTGCAGTGATCGACTATGCTGAGATTCAGGCTTTTCCAAGTCTGGAGCCGCTCGCAGATCAGGAAGAAGTTCAAGGACGTGACGATCTGCTCATTGCACTTGCGGTGAAATTCGGAAAAACAAGATTGATTGACAATATAAGGTTGCAAAAATCGGAGGTGCTGTCCCATGTTTAGAACACTCATGAAATCCAAAATTCACCGGGCTACGGTAACGGAAGCCAACTTGAACTATGTGGGTAGCATTACCATAGATGAAGACTTGATGGAAACATCCGACTTGATGGAAAACGAGAAAGTGCAGATTGTGAACAACAACAATGGTGCACGTCTGGAAACTTATGTGATTCCAGGACCGCGCGGAAGCGGGGTCATCTGTCTAAACGGCGCAGCTGCTCGTCTGGTGCAGCCTGGAGACAATGTCATTATCATTTCTTATGCCATGATGTCGCAAGAAGAGGCAAATACTCACAAACCAACCGTTGTGTTTGTAGATGGACAGAATAAACCTGTACAAACCATGAAGCAGGAAGTTCACGCAACAATTATGTAATCGACTGGTAAGGAGAATGAAATCGGCCCTTGAAGCAAAAAATGATTACAGGTCACTGCACTAATCCATTTTTTCAAGGGTGGGGATGCAACGATGTTCCAGCATGTTTTCGCAGAAATGAACGACATGTTAGATGAAATTATCAAGAGCTATCCTTCCGCTGAAGGTCTGAACAAACAAGAATTGCTGCAAAAGTGGAACTTGCTTAAGCGGATGAGTGACGGAATGTTGGATGAATGGCTGATGTTTGAAGAAAAGATGAGCCAGGTGAGGGAACGGGAGATGGATAAGCCTGCGTCCCTTGAACCGGAACAGGAAGCTGTCACCGCTCTGCCTGAACTCCATCTGGAATGTTTCAGTCGAGGACAAGGGTATTTCAAATTACAGATGTATCCGCAGGCGATTTTGCAGTTCTCCCGGGTTGTGACCGACCATCCGGAGAGTGCATTAACTCGTTTTTACTTGGCACTCGCATATCTGAATCTGGAACAAATCGCTGAAGCCGGGACACATTTGCAGCAGATCATGTATCTTAAGGGCTCACCTCGCTTGAAAGGGCTTGTATGTAACGCTCTGGGCTGTATTCAAGCCAAGCTTGCGAACCCGGAGGCTGCATGTTCCCTCTTTGCACAGGCCCTTCAGTATGACCCGACATTGACCGAACCGCTGTACAACATGGAAGCTTGCAGGTTGAACAGGGGAAAATTGCAATATGCTAATCAGCTGACGACCCTTCATTAAGCGGGAATTCGGCGACAAAAAAAACGGTGTTCCCTCCTTTGGCATAGCGGCGGGGACACCGCTTTTTTGTCAGTTAATTTTCAAATCCCCTTTTTTTTGCTATGCTGTAACATAGACTGGAATGGAAGGGACCGTATATTGCAATGAAATTTGCCGTATTGGATTTCGAAACAACCGGCACGCAGTCCGACGGTGAGATTATACAAGCCGGACTTGCCATCATAGATCATGACTTCAGCATAACTCAAATATATAGTTCTTATGTGAACCCTGGTGTCCCGATTCCCCCGTTTATCTCGGGGCTAACGGGTATTACCGATGAAGATGTGGCGGACGCTCCATCACTCGAAGAGATGATGATGGAGATGGTTCCGCTGCTTAACGATGTGGTGCTTGTTGGACACAACGTCGCTTTTGATTTTCACTTTTTGCAGAATGCTCTTGACCGTTGCGGTTATCTGCCGTTCACTGGCCGTATTCTGGATACCATTGATTTTCTGAAGATTACGTTCCCATCACTGGGTTCTTATCAACTCGGTTATGTGTCTTCTGAATTTGGATTTCAACATGATCGCCCTCACCAGGCCGACAGTGACGCACTGGCGACAGCCTATGTGCTGCTCAAGTGTCTGGATGAGTTAAAGGAATTACCGCTCATAACGATTCAACGGCTCAGTGACCTGTTCGCACCAGAGGACAGTGACTTGGGTTGGTTCTTGGACGGGATGCGCAGTGAGAAGGAAGCAGAGCCGATTCAGGATCTGGACGGACATACCTATTATCGGCAGCTTGCTCTTAATGTAAGTGATTGGACCGATATTGGTGCACCACGTGATGAGCGGGAAGGTAACCCCCTCGATGGTGTAAGCTTCGAACAGTTTATGGACCAGGTTCGGGAGAACCTGAAGGATACGCTGGATCATTACGAAGAGCGTGAAGCGCAGACCCAGATGTTCAGCAGTGTAAGGCAAGCCTTGGATGAAGAGAAACATCTCTTGATCGAAGCTGGAACAGGTACCGGTAAATCTCTGGGTTATCTGCTGCCAGCGATATACGAAAGTGTGAAACAAGAACAGAAAGTCATGGTCAGCACGCATACGATCAATTTGCAGGAGCAATTGAGAGAGCGAGATATTCCGATGCTGACCCAAGTGGTTCCGTTTCCGTTTAAGGCTGCTGTCTTCAAAGGACGTGGACATTACCTGTGCCTGCGCAAATTTGAACACAAAATCAATAAACGTGAATTCGCCACGCCCAAAGAGGATTATTTCACAGCCGCTCAGATGATCGTGTGGCTCACACAGACTGAAACTGGAGATGATGAGGAGCTTAACCTTAGCGGACGCGGAGGCGACTTCTGGGAGACGGTACAGAGCGAATCCGAGTCCTGTCTGGGAAGATCCTGCCCATGGTTCCGCAAATGTTTCTATCATCGCGCCAAACATGAGGCCGGGTTGTCTGATATCGTAATAACCAATCACTCCAAATTGTTTACGGATGTCAAAGCAGCACATCAGTTGTTGCCAGCCTATGAGAGTCTTGTGATCGATGAGGCCCATCATCTGGAAGATGTAGCGGGTAAACATCTTGGAATGCATATGAAATATTTCACGTTGGTTCATACCCTGACCCGTCTGTTTAAAGACAGTCGTAATGGACAACTGCCTATGCTTCGTTCGCAGTTATCCGGGCATGAAAATTCGGTGCAATGGGGCTCCATGGTAGATCAGATGTTCCCGCTAGCTGTCGAGGTTAAGGAACTGTGGGATCGTATGAGCGATGCCCTGTTCGGTCTTTTGCCTGAACGAAGTGATGCTTCACCGGGAGAGACAGGGCAATTTTCCCTGCGCCTGAAGGCATCTCAGAAACCTGCGAAATGGCAGGAGTTGCAGGATCTGGAGAACCAGATCTATGTGACTCTGGGCGATTTGGTTCGCAAAGGGGACAAATTGCTGCTTGAGGTGAAAGAGGATCAGGATGATTATCAATCGGATAGTCTGATTACGGACATTACAGGACTGCTGAAAGATCTGACCACATTGAAGGAGAATCTGCGATTCTTCATGCGTATGGATGATGCCAAAACGGTGTACTGGATGGAAGCCAGCGGTCAGTTCCGCAGTAAATCTCTTCAACTGTACGCCGTACCTGTCGATGTCAGTGCACAACTGAAGGATTTGTTCTTTGATAAAAAGAAAAGTGTTGTGCTTACATCGGCTACGCTCTCTGTAGATAAGTCATTCCAGTTCATGATTGAGCAGCTTGGCTTACAGGAAGCCTCTGAAAATAATCGGCTGTTAACGTCGATGCTGCCATCACCTTTTAATTATCGCGATCAGGCACTTCTAGTGATTCCGCGTGATTTCCCGAGTGTGAAAGGCAGTGTGGGTGATGCGCACTTTGTCAATATGCTGGTGCAATCACTCGCAGAGACCGCAATTGCCACCCGTGGACGCATGATGGTTCTGTTTACTTCATACAAGATGCTGCGCCAGGTCTATGATCCGCTGAAGGAGGCACTGTCAGGTAACGACATCTCGTTGTTGGGCCAAGGTGTGGACAGTGGAAGCCGCTCCAAGCTGACTCGCAGGTTCCAAGATGCCAAAGCTACGGTACTTCTGGGTACAAGCAGCTTCTGGGAGGGTGTAGATATCCCGGGAGAAGCCCTGACCTGTCTCGCTATTGTGCGCCTGCCTTTCCAGCCGCCGAATCATCCGTTGGTGGAAGCCAAGAGTGAATTGCTCCAGGAGCAAAAGAAAAATCCATTCATGAAACTGTCTGTGCCGCAAGCGGTCATTCGTTTCAAGCAAGGATTTGGCCGATTGGTGCGAACAGCGAAGGACAGAGGTATTGTCATTGTTTATGATACACGTGTGATCGAAGCGTACTATGGCAAATTCTTTTTATATTCATTACCTGGTCCCAAAATGGAGCATATGCTCACGGAGCAGATGGTTCCCCGAATTACCGAGTGGCTAGAAAAACCTGTTAATGAACAAGGATAATGGTTAACTTTGTTCGTTATATCATTGCATGACACTATCGTTTGGCGTTAAACTTTATTAGATATTTCCGTATCCGATTAAAGCAGTTGCACGTAAGAACTTATAACCTAAATTACAAAGAGCATTCTGTATAAAATGTCACGTCTATCTTTGAGTTTATACAGAATGCTCATCTTTTCATCTACTATTTTATCGTGGCATTGGTAAGGGGGAGCAAGAATGAAATCGGATAAAATTTCGGAAGCGGTGGTACGACGTCTGCCTGTATACTTGCGCTATTTGAACGAGTTGCATCAGCGTGAGGTGGCTACTGTTTCTTCTCAAGAGCTTGGACAGAGGCTGGATCTGAATCCGGCCCAAATTCGAAAAGACCTGGCTTACTTCGGTGATTTTGGTCGTAAAGGGATCGGGTATGATGTATCCTATTTGATCGAGAAAATTCGTCACATTCTCAAAATTGATCAGCAAATTAATGTAGCTCTGGTAGGTGCGGGTAACCTCGGACAGGCCTTGTCCAACTACAACGCATATCTGAAAGACAACATGAAGATTGTTGCTGTATTCGATGCATATGGACCGAAGATTGGTAGTCAAATCAACAGTTTGACGGTAAAACCAATGAATGAATTGACGGAAGCGGTTAAGACGGATAACATCCGCATCGGGATTATTACAGTTCCGGATACGGAAGCTCAAAATGTAGCCGATCAACTTATTGAATCGGGAATCGAAGCGATTCTTAATTTTGCACCAACCATTCTAAAAACACCGCCACATATCCGCATTCACCATGCTGACTTTACAACGGATCTGCTTAGTTTGGCCTATTACTTGGAGACTGGAAAGGACGACGAGGAAGATGACAACAAATAGATGGGTAATTCACAACGGCAAATTTGCCGTTAATGAAGGCACGACATGGAACGTGGTTCATGGATACATGGTTGTCGAGAATGACAAGATTGTGCATATTGGTGAGACATTGCCGGATGGAGACGAAAATTGTACCAAAGTGGATGGAAAAGGATTGTTCTTCCTGCCGGGTCTGATCAATACGCATGGTCATGCAGCGATGTCGTTGCTCAGAGGACACGGGGACGATCTTGCGTTACAAGTATGGTTGCAGGAAAAAATGTGGCCGATGGAAGCAAAAATGACTTCACAAGACGTATATTGGGGAACTTCGCTATCCGTGCTTGAAATGTTGAAAGGCGGAACTACAGCTTTCCTGGATATGTATGATCACATGGATCAGGTTGCCAAAGTTGTGGAACAATCCGGCGTTAGAGCAGCACTGGCACGTGGTGTAATCGGGTTGTGCTCGGAAGAAGAGCAATTGCGGAAGCTGGAGGAGTCGGCAGCGTTTGCGCGTGAGTGGAATGGACAGGCAGATGGCCGCATCACAACCGTAATCTCGCCACACGCACCATATACATGCCCTCCTGACTACATAGAGAAGCTTGTACAGGTCGCAAATGATCTTAACCTTCCTCTGCATACACATATGTCGGAAACGCTTCGTGAAGTGGAGCAGAACGTTACAGACTATGGACTGCGTCCTGTGGCACATCTGGAGAAACTGGGCTTTTTCTCCCGTCCATCCCTGGTAGCACATGCGGTGCATCTAAATGATGAAGAGATTGAAATTTTGGCCCGCCATGATGTGGCTGTATCGCATAACCCGGGAAGTAACCTGAAACTCGCTTCCGGTGTTGCGCGGGTACCTGCGTTACTGAAAGCGGGAGTTACCGTATCACTCGGAACCGACGGACCGGCAAGCAACAACAACCTGGATATGTTTGAAGAAATGAGACTGGCTGCATTGATCCACAAAGGTGTGTCTGGTGATCCGACTGCCGTGCCAGCGGGCGAAGCGTTACTACTCGGAACTTCGTATGGTGCTAAATCCATCTTCCTGAACAATACCGGAGCGCTTCAGGTAGGCATGAAGGCTGATTTCATCGCCTTGGACATTGAACAGGCACACTTCTACCCACATACAGACCTGATCTCGCATACGATCTATTCAGCCTCTGCCAAAGATGTGGAGCACGTATGGGTAGATGGGAAACAAGTGGTTAAACATGGCGAATGTCTGACGCTGGATGAAGAGCGCATTTTGCGTGAGTCTCAATTGGCATTTGATGGTTTGCTTGCTCGTTAATTGCATTGCGGAGCATCATAAGGAAAGGAAGTTCGGCTTTTGAAGAAAAAAAAGAAGTGGATATGGATTTCGCTGCTTGCACTGGTTCTGATTCTGTTTGGACTTCAGCGTTATTACGTGTATGTCACACAGGACCAGCGTAAGGAAGAAGCGCTCGCCATACAGGCAGCACAGGAGCAACTGGGCATTACATCTTATGATGAATTGCGTAAGTACATCTGGGGAGATAAAGAAGGCTCTGACAACATCTACTGGACCCTGCTCGGCAAAAACAAGGATAACCAGGATGTTATGGTCTGGGTTAAATTCGATGCAAACAATCAACCTGCTACAGGTGCTAACGCTATACACAGTGAACTGCTGCAGAATGGCATGTCCGAAGCACAGATACGCAATCGCTTTAGTTCCGAAGTTCCAGCCGGTGAGATTAAACGAATCATGCCCGGAGTTGTGAATGGAATATATGTGTGGCAAGTGTATTATAAAGACGGTACGCATAACCACTATCGGTTTTATCGTTTTAGCAATGGAGAACAGGTAGACTTGGTTTACACACTCCCGAACAGCTAGAACAAATAGAGTAACTTAGCTAGAGAATCATAGAAGTGAAAGAACCGGCAGACGGATATCCGACTGAACCGGTTCTTTGTGTTGCCTGTGAACAGTTTTGATTTAAATAGTTAAAATTAATAATTTATTCATATTTTCGCCTTCGAAATTGTATATACGATGTGATATACTCAGTTATGTACTCAAAGTTACATTCATAACAAATAAACCTGTCGAAATTCTCGCAGGAGTCAATGTGCACATATTCGTATATACCAATAGGCCAGTAAGTTAGGCCAAAATCTGGGAGGGGTAATTCACTTGAAGCTAAAAGTATTGCCTATTGCTTTAACTGCCGTCATTTCAGCCGTTGTGTTGTTTGGAGGTTGGTTTGTGTATCGTCAGGTGGCTCTGCAGAATCCGATTGAAAAGATGGTTACCCAGTACGATGGAGTCAATGACGTTCAATTAACTATTAACCGCAATGACGTACAATTGAAACTGGATCTGCAACCTGATGTTGATTTGGGCAGACTGGTACAATATATTCACAAAGAAGGACAGACCTTGATTGGAACTCGCTCATTAAAGTTGGATGTTGTAGATCATTCCAGTGAAGCACTGGAAAGCTGGTGGGGTGATGCGATGTTTACCGTAGCTCAGGCGATGGAGAACAAACAGTACACCGAGATCACACCAACATTGTCCAAGATGGCTACGAATGGAATAAAGGTAAATACAGCGATGGATGACAACAATGTATATGTTAGTCTCAGAGATGGAGATGCCAGCAAGTTTATTATTCTGCCGCGTGTGCCCGGTCAGATAGGAGTGTGGCCTAATGCCTAAGTGGACCAAAGAAATTGCCATTGGATTTGTCCCCGTGTTGATTATTTTTCTTGCTTTTACTGGTGTTAATATTGTTCCGATTCTAATTGCAGCGGTGTTTGTTGGAGCTTTGTTGTTCATGATGCAAATGCGTGGCGGGATTACCGTAGGCGCTGCACAGGAGCGTAAACGGAAGAAAAAAGGTCCTTCCAAGCTTACTTTTGAAGAAATTGGTGGTCAGGACAGTGCCAAGCAAGAATTGCGTGAAGCACTGGACTTTCTCATCAAACATGAAGAAATTCGCAAGTTCGGGATTCGCCCGTTAAAAGGGATCTTGCTGACAGGCCCTCCAGGGACAGGGAAAACGTTGATGGCCAAAGCGGCTGCGCATTACACCGATTCTGTTTTCGTTGCTGCATCGGGCAGTGAGTTTGTGGAAATGTATGTTGGTGTTGGTGCCAGCAGAATTCGGGATTTGTTCAAGGATG
The DNA here is from genome assembly GCF_038595085.1 of Paenibacillus sp. FSL R5-0749. Lineage (NCBI taxonomy): Bacteria > Bacillati > Bacillota > Bacilli > Caryophanales > Paenibacillaceae > Paenibacillus > Paenibacillus sp. FSL R5-0749. The sequence continues at coordinate 4,255,963 of NZ_CP152005.1, read as the reverse complement.
CGAGAACCCGTGCCACCAAGGAAAATAAAGAAAATGCTATTATATTTATCGATGAGATCGATGTCATCGGGGGGAAACGTGAAGGTGGACAACAGCGGGAGTATGATCAGACGCTGAACCAGCTCTTGACGGAAATGGATGGAATTTATTCTTCCGATACCCCAAGAATACTGGTTATTGCTGCAACAAACCGCAAGGAAATGCTGGATAGCGCCCTGACACGTCCAGGACGTTTTGACCGCCACATTCAAGTGGACTTGCCTGACAAGAAGGGTAGAAAGCATATTCTGGAATTGCATGCGGTGAATAAACCTCTGATGAAGGAAGTGAATCTGGAGAAGACTGCGGAAGAATCGTATGGTTTCTCCGGTGCGCAGCTTGAAAGTGTGATGAATGAAGCAGCGATATATGCCATGCGGGATGGGCTGTTACACATAGAACAACGGCACTTGTCTCTGGCTATTGATAAAGTTATGATGGGCGAGAAAACAGACCGTGAGTCCAGTGTGGAAGAGAAGAAAAGGGTTGCCATTCATGAATTGGGACACGCCATTATGGCTGAACTTGTTCGTCCGGGCAGTGTAAGCCAGGTGGCACTCAGTCCGCGTGGACAGGCGCTGGGATATGTGCGTCATAACCCGCAACAGGAACAGTTCCTTTATACGAAGCGTTTTCTTGAAGAGCAGATCATGATTGCACTTGGAGGAGCTGCTGCAGAGGAAATGTATTACGGTGGGCGTTCTACGGGTTCGCGCAATGACTTTGATCAAGCAACCAATGTCGTGCAAACGATGATGGCTTCCGGATTGACTTCTCTTGGGATTGTGAACATGGATATGGTTACCACCGAGGAGCTCATGCGAGAGAATAAATTAATATTGCAAGAACTCATGGAACAGACGAAGCGCTTACTTGAAGAGCAACGGACAATTTTCGACAATTCACTCGACATCCTGATTCGAGAGGAAGTTTTGTCCGGCGAACAATTTCGTTGTCAATTTCGTGACAGTGCCCGTTTACCAGCATAATTTCTTTATGCTGGTTATTTTTTTTTACATTTCACTCGTGCTAAGATATTATTATATGTTGGGTCGAAATTTGTAATTTTCGGCGAACAGGGTACAATAGAGAAATAGAGAACCGAAAGGATGGAGCAGAACCATGTTTTTCAAAAAAATAGGAGTTGTCGGCGGCGGTACGATGGGGCAAGGTATTTCCCAAATGCTCGCAGCCAAAGGACTTGATGTGCTTCTCGTGGAGCACACAACACAAAAACTGGATCATGCCTATGACATGATCGAAACGAACCTGGATAAACAACTGGAGAAATGGGCGATTACAAAAGCGGAGAAGAAATTGATTCTTTCCCGTATTACCAAGGTAGCTCATTTAGCTGAACTTGGAACTTGCGATATGGTCATTGAGACGATTTCAGAGGATCTGGATGCGAAAAAAGCAGTATTCAGCCAACTGGACCAAGTTTGCCCAAGCAATGTCATTCTGGCAAGTAATACATCCACGCTGAGTTTGACCGAGCTTGCAAGCTCGACCAAATACCCAGAGCGTGTTATTGGTATGCACTTTATTCACCCGGTATCCCGGGTTGATCTTGTAGAGATTATTCGTGGACTGAAAACGTCGGATTCAACATTCGAAGAGACCAGACGTTTTGTTGAAGAAGTGGCAGATAAAAAAGGAGTCATGATCTATGAATCACCTGGATTCGTAACTTCCCGCTTGATCTGTCTGTTGATTAACGAAGCGTTGCATGTATTACAGGAAGGTGTTGCATCTGCTGAAGATATCGATGATGCAATGCGTATCGGATACAACTTCCAACATGGACCACTCGAAATGGCTGACCGTTTCGGATTGGACTCTGTTGAAGCTGCACTCGAAAGAATGTTCCGTGAATTCGGAGAATTGAAATATCGTCCTTCTACGGTCCTGAAGAAAATGGTGCGTGCAGGACACCTGGGTGTCAAAACAGGCGAAGGATTCTTCAAGTACGACAAGGATGGTGACCGACTGTGAAAGTACTCGTAATTAATGCGGGGAGTTCCTCGCTCAAATATCAACTGTATAATATGACGGACGAATCTGTCCTGGCTAAAGGTCTAGTAGAGCGGATCGGAATGGATTCCTCCATTCTGACACACAAACCGACAGGCCGTGAGGATGTTACAGAAGTTAGTGAGATTCTGGAGCATACAACAGCAATCCGTAAAGTCATTGATATTTTGACTCATAAAGAAAATGGTGTACTGGATTCTGTAAATGAAATTCAAGCTGTTGGACACCGTGTTGTTCACGGTGGTGAAGCATTTAAAGAATCTGCATTGGTAGATGATGCTGCCAAAGCTGAAATTCGTCGTTTGTTCGACTTGGCTCCACTTCATAACCCTGCAGCAATGATGGGGATTCGTGCGGCTGAATTAAATATGCCAGGTGTGCCTCAGGTAATGGTCTTCGATACAGCGTTCCATCAAACGATGCCGGAAAAAGCATATCTGTATGCTATTCCGCGTGTACTTTACAAAAAATATAAAGTACGTCGCTACGGCGCACATGGTACTTCCCATGATTTCGTAAGCAAGGCAGCTGCTGAATATCTGGATCGTCCAGTGGAAGATCTGAAAATCATCACTTGTCACGTCGGTAACGGTGGTAGTGTAACAGCAGTTAAAGGTGGCGTATCCGTTGATACTTCGATGGGTATGACTCCACTAGAGGGACTGATGATGGGAACGCGTTCGGGTGACCTTGACCCAGCCATCGTACCTTATGTCATGAACAAGGAAGAACTGAGCGTAAGCGAAGTGAACTCCATGTTGAACAAACACAGTGGATTGCTTGCAATCTCCGGAATCAGCAGCGACATGCGTGAGATTACAGAAGGTATGGAGAATGGCGATGCGAACTCCACGCTCGCTTTTGAAATGTACGAATACCGTCTGCGTAAATACATCGGATCATATGCAGCTGCAATGAACGGTGTAGACGTGATTGTCTTCACAGCTGGTGTAGGTGAGAATTCCGTTGTTCTTCGCCAAAAAGTATGTGAGCAACTTACGTATCTTGGCGTTGAGCTGGACGAAGCCCTGAACGCAGTCCGTTCTGGTGAGCCGCGTCGCATCACAACAGCGAACTCGAAAGTGGATGTTCTCGTTGTTCCAACAAATGAAGAATTGGTCATTGCGCGCGATACGCATCGAATCGTATTGAATTCTAAGTAATCTAACTGTAAAGTAAATATAGAGTGGCAAGGAAGTGCAGAGGACAGGCAACAGCCTGTCCGCTGCATTTTCAAATTTCAGGAACCAAGGGGAGATATGGCATGAATACGAATTGTGTAATTCGTAATGTGAACGAGCATGTGGGCGAGACCGTAACGATCGGTGCCTGGATTAACAACAAACGTTCCAGCGGCAAAATTCAGTTTTTGCAGTTGCGTGATGGAACCGGATATATTCAAGGGGTTGTTGTAAAAAGTGAAGTTAGCGAAGAGATCTGGAACAATGCGAAGAGCCTGACTCAAGAAAGTTCTTTGTATGTTACAGGGATTATTCGTGAAGAACCTCGCAGTGCGTCCGGTTACGAGATGACTGTGACTGGGGTCGAAATTATACATCTGACTGAAAACTATCCAATCACGCCTAAAGAGCATGGTGTTGATTTCTTGATGGACCATCGTCATCTGTGGCTCCGTTCTACGAAGCAACGTGCGGTTATGGTGATTCGTGCAGAGATTATTCGTGCTGTTCAGCAGTTCTTTGATGGTAACGGATTCACACAAGTTGATCCTCCGATTTTGACACCGTCGTCTGCGGAAGGAACGACAAACCTGTTCCACATCAAATACTTTGATGAAGATGCTTATCTGACGCAAAGTGGTCAATTGTATATGGAAGCAGCAGCTATGGCGCTGGGCAAAGTATATTCCTTTGGTCCTACATTCCGTGCTGAGAAATCCAAAACACGTCGCCATCTGATTGAATTCTGGATGATTGAGCCGGAAATGGCATTTGTAGATCACGAGGAAAGTCTGCGCGTACAAGAGAAATTTATCGCTCATGTTGTTCAATCCGTGGTGAAAAACTGCCGTGCAGAACTGGAATCCATCGGTCGTGATGTATCCAAACTCGAAGGCATCGTAGCGCCATTCCCGCGAATTACGTATGATGAAGCGATTGAATTCCTGCATGGACAAGGCTTTGATATTCCTTGGGGAGAAGACTTCGGTGCACCGCACGAAACAGCCATTGCCGAGAAGTACAATACACCAGTCTTTATCACGCATTACCCTGCAGGAATCAAAGCTTTCTATATGAAACCAGATCCAAATCGTCCAGAAGTTGTTCTTTGTGCTGATATGATTGCACCTGAAGGCTACGGAGAGATTATTGGCGGTTCTCAGCGTATTGATGATCCGGAATTGATGCAACAACGTTTTGAGGAGCACAATCTCTCGGATGAAGCTTACCAATGGTACCTGGATTTACGTAAATACGGATCGGTTCCTCACTCCGGTTTCGGTCTGGGATTGGAGCGGACGGTAGCATGGATCTGTGGATTGGATCATGTGCGTGAAACAATCGCATTCCCACGTATGCTCTATCGTCTGTACCCTTAATGCTTAACCGAGGACCGTCTATGGAAGATACCACATCCAAAGCCTGGTTGGATGGGGCAGCTTATGGCATGACTTCGGGCACAGCCCATCTGCCTTATGCCTTGTTACGTTATTATCACCAGCTTGGCCTATCAGATGCAGAAGTGCTTCTTCTGATTCAACTCCTAGGGTTCCGTCAGGCGGAGTTCAATGAGTTTCCGACGCTTGAAGAGCTTGCGGGGCGTATGGGACTTGCACCTGAAGGCATTGCCAGAATGTTGCAACGTCTGATGAGGGATGGATATATCGCTATTGACGAGCATCGTGACGAGGAACATGACATCCAGTACGAACGATATGACTTACATGGACTCTATGCCAAGCTTGCAAAGTGCACTGCGGAAGAAGTAGCCGCATTGCGTGCGGAGCAGCTGAGCAGCAGTGCAGCACGCCAAGATTCGAACAGTGTTCAAAAAGAAGAGGAAGAACGGAACATGTTCTCCATCTTTGAAAAAGAATTTGGACGTCCGCTCTCTCCAATGGAGTGTGAGACGATATCCAGCTGGTTGGATCAGGACCGTTACCAAGAGGAATTGATTCTAATGGCTCTGAAGGAAGCGGTTTTTGCAGGTAAAGTACATTTCCGGTATATCGATCGAATACTGCTTGAGTGGAGCCGTAATCGTGTCAAGACCGTTCAAGATGCGAAGGCATACACGCAGCGGTTTCGTAATGGTGGACGTTAATTCAGGTGTGGGCAAGAACAAGAGACAGGCCAGAAGTCATTCTGTGCCTGTCTTTTTTTGAATTATGAATTGGGTGAGTGATCAGCGACATCGACCTTTCAGGCAATGATTTCACTTTGTTATACAAAAATTTGATGGATCACGCAGGGGTAAACACACAAGCTGTCGTCTATTGTATTGGAGAGGAGGGGAGAGTTATTGATGAAGCGCGCGTAATCGAACAAATCCGTCAAGGAGATACATCGCAGATGCGTACTCTGATTGATAAGTATAGCCAGCATGTATACCATGTTGCCTATTCCGTACTCAGGAACGATCAGGAAGCACAGGATGCAGCTCAGGAGGCGTTCATACAGATGTATAAGTCTCTCCCCGACTACCGTTCCGAAGGTTTCAAAACGTGGTTAACCCGAATTGCCTTTCACAAAGCGATTGATGCCAAACGTAAGCTGGGCAGACGAACGGCCGAGGATCTGGGTGGAGAAGAAAAAATAATAAACATGCCCGGACGGGATGAAGACGTTCTTACCCGTCTCGTTCGTGAGGAACGTCAGGACAAACTTCGCGAACGGATCAATCAGTTGCCTGCTCAGCACCGTGACATTATCACTGCGTATTATCTAAGCGAAAAAAATTATGAGCAGATTGCCAGCGATGCACAGGTGGCTGTGAAAACTGTGGAATCCCGCTTGTATCGTGCCCGGCAGTGGATTCGAAAACATTGGAAGGAGGATGAATGGCGTGAGTAAACAGGAAAAGTATACCGCTGAGCAATGGACGGATTATATTGAAGGCTATATGAGTGAAACTCAAGCGAGTCGAATGGAGCAGCTTCTGATGGAAGACCCGGATGCGATGGACAGCTATCTGGAAGCACTCGGCATCCATGGAGAACTGCCCTCGTTGCCTGACCCGACAGGGTTTGCAGATTCAGTCATGCATCGGATTGAGGGGATTCACTCCTCCAAGGCACAACGCAAATCCCGTGCTGGACGAAACCGGCGCTGGCTTGAACATAAAGTGTTCCATTACGCGGTAGCGGCCTGTTTGACATTGATCTTCCTCTCGTCTGGACTTTTTGACAAGGTAGCACCTTATCACAAGTTTCAGGATGGCGACCACAGAGGGTCTTTTACGGAGAAATGGACGGAGGCAGCCACTTCATGGCTGGATAACCTCAAGCCTAAACCATAAATGGTTTCACATTGCCTGAAAAGAAAGGATGACGACTGTGCACTCAGATCGTAATAAATTACTCGCATTTCTATTAAACCTGATACCCGGTCTTGGTTTTATGTATTGGGGTAGGCCGGCAAGAGCTGTAATCTATCCATTGCTTTTTTTTGGAACAGCTGTTGGTTCATTCATGCTGGCAATGCTGCTTGCTGAACATGATTTATTGATTATTGGTGCCATTTTTTCGGCTTTCTTCTGGGGGATCAGTATGCTAGACATGATTATTGTTCTGCTCCGTGCACCTATTGCCCGGGATGCTCACTACAGGGGATACGCGGCGCACTATGGGCCACAACAAGGAGCAGCATACCAGGGAGCATACATGGGTCAACAAGGGCCTATGGAACCTGAAGATGAGCAGCATCAGCATCCAGGTAGTGAATATAGTCACCATGAGGGTGGATATGGTCAGCCCATGTATCAAAAAGGCAGTGAGGGTGAACGATTCTTCACCATTTTACTTTCATTTGTTCCTGGATTGGGACATCTTCATCTGGGATTGTTGCATCGCGGGTTGTCCTTCCTGATGGCGTTTTTTGGTTCCTTTGCCATGATGGTGTTTGTAGCTTCAATCACCAATGAATCGGTGTTTTTAATGTTCTTGCTCATTCTGCCTGTAATATGGGTATACTGCATGTTTGATGCGGTGCAGCATGTCCACCGTAAGCAGGCTGGAGAGGTACTGCAGGATCGGACGTTATTCGAAGAATTGGAGATGGGCAGAGTAGCTGGACGACGCAGTAAAGTGCTGGCAACCCTTTTATCTGCTTTTCCAGGTGCGGGTCATCTATATCTGGGTTTGCAAAAAAGAGGCATGCAATTGATGTTCCTATTCCTGGGCAGCATTTATGTTCTGGACCTGCTACACCTATCCGTGTTCCTTTTCATGATACCGTTAATCTGGTTCTACAGCTTCTTTGACGGGCTACAGTGTTCCAGCCGCTATGGACGCGAGCCATTGATCGATCAGCCGATCTTCAAGGATTGGGCCCGCCATCAGCGACTGATTGGATTCGGGATTGCCGCGCTGGGTCTATATTACCTGACGATCCGTCTTGTCATTCCACAGCTGAATGAGCTCTTCCCTAATGCATTTATGACGTATGAGATTCGTTCCTATTTGAACACCGTTATTGTTTCCTTGCTGCTCATTTTTGGCGGCTTGAAGCTGCTGTTCGGCAAGCAACGGGGAACAGGCACCAATCATGCGGTTCATCGGAATGACGAAGAAGTGGATAGCCTCTTTTTATTCAAGGATCGGAATGATCGGCTGTAAGTTGTAATCGAAGTGGATCAAAGATGATTTTACTGACGCTGCGATGACAAAGGAATTTTCTATTCCATATCATCCCACAACATAGAAACACGCCAAGGACTGTGAAAATTCAGCCTTTGGCGTGTTTTTTAGATTTCAAGATGAATGATTGCTATTTCGTAGCACCCTTCAGCAGAAGTTGACGGTACATCACTTCGAATAGGAATTCGAAAGCTTCCAGGTGACGTTTTGCTTCAAAAGCATCTTTGCCCCACGCATATATGCCATGATTACGAAGCAAGATTCCTGGCACATTGGCATCCAGAACATCCGGCACCAACTTAGCAATGGATGGGATGTCGGCAAAGTTAGGCAAGACAGGGACACGAATCTCGGCATTTTCTTCCCAGATGTTGAAAGCCTTAATCAGTTCGATGCCCTGAATCGGCACTTGACCCTCTGCTCCAAAGAATTCACTAATCAGATTGTTAAACACGGTATGCACGTGGAATACAGCACCGCAGCCGGTCAAACGATAGATTTCGCAGTGAATCAACGTCTCGGCACTTGGTTTCAACGTTGTTGTCTCAATTGCTTTGCCATGTTTGTCCACAAAAAGGAAGTCTTCCGGTGTGCGAAGAGATTTGTCTTTGCCAGAGGCGGTAACCGCAAAATAAAATTGCTCCGGGTCAAAATCTCCTACACGCATCGACAAGTTACCACTTGTACCCGGGAACCAGTTACGGCTGGCGAACAACGCTTTAATATCAGCCAGTTCTTCAAGGACCTGACGTTTGTGTTCCAATGTAATCTTTTCAAAGCCCATCGTTTACAGCACTCCTTGTGTTTGCTTCTGTTTCATATCTTCGATGATATCGTAAAAGGTAGCGAATGGCACATGGTCCACACCAAGTTCAATACATTTATCCGTCAAAATGGAGCGGGAGTAGACGAGATCGGCAATCTTTGCACCCTCAAAATCTGTCAGACTGTCTCCAATGAGGATTCGATTGTATTGTTCTGCCGGGAATGTACGAATCACGGTCGTTTTACACATTCCGCAACCGTTCTCACAAGGAGGCTGGCAGGGATGCGGCCATTCAATCCGGATGGTTTCACCGGAGAAGTCAGCGCCGTTACAATAGACATGATCCTGCGGGATATCGAAGGGCGCGAGTAAGGGTTCGATAAAGAAGTCCATACCACCGCTGGTTACATTGAATTCAATCCCTTCGCCGCGAACATAGTCAAGAAATTCGCTGAACCCTTCACGGATGCCGGCTTGTCCAAGTACGAATTCGACAATTTCATCTTTTTGCGATGCAGGCAACAGAGCGAACATGGCTCCAACCCCTTCACGCAGCGAGATGTTCTGCTCAATCGTATCTTTCATAATTGCTTCAATGCCCTCAGGCTTGAAATGTTTCATAATCGCGACAATATTGTCCGAGAGGGTAATTGTACCGTCAAAGTCACAGAAGATGACGGTTTTTTTATCACTTCTCATCGTTCGCCACCCCACAGGTCCAGTGCGCTTTTCAGTTCTGGATGATCGATTGCATATTCAGCGAGTGGAATGGAACGCTGAGCCGCCTCAATCGCTTGCAGGAATGCACGTCCGCCTGCTTCAGTTCCCATAGGATGCCCATGAATACCACCACCAGCATTAACGATAACATCTGTCCCAAAGTCTCGCAAAATAAGCGGTACTAGGCCTGGATGGATACCGGCTGATGGTACTGGCATACTGGATCTTACAGGCAGATCAGCTGTCAGTAATTGTTCTGTGATTGCCATATTTTCTTCCTTCGGCATCGTTACCGATCCATAAGGAGAAGGGAAGAGCACCAGATCGGCACCCGCAAGACGCATCAACTGGCCAAGTACAACCGAAGCCGAGATGCCGTAATGTGGTGAAGGATACAATGCTCCTGCAAGTGCAGGGTGAGCCATAATTGGCACATTAATATCAGGATCACTGCTGAGTTCATGCAGGACATCATACCCGTAGGACAACACGTTGAACAACAAGGCATTGGCTCCAGCACCGATGGCACGTTCAGCCTGCTCTTTCAGACGAGATGTAGGTCCTGTGAGATTGGTTGCATACAGTAGCTTCTTGCCTGTCTCTTGGCGTGCCTGTTCGGCAGCTTTGATGCAGACCTCGACTCTTTTTTCGATAGGTGTTAATTTGTTCTCGAACAGAATTTCATCGTCTTTGATCAGATCCACGCCACCAAGTGCCTGACGGATAAACTGTTCACGCAGTTCATCAGCGTTCAGCCCGATGACGGATTTGAAGATACTCATTAACAACGGACGATCATGTACACCAAGCAGATCACGAACACCATTCAGTCCAAACTTGGGTCCCGGGAATGCACGGAGGAAGCCATCCGAGAAACCAAGCTTTGTCAATTTGATTCGGCCATCCATTGAGATTTTGCCAAAGACCGTTACGAGCAGGGCAGGGATATCACGGCTAAAGTTGATATCAGGATAGCCGATGGTAATGTCAGCGTAACGCTCACCCGCAGCCATTCCATCAGCTTCATGTACTTCTACGCTTATGACTTCACCCAGATGCTTCTGCATCGCTTCACGTTGAGCTTGTGGTAACTCCGTCCAGCTGCCCACGGTCATGCCGATCGCGATGGACTCGGCCTTCTTGCGGAAGTCTGCATGATCATCATGCAGACGATATGTGGCTGTGCACATGTTATTCATTTTTTAAATCCCCTTCCAAAGCAGCTCCCATCTCCCGTGAGCGCTCTGCACAGCGGTTGACGGCTGCGATTACATTTTCAAAGAAATCACCTTCGTCCAGCGTCTTCAGTGCTGCTTGTGTTGCCCCTCCCGGGGATGTCACATCACTGCGAAGCTTCATCGGCTCCATACCGGTTTGCTGTACCATGCGTGACGCGCCGAGCACCGTCTGAACAGTGAGATCACGAGATTGCTGACTGGATAAGCCACCACGAATGCCCGCGGCAATCATGGCCTCCATTAAATAGTATACATAAGCAGGGCCGCTTCCGGAAATCCCAGTGAGTACTTCGAGTTTATCCTCAGGTACAATGGTTACGATTCCGACCGCTTCAAACATGGTCATCACCGTACTGCGCTGCTCATCCGTAATTTCCGCAGAGAAGGCAAGTCCGGTTGCACCAAGCCCGATGGTACTGGATGTATTCGGCATGGTTCTGGCAATAGGCTGTTTACGTCCAAGCAAGGATTGCATCGTGCGGATCGATAATCCGGCAATGACAGACACGATCAATTGATCAGGTGATAACAGCGGACCCAGTTCGCGCAGCGCTGCGGCAGCATCTTTGGGTTTCATACAGAGTACAATGACCGGAGTGGAAGCGAGATGATCCAAGGATTGCGAGGCAGTTCCGGTATGTACAGCATAACGGGTGCTGAGCTCCTCCTGACGTTTCTGGTTGCTGCGGTTCAGCATCGTAATATCCTGAGGACGAACGACAAGGCGGGAGATGAGTCCGCGCACGATGGCTTCCGCCATCGCGCCTGCTCCGTGGAAAGTAATCTTCTGTTGTAGTAACGTCTGTTGCTCTTGACTCATATTAATCGTTCCTCCTATATAACTGGTGCTGGGATATTATTGACGAATCTGTCCATTGCCTGTAATACGATATTTGGTTGATGTCAGTGCTGGCAGCCCCATTGGTCCACGTGCATGCAGTTTTTGGGTACTGATGCCAATCTCTGCTCCATAACCAAATTCGAACCCGTCCGTGAAACGTGTGGAGGCATTGTGATAGACTGCTGCTGCATCCACATCATGCATGAAGCGTTCTGCATGGGCTGTATCCCGGGTTACGATACACTCGGAATGTTTGGTTCCGTAATGTGCGATGTGCTGCATGGCTTCGTCCAGGTTCTCAACCACACGGATATTTAAAATATAATCGTTGTACTCGGTCGCATAGTCTTCCTCGGTTGCCTCAAGGGCGGTAGGGACAAGACGGCGCACCGTGTCGCAACCTTTCAAGACCACACTCGCCTCACGGAATTGCTCGGCAAGAGCAGGAAGATGCTCTTCCGCGTATGCGGCATGCAGCAATAAAGTCTCCATGGAGTTACACACGGATGGGCGTTGTGCCTTGGCGTTGATGGCAATTTCGGCTGCCATGACGGGATCAGCTGATTCATCCACATAGGTATGACAGATGCCTGCACCGGTCTCAATAACAGGTACGGTCGCATTGGCAACCACATTACGGATGAGGGAGGCCCCGCCGCGTGGAATGATGACATCCAGCAGTCCGTTCAACTTGAGCATTTCATCTACGGAAGCACGATCCGCATCTTCAACCAGTTGCAAAGCATCAGCAGGCATGGCTGTCGTTGCCAGTGCATGATGCAGAACCTCTACAATTTTGCGATTGGAGGACAGGGCAGAGGAGCCACCGCGCAGAAGCACTGCATTACCTGTTTTGAGACATAATCCGGCTGCGTCTACAGTGACATTGGGACGAGCTTCGTAGATGATACCGATTAGACCAATAGGCACTCTTAACTTTTCAACATGCAATCCGTTGGGGCGCGTGAATGTCTCCAATACCTCACCGACAGGATCAGGCAGACCTGCAATCTGACGCAGTCCTTCGGCAATGCCTGCGATCCGTTCCTTATTAAGTGCGAGTCGATCCAGCATCGATTCCGGCGTGCCTTGTGCTCTGCCTCGTTCGAGATCTTCAGCGTTTGCTGTGATGATTGATTCCGACTCCGTGATCAATGCATCGGCCATAACACGAAGGGCCGCATTTTTCTGATCTGTATTCAATCGGTTCAGCTGTGTAACCGTAGCCTGAGCTTTGCTGGCTTTTTCTCTCACTTCACTCATCGTAATTCCTCCTCATATATAGTTGAGTTTTTTTTCGACCAATGTATAGCTCCATGTCTATTTTAACGTAATCCACTCGTCTCTATGAATAACCTCAAGTCTGTGGATACTGGCAAGCTGTTTCATCACTTCGCCACTGGGAAGTCCGGCAATGAGTCGAAGTTGGTCATCATCATAATTGACAATACCGCGACCAAGCAAGGTTTCATCCATTCCAATGACCTCTACGACGTCTCCGGCGTGGAATGTTCCCAGCACCTTTTTGACCCCTACAGGCAGCAGACTATGCCCACCATGCACAAGAGCCTCTTCGGCCCCAGCATCCACAACAATTGTACCGAGCGGAGTGGACATGAAGCCAAGCCATTGCTTTTTACGGGATAACGAAGCGAGTCGTGTCTCAAAATAGGTTCCTTTGCCCGTTCCGTCCACGGCCTGTTGCATATCTCCAGGTTCTTTCACACTTCCTACAAATACAGGGACACCACCACGGGTTGCTACCTTGGCCGCATCAACTTTGGATCGCATTCCGCCTGTACCAACCGATGATCCTGAACCGCCGGCAAACGCATAAATCTCAGCCGTTATTTCAGGGATGCGGTCGTAACGAATGGCTGATGGATCTTTACGTGGATCGGCGGTGTACAGCCCGTTGGTATCCGTTAGAATGATCAGATGTTGTGCTTTTACCAGGTTCGCCACCAACGCGGACAATAGATCGTTATCACCAAACTTCAATTCGTCTACGGAGACCGTATCATTTTCATTGAATATCGGAATCACTCGCTGTTTGAGCAGCTCTTCTACGGTCATTCCCGCATTACCCATACGTTTACGACTGTGAAAGTCTGTGCGGGTTAACAGAATTTGTGCCGTAGTAACGCGGTGCGCTGCAAAAGCCTGTTGATATGCCTGCATCAGCAATGCTTGCCCAACGGCTGCTGCAGCTTGTTTCTCATGCAGCAGTTTGGGCCGCTGAGGGTAACCGATCTCCCGGAAACCTGCCGCCACTGCTCCAGAGGTAACCAAGAGCACCTCATGACCCTGGTCAGCCAAGGCTGCAATTTCTCCGGCAAAAAAGGTGATCGAACTGCGATCCAGACCGCCTTCTTCCGTGGTAAGCGAGCTGCTTCCAATCTTAACTACAATACGTGAAGTCATGGTTTCACTTCCTTAAACATGATTAATAAGTGATTTTGTGTGAGGCTTAAGCGGGTACAAAAAAAACTCCCGCCCTTTAGTTAAAAAGGACGAAAGTTCGTTACTTCCGCGGTACCACCTTTATTGATGATTAAATCATCCGGCTTCATGCCCTGTAACAGAAGGCACTGTCCTGTACGTAACAGGCCGCTCAGGGGTAGGTTTCAGAGAAGAGCCGCGGTAAATTCTTTCAGCAGGGTGGAATTTACTCTCTGGGCACGACTGATATTCTCTTACTGGTCCCGTCATCACGTTTCGTTCAATATTTCTTATAACATACCATGGAAACTTGGCATATGCAAAGGGGTTATCGTCCTGTAAATTACTTGAATAAGTTCAGCTTGCCAATCCGTTCCACAGCTTCGCGTAATCGGTTTTCATCACTGAGCAGTCCTGCGCGGACATAGCCTTCACCATGTGAACCAAAACCGACACCTGGGGCGACTGCCACCTTGGCTTCCTGCAGTAACAAGTCTGCAAATGAAGCAGAGGTATAACCTGCAGGTACAGGTAACCAGCTGAAGAATGAACCTGCCGGTTTCGAAGCTTGCCAGCCAATCGAAGAAAGAGCGTCATAGAACGCATTACGACGGGATTCGTAACGTGAAACCAGCGAAGTGACACATTCCTGAGATCCAGTAAGTGCTTCCGTTGCCGCAGCTTGTATCCCACCGAAAAGACTGACATAGATATGATCCTGCAGCAGATTGATTTTAGAGACGATCTCCGCATTACCCAGCGCGAATCCAACGCGCCATCCAGCCATATTGTACGTTTTGGATAACGTATAGAACTCAATGCCCACTTCTTTGGCACCAGGGGCTTGTAAGAAACTTACTGGACGATGTCCGTCAAATCCAATCGCACCGTAAGCAAAGTCGCTTGCAACGACGATTTGATTTTGAATGGCGAATTTAACCGTATCTTCGTAGAACGACAGTGGAGCCGTTGCCGACGTTGGATTGTTGGGATAGTTGAGGAACATCAGCTTGGCCTTCTCCCGATCTTCGGCTGTAACTGCTTCATAATCCGGCAGGAATGCATTGGACTCCAGCAAAGGCATAAATGACATGTGTGCTTTCGCGAGTGCAACACCAGACCAGTAATCCGGATAGCCTGGATCGGGAACGAGAACAGTGTCACCGGGGTTAAGCAAAACCTGAGGTAACTGAACCAGTCCTGTTTTGCCTCCGAACAGAATGGCTACTTCAGTCTCGGGGTCCAGATCAACATTGTAATCTTCCTTATAACGTTTGGTGACCGCTTCCTTCAGGAAAGAGTACCCTCTAAAAGGGGAGTATTTGTGGTAGAGGGGATTGTCAGCCGACTCTTGCAGTGATTTCACAATATGGGGCGGTGTAGGTGTATCCGGGTTCCCCTGACCCAGATTAATCACATCATGTCCACTTGCGATTTCACGATTTACATTTTGAACAAGGGTAGCAAAAAATTGCGTTGGCAGCTGTGTCATTACATCAGAAGTCGGTATCGTAAATGCTGAACGAGCAGTTATATGATCTGAATGGGTCATTAGCTTCATCACTCCGGTTATTAAAAATGGCAAATAGTTCTCATTAATTTATCACGCCAATCCCGAGCTGTATAGAGGGAAATACACTTGATTATGCAGTACATAGGTGCCAAGAGCGGGAGATTGTACAAAATTGAAAGTGCTCATTTCGTTTTGTCCATTGAGCTGAGAGGAGCCATGTTTTATGATAATATCCGATAATGATAATCAATATCATTAAATTATATTGCACTATGCACATGATACAGGGGGAGAAACAGCAATGAAAAAGGGCATACGAAATACGGCAGTATTATTTACGATTACGTGGTTATCCGTGTTGATGCTGGCTTGTGGAAATCAGGCTGCAACACCTGCTGCTGGCGCAGAGGATTCCAAAGCAGCCACAGAAACTCAGGCTGAAGGAAAGGCAACCAATCAGGAACAAACTGCAACGGAAGAGACAACGAATGAGGGTGAGACCCGGGTATTCAAAGATTGGACTGGCCATGAGGTTGAGGTTCCTGTAAATCCGAAGCGAGTCATCTATCATGGAGAAGTTACCGGGGACCTGCTCGCGCTAGGTGTTGTACCAGTAGGCATACTGCATCAGGAGGGAACCGTATACGATGATCAGGTTGCTCAGGCAGAAGATGTAGGATTTCCGATTAGTGTGGAAAAGGCGTTAGCCTTGAATCCCGATTTGATCATCTTCTCCAACAGTGATGAGGCGCAATATGATCAGATTGCGAAAGTTGCACCCACGGTTACTTTTGACTCATTCGGGTCAATAGAAGATCGGTTGCGTATCCTTGGCGACTTGTTGAACAAGAAGCAAGAAGCGGAGGATTGGATTACGAAGCATCAACAAGCAACAGATGCGATGTGGAAGCAACTGCATGAGAACGGCTTGAAAGAAGGGGAGACGGCTTCGGTATTCACCATGTATCCCGGGAATCGTATGTTTGTCATGGCAGGTGCAGGATTGCCACAGTTGTTATATGGTAAGGACGGACTGAAGCCAACCGCGGAAATTCAGAAAGTATTGGATCAAGACATGGGATTCGTAGAGATTTCGACCGAAAAATTATCTGAAATTGCCGGTGATCGGATATTTATTCTGGACCCTGTGACCGATGATGCCAAGCAATCCACCAAGGAATTGCTGGATAGTTCAATCTGGAAGAACCTGCCTGCGGTGAAGGAAGGAAAAGTATATCGTTTTGATATCGTAAAAGCTTCAAGTGATGCCCTTTCCAGGGAGTGGCTGTTACAAGAGCTGCCTAAACAGATGATCCAATAATTGGTGATGAGCCAGTAAGGCACCAGTAATACCTTTAAGTATGTTGATTAAAAAGTAAAAGGAGCCTTCAACTTTTCGTTGAGCGCTCTTTTTTGCTGATTAAAGTCATAGCTGGATTATTAACCATCACTCGCTTATAATCAGACCATACAGAACGATTGATAATCATTCTCATTTTAGAAAGACGAGGTGAACCGACATGCAGGCGCTGGATGCCGATGGGGGAGCGTTGTTCTTTTCAGCATTCATGTTTCGGCTGGATCATCTGGTACGACGAATTGAGCCACCTGAACAGGTGATGCTAGAAGTTGATTGCGAGAAACATGCGTTCCTGATCTGCGAAGAAGGAGAGGGACGGTTATATATTGGAGATGAACAGTATCCGTTTACTACGGGATTTGTTTATCCACTTTCTCCGGGAGAAGGCTACCAGATTGAACATCGCAAGGATTCGGAATTGAAATATATCGTGATGAGCTTTGATGTTATTCATGTGTTGACGAGCGATCCAGAGCTCTATACCCGCCCTGTATTTGCACACAGAAACCAGTTGAATGGCTATCCATATGCTCCGTTAAGTGGGCTATTGGAACAGATGTATGTCATTCGGAACTATAAAACAGACGCCGAGTACAGTCATCTGAATGCACAGTTCCAAAAATGGATGGAGATAATTATTACCCGGTACACTTCTCCAAAGAAGGAGCAGAGTATGGAAGCAAGGCTACGCAGTACAATTCAGTATGTGGACGACCATTATACTGAAGAAATCACTGTACAGAAACTGGCCCGTCTTGCAGAGATCAGACCTGTGCAGTATACAATTCTATTCAGACAACTTACAGGTCACAAGCCACTTGATTATGTAAACCACGTACGCATTAAACATGCCAAGGAATGGCTCCGCAAATCGGATGAGCCTCTTCGGGATATCGCAAGCCGCGTGGGGTTTAAGGATGAGTATTATTTCAGCAGGCGTTTTCGCCAAATGACTGGATTATCTCCTCGTCAATATGACAGATCTATTCAGCAGCAGACGTTGGTACAGGACTGGATGGGTCATGAAGTGAATATTCCTGTAAATCCGGAGCGAATTATGTATTACGGAGATTCCGCGGGAGATCTGCTGATGCTGGGTATTCCGGTGCTGGGAGATCAGACTTATGACGCGGTTGCTCCGGTTAAAGTGGAAGCAGCTGTTGTCATGAATCCGGATCTGATAATTTTTGATAGTAACAATGAACAGCAGTATGAACAACTTTCCCACATTGCACCAACACTCGCTTACAATTCACATGCCATGTTGACGAGCGAATGCGTGGTTTGGGCAACTGGTTTGGCAAACAACCTCAGGCTGAACAGTGGCTAACCTCCTATGCGGAGCGTACTGAGCAGATGTGGGTGAAGATCCATACAGCGATTGAAGAAGGGGAAACAGCATCCGTATTTACATTCCATCGAGGTGCACGATTATTTGTTATGGGCAATATCGGGCTGGCGCCATTGTTATACCATCCAATGGGGTTCAGGCCGGTTACCAAAGTGAAGGAAGCACTTGCGGCGGGCAGGGCCTATAAGGAAATTTCAGCAGAAGCGGTACGACAGTATGCGGGGGATCATGTATTTGTTATGCTGCCTGAGGAAGTCGTGGCAAGAAAGGCTACCGAGATGCTGATGAAAAGTTCCAGTTGGCAAGCCCTTCCGGCTGTGCAGAATAGACGGGTGTATGCTGTGGAGGAGTCGATCTGGAACATGGGTGATGCGCTCACAAGCGATCGATTGTTGACCCTGCTGCCTGAGTTATTGTGTGCAAGTTCATAACAAAAACAGGCTTGCAGTCTTCAAGAGGATCAAGCTATGATAGCAGGTATTACGGTTCAGAGGAGTGCTTGTCATGACAGAACAACAACAGGGAGAAATGCGTGTAGCTCTGATTCAGGGGGATATCCAGCTCGGAGACCCTGAGGCTAATCATAAACATATGCAGTCGTTGCTTGAACGTGCGGTAGAACAATATCCGGACCTGGGGCTGGCTGTGCTACCTGAAATGTGGAATACCGGATACGCGTTGACGCAAATTCATGAACTCGCTGACCCGGAAGGCCAGAAATCTCGGGAATGGCTGTCCGCTTTTGCTCAAAAACATCAAATTTCCATCGTTGGCGGTTCCATTGCCGAGAAACGGGATGGTCAAATATACAATACAATGTACGCGTATGATCGTGAAGGAAAACAGGTAACGCGATACGATAAATTACATTTGTTCCGTCTGATGGACGAGGAGAAATATTTAGAGCCTGGTGCGGAACCTGAAATTTTTGAATTGCAAAATGGTCTTACAGCGGGTGCTTCGATCTGTTACGACATCCGGTTTCCGGAGCTTGCTCGGACCCTTGCTTTAAATGGTGCCAAGGCATTGATTGTACCGGCCGAATGGCCGAATCCTCGTCTGCATCACTGGCGTACATTGCTTACGGCAAGAGCGATTGAGAATCAGATGTATGTGATCGCCTGTAACCGTGTGGGAAAAGGGGGGGACACCGAGTTTTTCGGACATTCCCTCATCATTGATCCATGGGGTGAGATTGTGGCTGAAGGTGGCGAAGGGGAAGAGATCGTGACCGGAATCATTCGCCCTTCCCTGGTAGATGAGGTTCGCGGACGTATTCCCGTGTTTGAAGACCGTCGACCTGGCGTTTATTTTGGTGATAAATAAAAAAATGAAATAAATTCTGCAGAAAAAGTGTTTATTCTTCCAGCGTGCGGGTAATGATAACTATCCCGTTACCAAGGAGATGATCAATCAATGGACAACCATGTGAAAGATACGCTCAGGAGACTGGAACAGGATAACACAAGGGAAGATCACTTAAGGGCATTCTTAGAGAATGGAGCAGGAGGGCTATCACCGCCTGATTCAACTGTTCAGGACGAAGGCCGTGTAATGAATCAGCAAAACAGGCTGACAAGCGATCATAATTTGCGAAAATAAACCGTCACACATGAAGTTTTCTTATGTACGTTTCTACATTAACATTATAAATTATCATGAAAGCTAAACAACTTAACAAGCAACATTGTACTCTAACCAGTTACTGTGATTGCGTTGTAAGAACTCTATCCTGCTTATGCGGGAAACGAGTATATGACAAAGGCTTGGCCCATTAGGGTCAAGCCTTTGTTTTGGTCTGTGTTATATGTCTCCATACCCCTAGGAGAAATTCCTTAGTCTCCCTTGGACAATTCGGCCACCGTTTGTTGAAACGTATGGATGAACGCTTCGGCTGCCTTCGACAGTACTCTGCCTTGCCGGTAAGCCACAACAAGTGTTCTGCTGGGCGTTGGCTCAGCAAGCGGCACATACACGGGTACGAATTCACTGCGCGGCGCACGGGCAATAAAGCGTGGAACAAGTGTAATCCCCATCCCTGTGGCGACCAGTGACTGAACGGTTTCAATATTTGTGCTCTCGAACACAACTTGGGGATCAAAACCAGCCTGCTCACAGAGATCAAATGTAAGTTTGCGGAAACCTTGTCCTTTTTTCAATACAACAAATGGCTCATCCCGAAGCTCTTCAATGCGCACAGGAAGCGGATTATCCGGATCTGCCCTGCGTGCCAGAGGGTGATTCGGGGGAACCGCTAGATCAATCCGTTCTTCGCCAATAGTTACATAAGACAAGCTTGGTTCTTGTAAAGGAAGTGATAAGAGGCTAAGATCAGCTTTGCCGCTTGCTGTCAATTTCTCAAGCGTAAGTCCGGAGTCTTCCAACAAGGTGACTTCAATCTCGGGGTACGCTTGTTGGAATGCAGGAAGCACGTGTGGGAGCAGGTGTGAGCCGGTGATCGGCATGCTGCCCACAACGACTTTACCTTTGCGAAGCTGGGAGATGTCTGACATTTCCTGACGTAATAACTCCATAGCATCTACGATCTTCTGGGCTTGCTCCACAAACGTAACACCTGCATGGGTTAACTCTACGGTACTCGTATTACGCTGAAACAGCAGTACTCCCAATTCTTTTTCTAATTTGGATAATTGCTGGCTTAATGAAGGTTGAGCAATATGCAGTTTTTCTGCTGCCCTGGAGAAATTGCGTTCGGCCGCAATTTGCAGCGTATATTGAAGTTGTCTGAATTCCATCGTCATTGGTCATTCCTTTCGTTATGCCACCATTATATCACTACAGATAAAGAAATCATTCTTATTACCGGAACTACTGGTAAACTCAATTATTAAGAGGCGGCTTCTTTATTTTGTATAAAAACATTGACAGCGACGAAGCGGGAACGTACTATAAGACTTACATGATAATGATAATTGTTATCAATTGAAACCTCTGCGATGAGCAGTGGTTTATTTGCCTTTCTTTTATTATAGGTTAAACCTATTACATCTATAGATATTATATCTTGGAACAATGAAGGACGGGGTGATATATTTATGTCATTCAAGAGCTTCACTTTTTAAAGAAAAACAGAGGCTCTTCCAAGGACCGAACTTATGATGAGGTGAAAATGATGAGTAAAAAAACGATGTTTGAGAAAATTTGGGAAAATCACGTAATTCATCAAGAAGAAGGCAAACCAAGCATTCTGTATATCGATCTGCATCTGGTGCACGAAGTAACTTCTCCGCAAGCATTTGAAGGACTTCGTTTGAGTGGACGTAAAGTTCGTCGCCCTGAGCTGACATTTGCAACAATGGACCACAACGTTCCAACCAAAGACCGCTTCAACATTACAGATCCAATCTCCAAACAACAAATTGATACCCTTTCGCAAAACTGTCGTGATTTCGGCGTGAAGTTGTATGATCTGGACACGGTTGATCAAGGCGTTGTGCACGTTATGGGACCTGAACTTGGTCTGACTCACCCAGGTAAAACGATTGTATGTGGTGACAGTCATACGTCCACACACGGTGCGTTTGGCGCACTGGCATTCGGAATCGGAACAAGTGAAGTTGAACACGTTATGGCAACGCAATGTTTGCAACAAGCGAAAGCCAAAACGATGGAAGTTCGTTTTGTCGGCAAACGTAACCCGGGTGTAACCGCGAAGGATATGATCCTCGCAGTCATCAGCAAATACGGTACAGACTTTGCAACAGGTTATGTTATTGAGTACACGGGTGAATCCATCCGTGAATTGAGCATGGAAGAGCGTATGACGGTCTGCAACATGTCCATCGAAGGTGGAGCAAGAGCAGGATTGATCGCTCCGGATGAAACAACATTTGAATATCTGCGTGGACGTGAATACGTACCAGCGGGTGCGAAGTTCGATGAAGCTGTAGAAGGTTGGAAACAGCTTGTAACCGATGAAGGTGCGGAGTTCGACCATGTGGTTGAAATCGATGTCGAAACATTGATTCCACAAGTAACTTGGGGAACAAGCCCTGGTATGGGAACAGACATTTCTTCGAAAGTTCCTGTTCCGGCTGAATTGCCTACAGAAAACGAACGTAAAGCGGCTGAAAAAGCGCTTGAATATATGGGACTTGAGCCGGGAACACCAATTGCCGAGATTCCAATTGATTATGTATTTATCGGTTCTTGCACCAATGGTCGGATCGAAGATCTGCGTGCAGCTGCAAAAGTGGCTAAAGGTCACACGGTATCCAGTCAGGTTACAGCAATTGTTGTACCAGGCTCAGGACGAGTTAAAATCCAAGCAGAACAAGAAGGTTTGGATAAAATCTTTACGGAAGCCGGATTTGAATGGCGTGATGCGGGATGCAGCATGTGTCTGGCGATGAACCCGGATGTATTGAAGCCAGGACAACGTTGTGCTTCAACGTCCAACCGTAACTTCGAAGGACGTCAAGGACGCGGAGGACGTACACATCTGGTATCTCCAGCAATGGCAGCAGCAGCAGCGGTTAAGGGTCACTTTGTGGACGTACGGGATTGGAATTTCAAAACGGAAGCAGCGATCTAATCTATAACAGACAGAAGGGAGAACGTTTAATATGGAAGAATTCAAAACATTACAAGGCATCGTTGCACCGGTAGACCGGGTCAATGTAGATACAGACGCAATCATTCCGAAACAGTTCCTGAAACGGATTGAACGTACGGGATTTGGACAATTTTTGTTCTACGAATGGCGTTTTGATGAAGAGGGTAACAATAATGCCTCCTTCGAAATGAACAAACCTCGTTATGAAGGGGCATCCATCCTGATCTCACGTGCCAACTTTGGCTGTGGATCTTCCCGTGAGCATGCGCCATGGGCAATTATGGACTATGGATTCCGTTGTGTCATCGCTCCATCTTTTGCAGATATCTTCTATAATAACTGCTTTAAGAACGGGATCTTGCCAATCAAGTTGTCAGAAGAGCAAGTGGAAGACTTGTTCCAACGTACAGCGACACATGAAGGCTATGAGATGAATGTAAATCTGGAAAACAAAACGATTACCGATGCATACGGACTGCATATCGATTTTGATCTGGATGAGCATCGTCGTCAATTCCTTTTGCAAGGACTGGATGATATTGGTCTCACTCTTCAACATGATGACGAAATCGCTGCGTATGAGCAACGCCATGCGGCTAAACTATTCGGTTAATCGCTAGATTAGCGTACAGCAGAAAGCTTCTGTCTCGCCAAAGGAACCTTGTTTCCTATGGATGAGACAGAAGCTTTTTTTATAATTTCAGAAGCTAAAATATCTTAATGAATCATCTATACATAGAACTCCCGATCTTTCTCGATTGAATACTTCAACACGTAATATCTTCAATATATGACATCATGGATACGAAATCGATACACATTCATGTAAAAGAGATGATGTTCTTGATTGTGATCTGCATTTTTATCTTATTTCCGACTGAATATGACAACGTTGTAACCGGATGAAGGGACAATATCTGATAAACTGATTAGTAGATTATGGAAGGTTACATAGCGCCATTGATGTTACGCTGCAGAGAATCAGGTCGGATGTTCAAAAGACAAAAAGAATGGTGGATGAGGTATGAAAAAATGGTCGGCAGCAATCGTTTTTCTTCTGTTCCTATGTTTATTTCCAGTCATGGCCCATGCAGACACGACAACCTCGATTGTACTCGACGGTGTAACCATTAACCAGCAGACGGGAGCACCTGCCGAAAATATCGGAAAGACGGTCATGGTTCCGATTCGAATTGTATCGGAGAATCTGGGTTATAAGGTGAAGTGGGAGAAGGCAACTCAGTCAGTCCAAGTTCAAAAAGGAAACAGCACAATTCAAATGACGGCTGGCAAAGATGCAGCTACAGTGAATGGAAACGTGGTGAATCTGGATTCGCCTCCACTGATCAAACAGGGAACGACGCTTGTTCCGTTACGCTTTGTCGGGGAAGGCATGGGTCTGCGTGTTGGTTGGGACAATGGAACCAAGACAGTAAGCCTATTTAGTGTTCCTCCCGTAGTCGGAACCGAAGGTGACAGTGACCCCATCGAGGCTCCCGTCCCGGATGGTCTGACAGAGCTTCAAGGGATCACCTTCAGCGGAGATCGGTTGATTGTAGCAACAAACGGGAATATCAGTCCCAAAGTATCCAGTATAGGCGGGCCAGACCGTATTATAGTTGATCTACCTGCAGCTACATTCTCTCAGGAATTCATTCAGGGACAAGCCTCTAACGCGGATGGCAGTGGACAGATTATAGTTACGGATTCATCATTAGTTTCCAAAGTCAGGTATGCCATGTTCAGTAAATCGCCTTCTACCGTGCGTGTCGTTCTGGATCTGAATCAGACGGCTACAGCCAAATGGTCTGTTGGAGACAACAATGTCTTGCTTGTTGACCTGACAGCAACGAATGGAGAACCCACAAGCCAACCGGCAGTACCTACGAATGATGGCAAAACCGTTGTGGTCATTGATCCAGGACATGGTGGTCGTCAATCAGGTGCAGTAAGTTTGTCAGGAACTTATGAGAAGGATTTCAATTTGGTTGTAGGGCTGAAGGTACAGGCGATCCTTCAACAATACCCAAATATTCAAACAGTCATTACACGCCAGGATGATACAGAGCTTTCACTCAAACAGCGAGTGGATATTGCTGAATTGAATAAGGCAGATGTTTTTGTGTCCATTCATGGAAACAAATTCACAACACCCGTACCTAACGGCGTTGAAACGCTATACAGTCGCAAGGAAAGCAAGACCTTGGCTGATACTCTTCACAAATATGTCTTGCCGATAACAGGACTCAAGGATCGTGGGGTTAAAACGGCTAGTCTACATGTGACCCGTGAAACAACCATGCCTGCTGTGTTACTTGAATTAGGTTTTTTAAGTAATCCTTCAGATGAAGCAGTCATGCTCACAGAAGAATACCAGGAGAAATGTGCTCAGGCGATTGTGGACGGAATTGTTGAATTTTTGGGACTCTAAAATGAATTGTGCGTAATTATGCAGGTTAGGCTAGTACGTTGTTTAGAGATGTATATTTGATAAATAAGGAAAAAATGAGACATTAAAATGTAAAAAAAGCTTGATCTGACAACGTTTTTTTTCTGTTATGTTGGAATATATTCGCAACTTTTGAGAGCGAGGGGCGTCTAATAGGTGTCTGGTAATGCCCAAACGGTCAGTCGGAGTTGGAAAATGACAACATGCGGCAAAAAAATATGAGAATGGTAGGGGTGAAGGATGAAGAAGTTCGGTTTTTTGGTACTGTTATTTGTCTTTGGGCTCGTATTCCCGGGCTATAGTCACGCAGCAACAGACACGAAAATTATCCTAGACGGAAAAGAAATCGTACAGCCATCGGATGCAAAAGCGGAAATTATCAACAGCAAGGTGATGGTTCCGATCCGGGTTGTGTCCGAAAATCTTGGATATAGCGTGGAGTGGAAGCAGCAAACGCAAACGGTGACTATCAGCAAAGACAACACTGCCATGCAGATGATTGTTGGACAGAAGACGGCAACGGTGAACGGCAGTAACGTAAACCTGGATGCCCCGCCACTCGTTAAAAATGGTACTACGCTCGTACCTCTCCGATTTATTGGTGAGGAAATGGGTCTTAAGGTGGGTTGGAACAATACCACGAAGACGGTAACATTAGTTACCCAGAATTCAGGTTCCGGAAACGGGACAACCACACCTCCGAACTCTGGCAATGAAGGCGGAGGATCGGATCAGGAAGGTCTTGTACTGGTGAACGGCATCAGCTTCAGCGACAACCGCCTCATGATAGCAACAAGCGGGAGTACGAAGCCGAACGTCTTCACGATGACAGGACCAGATCGAATCGTTATAGACTTGCCGAATACCGCATTTGCTGATTCATTCAGTGAAGGACAGGCTCTAGACAGCAACCAGAATGGACAACTCGTCGTTAGCGGCTATCCGGATGTGTCGAAGATTCGTTATTCGTTATACAGCAACAGTCCATCTACAATTCGTTTTGTAATCGATCTGTCCAGTTCAAAAGGGTACAGTGTGCAAAATGATTCCGGACTGGTTATGATTAACCTCGACAATCAAAGTGGTACACCTGCTCCTCCCGTTGGGAATAATGGCAAAAAAGTTGTCGTTATCGATGCAGGTCACGGAGATCAGGATCCAGGGGCAATTGGTGTAACGGGGAAACGTGAAAAAGACTTCAATCTGGCAATGGCTCTGAAAGTGGAAGCCTTGTTGAAAAAAGAATCCAAAATTGACGTTGTGTTAACGCGCAGCGATGATACATTTTTGGCATTAAAAGAACGTGTGAAGATTGCACAAGACATAAAAGCGGACATCTTCATCTCCATTCATGCTAACAGTGGCCCTGCTGCTGCGAACGGTGTAGAGACATTCTATACACGCTCCAACAGCAAAGCACTTGCTACAGTGATGCACAAGTATCTCTTACAGTCTTCCGGACTGAAAGATCGCGGAGTGAAAACGGCAAGTCTCCATGTTACCCGTGAAACGACAATGCCAGCAGTTCTGCTGGAAGGTGGATTCCTTAGCAATAAGAGCGACGAAGCAGCCCTCTTCACGGAAAGTTTCCAGAACAGTGTTGCCAAAGGGATTGTTGCAGGAATCAAGGAGTATCTGGGAATTAAATAAGGGACAAGCCCTTATGTTGAGGAGGCGGAGTTAGAATGAACAAGAAAATATGGATTGCAGCCTTGCTGGTAACGGTTATGGCAGTTGCTGCTGGATGTGGAAGCAAGCCAACAGCTGCTCCGAATCAGACGCAAGGCGCGGGAACGGAAAACAATGTGACCGAGGTTGAAGGCGAAACAATTACCGAACCGGTAACTGCTGAACCAGAAGAGAACACAACACCAACAGAATCCACGGAAGGCAGTTCGGAGGGAACGACTACAACTACAACCACTCCGCCAAGCGAAACGTCTACGGACACGCCAACAACTTCCGAAACTAATGAAAAGAAAACGATCACTGTATTCTATACGGATGAAGAAGAACTGGAGTTGCACAAAGCTTCGGCAGAGATTTCATACGCATCGGATGATGCCAAATATAAGGCTGCCTTTGAATCACTGCAACAGAGCAAAGACAATAAACTTGTTCCACTGTGGTCTAAAGAAATTGAATTGAAATCTGTTCAGTTCAAGGATGGAGCTCTTACGCTGGATATTCATATGCCAGATACGGCACGTCTTGGAGCAGGCGGGGAAGTCTTTGCCATGGATGCTCTGAAACAAACGTTCTTCCAGTTTGATGAAGTAAAATCACTTGATTTACTGGTGGATGGTCAACAGACTGAGAGTCTGATGGGCCATGTGGATCTTGAACATCCAATGACAAGATCCGAATAGGCTGTACAGCAGGCTGTTGTACCGTGAATCCACGGAATATGGGTCGTTTTACATGAGAGGGGAATCATAGGTGACTTTTAAATATAACAATCCATCACACTCTAAAAAAGTAGTATCAGCCGTGCTTGCAGGCATGATGGCCCTTAGCGCCGGCGGAGCTGCCATGGCAGCAGAATCAACAGAAACGGGGCAGGGTCAGACAGCTGCAATAACGAATACGGCTGCACCAACTGGTTTGTTCAGTGACATCAAGGTCGGATACTGGGCTGAGAAACATGTGTACAAACTGGCATATCAAGGCATTCTTCTCGGTAACAACGGCCTGTTCCGTCCAGGAGACGCGGTAACACAGCAAGAAGCTGTAACAATGGCAATCCGTTTTATGAATCAAGAGGGCCAGTTGAGTACCGACACGGCTGCGGCATTACCGACAAACATGGAAGTGGGAAATTATTTCAAGCCATATGTCGCGCTGGCACTTCAACTGGGACTGATTGACAAGACGGAAGAATCAACTGTGGATGTATCCAAGACATCATGGGGGCAAAAGCCGGCTTCACGGGAATGGATTACGAAATTGTTAATCCGCTCATTGGACAAGGATGCGGAAGCAAAGGCACAAAACAATCAATCTACCGGATTTGCTGATAATGCAGATATCTCTGAAAGTGGTAAAGGTTATGTCAATCTGGCTGTTAGCCTGGATCTGGCCAAAGGTGTGGAAGGCAACAAATTCAATCCAACTGGTTCCGTAACCCGTGCTCAACTCGCTACCTTCTTCAGTCGTGGCGAATCGTTAACGGATACGAAGTATCCGAACACTTCTACGGGTTATGTAACTGGATTGAAAGATGGGCAGATCACGCTGGTTGTGGACGGCAAAGCCGTTAACTTCGCAGTGAACAGCAGTACGCCTTACTTTACGAAAGACAGTGAGACGCGTGCTTCATCCACAGATGTGAAACTATATACGAAAGTTATGGTTGTGGGTTCGGCTGGCGGGGCTTCCTATGTGGAAGTCGTTGATGCTACACCACAGGTGGAAAGCGTTGAAGGTACATTTGCACGTTCATTGTCTGGCAATAAGATTGGTATTTTTGTGGGCGAGAATTACGAAACGTACAGTTATGATGAGGCAACGGCATTCATCGATCAGAATGGTAATGCAATCAAACTGTCCGATATTACGGCAGATAGTGTCATCGAAGTACAGCGTGAGACGTTCTCGGCTGACAAAAAAACAGTCGCAATCCGTGTGAAATCCGGCATTGTGAACAAGAGTGACAATGGCGTAGTTGCTGAAGTATCTACTTCTGGCAAAACCATTAAACTTGTCAATGCAGCGGGTGCTACCGAGCAGTTTGCTTACAATGACAATCTGCTTATCACATATCAGAACCGTATCCTGTCAGTGGCTGATCTGAAAGCCGGCAGTGCTGTAAAATACACCGTTAAGGACAGTGTTCTGCAAACGATCGTATTAACTCAAGGTGTGGAGCAATCTGTGCGCGGAACACTGGTTGAGATCGGTGGTAACCAATCCACGTTAACGTTCAAACGTGAAGGAGGTTCACTGGAGGCGAAACTGCTGACTGAAAAGCCGGAAGTCATTATCAATGGCATTCAGGATGCAACGCTGAATGATCTCATCACGGATGCTACAAACGGGGATCAGGTGGAGCTGACATTAAACGCTGATGACCAGGTAACGCGTATTCAGGTCATTGGACGCCAAATGGAACCTATGAACGGGGTAACAGTTGTGTCTTACAATAGTAAAACAAAGGTACTTACCGTGCTGGACAACAACAAAAAACCGTTTGTATTTACATTGGATGAGAAAACAAAGCTGGATTATAATACGACCAAACCTACACTGGCTGGTCTGGAGTCACTCTTAAACGATGGTCGAAAATTGGATCTGACATATGTGGGAACACGTGCATTGTCCGTTAAAGTGATTTACAAGTATGAAGGTACAATCAGTAACATTGATACTTCTGGCAAGAAAATCAGTTTGTTGTCCGGTAATCAGACGATTACAGTGCCTTATTCTACGGTTCCTACAGTCGAGATGTATAATAAATCCGGCGCAAGTCTGGGAGATCTGAAGATTGGTGACAAAGTTACCATAACACTTGGAGCAAATCAGGATGTAGTGCAGAAGATTGCACTGAACACTGTGGCTCAATTCGAAGTGGTTGCCTTGGAAGCAAATAGTCGTATTCGAGTAAAATCAGATCTGTTGACAAGTCAGTTCTACGTGGATCAAGCGGTACTGACAGGAGAGAGTGGTCAGACGATCACGCCTTCACAGCTGACAGCAGGCAACCTGATTAATGTAACATTTGAAGGAGTTACGCCAAAAGCGGTTCAAGTCGTGAAGCGTACGCTGGCTGAAGTTACAGCAGTGGATGCTTCATCCGTAACACTCAAGCAGTTTAACGGCCAGACTGAAACCGTGCCTGTTAGCGGTTCGGTTAAAGTCGTAAAATCTGGCTCTACGTTAACTTCGCTGACTAGTCTTACGGTCGGTGATCGTGTTGAAATGACAAAAGATACGGATAATTCAACACGCTTCAGAGTACTAACTGTCATGAGCAAACAATTCTGGTCTTATGATGGTGTGGGTAACCAGATTTTGGTTAAACGGGAAACGACAGCAGACACAAACTATCGTTTTGCACTCGGATCAAGTGTATTTGTTCACCAGGGTGACAATACTTTAAGCGTGCAATCTCTCAGAGATAATGATAATATTGTATTGTATCTCCTGAACAATGTGATTATGGAGATTCAAAAACAGTAATCGTTTCTTTTCGAGGATCAAAAGAATGACCGTCTTGATACGGGATCTTTCCCGCATCAAGACGTTTTTTTTGCAAGCTTTTTGAGGTCCCCGCAAAGTATTCGGATGAAGCTTCGAAGTAAGGCTCCGCAGAGTGGAGTCATTTTGTGGGAGGTAGCTCTTCATGAATGCAGCGACGGTTAGGCATATACTCGAAACGATGGAAGCAATGTTTCCTGATGCACATTGCGAATTAAATCACAGCAATGCATTTGAATTGACGGTAGCTGTCCTTTTGTCTGCCCAGTGCACCGATGAAACGGTGAACAAGGTAACCGCAGATTTGTTTCAGAAGTACAAAAGCCCAGCAGATTATCTGGCGGTTCCTCTCGAAGAGTTGGAACAGGATATTCGGCGAATCGGTTTGTATCGGAACAAGGCCAAGCATATTCAGAACATGTGCCGAATTTTAATAGAGCAGTATGGCGGTGATGTACCGCAGGAACATGATCAGCTTGTGACGCTACCAGGTGTCGGGCGGAAAACCGCGAATGTAGTTGTTTCCAATGCGTTTGGAGTACCGGCAATTGCTGTAGATACTCATGTTGAACGTGTATCCAAGCGGCTGGCACTTGCAGGTTGGGATGACTCCGTACTTGAAGTCGAAAAGAAACTAATGAAGCGCGTACCCCGGGATGAGTGGACACTAACTCACCACCGGTTTATATTTTTTGGACGCTACCATTGCAAGGCACAGAACCCTGCGTGTCATATCTGTCCATTGTTGGACATATGCAGGGAAGGGAAAAAACGTATGAAAACGTCCCAAATCAGGAAAGATAAGGAACGTGTCACCACCCGAAAACGAAAAATAAATTAATGAGCAGAAAAGGATGAATAATCATGAAATGCATTTCCGTGTACACTGACAATTTTGAGGCCTTCTCCGATATTTTTGAACAAATCGTTGAACAGGAAATGGCGGAGAATGAAGAAAAAGAAGTAGAAGGCATCACAGTAAGCCATTCTGGCGACGTGCCTGAACATTACCTGGAGCGTATGTCCGTTAAACCAGAAGTTGTGGTTATGAGAGACAAAGGCAGAGACATTACAATTCTTCAGCATGGACAAGTATTTGAAATCTTGCTTCCTTCCATGGAGAACGCAGTTTCCTAAGTAGTGATTACACAATTGGGTTCTGTTGTATTAAAGAGTAAGCAGTATGCTAAATACTGAGTATAGAACGTCTGACAGATAAAACCGACTTGTTCGGTTTTATTTTTTTATAGATTTATATGTTCACAGCGCACCTGAACAATTCGGTAATTGCAAGAATAGCAATCACTAAACACGTTCTGTCTTCTGTGAAAATACGTTGATCAACGTTTTTCTTATATTTGCATTTGTATATATAGGATAGTTCAGGTATATTCCATTCAATCGTTCAAATTCAAACTTGATAATGTTAAAATAAATGTTGTAAAAGAGATAGACATCGAAACGGATGTCAAATTAGAGGAGCCAGGGGGAAGGCCAGTCATGTCCAGAACAGATTACCCAAAAGAAATGGCCAAACCTCTGCTTCCGCTGCGTGAAGCGATGGAGCAGACAGGGGACCATACGGCTGTACAGGCTTTAACGGATTTAATCAGCAAGGCGGAAACGAAACATCTGACGATTGCGTTCTGTGGTCATTTCTCTGCAGGCAAATCGAGTCTCATCAACAGTTTGTGCGGTAAGCGGGTGCTGCCTTCAAGTCCCGTGCCAACAAGTGCGAATGTGGTATCCATACGTAATGGTAAGCCGAGAGCGCTGATTTATACTACGCCAAACGTAAGCGCTGACAATGGAGCAGGAACACTTGAAGTTTCTCCAGAGGAATTGGAGGCGTATTGCAAAAATGGGGGAGCGTACAGCTCCATTGAGGTATGGGGTGATATTCCCTTGCTGAAAGATGATGCTGTTCTGTTGGATACACCCGGTGTGGATTCTACAGATCGTGGGCACAGTCTTGCGACCCATTCCGCGCTCCATCTGGCGGATGTGGTCTTCTATGTCATGGACTATAATCATGTCCAGTCCGAGACGAACCTTTCATTTGCCAAAAGTTTGTCGGATTGGGGCAAACCCTTGTTTTTGATCGTGAACCAGATCGACAAGCATCGGGAACGTGAGCTTTCTTTTGAACAATATACCGAAGGGGTCGAAGCTATATTTGCAGCCTGGGAAGTTAGATATGACGGACTGTTGTTTACTTCCCTCCGCGACAAGGAGCATCGCTACAACCAGTGGGATATGCTGCCGGAACTCATTGGACACATGATGCAAGAAAAGGAAGCGTTAATTACGCACAGTTTGGCAAGTTCGGCTAGTCATGTAACGGAGCAGCACCTGACGAGAGAAGCGGAGAAACGTGAGGATGAAGAACAATCTCTGCTGGATGAGATCGGTGGTAAGGAAGGAATTGAACGCTTGGAACGGGAGCTGGAGCTTCTCGATCAACAAGCAGAAGACATTCGTACCGGGCCTTCGCGAGTGCGTGAGAAATTCCGGGCAGAGCTTGAGCCTCTTCTGGCGAATGCAAATCTTACTCCTGCGGATATTCGCGCGTCGGCTGCTGCCTATTTGGAGAGCCGCAAACCGGGTTTCAGGGTAGGCTTATTGTTCTCAGGCGGCAAAACCGAGCAGGAGAAACAACGCCGTGTTTCTGAACTGGTGCGTTTATTACAGGATCAGGCTTCCGGACAAGTGGAAGTACATATTCGTACGATGCTTAGGCAGCTGGGTGAATCCCATCAGATATGGGGAGCGGAGTGGGAGCAGGCGCTCAATACGGAGCTTCCTGCTGTGGATGAAGCACTATTGGAGATGAAACGCAGTGCCAGTGCAGAGGTATCTCCCGAGTATGTGATTCAGTTCAGTAAAGATGTGCGGGGCGAGATTGAGGCCCGCTATCGCAGGTCGGCCATGATGCTGGCCGACCGCATGCTTGAAGCGCTGGGTGCGCGAGGCGAAGCCGCGCTCCAGGCGCTGGACGCCAGCCGCGCAGCGCTGCTGGCGCAATCCGCGGCGGCGGCGCGCTACACGGCGCTCCAGCGCAGCGCCGCCGCAGAGGCAGCAGGGCTGCGCAGCCTGCTGCCTGATGCGGGCCCCCTCCCCTCCGGGCTATTGCCGGAGGTGAAGGGCCCGCGCGTGCCCGCGGTGCCTGGACCGGGCGAAGCTCCCGGTCCGCATGCGGGCACGTCAGCGTCTGTGGCTGCGCAGCCACAGACGCCAGAGGCACCGCCAGCGCAGCGCGCAGTCGCGGCGGCGGTGCCAGGGCCAACGGCGGCGGCTGGCGCTGAACGCCGCCGACGCCTGGACGCAGCAGCTGCACGGCTTGAAGCCGCTGCTGCGCTGGTAGAGCCGTACCCCGCCATGGGGTCGGCGGTACGGGATCTGCGTGCACGCGCGGCTTCGCTTGCGGGCGGCACGTTCACACTCGCGCTGTTCGGAGCGTTCAGCGCCGGCAAATCCTCCTTCGCCAACGCGTTGCTGGGCGAAGCTGTACTACCCGTCTCGCCGCATCCAACAACAGCGGCGATTAACCGGATCATGGCTCCTGCCGGGGGCGCGGAGCATGGAACAGCCCGGGTCCGCATGAAGACCCGGGACGCCTTCCAGGAAGACCTCGCCTATTCCTTCCGTTTGCTTGGACTGGGTGAGCCTGGAACCGAGTGGCAGAAGCGAGTACGTTCCCTCTCGCCACAGGATGTGCATCCGGCGGGGCGCCCGCATTACAGCTTTTTGCAGGCGGCAGCAGCCGGCTGGGAAGAAACAGCGGACCAGTTGGGCCAGGATGTACTGGTGGATCTGGAGGGTTACCGTAATTTTGTCGCAAACGAGAAGAAGTCCTGTTTTGTAGACAGTATTGATCTGTACTACAGTTGCGATGTGACTGAACAAGGCATTGTATTGGTAGACACACCAGGAGCGGACTCCGTGAATGCTCGTCATACGGGTGTAACCTTCAATTATATGAAGAATGCGGATGCCCTCATTTTTGTAACATATTATAACCATGCTTTCTCACAAGGAGATCGGCAGTTCCTGAATCAGTTGGGACGTGTCAAGGATAGTTCTGCCATGGATCAGATGTTCTTTGTTGTGAATGCCAGCGACCTTTCTTCCTCTGAAGAAGAATTGGAGCAGGTTCTCGATCATGTGAGCACCCAATTGCGCAGTAACGGAATTCGTGCACCACGACTCTTCCCGGTATCCAGCATACTGGCGATGGAAGGCAAAATGGAAGGCGATTCGAAGCTGCTTGAGCAATCCGGTTTTATCCGTTTTGAAGAAGAGTTCAACCAATTTGCAGGCAGAGAATTAGCGGATCTTGCCGTAGGTGGAGCTTCCGAAGAGATGGCACGTGTCATTCAGCGGCTGAAGAAACGCGCGGAGGATGCGGCTCAGGGAGAGGAAGCTTTGCAGCAGCGGCGGAATGAACTGGAGACGATCCAGGGACAATCACGCCAGCGTATCCAGCAACTTGCAGCACGATCCATGAAGGAAGAACTTTCACAGGAAACAGCAGAACTGCTCTTCCATGTACGGCAGCGACTTGCCTACCGCCTAGGCCTATTCATGGCAGAAGCCTTCCATCCATCCGTACTTCGGGAGGATCGGGGCAATCTGAAGGCGGCTTTTGCAGCCTGTGGACGTGAACTGTTGCGTATGATTGCCATTGAACTGGAGCAGGAACTGCTTGCGACAACCCTCAGACTTGAACAGACAGGTCAGACTTGGCTGACAAAACAAGTTACAGATTGTATAGGTGACGTCAGACAGTTATCAGGTGGGGTGGATGTGTCACTGCCACTGACCGAACGCTGGAGTACACCT
This sequence comes from Paenibacillus sp. FSL R5-0749, assembly GCF_038595085.1. Taxonomy (NCBI): domain Bacteria; kingdom Bacillati; phylum Bacillota; class Bacilli; order Caryophanales; family Paenibacillaceae; genus Paenibacillus; species Paenibacillus sp. FSL R5-0749. The sequence goes on along the minus strand of NZ_CP152005.1, from coordinate 4,220,778 downwards.
GTGCTTGAAGAAGTCCGTCTGGAAGAACCGTCTGGATGGAAAAGCTATTTGAATTATTTCCGCAATCCGAAACAGTTCTTCGAAGGGGATGGGCGTCAGCGGTTACAAGAGGCGATTGATCCGGTCCTCAAACAGATGATCATTGAAGTTCTTCCTGCTGCGCAAGACAAACTGATTCAGTTTTATGACAACCAGCTCAGTCAGTCATTGCAACACCAATCCCGTCAGTTGGAAGAACGTCTGGACGAGGCGGTGAGCGGAATTCAAGATACACTGGAGAGCGGAATTCCTGCGGAGCAATGGACCAGCTTGTCCAACCAACTGGAACAGATTGAACACCGTTAGAATCGCGGCATAACGCGTATTCTCTGGAAGTCTTTGTAAAACAAAATGAATGATACAGCAACACATTGAAAATGTTGCGAAAATCAACCTAAAAAGGCCCCTGCCGAAAAGGCATATAGGGAGCCTTTTTTTGGTACGAACAACCTGAAATAAAGAGAATATTCAAACATTTGATTGAAAGGTGGGTATTTACCTTCATTAATGCGTCAATAAGCTGAAAGCAGGCAGAATATGGTCTGTTATTCGCTTTGCCGCGAATGGGGTACGGTGATAAACTTCATAAATGTTCATAGTATTTTTGAACGACATAAGAGGAGGAGAAACATGGATGTTCTTAGGCAACTGCAAATCTTTTTTTGGGAAAAGCGAACGTATTTATTTGTATCAATCTTGTTCCTCGCCTTAGCGACCGCACTTGGGTTGGTGTATCCGTACATGCTGAGGATACTGATTGATGATGTTATTGTTCCGCGCACTTTTGAAGACGTTCCCATAATTGCCTTAACTGTGTTAGGTGTAGTGATTTTAAAAGCAGGAATGCAGTTTTTACATGGCTTTTTTGGAGGACGCTTGGGTAACTTCCTGGCGTACAGACTTCGTAACGCATGTTATGAAAAGCTTCAATTTTTATCCTTCCGTTATTATGATACGGCCAAGACAGGTGATCTGATGTCCCGCCTCACGGGAGATTTGGAAGCCATCCGTAACTTTATCGGATTTGGTTTCGCCCAGATTCTCAACATGGTATTGATGGTCGTATTCGGCGCAATCATGATGATGACCATGAGTTGGCAGCTTACACTGTTCACGCTCATATGCATCCCATTACTTGCCTTCGTTGCGCTGAGATTCGAATCCAAAATTCACCCTGCGTTTCAGGAGATGCGGCTGGCGCTCAGTTCACTGACGACAGCGGTACAGGAGAATATTACTGGCGTGCGTACGGTAAAATCCTTTGCACGTGAGCCTTATGAAGTGGAGAAGTTCTCCACACGCAATGAGCGTTACAAGACGAATCAGATTCATGCCGCAACATTGTGGAGTCACTATTTTCCGATCATGGAGATTCTTGCTTCGGTGAGCATCGTGCTGTTGCTGGTAATCGGTGGAAGAATGGTTATACAGAATACGCTGACACTTGGTGAACTCGTTGCCTTTTTCAGTTTGATCTGGTACATAATCGGTCCAATGTGGAATCTGGGGTTCCATATCAACAACTATACGCAATCGAAAGCTTCAGGTGAACGGGTGCTCGAACTGCTTAATACGCCAGTGGATGTGGAAGAAACGCAAGATCCGGTCATTGTGGAAGCAGACCAAGTGAATGGTCATGTGACATTTGATTCCGTTACCTTTGCCTACGGCAACAAAATGCCAGCGGTAACCGATATTAATTTTGATGCTGCACCCGGTTCTGTAATCGGTTTCCTCGGGGGCACAGGGTCAGGTAAATCGACGATCATTCAGCTTCTGATGCGTGCATATAACGTCAACTCGGGTACGATTAAGCTGGATGGCAAAAACATCAAAGATATAGGCATTCGCAGTTTGCGGAGTCAGATCGCTTCTGTTTTCCAGGAAACATTCCTGTTCTCATCCAGCATTCGCAATAATATTTCCTACGGACTTAAGAATGTCACCATGGATGAGATTATCCGTGCAGCCAAGCTGGCCAAGGCTCATGACTTCATTATGGAGTTCCCCGACGGATATGACACGGTGGTTGGTGAACGCGGCATGGGATTATCGGGTGGACAGAAACAGCGGATTGCGATCGCAAGGGCTTTGCTGAAAAATCCGAAAATCCTGGTACTCGATGATGCAACCAGCGCCGTGGATATGGAGACGGAACATGAGATTCAATCCGGTTTCCAGGAAGTCATGCGCGGCAGAACGACATTTATTATTGCACACCGGATATCTTCACTAAGACATGCAGATGAGATTCTGGTGCTGGATGAAGGTCGCGTGGTACAACGTGGCAAACATACCGAACTTATTGAAGTACCTGGACCATACCAGGATGTTTATAAGATTCAATACGCAGATTATATTGCCCGCGGTAAGCGGGAGGCTGGGGAGCAGGTGAATTCATGAGTGCCGAGACGATAGCAGACAGGCGCGAGGCCAAAGGGGCCTCCGAGAAGAAACTGAATGAACGATTTGTGTATCAGGATGATGAAATTATTGAAAAACCGTTTAACTGGAAAGAATTCGGACGTTTATTTGCATACATGAAACCTTATGCGAAACAACTGTTGCCACTCGTTATTCTAATGATGATTCTGGGTACCATTACGAAATTATCCGTACCTTTTCTGATCAGTCTGGCGATTGACCGGGCCATCGCACCGGCAACAGGGCTGCCAAGTATGACGATGCTGTATCTTATCGCAGGCTCCATATTCGTGTTGTATCTCATTCAGTGGGCTGCCAATACGTACCGGATCAAATTGACCAACATTATTGGACAGCGCGTTATTTATGATCTTCGCTCGGATCTGTTCAAGCATATCCAGAAGCTGTCCTTTAACTTTTTTGACAAAAGACCGGCAGGTTCCGTACTGGTGCGTGTGACGAATGATATTAACTCCCTGCAGGATCTGTTCACGAACGGTGCAGTTAACGTCATGATCGACTGCGTGCAGCTGCTCGGCATCATTGTGATCTTGCTGTTGATTAACTGGAAACTGGGTCTTGCCGTAATCATTACGGTGCCGATCATGTTTATCATCTCGACCAAACTGCGGGTGCTGATCCGTCGTGCCTGGCAGGATGTTCGCATGAAGAATTCCCGGATTAACTCTCACTTGAATGAATCCATTCAAGGGATTCGAGTGACTCAGGCGTATACACAGGAAAAAGAGAACATGAAATACTTTGACAACATGAATCTGTCCAGCAAAAAGTCATGGGATAAAGCATCAGCGATGAACCAGGGCTTCGGACCACTGATCGAGATTACCGGCGGATTCGGGACATTAATCCTCTTCTGGTTTGGTGCCTATCTGATTCAGGATGGTCAGTTGACCGTAGGATTACTTGTCGCTTTTGCCAACTATGTCGGCAACTTCTGGGACCCGATCAACCGTCTGGGACAGATGTACAATCAGCTATTGGTTGCGATGGCATCATCGGAGCGTATCTTCGAATTCATGGATGAAAAACCAAGTATTGCGGATAAACCAGGTGCCAAGCCACTTCCTTCTATTAAAGGAGATATCGCATTCGAAAACGTGGTGTTCGAATACGAGAAGGGCAGACAGGCGCTGAAAGGAATCAGCTTCTCGGCGGCTGCGGGACAATCAATTGCACTCGTTGGTCATACCGGTTCAGGTAAAAGTACGATCATCAACCTGATCAGTCGTTTCTATGATATATCCGGTGGACGTCTCACCATTGACGGACAGGATGTGCGGGATGTAACGGTAGAGAGTTTGCGCAGCCAGATCAGTATTGTCTTGCAGGATACCTTCATCTTCTCGGGTACGATTCGTGACAATATTCGATTTGGACGATTGGATGCAACGAATGAAGAAGTGGAAGAGGCCGCCAAAGCAGTCAATGCGCATGAGTTCATTATGAAGCTGCCTGGCGGATATGATACCGAAGTGGAAGAACGAGGAAACGTATTATCCATGGGACAACGGCAATTGTTATCCTTTGCCCGTGCGCTGCTTGCCGATCCTCGCATATTGATTCTGGATGAAGCTACTGCCAGCATTGATACCGAGACAGAGCTTAAAATCCAGGAAGCACTGAAGGTATTGTTGCAGGGAAGAACGTCCTTTATGGTCGCTCACCGTCTCTCCACCATCCGGAATGCAGATAACATTATTGTCCTGGATCATGGTGAAATTAAAGAAGAGGGCAACCATGAGCAGCTTATCCAAAAACAAGGCGTCTATAATGGATTAATAGAAGCTCAATACAGATTTTTGTAATAAGACCTTCAGACGCCTTTAAAGTGTCTGAGCGCATATGAACGTATAATACTCTGGCGTTCTTTAGCCTGATCCTCAATAATAAGTGCATTTTATTTATTGAAGACAGGTTAAGGATAGCCGGAGTGTTTTTTTTATCTTTAGTTCGTGTGGTATGTTATGTTTTAAAGAATCAAATCAGCATAATCGTTTAAGTCTGGAGGGAGATCAATGCAGATGGACAACAACGAAATAGATTCAAAACATTTTGATCACCTGGATCATATGAATTTTAGGCTCATTCAGGTGAATTATACGACTGATCCTGCGACGGAGTGGCTTCTGAGGAAACACTTTATTGAAACTTACATGTTATTATTTGTAGCGAGTGGCCAAGGTTGGTTAAAGATAGATGGGACTTTCATTGAATTGAAAGCAGGCGGACTGTACATAGGTTTTCCAGGGCAGTTGATTGAGGCAAATGTGCATTCGTTGGATGAACGAGGCGTGTATCACATGAGTTTTGATGTCATGTACGCACTGGAGCAGGAGGGTGGGACAGCCCTTGATATGATGAAGCAACTTTTACGTAATGAAGTGAATGGCGAGGTCAGCTCATCTTCTCCCATTGCCGTTGGCGTGATCTGTCAGATGATTTACCACCACACAATGAAGAAGGATGGCTTGCAAAGGTACTATGGTCAGATACGTTTTCAGGAACTGTTGTATACCCTGTTTTACGACGTGGCCTGTGCAGAAAAGACGGATCTGGCTTCACCGATTGAACATGTTAAAGCCTACATGGAGCAGAATTATTCCAAGAGATTAACTATTGAGGAATTAGCAAATGTGGCACGAATGAGCCCTCGACACTTCATGCGTTTATTCAAGAAAAGGTATGGCTACAGTCCAGTCGACTATTTAACGCTATATCGAATGAAACAAGCCCAGATCTTAATGAGAAATGATCACAGTTATCGACTCAAGGATGTGGCATCGTACGTGGGGTACCAGGATGAGACGTATTTCCGGCGTAAATTCAAGCAAATCTCCGGCGTTCCACCGGCAGCGTTTATACGTAATAGCAAACAAAAAATTGCAGCGGTTCATTCCCTGAGCATTGGTATATTGCTTGCATTGCAGATCATTCCATGTGCCGCGCCCGCAAGTCATCCATGGACATATTATTATAGACGTAAATATGAAACGGACAAAGTTATGCCACTTGCTGAGAGTGAGACCACCTGGCTGGAACAGCTTCGATTAGTTAAGCCTGACTATATTATTACGATTGGGACGGAGTCTGAGGTTTTGCAAAGTCAGCTTCATTCCATTGCTCCTGTGTGTGACCTCCCGTGGGAAAAAGGGGATTGGAGAGAGCATTTGAGAGTTGTTGCAAGTTTTTTGGACAGGTCTGATATTGCAGAGGTATGGCTTCAAAGATATGAAGAGAAAGTAACGGTCATAAAGAATCAGCTTGCGGATTCCATACGAAAAGACAAGCTAGTTGTACTCAAATTTTGTGGCGAAGAGTTGCGAGTGTTAGGCCCAAGGAGCATTGCTTCCGTTTTTTACATTGATATGCAAATGGATGGTCCCGAAGGAATTGAAACTTATTGGGAACGGGGAACAGTGAGCATTAAGGAGTTGTCTGTTCTTAACATTGAAAGAATATTACTGATTGTCGGTGATGATGAGACATCCAGGCTGACATGGTCTGTTGTGCGTAAGTCTGAAGAGTGGCTTGAGCTGTTGGCGATACAGAATGGCGTAATAGATGTCCTTTTGTCGAGCGTCCTGCTGGACTACACGGCGTTTACCCATGAGCTTATGTTGGATGAAATATTAAAGTTATGGCAAGATCGTCCATGGCAAAAAGTCTGAATAGTCAATATCATGCCTGAACATATTTGATTATACTACTCCTATATCGTAGTGATAATGATAATTATTATTGATTAGACATTGTCATATATTAATGACCTATAGGGGGTACATACAGAATGAGATTCAGATGGTTAACCTTCATATGTGCAATGATGTTGATGCTCGTTATTTCGGCTTGCGGGGCAGCAGGTAAAGGAGCGTCCACGAGTGAAGGACAAGAAGCGGGTACCGCCAATTCTTCAGCGGCAGAAGCAAGTCAGGTGAAGAAAGTGAACACGGAAATGGGAGAGATTGAAATCCCGATAAACCCACAAAAAATAGTGGGTCTGTCTGTGGTATATCCAGAATTTTTATATTCACTTGGGATCGTACCCATTGCTGTACAGAACTATCATGAGGAGTTTCCTTCTTACTTACAGGAACCGTTCGCAAACACGATGAAAATGGGAATCGGAAGAACACCTAATTTTGAAGCCCTCATGGAGGCAGCTCCGGATTTAATTATCGCTCCTGACTGGTGGTCCAAAAAGGATTATGATCAGCTTACGCTGATTGCACCTACCGTACTTTTACCACAGCGTGATGATTGGCGTGATGAACTGCGGGATATGGCCAAAATTCTGGATAAAGAAGAGCAGGCAGAAAAGGTTATTCAGGATTTGGTCGCTAAGGAGAAGATAGCTGCTGACAAATTGCATAAGTTGATTGGTGAAGAGACTGTTCTCTACATTAGAGTGATGGAAAAAGAAATTGTACTGCATGGAGAGAATCTTGACCGAGGAAACTTTGTCCACAAACGATTGGGAATGAAACCACTTCCTAATTTCCCGAAAGATCAAACGGCCATGTCCATATCCTTGGAAGTACTGCCTGAATACGACGCAGATCATCTGATCGTTCAGCTGGATGATGATACTAATCCGGAAATTAAAAAGAAATTTGAAGATATGTTATCGTCATCGTTATGGAAAAATCTGAAAGCATTTAAGCAGAACCATGTTTACATGGTGGGTGGCAAGGAATGGTTCAATCTGGGAATGTCCCCGCTTGCCGACGAATATGTCATTGATGATATTGTAACTGCTTTTGAAGAAAAAAATAAATAAGGCAAACCGTATGTTACCAGAATCTCTCTAATTCATAACTAAATTAACAGGGTGTGTTCAAGATGAATGAAGAAGATATCTACGATGTAACCATCATTGGAGGCGGACCTGCCGGTATGTATGCGGCTTTTTATGCAGGGATGCGTGATATGAAAGTAAAGATCATTGAAGGTAAAGACCAGCTTGGTGGTTTTCTGCACACCTATTCTGAAAAAACAATTTGGGATGTAGGCGGTCTGCCGCCTATGAAATGTTCGAAGTTGATCGAGTGGCTTGTTCAGCAGGCCAATACGTTTAACCCGACGGTAGAATTGAATTGTAAAGTGGAAAGGTTCACTCGAATGGATAACGGAATATGGAGGATGTATACCACTGGAGGAGAGATACATTATACTCGTACGATCATTGTTGCAGTAGGCCGTGGTATCGCAGAGATTCAGAAGCTGGAGCTTCAGGAGCCGATTGAATATGAGCAAGAGAATCTTCATTACACCGTGCAAAATCCAGAACATTTTTCCGGGAAGCGTGTACTCATTTCGGGTGGAGGCAACAGTGCAGTAGACTGGGCAATTGAACTTGCTCAACTTGCTCGCAGTGTAGTTGTAATTCACCGGAATAATGAGTTCCGTGCAATGGAACGAAATGTCAGTGAGATGAACAATATAACGGATGTGAGAACACCATACAGCATCACGCAGCTTCATAATAATGGTAAGCGAATCCAGCAGGTTGTGATTACGCATATGGAAAGTCAGGCCAATGTCGTGTTGGAAGTGGATGAAGTCGTTGTTAGTCACGGATATAAAAGCAATCTAAGTGATCTGGCCAGTTGTGGGCTGAAGATGGACGATGGAATGGTTCGAATGAGCCACGATGCACAGACGAGTCTTCCAGGTGTTTTTGCAGCAGGGGACTGTTCGACCCACGAGAGCAAAGTCAGACTCATTGCCGGAGCCTTTAATGATGCGATTGTTGCAGTCAATAGTGCGAAGCAATACATGACTCCAGACGCACCCAAGATGGCTTACGTTTCCTCACATAATGAAATTTTCAGAGAAAAAAATCGACAAATCCCAAGATTTTAATTTTGGGATTTGTTTGTGCACCCCGATTCTCTGAAATATTAAAATCTTCCCTTTTAACTTTTCCTTAATTCTGGGAGGAATGGAAAGAGTATCGATTCTGTGAGCGGTAATTGTAAAATTTGATCGAAAAAACACAAAAAATCTTGTAAAATTCACAAGAAAAATAGGGAGCACTCTTGCAATCTTTAACCAAAACCCCGAAAATAGAGAGACAGATATATAGAAGATTTCTCTTTGGGAGGATTGGAAAGAACATGTGGGGTGCTCCTTTTACGGCTCAAGCCAAAAAAATGCTGCTATTAGGCAGTGGAGAATTGGGAAAAGAGGTCGTTATTGAGGCCCAACGACTGGGAGTAGAGACGATCGCTGTTGATCGTTATGAGAACGCACCTGCAATGCAGGTCGCGCACCGGTCTTATTGCATCGACATGCTGGATGCCGAAGCTTTGAAACAATTGATCCGTAAAGAAAAACCTCATTACATCGTACCTGAGATTGAAGCTATTGCAACAGAAGCTTTACTGGAGCTTGAGGAAGAGGGATTTTGTGTAGTACCTACTGCCCGTGCTGCACGTCTAACGATGGATCGCGAAGGCATCCGTCGTCTTGCAGCCGAACAATTGAAACTTCCGACAGCTGATTACCTTTTTGCGGACAACCTGGAACAACTTCAGGAAGCCGTACGTGAGCTTGGCACACCTTGTGTCATTAAACCATTGATGAGTTCTTCCGGCAAAGGGCAGAGTGTATGCCGTACACCGGGGGATGTGGAGGATTGCTGGAACATTGCTCTTTCGGGAGCTCGTGGCAAATCCTTTCGTGTCATCGTGGAGAGCTTTGTGCAATTTGATAGTGAGATTACATTACTTACCGTCAGGTCTGTATCAGGCACCGTATTTTGTCCTCCGATTGGCCATATTCAAAAGGATGGGGATTATGTCGAATCGTGGCAGCCTCATGCAATGACGCCTGAGCAATGGAAACAGGCTTGTCATATTGCCAAATCCGTTACGGATGAACTTGGCGGCTATGGACTGTTTGGAGTGGAATTGTTCCTAACATCGGATGGTGTTGTGTTCAGCGAGGTATCTCCTCGTCCGCACGACACAGGTATGGTTACAATGGTGACGCAAGACAGTTCCGAGTTTGCGCTGCATGTACGTGCAATTCTTGGTTTTCCGGTCACAGGTGTACATCTGTTGACACCGGGAGCTTCAGCAACGCTGAAAGCTAATGATGAAACATCTGACTTTACTGTAGGCGGGATTGAAGAAGCACTGGCTCTTCCTCGTACTCAGATTCGTGTATTTGGCAAACCTGAGACGAAGGTAGGACGCCGAATGGCTGTAGCGCTAAGTGCTGGCCAAGATGTGGAAGAAGCTCGTAAAACAGCGGTGCAAGCCGCTAATATGCTGAAAGTGGAGGTAAATCATGTCCAATAATGTTGAGGCCCCTGTACTGATGATCCGAGAGTGTGAACTGCGAGATGCTGAAGCGGTAACAGGATTGATGCGAGAGGTCAGCTATCCGACAACAGCTAATGTCATGAAAGAACGCATTGAATGTTTGGAAACCAATCCAAACGCATGCATGCTTGTTGCCGAAGTGGATGAACAAATTATTGGTGTGATTGGCTTGCAATGTGTGCAAAGTCATGCCTATCCAGAACCTGCCGCACAAATTACTTCCCTGATTGTAGGTCAAGAACATCGTGGTGGTGGTATTGGCCGTCGTCTGATGGCTCGAGCCGAAGATTGGGGCAGACAGCAAGGTGGTAAACAGCTGTTTGTCACGGGTGCGAACCGTGAAGTGACTTCAACAACGTACTCTTTTTATGAGCACATTGGTTTCCAGAAGAGAGGCTATCGGTTCAGTAAGGTTCTTCTATAGTATAAAAAGGTCTTTCCTACAACATTAAATTCTCATGATATCCTGATCTGCATGTTCTGGTGTAGTGACTGATAAATAAATGGTGAAGCGACATTCGACTAGCTTTGTTAGTCTGAATGTCTTTTTTTTATGGCTAAAAAATGACAAAAAAGTTACTTTTCCATATTTTATAGGTTCACAATCTCCTGTTGAATTGATATACTGCTAGAGTATTAATTACAAAGTTGTAATAACTAATTTTAAGGAGATGAATGAATTTGAAAAAGAAATGGATGAAAACTGTCGTAACGAGTAGTCTGACAGCCGTACTGGCCGTAGGTGTAATGCTTCCTGCTTCCGCGTCTGCTGCAGATTCAACATATAAGACTACCACAACGTATAAAATTACAAGTACAGACAGCCTGAAAGCATATATCGAACAGTGGCTCAAACAAAACGGATACACTGTATCCGAGGGACAAATTGTAGAGAAGCCTGCTACGCAGCCTGATCAACCAACCAAACCTGCTGAGCCGACTACAAAGCCAACTCAGCCGACAACTAAGCCTGAGCAACCGGCTAAACCAGCACAACCAACACAAGAAGAAAAACCGGCAACCACGCCAGCTAAAGATTCTTCAAACACAGGTAATACCGGTAACAATACAAGTAATAATGGCAGCGAAAGCACACAATCCGACTTTGCTACGCAAGTTGTAAAGCTTGTGAACGCTGAGCGTGCCAAAGCAGGTCTGAGCGCACTGACTTCAGATGCTCTTCTGGACAAAGTAGCTGTAGCCAAAGTAAAAGATATGAGCAACAATAACTATTTTGATCACCAGTCACCGACGTATGGTTCTCCGTTTGATATGATGAAACAATTCGGAGTAACTTACAGCTATGCAGGTGAGAACATTGCCAAAGGACAAAAAACACCTCAGGAAGTTGTAACAGCCTGGATGAATAGTGCAGGACACCGTGCCAATATTCTGAGCAAAAACTTTACACATATCGGTGTAGGGTTCTACAACGGATACTGGGCTCAAGAGTTTATCGGTAAATAAGTAATTATAATGAAGTAAATAAAAATTTGTATATCAAAAGGTTATGCCAGCACAGTTGAAATCTGTGTATGGCATAACCTTTTTTCCGTTAAATGACATATAGAAAATGAATTCTGCGAATGTAGCGGCAAAATTTGCAAATTAACGACAGAACATTTATGTTATTTAGGAATAGCATCATCAAGGCGTGTCTTGAAAACTCCGAAGTAAGCGGATTTTCAGACACGCCTTGATGTAAAGTCATTATAAATTATTAAGCACCCAGACTGGTGTACATGAGCGGAGATGTGATGATGAAAAAGAAAAAAAGCCTTGATTCAGCACCATGGATCTGGAGAACCGTCAGTACAGTATCCATCTTGGCAACCTTGCTGTTGTTATTTGGATTTGGATACGCTATAAAAGACGTGATTTTCCCCGAGGGAGATTCAGCGTTAACTACAGGCCAGGAGGCAACTGCTCCATCTAAGGATAAGGAAGGTGAACCGGCCGTAGTGGAAGATGGCAAGATTCGGATGGCCGTCATCGGTGATTCCTTGGCAAGAGGTACGGGGGATGATGAGGGACTTGGTTTTGTGAGACGTGCAGGGAACTTGCTTAAAGATAAAGGATATGATGTTCAGGTTCTAAATAATCTGGGTGTAAACGGGTTGAGAACGGATGCTTTATTGGAAAAACTCGATGAGCAAGGGGTGCGTTACGTCCTACAGCAGTCCAATTTTATTTTGCTATCCATTGGCGCGAATGATCTGTTCCAGGGAGGGCAAGTTCTACAGGGGGAAGATCCGCCAACAGCAGAGCAGCTGGCAGCGGCTTTACCGGAAACGTCAAAACGCCTTCAAGAGATTTTGAAGAAAGTCAAAGAAATCAATCCCGATGCACAGATTGCGTACATAGGGTTGTACAATCCATTTGGTGATGTGAAAGAATTGGAGAAGCCAGGGAATGCGGTTGTTGCCGCTTGGAACGATGCTGCACTGGCTATTTTAAACAATGAGGATAAGATGACACTTGTCCCTACATTCGATTTATTTGAAAATCATCTGGGGGAGTATCTCTCGTCAGATCATTTTCATCCAAACGGCCAAGGTTATGAGCAAATTGCAGTTCGGATTGCACAGGAATTCCAGGCGGATACACCGGCAGAAGGGAGCGGAAAATAAATGGCAGAGCAGCAGTATGATTCCGTCCTGTCTGTACAGCATCTGAAGAAGCGGATCGGGCGCAAGTGGATCATTAAAGACGTTACATTTGACGTGAAACCCGGTGAAATCTTTGGATTTCTCGGTCCTAACGGTGCTGGGAAAACAACAACAATACGGATGCTCGTGGACCTGATCAAACCGACAGAAGGGAAAATTAAAGTCTGTGGTTATGATGTGAATCGGGACCCTGAGCGCGCTTTGAAGTATGTAGGCTCCATTGTTGAAAATCCTGAGGTATATACCTATCTGACCGGATGGGAGAACCTGGAACATTTTGCTCGCATGCAACCGGGAGTGGACAATGATCGTATCCAGGAAGTTGTGGATATTGTACGATTGGATCAGCGTATTCACGATAAAGTCAGAACCTACTCCCTTGGTATGCGTCAGCGGCTCGGTATTGCACAAGCGCTACTTGGGCGGCCTCGTCTGCTCATTCTGGATGAACCGACGAATGGTCTTGATCCAAAAGGAATTAAGGAACTTCGGGTCTTTATTAAACAACTTGCGAGTGAAGGCATGGCTGTATTTGTCAGCAGTCACTTGTTAAGCGAGATCCAGCTTCTCTGTGACAGAGTGGCGATTATCAGTGCGGGGCGTGTGCTTGCTGTTGGAGGCGTAAGCGAACTGATTGAAGACCATTCCAAGTTGGCCATATGGCATATTTCACCACTGGAGCAAGGCAAAAAGATGTTACTGGATGCAGGCATTGCTCTGGTAAGTCGACCTGCGGATGTAATGGATGATACCATTGTTGCGGGTCTTGGTCCCAACGCTGTGGTTGCCGAGATGCACGAAGATCGAATTCCTGATATGGTACAGCAGATGGTTCAAGCTGGTGTACAGGTTGAAGGGGTACAGCGGATTCAGCCTACGCTCGAACAACTATTCTTAAAAATGACAGAAGGTGAATCCATTGAGTAATATCATGCCGCTGATTCGCAATGAAACGATTAAGATGGTGAAGAAAAAACGGCTTTATATTATATTTATTGTACTTGCGATCCTGGTACCGATGTTTACGTATGCCCAGATGAAATCTGCGGAGAATAATCGTGACAAATTCGGAGGCGATTGGCGGCTTGAACTGCAACAGGCCATTACAGACAATCAAAACTCTCTCGGGAGCGATCGCGTGCCAGAAGAGTACAAGAAATATAGAACCGTGTATATCCAGCAGATGCAGTATTATCTCGAAAATGACATCAATCCCAAAGAACCGGGTGGTGTTACCTTTACACGGGAGTTCATGAACAATGCAGTAGGATTGTTTATTCCACTGTTAATCATGGCCATTGCTTCAGATCTTGTTTCAGGTGAACGTACCACAGGTACGATTAAAATGCTTTTAACGCGTCCGGTTAGGCGCTGGAAAGTGCTTCTGAGCAAATTAATTACACTGATTATGTTTGTTTCGATCATCGTGGTATCAGCCTACATTATATGTTACGTCATATCGGGTGCGGTCTTTGGGTACAAAGGCTTCAACATGCCAATCTTTACAGGATTCAAAGTTGTGGGAACAGATGTAGATATGTCGGCAGTGCATGCTGTAGACCAGTGGCTGTATATGCTTATGCAGGCAGGACTGATCTGGTTTGTGAGTGTAATCGTGGCTATGCTTGCATTTATGGTATCCGTACTTGTGCGAAGTACAGCTGCAAGTATCGTGATTATGATGGCCGCTCTGATTGCAGGAACTATCTTGACGAGTATGGCTGCATCTTGGCAAACAGCGAAATATCTGTTCATGGTTAACCTCGAACTTCCTGATTATTTGTCAGGTGGATTACCGCCAATCGAGGGTATGAATTTAGGTTTTTCTCTTATTGTGCTTAGTGTTTGGGGCGTTGCTTCACTCATTGTGTCATTCCTTGTCTTTACGAAACGGGATATCTTGAATTAAAATGGACAAGGATAAGAAAACATCTGTTTGCATTTTAAGCATTTTTTTAGTTGCAAGTTAAGAAGGGGGAGCATGAATGGTCGAGCAAATCGATATGTCGGCAGGTTCGACAGGCGGAGGACAGGGGTCTTCAGGCTACGACGCGGACGACATTCAAGTACTTGAAGGGCTGGTAGCAGTACGGAAACGGCCGGGCATGTACATCGGCAGCACCAGCACTTCGGGTTTACATCATTTGGTATGGGAAATTGTCGACAACGCTGTCGACGAACATCTCGCCAAATTCTGCTCCAAAATCGATATCACGCTGCATAAGGACGGTTCTATTACGGTTCAGGATAACGGAAGGGGAATTCCGACAGGTATACATAAAACAGGGATTCCTACTCCCCAGGTCGTGTTTACGATTTTGCACGCAGGCGGAAAGTTCGGTGGATCAGGATACAAAAAATCAGGCGGTTTGCACGGTGTAGGTGCGTCAGTTACAAACGCATTGTCCGAGTGGCTTGAAGTCGAGATTTTCCGTGATGGCAAGATTCATCGTCAGCGATTCGAGTATTGGAAGGACAAAAAAGGGATTGAACATGTCGGTGAACCGGTCTCCGGTCTCGAAGTGTTGGGCAATACCAATCGGACAGGTACGAAAGTGACATTCAAACCGGATATTCGGGTGTTCCAGAATGGCATTCAATTTAATTATGATACATTGGCAGAACGCCTTCAGGAGATTGCTTTTCTGAATTCAGGTTTGAAAATTGTGCTCAAGGACGAACGTTCGGGCAATCAGGATGAATACATGTATGAAGGTGGAGCAAGCCAGTTTGTTGCTTTTCTTAACGAAAATAAAGATGTGTTGCATGATGTTATTCACTTCTATGCGGAGAAGGATGACATTGAAGTCGAAGTGGCAATCCAGTATAACGCGGGTTATACAGAGACACTGGCTTCGTTCGTGAACTCGATCCCTACTCGGGGTGGCGGTACTCATGAGACCGGATTCAGGGCTGCGTATACCCGTGTAATGAATGATTACGCACGGCGTACCAGCATGATCAAGGAAAAAGATAAAAACCTCGAAGGTAATGATCTGCGTGAAGGCATGATGGCCGTCATCAGTGTCAAAATGTCAGAGGTTGAGTTCGTAGGTCAGACGAAGGATCAGCTTGGTAGCGCAACCGCGCGGAGTGCTGTGGATTCGGTCGTGTCCGAGAATATCCAGCGGTTCCTGGAAGAAAACCCGCAGGTAGCGCAAACGTTAATTCGCAAAGCGGTGCAAGCCTCCAGAGCCAGAGAAGCAGCTCGCAAAGCACGTGATGATATGCGTACAGGCAAGAAACGCAGTGAAAGTTCCAACCTGAACGGCAAGTTGACGCCGGCGCAATCAAAGGATTTTACCCGAAATGAGTTGTTTATTGTCGAAGGTGATTCCGCGGGTGGTTCTGCCAAACAGGGACGCGACTCGAAGATTCAGGCGATTCTGCCCCTCAAGGGAAAACCGCTCAATCCGGAAAAATCGAAGCTGGCGGACATTCTTAAAAATGAAGAGTACCGCGCCATAACCGCGGCGATCGGGGCGGGCATAGGAACCGAATTTGCAGTTGAAGACAGCAATTATTCCAAAATTATCATTATGACCGATGCGGATACGGACGGCGCACATATTCAAGTGCTATTGCTGACCTTCTTTTATCGTTATATGAAGCCTTTAATTGATGCAGGCAAAGTATATATTGCTCAGCCGCCATTGTACAAACTTACTCGTAAGTCTGGTAAGCTCGCGAGTGTTCGATATGCATGGACGGATGAAGAACTGGCGAATTATATGAAGGAATTCGGTAATAATGTTGAGCTTCAACGTTATAAAGGTCTTGGTGAGATGAATCCGGATCAACTGTGGGAGACAACAATGAATCCGGAAACTCGTGCGATGCTGAAGGTACAGATTGTTGATGCAGCAAAAGCAGAACGTCGTGTATCTACGCTCATGGGTGATAAGGTTGATCCGCGGAAACGCTGGATTGTAGAGAACGTCGACTTTACAGAGTACGAAGAATAGAAGGTGCTTGGAATGAGTCCATCAGAACAATTTATGCCGGCCTTTCTCGAAGAGGTCGTAGGGGACCGTTTCGGTCGCTACTCCAAATATATTATTCAAGATCGAGCCATTCCGGACGTCCGGGATGGATTGAAGCCAGTACAACGACGTATTCTGTACGCCATGTACGATTCAGGTAATACGCCTGACAAGACTTACCGCAAGTCTGCCAAAACCGTTGGGGACGTAATGGGTAATTATCATCCACATGGTGACTCCTCCATCTATGAGGGAATGGTACGGATGGCTCAACCATGGAAAATGGGCCATATGCTCGTGGACGGTCATGGTAACTGGGGATCACAGGATGATGACCCGGCAGCGGCGATGCGGTATACGGAGGCCCGTTTGTCGCCCATCGCGATGGAGATGCTTCGCGATATCGAGAAACGGACGGTTCTGTTTAAGGATAATTTTGATAATACGGCCAAAGAACCGGTTGTATTGCCATCCCGTTATCCGAACTTGCTGGTTAATGGTGTCAGCGGTATTTCCTCCGGATTTGCAACGGAGATTCCTCCACACAATTTGCGTGAAGTCATTGATGCTTCGATCGCTGTGATGGAGAAACCGTCAATTGAGCTGGACGAGATCATGATGTTCATGAAGGGTCCTGACTTTCCAACAGGCGGATTGATTATGGGCGGTGACGGCATTCTGGATGCTTATCGCACAGGTAAGGGACGGATCTATATCCGGTCCAAAACCGAGATTGAAAACATGCGCGGTGGCAAACAGCAAATTGTCATTACCGAAATTCCTTATCAAGTCGTGAAGTCGCGTCTGGTTACAGCGATGGAGAACATTAGACTTGAGAAAAAGGTCGAAGGTATTGCCGAAGTGCGTGATGAGAGCGGACGTGAAGGGCTGCGGATCGTGGTTGAGCTGAAAAAAGAAGCTGACGCACAAGGTATTTTGGCTTATTTGCTGAAGAAAACCGACCTTCAGGTCACTTATAACTTCAATATGGTTGCGATTGTGAATAAAGCACCACAGCAAATGGGATTGAAATCAATTCTGGAGGCTTACATTGCCCATCAGCGGGAAGTTGTCACATTCCGTACCCGGTTTGAGCTGGAGAAAGCGGAAGACCGTGCACATGTGCTGGAGGGCTTGGTTAAAGCTCTTAACATCCTTGACGAGGTCATTGCAGCAATCAAAGCGTCCAAGAATCGGCAGGATGCTCAAAATAACCTGATGTGGATGTTTGGATTCACGGAACGTCAAGCGGATTCCATCCTTACTTTGCAATTGTACCGTTTGACGAATCTGGAGATTAATTCTCTGGAGAAGGAACTTGGTGATCTGATGAAAAAGATTGCGCAATTACGATCCATTCTGGATAGTGACCGCAAGCTTATCGGAGTCATCCGCAAGGAATTGATGGAGATTCGTGAGAAATACGGTATAGACCGTCGTTCTGCGATCCAGGGTGAAGTGGAAGAACTCAAGGTTAATCTCGAAGTACTTGTGAATGCAGAAGATGTATTTGTAACGTTATCCAAAGAAGGATACGTGAAACGTACAGGCATGCAGTCCTTTACACGTTCTGGTGGTGAACGGAGCGGAAGTGGTGTAAAAGACGGCGATTATATCGCTCAGGTTCTGGAAGTAAATACGCTTGAGAATCTGCTTGTCTTTACGAGGAAAGGTCAGTATTTCCTGTTACCTGTTCATCAGGTACCTGAGTTCAAGTGGAAAGACCCGGGCACAGCCATTGTGAACGTCATTCCTCTTGCGAAAGACGACCGTATTGCAAGTGTGCTTGCTGTGAAATCCTTTGAAGAGCCGAATCACAGTCTGGTCTTCGTTACACGAAGAGGACAGGTGAAGCGGACGGAACTGAAGGATTACGTTACCAAACGTTCCGGAGCAGTTGCAGCTTGTAAAGTGGGTAAGGACGATGAAGTGTTATCTGTACATCTGAGTACGGGTGAGCAAGATATTATGTTGATTACAAAAGAAGCCATGGCGATTCGTTTCCGTGAGGATGAGGTCAATCCAATGGGACGTGTATCCGGTGGTGTTCGTGGCATTCAGTTGAGAGATACAGATGAAGTTGTATCCGCCCTATGGGTTGCAGGAGATGAAGGTGAAGTTGCCGTGTTGTCCGATTTGGGATATGGTAAACGTTCATTACTGCTGGATTATGCTGTGCAGAGTCGTGGAGGCAAGGGACTTGCCACATTCGAGTTCAAGGAAGGCAAACGCGTGAAACCGAATGGCAGTCGTATTGTTGGCGCTTTTTATTGCAAAGAGCAACGCAACATCACTGTCATGACCAAGGAAGGCCACGTGCATCCGATCTCTTCGGAAGGTGTTCCGATTACGGAACGCAAACATATTGGCAAACTGCTCGTTCCTGTGGATAAACAGGACGAGATCGTTGAACTTCTGAGGGACTTCAATGAGAATCAGCCAGCATCAACTTGATAAAGAGTAAGCATAAAAGACTTTTCGCAGCGCAGCTAATCCTGTCATGCGAAGAGTCTTTTTTTGTTGTTCGAAGGCGGATTAGAAGAGCACATCCATGCGAAGTTTAACAACCTTCGTCGATTACGGTCGATCGCTAGGAAAATGAAAAAAGGCAGCAGGAATGCGGCTTTGGAGGGCGAAAACTTAAGCAGGTGAAGTGATAACCGGTTGCAGAGAGGAGCGATGCAAGATGTATAATTCCGATTTTGCCAAGTGCTGGTCCAGACTAACCAAAGATTATAAACTGCATATGGATCAAGAGCTGGCCCCCTCATTGACGGAGGCTCAGCTAGCTGTTCTGGAGGTGCTTGAGGATCATCAGAAGATGAAACCTTCGGATCTGATTCCTTATCTGGCGACTACGCCAGCTGCCGTAACCATGCTGCTCGATCGGATGGAAAAGAATGATCTGATTCGCAGGAATCGGGATAATCAGGATCGACGCATTGTCTGGGTTTCTCTTTCCGATAAAGGAAGAATGGAAACAGAGCGGGGGATTACCATCCGCAATGAATTCATGAACTCTGTTCTCAGTAACATATCGATGCACAATCAACAATTGCTGGTATATCTGTTAGGCAAAATGACAACACCTAAAACGAAAGAGCCTGCATTATCCACTTCGGTATAATACAATGCTGATTCTTCTGAGTAACCATAGGAGTACCTGCTCGTTTCGTGCAGGAGCCCTATGGTTATTTTATTTACAAATTACATATGATACACATTGTGTCCAGGTTAGTTGAGGAAGGGGCAAGGAAATCACATAGTTTAGTATGCCCCAATATTATTTTGTGATTTCATATGTAAAGAGTTGACTATGTAAATATTTTTGTTATAATAAATAATTGTTCCCCTGATATTTCGTGTACGAAATATTATATTCCATAAGTAAAAGGGTGAAACAATGACTGATACGTATGAAGTATTCTATATTATCAATTCGTTCCGCCAAGTGAATCAAATGCTTTTTCGAGCATTCTGGAATGAAAACAAGGAGATCGAGTTGACTTCGATTCAGTTTATGGTGTTATCCATCCTGAGGGAGCGTCCTTCCATCGGCATCAACGAAGTAGCTGAGCTATGCCATATGGGTAGCAGTTCCATGAGTGCTGTTGTGGAGCGGCTCGTCAAGGGCGAGTATATCGTTCGGACACGTTCTGATGCTGACCGCCGATCCGTTAAACTTCAGATCACGGATAAAGGGGAGCAGGCCCAACAGGAAACCCACCATCTTTGGATGGAGAGAGTGTCACCCATTCTGGATATATCGAAGGAAGACCTTGAGCACCTACTTAGAATTCATAGTCAAATGATTGAAAAGTTACAAGGAAGAGAGATGAACAACATATGAGCACGACTACTGCTGCAGCTCCATCCTCCGCGATGGACAACATCAAGAAAGGCCCGATTGTAGCGGCATTGTTAATTGGTGCCTTTGTGGCATTCCTGAACCAAACCCTGATGAACGTAGCTCTTCCTAAAATTATGGAAGACCTCGCGATCAATGCAAACAAAGCCCAATGGTTAACCACGGGTTACATGCTCGTCAACGGTGTACTTATTCCGGTTACGGCATATCTGATTGCGAAATTTTCAACTCGTCAAATTTTCATTACAGCCATGACTCTCTTTACCATAGGGACGTTAGTCTGTGGTCTTAGTCCAACCTTTACGATTCTGATGGTGGGTCGTGTCATTCAGGCTGCGGGTGCAGGTATCCTGATGCCTCTGATGACCGTTGTATTCCTGACCATCTTCCCGATTGAGAAACGTGGTCAGGCCATGGGAACCATGGGGATCGCGATGATTCTGGCTCCTGCGATTGGGCCTACACTTTCAGGTTATGTAGTTGAGCACTATTCCTGGAGATTATTGTTCTACATCATCTTGCCATTCTCTATTATTGCAACGGCAATTGGTATTGCTTTTGTCAAAAACGTAACACGCCAGTCCAGACCTAAACTGGATTATCCAGGCGTTATTTTATCTACACTTGGTTTTGGTAGTTTGCTTTACGGATTTAGTGATGCGGGTACTGATGGATGGGGCAGTGCAATTGTCATTGGATGTCTCGTCGTAGGTGCGATTTCCCTGATTCTGTTCGTTATTCGTCAATTGACAACAGATCATCCGCTCCTTGAATTCCGTATTTTCAAGTACAATATGTATTCTTTAACGACAATCATTAATATGCTTGTGACGATGGCGATGTTTGCAGGTATGATCCTGCTTCCAATTTTCCTGCAAAACATTCGTGGTTTCTCACCGATTGAATCGGGACTTCTGATGATGCCTGGTGCGATATTGATGGGGATCATGTCTCCGATCACAGGTCGCATATTTGATAAGGTAGGCGCTCGCTGGCTTTCAGTTGCAGGTCTTGCCATTACGGCGATTACAACATTTGGACTGAGTCGTCTGGCCATCGACACGACTTACGGTTACATGATGTTTATCTACACAGCTCGTATGTTCGGTATGTCGATGCTGATGATGCCGATCCAGACAGCAGGTCTGAATCAACTGCCTCAACGTCTGAACGCGCATGGTACTGCGATGTCCAACACATTGCGTACGGTTGCCGGAGCGATCGGTACAGCCATTCTCGTTACCATCATGAGCAGCAAGCTCAAAACACATCTGGCCGATGCAGTGGCTGCGGGTCAGGTTGATCCTACTGATAAGACAGCGATGATAGCTGCTACAGCAGATGCAACAATATATGGTGTTAACTATGCATTCATCGTGGCTACCGGAATGACCGTGGTTGCTTTAATTATGGCGTTCTTTATTCGTAAAACGAAACCAGCTGTTGAACCTGTTACTGTAGAACAGGAAAAAGCGACGGCTACCGCATAACAAATATCAGATAAAAGCTAAAAAAAGAGAACTCTAGCAGTTGAAAAGGGGTAAGCCCCTAACTGCCTGAGTTCTCTTTTTTGGTGTGCTGAAATATGGAGAGAGGAATCTTATTCGGGCTGGATCGTTGGATCGATAAGAAATACAGGATCGGGCTCATGTCCGAACCGTTTGAGATTAATGGTTCCGTTTAGTTGGAACTCCACACCTTCGCTAATCAGTTCTGTTTCCTGCATCATGCGCGAGTGTTCATCCGGTATGGAGATTTCGCCTTTTGCGTTGACGACACGGTGCCAGGGCAGACGTTCCTTGCGGCTCATCGAGTGGAGGATTCGTACGACTTGTCTCGCGGCTCTTGGACTACCGGCATGGGCTGCAATCTGACCGTAAGTCATCACTTTACCTTCAGGAATCGCCGCAATAATCGCAATGACTTGTTTGGTAAACGGGGTCATCAAAATGTCTCCTCTCTGTATGTTAGGCATATAGCTGGAAATATTAAAAAACGTGTCGTCAGATACAGAATCTGAACGACACGTGATATGGACAGATCTAACCTTATCCTGTGTACTTATAGAGGTTGTTCAAAAGCTTTTTGGTACACTGCAGCAGGCCATTCTGCCCAGGGAAATTCTCTTGCAGGCAAGGATTGCAGAATGACTTCTTCCTTGGTAACTGGATGGGGGAAGGCTGCAATCACAGACCATAGCGCAATCTGTTGCCCGGGTTTATTCACGCTTGCACCGTACTTCTGATCCCCGTACAGAGGACAGCCGACTTCTTTCATTTGCACCCGAATCTGATGAGATCTGCCGGTGTGCAGTTCGATATGGACGAGGCTGTAACGGTCTGTCTCCCCAATAACGCGGTAATCGAGAACGGCATCCTTACCACCAGCTGTACCCTTAGGTACAACCGTAACAGTATTCGTGCGTGCATCCTTCAGGAGCGTATGTTTTAACGTTCCCTGCTGTGCAGGCAACTTGCCATGTACAACAGCCGCATATATTTTACGGAAATGACGTCCCCGCACTGTCTCGGACAATCTCGAAGCTGCCTTGGATGTCTTGGCAAAGATCATTGCCCCTCCAACAGGACGATCAAGTCGGTGTATTAACCCGAGATAGACATTGCCGGGTTTATTATATCGTTCTTTCAGATCTTGCTTCAGCAATGTGAGCAAATCCGGATCACCTGATGCATCTTCCTGGGTAGGTACATTGACCGGCTTCGTAATGCCTAATAGATGGTTGTCTTCAAACAGAATCGGAATTGCATCATGATCACGCCGATGTTCTGACATGATTAGGACTCCCAACGGCCCAGAATACCACAAGGCAGATCAAGACCACTGCGTGTGATCGGCAGCCCGATTTCACCTGCAGTAATGTCACCACCGTACTGAGCAGACATTGTCATGGTTAACATGTTACGCAGAACCGTGGAGGAGATACCCGTGGTGTAGGAGTTAACCAGCATGAATAATGGATTATCCGACAGGATTGTCATACATGATTTCAAGAATGGATAAAGGTTCTCTTCCAGTTTCCATGTCTCTCCATTCGGGCCACGGCCATAAGAAGGAGGGTCCATGATAATGGCGTCATAACGATTTCCACGTCGTTGCTCCCGTTGTACGAATTTGAATACATCATCTGTAATAAAACGAACAGGGCGATCAGCCAGTCCGGATAATTGAACATTTTCCTTGGCCCATTGAACCATGCCTTTAGCTGCATCCACATGCACGACAGAAGCGCCTGCGTAAGCTGCGGCTACCGTTGCACCGCCTGTATAGGCAAACAGGTTCAAGACAGAAATCGGACGGCCTGCATTGGAGATTTTATCCATCATCCAGCTCCAGTTGGCAGCTTGTTCAGGGAACAGGCCAGTATGCTTGAAGCTAGTAGGTTTAATGTGGAATTTCAGGTTTTCGTATCCGATCGTCCAGCGCTCGGGAATGGGCTTTTTCATATCCCAGTTACCGCCACCGGAAGAGCTGCGATGATAGTGACCATGCACTTGACGCCATTCATTGGTTTCTTGCTCAAGGGGCCAAATAATCTGTGGATCGGGTCTGCGTAAAATCACATCTCCCCAACGCTCCAGTTTCTCGCCGCCTCCTGTATCGATTACTTCATAGTCCTTCCAATTCTTAGCTACGTACATAATGATTTATCCATCCTTCAAAAGTCATTTGGATACTATTGTACAACAAAAAAGGGCTTGTACGCCAGTTGGGGGACGGGATCATTGGAGGAAGGTATGACATCGGACCTTAAAAGGGTGAAGGATGTTTAGCTGTGTTGAAATCCAATGTGCGCCATATATTGAAAAACAGAGATAATCAAAATTTAATTTGACAATGATAATCATTATCACATATGATTTTGTTAATTCAAATTCATTCTTTCTTCGGAGAGAATATTAACATGATCCAATTAAAGTGAGGGAAAAATAGATGGCTAAATTGTTAGTGGCTTATGCGAGCATGACGGGAAATACAGAAGAAATTGCAGAACTGATTGTGGAAGGAATTACACAGGGAGGACACGAGGCAGATCTGAAATCCGTAACGGATTGTAATGCATCCGATGTATTGGACTATGACGGATTCATGATTGGCGTCTACACTTGGGGAGACGGGGAGTTGCCAGATGAATTCCTGGATTTCTATGAAGAGCTAGATGAGCTTGACTTGAGCGGGAAGAGAGCCGCGGTGTTCGGAAGTGGTGATACCTCGTATGAGCAGTTCTGTGGTGCAGTTGATCTCGCTGCTGCCAAGCTGCAAGAGCGTGGGGCGGAGGTTTCTCCAGAGATGTTAAAAATAGAATACAGTCCGCTTGAGCAGGAGAAGGATTCATGCCGTGACTTTGGCAAACGCTTTGCTGCTGCCGGATTACAGGTGTCCTAAAGATCATGTTAAGACATAATATTCAGGCGGCGATGCCGGTCGGAAGGAATGACCTTCCTGTCCGCTTGCTTGAAGATTACAGATTGGAAGAAATGCTGCGCAGCCCAGACCGGTTCATCCGCCCTGAACCCGTGTCTGAGCAGCGTCCTCCACTGCAATGGAGGCACCGTGTACAATATGCGGTGAGCCATGCGGTTAATGCCTTTTATAGCCTGGACCCCGATGTTCGCAAAGAAGTACCCGTACAGTATTTACTTGAGAAGTGGTGGCCCAGAAAGACAGATGGTTTCGAATCGGTACTCCATTACTGGGATGTGAAGAGCAAGATCACGGATGAATTGTCACTCGCCATTGCAATGAACGATGATCTGAAGCATCCAGCCATTCTATTTGAACAGTGGAGAACGGAGTTACCTTCATTATCCATGCATTTGTCGATGATATTTCAGGCGGCCTGGCAACCAGAAGGATGGGATTCGCTGCTTATTCAGAAATATATGGTTGTCCATGATCCGAACGTAGTTGAGGCGTTTCAGCATATGGTCAGTGCATTCTGCTGGGAAGCTTTCGGAAAATTACCGGGGATGATCGAGATATACTGCTTGTTGGAAGGACGCAAAATTAGGTACATCCCTGGACGCCAGTCTCTGATTCGTTCCATGGACTACATTCACTTGATACGTGATAGCATGCCGCAAGCAGAAGTGGTGGAGTCAGAACAGTTTACAACGCGTGATAAAGTGCGCATACACGAAGAGGTAGATCGCTGGAGAACGGAAGCCGTTGAACCGAAGAAAACATGGTTGATGTGAAGGCGGTTGAAGGATAACGATATATCATGCAGATAGAGGAGGGAAAGTTGCCATGTCTACTGGTCTAAGTCAAGATATAAGCAGTAGCAAGAGACGTGCAGGAACTTGTGAATTCAGTCCGTTGCCAGTACCCCAATCGGTTATACGAAAGTTGCTTGATGAAGCAGATCCTTCATTATATGTGATGAGTTCAGAACCTTGGAGGTTTATGTTGTTTGCAGGCGAAGGGCGACAGCTATATTTGGAAGCGGTCAGACAGAGCTATCCACCCCATCTGGCTGATCGTTACGGCGAGTGGGCTACATATCAGTACACGGAAGCGATCCCTACCCATCTGGTTGTGGTAGCGCCTGTGAATGCCCGTGAGGATAATCTTCTGGCGGCTAAAGCCTGGAGCAAACGTTTCAGTATTCTGGCTGCGGAACAGGGGTTGAATGCTGTCTGGAAGATCAATGATTATCAACAACATCCTGTATTTATGAATCTGATGGGTTTGACAAGTGCAGAGAAGGTGTTAGGTGTATTCCATATCGGTTACGGAGACCAGCCTGGATTGCGGGATGTCGATGCAAGCAGACCGGCCTCTGAACTGATGACGGTCTATGACCATCTGGTATAAAATGAATCTTTGGTTCTCTTATTTGCTGGTATTGGTTAGAAAATCACGAACGAGCTTACGATTTGTCTGATCTTTGTTATATACGGAGTATAATCGATTGGATACGGTAAGGACATTGCCAAAAAAGAATCGTTCGAATTGAGTCTGTCTGCCTCCGAACGATCCAGCCCCAAGTTCCCAGATCAGACGGAACAGAGCGTTGCGTTCATAAGAAGCCATATCGTTCCCTTTCAGATAGATATTCAATGAAGGGGCGATATCGGATTGAAACTCTTCTTCCTGAGGGATCATAATTACCCCACTCGAACCCAAAAGTTGCAGAGTTTCAATCATCTCAGGATAAAGTTTCGGGAAAAGAAGATTGGCTGCCATCAATGGTTTGGGTGCAGGTAATACAAATCCTCTTCCATCTGGTATCGCACCTGCCTCCGCAGCCAAAGCCAATGCTTTTAATGATTCAAGACCTGCGAACAGACGTGCAGTTTTCTCAATAACATGTGCTTCCGTATTCAGATCGAGAGTATCCGTGAGAAGCTGAATTGTACCGAGGACAAATTCCGTCTTGGCAATATAACGACACAATACCTGATGACCTGCGTGAATATGAAAGTTACTACCACTGAAGAGACGTGAGGACATCTCCTCACTTCCTGCAAAAAATATTCGTTCATGTGGAACGAGTACCCGGTCAAAGATAACGATATTGTCCATTTCTTCATATCTGGAACTCAGTGGATAGTTGGTGTGAGATTCGGCTGCATAGGTATCCCTGCATACCAGACTGATTCCTGGAAGATCATTGGGGACAGCAAAAGAGAAAGCAAATGGATTTTCGTCATCAAATGGGGCAGGAGAAGGTGACGGATAGACAAAAATCTCATCCGAAGTGGCCGCTTGTGTAGCCATCATAAATGCTCCGCTAATAATGAGACCTTCTTCGGTACGATCTACGACTTTTGCGGCAATAGCATCCTCAGTGGCATCCAATTGCCCTGACATTTTGCTGGCATAAGGCTGAATGAAGGCATGAGATAGCGTAATATCATGATCACGGCAGTAGGCATAATAATTTTTGAGATTTTCTGCATATTGGGGAGACAATTCGTTCAGAAGATCGGCACCTGTGTAAAAGGACATGATGGCTGTATTCATGTAATCGGGTGAGCGTCCAAGAAAGCCATGATGGACATTTGCCCAGATATTCATCCCTTCCCGTCGTTTGCGGAGGTCGTCGGCACTGGTTGGGGGAAGGAAGGATATGCCCACAGGTTTTCCATCGGCCGGAGAGGCATACGTCATCGTTTCCGTAAATTTAGGGTCAGATTGCAGATCATACATGTACATCTGAGTCTCCATTAAACCAGCAAATGCTACATGTTCAGAGCGTTTTCCAGTAATAAGGTTACCTTTGTACCAGCAAGGGACGGATTGTGCATCAATTCGTTCACGATACTGTGTGCCACTTTTAACAGGCATTGTTATTCACCTCTTGGTTCTAATCGTTCATGGGCAGATTGACTTCTTACGTAGTGTACGTAGGTGATCTGTCCAATGTGCATTTAAGAGGTGAGAAGGATTTTTACAGATTAGGGCTTGATAATAATTATCATTCTTGTTACAATAGACAAAGAAAAAAGGAACCGGTAAGGGCTCCTTTAGGGAATTACAAGAGATTACTTATTTTACTTCAAAAGTCTTACAGTCTGTTTCAGCAGACTGACTTGCTTCTTTGGAACTGTGGCTTACGATGTAGATTGAAGAAGCATTACATTTGTTCTCTTGAGCCCAGTGACGACAGGAATTAACTTCACACAATACGTCTTTTGCCATGATTGTTAACCTCACTTTAATTGGATTACATTCGTTGGTATAAAGAATCCAGATGTAGCAAGTTGCCGCTTGCGAATATGGAAAATTTTTGCTCTCACGAAAATTGGAGGGCTTTTTTTGCGTTATACACAACGATGCATATTTAGAATAGCAAATTTTATTGAAGCTTGCAACCAATGACTACCTTCTGTGGCAGAATAGTGGACGTGCTTTGGTTAGACTTGCAAAAAGGCATTAGTATGTTATTATTTAATAGTAATAATTACGATTAAAGTCTATTGGATTCTATATAACTTGAATCACGGACTGAAACTATAAGTGAAGGAGCATTTGTTACATGAGCAAAATGAACCATATGAACCGGATTCCACGAGCAAAAGGGATCGATATGGCTGCTTTTTACACACCCAAAGAGTGTAGGCGCAAAGCCCAGCATATTGTATTTTCCGCTGAAAATGAGCGTATCATTAATGAATTCATCACCATTCTGGGCATGAAAGAGAAATTCAGAGAGCATGATGTGTCCATCCCCAATAAAATGGTCATGTTCGGGCCACCTGGTACAGGAAAAACATTAACGGCATCACATCTGGCAGAGCGGCTTGATTTGCCACTGGTACTCGTGAGATTAGATGCGATCATTCATAGCCACCTTGGGGAGACGGGCAGTAATGTACGCAAGTTATTCGAATATGCACGAATGAATCCCTGTGTGTTATTTCTAGATGAATTTGATGCCATAGGTCGGACGCGTGAGAGCAATGATGAAGTGAAAGAGATGGCTCGTGTCGTCAATACGTTGTTGCAGTGTCTGGACGAATTCGATGGAGACAGTATTCTGGTGGCTGCAACGAACCTGGAAACCCAACTGGATCATGCCATATGGCGGCGTTTTGATACGAAGATGACCTATGGTATGCCTGATGATTCAAGTCGCAGATTGTATATCAGCAAGTTGGTGGGGGCATTTGAACAGGAGACCCGGCTGGAAGATTACATATGTGAACACTTGGCGGGGTGCAGCTATGCGGATATAGAGCAGATCGTTTTGAAAGCAAAACGGAAAGCGATCATTGCCAGCAGTACACTTCATAAGCAACTGATCTCGGATGCTTACGATGAATATAGGCCACGTGTATTAGAGTGTTGACTGTAAAAACGCTCAAATAGCCCAGTCTCCTGAGTGGAATCCTGGGCTATTTGTAGTGTTAGCATGCTGCGTTACACTTTAACGGCTGCTCCGTATGCTTTTTCCGTATTCACGGCTTCTTGACTTGCAGTCCAGCGTGGCAGGCTCAATCTGAACGTGCTGCCTTCCGGACTACTGGAGAGAAGTGTCAGTTCACCGCCTTGTTCCTGAGCGAGTAACCGGCTATATGTTAAGCCTAGACCCAGGCCGCGGTTACGACGTTTCTTGAGCTCTCCACGATAGAAGCGTTCGAAGATCTTGGGTTGATCTTCGGACGCGATGCCTGTGCCGTTGTCCTTGACATCAACGTATAACATCTGTTCTTCTGCGCGTAGATAAATATCGAAGACAGCCTTTTGTTCAGGAGCTGTGGCATGAAGTGCATTATTGAGCAAATTAACAATGATCTGCTGAATGCGGAGAGCATCCCCCATGGTAAAGAAGTTGACTGGAGGGGTGTGCAGCTGAACCTCTGGCATTTTATCCTCATACGCAATCTTCCACTGATAGATGATCTCACCAACCAACAGCTTCAGATCCGTCCGTTCCTTGCGAACCGTAACACTTCCTGCTGCCATGGCGTTATAATCCAGCAAATCTGCGACCATACGCTCCATGCGTTCAGATTCCTTCAAAGCGATATCCAAAAATTCTTTTCCTTCCTGTGGACTTACAACATCGTCACGTACTGCCATTACGAGCCCCTTGATGGAAGTTACCGGTGTCTTGAGTTCATGACTTACCCCTGCCAGCGAAAGTGTGCGCCATTCTTCAAGTTGTTGGAGACGAGAGGCCATATCGCGGAATGAATTAACAAGTTCATTGATCTCACGCTCTCGTGTATTCAAGTCAAGACTCACATCATAATTGCCACCTCGAATCTGTTCAGCTGCATAGGCTACCTGACGAATAGGTCTGGATAACTTATTGGACAGGAGATAGATTGTGAACCATCCACAGAGGATTAGTCCTCCGAGGATTAGAGCCACGAGCCATATGGTCTCTGGACCAAATGTAATGGATTGTTTGGACTGCATGACCCACACTTTACCCAAGGTTTGATCGCCCTCGGATATGTTGACCGTTACACCTGCATATTTGTTGTTTCGCGGTTCAAGATAGTCGTCTGACAGTCGATATTGTACATCTTTTTGCTCCATTTTAGGCTGGGAAAAAATCAATTGATTGTTGTTGTCCAAGATCATCACACAAAAATAATGATCTGTATTAAATAGTTTCTCTCGCTTGGTTACCAGTCTGTCCAGATCGGGTGGAACCCGTAGCATATTATTTTCACTGGTCACATGATCTGCGATCTCCAGACCCAGCAGTTCTGCAGTTTTGAGGCTTTTCTCAATGGAAGTTGTTCGAATCCAGTAGAGTGCCCCAGCCACAATAATTGTGAAACCAATACATAAAATCAGAAAATATCGCAGTGTCCAGTGTGACAGAATGGATATCGTTCGTTTCGGTTTCTTCTGCTTCAGTTGGCGATCCAAAATTGATACCCCATTCCTCGCAACGTCCGAATTTCTCCTGTCTCTGGCGACCAGTGGGAGAGGGCTTGACGTAGTCGTTTAATCGATAGATCCACAGCACGGTCACTGCCATCATAGTCCATCCCCCATACCTGTTCAATAAGGTGATCCCTGGTAAACGTACGATTCGGATAATCGGACAGGAAGAACAGTAATGAGAGGTCACGAGGTGTGAGTGCAACTTCTGCACCGTTCAGCAGCACCTGCTTGGCAGCAAGATCAATGACGAGATTTCCAAAGGAACGTTTCTCTTCGCCGCCTGAGGTCCAATGTGGATTACGGCGCAACACCGCATTAACTCTGGCGACCACTTCTTCCGGTACAAAAGGTTTGCTCATATAATCGTCAGCACCGGCATTCAATCCGTTAAGACGGTCTGAAATGTCATCCAGTGCGGTTAGCATGATCACGGGACAAGCACTTTTTTCACGAATAATCCGCAGCAGATCCCATCCATCCATTCCTGGCAGCATCACATCAAGTAATACAAGGGAAGGCGTTACGGTATCAAAAAGGCTAAGTGCAGTCGGTCCATCTGCTGCATGATGAACTTCGAATTCTGCTTTTCTCAGATAAGCAGCCAGTACTCGTGCAATAGCTTGTTCATCCTCGACGATAAGTATGGATTTCAAGAAAAGCGTTCTCCTTTCATTTCATAAACTTGTACTGATTTTACATGAGCCAGAGCGTAAAGCCAATCCTGTATTACGGATTCGAAAAAATATGGGCCTTGTCTTTTCTTGACTTCTTCCTGACACATTCAATTGATATGATCCATTCAACAACCAACTTATACAATGATGTACTGGAGGAAATAGAGATGAACAAGAAAGCAAAAGCATGGCTCATAACAGGTGTAGCGGCTGTTGTCGTAATCGGTGGCGGTGGATACTATCTCAGCAATAGCTATTTGGGGAACAACGTGGAGATTGAGCAGGTGATTCCTGCGAGCACAGCGACTTCCACAACTACGGTAGACAGCACAGGAACGGCTGTAGCCAATGAAACTGCGGGAGCAGAGCAATTGAACGGAGACTGGAGCATTAGTGAAGGTTCCAAAGTATACTTCTCTGTAACTACTTCGCAGGAGACCGTTAACTTTGTGGACGAGCAGGTAACAGGCAATTGGACTATTAATGTAGACGATGCTGCTCAGATGAAAGCAGAAGGACAGATCGAGATGGATGGAATTGATTCCGGGAATGGACAGCGTGATGGTCACGTGAAGCAAGCGGATTTCTTCGACATTGCTACATATCCGCAAGCAACATTTACAGCGACTTCATTTGAAGGGGTACCTGCAGAATGGCCTGTCGGTCAAACGGTTGATATCAAGATGAAGGGTACTTTAACCGTTAGAGGTATTGAAAAAGAAGTCACTTTTGATGCAAAAGCGGCTTATGAGAATAACGAAGTTTTGTTGTCAGCGACATCGATGGTAACCTTCGAAGATTTCGGAATGGAAAATCCGCACTCGGTT
The DNA here is from genome assembly GCF_038595085.1 of Paenibacillus sp. FSL R5-0749. NCBI lineage: Bacteria > Bacillati > Bacillota > Bacilli > Caryophanales > Paenibacillaceae > Paenibacillus > Paenibacillus sp. FSL R5-0749. Next base: position 4,188,574 of record NZ_CP152005.1, on the reverse strand, counting down.
GTGCTTTCGACAGAAAATGATATTCAGGTACAGCTTGAATTAAAACTCTCCAAATAAGTATAGCAACGATCATATACCTAAAAATCTGTTCTGCATCCGCATTCCGGTGCACGGACAGATTTTTTTGTTTCTTACAAAAAGTGTGATTCTTATAGTGTGCGTTGTCATATGGTTGTCATATGAATGAAAATTTAAGATGCTGTGAAACTACGAGATTTGGATTTTATTGATGACGAACCTAACACTCATGTAAGTATAGTTTTGTGGGACATTGGACCAGTGCACATTAAACTAACGTAGAAACGTTAGTGTATAATGACAACAAGAAGCGGCCGATTATTGTGAATCAGGCCAAAAAAACAGAAGGGGTTACGGGAATTCATCTAGAGGTCAGCTAATGTATGTGAAGTACTCTAATATCTGGAGTGCTTCACTGTATTTAGTGAGATACGAGTGAGCATTTTTGCCCAAAAGGGCAATCAGACATACCCATTTGTACGATGCAAAGGAGGGGGAGATAACATTAAGATGAGGTAATAACTGAATTAACTCTCTTTCGCGCTTTTACAAATCTTTAGCATAAGTATCGGATAAGTCGTTAACCATATACCCAAAAAAGGGAATATAAGCTTTTATTGAAAAATTTTAAAAAATCATTGTACATATTGGAACTGAGGTGAACTTTTATGGTTGTTACTAATAAGAATAAACTTGAGACTATACATGAACTATTTGAAACAAGAAAGCCCATCTTGATCTGGTTAATCTTTGTATACGCAGGATCTGTTACGCTTCAGTTTCTGGATGATCCTAGAGTGATTAGCAGTTTGGTATTCACGGGACTATTTATTCTCCACGCCGCATTGCATTGGTTTTCTTATCGGGTTAACCAAAGACATTTTTGGTTTTATTTCGGAATACAAGGGATTTTAATTTACTTGTGCGCTATCCTTTTCCCCGGAAGTTATCAGGCAGTGTTAGTTGGGTTGCTCCCCGTACTCATTGCTCAAAGTTTAGGTTTTTCTTTTCGAATTAGCAGGGTGATATTTATAGCTTTAATCAGTGTTATTATATTTTTTGATTCTGCCTTAACCGTGGGAGATACCAAGGAACTGATAGTATTCATTCCAATGTTTGTGATGATGTTAATTATCGTAATCGCTTATGGAATCCTATTTTTTCGTCAAGTACATGAACGAGTCAGATTGCAAAAGTTTTTGAATGAATTGCAAGTGGCTCATCAAAAAGTCGAAGAACTTACATTGTCCAATGAACGGCAGCGAATGGCTAGGGACTTACATGATACTCTTGCTCAAGGAGTCGCGGGTCTAATTATGCAATTGGAAGCTTCTAATGCACACATAATGCAGGGGAACACAGAGAAGGCTCATAACATTATCATTCAATCCATGCAGCAAGCACGTAGAACACTGGCTGAAGCACGTAGGGCAATAGATGACCTTAGAACTAAATCAGCACCTGATATCGATTTTAAGGAAGCGATTGAAGATGAGGTGAGACACTTCAGACATTCCACGGGCATTCAGGTAGACTGCCATGTACAACTGTATCAGCTACTATCCAGAGTTGTGATGGAACATAGTCTGCATATCATCAGAGAAGTGTTGACGAATGTTGCACGCCATGCCAAAGCAAATGTAGTAAAAGTCAGTGTTATCGTCTCGAACAATCAACTTCAGATCGAAATATCAGATAATGGAAAAGGATTCAATCCTGATGGGATCGGAAAGGAACCAGGTCACTACGGGTTACTTGGAATCCATGAGCGAGCAAGATTGATTGGTGGACAGATTAAGATCGAAAGCACACTAGAAGGTACAACTATAACGATGTCAATGACAATTCATGAAGGAGGTCAGCATGAGCCCTTATAAAATTATGTTGGTGGACGATCATTTTGTAGTGCGTGAAGGGCTGAAGCTCATATTAGAGACCAGCGAAAAATATCAAGTCGTAGGGGAAGCCGTAAATGGCCAGGATGCGCTTGAGAACGTTGAGAAGCTTCAGCCTGACATCATTTTAATGGATCTGAATATGCCTGTTCTGAGTGGACTTGAAACGATGAAGGAATTTAAGAAAATAGGTCTTACGATCCCTATTATTATCCTGACTACGTATAATGAGGATGAAATGATGATTAACGGGTTGGCTTTGGGAGCCAAAGGGTATTTGTTAAAAGACACAAGCAGAGAAAGCTTGTTCAGAAGCATTGATTCTGCAATGCGAGGGGAAATGCTTTTATCTGAGGAGATGCTAGAGCGAGTGATGGCCGCTAAATTAAAATCGCAACAAGAGGTCAAGGAAGATGTCAAACTGTTGAGCGATAAAGAAAGCTACATTTTGCAATGCGTGGCTAAAGGCTATAAAAGCAAAGAAATCGCATTCGATATGAATATTGGAGAACGAACAGTCAAAGCTCATCTAACGAATATATACAATAAATTGGGGGTAGATTCTCGATCACAGGCAGTAGCAACTGCGCTGGATCGAGGTATTCTGAAACTATAAATGTTAATCAACGCTAACCAGCATGCAGAGTACCTACCTGCATGCTTTTTACGTTGTCATCTATTTAGTTACATTTATTGCATATGATGTAGATGGTATCCACAAAAGAAAATATGAGCGTGTTACATCTTTCCCCAAAGGGCAGAATTGAATGCCCATTGGGACGATGTTGCTAATCCAAACTAATTATAAAATAAGATTATATTTAAGAGATAGAGCAGAGGAGACGATACTGACATGGCAAAAATGTTATACAGACTGGGATTTTGGTCTGCCAAGAACCGTATTAAGGTAATCATCGGAACAATAATGGTGATGTTAATTACCTCAATGGTAGCAATGGGGATGGGGCCAAAGCTTACTGAAGAAACTACGATACCCGGGTTAGAATCAATTGAAACGATGGGACAGATGTATCAGGAGTTTCCTTCAATGATAGATAGTAGTAAAGCAATTCAGCTGGTGCTCAAGGCGCCCGCAAACGAAACATTATCATCTGAAAAGGTGAAACAACTGATTGAAAAACAACTTCAGAGCATATCCAAAGATCCTGCTGTAACTGAAGTGTCTGGCCCATATGATAATGAATCAATGAACACCGATGGCACGATCGCTTATGCGACAGTCTCTTATAACAAGGCTGATGGTGATGTTAGTGAGACGTCTAAAGAATATGTAATTCATGCTGCAGATGATTTACGGAATGCCGGACTGCAAGCTGAGCTCACTGGCTCAGGTTATGTAAAGATGGAGATTGGTGGAGCTACAGAAGGCATTGGTATTCTAATTGCGTTAGTTATACTTTCCATTGCTTTCGGATCTGTCCTAACTGGAATCATACCGATTCTAACCGCAGTCATTGGTCTTGGAACGGGTGTAATGCTAATCATTCTGGGATCTAATTTCCTGGATACACCTTCCTTTGCATTGTCATTGGCAAGTATGATTGGACTTGCAGTGGGTATTGATTATGCACTATTTATTATTTCAAGATATCGTCAAGAACGTGCAAAAGGTTTTGAGAAAAGAGAGGCTATTGCTATAGCTAATGGTACAGCAGGTAGTGCAGTTGTTTTTGCAGGAGTAACCGTAATTATTGGACTTGCAGGTATGGCAGTTGTTGGGATTCCTTTTCTCACAGCCATGGGAGTAGCTGCTGCACTTTGTATTTTTGTAGCTGTACTAATTGCAGTAATTACAGTGCCGGCCGTTCTTGACGTAATGGGCGGAAAGATCAAAGTTAAGCCGATAAAGGATTCTAAGAAATTAAATCAGTCCCGAGAAAATCTATGGGGTAGATTGGTTACAGGACGACCTTGGATCACAGTGATTCTAGGATTGGTTCTTCTCTCCACGATATCGGTACCCTTTCTACACATGGAAACAGGGACTATGGATGATGGATTAAAATCAACCAGTATGACGGAACGACGAGCATACGATTTGTTATCTGAAGCATATGGCGTAGGATACCACAATCCTCTGATGATTCTTGTCAAAACGGATGGAAGTGCTGAAGCTGAGGCTAATGTGGCAAAAACAGTGGAACAACTTAAAACCTATCCGAACATTGGGGTGGTTGCCGATCCGGTTACAGGCGCATCCGGAAAGGTATCTTTGATTAACATTATTCCAGCTACGGGGCACGCTGATGTGGAAACGGTGGAACTGGTAAAAACAATTCGCAGTCATATTCCTGAGATTGAACGTCAGAACCATGTGGAACTACAAATAACGGGCAGTACGGCAATTAATATTGATATCTCTCAAAAACTGAACGAAGCCTTACCTAAGTTCTGTATCATAATCGTTAGTTTGGCCTTTATCCTGCTAGTCATGGTGTTTCGCTCCATCTTGGTTCCAATTAAAGCAGTACTCGGTTTTGTTCTCTCACTCGGAGCTACGATGGGATTTATTACCTACGTTGTTCAGGATGGACATTTCCAAAATCTCTTTGGTTTCAGTGGACAATCACTTGTGCTTAACTTCTTACCAATAATGGTTGTGGGAATCCTGTTTGGACTGGCTATGGACTATGAAGTGTTTTTGGTTAGTCGTATGCGTGAGGACTTCAAAAAGCATGGTGATGCCAAACAATCTGTACTCGCAGGAATTAAGCATAGTGGGGGCGTAGTTACAACTGCTGGGTTGATCATGATATCCGTATTTGCAGGGTTTATGATGACAAATGATCCAAGTATTAAGGTTATGAGTTTTGCCCTACTCTTTGGTGTATTGTTTGATGCCTTTATTGTTCGTCTATTTATTGTCCCGGGTGTGATGATGCTTATGGGTAAATCGGCTTGGTACTTGCCGAAATGGTTAGATCGTCTTCTTCCGAACTTGGATGTTGAGGGGGAAAAGGTAATGGAAATCGTTGAAGAACGTCATCAGAAACGTGCGAATCAGCATGATCTATTTCCAGAGCCTATAAATAGAGCAGAGGTGTAAATCAAAGATGGCAGGTTTCATGATGAAACCTGCCATCCAATGTTTTGTCGAGAGGTTAATCTCGTTTTTCTATTCTAAAAGATTGATTACGTTGTAGGGGAGGGAGGTGCTGCTCCTTCTCCTTTTTAATAATTTTAGAGGATGAATGGTATGTACAAACGAAATGAAGGCGCGGACATTAGCTTACAACATCGATCCTATGAAAATTTGTGTTTGTTTAGTTTTATTCTCCTGTTGAAAAGTATAGTCGCATGGTCCGTTGTATTTCATGATGGAACGAATTGGACTATCGTTCAAACAGAGCTTCCTTTTTTTATCCTGGTGTTCAGCCTAATTGAATGGTTTGCAGCCAAGAGGAAGATCTTATACTATGTGCTTTTAAATTTCTGCATGACTTTAATATATTTTGCAGTCATCATGTACTATAAATATTACGGTGTTATCGCTACATATCATTCACTTAAACAAGCCAAAAAGGTTACTCATGTCGGAGAGAGCGCATTATCTCTACTTACACCCTATTATTTATTTTTGTTTGTTGATATTGCCTTATTTCTAGTTCTAATTATCTTACCTAAGTATGGTTCAATCTGGAAGGATCGTGCTTCACGTATGAGTCATAAGGTGTTAACTTGTACGATTAGCGGATCTATCGTTTTATGTGTATTCAATATCTGGCCGGTTCATGCTAGTCTGAATGAGATCAATAAAGCGAAGAGTATGGGGATTCTTAATTATGAAGTATATAAGGTTGTTGCCGATCGTATGGAGAAGGACGTGCTTATAGCTCCTGATGATATCTCCCAAGAAGCAATTAATGAAACCAAGGGAATTCCTCCACTTCAAGACGAACCAAAGTTTCATGGAATTAATAAAGGAATGAATTTAATACTCGTACAGATGGAATCCTTTCAAAACTTTTTGATCGACCTCAAAATGGATGGGCAAGAGATTACACCTCATCTAAATCAGTTGATTAAGAATAATACGTACTTCCCTTATTTCTATACGAATGCTGGACAGGGGACAACCTCGGATGCCGAGTTCGTCGTAAACACCTCCTTTTACGTACCTAAGGATGAACCAGCAACCTCATCCAAATATATGGATAAACAGCTTCCAAGTCTACCGCACTTACTGAAGGAAAATGGTTATGATACAGCGACGTTCCACACCAATAGTGTGGATTTCTGGAATCGTAATCGATTATATCGTGCCATTGGTTTTGAACGTTATTATGATGAAGTTTTTTTCGGAGAAGATGATCCTATTGCTTTTGGTGCATCGGATGAAGTTTTGTACGCCAAAACATCTGCTGAATTGTCCATGTTGGATAAGCAGGATCAACCTTTCTATGCCATGGTCATATCCATGAGTGCACATCATCCCTATCACTTGCCTGAAGAAAAGGCTAAAATGAAGCTTCCTGAGCGTTTCCAGGATACATTGATTGGTGACTATATTCAGGCTCAAAATTATGCAGATGTTGCGCTGGGTCAGTTTCTTGATGAGCTGATAGAGTCTGGACTATGGAATAACAGTGTGGTCGTATTTTATGGAGATCACCAGGGGATACCAATGACTAATCTTACAGGAGAAGAAAAAGAACTGATGAACTCCTTGTTAGGTCATAACTATGGATACACAGATATGATGAACATCCCCTTCATTGTGCATTCGCCTTCAGGGCAGCTTCCTCCTGTAATTAATACGATAGGTGGACAAATTGATATTCTACCAACGGTAGCCAATCTGTTGGGAATTCCTCTGGGAGATCAACTGGTTTTAGGTGAAGATCTGTTCAATCAAGAGCGTAATTTGATTCCGTTAAGACACTTTCTACCTGATGGTTCATTTATTAATGATAAAATATTATATATGCCAGGTAATCAATATGCCGATGGAGTACATTATGAACTAAGCAATAATAGGATCGTTGAAGGTGGATCTACTGCATCTCAATTCTTGGCCGCCCAGCGTTTACTTGACCTCTCGAATAGCTACTTATTACAGTTACCTGATGACTACAGCAATCAGGAGAAATGAGAGTTAAAATGGGTGATTGCAAACAACTATTTTATGATACAGGACAAAGGCAAAGGGAGACATCAGTATCGATGTCTCCCTTTGCCTTTGTGTTTGCTCCTCAGATATGAAGAGCATGTGCCCAAAAGTACAATACCTCTTTGCCCCAAGGTACATTACGTTAATTTCTTATTCAAGATAAAATGAATGTATACCAATACAAAATTGTTTTAAAGGAGACATTACAATTGATTATACAGACAGATATAGGGAAGATAAATGTTTTGGAGCAGGCGATTACAACAATTGTTTCAGGAGTTGCAAGATTAGAATCTCGAATAATATTGTTGTCAACAGGAGCCGTAGACAGCCTAATTAAACACGTGAGTGGGAAAAAAATGCATAAGGGAGTATCGGTTACCTTCTCGAACTCAAAGTTAATTATTGAGCTTAGAATTGTTGTCACTTACGGAGTGAAAATCCACTATGTCAGCCGTGAATTACAGTCCAGCATATTTGAAGCGGTGAATCATATGACGGGTATTTCTCCAGATCAGATCCACATTCGTATTGAAGGTATTACACGATAATGATTAGTGATACTTTATTAGAACTTGTTAATCAATACGGATATGTATTTTTCTTCTTGGCTTTTTCACTGGGTCCTTTTGGGATTCCCATACCTAATGAAGTCATTATTTTATCTGGATCCATTTTAAGCCATACGGGAGTAGTCATTTATTGGGCGACGTACAGCGCCATTTTAACAGGCTTATTGACTGCAATCACAACTTCCTATATCATGGGAAGGTTTTTTAGCCATAAATTTAAAAAAAGATGGTTAAACAATCGCTATTTTTTAAAGGCGGAGTCTTTGTTGAGGAGAAAGGGTAATCAAGCAATGTTCATTGGAATGTTTATCCCGGTGGTGCGCTATGTCATGCCTTTGCTGATTGGAATGAGTGAGATTCATTTCAAGAAATTTGCTCTTTTTACCTATACAAGTGCGCTGCTTTGGACAATGACCTATTTTGCTATAGGTATTTATTTTAAAGCGCCTATTTTATCGTTGATGCAAGTCTTGGGATATTGATATATGATAATCGTATATAAAGGAGATGATTTGCAATTAAAGAAACCTACATACATATTCAAGAAAAATGCGCTCCATACTGGAATAAAGTCAAGCAGATCGTCGTCCCTGAGTTGCGTTTACTCCCGGGGCATCTTACACTTTTTTTCGTGTTATCCCTAATTCCAATTTTAATTCTGATTAGTTACACATCATCCTATTTGAAATTTCCGATCATTGATATTCTAGAATCGTTAAAAGGAATACTTCCAACGTCTGTATTTGAAATGCTGGTTCCTTATACTGAGAAAGGGCTCACGCTTCATAGTGGCGTCTGGATGGTCTTTGCATTTATTTTGGCTTCTAACGGAATGCATGCAGTGCTTGTCTGTTCGGACACTTTATTTGGTTTTAAACATCGAAACTATTTTCTTCGTCGATTAAAAGCACTTCTGCTGACGATCATGTTGGTGATTATAATCATATTTACCTTGTTGGTGTATAGCTATAGTAGTATTATTTTGCATTTCGATTTACTTCATGACATGAATGAAATAACAAAGCTGTTGATCACTATTTTGAGGTGGCCTGTCGTTTTACTGTTTTTGTTTCTCACGATTAAAATTGTGTATATGGTAACACCTAGATATCGAATCCCTGGAAAGTACTCCAATATCGGAGCACTTTTTACTAGCATTGTATGGGTGATTTCAACATTTGCTTACTCATATTACCTTAATCATTTTAATAACCAATACAGTGATTTATACGGGGATTTTGCCAATGTAATTGTGTTAATCATGTGGATGTACATTTTATCCTATGTATTTACTTTAGGTATTTCTATAAACGCATATCATTATCGGATTAAACAAGTAAGCTGATGATCACAGCTACATTCTTAAATACATATAGGAGCACCCATTGCTGGATACTCCTCGTCTGTGTTTAGTGCTCTCATAACCACCTGAGTCACTTCGTCCAGGTTTCAACAACTTTTAGGCTGTTATTCTCTTCGGCAAAGTGTAAAAACTGCATGACGTCCCCAGCAGTCTTTTCCCCTGTCTTCGTGTCCTCATTCGTTATTCTATAGTGAATGGCTGCCCAGTCACCGCTGATAAGCATATTATCAAAACGAATACGTTTGACCTCGGTCGCTGCGGCATAATTCTTGACGGAATCCTTGTACTCATCGAGAGTCATAGTCTCTGCATTAGTGTGATATTTCAGATCGCTACTATAGTACGTATCGGCCCAGTCACTCCAAGCATCAAAACCTTGGTTCCATCTATCAAAATCGCTATAAATGGCGCTTTGAATTTTTTTACCCATATCGGTATCAACCGTTGTCGGATAAGTAACAGGATATTTGGTTTCGAGATCTGTAGTGTTGGGGATCTTGGTGTTAACGATCTCATCTAATGCAGCTTGTTGTGCCGCCTTCGCTTCATCCGTTTGAGAATGGGTCAATGCGTCAAAATCTGCTCCCTTTGTACCGGCCCAGCCTTCAACAACTCGAGTTCCGAGCGGATTACCATAATCTTTGAAATGGACAAACTCCATTACACTTCCATCGGAAGATTGCTGGCTGCCTCGGGCAGTCGACGAGATGTCATATCGAATTGCTGCCCAATCATCGTTAATGATCATATTGTTGAAGTTACCCATCTGAATATCGGTAGACTTTAGCTGTGCATCCATAGCAGCCTGATATTCCTTCAATGTGAGTTTCACGCCGTGGACGTTATAGAGAGAGCCCTCTGTATAAAGAATGTCCCCCCAGGTTTCCCATGCCTCATATCCTCTATTCCAGTTTTCAAAACCATTTAGGAGTCTATTTTGTATATTCTTTTCCATCTCAGACTCAATTGGTGTTGAGTTAATAATTGGGAATTTAACCGCAAGTTCTTCAGTATTGTCATAGGAATCAGAAATACTGACCGCAGATTCGTCTGAACTCACATTCTCCTCAACTTGGGCAGGGGTTGGATCTGTATTATTTCCACAACCTACAGCAACGGTCATAATGGTCAAAGCTGTCAAACTCGCCGTCAACATTCTCATCGTAGTATTCTTCATCATTATTCTCCTCTCAATTCTTAAGTTACTTTCATGCTTCGCTATGCCAACTACCAAATTAAAATGATTAGCTTACACATATATTACAATTGAAAAAAAATTGTAACATCGTTCGAAGAGGCAGATCATTTCTGCCCTTTAGGGAACTCTGCATCATTTGCTCAGATCAAAATGAAAAAATCCGAAGAAGATTTATTATTTACTGTTGTTTACTACATATAAAAATTGAAGAAATAGAAAAATGAAATTTCACACTAACGATAGATTTTTATACAAAACTTGGTGGTTAAGCAAACGAAACAGAGTGGAAGCTCAAAGAAAAGCAAAGAGAGACCAACTTTGTCATTCTTCATGCTCCTCCTATCCACAGATACCCGAAAGGGCTGGATCAGATCCGCCCTTATGTACGATGTTGACCGTTCGTAATGAATATAAAATTAAATCATAAATTGAAGTAATTCATGGAGAGGGAGCATTCCAGTGATGAAACCAAAAATGATTGTAAATCCCGTTTCTGGGCAGCATAAAGCATATAAAACAAAGGCTTCAGTTATAGAGTATATGAAGAAGAGATACGCTTTAAATGATCGTGATATCTTTTACACAAGTAAAGAAAATCATAATTTAGGAGCTTCATTTTTTGAAGAATGTGATTCTTTAGTTGTTGCGGGAGGAGATGGAACCCTGCATTATGCAATAAACACGATTAAAAATCTGGGTCTAGATATACCCTTAGCATACCTGCCGACAGGTACAGTTAATGATTTTGGAAACGCGTTGAAATTACCACGATCCTATGAAGGATTCACGAGAATGCTAGAAAAAGGAGCGACCAAGAAGATTGATATCGGGTTGGCTGGAGAAGAATATTTTCATTACGTTGTGGCAGGTGGTGCAATGAATTCCATTAGCTATACAACCAATCAGACCCTGAAAAACGTGATAGGAGATAAGGCTTATTATTTGTCTGCTCTACCTAAACTCCCCCAAATATTATCGGGAACACATATTAAGATTGAATGTGACCATACAGAACAAGAACATGATGCACTACTCTATCTGGTTTCAAAATCAGCGATTATTGGCGGAATTGAGGGCATCGTTCCGGGTGCTAAAATGGATGACGGTCACCTTCATGTGCTTGTCATTCAAAAAAAATCATGGTTCAATACCTTGCAACTTCTGTTAGATATTAAAAATGGAAATCATCTTGGCCGTTCAGATGTGTTGTATTTTAAGACAAAGCGTTTAAGAATTACTCAATTTGGTGATGACATAGCAAAAGTTGGGATTGATGGTGAAATGCATACTACTGGGCTAATGGATATTGAAGTGATTCCTCGTGGATTAACGATGGTAGTCCCGTGTGGTTCAGATGTGGCGTAGATTCTGGATAGACTTATTATGTAGAAAGATTTAAAGAGATTTAAACGTTCTATATTTTAGGATAATACGGTTCCTCATTGGATCGAGTCAGGTGGACTGTATGTTCCTGTGTACCAACTTCAAGATGCTTATGTTCAATGGACCGAGTGAATGTACTAGTTTTAATTTTGACAATATTTTATGTGGTTTCTATAAAAGAGCAGAAGACAAAATAATTTTAATGAAGAAAATAGAGTAGGTAAACTGACTGTTATCTATTACAAGATAATGGTTTTTTTGCTTTATAATTAAGATTAAAATAACGAAAAATTTGTATTGAAACATAAACTTCTTTGTTGATTTTTTCACTATTATGACAACCACACATAGATCAAATGTAACTTATCCGCGATCATATTGTTAAAATAACTGCTGTTTCCTTTGGAAAATGCCGTGTTATCCACCGCTATTAAGCGCTTACAATGAGGAGGATTCATCACATTCATTGATCCATGCACAATCAAACACAAAAAGGGGGAGATCAAGAGTGAACAAAAGGTACATAAGTGGTTGTCTGGTCTTACTGATGCTGTTCTGTGATCTGGGACTGATGGTTCGTCCAGCGGCTGCGGAAGAAGCGAAAGTGAACGTGGCACTTAACAAGGCAGTTACGGTAAGTGAGGAAGATCTATTGAATGGGGGGCAAAAAGAAAAGGCGGTGGATGGCAATGGGAGTACTCACTGGAGTGCGAGCTCACCATCTTCTGAAAGCAATCCTCATTGGTTGACCATAGACCTAGGTACGCCATATGAGCTTTCCGGAGCGGAGTTGACTTGGAAGGACAAAGACCAAGTTATAAAATATTTGATTGAAGTATCAACTGACGGAAGTAACTGGTCAACTTTAGTAGACAAAACGACTAACGAAACAAAACAGACTGTTGCCAGTGAGGAATTCCAGACCAATACATCGGTTCAGTATGTGAAGGTCACGATTCCGTACTATGCGGGACCAAATTGGTGGCCAGGGATATCCGAGATTAAAGTCTGGGGCGAAGAGGAAGAAATTGATCCGTCAACCATTACGGCCTATGATGCTATACAGGTCAAAACAGTGGCTGGGGTTGCTCCCGTTCTACCGACAAAAGTGACAGCGCAGTATCTGATCGAAAAGTCGGGTTCTGTTCCAGTGGAATGGAATAGTATCAGCCCTTCAGAGTACGCACATGCGGGCAGCTTTACCGTAACGGGTGAAGTGTATGGAGCTCCTGTTCAACCGGAGGCCACTGTAATTGTTGAGGGATATCGTGAAGACTATGTTAGAGGTGTCGATATTTCCACATTGACTGCCATTGAGGACAAAGGCGGAAAATACGTGGACAGCAACGGAACAGAGCGTGATTTGCTCGATATTCTCAAGGATCGCGGTGTTAATTACGTGCGTCTTCGTCTGTGGAATGATCCACAGAAATCAGGGGGCTACAACGATAAGGAAGATGTCATTCGTTTGGCTACGCGGGTGAAGGAAAAAGGTATGAAAATCCTGTTGGACTTCCACTATTCGGATGAGTGGGCGCACCCGGGTCAGCAGCTTCGTCCCAAAGCTTGGGAAGGTCTTTCCCACGAAGAGTTGAAGCAAGCCGTATACAATTATACGGTTGAAGTTGTGGGAGAGATGAAAGCAAAGGGCGCCATGCCAGATATGGTGCAGATCGGTAATGAGATCAACAGTGGTGTTCTGAACGGCTTGAGCAGTGACGTCGATTTCGAGAAAAATGTTGCATTGCTTAAAAGTGGAATTGATGCTGTACGTGCAGTAGAAGGAGAGATCACCAATAACGCGGATAAGGTGAAGATCATGATCCATCTGGCTGAAGGCGGCAAGGCGGATATGTTCAAATGGTACTTTGGAGAGTTAAGTAAAGGCGGACTGGACTATGACATTATCGGACTGTCATATTACCCATTCTGGCATGGGACGTTTGCGGATGTACAGAATACGATGAATGAAGTGTCAGCCGAGTTTGGCAAAGATGTCATTATCGCCGAGACGTCCTATCCGTTTTCCTACAAAAACGGGGACGCGCATGGAAACATCATCGGGTCGGACGAAGCGCTTCATGTAGGGGGAGCAGACTTCCCCGCAACCGTTCAAGGTCAATATGATGCCATCGCCGGCATTATGGACATGATTGCAAATGTGCCGAATAATCATGGTGCTGGTTTCTTCTACTGGGAGCCAGCATGGATTCCGGCCGGTGTAGGCTGGATTGCATCTGAAGGCAATGCATGGGAGAACCAAGCGATGTTTGACTACGATGAATTTCCGGCTAACGGCGGCCATTCGTATGAAGGCAGAGCATTATGGTCCCTTGATGTGTACAAACGCGGATTAAATCTTCTGCCGGCAGACCGCCAACAACTGGCTGCGGCGCTTGCACGAGCCGAATCATTAGTCGAGACTGATTTTATTCCTGAAAGCTGGGGTACTCTGGCTCCGGCAATCTCCTCAGCGAATGCAATATACCAACAGGCATACACGCCGGGTGGCGTGACTCAAGCAGATACAGATGCAGCGACAACGGCATTAGAACATGTGATGCAGCAAATGCAGGTTATCCCTCCGCAGCTTGACGAGCTTCGAGCCAAATTAGCAGAAGGGCGTACGTATCAGCAGGCTGATTGGTCTGCGGCCACTTGGGCGGTGTTGACCAAAGCGCTGGAAGGCGCTGAGCAGGTCTTGGATGATCCAAGAGCAACACAGACGGATGCGAATACAGCGGTTAAACGTTTAGATGATGCGATTCAAGGTCTATCCAATGTGGACAAAACACAACTTCACCAGTACATTCAACAAATGCAGCAGCAGAACGAATCTTCCTATACACGCCGGAGCTGGTCTGTATTGCAACAATCTTTGCAGGCAGCGATTCAGGTCCGAGATAATCAAGCTGTTGTCCAGTCTGAAGTGAATTCAGCACTGAGTACGTTGAAACAGGCCTTTACTAATCTGGTCTCTCTGGAGGCTCTCACAACGGGTAAAACGGCAACGGCTTCAAGCAGTGCAGGAACTGGAGGCAATCAAGCCAACTCACCTGAAGGTGCGATTGACAACAATCCAAACACTTCATGGGGAACAGATAATAGTATTGATCGCTGGTGGCAAGTGGATTTGGGACAGGTTGCTAACCTTCGCAAGATCGAGATGTCGATGTGGAGTGGCGGCATCAAATACAAGATTGAAGTGTCCAATGATAACCAAAATTTTGTGAAAGTAGTGGACACCACAAATGATGTGGTTGTATCGACCGCACCTAGCCATGTTCTTCCAGAAGGCACGGAGGGACGTTATATTCGCGTAACGATTACAGCAGGTCCTACATGGGTAGGATTCATGGAATTTGAAGCCTACGGTACGTTCCCGGCGGACAAATCTGCACTGCAATTTACTGTAGATAACGCTGAGAAATTAAAACAAACGGATTACACGACTTCAAGCTGGAATGTATTCAGTAAGGCGCTTTCTGAAGCGAAGGCGTTCATGCTGGATGTTGAATCTTCAACGCAAGATGTAAGCAATGCGGATCGGTCGTTACAAGATGCTGTGAGTAAGCTTGTGCGTCAAGATAGCACACCTGGCCCTGGTCAGCCATCCCAACCAAGTGTACCTTCACAACCTTCCAACCCGGGCACAGCTCCTTCGACGGGTAATCCGGTTGTAACCCCACCCGTTGGATCGGGCACTGCACCAGAGAAGGGTTCAATAACAATAAAAGGAACAGCAACCGGGGATGACAAGTATTCGATTCGTCCGGATGCATCCCAATTAACTCAGGCACTGCAGTCCACGGATGCAGGAAATCGTACATTGAAGTTGATTGCAGATGTTCCTAATACAGCCAACACAGTTACATTCCAATTGGCTGCAAGTCAATTGGCAGCATGGGTTCGTTCCGAGGAAGTAAAATCTCTGGATGTAGTCGTAGGACAGACTACCGTTCGTGTTCCTCTAAAATCACTGCAGCTAACCATTGCAGAGACTGCGGGAACGTTCGACATTGTAGTGGCAAAAGGATCAACAGATGCACTATCCACATCTCAAAAAGCAGCAATCGGTCATCATACGGTTGTTGATGTGAATTTATTAATGAACAATAAGCCAATATCATGGACAAACAGAGCTATTGAAGTTGCTCTATCCAGTGTAGAGCAGCCTAAGCTGAATGATGTGGTTATGATCGTACATTCCATATCTCCAAGTGGAGAAATGAAACCTGTTACGTATTCCAAGTACGATGACAAGACAAAAACGATGACGTTCAAACCGCTGGAATCCGGCAGTTTTGTCATAGCAGAAGTTGACGTGCCACTACATGATTTGCAAAATTATAATTGGGCTCTCCAAGAAGTGCAGAACCTCTACGGTAAGGGAATCATTACGGGGATGAGCGCAACTCGTTTTGCCCCGCAAGGTGAACTGACCAGAGCACAATTTTTGCAAATGATTATTAAAGGCATTGGTGATGCACGCCAGTCCGATGCATCCATTTCGCTCCCAACGGATGTGAAGGAAGAGCAGTGGTATGCGGATTCAGTACGACTTGGCATTGAAATGAACATTATTCAAGGCCGAGCGGATGGAAGCTTCGGGGCCAACGAACGGATTTCACGAGAAGATATGGCCGTTATGCTGAATAGAGCTCTTCAGGTTGTGCAGCGTGAGCATGCGACCCATTCTGTACAAGGAAATATGGTGTTTGCAGACAACGACGAGATCGCGCCATACGCCAAAGAGGCTGTAGACTTGATGCAGCAACTTGGACTGCTGAATGGCATGCCTGATGGCACGTTTGCTCCGAAAGAAACGGCGAACCGTGCACAAGGGGCTGTTGCGGTAGCCAGATTGATGGAACGACTGTATTAGAAAATAACAAAGCAGGTAAGGAGATCGAATCAACTGATTCGGTCTCTTTGTTTTGCGGAAAAGAAGAGGTTTAGAACTTAATGCTTTTCGCCACATAGGCATATGAATCATTTGTTAATGTCGTATTGACAATATCAAATTCATTTGTTATCATTTCGATAATATCAAAACGACAATATTAAGAAATGAGGAATGAGCCATGTTTGGATTCCGATTTGCGAAGTTTCAACCCAGTGAATATGTCATGAAGGTGAAAAATGGTAAGGTACAACGTCAAGGCGTGGGATTGTCCTTCTATTATTATGAGCCGACCACATCGGTAGTGGTGCTGCCCGTGTCCTCGGTGGATGTACCATTCATGTTCGAAGAGATTACGGCGGACTATCAGACCGTTACAGTGCAGGGACAACTGAGCTATCGCATTGTAGATTATTTGAAAATAACACAGAGCCTGAATTACACGTACAATTTGCGCAAGAATCGGTATATTTCCGACGACCCCGGCAAACTGGATCAACGGGTAATCACCACAGCGAAAGTACTAACTAAGAAATATCTGGAGAAAATGCCGTTGAAGGAGGCCATTCAATCCAGTGAACGGCTGGCAAGCAGCATGAAACGCGAAGTTGTGCAGAGTGAAGAGTTGGAGAAACTGGGCGTTGAGCTGATGAGTCTATCCATCTTGGCCATTCTGCCCAATAAAGAGACGATGCGTGCATTGGAAGCACAAGCGCGGGAAGAGATTTTGCGTCAGGCTGATGAAGCGCTGTATGTGCGTCGCAATGCATCGATTGAACAGGAGAGACGAGTGAAGGAGAACGAACTGAACACCGAAATTGCCGTGGAGACAAAGAAACAGCAAATTCGTGAGACCCAACTGCATGCAGAACGCTCGGTGAAACAGAAACAAAACGAGATGGAGCAGGAGCAGCTTCAGTTCAATACAGCGATGGAGGAACGCAAGCAGCAGTTAATTGAGTTAACCATTGCCAATCACAATGCGGAAGCCGATGCCAAAGCGTATGAGATCGCTGCCGTGATGAATTCGTTGCAACATGTACAGCCGAGTGTACTACAAGCGATGGCAAACATGGGTATGAATTCCGATAAGCTGATCGCACTTGCATTCCAGGAACTGGCTGAAAATGCAGGCAAGATCGGACAGCTTAATATCTCGCCGGATCTGTTGCAGGGGTTGATGTCTCCCGCGCCGGGCAGAGATCAGGGAGGTAGAGGGCGATGAGATTAGGAAGAAGAGAGCAGACAGAGCAAGCAGGGAGATCAGTACGTCATCAGGCTGCGCCGGACGATCGAATGAGCGAGCACAAGCTCATTCTCGTTAAGCGTCGGACCCGACTGGAAGAGTTGGTAGTTCGATATAATACGGTGCAGCAAGCTCAGTTTTATATTGAACGTCTGGGCGCCGACTTCAGTGATTATATGGAGGAAGACCGTCGTTATCGGTTATCTGTGCAGCAGGCGCAGCAGCAACTGGGGCAATTGGGTCGTGTACAGACCATTGATCGGGAACATGTGCCGAACTTTATTTTTGGAGAGCAGGATATTGTGGTTGTGGTTGGACAGGATGGGCTTGTAGCCAATACCCTCAAATACGTAACCGAGCAGCCGCTCATTGGCGTGAACCCGGACCCGATGCGGTGGGACGGGGTGTTATTACCTTTTACTGTGGAGGATCTAAGCTTCATTGTTCCTGATGTCATTCGAAAGCAACGGACTTTGAAAGAAGTCACTCTCGCCAAAGTGGAACTCAATGATGGACAGTATCTATATGGTGTCAACGATCTGTTCATTGGTCGGAAGACACATGTATCGGCACGTTATGAAGTGCGTTTGGGTACATCCGTAGAACAACAATCCTCCAGCGGTATCATTGTATCTACAGGCATGGGATCGACAGGTTGGTTCAAAAGTGTGCTGGCCGGGGCCACTGGAATTGTAGGATCGGCGGCGTGGCAGAACATGAATTCGGAAGATGAGGTTGCTGTAGCATCCTCATCCATTCATGGAAGCAGGCAGGAGCTGAATCATTTTAACTGGGATGCGCCGTACTTGTATTTCTCAGTACGTGAACCTTTTCCAAGCCGAACGACTGCGGCCAACCTGGTGTTTGGACAGATCCATTCGAAGCAACCATTGCACATTGTATCCCAGATGCCGGAGGACGGAGTTATTTTCAGCGATGGGGTTGAGCAGGACTTTCTTGAGTTCAACTCAGGGGTGGAGGCTATCATTGGTTTGGCAGAGAGAAGGGGGCGTCTCATAGTCTGACCCTTTATTTCCAAGCCGTTTCCAACTAAAATGGGTAACTAGATGTGATACATTGACGTCAGGAAACGGAAAGAGGGTTAACGATGCAATCGATATTGTTGGTTGAAGATGATGCCAAGCTTGCAGGATTGCTGGCGGCTTATCTGAACCGAAATGGATTCCAGGTACAGGTCACCGGTGATTTTCGTCATGTATTGGATGAGTTCGTGAAGATGGAACCGGATCTTGTGCTGATGGATGTGAACTTGCCTCAATATGATGGCTACTATTGGTGCAGACAGATACGTACACATTCCATATGTCCCATTTTATTCATATCTGCTCGGGATAGCGGCATGGATCAGATTATGGCATTGGAACATGGAGCGGATGATTATATTACAAAACCTTTTCAATATGAAGTTGTGCTTGCTAAAGTCCGCAGTCAGCTGCGCAGAGCCTATGGTTCTTACGCTGCTGTGCAGCAGGAAGTGAAAGTGAATAACGGTCCCATGATTCTCTATCCTGAGCGATTCGTATTGGAATATGATGAACGCTCTACAGAACTGACTCAGAAGGAAGCGATACTGGTGCAAGCGCTGATGGTGAAGGCAGGTCGAGTGGTCAGCCGGGAAAAATTGCTAGAACAGATGTGGGAAGATCAGCATTTTATTGATGATAATACGTTGAATGTCTATATTACACGTGTACGTCGGAAGTTGAAGGAACTGGGAGCAGAAGAGATTTTGGAGACGGTTCGCGGAGCGGGTTATCGCGTGTTGGATCTGGGCGCTTCTGCACAAGGACAAGGGAAATGAAACTTTTTCTGAAAGACCACCAGATGTTAGTTGGATTTTATGTGCTGCAGATGCTGCTTGTTCCGTGTGTATATTGGCTCTCTGGTGAAGATCGTCCGATGAAAATTATCCTCTATGGCATGCTGATTAGTACCGTTGTGTTACTGGTCTATCTGGTCGTACGTTACTTCCAGCTACAAGCGTATTATCATCTACTTCAACAACCACGTAAATGGGTAAACGAGTCTTTTCAGACCCTTGGAAATTCGGTTGTGGCTGAGGCTATCCAGGAATTGTTACACGAACTGGAGCGTAATCGGCAGAACGAGATGGGTCAGTTACGTACTAGCAAGGAACAGCAGGTGGTATTTATGAATCGCTGGGTTCATCAGATGAAGACACCGTTGTCTATTATCCAACTGACCTTGGAAGACGTGGAAGATGAGACGGCTGGCAGCATTCAGGATGAGCTGGATAAAATGCGTAAAGGACTTGAAATGGTCTTACATTCATCCCGGCTTGAACAGTTCGAAGGAGATTTTCGTGTGGAGCTGCTGTCTCTGCAAGAGGTACTTCGGAGCAGCATTGCAGAGAACCGACGTTTGTTTATACGCAGAGGTATTAAGCCGGATATCCGCATGGAGGAAGATCTTAAGATCTATAGTGATTCCAAGTGGCTGCGGTTCATGTTCACCCAGATCCTGACCAATGCGGTGAACTATTCCGATAGCAAATCAGGCAAAAAAGTGATCATTACCGGCTATAAACAGGAAGAGCGTACAATCCTGGATATTCAGGATGAGGGAATCGGCATCTCGTCCGAGGATATTCATCGTGTGTTCAATCCCTATTTTACAGGTGAACGCGGCAGGCAATACCATGAATCTACGGGAATGGGATTATATCTGGTTCGTGAGATTAGTGCACGCCTGGATAACCGGGTAGAGTTATTTTCAGAGCTGAATAAGGGAACATTGGTTAGATTCAGCTGGGTTCATACGAAAGTTCCGCAGTAAAGAGCGCTTTGCCCACAGCCGTGGGTGAGGTGTTTTTTTTATATAGACACCAAAGTTATGGAGGCAGGGGAACAGAACCTTAAACGTACTGTAAGGAAAGTTTAAGGTAATTCGATAGCACCGTTACGGAAGGTCAGTTAGGATAAGAATAGGATTAACATATAAAGAGTAATAGATTCGGAGGGGAATACACATGGAAATGTTACAAGTATCAGCACTAAGCAAGGTATATCAGGGCAAAGTGCAGACTCAAGCCCTTAGTGATATTCATCTGACAATCAAGCAAGGTGAGTTTGTGGGCATTATGGGCCCGTCCGGCAGTGGCAAAACCACATTGTTAAACATGGTCTCAACCATTGATGAACCCAGCTCAGGCAAGGTGCTGATTAATGGCATGAACCCGTTTGATATGAAAAAGAAAGAACTTGCCATGTTCCGGCGTCGGGAACTCGGGTTTGTCTTTCAGGATTTCAATCTGTTGGACACGCTGACGGTTGCCGAGAATATTGTACTTCCATTGACACTGGACAAGGTCAAACTGAAGGAGATGGAGAGTAGACTACAACGCATTACAACCAAGCTTGGGATTGATCATATTCTGGACAAACGAGTGTACGAAATCTCGGGCGGTCAGCGACAGCGCACAGCCATTGCGAGATCCATGATCAATATGCCTTCAATTGTATTGGCGGATGAACCTACGGGCGCATTGGATTCTACTTCATCTCAGGCTGTCATGGAGTCGCTTGAACAGATTAATCAGCATGAGAAAACGACCATTATGCTGGTGACACACGATCCCCTTGCAGCAAGTTATTGCAATCGAATCGTATTTATCAAGGACGGGAAACTGGCAGCGGAGGTACACCGCGGAGATAATCGGCAGACGTTCTTCCAGCGGATCATTGATACGTTATCCTTCTGGGGAGGGAATTCACATGAGCTTTCCTCAGTTCGCGTTTAATAACATTCGCCGTAATGGGCGAGCGTATATTGCTTTTTTTCTAAGCAGTGTGTTTATGGTCATGATTTTCTTCGCTTATGCAGTGTTCATCTATCATCCGTATGTGACAGAGTTGCCGATGGGTGACACAACTGCTATGGGGATGCAGGTGGCTTCGATCATTGTATATGTGTTTGCATTTTTCTTTGTCATGTATTCCATCAGTGCTTTTCTCAAATCACGGAACAAGGAGTTTGGCATTCTAACCATACTTGGTGCGGAGCCTGGACAGATTCGGAAATTAATTATATTGGAAAATATGTTGATCGGCTGTCTTTCCATTATTGCGGGTATCGGCGGAGGCATGTTGTTGTCGAAGCTGTTCCTGATGTTAACCACTCGTTTTATCGGGATGGATGATCTGCCCTTCTATTTTCCGGTGAAAGCGATTCTGATTACCATCGGGGCATTTCTGTTATTATTTTTCTGCATTTCACTTTTCACATTGATATTTATCGGAAACAAACGGACGTTAGAGCTTTTGACAGGGACCAGCAAACCTAAAAAAGAACCCAAAGCTTCGTGGTTCTTCTCACTTCTGGGCCTGACATTACTTACAATCGGATTTGTAGTACTCCGCAGTAAATTGAGCGGCGGTACGATCTTACTCGCAGCAGTAACAGGCATCGCGGGGACGTATTTTTTCTACTCACAACTTTCCGTGCTCATTATACGGGTATTAAAGCGTAATCGTAAAACGGTATGGCATGGTACTCGTCTGTTATGGATCTCAGAGATGAGTTACAAAATGAAGGATAATGCTCGCATGCTCTTTATGGTGACCGTGGTCATTGCGATTGCTTCGATGAGTGCAGTTGTGATTTTGTCACTGGATCAAGAGAACCGGGAGCAATTTACCAATAACGATTTTGCAATCCAGTACAATGTGTACACACCTACGGATCAAATGGATATGAGCGCTATTAATTCAGCACTTGAAGCCGCAGGCTTGGATTATCAGCAAATGTATCTGGAGTACTTCTGGTCGGATGCGGATCAGAGTGCTGTCTCGGTTATGCCACTTAGTCACTACAACCGATTCAATACAATTCTAGGAAAAGAGACATTCCAATTGGATTCAAATTCAGCATTGTTCGTAGATTCCCGGAATGAGAAGGATCAGGCTCAGATCGATCGCAACAGGTTTCGCAATTTTTCGGAAGGAGACACATTGACCTTGAATCTAGAAGCTGGCCCAATGCAAGCAAGAGTTACAGCTACAGATGTGGAGCCAAGGTTTGCAACCTTAATCTATTCAACAGGTGTAGTTGTCCTCCCGGATGAGAAGTTTGAAGAGATCACACAACAGGTCCATGAAAATAGGTTATCTGGCAAAGTTCTGTATCAGATTCCTGCCTGGGGTCATGCAGTACCTGACCGGCACTCCTCGGAAGCCATGGTTAGCGATCAGTTACTTTCGTCCGCAGATACCATTCGAAGCGATAATGCTTCGGATGAGAATTACTCCGGATATCTGAGTACACGGTACGGTGATTTTGAAAGATTCAGACAGGGGACAGCACTATTTACCTTCTTGGGCATATTTATCGGATTGATCTTCTCCATCTCTTCCGCAAGCTTTCTGTATTTCAGACTGCATACCGATCTTGAAGCGGATGGAAAGATGGTGCATTCTCTTTCGAAAATGGGTCTCAGTTTCCAGGAGATGAAACGATCATCCACCGTTCAGATTGCTATTCTGTTCTTTTTACCGATCGGGGTAGCTATCATTGAAACGTTGGTCGTGGTTAAGCCATTTCTTACTGAATTCGGTATTACCAATTATACGATGCCGGTGTTGACTGTATTTGGTGCCTTTGTACTTGCACAGACGTTTTATTTCATCGTTATACGTTCGAGATATATCGCTTCTCTGCGCAAAATGATGGTGTAACCATCTTAAAAACAAAGGGTCGTAAGGATCGACCATGATTTGTTCATTGCCTGCATTCCTTGATTCAGATCAAGGAAATGCGGGCTTTCTTGCGATAAGATGAATGTATTCACAGATTATATTATCGAGGAGGAAGATTAATCATGAGTATTACGTCATTGCAAGAAGTCAAAACATTCAGCGAGGATCGTTTTACGAAACGGGTATTATTCCAACAGGGTGGGGGAGTGACCTTTGTCCTTCATTTTCTGCCAGGACAAGAGCTTCCCGTCCATCAACATCCGGGCACAGACGTTATTCTGCTGGTGGTCGAAGGCACAGGCACACTTATTCTGGATGGTGAAGAACAAGTGGTGAATCAAGAGGATGTAATCCATTGCGGCGGCGAGGTAGAGTTCGCATTCCGTAATACAGGAGAACAGGAAGTTCGTTTGTTCGTGGTGTTAAATAAAGTGCCAGCAGCATCGTATGCAAAGGACATCTAAGATCCAAAATCATGGAATAGATACAATGATTCACTGATCGGCACGAATATAAGGGGGAACTCTATTCTGGAGTTTCCTTATTTATTTTTTTATCCAAAAATCACTGCATGTGTCCGACAAGGCCATTTCGTAGGAGACGATCCAGTGCAAGTCAATCCTTCGCAAAACAAAAAGCATACCTGGGTCTGAGAGAACATCAGATATCAGGTATGCTTTTTCATATTCCGTCAGCAACTTGTTCATTCATCCGGTCTATCGTCATTCGGCCTAGAAGTATCCCAGCATTTCCTTGGCTTCATTCGACATCCGCTGTGGAGACCACTGTGGCTCCCACACGACTTGAACATCAATATCAGTCTTGCCCGTATTTTCCTGCAAAACCCACTTCACCGCACCAACGATGGTATCGTGCAGCGGACAACCTGGTGTAGTCAGTGTCATCCGCACATGTACTCGTTCAGGTTCTTCTCTTACTTCATACACCAGACCCAAGTCAACGATATTGACACCTAATTCAGGGTCATACACTTCCTTGAGACATTCGAGTAAATGCGTCGTTTGTTCCACCTTTTCCACGCTCCGATCGATTTCATAATTTTAACGTCTGAATACCAAAGCAATATTTGCGATATAAACGATGGAGACAAGAGACAAAATCGTTCCACCAACCATCATGACCTCCGCCAGATTAATCAGAATTCCACTGACAAGCAGCAGGCTTCCAGCCACCATGGCGAGCATACCCCAATTGACATACCGTTCACTCAGCATACCTGCCATCAGCGGTGTTCCGGGTCTGCCTGCCTGCTTGCCATATTTGTGGGTCCACCACAGAAAAGGCACGATTTTGGAGGCATAGCCTAGTATGGTGAGAGACACCCAGCCCCCGAGATATATCCATCCAGACAACAGAACAACACGTGGATGGAGCAGCAGTTCAGTCCCTTGTGCGGAATAGATCAGTAGGGCGACAGCATATGCGGCAAATGCACGGCTTACATACACAGACCAGCGAATGCCTGGACCTGGGTTGCTTTTGTGTCGTTTCTCCTGAATTTGCTCCAAGTGATACACATAGACGAGTAAGGCTGCGGTAAGGAGAAGTAGCGCGAACCAGAGCCAACCTCCCTTGAGCCCAGTGAGAAATGCAACAACGCCTGTGATTACCGCTGCGTTCCACAGAACTAGGACCACTTTCTGTAATCGAATGGAATAATTGTGGGACAGGTAGAACATGGGCAGCATTTTGTAACTAAAACCGGTAATTAACATGCCAAACCAGCCGAGTGTACCCATCCAGATGTGTGCGCCGAACAAGCGTTCATGCAAGCCATTCCAATCACCAAAGGCAAAATTCAGACCCATCAGCATACCGGACAACCCGGTAAGAACCAGATAAAGACAGGAACAAGCTGCGCTGATCGTTACCGGATTCCATTGTGAAGCTCGGAAGAGGGTAATAGCCATATTCCATCCGAACAACAGAATGCCAGAGAGCGCGAGTGCAGCAGAACCGGCAATCCAGATGACATCAGCATGAATGAAGCCATATAACATGCCCAAGATACCGATACTGAACAAGAAATAATGACAATAACCGAGAAACAGACTATAGATATTGGATTGCAAAATAACATGTATCAACTGATATATCGCACCCATAGCCAGCATCGTTGCCCATCCAAGCACAAACAAATGAGCATGAAACCAGCCTTCGGGTCCTCTGAGTTCATCACCAAGCCAGCCTGTCAGCGAGAGCAGGGAGAAGACATGATACATTACAAATCCAAAGATGCCCGTGATGATAAAAAGAAACGGCAACCTGGACATGGCTTTCGCCTCCTTACCCTTTTTCAATTCTCACTTTGGCTGTGCCATCGGTTTGATCTTCAACCGTGTAGGTGCAACCGAGATTATTCAACTCTTCAATCAGGAATACAGGTACACGGTCATTGTGGATCAGCACGACTTCCCCAGACTTGCAACGATCCAGAGCTGCGAGTGTTCTCACCATGGGTTGTGGCGGTTCCAATCCGCGATTGTCCAGTATAATGGTGGGAGCCTGTAGAGATTCTAGGTTTTTAAATGCAGCAGGTTGCTCCTCTGGATGTCCATGGCATGAAGCTGATTCTTCATCTGAATCAGGTTCTAAATTAACTTCTGATCCAGATAAAACCATTGCAGAAATTGCCTTTGCACCGGTTTTATTTTTTTTGTGCACAAACGTGGTGACCCAGTGATCTGAAGCCTTTCGTTCCGATGTGCTGGAGTATCCTTTCAGCTTGAGAATACCGAGCAGAGGTGTTGGCTTGAATGGAGCGTGCAGTACAAACACATCGTCACGCTGAAGGCCTTTGACCGTGTCCATAATCAGCTGAAACGGCTCCACCTTGTTACTCAGATGAGGACGCACATCCAATTCAACAACATGAACATCAGATGGATACATGTGCGTTCACATCCAATCCTGCTCCAGTTCCAGCCGTCTGCTGTACTAACTGTAGAGATGATTCATACAGGCCGGCCATCCCACCGTACAGTGCATAGAAG
This sequence comes from Paenibacillus sp. FSL R5-0749, assembly GCF_038595085.1. Lineage (NCBI taxonomy): Bacteria > Bacillati > Bacillota > Bacilli > Caryophanales > Paenibacillaceae > Paenibacillus > Paenibacillus sp. FSL R5-0749. The sequence continues at coordinate 4,162,116 of NZ_CP152005.1, read as the reverse complement.
AATGAATCCGGCGCACTGAGGGAGAAGGACAGATAAGATTTGGGGTCTATGCTGAGCATCTGTTCAAATAGTCTTGCACTGTCATAGGCGTAAAAACAGAAATGAGTATATTCGAACACCGGCATTTTTTCGTAAATGGTAATAATCTCTTGCGCATATTCGGCCTGTTCACGCTGTGCCATCTTCACCATGGTTATGGCATCTTCCAGCCGTAGCGTGATGCGAAGTGTAGTATCATCAATGATTTCAACGTGCGCCATCGCGGTTCAGCTCCAATCTATAGTTTGCTGATTTTGACCTGGAAGGTTGTAGGGCCCTGCTCAATATATTCCCAGTTGAAACCATCCGGATGTGTGGACTGGAACTGGAATCGAAGTGGCTTTGGATCGTGATCGTTAATGAGCAGCATGGATTCCTGTGGTCGCAACTGATCAAACGTTTCGAAAATCACTTTATGTTTCAAATGCGGTGCATACTCCGTGGCATTAATGGTTGCTGTGTATGTGTTCATGTGTCATTCCTCCAATTAGGGATAGTGTGGTGTTGCAATTTGATTATAGGAAATGTGAAGAGGGATCTGTGTGAGCCTGCTCACATATTTGCAATGTCATTGTCTCGCCTTATATGACGGGATTCTGCATACGCAAAGAGACCTTAACGTGGGTTACGGGCGCTAAGGTCGTTTTGTGCAAACACAGTTTTATTGTTAGAGTGTGGGCCAAAAACAAAGTAGCCTGGGTGCAGGGAGATCAAGTATCCCTTTGCTGCTTCAAAGCTTGCAAATCATGAATGATAATCCGGTTGCGATCTACTTCGAGCAGATTCTCTTTTGTAAGCTGGTTCAAAAGCCGATTTGCTGTTTCCCTGGTTGTACCAATGGAATTGGCAAACTCCTGATGGGTCATGGGCAGATTGATGACAATATGTTCTTCATGTTTGTGTCCGTGCTGCTCTGCGAGCATGAGAAGGAAGGAAAGCACACGATTGCGCACATCCTGACCAGAGAGCACCTGTAACTTATCCTGCAATTCTCGTATTTTATCACCGAGCACACGCATAATTTTGATCGCAATGGAGGGTGTACTCAACATTAATCGTTCGAAAAGCCGCACAGGTATGGCAAGTAGCTCGGTAGGGGTAATTGCTTCCGCAGTAGCCGGGTAGGGGTGCGCGTTAAAAAAACCGGTGTGTGGGAACATATCTCCTGTTTTGAGGAAAGAGACGATCTGTTCATGCCCGTTCTCATCGGTTTTGTAGGCCTTTACAATGCCGGTACGTATGAAAAAAACAGCTTCTTTTTCGCTTCCTTCGCTGAAAATAACCGATTTCTTCTGAATGCTTCTGGAAATGGCGATGTCTTCGACTTGCTTTAATTCCTCGGGGCTAAGATCCTGGAAGATGGGGAACTGTTGCAGAAACTCCGCTGTGTTATCTTTGTTTACCCTACTCATGAGAATCTCTCCTCTCTGTGCTCATATTTCTGAACTACGACATCATTTTATCATAGCGTGATTTTTAAACACATCAGGTGATATAGATCACCGTAAAGCCACATCACTGTTTTTGATTGTTCAACCAGGGTTAATGGAATGATAGAAGCTAGAATATGATTGAACAAGAGAGGGGTCGACCCGGATGTGGACTGCATTCATGTGGGGCGGCATCTCTGCCTCAGCGGTAGTCATTGGCGCACTCGCAGCATTGTTTGTGAAGATTCCCAAACGAATCATTGGCTGGATCATGGCATTTGGAACAGGAACATTAATTGGTGCTGCAACCTTTGAACTTCTCGGAGATGCGCTGAATGATGGAGGTATTATACCCACAGCCATTGGATTTACAGCGGGGGCTGTTGTGTATACGCTGTTTGACCTGCTCGTCTCTGCAAAGGGAGGGGCAGGGCGTAAACGTTCGGCAAAGTCGGGAGACTCCAATCAAAGCGGCCTTGGAATCTTTGCAGGAACGGTAATGGATGCGATCCCGGAATCCATCATGCTTGGAGCCAGCTTGCTAGCTGGCAACGGTGTCAGTGTAGTCCTGGTGGTATCGATCTTTGTCAGCAACATCCCTGAAGGTCTGTCCAGTACGGTTGGGCTACAGGGCAAGTACAGTCGAGGTAAAATCATGCTGATGTGGCTGAGTGTCCTGTTGATCTCTGCTCTTGCGGCACTGGGGGGCTATCTGTTTCTGGAGCAGCTTCCCAAAGAGATGGGTGCAGCGATTGGTGCATTTGCAGGTGGCGGAATTATTGCCATGATCTGCTCAACAATGATGCCGGAAGCCTTTGAAGAGGGCGGGCCAGTAGTGGGATTGATTGCATCCATGGGACTGCTTGTGTCGCTGTTGTTGGATATCTGAATAACTGGACCATACGAAAGAGTATCCGAACAGAAGCCCTTCTGTACGGATACTCTTTTTGGCATAAACAGACTGCTCGCACCTGCAAGCTTGCTTACCACGTTCATTGGCTTAACGCTGGCGGTTCAATTCTTTCCCTGAGCTGTTCCAATTGAAGAATAAGAATACAGTTCCCTGTAACCTGAAGAAGCCCCTGCGCTTGCATCATGGCGAGTTTACGACTAAGCGTCTCTGGTGTGATACCAAGCAATAGAGCCATGTCTTTTTTGAAGACAGGCAAACGGATCTCATGCCTTGCATGATTTCGGTTGTGGAAGAACAGAAGCAGCTTGGCAATCTTCTGTTCCGTTGTCATGGCACTAAGCGAGCAGTTCCATTCATCGGTTTCACGCAGAAGGTTGGAAATGGCAAGCAGGAAATGATAAACAAGCTTTGGATCATGTTCAAGTAACCGGTCAAAATCATGCTTGGCGATGGAGCAGATGGCTGAAGGCTCCAGAACTTCGGCGTTCGCGGCATGTGGTTTTTGGTGTAACAGGGAATCTTGTCCGAAGAAATCTCCAGGAAACAGAAACCGGATAATATGTTCTTTGCCATTTTCATTATATTTGGATAACTTTACACATCCCTGATGAATCACATAAAGCGTATCTGAGCGTTCGCCCTCCTGGACAACCATCTCACCTTTGTTATATCGGCGGGTATGCAGAAGGGAGCTCAGCAATGCAGCTTCGGATTCATCCAGATGCTGGAACAGAGATACTTTGGAGAAACAGGTATCCTTCGCTTCGTGCGCACAGATCATCATATAATCACCTCGAAATGTTCAGGATGGGTACAGCCATTACCTATTGTTATGTCTTTAGTGAGACATGGCGAATCCACCATGATCTTTACCATCCTTGGTCACACGCAGAACAGCAGCAGCTCCTTTGGCTACATGATTGAACTGGTGGGTTACGATCGCATAATCGCCTTCTTCGGTCACGGTAAACTCCACGACAGCTCCACCACTTGCAGGAAGCATAACCGTCTGTATTCCATACTGGATATTGCGTGGATTCCCATCGGTATATACACGGTCCATAATTGTACCTACAACGTGGAAGGATGAGACTTCATTGGGCCCGGCATTGCTGACATAGATCCGCACGGTATCGCCAACTTTGGCTAGCAGGGGATGCTTGGTCAATCCATAATCATTGCCGTTAAATACGACATATTCAGGTTCTTCGTTCAAAAAAGCTTCGTAATCATGCTCTTTATACCATTCACTTTGAACCAGGGTATACTCACGATCAACCAAGTGATCGGAAGGGTATCCAGCCTTGGGCTCCACAATAATCATGCCATACATGCCGTTCGCAATATGGGCCAGCACTGGTTTGGTTCCACAGTGATACATGAATACACCGGGCGAGGAGGTTGGATAGGTGAACGTTCCTTTCTCGCCTGGCATAACATCTATAAATTTGCTGCTGGGAGCGGCATGTACCGCGTGAAAATCCATGGAGTGAGGCAAGCTGGAATCTTTATTTTTTAGTGTGAACACCAAGGTATCCCCCTCGGTCACTCGCAGGACGGGTCCCGGAACAGTACCATTAAATGTCCAGGCGTTGTAGATCACACCCTCGGAGATTTCGATGTCTGTAACCTGAGCCGTCATTTCAATATATACCGTAGTTCCTTCTCTACGAATGATTGGGTCCACCGGGGGTTGACTGGCCGCAGAGGAGGAGACTTCATCGTTGTGAACAGGTTTAATCGTATCGGTGGAACTACAGTGAGAGAGAGTTGCAGTGAATATGGCGAATAGGAGTGACCATTTATATACATTAATGAAGGAAAACATAGGTGCACAACCTTTGCTAAGTGATGTTTTTCACAATATAAAAAGCAGGTATACTTTCAATCCAGTATTTATTTAGTTATAGATTACGTTATTGAGGCAGGAGCTGGTGTGACGGGGCACACACTTGGGTATGTCTTATTAGAGCCATTTTCAACAATCTGGCTTCCATTCTTGTGCTGAGGAACGGAGTTACATATAATTTTAGAGAGATGGATTGGTAAATGTTACGTATTTTCAGGCTGTGTATATCTTAGTTACAGAAGGAAGGGTGGATACGGAATGAAACGTTTCGAAGATGAAGGTGCGTATAAGTACAGTTTCTATGCGGTACTTCGTCGGGGCGAGCAGGTTGATGTGAAATGTCCCCAATGCGGTGGGCACGCATCTATAGAACAACGGAACAATCAACTGGGATGGAAGTGTTTTGAATGCTACGCTCAAGCTCTTGAAGAACCAGTGTATCAATATAGAGCCAAGGGGAATTGTGCTGTATGTGAACGTTGGTTTAACGTGGAGGTCACAGACGAGAAGAAGACGTCCCACCGATCATCGCATGTGGAATGTCCACATTGTGGTTCTGTTAATCAGGTTGAATTACATGCGAAGCCGATGTACGGCAGGTGTTTTTCCGAGATTCGTGCAGGGAAAGATCCTGTATTCGGGTTGGAGTTATACTTCCTGGATGAGTTCAGAGGAAAAATAATATGGGCAGTGAATCGGGAGCACTTAAATTATCTCATCGCATATATTTCCGCAGATCTGCGTGAAAAACCTGGAAATATGCCTTTAAAAACAGCTTCACACAGTATCCCAGCTTATATTAAGGATGCGAAGAACAGGGATGTGGTTGTTCGTACACTGTCGAAGCTTCAGCACAAGACTGGATGAGACTGAAAGCGAAGATGAAGCGTTAACGCTGCAAGGGAGAGTAAAACATGAAACTACGATTGAAATTAACTATTTTTGCAATCATTCTGGGTATGTTGATGATTCCAGCTTATTTTATTTTACAGACTTATGGTGTATTTCAAAAACAGACAGTTTTATCTGACTATGCTCTCGCGGTTGATGTGAATGGCAAGTCCTATGCAGCCTGGCCGCTGATTAACAGTTTTGCAGCGATGGATAAACAAGAGGATAACCGTCAGTTTTATTACCGGATTGATATGAGTCATATCCAATACCTGTTTAATCTGGCCTATCGGGAGTATGAAGTGAAGCCCGGTGGGGACAATCCATATCTGGATGGTACTGTGAACTATGAACATACGGACCATAACTACGTGCAGACAGAGAGAAAGTACGAGAATGCCAATGACTTCTCAACGGTCTTAAATCTGTATGATCAGGATGGGCAGATCGTCTATACCTACGATAATACTGGCAAAGCGGATAACGAATTGGTGAAGTCCATAATTCATCAGGGAATGAGCCGTACCAGTGGGAGTGGCAGCGAAGCTGCTCGCGATCCTTATATCAATATTACGGCGCTATTCCGTGACAAGCTAAACATCGATGTGAAACTGACGGTGGATGAGGAGCACAAAGTAGTTACTATTCGAATGAACAAATCGGAGGCGAGATGATGAATGAGTATGGTGTACAACACGGACCTGTATATCTGGAAGGTTTGACAAGAAAAGAAGAGGACGTTAAGTCCGAGGAAGTGGAGTGGAAAGGCAAGCTTCTAACGAGTGATGGTCATGATAAATTCCATATTTTTTATTATGGTGACTTGACGGAAGATGATCTGATTACCTGGCATGATTCGACACCGCTTCTTGTATATGCGGAGCATACCGTCACAGGTGAACGTTATCTGCTCATTGATGCCGCCAAGCACGGATATGATGCCATGTTATGTGAGACCTATTCGGAAGAAACACTACGTGACAGACCTCTTCGCCCTTATCTGGATGTTGAAGGAGAGGACATCTTTGAAGTGGAATTGACGGCCTACTACAATGTGCCTTGGGATGAAGAGTTCGGCGAAGATGTAGATGAAAATGGTGCATATGAACTGATTACGGGAGAGCGCATGCATTTTGATCAGGTCAAACGTGATGGATATGATGCCTTTGCCATTCGTATTCTGAATCGTAAAGGGGTCTGGACTGACATTGTACAGGAAGAACTGGCTTAGATCTGTAACGAATGAACCAAATTGAGATGGGAGATGCCAAAACAATGTATATCGTATCCCGTGCACTTAAGCCGGTTCCAGCAGAGGAACTGGATCACTTTGAACAACAGCATGCCATCTCACTACCTTTGTCATACTGTAACTGGATTGAACAATATGGGGAAGGCACATACACGGGCTGGATGAATGTGCAAAGACCGGACCCGGAAGTGTTGAAGCCTTTTGTTGAATATGATTTTTGGATACATACGGATGAATCGCCTATAAGTCAGCATCAACTTGAGCAGTGCATTACCATCGGTAGTTCTGTAGATGGAGATTTCCTTGCTGTTCATCCGGAAGTTGAAGGGCTGTTATGGCTACCGCGTCATGATGAGAATATCACCTTATGGACATGCTCGGAGACTGAATTTGGCAAAACGCTGGATCGGATCTATTGTGGGTATTACCATCAGGATACACCGATAACGCCTCGATACTATGAACCGTGGAATGAGCTGCGGAAACATACGTTTTACCACTTTACAGGTCTGGAACAGGGAATTTCAATGAAGGCTCTGGCGGAGAAGTGTAAAACGGAATACGAGTGGGACGCTGTGTTGGAGAATGAATACATGTGCAAGCTGTTTATGGCGTCAATGGGCGGATACGTACGTTTTAACTATGCAACGGGGAGAGAAGTTGCCTTATTTTATGAAGAAAAAAGCGGTACTGAAGAGGCCACAGATAACGATATCAGTCTGTTTTTGCAAGCACATCATTGCACGGCATATGAATAGGTTAGGGTGGAGGGGAACAGATGAGTTGGTTAAAGGAAGACATCGCGGAACAATGGCGCAATGAAGGCAAGCGTTATGCAAGGGATGTCAATGCATTTGTAAGGAGAAGCATGGAGGGAGAGCAACCAGACGAAGCCGAGCTGGAGGGAGACTCCAGAAGCGGAATGAGTACTAAAGTGCTCCATATGGTGAGACAAGCCAATCTCCACGGTGACTTGGAGGTGCTCCGACGTGAGCTGCCCGCAGCAACATGGCCATTGAGCGAGGCCTTTCAGTCTTCCATGCAAGCGGTCAAAGTTGTAGGTTATCTGAATGAGGAAACGTGTGTATGTAATACGGGTATCTTCACGGAGAAGGGTCAGGTCTATACGATGGATCAGCACGGATGGCAGTTGATTCCTTCGTATACTTTTGCAGGGTGTTCATCAGACGGATTGGACTATGCGCTTGCAGGACCGGATGGGATTCGCGTCATCCGTCAGCCTGATCGCAGGTTGGAAGGACAGGAGTTGGCAACATATCGTTGGGAGGATATTCAAGCCCGGATACAGTCTTCCTTTCCTCGGATCGAATCGCTTGCGGACTGTGAGCATCCCGAACGGACACTTGAGGGACTTATCCCTATGGATGCAGGCAGAGCACTACTCATACAATCACGATATGGGATATATCTGGTCACACAAGCTGAGGTGACCTTGCTTCATCCCGATCTGGCAGAGATCGAAGAGTATGAGTTAGAGGATACACAGATAGATATGGGACATGCAGCGGTATCTCGGGATGGCCGATGGATTGCCTATGGTAGCCAAGGGAGCAATCATATGGTGATGGACCGTCAGGTGAACAAAACTTACTCCCTCTATCCGGAATCGAGTTACCCTCATTATGCCGCATTCATGAGTGCTAAGCAGAGCGTGTGGTTTAACGCATGTCATTTCTATAATGGGGTCACGATACAGGTTCCGCTGGAAGATATACCAGGTAACGAAACGAAGGAAGACTGGCCAGTCATGGATGAGAATGCACGTGTGTATGCGGCAGTGGAAATAGAGGCGGGCATGGTGCTTGGAGATGCATATGGTTACCTGTACTGTGTGAATGGCGAGGGTGAGGAAGTATGGCGTCATTTTGTGGGCAGTACGATCTATTCTCTGGCTGTATCCCCTGAGCAGTCCAAGTTGGCAGTAGGTACCTATGGTGGCATGTTGCATGTGCTCAATCTTCATTCCAACGAGATGGACGAGTATGGGATCGGCACAGGTACACTACGTGAGTTAGAGCGGTATGTATTGTGGCGTGGAGAAGAACCTCTGCGCTGGTGAGGTAGCATGATGAGCTGGTTAGGGGTGAATGTATGGAACGTGAAGAGGCTGTAATGTTATTAAAATGTCATGCTTTTTCCTATGATGATCTGAGTCATCCCAAGATGCAGAACGGTTTTACTGGCAGTCTGCGTCCCTTTCGCGGACATTTGATTGAGGAGAATTTTCATGAATTGATGGAGATATTACGGGTTCTGGCACCAGAACTTGCGCGGCCTACACTGGATCGGGAAGTCATGGCTTGTCTATGGGGAATTACTCACATGGCACGGGCCTGGGCTGTTGAACCCGAGGGCATGCTCCGCAGAAACAATCTCATCTCGGACGAGCAGGTAGTGTTGATGGAACAATGGCTTAATTTGTTATCTTACGCAGTCATGATCCTGATCGAGGGTGGTGGAGAGGAAGAAGCATTCTGGGAATATCATCAATATGTGCAAGAAGGGAATGGCGTAGCTAAGAAAGGGGAGGCCTAGTGAAACCGGAGTCGAATGTAACATTAAACGTACTTATGGACGAGCTGAATCGATTGCTTGATGAAAAAATACAGGATCAAGAGATTCGCCAATTGTTTGAAGAGTATCAGCATCGGGATGGGGCATACGAAGAAAGTCTCGATTTGTTCGAAAAGGAGTATGGAATTAGATTGCCTGCTGATTTTCGTGCTTTTTACAAAGGCAAAGATGGCAGTGGCTACGGGTTGCATGTGCTGTACCCGGGTGATGCTGAGGCTGGGCATTGTACGCCATTTTATCTGATGTCATTGGAAGAGATTCGAGAGACCAAACAATATTTCTGTGAAGTGGATGAGAGGCTGGAAGAGTATTATTCTGCGGAAGAGATCAGTCAGTTGGACCCGGAGATCAAGCCATACCTGTTCCATAAACCATGGATTCCATTTGCAACGATCGCAGGAGGTTCATTATATCTGATGCTCGATTTCGATCCAACGGAAGAGGGGACGTATGGGCAGATTATTATGTACGTGCATGATCCTGATTTTGTCTATTATCTAACCCCTACCTTCACAGATCTCCTCAGCATGTCGAACCGAAATCTGAAGGTGAGGGATGAGATCACATATTAAGTCTAAACGATTAGAGGATAGCTCTAGATGAATAAAGAAGCTGCTGAAGCAGCTTCTCATCTGATCTGAACCTGGACTTTGAATGAATCACATGTTTACCACTGAAAGAAACGATGTCCGTGAAATCCTCCGCCTGGAGGTCCTCCGTGTCCACCTGGACCACCTGGACCGCCGTGAGGTCCGCCGGGATAGCCACCTCCTGGGAAATGACCAGGGTGTCCACCGGGGTAACCACCGCCGGGATAGCCACCATGCCACCAAGGACCACCAATCGGAAATGGCAGTGGAACAGGAACGACGGGCGGGTATGGATAGGGATAAGGGTAAGGGTAGGGTGCCGGTGGTGGTGGATAATAAGGGTAAGGATAACCCGCAGGTTGCGGGGATGATACTGAACCAGGGCCGTATGCCATGTAACAAGCCTCCAATAACTGGATTGATGATATCAGCCTATGCCACAATGGTTGCAGGTGATACAGAAGATTGAAGATTAATCAATATAGAGTCATGAGGAGGAACCTATGGTAGCTGTAGCTTTTCACACCGATCCAAGTGGAACTGCCTATGAACTGTTGATTGACGAATTGATCGAGAAGACAGATCGTTTTATGTTGGTTGACCGAAAGTATGTTGAGGGAGACACACCTGAGAGGGTTGCCAAAGTGTTACAAAGACTTGAGCCGTATCTGATTGAAAAGAGTACGATGGAAGAAATGATGATGCAAAGCGGCGCGATGTACTCAGAGGGCATCTATTACATATATCGGTGCACGCCTGATTCCGGGCAGGTCCTTAAGGAGGAAGCCAATCGCTTTCATGACTGGTTATATCCGTCATTGCCGGATGATCTTTGTTTTCTGAAAGAGGATGGGAGCGATTACTTCTACACGGTTGCTCATGAGCATATGTATGGCATGCACATTACACAAGAAGAAGCAATTGAGCTAATGGAGCGTATTCCAGGCTTGTTCTTCGAGTTAGATCGTCAGAGAGATATTCATCGACTGTTGGACGATGCCATCATGCATCAGGCTGATGTGCTGAATATTAGTTCACATTTCTTGAAAGAGATTCCGGAACGAATTCGGGAATTGACACATTTGAAACGTTTGACGATTTTTGAGCAGGATGTATATACGCTTCCTCCAGCCCTTTTTGAACTGACATCATTGGAAGAATTGGAGATCATGACAGCGGATTTGGAAGGCATTCACCAAGACATTGGAAAATTGAAACAACTTCGAGAGCTTAGAATTTATTGCGGTAGTTCTTATCATGTTCCTACCGGGTGGAAGCCGAAGGAGAAGTCGGATCTGGGTCTGAAACATATTCCGGCCGAGATTGGCGAATTGAGTGAACTTGTGAGTCTGGATATAAGTTACTCTGGCATTCGTGAAATCCCACCCGAACTGGAGCAGTTGAAGAAACTGCGGTATCTGAGTATAACGAATAGTTTAATCGAAGGAATGCCGGACATAGTCAAGCGGATGACATGGCTTCAGAGTGTAAATCTGGACAGTACTCCATTAGGGATCAGTTGGGAGGACATCTCCGACGAAAAAGAATTATAATAGCCAAATATCCCTGCTCCGTGTATCTGAGTCAGGGATATTTGTTATGCGATAAAAACTTGGCAGAAATGGGCTCACGTCTCTGGGCACTGGGCATAAGCTGATATATAGGTTATGACCTAAACCGAGAGCGAAGGGCAGGCGTTTTATTTTGGCAACCTCAACCATGGATTATACTTTACCAACCACCCAATTTACTTACGATTTAAGCAACAATCCGTTATTCAAGAAGGATGAGGACAACTATATTAACTCTCTCTCCATCAACCAGTTAAACACACTGGGCAATACTTCCTTACTGGATATTTTCCTTAACACAGGCAATGTGGTTGAACCACATATTCATCAGAATGCGACCGAACTGGTATATTGCATCAGCGGTTCTGCCGTTGTGTCCCTCATCAATCCGTTCACCAATGAGTTGCTTCATTTCCCAATTACTCCGGGGCAAGTGGCGAATGTACCTCAAGGCTGGTGGCATTATGAAGTGGCTACTGCAGATCATACGCATTTACTGGCGATCTTCGATGCACCCGTGCCTGAAGCGATATTTGGTTCAGACATCTTGCGACTTACACCTGCCAAACTTCTGGCTTATACGTACTGTCTGGACGAGAAAAAAGTTCAAGAAGCGCTGGCCCCCATTCAAAAAACAGTGATTATTGGCCCGCCGGCAGATTGTATGACGTCCACTGCCCCTATCTCTAACAGTGCTCCGAATGTGAATCATCAGCCGTACGTAATGCCTAATGTACAACCAAACATGCAGCCCAATGCTCAGCCCAACATGCAACCAAACATGCCGCCAAATACTCAGCCCAATATGCAACCTTACGTAAACCGTCTTCCATACTGGGGTACTTGGGTCGATCCACGTATCATCCACGAACCGGGTTGTCCGTATTATAGAGAGCTTCCTGTGAATACCAATAATCAAGAGGGAAGATGACGGTTTATTAAGCAAAGTTTATATAGTACACATAGGTACTTCAGTTAAATAAGGTATAGACAAAGAAGCGTTCCTTGGCGAACGTTTCTTTGTCTTGAAAAAGGGTGTCTTCATACTTGCGGAAAGCCGTGTTTAGAGCTAAGCATGAGGCGCTAACGAATCGTAGCGTCTTAATCAAGGATTAAAAGCGTGCCCAGAAATCTAAAGAATCTGAGACATCTACTTACGATGTGTAATTTCGTCCCAAACCAATTTCCGTTAATAATTGCCGATAAGCAATTGAAGTACGGTCAGCGGGAATGTGGGCCTCGGCATGCAGATCAAGGGGCAGATCCTCCGGTTTCTGTGACTCGACCATCTCGCGATCTTCTTCGAATACCTGCAAATTAAACTTGATTGTGTCTTCAATAGGAGCGTCTTTGTCAAAATTGCGTGTGATTGGACAGAATAGACGGGTATACCGAGCAGAGATCGGCGAAGCACAATTCAGAATATTCAGCTTGTCGTCTCCTGGGAAATGTACCGTCAGCGAAGCCGCAAAAGGCGGGAATACCCGAAACTCACGCAACCATTGGAAACCTTCTGGAGCAACAAGATCTTGCCCTTTGCCATAGTTGCTCACCGTACTCCAATACTCGGCCAGTAACTCATTACCTTCACGTTTCACTTTGTATTGAGGGACTTCTGTGTTGTTTTTGTCACCAAACGTTTCCGTATGCACATAGGCAAAATGGGATACATCGAGGAATCCCTCCATTTGTCGCCCAGAAGAACCGGCAATATCAAAGTTGGGTGGCAAAATATTGATATATTCCGGATCATTCCATCCAGGGAAGGAGGGGATCTGTTCTTCCGTTCCCGCCAAAGTGGTCCAGATTAAACCATAACGTTCAACTGCGGGATACACAATAAGTTTGAGCTTAGGCGAGATCTTGGAGCTTGGGTGTGCAGGTACTGCGGTACATTTACCCTCACAATTATAACGGAAGCCGTGATAAGGGCAGACAATCTCACCATTTTCTACCCAGCCTTTGCTAAGTGGGGCCCCGCGGTGGAAACAAAGATCCTTGGCTACGACAACCTGATCATTACTACGATAGAGAACCAGCTTCACATCGAGTAATTGAGCAGCAAGTGGTTTGTCTGTTACTTCGTTAGCTTGTGCTACCGGATACCAATATTGTGATAATACATGCCAGTCTTCAGCGGTGAATGTACAACCTCTAGGCAATTCGGACGTATTAGGGTTTGCGTTGGAAGTTATCATAGTAAAAACACTCCTTACCAATATGAATAAACATTTCTCTTTATTATGTTAGAAAAGTTAACTTTATTAGCCGTATGTTACTACTCTTATAGTCAAAGTATCAATATATCCAACCTATTTTTGGTTGAAATCACAAACGGTACAGCAAAAACCGTACATGAACACGGAAATTTTCGAGTTTGCTTTACATCATATGTTATCTGTAGGCTTGTGGGAATAAAAAGATTTTCGTAAAGTATGTCACAGATCCCGGCCGTCGTTTGTCTACAGTATGTAAACCAAATGATGGAGGCGAATGAAATGAATTTAAGAACCAACTACAGAGCAGTGAGTCCAGGCGCTTTTAAAGCGATGATGGCGATGGAGCAGTATATATCCGGGCAATTCGAAAATAAAGTATTGTATGAGTTGTTAAAAATCCGTGTGTCCCAGATCAATGGCTGTGCCTTTTGTCTAGATATGCATGCCAAAGATCTGATGAAACTGGGTAATTATGCGGATCATATTCTATTGCTGAGTGTGTGGCGTGAAGTGTCTTTCTTCACGGATCAAGAACGTGTTATGCTGGAGCTGGCTGAGGCAGTGACCCGTATCTCGGAACATGGTGTACCCCTAGCGTTGTATAATAAGGTTCGTGAACATTTCAGTGAAGCCGAACTGGTGGATCTGATCCTGGCCATTAACACAATTAACAACTGGAACCGGATTGCGATTACAACAGGGATGTATCCGGGCTGTTTTAACTAAAATACATGCACCATGCCAGAGGAGGCCATTCTTATGAATTCCAATCTCCACGCCAATGAACCAGAAGTGTCTTCTCTGGATGTTGGTGAGCTGTATATACGGTATAAAAATTATGCATTTTCAATCGCTTATCGCATGCTCGGCAGTGTGGTAGAAGCTGAAGATATGGTTCAAGATTGTTTTGCGGGGATTCAGAGCAATGCTAATCAAGATATTCGTAATCCGAAGTCTTATATCGCCAGACTCGTGGTGAACCGAAGTTTGAACCTGCTCAATTCTGCCCGCAACCAGAGGGAAAATTATGTTGGAGAGTGGCTTCCGGAACCGATAGCAGACAGTAAGGCGGGAAACATACCAGAGGAAACGATGCAGAAGAAAGAGATGATTTCCTATGCCTATCTGGTCTTGTTGGAGCGGCTCTCGCCTGTTGAACGGGCTGTTTTTGTACTTCGTGAAGCTTTCCGGTATGACTATTCTGAAATAGCGGATTGGCTGGGCAAAACGGAGAGTAACTGTCGTCAAATCTTTAGCCGCGCCAGACGGAACTTGCCGGAAAAACTTCCACCAATCGAGCAGAGTGATGCCGATATGATAGCGAAGGGTGAATTAATCAGCCGTTTTACAACGGCTTTCCTTCGTTATGATGTCGCTGCGATGCTCGAGTTACTGGCAGATCAGCCTGTATTTACAGCAGATGGCGGTGGCGTTGTGCATACTGTGATGAGAACGATGAGCGTTCACAAAGGCGTGCTTGCCCTTCTGACCTCACGGCGGGTCCTTACACGATTGCGTGAAAGAGAATGGGTACCGATGTGGATGAATGGTGAACTTCAACTTGCATTGATGAAAGAAGGACAATTGTCCGAGGTGCTCTGTTTGGCGTTGGACCCTTCAGGAGAGCGGATTGAGGGCATTTATCTCGTCGTTAATCCGAACAAACTTACATCAATACACGATTCAACACTTTGATCCAAACGTAAGGTGTGGTATGTAATGCAAAAAGGCGGCAACCTCGTTCAGAAGGTGTGCCGCTTTTCTGCATTTGTATTTGGCTTTTCTCGATCCTGGTTAATCAAGGGCAAATTGTTGTTGAACAGTTTCAATAATTGCTCGGACTTCAGGTGTAAGCTCATCATTGTTCTGATTCAGAACCTGCAAAATCTTTTCCATGGTATCGAGAAGAACACTCTCCGTATTGGGCTCCCGCTTAGCCAAAGCTTTCTCGTAAGCTTTTTTCACCTCAGGGTCCATGGTGCGGATTTCTTCATCCGTGTACCAATCATATACAGGCGTGTTGTCACTTCCGTAAAACAGATATTCTACAAATAACCACTGCTTCACTGTTGAGGTGCGATTGGAATTCGGGAAGTTGTTCAGAAAGGCCTCTTTCTCCAATATACGCTGAATTAATTCATTCCAAGAGATGATAATGCCAGCATCTGCAGTTGTCATTTGATTGGATTCGCTAGCCATAATATCGATGTATGCAGCGATATCAGCCTTAACAAACGGTTTGAACTTTTGGTAGATCTCATAATTGATGATAGGGTAATACAAGCCTTCACTGGTTTCCAGTTTGAATCCGAGATCAGATGCTTCTTGCAGAACCTTCCTCACTGACGGATCTTTAATTTCTTGCAGCAGACGACTATATGTAAGCTTCTGTTCGTAACCAAGTTGTTCATGGGCTTGAGATAGGGCTTGTTGAAACTGTTCCGTATACATTTGGTGATCCATATCCGCCAGCTTCATATTCTGCATATTCTCCAGTTGCAGCGTCATTAATGTTGCCTGCCAAGGACCGACTTTGTCGATATGATTCATCAGGTATTTACGTGCTTTAGCCACACTTGCTGTAGATTTCGCTGCTTCCGTTCGATACGTTTGGAATTGATGATACACCGCTTTGGAAGCCGGAACGGGTGCAGCCAGTGTTGTTGAGGTCACAAGTGTTGAGCCGATGGCAGTACAGCCGAGAGCCATAGCCAGTAAACCAAGTTTAGCAGGTTGCTTCCATCTCATTCGTATACCTCCCTATAAATAAGAAAAAGCCATTTGAATTCTCGTATAACGGCATTTCACCGTATTCTATATGTATGATCCGTAAGTTGACTAAGTACGGGTTTGTCATTGATTAAACCAGTTTCTGGTAACCGAATCAAGGGTCATCAGTAGGAAAATGATTGTAAATAAGCAAAAAACAGCCCCTAAAACCCAAATGGGTTGAAGAGACTGTTCTGGGTCTTCAGACTTTATGTTCTAACTTAATGAAGTGGTTTATTGCTGTTAGGCATCTGAGGTGCTCCGGTTGCTGGGATGTATGCCTGAAGCATCTGTTGTGTATCACTTGCAGTGAGTTGAGGCACTTGATAATACGCGTTTTTATTCTGGAACATGAAAATTTCATAAGCCATTTCGATAAAATGCTGGATCTGTGAAGCGATGACACGGCGAACCGTTCCGTTCGTGATCTCGCTGCAGGACATGCCGAGCAGACTCGCATGTGATTTAATGAGTCCAAGCATATGACCGCTAATCCCGGCATCCTTTACATCAGCCAGGCTCTGGTTTGGCTTTTTCGGTGCTGATGGCTTAAGGCCATATACTGGCGGTACGATGTTGGGGATCATGTAGGTTGCCGTCTCTTGATGAGGCTTCTGTCCGGATGCAAAACACTCTGCTGTCAGATTGTACTGGGATAAAATGAAGTTATACTGCCGGTCCAGAATGCCAATCAGTTCCTGGCTTTGCACGAATGAACGGAAGATCATATATTGATCCAGCACGTTAATGGTGGAGGACAAAATCTCGTGTACATCGAACATCTCATGACCGCCATGATTCATGTTAGGGCTGATATTTGGATTTGTATTCAAGCTGTGCTGCATTGCATTTTGAGGGTTCATCGAATTTGGATTCATTGGTAATTTGATTCTCCTTTGGTAAATGGTATGATTCTAGTATGCTTGGAGAGTAGTGAAATTATGTAATACGTATGGATAAAAGCGTAAGCACAAATAGGAACAGGTTTGATCGAGATTAAGTTGAAGGAGACCGATTGGGGTGTAGTAGGATAACTGTGGATTGAATTTACGTGTTGAAAAGAATAAGGAAGAATTCATCGCTTTTCGGCAATGAAATGAAATCTTATCAAGTGAGGTCAGAATCATTGAGAAAACTGAACTATATTCGCATATTTATTTTCCTTTGTATGGTCACAGCCGTAACGCTGGGCTTGTACTATGTAGCCGCAGATTGGCTGGATCAGCGTTATTTCCGCTTCCTGATCTGGAATCTGTTTTTGGGCTGGATTCCTTTTGTGTTCTCCTATGCATCCTATCTGCTATCTGATGTGAAATGGAAAGGTGCCGCATGGCTTGCAGTCGCAAGTGGGCTGCTGTGGTTATTATTTTTCCCCAACTCTTCTTACATTGTTACGGATTTGGTTCATCTGACAGCGAGAAGTTCCCGGTATTATGGTGGAAATGGAGTGGACTACACCTATTGGTACGACTTGAGTGTTGTTTTAATGTTTGTCTGGACGGGGCTCCTGCTTGGCTTCTTGTCCATGTATCAGCTTCAGGAAGTGATCTATCACCGAATCGGACGCTGGGCATCTTGGATCTTTGTACTCGCAGGCTGTGCTTTGGGAAGTTATGGAGTATTGCTTGGACGTGTATATCGACTGAATAGCTGGGATGCACTGACGAATCGCAAGACGCTGATTGAGCTGATGCACGAAAGTGTAAGCCGCCCGTCTCTTGCATTTTGCCTGTTCTTTGGCACGTTTATCATCACAATCTATGCCACACTATATTATCTGATAAATACGAGGTCTCTCCGTGATATGAAGAGTAGTGCAGGAAGTCCAAGGTATAAAACGAGTGGAACAAGTGATTGAACAGCATTTAGGTATACTTTGTTCAACTTAGTCTTACCTTGTATGAAGAAGGGATATTTCCTTTTATAAGGGGGTAACTCTTCTTTTTTATGGAAATTTGGCAGGTATGCAGGATGATATAACGAAGAATTAAGAATGAGAATGTAATGAATACATAGACAAGTAGGTGAACAACAAAATGTTGAATGTATTAGAGCTGACAACGAAAATAGAAGAAGCCATGGAACGCGTGAATTTTTCGGGTGTTGTATTACTCCAACAAGGCGGGAAAACCCTTTTGAATATGAAACGTGGTTATGCGAATCGCAGTGAAGAGCTTGCCAATCAGGTGGATACACGGTTCGGTATTGCATCAGGATGTAAGATCTTCACGGCAGTGAGTATATGCCAGCTCATTGAAGCGGGTAAGTTATCTGCTGATTCCAAGCTTACAGATGTGTTGAATGTGGAATTTCCGCTGTGGGACGAAGGAATTACCATTCATCAATTGTTAACACATACGTCGGGTATTCCAGATTATTTTGATGAAGAAGTGATGGAAGACTTTTCGGAATTGTGGAAAGAGAGACCCGTCTACGCGATGCGGCGATTAAGTGACTTTCTGCCCATGTTTCAGCAGCTGCCGATGAAGTCTGCTCCGGGTGAATGTTTTCACTACAACAATGCGGGGTTCATTGTGCTGGGGCTTATTGTGGAACAACATTCAGGACTGTCGTTTACAGATTATGTGGAAGAGCACATTTTCAAACCTTGTGGCATGAAGGACTCCGGTTATTTCTTAACAGATCAGCTTCCGCGAAACACCGCTTTAGGATATATCGATCATGAAGATGGCTCTTGGAACACCAATATGTTCTCCATTCCTGTCAAAGGTGGATCAGATGGTGGAGCCTATGTTACAGCGCCGGATATGGTTCGATTTTGGGATGCTTTGCTGGGTCACCAATTGTTGAATGCTGACACAACACGGCAGTTATTAACTCCACATGCTCATCAAGAGGATGAAGAGTATTATGGGCAAGGTATCTGGATTGACCTCAAAGAGGAAGACATTTTCAAATTTCATGTCATGGGGTTTGATCCAGGAGTGTCGTTCATGTCTTCCGTGTATCCGGACTATGATCTACAACTGGTTGTGCTCTCGAATCAAGAGTCTGGTCCGTATCCAATCACGGTTGCCATCGAAGAGGCATTCGTATGACGA
Organism: Paenibacillus sp. FSL R5-0749; assembly: GCF_038595085.1. NCBI lineage: Bacteria > Bacillati > Bacillota > Bacilli > Caryophanales > Paenibacillaceae > Paenibacillus > Paenibacillus sp. FSL R5-0749. The sequence continues at coordinate 4,142,936 of NZ_CP152005.1, read as the reverse complement.
ATAAACCCTCAGCCTATGGGCTGGTTAAGCCTTCATAGGTTGGGGGTTCATTGGTCTAACCATGGGTCGAACAACATACAAGAGCGGCCTGCATTTATAGCATTTTCCATAGCTCAGGGGCGATTAATCGAGGGAAAACATCCAGTGGAGGTTTCTCTTTCTTTCGTTTGTCATTGGTTAACACCGTAACAAGTTCCAGCTCAGGGACAATATATACATACTGACCACCAAATCCTCGCGCGTAATAATAATGGAGGTTGGGTCTGTCGTTCTCAGCAGCAATATCTTCGGCAACAGACCTTTCATTCGGATAGACATCGACCCACCAATGCCAAGCATAACTGCCGTAATTAGGTGGGCTGACTGTAATGAATGGCTGCGTTGAACGGGTAACGAGATGACTAGAAATGAGAGATTCACCCTCCCACATCCCTTGCTGTAAAAAGAGCTGGCCGAATTTCAGCAGATCTGCGGGCAACATCTTCATACCGAATCCGCCAGTATGAACACCTTGTGGGTCACTTTCCCATTCATAGTCCTTAATTCCCAGTGGGTCGAAAAGATAACGTTCTGCGAACGCGGCTACGTTCATACCTACATTTTGCATCAGAATAGCGGATAGGATCTGTGATACTCCTGAGTTGTACTCCATATGTGTACCCGGTACATGACTTAACCGTTGTTCCAACGCAAAATCCACCCAATGATCGGTGCGGGTCATGCGAGGAAATGAATTCTGCCCGCCGAACTCATCCCAGTTGAATCCAGCTGTCATGGTGAGTAGTTGTTCCAGTGTGATTGCTGGCTTACGCGGGTCAGGATCGGATGTCAACTGTGGGAAAAAGGTAGAGATTGGGGCTGATGCCTCTGGCAACAAGCCTTTATCCATCGCTATACAGATGAGTGCGGATACCACACTCTTGGTACAGGAATTGATTTTTGCAATATCGGTCGCAGCCTCTTGGTTGCGGTAGTGTTCGTACATAAGCTCACCGCGTACACTGACGAGGCAGCTTCGCAGATCCAGCGGTGGAATGATCTGTTGTAACTTGGATGACAGTAATGAAGGATTCATAGTGTCCTTTCTGTACGGTTGATTTGTAATAGAATTTTGAATTTTGTAGAAATAGGTGTCCATTATCTTAGCATACTCCTGAGGTAGGGCTCAACAAGCGTAAATGTTTTGCTTGAAAAATCAGCTTGTAAAAGCTGCGAGTTCATCATGTGAGTAGTATATTTCAGAAGTAAGGGTGGTATATCATGCTTCAACAGTTACTGACTTATTTTAAGGCAAATCCTGAATTCTCAATCGTTACCACTATTGTTTGTACAGCTATTATCTGGCTTTATAAAGAGTTTAAAGTCTTGATTGAAAGAGATAATCAAAATAAACTGACGAGGATTCAGAAGCGGATGGATTCATACATTAAAGTTGAGGCTGCCATAGCTAGTATTTTAGCTCAACCCGCCAATGTAGGAGTGCTTCAGAACTTATACGATAAATTTGGTGAGTGTAGTTCTTACTTTTCCGAAGATATACGCGCTTTGATAAGAGAGTATTACACTAGGCAAGATGTTGCCAACCTAGTAACGATTATGAGTTTTATGAAAATTGAAATTAGGAAGTTAGATAGCCAAAGAAATAAAATAGAATCTCAGGATGTTTCGGGCGATGATTTTGACTCCATTCTTCGTTTATACAGACCCTTGAAACCCATTTTACTTATTTTTTTGTTGTTCTTTGTTACTATAGGGTTCCTATTGCTTGCCTTATTAGAGAACAGTGTATGGAACAGATTATTTTTAGGAACTAGTTTTGTAACAACTTCGCTAAGTGTAATGTTTTTATTCGCGGTTGTTGTAGTCTGGAAGAATGGTGAGTTATATATTAGAGGGAAATTAGAATCATCTCTTAAACTCAGCCTGATCTTTTCTCCTCTTTTGATACTTCTAGATTGGAGATTGTCTGTTCTGTCATTAATTATTCAAATTGTTGCAGGTATACTGATAGCTAGGAGTATGAAAACAAGGCTGATTGTAATGTAAAAGTAATTAAACATAAGGAGGGTACATCTTTGTTCAAAATCGGAAATCAAGGATCGTTCGAAACGCTTCCTGATCAAGCTAGGGCAATATATGAGGGAGACACCGGTACTGTAGAGCAATTCGTTAAGCAGGGCATGGATCTTGAGGAAGAGATTACGCTCAGTAAATACATAGCATTAACGCCGCTCGACCTTGCCTTAATCTGCAATCAGCTGGAAGTGGTTAAGTTGTTGGTCGAGCATGGAGTTAATCTGAATGTCAAAAATAATTCGGCGATCCTGAAGGCAGTTAGATATTGTGGAGAAGAAATGGTGCGATACCTGTACCAGCAAGGTGCCAAGTTAAATGGACTTAATCGGGTCAAATCCAGTGCATATGATGAAGCCTACTATGGTAACAAAAATAATATGACCGTGCTGAATGAACTGGGGTTGGATATTCGTAAATATGGAGGCAAAACGTTGCGCAAAGCGGTAGCTGATCACGATATGAAGACAATTCAGTACTTGCTGAATCAAGGAGTGGATGTCAATTACAATGAACCGGATATGGTATACCCGTATAAGGCGACACCTCTCACGGTAGCTGCAAGACTTAATAACATGAAGATGGTTCGTTATCTGGTGGACCAGGGAGCAGATGTGACCATTCAGGAGAAGGATGGAGAGCGAGCGTACACGATTGCAGTGAGTCAGAAAAATGAAGAAATGGCTGAATACCTAAAGGGGCATGAACCTCAAGAATTTCATGATATGAGCAACAAATTGCATGCATTAAAGTCTTATAAACTTCCGCAGCAACTTATTGATTTTCTAACTAGTGGACCCCGAAGAATAGACTTGCCAGATAGTGAATCAGGCATCCGATATATAGAATTCTTTCATCTGATCGATACCGTAGAGATGAAAATGGGCAGACAGAAGCTACTGCGTATTTCCTCGGATATCGATCAATACTCACATATCCTGATTGTCTGGAATCCGAGCAAAAAAATGATGGGATATGCGGATATTGAACATCAAGAACATGGAACGATAGCTACCTTAGAAGAGTTCATGTTAAATCCAGATACAGCTATAGAGGATATCCTGAATTAGATGGAGTAACACGAGAATTCCATGAACCTCTTTCCTATGATCATAATGGAAGAGGTTCTTTACTATTATGAACATGTTAATATAGGAAAATTTTCGTATGAAAAATGAACTATGCTAGTGCGTAATAAGGTTAGAAATGGTAAAATATCAATGCCTAAACATGAAAACAAGTTAATGAAAGATCATTATAGCTTTTTAATATAGGAAATAGTGTAGAATCAGTGTTTTAGCAAGAGTGTTTTTATCAAATTATAGTAATCTAATACTGAATTGAGGAATTGAACATGGCGATTATTGACGTAATTAAGTATGATGGCTCACCTGATGTGTTTGCTTGGAAACATCCCGAGACTGAGTTGGGAACATGGACCCAGTTGATTGTGAATCAATCTCAACAAGCAATTCTTTTTAAGGATGGAAGAGCGCTTGACATGTTTGGACCAGGAAGGCATACGCTGAGTACTGCGAATATCCCGATCTTGAACCGACTCGTTAACCTTCCGTTTGGAGGAAAGTCACCTTTTGCAGCAGAAGTCTGGTATGTCAATCAGGTTAGCGCATTAGACGTTAAATGGGGAACAGCGAATCCGATTCAGATCCAGGATCCCAAGTATAATATTATAGTTCCCGTAAGAACATTTGGACAAATGGGAATTAAAATTTCGGATTCACGAAAGTTTTTGGTCAAGCTTGTGGGCACACTGCCTGAGTTTAACCAAGCTAATATGATTAATTACTTCCGCGGGCTAATTATCATGAATATTAACTCGATGTTGTCATCCTATCTAATACATAGAAAAGTTAGTGTTTTGGAGATCAATGCCTATATCGCCGAGATTTCAAGGCATTTCGCAGACACAATAGCTTCTACTTTCGAAGAGTTTGGTATTGAGCTGATCAACCTGTATATTCACAACGTCAATCTGCCCGAAGAAGATCCTTCCGTTATTCGATTAAGAGAAGCGTTGGCGCGCAAAGCTGAGATGGATATTATTGGGTACACATATCAGCAAGAACGTTCGTTTGATACGCTGGAAGGTGCAGCCAAAAATGAAGGAAGCATGCAGTCAGACATCATGGGCGCAGGACTTGGTATGGGTATGGGGGTTGGACTGGGTGGTTCTTTCAGTAGCGAGATGTCCCAGATGTCTAAAGTGATGTCGACTAAGGAGACGCCTGCGGTAAGCATATGTAAACAGTGTAATCATCCGAACCAGGAGAACAGCTCTTTTTGCAGCAAATGCGGCAATTCATTAGCCGAAAAATCCGCAGTAACAACAGATTGTAATAATTGTGGACATGCTTTGCCAAAGGGAACCAAATTCTGTCCTAACTGTGGTGACAAATACCATGCGTGTCCATCCTGTGGAGCGGATAATGCTGAGGACGCATTGGAATGTATTCAATGTCATCAACCGATGCCTAGCCCATGCCCGAACTGTAACCATATGAATTCCGGTCATACCAAATTCTGTGGCAACTGTGGCACAAGTTTAAGCTTGAAATGCAGTCGGTGCCAACACGAAGTAAAACCCGGCCAGAAGTTCTGTCTTGATTGCGGAAACAATCTGCAAGAAGGAGGACAGGCATAGTGATGGTAAAACGCAGCAATCTCCTGATTTTGGATGTCATCTATTTAATATGCATGCTCGTATCGACAATCGTTTCTTTTACTTTGTTTAATCATGCGCTAATATCGTTATCTTTTTGGATGAACCTCGTGGCTTCTTATGTAGCCATTACGGCTATTTGGATCTACGCACGGTTCATCATGCAAAATATGGATCGGTTTAAACGGTTTGTTCCAGGTTACACAGCGTTAGGTGTAGTGTTGGTTAGTTATTTGATTTGTGTGATGATCTATACGTTGTTGACAGGTTCAGCAGATCATGCGCTTCGCTGGTTTGTATTGTTGCATACAGTAACGTTTGCGATCGCAACTATTTTATGTGGAATCATTATGATCTACATTCACAGTCTGCGAAGTCATGAAGCAAATGAACAGACTAAAATCGAAGATTTACATTTAATCGAAAAAGCGTTACAGCAATTGCTTCACACCATGATGCAACATCCCGTTCTAACTGTGGAAGAGGAGCGGAAAACCGTTCAATCATTAATTGAACTGGTGAAGTATAGTGACCCGATCACACCGGATTCCCTTGAGAAAAATGACCGCCAGATCTTGATGGACATTGAATTGATGAACAGTGAACTTGCAAATCAGTACGAAGCAGGGGAATTGGTAAATAGTGAACGTATTGCTTCGCAACTATCCCAGCTAAGGTTCCGGCTGAAAGAACGCAATCAACAGATCTTGATAAGTAAATCATAAATTGCAGGAGGAAACGCGGTGAAGAAATTTTTTGGCATTTTATTCATTATCCTTTCGTCCGTGACGATCCTGTTATCTTTAATATTAATATCCGAAGGAACAGAAACGGCCATTATCAGTACGATTATTCTTTTTATCCCTGGGGTTATCGTACTTGTTACGGGCATAAAAATGTGTGGTCGACCTAAATCTCAGTCTAAGACTGATCCATACCAGCATTACGATCATTATAATTCTAATGATAAGCAATTTTACGAAGATCAGCATCATGAGAAATATGACGAGGCCCCTCAAGAAACTGTAGCCGTGAATTGTTCAGGGTGTGGAGCCAAGGTAAGGGTATATCTTACTTCGTCTGCGGATTGTGAGTATTGCGGAACAACGATGAGGATCTCGTAAACTGCATAGGAGGAATGGTGTTGTTAAGGAAGTTATTTGGACTCTTTTTCATGTTATATGCCATTGCGATCCCGATCGCCATGTTTAATGCAAATAATTTCATAGGTACTAAAAATCTCATTGCTATGGCTGGAGTTATTATCGTTGAATTTTTATTTTTATATTGGGGTATTAAATTGCTTAGGAAAAAACGTGTTAAGAAAAAGCATGTCCCTGAACGAAAGTTTTATGGGGGAGATTATGGGGGTCATCTTGATCGCGAGAATGCGAATTCGCATACGTATTCAAGCTACAATAGCAACACTGTGAGTTACAGCAGTCATAATACAATTAACTATACAGAGATCAATTTTTCAGACAAGGAAAACACTGAAGTAAGGGTCGAAGAAAAAGTAGAAGAGCCACAAAGGCCAGTTTCAGTAAGTTGCCCGGGGTGCGGGGCGAAGGCAAAAGTGCTTCCCAAGCAATCAACGGACTGCGAGTATTGTGGAACAACGGTTGTAGCAACATAGAACGGTTCAGAGTGGATACGAGAAAAGGATTAAGCCTGATTCCTATGGAGTCGGGCTTTTTTCTTTTCAATTTAGAATATAACAGACCTTCATATGGACTAATACGTCATATTATCCTGCGTGTACTACTCTCGTGTTGCATCAATAATGAAACGTTTCGAGTTAATATCTATCGTTGATCCATAATATATGTAGAATTTGTAAGCGCTTTATTTTCTTGTTTACGGAAATGGGAAATTTATGATAACATATACACGAAACGTTTCGAATTCATTTGAAGGGAGAACATCATGAAAAAAGTAAAACTATTCAGCTTCATTTTAACTTTTTGTCTGTTCGCTAATCTAGCTTTAACTCCGATGGCCTCAGCAGGTGAATCAAGCAATTTAATTGGATTTCGAGCAGAATTGAAAGCGATTGCATATAAAACCTATTCGTATTTTGAGGATTATACGGATCAGAACACTGGCTTGACTTACGATGAAGTTCGGCTCACTGAAAAAGGGACAGAAGAAGCTAAACGTACCTCGCCCACGAACATCGCCATGTATATGATGAGCACCGTTTCAGCGCAACAATTGGGTATCATTTCGAAGAAAGAAGCAGTACATCGCCTGCAAACGACTATCAATTCCCTCGAAAAGTTAGAAAAGTGGAACGGCCTATTTTATAACTGGTATAACACAGATGACGGTACAGTGAAGAAAGATTGGGGACAATTTATATCCCAAGTCGATAATGGCTGGTTATCCGCTGGTTTAATTGTTGTTGGGCAAGCCTATGAAGAACTTCATGGGGCAACAAGCGAGTTGGTCGAAAATATGAATTATACTCCGTTATATGATCCTGAAGTCGGTCAATTCCGCGGAGGCTATGATGTGGCTAAAGGTGCACTGACGGATCACCATTATGGAATGTTTTACACGGAACCACGTGTAGGCAGCTATATTGCCATTGGGAAAGGTGATGTTCCCCAAGAGCATTGGTGGAAGATGTATCGCACATTACCTCAAGAATGGGATTGGCAAGCTCAGATTCCTCAAGGCAAATCCGTTAAGTACGATGGAGTGGATGTGTTTGAAGGAAGTTATGTATACAAGGATAAAAAGTTCGTGCCAAGTTGGGGAGGCAGTATGTTTGAAGCTCTTATGCCCGGTATGGTTATAAAGGAAAAAGACTTAGGTACTCAAGCTTTGGGATTGAACAACCAGCGTCATGTTGAATTGCAGATCGAATATGCCAAAGAAAAAGGGTATGCCGCATGGGGGTTTTCACCTTCTGCAACGCCGACAGGTTACAGTGAGTTTGCAGCAACGCCGTTAGGGACCTCAGGTTATAAAGATGGAGCAACGGTTACAGCACACGCAACATTCCTTGCCCTCGATTATGCCCCTGAAGCGGTTCAAAAGAATATTAAAGCTTTAAAGAAATTCAAAATGTTTGGCAAGTATGGGTTCTATGACTCAGTTAATGTTGAAACGGGAGAACTCGCAAAAGCTTATCTGGCACTGGATCAAGGAATGATTATGGTGTCGATCGCTAACTATCTTCAAGACGGCGTTATACGCGATTATTTTCACAGTGATGTGATAGGGCAGACGCCAGAAGAATTGTTGAAAAAAGAAGTGTTTTCTATTCAATGAACGGGAGGAAAACTTGCCATACCGATTGTTTGAACGGGACGAAGCAGAGTGTTTTCTGCTTCGTTCTATTTGCATTTGTCGAACCGTCTCTGGGTACAGCTCGAGATGTTTAGGCTGGGTGAAAGGAGTTGGTACTTCATGAATGATGCAATGATTAGAGTTGTATTGGTCGTTATCAAGATCCTATAGAGAAGAACTTTTCTTCGTATTTAATACCTCAAATGCCTCTGTCAAAAAATCCATGGTATGCTTAGGGATCAACGACTCATAGGGTTTTACGTTTATATAAAGTTCTTCGTTCTTTTCTTCGTCATGGAGAATCAGTTGATTTAATTGGGTATTTGTAATGATATCCTTCAACTGTTGCTGTATGGAAGGATGATCTGGTTTAAGATCGTGTAGGGTAGCTCTATGGACAAGCAATACCAAATTGAATAATTGTTCATCCAAGTAAGTTTGCTTAGAGATATCCTCTGGGAACACCTTTTCAATAATATCCGCAGAAACATACTTTCGAAGTAGCTTTTTTTGGTCCTCCTCAACACGCATCGAGTTCATAAGTAGCATGAGCAATTCTGAGTTTAATTCATTGAATTGATCTTTTTCCTTTAACCGTTTTATTCGTTTAATTAATGCTAAAGAACAATCAATAGCTTTTCTCCTTTGTTTAAGCGATTGTTCTTGAACTCTAATGATTTCATCAAAAGAATATTGCGGATTATCCATACCGGCTTTAATCTCGTTTAATGAAAGTCCTAGACTTTGCAACAATTGAATTTCATGCAGCCTTTTAAAATCCTCATTTATATATACATGATGATCATTTTCGTTCTTTTGTGAGGGAACCAATATGCCAAGTTGTCGATAATGTCTTAACGTACGAACTGTTGTGCCCGCCAGCTTTGCAAATTTACTCACTGTTAATTGCATCTAACGTCCCTCTCTTCAAATAATCAGTTCTTGTATTTTCGTGCCAGAATAATTCCAATAGAAATATTATAAAGGACATGTGCAAGGATTGGGGGAATTAACGATCCGGTAAAATAAAAGAGCAGTGCAAAAATCAAACCATTTACAAACACAACGATAAGGACACCGGTAGCTCCTTTATATTGAGGAACATGTATTATCCAGAACAAAATAGTGCTTATTAGAATGACGAGCCAATCCACGAACAAAGAGTATCCAATAAATAATCCGATCAGCACACCTCTAAAAAAGAATTCTTCAAATATACCACCTATCGCCGTTAAAGCTATACCACTTGGTTGGATCATTATTTTTTTAATCATATCTGACCCTTCGGTTTTAGGGAGTTCTGTTCTTGTTCTGATAAATGTAATTAGGACAATCGTAGTAATAAAAAAACTGGCAATAAGACCAATGATGATTACGGATAATAAACTAATCTTGTTCGGTATGAATAAGGAAGCTATAAATGGTAATATTCCTCCCCATTTGAAAAACCCAATAAAAATAAATCCAATAAATAGAAAAGCTGATTGCGTTAGTAATGCGATCAACAGTATTTTGTAATGTTCCTTTGCATGGGTCTCAGACATAATGAAAACTCCTTTATCACATTTTTTTCATTGTAGATTGTGACGTAACGTCCTCCGCAACAGCTTTTTTTATCAAAGTATGATCAGCTACTCATAACAAACGTTTGAATTCTTGCTCGGTGATCACAATATGTTTCTTTTGCAACGAGGAGGAGGTTCGTAACTCACATATTTACAGCCTTGCTCCATCTGCAACCATCCACATCAGGGCTAAACGAAAAGTACCGCAGTAGCGCGGTTTTACACAGCCTATCGTGACAATGCAGAACCTACATATTTACCGTGTCATCTTCGTTTCTCTATACTTTGGATTGTAAGCGTTACCAAAAGAGAGTCAGCAAGAATGCAAAGCAGCAACATAACCGTAGGTAATGAAAGACATAGAAAGGAGTGAGAGAGTGAAGGAGAGTCACACAGTAGTATCCGTAAATCCTTCATTGAAGAAGAACTCCCTTGGCAAGAGAATTTGGAAAAACTGGGAGCTTTATCTGTTCATGCTTCCCGCGTTGTTGTATTTCCTTATTTTTCATTATGGCCCGATGTACGGCATTCAGATTGCTTTTAAGAATTTCGTACCTTCAAAAGGAATTACAGGCAGCGAATGGGTTGGTTTTGACCATTTTGAACGGTTCTTCAATTCTTATTTTTTCTGGGATCTGCTCTGGAACACATTCAGTATCAGCTTCTATGAACTTGCCATCGGATTTCCGTTGCCTATCATATTGGCGCTGGCCTTTAATGAAGTCCGCAACGGCCCGTTCAAGAAATCGGTCCAGACGGTCACCTATGCACCCCATTTCATTTCTGTAGTTGTCATGGCAGGTATGATCATTACCTTTTTATCACCCTCAAGCGGAATGATTGTCCGGTTCATCGAATTCATTGGTCTTGAACCAGCACAATTTTTGACTGATCCCGCATGGTTTAAGACGGTATATGTATTCTCCGGCGTCTGGCAGAGCACCGGGTGGGGAACCATTATTTATCTCGCAGCCTTGTCAGGCGTAGATCCCCAGCTTCATGAAGCAGCCATTATGGATGGAGCAAGCCGAATGAAACGGGTGCTACATATCAATCTGCCGACGATATTACCCACGATTACGATCATGCTGATCTTGAATATGGGTAATATACTGGGTCTTGGTTTCGAGAAGATTCTGCTGCTGCAGAATTCACTCAATATGGAAGCATCCGATGTAATTTCCACCTATGTATATCGCGCCGGATTGGTGAACGCTCAGTATAGCTTCTCAACGGCTGTTGGATTGTTCAATTCGGTTGTCAACGTTATTTTGCTTGTTACGGTCAACCAGATCGCCAAACGCACCAGTGAGAACAGCCTCTGGTAGAAAGGAGTTGAAGTCTTTGGTTACTGCGATGAAAGAATCTCGGGGGGACAAGCTTTTCCTGATCAGCACTTATATTTATCTGGGTCTGGCAATGTTGGTTGTTCTCTATCCGCTCATCTATATTCTCAGCGCTTCAATCAGTTCGCCGCAGGACGTCAATTCGGGAGCGATGTGGTTGTTTCCGAAAAATGTAACACTGGATGGATACAAGCTTGTGTTTGAGAACCCAAAGATATGGAGTGGTTACTGGAACACCATTATCTACACAGTGGTGGGCACTCTGCTCAATCTCGCCGTCACTCTTCCAGCCTCGTATGCGCTCAGCAGATCTGATTTTGTCGGGCGCCAATTGTTCATGGGCCTCATTCTATTCACGATGTTCTTCAGCGGCGGAATCGTGCCGACGTATCTGCTGGTCAAGAATCTTGGACTCATGAACAGCATGTGGGCATTGGTCCTGCCAGTGGCCGCTTCGGTCTGGAATATCGTCGTAGCCCGTACCTTTTTCCAGACGACCATTCCGAAAGAACTTCAGGAAGCAGCGCATATTGACGGCTGTACGAATCTAAAGCTGTTCATTCGCATTGTTCTACCGCTGTCAGCACCGATTGTAGCCGTTATGGCCTTGTTCTATGGGGTTAGCCACTGGAACAGCTACTTCCCGTCTCTGATCTATCTAAATGATGAAGCGAAGTATCCGCTGCAGATGGTTCTGCGTCAGATCCTTGTTCTTCAGGAAATGACAGCGGAAACGACGGGCTCTTCCATCAACGGCGAGGTGGCGACCGCCATGAATAATAAGGCAGAAACGGCATCCCTGATTAAATATGGAGTCATTGTTGTCTCCACACTGCCCATCGTGGCAATTTATCCGTTCCTGCAGCGTTACTTTGTCCAAGGGGTCATGATAGGCTCTGTTAAAGGTTAAACAGCTAAAATGTGATGAAATCAAGGGAGGAATTATAAATGCCAACCACACGTAGGTCATGGAAGCTTCTGTTATCTTCGGCTTTAGTTATTACATTATTGGCAGGCTGCAGCAGTACAAACGAAGGTGAAGCGAACAACAATCTCGGAAAAGTTGCTGTGAACAATGAAGGTTTCCCGATTGTTAATGAACCCGTTACTTTGTCGCTTATGGCGCCAGATGTAGGGATTCAGAACTGGGAGAACATGGCTGTGCTTCAGCAGATGCAAGAGAAGACCGGTATTAAACTGGAATACAAGAACGCACCGAAGGATAGCTTCGAAACGAAGAAAAATCTGGTGCTCGCCAGTGGAGATTACCCGAATATCCTCTATGCTGCCGGTTTGACAACTGCAGAGCAGATGAATTACGGAGAGCAGGGTATCCTCATTCCACTGGAGGATCTGATTGAAGAGTATGCTCCGAATTTCAAGGCGCTGTTGGAGGATAATCCGGATGTCCGCAAATCGATAACTGCACCGGACGGGCATATCTATTCCTTGCCAGTAGTAGAACTTAGCCAGCACTGGTACCGCAATCCGATGTGGTATAACGGAGACTTCCTAAAGGCGCTGAATATCGATAAACTCCCCGAAACGACAGAGGAGCTGTATACCTATCTGAAACGTGTGAAAGAGGAAGATCCCAACGGTAATGGCATAGCTGATGAAATTCCGATCTCCTCGGTGACTACACCCGCTGCGAATCTCCGCGATATCCGTACATGGCTGTTGGGTGCCTTCGGCATTTATGAAGAAGAAATTTACGTGGACGATGCGGACAAGGTGCATTACACACCGCTTGAAGAAGGCTACAAGGAATATTTGACCTATATGAACCGACTGTGGTCTGAAGACCTGCTGGATCATGAGAGCTTCTCACAAACAGCGGAGCAAAAAAAGGCCAAAGCACAGAACAATCAAATCGCCCTCTTTTCGGACTGGCATGCCTACATGAGCAAAGGTGGAGAGCCTTCGACGGCAGATCCCATGTTTGCACCTGTCCACAGTGAATCAGTTGCTGCCCCAGCGATTGCAAAGAACAGGGGGATTACAAGCGGTGCCTTTGCTATTACGCAGAGTAATCCTGCGCCTGAAGCCTCTATGCGCTGGGTGGATTATCTTTATTCCTATGAAGGTGCCATGTTCTTTAATAAAGGTCCAGAGGGCACTCTCTGGGAGTACACAGACAAAGAGAATCGGGTCAAACGTTACTTGCCAGTACCGGACGGTAAGGAAATGGAAGATTATCGGGCAACTCTGACACCTAACTACGGCATTCCCGCTCCAACCCTGTCCATGGATGATATTAATAAGGGGCTGAAGACAGACTTTGACCTATGGGTAGAAGAGGAGACCAAGCAGAAGCTTCTCGATAAAGGCGCACGGATTCCGTTTCCGACCCTGTTCCTTACCGTGGAAGAGCAGACCGAAATCAGTGGCCTGAATTCTGATTTGAAGACATATGTGAATCAGATGGAGGCGAAATTCATCACTGGAGCGGAGCCGCTTACGGGCTGGGACAATTATGTGGCGACAGTCAAGAAAATGGGCGGAGAGCGTATGGTTGAAATCAATCAGGCTGCCTATGATCGTTGGAAATCCAACTAATCAGGTCCATGCGGAAACGCGTCCCTGAACGTTCATGCAGATGCAGGAGGAATAGACATGCAAATTACGAGACATCCGAATAATCCCATTGTTGTGCCGGGCGATTATGAATGGCGTAAGGTTACGGTTTTCAACCCGGCGGTTATCATCGATAACGACAAATTTTATATGATTGAGCGTACCGCGGGTTCCCTAACTCCATGCAAAAATTATTTGGGTCTGCTAGAAAGTGAAGACGGGGTGAACTTTACGCACGTGAAGGATGAGCCCATTGTGACGCCAGACATGCTGGGATTCCCTTATGGTAGTGTGCAGGATCCGCGGATTGTCAAAATCGACGGAACCTTCTATCTAAACTACGCCCTTCGTCCCTGTGCCATGAGTTATTACCCTACCGGGGCAGGTGTCCCCCTTCGCTCTATTCCGGAATATCCGGACGGGTGGGGGGACGAGGCGGGACATTGGCTAACCCGGTCCTCCATATTGAAATCAGATAATCTGCTGGATTGGGAGTATGTGGCGGACACGACACCTCTTGATATTAATGACCGGGACAACATTCTGTTCCCTGAGAAAATAGGTGGCAAATTCGTACTGTTGCGCCGCCCTGAGGAATATGTAGGAGAAGCCTACGGTACGGATAAGGCGGCCATGTGGATTACCTACTCCGAGGATCTCGTGAACTGGGAAGAGCCCAAGCTGCTTGCTACCGCCCAGAACTTCTCCTGGGAATCAAGGAAGATTGGCGGCTCAACGCCTCCGATTCGTACGGACAAGGGCTGGCTGGTGCTCTATCATGGCGTCGATGAGGACATTGTCTACCGTGTGGGAGCCATGCTGCTGGATTTGGAGCAACCGGAGAAAATCATTGCCCGAACGCATCATTTTATTATGGAGCCAGAGATGTATTATGAGAAATTTGGGTTCCAGATCCCAAATGTCATCTTTCCGACTGGAAATGTGGTCAAAGATGGACTGCTCTATATCTATTATGGGGTAACAGATACGGCGATTGCTCTTGCAACAGTTCCGCTGGACGAACTGGTAGAGCACATCCTCCAGGAAGGGCAGTAGCTAAGCAAAATAAACCTTAGATGAAGCGTATCTTTTAATATAAAAATGTAGTGCAGAAAAGGCGGAAGCTCCACTAACTTAAACAGGTCCTTTAATAGTGGCTGCTCTCAGGGCATGTTCCTTGCGATACTGACCTGGTGTCAAACCGATTTCTTTTTTGAACTTGCGGATGAAATTCGGCGCATCCATGTAACCGACCTGTTCGATAATTTCTTTGAGGGGTGCGCTAGTGTTCTCCAGGAGCCGCATGACTTCATCTACACGCCGCTGCCAGATATATTGTGAGAAATTGCGGCCGGTCTTCTCTTTGAAGCTCCGGCTTAAATATGAAGTTGAAATGGCAAACTTAAGTGCCACATGCTCTAGGCTGAGTGTGTAGTCTGCAAACTGTTGATCCACGTAAACCAGAATATCATCCATTAATGTTGACTCGCTTGTCTTCGTATTCAGCTCCACCTGCGCGCAAATGTCAGCAGCCAGACAGAGCAAACGACTCTCCAGCTCTTCGAGTGTTTCAAAGGCAGTCAATTCTGACATATTGGCGAACACCTCGTTCATACCAAGCTCGGAGGCGGTGCGTAGAAAAGCGTTTAGCAGATCGAAACAGATGCAGCGCAGCAGGTGAACCTGTAATGGCTCATTTTTGATCATATGAATGGTTTCGGTAATCAGTTGCACGGTTACTGATTCGTTGCCCTGCTTAAGGCTCTGCTCCAGTTTCAGCATGGATTTGCGTGGAATCCAGAAGCTCTCGGAAGCAGAAGGGTTCAGCTCTGCAAGCTGTTCGAAATAAGTTACCTGACCGCTGTGTTGGATGATCCGGTGCTCCAGAGCTGTAGCAGCTTCAATGAAGGATTGGTTAAGACGGGCCAAGTCCCCGTATGCCGTGCCGACACCGATACTCAGAGATAGCTGCGAATGCTCGCGGATTACCAATTGAATGGCTTCAATTACCTCTTCCAATTGGTTTTGAATCGGCTTCTCCACATCACCGGGAAGTGAAATTATCAGAGCAAACTGCTCTTTGACCGAGAATTCAACGCCGAAGATCTGAGCACCGGTGCCTGGTAGACATACATTGCTAAGTATATCCTGCAACAGAAGGCGTTCCTGCCAGCACTTGTCGCCAAGCAAAGTATCATCCCAAGACAATATAGCCGAGAAATAGAGGCCTTGTCCTTGAGGATGCCGGAATCCGGCGCTCAGAATCATTTGTTCGATCTCAGGATCATCCGGCTTGCCGTGCTTGAGTAACAGCAGCATGCACTGATTACGTACGAAGGGCTCCTGAAAATCAATTTTCGCACTGTAATTGTGTAGGGTCTGTCGTATCCATTCCCATTCATTGTGGAGCTTGGAAGCATCATCGCCGTTGCCTCTCATCTTGTCCATCAAATCTCTGATTGGATGGTACTGCCGTTTGGCTAGCAACAGCGCAGCAGCTATACCGGTAATGACAGTAATGCAGAAGACGATCAGGATCAGAGTCTGGACATGGGCGACACGGCTGAAGAATTGGAAGCTTGGCATGGTGGTTACATAGGTCCAGCCATTTTCTTCCGATTGAACAGAAACAACGGAGTATTGTTCTCCGTCCATCTTCAAATTATGGATACCAGGCGCAAGTGTAGCTAAGTTCTCAATTTCGTTCTGTGGAAGGCTGATGCCATGGCTGTTCGCGGTCAACACCTGTCCGGAGGGACTGAATATATAACTGCTTCCTGAAAAATCACTCAAAATCGAATCCATGACCCCGGTAAGGTTGGATTCTTTCATTAAATATACAACGGTCCCATATGGAAAGGGGTCATTAGGTTTAACAGGCACAAGCATGACGAGCATCGGCTCCATTCGGGAATTAACCTTCACGTTCTCAGCGGGACGGACCAGCGGCTGTCTAGTTTCATTTAAGTCCTGCCGCAATTCTTGCAGATTCCAATGTTCGAACTGATAAAGGCTAGCAAAGGTGACATCAAGATTAGCCAAACCGCGGTGCGAATAGATGTGGGAATCATTATGGAAATAGAGAAGCAGATCCTCTGCAATGCTGCTGCTAGCTTTGTAATTGGCCAGCGCTTGAATCGCCTCCAAGCTGTAATAGGGGTGCTTTACCATATAAGGGGTCAGGTGTTTGTCATAGGCGATTCTCCCCGCTATTTCCTGAAGTTCATTCATCCGGTTATCTATAGTGCTCTTCACCTGGTTAAGTTGATTGACATTTGATTGTTCAATCTCAACACGTAATCCTTTGACAGCGTTTTCATACACAAAAATAGTTACACCTGTCAGAGGGATAAGAAATATGAGAATGTAAGAAAAGGCATATTTCAGCAGAAGCCTTGATTTGAAATGATTCCAGCTGAGCCTGAATCTGTCGAGCAAGGATGGCTTGAATGCGGAATTTGCCATGAAGCAGTCCCTCCAGTGTTAAAATATTCGGATTTTGAATTGAAAATCGCTGTTCTCTTCTGGATTACACTTGTGCTAGTATAAACATTATAACATTATAATCTTTGAAGTGAAGTAGCTCATCAGGCTTATTTTAACGATTTGGAAATACAGATCTCATGTCATGAATCATTTTTTGGAATTTGCCTGTATACCGTGGTTGAAAAAGGAGATGGGATGAGTGGGCACAGAGAATGTGCTGCGCAATTTGCAGCTTGTTGACGGGCGGATCGTGGATATCACCATTCAGGACGGGATCATCACCGCCATAACACCGCCAGGCCAAGCTGAAGGAGAAAATGTGTTGGATTGTTCAGGGTTATATGCGTCCAGTGGGTGGATTGATCTGCATGTGCATGCCGTCCAGGATCTTGACCCCTATGGCGATAATATCGACGAAATTGGTGTGAAGCAGGGGGTAACAACGCTTGTAGATGCCGGAAGCTGCGGTGCAGACCGAATAGGAGCTTTTTATACCGCAAGACTACAGGCTGTTACACAAGTATTTGCTCTGTTGAATATTTCAAGGATCGGACTCGAACGGACGGATGAACTGTCACAGCTGGAATGGATTGACCGGGCCAAGGTCTTGAAGGCGGTAGCGGCTTATCCTGATTTCATTGTTGGTCTGAAAGCCCGCATCAGCGAAAGTGTCGTCAAAGACAGCGGGATACAACCGCTCAAGCTCGCACGCACACTCTCGGAAGAAACAAAACTTCCGCTCATGGTTCACATCGGTTCTGCTCCGCCCGCGATCTCGGATGTGCTGGAGTTATTACAGTCTGGCGATGTAATCACCCATTACCTTAACGGCAAGTCCAACAATCTGTTTCATCCGGACGGCACACCGCTGCAAGAATTACTGGACGCGGCTGCTCGGGGAGTTCATCTGGATGTGGGACATGGTACAGCGAGCTTCTCCTTCCGAATTGCAGAACAGGCCAAGGCTGCAGGCATTACGCTGAATACAATCAGTACGGACATTTACCGAGGCAACCGTATGAATGGTCCGGTATACAGTATGTCGAATGTACTGACAAAATTTCTGTACCTCGGCTACAGTCTGGAAGAGGTCATTCGCGCGGTTACAAGAAGTCCAGCGGAGTGGCTCGGTAAGCCGGAGCTCGGGAAGATCAGGGTTGGACAGCAGGCAAACCTGACTTTGTTTTCCCTGGAAGCAGGCGAAAAGCAGCTTGAGGACTCGGAAGGAGATGTCCGGGTCACACAACACTATATTGAGGTTAAAGGAGTCTTTGCTAATGGGTCACTCACTACAGGCTAAATATGGATTGAAGCGTGTTATTAATGCCAGTGGAAGAATGAGCATCCTTGGCGTTTCTGCACCAACGGATTCAGTCATGGATGCGATGAAACAGGGCGGACAGCGGTACGTGGAAATGGCCGATCTTGTGAACAAATCCGGAGAATATATTACACAGTTTCTTGGCTCGGAAAGCGCAGTTGTGGTGAACTCTGCATCCAGCGGTATTGCGCTTTCGGTAGCGGCCATTGTGACCGCCGGAAATCCGCGTATCAGCCTTCGTTTGCATCAGGAGCCGGTATTGAAAAATGAAATTATTATGCTAAAGGGCCATAATGTGCAATATGGAGCGCCAGTAGAAACCATGGTATTCCTTGGAGGTGGCCGGGTAGTGGAAGTTGGATATGCGAATGAAGGCCGCAAGGAGCATATCGATCAGGCGATCGGTGAAAACACGGCAGCCATTCTTTATGTTAAATCTCATCACACTGTGCAGAAAAACATGATTTCAGTGGAAGAGGCCTGGGAGGTGGCACAGCGCAGAGGGGTGCCGCTGATTGTGGATGCGGCAGCGGAAGAGGATCTGCGCAAATATGTCCAATTTTCGGATCTGGCCATTTATAGTGGGTCAAAAGCTATTGAAGGCCCTACTTCCGGTATTGTCGCCGGCAAAAAGAAATATGTGGAGTGGTTACAGGTACAACTTCACGGGATCGGCCGCAGTATGAAGGTTGGCAAAGAGACCATCTTTGGGTTACTTCAAGCTTTGGAGGAATACCAGGACAAAGCGGACCATAGTGAACGAGAGAAACAGAAGCTGGAGGCTCTTCAGCCACTTGGTGAACTTCCTGGTGTTTCGGTCCGCATTGTGCAGGATGAAGCCGGCAGATTGATTTTCCGAGGGCGTGTCCAGATTGATTCCTCTCTTGCTGGGGTGGATGCAAAGAAAGTGAATGACCAGCTGCGTGAAGGTGTTATTGCGGTATATACCCGAGACTATGGCGTCAAGCAGGGTTATTTCGATATTGATCCAAGGTCGCTGCAAGGGGATGATTTGCAGGTCATCGTCAGCAGAATACATGAAATCGTGGGAGGCAAACCAGAATGAGTCATATTCAGCAGTGCCTGTATAAGAATAGAGCCGCAATAAATGTACTGGCAGGAAGTATCGGGAACGCTAGAGATGTGTACGAGGCTGCGGAAGGTTATGTACTTGTTGGTGTGCTCTCCAAAAACTATGCTACGTTGGAGGAAGCTGTAATGGCCATGACTGAATATGGTCAAGCGATTCAAGATGCAGTATCCATCGGACTCGGAGCTGGAGACAGTCGTCAGGCTGCAGTTGTGGCGGAGATTGCCGCGAGCTATCCGGGAAGCCATATCAATCAGGTATTCCCGGCAGTGGGGGCAACCCGTGCCAATCTGGGACCTAAAGATAGTTGGATTAACTGCCTGGTATCTCCGTGCGGGCAACCAGGCTATGTGAATATATCGACTGGCCCCGTTAGTTCAGTAACCACTCCGCAGGCCATTGTTCCAGTTCATGCCGCCATTGCACTGGTTCGTGACATGGGAGGGAACGCGCTCAAATATTATCCGATGCAGGGATTGAAGTTGGAGGAGGAGTACCGTGCGGTTGCCAAGGCTTGTGGGGAAGCGAGTTTTGCTCTGGAGCCCACAGGTGGAATTGACCTGGACAACTTTGGACCCATTCTAGAGATTGCACTACAGGCGGGTGTACCTCAAGTTATACCACATGTGTATTCTTCAATTATTGAGTCACAGACCGGGAATACCAACGTACAGGATGTCCGCAGATTGCTCGAAATAATGAAATCGCTGGTGGACCAGTATGCATAGGGTTGCTGCTTTTGGCGAAGTGATGATGCGGCTGCAGGTTCCGGGATACGAAACGCTGGTCCAGAGCAGCAGGCTGGAGTATTCTTTTTCCGGCAGCGGGGTGAATGTAACGGCAGCACTAGCCAGATACGGCCATAACGGTGCTCTTATTACGACTTTGCCGGAAACTCCGGTGGGCGAAGCGGCTATCGCTTATCTGCGCAAGCTTGGGGTGGATACCTCTCTTATTAGACAGGGCGGTAAACACCTTGGGATGTATTTTCTGGAGAATGGCTTTGGAGCCCGCCCAGGCAGAGTCACTTACACAGACCGGCTGGGCAGCAGTTTCAATACTGCGGGTGCGGCCAATTATGATATGAGAGATCTTGCGTCCCGGATCGACGTGCTTCATTTATGTGGCATTACGCTGGCTATGAATGATGGCGTGCGCAAGCAGATGAAACAGCTTGCGGAGGAAGTGAAGAATGCTGGAGGCAAGGTTGTCTTTGATTGTAATTACCGTCCTGCGTTATGGGGGCCGGATGGCTATGTCAAGGCCCGCCCGCATTATGAAGAAATGCTGGGGTTGGCAGATCTGGTGCTGATGAATGAGATGGATGCGAAGGGCATTCTTGGCATCGGTACCGAAGAATATGATAGAATGACACGGATGAAGCAAGCGATTCCTGAAGTTGCACAGCGCTTCGGAATCGGAACGGTAGCAGGAACCCACCGTGAGATCAACGCGGACCATACGCATTCCTTGACAGGATATATCTATCATCAAGGTACGTTCGTATTTTCCCGCAAGCTGACGTTCCCGGTATACGACCGGATTGGTGCCGGCGATGTGTTTGCCAGCGCCATCATCCATGGGGAATTGCAGCGATATCCACAGGAACATACGGTTAATATGGCGGTGGCGGCAGCGATGCTGGCCCATACCACACAAGGTGATACAGCGCTTTTTACCGAGAATGAAGTACTCCGAGCGCTGTCGGACCGTACCTCAGATGTTGAAAGGTAGTGAACAGTGAGTGTCCCTAAAGCGCAAGCAAGGTCCTTTATATCAGCAAATCCAAAAAATTCTCAAAGATCGGATTCTACATGGCGTATATCCTCTCGGAAGCATCATTCCCTCCGAACCACAGCTGGAGAAGGAATTCGGGGTCAGTAAAATGACAGTCCGCGGTGCGGTCCAAGAGCTGTCCCAGGAAGGCTATGTGCAGAAGAAAAGTGGAGTCGGTACAATTGTAATGCGCAATACCTCTCATCAGAAGCTCTCAAAGGGCAAACGGTTTACGGAACTGCTCGTAGAAGAGGGTCATAAGCTGGAAAAGAAAGTTCTGAATTCCCGGTTACTGACCAATGATACTGGTACGGAGGAGTATGATCTCTACGGGCCATATTGTCAGCGGATTGAAAGACTCTACATTCTTAACGGACAACCTTATATTCATCTGATACACTTCTTGGCAGCAGCTGCATTGCCCGGCGGAGGCAAGGAGGAAATCAATGGAGACATCCAATCGCTCTATGAATCACTGGAGGAGAACGACATTTTGCTGGAGAACTTCAAAGACCGTTTCTTTGTAGAGCCAGCAACTCCTGAAGTATGCCAACTACTGAAGATCTCCCTGGGAACGCATGTGCTAAAGCGCCTTCGTAACTCCTTCGACGGAGAAGGCAGATTAATTGAGCACAGTATCGGGTGTTATAACACGGAACTTCATCATTATCTGGTTAGTTATGACACTTGAGGCCGGCGGACATATCGTGAAAGAAATTGTATTCATACAAAAAAAGGGTCCTGCACTTTTGATAACAGGGCCCTTTTTGCGTAAACAACGGTTTAATGGTGAAATCCCTAGAAATCTTTCAAACGTCAAATACCTCATATAATTCCTCGTGATTAACTTCTACCGAATCATCTTGACGCAGTTCCTAATTCTGCTGCATCTGCTCTAGTTGACTTAATTGACGAATTTCCTTCAAACACTGCTTGTATTTTCGTTCTGCACCATTTGATGCTAAGCTACTTGTAAATCAGGTATTCTGAAGAACTAACAATAAATGGATTATATCCAAGTCATTCAGAGACTACCATTTTGGGATAGAGTCGAATAGGCCTGAATACTTTTATAAAAAGGAACGATGTCTATGGATGCAGGTATGAGCCGTAGCAAAAAACTGGGTGAGTTTTTGAAATCACGTAGAAGCCGCATTCAACCGGAACAAGTTGGATTGTCAGGATCTTATGGACAGCGAAGAACACCGGGACTAAGGCGGGAAGAAGTAGCGGTATTGGCTGGTGTCAGCGCAACGTACTACACATGGCTTGAACAAGGTAGGGAGTTGGCAGCTTCACGAGAAGTAATACAAAGCATAGCGAACGCGCTCCGGTTAACCCCGGAAGAGAAGAGTCATCTGTTTGACTTATGGGACCCGAATGCGGAACATGAATTCCTTGCATCGTATTCACAACTGGACCCAGGTTGGCAGAGTATTATTAGTCAGTTGACTCATCCTTCCTTTATTACCAATGAACGCTCTGAGGTGCTTGCCTGGAATGAAGCAGCGGATACGAACCTCTTTAAGTTCTCGTCGATGAATATGAATGAGCGTCTATTGATGCGGATTTTATTCTTGGATGAAACGCTGAAGGAGCGCATGCACAATTGGGATGAATTCGCACGGCACTCGGTAGCTGTCTTTCGTACGTATTATGATAAGTATCCGAGTGACCCCGGATTTGGCAGCATCGTGAAACAACTGAGTGAAGAAAGTGTGGACTTCCGAACGATCTGGAACCTGCACCAAGTCGAATTAAAACAAGTCAATCGTGTTCTGCTTGAAACGACGGAACGGGCAGATGGTGTTGTACATGCGTACGATATCTTTTCCATGAATAATCTGAACAGCCAATCGGGCATTCATTGTTGTATTTACGTCCCTGTTCTTATGTAGAAGGTTGACTAGACTAGTAATTTCTTTACTAGCATACACGGAGTGTGGTTGGTGTCTCAGTATTAAAATAGAATGAACTTAAGCTCACTCGTAGCTATTTATCGTTTCTATTTTAAGATGAAAAGAGGAAGCCACATGCTCAAGACAAGAACGTTAGGCAAAGACAAATTACGTATATCTGGGCTCGGCCTGGGTGTGATGATGATGCCGGATAATGACGAATCGGTACATACCATTCAGGGTGCACTGGACGCAGGAGTCACCATGTTTGATACGGCGGATCTGTACGGAGAGTATGAAAAACAGCGATTTGGAGGAAATGAAAAACTGCTTGGTCGTGCGCTTCAAGGTCGAAGATCCGACGTTGTTGTTGCCACCAAATTCGGTATTACGCACACGCAGGGCCCCAAGGGAGATCCGGCCTACATTAAAAAGTCAGTAGATGCGAGTCTCTACAACCTGGGAATGGATTATATTGATCTATATTATCAACATCGTCCTGATCCGAACACCCCCATTGAAGAGACGGTAGGCACACTTGCCGATCTGGTTCAACAGGGAAAGATCCGATATATTGGTTTGTCCGAGGCGCCAGTAGAGATCATTCGGCGTGCACATGCTGTTCATCCGATTACAGCGTTGCAGACAGAATATTCATTGTGGAGTCGGGAACTTGAGGATGAGATTATGCCTGTCCTGCATGAATTGAACATCGGCTTGGTCCCATACAGCCCATTGGGACGTGGCTTCCTGACTGGTCAGATCCGATCTATAGACGATTTGGCGGAAGATGATTATCGTCGTCACTATCCGCGTTTCCAAGGTGAGAACTTTCAGAAAAATCTGGAGGTTGTTGGATTGATCCAAGAGATGGCTAAGCAAAAAGGATGCACCGTTTCTCAACTTGCTCTGGCCTGGTTACTTGGAAAGGGAGAGCATATCGTTCCGATCCCGGGGACTCGCAACCTGGAAAGAGTTCACGAAAACTTAGGCGCGTTAGAAGTTTCGCTTACGGATGATGAGATGAAGCAGATTGATCGCATATCACCCCAAGGCATCGCAGCTGGAGGCAGATTCCCTGGCCAAGTCTAACTCTTTAAGACATGATTCATGAAACCTGCAGTTTCGGATGAAAAGAATGTATAACAAGTCAACGGTATTATCTTTCTACTCTCCGGCATACAGTACAACAATGAGATGTATGCTCAAGGAGGAGAAATGATCGTATGATGAATCCGATTTTGCAAGCCCCAAATGCTCCACTAGCTGCCGATTCCAATGCGGTTGTCAATTATCAGAGGGATTCACGCAACTATGTAACCCAGTTGTTTGGAGAACAGCTGCCGACCATTGCCAATGGTTTCTTCAACGTGTACTTAAGCAAAGGAATTATTGTACAGCCACACTGGCACACCAATGTCACGGAGATGGTTGTAGTTATCAGCGGTGAAATTACAGCGTCAGTCTTCAATCCGTTTACGCGTGAACGATTGACATATCGCCTGAAACCAGGTCAAGTTGTGGTATTTCCGAAAGGTTGGTTTCACTGGTTTGTTGCTGAGACAGATGATGTATATGTATTAACGATCTTTGATCAACCAACCCCTGATATTGTGTTTGGAGCGGATTTCTTGGCAGCTACACCACCGGAGGTGGCTCACCGCGCGTACTGCTTGGATGAAGAGGCGTATGCCAGAGCCGTTGCGTCCATTAAAAATGATGCCATTCTGGGCCCTCCAATAGGATGTGATACGGAGGTTTCTGATCAATCGACTTCACCTTCCAAGACGCCAGTGTCACCATCCGATAAGCAGAAGTCTTAATTCAAAATTCCTTATTTATCATTATATAAGTACAGAGCCTGTAACTGGGGAATAACAGTTGCAGGCTTTTTGATGTGCCGATGTAATCATTATCGTATGAAGTCCATGGAGGGGGTAGCATTATATTAGAAAAAAATTCAAAATACCTGAGTCAGTGCCTTGCGTTCTCTGTTAGTATAGTATGAATATCCAATGAAAACGGAGGACTCCTTAATGAACATGTCAGAGATGGAAACACTTGAAACTGCAATGAGTTATGCACCTATTTTGATGTTTGACAGAGCAGAGCCCTTTTATCCTGATTTTGTTGGTATTTCTGTGTTGCTTCAATCCGGGCCTTCACCATCGTTCAGAAGGGAAATTGCGTTTCCAAGCGAGGTCGTTCAATACGTGATTGAATATGCAATTTGGTGGGATTATGAGATTGGACATCTGTACGAAATGGAGCATGTATGGATATATGTGGGTCATAACGGAGAGGTAGTAGACTGTGAAGCGAGTTTTCATGGTAAGGTTCTGCGCGGATTATTGAAGGAACGGGTTAATATGGTTGGGCATCATGTATGTCTGTACTCGCAGCCCGGCAAACATGCTTTCTCACCGCTTCCGGTTGTATTTGAGTTATTGCCTAACCTGTATAGTGCAGCGGGTTCAGATGCTGGATGTGATGGGCTGCTTGTGAATGAGTTGTTTCAAGGTTATTTTGAAACGAATGAACAGATCGATGCTCAGGTGGAGCGTTATCTAAAGACCAAAGCGTTCGTTCCTACCATGGAGTTTGAAGAATATATATTAAGACCGGAGATGTTCATGACGTGGGATAACCTGTTTGGTATTATTCCGCATAGGATTAAAGACCGCTTAGTGGAACTGGAACAATTATATAACACATGAAAATTAGTTTTAAATGGTTTATATGTTAAATTGAGGTGTGTTTTTTTGCTTCAAACCAAACTTTGTTGATTCGGGTTTGGTTTTTTTGTAGGAAAATGGACTCATTATATGTGAGTATTTAATAGACTTAAGTCTTGTAATTTGGAAGTGGAATGTTTTGATACATATATTTTTTTACAAGAAATATGTATGTGTTAGACGTAAGAACTATATAGTTTCTTATGTAAATTTAAGAATACCATATTACATGAAAATTTGTATGTAGATGTATATGCAAGTTGATGCTAATTGTTTTGTTATGCGTAGATATGTAATGTTAAAAAACAATTATATAGGTAAAAAGTATATAAATCATAAAAAAGTAGATTCTTTATATCTTAAATAAAAATTCATAATAACGCAAATTCATATAAATAAAAATCTTCTATTCAGTTTTATTATATTTATGTCGAAATAAATCGTAAGTTGTCTGGAGCGCGACCAAGAGAAGGGTTTGCCAAGCGTTATATACATAACTGGACACTACGATGCCTAGGAGGAGATTACATGAAGTGGTTTGGAAACTTGAAAACAGCAACAAAGATTATCTCGGCATTTTTAATTGTGTCGATAATCCTCGCGTCACTTGGCGTCTACTCGGTAGTAACATTGAGAAGTACGAATGAACGAATGCAAGAGATGTATAACAATAATCTGATCTCGGTTAGAGAACTGTCCTCAGCTCAGGTTGATTATCAGAGATTGCGAGTTAACGTGCGAGATTTGAATTTTGAAACTGTAGCAGCAGAACAGACCAGAGTTACGGAAAATATGGCTACAATTCGTCAATCCATGGAGGAGCGAATTGCTACGTATCGTCCTCTTGCTACTACCCCGGAAGAAACGGAATTGCTTCGTAAGTTAGATACCCAGTATGACAGTTATATGAAACTATTTGATCAAGGCGTCACTATGGCGTTATCTAATGATGATGCAGCTTTCATTACATTCCTCAAATCAACATTGAAACCTCCGGGTGATGAGGTGGTAAAAACACTCTCTGATTTGGTAAACCTTAATGTAACCCTGGCAGAGCAGGCAAACACGAAGTCTGAAGAAGCCTATACAACTTCTTTTGCAGTAACCATTATTCTTGTGATTCTGTCTGTACTCTTCAGTATCCTCATTGGTTACATGATCTCTCGCTCGATTTCAAAACCACTCATGTCCATGTTGGTTCTGGCTAAGGAAGTCGCCGGGGGAAATCTGGCACTTAAGTCAGACATCTCTAGTAAAGATGAAGTGGGTCAACTGGCAGCAGCACTGAATCGTATGGTCGACAACCTGAAAGAGTTAATCAACAATATCGTGTTGAACTCCCAAAGTGTTGCTGCTTCTTCGGAACAGATCTCAGCCAGCACACAGGAAATAGCAAGTACCAGCACAAGCCAATCCAGCGAGGCAGGAAACATCTCCGAATTGTTCAAGGAGCTCTCACTTGCCATTAACTCTGTTGCTGCTAGTGCGGAAGAAGCTGCTGAATTGTCCAATGATACTGTGAAGACTGCCCGTGAAGGTGGGCTTGTTGTACAGACTTCTCTGGAAGGCATGCAAGCTGTTAATACGAAAATGACCAAGCTTGAAGATGATTCCCGTAAGATTGGCGACATCATTGAAGTGATTGACGATATTGCTGAGCAGACCAACCTGCTTGCGCTGAATGCAGCAATTGAAGCGGCACGTGCGGGAGAACAAGGACGAGGATTCGCCGTAGTAGCAGATGAAGTCCGGAAGCTTGCAGAACGAAGCGGCGAGGCGACGAAAGAAATTACAGCCATTATCAAAGCGATGCAGGAAAATACGAGACAGAGTGTGCAGGCAGTAGCGGCCAGTGTTGAGCAGTCTTCCATGACTGGACAGGCGTTTGATCAGATCATTGATATGGTCAATAACTCCTCCCAGAAAGTAAACGAAATTGCAGCTGCATGTGAGGAAGAGGCGGCGCAAGCGGCAGAAGTAATGAGTTCTGTTGAAGCCATCTCGGCTTCCAGTGAAGAATCCGCGGCTGCATCAGAAGAGACTGCGGCAACCTGTCAGTCTTTGGCACAACTGGCGGAAGAGCTGGCGAAATCTGCGGCTGCCTTCAAAACCCATTAAAACAAATTGAATTGAGGGTGAATCGATGTCTTCACTTCAGAAAGAACAATATATTGAGCTGTCTGTAGGTTCAGAGACTTGCGCCATTCGAATCGAAGAGATTCACGAGATTATTAAAATGCTAAGCATTACAGATATCCCATTTAGCCGTCCGGAGATTAAAGGGGTAGTTAATCTGCGGGGCAAGGTTGTATGTGTGATGAGTCTGCGCAACCTGCTGGGTATGACGGATGAACCGGATACCAGAACAACACGAATTATCGTAGTTCGGTATCAGGATGAATATATTGGCCTGATTGTGGATCGAGTGAACAAGGTAACCACATATTCGGAAATACATCCACCAACCGGGGGTTACGGTCGTAACCGTGAAGACTTTTTCCATGGCGTGGGTCAACAGGAAGACAAGCTTGTGGGCATTTTGAAACTGGACGAAATATTGGGCGGTTAGGGAGGTATATACGAATGATGGATTTGTCTGCCTACCGTGACATCTTTATCGAAGAACTGAATGATCAACTGGAACGGATGGATCAGTCTTTGCTGGCGTTGGAGCTTTCGCCTTCTGTTGAACTGGTTCAAACGCTGTTCCGGGCAGCGCATACCATCAAGGGATCGGCATCGACAATGGATTTTCGTGAATTAAGCGACCTCACTCATGAGGTGGAGTATGCCCTTGAATGGGTTCGGGAGAAAAAACCCGAGATGACTTCCGAGTTAATTGATACGTTATTCCGCTCTTTGGACGCCATGAAGGTGCTTCGTGATCAGTATATCCGTGGAGAAGCCTATGCAGACTTTCGAGCGGTCGTACGAGAAATTAAGGATCTAATTCAAACCCCGGCAGTAGTTGGGAAACTTGCAGCACCTCAATTGCAACCAGCGGAGGCAAATGTTGCACAGGTTGCTGTTGAGTCAGGAAAGCACCTGTTATCCATTCACATTGTGCTTGAGCATAAGTGTATGATGAAGGCGGCCAGATATCATATTTTGCGCCAACGCATTGAAGACATATGTGGGACGGTTGTTACAACTTCTCTCATGGAGATCCAGCCGGGCGCGCAGAATGAAGATGATCATTACAGTCAGTTCATCATCATCACGGCAACTTCGAAGGACGCTCAGCAGCTTGAGACAGAATTGTCTACAGACTCGGATATTCATACGCTGGAGATTCATCCATATATGCTGGAATCCAATGAGGTTGCAGCGGCTTCTGCACAACCTGAATTAATGAATGAACCAGAGCAGACAAAACCAAGCTTGCCTACCGTGGCTACATCTGGCCCGGAAGAGAAAGCGAAAGCTGCTCAACCTACAGTTCGTGTGAGTGTTGAACGTCTGGACCATTTGATGAATTTGGTCGGTGAACTGTTAATTGATCAGACATCCCTTGCAGATCTGAGTGCGTCGGGTGCGCGTAAGGAGTCTTCTTCACTGATTCAGAGTATTAGTGGTGTATCCGATCATATGGGCAGCGTTATCAAGGAGCTCCAAGACGGTGTAATGAAGACCCGGATGTTACCCATTGACCAACTATTCAGTCGCTTCCCGAGGTTGGTTCGGGACCTTTCGCAGAAGCTGGGTAAAGATCTGGAATTGGTTATTCAAGGTGGAGAGACTGAGCTTGACCGGATGATTATTGAAGAATTGAGTGACCCACTGATCCATCTCATTCGCAATAGTGCAGATCATGGTATTGAAAGCGCAGAGGTTCGTGGAGAGTCGGGCAAGCCGTCCAAGGGACGTATTACCTTAACATCATTCCATGAAGAGAATCATGTTGTCATCCGGTATTCGGATGACGGCAAAGGTATTGATGGGGATAAGATCAAGGCTTCCGCCTTGAGCAAAGGCATTATTAGTGAGGAACAGGCTGCGCGCCTATCAACACAGGAGGCTGTACATCTCATATTTGAGCCCGGTTTCTCCACAGCTTCTTCTGTTAGTGAAGTATCAGGTCGCGGCGTTGGAATGGACATTGTGCGCAGCCAGATCGGGCGACTGAACGGCATTATTGATATTGATACGGAGGTTGGTGTGGGTACTACGTTTACGATTCGTCTACCGCTCACTTTGGCGATTATTAAAGGTCTGTTAGTCAAAGTATCGGGGCGTGTTCTGATCGTGCCGATGTACAACGTGTCCGAGATTGTTCGGATTTCACCTGAAGATATTCAGATGATCCAGGGGCAACAGGCGATCCTGAACCATGGACGCATTGTACCCTTTCACCGCCTGTGTGATAAATTGAACTATCCACGAACGGAACGCAAATCCAAAACCATTCCTCTGGTGATTGTGCGCTCTGTCGATAAAATTGCAGCTTACGCAGTAGATGAGATCATAGGAAATCAGGAAGTCGTTATTAAGACACTTGGTACGTATCTGGGCGCGATGAACCATCTTTC
This sequence comes from Paenibacillus sp. FSL R5-0749, assembly GCF_038595085.1. Classification (NCBI taxonomy): domain Bacteria; kingdom Bacillati; phylum Bacillota; class Bacilli; order Caryophanales; family Paenibacillaceae; genus Paenibacillus; species Paenibacillus sp. FSL R5-0749. The sequence goes on along the minus strand of NZ_CP152005.1, from coordinate 4,112,563 downwards.
TGGCGCAACGATCCTTGGAAATGGTAAGGTTGCCCTTATATTGGACGCGTCCTATCTGGTCAGTCACTAATCGTTAGAAAAACTAAATATTATGCAGGCCAAAGAGCCTCATCATCCATAACGGGATGGTGGGGCTCTTCGTTGTACTTTTTGACATGGTAACTAATCAGGATTGGAAAATAAGATCCATAAAGCGGTTGGCAGCCAAAGAAATCGGCATATTGCGCTTGGTCATAATCCCCACATGGGAAGGGGGGAGTGGAACATCAAGCTGAATCTCGAAGAGGGAGCCTTCCTCCAGCTCTTTAGAGATGAATTCTCGTGTCACATAGGAAATACCCAGTCCTCGACGCGCAAACTCAATCAACAGATCAACGCTACCGACCTCAATCTCAGGCTTCAACGTGTAATTATAGCTGTTAAACAACTCGGTTATAGCCATACGAACCCGGCTGTTCCGGGAGAAGAGGATCAGTTGATGCTCTAGGAGCATCTCAAGTGTCATGACTTTACCCTTCAGCTGAGCATAGCGTTCTCCGGCTACAAAACAGTCTTTCAACTGAATGCTTTCTCTGACTTCGAGCTGCGGATCAACAATGGGCATCCGAACAACACCGAGATCGATCTTGCCTTCTTTTAGAAAGGTAATGACTTCCGGCGTGGTTCCATGACTCAGATGTAGCTTGATGTTAGGATACAGGGTGTGGAATTCCTCCAGATACGCCAGCATGTAATGCTTGAACAGGGAGTCACTGCCACCAATCCGGAGTTCACCATTGTCCAGATTCTTCAGGGCGGCCATTTTTTCTTCCGCAAGCGAGATCAGAATCTGGGATTGTTCAATATAGGAGTACAGACTGGCACCTTCCTGTGTCAAGGCTACACCCTTGGAGTTCCGATAAAACAGGGTAAGACCAAAGCTCTCTTCCAATTGCTTAATGGCATGACTGACGCTGGGTTGAGTGATATACAGTGCTTTCGCAGCCTGTGTCAAACTTCCCGTTTTGGCCGCCCAATAAAAGACTTTATATAGTTCATAATTTGTTGTCATAGATGTTGTCTATAGCTCCTGTGAAATATATTAATTACTTGTATGGCTATAAAACGTATTATAGTGTAACTACAACAAAGAAACCAGAGTTACTTGGAAGGAGAACGGTGAGATGGAACCAACTACCATTGTTTTATTTGGTGCCACTGGCGATTTAGCCAAAAGAAAAATATATCCTGCCTTATATAACTTATATCTTGAGCAGAAGCTTCCTGAAACCTTCTCATTGATTGGTCTGGGGCGTAGAGAGTGGTCTGATGAATTCTTTCAGGCACAAGTGGAAAAATCATTAAATGAATTTTCCAGACGCCAGGCTGATCCTGAAGTTGTGAAGTCATTTGTGAAAGCTTTTCGCTACAGTGTATTGAATATAAGCCATAAGGAAGATTATATAAAGCTGTTGGGATTAGTTGAACAAAGAGAAGCTGAACTTGGCATTCCGTCCAATCGCTTGTTTTATCTCTCGGTTGGTCCGGAATTCTTCGAACCGATTGCCGAGAACATTCAACAAAGTGGGCTGGGTTCAACAGAGGGCTGGAAGCGTCTCGTCATTGAGAAACCATTTGGTCACGATCTGCCGTCGGCCCGAGACCTCAATCGCAAATTAAGCGAATCGTTCACGGAGGAAGAGATTTATCGGATTGACCACTATTTGGGCAAACCGATGGTACAGCGCCTGGAGACGTTACATCAGAGTAACCCAATCATGAAGGCGTTATGGAACAACCGTTACATCTCCAATGTGCAAATTACGGCTAATGAGACTGTAGGTGTCGAAGAACGTGCATCCTATTATGATCATGTAGGCGCAGTGCGAGACATGTTCCAGAATCATATGCTGCAACTGCTTATGATGATGGCGATTCAGCTTCCATACAACAGTTCTTCCGAAAAAGTTGGATTGAAGAAAAAGCACATCATGGAATCGATCCAGCCGTTACAAAAGCAAACCGTGGGCGCAAGCATCATTCGTGGGCAGTATGCAGAAGGCAACATTCAAGGCCAACCAGTCAATGCTTATGCTGCTGAACCGGGTGTAGCGGAGAATACGATGAATGACACATTCATTGCTGCCAAATTGCAAATCGATGATTTCTTCTGGCGCGGTGTTCCGTTTTACATTCGTACGGGTAAAAGAATGAAGGAGAAATCAACACGTATCGTCATTGAATTCAAAGAACCTTCAGGACAGACGAATGTGCTGAAAAACAAGGGTTCCAAGCCCAACCTGCTCGTCATTGAGATGAGTCCAGATCAGAGCATGACATTGCAACTGAATGCAAGTGATCCAGAGAATAAAGGTGAATTCAAACCGGTTCATATCGATCTTTCTCCGGATAAAGGTGACCTTGCGGAAGCTTACGAGAATCTGATTCGTGATGCTTTGCTGGGAGATCCAACTTTCTTTGCCCACTGGGATGAAGTAGAATTGTCATGGGCATGGGTGCAACCCATTCTGGATGCATTCCAGGAAAATCTGCTACCACTTCACCTGTATCCTGCAGGAAGCTATGGACCAGCTGAATCAGATGCTATGCTTGAAGAAGATGGTCACCACTGGTGGTTTGATGAGCCGGCGGATCAGGAGTCTGTAGTTACAAATAGCATGCCCTTGGCGGTTAATGCGAATCTCTAAACCATAATAAAAAATATATCTGGAGGTAATTAAATCATGAAATTTTTTATCGATACAGCTAACGTGGAAGACATCCAGAAAGCATACAAAATCGGTGTATTGTCTGGTGTAACAACAAACCCATCTTTGGTAGCCAAAGAAGGCGTGAAATTCGAAGATCGTATTGAAGAAATCTTGCGTTTGGTACCTGAAGTGGAGTCCGTATCTGCGGAAGTGACACCAGATGCCCTTACTGCTGAAGATATGATTGCACAAGCAAACGAATTGATCAAAATAAACAATAGCGACAAAAATATTACGATCAAATTGCCAATGACACTTGCAGGACTTGAAGCTTGCCGTTACTTGACCAAAAAAGGCGTGAAAACCAACGTAACGTTGATCTTCACTGTGAACCAGGCGCTTCTGGCTGCTCGTGCTGGTGCGACATATGTATCTCCATTCCTGGGACGTCTTGATGATATCTCTGAGGATGGCGTACAATTGGTTACCAAAATTGCTGAGTTGTTCCGTACACATAACCTGGATGCACAGATTATTGCGGCTTCCGTAAGACATCCGGATCACGTTACACGTGTAGCAATGGCGGGAGCGCATATCGCGACTGTTCCATTCTCCGTTATTGAACAAATCTCCAAACACCCACTTACAGATCAAGGTATGGACAAATTTGCAGCGGACTGGAAAAAAACAGTACAATAATCACTGAACATTTATTCGTTTCAACTTACAATAGAATTATATAAATCATGGAGCATTGGGAGGACATAATGAGTAAACAACAGATCGGTGTTATTGGATTGGCAGTAATGGGTAAAAACCTGGCTTTGAATATTGAAAGTAAAGGGTTCTCGGTATCGGTATTTAACCGTTCCCCAGAGAAAACCCATGATCTTCTGAAAGAAGCAGAAGGTAAAAACCTGACAGGTGCGTTCACTATTGAAGAATTCGTGGAATCCCTGGAGTCTCCGCGTAAAATTTTGATTATGGTACAAGCAGGTAAAGCAACAGATGCAACGATTGAACAACTGCTTCCTCATCTGGATCAAGGCGACATTATTATTGATGGAGGTAATGCTTACTTCCCTGATACACAACGTCGCAGTAAAGAGCTGGAAGAAAAAGGTTTCCGCTTCATCGGAGCAGGTGTATCCGGTGGTGAAGAAGGCGCACTGAAAGGCCCGGCAATCATGCCAGGCGGTCAGGAAAGTGCTTATCAATTGGTAGAACCGATCCTTACAGCAATCTCCGCCAAAGTGGGCGATGATGCTTGTAGCACATATATCGGACCAGATGGTGCCGGACACTATGTAAAAATGGTGCATAATGGTATCGAGTACGGAGATATGCAGTTGATTGGTGAAGCGTACCACTTGCTCAAATCCGTATTGAACGTTTCCGTTGAAGAATTGCATGAAATCTTCACAGAGTGGAATCAAGGGGAGCTGGACAGCTACCTGATCGAAATCACGGCAGACATCTTCTCCAAATATGATCCAGAAACCGGCAAACCGATGGTTGACGTTATTCTTGACGCTGCTGGACAAAAAGGAACTGGTAAATGGACGAGCCAAAGCGCGCTGGATCTCGGCGTCCCATTGTCCATGATCACAGAATCTGTATTCTCCCGTTTCCTGTCTGCGATGAAAGACGAGCGAGTAGCAGCAAGCAAAATCCTCAGTGGACCAGCAACTGAAGCATTCTCTGGCGATAAAAAAGCGTTCATCGAGAACGTTCGTAAAGCATTGTTTGCAAGTAAAATCGTATCTTACGCACAAGGATTTGCACAAATGCGTGCAGCTTCCGACGAGTATGGCTGGGATCTGAAATACGGCAACATTGCCATGATCTTCCGTGGCGGATGTATCATCCGTTCACAATTCCTGCAAAACATCAAAGAAGCATATGACAAAGATGCAGCTCTGAAAAACCTGCTGCTTGATCCATATTTCCAAAACATCGTTGAGTCTTATCAAGGTGCATGGCGTGAAGTTATAGCAGCTGCTGTAAAACAAGGTATTCCGGTACCAGGCTTCTCCAGCGCTCTTTCTTACTACGACAGCTACCGTACAGAGCGTTTGCCAGCAAACTTGCTGCAAGCACAACGTGACTACTTCGGTGCTCACACCTTCAAACGTGTGGACAAAGAAGGTTCATTCCACTTCCAGTGGATGGACACAAACGAGTAAATTAAATAAGAGCACCTTCGTTACTTTTCCTTTAATTAAGGGGGAGTTGCGGAGGTGCTTTTTTTTGTTTTTGAAGAGTTTTGAAGACGAAAACATGTATAGTAATTGTGATTAAAAGCAGATAAAGTGTGCATTTTTAGATAGAAAAAAAATAGAAGTTAGTAAATAAACGATTTTTATTTACATAATCGATTATTTGTAATAGAATCAATTTGGAGAGGGGGAAGCGGTTTCAAATGCGGATATTTTTTGCAATGTACATCATGGACAAGCAGGGGTGAGCTCACATTGAAGAACAAAAAGGAAATGGCAAAAGAAATCATAGAATTGGTTGGTGGGGAATCTAACATCAATTCGTTGATCCATTGTGCAACAAGATTGCGCTTTACTCTCAAAGAGCGGTCGATTGTTAGAAAATCGGAATTAACTAAGCTTCCTGGAGTATTAACGGTGGTTGAAACTGCGGGGCAGTTTCAAGTTGTGGTTGGTAATGTCGTTGGAGAAGTCTATAAAGAGATTATGGAACAAACTTCACTAGGTGACGGAGCAGGATCTTCTGAAAATTCCAGCTCCAAAGGTTCCATTCTAGAGAGAGCAATAGATGTGGTCTCCTCCATTTTTTCACCAATTATCGGTGTTTTAGCTGGTGCAGGTATTATCAAAGGGATTTTGTTAATTCTGACTCAAACGGAGCTGCTCCAAAAGACCACCGGAACTTATCAAATTCTGAATGCTGCCTCGGATAGTGTGTTTTATTTTCTTCCTGTAGTACTTGCTATTACAGCATCTAAAAAATTCGGGACAAATCAGATGGTTTCCGTCATCATCGGTTTGTCGCTACTCTATCCTGGTTTAGTTACTTTTATGGCGAGTGGTGAACCTCTGACCTTTCTTTCCATACCTGTATTAAGCGGCACATACGCTTCAACGGTTATACCGAGTATTATTGCTATTTGGGTGCTGTCCTATCTGGAACGCTTGTTAACTCGGATTATCCCCGATGTGCTAAAACTTTTACTAATTCCCGCGATTAGTTTAAGTGTCATCGTACCTCTAACACTTTTAATATTTGGGCCATTCGGCATTTATGTAGGTGATGTGGTTTCGTCAGGGTATAATTACATGTACGAGGTAAGCCCACTGATTGCAGGTTTGTTTGTAGGGGGTGGGTGGACCATCTTGGTTATGTTCGGTTTGCACAAAGTTCTAGTGCCAATTGGTTTAAATGACATTGCCATGTTAGGGTACACAACCATTTTTGCGTTTGCGGCACCGGCAAATCTAGCTCAATCGGGCGCAGCTTTAGGTGTAGCTTTGAAGCTTAAAAACAAGAAAATGAAATCGGTTGCAACGACAGCATCTTTAGCTGCTTCTCTGGGTATAACTGAACCCGCTATATATGGCTTTAACTTAAAGTATAAGGTACCTATGTTTATCGCAGTTGTTAGCGGGTCTATAGGTGGAATTATCGTCGGAATTGCAGGTTCCAAAGCGTATGCGGCTGCAGTTCCTGGACTGATGACATTACCTATCTTTTTTGGACCTGGATTCGTAGGCGTCATTATTTCAATTGCTGCTGCATTTCTAATGGCACTCGGGGTAACTTTGTTATGGAAATTCAAAATGGATGACGATATCCCGGAAGAGTTGCTCGAAAATCCAGCCGAAGCGGGAACAATTTCCTTTCAAGAGGTCATTATTGATGCTCCTGTAAGTGGTACTTTTATACCTCTAACCGAAGTGAATGACGAAGCATTCGCTTCTGAAGCATTAGGTAAAGGTGGTGCGATTATTCCCAACTTAGGATCCATATATGCACCGTGTGATGGCGAGATTGTTTCAGTCCATTCTGGTGGACATGCGATTGGAATCAGGAACAATGAAGGTGTTGAGCTTCTGATTCATATTGGTATTGGTACAGTGAAGTTAAAAGGTAAATATTTCAATGTGCATATCAAGGAAGGCGATATCATCAAACACGGTGATTTGCTGGTTCAATGCGAGTTGGAGAAGATCAGTGAGGCAGGGTTCGATACAACGACGATGCTTATTGTGACAAACAGCTTTAATTATCCCACAATCGATGTGATCTCCCATGGAGAAGTGCAAGCGAATGATGCGCTTATCAAAATATCTAATGAAAAGCAGGAGGACGTACAATAATGGACTTAAACGATAAAAAGACTTTTCCAACCAATTTTTTGTGGGGAGCTGCAACGTCTGCTTTTCAGGTTGAGGGAGGTTATGCACATGACGGAAAAGGACTTTCTGTTGCGGATGTTGCCTCATTCAAACATTCGGATCAGTATGCGGACACCAAAGTTGCAAGTGATTTTTATCATAAATACAAACAGGACATTCAGCTTATGGCGGAGCTTGGCCTAAAATCTTATCGATTTTCTATCGCTTGGACTCGCATTTTTCCCAATGGAAACGATGAACTGCCTAACACCGAAGGAATTAAATTTTATGATGATGTAATTAATACACTTTTGGAAAATGGCATTGAGCCTATAGTCACTATGTATCATTTTGATATGCCTCAAGCCCTCATTGATCAATATAACGGCTGGCAGTCCCGAAAGAGTGTTGATGATTTTGACAGATATGCGCGTACACTACTCCATCAATTCGGGGACCGAGTGAAGTACTGGCTTCCAATTAACGAACAAAACCTGATGATTCGAAAAGACAAATTATTAGGTCTGCAACATCTAGAGTCTGGCCATATGAAAGAGAGATTGCGTCATCAAATGAATTATCATATGTTTTTGGCTTCTGCGAAAGCGGTGGTTGCATGTCATGAGCTGTGTCCACAGGCGAAAATTGGACCAGCCTTTGCCTATTTGCCTGCCTATCCAGCAACTTCACGTCCGGAAGATGTACTGGCAGCTCAGGACTCGGATCGTTTACTAAATCACTATTTAACAGACACGTATGTCTTTGGTGAATACCCTGCTTACTACAAGCATTATCTCAAACAACAAGGATGGCTTCCGCAAGTTCAAGACGGCGATGAGGAAATTTTAAAAGCAGGATCTCCAGATTTCATCGGTTTCAATTATTACGTCAGCTTCTCAGCTCGTTACTGTTCACCGGAAACTAAATCTGATTATACCAGTATTTTGAACCCTGTACTTCCTGGTTATTTTGAATATGTTCCCAATGAATATTTAGATGCTACCGAGTATAACTGGCAAATTGATCCAATTGGATTCAGAAAATCATTCCGCGACTTATATGATCGTTATCATTTGCCTCTTATGGTGACTGAGAATGGACTTGGTACGGCTGATGTTCTCGATGCTGAAGGAAAGATTGATGATGTTTACCGTATTCAATATCTCAAAGATCATATTGGTCAGATGCGAACAGCAATTTCTGAGGGTATTCCTGTTATTGGGTATAACATGTGGGCTTTTATGGATATTGTTAGCTCTAGCAATGGCTTTAAAAAAAGATACGGTCTGGTATATGTAGACCGTGATGAGCACGAAGAAAAAGAGTTAAAAAGGGTGCGTAAAGAGAGTTATTACTGGTATAAAGATGTGATTTCAACAAACGGAGATGATTTATAAAAGTAATGAAAAATTTTAACGTTCACAAAATCGATTATTTAATATATAATCGATTTTGTGAAGGGAGGTTAGTCGTTTTTATGTATATTCTAATCATTGTTGCAGTGGTCATCATTTTAATTGCATGGGTCACGAAAGACTACAAAACATGGAAGGCTTTAGGCAAGGGAGGGGTACCTTACAATCTGTACGGTTGGTTGTTAGTTTCATACTACCGATTGAAGAAACGTGATCCATTCACACTGGATATTTATCAGGATCGAATTGGAAGTTCGGAAGACTCCATACGTATTGGTGAATTGCCATACCGAGAGGGGAATCGGCCAAAGATCGGAATTCATCCTGTACCACACAGACAGTTGGATCAAAGACCCAATCAAGAGGTAAGACAATTGCTGCAACGAACCTTTGATGATTATGTAAAAGATCATCCCACTACAATTCATTTTGTGAAGAGTTATTATGAAAAGCGTAATGATGCTATTACTTTACGTGAAGAGGTTAAAGGACATCCCGTTAGTGAAATCACATGTGGCGAAATAGCTCATATTCATCCAGATGACTCTTCCATGCATATGGTTTTTAGTCCTACTGATGCATCAGAAGTGATTAGGAAAGGTTGGGGAGAGCGCCATTCCCTTTCAGGTTCTCCTATATTGGGTTTACCAGATACTTATCTGCTGATTTATGCTCCACGCAATGACGCTGAAGTTGACATTGTCCGAAGGCTAGTAGATGGAGCTGTACAACATGTCTGTCAGTGCACGAATCATTAAATGATCTCGAGAGGAAGTTATAATTATGAAACTCATTCATTTTCAACAAGATCAACAATCCCAAATAGGTGTAGTGACTTCTCGAGGAGTCCTTGATGTAAGCAAAGCAAGTCAATCCTTGAATGTGGCTGTTCCTAATACAATGCAAGAAGTGATTAATCAAGGACAAAGAGCACTAGATTCTCTGCAAATCCTTGTTAATCAGGCACATGAGCAGAAAGAAGCTTCCTTCTATTTGCAAGAATCCAGCCTTCATATTCTTCCAGTGGTAGAACAGCCAGAAAAATTGATCTGTGTAGGTTTGAACTATATGCCGCATATTCAAGAAGCCAAAATGGAAGTCCCTAAGTCACCTGTTCTTTTCAGTAAATTTAATAACGCACTTGCTGCACACAACGAAGTTGTAAAACTACCAGAAACGGCTCAAAAATATGATTATGAAGCAGAGATGGTATTGGTCATCGGTAAAGAAGCTAAAAACGTTTCCCAAGAAGAAGCATTATCATATGTGTTTGGATATAGTGTCGGAAATGATTTGTCCGCGAGAGATCTTCAGTTACTTACGGGTCAGTGGTTCCTCGGAAAATCGTTAGATCAGTTCGCTCCAGTTGGTCCCTACCTTGTCACAGCGGATGAAGTAGATCCATCCAACCTTGAAATCAGTTGTAAGGTCAATGGTGAAGTTCGTCAGTTGGCGAATACCAAGAATATGATTTTTGATTGTGCGTACTTAGTATCTTACATTTCTCAGTATATGACTCTGAAACCGGGAGATTTAATCTTTACGGGAACACCTGAAGGCGTTATTCTTGGTTACTCTGAAGATAAACAGGTTTGGTTAAAAGCTGGTGATGAAGTTGAAGTGAGTATTGAGGGTCTGGGGACTCTTCAGAACAAATTAGTATAAAAAATGGTTGGAATAAAAAGAAGCTCTTGTCCATTCTGACAAGAGCTTCTTTTTATTGTGGATTTAATTTTGTTCTTTGATCAAGACGTCCGCAGTTACATGAATGTGTTGTTTATGAAGCTCTAGTGCTTCGGATGTATTTCGGGCAATAATGGCATCCATCAACGCTTTGTGTTCGTCGTCAACGTTTCGGTTCAGATCCCTTGTGATAGACCAATGCCTGTAAAGTTCACTAATATCCCACAGACGAACACAAAGATCAGTAAGAAAAGGATTGGGGCATGCAGACAAAATGCTTTGGTGAAATTCTCGGTGTAATTCAGTCCACTGCATGTTAATTTGGGTGGGGTTTTCAGATACATATTGAGGAGTTTGACTCAGTTTATGGTAAGCCCCAATAATGGTGGATTCCCAATGAATGTCGCCATGTTCAATAGCGGAAGCCAAAGCAGCGCCTTCATTAAGAATACGAAACTCAATCAGATTTTGCAGTTCTGTTGTAGAAATCGTTTTGACGCTGAAACCCAAGTTGGGTAAGGATACAATCAATCCTTGTTCAGCTAATCTAGTTAAAGCTTCGCGTATTACAGCAATAGAAACTTCGAAGATCCCAGATAATTCTGATGCCTTAAGGGGCTTCCCAGGAGGGAGATTGCCGGAAAGAATCTCTGATCGAAGCTGTTGTAGAACATTTTCACTAAGTGTGGAAGAGCCGTTTCTCCTAGCCATAAATAATAACCATCCTTTATGAAATCAGTTAATCTTTCTTTAGATAAAAGCTCATGGATCTATGGATAATACTTTAACATTACCAAATTACTTGAACAAAATGCAATTTATCTAAGGGAATTCACTAATAAGAAGAGAAATAATCAAAAATGTAATAATCGATTATATTTACAAATTATATTATGTAGTATAAAATCGACTGTGTCTTAAATTTTAAAAATTGTACGGTGTCAAGAAAGGAGCAATTCTAATGAAGAAAGCATGGGGATTATTGTTACTGACAGGAGTAGTATTACTGTCGGCTTGCAGTCAGGCGCAAGAGCCTGAGACCGCAACGAATACAAATGCAGCAAGTGAAGTTAAGCAAACTGCAGAACAAGCTCAAGCATCAGAGTCTAAAAATGATCCATTTTACCGGATGCCTCAAGTCGCTGCTTTTGATGTAAAAAGTTCAAATATCGGTGATGATCTTGTTCTGAAAGGGGACCAAATGTCTGCAATATTTGGAGTGGAAGGCGGAAAGGATTCTTCTCCTGAACTCACTTGGTCGGGTGCTCCCGAAGGGACAAAAAGTTTTGCAGTGACGATGTATGATCCAGATGCACCAACAGGTTCAGGATTCTGGCATTGGGCTGTAGTTAATATTCCAGCGGATGTAACTTCAATTCCAACGGGTGCTGGAGATGAAGGTGGAGAAAAGTTACCTAAAGGGGCAATGCAGTTGCCGAACGATGCTCGTGCCGCACGTTATATTGGAGCTGCTCCTCCAGCAGGAGATGGCCCTCATCGATACTACATTGTTGTACATGCTTTGGACGTAGAAGATATTGGAGTGAAAGCGGAGGATACGCCAGCATTTCTTGGATTCAACATGCTTAGTCATACCTTGGGAAGAGCGGTTATCGAAGCTTCTTCAGAAGTTAAATAATAATATATTAATGATAGAGAGGTTTTTCTTATGAATAATCCGTTCGAGAGAATCCCTGAAACTCAGGAGTTTATTTTAAAAAGTTCAGATATTACAAATGAGCATTCGATCTCAAGCATGCACTTATCCGGTATTTTTGGTATTCCTGGTGGTGAGGATGTTTCGCCAGAATTGTCCTGGGAGGGTGCACCTGAAGGAACAAAAAGCTTTGCAGTAACTGTATATGATCCAGACGCACCAACAGGGTCTGGTTTTTGGCACTGGGCAGTTGTTAATATTCCGGCGAATGTAACCCATTTGCCAAGAAATGCAGGTACGCCTGACGGAACGAATTTGCCAAATGGAGCGTATCAACTTCCAAACGATGCGCGTGCTGCGAGATTTATTGGTGCAGCTCCTCCTGTAGGGCATGGAGCTCATCGTTATTATTTCGTAGTCCACGCACTAGATGTAGAAGATATCGGCGTTGGTGCTGAAGCCACTCCAGCATTTCTGGGATTTAACATGTTTGGACACACCCTTGGTCGCGCTGTAATTGTAGCCCATGCTGAGATAAAAGAATAAGCCACGAGAAGATTCTTGTAGCAGAATTAAACAGCGGAATCGTAGTAAATGCTACAATTTCCGCTGTTTTATATTCGGCCCAAAAAAATAGGTTTTCATGATGAAAGTGATTAGTGTTATTTCTTTGAAAAAAAACCGTCGAGATAGAGCTTGAGAAGTCTTTTAAAGATTATGGTTGAACGAAACTTACATTGAACGTTGTGTAACCAGACCAGACATTTTTGATACTCATTCCATGAAAAATGTAATCAGGCGAGTAGACAATGAATTGCTTAAAATTAAATATCATCAAATTGTAATAAAATGTACGAATCTGGGGTGGGCAAACAGATGATCTGACCCTTCAACTACGTTATACTTGTTCAGACGGAACTACATCCGTAATAAAAATTCAGCATACAACTTATTAACGTGGAGGTTAGACCGGGCATGTTTGTATTAGTGGGTATATTATTTTTGGTAATATACGGTTTATTAGTGTTCTACATAGGCTGGAGCGGTTGGAGTTGGATGAAACCAGTTGTGTCCGCCAGATTTCGATGGTTTTATATTATAGCGCTTGTATTCCTTGCGGTTTCCTTCATTTTGGCACGTGTGTTTGGAAGTATTTCGTTTCTCAGTATCATCGGTTCTTACTGGCTGGCGATCTTCTCGTTGTTATTGCTGATCTTGCCCGTCGTTCACCTTACGATGTGGTTGTTGAAATTAACCCGTATTCCTAGACATCACACACAGAAATGGGCGGGTGTTGTTACGCTGGTGCTGTTAGTTTCCACAATGGGTTATGGAATTTTCAACGCCTACAGCCCGGTAGTGAGAACGTATGATATCCAGATTGACAAAAAAGTAGAAGGTGTAGACAAGCTTAACATTGTCATGGCTGCCGATATGCACTTCGGACTTCTATCTGGTCCTGCACATGCCAAACGCATGGTGGAGGAGATTAATGCGCTGAAGCCGGATCTGGTGCTGTATCCGGGAGATATTATTGATGATAATCTGGATATGTATCTGAATAGCGGAATTGCGGATATTATCAGTGAAATTCAGGCTCCATATGGTGTCTATGCTTCTCTCGGGAACCACGACAAGTTCGATGGTCCGATTGAAGATCTGATCGCTGCGCTGGAGAAGAGCAATATGCAAGTTTTGTATGATGACAAGATTGTACTGGATGACAAGATCACCCTCATTGGGCGGAAAGACCGGACAGAGAAGGATCGTGCAGAAGTAGCCACATTAATGCAAGATACCGACTTAAGCCAGCCGGTACTTATGATGGATCATCAGCCGTATGATCTGGATATAGCGGAACAGAACAATGTAGACCTGGTGGTATCCGGTCACACCCACCGTGGACAGATTGCGCCGGCTCAGTTCATCACTCAAGCGATTTATGAGAATGATTGGGGTTATCTGCAAAAGGGTTCCATGCACTCCATCGTAACCTCAGGATTTGGCTTCTGGGGACCTCCAATTCGTACAAGCAGTCGTTCGGAGATTGTACAGATTAATGTGACGTTCCAGTAATGATGAAAGGCCCTTCGAGAGAAGGGCCTTTCGTTTGTTCAATTAATACAATGATTGGTTTGAGTGACGTTGTTTGAATGTGCAGCAACATGTGAATCATTAGACATATGTACCTTAAACATGGATCATAGGGACATGACTCCGATAAGATCATGAGGTGGCATAGCATTGGCAGTATTTGTGGTTGACACCGTTTTCAGGTTATGATAAATTAGATCCGAGGCTTGTTACCGGTAATGCGGGCAAAACCACTATGGAAATGATTTTATTATTTCTATTTTGGTTTTGCCCTTTTTTATTCCTCAAAAAAAACCAGGTGGGTCCAGAATGATTATTAAACAGATATTTAATAACAATATTGTCAGTACCGTGGATGACAAAAATCAGGAACTACTGATCCTCGGCCGGGGTATCGGATTCAAGTTCAAAGCAGGCGATGAGATTGATGAGGAGCGGATTGAGAAGGTATTTCGGCTTCAGGATACATCGATCTATGAGAAATTTAAATCCATTGTAGCTGAAGTGCCGATTGAGATTCTGCAGGCAACAGATGATATTGTGACACTCGCACGAACACAATTGAACAAAACCATCAGTGACGGGATCTATGTCTCGCTGTCGGATCACATTCATTTTGCTGTTCAACGCTTGGAAAAAGGAATGATCACTCGCAATCCACTTTCTTGGGAAGTTCAGCACTTCTATAAGGCAGAGTATGATGTGGCCAGAGAAGCACTGACCTTACTGAAGGAAAGACTGGATATTGAGTTCCCCAAAGATGAAATCTGTAATATTGCACTACATTTCATCAATGCGGAAGTGAATGATTCCATGAATGATGTCACTCATCTCATGCAGCTGCTGCAAGAGATTATGAATATCATCAAATATCACTTCAATATCGAATTGGATGAAGATAGCGTCAATTATTTCCGCTTCATCACCCATTTGAAATATTTTTGTCAGCGTGTCATTACGCATTCTTCACATGATGATGCCGAGGAGTATCTGTATGAAGTGGTTCGGAAAAACTATCCGGAGACTTTCAAATGTATTGGCAAGATCGAGACTTTTATCCATAAGAATTATCAGTATGACATGACTCACTCGGAGCAGTTATATCTAACGCTCCATCTGGAACGTCTGATGAAAACCAAGCGGGATGCTTAAAGTCCACGCAATAGAATGAAATTACAACTGGATATCCCATGGGCTTGTTACTGTTCAATCAGGCAATACCCGAATGAGATGGCGCCACATTTTTGCGCTATATTCATTCGGGTATTTTTTATTGGAAAAATGAGGAGGAAAACATCATGAAACATCAGGAAGCGGCGCAGGAAATCATCAAAGCCGTTGGGGGAACCAAAAATATTAATTCAGTGTATCACTGTGTTACACGTTTACGTTTTGATCTGAAAGACAACGATAAAGTCGATAACGGTTCACTCAATAAACTGGATAAAGTCATGGGTACGAATATTTCTGGTGATCAATTTCAGGTCATTATCGGTAATGATGTGTCGAAAGTATTCGACGCCATGGTGAAGGAACATCCAGCGATCCAGCAAAGTACGGAAAGTAAACAGCCTAAGCCGGAAAAAAGTAAAAATGTCATTCTGAATATTTTTGAGACCATCGCAGGTGTCTTCGCCCCTATGCTTCCGGCGATTACAGCGGCAGGTATGCTCAAAGGGTTACTGGCACTATTCGTGTCCATAGGTTGGATGTCCGCTGGAACAGATACGTACCGTATTCTCTCAGCCATTGGTGACGGCGTATTCCACTACCTGCCCTTACTGATTGCAGTCAGCGCTGCTCGCAAATTCGGCAGTAATCCGTTTGTTGCCATTGCACTAGGTACGGCATTAATGTACCCAGACATGACAGCATTGCTATCTAGCGGTGAATCGGTTGGATTCTTGGGAATTCCGGTTACGGCTGTAAGTTATGCTTCATCGGTTATTCCAATTTTACTCGCTGTATGGTTGATGTCCTATGTTGAGAAATGGGTTGACCGTGTTATCCCTGCTGCACTCAAGCTATTGCTTGTGCCTTTGATTACCTTGCTTGTGATGGTTCCGGTGACACTGATTGCGATCGGTCCATTGGGTACATTTGTAGGTAGCGGATTGTCTGGCGGCATCAACTGGCTGCTGAATGAAGGTGGATTGATTGCAGGTATCGTACTAGGCGGCGCAATGGCGCTCATTATTATGACAGGAATGCACTATGCACTTGTGCCGATCATCTTGAGTAATATCGCTACACTGGGCTTCGATAAATTCTTGCCATTGACCTTTATCTCCAATATGGGTCAGGCTGGTGCAACTCTTGGTGTATTCTTCCGGGCAAAAGATAAAAAACTCAAAACCGTGGCATTATCAACGAGCTTCACGGCACTCATGGGTGTAACGGAGCCGGCGATGTACGGGGTTAACATGAAGTATAAAAAACCATTTGCCGCAGCGATGATTGGTAGCGCAGTTGGTGGCGGCTTCGCCCTTGCTTTTGGCGCCAAAGCATACGTACTTGCAGGTAACGGTGGTCTCCCAGGACTTCCTTCCCTGATCGGTCAAACGTTCTGGTATTCCTTTGGCGGTATGATTCTTGCATTTGTTGTAGGTACGATTATGTCTACGATATTCGGTATTAAGGAAGAAGAAGGAGACGCTGAGGCATTGGCTCAATTCTCACCAGGCGCTTCTTCTGCGGCAGCGACAACACCTTCGAGCGATGCGGCAAGTGTAAACGTGGACGACATGGGCGCTCCAACACCAACGAGTAATGCGGTAGCCGTTGCACCAATGACAGGTAAATCCATTCCGCTCAAAGAAGTCAATGATCCAACATTCGGTGATGAATTGATGGGTAAAGGTGTGGCATTTGTTCCTACGGTGGGCGAATTGCTATCTCCAGTGACGGGTACGATCATGAATGTGTTCAAAACGAAACATGCGATCGTTGTCCGCAGTGATAACGGAATGGAATTGCTGATTCATGTCGGAATCAACACGGTGAAGCTGCGTGGACAGTACTTCGATGCACATGTGGCTACAGGAGCACGTGTACAAGCCGGAGACAAGTTACTCACATTTGAACTGGCCGAGATTGCCAAAGAATACGACATTACAACGGCTATGGTTGTTACCAATACGGCAGATTACAAGCAGGTTCTACCGGTGAAATTGGGCGATATCACGATGGGTGAAGACGTTTTGAAAGCTGAAATCTAATCGTCTTGGGACTAATAGCCAAATTCAACAAAAGAAGGAGAGATACGGATGATTCATCGACAAGGGTTTCCGGAAGGTTTTCTATGGGGCGGCGCTATTGCCGCTAATCAGGCTGAGGGTGGATTCGACGCTGGCGGCAAAGGTTGGTCGACAGCCGACATGGTTCCTTATTTTGAGAAAAAGGACTACACGAACCTTAGAGAACTGATGCATGTTACGAGTGCAACGGTTGAGAAAGCAATGGCACATCACAGTGCGGAAGGTTATCCGAAGCGTTATGGGATTGATTTCTACCACCGTTTCAAAGAGGATATTGCGCTGTTCGCTGAACTGGGCTTCAAAACATTTCGTCTGTCCATCAACTGGCCGCGCATTTTTCCGAATGGTTATGATGCCGAGCCAAATGAAGAGGGACTGCGCTTCTATGACGAAGTGTTCGATGAACTCCGTAAATACGATATCGAACCTCTCGTAACACTCTCGCACTATGAGATGCCGATGGCACTTGTACTGAAATATAACGGCTGGGCAGGCCGCGAAGTGATTGGACATTTTGTAAGATATGCAGAAACCGTGATGAATCGGTATAAGGACAAGGTAAAATACTGGTTGACGTTTAATGAGATTAACACGACCATTATTGAACCGTTCACAGGCGGAGGTATTATTGAAGACCGGGTGGAGAACACGATGCAGGCTTCCTATCAGGCACTTCATCATCAATTTGTAGCCAGCAGCCTGGTAACGGAAAAAGCACGTCAGATTAACCCGAACTTCCAGATCGGATGTATGCTTGCACGCATGATTCACTACCCGGCGACATCGAAGCCAGAGGATGTGCTGCAAGCACAGATCGATAACCAGCTGAACCTGCTGCATACGGATGTACAAGTTCGTGGTAGTTACCCAACATTCATGGCTCGGTACTGGGCAGAGAACGGGATTACCATTGCCATGGAACCGGGGGATGAGCAGATCCTGCGTGAGCACACAGTTGACTTCATCTCATTCAGTTATTACACATCCTTGGTGTCCGCAGTAAATCCAGAAGAATATGGAGTGACTGGAGGCAACCTGTACAGCACGATTAAGAACCCAAATTTGGAGCGTACGGAGTGGGGCTGGCAGCTTGATCCGATTGGTCTGCGTGTAGCATTGAAAGAGTTGTATGATCGTTACCAATTGCCATTATTTGTGGTGGAGAATGGACTTGGCGCGAAAGATACCGTTGAAGCAGATGGTTCCATTAACGATGATTACCGGATTGATTATCTGAGAAAACACATTACACAAATGAAAGAAGCCATTATGGATGGTGTGGACCTCATGGGCTATACCAACTGGGGAGCGATTGATATCATCAGCGCATCCACTTCGGAAATGTCCAAGCGTTATGGCGTGATCTACGTGGATCAGGACGACAACGGACAAGGCACATTGAATCGGTATAAGAAAAAAAGCTTTGGTTGGTACCAAAAAGTCATTGCCTCCAATGGCGAAAACTTGGAATAAATTAATCTAAAAAGGCACCCCAGGCATAGCTAGTGTTACGCCATCGGGGTGCCTTTTTAATATCATCTCGCAGGATTTTCATCCACGCTAATGGCACTTCAAGGTAAAAGGGATGACTTCATAACATACTGGATGGTATACTGTGATCGTATTGGGGGAGGGATAACCATGAAGAAGCCTATTATTGCTGTAGATATGGATGACACGATATGTCATCTGGTCAAGCGGGCTATATATCACAACAACCTTAACTTCCCGACCCATCCGTTGCGGTATGAGGATATGATTCATTGGGATACGTCCCATTTGCGTCATCCAGAGAGCACGCACGATGTATTTTATGGTCGGCCGGGTCTGTTCGAGGAATTGGAATTATACGACGAATATGTTGTAGATGAGATGCGAAAGCTGAACGATGCCTATGATGTCATTGTCGTGACAGCAGCAGAGCCAAAAACAGTGGTTGAGAAGTGGAACTGGCTTCAGCAGCACATGCCTTTTATAACCGCTGAACAGTTTATTACATGCAAACGAAAAAACTTGCTCGGATTCGATCTGCTCATTGATGATGGAGCACATAATCTGTTTCCCGCGCATGAGGATGGCAAAAAGGTTATCTGTATCCCGCATCCGTGGAATATACAGGAGCGTGAGCGATACAACTTTCCGTTGATGTCTTCATGGAAAGAAGCCAAGGCATACATAGATGAAATGTTACAGGTTGTTGGTGTCTAAAAGGTAGGTAATCTTATCGTCCAGAGTGAAGTGCTCTGGATTTTTTGCGATAGGCGAGAGGTGTTTCGCCTGTTATTTTTTTGAATGCGGCATAGAATGAATCCATATCCCGATATCCGACCAGCTCGGCAATCAGGCTGACTTTGTGCTGTGAATTCTTTAGAATTTCGCAGCTTTTTTGTATGCGTAGATGTTGCAGGTGGCCGCTAAAGGTCTGTCCGGTATGCCGCAGAAACATTCGCCCAATCTGCTTTTCGCTCCAGCCTGATATGCGTACCAGATCAGACATCCGAATACGATTGCTTACGTGTTCCTTGATATAGTGAAGGATGTAATCAAACCCAGTGGAATGATTCTCTTCATCCTGATCCTTTTGATACAGTTGTCTATAGGTCATCAATACCAACTGGCTTACCAAGGTGTATAACATGGTAGACGAGCCGATTCCATGAACGGAGGATTCACGATACAGCTTCACCATTAGTTCTTCCATCTGATCGTTGCGATCCACAATGGATATATAAGGAACCTGATTTTGTGCCAAGTCCATCAGATGTTGAATGATTTCTTTCTCCTGAATGATGGCTGTCAGCGTGTTGATCAACTCAGCATTAAACAGACAATTATAGATAATTAGCGGATGCTCGGTCACGTTTGTGCTCGCAGGACGAAAGACATGAGGAACGCCAACAGGAATGACAAACAGCATGCCTTTCTTCACGGGAATGACATCTTCACCGATATGATGAAAGCCCTTTCCTTCAGCAACATAGCTATACTCAATAAAATCATGTGCGTGAAAAGGGAGCATAAAATCTTCAGAGCAACGATTGACAAAAAGTTGCAGATGATTATGCAGAAAGTATTCGCTTTTCATAAGTTGTACAGATGAATCCACAGGCAACCTCCTCGCATAGATGGCTGAATCACCGGATGAAATAGTCCGGATCACCGGGTATTTACGACAGCAGGATCGATATAATTATATCGTAACCCCGAATGGGAAGCCAAGATGGAAAGGACGATCTGCTAATGTTCAACGTTAGTCACCTTCGCTGTGAATATAGAGTCAACCCGATAGGCCTCGATGTAAAATCACCGAGATTAAGCTGGCAGTTGCAGTCCGATCGGCGGAACTGTATGCAATCCGCTTACCAGGTACAACTCTCCCTAACGAAAGATTTTGAAGGGATTACATGGGATTCTGGCGAGATAAGCAGTGATCAATCCATACATGTGGAACTAAACCATTTTCAGCCTTCTCCGCAAACGCGATACTATTACCGGATTCGCGCATGGGATGATGCAGGAAGTGATTCAGACTGGTCCGAAACGGCTTATTTCGAGATGGGACTTATGGATCGTCATAACAAGTGGCAAGCAGAATGGATCACAGCTCAAGCATCAGATGATGGAGATACGTCATGCCCGCGTATGCGCAAGCAGTTTAATGTGAAACAACTTGTTACGTCTGCCAGAATATATGTGACAGCACTTGGATTATACGAGTTGCACATCAACAACTCAAGAGTAGGAGAAGATTATTTTACACCTGGCTGGACTTCTTATCGTAAGCGATTACAATATCAAACCTATGATGTTACCCACTTGCTTCAAAATGGACAGAATATATTGGGCGCATATCTTGGAGATGGCTGGTATCGGGGATATCTTGGCTGGAACAAAGAACGGGAGATATTTGGTTCAACGTCCGCATTGTTGTTGGAACTGCATATGAAATACGCAGATGGATCAGAGGAATGTATTGTATCCAATGGTGAGTGGACGACTGCTCCAAGTGCCATTCGCATGTCGGACATCTATATGGGGGAGACGTATGATGCGCGATTGGAGTCTGATTGGTCGGATACATCTGAAGTGAATTGGTCACCTGTGAACATATTGGAACATCCCAAAGATATCATCGTTGCGCAGGAGAATGTACCCGTTACCCAAGTCGAACAAATACAGCCAATCGCCTTCTTAACAACTCCACAGGGAGATCGTGTAATAGACATGGGGCAGAATATGGTGGGATGGGTGAGATTTAGCATTCAAGGTGAGGTCGGTCAGACGGTTGAGCTGCACCATGCTGAGATATTGGATCTAGAGGGCAACTTCTACACCAATAATCTTCGCTCCGCCAAGCAGTGTATTCGCTATACGTGCAAGGGGGATGGAGTGGAAACATTCGAACCGCATTTTACGTTCCAAGGGTTTCGATATGTGAAGCTGATTGGCTTTTCTGAACACGTTCATCTGGATAATTTCACTGGCGTAGTGCTGCACTCGAATATGGAGCAAACAGGTCAGTTCTCGTGCTCCAGTCCCTTGGTGAACCAGCTGCATCACAATATATTGTGGGGGCAAAAAGGGAATTTCCTTGATGTGCCGACAGACTGCCCACAGAGGGATGAACGGCTCGGGTGGACCGGTGATGCACAGATGTTTGTCCGCACGTCTTCCTACCTCATGAATACAGCGCCTTTCTTCACCAAGTGGTTGCGGGATCTGGAAGCGGACCAGGGAGCAGATGGAGGTATTCCATTCTTCGTTCCAGATCTGAGAAGTTCCACGTCGGAAGGATGGGGTGACACCAGTCATTCGTCCGCCGCTTGGGGTGATGCAGCAGTCATCTGTCCTTGGACTATCTATGAGATGTATGGGGATGCCAGATTACTGGCAGAACAATATGAGAGTATGAAGCGGTGGATCGAGTACATTCACGGGCAGGGCGATAACCCATATCTGTGGAACACGGGATTCCACTTTGGCGATTGGCTGGGACTGGATTCCAAGCCGGATAGTTATGTTGGCGCAACGGACACGGACTATGTAGCAACTGCATTCTATTCCTATTCGGTTTCGTTAACTCAAAAAGCGGCAGAGGTACTTGGTAAGACAGATGATGCTGAATATTATAGAACGTTGCATACCAACATTGTTCTTGCGTTTAACAAAGAATTCGTCACTCCAGCCGGCAAAATTGCTGTTCCAACGCAAACAGCGCATGTTCTCGCGCTGCAATTTGACCTGCTGGACGCGACTGCACGAACTCGCGCTGTCGATCAATTGGCAAAACTCGTGAAAGAGGCGGGCAATCATCTTACTACAGGCTTTGTGGGTACACCTTATCTGAATCCGGTACTGAGTGATGCAGGTCTTCACGATCTGGCTTATACATTACTTTTTCAAGAGGATTATCCGTCCTGGTTATATCAGGTGACTCAAGGCGCAACGACAGTCTGGGAACATTGGGATGGGATCAAAGAGGATGGCAGTCTCTGGAGTGCTGATATGAACTCATTTAACCACTATGCGTATGGTGCGATTGGGGAATGGTTGTATCGTTATGTTGCCGGAATCAAGTCCGATGAACATCAGCCAGGATTCCGAATGGTGCATATTGAGCCGCAACCCGGACCTGGACTGGATTGGGTGGAAGCGAGCTTGGAGACGATGTATGGTCAAGTTGCTTCAAGTTGGCATCGGCTGGCGGAGGGAGAAATGGAGATACGCGTGCACATTCCTGTCAATACGAGAGGTACGGTACGTCTTCCTGGAGCAGGTGCACAGATCGTTCTGGAGCAAGGGAAACCGTTGGATCAGGTAAATGAAGTTCAGGATATTCGAAGTATTGGAGACGATATTGAAGTTACACTTGGATCAGGAAGTTACCAATTCAAGTACAAGGACACGGATATGAAGAAGGACCGAGATGTTCAGGATGTTACATTGACAGAGTCCGTATAATAATAGAATAAACGGTAAGATGTACTTTTGAATAGGATCTGCTCACACGCAGGTCCTTTTTCGAACTTGTCTGATGGAAGAGCAAGAATGTTGTGTCCTGGAAGCGGCAGCATGGTAGTTTCAATATCTGTTGGGAGGGTGTAATGACTGTGGGGAAAGAACATGTTAGATTAATTAAACCATCGCGAGCGTATAAGGATGCATATTTGGAATTTTATGAAGACTGGGTGAGAAGTGGAGAGTTGATGGTACCGTGGGTCATTTCCAAAGATCCTTCTGCTTTTGATGAGATGTTGGCGTTTTTGCAGCGCAATGAACAAGGTATCGATATTTCCGAAGGTTGGGTCAAAGACAGTACATACTGGCTACTCACCGAGAGTCAACAAATCGTGGGTGCTGTAAATATAAGGCATGAGCTTAACGACAAATTGTTCAACAGTGGAGGACATATTGGATATGGCATTCGTCCTGGAGAGCGGCAAAGTGGCTATGGTTCCGAAATTCTCAGGCTCTCTTTGGAGAAAACGAGAGAGCTTGGAATCACCAAAGTATTGGTCGTATGTGATGCAAATAATGAGCCATCCAGAAGAGTTATTCTTCGAAATGGTGGCATTCAGGATGAAAACTATGTGGAGTCCAATGGCAATGTTGTTGAACGATTCTGGATAGAGAATGTCGAATAATGAAGAATGGTGGTGAAATTTAACGAAAATAATATAGATTATGATTGTAATACCCTCGCGTGCTGATTAAAATGAAGCATAGAATCTGGATTGCGGCCGGAAACTATCATCCCATATCAGGCACAAGTGAGGTTATTTTATGAATCAACCGGTTAATCGGCCCCGGCGTATTGAGTATCTGGATCTCTATCGTGCATTGGCCATCATGGCAGTGGTAGCCATCCATGCGACTTCAACAGCAGTTGCGCATTACCCCAAGCACACGTTAGATCATGATGTGTATTACTTCTGGAACACGTTCCTGCAATTTGCCGTTCCAGCGTTCCTGTTCTTGTCCTCCCTGGTTCTGTTCTACAACTACAGCTCCAAGGTGAATGAGAAGGGTTGGATGCTCGCCTTTTACAAAAAGCGTTTATTCTATGTATGTGTACCCTATGTGGTATGGTCCTTTATCTATTTTACCGTTAAACAGTTGCTTGCGGGTAAAGAACCTTTGACCCATGGTGTGCAATTTGCCAAACAATTAGTGATGGGAACCGCTCATACCCATCTGTACTTTTTTCTGATTATTCTTCAATTCTATATCGTTTTTCCATTGCTTCTGTCGCTCACACGCCATCTTCTTTTTACTCGGTATTTGCCATTATTCTTTATTATGGGCCAAGCAATCTTCTATGCACTGCATTTGCAGTTTCACTTCGAGCGAACAGGAAGTTTGTTACCCAGTTATTTGATTGTAATTGGTTTTGGCGCTTGGGTTGGGCTCAACTTTGAGTGGGCATTGAAGAAACTGTATACTCACCGTTATGCACTTATAGTTGCGTTATTGAGCGGAGGTGCCATTTTTATATATGGTAATGCTTATATCAAAACCGCTTTTCCTGCATACCCGGTGGTAACCTATACCGTGTTGTTCCTGTTCCGCAATCTGTTTACGTTGTCAGCCTGCTTGCTCCTGCTGATCTTTAGTGAACGGTTGGGCGCAGGAAAACATACTGAAGTTCGTAAAGCTACGCATGTTCTGGATTCCTTGGGTACAGTTGCGTTCGGTGTGTTTTTAATGCATCCCCTCGTACTGCTCTTCTGGAGACGTGAATTCTCAGATGACCTGGCTCGGCACTTCAGCGTGGGTATCATCCTATCTTATGTTGTGGCGCTCCTGATCTCATGGATCTGCGCGATGGGATTGCGCCGGATGAAGTGGGGATGGGTCCTGATAGGACGTTAAGTTAAAATAAATCTATGTCATCTAAGAAAAGAGTTTTCAAGCCATCAAGCATTGTAATCGGGTACCCATACACTGAACACGTATAAAAGCAGTGTTTAGTGTATGGGTACCTTTATTTAGAACAATTCTATGGAATCAGACTCATACTAATTGGAAGCGTTCTAATCAGATGGAATGAATGAATTGGTTCGTATTGGATCCACTGTTGCTGTTTGTGGTAATATGTATGAATTCCATGGGAACGTCCTTAAGAAGATTTTGACCAAAGAATTCTAGCCAGTCACCTTTACGTCCAAAAGTTAGAGTCTACCTACATAATTTTTTTGCATATTTTAGTAGTAAACCTACCTCGACAACCTCACTTATTTATTTCTACAGATTATGATCAATTTCACATTTATGTATAATATTGTTGATTTCAGTCTAGGAATCAACTAAAATTTAATAAAACATTCCAATTTCTTCAAATGGGGGCGACTTTTGATGACATGGAATTTGTACAGTATGATGCCCAAAATGATCATGGCTCCCGGCTATTCTGAAACAGTATGTACGGAGCCAAATAGAATTTTGGTAGCGTTTACCGAACAGTCTTTTGAAACGAGGTATCGTGACACCTCGTACTATATTTCCTCCAGGGACTTGTTGGTGGGCAACGATCTCATCCTGTTAAACCGATTGTCAGTACCTGTCGTAATCAGCGTTCTGACCTTGGAAAACATGACTAAAATGCGCTTTGGTTTTCCAATGGTATTATCCAGACAAGACGACGGAGTCAAGTTGTTTGTAAAACGCGTTTTAGAGATGTTCGGACAGAGCACTTTCAAACCTGAGTACAGCAAACAACTATCCCTTGAATTCACAGGATTTTTCAATATGTACCGGGTGATGAACCAGAGCACCGATAATTTGAAAGGTAAGATTGACAACCGATTAATTATCGTTCATCGCATGATACGAAGTCAATATTCGGAGCCGCTTACCCTTGAAGACATGGCCGCACGAATCAGCTGTAATCCGGTCTATTTAAGTAACACATACAAGAAAGTGTTCGGTTGTTCACCCATTAAATCTCTTCAGAAAATTAGAGTACAAAAAGGACGCGAACTGCTTAAGCATACCGATCTGACGATCAATGAAATTACGAAGTCTGTCGGTTATATCTCTAGTTCACAGTTCTCCGGGTACTATAAAAAATATTACGGGCGCTCTCCAAGTGAATATCGTAAACATCTGTGCAATAAGACAGGGGAGGGAATCAGTGATGGAACAAGTATCTAACTCGATGATTGAAGGAAAAATCATTCAGATTATTCACAATATACTTGGATATCACTTGGACATTCCTCTGGATGAGCGATTAGAGAATCTCGGGTTTAACTCAATAAAATATATTTCACTAATTGTTTCACTAGAAGAGGAGTTTGAGATTATTTTCCGCGACGAGGACCTGTTGTATGAATGTTTTGCTACAGTCGAGCAGATAGAGTGGAGAATCTCAGGTATGGTATCTTCTGCGTAAGAAATAGCTGGGGAAAATATGGACAGCGACTTATGTTCAAGGCTCTATAATTGAATTATATTCATCAAACAACATGTTAACGACAATTTATGCGATGAACGTATCACTGAAATCGTGCAAGATAAACACTGCGCATTCATGGAATGAGGGTCTGAATTGAAACGATTATGTGAGTTGTTAGATCAGTCAGAACAACGATATCCGCATAAAGCAGCTTTGATCACAGACGAAGGCCATTTTACTTATAGTCAACTAACTCAGGAGAGGGATCGTATATCCACTTATTTGCAAACCTGCGGTGTAAAAACTGGCGAGCGAATCATACTGCTTTTGCCTCATGGCAAATTTCTCGTCTCATCCATTTTTGCTGCCTCCAGGCTTGGAGCAACTTATATCCTCTTGCATGAGAGTACAACAAGGTATCAGTTGGACTACATTGTTAAAGATTCGCAAGCTTCCTATCTGCTGACGACCGATGCTTTTGTTGAAAAGTTGGCGATGTCATCCTATATAGGGATTAAGGTCATATCAGAAAATGACGTGACCACACATGCAGTGGAGCATAGCAGATTAGATGACCCCGATTACGAAGATCGCTCAGGTAATGAAGTTGCCTGCCTGTTGTATACATCGGGAAGTACAGGCCGGCCGAAGGCTGTGGTGTCACACCACTCCAGCATGCTATTTGTACTGGAGAGCATTCAGTCTTGCCTGAAAATAGAAGCAGACGACGTAATCGGCAATTTTCTTCCATTGTCTTTTGATTACGGGATGTACCAGATTTTTCTGGCGTTTAATCAAAATGCAACGATAGCCTTGGGTCAGCGATCTGATGTGGGCCCGGCGCTCATTCATAAAATAAGGGAATGGGGTATTACCGGGTTACCAATTGTACCTAGCATGGGAGAAGCGCTGATCAAACTTATGCGCAGACAGATGACGCAATTACCGGAGATTCGTTTCATTACCAATACAGGAGCTGCACTTCCTCAAACTTATGTAAACGAATTCAAAACATTTTTCCCGAATGCCCGGCTACATCTGATGTACGGACTGACGGAGTGTAAACGGGTCTCTATCCTTCAGCCGGAATTTCTCGCTGATAAACCGGGTTCTGTTGGAACATCTCTTCCGGGTACAAGTTGCACCATAATCGATGAGAGAGGATTGCAACTGCCACCAAATAAGGTTGGCGAATTGGTTGTGCATGGTCCTCATGTCATGATGGGTTACTGGAATGATCCGCAACGAACACAGCACGTTTTTCGAAATATGGCTTCTCCTGAGCGGAGCTTGCACACAGGGGACTACTTCTGGATGGACGATGAAGGTTTCTTGTATTTCTACGCTCGCAAGGATGATATGTACAAGCAAAACGGCTTTCGTGTAAGTCCTACGGAGATCGAACTGGCAGCAGTCGACATCGATGGCGTCGAACAAGCCGCGCTGATACTGACCGGGGACACTGCTGTGCCTATTCTTGCGGTGAGTTCTACACGGACTGCGGATAGCCTTCTCGACGAATTACGAATGCGGCTGGAAGATTACAAGATGCCAGCACACATCTATGTTACAGACCAGTTACCTTTAACTTCGAACGGTAAAATTGATAAAAACAAGCTGAAAACAGACCTGGAAAAGGAGTGAAGCGTTTGGACTATGGAGAGTTGCGGTCGAAATACGGCAGTCCGTTATATATATACGACTTGAATATTCTTCGCCAATCCTGCCACAGGTTGAGAGATGCATTACCCGAGCCTTCGATGTTGTATTACTCTCTGAAGGCCAATCCTCACCCGGCAATCGTTAAGCAGTTGTTAGATTTGGGGTGCAGGGCTGAAGTTTCATCGCTAGGTGAGCTGAATTCCGTGTTAGAAGCTGGAGGATTGCCCCGGGATGTATTGTACACGGGTCCTGGAAAGAGCGAATCGGAATTGAAGGTGGCTGTTGCACAGGGAGTACAATGGTTCTCGGTCGAATCAATGAAGGAGCTGGAAAAATTAAGGTCTGTAGTGTCTTCTGGTACACCTCCAATTCAAGTCATTATGCGAATCAATCCCGATCAGGGCTTGGCTGATGCTGGATTGGCCATGACGGGCACACCCTCTCAGTTTGGAACGGATGAGCAGAAGCTTTTGCGAGAGCTGAAGGAAATGCAGGAATGCGACGAAATTCGTATTGCCGGTTTTCATATTTTCAATGGCACCAATACTGCGAATGCAGAGAGACTTGCGGAATCTTTTCTCTCTTCCATTCAGGTGATTGCGAGAATATCCAAGGAGACTGGAATCCCACTCCAATTCGTGGATTTAGGAGGAGGATTTGGACATCCTTATGCTGTGTCAGGCCCCCCTCCGGATTTTAGTGAAATCAAGGTCCAATTGGAGACTGCTCTCGATGAGCATATGCCGGGATGGAGAATGGGAGAGCCTGTTATAGCATATGAGTCCGGACGATATCTTTCGGCCGCATGCGGTGTTCTCGTTAGCTCGGTTGTGGATATCAAGGAAAGTAAGGGCAGCCGCTTTATCGTTCTGGACAGCGGCATTCACCATCTGGGCGGGATGGCGGGGCTCGGACGCATTCCACGTGTTCAGTATGACATCAAGCCCGTCACAGAGAAGACCGACCCTCATCCGGAGTCGACCCACATTGTAGGACCGCTGTGCACCCCTCTTGATTTTTTTAACAAAAAAGCAGCTATACCTTCCTTACAATTGGAAGAGCAGGTCTACATTCCGAATGTTGGGGCTTATGGGATTACGGCCAGTTTATTGGGATTTTTGAGCAGGGAAATTCCCGTTGAATTGGTCGTGGATGACGGTAACGTGAAGCATGTTTCACAGCTTGCTCTAACACGAAGAACGCATTTGAATGAAATGCATGAAGGGAGGACTATTCATGAGCATGGAATACATTGAACATGAAGTCACGGCGCTGGTAAAGCAGAAAATTCATCGGGATCTGGAGATGACGGACGATCTGAAAAGTGCAGGTCTCGATTCTATGAAAGCGATCGATTTGCTGCTAGAACTGGAAGAGAAGTTTGAAATGACTATTCCCGACGAGTACATGATTAATGATACGTTTGCTTCCATGAGCAACATTGTGAACATGATCCATACGTTGAAGCAAAATGCTTAGCTTTTCTATTAGGGGCGAGGGAGGATGCCATGGACGTACTTTTCATCTATAGCGGAAAGGGCGGAGTCGGAAAATCCACTTTCGCTGTAAATTTGGCCTATTCATTACCAGGGTTAAGAGTAGGATTGTTTGATGCAGATTTTGAAGGGCCGAGTATACCTACCATGGTATCCGGAGTTGAAGAAGAGTCTATGGTAGCAGAAGGACTGGGAATCCACCCGGGAACCTACGCAGGCATCCGCATCTCTTCCTCTGGACTGATTGAAAACAACGGCCTCAGCAGATCTCTTTCAGGCAAATATTTGGAAGGTGCACTGGATCAGTTACTCATAAAAGCCCGCTGGGATGTAGATGTATTAATCGTCGATATGCCTCCAGGGACTTCCGAGATTCACCATCAGCTGCTTCGTCTGTTGAAAGGGCGATGTCTTCTGATTACAACGCCTCAGACGGTAAGTTTTGCAGATACTCAGAAAGGGATCGACTTGATGCGACGGATGGAGGTTCCGCTGCTTGGTATCGTCGAAAATATGTCTCAATTCCAATGCGAATGCTGCGGGCATTCCACTGCAATCTTTTCGGGGGATACCCAAGGCATGTTAGCTGTTCCGAACGGTCTGCAAGTGCTCGACACGTTTCCTATAATACCTGAACTTAGTGCAAAGGGGAACGCTGGCATTCCATTTGTACTTGCGAATCCAGAACATCCTGTTAGTGTGCGAATGGCCGGACTTGGACGTCAACTAGTTATTTTACTCACACAAAAGTTCAACACATGGAGTGTACATTAAGGGTCTTACTTTGGTAAAGGGGAGGATGCCGTTGCTAAAACCGTTAGAGCTGAGCAGAGGACTTATCCCGGAGGATATGCTATCGCAAGCGTTAGAGCAGTACGGCATCATGGAATACACAACGTACCCGTATCTCAATATGAATGGTACTGTCGTTCCGATCAACCGGGTTTCGGAGACATCCAGAAAAGCCCTTGTTGAAGACCGGGAGGGAAACCTCTACTTTTTGAAAGAAATTCCTTGGTATATCCGATCCATTGAGCACGCCGTGAGCATAATTCAGCTCCAGCATGAGCTGGCTCAGAAAGCGGTTCGTGTCCCTGCCGTTCAGTTAACTACATCCAGGGAGCTGATTGTACATGCAGGTAACCAAAGTACATTATACCTTCAATCGTACATACCAAACGGCTCAATATACAATGCGCAGCCTCAACAGATACGTGCTGCCGGCGCTTTATTGGGTGAATTTCGTGTAAAGGCTGCGTCCGCTAATTCATTTCAGACCCTGAAGTTGCCTGAGCAATCTCCTTATGTTTCTACAAAGGATGTACTTGTTCTTTTGCTTAAAAAGTACATGCAGAAACGCAATGAAATGAGCAAAGAGGATCAGGAGCATGTGCAACGTTTTGTCCAGGTTTGCAAGAAACTGGTAGACGAGTGGTCTGTTCAGCATGCTGACAGAGCAGAAGCGGTGACATCGATTGCGCACGGAGACTTGAATCCGATGAATTTCATTTTCTCATCCGACGGTTCGGTGTCGGCGCTGATTGATTTTGACAATGCATGCTTATCCGATTCCCTTGTGGATCTGGCTGAAGGATTGCTTACTTTTTCCGGCATAACTTACCGGTACGGCAGCTCGCGTTTTGAAGCCGTTCATGAATTGGAACCTCAGCCGTTCCGACAGTTTCTTGAAGGCTATCAAGAACATCATTCCCTGCTGGCCGAAGAAATTACGGTACTTCCGCTGTTAATGGGCACAACGTGCATCAGGCTGGCAAGTCTTGGTCTCATTCGAGGGGATTGGCCAGTTTCCTCAGCGAGTATGCACATCGATAACATTCGGAATGTCGTGAAGAACTCTCGAGCGTATTTGAGTGAAAATTACTGAACCCACAAGGGGAGGGAGGTTGGACATGGAAAAGAGAACGCTGGGAAAGACAGATATGCATGTAGGCGTCATGGGGTTCGGCAGCTCCCAGATCGGTTATGAACAAACCAGCCAGGAAACAGTGAACCACCTACTGAATCTTGCACTGGATCATGGACTTAATGCTATTGATACTGCTGAGTGTTACCCGAATAGCGAGGAACGAATTGGTCAGGCCGTTTCGGGAAGGCGTGCAGAATTCTATCTATTCACCAAATGCGGCCACTCGGACGAGGACAAGTATCACGATTGGGACCCTGACTGGCTGGAACTGAGTGTAGACCGGAGCCTGAAGCGATTGGGCACAGATTATATTGATGTTTTGCAACTGCATGGCTGCTCTGAAGAGATTTTACAACGTGGTGAAGTCATTCAGACGCTAAAAAAGATTCAGGCAGCGGGAAAAGCGAGATATTTGGGTTACAGCGGGGACGGGGAACAAGCGAAATATGCGATCAAGATGCAATGTTTTGATACGCTGCAGGTGACCGTTAATATTGCTGATCAAATCGCCTTAGACGAAATCATTCCCTTAGCACAGCAGCAGCAGCTTGGGGTCATTGTAAAGCGTCCGCTTGCCAACGCCGCTTGGGTTAATTCAGGGGAGCATAAGAAACGTTATGAACGCCAGCTTGCTATGTGGAAAAGAATGGGCAAGACGCCGGAATCTATGGTCAAGCCAGCAAAAGTAACCTATGAGGAGCGTTTGCTCAAGCTGGGATATTCCTTTCAAGAGGATCCTTTGCTTACGACAGAACTGGCACTGAGGTTTGCGCTGTCGATTCCCGGTGTGCACACAGTCATGATTGGCACGACGAAACCAGATCGTTGGCGGGACAATTATGCATTGGCAAGCAAAGGGAACCTTGCTGAGGAACAATATAAGGCCATTCGAGAGCGCTGGAAGGAACGGATGGACAAGGAATGGTTCGCGGTTCCATAACACCAATAGCAAGAAAGGAGTTGCTTGATCATGGGTCTGAAATCGCGTTTTCTAGATGATGGTTATGCTGTCGTTACAGGAATTTTTGTATCGGATGAGGTGAATCAGCTAAAGATTGCGATGGAAAAATTGATCACCAAGGTGAAGCAGGAACCACTCCGGTATACGACGCGTTACACCTTGAAACAGGAGCCTGATTACGACACTTGGGGTGTAAATAATATTTTCAAATTGGACTTGTACGAGCCCGCCTTCGGAGACGTTTTTGGGAACGAACGTCTGATGGAAGTACTTCAAGAGATATTGGGCGAAGAATTGCGATTTTGGGGAGCTCATGCGCTGTGGTCGCCGGAGAAGATCAATTATCGATTGCGTTGGCACCGGGATTACGGGGATAACGAGTTATATCACCCAGAAGGTATTCCCAACCATGTGCAGTTCAATATTCCCTTGTACCCAGACTCTTGTTTTATCGCGATTCCTGGTTCGCACCGACGTGCACTTTCTGATCAGGAGAGATGGGAAGTGAACAATAACGGGGCTAATCCGTTACCTAACGAGGTTCGAATCACATGTCAACCCGGAGACGTTCTATTTATGAATGCGCATACACTTCATCGCGGAGCATGTACGTCTCATGACTACAGGAGAACGTTGCATTACAGCGTTCAAGGTAAAGAGGAAGCGTATGGAGGACATACTTCCTATCCGGAGATGAAGGAAAAGGCATATATGGATCAGATGCACCCCACGGTTCAGCAACTGATGATTAATTCTGTCCTATGGGATGAATCTCACCCCCTGTCTCCATCGGAGTTGTTACGCAAGGTAAGAAGCAAGCACGAACGGGAAAAGTATATCGCCGGCCAGGTTTGATTTTAACTCAAAATAATATCCATATGAGGAGAGATGAGCTTATGTTAGGACCTTATTATACAAAAAAAGACAAGAAATTGGGATATCGTGGGAACAACATATACGATGCCTTGGATAACGTACTTGCAGGGCAATATACGCTGGCAGAAGCTGAAAATCGGGTCAAGAGCTTCAGCGAACAGAAGTATTGGGGCGCTATCGCCAGAATTAATCATCAGATCAATATGTCAAGCAATCTGTTTTTTGGAGAAATGAATGCCCTGTTTACACTGCTGCCCTTGACTACTCGAATGATTTCTTCCCCAGGGGCCGTATACGGTCGCGAGGCCATCAGTTATACAACGGATGTATGCCCTATTTCATTGGAGTGGTTTGATCTGCCGAACAAGGCATTTTTATCAGAGTCCTCACAAATTTATCTGGAATTGTCGGTGCTCCAGCACCAGGTAGATCATGTATACTCCGTGTATAACTCATTCCGCAAGGAAAATGTGGATGCATCCCATCTGTCCGAGTTTCACCATATCGAATATGAAGGCGCGGTTGATCAAGTAGCAAATAAGGAGATAATCCGTCAATTGTTGTTTAGAGTCATTCAGGATTTGCTCAAACATAATGAAGCGGATCTGAGTGTGTTCCTTTCCCAGGATCGTCTGAATCAACTTGACGAAGTCAGTCGCAGTCAAAAAATAACGGAATTAACTTTTGAAGAAGCTTTAGCCGCACTTTACGAAGATACAAAAGATGAAATCTACAACAAATTCACACTTGAACACTTTGGTTCTTGGGAAGAAGTCCGACTCACCGAGATTTATGGCGGATTCCTGGCAATTAGTGAGTTTCCTTTGCTTGAAGTACCGTTCTACCACGCCGAAATGAAGGGCCGGGACAGACGCGTTGCAAACAACACGGATTATATCTGGCCAGGGTATCGGGAAACGATCGGGAGCGGTCAGCGTGTGGGTACCCTTGAACAATTGAAAGAAAAAGCAGAAGTGTTTAACCTGCCTGAAGAAGATTACGCATGTTATCTCCAGTCCAGAACGCTCGATAACTACAGGGAGACATCGGGTTTTGGCGTCGGATGGGAGCGATTGATCCATGGTTTGCTGGAGATGCCATATATATGGAGTGCCGTTCAGTTCCCAAGAACCAATGTGACTTTGAAACCATAAGGTGGGAAACCAACGATGATAACCAAGTGGGACCATGTTCAGGACAAGCTACTAGGTTTAATCGAACACGCAACAGCAAAGTCTTCATTCTACAAACAAAGGTTACAAGGCGTTACCGATGCCGGCTGGAGCCAAGCCCGTTTTGAGCAGATACCCATATTGGAGAAATCTGAACTGACCGGCAGAGAAGAATCGCTGCTGACGGACAATGAAGCCAAACTCTATGTCGAATATACCAGTGGTTCCACGGGACAACCGCTCAAATGTTATAAATCAGTTGAAGAAAAATGGAAAAAAGCACGCCTCTTATGGGGCCTTCGAAACACTAATGGAGGTATTGGACCTAAAGATCCGTATGCCATGTTTTATGCCTTCAATGAAGATGATCTGTCAACGGATCCCATATCCATCTACCATGAGGTCATGTATCTCTCCATGCTTGATCTGTCCCCGGAACGACTGGATGACTATTATGAAGCGTTGCTGAAGTATCGTCCGCAGTGGATGCTGTCCGTATCTACCGCACTCTATCTATTCGCGAATCATCTGCTGGAGCAAAAGCTGGATCGGAGCAAACTTCCGTTTAAATATATCGAAATTAACGGAGAGATGTTATTTGACTATCAGCGTAAGACGATTGAAGAGGCCTTTGGTCCCATTGTTTATAA
This sequence comes from Paenibacillus sp. FSL R5-0749, assembly GCF_038595085.1. Taxonomy (NCBI): domain Bacteria; kingdom Bacillati; phylum Bacillota; class Bacilli; order Caryophanales; family Paenibacillaceae; genus Paenibacillus; species Paenibacillus sp. FSL R5-0749. Next base: position 4,077,259 of record NZ_CP152005.1, on the reverse strand, counting down.
CCATTATGGTTCCCGCGAATTTTGGTGTATTGGCATGAGCTGCAGAAGCGGTAATCTGCACTTATCTAGTGATCAATTGTATGTGGAAATTGCGAATTCGGACAAAGATGGCTATGGAAACGTAGTGATTACTGACTTGACCAATCGAATCTGGCCTTTGATCCGGTATGACACGGGAGATATTGGCAGGCTGTCTGAACAGAAATGTGATTGCGGATCGCGATATCCCGTTATCGAAGTGACCGGTGGGCGGGCAACCCAATATATTCGATCAGGTGATTGGATCGCCAATCCGATTCTGTTTCATTATGCTGTAACCAAGGTCAACCGGAATTTCCCGGATGCCGTTCGACAATTTCGTGTAATGCAGGTGCAGGAAAAGCAATTTATGTTTTACCTTGTGCCTGGCAAGGGATTTCAGGAAGCATCCGAGTTTCTATTGCAGCAAGAATTGCTGCACAAACTGCCTGACGATGTTAACCTGACGATTGTTCATCAGGACAGACTGAGTATGGATGGTCCCAAGTTCGATTATTTTATTCCTTATCGCCAGGCGAATACATGATGTCAGCAATATTACCAAATCATTCTATATCTGAGGGTGAGCATATGTCGCATTATGAAACGGTGTGCAGGCTCGTAAAAGAAGAGCTTGAGGATCGAATTGAAGAGAATTATGTCTTTTCGGGAAAAGAAAATCTGGTTTCTGATCTGCAACTGGACTCCATCATGATTCTTCAGTTGATCATCAAGATGGAGGATGAGTTTCAAATCACGATTGAGGATGATGAACTTACACCGCAACTATTTGAGAATGTTGAAGTGTTAACGGCCTTCGTTGATACCAAGACAGCGTAAAGGATGAATATTCGTGCACATTTCTCTTCAAGGACTTCGATTGCTTCTTGTTGGGGGTTCGGGAACGCTTGGAGGGTGTCTTCTTGAAAAAATGCTGCAAGAAGGGGCGATTGTTGCTGCCACCTATAACCAAACCCCTATTCATAGTAATGATTATCATATGGGTATACAGGATCGTCTGCATGTCGGTCATCTGGATGTCACGAATACGGAACTACTGGATGAATCATTGCAAGTACTGATGGATCGACTGGAATGGGTGGATGGGCTGATATATAATGCCGGAATTATCAACGATGCGTCTTTAGACGAGATGAGTTATGCTCAATGGCGCGATGTTATGCAGGTTAACCTGGATGGCGCATTTCTCGTCTCTCAGAAGGTCAGCAAGGTGATGAAGGAACGAGGCAGGGGGAAAATCATTCACGTGTCCTCTTACCGCGGTATTGTAGGAAGCGCACAGCAAAGTAATTATGCAGCTTCCAAGGCCGGACTTAATGCTCTGACCAAATCAATGGCACGTGAGTTGGGTTCATTCGGCATTGCCGTTAATGCAATCTGTCCCGGATTTATGCGAACCAATCTGAACCGCCATCATGCTGGAAAATATCAAAAGGCTCTCGATGAGAGTCTTTTGTCCCGCATTTCCACACCGGAGGAGACAGCGAATTTCATTCTCTACCTGTTGTCCGAACACGTTGCCAACGTCAGCGGGCAAATCTTTCAAATGGACAGCAGGGGCTAGACAAAATATACGCGAAGGAGGCGAGTGGATGAAGGATATGGAACCTCGGTGTATCGGTGAAATACTGTTACATCAGGCAGAGCGGAGTCCGGATCGGATTGCCGTAACATTCGGCGAGGAGAAGTGCACGTATAAGCAACTTTTGTCCACAACCGCGGCCTTGCAGTTAAAGATTGAGGACCGTGTTAGGGAAGGCGAAGTGGTGGTGATCTGCTTGCCCAACTCTCCTGCCTATATCCATGCTTACTTCGCGGTTACCTTACTGGGAGCGGTAATCATGCCGCTCTATTCCGGCAGTTCCGAGGCAGAAATCAGGCTGGCGTGCCGCGCGGTAGACGCTGCTCTCTGTATCACTACTCACGAGATGAAATCCAAGCTACGTATTCAGAACTTGTCCGTCCTGAGCCAGGAAGATTGGCAGGCACCGGATGAGGAGACCAAGCCCATATACAGGCCTCGTCTTGCAGACGAGGTTGCCTTAATGCTGCAAACGTCGGGAACGACCGGGAATCCCAAAATCGTGCAGCACACTCACTATAGCCTAATTACCAATGTGAAGGCTCATTGCGAATCTTTGTCACTGACGGAGAAAGATACCGTGTTGATTACCCTGCCTATGCCTTTTGGCTATTGCAATACCTCCCAGTTCTTGAGCCACCTGTACCTGGGTGGAGAATTGGTCATTATGACTGGTCTATTTCTACCGTCTTCATTCATGAAAACGATGCAAGAGCAAGACATTACCGTAGTTACTGCAGTACCAACCATGCTGCAAGCGTTGAGCATGCTGAAATCCGATTATAAAGCGCTGCCCCATCTGCGTTATATCTGCTTTGGGGGAGGACAAGTCACGCCTAACATACTGGAATCTGTTCGCAAGAAACTGCCTTCCCATGTGAAAATGGTGCAAACGTACGGCCAAACGGAGGCTGGTCCGCGTATTACAACCAGGATCATTTCGGGAGTATACGAACCATCTAATGTAGGGCAAGCCATACGCGGGGTTGAAATCTCTATAAGAGATGAAGAAGGGAATCGCTTAGGCGTTCATGAACCTGGTGATATATGGATTCACAGTCCCAGCATCATGAAGGGATATTACCTCAATGCAGCAGAGACGGATAAAGTTCTGCAAAACGGATGGCTTCGTACAGGAGATCGAGGTTACTTGGACGAACAAAATAATCTGTGGCTACTGGGAAGAACCAAACTGTTGATCAAAACAGGAGGAAAACAAGTGCATCCTGAGGAAATTGAGCGACTGATCATGGAGCACTTTCCACTGGAGCAAGCCATTGTCAAAGGAGAGGCCGACCCCTGGCTCGGCGAAGCACTGGTGGCTTACATCATTCCTCGCAAGTCGGATACACTTGTTGAAACTACGGACATTTTGCGTTTTTGCCGTTCCAAGTTATCCGCTTACAAGGTACCTAAAAGGGTGGAAATTGTGCAAACCCTTCCGAGAACCGCTACCGGAAAGATCCGAAGAGATTAAGGAAGGAGGAACTCTTCTGTATATTTATCGTTACGGTCCCTTTCATGTACAAGTAGATTTTGCATCTCGTCTTCATGCGCTTGAGGAACGGACCAGACAATGGTACTCACACGTCTTGATAGATGATCAGCCGGAAAAGATGGATCATCACTGCAGGATTGAAGCTTGGGACACAAGCCCTTGGATTAACAACCCGGAACGAGACGAAGTAATTTGGGGCGAAGACCGGGTAGAAATTCGTTCCAGCCTTCAGTTCAATTATAACATCGACTGGGATTCTGCTTGGAACAGCAGATTGCATTTCGTTCAGCGGACGGGGTATGACGAATATGAAGATCGGTCATGGGAATTCTCTCAACGGATTTCTCTTTTTCCCAAATTGATGGACATGAACGCATTTCTCTTGCACTCGGTATGTGTTGTAGGTCAAGACGGAAAAGCGATTATTTTCCTAGGAACAAGCGGAGCCGGTAAATCGACGATTGCCCAGAAAGCAATCGATTCAGGGTACTCCGTCATTACTGATGACACGGCGTTGCTGATGTTTGTCGAGGATGAATTGAGAGTATATGCCACGCCGTATATTTCCCGATCTGGTCTTATTGGACAGCCTGGATTCTGGACGGTCGGTGCGTTTGTTCTGTTGGGGAAGGATGCTGTTAATACTGTCATACCGGCCAGCAGACAACCGTTCGTACAATCTCTGCAGGAACGAATTTTTGAGACACAGTATCTCACTCATATCTTCTCATTCTCCAGCGGCGGACTAGGTGGCGACATTGCCAAACGATTGCTGGGGTATACACGTAAAATTACGAGGCAGTACAAGGCTTATCATCTCCAATTCAATCTGCAGTTGAAGCTGGATGACGTGATGGGCGAATTCCTATCTGGGGAGGGGCAACATGTACGTTAACGTACGCGCTATGATCGAAAGAGTGGTGAGCGGTGAGCTTCAACTTTATTTACAGATTCGGGACAAGCCCAATCAACCCAAAGCATGGGAATTGCCTGGAGGGCAACTCGAAGAGTACGAGTCCATGATCGATGGACTGAAACGGGAGGTCAGGGAAGAAACAGGCCTTGAACTGACTTGCATTGCAGGTAAGGATACGTATTTGCAGGTAAGGACAGGCACAGGTTTAATGGAGGGCATTCAACCTTTTGCTGTCTACCAGACACTGGAGGGACCTATCGATTCAATGGGCGTGTATTTTCGCTGCGAAGCTGAAGGCATAGCCTTGCAGTCTGGCGATCAGGCTCGTGACGGACGTTGGATACCTGTCAAAGAATTAAGGCAAATGGCAGAGCAGGATTTGGAAGCCTTCAGCTGGATTGATTCCGTGGGTATCCAGTTGTATCTGCAATCGGAAGAGAATAAACCATTTCAACCATTGGAGAAGGGGGATTTAAGATGAGCAAAACAACACACGACACCATTGCTTATTTCAAAAATAAAGCGGACAAGTACGACTTGGTAGAGGAACAGGCATATTGGCAGCTCTCCGACCAGCTGTTATGGAACGTTTTCAAAAAAGAGGTCTTGGATCGATTACCCGCTGGATTCACGTTTTTTGACGCGGGTGGAGGGACTGGTCGCTGGTCGCTTAAAGTCCTTCAAGAATATCCGGAGAGCACCGGATATACGTATGATCTGTCGGAAGACATGTTGAGACAAGCGATGACCAAACGCGAAGCGAATGATCTTCAGGACAGATGGACGATCCGGCAAGGTGACCTTCATGCTATTGAAGGCGTACAGCCGGCATCCGTGGATGTCTGCTTTAACTTTCATAACGTATTGGGATTTGTGGAAGAGCCGCTTAAAATGCTGCATGAAGTCGTAAAGTTGCTTAAACCCAAGGGATACTTGGTATCGTTTACACCTAATCTGTACCATGCCCTGTACTTTAATATTTCCCTGGGCAGAATTGAAGAGGCACGGAAGTTAACGGGCGGCAAAGGGCGCTTCACGCTAGAAATGCCCGATATTTATATGTTTACTCCCAAGCAGCTTCAAGAATATTACCTTGAATGCGGGCTGAAGGTATTAAATCTTAAAGGCTTCCCTGCCTTCATTTATCCTGGATTTCTAGAGACACAGATTGAGGGTAACACCCAAACCCTAAGCGAGATTTTGTCTGATCCGGCTGTGTTCGAGAGCATTTTGGAGATTGAATCCCAGTATCTTGACGTAGAAGAACTTGTATCGCGTGGAAACAATATTTTTATTGTCGGGCAGAAGTAATTCTCTTCCAAGGCGAAAGGAGCTGTTTGCCATGTCATCAGATTCTACCCTAACCGATGAAGAAAGATTGGTTTTATTGTGTTCAAAACCTGCTCTTCGGAATGCGGAGGTTGAAGATTTTCGTCAATTAATGGCTGCTCACATGGACTGGAGCCGAGTATTCGGCATGCTGCATACCCATGGTGTGATGGGAACCGCATGGCAGAATATCGAGCGTTACTTTTTGGTGAAAGGCACGGAGAAGGCAGTCTACGGCAAATTCGTTAGTTCGGTCAAGCAAATGTATCATATGCAAAAAATGCGAGGCGAACAACAGTGCAGATTCACCCTTGATATTTGCCATGAGCTGGACAAGCGAAGTATTCAATACAGTTTGCTGAAAGGGATCGTACTTTCCCAAGTCGCCTATGGGGATCTAGGAAGCCGGGATTTCAAAGATAATGATATGCTTATACATTCAAGCCAAATTGATGAAGCGATAGCGATTATGAAGGAAATGGGATACGTGCAGGGGATGATTAACTATAAAACGAATTCGGTTACCCCGCTACCTCGCAGGGAAATTATGATCCGATCGATGGTGTCCCATGAAGTCATCCCTTTGATCAAATATATCGAAAATAGTCCGTTTCTCGAATATCATGCGCTAGATTTGCAATTTTCGCTTGATCTCATGACCAGCCGCCGAACAGATACGGCAGTGCAGCAAATGCTGGAGAGAAGCCAGATTATTGATGTTGCAGGACATCCTGTTCGCACTTTGGAATGGGAAGATCTGCTGTTATTCATGCTTATCCATCTTACCCGCGAAGCAACAAGTGAATTGGATGTTATGGCCTACAAGGATATCCTGCTCTATAAATTCATGGACATTCACCGATTCCTGGACAGCCCTCAAGTGAATGTGGATTGGGATAAGGTACTGCAGCGGGCTCAGGATTTGAATTTCCAAAAGGAAGTATTCTATGCCCTGCATTATACGCAGATCCTTTATAGCGAGGCCGGACCGGAAGGATTCCTGGACAAGCTGAATATTGAAGATCGGGAATTCCTCGATCAGGTGTATCGGTACAACAGTGAAGATATTGCTATCCGTTGGCAGAATTCCTTTGAGGAACGTTTATTTGATACGAATCGACCGTTCAAACTTCAGAAGAGCAATCCAATCGTTCCAGGGAAAAGATGAAGCATTTCTGACCAAATCCATTTGAGTGAAAGGGATTTTGATATGCGATATTCGTATGAAGTATCCGAAGTCACGGACACATTGTCCGAGGTAAGAATGGCGGCAAAGCGATTTGCTGAAAGGGCCGGTGACCTCGACCGGGATGGGTCCTTCCCCAAAGAAAATATAGCTGACTTGAAGTCTGCAAGCCTGATGTCAGCATCAATCCCTAGCCGGTCAGGCGGTGAACGTCCTTCACTCCGTTCCTTGTCCTCTATGGCAGAACTTTTGGCAAGCGGGTGCTTATCCACGGGAATGATATGGGCCATGCACATACAGCAGGTGGAGGTATTAATCCGTCAAGAACAGAATGATTTTTCAGATCATCTTCTGTCCAGACTGCAGGAGGAACAGCCCTTAATCGCCTCAGTCACAACTGAAAAAGAAAAAGGGGGGCACTTGCTCTCGTCCCAAAGTCCGATGGTTACCAATGGAAGCTCGCTCTATATTGACCGAGATGCTCCAGTCGTAACCGGAGGTGAGTACGCTGATTGGTTTCTCATCACAATGAAACCTTCTGATGAAAGTCCCGAGAATGACGTTCAACTGGTTTTTGCCGAACGACATCAACTGGAACTGGAAAGTGTCTCCGATTGGCATGCCATGGGGATGAGAGGGACCGGCAGTGTGGGCATGCACATTCGTGGCTCAATTGAAGAAGAACAGCTGATCGGTGCAGCGATAGACTTCAAACCGTTAGCTGTACAGACGATGATTCCCATGGGACATATTTTATGGTCTGCCTGTTGGCTTGGAGCCGCTAAGGGAGTATACGAAGGGTTAATACAACTCATCCGTAATCCGCAAAATCGTTCCCGCTTCAATTTGCAGTCCGAGTTGCTCTATGCAAGGCTTGCAAGGATTCGACTGCAGTTGGACACAGTTAACATATACCTGAACGAGATGATCAAACAGTATGAAGATCATTCCAATCAGGGGAATTTGAAGCTGCTTGAAGCGCCGCGGTTCAATATTCACATCAATAATCTTAAAATTTTGGCATCAGAGACTCTTTTTCAGGCAACGGATCAAATGATAGACATTGCAGGACTATCCTACGGATATACCGCTAATGACCAGCTTCCCTTGGAAAGGGCTTTCCGGGATTTGCGTTCTGCAAGTCTGATGTATCACAATGATCGGCTGTTACTGGCGAACGGAAAGCTGAATTTAATAGATCACAGGTTGCTGCCTTGAAAGGGCGCAAAGTTTGAGGGTGACATATGAAGGATAATGTCTCAGCAGCAATACAATCTAAACAATCGGTACCTCCCCAAGACTCACTATTTAAAACTTATCGATGGGTCCTTTCTTATGTGCAAAAATATTATGGCATGTTTTGGCTGCTGGTGTGTTGCGGTATTGGAGTCACGTTCATTCAGGTTTCCATTCCCAAGGGTGTTCAGTACTTCATCGATATCATCGTTCCATCCGCAGACATGATCCGATTCCGATGGCTCATTATACTGTTGGTTGCCGGCATGTTTCTGATGTTTGGTCTGATGGCATGGCAAAATCTGTTGCAGAGGTCCATTCAGGAGAAGGCGGCACGAGATCTGCAATACGATATTTTTAGTCATATGAGGAAGCTGGGGTATTCTTATTTTCAACAACGCCCTGTTGGTGAAAGCTTGTCGTTTATGAACACGGAAGTGAGTATTCTGCAGGACTTCTATCGGTTTCTTCTTCCGCATACGATTCAAAACATTGTAGTCTCTATTGTATCTGTCACAGTGATGTGTGCCATTAGCATTCCTTTAACACTGATCATGGTGCCGTGCCTGCTTCTCTATTATCTGTTCGGACCATCCATCGAAAGAAAGGCTACCATCTTGGCCAAGCAGAATACGGAACAGCGCATAGCCTATAATCAAAAAGTATACGAGAGTGTGTCAGCTCTGACCGAAATGCGTGCTCACGGAGCCGAGGACTGGGATTGGAAACGGTTCAAGGGACACATGCAGCCTTTTTTGGATGGAAGGGTTCGCATGTTATGGATGGCTTTTTGGAGGGGAACGATACGCCGATTATCCTATTACGTCGGTGGGGTGGCAGTCATCCTGTACGGCATTCACTTGGTCAAGGAACAGGCGTTGAGCGTAGGAGAGATGTCTGCATATTTGCTTTACTATTTTCAGGTCATGCAAACGGTAACTCTGGTCATTACGGTTATTACGGAGCAGAAAGTTCTGATGCATCAAGCTTCCAGAATCCATCGCTTCATGCAAACAGAACCTCAGGTTGTCGAAGAGGCCGCACCTATCTGCTTAAAGGAAATCAGAGGAGAGATTCGGTTCGAACACGTCACATATCGATACAACAAGGGTCCGGAAGTGCTCGCGGATTTTAATCTGGTGATTAAGACCGGTCAACGAGTGGCCATCGTAGGTCCGAGTGGACACGGAAAATCTACCCTGCTTCAGCTTCTGGTTCGTTTTTATGATCCACAGCAGGGCGAAATTCTGTTGGACGGAGTACCTATACGAAAAATTTCATTTGCACAATTACGAGAAAGTATAGGATATGTGTCTCAGGAAACGTATCTTTTTGGCGATACCATTCGCAATAATATTCTTTTTGGTCATCCGGATGCGACAGAGGAAGACATGATCCAGGCGGCCAAGGCCGCATATGCTCATGATTTCATCTCTGCTCAGCCGGATGGATATGACACGCTGCTTGGGGAAAGAGGCGTTAACTTGTCCGGAGGTCAAAAGCAGCGTATATCCATTGCACGTATGTTTATCAAGAAACCTTCTATTCTATTGCTTGATGAGGCAACGTCCGCGCTTGATACAGCGAGTGAACAAGAAGTACAGCAAGCCCTGGAACGTCTCCTGCTAGGCCGGACGACCATTGCCGTTGCTCATCGGTTATCTACCATTAAGGATTATGATGTAATTGTTGTACTTGAACATGGACAAATTCGGGAAATGGGAAGCCACGAGGAATTGATGAGAAGACAGGGAGCGTATTATCAGCTGAATTCGGGAGAGGAGGGGTGAGCATGTCGCTGAAACAGCATATTCACTTTCTGAAAAAATATATCATGTCGCGTCCCTCATTGCTGCTCATCTCCATCATTCTGATGTCCCTGGAGTCATTGTCTTTCCTGAGTATCATCGGCCTCCAGCAGCGTCTCATTGACAATATTTTATTACAAGGCCAATATGAGCTTGTGCCAGAGATCGTCTGTCTTTTTGTGCTGGCTTTCCTTCTTTATGCCGTGCTGTTTACCTATGCTCCGCACATGATGCATCGAAATCAATCCGTTATTCAATCCCATATGGCCGATGATTTTATGTCCTATGTATACAGAATTCCAATACGTCAATTGCAAAAAGAACGCATAGCCACATATGTGCATTACATTACCCAGGATCTGGACAAGGTTGCCGATATGATCGGAAATCAGATTCCTCGCGGTATTCAGCAGCTATTTGTTGTTCTGTTTGTAGCTGTCATGATTGGCATGGTCAGTCCAGTCATGCTGATTGCCTGTTTTGTACTGGGTACGGCATACGTGATTCTTGGCAGATTCTTCGCAGTTAAACTGAAGAAGGCAGCCGGCCATGTTCAGAAGGCGAAATCCGATGTGCTCGTTCATATTGAGCAAGGGATCTCGTCCACCCGAGAAGTGCTGGCTTATCACAGACTGGACTGGGAGAAAGAGAGATATGACAAGCTGTACAATACGTATTATGAGAAAGTAATGCAGGAAGGCAAACAAGTGAATCTCAAAATGATCACTAGCGAACCCCTGAATTGGGGAGTAAGAGTGCTCATTCTTGGATATGGAGGTTTGCTCGTCCTACAAGGCGAACTATCCATTGGCATGTTCGTTGTGCTTTTCCAGCTTGGATTCCAGTTTATCCAATACTTACAGGATTTGTTCAATTCATTCATGGACTGGTCCGCAGGCGGTGCCAGCGTGGAAAGACTGCTCAACGTGATGGAAGGGGAGCAAATGGAGGAAGGCAACTCTCCTGTACCTTTGCCGTTGCAAAGCATATCTTTTAACCATGTTGACTTTAGCTACGAGCCAGGGCGAAATGTGATATTGAATAATCTGACCTTCGACATGCCTATGGGACTTAAAATTGCCATTGTTGGTACCAGCGGTTCCGGAAAGTCAACCATTGCCCAACTCCTCATCCGTTATTTCGATCCGGATGCAGGTTGTATACTGGTGAATGGTAAGCCGCTCAACCAATTGTACCGTTCAGACTGGACAGAGCGTATAGGCATTGTATTTCAGGAACCTTATCTTTTTCCGGATACCATTCAAAACAATCTTTTAATGGGAACAGAAGATGAGCAGTCTGCCAATTTGATGAGATCCGCTTGCGAGGCAGCACAAATCAATGATTATATCGTGAGTCTGCCGGAGGGATACGATACTTTTATTGGTGATCGGGGGATCACCTTGTCTGGAGGCCAGCGTCAGCGTCTTGCCATCGCCAGAGCCTTAATTCAAAACAGAGACATTCTGATATTGGATGAAGCAACCTCGGCGCTGGACTTGACAACAGAAAGACGCCTGCAGCAAGCTATTGACCGTTACCGTAAAGGAAAAACAACCATCGTTATTGCTCATCGTCTATCAACGATTCAAAATGCGGATCTGATTTTTGTCATGCATAAAGGGGAGATGGTTGAATCAGGGACGCATGATCAACTGTTGAATCGAGAGGGATTGTACCGGGATATGGTCAGTCTACAGGACTTGAATGGAGAAGGACAACAAACGGACCTTCTCCAGAGTTTGAACCAAAGCGGGCCGTCAGCTTTGGCTTAATATCGGTTTGCCACTGCGAATACCCCGACTGTTGAAATCATTTAATAACAGCTCAAGTGATTCTTTCTCCAGTTGGTACAGAGCACCTAATCTGCCCATCAAGCTGATGATATGATCCTCACGTTGGGTCATGCCGTATTTTAAAAACTGGTTCAGGATAATCGTTGCTTCTTGTTCAACTCGAATATAGTTATCTTTAAACTTTACGGGAAAAACATAGTGGCCTTCCTGTTCTATATATTTAATTTTGAGATTCATAAATTTTTTGTGTTCTTTCAACGTATACAACAAACGTGTATCAATGGTTCGCTGCTTGGAAAGCATCATTTCAAAAAACATGATTAGTTTATGATAGATATCCAGACCGAAGGTGCGATCCGAATAAAGCGCTGGCGTATAAAAGCTCTTGAAGTTTTCCGTTTCATTACGAGAGGTATAGTAGTTTTCCATACACTCGGCAAAGTAGGAGAGAGAAAACTCATAAATTTTTCCATTGTGGTACTCCGGGTTAATCTTTAACAGATGGGTGAAGTTAAGATAATCATCATAGATATCACAGTGCTCGAACGCCGTCTTCAAATCATCATAAGAGACGGTTGTTCGAGAATAAATCCGATACTTGAAGAATCCAGCAAGCTGGAACTCCCGTGCGGTGTCATCATATCCATAGATCATAACCGCATGTGCAAAACGATAATTGCGAAACGAAGGCGTATCAGGAATATAATATTCATCCACGTGAGTCCATACGTAATACCCGGAATCGATCTGATCCTTAATAAACGAGATGAAATCGGGAATAGACCCCAGGATTAGATCGCGGTGCAGTCGCTGTGAGTCTTTGAGCCAGGGATTAAAGTGATGTTCCGGTGTCTGTACGTAGAAGTCCAGGAAAATCTCGTCATTTTTCCAATCGGATAGAAATAGATTCGTATAATTCGAGTAAATCCAAGGTTGGCACTCCTGATGGTCAGAAATAATGGAAAGATAAAAGGCATGTTGAGGATAGTTTGAAATGAGAGGATCACAAAGAGGCAAAGTTTTCATCAATGGTGCTCCCTTCACTAGATAAATTTTTTACTCATATACCTTAATTATGGGAGATTATTGCTTGTTTATTTGTATTTTAGTATATATTTGTTAAAAATTCAAATATTTAAATGATCAAAGGTGATTGAAAATTGTAAAAATAGCGATATTTCATTAGATTTCTACTTTTTTTGGAAATGAAAATTAGTATTCTGGCTATTTTTGCCGGAGAGGGTTGCGTGGAAAGGCACACTAAATTCAATGCAAATGATCGGGAGTGTTTACCCGTTCTTATATATTAACATGTGAACTTTTGCTTTATAATCTGGCTTAAAAGAATGCTTAAGGTTTAACAACAATGTCTAGGGAGAGACGTTATGATGGTGAAAATTGAATTACCCATTCAAGATACTATTATCAACACATTTAATGTTTATGGTAGTATTTCATCTATTATATCTAACAATAAAAAGTGCTTCCCCTGGTTTTATAATAATTTTATTCAAATTCGATATGTGTATGATTGGGATACGTTTTTTTTTGATAACCATCATTTATTATTGGATAATTGTCCTTGGTTAAATCATCATATAGTTCCTCGTTTCGTTATCGAAAGTAAGTGGGATTCAATAGTAGATTTCATAGTGGACTCAATAAAATTGGGTCATTATGTTTACTTGTATGTTGATCGATATTTCATATCTGCTTCTAAGGCCTATCTAAAATGGTCTCATGTACATGAGATCTTTATTTATGGGTTCAATTCAGAAAGTAAGAGGTTTTTGATAGCCGACAATTTATCTGATGGGAAATATGTACAGACTGAATGTACATTTGAAGAAATTGCACAGGGACATAACGCAATCGAAGTAAGTAATCATTTTTTTCTCAACATTCACTTATTAAGTAAGAAAGAGGAGGAGGAATATACTTTAAATCTTCCCCAAATTATATTATCCATTGAAAATTATCTCAATTCAGTTATTACACTGGATGTTTCTTTCAAAGAAAAAACTCTGTTTGGTCAAAATGCAATATTATTTTCAGTAGATAAAATGATAAAGGATGAAAACAAACTACTAGACAAAAGAGCGTTTCATTTATTCTTGGAGCACAAGAAACTAATGTTGAGTCGAATTAATTACTTAATCCATGTAAACGAACTAAAATATGAACATGTCTCAGAAAGTTACAAAGACATCCTAAGAAGATTCGAAATTATAAAAAACTTATCTTTAAGATATAACATAACCAAGGACCGGGATGTTTTATTTAGGATCAGAGATCAGATATTAGATGGCCTGTATGAAGAAAAGCTTATTTTGGATGAAATGATAAAGCTAATATCCAAGTGAAAAGTGGCAAAGTTTATTTAGACACGATTCAATTTGTAAGCTGAGACCCAGCTACCTTAGCAGAAAAGATAGTTTATAGAGAGGGGCATTACACATGTATTTTGTTATATTTTTGCTCATAGGACTTGTTTTATGTTACTTGTTCCCATTTGGTCCAATAGTGGCAGGTGGTATTATTTTTGCACTTGTTGTGGACCAATATCGCCAGACGATGCATATGCGTGATGATATCCGAGACATCAAGAATCATCTGGGGTTAATGAACAAAGGCGAGGCGCAGGAGTACGAGATGAATAAAGAATACAAGCAAGTCGATCGTTTGGATTCAGAACAGATGGATATCATTAATCGAAGAATTGAAGCGGAACTGGAGAAAGAAAGCAAAAACAATAAATCGTAAATTATTGTAAAATGATTCTTGTTTTGCTTACGCTTGTGAGTATATTTACCTAGATCGGGAGTCATTTTAATAAGATAATATCTTTTTGTTGCACTGTGTAGAACTTTGTAATATTATGAGGGAAGCGCGTACAACATATCGGGTTGTAACTGTTGAATCAGGCAAAGCCGTTTACCTTGAGAAAAGGGACTGGTTTGTCTTTTTCTGTATATTGGAGTGATAAAGTGAAAATCGAGAAGGTGCTGAACAATAATGCTGTAGTTGCCATGAATGACGAACAACAGGAAGTTATTATCATTGGCCGGGGGATTGCTTATCAGAAGCGGGCGGGTGATATGGTTTCCGAGCAGCATATCGATAAGATATTTACTTTACAGAATGAAGATATTCAGGAAAACTTCAAGGCATTAATCTCAAGCATTCCTTTGGAATACATGAAAGTGTCCGAGGAAATCATCGCTTATGCCAAATTAAAACTTGGCAAGAAACTGAATGAGAGCATTTACTTGCACCTCACAGACCATATTCACTTTGCCATTGAGCGGTATCGCAAGAATCTGCCTATACGCAACGGGTTGATCTGGGAGACGAAGCAGTTATACAAAGAGGAATACGAAGTAGGAATGGAAGCGCTCAACATGATCTGTGATCAGTTTGGCGTAATTCTGCCCGAGGACGAAGCCGGTTTTATGGCACTTCACTTTGTCAATGCAGCTTTGAACGAGGAAATGCCCAACATCAAGAGTATGACGCAGGTCATGCAGGAAATCTTGACGATCATCAAGTATCATTTCAAGATTGATTTTGATGAGAACTCACTGACATTCTATCGCTTTGTGACGCATTTGAAGTTTTTCGCTCAACGTTTGGTGAAGGGAAAACATTACAAGAGCAACAACGACGATGAACTGTTCCTGATGATTCAGAAAAAGTATCCAGCAGCGCACAAGTGCTCGGAGAAAATCAAGAAGTTCATTGAAAGCAACTACACCTATCAACTAACTGACGAAGAAATCATGTACTTAACGATTCATATTGAGAGAGTTGTGAATGCAACTTCTGAATAATCCCATAGATCAGCTTGCAGGGTTGCAACCACTAGGGCAAAACCTGAACGATTGAATGATAGAACATACCGTTAACCGGATGTTCCGTACATTCAGATGTTCAGGTTTTTTTATTCTCTCCAATAGGTTTCGAATCCGTCTCTAACCAGAAAGGAAGAAAGTAACTTCATGAAACATGAGCAATTAGCCAAAGACATTCTGTCTGGCGTTGGTGGTAAACAGAACATTAACAGCGTGGTGCACTGCGCAACCAGACTTCGTTTCAAATTAAAAAATGACAATAATGCCAAAACAGATGAACTCAAAAATCTGCCCGGAGTCATAACAGTCATGCAAAGCGGTGGGCAATATCAGGTTGTTGTGGGTAACGAAGTGTCTGATGTGTATAAAGCCTTGCTACAGGTTGGCAATATGAGTACTGATGGACCAGTCTCTAGTAATGATGCGTCTGAATCTTCCGGCAAAAAAGAAAGTCTTCTGGGTCGGTTTATCGACTTGATCTCAGGTGTATTTACACCGATTCTCGGTTTGCTTGCTGCAACAGGGATGATCAAAGGTTTCTTGTCCATGTTTACTTCTCTCGAGTGGCTGGACCCGGCTTCGGGAACATATCAATTGTTGAATGCTGCAGGAGACTGCCTATTCTATTTCTTCCCTATCTTCTTGGGTTACACGGCAATGAAAAAATTCGGTGGATCTCCATTCCTCGGGATGGCCATCGGAGCATCACTTGTATATCCGGCCTTAACCGGTCTAAGTGGCGGGGAACCGTTATATACGTTGTTTGCAGGCACATTGTTTGAATCACCGATTCATATCACGTTCCTGGGTATTCCTGTTATCCTGATGAGTTATTCCTCATCCGTAATTCCGATTATTATAGCTGCCTATTTTGGAGCAAAAGTAGAAACGTTCTTCAAAAAGATTATTCCCTCTGTTGTGAGAACGTTCCTCACGCCATTCTTTACCATTCTGATTGTTGTACCTGTAACATTCCTCTTGATTGGTCCAATTGCGACATGGGCTAGTCAACTGATTGGTGCTGGAGTATCAGGCATCTATGGATTGAGTCCATTGGTAACCGGTATTGTTGTTGGCGGATTGTGGCAAGTATTGGTCATCTTTGGGCTACACTGGGGAATTGTACCAATCATGTTGCTGAATCTGTCTACACTGAAAGCAGATCCGATTCTGGCCATGATGTTTGCTGCTTCCTTTGCTCAGATTGGTGCCGTTCTTGGCGTTATGCTTAAAACGAAAAATACCAAACTGAAATCACTGGGTGTTCCTGCCTTTGTATCTGGTATCTTTGGTGTAACGGAACCTGCAATTTATGGCCTAACTTTGCCGTTGAAGAAACCATTTATTATGAGCTGCATTGCTTCTGCAACGGCTGGAGGTATTATTGGATTCGCTGGTTCCAAAATGTTTGTATTTGCTTCAGGCATCTTCGGTGTTCCAGCGCTCATTAGTCCCACAGAAGGGATCAACTATGAATTCTGGATGGCCATGATGGCTACGATTATTGCTTTTGTATTAGGCTTTGTTCTCGTTTATTTTGTAGGATTCAAAGATCCTGCTAATCCAGAGGCTGCAAAACAGGCTCCTGAGCCAGTAAAAGAAGAGAAGGCTGCACTTGAACCTAATCCAAACAATCGTTATGAAATTGCCAGCCCGATGACGGGTGAGGTGGTTCCTTTGCAAGAAATAAACGATGCTACATTTGCTGGTGAACATATGGGTAAAGGGATTGCCATTCTTCCAACCAGTGGAAGAGTTGTATCCCCGATTAATGGTGTGGTACAGACGATTTACCGTACCAAACATGCGATTGGACTTGTAGATGATCAAGGTGTAGAGATTCTAATCCACATCGGACAGGATACGGTACAGCTCAAAGGTCAACATTTCACTGCGCATGTGAAAGACGGAGATCGTGTAACTGTTGGCGATCTGATCGTTGAATTCGATCTTCAAGCTATCATTGAGGCGGGATATGAGACGGTAACACCGATTATTGTAACCAATACGGTTGATTATTTGGACGTGGTCGCTACAACAAATCGTGAAGTGCAAGAGAAGGATAAATTGATTACGGTTATTGGTTAATTCTGTGCCGTATTTTAGTAAGACCTGCAAGCTGTATAATTTGAAAAAAGTGAACTCTTGCGGGTCTTTTCTATAGTTGCTCCAATCAGAAAATATGCATGAGAACGTTATGAATTGTTCATGTTGTTATAAGCGACAAGCTATCGATTATTATTAAATAAATTATTAAAATAAGTGTTGCAAATGTAGTTCAGATGTACTATGATGGGTTCATGAAGTAAGCGCATACATTAATCGGGTTGTAACTGTTCAATCAGGCAATTCCGATCATCCTCCATTAAGAGGGTATAGGGTGTAACTTACTTTCGTTGTTAAATTAATTAAATACCAATGTGTACAGCCTTACAGGGTTGCAACCGTTAAGGGCAAAACCTGAATTGCTGAATAACACGACTGATTTCCGGACGATCCGGTATGTTGTGTATGTTCAGTGGTTCAGGTTTTATTTGTTTCAAAAGTCATGGGAGTCTACTTAGAGAGGGAGAATTACAATGAGCAACTACGATCAATTAGCTAAGGACATTCTATCAGGTGTAGGTGGTCGCGAGAATGTAAACAGTGTATTCCATTGCGTAACAAGACTGCGGTTTAAGTTGAAAAATGAAAGCGTAGCCAAAACGGAAGAACTTAAAAATCTGCCAGGTGTTATTACCGTCATGCAGAGTGGTGGACAGTATCAAGTTGTTATCGGCAACGAAGTGCCGGATGTATATAAAGCCGTTGTTAAAGCGGGGAATTTCCCAACCGAAGGTCAGTTTGAAGAGGAAGCTGATAACTCAGGCAAGAAAGTTGGATTGTTCAGTCGATTTATCGATATGATCTCTGGAGTGTTTACACCACTACTCGGTCTGCTGGCGGCAACAGGTATGATCAAAGGTTTTACAGCCATGTTTCTATCATTTGGGTGGATCACAGACACGTCAGGTACGTACCAGCTGTTGAATGCAACGGGTGACTGTCTGTTCTACTTCTTCCCGATCTTCCTTGGTTATACGGCAATCAAGAAATTTGGCGGTTCACCGTTCCTGGGTATGGCGATAGGTGCTTCGTTAGTCTATCCTACGCTATCCGGTTTGACTGCTGGAGATCCATTGTACACCCTGTTTACAGGTACGTTAATCGAATCGCCGATTCACATTACGTTCCTGGGTATTCCGGTTATTCTGATGAGCTATTCCACATCGGTTATTCCAATCATTATTGCTACGTTCTTCGCTGTTAAGATTGAAAGATTCTTCAAAAATATTATTCCTAAAGTCGTAAGCACGTTCCTTGTTCCATTCTTTACTTTACTTGTTATCGTTCCAGCAACGTTCATTCTTATTGGTCCAGTATCCACATGGGCAGGTCAGTTGATTGGTGCGGGAGCAACAGGTATCTACGAATTAAGCCCAGTTATTACAGGTTTGGTTATTGGTGGATTGTGGCAAGTGTTTGTATTGTTTGGTCTTCACTGGGGACTTGTTCCTGTCATGCTTCTTAACTTGAGTACATCTGGTGCTGACCCAATAATTGCCATGTCATTCGCAGCTTCCTTTGCACAGATTGGTGCTGTACTTGCAGTGATGTTTAAAACAAAGAATAAGAAATTGAAATCTTTAGGTATTCCTGCATTCATATCGGGTATCTTCGGTGTAACTGAGCCAGCCATCTACGGTCTGACACTTCCACTGAAAAAACCGTTTATCATGAGCTGTATTGCAGGTGGTATCGGTGGCGGTATTTTGGGATTAGCTGGTTCGAAATTATACATCTTTGGTGGACTGGGAGTATTCGGGTTCCCAAGTTTCATTAACAAAGCAACAGGCGTTGATTCCGGATTCTATATGGCTCTGGTTGCATGTGGTATCGCGTTTATCCTTGGTTTCATTCTGACGTACGTGGTTGGATTCCAAGACAAAGTAGAAGCTAAACCAGCTGCAGCACCTGTACTTGATCCAAATCCGAACAGCAGATACGAAATCGTAAGCCCAATGGCTGGTGAAGTCGTTGCACTGAAAGATATTAATGACATAACATTTGCAGGAGAGCACATGGGTAAAGGGATTGCAATTCGTCCAACCAGCGGCAGAGTGGTATCTCCGATCACAGGTGTCGTTCAAACCGTATATCGTACCAAACATGCGATTGGTCTTGTAAGCGATGATGGGGTAGAGATGCTGATCCATATCGGACAGGATACGGTCAAGCTGAAAGGTGAACATTTTACAACCCATGTGAAAGATGGAGACCGTGTTAACGCAGGTGATCTAATTGTTGAGTTTGACCTGCAAGCGATTAAGGATGCAGGATATGAGACGGTTACACCTATTATTGTCACGAATACTTCCAATTATCTGGACGTTGTAGGAACAAAAGATGCATCCGTTCATGAGAAAGATAAATTGATCACGGTATTAAGCTAATTGAAATTACAGATGTTTTAGGAGGAAGTCTTCAATGAATGATAAACTTACAGCCTTCCCGGAGAATTTTCTCTGGGGAGGAGCAACCGCAGCGAATCAATTGGAAGGTGCCTATCTGGAAGGTGGCAAAGGTTTAACAACGGTAGATCTGATTCCGATTGGTGCCAATCGATGGAATATTGCTCTGGGCAACCTGGATTCATATGAGCCAAAAGCAGGGGAATTCTATCCTTCACATGAAGCCATTGATTTCTATCATCGATATAAGGAAGATATTGCGTTATTTGCAGAAATGGGATTCAAGTGCCTGAGGCTCTCCGTAGCCTGGGCACGGATTTTCCCTAATGGGGATGAAACGGAGCCAAATGAAGCCGGTTTGCAATTTTATGATGATGTCTTTGATGAGTTATTAAAAAACAACATTGAACCTGTTGTGACGATCTGTCACTTCGATGTACCTGTGCATCTGGTCGAGACTTACGGCGGGTGGAAGAATCGCAAAATGATCGGTTTCTTTGAGAAATATGCGACGACGTTGTTCAATCGATACAAGCATAAAGTGAAGTATTGGATGACGTTTAATGAAATCAATATGTTGCTGCATCTCCCTTACATTGGAGCGGGTATTGTTCTGCAGGAGGGTGAAGACAAAGATCAGGTTCTGTATCAGGCAGCACATCATGAATTGGTAGCCAGTGCACTTGCTGTGAAGGCTTGTCATGAGATTATTCCGGGTGCACAGATTGGGTGTATGCTAGCGGCGGGCATGGTCTATCCATATAGCTCCAACCCGGATGACGTATGGAAGGCTATGGAGAAAGACCGCGAGTCGTTCTTCTTCATCGACGTGCAGTCGAAAGGAGCATACCCGGGTTATACGAAAAGATTTTTCAGGGAAAATGACATTCGGATTGACATGCAACCGGAAGATGCGGATATTTTGATGCAGAACACGGTTGATTATATCGGTTTTAGCTACTATGCAAGCCGCTGTACAAGTACGGACCCTGAAATTTTGAAAGACTCGACGGAAGGTAATGTATTTGGTTCTGTGAAGAATCCGTATCTGAAAGCATCCGAATGGGGATGGACGATTGATCCTAAGGGGCTTCGAATTACGTGTAATCAGCTGTACGACCGCTATGGCAAACCTTTATTTATCGTAGAAAATGGACTTGGGGCAACCGATGTATTGCTAGACAATGACTCCGTTGAAGATGACTATCGCATCGAATATTTGAATAGTCATTTTGCCGAGATGGCTGAAGCGATCCAAGACGGTGTAGAGCTCATAGGTTACACAAGCTGGGGACCGATTGACCTGGTCAGTGCGGGTACCGGAGAAATGAAGAAACGGTATGGTTATATCTATGTAGACAGAAATAATGATGGCACGGGCACACTTCGCAGAGTGAAAAAGAAAAGTTTTCACTGGTACAAAGATGTCATTGCGAGTAATGGCGCACAATACTTCTGATAGGTGTTCGACGCTATAGAATAAACAAAGAGCAGTCTCGTTATAACGGGATTGCTCTTTGTTTATAAGGGGATGAATTTGACTCGATGTGTAGATATTGGATATAATCATTGAGTGAAAAAAATCTTGTCATTTCAGAAGGGGGAGTATCCAATCATGAAGAAAAAATCACTTGCGTTTATATCTTCGGGATATGGTTACTCTACTGCTGTCTTTTTCTAGAATCTAATCCAAGGGAGAGGTCTGCCCAAAATCGGAAGAAAACTAGAAAATAACGCAGAAAAATCTTAAGAATGACGAGGTAATCCAAATGAAAATCGACAAAATCACCAGAAAAAATCCAGCGAATATGCCAGCTCCTGTAGGACAATACACGCATATTACAAGAATTCCGAGGAACGCAGAGCTATTCGTAACTTCGGGTCAAATTGGAGCAGATGCAAGCGGACTTTTTCCGGACAGTCTAAATGAGCAAGTTACTAATACATTTAATAATATCAAAACAGTGCTCGAATCGGAGTGTTTAGAGGCTGAACATATTATCAAAGTGAACGTATGGGCAACCGAGAAAATCGATTGGAATTATTTATATGCCGAATGGGGACAATTATTTAATACGAATTATCCTGCAATGACGATTGGATATATTACGGAGTTAGGTCTGCCAGAGATTAAAATTGAAATAGAGCTTTGGGCGGCAAAAGTTTAACAACGAATACTTTTTAAGTAAAAGAAGGAGCATCTTATATACAGATGCCCCTTCTTTTTTTATACATGAAAATAGATGATATGCCCTTTGTGCAATCTTGAGCGATAGTCATTATTATGGCACCTGTAAGCTCTGGTAGGCATTGAGGCGTCCATACGTCCAGTAGATTCCAGAGCCCGATACTGGATCAGAAGCGAAACACAGCGCATCCCGAATCTGGGCATTGGTTTTCCCGCGTGCAGCAAGAAGTGCAGCTACTCCGGCCACATGTGGGGCTGCCATGGATGTCCCGCTCAGGTAGGCATAGGAACCACCCAGATAGGTGGATAGGATGGTATCTCCTGGTGCAGCCATATCGACCCACGAACCATAGTTGGAGAAATTGGATTTGAGATCGGAAGGATTGGTTGAAGCGACAGCAATGACGTTGGGATACGATGCGGGTACGATCGGGAATGTAGTGTTGTCGTTGCCGGCTGCAGCAATAATTACGGCTCCACGATCCCAGGCATACTGCACAGCAGCTTGGAGGAATGCGTCTCCCATCGGACCACCAAGGCTCAGGTTAACCACCTGTACACCGTTATTGGCAGCATAGACAAGACCGTTACCGACATTACCGACCGTTCCTTGCCCGTTGTTATCCAGGACCCTGAGGGGAACGATGGATGCAAGTGGTGCAGCGCCTGCGATTCCCACACCATTGTTGGTAACAGAAGCAGCGATCCCTGCTACATGGGTACCATGTCCGTTCCCGTCTTCAGGGATATTATCATAATCAACATAATCGTAACCGGGGATGAGCTTGGAAGCCAATTCTGGGTGGTTTAGCTGTACACCAGTGTCGATAATGGCGATTTTAACAGAGCTGTTACTTTGAGTGATATCCCATGCAGCGGGTGCATTGATTTTGGACAGATTATACTGGTAAGGGAAGAAAGGGTCGTTAGGGGTGAAGGAAGCCTCAACAAGGTAATTTGGCTCTGCATGTTCAATCAACTCATGATCTTTGTAATGTTTCAGGATCCGGTGCATTTTTTTGCGGGATTCCACACGGTACCAACCCAAATCCTCGTATGTTTCCGCGACTTTACATCTCCCTTTTTTGTGGAGGGTGTGCATCTCATCTGGTGTTGTACCTTCCTTGAATTTGACTAAGAGCTGCTTGGGAGCATGGGGGTGAAACTTGCTCTCGGCACGTTGGTCCAGAAAACGAAACACGAACACGATTATTGCTAGCGAAATGAAACCAAAAACACCTAACCATAACCACATGAGCGTTTCTCCCTCCAACATGGATTGTGACACGCCTTATCGTATGCGAACTCTATCAGACTGTGAGGGCATGTTTTTAATTTGGTTAGTAGTGTAGATAGATTGATAGGGAGGGACAAATTCGGTAAGATGAGATGAAGAGAGTCGATCTGACATGGCATGAAGAAGGATCAAGGAAATGCCTAGAGATCGCTCCCAATATAGAGGAGAAGGAATGTGGATCTTTTGACACAACTTCAGAGTATACCGACAGTAACACCAGTTCAGGCACACCAGATTCATGATGCCATTGATTTTGCCATGCGTGTACGTAGAGAAGTGTTTCCCATGATGGATCACACGAGGTTACCTGTGGATTTCGAGCAGTTCACTGAACATTATCTGGTATCCAATGAATCGATTTTTCTTGTTGCAATGATGGGGGATGCGGGCATCGTCGGAACGATTGGAATATTACCATATGATGGACGTATTCAGGCCGTAGACGGTCGATATGCAGCCCAATCTGCAGCCGAAATTGTGAAATGTTATGTAGATCCTGCGTATCGCAGATATGGCATTGGGTCCATGCTGGTAAAAGAACTGGAGAATGTGGTGAAGGATATGCACTATACTACACTCTACTTGCATACACATCGCTTCTTGCCAGGAGCCGTAGATTTCTGGAAACGTCAAGGGTTTACGGTTATTGCTGAGGAAAATGATGACTGGCAAACTGTACATATGGACAAGTCGGGATGAAGGTAATCATAACTCAATGACATTACAATGGTATTGGAGGAGATCTATCCATGTATTCAAGTCTGATTGAGAAATTGGAACATACCGAGGCTATACGCTGGTTCCCGAACCATCAAGTTCAAGAGAGCTGGATTGTTGAAGTTGAACAAGAGTTGGGCTTTTCGTTACCCCCATCCTATCGCTGGTGGCTTCTGAATTATGGTCAAGCGCTGTTAAGCGGAACAGAAATTCTGACGATTACGTCTTCGGAACACCGAGAGTATACCGATGCTGACATTTTGTATAGATACCGACTTGCCGATGAAGACGCAAAGAAGGAAGGGAAGCTGGAGCTGTTTGTACCGGACGAGGATGAATATTACTACTTTGATACGCAGACGGCTGATCACCTTGGGGAGTATAAAGTGATGCGTTTGGATTACTTTAATGGGGAACCGGAGGTATACGCGGATTCTTTTGCCGGATTTTTGGAGAAGTTGATCGATCAGCGAACACCACGAAATAGGTAATTTTATATCAGGAAAATGCCTGTCGGCACTCGCTAGGTTAGACATAGACAACATTACATGACAGGGGCATAAGCAGATGCAAGAAATGAAGCGGAAAATTGTATTTATTGATATTGATGGCACATTGGTAGATGATGACGGAAACATTCCGTTGTCAGCGCAGAAGGCTTGCAAACAGGCCAGAGAAAATGGACATCTGCTCTATTTATGTACAGGCCGGTCCAAGGCGGAAATCTATGATTCCATCTGGGATGTAGGGTTCGATGGCCTGATTGGTGCAGGTGGAGGTTATGTGGAGTTTGGCAAAGATGTGTTGTATCACAAAAGGGTTACAGCGGAAGATGTTCGTCATATGGTCGATTTCTTCAATGAACACGGCATTGACTTCTACCTTGAATCTAATTCGGCATTGTATGCGAGTAGTAATCTGCAACCTCACTTAGAACGCCGTATCTATGGTGATGTGGAGAATGATCCTGTAGCCAGAGAGAAGAAGGAATTGAAGCCACACCCGTTTATTGCCGGATTGACGTATGGAGAGAGCGACCTGTACAAGGATGACGTGAACAAAGTATGTTTCCTGGAGAGCGCAGTGATCCCGTTTGAGCGAATCAAGTAGGAGTTCGAAGGCAAATTTGAAGTCATTCAGTGCACGGTGCCGATCTTTGGTGAAGGAAGTGGTGAGCTGATGATCCCTGGCATTCACAAAGCTATTGCAATCGCCGATCTGCTGAAGCATCTGGACATGTCGCAGGAGGATACATTCGCCATCGGTGATGGCATGAATGATGCCGAGATGCTGGAGTTTTGTAACGTCGGCATTGCCATGGGCAATGCTAAGCCAGGTCTGAAAGCCATTGCAGACGATATTACTGGCACAGTTGAGGAAGATGGATTGTATCATAGTTTTGTGAAGTATGGATTGATTGAGGGGTAAGTAGACTTGTTATGTATGTAAATTGAAATGAGACAGGCAACATGATCATTGCTCCCGAATGAGTTTAACATATCAACTAAAACGAATGAAGTCTGCTTACATATAAGTAGAGTGGTGTGGCTTACTCAACATTTGAATCCTACTGACCGATATAAAGTAAGTACGCCCATATATAAGATAGAGAAAGGAGTGAAGATCATGGATATTGCAGCATTATCAATGGCAATGAGCCAAGCTTCAGTCGTACAGTCGGCAAGCTTGCAAGTGATGTCAATTACAAAAGACATGGCACAGCAGCAAGGCCAGCAGATGACGGAGATGTTGAAGTCTGTGCCTGCTCCTCATCCCAATCTGGGTGGAAGTCTCGATCTTTCGGTTTAATTGATATTACAGCATGTGTTTTAATGTAACACTCATTGCAGCAAGCAAAACCCGACCCGCTCCAATTCGAAAGAATGGAAGCGGGTCGGGTTGTTTTTTTATAGATATGTTTACGCGTTTACTTCCAGACTTACTTCTGCTCAGCGTAGCTTCGCCAGGCTTGGCAATCTGCCTTCAAAGGGCAGTGCATCCTTCAACGTCCATAACTCATCGTAACTGGAAATCTGAAGATCGGCTTTGGATAAGTCCTGGTTGCCTGATCCCGGATTGTGATAACCGATGCAGCGCATGCCTGCACTTTTGGCTGCCTGAACACCATTACGAGAGTCCTCAATCACCAGACAATTGGACGGCGATGCGCCAATCATTTCAGCTGTGGTTAGGAAAATATCCGGTGCCGGCTTGCCGTTCTTGACTTCCTCTCCGGTCATTCGTACCTCAAAGTACCGCCCAAGTCCGGTCTTGTTCATGATCAAATCAATCAGTGCACGTGGAGAGGAAGAAGCAACGGCTATGGGAATGTGTTGCTCGTGCAGCCAGCTTAACCAACGTTCCACGGAAGGCATTGCCGTCAAGTTGGAATGAGCCAGCATGGTTTGCATCACATTATGCTGATGATAAGCCAATACTTCATCTAACGTAGCTGTCAGTTGATGTTTGTCCAATACTTGCTGCCACATGGACTCCAGCGTAACTCCAACATAAGTATGGTGTTCTTCTTCGGTCATCACTGCGCCAAAATGGGCAAAAGAGCTGCGCTCAATCTCGAAATATATCGGTTCGCTGTCAATCAGTACACCATCCATATCAAAGATGACTGCTTGAATGATGTTATCATCGGCCGCTCCCAGTCCGCCAAACTCTTGGTTTGCTACCATGTTGTATTCCTCCTCCAGGATTGTGTAAACATATATCTCTAATCTACTCTATTTTATCATGGTTAACTTAGCGTTTTAGAAACGGGAACCGCTGGATTGCAGTACAACTTTGATTGCATGTGAAGAGGCTTGAAGTGTGCGCCCCTGGATATCGCAGCCAAGTGTGCGGAATGCTTCTTCGTAATCCTCCAACGGGAAGGAGTGGGTAATGATTTTTTTAGCCGGAATGATCTCTTGTTCGATCATGTAATGTGCTGTTGCGAATGTGCCCAGAGAATCGATGGAGCCAATAATTTTCAGACTGCGGTCCACGACTTCTTTTGGATTAAAGGACGTATTTCCATCTCTCAGACCTACCAGCATCAGATAACCGCCACTGGCGAGCTGGGAGAGTACTTGTGTACCTACGACACCTGTAGTATCCACAATCATATCAACCTGATGGGTTACAGGTGACAGCGATTCTATTGCATTTTCGAAGGATGAATGAACCTGCCAGCGATCTGGTGCAATGGAACCGGCAATCGCCAAGCGTTCCTCCGAGATGTCGACCAGACAGCCAGTAACACCTTTGGAAGCGAGCGCGTAGCTGTACAGAATGCCAATCGGGCCTGCGCCGAGGATGATCGTTCTGAAATTCGGCAGTAGATGGATCTGATTAATCCCCGTTAGCATACAACTGAGCGGTTCCGTCAACGTCGCTTCCTCATAGCTCACATGATCCTTTAATTTGTACAAAAAGCGATCTTCGGTCACATAATAATCCGTAAATGTCCCGTCAGCACTTACACCTGTCTCCGTAACAGACTTATGTGTACAATGATTTTGTCTGCCTGTTCTGCACATGTCACATTGTCCGCAATAGTAGGTAGGGTCGATCACAACACGGTCGCCCGGTTGTAATGTCGTTACCGCAGAGCCAACATCGATGACTTCCCCGGCAGACTCATGACCGAGAATGACGGAAGGGACCGCTTGATATTTGCCGCTGACAATACCGAGATCGGTACCGCACACGCCTGTCGCCCGAATACGAACCAACACCTGATTATCTCTTGTAATTTCCGGGACGGGCCGTTCCTCAAGTGCAACATCCCAGGCTGATTTATATACCAATGCAAGCATGATATAACCTCCTTGTAATTATATAAAATATAAATATAGCGTTTGATCTTAAAGCAGTTTCTGACAAGATACGAAAGTAGTGAAGGGGACGAAATCGATTCTGGAGAAGCGAAGCGTTCGCCTTTATCACCGGATTTTTCCCTTGGGAAAGGAAAATCAAGAAAATCCGTGGATAACAGCGATCATAAGAACGATTCGTAACCGAAACGACCACTTCGAACAGTTGCATTGAAATGTTTTAATGAACGCTGGCAAGCACCGAATCCAGCCGCTCCACAATCTCTACCAGTTCGTCTTCGGTTGTGGTAAGAGAAGGCCGGACCTTAACCACGTTACCGAAGCCATATCTTGAACTTCTCAAGATCAGATGCTCATCTGTAAAAGCGCGATCAACAATGGCATTGGTTTTAAGTGTATCCGGTTCATTACCGTCACCCACGATCTCCAGCCCCCACATTAACCCGACACCACGAGCTTCCCCGATACTTGGGTATTTCATAGCCAATTCATGCAGCAATTCACCCAAAATTTCACCTTTCCGTTTCACGGCATCGAGAAATCCGGGTTCAGATACCACCTCCAGGGTGGATTTGGCAGCGGTTACGGAAATCAGATTGCTTCCAGAGGTGAAGGAGTGTTCGTGCTTTTCGAGCACATTTAATCGGGATTGCATTAATACAGCAGCAACAGGTACGCCGATTCCGCCAAGACCTTTGGCAAGGGTAATCATGTCAGGCTGGATATCAAACAGCTCGCTGGCAAACATGGTTCCCGTACGACCGATGCCGGTCTGTACTTCGTCCGCAATGAGAAGCATGTTGTACTCATCACACAGTTTACGCAGTCGTTTGAAATATCCGGCAGGAGGAATGATATTGCCACCATTCCCCAGAATGGGTTCAATGATCATGCAGGCGACTGAGCCGGAACTTGCATATTCAATCGCATCAGAGATAGCTTCAACGCATTGATAGGCGCAGTCTCCGTTTGAGGATTTGAATGGGCAGCGATAACAGTATGGGGCAGGTACATGAACAGCGTTAGCCGCTGCTGAATTGGGGAACCGTTTCCGTCTAAAGGCATTTCCCGAGATTCCGGTGGCAAATTGGGTCTGTCCATGATGGGATAGATACAGGCTGATGATGTCTGTCGATTCGGTATACTTCTGTGCAATTTTTGTTGCACATTCGTTTGCAGTTGAACCGGTAATATCCCGCATCCATCCGGCATTAATGTCGTTTGGAGCATATTCGATTAAGTGATCAAGTACTTCATTTACGTATGGTTCAGTGAAGGAGGAAGACATATGCGTCAGATTGCCGACTTGTTCCTGAATTTTGCTGACTACATGTGGGTGATTATAGCCCAGTGACAGATTGAACGTACCTGATACGCCATCGAGGTATTCAACACCTGAATCGTCAATCAACTTAATCCCTTTTCCGGCTACGAAGCGGTTGTTGGTCAAAGTTTGCATACGATTTCCTCCAATATTATGGTGTACTAGCTCGAACGAAGCTCAACAATCCCGGATGATGCGGGCATCACCTCCCTTAAGAAATGAAGTTTACATTTCCTTACTATGTTGTGCGAGAGCTGCACTTACGGTATTATTCTTAACAGTCCATAGATGAGAGACCATCAATGTGAGAAGAAGGATCAGACAGAATCCGGCCAAAATCCAGATGGTATTCACAATAGGCCAGGCACTCATACTCCATCCAGTCACATACTGCAAGACTGCACCTCCAATACCACCCGATGCGATCAGGATACTGGTTGTGCGTTCGGTCATGCCGGGAATCAGAACATTAGCATAGACGAGTGCGATACAGAACAGCCCTGACATGAACAAACCGGTCCCGAAGATCAGCACGTACGTTGCCCACTGTCCAGTTACAAATACCATAGCCACTGCGAACATAAGCGTGCCGATCGTACTCCAGATCAGGAAAGGCATATAGTTGACCGCTTCCGCTATTTTTCCCGAGAAAAGACGGCCGATGATCATCGCAATCCACAGGATGGAGACACTCAGTGATGCGACAGATTCCTGAAGCTGCAATCGTTCTACGAGAATGGAGGGCAGGAAGTTCATCAGTCCCAGTTCCAGTCCCATGTAGATGAAAAAGAAGATGACGAAGATCGTCAGCAGACCGAGATGTTTTTTTGAATATCTGGCTTTACCTGCGGCATGCGCCACTGTATTCTCACCAGCTTGTTCCAGATATAGTGCGGCTGGCCGGGGCATGGTGATCCACAGCAACATGAGAACCATTGACAACACGGCCACCGCATAAAAAGTGAGATGCCACATGTCTATCCAGATAAATAAAGCAGCGACAGCGGGGATGAGAAGTGCTCCAAGAGCAAAAAAGACATCCAGCTTGGACATGGCGACTGCCTTCTGATTCTCAGTGAATTCGATCGTGAATGCACCTACAGAGGGTTCGATGATACCTGAACCGAAACCTACGATCATTGTGAGAAGGAGAACTACAGCCCAGGATGGCAAAAAACCGAGTAATGTATAGGCGGCTACAATACAGATCAAGGCAAGGGTAAGCATCGCTTTTCTTCCAATCCGGGCTGTCAGGGCAGGAGCTACAAGTACACCGACAAGAAATCCAAGAAACTGCAGAAATAACAAAAATCCGCCATCACTGTAACCGCGCTCATAATATGACAATAAAACAGGGAGAAGTGCACCGAGCACAACGCTGGTTATGCCGATTAACAGATAAAAACCGCAGCTTAGAGCGAATATTCTTTTCAAAAGCCCGCCTCCTAATTGGATGAAAATTTTATATTATGTAATTAATGTTTATTTCATATATAACTTATACCATAATTGCCCAAATGTACATGCTTTTTATTGTAAAATAATGTTAAGTTTTGAACATTCGTGTTACATTTTTTTCTAAAACGATTTCGTGTCGAAAGGATAGATACGATCCAATCAATATGAACTTTTAACAGTGTTGGCATTTGAATTGAACGAGGATTGTAAACTGGGCATATATCAAAAAACGTTCCCTGTCTGAGTAGACGGGAAACGTTCTGATTAGCCGTTCTATATGATGGTATTTGACCTCAACATATCGCCATTAAGCAGTCTGTACAAAGAAAATTGCATCGAATGGTGCGTGAGCAGACGCGAGACCCTTTCGCAAAAATAAATAACCGTTAGCATCCGAAAGACCCAATATATCCTGATAAGGATCAGGAAAATCTCCGGAATATATTTGGCACACGAGTTGATACTCCTCTACCAGATGCTCAATTCCCTTCACACCGTTTGGTAAAGTCGGAGAGAAAAACGAAAATGCAGGGAACTCCTGATCGTCCAACTCCATTTCAATCAAACGTACGCCGCTTAACGGAATGGGTGGAACAGGACATACGGAAGTTAGCGGATGCGAAGACACCGAGACATAAGTGTATCCTGCGAGAATATTTTCGTTCCATTCCAGCTCATCTCCCGCATAGGTTACCTGGTCCAGAAAGTATTCGGAGGCGGAATAGGTGGAGAAGACCGAGATATATTTATCTTGTGGTAAAGAAGGGATATGGATCTGCTGTGAAAGTGTATGGCAATGGATGGAGAACAGATGCATTAAAGGCTGCCCCTCAGGGTTGACCGGCCAGTCTGCAACGTATGCGATTTCTCCACCAATCCATATGCCAGAGTCTAGGTTTAGATCATCGGGAACAATTGTAAGTCGAGTAACTTTGTTCATGGATACTCTCCTTCCAGAGTGTATTTTGACTTTTCTATGAACCGTTGTATGTGTTCTCATACAACCATTCATTGCTTCGTATCAGTATAAATGAGATGATGGGGAATGAGAATCAGTACAAGGTACTAACTCTTGCATGAAGAAAGAACGGACCATTTAATTCAATGAACCATCAGATCTATTACAGATGAGAAGCGGTGACACATGTTAATTAACAAATACATAAGTGAAACGGGATTCTGCTCCCGCAGGGAAACGAACCGATTAATTGCAGCCGGACGCATAACGATCAATGGCAGGGTATGTGAAAAAGGGGCGAATGTTGAACCTGACGATGTGGTACTCATTGATGGCAAGGAGATTCCTCGTAATGACAGCGAACCTGTCTACATTGCTCTGAATAAACCGATCGGTATTGTCTGCACAGCAGCAGAACATGTGGAGGGCAACATCATTCAATATATGAATTATCCTTCTCGCATATTTGCAATAGGCAGGCTGGATAAGGCATCTGAGGGGTTGATTTTGCTTACGAATGATGGAGGCATTGTGAACAAGATGATGCGTTCGGAGCATAATCATGATAAGGAATATGTAGTGACTGTAGACAAACCTATAACAGATGAATTTGTAAAGTCCATGTCTGAAGGTGTTGAAATACTGAACGTGGTGACCAAACCTTGCGAAGTGAATAGGCAAAGTGAACATGTGTTTCGTATTATTCTGACACAGGGGCTCAATCTGCAGATCCGCAGAATGTGCAAAGCTTTGGGGTACCGAGTATTGAAGCTGGAGCGCATCCGAATTATGAATATTACGCTGGATCAACTGGAGCGGGGGCAATGGCGTCATCTGGAGCAAGAGGAACTTGAGATTCTGCTGTCTCAATTGAATGAGATCAAATGAATGAACTTTGCTGTATGTCAACGGTGGTCAACCAGGAGTTCCAGTTATATCCGTAAAAAATGAAGCAAACACTAACCGCTACGCGGATTAGTGTTTTTGTTGTTAAGCTTGTGTCCTTTGCGCTCTGAAATGTAAGAGCCGAATAGGGTTAAGAACGCCCCAATTACAATCACCCAGGTGATCTGTTCCCGAAGAATGAGTGCAGATGACACGACAGTAATGACAGGTACCAGATAGATATATACACTTGTTTTCATAGCTCCGAGAAGATTCACAGCCTGGTTCCAGGTCACGAAACACAGCGCGGAGGCACCCAGACCGAGGTAAAGTAAATTAGAAAGATTGGTCATACTCGTGAAGCGCCCGAGTTCCAGATGGAATTCAAACAGGAAAAGAGCTGGCAGCATGAAGATCATGCCATAGAAAAATACTTTGCGAGTCGCACCAATCGTGTGAAAGCGAAGCTGGCCAATTTTACGCATTAATACAGAATAAATCGCCCATACCGCAGGTGCTATGAAAGCAAGCAGATCACCTGCCGGATTCAGTTGCAGTGCGAAACTGCCATTCAGTGCGATGAGTAGGATGCCGCTCAAGGCAATCCCAAATCCGATAAGAAAGCGGCGTGTTAACTTCTCACCATCCAGGAAGAAATGTGCGAGTACGGCAGTGAAGAACGGGGCAATGGAGACAATAACTCCCACGTTGGAAGCGGTTGTGTACAGCAGCGCAATATTTTCAATGAGAAAATATAGAGTCACTCCACATATTCCTGCTCCGATAAACAAGCATTCTTCTCTGAATGAGGCGGTCCGCAGTGAACGCGGATAGATCAGTACGAGTACCACATACCCGAACAGGAAGCGAAAAAACAAAATTTCCACTGGAGTGAAGTCAATCAGCAGAACCTTCGTCGAGACAAAGGTAGTGCCCCAGATCAATATGGTAAACAAAGCGAGTAAATGCCCAGTAGAGACCGTGGTGTTCTGATGACTCGTCATACGATGTGCTGGGTAGTTCGTTTCGGCTCGGTATCATGATTGAAGATACGTCGGTATTGCTTGGGCGTCAGGCCAATCAGTTTTTTGAAAAAATTCGTGAAGTGGCTCTGGTCGCTAAATCCTGTCTGTGCAGCAACTTCAATCGGAAGCTGGCCCTGTTCCAGGAACCGTTTAGCATGATTAATACGAATGGTTTCCAGATAGCGGTAAGGGGATATCCCTTTCTGACGAGTGAACAAACGCAGCAGGTGATATTTGCTCATCTCCGTCAAGTCGGCTAACTCGTTTAATGAGATGCTCTCCATGTAATGAGATTCGATGTACTCACATATACGTCTGATCTCCATAGTAACATCCTGAGTGGAAACAGGCGGTTCAGCATCTGAATATTCTCGCATCAATTGATCCAGCAGAAAGAGTAACAATTCTTCTTTGCAGAAATCCGATTGCTCCTCCAAAATCATCTGATGCAGCTCGTGCAGGGAACCCACAAGTTCACTTTGGTAGAGAACGGGGGTTGTAAACCGTGGCAAGTAAGCTTGTCCGGTAATCTCTCTCGCATACTCTCGCATCACCTCAGGCTGGACGTTGATACAGCGATAATCGAGTGTTCTGCCATCGACCTGTTCGCAGGCATGAGGATCATGTGGATTAAAGACAATCATGTCTCCGCTATTCAAAATGTATTCTTCACTGTTGCAGACGAGGTGACGCTTGCCTTGCTCAATAAAACCAATGACGTAATAGTCATGAAAGTGATTGGGAAACTTCTGCATAATGCCTTCAAACTGATAGGCTTCTAGCTGTAAGTCGGTATCAAATACCACAGTCCGGACTTCCCGAGTCATGATGCACCTTCTTTCTGTATGTTAAGGTCATTATAGGTTGCAAAGAAGGAATTTTCTTGAACGATATTGCTATGTGCTCCAAGTGTTTGATTGTACAGTTATCTCCAAAAACAAAATACCCGCAATCCCGGAGGGAAAGCGAGCCCTTTGCATATTATAGTGGATACATGAGATCAAACCTATAGATATGAGGAAAAACAGGGAAAGAAAAAGGGTTCTTTTCTTACTGTAAAGTCGCCAGCACTTCAGGTGTAAAACCTTGAATCTCTGATATGCGGCCTTCGCGTACTTTGGCGGCCCATGCTGGGTCACCCAGCAACGCACGTCCAACAGCCACCAGATCAAATTCTTGTTGATCGAATCGCTTCATAAGTTCGCCCATATCTGGATGCTCAACTTTAGTTCCTCCTGTGTCAGACTCATCCGGCATCCCTACAGAACCGACCGTTATCGTGGTTTGGCCACTTAGCTTCCGCACCCACCCTGCAAATCCAAGATCAGATCCTTCAAACTCGGGTTCCCAGAAGCGTCGTGTGGAGCAGTGGAAGATATCTACACCTGCGTCAACCAGCAAACCAAGGAATTGTTCCAGTTGTTCCGGTGTGTCGAACAGTCTGGCTTGATAATCATTCATTTTCCATTGGGAAATCCGCATTGCAATAGGAAAATCAGGACCTACCGCAGCACGAACTGCCATTACAAGTTCAATCGCAAATTGAGTTCGTTTCCGAAGGTCACCACCGTAGCGGTCGGTCCTTCTATTCGTCGTTTTCCAGAAAAACTGATCGATCAGAAAACCGTGTGCACCGTGAAGCTCAATTCCGTCAAAACCGATGCGTTGAGCATTAACTGCTGCATCAGCATAAGCTTGAATCACCATTGCAATCTCTGCCTCCGTCATGGGCGCACCTACTTGATTACCCTCCATATCCATTCCCGATGGACTAAGTGATGCAGCTTCCGGGTGTGGGTCAGATCCTGAAGGACGAACGATTCCCATGTGTAAAATCTGAGGGAAGATTTTGCCGCCAGCATCATGAACTTGTTTGACCACTTCAGACCAGCCTTGAAGAGCTGCTGCTCCGTACATATGAGGGATTCTAGGCTCACTTGATGCAGACGGATGATCAATGGTCGCACCTTCGGTAATAATGAGTCCAACACCATGCTCGGCACGGCGACGATAATATGCGGCTACATCGGGGCCCGGGACACCATCCGGGGAGAAGGCTCGAGCCATGGGAGACATGACGATGCGCGAGGACAAGGTTAGCTTGGCAACGGTGTATGGTTGAAACAAACGCTCTGTAGAAATAATGTTATATTGTGGATTACTCAACATATGCACCTCCATAATGTTGTACCTCTCAGTGGGTACGAGTGCAATGTTAGCAATCCCTACAAGCTTACTCAACCAACAGTTTGATTGTTTTGTTGCTTAAGCGAAAGACACGGATTATTGTATGGCGTCTTTGCACTTGCTTTCACTTGTTGAACCAATAGCACTTATCTATAATAAAGGAGTCTCGCCAAATATGTTATGCACAAAGGAGGACTGGGACTTGTCTGGTGTATTGTCTCCAAACTCGAACGATCCGCGTGTAGTTCGCACTCGGCAATTAATTCTTGATGCGTTTCTGCACCAGTTGAATCTTAAAAATTTCAACAGCATTACGATTCAGAATATTACGGAACAAGCCACAATTAACAGAGCCACTTTTTACGCTCATTTTCAGGATAAATATGCATTGCTTGAAGCCTTGTTATCGGATGCTTTTATGGAATATGTAACGAAAAGGGTGAACCCGGATGCCCGGTTATCAGCGGAAACCATAGAGCAACTTATATTTTCATTATGTGATTATCACGTCTCAAGCAATGACTGCATCAAGAAATATGAGACGGTTGCACCGATAATTGAAGAAAACATTAAGACACAGCTGGAGCTATTCTTGCTTGAATTAATGAGCAGAGCGGCGAAGGATGTAGATCCCAAAACGCTGAAAATAACTGCAACGATGCTAAGCTGGTCGATCTATGGAATGACGTATCGATGGAATATGGATGGAAGAGAGGAATCTCCCACTGACTTGGCCCAGCGAGTTGTCCCTTATATGATGGGCGGATTGGAATTGTTGAATTAACTTCATGAATTAACTTCATTTAACGAAATCGCTTTACTATTCGAATGGACGAAGGAGAAGTGACAAGATGATTGAACATTTGGTTGTTTTCAAATTTAACGATAAAACCACGCTAGCCAAACAGCAGGAATGGGTGGCTCAATTGCTCGCATTACAGGAACTAATCCCGGGAATTGCCGCGCTGACCGCAGGAATTAATGCAACGGAAGAAACGGACCGTATTCAAGGTTATACGATTGGGTTGAGAGTGACGTTTGAAGATCAGGACGCACTGCGTGCCTATGGTCCACATCCTGCTCATCAGGCATTTGTAGCCTCTCTCGATGGTTGGGTAGAAGATGTCATTGTAGTTGATTATGCGATATAAAGGCGCGAAATTAGAGGTTTAACGAATATAGGAGTTGAAGATTCCCATGTGTTTAATTTTATTTGCTTACAACATGCATCCAAAGTATTCACTTATACTGGGATCAAATAGAGATGAATTCTATCACAGACCTACTGCTCAGGCACACTATTGGGAAGACCATCCTCATATATTG
Source organism: Paenibacillus sp. FSL R5-0749 (assembly GCF_038595085.1). Lineage (NCBI taxonomy): Bacteria > Bacillati > Bacillota > Bacilli > Caryophanales > Paenibacillaceae > Paenibacillus > Paenibacillus sp. FSL R5-0749. The sequence continues at coordinate 4,040,312 of NZ_CP152005.1, read as the reverse complement.
GCTGGCCGGGATTTGTCCAAAATGGGAACCTGGATGGGCGTAACAACAGCTGGACGTCTGGCTGCTGTTACGAATTATCGTGATCCGAATGAAGAGGTACATGCCAAGGGCTCAAGAGGAGATCTGGTTGCTGACTTTTTAAAGGGAACGTCCACACCTGAGCAATATATACAACAAGCAGAGCACAGTCGCAATGATTATCCTGGCTACAACCTGTTAGTGGGGGATCGCGATGGCCTCTATTATTATTCGAATGTAGGCAATGTCGTGATGAAATTGAAACCGGGAATATACGGGATTAGTAATCACTTGATCAATACAGATTGGCCCAAGGTGAAACGTGGGAAAGAAGGGCTGGAGAGAATCATTCAAGGGGAGAACCTGGACGAGGATACTCTCACTGAACAAATATTAAATCTGCTACAAATTGCAGATCCTTCTGTGGACGAACTTCTGCCTCATACAGGCGTTCCATTGGAGTGGGAACGTTTGTTATCACCCATCTTCGTCAGAAGTGAGAAATTTGACTATGGGACGAGGGCATCATCCGTTGTTCTGATGAACAGAGAAGAAGTGTTTTTTACAGAGAGGGTTCACCAAAACGGTGAGATAATGGAGCAACGTTTTAACATCAAGCTTCTCAACTGACAAGTTGAGAATATGAAACAAGTGATGTTGAGAAATACGCATTAACATGCAACACTGAAGTTAAATTCCACATTTATGTCTCTTTTTTTCGAGTGTCAAAGAGGGCTATCCAACCTTATGTGTCAACTAATATAACGCGACATAATCGGTATGAGAGTACCTTTTGTATAACACGCCCAATTTTAGTTGGGCTCTTTATCTCTGATCACAATTCTATGTTACGAATCACGGAACTTCCCTGAATAGTTTATATAATGTGAATCAACATAACATGATTTTTGCAGCGGTTCGGTTGATTCTAATTTCAGGGGGGCAACGTGGGATGAAAGAAACCAAAAAGATGAGAGTTTTTTCACTGGGGATTCAGCACGTACTCGCAATGTATGCGGGAGCAATTCTGGTACCTTTGCTTGTGGGCAGAGCGCTAAATCTGACAGCAGAGCAGTTGGCGTATCTGGTATCCATTGACCTGTTAACGTGTGGGATTGCAACATGGCTTCAGGCTCGGAAAGGCAAGTACTTGGGGATTGGTTTGCCAGCGGTGCTCGGAAGTTCCTTTGTCGCGGTGACACCGATGATTGCGATTGGATCGCAATACGGCATTCCTGCCATATATGGGTCGATCATTGCAGCGGGTTTATTTATCGTCATCTTCGCCGTGTTCTTCAGCAAAATCGCCAAATTGTTTCCACCAGTGGTGATCGGTACAGTGGTAACCATCATCGGTCTTGCGTTAATCCCAACCGGTATTAAAAACATGGCGGGTGGAGCAAACAGCGAGAATTTTGGAAGTTTGGACAATTTGGCTCTTTCATTTGGTGTTTTACTTTTCATTCTGATTCTGAATCGATATGCTCGCGGTTTTGTTAAATCCCTGGCTGTTCTCCTTGGTATTATCGCGGGGACCCTCATTGCAGCTTTCATGGGAAAAGTGAATTTTGCCGCTGTACAGGAAGCCTCCTGGTTCCATTTACCTCAACCCTTTTACTTCGGATGGCCTACCTTCGAAATTGGTCCCATTATTACAATGATTATTGTAGGTACGGTTGTCATCATTGAATCAACAGGTGTTTTTATGGCTTTGAGCAAAATCTGTGATCAACCTATTAACGAGAAAGATCTGGCACGGGGATATCGCGCAGAAGGTTTCGCGTTTGTCCTGGGCGGCATATTTAATGCTTTTCCTTACAATACCTTTGCACAGAATGTTGGTTTGGTTCAGCTCTCGAAGGTGAAAACGACCAATGTCGTGATTGCAGCCGGAGGTATTCTGGTCTTTCTGGGACTGATTCCGAAGGTAGCTGCTTTTGCAACCATTATTCCAAGTGCTGTCCTCGGAGGAGCGACGGTGGTTCTGTTCGGAATGGTCGTCTCATCCGGGATCAAAATGCTGCAAAACGTCGACTTCAGCAAACAATCCAATCTATTGATCGTGGCTTGCTCCGTCTCACTTGGGCTTGGTGTTACTGCTGTACCCGATCTATTCGCCGAGCTTCCTCAAAGTATTCGGATTATTGTTAGTGATGGTATTATCACGGGAAGCCTGTCAGCGATCCTGCTCAATGTCTTCTTTAACCTCGGTTTCAAAAAAGAAAGCTTGCCTGTACAACCCGTACAGGCTCAGGAAGCACACACGTAATCCTTGCCATAACAGACTTGTCATCGGGTATACGTACTAGATCCAAGAAGGATCTTCTGGGAAGTGGATTGAAAGGGAAAGATTCCACTTACCCAAGGAACTTCTTGGATTTTTTTGTGCGAAACCAACGATATGGTGGTTCCCTTTTCAAAGTGACTATTCATGAGGAATGCAAAAGGAATGCAAATATGCTAAAGTTTCATCAAGAACATTTTATATGTTCGTTTAAGTCAACATCCTCTTGAATTGAATTTCCATGCGACTACATAAATGAGCATTGGTTCACAAGGCAAGAATATAACCTGGGGATGATCCCTTGGTACAGAAAAGGAGTTGTGATCACCATGCAAGAAGAAACGTTGAACAAAGGATGGAATTTGGACAACAGTTATGCGCAGTTACCACAACCTTTTTTTACAAGTCAGAGCGCAGTGCCTGTTGAATCACCAAAGCTGATCATATTCAATAGACTGCTTGCCTCCAGTTTGGGACTGGATGTGGAGTCACTAGACAGTGATGAAGGAGCGCAAATTTTTGCAGGTAACCTGGTTCCGGAAGGAGCTGAACCTTTAGCGCAGGCGTACGCAGGACATCAATTCGGCAATTTTAACATGCTTGGTGATGGAAGGGCTTTGCTGCTGGGAGAACAGATTACGCCACAGGGCGAGCGAGTGGATATCCAGCTGAAAGGTTCAGGAAGAACACCCTACTCCCGTGGAGGGGATGGACGAGCTGCTGTTGGACCCATGTTGCGTGAATATATCATTAGCGAAGCGATGCATGCACTGGGTATTCCAACGACTCGCAGTTTGGCCGTGGTGGCAACAGGAGAAAACATTATTCGCGAAACAGAGCGGCCTGGGGCTATTTTGACTCGTGTGGCTTCCAGTCACATCCGAGTAGCAACCTTCCAGTACGCAGCCAGATGGGGTTCTATTGAAGATCTTCGGGCATTGGCTGATTACACGTTGCATCGACATTTTCCTGAGGTTGCTCAAGCCGAAAATCGTTATCTTCTGCTCCTTCAGGAAGTGATTAAGCGGCAGGCGGCTCTCATTGCCCAGTGGCAGCGAGTTGGTTTTATTCATGGCGTGATGAATACGGATAACATGGCTATTAGTGGTGAGACCATTGATTATGGTCCATGTGCTTTTATGGATGCTTACAATCCTTCAACCGTATTTAGCTCCATTGACAGACAAGGTCGCTATGCTTATGGCAATCAACCGTATATTGCCGGGTGGAATTTGGCTCGATTTGCCGAGACGCTTCTGCCGCTGTTGCACGAAGATGAAGAGCAGGCGGTGCAACTCGCGCAAGATGCCATCGCACAATTTTCAGAATTGTATCATCATCATTGGCTCAAAGGGATGCGTTCCAAACTGGGCTTGTTGGATGAAGAGGCAGAAGATGAAGCCTTGGTCAAGGATCTTCTTGAACTCATGGAGAAGCATAGTGCAGATTACACGAATACGTTCCTGGCTTTGACTTTTGATACTTTGGAAGGAACAGCCTGGTTTGGCACGTCAGAATTTGCTGAATGGCATGAGCGTTGGCAAGCCAGATTGGACAGACAGCAAGGTGGGAAGGAAGTCTCTACGCAGTTGATGAGAACGAGCAATCCAGCGGTCATTCCCCGTAATCATCGGGTCGAGGAAGCCCTTGAGCGAGCGGAGAATCATGGGGATCTTAGCGTGATGGAGAAGCTTTTGGCTGTCCTTTCAGATCCGTTCGCACATTCACCTGAACAGGCTGAGTATGCTGAACTACCTGCACAATGCGATACTTCGTACCAGACTTTTTGTGGGACCTGATTGAACAGTAAGGAAGAAGAGGCTGCCTTTGGCAGCTTTTTCATTTTTTTATTAAAATAGGGAGGTGCATTCATGTCCAACATGTTAAAAAAACAACAATTGGCAGACATCCTTATACAGCTTTTAGAGCGAACTTCTTTCCGCAGGGAACAGATGCAGAACTATGTTAACCGCCTGTATGAGACCTTTAAATGGGACGGTGTACCCTATGTGGAGTGTGGAAAAGATACGTATATCGTTCGAATATACGAACGTGGTCTCGTCTCGTTAGAGAAACGAGTAAAACAGCCGGAGGAAGTCATCTATTGGCTGCTGGAGGATATTATTTTCACCGCGACGCATGTAGGGTTGTTGGAAAAACATGGTGTCGATAATAAACAGACGCATTTGAACTATACAGATGAAGTGATGAAGGAACTGAACAGGGGTGTTCAGGAAGCTTTCCAGCAGATCGGTGATCCGTATTTACATTGGTATCAGACGGGTAAACGTCAGGAATTAGAGCGTTTGGAATAAAGAAAAGTGAGGTGTGTTACGTGAGCGAGCAAGATATCCATGATATTTGGTATGAGTATGCTGTATTATTTGTCGAAAAAAAGAATGAATCTGAACAGGGCTGGGCTTCGTTGAATTCGAACGAGCAGGACATTGCTGCTTTATGGCTGTTAGAGGCGGATGTCTTTAATGGCGGTTTTATACAGTTTTTCTGCAACTGGGGGGAAGAAGTATACCGTTACGCGTTACGGGCATTACATAACATTGGTGCGACTCAAGTAGTGGAGATTATAACCTCGGCATACGGCTGCATTGAGCATCTGAAAGAGGATGAAAGGCTTACTGGACTATGGGACATTCCTAAATTACTGACAAAGGAACAAGAGCACCAGTTAGATGCGCTGGATCAGCAATTTTGGAACAATGAGGATCAGATCGCAGAGAAAGCCTATGGTTATTATCACGGAAAATTGAACATGATGATTATATCATCTGGTTTCAACTAAGCATCCGTTGTTCTGTTTAAGGTTTGCATACTTGGTCTTGCAATGACCGAAACGTTCGGCTATACTTGCTATAAATTGAATACATGAATCACGTTGATAGAGCGCAGTAGCGGCTTTGTCCCTGTTACAGAAAGTCAGGGGTTGATGGAACCTGATACATACAAGGGCTGCGAATTACACTCTGGAGTACTTGGGTAATGCCAAGCGGATGGGCAAACGATATATTGCCAAAAGTGGTATGGATAGCGTGTTAAGGTTATGTGTTATCCATGCAATTTGGGTGGTACCACGGTTATGATAATCGTCCCTGTGTCTAATGAAGACAAGGAGGCGATTTTTTTGTGTCCAAAAAAGCCGTTCCAGCGTGTTATTTCGTAAATTAACGTAGATCATGACTGAATTTTGAGGATAGAAAAGGGGTTATACGAATGAATATTATTGATGAACTACAGTGGCGTGACGCCATTAACCAGCAGACGGATGCAGAGGGACTGCGTGAGTTGACCGAAAGCAAATCAATCTCATTATACTGTGGAGTTGACCCTACAGGGGATAGCATGCACATCGGACATCTGATTCCGTTCATGATGCTGAAACGTTTTCAACTGGCAGGACACCGTCCGGTTATTTTGATTGGTGGAGCTACAGGTACGATTGGTGATCCGAGTGGTCGTCAGGCAGAGCGGTCATTGCAAACGATGGAGCAAGTGCAGGAGAATGTGGATGCACTGACAGCGCAGATGAAGAAGTTGTTTGTAACAGACGGGGATAATCAGGTTCGCATGGTGAACAACTACGATTGGACACACAAAATCAATGTTATTGAATTTTTGCGTGACTACGGCAAAAACTTTAACCTTAATACAATGCTGGCTAAGGATGTCGTCGCGAGCAGACTGGAAGGCGGCATCTCGTTCACTGAGTTTTCCTACCAGATCCTTCAGTCACTCGACTACCTGCACCTGTTCCAGAACGAAGATGTACAGCTTCAAATCGGCGGTTCCGACCAATGGGGGAATATCACGAGTGGTCTTGATCTGATTCGTAAAAAAGAAGGATCTGAAGCGAAGGCGTACGGTCTGACCATTCCACTCATGCTCAAATCCGATGGAACCAAGTTTGGTAAAACAGCTGGCGGCTCAGTCTGGCTTGATCCGAACAAAACGACACCATTCGAATTCTACCAGTTCTGGGCGAATACAGAAGACCGTGATGTGATCAAATACTTGAAATACTTTACCTTCCTGAGCAAAGAAGAAATTGAAGCTTTGGCTGAAAAGGTAGAGACAGAGCCACACAGACGTGAAGCACAGAAAGCACTTGCGGAAGAAATGACAAAATTCGTTCACGGCGAAGAAATGCTTGAACAGGCTAAACGTATTACAGCGGCGCTGTTCAGTGGTGATATCCGTTCCCTGACGGCAGACGAAATCGAGCAGGGCTTCAAGGAAATGCCTACCTTTGAAACGGACGGCGAAGCCAAAAATATTGTGGACTGGCTCGTGGATCTGGGTCTGGAGCCATCCAAGCGCCAGGCGCGTGAGGATGTCACCAAAGGTGCGATTTCCATGAATGGTGAGAAAATCACCGAACTTGAATTCACGGTGTCTGCAGAGCATGCCATTGGCGGTAAATTCATCATTATCCGTAAAGGTAAAAAGAACTACAGTCTGGTTAAACTTCAATCCTAGTACAACTACAGAAACAAAAAGACCGTCTTCCATCTCTGTCAGCGACAGAGCGGAGAACGGTCTTTTGTATAACAAGTCATTGCTTGACCTATTTTATTGATTAACAATCGCCGTGATTTCTTCATCCAGATCAAGTCGTACGTTCTCACGGTACGCCCGAATGTTGTATTCGCTGTGCAGGTAACGAAGAATCGCTTCAATCATATTGGACTCTACCAGATATTGACTACGGCCTTGAATCCAAACTTCAGCGGAATAACCTGTATCTTCTTCCCAGCTCAGTTCTACATTCACATCGGTTGGACGTACACCCTTACGTTCTGCCATATGAATACAGATTGCATTCACAATTTCATCCATGCTCAGAACCATAGAGATTAGTACCGTCCGTTTCTGTTACGGTCATCATCACGATCATTGCGGCGGTCATAACGGCCATCCGCTGCAGGTTTACGACGATTTGTAATGGCTCTGAAGAGTGCCATAGCCAGCATAACAATCAACATGATTGCTGCAACGTTCACGAGCAATCCAAGGATGTTACCCAGAGCGCCCATGCCACCGAACAATCCGCCGAACATCATACCCGCAAGACCACCTAGCATCATGCCTTTCATGAATCCGCCGCCACCGCCGAAGAATCCACCACCACGAGTTGCAGCTGCACCAGTACCGGAGTTATTACCGGAATTGGATTGATTCACGTTGCTGTTGGAGTCGGATTTCTTAGGTGTGTTGGTATAACTTTTTGTACCGGATTTGAATCCGCCACCACGTCTTGCATCCGCAGAATCCGGATTCGTTACTCCCACTGTTGCGAATAATAATGTAAAGGCCATAAATACCATCATTAGATGTTTAACTCCGAATTTTTTCTTCATTGTAAAGATCGTAACCCCCCGATTAATTTGTTTGATTCGCCCATAATTGGACCTTACTCAAGTAATACGGTTAACCTACAGGAACGTTTCAAATTTTTATTAAATTTCAGAAACGCTTGGACTGGGGTCTTGAATTGCAGCTTGACCATCAAGCAATTGGGTAACCCAATGACACCATTCCAGACCTGTTTGCGCATGCATTAACCCTTTTTGTACCAGGATGTAGCTTCCAAAATCTCGATTGCCTACACGAAGATTATCCAGAGGTATACGTGACTTCAGATCCTCGAAGTACCGTATACGTTCCATAAACCAGCTTTTACGCTCATTCAGAATGCGTCTCATGCTTCCGTCTTCCGCTATGCCAACACACAAAATACGCAAATTAAATTCATCGCGTGTAACCGGTGCGGTAACCGGAGTGATCATCCATTCCAATAGCTTTTCAATGCCTTTTTCCGTAACCGCGTACATTTTCTTATCCGGTTTGTCAGACTGTTGTACCCAGCGGGAGGCCAATAACTCATCGTTTTCCATCTTGGACAGGAGTGGGTAGATCTGGCTGTGTTTTGCCTGCCAATGCGGCTGGATTTTCAGCATTAGATCATAGCCCGATGACTCCTCGCGGGTAAGCAGCCCGAGTAATCCGTAGGAAAGTATGTTCATGCACATGTCTCCTTAATATTAGGGCTGGGTCAGAGAAAACAATTGATTTTGCTTTCTTTGACCGCTTTCATAAAAGTGTACACTGAAACTGTATGGTTTGACAACCTGATCGAGCAACCGCCTTAATTTAGACAAAAAAAGTGCGAACCATAAGGTCCGCACTCCAAACCATTTAGAGAGATGCCTGTTGTCCATACCCTTCAGCGACAACATCAAGCTCACCTGTGGCAGAATCGATAACCATGCCGTGAACGGGTACATTGGGAGGAAGTAATGGATGCTTCTTGATCACTTCTACAGTTCCTTTTACCCCTTCTTCAACACTGTCAAACCCACGCAGCCACTTTTGCAGACGAATGCCGGAATTTTCAAGCGTAGACATGACCTCTTCTGAAACTCCACGTTCTGTCATGTGACCAATCATCGTTTCAGCATGCAGGGAAGCCATACCACATTCTGTATGACCTACCACCAATACCTCATCAGCGCCCAATTCATAGATAGCAACCAATACAGAACGCATAACACTACCAAAAGGTTGAGAGATAATGGCACCTGCGTTTTTGATGATTTTTACATCGCCATTTTTCAGATTCATCGCTTTCGGCAGCAGCTCTACAAGACGGGTATCCATACAAGTGATGATGACCATCTTTTTGGTTGGAAACTTGCTAGCCGTATACTTCTCGTATTCTTTAGTCTCGACAAATGATTTGTTGTAAGCCAAAATCTCTTGAATGTTATTCATGTCCATTGCCTCCTGTTATCCAATACGACGAGCACGGCCACTTGCAATTGATGCAGCTTGTCCTACGCGCCTTTTTGCTTTAATAATGTATCACGGTCAGCAAATGGCATTACTCCAACCTTATAGAGGTTGTTCAAAAAGTCCACTTTTGATTACAAATCATGCCCGAAGGGCATCATCAGCATCGAAGTTGAAATTCATTTCTATCTTCTCGGTAATGAAAACCAGACTTTTGGAACACGTATCTTGAGGAGGATAATGCGATTTGCCTCTGTTAAAAGTTGATTATACGCAATAGGAAAAGTATCATCAATAGGTGAATAAACTTTTTTTGAAGAGGTGAACGATAACAATGGATAAACAAACACAGGAACATTTGGAATCCTTCCGTAATCTGGCTCGTAAAATCAAGAGCTATCATGAAGCCATTGGTTTGCTTCACTGGGATCTGCGCACAGGTGCGCCCAAAAAAGGCGTTCCGACTCGTTCGGAGACGCTAGGTATGTTGTCCACCGAAGCATTCAAGCTGCAAACCTCGGCTGACATGAAAACCTACCTGGATGCATTGACTACTCCAGCAGTATTGGAACAACTCGAAGATATAGATCGTCGTCTGGTTGAAGATTGCAAGAAAGAGTATGATCGCAGTCAATCCGTACCACCTGAGAAAGTGCAAGCCTATACCGTGCTCACGGCCAAATCCGAAACTGCTTGGGAAGATGCCAAGCATAACAGTGATTTTGCAGGGTTCTCCCCATATCTGACAGATATCGTTAAGCTCAAACAAGAGTTTATTGATTATTGGGGTGTAAAGGATACGCGTTACGATACGCTGCTTGATATGTACGAACCGGATCTGACCGTTGAAAAAGTGGATGCTGTATTTGCTCGGCTCAAAGCACGTTTAGTGCCTTTGCAAGAGAAAATTAATGCTTCGGACAACCAGCCCAATACAGAGTTCCTGAATCAGTTGTTTGACACCAAACAGCAGGAGAAGTTCAGTCTGTTCATCTTGGAACAAATGGGCTATGACTTTGAAGCTGGACGTTTGGACGAGAGTGTGCATCCTTTTGCAACGGGGCTTAACCCGGGTGATGTGCGGATCACAACACATTACCTGCAGGATGATGTAGCAAGCGCAGTCTTCAGTTCACTGCATGAGGGCGGACATGCCCTGTATGAGCAAAATATTGATGACAGTCTGGCGGGTACCCTTCTGGCTGAAGGAACGTCCATGGGAATTCATGAGTCTCAGTCCCGTCTTTGGGAGAACATGATTGGTCGCAGCCTGCCATTCTGGGAACGCTATTACAAAGATTTGCAGCAGCATTTCCCGCAACTGAGCGAAGTTGAACTGGAAGATTTCTATCGTGCAATCAACCGGGTGGAGAGTTCACTCATTCGGATTGAAGCGGATGAACTGACCTATAATCTGCACATTATTATCCGATATGAGATTGAAAAAATGTTATTCAACGATGGCTTGGAAGTGAAGGATCTGCCAGAGACCTGGAATGCGAAATACAAGGAATACCTTGGTATTATGCCAACGAATGATGGAGAGGGCGTTCTGCAGGATGTTCACTGGTCTGGTGGCGACTTTGGATACTTTGCTTCGTATTCTCTGGGCAATATGTATGCAGCACAAATTCTACATACATTGCGTAAGGAAATGCCGGAGTTTGATACCCTCATTGCCGAAGGTAATCTGATTCCGATTAAGGAATGGCTTACAGACAAGATCTACCGGCATGGGAAAAGTCGGACACCTTCCGAATTGATTGTTGCCGTAACGGGTGAAGAATTGAACCCGGATTATCTTGCTGATTACCTGGAAGCTAAATACGCCGAGATCTACAAGCTGTAGGTACCACATATATAACGTATTGAATAGCATTATGAATAGCGGAAGAGTCGGGCATCATTGCCCGGCTCTTTTTTTGCATTCAAGTTCTTAACCTTTTGTTGGGCAGCAGCATATCCATAATAGAGAGAAACTGCTGAAACCAGTGAAGGAGGGAAACAACATGAAATACACGCCATGGTTCGTCCGGGGCATCGTTATTCTGCTGATTATCATTGTGGCGCTTACCAGCTGTAATAAGGAAGAGAATGAAGCCAAAATTACGATTGGCGAAGTGACTCGTTCGGTATTTTACGCACCGGAGTATGTGGCTGTGGCTCAAGGCTTTTTTGAGGAGCAGGGACTTGAGGTGGATATTCAGACGACTGCTGGCGGTGACAAAACAATGGCGGCATTACTCGCAGGTTCGGTGGATATCGCCTTGGTAGGAGCGGAAACGTCCATATACGTCTATCAGCAGGGAGCGGAAGATCCGGTCATTAACTTTGCTCAACTCACCCAGACGGATGGTACTTTTCTGTTCGCACGTAACCCCGAAGGCAGCTTCGATTGGGAGCAACTGAGGAATTCCACATTTTTAGGACAGCGCAAAGGCGGCATGCCGCAAATGGCAGGGGAGTTCGCATTGAACAAACATGGCATTAATCCGCAGAGTGATCTGGAGCTGATTCAGAATGTGGACTTTGCCAACATTGCATCTGCTTTCGCCTCAGGCACGGGAGATTATGTTCAACTATTTGAACCCCAGGCATCGATCTTTGAACAAGAAGGTCGAGGTAAGGTTGTAGCATCGTTTGGAGCAGAAAGTGGTGATCTGCCCTACACGGTTTTCATGACGAAACAGAGCTATATTAACGACAACAAGGATATCGTGCAAAAGTTTACGTACGGTCTGCACAAAGCGCAAGCTTGGGTAGATTCACATACGGCTGAAGAGGTTGCAGAAGTCATTACTCCTTTCTTCAAAGACATTGATCCAGCCATTCTGGTCAGCAGTGTAAACCGTTATAAAGAACAGGGTAGCTACGCTACGGACCCGATCATTGATGAGGAAGAGTGGAACAATCTGCTTGATGTTATGAGTGCTGCCGGAGAGCTGAAAGAACGCGTGGATATGAATGCAATTGTGGATAATGTCTATGCGAAAGAAGCTGCAAATTCAAAGTAATGGGTATTCAGGAAAGGAAGTGAGCAGAATGCCTGAATCCGAAAGTGTGATCCGACTGGAGGGGATCTCTCAAGTATACGTCAGCGAGCGGGAAGCTTCATTGGTGATTGAAGACTTGAGTCTGGAGATCCAAAAAGGAGAGTTCGTCAGCCTCGTTGGACCGAGCGGATGCGGGAAAACGACATTGTTGTCGATCATCGCCGGGCTGCTCACACCCACCCGAGGAGAGGTTAAGGTTAAGGGGAAACTCGTTGGCGGTCCCTCCGCACAGATTGGTTATATGCTTCAACAGGACTATCTGTTTCCATGGCGGACCATTCTCGATAATGCATTGATTGGTCTTGAACTGACAGGCAGATTGGATGTACGGAGTCGTGAGCGTGTACGGGAACTGCTGATAAGTATGGGCTTGGCCGGAACAGAGAATCAGTACCCTTCAGAGCTTTCAGGGGGCATGAGACAGCGGGTGGCTCTGGTGCGCACGCTGGCAACCGACCCGGGAATTTTATTGTTGGATGAACCATTCTCGGCACTCGATTATCAAACCAAGCTGCAATTGGAAGATCTGGTCTCGGACACGTTGAAACAGTTTGGCAAAACCTCTGTACTCGTCACCCATGATTTGTCTGAAGCCATTGCAGTCAGTGATCGCGTCATTGTACTTGATCGCAATCCTGGGCGCATTCGTCGTGAATTTATCATTCCCGATGAAATTCGGAAGGCTCAGCCATTCCATGCCAGGGAGCAAGAAGGGTTCAATGCATTGTTTCAGGCATTATGGAGTGAACTGGATCAGCCCGGGGGAGGTGAGAAAGACGCGTGAATCAAACGAATCCGAAGCAGGAAAAGCGTGACGAATGGATGGGACAGCTGCATCGGAATCATATTCAGCAGGTGGCCAGATGGCGACATCAAGTTCTTGCCGTACAGTTATCTATGCTCCTATGTATGTTCTTGTTATGGGAAGTGGCGGGCAGGCTCCGTTGGATCGATGTACTGTTATTCAGTTATCCAAGCAAGATATTTGCACAGATTGGCAAGGATATCGCTAGTGGCGAATTATGGGCGCATGTTGGGGTAACCGTAGGGGAAACGGCCGTTGGTTTTTTACTGGGGACACTCGTTGGAACTTTGCTTGCGGTTTTAATTTGGTGGTCTCCTTTTTTGTCCAAAGTGCTGGACCCCTATATGGTTGTGTTCAATAGTATGCCAAAGGTAGCACTCGGCCCAATCTTTATCGTTATGTTCGGCGCAGGTTTTACAGCCATTGTCATGACCACGTTGTCCATCACCGTCATTATTACAACACTGGTGGTGTATAACAGCTTTAATGAAGTGGATCCCAATTATATTAAAGTGATTCGTACGTTTGGTGGAGACCGTTCCGAGATTTTTACGAAAGTTGTATTGCCAGCTTCTTTTCCGGCGATTGTATCCACCTTGAAAGTGAATGTAGGCATGGCCTGGGTGGGTGTAATTGTAGGGGAGTTTTTGGTCGCCAAACAAGGGCTTGGTTATCTCATTATCTATGGATTCCAAGTATTCAACTTCACGCTTGTGTTATCAAGTCTGTTAATTATTGCAGCAGTTGCAACGGCCATGTATCAACTTGTTGTCTATGCAGAGCGCAAATTGCTGGCTGGGCGCAGATAATGTGGCTATGTTTTGTTCGTTTGATGAACGTTTATATATGTATACAATTTCACAAGGGGTGTCACGTTGCCCGATACCGTAAAATCAAGTACCATATTTAGTATGAATATTCCGCGCTGATCCGGAATGAATGCGATGATTGGAGAAGAGGGCCTTGAGGTTCTGTCGCAACGATTTAACTTGCCAGCGTCCCTCATTCGGGGCGTATTGCTGTGACCGGCATGCATGCGCATGTCGGTTGATGTCGTCTAGTTTACACTTGGACGAGACATACTAGTCATGATAAATGAATGAGGCGACGAGCTGGCTAACAATTTTTTTACAGCTTAGAGGAGATGGAATGTTAAATGGGTTTTAGGGTAATAAAAACCGCAATCGCCGCATTAATGGCTGTGTTGATTGCGGACTGGTGCGGCTTGCCAGGACCAACCTCAGCAGGATTGCTTGCCATTCTTGGGGTGGATGTAACGAGAAAACGAAGTATTCGCACCATATCGGCGAGGTTCTTTGCTTCAGTCGTTGGACTTCTATTTGCAAGTGTACTTTTTCACTTTCTAGGATTCCATTACTGGGTACTGGCCGTATACATATTGATCGCATTCCCGGTTATTGTCCGGGTGGGCTTCAAGGAAGGTATTGTAACAGGTTCAGTCGTTGTGTTTCGCGTGTTCAGTGGCGGAGAGATGGACGTGAATGTTGTCCTCGTACAAATTGCTTTGTTACTGATTGGTCTTGGTTCCGCAATGGCGGTTAACCTGGCCTATATGCCAGCAGCAGATCCACAGATGCTGCGCATTCGTAAACGGATCGATGAACTCTTTTCGAAGATTTTCAAAGAATTCGCGGCGACGCTGCGTAATCCCAATGAAGCATGGGCGGGTAGAGAACTGATTGAAGCAGATAAAGCGATTCTGGGTGGTATTGATGCAGCCAAGCGTTCTCTGGAGAATCAGGTGATTCATCCGAATGAGGAATGGAGTGTCTACTTCTATATGCGCAAAACGCAGCTCGACTCCATCCAGCACATGATGCATCTGGTGTCCCAGATCTATCAGAAGATGCCACACGCGGAAATGGTCTCGGAACTGTTCGATCAGCTCAGTCAGGATGTACTTACTGAATCCTACACCGGACGAACTGAAAAACTTCTTGCGAATGTGCAAGAAGAATTCAAACGTATGGAGCTGCCGGATACAAGGGAAGAATTCGAGATTCGTTCCGCAATTCTCCAGTTGTGCCGTGAACTCGCGCTGTATCTGAAAGTCGCGAAGAAGGACAAAGCACCGTCCCCAATATCGGACCGGTCCCAATCTACAAACGAATAATAGAAAATAGTTGTCACCCTAGACGAATGCCCTGCATACACTTGTAGTGAATGATTGTATGGAGGAGGTTTAAAGATGTCATTGAGTCATAAACATCAATGTAGAGAGATTATCACGAAGGCGATCTGCGGCAAAGGTCGTAAGTTCTCTACCGTAACACATACCGTGACTCCGCCAAATGGTCCGACAAGTATTTTGGGGGCTTGGATTATCAACCACCAATATGAAGCCGTATCAGCGGGTGACGGAATTGAAGTTATTGGTACTTACGATATCAACATTTGGTATTCCTATGACAAGAATTCGCAGACGGATGTAGCCAAAGAAACGGTGTCGTATGTAGAACATGTGCCTTTGTCCTATCTGGACCCGAAACACCGGACTTCCACAGTGGAGGTATCTGCGGATGCAACGCAGGAACCTAGCTGTGTGGAAGCCACAGTATCGGCGGGTGGAAGCAGTGTAATTATCCGGGTAGAACGGGAATTCGCTGTAGAACTCGTTGCCGAAACCAAAGTTTGTGTGAAGGTCTGCACAGATGGTTGCGGTGATTACGAAGACAAGGATTATGAATTTGGCAGTGGTGATGGAGATTATGACGATCTCGATCCCGACCTGCTCGACGATGAGCTGTGAGATTGACTCAAGTATTTGATAACCTAAGGTATCATATGCGCCAGAAGGCGCGGTGAAGAGGGCGTAAGCCCTCTTTCTTCTTAAATATTGAAAAATGGGTGGTAACGAGCCTCGCAATGCGCATGGAATACCTTTCACGGGAAGGCTCCGCATTGCGGGGTTATTTTTATTTTGTTGCATGATCGGGTAGGGGGAGACGTCATGAATGTGATGGAACAAGCGGAGGAGGCATTACGCCGATATGAAAGGATGACCTCCGGAGAACGTACAGAACGGTTGAAACAGGCAGGAATTGAAGTATTGTCACTGCGCGATCGGCGCAAACGAGAACCAGGCTTGCGTGTACGCTATGATGTAGAGATAAGTTGTCTGCAGGCGATCCGGATCAAACGCAAGGATACGAGTGGCATGGGAGGGGCGCAGGAAACGCTGTTGGAGCGTGAAACGAGTTCAACCTTGTTTAAGCGCATAGAACGACTTGCGATCAAAACGCTGTACACACTGGGACTGGATCATGGAGCCGTTCGAATGGAATCCTCAGGGAATGGTGGTTGTGCAGTCATTTCGATCGTTCCGAGTCCGTGGAAAGGGGTGACGAACCTCGCGGCTACCTACAGAGAAAGCTGGAAGCAGCATCAGGAACTGCTGGATGAGGAGCAGCGTCGCAGACCTATTCCCATACTTGGCATGGACCCTGAGTTTCTTCTGGTACAGATGCCAGAATCCAAAATCGTCCCCGCCTCCAGATTTCTGGAACGTACCGGAATGGCAGGCTGTGATTCCGTTACAATGGGTGGGCGGCGCATCTACCCGGTTGCCGAATTACGGCCCGCTCCCAGCTCCGAACCAAGAGAGCTATTGGCTCATCTGATGAGGGCATTTGCAGCAGCTTCCCGCAGCATTAGCGATCACTCGCTCATCTGGCAGGCAGGGGGGATGCCACAGCGGGGGTTACCTCTTGGTGGTCATATTCATTTTAGCGGCGTGAACCTTACCGGGGAACTGCTCCGCACACTGGACAATTATCTGGCATTGCCACTGGCGTTTCTTCAGGACCCGCGTGGATCGGGAAGACGTCCACGTTATGGAGCGCTTGGTGATTTTCGCCTGAAATCCTACGGTGGGTTTGAGTATCGTACGTTACCCAGCTTTCTTGTGTCACCCCTTGTTGCAAAGGGCGTTGTGGCATTGGCAGGTTTAATCGCGAGCGGGTATACTCAATTACTGCGGCGTCCGTTGGAGAAAGCGGAGGTTCATACCGCTTTTTATGAAGGAAAGCGTGAAGTGATCAAGGAACACATTCCAGCTCTGGCAGATGATCTGAAGAGATTGGAAGGATATGCACGTTATGAACGGTATGCGTCCCCATTACTCCTTCAATTAAAATTGGGAAGAACTTGGGATGAGAGCCGGGATATCCGTAAACTCTGGAATATTCGGGCAGGTTCATGAAGAACGGACGTTTTTTTGATATAATAAGAAACAAGTCTTTTATAAGTAGTAATTACGGAAGATATGGAGCAGCAACCTTTGAAGGAAGTGGCGAATAGCCAAAACATAAGGCGGAGGCGCAAACACGGTGCCTGACCGTCTTATTGTCCTTCCAGGACGCGTTTCTTCCTGACATTATAGGAACGGGATGGAGGATATTCATCATGGCTCAGTATACGCCAATGATTCAACAATATTTGCAAGTGAAGGCCGAAGCACAAGATGCTTTTCTATTTTTTAGACTGGGCGACTTCTATGAAATGTTCTTCGAGGATGCGATTAATGCTGCCCGTGAACTTGAGATCACGCTGACTGCACGTAACGGAGGCACGGATGACAAAATTCCGATGTGCGGCGTACCTTATCATTCGGCTGACAATTACATACAGCGTCTGATTGAAAAAGGCTATAAAGTTGCGATATGTGAACAGATGGAAGATGCGAGTGTAACCAAAGGCATGGTGCGACGTGAAATTGTTCGTGTGGTTACACCCGGAACGGTAATGGAAGGCAAAACACTAGGGGACAAATCCAACAACTACATGGTGTGTCTTACTGGTAATCAAAACACGCTCGCGCTCGCAGCCTGTGATCTGTCAACGGGTGAGTTGTATGTGACATCCGTACCCTATTCCAAGGAATGGCTTAAAGATGAAATCGGCATCTACGAACCATCGGAGCTGGTGGGGGATGCAGCGCTGCTTGAAACGGTAGAAGCCGAGGCATCTCCAATCGGTCGCCCTGTGGTCTACACGGCGTGGACAAAGAATAAGGAAGATCTGGTTCGTCAGCAGTTTGGTGAGGCTGTGTGGGCAAGATTAGAACCTGAACGTCAAGCGTGCATTGCACGTCTTTTCTCCTATCTGAGTGAGACACAGAAACGCTCTCTGGGACAATTAACCCAAATCTCAACGTATGAGCCAGATCATTATATGATCTTGGACCCGTTTACCCGCCGGAACCTGGAATTGGTTGAAACCGTGCGTGAACGCTCCAAAAAAGGTTCATTACTCTGGTTGCTTGATCGGACCGAGACGTCCATGGGTGCAAGAATGCTGCGTCGCTGGGTCGATAAGCCATTATTGCAAAAAGGGAAGATTAATGAGCGTCTTGAAGCAGTGGATACGTTGTACAACCAGTTTATATTGCGTGAGGACCTGCGGGCAGAACTCAAAGATATCTATGATCTGGAGCGCCTGGTTGGCCGGATTGCGTTTGGTAATGCCAATGGTCGTGACCTGAATGCGCTCAAATCATCACTGGAGAAAATTCCAGGACTTCGTCAGCATTGCGCAGGATCATCTTCCGCAACACTTCAGCATATTGCCGAAACGATGGATGATTGCAATGATCTGCGTGAAGCGATCGGGCAAGCCATTGTGGACGAGCCGCCTGTATCCGTAAGGGACGGAGGCCTGATTCGTGAAGGGTACCATGAACGTCTGGATGAATTGCGTGAGGCTTCGGTTAACGGGAAACAGTGGATTGCAGAGCTGGAAGCGCGAGAACGCGAGGCGACAGGCATTCGATCGCTGAAGATTGGATATAACAAAGTGTTTGGTTATTATATCGAGATCACCAAGTCCAATCTGTCCGCACTGCCGGAGGGACGTTATGAACGTAAACAGACACTTGCCAATGCAGAACGTTACATTACGCCGGAGTTGAAGGAAAAAGAGACGCTTATTCTCGAAGCTCAGGACAAAATGGTTGATATTGAGTATGGACTGTTCGCAGAACTGCGCGAGCGGCTGAACAAAGAGATTGCAAGATTGCAAAAGCTGGCTGAACAGGTAGCCGAAATTGATGTGTATCAATCTTTTGCGGTGATTAGTGCTGAGCGAAACTTTGTACGGCCTACATTGACCGACGGTTATGATCTGGTTGTGGAAGAAGGACGCCATCCGGTGGTCGAGGCGGTCATGCGAGATGGTGCATTTATTGCCAATCACACGGCAATGACCAAGGAAGAGGCCCGTATTCTGCTGATTACTGGACCGAATATGGCTGGTAAGAGCACATATATGCGACAAGTCGCTTTAATTTCCATTTTGGCGCAAGTGGGTTGTTTTGTGCCTGCGGGTCAAGCGGAGGTGCCGATCATGGATCGCATTTTCACACGAATTGGTGCAGCGGATGATCTCATTGGTGGTCAAAGCACATTCATGGTGGAGATGGCTGACATTCAGGTCATGACGGACAAAGCAACACCACGCAGTCTGATTATAATCGATGAATTGGGACGGGGAACATCAACCAGTGAAGGCATGGCTATTGCTCAGTCTGTTATTGAATATGTACATGATATCATCGGCTGTAAAGCCCTCGTATCCACACATTTCCATGAGCTTGCTCATCTGGAGGAGAGTCTGGACAAGCTGGCAAACTACTCAATGGCGGTACAGGAGAGCGGTGACAAGGTTAATTTCCTGCGCAAACTGATTGCCGGAGCAGCCAGCAGCAGTTATGGTATCTATTGTGCACGCCTTGCAGGTCTGCCTGATAGCATTATTGAGCGGGCGAATGGACTGTTGCATGGATTCGAACATGCGGCTGCGCAAGTAGCGGTGGGTAGTGAATACATCGGAAACGAGAAGCAGGAAGCAGGCTTGAGATTAAAAGATGGAGAGCTCCAACACACGGATTCAGCGTCTATACTCCGGGAGCATGATACTGCGGAAAGTGCAGATTACACATTTCCTATTGAAGATTCAACCGGGGCTGGGAAACAGCATACCAAGAAATCAAACAGCAAAGCACAGTCCAGCGCAAGCCATTCGGATGTGGTTCAACTGTCCATCTTTGGGGATGATGAGCCGAACGTGGCAACGAAAACGGATGTAGTTGTGGTGGAAGATAAGCCAGCACGAGAATTCATACGGACGATGAAAGATATCGATGTCATGAACATGACGCCTCTTCAGGCGATGCAGATATTAAATGATCTCAAATTGAAGGCACAGCAATTATCCTGAATATAAGGGAGGGGAAAACCTGTGGCGAAAATACATGTGCTAGATGAACATATTGCCAACCAGATTGCGGCTGGTGAGGTGGTCGAACGACCTGCTTCAGTCGTCAAGGAGTTGCTTGAAAACTCGGTGGATGCAGGCGCCACCAAGATTGAGGTGACTGTGGAAGAGGGCGGACTCCTCAGTATTCGTGTCAAAGACAATGGGTCAGGTATTGAGCCAGAGGATATGGAAACGGCCTTTTATCGTCATGCAACTAGCAAAATAGCCCATGGACGAGATCTGTTCCAGATCACAAGTCTTGGATTTCGCGGGGAAGCCCTGGCGAGTATTGCCGCAGTCTCCAAGGTAGAGGTGTTATCGGCAAGTAACAATGACGGGCGGGGGCGCCGCATTGTAATTGAAGGCGGGAACCTTGTCTCTCATGAAGATGCAACTTCGCCCCAAGGTACAGATTTTGTAGTGAAAGAACTTTTTTACAATACACCAGCCAGACTCAAATATATGAAAACGATCCAGACGGAACTCGGACATATATCTGATGTTCTATACCGAATGGCGATGTCGCATCCTAACATTTCGTTCAGATTGCGCCATAATGAAAATGTGTTGCTTCAGACGCTGGGTAACGGCGATCTGCTGCAAGTGGTTGCAGCGATCTATGGGACAAGTGCTGCCAAAGCGATGCTTCCTATTCAGGGTGAAAGTCTGGATTACCGGGTGAGCGGGCTGATCAGCCTGCCAGAATGGACACGAGCGAATCGTGGTGGTATGTCGACGATCGTTAATGGACGATTTGTTCGCAATTACGGTCTCAATCAGGCGATTCTCAAAGCCTACCATACCTTGCTGCCCATCAATCGCTTCCCGCTTGTCGTGGTGCAGTTGGAGATGCATCCCTCTCTTGTGGATGTGAACGTGCATCCGGCCAAGTTGGAGGTACGTTTTAGCAAGGAACCAGAACTCTATGAATTTGTGGAGACGACGTTGAGGGGAATCCTCCGGCAGGAAGTATTGATTCCGCAGGTCAAAAAGCAGCAGATTCGACGCGGAGATGATAGTTCCTTTATTCAGGAACAATTCCTCTTTCCGCGTGGTCCGCAGAAAGACCAGTCTGATGCAGAAGGGTATGGGCAACAAGGTCCACTTGGGAAACCTTCTAATGCATTGTTAAAGTTGACTACGGAAGATGATGATCTGGATTTGGATGCTCCGGCGGATCTGTCCGCTGTACAGCCGTTATCTGAACAGGGACAAACCGTGCCGCTGCCCGAAGCTCCACCTGAGGTTACACACCCCCCTGAGCAGTTAGAAAGTTGGAACGGGCATATTTTGCAGAAGGGGTCGAGTCATGATGGAGGGCAGACAAATGCTAACGTGCAGGAAGCTACTAAAGAGGTAAGTGCAAGTTCTTCCGAAGCTTCTCCAAAGTCTGACCTGTCTTCTCAAGATCGTGTAGCAGCAGAGAAACCGCTGACTGATGGCAAACCGACTACCTACCAGTCCGATTCCGTAACTTTGCCGGTTAGGGAAGCTCGTTCACCCTACAATCCGTCTTCGAGTGCGAGAACTGAACGGACGTGGAAAACTTCAGGTTTGCCTGATGCCACTAAACTTGCTGCTGCCATTAAATCGGATGCATCCATGCCGGCATTTCCGGAGCTGAGCCTCATTGGACAGCATCATGGTACGTATTTAATCGCGCAAAATGACCAAGGTTTATATTTGATTGACCAGCACGCCGCTCATGAACGTGTGAATTATGAATATTATTACGAGAAATTCGGCAACCCTGCTCAAGCCTCACAAGAGTTACTGCTGCCGATTACTTTGGAATTCACACCTTCGGAGACGGAAAAACTGAAAACAAGGCTGGCCTGGTTCGAGCAGGCCGGTGTATATTTGGAGCATTTTGGTGGACAGACGTTCCGTGTTCGTTCCCATCCATTCTGGTTCCCCAAAGGGGATGAGAAAGACATTATCGAAGAGATGTCCGAATGGGTTCTAAGCGAACGAAGCATAGATGTGGCCAAGATGCGAGAAGCTGCATCCATCATGTGTTCCTGCAAAGCGTCTATCAAAGCCAACCAGAAGCTGACGGATCAGGAAGCAGAAGTGCTGATTCAGCGTCTGGGTTCATGTCGTCAGCCCTACACCTGTCCACATGGGCGGCCGATTGTGGTTTCATTTTCAACGTATGATCTGGAAAAATTATTTAAACGAGTGATGTAGCTATTTAGGGGGACATTATGTACATTACAACCGGTGACAAGGAGATTGCCTCTCAGGTGGAGCGTGCGCGTAAGCTTGCCGAAACGACAGGAGGTACCTACGTACCGCGCAATAGAACGTCTTTACCCAGACTGATTGAACATTATGGTATAAATGAAATACTAGTGGTACTCAATGGCAGAGCCCGTCTGTTTCGCAAAGATGCAACAGAGCTTGAATTTCACCCCAGTATGGGATTTGTTCGCGCTAAACGTGTTCTAAGAGGCGAAGTTGATCCCATGCTGGAAGCTGGTGCGGTACTTGAAGGAGACACCATTGTTGATTGTACCGCTGGACTTGGTTCTGATGCGCTGGTATTTTCGGTTGCGGCTGGGTTGAGTGGACGGGTCATCGCCTGCGAAAGTTCTCAACCACTCTATACACTGGTGCTGGAGGGCATGTCGCATTATAAGAGCAATCAACCCTTGGTGGATGAGGCTTTTCGGCGCATAGATCTGCGGCATGTGGATCATCTTGATTTACTGCGTTCCATGCCAGATCGAAGCTGTGACACTGTATATTTTGACCCCATGTTCCGTGAACCGATGATGGATTCTAGTGCGATACAGCCCTTGCGAGATTATGCGAATGCTCATGCGCTGGATGAAGAGAGCATTATGGAAGCGAGACGGGTCGCCCGTAAAAGGGTAGTGATGAAAGAAAAGCGCGGCAGCGCGGAGTTTGACAGGCTCGGATTTGAAATACTTGATCGAGCGAATGCAAAAACCCTGTACGGAGTGATTAATGTTGAACGTGGAAGTTAAACCAAAACCCAAACTGCTTGTGCTGGTTGGACCAACAGCAGTAGGCAAAACAAGAATGAGCATCGAGCTTGCCCAAGCTTTCGATTGTGAGATTATCTCAGGGGATTCGATGCAGGTATATCGTGAAATGGATATCGGAACTGCCAAAATTACCTCTGAAGAAATGAAGGGTGTACCTCATTATCTCATTGATATTCATGAACCGGAGTACCCTTACTCCGTGGCCGAGTTCCAAGAGAGCTGCACCCGATTGATTAGTGAAATCCATGAACGTGGTAAAATGCCTTTTATTGTAGGTGGCACCGGTCTGTATGTGGAATCGGTATGTTACGGCTTCCAATTTTCCGATAGTGGTTCGGATGAAGCGTTCAGGGAGCAACAATTCAGCTATGCGGAGCAATATGGCGCACAGGCCCTTCATGATCGTCTAAGGGGAGTTGATCCGGTCAGTGCAGATCGTCTGCATCCGAATGACCAAAGGCGAATTGTGCGTGCGCTTGAGATTCATCACCTCACAGGCGAGAAGTGGTCTGATCAGCTGGCAGTACAGAAGAAAGAGTCGCCTTATGACCTTCTTATTGTTGGTTTGACAATGGATCGGCAGAAGTTATACGCCCGGGTAGAAGAGCGGATTGATCTGATGATCGAACAAGGTCTAGTAGATGAGGTAAAGTCCTTGTTGGAACGGGGCGTGGCGAGAGGTCATATTTCCATGCAAGGGCTGGGATATAAGGAAATTGCAGCGTTCTTGCAAGGGGAAGTGAGTTGGGAAGCTGCGGTTGAGTGGTTAAAGAGGGATACGCGCCGGTTTGCCAAAAGACAGCTGTCCTGGTTCCGCCATATGAAGGATATTGAATGGGTAGACATGACGGATACCCAGGATTTTGAAGGGAAATACAAGCAAATAAGTGAATTGATTACACAAAAATTTGATTGATTTGAGCGATGATTAGTATTCTTCTGACAGGTATCAAATAGATCAAGATATGTAAACCTCTACCTTTTGGTCATCAAAAGGATAGAGGTTTTTATGTGTCACTAGAATAGGTGTAAGAGATTGACGATTCGCCAAACAATGAATAAATGAGCTTTAAAATGAAGAGTTTGTCCCTCTTTTGCAAAACTGGCAAGCGGTGTATAATGGATAAGTCTTCTATTTGTTTGCCTTGCCAAGAATGGGTGTAAAATAGCAGACAAGGGGTTTTTGTGGATTATATGAAACTGTTCATGATATAATAGCACGAAAGCTACTCAGCGATATTGAATATTACTTGAACACGAATTCAAATGAACCAATGGGGGTACGGCTAATGAACAAGTCCATCAACATCCAAGATACGTTCTTGAACCAACTGCGGAAAGAAAATATTCCTGCTACGGTCTATCTGACCAACGGCTTCCAAATCCGCGGGACGATCAAGGCATTTGACAATTTTACGATCGTCATCGACAGCGACGGACGCCAGCAAATGGTCTACAAGCATGCCATCTCCACGTTCACGCCGCAACGCAGCGTATCGCTGATGCAGCAAGATAATAGCGGCGAAGCTTAAAAAAATTACGAAACCTTTTCACCAACCATTTCGTCTACAAGTATAGGTATTGAAACAGAGCAACCTGAATAAAGGGTTGTTCTTTTCATTCCGGGCAAAATATGTTTAATATATGCTTGAGCCGACAGACGAATAGAAATTATGCAACTGAAAGGGAGTCAGGAGGTAACATGCCAAACGATCCGTTGTCGAGGTCTAACAATCGCAACAACAATAACAAGTCACCCAAAAAAGCGAAGCCAAAGACCTCTAAAAAGAAAAAAATTACGGGTAAACGCGTTGGATGGACACTGTTTTTCACAATGGCAATCGCCATATTCTGTGCACTAGGCGGATATTTATTTATTATGGTGAGTGGTGAAAATCTGCTCAAAGCCAACAAGGACAAAACTACAATTAATGAAACTTCAAAAGTATATGATCGCAATGGCCAATTAATGGGGGAGCTATCCATTCAAAAGCTGGAACCCGTCAAAGAAGATGATATTCCTGAGCTGGTGAAGCAAGCCTTTGTTGCAACAGAGGATAAGCGATTCTACGATCATCAGGGCGTGGATATCTGGTCCATCGGGCGTGCGGCGGTTAAGGACGTCATGGCTCGTTCCATGGTGGAAGGTGGTAGTACACTAACCCAGCAGCTTGCCAAGAACATGTTCTTGTCCCGTGACAAAACGTTCTTCCGTAAAGCAACGGAAGTATCCATTGCCATGGCATTGGAGCGCAAGTACACCAAAGACGAAATCCTGACGATGTATCTGAACCGGATTTTCTTCGGTCATCAGCGTTACGGGATTAAAGCGGCATCTGAATTTTATTTTGGAGTTACCGATCTCAAAAAGTTGAAGTTGTGGCAAATTGCTACATTGGCAGCGATGCCGAAAGGCCCTTCTGCCTATAACCCGGTAAGCAATCCAAACGACTCCAAAGCACGCCGTGGTGTGGTATTGCAGCTGATGTATGAACAAGGCTACATTACCAAGGCGGAGATGGATGAAGCAAAAGAGATTAACTATAACTACAAACGACCAGAGAAAGACATGAAGTATCAAGCCTTTATTGATTATGTGCTCCGTGAAGCTGAACGCGTAACAGGTAAAACGGAAGATGATCTGAATATCGGCGGATACAAAATCTATACCACCATGGATGCTCAGGCTCAAACAGCCATGGAAACTGCCTTCACAGATGATAGTCTGTTCGAGGCAAGTAAAGACGATCAGCAGGTTCAAGGCTCCATGGTCATCATGAACCACGAGAATGGCAGTCTCGTTGCCCTCCTGGGTGGACGTGATTATCAGACCAAAGGTTATAGCCGTGTTACGCAGAGTCGAAGACAGCCGGGTTCTGCTTTTAAACCAATTGTGTCTTATGCACCGGCGCTTGAAACAGGAAACTACAGTGCCAACTCGGCGCTGAGCAATGCGAAGCAATGTTTTGGTAACTACTGTCCGGGTAACTTGCATGGATATTCTTCGACGATCAGTATGACAGATGCCATTACGAAGTCTGAAAATATTCCTGCGGTTTGGTTACTTGATAAAATCGGCGTTAACACAGGTATTAATTTTGCCAAGAGTGTAGGTATACAGCTGACAGATGAAGACAAAAACTTGGCAATTGCCCTCGGTGGTCTGAGTAAAGGGACAAATACACTGGAAATGGCGCAAGCCTATAGTGCATTTGCCAACCTCGGAGAATACCGACAAGCCTATTCGATCAAGGAAATAAAGGATAGCGCAGGCAAAACCACGTATAAACACGATAATTCGGACACCACGCGTGTCATGAGCGAACAAAATGCGTATCAGCTTACACAGATGCTGCAGAATGTCGTTAATGACGGTACGGGACGTTCGGCACGTCTGGATCGTCCGGTAGCGGGTAAAACAGGAACGGTTCAAAGTGGTATCTCTGGCAACAGTGCCAACCGTGATGTATGGTTCGTTGGATACACACCGGAATGGACTGCCGCAGTCTGGATGGGCTATGACAATCCGGATGCCAATCATATGCTTAAGAACAGCAGTAAGCTGTCAGCAGCTTTCTTTGCCAAAGTCATGGGGGATGCGTTAAAAGGCGTTCCAGTGAAGCAATTCAAAACACCGGCTGGAGGGCAGACACCTCCGCCAGTGGAGGAACCAGAACAACCAGCACTATCCGTTAGTGGTCTGAGTGGATCATACGATCCAAATGCTCAAACCGTCTCACTGAGTTGGACTGGAACAGGTGACACGAGCACGCAATATCGGGTGTATCGTAAAGAAACCTCCGAAGGCCAGTTCACGCATCTCATTGATTCAGTGGGATCGACCAGTGCACAAGATTTAAGTGCATTGCCTGGCCTGACCTATGAGTACTATGTGACAGCTTACGACTTGGCATCAGGACAGGAGACGGATCCTTCGAACACCATTTCCCTGATGATTGAAGCGCAGGAAATGCCACCAGAGGAACCTGATCCTGGTATAGACCCTGGTACAGAAACAAATCCTGAGCAGCCAGGTACGGAGAATCCGGACAATGGTTCACCGGATAATGGCAACTCGAACGGTAATAACGGAAATGGGAATGAAAATGGCAACAACGGAAATGGGAATGGTAATAACGGCAATAATGGAAACAATGGTAATAACAGCGGAGCCGGCCAAGGTAACGGTCAACCTGGTGGAGGAAACACGACCCCACCTGGTCAGGGGACAACAGAGCCAGGCGGTACAGGTGAAGGCTCTGATGATGGGGCCGTAACAACACCGGGCGAGGTTGTAACTCCAGACAGCGGAACGAGTGGTGATACTGGAGGAACAGACGAACCTACAGATTCTCAAGCTGGAACTGGCGGCTAAACCAGTGAATAACTAAATAGCTGCATGAATTAAACTGCTTCCCGGAATTTCGGTGAAGCAGTTTTTTTTGGTTATACGAACCTTCTTTAATAGAAGATCATTTAATGAATAGGTGGGACAAAGCTTGATTTTGAGTGTATACCTTAAATATGGTAAGCTGTAACTATTCGTAATACGTTGTGCAAGGTGGGCCCAGAGCGCTGGAATTTATCATGCGGACGTTATTACATTGTTCACCAATAACATCAGAGCAGGTCACGGACCTGTAGTCGGCAAAGAGGGGTTCGTATGAAACGGAAATTCGGGGACCGCGCGAACTGGCGCCGGATTACGAACCGACAATTCACATGCCGGTTCGTTCAATCCAAAATTTTTACAGGTTATATTACGTTGTACACCATACAGGATTTGAAAGAACCTCTGTGGAAAACATATGGAGGCAGTACCTTCTGTATTGCAGATAAAGGGTATTCTTGGCTGCAATACTACCCGAAGGGAGAGCATTTCGTTGTTACAGCGATGTTTGATGATCAGGAGCGGATTGTGGAATGGTATATTGATACATGTCGCAGTCAGGGGATAACCGATCAGGGGGTACCTTGGTTTGATGACCTGTATCTGGATGTCGTTGTGCTGAAAGATGGAGAGGTCTTTTTGCTGGATGAAGATGAGCTTGAAGATGCATTGTCGCGGAAGCATATTACGACAGGTGATTATGACTTGGCTAACAAAACGGCAAAAGAATTGCTGCATGCCATTGATGCGCATGTATTCCCATACTTTCAGTTATCACTGAAGCATAGGCAGAGTTTGTTTGAGAACGGAGAGTTTCGAAAAAACATTCAGATCTAAGACATGTACCTAACCGTAGAATTCTTCATGATCCTTCTAATATTGAAGCGCCTGATAGAATACATTAATAATCAGGAGAGTTCAGCCCGATAAAATAGAGGTGATGGCGAATGAACGGACGGGTCATGGCTGCAGGAGAGCAACCAGGAGGCAGACCATCCAGACAAATTAATATTGTGTTGCGTAACCAGGAACCTCAGATGTTGGTCAAAGATGAGGCAGCGGCAGTACAGGCGGCCAAGAGCATAACCAAACATGCGCACTTCCAGGAGATACAGGGTGAATTGGAGCAATTGGTTGGACTTGAAAATATCAAAGACCTGGTATTTGAGATCTATGCTTTCTTACAGATTGCTCAGATGCGTACCGAAGCAGGCTTACTTAGTGGTGCGCACGTGTATCATATGATCTTCAAAGGTAATCCGGGGACTGGTAAAACAACCGTGGCGAGGATTGTTGCCAAACTTTTTCAGAAGATGGGTGTGTTGAGTAAAGGTCATCTTATTGAAGTTGAGCGTGCGGATCTGGTTGGAGAATATATTGGTCACACGGCGCAGAAAACAAGAGATCTGGTCAAGAAGGCACTCGGTGGGATATTGTTCATTGATGAAGCCTACAGTTTGGCCCGCGGCGGAGAGAAGGATTTTGGCAAGGAAGCCATTGATACGCTTGTTAAGTCCATGGAAGATAACAAAAATCAGTTTATACTGATTCTTGCAGGGTACTCGGAAGAGATTGATTTTTTTCTTCAAACGAATCCCGGATTGCCTTCCCGCTTCCCCATTCAAGTGGAATTTCCAGACTATAGCATTGATCAGTTGATTCAAATCTCTGAGATTATGGCCAAAGAGCGTGATTATATTCTAATGCCTCAGACCATACTCAAACTTAAGCAGCATTTGCTTCAGGAAAAAAATGATTCGCTACATGCGTTCAGTAACGCCAGATACGTTCGTAATGCCATTGAGCGTTCGATCAGGCATCAGGCGGTTCGTTTGTTGGAACAATACTCGGAAGGCAGTCCAGGGAAACTGGAGCTGATGACAATCCGTACAGAGGATTTGAACTTTGAGCGAAAGTAAGCGATAATATAGTTTTTACACTAGCCGGCCGGGCCAACCGGTTCGGCTTAAGGCATGCCATGGCATATTTGTGGTAATGAATATCAACGAATAAGTAATTAGAGGGAGTGAACATATACATGACAAATGGCACGCATGATACAGATATGGTCAAAAAAGATCGCGCCGTCTTGGTGAGTCTTGTTACGGATGATGTAAAACGCACAGGCATCAATCCTGAGTACTCTTTAGAGGAATTGGTAAAGCTTGCCGAGACAGCTGGAGTGGAAGTGCTGAGTGTACTTTCTCAGAACAGGGAAAAACGGGATACCAAATGGTTCATTGGTAAAGGTAAGGTAGAAGAGCTTCGTGCAATTGCAGAGGAACTCGGAGCAACTACAGCTATTTTTGATCAGGAATTGTCAGGAGCACAGGTTCGCAATCTGGAAGAGACTCTGGATCTCAAAATTATTGATCGTACCCAGTTGATTTTGGACATTTTTGCACAGCGTGCCAACACGAGAGAAGGTATCATTCAAGTGGAGTTGGCTCAACATAGCTACTTGTTGCCACGTTTGTCGGGTCATGGCAAGAATCTGTCCAGACTCGGTGGAGGCATCGGAACAAGAGGGCCGGGGGAAAGCAAACTAGAGACAGACCGTCGTCACATCCGTGGCCGCATTGACGATCTGAAGCGTCATCTGGAAGAATTGACACGTCATCGCAAGTTGCACCGTGAACGCCGGAAGAAGACAGGTATTGTTCAAGTGGCCCTTGTTGGTTATACCAACGCTGGCAAATCAACCTTGCTCAAGCAGTTGACTGCGGCAGATGTGTATATTCAAGATCAGCTATTTGCTACTCTGGACCCAACTTCACGCACGATGGAACTTCCAAGTGGTAAAGAAATCGTACTTACCGACACCGTTGGATTTATTCAAAATCTCCCGCATGATCTGATTGCGGCTTTCCGGGCAACACTGGAAGAAGTGAATGAAGCAGATCTCATCCTGCATGTTGTGGATGCCTCATCAGCTATGCGTGAAGATCAGATGAGAACGGTTAACACGATTCTGCAAGAACTTGGTGCAGGGGATAAGCCGCAGTTAGTCCTGTATAACAAAAAAGATGCGTGCACACCAGAGCAGCTTGAGATGCTTCCACTGGATAAAGATCATATTAAAGTAAGCGCATTAGATTCAGAGGATCTGCTTAAAATCCGTGAATTGATTCAGAACGAACTGACAGATGACACGAAACGCTTCCGTATTCCGGCAGAACGTGGGGATCTTACATCGGTACTCTACAAAATTGGTGATGTAGTGGATACCAGCTTTGAAGAGAATGATGTTATTTATGAAGTGGAATTGCAAAAAGGTGAATATGAGAAATTTGGTTATATGCTCGAAAATTTTATTGAATCGTAATACTCATGACATATTGATGTGATAAGTTACATGATAATGACTATTCAACGTCAGATTCGTGCTATGAAGGGGAATGAAGTAAGATGGTAAGCTTTGATTCAGAAATATCTGAACTTCAGCAACAAGTGGAGCGTCAGATTGAAGGACAACTTCAACAGATTGATCGGATCACAGATCACAATCAATGGAAAGTGATTAATGCTTTCCAACAGCGAAAAGTAAGTGATTTTCATTTTGCAGGTTCAACAGGTTATGCGTATAACGACCGTGGTCGTGAAGTACTTGATGAAGTATATGCTGATGTGTTCGGCGCGGAAGCCGCGTTGGTACGTCCTCATTTTGCTTCAGGTACACATACGATTAGTACAGCTCTCTTTGGCGTATTGCGCCCAGGTGACGAATTATTGTACATCACGGGTAAGCCTTATGACACATTGCATAAAGTGATTGGCAAACCCGGTGATGGTACAGGTTCGTTACGCGATTTTGGTATCGGCTACCGTGAGACGGCTTTAACTGCTGAAGGTGGCGTGGACTGGGCAGCAGTTGAGAAAAGCATTACACCGGCTACAAAAGTCATTGGGATTCAACGTTCACGTGGTTATGATTGGCGCTCATCCTTCTGTGTTGCTGAGATTGCCGAGATGGTTACACGTGTTAAAGGGCTTAAGGAGGATGTCATCGTATTCGTGGATAATTGTTACGGTGAATTCACGGAGGAACGTGAACCGACAGAAGTTGGAGTTGATCTGATGGCCGGATCACTTATTAAGAATCCTGGTGGAGGTATTGCGGAAACCGGTGGATACATATGTGGGAAGGAACAGTACGTACAGTTGGCAGCTTATCGCCTGACAGCCCCGGGAATTGGGGGAGAGGTTGGAGCAATGCTGGGAACAACACGTGGCATCTACCAAGGACTTTACATGGCACCGACAATCGTAGGACAAGCTATTAAAGGTAGTACGTTTGCTGCTGCGATGTTTGCTGAATCGGGATTTGTAACCAAGCCCGCTTGGAATGAAGCTCGTACAGATCTGATTCAGGCTGTTCAGTTCAGTTCTGCTGAGCATTTAATTGCCTTTGTGCAGGGAATTCAGCGTGCAGCAGCTGTAGATAGTCATGTGGTTCCTGAACCGTGGGATATGCCTGGTTATGAACATCCTGTCATTATGGCGGCAGGTACGTTCATTCAGGGCGGAAGTCTGGAATTATCAGCCGACGCGCCTATTCGGGAGCCGTATATTGGGTATATGCAGGGCGGATTAACGTACTCTCATGTCAAATATGGCGTTTTGATGGCATTACAGACCATGAAAGATCGTAAATTATTGTGAGTTTATCTAACACGTCATTGACACTTGGTAACAACTAAATGTACAATAGGGTGAAGAATAGATGACTGGAAGGTTGATGAACATGGGTGATGAAATTCGCAGAAATATGGCCTTATTCCCAATTGGTATTGTAATGAAACTTACGGATCTGTCTGCACGTCAGATTCGTTATTATGAGCAGCACAGCTTGATCGTTCCTGCGAGAACGTCAGGTAATCAGCGGTTATTCTCTTTTAATGACGTAGAGAGATTGCTAGAGATCAAGGCTTTGATTGAAAAAGGAGTTAACATCGCAGGGATCAAACAAGTGATGAATCCTGTTTCGAAAGAATCCGAGGAAGCTACAGTGATCACGCCAGATACAGAAGTTAAACGCAGAGAACTGTCCGATACGCAGTTGCATCGTTTGCTGAAGCAGCAACTTGTGTCAGGTAAGAGACCTGGACAAGTATCTCTCATTCAGGGAGAGCTTTCCCGATTCTTTAATAAAAAGTAAGTTCGCATAACTTGGCGAGTGAGAGGAAATCATGCACTTATGGTGTAAGAATCCTTGACCCGTGGAACTTTCTAATGTACAAATATAACAGGCAAGCCAAATACGCAGATAAGAAAGGGAGAGGTTATAGTGAGCTATACAAAAGAAGACATTCTCCGCATTTCGAAAGAAGAAAACGTACGATTCATTCGATTGCAATTTACCGATTTGCTTGGAGCTATCAAAAACGTTGAGATTCCTGTGAGCCAGTTGACTAAGGCTCTGGATAACAAAATGATGTTCGATGGATCTTCCATTGAAGGTTATGTACGTATTGAAGAGTCCGACATGTACCTCTATCCAGATCTAGATTCTTGGCTTATTTTCCCATGGGTAGCAGAGAACCGTGTTGCACGCCTGATCTGTGACGTATACCTTCCAGATGGTAACCCGTTCCCAGGAGACCCACGTGGTATCTTGAAACGAAACCTGAAGGAAGCCCAAGATATGGGATTCACTTCCTTCAACGTCGGTCCTGAACCGGAGTTCTTCTTGTTCAAAACAGACGAAAAAGGAAACCCGACCAACGAGCTGAATGACCAAGGTGGATATTTCGACTTGGCACCTACGGATCTTGGTGAAAACTGTCGCCGGGACATCGTTATCACACTTGAAGAAATGGGCTTTGAGATCGAAGCTTCCCACCATGAGGTAGCTCCAGGTCAGCATGAGATCGACTTTAAATATGCTGATGCGCTGAAAGCGGCTGACCAGATCCAAACGTTCAAACTCGTTGTTAAAACGATTGCACGTCAGCATGGTTTACATGCTACATTCATGCCTAAACCGCTGTTTGGTATGAACGGTTCCGGTATGCACTGCAACCAATCCTTGTTCAAAGGCAATGAGAACGCATTCGTTGACGAGTCGGACGAGCTTGGTTTAAGCAAAACTGCACGTCACTTCATGGCCGGAACTCTGAAGCATGCACGTGCGTTTGCAGCAATTACTAACCCAACTGTGAACTCATACAAACGTCTTGTACCAGGCTATGAAGCTCCTTGTTATGTAGCATGGTCTGCGAGTAACCGTAGCCCAATGATCCGTATCCCAGCTTCCCGTGGTTTGAGCACACGTGTTGAGGTTCGTAACCCGGATCCGGCTGCTAACCCTTATCTGGCTTTGGCTGTACTGTTGAAAGCAGGGCTGGACGGAATCAAACGTGAGCTTTCCTTACCAGCTCCAATTGACCGTAACATCTACATCATGTCAGAAGAAGAGCGTGTGGAAGAAGGCATTCCAAGCTTGCCAGCTGACCTGAAAGAAGCATTGAACGAATTGATCCGCAGCGAAGTCATCTGTGATGCTCTCGGCGACCACGCCTTGGCTCACTTCTATGAGCTGAAAGAAATTGAGTGGGATATGTATAGAACACAAGTCCACCAATGGGAACGCGATCAATATATTACTTTGTACTAATAGCTCAATCCCTTGGCGCTCTAGCGCTGAGGGGTTTTTCTTTTTGTGGGCAAGTACCTATATATTTAAAGAAAAATCAAAGTGCCCACAAAATGCCCACAAAATATTTTTTTATTCAAAAATTTCTTCAGTGAATTTCTCAAATCTATCTATATTGCTTTTCTGGATCTTGCCTGAGATGTGGGCATATACATCTGATGTGATCTGAATACTTCCGTGACCTAATTGTTCTTGAACGAATTTCATATCTGCCCCGGACTCAAGTAAAAGAACCGCGCAGGTATGTCGGAGAGAGTGAATGGGGAGGGATGGGAGATCACAACGTTGTAAGATGCGGGAGAAGGCATTGAACAATGATGATTTAGGCATGAAGTTCCCATCTTCCCTACATAGAACCAGATCAAGGTCATGGTGGTATCTATTCCCAAGTATCCCTTTGTTATGTTCCTGCCACTCTCTGTGAAATTTGATGTCATTTACTAGATTTGTAGTAATTTTTATTTTTCTTTGTGATTTATCTGTCTTGGTGTCACCGAATAATTCTTCTTTGTTTTTCGCTGTAAAATCTAGAGTTTCATCAATTGTAATGAAATGATTATCCAAATCAATATCGATCCATTTTAGAGCAGCTGCTTCGCCTTTTCGCATACCAGTTTCAATTAACACTCGGAAAAATATCCAGTATACATAACCATAATGACGAGAGTTTTGCATAAACAATGGGATATCATCGGAATCAATAAAGTGGACTTCCTTCTTTTTGCGCTTAATTTTTATTTCGACACCAAGACATGGATTTTTTTCTAATTTTCCGATTATAACAGCTTTTTGTAAGGCGTTATGCATTGTGGAATGAATCAATTCAACCGTACGTCGGCTATATCCTTTCTCACTAATATGGTTTATAAAATTTTGGTACATAATTGGCTTCACGTCTCGTATAAGCATGTTTTTAAAAAATGGGATAATATGATTTTTAATGTTGTTCTGATGAAGTAATAGTGTATTCTTACGAACACTTCCTTTCTTATATTCGTTGATCCAAAAATCCAGATAATCTTGTAGCGATAAATCAGATTGTTCATAGCCAGCAGCAAGTTTTCTTTCAAATTCTCTAACTGCCAACTGCGCTTCTTTTTTTGAATCGAATCCTCTTTGTGCCTTCTCTCGAAATTTCTGTGTGAAAGGGTCCTTGTACCTTAGTCGATACTCCCATCCAGTCCCATGTTTTTTATAGCTAGCCAAACAAAAACCTCCCATAAAGAACATATGTTCTATTTTTATATATGTGAAGCCGCCATGCAGCGGCGTAAGCGCAAGTTACGTTTATAGTTCATATAGATGGTGTAATTCCTGAGGGATACCACAACTAATTAGATAATGTTCCATGGATTCACATTGTTCCGATGGTTTGCCATAGGTAAGAAGTTTCAATGCAAAAGTATTTGCTTGACGTTCAAATTTGCCAATGTTAAAGAAGGTATGTTTATCCATCCAAAACTGACTTATACCTGGATGCATGCAGTCGTGGGCTAGTTCATGTGCACATACGACCCTCTGCCATTCCTCAGTCAAGCCGTTGTCTATCACAATGAATCTACGCCTGAGTTTTCGGTAGTATAGACCCCGCGTTCCCTCATCGAAACTAACAAACCTAACCAATATGTTCCTTGCCTGTGCAATTGCAAAAGGGTCGGTTGTTTTATATTTACGAACAAGCTTGTGAATGATATCATCCAATCCATTTCACCTACTCTTTGGAGTCTTGGTCGTTTGGTTTCTTGGTATCTCGTTTCTTGCCATATGTTTCTTTGTTTAATTCCTTTGCTTCCCAGAATAGACCAGACAATATGTCCAACACACGTTGACGCTTTTCACCTTCAATTGGAACCCCATCAAAGAGGACAGGTTGATCATTCTCAAGCATCTTTCTGAAATCTGCAATATCCTTATTCGTTGCCCAGTCAGGTACATCAGCATTGTCAGTGATGGTTTCTTTTTGATCGCTGTTTCCAAGTAAATAATTCGGAGTCGTTTTTAAGATGGTGGCTATTTTTTCTAGGTCTGTACTTGAAGGGATAACCCTATCGTTTTCTATATGACCAAAGTTGGATCTACCCATACCTAGATGTTCTGCTATTATTATTTGAGTTAAACCTATTTCTTTTCTACGGTTACGAATACGCTCGCCTAAAGACATTCTCTAGCCTCCAAAACATTTTTTTATAAAGGGTATTTTAAATACTTGACGGTATTTAAAATACCCTTTATAATCAGGATACAAGTTATAAAAAGGGGGTGAAGAAACATTGCCAGAGAAGCTGATTGAAAAACGCGGTAATCTTAGAAACAAGCGACTTCAACAAGGGCTGACCCAATCTATGCTAGGCAATGCAGTTGGCGTTTCTACTGAACATATCAAGAGCTTAGAATACGGTCGAGTCAATCCAAGTTTTAAATTAATGCTAAAAATTTGTGAAGTTCTAAAAGGAAAACCAGACGAATTATTTTAGTTCAGTAGGTAGTCAGAATACCTATATGAAGTATACTTTTGTTAATGGGTATTGTCAATACCCATTGTTTGAGGACGGCATTTTTTTATATCCACAAGGGTATTTTAAATACCTTTAATTATGATCTGGAGGTGACGATTTGGAAAAAATGATGACTATTAACATCAATGAAACAGAAGTATTGAAGCTTGCCCGAGAGCGCATTGCCGAATTAGTAAAAGAAGTGGATTTGGAATACGTATACTGGGATTCGGAGGAATTAATGAAGAGAACCTGTATGAGTTGGAACACCATACAGAATAATTTTTTCTTTGATCCACGATTTATAAAAGCGAAGCTTGGTGGAAAGTGGTATTTTCCCGTTCAAGAAACCAGAGAGTTTCTAAGGCAATGGCTTTTTGAACATTTAAAGAAAGGAGAAATGTAATTGTTAATTAAGATAAATGAAATCAAGGTTGCAGATAGAATTCGCAAAGACTTTGGCGGCATTGAAGAGTTGGCACTAGACATTGATCAAAACGGACTTATCAATCCTATAGTAGTAACACCAGATTATCAGTTAATTGCAGGAGAACGCCGCTTGCGTGCTCATCAGTTCCTGGGACGTAAAGAGGTTGTAGTCCGGGTTATGGAAATCAGTGACTATGAACATCAGCTTCGGCTTGAAATATCTGAGAACGAGCACAGGAAAGAATTTACCTTCTCTGAAAGAGTTGAATGGGCTAAACGGCTGGAAGAAGTCGAACGGATAAAGGCCAAGGAACGGATGGCAGGAGGCAAGGAAAATGTTCCTGAGCAGCCTGCCGGACAGGTTCGCGATATTGTAGCTGATCAAGCAGGCTTTGGATCAGGTAGAACCTATGACAAAGCGAAGTTCATTATGGAAAACGCCACACCGGAAATCATTCAGCAGCTTGACGCAGGGATCATTTCCACACATAAAGCATATGTGGAGACAAAAGATCGACTTGAAGCTGCTTTGCAAGAGGCCGAGGCTCGGGCTAATCAAGCAGAACAAGATAAGGAAGAACTTCAGCGCCGTTACAAGGATGCGATTCCAGCCGATCAGGTGGACGAAGCAGTAGCAGCGGCAGTAGAACGCCGAGATGAAGAGACAGAAGTTCTTCTCGAACAGAAAGCTCAGGAAGCTGCTAAGAAGATAAAAGAGCGTGATCAATACTGGAAGGACAAGCTT
The DNA here is from genome assembly GCF_038595085.1 of Paenibacillus sp. FSL R5-0749. NCBI lineage: Bacteria > Bacillati > Bacillota > Bacilli > Caryophanales > Paenibacillaceae > Paenibacillus > Paenibacillus sp. FSL R5-0749. Next base: position 4,002,345 of record NZ_CP152005.1, on the reverse strand, counting down.
CATGACGATGTGGAAGCTGAGCGTCTGAAGATAGAAGAACTGAAAGCCGGTTATCAGCGGACGAAAGAAGAATTGGAGACTATGAAGCTTCAGCAGCCAGATGACTTCGATGAACAACAGGCGACAACTCAAATGAAGAAACTTCGCTTCGAAGCTGATAGCAACACCATACAAATTAGCATCCATGTGAAACAGTTTCTTCAGAAGGTCGGAATTACATCGTTCATGCTCGGTGCAGTATCTGGCGCAAGCACGAGTGAGAAGAAACGGCTGTCAGAAGGTCTTGATATGCTCCAATCCTTCATAGTCCAACTTCGTCCGGCAATTAATTCAAGAAAGGTGGTAGACAGACATGACATTGATTCCTAATCAGCCTGACTATCTGACGATCGTTGAAAGGCAGTTGCAGCTTACAGAGGCGCAGGGAGTTGCTATCCGAGGATTATGGGATGGCATGAAACAAATGCAGGATGACGTTGCTGAAAAGGTCGGAGAGGTCCAAATGATGGTGCAGGAGGTTCGAGACAGCGTAACGCTGACGGATTCGGAGTGCTACCAACTCCAGTCTCTTGTTCGCAAGAAGTCGAACACGTTAACCAAGGATCGGTATAAAGAGTCAGATGAGAAGTTTAAGGACATGGTTGGTCGTTATCGGCGGATGATCTGGAGTAAGTTGAAAGAACGATTTGAAGTCGCGAAATACAGCCATGTGCGGCGTATCGACTTTGATGATGCAGTTGATTTCATTAAGGAATTTCGTCCGGAAGACTACATCTAATCTGATAGGAGTTGAAACCATGGGATACAAATTTATGACTCTGGATGATTTAGCACGTATCTGGTCACACAAGCCATTGCAACATGAAATTATTCAAAGAAACATTGCTAAAAAGAAATGAAAATCCATGCTCAGATGCTGTTGCAAACTAGAGTGTTGCGAAGACAGATCAGGGATTTGTGTGATGATGCGATCGATGCACTTTCAATGGAACTTAATATTAAACTCATCAAAAAGAAAATAAAAGTGCTTCGTAACGATCTTGAAAAATTGGAACGGTCAATTGATAAGAACGCAGAGTATGAAGGTCTGATCTGGAAAGAGCCATCGGGCTATAAGGTTGAAGGGACAGTGATTGGTTTGTGTAAGCACTGTGATAGAGAGGTGTTCTCAGGCCAGAAGTTTCCTGATCCAAAAGAAGAAGGACTCTTTTGTAACTACTATTGCAGAAGAGTCTACCGCAACAACAGTATCAAATGAGTCCTTAGGTTAATCGTGCTACCAACACGATCAATTAACAATTCAACTAAACATGACTTTATCATAAATTTATTATTTTGCAAATATCCGCAGTAACAGTATGAAGATTGAAATTAGAAATTCCGGGGTGAGGTGAGTGGCAAGTCCCCAGCTAGGAAACGGATATATAGGTATTGCTAATGAAATATGGGATGAGATCATCAGCAGGAAGTTCACAGAACGCCAACAGAAGATTCTCAAACTTGTTCTACGGCTGTCCTATGGCTGTCAAAAGAAAGAGGCAGTTATACCCCTCTTGAAGCACTTTGAACTATGTGGAGTGCGTATACAAGACGCAAAGAAAGAAATTGTGTACTTGCAACAATGCAAAGTAATTATGTGGGATGGAAATCAAGTTTATTCGCTTAATAAAAACTATGATGAGTGGCGAGTTAATCTTGTGAAAGAGTGGGACAAAGACAAGTTTTCAGAACTCATTTCTATAAATTTAGGTGCTAAAAAAGTTACGAAAAGTGTAACTCAAAAAGAACAGAAACATGACGAAAGTTACGAAAAGTGTAACTCGGAAGTTACGAAAAGTGTAAATGAAGAGTTACGAAAAGTGGAAGTCGAAGAAGGCTCAAACCCTTGCGAGAGTAGGGCGAATGGCACGTCTAAAGACATGTTTAAAGACAGTATTAAAGTTAGTTGTTGTTTAAGTGATCCCAATTCGATATTTGAACCATACATGGGGAACCCGGATTCTGTTCCTAAACCTGAAGCAGATACTGGCTCTGATCAGGAGGTTTCCCAAATCAATTATCGCAATCAAGTAGCGGCACGTTATCTCCAGAGGAGAGGTAAAGGATTAGAGATATCTTTCAACGATGAAGAGACAGTCAATCAGTTTGAGGCTGAAAGGATTCCGCTCCAAACAGTCTTAGACGGAATTGATCAAGCGTTTAATAATTTCAGACCCAAAAGCAAATGGGATCAGATTCGAAACCTGAGCTATTGCGCCACGGTTGTTTATTCGCTACATGCCAAACGACAAAAATCAAATGAGGTTGTGCTTTCTGTACCGGATACTCGGCCAGAAGAAGAATCATTCGAAGCTAGTGTTACAAGGGATGATTTAAAAGATATGTTGGCTGCTTTACGGTCAAAACAAGGAGTGTGAATGAATGGGGAGCTTCGAAGAAGAATTAAAGGCGCTGATCCCTCCTGATTTTGCAGAAAGACGACAGGCAGCTATCCAGAAGATTGATACGCACCCTGAGATTCAGCGGCTCAGACAGGCTTATCCTGATCGTTCAGGCGACCTGATAAGCCCAAGAAGATACAGAGATGTATCAGAGCATCTTGCTCAATGTGATGCATGCGAGGCTTGTCCGGGTTTAACAGGCTGTCAGAACGTCCAGAAGGGTCATAGGAGTGTTGAAGAACCAAGCCCAGATAAACAGGACGAGTTGGTGTTCAGGCTTAAAAAATGCGAACTGTTGAAGTCTTACGAGCGGCAACAGGGCATAGGAGAACGAATTAAGAGTCACTTCATTCCTGAGCATATTTTGAACGCAACCTTTGACGACATTGAACCTGATCCTCCGAGGATGGCAGCTATTGCGGGAGCAGTGAAGTTTTGTAGTGAATTTGTGCCCAAAGAAACGGTACAAGGATTGTATTTGTACGGCCCATTGGGAGTGGGCAAGAGCCGGTTTGCCGGAGCTATTGCCAGAGAGCTTGCTAAATGTGAGGTTGATGTTTTGATGGTGTACGTTCCTGATTTCATTGAAGAGGTCAAAGATGCCATAGGTTCCAAAGAAAGCGTAGCGAAGAAACTGGATGCTCTCAGAACAGTTCCTGTGCTTATCCTGGATGATATCGGCGCCGAGTCGATGAGTGGTTGGGTAAGGGATGAAGTTATTGGTCCGATTCTCCAGAGACGTATGGAGCGGTTGCCGACCATCTACACATCCAATCTAACGATACAAGAGTTGTTCAAACATTTTGCTAACGCCAAGGGATCTCAGGATGAAAAGAAGGCAGCTCGGATCATTGAGCGGATCGAACCATTTGTAAAGTTGCTGCCGGTAGGCGGAAGAAATAGACGGAGGGGATAACCGAATGTGCAAAACATGTAATGGTGCAAAGGTAACGTATCAGTTTAAGGGCGCGATGATGATGCTGGGGCCGTGTCCAGTATGTAATCCAAAAGCTGAAAAAGATGTGAAGGAGGGAATCCGACCTTATGAAAATAGTCGTGGATAGTGAGCTGCTAGTTGAAGCTCTCGAAGATGCAAGTAAGGCTTTTGCGAGTAAGAGCCTCATGCCGATTCTTGATTGCTTCCTGATCGAAGCAAACAGCGAAGGGCTTAAAGTTACAGGGACGGATACTCGGACAACAATTCAGTCGTACATCTTCAGCAAGGATGTCCAGGTAGATTCGGATGGAGTGATAGCGATCCCGAAACTATCGTTGGAAATGATGAAGAAACTTACTGGCGATGTCAGTATTGAGACAAAGGGAACTACTGTGATTATTAGGTCCCGAAAAAAAGAAATCGACATGGGTATTTTCGATCCGGAGGAATTCCCGCAAGCGCCGACTATTGACGATAGTGAGCTGTTCGAAACTACTGGCAAGGAACTCAGGAGATTATTCAAAAAGGCGACTTATGCAGCCGATCCCACGGGTAAAAATGCAGCAATACTCGCAGGAGCACACATCTATATCGATGACGGTTTGATTGGTATTGAAGCGACAGATAGACATCGACTTGCGAAAACGGAGTATGCCACAGATGTTTCTAAATTAGGTGGAGCTGTTATAGAGGCCAAGGCACTCGGGGATCTCCAAAAGATAATATTGGATAAAGACAATATCGAATTTGGTTTCTCGAAATCTGCTGGAGGAGAAGTGGTCCACGTATTTGCGAGAACGGATCGATTCACTTTTTACTCTAGGGTACTTGAAGGTGCCTTCCCAGATGTGAGCCGAATGTCAGTTGTGCCAGAGGCTGTCACCAAAATAACAGTAGATAAAAAAGAGTTAATGAATTGTCTTGAAATGGTTTACACACTTGCAAAGGAAGACAAGCACAACAAAATAATCCTCAATATCTCGGAAGATGAAATGAGTATTCGAGGACAAGGGAAAGAGACTGGCAGGGCAAGTGAAAGTATTGTTCCTCTGTCGTTTAGCGGTGAAGATTTCGCTGTTGCCTTAAACTCAAAATACTTCATGGATGCCATCAAAGCATTGGATGGAGATCAAGTAACTTTGGTGTGCTCAGGTAAAGTCAAACCTATCTATATTCTGGATGAGAGTGATGAAAAATCGGTTCACATTGTACTTCCTTATAGGACGGAAGAAGTGTAATGAACAAATACAATGCAACCAAGGTGATTGTTACAGAAGACGGGACATTGTTCTCGGAATGGATCGTCAAAAAGCACAACCTTGATATAACCGGTATACGATTCGATAGCATGGCTGAGGGAAAGTATTATCAGCTCCTGCTCCAGCAGAAGATGTTCGGGGAGATTAAAGACTTCAAATGTCATCCTAAATTTGTTCTTCAAGAGAAACCGAAGGTCACTTACATTGCTGACTTCCTGGTAACAGAATTAGATGACAGTCAACGGGTGGTGGATATTAAAGGAGTAGAGACCTCCACGTTCCGCGTCAAACTGAAACTATTCCAAGCTAAATATCCGACTTTACCAATAGATATACTTGTTAAAAAGCGCGGAGAATTCATTCCTCTCGCACAATACAAGAAGGAAAAATCAGCGCGTAAACGAGTGGCGAATGCACTTAAAAAACGAGTAGATGAAGGGAGAAAGCAAAATGAAAATCAAACATACCGTAATCAAAAACGAGGACGTTAATAAGCACCTTGACCAACAAGAGAAAGAGGACTTGCTGCGCTTGTTTCACAAAATTCAGTATGGTCGAGTTGCGGAGGGGAAGGTTGGGTTCAACATGTACCTGGTCGTAAATACGGACGAAACTTACGCTGAAGACGTTGTAAGCATCTTACAAGAAAACGGTCATTGGGAACCAACATACGATCCAAATCAAGTCGAGTTTAGGCAAGAGGGAGATACGATGGAGCTTCCAGAAACTGAGCTGGAGGCATGAGTGGACCAAGGCCTTAACCCAAGGGCAAAGGAAAAATTTCCTTACCTCATCTACGGAAAATTCTACTTGAATATAATAGTAAATTGGGAGGTGTACTCTGTGACTGAAGCTGAGAAAGATGAATTCTCCACAGCTTTATCTGAAAGGTATACGCAGGTTAAACAATTAAGTGCATCTAACAAAGAATTGATAAACTCTTGAGATGCAGTAATTAGTGACTTGCCTATCGATATAAAATCAAAGTTTGAAGAAAAACAGAGTCTAGTTTCGGTTTTTTAAAGGAGGTTTGGATGTGAGTACTGTAGATTTGAACAACTTCGATCAGCAACCTACTGAAGTGCAGCAGGCTATTGCTTTTTATGTTGGATACACAGTAAGGGGAGTAGAGGCTACTGCTCAGGAAAGACAGGCTCATTACGCTGTTTTAGAGCGTGTTGGGTTGTTAGAGCCTATCAAATCCGTAGTGGGTATGTAGTGAATCAGGTTCAAAATATAAGCATAAGCACAGGAGAAACGAAGGAAAGGTGATGAAGAAATGGCCCATCAAACATTCTGGAAACCAGAGAAAAAAGCGAAGGAAAAGAAGTTGAGCAGCTTCGAACGGAGCAAGAAAGAAAAGAAACCTGTTCCAGAGTGGAAGAAGGACATTTTATCTCATCACCAATCCCGACCAGGTTCGAAGGAACGCGGAGATTTCCCGAAGGAAGTTATTGCTGAGTTGATTGAAGAATCAAATGGGATTTGCGAGTGCTGCAAGATAGTTGAGGCAACAACAACTCACCATGTTTATCCCCGAGGTAGGAAAGGGCGTGGAGTTAAGACGAACGGTCTCCGACTTTGTTGGCCCTGTCATGATCGGATTCAAACAAACGAAGAATTACTACAGTTCTGGATTTCAGCTTTCCGTGATAAATACGGTGATAGGTTCTGGTTTGATGAACAGGATTGGGATGAATACAACCGAAAGCAAGAGGCTCAGCAGAAAGCGGATCAAGAGAAGCAAAATCGACAGCAGTCCCTGAACCCGGTTAAAGAACTTATCTCGTCAGCAGCAGGACGTTCATTGAAAGCAAAAGAGGTTCGGCTTATTGAAATGATGGATGATAAACAGATAGCTATTTTTGAGTCTTTAATAAGCGATATCGTAAGAATTGAAGAGAAGCATCAAATCCCGTTTGGATACGGACACTTCGATGATTAATATGCGATTAATTCATATAACAACGAATTTATAACGTTATTTAGGGTTGTGGTTCCCCGGATAACAAAGGAAGGGAGACAAGACACACATGAAGGAAATCATAGTCGATAATTTCGCAGGCGGTGGCGGTGCCAGTACAGGGATTGAGTTGGCAACTGGTCGCAGCGTAGATATAGCAATCAATCACGATCCGGCAGCAATTGCCATGCATGAGGTCAATCACCCAGATACAGAGCACTACTGTGAATCTGTGTGGGAAGTTAATCCGGATGAAGCGGTAAAGGGTCGTCCGGTGGGGCTGGCATGGTTTAGCCCGGATTGCAAACACTTCTCTAAGGCTAAAGGTGGTAAGCCAGTTGCGAAGGAAATACGTGGTCTTGCGTGGGTTGCAGTAAGGTGGGCGGCAACCGTTAAGCCAAGAGTTATCATGTTGGAGAATGTGGAGGAATTCACGACATGGGGACCTTTAACTGCTGATGGGTATCCCGACAAGGATCAGAAGGGCCGGACCTTCCGAACATTCGTGAATGCATTTCGACGGCAGGGATACAAGGTTGAATGGAAAGAGTTAAGGGCTTGTGATTACGGAGCGCCTACAATTCGCAAGCGGCTGTTTATGGTAGCTCGTAGAGACGGTAAACCAATTGTCTGGCCTGAGTCAACGCACGGAGCGCCGGATAGTGCAGAAGTTAAGTCGGGGAAGCGGCTTCCATGGAGGACGGCGGCTGAAATCATTGATTGGACCATCCCCTGCCCGAGCATATTTGAACGGAAGAAACCTCTTGCAGAAAACACGATGCGCCGCATAGCACGCGGCATGCAAAAGTTTGTTATCGACAACCCGGAGCCATTCGTCATGCGCGTCAACTTCTCCGGTAGCAATCATCAATACTGCGATTCTATCCAAGAACCATTGAAGACTATCACAGCCAAGAATGGTTGGGGCTTGGTAACGCCATACATCGCACGAATTGGACAGACGGGATATGCCGGGGATCGGTTGCAATACAAAGCTACGGACCCGCTCACGACTATTACAACCAAGGCAGAACATTTACTTGTGACTCCGGTTCTTGGAGTTAATACAACGGGGCATCCTGGTAGCCCTCCGGACGAACCACTTAGGACTGTGACGACAGGTAATCAGCACATGTTAATTAGTCCCGCGCTGATACAGATGGGTTATGGAGACCCAGAAGGTCGAAGGGTGCTGGATCTGAATAAACCGCTTGGAACGGTGACAGCAGGAGGGAACAAATTCGCCATAGCTTCAGCATTCATTGCCCGTCACTTCGGAGAATCAGTTGGTAGCTCAGTCGATGAACCGATAGGAACTGTAACGGCAGGAGGAGTCGGGAAAAGCGCCCTCGTCACAAGTCATCTGGTCAAGATGCGCGGGACCAACACAGGTCAGCCGGTTACAGACCCGCTTCAAACGATTACGGCAGGTGGGCTGCACTTTGGAGAGGTTAGGGCCTTCCTTCTCAAGTATTACGGTAGCGCTGAAAACGGCCAGACCATAGACAAGCCGTTGCACACGATAACAACCAAAGACCGGTTCGGGCTAGTGACAATTAAAGGCGTGGATTACCAAATTATCGATATAGGAATGCGGATGCTGGAGCCGCACGAGTTGTTTGCCGCTCAGGGATTCCCGAACAACTACACTATCGCAGTTGATGCGAACGGTCAGAAGTATTCCAAGAGCGCCCAAGTAGCTCGGTGTGGAAATGCGGTACCTCCACCGTTTGCTCAAGCTTTGGTCCGGGCTAATCTGCCGGAAATATGCACAGGATCGGGAAATGACCTTACTCTGGAGCGGTATTCAGAGCAGGAAGCTGGGCAGATGGCATTCAGTTTATAGAAGGGAAGGAAGCACTGTCATGAAGGCTATAACAATAATTCAACCGTGGGCGACTCTGATCGCCATTGGAGCAAAACAATATGAAACACGCAGTTGGTCAACTAAGCATCGTGGTGATATTGCCATCCATGCCGGGAAGAAGATTGACAAGGAAGCCTGCAAGGAACCTGAAATCCGTAAAGCGTTGGAAGAGTACGGATATACGCCGGATAATCTCCCGACAGGCGCGGTTGTGGCAACAGCTAGATTAACCAACTGCTATAAATCGGTGGACACATGGACGGATGGGTACGAGCTGGAGGGAAACAGATTGATTTACTCTCCAGAATACGAATTTGGAGACTTCACACCTGGGAGGTATGCGTGGGAAATGTCGGATGTAAAGTTGCTTATGAAACCACTAGCAGCTAAAGGGCAACAGGGATTGTGGAATCTAGCCAATCAATTTTAAGGTCGGGGCCTTTGGGCCTCTCCCTACTAAGGAGGATATAACATGCTAATCGGAATTTTTCTACACGGACAATTAATGATTGAATATCCATATGACGGAGATCCGGCAGTGTACAAAGAAGCATTAGATGACTTGAAAATGGCTATTGAAGAGACTGGTCAATTCCACGAACTGAAATTATTTGAAGAGTAGGGAGGATATATAGATGACACAAACAGCGAAAGTTAAATTGTCTCAATTGCCGGAGGATACTCAATTAAGCTATGAGGGAGCGAGCTGCACATATAGCGTTCGTCATGTAAGAGAAATGATCGGTGGTGACGGGGATTGGGCGCTTCAAGATTGGGCAGTGTGCACACCTAAAACATGGAATCCTGATGCTGAGTATATGATCGAAAATTACATTGACCACGAATCGTCAAATGAGTTGCCAGAAGATTTGAGCATAGATATTGCGCGCAATGTCACCAAAGAAGGTTTGGCTAAGATACAAGCGGTCTTGGATGAAATGCTTGGTGAACACCAGTATTGGATGTTTGAGGGTCCAGAAGTGATTATCGACAGTTTGGATGATGAGCAAAGTAAATCATTGGCCGAAGGCGACCAATCGACTGAATAAACTTAACGAAGTGGAGGCCGGATCAGGTCTGGTCTCCCCAAATAGGAGGATATACAAGATGCATGAGATTAAATTCAGAGGTAAACGCAAGGACAATGGCGAGTGGGTTCAAGGGTACGTTCACAAATTAAACAACGGGATCGACAAAGGTACGACGTTCATTATTCCCGAACGAGCTTCTGCCTTGTATTCAGCCGAGGTTGACCCAGAAACGGTTGGTCAATATATCGGCATAAAGGACGGGAATAAACATGAGATTTATACGGGAGATATCATTTCACAAGAATGTGAATGTGACACTGAATACGGATGCTATCACGCTCCTACTCATGACATAGTGATTTGGGATCAAGAAAAGGCTGGATTTGATTTCGAGGCATTGAAAAAAGGAGTCTACTCAGGCGAAATGTTGGAAGATTACGCAGATGAATGGACCATTATCGGTAACCGTTGGGATAATCCTGAGCTGTTGGCTCCCAAGGAAGGAGCGGATAAGCATGAGCCTGTATGAGTTTGGAGCGAGGGCGTGGGCCACTGAAACCAAAGAGATGTCATATCACTTCTTAGAGTATGGTTGGTTACAGGTGTGTATCCAATCACCTGATGTAGTGTTGATGCTTAAATCTGGTGTTAAAGATAGCAAAAGAAACGACTACTACGATGGAGACATCGTTAAAGTGAGCAAGCTAACTTTTGAGAGCAGCGGCCCGTTGCCTGAAAATCTGGTCGTGAGGTTATACGGCGGCATGTTCCAGTTATTTAGAGGTAGAGAGCCTTTGATGGGCTTGTATTTGGGATATATAGCAGACGGAGAAGTGATCGGAAACGTCTACGAAAACCCTGAACTTTTGGGTGGGGAAGGAACGGATACAGAATGACGGTGTAACCGCTCCTTTCTCTCAACTTCAACAATTATGTATTGTTCTTTAATAATGTTTTAACTATTTTCAATACACTAACCAAATCATCATACCTCTTAGCTTTAGAGAGTAGATTCATTCTCAAGATATTATTGAGTAAAATTGAAACATATGAAGCGAAGATTGCCAGTGCAAATAAGACACCAAACATCTCCCATCCCTGCCCGATCCTTGCACCAACAAATTCACTCCAAAGAGGAAACATAATTAAACTAATAATCGTTATTGGTGTCCATCTTCTTGATTTTATACTTGTACTTTTATCAGAGAATAAGCTAATTAACTCGTCAATATCTAATTTTTTAAAATCTCCCTCTTTAAAAACTTCCAAAATTTGTTTACACCTATAAGCAAATATAAATTCATAGTCATAACTGAATAGGAATAACCTTTTCTTAAAAAGGAGATTATACTCTGGATATTTATATTTAATGAATGATTGTGATAGCCAAATTGATAAATAAAGAAGAATCATGGCAAGCGCACTAAGGCTTAAGCAAACAATAAGAGACCAATATTCATTAGCATGTGTGCCTACTATCAATGAATAAAGAGGAGCAAGCATTGCTAGTATAATTGATACGAATGCCCCTATATAAGTAAGTTTAGCTCCTTTGTTATGGGTGACCATTATCTTGAAAACTGATAGCTCTTGTATAAACTTCCTTTCTAGTTCTTTTGTTAAAATGAAAAATTCCACAGCAGAATTATTGGACAAATTAATTCCTCCTTTATTTAGTTTTAAGTTATTACAGTTCTTCTATATGTTCAAGATTATATTTCGACAAGGAGATAATAAAATGTCTGAAAAAATTATTGTATTGAATTCAACTGAATATGATACAGAAGATACGAGCAAAATTATTCAACTAAACTTTTTCTCGGATGTAGATGAAGTGGATATCCGTAAAACCAAGTGGCTGCTCGGAAAATATGTAGACATGATCGACATAATCCAAAACTATGAATACTCACTGAAGCAGATTGAAAATGGAATGTCGGCATATGAGTTACTGTCTGCGGAGGGATCGGTAGCTAAACGCGAATCAGGCCATGAACTGACTGCAGATGTCACAGCAAATTCGGTAATTATGAAGGACAAGCGGCATGCTAACTACGAGCTATACGTATTCATATCCAACAACGTTAGGTTTGCTATAAACAATTTAAAAGATCTGCATGAAGGCGTAGTAGCAAGACTACTGTTCCTAGAAGGTAAGAAATATTTGAAAGCTCAAGAATACATGGAAAAAGGATATCGCAAGGACGTTCATGGCATCGCAGCGACTACATTTGCAGACAAACGTCGTAAAGCCATAGCTAACATAGCTAACAGCCTCAAATTTAATCGAACGCTAGATTTTGTAACGATTGATTATGGGAGAGGCCGGAATAATGAAGGGGAAATAGGTTTACTTATTCCAAGATGAAACGAGAGAAAGTCCTACCAGCACTGTGTTGATAGGGCTTTAACTTAATAAAAAATGTCTTTTTAAATCTGAGGGGTTCTCTTCTCTATTATTTCTACTTTTATATTAATATACACACGAGTTTGCGATTCTGTAAAAGAAAAGGACGCCTAGTTTTTACACTAAGTGTCCTTTTCTTTTACTATTCATGTAGCTACACACGTATGTATTAGAAACTAGGTGATTAAATGCTATTCTGTCTTTTCTAATACATTATCAGGTTTGGGAATAGACTTTGGAACATTTTGGGGAATAGGCTTTGCCACAGGTTTCATTGGAGCAGTCCTAAAACGTCTAGGTCTAGGAAATCTCTTATCAAGCTCAGCAACTAAATTACTGTACTCCGTCTTGACGCTCTGAACTTTTTCATCGGTCATATCCACACAATCATAGCGTGCTGCAACACTATCATTGTAGAGGGATAAGTAATTGTCGGATATGCACCTAAGTTTCCTTTTAACATATCTTTTCCGATCGGAATGATTTTCTGAATCTTCTTTAAACCTTCTCCATCTGTTCTCTTCTACCAAGTGGAGTGCTGAGTAAAAATAAAGAGTTACTATCCAGTTATTAGGTGCAGGATTCATTCCGGCTAATCCCCCAATTAACTGGATATTTTTATCATGTTCTTTTCGATGTTCTGTATCTAGAGGCATATAATTTCAATCCCCTCTTTTAACAGTTTTATGTTCTGGGATTGAACGATGATCAAATGACCCCTTTAGTACATATCGAACTTCAAACTCGAAATCTTCATCAATATCATCAAACACTTCCATCTCCACAGAAGCTAAAAACTTACCCACATCAGGGAAATCTTGTTTGAGAACAACTACATACTTGACCTCATCACGGTGTTCGTAATAATGCACAACATCAACTAAAGGATGGTCTGAAAACATGAGAGCGACCTCATATTTAAGGTCATCATAACCAATCATATCCATTTCTTCACCGCCCGCTTCTATCTTATGCGAGTCAGTATTAGCAAATGCTACACTTCTTAGTCTAAACTGTTCATCTAAGGTGCGCAATTTTAAGTATTCATTATTCGGTTGGTGACTAAATATCTGTATATGATTATTCTTAATCAAGTGGGCCCAATGAGGCGTTGCCTGCTCTCTTGTCCAAATATCACTCATATCATCATTGCCTTGCAGTAGCATAATGACTCCGTTGGGATTCTCACGCCCTACATCCCTTTGACCATGAGTCTTAATTGTTGTCATCATCCTCACCTTCCTCTTCGTTCTCTTCTTCTGAGAATTTCTCTGTAATCCACTCCGCTAGATCCAAAGCCTTTTCTCTGTTCAGAGTAATGGATGCTTTCAATTCTCTATCAATTAAAAGATCATTTTTTGAACGTGTGAAGCTTACTTCATCATCATTTTCGAACTCAAGAGGTCTTTCGATAATTAATCTTGGTTGTACGGATTCTTCATAGAAATTAATAACAATATCCTCTTGCATGTTAACAGTTGGATGGATTGAGTTAGAGTAGGTCTTAATGTAATCTTTACTCTCTTTATCAATATATTGAATTTTGATGTTCTCTTCTTCCATATATGTACACCACCCTAGCTAAGTTTAAAAAGATTATAACCACGAGACACTCGTTTTGAAAGAAAAATTTTCCATAATCTATATATAGTATGTATGCTTCTCACCAAGCATCTAAATATAGATACATCTCTGTACACGAAAGGGATTCCCACTAGTAAGTGAAAACCCCACATATACGAGATATGCTACTATTTAGAATAGACCAAAGGTTGGAACATCCTATAACATAATATTAACGCTTCGCGGACAGCGTTGCAAATTTATTTCAATCCAGCTGATTGTACTTCCAGATATGCTAGGCGGGATTGTTGTTCGATACGTGTTTTATATCCTTCACACATAAAGTTGATGTTGATTGAGAATGGCATACTCAACAAAAAAAATTAAACCTTGGCATGGTAGTCACAAAAACGAAGTAATTCCGAATAAAAATCATGTTATCTTAAATCCATATAATAACGTAAATCAGAAGGTCGCTCATGTGAGCGGCCTTTTTGTATTGGAGGGAAGAACGTGGAGGGTAACTATTTCAGCAGAAATGAACCGGCTATTCCAAGGGTATCGGACAAGCAGCCGGAATAGTGTCGTGGGTGTGGATGGGGTACGTGGACAGGAGTGAATCAATTGTGCATGCTACCATCTCCTCAAAAATCTAAACTGAAAGGGGTGAAATGTAATGAAATTCGTACAACCCATCCGTGACCCGGTTAAGTTGAAGACGATAAAAATTAATTTGAAAGAAAAGAATGAGAGGAACTATATCCTTTTTCAAGTCGGTACTAATACCGGGTTCCGGATATCGGACATATTGCCGTTGAGAGTCAGAGACGTTAAGGGGAGTCATATCCTTGTCTATGAAAGTAAAACAGGAAAAGAAAAGAAGGTTTTGATACGTAAATCATTGCGCAGGGATCTGGATGCATACATTGCAGGAAAAATGGACTGGGAGTACTTATTCCCTAGTCGGAATAGAACATCAACTTCTGATCAGAAACCGATCACCAGGAGTATGGCATACAAAATCATCCGAGATGCGGCTGTTGAAGTTGGATTAACTGAAATAGGAACACATTCAATGAGGAAAACGTTTGGGCACAAATTCTACAACGAAAAGAAGGACATAGCGTTACTAATGGATCTGTTCAATCACACAGAAGAAAAGGTGACTTTAAGATACATCGGCATCCTTCAGGACACCTTGGACGATGCATTAGAGGACTTTGAGCTGTAACGAATTCACTTCAAACAGGTAATGATGAATTCAAAATGTGGGAAACGGTAGAAAACTGGTAGTGAAAAGGAATCTGAGCAATTAAGGAATTACACACAATACGTATTAAGGAGAATTTGATTGACATTTTATAGCTGGTTAAGGCTGGTTGTGCCAAGGTTTGTGGCGTACAACTGCTCAAACTCATTCGTAACGTTTGACTATTACTGACCTTAAATAGGAATTCCAACTCAATTACATGAAAGTGGTGATAATTTTGTGAGCAGAAAACAGAATCCGAATCGGAAGAAAGCGTTCAAAATCTGGAAAGATAGCGGCGGGACGATGAAGCCAAAAGAGATTGCAGAAAAGCTGGGCATCACGCCTGAATCAGTTCGAAAATGGAAGTCGCTAGATCAATGGGAAGAGAAGATGGCGAACTCTAAACCCGGTGCTCCTCGTGGCAATCAGAACGCTAAAGGTAATCGAGGTGGAAAAGGTGGTCCGCTGGGCAATCAGAAAGCTGTAACTCATGGATTGTTCCGTAAGTTCGAGCCGCAAGATCCTGAGTACCTAGAACTTATTGATATTGTGCAGCAAATGGAACCTATAGACATGATCTGGCATAACATCACCCAGGGATTCCGTAAAATCATTTGGGCGCAGCGAATCTTCTTCATCAAAGACAAAGAGGATATGACGAAAGAGTTGAAACGGGAGAAACCAGGTGAGTATGGAGATGAATACGAATGGGAGATACAGTTTGCTTGGGATAAGTATGCTAGTTTCATCAAGGCAGAGGCTACAGTCATGCGTGAGATCAGGGGAGCCATCAAACAATTCCTCGATATTGCACCACAGGAAGATGAGCGCAGGTTGAAACTGGATCAGATGCAGGCCAAAGTTGAGAAAACTCGCCTTGAAATTGAGAAACTTAAAAACGGTGATGGAGACACAGAAGATGATTTAATTGAAGACTGGGTGAAGGCGGTGGAATCTGGTGAGTAAAGAATCGCCTCAAACGAAACGCCGCTTCGCTGCATTTAAGAAACGTATTCCTGAGTACCGGAAGAATCCGGTTCTTTTTTGCGTGGAATTGCTGAAATTCAATCCTGATGAGTGGCAAGCAGAAGTATTGATGGATATAGCGGGAAGTCCACGGGTGTCGGTGCGATCTGGACAAGGTGTTGGTAAGACTGGTCTTGAGGCAGCGGTGGCATTATGGTTTCTATCATGTTTCCCGTTTCCTAAGGTTATCTGTACAGCTCCTACACGTCAGCAGCTACATGATGTACTTTGGGCTGAGATAAGTAAATGGCAAGAGAAGAGTCCTCTGCTCAAGCGAATACTCAAATGGACCAAAACGAAGATTTACATGCGAAATTATGAGGAACGATGGTTTGCTACAGCCCGGACAGCTACCAAGCCTGAGAACATGCAGGGTTTCCATGAAGACTATATGTTGTTCATTGTGGACGAAGCTTCAGGGGTTGAAGATCGTATCATGGAAGCTATCTTGGGTACTCTTTCGGGTGAGTTCAATAAGCTGCTCATGTGTGGAAACCCTACTCGGACCAGTGGTGTCTTTTATGATTCTCACAACAGGGACCGGGCAGATTACAACACACACAAAGTTTCCTGTCTGAACAGCCCTCGGACAAGCAAAGAGAACATAGCGATGCTTGAACGTAAATACGGTAAGGGGTCTGATGTATGGCGCGTCCGGGTTGAAGGGGAATTCCCCCGGGGAGAGTCGGACACCTTCATTGCATTGGAAGCTGCTGAGTTTGCAAAGAACGAAGTTCGAATTGAATCAAACGGGCACAAACTTACTGTAGGAGTGGACGTTGCTCGCTTTGGTGATGATGAAACAACCATATACGGACAGATTGGTGGAAAGGTAGTGAAGAGTCATTTCCATCATAAGCAGGATACGATGACAACAACTGGCTGGGTTTTAAGGATCATAGATGATATCAAGTCTGAACATGCAGAAGTGGATGAAGTGGAGATCAGAGTCGATGATAGCGGTATAGGTGGAGCAGTGACGGATCGGCTTAATGAAATTAACGATGAGAAGGGCCTTGGATACGAAATTATTGGAGTAAACAACGGCTCATCGGCAGAGGATTCACATTATGGGAATCTCGGTTCAGAAATGTGGGGTCACATCAAATCTTTGCTCGAAGAAAACATGAGTAATTATATGTTGGGGGTATCTGGTGTATTGGAACTTCCAGACGACGAGAAATTGGTAACACAACTGACATCCCGTAAATGGAGAATGGGTAGTAACGGTAGGATTTATTTGGAGAAGAAGGAGGATATGAAGAAGAGAGGGCTTCAATCTCCTGATAGAGCGGATGGATTTGTATTAGCATTTGCCTGCATTCAAGTGGAATCAGGATTCGCTTTTGGTTAGTTGGCTGTTGTTATTTGAAGTGATATAATAATAGTAAAATTAGGAAGTGATGTTATGGTGATTTCAGCAGTCGTGGATCAGATTAGAAATGAAATTAACAATTTTCGTTCTGAGCAAAAAGAAGAAGACACTATAGAATTTAAAATAACAGATGTTGATTTTCTCTCAAATATACCTCTGTTTGTAGAAGTGAATAAAATTGTAGTGATTCAAATTCACGTAAGCTTCATTTACAAAAAAATTGGAAGAGATAATTATATAGAAATGGCTCAAAAATTTGTCCCGAGTTATATGTATCCAAATAAACCGTCGGATCATCTTTTAAGTATTACGATAAACACTGATGACTCAGAAAGAGATATGGAAAACTGTAAAAGAATTGTGAGTAGTAACTTTGGCAGAGTAACTTTTGCAACTTTGCCAATCAACTTAGTAAACGACCTATCGGTTATAACTTACATTCGTCAAATTTCACATGATGTGTTGGTACAAAAGAGATTTCTTGAGAATATATGATTTAATCTTTACGGAAATTGTTAAACAACAAAACATTTGGGGTGAGTGAACATATGAATTATATTATACCGTCTGTAGAACTACATAGTTTTACTTGTCCATTGTGCGGCACGTTAGCTCAACAGAAGTGGGAAAGGATTAATTTAGTAAAATGGGGAAGATATGATGACGATAGTAAGTTCACAGCAGATTCTGGGTATGTTAGTATTTCTAGATTAAGTTCCTCAACATGCCAAGCTTGTTATCAACATCATATTTGGTTAGACGATGTAATGATAAAACCTGATTCTTCGAGAATACCTACTCCAAATCAAGATATGCCTGGAGATGTAATGAATTTGTATGATGAAGCTAGGGAGGTTTTTAATAAATCGCCACGTTCTTCAGCAGCTTTATTGCGTTTAGCTCTTCAGCATCTTTGTATTCATCTAGGAGAGGAAGGTAAAAATATAAACGAAGATATCAAGCAATTAGTGAACAAAGGTCTGGATTTAAGAGTTCAAAAGGCGCTAGATATTGTTAGGGTCACAGGAAACAACGCTGTCCATCCAGGTGAATTAGATATGGTTGATAATAGTGACATAGCCGCAAGACTGTTCGGACTTTTAAATTTCATTGTAGATGCTATGATTACACAACCTGCACAAATAGATTCATTTTTCTCTGAACTACCTGAGAGTTCAAGGGAAGCTATAGCACGTCGAGACGCGTAATTTCTGTTTCATCAGTCAATAGATTTTATTACTTTTTTTATTTATTAATTAGGAGGCTGATAATGATGAAAATTACCGGACTTAATAATCTTGAACAACAGCTCAAAAAAATTAGTGAGAATGTTAAGAAGCAGGTTGAAGGTCCTGTTAGATTTGATGAGTTGTTTAACACAACATTCATGATTGAAAACACTGATTTTAGTAATATTAACGATTTTTTCGAGAGTAGCCCATTCGAAATGAAAACTAAGGAAGATCTTGAGAATATCAATGAACGCGAGTTGGATGAGTATGTAGCAGCTAATACTAAATTTAATCTTTGGTCTGAAATGAAGCAAGCGGCAGGAGCAATCTATGTCAAAAATAAATTAAGCAAGTGAAATGGTAGTAATAACGCACATCAGTAATAATATTATAAATCCATAAGATTATAACAAAAGAAAGAAGGCACTGAATTTGTAGATCCATTTCTATATAGATGGACAAAAAAAGCTTTAGAAGAAAGATTTGGAGAGGAAATTTCCTAAAACAACCGCTTCCACTTTGATTTTCTTTAGCTCTAAGGAGAGCTGAAATTGAACGATATTTTTCCAATGTATTATTCTCCAGACGAAGAAGAGTTTAAACAATTATGGGATAATTGTATTTTTGTGTTTGACGCTAACGTTCTATTGAACTTGTACAGGTATTCTATAAAAACATCTGATCTCATTTTGCTTATTATGAATCAACTCTCAGACAGAATTTGGATTCCCTATCAAGTAGCATTAGAGTATCAGGCTAATAGACATAAAGTAATATATGAGCAAAAAGCAGCCTATACACAAGTCAAAAGTATAATTAATAAATCGTTTGAAGAATTGTTAAACCGCTTGGCTACAGATTTGAACAAGTATAATAAAAGACATCCGATTATAGAAGTAGGTAGTATAACAACTAATGTCGAAAAATTAAAAACAGAAGTGATAGATAAACTTGAAGAACAAGAAAAGAATCATCCTAATCACAATGAGCAGGACAAAATTAGAGAAGTAATTGACATATCTTTCTATGGAAAAGTTGGGCCGCCATATAGTCAGGATCGGTTGGACGAGATATACAGAGAAGGAGAGAAACGATATAAGCTAAAACAGCCTCCTGGATTCAAAGATTTAAATGAGAAAAAAGATCAGCGAAGATTCCATAAAGGTTTAACTATAGAAAGTCAATATGGGGACTTAATTGTTTGGAAACAGATTTTAGATATGGCGAAAGAAAGAAATAAATCAGTTATTCTAATTACTGATGACGGAAAAGAAGACTGGTGGCAAAAAGAATCTGGTAGGATAGTAGGTTCTAGGGTGGAACTCACAGATGAGTTCATGTATTCCACAAAACAAAACTTTTATATGTATGAATCATATAGATTTATAGAGTATGCTCAAAAATACTTAAATCAACAAGTTGACAGAGATGCTATAGCAGAAGCACAAAATTTAAAAAAATCTAATGATTCATTGGATTCTAATTTCGATGTTATGGAAAAGTTTCTGGAACTTTATAATGATGCAAGGGAATTGGAACAAACCAAGCATACTGAAGAAAAAGGTAAATATAACGTTAATGATCAAGTACTACATTATAAATGGGGACTTGGGATTATTAAAAAGGTGATAGGTGGAGGTGATGATCAAGAATTGCATATTGAGTTTCCTCATCCAATCGGATTTAAAAGACTCTTATCATCATTTGCTGTCCTTGAAAAGATTTATTATCCGAATGAAAATAATGTTGTATAGATCCGTAGTAAATCCGAATAAACTCAATGATATTATAAATCCATAGAAGTATAACAAAAGAGAGAAGGCAGGAAATTTATCCTGACCTTCTCTCTTTGTTCTATTACAAGTTCAACCATTCAGCTATCTCAAGATCCTTAAAATATTCTTCAATATATTCTAAGAAAGCTGGATAGTCAGTTAGGAACAAGTGCATAAGTTCGTTGTCAGTCATTTTCTTCACCTCCACTCAGTCTAAATTATAATTATTACCAATCTGCATTTTTTCATACTTATTCTTTAAGAGAGGAGAGAATTAATTGGGTGTAAGATCGTGGTTTATAGGCTGGCTTGAAGCAGGAAGGACAAAAAAAGAGCCTGACCGAATGACAGAGAGTTATCCTTTTCCGTACGGAGTTATGATGCGTAAAGGTAATAACCAGCCAGCACCTAAACGGACTCCAACGAATTTGAGGAAGCTTTCGGAGTCACCGGTCCCGAGAAGGGCGATCAACGTCATCAAGAACGGAATCACAAAGCTGAATTGGTCCGTGACTACTATTGATGAGAATGAGAGCGAGAAGTATCGCGAATTATGCAAGATTATTGAACGTTCTCTATTGAAGCCTAACCCAGGAGACTCATTCCGTTCATGGATTGAGCAGCTTGTGGAGGACATGCTTGTATGTAGTGCGGGTTCTTCTGAGATTCTTCGGGCAGGAGATCCACTCAGGCCGTTTAGGATGTTTCCTGTTGATTCGTTTTCTGTAGATTTGTATCCCGAATGGGATGGTAAATCGACTTCGTACAGGTATGCTCAGAGGGTAAATGGTCAACATATTCATTTGAAATCTTCTGAGCTGATGTATATACGAATGAATCCAAGGAGTAATACACCATTTGGACTTTCTCCACTTGAGGTAGTATGGGAGTCGGTTGAAAGTTTCATCTCAGCTCACCGTTCAGCAGGCAGGCAGACTTCAAATGCAGGCAGGCGTAAATTGATTAACTTGGGCAAGAATGCAGATGCCGTAGCAGTAAAAGCATTCAGATCTTACTGGGAAAACGAGGTCATGGGTAGGGGGATTGACCCAATCATTGGTGGTGAGAATCCAGGAGTTCTTGATCTTGGGGCCACTGATGACAAAGCCTTGTTTCTTGATTGGCAGCGTTTTTTAATTGAAATCGTCGCGATCTCCTTTGACATCTCGCCTAAAAAGCTTGGGCAGACCAAAGATGTTAATAGAAGTACAGCCGATAGCGAGGATGAAGACACTGAGGATACCGTCCAATCTATATCAGAGAATATTGTCGAACATATAAACAATCATATTATTGACGGTATTTTTGGTATGGGTGGCGTTCTTGAATTCAAATTCCATTATGAAACTTCCTTAAAAGATCGAAAGCTTAAGGCAGATATTGATGCAATCTATTTGGATCGTCGAGTCATAACGCCGGATGAGGTTCGTGATGAACAAGCTAAAAAGGCATTGCCTAATGGTCACGGAGAAGTATTGCTTGTTCTAGGCAAAACAACTGTAGTGAACCTGAAGGACCCTGCTGGAGGACAACCGCAATCCAAAGAAATCACCAGTGATCATCCACCAAATACAACTGAAGAGGATGAACCTTAACACCGCTTAAATGAGTCGGTGTTTTTTTATTTTCACAGAGAGATGGTGGGGAAATGTTTTCAAAGATAGTTTCTAAGCTGGTGAGGATGACTTATCAGCGGTCTGTTCCTACTCCGAGAAATCGGTGGGAAAGACGGGAACTCCAATTCCGTGGGAGGGGGTGAGAAGTTAAATGCTCAAAACATTGAAAATGAGTAATCAACGGATGCGTGTACAGGATTTTAAATTGTCTGAAGAAAGTGGTCATCCAAACAAAGTCCCTTTCAAGTGTGCATTATTTGCTGTTGATCAGCCTAGCGACGGGTCACCGCATGGTGCTGGAGGAAAGAAGATCAGAATTTCATCAAGTGTATGCGATCAATACTTACAAACGTTTGTAGGTATGGCGCTCAACATTGATTATGTAAACGGAATGGCAGACCACGATCCTCGGTTTAAGGTGGCATACATCGAAAAAGCATTACGGAGTATGGATGGATATGCGTGGATAGAGGGTTTTATCTATGGCAAAGACTTTCCAGACGTGGTTGCAACCATCCGTTATTACAACGGGTTGGCTAAAGAACACAACTGGAGTGAATATCAATTCGGTGCTTCTCTTGAAATGGAAGCATCTGTACAAAATGCATCCGATGACGAGAACGTGCTTGATGTGATGGAGTTTTGTGGAACAGGCGCAGCAATCTTATTTGCTGATGCCGCAGCTTATAAAACAACGAGCTTTGCAGCTCGAAATACAACAAAAGAACAGGGGGATGTCGATATGACACCGGAACAAGCGAAAGCTATGGAAGATGCTATGAAGACATTACAAGAAAGCATGACGGTTATTACAGCCAGTGTGCAAAGTGTTGTGACAGAGGTCGGTTCTATTAAAACCGAAGTTACAAGTATGAAGGCATCGAAGGAAGAGGATGAGCAAAAGACGGCAGAGGAACAAGCTGCTGCTGATCTGAAAGCAGCTCAAGACAAAGCAACTGCATTGGAGAAAGAACTAAAAGAGTTGAAGGCTGCGGCTACACCTCCTGGTGAGCCAGAACGAAAAACAATTAGCGCTACTTCATTGCTCTCGAAATATGGTGCTAATCTATCTGGAAGCGAAGATGGGACTGATTATAAAACCTTCTGTGCTTCAGTTGATGCCCTGAACCTTTCGTCCTCTGAATCATTCAAATTAAAAATGCAGGCAAAAGCACAATTTGCCCAGAAAGAGAGCGTGTAATATATGAACAGCCGCGTAGGACAAGCTCAATTCGTTGATATCGCAGCAGCAACTCAGTTTCAAGCACCAGGTGCACTGATCACCGATGACTATCAAAAAGAAATCACGGACATTCTTCGCCGGAAATCTGTGTTGGATGGTCGGATCAATTATGTACCAGCTACAGGTGATATCTCAACTTACTATGAACAAAACACTGTAAACGGTGGGGATTTCATCGACCCTCGTAATCCTTCGGCTACACCAACAAGCAATGAGCGCACGCCACATGGTGTGAAGATCAAGGCTTTGACTAATCAGGTCAACTTCGGGCATTACGATGTTACTCTCGGACAACAGCAAAATAATTTCCCTGAACTGAAGGCCAAGGATCTCGATGATATGCTGAATGGAATCGCATTGACACATGGTAAAGCACTATGGCGAGGAAATGACACTGCATTGGCCGTTCCTACTACTCGACAATACATGGGCATTCCGAGTCAAATCACAAATACGTTCACAGTAGGAGTTGGAGCTTCAATTGTTGCTGCTATTCGCGCAAAAGTTGCGGCTATGGTGGGAAGCGAGAAATATGAAGTACTACCTACAGCGATCTACATTCACCCAATCGGTCATTATCACATGACTGAAGAAGTGCGTTTGGCTGTAGAAAGCGGAAAAATGTCTGATCCTTTTGGCAAAACAGTTGTGGCTGGGCTTGAGGTTCCAACTATCATGACAGCGGCTGGCTTGTTACCAATCATCCCTGAGCCGTTTATGCCTTCTAAAGCAAACGAAACTAACACAGGTAATACGGATTACGGTATCGCCATTGTTACCGAATCCATGATTGAGTATCACTATGTTGGCGAAAAGGGTATGTTCCTGTTCGAACTTGGAACAACAAGCAACCTGCTGGAACAATACGTTGGTGTGAAATATGGAGCACCGGTTGCTAAAGGTCCAAGTTACGCTCACGCGTACGGAACTATCGAGCGTCCTACAATTGCTGCGGTAGGTTAATTAAGTTCAAGGCGGCCCAGAAGGGCCGTCTTACAGAAAGGAGAGTGACATCGTGGCAAAATCGAATTTGGACAAATTTAAGGATACTATTTCTGCTGCTATTGAACTGCTATCTCAAACGAAAGCAGGGGATGATCCGGGGCAATATCCAATCGCTGCTGTTGAAGCTTTTCAGAGTGCTGTCAATGAAGCTGAATCATTGGTAGCAACCGATGGTGCTGAACCAAATCAATTCGAAGTTGGAAATAACGTGCTGAATGAGGCACGAGAAGCTTTTATCTCCAGCAAGGTTGTTGAACCGCCAAAAGAAGATAAACCGGATGTTGTTGAATTGACTTTGATCGGCACGCCAAGCCAGTGTAAAGGCTCGCATTCTATCCATTTCAACGGAGGGATTGTGACATTCCAGGAAGGAAAGACACTTGTTCCAAGCGCACTAGGAAATACGCTCATCAAAGCTGGTTATGCGAAATGAGCCGTTACCTCGAAGTTACCGATATCGACTATGTTCCTGCCGGTGTCAAACTAACAGAACCTTTGATCATTCGTGCATCTGCCATTATTGACGGCAAGTGTAAGCGTGAGATTGGGGTAAAGACATACACCGAGCGTATACGGCTCACTGATGCGCAGCGAGGCCACTTGTCCTATTACCCTGTTGTTGATGTGCTTAGCGCAAAAGGAAGGCCTACACAGGGGATTCTTGGGAATTTCTTCGGTCCGCCTAACTTCGAAACCCTTGATGATCTAAGTATCATAGACGTGGACAAGGAGATCGGAACTGTCTGGTGTGGACATTCACCTTTCGGATCAGCCTACGAAGAGTTGGAAGTGAGCTACACGAGTGGTTGGGTGGTCATACCTGATAAAGTGAAGGTAGCTTGCGGATTGCTCATTGGTCAGATGGCTACCAATCCTAATTCTAATGTGAAGTCGAAGAAGGATTTCGATTACAGCATTGAGTACTTCGGAAACAACATGATCACACCGGAGATTGCCGATTTGTTATCGGAGTTCGAGCTTCGGTCATTTAGGTAGGTGAAGATAATTGTTCTATGAGTTCTCTCACCGTCACACTGCCTGTACAGTGGACGAAAATGAGGAATCGTTAATTCTGTCTCGTGAAACAAAGGCAACGACTGTAATGGGCAAAGAATACGTGTACAATGGACTCTTTTCACCTGATTCACTGGTTGAAAGGGGTTCTTTGGTTCGGACAGATGATTCATTCTTAGTCCAGACACTTCGAAATACGGTTGATACTGACAAATACTGTTCTTTAATCAAAACGAACGTTACCATCGAAGTCCAAAGGTACATGCAGGAGTACGATGCGAATGACAATCCAAAGGGAAAACCTGAGTTTACACTCGTAGCCGGGGATATCATTGGGTTTGCTCAACATGTCTCTGCTCAACTCAAACAAGAAGAACCTGGCCTTTTATCGACAACTTCGCTGGTTCTTCTTTTGCAGACTAGTGTGGATGTCAGGGAACCCATTGATCCGGCATTGGTAAGTCCAGATCGTATCGTGATTGCTGGGAAGAAATATCAAGTGGATGTGGTGGATCGGATCAAGTATCCGAATCTTCTACATATTCAGTTGTGCGAGGACAGGCGATGATTACCGGGTACGATGCTGAACGTGCAGCGAAGGACTTGGAAAATAAGCTGGCGGTTGAAATTACAGGTCTAACGAAAATCATTATGCTTACTGCAAAGACTGGAATCAGGTATTATCCGGCTGTCAGAGAAAGCCTCGCAATGCACATGACTGTGCTGGCGAACCAGATGATATCAGGAGACATCACAGCTGATTACTGGCAAGCTTGGCTTGAGCAGTTTGGTAAAGGTTCGCTTATGGCAGGGCCGAGTCAAAACCTGGGTTTGATTAGCTACATGAACAGTGAGGCTTGGAACAAGTTGAGGTCAAAGGGAAGTCGAGTTGTTGTAGGCCGGGGTAGAGGTACCTATCGATCCATTGATGGAACAATTAAAAAGTCCAAAGGCGGATACGCAGGTGTAGATCTGGAGGAGTTGGCAGAGCGGGGTGATCTTGATCCCTCGTTCAAAGCCACTCCTCCTACTTATTTTATGCGTATTGCTCTTGAATCCAATCGTGATCGGATATTAAACGGGATTAGTCGTGTCATTACCGAGTTTCCATATCATCGTTACTTCACGGAGGTGAGAGATTGAGTCTTCAATTGTTGGATGCAGTTCAGCAAGCGCTTAAAGGTGATGCCGAACTCATGGAGTTACTTGAGCTTGACTCATCTTCACCTTCCGCAAAGGTAGTGAAGAGATTGACAAAGGGAATGGAACCCGAAGTCACAGTAAGTAACGAGACGGTTCCTCATATCTGTCAATATGTCATGCCGGGGCGCTTTTCTCCAAATCAATTAGTGTTCGAAGGAAAGTTTTGCTTAGATTTTTATGCTGGAACTGGTTATGCGGCGAAGCTGCTCTTTGAAAGATCTTTTCGCATTTTGCACGATAAAAGGATTACGATGCCAGGTTGGGCGACATACCTTTGTGTACTGACTTATGATGCTGATTTTGCAACTGGAATACAAGGGGTTAAGGGATATAAGGCCATTTTTGACGTTGACTATCTCCGTATGAATTGAGGTGAGAAATATGTCTCAGAATCAGAACGAGTCAGTAAAGGGGCACGAGGAAGCTAAGGAAGAATTTCCTGAGCTGAAGAAGTTGGCTCAAGAAAAGATTCGTCTTGCCAAAAAACTTGGATTGATTGACGGTCAGCAACCTGTCGAAGGATACAAAGATACTAAAGATTACAAACGAATTGAAGAGATTGATGCACGGCTCTGGGAGCTTGTTTAATCAACTCTATATCCAAGGAGGATAATACATGAGACCATTAGTTTTTGACGGCGTAGGGACGGTTGTGGCGTTTGATTTAGCAGGCAAAGTGAAGTATGTCGAGGATAAAGTGACGAAACTTACTTTGCAGCTTCAATTTGACTGGCAAGCCGTTATGGGCGGAGACAGTGGGTATGCATTCCATTATACGGCTGGGGATTTGCAGGATAAGGTGAGTATTGAAGTGCCGAGGTATTCACCAATCATTGCTGACATGTCTCAGGGGGCTACGACAAAACGTATCACAGATATGGAATTTGACGAAACTGAGCAAGGTTTATTAGGTGCTGATGGTTATACAATTAAAGCTCCTACGAAATACACCGGGACATTTAACGAAGAAAGTGATCAAGTATACATTGTGGATGTTGATACCGATGAACGTACACTCCTGACTCGCGTAGCCTCTACACCAACTGATCAGCAGTACACGATTAGCGCTATTGGAAAAATCGCATCTTCAGATGCGAATAAAGGAAGAGAGATTCTGGTCACTTATAAATGGTCCAAAGAGGGTACGGAGACAGCGTTTGACGGAAACAGACGTCCGGCACCGTTCAAACTCACTCACCGATTTGAACTTATTGATGATAAGAGTGGAAATCCTATTCCAGTGCAAGTAACGATTTTCAAAGCTCTCGGCGGTGGTACATTGGACGTATCACAAGAACGCAAAAAACCTAGCACAACTACAATTGATCTTCAAGTAATGGAGCCTGGACGATCTGCAGATAATCCAGAAGGACACGCTATGACAATCAAATTCGGAATCTAAACCAACAAATGCAACCCTGCCGGTAATCGGTGGGGTTCTTTTTTTGGTAAAAACTATATTTTCAAATCAAAGGAGAATGAACATGAGTGAGTTGGAACAAGCAGTTGAAACCCAAGAAGAAAAAACGTTGGACCAGACCTTGAACATTGGCAGCACCGTACGTTTGGCTGAGGGTCTACAGAAGACAATTAAGGTCGGAACGATTAAGTTGATCCGGGAAGTACGGCAGCATTCGAAAAACCTCGGTGGTATTCGCTTCAGCTATGTAATTGGACGTGATCCTATTGAAGCAACGCAAGTTGGTGATCAGGATATCCCAGCTATTGACTGTCCATCTATTGAGCAGGCGTATAAAAAAGCCTTCGACCTGATTTTTGTTGAGGGTTTAACGGATGAAGAGTATGAACACGTGGACATGGAGGGCATCCAGGCTTTGGATAACGTTTTGGATCGATTTCTATAAGGAGTCTTTTACTCCAGATCCTGATTCCGATGACGATGATGAGGAATCGGAGGATGGTGAAGTAGATCAACCAGGAACGGACTGGATGGGTCTATGGGCACTCTGTATCAGCAACGGTATATCTGATACAGAGTGGCCAAATATGACCATACCTAAAATACGGGCACTGATGCATGAAAAACAGCGCTCTCGTGAATTCGAAATCACTCTTCATGGTGGTTCGGTTGAAAACAAAAAGCCGAAGAAAGCAAAATACTTATCCGATCTTGGTTTCTTCCAGCCAAGGTAGGAAGGAGGCAATATGGCAGAGGGCACGAATAGAGATGTAGTTGCTGCACGGATAAAATTAGAGACTGGTACAGTGTTACAATCATTTAAAAACATTGATACAGGTGCTAAGGGTAATGCGGATGCGTTCAAGGCGTTGAATGCTGAGTTATCAACCGCTGAGAAGTCATACAAGAATATATCATCAGCAATGGATAAGATGGCCTTAACTGCGGACCAACGCCGACAAAAGATACTCGCTGAAGTTGAAGCTCAACATAAGCAGAAACTCGCTCAAACGGCCTTACTTGGTGCAAAGGCTCAACAGTTGGAACAAACTAATCGCTTGATTGATGCTAAGATGCAGGCGCAGCAAGCATTGATCAAACGGCGTAACCAGCAGATTGAGCAATCCGAACGTGAACATCAACAAAAGATGCAGATTCTTCAAAACCGATCTGTAAAATCCGGGCAGGAGGCTGCAAAGGCAACAGGTACGGGTACAGACGATCGTACAAGGGAACGTGTCCTCCAAGAGGAACAAAAAATCCGTTTGGCTATCACTGACCGGCAACGGAAAGAAGAAGCTCTTAGGGAAAAAATATTGCAAGAGGAACAACGAATCAGGCAAGCCTTGTCTCAAACTGAACAGCAAACCAAACGGATGGGGTCCACAATGGACGCTGTCTCTAAAAGTTGGATTGGCAGATTAGGAGACATGGCTACACACGCGGTCGTGTTCCACACGATGTACAAGGCGATGCACGAAGTCACTCAAGCCATGAAAGAGGGCTTGGTGGATATTGAATCCAACATGGCGGGGTACGTCCAGACCAACGAACACTATTTTGTGCATTTCGAAGATGGAACGAACAAGATGGTTATGGATACTCAGAAACTGAATAAGGAAACCCAACAGTTCATTCATACGGCTCATGAACTTGGTTCCAATATCTTAGATGTAACGGAGTCAGCTCGTCTGTGGGGGCGGATGTACAAGGATGTAAATGTTGTACAAGAACTCGTTCGGCAATCCACGAAGCTATCTACTGTAGACATGGTTGAGCTTGAGGAAGCAACCAAGTCTATGGAGTCCGTAATGTCTCAATATGGCGTGCACATCAGCGATGCAAATGATGCCATGGTAATTGGTAACCGAGTACTTGATTCCTGGTCTAAGGTTGCCCATGATACTATGGCTCCAGCCCGTGACCTGGGAGCTGCCTTCCAACGTACTGGTAAGATAGCCGCGGAAACAGGAGTATCATTCGACGTAATGAACGGACTGATCTCCTCCGGTGTGCGGAATACAGCCTTATCCGGGGAGAATTTAGGTAACATGTGGAAAACGGTTCTGGGTACAATCCGGACAGACAAAGCCGTGGATGAGATTAAGCGTCTTGGTGTCAAAACCAAAGAGGTTGTCGATGGCGTTGAACAATGGCGCAAAGCGGAAGATATTCTACTGGATCTTTCTATCCAGGTAACGGATAAAAACTATGACCTCACACAATCCTATGCGGATATCTCTCGGGGTGTCTATCAGTATGCGAAACTGGCGGCTTCTCTTAATGTGGGGGATATCTTGCTTGGTACGGCTGCATCTGTAGGTTCCACTGGTTCAACAATGCAGTACCTAACCGTTCAGATGGATACAATTCAGCGGAAGGCTGCACAGACCAAAACCTCTCTCCTTGAGATATTTAACACAGCTGGAGAAGACGGCCTTCGCCAGATGATCAAAGATGTGCTGGACGGTATAGATCAACTCCTGATCGGATTAACTAAAATACCAACAGGTGTTTATGCTGCAACTGCGGGTTTGACTGGTCTATTACTTGCGTATAAAGCGTTGCGTGGTCCTGTTATGGCGGTAGTTGCTGCAATTGAAGTGCTAAATGTGGCTAAAGCGAAAGAAGCTGCTACAACGGTTGCTGGTACAGCGGCTACGGCTGCAAATAGTGCTGCGAATACAGTCAATATCGTTTCAAGTGAAGGAGTCATCGTTTCTACTGTGCAACAGACTGCTGCAAGGGAGGCGCAAGTAGTCGCTACAGGAGCAGCTACCGTGGCTACTAGTGCCCTTAGTAAAGCGCAAGCGACAGCAACAATAACGATGGCCGCAGCAACTGCTGGATTATCCTTACTCGTAGGGGCAATTGCAATATTTGCATTTAAGAGTGGCGAAGCAGATAAGGCCGAGCGTGAAAGGATTCAGAGTCTTAAGGATAACGACTCAGCCAGTCAGCAGATGATCAGCCAGTATCAACGGCAAATTGATTTGTTACCTAAAATGGTCAATGCACATAACTCGCTTAAACAAATGATTGATAGTGGAACGTTATCTTCTAGTAAACAAGAACAGGCAAAGAGACAACTTGAAGAAGTATCCAAAGCCCTTACAATGACGATTGGTAAAGAAGGAATGGCTCAACTTGAAGCAGCTGGATTTACAGATGAAGCTACCAAGCAACAAATACAAAACCTTAATTTGTTAATCGAGAAGCAGAGAGAGTCCCGTCTAAACGTGCTGGAGGGCCAAAAAACGGCAATGAATGATCAACTCTCTGCAAACGTTGCTGCTATTGAAGATGCTATGTCTAAGATAAGTGCAGTCAATAAAAGTATTGAGTCTTTTGGTTCAAGTGTAAACAGAACGGAGCAGCTTAAATCTTTTGAAAATGATTTGGCTTCTTTAGAAGCGAAGAACCGTGAATTGCAGGCATCTTTATGCGATGTTGACGTTCAAATGGGTCAAATGACATTGGAAGCCTTAGACGCACAAAAAGAGATGGATTCTTTAGCGGGCTTAAATGGGAAAGTTTCTGAGACCATTGAAGAACTGACTGAAAATTTAATTAAACAAACAGAAGCCTTACGTGAATCTGTTCAAACGAGTATTTCTTCAGTTTCTGAATTAAACCAAGTGGCTGAGACGCTTGCTGATGGACAATCTTTAAGCGCTTCTGCTGTGGCGGATTTAATTCTCAAGTACCCTGAACTCGCTTCTCAGATAAGAAAAACTACAGATGGATGGATATTTGAAGGACAAGTCTTAGAGAAGTTGCGGCAAGCAAAAATAAAGAAGGCTCTAGATGATCTGAGAGCAGAAAGAGATGCAACTCGTTTTGTAGCTTTGGAGAGTTTAAAACGCATTCAATTCTACGGAAAAGAATTTGAGGCTATTACAACCTTTGCCGAAGCGAAACAAAAGATTGCAGATATTGAATCTGATATTGCAGAACAGCAAAAAAAGAATGCTGCGAATCCACCGTTCTCTAATTTGACATCAAGCCTACCAGCCGGACTTGCCGATGCATTGAAAAGTCAAAGCGAGATGCTAAATAAGATGTCAAATGATCAGTTAGCCGGAAAAAAACAACGAGTGCAAGAGCTGAACGATATCATCAAGCAATATGCTGGGCAATTACAGTTGAGCAATGATCAAATTAAAGCTATGACTGAACTTCTCGAAGATGACACTTACGGGGTAGAAGACAACAACAAGGCTCGCAAAGAAACCGTAGAAATCATGACAGAGCTGCAGAAAGCGATCGAAGGGTATAACAAATCACTTGAAAAATTGGACTCCCAGCAGAAACGTGTTGCGAAGTCATCCAAAGAATACCTTGATATACTGGCTGAGAAGCGTAAAGCGTTGCTGGAGGAACAAAAACTCTACGAACAAGGATACAACGATCCATCACAACTCGTATCATCGCAAGCAGAAATAACAACAAGCGGGACACCATCTACAGATATCACTAAAATGCTATCCAATGCTGTTGATTTGGCGAACTCTGGCGTGATGAAGTACAAACAAATACCGGGTAACTTTAATGGTTCGTTTGATGAGTTCAAACAACGAGCCTATTCGGATTGTTCGCAGTTTGTGCAGGAGATGTTTGAAACAATCGGAGTACATGTACCACGTACCGCAGCTCAACAAGCTAAAGCGGGAACTGCGGTATCAAAGAAAAATCTTCAAGTTGGAGATCTTGTGTTCTTCAATACGAATGGCAAAGACAACTCACATGTTGGTATTTATATGGGGGATAGCAAGTTTATTCAAATGGGGGAATCCGGATTAAAGGTTTCGGATTTGAATAGCAGCTACTGGGCACCGAAATACAACGGAGCAACTCGTATTCCTGGGCTTTCGACAGATGCTGCCTACCCGACATCCACTAGTTCCCAAACAACCTCTGGCGGAGTGGCATATGCCGGTAAATACGCTTCTGAAATTAACGCTGCTGCCAATCAATTTAATGTTGACCCATACCTTGTGGCTGCTGTGATCCAACGCGAATCAACTTTTGGAGCTAAGGGCGTAACCAATGTCATGCAAGTCAATGGCATGAACAATGCGACAGTAAAACAGAGTATTGATGCAGGGACTAAGATGCTCTCCGAGTTACTGAAGAAATCTGGTGGAGATGTCGCCATGGCTCTGGGCGGATACAACATGGGTTCGGGAATTATTGATTGGTTCAAAAAGTCTGGTGGATACAATAAAGCTGATATGGCCGCGTATTCAGAGAAATACAAGAAAGTATATAACAGCAAGGTTTACGGAGATGTAGGATATGTAGATAAAGTCTTGGCTGATTATTCTCCACAAAAAGCCGGTACAACTTCACAACCTACACAGAAGCAATTGAAGGATGCAAAAAACACTGCTGATAGCGAACTGCTTCGGATTAGTGATGAACTTTATAACATTGATGTTTCAGAACTTGAGAGTAAAATCGGTATCAAAGATATGAAAATCTCTGACAAAGAGTTAGCTTTAAAACAATCTGAAGCGCGGCAGAAGAATTTGAAGAAAGACTCCCAAGAGTACAAAACCGAATATGAGTTTCAATTGAAACTCAAAACAGAAATCCAGAAACTGATGCAGGAGCAGCGTCAGATGATTGAACAATCAGGGCTGAAATCAGATGAGTTGATTAATAAGCGCCGGAGTCTTACTGAGAAAATTGGGGATGTGCAGTCTGAAAAAGAAGACATGAAGGATCAGTACGCCAGCGACCAATTTGATACCGCACAGGCCAATATGGAAACTCGTGTTGAACGCATGCGTCAACAAGGTCGTTCCGAGATGGAAATGACCAAGACGCAACTTCAGTTTTATCAGGGACAACTCAAGAATACAGCTCTCACTGAGGAACAACGTGTTGAATCAGCTAAACAAGTGTATGACTTGACGAACAAGGTTACGGATCTGAAATTTAAAAATTCAACGAATTGGATTGATAAACAAACGGATCAGATGGAACGTCAAGGTAAGTCTGAGGTTGAGATTTATCAAATGCAGGCTGAGGCTTACAATCGGATGCGAAATGATACTACGCTAAAAGCAGAACAACGAGCTGAAGCAGAGAAAATGTATCAAGACACTTCCAAGAAACTGATTTCGTCTCGTTATGAGTTCTCAGAGAAGTGGATGACTAAAGAAGCTTTGAAAATGGAAATGTCCGGTGCTCAAAAAGTAGACATCATGAAATGGGAGCTGCAAGAGTACCTAAAAATGCAGGCTGATAAAACCTTATCTGCTGAACAGCAATGGGATCTTGAACAGAAAATATATAAGCAACGAAATGATCTGGACAAAGAATACTATTCCGCTGCTGAGAAACGAATTAACCACTTGAAGGCCATCGGTGAAATGACTACCCAGCAGGAACTCGCTGAGTATATGAAGCTTCAGGCAGCTTATCTGGTAGGAAGCGATCAACGAATGGATGCGGATGAGAAGGTCTACGATCTAAAGAAAAAACTTATGGACGAAATGACCAAGGCAGTATCTGAATCGGTAACCAAGCAGAAAAAGCTATTGGACAGCGCGAGAGATGAGGAAATTAAACGTATCCAAGCAGAGAAGGACGCGTTTACCTTAGCACAAGAAGCCAAAATCAAAGCCATTGATGATTTGATTCAGGCTATGGAGCGGAGTATTGATGAGGATGACTACGAAAGACAACGTGCTGAGAAGGTTGACCGTCTTGAGTTGCTTCAGTCTGCTGTTGGTCCAGAGGGTATTGCTGAGCGGAAGCAAGTCCAAAAGGATATCGAGGATTTGGATCGAGTACATGGTCGTAAACTTGCGAAACAGGCGCTCGAAGATCAGAAAACGGCGTTGCAAGAGGAAAAAACAACTCGCGAAAAAGATTTTGACGATAAAATTCAAGATGCTAAATCTCATTATGATAATCTCTCTTCCGCTTTTGATGAATTTTCTTCAAATACTGAGCTGTCTGCTGAAAACCTAAAAAACATTCAGATACTGAAGGAGAGCGAGAAGAACGAAACGATCCTCGGAATGCTTGATGCATTTGTTTTGGAATATCAGAGCCGTCTTGATCAGATTGCTGCGGCAAGTGCTTCACTTGGAGTGACTGATATCTCTGGGGGAGCTTTGGCTCCAGGAACCGCTTCGAAGGATTCTGCATATCAAAAGGAAATTGATCTGTACACCTATAATGCTAACAAGGATGCTTGGGATGCAGCTAAAGCTCGTGGCGATGCTGAAACCATGCGACTCCTTCAAGAACAAAACGATGCCATTCGTAAGAAATATGGAATCGGTAAAGATACAGGCAAGCTTCAGCATTTTAGTGAAGGTGGAGTGGTCAAAGGCCCACGCGGTGCGGCTGTTCCAGTTATTGCGCACGCTGGAGAAGCTATCCTTAATGACCGACAACAGGATTCGTTGTTTAATCTCTTAAACCTACGAATGCACAGACTAGACTTTACAATGCCTGAATTCTCAGTTCCTCATGCTTCAAATGGAGTAAATCCGGAGAGAACCGGTAATCAATTCGTAATTAAATCAGGAGATACTTATATCGCGGACGAATCGGCTGCGAAGGTCTTTTGGAGTGAGCGCGATAATTTGATGCGGAGGATGCAGGCAAGGGGAGGTAAAGGCTGATGATTGATGCAACAGCGGATGGAAAGTCTTTCCGATCAATCGGGCTTGGTTTGAAGAAACACAACATACCAGTGTTGCCACCAACGAGGGACTACAGTGTTGAGATTGCAGGGCGTGACGGAGAAATCGACTTTGGAAGCACCTACAGTCCGAGAGTAATTAATTTGGAGTGTATCGTCATGGCTGATGATCCCACCTTTGACTACCATAGAAGAGTCGCCCAAGTGGCGGCTCTTTTTAATGCTAAAAAAGGGGATATCGTATTCACATTCGACGATTTACCAGGAAGAAGATACATCGGAAGATATGCCGGTACTCTTGATATCGAAAAGATTCTATTCGACGGGGAACTGACTATTCCAATCAAAATGGGCGAACATCCCTTTCCGGAAAGCGATGAAAACATGCTGGAAGAAACTATTATTCATTCTCCGGAAAAGATCAAAGTAATTTCTTTGGGTGATGAACGCGCAAGTCCAGTGATTGTTTTAACCAACACAGGTTCCATAACAATTCAAAAGTTCAAGATTCAGAATGAATACTTGTTAGAGGGGTGATCTAATGAACATCAGTAAGTATTTAGCGACCAAACAATTGAATGTATCAGCAAGAGGGGAAAAATTCACTTTCCCAGATAGGCTATATGTCGCTCTTTATAATTCCGATCCGACCTGGAATGATACGGGACAAGAGGTGTCCGGTGGAGGTTATGGCAGGCAAGTGATAACCTTTGCCGACCCTGCTCAAATTACAGTTCAAGAGTTTAACCCGATCACGGGTGTATTGATGAATAACATACAAAAGATGTCCGTCAAATCTGCGGCAGATGTAGCTTTTGCGGTAGCGACAGCCAATTGGGGCACAGTTACACACTTTGGGCTGCGGGACGCTGCTTCAGGTGGGAACCTTTATTATTTCGGGACTCTCGAAACACCGCGTAGTATTTTGAACAATGACATTTTCAAATTCCTAACGGGTCAAGTTGAGATCCGGTTGAACTAAGGAGGTATGAACGATGCTTGAAACAATGTATCCGGCAGCGGTCAACAGCAGGCAGACGGAGCTGGCACAGGCTATTGACGATACTCAGACGAGCTTCACGGTACTGGATGGTTCGGTATTACCTCCTGCACCTAACCTACTTACGCTGGGCACCGATGAATCAGCGGAAACTGTACTTTATACAGGATTATCTGAAAACGAGGTTACAGGTGTAACGAGAGGGTTTGAGAGCACCGCCAAAACATGGGCAGCTGGAATAAAATTAGCCCGATACTTTACGGCTTACGATCACGACACATTCAGGGACAACATAGCAGACTTGGACGAACGACTGAACAACATCCCTGCGCCACAGGACGCATCTTTAACAGATAAGGGTATCGTCCAACTGTCTAACGCTATTGACGGTGCTCGTGAGAATATAGCTCCTACAGAGAAGGCGGTTAACGATGCAAGGTTGTCTGCAATATCAGCTTCAAAGTTATATGTGGATGAGTTGTCATGGCAGAAGCGCCCGTTAACTGAGGCAAATGGAGGAGCTATTCAACTCCCGTCTGGATCAGATCTGAACAGCTTGGTTGATACGGGATTTTATTATGTGCCAGCGGCTGTAAACGGACCATCATCATCTACATTTTTTGTAGAAATTATAACACAGAAAAATGCCGCGGGTGTCCCAGTATTTTTAATGCAAAGGGCCATCCGTGCAGGGTTGCCAACTCAAACATTTTATCAACGTAATTACAATAACGGTACCTGGTACCCTTGGAGTGTCGACCTTTTTACCTCTGTCAGTGATGGGAAAAATGCTATCGCAGCCGCTATCACTGGCAAGGGAGTAGCAGCATCAGGCAGCGATACATTTCCGCAATTGGCTACAAAGATTGGGCAGATACAGACATCAAGTTATTACAGACAAACATTAAATTTCGGGATAAACTGGGCACCGAAACTTGGCGATGCAAATCTGAGTGATTTTTTGATAGCTAATATCCCAGCCGGGGCTACAGGCATCGATTTCTATACGTCTAATTACCAGGGATCTTATTCGAGCAAAGTTAATAGCATGTACAAATTATCTTTTGGGATTCTTGATTCCAATGGTGAGTATCTAACACTTTTTGAACCTTCAATTGGGTACGACTATTACAGATCATGGCGTGTGGATTTTGTAAACAAACAGATCGTATATCATTGGGACACAACTTCAACGAATAGTCAAAATGGACCATATGGTTCTACGAAAAATCTGGATACAACTAGAAGAATGAGTTTTGTAGCAAGAGGTTCTAGGTCAGGGACTACCGCAGATTCATCAATGCCTATCTATTTCAGAGGCATATTGACTTCAGGATAAGGAGTGAGAATGATGCCAACGTATGTGGGTGCAAAAGTTTATTATGATGTTCTGAACGGGGCAGTGCTTCAGTATATACAGCAACAATTGGGTGGAGATGGGATGACAATCCTCACAAGAGAAGATGACTTTAGGGCGTACAAAACTTTACGAGATCGTGTTCCTGAGTCAGTCGGGTTACTCCAATTTGATTATGGGGATTATGAATCTGATTATGATGCAGGCGGTGTAATTACGAATATTAATCTGGAGACAATGGAACCGCATTTTGAATATCCAGACCCTGCTGATCCAGAAACGCCGCAAGAGCCGCGTCCGGCACTTAGTGAACAAGTGGATGCGCTTATGCAGGACAACACACTTTTGAAGGCGCAGAGCAAGGCACTTGCTGAACGAGCTGCATTCACTGACGATGTTATCGCTGAAATAGCCATAGAGGTATACGGATGATCTAGCGTGCACTATTTTGGCTGCTTATGCGCTTGGAAGGAGGTGATACCATGGTAGCTATGTTCTTTGCACAACGCATTATTTTCGGCACTACAGAGTACAAAACAGTTCCTACTTCTCTCCGTGCACAAGTTGACGCTATTCTGACCGAAAGTGGAGTTGAATTTCTGATTGAGAAGTAACCGGCACGCCCAATAACGGAGCGTGTTTTTATTTTGTCCAAATGGGGTGGAGGCCATGTTTAACAGAGGGGCTTTTAACCGCATGGCCTTTAACCGCCAAATATCCGTATTCGTCTTTGGCCGAGCAGTTGTTGACATCTCAGGATCTGCTGTAGCTGCTGCAACGATGGAAATGACGGGTTCGGCGGTTATGGATGTCAATGCGGGAGCGGCAGGGGATTTTGTACGCGAACTATCATTTGCGGCGGTTATGGATGTAGCTGCTGGCACCAAGGCGGATTTCATTCGAGAGATTACCAAACGGGCTATCATGAATGTCGGTTTTGGAGCAGTTGCCAAAGGGAGTAGGTACCATGTGGAATTCCTTGAATTCACAGGACCATTTAAACCAGGTGATCAAGTTATTATTGATGCTAATACGTATAAGATAACGCAAAACGGAGTGAATGCTTCGCACTTGCTCGAAGGTGATTTCTTTGACTTAAACCTTGGAGAAAACAATCTTACATGGACAGATCCTGAAACAGGAAGAAACGTTCTGATCCGTGTTACACATAGAGACAAATTCCTGTATTGATCGGGGTGAATCATGCCTAATCCAACAATGAAAGTATTCGATAAGAACCTCCGGCGTGTAGGAACGTTGGTTGATAGTTCAGATATACAACGAAGAAGACGTATTAACAGTGATTACGAGGTAACATTTATGGTCCCAATGACCTCAGATGACTACCGCGAAAAAATAGCAATCAAAGGCCACGTTCAAGACGAACGTGGCCAATTTTATGTCATTCAGTCCCGGAGCCGGTCCCGTGAAGGTCGAAAGCTAATTGCTTCAATCTATTGCAACCACATTATGTTTAAGCTGAATGACTTCAAATTTCCCTATACTTCATACATCGACGAGGCTTATGGCGTACATCTCAACGAGCTGACTGAATTGATTACAAAAGCTACAGGTGGGAGATTTACATTCGTTATCCACGATACGTTTGATCTACATGACGTTAAGGATTTCGGACGAGGAACTTGTCTTGAAGCTCTGAATAAGATCGTCGATATGTATGAATGCGAGGTAGAACCCGACAATTTTGTGATTAATCTCAAGAAGAGAATAGGATCAGACCATGGCTTGCAGTATCGGCTGAAAAAGAATATCGTATCCAGTTCCTTCAAGGATAAAGGCGAATCCCTTGTTACCCGGATGTTTGCTCAAATGAAGGATGGTCGGACATTCATCGGTATGGATGCGTCTTTACTGACGGATCTGGAAAGAAGTCTATTGTCGAGCATACCAGGAACGATTGTGAATGGTAAACTCGCAGTCAACTATCTCATATCTCCTTTTGCTCAATATTGGGCGAGTGAATCGGTTCCATTTTACGATGGAGAAATTATTGAACAAGATATCGAAGAAGCAGAGGACTTGCTGAAGGCTACACGTAAGGCTCTACTTGAGCAGGAGGTTGTTTCTCTGGAGGCAACCATATCCACGGCAGACTTATTTAAAATCGACCACACAGAACCGAAACCTCATTTAGGTGATGATGTCATGTGTATCGATCCAGATATGGGTATGAACCGGATGAAAGCTCGCATCACTGAACTCACTGAGTATCCATACAGTATGGACAAGCATGCTGAACCGACGATCTCCAATATCAATTTAAGAGATTACGATGATATTATCAGTGACCTGGAACGAAATAAGAACATCACCAACAACCTGTTTTCAAACGGGAAGATCCGGACGGATGTCTTTGAATCATTCGCCAAGCAAGCAGTCATTGACATCAACAACAGTAAAACCGAGCTGATCTATCCACCAGAAGGCGGTATATTAGCGCAGGAGAAAACGAATCCCTTGGAGCAAGTCAGGTTCACTTCTAAAGGACTTGGGATATCTACTGATGGTTGGAAGTCGATACGAGCAGCAATCACAGCGCGGGGAGTTGTGGCGGAGCAAGTTATAGGTCAACTCGGTAACTTTGTCTCTATGCTGATTGGTAATGGTGAGGACATTGTACAGATCAATACAAACGGTATTGCAGCAGGAGCATCGTCATTTAATAGCGCACCTTTCAGACTAAACATGAAGGGCGATCTGATTGCGAATAGCTTAACCGCCAACTATGCCACCATTGAATATTCCAACTTTAAAAACGGGGCAATCGTGGGTTCTTCCATAAACGTAGGCAATGGGATGTTTACAGTTACTTCGGGCGGGATTATGTCCGCAGTAGGTGCGAGCTTCTCTGGATCAATTACAGCTTCCACTATTACAGGAACAAATATTAATGGGGGTACAATTACAGGGGCCTTAATTCGGACAGCAGCAAGTGGTAGACGAATTGAGCAAGACTCTGTGGGATTCCGTTCATATGATGCTGGTAATAGAGTACGTATTCAAATTGCTACTACAGAGGATGCAACATCAGCAGCAATAATTTGGAGAGACGCTAACGGGTCGTCAGTAGGGGAAATTAATTCTTATGACTCAAGCGGACAATTGACTATTTTCAGTAACAACCTGTTTCTTGGATCAAATAATACGGGCAATCCCATAAGGCTATATGGTCGTGTGATTTTTAGTGGACAGACTAGTGGATTGACACTAACTATAGATGATGTAAGCGGATTGAGACAGAGATTAACAAATTTACAATCAGATATAGATAATCTCACTCGCTTGTTCAACAATCATAGTCACAGTGTAACCTTGCCAACTCATAACCACGGACTTTCTAATGCTACAAATTGGGGAGGGACCTTCCCAACATCAACACCGTAATGTATCATAATAGGTAAATTGCACCATTACGGAGGTAGAATGATGAAGAAGTTCGCTCATAAAGTCGCATATATCGCTGGTGGTATCATTATAGGAATAGTTTTTTCGACAACCGCAGGGGCGTTTGCGGATCAGGTCAAATCGCTTGTTGGGAAAAAGGTTACAGGAGAATATACAATTGTAGTTGATGGGAAAAAATTATCTGACAAGGGAGCTGTAATTGATTCTAAAGCTAACGTTCCGGCTCGCGCCTTGTCTGAAGCATTGGGGGCTGATGTATCAGTGGAAGGGAAGACAATTAATATAACATCAGTTTCTAAGACTGATCAAAATGTAGTGATCGATACAAAAGTGAATGTCAATAACAAGTACATTGGAGATACAAAAAGTAGTTTAGAACAACTTAAAGCAAGTATTTTAGCCAACATATTATATCCAACAATTGAAGGTAAAAATAAAATCCAAGCTGATATCGAAGAGTTAAAAACTTTCGGTGCGGATGATGCAGTTGCTGCAAAAGAAAAACAACTTGCGCAGTATAAAGAGGACATTGAAAAATATGAGAAGGAATTAGTACTAATTGATGAAGCGTTGAAGTTGGCTGACCAGTAATTTATGGATACTAAAAAAGGAAACATTATATTCTGGTCTATAATAGCGTCAGTAGTTTTGGTTATTGGAATTGCAATTATTGACAAGTCGTTGAATAAACAGGACGATGTTAATGCAAGTGTGACTGAGACGAAAGATATCACTACCTTTGATCGGTTTTACCATCCTAGCGCCTTTGTTATAGACTCGCTCATTCGAAAGGCTGAAGGATTTGAAGGGTACGACTATTACAATTATTTGAAGAGTCTTAGACTTCCATTGAAAGAGAATGCTCTTGTAAAAGCAAAAGAGTACCCACCATTTGTCTCACTTTACAGTCCACAATCAATTATTGTACAGAAAGCCTATGATGCATCGCAAAAGATGAACACTTATACTGCTGAAGAAGCAAAATCAGATGTAATTGAAAATGTTATCTCTTTCAAGACAACTGCTTATAAAGACATTTATGATACAAGCAAACAATTTCACGTTGTTTTAAGGCAAGGCGAAACTGTAATTCAACCTGCATCAAATGGATATAAATCCAGTTCAATTAAATCGAATGTGTCATATGACGATGATCTATCTCCTACAAGTAAACGATACACCAGAGAAGAGGGTTATGCTGTGTTCTCTGTCGGAGAAGAAATTGACTTCGATAAATCTGCGGAAGTGCTTTTTCTTTACAATGGGAAAGACGACTACGCAGTATACGAATTAGATTTCAAAAAGTTCATAGGTAATTAAATGGGTCCGTTATATGCGGGCTCTTTTTTTATTTTCAACTTAAAAATCCGTAGCCATTACGTAGCAAAGATAAAAGATAATAAATTCATGAAGCCCTATTCCTTAATTGGAAAGGGCTTATTTTCGTATAGAGAGGAGGAAAGGTCTTGGCAAAGATGACACATACACTCCAAGTTGAACTGGATTTGAATAAACCGGTTGAAGAATTGACCCAGGTAATCTCTGCAGTTCTTAGTTCACATCCACTTAATCAAAAAGAAATTCTGACAGCCTTAGATTTGGAGATCGGTAATGCACTGGCAGCGGTTGAGATTCAAGAACAAAAAGAGAACGCGGAAGCTATTGAATAGGTCAGGAAATGTTTCCTGAACAGAGAGATGGGGGATTCATTTGACTGACACAACTATAAGTGAGGTGAACAGTGTTGTGGAAGAGACTACAAAAGTTCTTATGGGTATCCAAGTTCAATTGGCCCGAATGGAAAAGACACTTGAAGGAGTACCGGCAATGGCTGCCACGTTGGAAGCTACACGAGATCTGGCAAAGGAAGCTATGCAATCCACTAAATCGGCCCATCACAGGCTCGATAAGATCGAGAATGCTCAGACCTGGTTGTGGAGGACTATTGCTACAACATTAATTGGTATCGCTATTGGAGCCATTGTTTTAATTTTGAAAACGGGAGGCGTATAGCACATGGATTGGAGTACTGTATTTTCACTTATTGATCCTAAGTTATTTATTGTATTGGCTGCATGCTGGGTACTTGGTATTGGCATAAAACGTATCCCGAAGATTCCGGACTGGACCATTGTTTTTATCGTGACTGCATTCGCTATTGTTATTACAAGTTGGACGCTTGGCTGGTCTCCTGAATCGCTTATCCAAGGAATATTGGTTGGAGCGTTTGCGGTGTTTGGTAACCAGGTGATTAAGCAAGCGAAGAAAGGAACTGAACAGTCATGATCTCAAAGGGGAATTTCTTGCTTCTGGAGCCATCCGAATTTAAACGGTGGCTCGACAAACAGAAGATAACAAGAAGCATATACAAGCTCCAAGTCCATCATACGGCTGCGCCCAATTATTCTACCCGTCAGATGGTTAACGGAATAGCTAAACAGGATGTCTGGAAATGTCTTGAGGGAATGAGGTCGTACCATCTGTCACAGGGATGGTCCGGTACAGGTCAGAACATAACTGTACTTGAGGATGGACGTATCGCTATCAGTTTAGATCGGAATCTCAATAAAACGCCTGCGGGAATCAAGGGAGCAAATACAGGTGCTTTGTGTATTGAGATCATAGGTAACTTTGATCAAGGTGGAGACACGATGACAGCGGCTCAGAAACAAGCCGTAGTCCACCTATATGCTTGTCTCGCATTCAAACTAAACATACCTATTGATACATCCCATATTGTGTATCACGCCTGGTACACGGATTCTGGAGCGTGGTTAGGTGATTATCAAAAAGGCAAGTCCAGCAAGACTTGTCCCGGAACCAAATTTTTCGGTGATGGGAATACACGATCTGCTGCTGAACGAGGATTCATTCCAGCTATCAAAACTGAACTCAAGAGAATTAAAGAAGGGGATGGAGATCCAATGACATCAGAAGAAAAGAAACAAATGGAGGAACTGAAGGCTACTGTTGAATCTCAGGCTAAGTGGATCGCAGTTCAGAAGGCTAAGGAGAACATGGAATGTCCTAAATGGGCAGAATCGGCTTATGAGTTTTACAAGCCTTATATCGCTGACAGCAAAGGAAGTTACGACTTCTGGCGGCAATTGGTCATCAACTACCGCAAAGAAG
Organism: Paenibacillus sp. FSL R5-0749; assembly: GCF_038595085.1. NCBI lineage: Bacteria > Bacillati > Bacillota > Bacilli > Caryophanales > Paenibacillaceae > Paenibacillus > Paenibacillus sp. FSL R5-0749. Next base: position 3,958,135 of record NZ_CP152005.1, on the reverse strand, counting down.
TTGGATTTAAATCACAATCCCAATAATAAAATGAGATGTAATTGCTGTGCTAAAATTCACAAAGCGGGGGGGGAAGTTAGACAAGATTCCGAAACCGCAATCACAAGCTTTTATCACGCCAAATATCACAGTTAATAGCGATCGGGACGACAGCGAATCACTTGTGAAAGCTCTGGAGTCGGAGGTTGCTAAGGTTGTGCAGAAATAATGCTATATAAAAAAAAGTTATAGAGCTACTTTAGTTATTCCAAAATCATCCCAAAATCATACGTAAAAACATCATCATTTCATTGAAGTTACAGTACAATTGAATAGAGCTGATGAGTAATACACTGTTAAATTTGGGTTAATAGCTTTATTCCTGCTTGTGAGTTAGGTTAATTAAGATTAAAATGACTGTATACAGGACATATTTATATCTAAATCGGTGTATTACTCGGAGGTTGTATGAAAAATTTAAAGAACAAGCCGCTATTAGAGACGGTGCTGGAGATTAAGTGGACAACTAAAAAAGATTATCCTAAGAATATTAATTTAGGCGGTGGTAACCTACAACCATTTAAAACTGATGAATTTCACAAAATTTTCTTCGCAAAAATGTACGATCATCTTTTAAACACAGGATATCCAGAATATCATGAACTACCTCATGCAGGTATACCAGAAGAATTTGCAACTCACCAAGTGCAACATAGGTTTACACAAGACAACCACTCGTGGCCTATGGTGCAAATAGGTCCAGGAATACTTACTCTAAATGAAGCCCTTAATTACGAATGGGATAATTTCCACACTCGTTCAATTCAATTAGTAGACAATCTTTATAAACTACATCCCAAAAAAGAAGATTTAATCATAACTCAACTTCAACTTAGGTACATCAATGCGATTGATTTTGATTTCGAGAAGGAAGACATTCATGAATTACTTGGTAAATTAAAAATAAATATTAATTATGATCAAAGTCTTTTTGATGCAACTAATTTATCCAAATCCATACCTGGTATGAGTTATTTGGTCGCATTTAAGTCTTCAGATCCTATAGGCGAACTATTAATCAGTTTTGCGAGCGGAGAGGTTAATGGGGAATCGAAGCTAATGTGGGAATTAACATTTAGATCAAATGTTGACGAAATGGATGTTGAAAAAGATTTTAAAGTTTGGGTTGATGGGGCACACCGTGTTATTGATCGTTGGTTTTTGACCTCAATATCAGGTGAACTTCAGGGGAGGTTTGAATAATTGGATTTAACATTAACAAATAGCACATCTAATTTGACAGTGAATACTATAAGTACTACAAATACTACAAATACTTTTACTAACACGTACACTATTGAAAAACCACAAGATAAAAGAAAGTACTGGAACAAGTTGGTTGCGCTTGGATTGTCCATAGCAATTGGATCCGTTCCAACTATTTCAGAACAGACCGATCTCAAGGTTAAAATAACTAATGCTAATGAGTATGGTTTAGGTGATATAAGAAATTCAAGTACTTTTTTCAATTCGGATTCTAAAATGGAGGCGGTCGAAGTGGAACGCCAGTTGAAAAGTCAGAGCGCTCCTAATGTCGAAAAACTAGCTTACCATACTTACGAACCAGAGATAATTGAAGTTTTTGATGACACAGAGGACTTAGGATATCTTACATTTGGAGTGACAGACAGTAGTAACAAATTGAAGGAGTCTCCTGTTTCTAGTTCGAGTATAAAAGATATAGTTTTCTTGGAGCGAGGGTGAAGATTGTGAGCACAACCAGTGGATACGAATGGTATTTAAAAACAAACTATGAGACAGATTTATCTCAAGGAGATATTCTTCTGGATTTACCTGTTCCGATGATGCAATACTCTGAAGAAGATCCATTCTATAAAATTGCACGTGGGAAAATTAGTAAGTCTATAGTGGTTACACAAGCATGTGATTTAGAAAACTCTAAGGTTTCTAATTTAGCTATCTGTCCTATAGAACCTTTAAGTGTCACACTAAAGAAATTAATGGAAAAGGAAATACCTGGGGTTGACTTAGCAAAACTAACTTCGAAACAAAAAGAAAAAAAACAAAAGCTCATAAATGAAATAAGGCAAGGTACTTACCTTGATTATTATCTTCTAAATTCATTTCAGGACAGTAATGTTGGGTTAGAGTACAGTGTTGTTTTATTACGGGAGACATTTTATATACCTGTTCAGGTTGCAAGTACACTGGAAAAAAAGAAGAAAGAAGAAAGATTACGCTTGTTACCTCCATATAGAGAACATTTAGCACAGGCATATGCACGGAATTTCAATCGTATAGGATTGCCAATTGATGTGCTTATTGATGAAAAAGAAATTATCTTATAAATAATGTTAAATAAAAAAGAAGAGTCAAGGGAAAGTATTCCTTACTAATTTAGCGTGCAAAATAGAGCAGGAGGAATAACCTTACTGCTCTTTTTGTTCAACCTACTTCTTTAATCAAATCCTCATTGTTATTCCGCACATTACCAACTTCCTTCGACACCTCATAAGCTCTCATCTCAGAAGCTTGATATGGCTTAAGCAGACCAAGTAGTGACTGAAAATTATCATTATCTCTCCCAAGCCACTCATCCTCATCCTCAGGTCGCAAGATGACCGGCATACGATTATGGATATCCTCCATAAGGCTATTTGGTTCCGTTGTAATGATGGTGCACGTACTCAATTTGTTTCCATCCGGATCTGTCCAGGTATCGTACAGGCCAGCCAGCGAGAATAGACTGTCATCCTTCATCAGAATACGCATTGGTTGCTTTTCCGTTCCTTCCTTACGCCACTCATAAAATCCATTCGTCGGTATAATACACCTCTTAGAGCTGATCAGACGTTTAAAGGCTGGCTTTTCTGCTAGTGTCTCGGCCCGAGCGTTAATCATCTTATTACCAATCTTGTCATCCTTAGCCCAAACGGGAACCAATCCCCATCGGAGTGCACCCAATCGATTGCCGTCTTTGCTCCCGATGATCGTGGGAATGTTTTGCATGGGTGCTGCATTGTAATTAGGTTTGTACTCAAACCCATCAGCTATAGAAGCATAGTACCTGTCCATTATCGCGTCTAAGGGATCAGTGATTGTAAATCTTCCGCACATGATAATGCCTCCTTTGAGACTCTATAATATGTAATTTTACTCAAATATTTAAGAATAGAAACGGGTAATTTGTGGAGATGCGTATCCAAAATAAAATAAAAATGCAATAAATTAGATGATATTTATAGATCAGCAAGTTTATGTTTAGACACACTTATAAGATCAGTGTATCTTGTTACGAGATTGAAACAAAAGATGTGGAGGAATGATTATGAGAAAGTTGTTTATTAGAAAGGTAGGAATTTTACTTGTTGCATTTTTAATTTCTACAGGAGCTCTTTTCCAAACAGAAGTAAAAGCTGCTACAGATTATACAGGAGGATTATTGGACAACAAAGTTTTTAAATTCTTAAAACCAACAAACTTTAGTACCAATTTAAGTGATTATGATACTTCTACTGATTATGCGAAGTTAATTACTGATAACAATGAAGCTACCTCCAATACATTAGCCATGAATAACCCTTCAAAGACTACATACAACCAAGCGATGGTAGTTTACAAGTTTGATACTGAGGTTAAAGTTTACTCATTCATATTAAAAGCAGATAATCGTGCAAGTATTACGTTTTTTGATTCTGAGGGAAAATATATACCAATTGTTTGGGACACTGCCATTGATGGTATGGTTCATGAATCCGAGACAATAGAAGGTGTTCGTTATGTTGCGTTGACAAATCCTAACGTTAATATCGGGATTAAAGTTAGTGAATTTAATGTCTATGGAGTTCCTAAGCAAGAGCCCGAGCCACAACCAGAGCCTGGCTCAGATCCACAAGAACCATCAGGTACCCGCGCGATGCTAGTAATTACAATGACTACTGGCTTGGAGAAAGAGTTTGACCTAAGCATGCTGGAGGTAAATAACTTCATTGATTGGTATGAAGCCAAACAAACTGGGAGTGGGAAGGCATCTTATGCAATCGACAAGCATGATAATAACAAAGGACCGTTTAAGAGTCGTAAAGACTACATCCTGTTTGATCGAGTTCTAACGTTTGAAGTGAGCGAATATTAAACAGTCAATACAAAAGGCTCCGCATTAAGTTGCGAAGCCTTTTTTGCATTATCTCAGACAATAAATTGATCAAATACAGGTATACGCAGTAAGCCCGATTTGGTCCAGTTCCGCATTTTGACCCTGGCTTGTATACGTGGTTCCAGGTAAACGTGATTCTTGTCCTCTCCAGTCACAAGCTGCTGGCACACTCCGCGGAAAGCTTGCTTATGTTTTGGACTCGGGCCATGCTCAATAATCCCTACCGGACGCATCCTGCCAGTTGGATCTGGAACGGCAGCAAGCCACCCAAATTCGGCCTTTTTGTATCCTGTGATGAACACATCTGTATAGGACCAGTTAATAACCTTCAACCAATCCTTGGACCGTCTGCTGACATACTGGCTGTCTTTGCGCTTGCCAACTACACCTTCCATTCCCATAGCCTCTATCTGAGTGTATAACTCCTCTCCAGCGCCTTCTATATGAGGCACAGCTCCAAAGTTAGAGGAAGGAAGAGATAGGTTGTGTAGGATCATCTTACGTTCCATAAGAGGTAGCTTACGTAGATCCCGTCCTTGGAAGGAAAGAATATCAAATATAGCGAATGTGGCAGGCAGTTTATGAGTGAGCTGCGTTATCTTGCTGGCCTGCTTGGTGCTGAATCTACTCATGACTGCTTCAAAGTCGTTAAGCCCTGTCTCTGGATCAGTGCAAGCGACCTCACCGTCCAAGATAATATCAGAGTCAAACGGCAGAAGTAATTCCGGGTACTGACGGGTACAGTCGTTGTTGTGGCGAGTGAATAGCCGGACTTCTCCGGCTTGTTGAGAATATATCAACCGGTGACCGTCAACTTTAGGTTCAAAAATGAATTCTGAATGTGAGAAGGGGCCCGGTGCTGTTGCTAATAACATAGGACTGATAAACATAAAAAAACACCTCAACCCAATTATAGCGGTTTGCTACAAAGGATTGAGGCGGTAAGTTATGGAGAATACGATAGGTGTTGATTAGTTCATATACGTTTGTTCAAACCATTCAACGGACTCTGTTAGGCTCACAATTCCTACTACGAATAATCCTACTCCAAAAAGAAAACAGATAAGTATTGAATCACCTAATCCGTTCATTTTACCGTAATGTTCACCACAGTACGGGCAAATAATAGCAGTGTTCGAAATTGAACGTCTACATGCTGTACATTGCGTCATTCGGTCTATTTTCACACCTTTTAATCTTCTAAAGATATTGATAAAGCCCTTAATAATAAAAATAATTGATAATACAAATAATGATAACGTTAAAGCTCCTAAACAAAACACGCCAAAGTAGTCACTAATTTCGTTAATCTTTTTACTCATAGAACAGTTAACCCCTCATTCAAATATAAACTCTACTAACGCACCGTCTGGATATTACTCTAACTGATTTCCAACCCAGCTACCAGCTCCACGATTGTCTGATGGACTTATGTATTCAATAACACGTACATTGACCAGCTTCTGGCTATGATCTGGTAATTATAACACGCCTTTAAACATATTAATCAAACAGATTCGGAGTTCAACCAACACATTGTTTAAAGAAGGTCCAGAACTCCGTGAAAGTTATTAGGATGAGTACGTGATATGTGTACCGACTAAGAATAAAATTACATGAAATGGTGTAAGCTATTATTACTCTCTCCCATGAGTGCTACTATAAATGTACCTAGTCCAAATGACTGGGTATTTTTGTTGTTGATAAAAGAACGTATGTTCGCATATAATATTTATGAGGTGATTCACATGTTAACGGATTATCAAAGAAAGGTCCTCCGGATCTTATATAACTACAAAGGTGTACGGCGTGTATTCCCTACCATACATGAAATTATGAACAAGACAGGTAAGGAACAGCCGGACGTTATGGCGGCTCTGGACGTGCTCATAGCTGAGCGTTACATACATTGGGAGGATAAGTCGAACACAGCTAATATTGTCATCCTGGAGGGCTGGGAGCGCGAAGGCGAAAAGCCGCAGATACCTAAGGCGCCTGAACGGACAAACGATGTACGTTATTGGACTGATTACTAAGGAGGGATTATCATGAGCATCAAGTTGACGGGAAACGGATTGTTTGAGTCCTCCAGAATTGCCCGAACACAGAGAGACATGGTTGGCTTAGTGTGAACAACAGAGGAGACGTGGTAAGCCGGAACGGAACGATCAGGAACTGCAACGAATCAGTGAAGTGCTTGTTGACTCTTATAATAGAAGTAGTACGGTTGATTTAATATTATTTAACCCTTTCTTCGAAGAGCCGATATCAGGAGTAGTTGTGGGATTAAACTCTACAAGGTGTGAAATAAAGTTGATGTTAGAGGAAGAGTTCCGCTGGGTTTCTTTAGCCGAAGTTGTCTCTGTTAATTAATGAGATTGTATCGCTTTGGAATTGAGAGCTTATACTTTATATTATCTATATAAGCATATTATTTAATTAGGAAATTTTCGATTTAACCAGCGTTATATAGACTAGACTTATTGCTTTAATGTCAGAGTAGTATTGCAATCAAAGTGAGTATTTGAAACGAGTTTCTTCATTACAAGAATAAAAAAAGGGCGCCCACAAAAGCGCCCACAAAATGCCCACAAAAGTCTGAATAATTATGATTAGTTCTGATAAGCTGATCACTGATAATACTTGTTTTAAGCCGATTTATTATGGTGGGTGATCCACTTTGAAAGCATTGAACATAAATAGAACACAAGTCCACCAATGGGAACGCGATCAATATATTACTTTGTACTAATAGCTCAATCCCTTGGCGCTCTAGCGCTGAGGGGTTTTTCTTTTTGTGGGCAAGTACCTATATATTTAAAGAAAAATTAAAGTGCCCACAAAATGCCCCCAATTGTCCCCTAAAGCATTCTTGGTCATCCTCATAGTATTTCTGTGTTTGTCTGTAACCAAGGCTTACATATAACTAACAAAATACATACTTTCACCGATAGATAATCCTAAAAACTCTCTTATCATTAATGAAAGGGGAGTTTTTCTATATATGGTTAATAAACCTCTCAATTTAATGAATTGTATTACTTCATAATTGTTGTAGCTAAAAAAACATTATTATTTATCTAGTAACCTATGAAAAAGAAACTGAAATTAGGATTCTTTCTAAAGTGCATTAAATTGTGGGCAGCAAAAGTTTAAATCAAGCTTCCTGTAAATACTGATAGTCATGAAACAACAGTGACTTTTAACTCTGTTCTATTAAATTCCTGCCAAATTTCAGAAAGTTTCAAATTAATGTTTCAATATTATGTTGATAGTTTCATATAGAAGAGGTATACTTTAATTGAATTTTGAGCAATTTAATTTTAAATAATTAATTGGAGATGTTAATATGGATCAGGCAAAACAATTGGTGACAGAACAACGTACATTTTTTTATACAGGACAAACTAAAAATATCGAGTATCGGATTAATGCACTTCAACAGCTTAGAAAAGGAATCGAAAAGTATCAGCAACGGATTCAAGATGCACTTCGGGTGGATCTGAACAAATCCGAGGCGGAAGCTTACAGTTCCGAGATTCGCATTGTTCTGGGTGAATTGGATTTTGCATTAGAACATCTGGAGGAATGGGCTGCGCCAAAACAAGTCCCAACTAATTCGGCTATGCCGGATGGGGTGAGCACCATTTACCCTGAACCATACGGAGTGGCTCTTATTATTGCACCTTGGAACTATCCTTTCCAACTGGCGTTTGGTCCACTGATTGGAGCAATTGCAGCCGGTAACTGTGCAGTTATCAAGCCTTCTGAATTAACACCAGCCGTATCTCGTCTGACGTATGATCTTATTCAGGAGATCTTCCCTCAGGAGTATATTGCCGTTATGGAAGGGGAAGTCGAAGCCAGCACAGCATTGTTGAAAGAGAAGTTTGATTATATTTTCTTCACAGGTAGTACGGGTGTTGGTCGCATTGTTATGAAGGCGGCTGCGGAGCACCTGACTCCTGTAACTCTTGAATTAGGTGGTAAGAGTCCTGCTATTGTCCATAGTGACGCAGATCTGAAGCTGGTAGCTCAACGTATTGTTCGTGGTAAGTTCCTGAATGCAGGGCAAACATGTGTTGCTCCGGATTACTTGCTTGTGCATGAACAAGTTCATGACGAATTAATTAATCTGATTGGCGCAGAGGTCAAAGATAAATTTGGGGATGATGTGTTACAGAATGCTGATTTCCCACATATTGTCAACGCGCGTAACTTTGATCGGTTGTCGAAATTTCTTACAGATGGCAAAACGCTGATAGGTGGACGGTCTGTGCGTGAGCAGTTGCTGATTGAGCCGACTGTACTTGGAGATGTGAACTGGGATTCACCTGTCATGCAAGAAGAGATCTTTGGTCCGATTCTTCCTGTATTTACGTACAGTGACTTGAACCCCATGCTGGATGAGATTGTTCGCCGACCAAAACCATTGGCACTTTATCTCTTCACACAGGATGAGCAACTGCAGGATCAGGTGCTGAATCAAGTTTCCTTCGGTGGGGGATGTATTAATGACACGCTTTCTCATATGACTTCGCATTATCTTCCGTTTGGTGGTGTAGGAGAGAGTGGTATGGGCTCATATCACGGACAACAGAGCTTTGATGTGTTCTCGCATCACAAGAGTGTTCTGAAACGCAGCGAATAATTATCCGATAAAACAATATAAACATAAAAAGAGGTTGTCCTGTTCATCAGGGCAACCTCTTTTTGTATTTCAGTGTATTGCATCTAGTTTTGTTACTCAGGTTAGATATTAATGAATATCTCGGAAAAGGCCAATGACTTTACCCAGAATACTAACGTGTTTCAAACGTAAAGGCTCGAAAGTCGCATTCTCCGGTTGAAGGCGAATATGATCTTTCTCTTTATAGAACGTTTTCACTGTAGCTTCATCGTCTTCAGTCATTGCCACTACGATATCACCGTTATCAGCAGTTTGCTGTTGACGGACAATAACGTAATCTCCGTTAACGATTCCTGCTTCCACCATACTATCTCCGACTACCGAAAGCATAAACACTTTCTGTTCACCTACATAATGTGTAGGAAGAGGGAAGTAGTCTTCAATGTTCTCGGTTGCAGTAATTGGAACCCCGGCTGTAACCTTACCAACGACAGGAATACGTGCAACGCTATGAGCAAATTGATGAGAATGCTCAGATTCTTCCTGGCTCAAAAGCTCAATGGCTCTTGGCTTGGTAGGGTCGCGTCGGATCAAACCTTTTTTCTCCAGGCGATCCAAATGTCCATGTACTGTTGAGCTGGAAGCCAATCCAACAGCTTCACCAATTTCCCGTACGGAAGGAGGATACCCCTTCAACCGGACTTCATTTCGTATAAATTCCAGAATTGCCTGCTGCCTGCTGGATATCTTCGACATACCGTATCAACCCCATTTTAGTAACGTTTGGGAAAATTATAACATAGAACCTCCGTTCGTACAAACATAAGTTCTAAATAAAATGGCATATAATCAGTGTTTTTTAACTTATAGAACCGAATTTATCCAAAAGTCAGAACAAAATACTGCAAATGCTTCGCAGAAGGGTTTGAATTAAGATATTTCTCCTTCAAAAAACAAGCGAACAATTGTTCTAAAAATCTATTGAACAAAACAAGTGTTCGTGTTATATTGATTTCAACAGATAGGAACAAACGTTTGGAGGCGGTATTTAATGAGATATTCAACTTATCAAAGTATTTATGAACCGATGAATTCGGAACTGGTGAAGTCTAACATAGGGAACTACAAGAAGGTTTTAGCGCGTTTCAAGATTTCTTCATGGATATTAAAGGTAGCCATCACTTCTTTGATTATATTTATTGGATGTAGCACTGTATTAACGGTATTTGCTGGCAATGAGAATGATGTTCTGCCTGGAGGAAAGATAGCCGTTTCACAAGGGGAAACATTATGGAGTATTTCTTTGGAACATAAACCGACTAATATGGATACACGTATATATATAGAAGCAATTAAGAAAGTGAATCAACTTCAAGCGACTTCGATCCAAGTGGGACAAGTACTAACTCTACCGCAATTCGCAGAATAAAAGCACATCAATGAGAGTTAACGCGTGTCAGCTTGACAAGCAGCCTTTATCATGGCAAAGTTAATATGACTTTGTATTTTTGGAGGGGACAAGCTTGGATATAGATAGTCTGGTAGCACGTATTAACGAATTGGCTCGTAAGCAAAAGTCCACTGGATTGTCGGAGGAAGAACTTGCTGAACGTGCCGAGCTAAGAGAGATTTATTTGAGTAATATTCGCAGCAATTTCAGACAACAACTGGATACCATTGAGATTGTTGATGATGAGAATGACAAAGGCCACCAAGGCAAACTCAAACACTAACGAAACCTAATGATATCATTATGATATTTAGGTTTCTTCCTGTTATTCTGAGTATGCAATTTATAGGGGGAAATGTTGGTTTACAGTTATGTAAGCCGATACAAAGACACATAAGGGGGATTCTCATGTCGCGTTCGTTCGAGAGAACGGTTAAGAAAAATTCCAAGCAGTTAAATCAGCAACGCAAAAAAAGTGGTCAGCCAATCACAGGTACACCAGGTGAAGAAGTCTTTAAGGGACGTAGCCTTTTGTTCCCTATATTTTTGATCGGTCTCGCCTTTTTGTATCTGTTTATGAGCACGTTCCTTGTGCAAGCTCCGATGACAACCTGGGACTGGGTGACGATGCTGCTTTACGTATTTTTGGCAGTCATCTTCATGCTTCGTCGTCCATACATCAAGATCAGCAGTAATCGGATTATAACAACAAAGGGTAATCGTGAACGTTCAATCGGGGTTGAAGATATTGTCAAATTCAGAATTGAACCAGGCACAGTTGTTATCGAACATAAAAGTCGCGGGAAAAGATGGGTGTTCACCAAGTTATTGAACCGTTACGATACAGATGCGATTGCAGAACGTTTGCTGAAGTTTGCAAAAGCACACCAGATCACCGTGGAAACGATCGATAAGTAATTATTGTATAAAGGGGTAGATGATCGGAATGGCGTTAAAAGCGATTTTGTTCGACCTGGATGATACTTTATTGTGGGATGAGCGCAGTGTTCGAGAAGCATTTCGTGAGACTTGTCTAATTGCAGCACAAGAGACTGGGGTCAAACCGGAGGAACTTGAAGAAGCTGTTCGTAACGAGGCACGTGCACTGTATGAATCTTATGAGACCTTTCCTTTTACCAAAATGATTGGAATCAATCCGTTTGAAGGCCTTTGGGCCAACTTTACTGGTGGGGATCAAGCTGAGTTCCGTCAGTTGGAACAACTTGCTCCAGCTTACCGTAAAGAATCCTGGCGTCGTGGCTTGTTGAAGTTCGGTATAGATCGGGAAGATCTTGCTGAACAACTGGCCGTGCAGTTTGGAGTAGAACGTAGATCCAGACCTCATGTGTACGAAGAAACGATGGATACTTTGCGTCAATTACAAGGGAAATACAAACTGTTGCTGTTAACGAACGGTTGTCCTGCTTTGCAACAAGAGAAGTTGGATGGTGTACCTGAATTGACTCCTTTCTTTGATGAGATTGTTATCTCGGGTAACTTTGGAAAAGGAAAACCAGATCCGTCCATATTCGAGCATGCTTTGAGTAAACTGGGTGTTAAACCCGAAGAGAGCATGATGGTTGGGGACAAGTTGACGACGGATATTCGTGGTGCTCTATCAGCAGGCATCCAAGCCGTATGGATTAACCGTGAGCATAAGAACAACAATGAAACGTATGCGCCTGACCATGAAATTACGCATTTATCCGAATTAGATCAACTTATTGCTAAGTTCTGAGCAAATCAGCCATAACATCTTTCCTCAGCACTATGAAACATTGGAAGCTTCAATGAACGATGATATCGTTCTTGAAGTTACCAATGTTTTTTTAATTTGAGTAAATTAACTAAGTTGCCTTGTTAAATGAGATTTCCATTTATTTTGCTAAAAGTTATTGAAATTAGGGGGGAGCTGGATTAAAATATAACTAACATACTAGTATGACTAGTATTTAGATTATTCTGAGCAATTTCTTTTGACTTAATTCATTTGAAATCATTTGAATGGAAGCGAGGGTTGTTGCTAATTATTTCTTATTTGTTGTAAGCGCTTTATACACTTCGAAGACCTTCTTTCGATTTGGAGATCACACCAATTATTAAGTGCTAATGCATGATGTGAAGCACCTTGGATTGAGTGATTTTACATAAAACATCAAAATGATATCGCTTACATTGGACTGTACTCTATTTCGTGGTGGGGGTGAAATTGAAGGATTGGTTGTTTTCTACCAAAGAAGCGATGGGAATTGCTCATGAAATAGTTTATATCTATCAAGTCCTGGATTGGAGTGAAAACACATGGAGTCGGAAACCGCTAAAACAACGTTAACCATGACATCTTTACGTAAAGAAAGCAGATTACGAACGGCAGCAACTTTGTTCCGCAAAGACTGGCAGTTGTATTCACTATTAATCCTTCCCATCATCTATCTCCTTATTTTTAAATATGGGCCGATGATCGGAAATGTAATTGCGTTCAGACGCTTTGTTCCCGGAGGAAGTATATTTGGAGAAACGTGGGTTGGGTTAAGATACTTCAAAATGTTCATTGAGGACCCTACCTTCTGGAGAGTATTTGGTAACACGCTGATGTTGGGCGGACTCGCGTTGCTCTTTACATTCCCGGTTCCAATCATCTTTGCCTTGATGCTTAACGAAGTGAAGAGTAAACGATTCAAAAAGTTTGTTCAAACCGCGTCTTATCTGCCTCATTTTCTGTCCATCGTTATCGTGGCGGGTATGATCCTGCAACTGACAGCAGTGAATGGTTCCATTAATGGATTGGTGGCATTCTTCACCGGAGACAATATTCCTTTTATGCAGCGGGCGGAGTGGTTCCGAACAATCTATATCACTTCTGAGGTATGGCAGGGTATGGGTTGGGGAGCGATTCTGTATCTGGCTGCACTGACAACCATAGATGATTCTCTGTATGAAGCTGCACGTATCGATGGTGCCAATCGGTGGAAGCAAACGATTCATGTAACGATACCAGGGATCTTGCCAACGATTGTGACATTATTGATTTTGAACATGGGTAATTTCCTTGCTGTTGGATTCGAAAAAATCTTACTCTTGTACAATCCGCTAATCTACGAGACATCTGATGTCATCTCGACTTACCTGTATCGGGTCGGACTGGAATCCAGTAACTTCAGTTATGCTACCGCAATTGGCTTGTTCGAATCGCTGATCGGTCTGATTCTGGTGTTCTCCGTAAATGCGATCTCACGCAGACTGACACAAAGAAGCTTATGGTAAAGGAGGAGCATCATGCAGGAATCCAGATCTTACAAGGTATTTAAAGTATTCAATGTTATCTTTCTGCTGTTCGTAGTATTTATAACGCTCTATCCATTCTTAAATGTCGTGGCACAATCCTTCAGTAGTGAGTCCTATATTAATTCGGGCAAGGTTAGTCTGTTCCCAAGAGGATTCAATGTGGAGACGTATAAGACCATCTCGCGTGACAGTATGTTCTGGACGAATTATAAAAATACGATTATCTACACCGTGGTAGGTACGCTAATCTCCATGTTCATGACGACTATTTTCGCATATGCCCTGTCCAAAAAAAGATTAATGGGTCGCAAATTTCTGACCATGTTCGCCGTATTCACCATGTTCTTCAGTGGTGGATTGATTCCAAACTATGTGTTGATTAATTCCCTTGGGTTCAATAACACCATGTGGGCACTTGTTGTTCCGGGTGCAATTAGCATATACAACATGCTGATCATGAAGTCATTTTTTGAAAATATGCCTGAAGAACTGGAGGAAGCTGCCTCGATTGACGGTTTGAACACTTACGGAATCTTGTTACGCATTATTTTGCCACTAAGTAAAGCAGTTATGGCAACCATGGTGCTGTTCTACGCAGTGGGCCATTGGAATTCCTGGTTCCCAGCCTTTCTGTATTTGGACAAAAAAGAACTGTTCCCGGTCACCATTTATCTGCGCAATATGATTGCAGGAGCGACAAGTGGGGCGTCTGCCGGTGCAACCTCAGCGGATAACCTGACACAGATTGCTGCCAATATTAAATCAGTAACGATGGTATTAACCATTTTGCCGATACTCACCATCTATCCATTTGTCCAAAGATACTTTGTAACCGGAATCATGTTAGGGTCTGTCAAACAGTAAAAAGCAGCAGCTAGAGTAATTCACATGATTAATTTTTAGATGTTGTTTAAAGTAAAGGCAAAGTCAACCTAAACCAAATTCAGGGGGATAACCTAAATGAATCAAAAGCCACGTAAGTTTGTTGGTAAAATGGTGTTGGCAACAATGATGACCTTCGTTCTGGCAGCATGTAGCAGCGATACTGGAGCTGGAGGCGACGTCACGGAAGTTCAAACCAAGGCAGCGATGGAAACGTACAATGTTGGGGATACATTCAAGGCGACCGAGCCATTTAATCTATCCATACTATACAGTGATCATCCTATTTATCCTTATAAAAAAGACTGGTTACTTTTCGATAAAATTACCGAACTGACGGGTGTTACGCTTGAGCCAACGATTGTTCCCATGAGTGACTACTCTCAGAAGAGATCCCTTCTAATTAGTTCAGGCGATGCACCGCTGATTATTCCCAAAACCTATCCTGGTGAAGAATCTGCATTTGTATCTTCCGGTGCGGTCTTGCCCATTAGTGATTACATTGATTTGATGCCGAACTTCAAGGATAAAGTGGAAAAATGGGGTTTGGAGGATGAACTGGAAGGACTTCGGCAAGAAGATGGAAAGTACTATGTGCTCCCGGGTCTGCATGAAGAAGTATGGCCGGATTATACATTACTGGTAAGAACAGATGTTTTTGAAGAAAATAACATCGCCATCCCGACGACATGGGACGAATTGTATGATGCAGCCAAAAAGCTGAAAGAAATCTACCCGGATTCCATTCCATTTTCGGATGGATTTAAATTCAATAGTACATTGAACATCGCTGCTACCGGTTTTGGTACCAAGGCTGGATGGGGTTTTGGTAATGGATTGACATATAAAGAAGATCAGGATGAATTCGTATACACGGCTACAACACCAGAATACAAAGAGCTGTTGACCTACTTTAACAAGTTGGTATCTGAAGGATTGCTGGACAAAGAAAGTTTTACACAGGATGACGATCAGGCAATACAGAAATTTGTATCCGGCAAATCTTTTATGATTAACGGCAATTCCCAAACGCTGGTGCTGCACCGAAATGATATGAACAAAACGCTGGGAGAGGGCAAATTCTCAGTTGAGAAGATTACAGTTCCTGGTGGACCAAAAGGCCAATTAATGTCAGGCTCCAGACTTGAAAACGGTATCATGATCTCTGGGAAAATTCAAAAAAGCGAAAATTTCAAAGCCATTATGCAATTTATTGATTGGTTATACTACAGTGATGAGGGTCAAGAGTTTGCCAAATGGGGTGTTGAAGGCGAAACATTTACCAAAGAGGGCGGAACACGTAAATTGGTTGAAGACGTTAACTATAATGGTTTGAATCCAAAAGGAACGAAGGATCTGCGTATTGACTTTGGCTTCTCGGGTGGTGTATTTGCCTACGGAGGTACAACAGATCTGCTGCAATCGATGTTTAGTGAAGAAGAGTTGAAATTCCAGCAAGACATGAAGGATACCAAAGAAGTGATCCCGGCTGAACCACCGATTCCATACTCTTCTGAGGACCGTGAACGGGTGACACTTCTGAGTACTCCACTGAAAGATTACTCAGACCAAAATACACTTAAATTTATCTTGGGTGAGCGAAACTTGTCTGAATTCGACACTTTTGTTAAAGAACTTGACAGTCAGGGTCTATCCAATTATCTGAAGCTGGCAAATGACACGTACAAAGCCTACAAAGAAAATAAGCAATAACATAGTTGATGTTGGCCAAATTACCGTTTCACACCGATATTTAAGTGGAACGGTAATTTGTGCTAATATGAATGAATACGGCTGAGAGAAAGAGGTCAAGGCATGTCAATTAATCAAAAAATTAGAGGCTCGACCCGGGCATATTCATATAATTTGTTAAAGGAACGAATTCTGCATCTGGAACTTAAGCCTGGTACTAAAATTTCAGAGAAAGAGATTGCAGATGAATTGCAAGTGAGCAGAACCCCCGTGCGAGAAGCATTCATGAAGCTTGCAGAAGAAGAACTGCTGGACATTATTCCCCAGAGTGGAACGATCGTCTCTCATATTAATCTAGAGCATGTGGAAGAAGGCAGGTTTACGAGGGAAAAGATGGAGAAGGAAATCGTGACTTTGGCATGTGTTTCTTTTCCTGAAGAATTCCGATTTCGACTTGAAACCAACATTGCGATGCAGGAAGTTTGTATAGGAAAAAACAATTTCTATCGTCTTTTTGAGCTGGATGAAGAGTTTCATCAGATTTTGTTCCAGGGCACGGGTAAGCTAAGAACATGGAAAATGTTGCAACAACTGAATATTCCGTTTAATCGGTTGCGTTTGTTACGTCTAGCGGAGGACTCCAACCTGGAGGTCATTATCTCCCAACACAAAGATATATATCGACTTATCACAGAGCGTAAAACAGAACAGGCTGTTCAGGTGATGGAAGCTCATCTCAGACTGGTTGTGATTGAACAGGAATCGATAAAAGCGAAATACCCGCATTATTTTATATAATGCACGGATGATGTATAATACTCTCCATATGCATATGCGAAAACCCCTGTTCAATTGAACAGGGGTTTTGGTTAAGCAAGTTATAACACGAGAGTGTCAGGCGTTCTTGATAAATGTAGGATCAGGGTATGGATCTGCAATCCAGCCATCTTTTTCGATGAACAGACGTACAGCGATAATTTGTTTGTTCTCCATTAAGGTGAAGAAGTGCGGTGTATTCTCGGGTACAGAAATGACGTCTCCAGGAGACAGTTCTACATTAAAGTAACCTACATCATCAGTAGCTTTGATAACAAAGATTCCTTTACCAGCGACAATCGCACGGATCTCATCTTCAGCGTGGGTGTGGATCTCTTCGAACTTGGCCAGCTTTTCTTCGATATCTGGTGTTTGCTCGGACAGTGTGATCACATCCCAGATTTGGTACCCGCGACGTGCAGCCAAATCTCTGATCTCATAGTCGTAAGTTTCCAAAACTTCGGTTTTCTGTTCATCCGTTAATCCAAAGTTATTTTGCAGATCAGTGTTCAGTTTGGATGCGTCCCACTTCTCATATAATACTTCGTATTTGTTCAAGAAATTTCGAACATTTTCGTCACCAGTGATGCGTTCGTTCGTATTTCGGATAACAATTTCAGCCATGTTCTTTCCCTCTTTTCCACTTGGTTTAATTGAATTATATCGGATACCTCTGTTTTTGTCGATTCTCAAATTCCGTTCATAATTCGTGTAAACCCGCCATCTTTCGCGAGAAAACCCGATCTTTCACATTAAGTTAGTTTCTGTTAAACTAAGATTTAACGTTTTGCGGGGGTGAAGATATTGGATAAGATTAGTCTACACGATGCATTAAAACAACGAATATTAATCCTCGACGGTGCGATGGGGACCATGATTCAACAAGTTGATCTGACTGGCGAAGATTTTGGCGGCGAAGATCTGGATGGATGTAATGAAATGTTAGTGCTTACTCGTCCAGAGCTGATCCAGCGCATTCATGAAGAATATCTGGAGGCTGGCGCCGATCTAATTGAAACCAATACATTTGGTGCGACATCGGTCGTGCTTGCTGAATACGATATTCAGGATCGGGCACGCGAAATCAACCTGGAAGCAGCCAGAATTGCGAAAGCTGCGGTTGATCGTTTCTCTACACCGGAATCTCCACGTTATGTGGTAGGTGCGATGGGACCAACAACCAAAACACTGTCTGTAACCGGGGGAGTAACGTTCCAAGAACTTATCGACAGTTATTTGGAGCAAGCGCTTGCTTTAATAGAGGGAGGCGTTGATGCGCTACTGCTTGAAACCTCACAGGATACCCTCAATGTAAAAGCAGGTAGCATCGGAATTCAGCAGGCCTTCGAACAGAGCGGTGTTACACTGCCCCTGATGATCTCAGGAACGATAGAACCGATGGGAACGACCCTTGCGGGCCAGAACATCGAATCCTTTTATATATCCTTAGAACACCTTAACCCAATTTCGGTAGGACTAAACTGCGCTACGGGTCCGGAATTCATGCGTGATCACATTCGTTCGCTTTCCGGAATGGCATCGGTTGCGGTTAGTTGTTACCCGAACGCGGGTCTCCCGGATGAGAACGGTAATTATCATGAGTCACCAGACTCACTCGCTCAGAAGATAGGTGCATTTGCGGAACAGGGCTGGTTGAATATCGCTGGTGGATGTTGCGGGACAACCCCTGCACATATTCGGGCTATGCGTGATACGCTTGCCCAGTACCCCCCAAGAGAAATGAACGGAACACATCCACCGGCATTGTCTGGTATAGAACCAATCTATATCGAACAGGACAATCGTCCCTACATGGTCGGTGAACGTACGAATGTGCTGGGATCACGGAAATTCAAACGACTCATTGTCGAAGGAAAATATGAAGAAGCTTCGGAAATTGCCCGTGCTCAAGTGAAAAATGGAGCGCACATTGTCGATGTGTGTGTACAAGATCCAGACCGTGAAGAGTCAGAAGACATGGTGAAGTTCCTTGAATTGGTTGTGAAAAAAGTAAAGGTTCCTCTCATGATCGATACGACAGATGCTTCAGTCATTGATTTGGCTCTTCAGTACTCGCAAGGTAAAGCGATAATTAACTCCATTAACCTTGAGGATGGCGAAGAGAAATTTGAGCTGATCACGCCGTTGCTTCATAAATATGGTGGTGCGGTTGTTGTCGGAACGATTGATGAGCGGGGTCAGGCGATTAGTCGGGAAGACAAGCTCGACGTAGCCAAGCGTTCTTATGATCTGCTGGTGAACAAATATGGACTCAAACCAGAAGACCTTATTTTCGATACATTGGTGTTCCCGGTAGGTACGGGAGATGAACAGTACATCGGTTCAGCCAAAGAAACCATTGAAGGTATAAGAGTGATCAAAGAAGCGATGCCTGAATGTCATACGATACTTGGGATCAGTAACATTTCATTCGGACTGCCTGAGGCAGGCCGTGAAGTGCTGAACTCTGTATTTTTGTATGAATGTACCAAAGCAGGGCTCGATTATGCCATCGTGAACACAGAGAAACTGGAGCGTTATGCATCCATTCCTGAAGAAGAACGCAGGCTCTCGGAAGAGCTTTTATATAACACGAATGATGATACACTGGCGGCATTCGTAGCGGCATTCCGTAACAAGAAGGTGGAGAAGAAGGAAAAAATCTCGAACCTTTCATTAGAAGAGCGTCTCGCTTCATACGTTGTCGAAGGAAGCAAAGAAGGATTACTGCCAGATCTCGAACAGGCACTTGCCAAATACACAGCACTTCAAGTGATTAATGGTCCACTTATGCGGGGGATGGAGGAAGTAGGTCGTCTCTTTAACAACAATGAGTTGATTGTAGCCGAGGTGTTGCAGAGTGCGGAGGTTATGAAGGCTTCTGTAGCATATCTGGAGCAATTCATGGAGAAGAACGAGACTTCGGTTAAAGGCAAGATCATTCTGGCCACGGTTAAGGGTGATGTGCATGACATCGGGAAGAACCTGGTAGAGATCATCCTGTCCAACAACGGTTACCAGATCATTAATTTGGGTATAAAAGTACCACCAGAACGTATTATCGAGGCTTACCGAGAAGAGAAAGTCGATGCAATCGGCCTCTCGGGGTTATTGGTAAAATCAGCCCAGCAGATGATTCTTACCGCTCAGGATTTGCGAACAGCAGGGATTGATGTACCTATTATGGTTGGCGGAGCGGCGCTAACTCGTAAATTCACCAAAAACCGTATCCGACCTGAGTATGATGGAATGGTTGTATATGCCAAAGACGCGATGGATGGTCTGGATCTGGCGAACAAATTGATGAATCCCGTTACACGTGAAGCCATGCAATTGGAGATGGATGCGGAGAAAGAAGCGGATGCTTCAGGTGCTGTAGCTGTTCAGGCCCTTCCAGAGCTTACACGAGTGGAGCGTTCGGATATTGCTGTAGATCATCCGGTTCTTGTACCGCCGGATCTGGAGCGACATACGATGCGCAACTATCCGTTATCACATATTCTGCCATACGTGAACATGCAGATGCTGCTTGGACACCATTTAGGGTTGCGCGGTTCAGTTGAACAACTGCTTGCTTCAGGTGACAAAAAGGCTACCGACCTGAAAGCAGTGGTGGATGATATCATGCAAGAGGCTGTTCGTGACGGGATTATACAGGCGCATGCCATGTATCGTTTCTTCCCGGCTCAGTCCAGTGGTAACAGCATCATTATCTATGATCCAAAGGACACGAGCAATATTTTGCATACATTTACGTTCCCACGTCAAAAAGTCGAGCCGTTCCTGTGCCTGTCCGACTTCCTGAAACCTGTTGAATCCGGTCAAATGGATTACGTTGGCTTTATGGTTGTTACTGCCGGACACGGTGTGCGTGAACTATCCACGGCGTGGAAAGATCAAGGGGATTATCTTCGCTCGCATGCTCTTCAATCCGTAGCGCTCGAAGTAGCAGAGGGATTAGCTGAGCGTGTGCATCATATGATGAGAGATATCTGGGGATTCCCAGATTCTGCGCAGATGACGATGAAGCAACGACACGGTGCGCGTTATCAGGGGATCAGGGTATCCTTTGGATATCCGGCTTGTCCGGATTTGGAAGACCAAGGACCGCTGTTCAAGTTGTTACAGCCTGAGGATATCGGTGTGGAATTGACGGAAGGTTTCATGATGGAACCTGAAGCATCCGTATCAGCGATGGTATTCAGCCATCCGCAAGCCAAGTATTTTAACGTAGAAAAGGCATAAATCAGTTGAGTGTCAGGCAAAGCCCTCCGCATTGTCGGAGGTTTTTTGCTGGCAACAGAAAGAGGTGCGATCCAGAATGGAACTATATTTCCTGGGAACTAATGCTGGTGTACCTACGCTTCAACGGAATGTAACTTCCATTGGGCTACGCATGTTGGATGAGCGCAGAGCTTTGTGGTTGTTTGACTGCGGGGAAGGAACGCAGCATCAGATTTTAAGTTCTCCGCTTAAACTAAGCAAATTGGAGAAAATATTCATTACTCACCTGCATGGTGATCATGTATTTGGACTTCCAGGACTGCTTTCGAGCAGAGCCTATCAAGGTGGCACCACACCATTAACGGTATATGGTCCGCCAGGTACGGAACGAATGATCAGTACAACCATGGAGCTTAGCCAATCACGGGTCAACTACGATTTGAATATCGTGGAACATACGGGCGGCGTCCTGTTCGAGGATGACAGTTTTATCGTGGAAGCCGCTTTGCTTGAGCATCGGATTGATAGCTACGGATACCGAATCACGGAAAAAGATCGTCCAGGAAGCCTTGACCCGGCCAAACTGGCGGAATACGGTTTGAAACCAGGCCCATTGTTCGGCCGGCTGAAACGTGGAGAAACCATTACGCTGGATAACGGTGATTCGCTTCGTCCAGAAGATGTATTGGGCGCGCCAAAACGCGGCATGGTAATCACCATATTGGGTGATACACGTCCATGCGACAATGTATTGCCTCTATCCGTAAATGCAGATGTGCTTGTCCATGAAGCTACATTTATGCATGATCTGGCCGATACAGCGCATGAGTACTATCATAGTACTTCAAAACAAGCGGCGGAAGCGGCTAGAGCAGCCAATGTAGGCCAATTGATCATGACTCACTTTAGCTCACGTTATAAGGACGAGGATCAACTGCAGCCACTTTTGGAAGAAGCACAGTCCGTATTTCCGAATACGAGACTCGCAAACGAACACCAGCTTATTCCTGTCGTGCATCGCAAGCAAGAATCTTAACCATGATTGCGATCCATTGCACGGCTAAACACGTCATATAATGAACCGGGTAATTGCACGGGACTGAGGGAGAGGAACTCCCGCGGTCCCTTTTGCAATCTGGTCAGAAAGCGTGTAGGATGGGCAATATGAAGAGGGAAATGATTCAAATTATTTTCCGGGAAAGCGCAGGAAATGACAAGCTTGTACAGAAGACGCGCGAGTTAAACCGTCGGTGTTCGATTTGGTTCGACTTGTTGCGTGCACATGTCAGCAAGCCATTATTTTTGCCTGAATACATAGGTTCGCGGTCAAGTTCAAGTTAAATGATTAAGGACATGAAACGTTAATGGAATAAAGAAAGGAAGTGCTGTGTGTGATTAAGGCCTATCTGATTGACTTGGATGGTACGCTCTATCATGGCAGACATCGTATCGAAGGAGCCGATCAGCTTATTCGAACACTGCAAGAGCTAGGCAAGCCGTATTTATTCGTAACCAATAATTCTTCTCGCACACCACAAGGTGTGGCAGATCATCTGAACGGGATGGGCATACCTGCCGATGCGTCTCAAGTGTGTACTTCTGCTGTGGCTGCTGCTGAATATGTTGCCGAAGAGTCCCCGGGTGCAAAAGTGGCATGTATTGGTGAAGCAGGACTGCTGCAAGCCATAGAAGAAGCAGGACTACAGTTGACAGAAGTTGCACCTGATTACGTGATACAGGGGATTGATCGTGAATTTTCCTATTCTAAACTGACCAAGGCGCTAAGGTGGATTAATGCGGGATCAAAGTTCATCATGACCAACCCGGATCTGCAGCTTCCTTCCGATGATGGACTGACGCCTGGTGCTGGAACGATTGGAGCAGCAATTGAAGCCGCAACCGGAGTTCGTCCTACAGTCATAGGCAAGCCATCCAGTGTTATAATGAAGTCAGCCATTAGCCGGCTGAACCTGGCATCTCATGAAGTGGCAGTGATCGGAGACAATATGCGAACCGATATCGCAGCTGGAGTCGCAGCAGGATGTGAGACGATGCTGGTACTTACCGGTGTGACAACACGGGAAAATATGGATGGACACATTCAAGCAGCCAAGGCTCGACCTGATCATGTGTTTGAAGATTTGCATAAATTGATGGAGTGGCTGTCGCAAGAGACAGACCAAACTTCCAAAAAGGGGTAATGTACGATGCCGGAACTGCCGGAAATGGAAAATTACCGGACCTTGTTGTCCGAGAAAATACTTGATCTACCGATTACAGGTGTTGTAATTAACCGGGATAAAACGATAAATACGGAGCCTGATCTGTTCATCAATGAACTTACAGGCAATCGCATCATATTTGTTGAGCGCCGAGCGAAGCATTTGATTTTCCACCTGGCTAATGGCAAACGTCTGGTGCTGCACCTCATGTTGGGCGGTATGATTTTCTGGGGCACGGAAGAGGAACGCCCTGATCGTTCTACACAAGTGGAAATCCAGTTTGGAGATCACATTTTATTCTTTATTGGCCTGCGCTTGGGGTATTTACATCTACTTACTTCAAAAGAGACAGAAGCGGCAATGTCCGATCTTGGACCGGAACCTTTGGATCGACGGATGAACGTGGAACGTTTTGCTTCTCTGTTGAAAGGTCGTCGGGGGACACTCAAGACAACGTTGGTGAACCAGCATATCATTGCAGGGATTGGCAACTGTTATTCGGATGAAATTGCTTTCGCTGCAGGTCTGAGACCAAGCTCCAAAACGCAGAACATCGCAACTTCACCTGAACTGACGGAGCGTTTGTTCCATTCGATGCAGTCCGTGTTGCGCGAAGCAGCATCTGAAGGTGGGTATATGGAAATGCCACTGATGCAAGGGGATACGAAGACAGGAAGCTTTGACGAGCGATGTCGGGTGTACGATCGGGAAGGCGAGACTTGTCCGCGCTGCGGGGGAACGATTGAACGAGTGGAAATTACGGGCAAGAAGGCATTCTTCTGTCCGAAATGCCAGCATGAAGCCTAACAACGGAATCGGGGCACATGTCAGCACGAGAGGTGGATTTCTACAGGCAGCCAAGAGGGCACATGCGATGGGAGCAACGGCGTTTCAGTATTTTCCGAAGAACCCGCGTAGTCTTGGTCTGAAAAGTCTGGATCTCAAGGATGCTGAGCAGTGCAGGGATTGGTGTGAACAGCATGGACTGGCTTCAATTGCCCATTCACCCTATCCTACGAATCCGGCGTTGGGCATGACCCGTGGAGAGGCGGGGTTTCATGCTACAATAGCTTCTATTCGCAATGATCTTGAAATTTCGAATGCTTGCGGTTCCGTTGGGACGGTGGTCCATTTTGGACATATCAAAACAAATGATCCGCTGGAAGGTTATCAGAACCTCATTCATTGTCTGGATACCGCCTTGGAGAATTGGAATGGTCATTCGAAGGTGCTGCTTGAGAATCAGGCAGGTGATCATGGCCCCATGGGCACGACAATGGAAGAAATGATACAGATTCGCAAATTGTCTCGATATCCAGAGCATATTGCATTTTGTTTTGACACATGCCATGCTTTTGCTTCTGGTATGTGGTCGTCAGGCAACGAATCAGAGATGCTTGATCAAGGCAGGGTGCTCGGATACTGGGATGATGTTGCTGCTGTACATTTTAATGATTCCAAATATGCGTCTGGTTCGTGTAAGGATAGACATGCGAGGATCGGACAGGGATATATCGGAAATGAATCACTGAAAACATTGATCAATGCGCCTGAGTTCCAAAAGGCGGTTGTTGTGCTCGAGACAGAAACGGGCGAAGATGGAACGCACCGTGATGATATAGCGCTCATGCGTTCCTGGTTATAATGGGGAGAGGAGCGATTGTATGCATGTTTTTTTGGACGACTATCGGGCATGTCCAAAAGGATTTGTTCTGGCAACGAATGCAGAAGAGTGCCTGATGCTGCTAAGAGAAGGTGACGTGGACATTTTGTCTCTGGATTATGAGCTTGGGCCGGATTCGCCGAATGGCGGTGAGGTTGCGGCATCCATTGTACGAGAAGGTTTATTTCCGCGTGAAATCTATTTGCATACGTCCAGTATGTTTGGGAAACGCCAGATGTACGAGATGTTATATAGCAATAAACCCGATACGGTTACCATTCATAATGGTCCTATGACGGGTGAGGTTATGCTGCGTGTTGCTGCGGGAGAAGAAAGTTCATGAAGCCAATTACATCCAAAATGCTAATGCGCGGCGTATGGGAAGGCATGCCACAGGCTGTGTTTATATACACCCCTTTATGTGGGACATGTGCGGCTGCACGGCGTATGTTAGAGGTTGTTGAGCACATGCTGCCAGAAGGTATTTTATCCGAAATGAACATCCATGACATTCCTGAACTTGTACAACAATTTCAAATTTCAAGCGTACCAGCCGTGATGCTGTTTGACGGCCAGCAAGATGTTCCAAAAATGGTTTATCGGATGAGCTCTGTGGAGCATTTACTCTCGGAGATCCGGAAGGCGGTGCTGAAATGAGTATAATCTCAATGGAACATGTCTCACTCAGACGAGAAGAGAATCAGATTCTGGATAACGTGCATCTACGCATTGAACAAGGCGAGCATTGGGTTATTCTGGGTCGGAATGGTTCTGGCAAAACAACGTTGCTGGAAATGATGAACGGATATTTGTTTCCAAGCCAGGGACGCATTGAAGTACTCGGCAATCTGTATGGACAATGTGACGTCAGGGAAGTGCGTAAGGAAATCGGTTATATTAGCCAAACGTTGATTGAGAAACTCACACCGAGAGATCCGGTATGGGAGGTTGTCGCTACAGGAGCTTATGCTTTTTTGCGTTTTTATCAGACCATTCCTGATGAAGTAAAAGCAAAGGCAATGAGTTTATTAGATGACATGGGCTTTGCCAACCTCGCCAACAACCCGCTTGGAACGTTATCCCAAGGGGAGCGCAAAAAAGTCATGCTTGCTCGTTCATTAATGGCTGAGCCAAAACTGCTGATTATGGACGAGCCTTGTGCCGGGCTGGACTTATATGAACGTGAGAAAATGCTGGCTGAGATTGATCGTTTGCGCCAGCGTAACATTACAGTGGTGTATGTAACACACCATGTTGAAGAGATCGTACCTTTATTTACGCACGTGGCCTTGATCCGCGATGGACGCATTGCGGCGGCTGGCCCCAAGCATGAAGTTTTGACACAAGATACAATTAAGCATACGTACGATGTTCCGGTCGATATCCAGTGGGATGACGGTCGTCCGTGGATACGCGTACGTTCTGGAGGGTAACACAATTTGAGTACACAATCGTCTTGGGAAGAAGGCAACTTCTCCCGTTTTATCTGCACAGCCAATCATGGCTTTGCCCCTTATGCACAGGAAGAATTACGCCGTACGTTTGGTGCGGTGAAGAGCACAGTACTCGTACCGGGAGAAATTTTGCTTGCGGGTCTGCCTGTAGCGGAGGAAGAAGTTGCAGGTAAACTGCTGGAAGATTATCCAACGTTTTTACGTCATATCCAGCCTGTTCAGTTTCAGGAGAATACAGAAGATTCGGAGCAGTCTATTGAGAAATTGATTGCATTTGTAATGAATCATAAGGAACTGACGGGTACCCCTGTCGTACTACAGGTACGGAAGACAGACGGGGCCTTTTGGCAAGAAAATGCAGCTTCATTGAAACAATTACTGACAGAAAAACTGGATGAGCTTGGCTGTGAATGGGTCGTACGTGATGCTGAATATGTCATTTCCGTATTTGCTGCGAATGACATGTTGTATGCAGGCGTATCCAGACCTGAACAGAACCTGTCAGACTGGAACGGGGGCGCCGTACGTTTTCAAAAAGAAGATGGACAGATCTCGCGTGCCAAGTTCAAATTGCTTGAAGCCGAGCAAACGTTTGGCATTGACTTTACTTCATTTCGTAAAGCACTTGATATCGGTGCAGCGCCTGGTGGATGGACCTCGTTCCTGCTTGAACGCGGGCTTGAAGTTACTGCGGTAGATCCCGCGAAGATGGATGCAACGCTGTTGGCATCACCAAAACTGACTTTCTTAAAGAAAAATGCAGGCGATGTACGCTTTCGCGAAGGAGAATTTGATCTGCTCGTATGTGATATGAGTTGGAGTCCCAAGCTGATGAGCCGACTTGTATCAGACCTTCTATATAGTCTTCAACCTGGGGGAACAGCGATTGTTACCGTGAAGTTATTGCATAAAAAACCGCTCGCACTCATTAAGGATGTTATCGATACGTTTGAGCGTTCGCGAATGCAGATTCAACGTTCCAAGCAGTTGTTCCATAACCGGGAAGAGATTACACTCTATATGGTCAAATATTAATAGATCTAGCTTTGATTAAAGCAGCTAAATGTATTATGAAATTGATTCGATTAAGCACATTAAATTTTGTGCTTTACAATCTATTCCGGCCTGTACTATAATGATACCAATATTAACCATAACAAACCTAAGGGAAAGCATCCCGAAGCGAACGAAACCGGATATCCGGTCTGTTCTTCTTCGGTGAAGTTTTCCCTTTTTTGTTGTGTATTGAAGGAGGAATTGGTATGAGACATCCGGCCAGGCTGGAACGCGGAAGCCTGCTGGGAGGTAGATATCGTATCGTATCCATTCTGGGAACAGGCGGAATGAGCCATGTATACGAGGCGGAGGATCTGAAGCTGCCGGGCAAGATATGGGCAATTAAAGAAAGCGTAACGGCTATGCCGTATGAAGGCAGCATGGAGACAGAGGCCGCTCTCCTGACATCACTCCGCCATCCAAGATTACCGCAAATTGTTGATTTTTTTGTCCCGGATGAAGATGGGTACACGTACTTGGTGATGGAATACATCGAAGGGTTAACGCTCAGTGAGTATTTCAAGCAGTGCCGCGGGAAAATTCCGATGGAGCAGTTAACGGAGCTGGTGCTTCAATTGCTGGATGTGTTGAGTTATCTGCATAGTCTGAATCCACCTGTCATCTATAGGGATCTGAAACCATCCAATATCATGATCACCCCGGAACATGAAGTAAGATTAATCGATTTTGGCATCGCCAGAAGTTACAAGCCGCAAAGTGCAGAAGATACCGTCAAGTTGGGAACAGCTGGTTTCGCCGCTCCAGAACAATATGGCTCGGGTCAGACCGATGCCCGTTCAGATCTATATGGACTCGGAGCATTGCTGCTATATCTTATGACTGGTGGGGCGTATACGGAATGGATTCAAGGTGTAGAAAGCTCTATTCGGAGTGATGTTCCACGGACGTACATCCCTGTGGCGAGAAGACTGTTAAGGTATAATGCCGAGGAGCGATTCCAATCTGCGGATGAGGTGAGGAAGGAACTGCTCCGCATACCTGGTGGAATAACGCCTGGTGGAGATGCGACCATGACCCTGAATGGCGGAACAAGAGTTATTGCTTTAACTGGTGCTTCATCTGGTGTAGGGGTTACCCACACCGCTATAGCTATCAGTCATTATCTCGAAAGGCAAAACTTTAAAGTCGCTGTGATTGAAATGTCACCTCGCTCTCAATCCTTTGCAAGAATCCAACAAATCGCTCAAGCCGGTAAACCGGTGCCGGCAGGCAGACAATTTGCAGTGGATGGTGTGCATTATTGGAAACAATCCGGGCGAGCAGATATTTTGTCTTTGCTTGGGGGGAGCTATCAGTTCATCGTGATGGACCTCGGTAGTGGTCAGGACCAGAACCGGCTGGAGGAATTTCTGCGTGCAGATCTGCCGATTGTTATTGGCTCAGGTGCCGAATGGAGACAGGCGGAAATTGGCGCCTTTGTTCGATCACATCATCGGTATCCACGAGAGAAATGGATATATTGTCTGCCCCTCGCAGCAACTGAAGCTGTTCAGCGCATTCGTAAAACGCTGGATACATCGAGTGTATATGGTCTGCCGTTACATATTGACCCTTTTGACAAGGACGCACAGATGGATAAAGTGTTTTCTCATATTTTAACGCATATGATGGGACAGCAACCCAAGAAACGTTCGTTCTTTTCAAGAAGGAAAGTTCATGATTAGACGAGATTACGAAAGGAGAGCCTCTTTTGTCTAAATTAAGAAAACAAAGCCGTAAACTGATCTATGCCGGGCTTATCGGAGCAGGCGCTGTAGGGTTGGTGTTCGGAGGATATGTTATTTATAATGTCAAAACGATGGGTGATGTCAGGTCAGCTGTAGAAGCCCGTTATTTATCGGCATATGAGGAAAAGGAAGCTGAATTAAAGCAACAATGGGATTCGGGAGCACAAGGATGGGTCACGGTTCGGGATATTGAAGCAGGTGAACCGATATTACCGGAGGATCTGAAGCTCATTGCTGTTCCAGATGCACAAGCTCCACGAAATCTCTGGTCCAGTACCAAGCAAATGGAAGGCCAAGTGGCCAAAATAGAGTTGAAAAAAGGAACAGCCATTACTACCGAGATGGTGTATGAGGATACACCGGCTCCGCCTGATTTAAGAAATCGAGAGCTGCAAGTTGTATTATTGCCATCCTCACTCGTTAAGGGAGATATTATTGATGTTCGTATTCAGTTCCCGACAGGGCAGGATTATGTTCTCTTATCGAAGAAAAAAGTGGAACGACTCAATTCAGCTACCTTATGGATTACTATGACGGAGGAAGAGATTCTGTCACTCTCCAGTGCAATTGTAGATGCTTATTTACATAAAGCTTCAATCTATGCCTTAACCTATGTAGAACCACAGTTTCAGACACCTGCAATCGCCACGTATCCTGCCAATTCAGAAGTATTAAAACTGCTGGAGAGTGATCCGAATATTGTTCGACGAGCGGAACAGGAGTTATCCAGACAGGTGCGAAGTTCGCTTGAAAGTTCACTGGCCGCCTCCGTGACAGCCCCATCAAAAGGAGTTGAACAGGATGTGGCACAATCCTCAGTTACCTATAACAGTCGTCCATCAGCAAATAATCCTGCAACATCGGATGCAGTGATGTGGAATGATGGTTCAGGTAAAGGAGCAGAAACTAATACTGGAAGTGTTAATGATCCCGTTGAAGTTTTACAGACAGAACAGCAGAGTTTGTTAACAGGCGGAGAGTAGAGGCCGATAGCAATGTTCACGTGTTCAGTTGAATGAAATTCAGATAACAAGGTTTTTGAGAAATTGGAGGGAGTGATAACATCTATGCGATCATGGATCTTTGCAGGTTTGTGTGAGAAGAATGATCTGATGTTATATCTTTGCAAGATATTGGCTTCGACAGGTAACAAGGTCTTACTCGTAGATGGAACCTTACTACAAAAGTATGGGTACGGTGTAGGTGACAGTCAGCAGTCTTTGCGAATTACGGAATTTGAAGGATTTGATATCGCTTGTCATTTTGTTACATCAGCAGCTGTAGAGAATCATCTAGAAGTAAATGGAGAACGATTGGACAGTTATGACTATGTGTTATATGACATGGAGACCTCACATTTTGCTTCACGTAATCTCTGGCTAAGCGCTGATGTAAGAGTCTGGGTGAGTGATTATGAGCGTTATAATCTGGAACGTGGCAAGGGTTGGTTGAAGCGGTTGCTTGAAGAACAGTCATTGCCTGGTGAGCTGTCATTTCAGCGGCTCTTAATTAACGGGGTTGATTGCAAACTTGAAGCTCGTTATCTGTGGGCATATCTGGAGGGCAGTCCATTTGTGTGGACAGGAGAATCCTTAGTGCTTCCGTGGGATGAGTTAACAGCGGCGGTTAAGCTTGAGAATGAGCATCATCGCCGAGTTCATCTTGGACCTTTATCACGAAATTACAAAAAATCGTTGTGCCGCGTGGTCGAGCAGCTAACAGGTTGGGAAAGTGTTCGTAGTCGCCGTGCGATGAAAGAAGCAGAGAGGATGAGAGCATGAGCACGATTACCTTTTGGAGCCCTTTTGCAGGAACAGGCTGCACTTCAAGCACATTAATTAGTGCCTATGCGATGGCACTTCACTACAGGACAAGAGTGTTACTTGTTAACGCAGGCCTTGCTGGAACTGGCACAGAAGCTGCTCTACCATCCAAAGATTCGGATTCAGCGGATTTTATGTTCTCCTTCGAAGAGGGGGGCTGGGATGCGATTGAACGGCTGCATTCGAGCGGAAGTCTGAATAAGCACAATCTCAGGGATTATACCAAGCCACTTTTGAAAGAAAGACTTGATTTACTGACCGGGAGAATTGATGAGATGGAACGTTCCCCGCAGGAACATGGTGAGACTGTGAAAAAGCTGCTGAAAGTAGCTAACGAGTATTATGATCTAGTTCTTCTGGATGCGGATCATGCTGGTGTCGATTTGCAGCTCAAGCTGCAACAAGCGGACTATGTTGTCATTAATCTCGATCAAAATATGCGAAATCTGGAGTTGTTCTTTGAAGAGATTCTGCCAACACGAATGAACAATAAGAATATGCATGTTGTCATTAACAAATACGATTCTCACTCCCGTGCAACGCTTTCCAATATTCGGCGCCAGTTTAGATACAAAGGTACGATATCTGCGATACCGTACACAACTGGTTACCTGGATGCAATGAATCGGCGAGATGTCGCCAGGTACTTGCAGTTGGAAAGTTTGTCTGAGGATAAGGATATTCGTAAAGGGAGCTTTGCTGCAAGCATGAGCGAACTCGCTCGCCTGATTATGGACGGTGCAGGTATGCGCACAGTTCTGAAGAGGCTGGAAAGGGGAGCCTGAACCTCCAATGCTCTGGAATACCATATGGATAAGTTTAATTTTGATTCTGTGCCTGACTTATGTCTGGTTCAAGTATAGAGCGTTTCTTCATGAGAAGAATGCTCGTGTTCCTGAACAGGAATCCTTCACGATTGACATGTTGATTGAGAAGGTGAAGAACTCGCTTCATGAGCTTAGTCATAGTCAGCTCGCGGATGCAGGTCTGCATGAAGAAGAATATCGTCGAAGAATCAATCAACGTGCAGAGATGAGAAAAGCGCTGAAGGGCTGTGTCTCAGGCAGTATCAGTGACAAAACGTATGTCAAAAATCTGATAGGGGATCTTCTGATCCGAAGCATAGGACTGAACAAATCAAATGTAGATGAAGTCATTTTGTTTGCAGAACCGGATTTATTGACGATCCAGGACCGATTCGAAATTGTGTTTTATCTGTACCGACAGCAATTCGGTGTGGATGCACTCTCCCGAATGATTGATACCTACGATCTGGGAAGGCTGAGAACGGAGGAAGGAACGGAGGACGGAGGGAGTTATTATATTTCCGAGGAAGACATTCACTATGTTTTTGAGTGCGAATATCGAGTGCTTGGGTTCAGAGAAAAGACAGATATCATCGTGCAGCGTATCTACCAACACTACAAAGGGTTCTCCGTTGTTGATGAGATAAGGGACCAACGTATTGACGGCGTTAGTGGTGGTGTCAGCGGTATGTTGGATACTGTTCATGATATTGGATTTCAGAAACCGGCATCATGGAATGATCTGTTGGAGCAAGGACTGGAGAATGATACACATGAAGAACCGCTCAGCGGCATGGAGAGTGTCTGGATTTTTTATAAAGGGAAATCCATTCATCTACCTTTTCTGTCCTTCGGCAGCATCCGTGAACTGAAAAGGGTATGCCAGAATATATACAAATACAATTATCCGGGACAGTTGTCAGAAGCAAGTGGATACAAAGTGAATGAGATGAAAGACGGTTCCCGTGTGGTTGTTGTCAGACCTCCTTTTGCAGAATCGTGGGCGTTCTTCGTCCGGAAGTTCGACATTCCGAATGCTTCACTTGAGCAATTAATTACGGGTAACAACGCAGATCTACCAATTACATTGCTTCAATATTTGATGAAAGGAAGCCGGATCACAGCGGTAACCGGAGCACAGGGTTCTGGTAAAACGACATTACTTATGGCTATGGTCAAACACATCTATGCATCGTACACCCTTCGGGTGCAGGAGATGGCGTTCGAACTTCAATTAAGACGGATCTATAGCCGACGTAATATTTTGAGTTTCCGAGAAACTGAGCACATTTCAGGTCAACAAGGGCTAGATTTGCAGAAAAAAACGGATGGTACCGTCAATATTCTTGGTGAGGTTGCGAGTGATGAAGTGGCCGCATGGATGATTCAAATGTCTCAGGTTGCCAGTCTGTTCACCCTGTTTACCCACCATGCCAAAACGTTTCGTGATCTGGTCTTCTCTCTTCGTAATTCCTTACTCAAGACAGGCATGTTTCAACATGAGCATATTGCTGAGGAGCAGGTTGTGAGTGTCATCAATTTCGATGTTCATATGAAGAAAGATGCTGAGGGACGAAGATATATCGAACGTATTACGGAATGTCTTCCTCGCGCGAATCAAGGTGACAGCGTGGAAGAGAGGGCAGGTTTTACATTTCGTAATGTAGTGGAGTACAGAGATGGAGAGTATGTAGCAACAGCTCCAATCTCCTCGGAATGCATGTTGGATATGCGAGAACAGATGACATTGCAGGATGCCGAGAAATTTGGACATTTTATGAAGCAACACTGGGGTGATCCGCATGACAATTAAATGGATTCTGCTCCTCGTCTTAGGTATTTGTGCGGGCGGGTTGCTGATCACACTTCTGGTTTTAAATGTATTACGTCGCAGAGGAGGTGGTCCAACAAGTCCATCCGGGGTTATTCTAACTCCCGGAACGAAGGGTTTCAAGGGACTGGGGTCACTCTTGTTGCAGTTCTACCGCCTGGGAATGAAAGTCCCACTGTTATCTGCCTATATTCTACAAGTGCAGAAGCGTATTTCATTTCGGCATGTGGGAGATGAGCCTTCACTTCGGAGACTGACAATGACAGTGGTTCTCATTATTTTCGGAGGTTATGGCTGCATAAGTGTCATTCTGTTCCTTCTGCAGCCGGGTATCGCTTTTGTAATATTGTCCGTGCTCTGTGCTGTGGTGCTAAACAGCTTGGTGCTGGATATGTGCCTCAGTCGTATGGAGAAACGGTTGCTGGTTCAGATGCTGGATCTCTTTGCAGATGTAAGACATCGGTATCACCAGCATGGCATGGTTGAGGAAGCACTTTATGAAGCGGCTGAAGCCGGTACAGGAGAAGCAGCAGAACAGGTAAGACTGATCTATGAAGCTCTAACTTCTCCAGATCCGAATGAAGCACTTGAGCGTTACTATGAAGTGGCACCCAACCGTTTTCTCAAAGGCTTCGCCGGCGTTTCCTATATGGTCATGGAGTTCGGGGATAAGGACCGAGAACAAGGGTCTATCTATCTTAAGGGACTGGGGAACCTGACACAGGAGATTCATCTGGAGATTTTGCGGCGTGACAAATTGGATTACCTGCTTAAAGGACTTAATATCATCGCGCTTGCCCCGGTATTATTCACCGCTCCAATTGAACGCTGGGCCAGAGTCAGTTTTCCAACGATGGATGAATTTTATCGCAGCAAGATTGGTTTTGTTACCAAAATATCAATTTATGTCATCATCATTCTTGCTTATTTGCTTCTGCAGAGGCTCCAGCAATACGATGAAACTCGTTACCGCTCAGGACATAAGCATTCATGGTTGGATCAGTTTCTATACAGGCAGACCTTCATCCGGAAATTGGCGATGTTGTTTGCGGCGAAACCTGGCAGTGTACAGTACAGCCAAACGATACGGCTTATGAGGGAGAGTAGCTCGGAGTTGAAATACGAATGGCTCGCCATTCGCCGAGTGATGTTATTCGCAGGTTGTTTGGTCCTTACACTGGGTTGCATCTTGCTGTTGCACCAGGTTGAACGTAACCACATCTTGCATGATCCAATCCGGGATGATCGAATGTTTGGTGCAATGGCTGAAGCGGATCTCAGGAAAGCCGAGGAAAAAACAGCATTGGATCAATCCGTGCTGGAAAGTGTAGAGATGAACCGAGGAGCTACATACGAAGAAGTCTCCAACGCGTTACAGCAGTTATCTCCCGTTCAGTTGGACCATGATACCCAGAGTGAGACCATCATGCGCATCATGCAGAAACTTGAGGTGTATAACAAGCAATATGTACGCTGGTGGGAAATGATTATAGCAATTCTCATCGGTGTAGCAGGGTATTACATGCCCATATGGCTCATGTTATTTCAGCGGAAAATGCGAAAGTTGGATATGCGGCATGAAATCTATCAATTTCAGACAGTGATATCCATTCTGCGTGAGATGGATCGGATGTCAGTCGAGGAGATATTGGAATGGCTTAATAGATTTGCCGTCATTTTCAAGCGTCCGCTGCAAAAGTGTTTGTTGCATTTTGAACATGGGCCAGAGCTTGCACTTGATCAATTAAAGGAAGAGGCGGGCTTGCCCGAATTCCAGCGACTGATTGATAAATTGCAGCTTGCCCTTGGCAAAATCTCAATACGTGAAGCCTTTGATGATCTTGAGAGCATGATGGCATTTTATTTTGAACAACGCAAGCAGGAGTACAGCAAAATGATTGATGTTAAAGCATCCTGGGGGAGAACCATCGGATTTGCTCCCATGTATGCCCTAATCTTTTTGTACCTGGTCATACCATTGGTCGGTATGAGCTTCCTGCAGATGAACATCTATTATGAACAAATTCAGAAACTGTAGCGCAATTCTTCTGTGTGACAGTCTGAAATATATTAATAATTTATAACTTGGGAGGATTTATCATGAACAATGCATCAAGCGCTTTAAAGGTAGCAGCAGGGATATTTTTGACAATCGCTCTGATCACAATTGTAGTTCTGTTATTTATTTCGGCTCAGGAAGCAACCAAGACGGCGCAGAACAATTTTGCTGATATTCAGACCGAGCTGTCTCAGGCTGCATTCACGGTGTATGACGGAACAACGATCAGTGGATCACAGGTAACTAATGCGCTGCGTAAATACGCGGACAAGGATCAGTTCGGTATTCAAGTCATTACAGGTAAAAATAAAGCGGGTCAATGGTATGGCAACCAATTGAACATTTCACAGGATCTCAATAACGCGGACTACGGCTCGGTTATTGCTCCTGACGATAAAGTGGGGATTATTAACCAGACCATGAGTGAAAAGGACAATCAATATGTCAATCCAAGTGGTAAATTCAAAGCCATTATTGTAAAAGACCGCTCCAACGTGGTAAGAGGGCTAATCTTCCAGCAATCCTGACAGGAGTTGGTTTAACATGTCCCAGAATACCCAGCATCTTATGTTGTTTTGTACGGCGGTTGTCCTGTTTATGACAGCCTGCCTGTACGGGCAACAGAATGTTAAGATTTTATCAGCTTCATTGAACGACAGAGTACGAACAACAGCAGGCATGGAAGGTCGTCTGACAACAACATTGCATACCACCAAACCATCTCAGTATAGTGGTGCGGAAGTGTTACATACCGTGAGACAGATGACAGGCACAGGCATACCTGTAGAGGTAGACGGGACTTCATATGTGATTGATACACTAGTCAGCAAAACAGCGACTATTCCTGTCCAGCTCGATGCTACCTACAGACCAGAGTTGATACGAGATGAAACTGGAGAACTGCTCAAGATTGTTTTTTGGAAGGAGGCCAGTGTGAATTGATTAATGCTGCATCCAAGTTGCTTGCCGTATTGCTCGCAGTTCTTCTGCTCTATGTGTATCCAGCTGCTGAAACAGCCGATCGGCAGGATGATATAGCACGTATGACGGCTATACAGAATGTAACACGTTTTGTCGATGCAGTCCGCACGAAAGGGTATATTTCACCTCGAATGTTGGCTGAGTTTGAGGAGCAACTGGCTCAGACGGGCAATGTGTATGAGGTGTCGATGGAACATTTACATAAGAAATATGTACCTCATTATACGGACCCGTTGAACATTAATAGTTTTACTGGGACGTACGAGGTTGTACAGGATGGATATTATGCAGCTCAGATTCGAGAGAGACTATTCCCTACCTCAAGTGTGATTCCGGCTGATGATCCTGGTCGAAGATACAAGTTGACAACAGGAGATTTTTTTACCGTGACGCTCCAAAATACAAACCGTACACCTTCCATGCTCATTCGTGAATGGCTTAGTGGTACGGCTCAGGCCTCAGCGGTATTTGTAACCTACGGAGGTATGGTCCTCAATGAAGATTACTGAGCTATCCATAGTATTCGTGCTGATCTTCTTCCCGCTCTTCTGGATCATCTCACTCCATACCCAAGATGCCGAAGAGGCTAACTTTCTTGGACATCGATACAGATCTGCACTTCAAACCGCAGTGATGGATGCAGGTGCAGTTATGCATCAAAATGAGAAACAAAGTGA
Organism: Paenibacillus sp. FSL R5-0749; assembly: GCF_038595085.1. Lineage (NCBI taxonomy): Bacteria > Bacillati > Bacillota > Bacilli > Caryophanales > Paenibacillaceae > Paenibacillus > Paenibacillus sp. FSL R5-0749. The sequence continues at coordinate 3,920,680 of NZ_CP152005.1, read as the reverse complement.
TGAAGCAGGTTATGATTCAACCAAGTTTGTTAAAGCGGATAAGGAGCTTGCCTTGTTGACGTTTACTCAGACGATGGCTTTGAATATGGGGATTCAGGATGATGCCGCAGCTATTCGAAACATGTTTAATTACATTCCTGCCGTGGTTATTCTGGATTACGATGGCTATTATATGATGTCCACAGAAACAGAGTTGACAGGTAACCGGGAAGATTCTTTCAGGCAAGTATGGAGTCCCAAGAAACCTTATACATATTCAGATTCATACGGTAACAGTATTAACTTTACATTGGACGACTATGTCTATGCCTACGACGCAAGCGCAGGGAGATGGGTGGAGGGCTTTCAAAAAGAACTGGTTTCAACCACACAGATTCCTTTACTTCAAGATAGCAGCGTATTTGAACAAGTTCGACGAAGCCGGATTGTGACTTCTGTGCAGGATGATCTTGCTGATGTGATTAATCGCCATAATGAGTTTGCCAGAAAGAACGGTGTATCCTATACATTTACGATGCCCCTGATAGCACAGGAAGATTGGTACAACTCCATCAACGATACAGGAATTATGGCCTTTATCCAAGGTATAGGTGTTGGTGACCAGAAGATCAACAATTATGCGATTGGTGGAGGCAGACTTGTGAAGAAAACGGCCATCGTAGGTGGAGTAGATCCTTTAACGGGTATCAAGTACTACTATCCCTCCACATGTGGTAATGGTTACCGTGCCGAAGAGGTGTTCACAGACGGAAGACAAGCAGCTGCACAAGGCTATTTCGAATATAACTGCTCTAATCGTTAGCTTGCGTACATGACAAAATCTTGGAAGGAGTTCCTGAACTGTTTACATTACTTTCAGAAAAGACGAGACCTGTGCTAGAATAGGGGTTCGGAACCATAATAAAAGTAATGTCTAATAGATAGGAGCAACCTCATCTTATGAGTTTATTGTCAGTAGAGAACGTGAGTCACAATTTTGGAGATCGCACGTTATTTAAAAATGTATCGTTTCGTTTACTCGCCGGAGAGCGTGTAGGACTTGTTGGTGCCAATGGTGTTGGTAAATCCACATTAATGAACATCCTTACCGGTAAATTGCTTAAAGACAGTGGAAAAGTGGAATGGACACCTAAGGTCCGTTATGGATATCTGGATCAGCACACAAAGCTTACGCCAGGCAAAACGATTCGTGATGTGCTTAAGGATGCTTTCCTTCCGTTGCTTGAATTGGAAAAAGAAATGATGAATATTACGGACCAGATGGCAGATGCAGATCCAGATAAGCTGGAGCAGTTGCTGGAAGATATGGGCGATATTCAGGAACAACTGGAACAGGGCGACTTTTATCTGATTGACGTAAAAGTTGAAGAGATGGCCAATGGTCTTGGTTTGTCTGCAATTGGTCTTGATCGAGATGTCGCAGCTCTAAGTGGTGGACAGCGCACCAAGGTGCTGCTTGCCAAGCTTCTACTCGAAAAACCTACAGCTCTGTTACTGGATGAGCCAACCAACTATCTGGATGTAGAGCACATTGAATGGCTGTCACGTTACCTAAAGGACTACCCGCATGCATTCCTCTTAATTTCCCATGACACGGAATTCATGAATGAAGTCGTAAATGTCATTTATCATTTGGAATTTGCCAAATTAACGAGATATGCAGCGAACTATAACAAGTTCCTGGAGATGGCTGATATGAATAAAGCCCAGCATATTGATGCATACGAGAAACAGCAAGAGTACATCAAGAAACAGGAAGATTTCATTCAGCGTAATAAGGCGCGGGCTTCAACTTCAGGTCGTGCGAAGAGCCGCGAGAAACAGCTGGACAAGATTGAACGTATTGATCGCCCGGATGAAGCGGCTAAACCAACGTTCAAATTCAAGGATGCCCGCGCGAGTAGCAAAACGGTCTTTGAGGGCATTGATTTTGAAATTGGATATACCTATCCTTTGCTGCCCAAAATGACGATGACGATTGAACGTGGTGAGAAAATTGCCATTGTAGGCTGTAATGGTGTGGGTAAATCGACACTGCTGAAAACCATCCTCGGGAAAATATCTCCACTGAGTGGAAAGACCTTTTTGGGAGATTATCTCGAAACGGCCTATTTTGAACAGGAGGTTCGTGCTGGAAATATCACGCCGATCGAGGATGTCTGGAATGAGTTCTCACATTTGACTCAGAATGAGGTCCGGGGTCATCTCGCTCGCTGCGGATTAAAGAATGAGCACATTACTCGTCCACTCAACATGCTGAGTGGTGGAGAACAAGCCAAGGTTCGTTTATGCAAACTCCTGATGCGCGAAAGCAACTGGATTTTATTCGATGAGCCGACAAACCATTTGGATGTCACTGCCAAAGCGGAGTTGCAGCGTGCCTTGCAAGAATTTAAGGGAACGGTGTTACTGGTATCTCATGAACCTGATTTTTACGAGGGTTGGGTCACCAAAACATGGAATGTCGAAGAATGGTCTGAGAAAAACTAGATGATTTGAGACCATGTTTAACAGAAATGACGGTGACAAAAAAATCCGTCTATGGTAACATAGGCTACAACTTCATATGAACACTAGGGGGGCCGCACGATGCGGCTGAGATGGAAGAATGCGATTCCGGACCCTTTGCACCTGATCTGGATCATACCAGCGTAGGGAAGTGGCGAGCGCGTTTCAGTGAATGACGTGAGCAAACGGCAACTCGAAAAGATTTCAACCGTCTGCTAAGCGAATTGAAACATGCAGTTGCGTGTATAACGTTAAGGCTATAGGCCTTTAGCTGTACTGCACGAAATGAACTGTATGCATCAGTCAGTGATCTGATCCTATAATTCATACGCAGCCACTCCCCTACGGGAGTGGCTTTTTTTGTGTTTTCATAGCATTCACGCCTGGAAGGAGAGGGAGGGTACCGCAATTTTCCATGAGCATGTTCACGAATCATTTGAATTGCATGTTGTATCTGCGGGTGCAGGAGATCGAGCATCTTTTGTAAAAGCAGCCAAGGACGTTTGGCCATGGGTGGACTATATTCACATACGAGAGAAACAACTTACATGGCAAGGCAAGATCGGCTGGGCTGAAAGTCTGCGTAATGTTAATATTCCATCTTGTCGCATCGTTATCAATGGTTCAGAACTGCCTTCACAGATTGATCTTTATGGCGGTGTTCATTGGGGGCAAGATGCGATACGTAAATACAACCCTGCTGTCATAAGCAAAATGCAGCGACTTCGTCTGGGTGTATCTGTTCATTCCATCGATGAGGCAAAAATCGCTGAAGAACAGGGAGCTGATTACCTTTTCTTTGGGCATGTCTTCGCGACCAACAGCAAGCCAGATCTAGAACCAAGAGGATTATATGCTCTTGATGAAGTATGCAGAGGTGTCTCCATTCCTGTCATCGCGATCGGAGGCATAGAGCCGGGAAATATTCAAGCGATTCGCGCTACAGGGGCACAGGGAGTTGCCGTGATCTCAAATGTATGGTCGAGCGATTCCCCGGATCGGGCAGCTGCATCACTAAGGCACGCTATCGTTGCTACAGGAAGTCTAAGCCGGTGAAAGGAGATGAGAGGATGAATGAGATCGTAACGGGTCAGAACAGGAATCATTTCAGTCATCAACTGAACTCTGAAACGGAATCAAGAAGCAAAAGTGTAACTGATAATCCGGATAAGATTCATGCAGAAACCATTATTGTAGGCGGAGGTGTTGTTGGTTGTGCCATTGCGTATGAGCTTGCTTCCCGGGGACAGGATGTTTTGTTGCTGGAGCGTTCCGCAATTGCGGGAGGCACTTCTTGCGCAGCGGCTGGAATGCTGGCGCCAGATAGTGAGGATTTTGCTCATCCTTTGATGGCTAAGCTTGGCAGGCAGAGTAGACAGTTACTTATTGAGCAACAAGTGCTAATGGATACCCTTAGTGGGGTAGAGGTTGGGCTGCAACGCCATGGATTCTTGACCCCTTTTCGATCATACAGTGAATTAAACCGCTATAAGAACAATCGAAATTCCGGTTTGTCTGCTGATGAGGTGTGGTTGGATCGTTCGGTTGTGCAACAGGAGGCATCGTGGCTTAACAGAGATACTTACGGAGCCTACTACAGACCATACGAGAGTGAAATCCTTCCTGTCCATCTAACTAGGGCATATGCGGAATCTGCTCAAGCCATGGGAGCTCGGTTTATAGAGGACATACAGGGTATACGTGTACAAGCAAACGAACACGGCGTGCAGGGGATCACCACATCGATCGGTGAGGTAACGTGCAAACATGTCGTTATAGCGGCTGGATTACAGAGTGAAGCATTGATGAGACATGTGAATCTGAGCTTACCTGTGTGGTCGGTAAAAGGAGAAATAGCTGCCGTTCAGTTCTCAGATGAACATGCAGGGTACAGACCTGACAGAACGGTTTATGCAGAGGATGTCTATATTGTTCCCAAAGCCAATGGCGAAGTTTGGCTCGGGGCAACCAGTCTGCCGGGCAGAACGGATTTGAATGTTTCTGTACAGGGTGTTCAGAAGCTGCTAACAGCGGCTACCCACTGGGTACCCGGGATGAAAGAAGCGCAATTTAAGCGAGCGTGGGCAGGTGTAAGACCGGCAACGCCAGATGGGCTGCCTTATATAGGTGCATGCAAGAGTATACCTGGACTGTTCGCTGCCTTTGGGCATTACCGTAATGGTATTTTGCTAAGTGCGATAACAGGCAGGCTTATCGCGGAGTTAATCACTGGCAAAAGCTCAGAAGAACTCGGAATTGAAGCGCTGAATCCAGAGCGTTTGAACAGAAAGGGAGTGGTGCAGTGAATATCATTGTTAATGGACAACGGATGGAGATTGAAGACAGATTAAATCGTGTGGATAAACTGCTCCAATCGTTTGACCTGCAAGTCAAGACTGTAGTTGTTGAGCTGAACAGGCATATCTTAACGCGTGAGTATCACAAGTCAACGGCATTAAGAGAAGGCGATCGAATCGAGATTGTACATTTTGTAGGAGGCGGTTGATGATGTTGAACATTGGTAAATATACGTTTGAGTCCAGATTATTGCTCGGAACAGGCAAGTTTTCGGATTTTGAAGTGCAGAGTCAGGCTGTGGATGCTTCTGGAACGGAAGTTTTAACCTTTGCTGTTCGTCGTCTGAATCTGGAGCAACGTAACCAGAAGCATTTCCTGGATACATTGGATCTGGATCAATACACGCTTCTTCCGAATACGGCCGGGGCTTCCACTGCGGAAGAGGCAGTGCGGATCGCCGAGCTTGCGCGGGCTTCGGGACTTTGTGATATGATAAAAGTCGAAGTCATCGGAGATGGAAAGACATTGCTCCCAGATCCGATTGAAACGTACAAGGCTTGCGAAATTTTGCTTGAAAAGGGCTTCACCGTATTGCCTTATATTTCAGATGATGTCATTTTGGCCAAAAGGCTGCAATTGCTTGGCGTACATGCCGTAATGCCTGGCGCTTCTCCCATCGGAGCAGGTAGAGGCATCATTAATCCCTATAATCTTGAGATCATCATTGAGCAGGCCGTTGTGCCTGTGATTGTGGATGCAGGGTTGCGCTCTCCAAAAGATGCTGCTTATGCGATGGAACTTGGTGCAGATGGTGTATTGTTGAATACAGCAGTATCCGGATCAGGAAATCCGGTGAATATGGCTAGAGCGATGCGAATGGGTGTAGAGGCAGGTAGACTGGCATATGAGGCAGGCATGATTCCTGTGAAGCGTTATGCAGCGGCCAGTAGTCCGGTGGAAGGAATGGTTCATACATGATAGATCAACAACAATCAATTTCCTCCGAGCAGGCCGACCGGTATTCCAGACAGGAAAGGTATGCGCCACTTGGCAAGGAAGGCCAGGACAGATTAAAGGGCAGCAGAGTTTTAATTGTAGGCGCTGGCGCACTCGGAACAGGAATTGCCGAAACGTTAGTACGTTCAGGCGTCGGGCAAATAACGATCGTGGATCGTGATTATGTGGAGTGGAGTAATTTGCAGCGGCAGCAATTATATGTAGAGCAGGACGCAATTGAACGGATGCCGAAAGCGATGGCTGCGGAAAAACGTTTATCTGCCATTAATTCCACGGTTCATGTGGAAGGAAAGGTATTGGATGTCAGAGTAGATGAACTGGAAGAACTCATTCAGCATGCAGACTTGATCATGGATGCAACGGATAATTTTGATACCCGACTACTCATGAATGATATGGCACAAAAGCATCGTATTCCCTGGATTTATGGTGGATGTGTGGGAAGTTACGGCATCACTTACACATTTATGCCTGGAGAGACGCCATGTTTAAATTGTTTGCTGGGTGAAGTCCCTCTGGGTGGAGATACTTGTGATACGTCTGGCATCATTCCACAAGCGGTACAAATGGTAACGGCGAATCAGACAGCAGAAGCGATGAAGCTGCTTAGTGGCAATGAGAATGCATTGAGACGCAAGTTGTTGTCATTTGACGTGTGGAGGAACGAATACATATCCATCAATGTGGATGGTGCGAAAAAGCAAGACTGTCCTTCATGTGGCCCTTCGGCAACGTATCCATATCTTTCTGCGTCCAATCTGGAAAAAACCGATGTGTTATGTGGAAGGGATACCGTTCAGATCCGCCCTGCACGGCGCATGAATCTGAATCTTCAACAAACGGCGGATCGCTTGAACAGACTTGAAGAAGGAAAAGTGGAATTCAATCCGTTTCTGGTTTCTTTTACAACAGGAGCTCATAGAATGGTCGTATTTCAGGATGGACGTGTTCTCGTACACGGAACAAAAGATACAGCTGAAGCGCGTACGCTCGTTCATCGTTACTTTGGTTAAAGCAAGAAAGAAACAAAGTCTGTTCCCTTGAGGGAATGGACTTTTTCATTTTACGGCATGCTAACTGTACCAACCACTGCTACGCGCAGCGGGGATAGAGACAGGCCGGGTGAAAAACAGTGAAAACAGCCATTTTGCTGATTGGAACAGGAGCGCAGGTTAGCCTTATTTACGACGTTTTATGTGCTGAAGGGTATGAGGTGCAACGAATGGAGTGTTCTGAACTAAACCGATCCGTCGAGCCTTCGTTGCAGCATATTAACCTGATCATCCTGGTAGACCGGGAAGAGGGGAATGCACACCGTAACCAGGATCAGAAATCAGAGTTGAAACGTTGGATAGAGAGCGGACAGGTGATACCACTGCTGGTTATTACTTCAAATGCATCTCCTCAGGTCATCGTGGAATGGCTGGATTACGGAGCTAATGACGTGATGGAGGAGCCCATCCACTTGACCGTGATGCTAGCCAGAATACGAAATCTATTGCGTGTTTTTGCGAATGCAACGCAAGAGAGTGAAGAAGTGATTGTAGTTCATGATCTTAAAGTAAATTTACGTTCAAGGCGGGTAAATCGTGCGGGTGAGTACCTAACATTAACGCCAAAAGAGTACGAATTGCTGGAATTTCTGGCGTTGCATGTGAATGAAGCATGTACCCGGAGTGATATTTTAAGGGAAGTGTGGGGGTATGAGTATGCCATGGATACGAACGTTGTGGACGTGTATATCAAACATCTGAGGGTTAAGGTAGATAAGGGAAGAAGTGTGAAGCTGATTCATACTGTGCGTGGGATCGGCTATATGCTTCATGATAAAATTTAGAAATTTCAACCATTCCATGAATCTCCAGTTTAAAGTGTGGTGAAAAAAGGGTAAAAGAAAAGACCGGATCATATCATCCGGCCCTTACTGGTTAAAATTAAATAACTATAAACGGTTCTAAAGTACACGACGAGCTTTAATGTACGTTCTCTTCCAAGTACCGGAGTTCAGATCCGAGATCGTTACACCTGGAGATCCGTACGTATGCAGAATCTTTCCGTCCCCTGCATATACGCCTACATGGGTAATGTTAGAACCAGTAGAACGGCTACCGCTAGAGAAGAATACAAGATCCCCGACTTGAAGATTGGCTTTGGATACAGCTTTACCTTCTTTGGATTGTTGAACGGAAGTGCGTGGCAAGTCTACACCATACTTTTTGAAAATATATTTCATAAAGGAAGAGCAATCAAAAACTCTGGTTGTTGTTGTTGAAGCACCAAATTCATATGGAGTTCCAGTGAATTTTTTACCATAGTTAACAATTTGTTGACCTGTGGACACAGATGCAGTTGCTGCCTGTGCGACAGGGGCGTTAGTCATTAATACAGCTCCAAAACCTAGTGTAGCGCACAACCCGACGGTTACGGCCTTTTGGACAAAGATGTTTGTTTTCATATTAGTTAGTACCTCCAAAATTCGTTTTCGTTAAGTTGCTAGAGCGAGTATAACAGCTTTGTAACAGCCTAGAAATTGGATGGGCAAGTGTAATCCCTTGCGCCACAATGGTTTGGGTATGTTTATTAAAATATAATTAAAAATGTCAAAAAATTAATCATTGACGAATAATAAATAAAGATGAAATAGAAAAGACCCTTGAATCTCAAGGGTCTTTGTTGTGTATGAATCTATTTTATGATCGAAATCATTGGTTACAAAAACGTAATAATTAAAATGCCATGCGGATACATTCAATCTTTGCTTTGAATGATTAGTAGTAGGCCGCTATCGATAGTGACGGTACCTGAAGCGCCTAGGAGTTGGTTGCTTATGCCAAGGGATTGGCCCATGCGAATAGTGGCTTGATTCAGCGGATACATGAAACCTTCCAGTGTTATTCCTGTAACTTCATGAGTTAAGGGGAGTAAAGAAACATATTTATAGTCACGGTGTTCAACTACAGCTTTGGAAGTTGTCAGAGTCATATAGTTATGCTTGTCCTGAATTACACATGAGATATGATGCTGCATTGCACGAACCATAATATGTACATTAGCGAGTGTATGATCCATCCGAGTACCTGTAGCGCCTAACATCAGAATGTGAGAAGGTTCGTGATCTAACGCTGTTTCAAAAGCCATTTCCGTATCGGTAAGATCTTTATGAACAGGGTCGCATGTAATGAACTTTGTGCTGTTGTTACTAACAATTATACGTTGCTCTTCGGAGATAGAGTCGAAATCACCAACTGCAATATGAGGCTGAACGCCGTGTTCAATTAAAAATAATGCGCCGCGATCAGCCGCAATGATCATGTCATCATCACATATTTCCTGAAGTAATTCCGGAGATAGATTTCCGCCTGTAAATATAACAATCCGTTTCACCGTCATTTTATTTCATCCTTCCTAGTTCAAAGAAAAATAGTTCGTTGTTCAGATATGTTGTAGGAAACTGTACAAATATATTCACCAAACCAGTATAATCCACAAAATGTGGTTGCACAATTTCAGTGCTCGCGGATACAATGGGTAGAGCGATATGGAGATGACTTGAAAAGTGAGGTTTGAACAGGTTGGACTTACACATTTTTGAAGTATTCAGTATTATAGGCACCATCGCATTTGCAATGTCCGGTGCTTTCGTGGCAATGGAAGAGGAGTATGATATTTTGGGTGTACTTGTGCTGGGACTTGTCACGGCATTCGGAGGCGGAATTATTCGGAATGTACTTATAGGTATACCTGTAACTACACTCTGGAGCCAGGGATCACTAATTATGTTGGCCTTAGTATCTGTAGCGATTGCGTTTATATTACCTCTTAAGTGGATTAGTCACTGGAAGCGAACAGAGGCGTTGTTTGATGCAATCGGACTTGCAGCATTTGCAATCCAAGGGGCACTGTACGCTGCAAACATGGGACATCCTATTAGCGCAGTTATTGTAGCGGCTGTAATGACAGGGATTGGCGGGGGCGTTATTCGTGATGTGCTTGCAGGACGCAAGCCGCTTGTATTGCGAGATGAAATCTATGCTGTATGGGCAATGACAGCCGGTTTTGTCATAGGTATGGGCTGGTTAACAACGAATGCCGGATTATTGTTATGTTTCGCGGCTGTTGTGTTTTTCCGAATGTGTTCTGTACATTATAAATGGAAACTGCCACGCCGTTCGCTGGTGCCATCCGAGACGGGAAACATCGGTCCTCAGCCGGAAAGCATTGTAACACAGCCAACATCGTCGGTACTTCAAGGTACGTTAAGCAAGGGGGATTAATATGATTCGCGTTTTATTTGTATGTCTGGGCAATATATGTAGATCACCTATGGCTGAAGCAGTTCTTCGCCACAAACTCCTGGAGAATGGGCTTGAACACCAGATTCGTGTGGACTCAGCGGGTACGGGGAACTGGCACGTTGGTAAACCTCCGCATGAAGGGACTCGAAAATTGCTGGATTCATACCAGATTTCTTATGCCAACATGGCAGCGAGACAATTCGCCAGCGAAGACTTTGATCAATTTGATTATATTGTGTGTATGGATAATTCGAATGCAGATAATGTACGCAACGTTCCAGGCGGAGCTGAGGCGGAAATCATCAAGTTTATGGACATGCTTCCGGAGGAAAAACTCAGGGAAGTACCTGACCCGTACTACACTGGCAATTTTGAAGAGGTGTACGAGCTGGTTAACGCAGGCTGCGACGTTCTGTTGAGTAAGATTAAAAAGGAACATTCCATAGCCTAGTAACTAAACGTGAACTGATATTTCACTTGTAATCGGACAAAGAAGCAGGAGTGGGCATTTAACCAGGCAGGGAATCCTGCTTCTTTTTTAGATTACAATTGTAAGCGGTATCATTATGGCGCAAAACAAAAGCGGCATTTCAGCCGCCTGTTGAAGTGATCCAATTTTTATCTTTCCTGAAGAAAATATAACAATGCATCTGGCAATTCATTCTGCCAAAAACCCCATTGGTGGTTCCCGTCTTTCTCCTGATAGGAGACGAGAGCGCCACGTTTTTCCAGCAAATCACGCGTATCCCGGTTTAATTGAACGAAATTATATGTACCGGTGTCTGCCTTGAATGCAGTTTCCTGCAAACCAACGATCATCCAGATCGAGAGCCAGGACAGATCTTCGGCTGCAGCATAGATTTCTTGAGAAGCAGAATAGAAGGCACCAGACATGCTGATTACACGTGTGAACAGATCCGGATATAACAGAGCAAGATGAAGCGAAACACTGCCACCTAGTGAGTCTCCGGCAAGAATACGTTCCTGCGGAGAACGGCGCACAGGATATTTCTCTTCTATATAGGGAATAATCTCTTCAGCGAAGCAAGCGGTATATGCCTTGAACCGATCTCCGAATGGAGCATATTCCTGCGTTCTCACAGACACATCGACCTGAACACCTACAATAATGAAAGGTTCAGCTCCTTCGTCCAAAATAATTCGGTTAGCTGTTGTGGCAATTCGACCGAAATTGAAAAACTCTTCACCATCCTGACAATATACGACAGGGTAGCTAAGTAATTCGTTATAGCCCGGAGGAAGATAAATACGGAGCGTTCGCTTCTCTCCGAGATAGCGACTTTCAATCTCTTCCTTCACAATCGTGCGTTTCAAATAGCGGGAATCCGTCATAAAACGTCACCTTTCTCGGTTAATTTTTTGCATTCGACCGCGCAATACGGTAAGATTACCCTTGTGCGGGGTTAGGTCAAACACGCAATCATGTATTATGCTGTTATACCAATATTAAGCCCCTGTTATACATACAATCCGACAGGAAACATAAAAAAATTACGGATTTCTTTGACGTATGGAGTGAAACAGGTGTATAATAATATTATAACAGCGGAACTTGATATTCAAATTTTTTGTTGAGGTGAAGAAAAAAATGAGCAAGGTTCCTTATGAAGTGTATACAGAGGATGTAGAAGCTCTGTCCGTGCTGTCTCCTGACGGCGAAATTGTTAACAAAGACATGATGCCTACACTTTCCGATGATCAATTAAAAGAAATTATGTACCGCATGGTATTTACCCGTACTTGGGATGACCGTGCAGTAAACCTAGGCCGTCAAGGTCGTCTTGGTTTCTATGCTCCAGTATCTGGTCAAGAAGCTACAATGGTTGGTAGTGAATTTGCAATTGAAAAAGAAGACTTTGTATGTCCTGGCTATCGTGACATTCCGCAACTCGTATGGCATGGACTTCCTCTTTATCAAGCATTCTTGTACTCCCGTGGACACCAACATGGTGGACAAATTCCAGATGGCGTTAATGTATTGATGCCACAAATTATCATTGGTGCACAAATTCTGCATGCAATGGGTATCGCTATGGGTTACAAATTGAAGAAACAAAAACAAGTTGTTATCACGTACACAGGTGATGGCGGTTCTTCTGAAGGTGACTTCTATGAAGGTCTGAACTACGCTGGTGTATACAAACTGCCTGTGATTTTCTTCGTACAAAACAATGGTTATGCCATCACAACTCCTTTTGCTAAACAAACAGCAGCTCTGTCCATCGCTCACAAAGCGGTAGCAGCAGGAATCAAAGGTGTTAAAGTTGACGGTATGGACATCTTCGCTGTTATCAAAGCTGTTCAGGAAGCTGCTGAACGCGGACGTAACGGAGAAGGCGCAACATTGATCGAAGCAGTAACATACCGTTTCCGCCCTCACTCCCTTTCGGATGATGCTTCCAAGTATCGTACAAAAGAAGAAGAGGCTGAATGGTCTGCTAAAGATCCGATCGCACGTTTCGCTAAATATCTGGAGAAAAAAGGTCTTTGGACTGAAGAAGATACAGCACGTGTGAAAGAAGAAGCAAAAGCTAAAGTAAATGAAGAAATCAAAAAAGCGGAAAAAACCGAGAAAATGACGATTTCGGGCTTGATCGACAGCATGTTCGAACAAACGCCTAAGCACTTGGAAGAGCAAAAAGCTGATTTCCAATAAGTTTTTTCCGATAAAGCATAAACATCCGCGACTTTAATGTCCCGGTATACATGTACGAATTCAAATGTGAACTGTCAATGTTTAAGGAGGAAATGAAGCAAATGGCACAAATGAACATGAAAGAAGCAATCCGTGATGCGCTTCGCGTGGAGTTGAAACGTGATCCTAACGTTCTGCTTTTTGGTGAAGACGTAGGTAATGTAGGCGGCGTTTTCCGTGTAACGGAAGGTCTGCAAAAAGAGTTTGGCGAAGAGCGTGTATTTGATACACCACTGGCGGAATCCGCTATTGGCGGTTTGGCTGTAGGTCTGGGTGTGCAAGGCTTCCGTCCGGTTGCTGAGATCCAATTCGTTGGTTTTATCTTCGAAGCCCTTGACCAAATGGTAGTGCAAGCTGCTCGTATGCGTTTCCGCTCCGGTGGAAAATACAATTCTCCAATCGTATTCCGTACACCATTCGGTGGCGGTGTAAAAGCGGCAGAATTGCATACCGATTCCCTGGAAGGTCTGCTCACGCAAACACCAGGTATCAAAGTAGTTGTTCCTTCTAACCCATACGATGCAAAAGGTCTGATGATCGCTTCTATTCGCGATAATGACCCTGTATTCTTCATGGAGCACTTGAACCTGTACCATGCTTTCCGTGCAGAAGTTCCTGAGGAAGATTACGTTGTTGAATTGGGTAAAGCGAACGTTGTTCGTGAAGGTTCCGATGTAACGATCATCACTTACGGTATGATGGTTCATACTTCTGTGAAAGCAGCAGAGGAACTCGAAAAACAAGGTATCAACGTTGAAGTTATCGACCTTCGTACGGTTAGCCCGATCGACATCGATACCATCGTTGCTTCTATTAAGAAAACAAACCGTGCAATTGTTGTACAGGAAGCTCAAAAGAGCGCAGGTGTTGCAGCTGAAGTCATTGCCCAAATCAATGAAAAAGCAATCCTGCATTTGGAAGCACCGGTTCTGCGTGTAGCTGGTCCGGATACTGTATATCCTTTTGCACAAATCGAAGATACATGGCTGCCTAACCCGGCACGTATCGTTGCTGCGGTTAACAAAGTCGTGAATTTCTAATCTAATCATCTGACATGCCGCAAGGCGCAGTATGGTGATTCACACCGCAGCGCAGGCTGCACTGTAAACAGCCATTAGCCCCTTGAGTAACAGTTATTTGCATTAGCAGTAACAGTTGGTTCTTGGAGTTAAGGGTTGTTTTCAGGATTGAGCACATAATCAAGGAGGTTTTTCAGTTGGCTAAATTTGAATATAAATTCCCTGAACTAGGCGAAGGCCTTCACGAAGGCGAAATCATCAAGATGCACATCAAAGTCGGGGACAAAGTAACTGACGATGATATCATCATGGAAGTACAGAACGACAAAGCGGTAGTTGAAGTACCTTGTCCGGTTAACGGAACAGTGACTGAAGTATTCGCTAAAGACGGTCAAGTCTGCCACGTTGGTGAAGTTGTTGCCATCATTGATGCAGAAGGTGAAATTCCTGAGCAAGACGACGCTCCTGCTGGCGATCAAGGCGAGCAAGAGAAAGATGCAGCTCAAGGCGGAGCTGATACTAGCGGTTCTCCTGCAGCAGCTTCCAGCTCGGATTCAGCTAAAGAAGGCGGAAACAACAGCGTTCCGGCAGTACCTGCCAAAGACGTTCTGGCAACGCCAAGCGTGCGCAAATTTGCTCGCGAACAAGGTGTAGACATCGCTCAGGTTAACGGTACTGGCAACAACGGTAAAGTAACCAAAGAAGATGTTGAATCCTTCAAAAACGGTGGCGGTTCTTCCGCAGCGGCATCTTCCGAAGCTCCGGCTCAAGAAGAGAAAAAATCCGCAGCACCAGCAGCGGCTGCAGGTGAACAATACCTTGAAGAAGAGCGCGTACCATTCAAAGGTATCCGTAAAGCGATCTCTAACGCAATGGTTAAATCGGCTTACACAGCACCTCACGTTACAATCATGGACGAAGTGGACGTAACTGAACTGGTTGCTTTCCGTACTCGTATGAAACCTATTGCAGAGAAAAAAGGAACAAAAGTTACTTATCTGCCATTCATCGTTAAAGCACTGGTTGCGGCTTCCCGCCAATTCCCTGCTCTGAACGCTATGATTGATGAAGAAGCTAACGAAATTGTCTACAAAAAATACTACAACATCGGTATCGCAACAGATACAGACAACGGCTTGATCGTTCCTGTTATCAAAGATGCTGATCGCAAATCCATCTGGATGATCGCTGATTCAATCCGTGATCTGGCAGCTCGTGGACGTGACGGCAAATTGAGCGCGAATGAAATGAGAGGAAGCACAATCTCCATCAGTAACATCGGTTCTGCTGGCGGTATGTTCTTCACTCCAATCATTAACTTCCCTGAAGTTGCTATTCTCGGAACAGGACGCATCAGCGAAAAAGCAGTGATCAAAAACGGCGAAGTAGTTGCAGCACCTGTAATGGCTCTTTCCCTGAGCTTTGACCACCGTATCATCGATGGCGCAACAGCACAAAACTTTATGAATTACATTAAACAGCTGCTCGCTAACCCTGAGCTGCTTGTTATGGAGGTGTAAGATATGGTAGTAGGCGACGCTTCTCTCAATATCGACACATTAGTAATTGGTGCGGGTCCTGGCGGCTATGTAGCTGCCATCCGCGCTGCTCAACTGGGCCAAAGCGTATTGATCGTAGACAAATCCGAACTGGGCGGTGTTTGTTTGAACCGTGGATGTATTCCATCCAAAGCCCTGATCTCTGCTGCACACCAATATGAGTCTGCACTTCACGGTGAAGCTTTTGGTATCACTGCTGAGAACGTGAAAGTGGACTTCAGCAAAACTCAAGAATTCAAAAACGGCGTTGTTAAGAAAATGACTGGCGGCGTAGCTGGTTTGCTCAAAGGCAACAAAGTTGAAGTTTTCAATGGTGAGTGCATGTTCATCAATGAAAACGAAGCTCGTGTATTCAACGACCACGAGTCTCCACGTTACAAATTTAAAAATGCAATTATCGCAACAGGTTCCCGTCCAATTGAACTGAAACCTTTCCCATTTGGCGGACGCATTCTGTCTTCAACAGAAGCTCTGAACTTGCCTGAAGTACCAAAAAGCATGATCGTTATCGGTGGCGGTTATATCGGTGCTGAGCTTGGTCAAATGTATTCCAAATTTGGTGCGAAAGTAACAATCATCGAAGGATTGGATACAGTACTGCCAGGTTTCGATAAAGACATGACTAGCCTTGTGGCTAAAAACATGAAGAAAACAGGCATCGAAATCGTAACGGGTGCAAAAGCTGAAAGTGCTGAGCAAACGGATAAAGATGTAACTGTTAAATATTCTGTAAATGGTGAGTCCAAAGAAGTAACTGCAGATTACCTGCTGGTAACTGTTGGACGTCGTCCAAACACAGATGGTGAGCTTGGTTTGGACCTGATCGGTGTAGACGTTGACGAGCGTGGATTCGTTAAAGTTGACCACCAAGGTCGTACTAGCATTCCTCATATCTTCGCTATCGGTGACATCGTATCTGGTTTGGCTCTGGCACACAAAGCTTCTTATGAAGGTAAAGTGGCTGCTGAAGCAATCGCAGGACAACCATCTGTAGTTGACTACAAATGTATGCCGGCTGTTGTGTTCACAGATCCAGAGTGTTCCAGCGTAGGTTACACGGAGAAAGAAGCTAAAGAGAAAGGTTACAAAGTTAAAGCAGGCAAATTCCCTTATGCGGGTAACGGTCGTGCTGTATCTTTGAACCACGCTGAAGGCTTCGTGAAAATCGTAGCTGACGAGGAAAGCGGCCTTGTATTGGGTTGCCAAATCGTAGGTCTGGAAGCTTCTAACTTGATTGCTGAGCTTGGATTGGCAATTGAAATGGGCGCTACTTTGGAAGATCTGGCTCTCACAATTCACGCTCACCCAACTTTGGGCGAAATCGTGATGGAAGCTGCGGAATTGGTTATGGGTCACCCGATCCACATCATCTCCCGTTAAGATCATCTAAGCTTCGGATCCGTCCGGCATTATACGTATATCAAGAGGTGAATAGCGCTAACGCGTTATTCACCTCTTTTTTGTGAGTGTAGAACCTTCCGTAGAGTTATATCATGTACTTTGTGTCGTAAAACATAGGTCCGATTGAATGTGTTTTCAACTCTTTTTCCATCGTGCACAGTGTGATAAACTGTTAAGATGATCAGACATGATGTAACTCAGACCAATCTGGAACTGAGTGGCAACATATATAGAGATGCGAGGGGAAATCAACTTGAAAAACTATCTCGATTTATTACAGGATATTCTGAACAATGGCGTTCATAAAGGAGATCGTACGGGAACAGGAACACAATCCGTATTCGGCAGACAACTCCGTTATGATCTCTCCGAAGGATTTCCGCTGGTAACAACCAAACGAATTCATCTCAAATCGGTTATTCATGAACTGTTGTGGTTTTTGAGTGGCGATACCAATATATCTTATTTGAAAGAAAATGGTGTGAAGATCTGGGACGACTGGGCGGACGAAAATGGAGATCTTGGACCGGTGTATGGTTCACAATGGCGTACTTGGGAAGCACCTAATGGGGAGAAGATCGATCAGATCTCTGCAGTCATTGATTCAATTAAAAATAATCCAGATTCACGACGTCATCTTGTCAGCGCATGGAATGTGGCAGAGATCAATAATATGAAGCTTCCACCTTGTCACTTTGCGTTTCAGTTTTACGTTGCAGAGGGTAAATTATCATGTATGCTAACAATGCGTTCAGTGGATACCTTCCTCGGGCTGCCTTTTAACATCGCGAGTTATGCGCTTTTAACTCATATGATCGCGCAGCAATGTGACCTTGAGGTGGGTGATTTCATCTGGTCTGGTGGGGATGTTCACATCTATTCCAACCATGTTGATCAGGTCAAAACTCAGCTGGAGCGTGAACCTTATGCGTTACCTAAGCTAGTAATCAAGCGTAAGCCCGATTCGATTTTTGATTATAAGTTTGAAGATTTCGAGTTTGAGAACTATCAGCATCATCCGGGCATTAAAGCTCCAATTGCAGTCTAATTATGTGTTCAATCTCGATAAGTGCGTGTTCAAAAAGTCTGGTTTTCAGTAACAAGAAGATGGAATGAAGCTAGAAATGGAGTAGCGGAGCGTAGGCAAACTACGTGAGCAACGGACATTTCGGTTGAATTTCAACTTCGACGCTGATGATGCCGCTAGGCATGATTCGTAATCAAAAGTGGATTTTTGAACAACTTCTAGAAGAGACTTGGATTGAAGGAGTGTATTACCCTTGAGTATTGAATTGGTATGGGCAATGGGGGAGAACGGTGTGATCGGATTGAATAATACGATTCCATGGCGTTTACCCAAAGATATGGCCTTTTTCAAACAACGTACGTTAAACAAAACGATTATTATGGGACGTAACACGTGGGAATCTTTTGGCGGTAAGCCGCTTCCTCAGCGCCGTAATATCGTAGTGACAAGAGATCTGAACTACAAGGTGGACCAGGCTGAGATCGTACATACGATTGAAGAAGGGTTGAGCGTAACCAAAGGTGAGGAACTGTGCGTAATTGGAGGTTCCCAAGTGTATCGCGAGTTCTTGCCCTTTGCAGATCGTCTTGTGGTGACCAAAATTCATGAGAATTTTGAGGGAGATACGTTTTTCCCCGACGTGGATTGGTCTGAATGGGAACTGATTGACCAGATTGAAGGCGAACAGGATGAAAAAAATGTTCACGCATATACGTTTGAATTTTATGAGCGTAAACAGTAAATATGGCATATAAAAATCCTGACTTCGGTCGTGGTTGTATGATGGGAGGCGCTGATTGCGAAATATTCGTGAACAGCGTCTTTTCTTTATAAAAACATAGCCGTTTGTTTAGAATGGAATCCATATTACATTAATATAACATGAATGATTGAAATGTATGTATATTATACATAAGATTCAGCATTAAATAGTAAAAAAGTGTAAAAGATTTGGGGATTTAACGTTGTGAAGCCCTAAAACAGGTCTGGAATTCGGAAATACGAACGATTCCTAGCAGAATATGTTGAATTTCATGACAAATTATCTAACATTTATATGACGTTTCGACTTATTAACTCTTTATCAAACACCAGATTTCGGAGTTCAAGACCACATTTAACGCCAAAATAAGGGTATTGACCATAGGTAGACTTCAAAGATATGATGTATAAAATACAAATAATTATGCGGATAATCCATTTAATATTCACCACAGTAAATGCTACTATAATTGAAATATCTTCGAGAAGATTTTGTGATACAATAGACAAAAACTCAAGTAATGAGTAATCCATTTCATATAGAACCATGCACATGAAGGGATTAAGACAAGAACGGATGGGGGAAAACGTAAGATGTCTACACCTACTGGATTTATGGAATACAAACGTCAACTGCCAGCGGATCGTGAGCCAGCGGAGCGGATCAAGGATTGGGAAGAGTTTCATAAACACATGGCTGAAGAAGAACTCAGAACACAAGGTGCACGATGCATGGATTGTGGTACCCCGTATTGCCATACAGGTATAGATATGACTGGCGGCACGTCAGGTTGCCCCGTGCATAACCTGATTCCGGAATGGAATAATCTTGTATATCGCGGACTGTGGAGAGAAGCACTTGAGCGCCTTCACAAAACCAATAATTTCCCGGAATTTACAGGTCGCATCTGTCCAGCTCCTTGTGAAGGATCTTGTACAGTTGGCTTAATCGGTCAGCCTGTAACCATCAAAACGATTGAAGAAGCAATTATTGAAAAAGGTTTCGAAGAAGGATGGGTCGTTCCGGAGCCTCCTGAAAAACGTACAGGTAAACGTGTAGCTGTGGTAGGCTCAGGTCCAGCTGGCTTGGCAACTGCGGCTCAGTTGAATAAAGCGGGACATTTGGTAACCGTATATGAGCGTTCGGACCGTGTCGGCGGATTGCTGATGTACGGTATCCCAACGATGAAATTGGATAAAAAGGTCGTTCAACGTCGTGTTGATCTGCTTGAAGCAGAAGGGATCCAATTCATTACAAACACCGAGATCGGTAAAGATATTGCAGCACAACAACTGGTGGATGAATATGACGCTGTTGTATTGTGCGGTGGTGCAACGAAGCCGCGTGAATTCAATATTGAAGGCAGCGACTTGAAAGGCGTTCATTACGCCATGGATTTCCTGAATGGCAGCATTAAGAGCTATCTCGACTCCAATCTGGAAGATGGTCAATATCTGTCCGCCAAGGACAAAGATATTATCGTCATTGGTGGCGGTGATACAGGATCTGACTGTGTAGCTACATCGCTGCGTCATGGTTGTCGTACGATCACTCAATTCGGTACGCATACCCAAGCACCTATGGAACGTGATCGCATTAACAACCCTTGGCCACAATTCCCGAACGTATACACACTTGATTATGCACAAGAGGAAGCCAAAGCATTGTTTGGTCAAGATCCGCGTGAATTCTCCATCATGACAACGAAATTTGTTGGAGACGATGAGGGGAACCTCAAAGAATTGCATACAGTACAGATCGAGCGTATTGTGGATGAAACTGGTCGTAAGATTTATCAGCCGATTCCTGGTACAGAGCGTGTATTCCCGGCTCAGATGGCCATGATTGCCATTGGTTTTGATGGACCGGAACAAACGTTGGTAGAACAACTGGGTCTTGCAACAGATCGTCGTACTAACGTTAAGGCACGTTACGGCAAATACAACACCAATGTGGA
Source organism: Paenibacillus sp. FSL R5-0749 (assembly GCF_038595085.1). Taxonomy (NCBI): domain Bacteria; kingdom Bacillati; phylum Bacillota; class Bacilli; order Caryophanales; family Paenibacillaceae; genus Paenibacillus; species Paenibacillus sp. FSL R5-0749. The sequence continues at coordinate 3,900,120 of NZ_CP152005.1, read as the reverse complement.
TAAAGTATTCGCAGCAGGTGACATGCGTCGTGGCCAAAGCTTGGTTGTATGGGCAATTAATGAAGGCCGTGAGGCTGCTCGTGAAGTGGACAAATACTTGATGGGTGCTTCGGTTCTGGTGTAAAAAGTATAGAACGAGTATTAATGACAACCTTCGCGATCAGCGAGGGTTGTTTGCTGTTATTTTAACCAATTTGACTACATATTTCATATAAGTGTGAGCAATAGCATTGCTTTTTACGTGATAAAGATTTATTATTATATTATAATAATTATAAATAAGGATTGAATGAAACCACGAATCCGTACGATAAAAATAAATTTCAATGAATATAAACCGGAGGTGCGACCTGCTATGGCAAGTAACCGGGACAAGTCCATTTCAGAACAGATATTTCACATTAAAAATCAATTAGTTGAAAAAGGATATAAGTTAACACAACAACGGGAAGTTACTGTACGTGTGTTGCTTGAACATGAAAAGGATCATTTTAGTGCAGAGGAAGTTTTCCTCTTGGTTAAAGAGCAGTTCCCTGAGATCGGATTGGCTACGGTATACCGAACTCTCGAACTGCTGAGTGATCTTCAGGTCGTTGAAAAGATTAACTTTGGGGATGGTGCTGCGCGCTTCGATCTGCGAAGTACAGATGGTTCTCATCATCACCATCACTTGATCTGTACCGAATGTGGGAAAGTAGAAGAGATTATGGAAGATGGTCTGCTTCGTTTGGAACAACAGATAGAGCGTCAGTATGGCTTTGCTGTCACGGATCATCGTCTGGATTTCCAAGGTGTATGCAAAGAGTGCAGACAAAAACATGTTCTGAAAGAACAGGCTGCAGTTTAATTCATTCTGGGAGGGTGCTCCCGAATCCAAAATCTGATATAATATGTATCAGAAGCAAGGGGCTTCCGTCGGCGGAAGGCCCCTTTTTGCCGTCATGCGGACGGTGAAGGAGGAGAGATGGACGGATGAAGACACTGGTTATAGCGGAAAAACCCGACATGGGTCGAACCATTGCCGCCGTCATAGAACCAAAGGCCAAGAACAATCGAACCTATCTGGAGGGTGAGCATTACATCATCACATGGGCGATAGGGCATTTACTTGGACTGGCTGAACCGGATGCCTATGATACGAAGTACAAGCGTTGGAATATAGCGGATCTGCCGATCATACCCGATCAGTTCAAGATTGTACCCAATCCGAGAACGAAAGATCAGCTCAAAACGATTGGAGAACTGGCTAAACGGGCTTCAGCGATCGTTAATGCTTGCGATGCAGGGAGAGAAGGGCAGTACATCTTCGCTCTTATACAACAGCAATTGAAGCTGCGTCAGCCTGTAAAGCGTTTATGGATATCGGATTTGACAGCAGAGAGCATTAGACGTGGTTTTGATGGGCTGAAGGATGCCTCTGAATTTGAAAATTTGACCCATGCTGCTCGCGCCAGAAGTGAAGCCGATTGGCTAATTGGCATGAATGCCTCACGGGCATTTACAACCCGTCATAATGCATTGTTGTCTGTAGGCCGTGTGCAGACGCCGGTACTCGCGCTAATCTATGATCGGGAAATAGAGATTGAAGCGTTCCAGTCGCAGACCTTTTATGAAGTGGCCGCCTGGTTTCGGCAGGAAGGTGTCGAGTACCGGGGACTGCGTCAAGGAGATAAGTTGACAGATGCGGAGGCAGCAGAGGCCATTGCAGCCAGTGTGAAGGGCAAGACAGGGCAGATTACCAAATATGAAGCGAAGCAGACGAAGGAATATCCGTATCGTTTGTATGACCTGACCCTTTTACAGCGTGAAGCCAATGCCAAATTCGGATATGGTGCCAAAAAAACACTGGATATCGCACAGGCCTTGTATGAAAAACACAAGGGAATTTCGTATCCGCGGACGAACTCCAACTATGTTACGGAACAGAATATTGAAGGTATGCACAAAACGTTAAACCTGCTTAAAAATGGTACCTATAGTGAGCTTGCGCAAGGGGCTAAACCAGAGCTTGTTCATAAGAATAATAAAGGGGTATGTAATCCGAGCAGGGTTGAAGATCACCATGCGATCCTACCTACTTTGAAGCGACCAGGTACCTTATCCAAGGATGAGCAGAACATCTATGATTTGATAGTAAGACGTTTCTTGTCTCACTTTTATCCTCCGGCGGAGTATAAGCAACATACCGTGCTCACCGAAGTGGAGAAACATCAGTTTAAGACATCTGTCAAAGAGCTGCTGTCCCTCGGATGGAAAGTGGTTCTCGGTTCCGGAGATCAGGAACAGGGTGGGGCAGGCAAGAAGAAGACCAAGAAAAACGGCAATGAAGAAGAGGAAGCTGAAGAGTGGACGGACAAGGCTTTTAGCGTACAACCTGAATTGCCTGTTCAATGTACGAAGAGTGAGTTCAAGGAGAAGGCGACCCAGCCTCCCAAAAGTTATACCGAGGGAACATTGCTGAAAGCGATGGAAAGTGCAGGCAAACAGATCGAGAATGAAGAGCTGCGAGATGCGATGAAAGACAGTGGTTTGGGTACTCCGGCTACACGTGCTGCTACAATTGAGCGCCTCAAAAACGTAGGTTACATTACGATGCAGGGGAAAAAAATGCAGTTAACGCTCAAAGGAAGAACGGCTATCGAATTGATTCGCCGAGCAGGCGTAGATCTGTTAACCTCCCCCGAGATGACAGGCCAATGGGAAAGAAGATTATATCAGATTTCCAAAGGTGAGGCGGGGCAGGACAAGTTCATGGAGAACGTTAAGAAATTTACGTTGTCCATCATTGAGAAGGTGCGTGTGCAAGCCCCGGCGCCGGCAGATGCTTTTGGAGAAGATTCGCGTGCAGGCAGGGGGAAAGGCAAGGGAGCCAGAACCCAGGCAGGTAATACAAGGACATCAGCCAAGACAGCTAGTGGCGGTTCAACTGTAAAAACGTCCCGTCAGACTTCGGCATCTTCATCGAGAGCCGTCAGTGCGAAAAGCACCACCAACAAGGCGCCATCTTCCACTGCGAGCCCAACCGGAGTGAGAGAGTTACTGGCACCTTGTCCTTCTCCCGGCTGTACAGGTCAGATTATAGAGGGCAAGAAGGGTTATGGATGCTCACGTTTCAAGGAAGGCTGTTCGTTTGTGGTATGGAAAGAGTATGCGGGCAAGAAAATCACCAGTACGATGTTAAAATCGCTGATTGAGAAGGGGAGTACCCAGGTCCTATCGTTCAAACGAAAAGACGGGAGTACCGTGAAGGCACGTATTATTTTGCAAGACGTGGTAACAGGCAAGTTATCTGGTGAGAAACAGGATGCTTGATGTTAGTCATGATAAAGTAAAAGGACCCTTATCCAAGGGTCCTTTTTTGTTGCTGCTGATGTATATTTTCGTGTATGACTTTGGGTACCTCTTCCAGTGCAGTGATGGTATACATCGATGTTTCCGGATTGGGTTGAAGTTCTACGATGTTGTATTGCCATTCATTTGGTTGTTTGATATATATGCTGTGTATTCCGGCTTTTACCGCGGGCATAATGTCTGTCCGCAGTGAGTTGCCAATCATCCATGTCGCACGACGATCAAACGGACCGTTAGACAGAATGCCTTCCAGTGCCTCTATGTTTTTGTGTTGTCGGATATAGATCCGATCATCAAAATACGCCGAGAGTTTCATCTGATCAATCTTACGCTGCTGGATCACAGTTTCGCCGCCGGTATATAAGTAGAGGGAATGTCCTGCGCCTTTGAGGTTCTCAAGCGTTTCAACCATATGAGGATAGGGTTCAACTTCCTGTTCGTACACGCTCATACCCAACTTGCTCAGATAAGATTCTTCTCTGGGAGAAGTTGATCTGGCAAACTTCCCAGAAAAGTAACGATAGGTATCAATCAGGGATTGCGGGAAATGGTGACTTGCAAAGCCAAGCTTGTCCACTCCGGTTACATCAATCTCCAGCTGTTTCTCACGGATCTCTTGCGTTGTCAAAGAATGTCCATCAAACCACTCCTGCATATTCTCAAAGAATTCTCCCAAAATCAGGTTGAAATATTTATTGCAGTATACGAGTGTATCATCAAGGTCAAACAAAATATGTTGTTTCATTAATTTCATGATCTAACTCACTCCTTGTAGCCAGCAACTCCACATTGGGTCAAATGAATTATATGCGAATGTAAGATTCCAGAAACATATTCAATTCAGATACGCCATCTGGGCGAATACTGTATTTCTCTTTACGGTTGCTTCCGAGCAGATGAGTTCGCAGCAGACCTGCGATGCGCAGCGCCATCACCTGATCTTTGACCGTATCTTCGTCTTTGCCCAATTCTTCACACATCTCAGCGAGAGACTTGGGTTCATCCGATACGTAACGAAGCAGGCGAAGTCTTTCGGGATCAGCCAGTGCATGGGTGAATCGTAAAAGGCATGTTGGCGGCTGATCTTCATTTTCTTCAGGTGCATCTACCGGATACTGCATAATCATCATTCCCTCATAGAAGCAGTACATATTAATAGGGCGATTGTGCACCGTTGGAAACAGGATAACTTCGTTCAGTCCAGGCATCGGTTCAACAAGAACGCCCGCTGTAGCATATTCAATAAGCAGTTCAGAGCCCATTTTATCAAGCAAAATGCGTTTTTCCTCGGCATCTTCTTCCAGCCATACACGCTGATCTTCGCTCATATTCTGGCAGTAGTGTTCATCCCATAGTCGCAATAATGGGACATAACTGTTCCGAATGCGTGTAGATTCTTCTATTGTAAGTGCGGGCAGAAGAGGAGACACACGTGCATATAGGTCTTCCGCAGTCATTCCGGCAAGCATGTCCAGGAAATCACGATTCTCTGATGTATCATTTTGATATGCTGCCCATGCAAACAAAACATCAAAATCATCAAAAGGCCAAGTGGCAGCAGGTGCGAGCGCAGCTCGTACATTGGAACTTAGTTTGCCTTCCACTTCCAGAATCCATTCAGGACCAATATCCAGATGCTGAATCCATTTTTTCGTGACATAAACCAGAAAGCTGTTAAGCATTTCATATATCGGTGAAACATCAATTTTCACATGATAAGCCATAATGTTGCAGAATCCTCCCGTCACATCTAAATGTACGCAGCGACTTAACTACTATTATGGCTTGTTTTGCAGGGCGTTGTCCACTATAATGTTCAAGTCCGGGGCAAAGCCCTGGTCCATGAATAGCAGTTTAAAACCATATGTATAACATACGAAAGTCGTCAGCGATGGCGATTTTTCTTTGTGTGCTTGCAGGAGGAATGAATTCGTGTCATCGATTACTCGTCCCAAACGATCACACTCGACAGCCAGTTATCTGATTCTGATTACGGTTATTGTGGTGGCGGGCATAAGTCAGGGGCTTTTGCTTCCTGTGCTTTCGATTTTTTTGGAGCAAAAAGGGGTTTCACCAGGTTTAAACGGATTAAACGCTGCCGCCTTGTACGTTGGTTCATTTGCCATGACGTTAGTTGCGGAGCGACTACTGGGTGCATTGGGGTTCAAAAAGCTGATTGTAGGCGGCCTGTTATTGGTCATGGTTCCTTTGATCCTGTTTCCTTATTTACCGGATATTAAAATATGGTTCATTTTACGTCTGGTCGTTGGAATAGGAGATAGCGCACTACATTATGCGGCCCAGCTCTGGGTGCTGCTTGTTACTGCACCTGAAAAGCGTGGACGTTACATATCGTTATATGGCATGTCCTACGGTCTCGGATTCAGTATTGGTCCTCTCGGAATAAAGCTGCTTGGCTTCGGTGATGCTGTCCCTTTCTGGGTCTTGTTCATCTGTATTGCAGCAGTACTTATCCTAGTATTAATGAAGCTTCCGGATACGAAACCGGAAAAAGCAGAGCATGGCCAACTGCCGGAACGTCGCTTCCGTCGCAGTCTGGCATGGGCCTGGTATGCACTTTTACCAGCACTCTTATACGGATATATGGAGGCCGGTATGAATAGCAACTTCCCCGTGTACGGCCTTCGGATTGGATTCGATACCAATCAGATTTCATCGTTGCTTCCATTTATCGGTATTGGAGGTTTGTTCCTTCAATTGCCCCTCGGAATGTTGAGTGACCGATATGGGCGTAAGAAGATATTGATGTTTGCGGGCATCAGTGGGGGGATTGTATTCATGCTGGTTCCTGTTGCAGGTACGCACTTCTGGTGGACACTTGTATTGTTAACGATCGCAGGTGGTCTGGTCGGTTCCTTTTTCTCATTGGGCTTGGCCTATGCCGCAGACATTTTGCCTAAAGTGTTGCTGCCCGCAGCCAACGTGGTGGCATCCTTTCATTTCACAATTGGAAGCATTATCGGACCGAATCTGGGTGGTCAGATGATCAACTGGATCTCACCCGGAAGTATGTTCACCCTGCTTGGAATCATGTACCTTCTTTTTGGTGTGGCAGGTATATTATTTCGTCGTAAACCTGAGTTCGAATCTGTGTTAAAATAGAAGCTGGTGTTCGCATGGAAATTGATGTCCATTTCCGAGTACACTAGTGGTAGGGAAAAACATGGACAAGAGGAGACATCGCGATGATCAGAGTAGAGAACTTGAGTAAATCCGTTGGCGTGGACCGCGTTCCCGTTCTGCGGGATATTCGATTTGATATGCAACAAGGTGAGATGATTGCTGTCGTTGGTTCAAGCGGCAGCGGTAAGAGCATGTTGCTTAAATGTTTGGCCATGATGGAAAAATGGGATTCTGGCCGATTCACGGTGGATGGTGCCGAGATCTTGAAAGAAGGCTGGTCTGGAAAACGGAAAATCAAACGGGAATGGGCATACTTGGAGCAGAATCCTGAGTTATTCCCCAGACGTACAGCTCTTAAAAATGTATTAATCGGGCGATCGGGTCAGACTCCCGTATGGAGAATGGTGACCGGTATGGTACGTTCCGATGATTATATGGGTGCTATGGATTATCTCGAAGGATTGGGATTACTCGATAAGGCACATCAAATCGCAGAAAAGCTTAGTGGCGGCGAGAAGCAGCGCGTTGCCATTGCAAGAGCACTTGCTCATGGTGCCAAAGTGGTTCTGGCCGACGAACCTGTGATTGGTCTGGACCCTCACACGGCAGATTCGGTGCTGGAAACATTGCGCAAATTATGTGAAGAAGAACGTGCTACAGTCATTGCAGTACTGCCTATTGAGCTTGCTGAGAAACATGCCACGCGGATCTGGGGATTGGCAGAAGGCAAGATTGCTTTTGACATTCGTGGACGGAGACTGACGCAGCAAGAAAAAAACCAGATTTAAACTATTGAAAAGAGTGATGAGATTGTTTAATTCACGGTGGGGACGCTTCATTGCAGCAGGAACTATGGCAATTATGCTTGGTTCTGTTCTGAGCGGATGCACAGTCATAAGTGACCCCAAGGGTTTGATGAGAAAACCAATGATGTCCACAGATAAGGAAAAACTATACAACGTGGTTCAGCTTAAACTACCACCAGAGAGCACCTTGATCCGTCCCAAGGATATGAATAACACCAGTATGATTCGGGTAGAAGACCTGAATGGGGATGGAACTCGAGAAGCAATTGTCTTTTATGAGACACCAAACGAGAATGTGCGAATCCATGGCATGATTTTGGAAGAGCAGGGAGGCGCATGGGTTAAAAAGCTTACATTTGATGTGCCGGGAAATGAGCTGCAATCCTTTAAAGTATTGGATATTACGAATGATGGAAATCCGGATATTATTCTTGGTGTAAGTTTACAGGAGCAGAAAGCTTTGACAGCCTACTCTTATAAAGGCGGGGCGCTGGAGCAGGTTCTGGGCGGAGTACCATATAACCAGTATATTATTGATGATGCGCAGGGAAACACGCTGGATTTGAGTGGGGACGGCAAGAGCGATTTTGTTATCATTTCGCTCAACAACAGCGGCTTTGCAACCACTGCTTTATATCAGTATGAAGATGGCAGCTTCAAGGAAGTTGATCGGGTGCAGACCGATTATACGGTTAAAGAAGTTTATAGTGCTCTTGGTGGAGAGATCTCCAAAGGACAAATGGGGATTGTACTGGATATTGAGCTGGATGATCGGAGTTCCTTCTCGCAAATCATGTATGTTAAGGATAACAAGTTAATTAATGCTTTTAAATCACCGGATCAAACGTATAGAGATGACAAAATTTTAAGCGGTGATGTCGATAATGATGGTATTATTGAGTTTGGACTTAAAGAGACTCCAAAAGGTTGGGAGCATTACGTTTTTGACTCCAGGTTGTGGTTCTATACCTATTATCAATGGGATGGCAAAGAAGGCAAGAAATTTGTCTCGTTCCAATTCCGGGATGATGCTGATTTATTTCATCTAAATCTCAAGCCAGAGTGGTACGGTAAGATCACTATAGACACCAAATCGGAAAAGGAAAAATATATTCGATTTAAAATGATTGATACGGATGAAACCGTGGCAGAGATCAAATATTTCACCCTTTCCAAGTGGGAACAGGAGAAGGGTAAAAGCTGGAAGGAAATTACGCGTACCAAAGATCGGGTTATTGCTTCACGAGTAGCACAATCAGAGGCGGGTAAAGATGCACTGAGCAATATTTCTCAGCTGAATAGAAAGGGAGAACTTAATGAGTAAAGTACTTATTCTTGAGGATGAAGAATCCATCCGCAGTTTTATAGTGATTAATTTGAAGAGAAACGGTTTCGAAGTGCTTGAAGCGGGTGACGGCCATGAAGCGCTTCGCATACTGCAAACAGTACCGGATATTGATCTGGCTCTGCTTGATGTCATGGTACCAGGTATTGATGGATTCGAGGTGTGTCGACGGATCCGTGAAACGAATGAACGTCTGGGCATCATCTTTTTGACCGCGAAAGTTCAGGAACAGGATAAAGTGTACGCACTCTCCGTTGGTGCAGATGATCACGTAAGCAAGCCTTTCAGCCCAACAGAGTTGATTGCACGTATTCAGTCGTTATTACGCCGTGTGAACGTGCATCGGGAAACTGCGGCGAAGGTTACGTTCCAGTCCGGACCATTTTCGTTGGACCTCATTTCGAAGCAATTTAAGAAACAGAATGAAGCCATTGAGCTGACTCCAACGGAGTTTTCCCTGATTCAGTTTTTCCTGGAAAAAGAGAATACACCGCTCAGCCGCGATGTATTGTTAGATCATGTATGGGGAAAAGAGTACATGGGTGATCCCAAAATTGTGGATGTTAACATTCGTCGTTTGCGTCAAAAAATTGAGAACAATCCTTCCGAGCCCGAATACCTGCAGACTGTATGGGGTCACGGGTACAAATGGAAGGGCCGGGAGCAATGATTAAAAAAGGCATTACACGGCAGATCGTACTACATTATTTCTTTGTAGTTTTTCTTGCTCTGCTGTTGGTCGAATTCGTATTTATGTTGGCAGTGCAAAGGTATTATTATGAAAGTATCTACAATACGATTAGTACCCACATTTCCAATTCAAAGGACTTTTTCGAGCCGATCGCTCGTGAGAATAACACGGAAGATGGCAATAATCTGTCCAGATTAATTGTAAATTTGGCACTGTCCAATACTGAGTTGGAAATTTTGGATCTGAACGGGCGTGTATTGGCAAGTTCAACTGCTTTTGAATCCGACCGTGCGGTGCTGCAAACCAGTGATATTATGCAGGCTTTGAACGGGGATATGGGGCGCTGGATTGGAAGACAACCAGGTACTGGAGAATCTGTCATGGCCGTTTCACACAAGTTTGATCTTGGCGGCGAAAATACGTATGTTATTCGATACCTTACATCGCTTGAAAATGTGAACTCCAAACTACTGAATATGGGAATGCTTGCCATTGCGGTCGGTATTGGCGTGCTTGCTATCGTTTTGATCATTAGTATTGGGATGGCGAATTCCATTGTACGTCCAATCAACAACATCACCGCAGTCTCTGCCCAAATGGCCAGAGGACGGCTGGATGTCAGGGTAAAGGGGAATTACAAGCACGAACTGGGCGAATTGGCATCAACACTTAATTTCATGGCACATGAGATTGTGCGCAGCAATCAGATCAAGGATGATTTTATCTCGTCGATCTCCCATGAATTAAGAACACCGCTGACCAGTATCAAGGGCTGGAGCGAGACACTGGACTCAGGCGGTTATGATCCGGAAGAAACCCGTATCGGCATGGGTATCATTTCCAAAGAAACCGAACGATTGATTGGACTGGTCGAAGAGATGCTGGATTTCTCCAAATTGCAGCAGAATCAGATGAAGCTGGTTAAAGGAACGGTCAACATACGTGAAATTGTGCAGGAAACGATGTTGAATGTCTGGGCCAAAGCGGAACAAAAACAGGTTCATCTGAAGCTGGAAACAGACGAGACTCGAGCTTATAATGTCCATGGAGACGGGAATCGACTGAAACAAGTCTTTTTAAACATTGTAGATAATGCGATCAAATTTTCACATGAGAATTCCTGGATTTTCTTGTCTGTTAAAGAAGAGAATGGTCAGATTATTGCAGCGGTTCAAGACACCGGTATCGGAATTAGTGAAGAACACCTGATTAAAGTACGGGATCGCTTCTTCCAGGTCAATCATCAAAATGGGGGAACGGGACTGGGACTTGCGATTACGCAAGAACTGGTTGAACTGCATGAGGGAACAATTACGATGCAGAGTGAACTTGGATCGGGTACAATCGTTACGGTGACGTTACCGGCTGTGGCTGATGAGACGGGTACAGAAGAATCTGTAACGCAGTCTGGTGATCATGCATTGCCTGAAGAACGAACAGCAAGTGATGTAAAATTGGATCAGGAAAAGTCTTAAGCTTGAATCCATTTGCGATCACCGACCAGGTCTGCTTCACAATATTCATATCAATATCAAAAAGGCGAGCCATCCAAGGCTCGCCTTTTTTGTATAACGTTTATTTCATTATGAAGAAAGTTCACCAGCGCGCAAGCGCCCACTTTTTTCATATACTTCTTTCAACATACGAACGGGTTGCGTACGGACAGCCGGTTTGGCAGAGACGACCTCGTTAGGTCCAACGACAACAATTTCATCCGCTGTACCCTTCACAATTGCACCGTCTTTGATAATTGCACCTTCACCGATGATGGCGCGTTCGATGTGAACCCCACGGCCTATACGTGCGTTAGGCATAACGACACTGTCTTTAACCTCAGAGCCTTTACCTACTTCAGCGCCGCAGAAGATAACGGAACGTTCTGCACGACCTTCGATGGCACAAGAGTCATGAATCATGGAAGCTAACTGTTCGATCTTCGCATTTCTGGCTTTGTAAGCACTTGGCTTGGAACGCCAGCCGCGAGTAAACATCGGCCAGTTTTCTTTTTGCAGACTCCAGTTCTCATCGTTGTAGAGCAGGTCCATATGGGCATCCCACAGACTCTTAACTGTACCAACATCTTTCCAATACCCATTAAAGTTATAGACAAAAAGGGGATTGTTTTCGTTCAACATCTGTGGAATAACATCTTTACCGAAGTCATGGCTGGACTCAGGGTTAGCAGCATCTTCCAATAGATGGCGCTTCAAGTACTCCCATTTGAACATGTAAATGCCCATTGAAGCCAGATTACTTTTTGGTTCAGCCGGCTTCTCGGCAAATTCTGTTACACGCAGATCAGCATCGGCAGCCATAATGCCAAAGCGATGTGCTTCGTCCCAAGGAACTTCCATAACTGAAATCGTTGCTGCGGCATTATTGGCCTGATGAGCCTCCAACATATCACGATAATTCATATGATAAATATGGTCACCCGACAAAATTAGAACATTTTCGGGGTTTTGTTGATCAATATAGTCAATATTTTTATAAATAGCATCCGCCGTTCCCAAGTATTCGTCATTTCCTGTATGATAAGATGGAAGTAAGGAAATTCCTGCCTCATTTGAGTTGCCATGTCCCCATGGTTCTCCTCCACCAATATGATCATGTAACGATTCCGCTTGGTACTGCGTCAATACTCCTACAGTATCGATCCCTGAGTTTACGCAGTTACTGAGAGGAAAATCGATGATCCGGTAGTGCCCGCCAAACGGTACAGCGGGTTTTGCGATACTCGAGGTTAAAGGGGCTAATCGCTTCCCTTCTCCTCCCGCCAACAGCATAGCGATGCAATCTTTATTAAACATAATCGTTTCCCTCCCAAAATATTGTGCATTGTAGTACATCATTAACGCAAAGTAGAACAATTGAAACTATTGTTGCTGTAAAAATTCAGAAAAAATACAACATTTTCTAAAGCACCGCATTTTTCTTTTCAACTTGGCTAGAATGGGGTAATGGTAACTGTTATATCTATTTTCTTGAGAAGAAGGTGATCTCTTGGCCATTCAACCGTTAGCACATCCGGATATATTGCCGGAGCATATTTATTTATTTCATGAAGGAAACCTTCATCACAGTTATCGAATGTTGGGCGCACAGCCTGAGACTTGCGATGGCCTTCAGGGGTATCGCTTTACCGTATGGGCGCCAAATGCCGCAGAAGTAGGACTGGCTCTGGACCGCAATGAATGGAAAGGCGAAAAGGAACCTTTATATAAGATACCCGAATCAGGATTTTGGAGTCGTTTTTTTCCGGAAATCAGTGAAGGAACTTTATACAAGTTCCGAATATTAACGGAAGATGGCACAGAATTGCTCAAAGCGGACCCATACGCGTTTCAAGCAGAGGTTCGACCTCAGACAGCTTCTGTCACCAGTTCAATCGAAGGGTATAAATGGAATGATGGAGCCTGGAGACGCAAACAACGTACCATGTATAACAAACCTCTACATATTTACGAAATGCATATGGGAACCTGGAGGCGAAAAGAAGACGGAAGCCTCTATAATTATCGCGAGATGGCTGATTTACTTGTTCCTTACTTATTAGAAATGAAATATACACATGTTGAAATGATGCCCCTCAGTGAACATCCATACGACCTTTCGTGGGGATACCAAAACACAGGATTTTACGCGCCAACCAGTCGTTATGGGCATCCGAAAGATCTGATGTACCTGGTGGATACATTACATCAGGCTGGGATTGGCGTATTGCTGGATTGGGTTCCTGCACATTTTGCCAAAGACGCTCATGGGCTGCGTATGTTTGATGGTACGCCTTTGTATGAGTATGCAGATCCGATGTTAGCGGAGAAGCCGGGTTGGGGTACACTCAGCTTTGACTACTCGAAACCTGAAATTCGTTCATTTCTGATCTCCAATGCATTATATTGGATGGAGATGTATCATTTTGACGGACTCCGTGTTGATGCAGTTACGAGTATGCTTCGGCTTGATTTTGAGAAACAGCCAGGACAATATCGTACCAATGATGAAGGTGGTCTTGAAAACAAAGAGGCTGTAGCTTTCTTACAGCAGCTAAATGAGACGGTGTTTAAGTATTTCCCTTATGCATTGATGATGGCTGAAGAATCAAGTGCATGGCCAATGGTGACTTTACCAGTACATGAAGGTGGTCTGGGCTTTAACTACAAATGGAACATGGGCTGGATGAATGACACACTTGATTACATGGAATCTGATTTTCATGAACGTCCTTCCAAACATCATTTGCTGACTTTCCCGGTCGTATACTCCTTTGCTGAAAATTATGTGCTTCCTCTGTCTCATGACGAGGTTGTTCATGGCAAAAAGTCGCTCCTCGACAAGATGCCAGGAACCTATGAGCAGAAATTTGCTGGCATGCGTGCTTTTCTGGGCTATTTTATGACTTTCCCAGGGAAAAAGCTGTTGTTTATGGGTGGAGAATTCGGCCAGTTCATTGAATGGAAAGATGAGGATCAACTGGACTGGTTCTTGCTGGATTATGACAGTCACCGCAATTTACATCAGTTTGAGCGTGAGCTGTCTAACCTGTACTTGAGCGAAAAAGCTTTGTGGGAGCTTGATCATTCCTTGGACGGTTATGAATGGATCACTCCGGATGATCAGGACCAGAGTGTCATTTCATATGTACGCAAAGGAAAAAAACCTGCGGATACACTCCTTGTGCTCATAAACTTTCAGCCGGTCAAGCGGGAGCGTTACCGGATTGGTGTCATGCGTCCCGGTATGTATACCGAAGTTCTGAACAGTGACCATTCCGTCTACGGCGGTTCAGGCATTACTAATGATATGCAACTGCCTACCGAAAAGATTCCTTTTCATGGGCATCCGCATAGTCTTGAATTAGTTTTGCCTCCGCTGAGCATTGTGATTCTAAAAAAGAACACGCGTCGGAAAACGGATGAATCGCCTGCGAGTATTACTTCCGTCAGTTCAACAACGAAAAATAAGAAAGAAAACAACACGCTAAAGCCGAAGAGGAGGACAAAGGTATGAATATTCTATTTGCTGCTGCTGAAGTACATCCATTTATCAAAACAGGTGGCCTTGCTGACGTAATCGGTGCTCTCCCTTTCGCATTAAAGAAGAACGGGGCAGACGTGCGGGTGATTATGCCTAAATACAAAGGGATTCCTAATGAATATAAAGAGGCATTGCAACCAGTCATCACAACTGATGTGCCTCTTGGTTGGCGCAGACCTTATTGTGGAATAGAAATGCTGGTTTATGATGGAATTCCAGTTTATTTTGTGGATAATGAGTATTATTTTGGTCGTGATGGAGTGTACGGGTATATGGATGACGGCGAGCGTTTCGCCTTCTTCAACCGTGCAGTTCTCGAAGTGTTGCCACAGATTGAGTTCAAACCTGACGTGCTGCACAGTCATGACTGGCATGCAGGAATGATTCCTTTGGTACTTGAAGCCCATTACAAACATGATTCATTCTACAGTGATATTCGTACGGTATTCACCATACATAACTTGTTGTACCAAGGGGTATTCCCGCATGAGTTATTCAGTGAAATCCTTGAGTTGGACGATCGATATTTCACCGTAGATGGAGCCGAATATTATGGTAATGTCAATTTCCTGAAAGCAGGAATTGTGTATGCTGACCATGTGACAACTGTGAGCCCAACATATGCTCAGGAGGTGCAAACCTCTTATTATGGATACGGATTGGACGGACTGCTAAACTCACTTGGAGATCGTTTCAGCGGGATTGTGAACGGGATTGATACCAAGAGCTACAACCCGGCAACGGATACTAAAATTCCAGTAAAATACAGAACGAGTCTGGCCAAGAAAACGGAGAACAAAATTGAGCTGCAAAAGGAACTTGGGCTTCCAGTTCGTCCCGATGTACCTCTCATGGTGATGGTGACAAGGCTCGTGGACTCAAAGGGGCTTGATCTGGTCTGCCGTATCCTGGATGAATTGTTGTACTATGATGACATTCAATTCGCTGTACTGGGAACAGGAGAGCCAACGTATGAACACTGGTTCCGTGAAGCCGCTAATCGTTATCCGCTCAAAATGTCTGCCCAGATCACGTTTAACGATGGGTTATCCCGCCGCTTCTATGCAGGGAGTGATATCTTCCTGATGCCATCGAGGTTCGAACCATGTGGTATTAGTCAGTTACTGGCTCTGCGGTATGGGAGTGTGCCTCTGGTAAGGGAAACAGGGGGGCTGAACGATACTGTGCAGGCATACAATGAGTATACTGGAGAAGGGAATGGATTCTCATTCACTAGCTTTAATGCACATGACATGATGAATACCATTCGACGTGCCGAGGAAATCTACAAACAGCCAGAACATTGGAAGAAGATTGTGAAAAATGCAATGAGCGGGGAATACAGCTGGAACGTCTCAGCTGAAGAATATATGGACATATATCGCCGGATCACACATGAGCCTGTAAACTGATGTAATCCTGAATGAGTCGCAGCATATCATGCTGTGGCTTTTTTTAAACTAATAAACAAAAACACTTCCAAAGTTCAGAATGAAAGTCAACATCTGAGACAGTGGAAGTGTTTTCTCTTTTTTTATATGACTGTTTGAATATAAACTTCAATAGTGTTGGATGTTTGTCTGATCAAGCTGTCTATACAAAATGCGGTACCCATACGGGTCAAGTTTAATATTCATCATTCCATCGGTTGGAAATACAGGCTCTTCGGTTAATGCATCCTTCCAGTCTTTCGTTTCCATGGGATGAGAAAGCGTTCGATCTTGAGGTGTATTATTCATCCATACGGTAAAGTGAAGGTTGTCATCCACACGCTCGTACACAATACAGGGATCATGGTGATCCGCCTTAAGGAAACGGAAGCGTCCTTTGCGTAGGGCTTCATTGCTTTTACGTAAATCAATCATCAGACGATAGAAATCATACAGTTCTCTGTCTTGCTTGGCGGGGTCCCATTCCATACATTTTCGACAATCTGGATCAGCATCACCACTAATTCCCACCTCATCGCCGTAGAAAATACAGGGTGTACCGATATAGGTGAAAAGAAATACAACCGACAACTTTAAACGGCGTTTGTCTTCACCTAACCGGGTCAGCAGTCGTGGGGTATCATGGCTGCACAGCATATTGAAGATGACTTCGTTGGTTTGTTGTGGATAGCGCATAATCAGTGAACCCATCTCATTGGCAAAGTTATAACCATCCATTGAACCACAGAAGAACTGAAGCACTTTGTCGGCAAATGGGTAATTCATGACGGAATCGAATTGATCACCCATAAGCCAGGTTAAGGAGTCGCTCCATACTTCACCAACAATATAGGCTTCCGGATTCGCCGCCTTAACAACCTTGCGAAAATCACGCCAGAAATGGTTGTCCACTTCATTGGCTACATCCAGACGCCAGCCATCTAGCTTGATTTCCTTAATCCAGTACTCTGCTACATCAAGTAGATATGCTTTAACCTCTGGGTTGGCTGTATTGAACTTGGGCATGTTGCCATAGAAACCAAATGTATCGTAGGTAGGGATACCGTCTTTGATCTGAACCGGATATTCATTGATGTGGAACCAGCCGGCATACTTTGAGTTTTTTCCATTCTGGAGAACGTCTTGAAAAGGAGGGAAGTCTTCACTGCAATGGTTAAACACAGCGTCAAGCATCACTCGGATACCCAGACGATGGCATTCTTCTGTCAATTGTTTGAGCAGGGCATTGTCACCAAAATGAGGGTCGACTTTTTTATAGTCTATTGTGTCGTATTTGTGATAGGAATTGGCTTGGAATAGCGGGGTAAAGTAAATGGCGTTCACGCCAAGTTCGGTCAAGTCATGCAAATGATCCAGCACACCTTGCAGATCTCCACCAAAAAAATTGTCCAATTCCGGTTTGCCACCCCATTCATGCGTTTCTGGAGGATTCAGCTTGGGATCACCATTAGCAAACCGTTCAGTCATGATCTGATAAAAGACGGCTTCTTTGGCCCATTCAGGTACCTTAAACACATCGATTTCATGTATATACGAAAACTCATAATATCCTCCGGTTGGATAGGGGAGCTCATAATGAATTCCGTTATCGGCAAGAAAAACATCTTCCGAACCGGCGGTTATTCGAAATATATAGGTGAGACGTTTGAATTGTGGCTTGATGGCAGCCTCCCAATAATCAAATATGCTATCCGCAGCAGCCTTCTCCAGTTGTATTTCCTTATACGTTCCGTTCCAATTGTACTTATCTCCGGTCAGTGCAGTCACGTATTGCACATCATTTCGTTTGGTTCGTACACGCAGATGTATGGTTGACGAATTATAGGCATAAGCCCACTTGTCACGAGGAACATGATACATGGCTTCTAGCAGCATGACAGCACCTCCTCAATATAGGATAAGTTATGAAAACCGGTCTTTTTGAACACGTACTTATATCAATAAATAACCAAGTTAGCCAGCAAATGAACCACATTTACTGTAATAAAATGAATTATTTTCATCGTTTTCAAAGGTTTCTTTCACAGCATCTCCAGCTTCTTGCTGAATATACGTACAGCTAATTAAGAAAAAGGCACCCTGAAACAGCTTGGAATTCAAGTCTGTTTAGGGGGCCTATATCACATGTTGATTAGATTCTTAGCGAATAGCTTGCTCGAATTCCGTTCGGATGGTTTGAAGCAGTTCTGGCTGACTGAGTACGTCGTAGGCTGTTGTAGCAAGTGCTTTTGCTCCCAGAATCATGCCATCCAGCGCGCGGTCCTGAAGTGCAAGATCACGGAAGGCAATGGAGTGCAGGGTATGAACTTCATCCACTACACGGATGTAGGGGTGGATTGCGGGACATTTCAGGGAAACGTTACCGATGTCCATGGAGCCATGATCGTTACCACTCACAATCTCTTCTTGCGGGATACCGAGTTCCATCAGATTTTGACTAAATGCCGCTGAGAATGCCTCATTGGTGACCATCTCGTCATAGGACGTTTCATAGTTGGATGTCACGAGCTTGCAACCTGTCTGCAGCGCAGAACCTTCAGCGATCTGAATCACACGTTCAGTGAGGATATTCAGTTCTTTACGGGTTGCAGCACGCACATAAAATTGTGCAGAAGCGTAGTCAGGAATGATGTTTGCTGCCTGACCTCCGTTATTGATCACACCGTGAATCCGAACGGTACTTTTCACTTGTTGCCGGAATGCATTGATTCCGTTGAACGTTTGAATGACGGCATCCAGAGCATTAATGCCTTCATGCGGACTTGCGGCAGCATGTGAAGATCGACCATGAAATTCAAATTGAACAGCATCAATCGCCAGCGAGCTGCCTGACTTTTCGTAGGCATAGTATGGATGCGCCATAAGGGCAACATCGCAGTCATCGAACAAGCCTGCTTCCGCCATCGGAACTTTGGCACCACGAGTCTCTTCAGCGGGTGTGCCAAACACTTTAATTGTTCCACCTGCTTCATCCAGAATGGCCTTAAGCCCAACAGCAGCTCCAAGACTCATCATGCAGATCAGATGGTGACCACAAGCGTGACCGATCTCCGGCAGCGCGTCATATTCGCACAATAATGCAATGGTAGGGCCGGGTTTGGCGGCGGAATACGTTCCGATAAAGGCTGTCTCCAGTCCAAGAATGGGAGCCTCTACAGTGAAACCATGATAGAGAAGTTCTTCTTTCAAACGGGCAGAAGCGAGATACTCTTCATTTCCCAGTTCGGGATTCGCACCGATATATGATGAAATGGCTTTAAAACGGGAAGCATATTGATCAATAACCGTAAGAATTTGTGATTTTTTAGATGTCATTGGTAAACTCCTTATACGTAATGAAAATAATTCATTGATTATATCATGTTTGCTTTATTTTTTCAGAAACAAGTCAAGATTTGTAATTTCAAAATGCATTGCATAATCATGCATTGTACTTTATAATGACTCAGTCATCAACATGAGAAGCATACAATGTACTGTAAGGGGAGAAAAAGGTTGAAATTGATAAGTCGTTACACCATAATGCTGTTGACCTTTGTTATTCTGCTGACGACTGCCGTTCCTGTGGCATTGGCAAGTGGAACTACAGATAATTCAAGCAGTAAAAAGCTGGTGCTCGGTACAAGTGCCGATTTTGCACCATATGAATTCCATAAAGTGATTAATGGTAAAGATGAAATCGTTGGTTTTGATATTGAGATCGCCAAAGAGATTGCCAAAGATCTTGGCGCTGAGCTTGTGATTGAGGATATGGGCTTCGACGGTCTTCTGCCTTCATTGCAGAGCGGGCGTGTTGATCTGGTGATTTCAGGTATGACGCCGACGGATGAGCGGAAGAAAAGTATCGATTTTTCCGACACCTACTATAAATCAAAACAAGTGATCATGGTTCGCAATGTGGATAAAGACAAATATCCAACCATGACCGAACTTGAAAATGCGAAGATTGGCGTTCAGAAAGGCTCCATTCAGGAAACGATCGGACAGAGTATTCCAGGAGCGAAGCTTACTGCGCTTGATAAAATCTCGGATATCGTGCTTCAACTGCAAACCAAACGTATTGACGCGGCAATCGTAGAAGATACCGTGGCTGCAGGTTATCTGGACGATATCATTGGACTTGCTGCTGCTGTTCCGGACGAAGAGCAAGCAGAAGCGGCAATCGGGATTCGTAAAGGCAATACCGAGCTGCTAGCAGCCGTAAATGGAACACTGGAGCGATTGAAAAGCGAAGATAAAATCAATCAGATGGTGACGGACGCCAGCCTCTTGATGGCGGACAAAGCAAACAAATCACAAAATATTTTCCAAGTATTCTGGCAGTACAAAAGTTTCTATGCTACAGGTATAGGCTACACACTTCTGTTGTCTGCACTTGGGGTTATCTTCGGGGTAATTATTGGATTGATCATCTGTTTGTTCCGTTTGCATGACGCTGCAATTTTGCGGTGGATCGGTACTGCTTACGTTGAAGTGATCCGTGGTACACCAATGCTGGTACAATTAATGATCATTTACTATGGTTTTTCCCTAAGCTTTGGCATTAACTTCACTGCACTTCAGGCAGGTATCATTACACTTTCAATTAATAGTGGTGCTTATCTGGCAGAGATTTTCCGTGCAGGTATTCAAGGTGTGGATCGGGGTCAGTTGGAAGCAGCTCGTTCCCTGGGAATGGGTAGAGGGGCAGCAATGCGTTATATTATTTTACCGCAAGCCT
This sequence comes from Paenibacillus sp. FSL R5-0749, assembly GCF_038595085.1. NCBI lineage: Bacteria > Bacillati > Bacillota > Bacilli > Caryophanales > Paenibacillaceae > Paenibacillus > Paenibacillus sp. FSL R5-0749. Next base: position 3,879,575 of record NZ_CP152005.1, on the reverse strand, counting down.
TCAAAGCTGTATTACCGGCGATCGGTAATGAATTCATAACCATCATCAAAGAATCCTCCATTATCTCCGTTATCGGTATGGTGGACATTATGTATCAGGCAAGTGTGGTCAAAAATATTACGTACCAAGGCTTGAGTCCATTTTTGATTGCAGCAGCCATCTACTTTGTAATGACGTTCATTTTGTCCAAGCTGCTGGGACGACTGGAAAGGAAGTTGAGTGCAAGTGATAGACGTTAGACAATTACACAAATCTTATGGAAATAACGATGTGCTTAAGGGCATTAACGTGACGATTGGCAAAGGTGAGGTTGTCGTGGTCATCGGTCCTTCCGGTTCGGGGAAAAGTACATTCTTGCGTTGTCTGAACCTGCTGGAACAACCTACCTCGGGAGAGATTGATTTTGAAGGCGTGTCAATCACAGACCCCAAGCACAACATTAACGCAACTCGTGAGAAAATGGGTATGGTGTTTCAACATTTCAACCTGTTCCCACACAAAACGGTAGAACAAAACATCACAATTGCTCCGATCAAAGTAAAGAAACAATCCACGCTGGAAGCGGAAAAAATTGCTGCTGATCTGCTTAACACCGTGGGCTTGTACGATAAAAAAGATGTATTCCCGAATCAGCTGTCCGGTGGACAGAAGCAGCGGATCGCCATTGCTAGAGCACTGGCCATGCAGCCGCATGTCATGCTGTTTGACGAGCCTACATCGGCATTGGACCCTGAGATGGTCGGTGAGGTACTGGATGTCATGAAACGTCTTGCAGAAGGCGGGATGACCATGGTCATCGTCACGCATGAGATGGGGTTTGCACGTGAAGTTGGAGACCGGATCCTGTTCATGGATGGCGGGGTTATTGTGGAAGAGGGAACACCTGATGAGGTGTTTGGAGCACCGAAAAATTCACGTACACGTGACTTCCTTGCGAAAGTACTCTAAATGAATTGATTAAATAGCGTTACTGACTTCGAGTCGGTAACGCTATTTTTTTGTTGAAAATAATTACATATGGGATTCAAAAAGTAACTATTCTGTTACCAAATATATAGCGGATATCTGGCCCAACACTTTTAGTGTATTCAATATTCTTACACGTGCTTATACATGTTGAATCCGTTTGGTAAGAATTACTACAAGTTCAGGTTACAAAATTGTGATATATTGAACTCTGCCGAAACTTCCGGACAGGGAGTGCGGGGGATGTAACGATGCAGATAGTGCAGGGGGAAGATCTACAGCACACTGCTTGGGGTGAATTAGGGGTACATATCGTTTCAAATGTAATGATGGACCTATAGGGTGGGCTCCTCATCCGAATCCGACAACTAACTTCGCAGGCACAATGAGGGAGGAAGACCATGATTAACAAGAAACGTATAGCCAAAACAGCAGTAGCATTAATGACAACAGCAATGCTCATTCAAGCCGTTCCGGCTCACGCCGATTCAGTTCATGTGGCCAAAGAGGGGGATACCTTCTACACCTTATCGAAACAATACGGAGTATCAATGAACACGTTAGTTAAAGCAAACAATGACATTTCGCCTTACAACATTTATGGTGGTTTGAAAATTACGATTCCCGGTAAGGCAAACAATGTAGCTGCCGCGGCGACGGAGAGCAAGACCCAAGCCAAAACGGTTACGACAGCAAGCTTGGACGTTAACACTGATAACAAAGTGGTTCAAGCGTGGGGTAAAACATTCGATTACAGTAAAACTGTGAACGTGAAAGCAACAGCATACTCTGCAGATCCGTCTGAAAATGGAGGATGGGGTGCCGTCGATTATTTCGGAAATGACCTTGAACTGGGTACGATTGCAGTAGATCCTAGTGTCATTCCACTTGGAACCAAAGTACTGGTAACGGGTCACAGCCATCCAGGCTTGCCAAAACAGGCTTTTGTGGCTACAGCACGTGATGTGGGCGGTGCAATCAAGGGTCACCGGATTGATATCTTTATCCCTGGTAGCAAACAGTCGGTAAGCACATTTGGTTTTCAGGATATCGAGTTGTACATTCTGAAGTAGAGCGTAAATTTCATTTAAACTGAATTCAAACAGGGTGTCTGCCAGTCGCTAACTTGCGATTGAACAGCACCCTTTTAATATTTCCTTGATTACCTAACACGGTTATTCTATTCTTTCGCCTTCGGTAATCCCAGCATTTCGTCCAAGGTGACCAGTTCATATCCCCGGTTACGCAGTTCCTCAATAATTTCAGGCAAAGCCTCAATCGTACCATTCAGATTCGATCCAACTCCGCCTCCTGCATGTTGTAGAACGATGGAGCCAGGTTTTACAGCAGACAGGATGTTATCTTTTACCTTTTCCTTGGAAAGACCTTTCCAGTCCAGAGAGTCAACGTTCCAGTTCACAATACTATAATGTTGTCTGGCAGCCCATTGCAGCTGTTCTTCATTAATGTCTCCATACGGAGGTCGAATCATCTTGGGCGTATATCCCGCCAAATGGCGAATGATATCCCCGGTATGTAAAATTTGTTTGCGGAAGGCATTCATCGACAGCTTACTGAACTCCGGATGATTGTAGCTGTGATTGCCAACGATGTGCCCTTCCTTAACAATCCTTTTTACCAAATCGGGGTGCTTCTCAGCACGACTACCAACGATGAAAAACGTAGCTCTGACTTTATACTTTTTCAACAGATCCAACACCTGCGGAGTAAACCGTGGATCGGGCACATCATCAAATGTTAACGCAACCTGTTTAGTTGAAGGACCATTAGTTTTGAACGTATCGGCATATTTCTGACGTAACTGTCCCAATGTTAATTGTTCTTCTTCCACGGAATCAGTATTGGATACCGATTCACTTGGCGGGTCTGAAGCATCCCGTGATGAAGCTGGTGGTGCTTGATATCCTCCGAGAAAAACAACGATAACCATCAGCATAATGAGGCGTACGCGCATAATAACAGCCTCCTTTTCCAAAATGACGTTCTCTATGGTATGCCCGTGGGCTTGAGAAAATATGCGCAGTGTGAGAAGTTTCATTGCTGATTTAACTCATGACAGCCATAATTCCACGATATATAACATATAGAAAAGGAGCGGTGGAATAGCCATGAGTACGTATGATTTGAAATCGATACGTTTACAAGTGATTGAAGCAGGAGAGGATAAGGTTTTTCTCGTTACGGGAGGAAAAGCTCATATTGGCGCTGTAGCCACGTTCTATGTGGAAGATGAGCGGGTCAGCGGCACGACGGTCCATATTCCGGGACATAAGGAACAAGAACTGTGTGAGCGGCTTGCCCGAAAGGCTGCCCAACAATTAAGAATGACCGTTACGGTAATTATGGGTATCCATTTTGATTCCATTACACGGATGCAGATCGATGAAATCGTGCAGACTGCAGAGAGGCTGATGGAGGATCATCTGAGCAAGGATAAACGATCTTCCTAATATAAAGAGCAATCGCATGTTTTAATTTTATTTGCTAAAATTGAAACGAGTTGTAGATTGTTACGTATGTATGTTTATATACGATGTAATATCGACTAGGAGGAATAACATAATGTCCATTTTCAAACGTTTACGTGATCTAACCATGTCTAACATCAACGCTATTATTGACAAGGCAGAAGACCCAATCAAGATGACGGACCAATATATCCGTGACATGCAAGAGGATCTGGAAGATGCGGAGAAAGCAGTAGCGCAACAGATCGCCATTGAGAAGAAATTCAAGCAGCTATTCGAAGAGCAGGAAGCTTTAGTGAAAAAACGTGAAGAGCAGGCGCATACGGCGGCACGTGCTCAAAACTTGGATCTGGCCCGCAGGGCTTTGGAAGAGAAAAAAGCAGCCGAAGAGAAGATGACTGAGTACAAAACCAGTTATGATCAAAACAAGGCTTCAGCAGATAACCTGCGTGGCAAGCTGGACGAAATGCGTAAGCAACTGACTCAAATGAAGAACAAACGGGAAACACTGGTAGCCCGCTACAATGCAGCAAAAGCCCAAACGGAAATCAACAAAGCGTTGAATGGATTTGGCTCCGATACTGCAAGTGCCGGTATGAAGCGCATGGAAGAGAAAATGATGCAGATGGAAGCACAGGCAGAAGCAAGCAACGAGATGTCTTCCAAAGGCAAATCGCTTGATGAAGAGTTCGAGAAGTTGGGTAAAGATCAGGCTGTTGAAGATGAACTCGCAGCATTGATGAAACAGTACGATAATAAGAATTAATACCTTGGTTGTCATCAGCAGGGTTAACCAGCGGAGGAGAAGAATGTTTCTCCTTCGCTTTTAAATGCGGTTCATGTTGAGATGTGGGGGCTGTGTAAATGGATTTGAACATTTTGGCGATGCTGGTCTGGACGGTATCTGGTTCGGTTTTGCTGTTTGTCTTGATGTACGTCGATTCACTGTTCACGAAATATAAGGATTTTGCTGAAGTTAAGGCTGGCAACATGGCGGTTACCACTCGTATGGTGATGAAATTATTTGCACAAGGCTATGTACTTGCTACGTCCATTTCTACGGCTGGTCATCTTGGAGAAGCGTTGTTGGTGTCCGTGGTATCCTTTATCATTTTGTTGATTCTGGAGAGTGTCGTTCACTTTATGATTCGCAGATGGGCCAATCTCGATTTGGATACAGGAATTCAGCAAGGTAAGACAGGATATGGGTTGTTCTCTGGCGCTTTACATATCGTGGGCGCACTGATTATTGCAGCTTGTTTATAAGATAAGGAACAGGAGTAATTCTCATGAGTGTATGGAAACGAATTAAAGGAATACTAACGAAACCTGAACCACCGCAGGCAGAGAAAACCATGCTTCAGCTTGCACCTGGTGATATCTGTGAGGTTTCTCTCGTCACTTATGAAGTCGTTGGTCGGGTACAAAATCGCGCTCGAAATGCAGTTGTGCTCACGCTGCAGGATGGTACCGCATTTCGATATTTGCATATCGAAGAACGGGAACTCACACGTTACGCCCTATATACACCCATTGATGGCAGGCTTGATGCACCTGATGAAGTACCTACATTGTTGGATCTGGATGGACGCGCATATCATCTGGAGGAAGAGTATGGAGGAATGGTGTCAACAGCAGGCAGAACACCGTATGGCCAGGCTGGGGAACAATTGGTATGGCAGTATCAGTCCGATGATAATATGCTTCTTCGCGTGGAGTGGCAAGACAGAAGATTTACACTGTATGAGGGTGAGTCCATTCTTCCTGCGGATATCAAAGTGATTCGTTCGAGCTAGGAGAGGTTCCAATGAAAAAACGCTTGGCACATGGATTAAAATTAATGCTGGTCCTCAGCCTTGTGATGTCTCTGTTGTCCGCGTGCGGAGCACCTTCTGTTCAGGACACATACCCGCTTGAATCGGTTAACGGCAGTGGTAACTCAACGTCTTATGTGTACCGGGCTTCGGACCGCACCGTTCCGGAAGTGGCTCAGGAATTGTCTGACCAAAGGCAACCGGATCAGATCTCGGCAGAGAACACAGAGCGTATGTTCCTCGTGTATCAGGACGAGTATTATCACCTGCAACAAGACCCGAACAAGCCGGAGGATACCTTGGTTGAGGTGGACTCCAAAGAATATGTTCGACAGAACTACGATTCATCTTTTCTACAAGGCTACCTGACCGCTACATTAATTGGTAATCTTTTTGATTCGTTTGGCGGGCGAGGTTATGGCAACTATCGGGGATATACCAATAAAGATACGTATAAACCGAGTGCAGGATCTTACCGTGCGCCGACAAGTAATGACAAGAAGCTTGCACCACCTATTACTGTCGATCGGAAAGGTACGATTACAAGGCGCGGAAGTGATAAAGATTCAAGTGTGGGATCTGGCGGAGGATTATTCAACCGCAACAAGGATCAGAGCAAGGGAACCATTGATCGCAACAAAAGCAGTGGTGGTCTGGGCGGGTTGTTTGATTCACCCAAAAAATCCTACAAAAAACCGAAAACTAGAGTGGGCGGCGGCCGCATTATGAGGCGTAGATAATAATCTAATCCTAAGCGTGGTAACCAACCCTCAAATAGTCCAATTCATAAGAACAGTGAAAAGGTAAGGCGGATTTATCTCTGCCGGCACATTTACCTTGGAGCTGTTCTTTTTGGTTTACGATTTGCGAACATGGTTGGATTTACGTACACGGGGAATTGTTGAAGCAGGTTGTTTGCGAATCCAGCGGATAAATGGAACCATTCGTTCATCTTGTCTCAAGGACTGCAGATCCGTAAGACCAAGCGTTACAATATCACGATTGGTATATAGCGAATGGATCTGTTTGTGACAAGGGATGCACAAGTTGGCCGTAGGCAGAAAGGTTCCTCCCATTTCTTTGGGTGTCAGATGATGAACGGTCGTGTCCACAGGTTCTCTTCCGCACAATTCACATTGGTCATCCATGATGATTACCTCCTTTTGTAAATTATATTATGGGCAGACAAGAGTCCTTTCATGTTAAATATAAGGTCGACGAATGTTACACCTGTATGAAAATAAGATTTTGTCACAGGATTCAATTAACTGATGTGCTTGTTATCTTACAGCATTCGGGCTACACTTTCTTAAAAGATGATATGTCTCTAGGAGGTAAGAATACTTTTGAAACTGAACTCACATTCACATGATATGACAACTGCCAAGTTCAACCGTACAGCTGTACAGGTCCCGGATGCTCAAGCCAAAGTAGCAGCACACGTAAATTCAGGCTCTATAGAGAAAGTTCACCTTGAGTCTGCCCATGGACGTACTCTTGCAGAGAGCATTCAGGCACCTCATCCGTATCCATTCTTCCGGAGATCAGGCATGGATGGATTCGCAATTATAAGTACAGATACCATAGAAGCATCGAGTGATCATCAAGTTTGGTTTCGTGTAATTGATGAAATTCCTTGCGGCTACACCTCGGACCACACCATTGTGTCAGGTACGACCGCTCGCATTATGACGGGTGCACAGGTTCCGGAAGGTGCAGATGCGGTAGTTATGATGGAGATGACGGAGAGCAAGATTGAGAACGGGGAACAGTGGATTGCATTGAAACGGCACATATTGTCGGGTGCTAACATCACACCAATCGGACTGGAAGTCCAAGAGGGACAGCATCTGCTGGAAGCAGGAACAATCATCAGAGCAGGAGAACAGTCCGTGTTAGCTACTTTTGGCATAGCAGAAGTTCCCGTCTTTCAACGTCCAAAGGTGGCTATATTCGCAACAGGTACGGAGTTGCTTGATGTGGATGAGCCATTACAACCAGGTCGGATTCGCAACAGTAACAGTTACATGCTGCGCTCTCTGGTCGTTGAAGCCGGTGGAGAGCCTGTGATGTATGGTTCAATTGCGGACGATGTGAATACGGCAAGAGCCAAACTGGAAGAAGCCATTCAAGATAATGATATCGTAGTGACCACAGGTGGTGTCTCTGTCGGGGACTATGATATTATGGGCGAACTTGTGCTGGAAGAACATGTGGAGATGTTGTTTAACAAAGTGACGATGCGACCAGGAAGTGTAACCACAGCTGCTGTATATAAAGATAAATTACTTTTTGCACTTTCGGGTAACCCGGGGGCTTGCTTTGTGGGTTTTGGTCTCTTTGTTCGCCCAACCATTCGTTCCATGCAGGCGGATGCTCATCCTTATTTGGAAGAATGGACTGCAATTTTGGAAGAAGAATATACGAAAGTGAACAATTTTACACGGTTCGTACGTGGACGTACAGAGATCCGCAACGGAATGGTGTACGCGATACCGGCTGCTTCCCGTGTAGATGAGTCCAGTGTGATGATCACCATTAAGGACAGTGATTGCCTGATTGTTGTTCCACCTGAGAAAAAAGGTATTCCTGCGGGTGAGCAGGTACGTATTCTCAAACTGCCCACAGGTCATGTGAGGTAGTTGATCGATGACGACAATAAGTAATACCAAACCACATATTATACAGATTGTCGGATACAAAAATACGGGCAAAACAACCCTGGCAGCCGCATTGATCGGGCACTTTTCTTCCATGGGACTTAAGGTAGCGGCGATTAAGCATGATGGACACGATCATTTTGAGATGGATCAACAAGGAACGGATTCATATCAATTTGGGGAGGCAGGGGCCGCGGCTGTGGTTGTCATGTCAGAGAAACGTACTGCAATTATGGAAAGAAAAGCAACCAGGTTGGAGGATATGTTAAGTCATCTGTCCGGGTATGATTGGATTGTGATCGAAGGATTCAAGGATACATCTTATCCCAAATTCGTGATGGTTCGGGAAGAGAAGCATCTGACCTTGGTTGATCAGCTTGAAGGGGTAGTGGGTATAATCTCATGGTTATCTTCAGAGAAGTTTATGGAGCTGAGCATCGTAAGCAGAGATATGACTTGGTACTCCGTTCATGAAACGCAGGAGATAGCCCAATCGTTGTTAGAGAGGGTCAAGAGCGAATGAGTAGTTACGTGGGTAAGGTAGGAGAAATATTATAACGTAATATTTATTATGTAAACTAAAATTGTTTATAAGGTCACTTCGAATCAAGATACATCTATATTAGCAAAAGAATTCATCAAAAAAGCAGCAGGCCTTTCTCGGATCCTCATCCTTGAAGCGCTTTGCTGCTTTATGTTGTTTAAGATGTTACATCCCGTCGTCCGTACGACGTTCGATGGCTTCGGACATCGTTTTGTCAGTAAGGTGAGCATAGATCTCGGTTGTTTCCGTAGAAGCATGTCCAAGCTGCTCCTTGGTTTTGTAGATATCATTTTGCAAATAATAGTCGGTTGCGAATGAGTGTCGCAATTTGTGCACGGTCAAGTAGGGTTTGCCAAAACGTTTGGCATATTTCATGATCATGGCCTGAATCGCTCTTTTGGTCATTCGGCTTCCTTCTGAATCTCCGTTACGCAAAGCAATGAACAGACCTTTCTCCCGCTTGGGCGTACGGTAACGTGATTGCCGCAAGTTCATATAGTTCGCGAGTTCGTCCTTGGCCTGTTCCCTGAAATAAACGGGTGTTTTGTACGTCTCATCATTATTACCTTTACGATATACATACAGGAGTTTGTTATTCAGATCGAGGTCATCGACGTTCAGGTTCACAACTTCCGATACCCGTAAACCTGAATTGAGAATCAGGCTGGCGATGCAGGCATCCCGTTCTTTGTTGAGCTCATGGGAATATAATGCCTGCTTGTTCTTCTCCATATCGACAGCATAACCTTCAAGGATATATCCGATAAATTCCAGCAGTTCCTCTTCCTCCAGAATTTTACCTTTGAGTTTGGCAGCGGTGTCTTTGGGTTTATGGGTTCGTTTGATCTCGATTTTGGCCATAATGTTCCGCTTCAGCAAAGGGTAGAAGTCTTCATCCTCCGCAATCTGGCTCAGGTAATGAAAAAGAGAGCGAAGGGAAGAGAGTTTGCGAGAGACGGTGATTCTAGAATTGGTTCCTTCCCGTTTGGTTGTGAGAAATAACCGATAGGCAGTAACCGAATCCATGCGCAGGACTTCCAGTTCATTCAACGTTACATCTTTATTAGAGCTTGCCTCGGACAGCCCTTCTGCTCGCAACCAACCGAAGAAAGCTTCATAATCTCTCAGATATTCGAGCAGGGTAGAGGGGGACAGGTCAGGTAGCTTGTAGTCCATGAATTGCTGAACGAACCAAGGCATGGAAGGTAGTTTATCATCCAGCTTGCGTCGATCAATCTCTTTTTGCACGTTGGTCAAGTTCGACACCTCCATGTGAAAAAACATATAAATTAATATTCAATCTAATCGTATTCTATTCTCTAGTGTACCATAATTTACATGCTCACAGCTTGTTCACCAAAGTAGCGTAAGTATGGGATGCTTCCTTGCCCTTCGGCGCGTAAACCTTTAAAGTAATCAGTATACGTAGAGCAGAGGAGGTGAACCGGATGAATATGAAAATAGAGCTGGTTCCCCGTGAACGCAGTCAGGTGATTCGGCATTTAATGCAATTTTATCTCTATGATTTTACCAAATATCTGAATATTGATGTGGACAGTAACGGCATTTTTCCTGAATATCCCGGTCTAGAGGCATTCTGGACAGAAGAAGACCGCAAATTTCCTTTTTTGATTACAAGTGATGGGGCACCTGCAGGGTTTGCTCTGGTGGAGAAATTGGAACCTGGAAGCAAGGATAATGACTACTATTTGACTGAGTTTTTTGTGATGCAAAAATATCGGCGCAGTGGCGTGGGCACTCGGGCAGCCTATGAGTTGTTTAAACGTTTTCCAGGAAGGTGGAAAGTGACTCAGGTTCGTAACAATGTCATTGCACAGGCGTTTTGGCGAAAAATTATAGGAGATTATACGGGAGGCCGTTTTCGAGAGAAATTCCATCCGGAACTGGGTAATCCAAGCCAGTATTTTGTAACCTGATCCCAATCGGGATTTACTTACATATAAAGCATTCTGCTTAAATGAAGAATTTAATGAAGGAGTGAGTCACATGAACGTACCCACATTCCATCTCGATGGACAGACAGCACTGGTGACAGGTGCAGGGAGAGGGATCGGAAAAGCAATTGCGATTGGACTTGCCCAGTCAGGCAGTGACGTTGTACTTGTATCCCGAACAATGAAAGAAATTGAGGAGACAGCCGCTTACATTTATGAACAGACAGGGCGTAAAGCGCTCGCTCTAACTGCAGACGTGACTTCAAGAGAACAAATGGAAGAGACGTTTCAAGAGGCGATCTCGGAGATGGGGAGTCTTGACATTCTGGTGAATAACGCAGGTATGAACATACGGACACCAGCACTTGAAGTTACGGACGAGCAGTGGGAAACCATCATGCAGACAAACTTAAAATCCGCTTTTTTTGCTTCGCAATTGGCGGGTCAGCATATGAAGGAGCGCGGGGGCGGGAAGATCATCAATATCTCTTCGGTAGGCGGCCACACAGCTCTACGAACAGGTGTCGTATATGGTGCGACCAAAGCTGCATTGATTCATATGACCAAAGTTCTCGCATTGGAATGGGGGAAATATGGCATCCGTGTCAATTCAGTGGGACCATGGTATTTCCGAACACCGCTGACCGAAAAACTGCTGGATGATCCACAGTATTTACAGGAAATTGTGAGCCGCACACCGCTACAGCGAGTGGGTGAACTGGAAGAAGTGGTAGGGCCGGTTGTGTTCCTAGCATCAGATGCAGCTGGATATATAACGGGTCAAACGTTGTTGGTTGACGGTGGGATGTCGATCTACGGATTTTAGATGAGTTAAGTTGGTAAGAGTCTGAAAAAGTGGGTGGCATCACCAACACATGGGTAATAACATAAGGGATGTTAACCTATATTTCTATTTATCTGTACCCAATTCACTGAACTTGGAGGAAGATAACCATGGAAACGCGTAATTACGGAAACACAGGTATGAAAGTAAGCACACTTGGATTCGGTGGGTCGGAGATCCGGGATTCATCCAGAAGCGATGTTGAAAAATTGCTGAATAGTGCCTTGGATGCGGGATTAAATGTGATTGATACGGCTGAATGTTATGGTGATAGCGAGGAGTTAATTGGTGAGGTGTTGTCACATCGGCGCGGTGACTACTATTTGTTCACCAAATGTGGACATGCTGCCGGGATTGAAGGCCCCGATTGGGATGCCCAAGTACTTGCGCAAACGATTGACCGTAGTTTGAAACGGTTGAAAACAGACTATGTGGATGTTATCCATTTGCATAGCTGTTCTGAAGAAGTTCTTCGACAAGGAGCAGTAATCGAAGTACTGCAACGTGCCAAGGAAGCAGGAAAGACCCGATTTATCGGATATAGTGGCGATACAACAGATGCGTTATATGCAATTCAGACCGGAGTATTTGATAGCCTGGAGACTTCATTAAATATAGCAGATCAGGAAGCGATTGAACTGACATTGCCCGAGGCGAGAAAGAGAAATATGGGGGTAATCGCCAAAAGGCCCATAGCTAATGTGGCCTGGACGTTTGAAACGCTCTCCGAAGAAGCATATCCTTATGTATATTGGAAGCGTTTAAGCGAGCTTAAATATGGTTTTCTGGGTGAAGATGCCCGGGCAGCGGTAGAAACTGCACTGCGTTTTACACTAAGTACGGAAGGCGTAGATACAGCGATTGTAGGAACAGCCAAGCCCAATCGCTGGCAGCAAAATGCTGACCTTGTGGCCAAAGGGCCACTACCACAGGAATTATATGATGAGATTAGAGCACGATGGAAAGAAATCGCCGGAGCAGATTGGACTGGCCGGACTTAATAAAATGCATATATTTTAGGGAGTCGCCAGTTTGGCGGCTTTTTTTATACCTAATATAAAATATTTTCAACATATGAAAAATTCATAATAGAATCGAAACAGAGGCTGCGAAAACCTCTAGGGATCAAGTCTAAACGTCAGACTAGCCCGAAAATCGATGAAAAAGGATGAGAAAAAAATGAAAGAGAATGAAAAATAATGAAAAAGAACATTCCCAGGATGGGAACCTTCGTTTTATAAACGACTAAATTTTTAAAAAAACGACAAAGCTTTTGAGATCAAACGAAAAATATCAAGTCTGCGTTCGATACGAATGAAACAACAACTTAATTATAATATTTCAACATATGAAAAATTCACAATAGAAAGATCGTTTTTTCACCTTAGTTACCATATCACATAAAGTTTCGTTAACGCTCCAACATGTTTAAAAGGAGAAACACACCAAGCGTTAGAAGTCAACAACATTTTTTGCGAATTTTAAATAGGATTGAAAATATTCTTCAGAATGCTGTCTAAAAGTATATAGCTTATATTCATCATCAGATTAAAATAACATATTAAATATTATGTAAACTTATAATAATTCTTTTGGCAATACGGACATAAAACCTCCATGACCTGTAAATCGTAAGGGGAACAGGTTGAAGGAGGAGCTTCATGAAAAGTCAGCAACACCGTAAAAACGACGAAGAAAAACTAAGTTGGGTAAGCCTGTCTTTATTTGGCGCGGGTTGCACACTGGGAACGGGATTTTTTCTAGGAACCAGTCTCGCGATTCATTGGGCTGGCATATCCGTGCTTATATTGTTGGTGCTGGCGGCGGCAGGGACTTACTTTGTATTTGGTGCGCTGGCACAGATGACCGCAGATGATCCAAAGGAAGGTGCTTTTCGAACCTATGCGGGCGAAGCATTCGGACGTTGGGCTGGTTTTGGTAGTGGATGGATGTATTGGTTTTCTGAAATGCTCATCATGGGCAGCTCATTGACTGCACTTGGGCTATTCTCTCAATTCTGGTTTCCCAAGATTCCGCTGTGGGCATTTGTTGCGATCTATGCCGCTATAGGTCTGTTCATTGCAGCACTGGGAGCGAAGGGATTAACCAAAACGGAGAATATCCTTGCTGTAATTAAAATTGCTGCAACCGTTGCATTTATAGCTATAGCAGGAGCAGCTTGTCTGGGGTGGTTACCTGTAAAAGTGACGCCCGAACAATTAAAGAATGAATGGTTCCCTCATGGAGGTAAAGGGGTATGGACTGGTTTCATCTATGCATTCTTTGCTTTTGCCGGGATCGAGGTCATGGGCTTGATGGCAGCCAACCTGAAAGAACCAAAAGATGCAGTGAAATCAGGCCGAGTAATGCTATTATCGGTGAGTACACTCTATGTGATTGCCATTGCATTGATCCTATTTATTGTGCCTTCTGCTCAATTGACCCCGGATGAAAGTCCTCTGGTCAAAGCCATGTCAACCATTGGGTTAACCGTAGTAGTTCACATTCTCAACGGAATTCTGATTATTGCCGGATTCTCGACAATGGTGGCTTCGCTATATGCCATTACGTCCATGTTGGTGAAACTCGCAGAAGATGGAGATGCACCTAAGCTGTTCACGAAGACCTGGGGGAAAAAGGACATGCCACTTCAGGCATTGTGTTGCACAGCGGCCGGATTGCTTCTGTCTACGTTGATGGCATTATGGATGCCCAAGAGTCTTTTTGAATATGTGACGACAGCAGGCAGTCTGGTCTTGATGTATACATGGCTACTTATCTGCATCACATACATTAAGAAATTGAAGCCTGTGAAATGGAATCGCATCAAAGTATGGATTGCCATGGTATTCATTGTGGCTGCTGTGGCCGGAACAGCGATGGAAAAAGCCAGCAGAACGGGTCTGCTGGCAAGTGTGGGACTTGTCGTATTTCTTGGGATCATCACATATATTGTTCACAAAGTACGTGGCTCCAAATCGGCACAATCTTCACCATCCAGACCTTAGGATTATTTCGTGAACTTACCTAAAGCTTGCTTCATCCGCATGAAAGGACATTTGGAAGGTGTCTGCTCATCATCAGGCAAGAAATACTGTTTCCATTCCAGATTATCCTGCTGACCATACCACATCAGTGAAGGGTGAGCAGGTACAGCATCATACGCAGCGAGACGTTTGCGAATCAAAGTTTTCATTTTACGGCCTAGAGGCGTGTTGTCGTTAATGGATTCGAATACCCATCGTGGTTGAAAGGCAAACATGAGATAAGGAAAGTGCCGACTAGCTCGGAGTTCATGTGCTGGAGTCGCACAGAAACAAAAATATGGCTCTCCGCCAAAGCAAAACTCCCATGATGAATCATGAGGATCAGTTGAAATATGTTCAGGCCACGGCTCGGTATCGTGTGAACTTACCCGATTAAGCATTTGCCAGAATAACGTCTGATATTGCTCTACCGTTGTATGCTCTTTCAGATCACTTGGCGTCTCACAGATCACAACCATCGAAGCGTATTGACCGGTATCTCTGGAAACAGGGCCATACTGTCTGAGCAGATCGGCCATATCTACAGCAGCCTGTTCTGAACGAGGGTCACACGTAAAGCCGTATCTCAAATGTCCTGACAGAAATCCCATTCGTCCAGGTACACACGGATACGTATTATGTTCATCGGCGATCATCTTGGCAAATTGCGAATAAGCGTCCTGCTGCCAAGATGGAAGACGCTCATATAAATTATTTATTTCGTCGGCACTATACAGCTCCGCCATGAATACCCAACTCCATTCCACATGATACCGTTACAGTATTAATGTGGGGGAAGTTGGGTGACTGTCCAGCCTGATTTTATTGTCAGAAAAAAATGGAACGCACGGCTTCGTACCCGAAATATAAACCAAATCCGATCAGGCAGATTCCCGAAATGATGGAGATCCAGCGCAATACATTCTCACTACTATGTTTGTGGAATCGGCTGGCCATGCCAGCCATAATGACATCCCACACCAGGATACCGATGAATATGCCTGAACTGTAGAGCAGCAAATGGGCCGTGTCGGTATGCTTCACAGTCGTCGCAAGAATGGAGCCGTAGATCCCGAGCCAAAACAAAATATTCAGTGGATTGGACAGGGCCATCAAAAAGCCGGATATAAAAGATTTCTGAACAGTGGCCTCTGCAGTAGATGTACCTTGAATCCCCTGTTTCAGCTTCGAGAGCGTTTCCACTCCCGTGTAAATTAGAATAAAACTACCAAATGACCAGAGAAAAGAGCGCATGAACGGCGTGTCCAGAAAATGGGCAACCCCAAAGTAAATCAGCAGCATATACACCAGATCCGCAAACATGGCACCGAGCCCCAAAATCCATGCATGCATGAATCCATGTCGGGCTCCACGGTCGAGTTGGGCGGCGTTAATCGGACCGATTGGAGCGGACAATGATATTCCCAGAATAATATAACTGAACAGTACAGACATAAACACGTTCACTCCTTAACGGGTTCGATGAATTGTACCAGTCGTCACAGAACATGGGTACAAGTCATCGTATTCCCGCAAGGAGTGAATTAGAACAAGCTGCTTTTTATCGTATTGTATCAAGGCATTGTTTATTCTGTTAAAGTTCCACATCCAATTGGATTGGGGTGCAGTTGTAGCCGTTGCAAGAGCTTTCTTCACAAGGACAAGCGGAGAGCCCAATCGTGAGATCCATTAACGCCTCCATCTCGATATAATCCCCCGCACGAGAATCGGGAGCTACAACATCAATCTTGCCTTCACTGTCTACAACGGACTTCATAAACAAATTAAAGGGATAATGTTGATCCGGTGGTAAGATCCCAAAGGGTTCCAGTGCCGTGTTCAGATTGTGGTAACAACTGGCGTGATCCTTTTTATCGTATAACACCTCATACATCTCTGGACGACAAGCGGAGTTGAAGAAATCATGTACTCCAACGGTGTCACGAACAATCTTGAGTATTGGTTGATATTGATTGGAATACACATACTGTCCCGGTTTAATTCGGTAAGTACGCAATACGTCCATGGTCACACCGGGGTCCAAGCGATGATTAGCATCTGTAGCATCGTACGCTACAAAATCAATAACTTGTTGTCCCTCCAGATCTGTTATGCGTAGTAAGGAACCTTTGCTTACTTTCAGAGCATATCCCGTTTTGGCAGGGATACGATAAGACTGTTTATGGCGTTGATTCGTATTCATCCGTCACATTCCTCCGCTACTTTTTGTTTTCAGTATGCGGAGCAGATGAAGTTTTCATGCTGGGAAAAGTGGATTACCTTTCATCCCGATCCAGAGGTCTGATTGTTCAAGCTGTGCAGCCAGATGTAATAACCAATCTTCACGTCCCTTGGTTGCCATCACTTGAACACCCATTGGCAAACCTTCAGGTGTGAGATGCAGAGGTACACTTATCGCAGGTTGGCCGGTCAGATTCGCAAGCTGGGTGAAAGGTGTATACGTTAGACTGGGCTCAAACATTTCATAGATGAGTTGTTGCTGCTGGGTCTTGTCCAATTCACTAATTCGCATCAGATTATGGATCTGTTCGTCGTGAGGTGTTAATTCTCCAATCTTAGGCGCAGAAAAAGCATTAACAGGTGTGATGTAGAAGTCATAACGCTCAAACAAGATAGACATCTGAGCTGCGGCTACATCCCATTCAGCTAAACTATGTACAAATTCTGCTGCGGACACCTTTTTGCCAGCTTCAGCCAGAACCCAGGATTCAATCTCCATATCATCGGAGGTCAGAGCCCGGCCCATGGAGCGTTCCATGGAAGAGATCATTGCGGCCATCTCTCCACTGTTCATCATGTAATAGTTCTCCATTAATCTGACGCCGTTGACTGGGCTCAGCTTTTCTTCAACATGATGACCTTGGTCTTCCAACCAGCGAACGAGCTTGAATACAGACTCCGTGGCTTCTGGACTGACAGGTGTACCTACAGGCGAATCCGTTGTGTATGCAATTTTCAGTTTGCGTTGATGTGGATAGCTCATATCTGCCAAGTAACTGCCTGGAAAGAGTGGCGCATGAAACGCAGCTTCAGGCTGCATGACTTGTAAAGTATCCAGCAATGCAGCACTGTCCCGAACCGAGCGAGAGAGGGCAAAATCAATCGATGCGCCTTGCCATTGACGACCAACTCCCGGTCCTACAGGTGTGCGCCCGCGGGTTGGCTTCAATCCAAACAATCCGCTAAAGGAAGCTGGGATACGAATCGAACCGCCTCCGTCACTGGCTCCAGCCAGGGGAACAATACCCGAAGCTACAGCGGCAGCGGCACCACCGCTTGATCCACCTGGCGAGTGGTTGATATTCCAGGGATTGCGACTTGGACCATGGAGGCGGGGCTCTGTAATATTTTTCAAGCCAAACTCGGGCGTATTCGTATGTCCTATGACGATAAAACCCGCATCACGGAGTCGAGTGACAAAATTGGAATTGCGTAATGCCCGATGCTCGCTGAACAGACGGGAGCCTGAAGTCAGAAATTCACCTTCCAAGGATTGCGAGATATCTTTCAGGAGTAGGGGCACACCGGCAAAAGGTTGTTCTCCAGGGCGAACCAAGCTTGCTTCCTCCCGTGCGCGAGTTTCGTATGTACGAATAACCGCATTGAGTTGCGGATTCACTTCTTCAAGGCGTGCAAACGCCGCTTCCAGCAATTCAACCGGGGATACTTCCCGGGATCGGATCAGTTCAGCCAAACCTACGGCGTCGTAGGAGGTATATGAGAATGAAGACATGATGATCGTTCCTCTCTGAATATAATTCATCTGTTTATTCCATATGTCATCGTACCACCGGATTGGACAAAAGACAAAACATAGAAGAGACGTAGTGCAATGATTTGCATATTCGATATGAGGTTGAAGGGAAAAGAGGGGAGGAGTTTCGATATCAGTTGCGATATCGAATAAAATAGGGGGTTAGTAGCTCGTATTACTCATTGAGAAAATGATCTAGTCATATCAATGGAGTGGAAATGAAAAAGCCATTGCTCATCTAATCCGATGTACAATGGCTTTCTTTTAATATTTGATAATTATTGATCTATATGTGATGTGGATATTACCTTACTCTGTTCGCAGCTTTGGTGCCGCATCGGCCACAGTGGATGATCTTTCTTGCTGTTTGGAAATGGCAAAGAGGGCAACCCAGATCAAGATGAAACCAAGCAACTGCTCCCATGTAATCAGTGTACGGAAAGCAATCCAGTTCACCAACACACCTGCCATCGGGAAGCTAAGCTCTGCGAGTGTTGCAACAGAAGCTTTGGTTGACGACAGACCTTTGTAATACAGCAGAAGACTTAGCAAACCTGGTAACAATGCCTGACCAAGAATATTGAGGATAACAGCAGTCTGTTCACCCGTTCCGGATGGAAACGTCCATGCCGCACCTTCGTTCCACGTCATAAAAATAAGGAGCGGGAGCGCAACGACAAAGCGAAGGGAGGTGACGGTTTCGTAACGCGCCTGTCCCAGCATCAATCGTCCCATAACGGTTGAACCTCCCCATAAGGCAGCAGCCCCAAGGGATAACAAGCTTCCAGCATGAATCCAGTTGTCCCAGTTACCTAATGGCAATGTGAAGCCGAATGTGAGCAGATACGTTCCTGCTAATGCGATGAAGAACAATCCACCGAAGCGACGTGGTAACGTCTCTTTCAATAACAGCTTAGCCAGCACGATAGCGAAGAGTGGTTGCATTTTTTGCAATAAAAGAACCGTGTTTGGATCATTATGCGTAAGTGCCATGGTGAACAACACCGTTGCGAGAGCTGAACCTCCCCATGAGATAAAGATCACGGCAATCCAGTGGCGAGCACGCAGGTTTTTCAGATCAGCCCGGAATTTCCACAGCACAGGAATGGCGATCAGACTGACGATGATATGTTCCACCAGTACAATCTGCGTGGATGTCATCGTATTTAGCAAAATAATGCGGAAGAGTGGGTCGACACCCCATAAAGCGGCGCCGAGAACTACAAGCCAGAATCCGGTATTACTTCGTTCCTTGCGGTAAACAGGTGATGCTGCTGATGTCTTTTCCATATTCAGGACTCCTTCGTCAGAACACGGAATCTTCAGTTGGCAAAATCGACAAAAGCCCTCGTTTTGGTATATACCAAATAAACGGGGGCTCATCCAAGGACATGCGTCAGGAAAGAGGCCTTCCCGTGAACGGCATGTCAATGTGTTGATCTTCTCTCATCCGGACTGTACCGTCGGCCTTGGATTCACACCAAGTCAGTCGCTAAATGTCCTTTGTTAAGAACAAATAGCGAGTCGCGGGCTGGTTCCGAAGAACATCACCGCCGGTTGGGAATTGCACCCTACCCCGAAGATCCTATTCAATTATATAGTGTATTGAACAAGCTGTAACATTAATAAGTTCATCTTATTCCTGTAAGCGCTAGCAGTTCAAGCATTTTTTTAGAAAACGATTTTCCAGCTTCCTTGCTGTCTGCGAACGAGCACAATCTGTCCTGCGTGATAGGCATCGTGAAGTATCCAGCGGGCAAGTTCGTGTGCCCATTTCTCTTCAGAGTCCATATAAGCAGCTTCAAGGTCTGACTCTTCAAGTGCAGCCAATTGATCTCGCAACTGTTGGGCTAATCGAGTTGTACTCTTCATCAGTGTATTCCATCCGGCTTCATCCGTTGCATCCCCAGGATTGCCAAACGTGTATTCATTGGAGTCTACAGCAGGAAGGGTAGGTTCTTTACCTTGCATGCGACATAATAAGCGATGATTGTAATAATACATATGGTTAACCAACTGCCAGATGCTTAATCCTCCTGAGGGTGGAATCCAGGCTGCTTGCTCTGCTGTAAGACCTTCCAAAGACTTCGACAAAGGTACAATCCAATTGCATTGATCCCATGTATCATCCTTTTGAATCAGTAACACATCTAATGCTGTTGTTTTCGTCATTGCCGTTCCTCCTTGAGTATTATTGTGATGTGTGACGTAACTAGCTAAAACTGATTAATGAGGTTACACTTAATATAACACATCAAAGACAGAGTGTAACCACCTTTATTAAATTAAGATGGTTACACTAAACGGAGGTAGACATGGACAGACTTTGGACTGATTTTGTAAACAGCGATTATCACGATTGGCGTGGGGGAGATCGATCGGAGGACAGGCTCGGGAAGGCGAACTGGCAGCAAGAATTTCTGGATCGATGGCAACTTCAGGCTTCTGTTCCTGCTTCTCCAGAAGATGAGTTATTGATGAGAGACTTCAGGAATGAATTGATGGCTCTTGGAGCCCGCTTGTCTTCTGGAGCATCATTAACGGATGAAGAACAACAATGGCTGAATGATGTTATGGAAGCAGGGCATGTAAAAAGAACATTGACTACAATTGATCAGGGACTGAAACTCCAACTAATAGCTGTAGAAGCTCATTGGCAACAGGTTATGGCTGAGGTAGCTGCTGACTTTGCAACAACGTTGGTGGAGGGAGAAGGGGGCAGGATTCGGATCTGCGATAATTCGGATTGCCGCTGGATGTTCTATGATGATACCCGAAGCAGAACTCAGAAGTACTGTGATGATAAGATGTGCGGCAACCTGATGAAGGTCAGAAGATTTCGAGCCAAACGCAAAACCCAAAATTGAAAAATATTAACAACAGCTATATAATGTATATATACTAGCGAAATAATAGTCAGAAGCAGTACGGGTTCGTATGCAGGATGTAATCGTCTTTCAAACCAAAATAGATGGGAGATGTGTCTTGTGAAGACTAGTTATCTGTTGAAAAATGGCTGCGTGTTGTCGATGGATGCACGGATTGGACAGTATAAAAGGGCGGACGTTCTGATTCAGGATTCATTAATTATGGCGATTCAACCCGATCTGGAGATTCCGGATGTGGAGGTCATCGATGCTTCATCCATGATTATTATGCCTGGGCTGGTGGATACACATCGGCATATGTGGGAATCATTGGTCAAAACAGCGGGAACCAATTGGTCATTGCCTGTTTATTTGCAGAATCTCTATTATGGTGCGATGGGAAGCAAGCTCCGCCCACAGGATAGTTATATTGCTAACCTGCTCGGTTCCTTGGAAGCGCTTAATGCAGGTGTTACGACAGTGTTGGATTGGAGCATGCCGTATTCCTCAGACCATACGGATGAACTGATTCGTGGTCTTCAGGATGCGGGGATTCGGGCAGTGTTTGCTCACGGAGTTCCTGGTGAGACGAACTACTGGAACCGGGATAGTCAACTGACATATTCAAACGATGTGCGAAGAGTCAAAGAACGTTATTTTTCATCACGGGATCAATTGCTTACTTATGGGCTTGCTATTCGTGGTCCAGAGTTCAGTCATTGGGATACAACGGTAAAAGAGATCGAGCTGGCCCAAGAACTGGATGCCATCTGTTCCATGCACGCTGGATTTGGCAGCTGGGGATCGGTAGATCGCTCGGTTAGTCACATGTATGAAGCGGGGTTGTTAAGTCCTCGAGTAAATATTGTTCATGGTAACACCATGGGGATGGATGAATATAAAATGTTGGCGGATAGCGGTGCTTCCCTGTCGGTCACACCTGAGGTTGAAATGATGATGGGTCATGGATACCCGGCCACCGGCTATTTTCTTGAACATGGGGGAACCCCTACACTAGGTGTAGATGTTGTCACGTCCACAGGCGGAGATATGTTCTCGCAGATGAAGTTTGCACTTCAGGCAGAACGATCCAGAGCCAACGAACAACTTCTGCAGCAGGGTGAGATGCCAGGTGAATTGAACTTGCAGTCCAGCCAAGTACTGAGATTTGCAACTTCGGCTGGTGCACAAGCATTGGGATTGGAGCAGAAGGTCGGTACGTTGACCCCAGGAAAGGAAGCAGATCTGATCATGATTCGTACTACGGATCTGAATCTGTTCCCCGTTCATGATCCAATCGGCGCTGTCGTTCAGTTCGCTAATCCATCCAATGTGGATACGGTCTTTGTAGCAGGTAAACTCGTGAAGCGAGAGGGTAAGCTGCTCCATGTTGATTTGGACACCATTCGTCATACCGCAATGCAGAGCCAAGAATATTTGTTATCCCAATACCGGATGTCGGACGCAGAGAGAATTGCTTTTTCCTGATTCGCTTTTTCATAAAAGCCAAGAAATAGTTACTTCGTATTTTCATATACACCTCTAGCTGTATAAAGAGGAAAGGAAGAGCCATATCATGCGATGTGGCTCTTTTACATGCTTGCATATCGTCGAATTAGACAGGATAACGGAGGAAGGGACAGCGGAAAAAGACGAAAAAAGCTCTTATTCTCTCGGCTTCATATAACAGAGGGTTATAGATGATTTACTTAGAAAATAAGACTCATAAAAACTGCGCATAATATAAATTATACGCAGTTTTGTTTTAAATCAATTTTCATATTCAATCCCGTGCAACAGTTCATGATAATTTTCGCGAAAAAAGAACAAAATAAGAGATCCTTAAAAATAAATTTAACCAAGCAACGCGATAACGTGTAGAATTCGATAGGTTTTTATAGGTGATCGATAAGATAGAACAAATGACTTTTTCATAGAACAGATGGGAAACCATTTAATCTCTGCTGCATCCATAGCACATTCAAGATTCATGACGAGAGGAACATGACTATGCGTGAGAACGAACATCGATCTTCATTATTTCGTAAAAAACCTATTGCCTCGGAGGGCGATAACAGCAGTGCATTAAAACGGGCACTTGGCCCCTTGGACTTAACCACACTTGGGGTGGGTGCAATTATTGGTACCGGGATTTTTGTGCTGACCGGTGTAGCTGCCGCAACGTATGCTGGCCCGGGTCTTGTACTGTCCTTCTTGCTGGCAGGTATCATATGTGCCTTCGCTGCATTGTGTTACTCGGAGTTTGCCTCAAGCATACCGGCATCGGGTAGTGCGTACACGTATAGTTATACGGCTTTTGGTGAAGTGATTGCCTGGATTCTGGGATGGGATCTGATATTGGAGTATGGATTCGCGAGTGCGGCGGTAGCCAGCGGATGGTCGGGATATTTCCAAACGTTATTGTCCGGATTTGGATTGGAGTTACCACATGCACTGACGAGTGCGTTCAGCCCGGAGAAGGGAACTTATTTTGACATTACGGCTGCGGTCATTACGTTAATTATTACCTTCCTGCTAACCCGAGGGGTGAAGGAGGCGGCTCGTGCGAACGGCATCATGGTTGCGATTAAAATTATCGTGGTGTTAATCTTTATTGGTGTGGGTGTCTTCTATGTAGAGCCAACCAACTGGCAGCCATTCTTGCCCTTTGGTATCTCAGGCGTAACTGCGGGAGCAGCAACCGTATTCTTTGCTTATATCGGATTTGATGCGGTCTCCACAGCTGCAGAAGAGGTTAAGCGGCCACAACGGGATTTGCCGATTGGAATTATTGCGTCACTGGCGATCTGTACCGTGCTCTACATCGTTGTATCATTGATTCTCACAGGGATCGTGCCGTATAACATGTTGAATGTAAGTGATCCAGTGGCGTTTGCATTTGAATTTGTTCAACTGAAGGGATTGTCCTGGATTGTATCACTTGGAGCGATTGCGGGCATTACGACGGTATTGCTGGTCATGATGTATGGCCAGACACGACTGCTCTATTCCATGTCTCGTGATGGACTGCTGTCTCCCGTTTTCTCCAAAGTTAGTGGCAAGAGTCAGACACCAGCTGTTGGGACATGGGTTGCGGGCATTATCGTGGCTCTGTTCTCCGGGTTCATCTCGCTGGGACACTTGGCAGAACTTACGAACATCGGAACGTTGTTTGCTTTTGCAGTCGTAAGTCTGGGTATTATCGTGTTGCGTAAAAATAACCCGAATCTCAAACGAGGCTTCCGCGTTCCGCTGGTGCCGCTGATTCCAATTCTGAGTGCCTTGGGTTGTGTATATTTGATGACACGCCTTGCGGCTCTGACATGGATTACGTTCTTTGCTTGGTTAATCATCGGATTGATCATCTACTTTGCGTATGGACGTCATTATAGTCATCTGAATCCGGCACGCCGAATCTCCAGTGCTATGAGAACGAAGGATAAGTAAAGTAAAGTCGAGAACAGATTAAATCGAGAAATATCTTCTAGTTTCCTCATTTTGTATCGCTTAGGCGAAACGGGATGGGGATTTTTTATATAGAAGGACAAAGGGAGATAACAGCCGGAGAAGGTTGGTATTTCCTTCATATATGGGTAAGTATTAAGGGGCATGATTAACATAATTAGGGAGCCGGGGTTGCGGCTAAGCCAAATATGAAATATATTTGGGGTTGTGACATGCCATCAGACAGAAGAGAGGGGATGTATCATGAACACACCATTACATACGAATTCAGAGCATCAAAATGCAGCCTTTGGATTTGCTTTGGCTGACTCAACCGTACTGGCGGAGGCTCAGTTGCTTGTTACAGATTCAGAGGCTTCACAAACCTTACAGTTGGATATAGATCCACAGCGCCTTTTGAAGGATGGACGTAAAGTATCTGTCATTGCACAACCGTTGGAATCACCCGTCAATCGACAAGACGCCCATATCATCTATGGTCAGGAGCTGGCATACGTACAATATGCAGTTAACCTGAAACCAGATAGCACGATCTCGATTGCTTCAATTGAAGGTGTTGAACAGCCTGTTCATCTGGGTTGGTCAGCATTTACAGAAGGGGAATACGAACTTCGAATCTCCCTGCATATGAAAACACCCCGTATTGCTGAAGGCACGCTCGAACCTGAGCAGATTGCCATGGTTAAGTACGCGCAGGTGATTACCGTATATATATCGCTTTTCCCGGCAGAAGCAGCGTCGTTGAATTCACCATCTCAAGCTGTATGGAGCAGAAACCATCATGTTTTTGACTCCTACGGTAGAGGAGGATTCATTCTTGCTGACCTGCCTCGGCTCGCTAAGCGTGTAGAAGAACTGATTGGACCGGGTAACCATAATCTGATTGAACAATTTGCGGAAGGGGATCTGTCAGATACTTTATTAGAAGAAGGTCTGATGGCGATGGCTTGGGGCGTGACTCCCTGGTGTTATTCACTCTATTCTGCACCAGACAAGCAGTCCGCTCGAATGATAGCTGTAGACAAGCTGGGGGATGAACCTGAACGGCAAGGGATCTACTGTATGGACCCGTCCATTCAGCAATTAAGTATCGTGCCGGCGAATGAACTGGCTTACTGGCCTGCATGTGTTCAGAACGATTGGCCTGTTATCGATGTGGTAGGTGAAGGTGAGACTTTGCATATGGATATGTATACTCAGATCTGTGAATCCGTGAATGGGCTGCATGAGAATCCATTGCCATCGTTTGTACTTACGCGCAGTCAAGGCAAACCCGAAGCGATCCTTCCGCTGATTGACATTGTTATAGTGGAAGAAACATAGGGTTTGTGTTCAGCAGAGCCAATTTTAACCGAATCGAGGTGACGTAGACAGATGATGACTGAGGAGATCCAGGAGCAATATGCGGACGAGCTAGAAGCTTTTCACATATGGATGAAGGACGCCGGTTATACAGGCCATACGGTAAAATCATACACGGGTGACGTGGTGGAATTCCTGGTCTCCATTCAAGGAAAGTCACTGGAGCAGGTCAAAAAGCTGCATGTGTTGTCTTTTCTGTCCCGTGCGCGGGAGCGTGGGGTTAGTGATGCCACGAGAAATCGCAAACATGCGGCGGTGAACTGCTTTTACAAGTCCCTCATTGAACTCGAATTGTTAACGAATAATCCGGCTTTTGGGATTAAAAAATCCAAAACCGAGAAAAACCGTGCGCCCGTTTTCCTGGATGAAAGTGGGCTGACACGTTTTCTGGAGTCGGTAGAAGGCAAGTATCGCACACGCAATCTGGCTGTTTTTCTGCTGATGGGGTATATGGGATTACGGGTTGGAGAAGTGCATGCTTTGGATTGCAAAGACTATAATGCGGAGCGGCGTACATTGGATGTATTTGGTAAAGGTCGTAAATGGCGCTCGCTACCTGTACCGGAGACCGTGGCAAACGTCTTGTCTCAAGCTATGGCAGAGCGTTTGGAACCTTGGCGACCGAAAGAGGAAGCATTGTTTGTCTCGCAAAAAGGAAAGAGACTGTCGATTCGCAGCATTCAGCTCATATCTACGGAAACCTTTGAACGCTTCCAGCACGAATCACCAGCCAATCAGCGTCAAAACTACTCCAGTCATAAGCTGCGTCACTCCTTCGCGACCATGATGTTACGGCGCGGAGCCGACTTGCGAACGGTGCAGGAGCTGCTCGGTCACGCATCGATTCAAACGACAACTGTCTATACACATGTCACCAGTAGGGAAAAAGAAGAGGCTATGGCTCTGCTTGACGTTAAACTTCCGACATATTAAGAAATAAATAACGCTTATTTAATCTGAAGAGAAGTCTGTCCTAGGGACAGGCTTTTATTTGTTTTCATGTGAAGGGGAGAAATAATAACATAATATATATTATGTTAACTTATAATTTAAATAATCATAATCATAATCATAATCATAATCACATTCACAATCATAGTTATAATCAAAATCAAACCAAAGGGGACCATCTGAAGCTTCTCACTGGAAGACTCCAATGGTCCCTTTGGGTATGACAGATATGTTAAATCACAACGGTTAACGTGCTTAATCGTTCACGACATGAATGATAAGCAGTCGGATTATTCCAAGCCAGCGATCTGTTCTTTTAATTTGTTAGCAGAAGCCTGGAAAGCCACTTTCTCGGTTTCATTCAACGGAAGAGGAAGGATCTCGCGCACACCGTTGCGATCAACAACACATGGGACGCCCAGATATACATCCGATACGCCATTGTAATCTTCAAGCAACGTGGACACGTTCAGAACGGAGCCTTCGTTGCCGAGAATTGCAGCTACAATGCGGTCCAGAGCAAGGGCGATCGCATAGGAAGTGGCCCCTTTGGCATTAATAATCTCATACGCTGCATTTTTGGTACGGTCGAAGATATCCTGCTGTGTTTCTTCATCCAATTCCAGATCTGTTCCTGCAACGTTAGCCAGGCTCCATACCGGTACTTCGGAATCACCATGCTCACCAATAATGTGGGCGTGAATACTACGTGGGTCGATCCCTTTATTCTTACCAATGAGGTAACGGAAACGTGCGCTATCGAGCAATGTGCCTGAACCGATGACACGGGAAGCAGGCCATCCGCTTTGTTTCCATGAAGTATAGGACAAAATATCTACAGGATTCGTTGCAATCAACAAAATACCATGAGAATTCACTTCAGTAATACGCTCAATAATTTCTTTGAAAATGCTTGCATTTTTCTTCAGCAGATCAATCCGGGTTTCGCCTGGTTTCTGGGAGGCACCTGCTGTAATAATAATGATATCTGCATCTTTGCAGTCGGAATAATCGCCAGCCCATACTTTCACGCCTCCCGTAAACGGAAGACCGTGGTTCATATCCAGCATTTCGCCGGTTGCCTTATCATGATTCACATCCACAAATACCAACTCGGACGAACGCTGTCTCAACATTAGCGTGTATCCCGTTGTTGTTCCCACCGCACCCATGCCTACAATCACGACACGACTTGGTTTCAATGCTGCACTATTTGTCATGTTCACATCCACTCCTTTTGGGTTATACTCCCATCCATATTAAGGGATTACAGAATAGAAAGCGAGTGTTGTCTATAAAATAGTTCACATTACATGTCTTTTTACCAATTATTCCGTCGAAAAACAGTTTAGGATGAAATGAATGGTAATTAATGTGCAACACTTAGCCCAGATCTTCAGTTGGAAAAAGGGAGTGGGCAGCCCTAGAGGGGGCAATGAGCCTTTTACGCAAGGTTTGTGGTAGAATAGGAGCAGTGGATTCTGATGAATCGTAAATATAACGCCATAGGACAGGCATGCGCGCCTGTATATTGGATGAGAGAGGTGGAACCCACTTGCGTTCGCAATGGATCAAAATCGCGCAGACAGCATTTCTGTCTATAGGTATAGCAGCCTTACTGGCTGCATGCACCGACTCAGATCAACCTCCGGAAGCAGAACCTCCGCAGCAGCAGGAGGATGCTGGGAATACAGGGCAGACATTAACTGTCGTTCCCCCTGTCAACAGTACAGAATCTGCGGATATGGCCAAGTATCAAATACAGACCCGTTTGACCGATTTCCAGTTGCTTAATGACAATGGAGGGTTGGCATGGGGGGTGACGCGTAATGCGCTGCGTCTGTACTATACACAGGATCAAGGAAAGACCTGGACCAATATTTCACCTTCGGAAAATGTACAGTTTCCGGCTAACCCTCAATATGGACAAAGCATTTATTTTGTAGATCGTACGCACGGTTGGATTGTTCGCGAAGGCATGGGTGGAACAGACACCATGGTGCTTCGTACCAATAATGGAGGGGTAAGTTGGAGTCTATCATCGCTTTCCAAGACGGATAAAGTGACTGCGATCTCCTTTGTATCTCCTGAAAAAGGATGGATTCTCACCACGGTGGATACCGCTATTGGTAAGCAGGACAAGAAACTGTACTTTACCGAAGATGGTGGAATCACCTGGAATCGGATGTCTTCCAGTGATGAAGATGGCAAAAAGGAAGCAGAAGAGATTTCTCAACGTGGATACACAACAGGTATGACCTTCTCCGATCCGAAGCATGGTTTCCTGACGGCGATTGAGTTCGGCACACCGAAGTTGTACGTAACGTCAGACGGTGGAGAGAACTGGGATAAAGGACCATCTTTCTTTGATCGAAACAAATTCAACGGGTGTGGTAATTTTAGTGTCAGTTCACCCCAATTTTTCGGACGTGAAGCACAGTCAGCCTGGATGTCAATGTCCTGTTCTCAAGGGGAGAGCACGACATTTAATGGTTTTTTCACTACAGATGGTGGAAAGAGCTGGAAGCTATCCAATTTTACTTTGAATAAACAAACGGGTCCGAATCGTAACCTTTCACCGGTATTTCTGAACGCTCTAGAAGGTTGGGCGATGCAAAAGGGCATAACCTACCACACCAAGGATGCGGGCAAAACATGGAGCGCTCTTCCTGCGAGCAGTGTACTGGAGAAAATTCTTGAAGACTATCCGGAGATCGTGAAGATTCAGATGATTACCTCCAAACTTGGCTGGATATTGGTTGAGAATACAGATGCCAAAAGATCGTTGTTATTGCAAACGATGGACGGCGGTGTACATTGGAAAGTGCTTTAAAAGTAGAGTGTTATCGATGTGATTAAATATAGGGAAAGTGAGGAGCCGAAAGGTTCCTTTTCTTTTTTTGTTTAGTTTGTGAAATAAATCACAAATAAAGCTGTTAGAAAGTGATATATTTAACTCAACAAGAGAAGGAGTGATGAAGATGAGAACCAACGGTCAGACTCAATTCACGCAGGCGGATGATTTAACCAGATATATGCTTCAATTATGCTACACATGTGATGATGCCAATCGTTGTACGACAGAAGAAGCAGTGAAGGCTTGCATGGCAGAACACGCAAAGGCAGACCAGCCCGAACCAGCCGAAGGTGGAGAAGTAACTCGCGGGTTTATGGATATGATGTACGCTTAGTCATCAAAACTGATCAAAAAAAAGCTGATATATCAACGTTTTGCCCCCTGCTGGGGGCTTTCTTTTTTTGAAAACAACTGAAAAAATCACATTTCCACAGGCGCACTCATATCACTTCACAGTACTATGCTCGAAGGGAAAAATTAGTTTACGTACTTTCCATAATCCGGTATGGCAATACGGTCAAATTCATTAACCAGTTTTCTCAGACTTGTTGTTAGTAATTCACCAGACATCGGTAGTCCATGGCCAGTTACAGCAACCAATGGCTTTAAACTCTCAAGTTTAACAACAGATTGCTTTGCAGCTTCCCAATCTGTTGTTAAATAGCGAGGGGGTCCACTTATCTCCAATTCCTGATTTAATACTTTATACATATACTCTTGTTTTACAGTAGCAAAGGCGTCACCTGCGATTAATGCTCCGTCACTTTCCCTAAACAACGAAACATGACCGGGAGAATGTCCTGGGGTATGAATCCACCTAAATCCTGGCATATGGGGTACAGTTCCGTTCGGAGGTAACGTTTGTACATGACTTCCAAGGTTTATTGGTTCGTTAGGAAAAGCTGGGGACATCTTTGCTACCAAACCACCTTCAACCGTAGGGTCTGGTTCCGGGTAGCTTTTAACCCCTGTGAGGAAGGGGATCTCCAATGGATGTGCATAAACCGGAACTCCCCAGTGTTCTACGAGTTCGATCACCCCTCCGACATGATCAAAGTGTCCATGGGTCAAAATTACTGCTTTGGGCCGGCTGTTTGCACCGAAACGTTCCTCAATGACAGAAATTATTTCATTTGCTGACTTTGGCATTCCGGCATCTACTAAAACGAAATCGTCAGATTTCGGGTTACCTACTAAACAGATATTTACAATTTGAATCGTGTAGCAAAATAAATCAGGTCGTATTTCAGTCCCCACACCACTTCCCACTGAAGTTACAGGAATAAACTTGTAATCTGTACCGTAATTCAATTCTTCTTTCATTAGCTCATCCTCCTTATCGATGTTAAATTGACTTGCTGTAGTATACCCAGAAGTTTAGAATTATCCGATTTCCGTACCCTTCCGCAGGCGGATTAGCAAACAATTAATGGACAAAACTAGCGCATTTTACATGCATGTCGCTGTGCAAAAAATGAATCCATTATACCATTGGTATTTTTTTACTTACGAATATGTATCTCATGAACATGGAACTATACTTCTGGTGGTCATTAAAATTTGAAGGAGCTGTTTTGATGGGAATATTAAGTGGTAATCCCAAAAATGAACCTATGCATTACGGTGAAATCTTCAGCGTATGGCAATGTTCAACGGTTGCGAAGGGGGCACTTTCCTTTTACCAAGCATTTTCTAATCATGCAGGAGATAAAGATTTGAAAAAAATATTGGAGGCACTAATTGATCAAGCTAAACTTGAGATCAAG
This sequence comes from Paenibacillus sp. FSL R5-0749, assembly GCF_038595085.1. Taxonomy (NCBI): domain Bacteria; kingdom Bacillati; phylum Bacillota; class Bacilli; order Caryophanales; family Paenibacillaceae; genus Paenibacillus; species Paenibacillus sp. FSL R5-0749. The sequence continues at coordinate 3,848,234 of NZ_CP152005.1, read as the reverse complement.
GAGTGTGATACTCTCCTCATTGATAACGGAATTGCTACAACACCAGTTTTACCAGAAAGACCTCCAGTAAAACTGGAAGACATTCCTGTTGGTGCAAGGATTACAGATCCTGAGATAGCAGCAAGTATTGCTTCTGATACTTCAATGGGATTGGTTGCTTGTAGTCAAGTTATGGGCCAATCCATTAGAGAAGATATCGGAGCCTTATTTGCGAAATATCACGTTACCAAAACCGCGTTAGGCCTTCGTATTCTCCAAATGAGTAAAGAAAAAGGGTGGCTTATTCCTCCGCCTCTTCAAGTGAAAAGACCGGAAGCTGTGGAAGTTTAAAAATGAAAAAGGATCCCTGCTGACATTAAAAGTTAGCAGGGATTTTTATATTTTAAAATAAATTATGTTGCTGGATTGATATGTAACCATATATTATTCCATAGGACACCTCTCTCTAACTGCTCGATGCTTTCTTTCCGCTGCCCAAAGCAGGGAGGATGCGTAATATGATTCAATATATAAGTGATACTTTTAATAACTAAAACTCAGATGGGAAGTAATAAATCAACTTGTATAACTACAAACTTATGTCAGCGAAAAGATAGTAAGATGGGTCTGATATAACGCTTAGCTATATTCACGGAGAACGCTCCTGAGGTTCTTTTTGATTTGGAGTGAAATGTATGCGCTTTTAAATGTACTTCGCAAATATTGCAGCATGGGTTATTATAGAAATAATTAAGGTAATTTTCTCAAAATGTGGAATTGATTTAAGCCACCACTATCGGACCGTAAATTATCAACCTAAGTGAATACTTTGGCCAAAGCTGGATTTGCCATTGAGCAATTGATTGAGGAATCTGATGATGAATTAATGCAACTACAAAATAAAGACATGAAAACTATAGTAGATAATAAGGGTGTAGCGAATGAAGATTAATCAAAAATATTCCTATGTTAATAAAGCAATCACTTCTGTTCTTGTACTTGTATTCATCATAATGACATGTCCGGGATCTGTGCGCGCTGAGGTAGAGCAGGTGGAGACAACACCCTCCAGAATTGCGTTGTCTTCACTAGAGGAAACGATTGATTCATATGTGGCCACGAATCAAAAGAAAACCGCTGCCGTATCGGTTGTAGCTATCAAGAACGGTGAGACGATTGTGAATAAGGCCTATGGTTACGCAGATTTTGAGCAAAAGAGACAGGCAGACACCTCTACTGTATTTGAATGGGGTTCAACCTCTAAACTGTTGGTCTGGACGAGTGTTATGCAACATGTAGAGCAGGGGAAGCTTGATTTGGATACCGATATTCAGGAATATTTACCAGAAGGGTTTCTTAAGAAGCTTGAATACGATGCTCCCATCACCCTAAGGAACCTAATGCATCATAACGCAGGGTGGGAGGATAGATTGATCGATTTATGGTATTCATCCGAGAGTGATATTGTGGAGTTAGGTGAAGCTTTACAAAAATTTGAGCCAAGGCAGATTGATCAACCTGGGAGTGTCGTTGCTTATTCGAACTATGGTACGGCTATGGCTGCTTACATCGTTGAAGTGCAAAGCGGACAACCCTTTTATAAATATGTAAATGAACATATATTTAAACCGCTGAATATGAAAGAAACTTCGATGCACCCGTCACAGCATGATAATCTAAACGTCTTGAAAAAGAGAAATGAGATTCAAGGGTACACTACGAGTCTGAAACTCATCCCTAAGAACAGAGCATACATAAGCTTATACCCTGCGGGGGCCGCCATTGGCACAGCAGAGGATGCAGCTAAATTTCTCGCAGCTTTAATGCCGGTGGATCATAGCAATTTATTATTCACGAATAAGGAAACGTTAGACGAGATGCTGTCACCAAGTCTATATTATGATGGAACTTCTAATCCTCGAATTGCACATGGCTTCTTTGAAGTGGAGTACTGGGTGCCTGCACTTGAACACGCTGGAAGTACGGCGGGATTTACAAGTAAATTTGTTATTGACCCGGAGTCTAAATTTGGGTTAGTGGTCATGACAAACCAGTCCAATGAAATGGCTTATAGCGTTGGTCTTGTCCAAAAAGTGTTTGGAAGTAGCTTCAGTACAAATTCGGTTACATCTGAGAGTGGAGGATATTATCTGCCTGCGCGACGGGTCGTTTCCGGTTTTACGAAGGCATATTCAATGTTAAGTCTGCAGAAGTATACAACATTTGACCTTAGTAACTTTGCAAATGTTGTTGAGCGTAACGGGACTATTGAGAAGGTCTCCATTCCTTATAATGACTTTTTGCCCGTATCCAACTTGACGATAAACTTGATCAAAGCATCTTTTATTGCGCTTGCAGTAGCCATCCTGCTCAGTTTGAGAGCGATAATTGGCTATTTTATTAGGTTATCCAAATACAAATTAAAAAACTGGGAAAGACCCGGTACAGGCTTTGATAAGTATCATATTGCTATTAATATTTCCAGTTTAGCATTGATTTTAAATACGACCCTATTGTTCATGCGAGCCTTAGGCTTTGCCCCCTATTCTTCATTACGCGTACATCTCATCTTAAACCTGGTTTATGTGATTCTAGCAGCGGCGTACCTTGTCCTGATGTTCTACAAACTCCTGAAGAGAAGTTACAGCAAAAAGCAAAAGGCGGTATACATCATGTCTGGCATATCTGCTTTCCTGTTTGCTACTTTTATTATGGGATGGGATTTGTACTTTTAGAGCGATATGCAACGTGCACTCAATCAGAAAGGGTACGAAATAACAGAAAGGACGAAACCATGAATATTCAGGATCTCCCCATTGAAATAAAAGAACATATAGGGAAAGTTCAGAAAATCACTTTTCCTAAGCAAGGTCATACTTCTACTGTGGCTATTCTACATACGTTCGACCAGAAGTACATCATCAAGAAGACAGAAAACGATCTCTATAATGAATGGTTATCCGATGAATATCAGGTGCTTCAATACCTTCATCATTCGGGACTCCCTGTTCCAAAGGTATATTCGTTTCATATGGAGGAGACATCGAGATGGCTTCTGATGGATTATATTGACGGAATAAGTTTAAGAGAATTTCTCTCTACAATGCCTGACCTTGAAAGTAAAGAAAAAGCGATTTTTAACTTTGGGCGTTGTTTAAAGAAAATACATGAATGTTCTTGTCCTGTTGAATTATTGAGTAATGACAGTCCTTGGTTAGATACAATGCTTAGCAAAGCAGAATATAATCTAACTCATTTTGCGGTAGACGGCTCAGCAGAACGACTTCAACAGTTGAAAGAAGCACGGCCAAGACCAATAGATAATACTTTTATTCATGGAGATTTTACTATAGATAATGTGCTAGTTAATGATTGCAATATTGTTGGAGTTATTGACTGGGCAGGAGCGGCATATGGCGATCCAAGATATGATGTAGCATTAGCCATTAGACCGAAACCTAATGCGTTTGATAATGAAAGAGATAAAGAAATATTTTATAACGGGTATGGAAAGTTAAGAATAACGGATGAAGAATACAATTATTTTGAAGACGGGATATATAACTTCTTTTAGTTTGGTTTTATATTATTATATTCCAACGTATATCAATCTCTATAGAAGGAGTAAAACAAATGAGCCCTCCAAAACATATCGTATCTGCCGCTGCAATCGTGATCAACGACAAAAATGAATTATTACTTATTAGAGGCCCACGAAGAGGATGGGAAATGCCGGGTGGTCAAGTGGAGGAAGGAGAATCTCTTAGTCAAGCTGCAATTAGAGAGACGAAAGAAGAATCTGGCATCGACATTGAAATCATCAAATTCTGCGGCATCTTTCAGAATATCGAAAATTCAATATGTAACACATTATTTTTAGCCAAACCAATAGGTGGGGAATTAACGACATCATCGGAGAGTTTAGACTCTGGTTTCTTTCCAATGGAAGAAGCCATTTTAAAAGTCGAATGGAAAAACTTCAGAGAAAGAATAGAGTTTTGTTTAAACCCTGAGATGCAACCTTTTTGCATTGAGTTCAGTGATAAGAGTAATATTTAATGTTTCCGGAAAGGAAGTCAATCAATGAAACGAGTCGATGTAGTTTACTCACTACTGACCAATCCATCCAAGTCTAAAGTGCTTGCAGTAAAGAATGTAGGGCGTTCAAGCTGGTCGCTGCCTGGCGGAGCTGTTGAAGCTGGTGAATCATGGGAACAAGCAGCAATCCGGGAAGCCCAAGAAGAAACGGGACTTGATGTTAGCGTGCACGGTATTGTAGCAATCAACGAGTGTAAATTTGAAGAAATACAGGAACATGCGATTTTTATCACATTCAGAGCAGAAATTGTCGGAGGGGGAGAAGGGATATCAAGACCAGATGAAATCTCTGAGATGGCATGGTTGGATATTACACAGGCAGATGAGCTCATGCCGTACTACAAGAGCGGCTTTAAAAGCTTACTTAATGGCCATGAGATTACATATTTCAACGAAGGTAACAAGTGATGTTCTGGATGTAGTGTATAAATGGGAGGCTGACAGATGAACAAGAACCGTGTTTATGAAACAAACAGCTTCTATTGGGATACAAGAGGGAATGACTATTTGAGAGCAATCGTGCTTCCGCATTATGGAGCATTCATATCAGAAGAAAAATACCAACTATTTGGGGATGTCTCAGGATTAAAAATGTTAGAGGTGGGCTGTGGAGATGGCCAATCCTTGCAGTATCATGGGGATCACAATGCTGGTGAACTGTGGGGTATGGATATATCACAGAAACAGATAGAAAAGACACAACAACACTTGAGGATACACGGTATTTCGGCAACATTGATATGTTCACCCATGGAAGAGGAATGTGGAATTCCTACGAATTATTTTGACGCTGTGTATTCAATTTATGCCATCGGTTGGACTACTGATCTTCAAGGTACTTTCAGCAGAATCGCTTCTTATTTAAAGAAAGATGGCATTTTTATTTTCAGTTGGTCTCATCCAATTCATAGATGTGTCGTTGAAGAAAACGATAGATTTGTCTTCAATAAGCCATATTCTGATGAATCGTGGTATGCGGTATCTCCTGACTTTGTTCAGGGTGAACTAACTTTAGCGGATCGGCAAATATCAACCTATATCAATTCGTTGGCAAAAGCGGGATTTGTCATTGAACACATGATCGAGGAATCCGATGAGGATATCATGCAATTACATGATAATAGCGATAATCTCCTTAAAAGAGTGAAGGTGTTACCTGTAACTTTTGTGATCAAAGCGAGGAAACTTTAGAAGCGGACTTAGTTATCGGGGGAACTTATATGAACAAAATACCTTTATTTATAGTGACAGGCGCAAGTGGAACAGGAAAAACAACGATCTCTTCGCTTGTTCGCAAGCTGCTTCCCGAAATTGACGTCTTTGATATGGATATCATCAATAATGTGGATTGGCAGATTGCCAAAGAGAATTGGTTGAGGATTGCGTATAGCATATCCCTAAGTGGACGAGGAACCGTTTTATGCGGAACGATGGTGCCGGAAAACATTGCATCGTCCGACTACATCGATCGATTCGATCAGATTCTATATATGAATTTGCATTGTGACGACGTTACTCGCGAGACGCGTTTAAGAGCTCGTGGGTGGGATGAGAACTCGATCGAAGATCACAAGGATTTTGCAAATTGGCTACTCCAGAATTCGGAAACTGCATTTGACCCGCCCATGCAAAAAATCGAAACGGCAGAACTTACAGCAGAGGAAGTAGCTGAACAGATTAAAGAATGGGTTCTAAAAAACTGGTGCGAGGAATGAACACCTAAAATAACCTTATAGTTAGATTGAGTGGGAGGAACAGATGTTACCTTTTCAAGTAAATGAATCTATTGTATTAAAGCTGATCGAATCTCAAGATCGAGATGTGTTGTATGCATTAATAGATGAGAATAGAAAGCACTTGAGAACGTGGTTACTCTGGGTTGATAAACGGCAATCGCCCCAAGATTTAGATTCTGTAATAGAGTTATGGACACGTAATTATGAAGAGCGAAACGGTTTTGATTCCGGAATATGGTTTAATGGACAATTGGTCGGGATGATAGGGTTGCACTATATTGATTGGAACAATAGAGCAACGAGCATTGGATATTTTTTAGCTGAGTCAGCACAAGGTAAAGGAATTATTACCAAATCGATAGAACAATTGCTTCAATATCTCTTCAACGAGTTGAAGTTAAATCGTGTAATCATTCAATGTGCAGAAAACAATTTTAAAAGCAGAGCCATACCTGAGAAAATCGGATTTACTAATGAGGGTATATCGCGAGAAGCTCAATGGGTTTACGATCATTACGAGAATATATTGACTTATAGTCTGTTATCTGGTGAATGGGATACTTAAACGGTAGAGTATATCGTCTGCTAAGCGAAGGAGGGCACGGATTGTTTCTCAATGGATTACTTTGGTTGATCATCCTCTGGGTGATATCTATCTATTTCAGTTTTCCCAAGAAAGATCGCATGAACAGCGTCAACGTTCCAAGTACATATTACATTCAATCTTCCAATCAACTGGATATGCAAAAGAATAATGAATGTGCTGCATTTTCCAGTGCGTTCGTCTTGAGACATTTCGGTTTGGAGTCCAACGGAACTAAGCTTTATGAATCCTATCCTCGCAAATTACTGGATGGCACCGTATATCCGAAAGCGGTTGTTGTTTTTTTCAGAAAGCTAGGATACCAGGCAATGTACTTACGTGGTAATGTGAATACGTTGAAGCAACAGATCAGCCAAGGGGTGCCTGTTATTTTATTTATTAAAGTCCATGCCAAACAACGTTACTTGCATTTTGTTCCCGTTGTTGGTTATGATGAAACGCATTTTTATTTGGCAGAATCGTTAGATCACAAGGTTAATTGTGATGAAGAGTATTACAACCGAAAAATCAGCATCAATGAACTCAACACGGTATGGAGGTCATGGTTGCCCTTTTGTCAGAACTCATATATCGTCGTACATCCGAAGAAGACTTAAGAAGGCCCACTCGAGGGAAAGGAATTTACTTTGAACGAACGAATTGGCATTATTCGAAAAATCTGCAGGGTTAAGACATGAAACTCATGCCCAATTGGCATGAGTTTTTCTGTGAACAAATCTACTCACGTAAACAAGTTCGCTTTAATCGCTGGTTATGAAATATAGATAAAACGTATAGGCAGTTGCTACCGAATTTATAGTTTTTCTTATAAATCAGGCTAAGCTTTTTAATTAATTGGTTGTTCGTCCACGCATCTATTTATCTACATACGTACGTTAAACTATGTCCATAGGGAGGTGTCCACACGGTGAGTCATTCAGAAGTGAAGAAACGAATGAAGAGAAAAAAGGCAACATTACATCCGTGTAAACTTAAAAGAAAAGAACGCCGATTGAAAGTGGTTAAGAAGTTCGTTCACGTAAAATGTCCGCCTCCAGAAGTGAATATATCTACCCCTACTGTCGTTGGTCCAACAGGACCGCAAGGGATACAAGGCGTGCAGGGTGTACAGGGTATTCCAGGTAAACAAGGGGTAGAAGGGCCACCTGGAGCTCAAGGACCAGCGGGAGGGCCGCCTGGACCACAAGGACCTCAGGGACAGCCTGGTCCTGCTGGAGCCGTAGGCTCTCAAGGTCCGGTCGGACCTGCTGGCCCCATGGGAGCCCAGGGCATTCCGGGAGAAGCAGGGGCTGTAGGGCCACAGGGTCCGCAAGGTAATCCTGGGCCTGCCGGTGCAATTGGAGCTCAAGGTTTTCCTGGTCCCCCTGGAGCTGTTGGGCCGACGGGTGCGACAGGAGCAGCGGGCCCGGCAGGCACAGCCGGTGCAGCAGGAGTGGCAGGCCCTGCTGGAGCAGTAGGCCCGGCAGGACCAGCCGGTGCAACAGGAGCAACAGGCCCTGCTGGAGCTGCAGGCACAGCTGGTGCAACAGGAGCGGTAGGCCCTGCTGGAGCAGTGGGCGCGACAGGAGCGACAGGAGTAGCTGGTCCCGCTGGGGCAACAGGATCTACAGGAGCGACCGGAGCAGCCGGAAGCGTGCTGGGATTCGCTGACTTTTTCGCACTGATGCCACCTGATAATGCTGCAACGGTTGCTCCCGGTACGGATGTAAGCTTTCCTCAGGATGGGCCAACAAGTGGAACAACTATCGCCCGCACGGGGCCTAGTTCATTCAATCTGGCAGCCATTGGTACGTATCAGATTTTGTTCCAAGTGAGCATCAATGAAGCGGGTCAATTAATCTTGACCCTCAATGGGGCAGATTTGGCCCCTACAGTAGTTGGGCGAGCTACGGGTACGTCTCAGATTGTGGGTATGGCCTTGGTACAGACAACCGTGATTAATTCTATTCTGACCGTTCGAAACCCGGCTGGTAATTCTACTGCGTTAACAATTACGCCACTTGCGGGCGGAACAAGACCTGTATCGGCACATCTTGTGATCACACAATTAGCATGAGTCCGTTATCAGCCCTGGCTAAGTGTACTTTGCTTTATTAAATAGGCATCCCCAATGTAACATTGGTGTGCTTGAACGGAGATCTCAGTGCTTTACTCAGGCTGTTATCTCCGTTGGGGCTGATGTTGTACATATTAATTAGATTTGAAGACCAAAAAATAATATTAGCCCTGTTTCGGTAGCAGGTAGAGGACAAGAGTTATTCAATGAAGCATACCTATTCATTTACTCCTTCTTTGATTTAATTGTTCAAATATTTAATCGGGTTAACAAGTTCCGTGTCCGTCCGCATATACATTACAGGAGACGGGTCAAGACTCCGGCTGTCCTAAGTTGTATGAACGGAGGGAGAGACATGGGCATTGAATCATCCTGGATGTTTGATTTGTTTGGAACCGTCTTTCCGGTTGTATTTGTTCTGATTATAGGTATAGTCCTTCTGTCGATGGGAAAAGAGGTATGGAGGTGGGGACGCAACAACTCGGAGCCGCTGTTGACCGTGCCTTCACGAATCACCAGCAGACGGATGAAGTTGAGCCAGACGCAATCTGAACCAGGCAGTACAGCACGAACGTTATACTACGTCACCTTTGAAGTGGAGAGTGGAGATCGACTCGAATTCAAAGTTAATGGCGAAGAGTATGGTTTGTGTGCTGAGGGAGACGAAGGACGGCTCTCGTTCAAAGGAACGCGTTATGTAGGCTTCGAGCGATATAATCGTGTGTATTCCGAACGCCTACGGGGTTAAACTAAGCAGCTTGCGCCAGGATGGCGTGAGCTTTTTTTGATTATTTGCTGGACAAGCGTTTCTTAATGGCTTTAACGTGTATTTATATAAGAAGAGGCATACTGAGATTATGATCAAAGGATCATTACCATAGAGGAGGCAATGAACATGTCATTTACAGACCAGGTTGTTGTTGTAACCGGTGCGGCACAGGGAATTGGACGGAGTGTGGCTGAGGCTTACGCGGTCGCCGGTGCCAAAGTTGTACTTGCTGACTACCAGGAAGCGGAGGGTGCGGCAGCTGCGGCTTCCATTCGTAATGAAGGTGGAGAAGCCATTTTTGTCCAATGTGATGTTCGGAGTGAGCGGGACATTACGAACCTTTTTCGCACAACCGTGGAAGAGTTCAATCAAATTGATGTGTTGGTGAATAATGCAGGACTCGCCAAATGGAAGTCCCCCTATGAGCTAACGCTGGAAGAATGGGACGATGTACTCAATACGAATGTGAGAAGTTGCTTTTTGGCAAGTCGGGAAGCAGCCAAACATATGAAAAGCAATGAGCACGGGGGTGCCATTATCAACATGGCTTCTACACGTGCACTGATGTCTGAGCCGGATACCGAAGCTTATGCCGCATCCAAAGGAGCAATAGTAGCTCTCACGCATGCGCTGGCGGTCTCACTGGGTAAAGACCAAATTCGGGTCAATTGTATCAGTCCGGGATGGATTGAGACGGGTGACGTGGAGAAATTGAAGAAGGAGGATCATGAACAGCATCCATCCGGTCGAGTGGGTGTTCCTTCGGATATCTCCCGTGCTTGTCTATATTTATCTGATCCAAGCAATACCTTTGTCACAGGGACCAACCTCGTTATTGATGGAGGCATGACCCGAAAAATGATATATGAGGACTAGAACCGGGATCGATCCGGGCGAGCCCGCCACTATACCAACTTAAGAGTAATAAGCCCAAGTTAAGCACTTGGGCTTATTTGTTTTTAATAACTCGGTTGCTATAATAAATGTGATTTTACAACCGTAGAGGAATGGAGGGAGTATATGTTCGGGAAACAATCCCGGAAGGTATTTTGGCTGTTACTGCTGATCGGAGGGATGATAATGATAGGGAATGAGTCACCTGCTGAAGCTGACGGCGCGGATATACGGGCAGCCTGGGTATGGCAGGCACAGTCTGTTAGCAACGGAGATGAGCTGTTGGCCAATGCAGCTAGACATAAGATAAACAGGCTATACGTAAATGTAGACATTACGCTGTCCAAGGAGGTATACCAGACGTTTATAGCCAAAGCCAGCCGTGCAGGTATCGCGGTTGAAGCGCTAGGAGGCGATCCATCCTGGGCAGTCAGTGGCCGTGAAGGCCCCATGCTCAGATTAGCGTCCTGGGTAAGTGACTACAATCAGGCTGCTGAGCCCAACGAGCAATTTGATGCCATACATCTGGATATCAAGCCCTATGTGTTATCAGCTTGGCAAGAAGATGCCAAGCCACTGGTACAATCCTGGGTGGCCAATATGAATCTGTTATTTGAGCAAGTGAGACAGAATGGCGCGGTTGCCGTGAATATGGACCTCCCATTTTGGCTGGATTCCTATACTATCACAGGGAATAGAGTTTCGGAGGATGCAGATAACGAACCATTGTCACGTTGGTTCATCGAACAAGTGGATCATGTCACTTTACTCGCTTACCGTGATAACGCACAAGGAAACAACGGTATCATACGTTTAATTGAACAGGAAATGAACTGGGCCGACGCCAGCAATGTGAGTGTCACGGTTGGGTTGAACACCAAACCAATGCCTGGCGAGGAATTCACGACTTTTGCCGGTAAAGGTGCAGCGCAGCTGGAAAGCGTTATTGAAGAAGTTGCCTCCGCATTCAGTGAACATACTTCATACGCCGGTTCTGCTGTACATGACATCGTATACTGGGGACAACTGGAGCCTTCAGAACTGCCATTACCGGAGATTCCAGCCAATCAGCCCGAGATTCGGGGGACGTATATCTGGGAGGCCTCTCAGGTGACGAATGACGGGGGAGAGCACATACTAGAGTTTGCCAGAGCGCAAAATATTAACTGGTTGTATGTTCGTTTAGATCTGGATCAACCGTATTCGAGTTACCGCAGTTTTGTAAAACGGGCCAATGCACAGGGCATTGAAATCCATGCCATGGGCGGACATCCGATCTGGGGCAAAAAGGAAAACCGTCCACGCATTCAGCGCCTGATTGATTATGTGAAAAACTATAATGCGGAATCCGAGCCGGATGAACGATTTGAAGGTATCCATCTGGATATTGAACCTTACACTTTGCCGGAATGGGAGAATAATCGGGACACCCTGTTGACCGAATGGGCAGCCAACATTACATTTTTCCAGGAAGAAACGAAGAAGGACAGTGATCTCGAAACAAGTGCAGACCTTGCTGTATGGCTGGATACCTTCCCGTTGCCGGGAAAAGACATGTCTGTGACAGAGTTTATGATTGATACACTTGATCATGTGTCGATGATGGCATTCCGTAATCAGGCAGAAGGGTCCAATGGCATTGCTGCTGTTGTGAGTCAGGAGATGGAGATTGCAGATCGTCTGGGCAAAAGGTTAATGATTTCGGTAGAAATGAAGCAGAACCATGAAGGTCAGCATATTTCTTTTTATGAGAAAGGGGCGGCGGAAATGGAACTTCAGCTCGCCAAGCTTCCGGATCTGCTGGCTGAGCATCAGGCTTACCAAGGCAACATTGTACATGCCTATGATTATTGGATTGAAGCCAAGCCTTAAACCGGCGAGTATTATAAGAAACGAATTGCTTCGGGACTTCACCTTGGGTGGGGTTCCGGGCTTTTTTTTATGGAAAAAAGATGGAATCGTGTCACCGAATGGGCTCCTGCACAATACGATGTACGGTGATGAACAGCTGAAACGAAGGAGGAAACAGACTATGGCTGTTATTAAAGCCAACTCAGAGGACGTCAAGCTGCTGGCTAGGCTGCTGAGGGCGGAGGCTGAAGGTGACGGCGAACAAGGCATGCTGCTTGTAGGTAATGTAGGTGTGAACCGGGTGCTGGTGGATTGTCTGGACTTCAAAGATATTCGTGACATCAACCGCATGGTATTTCAGAACCCCGGAGGCTTCGAGTCAACACAGAAGGGTTACTTCTACCAACGGGCGAGACAATCCGAGATTCGTCTGGCACAACGTGTAATTAATGGAGAACGGTTTTGGCCAGCCAGTAATTCGTTGTGGTTTTTCCGACCTGTGGGCGACTGTCCGGATACGTGGTATAACCAGCAAAATACAGGACGTTTCAAAGCACATTGTTTCTTCAGTCCGACAGGCGACGACTGTCCGGAAGTCTATTAAATTTGGGGAGGAATCACTATGATTAATCAACCGTATCAACCTACGACTCAAACAATGGGTCAGCAAGCGAATTCCGTATTAGGCCAGCAAGCGAATTCTGTGTTGGGTCAACAAGCCAACTCTCAGGTTCAAGGTACATCTTACAAAATTGGTAACGGCATGCCTAGCATGTCACCAACGCCAGGAATGGTATCCCCTAGCTCAACAAGTGTACCGCCACTCGTATCCAGCGGAAGTCCAATGACTCCCTCGGGTGCTGTGGTTACGACAACGGCTCCTCAATTTGAGCAATCGTACATTGAAAATATTCTGCGTCTGAATCTCGGGAAGTACGGCACGTTCTACATGACATATGAAGGCAACAAAGAATGGAATGCTCGCATATTCCAAGGTATTATTGAGGCAGCGGGCCGTGACCATATTATTATCAGCGACCCGAAGACTGGAAGACGGATCATGCTGTTGATGGTCAATTTCGACTATGCTACATTTGATGAGCCATTGTTGTATCAATATCCGGGCGTGGTAGGCAATTACCCACAAGCTCCGAGCAGATTCTAATTGGTGGTTCTTCGTTTCAATTGATTGGATATGTCTAACACATCCTGATTTATTATGCTGTCCCGAATGTGGAGATGATCCGCGGACGGGACGGCTTTTTACATAAGCATTTAAGCGAAATCATTACAAAAATAATTGAGTCAGACGTAACCTTTTGATAAAAAGATGGCACTTATATATGAACAGAACAAGCAACATGCCTATATGAAGGGAGTCCATAGCATTGAAGTCATGGATTGAAGGAGCAATGAAGGGCGAACCCGAAGCTTATGCGCAACTGATGGCGCAATATCGCGGAATGGCTCTTACTGTAGCCCATCACCGGCTGGGGGAACCATTCTGGGCAGAAGATGTTGTGCAGGAGGCCTTTACGGAGGCCTTTGGCAATCTGTCCAAACTGGAGGACCCAGAGGCCTTCCCGGGGTGGTTCAAGGTAATCGTAGAGAGGCAATGTTATCGCTGGCTACGACGCAAGCAGCATACCATGATTCCCGTTCAGGAGTTGGAGCATGTTTTCCAGGAAGAGGATCAGGCGCATAATCCGGAAAAACAAGCGGTGCAAAACGAAATGAATCGTACGCTGCGTGATTCTATTGCAATACTTCCATCATCGATGCGGATAGCTGTTGAACTGTTTTATTTGGAAGGATACTCGCTCAAGGAAATATCGGATTTCCTCGGGGTCAACGTACCTGCATTAAAGAAAAGACTGTTCGATGCCCGATCCAAACTCAAGCGCTCTATGCCTGTGAGAGATCTCGCCTCGATGTTCAATGATTTATATGAAGGAGGAAAAGGATTGTTACACATTATGAATGGGGACCACGCTGCCAATCGTTTAAAAGAGAGTGGAATCGAGGGGGATATCCTCGTATGGAGAGAATTATATACGTTTGGACCGGTAGTCCAAGATATGGGAGACGCAGAAGAGCGGAAGAATCGGGCATCCGTATTGGAACGGCAATTGGGCATTCCACAGACGGAATACTTGCAGATTGAGGAACTTGAACGCAAGTTGCATTCGTTTCAACAATATAAGGAGATTGTCTTATGGTTTGAATACGATCTCTATGACCAGACGATGTTATCTTACCTGTTACATTATTTCAACGGACAAGCGCTCCAGAATACGAAGCTGAACCTGCTCTGTATTGACTCGTATCCAGAGATTGAGCACTTTAGGGGATTGGGTCAGCTTACTTCCTCGCAGATCGAACGGTTGTCCGGGAGTTGGCATCTGATTGAGAAAAAGGAGCTACAAGCAGGTGCACAGTTCTGGGAAGCCTATACGTCAACGGATATACGGAATCATCTGGATTATTTACAGGCAGATACTTCTGCGCTACCCTTCGCAAAAGCTGCCTTTAAGGCGCATTTGTCCCGTGTACCGTCGGTATCCAATGGTCTTGGAGTCATTGAACAGACGACCCTGGAGACCGTTAGAGCGGGAGTAGATCGTCCATATCCTTTGTTTCGCGAGGTAGGGGACAAGCTGCATATTCTTGGGATGGGTGATCTTGAATACTGGGCACATCTGAGGCGGATGACAGAAGGCCCTCATGCTCTGCTTCATATGATTGGAGCAACAACTTTCCCTAATTTCAAGCAACATGATGAAACATTCCGTGAAGGAGTCCTGTCGCTAACGGAACTCGGAATTCAGGTTTTGAATGGAGAAGTCGATTGGGCACTGCTGAAACAGGATGAATTCTGGATCGGTGGATTGCATAATGCAAGTGGGAAACAGCCCAGCTGGCGCTGGAATCCTGCCTCTGAGACTGTAGTGGAGATTGAGTCTACATCGTAATTAGTGGATAGAATCTGGGGAAAGAACAGTATTGTAAAAGAGAGTATCCAGCCATGCGGAAGCATGAGCGAGGGTGCTCTCTTTGGTTTGGTTAGATGATTGTATGTGAAATGTTAAAAAAAACAGCGTAATCATTACTTTTGTTAAAGAAAAAAGGCGATTGTGCCATTTCGTTGTCATAGGACACGGATTGACTGTGTAGTGTAGAATTATATAATAAAAGAAGCATATCTTTGTTATTCGACAGAACAAGGTGGAGGTGGAAGCATTGGGAAGTTGAAATTGCATATGAACGGCAGAATGGCTAATATCCTACATTTTCGAAGGAGGTGGACCTATTTGCCGAAGAATGACGGCGAATAGGATGAAAATTTGAGTGACCCCTTACCGAGTATTTTAAATTTAGTATTAATTGGTTTACTTGTATTGATGAATGGTTTCTTTGTGTCGGCGGAATTCGCGATGGTGAAAGTTCGTGGAAGCCGGATTGAGACTTTGGTGGAAACAGGCAACAAAAATGCAATATATGCTTCCAATATCATACGTAATATGGATGCATATCTATCAGCTTGCCAATTAGGTATAACGCTCGCTTCACTGGGACTTGGATGGTTGGGAGAACCCGCAATTGCACACTTGTTAGAGCCCATGTTTACCGCATTTGGACTAGGACCCGTCTACGTTCATGGAATCTCTATTGCCATTGCATTTGTAATTATTACAATCCTGCATATTGTACTGGGGGAACTAGCTCCCAAGACGATGGCGATTCGAAAGTCTGAAACGATCACGCTGTGGTCTGCAGCCTTGCTAACGTTCTTCTACAAGTTAATGTATCCATTCATATGGGCACTGAACGGTATGGCTAATGGCTTGTTGAGACTTTTCCGAATGGCACCCGCTTCCGAGATGGACGACGCGCATAGTGAAGATGAATTACGTATTCTCATGAAAGAAAGCAATAAGAGCGGTTTAATTGATAATACTGAATTAGCACTTGTTGATAATATATTTGATTTTACGGATACAACCGCCCGTGAAATTATGATTCCGCGGACGGAAATGATCTGTCTGAATGCCAATCAGTCCATGCTGGAAAATCTGGAGATTGCCAGTGAGAGTATGCGAACAAGGTATCCGGTATATAACGGAGACAAGGATCATATTATCGGCTTTATTCACATTAAGGATCTGATGCGATCCCAACTTACGGATACCATCTCCGTGATCCGGCCTATCCTGGCTGTGCCAGATACCACCCTGATCAGTGATCTGCTTAAGCGTATGCAGCGTAGCAAAACGCAGATTGCGATTCTGATTGATGAATACGGGGGAACCTCCGGGCTTGTCACACTTGAAGATATCATGGAAGAGATCGTAGGCGAGATTCAGGATGAATTCGACCAGGAGCGTCCTGCCATTGAGCAAGTGGATGAGATGGAATACTCCATTGATGGCATGATGCTGATTGAAGAAGTCAGTGAACGATTCGGACTGGAGATGGACCGTGCCGATTACGATACCATCGGAGGTTGGCTATACTCCAGAGTGGATGCCATTCCACCTGAGGTCGGTCAATCGGTTGAGTATGGAGGTTATGTATTTGTCATTCAAGAGACAGAGCATAAGCGGATTTCCCGAGTGAATGTGATTAAGCTGGAACTGTTGGTTGAAGAAGAAGGCGCTTAGCCAGATCGAAATTCGAACAAATGAAGCTGTATGGTGACGAATGGTCATCGTACGGCTTCTTTGCATGCTCATGATTCCTGGGGTGTGAACAACAATACTTACATTACTGAATACATACGGGATGGAATAATTTAGGTTTCACCATATTTGAAAATGTATAAAAAAACAAAAGACGCTGCCGACATAGAATCGGAGCGTCTAATTTTTTTGAAACCTGTCACCTGATTCGTCCGTTTATACCCTTACACAAAATGAAGTATAGAAGCGGAGGATGGATCAATATGCGGAAGATGAATAATAAGAGTGCAGTATCTATACTAAAAATAACCCTTGTTGCCTTGTTCATGGTGCCAACACTTCTGGTTATTCCTACGTCTGAACCAGCCGTTGCAAGCCCGATTATGAAGGTGTCCTCTGGTGCACTTACAGCTCCACCGCCGCCAGAACCATCCATCCATTCGCTCGCTAACACTCGCGAACGGGGACATATCTATCAAGCGGTCGGTGCAGTCATCCCTGGTGGAGGACTGTCGGCCATCGTGAATACCAAGACTACGACCTATACAGCAATGAAGACACTTTCCGTAGATTATCGGCTTGAGCGTTGGACAGGAACAGCATGGGTGACTTTCAAAGCTGGTTCCAACAATGAAATGAATACAAACTTACTCAATGCCTCATCGGATTGGACCGTTATGCCAGGATATTATTATCGCGTTACCAGTATTCATACAGCGTATGATGGAAGTACTACGGATACAAGCAAACATGTCTCTGGCACCGTGTTGTTTTGATATTATCGGCGGGTACTGCCAGGAAACTTCTGCTCTTGAAAATCGTTGGCAATCGCAGTCATTTCTTCTTCTGAAAGGGTGCCAAACAGACTCATATTGTTCGAGCCCATCATCCACTGAAAGGAGTTATAGGGTGGGCCGATATACATTAGTGCTTCCGTACCGTCTGCCAGCTTAACGGTGCTCATATCACGAAGCATGGCCCCTTCAATTTTCTCCCCAGGCATGACATAAACATAATCAAACTGGATAATCTCATCTTCTATGCTCTTGCCTTCACTGGTATATTGAACTCTCATTTGGGTGGACTCATAATAATCGTCTGGATTCACAGGGTTTTCTGTATCAAGCACAAGTTCGAATTTGACCTTATTGAATCGCTCCGGAATGGCCTTGGATAACAGAAAGTCACCCATGAACCCTTCACGTGCAATCTCTTCCGTAACAAGCACTGGACGAAGCACGTGGCGAGATAACTCATACGAAGGTGTATTAAGAGCCTCTTCTTCTTGTACTCTAAGAATATCTTCCAATGATGTTTCCGGTGGTGGAGGCGTTTTGGCGGTTGACGGATCAGCCCCCAGATGGGTCGTGCGATCTTCGATGATAATGGATTTCATGCCGTTGCCCCAATCCTTGATGGATTGCACGAATGGGGATACCGCTTGCGTACCGGATGGCAGGCTGAAAATAACTGCCCCGATGGTCACGGATGCAGCTACGACAACTGAAAGTCGCAAGGTACGTATTCTTTTTTTACGTAAACCGATTCTGTTAATTTCCCGTTGTACCTTCTGCCAGGATTGCTGCATGGATTCGGTATGGGAGGCGGAAGGGGCAGAGACAGCTTGATGGAAAGCCTCATCAAAAGCCATTTCAAACGCAGCGTCGAAATATTCGTCTTCTAGCTCGGAATCGAATTGCTCCACATGCTTATCGGACTTGCCTTTGCTCAATGCTTCCACCCCATTCCTTATGTAATTTCTTCTTGATACTGCCGCGGGCTCTGAACAAGCGTTGCTTCACAATCTCTTCGGAGGTATCCAGCAGTTCGGCCATCTCTCGGTAGGAGAGACCTTTTTTCCATCGTAACTCCACCAGTACACGGTATTCCGGTTTGAGCTGTCCGAGATAATATTCAATGGACTCTTCCATCATCTGCGTTTCTACCATACTTTCCACGGAAGCTGCTGTCTGATTCATCGTCTCCATATCTATAAAAACACTATCCGTATCCAATTGGTTACGGTTATTTTTATTTTTTCTCAGATAATTAATAGCGGTGTTCCGTGTGACGACCTTGAGCCAGGCTTTCAGTTTGACCTCGTCTTCGAAAATGGGTTTGTTTTTAATAATTTTAATAAAAGCTTCCTGAATAATATCTTCTGCTGCAGCACGCTCCTTGATAATATAAACGATAAGACCATGTACCATATTATAATATTCATAATACACTTCTTCCTGAAGTGCAGATCCTAAATTATGGAAATCTGAGGCAAGTAGTAACTGGAGCCGATTGGCCATGATGTTCTCCTTTCTGGTGAACAATCCACAAACATTGGTATCATTACATTTTACAACATAATATGGAAACGATACAATGGGAGGTTGGTCCGAGAAAAACCAGAAGAAGAGAGCATGTGCAGCCTCCGGACAGTTTGCTGAAAATTAATAAAAAGGCTGTCTTGCAACCATGAATACATGGTTGCAAGACAGCCTTATGACCGAAAAGTGAGAATGTTTCTTTAGAGCACTTTTCCGTAATCAGTTAAAATGCCCAATCTCCTTTAAGGAAGATGGGCTCACGTTCACCGTTTGCCGTAATACCGTAGATATCCGTCTCGGGCGAGCCCATCATGAAGTCCACATGAGTAATGCTGGAATTCATGCCACGGGCTGCAAGCTCTTCAGGAGACATCGTTTTGCCACCTTCGATATTGAATGCATAGGAACTGCCAATCGCAAGGTGGCAGGACGCATTCTCATCATACAAAGTCGTGTAATACAGGATGCCACTCTCAGAGATCGGTGAATGAAAGGGAACCAAAGCGACTTCGCCGAGGTAATGTGATCCTTCATCCATCGAAATGAGTCTTTCCAGTGTGTCCTGACCTTCTTCAGCATGAAAATCAACGATGCGTCCGTTCTCGAATGTGAGTGAAAAACGATCAATGATACTGCCACCGTAGCTGAGTGGTTTGGTGCTGGACACCTTACCATTAACGCCATGTTTGGATGGAGCGGTGAATACTTCCTCTGTCGGGATATTGGCAACAAAAGGGATGCCTTGCTCATTTACGCTACCCGCCTGCGCCCAAATATGGCCTTCTGGAAGCTCGACTGTAAGATCCGTCCCGGGGGAGAGGAAATGAAGTGCTTGATACTTTTTGTTATTGAGTGCCACAGCCTTGGTTTCCAGTCGTTCAATATGCTCTTCCCAGGCCGCTACAGGGTCCTCCAGGTCGGCTCTCACCGCAGCAAAAATGGCTTCCCACAGCTGGTTAACCTGCTCCGTTGCCGGGAGATCCGGGAATACTTTGGCTGCCCAAGCGGGAGAAGGACAAGCCACACCCGTCCAGCTCATTTTATCCGCTTGTTGATACTGTCGGTACTTGGCCATCGCCTGACCAAATGTACGCTGATGGGCCGAGATCCGCGCAGGATCAATACCTTTCATCAGATCCGGGCTGGATGACAATACGGTCAGGAAGGCTGCATTATTGGCCGCCAGTTCTTCAAGCTCCGCTGCATGCCACTTCGGCGGCTCTTGGAAGGATTCCTCTGGGGCCATCTCAAACCGCAATCGATTCACCGTTTCATCTCCGTATTTTACAATAACCTGCTTGGCACCGGCCTCGTATCCCTTACGCACAAGCAAGCGTACGAATTCAGCGGTATCAATCATTGCACTAATGACAAATACTTGTCCTGGCTGCACGTTTGCGCCCACTCTTACAGCCAGTTCAGCGTAACGATCCAGTTTTTGTTCAAAACTTAACATATGCATTCCCTCCAGTTATTGAATTTTTCGACCTGTTGACGCAGGAAAAGAGAGGAGTAATCTCCTCTCTCCACATCAAACGGGATTAAAATGCCCAGTTTCCTTGCAGGAAGATCGGCTCTTCCGCACCTTCGGAGGTTACACCGTGGATGTTCATTTCTCCAGATCCAATCATGAAGTCCACATGAGTGAGACTGGAGTTCATGCCACGTTCAATCAACTCTTCTTTGGACATCGTTTTACCACCTTCCAGACAGAAGGCATAGGCATTACCGATTGCCAAATGGTTGGACGCATTCTCATCAAACAAAGTATTGTAGAACAAAATATTCGTATCCGAAATCGGTGACTGATGAGGAACAAGAGCAACTTCACCCAGATAGTGTGCGCCTTCATCCATCTCGATCAGGTTTTTCAGTGCATCCAGTCCCTGCTCAGCGGTATAATCTACAATTCGACCATTCTCAAATGTCAGGGAGAATCCGTCAATCAGATTACCGCCGTAGCTCAGTGGTTTCGTGCTGCGAACGGTACCGTTAACACCGGTTTTCAGGGGAGCTGTGAATACTTCTTCGGTAGGCATATTGGCAATAAAGACATGTCCTTGCTCATTCACACTTCCACCGGATACCCAGATATGACCTTCTGGAAGTTCAATGGTCAAGTCTGTGCCTGGCGCTGTATAGTGAAGCTTCTTGTATTTTTTGTTGTTCAGCAGGTCAGCGCGGGAATCGAGATTTTGCAAATGGGTTTTCCATTCGGCAACAGCATCCTGTTCACCGATCCGTACGGTTTTGAAAATAACATCCCACAAGCGGTCCACTTGCTGTGCTTCCGGCAGGTCCGGGAATACTTTAGCTGCCCATTCCGGAGAAGGAACGGCTACAATAGACCAGCTGAATTTGTCAGCCATCTGATACGAACGATATTTTTCGAGCGCTTTACCGCGCACTTTTTGACTCGTAATAATGCGTTCCTGAGCTACACCGTTCAGCAGATCCGGGTTCTCAGCAATGACGTGCAGTACAGCTGCTCCTTCTTCAACGAGTTCAGTCATTTCAGCTGCAAACCATTTCGGTTCAATGGAGAAGGCTTCATCAGGTGCAAGATCGTAATGTAGACGTGTAACCGTTTCGTCGCTCCAGTTTACTTTAACCAATTTGGCACCTTTACCGTAAGCTGCTTTGACAATCAGTCGTACAAAATGTGCTGCCGAGATTGGTGCGTTAACCACAAGTGTCTGTCCAGGATGGATATTGACACCGACTTGTACAGCCAGTTCAGCATACTGCTGCAGATTCGTTTCGAAATTATTCATGCTATTTTTTCCTCCAATGTGATAATAATATCGTAGCTTGTTGGCGATTATAGATGTTGGTCAAACACGTATTATAGTCCTCATTACAACTATGTAAGGACTCAAATGGTTCCTTCATTGAATAAGGTATACGTTGCTACGTTATATATTGTACAATTAACCAATAATAATTACCAAACTAGGTTTACCAGAAATGTTGGAGACCGGCTGTAGATGAAAGATTAAAGGAGAGAATGATTGTGAATATTGAAATTATAAGTGCTGAAATGCGCCGTGAAGATGAAAAAAGTTTCGTAGGGAATACCGTTTTCCGTACAGAAGGCGAAAAGTCAGTATATGAGATTACCTTCATGAGCAAGAACGGAAAAGATTGGGACTACAGTTTGCATTTCACGGAGCAATCCGGTGATGAAGAAGAGCTATTGCGTATGGACGAGTTACTGGAGAATGATGATGATCTGTACAATCAATTGCTCGATGCTGCTTTGGAGGCATATCCGGCTTAACTGGCCGAGATGTTCTTGTTCTATTGTGTCGTGTCGATGACTATACTAGACGGTGTATGCCCGAAACAGGGTGTATACCGTCTATTTTATTGGAAATGTTGAATAGATGATCCATAAAAGGGAAGTCTACGAGATGAATGGAACCAGAGAAATAATCCGCCAAATGGGAGGTAACCGTGAATGGCATCTGACAATCTGATTACAGAAGGGTTGACGGGACTTGAAGAAGTCGCGCCCGATATTCTCAGTTTACGTACACTATTCGTTAATGTCGTGTTCATCGGAGAGCCAGGAAGCAGGAACTGGGTCCTCGTGGACACCGGAATGGCGAGGTTCACAGATCATATTGTTCAGATTGCAACAGAACGATTTCAAGGTCCGCCGTCAGCGATCATTTTGACACACGGTCACTTCGACCATGTAGGAACCGTTATTGAGCTGGAACAATTCTGGGGTGTGCCCGTGTATGCTCATCCGCTTGAAATTCCGTATTTAACGGGATTGAAAGATTACCCGCCAGCGGACCCTTCTGTAGGTGGAGGTTTAATGTCCAGGTTGTCATTCGCGTATCCCAATGAGGCAATCAATCTGGATGATCGGATATTCAGTTTACCCAAAGATCACACTGTTCCAGGCTTAGCAGGATGGGAGTGGGTGCACACGCCAGGTCATACACCTGGACATGTGTCACTGTTTCGTGAATCGGACCGTCTGTTAATTGCGGGAGACGCAATCATTACAGTGAAGCAGGAATCGCTGTGGAGTGTGTTGCTTCAGGACAAACAGTTGCATGGCCCGCCTTCCTATTTTACAACCGATTGGCAGGCTGCTCATCAATCGGTCCAGCATATAAGGCATCTGGAGCCGAAACTTGCGATTACCGGGCATGGGCATGCCTTGAGCGGAGATATGCTGAGAGAATCCCTGAAGAGGCTTGATATGGACTTTGAAGAAAGCACTGTGCCGGATCACGGCAAATATGTGGATTAATTCAACGAACATATGAAAGTATGCAGAGACAGCCGCAGGGGATTGCAGCTGTCTTTTTCCTGTCTTTTTTGTTTTTCTATCATGAATTTGTTCTCTTTCATAGATTGGTATTTTGTGCTCGGGCATGATATAGTCGAGCCGTATAATATAACCTTAGTATGCAGGAGGTACATATAACGATGACACAACAAAATGCAGCATTTGAAGAACAATTTGGAGGGATACCGGCCATTTGGCTTCGTTTTAATCAGTTTGAAGCGGCTGTTATTCCAAGCGTGGGTGCCAACCTCGTTGCTTTCCGTGATACAGAAAAGGGTTTCCGTTACTTAAGAGAGCCGAATCAGGATCAGATGGATGAGTTTATGGCTGCACCAGCGGTCTATGGAATTCCGATTCTATCTCCGCCGAATCGTTATGAGGATGGACGTTTCCCTTGGAATGGTCAAGTCTATCAGTTGCCTGTGAACGAACCGGCTACAGGTAACCATTTACATGGATTTTTGCATGATGCGGAGTGGAAGGTCGAAGGATATGGTTCTGATCAGCTGGAGAGCTATGTGTTGCTTAGCCAAGATGTGAAAGAAGGACATACATTCTATCAGTACCTGCCGTTTACGTTCACCGTGACGCTTCGTTACTCTTTGAGCAGCCAAGGGCTTCAGCAACAATTAATTGTTCGTAATAACGGGCAAGAATACATGCCTAATCTGTTTGCATTCCACACGGCAATTGCTGTTCCTTTTGCACCGGATAGTCAATCCTCGGATTACACGGCCAAAGTTACGATTGGACAACGACGTGAATTGAATGAGCGTTCTCTGCCAACAGGACAATTTCAACCGCTTACACCTGAGGAAGAACAATTGAAGAAAGACGGAGTTAGTCCGTTCTTTGCTGCCATGGATAATCATTACACTGCAGAACCGCAGAATGGTCGTAACTATATGGAGCTCACGGACCACCGTACTGGAGACAAACTGGTCTATGATGTAGGTACTTCCTACAAGCACTGGATGATCTGGAATAATAACATGGGTGGCGAATTCTTCTGTCCTGAACCACAGATGAACCTGGTTAACGCTCCTAATGTTGAAGGCATCCCGGCAGAAGAAATCGGATTGGTCGGTCTGGAACCAGGTGAACTATTCGAACAGAGCAGCCGATTGTATCCAATTGCGGCACAAAAATAATTGATATTCGTTTTGCGCTACGCTTACAATTTTGTCGAAAAGGTGAAAACCTGCTCGTAAATCATGTATAATATGACGAGATACACACGCTTTGTAGAGACCCAAACCATCTTTTTGGAGGAGGACAAGCAAGTGGAATACCGCATTGAGAGAGATACGTTAGGCGAAATGAAAGTACCAGCCGACAGGCTGTGGGGAGCTCAGACGCAGCGCAGCAAGGAGAATTTCCCGATTGGCAGCGAACATATGCCGATGGAAGTTATCCGTGCCCTTGCCATTTTGAAAAAAAGTGCTGCGGCCAGTAACCATAAATTAGGTAAATTATCTGCCGCTAAGTCCGATGCCATCGCTTATGCAGCAGACGAGATTATTGCAGGTCGTATCGATGACCATTTCCCACTGGTCGTGTGGCAGACTGGTAGCGGAACGCAATCCAATATGAACGTGAACGAAGTGATTGCCAATCTGGGGAACCAACTGCTGGAGCAAAAGGGAAAAGAAGAGCGTCTGCATCCAAACGATGACGTGAACATGTCCCAGAGCTCCAACGATACATTCCCAACGGCTCTGCATGTCGCAGGTGTTCTGGCTGTTGAGGATCAACTCTTGCCGGCCATTGCGGTATTAAAAGCGACTTTTGCAGACAAGTCGGAGGCATTCAAGGATATTATCAAGATTGGACGTACTCACCTTCAGGACGCAACACCAATTACGCTTGGCCAGGAGATCAGTGGTTGGGAAGCCATGCTGGGCAAGAGTGAGCGTATGATCCGTGAAAGTGTACAGTACCTGAAGGAGCTTGCGATCGGTGGTACAGCTGTCGGAACGGGCATCAATGCTCATCCGGACTTTGGGGACTTCACTGCCAAGGAGATTGGTAAACATACGGGGAAAGATTTTGTATCTGCACCAAACAAATTCCACGCCCTTACAAGTCATGATGAAGTTGTATATGCGCACGGTGCCGTTAAAGCGCTTGCAGCTGATTTGATGAAAATTGCCAATGATGTTCGCTGGTTGGCCAGTGGCCCCCGCAGTGGATTGGGCGAGATCCGTATTCCTGAGAATGAGCCAGGCAGTTCCATTATGCCGGGTAAAGTCAACCCAACTCAAAGCGAGGCCATCACTATGGTGGTTACGCAGGTCATGGGTAATGATGCAGCGATTGGTTTCGCGGCAAGTCAGGGTAATTTTGAACTGAATGTATTCAAACCGGTTATCATCTATAACTTCTTGCAATCCGTGCAACTGCTGGCGGACTCCATTATTGCGTTTAATGACAAGTGTGCCGTAGGCATTGAGCCTAACCTGGATCAGATTGAACATAATCTGAACAATTCGCTCATGCTGGTTACAGCCCTCAACCCGCATATTGGATATGAGAATGCAGCCAAAATTGCGAAGCTTGCGCATAAAGAAGGCTTGTCTTTGAAACAGGCGACGTTACAAACAGGCCTGCTTACCGAAGAGCAATTTGATCAATATGTCGATCCAGCCAAAATGATCGCTCCAAAGGCCTAAAATCAGACCAAATGAACAATATAGATCAATGAAGAGGGCGACCTGCACAAGCAGGTCGTTTTTCTTATGCTTACCGATGAACTTAAAGCTTGTCAGACTATACGTATCCATATAAACTACATATGCACCAGTTTTCATTTAATAGAATGGGATTCGTATATATTTGGAGGTTTCCGCGTTGTCAAAAACGAGAAGATTTACGATACGCTCCAAAATTTTATTGGGCTATCTTGTGGTTGTGCTTTTGTTTGGAGCTGTTCTGCTAGTGCTTACGGCCCAAATTAATGTACTACAGAAGGAAAATGATTTTATCTCTCATCATGATCTGGAAGTACATAATCTGACCAACGCGATTGAAAAAAATGTCTTGAACATGGAGACAGGACAGCGTGGATTCATGATTACAGGCAATGAGAGTTACTTGGAACCTTATTCTCAAGGTCTATCCCAGTGGAGTTCCAACTATGATCAGTTGAATGCTCTCATTAGTGACAATCCTTCGCAGCAGCAGAGTCTGCAAAGCATCAAAACTCATATTACGCGCTGGATTGAGATTGCTGGGGAGCCGTTGGTAAAGTTGAAAAAGCAAGAGGATCAAGCCAAAGTTGTTGCATTCTTTCAAACTGATCCGGGTAAAACTGAAATGGATCTACTACGCTCCCAACTTACTACCTTCCGTAACACAGAGATCGCATTGACTGAGGCAAGGGTAACCGATCTAGCCACACGGAGCTCCACATTGTTGACGATTATGTATACGCTGTGGGGGATTATCGCGGCGTTATCAATTGCAGCGGCTCTTGTGATATCCGGAAATATCGTCAAAACGTTGCGAGATGTTATGCAAACCATCAGTGATATCTCCAAAGGTGGGAACCTGAAGCAGCGAATTCAGGTGCGGACACATGATGAAGTGGGGGATCTGGGCCACGAAACCAACAAATTACTGGATGAAGTACAGGAACAGAATCGGGTCAAGGACCAGATTACAGGCATTGCGACACTCTTGCAGAATCCGACCAATCTGGAGGGATTGTCCCGCTTGTTCCTGAGCGAGCTTGGCATGTTGTTTGAAGTTCCCTACAGCGTCTTGTATTACTGGAAAGACAATCGACTGCTGCGTGTGGCTGCATATGCTGCGGATGGTGAGAAAGAACGTTCGCTCGGTAAAGTGTCGCTTGCCCCCGGTGAGGGGCTGGTAGGTCAAAGTGCCGTGGAGAAGCGAGTCTTGCGCATGAATGATCTGCCCCAGAACTATATTCGAATCTCTTCGGGTCTCGGATATACATCTGCCACCTCTCTTACCGTAGTACCGGTCCTCTTCGAAGGCAGAACGATTGCGGTCATCGAGCTTGCTTCAATGAAGCCATTGCAAGAGAATAATATGAAGCTGATGCAAGAACTGACGGACATTTTTGGTGTTTCTTTACACTCGACCGTCACTCGCATGGAATTACAGCAATTATATGATGAGTCACAAGTTCTGAATGAAGAGTTACAGGCACAATCGGAGAAACTTCAGTCTCAGACCGAAGAAATGCTGTCTCAGACAGAGGAACTGCAAATGCAGACCGAAGAGCTTCATATGCTTAATGAACGTCTGGAAATACAGAAGAGCGCTGCTGAGACATCAGCCAATGAACTTGCAGTTGTGGCAGATCAGTTACGAACAAGTTCGGGGTACAAATCCGAATTCCTGGCGAACATGTCCCATGAATTAAGGACACCGCTTAACAGCATGTTGATCCTGTCCGAAATATTGTCTGAGAATAAAAACCAACACTTGAATAGTGAAGAGCAGAACTATGCTTCGGTCATTCACAAGTCAGGCAAGGACCTGCTAAATCTGATCAATGATATTCTTGATCTATCCAAGGTAGAGGCCGGGCAGATGGAAGTGGATTTTGATGATGTCTATCTGAGCAGCCTGCCTGAAGTCATGAATCAGTATTTCCTGAAAACAGCGGAGCAGAAAAAAATAGATTTCCGAATTCAGCTCCAGAGTCCTTTACCGGAAACCATCGTGACTGACGAGATGAGAATGCATCAGATTCTCCGAAATCTGCTCTCAAACGCATTCAAGTTCACCAGTGAGGGTGAAGTTGCCTTAACCATCTCCAGAATGAGTCTGGCTCATCCTGAAGTGAAAGACCAAGAGACCGAAGTGATTGCTTTCTCCGTCAGTGATACAGGGATTGGCATTGCGGAAAACAAACTTTTGCAGATCTTTGATGCATTCAAACAGGCGGATGGAGCTACGGCACGTAAATATGGCGGGACAGGACTTGGTCTGTCGATCTCTCAATCGCTTGCAACTTTGCTGGGGGGTTCAATCTCGGCAACAAGTCGTGAAGGACATGGCAGTGTGTTCACGTTGTTCCTGCCACTGCGAAGAGATGAACCGGAGACCATGAATGCATCGCGGTTGTTCCTGAATGAGGTGGCAAGCACTACACCTGAGATCAATAAGCTCCCTTCAATGACTTCCGAACCATCTGATGTTTTATTGACCCCTCTGGAAGAATCTTTGCTCAGCGGTCGTCAAGTGCTTGTTGTTGATGATGATATTCGAAATGTATATGCGCTAGCTAACGCTCTTGAGCAGTACGGCATGAATGTCATTTCAGCTCAGAATGGCTACGAATGTCTGGAATTGTTGGAGCGTGGAGGCGTCAAGCCTGATATTATCATGATGGACATTATGATGCCGGAACTGGATGGTTATGAGACGACTCGCCAGATCCGTGAACGGCTTGGCATGACTCAGCTTCCGATTATTGCACTCACAGCCAAGGCCATGAAAGAGGATCGGGAGAAATGTATTGCAGCAGGTGCTTCAGACTATCTCAGCAAACCGCTGAATGTCAAAGATGTGTTATCCCGTATGAAATTATGGATGAATCACGAAACCATGGAAATCTGATCTGAAAACCTATGCCGATTACAGCAAAGTGCGCTGTAATTAGGTCATAGGTTTTATTTTTTTGTCGTGTAAGCTTTATTGAATGAATTGATGTTATAATACTTAACAACAAACAAAGTTAAATGGATGAATATAGATGTAATTAGTAATGTAATCCAGAATTAATTCTGTGGAAACGAAAATAACATGATTTTGTGTTATATATATGGGAGGTAGTGTCCATGCAACTTACGGTTAAAGAGGCTTTACAGGTATACCCGTTGTCCGAGGCCAAACTGGTTGCGGGTGGAGAAGGGACTTCACGGATGATGAAATCCGTTAATGTCATGGACGCTCCTGATATCGCGGATTGGATCAAATCCGGAGAAATGTTGTTCACCACCGCTTTTATTATGAAAGACAGTGAAACAGATGCACTGCGTTTGATGCGGCGCTTGAATGAACGTGGCTGCGCAGGTCTGGGCATCAAGCTGGGACGCTTCTGGCAGTCCATTCCCCAAGGCATTGTCGAGGAAGCGGATCGACTTCGGTTACCATTGCTGGAGCTTCCTTTTCAATTCACCTTCTCGGACCAGATGAATGCCTTGTTCAAGGCTGAGCATGAACGCAGTAATCGATTGCTGCATGAGGTTGTGCAGAAGCAAAAGAAATTAATGCAGTTTGCTCTGCAACAACAGCCACACCGGAATGTGTTTGCCGAACTTGCTACGGTGTTGAACTATCCGCTTGCCGTCATTGGTTCACGTGGGCATGTGCTCTATGGCAGTGAAGGCATTGCAGGGGATGCTGTAACCCAGGGCTGGCCATGGAAATCCGTCATGCACCGAGTGAAATGGAATCAGGGAAGTTGTCATCGCGTACCGATCAAGCAAAATGATGAAGAATACGGATCGTTGCTGGTGTTTACCGATTCAGCCTTATCGCTTCGGGCAGAGGAGGAGCTGTTCCAACAGGCTGCTGATGTACTGGCATTTTATATGGATATGACTTATCGTGAGCATATTAATCCAACCGTTCAAGATGAGATGCGTACACTACTTTCACAGTATCTGGATAACAAAATGACCATTCAGGAATTGACCACCTTGAGTGAAAACAAAGGTGTACATCTGTTCCAGGGAACGTATCAGTGCGTACTGATTACGCTTGAGCCGACTCTCTTCGCCGAGGGAAAGCTGCTTAAACAGATTCATCGTGAATTACAATACAATCCGCTGATGCAATTCACGGCCTCACAGCATTTTCAGATCGAGGATGGCATTCTGTCCATCTACACCTGTCCAACAGGGAGAGACTATGGAGAGGAACTGTCAGGTTTTCTGTTGAACCGGTTCGGTGATGTGCTGGCAGCACAAGAAGCAAAAGGGGCACCGGCTCCACGTTTCTGGATCAGCAAAATGAAACACGAACCCAAATCGCTCCGTGAAGCGTATCAGGAATGTCTGGATACCCGACAACTGGCTCGTCGATTCGGCATGAAAGACCGTGCGTTGCAATTTGAAATGCTCGAATTTGCCTATGTGTTCCAACATGTACCGGATAACATCATGGAAAATTACTGCAATAAAGTACTTGAACCGTTACTTGCCAGAGACGGTGATCCCAATCAGGTATTAATGAATACATTGGAGTCCTTTATTGAGAATGATGGACTGATCAATGAAGCTGCCAAGCAGCTGTTTGTGCATCGCAACACGGTCACCTATCGTATGGAGAAAGTCGGCAGCTTGCTGCAAATGGACTTTAAGAAGACGAATGATCTGCTGAAATTAAAGCTGGTATTCACCTTCCGCAAGTTTGTGCGGGACAAAGCAGCTGCAAGACCGCATAATGTGCAACTCTAACCGCGCATTGTGCAAGATGACAATGCTACTGGGTCTTAGACCCATGAACCGCATTCCCTTGATGGAGTGCGGTTTTTTCATGTTTAAGGACAATAAAAGCTGAACTTCCCGTGCACAGCAAACAAATCGAAACTCTGATGTTATGTTATATTACAAAATTGCGTAAATATTGTTGTCGCGACATTGAACGACACTTAGAATGAAGAACAATAATCCATAACAGACCGGAGGTTCTAACATGAGCGACTTAATTAAACTTGTTAACAACTGGTCTATCACGCAGTTCGTGCATACGTTTGGCGGCTTATTTGAAGAATCACCATGGGTGGCTGAGCGTTCCGGGCTTTTACGACCTTTTGATTCATTTGAACAGATGATGAACGTGATGAAGAACGTGGTTCAGGCATCGGATGACCAGGTGAAGTTGCAATTGCTTCGAAATCACCCGGATCTTGGAGCACGAATCAGCATGAGCAGCAATTCCGTTCAGGAACAAGCTGGTGCAGGCCTTGATTCACTCTCACAAGAGCAATACAACGAACTTCAACAATTAAACAAAGCATATACAAGCCAATTCGGCTTTCCATTCATACTGGCTGTAAAAGGCCATACCGCAAGCTCCATCCTCGAATCCATGAAGCAACGTCATCGCCGAGGAAGGGAAGAGGAATTCGAGACTGCATTGAAGGAAGTATTCAAGATTGCAGGCATACGTTTGGAGCAATGGCTTGTACAGATCGGTCATGAACATGAGTTCGTGAGCAAGCCAGCCGCAGTGCAGCAGCGGACCATGTATTACGGCAAAGGGGATGTGTGGATGTACCGTTCCTACGCCAAACCGTTGACGGGCATACAGTCCATTCCGGAATCTCCTTTTATGGGACGCAGCAATATTCTGTTTGGATTAAACATTAAGGTCGCTGTGCAGGGTGATGAATTCTTGCCTTCTTTTGCAGAAGGGGACAATTCGCTGGTGGTCGCAACCGATTCAATGAGTAATTTTATCCTCAAACATGCAGCGGATTATACAGGGGCAACGGTGGAAGGATTTCTTGCGCTGGTAAGCCGTCGTTTCCTGGAGACGTATCCGCAGATGAGCAAGGTTCAGATGACAGCGGACCAGATTCCTTTTGAAGATATACCCATTGGATTGGAAGGAAGTTATCGACCGAGTACGCTCGTATTTCGTTATTCACAGAATGATCGTGCGACAGCTGCCGTGGAAGCAGAACGAACAGGAGACTCGATCGAATTAAGCAACCATTTCAGTGGTGTAGCCGATCTGAGACTGATCAAGGTCAAAGGCAGTGAATTTGCCGGATTTATGCAGGATGAATATACCACTCTTCCAGAGACATGGGATCGACCGTTATTTATTTTCCTGAACATCAATTGGCGTTATGAAGATCCGAGAGATGGCATGGATGATCAGCGTGGACGGTATGTAGCGGCGGAACAGGTCAGAGATTTGGCTGCTGCGGTGTTTCATGAGTGTCGATCTGCTTCCATTCAACATCTGATCTACCAGATTGGACGAAGGTTGTTAAGTCGATTTGAGCAACTGAGTGAGGTTTCATTTGAATCCAACAATCGGACTTGGGAAACAGTGCTGGAGGAAGTGAAAGAGGGAGAAGGCAAAGTATTTACCGAACCGAGACCACCTTATGGATTCCAGGGTTTCTCGATGACAAGGGATGATCTGGGAACAGGCGGCCGTGACGCCGGGAAAGAAGGTGACGTCTAATGTCGATGTCTGATGGCCGAATTACAACACATGTGCTGGATACCTCCAAAGGTGTCCCTGCTGCGGGTGTTCAGATCGAACTGTATACCCTGAAGAGGGATGGAGAACAAGAAAACAAGACAAAAGTAGCTGAGTCGGTGACCAATGCGGATGGGCGTTTGGATGCACCGCTGCTGGATGGAGGCAAGTTGGAGCCAGCGATATATGAGCTTCAATTCCATGTCGAGAGTTATTACGCACATCGTTCATTGGAGGAGCTGGGGCAGGCATTATGGACGATTGTTCCGATACGGTTTGCCGTATCTGATGCCTCAAGCCATTACCATATTCCATTATTGATTGCTCCAGGAGGTTACAGTACATACCGGGGAAGCTGAACATGCACATATCCGGTTCTGATTCAGGGGGAGGGTCATCCACATGACAACATTTGATACCATCATCCGGGGGGCCCGGGTGGTGCTGAGAGATCGGGTAGAGCAACTGGATATTGGCATTACGGGTGAGAAAATTACGGAACTATCCACGCGGCTGACCGCTGGTGAAGCGACTTGCATCATAGAAGCTGAGGGTCTGACAGTGATGCCAGGTGTCGTGGACATTCATGTACACTTCAATGAACCCGGACTCGCCAGTTGGGAGGGGTTCCGGTCTGGCTCGGCAGCCCTTGCCGCAGGGGGAATCACGACTTATGTCGATATGCCGCTTAACGGCGTACCACCAACCACAAGGCCGGAAGCATGGGACATGAAAATGAAAGCAGCTACAAACCAATCGTATGTTGATTATGCTTTCTGGGGAGGTTTGGTTCCCGGCAACCGGGATGAACTTGCTCCACTGGCACGGCTGGGGGCTGCGGGATTCAAGGCATTTATGTCCGAGCCGGGTGGAGATGGGGAAGACATCTTTGCCAGAGCTGATGACCATACGCTGCTGGACGGGATGAAAGAACTTGCAACATTAAACCGTGTGCTGGCACTTCATGCAGAGGACGAAGGCATCGTTGCCGAACTTGCTACGAGAAGCATCGCAGAGGGAAAGACGGAACCGATGGATTATATCCGGTCTCGTCCTGTGGAAGCTGAAGTCGTCGCGGTTGCCCGAGCGTTGAAATACGGCGAACAGACCGGGTGTGCGCTGCATTTTGTGCATATCAGCACCCGGGAAGCGCTGGATCTGATTGCAGCAGCCAAACGGCGTGGGCAAGACGTAACTTCGGAGACATGCCCTCATTATCTGACGCTGACCGAGAAGGATGTGGTTCGATTGGGTGCTGTAGCAAAATGCGCTCCACCTCTTCGCAGCTCTTCCGAACAGGAGCAGTTATGGGATGCACTGACTTCAGGATTGATTGATGTTATCGCCTCAGACCATTCTCCTTGCCCACCATCCATGAAACAATCGGATAACTTTTTTGAAATCTGGGGCGGCATATCCGGGGCACAAAGCACACTGCTAATCATGCTGGAGGAAGGACATCTTCAGCGAAATATCGACCTTCCGTTGCTCGGAAGAGTGCTCTCTCTGCAGCCTGCCAGAAGGCTTGGTCTGGAGAATAAAGGGGAGATTGCAATTGGCATGGATGCAGATCTGGTTCTGATTGACTGGGGTAAGAGCACGACCCTGAACACGGAAGATCTGCTCTACACGCATAAACAAAGCCCTTATGTGGGACGTACCTTTAAGTGTCAGATTGCAGACGTATTTTGTCGTGGGCAGCGCGTCTACAACTCGGAATCCGGGTTATCTCCTGTTCCTATCGGGCAACGCATTGCGGCTTATTCTTCTAGTCCCATCGAAGCGGGAACGGAGGAGACGCCATGACGGAGTCTGGAGTATACCGGTCATCCGGTACCAATAAAGCACCGCTTCCTTTGCCAAATGTGGAACAGGTGGAGCTGCAAGCCATGCTTGACTGGCTGTCGACATATGGTGCGGATGCACAGGGCGGCGTCACACGGCTGTTGTATGACTCGGCTTGGTGTGAAGCACAAGGTGCCCTTGCTGCCAAAATGCAGGAAAAAGGGCTGTCTCCCGAGTTCGACCAGTCCGGTAATCTGTATGGCACACTGGAGGGCGAGGGTAAGGGATCAGCGACTGGTACTGAAGAATTACCAATCGTGACCGGATCACATATCGATACCGTGGTGTATGGTGGAAAGTATGATGGTGCCTACGGTGTGGTGGCGGGTGTCCTTGCTTTGGAGTATTTGCAGAAGCATTTCGGAGCACCGAAGCGCACACTTCAAGTGGTATCCCTATGTGAGGAAGAGGGGAGTCGATTCCCTTTTGCATATTGGGGCTCACGCAGTATAACAGGAACAACGTCTCTGCAAGATGTAGAGCATTTGAAGGATCAAGACGGCGTCACCTTTGCACAAGCGATCCGCGATGCGGGCTTTGGACCCGATAGTGCATATAGACCGGCCGCAAAAAAATATGGTGCCTTTATTGAGCTTCATATTGAGCAAGGTCAGGTTCTGGAACGTCTTGGACATTCGATTGGCGTTGTATCCGATATTGTAGGTCAGAAGCGGTTCAGTATCACCGTCAGCGGAGAAGCGAATCACGCGGGAACGACACCGATGTCCTGGCGCAAGGATGCATTAGCCGGAGCAGCTGAGATGATTACTGCAGTAAGGGATATTGCATTGCAAGCAGGAGAACCGCTGGTAGCCACGGTTGGGCGAATCACAGCCGATCCGGGTGTGGGGAATGTGGTTGCAGCACGAGCAGTGTTTTCACTGGATATCCGCCATATCCGGCAGGAGAGCATTGATCGCTGCTGGCAGGATATGCTTCAGGTTTTTAGTAAGATCGCAGCCGAGCAGCAGCTCGGACTGGACTGGGAAGAACATCTGTCGGTGACGCCCATTCCTATGAATGCAGAGATGATCTCAGACATCCAAGATACCTGTGAGCAGGAGCAGTTGTCCTATTGGCTAATGCCAAGCGGAGCGGGACATGATTCGCAGATTTTTCAGCCGGCTTGTCCGACAGCCATGATTTTTGTGCCGAGTCAGGACGGTATCAGTCATAATCCACTTGAATATACAGCTGAAGCAGACCTGATGCACGGTTTTCGGGTTCTGGTTCGGCTACTCTATAAATACGGTTACGGGAGTTGAATGCAGATGTCCAGCTATAAAGAGTTATCTCCGTCCTTGCGGACCATTATGACCCCGGGACCGGTTGAAGTTGATCCACGTGTACTCAGAGCATTATCTTTCCCGATCCTGGGGCAGTTTGACCCGGAGTTCACAGCCTTGATGAACGAGACGATGGCGATGCTGCGTGAGTTATATATGACAGATAACGAGTGGTGTTATCCGGTGGATGGCACATCCCGTTCAGGCATTGAAGCGGTGTTGGTCAGTCTGATCCAGCCCGGTGACAAAGTTCTCGTCCCGATCTATGGACGATTCGGACATCTGCTGGTTGAAATCTCGGAACGCTGTGGTGCAGAGGTCGTCTTTTTTGAAACGGAATGGGGAACGGTATTTGATCCGGAAGAGGTGATCAAGGCGATCCATGCCCATAAACCGAGTCTGGTTGCGATGGTTCATGGTGAGACTTCCACTGGCCAGATGCAGCCCCTTGCCGACATTGGCAAAGCCTGTCGCGACCTTGATATTCTATTCGTCGTCGATGCTGTAGCAACCATTGGCGGGACACCGGTGGAGACGGATGCCTGGTATCTGGATGCGGTGATGGGCGGAACGCAGAAATGCCTGTCCGTTCCTTCAGGGATGGCACCTCTCACGTACAACAGTCGTGTGGAACAGAAGCTGATGAGCCGCAAAACTGTTGAACGTGGACTCCGAGACGCAACCAGTGCGCGGGCAGAAGGCCGCACCATTGCCAGTAATTATTTTGACCTGAGCCAATTGCAGGATTACTGGAGTTCGGCCCGGCTGAACCACCATACAGAAGCCACCTCCATGCTCTATGGTCTTCACGAAGGATTACGTATTCTACTGCAAGAAGGCTTGGAAGCCAGGTTCCAGAGACATCTGATGAATGAACGTGCGTTGGTCGCCGGAATTCAGGGAATGGGACTGCAACTGTACGGGGATATGTCCAGTAAACTTCCGGTGGTTACCTGTATTACGATCCCGGAAGGAATTGATGGTGAGTCGGTGCGCAGCATGTTGCTGAACGACTTCAGCATTGAAATTGCCAGTTCATTCGGACCGTTGAAAGGGCAAATCTGGCGGATCGGTACCATGGGATTCAGCTGCCAACGCAAAAACGTACTTCATGTGCTCGGAGCGCTGGAAGCTGTTCTATTGCGTCATCGACACGTATTACCTGCCGGTGAAGCAGTGCAGGCTGCTTTGGATGTGTATGCAGGGAAGGAGGGTGCCTTATGTTAAACCAGATGCCAATCTCCAGAGAGGTCATGGTTACCACTCCTCATTATCTGGCGAGTGCAGTGGGAAGCTCCATCCTCCAGCAGGGCGGGAATGCTTATGATGCTGCTGTTGCGGTCAGTGCAGCACTGGGCGTGGTATATCCGCATATGACCGGACTTGGCGGGGATGCCTTCTTCCTGATTCATGATGGAGCCAGCGGTGAGATTACCGCCTATAACGGAAGTGGCCGCTCAGCCGCAGGCATTCATGCGGATACGTTCAAAGCGATGGGTATGAGTGCGATCCCTCAGCGGGGTGTGCTCAGTGCCATCACGGTTCCAGGAATGGTCGATGCCTGGTGGGAAGTCTGGTCCCGGTACGGTAAGTTAAGCTGGGGGCAACTGCTTGAACCTGCTGCGCAGTATGCAGAAAAAGGATGTCCTGTATCCCGGAATCTCCGCCTGTGGATGGAAAGGGATGAAGATTTCATTATGGGGCATACACCGCTGCGAGCGGTATTTGCCCCTAGGGGTACACTTTTGCAGGAAGGTGAGCTGCTGATCCAGCCTGAACTTGCTGCCTCGATTCGTCTGATTCAGACGGAAGGGCGAGATGCTTTTTATACAGGAGAACTCGCGGATCGTCTGACTTCGGCTATTCGTGAGGATGGGGGCATGCTTGCACCAGCGGACTTTGCGGGTCATCAGGGAGAATGGGTGAAGCCCGTCAGTACGGGGTATCGTGGGTATGAGGTTCATCAGATGCCGCCCAATTCGCAGGGTTTCTCCATGCTAATGATGTTAAATATGCTCGAGCATATTGATCTGTCCTCGGTTGCACGTACCTCACCGGAATTCTATCATCTGATGGCGGAAGTGGTAAAAAAGGCGTTTCGTGATCGTGACCAATATCTGACGGATCCGGATTTCAGGGACATCCCGCTGGAACATCTGTTATCCAAGGATTACGGAGACCAATTGTGGAATGAGATTCAGTCTGCTCCACCTGTGGCACAGCCGTTTTTGTCCAAAACAATAGGTCAGGACACGGCGTATGCAGCAGTTGTTGATAGCGAGGGTAATGCCGTTTCCTTCATTCAAAGCCTGTATTTTGACTTTGGTGCAGCCTATGTCCCAGGGGATACGGGGGTTATCATGCAGAACCGGGGGTCGTTTTTCTCCTTGGACCCGAGGGATGCTAACGTTCTGGAACCCAACAAACGCTCATTCCACACGCTCATGCCGGGCCTTGTTACACGAGATGGCAAACCCTATATGCTCGTGGGTACACAGGGGGGAGAAGGCCAGCCGCAGACCCAATTATCGGTGCTTACCGGCGTGCTTGATTACGGGCTGAACATTCAGGAAGCAATCAGCTTGCCGCGTTGGGTGTACGGACGTACATGGGGCGAAGACGGCGATACGATGCGTGTGGAGAACCGATATCATGATGACGTATGTGCAACCCTCGCCCAGTGGGGACATAACGTTGAAGCCAGAGCACCGTGGGACGGTATTATGGGACAGTCGCAAGGCATTGTCATTCGTGAGGACGGCATGATCAGCGGCGCGGCAGACCCCAGGGGTGATGGTATAGCTATTGGATGGTAACAGACAGCGATCGGAAGGTTAATTTGTCATCGGAGTGCAAGTGTAAGTATGTATGAGTTGAACGATATAGACAGACACAGATAGGGGAGATTGGCATGGGAACGATCCTGCTGAAAGGCGCACAGCTTGTGACGATGAATGCAGAAGAGGAAGTGTTCATTGGAGATCTGTTGATCGA
This sequence comes from Paenibacillus sp. FSL R5-0749, assembly GCF_038595085.1. Classification (NCBI taxonomy): domain Bacteria; kingdom Bacillati; phylum Bacillota; class Bacilli; order Caryophanales; family Paenibacillaceae; genus Paenibacillus; species Paenibacillus sp. FSL R5-0749. The sequence continues at coordinate 3,809,612 of NZ_CP152005.1, read as the reverse complement.
GGATAACAAAATCAAGGAGATTGCAACGCACATCGATGTTCAGGCTGATCAGGTCATTGATGCTCGCGGAAAAGTGTTACTGCCTGGCTTCATCCAGACGCATATTCATCTGTGTCAAACCTTGTTCCGTGGACGTGCGGACGATCTGGAACTGATGGATTGGCTCCGTCAACGGATCTGGCCGCTGGAAGCAGCGCATGATGAGGAGTCCGTGTATTATTCAGCAATGCTCGGACTTGGCGAATTGATCTCCAGCGGAACCACGACCATTCTGGATATGGAGACGGTACATCACACGGACTCGGCGTTTCAGGCGATGGCACAGAGCGGCATCCGGGTCATCTCCGGCAAGGTGATGATGGATCATGGAGACGAGGTTCCGGAACCTTTGCGTGAGAATACAGCAACTTCGCTGCAACAGAGTGTGGATCTGCTGGAGAAATGGAACGGATTTGGCGGAGGTCGCATTCAATATGCGTTCTGTCCACGCTTTGTTGTATCGTGTACCGAAGAGTTGCTGATAGAGGTCCGCGACCTGTCCAATAAATATCATGTCAAAGTCCACACCCATGCCTCCGAGAATCGCGGAGAGATTGAACTGGTAGAGCATGAACGTGGAATGCGTAATATCGTATACCTCGATCATATTGGTCTGGCGACCCCAAGATTGGTGCTGGCCCACTGTGTATGGTTGAGCGAGGAAGAGAAAGAGATCATCCGCAAGCGCGGAGTCAAAGTCACTCACTGTCCTGGATCGAATATGAAGCTTTCCTCTGGAGTAGCGGATATTCCGGATCTGCTGAATCGTCAGATCGCGGTTGGGATCGGGGCCGATGGTGCCGCGTGCAACAACAATCTGGATATGTTTCAGGAGATGCGCCTCACAGCGCTGATGCAGAAGATTCCTCATGGCCCTACAGTGATGGATGCCCGGACTGTATTGCGCATGGCTACCATGGGTGGTGCAGAGGTGCTCGGCTTGTCGAAGGAAATCGGCAGTCTCGAAGTGGGCAAAAAGGCAGATATGCTGCTGCTGGATCTCGATGATTTCCACACGTACCCTTCCTATGAGACGGATGTCTATTCACGCGTGGTCTATTCCGCAACACGCAGTTGTGTGGACACCGTAATTATCGATGGCAGCATTGTGCTCAAGAATCGCAAGATTCAGACAATTGATCGTGGTATTGTGCTGCGTGAGTCGGATAAAAGCATTGCGAGATTGATGAAGCGCATCTGATCGAAGGAAACGTATGCAATTCAGAAAGGATGGAGACCGATATGGAAATGCATGATCTGTGTACAATCGCAGCCCGTGAAATGCGCTGTGTGCTCGCAACAGCGATTAAGGTAGAGGGTCATGCTTACCGTAAGCAGGGAGTCTCTATGCTGTTGACCGAGGAAGGCCAAATGCATGGCAGTATCAGTCCGGGATGCCTGGAGAGTGATCTTCAGGCCCGGGTGAACCATGTGCTAGATACCAAGCAGATGGAGTTCGTGGAGTACGACATGCGTCCCGAGGATGATCTGTCCTGGGGGGAGACCATTGGCTGCGGCGGGCTCGTTGTTGTGCTTCTTGAACCTGTGTGTGGTGAACTCCGATCTACGTTGCAGAAGATGCATGAGTGTTTGCAATCCGGCGCTGCAACAACGTTAATCCGAACATTCCATGATGATTACACAAGGGTTCAATATGACTGGAAACGAGTTGAGCCTACGGCAAAGGGGCATCCGGTCTTGCGTCCTTCGCTCGTCCCTCCTCATGATCGCGTGACGAACAATAATCTAACTTCATTGCAGGTTGATGTACAACACAGCAGAGAGAATATCGAGCATGAACATACCGCATTAACACAATATTCTCGCGATATACCTCGCCTAACGCTTGTGCCTGAAATGATACCTGCTACGTCAAACGGATCTCACTCTTCCCCTCCGTCCGGTGATTCACAACATATCTCTGAGGCTGATATACCGACTAACGATGCGATTTCAACGAATCCCTGGGATCTCCCGCAGCAACTTACTTCGCAGTACACACCTAAACCTCGCCTGGTTATCATCGGAGCCGGAAATGATGTTATTCCTGTTGCCAGACTCGCCCGGTCCGCAGGGTTCCGTGTAGTGGTAGCCGATTGGCGAGAGTCCTTATGCACCTCGGAACGGTTCCCTGGAACCGAACTCGTATTGGGTTTCCCATGTGAGATCATGCCTCTGTTAAACGTAAATAAAGGGGATTATTTGATTATAATGAGTCACAATTTCCCCCGCGAACGTGAACTGTTGGAGATGTTAGTGGACTGTGAGTATGCGTATCTTGGCATTATGGGTTCCAAAACACGAACAGCCCGTCTGCTGGATGGTTTACCACCGTTGAAAAATGTACATTCTCCCGTAGGTTTGAGCATCGGAGCAGACGGTCCCGAACAGATCGCCATCAGCATTGCAGCGGAATTGATCGCATGTAAACATAAGGTTTCTGCCTTGAGTACTGAGGTAGGGCAGAAGGGAAGCGTTGCACATGCGAATGACGGGCATCGTTCTGGCAGCAGGTAGGAGTTCACGCCTTGGTCGGGATAAACTCTCGGTTGTCATGCCAGACGGGAGGTCACTGGCTGCATGGTCACTGGAAGCTGCGCTGGATTCAGATCTGGATCAGGTGATCTGTGTGGTCAAACCGGAAGATTCATTGGCTTGGTTGCCTGTAAAATGGATTGATTCTGCCACGTATGCGTATCATCCCACAGCGCGACTTCGGATTGTAGCCTGTGCTGACTATGCTTGCGGTATGGCCAACTCTCTTCATTCTGGCGTATTGTCGGCCATGGAGTACCAACCGGAGGGCATTCTCATGTTACTGGGTGATCAGCCTTTAGTAAAAGCGCAGGATATTAATCGGGTGACCATAGCTCTGGCTACCCACAAGCTGAGTGACTATGTCGCAGCTACCGACGGTAAGGGAGGCAAGCCGCCCGTTGCTTTTCGCTCCAATATGTTCGGTCCTCTGTTGTCTCTGCATGGAGATGAGGGGGCACGCAAGATTATGCGCAGCGCTAATTATTCAGGTGTGCATGTACCGATGTCTGAGACGAGTTTCTGGGACGCGGATACAGAACCGGAATTGGAACGCATTTTGAATCATGTATATGAATCGAGGCAGGCAGACTATATAACAGGAGAAGATCAATGACCATGTATAAATTTATAACATGATGAGGTCAGCCAGGCAGTCTGGTTGGCCTTTTTGCTTACTTTTCACGTGTGGCGAAAGAGACTTTATGTTAGATTTTGATAGATCATAATGCATCAAGCACAAATAGAACGCAGGTTTTATACATTTATCCAAAACGATGTGAAGGTAATTGACGTTGCTGCTTAACTCTCATATGATTTGAAGAATTATCTGGATCAGACGGTTGAATGTCCTGCCCATGGAAGAGAGAGAAAGGGGATGCGGCGATGGTGACACCGGCATACGGTTCTGGAGCATTGCCATCCGTATGGCAGCCTGAGAACTTGCAAGAACTGCAAACGTTGAGAACTAGATTCAAGGGAATATGTTGTTTCACAGCAGGTGGAACATTACTGCGAACCCAGTGGGAGGGCGGCTTGGTTCCGGCACCTGAACACATGATTAGCCTGGCTCGTATTCCTGAAATGAGCGGTATATCGAATCGTGAAGATGAGATCGTCATTGGCGCAATGACTCGTTTAAAGGAATGTGCTTCACAGGTGTTGCTGCATCAACTGCCGATCCTGCAAGAAGCGGTAAATGCAATTGCAGCTCCTTCCATTCGAAATGTGGCAACCATTGGCGGGAATATTGTGTCTGGAGTCGGGGATACCCTGACTGCTTTGCTCGTATATGATGCGAAGTTGCACTGGTTAACGGACAACGGAATTGAAATTCGAAGTGTGTCTTCGTGGCTTCAGGGTGGACCGGATGGCAGCCGTAATCCAGGGGACGTATTAATCTCGATTCATATTCCGATGAGACCGTCCTCTCTGCTTGATGTGGACAGTGGGAACAAGCCTGCTGCACGAGAGGTTTCCTTTTACCGCAAGCTGGGTCGACGGGAGACGTTCAGTGCATCGCTGGTGACGGTTGCGTTATACGGTGAGATTGATTCGGATCATCGCTGGACCAAGATTGCGATTGCTGCAGGCGGGGGCTCAGGCATGGCGATGAGACTGCTGGAGTCAGAACAGCAGCTCCTTAACAGCGAAGCTTCTGTCATGCAAGCGGCGACTCTTACAACTGCTGTGGTTGACGAATTTACGACTTATGGCGATGCATTTGCAACGGAAAATTATCGTAAAAAGACCGCAGGCAACCTGCTTGGTGCCGGGCTATGGGAGGCACTTCACGTATAGATAAAAGGGATCAAGCAAAGGGGGAGAGGATTATGCTGCTGAATCGGAAACAGAGCGGGAAACGCTGGCACCTGCGGCCAGATGGGGCACCCAAAGTAACAGGTCAGCTTCAATATCTGACGGATATGACGCTGCCTGACATGATTCATGGCAGAGTATTGCGAAGCGAATATCCTTATGCTCGCATATTGTCTATAGATACTTCGGAAGCTGAGGCGCTGGAAGGTATCTATGCGGTTCTGACCTCCAAAGATGTACCTGGTCTAAATCGTTTTGGCATTGCGACCCCGGATCAGCCTGTATTCTGCGAGGATATCGTTCGTTATGTTGGGGATGCCATTGCAGCGGTTGCTGCGGATTCCCCGGAACGTGCGGCACTTGCGCTGGATGCGATTCGTGTAGAGTATGAGGAACTCACGCCGTTGAATAGTACAGATGCTGCATTGGCTCCAGGCGCACCAGAGCTGCATGAGCATGGTCCAGGTAATGTGCTGCATCGGACGGAGATCAAACGTGGAGACGCCGAGCAAGCCTTTGCCACATGTGATCATATCGTGACAGAGACCTATTATACGCCACGCCAGATGCATGCGTACATGGAGACAGAAGGTGGCTTGTTTGTCCCGGATGAAGAGGGAAGGCTGAATGTATACGCGGCAACGCAACATGGCTATAAAGACCGGATGCAGCTTGCACGCATTATTGGCTGTCCTGAAGAAGATATTCGCGTGGTGTCTTCACCGATTGGTGGTTCATTTGGCGGAAAAGATGAACTTAACGTACAGCCTTATGGTGCACTGCTGGCCTTGAGATGCGGACGTCCTGTGAAAATGCATAATTCACGTAAAGAATCCGTGCGTGCAGGGCTAAAACGGCACCCCATGAAGATTGAAATGCAGACCGGTATGAGTCGAGAAGGTATCATACAAGCGCATCGTGTCCGTATTACAGCAGATACGGGAGCGTATGCCACACTGGGTGCACCCGTGCTGAACTTCTGTACCGAACATTGCCTTGGACCATACGCCATCCCTCATGTGGATGTGGAAGGTGTGTCTGTGTATACGAATAATGGATTGTCGGGTGAGTTTCGCGGATTTGGCGGGAACCAGGCGATTTTTGCCATGGAAGGCCAGATGGATCGGCTTGCAGAAATCATGAACATGGACCCTTGGGAGTTCCGCAGACGCAATATGAGGGAAAAGAATGATCCCGGACCGCTGAATCAACGCATTTTGGTCACGGATGGACTGTCCCAAGTATGGGAGGCATTGGATCGCTCCGAACTGTGGCAAAAACATCAGCATCCCCCGACAGATCCTATTTTGCCACCATGGATCAAGCGTGGTGTCGGAGCAGCAATTGCCATGCATGGTGCAGGGCTCGGTTATGGCATTCCAGATCCTGCGGGCGGTCGCTTGTCCCTGAATAATGAAGGCAAGATTGAGGTGGCATTCAGCTACGAGGAATTCGGTCAGGGGCTCGTTGCAACGCTGGAAATTATGTTATGTGATCTATTCCAATGCAGTACATCGGATCTCAGTATTATCATTGGAGATACGGATCGTGTGCCACACAGCGGATCAAGTACGGCTTCACGTTCAACAACGATGGCCTGGATGGCTCTTCAACGTTTGCAGTCTCCATTTCGTTCCCATGTCCTCGCTGTTGCATCTGAGGCGTCGGGCATTCCGGCGGATGAACTGGTAACAGGACCCGGGGGGATATGGCGCAAAGGTCAGCTTCCTGCCGAAAGTTCAGAAGTAGAAACAGATGTGCAAGGGACAGGAAAAAGCAAGAAGGAAGTAACCTTGGCACAGGAAGACGTAAATCAAATGTCTGAAGAAGCAGGAAAAGCAGAGAAGGCTGAAAGAACTGAAGCGAAGGCGAAAGAAGGAGAGCGTTCAGACTTCGTGATCTCGTATGCTGAACTCGCGACACAGGGCGAAGCCGATGAATGGATTTTTGATACGAAGTTTGATTATCCAACTACGCCGGACAATGTGGTAGGCGGGCATTATTTGTATACGTATGCGGCGGTTGCGGCAGAGGTGGAAGTCAATACGTTGACTGGAGAAACCAAGCTGCTCGATACACGTCATGTTGTAGCGGCAGGTCCAGTTATCAACCCTATGGGCTATATTGGACAGATTGAAGGCGGCAGTGTCATGGCGCTGGGATTCACGTTGACCGAGGATGCGGTCATGCAGGACAGCCGTTATGTAACCACGAACCTTGACACGTATATGATCCCAACCATTCAGGATATTCATACCCAACTGGAGGTTGAAGCTATTGAAGACTTACCCGAAGGTGATGCGTTTGGACCGAGGGGGATCGGTGAGATTGGTTCCGTAGCGCTTGCGCCAGCCATTACTGCCGCAATACATCAGGCGACAGGTGTATGGGTTAACCGTCTTCCTGTACCGAGGGAACAACTGGTCAGACCTTTAAATGTACCTTTGCAGGAAGGAGTGAGCCCATCATGAATAAGCCACTTGAGAATCACTGGACAGCCATTGTGAATGGTGAACATAAACATCTGGAGATTGCTCAAACGACCCGACTTGTCGATGTGCTTCGGACTCATTTGCAACTGATGGGTACCAAAGTATCTTGCGAAGTTGGTCGCTGCGGCTCATGTATGGTTCTGATGGATGGAGAGCCTGTGAATTCCTGTCTTGTCATGGCTTATCAATGTGAAGGCAGTGACATTGTGACCATTGAAGGTCTGCATGGCGAGGAGAAAGGTACCCTGCATCCGATTCAACAAGCTTTTGTGGAGGAAGGAGGCTTCCAGTGCGGCTACTGTACTCCGGGCATGGTGATCTCAACCAAGGCATTACTGGATGCACATCCAGAGCCATCTCAAGAACAGATTGAGTCTGGGTTGTGCGGGAATCTGTGTCGTTGTACCGGCTATGGTGGCATTATTCGGGCGGTACGCAAGGCAGGGGAACGCTGTGCGATAAAGGAAACGTCTGCCGAAGAAACCGTTAGTTGAATGGGTGCCGGTACGTATGCGTAGGCATAAAAACAAAAACAAGGAGAATTGAAGAATCATTCTTTAGAAAAGCATTCGATCCAGGAATGCTTTTTTTGTTTTGTTTTTTTAGGTGTTCTGCCAAGTACAATCATATAATGGGAGATGAGGTTTACGGCCGATTCTGGTTAGATAATGAACCGTTTTCGATTATCATCAATATTGGTGAAATAATAGGAATATGGCATTCAAAGTACTGGTACAAAGGAATTTCAAATGTTTACTTTAACCATATATTTACAAATATTGACGGGCGTGATATGTTTAAAATGAAAGCGCCATCATGAATGGGTTCATTGACATTTCATTATTATATTTTACATGGGAAGGAAGATGGAATGGATGAAAAATTTGCTCAAAAAGGCAACCGCAATGATGCTGGCATTGGCTCTGCTTCTTGGATTAATGACAGCGCCCGTTCATGCAGACACCCCACTGTTCACCATCGAAAGCGAAGATGCGCAGCTCACCCCGGATCTTCAAGTGGTCACTTCGATCTATGGACAACCCAAGCCTGGATTCTCAGGGGCCGGATTTGTCTGGATGCAGAACTCTGGCACAATAACGTTCACCGTTACTGTTCCGGAAACTGGCATGTACGCAATCTCCACACGATATATGCAGGAGCTCAGTGCGGATGGAAGGTCTCAAAATCTAATCGTAAATGGTGTTACAAAAGGTGCGTACATGCTGCCTTACACGACAACATGGTCAGACTTCGATTTTGGCTTTCACAAGCTGAATCAGGGTAGCAATACCATTGAGCTGAAGGCTGGCTGGGGCTTCGCGTATTTTGATACTTTTACCGTGGATTATGCGGAACTGGACCCTCTGAATGTACAGCCAATTCTAAGTGATCCTGAGGCGACACCGGAAACACAAATTTTGATGAATTATTTAACGGAGGTATACGGAAACAACATCATTTCTGGTCAACAAGAAATCTACGGAGGAGGGAATGACGGAGATTCAGAGCTTGAATTCGAATGGATTCATGATCTGACCGGAAAGTATCCGGCTATTCGCGGCTTTGATATGATGAATTACAATCCGCTGTATGGTTGGGAGGATGGTACAACCGATCGCATGATTAATTGGGTCAATAACCGTGAAGGGATTGCAACAGCTTCCTGGCATATCAATGTGCCTCGAAATTTCAATACGTATGAGCTCGGGGACTTTGTTGATTGGAAAGAAGCTACGTATAAGCCAACCGAGACGAATTTTAATACAGCGAATGCGGTCATTCCCGGTACCAAAGAGTATCAATACGTGATGATGACCATTGAGGATCTGGCAGAACAACTGCTGATTTTGCAGGACAACAACGTGCCGGTTCTGTTCCGTCCGTATCATGAAGCAGAGGGCAACGGAGGACTGAACGGAGAAGGAGCCTGGTTCTGGTGGGCTTCAGCAGGCGCAGACGTGTACAAAGAGTTGTGGGATATGCTCTATACCGAACTTACGGAGACGTATGGCTTGCACAATCTGATCTGGACCTACAACAGCTATGTATATAGTACTTCTCCGGCCTGGTATCCGGGTGATGATCAGGTGGATCTCGTCGGATACGACAAATACAATACGATCTACAACCGTGATGACGGTTTGTCGGGCGTGCCCAATGAGGATGCGATTACCTCGATTTTCTATAAACTTGTTGAGTTGACAGGTGGTACGAAAATGGTAGCGATGACGGAGAATGACACGATTCCAAGCGTGAAAAATCTGACAGAGGAGAAATCAGGATGGCTGTACTTCTGTCCTTGGTATGGCGAGCATCTGATGAGTTCTGCATTTAATTACCCGGCAACACTGAAAACGCTTTATCAAAGTGATTATGTCATTACGTTGGATGAGCTGCCGAGTTTAAAGGTTAACAATCCCAACCCAAGCGCATCCATTACACCTGCAAACGTCGAATTTGATAAATATGCACCCAATCAAGCTGACAAAGCCGTAACGGTAAATGCAAATGGTCATACGCTGACCGCTCTTCGGGCAGGCAACCATGTGTTGACCGTAAATACGGACTATACCCTGAGCGGAAGTACGCTGCTGCTGAAAAAAGCTTATCTGGCGACACTACCCGTTGGCGAGCATTCGATTATTCTGGATTTTAATCAAGGCCAGGACCCTGTGTTAAAAGTCAAAATCGTGGATTCAACACCGAGTACCGATGCTGTGATTTCACCTGTGAATGCAACATTCGATAAAGCGACGAATTACGCGCAAGATATGAATGTGTCTCTCACCTTGAATGGCCGTCAGCTTACAAGCATCGCGAAGGGGAATGTGACGCTTGTAGCGGGTCAGGATTATACGGCATCCGGCGCTGCTGTTGTGTTGAACAAATCCTATCTTGCCACGCTGCCGCTGGGCCAAAACGTATTGACCTTTCACTTCAATGGAGGAAATAACGCTGTATTAACAGTGAACGTAGTAGACAGTACAGTTACTGTGCCTGCCGGAGATATGACGATTCAAGCGTTTAACGGCAATACAAGTGCATCTACCAACGGAATATCACCCAAATTCAAATTGATCAACTCTGGTGATTCGGCCATTCCGTTGAGTGATGTCAAACTTAGGTATTACTATACGATTGACGGGGAAGAAACTCAGACGTTCTGGTCGGACTGGGCCAGTATGGGAAGTGCAAATGTAACCAGTCAATTCGTTAAATTGGCCACTCCAGTTGCAGGGGCAGATCATTATCTTGAAGTGGGCTTTACAAGTGCAGCGGGAACATTGAATGCAGGGCAGAGCGCAGAGGTTCAAGCTCGCTTCTCCAAAAACAATTGGACGAATTACACCCAGACTAATGATTACTCGTTCAAGGCATCTGACAGTCAGTTTGCAAACCATGATAAGGTTACCGGGTATGTGAATGGTCAGCTGGTATGGGGAATTGAACCGTAAGGTAGGGAGAACATTGAGGGGCTGGATCAGGGAGTTAACCTCTGATCCAGCCTTTTATGATGTAGACGGTGTACATTCGTTAGAAGGAATGTTCTTTTTAAAGCTCAGTACGTGACAATGTATACCTATCTGTTCATATGCGATCTATGATCTTATTCGTATGGCCCATGATGAACTGAAGAAGCAGACCTGCGCAACATACAGTTAATAACGTACCAAGCCCGATCGGTCCGCCAAAAAGGAATGCCAGCATCAAAAATACAAAGTAAATCAATGTTCTCGATACAAATAAGGGCGTTCGCGTGATTTCGTGCAGAATTAAGGTTAAGCGGTCAATTGGAATGGGTGCGAAATTGGTCTGTAAATAGATGGCCGTGCCGATACTTATGATCACTAATCCAATGACAAAAGTCATCAGTTTGCTGTACCAAACTTCGGGCGTGATTAAAGATTCAGATACATATAGCCATAGATCAATCCCCACACCAGTAATGAATGCGGTGACGAGCCCCAGAAACTCGGGTTTTTGCTGCTTCAAAAGCGAATTGCATCCAATTAATAGGAACGCAATGATGACCTCCCAGCTTCCTACACTTAGCCCTACATGTTGGGAAAGCCCCACCAGAAGTGCATCAAACGGTGATGTGCCCAGTTCAGATTGGATGGTAAGGGAAATGCCAAGTGTCAAGATGAGAATACCTGCGACAAAAATGACATATTTCAATTCATTCAACCTCTTTTTGAGATTTTTTTGTTGCAAATACAACAAAAATAAGATAAATTCAATGTAATCCTTTTTTATTGCATTTGCAACAAATGATTCATGATTAACTTGTTAAAGGAATGTGAACCTAAATGACGATTCGTATAGACATATGTACCATTGAACATGTATGTGAACTGCAGGAGATTAGTTATGAGACGTTTAATGAAACGTTTGAAGCGCAAAATTCATCCGAAAATATAAATGCTTATCTGGAAAAGGCGTTTAATCGGGAACAATTAGAAACGGAACTGTCCATGGCGGATTCGCAATTTCTTTTTATTTATGTCAACCATGAACTTGCAGGGTATATGAAAGTAAATATCAATGATGCGCAATCTGAGAAGATGGGCGTTGAATCCCTTGAGATTGAGCGGGTATATATCAGAAAAGAGTTCCAAAAGCATGGCCTTGGTAAAGTATTGCTCCATAAAGCCATAGAGATGGCAACAGAACATCACAAAACGAGTATCTGGTTAGGGGTGTGGGAGAAAAACGAAAATGCCATCGCCTTTTATGAAAAGATGGGGTTTGTACAGACTGGAGCTCATGCTTTTTACATGGGAGATGATGAACAAATTGATTTGATAATGACCAAAACGATACTGTAACTGGTTCATTGAGGGGAAAGCTTGGGAGAAAAAATGCTAATTAAGCAGAATTCTTTCGGGCTTTTTTATGTTTTGCCAGAACCGTTGAATAATAAAATGTAGAAATGGACGAGAAACATTTCATAATAAATATTATGTAAACTTATTATTTTCGATGACCATTATAAGCTGCATCTATGGCATTAGTAAAAGTTAAAGTCCTGATTAATACATAATTGGCAGTATTGTTTAGCTCAATATCCCTCAAGGGAGCAGGCTGGTCTCAAGGTATGTTATTACAATGTATTAGTTTATTTCTGCGTTTGGACAGCCAGTTGAAAATCGTTTTCGTTTGTCGTCTAATAGATCGTGTTACGTTCTTAATAATCACTATATTAGTTGTACATACACTATGTTAAAAGAACTTTTGGCGCATGAAAAGGGCGTGCTAATTCATCATGTTAAACTATTTGGTTTTAGACGCGGAAAATGGAAAATAAAATTAATATTTTAAGTGGAAATCAGGCGAATAAGGCTCTTGAAACGAGCCAAAAAAAGGACTGAAATCAATCAAAATATTAATTGGATAAATAAGGGATAAATCGTTCGAAAGGCGCTGCTGCGCCGATTACAGATCAATTTCATATAGATTTGCGATGGATTTAGTGGCGCTTTCACGATATGCTTTTGGAAATTGGAAAGGAAGTGGGAAAAATGGAACGCGAACTGGCGTTGGAAATTGTCAGAGTAACAGAATTGGCTGCGTTAGCTTCAGCACCCTGGATGGGACGAGGTGACAAGAACAGTGCAGATGAAGCGGCTACTTTGGCCATGCGCGCCATGTTCGATTCCGTGTCTATTCGCGGCACGGTGGTAATCGGTGAAGGAGAAATGGATGAAGCACCCATGTTGTACATCGGCGAGGAAGTGGGCAACGCTGAGGGGCCTGAGGTTGACGTGGCTGTAGACCCGCTCGAAGGTACAGAAATCGTGGCCAAAGGACTAAACAACGCTCTATCGGTTATTGCAGTGGCGGGAAAAGGTAACCTGCTCCACGCACCGGACATGTATATGGAGAAATTGGCGGTAGGACCTGCACTTGTAGGCAAGGTCAGCATTGAAGATCCGGTTGAAGTCACACTGGAGAAAGCCGCTACCGCATTGAACAAAAACATCTCGGATCTAACGGTGATGATTCTGGATCGTGTGCGCCATGAGAGCACAATTAAAACCCTGCGCAAGGTAGGCGTGCGGATCAAGTTCCTCAGTGACGGCGATGTGGCGGGTGCAATGGCACCGGCCTTCCCGGAGGCAGGCATTGATCTGTATGTCGGTTCTGGAGGAGCGCCAGAAGGAGTGCTGGCAGCCGCAGCGTTATCTTGCCTTGGGGGCGAGATTCAAGGTCGCCTGATGCCTGCCAACGCCGACGAATTCCAGCGCTGCCTGCAGATGGGGATTGATAATCCATACAAAGTGTTAACGATGCAGGATATGATCGGTACGGAGGACGTCATTTTTGCCGCAACGGGAGTGACGCCAGGTGAGATTCTGGGAGGGGTACGGTATCTTGCAGATGATCGCGCCGAGACGGATTCGATTGTCATGCGTGCCAAAACCAAAACCATTCGTTTTATTCGTTCCCAACACTTCTTACCTAACAAAGAAGTGCTGCACAAGGTAAGACAGCTCCAATCCACGCCAGAACCATCGGACCGCATTCCGAATCTTGTGAAAACGATGGAACAGGCTGAGTTTAGTCAATCCTCCGTTGAACATGGCGTTACAACCACGTTGTGAGCTGGACTCTCCATAATTGAACAAATAGGATCAACTGAAATCGTTGTATTGAGTGTTGATAAGTAACTTGAACTCCTAAGATTACAGGTGCTTGAATCATTGAAAGTACCCTCTCTGGTAAGATAATAATGAGGGCTTGGATCAATCCACAGCCCTCATTATTTTTTGTGTTAAAAGCATTGACAACGGTTACATGGCATGAGAAAATGTACGCGCGTACATAAATATCGATTTTTAACCATTGTATGATGAGTTATATAAGTTGAACTAATCATTTACACGATAACGGAGAGGACAGAAAAAAACTGGAAAAGCGAAGCGTTCGCCTTTATCCCCGGATTTTCCCTTTATAAAAGGGAATCAAAAAAATCTGGGGATAACAGCGATTGGAAGGTTATTCTGTCATCGTAGTGTCAGTGTAAATAATCGTTAGTTCAACTTATATAAAAGGGGGTGAAATCCATGGCATCTCGTAAAGAAGTGGCTGATCTTGCGGGTGTTTCCGAGGCAACGGTCTCCCGGGTGCATAATGGGGTAGGTCCTATTAAGGAAGAGACTCGCCGCAAGGTTCTTGAAGCTTCCGAACAGTTAGGCTATGTGCCCAGCGCTCTTGCTCGCAGTTTTGCCAGAAGTAAAAGCGGGAACCTTGGCGTAGTATTGCCTTATGTTCCGAAGGCGCATCTGTTCTCGGCGTATTTTTTCTCGGAAATGCTGAGTGGGATTGGAAGCAAAGCCAGAGACCATGGCATGGATCTGCTGGTTATGTTCCGGACCCCCGGTGAAGTGATGAATTATACGGATCTGTTCCGGCGTCAGAAAGTGGACGCTTGCATTATCCTTGGTGCCAGAGATGAACATGAAGAACTGGCAGCCATGCAGCAACTTCACCAGGAAGGACACCCGTTCTGTGTCATGAATCAGCATTTTGCGGGCCAATCGTTTACGGAAGTGGATGCGGATCATGTGGAAGGCAGCAGGCTTGCCATACGACATCTTACGGATCAGGGGTATCGCAAAATCGCTTTTCTCAATGGTCCAGACAGCTATTCCAACAGCCAGGAACGAATGGAAGGTGTCCGTCTTGGTCTGCAAGAAGCAGGTATGGAACTGGACCCGAGTCTGTTGCTTGAGGGAAATTATAGCAGACGAAGCGGCATTGAGGCGGCAGCGATTGTAGCAGATCGGCTGCATGAGATTGATGCTGTATTTGCGGCCAATGACCGGATGGCCATTGGTGTCATGCATGGTTTGCGTGAGCGGGGAATAGGGCCTGCGGATTTTCCGGCATTTGTGGGTTATGACGACTCCGATGCCGCCGAGATGGCGGTTCCGCCGCTGAGCAGCGTCAGGGTTCCATTTTTTGAGATGGGTGAACTTGCAGCATCGAAGGTTATGCATGGGTCTGTGGGTGAGACGCATCAAGCGAATAACCCTGTTTCAACGGTAACCGAATCAGCGAGAGCGTTGTTGCCTACCGAACTGATCATCCGTGCTTCTTCTATCCGTCAATAGTTTATTGGTACACATATTGAAAGACTTTTTAATATTCCAAAGGAGGAAATGACCATGTCAAATCGTCTTCGTGTCGGAATGGTTGGATACAAATTTATGGGGAAGGCCCACAGTAATGCCTATCGCAGTCTGCCGATGTTTTTCCCGTCTGCTCCGCTGCAGCCTGAGATGTCTGTGATCTGTGGACGTAACGAGCAGGGAGTGCAGGAGGCAGCGAATCAGTTCGGCTGGTCCGAAAGTGTAACGGATTGGCGCGAACTGGTGAAGCGGGATGATATCGATCTGATTGATATTAACGCGCCAAGTGATGCCCATAAGGAAATTGCGTTGGAAGCAGCCCGTCAGGGCAAGCACCTTTTTTGTGAGAAACCACTGGCTCTGTCCCTCGCGGATTCGCGTGAGATGCTTCAGGCCGCAGAGGATGCTGGAGTCGCACATATGGTCGGGTTCAACTACCGTTTCTCACCAGCGGTGCAATTAGCGAAGGATCTGGTGGAGAGCGGAAGACTGGGTAAGATCTATCATTTCCGTGCTTTTTTCTTGCAGGACTGGATCATGGACCCTTCGTTCCCGCTGGTATGGCGTTTGCAAAAAGAAGTGGCTGGCTCCGGTTCCCATGGGGATCTGGGCGCGCACTTAATCGATCTGGCTCGTTTCCTCGTTGGTGAATTCCAGGAAGTTATCGGTATGAGCGAAACATTCATCAAAGAACGACCGCTCGCAGCCGAGATGACAGGACTGAGCGCTAAGGGCAGTTCGAATGCGGATGCACCGAAAGGAGAAGTGACCGTTGACGACGCGACG
Organism: Paenibacillus sp. FSL R5-0749; assembly: GCF_038595085.1. Taxonomy (NCBI): domain Bacteria; kingdom Bacillati; phylum Bacillota; class Bacilli; order Caryophanales; family Paenibacillaceae; genus Paenibacillus; species Paenibacillus sp. FSL R5-0749. The sequence goes on along the minus strand of NZ_CP152005.1, from coordinate 3,793,807 downwards.
CTGTTCCTGGCACGATTCGCAGGAGGTGCGCTGGGCAGCTTTGAAGCAACACGCTTTGCAGCGGGACATCGCAGTACGAACTCATTTGAGATTAATGGCAGTCTCGGCAGTGTACGCTTTGATTTTGAGCGTATGAATGAACTGGAAGTATATTTTACAAAGGATGAAGAGGACGTACAGGGATTCCGCCGTGTACTGGCAACCGATCCTGCACATAAGTATGCTGAGGCCTGGTGGCCTGCCGGACATACGATTGGATTCGAGCACACGTTCACCCATGAGATGCTGGAGTTGGTAACTGCGATCTCTGAAGGACGACAACCATCACCGAGTTTCCACGATGGGGTCGCTTGTCAGGCTGTACTGGAAGCGGTGGAACGTTCGGTGACGGAGCGGCGCTGGGTGACGCTTGAAGAAATGTAAGCAAAGATGGATAGCGAGACAGAGACATCAGGATTAGAATAGAACACAACTAATATATCCGAAAGCGAGTGATAAAACGATGAGTAAAGCACTGATTGTATGGGGCGGCTGGGATGGTCATGAACCGGAGCAAGTAGCAGCGATTTTTGAGCGCATTTTGAAGGAAGAGCAGTTCGAGGTTGAAGTCTCAAATACGTTGGAGTCTTATGCAGATGCAGAGAAGCTGATGGGTCTGGATCTGATCGTGCCATTGTGGACGATGGGGCAGATTGAGCAGGAACTGGTCAATAACGTATCAGCGGCTGTTCAGAGCGGTGTGGGCTTGGCTGGTCTTCATGGCGGGATGTGTGATGCCTTCCGAAATAACGTGGACTGGCAGTTTATGACGGGTGGACAATGGGTTGCCCATCCAGGTAACGATGGTGTGGAATACATGGTGAACATGAAGCGTGGCTCCAGCCCGTTATTGGATCATATTGAAGATTTTCAGGTGAAAAGTGAACAGTATTACCTGCACGTTGACCCGGCCGTGGAAGTGTTGGCCACAACTCGTTTTCCAGTGGTAAGTGGTCCGCATGCAGCGAATGGACCCGTAGATATGCCTGTTGTCTGGACGAAACGATGGGGAGCAGGACGGGTATTTTACAACTCACTGGGACACCATGCAGACATTGTAGACATGAAACCAGTGACTGAAATGATGCGCAGTGGTTTCAAATGGACAGCAGCAGGCAAGGAACTTGCCAAGAGTCGAGTAAGTGCCGCAACTGAAGTGTACACAGGCATGGCGGACAACCAGAACTAATGAGATTGTAGTTTGAAAGTAAACATAACTTCAGTGTCAACCATTCATCTTCAAAGGATAAACCATTTCTGATCCACGGCGAAGGGAGCCCCAGGCATGAAAACAATGAAAGTAGGCATTATTGGCTGCGGTAAAATCAGCGGTATATATATGGAAAACTGTCACCGGTTCGAGGTGCTGGAACTTGTTGCTGTTGCGGATATTGATCGTAAACGTGCAGAGGAGCAGGCTGCAGCCTATAACGTGCCAAACGTATACAGCGTGGATGAAATCTTGGCTGATCCCGAGATTGAGCTGATCATCAACCTGACGATTCCTTCCGTTCATGCGGATGTATGCTTGCGGGCACTCGAATCAGGCAAACATGTCTATGTGGAGAAACCGCTCGCAGTTACCCGTGAGGAAGGTCAGGCTGTGCTAGAAACAGCGAAGCGTAAAGGACTACTCGTGGGTTGCGCACCAGAGACGTTCTTTGGATCAGGCATCCAGACTTCACTTCAATTGGTGGAGGAAGGAGTGATCGGCAAGCCAGTGGCGGCGACCGCATTTATGATGAGCCGTGGTCATGAGCACTGGCACCCAGATCCGGAGTTTTATTACGCGTCAGGCGGTGGGCCAATGTTCGACATGGGTCCGTACTACCTCACGGCATTGGTTCAACTGATGGGGCCGATCAAGTCCATTGCGGGTATGACAGGTAAAGCCATGGAAGAGCGCACGATTACGAGTGAGAAAAAGAGAGGCCAAGTGGTTCCCGTCGAAATTCCAACTCACGTCACGGGTCTGTTGCAGTTTGAGCAGGGTGCCATTGGCACGCTGATTACGAGCTTTGACGTATTTGGCGGAAGTGCACTGCCACCGATTGAGATATATGGCACGCACGGTACTCTGCAGGTACCTGATCCCAACACCTTCGGCGGTCCTGTTCGTTACCGCTTGCTGGGTGAACAGGAATGGACAGAAGTTCCGCTTCTACCAGGGTATCAGGAAAATACTCGAGGCATTGGTGTGGCAGATATGGCCTATGCAGCTCATAGCGGACGTGCACATCGGGCGAGCGGGGAACTGGCATACCATGTTCTTGAGGCCATGTGGGCATTCCACGATTCATCCGACGAACAGACTTTCTACCAGATGAAAAGCTCGTGTCAGCGCCCGGCTGCATTGCCAGCGGATCTGCCATTGTATACATTGGATAAGTAAGATAGCCATTATTGTTTATGTCATAACGAATAGCCCCTTTTCCTGCAAATCAGGAAAGGGGCTATTTTTTATTAAATCCAAGAAATCTGGGGATAACTGCGATCGGAAGGTTGTTCTGTCATCGGAGTGTCCAGTGTAAATATTCTTTGGTACAACTTATATAGTCATTTACGGCTCGAATCCAGCCTGACTGATCCAGATTTCATCCTCGGCAAAATAGTCTTTCATCCGCTCAACGACGATCTGATACGCATCTGGATGATACCAGTCCGCCATCCCCACTTGCTGGTAGAGCGACTCCATGCCGAGTCGCCGGGTGCGCTTGCCCTCACTGCCATCGCCCATGAAATAATCGTCAATGCATACACGCTGAACGAGAGGTCTCAAGATGGCTGCAAAATCCTCACTGCTGGGTAATACGGGAGCAATCGCAACCTGTGTGGGTATTCCGGCATCCCGCAACTGTTCCAATGCACGTAATCGGCCTGCAATCGGTGGAGCAGAAGGACTGAAATGTTTGCGCATATCGTCCAAATCCGTCTCGACAGTCATACTGACCCGAACCCGGTCTCCTAACTGTAGTAAGAGATCTATATCCCGGGTAACCAGGGGACTGCGGGTTTGGACCAATACAAAATCGGGCGGATACTGTACCATCGTTTCAAGCAATGAACGCGTGATACACTCCTTGTACTCAGCGGGTTGATACGGGTCTGTACTGGATGACATGAACAGCGTGACTTTCCCTTTCGCCAGGGCACGCTGCAATTCTTTGGCGAACACTCGGGAGGCCTCCTGTTTCACATCAACCCAGCTCCCCCAATCCTCTTTGCGAAATAGAGAGACTGGCATCTGTCTGACATAACAATAGGAACAACCGAAGGCGCAGCCTGTGTAAGGATTCAACGTATGTGTATATCCATTAAGGAAACCTGTTCCTTTGTTCAGTAACGTTTTAGGTACTTTGTAAGAAAGGTTGGTTTTCATGAGTTGTCATACCTTTCGCGGTAATGTGCAGGTGTAAGACCTGTGTGTTTGCGAAATACAGTAATGAAATAAGCCGAGTTAGGTATACCGACCTGGCGTCCAATATCCGTGACGGTTAGTCTGGTATGTTCAAGCAACTTCCGGGCTTCGGTCACTCGTTTATCCTGAATATATTGAACCGGTGTGCGGCCTGTAATCCGCTTGAATACACGATGCAGATGATAAGGGCTGCCATGACTCACGGTGGCAAGGACATCCAGGGTTAGCGGTTCGGCGTAATGATGTTCAATGTAATCGGTGATCCCATATATCCACTCCTGATCAGGTACCCGCTCCCCTGTAGGTTTACAACGTTTGCAGGGCCTGAACTTTCGTGCCAACGCTTCTTCAACACGTTGAAATATCAGCACATTTTCAGCTTTGGGTGCTCTGGACTTACAGGAAGGGCGGCAGAAAATGCCTGTTGTCTGCACACCGTAAAAGAACGTTCCATCATAAGAATTATCGTTGTGGATGATGGCACGCCAGTATTTTTCATCTATCGATTTGGGCAGTATGCGATCTTGATCCGGACTTTCCATGGTGATCACCTCATCTCTAATTATACCCCTGATTCCAAGGGATTGACGAAGTTTCAGCTTAAAAAGCAAGATATCAATACCGGGATACCGTACCTTTCTTCAATCTGAATGAAATATGAGCTACAATATACAAGATGGTATAAAAGGTTATATAGGTTCAACTAAACTTTCTACACGAGAACGGAGAGGACGGAAATAACGTGAAGAAGCGAAGCGTTCGCCTTTATCCCCGGATTTTCCCTTTGAAGAAGGGAATTAAAAAAAATCTGGGGATAACAGCGATCGGAAGGTTATTCTGTCATCGGAGTGGTAAGTGTAGATACTTTAGTTGGATTCATATAGAACTCAAATGAAATTTATAGATGAAAGAGGTAGGTAGGCATGGTTCGTTTTGGCGTAGTGGGTACCAACTGGATTACAGAAAGGCTTCTGGAAGCCGCAGCACAGGTTGAGGGATTCAAATTAACCGCCGTGTATTCAAGAACTGAAGATAAGGCTAATGCATTTGCAGATAAATATAATGTTGAGCATCGCTTCACCGATCTGGAAGAGTTGGCGGCAAGTGATGTGATCGATGCAGTCTACATTGCAACACCGAATACGGTTCATGCAGAGCAGGCTGAACTTTTTCTGAGAAATGGCAAACATGTATTGTGCGAGAAACCTCTGGCTGCAAATAGCGCCGAAGTTCGGAGTATGATCGATACAGCACAAGAACATCAGGTTCTGCTTATGGAAGCGATGAAATCTACTCTTGTTCCCCAGTTCAAAATGGTGCAGGAAAACCTGCATAGAATCGGTCCTGTCCGCAAATACGTAGCAGGATACTCTCAGTATTCTTCGCGTTACGACAAGTACAAAGAAGGGATTGTCCTGAACGCGTTCAAGCCTGAACTCGCCAATGGTGCGTTAATGGATCTCGGTGTATATTGTCTCTATCCGTTGATTACATTGTTTGGTGCACCTAACCGTGTCCAGTCCCAAGCGATGATGCTGGAATCTGGCGTGGATGGACAAGGGAGTGTGCTTCTGGATTATAATGGGATGGATGCGGTCGTTACCTATTCCAAAATCTCCAACTCTCATGTACCAAGCGAAATCATGGGGGAACTGGGAAGCATCATCATTGACAAGATTGGTTCACCAGAACATGCAGAGATACGATACAATGACGGTACGGTGGAGCAACTCACAGTCGAACAAAACCATCCGGCGATGTATTATGAAGTGGAGGAGTTCGTGAATCTGGTTCAGGAAGGCCAGATGGAGTCCAGTATGAACACGTATGAACGCTCTTATGTTACGATGCAGGTCATGGATCAGATTCGGAAGCAGATTGGGCTTGTGTTCCCTAACGATTGATTCCAAAACAGGAAAGGTAGCTGAGACGAGATGAGCAGAGATGAGCAGAGCAACAAACTCTCCAATGATTCTGGTGGTTTGGAATTGTCACAGATTGTCTTTATAGGAAGAACCTTCGAGGAATATATGAAAATGTTCAACTTAACGGTAGAGGAGATTACTGGCAAGTCGATTCTGGATTGTCCCGGCGGAGCATGTTCGTTCAGCAGTCAGGCGCGCAAGTTGGGTGCAGACCCCATAGCGATAGATATTGCCTACGAATACGGGATCGACGAGCTTGAAGTAAAGGGATATCAGGATATTGAGCATACGATGAAACAGATGGAACCCGTGCAAAACATATATGTGTGGGATCAATTTGGATCAATCCAGGGGTTAAAGGAAGAGCGAACTCGTGCCATCACAGATTGCATCGCAGATATGAGAATGTTCCCTGACCGTTATGTGGCGTCTGCGCTCCCGGATCTTCCTTTTGCCGATGAACAATTCGATCTGACGTTATCCGCTCATTTCCTGTTTACGTATGCGGATCGATTGCATGTTGATTTTCATGTTGCAACCGTAATGGAGCTGCTGCGTGTGAGCAAACGAGAGGTTCGCATTTTCCCAACAGTGGATCTGTCTGGCGAACGTTACAAGCACATGGATGAATTAAAATTAATACTCGAACAGCGTGGATACGCCGTTTCCGAAGAACCAACGTCATATGAGTTTCAACGGAATGCTCACACCATGCTTCACATTGTTAAATAGAATTGAACAAGATAGGAGGTTTTTCGGATGAATAAAGTCCTTATACTTGGGGGTACACGCTTTTTTGGCAAACGTCTCGTGGATCACTTACTGTGGGAAGGGAAGTCGCAGATCACAGTCGCCACTCGTGGTAAAACGGATGTCGACTTCGGACCCGAAGTGAACCGGATCAAGATGGATCGTGAAGACCCGGAATCTCTGGCAGAGGTTGCGCAGACAGACATGTGGGATGTCGTGTACGACAATATCTGTTATACACCAGATGCGGCAAAATCGGCATGCGAGGCATTCGCTGGGCGAACCAAAAGATACGTTTTGACATCCACACTCTCGGTGTACGGTGATCCCAGACCTGGATTTAAGGAAACGGATTTTGACCCGTATACATATCCATTACAGTATGGGAGTGCGGAGGATTTTTCGTACGGAGAAGGTAAACGGCTTGCAGAGGCTGTCTTTTTTCAGGAAGCGGATTTCCCGGTCGTAGCGATGCGTATTCCAATTGTACTCGGGATTGATGATTATACGAGAAGACTCCATTTTCATATTGAACATGTGCAAAAAGGAAAACCGATTGGCATGCCAAATCCGGATGCAGAGATTGGATTTATCAATTCCACCGAAGCGGCAAGATTCCTTGCCTGGCTTGGACATTCGTCCATTACCGGGCCGGTGAATGCAGCCTCCAAGGGTGCGATTACGTTGTCAGCCATGATACATCTGATCGAGACGGTCACGGGCATGCAGTCCCAGATCCTCACGGAAACGGTGAAAGAAGATATGTCTCCCTTCGGCGTTGAGCAATCATGGACGATGGAGACAACGAAGGCAGAACAAGCTGGATATACGTTTGAACCTCTGATGGACTGGTTCCCAGGACTCGTTCGTGAGGTCGCTCTCGCATTACAGTCAGAGCGTTAGAAATACCGCCTTGGATGGAACTGAAATACCACGGAATGAACATAAAGAGGGTGCAACCAGAGCGTAATCTCTGGTGCACCCTCTTTATGTTGTACTTTTTTTCAGAATTTGAACGTGACCTAATCCAGATAAGTGGGACTAATCATTTACACAATAACGGAGAGGACAGAAAAAACTGAAAAAGCGAAGCGTTCGCCTTTATCTCCGGATTTCCCCTTTAAAAGGGAATGGAAAAATCTGGGGATAACAGCGATTGGAAGGTTGTTCTGTTATCGTAGTGTCAGTGTAAATAATTTTTAGTTCACTTATTTAGTCAACTCACGTGCTTAACTCTATTATGGCTCTCGTGGGGCAGAGGCAGAAGCCCTTATGCGCATTTCTGACGGTAAAATGATGGTTTGGGGCTTGGAAGGGGCTTTTCCCTCAATCCTGTCAATCAGCATCTGCACCCCCTGAAACCCGAAGTCATATGCAGGCTGTGCCGCTACGGTCAGAAAAGGATCAAAGGCAGAAGCCAGATCCAGATCGTCGAAGCACACGACAGATATGTCTTCTGGTACACGTAGTCCACGTTTGCGCAAAAGTCGGATGACCCCAATCGCCAGCATGTTGTTGGCTGCAAAAATAGCGGTTGGTTGCTCCGGTTGTGAGAGTAGTCGATCCAGTCCCTCTTCATCGGTGAAATTCCGGTACCCTGTTCGAAGCACAAGCTCGGGATCGATCTCAGCTCCGGCCTCACGTATACCCTCTATATAACCTTCCTCCCGCAGTCTGGCGGTAGAAACCTCGGAAGAGCCATTAACCAGAGCAATGCGCCGGTGCCCCAATTGCACCAGATAGCGGATTAGCTCAATTGCGCCTTCCCGGCTATCTCCAGCAATGATATCGGACGTAATGCCAGGGACGGTCCGGTCCAGAAAGACAAACGGAATGTGACGTTCCTGCAACTGTTTCAGATGAGGGAGAGAACGATCTCCAGCCGGGGCAAAGAGTACACCATCGACGCGAGTTGACAGAATCGCATCCATGTAGTCCTTTTCCTTATTGTAATCCTCATCACTGTTGCCAAATAAAAGACGGTACCCTTGAAGATGGGCTGCATCCTCTGCACCACGGGCGAGTGTTGTATAAAAAGGGTTGGTAATATCCGTAATAAGCAGCGAGAGCATCTGGGTTCGCTGAAGCACAAGGCTGCGCGCATTCGAGTTCGGGATGTAGCCAAGTTCGTCGATTACCTGCTGCACACGTTCACGTGTAGCGGAACTTATGCGGCCTGTATGGTTAATCACCTTGGAGACCGTCATGGCGGAGACGTTGGCTTTTTTGGCAATATCGTAAATGGTAATCATAAGAGATCTAACCTTTCCGCAACATAGTCTTACCATTCTATAGGATAATGCCAATTGACAGCAAGATAGGCTCATGCTATGTTAGGGTTACCGATAACCCTAAGGGTTCTGAACGTCATTACTACATAAACCATTTTGTTAAATTCGCTCATGCACGTTCCATTTTCTAGAATAGAGGAACTACATATATAGCTGATTAATGAAATGGTTTATTGTATTTTTTCAAACATGTAAACGCATTCAATATTCGAGAAAGCTCTTGATAATCTGTATATGCAGTTCTTGTGTGCCACCCGGGTATCGGTTGTAATACCGTCACTATCTCATGCCATTCAATACACCTGGATCAGACAAAAGATTTCTCAATTCAACCCAAATTCTATGAAACGATTGAAGGAGGACACTTTAGTATGACACATCAGGATTATCGTTATAAGCAGGCTTTCCCCAAGATTGGTATTCGTCCAACGATTGATGGAAGACGCAAAGGGGTCCGTGAGTCACTGGAAGAGCAGACGATGCGGATGGCGACATCCGTTGCCGAGCTGCTTGCAGCCGAACTGCGTTACCCGGACGGTTCCGCGGTGGAATGTGTTGTCGCTGAGACTTGTATTGGCGGTGTGGCCGAGGCGGCCGCAGCATCTGAACTGTTCAGTCGTTCCAATGTGGGCGTAACGATCACCGTGACACCATGCTGGTGTTATGGTACGGAAACCATGGATATGTCGCCATCCATCCCTACTGCCATCTGGGGTTTTAACGGGACTGAACGTCCGGGTGCAGTATATCTGGCAGCGGTACTCTCTGCCCACGCACAGAAGGGGATTCCGGCCTTTGGGATCTATGGAGAGGATGTGCAAGACGGCGGGGATACAACGATTCCTGATGATGTGCGTGAGAAATTGCTCCGGTTCAGCCGTGCGGGTCTTGCAGCCGCTACCTTGAAAGGGCAAGCGTATCTGTCCATTGGATCGGTATCCATGGGAATTGCGGGTTCGATTGTGAATGATTCATTTTTCCAGGAGTATTTGGGTATGCGCAATGAATACGTGGATATGAGCGAACTTACTCGCCGTATCGAAGAAGAAATCTACGACCCCGAGGAGTATAAGCTCGCGCTGGCATGGGTGAAGGAGAATTGTAGCGAAGGTCCGGATAACAACGCTGCCCATCTGCAAACGGATCGTAAACGCAAAGAGTACGAATGGGAAACGGTTGTGAAAATGACCCAAATCGTGCGTGACTTGATGGCGGGCAACCCGAGATTGGCAGAGCTTGGGTTTACAGAGGAATCGATGGGCCACCACGCGATTGTATCCGGCTTCCAGGGACAACGGCAGTGGACGGATCATTCTCCGAACGGAGATTTTCTGGAGTCGATATTAAACTCTTCCTTTGACTGGAATGGCAAGCGCGCACCTTATCTGGTTGCAACAGAGAATGATAGCTTAAATGGCGTATCGATGTTGTTCGGTTCGTTGCTCACACATACGGCTCAGATCTTCGCTGATGTACGTACGTATTGGAGTCCGGATTCGGTACAGCGTGTGACGGGGCATCAGTTGGAAGGAAACGCGAAGGATGGCATTTTGCATCTGATTAACTCCGGTTCCGCAGCTTTGGATGGCACAGGACAACAGTCCAGAGACGGGAAGCCTGTCCTTAAGCCTTTCTGGGAAATTTCAGATGAGGAAGTTCAGGACTGTCTGAAAGCAACATCGTGGAGACCGGCATCCGTTGAATATTTCCGCGGAGGCGGCTATTCTGCGGATTTCCTGACCAAAGGTGGTATGCCCGTAACGATGACACGTCTCAATCTTGTCAAAGGACTGGGACCAGTGCTGCAGATCGCTCAGGGTTACACGGTCGATCTGCCTGAAGCCGTGCATGATACGCTGGATCAACGGACAGATCCAACCTGGCCATCCACCTGGTTTGCACCTGTTCTAACCGGGGCAGGAGCGTTTACTTCCGTATACGAGGTCATGAATCAGTGGGGTGCGAACCATGGCTCCATCTCGTATGGACACATCGGTGCTGATCTGATTACGCTCGCTTCCATGCTTCGCATTCCGGTAAATATGCATAATGTACCAGAATCGGAGATTTTCCGCCCGCGTGCATGGGGATTATTCGGCACCAGTGAACCCGAGAGTGCAGACTACCGTGCTTGCAGTGTGTTTGGCCCGTTGTATCGTTAAAATAAAGTTCCATTCCTGTCAAACGCCATGTTCCTTGTGAAATGAAGGTACCATGGCGTTCTCTTGAAAGCTGTGTTCAGAACTTGAATACGGCTCATCGCGTAGCGTTAAGGAGGCTTGGTAGATTGGGCGATCAAGCAACACATGTGCTTGCTGCCGATTACGGTGCTGGTAGTGGACGTGTAGTCCGGGGTTCTTTTGATGGAAGCAAACTCTCGTTACAAGAAGTACATCGATTCAACAATGAACCCGTGCAGCTGGGGGGCGGATTGTATTGGGATTTCCTGCGACTTTTTCATGAATTAAAACAAGGCATTGTGAAAGGGACGCAAGGCATCTCTCCATCGGTCCGTTCAATAGCTGTGGATACGTGGGGAGTGGACTATGGATTGGTGGATGGTGCGGGAAGATTGTGCTCGAACCCACGTCACTATAGGGAAGCACGCAATGCGCAGTGGATGGAAGAAGTTCTGCACCTTGTGAAAGAAGAAGAACTGTACGCCATGTCTGGCGTTCTGCCGCAGCAGATCAACACCGTATTTCAACTGTTAGGTAGTGTGCGAGAGCATGTCGAAGGTTTGCATCCGGATGTACGCATGTTATTTATGCCGGATTTGTTTCACTATTATCTATCCGGTCAGCAGGTTTGTGAATATACGATTGCAAGTACCAGCGGGCTGTTGCATGCAGGTGAGGCGCGATGGAATAAGCACCTGTTCGGGCGTCTCGGTCTACCGGAAACATTATTTCCAAAACTCGTTCAGCCTGGTACCATACTGGGCAATTTAACACCTGAGTTGTGCGCCGAATTACGGACTGGACCGATGCAGGTGGTCTCTGTGGGCTCACATGATACCGCATCTGCCTTGGCAGCCATCCCTGCGATGGATTCGAATTTCGCTTTTATCAGCTGTGGAACCTGGTCTCTTATGGGTGTGGAGCGTGATACACCTGTATTGGATGACCGAAGCCGTGCATTGGGATTCACCAATGAAGGCACCGTAAGTGGTAAAGTGCGTACCCTGAAAAATCGTTCAGGTCTGTGGCTGCTACAGGAATGCAAACGGCAATGGGAACAGGAGAATCAACGTTTCACACATGAAGAACTGGTTCAGCTGGCTGCCTTGGCAACGCCGCATCAAAGTTACGTATCGCCGGGAGATAGCGTATATTTGGCGCCAGGGAATATGGTTGAGCGAATACGGCAACAATGCGCCAGCGGACAGACTGTACCTGAAACGACTGGAGCGGTTGTACGCTGCATTCTGGAAAGTCTTGCTCTGGAATTCAGACAGACGCTGGATGAACTGCAGTTGATTACAGGTACAAGACCTTGTGTCATTCATATGGTTGGTGGCGGTGTGCACAATGGACTATTGTGCCAGTTTACAGCCAATGTAGCCGGTGTACCGGTGGTGGCAGGCCCCGCAGAGGCGACTTCAGCCGGGAATTGCATGTTGCAATTCCTTGCCCATGGAGAAGTGAGTAGCTTGGCCGAGGTTCGGGAGGTCATGGCTGCTTCCTTTTCCCCCGAGACCTATGAACCTGAGGATACAGAGGTGTGGCAAGAAGCTTATGAAAACTACCAAAGTCTGAATCACATAAAAAGGTAATGAACAGATTCAAAGTAATGAGCATGGACGCAAAATGCTAAAAAAGAAAAGTTCGAGGAGTGGTGAGGAACATGTCTGAACAGCAAATAAGGGAAGAGTTGACGAAATATGCCCGCAGAGCAGTTGCACAAGGGTTGGTGGTAGGACCCGGCGGCAATCTGAGTGCCCGCTCTGGGGGAACGATGCTGTTGTCTCCGAGTGGTTACGCGCTTGAAGATCTGGAGCCTGAAGAATGGATTGCAATTGATATCGAGACAGGGGAGACTCGTGCCGGAGCAACACGCCCTTCCTCTGAAGTCTTGATGCATCTGTACAGCTATCGTGTGAATCCGGATATTCAAGCCATTGTACATACACATCCGGCATATACAATCGCACTCAGTCTCGTTTTCAATGAATTGCCACACTTGTTTCCGGATCAATCCGCATTGGTGGGTGATATCGGATTCGTGCCTTACGTTCTGCCAACGACCAAACTTCTCGCGGATGCAGTCTCAGCAAAGGTAGAGGAACATACGGCACTCATTCTAGTCAATCACGGATTGGTCACAACGGGTAAAAACCTCCGTGAAGCCTATTACCGCACCCAGGTCGTGGAAGAAAGTGCGAAGGTGTATATGATCGCCAAGGCAGCGGGGGAACCCAAAGTGCTTACTGCCGAAGAATACAAGGAAATTCAATCCCTTGAGAGTGAAGCATACCGTGTGCAGTTGCTGCAACAACTCGAGTCCTGAGACCTTATTTGTTCCTTCGTGAGTGTGTTCATGATTCAAAATATTACTTCCATGAGGGCAGTTTGCATCCTCCAGCTAAACGTTGGACTAAAGGATGTAAAATGCTCTTTTTTATTGTTGAATTAGAAAGCATCGAAGGTTGGATTCGTGGCTATCAGCACAAATCCGAACAATGCGTTGTAGTTGGTTTTCTACTGCCTTGGTTCAGGCGTAAGCGGAACAGAACGCGGACTGTTATGCAGCTATCTGAATGGATAGGCACAGGCTACATAAAGCAACTTTTTCCGACAGCTATTGCATATGCTGAAATACCGAGTATAATACTTGGTAAATAGACGAAAAGGGGATGCAATAAACGATGAAAACACATGCTGAATTGAACTCACTTCTTGTTGACGATTATCTGGATCTCCTGAACATTGCGAAACAGCTAGGTGATGACGAATGGAAAGATGCCATTCTGCAAGCATTGAAGGAAGAAGTCGATGCGAATCATCATCTGGATTCAACAGAGGTAAGACAGGATCTATGGAACCAATTTGAAGGCATTAATGAACAGATGCATGAGCTGTTAATGCAACTGAAGCATGCGGACAATCCGGAAGAGAAAGAGCAGATTATCGAGATGATATGGGGATTGAAAGTGGACCGTCATGCGATTACACGTAAACTTGAAACGATGAGCCGTGCCAGCGCTGGACGTCAATAAGCTCCAGGTTGATTATACATTGAAAACCCGCGTGTTTCCTGGGAATATCCCTAGGTCGCACGCGGGTTTTGTTTTTGGTTTAGTTTTGTTTAATACACTCTAAGTGAGTGTTCAAAAAGTTCGGTTTTCAGTACCGAGAAGATGGGATGAAACTACCTCTCTAAAACTGTTTTGCGAAAGTACGCGCCTGTTCAATGGCTTGTTGCTTGATCTCATCTGTACGATCTTTATATTGATTATGTCCCTCTACAAAGATGCCATCAAGCTTCGGCACACCGAGAAATGACATGATAATGCTTAGATAACGATGACCGGATTCCATCTGAGCCGCTGGGCCTTCGGAATAAATGCCACCGCGTGCTTGAATATGCAGCGCTTTTTTGTCAGACAACAGTCCAACAGGACCTTGTTCTGTATACCGGAATGTTTTGCCGGCCACACAGATAGAGTCCACATATGCCTTCAGAATGGGAGGAAATGAGAAGTTCCACATCGGGGTTACAAAAACATATTTATCTGCTGAGGCAAATTGATCCGACAGTTCATTCAAACGGCTTACTTTCGCCTGCTCTTCCGAAGTCAGGTCACTGCCCGATTGCAGTTTGCCCCAGCCACTGAAGACATCCGCATCGATATGCGGAATATCGGAACGATACAGATCGAGGTGAACAATCTCATCGGAAGGGTGACTTTCACGATACGCATCAATAAATGCTTTGCCCGTAGCCATGCTGAAGGAGGTTTCATGATCATGAGGATGGGCAGTAATATACAATAAGGTAGACAATGTTGTTCTTCCTCTCTGTGCGATTAATGGTTGAACCAATCTTGGCAATAATGAAGCGACCGCAGTAGTATGCATCGTTTTCCTCGTTTTATACGTCAGAAAGGAATTGAATGGATGGAGCCGATACTGAATTGAATGCTATATAGTAACCAGATACTAAATCCATGTATAATATACAGGACGAGTATTTGTGTTCCAACGATAATAGGGATGAGTGAGATGAGCGCACATGGGAATGGACCTGGAGAAGCAACGATTAAGCATTGAAGCAGCGAAATTGTATTATCAGTCCGATTACAGCCAGCAGGATATTGCTGCAAGATTGGGCGTGTCGCGTCCAACCGTATCAAGGTTACTTCAGTATGCGAAAGATCGGGGATACGTCCGGATTGAAATAATGGACCCGCTGGAGGATATCGATATCATTGCCGGAGAACTCAAGTCGAAATATGATCTGGATACGGCACTTGTGTGTTTTGCCCCGTTGAAGAGTGATGAGGAAATACAGAAGCATATCAGCAAACGAGCAGCAGACTACCTTCAGGAGACGGTTCAGGATGCGGATATTATCGGGGTGACTTGGGGAACAACCATGCATGCCGTAGCACGTCAGCTCCGTCCCAAGCAGGTTAAAGGTGTCGAAGTTGTACAATTGAAGGGGGGAGTAAGCCACTCCCATGTCAATACGTATGCCGCTGAGATTGTACATTTATTCGCTGAAGCTTTCCACACGGTACCAAGGTATTTGCCACTGCCCGTTATTTTCGACAACATTGAAGTGAAGAACATGGTGGAGGCCGATCGGCATATCGGCAGAATTGTAGAACTTGGCAGACAGGCCAACATCGCTTTGTTCACCGTGGGTACTGTGAAAGAAGATGCATTACTGTTCAGGCTCGGTTACTTCAATGAAGAAGAGCAACAATTATTAATGAACTCTGGTGCAGGTGACATTTGTTCACGCTTTTTCGATGCGGAAGGTCAGTTGATCAGTGAAGAGATTAACAGTAGAACCGTCGGTATTGACTTGGCTGAATTGAGAAATAAGGAAAAATCAATCCTGGTCGCCGGAGGTCAACGAAAAATTGAAGCGATTCACGCCGCGCTTAAAGGTCATTATGCGAATATTTTGGTTACGGATCAGTACACAGCCCAAGCATTACTGCGGTTCTAATTTCAAATGGATATGGATGACAACATCTGCCACGTAAAAAGGGCGGATGTTTTGCTTTGTTAGGCAGAAAATATAATGAAGCAAGAACGGTAAGTCAAGGTGTGAACAAAAGTTCAAGTTGATTTTTACATATGTTCATGTTAGTGTAAGGGTATAGAAAATAACTAGTTCAGATAAGGGAGAGATTCAATTGACTACACCACAATTAGCTAAAATGATCGACCATACGTTGCTTCGTGCGGACGCAACGCAAAGTGAAATGGCCAAGTTAACCGAAGAAGCGAAGCAATATCAATTTGCTTCTGTATGTGTTAACCCAGGTTGGGTTGCTTATGCTGCTGAGCAGTTGCAGGGTACTGGCGTAGACATCTGCACCGTTATTGGTTTCCCTCTGGGAGCATCCACAACGGAAACAAAAGCTTTCGAAACCAAGGATGCGATTGCTAAAGGTGCAACTGAAGTCGATATGGTCATCAACATCAGTGCTTTGAAAGATGGCAAGGATGATTATGTTGAACAAGATATTCGTGCTGTCGTTGAAGCGGCTGCGGGTAAAGCTTTGGTGAAAGTTATTATTGAAACTTGTCTGTTGACGGATGATGAGAAAGTACGTGCTTGTCAGGCAGCTGTACGAGCTGGAGCTGATTTTGTTAAAACCTCTACAGGTTTCTCTACAGGTGGAGCAACGCCAGAAGATATCGCTTTGATGCGTCGTACTGTAGGTCCTGATGTTGGCGTTAAAGCTTCCGGTGGTGTACGTAGCCTGGAAGATATGCAGAAAATGATTGAAGCGGGTGCGACTCGGATCGGTGCAAGCTCTGGCGTGAAGATTATGCAGGGCGGTCAATCTACATCTTCTTATTAAGCAAAAGGTTGAACAAGCACAAGCTTATCCAACAAAAGTAATGTTATGTTCTCTGTACTTGAGCGTTCGTCTCAGGTACAGGGAATACAATTTACACTTATATTTTAATTAACGGAACTTATTGTAAGCGCTTCATAAGTTTTCTGAAAGATTACTGTTAAAAATGCTTTAAGCACCCTTTGAGCTGAATTTCACATCCGGCTTAACTACCTTCAAAGGAGAGATCAAATGAAATTTCTAATTGCCATTATCGGCTTACTCGTTGTTTTTGGACTGGCTTATATCGCAAGCAACGGTAAAAAACAGATACGTTACCGGCCGCTGGCTATCATGATTGTTTTGCAAGTTATACTAGCTTATGCTCTGTTGAATACAGGAGTGGGTACTTTTTTAATTGGCGGTTTCGCTACCGTATTTAAAAGTTTACTCGACTATGCGAATGAAGGTATCGCATTTGTATTTGGGGGTTTAACTACCGTAGGTGCAGAGAGCGGGGGGGCGCCCTTCTTCCTGAATGTGTTGATGCCGATTGTTGTCATCTCGGCACTTATTGGGATATTGCAGTATATCCGAATCTTGCCTTTTGTTATAAAATATATTGGTCTGGTATTAAGCAAAATCAACGGAATGGGCAAACTGGAATCATATAACGCGGTTGCTTCGGCTGTACTGGGGCAATCTGAAGTGTTCATTTCTGTGAAAAAACAAATTGGGTTGTTGCCAAAACATCGGCTGTACACCTTGTGTGCTTCGGCGATGTCCACGGTCTCGATGTCCATCGTTGGTGCTTATATGACCATGATCGAGCCGAAATATGTGGTTACAGCTCTTGTACTGAACCTATTTGGCGGTTTTATCATTGCTTCGATCGTTAACCCTTATCGGGTGACGGAAGAAGAAGATATATTGGAAGTGCAGGATGAAGAGAAACAATCGTTCTTCGAAATGCTCGGCGAGTACATCCTGGATGGATTCAAAGTTGCTATCATCGTAGCTGCGATGTTAATCGGTTTTGTTGCTTTGATTGCCCTTGTTAACGGAGTTTTCAGCTCGGTGCTTGGCATTTCGTTCCAAGAGCTGCTTGGTTATGTGTTTGCACCATTTGCCTTCATCATGGGTGTTCCATGGAAAGAAGCGATTCAGGCAGGAAGTATTATGGCAACCAAAATGGTATCCAACGAATTTGTCGCTATGCTTAATTTGAAGGAGACTGCAATGTCTGCCAGAACAACGGGTATCGTATCCGTCTTCCTCGTGTCGTTCGCCAACTTCTCCTCCATCGGTATCATTGCTGGTGCGGTGAAGGGACTCCATGAGAAGCAAGGTAATGTGGTCGCCCGCTTCGGTCTGAAGCTGCTTTACGGTGCATCGCTTGTCAGCGTGCTGTCAGCGATTATTACTGGACTGTTCTTGTAAACCGGATTATTGGAAGGAGTGCTTAGATTATGTCAACTTTTAAAAGAGTACATCTGATTGTTATGGATTCTGTAGGGATCGGCGAGGCGCCGGATGCAGCAGAATTTGATGATTTTGATGTAGATACCTTTGGTCACATTGCACGTGAACGCGGAGGTCTGAACATGCCTCACATGGCCAGTCTCGGACTGTCCAACATCAAAGAAATTGAGGGTGTCCCTGTAGCGGATGCACCTAAAGCGTATTACACCAAAATGCAGGAAGCCTCCAGAGGCAAAGACACCATGACAGGTCATTGGGAGCTGATGGGTCTTTACATTGATACACCTTTCCGTGTGTTCGAGAATGGTTTTCCCGATGAGTTGATCCAGCGTATTGAAGAGAAAACGGGCCGGAAGGTCATCGGTAACAAACCGGCTAGTGGCACGGAAATTCTCGATGAACTGGGTGCAGAGCATGTCGAAACTGGCGCGCTCATCGTCTATACTTCCGCGGATTCCGTACTGCAAATTGCAGCACATGAGGATGTTGTTCCACTGAAAGAACTGTATGAGATCTGTGAGTTCTGCCGTGAAATAACACTTGAAGATCCGTATATGCTCGGCCGCATTATCGCACGTCCATTTGTCGGTGAAGCGGGTAACTGGAAACGTACTGCGAATCGTCATGACTACGCGCTCAAACCTTTTGGTCGTACGGTTATGAATGAATTGCAAGATAGCGGATTTGATGTGATTGCTTTGGGTAAAATCGCAGATATTTATGATGGCGAAGGTGTAACCAAGGCTGTTCGTACCGTTTCTAACATGGATGGCATGGACAAGTTGTCTAAAACGATGGATGAAGAGTTCACTGGACTCAGCTTCCTGAACCTGGTTGACTTTGATGCCCTATATGGTCACCGTCGTGATCCACAAGGGTATGCTCAGGCGCTTGAAGACTATGATGCAAGACTGCCAGAGATTTTTGCCAAAATGACCAACGATGACCTGCTGCTGATTACAGCTGATCATGGTAACGATCCAACTTACCGTGGTACAGATCATACACGTGAATATGTTCCGCTGCTTGCCTATTCTCCGCGCTTCAGCGAGGGCAAACAGCTTGATCTGCGCAACACTTTTGCTGACCTTGGTGCAACCGTAGCTGAGAACTTTGGAGTGAAAATGCCAGAATACGGCACCAGCTTCCTTAAAGATTTGAAATAGGTTTTAAAACTGGATAGGGGATGTCGGAGTAGTTGAGGCTGCTCCGGTTCCTGCCATCATAATAGACTAAATATATAACTGGAGGAGATTCATTCATGAGTACACATATTGGAGCAAAACCCGGAGATATCGCAGAAACAATCCTATTGCCAGGAGACCCTTTGCGCGCGAAGTATATTGCAGATACGTACCTCGAAGATGTTGTATGTTACAACGAGGTTCGTGGAATGCTCGGTTACACAGGTACATATCAAGGACACCGGATTTCGGTACAAGGTTCAGGGATGGGCATTCCGTCTTTTGCAATCTATGCTAACGAGTTAATCAGTGAATATGGCGTGAAAAACCTGATTCGTGTAGGGACTTGCGGCGGTATGCAGGAGCATGTACGTGTACGTGACGTCATCCTTGCACAAGCAGCATGTACGGATTCCAGCATGAACAAACATGTATTTGGTGGATATGACTTCTCGCCAATCGCTACGTTCTCTCTGCTGAAAGAAGCATATGACCGTGCAACAGCTAAAGGCATGAAGATTCATGTCGGTAACGTGTTCAGCTCCGATTCATTCTACCGTGATGACCGTTCCGTCACTGAGAAATTGATGAAGCACGGCGTACTCGGCGTAGAGATGGAAACAACAGCACTGTACACCATCGCTGCCAAGTTCGGTGTTAACGCACTGACCATCCTGACAGTAAGTGACCACTTGCTGACAGGCGAAGAAACATCTGCCGAAGAGCGTCAAAAAACGTTTAACGACATGATGGTAGTGGCTCTGGACACAGCAATCACACTGTAATTGTTGCATATTATATTCAAACATCATTTGATTTTGATCGAAACTTTTGTTTTAAGCACGGAGTGAAGGACCCGGAATCGATTCTGAAGAAGCGTTAGCGTTCGCCTAAAAGCTTTCTGAAAGAAAGCTGCTTCGGAAGGATACGCTGTCTCCGAGTTTTCTCCATTGTAAAATGGATCAAAAAAACTTGGAGACAACAGCGATCATAAGAACGATCCGGGGCCGGAACGGATTAACTACAAAGTGTTCTATACAATCAATTTCACACACAAGGAGAGATCATCATGAGAATGGTAGACATTATTGCCAAGAAACGCGACGGTAAAGAACTGACAACAGCTGAGATTGATTTTGTTGTTCAAGGATATACACAAGGAGAGATCCCGGACTATCAAGTCAGCGCATGGGCGATGGCGGTATTCTTCAAAGATATGACAGACAAGGAACGCGCGGATTTGACTATGTCGATGGTGAATTCCGGTGAAACGATTGACCTGTCTGCTATCGAAGGAATCAAAGTAGACAAGCACTCCACAGGAGGAGTGGGCGATACAACAACATTGGTACTCGCTCCGCTCGTTGCTGCGCTTGATGTCCCTGTTGCTAAAATGTCCGGACGTGGACTTGGTCACACAGGTGGTACAACAGACAAGCTGGAGTCCGTAGCTGGATTCCACGTAGAGCTTGAAAAAGAAGAGTTCATTCGTCTCGTCAACGAGCATAAGGTTGCTGTTATTGGACAAAGTGGTAACCTCACGCCAGCTGACAAGAAGCTCTATGCTCTGCGTGATGTAACAGCTACCGTTAACTCCATCCCACTGATCGCCAGCTCCATCATGAGCAAGAAAATTGCAGCAGGTGCAGATGCGATTGTATTGGATGTTAAAACGGGTGCTGGTGCATTTATGAAAACAACGGAAGATGCTAAAGAATTGGCACATGCTATGGTTAGCATTGGTAACAATGTTGGACGTAAAACGATGGCGGTTATCTCCGACATGTCCCAACCACTGGGTCTGGCGATCGGTAACGCGCTTGAAGTAAAAGAAGCTATCCTTACCCTGCAAGGTAAAGGCCCGAAAGATCTGGAAGAATTGTGTCTGGCACTTGGACGTCAGATGGTATTCCTTGCTGGTAAGGCAGATTCCTTGGAGCATGCTGAGGAGAAATTGAAAGAAGTGATCCAGAACGGTAAAGCACTGGAGAAATTCAAAGATTTCCTGGCAAACCAAGGCGGAGACGCTTCGGTTGTGGATCATCCAGATCGTTTGCCACAAGCACAGTACCTGATTGAAGTACCAGCAGACAAAGACGGATATGTTGCCGGAATCGTCGCTGACGAAATCGGAACGGCTGCAATGCTGCTCGGCGCGGGCCGTGCAACAAAAGAGTCTGAAATCGATCTCGCGGTTGGTCTGATGCTGAACAAAAAAGTCGGTGACACAGTCAAAGCTGGTGAGTCCCTCGTAACGATCCATGCCAACCGTGAAGATGTAGCAGATGTCATTGCGAAGATCAAAGAAAACATTACGATTGCGGATCATGCCGATGCTCCTGTATTGGTTCATGATATCGTAACAGAATAATACAATCAGAGCAGATGAGATCTAATCTAATATCTGACTGAACACGAAAGCCCCAGACTATGAAATCCATAGTTTTGGGGCTTTTTTGTCGTTGAAGAGCCCGCTGTTAATGATAGCGATTATCGGCTCTTAATTTGTTCATACGCCATTACGGAATCGGCACTTGTATAAATGTATGGCGTGGACGGCTCGGATACAGGTGTCACCTTTGTTGCACGAATCTCAATGGTATCTTTGCCATCTACTTGTGCAGAGCCGATGGTGCCATCGATTTTCACCCAGCTGTCAGTAGGGAAATTATTTGCTTCTGGGATGTGAACCATGACGCCGAAGGGAGCAGCATCAGCAGGACAGCACATGACGAGAAATCGTCCGAGTGCAAAATGTGATTCATGATCCATGCTTTTGTCCCGATAAACAAACCCGGATAACGAGATATCTTTGCCTGCAAATTGTCGCTGGAACATATCGATCGTGCCGAGTGTTTCAGAGAAAATTTCAGGATAGACTCGAATGACCTGTTCGGCATACAACTTCTCTGCCAGTTCTGCGAATTCACGGCTGTACTCATCCGGCGGTACAAATTGCACGGTAGTGGCCGTTGTAGATGTAACAGCAGTTTGTTGCTGTTTTTGCTGTGCAAGATCCTGTACATTTAATTTTACTGTTTCAGGTAAAGGCTCTTTACGACGAATCTCCGGAGGAGCATAGGTGAGAGACATGCCTTTCTGACTGGCCATAGAGCTGCCAAGAGCCCGATCAGGTAACAGAAATCCCAGCAACAAGGGAATAGCAATCAGACCATAGACTAACGAGCTGCGTAGCAAACCGGAAGGCGGTGGATGTTCACAGTCGCAATGAACCTCGTTTCTGCCGAATAATCCATGCCAAGCCATGATAACAGCAATAAATAAAAAGGGAACAGGGCAGCATAACAGCAGTTTTTGCATCGTTGGTGCCAAATAATAATGAAGAGAATCACTCGAATTCAAGTGAATAATGTATACTGCTAACCCGCCGATCCATCCTGCACGGATCAGGTTATGCCATTGGATGAAGTGTGATCTTGGAACAGGAGATTTGGTTATCGTATAAACAGTGTGGTTCATATCATCACCTCATTTCTATATCATAGTTAGGATGAAAGTTCATGGGGTTAACCATTCAGGTCATGAAGTATGTTGCTCAACGTTTATACCAGCAGGTTAATCAACCAAGAGCCGACAAAGACGAGTGTGATAATCGCCAGACTTAGACCGATAACAAACCGGGTACGGAAGGTCGAGAGTAGCATAAGCGTGCTTTTGAAATCCAGCATCGGACCTAACACAAGGAAGGATACCAGCGGCCCCAGTGCAAACGTATGTGAGAACGCAGAAGCCACAAAAGCATCCGAAGTGGAGCAGAGAGACAGTACATAAGCAAAGGCCATCATAAACACATAGGAGGCGACAGGACCATTGCCAAGTGAGATGAGATCGCTGCGGCTAATGAATGTCTGGATGCAGGCTGTAATCAGGGCACCGATCACCAGATATTTGCTCATATCGATAAATTCATCTCCGGCATGAATGAAGAAGCTGCGCCAGTTTTTCACATGGTTGTGTTCATGAGCATTTGCATGAGCATGAGGTTGAGCCATTTTAAATCCAGGATGCGTCTTGACCTCTGTCACTGCAACTTTTGGCAATCGAAGGGGATTTCGACGAACGAACACATATACCAATCCACCTATGGAAGCTGCCACGGCAAAGGCCAGTCCCATGCGGGCAATGGTAATCTCAGGATGGGAGGGAAAGGCGAGCAAGGTTGCGGTAAATACGATGGGATTCACTACAGGCCCACTCAAGATGAACGTAACTGCGATATAGGCAGGCATGCCTTTGTGCATCAACCTTCTTACGACCGGGATCATGCCACATTCACAGATAGGAAAAATAATACCAAGCAGCCCCGCAACCAGCACACCGCCGATCGGGTTCTTAGGCGTAAGTCTGCGGACCATTTCTTCGGATACGAACCACTGCATGAGCGAAGATAATAGCACACCCATGAGCAGAAACGGTGCGGCTTCAAGGAAAATACCTATGAATACGGTTTTCATATTTTGCAAAGCTTCACTGTTCCATGCTTCCTTCAGATCTGGAGCCATCGTGATCAACACGGGAACAAGAAATGCACAAGGGATCAGGAAGGACAGGAGCTTCAGATTGGCTGCCATTTTCATGAAACAGACCTCCACAACTAGGACTTTGCTAAAATAT
Source organism: Paenibacillus sp. FSL R5-0749 (assembly GCF_038595085.1). Classification (NCBI taxonomy): domain Bacteria; kingdom Bacillati; phylum Bacillota; class Bacilli; order Caryophanales; family Paenibacillaceae; genus Paenibacillus; species Paenibacillus sp. FSL R5-0749. The sequence goes on along the minus strand of NZ_CP152005.1, from coordinate 3,770,063 downwards.
ATGCTTGTACGTGCAGCAACATACATCATTTCTGTGTTCTAATCAACATTTTTACGATTAATCAAGATTCTTTATCATAGTAGAGTTGACAATCTAAAGAAAACTGAGGTATAGTTCGGATTGATCATGATTAATGGTAATAATTACGATTAAGGCTACAACTTAAACAGAGTGGAGGAAGTAGAAATGTCAGATCAACAGGTTCAACATCGGGTTCCAGTAACCGTACTTAGTGGATATTTGGGTGCAGGCAAAACGACACTGCTCAATCATGTGCTTCATAATCGCGAGGGAATGCGGGTTGCTGTCATCGTGAATGATCTTAGTGAGGTTAACATCGATGCAGGCTTAATACGAGATGGTGGAGGATTATCACGTATTGATGAAAAGCTGGTAGAGATGTCGAATGGTTGCATCTGCTGCACGTTGCGGGAGGATCTGCTGAAAGAAGTTGAGCGGCTGGCGCTGGATGGTTCTTTTGACTACATATTGATTGAATCCACGGGTATTGGAGAGCCGGTGCCTGTTGCACAGACGTTTACGTATATTGATGAGGAACTCGGCATTGATTTGACGAAATTCACTCGTCTGGACACGATGGTTACGGTTGTTGATGCTGCCCAGTTCTGGCGTGATTTTTATTCCAAAGAAACATTGAAGGACCGCGGACAGGAAGCCGGCGAGGACGATGTTCGAGGAATTGTTCATCTGTTGACGGACCAAGTGGAATTCTGTGATGTGCTGATTTTGAATAAATGTGATCTGGTGTCGGAGGAAGAACTGACGAAGCTTGAGAAGGCACTACACGCCATGCAACCGGAAGCCAGGCTGATTCGCACCACACATGGGCAGATTGATCCGAGAGAAATATTGAATACAGGACGTTTTGATTTTGAAAAAGCAAGCCAGTCCGCGGGTTGGATCCGCGAATTAATGAAAGAGGAGCATACACCCGAGACCGAAGAATATGGAATACATTCATTTGTCTATCATCGTAAACGTCCATTCCACCCGGAACGCTTGCTGCGTTGGATTGCCAAATATCCAGATAGCATCGTGCGATCCAAGGGTCTGATGTGGCTGGCGACAAGGAACCATATGGCGATTTCGTTCAGTCATGCAGGGACATCGAAGCAACTTGCGCCAGCAGGAATATGGGTAGGTGCGATGAGTGAGGAGGAAAGGCAACTTCACTTTGGCGATACATTACCAAACATACCGGATTGGGATGATGAGTGGGGTGACCGGGTAACGAAATTGGTATTCATCGGTATTGACATGAACAGGGCGGAGATTGAACGTACTTTGGATGAGACTCTTCTTACGGAGGAGGAGATGCAATTGAACTGGCGTGAATTGAAAGATCCTTTTCCGGCGTGGAGTTGACAAAAGAAAAGGCATAGGCTAATATCATTAAATAGTAATTATTACGATTAAATAAGAGGAGGCAACAACCATGAGAGTCATTGTAACCTTAGCCTGCACCGAGTGCGGCGATCGCAACTACACAACAACCAAAAATAAGCGTAACCATCCGGAGAGACTTGAGATGAAAAAGTATTCCCCACGTTTGAAGAAAATGACGATCCACCGGGAAACCAGATAAATTTTTTTGATATTTTTAAATCGTAAAATTTACGAAAAGAGGGAGCGGCATGATCCTATCTTCCATGCGTGATGTTGTATTTGGATATGGCAAAGAGCCAGTCATTGATCAACTGTCGCTGGATATCCATGTGGGAGAGTTCATAGGCATTACAGGTCCCAATGGCTCTGCCAAAACGACCCTGTTAAAGCTGCTGCTGGGGCTGCTCAAGCCCTGGAGCGGCACGATACATATGAATCCACAGTTGAAACGTGGGAACAACTCCAATATCGGTTATGTGCCCCAGCAGGTGGCATCGTTTAATAGTGGATTCCCCAGCACCGTAATTGAACTGGTTCGGTCAGGGTGTTACACCAAGCTGGGACTATTCCGCAGATTCACAGCAGAGCAGGATGCCATCGTTGAACGCAGTTTGCGTGAAGTTGGCATGTGGGAGTATCGGAATACACGAGTTGGTGAACTGTCCGGTGGACAGAAGCAGAGGATCTGTATCGCGAGAGCGATGGCTGGGCAACCGCAGGTTCTGGTACTGGATGAGCCTACAACAGGAATGGACCGCCACAGTCGTGAAGGATTCTACAATCTGATGCGCCACTATGCTGATGAACATGGGATCACCATTATTATGGTTACTCACGGGCTGGAAGAAATGGGAGATCGATTGGACCGAACGATAACTCTGGAGCGGCAAGAAAGTGAGGAATGGCAGTGTTTGAGTACGAATTCATGCAACGTGCCTTCTGGGCAGGGGGACTGATTGGAGTCATCGCTCCAATTCTCGGAGTCTATCTGATGCTCAGGCGGCAGGTACTAATGGCAGACACGTTATCCCACGTCTCACTCGCAGGGGTTGCGCTCGGTTCAGTCATGAATCTTAACCCGGTCATCTGTGGATTCGCTGTCGCATTGATCGGTGCATTATTGGTTGAACAACTGCGGCGAAGTTACCGAACCTACAGTGAGGTACCAGTAGCGATCATCATGACTTCGGGGCTGGCCCTTGCTGTAGTGTTAATGAGTCTCCAAACTAATCTGTCGAAGGCATTCAGCTCATACTTATTCGGATCAATTGTCGCAGTTAGCGATATACAGTTGTGGATGATGGCAAGTGTATGTGTGTTTGGTTTACTTTTTTTCATTCTGTTACGCAGACCTTTGTACAGCTTTACCTTTGATGAAGAGACAGCTTCCATAGGGGGTGTTCAGGTGAAAGGATTATCGTTTGCCTTTGCCATTCTGACAGGAATGACTGTAGCTTCAGCCATGCCCATTGTCGGTGTGTTGTTGGTATCAGCTCTCATAGTACTGCCCGCTGCCTTGGCACTGAGAGTGTCTCGAAGTTTTACAGCAGCGATTATTGTCGCGGTAATTACAGGATTAATCGGTATTTTTAGCGGACTCACAACATCTTACCATCTAAATACACCTCCAGGAGGAACAATTGCTCTTATCCTGCTGGTCTTTCTATTGACTGGAATATCAGCGCAAAAGCTGATTGCACGATACAATCGCAAGCGTCACCGCAGAGAAACAAAATCACAGCACGTCATTCGGGTCAACCATTCAAGGAGGAAAACATCACCATGAAATTCAGTAAAAAAGCTACGCTCGGATTATTGTTCAGTCTTACACTTATCGTTGCAGGATGCGGACAAAAATCCGCTTCAGATACGAATGCAAGCTCTACAGGTACCAATAATGCAATCTCCACAGAGAGTGAAGCTGCCAAACTAAACGTACAGGTCAGCTTCTACCCGATGTACGAGTTCACCAAAAATGTGGCAGGGGATCTGGCAGAGGTGCATACGCTCGTTCCAGCAGGGATGGAGCCTCATGATTGGGAGCCCACTCCACAGGACATTGCCAGCATTGAAAAAGCGGATGTACTTGTATACAACGGTGCGGGTATGGAAACATGGATGGATCAGGTCACTGGAAGTTTGAGCAATGCTTCGCTCATTCAGGTGGAGGCAAGCAAAGGCATCAACCTGCTTGAAGGTGGAGAACATGATCACCATCATGGAGATTCTGAGGCAACAGAACACGATCATGACCATGCGAATGGAGCGACTACAGATGAACACGACCACGATCATGCGGTTGAAGTGACTACGGAAGAACACGACCATGATCATGACGCTGAGGCGGAAGAAGGACATGATCACGATCACGGTGGACTGGATCCCCACGTATGGCTGTCACCTGCACTGGCTGTCAAAGAAGTACGTAATATTGAAGCGGGATTGGCACAGGCTGCCCCGGAACATGCTGAACAGTTCAAGAAGAATGCAGATGCCTACGTTGCTCAGCTGGAGTCACTGGATCAAGACTTCAAGTCGGCTGTGGCGGATAGCAAACGCAAGGATTTCATCACACAACACGCTGCATTTGGCTACCTTGCACAGGAATATGGATTGCAACAGGTGCCCATCGCAGGATTGTCTCCGGAACAAGAACCTTCGGCAGCGCAGATGGCATCCGTCATTGACTTTGCAAAAGAGCATCAGGTGAAAACGATTTTCTTCGAAACACTGGTGTCCTCCAAAGTGTCTGAGACGATTGCAAGTGAAGTGGGAGCCAAGACGGCAGTACTGAACCCGATTGAGGGACTCACCGAGAAAGAGATCGCGTCGGGAATGGACTACATTAGTGTGATGAGACAGAATCTGGAGGCTCTGAAACTGGCACTGAACGAATAATTAAAGATCAGTTTGATGCCTTTCACTGAAAAAGGTACAATAATACAACATGCTGAGGAATGGGAGTGTCATTCCTTTGCCTTTTTGCGAAGCAGAGAGCACAGGGATGTGCTCTCTCTTTGTTGATGAGGTGACCGGATCAAGGAGAACAGGAGGACGCATTGGATGAATTTAAATGAAGAACATGAAGTGCTGCTAAGTGAACAGCCTGTCCATCTGTGGAGACGGCGCAAGCTGGAGCTGATGCACTGGACGGAACGCGACAAACATACGGTTTCCGCGAAGAAAACGGAGATGTGGAACGGTGTTGAAGTTGATGCCGAGCTCGTGAACGCATTGTCCATCCTTCAGAAACAGGGGGTAACGACGGAATTTTCATGTGCAGGGGTGAGTCCGCTTGATGAACCTGTCGATCATTCCCTCTATGCTTATGTTACTCTGGTACAAAGTGAAGTTGCCGATCAATTCGTGCACTACGCGCTCCATCGGATGCGGAATCGATTGCTCGTTACGCTAGAGGCCGAAAAAGGCCGCTATGATCTATCTTCTTTTTTCATTGGACACAATCGGAGCTTCTGCTGGTGGATGGAGCAATGCGCATTACAGTTCGGAAGCCGAAACGAATCGAGTGAAAAAAGCGTAGTATAAAGGATAGGCTTGTTTATTTGAAGGTAAAGGAGGTATGACACGATTGAATAAGTGGGTCAAAACGATACTTTTTCTATTAGGCTCCGTCTTTCTCACACGATTCATCCCATTCTCGTCCCTGTTCCGCAACCTGGATACGATGATTCACGAATTCGGCCATGCACTCATGACGTTAATATTGTCGGGTAAAGTGCTGCGGATTGAATTGTACGCTGATCATAGCGGTGTAACGTATTCATCCATGCTGACGCCAGGCAGATCTATATTGGTTTCTCTCGCAGGATATATCAGTGCATCCTTGTTCGCCTGGCTGTTGTTTTACTTATACCGCAAAGGCTTGCATATGTGGGGACTCGGGATTATGACGGCTGTCGCTCTGGTGTCGCTCCTGTTATATGTAAGAGGAGAGTTCGGCATGTTATGGCTGACCGGGTTCATCGTACTTAACGTTGTCATTATGATTTTCGGTGCCAAGATTGTGAAGTACTATTATCTACTACTGGCGTTTCTTACACTGGAAGAGTCTGTCGTTAGTGCCGTATACGTTGGACTGATGTCCTGGACTCAACCTTCTCGGGCAGGCGATGCGGCGAATCTCGCTCAGCAGACATTCCTTCCGGCGTTATTCTGGGGAACACTGTTTGCTTTATTTGCACTGTGGTGCGCCAAAGGTGCGCTGACACTCTTTTTCCGCAAAGAAAGTACTTCGCGTTCATCACGTTCTCGGGGATTACGAAGAGCGTAACGAATATGAAGATATACCAAGCAAAGAAGGCACCTCCTTTCTGCCTGAAGGGAGAGTGCCTTTTGCTGTTGGACTTACATCGGATATAGATTACACGGAATTTAATCTCCGAGATTTTCCCATAGCACATAAAAGTAATAAATCTCTTCCATAATCGCCTTATCATCCTCTGCCGCAACGCCGCCCTTGATCCGCGCAAGGGTGCCCAGAATATCATATATGGTTTCACGTTCCACACTGAACTGAATGCGGTTGACAATTTTATCCCAGGCCTTCATGGCGTAATTAACTTGAGACTTGGCTTCAGTCCATTTTTTACCCTCAACTTGTTTCTCTAATGTTTGTATAGATTCAAGCAAGCGATCATCGGTGCCAAATGGCTTTTTAAGAAAGGCTCCGCTAGCCATAATTGCAACGAACACAAGAATGAGGCAGATCGGAAGCACATATAACAGCCAGAAACGCGTTTTCATTCAACCGCCTCCTTGATGTAAAGAGTTTAGAAAGGCCCCTCATAATCGCCCATATCGATTTTATCGGTGATCTTGTCCTTGAACAGATCAACATACAATTTGTCATTGGGCAATATCGCGGCAAAAGCAATATCCTGTATCGTGATCTTTTGCTTTTTCAGCTGCTCGCTGAGCCAATTGATATCCTTGTTTCGTTCCTCCAGATTCTGCTTAATCAGAAGGCCGTCAATGATGATTTCTGTCATCAGCTTGCTCTTGGGCGGGTGCATATGCATGTCTTTTGCGGTTACAGGCTGATTCTCAGGTTTCAAAACAACGGAGAGGCTTCCATCCGGTTCAAGAATGGCATAGTCTAGCGTCGTGATATCAAATACATCTTTTTGCCTAAGCATCATGGTCAACTCGTCAAATTTAACTCGCATTTTGCTCAGGTTCTGTTCGAGAATTTTACCGTTCTGGATGATCAATGTGGGGTCAGAGTCCATTAGTTTGGAGATGGTACGATTCTTCAGTGTAATATACTGAAAGATGATCGTAATGATTGTGAAAATGGTCAAGGCCACAAAATGAATCCACGCTTTGGAGGAAAGATCAGTTGCAAACGTTCCCGCAATGGAACCAATTGTGATGCCGTTGATGTAATCAAAATACGTTAAGTTACCCATTTGCTGTTTGCCCAGCACCCTTGTGTAGATGATGAGGGTCAGGAAGGCGATAATAGACCTTACTGCAACAACCCATGTTTCTTCCATCATATATGTATCACCTTCCTTTACTTCACTTCTCCAATTCTCTATGACAAGCATTTCCTAGGCTGGGTGATCTTATGCTTGAACGCAAAAAACCGACACATGGATAAGTATTCCAAGTATCGGTTTCAATAATGACCTATATGAGTTGAACTGAATCATTTACTTGTAACGAAGATAAAAGAAAAAACTATGAAAAGGAAGCATTCGCTGTTATTGTTATACACCCGAGTACGCCATAAATCCACCATCTACCGGAATGACTGTGCCAGTGACAAAGCCGGACTGTCTTTCATCCGCAAGCCACATCAATGTGCCAAGCAGGTCTTCCGGTTTGCCAAAGCGGCGCATGGGTGTATGTGCAATAATTTTACTGGAACGCTCCGTAGGTGAGCCATCTGGTTGCAGTAATAGATTACGGTTCTGCTCGGTCAGGAAAAACCCGGGTGCAATAGCATTGACACGAATACCGGATTCGGCCAGATGAACGGCAAGCCACTGCGTGAAGTTGTTAATTGCGGCCTTCGCAGCACTATACGCTGGAACTTTCGTCATGGGCGATGGGGCGCTCATGGAAGAAATATTAATGACAGTGGCAGGAACATCGCGCTCTATCATATGTTTTGCAAAGATCTGAGTGGGGATGAGAGAACCGACAAAATTCAGATCCATCACCTGACGAAAACCCTCTACAGATACATCGAAAAACGTAGTGACATCATTCTGCGCCAGATCTTCCAATCTGAAAATTTCATTCGTGGTGTTGGCACTGGCGTTATTGCCACCGGCGCCATTAATAAGAATATCACAGGGTCCAAGTTGCTCCAGCACAGCATCTGCCGCCGCTTGTACGCTCTCTGCCTGGGTTACGTCACAGGCAACAGCAATCGCTCTGCCACCCGCAGCTTCAATTGCAGCTACAACTTCTTGTCCCTTGGACACGGTACGGTTCAGAATGGCTACGCTTGCACCATGTCGAGCGAGTTCTTCCGCCATGGAGCGGCATAATACCCCAGCACCTCCGGTGATTACAACTGTTCTGCCTTCGAGACGAGTTGAGCGTTCATATTGGTGTTCACTCATGCTTTTGCCCTCCTTTGCAGGGAATCCCAGACGCCCCAGAGATACATGATTCCCAAAGCCCGGTCATAGAGTCCATAGCCAGGTCGGCACTGTTCTCCCCAGAGATGACGACCGTGGTCGGGTCTTGCATAACCTTCATAACCGATATCGTGATAAGCCTCAACAACCCCCGCAATATCAACACTACCATCCTGACTGCGATGTGAAGTTTCGATAAAGTCGCCGTTTTCGTAGATTTTGACATTACGAATGTGGGCAAATGGAATCCGATCCTTGAACTCGTGTATCATGCCGATAATGTCATTATCCGCATTTGCTCCCAAAGAGCCACTGCATAGTGTCACGCTGTTGTAAGGGCTATCATAAAGATTCAAATATTTCCGAACATTCTCCTGACTTATAATAATCTTCGGCAATCCAAAGATTGGCCAAGGCGGGTCATCAGGATGGATGGCCATTCGAATCCCCAGCCGCTCGGCTGTAGGCATAATCTCTTGTAGGAAATAACGTGCGTGCTCCCACATATGATCCTCGGTTACATCCTTGTAGGCTTCGAACAGACCTGTTAAATACTGCAATCGTTCCGGTTCCCAACCTGGCATGGTGAGTGCGGAGTTTTCCGTAATGCGTCGAACGAGTTCTAGAGGTTCTATATCTGCGAGTTTACTGTGCTCATAGAAGAGGGCAGTTGAACCATCCTCCATTTCCTTGTGCATATCCGTGCGAAGCCAGTCGAAGATCGGCATGAAGTTGTAACAGATGACCTTCACACCCACCTGAGCCAGTTTCTCCATCGTTTTAATATAGTTCGCAATGTATTTATCCCTTGATGGCAGACCCAACTTGATATCTTCGTGGATGTTCACACTCTCAACGACATCCAGATGTAACCCGGCCTTATCCGCTGCCGTTTTGACAGCGAGTATCTTGTCCATTGGCCATTCCTCGCCAGCAGGAACATCGTGCAGTGCCCACACAATACCTTCAACACCCGGAATCTGCCGGATATGATCCAGCGTTACCGTATCATTGCCTTCGCCGAACCAGCGAAAAACCATTCTCATCACGTTCACCTCATCATGAATAGTAGTAAGAAAAATGCAGTCATTGAAAATAGGAAGGATATGTATCCTGCAGGACAGCCAAATCGGTAACAGTTAAATGCAAGTGTTCCTGCATCAGTCGCTCTGCTGTGTCGGCATCATGCTGTTGAATGGCCTTGACCATCGACAGGTGTTGTTCAATTAAATGATCCCACTGATGATCCGAGGACAGGCGTAACATGCGACTTCGATTCAAATGTACATTCATCTGCTGGATAACAGTCCAGATGTTGCTTTTATTGCAGCCTGCAAAAAGAGTGCTATGGAATTCCTCATCCAATTGAAACATTCGTTCATCATCCGGTTTGATCCTGCATTCCTGCTGCCACGCAAGGTTCTGTTCAAGAGCTACCATTTGTTCGTTTGGAAAGTTCTCGCAGGCGAGCCTGATTACGGCTCGTTCGAGCTGTTCACGCATGAACCGTGCTTCCTCAACGAGATCGACCTGAATCAGAGAGACGTATGTGCCACGCTGTGGATACACTTCCAGCAGACCTTCCTGAGCAAGTCTTACAAAACTCTCTCGAACAGGTGTCCGGCTTACCTGAAACTCCATTGAAATTTCCTTCTCAGAAATAGCTGTTCCTGGAGGCATTTTCAGACTTAAAATGAGTTGTTTCAGCGTGAAGTAAACGACATCTCGCGTTGAATAAGATTGTTTATTCATGGAGGACATGCTGCTCGCAACAGGTAACAAACCGGCTTTGGATGATAACTTCGGGGTATATTCCACAACTTCAACTCCTTCATTGACATACTACCATACTTGTATGGTAGTATGGAAGCGCTTTATCGGCATTATATTAAATTTAGTTGATGATTCACTTGCAGTTCAAGGAAATGCAGAGTACAATTCAGTTTATTAGGTTCGAATGTTTAAACCAACAGACGCAAATAACGGAGAAATTACACGTTGGAATATTGATAAAGAAATATAAAGAAATCGTATAGAGGTGAAACCATGGGACAAAAAGCAATCAGCGTTTTTCAAACCTGTATCCCGTTATTTCAGGTGTTAAGTGACAATCACCGTCAAGCCATTTTGCTGACACTCACCGAGAAGGGCAGAATGACCGTGAATGAAATTACTGAGCAATCCAGTCTATCCCGGCCAGCCATATCTCATCATCTCAAGCTTTTGTTAGAGAAGGGACTCATATCCGTGGAACAGAAGGGCACACAGCGATATTATTCGGCTTCATTGAATGCATCGGTGGAACTGCTGAAGGAACTGGTAGCTGCTTTGGAAGAAGAGTGCCTGTAGAGGAATAGTGCTGTAACATGCTTTTGCATGTACCTAATAGGTTCGTAAGTTTAAACGCTTAATCAAAACTAAACTGAGGAGTATGTATATATGACAACGACGATACAGGAAGTAACCAGCCAGGAAGTTGAACTGATTTTGGAGCAGCAACGACAATTCTTTCATTCCGGGGCCACACGATCAGCAGAAGCTCGAATTGCTCGTCTGACCCAACTCAAGCAGGCGATTCAAAAGTATGAGACCAGACTGACAGAAGCTCTATATCAGGATTTGGGTAAAAGTGAGTTCGAATCCTACACGACCGAGATTGGATTTATGATGGACAGCATTACACACACCATTCGTAAAGTGAAAAAATGGGTGAAACCCGTTAAAGTGAAAACGCAAATGGCACTCTTGGGGTCCAAAAGTGTTATTATACCTGAACCCTATGGGTCTGTTCTGATCATTGGACCATTCAATTATCCATTTCAACTCTTAATCGAACCATTGGTAGGGGCGATTGCAGCAGGTAACACAGCCGTGCTCAAAGCGTCAGAGAATACACCGGCAGTGTCCGCGGTTGTACGTGAAATGATTGCGAGTGTGTTCGAACCGGCATACGTACAAGTGCTTGAAGGTGCCAAAGACACAACGACAGCGCTGATTAATGCGCCATTTGACTATATTTTTTTTACAGGCAGTGTACCGGTAGGCAAGATTGTGATGGAGGCAGCTGCCAAAAATCTCGTTCCCGTTACGTTAGAACTGGGAGGCAAGAGTCCGGTCATCGTTGATGAACAGGCGGATATCAAAGTAGCTGCGCAACGCATTATATGGGGCAAACTGCTCAATACAGGACAGACCTGTATCGCACCCGATTATTTGCTCGTGCATGAGCGCGTGAAGGAACCGTTAATTACAGAGATGAAAGCAGCGATCGTGTCCTTCTTTGGATCGGATATCCAGCACAACAAGGACTATGGACGAATCGTGAACAAGGGTCATTTTAAACGTCTGACGACGTTGATTGAACGGGATCAGGATAAAGTGATATATGGTGGCGCATCGGATGAGGAAGACCGTTTCATTGAACCTACATTAATTGATGCTGAATCTTGGGATGCAGCTACGATGGAAGATGAAATCTTTGGACCGATTCTGCCGATCATTAGCTACCGTAACGTAGATGAGGCCATTGTAGAGATCGTAAAGCGGCCGAAACCACTCGCCTTGTATCTATTTACTTCCGACACACAGATTCAGGACAAGGTGCTGCGTGAAGTTTCTTTTGGAGGCGGCTGCATTAACGATACCATCACACATGTTGCGAATCCGCGTTTGCCATTTGGCGGTGTTGGTCATTCCGGTGTTGGTTCATATCATGGAAAGTACAGCTTCGAAACGTTCTCCCATCTCAAAAGTGTACTGAAAAAAAGCACCAAACTGAATCTGCCGATTCTGTATCCCCCGTATGATAACAAGCTGAAGCTGATTAAACGTTTGTTGAAATAAATAAGAAAGACGAAAGCCTGCTACTGGACCTTATTCCAGAGCAGGCTTTTCCTGTCGGTAACGGGATGGTGACATGCCGGACCAGCGCTTGAATTGACGACTGAAATGGGCAATATCCTTGTAACCAAGCATGACGGCAATATTTTGAACGGATAGCTTCGGATTGCCCAGAAGTAGCTTCGCTTCATGCAAAACCAACTGGGACAATACAGCACGGGGAGACTGACCAAATACCTGCTTGAACACGCGATTACAGTGAGAAGAACTGATACCCAGCTCGGCTGCAATATCATCAATGCCATAGTGACCACTCGATTCGTGTCCCTGTTTGAATTGCTGACTCATCAGGCCCTGCAGTCGATTGCGAATCTGGTGGGCGAGTTCGATCTTTTCATGTCCGTCGGTAAACCATTGTGCTGCCTCTTGCGAGACCGCCTCCCACAGATGACCAAATAATTCGAATACCGCAGATTGCAACTGCATACGCTGCACCATCGTATTAGCAGTTTCATCATCCGCAGATGACATCAATTTGTGTAAAACCGGCTCAATCTGCTGTGTAACCGGACTATCCGCGCTGAATCGTATTTGCTTGATGCGTGCCAACAACGATAGGAACAACTGATCGTCAATATCAAAGTGCATACAAAAATACGTGAATCCCTTGCCGTTATGGCTCTGACTGGAATGAATGCTTCCCGGTGGAATCAGGAGCAGTTCGCCAGCCTTTTGAATATACAGGGTACCGTTCACCATCATCCTTTGCTCGCCTTCGGTAACATAATTCAGTTCATATTGAGGGTGCTCATGCGCCGGATAATCCCAGTCCGTACCAACTCTTCGTAAATGAATGGCGAACAGATTGACCGTTGTTTGCACATCTGGATAAAAAACTTCATGGACACTTTCTCCCAAAGCAGGAGGCAAGAACGTTGACGACATGGAAGATCCCCCTTTTATAGAGATTGTTCAAAAAAGCGCTTTTGATTACATACTTATTTCAAATGGAATGCTTTTGTGTAACCGCTTTAATCCATTATAGTCTATCAGCTTGATTTGGGTAAATATCAGATTGATTTGATCATGGTCTGAGGTGGAACCACATGTTAGGATGGGGCTAATGAAAACGTATGCAAACTATTTTGAGAGGGGTTATGATTCGTGAGCACATCGAAATCCATCTTTTATAACGCACATCACGCACCGATTGGTGCTTTTGCGAGTTTTACACTGGGATATAAAGGAGCCAAAGGCGGGCTGGGTCTTGAGCTCGGCAAACCGGCAGACCAGAATGTATATATTGGATTACAATCTCGCGATGGAGAGAATTATCAGGCGCTTCCTTTTTATGAAGCTTCCGAGGATGAGAGCAGCCGTTATGATGTAGAGAAGTTGGAAAATGGGGACACGGCTCTGACCACAGCGTCCAAAGTTCCGCAACCTCTGATTGCGGCTTTTCGTGATGAAGAGATTACCCGTGAATTCACCTCAGGTACAGATACATGGACTGCAGGAGATCTGACATTTCGCATCTACTCGCCTGTACGTCCAGTACCTGATCCAACGAGTGGAGATCGTGAAGCCTTAATGGATGCACTCGTACCTGCCGTATTGGTCGAGATGACGATTGACAATACGCAAGGTCAACAAGCACGTAAAGCCTATTTTGGCTATCAGGGCAATGATCCGTACTCTGCAATGCGTCTAATTGGGGGACCTGAGGGCGGCTCCATCACAGGTGTGGGACAAGGTCGACTTACAGCGATTATGTCGGCAGATGACGGACTGTGGCCAGCACGCGGATTCACGCTGGAGAAGCTCTTGCAGGAGAAACATCGGGATAATCTGGCATTTGGACTTGGCTCAACCGCTGCACTACTGATGGAGGTGCCGGCTGGAGAGAAACGTACGTATCAATTCGCCGTATGTTTCTATCGCGGGGGCATTGTGACAACTGGAATGGACACAACGTATTGGTATACGCGCTACTTCTCCGATATTCAGGCAACAGGAGCGTATGCACTCCAACGATTCAGTGAGTTGACCGCATCCTGTGGAGAGGTTGAACAGCGCCTTGGAACGGCTGCTTTGACCGAAGATCAATCATTCATGCTTGCTCATTCCATTCACAGTTATTATGCCAGTACTCAATTGCTGGATGCCGATGGCGAGCCACTCTGGGTGGTGAACGAAGGGGAGTATCGGATGATGAACACACTTGATCTGACGGCCGATCAGTTGTACTTCGAGCTTGCCTTGAATCCATGGACGGTGCGTAATGAGCTGGAGTGGTTTGTCAAACGATACAGTTATACCGATCAGGTTCGTTTCCCGGGGGAAGAAAAGTTACATCCGGGCGGAATTACCTTTACCCATGATATGGGTGTTGCCAACGTGTTCTCACGCCCTGGACACTCGGCATATGAACTGGTTGGCATTGACGACTGCTTTTCACAGATGAGCCACGAGGAACTGGTGAACTGGCTCTGCTGCGCGACCGTATACATTGAACAGACACAGGATCAAGCATTTGTGAAAAACATGCTGCCTGTTATCCAAAATTGCTTCGAAAGTATGCTTAATCGTGACCATCCTATCGCGGAGCAGCGTAACGGTCTGATGGGCCTAGATAGCAGCCGTACCCAAGGTGGAGCGGAAATTACAACTTATGACAGCCTGGATGTGTCACTGGGTCAGTCGCGCAATAATATCTATCTGGCGGGTAAATGTTGGGCGGTCTATGTTGCATTGGAGAAGCTGTTCGCAACGGAGAAGTTGGCGGATCTGTCACATCAAGCAGGGCTTCAGGCGGATCGCTGCGCAGCCAGTATTGCTGCACAGTTGACGGATGGCGGCTACATTCCAGCTGTTATTGCAGAAAATAATGATTCCCGAATCATTCCGGCGATTGAAGGTCTGGTATTCCCTTACTTTACAGGCTGTGAAGCAGCATTGGATATCAATGGTCGTTTTGGACCTTATCTGAAAGCACTCCAAACTCATCTGAAGACGGTTCTTGTACCAGGAACATGCCTGTTCGAAGATGGAGGCTGGAAACTGTCCTCAACAAGCAATAACTCGTGGCTGAGCAAAATCTATCTGTCCCAGTTCATCGCTAGAGAGCTGCTGGATGTGGAATGGAATGAGACAGGCAAGGCAGCAGACGCGGCTCATGTCAACTGGCTGTTGCATCCGGAGGAATCGTACTGGTGCTGGAGTGACCAGATCCTGTCTGGCGTAGCGGTTGGCAGCAAGTACTATCCGCGTGGTGTGACGTCGATTCTATGGCTACTCGAAGGAAAAGGGAATCACCTTGCACAGATCTATGCTACCAAGGAGGCGGTACAATGAACCAATCTATCGTTCAATCTGCTTTGTCAGGTCCACAGTATGATGCATGGCTGGGGTATCACTCCGAATTGCCAAAAGCGAATGGAATTGCCCGTAAGAAGGCTCCTGCGTGGAGCAAGCTGATACTGGCGGAAGAGAAGCATGGAGTAATCACAACAGCACTGACCGAACTTTCACGGGGACTGGAGAAGCTGTATGGCGTGAAACCGACAGTCAGTCAGCTGTCTGATGCTCAGCAAAGTGAGCGGCACAATCACGATTCCGATCCCGCCATACGAATCGGTACTTGGACAGGGAGCGATTCGGTGGCTGCGTCGTTCAGTGAGACAGAGCGTTCTGCTGTTCAAGGAGAAGGGTACATCATTCGTGAAAGCGAGGGTGTGCTGGTCATTGGTTCAGAGACTCCCCAAGGATTATTGTATGGTGCATTCCATCTGCTTCGGGAACTGACAATGGATCAAGGTGGTGCAAGTGAGGCGGATGGCGCTGTGAGTAAATGGAGCTTCATTACAGAGCAGCCTACCAATGCGCTACGGATGATTAACCAGTGGGATAACGTGGACGGCAGCATTGAACGTGGATACGCAGGAGACTCCATTTTCTATGATAACGGGGAATTCACACTGGACTTGGACCGCATCAGGGACTACGCACGTTTACTCGCTTCGACAGGCATCAATGCCATATCGATCAATAATGTCAATGTACACCGCCGTGAGAGCTTGTTTTTGACGGAACGTTATCTTAGCGATGTGGTGAAGGTTGCTGCTGAATTCAGAGCGTATGGTATTCGATTGTTCCTGAGCGCCAACTACGCGAGTCCAATCGAGATTGGTGGGTTACGTACAGCAGATCCGCTGGATGCGCAGGTACGGGAATGGTGGAACATTCAAACGGCCAAGGTGTACGCAGCCATTCCGGATTTTGGCGGTTACCTGATTAAGGCAGACTCCGAGAATCGGCCGGGACCGTTCACGTATAACCGTGATCATGCTGATGGTGCAAACATGCTGGCTGAAGCCCTTCGGCCATTCGGTGGATTGGTGATCTGGCGTTGCTTCGTCTATAACTGCAAGCAGGACTGGCGGGATCGTTCCACTGACCGTGCACGTGCAGCATATGACCACTTTACGCCGTTGGACGGGCGTTTTGCCGAAAATGTCATTTTGCAGATCAAGAACGGGCCGATGGACTTTCAGGTGAGGGAGGCGGTATCCCCACTGTTCGGAGCCATGGAACATACGAATCAGGTGATTGAATTCCAGATTACACAGGAGTATACCGGGCAACAGCGTCATCTCTGTTATCTGGTTCCCCAGTGGAAAGAAGTATTGGACTTTGACACCTACGCCAAAGGCAAAGGTTCAGAGATCAAGAGAATCGCGGATGGTTCTCTGTATAAACGACCTCACAGTGGCTTCGCGGCAGTCTCCAACATTGGTGCTGATGCCTGTTGGACAGGACACCCACTCGCTCAGGCGAATCTGTATGGATACGGGAGACTTGCGTGGAATCCGGAGCTGTCGGCAGAAGAGATTGCCGATGAGTGGGTGAGACTCACATTTGGACATGAAGACGAAGTCGTGCGGAAGGTTACGGATATGCTTTTGACTTCACTAGATATCTATGAGAATTATACGGCGCCTCTCGGTGTGGGTTGGATGGTTAATCCCGAACATCATTATGGACCGAATGTAGATGGATACGAGTATTCCAAATGGGGGACGTATCACTTTGCCGATTGTCATGGCATTGGTGTAGATCGAACCGTGAAGAGCGGTACAGGATACACCTCACAGTATCACCCTGAGAATGCGGATCGCTATGAGTCCTTGGACACCTGTCCTGATGAGCTGATCTTATTTTTCCATCACGTGCCATACACCCATGTTCTGCATTCGGGCAAGACAGTCATTCAGCATATTTATGATACACATTTTGAAGGTGTTGCACAGGCAGAGGCATTAGCTGAGACATGGAGACAGCTTGAGGGCCATATCGACCCGGTTATTTTCAGCAAAGTTGCTTCATTACAGGATAACCAGGCCGAACATGCCAAGGAATGGCGGGACATGATCAATACGTATTTCTATCGCAAGAGCGGTATTGCGGATGAACAAGGTCGAACAATCTATTGATTGGTGATGTAAAGAGGGAAGATACCTTGTTTTCTTTGATGTAGAATAGACAGCATGGACATACCTGAGGAGGAGATACGTATGGGACAACATCAACTGCCCGAGAACATGAAGGCCGCAGTCATGACAAAGCCAGGACATATTATTATTGAGGAACAACCCGTTCCCCAACCAGAAGCGGATGAGGTGTTAATCCAGGTGATGGCTGTCGGGGTGTGCGGCTCGGATGTGCATTATTTCGAACATGGGCGCATAGGCAGATTTGTCGTGGAAAAACCGATTATTCTGGGTCATGAGTGTGCGGGGATCATTGCTGCTGTGGGCTCGAACGTATCACGTTTGAAAACAGGGGATCGGGTTGCTATTGAGCCTGGGGTGACTTGCGGACGTTGCACGGCATGCAAGGAAGGTCGCTATAACCTGTGTCCGGATGTACAATTTCTGGCGACCCCTCCCGTGGATGGCGCATTTGTACAATACATGGTGATGCGTGAAGATATGGTATTCCCGATTCCAGATCATCTGTCTTATGAAGAAGCAGCAATGAACGAGCCATTCTCCGTTGGGATTCACGCTGCACGCCGGAGCAAATTGGCTCCGGGTACAACCCTGGCGATTATGGGCATGGGTCCAGTTGGACTCATGGCTGTGGCTGCTGCCAAATCTTTCGGTGTAGAGAAGATCATTGTAACGGATCTGGAAGAAGTTAGGCTAGAAGCGGCACGCCGCATGGGTGCCACTCATGCCATTAATGTGCGGAATGAAGATGCGCTGGCTGTGATTCGCGAGTTAACAGGTGGTGTGGGTGTCGATACCGCATGGGAAACAGCGGGCAATCCAAAGGCGCTACAATCTGCTCTGTATTCCCTTCGACGTGGAGGTAAACTTGCGATTGTGGGTCTGCCTGCACAGGATGAGATTGCACTCAATGTTCCATTTATTGCGGACAATGAAGTTGATATCTATGGCATATTCCGTTATGCCAACACGTATCCGGCAGGGATCGAGTTCCTGAGCTCCGGCCAGCATGACGTAATGTCCCTGATTACAGATCGTTATTCACTCGAAGAGACACAGCAGGCGATGGAACGTGCATTACACAATAAGAGCGGTAGTCTGAAGGTCATGGTATATCCGAACGGCAGATAGGCACAACTTGAGAGAGTCCGGCAGTTCAGGACTCTTTTTTTGTTTTTTTCACAAAATTAAGGGATAGACAAGCTCCCATAACATGGTATAATTCATGAAGATTTTAATATATAAAAGGATACACACCATCATGGTGAATAAGTACCTTGAATAAGTACCTAGCGAAAGGAAATGAAAGTTGTGAGAGTACATGAATTTATGATTCACGCTGATTTTCATCGGGATGATCTGATGTCGGTATCTTCTCAAGCGTCACGTTTTTCCTCGGATATTATTTTGTCGTATATGGAGTCTGAGCATGAGCATCGTGTAGATGTCAAAAGCCTGCTTGGAATGGCGTTACTACCCATTCGATATGGTAGTGTTGTCAGATTACAGACAAGGGGCAGGGATGAACTGGAGGCTTTGGAGTACATGCTGAATGTACTGGAGAAAGGGACGGCGTAACACCTGATTAGGTGCAAAATCACAGATATCATATTTTTTTTGGCTATTCCTCAAATCCTGCTGGTACTTTGTCCAAAAAAAGAGTATAATAAAATTTAGTTTGATTCTAAAGAAGTACCCATATTAAAGGAGTGTAAATAGATTATGCCAAAAGTTGACATCCATCCAAAGACACAAATCGTAATTTTTTACGATGCAAGTGCTGATTACAAATTCCTGAGTTCTTCCACGAAGTCCTCTAACGAAACTATGGAATGGGAAGATGGTAACTCTTACCCGGTAATCCGTGTGGACACTAGCTCCGCATCCCACCCGTTCTTCACTGGTAAACAAAGAAACGTGGATATCGGTGGTCGTGTTGATAAATTTAACCGTAAATACAACATCAACAAATAAGTTTGTCCATACATTACAAGAAAACCTCGGGATTCGTCCTGAGGTTTTTTTGTGTATTAATAAAAATTAATTCAACCAATTATTGCGCTTACAACACATTCGGATGTACACTAGAAAACAGAGCAAGAACATATGAAGGAGGAAATAGAGATGAGCAGCATCACACATATGGTAACGTTTACACTATACGCAGGTAAAGATACACCGGAGGCAGAAGCCTTTTTGAAGGAAAGTTCGGATGCACTGGCAGCCATTCCTGGGGTAGAGCAATTTCGGGTTCTGAGACAGGTAAGTGAGAAGAATGAGTTTGACTACAGCTTCTCGATGGTCTTCGCGGATCAGGCTGCGTATGATGCATACAACAATCACCCGGTTCACCGTCAGTATGTAGAAGAGCGTTGGGAAAAGGAAGTCAGTCGCTTCCAGGAAATTGATCTGATCCAGCATAATCATTAATATTCTCTACATATAGGGAAGCAAGCTGACTTACCATATACAGCATTGTACAATACTTCCCGAAACCGTTTTCTATAAAAATAAATTAAAGGAGGTTTTCGCTGTTATGCAATTGGATCTCACAGGAAAAACGGCTCTTGTTACAGGCGCAACCGGACAACTGGGGAGAGTCATCGCACGCACGTTGGCCAACTGTGGCGCCAATCTGGCTTTACATTACATCAACAATGATACCAAAGCTCGAGAGCTCCAGGGTGAGATTGAAGCACTTGGTCGTAAGGCTGTAATTGTACAGGGAGATATTACGAAGCAGGATACGGCATTTCGGATTCGTGATGAAATTCAGCCTGTCCTCGGCGGAGTGGATATCGTCGTTGCCAATGCGGTCATTCAATATGAATGGACAACGGTGTTGGAACAGTCTCCTGAAGATTATTTGAGTCAGTTCGAGTCCTGTGTTATGCAGAGTGTGTATCTTGCCAAAGCTTTCATTCCACATATGCAAAACGTCAAAGCAGGTCGCTTTATTGGCATTAATACCGAATGTGCGATGCAAAACTTCGCTCACCAATCGGCCTACACCGCTGGTAAGCGTGGAATGGATGGCGTATATCGCGTGCTGGCCAAGGAGGTTGGCGAGTATCAGATTACCGTAAACCAGGTTGCACCTGGATGGACAATCAGTGAACGTGATCGCTCCAGTGAGCCTGGACACGATGAAGCATACACGCGTACCGTGCCACTGAAGCGCAGGGGTGAAGATCAGGAAATTGCCAATGCAGTTGCTTTTCTCGCTTCGGATCTGTCCTCATTTATCACAGGTGCCTATATCCCGGTAACTGGTGGAAATGTGATGCCTGCCATCTAAATACAAATAAGAGTTCAACCTTAATGAGGGTGTCCCATAAGTCATGAATATGACGGGGCATCCTCTTTGCTGTGTTTTTTTGTTGTAATGAACCTGACACACGTTATTCGCCCCCATTTGCCGAGATCTGAGATCTAACGAATCACAGAGACGTTATTTCGTCGATTCACTTGATTTTTTAGGTGTAGAAGCCCGTTTATGACTATATAGCGTTGCTGGGGTTCGTTAAATCTTGCAACTGATGATAATCTTCCTTTTAAGGTGCGGTAGGTTCGTTAGCGTTCGTTAGTCATTGGAGAGAAGCGGTATTCTTTTTGAAAAGCCTAATTTTTTGGAAATTTGCTAACAATGAAACAACCGTTATAAGGTGCTTAATTATTCATATATCCAGATATACATATGATTTGGTTCGGTTTTCAGCAGATTGGGGTATAAGAATAGGTATATTACCTGAGTGGAAACATAATCAAAATGAGCTATTAAAGGAGACCCATCACTTATGAAAAAAACAGTCGCGGACGTTCTGGTTGAATCCTTATTGAACGCTGGCATCAAACGAATATATGGCATTGTTGGAGACTCTTTGAATGCGGTGCTTGACTCCATCCGTCGTTCAGGCAAGATCGAGTGGATTCATGTGCGGCATGAGGAAGTGGCTGCTTTTGCTGCCGGGGCAGACGCTGAGGTCAGTGGAAGTATCGCTGTCTGCGCAGGTAGCAGCGGTCCTGGTAACATGCATCTGATTAACGGTCTGTACGATTGTCATCGCAATCGTGTGCCTGTACTCGCCATCGCTGCACATATCCCAAGTGACGAGATTGGTAGCGAATATTTTCAGGCGACTCATCCGGAGTATCTGTTCCAGGAATGCAGTGATTATTGTGAAGTGATTACAACAGCAAAACAGATGCCTCGCTCCCTTACGATGGCCATCCAGACAGCAGTTGCACGTTCAGGTGTATCTGTTGTTGTATTGCCGGGGGATGTAGCTGGACTGGATGCGGCGGACCTGCCTGTGCCAGAGCATGTATATCACGCGACCCATCCTGTGGTCCATCCTTCTGAGCCGGAACTCGTGAAATTGGCGGAATATCTGAATCAAGGCAAAAAAATTACATTGTTGTGCGGTGCAGGCTGCGCGGGCGCTCGGGAACCCCTGATGCAGCTCTGTGATCGGTTGAAATCCCCCATGGTTATTGCGTTAAGAGGCAAGGAATATTTGGAGTATGACAATCCCTATTCCGTCGGCCTTACCGGCCTGATCGGGTATTCATCCGGTTATCATGCCATGATGGACTGTGATGTATTATTGATGCTGGGAACGGATTTCCCATATCGTCAATTCTATCCCGAAGATGCAAAAGTACTTCAGGTCGACATACAATCTTCCCATCTCGGTCGTCGTACGAAGCTGAATTACGGCGTGTGTGGGGATGTAAAATCGACGATTGAAACTTTGCTTCCATATCTAACCGAAGAACACAGTGACAAACATTTGCGTAAAAGTGTGGATCGTTATGTGAAAGTACGTAAAGAACTGGACGAGCTGGCTGTTGGAAAACCGGGTAAAAAGCCCATCCATCCGCAGTACTTGACCAAGGTCATTAGTGATGCCGCCGCAGAGAATGCCATCTTCACATGTGATGTCGGTACACCGACAGTATGGGCAGCCCGTTATATTGAGATGAGCCGCAACCGCAGACTGCTCGGTTCATTTAGTCACGGTACGATGGCCAATGCGCTGCCACAAGCGATTGGTGCCCAGGTCGCTGATCCCGGCAGACAAGTCATCTCGTTGTCGGGTGATGGTGGTATTACGATGCTGATGGGTGATCTGTTGACATTGAAACAGCATAATCTGCCGATCAAGGTTGTGGTGTTTAATAATGGAGCACTTGGTTTTGTTGAGCTAGAGATGAAGGCTGCCGGATTCCTGGAGTCGGGAACAGAGCTTGTCAATCCGAACTTTGCGATGGTTGCCCAGGCGATGGGCATGGAAGGCATTCGCGTTGAAGATCCGGCTGAACTGGAAGGGGCTGTACAGCGTGCATTTCAGCATGATGGTCCTGTACTGATTGATGTCGTGGTGAATCGTCAGGAATTGTCCTTACCTCCGAAAATTGAGTTCAAACAGGCAGAAGGATTCACCTTATGGATGATGAAAGCCGTGCTGAACGGACGCGGTGACGAGATCATTGAATTGGCAAAAACCAATTTGCTGAGATAAGCGTTACGTTAAAGTGGATATGCACGTTTGAAGGTGTTGAACCACTAATTTTAATAGGGTTATTTATGTAATAAAGAGAGCATGCAACAAGACATTCTAGTTGCGTGCTCCTTCCATGAAATGATGAAAATGTGACATGTCATATAGTATGGATACATATTATATGATTTGTTTTTATGTCGAAAGTCTATTAGAATAGGTAAAGTCAGGAAGGTTTCATGCCATTTTTGACCTACATATTGCATCATTGCACGTACGTACGTTTCATATCGTATTCGTCGATCCAATCACAAGATGACACACACACATGGAGGAGATCAACATGAGTCACGCAGGAAAAGTAGCCATTATCACTGGAGCAGGAAGTGGATTGGGCCAAGCAGCAGCGCTAAAGCTGGCTGAGAAGGGCGCATCCATTGTCGTTGTAGATCTTGTCGAAGAGACAGGTCGTGAAACGGTTAAGCAGATTGAGAAGCTGGGAAGTAAAGCTATTTTTGTACAAGCAGATGTGAGTAAAGCACCTGAAGTTGAGAATTATGTAAAAAAAGCAATCGAAGAGTTCGGACGAATCGACATGTTCTTTAATAATGCAGGGATTGCGGGTCCTGGGATCAAGCTGATTGAACATACGATCGAGCAGTTTGACCAGATTATTGATGTTAACCTGAGAAGTGTGTTCTACGGATTGAAGTATGTGATTACGGAAATGCTCAAGACAGGTGGGGGTTCCATTCTGAATACAGCATCTACAGCCGGTATTGTTGGTGTACCCGCGGTTGCACCTTACGCAGCAACCAAACATGGCGTGGTCGGCTTGACCCGCACAGCTGCAATTGAATATGGCAAGGACAATATTCGTGTGAACGCGATTGCGCCAGGCACGATTGAGACACCGATGGTTGTTCAGTTTGGTAAAGATAATCCTGAAGTGTTCAAAGCAACGGTGGACAGCATTCCATCTGGACGTCTTGGCAGACCGGAAGAGATCGCGAATCTGGTTTCCTTCCTTCTGGGAGATGAAGCACCATATATCAATGGTGCAGTATATCCGATCGATGGTGCAGTTACAGCCCAATAAGCGTTAAGCTTATTGGCAATAAAATAGTTGTTAAGATGGTCAAAGAGAGGTCACTGTATGTGTACAGTGCCTCTCTTTTTGATTCCTCTTTTATACTGCGAATCCATATCAGGAAACGTTGTGTGATGCATCAGTTTGTGTACTTTTATTAGATGATGAACGATACGAGCCAATAACAATGATGATGGCCACAACGACCCCGACAGCCCCAATCCAGGTAATGGATGACAATGATACACTGCTGACCGCGATGCCACCAATACCTGCTCCAGCGGCCATGGCTAATTGCATGACCGAACTATTCAGACTAAGCATAATACCTGAGGATTCGGGAGCCATTGTCACGAGGTTATATTGCTGAGTTGGACCCGAAGACCATGCGGCAAAAGACCACAAAATCAGAACAAGCAAGACAGTGAGATGAGAGCTTGCCGTTATATTCAGCAGGACCAGACTCACGATATGCAGTGTCATGCCTGTGATCAACGTCCGTTTGACACCCCATCTGTCAGCACTGAATCCTCCTACTTTTGAACCAATCAGACTAGCTATGCCGAATGCGAGTAAAGCTGAACTGAGTAGTGCTTCGCTCATTCCTGCAACGGTTACGAGATAAGGTGAAATATACGTGTAAGCAATGGAATAACCACCTAACCAGAAAAATGTCACGAGCAGTGCTAAACCAATTCGTGGCTGTTTGAGCAACGATAGTTGTTTCTTCAGTGGAACAGATGCTTCCGCTTTTGAAGGCGGAATGGTGGCCGCAATAACCAGCATGGCGAGAATGCCGAGAACGGCTATACCTGCGAAAACAAGCTTCCAATCCCATGATGCAGCTACAAGCCTTCCTAGCGGAACGCCCACAATCAATGAAGCGGTAAAGCCAGTGATTACTGTGGCAATTGCACTAGCTTGTTTGCCCTCGGCAGCTATTTGGGAAGCGACTGTTAACGCCGTGACAACAACGACGCCTGCACCGAGAGCCATCAAGACACGTGCTGCGACGAACAGACCATAGCCCGGCAACAGATAAGCAAGTACATTCGCTAGAACGAACAGACCAAGGAAGTACAGCAACAGCCTGCGACGATCCCAGCGCGAAGTCAGTGCAATAATGACAGGTGTACCAAGCGCATATACGAGCGAAAAAATCGTAATGAGTTGCCCGGCAGCGATCAAAGAGATATTCATGGTATCTGCAATGCGATCCAAAATGCCGGCAATGACATATTCGGACGTTCCTACAAGGAAACTGACCAAGGCAAGAACATAGATTTTGAGCGTAGAAGACATGGATACACAACCTCTTTCTGTTCATAATTGTTATAATTCTAGAAATATAGAAATAAAGACGAGAGAACAAGGCATGAATCTGTGAATGCAAATCATATGTGAAATGTAACCCATCTGCGAATGGTGATGTAACAACTGAGATCCTGAAGATTGGCATAAGCATAAACTTATGTGACCTCATTCTACAATGATAATTGTTCACTGTTTCTATATTTCTAATTATATAGAAATATAACTTAAATTTTTTATTTATTTAGAAGATAGGGAACATACTTCTGTGCGGTCTCCGTGTTCAGGCTGTAGTAGATATACGTACCTTTCTTCTGTGAGGTGAGCAAGCCGCAATCGGACAGCTGTTTCAGGTGATGAGACAGAGTTGATAGGGCAACGGTAACAAGGCGACTCTCCAGATCGGCAGGACACAGGTTGCTTTCGCCCGATAGAATCTGAATGATTTTATAGCGTGTATGTTCACCAAGTGCTTTATGAATTTTGACCACTTGTTCAAGTTCATTCGGGTTTGGTTGCATCATCATCCGTCCTTTCGTCTTTATTTCTTATTTCTAGTAATATAGAAATACAGTATCATATGCCCTTTGAAAAGTAAACTCTCGGACGAAGATTCTTCCCCCGAGAGTGATGTGAGTTGTATATAGTTGTATATTACCGTTCCAGAGAATCAACATAGTCTTTGGCTTCCTTCAACGAAAGACCTCTGGCCTCGCGCAGTCGTTTGATCGCCATAATTTTTTTCCCTTGTTGTATAAGTGCAAGCAGCTCCAAATCCAGATCAGTTTGACCCGGTGGGCTTGTGTGTGAAGGAGATGCTTCCTTCGGCGACAAGGTGTAATTGTAGTCGGAGCGTGGGCTGGCGATTGCGGTTGAACCATTCTCCAGACGCTCCACATCTCTTTTCAATTCATTCAATTGGCGTTGCAGGCTGGTAACTCGGACCAATAATACTAGGATCAGAAGCGACAGAACGATCCATATCAAGGTGTTCATTTCCATGATGTCATGTGCCTCGCTTTCATGTATTCCTTATTAGCCATTATTTAAGTTGAACCGGGATTTCCTTGACACCACGAACAATCATGCCAGGTCTCCATTCCAGTTCATTCACATCTGCCTGAAGCTGCATATTTGGAAAACGATTCAGAAGTGTGCTGACTGCAATCTCACCTTCCAGACGAGCAAGCGGGGCTCCGAGGCAGAGATGAATGCCTTTGCCAAAAGCCAGGTGTGAACTTTTTTCGCGGGTAATGTCGAAGATATCAGCATCCTTAAACTGCTGTTCGTCCCGGTTGGCAGAATCAAGCGCAACGATGACAAGTTCACCTTGAGCAATATGCTGTCCACGGAATTCAATATCTTCAAGAGCCCAACGGGATGTGCTGAACTCTACCGGTCCGTTATAACGCAGCATCTCTTCAATGGCATTGTGAATAAGCTCGGGTTGCTTGATCAGCAGTTCGCGTTGCTCCGGATGCTCCAGCAGGGCGAGAATGCCG
The DNA here is from genome assembly GCF_038595085.1 of Paenibacillus sp. FSL R5-0749. Taxonomy (NCBI): domain Bacteria; kingdom Bacillati; phylum Bacillota; class Bacilli; order Caryophanales; family Paenibacillaceae; genus Paenibacillus; species Paenibacillus sp. FSL R5-0749. Next base: position 3,743,285 of record NZ_CP152005.1, on the reverse strand, counting down.
TTCCCGATGAGATTAACGGTTGTTTCATGACCGGCAATGATTAATAAAGAGACCACGCCAAGCAATTCTTGTTCAGTTAACTGCTGCCCGGATTCTTCTGCAATGACGAGCTGGCTGATCAGATCTGTGCCCGGGTCTTGGCGTACTTTCGCGAACCAGGCCGTAAGGTAATCTGTAAACTCCTTGGAATGCTGCTCAAACAGCTCAGCGCTCTCCGCTGTGGAAGCGTCGATTACCGTATTGGACCATATGCGGAATTGGTCACGATCCTGGGCAGGGACTCCCAAAATTTCACTGATAACAATGATGGGCAGCGGGAAAGCAAAATCATCGATCAGATTCATTTTTTCCTGTGACGGGAGGTTGTCCAGCAGTTCATCAGCGATGTCCTGAATATGGCTTCGCATGTTAGCGACCATTTTGGGTGTGAATGCTTTCTGCACAAGTCCCCGAAGACGTCTATGATCTGGCGGATCGGAGAATAACATATTATTCGAGAAAATGCTTTGATTTTCAGCGCCATAACGTCGGACCATGTCTTTGCTGAAGCGAGGATCTTTCAAAATCTGGACTGCATCCTCGTATCGGGTAATAATCCAACCGAATTCTCCATGTGGAAACATGACTCTGAAAACAGGCTCATCTTTTCTTAACTTTTCATACACCGGGTAAGGGTTATGTGTGAATTCTTTGGTAAAAAACGCTGGCTTTGAGGATTCGTGTATTTCATTCGGTTTCAAATGCAAAATCTCCTCTCATATTCCTTCATATGTCTGCACCTTCTATATATTCAATACGTAGGCTTTTGAAACCTTGTTTTTGGTCCAGGTGAATGATTGAGCAGGAAAATAGAGGAAGATGGAAGAAGACATGGTAGATAGAAATGATTATTATGCTTGGTAAAAATGAAAACGAGGTGAACGCTGACATGTCTTACACACAACTTCCTTTGCATCAACACCGGATTCCGGCAAGTCGAATGGTTCTTGGCTGTATGCGTTTTGGGGGCGAATGGGACGGGTTTCCCATTACTTCAGATCTTGTCGTGGAGGGTCATCGAGCGGTCGAAGCGGCTATCGAAATAGGGATTAATCACTTTGATCTGGCGGATATATACACACGTGGTAAGGCAGAGCATGTATTGGGGCGAGTCTTATCCGAAACTCCTGGCTTACGTGAACAGATCATTATACAGTCGAAGTGTGGTATACGTCTTGTGGGTGATGATGAAGGACCGCAGCGTTATGACACTTCAGGTGCACATATCCTGGCGAGTGTCGACGGTATCCTGGAACGGCTTGGCATCGATTATCTGGACATTTTGCTGTTACACCGTCCTGATCCACTAGCCCATCCACAAGAGATTGGAGAAGCACTGGCTGAGCTGCATCATTCCGGTAAGGTACGCCATTTTGGTGTATCCAATATGGGGTCTGAACAGATTCGCCTTCTTCAACTTCATAGTAAAGTACCTCTGATTGTGAATCAGTTGGAGATGAGTCTGGACAAAATCGGATTCGTAGAAGCTAGTGTGACGGTGAATCGCCCCCAAGCCAGAGACAACGTATTTCCCTATGGCACGATGGAATATTGTCAGGCAGAACATATTCAACTGCAAGCTTGGGGTCCACTTGCTCAAGGTCGATTTACGGGCAGGGTCGTCGAAGGGCAACGCCCGGAGATTGCGCATACGGCTGGGCTGGTTGATCGAATGGCCAAAGAGCGTGGGGTGACACCGGAATCTATTGTACTGGCTTGGTTAATGAAGCATCCAGCAGGGATTCAGCCAGTCATTGGTTCGATTCGACCAGAACGTATTCTGGCCTGTCGTGATGCAGCAAATATGGAGCTTACCCGTTATGAGTGGTACGAGCTGTATTCCGCTTCATGCGGGCGTAGGATGTAACTAGAGATATCAGAGGATTGCTTCGTTTTGATCGAAAAATTAATAGATATTGTGTGAAAGATGATTGTAGAAGAAGACACGGTTGCTGAGCTGTGTCTTTCTTTGTGATATCTGGCCTCATTTGGTTGAAACACAATATGGAAAGTGTAATGATTCCTATGATCATATGACCTACACTGCGAATGTACTAGTCATAAGCATGCTCTTTTGCTCGAAACCCGTGTGTCGAAACGACTATAAGGATAATTCAACTTCATATTTGTGCTAGAGGATATGTCCATGGGCTTAGGAAGAGTGCTGATAAGAAGGACGTTTCAACCATTTTTATCGTTTTACCGGGTAGATGTTAGGGTGCTGTGATAAAATGATAGGAATAAGAACATACGATCTGTTTATGTGAGAGGAGACACCTTGACGATGGAGATGCTTAAACCACCCGCCGAGACATTATACGAGGTTGAATTACGTGCACTGCGAGAAGAGGATCAGGGAAAACGTCCCCCGAACTGGCTGTTATCTCCCGCCTATGTGCGTGATTTTATTATTGGCAGGGATAAGCCAGCGCTATGGAATGGAGAAGAAATCCCGATTACCCGCAAATTTTATGGCAATGACGTGTTGATCGAACGTGCAGTAGTCACTTTGGCAGGCAATCGGGGATTAATGCTTGTGGGAGAACCCGGAACAGCCAAGACCATGCTTAGCGAACTATTAACCGCAGCGATCTCCGGCACCAGCCTGAACACGATTCAAGGTACAGCAGGTACGACGGAAGACATGATCAAGTATTCATGGAATTACGCCATGTTGCTGGATAAAGGCCCTTCGGAAGCGGCGCTTGTACCATCGCCGTTATATAACGGAATGAAGAAAGGCATTCTTACCCGATTTGAAGAGATTACACGTTGTCCCGCTGAAGCGCAGGATAGTCTGATCAGTATTCTCAGTGACAAGGTTATGAGCATTCCCGAACTGGATGGCGGTGTACTGTTTGCCCAGCCGGGATTTAACGTTATTGCTACAGCCAATATTCGGGATAAAGGTGTTAACGAAATGAGCGGTGCCTTGAAACGGCGGTTCAATTTTGAAACGATCAAGCCCATTCATAACGTGAAGATGGAAGCCAAAATTATTGAATCCCAGGCAAGAAGCCTGTTATTACATAGTGGAATTGATATTGAAATTAACCCGGATGTGGTTGAATTGCTGGCTACAACCTTTATGGAACTGCGCACCGGCATGACACGGGAAGGCTACAAGCTGGATACACCTCAAGCCTCCATGAGTACAGCAGAAGCGGTGTCAGTCTATGTCCAGAGTGCGATGACTTCCTATTACTACGAAGATAAGGCTATTGCGCTGGATCGATTAGTGCAGAACATGCTAGGGACCATTGCGAAGGAAAACGACAAGGATCTGTCCATTCTCAAAACCTACTTCTCCAAGGTTGTTAAAGAACGTTCCAGGGAAGAGGGAATATGGAAGGACTATTATGAGGAGAGAAAATGGATCGGTTAACAGCAGTTCTGGACCCTGATGTTGATCAGTTACAATCCTTGTTCAAGTCCCATGTCTATAACCTGAGTAATCATACGGTCTATTACCCAATACGACACCACAGTCCTGTATGTTCATATCACTTGTTACGATTAATCGAAGAGTACAAGCCGGATATCATTCTGATCGAAGGACCAGAGAGCGGTAATCCATTCATTTCGGTTCTGAGTGATGAGGCAACCTTGCCTCCTGTCAGTCTGTACTACACCTATGAGAGTGAGTTGCAGAGAGAAGCCTGCTATTATCCGATGCTTCGTTATTCGCCTGAATATGTGGCCATGAAAGAAGCAAAACGACTGGGCATTCCGGCGAAGTTTATTGACCTGGACTACCAACATTTCTCCACTCATGCATCCAAATCCGGCCAGATAGAGCAAAAGGAGATCTCCATCCAAGACGAAACCTTGCTTGCAGGGTCGGAATTTATCAACCGATTGTGCCAAAAAACAAACTGTCGCAGTTTTGATGAATTGTGGGAAAAGGTGTTTGAGATTGGTGGACTGGAGAAATCTACTGAGGAATTCGTGCAGGATGTATTCACGTATTGCACGCTATCCCGAATGTGTTATTCCACGGAACGATTACAGTCTTCAGGTGATTTGGCAAGAGAAGTGTATATGAAACAACGTATTCAACAAGCGGTACTTGAGCATGAGCGTGTGCTTGTCATTACCGGTGGATTTCATACTTATGGACTGTTGATGTCAGAGAAACATGAATCAGAATTGGAACAGCCAGAAATGGATAAACAACATGCAGAACAACATTTGGATGCACAAGGTAAACCAGGTAGGTCTCCACACAGTGCGTTTGATCCAAGTGCGGTTCACCAACAGATGTACCCGATGGTCTATACCTTTGCTGAAGCAGATCGGCTTAATGGATATGCAAGCGGCATGCCTTATGTGAATTATTACGATCAGATCTGGAACCAGCTGCTTCGCAAGAAGAGTACACCATACAATCTAACGGCTCTGGACTTGTTATCTCGGCTGATGCGCAAATTACGGGACGGTCACGAACATGTATCAACCAGTGATGCGATTGAGGCGTACAGTATGATTCAGGGACTTGCCGGTCTTCGGGGTAAAAGGGAAGGCGGCGTGTACGAGTTGATGGATGCAGCACTCTCTTCCTTTGTGAAGGGGGAGCTTACCTTGGCTACCGATAAACCGTTGCAAGAGCTACAGCAGTTATTGACAGGAGACGTCATTGGAAGCGTGGCTCCCAATTCATTCAGTATCCCCATCGTGGAGGATTTCAAGGCGCGTTGTACAGTCTACAAATTGCAGATTCGCACAACAGGACAACACAAGAAAGTGCTGGATTTGTATGCGAAACCAGAGCATCGTCAGATCAGCCAATTGATTCAATGCATCACGTATCTGGTTCCAGAATTCGCAAAACGGCAATCGGGGCCAGACTGGATCGCAGAGCGTGACATGAATCTGGTTCGTGAAACCTGGGTTTATATGTACTCTTCCCGCATTGAGGCCAGATTGATAGAGAACTCCCTTTATGGCGGAACGCTTGCTGGAGCAGCCACACGCAAAATGGAAGAACAAATGCAGGAGATCCCGGATCATCATAGCGGTGAACTTGCCGGGCTCATGCTTCAAGCACTGCTCATGGGACTTCAGAACACAGCAATGAAGCTCTATGAACAGGTGCGCTCGGCGCTGAGAACCGACGGGAATTTCCTATCCTTATGTAACAGCTTGCAAGTCTTGAACCGAATTCATCAACACCGCAGGTTGCTGGGATTATCTGACGAGCAACATCTCCCTGACCTGGTATCCGAAGCTTATAGGAACGCCGTGGACAAGTTGTTGCAGCTCTCCAGAGCCAATCCGGATGAACATGAAGCCATTATTCAGGGACTGAAGCTGCTAGCCATGCTCGCGGAGTCATCGGAGGCGTATTTTCAGGATGAGACATTCCGAATTCATCTGAATGAGCTTTTGTCTGATCACCAGCTTCCTGCACAGCTGGAGGGTGTGTGTGTGGCTATTTCCTCAGGGCTCGGCGACAGGCCCCGAGATGAGATTGTTGATCGTGCTCGCGGGTATATCCATGGTACACCGGATCAGACCCGTCAAACGGCATTTTTTTTACAGGGCGTATTCACAGTCGCACGTGACGCTTTTTTATATGAAGATCAGCTCTTATCCGAGTTGAATGTGTTGATTGAAAAGCTGTCATACGACGACTTCATCAGCATGGTACCGGAATTAAGGCTGGCATTCACTTACTTTACACCAATGGAAACAGGCTTGATTGCTGAACGGGTGGCAAGTCTGCATCAGGTTGAACCAGTGGAGATGTCAAGACCTGCGGTTGATGAACAGATGCTGATCCAGTCCAAAGCATGGGACGAAGCGCTTCGAAAGGAGTTTGCCGCATGGAAGCTAATATGAATGAAGCGAATCGGAGCGCGGGCGAACCCAGAGTAATCAAGGAAAGTTCCAATCTGGATGGAGGCAAACGAGGGGAGCATCCTTCTGCTGAAACCTTAAATCGCTGGCGTCTGATTCTTGGTGAATCGGCCGAAGAAGGGCTGTGCAATACAGACCAATACACTTCGAGTGAATTTCAATATACGGAAATGGATGAGATTCTGGGCTATCTCTACAACCGTGAATACGGTGAAGAACAAGGTTACCGAAAAGAAGGAGGACGCGGTGCGTCCAACCTGACTGTACCGAAATGGTTACACAAGGTCAGGGACCTATTTCCCAAACCAACGGTAGAAATATTGGAGAAGCAGGCACTCGACCGCTATGGACTGACTGAATTGTTAACAGACAAAAAGCTGCTTGAGTCCCTTGAACCCAACATGAATCTGCTCAAGAACATTATGCAGTTCAAAGGACGGATGAAAGGTGAGGTGTTAAAGAGCGCCAAAGAGATCGTGCGAACGGTGGTTGAGGAACTCCGCAGCAAGCTGGAATCTCAGACTCGAGCCAGTATCATGGGTAAGCGCAGTCGTTATACTTCGAGTTCAGTACGATCCTTGCGCAATCTGAATTTCAAACGAACCATCACCAAAAATATGAAAAATTATGATAAAAATAAGCGCAGATTTGTGATTGATCGCCTCTATTTCGACGGGAATATACAACCTCATAACAAGTGGAACATCATTATTGGGGTGGATGAAAGTGGCAGTATGCTGGATTCAGTTATCTACAGTTCGGTGATGGCCAGCATCTTCTATCGCTTGAATGCGCTGCGCACGAAATTATTCATTTTTGATACACAGGTGGTTGACCTGAGCGACAGGCTGGAAGACCCCGTAGACGTGCTTATGAATGTACAGCTCGGTGGGGGGACACATATTACCAAAGCGTTGCGTTATGGCGAGACGCTGATCGATAATCCAGGCAAAACGATCTTTATTCTGGTCAGTGACCTGGAGGAAGGTTACCCAATCGCGCAGATGTACAAAGCCTGTAAAGATATCATCGACGCAGGCTGCAAATTGCTGGTTCTCACTGCGCTCGATTTTAACGGAGATTCAGTCTATAACCAACATGCCGCACAGACGTTGACCAATATGGGCGCACATGTAGCAGCAATTACCCCAAACGAGCTTGCGGATTGGATTGGCGAGATCATCACTTAAATTCAAGGAGGAATGTGTAATGCTTACCACAGATCGTGCAGTAGAAACTTTGGTGGAGAAATTCGCAGTAACGTGTTCAAACGAGTATTCATTAAAAACAGATCGAAGCTCCGAGATTATTGATTATGTCTTGGGAACGACAGACAAGTTCCCGGATATGTTGGGAAATTCGAGTCATTATGTGTATCAGACGATTGATCTGCTCATGAAGCTCGCCAAAAAAGAGGACGGAGACATCTTTTACCGTGCCGGGGCTATTGTGATATATCTGGAATCGACTTATTCCAAAAGAAATACATGGAGAACGGATGCCTTTACCATCTGTATGGGAAATGATTCTGAAGCCTACGGCTTAAGCGGGAAGAGCAAAAGTTCTGATCGCATGGGCGGGTTGTTGGCCAGGTTGGAGAAGATCCAACAGTTTGCGGGCGAAAACGAAATTCTGGCTGAATTGAAGAGCAAATTAAAACGTGCCCAGTGGCTTTTTGATTCCAAAAAAGCGGACAGTCAGGGGAATTATCGGGATGTCATTAATGCATTAATGCTCCTGCAACTATATTCGAAGCTAAGTGATACCTCTTCTCATGCAGAGGTTGAATCTGCTGCGCAATCGTTGCCAGCGTTGTTTCAACATGTGATGGCGAATGATCCTGATCAGTTGCGGAATGAGCTACATACGTTGATCGAACCTATAGTGGTCAGTAACATTCAAGGGAAGCATAACGGCTCTTCCCAAGAATTAAAAGATGAATTCCTCAAGCAAAAGCGTAGTCAGCTCATAGCTGAGCTGTATCCCAATACGTCTTTCTCTCCTAAAGAGCAATGTTCACACGCTGTATTCCATCAAACGATGGTACTGGTGAGCAGTGCCTTGCTGTACCTGATTAATATTAGTGGAGGCAAACAACGGTTTCTTGATGCAAAGAGTGAGATTGGGAATGTTTTGCTTCACACCCTGCATCAGTTACATGAGATTTATCCACTTGAAGTTCGAAGTTACTTGCTGAGTATGGACCCGAGAGCAAAGAGTCCCAATGATCTGCTTGCTGGACTTGTGCCTCTGGATGAGCCTTATCAGTTGGTTGAAATGCTGAGAGACGAGCTTAATATGTATACCATATCCTGGAACATGCTACGATCCGCGGTCACGAATCATCCTGAACAAGCAATTCGAGCTTACGAGTTGATCAAAACGCCATTCCTCAAACTTTGCATTCAAAAATTCATGGAGGATCAGGGATTGGAGCTGCCCAATGCAGAGGAGTCATTGGAGCAAGCAGTATTCAGCGCTTTGCGGCATCCATTGGATGGGGGGCGCCAGGGAATTGCGATTGCAAGATACTTAAGTGGGGAAAACACCCTTGAGGAATATTGGCAAGACTCGAATAGTCGTGCGTTGTTTAATCAACTGAATCGGGACAAGAAGCGTGTTCATATTCTCATCAGTATTAGTTTTCTGCCCTTGGAGTCGGAAGCAATGCGCAGATTCGCAATCCTGACCACTCATCCCGATTGGACGCTGGATATTGTCTCAGACATGTATAATTCATACGCGTTTAGTGGAGAGAAACTGCTTCAACGTTATGGACAAGATCCTGAGGTGCAACGTGAAAAATTGCTGACCAGCCTGATCTCTCTCAATGGCATGACCGACTACAGATACAAAGCCATGCCACATGACGAATACCGCCGAATCATTCAGCAGAATCTGGACTATGCACTGACACAGTACAAGAAACTGCCAACGGATACGCGCATTTTAATTCTGGAGATTACTTTTGAACAGCGTGATGAGCTCTCGAAGAAACAACTGTCCGAAGCGATTCGTGCCGGACTGCAGGATTCGTCCAAGAAGGCCAACGGTGTGGCGTTAGCCGAATTCAATCGGATACCTGATCAGGACTTGTATACACTCGTATACCTTTCGGAGAAAAAAGTGGGAATCAAAGAGATGGCTCTGACCGCAATCCGCAGTTTGGAAAACAGCAAAGAGCTGTACGGTGAGCTTTTGAAGAAGGAGAAGGCAGCCGATTGGAAGAACCTGATTCAAATTCTGCTCGATACCGCGGATCTGAGCCCGGAGTATGCCCATGCTGCGCTTGCTGATCAGGCAGATAGCAAAAAGCTGTCCAGACTAAGCTGGTTGTCCCTGAAAGATCTCCCTTCCCTGATACGGACAGAGGATAATGAAAAGGTAGATGACCGAATTAAGCTTTATGTGCTGGTGCAATCCTTGGATCATACATCTGGTCCCAATGAAAGGTTAAATGAATTACGGGACTACGTAAGTGAGGCATCGCTCGCTCGTTTTGCAAGTGAATTGCTTCAGGTCTGGATTCAGGAAGGTGCTCCCGCGAAAGAGAAGTGGGTGATGTATGTTTCAGCACTCTTTGGTGATATTCAGATTGTAAATATTCTGGCTCCGCAAATTAAGGAATGGACCGAAAACAGTCGTGGTGCGATTGCAGCGGATGCTGTAAAAGTGCTCGCTTATCTGAAAGATCCATCCGCTCTTATGGCGATTGACAAGATCAAACGTGGTGTGAAGAACCGCCAAGTGAAAGGTGCAGCTGAAGAAGCATTGCAGCTTGCAGCTGATAATATGGGACTTACCTCGGAACAATTGGAAGATCGGTTGGTCACTACACTTGGTTTTGATGAAAAAGGGACCATGCAGCTGAGTTACGGGGAGCGCTCCTTCCTGGTTAAGGTGAATGGAGACTTGCAAGTGGTTGTACTCAATGAAGAAACGGGCAAATCCGTGAAGAGTCTGCCTGCTCCTGCACAGAAAGACGATGCTGAACTCGCAGCACAGTCCAAGGCACGTTTTACGCAGCTGAAAAAAGATCTCAAATCCATGGTTAACATTCAGGCGCAGCGTCTGGAAGAATCATTGTCCAAGCAACGTCTGTGGTCTGCCGATGAGTGGAAATCTCTGTTTGTTGATAATGTCATCATGCAAAAATTTGCTGTTGGTCTGATCTGGGGAACGTATGAGGATGGCGTTCTGATCAGCACGTTCCGTTATATGGAGGACGGCACCTTTAATTCCGTGGATGAAGATGAGGTTGATCTGCCTTCAGGTGCACAAGTGGGACTTATACACCCATTGGAACTGGATCAGGCGACGCTTGAAGGTTGGATAACGCAGTTGGAGGATTACGAGATCAAGCAGCCGTTTGAACAACTGAATCGTGAAATTCATCAGCCTGAAGATGAGGACAAGACCAAGAATGAATACGATCGTCTACCTGAGTCTGATTTCTCACCAACGTCTTTCCCCAAAGCACTGGAGAAATACGGCTGGATCAAGGGGCCTGCACAGGACGGCGGCTGGTATCATGAATTTTATAAAGAGTACGGAGATCTTGTTGCGGAATTGCAATTCAGTGGTACGAGTATTACGTATTACGAAGGATTGGATGACATTACCCTGGAATCCCTGCATTTCTTCAAACCGAATAACAAGCAATATTATTACTACGGTGACAACAAACCCATTGCTTTGGGCAACGTTTCAGGTCGCGTATTCAGTGAAACGATCTACGATATTTTGAGAGCAACGGGGCGTTGATAACGTGAGTGCGTTCAAGGAGAAATTCCGGATTTTTTCGAAGCTGTGTACAGAGGATTATCTGATCCGTTACGCCAACAAGGGATTGTACAAAAGGTCTTTGAAAGAGTTGGACAATGGTGTAACTGTAAGATACACATGGAATGAATCATCCGTGAGCTGCGAGTTAAGTGATGGGACACAATGTACGCTTGAGGATACGCTGGATCATTGGAATTGTTCCTGTCCGTCAGAGCATATCTGCAAGCATGTGCTGATTGCAATTCTATATGATCAACGGAAACATTCGTTACAGGATTCGATCAGTGTTGACGAGAAGCAAATGCCAGATAAGGACTCAGGAATATCGGAAAAGAATTCCTTGTACGTATTAAAAGGTTTAACAGTAACAGACTTTGTGTCAAACGTAGGATCAAATAGGGATGATTCAGACGTAGTTTCGCATGGAGCATCTCGTGAGATCGAGTCTCGTTTCCGCTGGATGACGGAGTCTGATCTTAGCGTGTTAATTAAACCATATAGTGCTTCCATGATAGAGGAAGTTGTATTCCGCTTAAGGTACCCTGAAGAGGTGAAGATCATTGAAGATTCACTTCTTACGGTACAGCTGACAAGCCAGAACATTGAGGTGTCTTTTACTGAGGAAGCCAGTCTTGCGAAAGCTCTTTGCAAGGTGCCGCAGACAGCCGGAAAGCTGGCCAAGCTTGAAGCATTGTTACGGTATCGTGCACTAAAAGGGCTGGATGATACGGATGCATTAAGTGGACGAGTGTACGAAGCCAAGTTTTCTTTGCAGACCGTGCAGGAATGTCGCATGATGCTGGCAGGATTGTTGAAGACGGGACTGGCCCGTCTTCCGCAGTCCTATATGGCACAATTGGAGACACTGGCCATTGCTGCCCATAGTGGTAACCTGCCTGACATCGAACGCAGTCTGCGAGGGATTCAAGGCGAACTACAGTTGTTTTTCAACAGACATATCCGTTTCTCCATGCAATCCATGCTGGATCGAGTAAGCAAGCTGTATCTTGCACTCCAGGTTCTTGAAGAGAAACAGGTGTCAACCATTCAACAGAGTCAGCTCATTGGCAGTTTTCGAAGTAAATACTTTACGGTTCCTTCACTTCACCTGTATGGACTGGGAGCCGATGCATGGGAGACACGATCCGGTTTCCGTGGTATCACCTATTACTTCTATTGTTTCGATGATGGGGAAATCTACACCTATAGCGATGTACGTGCTGTGTATTATGATGATCAGCAGTTCTCATATACAGAGCATTATGGTGCATTTACACCATGGCTGCCTCATGTGACCTTTCGTCAGTTCGTGGGTGAAGAAGTTCAATTCCAATCCGTGAAAGTGAATGAAGAACGTCGGATTTCCTCCGGAGAAGGTGCCAAGCTTGCCATTTTGCCACGTTCGGGCGTGGAAACGCTGAATATGGGCAAAATCATGCAGGATGCATCGTCTGTACTTCAAGAGGAATCGCGAACATTTGACTTATTCACTGCGCCTAGAGAACGACTGGCTGTGATCAAAGTTGCTCGAATTGTGGACCATAGCTTTGTCAAACAAACGCAAGATCTTGTCCTAAAGGTTGAGAGTGCCGATGGAGAACTACTGACACTCACTCTCCCGTATTCAACAGATTGGCAGACAATGATCCAAAGACTGGAATCAGGATATGGTTCCCAATCCCTTGAACACTTCTATGCGTTCGTGCGTGTGGAATCAAGACGGATTAGCCCAATCAGTTTCCTGAAGGGTCAAACGGTGCTTAGTCTTAAACTGGATATCGGGAATGGAAGGATGGGGAGACTTGGAAGAATATAATCAGTTCATGCATAGAATCAGCAGCTGGTCTGAAGAGTTGCTCCTGCGTGGGGTATCCCAGTTTGCAATCCGAGATATTGAAGTACTTGAGCAGCTCGCAGCGGAATCCATGCGTTTGCAGATGAGTTTCCTTCACGAGTTGTTAAATCACACGATCAAGGAAGGGCGTAGTGTAGCTCTTGGGCAAGGTAATGAAGAGTTGCTGTTATTTCAGTATTGTCGTCTCACCCAATATGTACAGCTTAGTATGCAAGAAGAGGCTTAATATTGGTTGTAATGCAAGCGAAGACATCTGAAGCGATATGATGTAGAAAATAAGATATAGCATAGAAATAAGAAGATTTGCAGAAGGCCACAAGGTCACTGCAAATCTTTTTTATCGTGGAGTAAGATTAAATGAATTACATGTCATATCCCGATTTATGACGCATACCATTAGGCGAATGCGGTCATAAGGGAGGAAACTGAGATGTCCATGAGCGAACCGCTGTTAACGCAGATTGTGAATCAACATATTCCGGCTGGTGCAACGGTCGTCACTATTGATAAACCTGTTCAACATCAAGCAATCTATGCGGCAGATCTTACCGGTGACGGTATGCCGGAGATTGCTGCAGTCTATCAGTTGAATGGTGAGCTGTATTTGCTCATTCTGAAATTTGTTCAAGGGCATTGGATCAAGATGGCACTAATTAAGGGATTGGGTTATGGGGTGACTTTAATGACTGCTGCCCCTGTAACTTCAACGGCAAGGAACAATCTCATCATTGGTTGGCGGATTGGATCTATTTGGTCTAAGTTTGCTGTATATGAGTGGACTGAATCAGGGCTCAAAGATCTGGCGCCTGACGATCTATATTATAGCTATGCAGAGATTATAGATATGCCTGGTCCGCATGGTCGAGATGGTAAGGTGGAGATTGCACTCTGGATTCATGACACAGGTGAAGCCTATCGTGTAGAGATCATCCGATGGCAGAACGGGAAATGGGTTCCTGCACCGGACGTATATGCAACCTATTATCCCAAAGTGGTGCAATATTACGAGCAACTAACCCAGCAATATCCTGATTATATCTTCTACTGGTATTACCTTGCGGATGCTCAGTACCATGCAGGTCAGTATCCGGCAGCACTCGTTTCCGTTCAGAAGGCACTCAGTTTCCCGGAAGCGTATCCTTCCAGGGAAGTACTACAGGAACTGGAAAAGAAAATTAAGCAGGCGATGGTCCCCATAAGCCATGCTCGGGTAACAACATGGTTATACCCCATCTCCGTTCGAACCACGAATGGGACGCGTTGGGGGTATATGGATGCCCAAGGTCACATTCGGCTTGAGCCAGTTCTGGATGACGCGCAAGCGTTCCAGCCCAATGGATTGGCTGTCGTTGTGAAGGATGGTCATGCCGGCGTAATTGATCTTCAAGGGAAGTATGTCGTTCAACCTGTATACGATTCCATCAATTCCTTTTCTGAAGAACGGGCGATAACCATTGATTCTCAAGGATTTAAGATGATTAATGAACAAGGTACAGTCCTGACCAAACGGGCATACCCGTATATCTCGAATATGAAGGACGGCCGAGCGTTGTTTTACGATTCCAATCCTGGTCAGACAGATGGAACGGTGAGTCTGTATGGTTATCTGGATGCTTCGGGCAATGAGGTGATACCGGCACAGTTCACATCAGGGAATGATTTTCAAGATGGCAAAGCGGTTGTGCAGATCAAAGATAATGAATATGCGCTTATTAATCGCAATGGACAACGACTCGCGACTTATCCCTATGCCTATGTGGGACCACTGGGGGATGGACTGCTTGCTTTTCAAAAAGAGGCTTCTGGCAAATATGGGTATATCGACGAACGGGGGAATATTCGCATTCAGCCCAAGTTTTCATCGGCATTTCCTTTTAGTTTCGGGCAAGCGATTGTTAATACAGCGGAGGACTACAAATCGAACTATGGTGTCATTAATACGCAAGGATCATTTATTATTCAACCCGCGTATAATGATATTCGCGAATTAGGAGAGCAACGTTATGCGTTAGGGCAAGCCATTAATCCTGAGCAGCCTTATATTGGTTCTGTATACGCGATTGCAGAGATTAATGGTAGAAGGCTTACGGATTTCATATATCGCGATGTAGGCAATTATACAAACGGTCTGGCTTCTGCATCCGACGGAAGACAGACCTATCTGCTGGATCTGAGTGGAAGACCTGCTGCTGGATATCCCCATGTAGAAGGTTCGGGTACGCTGGAGGTCGTGGCACCAGATCTGATTAAAGCCTATGTAGATCAGCGCTTATCATATGTGAACCGGGCAGGACAGATCATTTGGCGGCAAAATACAATCGTTCCACTTCATCCGCCGTACCGTGTACGCGAAGAGAAGTACAAACCGAACAGGGACTATCTCGTATATTATCCGCAAGTGGAAGGATTCACGAACCAAGCGGAGCAACTTGCGCTGAATGCCAAGTTGAAGGAGCTCTCTCAGGTTAAACCGATTCCTGCCGATCAGCAGCTAGATTACACGTATACAGGGGATTTTGATATCACGTTCTATCAGCAGCAATTATTGCAATTGCAACTCACAGGTTATAACTACCCGGCTGGTGCAGCGCATGGTATGCCTACGATGATCTATGCGATTATTAATCTGACGAACGGTCAGTTGTATGAGCTGAAGGATTTATTTAAACCGAATAGTGACTATGTCAAAGTGTTAAGCCAGATTGTGGGGGATCAGATCAAAAATGATCCTCAATACTCGTATGTGTTTCCGGACACTTATACGGGCATTAGTGCGGATCAGCCGTTTTTTGTCACTGCATATGCGTTGCATCTCTACTTCAATCCATATGATATCGCACCTTATGCAGCAGGGTTTCCAACGTTTACGATTCCGTTTGTGCAGATCAAGGATATCATTAATACAGAAGGTTCGTTCTGGAAAGCTTTTCATAGTTGATTGAGGGTACAGCCAACATTTTAACGAAAATATACACTAAGGACGTTAAGGCGAAAGACAGCGAATTTTTTCTGCTTTAAGCAAATGTCCGCTGATACTTAGCGTATAAAACAGTCAAATGTTGGCGCTACCCCATATAGAGCTACTATAAATCAAACAATCCATCCTTTACACACATCAATCCACTCTGAATAACTAGAGTATTTTTCTAATTGTTTTATGGTAAGTTCAATAGCACTATTGCTACTCCCGCAAGCTGGATAGATTGTCTCAAAACGTTTTAGAGATATGTCTAGATAAACAGAAACATCATTTTTGATAGCAAATGGACAAACACCTCCAATGGCATGACCAACCATATCCATGGTTTCATCAGGAGAAAGCATTTTTGCTTTTGTTTTGAAATACTCTTTGAATTTTTTGTTATCCACTTTTGCATCCCCGGCAGCAACTACTAAAACAGCTTGTCCATTCACCATAAAAGAAAGTGTTTTTGCGATTCTCTCTGGCTCACAACCTAATGCAGATGCAGCCAAATCCACGGTTGCACTAGATACTTCAAATTCGATAATTTGAGAATTCATACCATATTGTTTAAAAAAATCTTTTACTTTTTCAATTGTCATAATCACCACACCTCATTTTAAATATTTTCTAGATGATCACAGATGAAACTTGCCTATGTTCTTGGGTAAAAAATCATGTTGTAAATGATACATGTTTCCTGATAGAGATTATTATAGGAATGAAAAACATTAGCACGGAAGCGGAGTGCTTGATTTTCTTTTAAAACAATTTTTTTTGTGTTGACTACCATTTCTAACATACCTTGTACCACAAAAATATATTCTTCCACACCATCAAGGTGTCTTTCAGATGGATGGTGACATCCAGGATCAAATTCGATATAAAATATTTCAACGTTACGGGTAGGGTCAAAAGGAAAAACAGGAAATGCTCTCATTTTTCCGTCATTTTCAATGATAGCGTCTTTGGACCGTGTATCAACCACACTGCACTCATCTTCTAGCTCTTCCAATAATAAAGATAAAGGGACTTTTAAGCCGACTGCGATTTTCCAAAGAGTTGTAATCGTTGGTGAAGACTGTCCTCTTTCAATTTGTCCAAGCATAGGCTTACTTACATCAGTCAGTTTAGAAACATCTTCAAGTGTAAGATTTCTAGTTGCTCGTATTTCTTTTAACCGTTCTCCAATAGTTAATACTGGCGATTGCATTGCATCACTCCTTTTGTATGTTATAACATTTTAAAATATATCATAACATACAAGCGGTTGGATTCAATAGGCGACAGTTTAATGATATAAGTAACTACTTCTCATATTTATCCATAATAAATGGAAAATATTACGGGAGTTAAAGATCAAAAAAGTCACATTTGTCTATATAATAAAAAACGGGAATTTTCTCCGACGACACTTCTTTTGGTTGGCGAGAATTGTAAATAGAATCAAAAATGAAGCCGCCAGTCGCCTGCATGAATATCTGAGCGGTATTCGTGAGATCAAGACACCCACAATATGGGGGGGCAAACGTTTTGAACGGATGCGTCGTTCTTTTGATGAATTGAAGTCAGCTTCCATTGGGTTGGAAGGCATCATGGGACCTACAATTGAGAAGAAAGCAAGAAGGATGAATATCTGGCCAAGTATGATGCGAAATCTGCAGAGTGGAAACAAAAGCTGGAGGCGGCTGTACATGGTGAATCCTTTGCCGTAATTGAGACAAATCCAAACAACCTGGTCGTCTACTGATATAAAGGGGCAGCTGAGATGTTATACGGTGAATGGGGCCTGAAGCGCACAGAGGACTGGGGCGGTAAACAGATCGCACTGGAGGCTCTGGCTACCGTTAATCCGGATCGTCTGCTATTGATGGAGAATAGCGAGAATAAGATGGCAGACAGCAAGGTGTGGAATATCATGAATGCAGTGAAGAATGAAAAGATCTATAAAATGAGCTTATGGACCGCCTGGATACGATGATTCTGGAAGGTCAGAAGTAGTCGTTGGATGAGAGCAATTTACGATGGATTAACTTTAACATTAACATAACCTAATAACGCCTATGTGTAATTGTGTAATTTGTTCGAAATCATGTAACTTGAACGATCCTGGCTGCGTTTAGACATTGGGGTGATCTGATGTTGGTGAACGCGGTTCAACGTTACATGGTATTAGGACTGATATTTATCGGGATCTTCTTTACAGCACTTATCGTTCTTGAGAGGATTGAAGGGTACCATATTACAACGACAGAGTATTACGGCTTACGTAATCTAGGGGGCTTGATATATATTTTGTCGCTTATCCTGGGATTTGGTCACTATTTAGTCGTTTTTCATGTTGTTATTCTTATCCCGATCTCATGGCTGCTGCGGAAATATGTATGCTTTCCTATGATGAGAACTATCATCTATATGATTGGGTTTGGATGGGGCGGGCTATGGGTTTTTGATCTCATGTACAATCCATATTTCGTGAATGGATACCATCTGAACCGAATGACATCGATATGGATATTTGCCATCGCCGGTTTAGTCTATGCCATTGTGGAGTATAAGATTTGGCGAAGAGGGCAGACGCAGAACGAACAGAAGGCTACTTAACAAATGTTGAGTAGATTTTCTTGGTTTACATAATTATTATGGTGTATTTATTGGAGACTCAGAAGCTAAATATTAGAAAAGATAAGAGTAAGCAGTGTGAACAGCAGTTAAGTAAATTCGAAGTTTGTTATAAAATTCACAAAGGTTGCAATTAAAATGAATAGTAGTTATATCGTAAATAGGTAAAATTTTCTGTTATACTATTTGAGTTGTGTACATAAAGTTAGATATTTTAATGAAGGGAGTTCAGGAAGTAATTTAGAAATTTAGTTTAAAATTGTAGTTTGGAGGAAAACATTTTGTATAAAGCAGGTTTTTGGATTAGATTAGGAGCAAATGTATTGGATAGTCTTATTATTTCAATTCCGTTAGTTATTATTGCAGGTGTGCTTACGGGTAATTTTGATACGGATGAACCGATTGCCAAATTACTTAGTGCGATATATTCAATTTTATTACCAGTTTACTGGTATGGCCGAACCATTGGAAAACGTATATGTGGAATTCGAATCCGTAAATACGATACACATGAACCGCCAAAAATTGGTACGATGCTGATGCGAGTTGTTGTGGCTGGACTTGTGTATGTAATAACTTTGGGTATCGGAGTTATTGTGAGTGCTTTTATGGTTGGTTTACGTGAGGATCGACGTGCGATTCATGATTTTATTGCAGGAACAGAAGTAGTCTGGGATTAAACGATTAAAATTGGAGAACTATAAAGAATTGAAGAAATGGCTGTACAGCGAAATCAACTGTGCAGCTTTTAAATCATTAGTACTGTTTCACAAAACTCGTATTTTGTACATATGTTTCAATTTGAGCGTTCTCCGTTAAAGGACGTTATTGGCATCCAAAACGGCTAATAAAGAAACTGCTATCACTAGCAGTTCCTCATATAGATATGTTTTCAGGACGTCATACTACTTTGCAGTTACCGTTAAAATAATTTGCTCGTTAGCACTCACTTTTCCAGTAGAAATTGGCTTTTCTACACGTTCGATTATATCAGCGTTGGTGATAACAAGCGGTGTAATAATATCTTTTGCTTTCTCTTTCACCAAATTTAAATCAACGGTTACAAGCAAATCCCCTGCTTTGACTTTTTTTCCCTCGGTAACATGTGTGGTAAATCCTTCACCCTTCATGGATACCGTTTCAAGGCCAATATGAATTAGAATTTCTGCGCCATTGTGCGCTCTTATGACAACTGCATGTTTTCTCGGGAATACACTAACCACTTCACCCTCAATGGGTGCGTATATTTTCCCTTCTGAAGGAATAATGGCGACGCCTTCTCCCATCATCTTTTCTGAAAAAACCGGATCTGGCACTTCTTCAATACCCACCAATTGCCCTGTTGCATATGCCTTTAATTCAATCGTTGTGGGCACTTCTTCTTTTTTTCCAAACAAGTTTTTAAACATAACAATCATTTCCTTTTTTTTTAGTCTGATCTTGGAAAGACGATTACCGTGATCAGTGTATCTTTTAAAATGACTCCAAGACGGTACATCTAGTTCATTTTTAAAATGGAGTAGCAGGTAATTCTGGAAGCTCTATTTACTGGAGTGTTCAGCGATAAATTGTTTATACCAATAGAAGCTTTTCTTTCTATACCGTTTCAAACTGCCGTTTCCTTCATTATCTTGATCCACATAAATAAATCCATATCGTTTAGTCATCTCAGATGAGCTTGAAGAAATAATGTCGATTGGTCCCCACCAGCAATAACCGAATACGTCTACCCCATCGAGGATAGCTTCTTGTAATTGTTCCAAGTGTTCCTTCAAAAACTGAATTCTTCCTTCATCTTGAATCTCGTTGTTGTCATCAAGGATCTCTACATCTGAGAAGCCGTTCTCTGCAATGATTAACGGAAGTTCGTATCGATCGTACAAATTATTTAAAGCAATTCTGAATCCCAGCGGATCGATTTGCCAGCCGCTCTTGGTTGAGCTCAGATAAGGATTCTTAATTTTACTGTTCAAATGACCCAGATCACCTGAGTTGGCACGAGCGATATAAGACATGTAGTAGCTAAAAGATACAAAATCCACACGTCCATTTTTCAGAATCTCAAGATCACCAGGCTGCATCTCAATATGAACATTATTTTCTTTAAAATAACGCTCCATGTAAAATGGATATTCACCAAATACATGCACATCACCAAAGAAATTGTTCAACTGCCCTTCTTGCAAAGCGCGCCATTGGTTAGCTGGTTCACATGTTTCTGGGTAGTATTCCAAGCGGCAAACCATGCAGCCAACCTTGAGGCTTGGATCAATTTCGTGTGCTGCCTGAACAGCCAAGGCAGATGCAACGAATTGATTGTGCGTACACTGGAACCTCAAATCCATTTCATTTCGTTTTGAGTTTTCAGGGATAGCTCCACTGCAAGTATAAGGACTGTCCATCACCATGTTAATTTCATTAAATGTGAGCCAGTATTTCACTTTATTGTGATAACGAGAAAATAACGTTTTTGCATACTTCACAAATAGATCAATCATTTCCCGACTTTCAAATCCATTGTATTTCTGAACGAGATGCAGCGGATAATCATAGTGCGAGATCGTGACTAACGGAGTGATATTATATTTAGCCAACTCATCGAACACATCATCATAGAATTGCAAGCCCTCTTCATTTGGTTCGGTCTCTTCACCTGTTGGGAAGATCCGAGGCCAAGAAATCGACATACGGAATACATTGAAGCCCATCTCGGCAAAAAGAGCAATGTCCTCTTTGTAGTGATGGTAGAAATCGACACCTCTACGTTTAGGAAGGTTAAATTTGTCAGGATCATTGAGTATTTCGTCAATTTGTTCTTGGTTTACATCAAAGGTAAAAGAGGTCTCTTTATTAGCCTTATCCAGTGGAATGTAACGAACCATATCCGAGCTGGAGAGACCTTTATTTCCTTGATCAAAAGCTCCTTCAAGCTGATTTGCTGCTGTTGCTCCTCCAAACAAGAATCCTTTTGGAAAAATAGTAGTCATTGTATTCGTTCCTTTCAATATTGAATTTTAGCATTTACATATGCAGTTTCCTAAAACAAACTAATTTTCAATTAACGTGTCTTCTTCCACACCCAGTATACGAGTAGCAACAAAGCCACAAACAAATGCAATTACGATCGTTATAATGGCCATGAAGAAATTAAAAAGCGTTCCATCGGGATTAATAAAGGCGATAACACTAGCAATACCGGGTGATGAAAAGCTATACTCTACGACCCGCATTAATCCTGCAAACAATCCAGCAATAGCTCCACCAATGATCGCCCCTATAAATGGACGTTTAAATTTAGTTAATACTCCGAAAATCGCGGGCTCTGTAATACCGAAAGAAGCAGTGATGCCTGTAGACATGGCCACAGATTTGGATTCCTTGTTCTTTAACAGCATGCTTGTTGCAATGGCAGCCCCTGCAACCGCAAGATTCCCTGCCAACAGGCCCGTCATTACAAAACCTTCATATCCATTCTCTGTGAATGAAAGAAAGATCGCAGGATATAACGCAGTACCCGTGCCGCTAAAGATCAATATTGGTGCAAGGGCACCCATAACCCCAACAGAGAACCAACCAAGGTTCGTATGAAGCCAAGCCAGACCGATTGCAATGTAGCTACCAAGCCAAGTTGCCAATGGACCAATTGCAATTAAAGCGACTGGAACGGTAATAATCATCGTAATGGTTGGTACTACAAAGAATTTGATCGACTTAGGAATCCGTTTTTCGAGCGGATGATATATTGCAGATATAAAGAGCACACCGAACACAACTGGCAGAACTGAACTTCCATAGTCTACTGCTGTAATAGGGATTCCTAAGAAATCAAGTCCTTTAACTCCACTAATACTGCCGGTAACAAACACACCGCCTAAAAGCGCCCCCAACATAGGTGTAACATTCAATTTTTTAGCCGTATTATACCCCACGTATATAGGTAAAAAAGTAAATGCTGCTTTGTAAATCGCATTGAGTACGACATATGTCCCTGATTCGGTGCTCATTCCAAAAAAGGTAGTACATACAACAAGAATGGCACTGATTAAACCACCGGCCACTATAATGGGTAACACAGGTACAAACGAACCAGAGATGAAATCAATCGCTTTCAATAAGAGGGATCGAAGACCCTTTTTTGTCTTTTCCGGTGCACTCTGCGAATCTTCATCAACTTCAGACTTTTTGAACTCTCCCAACTTCAAAAAGTCTAGATACACAGCTTCAACTCCTGGGCCAATAATGATCTGATATTCATCATTTCGCATGACCATGCCAAGAACACCGTTGATTTTTTTGATTGATTGTTCATCTTTTGTTTTTGCTGGATCATTGACTGTCAGACGTAGTCTTGTCGCACAGTGTGTTATGCTTCGAATATTAGATGTCCCCCCGGCAGCATCAAGAATATCCTGTACAAGCGTTTTATTTGAAACCATACTCCCACCCACCCTACACCTTTTTTAGTACATCCTCATGTTCGATGTGCTCATTTGAAGATGAAGTATACTGTAATTTCATTATATTTATTTGATTTATAAAGTTGGGGACAAAATCTGCACCCCAGATTTTCAATCTTTCCGAAAGCGCTTACGACACCTCCGACTCTGATTTACAAAAATTGAATTAAAAAGAAACCTAACGTTAGAACGTTGGTTTCTTTAGGAAATCAAATTGGAGGAGACTCGGCAGTCCAGCGGATACACTTTATTTGCCGTACTTTTTGATATATGTCGCATAAATGCTTTCGAGATAATATTTAAGAGCATAGATTGTATACACACTTCGGCTTTGAGAAAGATCCGAACTGCTTAGATACCATACCTCATCATAATGTTTCTCATACAATTCCTTATGAATGGTTGTGATTAGTATCTTGTTGGTATCTAAGGAATTGACCATATCAAATGATACACTCGCAAAAAAACCAGCGACCGATAGAACAACCAGCATATCATCCCGGTTTAGACTTTCAAGCACAGCGTTATCTTCAAACTTATTTGAAATAACTCTAACAATTTTACCGGATAAAATCATAGCCTTTTGAAAATCACTGCACTGGTCACTATAAACGTCTGAAGTCAAGAAAACGATCTGCTTGCTTTGATGAATTTTTGTAACCGCCCGCTCTAGAAAATCAGGTGTGAGGTGACGATCACATTCCAAAGCCATCTCATATAACTGTTTGGCAACGGAGTGTTCTTCGCTGGTAGCAGGAATTCCAAAGCGATAAAAACTATAATTACTATAAAAATCGTCGAATTGTTTTTTTAAATCTTTGAAATTATCGTATCCTAAGTTTTGTGCGAGTCGCCTGACCGTTGCTCGACTAACAAAACATTCATCCGCAATATCATAAACATTAAGTTCATGTAAGCGATTGTAATTTTCTAGTAGATATTTAGCTAGCATCACATTGGTATCATTATCTGAAGTTTCATTTATAATGCTAATCAAAGAATTCAATAATCCCCAACGATTAATATATTCCAAATCAATCACTCTCTTTTCTTCGTTGTGTGGGAGCAGCATATCTTTACTTTTTCATGGTACCCTTTGTTAATATAATTATTCTCATAAGGAATAAGCAACATAAAATTCTTTCTTGAGAAGAAGTTGCACTCTAGAATCAAAATCCTGTACCATACCCATAATATAAAAAAAGTCGCTATAATAGCGACTAATTATGAATTCTATAGTTGGAGCTGAGCTCATTTTTGATCTACTCGGAGATAAGTTCTAAATTCCGTATAATTTCAGAGGAGGATACGACTGAAACACCAATATTGTTCATCTCTGCTACGCCTTTCTCATATAGTCCAGATATAGCATCATCGGCCATGACCACCTTGAAATCCCTTTCGCTAGCTTCGTAAATACTGGTTCGTGGACAATTGGGAAAGTTGCAGCCCGTAAAAACTAATGTATCAATCTTTTTTTCAATTAGAAATTTTTCTAAATGAGTTTGGTAAAATGCTCCCCATCTGGGTTTATACATGGCCCAATCCTGTTCTCCTAATTGCTGGAACTTCCCGCTAAGAAGTTCATCTCCATCAAGATCGGGGCTGTTTGCTGGTCTTACGGCGTTAACCAAATTGGAGCCTTCCGTATCAGGCACTACAAATTGGAAACCATTCTCTACGACTTCTCTGCGACAAAGATCGACATTTGATCCATCTGTTTTATAAAGTCGAATAACATGAATAATAGGCCGACTAGCAGCTCGGAAAGCATTCGTTATCAATTCTATCGTTGGTAAAAGTTCAGCGGTACCTTGAACTTCTGCAACTGATCCGGCAAGAGAGTTATCTTTTTGCAAATCAATAGTGATTAAAGCGCTACGGCTCCAATCAGGTCTAGTATATTGTGACATACAAATCCTCCTCCATAATTAAAAGTAAATCCTAAGAATTAAAAATAATTAATTGAGCTCAAATTTATATCCTAATCCCCATACAGTTCTAATCATAGAGGATGAATTGGGTGAGATCATATCCAGCTTTTCACGGATTCGCATAATATGAGTGTCTACAGTTCGATAATCAACACTATAATCATAATCCCATACATGTTGTAGAATGTTTTCTCTTGTAAACAATTTATCTGGAGAGGTTGCCAAATAAAATAACAATTCATATTCCTTTGTTGTAAGATATACTTCTCTTCCATTTGAAGTCAATAAGTGATTCTCTTCAATAACAAAATTACGCAGTTTCAATCTTCTCTGAAAATTAATATTGTCTTCGTTCATCCCCTGACTTCTTTGAATTAACCTTTTTATTCGTTGTACCACTTCACGGGGGCTAAAAGGTTTGATTACATAATCATCTGCTCCTGCTTCAAACCCTTCAATGATATCTTTTTCACTCGCTTTTGCCGTTATCATAAGTATAGGCGTTGTTTTGTATTGACGAATTTTTGATGTTAAGAAGAGGCCATCCATACCTGGTAACATGACATCTAAGATAAGAAGGTCGTAGTAACCGCTGAGTGCCTTGTCTAGCCCGTCTTCTCCTGTACTAGCTTCCTCTACATCAACCCCTTCTCGTTCTAAGTAAAGGCGCAGAAGATTTCGAATTCGCTGCTCATCGTCAACAATCAAAATTTTATGAGAAAGCCGTTCCATCTCCTCTCTCCTCCTTATTTATTGAGTAACTATCTCCTGTTAAGGGGAAGTCAGTACAGCCCCATTGAATTAGAGTAGGTATGAATGAAGATAGCGCTCGCCCTTTTTCAGTTAGGACATACTTAGGATAAACTTTATTGGAGTTCAGGTTTTTTGTAATTAAATGTTCTTTTTGAAGATCAACTAACCTTCTGGCCAACATCATTTCCGAAATTCCACCGATCTCTTGGTAAATCTCTTTGAATTTTTTAGGATTATTCAAGAGCACGTAAAGTATATGAATACTCCACCGTTTAGTGAGAATGTTATAGGTTGAACAGAGTTTTTCGCTGATCATGTCCATATAAAGTCTCCTTTTGTCCCTTTAATATATGCTATAGCATATATTTCGTTTGAAATTTGATACAATGTCAATCTTTAATGGAGTTCTGATTAGCAAGAACTTTTGTTAAGAGAAGCTTTTACTAAATACAACATTAAGATTTTTCGCATAGAACAAAAAGCCGCTATATCAATAAAGTGGCTTTTTGTTCTCAATCTCTACATTGAGGTAAACGTTTCTAAAGGTGAAAAAAATTATTTCTTAGGAAACCAGCTTGCTCCATAATTTTGATAAGGTGCTGGAGAATCAATTATTGTGTTTAATTCAATTGCTGCTGTTCGAGCCCAATATGGATCACGAAGAAGTTCGCGCCCGATAAATACGAGATCAGCTCTTTCGTTCTTGAGAATTTCTTCCGATTGAATACCTGTAGTAATCAGTCCAACGGCTCCAGTTGGAATGTTGGATTCTTTGCGAATAGTCTCAGCTAGTTGAACTTGGTATCCTGGATACACATCAATGGGAAGGGTGACAACTCCACCGGAGCTGCAATCGATCAGATCTATGCCCTGTTCTTTCATTTTCAATGAATAGCGAATGTATGTTTCGATCAAGTTCCCCTGTTTGTCATATTCCGTAGCTGAAATACGTGCGAACAAAGGCCCCTGCCATTCTGTTTTAACAGCATCTATAACTTCTTCAAGGAAACGGTAACGATTCTCTTCATTTCCACCGTATTTATCCGTTCTTTGGTTCGTAATTGGAGATAAAAATTGATTGATTAAATATCCATGAGCGGCATGTAGCTCTATCACATCGAATCCTATTTCTTTAACTCTACGGGCCGCTTCTTTAAATTTATAGACCATTTCGGAAATATCAGTTTGGGTCATCTCTTTGGGTACTTTTTTACCCTCTGACGTGATTGCTGATGGAGCAACAATTTCTTCGTCTAGCTCCGCCTTTCTGCCAGCATGACCAATCTGAATTCCAATTTTCGATCCATTCTCATGAACAGCATCAACAACTTTTTTTAAATCGTCCATTTGCTCGTCAGACCAAATCCCGAGGTCTTCATCCGTAATTCTACCTTCAGAAGAAACTGCTGTTGCTTCAACCATAATTAATCCGACTTGGCCAACCGCTCGGCTGCCATAATGGAGCACATGCCAATTGGTAGCTTTTCCATCTTTGTTCAAGCTGGAGTTCATACACATGGGAGACATAACAATTCTGTTTCTAAATGTAGTATCTTTAATGGTGAAAGGTGTAAATAATTTTACAGTCATTCGTTTCCCGCTCCTAACGCATTTTTTGATTTTACATGTGTACGCATATATATTATAACACTATGTCCATTAAGCCTGTCAAATAATCAAGAGTGTGGAGAAGATTTTGATTTACAAAACCATAAAAAACTCACTAAAATACAGTGAGTTCCTACATTCAAGCTGGAATTAGTACGCTAAAATACCCATACATTCAAGTCATCATGATTATTTTTCAAAGCAGTTCCACCTATAAACAAAGTATTTCCTGTAGCCAACTGTATTGTAACAAGCTTCTATTCGATGGAAAAATGAATATGAGACCTTTAAAAGGAATTATTCGTTCTGTACGTTTGAATACAACTTTTCCAGTAGCACTTTTAATTGTTCCAACTCTTGAGATTCGATTCCCCGCGTTACATAATGATGAGCATTTAATACAATTAGTGACAATTTCTGTTTGATTTCTTCTCCTTTAGGGGTTAAAAATAAATCATGGGAACGTTTGTCTTGTTTGTTCGTCATTCGTTTTACCATAGCCTTACGCTCAAGAGAATGTACCATTCTAACGACGGTTGTCTGGTCACGATCAATGGCCTCTGCCAATTCTTTTTGGTTCATCCCTTTATCCGTATTCAAATAGCTTATAATATTCCATTGTTCAGGTGTGACTTGGTAAGGTTTTAATTGTTTTGTAAAATAATTGGTCAGCTTTATATCTGTTCGGTGTATAAGAAAACCGGTAATATTATATAAATCCATGGAATTCCCTCATTTGTTATTGTTCTTGTTCATCATTATAGGGCATCTAGAAAGGTGTGACAAATGACCGCTGGAGTACACAGGCTAAAAAACCCAGAGTCTCGGAATGACCTGGGTTTCTTGAAACGATGGAGGGGCATAATTTACTCGTACATACAAGACTTTTCTGTTATTGATTAGCTCATCGCAGGTTGAAGTGAGTCTAAAAGTTCTTTAATCTGCTCATTATACTCCAGTTCAAATGTAGGAAGAATCTTATCTAATTTTTGCTGAAACAAATCAGGATCCTGTACACCAAGCTCTGCTCTTAATTCCATCTCCTCTTTTGAACCATTATCGTCCAGAATCATGTCCAGAACTTCCTTTTTAAAGTATTCACTTGGCGGAAGGATCAATGCGTTCATCAGGAATTGCATAAAGAAAAGTTGATTATCTTTTTCTTGTTCAGCTTTTTTCATCGCCTGCTTGGTAAACAAATTAATATATTTCTGACCAAAAGTAACTCCTTTCATTTCGAAAGGTCCACCATGTTCCACCCCTTTCCAACGCATGTCAGCCACAGAACTAAGCCACCAGGCTGGCTCAATGGCCTGCTGCATACGCTGTAACGCCTTACGCTCAAACTGTGGTTCAGGTTGTATGCGCTGTTCTTCAAGACATTTCCCTATCGTCTCGGCTTCAATCGCCGCAACAGTTATGCCCTGTCCGTGAATAGGATCGAAACCACACAGAGCATCACCAAGGACGAGTAAGCCAGAGGGCCAATTCTCCATCAGTTCAAAACGCTGACGAACAGACTCCGAAATACGGTATCCTCTAGGCCCTTGCAAGGGTTCTAATTGCTCCATAAGTTCGACGATTTTATCTCCAGCGAACAGATGTTTGATTTGTTCTTGAAACTCCTCCGGCTGAGTAGACGGGTATTCATTTCCTCCTGCATTAAAAAGAATGAGTCCAACAATATCATCCTCAATACGCGTAAATATACCTGCACGAATACCTTGCTCAGGATCGGAGTCAGACATCACCCATTCGTTCGGAATGGAGCCTTTTATTTTGTAATACCGGGTACTGTAACCAAGAGATACCTTAAGCACTTCAGGCTCTGGTACTGTTAATCCAATCTTATTAAGCCATCTGATTATCTTGGAAGAACGTCCAGAAGCATCAATAACCATATTTGCTGAAATTTGCTCTTCTTTTTTTTCTCCGCTTCTTTCTTTGGTATAAACGCCTGTGACAGTACGCTGATCTTCAGATACGATAAGTCCAGTCACTTCCTTGCTTGTTGAAAAGCTGATCTGAGGCATGTTCTGGATTCGCTTGCGCAGCACCCATTCCAGCAAAGCTCTGCTACACGATGCAATTTCAAACGAAGAAGGGTCCTCCTTGTTGACTAATGTGCCGTATCGGTTAGCAATCAGAAACTGCTCATCATGTGAAGATATCGCTCCCATTTGGATTAATTCATCATTGTATCCCGGGAAGTAATGCTCCATAATGAGTGCGCCACGTGGTTGTACACGGTGTGGATGAAATGATTGAGGTACACCCTGCCTGTTATCTGGATCCAAAGGGAATTCATCTCTTTCAATCACACATACCTCGTCATAATAGTCAGCTAACATTCTTGCCGTAATCAATCCTGCAATCCCTGCCCCAATGACCAGAGCTTTTTTCGCTTCAGACATCTCAACTTCATCCTTTCTTCAAACTTAGTTTTGTTCTACGGTTGTAGAAGGATAAAAATATTACTTATACTACCAATATATAATTAAAATCTCTCTTCTGGTAAGATTCAATACAAAGTCACTATATAGTTAAACTACAATATGGAAGTGATGTAGATGAAAAAGACAAAAACCAAGGTAGATTTGAGGGTTCTCAGAACACATAAATTGTTAACTATCTCCTTTAAAGATTTGTTATCCGAGCAAGGAAAACTATTTAGCAATATTACGATTAATGAAATATGCGACAGAGCGATGGTTCACCGTACCACATTTTACAAACATTTTGAGGATAAATTTGCACTCTTACACTCAACCCTGACCTGGGTGCTTCAGGATTATCTGAAAATGAACACAGAGGATCGGCTAAAACAGCCCCTGCAAAGCCTGTCTAAATTCATGTTGGAAAATTTGCTGGAGCCGATTGTGCAAAATCAAAAAAATGACAAGGAATTTACTGATTTTTTTAAAAACTATATCGGTGATATTTCCAGAAGAGATTTTCTTGAACTCAAACGAAGGGGGAAACGACTTTCAGCACCTATTGAACTTTTAGCCGAATATCATTCTGGCGTTATTAGTTTACTGGTCACATGGTGGATATATCATCTTGAAGAAGATGTTACAGCAGAACAGATGGATGAGTACTACTACCAGTTAGTTAATGAGAAGATCATGCTGGAATAGAAAAAAAGCCGCTATTGCAGCGGCTTTCCTCACGAATGAGGGTTTTCCCTATTCATTCTTTTTCTTATTATTTGAACAAACTTCCTCCATTGCTGCTGATTACATCTTTATACCAATAAAACGACTTTTTACGATAACGTTCCAATGTACCTGTACCGTCATCATGACGATCGACGTAGATAAAACCATAGCGTTTTTTCAGTTGCGCTGTAGTTGCACTCACCAAATCGATACAACCCCAAGTCGTGTACCCCATAAGTTCAACACCATCTTGAATAGCTTCAGCCACTTGGATTAAATGCTGCTTCAGATAATCGATACGATAGTCATCTTCAACTGTTTTTTCTCCGTTTTGATCTGTAATCAATTGATCTACTGCACCTAATCCATTTTCCACGATAAACAATGGTTTCTGATAGCGGTCATACAGAACATTCATAATGTATCTCAAGCCTTCTGGATCGATCTGCCATCCCCAATCACTTGCTTTCAGATGTGGATTAGGTACACCGCCAATAAGGTTACCTTCTCCCTTAATTTGTTTAGCAGGATCTGCTGTTTCACAACTGCTCTGATAATAACTGAACGAAATAAAATCAACCGTGTGTTTGAGGATATCCTCATCTCCAGGCTCGAAGTGGATATTGATTCCGTTCTCTCTCAAATACCGCTTGATATAGTTTGGATAATAACCACGTACATGCACATCGGCAAAAAACGTATTTTTATGGTCAGCATTCATAACTTGAATCATATCTTTAGGGTCAGGAGTTAATGGATAAATGGGCATTGCAATAACCATACAACCGATTTTGAAATCCGGATTGATTTCATGACCAATTTTCACGGCAAGTGCACTTGCCACAAATTCATGATGAACCGCTTGGTACAAATCCTGTTTGCTAAGTTGCTCTTTAGGTGTGCTGATACCACCACTAATAAATGGATGCTCCAAAATCGAGTTGATCTCATTAAATGTCAGCCAGTATTTAACCTTGTTTTTATATCTGTTAAAAATAGTCCGCACATATCGTTCGTAGAAATCAATCATTTTACGGTTAACCCATCCATCATATTCACGGGACAGATGTAACGGAGTTTCATAATGAGAAATGGTAACTAACGGCTCTATGCCGTATTTCAGGCACTCATCGAACAAGTTATCGTAAAATTGAAGTCCTTTTTCGTTTGGTTCAAGCTCGTCGCCCTTCGGAAAGATTCTGGACCAAGCGATTGATGTTCTGAACACCTTAAATCCCATTTCCGCTAACAGTTTAATGTCTTCTTTGTATCGATGATAAAAGTCGATACCAACTAACTTCATATTATCTTCGGTAGGTTCAGCCGTTGGAGGTGTCATAATACCATTCGGCATGATATCTTGAATGGATAACCCTTTTCCATCCTCAAGATAAGCACCTTCTAATTGGTTAGCGGATACAGACCCACCCCACAGGAAGCCATCTGGAAATTGAAATGTTTGATTCATTATTGTTCCACCTTTCATGTTGCGATCAAATAATTCTTATTTATTAGAGTATCTGTTCAATCCGTTTTTTAAACAGATTCAAGCTTGCATCATCCATGTTACTTAGATCACAAAGGAAAATAAATAGATACACAACTTTTAGTTTGATTTAACACTTATTCGAATTTGTTACTTAAATAAAACGCTGTGTTTTTGTTTTGAAACTGTTTCTTAATTTCTTTGGATTTAAGCTTTTAGAAAAGCAGCACCTTTCCAAGTTATGTTTGGAGAGTTGCTACTTTTTTACCTGCAGTCCCAACAAAAAAAAAGATTTAATGACAAGTATCCCTGTAAATGCTCCAGCTCCCCCAGTGAGAGCTAGAAAGAAAGGCTTTTTAAATTTCATGTTAATACCATAGAAAATATATATGTTGCAGTCCTTTAGTTTGATTTAACATCAAATGAAATTTGTTATTTATGTGTAACGCCTTGTTTTCTTGGGGAATAGTATATTACATTAGCAAGGATGGTAAGTTAGATGTTTTGTTTTAAAGTTTATCAATCAGAGGAGGAAAATCATGTTTACTAACGAGCAAATTTCTTCATATAATGATTTGGAAATGTCTCTTTTTAACTATATTATGCAGAACATGGATAAAGTTACATATATGCGTATACGAGAGCTAGCCGATGCAACTCATGTTTCGACGACCACCGTCTTGCGTTTCTGCAAAAAAAACGATTGCGAAGGCTTTTCCGAGTTTAAAGTAAAGCTCAAAATGCTCTTGTCTCAACAAAGAACATCAACGAGAACCTTAAAAAGTCCCCACCAGGCTGCCTATGAATTTTTTGAGAGGTTTCAACATCCTAATTTGGAAGAAAAAATTAAAAATGCTGCCCAGTTGAT
This sequence comes from Paenibacillus sp. FSL R5-0749, assembly GCF_038595085.1. NCBI lineage: Bacteria > Bacillati > Bacillota > Bacilli > Caryophanales > Paenibacillaceae > Paenibacillus > Paenibacillus sp. FSL R5-0749. The sequence continues at coordinate 3,710,896 of NZ_CP152005.1, read as the reverse complement.
TTCTAAAGCCAGCGGTGTCATTTTTATAGGTACAGGAAGTTCTGGTATTATGGCTGAATATGGAGCAAGGTACTTTTCAAGTTTGGGTACATTCTCCATGTATATCGATGATCCCCATTTCCCTGTCCATGCTAAAATGCGTAAAAATAGTGTTACCATTGCTTTATCAACTTCAGGTGAGAACCCTTTTACACTGCCACTTCTGAAACAAATTAAGCAGGAAAAAAACAAAATTGTGAGTATAACCAACAATCGTCAGTCTACCATTGCAAAAATGTCAGATATTAATATTTCATACTACGTTGCTGAAGAATTTTATGAATCAGCTAACATTACAACTCAATTCCCTGTTCTCTTTTTAGTAGAGTGGTTGGCCAAAGAGGTTTCAAAAATCGAATGATCTCAGTCTTTTCCTTACTACGATGGTACCTCATCAGAGTAAGGGATTTTTTTATTCACTCTTCAGCCTCATTTAGATGTTATTACTAAAAAGGGAACGTGCCGTTTGGATAAAAACATCCGTTGCCTTAGACATATCCTTCAGATCTGGCACTGCGATGTTAATATCTCTAAACATACTTGGTTTAAGTTCTCGGTATGTCACTTGCTCTGGTAGCGACAAAATGGCGCCTTTCGTTGTAACGATAATCCCCAGACCTTCTTTGACCATACTCAATGCTGTATCGATATGATCAACGACGAACCGAACCTTAGGCTTCATATGATAATTTTTGAATATAGCATGCACTTCTACATCATAACCACCTCTCCCCACTATCAAATTTTCGGTTTCCAAGTCAGGAATTTCTATAAATTCTTTCTGAACTAAAGGATGATGTGAATGAATAACTACGATTAACTCATCTTTTACTAAAGGAATGACATCAAAATCTTGATCCGGCGAAATCGTTATTCCTACGTCTATGGATTTCGTTCGTAACCAGTCTTTCACTTGACTTACACTGCCTTCCGAGAGCCTAATTTCAAGACCAGGATGTTCCTCTTCAAGCTTTCGTATAACTTTAGGAATGAACCTTGTACATGCTGTGGGATAAGCTCCAACGTGAATTTTACCGATCTCCAAGCCTTGTTCAGCTGCAACTAACTCTTCTACTTTTCGCAATTCACTCAGCACATTTCTAAAAAGGACTAGTATCTGTTCCCCTACCTCTGTAAAAACCAGTCCACTCTTCTTATTTCTCTTAATCAGTTTCGTTCCCAATTCGGATTCAACCGTCGCAACAATACGACTTACCGCTGGTTGTGTCATATGCAACTGTTCACCAGCTTTTGTGAAACTGCCTGTCTCCGATATTTTAACAATAAGTTGAATTTGCGTCTCATTCCATATCAATTTTGATATCTCCTTTATAATGAATATGCATTTTATAATATGTAAAATTTAATGTAACATAAAAGAAAATATTTCATCAAGACATTCATTGGAGGTATTTCGTGCATGGCAACTCGTTACAAGTTATTTTTTTTCGCACTCATTCTGGCTTCTTTCAATCTTAGGCCTGGCATTACTTCAATCAGTCCAGTCTTACACGGCATAACCGATGACTTAGGCATGAGTTCGACTTCAGCAAGTTTATTGACTTCGATCCCTTTACTCTGTATCGGGTTTTGCTCCTTATTTGCCGGACGTCTGGCAAACCGCTACCAAGCCGAGAAAATCATTACCATCTTTATTACTTGTATTGGTATCGCAACATTCCTACGCTTCTTTACGAATTCACCAGTATATCTATTATTCACTGCGTTATTTATTGGCGCTGGAATAGGTATTGTGAGCCCGTTAATGTCCGGTTTCATTAAAAGTTATTTTCCAGATAAGGTGCCTTTGATGATTAGTATGTATTCTACTTCTATGGTCGTAGGTGCATCCATTGCCATAGGTTTAACGACGCCTCTTCAACACTTGTTCAATGATTCATGGAAAATTGGTTTAGGTTTCTGGTTTGTATTTGCACTTATTGCTGTTCCACTTTGGTTTAAGATCATCAGGCATCCTCATACTACCAAAGAAAAAGCATTAATACGCAGTAACGTCTCCTTACCGCTGAAAAATAAGGAAGCCTGGCTTTTAACCTCTTTTGTAGGGATTGTTATTCTTTTGTTTTATTGTTTCGCGGCTTGGCTGCCAGCCATTGTGGAGAAAAAGGGATATGCATCGTCTTACGCTGGTTTTATAGGCACATTATCTATGCTCGCACAGCTACCAGCAACTCTATTGTTGCCTTTCCTCTTAAAAAGCATTCCGAGTAGAAGGTTTTGGATTACTTTTTTCACGATAAGTGAAATTGTTGGATTAGCTCTTTTAAGTTTTACTAATATTACACCAATTGTAGCCAGTATATGTTTGGGTATTGGTGCAGGTGGACTAGTTTCACTCACCTTGTTATTACCCATTGATAAGACAAGTTCCCCCATCGAGGCCAGCACATGGTCTGCAATGACACAGGCGATTGGATATATGATTGGTGCAATAGGTCCTTTTATCATTGGACTATTGTATGACTACACAGGAAGCTTCCTACCAACCATGTATCTGTTGATTGCTATTGGATTCGTAGTGATTGTCTTAGGTTGGAAAATCACCAAACCCTCAGCTAAAACAAATGCAGGATAAACTCCATTGAAGTTCAACGTTTTGATTCGATGGACAACAAAACAAAAAAGCAGCTGATCATATTGATCAACTGCTTTTTTGAGGGGTTAGCGAATCAGGATCTTCCTGAGCTTGAATGGTAATGGAATCTAAACGCATATTGCTGCGGAATATGCGTTTAAAGTAAGTGTTTACATTTGAACGTTTACGAGTTATCATCTATTCCATAAGTAAATACAAATCGATTGAAGATTGTTACTGGTCATGCAGGCGAGACTTCAGCAAAAATGGGGATAATATATCCTATGTTTTGTTGAAGTCTTTTTTTCATGTCTGGGTTCGGGAGGGAGTTTAGTGGTAATAAAACAAGTCATTAATAATAACATTGCCATAAGTGTGGATGCCCAAGGAGATGAAATCATACTGATTGGAAAAGGTTTAGCATTTAATAAAAAAAAGGGTGATGATCTAGATACAAGGCTTGTGGAAAAACGCTTCTATCTGGAAGACAAAGGATTGTATGCTAAGTTCAAAAAACTCCTCAAAGAGGTTTCCGTTGAAGATATAGATATATCCGATGACATCATTAGCCTTGCTAAAAAAAGGCTGAAAAAAGATCTGAATGAAAGCATCTACATCTCATTGCCAGATCATATTAACTTAGCCGTTACACGAACAAGAGAAGGCTTGGATGTGAAGAACGGACTACTTTGGGAGATAAAAAAAATATACAAAGAGGAGTTTAGTATAGCCAAAGTAGCAGTCCAGATGATTAACGAAAAATTCAAAGTCGAGCTTGGCGAAGATGAAGCAGGTTTTATTGCTTTTCATTTTGTGAATGCTCAGTTGAATAACGGCATGAATACAGTTACTAAGATAACGCAGTTTATAAAAGAGATTTTAAATATTATCAACTATCAACTTCGAATTACAGTGGATGAGGAATCCTTATCCGGATTTCGCTTTATCACACATTTGAAATTCTTTGCGAATAGAATTTTCTCTCAAGAAACTTACGAAGACGGAGATGAGGATTTTTATATATATGAGCTAGTCAAAGAGAGATACTCGGAAGCTTTCAAAACTACGGAGAAAGTAAAAACTTTTATACGTAATCAGTATGCATATGAGGTTTCCGATACGGAGGTGACTTACTTAACCATTCATATTCAGCGTTTATTAACTAGAAAAACTGAATAACACTTTTCAAACTTGTTACTCTTCGGGAGGCTAGACTTGAATTCAATCTGGAGCATTGTCACAAAGACAATTGCTTTAGGTTTAATTCAAGTTTTTTTTATCTTCTACCCTCCTTCTAGTCTTACAAACATCCCAGACTATACTATTGCGATAAAGGAGATCCAACGATGAAAAATAAAGAATTAGGCGACAAAATCGTACACTTAGTCGGTGGCGAGAAAAATGTTGAATCACTCATTCACTGTGCAACACGGTTAAGATTTAAGCTGAAAGATAGCAGTAAGGCCGATAAAGAATCCTTGTCCACCATTCCTGATGTTATTACTGTTGTAGAAAAAGGGGGACAACTTCAAGTTGTCGTTGGAAATAAAGTAGGTAAGGTATTTGATGAGATTATGAATTCCCACCATATCACTTCTGGTGCATCTGAAGACGGTGATCCTAATGACCAGAAAGATGGAATTATGGCAAAAGTTTTTGATTACATCGCAGGTGTATTTACTCCACTCATCCCTGCTTTAGCCGGTGCCGGTATGATAAAGGCTTTGCTTGCCATTCTCAGTGTGCTTCACTGGATTGATGTCAAGGGTTCAACGTATGCCGTATTAAATGCTGCATCCAGTGGTCTGTTCTACTTTTTGCCTATCTTTGTAGGTATATCTGCTGCAAAAAAACTTGGCGCCAATTCTTTTGTTGGCGGTGTGATTGCAGCAGGCTTGCTGGACCCTAATTTCACCGCATTAAAAGAAAGCGGTTTGGATACAACCTTCATGGGTATTCCATTAATCCTTGCCAGCTATTCTTCAACGGTATTTCCAATTCTCATGGCGATGGCTGTTTACGCCCCACTGGAAAAATGGTTAAAACGAATAACTCCTGATACGATTCAGTTATTTTTCGTGTCTATGGTTGGTATCTTGATCATGGTTCCAGCTACAGCTCTCGTGTTTGGTCCATTTGGACAATATATCAGTTCAGGAATTGGAAACGGCGTTGCTTTCATGATGGACTTCTCTTCAATTTTGACAGGTATTATCATTGCCTCTGCTTGGCCGTTTCTCGTTATATTTGGTATCCACTGGGGCACTCTGCCTATCATATTGGATAACATGGCCAATGGCGGAGATATGATTAAACCGATTACTGCCGCATCTGTTTTTGCACAAATGGGGATCGCATTTGGTATCTTCCTGCGTTCAAGAAAAAACAAAGATTTACGCTCCTTTACGTTTGCAGGCACGGTATCGGGACTGTTAGCCGGCGTAACTGAGCCTATTCTGTATGGTTTGATTCTAAGACACAGAAAATTGATTCCCCTGCTGTTTATCTCAGGAGCGATTGGCGGAGCAATGATTGCTGTATTCGATGTGAGAATTTCGACCTTTGTATTTAACAGCATTTTTACAATTCCTAATTACACGCCTACACTTGGATATGCAATGGGAATAGGCTCTTCATTTTTTGCGGCAACGATTTTAGCATTTATTTTTGGTATTAAAGATATCGATAAAACTAGCTCTTCAAATGAAAAAAAACAGGATGAAGTTACTACGTTCAAGCAAGATAAAATTAAATCAAGTGCAGTTGAAGAAATCTTTTCGCCTTTGAAGGGTGAAGTCGTACCGCTGGATAAAATAGATGATCCTGTATTTTCAACAGGCGCGATGGGTAAAGGCATCGGAATTGAACCTACTGAAGGGATCGTATTCTCTCCGTTTGACGGAAAAGTGGTCGATTTATTCCGCACAAAACATGCCATTGGTTTAGCAAGCGATGAAGGTGTTGAGTTACTAATTCATATTGGAATTGACACGGTCAAATTAAAAGGCAAATATTTTGAATCTCATGTTGAGAGTGGTGCAGTGGTGAAAAAGGGAGACAAATTAGTTACTTTTGATGTTCAAGGAATCAAGGATGCAGGATTTCAAACCGTTACACCTGTTATTATTGCGAATACAAGTGACTATCTGGATGTGCTTCCTGCTGATCGCAAGCAAACTAATGCAGGAGATCAGATACTAACCGTTATAAAATAAGCTAACTCTGGAGGACTAACAATGAATCAAAGAAATAAATCATTTCCACAAGGATTCCTATGGGGAGGTGCGATTGCCGCCAACCAAACTGAAGGTGCTCATCTTGAAAATGGCAAGGGCTTATCTATTGTTGATTTAATGCCAAATGGGCTTCTCGCGGAGCTTAAAGAGGATAGTACCGACCTGAACCTTTATCATGAAGGGATTGGCTTCTATCATCACTACAAGGAAGATGTGGCTATGTTCGCGGAAATGGGGTTTAAAACATTTCGTACCTCTATTGCCTGGAGCCGTATCTTTCCAAAAGGAGACGAACCGAATCCAAATGAAAAGGGTTTGGAATTCTATGACAATCTATTCGGTGAATTATTGAAGTATGGAATCGAGCCGGTTGTGACCATTTCTCACTTTGAAACCCCTTGGCATTTAGTCAAAGAATATGGCGGCTGGAAAAACCGTAAACTGATCGATTTCTATATTCGTTATTGTGAAACGATATTTAATCGCTACAAGAATAAAGTGAAATATTGGATGGGTTTCAATGAAATCAATAACATCTACACAAGCCCCATAGCCGCGGGAGCAATCTTGATTGAAGAAAATGAGAATCGACTTCAGGCTATCTATCAAGCAAGTCACAATTGTTTTGTAGCAAGTGCATTAGCAACGAAATTATGTCATGACATCATCCCTGGTTCTCAAATGGGGGCTATGTTAGCACTTAGTGCGATTTATCCAAATACATGCCACCCTGATGATGTATTCGAAACCTACGAAGTACGAAGACGTGCCCTATTCTTTGGTGATGTTCTTCTTCGGGGAACGTATCCAAGTTATATTTATCGTATTTGGGATGAACATGATGTTCAAATCAAGATGGAAGACAGTGATCTGGATCTAATTAAACAATATCCAGCGGACTATTTAGGTTTTAGTTATTATCGATCAACTACACACAAAGCCGGAACTCGAATCTTGGGACACACGGGAGGAATAGCAGGAACGCCGAATCCATACTTGGAGGCTACACCCTGGGGTTGGCAGATTGACTCCAAAGGTCTTCGTTATGTATGTAATGAATTATATGACCGTTATCAGAAGCCACTCTTCATTGTGGAAAACGGTTTGGGAACAAATGACGAAATCGAGAACGGTGAAATCAATGACGATTATCGCATTGACTATGTAAGAGCTCATATCGAAGAATTGAAAGAAGCCGTTGTAGATGGTGTAGAACTCATGGGCTATACCTATTGGGGACCGATTGATATCGTTAGCGCCGGAACAGGAGAACTGAAGAAAAGATACGGATTCATTTACGTAGATCGGGATAATGAAGGAAAAGGAACATTGAATAGAACAAGAAAGAAAAGTTTTAACTGGTATAAGAAAGTAATTGAAAGCAATGGGGACGACTTGGCCTAAGAAAATTCATGCGTATCAATTTTGCGGAATGACTGATTCTCTCTATTTCTTAAGACAACACGAAAAACCTCCACTACAGTGGAGGTTTTAGTATAAATATTAAAGTATATAGGGCACCAGCCTAAGCGCAATCATAGCTTTTCAAGCATTATGTATCGTTTAAATAAGGAAGCAGTTAGCTCTGACGATACCCTGCATGCAGCGTATATGTGATTCCTCACATGAAATAACAGCCTGGTTCGGAACGGCAACTATTTCTTAGTGCTGCCTCCCTACGTCATTAACTTCCGTCTAAAAAACACCAGCAGGTACCTCTAGCAACGGATAAGCATTAAATAATGCTGCAGATTTCAAACACCATAAATAAATTTAGTTGTCATTGTATACAGCCTCCCTTTTTCGCAGTACCACTACGATATCTGTCTGAGGTACAAATAAATTATAATTCGTTACATGCACTTGTCTCGTTTCGGTTACGGATTCTATCTTTAATTCAGGAGGAAGACAGCGCTCTATGTGAGTAATTAATGTTTCTTTGGTAAATCTCCAAATTACACCATCAATCGAAGAGTTCGCCATATAACCACGGTCTGTTACAGAACCTGAAAGAGACTTGAGAACAACCGGGTCCGCAATAATGATAGATCCACCGTCACGTAACAGTCTGCAGCTCTCTATGAAGGCTTTTTTGTGATAGCGAATGTGATGAAAGCTTCGTGCAAACAAAATCATATCGCAGCTATGATCAGGTAAAGAAGTTGGCTTATCAATGAATGCATGGATATAAGAATTAAACCTTCCCCACTTCTTTCCAAGTTTTAGAGCATTTAAATTCGGATCCATGTTGAGAAAACGAACATCCTTCTGCTTGCGAAGATACTTGTTCAATAAACCTGTACCACAGCCCACCTGAAGAACATCGCCCTTTAAAGGGGGTAAAATTTTGTAGACATTACGAGGAATAGGGAAATTTTGAACATACATGGCCAATTCGTAGAAAATCGGATAACGCTCTTGCAATCGAACCAATTTACTGGTGTAGAAAGGTTTCCGCTTTTTGTGACGTTTAAAGTCCCATTTGTTCAAATAGTAGACAGGGGTTAACAGCAAGAACAGAATAATAAAGACACTTTGGATGCTATAAATTCCTAGTTTACTAAAACGATCATTGGAATTATGAGGCATCATTTTTTTAGAAGTATTCAAAAGCATCACTCCCCTCTCACAACGCTATGAATGGTGTAAAACCTGTTCTAACATAACAAACGAATCCAATTTAATGACTTACGAAGCGAAGGGAATCTGATCATGCACAATTCAATCGTATTTAGAGAAGCGTATTTTTTTGACTCCTTCTCCCCCGTCCATTTGAAGCTGACAAAAGAAGAGCCGTTTACGATGATGCATCACTATATTTTGTTGAAATCGCTTATGTATAGAAATCATTTTTTCGTGAAGGCCTCGATTGGACAATGTTTGTCGAGCGGCGTAATGAATTTCGCAATGTATTCGAACTAATGTTACATCAACAGGAGGCTGATACACCTCATCTGAGCATCGAAAAAGCCGCCCACAGGCGACCTTTTGAGCAAGAATACGATTTTCAACTTGAGGACGCTGGATTATATAGGTCTGCATCATGTTCGGAGATCCAATCAATTTGCTTGTATCCACGGCCAGCCATCGTTTGCTGTCGCACATCCAGAACCTCTAATTTCGGTGCCTGCCAAGGCGCTTTTTTCGTTTCCAGCGGTCGTCTCCTCCTTTCTACAAAACTAGAACCAAGATGCGAGCACCCTTACATTACTTGCGTGATACAACTTTCAAAGATACGAAATGTATCTTTATGGGAATTATAAGACACAATACGTATCTAAGTAAACAAATATTTCATCCCTTTCCTTCTATAAATATCTGCAAAATTCAATCCGATTGCTTACATCCTTACTAATAGATATATTACCCTTGCGAAGAAATGCCGCGCCTTCGTTCACTTTCGCTCGTTGTTGGATTTCCATCTTATCACCTGTTTCATCATAATATATACTACCCTTTAACAGCGCCTGCAGTCATACCGTCTATGAAGTATTTCTGGAAAGCAATGAATAGTATGAAAATTGGAATGATGGAGAAGAAGGAGCCCACGATCAAGAGGTCATAGTTATTGCCATAAGGAGTTAACAACGTTTTCAAACCGATTGGAAGTGTATACTTACTCTGATCTCCTAACACCATGAATGGCCACAACAGATTATTCCAGCTATTCATCCCATTCAGAATGGCCATTGCCGCAAAGGATGGCTTCATAATCGGCATAATTAGCCTGAAATAAATTGCATACTCGTTTGCCCCATCAACTCGCCCAGATTGAATAATCTCTTTGGGTATGCTTCTTAGATATTGCCTGAAGAAAAATATTGTCGCGGCATTGGCTATACCTGGCAAAATGATTGCCGAATAGCTATTCACCATTCCCAAATCATTAATTAGGCTATACAAAGGAACCAGCAGTATTTCAAAAGGCACCATCATAATGAGCAAAACACATATAAAGAGGAAGTTCTTGCCTTTAAAATCATATGCTGCAAAACCATAAGCAACAAATGCGCTTACAAAAAGTGTTAAAACCACTTGAACAATTGTTAGAATCAAACTATTCCAAAACCACACAAAATAATCATGTTCTCCAGTAAACAGAAAGATGAAATTATCAAAACTCATGATTTCAAAATCCAAACTTAGGTTAAGACCATATCTAACTAATGATTCACCTGGCTTAAAGGAAGATAGGGCCACTGCGTAGAATGGGATCATAATTATAACGAATAGTATAATGAATAAACCAATAATTACTATTCTAGAGATGAAATCACTCCTCGTCTGACTTCTGCCCACTTTAATCCTCCTCCTTTTTGAACATTCCACTAAATTTCAACTGTGTTAAATTGATAACCATCGCAATGACTAACAGAATGATACCAACTGCAGCTGCGTAACCCAGCTTATTCTGCTCAATCCCTTGTCTATACAGATATCCAACAATGGTTAAGCCAATATTTTGGGGCGATTTGTTACCGTTGAACATCATCAGACTCTCGGTAAACATGGCTAAACCTGCATAAACACTAATTGTGGTAACATATACCGTGGTCGGCTTCAATAATGGCATTGTGATCATTCTAAACTTCTGCCAAGCAGATGCACCGTCAATTGAAGCAGCCTCATAATATTCATTGTCAATGCTTTTCAAACCCGATAGATAGTAAAGCATATTAACGCCCGTCCATCTCCAACATGCGAGGATTAACAGTGCCGCCATACTCCATGCTCCGTCTTTCAAAAATTTAATAGGCTCTACGCCAAATAGACCCAGGAAACTGTTCATTAAGGAACCTTCCATTTCACCGAATGTAAGACGAAAAATGGTCCCCGCAACTGCGACAGATGTCAAGGCAGGGAGAAAGAACGAAGATTTAAAAAACTCTCTTCCCACCATTAACTTACTGTTGATCATAACGGCGAATAACATGGGAAAGGGAATTAACAGCACTAAGGTTCCTATCATGTACACAACGCTATTTTTAATCGATATCAAAAACACTTTATCTGTAAGCAATTTCGAATAATTCGCTTCACCAATCCATTTAGGATCCTGTCCCAGCATCCGATCTTGAAAACTCATTACGAATGAATTTACAAGCGGATACAACCAGAAGATCAAAAATATGAATATAAATGGCAATACAAAAACATAAGGCGCAACTTTTTGAGAGTATACAAATTTCTTTATCATATTCTCAATCTCCCTTGACTATGGTTAAACCTGCCGACCACTATACCTGCCAACAGGTTTAATCGAATCATTTACTTATTATATTTATTTCAATTCTTGTTCAATTGCTGCTTGTGCTTCATCCAACGCTTCCTTCACGTCTTGGCCATCTTCAAAGATCGCATTTAAAGTAACCGTATTGAATATATTGCCGATGGTTGGTGAAGCTTTAACGGACTTTATCGCTCTAATTTCGTCCTTGATTTCATTCAAAGTGTCAAATGCATTTGTTTTAAAGTATTGGACGTATTCATTTTCAGGGTTTTTCGTAACTGCGTCATCTGTCCATACTTCCATGTTGATTGGGTCAAATCCAAGTGTATTCCAAATTTCAGTCGTAGCTTCTTTCGAAAGCTTAGCAAAGGCTACAAATTCTTTTGCCAACTGAACGTCTTTACCATTTTTAGTAACAACTGTGCCAGTACCGCCTAAGCCAACGGAACGAGGGTTACCTTCTTCGAATACAGGCAATGGAGCTATTGCATACTTCCCTTTAAGGTCTTTCATTTCGTTTACAAAGCGGGACATGTACCACTCAGGCATTAATGCACTTGCGTAGTTGCCTTTGTTATATTCGCCTTTTGCTTCTTCTGTGTCGGGTTGTCCGCCAGGGATCGTATGAATAACATTGTTCTTCTGCAGATCGACTAACATTTCAAACGCTTTAATCATTTCAGGCGAATTCACTTTTGGATTACCATTTTCATCTGTAAAATCAGCATTTTGCTGAGCTAGTAGCAGCGATGCTTGGAACGAAGCTGACGTATCAGCAGTACCTAAGTACTTGCCAGTCTTTTCGTAAACCTGGATACCTGCTTGTTTGTAATCTTCCCACGTTATGATTTTCTTGTAGTCAACACCTGCTTGTTCGAGAATTTCAGTGTTGTAGAAAGCAAGCGTAGCCCCTACGTGATAATCAAAGCCATAAACCTGATCGGCTTTGGAGTAAATCTCGACACGTGAAGGAACAACAGCGTCTTTGTATGGTGCATATACATCATTCAAAGATTCCAGGGGAACGTTGTCACCTTCCAAGAATTTCGGGAATTTACCTAGCTCAATATCCGCGATATCAGGAGCACCTTTTCCGCTTGTAACTGCCAGTAAAAGCTTGTTATGCATATCATCGTAAGGCATAACCGTCACATTTAACTTAATCTGTTTGTCTGGGTTCTGTTGGTTCCATAACCCCAGCATTTTATCCAAATGCTTGCCGTGCAAATCTACGAATGTCCAAAATGATAATTCTGTTGCATTCTCACCGGCATTAGCGCCTAATTGTCGTGTTTCCGTTTTTGAACCAGAAGGATTACCACATGCAGTAAAAACAAGTGACATAATAAGGAGTGTAACGATGGAGATTAAAGCACTGCGTTTTTTCATTTGTTCGTCATCCTCTCTTTTTGTTATGCATTTGAAAAGTCGGCTGACAAGTTAGTTCTGTTGATTTAAGCGGTTACAATCCATCTTGGCACCACCATCCTTAACATAATTCTAACCTTTCAAAGAAAAGACCCCTTCGCAACAATTTCTTAGACTCCGTACTGTAAGCGCTTCATATGCCGTATTAATATATATATGAAATAAGCGTTATATAACCATTTGATTATAAAATCATAAAGTTTATGGGGAGATTTTACTCTTTGAAAAAGCTGGCGCTCTACAAACAAATTCGAGAAAACTCGCTGACGAAGGATTAATTATACGCGTACAAGGCAAAGGCTCATCCGTCTCTTCAAATCTTGTTGTTTCTAGCATATACAGCTCAAGGTATCTCGATTGACAAGAGCTTGTGGTGTCACATCCCTCTCAGCATTCTACGCAGTGAGCATGCATTGGACTATGTAAGCGAATTCTTGCTGAACCACAGTGGAATTTCGGCAGCCTTCTCCTTGACTGAAGAAACAGCACGCCTTACATCGACCGCTATCCTTCGTCTGAACGATCACTCCAATATCGATTTGCTATCTTTCGATAATCCACATCTTTCTGGCGTAGCTTATGTGCAGCAGGATGAACAGGAAATGGCACGAACAGCAGTCAAGCTGTTACGTGAACAGATGGAAGATACTTATTCTCCTAAGTACGCCATTATTCCCGTGCAACTCATCTTTCCTTGACACGACAATCGTTGCAAGTTCTTGTCCTTGGCTCGGGACACGAACTTGCAACGATAAAATAAAAAAAGCCGCTTCGATAGCGACTTCAATGGGAATATGTTCTTGTCCCTCGGTATATCCACTTCTAATACAGCATGATCAGCATTATTTAAGAATATTTATTGGCAAAATGGAAGTCATTTTTTAGATCACGTTTGATTGCTGCTCGTAATGAAGTTGAAACCTTATCTTCATTAGCTATTTCTTTAAGTCTAGTTTGTTTTCTTGCTCAGAGAAAAAAGTCTTATCGTTTATTTATTTCGCGATGTAGGAAACTTATAAATAATTCCTTTGATATGACCTACGAATACAATACCCCACACCTTGCCGGCGTGAGTTTCAACACTCATACTGCGTAGAAGCTGCCGGGCTTTTTGGTGAGAAGCGGGGAAATCCTACAATTCTTCAGAATAAAAAGCTTTAGATACGGATTCCGTAGCTTTATCAATAAAAGCTGCAATTTTACTCGGGCTTTCCTTCAGACCACTACTCACCCACTTTTTAATAATAGCTATACTGCCATGAGCGGTGAACGTATACCAGGACTCAAATAATTGTGGATCAAAATATGTTAATTCCGTCTTCCATCGTTCAATAGTTAAATCGTGACTGATATAGAGGATTCGTTCTAATAATTCTTTATCGCCGTGCTCTGAGAACAGAACCTCACATATCGTTTTATTCGCTTTTATGTACTTACATAATTCATAAGATAGCGTTTGAGGGTTGGAAGAACTCATCCCAACCTGCTTAATGTCTTCGTAAAGATCATTTTCAATCGTTGAAAGAAGCTCAAACTGATTAGCATAGTGTGTATAAAAGGTGTTGCGATTAATCCCTGCTTCTCTGCAAATGTCGGTCACTGTAACTTTATTGATAGACCGTTCTGTCAACAGCTTCAACAGGCTTTCTTTGATAACCATTTTTGTATATCTCACTCTGTGATCTGTTTTTTTGTCTGCCATAATATCCTCCTAATTTAAAATAATGAACAAATCTAAGGTGGTTTGTATGATAACTAACATATCTCAATCGAACAGCCTGTTGTTTAAGTAACACAGTGAAATTATAATTTATTTGAACGTTCAATTCTAGTTTTAAACTGAAATGGAGGTAAAATATGGGCGATATAACTGTAGTACCTGTATGGATAATTCAAGATCTTATAGTCTTAATTGCTGCTGTTCTAATGGTTTTCTATATCCTGGATAAGGAAACGCATCCCAAAACGGTTCTACTGCAGTTTATAGGTTTTGTGTTTTTTTACGCAGCCGTTTTTGAAATTACTGCTTCATCGCTTGGGGAAGGCTTTTACGCCTATGGGCGGAGTATTTTAATGTTATTTAATATACCGATTACTGTCCCTATTATTGAGTTTCTGATCATTTATTCAACTTTGCGTGTTCTAAAGTCTGTAAATATACCGTCCTGGACTAAACCATTTATTACGGGATTGAGCGCTATGGTTTTTGACTTTTCACTCGACCCGGTGGCTGTTAAACAGATATTTCAGACTACAGATGGACTTATGGCAAGATGGACTTATTATCCGCTAGCCGGTGAACCTCAGATCTATGGGGAACCTGTGATGAATTTTACAGGATGGATTTATATAGCAGGATATTGGACCGTCTTTATTCTAATTGGAGAATGGTGGCATAAAAAGAAAGGCTATAGTAAATCAATTGGTTATATCTATCCGTTTCTGGCGGCCATTCTGTCATTAGCCTGTATGTTCTCACCTTTATCTAACTTCCTTAATTATATGGGGCCGTTCTTCGAAAGAACCTCTAATATGCAATGGGTGATGTTGATTACACTTTCTGTAATTACAATCGGAATTTTAACATTAGCTTTTATAAAGTTTTGGGACCGGAAGGTTAATTATTCAATCACTCCCAAAAAAGATTTTCCTATCATGTTTACTTTCGTAGGGTTCCCCCTAGTCAATACTATATTTTGCATTATAGGCGGTTATACGGAAGTGTTGTGGCTGGTCGCTCTGGCTCAGATTTTCTTATTGCTAGGCTGGATTGGAATTTACATTATGGGTAAAAAAGCAAGTCCAATCACGAAATAACCATAAACCCAAGCATGGAGGCAAAGACACACTTTCATTACTGTTCCTTTTCGGTATTTTAATTTTGGTGCTTCTTGCTTACATGAAAAGAAATAAACCGTCCACCCTAAGCTAACAGTCTATTCCGACGACCACCTAGCGGCCGACTGCTCTTAATGTAGTTAATGTACACTGGAGTCGTGTTACAGCACGGCTCCTTATTTATTCTTCAGTTGTCCATGACAATGTGAACATAAAATAAGTGTTAACTGATGGGAAAAGTTAACACATACTTTTTCTTAATTACCAATTTCGGAGATATGATAAAAAATAGATAGTAATAGTTGATTAGCTACTTTTTGGTGTTTTCATATGCTCAACAATGTGTTCCAAGCGCTGAATAATCTTCGCTTAGAGAGCAAAGCTTATCTTTAAAGTCACTTTCATTCCGCTGCACATGAACAATAAACTGATCCCTTTCGTGCTGATTTCTAAATAAAAGTATGACTTGAAAAAAACTTTTACGCGAAATCCCTTCTTTATCGTTATTCTCAATGTAAAAAAATCGATTAGTTTATGAGCCGTACTACCTTCAAAGAAATATCCAACGATTTGTTTCCCTTAAATTGTGATATCGAATATCAAACTGTCGATTCATCGCATAGGTGTAAAAATTAACTTATCTCTAAACTCGAAACCCAATTTTTAAAGCAGTCTAGTACTTCTTCCAAATTTGTTGCTCCTCCTGCACCGTGAAAGACTCTATCACTCACGATACAGTAGAACCAATCTTCTTCATTTCTCTCTTCTTCGATCATATCAAAAGGAACATCCTCTAAAAAAGTACCTATTAAATCGATTTTGACAGACCAACCGGGATTATCCACAGTATCAATTTTAACACCGTATGAATGCTCCCAATCACCATTACAGTTTTCAAGATACCAGTTTTGAAGCCATTTTAATGTGTTCATCATCTCTACCTCTTCTGCGGAATTTCATCTTTTCTTTATAGTCTAACTCCCCCAGGTATTGATTTATTTTTAACATGAGGTGTTGGTACATTTTGCTTTGTTAAATTGTTGATATGTCCTTTTCCATCAAGTGAGCATATTGTCCTTATACAATTTATTTCTAACGACAATATAATTAGTGTTCTATGGCTACCAAATACTTTTCATTTGCCTTTTTATTGATTAAAGCAACTTCAAAATCAGATTCCCATTTAAGTTCGCCTAAATGCTTAGTATAAGCAAATTCATCTGGTTGTTCTGATATGACCTTTTTTAAAAGCACTTGCTTACCATCTCGTTGTAGAATAGATATGAATATATCCATGCTTTCTACATTATGATGGCATATAACTTTAGCAGTGTACTTCATATTAGAACTCCTTACTGTTTTTTTCCAAGTCCATTCATTTACATAACCTAACTCTTCTATCTGTAATGCTATTTCTCTAAATAGATCAATATTCCAACCATTACGTAGAGCAAGTTTCTCGATCCCGTCCATGAGTAGTCGAAGCGTAACCTTTTTTTTCTCCAACTCATGTTTTGCACGAAAGTCATTCAAATTAAATTGGATTGGCGCCGAACAAACACCTGAATCATTAACAATTCTTTCGTCCGAAATATTTTCTACACATTCTATTAGGACTTTCCAACAATCTTTCGTTTTGTATTTCCCGAATAAACGTTCAAACATTGCTGTAATACAGCGAGTTTCCAATCTAAATGAACGTCTTTTCCATTTCCAATTCAATTCATAATCTAATTTTGTTGCCTCGTTGTACTCACATATTTGTGTTTTCATTATAGATTCAATGCTTTCATCATTCGCAATATATGGTAAGTCTAAGTCAAATGCTTTTAGATACATCTGATTCTTTCCTTCCTGTAATCCCATGGGCGTAGTTTTGATGTGTCATTGTACATTGTCCTTGGACATAATCCATTCATTAATTCTACCATAATAAACGTATTCACAAGCTAAAGACCCGCCTGATCCGCAAGGATCCGGCAGGTCTTTTATTGGCCGAATGATATTTGAATATCTATAGATCGCTTTGCCAGATTCGAGCTTCCGATTGCTTTGAAGACGGATCAAAGCTCCTTAAGCTCACTTTGTCATCCTACTTGGACAAGCCGTACGCTTTTCGGATCAGCGAGAAATATTCGTCCGCCTTAACGACCTGAAACTCGGCTCCAAGAGATTCCGTAATCGCCAGCACATCCGATGGGGTCATGCTCCATGCATTAATCCCAACCGAAATAAACGTTGGAGATTTGCCATCCCATTCGGTCTTGGTTCGATTCAAAATATCTTTACCATCCTGCACCGTTGAGATGCCTCGCAGAATGGAAACCGGAAGGCTGCCATTCATGATCTGAACATTGGCTTTGTCCTCGCCTGCGAGGAACAGGCCTGGAAGTTTATAGTTCTTCTCATACGCAGCTGCAATCGAATCACTCAGCGGAACGTCTTTTCCAAGTTCACGATTGAGCACAAAAGGGTACGACATGTTAGTTTTCTTCAGATAAGAGAAGGTTTGCTTCAGATACGCCGGGAATGTGTCTGTTGGCCAGACATTTGGATTGAAATAACCCACTCCGGATGGGCCTGCAACTAGCTGATCATTTGGCGTCGCGGTTGAACGGTAATAGTTTAGAATGGCAGGCGCTGCATCGTAGAGCAACGGACTGGAAGTCCAGTTGATAGGCACTTTACCCCGAGCGGGATCAGTCCACAGGTTACGCATATGATTCTGATCGTATTGCAGGTTGTCACCTTCGCCAAAGGTATAGGTTACATAGATTTTGTTCTCCAGCTTGGATTTTATCGGTTTGGGAGCAGGCTGTTGTTTTACGTTTGTTCCTGAAAATACGGTCATGTTATGGAACCAGTCGGAAGGAACAACATAGACACCATGACGAGATGTGAGTTCTATGCCAGCAACTTCGCCTTCAAAATCATTGTCGAACCAACCGAGATAAGGTGTCCCTGGCTTTACATCAGACAGAATCTTCTCAAATAGCGCCTTTTCCTCTGGCACACTGGTAGACAACCAGAACACCATGGCTTTGTTCGCTACAGCATAATCGCGGAGATAGCCATAAGGTTCCTTTTCTTCAGACGAGAGTGGTTGAACATTGCTTGCAGATACCTTGTATTGGTTCCACATCTCGATCGATACGGTTAGTTGCTTTGTATCCGCTACAGGCTTAAATTCGTATACAAAGTAGTTTCCATTATCTGCGAAGCGGTGATCGCTTCCAGGCAAAAATTTGGAGTTATGTCGGTCATAGAGAAACGCTTCTTCCTCAGTAGAACCCGTTTTGAAATCCGCAATAATCTGTCCATCTGCTTTCACCGTCACTTGATGAACGGCAGGTCCCCAGCCATCCTGAGGAAAGGCATCATTAAAGCGGAGGTAGACCGCTTCTTTTCCCAAATAGGATGACAAGTCATAGTCATAGGTCTTCCTGTTACTTGCATCACGAATCTGTTCCTTCTCCACTCCAACCGTTTGGAATGAATCAAAATTTCCGGACGGAATCGGGATGGAGGTGTTTGGACTCAATCCGACCAACATTCGTTGAGTGGACTGGCTCCAGAGATGCTCATACTGCCAGTTGTATGCATCCATACGATTCTTGAACTTGCCCTGCAAGTCTTCGATTACCGACAGGTGATACGGTGCAGCAGTCAATTGTTGAGCCAATTCAGGACTGGCAACAACAGCATTTTTGAGTCCGGCTAGTGTCGTGGCCACGTTAATGGAGTCCGGCAGCTGCGGATCATATACGATAACGCCTTTGATCTCTTTCGCATATTTATTGAAAACATCCATTACGTTGTCATGCTGCTTATAAGGGACGTTCAAGTCCTGCAGCCAAGGGTCTACTTTATTCTGTTGAATGTAGATTCGCGGCTTTTCTCGATTGATTACCCCTTCAAGCGTCGTCAAAAGCAATTTGATATCGCCAGATTCCTCATATACATTCGCCACATCCAAACGTTCTACTTTATTGAAAGTTGGAAGCGCTTGATTTTGGGGCCAATTCAAAGAGTTGGTATGCTTCAACTCATCTGTGGCAGCAAATGCACTAGCCGATAACACGGTTGTACAGACCAGGGCAACACACAAAATAGTTAATTTACGAATCATAAAGTTCATATCTCCTTTTAGAGGTTGTTCAAAAAGCCAAATTTTGATCACGAGGTAACTCGAGAAGCGGATTCGACATCGAATCTTGAATTCAGCCGGGCCTTCCGTTGCTCACGTAGGTTTGCCTACGCTCTGCTACTCCGTCCCTAGCTTCATCCAACCTTCTCGGTGCTGAAAAACTGACTTTTTGAACACGCATTTTTAATGTTTTTTATGATTTGTTGTGATGTTGCGTCTGTGATGTTCTTCGCGTTCGTCGGATCAACCTCACCTGTCCATTAATTCCTGATGTCAGCGCTGATTTTCCATACAAATTCTCCAGTGTATTTGCGGCATGTAAGTTCATTTCATTCAATCCTTCTTGAATATATGGCGTAATGTTCCATTGGTAAGGCGGCCATAAACGAGTACCTGCTTCAATATCATTCACATATAGGCTGGCTGTCTCCCTTATATCTTCGGCCACCAGCCATAGCTCCTCATTTGCAGCTAAGTTTACGTTAGACAGATCCACCTGCTGCGAGTAGACACCCGTACCTGAATAATAAGGATAGCCAGCAGTATTCCAACATCGACCCCATTGTTCCACATCGGTATTTAACGTTGTATCGTTTTCTATCGCGAACGGACCAATCAGAAAGGCTGGGAATGAAATAGCAGGCATCGGCTCCAATAACGAAACCGTCAGAATTTCCAGCTCATTCTCGCCAGCCAACAAATGTGGAGTGATATCTACACTGTCAACATCACCAGCCTGCCACGAAGAGCGTCTTAACGCTTCCTGACGTACCCCATTGACGAATATTTCCAGATTACGCCTACGCTGCAAAAATCCGATATGGGATGGAATGTTCTGATCTACATCATCCAGAAGCAATTCCATCCTGCCCCATGATTCTTCTCCCGCCTTACCGGAACGATCCGAACCACACCGGGATTGAAGCCGTTCAATCAATTTTGGCGTCATGCCAAACGTCGTGCGATACGTATTTACTTGCCCAGGCATGGTCGCGTTCATCCTGGAGTGTCGGTCATTCAATGTGACATGCCATTGATCTAGCAGAAGAACGTTGGGGCCTGCGGTCCTGAACTCCCACTGCTCATCCAGAATGACCTCTACCACATTCATGGAAAAAGATTTATCTCCCAGGCACGCTTGCTCTGTATACTCCGCATGATCCGTACGTTCTTGCGGAATAGAGGAGCTCTTTTGAGGACTTACCGACAGCACACGCAGCTCTCCGGGTACGAATGAAAGGAACGATTCAGCCTCAATGCTGCATACGCTTCCGCTCTCCAACTCCCACTCTTGCAAGCCACCTTTATTTTCATCGCAAATGAGCTTAATGGTCACGGAGTGCTCCGACCAATTCATCAGCCATACATACACCAGATTTCCAATTCTGCGTTCGACACTAATCAAATCGTCAGACTGACCTTCAAGCCAATCCCATCGTATTACCGGTGGTTCTCTAATCAACTCCCCTAATTGAATACAAAACGCTTCGAGTTGATCCAGACGCTGACTCTGACCGCCTTGATGAACAGCGTCATCCATGGAATAAAAGAGGCTGTGACCCTTGCCAACAGCACGTAATTTTCCGTGCGGCGGGTCGGAACCAAACAGCTCCTGGATATCCTTCAACAACACCGGATCATGCCGCAAAGATTCACTATGCTGCGGAATTGTACCTATTGCAATTAACGTTCCGCCCTGCTTAACAAAGGATACAAGCCTAGTTGCGATGTCCCTTGACAGCACCTCTATTTCCGGCATAACGAGGATCGAATATCCATGGCCATCAAATTGCAAACCCTCTCCTTCAACAAGGAGCGCTTCGCGAAGCTGGCATTCATCCACATAGTCGTAGTCGATAGATGATCGCAGCAAGCGATCTGACAAAAGCGAGAACAGCACATCTGATGCAGGATGCATATCCGCTTCGCCTGATGTGAACATGGTTTCATATACCGTATGGATAGGCGAGAACAGCAGAACTTCTGGCGTTCGTTTTCCTTTTGCTCCAAGCAGACTCAATCGCCCTATATAATCGGCAAAAGCACGATAATGCAGCCAATGGGGTGCATGTTTGAATTCAGTCGGCGGAAAGTCGGTCTTCCGATACCCGGTAAACGAATAATAGAATGCATGCGGAATAAACAGATTAACTCCCAAAAAGGCCATAAAATTGGCATCAAGTCGCCGCTGGCGCATGGAATAACCATGACCACTTGCACCAAAGGCTTCACAGATCACCCGCTCCTTCCTGTTCAGCTGCGCGACAGAAGCCGCTGTCTTGACGGACACAATGCGATGCGGATTCGCCTTTGACCCGATGCCGGGAGTGAGATAATCCACGCCTGCATAGTGGAATTGCTGCAATACCCGGGTCTGATTGCCCTGAGATCGAGCCTGCCCCCAGACAGGCTCCTCCAGCGTATGACCGATATAGAGCAGACCGGATTGTTCACACCATGTACGAATCGCTGCATGATATCCATCCACGTACCAGCGGGTGATCGTATCATAATATTGCTGTCTTGCGGATCGGCTGCCGTCTGCCATGGGATACAACAATGCCCCCAACCGCGGGATTAGATCATACCCATTCTCTTGCTGATATCGTTCAGCCATTCCCTCGGTCCAAGCGAAGACGAGGCCGGGCAACGTAGCATCTACATCATGAACGGCGGTTCGGATGGCCTCCACCCCGAAGAAGCCATCGTGAATCATAAGACCCGGCTCGTCAGTAAACACCCCTTGAATGGTTGATCCGTAATAGGACTTTAATGCCAGAAACGGTTCATAAGACATCTGAATGAAAGACTGAACCGCTTCAGGATTCAATGTATCCAGGTAATACCCTTTAGCGAAGGTGATTCCCTCGGCAATCTCACAGGACCAGCAAGCGAGAACAATATAAGAATCATGGGCGTGACCCGGACTCCACTCCTCTCCCCAATAATGCGTGATATTTTCCGGTTCATCATGAAGCAACCACTCTCCATCGCGGTTAACCGCGCGATAGGCCAGGATGGCAATCAGCTCATTGTGATCATGGGAGGCAAAATCCAGCTTCAAGCTTTCCGGCGGCGCATCTCGCATATATCGCTTTTCCTCTATTCTCAAATAACGCATGCGATATTCCGGTTGTTCCCGTGTCAGTCTGCCGCCCAAGGTTCCGCTCGGCCAATTCTCTTCATCGTACAGCCAGACGACCATATTACGTTTCTTGCATTCTGCTGTGCAAAACTCCAGCACCTCCATAAATTCTGGCGAGAGATATGGGATTAGCATTCCGTGCCGGGCATGCAGAACCACACCACCAACTCCCGCTTCATACATGGATTGAATCTGACTCTCCAGTTCGGTCTTCTCCAGCGCATGATTCAGAAACCAGAAAGGCTGCGGACGATACGTTGCATCCGGATTCGCAAATTGCTGCTTGAGCTGCTGTAAATGATCACAGACTTCCTCTGCGTCTGCCTTCATATTCACCACCTGCCTTCACACCCATTAGTCTGTAGACTGTTGCATGAGTAATTGGATAAAGAAGCCGCCGACCACAGAGCGATTCTGAAAATTCATCTGCTTAGCGGTGATCGTGTCATACCAATCCGTTACGGGAACACGAGACGAAGTTTCATTCATGAAATCCCACAGCGGTGAAATGAAAGACTCAAATTGCGCTTTCGTTGCACTCATGGAGGCACACCATACCAGCCAATCGGATTTGGTATACGTTTCACGACTATCCAACGGCAGGCCATAGGGGTTTTGTTTGTGCATGTAATATTCAAGTTCTTTGGCGGCGATCTCTTTCGGGAACAGGTGCAGGTCGAGCAGATGATCCCACACCAGATTGTACTTCATGCTCCATGACTCGGTTGGACTGTCAAACGTCAGCTTATAATGGTCCCCGGCATCTGCCATGCTCGCCCACTCCTGAGCCATGTTCCGAGCTTCCTCCAGGTACTTCGCGCCTTCCTTCAGTCCGAGCCTGTCACACATATAGGAATACGCAGCAATACCCAATATGGCCTTGATCGATAAATTGGTATTGTGCGCCAGATGCCCGGCGAAGTCATCCGTGCACAGCTGGTTTACAGGATCGAGTCCATTGTGCAGCAAATAATCTGCCCATCGCGTAAGAGGTTCCCAATGCTGCCGAGCAAATTCGATATCTCCCTTATATTTGCTGACCGCCGCAGCCATCAGCAGCATATTGCCACATTCCTCAATCGGCATCTGGTATTCCAGCTTATTCTCTCCATACACCTGACCGTTGGCCCTAGGGTAGGTTCCTACATCATGAGGAGCAAAATCAAACGTCCAATCCGGGCTCATCGCATACTTGTAAATTGGACGCATCATGCCCTTGATCAGTTCAGGGTTGTATCTCAGGAATAATGGGATCGAAGGGTAACTGACATCCACCGTAGCGATACATCCGTTGCTGAAATTCTCTTTGGAGAAAAATAAAACATTCCCCTCCTCATCGGCAACCAGCTTATGCGCTGCAATCGCCTGTCTGTAGGTTAGCGCCACAATATCCCGGTATTTCTCACCGCCTGCGGCCTGACTCTCTGCCATGAGTTCAAGATTAAAGCTGTCACAGCGCTGCTGAATCTCTTCGTATTGTTGAGCTGCCAGTAATAGCATTTCATGAAACGTTAATCCATTTCTTTTCCAATAGGCATGTAAAGGCTGTTGAAAATATTCAATCGCATGGATATCGTCATACGCAAGCATGAGAAATTCGGATATCGGTTCGTCCCGGACAGCCCCCAGATCGATCTCGGCGGCCATAACCGGCATGTTGTCCGATACAGCTCGCGACTGAGGATGATCATCTTCGATAGGCAATTGTCCAGTGCGTGCATACTGCTCACGGCCTGTTACTGAATGAATGGCCGTCTGGATATCGGAAGATTGGGGAACAGCCAGAACCATGTATCCCCAATCGATTCGTGTATCATCACCGGCAAGCTGTAATACGGGCTGATCCACAGTGCCCATGGACATGACATTCCATTGCCCCTCAATCACATGGCGTTCCCATGTAATGTGTTGATCGGATGTGTTTACACACCATTCACCTGTCACATCAAAATATATTTTGACTTGATGGGATGCCCCATCGATGGATTTGGCCTGAAAAGTCAAATACGTCACCGGCCTGGATAACAGGTCCAGATCATCCAGCAATAAAGGTGTATGGAACTGAACATGAATTTCAATTCCTTCCCCTTGAAACGTATATCGAGTCGTTACAGGCTGGACAGTCAGGTTGGTCTGCACCAGCACTTCAGGTTCCTGGACAGCTGTACGCTCCTCCGATCCCACTTTCCCCATAAATCGTCGAAGCTTTCCATCGATCACCGCCAAGCCCACCATGCCATTCGTTTTGTTCGTCCAATGCCGGGTATGATCTTCATACAGATGGTCCGCGGCTGACCATACGCTAAAATAAGGGTCCACAGTAACCAGAGGTACGGAAGGTGGTCTGAACTCAGTCGTCATATGAATGCAACTCCTTCAAATTAAAATTAAGAATATGGGGGGGTGATCAGTTCGGCATCTGAACGGTAACTACGTCTTTCCCTTTCAAGTTTTCGTTCGTAAACTGCATGGCTTGATCATATCCGGTCTTTCGAAGCTGTTCGCGAAGCTCGTTGATAATGCCCAACGCCGCTTCATCCGATTTCGCAAAGATGGCTTCCTTCCAGGCATCACCCATCCGATCCATGGAAGGCTTCAGCATCTCCCATTCCGGTGCTTTGGTAATCACATCGCCCGGGTTATAGGCTGTAATGACATGAATGCCATTAGGACGCAGAATTTTTCTGGCTTGTTCCATGGCATCCAGCCGTTTCTGATCGGCCCAGATATCTCCGCCTGCGACCGAATTGATTCGATCAGGCCCCGTGATGGATTCCAAACCAATGGAAATGCCTTCGTTCTTGCGAACTTTACCCGATTGATCTGCCGTAAATTTATCGAACCACTCCTTTTTGGCAACAGGTTTACCCTCCTTCATATCCCAATGAACGCCCTGCACTCCGTATCTTGCCAGCATAAATCCTTCATCGGAAGCCATGTAATCGAGGAACTTCAGCGCCGCATCTACACATGCGCCCTTGCAGTTTTTGGTGATCACTGTTACGTTGTTGCCCTGAATGCCCAGATCCGCAGGGCGATTCGGTTCAACATCTGCACGCTCTAAAGGGCCGATCGGGATGTAATCGCTTCCTGGGTGTGAAGTAACATATTCTTTGGAGGCATCCAAAATGGCCGGATAGTGTGCGGCCAGAGTGGCGATGCGGCCCTGATTGATTTTCTCCTTGGCGATCGGGTCAGTTTGGGTGAATGCTTCCGGGTCCATTAACCCTTCTTCAACCAATTTCCGATAGAACAGGGTGTATTCTTCATAACCTTTGGTGAAAAAGTTATGCTCTACCGTTCCGTCACCTTTGTCAACATAACTGCCACCCGAATTGAACATGGTATTGCCGATGCCGACGGACCAGCCGTTGCTGAAGCCACCCAATGGAAAGACCGGCTGCCCGTTCTCTTGCAGATTGGCATCCTTGATTGCTTTGAGGAAGTTATAGAATTCCTCCTTTGTCACGACCGATTGAGGGTCTATACCCACCTTATCCGCGATATCCTTGCGAACATAGAAGCCGTACAGCCAATCCATGCCATCTTCATTCTGGGCAGGCTGGTTTTGCAGGAGTAGATATTTTTTGCCGTCATAGGCATTAATCGCTTTTTCGTAGAGCGCTGGGGGTACATTTTCTTCAGCAATGGATTTCGCGAGGTTAGGATAGTCCCCCAATTTGTCGGAAATATCGACGAGCTGCCCTTCTTTGGCCGCCTTGATAATGCCGTCCAGCTCACCTCCCCATGCGGGTCCGGTATAGATATCCGGCAGATCCTGCGTGGCAAATATCTGGTTTACCTTCTCGGTCTCACTGCCTTTGGTATACTCCCAATCCAGCGTGACGCCAGTCTTCTCCTTGATGACTTCTTCCACAGGCGTTATTCCGTTGTCCGAACCACCTGAACCGTTCCAGTTGTGCAATATTTTGAGCTTGTATGAACCATCAGCTGCTTCTCCACTATTCCCATTTCCTGATGAATCCGTGCATCCGCTCAACGATCCTCCAACCAAGATGGACACGAGTAATACGGATACGCCTTTCGACCAAATTCGGTTCAAACCAATCGCCTCCTGAAATATGATGATGAATGATCTGGGTCAAGCCTGATAAAACTCAGCAAATTCCAGGTTAGGACCACCTAACCTTTCACCGAACCGATCATCACTCCTTTTACGAAATATCGTTGCAGGAACGGGTAGATACACAGGATCGGGAAGACGGTAATGACAAGCAAAGCCATACGCAGGGATTCGGGTGTCGCACCCGCTCCGCCTGAACTGCCAATCGTCTGCCCGCCCTGTTGTGCTGCGCGCTGCATCGAATTGGACAGCGACTCTGCTTCGGTCAGCATCTCCTGCAAGAGGGTTTGCACCGGAATCAGATCCTTGTTGGATACATAGTAGGCACCCGAGAACCAGTCATTCCAGTGGGCGACCCCAATGAAGAGGGAGATGGTTGCCAGTACGGGTCCCGAGAGAGGCAGAATGATGCGAATGAAGATTTGAAAATCCCCGTACCCGTCAATGTGGGCTGATTCCTCCAGCTCTTCGGGAATTCCTTGCAGAAAGGTCCGGATAATGATGATATGCATGAAGTTGAATAACAGCGGCAAGACGTACACCCAGAAGGTATTGATCAGATGTAGCTTCTGAAGCGTAATGAAGAACGGGATGAATCCGGCACTGAAAATCGTAGGCAAAAAGATGTAAAAGGTGAAAAATGAACGGCCCGGCAATGATTTTTTTGAGAGCGCGTAAGCCATCAATGTACACAGAATCACATGAAGGAACGTACCCAGCACGGTTCGCATGATGGTGATCTGGTACGCCTTCCAGATGCGTGCATTATCAAATACCTGGGCATAGTTCTCCAATGTAAATTGGCGTGGAAGGAAATAGATCGCGCCCTGCATGGAATCTTTGCCGTCATTCAGCGAGTACGCCAGGATGTAAATAAACGGGTAGATCATGGAGAATCCGACCAAAGCGAGAATGGTATAGTTTATAACTGAAAATAAGGACCATTTGCGTGTCATCACATCACCTCCTTAGAACAGGGATACATCACTGACTTTGCGGGCAATCCGGTTGACCGTTAGCACCAAAATAAGCCCAATTACACTCTGGAACAGCCCCACAGCTGCCGCGTAACTCAGACGCCCTTCCCGGATACCCGAGTTAATGGCGTGCACGTCGAGTACACTTCCCATGCCAGCGGTCGCAGGTCCATTCAGGAGAAGCAGCTGCTCATAACCCGCGCTCATCAAGTTACCCACGGCGAGAATAAATAATATAATGGCGACATTACGGATACCCGGCAGGGTCACATGCCACATCTGTTGGAAACGCCCAGCACCATCGATCTTGGCAGCTTCATATTGCTGCTGGTCAATTCCGGCAATCGCAGCCATGAATATGATGGAGTTCCAGCCGATATTCTTCCAAATATCCGATCCAACAATCATCTGATAGAACCAGGTGGGATTGTTCAGGAATTGGATTGGATCAGTTCCGAACGACCCCAGCAAATCATTCACTGGCCCACCGTATGGCGTAAGCAATCTCTGCATCAGGGTGACAACCACAATCCAGGATACAAAGTAGGGTAAATAGGAAAGTGTCTGAACGGTTTTCTTGAACCTGATCATGCGTATTTCGTTTAAAAGAATGGCGAGAATGATTGGCATCGGAAAGCCGATTAACAGCTTCATGAGACTGATGATCACCGTGTTGCGGATGATATCACCAGATTGATAATAGTTAAAGAACTGTTGAAAGTACTTGAAACCTGCCCAAGGGCTCCCGGTAAAACCGCCAACGAAGGTATAGTCCCTGAAGGCAACCTGGATTCCATATAAGGGAACATAGGAGAATAAGAAAAACCAGATAATGCCAGGTAACATGAACAAGTAAAAGATCTTATGCTTCCAGATTCGCTTCATTAACACACTGTTCTTAATCACATTCCCAACGCTCCTTTCTCTTAAACTAACCTTTCAATCGCAGCGAGATGATCTCGAATGGTGTGAAGGATACAACTATGTCGGCTTGATCCTGAAGCTCCAGCGATGAAATGTTATTCTCCATGAGATCCACTTCCCAGACTTCTTCAACATCCCAACCGATAGACAGTTTCGTTTTGACCCGGGTTCCCGAGGTCTCATACAGACGGACGATAATGTCATTGCTGTCCTCGGCTTTTTTGATGGACTCCACCATGATGTGCGGATGATCCGGCTGCAGGAATGCTTTCGTGTAAGGCAGCTCTTCCTCTTCGACATCCATTGAAGGTGCAGACAAGGAGCTCAGGCGCAGCGGAATATTGAGCTCATTGCCTCTTCGATAGATTTCAGCCTGAATATGGTTCCCCTGATGCGGATATAACGAATAGGTGAATTGGTGCTCTGCACGATCCGCCACCGGATCCGGGTACGAACTGCTGCGCAGCAAATGAAGGTCAAGCACATTGTTAATGGCTCGATGCCCGTATTTGCAATCGTTGAGTAAGGCGACTCCGTAATCCGGTTCCGATATATCCACCCATTGGTGAGCGCATATCTCATCCTTGGCAAAGTCCCACATCGTATTGCGGTGAGTCGGCCTGCTCAGGCTGCCAAACTGGATTTCACAGTGTACCTGATCGGTACGAATCTGCACCGGGAACGAAGTGCGCAACATTTTACCGTGTTCCTGCCAATCCACGACCGTCTCAAAATCAATACGCCGACTGTCCTCAGTTAAAATAACGGTTTGGGTTAGAGACGATTCTCCGTAGCTGTAATCAAAAACCAGCCCAACTTTCGGACCATCCCGAAGCTCACGGATATCATTCAGAATTAATGGCATCCCCACTTGCGCTGAATAATCATGGCGGAAATCCCAGGCATCGCCTTCGTCATGATATACACGAAGATCGTTCCCCCGCTGTCCTTGCAGGATAACTTCACGTGCCTCCAGCTTATCCAGGATTGAGGTAATGCCGCCATTGGGGTCAAATTTCACGATGAGAATGTCATTCTCCATACTGTACTCCTTGGCTGTTTCACGGAAATCTGTTTCCAGCGCAGCAACATCCGTTTCAATACCCGTTGCGATCTCCCCCATGACCTCCTGATCTTCATGATTAGATACCACGGTGTAGCCCATGGATGGAACCTGCACCTTATGCCATCGTCCATGGAGGTGCAGCCACTCCTGACGTTCCCACGGTAGTGAGTTGAATACCACAGTTGAATTGGAGCTTTCCTTTTGGAAAGAGATATAATCTGTAATATAGCTGTAGGTTTCGGTGATCATGCCTTCCGTCTGCTGGAGCAATGCTTCATACCGTATTAACGACTCATCATATACTCGCTTAATCGAAGATCCGGGGAGGATATCATGGAATTGGTACAGAAGCACTTCCTTCCAGATCGTCTCCAATGTTTCGGCCGGATAAGACTTGCCTATGCGGGCAGCCAGTACAGCAGCAAATTCCAGCTCGCGCAGAGCTTTCTCCATCTTGCGGTTATACCACTTGCTCCGTGCCTGACTGGTCAGGGTTCCTTGGTGCTTTTCGAGATACAACTCCCCACGCCAGGTCTGGAATCGCTCTCTTTCTTCATTCAATCGTTCAAAAAATTTCCAGGAAGGTTCCTGCACAACAGGTGCCAGACCGAGCAGGTTTTTCTCCCGCTCCAACCGTTCCAAATGCTCTTCTCCCGGCCCGCCGCCGCCGTCTCCAATGCCGAAGAGCATCAATGCGTGGCTGGAAACATTTCTGTCCAGATACTCCCGCTCTGCTTTGGCAATGGAACGTGGGGCGGCCGGACTGTTGTACGTATCCTCAGGTGGCATATGTGTTAACACCGAGGAACCGTCGATCCCTTCCCACAGAAAGGAATGGTGAGGATGGCGGTTGTACTCACTCCAGGAGAGCTTCTGGGTCATCATGTAATCTACACCGGATTTCTTCAACAACTGCGGCAAGCTTGCGGAGTAGCCAAATACATCCGGCATCCACAGCGACTTCATCTCCATTCCAAATTCCTGTTGGAAATAACGTTTGCCATACAGAATCTGGCGTACAAGAGATTCACCGCCTGGCACATTGGTATCCGATTCCACCCACATGGCTCCTTGCGGTTCCCATCTGCCTTCCTGCACCCGTTCCTTGATCTGGTCATACATCTTGGGATAGTGCTGCTTCATCCAATCGTATAGCTGAGGCTGACTCGCTCCGAACACATAATCGGGATAACGCTCCATCATGCGAAGCACCGTGGAGAATGTTCTTGCGCCTTTTCGGATCGTCTCACGGATCGGCCATAACCAGGCCAAATCAATATGTGCATGCCCAACCGCACTTATGTTCAGCACAGGATCGCCGCCACGACGTGATAATGGTTCGTTCAATAATAACTTGGCGCGATGTATGCGGTCAGGCGTTAATTCCGTCAATACTATGGAAGCGTCATACAGGGATTGAAGAATCCTTTCTCTGCGCGCCATGTTGACAGGAAGGTGTTCTGCCGTCTCCAGAAGCACTTCGGTATCGTAATACAAGCTTCGTATATCTTCATGACAAATGGCCAACATCGCTTCTTTTACTGTACCGCCCTGGTATTTGCCAAATAAGTCGTTATTGCCGGCATCAGCCCACAGCTCGAATGCCCCGTCCGTCAACGTTATTGACGAATGGTCCAGTTCAACAATTCTTTTCCCAGGGAGACCCAGTGTGAATTCAAACTCTGAATTGATCGTTGTCAATCCCTGTACAGGCGTTCCTTCGTGGTCTACCAGACAGAGTTCGCCGTTCACGTCCAGTAGAAGAACAGCCTTGGCGTCACTACCGGACGGTGGAATGCTCCCTGTAAAACAAAACCAGGCACAATCCCATAACTTCCCCCAATGCTCGCCCTGTGAAAGAGTGATTTGCTGACCTGACATTCTTTCCTCGAATGGAACAGGCTCCGGGGTAACCCATGCCTTCACATTCAACTGGGCAATGGGCTCATATATGGCTTCACGGAGTTTGGACAGCATTTGATTCAGATGTCCGAGTCTAATCGGTTCATATGGCATAATAGTTGTGTTCTCTCCTCTCGTTCATCAAGTTTTTGCTTTTGCATTCTCATGATCCCACCTTACTTGAATCTCCACCTTGTTCTTGCTGCCATGCCCATAGTTCAGCAGTACGGTTTTCGATTTTGAATCCCATTTCCATTCGGCAAGCACAGTCTGGTGTTGATCTATACTGCAAACGGATATGGGTTCAAATGGGCAATAGAATCTGGCGGTGGCCTGCATGTTGGTCGGACCCTTGGCTACACATTGAAAACCTGTATTCGTTATCGTCAGATCTTCAATTCTGGAAGAGGCAGAGATCAGGCTCACCTTGTCTTGCTGTGGCCTTCCTGCCGTAATGTCGTATAACAGTGCTTGCTCACCAGGAGCCAACCTTACTTCTTGCCGAACATGCAGGTATGGATCGAACAAGTCCACCACCGGACCTGGGATAATCAGTGGTTCTTCGGATATGGACTCTTCCAGGACAGAGGCTATGATGTAGGGCCCACGTTTAATTTTAAAATAATGCTTGGCTTCCCAACGGAAGTTGGGATCCTTTAGTCTCTCCCATGTTTCTTTCACAGTCTGGCGAAGTTGATCTGCACTCGCTTTACTTGACGCACATGCAGCCGGATGTACAGGAAGCCAATACACCGCCCCTTTGCCCACAGGATGAACCCCTTCCTGTTCTAACTTAAGCCCTAGCTCTTCAAACAAGTGCTCGCGTGGTGAGGGATATATGGTATTCGTGCTTTCCCTGCGCTGGTCATCATTCCACCAAGCCCGGATGTTGTGATAGGGGTCGCTGTCGTCTCCCACATAAATCAATGCACCACCATCCTGTACCCATTGGGCCAGTGCATAATGGATATCGGAGTGCTCCGGCTTCATGTACTCATAACTCAACAGCAGAACACGATATGGAGCCAAGTAATGTGGATAGCGCCTCACATTATCAAGCTGGACGGGTCTCACAGGTATTCCGTGTTTAAGCAATGGCAGGGCAAGCCCATAGAATGGAGAGAAATCCAGCAGCTCCGTGTCGCCATCCTCTTGAAAACCTTCCGGATCTGTGCCGTCATACTTTCCTGCATTCGGTGCTTCCGGCTCAGGCTTCATGCGCTGAAACATCGCTGAGTCGGCAATCAATACACCAATGCGGGGAGATTCACCTTCTGTTTCGATATTGTCTTGATCCATATTTCCAAGTGTGTGCATCACATGCAGCAATGTCGTTGCATAGTCAGGTGGAATCCGCTCTTTATGCGTGCCTTCATCGGAAGGATAAGTTCCTTTGAAAATTCTTCGCGGCCAAGGTGCGACCTCGTAATGGGAAACCCCGGGATGAAGCAGGGAAGCAGCAACGGTCTTCAGGTAGTTCTGTTTATAGTCGGCCCATGTATAATTCGGATTGTCCTCGATAGGGTCATGCAGAAACCACATTCGTCTGTCTGTACCCCGCACAAGCTCTTGCATGACACCATATTCCAAGTAAGCGGTTTCAAAAGTGCGTTCTTTGCGCACCCCTTCATACACGTTCGGTGTTCGTGATGTCCCGGTCCAGATTTGTGCAATATATCCATCTACGGAGGGAAGCTCTATCAATCGAGACTGCGGGCTAACAATTCGCCACTGCGTATAATTGATCAGGCTGTGGGTCGGAACGTAGAATCGAAAGATGCGATTGTAACGTTTCAGAGCGTAATCTTTCATCTCGGTACACAATCGGTCTAACACACGTGTGTATAAATACGCTTTCAATTTGGAAGCCCGAAACTGTGCATCGGGTGAGGAGTGAGGCGGACTCCAGGGTTCTTTGTAATATAACTGCCATTCTCTCTTAAACGATTCCGAGTACCCCCCATTTACCCAGAATTCAGGCTCCTCCAGATGGATCGCCTCCACGCCAGAATCAACAGCTGCACGGATGCGTTCAGCGATATATTTACCAAAGGAAACCGTTGGGACCATGTAAGGAATAATAGGTTCCTTCCCATGTACAATCATCTCGCCATCGCGATCCATCTGGGCTTCATCCCAGTGCGTTTCCCCGTCTATTTCCCCGTCCAGATAGTCGTTATAGGTCCCCCATGCTACTCCTGTCATTAAATGAACCACGTACCCTTTATCCTTCCATTCCTGGATACGTTGCGGCATCGTATCGTCCATTCCATAGACCATGACAAAATCCGTTTGCAGATCATAATCAGGATGATAGGGTGCTGATTCCTGGAATCCGGTTCGTTCTTCTTTCCGATCTCTAACCACAGCTATGACCTCCCTGCCCCTGTTGGATTAGTCTTTCGTTGTAAATATTCACCATTTTACAAAATATAATATATATTAAGAATATATTCAATATGTTTTTATAAAAATAAAAAAGTCCTTTCCGTACATCTACGGAAAAGACTTAAATTTAAGCATTCATATATGATTAGGGACATCTTCCAGTCGTTTGACGAACGACAAGTTCAGGTTCAATCAGAATTTTGCTGAAGCCCGTAATCTCGCGGCTATTCCGAATGACTTCTAGAAGCTGGTTGCCTGCTCGGATTCCCATCTCTCTCTCAAATTGCTTTACATGTGTAAAAATACTGAATTCCTCCACGATGGAAGTGGGGTCATCAAAGCTTACAATCGATACATCTTCGGGAATGCGAAGACCGGCTTGCTTGGCCATTTGATAGATCTGAACCCCCAGCCTGCCATTCAGCGATATATAAGCAGTCACCATTTTGTTGCTGATATATCGGTACAACGGATGGGCTTCGGCGTCTTTCAGAACAGACAGCGGTTTGAAATCTGTAATCATATGTGCAGGGTTAATCAATGCTTCTTTATCCTTCAGTGCTTCAATATAACCATCAATCCGCTCCTGGACAGTGACGGTTTGCAATGGAGAATCCGAGCAGATCGCTATATCACGATGTCCAAGCTCCCATAGATGTTCAACGGCCAGCCTCACGCCCAACCTTCCATCAGCCGCAATGTAATGGGTTTCGACGCCAGGCAAATATCGGTCAATCAGTAAAAAAGGGAAGCCGGATAACTTCATGCCGAGAATCTCCTCGTTATAGTTACCTTCATCCACAGGAAAGATTAACAGCCCCTCAGTTCCAAGTGCCTTTAACTCCCTGATCGCATCCTTTTCTTTCTCGATGTTGCCATGCGTCAGCATGATCATGCTGCGATAACCTTCCTGATTGAGTGACTGCTCGATCCCTTCGATGAGTCGAATCGCAAAGTAGTCATGAATCGTAGGCATGATCACTCCAATCATTCTTGTACTCGATCTGCCTCCCTTTACTGCCGGAGATTCAGAAAATGCGGTGTCTGCTGCATCTGTGCCTTCCGCGACAAAGCTTCCTTTCCCCGGGACGCGTGCAATCAATTTCTCGTTAGCCAAGCCTGTCAGGGCATTCACAACTGTAATTTTGCTAACGTTAAATCGATCCATGAGTTCCTTCTCTGTCGGTATTCGATCACCCGGCTTCATATTTTCGGAAGCAATGAATTTGCGGATGTAGTCTTGAATTTGTTGGTACAACGGTATTCTATCATTCGTACTCATGATAATCACATCACCAATTCATTCATTATATTTTTATATATAAAATATATTTTTACACATATAAGTACAATAAACAACCGCATAATGCCTGTCAATCCTTCATTCCTTGACTCATCTTCTCTATTGGGGAGACAAACCATTTTTCTGGGCGCAGGATCATCAGGTGTTGATTCCCTGCTCTCGTGTGGCCATAAACTAATCGTGCTTGGTGATCCCTTAGGGCACAAAAGCCTTATTGGTTCAGCGATTCAGGCATTCCAACATTAGAGTTGCAGTCCGCCCAGAATCAAAACTTCTGAATCGAATTTTGCTATGCGGCGTGGTGAAAAGTGGAGACGCCTACGATTTTTTTTCGACGCGGCTATCCATTAAGACTTCCCGATCGCAGACTTAGGATTGAAACTCTTTTCCCCATACTCTTATAGAATCGATGATACTCGACAATTTATTTCCTTGTTCAGTGAGGGAGTATTCTACTTTGGGTGGCACAGTGTCATCTACTATCCTCTTCACAATTCCATCCGCCTCAAGTTCCCTGAGCTGTAAAGTCAACATCCGTTGTGTAATCCCTGGTATTAATCGTTTAAGTTCATTAAATCTGACCGATTTTTCGGATAAAATGTCGATAATGATTCCCTTCCATTTTCCTCCTATCATATGTAAAACCATTTCAACAGGACAAGCCTTTATAACCTCTTCACTGCAATCGCCATAATTTTTTAATCCATATCCCATATTGCCACTCCATTCATTAAGTTACAAAAATGTGCGTACTTATAAGTCTCAATCATTTCCACTATATTAACTATATCAAAAATGAAAGGAGATATATCATGGGTACAATGAGAGAATCTTAATGGCAGTCACAACTATAAGAATTAAATATATTTTCGTAGGTACAGGTTTTAGAAAACAGATTAGGGAGGCAATCTTATGAATAAATCCAAGATCGTATTAATTACAGGTGGCAATAAGGGTATTGGTTTTGAGACAGCAAGACAATTGGGAAACATGGGGTATGAGATTTTAATAGGAGCAAGAAGCGAAGAAAAAGGACAAGAGGCCGTAACGCACTTGGAAACGGAGAACATTAAAGCTAAAACGGTGGTTCTTGATGTCACAAAACCCAGCTCCATTCTCTCCGCAGTAGAATGGATTGAACAAGAATATGGATACCTTGATATCTTGATTAATAATGCAGGCGTGTTTTTTGAAGGCACCACATCTCCAAGTGAACTGGAACTGTCCGTTCTCAAGAATACTTATGAGACAAACGTTTTCGGCGTATTTTCTGTCACGAAAGCATTACTTCCCTTGCTCCAAAAATCTTCTGCCGGAAGAATCGTAAATCTTTCCAGCGGATTAGGTTCCTTAACTTTGAATTCAGATCCAACGTCGGAATTTTATAATGTGAATTCGCTCGCCTATAATAGTTCCAAAACGGCTGTAAATGCTTTAACTGTTTTCTTTGCTAAAGAATTAAGAGATACTCCTATTAAAATCAACTCGGTTTGCCCTGGATTTACAGCTACCGATTTAAATGGTAATAGTGGCTATCGCACAGTCGAACAAGCAGCTTCCAGTGTAGTTAAGCTCGCCACAATCAATAATGATGGTCCAACCGGTAGATTTTTTGATGAAAATGGAGTTGTGCCTTGGTAAACCATTTTACCCGAGCAATTTCTGAGTATTCCGTAAGTTACATGCAGTTTCCCAGTCCCATTCACCAGAGTAGCGGGAGTAGACTCTCTGTGTAGTCAACGGCTATAAGGGTCAAATTCATGTGCCTGACCAAGGACATGAACTTGACCCTTTAAATTGAAAAAAACGCGCCTAGAGCGGGTTTGTATCGGAATGATCTTAGTGGTCAAACCCTCAATCCCTCCACCCGCATAGCAGGTGGTTTTTGTTTCGCGCGTTTCACGCACTCAACTAGCTAAAGCCATAATAAAAGCCTGGGCGGCATACACTCAGACCTTTCACTTGGTTCTGCTTTACCATCCGATAGCCGCACCATCGCAGCGGGGGTCTGTGCCCCCGAGCAGGAAACCATTGTCATCGATCATAATGGCATGCGCATGTCCCATGACTCTAGCAAACTCTTCAACTGTGTTTACCTTGTGTCCGGCTAGCTTTAAACGCTGCTGCACTTCTGCCACGATTCGGCCCTCCACTTTCAATTCTTGTGTTGCCTCTCCCCACGTTCTTCCCCACACCCAGCGGGGTTCACGCACAGCGGTCTGGGGAGTCATACCATAGTCCACTATGCGAGTCAGCAGCGCGGTCTGAGTCTGGGGCTGACCTTCTCCTCCCTGGGTACCGTACAAAATATATGGCTTCCCATCACGGCAAGCCATCGCCGGCATCAGCGTATGAAAGGTTCTTTTGTCCGGTTCCAGCCTGTTCACATGCGACGGATCAAGGGAGAAGAATGAGCCTCGGTTCTGCAGCAATATACCGGTGTCTCCCCCAACCACAGCCGAGCCGAATTCAAAATAGAGACTTTGGATAAATGACACAGCATTCCCCTCGCTGTCTACTACCGCCGCATATGCCGTATCATGACCTACCGGCTGGGTATCCATGGGCAGAGCTCGCTCCATATCGATGCAGGCCGCCAGCTTCGCAGCATAGGATTTGGATAGCAGTCGGTCCAACGGAATGGAGGAAAATTGTGGGTCTGTCAAATAACGATCACGGTCACGGAAGCTCAGCTTCAGCGCCTCCACGAGCAAGTGATAGTACTCATAGGAACCGTGCTCTATATTCTCCAAATCAAACTGTTCTATAATTTGAAGCGCCATTATACCGGTAAAGCCCTGTGAATTCGGTGGGACTTGATAAAGATCAAGCCCTCGGTAACTCCCTTTGATCGGCTCCACCCATTCACCTCTGTGTCTCGCAAAGTCCTCCAGTGTCAGTAGACCTCCCTGCTCCTTAAGTGAGCGAACAATCTCCTGACCAACACTGCCTGAATAAAATACATCTCGACCTTGATCCGCAACCTGGAGCAGGCTTCTTCCCAAAGCAGACTGCACAAAGCGGCTGCCTTGCTCCGGAACCTTGCCTCCAGGCAGATAGATGGCGGCAGTCTGTGGATAAGCTGCCAGCACATCGAAACGCTCAGCCGTATTGACATGCTGGTCCGGCGATAGCGGGAAACCTTCCAGCGCATAACGGATCGCGGGCTCAAGCACCTCCGCCAGCGTCTTCGTACCATATTCCTGTAATATGGCATCCCAACCGTCCACCATACCCGGCACGGTAATGACGCTTCGGGGTCCCCGCTGCGGGATGGCTGATTCGCCGGCAAAGCAGGCCGCGGTAATCCGACTGCCCGAACGTCCACTCGCGTTATATGCCCTGACCTTTCTCTCTTCGGTGCTATAGGTCAGCCAGAAGGAATCACCTCCCAGTCCCGTCATATGCGGGTATACCACGGCAAGACAGGCGCTCACCGCCACGGCGGCATCAAAGGCGTTACCTCCCTGCTGCAAAATACGCGATCCTGCCGCGCTGGCCAAAGTATGAGGACTGACGACCATCGTCTGTGTGCCTGTGACTTGTTGAACCATCTTGCCACCTTCTTTCTCTGCTATGTTCAACTGAGGGTAATTTCTGTTTGTTGCTAATCATGTTACCAGTTCAGACGCGAATGTCTGAGCGGTATGCAAAGCAGACTGCCATCTGCCGAAGGCATACACCCAGCGACTCATTTTTGTACCTGATAACAGCTGCGTCACATCCGAAGCATCCGTGACAACAAAGTTGCACTCATGCCCTTCTTCTATTCCATACTCGTCGCAGCCCGTGATTTCAGCAGGTATATCCGTGATCATCCGCAGCAGCTGTACGAAATCCCGTTCACTGCCCATATGGGCAGCATATGATGTGATTTGGGCGATCTGTATCAGATCCCCGCGACCGAACGGATGGAACGGGTCTTGAATATTGTCGGAGGCCGTAGCAAGCGGAATGCCTTCTGCAAGTAGCTCGCGAATGCGTGTTGTGCCCCGTCTTACCAGGCCGCGATCTTCCCGTCCTTGAAGATACAGGTTCACCGCAGGCAGCGTTACCGCGTTCAGACCGGCTTCCTTCATCTTCGCCATCACATGCTGTGCATCTTTTTCCGTCATTGCGGACAATGAGCACAGATGATCTGCCGTCACTCTGCCCTGATAACCGTAGCGAATCGTATGCTCAGCGATGCTCAGCACGGTTTTTTTTCCGGGATGATCACTTTCATCAGCATGCAGATCAATGGGTACACCGAAACGTTCTGCTAACCGAAAAATCCTGCTAATCTCTCTTTCAGAGTCGTCTGCCAGATGAGGGGCTCCGCCAAGTACATCAATTCCCATCCGCAGTGCTTCCTCGATGGCCTCATCCGCAGCTTCATGATTGCCGCGGAACGGAACCATGAGCGCATATTGAATAGCCATACTACCCTTCAACTTCTCCCGTACTTCCAAGGCTGCCTCAATTGTCCGAAAGGCCACCTCTCTCCCCAAATGAACAGGGAAGTCGAGGTGGCTCCTTATGGTCGTGGTCCCGTAGCTTAGTGCCATTCTGGCAGTCGTCAGCATGCGTTCCGCTAACTGCTCCTTGCTGAA
The DNA here is from genome assembly GCF_038595085.1 of Paenibacillus sp. FSL R5-0749. NCBI lineage: Bacteria > Bacillati > Bacillota > Bacilli > Caryophanales > Paenibacillaceae > Paenibacillus > Paenibacillus sp. FSL R5-0749. The sequence goes on along the minus strand of NZ_CP152005.1, from coordinate 3,671,001 downwards.
TGTCTGTACAGCCTGGCTGTAATTAAGAATAGCTTCATGAAGTGTACCGGATCGGTTCGACACCTGCTCAAGCGAGAAGGCCTTATCCAGATGCATATGACAGTCAACCAGGCCAGGAAGCATCATGCCGCCCTGCAGATCGATGCAATCCGCGTCTGCGAGCCGTTTCAGATCCGATCCAGCCTGCTGCGGGACCATCAGACGGGAAGCGCCGCTTTCCCATGCATCAAGGAAATCATCTTGCCGACGGATGCTAACCCATTTTCCAACCTCCGCCTTTAGTTCATAAAGACCAAGGTCTTCCCGGTGCGGAAGGCATACATTAATGAAACGTAGCCCTGCACTCATTGTGCGGTAGCCAGCGCTTGAAGCACGGCCAGATCCTCCTCGTCAAGCTCGGTGGACGGACCCGCTTTGATCATATCCGAGAACATTTCGTCCGGTACCATGGTCGTCAGACAATACAGACGTGTGCTACCCGTGTTAATAATATCGTGATGGTTGCCCGGTGGAATGATAATGAACGAGCCTTGGCGGATCGGAGTCTCATACTCGCTGCCAACTTTGGCTAGCCCCTCCCCTTTTAACACATAAAAATATTCATAAGCTTCCCGGTGTTCATTGGATGGAGTTCTGCCTCCAACCTCGAAGATCTCCACAAATGAAGTGAAAGGAACCTGCTCCCTGTCGCACAGCAGGATGAACTTATTCGTATCCTGTGCGGAAATTTTGTGGACGGGACAATTCTCAAAGTTACCAGCAACCAGACCTGGAATGTTCACCATATACATTCAACCTCACTTTGATTGATTTTAATTTATGCTTCGCTTTTTATCTTTTTACCGGTAGCCTCAAACAGGATATGTCCTGTTCTGTACTGCGAACAGCTGTGGTAGCAATTTTCAACCCACCTGTTCCCGTGCTGTTCATCTCGTCTCTAACACCGTTTGGATGCCGGGCGAATAACGGGAAGGCGCTGCCTGTCAACTCAAGCCGGACATACGAGCCAGCCGGAAGGGTGGCCGCCAAGGGACGCAGCCGGATCTGCGCTGTTCTCCATTCATTGGAAGCATCTGCTCCTTCACTGCAGATTTCCGTGCGACCCACACTCAGTAGCCGGGCCGTTCCTTTCTCGGATACGGTGGTGAGGATGGCTACCAGATCCGTCGGTCCCCCTAATGTTTGGTACTGCACGGATAACTCCGGGGACCCAAAAATCGGGATATCCTCTGCAAGCGGCCCTCCCGTATATACCAGAATTTCTTGCCGTTCCTGAATGGCAGCTCGGTCCGACGGCAGGTAAGAGTCCAGGCGCATCGGCAGGCGTGAGTCGTACACGAATACATCCGGCACAGCTTCCTCTACATCTTCCTTATGCTTTTCGAGTCTCCCCCCTCCTGCCGCACCATTCGCCGGGGTCTGTGACCCGGACAGATAAAACCATTTGGACGAAGAGGCCCCATCCTTAAATTGCGAAGGTAGCTGTTCCGCCGTATGCCATTCATGACTCAATTGGTCAAAATATCGGATCGGCAGTTCACCAGACAGTTCTATGTCTTCCTTGCCCTTCAGCCAATAATCAAACCAGCTCAGCTGCTCCAGATGATGACCACCATCCGCCTGCTCGCCATGATCGATTCCGCCCGCTCTGCGCCCCCATGGAATATGGGCCCACGGGCCGACAATGAGCCGATGAAAGCAATCCGGTGTGGCCGTAGCTTGCAGAGCTTCGAACGACTGTAACGTGCCCATGAGGAAACCGTCATACCATCCCCCAATATGAAGCGCCGGCACGGGTTCCTTTACGATATCGTTGATCCAGTTCATCTGCTCCCAGTACTCATCGTACGCTTGATGATCGATCCAATCATAAAATGCGGGAAAGTATTGCTCCAGAATTGGATGTCTTTCATTCAATGGCATTTTCCAAAGCATCTCCTCTGGGCTGCGCATGAGTCGTGAGCATTGCTCTGCCGTTTCGAAGTCACCCGCTCTTTGTGCCGTGTCACGAGCCAGTTGGAAAGCCCACGGCAGATGGTTGCCAAGTGCGAAGGAGCCATGTGGATAAAACAAGCCATGATACATGTCTGCCGGACACATGCTCGGTGCAATCGCCTTGAGCGCAGGGGGGTGAAGGGAAACTGCTGCCCATTGTGTTAGGCCTTGATAAGAGAAACCGTACATGCCTACGTTCCCGGTCGAGCCGGACAGACTGGCTGCCCATTCGATGGTATCAAATCCGTCCTCTGCTTCTTGAACAAACGGATTAAATTCGCCTTCCGACTCGCCCCGCCCCCTGACATCCTGGATTACCACAATATATCCCTTACTTGCATACCAGACGGGGTGGGCATGCGTAACGGTAGAAGCAATCGACCGTCCGTAGGGCTGGCGCATCAGCAGCACAGGATATTCCCCCGTCTCGTCCGGCAGGTATATATCTGAATACAACGTTATGCCGTCGCGCATCGTGCAAGGAACCTTTCGGCGGATGACTACATTTCCAAATTTCATGCAACTCGCTCCTTTGCTGTAGATACGGATTGACTATTAAAATCCGCATGGCACGTTAACTGCTGCAGGTTGCGCCATTCTTCCGTCACCCGTTGATCAGATACCGCTAACTGTCGAACGCTTTAATTTCTCCTGATTCAGAATTCCCTTCGGGTCATTGCCGTGTTTGATTTCCCACAAACAATCATGGGCGTACGATCGCCCGCCTTCCTTCAAATCCCATGTATGCGGATTGTTGACGATAACGCGGTTTTTCTCGTAACATTCCATCAGCTGATTCAGGTTTTCCTCCGTTGTGAAGGGAACCAGCGGCAAGCCGGAGATCAGCAAATTTCCGTTTTGCCGGGCAAACTCGATATGATTCATCACTTCCGGATATTCCTTTTTCATTGATGAGATTTGCTCAAGGGCACTAGAGGGGTCAAAATTGAGCTGCAGGTAAGTCAAGCCAGGATCTGCCTTGCGCGCCCACAAAGTTGTATGATTCCATGTGAAATCGGAGACACCTACACCTTTGTGATACTGTTCGGCAGAGACCTTCATAGCCAAGTGCCCTCCATACTCCGATAGGATACGTTCAAGCTGGGATTCGTTGGCTGTATCCACTTCCAGTAATGCGACAGCATGGTCAGCGGGGAGATCAAGCGGAAGAAAATAGGATGGTACCGGCCATTCATGGATGGAAATTAGCCTTTTCACCAAGGAATTGTCCTCAGCTACCGACTGCCCGAAGCGAAAAGCCTGTTCAAAACGGTCAAAGGTTACGGCCCATTGCATCCATTCCACTCGGGGAGCCAGATTGATTTCCACTTCGGACAAAATACCGATTGTACCGTAAGTATGCAGGTAAGGCAGCACTTCGTCCCCCTGGAGCTCAATGGTACGGGGATGAACCTCAACAGTCTTGATTTTTAGAGAACGTACCAGCCCATCCCAGATCGTTCCCCAGCTGATCGAACCGATGCCGCCAAAACCGCCGCATAAAAAACCGCCGATCGTCGCGGATTGAAAGGTGGAAGGCATCGTACGCAGCTCGTAACCTGCCTTGCGGGCAGTAGATTCCATTTTGCCGAGTCTGGCCCCGGCCTGGATCCGCATCGTGCCTTGTCCCATTTCGAGCACCTTGTTGTATTTGGCCAGATTCAGGACGATTCCGCCTGTGACCGGAACACATTGGCCATAGTTGCCGGTGCCGTTCCCCCTGATGGTTAGCGGAACTCCCAGCTCTGCTGCTATGGAGAGCAGATCGTCAAGTTCTTCCTCGGTGCGCGGACTGGCGATGCACTCGGCGACCTTACCCTGCAGCTGACTGGCCAGCACAGGAGAGAAGTGATGATAATCCATCGAATATTTGGCAAGCGCCGCCTCCTCCCAATGCAGCAATTCCGGATCCATGCGTTCTTTCAATACGGCTATCCAATGTTCATTCATTCGGTTCCCCTCCCGTATTTGTAAAACTGATCTCCATAGGAATCTCTTAGGATTTCGGCAAGAATTCATCCGTAAACACCTTGCTGACATCAGGCTCCTCTTTCAATGCCCCAATCTCCTTAAGCTGCTTTCCGAGCTCCGTCCAGCGTTCCTCTGTCATGTAGCCAACACCATGTGTCGCCGCATCACCTTCATATACAAACGGGATAAGCGCTTCTGCGGCATAGTTCAGCTTTTCTTTCGTAAAATCAGGGTTTTCCTTTAAAATGACGTCATTCACGGTATCATAATTGGTTTTGTAATAATCCCAGCCCTTCATCGAAGCCTCGACATAACCACGCACAATATCAGGATGATCCTGGATATACTGCTCCGTGGTGAACAGCACATTGGAATACGGGTTATAACCGGCATCCGCCAGTAGCAGGAAATCAATGTCTACATTCTGCTGCTTCATCTCGTACGGCTCACTGGTTACATATCCCTGAATGGCAACCGTTTCATCGGCTACAAAAGGAGCCAAAGAACCGGTATAAGCCAATTCCTTCACGTTACCCAATTGGTATTTACTCTTCACAAAATCCCAAAACACCGAGCCTGTCCCCACGTATACGGAGCGGTTGTTCAAATCGGCCAGGGAGGACATGTTCTGATTGGCATGAACCATAAGTCCCTGCGGGCTTTTCTGGAATATCGTCGCAATCGCTACAAGAGGGATCCCTTCTTCACGAGCGACCAGCAATTGATCCGCTGTTGCCAGTCCGAACTGCGCCTTGCCTGAAGCCACAATCTGTGTTGGAGACACCTGCGGCCCACCTGCCTGGATGGTCATATCGAGACCAGCCTCATTGTAATATCCTTGTTCCTTTGCCGCATACAGACCCCCGTGCTCTGCTTGTGCAAACCAGTTCGTCACCTGTGTAATTGCCGTGAGTTCCTCGCTTCCCCCTGCAGCAGAGGCATTCTCAGCCGTTGGCTGATTCCCGCAAGCCGCGAGCAATGTGGATAAGGAAAATATTGCTGCGAGTAAAACGACAGTTCCCTTTTGTCTGTACTTGTTCATCTCATTACCACTCCCCAAGGAAAATTACTGATGATTTATACGACTTCCCCTACCGGATTTCGAAGCGTCATAAAGCCACTGATTCTACACTCGGCCACATCTCCTTGCTGAATCCGGACGGACCCGGGTGTGCCTGTCATGATCACATCACCCGGATAGAGAGTCATCATCTGTGAAAAATACGAGACAATGAACCATGGATGATACATCATGTGAGACACCGTATTGCTATGAATAATCTCATCATTCAACACAGTTTCAACGACGAGGCTCTGCAGATCACTTATTTCATCTGGTGTTATGAGTTGTGGTCCAAGACTGAAGAATGTATCGAATACCTTGGATCGCTGCAGGAATCTGGGGTTCCGTGCGTGAATGTCCTGGTTAGTCATATCCAGCGTTGCGGCAAAACCTGCAATGACCTCCTGCGCACGTTCTTCCGGCACATTTTTGCAGGTTCGGCCGATGATAATGCCAAGTTCTGCTTCTGATGTCACATTCACATCCTGAGCCGTCAGCTGGATATACTCTTCCGGCCCGATCAGACTTGAGTCCGGCTTCATGAAGCAGACTGGCTCACGCTCTGGAGGAGTAGACGCGAGATCGATCGCTTTTTGCACATAATTCATGCCAATTCCCCATATTTTACGAGGGTGGCGGAAGAGAGGAGCAGCTATGGCTCCTTCTGAAGGTATGAAAGGTATTGATGAAACTGCTCTATCCCAGTGCTTCTGATACCACTGGATTAGCTCCTCTAGCTGGCCTTGCTGCAAAATCTCCATAACGGAGGTGCCCCATGTGCTTCCTTCCGCCCTGTTGATCTCCTCCAGAAGAAAGAATCGTTCCCCATGTTCAATCGCGGCCTGTTCACCACTCCCGTGTTTCAGACTGACGAGCTTCACAGGGTGCTTCCTGCTGGCTGTTGAACCGGTTCGGTCCCGCGGACATCAGTGATTTCAAAATCACACAGTTCCTCCAGCGCTTCTGACAAAATCGTTGAGATTCTATCCTGAATAATGCTGCCTTTCTCAGGCGTGGCCGTCGTAGCATCACCAGCAATGCCGGTAGCGGAGATATCAGCCATCTTCCAGGCGAAACGAATTTTCCCTTCTAATGTAAGAAAGCGGTAAGAGGACATATCAGGAAGCTCTTTGACGAGGAACTCCTTGCTCACCCAGTCCGGTTTGATGGACATCACGAGAGAGGTCTCATAATCACCACCATGAATACCGTATTCCAGCTCCTCGGAAGACAGGAGATCTTCTGCCACATTCAGACTGCCGGGACTGAGATAGAAAACCATCATCCCCGTTCTGATCCGTATTTCTCGTGATACCGTATTTAGCAAATCCGCGTTGCCGCCATGGGTGTTAAACAACAGTAACTTGCGAAAACCACTAGCCTTCAGACTTTCTGCAATGTCCAGCATGATGGCATGCAGTGTGCTTGCAGATAAGGAAATCGTGCCCGGAAGTCCGATATGTTCATTGCTTTTGCCATACGAGACCGGAGGCAGCAGCCAGATCTCCTTATCCGCCCGCACCCGCTCCAGCGTTTGTGATAATGTCGCTTCCCCAATCAAAGTGTCCGTATATACAGGCAGATGGGGGCCATGCTGCTCCACAGCTCCGACTGGGAGAATAATCAGCGCCTTATCCTTCGGCAGTTCTTGAACCTGTTTGCTTGTAAGACGGGGCAAAAATCGTTCCTCCCACGCTGTTCCTTCATATCGTTGAAACATAACAGACACCCTTTCTCCTGAGGCTTTATTGTTTTTACGCGTAGCTTCATGTCCATATATCGAATGATGCTCTTATCCTTTTACTTCTGAATTTATTGCTGAAAGAAAGGATGTGGCCCATTCCAGCAGACGTTGATCTTGTCCCGGACCGGCAATGATCGAAATACCGACAGGGCAGCCCAGTACCTCCGCAGCGGGAATCGTAAGCTGCGGCAGACCCGACAAGCCGGAAATGCAGGTTAAACGCATCGTTTTCACTCTTCGTTCTTCAATTAAAGGCCCGCCCAAGCCCAGCTTCGGGGCCGCTCCAGTCGTCGTCGGAATCACAAGCACCGTATCCGTTCTGAGCAGGTCAGCCATGTGCTTGCACACCTCAACCCGGCGTTTGGCTGCCTTCTCCTGATCGGCACGTTCAACGGTGCTTGCCCAGGAGAATCGCCCGGCCGTATCTGGTCCGAAGGTCGGCTGCTCACGTTCAATCCAGGCCCCGTGCTCCTGCCATATTTCATAACCCTGGATCGTCCTGAACATGGTCATCCATTCAGGTAGACCCTGCGGGGCGATGCGAACAGTTTCATGGCTCGCAGCCATGCCGCACAGCAACTTCAGGTAAGGGGTAAGCGCCTCTCTGCTCTCCGTGTCAGCAAGCTCCCACGCATCCTCACCGATGAGCACCCGGCTGAAGCCTGTACCCGAGTCTGTCTGCGGCAAAAGCACTTCTCCTACCCGGCACAGCGTTTCGAGATCACGTGCCATCCAGCCGACGGTGTCGAAGCTGGGAGCGAGTGGGATAACGCCTTTCGCGGAGACAAGGCCATGCGATGGACGCATTCCATAAATTCCACAGTACGAAGATGGAACACGGACCGATCCTCCCGTGTCCGTTCCAAGGGAGAAGTCAGCAAGCCCAGCGGCGACGGCAACCGCCGATCCGCTCGATGAACCGCCAGGGATGCGATCGGGAGCCCTTGGATTCACTGGTGTTCCATAATGAACATTTTCACCATTCAAGCTGAACATCAGCTCATCCGTATGCGTCATGCCCGTTAGCCTTGCTCCTTGCTGCAATAACAGGTTGAGCGTTTCCGCGTGTTCCGCCTCGGGTCCATGCGTCTGGAGCCAACACGGATTACCCGCGCCATTTGTATTGCCACGGACGGCATATACATCCTTGACCATATAGCTGAGTCCGTTCAGCCTACCCTGACATGTCGGTTCAACGATCACCTGGTTGACAATGGCGTTCCATTGGTCCTTCATTTCTTCATCCCATCCTTCCGCTCAGCCTTCTAACGATGCCAGCTCTTCCGAGGTATTCCTCTCTATAGGAGTCGCTCCCTCGCTCAGCTCTTGTACCAACCAGGTAGAATCCGTAACGAAGCCATAACATTGCTTGATATTGTACAATGTCGCTTCTATGCAGAAATCCGGGGAGCTTGTTGCCGAGCAATCCTCCAGAAGTATGCCATCATATCCGAGACAAGCCGCGTCCTGCAGTGTATGCATGACACACTGATCGAGATTTACTCCGGCAAACAATACCGTTTGAATATTGAGATTGCGTAGAATACTGTCCAGTGGTGTATCCCAGAACCCGCTCATGCGATATTTATCCACATAGATATCATCGGGGGACGAATCCAGACCATCGACAATGGCCGTCCCCCAACTGCCTTTCTCCAGCACCTTGGAGCCGTTCCCCGGCAGCGGGTCCCCGATGCCGTTGCCTCGCCCATCTGAATTGTAGACATGAAGCACGGATGGCGGCACGTTCATTCGGTCTTCCCGATTGCCCCAGTTCACCCATATCACAGGCACTCCCGCTTTGCGCAGCTCGGGCATCAGTCGGTTCAGCCGGCTGACCGGGTTAAGGAGTGGAGAGGTATCGACCCCAATGGAATCCAGCCATCCACCCGGTGTACAGAAATCATTCTGCATATCGATGACAATAACTGCCGTATGGTCGAGATCAAATATGACTTCCTGCGGCTGTGCAGGGAGGGTTACTGACTTGCCGTACTTTTGCGTTCGCCTCAGATCCACCAGCGTTTCGGACACTTGCCAATAGCTCTTTCGATTTCCAAGTTTGAACATATTAAGTCCCCTCATTTTTTCTGAAATTTCTGATTTGAAGCTTCACATACTTTTGGTTCAGGTCTATGGCTTCATCAGATACTCCGTTGTAAACGCCTGGGTAACATCTAGTGATTTCGTTAATCCTCCGCCCTTGATCATCTGATCCTGCAAGGTGCTCCAGCGTTCCTTTGTCATGTAACCAACACCATTTGCTTCGGAATCTTTGTTAAGAATAAAGGGTTTTTCCTGCACTGCCTCATAATTCATTGCTTCTACCGTCATATCGGGATTGTAGGTTTGGATAAACGGGTTTACCTTTTCATAGTTGTCCAGATAATAGCTCCAACCTTTCTGACTTGCCTGCACCACAGCTTCAACAACATCAGGGTGCTCTTTAAGGTAATCTTCCGTCGTAAAAAGAACGTCTGCATAGTTCGCATAACCGGAATCGGCGATTTTCAGATAGTCCACCTCAACCCCCTGCTGAGAAAGTGCGTAAGGCTCATTCGTGATGTAACCCTGATTGAGCGAACTGGGATCATTGATAAAATTGACCAGCTGCCCGTTATACTTCATTTCTTTTACATCTGTCAGATTGTATTGGCTCTTGATATATTCCCAGTAAGGCACCGCTGTACCGATGTATACGGTTTTGCCGTTCAGGTCTGTGAAATCCTGAATGTTCTCCCCCTTGTGGTACATCAGAACCTGCGGTGTGCTTTGAAAACCGGCAAGGATACCGACAACAGGGATTCCCTGTTCCCGCGCCTTCAAAATTTCATCCGCATAAGAGATACCGAATTCAGCTTTGCCTGCAGCGACAAGCTGCATGGTTGACACCTCGGGGCCTCCAGGCTGAATCGTCATGTCGATCCCCTTGTCCTTATAATAGTTCTGCTGCAATGCCGCAAAATAGCCTCCATCTTCCCCTTTGGCGTACCAGCCCTCAATCAGTTTCACCTGCTTCAAATCTGTTCCGGCTTCTCCTCCCGCCGATGCCGAGGATTCTAGAACGGAGGAATTGGAGCATGCGCTTAGAAGCAGTAGGATCAAAGAAGTAGCCGACAGCAGCCATTTCTTGTAACGTAAGTTCATATGATGTTTGGACATGTTGGATCTTCTCCCCCGGTTCTGGTATCATTTCATTGCTGATTCATGCCAGGACTTCAAAAGTTTGTTCGACACCATGTTGATGATCAGGAAAAATGCGATGCCTAGGGCGGATGCCGCTAAACCGCAGGCGAACAGATAAGGCGTTTGCAGGCGGGTTGCCGCAACGGTAATCCCGTAACCGAGTCCGCCTTGTCCGCCACCAATGCCTGCAATGTATTCACCCACGATCGCTCCGACAACCGAACTGGAGCATGAAATTTTCAGTCCTGCCATAATGTACGGAAGTGCCGCCGGAAATCTCAGCCTCCAAATGGTTTGCAGCTTGCTTGCATTATACAAATAGAATAAATTTTTCATGTTCTGATCCGTTGAATTCAATCCGATCAGCGTATTCGATAAAATCGGGAAAAAGCTGATTAAGAATGAAATGATCACAATGGCATTTATTCCCGCTCCGAACCAGATCACTATGATTGGCGCTACCGCAACGACCGGAATAGTCTGTAGGATAATAGCGTAGGGATATACGCTTTTTTCCACTGTTTTGGACAGAGCCAGTAGTATGGCCAATGAAATACCGAGCACTACACTGATCGTAAAACCAATCAACGCCTCCACAATGGTTGTGCTTACCGACGTAATCAGATTCGCGCTGTTCTCAGCAGCGGCTGCGGCAATATCGGATGGCTTGGGCAAGATATATGGGGGCATTCCGAGTATCCGCACGATTAATTCCCATCCACCGATAAACAGGACAAACACGACGATTTGCGGCAGAATTTTTTTCAGCAGTCCAATGAATGGGCTCTCTTCTGCCGGATGATGGCTGCGGGCATTCTCCTTCCCAGAAGCTCGGATACCTGGTGTCGTTTCAACGGCTGGATTAGCTACCATCTCTTCCATGTTGCTTCCCTCTCCTCTCATTTCTGGCTATCAATGATTCAGTACATTGGACACGCTGCGTACATATTCACCGAATTCAGGTTGCGTCCGGAATTCATCATCCCTCGGATAGGCAAACGGAATATCAATGAAATCCGAAATTTTACCGGGACGAGGCGTCATCACCACGACTTTTGTTGATAGAAACACACTTTCGAACACGTTATGCGTAATGAACAGAACCGACATCTTCTTATCCTGTTCCCAAATATTTAGCAGTTCATTCTGCAGCGTCTGCCGGGTAATTTCATCAAGGGCGCCAAACGGTTCGTCCATTAACAGCAACTTGGGACGAGATATCAACGCTCGTGCAATAGATACTCTCATCTTCATTCCGCCTGACAACTCGCGGGGCAGCACCTTCATATAATCCTTCAGGCCTACCAGCTCTAGAACACGCTCCCCTTCGGTAATTCGCTCCTTTTTGGATACGCCACGCAAAGTAAGAGGCATGGTGACATTATCAATCAGCTTGGCCCACGGGAGCAGGGTATGCTCCTGAAATACAAAGGCAATTTCATTCTGTTTACGTGCTTCCTTTGGAGAAGTACCCAGCACGGTCAGATGACCGGAGGTCGGTTCCGTCAAACCGGCAATCATATTGAAAATGGTAGATTTCCCGCAACCGGAAGGACCGACAAAACATAGAAATTCTCCTTCCCCCACATGCAGATTCGCATGCTGCACAGCTACAGTGCCATTGGGGTAGATTTTGCCGACATCATCGATTACAAGCATGGAAAGACTGTCCTTTTGGGCCGCTGCCTGTTGATTTTGGGTGAGCTGCATCTGAATCCCCTCTTCTCTTTGAAGTTGTGTCCTATCATATAGCCAAAAAATATACGTGTAAATAATCCTGACACAATTTTGGTTTTTTATCTAACGGTATACGCTTTACGTTGGTTCAAAAACAGAACAATTGATGTTTTTGGTTAACTTATATCACATATATATAACAAAAGGGATTGCGAAAATTCGACAAGCCCCTATATAATTGCTTAAAAAGTCACGTGATGTCCGGTACCTGATTCAGATATGTATCGTTTAGGAGGATGGATTGACATGCAATTAACGATAGAAGATGCGTTGGCGGTGTACCCGTTATCGGAAGGCAAGTTGGCAGCCGGTAAAAAAGGAATTTCTCGAACGATTAGCTCCATCAATTTGATGGATGCACCGGATGTGATCAACTGGATGAAGGAAGGGGAACTCTTGTTGACTACAGCGTATGCGATTAGGGATTCACCCGAGGAGTTTGTTAATTTGCTGCAAAAGCTGAATGAACGTGGGGCCTCCGGACTTGGCATCAAGCTTGGTCGATACTGGGCGGAAATACCAGAGATAGCCCTGCTTGAAGCTGATCGGCTGGGCTTGCCCCTAATTGAGCTGCCTTTCCAATTCACCTTCTCCGAGCAGATCACCGCTCTCTACCAATCCGAGTTTCAACGTGATACCCGCCGGCTGAATGAATTGCTTGAAACGCAGAAGAAGCTGGTTGATTTTGCGATGCAGGCGGATGAGTACACCAATTATTTTCAAAGTATCACAAGCATTTTAGGGGTTCCTTTAGCCATTGTTACCTCTGAAGGACAGACCTTGTATAATATGACCCGCTGTTCCGATATGGAGTTGTTAAGCGATTGGCCTTGGAATCAGGACAATCGGTTTTATAAGTCGGCGAGCAACTTATTGTATCGGGTGCCCCTGCTGAAAAACGGAAAGTCATACGGCTACTTGCTGATACAAACTGAAAACCTGCTCGAAGCACATGAAATGGAGGGCATTTTTCACCAAGCTGCCGTTATTCTTTCCTATCATCTGGAGGTCATCCAGAATCAGGAGGCAACTGCAGCAGGTAGTCGTCTTGGCACGGCCATGGAACGTTACTTAAAAGGGAACGCCTCTTTAAAAACGGTGCTCGAATTTGCCGAAGCATTGGGAAGCGCATTTTGGAGCACGCCCTACGTATGCATGGTATCTTCCTCAAGAGCGGATGCTTGGGACCATGAAAGTCAGAGGCGCAAACTGAGGGAGATTCAGAATAGGCTTCAGGATCATCCCAAAACGTCCTCCTTCGAATCCCATCATTTTTATGTGATGAATCGCATATATTCACTCTTCCCCCTTCTAGAAGAAGAGGCCAAGGATCGAAGGAAGTATGAGGATTCGGTACGTTTGTATGCGGATTTGATGCATTCATGGGACCACGGAACAAGGACATGTTTTATCAGTAAAGTAAGAACGGGAATGGAGGAGTTCATCGACGGCTTCCGGGAGTGCGGGGATGCTGAGAGAATCAGTACGGAGCTTGGTTTAAGCGAACCGATTGTCATGTTTGCTGACCTGGAATTTATTTATCTCTTCAAGCATATTCCGCAGGAGGTCATGATCAGGTATTGCTCTTATTTATTCCGTCCTTTACTGGACAAAGAAGAGGAATACACCAGCGAGATGATGCACACACTTGAAGCCTATTTCGCCAACAACGGTCAAGTGAATGAAACTGCACGTGAGTTATATATCCATCGCAACACCGTACTGTACAGACTGGAGAAAATTTCGGGGCTGCTGAATCTGGATTTGAAGAATACCGATCATCTGCTGCTCTTAAAGCTGGGACTTATGTTTAGGCATTTAATGTCTTCCGAGAGACAAATTTTTTAAAAAAACTTTTGGATATCAATCAGCAATGACTGGAGGTCGCGCAGACTTCGCCAAAGTAAATCATTTCGAGGTAAATTCCTTCTTCTATTTTTATTTTCTTCATAATGCACACTTCCATTTAGCAAATGATATCGTTTAGCTTTAAAAAGGGGGAGGCTACTCTAATCTAATCCGTAATATGTAAATTAGATATATATATAATCATGAATTGGAACAGATTCTTGTCCAATACGGTAATCGGTAAAATCAAAAAAGCCGCTAAAATAGCGACTTCAATGGGAGCGTGTTCTTGTCCCACGACACCAGACCGTCCTTCGGATAGCCGATTGCGCGAATGTTATTCCTTCTCTCGAGCCCCCATCATTTTGCCGAAGGGGTTAAATGTGCCTCCCGGCCAGCAGGTGCCAAGTCCCAGTGAGGAGGTATGACGCACCACCTGCTCCATGACAATTCTCATCCGTTCGATCGAAAGCTCCCTCAATTCCAACGCCGGTACCAGGAATCGGTTCGTCCCGCGGATGACGCCATAGGAGAACTTTTTCTTGTTATAAACAAAAGTGCACTTTCAGTTTACAGGAGGCAAGCCGGGATCGATCCCTGTCATGTCGACGGATATATCCCACAGTCGCTTGGCAAGCTTCGGATCTCGCGCCTGCTCGGAGCAGGAGCATTCACGGGAAGGTCCCCGCAACTCGCCTAATCCTGACGGCCCGTAATAGCCGCCTGGCTTTATCTTCCCTGAGGCTGCGTGCAACGCGCCCCAGGCACCCATGGCAGGTTTGGCAAAGAATAGGCCGATCAACGGCATCATTACTTTGCCAGCCATGTTATCGCGTCCAAGGTCCGTTCCCACAAGGCCCGGGTGACAGGCCACGACTGTTACTGGTGATCCCGCAGCCCGCAGCCGCCGGTCCAACTCGAAGACGAATAGCATATTCGCGAGCTTACTGGCGCCATAGCGGGGGAGCCATTTGTAGCTCTTTTCTGCATTAAGATCGTCCCATTCGATTTTCGCGTCTTTGTGTTGACCGCTACTTGTGACGACGATGCGCGACCCAGGCGTTTCCATGAGCTTGGGCAGCAACAGTGTGGTGAGCGCGAAGCAACCGAGGTGATTGACACCGAACGTCAGCTCGAAGCCTTGCACTGTATGCCTCAGCTTCGAACCCTGTACGCCGGCATTGTTGATCAATACATCGACGCGCGGCTCCTTGGAAGCCAATTCGGCTGCACTCCGCACACTCTCCAGGTCCGCCAGGTCGAGCGGCAGGAAAGCTAGGTCAGCTCCGGGGGTCTTCATCCGAATCCGATCCATGGCTTCTTTCGCCTTCGTTTCGTTGCGGCAGGCCAGCAGCACCCGTGCACCTCGCGCTGCCAGTACTTGCGATACTTCGAAGCCAATTCCAGTATTGGCCCCGGTGACGATGAAGCATTTGCCCGACTGGTCAGGTACATTGGCATCCGTAAATCCTGTATGACCGATTTCTCCGCTTTTGCCCGTTTGGCGTGTCAAATAAATCACTCCTCTAATTTTTCGGCGAGTTCAGCGTCTTTGTTAGTTAGGAACATTCTTACTTGTATTCTTTGATGAGAACTAATGCTAGGAAGTGATTGTCATGGCATATATTCCACTGAACCAAATTGTCGATGCGCTTGAAGAGCTCCAGCATGATCACAAACAACTCTTGCTCCCAGACGCCCAACGGTTAGTCCCGTCGCCTATATACGCTGAAACACCTTTATCACGTGCGATGTGAATTAGCTTCTTAATAAAATTGTGTTCACCACCGCCATGACCCGTTGCTGAAAGACGAAGCACCGACACACGTACCTCTTGAGACGCCAGCGAAAGTACTGCTTCTTCCAGAGTTAGTGGAACTTATAGTTAAGAGTGTTCAAGAATACTTCCTGTGCCTGGCATCTGTTTCATTATTTGAATCTCCATCCCCCATGAAGTTGTTATATAGAAAAATCCAAGAGGGCTCAGCTCTCTAACTTTAACATCAGACTGTTCTGCAAAATACTTCAAAACCTCTTCTAAATTGGTAACTGTAATAGCTAGATGAGCTACACCGATATCACTGGGTTTTAGGTGAACATTCTGTTGATCTGGCGTCGACCATTGAACCAATTCAATCTTTCTACCCCCGTATTGTAAAAATGCTGCCCCTTCTACAACGGAATTCTCGTGAACCCCGAAGCACCTCTTTAAATTATCGTCTTCAAATTGCATTCCTTTTGGCCGGAACAAGACTTCAAAACCCAAAATGTTAGTGAAGAATTCAACTGCTACTTCAATATTGGGTACTACAAATCCCGAATGTTCTATTGTGCCTTGGAAAATTGCGTTTTTCATATCGTTAAGCCCCTTTATGCTAGCAGATTGAGTTAAATAGCGTTTACCGATATAACAAAAGGGGCAGCCGATGTCTGCCCAAATCTCTAACTTTTAATTCGTTCCGCCCCTTTCGTGTGCTTGCTTTTTTAGAATCTTGCCGCCAGTTCAGCCGTTTTTTTCAATCCGGATTCGATAATCTCCGCAGCTTGGTCCCGATATTTAGCATGTCCTTCAATAACGACGCTCTCTGGATTTTTAATACCAAACAATAATCCGATTATATTCTTGACGTAGTTTAAACCCATGTCCAACGGGGCCACTTCTTCCGATGAGAAGTCACTGCCGCGCGCATTGAGAAGAGCAAATTTTTTGTCCCCAATCAGCCCTTCGGGTTGCCCTTCTGCCGTGTATCTGAACGTTTTCCCTGCTTGCAACAAATATGAAAGATAAGTGATGAGAGGGGCCGGAACTGTTAAGTTCCATAAAGGGAATGCAAAAACGACTTTGTCCACGGACAGGAATTCGTCCAAGTAACGGTTCGCGATTTCCGCAGCCAGCCGTTCTTCGGCAGTGGCTTCCAATCCCTGAGCATTCTTATAAAGTCCCGAGATGGTCTCATTGCCGTAATACGGCAGCTCCGCACTGTAAAGGTCGAGTTCTATGATGGTGTCCTGCGGATTGCGCTCCTTGTATGTTTTCAGAAAAGTATCGTACATTTGAACGCTCACAGCTTGTTCTGCTGGTCTGTTGTTAGCTTTGATGAATAATACACTTGTCATAAGGATAACCTCCAAAATAATAATTTTTAATATCTCAAGCTTCCATCTATTTGCGAGTTAACTTGTTAAATTCCAAGTCACTTATATTTAGCTGTAAACACCTCGCTTTTTTATCACCTATTGTTTTTACAACACATGTTGTATAATTGAATTATATTATTATTCAAATATTGTTCAACCAACAGTTTTAAGCCGATGTCGGATATCCGACAAATAAGCGAATATGTATAGAAAATAGTAATAAGAAAAGGAGATTTCTTATGGCTGAAACAAAAATAGATCCACGTATTATTCGAACACGTAGATTAATCATGGATGGATTTATTCATGTTTTAAAGAACAAAGAATTTAAGGATATCACCATCCATGATATTACGGAAGAAGCAACAGTAAATCGTGCCACCTTCTATTATCACTTCATTGATAAATATGATTTATTGGAAAAAGTAATAAAAGAGGGATTCATGACCACTGTGTATAATGAAATCGTTGAGTATAGAGAGCTAAATCAAACAACGATCATAAATGTTTTCCTGTCCATCACAAATTTTCAAGTGGCTTTATCAAAACAGTGTCGAAGCGGCTTCGAGACTTTTAAGACAACAATTGAAGTCATAATACAAAAAGAACTAGAGCTTTTATTTTACCAAATGTTATTAAAACAACATTCCACAGACAGCGATGAATCACTGAGAGTTGCAGCAGTCATGTTAAGCTGGGGAATTTTCGGGGCTTCAGTTGATTGGCAACACAATAACACTGTGCCACCAGAAGAATATATAAAAACGGCTATTCCTTACGTTATGCACGGACTTGATTTCCTTCATTCAAGATGAACACCAAAAAAACAAGTTCGAAATCTCGAGTTACAAACTGAAACTCGAGATTTCGAACTTGTTGCTGTTCCCTCTAATTGTACAGATTTTAAAAGCAGATGATTTGTAAGTAAGGCTATTGGATATGTTGAAATAAGTCATCAACCACTTGTCCATTTGATCAGCCTCTTTTTTTTGCTCTTCAATTCGTTGTTCAATATTCTCTTTGACAGTTAAACGTAATTGAATATCGATATTAATACACTCCTTTATTAAATAATGGATTCAATAAATTGAAGCGTTAACATCTCAGATTCTCAATTATCGTGGTAACTCAACTGAGTACCCACACTAAGATATGAACTTGCAATTATAAACCGATCGGTTTATAATAAAACAAACGGTATAGAGAGTGAGGCGATTCATGAACAAGTCCCCTTTCGTATGTCTGATCCAAATAGCTTGTGTATAAACAAAATATAACAACTAATGGAGGTATTTCCCATGGCAAAAGTGAATGTAGGCGCTGAGAATGAACAAGCAATTGAACTCTATTATGAAGATCATGGTGCGGGAAAACCAATTATTCTGATTCATGGCTGGCCTTTGAGTGGGCGATCCTGGGAGAAGCAAGTTCCTGCCCTAATTGAAGCAGGCTACCGTGTTATCACATATGACCGTCGTGGATTCGGTCAGTCTTCTCAACCTTGGGATGGTTATGACTATGATTCATTTGCTTCGGATTTGCATAAATTGATACTTCACCTTGATCTGCGTGATGCCACATTAGTCGGATTCTCCATGGGTGGCGGCGAAGTTGCACGTTATGTGGGAACCTACGGAACAGAACGCGTTTCTAAAGCCGTATTCGCGGGAGCGGTTCCTCCCTATCTCTATATAACCGAAGACAATCCTGAAGGCGGATTGGATGATGCAACGATTGCAGAGTTCCAAAACGGGGTAAAAGCGGATCGGCTTGCATTCCTGGATGGTTTTACAAGCAACTTTTTCGCTGCTGGAGACCGCACAGATCTTGTGAGCGAACCATTCCGTATTTATAACCGTGATATTGCAGCTCTGGCTTCACCTAAAGGCACACTGGATTGTATTGCTGCCTTTGCCCTTACGGATTTCCGTCAGGATCTGGAGAAGTTCAACATTCCTACATTGGTTATCCATGGTGATTCAGATGCCATCGTGCCTTTGGAGGTGAGCGGACAACGTACTCATGAATCCATCCCTGGTAGCCGTCTGGTCGTTGTTGAAGGTGGACCACACGGTTTCAATGCGACCCATTCTGAACAATTTAATGCAGCATTGATCGAATTTTTGCAAGATTAAAGTTAATTCGACTGATCATTTAGTTAAAAGAACAAAATGAGAGAATAAGCAGAACGCCTCCTATAGAGGAGAGCGTCCTGCTTGTTCAAAATTTTCATAGGATATGCATATGAAGAATGAACACTCTCGTGATCATTGGTAATACACAAAAAGAGCCACTACGCATAAGATTGACGGCTACTTGGTACATTATGAATCTGAACCGATTCGAAATTTGTATTGAATTTCGGATGTAAACTTGCACTTATAAACCGATCGGTTTATACTGATACAAACAGTTTAGAAAGCGAGGAAATCTAATGAATAATTTAACTCCCCCATTCACTCTTGAGACAGCAATCCAAAAAACGCGTATGGCTGAAGACAGCTGGAATAGCCGAGATCCTCAGCGCGTCTCACTTGTGTATACTGAGGATTGTTATTGGAGAAATCGGAGCGAATTTATAACAGGCCGCCAAGATATTGTATCTTTACTAACTCGGAAATGGGCCAAAGAACTGGAATACCGCCTGATCAAGGAACTTTGGTCATTTACGGATAACCGTATTGCCGTTAGATTTGCATATGAATGGCGTGATGATAGTGGCAATTGGTTCAGATCGTATGGAAACGAGAATTGGGAATTTGCTGAGGACGGCTTGATGCAGCGCAGATTTGCTTCGATTAATGACATGCCGATTAAGGAAGAGGAACGTAAATTTCATTGGCCTCTCGGCACGCGCCCCGCTGATCACCCAAGCCTAAGTGAGTTAAACCTATGACTCGTACTGTTTTTGAAAAAGCGGATGTCATCCCTCTCGTTGCTGAGGTATTTCGTGAATTAGGTTATGAGGGTGCATCTTTGAGTAAAATTACAGCCCGTACGCGTCTATCTAAAGGAAGCTTGTATTATTTCTTTCCGGGTGGAAAAGATGAGATGGCTGCTGAAATTCTTGCCCATATTGATCAATGGTTTATCAAGAACATTTTTGAACCGCTCGAAAAGAATGAACCCCGGGCAGCCATTGATCATATGTGGCAAGAGGTCGATACTTATTTTCAATCCGGTCAGCGTATATGCCTTATTGGTGCATTCGCTTTGGACGAAACAAGAGATCGATTCGCTGCTGTAATTCGGCAATATTTTATAAGATGGATTGAAGCCTTCAGCGCGGCACTAGTTCAAACAGGTATCTCTAAAGAGACTGCTGACCAAATTTCAGAGGAAACCATTGCCAGTATTCAAGGGGGATTAATTCTGAGTAGAGCTCTTAATGATGAATCCTTTTTTGAACGTACGTTGGCAAATCTGTCACAACGGGTCTCAACTCATGTTTCCAAAAGCAACTCTGCTAACTGACACAAAATTGTTTTAATAGGAGGTCAATATCATGAGCAATTTTGTCGCTGATCAATTGGGATTTGTTCGCCGTCAGGCAGTTGATTATGTGAGGGATATAGTTGACTCTGCCTCGGAAATCATTCCAACTGGTTTGAAAAACAATATAAAATGGAATCTAGGCCACATGTATGTAATACATGAGAAGTTCGCGTTCCAACTTTCTGGGGAAGAAACCAAATATCCTGCTCATTTTAGCAAGTTGTTTGATCCAGGAACTAAACCGTCTGACTGGAATATAGAGCCTCCAACGATGGCACAGCTAATCGACTTGTTAACTGAACAAATTGAAAGGGTTGAAACGATCCTTTTAGGCAAATTGAAAGAAGAAATCAATCCCCATTACAAGTCTTCTACAGGACTTACCTTTACAAATGTAGAACAATTACTGAGTTTTCTGATTTACCATGAAGCCATGCACTTTGCAACAATTAAAAATATCAAGAGCATTATTGACAGTTAGTAATGTCCCTTCATTAAAACAAACAAACCGACCTTACATTCTAAATAAAATCGGAATAAGGTCGGTTTGTTTATAAAGTGCAAAAAGATAGTAGATTACAAACCTGGGTTAAAATTTAATGTAACGAGTTTAAGCAGCCTAAACATGATCAGGAGTTAAGAATTACGTTTGAGTGACACAATTGATCCTCCTATCAAAAAAGCAGCTCCGTCAGGAGCTGCCTCAGGTTATGCCTTATCTTGTAATTGTATCTGTTTCCGCTAACCGGCCAGCTTACTCACCGTCCGGATAAGGATTGATCTTCTGAATCGTTCCGTCTTCGTTGTATTTCAGCTCGGAATATTTAACGCACCGCTTGTGGTTGACGCCTTCCGACAGGGAGCTGTCGTGATAGAACAAATACCACTTGTCTTCAACTTGCACAATGGAGTGGTGTGTTGTCCAGCCGATAACCGGAGATAGAATCTCGCCCTTGAACGTGAATGGTCCCATCGGATTGTTGCCGATCGCATATACGAGCTTATGTGTGGTGCCTGTAGAGTAAGACAGGTAGTAATATCCGTTATATTTATGCATCCACGGTCCTTCAAAATATCTCCGGTCCTCATCCCCCGCCAGAATCGGATTCCCGTCTTCATCGACAATTGATATCTCAGCAGGCTTGCCCTGGAAGGACAGCATGTCGTCGCTAAGCACGGCAACTTGCGGTCCAAGCGCCGGCTGGTCAGGAGCCGGTCCTTCTGCATCTGGCACGAAGCTGCCAGTCTGCCACTTCTCCAGCTGGCCACCCCAGAGTCCGCCGAAATAGATGTATGACTGATTGTCGTCATCCACCAATACGGCCGGATCGATACTGAAGCTGCCTTCCATATAATTCGGCTGCGGCGTGAACGGGCCTGCCGGAGACTCTGATGTTGCCACACCCAGACGGAAGATGCCGTCATGGTCCCGTGCCGGGAAGAACAGGTAATAGGTATTGTTCTTGTAAGCGGCGTCCGGTGCCCAGAGCTGCTTGGAGGCCCATGGAATATCTCTCAGATGCAGTGCTTCACCGTGATCGACCACCGGGGAATCGAAGTTGTCCATTGAGAGAACATGGTAGTCTTCCATTTTATACTGGTCGCCGTTATCGTTGCTCGGCTCATCATGATCGAGGTCATGGGAAGGATAGATGTAGATTTTGCCCTCGTAGACATGGGCGGACGGGTCAGCAGTGAAGATGTGGGTTACGAGCGGCTGGTGAGGCTTAGGTAGTTGTTGTTGATTCATATGGCATCTCCTTTGGTATTGGAATAATAGAATTACGGGGTTGAGTTAATTCATTGAATGCATCGTACCCTCTCTCAGCAATTAAAGCAAGCGCTTACAATATATGATGTAATTCTACACTCCCCGCTAGTTTTTTCCTATACACATACTAAAGGTCTTCCCCCGATAAAATATACAATTCCCACATAGAAATTAACTCTTTTTTCAATCGCAATATCTATATATCGTTCATGTGATAGATAGCAACAAAAAGTCGCCCCGCATAGCGGAGCGACTTTGAAAAAGCAATCATTAAAATTTATCGATTATATTTGGTTTAATCCATCGAATCGGTTACTGCCCCTTTGGAAGCAGATGAAACTAATTTGGCATATTTGCCCAGTACACCAGATTTTACTTTCAGCGGAGGTTGTACCCACGCTTCCGCTCGAGCGGCTAACTCTTCTTCTGACACCTCAACCTTCATCTCCTGGATGTCACTGTTAATGGTGATCATATCCCCATTTTGGAGCAAAGCGATCGGTCCACCTACCTGTGCTTCAGGTGATACATGGCCGACTACAAATCCATGCGAGCCACCCGAGAATCGACCATCTGTAATGAGAGCAACTTTCCCACCGAGTCCTTTGCCTACGATGAGTGCTGTTACGGAAAGCATCTCCGGCATACCTGGTCCACCCTTCGGACCACAGTAACGTATGACCACGACATCGCCTTCTTTAATTTCATCATTCATAATCGCTACTGTCGCCTCATCTTCGCTATCATACACCTTAGTTGGGCCAGAGAACTGTTGTATCTTCATACCTGACATTTTTGCAACAGCGCCTTCAGGAGCGAGGTTTCCGCGAAGCACAACTAATGGTCCATCTGGCTTCAGCGGATTATCGAGCGGACGTATAATCTCTTGACCATTCGGAAGTGGAGCAGCTTCCGCTAAATTCTCCGCCAACGTTTTGCCTGTTACCGTGAGGCAATCCCCATGAAGTAATCCCTCAGCAAGCAATAGCTTCATTACCCCTGAAACGCCACCGATATCGTTCAAATCCTGCATTACATATTGACCACTTGGCTTCAGATCCGCCAAATGAGGAACACGCAGGCGAATGCGCTCAAAATCATCCAAAGTTAAATCGACTTCTACCGAGTGCGCAATAGCTAGCAGATGGAGAAATGCGTTAGTTGATCCCCCCAGAGCCATAACAACAGTGATCGCATTCTCAAATGCTTTCTTCGTCATAATGTCTCTTGGATAAATCTCTTGTTCAAGCAGTGAGATGACCTGTTTACCGGCTGCTTCGCATTCCGATGCTTTATCCGCTGAAATCGCTGATGTCGAAGAAGAACCAGGTAAACACATCCCCATTGCTTCTGCAGCGGCTGCCATCGTATTAGCGGTATACATGCCTCCGCAAGCGCCTGGACCTGGGCAAACACTGCATTCTACCTTATGCAACTGTTCATCTGTTATTTTGCCATCTTGATATTGACCAACGGCTTCAAAAGCGGAAACGATATCCACTTTTTTGCCGTCGAGATTACCTGGTTGAATGGTTCCCCCATATACATAAACGGAAGGAATGTTCATGCGTCCAATAGCCATCAGACATGCGGGTGTATTCTTGTCACAGCCACCGATTGCAACAACGCCGTCAAATCGCTCCGCTCCGGTCACAATTTCAATCGAATCAGCGATAGCTTCCCGACTTGGTAGCGAGAACAACATCCCGCCGTGCCCCATCGAAATTCCATCCGAGACGGTAATCGTATTAAAAATCAGTGGAGCACCGCCGTTATCACGTGCGCCCTGCTTAGCTTGTACGGCCAAATCATTGATGTGCATATTACACGGCGTTACCTCACTCCACGTACTCGCTATTCCAATCATTGGCTTTTTAAAATCATCATCCTGAAAACCAACTGCACGCAGCATGGCTCTGTTCGGTACACGGTTAGCACCTTCACTGATTACCTTGCTTCGAATACGAAGATCTTTTTTATTCTCCATGTTTTTTATTCCTCATTTCAAAGTATTTCGTACAGTTCCTGCATCGGTCGGATAAAATTTTGTTTCATTAGTATGTGGGCATCATCGCTATTTTTGCCTTCAAAAGCTTTAATAATCAAATCATGCTCTTCCACTGAAGCTAGTGTAGCCGTGATAGGTTGTTTTAAAAACACATATTTAAATCGCCTAATGTGAATCTGTAGAGAGGCATTAAATGTGGCTACATAAGGATTATCTGAGAGCTCCACAATATAATTATGAAATTGCTCATCCACCTCCATAGCCTGATAAACTTGTCCATTTTTAATGGAACTAGCAAATTCCAAATTTATGGATCTTAGTTTCTCGATCTGTTCTGAAACAATAATTTGGGCGGTGATTTCAGCAGCTAAAGCCTGAAGAGCAGCCATCGTTGAGTACATCTTGAAAATATCGTTGTTCTCAATATTCGTTACTTTTGTTTCTTTTCCTGGATGCATAGACACGAGGCCTTGAACTTCGAGCAACTGAAATGCCTCCCGAATCGGTGTCCGGCTGACTCCAAGCGATTCAGCCAATTCCGCATCCATAAGCTTTTCACCTGGTTGCAGTGTTCCATCAATAATCCATCGCTGAATCTGAGAAAACGCTCTTTCTTTTGCAGACATACGGGCGGGTAAGGAAAAATCTTTGGGAATTGGCATGGTTTTCATCCTCATTACAATTAATCTTATATGCAATATATCGCATACACGATTGAGAAGCAAATATTATTTGATGAAGAAAAGAAAAACCGTCCAATTCCAATAAGGATTTTGGGCGGTTTATGATTTTGCCTATTTCGCTTGAACTGACTATCTACACGCTGTTCTAAAATACATTGTGATTGTTCTCTCGATAATGCTTTCATAGTATCTTTGTCTTACCAAAACCTGGCTTTATTTATTGAGATGCTTGGTTAAGAGCTTTTAAAAATACCTCTGTTGGTTGTGCGCCGGATATCGCATATTTTCTATCAATGACAAAGAAAGGTGCTCCTGTAATCCCTAATTGTTTTGCTGTAGCTTCATCTGAACGCACTTCGCTAGCATATTTGGAGGGGTCATGGAGAACTGCCATGGACTCATCTCTGTTCATTCCAACTGATTCTGCAATATCTGCTAAGGTTTCATAATCGCTAATTAGCTTGGCGTCCGTATAATAAGAATAGAACAACTTCTCTGCTAATTCCTGATCTTTACCCACTGATTTGGCATATTGGGTTAAACGATGCGCATCAAACGTATTGGTGGGCTGTATTTGGTCGATATTATACACGAGACCCATCATTGCTGCTTGTTGTTCAAGTTCAGCATGTGCCTTTTTCGCTTGCTCGATACTCATACCATGTTTCTCAGAAAGTATTTGATGCATACTTTTGCCTGAGTACATGGATGTTTGCGGATTAAGTTCAAAGCTTCTATATTCAATGACCACTTCATTTGGATGAGCGAATTGCTCCAGTGCAGACTCTAATCGTCGTTTACCAATATAACAAAATGGACAAACATAATCCGACCATATCTCGATTTTCATTTTGAATTCTCCCTCACTAACCACCTTAATCGGTGAATACTTCATTTTTATTGAGTTTATTTGTTATAAATAATAGGCATTTTTCTAATCAATTGGTTGTCACGAGCAGCAGAATACATGAATTTGGCAACATTTTCTCTGGAAACAGACATTTTAGCCGATTGATCTCCAAATGAATAGTCATAAGACTGCCCTTTGTATTTAACATTGGGGTTAATAATTCGAACGACTGTCCAATCCATATTCGATGTTTTAATTATTCCTTCTATTTTCTTCATTTCTGCATAACCGTTCGGAAGGAGAACTTTGGCTAATACACCTGGAAGTATCGTGGACATGTTTTTCTTATCGTCATCTGATTGCAAAGCTGGCGTCGCAAGTGTAATGAACCTTTTTTTGTTATGTTTCTTCATAGCCTTAATTATCAGTTCGTGTCCGTCAGCAATCGGCGTGCCTTTAAGCTTTCGTGACATATCGGAGGCTGGCCCCAATGTGCTGATTACGACATCGGATTCGGCAACGGCTTTCTCGATGGTTGAGCTATTCGAAAGTTCCCCTTGTACAAGACTCAAATTTGGATGTTTGAGGCTGATTTTTTTGGGGTTTCTAACGTATGCCGTAACGAAATCTCCGTGATCTAATGCTTGTTGGGTCACAAGCTGTCCAATTGCACCAGTTGCACCAAAAACAGTGATATTCATATTCTTTCCTGTGTCTCCTCTAATATAAATTATTCAGCTTAGACTTTATCTTCAGTTATAAACTCTTCTACTCTGTCTCTTTTGCTGTACATGTCGTACCAAATATCAGCGATTTTATCTTGAACTCCTGAATTTGGCTGCATCCAAATTCCGATCGAAAGGTGACCTGCATAAACTCCCTTGTCAGCTAGTTCGCTGTTCAAATTAAAGATATAATTACGAAGTCCTGAAATTGCAATGCCGACATTACCCATCATCGGTACCGGGTGTACTGAAGCACCTCCCGTTGTAAATAACAGAGCACCGCTTTGCTTATCCAACATATCCGGAAGCACTTGTTTAACACTTGATAAAGCACCTAAAACATTATATTGAAATTGGTATAATGCATTTTCTTCAGTTACATCTAGTGTTGGCGCTACTGAGTCAAAGCTCGGCGTTGGACTGTATTCAAGAACATCAATAAATCCGTATTTCTCTTTAATAGCAGCAAATGCCATCTCAATTTGTTCTTTATTTAATATGTCCGCTTGAAATGAAGCAGCTTCGATTCCCAATTGTTCTAATTCAATAACTAGTTGGTTCAACTTTTCTTCATTTCGTGCAATAAGCGCTACGCGGAATCCATTTTGTCCGAATTTCTTTGCAATGGACATCCCTAAACCTGCTCCTGCTCCAACAATCGCTATCGTTTTCATCTAAAATCTCTCCTTTAGTTAAAGTTAATTATCAACCAGATAAATAATGGTCAATGTGTTGTATATTTATCTTTTGTTTATTATGATAAATAAAAGGTCAGCATTCAATGTTTAATAATTTTGATTTTGAGAGATAAAATACAGTTTCAACTTAAATGTCGTATATCTAACAAAAAAAGTTAAGGGAATGAGCCATAATGAGCAAAAAAATCGATTTGCGTATCCTTCGCTCCAAACATTCGATAAAAAAGGCGTTTATAGAACTTCTTAATGAAAAAGGGTACGAAGGAATTACGATTCAAGATATAGCCGATAAGGCGATGATTAACCGAAATACCTTTTACCTTCATTATCAGAACAAACCCGATTTGTTAAACGTATCTATGGACGAATTATTAGAAGAACTAAAGAGTACACTCAATCTTTGTTCGAGCAGCAAATCTCCTATAAGCGGCTTTATGCTTGAACAACTAATGCAAACCATACTGGAGAAAATTAAAGGCAATATTCCCTTTTATAAAGCATTGTTACTTGATGAGAATAGAATTTATGGGTTTCAATCAAAGATGGAGGAAATTATAAAAAATACAGTGGAAGATGGCTTGGATAATATGCCCCTTCAGATTTCAAAGGAATTATTACTTCAATATATCGCATCTACTTTTATGGGCATTGTAATATGGTGGGTTAAAAATGATTTTTCTTATACTCCAAGTGAACTTGCTTCTCAATTCGGAAAAATTCTCACTCATGGACACTTAAAAGCCGCAGGTATTCCAATAGATGATGAGTGATAAATGCTTGCGAACAGTAGCTGGGTAGATAGCACAGAAAAGGAGCCCCTCGAATGATGGCTCCTTTTCTGTGATTACACTTTTAAAAAATAATATTGTACGCTTGAAGATAAATCAAAACATCTCCGCTCTTCGCTTTACCACTATCCTGCCCGTTGGCTTAATGGAAATGATAAATTTCGTAATCAACATGTTCTGTTCCTTCAACCCAGCCTTGTTTCTACTCGCTCTGTACTGTAAGTTTACAATAACATTAAGCTTTGCGAAGCATTTGTCTCTCACTTAACTGTGATAGCATATCTTTCGTCATGGTCTTCAAGTCGTAGCGGGCATGAAATCCCCATTCTGTTCTCGCAGCTGTTGCATCCATGGAGTGCGGCCAACTATCGGCAATTGCCTGTCTCTTCGGATCAACATCATAATCCAGGATGAATCCGGGAATCTCTTCCCGAATCGCGGCAGCGATCGCTTCTGGATCGACGCTCATTGCGGTGACATTAAATGAGTTTCGATGTATCAAACGGGATGAATCCGCTTCCATTAAATCAATGATGGCGTTCAGCGCATCCGGCATATACATCATGTCCATATTTGAGTCTTTGGCGATATAAGATGTATACCGACCACTCGTCACAGCTGCATAGTAAATTTCCACCGCATAATCCGTCGTTCCTCCGCCGGGAGGCGTCATATAAGATATCAAACCCGGGAATCGCAGTCCCCTGGTATCAAGACCATATTTGTGAAAATAATAATCACAAAGCAGTTCGCCGGACACCTTGTTCACGCCGTACATCGTATTAGGCCTCTGGATCGTATCCTGCGGGGTATTATCTTTCGGAGTCGAAGGGCCAAAAGATCCAATGGAGCTCGGAGTGAAAAATTGGCAACTGAGCTCCCTGGATATTTCAAGTGCATTCATCAATCCGCCCATATTCAAATTCCAGGCAAGCAGGGGCTTCTCCTCTGCCGTAGCCGAGAGTAGCGCAGCCAAATGCATGACGGTATCTACTTCGTACCGCTTGGCGATTTCAAACATCGCTTTATCATTTGTCACATCCAGCAGTTCGAATGGCCCGGATCGGGTGATCTCGTGGGATGATGACCTGAGATCCGTAGCAACAACGTGATCCGCACCATAAATCTCACGTAATTTAACAACTAACTCAGAACCGATCTGGCCCAGTGCTCCGGTCACCAATATCTTCTTCATAAGACATTCCTCCCGAAATAGTCTCCCGCGAATGTAGCTAAATCAGCTTCATTTCTGTGCCAACTTTCTCATAAACGGAGATCACCTGTTCGA
Source organism: Paenibacillus sp. FSL R5-0749 (assembly GCF_038595085.1). Taxonomy (NCBI): domain Bacteria; kingdom Bacillati; phylum Bacillota; class Bacilli; order Caryophanales; family Paenibacillaceae; genus Paenibacillus; species Paenibacillus sp. FSL R5-0749. Next base: position 3,642,013 of record NZ_CP152005.1, on the reverse strand, counting down.
GCATCTCCTTAGTATGGGCTGCTGTCGGCATGTTGCGTATTCTTCCGGTTCCCTTCGGGACTGTCGGAAACACGATGGCCTTAGCGTAAACGCCTTCTTCATAGAGCCGTTTGCTGAACTGTTGGGTGGTTACTTCATCGCCAATGATACAAGGTGTGATCGGTGTTTCGCTTTGGCCTACATCATATCCAAGCCGGCTCAAGCCATTTTTCAAATGATTGCCGTTCTCCCACAGCTTTTCAATCAGCTCCTTGTCATTCATCAAAATGTCGATCGAAGCGCTACAGGAAGCGATTGCAGCCGGAGGTAGCGATGTGGAGAACAGAAACGGGCGGCTTCTCAGCTTCAACCATTCGATCAATTGCTTTTTACCCGCGACATAACCGCCGACAACGCCGATCGCTTTGGAAAGAGTACCAATTTGGAAGTCAATACGGTCGGACAATCCAAAATGCTTCACGGTTCCTGCACCTGCTCCGAGAACGCCCGAACCGTGGGCATCATCCACATAAGTAATCAGATCGAATTCTTCTGCTATTTTCACAATTTCGGGCAGCTTTGCTATATCACCATCCATGGAGAAAACACCGTCGGTGATAACCATAATTTTATGGTACTGACCGGATTCCTTGGTCTCTTTCGCCAGCCGTCTTAAATCATTCATATCCGAATGCTTAAAGCGAATTACCTTGGCTCTCGACAGGCGGCAGCCATCAATAATGGAAGCGTGGTTCAGCTCATCGGATAAAATCGCATCATGTTGGTCCATTACCGCGGATATCGCAGCCATATTGCAGTTAAATCCCGATTGATACACGATAACGGCTTCCGTTTGTTTGAAACGGGCCAGTTTTTCTTCAAGCTCAATATGAAGATCCATCGTACCATTAATTGTTCTCACAGCCCCTGCTCCTGCCCCGTATGTCTGCGCCGCCTTAACAGAAGCATCAATCAGTCGGTAATCTGTTGCCAAGCCCAAATAGTTATTAGAAGACAAATTGATTAGGGACTTTTCGTCAATACGAATAACAGGGCCATTTGCACCCTGCAGTGTATCGATGGAGTTATATAGACCTTTATTCTTTAGATCTTCAATTTTCGAACTTAAAAATTGGTCCAATGTTTGACTTGACATTCGATTCCCTCCTTAATATACGTTTGTCCTTGTACAGGAGACATGTCATTATGCAAAAAAACCTTGTTGTTAATGGGATTTTACTAATTTCAATGTAGCATCATTTTTATTCTTTGTACACATGTGGAGGACAAAAATTAAAAAAATACGCAAATATACATAGTGATTATTCTCTCATCCCCGGAAGTAATCGCTATTAAATTTTTGTTTATATCTTTTAATTAATCGATTTTCCCCAATGCAAACGGGTCCTTAAGTGCCAACGCAATGAGATGACTTCGTAGGGAAGCGCTTGCCGAAGTTAGGCTCTCCTGACCACATAGATATTCACCTAATCGGAAAAAGGAATATATTCTTGTCCATTTCGGTAATCGGTAGAAGTTCTTGTCTTTGATTCGGGGCAAGAACTTCTACCGATAACATAAAAAAGCCGCTAAAATAGCGACTTCAATTCAATGGGATCATGTTCTTGTCCCTCGACACTTGTTTCGTTGATTTATTTCCTTTTAGTCATTGAATGATCCTGCTCGATAGTTAAAATAAAAAGCAGCCAATCACATTGATCAGCTGCTTTTTTCATATTATTGAGCTAACGTTTCCCGTCTTACTATACTCTATAACGTAAAGTTATATGGAGGCAGTACTACTCATATTCTAAAGAACTAACTGTATGGATTAAGAATCGCGAGTATCTGATGATCCTCCCATTTTCCATTAATATGAACATTCTGTCGAGCAATACCTTCTTTTTGAAAACCAACCTTCTCAAGCACTCGAATTGAGGCGATATTATGCGTCATTGCCCCTGCTTCAATTCTATGTAATTTTAATTTATTGAAGCCATAGTCAACGACTAACCGAACAGCCTCAGTTGTGTAGCCTCTACCGTTACTTTTTTGATCTAAGTCGTATCCGATGTATGCACTTTGAAGTGGGCCCCGCATCACGTGGAAAAGGCTTACCGTCCCCACTAACATATTATCGGTGTTTGTGAAGATTCCAAAATTATATGCTTGGTCATTTTTTCTAGCTTCGACCTGCTTTTGAATATACTTAAGCTGTCCTTCTATCGTATAGAAATCGTCGGTGCGTATCGGTGCGTAGATTTCAAAAAAATCACGGTTTTCTTTCTGCAACTGGAGTAGTCCAGCAGCATCATCGACGGAAATATCCCTAATATGTATGTTGACGCTTCTCAAAGTAAGCACTCCTCTTATAAATATTTGTGTAAATGATAGCATAGGTACTATTCAAATTCAAAAATATAATCCCGTTAAATTTAAAACTAACCTGCCCATTAAACTGAGAATTTTAAGAGTTTTAGAATCCAAGACATCAAGCAAATTAAGGGATTTAAATATGCTCTTGTCCATTCCGGTAATCGGTACAGATAAAATAAAAAAGCCGCTAAATTAGCGACTTAAGTGGAAACATGTTCTCGTCTCGCGACATTCGGTCAGTGCTGCCGAGTATCTTCGCTCAGTTGATTACATTTCAGCAAAACTGCAACCGATCCCCGGTCGTATTATATTCCTCTCCATTTGGTGCATTAGCTTTCTTAAGATCAGACGTTCTTCCTCAGAAATGGAGTGAAGCAATTTTGCTTGTTGCTCCCTCCATTTTTTATTGACTGGTTGCTCTAATTCTTTCCCTTTTTCGGTCAGATAAATACGCATGACTCGCGCATCTTGTACATCCCGTTTGCGATATATAAATCCATTATGCTCCAGTGATTTAACCATATTTGTTACTGTTGGAGGCTCACATTTTAAGTGTTCACATAGCTGCATCTGTGTTACGCCGTCACCTGTCCACAGACGATAGAGCAAATTATCCTGCCCTACATAAAGATTAAGTTCCCGCAGTGATTCACTATAATTACGACGCATTTGGGAGGAAATCCGATCTAAAGACTGTCTAATGTCACAGTCTACTGCATCTGTCATATATGATCCCTCCCTTTAAACTGATTAATATTAAGCAAACTAAATGTATCACGACGTTATTTTAGGAGTCAATTCACTTTCAAGTCAAACACCCAGGTGCTAAGGACATCATTTCTAGCAAATATCTCTCTGGGAACCGTACTGCATGTGACCCAAAATTTCAAAAAAACGACAGATAGACATTATTGCGTGTCCTCATCTGCCGCTTCTTCTATATTAGTATCCGAGTTATTGATTTAGGAATTATACATTTCTCTATTTAGGTTGACGATTTCTTTATGCGAATATCCACCAGAAGCCGCGATCAGCTTCTCCATAACTTTGTCCCGCAGAAATGGGGCTTGTTCTTTTTTGGCCTTTTGAAGTGCTTCACTTAATTCCTCTTGGGTTAGTTCTGTGCAATATGCTGGTGTTCCTGGCTGCTGTCTCCATGAATCATTTAAACTCCCGCTATCCACTGTATCGAAACCTAATTCACTGACTATGCTCATAATTGTTTGCTTTTGCTGAAGATCATCACCGGCAATAGCTGCCGCAATGCGATGACTGCTTCCTTCCGGTGTACCCTCATGTTCTAAAGTATAGGCTAACAAATTATTAAAAGCTTTGATAATTGATCTGCCTAATTGTTTTGTAACCCAGACACTTTCAACCATCCCATTCTCGATGTCATCAATTTTCACTCCCATTTGAGGATAGTAATTGGAAGTGTCGACTACAATAACTTCATCCGCCGCTTTTTCAACTACACTACGAATATTAGGCAGCGCATGAAGAGGAATTGATATAATGAGAACATCAATATTGGAAATGACATCCTCTACCTTTACAGGTATTGCGTTAATAGGTTTCCCTTTCAACCGTTCTATATCACGAGCATCTGCAATTTTCACATCGTGATTATTATTTACCAACTTTTTCGAAATAGATAATGCAATGGGTCCTGCTCCGATTATTCCAAATCTCATTTTTTTGCTCCCCTTTTTGATATTCCATTTTGTGAGTCATGTTACCTCATAGCATAGTTCTTCATTTTAATTGTTTGATAAGGTGTGCCGTGTTACTTTTTAGCAAATCCTTGTTTGTTCAAATAGTCCATCATTTGAGGTAGGATACTTCTTTGTAGATGATCCTGAATGTGGTCACTCCATCCTGTTACTTTTTTGACTGTGAAAGGAGCTCTTACCAGACGATTCTCATAGTAATTCAACATGGTTTCGTCATAGCTAGCCATTATATCTTGATCGAGTGCCTGATACTGATTTTCAAGTAAAACCATAGATTGAGGCAGACGAGGTTTCAGTTCAGGTTTATCTCCCGTGGGACTGCCTATGCATAATCCCACCAAGGGAATCACATAGTTCGGTAAGCCCAACAAGTCTGATAATTCCTCAATATTAGCTCTGACCGCACCAATAAAAACACCGCCTAGTCCCATGGATTCAGCCGCAGTTAATGCATTTTGTGCCATGAGCCCGGCATCGAATGAACCAATCAAGAGGAATTCAATATATTCGATATCTACATCCGGAGCAATTTGATGGTTTCGGTTAAAATCCGCACAAAAAATCCAAAACTCTGCCGCCTCTTCAATATAAGGTTGATCAACACAAAGTTTTCTCACCTTTTTTCGTAGAACCGGATCAGTGATACGAACAATGGACACGGCCTGCAAAAGACTGAACGATGAAGTTTGATTGGCGGCCTTAAAGATCGCATCGACTTGTTCCTCTGCTAAGGGTTGCGATGTGTACGTACGATACGATGTGTGATTATGAAGCAACTCAAGTGTGTGATTCATGTAATCTCTCCTTTATTTGTTTATTTCAATACCCGCATCCCATATTCGTATGGAACGCCCATGTTCTCTCGAAGGGTTTTTCCTTCGTATTCAGTGTGAAACAAACCACGTTTCTGTAAGATAGGCACAACCAGCTCTACAAAATCCGCAACGCCATCAAAAGCTATATCGGGGACGACCGAAAAGCCGTCACAAGCTTCAGCCAAAAACCATTCTTCTAAAAAATCAGCAACTTGTGTGGGTGTTCCTGCAACGACAGGATGATAATTAATGACCCCATGGGCAAGAACATCGCGAATGGATAGCCCTTGCTGCAGTAATTGCAAAGCTTTTGGTGATCTTGGGTCCATTGGATGAGCATATGCATGTTTCAACAAGTCAGGAGGTACTGGTTTATCAATATCTATCGAGTTTACCGACAAGGCTAAACCGATCATAGAACCGAGATAACTTACCCGACTAGGAATCTCCTGAGGATTAAAGCTCATAAGCTGTTTTCGACGGTTCAAGGCTTCTTCTTCGGTAGATGCCAGCGAAAACATAAAACCAGCAAACATCTTGATATCATCAGGTTCTCGCCCAAAATGAACGGCACTTTGCCGAATCGCTTGTCTTTGTTCACGAGCAGATTCGATATCATAGGGATTCGCGTACACGCCCGAGGCATATCTCCCAGCTAATTCTAATCCCTCACCTCCTCCTCCCGCTTGGAAGATAACAGGTTGGCCTTGTGCAGAAGGGGGAATTGGCAAAGGACCACGAGATGCATAATATTGACCTTGAAGGTTTATTGGCTTGATTTTGTCCATATCAGCGAATTGCCCTCCCTCTACATCAAGTGTCCAAGCATCGGACTCCCAACTCCCCCACAAAGCCTGAACAATTTGTATACTTTCATGTGCTTTGTCATACCGCTCTTTACGGTTGGCAACTTTGGCACCAAAATTTGCAGCAGCTGAGGGGTCGGATGTTGTAACCGCATTCCACCCTACACGTCCTTGACTAATTACATCCAGTGCTTTGAACTGACGCGCAATGTTGTATGGATAGTTGAATGTCGTAGAGAGTGTAGCAACAAGTCCAATGTGTTTCGTTTCTCGGGCTACGGCCATTAGAGCCAACGTTGGATCCATTGGGAACGCAGGCGTCTGAGGGCCTAAGTTCACAGTTAATGAAGGAGTGTCGGCAATAAAAATCATTTGAAACTTCCCTTTTTCGGCTATCTTCGCCCGTTCTACATAACTATCTATATTTGTATAAGCTGCTGGGTCAGTGCCAGGCACTCTCCAAGCGCTGAATTCACCGCCGTATCCCGAAACCATCTGTAGAGCCAATTGCATCTTCTTATTTTGTTGCATATAATTCTTCTCCTTCATTCATTCCATATAAGCAAGTAGTGGATTTACAATACACAATTAATTTAATAGTCTAGCTTGCTAACGATGACATTGAAAAATATAATAATTACTTAGCATGCTAAATATATAACTAAAAAATAATATTATGTTATAAAACAAAATTAAATTGTCTTGGTTGTTGACCCAATCTTAAGTGTGTTCGTTTGTTTTGCAAAGAGGGCAATATAAATGAACATAGTACATCTTTCTGTACCTATAGAATAGGAGTGATATCAATGCGGGTTTGTAATGAAGGATTTGAGCAAGAGTTCATCGATGGAAATAGTGATATGTACGCGATAGCCTTTACGCAAAATGTTCTTTCCGGACGATGGAAGTATTTTATATTATGGTATCTAAAAGATGAAACACGTCGCTATTCGGACATCAAAAAATTCCTTGGGGATCTTTCTCAAGGCTCACTTACCAAGCAACTTAAGGAATTAGAGAATGATGGCGTTATTCAACGTGATATTTATCCGGAAGTTCCTCCACGAGTCGAGTACTCGTTGACAGAAAAGGGAATGAAGTTACTTCCAATTCTTGAAAAGATGGAGGACTTCGGTAAAGAATTCGGTTGAAATTTAGCAACTTGATCCGGTTGCCTTGAAATATACGATTGGGAATGTCTGACACCATAGCTAAAGGCTAAAGATTTTAATTTCTGTGCATGACTCTATTTTACACAATGAAAAATAAAGAATCGATTTTTAGAATTTGCGTGTTCAAATTCCCAATCGCCATATGTTTCAATTTCCGAAAACCCTGTTTGTTTCAGCGACTCATCCAATTCTCCTTGATTTCGAAATCTGATCTGCATTTTTTCATGAACTAGGACTTCGTCTGTTTTTGTATTTTTCACAGTTTCATAAAAAGTATAGATATCTCCCTCAAACCCTTCATATTCTGTATAGATTTCGAGAGGGTCTCCACTTCGCATATCTTTAGCCAAGTCAGGAGTCTTGTCCTTCTCCCACTCTTCCCACACTTTTAACCAAAGGGTTTCTAATATCAAAAATAAAGTGGCCGCCAACGTTTAGGGATCGAAATACGTCTGAGATTACTTTCTTCCAACTATCATCAGTTAGAAATACCTGTGCCACATTGGCAGTCATAATAACCGCGTCATTGGTATTGGTTTGTAAATTTGAGCTATCTCCTACAATCCAATTCACTTTGCCTGCATTATCTTTAATTCTCGCTACTTCAATTGCTTCTTCATGGGGATCAATAGCTGTAATTTTATAACCGTACTGAACAAGATGAGTCGTCCATCTTCCTGTTCCGCAGCCTAAGTCAACGATAGACTCTACTTTTAATTTATTTGGTAAGGCAAGGAAAAACTCGTCGTCTTTTCCCCAATGGTTAATCTGGTCATATACAAATGGAATCATAGATGTTGTTCCCACTTTGCTGTAGCATTTTTACTAGTTCATCAGATAAGAAATGATTTAGTCAATTAGAGTCAAAGAAATTGTTAATTGATCTATGAATTACCTCTCACTTCGTACGGATTTATGATTAAATGCGTCCACAAATAAAAAGCGCCCCGAGCAATCGCCCGGGACACTTTTATTTATAAGTTTATTTCCAATTATTTTGAAGACCACAGTTCCATACGCTGAGCATATTTCTCGTTAATGATATCTTCCACTTTCTCATCGCCAGCCTTCTTCATATCCTCCAGCATCTTGTCAAATACAGTGTTGGCTTCAGCTTCACTTGGAGCAATAATGGCTCTCGTAATACTCTGATCCATATATCCTTCACCTTCTGGGGCGGTCAGTGCTTGAGGTGTTAGCCCATCCGGATTCAGGTTATCATACTGCGCTGTATCCCGAACGGAATCGCCAAGACTCTTAATGGCCAGTTCATCCACTTCACTACGATGGAATGTGATTGCCATAACATACGGCTGTCCATTCGGCTCCAGACCATTTTTGATAAACCATAACCATTTACGAACGCAGCTTTTCTTCTAATAGGTTCGTCAAGCATATAAGGGATATCCGTAGTTCCCTCAAATAATGTCTGTTTGAACTCTTGATTAGGTACTGAGTGAAAGAGTCGAACGCCCAGCTCATCTTTCCGTTCCTCTAGTTCATCGCATATACCCAATAACGGAATTCATTCCATGCTCTGGCCTCGCCGTCCTGAATGAATTCGATTCGAATATGCAGCTCCTTTTTTCCTCTGGTATAGGATTCAGGGATTACAAACTCATCATCCAACCATCGTTTATAGGGATTTCGGTCCGCCGTGTACCACGTTCTTTCTGTTACTTTCACCCCATCTACATGAACGAAGGCCCGTTGTCTGCCTGTGATCTGATCACACCGCCGCCGCATTCTTACGCCTCTGTTGTCCTCCCTGATACGGATTGTGAATTCACTATAACCATTTGTTTCATGACCGCTGTCACGAATTATGATATCGTCTTGGTCGCCTTCATAAGCTGAATCCAGAGTATAGTAACCGCGGCTGCCTTCTGTTTTGTAATCATGGTTCCTCTCCGATAAGGGATCGCCAATATCCATTTCGTCCGTCAGAACCATTCCCGGTTCGTCCACACCATAGTAGAACAGAATGCCTGAATGTTCGAGATACTGATTGTTATACTCGCCTGCTTCGATACCAAATACGAGCTCCGTCTGAAAGGGATACCAGTCACCGCTGCACATTCTGACCATGGACCATGGGTTGTCAGGGATTCCGTCATAGGCGCTGGATGGATTACATTCAGGCGGCGTGGGAAATCCCCAACCATAACATACCCAGCTCTCGGAACCGTCGCTTTCAACTTGTGGTGTCGCATTGCCGTCAATGTGGATACGGACATCGCCTTCACAGCTGATAGTACCTGGTTTACGGGTAAAGCCTGTTACGTGTCCAGCCACCATATGTCCTTTTCCCTTGATTTGACCGATGATGCTGTCAGACCCTTCTGTTGCCAAACGTTCATAATATTTCGATGTGCGAAAATAACCGGTTCGACCCTTCTCATAAACCGCGTTTCGCTCTGCTGTAAATTCAATGTTTAATTCGGATAACAAGGCGTCACGGTTCCCTTTGTTCACCAGTTCAATTACCGCATGCTCCCAGTACGGCATGGAGAAATAGTTATAGAATAATCCGTCCCCTCTTCTTCCATGCGACAGTACACCGACAGGATTGAATCCAAGCTCGTTGCCAAAGAATACACCTATGGGGCACCAAATATCCGGTTGTTCATGTTTATCCCAGCTTGCTTTGATCCAGAGGTGTTGCAGGTCTTCGGATGAAAAGGAGTGGGGATTGAATGCAGCGCTTATCGAGGAGATACTGCCTTGACCCACCTCTTCCAGAATGGTTCGTTTCTCTCCTGCTTTAACGGTCAGCATTTCGTAATATCGGGATTTGCATTTTACGGCTGGTTTGGGATCTTCACCAACCCGAGACCATATTTCAATCAGCGGGGTATAGTTTTCTTTTCCGGTGAACGTAGATATTTGATCAGAGTCATCATAGGAATGATAAACGACATGGCCCCAACCGCCATCCCCTTTGGCTGCTCCTTTTAGTTGAATATCCGAAGTGATCCTGCATGATTTCTTGAAAGGCATAGGCACATAACTTCGAACGACGCGTATCGGTCCACGCCCATTGTCCTCGGGTCCAATATAAACGTCTGCCAGTGGAGTTACGAAAGGAAATTTACTCCCGAATTCGGAGGCCTTGATCACAAATTGGGGTGTATCCTCGCCATCAAAATAAAAAGAAAAGGTAGGTTCGGGACTTTCGGGATAACGGTGTTGGACAAAATTATAGATGCAGCCTGGACCGCAATAATCAAAAATCACCCATTCCTCCTTGTCCTTATAAAGCCACCAATCCCAGTCCGCATTGCGTCCTTGCTTGTCGATGCTTCCTTCATAGTGAACCTGCACGCGGTCTTTTAGTACAGGAAGCAAGTCGAACCTTTCCATATTGCCAATTCCTTTAGGCTGTAAATGGGTCGTCATATGTCTGCAACCTCCGAGTCATTAGATGAATACCTTCCAAATTCACAAAGCTTTTCCAATCCTGTCATCCTCTCTGCTCAGCCATACAACGGGCCATATGCAGCACAAGCACGATAGTCTGCACCCTCATGATCTTTTGTGCCAAATGCTGTCCAGGCGCTGGGCCGGAAAATGCGCTTTACTTCAACATTGTGCATGTTAACCGGAATGCGCAGTATGCTCGCAAGTGTAATCAAGTCGGCTCCGATATGGCCATAGCTTACAGCACAATGGTTCGAACCCCAGGCTTCCATCACGCTGTAGACGTCATCAAATATCGGATCACCTGCTACCCGATTCGGGACAAACCATGTTGTTGGCCACGTTGGTGTCGTTCGCAGATCCAGTCGTTGATGCACTTCCTCTGGCAACTCCAACGTATACCCTTCCGCAAGCTGAAGCACCGGCCCCAGCCCTGCTATGAGATTAATGCGTGCCATGGTGACGGGCATCCCCCCACGCGTTGTATAATCGGTAGAATAGCCTCCGCCTGCAAATTGGTCCATATAGGTTGGTCGCCAGCTAACCGCATTGAGGCAGGCATGAACTTCCTGCTCATCAATCTCCCAGTGAGGCTTCATCGCGGGCTGACCGTCGCGAAGCTGCTCCCCCGTTCCATCAAGCGCCGCCGGTCCCGAATTGATCAAATGTATGAACCCTGCCGCAGCCAAGCCATCCGGTTGCCAGTCTGTCACGCGTTTCACAGCTTCCGGACTCCAGAATGCACGAACATCGGCAAAAATCTGGGCAGTATGCGACAAATAGTGATTGAACAACATGGTGATGGCGTTCAGATTGTCGTTTTCGGTGGCGACCATATAGGGTTCGCGAATGCCATTCCAGTCGAATGAACTGCATAGAATCGCTTCAAGCACATCTGCACTGGGAAGGTGATCGGTCCATTCACGCTGTCCCTGGAACCCGGAAGCAATGGCGTTATAACCATACGCCTCCTCTTCGTATCCCATTTCGGCCAGTTTGGGATTGCCAATCATCAGATCACGCACAATCAACGTCATGCGAATGGAAGTTTTCCAGTTCTCCTTTTTGCTCTCCGGATCAATTTGAACCGACTCCGGATTGGGATCAGGCCCTTCCTTGCAATGAAGATCGGCCCAAGCCATAGCTGAGTGGAATTCCTGCTCGTCATAGATTTGCTTCTCCAGCCTGCGCGTAACCTCAGTCATGTCCACATAGGCATTGCGCATGCCCAGATAACGCTGGTAGAAATCTTCGTCTACAATACAACCTGCGATGCCCATGGAGACGGAGCCGATCGACAGATAGGATTTTCCTCGCAGCAGTGCAGCAGCCAGACCCGCACGAGTGAACCGGACCAGTTGATCCCGAACATCCTCTGGCAGTTTGCGTTCCTCCAGATCCTGAATATGTCTGCCGTAGATTTTGAAAATGGGCAGGCCTTTCTGATTATGCGCCGCATGCAGCGCAGCCAGATAGACCGCACCGGGCCGTTCGGTGCCATTAAATCCCCAGACGGCGTGAGGCAGGGTTGGGTCGGTTTCCATCGTTTCAAGTGGATAACACCAACCGTTTGCTACCGTGACCAGGACGCCGACACCTTCCTTCCTGAATTGCTCGGCACAACGGGCTGCTTCGCTCATTCCGGAGATGCATGTATTAAAGATGACAACCTGCACGGGTGAGCCGTCCGGGTTTCGGAGAATGGAGGTAATCGCAGCAGCAGCTTCGTGCGCCAGTTCCATCGTGCTTTTAGCCAGTGAAGCCTTTACAAGTTTACGGCGATCCACGATTGGGCGAATGCCGATCTTTGGAAATCCACTCTCATAACGATGCTTCATATCCGTCATCTGTATTTCCCCTTTTCTGCATATTTTATTGGATCGTATGGATTGGGATGGAGAAGATGTGTTGTCCCGGGTTCAATGTGTGAGAACGGCGTAGATTCACGGCATTTACCATATCAGCAGGCACGACAAACGTGGCTGTGGTTCCTTCAGGAATCGTCACGTCCATGTGCAGACCTGCCTCGTCTTTTTTCCAAGCTACTGCAATGAGTCCATGTGCCGTCCTGAGCGAAGCGCTAACCCTTTCCAACTTGGAGGGAATCATCGGCTCGATCCATATTTGTTCATAACCGGGCGAGTCGGGCCTAATACCAGCCAGTCGCGTGTAAAAAGAAACGCTGATGCCCCCGAACATGGCGTGGTCATGGGAATGCATGCCGCCTTTCTCGCTCCATTGCTCCCAGAGCGTCGTAGCTCCGCGTTCAATCTGGTATCCGAACCCGGGATATTCCTTTTTGCTCAGAAGATCATAGGCAACATCGATGTATCCGTAGTCCGCCAGTACGTCAATCAGATATCTGGTGCCATAGATGCCTGTATGAAGATGACCGTCGTGTTCCCCAATAGCTTCCACAAGCCGTTTTGCGGCTGAGGCCCGCTCTTTGACCGGCACCATGCCAAAAGCGAGCGGCAGAAGCTGAGCGGTCTGGGAACCGCTGCTGTAAACGCCGTTCCCCACGTCCCATTTTCGATGAAAGGCCTGGTTGATATCCCGAGCCAGCGTCGAATAATGTTCATGATCTGCGCTCAAGCCTAGGATCAACGCCGTTTCGGCAACAATGGACGTGATTTTGTAGTAAATACTTGTATTCACCAGTTCGACTTCGTGAAAGTAATTTTCCCAACCATCATCATTGGGAGGACACCAGTCCCCAAAGCCCTCCTTCACCTGATGGTCTGGCCACTCCTGATGCAGATGGTCAATATATGCTTTCATGGACGGATAACTCTGGCGCAAGATATCCAGATCGTTATAATGCTGATAGAGACGCCAAGGAAGAAAGACTTTGTCTCCGCTCCAGTCCGGGTTGGTCATGCTTTCTTCAATATCTCCGAGCCATTTGCGATAGTAATTCTGCATATTGAAATGGTGCATGCCAGCTTCCTCCACAACAGCGGAATCCATGAGACAAGGCGTACGTTCATCTCGCTGACAGCAGTCCGTGGGTATGCTGACCAGATTGTTGAGGTATGACCAGCGAATATTACTGTAGAGCTGATTGAGCCCTTCATCTGAACATTCAAAGCTGCCTGCCGGCTCTACGTCTGCATGAATGGGAATGGCCTGAATGGAGAGATGATCTGTTTCACCGCTGACTTCCACATAACGGAAGCCGTGATACGTAAAGCGAGGTTCATAACGTTCTTCCGCCTCTCCACGGAGAATGTATGTGTCGGTTGCTTTGGCATTTCGATTCGTCCAGGGATCAATGTTGCCTTGTTCATCGACTAGCTCGCTGTATCTCAGCCGCACTTGACTGCCTTCCGCTCCTGTTACCTGAATGCGAACCCACCCTGCCATGTTCTGACCAAAATCGTATACGCCCACGCCCGGACGTGGCCTGAAGACAGCGATGGGCTCGACAGGGTTGTGAGGTACAACAGGAGGTTGGATGTTCGCTTCAAGCTTGCCGACAGGTGGTTCGGCAGTTACAGCTCTCGACCAATTTCCGTTTTCAAGAAATCCCGGTTGATCCCAACCGATGTACTCCTGTCGTGCATCATAGGACTCTCCGTCATAGATATCATTGGAACGTATCGGGCTTGACGCGAATGACCAAGATTCATCCGTTATGATGGTACGCTTGCTGCCATCCTCAAACTGGAGGTCCAATTGCAGGATAAAGGTTTTATCCTGATTCCATTTCCATCCCCACCGTGAATAATTGAAATGGTAACCATTCCCGAGCCACACGCCGAGTACGTTATCTTTGTCTTGAAGCAGATGGGTCACGTCATAGGTGTCATAGAGCATTCTGCGGGAATACGGCGAATTGGCTGGAGCCAGAACTCGGTTGTCCGCCGGGTTCCCGTTGATGCAGAGCTCATACCAACCTACCGAATAGATGCGCAATCTGGCTTCAACTGCGGACGATGGCAATTCAAATGGTTTGCGAAACAGAGGGCTGTCAACTGGAATGGGTGCCTCACAGATCGACAGCATATTTTCCTCAAGCACAAGCCCATTCCCCGAAGGGCTAATCGTATCTGTGGTAAAATGAGTCGTCTTCGGATCATAAAAGCGGTTGGAGTACAGCACGCGGCCATCACTCCCGCTGAGCCTTAGATCACGGAAGGTTGCCTTTTGCCCGTCAGTCGTCCGGAATGCAATCGTTCCTTCATAAGCTGCTGCCATGCAGCGATGCGTGTAATGTTCATCGATGGATACTTGCCATTCCCCGGCTTCCGTACTTATCTTGAGTGATAAACGTTGAGGAAGTTTGTGCAGTGCAGGTAAAACCATCTTCCCCAGAACCTGGCGTACGTCTTCTTCAACGCGGTATATGCACACGTGTGTCTGCTGTGCATCTTCTTCAGGCTCAAGCAGTTCAATACCACAGTGATTGCCTTCGTCACGATAACCGAACAGAAATGCTGCACCGCCTTCTTCCACGCTGAGAATGACTTCCGCCTGATATGAAATCCAGTCATGAGGCTGGACTACCGGGCGTGTAATCCACTTGGCACACCATTCGTCAGATACTGATTTCTCCTTCGTTTCCGCCATGTTCTTCATGGATGTCATGTTGTCGCTCCTTCCTGTCAGTCAGCACGATTTACTTGTGATGGGCACGCCACTTCGGGATATCTCAAACGCATTCCAGGCACTTACCGTGATGCCGTCCAGGATCACGTCAGGCCCGATTTCAAACGGGATACGTCTCTCTTCTCCCGCAAGCAATCCAAAATCATTGTCATCCAGATAACAACTCCACTCGTCTGGAAAATGGTGAATCATCACTCGAATCGCAGGCACGTTTCCCATGTTTCGAATGACAATGAAACCGCTCTGGTCTTGGGTCTCGACAGACCATTCAAGCGTAGTTCGCGGGAGTTCATGCAGCGGTGCATCGGAGAGTTCGGCGTACAATGCAAATGCCTGCTTGGCCTCATCGCCAGGGTATTCGTTTGCTTGATGGCGGTGCTCCCTCTCAAACGTGATCAGCTCTGGGCTCTTCGGCTGGGCATTGAACCAATACCACTGATCGGACACAAGATCTCCATTGCTTTCATGAAGCGTGATGACAATCAAGAACGGCCGAATTGCTGATTCTTCCGGCAACGTGATTTCCAGTTGATCGATGCAGCTCGCCAGCCCGGTCTTCACGGTTAGCGCCGGATAATTCCACTTCATCACCTCGCTTAATTGACTGTCGTACATCGAGACTTGGATAGCTGCATTGATAAGGGCGTTACGCGAATCGTTCACGACATGCAGTGCTGCGCGGAATATCTCATCTGGCTGCCACGCATCCAGTTTGGTGCAGGTGATGAAGGCATTTTGCGGACGTGAAGCCTGTTTGGCACGATAATAGGAAAGCTTGGCTGTTCCGTAATAATCGACCACCGCCCACGAATGTCCGGGAAAACAATCCGTGAATTTGTAGTACCAGAAGCCGCTCTTATCTCTTCCTGTTCCCGCCCTCTGTACATCAGCGGTCAGTCGAATCGCATCACCTTGAGCGGTTTGAGAATACGTGATGTAGTCCTGCCAGTTGCGGATCGGTCCGTACGCCGCGTAGCGCATGACTTTAATGATATCCTTCAGACCGAACTGGTGAAAATGCGCTTTCCAACCCCTGCTATCTTCCGTTGGAGGAAATGACGCCAACGCTTCTTCCGGCATATAGCGCAGACAGCTTGAAACATTGGTCTGACTTGGAATGCCGAATTCGCCATAAAACACCGATGGCATCGCTAACGTTGCCTCATCCAGGGATTCACCCCCGTGATATACGTTCCAGTTATGCACACTTCCGCCCCATGGATCGGTTCGATGGAACGGACGGGATGGATCGTATCCACGGCATCTTTTTCCGACCAAAAATAATCCTTCATCTGCACCGCCATGATTGCCGTTCTCATTGCCTCCCCCCCACATGATCAAGGAAGGGTGGTTTCTGAGCCGTTTTACTGAAATTGTGGTCTGGCGGTCAATAACGCCAAGGTCCGTCAGTGGTGAATCGGGTGGACCCCAGCAGAGCGGGAATTCCTGATAGACCATAATGCCTTTTTCATCACACAGATTATAAAATTCTTCACTTTCCACCAAGCCGCCTCCCCAGGCCCGGAGCATCTGCACATTTCCCCTGCGGGCGAGCTCCAGCAGCCGTTCATACTGCCCATTCTGATGGTCAAGCATGGCATCAGGCCAACACCAGTTCGCGCCTTTGATGAACATTGGCTCGCCATTGATGACAAACTGCCAGCGATATTCCGTTTCCGGTACTGCATCGTTCAGAGGACGCATTTCAATCGTACGGATGCCAAAAGTCGTGTGAGCTTCTCCAACGTTAATGGGCCCAGAATTGGATCCAGATAACACAAGCTCATAGAGAGGCTGTTCCCCGTAACCCGTCGGCCACCAAACCTCGGGATCAGTCAGTCTGATTGCGGTACTGAATTTGCTGCGACCATAGGGCACTTCAATGGAATACGTAAAATGGGTATCCCTTTGGCAAAATGTCTGGTTATCGGGGTCAAATGAACCCACAACCGTTTTCGATTTCTTCGACCGGATACAGCCTTTGATGGTTAATTTCACTTGCTCAATGAGACTGCTCTCCGTCGTAAACTCCAAGTGAAGCACAGCTTCATCCGAGGTGTGGGACAGGGTTACAACATACGGATCAAGCAAAGCGATGTCCGGTTCGGCCACCACCCGTACATCCTTCCAGATGCCGAGTGAAATCAGGTGTCCATAATGCCAGCCAAAGCCCGGACTGGGCTTCATCAGGCCGTTCCAACTTTGAGGTGCAGGGTCCAGTCGAACAACAACCACATTGGATTTATCATGTCGAACCAAGTCTGTAATATCATGAATTGGGCCGCCAAACATGCCCTGATGATGTCCCAGTGATGCGCCATTAAAAAATACGGTGCCCGAGTAGTCGATCCCGTCGAATTGCAAGGAGAGTCGGCCTCCCACCGATTCTTCAGGCAGTTCAAATGATGTAGCAAACCACCATTCCTCGCATTCCACACGTGTCCTGCGGAACCAGACGGGGGTCTCTTCAGGCATACCGTGATTCTCCAGTTCATCGATCGTGTTGGTATTCCAGTGGGGATCATCGAGCAGTTCCTGATCAACCAGCGCTTTTTGCACCGTTGTGGGTACGCTGACTTCCAGCCAATCGCTTCGATCGTGAGCCGGTTCGTACCAGCGTTCCCGCATGCCTTCACTCGCCCGAGCTTTTCGTCCATACCAGCCCGTCGCAGGCGCGGGATCTCCATGATCAGCTGCCTCGCCTCCCTTCATACGCCAGATTCCGGACAAAAGTAATGTTTCTTTGAAGGCAGAATTGCGAGCGTTGTGGTGATTGGTATATGTGAAATCAGCTGATGGCTCTGCATCGGCATGGCGGGATGCTTTTGTAATGTGTACTCTGTCTGTCGTACAGCGGATTGGAATGTGGCTGTCCTTCTCCACCCATGCATCCCCATGCAGCGAGGAACGGACGTAGGCCTCGTCCTGAACTTCGTCCAGAAAGCGTTTACCTTCATCTGAACGGTAATATGAGATGTGTGTCATCGCGCTAATTCTCCATTCTTGATCAGTTTCGCTTTGCATGTGCACTCATAATGTCCTGTGTACCAGTACTGGTCGGTATCCTTCAGGTGCTTCCATTACAATTGCAATTTCTTTCGGAGCACATACCTCCAAATGAAACGTGGGCTCGCTACCTTCCTCTTCCCGAATCTCCCATTTCACGTCGATCCTTCCGTTGCCAGGCAGAGGTACAGCTCCTTTTGCCCATTGCAGATTGCAAGGCTGGGGGGCAACCTTAACTTGTGTCCAACCGTCTGCAATCGGGCGAACCCCGAGCACGGATGTTCCCAAAAAGTAACCTGGTGCTGCCGACCAGGCGTGGCAATGACTGCGTGTCAGGTATTTCGGATGGGGCCGATTCTCGGCAAATCCCGGATACATCTCCCAGCAAGTGGTCGCCTCATGTTTCACCATTTCCCCAAACTTCTCTCTCATGTCCCGGAGCATTAGATCCGTCTTGCCGTGCATCACCAGCGCTTCATAATAGAAAAACGTCATGAACGGACTGCCTATGGCTACAAAATCCTCAGGTGGCGAAGTTAAATACGCGTTGAGCTTCTCCTTTCGCTCATCAACTGCAATGCCGGTAACCAGCGCCATGACCTGCGTCTGCATACTATAGGTGCTGGAAAGAGAGCCATCGGCATGAATGCAGTCCATATAAGCCTGCCGATCCTCACTCCATAGATGATTGTTTATGGCGCGGGTTACTCTTTCCGATGCGGAACAGTAGTAAGGGCTGTCTTCTGTGCAACCTGCCAATTTGGCCAGTTGGGCCGCATCTGCCAGCGTGCGTGCAAATATCGCATTTTGATGGGTGACCGTTCCGTCGTTCGGCTGTTCCAATGGTGCCCAGTCCAGTAGATTCCAGGCTTCAATGAACAATAGTCCTCTGACATCGATATGTGAGATATAGTGATCAAGCGTGAACTTTACCTTTGGCCAGATTTTCGCTGCAAAGTCCCTGCTTCCTGTATGACGGACATATTCAAGGCAAGCAGTGACCCAGAAAAAAGTCCAGTTCGGAATCACGCTGCTCCAGCCGCTGGGCACCTGATTCACATAGAGCGGCGATTGCCGGCTTGATCCCGGAACAAGCTGCAGACCATGTTTTACAATATCCGTTGCACCGAATAGATAGTAGTTCACGAGCGCTTCATTACGGCTGTCGCCAACCCAAAATACCTGTTCATACGTGGGACAATCCACAAATGTATCTTCCATGCACAGTAAGGTGGTATGCTTGCTGATCTCCCAAATGTCATTCAGCATCGCGTCCGAACTATGGAATCGGCCGATCTCTGCCACCGGATAGTTGCTTTGCACAAGGCTAATGCCGAACAGTCGCACGGGTCTCGCATTCCCATGTATGGTAAGCATGAGATAACGAAGTCCGCGCCGAATTGGCGATTCGTAGCGTTGTCTGCCTTCACGGCATACGTAGCGAAGCGTATTATCCACGCCAAAGGTATCCTGTCGCCAGTCGCCGTCCATATACTCGAAGCCATACGCGTCGATGACGGTGCCTTCCCCCGCATCGACCTCGAATCGCAGATAGCCCGACCATTCGCGGCCAAAGTCCAGAATCAGCTCTATGCTCCTTCCGCCAGAGCCTGTCGGCACGATTGCCGGCTTCCGATTGGCGACGCATACCTGCTGCAAGTCCGCAGGAACGGGACGCGTCTGCTGCTGCATCTTCCAGATGCTGGACGCAAAGATTGAAGCTTCCGAGCTAAGCCTCTCGGGGAATGGCTTCATCCAGCCGCGGATTGGAACAAGCTCAGGGGCGGAAGCCAAGCTGCGGCATCGCAGATATACATCGGCATCCGGAAATGCTTTCTCGTCCAGAGGCTGACTACCGCCAAAGCCCTGATATGCACGGATAGGATCACGATCCGGTTGGTGGTCGATATGCACGAGGGTGGCAAACGGACCAATCAGGACAAACGGTGTGTTGCCCGTTGGTGCATCATCGAATGGCGATACAACCGTAAACGGAACATCGCAGTCGATTCCAAAGTGCAACCCTCCGCCATGATCCTGCCCTGCCAGCTCGATCAGCAGCAGATTCTCTCCCTGCCGCAACCTAACCCGCTGAAGCCTGCGCGGCCGTTCTCCCTCCATATCTGATGCAGGGTAATATGAGCCGTTAAGCGTGATGCCGCGAAGAGCATGGAACGCGCTGAAAAATCCGACAACCGCTTCGACTTCGCTACTTGCCCGAATGACCGCTGCGACATAACCGGCAAAGGATACCGGATTGGCGTGCATCCGACTTGTCGGCTCCATCGCTTCACGTACATCAAGCACATGCGTCCAGGACACGAGAGATGCTTCTTTCAATGATTCCACTCGGACAGGCCATACTTCTTTCTCCGTCAGTTCCGGAATATCACTTGCGACCAAGCATTCCCATGGCGCATCGCCAGGCGTGCCAATGATGCGGGCAGGAGTCCAGATACCTTGCTCTTCGAGCGGCAAGGTGTCAACTCCTTGCCAACGATCATTCCAGCAGCTCACATCCATCTGTTCGGCAAAGCCAAGCTGACAAGACATGCGCGCCGACCTTCGTTCATATCCGTCATGCAGAGCGGTCTGCCAGGATGCATCCGTACCCACGATAAGTTCTTTTCTCAGGTAACTCCCATCAGCCTCATAGTGAACGGACTCCAGTTGAGCGAGAAGCCCGCCCCTTCCCGGCAAATACGCAAACGTAGCTACACCATAGCTGATAACAAGTACAGCCAGCGTATTACGACCGGAATGCAGCAGATGGCCCACTTCATGCACGTGATAGTTAAGTTCAAAAGGCCAAGAGCGATTGGGTCCTCTTCCGCATAGCACTCCGTTGACATATAACACATATCGGGCATCTGCTGTGATGGTTACCTCAGCGCTTCCATGGTCCCCATGATGCCATTCGAATTCCCGGCGAAAACAACGCCATTCGTTGCGCGGCCAGTCCTCGCCTTCTCCCCAGATCCATGAGGCATGCCACGTGAATGCTTCCGTCTGAACAGCGTTCTCTTTCCGTTCCGTCGGCAGATCCCTTCCGCCAGTCGATAAAATATGCTCCACGGCTGTATCAACTCCCGTTTGACTGAATGTTTTAAAAGAAAAGGAGCTAAAACTTCACAGCTTTAGCTCCTCTTCGTGACGCTTGTCGTTACGAGCGAAGTCGTATTACAGCCCGTGAGCTTGACGAAGCCGCTGCACTTCGGCGTTATACCAGGCGGTAAACTCATCTGCTCCTGCTTTTTTGAATGCCGCAAGTGCAGCCTGTTTATTTGATTCGAATGCCTGTTCATCCTTGGAAAGAATCACTTTGGCCGCTTCGCGCGCTGCCAGTTCTTTAAGTTCTGCTTCCTGTTTCTTCAATTTGTCGTCCAAGGTTACGCCTGGAACGGTGTTCCGCTGTACGATTTCCTCGTCCGTCATGCCGTCCATCCAGGTGGTGAACGTATTGAGTTTGCCTTGATCGATCCAATTTTTGAATACTTCTCCCGAGTAAGAAGCGCCATAGTGTTCTGCAAAATCTTTCTCAAGCGGGGTGGCCGCTTTGGACAGCGCCTCCTCCGAGGTAAAGAGGTCGACTGGCATCTTGTCATCGGGATTGACCATGTCACCGCCCAGACCGATGATGTTGCGATCCAGTGAAAGTCCAGTTGCTTCGTATGGAGCTCCGCCTGCTGCTTTCAATGCGAGTGTTTCGTCCGTAAGTGTCGGTTTGCCGTCTACCATCTTCCAGTGCGTTCCTTCTACGCCGTTATACATGGTGCGTGCACCTTCATAGGAGTATATATAATTGAGGAATTCCATCGCTTTTTCAGGATGTTTGGATGTTTTGGATATGCTGTAGGCTTTATCCTGCCATCCGAGCGGATTGACTGCACCCGTCCAGGCCAGTTTGCCGGCAGGTACAACGAGATAACCTTTGCCATCCTTGGCATGCTGTGCATTGAAATCCCCCATCGCCCAGGTGGCGGGGCCAACAACGATCTGTCCTGCAGTTGCCTTAGCCATGTAGTCATTGTTCTTCATCGTCAGGGAATCCGGATCGAGCAATCCTCTGCGTTGAGCCTTGTTATAAAAGTTAAGTGCAGTCCAGAAGTTGGAGGATTCGTCGGTCAAGTTGCTGATGAAATCGCTACCGCCAACTTTGGCTGCAGTCAGGTCGCTTGTCGTGCCTACATTCTCGGTAAAGATAATTGGCGGAATCGTATAAGGCCATAATCCCCAATCTTGCCACATGGACACGCCGTACACTTTTTTGCCGTCTTCGGTCTGCGGGTGCTTTTCCACAATTTTTCCTACAACGTCCAGCAAGTCATCCATTGTGGCCATTTCCGGGGTGCCGATCTCCTTATACCAGTCCCAACGAATCGTCGGGCCTATGGTAATTGGCGCAATGGAAGTGCCCGGTTTGGATTGCACTTGGGGAGGCAGGAAATACAGGTTTCCGGTGCCGTTGCTCCAGTTCTTTTTGCTGTATTCGACCACAGTACCGATGTTCGCCGTAATGTCTTTGCCGGATGTAGCGAGCAGATCGTCGAGCGGAACGATTAGATCCCCTTCAATTAACTGTTTTTGATATTTGTTCACGTCTGTACGTACCAGGTCGGGCAGATCGCCGCCAGCAAGCAATACATTGAATTTGTTTTCGTCTGCTTCAACGTATTCAATTTTGACACCGATCTTCTCGGCAATAGCCTTGGCCACTTCGTTGTTCTGCTGCGTATTCCACTTGGAGCCGGTTTCCATGATGAGCACTCGCAGCGTCACGAGGTCTTTGTCCGAGCCGGTATCTGACGAACCGGTTTCCCCCGTGCTGGTCTGGCCTCCCGAGCCGCTGCCCGTACAAGCTGCCAGCAGCAAGGACGTCATCATGAGCAGTGCAATTACTTGGCGGAACGACTTTTTAGTTCTCATGTCATAACCCTCCTGTTTCTTCTTCTATAATTATCGGCGATTGCCGGATAATCCGGTGTGATTGCACCATATACAACCTTAACCCTTGACGGCTCCCATCATGATGCCTTTGACAAAATACCGCTGCAGCATCGGATACACCAGGACAATCGGCAGCGTGACAAGCATCGTAATGGTCATGCGAATGGACTGTGGTGTGAGCGTCCGGACAACATCGCCGCGGGTCAACTCATCTGTCGTCATGTTGGACAGGTTACTGGACTGGTTCAGGAAGTTGTAGAGTACCAGTTGCAACGTTTGCAGCTTCGGATTTTCCACCAGGAAAAAGTTGTCGAACCAGGTATTCCACTGACCTACGGCGGAGAATACGGCAATGGTGGCGATAATCGGCATCGACAGCGGGAAAATAATGCTTCGATAGATCCGGAAGTACCCGGCCCCATCGATCTTGGCCGATTCCTCCAGGGATGCGGGTAGCTGTTCGATGAACGTTTTGATCAAGATGATGTTAAAGCCCGACATCGCGCTTGGAATGATGTACAGCAGGAAATTATTCTGCAATCCATACGTTTTCATCGTCAGATACCATGGGATAAAGCCTGCATTGAAGTACATGGTGATCAGTACAAAACGGTAAATGATTTTGCGGAATGGCATCTCTTCTTTGGTAATGAGATAAGCAAAGAAGGAACAGCTGAACACCGTAATTAACGTTCCGAGCACGGTCCGGGAGACACTGACAATGGCAGCGTCCATGATGCCCGGCAATTTCACCGTCGCTTGGTATGCTTCAAGGGAGAAGCCGGCTGGCCAGAAATATACCCCTTTCTGAACCTCGATGGGATCGCTGATTGAATAGATGAAGATATAATAGAACGGATAGATGGTGATGATGACAAGCAAGGACAGCACGATGTAATTAAAAAGGGTGAACGTAAGGTCTTTCCAATCGGTATGGCGGACGGGACGAAGCGTCTGTCCTGCGGGTTGTGTGCGCATGTTTGTTTTGCTCCTTTCCCTGGGGTCAGACGATGCCTTGACCGCGAACTTTCTTGGATAGAATGTTGACGCTGAAGAGCAGCAGAACGCTAATTACCGTTTTGAAAATGCCCACAGCCGTCGAGTACGAGTAGTCACCTGTCACCAATCCGAGCCGGTACACGTAGAGGTCAAGCACTTCGATCCGGTCTGCAATCATGACGTTGCTGAATACGAGATATTGCTCAAACCCTGCGGACAGCAGGTTGCTGACAGAGAGCAGCAAAAGCACAATGAAGGTCGGCATGATGCTCGGTAGCGTAATGTGCCAGATCGTACGCATGCGCCCGGCGCCATCCACCTTGGCTGCATCATACTGTTCGCTGTCGATGCCAACGATGGCAGCTAGATAGATGATGGCGCTCCATCCTGCGGACTTCCACAGCAACAGCAAGGTTTGCACCGTCCATACCCGGTCATAGTTACCAAGAATATCCACGGGTGGACTGCCGATCCCCGTTTTCATCATGATGGAATTGACGGCTCCCTCCGTGCTGAACATGCTGAATGCGAGGGAAAATACGATGATCCAGCTAATATAATTCGGTAGTGTAGAGACGGTCTGCACCAGCCTTTTGAACCAGCCGGAGCGGACTTCCGAGATCAGTATGGCAAGCAGCATCGGTACGGGAGCGGTTGCAATGGACAACAAGCTTAGTGCCAGCGTGTTCGCCAGCACGGGTCCCATCCGTGGATCATCCAGCATGTTGCGGAAATTTTCCAGCCCCAGAAAAGGGGTTTGTTGAAGTGGGATGCCTGGTTTGTAATCAAAGAATGCGTAGATCCATCCGAATAAAGGTACGTAGCTGAAGGCCAGCGTAAACAGTACAAATGGTGTGGCCAGAAGCAGGAGGTGTATGCCGTCCTTGCGATTCAGCTTGCCGGTCCTTTGGGTTACGGCTCTGTTCAGGGTCTTGGTACGTTGCATATGAATTTCTCCTTTGTACGTGTGCTTTCGTATTGGCTTATTCATATGATAACGCTTTCTTGATGGCCCTTGAATGAAAGATCCCCTGATTTGCTTGAAAAAAACAAAGCTGCCTTCCGAGCCGACTTGAACAATTTTGAGACTCCGCTTGAACGAATAAGCAGTGCTCCAATATGCAAAAAACGCCCTCATGTGCTGCCTTTCGGCGAAGCTCACGAGAGCATGGATCATTCGAAGCCGCAGCTCCTCTTCTATAATCGATGTACAGGCAAGGTAACGATGGCCTCTGCGCCCTGATCGGCCGGAACGAAATGAATGCCGAAGTCCGGTCCATAATACAAACGAATCCGTTTATTGACGTTATTCAGTCCGATTCCGCTCCCCCCAACAGTGGATTTGGGCGATTCTCCCTTAGCCAGCTTTTCGTTTAACTTTAAGATGCTCTCTGCATCCATTCCGACGCCGGAATCGGTGACCCTCAGCATCAGACGTTCCTGGTTGACTGAGGCCGTAATTCCAATCTGAATGGCAAAATCTTCACTCTGTCTGCCGGAAGCAATGGAATTTTCCAGCAGCGGTTGCAGGATAAAACGTGGCACCTGACAATCCATCCACTCTTCATCCACGTCCATTGTAAATGTAATATTATTGTTGAATCGCATATTAATGATCTTCAGATAATTGTCCAGATACGACAGTTCGTCCCGCAGAGAACACATGGAGTCTTTGCTGGAGAATACGGGGCGCAATATATTGCCCAGTGCTACAATCGTATTTACGATGTTGTCCGCCTTCACAATGACAGCCATCCAGCGGATCATGTTCAAGGTGTTATACAGAAAATGCGGATTAATCTGATACTGCAATGCCTCCAGTTCCAGCTCCCTCTTTTTCTCCTGAATCTCATTGTTTTTGTCCACCAGTTCTACCATGCTGAGCGACATCTCATTAAAGCGGCGAATGACCGTGCCCAGCTCATTATTCGGAACGTGATCGACGGTAACCCCGAGTTCACCGCGGCTCATGTCTTTCATTTTGCTAGACAATTGGTTGAGGGGTTTAATGATTTTGCGAAGCCAGAAATAGGAGGCTATGAATATCGCAAGCACACTAATCGTGAACACGAGTACAAGCATTCGTTGAACGCCCAGAATCTGGTCTGCGTATTGACTGAGCGGAATTTCCTTCAGCAGGTACCACCCGCCGTCATGGAGTTTGTAATATACAACCTGCATGCTGCGTCCGGCTTTTTCGTCATCCAGGCTTCCGTAGGCCCCGTCCGTCAATTCCGCTCCCGGTATGAAGTGGCTCTGCGTCCCTACCCGATCCGCCTCACTTGCCGAAATGATTGTTCCGTCAGCGCTGGCGATATACATATCGCCTTCTTCACTATTGAGCGCCGTAGCGTAGATGGATGATAGATACCGTTCATCGATATTAAAAATCAGGGTGGCGCTTGTGGTTGGATCATAGATGGCACGCGTGCCACGCATCAGGCTGATCAGGTAACCATCGTCCTCTCCGGTCAGATACGGATTGTAGAATGATTTTTTGATCCCGGAATGCATAACCAGATGAGGATACTGTTCGAGCGTTTGACGGAAGGGCTCGGAAGTAAAGAAACTCTGCTGCCATGCGTCCCGATCGTAAACGAGCGTACGCTTCTGACTGCCTCCTACTGCCCCGAGATTATCCGCCGTAATATAAATCGAGTCAATATAGTTGTAGTTGTCGATGAAATCGGCAATGACCCGCTGCACGTCGTTTTTCGATTCGAGAAATTCCTCTTCCGTTTTCTCTGAAATTTTGTACAAAAACTGCTGAATGTGATCATCCCGCAGAAAAAGCATGGATAGGCGATCGATCTCTTTCACCAGGCCGCCTATGTTATGGTCAAGCTGTTGGAATTGCTGGTAGAGCAACCGTTCGTTCTGGATTTTGATCATGTTCTGCATAAAGGAATAAATAAAATAAGAAGCCCCCGCCAGTACGGCGAGGCTGATGACCATAATATACAGAATAAGCTGTGTTCGGAGCTGTCTGGAGACAAACAGGGATTTGACGGATGTTCTCATTCATGTCACCCTCTGTCTTTGAGCGTCGTTTGGCGCCGGTATTCGTTCGGATTAAGACCCGTGATTCTTTTGAATACCTTGCTAAAATACGTATACTCGGGCGAAAAGCCGACCAGAGCCGGCACATCGGAAGAGCGCAGTTGATTTTGGGCAAGCAGGTCCTTGGCGCGTTCAATCCGATAACGGTTCACATAATCAATATAAGTGATCTGCAGCTCTCTCCGGAACAGGTTGCTGAGATACCCCATGCTTAGACCTACATGGTCTGCAACCATCTGGAGGCTGATGTTTTCGGTATAATGACGTTTGATATACTCAATGGCGCGGGTAATCTCATCACTCATTTGTAAGCGCTTGCGAATTAAATCAACCAACGTGTCAATATAGATAACGACCTGGTCAAGCATATCCGGCATCGTGTCACAGATTTCCAACTGTTCGGTCATGCTAAGCAGCAGCGTTTTTTCATTGTTATGATCATATACATTCGTATTAATCCATTGCACAAACTGGTAGATCGTGATCTCCATTGATTTTCGCTCTTCGTTCATGCCGCGTTCAATCTCATCCAGGAATTCGTCGTATTCTTTCTGTTTGAGCGAAGGAAGCAATTCCCGAAGAGGTGTATGGCTTCGAAGCCGTTCAAGTCGTTCAAGCACGCCCGAATGGTTTGCACGCCCTATTCCTTGATGATGTTGTCCGGGGCCGGTGATGAATTTACGCTGTAACGCGCGTTGTGCCTCGGCATATTGTCTCGGCAGCGAGTCATATCCCCCGTTGATGCTGCTGATCCCGAACGAAACAGTACTGTTGAAATAATGACGGATCGTATCCTGAACATGTTCGAGCAACTGCCGAAGTTCCTGCACGATGGATTGTTCGGACAGTATATCGGCATAATGCAATACAAGCGCGTAATGCCGATCGTTGATCTGAACCGCCTCTCCCCGTTTATAACCGGACGTAATCTCGCTTAAAATGTTTAACAGCGACATCTTGACCAAGTGGCCGTGTTCATCCCGAAAACGTTCCTTGAGCGAGGCATATCGATCCACTTCCATTACGCACACGACGAGACGAACGGGCGAAAGGCGTAGACCGCTCTCCGAGACGAATCTGGCGAATTCCTGCGTTGAGAAGATGCGATAGAACATAAAATCTTTAAACATCTTTTCCTTCACAAGCTCCATATCCGGAGACGCCGTCCCTGTCTTTTGCGATTGGGGTGGGATATGCTGCTGATCCAGCTCTTCCCTGACCCCTGTTAGTACGTGCTCAATCTCTTCTTCGGTCATGGTTAGTTTAAGAATATAACTGGACACATCCAGTGTCAGTGCTTTGCGAGCCAATTCAAATTCTTCCAGACATGACAGCACAATGACGCGTGTATGTTTGTCTTGCTTGCGGATGTTGGAGATCAGCTCCATTCCATCCATTCTGGGCATACTGATATCGGTAATGACCACGTCGGGTTTCTCGCGCTCATAATAATCCCATGCGGCCAGGCCATCCGGGAAATCGGCCGTAACCTCCAAGCCGAATTTACTCCATTCGACGGAATTTTTCAGTCCGATGCGAACGAGCATTTCATCCTCTACGATCATCACCTTATACATGCATTAGACCCCCTTCAAAATCAAAATCCAGTCATTCCCTCTTCCGCTGGTTGGGGCTGCAAAACGTTTAATGCCTTGATTCGGTATTGTAGAATCTGAATCTGAAGAAACCTTGGTTGTATCTCCTGTTCTGGGGCAAAACCACATGGCATTTGTTTTCTTGCCCTCAATATACCCCATGACGACATCGACGTACAAGCCATTGGGTAGATAAATGTAAGCGTTATATTTACTCTGCGCAGCTACGGCATGATTTGCGCCTGCACGGTTCTGATGAATCAGATTCGAATTGGGTCTCCAATCCGGGCCCAGCTCCCCTTCGAGTAATGCACGCGCATGGCGCATCTGCTCCGCACCAGGACGATGCAGTGCTTCCCGCCAGGACATAATGAAATAATCCCCTTGGCTGTTCGATTCAATGAGATCATGCGGACCTTGGTACATTGACCATATGGAATGGTGTCCATACGTATGACCCAGCGCACCGGCAAATAAAGCGTAATACGCAGCTTTCCTCACATCCGCTGCATCGAAATAACCTTGTTCCCCCCGAAATCCGACAGGAATATCCTCGTAACATGGCTCGGCATCCAGCGTGGGTTTCGCCGGCTTACGTTCATAATCTTGCTGCACACGTCTATCATTGGTAATCTCCCGCTCCCCGTGTCCGGATTGAATCATGTTGAAATCAAGCCACGGCTCATCATGCAGTTGGCGAGAAGATGACTCGCATCCCGGTGGATGGAACGTCATTAGTTGCCGGGCACCGCCTTGTTTCAGCCCCTGTGCCATGGACGTGACAATTGCGAAATGACGCTTTGTCTCCAGAGGACGGTCTCCCCCCAGTACCCAGATAATCTGAGGATATTCAGCGTATCGCTCTCCCAGCCATTTTCCGTAATCAAAGGCCGTTTCCGGTGAAAATACTTCTGGGCCTTTCCCCCACTTCCTGTTGAACTTGTCACCCCAAGTCGGGAGCAGTGCAACATACAGACCCAGATTGCCTGCAAGTTGAAGCATAGCGTCTACATGATCCCAATAGGAATAAGGTCCATCGGTATCCGGACGGATTGGTTCAGGTTGACCGTTCTCGTCCATATGAAAAGGCAGTCTGCCTTGAGCATTGCCCGTTGTGGTACCGCTGAACTCGGCCAGCAGCACTGTTTGAATGACCGTGAAACGCTGGTTGGCCCTTGTACGAAGGTACAGTTCAGTGTCTTCCCGGTTCAAACGATGCAGAAGTTCCCAAGCCGTGTCACCAAGCCAGAAAAAAGGGACTCCTTCCGACGTTTCCAGATAGCGACCGGTGTCGGAAACCTGAAGCGCAGTGATGGTAGAGTATGGATTAGTTGACATGTTATTGGACCCTCCCTATTTTTACAGTTCCATGGGCATTGCTATGACGATCATTTTCATGTTTCTGACGAAACACTCTCTAATAAAAGCATAAAATGCACATTTGTATTCGTAAAGGGCCTTTACCAAGCAGAATCGTTCAACCCGGCTTCGTTTTGTTCAACCTCAGCCGTTATTTTTTCAACTGTATCCATGGATAATTCAAATCTGACTTATATTGTAAACGCTATCATTTTAAGTGCCGCAAGTCGACTGTCTTAAACCACCTCATGGAGTAGCCCTTGCGGTAAACCATAAAAAAGGAGAGCTGAAATGAAAAGTAGATCCGGTCGTTTAGCTTCACGATGGGCAATTCCGTTCCTTATATCCACCATGCTCGCTTCGTTTGTTCCCGCTCCTTCCCTCATTTATGCGGATCAGAACGAGAGCCAGAATCTGAACCGTACCAGCCACACAATTACGATGGATACGAGTGATGTGATTCAGGATGATTTTCTCGGCGTCGGCGTCAACACCATTCCTACGGCCCTCATGCCCGGGCAAACTCAATACGGTTATTCGGAAGCCCACTGGGAGGTAGACAACAAGCGAATTCAGACCATTCAGCCCAAGGTGGCCAGAGTGTGGTTTCAGATCGACTGGATGGAACCCGCGAAAGGAACCTATACATGGGACAGTGCAAAAATGAAAGCTTTCTACAAATATCTCGACGCCTTCAAGGCTGCCGGAACCGAAATTGAGCTAAACTTTGGTTGGAAAGTCGGATCGACTGTGCATGACTGGTTCACAATACCGGGCATTGATCCATGGACGAGTGCGCCAGCTGATTTGGATGCTTATGCCGCTTCTGCCTCTGCCCTGCTGGAGGAATTGATACTGAACCGCGGTTACGACAACGTGAAATATCTGACGTTTTATAACGAACCGAACGGCAGTTGGGACTTTGAGGCTCCCGGTGACCAGAAAGCCTATTATGCCGAAATGGTGAATAAAACGAGTGCCAGGCTGACTGTGGATGGTCTGCGCGATCTGATCGAAATCTGGGGTCCTGAAGAGACGGGCGCTCCGGCCTGGATTGAGTACATGAAGCAATATGCGGATGACGCCATCGATGGATACAGCTTCCATGTATATGGAGAATCGTATGAAGGGCTCGGCAGCGCCTTTGCGCTGCGGAAAGGGTATGTTGGCGACAAGCCGCTACACCTGACCGAATTCGGCTGGGCAGATGATCAGGCGAGCAATTGGGATGCGGGATATGCGAACTCGGTCATCCAAACCGCCAATATGGGTGTGAAATCAGCCCTCATGTGGCAGTTAAACGGGGTTTGGACCAATGATCCTACCGGCGGAACGAACGGCACATATACGATGTGGGATGCGCTTGTTCTGGGGCTGATCCCTCGCAAAACATTTTATATCGCAGGCATGCTGAACCGTTATATTCCCGAGCATAGCGAGGTTCTGGCTGTGGACACGGGCGGTTCGAACGATGTACGCGCTGCGGCGTTCAGAGATGACGACGGCAATTATACCGTGCTTGTGGAGACCAAAGCCGGCACGGAAAAAGAAATCAAGCTTGATTTTGGCGATACTGCGGTGAATCAAACGTTCCGCAAATTTGTATACAAGAACGATATTGTTCAAGAAGCCAACGCGGTTCTTCCTCCGGTTGCAGCAACTTTTCCAGGAGGGACTTCATTGACGGACAGCAACGTGGATGGAGATTACAATGTAATCATTTACACAACCCGGCCTGCCGAGACCCAGATCAAGCTGGATGAAGTTAATCCTACGGTTCGCTCAGGTGACTCCATCACGCTTGGGGCAGAAGTAATCGATAATACCGGAAGTGTGACCTGGAGCGTGGTCGGACAGAACAACGGCACCATTAACAGCAGCAGCGGCGTATATCAGGCACCTCAGGTGACGGATGAAACGCTGATTGCGGTTCGTGCGACCAGTACGGCCGATCCATCGGCATATGGCGTCGCCCTCGTACGCGTTCTGCCTTCGTCACAGGCGGGTAAAGTTGAAGTGCCAACATTCAGCCTGGATTGGCACATATTCCCTAGCTCCGAGATGCTCTATTTGGAGACAACGACCAGCGGAGCGCAAATTCGGTACACGACAGACGGCAGCGAGCCTACAGCCCAGTCCTCCCTGTATGTGAGGCCCATTGTTCTGAACGAAGGTTCGCTTGCGCTCTACAAAGCCAAAGCATTTAAAGATGGTTTGCAACCATCCGGCACGGTGTCCTCCCTGTATCAGATCGGACAAATCAGCAGCGCCCCGGACGGGTATAAGCTGTGCATGATTGAAAACGGCGGAGAGTGTTATTTTCAGGGTAAAGCGGTCGTTGCTTACGGTGCAGACGGATTATTTAATTATTCCATTCAGGAAAACGGCGTTGCCTGTACAAGTGCCATTCTGGGCGATCCGATTCCGGGCGTAGACAAGCGATGCTTTGTTAACCCCGAGATACCGGATGAGCTTCCTGTGGTCACGTTCTTCAACGCTGGATTTGAAAAACCGGCTACCACATCGGCCAGACCGGGACCCATGACCAACGGATGGGTGTTCGACAGCCGTTCCGGCGTGCAGCATAACAACGGTCCATTCCAGGCTAGTGCTGCACCTCAAGGTGTACAGACAGGTTATCTGAAAACGGATGGTGGCGTCTCCGGCACGATAAGGCAGTCGATCCATTTCAAGCCGGGAACATACCAAATGTCGTTCAAGGCGGCCAAACGCACCAGCTTTGGCGGTACGCAGTCCTTTGACATCTACTTCGATGATCAGGTCATTGGCTCGTTTCGGCCTGAATCCGGTAATTTCCAAACTTTCCGAACAGAGCCCTTCGAGAGCGCTGGGGGCAAACACACGATCAAGTTTTTAGCCACAACGACGGAAGGTGACAATACGGCTTTTATCGATGATGTACGGATTACGTTACCACAGACTCCGGAAGACCCTTATATCACCAATTCGAGCTTTGAGTCACCTGTGGTTACTAATCCGTCGGGCACGGTGAGCGGCATAACTGCTGGATGGAGCTTTAATGATCAGGCGGGGATATTGCGAAGTGGCAGCAGCATGACTTCTACTCCAGCAACTGCCGGGGTTCAGGCTGCATTTGTTCGAATACAAGATGGCGCTCATGGTTCATTTCAACAGTCGCTGACGTTTCCTGCAGGCAGCTACGTCATTAATCTGAAAGCTGCTGCTCAGAATGCAGGGCCAGCTCAACCAGTGCAGATTGAAGTGGATGGGCAAACGGTCGCAACGATTACGCCGTCCGGCAGCACCTATGCATCCTTTACAACGGATTGGTTTACCGTTGAACCTGGCTCGCATACGATCCTATTTTCCGCAACGGGTACAGGCACAGGTGCAACCTTTATTGATCAGGTTTCCATAGAAAAGGTTGCCGTTCCTGACTATGTCGCTCTGCAACATGGCGGATTCGAAAGTCCAACCGTCACGTCCCAGAACGGAGTAGCTGTGGCAAGTGGTGACGGTTGGAGCTTCAAAAACAATGCAGGCCGCATTCGCAATGGCAGTGTGTTCGGTGCTTCCGACGCACCGGAAGGCACGCAAGCTGCGTATTTGCAGACCCTGAATGGCAAGCAGGGCGAGTTCAGCCAATCCCTGATTTTCCCAGCAGGCCACTACGCCATTCAATTTCAGTCTGCGAAGCGGAGCAGTTTTGGGGGGCAACAGTCGTTTGATGTCTACATGGATGATCAGTTGCTCGGTTCATTTATACCGACAAGCGGTGCTTATGCCGAGTTCACCACGAACTCCTTTCAGCTCATCAAGCCGGGAAAACATCAAATCCGGTTTGTGGCAACTTCGGGAACCGGGGACAACACAGCTTTCGTGGATGATATTATGATTACTGCTCTTCCATAGAAACATAAGCACCAATTCATTACCTTCCATTAGGATAAGGAAAATCGTAACCACGCGCT
Organism: Paenibacillus sp. FSL R5-0749; assembly: GCF_038595085.1. Classification (NCBI taxonomy): domain Bacteria; kingdom Bacillati; phylum Bacillota; class Bacilli; order Caryophanales; family Paenibacillaceae; genus Paenibacillus; species Paenibacillus sp. FSL R5-0749. Next base: position 3,608,182 of record NZ_CP152005.1, on the reverse strand, counting down.
CGGTGAGCTGTATCTTAAATTGTTGGAGGCTATCTAACGATTGGAGGTGCAGTTCATAGCGGGTGGTTTTTGACAATTCCTCACATCCACTCTGTTTGCCTGGTGACGAAGCCGTCGATTGACCTGTTCTATGAAAGAAACTATACTATTCAGCAAAGAAGGTGAGTAGATTGAAACAAATAAGTAGTCGCTTTTCGATGGCCGTCCATATTCTATCCATGATCGCGCTGGACCCGCTTTACAGTACAGGCGATCGAATTGCGCGTAGCATCAATAGTAACCCTGTAGTCATTAGAAGGATCATGGCCCAGCTCAAGAAAGCGGGTTATATCGATACAAAACCAGGAGTTGCAGGGGCCTCTCTTCTGATATCTCCTGAAAAGTTAACGCTACTGGATATCTTCCAAGCAGTCGAATCGGTGGACGGAGACCAGCTTTTCAAAATCCACAAGGATACTGACCCCAATTGTTCTGTAGGAATGAACATTGAATCCATTCTATTACCCCAATTCTCTAATGCCCAGAAGGCTATGGAGGATGAACTCGCTTCTGTTACCCTTGCTCAAATTGTGGAGCAACTACGGATAAAGGCAAATACAAAATAAAGCTGCTCCTCTAATGGAGTAGCTTATTTTGTATGTTTTGATGTTGCACCAATTCAGACAGAAGCTGCCTCAGGCTCAACATATTCAATAAAACTGCCATCTGGATGTTGAACAAAAACGCTTGGACCAATAGGACCATGCTGATCTCTTACGATAAGGGTATTTTGTTTGGTTAATTCTGCCTTTAATTCGTCCATGGAATCGACATACACCACTGCTCGGAGTGATCTAGCAGGTTCCAGCGCCTCAGGACTTCCAGACACAATGACGTAAGGATATACTGTGGCTAAAGATAAGCCTGCCTCGGGAATATTCCACGTACGATCCATAGATCGATTCGCAAGAGATTCATAATATGCAACGGTTACCTCCAATTGCTCGGTAAAAACGGGTATAAAATGATTTATGATTTTCATATGAACCTCCAATTTTGATTTTTTAAATATAACCATAATGGTTATAACTAATTTAGTTATATATAAACATTTTGACTTTGTCAAGCTTTCAAAAAGATCAACACGATCAAAACGTGGTCGATAAAATAAAAAAAGCCGCTCAAAAAGCGACTTTAATGAAAAACACTCTAGAGAAGTTCAAAATGAAGTTGAGTCTCAGGCAAATCAGTAGTTCCTTTCGACTGATTTGCACCGTATCCCAATTCTAGAACCGCAGCAATACGCTCGTTACTCAGTACACCAAACACTTCAGTACGGCTCGATTCGTACATCCAGTCATGCAATGTACAGCGCACACCCAGACTCTGCTCATATGCCAGCAAGCGGAAATTTTGAATTAGGCAGCAGACAGCTGCAAAGTCCTCTTCCTGCTTATGTTGATCTGACTCTGCATTCACCAAGACCAGAAGATACGCAGGTGCTTGCTCCTGTAATCCCTGCAGGATGTCCCCATACGGGTTATCAACAAAGATAAATCGCCACGGTTCTCGGAGTCCATCATTTGGCGCCCATACGGCGTGATTGAGCAACTCAAGGATTAGATCCTGCGATACTGGTTGATCCAAAAATTCACTCGGACCGCCCATGTCTCCTTCCAGATCTGACAATTTCATTTTTACAACCTCCTCTTCTATGTAGACTGCCCTCGTAATACGGTCCACTTTTGCTCGGCTGGTGTTCTTTTCCGACTTCTCGGCACTTTGTCGAAATACCCTATATGAAGAATGCCAACGAATCTTTCATCCTCACGCAGGCCAATTCCTCTGAAAAATCCTTCATGCTGAATCATGGACTCTGTATCCCATAACATTCCTAACCCATGTTCCCAACCCATCAGTTGAAAACTCTGCATCATCCCGCAGGCAGCCGCATAATTGCGGTCATTGGTCAAACGATCCGGCCCTACAGTCGACATAACAATGACGTGTGCAGGAATATCGGTAACTCTCTTTTTGAACACATCCAGAAGTTTTAAGGGAATCAGTTTGCCGAGTTTGCTCTGCGACATCTGTTCGAGCATGCAGTCCACCAACCGTTTGCGCGCTTCTGGAGTTCCGGCATATACCACACGCCACGAGCCAGCCTCACCAAATGGTTGAAGCCGATTAGCCTTACGTAGTAATTCAACAACTAACTCCTGGTCCACCGGCGTAGAGTTACATTTACGAATGCTTCTGCGCTCCCTGATCAATTCCGCCAGACTCAAATGCTTCACTCTCCTTCGTTTGATCTGGATTCAATATTGATGCTACTGTCTTGAAGAAATTGATGAATGACTTTTAGCTCTGTTTCCGAATATTTGTCGAGCGTACGATAGAAGCGTTCAGCCTCATGTACATGCAGACGTTCATGCAATTCAAAGATCTTTTTGCCTTGCGGTGACAACCGGAAATAACTCTCCTTCTTGTTGTCATTCATTTTTGTGCGTTTGACGAATCCTTCTTCCAGCAGTTTGTTGCCAATTTTGGTGATACTTGCTTTGGATAAATTCATCGCCTCGGCAATACCTGTGTTGTTAATAGGCTCATGCTTTCCTATGCAATCTATCATATGAACGGCGGTCAAATGCTGAGGAATGTTCTCGATGCTTTCTCGCTGGGCGACACTTAGGAAATGCTCAATTTCTGTATTCTTGTGGTTCTCATATACATGTAAAAAACGGATAAATTGGTCATGAAGCAATTGTTTTGTTCGATCTTTTGAAGTCATCTTGTGATCGCTCCTTATTTACTTGTAAACAAAAATATTTCTTAAATAGTATGGTGTTTAAGGATAATTAATTTTATTTTGTTTACTAGTGAACAATATAACATGAATGATAATGATTATCAAATAAATTTTCTGACCTTGCAACATCACGCTAAAGTCCGGACAGAGACCTGCCTTAAAAGGAATATCTTATCTTTTTAACCTGCCCATTCCGAACCTGGATTTCCACCCTGGTCAACAAAAATCCGCTAATCTTTTCTGATTAACGGGTTTTTAAAATTCAATCTTTTTACATACAACTGTTGTAGAATCTTATGGCGCGACATTCTTAATCTTTAAAGCTTGCATTTTTTTGTTTCACACGCTCTATGCATTCGTTGTAGCAGCTTCTAACGTCCTATTTTATATGCAGCATCAATATTTGCTTGTTTATTCCATCAAATCTGTTACTGCACCTTTTGAAGCAGAGGAAACTAATTTGGCATATTTGCCGAGTACACCGGATTTTACTTTTACCCGCATACTTGTGCTTCAGGTGATACATGGCCGACTATAAATCCATGCGAACCACCAGAGAATCTGCCGGATGTTATGAGAGCAACTTTCCCACCGAGACCTTTTCCTACAATCATCTAATCGGAAATAGAATCAGCCAGGTATTTTGGTTGTGTCCCAATGCTGTACTGATACTGATAGAAGACGACTAAATAAATCATGTGCTCCAGTAACCGATTTCTCGAAGATCTCCTGAATACACAGCATATTTGCACCTTTTCAGTAGAAGGAAACATATATACGCCAAAGAACAGCACCCTCTGCATCTACAGAATGCTGTTCTTCAAGTAACGTTCTCTAAATATTCTGAACGTTCTTTATATTTACAAAACGTGTACTACAGTTCCATCGTCATAAATGTACTAATCCCATCTAGGATATAATCTGCAAACGGCTCACAATACGTGAAACCAAAACCTTCATACAGCTTGCGAGCTGATCCGTTTGTATCCACGGCTTATGGCTGCTTCAATAATGTGAGCAAGAACATTTCTAGCTACACCTTTGCGCATATGATTCTTAGCTGTTCGCATCGATTTGAGTTCTGCATGCTCTTTGTCCAATTCCTTGATAGCCCCACAGCCAAGCAGCTTTCATCTTCCCATGCACACCAGAAATTAATTCCGGGCTTCTTCAACCCGTCCAGATTAAGGGCATGAACGCTTTCTGGTGGGAAGTCCTCTGCCATTCCTTGCAAATGTTCTGCAATTAATCCAATCACCTGTACCCCACTCAAATCATCTACACGAATATCCATTGTATCCATTCCTGCGTAATGTTAAGTATAAACTACATCCGTTAGCCTTCTGTATTTCACATTACTTACATGACAGAATCGGAACCGTGGGGGTGGTAGTCCCGTCACTGTATCGACCAAATTTAGATGTAATAATATCTGTACTATTTACCTCCAGGCAAACTCCCCAGACGGCGACTGTATGATTTCGAACTCTCTACGTCTGTCAGGGTGAAGCAGCGACCTAGCCTTGGACCAACTCAGGGATAGCCAAACAAATTAATCTGCCTCGTCATGGTTTCATTGGGTTTGCAATTTAGTCCGCAATGTCTGCCCGAGGGTATCTCGCATATTAATCTTTAGCTTCACCGTGGGTGATAGCTGTAGTACCTCGATCTGATCGTCTTTACCTAGTATTCCTGCTGCATCTGTATCCAGTTCCAGTTCAATATACCCCTGATTCTCTAGTGTAGGATCAGACACTGAAAGCTCAATCGTATTCGCCTCCGGATTTTTTCTAATCATGACAGAGGCTTGCTTATTCGAAGTAACGCCATTTACCGAAGTCAGAGTATCCGTCCAGAAATTATACCCGGCAACGTTAAGCGTATTCTCTCGGACCGCCTGAACCGTCTTAGAATTGGCGAGAACGGTGACATCCGGCGAATCGGCGTATTCTTTTGTTTCCTGTTTGCTTGCATTTGGCAAAATCATATATTCATACTGACTGTCAGCAGGATTATTCCCATGATCAATCCACATGGTCAGGAAATAATTCTGTAGCAGTTCGGTAGGTAATGTTGCAGAAGGAGGATTGCTGAGATTAATGTCGGACCATCTTCCCTCTTGAATTTGTCTGGTCAATCTGATCGGTGAATGATTCGGGAAGATATAACCAATGTTCGAACCTATCACATTTCCCTCCAGATAAGCCCATGATGGATTCTCTATCTCTTCATTTACTATGGTCCCATTCAGAACTTCACCATCCACGTAGAAACTGTTTGAATTGTCTTCTCTCAACTTCCGCTGCTCAATGACGGTTTCTACAGGAAGGTTATCTGTGCTTGTAATGCCAGCACCTAGCGCAACAATTTCATTGTCAAAAGCGAACCAGGATTTCCGCGCCTGCATTTGTGTGCCGTTCTGAAGCAGTTCCATGCCTGTAACGCCGAAAGTATCCAACGTTGTGCCGCCCGCCCAGGAATTAAGCGGGACGGTCTCGCCATCCCCATATTGATAATTGCTAGAATTTCTTGTCCGCGAGACAACCGTTGTGCCTGGAAGTCGGCTCCAGTTCACCGTTGCCCAGAAGCTGCCTGTATACTGGGACAGATCCTGGTTGTAGAGATACGTCATCCCGTCACCAGTATACCAGCCTTTAGGATTCTCTCCGTTGGTAAGCTCATAGGTAGCAATACGCTTTGAACTTTTACTGACCCCGAACAGGAAGTCTTCGCCCCGATGTACACTACGAGCCATGCCACTCAACTCATAGTGTGCCTGAACATCGGTGGCAGGAACAATCGCAGGATCCTCCACCCAATCCCTGATCGTATCTGCCAAATCCAGTGGAAACTGATAGTATGATCCCCCCCTACTCAGCTGATACTCTACATGATATTTCACCAAGCTCTTTAATTGAAGCGATAGCTCGGCAGGAGATGTCACTGCAATTCGGGAGATACCTGCCAGAATGTTTCTGCCGGAGTAATAGGCATCTGCTGCCGGCCTGACGATTGCGCGTCCTCTTGTCATATCAATAGCCTGCCCTTTATATAATACAGGAGCAAATCCTTCGTCGATCCACCGATAGACATTACTCATTTCGGGAACAATCGGCTCCCAGGTGCTTCCGTTCAGCAGAAACATCAGGTTCCCGATCCCCTGTATCAGAACCTCCCCATAACTTCCCGTATAGGCTATCGTGCTGTGCTGCACATACGAGCCGTCTTCATAGAAGCCATCGCCTGCAGCTGTGTACTGAAATAGCTCACTCATCCCGTTCCTGGCTTGAATTAGCCGGTCGTAGTTATGTTCGACAAGCCCCATACGGACTTGAATCAGCATGATATCGGAGCGGTTGGCACCTGTCTGTGTAAAAGAAGCGGAAGTGATGTCCCCGATATAATGATCGATGCTTGCCGTATTCCTCAGAATTTGTTCCGGTGTCAACTCGTCATACATCAGGATCAGAATATCGACCAAACGATTGGGAACGCCGATATCCCAGTTCCACCAGTTCCCGAATTCGGTGCCCGTGTCCGTGTACAACTTATCCAGCATCCAGTCCATGGCTTGAAGCAGATCGTCCTTTAGCCCGGAATTATGGTATAGAGATGTTCCTCTTGTCTGATAGGCTAATGCCATTGTCTTCAATCGGGTATAGTGGTTGTTGATAAAAGTAGAATCACTGGCAGAAGCAGGCAGGTCATTCCAGAGCGTTGTGCCTCCCGATGCGAGTTGCATGCTATCCCAGTATTGTTGAGCTGCAGATGCATTGGCCTGAATAATGGTTTGCACTGCTGTTTCATTAACATCCAGAGAATTTTTGCCGATCAGAGTCTCCTTCCAACGCTGCCTGATTTCATCATATTCTTCGGGATTTTCTGGCTGGGGAGCAACCACCTCAAGTGTAACTGAATCTCCCACTCCGTTAACTGTGTTTGCGGACACCGTAGCTGTACCGACGCCAAGTGCCTGTATTTTTCCATCTGCAGCCACACTTACAATTTCCGGGTGATCCGATACCCAGCTTAGCTGTGATTCCGTTGCATTCGCCGGCTCAACATTTGCGATGAGTTGCAGGCTGTCGTATTTGGAAATTTGTGAGGGTGGAGAGGTTATGGCAACAGAGGCGACAGGAATATAGGGAGTAATAATAACGGTAACCTCTGCAGAGATCGTCGGATCGGTTTGTGATACTGCTGTAATCGCCGTCGATCCGACCGATATTCCGGTGATTTCACCAACGGCATTTACGGTGGCAACAGCTGGATTGTTGGAACTCCAGCTCAATGCCTGATTCGTTGTATTCTGGGGATTAAATACAGGCTGCAGAGTTTGCTTGCTTGTTACCGCCAGATTAATTTCATCCGGCAGTATGATGCCGAGCGGCAGCACCGGTTTGGTCACTGACACTGGAACCGCAAGCGAATAATTGCCCTCATAAGTGCTTACATTCACTGTAGTGCTACCTTCTTTGAGCGCATGGACCGTGCCATTAGTCACCGTGGCCACATCAGGGTCATTCGTACTCCAAAGTAAACGCTGGTCGGAAGCATTTTGCGGAAAGGCCGTAACCACTATATTGGTGCTGGCACTCACTGGCAGCTCAAGCTGTGCCACTGAAGTACTGATTCCCGTAATTGGAACGTATTCCGCGAGTTTCAGGTCATCGACCATCCACTCTGCCTGCATCCCACTTTGAAAATACTGATTCAGGTATATATGTCTAATATTCATCCAGACGGAAGGCAGCAAGGCTTCTCCTAAATACTGATCATTCAGGAAATAAGTTATGGAGCGTGCTGAATTGTCTATGAACATTTTTATTTTGTACCATGAATTCTTCTCGTAATGTGTTAGGAACTGGTTGCTGACATCCCTTATTTCTCCCGCAGCATTGAAGGTAAGGGCTGAAATATTGGTAGTGCTTGTAGCGGGGGAAGGCGCATTCAGGCTTCTGAACTGAATCTCCCGGCGATGTGTAGTACTGTTCATATAAACCGACGCTTCAAAAACCAGCTTTCCGGCGATGCCGGAATTGCCAGCTTCCGTTCCGCCCAGATTATTTCTTCCGGTACTCACGTTTTTGGTATTGGAAACGATTTTGAGACTGTAATCCTCGCGCTGGGGAGCATTTTCTATAGTCACATAATCTGTTTCTGCCAAAGAATTATAGATGCCCCAACTTCCGCCGACCGAGCCGCTGTATGTGGAGCCGTTATAGAGCTTTGTATTCTTGGCATTTCCGCTTTCATCATAGTTAACATTTACGTATACGGTGCCAGCGGCGAACGCCGATGGCAAGGCTGTAGGGGGAATGATAAGCGACAGAACCAGCAGCATGATGATCAAACGGAAGAAGAACGATTTAATGAATGGCTGATTATACACTTGCATACCAACCCCTCCAAATTTCTGATTTTGCGTCAAAAGCCTATAAATGCAGCAAACGAAATTCTAGCCGCTTCAAAACATCAGGAAGAATGAACATTTATCGATTTATATCCTTGAACGGAATCAGGCTTTTCCCCCGCTCATACCAATACCCGGGAATCTGCTTTTCCAGACGCATTAGCGCTTCAAGATAAAAATAATCCCCCCAGATCATATAACCATCCAGCCCGTAGCTGCCCCTGACATGATATGATCCATGATCGATAAGGCCTTCCTTTTCCTGCGCCATGCTCATTGAGGACTCGGCTAGTGCCGTCATAGTCACCAAGACCGCATCTTCTAATCGCTGCCTCTGCGGATCGTCAGGTGCTAAATGTTCCAGTAGTTCCAGCATGCCACAAGCTGCAATAGCGGAAGCGGAGCTGTCCCGACTGGTAGAGCCGGTCACGGGAACATCAAAGTCCCAATAAACGATGCCGTCAGCCGGTATTCGTTCTATGAAATAAGCAGCCAGGCGTTTCGAGGTTTCCAGAAAATTGATGTTTCCCGTTTGGCGATAAGACAGAGCAAATCCATAGATGCCCCAAGCCTGTCCACGTGTCCATGTAGACCCGTCACTGTAGCCTTGATGTGTTCCCCCTCTCAGCGAATTTCCGCTTCGGTCAAAATAAAAGGTGTGATAGGACGAGTCGTCTCCCCGCACAAGAAATTTCCTTGACAACTCGGCCTGTCGGACGGCAACCTCCGCATAGCGGGGATTGCCGGTTGCACTGGAAGCCCAGTACAGCAGCGGGAGATTCATTAAACAGTCGATGATGATACGCCCCCCATTCTCCGAATCATCTTCCGGCCCCCAAGCCTGAATGAGCCCAGATGTCTCTCGCCAACGTCCCAGTAGATGATCAGCGGCTTGCAGTGCAAGCAGTTTGTGCCGTTCATCCTCTTCAACGATCCAGCCCGCGAGTGCGGATAATCCATATAGGAAGCCAATGTCATGATGTTCAAGTGCATGTTGGGCCTGAAGCCGGCGATGAAAGCTGGCAATCTGGCTATTAGCCTGCAAACGCAGATATTCGTCACCGCTGTACTCGTAACATAGCCAGACTATGCCGGTCCAGAAGCCTTCGATCCAGTCCTCGTTATCACCCCATTCATAACACTTGTCATTGGAGATATGGGGGAACTTCTGGTTGTACCGGGACAAATTTTGTTTTGTTTTGAGGACTGCATATTCGATGGCCTCATGCCATTTTACGTTCGTTACTAGAGTTTTCTTCACAGTTCTCATCCTTTCACAGAACCGGCAGTAATGCCCGAGATAAAGTATCGTTGGAAGAATAGGAATACAGTGACTACCGGAATAAGTGACAGTACTGTACCTGCCATAATTAATTGGGTCTGCGATGTGAACTCGCCGTTTAGACTGGCCAAGCCGAGCGGCAGTGTCTTAAGGCTATCGCTGGTAAGATAAATAAGTGGAGCCTGAAAATCATTCCACACCCAGGAGAAAGCGAAGATTCCAAGCGTTGCTAACGCCGGCTTGGCCAGCGGCATGATGATTCTCGCAAAGATGCCGAATTCGTTGCAGCCGTCAATCCGCGCCGCCTCAGAGAGTTCCTTCGAGATTCCCGACAAGAACTGGCGCATTAGGAACACGCCATAGGGACTAAAGATTTCCAGCAAGATCAGTGCCCAATGGCTGTCGACAAGGCCTAGCTTCTTAATAACGAAATACTGCGGAATCATAATGACCTGATAAGGGATCATAAAGGCTGCAAAATACATGATGAACAATCGGTTCTTCCCGGGGAAATCCAATCTGGCAAAAGCGTAACCAGCCAGAGAACAGGTAATCAGCTGCCCCAAAGTAACCAGGATAGAGACCTTCAGAGAGTTGAAATAGTATAATGGAAATGGAATACTGGTCCATACCTCGACGTAATTCTCGAAGTGAAATACCTGCGGAATCCACTGTATCGGATACTGGAACACTTCCTCCTGCAACTTGAAGGAGGTGGACAGCATCCACAGAAAGGGTACGATCATAACCAGAGATATTAAGATCATGAACAGATGCGCCAGAGATTTAGGCACTGCTCGACCTAGTAGTTGACCCATCGTTTCTCCCCCTTAAATTGAACATAAGTAATCGCCAGAACGATCAGGAACAGCACGATGGCCTCAGCCGAGGCGTAACCAAATGCGGAATTGCGAAATGATTGAACGAAGATATCATAGACGAGCAGCTTCGTGGAGCGGCCCGGACCACCACCGGTCATGACATACACGAGATCAAATGACTTGAACAGATTAATAATGCAGGTAATGATGACAAAAAACGTCACTGGAGATAACATAGGCAGTGTTATATTGCGGAAGCGCTGCAGGATATTGGCACCGTCAATGTTGGCTGCCTCGTACAGCTCTTTGGAAATTCCCTGCAAGCCGGCCAGGAACAGCAGCATATAGTAGCCAGCCATCTTCCAGGCCGAGACAAGTATAATGCTGAGCAAAGCCCAATTCGAGCTGACCAGCCATCCGGGGGGCTGCTCCATAAATTTGCTGAGGAACATGTTCAGTGGTCCGAGCGTTGGATTGAAAATGGCCTGCCATACCACCGCTACTGCGATAAACGATGCAATATGTGGGAAGAAGAATGCGGCTCTGTAGAGCGACATCCCTTTCATTTTCTGGTTAACAAGCAAGGCCAATGATAGAGATGCAATGATAACGAGCAGGCAGGAGCCAAAGGTGTAGAGCAACGTATTCTGTAAAGCAATTCGAAAGTTCTCGTCCCGCACAAGCCGGAAATAATTATCCAGCCCGTTCCATTTCACCGGATTATACCCGTCCCATTCTGTGAAGCCAAGTCCGAACGCCATCACACTCGGAATAGCAATAAATAGCAAGAACCCTAGCAGATTTGGGAGCAGAAAGAGATAGGCTGTTCTCGCTTGCGGATGCATCATCCTTTGCCACAATGACGTTTTTTTGCTTTTTTCCAACAGGCTGGTTCCCTGTGTCCCTAGTGTGCTTTTATTCAAAGAAGACATTTCATCACTTCCCACTTCTTGATCTATTGAATCTCTTGCTCTCTTCTCTTCTTGATGTTTTCGATTGCTTCCTCAGGTGTCAGCTCGCCCAGCAATGCTAATTCTCCTTCTTCTGTGGCGATCGTGTTCATCTGGGTAATCCCCTTGCGCAGTTCCCGTTCCGGAACAGATATAATATTGAATATGGCATCCATGTTCACCGCATCATTGGTAAAGGTTGCTTTGTACTGATCCTTGACACGATCTGCTGAGGAAGCCGGTGTCTGATATTTTGCCACGATCTGCTGTCCTTCTTCACTGGAAATGAAGCTGATCCACTTCTTGGCTTCTTCGGGATGCTTGGACTCCGAGTTCACGGCATGAACAACGACTGCAGTCATTGTTGTGCCCTTCTGCACTCCCGGCGGATGAGGAACATACGTCATCCCCCAGTTAAAGTTGAGCTTATTGTCCTTCTGATCCTGTTCCAGCATGCCTGGGAACCAGGTTCCAGTAACAACCATGGCATATTTCCCAGTGAGGAAAGCCGTTCTGTAATGTGCATTGGTTGCTTTATTCTCGGCTACGGAAGGCTGCGCACCGCTTTCTGACAGCTCCTTGCGGAGCTTGAGTCCTTCCACATAAGGGGTCAAGTTGTCACTGTAGAGCGAGCTTCCCAGTTGCTGTCCATAGGAGTACCAGGTCTGCGGCCAGTCCGGCATAAAGGAACCGTAAATTTTATCTGTCCCGCTTCCGCTTGTCATCTTCTTGGCTAGTTCAACATATTGCTCCCAAGTCAGGTCATCGCCGGGATATGCAACTCCCGCTTGATCAAAAAGATCTTTATTGTAGTAGAGCGCCCAGCCGTCCGAACGGAATGGCAAGCCGTAAAGTCTATCGTTAATTTTCAGATCGTTAAAAAAGGATTGAACACCGGAAAGCTCTGTGTTGTCAGCAGTCGCAAGATCATCGATTGCCAGCGTGCGCCCCGACGAGGCCAGCTTGTAATATTCTTGTAATATTCATCCAGACTCTTAAAAGCAAAAGCATCAACCTCGCCACCGCCTGTCAGCGTTACGGTTAGACGTTCGCTGTAGGTGTTTGCATCACTTTTGGTAAAATCAATGGTGATGCCCGGGTTCTTCGCTTCGAACGCTTGAGCCAGTTCATCATACATCCGCTCTGAGGCGCTGTCGTTCCATAGCATGAACTTGATGGCTACTGCTTGCTTCGAAGTTGATGAATTCACTGTCGTATTATCCATTGTGCTCGATCCGCATCCGGCCAGTATTACTGCACTGGTCATAATTCCAATCAAAGGTTTAAACCAATTTCTCATGTAGTCCCCTCCAAGTTCGAATGTGTGAGTATTTCTTACTTGACGTAACTATAATAGAGTTCTAAACTTTTGTCTTTGCACAAATCTCAGCACAATTGTTGAGTTATTCATATTTTTGATAGCGCTTTCCGTTAACTTAGTGTAAGTAAATATATCTTATATATAACATTTGAAAAGAAAAAAAAGGGGGGGTTCCCCTTGGTTAGTCAATTATTCAGTTTTGTGTTCTGTTTTACAGATCCCCGCGGTATTCTGAGGGCGTTTTTCCTGTCATTTTTTTGAATACCCGTGAGAAATGACTGAGATTATGCAGACCTACCTGCTCTGCAATCTCCTGTATGCTTCCTTCCCTGCGCCTGAGCAGCTCTTTTGCCTTTTCCACCCGAAAGCCAGCTACGAAGGACATAGGCGTCTCTCCAGTCTGTTCCTTAAACAGCGTGGAGAAATAATTTGGATTCAAATGAACAGCACCGGCCAAGCGCCCAAGCGTTATCTTCTCTGGATAATGTTGCTGCACATAGCGGATCGCCGATTCTACATCTATGGTCACCGAACGTTCATTATCCTGCATAACGGTCCTTAAGGCAGCTGACATACGCTCCATGAATTGTCTGGCGGTTGTACAGGAATGGGCAAGGCTGATGGTTTCCCCCCAAGCTGCAATATGCTCACGATGAAAATATCTGCCGGGAATATTCCGCGTGAGCAGCATCGTTAGCGCCTGAACCAGCCGCTTAGGATGAACGCTACGCCACTCGGCGTCCTGCATCAACTGATCTAAATAATCCATGATGGCATTCGCATTGCCGCCCGCCAGCAAAGCAATCAGATTTTCCTCCTGTTCAGCCTGAAGTACCGTGACGGACATTTGATATATACGCTTGTGCTCATACTCGACCATATGGTTCCAGCCCGTATAGAATAAGTCCGCCTGCAATTCCTCAGCTTCACGGTATGCCTTCTCCCACTCGTTCGGTCCGGCTACTCTGGAACTGATCAGTATGCCCGTATCTTCATAGCGCTCTAGCAGCAAGTGCGGCGCTTCAATCTCGTCCTCGAGAATCAGATGCAGTCGCTGCTCGGTGTCAACGAACAATCGCCTCTCCGCAATGACGGCCGGATAGGGAAACCACTCCAGCCAAGCGTGAATATCCGTCTGCCCCCATATTTCCCGATCTATCAGCATAATAATCCATCTCCAGCCTGCGCACTCCCGCGCACTTAACCTGAACTGTTTCAGCCAGGCGGATGGAGACTGAAGCTCAAGGATCCGGACTTCAGGCCGTGATGCTACCAGTAAACTGGCCCCCCCGCGTTGCTCGGAAAGCTTCTTGTGAAAGGTATCATATAGCCGCTCTAGGCAGTGTTCAACCTCTCCAGATGATAGATTAAGTTTGTCCAAATACTCAAACACACCGTAGCGTATGCCTTGCCTAGCGAGTCCAAAGTCGGTATGACTGCTAAGTATACAAATCAGCACTGTCGGTGATATCTCGCGGATACAGCCGATCAGTTCCAGCCCGTCCATTCCCGGCATGCGAATATCCGTAATCACAACATCCGGCTGTAGCTGGATGAACATTTCGAGTGCGTCTCTTCCATTACTTGCCTGGCCCGCAATCTCAAATCCGTAATGCTCCCAGGGTACTGTTCTTAGCAGCGCCTCTCTAATTAGCCACTCATCTTCTACCAGCATCGTTCGAATGGAAATGTTTTCGCCTCCTTATGAACACAACTTTTTCTAGATTATTGTCGCTTCGGCAGCGATATCTCCACCTGAGCGCCGGATCCTGGAGAGCTTTCGAATTGCAAGGTTCCTGCTCCACCGAAATACAGGGCAATGCGTTGCTGAATATTGGACAACCCAATACCGGAATATGTTTGCATCTTCTCTATGTTCTTCACTTCTACGGTCGCTTCGAGTGGACGACTGGCTGTACCGGCTCCGTTGTCGGATACGGTGATGGTGAAGGTGTCGGATATATCATAAGCCTGTATCCAGATATGAATGGCCGCCTCGCCGTACATACCGTGATAGATACTGTTCTCCACCAGCGGCTGCAAAGTAAAGCGGGGAATGTGCTGCCCAAGCAGTGCGTCTGGTACATCAATCAGGACATGAATGCGGTCCGGGTAGCGAATCCGCATAATGGTCAGGTAATGCTGCAGTGCATCCAGTTCCTCTTCAACAGTCACGAGCGGGTTCTCCGGATATATTTTTGATGATAGAAAGTATCCCAGAGCATGGACGACCTCACGGATCTGCTCCATCTGTCCGTGTAACGCCAGCCCACTGATCACCGCCAGTGTATTCTTAATCATATGGGGCTGAATTTGCGATTGCAGTGTTTGCAACTCTAGCTCTAGCTTCTGTCGCTGCTCCATCTCCATACGCTCATGCAATTCCTTCAAATCGGAGGTCATGCTTAGGAATGAACGCTGGAGCATATCAAGCTCAGGATCGGTGCGAATCAGCGGAACATGCGTCCATTCTCCTGACCCGATCCTTCTCATGACACGGACCATCTGCTTAATCGGCCGCAGAATTCGGCCGGTGAACAAGTGTCCGAGTAGGATGGAAAGTAATGCGCAGAGTCCGATGACCACTAACAGAATGTTGCGGATTTGTCCAAGTTCGGACAGGAAATTCTGATAGGGAATCTCCTTGACGACGACCCAATCATTCAGAAGCTTGGCGGATATATAGAGAGAATTATCCATGTTCTTACCCTGATTCAGTACGGTGGTGACTTTACCGTAATCCGCTGAGACCGCTTCTTGGAGGATTGCAACAGGCGCGGTTGCTTTTGGGGGAGAATATACCAGCGACCCATCCGTTTTCGCGATGATAAACTGGTTATTTGAAGCAAGATCGTCTACCAAGGCCGCCACAGAACTCGAAATCATTATCTTCCCCCACTCTGTGCCGGTCTCTATATCCGTATATCCGGCCTCATAAGTGAGCATAGGCTCAGTCGCGCTTGACGGATCGAACGCCAGATGCGGAGTTACCCACACGAACCGTTCGCTGCTTCCGGCTTGCAAAACTTTTTTGAACTCCGCCTTGCTGTCGAGATAGTCGACTAGCCTGCTGCCGTCCGCCCCCCAACTTGTGAACACTTTACGGTTATAGCCGTAAATTAGGATGGAGGGCGTTTTTTCGAATTTGGAAAAGACTAGTTTGCTCATCAATTGATTGAACATATCCCATTCCTTGATGTACCGCTTTAGATCGTCTGGTGAAGATTCTGGATCAAGCATCTGGCGGACGCTTTCCTCCTGCCCGAACGATCCAGCAAGCATCTGGTACATGGACAGCTCACTGTTTAGAGAGGCAACTGTCTGTTCGAGTAAACGAGACTGGATTTCCATAGCCTGGTGAATGATTGTACGTTTGGAGGCATTATAACCAGCCCAGCCGATAACAATCATGGGAAGCACACCAAAGAGCAGCAAGATCAAGATAAATTTGGATCGCAGGGTCCATCTGGTAATTTTTGAACTCACAACCTCCCACCCCCTGTAATACCGAGAAGTTTTTCTGTTAATCCGTGATGATTGAGTAAATAAATTTAAGTATGTGTTATATGAGCGTGGACTTCAAGGTAAAAAGAAGGAAATGTATCAGCAATGAGAAGAACGCATTTAGCCATCTTGGGACAAGAACTTGTAACAATAAAATAAAATAAACAAAGCCGCTAAAATAGCGACTTTGTTTAGTCTTACGTACATATTAAGGATTTTAGTCTAGCTCGAACACGAGTGTATGTGAGCCAGTTGCGATTCTACCCATTTTTTATTCGTATATGGTTTGCAGGCCCCGCTATTCTATTCAGTGGCTACCCCAAGCGCTTTGTTCCGCTCTTTAAACCTCTCGTTATGTGACGATACATAAGCCATTCTCGGCGCTTCGGGATCTAAATATTGTTTGGCGCTGTTAAGGGCTAGAGCTGCATCGGTGAATGCCCCTGCAATCAGGTTGAGCTTGCTGTCGTAATTGGCAAAGTCGCCTGCCCCGAAAATGCCCGGCAAGTTGGTCTCAAGTTTTGGGCTAACAAATATGTTCCAGTCATCCATATCCAGTCCCCAATCCTTAATCCCTGTAAAATCGGATTTCAGTCCGTGGTTGACAATGACCTCGTCAACTTCTAGCTCGTGCGAGTCCCCTGATTCGATGTGGGCAATCGTCACCCGTTCAATTGCCTTTCCATTGCCGCTATATAATTGCGTAACTTCATATGGCGTAAGCACATCGGCGGAGGACTCCTTCATTCGAACAACGTTTTTTTCGTGTCCGCCAAAGTGGTCCCGTCGATGTACGACCGTCACCTGAGCAGCGATGGACACCAGCTCGTTCGCCCAATCGACAGCGGAATTTCCCCCTCCCGAAATAAGTACTCGTTTTCCTCTAAAAGGCTCCAGTTCCTGCACCGTATAATGCAGATTGGACACCTCGTAGCGCTCAGCCCCTTCCAGTTCCAGCTTAGCCATTCGCAGAATGCCGCGACCAATCGCCAGAATGACTGTGCGTGTCCAGTGTTTCTCCCCTGTTGCCGCCTCCAGAATGTAAGTCGAATCCGCTTGTTTCTCCAATCCGACAATGTGCTGGCCGAATACAATCGTTGGGTCGAACGTTTTTGCCTGCTCCGATAATTGGGTGATTAACTTCTCGCATAGGATTGGGGTAAATCCTCCAACATCCCAGATCATTTTCTCGGGATAAATGAGCATCCGCCCTCCCAGCTCGTCTTTCGCTTCTATTAACTTCGTCTTCAAATCACGCATTCCACTGTAAAAAGCAGTATACATTCCCGCAGGACCACCGCCGATAATTGTCACATCGTATAATTCAAGCTGCTCGTTCAATTGAAGTCCTCCTCCTGAGGGCGTATGTACATGTCCGCACATATGATAATCATTATCAATACTATTTTAGCTTCGACAGTGTGACAATAACAATGGACAAAACCGACGGTTGCTTTATACAAAACAAAGAGTGCTGAGCCTTTGGCCGCGAGGAAAACAAACTTATGCTAACGATCGCAGGATATCATCTATTTTTTTGCCGTTAGAAATAATACCGTTATTCATCCAAGTTAGAAAATCTACCTCATATACGCAGTTGTTTCTTACAGCGGGAAGATCGCGCCACTCTGGCTGTTCCAGCAGGACCCTTTCCATCCCTTCTTCTTGGCTATGCCACTTATCAAAAGTAATGAACAGATGGTCCGCGGTTAACGTACTCAGTTCCTCTACAGAGAGAGTGAACATACCCGGCTTATTCGATTTTGAGGCTATACCTACTGCGGAATGGGCGCGTAAGCCAACATCACCATAGAGCACCGTTGAAACAAAACCTTGTCCTTCTTCTGTATATTGGATGATCTGGTCCGCCGAGATACGCAAAAAAGCGACTGTTTCACCTTTCATAAGCTGATTCAGCATATGGCTCGCGTTCCGTGCTTTGAAAGCATAATTTGCAATCGCATCGTCGGCCAACTCCATCCGGCCAAAATAATCGGCGACGGTACGCAGCAGCGTACGCCAATTCGTGGTCTGCTCTCGCAGGATGCACGTGTTGGATATACGTCGGTACTGAGAATATTGTTGTTGCTCGTAACGATCCGCAAGCATTATCAGATCCGGCTTATAATAGGTAAGCTCGTCAAAGTTGCCGCTATTCTCGTCGAACGTCGGAATGTGGTTTAAACCTAGATACTCTTGTTTTCCCCATTTCTCATGTCGATATTGGACGATCGGTTGCATACCCAGCGCAACGAGAAAATCCTCCAGATACGGTGCCACTACTCTAAGCTCTCCCTTGCGGCTTCGGCGGTATTGTCCGGGCGAGATGCCTACCGTCTGCTTGAAACGACGACTGAAATAATATTCATTGTTGAATCCTGCATTGAGCGCAATATCGAGCAGTCTGTCATCGGCGCATGCCAGCCACTTTTTGGCTTGACTAATCCGTACTTCATTCAAGTACTGAAGCGGTACTTGACCCGTAACCTCTTTGAACAGGCGAGTATACTTCCAGCGATCAATGCCTGCAATGGAAGCCAGCTCCTCGACGGTCAGAAGCTCACTGTAATATTCATGGATGTGCCGTATACTGCGCTCTACCCCGTGACGCTCGATATCCGTTCCTTTATCTTCAGTTGCAGGTGCATTTTGGCGGAATAGAAAGAGCAACAGCTCTTGGAATTTAACATATCGTTGGAACAGCTCCAGCTCGCCTGTCGCTCCGCTAAGTCCATATAACTCATCAAGCAGCTCCATCGCTTTCGCGAAGGGTGTGCAGGCAAGCTCTTGCTTGTCCGGCAGCAAACTTGAAGCTTCATCATTGCCGATCATTGTGAAGCACACTCGGTAATAGCTGCAGTTTATGACCTGTTGATCAATAGAGAAAGCTGTGTCAGCATCCTGTAAATAGCATTTTCCCTGACCGGTTCCATTCATGAGAAAGAAGAGTTCAAAACCTTCTTTGTCGTTTCGGTTTCGATCCTCGTCTTCGCCGTCCCAGTCACTCGTCTCTACTTGTTCGCCCACTACAAAAAAGCGGATCGATCGTAGCACATATTGAACTGAAGGAGCCGTCCACGCTTGTTTGCCCTCTTCAATATCCATTCTTACTATCCATCGCCTTTCAATTGATATTCATTCTCAATGTATATAGTGTAAATTAAAAAGAGTCACCCTTCAACCTTCGTTGAAAAGTGGCTCTTCCCTGCTCCGTTATGGGGCAAGCAATCGAAGCAAATCATCCATCTTCAGCCCGTTGGCTGTAATGGCTCCCGTCTGCCAATACGATCTCTCAACGGGATATACATGGCCGTTCTTAAATGCAGGAACCGTCTGCCATAACGAATTGGCCTTCATTTCTTCAAGCGCTTTTGCGTTACTCTCTTCCTCCCATGTTCCGTTGGACGGCAGCAAAATAATATGGTCCGCGTCAAGTTCCGGAATAACCTCATTCGACAAGACGATGTTGCCCTCCGTCATTGCCTCGGCAAATGCGGGAGCCTTCAGCCCAAGTTCCTTATACAAGATTTCTCCGACAAACGTGTTATGGATGCCGAAAATATTGATCGATTTGTCCGCGACGTTCATCCGCAGAACAACAATCTTCTCATCGCCGATCGCTGAGTTCAACTTTGCTTTTACATCGGCAATGTGAGCATCATAATCGGCAATAACCTGTTCTGCCTTCTCGCTGAGACCAAGCAAATCAGCAATTAAGGTCAATGTTTTGCGCGAATCCGAAAGTACGTCGTCCGGCAAGCGAAACGTCGGTGCAACCTTGGAATAAAGCTCGTATTGTTCTGCATCGACCTCTCCGGCGCCAATGATTAAGTCTGGCTCGGCCACGAGCAAAGCCTCGATATTTCCGGTCACATCGAACAACGGCACGTCCAGCTTCAAATAATCCTGCTTGCCCCACATCGGGTTATAGTATTGCACAATAGGCGTTACCCCAAGCGCAACCAAATAATCTTCACGGTAAAGAGCCGAGACTCGCTTCGGATTGGTCGGAATCTCTACCTCTCCGAAGCCATCGGTTACAACGCGTGTTTCCGTCTGAGATGGAGCTTCGCTGGTGGCTGCGGTTGCCTGTCCGGCCTGATCGGTAGACACCGTAGCCGCACCCTGTTTGCTTGCCGATGCGCAACCTGTCACTGAAATTATGGCTGCTGTTATAAGCGAAATCCACCTAATTTTCATAAATACTGATCTTGCCATGTCTGCCTTCACTCCCGTAAGTTTTATGTATTGTAGCAAAAATAATGCATTCATAATGATAATCATTATCATTTTGCTTGAGTAGATTTTACCCCATATCGGATTGCATGCTCAATATACATTCTACAAGATCGGCTTTATACAAACTCGTCATTTCCCTATTCAGATACAAGATCAACTAACCCCAAAATTGTTCAACCATAGTTGATATAGAAAATTCAAATGAAACAAAAAACCGTTGATCATCTGAATTAGATCAACGGCTTATTAATTATGGAAATTGCTGTTTTATTACTGTTCTTTATACACGCGTACATAATCCACTTGCATCGTCGCCGGGATATCAGATGCGTTCGGAGTGCGGCCACCGTCAAAGTTTCCGCCGATTGCAAGGTTCATAATGAGGTAGAACGGCTCATCGAAAGGTGCATTCGGATTGTTCGGTGCAGCTGCGGAATACCACTGCTCGTTAGTGACTTTATAGTAAAACTTGCCGTCTACATACCATTTAATGTTGTCCTCTTCCCAGACTACCGAGTATACATGATAATCATTGGCAAAAGTTTGCCCTGCCGGGAAGTGATAATCGCCGCCCGAATACTGGTTTCCAGGCCATTGTCCACCAAAGTGAATGGTACCGCTTACGGATCCAGGCAGACGGCCTCTCGCTTCCATCACATCAATTTCACCTGATGCAGCCCAAGTGCCGTATACCGAGTCTTGTGGAAGCATCCACAGTGCTGGCCATATGCCATCACCGGTAGGAAGTTTGGCACGAAAATCGACTCTGCCGTACTTCAAGGACAGTTTATCCTTGGTGTTAATCTTTCCAGAAGAATACTGTGCATACCGATTAGGGTCCTGCGGGAAAGATTTACTGTCGTTCATAGCTTTGATATTCAGCTTTCCGTCCTGTACATATACATTTTGGGTGCTGTTCGTGTAGTGCTGCAGCTCTGCATTACCCCACCCCCATGTCCCGGGATCGTTGTTGAGATAATATCCTGTTTCATAGTTCCATTTACTTGTATCCAGCGTAGTTCCGTTAAACTCATCCTGCCAGATGAGGTTCATGCCCGCGATAGCCGGATTGGTTGGCGTTCCGATAGAGATATCCTCTTGGTCAGATATATCCGGACGCGGAGCATTGGGATTGCCGATAAAGGTATAGTTGACGAAGTTGTTGCCAATACTTCCGCCCGCCTGACCGTTCAGTGGATAGCCGATACGAATCTGCATATTTTCCTGGATCGGCTGGAACCACAGGCCATAAACGTAATCGGCCCAGTATCCCCACTGGTTGGCATCGGACATATTGTTGTACCCATTACCGGAGTATGCAAATTTGCTCTGGCTGGCGTTACTCAAATCAACCCATTGTCCATTGATGTTAATTTGGTATACAAAATTGCCCAGTTCCTTGGCGATTGGCGCCCCCCCATCAATTTTCGGAAGCGGAACCCCAATGGAACCATTCGCATCTGCTGTGAAGGTTGTTTTTTCGTATGGCGTAATGACATATGAATTTCTTGTAGGTTCATTAAACGTAATGGTATAAACAAGGTTAGCCGAAGAAGTCTTTGATTCCAATTTGACATTGATCGACTCCGTTACGTTAAACCAGTACCCACCGCCGCCATCCGTGAATTGGCCAAAATTTTGATCGTAGATCCAGCCGCTGGCTGCGTTATTGTCAATATCAATCCACGTGCTGCTGTTTACAGGTTTGACATATACCTTCAAATCATCCGCAATAGCTTCATAAGTGACCGCAGGATTATTGTTGAACGTTGGATATGTAAAACCTGCACCGCCGGTGAAGCCTGCTGTGATCTGTGGACCTTGTGTTGCATTCATCGCTGTGATGGTTGTTTTGTTGATGTTTTGAAATACAAGTTGATACTCCAGCTTCACACCATTTGCTTTGGAGTACAGTTGAATCTCGGTTGTTGCGGAGAGGGTGAACCAATAGCCATTGAATCCGCCATCGCTCCAGTGCCCCCAGTTTTGGTTATAGATATATCCGCCTGCCTGGTCGATATCAACCCAGTTGTTGCCCACTTTCACATTAACGCCTACATCACTGTAAACATCATTCCATGTCGCGGAGCCTCCATTGAACTTAGGCATAACAAATCCGTAGCTGGCCTTGCCAACCCCTGATTTTGAAATGACAGGTCCGTCTGCGGGTGAGAAGTACTCCATTGAGGTTACGGTAGTTCCCGCTGCCTGAACCTTTGAAGCTGGAAGTATGCCAATACTAGCCAGCATCACAACCACAAGCAACATACCGAGTACCTTTTTCATAAACCGTTTCTCCCTAAAGTGAGATGGATTCATAATTGCCCTCCTTTAATAGAATAATAGCTTCTCCCAATCCATACGTATTAAGGTAATCGCTTACATAAGGGATATCTTTATTCTATCGAATAGGTTAATTTGCTGAAAAGGTACAATTGTTTTTGTGGTATCCCATTTTTTTGGCTTTTGATTCAATCTGCCTTCTGCCGCATCATCTGTCGGTACTCAGTGGGTTGGATCTGCATCACATGTCGGAACGCACGTGTAAAGCTTTTATAGCTTTCATATCCAACCATAGCAGCCACCTCAACAATTTTATGATCAGTTTCGGCGAGAAGCCGCCGCGCTTTATCCAGACGTACATCCCGTAGGTATTCAGCAAAACCTTTACCCATATTCTTCTTAAACAGATTTGAAAAATAAGCATAATTAAGCGATACATGATTGGATACCATCGCAAGATCCAGCGGTTTATGGTAACTCTCGTGTATAAAACGAATGGCTTCATTAAGATCGTTCGAATGGCGATAGCTGCATTTATAGTCATAATAGAACTGATTCAGCCGAAGCAGCTGCTGTTGTAGTGCTTGTATATAATCACGCATCCCTGGATAATCAAAGAGATTACGCAATGATTCAAGGTCCAGCGCTTCTTCCCCCATATAAGGGCGGATAACTCGTTCGTATTCCTCCATCATTTGAATGGTGGCTGCGCAGAGCTGCTGGGTATAGCGAATAGGATAGCGTTGCAATACCTTTTTGTGAAATAGTGCAGAAATACCCTGAGTCATTATTCCACTGTTATCTGTTCCGATTGACTGGAAGAGTTCATATAAGTCTTCATAGGGAAGTTGCCACTGCTGCTCCATATGCTTAATATGTGCTGGGAAGATACTATACTGATCAGGAAACAGGTAACTGTGGCGATAGAGCTCAAGCACTTGGGTATAGCTGTGTGGTAGTTCTTTTAACCCCTGAATCGGGTTAGTCATGGCTGTTATGGCATCGATCTTTCCTTCCTTGAGTGCTGCAGAAAAAACACTTGGATCTATGGACGCATCCACCGCAAGGATCAGGTATGGGCGATGTTGCAGGCAAATACAACCTTGTCTGCCGAACACACGATAAGCAATGGCTTCCATGCTATGGACGCTGCTGGCTCCGGGCTGCTTAATGCCAACTTCTTCCCTCAGCAGGGCTAGGCGATAATTACGCCATAATACATCATTTTGTTCCTCAATCTGAAGAATCCATGTATCATCACTTAACGCACCTTGCATAAACATTCTTAATTCTTTACTCTCGGTCTCTTGGGCGAGACGGGATACATGCTGCATATTATGCGTAAGTGCCTGCCGTGTCTGGATCTCTTGCCATATATGCTCAAGGGAATTGTGCAGATCCTCTCGTTTCAAAGGTTTTAGCAAGTAGCCCTTTGCCCCAAGTCCGATCGCTTTTTGAGCATATGTAAATTCACTATAACCGCTGATAATGAGGTATTCCACATCCATGTATTCCCCTTTGCTTTGAGCCATGAGTGCCAACCCATCCATATCCGGCATCCTAATATCGGTAATAACGATGTGAATGCAATGCTGCCGCAATAGGCACAGCGCCTCCATCCCGCTCGCGGCACAGTAAATGTTGTTCAGCTTCAGAGGAAATTGATGCAGCATGGCCTGCAGGCCATCACGAATGTGTTTTTGATCGTCCACAATCAGGATATTAATCATGCTCTACCACCCTCCAAGATTTTCATTTTCCCAAGGCAAGCGTATCGTTACACAGGTATATTCGCCTTGCACACTATCAATCCAAAGACCGCAATTCTTGCCATAATGAAGCTGCAACCGCTTATTCACGTTTTCCAAACCAAGTCCGCTCCTGCGGGTAACCATCGGCGTATCCGATTCGCTTCGCAGTACTGCCTGAAGACGTTGTAACATCGCAGGCTCTAACCCTTCTCCGTCATCTTTTATGTTAATGAATAGCAGACAGTCATTCTCCACAGAAAACGTAATTTCTATAGATATGCTACCGCCTGAAGGTGCTCCGTGATGAACCGCATTTTCAACGATGGGCTGCATACACATCTTGGGAATGGCGTAGCGAAGGATCTCCTGCGGAAGATCTGCCGTCATAATGATATTGCCACCTTCCATGAAGTTGATAAATTCAATATAACTTTGGATGTTGGCAAGCTCGTCACGAAAAGCAACAGTATCGCTGCGCCACTGCATGCTGTAACGTAGCTGGGAGCCGAGCGACACCAATGAATTGGCTATAGCAGGTTGCCGCTGTACCTCTGCCACCATTCGAATGGATTCCAGCGCATTATATAAAAAATGGGAATTGATCTGCGAATGCAGAGAGTGTAACTGTGCGTTTTTGGCAATTAACTGCTTATCCACGACCTGTGTCATCAGGCGTTTGACTTCATGTAACATTTTATTATAATTCACCGCCACCTCATCGATTTCATCTCCTCTTTCGTTCTCATCAAGGCCTGTATCAATCATTGCATCCAGCTCCCCTTTCCGTACCTGACGCATTGAAATGAGTACGCTGTCCAACCGCCGGAAAATACGCCGCATCGTTTGGGATACAAGTAGCATAATCAGCAGTAATACACATAATGTAATCGTCACCACATATGCATACCAACTGCGTGGTCCCTTCATCAATGCCTGATGAGAAGCGATATCGACCACATAAGTGTTCAACGGAGCGATGTATCGATACAATACATAGTAACTCTGATCTCCCACCCTGACCTGAAGCGGGCTTTCCTGCGGCGATATATCGAGCTGACGATGGATACTGCCGAGGATTTCCTCCAGCCCCAGCCCGTACTTCTCCGAAAACTCATGCTGGGGATTGTAAACATACTGGGGAGAATCGCTTGCGTTCATCAACACCGAAAAGAAGTCCCCCTTGTTCTCTTGTAGCAGGTCGCTGAAAAACATGCTGTGGGGAACGCGCACTTCCATAATGCTAGGGCGTTTTTGTTCCTGCCCTTGAAGGCGAACCAGACGATAGTAGGATAAGGTGTGCTCACCATCCCTAAAAGAAAATAAGCGGTATGCCGCACCGCCTTCATCCCGAAGCTTTACCCAATAATCCTGCGGTGAAAATTTCTTGTAATGATAGATTTCAGGCCAGATTTCATACAAGTTTGGGTTATCGACGTAAAAACTAAGTTCACTGATCATCGCATTACTTTGAATGATATTGAGCATTTGCTCAAACTGGTTTTGCTTAAACTTCACCAGGCGCAGTCCATCCACAAGCATATTGGAATGAATAAAATCCACAAAGGACTTTTGAGTGAGGGCTGTATTGGAAGCGTTCTCAATCATGTCCATTCTTCTGCGCAATTGTTCATTCAGCCATGTAACGTGGCTGTTGCCTGTCGCCATAGCGTCCTTATATAGCTGGGTTTCTTGCATGCGGATATACACAAAGGATATCAAAATAACAGGTATGGCAATCATCAGGCTAAATGCGAGAAACAGCTTTTGGGATATACGGGCATTGCGATAAAGCTTCCTCAATCTCGTCAGTAGGTATTTCATTCGGATGTATTCACCACCTTTGTTATACCGTATATTACTAGTTATTATGTCGGTAACAATGTATTAGGGAATGGTTATCTGGCTATCTTGGATTTTCGCAGTTCCAGTTCAGCTTGGCGATATTCCATTACCTGGTTAAAGCCGTAGTTCACACGACGTATCAGAAAATTTTCGAAAATTTTGTCAAAGGCAGCTTCATCCTTCGCTGTAATCAGTTCTGGCAGCACCTCTTCCCAATTCTGAGAAATACGTGACCAGGCTAATGCTATATCGGAATCCCCTACAGGATCGAGTCCCTTATAGATGCCGCTGTCCAGATCGGCGTGTTGGTTAGCGAACGCCTCCATTTGCTTAATGGACGGAGTATGCTCGGGTCTCCACGGGTTGACGAAAGCAGGGTTTCGCAGCATCCAGTAGGTATCCATAATGCCATATTCCTTTTCCAGCCGCTCCCGATCCGTGTCATACAACTGGACCATTGCCGCCGTCAGCTGCGGTTTGCCGTTCTCCATCGTCCAAGTTTCACCTTCTTTGCCCAAAAATAAATCTCTTTGGCCTTCTTCGCTGGCCAGATAGGTCAAAAAACGGATGGCTCGTTCAGGGTTTTTCGTGGATTTGCTAATCATCGTAACCATCCAGCCATCCATGCTGCCAGGGAACAGTTTGGCGGATTCTCCCCTGCTGTTCCGGGGTCCATCTACAGCAATATAGGTTGAATTTTGATTCGTAAGGACTTCCAATTTCGAATTGAGGTCCGATATGTCTGTCCATTCCCGAATCATCATAAAATATTGGGCATGGCTGGTTTTTTCCTGCACCTGTGCACTGGAGTCGACCAGAAAATCAACATTAATCAAGCCCTGCTCGTATGCAGTACGAAATGTTTTCAGCCACTCGATATAATCGGGATCTGTCATTCGGTCGTATACCTTTCCGTTCTGTTCATGGGGGATCGCAAGCAAATTTTGCAAGTATTCGGTCATTCCATAGGATGCATTTCCCTGTGCCCAAAACGGACTGATTAGTTGGCCTTTATAAACCGAATATTGATTCTTCAACAATCGCAATGCATTAAGAAAACCTGTCGGCGTGCTAAGGTCCGGTTTGCCCATCGACTCATACAGATCTTTACGTACGAGAAAGGTTTGGTTTGCTCCCGTCAAGCCGGTTGAACGCATCTGTTCGGGACTGTACGCATCATTTGGAATGACATAGGTATGACCGTCCTCCTGCCGATACCATTGTAGAGCACCATCATCTGCTACCTTGAAAAAGTAAGGATCATACTGGTTGGCCAGCTCATCCAGGGCATAGATGAGATGACTCTCCCGAAGTTTGATAACCGCACTCTCCCAGGAGCCGATGGTTATCAAATCCGGCAGACGATCGGTCGTCAACATCCGTGATAACCTCTCGCTTGGTTCACCAGTTAATACTTCAAATTCGATATTGACCCCTGTTTTTTGGGTGACATATTTGGAAGTCAGACTCTCACCCCAAGTGTGCCCGTACCATACGGCTCCAACGAACCACGTTAGATTGACGGGGGTGGTATCCAGCTTCCATGACGGTTCTTGCACATTCAGATTAAAATGCTGGCTCTGCTCTGTGAAGTCAGCATTTGTCGTAACACCCCTATCTTCCGCATGCTCTGACTTGGAACAAGCAGCCAAGCCCGACATCAGACACATCATCAACAAGGCTATAATAAAAGGACTTCGAAATAAGAACACCTAACTGCCTCCTTTCTGTACTGGTCATCTTCAATCCCTATCTGCACCAGCATTCATACCTAGTGGTGGTACAACCGATTTTACTATCATTGGATTAAAATGGAAATGCTTTCATGATCGATTCTCGGATCATCCGCAACATTCCCCCTAATGAAACATAACTTGTAATAATTCAATGGAAGGGAGACCAATGCGTGTATCTAATCTGGATACTTATTGTCGGTGGGCTAATTGGCTGGTTAAGTGGAAATCTGATTGGACGGGACGTGCCGGGAGGCGTACTCGGGAATATCATTGCTGGTTTTGTTGGATCATGGTTAGGGTATGAACTGTTGGGACCGAGGGGGCCGGTGGTGGGTGGATTTCATATCATACCCGCGATCGTTGGCTCAATCATTGCTCTCTTGATTTTCTATGCTCTGGCCCGTGGTGGAGCGTTCCGAAGACGTTAACAGGCGGAGACGTAAACCTGTTGTATATTGGATAATCCTGATCAGAGATGCTGCGACATCAGCGACTTTCATCAAAAAGGTCCGAACCGATAATCTTAGAATGATTACCGATTCGGGCCAACATCAATAATAATCCTTCCATCGTTATAGCTGACTTGAAAAATATCTTCTTGATCCAAGAATTCCGTTTGTAAGCAATAATTCCTGGTGAAAAATCTATGTCATCAAACATAATTATGCCCCCCTCACGTTTGCTAGCGTATTAATGAAGAAGTCATCCGGATCGGTTTGAGTAAATTGGTCGTGAGGGCAGCCGATTAATTTGGTCGGCTGCTTCTTAGTTTTTTGTTAAACTATAATTTCGCCGTCAGTTCAATAAAAAATTTTCACCTTTAAGATATTTCTTAAAATAGTTCTGAATAACTGATGGGAAATTTTCCGCTAAGGATGGTTGTTCATTTGAATTTAGAGAGTGGAATGCAAAAGTCCTAATTATTGACCATATAAAAAATGCTTCTAATAACTCGAAATAATTCTCTTGTAGTTGATTTACTTTGCTATACGTTGAAATAAATACTTTCCTATTCTCAGATGAAAGATGCATAAATGTTTCAGCCATATCAAATAAATAAAAACCATAGCCACAATTGGAAAAATCTATGGGTCGAGGAGTATCCTCATAAAAAACATAGTTACTCTCATGAAGGTCAGAATGAATAATTCCCCAGTTACTTGGCAAACGTTTATGATTTTGTATCACATTTGCTATTTTATGGGCTGACTCCTCCACATAAACAAATACCTCACTTGAGATAAGCTCCAAATTTACTAACTGTTTTAATTGATTAAGTGATGAATATAAATGATCAGAATTGTATATTGGTCTATTAAAGCCTTCAGGTGGATTCCACTGCATAGAATGTTTATGGAGAGCCGCCATTAAGA
The DNA here is from genome assembly GCF_038595085.1 of Paenibacillus sp. FSL R5-0749. Lineage (NCBI taxonomy): Bacteria > Bacillati > Bacillota > Bacilli > Caryophanales > Paenibacillaceae > Paenibacillus > Paenibacillus sp. FSL R5-0749. The sequence goes on along the minus strand of NZ_CP152005.1, from coordinate 3,578,879 downwards.
GAGCCAAATTTTCAGTTTCATTACTTGTTGGCTCTCTTCTAAGCACGCTTCCATGAATCCAATGATGAATAGTCACCATGATTGTATTTTCGCTAAGATCAGTTGATATTTCTGTTACCAGATCACCTTGAAAATTTCTGACAGGGGCAGGTACGACGAGATTTGTATCTTTAACCAAAGCTTCAAGCCAAATAAGCTCTGATGCCACATTCCCTTTTGGATGAATGGAAATCGTTGAGATATGGATTTTGATAAGATACTTTTGATTATCATCGTTGGTCTGAACTTGAAATGTAACATTATCATTCTTTCCGAGATACACAAGTTTTTCCCAAATGATTGGTATCGATGTAAAGCTTCTTTCGCTACCTTCGCATAATCTTCCTCAGAAAGCATAGTATCCACTCCAGTTAATGTGATTTTTACTCCACAATTCTACCAAGCAGACTTTATTTTCTGGTGATAAAAATTGATTATAACTAAACTTTACTGCTCAGTAATTGAATAAAGCCGCTGATCCTGTTGATCGGCGGCCTTCTTTGATTTTATGGAACTATTGTTTCCTTTGAGTTAATGAACCGTCTGCCTAATTAAACCCACCTCGAGAATGGATGATTTGTCCGGTGATCCATTGGGAGTCATCGCTTGCCAGAAAAGCAATCAGGCGGGATACATCTTCAGGAAGACCGATCCTGCCCATCGGAAATCCCGGTAGCAAGGCTTTTTTCACTTCTTCTGACATCCAACCCGTATCAGTAGGACCGGGATCAACCGCATTCACAGTAATGTGAAACGGAGCCAGCTCAGCAGACAGACATTCGGTAAAGGTGGAGACAGCGCCTTTTGTTGCGGCATAAGCGAGATTGCCAGGCATCGGCCCCTTACCCTGACCGGATGTAAGGTTGATGATCCGGCCACCGCAAAGGACCTGCCGGCCGGCCAGTTCAGCCTCCAGCATACGCGCAAATTCGGCCGATAGCATGAACGTGCCTCGAATGTTCATAGCGCAGTGCGCATCGATCAGTGATGCATTCAATTGACGGAAATCAGCTGATACGCTGTACGTAGCGTTGTTGACGAGAATGGTCGGCAGCCCGACAGCCGACCGGCACGCATCAAGCACTCGCGCCGGAGAAGCGGGATCGGTAAGATCGACCTCCATATGCGCTGCCTTAATGCCATACGAGCGAAGTTCTTCAGCGAAGAGATCCGGCCAGTTCTTGTCGGCATCTCCCGGATTCTCTGTCTTATCGTAATCGTACAGATGGGTATAGAACACATTAGCGCCTTCTTGCGCCAACGTGCGGCAGACGGCGGTTCCGATCCCACCAGGGCGGCTTGTGCCTGTCACGATAGCCGTTTTTCCATATAGTTTGCTCATTTTATTTCCTCCGTTTAATAGGGGAGGGAGAAATCCATTTTTCGTTGGAGATGGAATTATCCTGGGTAAAACAAAAAACGGATACATCAAGTATCCGCGCCCGGGTTTGATCAAACGGTTCCTCGCGTCCCTTGAATGATTGCAGATCGGCATCACAAACGAGGCGTGTGGTTATAACCAAAACACCAAGTCGAGCGATCCAGTTTAGATAATCATTACAAGGAAGTCCACATTGTCCAGCGAGTCCCCTTTCCTACATCTCCACTTCAAATATTACGAGTCAGACTCAATTACTGTCAAGATAATAAATACATGGGATTACAGTTCCAGTGAATATGGGTGGGTGGTCAAGCATCCAGCTAACCTGCAGACTGTTTCTTTTTGGACTGTAAATTGATATTCGATTTTTACAACTTCAATTCATATCGTATATCAGGTAAATTCTCTTCATTTTCTTGTCCTCTACCAGTGATTTCAAAACCATTATTCTCATAAAATCTTTGGGCATTTTTATTAATTTCAAATGTATATAAAGTTAAGTTTCCATTTGCTTGTGCTTTTGCTTTATTAAGCAAGGTTCGCCCTATTCCATTCCCTTGATAATCAATATGAATATAAAGTTGGCTTATCTCAGTTTCACTATAGGCAATCATTCCAACAACTTTTCCATCAATTAACGCTAAATCTACTTGATACTGTTTAGATAGGATATGATTTAAAAAATATAGATGGTTTTCGAAGCTATGGGTTTCATCCTGGCCAATTGCCCGTTCCTTGCTATCTCTCCACATTTTCACGGTATGTTCAGCATACTTGGGATTATAGTTAGTTACTTTAATTTCAAGTTTTTTCATCAATATACCGCCTTAAATAGAAAGATTTTCAAATGATGAAGTATTTACTCTATTCAGTGCGAGCTATCTTCATCCTATTATTTCCTTTACATATTTATAGCACTCTTGGACTAAGTTATGTAAATTATTCGAGTCTAAACATCAATAATATTCATTCTATAATTATACCTGATTTGAAAAATATCTTTTTGATCCAAGATTTCCATTCCATTGTAAGAATAATTCCTGGTGAGAAAGCAATTTCATTAAACATGAATTATGCTCCTCTCACTTTTGTTTTAAATATTGCAGTTTTTGTATGTCTCATAATCCAAACGACCATCCCCCGGTGGAATACCGAGTAACGGTCGTAGCTTAAATTTCCCCTTTTTGTCTACTTTGACAGGGTAATGATCATAGATAGTGACTTTTACTGAACTAATGTTCTTGTCCCTATCCAATTTTTTCTAAAGATTATATTAAATCAGTGTTCTATGGCCCTCAGTTACCTATGCAGGCTCATCTGTTATATGCGTTCATTAATTCTGATCAATAATTTCTTTAAGATTTGCTTCTCCTCGTCATTTAGGGCTTGAACGATTTCATCCTCTACTTTTTGAAATGAGTTATTAAAGTCTTCAATCAAGTCAACCCCTTTTGGTAATACATAAATATTTTTTTGCCGTTCATTATTGGCCGGGATTTTCCGTTCGATGAAACCTTTTTGCTCTAGACCTTGAAGCATGCTTGTAACACTTGCCCCACGCAGATGAAACCGATCTGCAAGATCCTTTTGAATAATATGATTATCTTGATTCTCATAAATATAATCGATTACTTTTCCTTGTTGAGAACTTAATCCTAACTCTTTTATACTTTCATCCGCTCTTTTCTTTAACTTAAGACCGATAATTTGAAACAACTCCATATAAGGCGTATCTTCTCGGGAATGCATGACCGTCCATCGTCCCCTCTCTAATTGTTAGGAATCTAATTGTAAGTAGCTAAAATATACAGTGATCCCAGTAGGCTTGTCAAACGATTGTTAGACTGTTGACTGTTAGTTATCTAACAGTTATACTGCGAAGTGTTCAGTCACAAACACATTAGGAGGATTTATGATGGAGAAATTAAATCAGAATGCTGGGTTAGAAAAAATTACTGCGATTACGAATGTACGGATCTTTGATGGATATCAAATCATTGCTCCCAGACATATTGTCATTAAAGGGGTGTCCATTATTTCAGTGGGCGGAGACATTCCAAGCAACGCAACAATTATCGATGGAGAAAATGCGACATTAATACCCGGCCTGATTGATGCACATGTCCATACCTCAATTGGCGGATTACGGGATGCCTTAAAATTCGGCGTTACAACAGAACTCGAAATGAACGGCGACTTTACTAAAAGAGGGCGCGAAATTCAGCTAAAAAATGTCGATGACATCGCAGACGTCCGATCTGCTGGTACGGCGATTACCGCTCCTGGTGGGCACCCAGATGAATTACTGCCTGATGGAGATGAAATACCTGAATTCGTATTAAAGGAACTGGAGAAGTTATCGGAGGAAGACCGGGAAGCCATGTTGGCCGCCTACGCTCACGATCACGACGAAATACCTCAAGTGACGACGGTTGAAGAAGCGATCAAACATGTGCATACCCAAGTGGAGAATGGATCCGACTACATTAAGATCATGATTGAAGAGGGAACGGTTATGGGTGCACCTGGCCTGCCTGTTCTAAGTGATGAGATCCTAAAAACAGCCGTTACTGAAGCCCACAAATTCGATAAGTTGGTTATTGCCCACGTTTTGACGGCTCTTTCATCGAAAGCAGCCATCGATTTTGGAGTCGACGGTTTGGGGCACTTGTTTATCGACAGACCCGAGTACACGTCCGAATTGGTCAAATCCATAGCTGATTCTGGAGCTTTTGTTACACCGTGCTTGGTGTTGAATTCATCGATTATAGGTAATCCGGCATCGGAATTGGCTAATGATCCACGAGTTCATTCCAAATTAAGTCCAGATTGGATCGATATCTTGAACTCAAGCTTCAATACGTTCCCACATGGCAATATGGAGAACAGCTTTAAAAATGTGATGGATCTTCACCGTGCCGGAGTTGATATTCTTGTAGGGACGGATGTCGCACCGGTTCCCGTTCCGAACCTTGGTGGCCTTGCTCATGGGGCCAGTGTTCACCACGAAATGCAGCTGCTGGTGAAGGCTGGGTTCACTCAGATCGAAGCTCTTCAGTCTGCTACTTCCAAACCGGCCCGTTGCTTTGGTCTACATGATCGTGGCCGGATTACCGAAGGTGCACGTGCTGATCTTATTCTCATAAACGGTGATCCGATCACTAATATTTCAGATACATTGTCAATCCAATCCGTGTGGTTCAATGGTTCGCGAAAACTAGGCTAAAAACTAGAAGATTATATCTTCCTAATTGTAAAATCACTAAGAAGAGGGAATGCAAAATGCAGTCCCTCTTCGACTTTAATCTACCCTCCCCCTCTACTTAAGGAGCATACAGCTTTGGATTCAACGGGACTTTGGTTTGTCTCCTACTAAGATGGCAATCCTCTTTTGCAGTATAAATAGAAAACCCATGTTATCTTAAAAGACAGCATGGGTCCTGAGAGTTGTTCAATTCGTTTCCTTGTTGAAATGATATTGTTGGATGTTACTCCATCCGCTTACATCACATTGTGCATAATCATTATCACCCACAGCAACCATCGTACCATCCGATTTCAATCCAATTGTGTGGGCACAGCCCGCTGAAATAGCTCTAATGTCATGCCAGCCCCTTACGTCGCATTGTTGATGTTTATTAGAACCCACAGCAACCATTGTACCGTCAGACTTAAGACCAACGGTATGATAACTTCCCGCTGCAACTGCGACAATATCGAGCCAACCGCTTACGTCGCATTCCCCTTCATGATTTCTACCCGTAGCCACTACCTTGCCATCCGATCTAAGCCCAACCGTATGAAGATACCCTGCCGAAACAGCCAACATGTCGCCCCAGTCGTTTACGCTACATTGGTTATATTTATTGTTACCAACTGCTGTTACCGTACCGTCTATTTTTAGACCAACTGTATGCCAGTCCCCCGTCGTGACCGATATAATATCATGCCAGCTGCTCACGTTGCATTCCCCTTCATTATTTCGCCCCACCGCAACCACGGTGCCATCTGATTTAACCCCAACAGTACGGCACCAACCTGCTGAAATGGTTACGATATCGCGCCATTCGCTTACATTGCATTGATCATGCTTATTCCAACCTATAGCTGTTACCGTACCATCAGATTTAAGACCAACGGTATGAGCATTACCTGTGTTCGTAGCCATATGAACATTACCGGCATCAACGGCGACGATATGGGACCAATCGCTTACATCACATTGACCGTATTTATTATCACCCACGGCTATGACTGTTCCGTCAGATTTAAGAGCGACGGTATGACGGCGACCTGCCGCTACAGTACAGTTACGGAACCCTTCTGTCTCAAACACTGCTACCTTCCGTGAATTGTAGTCCATAACTTTCCTCCCCTCCACCCATTAAAATCCTCCGTTGTTCAACGGTGAGTCACCAATGTACTACTCTTATTCAACGTTGTATTATAATACTCCTGGCTGTCAAGATAACGGAACCATGCCGTGCTATCCAGACCATTCCTCTGAAGGATAAATTCTTGTTTCGGGTCGGAACAATATGGATAAATATGTCTATCTGTATGTAACTGAATCGTGAGTTCTCTCATTTTATATGGCTAATATGCCAATCACAAAATTTAAGACAAAAAATACCGACCCTTCAATTTCAAAGGTCGGTTTACCCAAAATCGGGAGAAGAAAACAATGGTTATAGCTGTATTATATCCACCCTATGCCGTTATATACCGTATTCTGCTCTAACTCTATGTTTATCTTGGCATATCAGTAATATCAACGCTCATATGTTCAGTAAGCATTAAGGTCACATCCACTTTCACTTTGCTCCACAATAGAGTCATTTTGTGAAGGTAACCTCTTACCGAATAATTTACTGTTAAACTCAGCTCGGATCTCTCCTCTTCAATGATTTTTATATGATGTTCCTTTAAACTTTGTTTTGACTTGTACATCTCTAAAGCAATTTTCTTTTGAGTACCGTCCAGGTAATCAATATACACCGATTTCATCTTAAAGTTTGAAGCGTATATTTTATGCTTATCTACCTCCAGAGCACCTAAAAGATACGGAAGCTCAACCAGCCTCTTGACGAGTGCAAGTTCCTCAGAAGTTTGTCTCACCGTACACACCTCCTCCTTCTTCAAACTTTACAGTGACCAGTTGATCAAAATCGACCCATTCAAATCCATTATCCATTTCAATTTTTATTTTTTTTCCAAAGGCACTGACTGAAGTGACGATCCCGTGTATATACCGATTGCCTGACTCATGAAATACTTCAAAGGTGGCTTGCAACGTATAGTTGAGGGACATATCTATATGTTGAGCAATAATCTCCCACTCATCTTCATGAATCAGAGGTTTCGCTTGAACATGAATTTGAGTACGATGCTGTATAATTCGTTCTTTATGTTGTGGAAGCATCATGCGGCTCGATTCCCATAATCCATTGGCCTCCAGTTTTTTGCTCATTTGTAATGCCCCCCAATTTTAGATGCTCGATCGATCGCTTGGCCCGCAGCCGTAATGGAGCTCGCTCGAAGAATGGCAATGTCGCCATATCGATCCTTGATGTTGTCCATCACCTGATCAATGGCTCGTTTCTGCTCTTGATCATCGAAGAAAGATAGTTGATATGTATCCGCATTGGATAATTGAGATAGGGATACGCCTACACGGCGCACAGGTTGCCCATCCCAATGTTGATGGAATATGCGTTTGGCTATTTTGCACACATCAACGGTTATGTTTGTAGGATCAGACAGTTTAACCTGCCTGTGAAAACCCGTTGGGTGATCAAAATCTGCTCCCGATACACTCAAAGATATGACACTACCCATCAGCCCCTTTTTACGGGCTCTTCTGCACACTTCTGTACAGATATCGAGAATAACCACTTCAATCTCCCATGCTTCTGTGAAATCTCTGGGCAGGGTCATTCCGTTTCCGATATCCTTTTGTGTATTGTGTGTGTTGACCGTTACCGGCGAATTGTCGAGTCCATTGGCAACCCTCCAGATGACTTCTCCATTAACACCCCATTTGCTTCTTAATTTGGAAAGAGGCGTATTCGCCAGGTCTTTAATGGTTCGGATACCCATCTTCCAGAGATGTTTTTCCATTCTTGAGCCAATCCCCCACATATCGCGGATGGGCTTATCTCCAATGTGAAGATGTAACTCCTCTTTCTTTAAGTGAAAAATGCCACCTTCCGCTTTTTTAGCAATCATATCGCAGCACAATTTACTGATAATTTTGTTTTCACCAATGCCCGCTCTGGCGTAAACCCCTGTTTCGTTATAGATTTTGTCTTGAATTTGTTTGGCCAAATCGATTGGATCATTACCAAATAAATGCATAGACCCTGTAAAATCAGCGAATAATTCGTCTATACTGTATGGCTCAACCAGATCGGTGAATTCCTCAATAATGGACATAATTTGGGTGGAAACTTCAATGTATTCTTGCATGTGAGGTCTGACAATGATCAGTTCAGGGCACTTCTGAAGAGACTGCCAGAGTGGTTCTGCGGTAGATACCCCCTTAGCTTTGGCTAATGGACAAGCGGCAAGAATAATGCCAGAACGTCTTGCTGGATCGCCTGCAACGGCGAGAGGTCTATTTTTGTATTGGGGCATTTTTGCCTTTTCGACTGAAGCATAAAAACTCTGCATATCAATGAGCATGATGGTTCGCTGCTTAGTCCACACTGAAATCACTCCTGTACATTTAAGAACGTATGTTTGTATATATTATAAACCGAACATGTGTTCCTTATGCAAGAGGTAAATATTTATATTTGGCATAGGACCAAGTGAAGGATTCAGATCATACTAGGTTACGCTCGCAAAAAAAGCCGCTAAATTAGCGACTTCAACGAGAACATTCTTATCCTTTATGAAATTTCCAGGTGCAATAGCGGGAACGGATTACCAGAACCATCGAATTCGGAGCGTCCGATCTGTACAAACCCCATTTTGCTATAGAATTGTGCAGCTCCAGGATTCTGTTCGTTGACATCCACCTTCAGGTGGCGTCCTTTGATCTTGACAGTATGTTCGATCAGCAGACGACCAACTCCCTGTCCATGCTGACTTGGATCGACGAATAACATCTCAATAAAGTTATCTTGCAACCCGATAAAACCGACAGGCTGATGTTCTTTATCTAGAGTTTCCCACACCTCGACTTGCCGTTCCTGTAATACTTTGCTTACCACATCCCGATAGAATTGAATGTGTTGTTCCTCCAAAAATGAATGTGTTGCTCGAACAGCTCTCTCCCAAATCTGAACCAGTCGTTCCTGATCTTGCTCCCGATATGACACAATATCCATCTCAATCTCTCCATCTCTCTTTAGGGCGTGTCTCAAAACTCGCTGAAGTGCATCTTTCACCGCCTTTTCGCCCCCTGCTGCGTCACTTTCCCTTGACGTGCCCCGGCACGCCTGCAGAAAACTTTCTTGCTTGGAACGAAAATTCGGCAAAATCTGCTCCCTTCGGAGTTTTCAGACACGCCCTAGTTAATTTAAATCACTGTTTCTTGCTTAGCTTTTCAATAGCCAGTTCTTCCTCTGTTACGAAGAATATATCGTTCCCCATGTTGCTTTCATAGATAAAATCTCGAAGACTTTTGCTAGTATAACCGGAAAAATCACCAATGATCGCAATTTTGGTCTGGTAATTGATGAACTTTTGCAACACTTCACCTGCCAGCCGTGTTTTCAGATCAAAAAACACTTCACTGACAGCAGATTTGTTAACTATAATACGGTGACAATCGGCTTCATATCGAACCGTAGCCATAAGATCGATAGCGGATTGAACATCGGTAATTAATTCTTCATCACTCGTAACGTAAGCAATAGATACTCCATTTTCATTTATTTTTCTGATATTCATGTCTTCTTTTCCCTCATTCCTTATATTGAAGAACCCAATATCTTGATCCAGGTTCACCTTCTTCTACAATAGCTTTCCAGCCTTGCTTTTTATAAAATGTGAGTGCTTTATGATTATCCGAGACACATTTTAATGTGACAGGCGTTCCCAGTTCGACCACGGATTGCTGAAGTAACTGCTTTCCCACCCCTTTGCCGGCAGCACTTGGGTGCACAAACAAATTATGAATAAAGCGGTCAGGTACATATAGTGACGCAAATCCAAGTACTTGATCGTTGTCCTCTGCCAAAAGAATCTGTTCTTCCGATGTATCCCGGTCAAAATCTTCTAGACTCATCTCATCGGCATTGGCCCAGTGAAAGCTCTCCCGCCGGGAATCCAAATAAATATGTCTCAATTGTGGATAGTCTGCAATACGGGCTTCTCTAATGATCATCCGATCATTCCCCCATTTCCTCTGTGTCATCAATGTCGTTGTTACCTGGAGCCGATCTTTACCATTTGTTTGGCCTGCACACGACCTGCCTGTAACAAGTCATCACTGAACTTCGCATCACTAACTGCCCGTGCCAGTGCAACGGTACCTACCATACTGCTTACCAACGCATAACCATCAGCGGTATTCATCCCAGCCATAGTTGTAATAAACGCGATAAAACGTTGCAACTCCTGCGTGTAAGCTTGTCGAATATCCTCCGATAGTTGGGAAATCTCTCCCGATAAAGCTGGTAAGATACAACCGACTTCCGTCTGATCTCGGTGCAGGGAACTTAAATAAAAATCAATGACAGCCTCAATCGACGTCTGATCTTCGTTTTTGTTTTTGTCTGCAATGCTCTGTAGCATTGCAATGGTATCACTAATGGCGAAATGACAGGTCTCCATCACAAGCTGATCTTTATTTTCAAAATGGGAGTAAAATCCCCCATGTGTCAGTCCAGCACCTTTCATAATATGTGGAAGACTAATATTCCGCACGCCATGGGTTCGAAATGCTTTGGCCGCACTGGTAATAATATGGTTCCGAACTTTGAGCTTGTGCCCTTTTGGATAAGGCATCCCTACTTCTCCCCCTTATATAAGTCTGTATCTGTGAGTGTATTTTAAAATATTATAGTTATCATATTATATAATGTCAATTCATATATCACCATCTTCAGCAAAGGGAGAGTGATTATAAATGGAGTATTGACTCCCTTAAAATATGATGACTATAATATATTACGATCATCATATTTTAAGTTTGGAGGTACGAATCATGAATTTATTAGAAGTCGTAGATACGCTGGTCATTGGATCAGGGCCTGGCGGTTATGTGGCTGCTTTACGTTCGTCACAACTAGGCATGAAAACAGCCATTGTAGAGCGCCAACAGATCGGAGGTGTCTGTACGCATGTAGGCTGTATTCCTTCCAAAGCGCTCATTGCTGAAGCGGAGCGTCTTCATATGCGCAGACAATGGGGAGCTGTTGACGGAGCTTCTTCTTATCAGGAGGCTCAGGTGTTCAAGCAAGCTGTGGTGGATAAGCAGTCTGGAGGGGTTCGGTTTTTACTCAAAACGGCGGGTGTGACTGTTATCGAAGGAGAAGCTAGATTAACTGATGCGAATATCGCTGAAATATATCACGCTGAACAGGGGGCGCGTCGAATAAGCTTTAAGCATCTCATCCTGGCTACCGGTTCCCGTCCGATTGAAATAAGCTCTCTTCCTTACGGCGGACGGATTCTCTCTTCCACTGAGGCGCTATCGCTGCCCGACATACCGGAGCGTCTCGTTGTGGTTGGCGGCGGTTATATTGGCGTGGAACTGGGTCAGATGTTTGCGAGATTTGGAACTAACGTTACGATGCTCGAGGGCGGTGAACAGATTTTGCCGGGATTCGAAGCAGAGCTTGTTGCACCTGTCGTTCGTCAACTGAAAAAGGACGGGATAACCATCTTAACCGAAGCTAAGGTTACAGGGGCAGACCAATATACGAGTCACATCGATCTCCACTATATGCGTCAGAATGAACACCATGTTGTTCAAGCTGACTATGCATTAATTACGGTGGGCAGGAAACCGAACACAGATGGAACCTTGGGTCTCGAACATATAGGTCTGTCCCCTACTCCACAAGGCTTGATCGAGATTGACAAGCAGTGCAGAACATCCATCCCGCATATCTATGCCATTGGAGATATTGTTGAAGGCCCTGCTTTGGCTCATAAAGCTTCCTATGAAGCAAAAATTGCAGCAGAAGCTATCGTGGGTAAACCCTCTGTCATCGACTACAAAGCTATTCCGCTCGTTGTGTTTTCTCACCCGGAGATTACGAGCGTTGGTCTTAGCGAAGCGGCATGTAAGCAAAAATCAATTCCTGTTGTCGTTGGCAAATCTGTTTTCTCCATTAATGGCCGTGCACTGGCTCTGAAGGAAACCGAAGGATATGTCAAAATCGTTGCTCACGCTGAGTCTGGCCTTGTATTGGGTGCACAGATTGTCGGGGCTGAAGCATCTACTCTTATATCTGAGCTTTCCCTTGCGATTGAGATGGGAGCAACAGTAGAAGATATAACCATGACCATTCATCCGCATCCAACGCTAGGCGAAATCATCATGGAGGCCGCAGAACAGGCCCATCAGAGAATGGAAAGAAGGTAACCGGAGTCGTTTGATTACGGTTGGAAAGTTGTATGTGAACGAATTCATATCATAAAGAGAGTAATTAGATAGGGAGAGATTATCTTGAAGACTAAATGGAGATTATATATCATCATAACTTTGATCATTATTTTGGCAGGCGGTTTGTTGATCGCGAAGGGGACAGACGCCGTGAGTCAGGCTGAAAGTAAAAAGCAGGGAATATTGAATACGGAACCTAACACTGAAGGGTTTTATGTTGATCTGTATATTCCAGAATCACAGATTAACCAGCTTCAGGCAGATCAAAAGGTAAACGTTCGTTTTCCATATCTGGAGAATCTTCTTGTAAAGGAAGGTGTGGTTACGTCGATCGCCCCCTCTCCTCAATTCGCCAATCTGCGAATGACGCGGGAAAAAGGCCAAGCAGATCTAAGTATGTTTCTGATCCGGATCTCTATTCCAACAAGTACAGATTTGCTTCCGGGAATGACTGCGGAGGTGCAGCTTGATGAAATCACTGGCTGATGAATGGAAGCACATACGCGGGAGTAAGTGGATCATTATTATTTTTGCTGCCCCTCTAATTGCCGCTGTATTTTTCGGACTTATGTTCTCCCGCAATCAGTTGAGCGAAACACCGGTTGTCGTTGTGGATGAGGATCACTCTTCATATTCAAGGCAACTTATTGAAGAAATCAATGCTTCTCAATATATGAAAGTCACAAATGTGTTTGCCAATCGCCTCTCTCCGGATACGCTGCTGGCGAACGAGAAGGCAGTGGCAGTCATTTTCTTGCCGGAAGGAATAGAGCAACGTAAAGACCAGGGATTGCCCTCAAGTATCGGGGTATGGATGGACAACACCATGCCTTCTAGCCTGAGTGGTATTCGGCCTGCAATTCAAGAAATAATAACAACCGAAAATATGACGCTTGCTGTATCACGTCTTGCTCAAACCGGCATGGACATCGAATCAGCAAAAGCTTTGGTATCCCCGCTGTCTCAAGCGCAGCGCATGTTATATAATCCCAATTCAAGTTATATTGGTACCATGGTGATCGGATTTGTAAATATCATTATACTGATGCTCACGACGGGTGCAGCTGGCGCGATCGCTCCCCGTCTTCGGCAAGAGGGTAAGCTTATATCTGAGGGGAGTTCCCCCTTCCAGCTGTGGATTCGTGTCTTGCCCTATGTGATATTAAGCACCTGCTCTTCCCTGCTCAGTTATGGGATGTTAAAACAAGTGGGACATATGCGATTTGAAGCGGCACCGTATGTCTTTATCATTCCTTTATTGCTGTATTCGATGGCATTATGTTTGCTCGCGATGTTACTCGGTTATTCTGTTCAAAACGTGTCCAGGGTTGGTGCCAGAATGAGCTTGATCCTATATCCATCATTTCTGGTAACAGGTATTCAACTGACGCCGCTTGCATTTCCAACATTTTTTCAGGTTACAGCATGGGGTTTGCCTATGAATTGGCTCAATCGTATGATTCGTGGAATGGCCTTTAGACACGGTGAGTTGACTTTTTATAGTGTAGAGCTAGGAGCCTGTATACTGATTATTGGTTTGGCTTCATTAGGTATAGGATTATTCCTGCGAAGAGAATCACAGGTGCTAACGTCAACACTTGAAGCAAAAGCAGTTTAGATTGGACAATCGCCGTAAGCCTGTAAAAATAATAGGCTACGGCGATTTATGTTAGAATCAAAACCAGAGAAATGAAGCCACCAGCACCTGCAAGAGAACATTACACAGAAAAAGTGAGGTTTATGATATGAAGAAATCAAACGAAGTATATTGCGTGACTGAGCGCCTTGTTATTCGCAATTTCATTTTGCAGGATGTACATTCGTTCTATCACTACCGGGCTAATCCAGATGTTTCCCGTTTTCAATCCTGGGAAAATTATACGCTCCAAGAAGCTGAAGCATTTATTAACAAACAAATAGTACATTCCCCTAACCAGCCCGGGACCTGGTTCCAATACGCCATTGCTCTAACGGAGTCGGATCAATTAATCGGCGATTGTGCCATTCATACACGTGCAGATGAACCTCAGATTGTCGAGCTCGGATTCACTCTTGCACCTGAATTTCAAGGCAAAGGATACATGAATGAGGCACTTTGTGCCCTGATGGACTATGTATTTGGCGCTCTAAATAAACATAAGCTGATCGCTTTTGCCGATGTAAGGAACACCAAGTCGATTCAAGTGTTAGAGCGATTGGGCATGAGACGTGAAGGACACCTGCTCGAAAATTACATGTCCAAAGGTTTCTGGATAGATGAGTTTCAATATGCAATGCTGCAATCGGAGTGGTTGAACAAACAACAATAAAGCTGGAGATGATCGTTCTTTTTCTACAGGAGGAAATGACATGTTGAAGGAAAAGTATGCCACAGAGAACGGCTCTATTTTTCGAAAGCTGGCACTCGGTCTAGTACTGATGTTTATGCTGATTGTACTGATCTTCTGGTGGATCTATCGATTAAATGTGGAAGATATTCAACGAGAGTTAGAAAAGAATAAATTGGGCGAAGTGCGATTCATGTCCTCCCAGCTATCAAATCAATTTGAACAGGTATTAATGAATGCGCTAACATTATCAGAGGATCAATCCGTCAGAGGTTATACATATGTTCTTCATTACGGAAATGATTTTGCTAAATACAAGGCCAAGCTGGAGCTCATTGAGAAGCTGGCTTTAAACAGTGCTTCCACCTCATGGAACAATACCATTATTTTGTATTATCCGGATCATAAGGACACGGTATCTTCTGATCCACAGTTCTCGTTTCGATCATTCTCCATGTCTCAAGACCCGCTCGATCAATGGATATTACATATGAACAAGGATGGCACAGGTTATTATTCACATCTCACCAAGGGACATCGAGGGCCGATGTATATCGAGATCAGGATCTCATTAGACGTCTTGCAGAAAATGATGTCTGATTATACATCCGGAACACCAATGCTGTATGATTCCCATTTTCAAACAGCTATTCGCGGTTCAGGCTCCCTTCAACTTACCCAGGCGGATGCTCAGGTTGTTCCACAGCTCAGAAATGACAGTGGTTTCTTTGAAATTGCCTTTCAGGACAGGAATTACTTCATCACGTATATGAAAGCAAGTATTCTGGATCTGTACTTTATCGACTATCATCCAACCAATCAGCTTCAGCAATCCATTTCACGTAAC
Organism: Paenibacillus sp. FSL R5-0749; assembly: GCF_038595085.1. Lineage (NCBI taxonomy): Bacteria > Bacillati > Bacillota > Bacilli > Caryophanales > Paenibacillaceae > Paenibacillus > Paenibacillus sp. FSL R5-0749. Next base: position 3,563,721 of record NZ_CP152005.1, on the reverse strand, counting down.
AATACGTTGTTTGTACTGGCACTTGTAGCCCTGCTGCTTCTCTCGCTTTTGTACATCATGGCTCTGCGTAATCAGATTCAACAACCCATTATTCGGTTGCGTAAAGCGATCGACCGGTTTGACCGTGGAGATTTCTCCAGCCGGGTCGACGAAACTCAGATTCTGGAATTCAAAATCCTGGGTCGATCGTTCAATCGAATGGCTGAGAATACGCAGACATTAATTGAACAAGTGCTTCTTGGCGAGCTTTCTGTCAAAGAGGCCAGACTCAAGCAGTATCAGGCTCAGATTAATCCCCATTTCCTATACAACTGTCTCAACTATATTCAGAGCAAATCGAGTGTAAAGGATTATGAATCAGTCACAGCCATGACCTTGGAACTGGCTTCCTACTGCCGTTATATTCATCGTATTGAAGATATGGATTCCACGCTAGGTGAAGAGCTACGTTTTGTGAATCATTACATGTCGATTATTCATATGCGAAAAAAAACGATTACTTTTGATATCGATGTACCCAAAGAGCTTCTCTCGGTACGTATCCCTCGTATGATTTTGCAGCCACTTGTTGAAAATGGGGTCAAACATGGGATTGAACCCTCCATGGGTTCAGGGCAAATTACGATTCGTGCGGAGCAGGACCAAGAGGTCATCCGTATCATCGTTGCAGATAATGGTGTAGGCATGCCCGAAGAGCGACTGTCGCTGATCTGCAAACACATGGATGAACTAACCCGCCCGGAGGAACAGATCGGAACTGGAGTTCGAAATGTCAATCAGCGAATCAGACTCACATATGGCAAACGGTCGGGCTTGTCCGTTCAATCTGGCCTATATGAAGGTACCCTGTGCATGATTACGATACATAAGGAGGATATTGCAGATGCATCAGATTCTGTTGGTTGACGATGAATCCTATGTGATTGACGATCTTGAGATCTCATTTCCATGGGATGAATATCGGATTGAGCGTATTCACAAAGCATATTCCGGAATGCAGGCCTTATCCATTCTGGATGAACAGACCGTAGATATCGTGATTACCGATATTTCAATGCCGGTGATGAACGGACTAGAGCTGATTCGGCAGATCAAGGCGGCTAGACCCAACCTGCCCTGTATTTTGCTTACCGGTTATGCCGAGTTCGAGTATGCGAAAGAAGCGACCAAACATGGGGTTGTTGAGTATTTGCTAAAACCGCTAGATGTCGAAAAACTGGCGGCATGTCTGGAAAAGACGGTACTTTCCATTGAGGAGCACATTCGCAGAGCCTTGTCCTATGAACAGGCGATGAACTCGTTTCGCGAGCATCTGCCTTCGTTGAAGGACAGGCTGCTGAATCAGTTGATTGAAGGTAATCGTTATGCAGAAGATGCTTTGAACGACAAGTTGGCACACTATCATCTGCCCTTCCATGCCGAAGATGAAGTTCAACTCGTTCTGGTACGGCTAGAAGAACATTTCACCAGGCATACGACGAGCAGCCTGCAATTGTTTGAATACGCTGTGACCAACATTGCATGTGAGTTATTTAATACAGCTTTTCATACCTGGCATTGCAGGGATCGTTATGATTATCTGGTTTTCTTGTTGAAGGTAAGTCACTGTAAGCAATTGCCGGCACAGGATCAGATTGAGGATCAGAATCAGGGTCTCACGCATATTTCCCTACAGCTGCATCATAACGTCAATGAATATCTGAAAGGTGGCATTTCCGTTATCCTGAGCCAAAAGGGTAAACTCCAGCATGATATCCGTGACATGTATGAGCAAGCCCTGTCCGCTCTCAAAAAGCAGGTAGGTAACGGTACAGGGTACTTCCTTTCCCTTCAGGAAAGCTATCGTCCCGTATCCATTCGTTCCTTGCATATTTTATATGAACCACCAACCTTCAATCATTTGCTTGAAACAGGACAATGGGAAGTATTCAAAGAACGTCTGCACCGAATTGAGGCAGGTTATGGCATGCTGCCTGAACAAACCGAAGAACATCTGGACGAGATTCAGATTATATTGTTGTCAGCCTTTCATTACATTGCCCACAAAAATCAAGCTCTGTTATCCGATCTGGCCGGAAACGAATGGGTTCCACGTGTGCCTTTTCGGTCCGTATCCCAGCTTACAGATTGGGCCGAGAACATGCTTGATCGACTGCGCATGAAGCTGGAAGAACAGTCTTTAGGTGAGCAACATGACGTCATTCATCAGATCAAGACGTTTGTTTCCGCCAATCTGCACTCCCTTAGCCTTCAATCGATCGCAGATCATGTATGTTTGCATCCGGTTTACGTCTCCAAGCTGTTTAAACAATTTCAAGGCATCAGCTTGAGTGAGTACATTTTAAGTGTCAAAATGGATCTTGCTCTCTACCTGCTTAACCACTCGCAGGATAAGGTATATGAGATTTCCGATAAACTGGGCTACGCCAACTCCCAATACTTCATCAAGGTGTTTCGCGATAAATTCGGTATGACGCCCCAGGATTACCGGGAGCAATAAAGCAGATTATCATGAAGAAAGTTAGCGTAAAACAAAGTAAAAAACCGCACTACATGTATACAGGTAAATAAAACTCCTTATACATGTAGTGCGGTTCGTTTTTTATTTTATCGTGTCATACCATTCGTTTACTTCTTCCGTGATCTGTTTACCGCCAGAAGACATGTACTGTTGCACGAATGCATCAAAATCCTCAACAGGTGCTTGGCCATAAATGATTTTATTCAACACTTCCTTTTCCAACTTGCTCAGCATATCGCCTCGGGAAACTTGTGTTTTCGTGGGAACACCCGTGAACATTTCAGGCATGATGATATCCTTCTGGTCAATGACAATCTTGGCGGCCTTAATCTGTTCAGGGATGCGGTCTGCCAGGTTTTTCTCATACTGAGTGGTTGGTTCTTTCCCACCTGCAAGCTCTGCCAGGGTATTCATCATCAGGTTAGGGATAATCGCGCCGTCAAACGTCAACGTATAACGGATCGCATCAATCCAGCCACCAGGAATTTTATCGCTTTGCAGTTCTTTATAAACGGTTCCGTCTGGAGCGATGTCATAATCATAACCTTTAGCAAATCCGTGCACGAACGTTGTGCTGTCCGGATTAGCCCAGTGATCAAACAAATAGTTCTGATATACAAAGAATGCATCTTTATGTTCCATATCCTTATTAATGAGAACGGCTCCTGTACTTATTGGCGTTCCATGTCGTCCCCTCTTCCCGTCAGGGCCGGCCGGAAGTGGATATGCTTTATACTCGGCATCAGGCACGTTTTTTTGCAGATCCGGGAGCGGCCAGCCTGTCATCCAGTAAGGGCCAACGATTATACCGGACTTGCCTGCAGTAAACGCCTCCGTTGCTTTGGGCTCATCATAAAGCCCCGCTTCCTTATCAATGTATCCTTTTTCCATCCATTCTTTCATTTTCGTCAGTGCGGGCTTCATCTCAGGCTGGATGGAGCCGTAGGCAAGTGAACCGTCTGCGGCTTTGTTCCACTGATTAGGCATCGCTCCAAACATGCCAAAAATCCAGCCGGATTCCGACATCCAGGTGTTCAAGTCATTCTTGAAACCTACAGACAAAGCAATGGTATCCTTCTTGCCGTTGCCATCCGGATCTTGATTGACGAAGGCATCCATGACCGTCTCCAACTCGGCTAAGGTGGTCGGTGCTTTCAGGTTTAACTTCTTGAGCCAATCTTCGCGAATGTACATGACGGGGTCATTATTGTAAGCGTTCTCCAGAATGGGAATAGCCATTCGTTTACCATCACGGACATACGGATTCCATACGTTTGGATCTTCCGCCATCGCTTTTTTGTAAACATCGGAGGCATATTTATCAAATAATTCCCCCGCATCCGTGAATTGACCCGATTCGATCAAATCACTGATTAGCGTGGAGTCACCACGGAAAGAGATAATATCCGGCATTTTCTGTCCCGAGGTTAACATGAGACGAAGTTTGGTCTGGTACGCATTATTTTGTTCACTCACCGTCCATAAGTATTTAATATCGATCCCCAGTGTATCGTGAGCCCACTTCGTATGAACGTTATTTTCAATATTTTCCCCATTTTTGAACTTCAAGCTGCTGGTGATCGGAAATACAGTCGAGATGGTAACCGGCTCAACATATTTACCATTTTCAAACGGAGCGGAATAAAATTCATTACTGTCGCTAGGCTTGTTCTCTGATGTCGATTCATTGCTGCACGCTGCGAGCACACCGGATAACATTGTAGCAGCCATCAATATGCGAAGCGGTTTTTGCCATGTTTTAAACATGTTGTCTCCCCCATATCATTCTAAATTGGTTAGATCTGAATCCGTCTTACTCTTTAACAGCACCAAGAACAATCCCTTTAACAAAAAAGCGTTGCAGTAAGGGGTATACAAACAAAATCGGTGCCATGCCAATGAATATCTGAGCGGCCTTGATCGTCCGTTGTGAGATGTTCTCCAGGTCTTCGGGCCGCACGGAAACTTTACTGAAGTCCTGCTGTACGATGATCGTCTGGAGGAAGGTGGCTAATGGATACTTTTCGTGATCCGTCAGGAAAATCAACCCATCGAACCAGGCATTCCAGTGCCCTACCATGGAGAACAAGGAGAGTGTAGCGATGGCTGGCATCGACACGGGCAAAAAGACAGAGATCAATGTTCGAAAGTAACCCGCACCATCGATGAAGGCAGCCTCCTCCAGCTCTTTGGGAACGTTGCGGAAGAAATTCAATAAAAGAATCATGTTCCAGACAGATACCGCTCCGGGAAGAATAAGCACCCACATCGTGTTGAGTAAATTGAGTTTCTGGATAAGAATGTAGAATGGAATTAATCCTCCGCTGAACAACATCGTAAATACAAAATACCAGGTGTAGATGTTACGTCGCTTGAAGCTGCGATTCTCCCGAGATAAAGGGTAGGCCGCCAACGTCACAATAACCATACTCAGGATTGTACCCAGCACAGTTCGCTGTACAGCAATCCATAGGGAACGAAGGAAGTTCTCATTGGCCAATGTTTTCTCATAAGCATCAAGCGTAAATTCTACCGGAAAGAGTCCAACCAGATTCGCATTGGCCGCTGCTTTACCGCTGAAGGAGACCGCGAGAATGTGAATCAACGGGACTATACAGAGTAGTGATAATAAAATTAAGAACGTATAGTTAAACACAGTGAATACTTTGTAAGGCTTCGTTTTGTGATACATGAGGTGAGGTCTCCTTTCTAGAAAATACGGTAGTTCGCAAATTTATACGCTGCACGGTATGCAATCACGATCAACACGAATCCAACCACCGATTTGAAAAGTCCGACTGCAGCCGAGAATCCAAACTTGCCATCGATGAGACCTACCCGATAAACAAAGGTGTCGATGATATCACCCTTATCGTAAACGAGCGGGTTATACAGATTGAAAATCTGATCGAATCCTCCGTTCAGGATATTCCCGAGGGACAACGTTCCTACCACGATCATGATGGGAATGAGAGCCGGAATCGTAATGGACCAGGTTTGCTGCCAGCGACTTGCTCCGTCCACCTCAGCTGCCTCGTACAGTGCTGGATTAATGCCTGCCAGCGAGGCAAGAAAGATAATGGCACCGAACCCAAATTCCTTCCAGATATCACTTGTAACAACGACGATTCTAAACCAAGTGCCATCCCCAAGGAAAAAGATCGGTTCAATACCAAACACCGCCCCGAGAAACTGATTGATCATGCCTTTTGTTGCAAGCATGTCCAGCAAAATTCCGCCTAGGATGACCCATGACAGAAAGTGCGGCAGATAAACGAACGTTTGTATACTCTTCTTGAAGGTTTCCTTTCGTACTTCGTTAAGGAGCAAGGCAAAGATCAGCGGTGCAATCAGACCTCCAATCAGTTTCAACCCCGCAATAATCAGGGTGTTCCAGATCACCTGCACATTCTCCGGCATACTGAACAGGAATTGGAAATGCTCAAGTCCAATCCAGGAAGACTTGGCAAACCCGAGCCAGGGCTTGTAATCCTGAAAAGCAATGACCAATCCACCCATCGGTATGTACGCAAATATGAACGTCAAGATAACTGCTGGCAATAACATCAGATCCAGTGCCAGCGTTCGCCTGGAGCCTTTATTGCGTTTGGTACGCCGGGGACTCGGACGAATCACATCGGCTTGGGGCGGTGTATTGGCTTTTGCATTACTCATTCGTGTGCTCCCCCTCTTTCTCTATTGGTTTCAGAGACATCAGCCAAGGTTCTGAATGATCTCTGTAGGTTTAAGTATAGAGTGGCTCCCTCCAAGTCAACATGATAAAACCATAGCTTCGATAACAAATTGTTAATATGACTTGTCGTTTGCACGAAAAGAACCCCCATACCTATGGAGTGTTCTCTCCACAAGTATGAGGGTTCTGACTTTACAGTGATACCTAACGAAGATTTAATGTTTGTCTTTTCCTGCAAATGAGAGAATGCCATACTGGGACGTATTTCTCCAGCTTTCATTCGTGGTATCATTCCACTTCGCTACGTTTTGCTTGCCCTCTCCCTGGTTATCATTAATTTGAAGCTCGAAACCGATCACATCTCCTGCTTTGGGCGTCAGGGACTGCAACTTGATTCTGGCTTCGACCAGATAGCCTTTTTTGGTTTTCTTCACCGCACTTGTGAACCGTCCAGGCGAGGCGCTGCCTGCGAAGGTTCCCACGTTGTCTGCGCTGACTCTGAATTGGGCGTCATCATATTGGAAATACGGTGTGCGCTGGTGATTTTCGTCCAGGAAAATCTCAACCGAATCCTGATCCCATGGATTAATACTATCCGTGATAATGTTTGGGTCTGTAACGTCGATCAGCAGATACAGATATTCATCTGACCACAGTGCACGAGCCACGGCCTCAGCGCCGGGCTCTTTATTCAACCGTTTTACTTCAAAAGGAACGGCCTTATTCCACACCACCTCTTTAATCCCGTCAATCTGGACGTGAGCTTGCACAGCTTCTGCAGATTTTGGCATAGGGTCTAGTTGAATCACGCCGTATTTGCTAGTATCTGTATCCTGGGATAGTGTCCGGTCATTCCAATACAATGCTTGATTCGGTTGCTCTTCACCTGCACTGCCATCCGTCACACGGATGTCGAAGCCGATTTCAGAGCCGGAATTCACCTTTATATGACTCCAAGGAATGGACAATTCTACCTGATACCCGCCTTTCGTTTCTCTTACACGAGAAGTACGTACATCCTTACCCTGATATTTGCCTTTACGTGTAATTACAATATGTCGGTCATCTCCTTCGTAGGAGGAGGTCTTGCCATTATTAAAATCAACAAAGATGTCTATGCGGTCATTCTCATCGACTTTCGCATCTTGTACATCGACCAGAAGATAGAGGTTTTTGGGGTCCCATAAGGTACGGAAGCTGGCTGTACCGGATGACTCTCCCTTCAATGATGTAGACACGGCTTTATTCCATAGTGGGTCATGAAGCGTTTTTTTGTTATCGGGTTTACCCGAAAGCGAGATGGCTCTCTGTGTCAAAACAGGCAAGCTGGCCTCATCTACAAGTCCCCAGTAAGCTTTTTTGGCTTTCAGTTCTGAATCAAACAACATCGCCTGGTTGTTGTAAGACCTCTCATCCTGAAGTCCCCACAGGGTTACGGAAGAGATCTGATCTTTGTGTTTTTGATACAGATCCATTAGTTCCTTGTAGCGATAAGCCTGTTGTACAGCAACTTCAACGGGCATATCTTCACCAAACGGGATTCCGCTATCTACATCCAGTTCCGTGATCTGAATATCCAGTCCAAGTCCAGCGAAGAGGTTGATGGTTTTCTCAATTTCTTCTACGGGCGGGGAAGCCAGATTATAGTGGGACTGCAAGCCCACGCCATCGATCAGTCCCTTTTCTTTAAGTCGTTTGACCAACTGATACATATGATCTCTTTTCTCAGGGACTTCTGTGAAGTATTCGTTATAATATAGTTTGGCGTCCGGATCGGCTGCACGAGCGAATTCATAGGTTTTTTCAATATAATCCGGTCCGATGAGTTCGTAAAAAGGGCTCTTACGTAAACCACTGGCATCACCATTACTATCGGCAATCGCCTCATTTACCACATCCCAGGCATCAATTTTCCCTTTATATCGGGTCATGACGGTTTCAACGTAATCCTTAATCCGGGCAAGTAATAACTCCCGGCTTGCAGGTTTGCCCTGAGCATCTTTCAGCATCCATTCTGCAGCATCAATATGCCACAGCAGCGCATGTCCGCGTACACCCATATGATGTTCCTCGGCGAACTTCACATATTGATCGGCAGCCTCGAATTCATATACTCCTTCGGAGGGCGACATGTATCTCGGTTTCATTTCATAGGTTGCAGTCAGGCTGTTAAAGTGTTTCGACAGCAGTTGTCCATATGCGCCATCCAGCTGCCAGCGATATGCCGCTGCACCAATGGGAAAATCATCTTTATACAAATCTTTCAGAGATAAAATATCTTCTTCAATCTTCGGTTGCTCGGATGGAACAAAGGATACATCATCCACATAGAACGATAACGTATCTACGCTATCCTCAGAGATGTAAGGCGTTTCAATGAATAGTTTCAGCTCAGCAGGGTCATCACTGTACTGGAATGTTCCAGTGACCTTATGCCAAGTATTCCATTGCGCTTTAGCGATCTCCACGCTGCCGATCGAATTCCAGCTTTCGGCATTCGTTTTTTTATACGCGGTGAGCTGCAACGTTTGATCGGTAGCTGGCTCTTGTGTCAGCTTGACATATGCTGTAATTACATATAATTGATTACGCTGAAGCAGCTCTTTCATCGAGAACATGGGTCCATGATAGGATCGTTCACGATTGGTAACCAACATGCTTGATTTCCCTTCATATGCTTCCTTTTCTGTTACTGTGAGGTTTTCTGTACCAATCCGTGCAGTCCATCCCTGAAGTGTACCATCTTCAAAATTGGTGCTGAACTGTCCTGCTTCTGTACCTGTGACTTCATTGGCTGCGTGTGAAACATTTGAAAATGGAAGGGTAGTTAAAACGAGCAGTAAAACTAAAAAACCAATATTCCATTGACGTAATTGTTTCATGTGATCCTCCTTTTCATTGATTATCCAATTTATAGATGATTTAACAAACATCCAGATAAATGGATTATATTTCTTTTGTCATCGCTTACATATAACAAAAATCGAATAATGATAACAAAATGTTATCATCTGCTATGTAGTGCGTCATAAACTATGCTGCATCAGAATGTCTTCCGATCGTTATTACTTAGAAATCGCATCGGTGATATTTCCTCCACCTTCAAGAACTACGGGTAATTCAACATGATCTTTGTTCTTGTTCTCGTATGTTGCAATAACCATTTTAGTTTGTTCATTTATAATGAATTCTCCCTCTATAGCTAATCTTGGCTAGTGATCTGATTAGGGTTATTTGAGTATATAACCGTTGCATACCTTACTTCGTTGACAAATAGAATTGCAATTGTTAGCATAACCTGAGTTACAGAGACAGGAGGTTATCCCTATTCAACCCCGAGAACGCCAAGAGAATGAGCGTAGCGAGCTGCGAGAAAAACGTCGTTTAAGCATCATTGAAGCTGCCATTTCTATTTTCACACAGCAAGGATTCGAAAAGGCCACCATGCAGGAAATTGCCAAGGCTGCGAGCCTTGGCGTAGCTACTGTATTCCGCTATTTTCCCAAGAAAGAGCATTTGATTGTTGCTGTTGCTTCACATATTGTTCAATCCGAAGTGATTATCTTTGAAAAGATTGTGCATGGAGAAGGAACCTGTTACGAGAAATTAAACGAAATATTCGATGCCCTGATCTTCTTTCAGCAAACAGAGCATCAACAAAACTCCAAGTTGATTGAAGCCTTTGAATGTTACGTGGCGCTTTCCAAAGAGCCTGTAGAGCATATGGAATTATATCAAACGGAATATAACAAAATCATTGGATTATTTACCGAATTGGCAGCGTTGGGAGAACAGGATCGTTCTGTCCGCACCAGTTCAAATTCCGTCAACAACCTACTTACGATGATGAATGTATTCGGAACATTTTCCAAGAAAATGTCCATGCTGGAAGGTATCGATGCATTCAACACTCGTGTAGACCCATCCGAGCAATTCAACTTACTGAAATCTCTTTTTCTAGAGTCTTTGAAACCTTGATTTCAATTCGTATGAACGTTGCAGACAGATTCATGAAATCCGACGGAGAAGGCGCTGCAGTTTGTGCAGCCCCCTCATCCTCTACCTTTTTACAGGTGAGTTCTTCCCAATAATAGGTTGATCAAAACCACTGGTATCTTTATGGTTTTCTCGCATAACCGATTCGCCTTCTACATCGATGTTAGGCAACAAGCGATCAAGCCATGCGGGGATATACCACGCGCTTTTTCCAAGAAGGGTCATTATAGCTGGCACAAGTGTCATACGCACGATGAAAGCATCGACAAGTATGCCGAATGCCAGAGCTAATCCCATGGATTTGATAATGGTATCTTCGGCAAAAATAAAGCTGGCGAACACCGCGATCATAATCAAACCTGCAGCAGTAACGACAGGTCCACTATGCTTTATCCCGCTTTTTACCGATTGTCGTGCATCTCCGGTCTTAGTGAAGTCTTCACGCATTCGGCTGACGAGGAACACCTCGTAGTCCATGGCAAGACCAAACAGAATTCCAGTGACTAGAATGGGAAGGAAACTAAGCACCGGTCCAGGCTCAGGGATACCGAACATACTGGCCAGATAACCATCCTGAATGACCCAAACAATAAAGCCGAGTGTTGAACCTAGTGTAAACAGAAAACCAAGTACAGCCTTAATCGGTACAAGCAAAGATCGGAACACGAGCATGAGTAGTACAAAGGCCAGACCCACAATCAATAAAGCGAACTTAGGTAATGCCTGTTGCAATTTCTCCGAAATATCAATGTTAACCGCAGTCCCTCCTGTAACCATAATCTCGACCTGTTTATTGTTTTGTTGATCGGCTTTTTCACGTATAGTCTCCACCAGTTCAGTCGTTCGAATATCGTGCGGGCCTGTCTCAGGTAATACTGTAATGATGGCTGCATTTCCCGATGGACTCGGTATTGCGGGTGTTGCACTAGAGACATTCGGCAGATCGTTGATGTAAGCCGTCGCTTGAGCGATTGCTGCTTGAGGATCGTCACTATGATTAGCTTTGGCGACAATCACGAGTGGGCCATTGAACCCTTCACCGAATCCCTCAGCCATGAGATCATATCCACGACGCTCAGTCGTTTCAGTCGATTTCAGGCCATTATCGGGCAAGCCAAGTTGCATATGCAGAAAAGGCAAGGTACACATCGTTAAGATTGCAATACATAGAATGGTAGTAAGCCAAGGCTTTCTTGTGACAACTCGACTCCATGCGTTTTCGCTTGTTTTCTCTTTTTTGCTCCCGGACCATTTTCTCAGCCAACGATTTTCGCGGGACGGACTGATGCGGTCTCCTGCTCCAGCCAATATGGCAGGTACGAGAATGATCGCAATGAGGACAGCTACAAATACGCTAATAGCAGCCGCAAGTCCCATCATCGTAATGAAGGGAATTTGTACGACGGATAACCCCACTAGCGCGATAATTACAGTCAGTCCTGCAAATACAACCGAGCCTCCTGCTGTTGCGTTAGCCTGAGCGATCGCTGTTTCTCTGTCATATCCTTCTGCCAACTGCTGACGGTACCGTGACATGATAAATAGTGCATAATCAATACCGACTGCTAAAGCAAGCATGACTGCTAACGTAATGGAGAATGATGACATCGATACGAAATTAGAACCAATAATGACAGTCATTAGACCAATTCCGAGTCCTATGACCGCTGTAAGTATGGGTAGTCCTGCTGCTAGAAACGAAGTAAACGTAAATGCTAGAATCATGAAGGCAATCAGGATACCAATGACTTCGGATATGCCCCCAACTTCTATTTCAGAAAAGGCAACACTGCCTCCTATCTCTGTTTGAATCCCTTCCTTACCGAGCCACTCTGCAATGTTCAACACATGCTCTTTCGAGTGCTCATCCACTTCACTGGCAGGTTTAGAATACGTAATGTCCGCATAACCAATCTTTTTATCCGCACTTAGAGTCATTGACTCAAATGGGCTAGCTACAGATTTGACTGATAAATCCGTCTTTACATCTTTCAGGGCTTGCCGAATGTAATTTTTATTTGCCTCGGAAGTCAATGAATCATTTTTCGCTTTGAAAATGAGCCTGATCTGACCACCGTCATCTGATGATGGAAACTCTGAGTTTAGTACTTTCGCGGCCTGATCCGACTTCGTCCCTGGTATAGTCATTTCACCCGTAAACGAAGTACCCATACCAAGTCCTAAAGATGCAAGCACAATAAGAAGTGTTAGTCCCATCGTAATGACCATTTTCCGTTTTCTCGTTGACCAAACCCCGAGACGATACAACCATTTTGCCATAACTTATTTCTTCCCCTTTCACTTCCACAAAAATCCAAGAGCTATCTAAGGAAATGCTCTGTATCCTCATGTTAACGAAATAAAACCAAAAAAAAATCGTACGAAAGGGCAAGCCTTTCATGTACGATGGGGCATAGAAGGGATATGTCATAACGGGCATACTATTTTTTATCTTTGATTACGAAAGGGTGCCTTACAGTTATAGGTTTACAAGTGTAAGATCCCCTTCTCGACAGCTACTGCAACAGCTTCTGATCGCGAATTCACTCCAAGTTTGTTGTAAATGTTGGTGAGATATGCTTTTACTGTTCTCTCGGCAATACCCATATCAAAAGCAATATCTCTGCTGCGTAAACCACGAGCCACGGCTTGTAAAACGAGTAACTCTCTCTCACTAATCAGAGTTGACTCCTTGTCAATTAATAGTTGTGGCTGTGTTTGGGGTTCTTGAGCAGACTTCGTATGAAACGCAAAGACTCTTGACGTTATTTCAGGTTGAAGTAGTGTTTCTCCACGAATGGCAGAATCCAACGTTCGAAATAATTGTTCTCGGCTCGTATCCTTGAGCAAGTACCCTTTGGCTCCAAGAGAAAGTCCTTCGATCATCAAGTCATCTTCGTTGTAAGTCGTTAGAATAATCACAGGTATACGAATGTGTTGCTCGTTCATACGTTTCAAGGTATCCAAGCCACTTAGTCCCCCCGGCATATTTAAGTCCAGGAGAATGACATCAAGTTTTTTGTCTAACATAATTCGGATAGCTTCTTCTCCTTCCTCAGCCTCTCCGACAATCAGATAGTTTTCACTGGTCTCCAATATTAGTTTAAGTCCTTCACGTACCACCCAATGATCATCTACGATGAGTATGTTATATTTCATTCAGACTTCTCCTTTTTCAAGTGGAACACGAAACAAAATAGTCGTTCCTTGTTTTCCGCTTTCAATCTCAATGTTGCCACCGATCAACCTGGCCCGTTCATTCATCCCGATCAAGCCATAGTGCCCGGATTGTTTTCCGATTCGGTCTACGCTAAAGCCCCTTCCGTTATCTCGTATAATAAGATGGAAATCTTCTTTCTCCATAGCCATGTGAATGATTACGCTCGTTGCCTGAGCATGTCTGGCTATGTTCATTAGCGATTCACTTAAAATGTGCAATACGTGCTCCATGCCTACTTTGGATATGAAACTCGGAGCATTCCCTTCCAAAACGACTTCAATTCCGGTCGCCTGTTGGAAACGTAGCGTCTGTTCCTGTATTGCTTCTCCAAAGGTAATAGCCGGTGTGGCCTTGGTTCGAAGGTCATCAATGGCTTTGCGTGCATCAGCCAATGTTTGGCGTGCTTGGCCCATTGAACTGCGGATAATCTCGTGGGCGCGCGGAAAACTCCCTCGATTCATGTGCTCGTCGACGGCCTCCAGCTGCATTATAATACCGGCGAGTCCTTGAGCCAATGTATCATGCAGATCTCTTGCCATACGTTGTCGCTCGCTTGTTAGCGTCAATTCCTCTACTTTTTGATGAGCCTTCTCCAGCTCATGCAGAAATGTTAATGTTCTAACACGAGCATTAACCTGACGATAGAAAAGCACCGCGTAGGATACCACAACAACGATCATCATTAACAGTAATAGAATTAACAAGGCAACATCTGTACCCGAACGTGTAAACAGGGTTACCGTGCAGAATAACAAATATAATACGAACGCAACTAACACAATTTTTGCCGTCTCATAGTATATGGCAAGGGTCTGTCCAATCAATACGGGAATTAAACCAATCAATACAGCAGGCATACCGTCTGGCATTAACATGGCACTTCCGTAAATCAACCCTGATTGAAGAAGTATGTAGAGTAATTTGGATCGTTGTATAAGTTTGTTTACTTCCCAGTACACCATGGTATGAATTAACATTGCAGCTACAAAGATAATACTGGGTACTAATATAGGGGCTGACATCGTTTGCAGGATCATAGTAGCCATGGCAACAAGCCAAAGCCAGATGATTATGGGAATACGTGAAGACGCAATCGGGTCCGTTTCTTCATTTATTCCGGCCGGATTCGTCTTCTTCCGTACTATTTTCATGGGATCACCTCTTGTATAAGTCATTATAGTCCAAATCACCACCTAAAAGATGTACGATCGTGCATGCCCTTTCGTACATCCCTTTTTATAATGAAAATCGTCCACAAGTTAGACTTATGGACGATAACTTTGAAGAATTATGCGAAACTTGCCAAAAGGGTCCTCCCTCCGGAAAGTTCCTATATTTATAGCAATTCAGAAGGTGAACTTGAACCAATGATTAGAGTGTGATGCCACCATCTGCGAGGATGATTGATCCTGTCATGTAACTGGAATAATCAGATGCAAGAAACGCAACGATCTGGGCGAGTTCTTCAGGCTCTGCATAACGCCCGATCCGCATATTCGGAAACTCTTCAGGTACGTAGCCGCTTTCCTGCAGCGATTGCGGAACCGCAGCCGTCAATGTTGTAGCCACACCTCCTGGACAGATGGCATTAATACGAATGCCTTTGCGCACATATTCAATAGCCGCCGCTTTAGTCAAACCCGCAACCGCATGTTTACTTGCGGTGTATGCACCCAGACTGTGTTCAGCACGAATAGCCGTAGTGGATGCCGTATTAATGATATGCCCGTATCCCTGTTTATCCATAACCTGCAAGGCATATTTCATGCCTAAAAAGATCCCTTTCACATTCACATCCATGATCCGTGTAAATTCTTCCTCGGAGATATCCTGGAAACGTTGGAATTTCTGGAGTATGCCCGCGTTGTTGAATGCCACGTCAATTTTTCCGTAGGCATCTACTGCTTTTTGAATATAGTTTTGAACATCGCTTTCTTTGGATACGTCAGCCTGTACAAAAGTAGCTTCGCCGCCATTTTCGCGAACCAGTGCTAACGTTTCTTCCCCTGTCTGCTCATTGAAATCAACCAAAACAAGCTTCGCTCCGCGTGATCCCATAAGCACCGCGCTGGCTCTTCCAATTCCACTGCCAGCTCCCGTAACAACGATCACTCTACCTTCCAGAGAAATACCTTCTTTATTTCCTGTCGGTGCACCAATTTCTTGCTTCTGGACTGTTGCTCCAAACTCAATGGCTGCAAGTTCCTGCTTCAAACTCTGAAGAGTAGGCAAAGGAATATCTACCTGAGGCAATGCAGCTAGTTGATCCAACGTAAAGTTAGTGGCCATCTTGAACGTTGGTTCCTTCACGAATTCTGGCAAATGCTTCTCCAGTACAGCAAACGATTCTGCGTTGTTCAATAATTCACCAATTTTGATATTCTCGTTATAACTCATTAGGTTCATCTCTCCAATATATTAGTATACGACCGGAAAAGCTTTGAGTCCCCGGATGATCATTCCTGGCCTCCACTCCAGCAGCTTCGCATCCGTATTTAACCGGATCTCCGGCAGCCGATGAAGTAAAGCGTTGATCGCAATCTCGCCTTCAAGTCTCGCAAGTGGAGCGCCTAGACAATAATGAATTCCTTTACCAAAAGCAATGTGGTCATTAACTTTGCGAGTAATGTCAAACGTATCGGGGTTTTCATATTGACTGGAATCCCTATTCGCTGAGGATAAAGCGACCAGCATCATGTCTCCTTGGCGAATTTGTATTCCTTGAAAATCAACGTTTTCCGTAGCCCAGCGAACATTGCTAATTTCTGCGGGCCCGTTAAATCGCAGCACTTCCTCAACCGCTGCTTGAATCAGATCCGGTTGATCCATAAGTAGTTGCTTTTGCTGCGGATGTTCCAGCAACGCCAGCATGCCGTTCCCTATCAGATTCACTGTGGTTTCATGCCCTGCTATGATAAGTACGAACACAAGTGCATATAATTCCTGCTCTGTTAGTTTGTCACCTTCTTCCTCTATACCAATGAGATCGCTGATGAGGTCTTGTTGAATATGATTGCGCCGCTGCGTGATCAGTTCTTGTAAGTAATCTACAAAAGCCTTCATCACTTCATCGCTCTCCTGGTTCATCTGCGGATTGCTGACACTCTCCATAATGGTGTTGGACCAGGCTCTGAATTTGTCTTGATCCTTCAGCGGAACACCTAACATTTCACAAATAACGATAATGGGCAGCGGGAAAGCATAGTCCTCGATCAAATCAAACTCCCGAGTGTTTCCGGCCTGAATCTTGTCTAGCAATTCATCGCTTATTTCCACAATTCGTCCCCGCAGCCTCTCAATCATGCGGGGAGTAAATGCCTTCTGAATCAAGCGCCGCAGTCGACGATGATCTTCTGGACCAACACTGATCAGATTCCGTGAGATAATCGCCTGATGCGGAGGAAGGGACTCCTCCGTTTCATCGTTCCTGTTATCGAGAACCCCGGTTACAAAGCGACTATCCTGCAAAATGTTGACGGCATCCTCATATCGGGTAACCATCCACGCAGCATGCCCACTTGGCAGTAATAGTCGATGGACAGGCTCTTCGGCACGCAGCTTTTCGTAGACTGGGAAAGGCTGCTGAATGAAAGAATGATCCATGAAATCTACTTTGGACTTGGAACGACCTTGATTTTCATTGGTAAACATCACATCACTCCTTAAAATGATAGTATTAATATCACTACAATATAAAGACTATCATATTTAACGATTCACTTTCAAATAGGTTCATTTAATCCCAGTAATACGCGATAACTTGCATCTTCCTAAGGATTTAAGCGTTCTTCCAGTTCTTTTACAATTTGAGGATACTTCTCATCCAAATCGTACTTGCGCAAGCAGAGATACGTAAGTACGAAGATCACCAAAGGAAGATATACCGTCAGAACCAGGATGCTGGTAATCGCTGAATCCGCCTGTGTTATTAACGCTCCATCGTAATTGCCCAAGGCAAGAATCCAGCCGATCATCGCGGCAGCCAGGCCCATACCAATTTTAACGCCAAAGCTGTTTGCGCTATTGACCATCCCAACTAATCGTTTACCTGTCTTCCATTCACCGTATTCCACGGTGTTGTTCACCAACACCCCGCCTACAGCCATCATTGGAATGGTTGCCAGTGTCGCGATACCGCCAAGTACTATAGCTGCAATAAAGTTATATGGCATGAAGCAACGAATAAGTGATGAAACGATCCCAAGAATCATGCCTATCCGTGCAGTTCTGGTAAGTCCGAATTTCTTGATCATGGGTCCCACCATAACAAATCCCAAAAAAACCGGGACTAATCCAACTGCCCCCATGATTCCGATCAGGTTCTCATTCCCGAGAATATACTTGGTGTAATAGATTCCTGTTGAACCATTAAGTGTATATAGCATGTTGATTAATAACTGAGCAAACAGCATGATGACCCAGTATTTGTTCTGGAATAAGAGCTTGATGCTTTCCCAGAAGGGAATGTTATCGCTTTCAACAATACTTATGCCAGCATTATTTTCTTTGGATGCTAAGAAGGTCAGGATCAAGGAAATGAAAGATACAATACCCAGAACAACCGCAACGATAATCCATGCTTTTTGATCCCCACCGAGCATATTGGTTAATGGAATTAATGCGATAGCGATAATCATTCCGATAATATATCCAAAGATGGTTCGGGTAAGGCCCATTTTACCGCGTTCTTCTACACTTCTGGTACGGATCGCCATCAAGCTTCCGAAAGGGATCGCAATTCCCGTATACACAATGGCTGAAGCAAACGCTACTGTAGCTAAAGCATAGAAGGTTTTTACCGTTGATGATGCCTCGGCGGGCACTGTGAACAGTAATATGATAGATGCCAGGGTTGGTAGAGCCATCCATAGAATCCAAGGTCTGGCCTTTCCGTATTTGGATTTTGTCGCATCAACGATTCTACCCATCAGCAAGTCTGCTATTGCATTGATAAATTTGGTGATGAGCATAATCGTACCCACTGTGGCAGCTGCAATCCCTACCTTATCTGTATAAAAATAAGTTAACATCCCAATCAGTCCGTTGATGGAGTTTAAGGCAACTTGCGCTGCTCCGTCGCCTAAGTAATGGTAAGGGCGCATTGTTTTCTGGATTCCTTGGGCATCAAGGCCCAATGCCCTGGACTTCTTACTTCCCTTTACAACTGGTGGATTAAGGATTTCCCGCTCTGCTTTCATTGCTGTTCCCCCTTATTTCATTCGCTTCATGGTACCGCTTTCAAACATTATTTTAGTCCTCCGCAAAACATAAATATGGTAACTTCATTTTTTTTTTAGTAATTTTATGTTGGGACTTCGCTTTTTTTATGCGCTATAATTTCGGTATTCAAAAACGAATTTCCGTAATACAAAATGGCGCTGCTCGTTTCCAGCAGCGCCTTCTATATTCTATCCTTTCCCTTCACACCTAGGAGGCATTGAGCATTTGAATGACTCTTCTAAATAACTGTTCAGTCTCCGGCGGAGTATTGGCCAGCATTTCGCTTACAGATAAATCATAAGCATATTGGATCATTGGGTGATCCAGCATACCGGGAGCGTGCTCGTTTAACATTCGAACTGCTGTGGGTTCTTCCACAATCTCTTTAAGTGTCGAATCCAACGTAAACCGTTCTCTTTCGAGACTGGTTTGCGTCGCATATTCGAAGCTGTAAGATCCGGAACCAACCTCCACAGGCACAGGTTTCTCAGGCAGTACAATAATGGCTGTTGTATTTGCTGGTATCGTTACATTTACAATAATGTTACCCGCCCTGCAGGACCAAGCGCTTTTTATCTCTCCGTAGACCGAATCAAAAGCAGCATCTACCGAACTGATTCCTCGGATGAATTGAGGTTTTATCAGAATCTTCTTATAACCTGCTTCAATTGGATTAATTCCCGCGAGTTTTCTATACATCCATTCACCAATGGATCCATAGGCGTAATGATTCAAGGAATTCATACCTGATGTGTCGAAATCACCATTAGGCAAAATGGAATTCCAGCGTTCCCATATCGTGGTTGCCCCTTTTTTTACGGCGTACAACCAGGAAGGGAAATCCTCTTTTAAAAACAAGGTACCAGCAAGGTCATGTAGGTTATTATCGGATAAGGCATGGCACAGATATGGAGTACCAACAAATCCTGTCGTGAGATGGTTCTTATGTTTTGCAATATTGTTTTCAAGTGTCTTGCGGATCCGATCCTTGTATCTTTCCTCGGCAAGGTTGAAATGTAGAGCTAACACGCAGGCCGTTTGTGTTTCGCTGACCAGTCTGCCAGTTGAAGAGATATATTCTGCATTAAAAGCCTGTTTGATCTGGCTATGCAATTTTTCGTAACGGACGGCATCTTCGGTTTTGTCCAGAAGCTTGGCTGTCTTTGCAACGAGTTCGGTCGAATACGCATAATAAGCGTTTGCTACCAGATAAACATCTGTAGCCCCTGTTCTTTCGTTACT
Source organism: Paenibacillus sp. FSL R5-0749 (assembly GCF_038595085.1). NCBI lineage: Bacteria > Bacillati > Bacillota > Bacilli > Caryophanales > Paenibacillaceae > Paenibacillus > Paenibacillus sp. FSL R5-0749. Next base: position 3,543,828 of record NZ_CP152005.1, on the reverse strand, counting down.
AATCTCCTCTTTGTCCAACCCTAACCAGTCCCCATATTGATAACCAGTCTGCCATAATCCATTAGCTCCACAACGTGCAGTAATATAATCGATCCACCCCTTCATGCTGTCGTATTGTTCTCGCAGCAATCGAAGATCTCCATAGGTTTGGTACATGACCCAAGGGACAATAACAGCGGCATCGCTCCAGGCAGCGGCCCCTTCCTGATTTCCAAGAATGTTAGGAATGACATGGGGAACCCCATATTCCTCCGTCTGTTCAGAGGCAAGGTCGCGCAGCCATTTCTTGAAGAAGGAAGCAACATTCATATTGAAGGCAGCGGTCCCTGCAAATACTTGTGCATCTCCTGTCCACCCTAGACGCTCGTCTCTTTGAGGGCAATCCGTCGGTATATCCAAAAAGTTACCTCTTTGGCTCCACTGAATGTTGCTTTGCAGCTGGTTCACCATCGCATTGGAGGTCACGAAACGGCCTGTTTCCTCCAGACTTGAATGCAGCACGCAAGCTGTGAATTGATCGAGCTGGATCTCATCTACCCCTTCAATGGCGATATACCGAAATCCATGGAAAGTGAAATGAGGGCGGAAAATTTGATCTTTACCGTTACAGATCAATCGATCAATCGATACTGCCTGCCTTAACGTATCCGGATAGAAATTTCCCTCCTTATCAAGAACCTCCGCATGCCGTATGGTTATCGTTTGACCTTTCCGCCCTTTGGTTCGAAGCTCTACAAACCCAGTAAGGATTTGCCCGAAATCAATGACACATTCTCCTTTAGGGGTTGTAATCAACTGAAGTGCAGGGAGCCTTTTTGTGATTTTGACAGGTTCACTTTCCTGAGCAACAAGGCGATTTTTATCGAAAGAGGCCGTTTCCACATGGAAGGACTGACTTTCATGAAAACAAGAATCATAAGTCTCACCCATGTAAATTTCACTTGAACGGATGGGTCCGGTAGTCACCTGCCAGGTTTTGTTGGTTGCAATGATCTCTTTTGTTCCATCCGTATAGACAATGTGGATTTCCGCGAGTGCAGCAACTCTATCTCCGTAATGGTTGGGAGTACAAGTAAAACCAAATATGCCTTTATACCAGCCATTCCCCACTGTAATCTCTATTTTATTCTGGCTCTCCAGCATCCCGTCCAAACGGTAAGTCTGATACTGCAATCGCTCGTTGTAATTCGTCCATCCAGGTGCAAAGTAGTCTTCTCCTACTCTTGTCCCATTGATCGCAATTTCATAAACACCGAGGGAAGTGGTATAAATTCGGGCTTGCTGAATTTCCTTTTCGATAGAGAATTCTTTGTAGAAAACGGGTGGAGCACTTTCTTCGCTCGGGAATGGATGTGTAATCCACTCTGCCTGAAAGTTGCTGCCGTTCAGCAACCCGGTCTCAAAATGTCCTTCCATGACTGCGTGATTACCTTGGTTATCCCAAACTTCGACTTGAACCTGATACAAAGTCGAGGCCTGTAAACGAGGACCAGCATATTCCACTAAAACGGAGTTGTCTTCATCCTTCTTCCCAGAATCCCAGATTTTCTGCAAATCTTGTGAGACACTTATTCGGTAAGCGGATTGCATAACGTCCTGTTCAGCAGAACCTAATTTCCATGAGAATCTTGGGTTTACTGTGTCCAGTCCAATCGGATTAAGCATGTATTCAATCCGGAAATCTTTTAATTCCATGAGATGACCACCCTTCAACATAGATCTCACACACCTAAATGTTAACGCTTACTAAAATATCATAAAGAATTTTACTCATACAATATGGTAATATCATTGTAATTTTATAATTTTGATGTGATAAAATGATTGAAAAAAGGAGTCAAACACAAAATGGATCTAAAACGTCAATGTAAACTCGTTGCAGAACTTTTTGATATGTCCATCTTCTTTGTAAGCTCCACCGGAGAGGTTCAATTCGAACTGTTGGGTAATCGAATACTTAATCCGCTGTATAAAAATGATAAACAATTCTTTTTTTCAGTGTTGGGGTTTGATCCATCCGTGTGTAAAGAAGATCCTTCAATTGTAAGAACGATGTTTTTTGAGAACTACATTTTAATTCGTATTGGTAACGAACTGAACGATGAAGGAACCATCATTTTAGGACCTTGCCTTCCATTTAGCTTGAGTGAACATAAAATAAATGGGCTCATTAATGACACACATCTCTTTGCCAACCGGGAACAAGTATTTCATTATTATCAATCTGTTCCTGTGATACCTCATGAGAGGCTAATCAACATCACGATCTTGGTTAATCAAATGTTTAATCACGAATTGATCGAAGCTGAGGATGTAGTACAGGACTATTTGCGCGGTATTCATATCAAGGAAAAAGAAATACAAGGTTCCATAAATTCTTCAAAAGGCTATGATGAGACGCTCCATCACAACCCGCTAAATGAAAAGAAATTGTTAACGATCGTTAAAGAAGGTAAATTGGATATGCTCAAACACTTTACACAACTTGGTCATGAAAATACAGGGGTCCTGTCCAAATCAAGTCATATCCGTTCTAAAAAGAATCTTGGCATCATCGGTATAGCACTTGCAGCCAGAGCAGCCATTGACGGGGGGCTTTATTCGGAGATTGCTTTTTCGGTAAGTGATATTTACATACAGCGCCTCGAGGATCTACGAACCGATAAAGAAATCGATCAATGTTGCTTGGAAGCATTTTTTTCGTTAACCGAGAAAGTCTCTCAGGTTAAAGAATCGCAGCATTCTAAAATCGTAACACTTTGTAAAAATTATATATATAATCACCGTTATTCCAAAATTACACACGAAGAAATTGCTGAACATGCCGGTATTAGCCCAAACTATCTATCTGTACTATTTAAAAAAGAAGTTGGGATTCCCGTGAATGAATATATTCAACAGATTAAAATTGAGGAAGCTAAACATATGATTCAATTTACGAGCACTCCACTTTCTGAAATCGGGTCTCTTTTGAGTTTTACGGATCAGAGTTATTTCACCAAAATCTTCAAAAAACACACAGGTAGAACCCCGAAGCAGTATCAACAAACGCATCATATGATACAGGAATAAGCCCGACTATGACGGGCTTATTCTAATTATTCATGCATTCAACGGTTAACAGCGGATAAGATAGTCTGTAGTGTTTCTTCTGTGAACTGACCGCCGCTCATAAGTGCTGCATTGTGCAATGTGGTACCCATAACTAATTCCTGCATTCCTTCACCCAGTCCTGCTTCATTCCCGTCATATTGCCCCATCGCACCCATAATTTCAGCTCCAACGGGATGTTGCAGTAACTCTCCGAACGTGGAATGTCTGGTAATTGGTTTCGTAATCATTACGCTCGATTCTACCTCGATCGTTTCAACGAGTTCAATCTCTCTTGAAGATTTTCCGACCATAATGTCGAATTTACCTGTCTCCACATGCCAATCTTTCAGCTTAATATCGTAGTAAGCAAAGGCTCTTTTGTCCAGTTCAAAATGTATGGTAGTCTCTTCACCAGGCTGAAGTGAAACTTTGGTATACCCCTTCAATTCCTGAAGTGGCCGTGGCACCGTTGATTCCACATCACGTACATATAACTGAACGGCCTCTTTTCCCGCTCTTTCACCCGTGTTTTTAATTTTTGCAGTAACCGTTACACTGCTGGTATCTTTGATCTGTTTATGACTAACCTGTAGATCACTATATTCAAATTGGGTGTAGCTCAACCCGAAGCCAAATGGAAACAAAGGCTCCACATCTCTTGTATCGTAATGACGGTAACCTGTAAAAATACCTTCTCGATATTCGGCAGTCTCGCCGTCTCCGGGGAAATTCAAGTACGACGGATTGTGAATCAGCTTTTTAGGGAATGTCTCAGCCAGTTTTCCGCTTGGATTTACGCTTCCAAAGAGAATATCAACGATTGCACCGCCCAAAGCCTGTCCTCCAAGGTATGCCTCCAATACAGCCTTAACTTTATTCAGCCAAGGCATTTCAATAGGCCCTCCGTTGCTCAATACAACAACAATATTCTCTTGAACCTCCGCGACTGCTTCAATTAAAGTTCTGTGACTTTCCGGCAATTGAAGGTGTTTCCGGTCGAAACCTTCGGACTCATAACGTTCAGGCAGCCCGGCAAATATCACTGCAACCCGTGCATTCTTTGCGGCAGCTACTGCTTCTTGAATGAGTTCTTCGTTTACAACATCTTCGTCTAATCTATAACCGGCGGCATACGAGATGCTTGCACTGTCAGTGGCTGTTTTAAGGATTTCTTCATAGATGTTATCCAGCTTCGTCGGCATAATGTGTGAACTACCACCGCCCTGGTAGCGTGGTTGTTGCGCAAATGCTCCGATAACCGCGATGGAATCTTCAGTTTTTAGAGGGAGAATGTTCTCTTCATTCTTAAGCAGGACCATACATTCACTTGCAATCTTTCTGGCCAACTGGTGCTGTGCCTCTACATCAACCGATACTGACTTCCTCAGGCTATCTACAGCTTTGGATACAAGTGACAACAATCTCTCAACAGACTGATCCAGCACCTCTTCGCTCAGCTCTCCCGATTGAACAGCCTCAATAATTTTCTTGCATCCTATTCCGTTGCTGGAAGGCATCTCAAGGTCCAGACCGGCAGCTAGTCCCTGATCCAGTTCATTGACAGCCCCCCAATCCGACACCACTACGCCTGCAAATCCCCATTCTTCCCGAAGAATCTCAGTCAATAACCGGCTGTTTTCGGAACAAAAATCACCATTTACTCTGTTATAAGCGGCCATGACAGTCCATGGCTCACCCTCTTTCACTGCATATTCAAAGCTAGCCAGGTAGATTTCCCTTAGAGTCCGTTCATCCACCACCGCATCGACAGACATACGCTTATATTCCTGGTTATTTACAGCGAAATGTTTGATGGAAGTACCCACGCCTTGGCTTTGTACGCCTTGAATATAGCTGGCTGCCAAAGTTCCCGATAAATAAGGATCTTCAGAATAATATTCAAAATTTCGGCCACACAGCGGGGAACGCTTGATATTCACACCTGGCCCCAAAACAATCGAAATATCCGCTGCCACTGCTTCTTGTCCGATTGCTTTCCCCATCGTATCGGCAAGTTCACGATTCCATGATGAGGCAACTCCGCTTCCGGATGGGAAGCAGGTAGCCGGTATACTTTTGTTTAAGCCTAAGTGGTCTGCGCTCCCCTCTTGTTTTCTAAGTCCGTGAGGGCCATCTGTCATCATAATAGAGGGAACCCCAAGGCGGTCGATGGATATGGTGTTCCAGAAATCTTTACCTGAGCAGAGTTCTGCTTTTTCTTCCAATGTCATTTGACTGATGATTTCTTTCAAATTAGGATTCATTCGCTCTCCTCCGTTGGTAAACGTTAATAATGTAATCGGTTACTTCATAAGAGTAGAGCAAATGACCCTGAATATATGGTAAGATCGTTTTCTTTTTGGAAAAATAATATCTTATTTATAATGTGTGAACTCCGTAAGTGCTGACCTTATTTCTGCTTCATAAACGAATTCATGATTACTCCAAAGATTAAAGGAATGGAGTGAGTCCATATTAATTTTTTGGCAAAAAAACTGCACCTCCGATCTGTTAGTTGGTGTCTAACAATTGGGGTGCAGTCACACTTTGGTCAGCAGCTTTCTTGTTTGTATTCAGTTAACGTTCTTGTCGTCTAACTTATGCAATAGGAGTGCCGTTAGGGATTTCAGTATCCGGCGTTAACAGAATAACATCTCCTTTTTCCGGGACTCCGCCCAAAACTAATACCTCCGATTTGAATCCAGCAATGCGCCGAGGAGGAAAATTGATGATTCCTACAATTTGTCTTCCTATAATGTTCTCAGCCTTGTAACGCTTCGTTATTTGTGCACTTGAGGATTTCATCCCGATCTCCGGTCCAAAATCAATCTTAAGCTTAATCGCAGGGATCTTTGCTTCTTCAAAAAACTCCGCTTCCTTAATCGTTCCCACACGAATATCTAGTGCTGTAAAATCATCGATCGTTGCCAATGTTTGACCTCCCCAATGTTCTAGTTTAATGCGCTGGACGAAACGGTTTCAGGATTCGAATCCCTTCCTCAATGGATCCCTCCATCAGTTCTAAGAGCTGAGGCACAAGTTCTTGCATCCGCGGGGCGTTCAGGTGTCGATCGAGAGCATCCCGGTTTTCCCAGCGCTCGTGGATGATGAATGTACCAGGCTGGCCTTCTACCTCGTGAGCCTCATAGTCAATGTTACCCTGGTCGTTCCGTGACGGGGTGACAGCTGCAGTCATAAACGCCTTCATCTCGGCTTCTCTCCCTGCCTTGGCTCTCGCCTCCCAGAGTACAGTAACGTAACGGTTATTGGTATCGTTCATGTTGATTCCTCCTATGTTATCAATAATGCATGTTTAAACGGTTGTTGTGACATCAGTCATACTCCCGTTACTGCAGCTTCATCTGGCTGCGGAGCATCCGGTCGAGAAGTTTATCCGGGAGAATACGAACCAGTCGGGTCAGCAGTGCCGAATCTCGGCCAGCCGTATAGCGAGTGCGCGGATTACTTGCGTGGATGGCTCGTGAAACCACTTCTGCCACTTTCTCAGGAGGAATACCGCTCGTTGCCCACGATTCAGCCTGCGCCTTCACGGCGTCAAAAAGGCGGTCATGTCGTCTGTGCTGATCGGGGCGTCATCAACTTGGACAGCCGATTGGCTGTCGTAACCCCTTTCTCCGACAGGCTGGTGCTGACACCGCCCGGAGTAATCATGATAACTTTGAGTCCGAACGAGGACATCTCTCTGCGGAGGCTGTCATTGATCGCTTCCATCGCGTATTTTGCAGCTGAATAAATTCCGAAACCGGGCATTGAAATTTTGCCGCCAACGGATCCGATATTCACTACGCGTCCGCCGCTCTTCAGCAAGGCGGGAGTAAGCGCCTGAATAACCGCAACTTGCCCGATCACGCTGACTTCGATCTGACGGCGTAATTCATCCAGCGGAACCATCCCAAGAGGTGCATTAACGGCAATGCCAGCATTGTTGACCACGGCGCGCAACGGGCGACCAAGCGGATCTTGCTCCACTCGTTCGGCTAGCGTCCTTAGTGTGTCGATAGCAGTAATATCGAGAATGACCGGTTCGATATTTTTTTGTTTGATTTTGTCGGCATCTTCCTGACGGCGAACCCCAGCTAAAACGTGGAATCCTTCAGCGGCAAGCTGCTCCGCGGTAGCCCTGCCGATTCCACTTGAAGTACCTGTGACGACAACCATTTCTTGAGTTTTATATCGCATTGTAAACCTCCCGAGTTTGATAAGTTATGAATCACTGTATAGCACTGTTATACGGTCATTATAGCACCGCTATATAGAGCTGTCTATAGCGGTGCTATATATTTTTCATATTGTAATCCTCCTGCGATCTGACATCATTAATGACGGGCACAGCGTGATATACTTCGACGCTCACGACATACCGTAGCGCGAGGAATGAGCTCATCGAAACCCTTTGAAAATGAAAAAGATCGCCATCCTGCTTGGATAGGCGATCTCTCTTATGTGCTACCGTTTGTGGTTCATCATCTTTACCATGAAACAAAACAAAGCCCACATAGGGGCTTTGTCTGGAGTCTCCAAGCTTTTTCATCGATCCCTCATTTTGAAGCAGAATCCGGCATTGGGATCAAGATGATCTGCATCACGCTTTCTCGAATGGGATCAACGACGTCGGGCTGGGGTGGGGGTACCTTGCGAATTTGGGACGTCACATACAGCCATGAGGCCGTATTGGCAGAAGCCCAGACCAGATCTGCCGCAGTTTCGGCTGAAACAGCCAGTTTTCCTGCGGCGGCAACTCTTTGAACATTTTGCACCAGTGCTTGATGTGACTGATCTGCCGCCTCGATATGGGCGCCCTCTAGCAGCCGCCCCATCATTGCCGCATATATTCGAGGACGGGCTGCCGCGAAGCGGACATAGTCATCCCACCCCTGACGAAGCGCCATCTCTGGAATAGGTGACTCCACTGCGGCAATTTTGCTTTCGAATAACTGTTTGAACGCTTCCACTATAGCTGCACTCAGGAGTCCATCGGCATTACCGAAATGGTGGTAGAGTGTAGGAGCCGTAACCTGCGCGATCGAAGTGACAGCTCGCGTCGAAAATTGGGCTCCGCCCTCTTCTTCCAGTACCTTAAGAGCAGCTGCTAATATTTTGTCATATGTGCTCATAACTTCTATTATAGCAGTGCTATATACGTATGTCCATGACGCATGTTGTACTCCTGAGACTATGAATCCCGTTTGAAATCACAACAGGGTGAAACTCTGCATCTTTAAGTTTTAATCGAATCTATTGATCAAAAGGTAGTGCAGGTAATTCATCAATTTTCATACGGAGTAAACTATACGGTTTTTGTCGCAGATCTTTTCCATAATGAAATCTTGCCTGCCTATGTAATTGATTCACAATTACATATAAGTATTGATCCGGACCAATAGAAAACGTATCTGGCCATAAAATTCGGGGATCATGGGCGATGGTTTCCATGATTCCATTCGGCAATATCTTGCGAATGCTATCATTCTCATAATCTCCAGCATACACGTTTCCTATTGCGTCCGTGATCATCCCATCCGATGCTCCCTTTTCTCCCCAATACTGCACAAGATCACTTAATTTGAAATCCGGTATCGTTCTGTCTCTTAACGATTCGGTTGAGATCGAGTATAGTTGGCGACTGGTTAATGGACAATAGAATAACATTTTCCCATCAGGGGAAATGGCTATCCCATCAGAGGCCAAGCGAAAGGGAGATGTCGAACCATCCGCGTTTCGATTCATCAAAATTTTACCTTCCACTTTCGGTATAAAATACGGGTCGGGTGAGGTTGAGCTTGCTCCATGCAACCGTCTATACGCATTGCCGTTTTCTAGATTTACGACGATAATAGCGCCTGGACCATTGGAAGAAGAATCTGTTATATATGCGTAACCTGCGTTACCTACACGAAAGTCAAATCGGACATCATTCAGATACGTTGTTGGTAAGACAACATCATCTGCAAATATATATACTTTTCTTATTGTATTTGTTTCTAAATCTACCGCGACTAATTTTGCCCCTCCTATAATTGGCTCAGAAAAATTAGGTGCAGCCGTATCCAGTACCCACAGGGTTCCTCTTCCATCTGTAACAACACTTTGCACACTAATGAAAGACATAGCGTTATTCGATGGGGTACTCAAGTTCGTTTCTAAGTTAGGATATGGCTGCAACTGACCCTCAACAATTTCCGCTACCGTAAATCTAACGTCATCTCCCCATTTCGGAAAGCAAACAAAGATACGCCCGGTTTCGGATACACTAACGCCTGTAGGCATAGCCCCGTAAAAGGAATGAACGAGTTCTAACTTACCAAAATATTCTTCCATAGGTAACATAGGCTGTATGATGTCCTCCTCAACATAGTTGGATAGATATTACCTATAATTATGTTCAAGACTTTTTCTAATGCCTGGCCCTTAATCATTCTTTTTCAACCGTGATTTTGAAATTGTCCCATACATCTAAAATACAAAAAACTTCGGCGTGAGCCGAAGCATGTGACCGTAACTATATGTGTTCTAGGAAAATTGCTTCCTCCGATCGTCAACGCAGGGTAAATCCCCATGCAGAGAGTATCGGAGAAAATACGGAATAGAAGGAAAAACACTGACAAGCTTATCAGTTCTAGGACCGTTTTATTGTTGGTCCGGGAGACGTAATGCGTTTGCGGAAGTTTGCGCTTGATCTAAAAATTCATCTGCTCGGGTCAATTGCTGCCGGGCTTTTTCCAACGCTTGTGAATCTGTTGCATTAGATTCATTTAACGAGCTTATTGCCTGATTTAAAGCTGTCTGCACTTCAGAAACCGCATTAGATGCATGCTGCTCCAGTGTATTTCCACTCGAGTTAAGGGCACCTTCTGCCGGTTTTCTTGCATTTTCGGTGGCTAGATCAATTTTGTTTTTATTGGGCACAGTGAGTCCTCCTCCCTTTTGCAAGATCATATAAAACACAAAAATAAGTATCGGATTAAGAAATTGTTTATATTCCTGCAACGGTATGGGAATATTCGGATCTTCCATCTTCCGCAACCCTTCTAAGATTTTAGTATAAGATCCGATTCGTTGGAAAATCTAACGTTGATGAAAAAAAAGGAGGTGATCAGTTCTCCATGAACAACCCAACACTAGCGCCGCACGAATCGATGGAACTGCATGAAGCTTTAAACTTCAAAACACTGTGCATCGCCAAGTCAAAACTGATGCAAGGCCTGGTCTTTGACCAAGAGCTAAAAGCTTTAATGCAGAAAGACGTCACTCAGTCCATACAACAGATCGCCGAGCTGCAAGCCATTTATGCCAAAGCTCCTTTCCAAGCGCCTGTTCCAACTAGTCCGACACCTATAACACATTAAGGGGAGCTCAAATGAATACCGATTATTTAGACCCGATTAATTCATTAAATATGCCGGAAATGGCAGATATGACTTTTGCCATGGACTTCCTTATTCGTGCCAAGGAAGGTGTGCGTAATTTGTCCATCGCCCTGACGGAAACGGCTTCACCAGATGTAAGAGCCCTTCTGCACTCTCAGCTTAAACAAGGAATCGCAATGCACCAGGAAATCTCGGAGCTCATGATTCGCAAAAAATGGTTCCATCCTTACGAGCTGAATGAACAGTACCAACTCGACCAGCTTTCGGCGAATAATACGGTGATGATCGGGCAGATGAATCTGTTCCCGGGTGATACGTCGCGTAAAGGGATGTTTGATCGGACCCCAGATGAACATATTGGAGGACATAAAGCATGAAGGCGGTAACGTATCAAGGGGTTAAAAATGTCGTGGTCAAAGAGGTTCCGGATGCAAAGATTGAGAAACCGGACGATATGATCGTAAAGATCACCAGTACCGCCATTTGCGGTTCTGACCTTCATCTTATTCACGGGATGATCCCTAACCTTCAGGAGAACTATGTCATCGGACATGAGCCGATGGGCATCGTAGAAGAAGTAGGCCCTGGCGTGACAAACCTAAAAAAAGGCGACCGTGTAATCATCCCGTTTAACATCGCATGTGGAGAATGCTTTTATTGCAAAAATCAGCTGGAAAGCCAATGTGACAATTCCAACGAGAACGGAGATATGGGCGCATATTTCGGCTACTCGGGAACGACCGGCGGATATTCTGGCGGGCAAGCTGAGTATTTACGGGTTCCATTTGCCAATTTCACCCACTTCAAAATTCCTGAGAACTGCGAACAACCGGATGAAAAGCTAAGCTTGATCGCAGATGCCATGACTACGGCATTCTGGAGCGTAGATAATGCTGGCGTAAAAAATGGAGATACGGTCATCGTGCTCGGATGCGGCCCAGTCGGACTCTTGGCCCAGAAATTCTGCTGGCTGAAAGGAGCAAAGCGGGTCATTGCCGTTGACTATGTCGATTACCGCTTGCAGCATGCGAAGCGAACGAACAACGTCGAAATCGTAAACTTCGAACAAGATCAGAACATTGGCAATACGCTCAAGGAAATGACCAAAGGCGGCGCCGATGTTGTCATTGATGCAGTAGGAATGGACGGCAAGATGAGCGATCTTGAGTATTTAGCCAGCGGTTTGAAACTGCAAGGCGGTACTATGAGCGCATTTATCATTGCTTCTCAGGCTGTCCGCAAAGGCGGAACCATCCAAGTCACTGGGGTATACGGTGGACGCTATAACGGATTCCCACTGGGTGACATCATGCAGCGAAACGTGAATATCCGTTCCGGACAAGCTCCAGTCATTCACTATATGCCATATATGTACGAGTTGGTTACGTCTGGCAAAGTGGACCCTGGCAACATTGTTACACACGTCATTCCCCTCAGTGATGCCAAGCGTGGTTATGAAGTGTTCGATACAAAAACGGACAATTGTATTAAAGTCATCTTAAAGCCTTAAATATGGATAGATACATGGGAGGACAATTCGAATGAATTCCAAATACGCATTGCATGAGGTGCTCGAGGTACATGAAATTGCAGCATTCAAGACGGTTTGCCTGACTAAATCCCAGACCATGCAAGCTCTCGTAACCGACCCGGAGCTCAAGCAAATTTTGCAACAAGATGCGATATTATCACAACAGCAGCTTCAGGAGCTTGGTGGAGTGCTGACTAAAGCGACTGTATAGGAGATAACCAAATGAACCCAATATTAGAACATATGTCAGGCCTTCATACGCTAACGGATGATGTGATCGCAATGGATCTGTTGATAAACGCCAAGAGTGGAGTCAGAAATTACGCCATGGCTGTGACCGAATGTGCCACTCCCGAAATCAAGCAAATTCTGATGAAACAGCTCGATGAAGCGATAGACTCTCATGAAAAGATATCAAATTATATGGTACAGCATGGGTTATACCATCCTTTCCATATTCCAGAGCAAATTCAGCTCGACCTGAAAAACATTCAAACGGCTATGAACATTCCGTCCTGACAGCGCCTAACTACAGCCGGAGATTTCTAAGTGCATAATGTACCCTGTGTCCATAATCTAGTAATGAAACAAGGGGGGAACCATTCCGCCTTTGTTTCTGCTGCGTCACGATACATACTTAAAGAAACGTCCTCGACTTGTTCACTCTTCCACCCTCCCTGTTTATAATCCACACATCCAACAACGTCTCATGCATTTGTTGAGTGCCAGTCTCAAACCAGCGGATCAACTTGCCGTTTCCGAGCCTTCGCTTTGTTCTTTTTATATGAATTTCAATGTATACAAACTTCATAAATTCCTTCGTTTTTATACCACTCCTTCTTCATTTGCGTCCTGTAGTATGACTTACATCGGGATAACGAAGGAGCAGAACGAATGAAGAAAACGATGATGTTAAGCTTACTCATAGTCATTATGGCAGGAATGATCTGGTGCAACTGGGGGCTTGTTAGGACAAGTCAGAATCAGCCGGACTCTATACCTGGTGCCAGCGGCTGGCAGGAAAACAGGCTTATTGCACATGCATTCGGTGGAGTTGACGGTGCCAGCTACACCAATTCTTATGAGGCATTTATAACCAATTACAATAGAGGGTACCGTTTGTTCGAGGTTGATCTTGTGCAGACGACGGACGGGAAGCTTGTAGCCAGACATGATTGGTCGCAGAAGCTACAGCCCGGCTTGACTGCTCATCGCGGACGAAACGTAACCAAGCTTCAGTTTGCGAACTCGCTTATTATGGGAAGATTCCACCCTCTTACCCTGCCGGACATCCTGCAGCTGATGCAGCAATATCCTGATTTTGACTTAATTGTGGACACGAAAGCAGGCAGCAAAGCGCAAATTCAGCAGCAGTTTGTGCATCTAGTCAATGAGGTTCGACGTACGGATCCTGCACTGCTCAACCGGGTTATACCTGAAATCTTCAGCCCGGAAATGTATGACACGGTTATGGGAATCCATCCCTTTCCAAACAAAATATATTCACTTTACAAAACTGGCGCCTCCGCCGAAAGTATTGTAGAATTCGTAAGGGACAAACAACTGACAGCTGTTGCCATGCCTGCATACCGCGTGTATCTAAACCCCAATTTAGTTTCAGCACTGAATAAGTTTGGGGTAAAAAGTTATGTTCACACGGTGAACAGCAGACCGGTTATGCAGATTCTGTCCAGGTTTGGGGTACATGGGTTTTACACAGATCAGGAAGAATCACCAGAGGAGCTGATGCTTGCAGACGCTCCCCCCGGCCATGTTGAATTTTCGGGATACATGAGTTCCGGATTAGCAAGTATAAGAAATATCGTGATGAAGGTGAGAAATAATGGCTATCAATAACATTCTTGTTGTAGACGATGAACCAGAAATTCGAGAAGCGCTCGTTATTTATTTGAAAAGCGAAGATGTGGATGTATTCACTGCCTCTAACGGATTGGAGGCGCTGGAAATTCTTGAACAAGAAACCATTCATCTTATTATTATGGACAACATGATGCCGCAGCTCGATGGAATTAAAACGACATTTAAAATTCGTGAAAACAAAAATATACCGATCATTATGCTTTCCGCCAAGTCAGAAGATAGCGACAAGATTTTAGGACTCAACGTTGGTGCTGATGACTATATTACGAAGCCGTTCAATCCTCTAGAGCTGATTGCCAGAGTCCGATCTCAGCTGCGCCGGTTTACGAATTTAGGTTCCTTTCAGTCAAACGGGGATGAGCTTATACAAGTAAGAGGACTCGTGCTGAACAAAAGCTCGAAGACTGTTGAGATAGATGGTGAGGACGTTAGATTAACCCCGAAGGAATACAAAATTCTGGAGCTGCTGATGGAGAACAAAGGCAGAGTTTTCTCCATTGAAGAGATTTATGAGCGCGTGTGGAATGAACTGATCTTCACTTCAGAGAATACGGTTGCCGTACATGTAAGAAACATCCGTGAAAAAATTGAAATCAACCCTAAAGACCCAAAATATTTAAAGGTGGTATGGGGAATTGGATACAAAATCGAGAAAAAATAAAGCCGATCGGAAGCTTCCAATCGACCTTATTGTCATCATTGTCGCCGCGATCTCATGGATCCTCATACTTATAAACTCGTATTCATACACGGGGTTGAGTATTAGCTATTCAACTTCAAGTTACATCCAGGCACTGCTTGCCTTTATTATTCTTTGCTTACTGGCAAGCAGGTTGTTTCTTTATTTTAAGGCACCCCAAGCTGGACGTTCCTTCTGGCATGGTAGCCTGCTGATGGATTACTTTCATAGCTGGAGAACCGGTCTTAGAGCCAGTTTGCAGAACTGGAGATTAACGTTTGGCATCATCATGATGTTTCTGCTAACTCCGATAGCGGGCATTTGTATTTGGCAGGCAGCCACATATTACGGTGTATACGAACAGGACTTGCTCATACTCTATGTGTTGCTGTATGTGCTGTTCCTGGTTCCGTATATCCTTTCCAAGCTTGGACGCTTTATCGCCATCATCAACGGGAGCAAAGAAATTGCCGAAGGCAATATTCAGAATACGATTCAGGTAACCGGCAAGGATGCCCTATCCAAGCTTGCTGGCTATATTAACAATATGAAAGCCGGGTATCAAAGCGCGCTGGAGAATCAAATGAAGAGTGAACGGTTAAAAACAGAGCTGATTACCAACGTATCGCATGATTTGAAAACCCCGCTTACTTCTATTATCAACTATGTTGATTTATTAAAAAAAGAAGATCTGTCTACGGAGACTACCCGAGCGTATATTGAAACTCTGGACCGGAAGGCGCTACGGATGAAGCTGTTGATTGAAGACCTGTTCGAAATCTCCAAGATGGCCAGCGGTACAGTAGAGCTGGATATTGAGTACGTCGATGTCGCGACATTATTGACACAGGCGATCGCCGAGTCCAACACTGGTATGGGACAAGCGTCGGCAGTGATTCGGGAGAGGATCGCGAAATTCCCCATCCATGCACATTTGGACGGCAATAAAATTTGGCGTGTATTCGAAAATTTAATTGGCAACGCGCAGAAATATTCGCTTCCAGGAACCAGAATCTATATTTATTTGGACGAGTCTGATGATCAGGTACAATTCAAAATTCAAAATACGGCTGCGTATGAGATTGATTTTGCTGCGGAAGAGTTGTTCGAGCGTTTCAAAAGAGCAGATGAATCCCGCCAGACAGAAGGCTCTGGCCTAGGGCTGTCCATTGTGAAAAGTATCGTTGAGCTGCACGGCGGGGAGATCAACATCGAAATTCATGGCGATCAATTCAACGTTATTCTGCATTTGCCCAAGCAGCGCTTAATTTAAAAGTCCTAAAACCAAGTTAACCCTCAATGCTCCTTTTCAGGATGTATGAGGGTTAACTTTTCATTTTTATTCAGATATTGAAGGTGAATCGCATGAATGGCTTACCAACATTGCTCACTACTTATTAGTCCAGAAGACTGTAGATTTGAATGCTCTCGACCTTGGCATCCTTGATATGAAATGACATCACATCCACATAATTGGACGGCTCGTAACGGAAGTCATCCTCCTCATCTGGAGCGCCATCACCAACGAGTTTCCCCTCAGGGTAGGCGTTTTTGAGTGTATCGAGGCTATCCCCTGCTTTAATGTTTCGCACTGTGGCGTACTTAGGATCTGTGATTTCGATATGAAAGATGGAGTCTTGTTTCCCCTCAGGTATACTGATGGTTTTAATCTCCAGACCGGGATACGTGTACACTTTTTCCGTAAAACCGATTAAGTTATCCATATTGGTTCCATCGTCAGCACTGTACGTATGAGATTTCAGGTTATCCGGTTTGCCCAGCATCTGTTCCATTTGTTCTTCATTCGCTGTATCCGAAATCGCAATGGTATGCTCATTAAAGACAAAAGCAAGCTCCTTCAGTACCACATTGCCTTCCTTCTCCATCGAACCTTCCTTAATAGCTTCAGTTCCCTTTTCTTCAGCACTTTCGGAAGCAGGCGTATTAGCATTTGTTGTACCTTCGCCTGTGTTCTGTTCGTTTGCTGTGTTCTGTCCGGTTGCTGGAGATGTAGCATCACTGGATTGACAGCCCGTTAATGCCGCCGTTAGTAACGCACCTAGTACGATAAAACTTGCAGCTTTCTTTGTTAATTTCATCATGATCCCTCCATAAATGTGTGATTTGTTCTTATGAAGTGATTATAAATAAAAGATTTGTTAGTCTTATAACAGAAATGTACCAATCTTGTAACGTTACCTATTTAGGCTTGGGTTTGAAATGCAGGGCTACGCACGAGGCAAAACAATTGTAACGGTCGTCCCTTTTCCCAGTTGACTTTCAATGTCGATATACCCATTAAACCGCTCTACAATCTCTTTGCAAATGGAAAGTCCAAGACCCGACCCATTTGCTGTACTTGCATTTTTCGCTCGGTAAAAGCGTTCCTGCACTCGCTCCAGCTCATCGCCCGCGATGCCTATGCCTTGATCACGTATCCGTATAACGACCTCGCTTGGCGTATGTTCCAACTTCAATTCGATCAGCGATGGACTGCCTGAATATTTGATGGCATTGTCCACAAGATTGGCGATGGCATGGGACATCAGCATTGGATTCACGTTGGCTTGCACTCTTGTCGTACCGTCATCTTCCGGTTCTTGCTCCGCCTGACTAACTCTGATCTCGATCCCTCTATCCTTAGCCTTGGCTCCCATATTCATTGCAACTTGCTGAATCAGTTCGTTCATTTCCGTCTTCCGGGCTTCCAAATCATTAGAACCCGCCTTATCGAATCGGGATAATAATAACAGTTCATTAATCAAGCGGGTGAGTCGATCCGATTCCTGCAACAGATGAGCATAGATTTTTTGCAGTTCCTTGTTCTCAGTCTCTCCTTCGACCAAGTATTGAGAGAAACCACGAATGGCTGCCAAGGGTGTTTTTAACTCGTGAGATACGTTGGAGACAAATTGTTTCTGGTACTGAATGTAATCATGAAGCTGTCGCCCCATGGAATCCAGCCCATCTGCCAGCATGCCTAGCTCATCCTTCCGTTTTAGATGAACTCTCCGAAACTCCTGTCTGGAGAAGCTTTGCACAGAGCCAAGCAGTATCTTAATCGGCTTGGTTGTATTGCTTGCAATCCACAGACTGGATAACGTAATCAGCACAATGAAACCGCCTGCACCTGCAAACAGGATATAACGGATTTGATTCATGATCGCATAAAAGTAGGAAATGTCATCCACGAATTCATACACATAAGCGTTTTCGTAGAATTGATTCTGAATGGGCGTTGCAAAATAAAGCTGATGATCTTCCGTGACGGTGTAGGCATAACTGCCGCTCAGTGCTTTCTCTATATTTTTGTCGAAAATAAGCGGTTTGCCATCATTAATGATGATGCCATCCACAGCCAAGCCCAGTAATTGCTTGGAGCTATCATAGATACGTACTTCCTTGCCTGAAGCTTTCAGCTTCTCCAGAGCAAGTCTGACGATCTCCTCCGTTTGCGGCTCCCCTGAGGATGATCTATGCTGAGCTAGCACCTCACGGAAGGACAGCTCGGACAGATCCGCCTTCTCCATCATCTGTTTCTCAATGGTTACGAAGCTGTAGTAATCGATTGCTTTGTTCACCGCAAAAATGATGATGCCAAAGGACAGCACGGAGAAAAATAAATAATTCAGCAGTAACCGGGTTGCATACTTCAGGCCTCGCCACCTCCAAGTTGATAGCCAAATCCATAGATCGTCCTAACATACTTCGGTTCGTCCGCGTTATCCTCCAACTTCTTCCGTAATCGCATGATGGTCATATCCACACTGCGACTGTCTCCCATAAAGTCATATCCCCACCCAATCTGCAGCAATTCATCCCGGGTAAAAATTTTTTCTGGCCTTTTGAGTAACGTTTCCAGAATTTTAAACTCTTTGGCCGTTAAAGACACAGGTACATCGTTTTTCAGCACTCTTCGGCTTTCCAAGTCAAATGTCAACTCTTCATGAATGATGCGTGTAGATGTCACCTCTGTTCCTTCGCTTGATTCCTCCTTGCTCTCGTTTCTTCTCAGAATCACCTTGATGCGAGCGAGCAACTCACGATTATCAAAGGGTTTGGTCATATAATCTTCCGCGCCCAGTTCTAGTCCAAGCACCTTGTCGATTACCTCATTTTTGGCTGAGAGCATAATCACAGGAATGGCGCGTTTTCCGGTAATTTCCTTGCACAAATCATATCCGGAGCAATCTGGCAGCATCAGATCAAGTACCACTATATCGGGTTGAAAAGAGTCGAGCAGCCTCAGGCCCGTTTTGCCGTCCTCTGCGGTCTGCACATCATAGTTTTCTCGCCTTAGCACCAGCTCAATTAAATCTCGAATAGCGATTTCATCATCAATGACTAAGATTTTCTTCAAAATGTACACGCACCCCTATCTACCCTTGTTCTCCAACGTCTTCAATCCTATATTAACCCATCTTAGCACAGACGCTTTAGATTCCTCCACCGACAGGAAGATGAGGTATAATCCAACGAACCCCACATAACTTGTAATAAACCCGAAGAAAGGAGAACAATCCATGGATCTGCTCTGGGTACTCATTGTTGGTGGACTTATTGGTTGGTTAAGCGGCAACTTGATTGGGCGAGATGTACCGGGCGGTGTACTTGGGAACGTTATTGCGGGTTTTATCGGTTCCTGGTTAGGAACGGAATTGCTGGGACCAAGGGGACCGGTGATTGGCGGATTTCACATTATTCCAGCCATCGTTGGCTCCATTATTGCCCTGCTCATCTTCTTCGCTCTCGCACGTGGCGGAGCCTTCCGAAGACGTTAATCAAGAGAGACGAAGACCGATACCGTCGTTCATTAGATAAAAGGACCGAAAGCATTCATCGATGGGAGATGAACACTTACGGTCCTTTTTTTGTACTGCTTTATCCATTTTTCAAGCCTAAAAAGGCATGGAAGATCAAACATTTAGCTGCTCCAAAAATATTGCATCCGTTTATAGCCTACATCCCATACTTTTTCGTTCCCTTCGATGGTGATCTTCAGTTCGCTTCCCGGTTCGAGAGGAATCTTGAATATCAACGGGAATAGTTCAGGATCAATCCGCTGATCTTCTCCAGAGCCGGTCATTATCTCGTTTCCATTGAGGGTAACACGAATTTTTCCTGAATAATCTGTTGGTTCAGGGATTCCGTAATAAAAAGAGAAAATCGTCTCTTCCTCAGACGTGTATGTAAACGTTTTAGGATCTCCGCCTTCAGCGCCGTACATATTATAGAGAATCTTTACATTTTGATCGCTTATTTTGATGCTGTCCGGTTTGTCTGCAGATGATGAATTACCCGAACTGTCCATCCATTCGTTGATTGCCACAAAAGGGCCTTCTACTTTAGTTGCTGCGTTATCTATCGCTCCGAATAATCCCCATACGACTAATAAAAGAATCATACCGGAAATAGCCGTTCTTACCAGATTGCGCCAGAGGTTCCGGGAACGGAAACCAAGTTTGTACGCCCCATAACCAATGGTTGCTCCTATCGTATTCTGAATGGCATCGTTTATATCGAAACTACCAAGTAAGGTAAGGGCCTGGATGGTTTCCAGCACAAGAATCGCTATAACAAACAAGGTAAAGAACCGGGCAAAGGTAATCCTGTACAACCATGGCATCAGGATACCAAAAGGGATAAAGGCGGCAATGTTACCCAAATCAACTAAAGTCATGAGACTGGGATGCAGGAGTTCAGATAGAGCCGGCAGTTTAAAAAAGCTATCTGGGGAGAAAAGAAAGGTATAGCCAGTCGTTGTCTCTGAAGCATCTCTTCTACCGAAGGCGAGGAACATAAAATAAAGAATAAACAATGTATAGAATATGGTTAAGGTTAGAATGATTTTACGTTGTTTGGTCATGGTTAACTCCTTTGCCAGATGCATGTGCTTATCTAGGCTTATTGCCCCGTCTATTTTACCACATATTATAATTAAGCTGCTTATAGTGTTATGAAACCTCTGATCCTTCATCATTTTCGGCAACTAAAGGATAGAAAAAACAGCGGCATTTGTAGGACACAATATCCTGAAATGCCGCTGTATAGAGGAGTTAATGAACAATGAGGACTGGGCAACTTGATAACTGTGAAACCTTGTGGCTGACACTTCCAAGCATCATTTCTTTTATGCCTCTTAGCCCACGGCTCCCGATAATAATAAGTTGCTGCTCCGTATCCCTTGCATAATTCAATAGTTCATGCCCAGGATCTCCCTTAAGATGAATAGTTTCCGGGTTAATTCCGGCAGACTTTAATTTAGATTTGGCTTGATGCAACTGTTCCAAACTCGCTTTCTCCATTTCGTTCAATATGTCTTCCAGAAAATTCTCTGGTAAAAACGTCATGCCGATCGGCACATAACTCTGGCTAACATGAACCAAGGTAACTTGAGCTTGTTTATTTTGTGCTATTTCAACGGTTGCATCAAGGAGTTTGTTCGTTATTTCGCCTTTATCAATGGCGACCAGAATTTTGTCAAACATAGTTATCATCCTTTCCGTGACATTTCGTAACTATTTTGACTACCTACAAAGCGGTTGTTTGCTGCTCCTATACCCACTAAAAAGAGTAAGATCGAAGCCCCTAGAAGAATGAAAAGTGGCAGGTTCCAGCTATTTGTTGCATCATGCAGATATCCTATAAGAGCTGGACCGAGTGCGGCAAGAAGATATCCGATCGATTGGGCCATACCAGATAGTTCCGCTGCTTGATGCGCATTTTCAGTGCGTAACCCGAAAAACATCATGGCCAAACTAAAGGCGAAGCCTCCACCAATTCCGAGTATGATGATCCACAACAGAATGATATTGGAACTGCCGTAAAGAAGTCCGAGCGTCCCGGTCAAAAGCAAAATGGTTGTGATGACGACTAACAAGCGTTGACTAGACATGCGCCCAGCAATCACAGGCACAATAAAGGTAAATGGAAGCATAGCTAACTGCATGATGGAGAGATACCAGCCTGATTGGTTGGATTCAATTCCTTGCTGCTTTAAAATTTCGGGCAACCATGCGATCAACACATAGAAAACCATGGACTGTATCCCCATAAAAATCGTTACTTGCCAGGCAAGTGGGGATCGCCAGACATTCACATCGTTGCTGGCCATCTGTTGACTCGTCTTGGCTGTTTGGTCCGTTTGATTTCTTAATTGGGGTAACCAACACAGGATTGATACAAAGCTTAGTATCCCCCATACCGCCAGTGCTCCCTGCCATTTTAGCCCTGCGGTTATGGCTAGCGGTACACTGATTCCCGAAGCGATTGCCCCAGATAAATTCATTGAAATAGAGTAAACTCCTGTCATGGATCCGATTTTATTTGGAAAATCCCGTTTGATTATACTCGGCAATAATACATTACATACGGCAATGGCGAATCCAAGAACTGCTGTCCCAATAAACAGATTAACTGCACCAGATAAAGATCGTATTACAATACCAACAGTCAGCAAGATTAAGGCAATCAAAATGATACGCTCAACCCCATACCTTCTCCCTAATTTGGGTACGAGAGGTGATAATAAAGCAAAGACAAGCAAAGGTACCGTTGTGATCAGACCTGCTAATGTATTAGAAATATGAACGTCATCCCTTATAAAACCCACTAAAGGACCAACTGAGGTCAAGGGCGTGCGTAAATTAGCTGCAATAACGATAATGCCGAGAATGATCAACGCTATAGAGGATGGCACGAATTTTTTATTTTGTTTAGTCGGCATTCTTTATGTCTCCTTCCTGAATTCTTGCATATTATATTTACTTCCTGTTGCTTAAAAACTTTGCTATAACATTCGCGCGAATAACGAAAGTATATTATAATATACTTTATTAAACAATAATTATTTTATGGTATACTAAAACTACCTAAAAAAATGCAGCTCCGAGTTTCCGTCATGGAATTCGGAGTTGCATTTAATAAGTGGCTTTTCGACTTTTAGAAACCATATTTTAAGGATATATGGAGCACTGTTTCGCTATTCGTATGATTGGTATAAGCGTGAGGGTAATCTGCACGGAAACTGATCGTATCATATTGATTCAATATGTGAATCTCTCCATTGACTTGTAACTCAATGGAACCGGTCATTACTGTCGCAATTTCAGTTGTATTCACATGATGACCTTCAGGGTAATATGAGCTGTTTGGCTGTAAATAAGCCCGGCACATTTCAATATCATTGCTTTTAAAAACGGGTTCAATGATCCAATTTTTTTCATCATTAGAAAACCGCAGTCCCTCGCCTGCCCGATACAAACTAACAGGTTTCTCTGCTGTGAACAAAGCCAATAGCGGTAAAGATATTCCCTTTGATATTTTCCATATAATGGCCAAAGTTGGATTGGTCTCGCCACGTTCTATATTTCCCAGTGTAAGTTTGCTTACGCCTGTTAATTCCGATAAGTCGTCTAAGGTCATGTTTTTTTCTTTTCTGTACTTTTTCAATGCAATGCCGATTTGTAATACAATTTGTTTTGATTCATCCATTTCATTCATTTGATATTCACCTCAACAAAAAACTATATAGCTAGTATATTGTTTATTTGGATTCTTTTCCATACTCTCCTAACGACGTTACTCAATAACGAACATCAAACGTGTTATATTTGAAAAATGGTATAGGTTATGAAAGGTGGTTTGACAAATGAAGATTCTCATCGTTGGCTATTTTAGCGAGACCTCAAAATTAAATATTGCAAGGTGTTTTCCGCAAGACTGGAACGTTGTAATTGTTCCGCCTGGAAACGAAATGCTGCATCATATTAAAGATTGCCAAGTAATCATTCCTGAACATATTAAAGTGGATCATAGCCTGCTTTCTATCGCAAAAAAATTGAAATTGGTACAGACGGGTGCAGGATATGATAATGTGGATATCCCTGCCTGTACACAGCTCGGCATTTGGGTGGCCAATGCTGCAGGAGTGAATGCACAGGCAGTGTCCGAGCACGTAATGGCACTGATATTATCTTATTATAAAAACATACCGTTTCTGGATACTTTCATGAAAAACAAGATGGATGAACATCAATTGGACTATACAGGGAGTGAATTAAAAGGCAAAACGATTGGGATTATCGGTTTGGGCGCGATCGGAAAAAAAGTAGCTGCGTTTTGCAGGGTCTTTGATATGAATGTGCTGGCTTATGCCAGAAATGCCACTGCACAATCGGACGATTTGGTGGAAATGGTGGATTTCGATACGCTTATAAGCACATCGGACATCGTCAGTGTACATGTGCCCTTGAATCAGCAAACCAAACAGCTGATCAACAAAGCGACATTCAAAAAAATGAAGAATACATCTCTTTTTATCAACACAGCCCGTGGCGGGATTGTCAACGAAAAGGACTTAATAGATGCATTAAAAAACGGGGATATTTCAGGTGCATGCCTGGATGTGTTTGAATCTGAACCACTTCCTCTGGACAGTGAGCTCCGGAATCTGAGTAATGTAATACTTACTCCCCATACAGCGGGAATGCCTGATGGTCGGAAATATCATAGAACAAGATATGATTTCTTTATAAAGAATATAAAACGTGTAAAAAATGGTGAAGAGCCTGAAAGCAAGCTCAATCAGTTACCTTGCCCTCCCTCCAAGGATAATCTAATGTAAGAATAAAGGTCTGGGCAGATTACACCCAGACCTTCTTCCTGTTCTGCTTTTGAATGCCTACATATCCTCAGCATATGTTTATGCTAATTTGGCAGCCCCACCAGTGTTTTATCGATAAGCGAAATCGCAATTCGTACGGATGAGGTTGATTTTCGTTTTAAACGCCACGGGGTGCATATGCGCAAAGAAAGACACGTACCCCTTCAGTGATGATACGTTTGGTTTGTTCCGCCTCCAATGTCCCTGTTTGTCCAGGTTGATTAAAGACCAATAAAAACGTTAATGCAGTGAAATGTTTGGTAGCCATTTCAGGATCGGGCACATCAAGCAATCCGTCTTGACCAAACGCTGTAAATCTCCTGATGAGCCTTTCTTCAGTTGCCTTATCCAACCTTTCCAAAAATGAGTCTGGCAGGTTGGCAGCTTCCACCATAACCAAACGGATCAAAGCCTTATAGTCGGATGAGCCGTTCGCAGAAGCTACTATTTGCTCGCAAAACAAGATGAGTGCCTGTTTCAGATCTGTGAATTCCGAGAGGTGGTCTGAAATCCCTTGCTCGATCATGTCAAGAACCGCAGAGCTGGAATCTTCCACAACGGTAAGCAGCAGGTTCTGTTTGTCACCATAATAATCGTAAACGGTCCGTTTGGAAACACCTGCTTTTGCTGCGATCGCATCGACACTGGAACGCTCAAAACCATCTGAAAGAAATAGATCTCTTGCTGCTGCAATAATTTTAGCTCGTTTGTCAGAAGAGCCCTTTCGGATTTTCTTGTTTTCCGTATGTTCCATTCCTCTATTCCCCCTATATGTATGCTATCAGAAAACGCTTAGAGTGAAAGCTTTGTTTACAAACTACACTGCACGGTGTAGTATAACATTTGTAACCTATCAAAACAATGATCAAGGAGGGTTCAACCATGAATACCATGCGGTCTTTTGTTGATGTTCTTATTGTCGGGGCCGGTCCCACTGGGCTTACACTTGCCTGCGATCTTGCCCGTCGAAACGTCGCCCATCGTATTATTGAACGAAGCACCTTATACAACGTTGCTTCTCGTGCTAAAGCAATCCAGCCTCGCTCGCTTGAAGTGGTCGATGACTTGGACGCCGTTCATCACATTGTTGGCACAGGTGTCGTAGATCTGCCTGTTCGTTATTATACCGCAGATGGCAGGAGTGTGGATAAGCCGTCTATTACCGTGGCAGCCAGCGTCGAACTTGAAACCCCCTATAGTGATCCGGTCTGGATTGCTCAATTTGATGTGGAAAAAGCATTGCGTGACCGATATGCAGAGCTTGGCGGGCAAGTTGAGTTGGGCATGGAAGCTGCAGGGCTTGTTCAGGATGTGGATGGTGTAACGGTAACCGTAAATTCCTCACAAGGGGAAGAGCACATTCGCACTCGTTATGTCGTCGGCGCTGACGGGGGCAAAAGCAATATTCGCAAGTTTATTCAATTACCGCTGGTTGGAGAAACACACGATCATGAGCGATGGTATCTTGGCGATGTACGATTGGAAGGATTAGATCGTGACCGTATCTATATTTGGACATCTTCAGAGGGGATGGTCGGAGTGACACCGCTGCCGAAATCCGATATTTGGCAACTGCAGGCTACCATTCCAGCAGACCACGAAGAACCAGAGCAGCCGTCGCTAGAGATATATCAAGCCATGTTTGACCGGCGCGCCAGGGCTGGACGTGTTCGACTCACAGATGCTTCCTGGCTGTCCATCTATCGGGTCAACGTTCGAATGGTAGAACGTTATCGTAAAGACCGCGTTTTCCTTGCTGGCGATGCTGCCCATGTTCATTCACCGGCAGGTGGTCAAGGTATGAATACCGGCATACAGGACGCGTATAACCTAGGCTGGAAGCTCGCTGCTGTCATTCGCGGAGCGGATACCTCCTTACTCGACACGTACGATGAAGAGCGCCGTCCTGTGGCTCAAGCCGTGCTTGAGGACAGCACGAAGAAGATGGGAGCGGTTGTTGCAACGGTGACAGAAAGCGGAGAGTTGTCCCAATCTTTGAGCACCATATCCGACGATCTGACGAGTGGACTTCTCATTTCCTATCGGTCAAGTTCTCTTACCCGTCCGTATGCTCTACCCCATGCTGCCTCTCCCTTTCCTGGGGATCGCGCTCCTAATGCTACGGGCCTGCAAGGCACCGGATTTGCAGGAAGTATATTTGACCTATTGCGCGGTCCACACTGGACGCTTTTGGCTTTTGCAAACTGCGTTGATTGTATTGTTCCTTCCTTAAATAACTTCACCGACGATGAACTCCATGTGCATTATATCCTGCCATCTAACGCAGATGGGACGGAAGGCATCATAGACACAGAAGGCAATGCCTATCGAATATACAATGTAGCAAGCAAAGAACTCGTCTTGATTCGTCCCGACGGTTACATCGCACTGCGTACCTCTCTGGATGATACCGCATTAATTTCGAATTACTTGAATTCCATCTATCGCGTAAACTGATTGGGACACTATCGGAATATGGGTCTTGTCTTCGGTTTGGGACAAGAACATATTCCGAGTAATAGCCGCTAAGTTTCCAGGAAGATGAATCAACGATTTTTAATAGCATCTTCAGAATCGTAATTGAAGAATTCTACATCCGCATAGCCTTGTTCTGCTTCGTGGTTCAAGTTGTACACGCCGACCCGGTCTCCTCGATAATGCCCCCATCCAAGTGGAAGACTTAACCAAAGCTGATAAATGACTCTCCATCCAGACTGTATTGATATATGTTTTCACCAGATCATTTGAATGCAAAACCGTCATACCAGGTGAGCAATGCAACGTGGAAGAGATACCAATGTTAATCCTTAGAGGCAATATCATTATGATAGGCATCTTCATTATAGTAATGTTCTAAATGTCTGTTCATTTTACTAGCTATGAAATGGGTTCGCCGGGAATGAACAATGGCTCTAAGGACAAAAAACAGAGTTAACAATGTAATAATCGCATATATGATATCTATAATCATCAATGAACTCCTTTCCAGAAGGTAGATGTCATTTCTTTTACCATTCAACCTGATTAAAACGCATATCTTTGTAGTAGAATTCTCGATCCTGTTCGGTAATCTCACGAAGCACTCTGCATGGATTTCCAACAGCAATTACGTTTGCAGGCACGTCCTTGGTTACAACACTGCCGGCACCAATGACACTACCCTCGCCAATTGTGACGCCTGGTAGAATAATCGCTCCGCTTCCAATCCACGCCCCATCTTCAATAACCACGGGCAATGCAAACATTCCGCCTTCTTTGCGCTTCTCAGGGTGCACAGGATGACTTGTTACAGCAATCGTTACATTTGGGCCAAACATGACATCATTCCCAATGGTTACTGTATAGTCATCCACCACGGTCAGATTGAAATTAATATATACATTATTCCCTAGGGTCGTATTTGAGCCATAGGACATCCGAAGTGGCGGCTCCATCCACACATTTTCCCCCATACTGCCAAAAAGCTGCTTCATTAACGTGTTTCGCATTTCAACATCATCTGGATGCAAATTATTTATTTCATAGCATAAGGCTTTACCTCGCTGGCGTGCTTTGGCTAATTCCGCAGCCTCTTTCGGGTAATTTGCATCATCATCTGAAAATAATTGTTTGCTTGCCATTCGTTCACGGATATTCATATCATCTTCTCCTTTATGAAAAGCTATTATTTAGTAGAGTAAGTTACATAACCCCTGGTAAGATCAGGTTTATGTAAAGTTTCTAGTTAAGTTATTGAGCCACTTAAACTGACGATAACGGGTGAAAGCAATGGGTAGTTTAATTAACTCGTCTAAGCTGATGATGACGTATAAAAAAATGGGAGATACTTGCCAAACAAAAGCGCACAGGTAACTAAGTGGTAAAATAATAAGCCACATGACAACCATGTCACACCATAATCCGAACTTCGCATCTCCACCGGCCGGGAATATACCTGCTATCGTTGTGGAGTTAAAAGACTTCGCAATACAATAATACGCACTAATGTATAACATGCCATCCAGATCGCTTTGAGCGACTGGACTCAGACTGACGATGGAGTAAACTAAAGGTTTAATAAGCAAAATGGTACAGCCTGCAATGGCTCCAAAAATGAGTGCATAATAACACATGTGGTTACCCGCATACTTAGCTTTCTCCATTTCACCCTGCCCCAGATACTTTCCAATCAGTACAGAGCCCCCGGTAGCTATGCCGCCACAGAGAACAACCGCCAAGTTCTTGACTACAGATGCGATGGAGTTTGCCGCTACCATATCGGAGTTCACATGGCCTATAATGGCAGCCGTAGCGGTAAGTGCTCCTCCCCATACGATATAATTCCCCTGCACAGGCAGGGTATATCTCAGGAAATCCTTTAATAGATTACGATGCATACTGTCACGTACTGGTAAACGAAAGCGAATGGATCCCTTAGTAAAGGAATGAATCACACAACATGCCAGTTCAATTATACGTGCCAAGACCGTGGCAAGAGCCACTGCCGCAATCGCAAGTTCCGGATTGGATGGGAATAGTACAAAAATGCCAATAGCATTAAATATAATGTTTAAGACCAAGCATAATGAACTGACCCACGCACTGAGTTTTGCATTTTCCATACTTCGAACTACACTCAGATACATATGCGATAATCCCATGACGAGGTAAGAAAAGGAATTAAACTGTAAAAACCTTGAACCATATTGAATCAATTCAGGATCATTGGTGAATAAGCGCATGAGTGTATCGGGAATCAGGAAGGAAGACAAGAAAAACAGAATCGATATGCTTAGGGAGAATACACAGGCAATACTCAGAATGCGCTGTATGGTTAATGAGTCCTTCTTCCCCCAGTACTGGGCAGTGAGGATACTCGCCCCCGCTGACAATCCCATGTAAAACAATGTTAAGGTAAAGGTGATTTGTCCGGCGAGTGATACGGCTGCCATTACAGATTGACTGATCATACCCAGCATGATCACATCAACAGATATCACCGTTGCGGATATTAGATTTTGTAGTGCAATGGGGATTACAAGCGAGACTAACTCTCGATTAAAATCGCGTTTGCCGAACCCTTGAATCTGCATGCGTTTTCTCACCTGTATCTGTCCTCTCGGTTGTTCTCAATAATATAAAGATAGTACGTAATCGTTGTTGTTTCCATCAATATTGGCTATACTTTTATTAATATCGTATACATTTGTGCAAAGAAGGGATTCTCAATGACAGATTTAGAGGTGTTCTCTGATTTATCAGAACGGTTGGATTATAATCTTCCTGATGTCCCCCTTTATGTCCGCAAAGGAAGCCTTCATCAATTTGATAATCATGCCGCAGTTGCACATTGGCATGTGGATCTGGAGTTTATCTATATATTAAAGGGATCAATGGATTTCTCGGTTAATGGAAGTATCACGCGATTGCATCAAGGAGACGGACTTTTTGTGAATAGCCAACGTTTGCATTTTGGTTACGCTGCTGCGGATCACGACGATTGTTCGTTCCTGGTGGTCGTTATTCATCCCTCTATCCTTGGAGAGAAAACTTCATATCTTAAGACGTACTGGGAAGAGAAGTTCAGTTCCAATATGGCTGATTTTGTTGTACTCACAGAGCAGATGGCCTGGCAACAAGACATCGTACAGTCCATTCAGGAACTCTATCGGGAAATGCATAGGGAACATACGCCTCCCAATCCACTTCGTTTGGTATCCCAAGCGTTGTCGTTGTGCGCTACAATTGGCGATCAGTTGAAGCCTGTTTCCGGTCAACCTGGCATATTAACGCATGTTCAGGAAATGACTCAATTCATTCACCAGAACTATGATCAGAAGATAACACTTGAGGAGATCGCATCTGCCGGAGCTGTTTGCAGAAGTCGATGTTGCCAATTGTTTAACAAATATGTGGGCCAATCGCCAAACAACTATGTCACCCAATATCGACTTCAGAAAAGCTGTGAAATGTTAAAAGAAACACGGAGATCCATAAGTGAAATTGCACTTGCCTGCGGTTTTCAAAGCTCCAGTTATTTTTCGTCCATTTTCCGTAAACAGATGGGTGTAGTTCCACAGCATTATCGCAAACAAGTTACCAACAACGACTCGGACCCCAAGTAACGTTTTTATCCAATGAAAATAGGGCAATCCTAAGATTGCCCCCGTTAGATCGAACATGTAGTACCTTGTCAGACAAGGATTACTGCAAATCCAGGATTTTTTGAATCGTTAGAAGAACACCCTTTTCTTCGTTGGATTTCGTAATGAAACTTGCTGCTTTTTTCGTATTATCACAAGCATTACTTACTGCAAAGCTATATTTGGCGATGGCCATAAGCTCCACATCATTCTCACCGTCACCAAATGACATCGTCTCCTCGTATGTGACACCCAGCATGTCTTGCAGCTTCTTCACGGTCTCTCCTTTGTGTGTGTGTAATGCCGTAATATCCAGCCATCTGGCCTCCGAGTCAACAATGTAAATCTGTCCGAACATTGTACCCTCCACATGCGCTCTTAATGCTGTACTGCGTCCTTCCGTATCAAAGACCGTAATTTTGATAAAATGACTCTCAATGGTTTCGAAGGAATCTGTTTTGATTACACGTTCATAGGAGCCCTTCACGACTTCGTACATTTCTTCGGAAATGGAAGAATGAACGTAAGCAGCATCGCTTGCACATACGATAAGAGTCATCGTGTTGTCGAAATCCTGAATTCGATCAATCGCCTTCATGGCAAGTTCCTTTTCCATGCTGAACTCTTTGATGACTTCACCATCTTTTTTGATTCGAGCAGCGCTGTCACCCAGAATCCAGACTCCTTTGCCATGCTCATCAAACAGTTTTTCTACACGTTCACATTGTTTCCCGGTACAGGCTACAAAAGTAACTCCTTTTTGCTGCATCTCGGCATAAACCTTTTTGAAAAGTTCAACATCGTACGAACCCTTATTGTTCAAAAACGTTCCATCTAAATCAGTGACTACCAGTTTAATCATATTTATGCCCTCCATTGTATAATTTGTTTGCTCTCGTGCTTGAGATAATCCACTTTATTTAAACACTTTATAATGTATATTTAATAAGTGTTTAAAAAAACTCATCATGAGTTCTATATGAATGATTGTGATCTCTCGCTACAAAACAAGATTAAAGTATGTAACTGGTTTCATGTCAATTTTTTTATTTTCTTATTCCAGTTGCAAGCGGCTCAAGAAATATGACGGACCGAGGGTAACTGAGAGATACAAGTGATCGCTTCATTTCACATTTCTTTTGGGTTATCCATCCAGTTCGTTCTCGATGTAATATCATTTTGACTTAAAAATCTCCTCAAATCATTGTTCAGTTGTAAAATCTCATTGTTCGCATTATTTGCATAATCCGGCAACATCATATCCCTAACCATTTTAGTTCGCAGCCATGTCATAAAAAATAGATCCAACAATAAGTTCGGAAATTTAAGCACCATTTTAAAAATGGGCGGATCGAGTGAAACGCCAGCTTGTTGTATTGCCCTTAGATACGTTTTCAAAGTGACTGTTATTCGGTGTGCCGTCGTTCTGGTTCTGGCTGTTTTGTGATCAATGATCTTATGTCCAGAATGCAAAAAGCTCAACATGGCAATGTCTGATACGGAATGTGTGATTAGATACGATTGCATATCCTTTTTAATAACGTAGGGAAGCTTGGCTGTCTTAAATAATTTTGCAAGGTTCTCTATACGCTCTGTCACCACACCATTAATTTCTCCAAATACAGTTGCAGCTATAAACTTTGGTAAAAATCGAGCATGTAATACTTCATCTTTAATCTGTCCTCCGAAGCCTGGAAAAGCTGGTAAAAGTCTATCTCCTACGATATCCAGCCACGAGGAAAATCCAATGGAGTTACTAGTCATCGTAATTATATTTTTGCTTTGATTATCTTTTAGCGCGAACAACGCTGATTCGGATCGATCATAACGAACGGTAACGAAAATAAAATCATATACATCGTCATGTTCGAGTGTATCAATGACATTCACTTCAATCGATCTAACTGCCCCTTTTTCTACATATTGCAGGCCATTTTTTCTCAATGATTTATATCTATTCGAATGTGCAAACACGGTAACATCAAATCCTGCTTCAATAAACTTAATTGCGTACATGCTCCCGATAACACCTGCACCAAAAATTAAAATTCTTTCTTGTGTGGTTGACATGATCCACCCCCCTAGGTAATAATATTTCCTTTTGATTATCAGACAACATGTTGTATGATGCGATTATAAATCTTCATTATGCCTTGATCAACCAGCAGTTTTTTAATATTTGTCGGATAATACTCGTATTCCATAACAGGAGGAAAACATGAAAAAGCAACCTCAAATAACGGAGAAAACAAGACAAAAGTTTATAGAAGTTTTCTGTGAGCTATATAGTCAAAAGCCGATTGAAAAAATTTCGGTTCAGGAAATTGCAAAAAACTCAGGATATAACCGCAGCACCTTTTATCAATACTTTACGGACATTTACGCATTGTTAGACGCTGTTGAAAATGATCTGTTGAATGACATAAAACGCCATACTTAATTGAGTTTTACCTGACAACTTCCCTTGCTTTATTTCGTCTTTGGCTCCAGCGTGAAAAGGATTTATCATCAGAAGAATTTCTCAATTTAGTGCAGAACCTATACTCAAGAGGAATTACCCATCTGGATCAATACTAAGGGATAATTGATTCCTGTGGCGGTGGCATCTCATAGGCTCCTGCCTTCTGTTACATCGCTCCCTTTAAAAAAGAAAAACTCGTACAGGCAGGGTATTTACTTCCCTGCCTGTACGAGCGTCTGTGCTTAATTACACTCCAACATTTAATCCGGATGTTTTTAGCAATCGTTTTAATTCATATAGTGATATTCCAGAAGGTCCTTCAAATTTGAGATTTTCTGCAGCAGCTTCTCTCCAACATTGGTTTCCTTCACCAGTTTTCGTTCCAGTTCCTTATCCACCAGTCTTTTTACAGACAATACGTCCGTTCCGTTGCATAGCACATCTTCTTTTGAATTAAATTTCTGATGGGCGACGAGCTGCATGCCAAAGGAATTAAACAGCAACGTATATCCGGCAATGCCCGTTGTGGATTGATAGGCTTTGGAAAAACCGCCGTCAATCACGATCATTTTGCCGTTTGCTTTAACAGGGCTCTCTCCACGAATTTCTTTGACTGGCGTGTGGCCGTTAATGACATGTCCATGATCCGGATTCAAATCAAACTCCTGCAGGATTTTCCGGCACACCTCTTCATTCTCACGTAAATGGTAGTAGGGATTCTTGTTCTCCTTATGTGCTTCTTTATCCTGGATAAAATACCGTTCAAACGTAGTCATTTCTCTCTTTCCAAAGAGCGAGGAACATTCCCCAGTCCAGATGTACCATACCATATCCGTTGCCAGATCTTCTGTCTCCTCCGGATGCGCGAAGGCGTAGCGTAGATAATCTTCAAAAACATCAAGCAATTGACGACCCGCATATGTCTTGTCTTCAATCTGCATTTCTTCCATATTTCCTTCTTCATCCAAAGGAATACAGCCGTGGATTAACAAATTCCCGTTGTATTTTAAATAAAGACTACCCTTCTTCATAAGAAAGTTCATATGTCTGGCCAGCTTTTCGGAATGCTGAACGGAGAACAGGAGCTTTTCCATTACCTGACGTTCTTCTTCCAGCAATTGCTCAGGCTGCTGCGGATTTATGGTGCTAAAACAGGTGTTTTCCAATGTGTACGTTTTTCCGCAGATATTAATTTCATTGTTGTCGTAATCAATCTTCTCCAGCAAAAGTCTTTCAGACATATTGAAGTATGGGCGTCTCTTAATAATCGGGATTTCCAGTTTAAACTGGATCATGGCAATGGCCTGGTGAATTTTGGTGATCTGCAGAATTTCCTGCTCCGATACGTTATGGCCAGCTTGCAGTTTAGGTCTAAAGGGCAGATTGTCTTCGTAATATTTCTCCGCCAGATTTAGTAGTGGGCGCAGATTAATTCCGTACACATCTTCAATGATGTCCAGATTATCGTACCTGGCGCAGATCCGGATAATATTCGCAAGGCAGACCAGAGAACCCGCATAAGCACCGATCCAGAGGACATCATGGTTCCCCCACTGAATGTCTACAGAATGGTAGTTGATTAGCGTGTCCATAATTTTATCAGGGTCCGGCCCCCGGTCATAGATATCTCCAACCACATGAAGATGGTCAACTACCAGGCGTTGGGTCGTATAAGCAAGGCCGATGATGAGCTTGTCCGCCTGTCCCAAGGATATAATTTGTCGATATATTTCCTCGTAATAAGGGTCCTTATTGTTGGTCGAGTCCGTCTTATATAGAAGCTCTTCTACAATATATACATACTGCTCCGGCAGAGCTTTACGCAATTTCGAGCGAGTATACTTGGAAGAGGCATAAGAGATAAGCTTAAGCATGTGTTCAATCGTTCGTCTATACCACTGGTTCAGAGCCTGTTTATTGCTCAGTTCACCTATGACCAGCTGTATTTTTTCTTCCGGATAATAAACCAAAGCGGCAAAATCATTGATTTCTTGATCTGTCCAAGATTCCCGGAATAATTCTTTGATTTTCTCTCTGACGGTACCCGAACCGTTTCTTAGTACATGCTGAAATGCCTGGAACTCCCCATGCAAATCGCTGACAAAATGCTCGGTTCCCTTCGGGAGATTGGAGATCGCTTCAAGGTTGATGATCTCGGTTACGATCTTTTCTTCCGTATCATATTTTTCGGCCAATAAATCTAGAAACTGCTCATCCAAAACAGATGTCCCCCTCCAAAGAAGTAATGTCTTCCCCAATCATACTCCAATTCGTCGTAGATGAACAAATTTCATTGAAACTGTATGTTAATGTCTATCTTTAAACCGTTTAATCGCATCCTCAGTCACGGGCTCAAAAAGGTTAAGTAGGTTGCCATCGGGATCGCGGAACAGCATGGAACGGTTTCCCCACGGCATCATGGTCGGTTCTTTTACCCAATGATCGACAAATGACTTTAAGCGCTCATATTCGGCTTCTACATCATCGACTCGAAACTCAATAATGACAGTACGGTTATGAGCGCTCAGTACAGCATCCGTACCGAATAACTGTGCCGTCTGGGTATGTCCTATTGCAAGGGTACATGATGGCACAACGAGTTCGGCAAATACCGGTGCAGGTCGTTCTGCCGTAACCTCCAAGACTTTTTCGTAGAACTCAACGAGACGATCCACGTCGTCAGTAATGATGCGTACAGAAGAAAAATTCACAATATATCATCCTTTCTAAATCTAACTGTGTCCTATTTTTTTGTAAAACAGACATGTTACTTATCCATATCTTTTACTTTTACATATCCAATGATAAAAAAACGCTACTGACAACGTTATGTCAGTAGCGTTTTAAAATGATTGGGGCTTTCTTTCACTTCACTCTAAAGTTATTTTGAGCATATTTGGATACGACAGGTACCGCACTGAACAGATAGCCTACAGTCAATACAATTAAGATAACAGTGAGCACCCACAGAGTTGGACCTAAAAACATCGTTATAACAAAGCCTAATGAAATAAGACTGTTCACTAATGTAAAAAGAGGATTATTGGTGTCCAACTCCGTTGTGTAGGGTTGGAATACATAATATACCAATAAATGATGTACTGAGAAAAATATGGACAGTGTCATCGTCATAAACCAGATGGCAAGCAATGTACTTATATCCTTTCCTTCAGACAAAACAAGTATAGAGATACTTAGTACGGCTGCTAGACACGCACCTAATTTTAGGTTTAAGGATAATACACTTCTAAATCTTAGACGAAAATGTTGCTTCGCATGCTTGCGATAAAAGGAGTAGCGCATAAGCTGCATATCACAATGGTAAAATAGCCCCTTACAAACCTCTCGACCTATTGTCAGGCTTAGCATAGCCATAATGAGTATAGGCGTAAATCGTTCCACCGTGTTTAGAGAGACATGATCTCTGAAGATGAGTGCCAAGAAAGATAGTAATAATCCGATGATCATAATAGCTGTTAAACGTCTGCGAAAAGGCAAATGGACGAGATGATCGTACCGAGTAAACAGGAGGTTGTGAATTTGCTCGTATCCCCTTTTATCCAATGAAGTTTGCACGCGATCATGCAGGTTAGCCGAGGAATCGCTACTATGCTCATGATCTTTTGACTGAACCATTTTCTGTTGAAGATCAGCCATCATGATTTCCGTATTTAACAAAGGATCAGCTTGGTTCGTTACTGCGCGTACCGCTGCTGTGTAATCGGTATGTTTGAGTAAGATATAACCAGCAACAGTCCCCGATAACAATATGAGTGTGACAAGCCACCGTTGATCCAATATCACCGCTCCCCCAAGAGGAATGCTCAGTGACGTCAATGGAAGGTACGCAGCAGTTAGTGTGAGTATCATAACCAAGCCCATAATCCATGTTTTCTGTATAAGAATAGTCCCTTTCCATCGAAAAATGGCCAAATGTATAACTTCGCTCATTACGCGCCAAATCGTCATAACTCCAACGATCAGAAGCGCATGAGATATTGAAAAATCAAAGAACCATGAAACCAAAGAAAAGGCAATCCCTTGATACAGAAAGAATGTAGTATACCGGTAAAACAGCCCGGCTCGCATAAATTTGGTAGGCACAATTCGCATAAGTCGAACAGCAGTATACTTCAATTTGTTTGATTCCAAAACTTTTGCACTAGTCATTCCGGCCATGACTCCACTAATGCAAAAATACATGTGAAGAAGAAGTGCAAACCGCTCTGTCGTGTTATATCCCTCTGTCCATAAGAATATGGGCAATGCAAGCATGCCCCCGATATAGAATAAACTTTCTAACAGACCAGCGACAAACATCAAAATCACTGCGATCGCACCAAGGATACGTTTCGTCCGAAAAGCAGCATAGGTTTGTTCACTAACTAAACGGCCTACAACGGGTATCCTCTGCATGAAATATATGAGGCGGTTTACGAGAGTAATAATCTGCAGCTGCCGCATGCGAGAAACCGTACTAAACATTTCCTGCATCGGCATTCTCCTTCTCAACTCTGTTTTCCATCTGTTTCCGTTCTGTTTCTGTAGGAACAATATCGCTTTCATTCCGCAATAATTTAATGACCTTCTCTTCAAAATCGGGCTGGGTGAGGATATCGGGTGAAATCTGCGTCAAACTGCCATCATTTAGAATAATTAATTCATCGCACAGATCGGTTGCCAATTGTAATATATGAGTTGAGAAAATGAGTACATGATCCTTTTTCATATTTCGCAGCAATTGTTTCATCTCGCTGGCAACGATGACATCAAAGGAAGTGAGAGGTTCATCTAGCAAGATTACTGTTGGTTTAGTGAGTAAAAATAACATCATTTGCACTTTGTTTTTCATTCCATGTGAGTAGTGCTTAATGAGTTTATGCCGGTCTTCCTGTGTCATGTGCATCATATCAAAGAGAGCGTCAATGTCGTCTCCTCGACCTTCAATCACTTCAAAATTAACATCAATGAAAAAACGTACAAACTCATATCCCGTTAGAAACTCCGGTAACAATGGCATGGAATATACATATCCAACATCATCTATCTCGATGTTACGTGATGTGGATTCGTCCACGACTTTCATAGTGCCACCATCCGCCTGTATCTCGCCACCTAAACAATTAAATAATGTTGTTTTTCCAGCACCATTTCGTCCCAGAAGGCCATATATCTTTCCTTTTTCAAATTGAAAACTGAGATCGTTTAATACGTGTTGATCACCAAAACTCTTCCTTACATTCTGAAGTACCAATTTCATTTATTTTCTCCTCACATTCACCATAATTAGTTAGTCGTTTACCTGAATCTTCATTCATAGATACAACAAAGTTACTGTTCTCATTTGCAAACATATATAAAAGTTGTGTCGTTTTCATATAATCAGTCCTCTCATTATTTTGAGAATCGTCTTTCTTGATCGATATAGCCAATATTGGTAAAATAGACAATCCTTCATAATGTATTCAATTTTGAACGTAGAATCCCTCTCTTGGAACCACTTTATATAAAGTATATGATCTTATTAATTTCTAGATTCTTATTTTTTCCGTCAGGAAACGATAAAAAAAGCCGCCAAAATAGCGACTTGAATGAGCATATGTTCTTCTTGTCCCTCGACATCTAAGACATTCCAGCTTGCTGTAAAACATCTTCTAATTTCAATTTTCCAACAACTTGATACCCTTTATGGTCTCCCAGTGGTTTAATAATGACTGTCTCCATACTCGAGAGTTCTCCTAATCCCAGACCGCTAGGAAAAGAGTGAGCTACAATAAGCCTGTTCGAATTCGTTGGAGAGGTTTGCTCTACTTCATTTGTAAATGCTTGAATTGTACTGTTTATATTTTCTGTGTCCAGATTTTGACTGAGTTTATATATGTTTAACCAAAATGTATTTTCTTTTACATTTTGTGCACCAAACGCAATCTGAGCAGTTTGGAGAGTTCTACACAGGGGACTTGCTTCCACGGGGAAATGGACGGGGATATTTAGTTTCCGAATAGCATGACCATATTTTTCTGCCTGTTCCTTTCCAAGCGCACTTAAATTCCTCTGTGTGGAGCAATCTGTCAGACTAAAATCTGGTTGATCAACTCCAACTGTTGCATCTCCATGTCGGACATAAAGGATGTAACCCCCTTTTTGTAGATCACTAATGAGAGAAGATGTGGATATTTCTGATGCTTCGGCAGTATGATATGCTCCAAAGAACAGAAAAAGACTAATGGCTAGAACGGTTAAACGGTACATGGATTTCCCCCCCTTTTTCTCCCTACTCTCCCCCTTCTTATCATTTTTTATTCAACATTTCTTCTCCTTGGGGGACATCAAAAATCGATAAATCCTCTCCTTTGAAAAAGAGGACTTTCTCCTCACCTGTTTCAATACACGTCGAATTGTTTTATGTTATCAACAGCTGGCTTTCCGAATGATAACTAGCCGGACTAGCACATACTAAGGAAAAGTTGGATGAAGATTACATAATGGAGGTCTCATCATGGTATTTACCATCACAATTATCATCGTTGCACTGTTTGCAATATGGGGGGGCGTCGCTCCTGATCAGCTGGCGGATGCAGCAAACGTTGCCTACAACTTCTCTATTCAGAATTTTGGCTGGTTTTATTTGTTAGCGACACTGTTCTTCCTGATCTTTGCTTTTTATCTGGCATTCAGCCGATTTGGCGGGATCAGGCTGGGGGATGACGATGATGAACCGGAATATTCTACGATTTCCTGGCTGTCCATGCTGTTTAGCGCTGGTATGGGAATCGGACTGGTTTTCTGGGGAGTTGCCGAGCCCCTGTCCCACTATTTATCTGCCCCGGAAGGAGCAGAAGCCGGAACTGCGCAGGCAGCAAGACTTTCCATGCGTTATTCCTTCTTTCACTGGGGGCTGCATCCTTGGGCGATTTATACCGTTATCGGTTTGGCGCTCGCTTACTTCCAGTTCCGGAAAGGTTATAAAGGGTTGATCAGTTCTACCTTTATTCCTCTGATCGGTGAGCGTCTTGCGGCTGGCTGGCTTGGCAAGATCATTGATATTCTGGCTGTTATTGCCACCATCTTTGGTGTTGCAACCTCTCTTGGATTGGGTGCACTTCAGATTGGTGGGGGACTGGATTACTTATTCGGTATTCCTAACTCGACGTTGTCCCAGATTGTCATTATCTCAATTGTAACCGTACTGTTTCTAATCTCGGCAACCTCCGGTCTGGATAAAGGGATTAAGATTCTAAGCAACACCAACCTCGTTATAGCTGTGCTATTGATGGTGTTTGTATTAGCGACTGGACCGACTTCTTTCATATTTGACACATTCACGACAACCTTGGGCAGTTATATGCAGAATATTATTAACATGAGTTTGAGATTGACGCCGTTCTCAAGAGAAACCTGGATTGGAGCATGGACGTTATTTTACTGGGCTTGGTGGATCGCATGGGCTCCTTTTGTCGGCACTTTTATCGCAAGAGTATCCAGAGGCAGAACCATCAAGGAATTTGTAATTTACGTCATGGTTATTCCAAGCCTTTTCGGATTTATATGGTTCTCAGTCTTCGGCGGAACCGGACTTCACATGGAATTGTTCAATGCCGCTCATCTGGCGGAAGCCGTCAAGGAAGATGCGACAACCGCCCTATTCCTTATGTTGGAGCAGTTGCCTTTGGGCTCGATCGTAGCATTCATCGCAACACTCCTCATCATGACCTTCTTTATTACGTCGGCTGATTCGGCTACCTTTGTGTTAGGCATGCTGTCTTCAGATGGCAAACTAAACCCAAGTACAAGAGTGAAATTGACTTGGGGAATCATGCAGTCCGCTATTGCGGTAGTGTTGCTGATTAGTGGGGGATTGAACGGCCTCCAGACGGCCTCCATCGTGTCTGCATTGCCGTTCGCTGTAGTCCTTATCGGGATGTGTTTCTCCCTGCTCAAGGCACTGCAGGCTGAGGACAAAGAGCGACGTCAGAAGGAAAAACGGCAGCGCCAAAAGCTGAAACGACTGCTGGAGGAACAAGAAAACTTGCAGCCTGAAGTTCCGGGCACGTAATGGAATGTAGTACAATCTTCTCCTTCTATTACATGCAAGTACATAAAAAAACCAAAGTTCCAATCGGAACTTTGGTTTTTTTTATGTAACATTTGAAGTTTTTTGATTCCTGTTGACTTTTGCATCAGGTGCTTTGGATAGCTTTAATAACTTCAACCTTTTTATCTCCTGCCGACTTCGCTACCTCTAATGTTGTTTTACCTTGGAAAACGACGATTCCGCCAGTAGCCAGCATAGAAACGATTAAAGCTGCGCTAACGGCTGTGCAAAGTTTCTTCTTGATCATAACGATACCTCCGATTTTTTTATATGGATTCACGTCACTCAACACAATGTGCCGTGCCGATCCCGTAATCAATTTCTACTTATACTTTGTCTCGAACAATTACATTATTTCACTTTTATATTCGGTATTCCCATCGATTATTTTATTATAGCTTACTGACAATGATTGTAAAAGGTTTAATTGGAGATACAACATGAGAACAAGTCCTTTTTTCTTCAATCGAAACACGAACTTGTACAAAAAAAATAAGCCGCTGAAATAGCGATTTAATGAAAATATGTTCGTGTCCTTTGACATTTTTCCGCGGCCGAGTTGTTTACGCATTATTCCAGACTGCTGAAAAATCGTTCAACAAATACATCACCATATATTTTCTTCATATGCGCCGTGTTAAAAATATATTGTTCCATATGCTCAAGCTTGCGCAGATTGCGGACGAGTACTTTCCGAACATCGTCAGATAGATCAGCGTCATCGTCTATCTTCTTCATAGCCTTTTTCACACGTGAGGATACCTGTTCAACATATACATGGTTTTTTGATTTTGGCGGAATACATTGCGTTAGGTCACAGCCTACAAAACGAACTCCGTCAAGGATGCAGTTTTCAAAATTGGCGATTAGCTTTTGTGTGCCATCTCCTTCAAACGTAATATCCACCAGCTTGCCGGTAAAGGAACAATTGACGATATTCGCCGCTTGTAGAATCCGGTCATTAAATCGGCATTTAAAAAAAGTACAGTCGATAAACGTTGCATTCTCCAATGTCATGCCTCTCAGATCGCAGGAGGGAAATTCGCAATTGGTGAAAACAGCTTCGTTCCTGGCAATGCCAACAGAGCGTAAGTCGGAACGGATAAAAGTACAATGATCAATCGTACAACCGGCAAAAAATCTCGCATTGGTAAAATCGCAGGTATCAAATACAAGATGTTTCAGGTTACAGCTCCAAAATATAGGTGAACCAATATTCGAATTTGTTATGGTTGTTTCGCTGATCGTTTCGTGTTCATACCTGACAATATCAGTGAATATTTCGTTGTCTATTGTCATGCCAGACTCCAGTCTTCTCATCCCTATCACCCTATCATTTCTTCGAAATATTCTTCCGTGCTAGAAAAAAAAAGTCCCATTCGGTGCCCCGTTTGGATAACTTCTAGGTAATTGACTATGATCTTGTACCAATAATATAAGAAAGTCGCTTAAAAAGCGACTTTAATAGATAGATGTTCTTGCATATTGCCATGACTTCTTCAATCCTAAATTTTGGCGGTCATTCTTTTGGATGTAAAGTTTCAACAAATGCAATAAACCTTTTGGCTGCTGGAGAAATATGATGATCTTCTCTCCACTTCAACCCGATTTCCCAGTACCATCCTTCATCAAGGATAGGGATCCAGACCAATTCATCTAACATTAACCCCAATGTCTTTGGCAATACTGATACACCAAGACCCGATTTGATAAAACCGGCTACAGTGATCAGGTCCTCCGCTTCATAAGCCGAAGCAAGAACAAAACCGGTATGTCGAAAACGGGACATGATCGTTTCTTTTAATCCGCAGTTGTTTTTCAATCCAATAAACGGCTCGCCAGATAGCTCTGCCAAACTAAGAGCATTACAATCTGCATAACGATGTTGGGAGGAAACAACGATATATAAAGGAACATTTTGAACCGTTTTCCAGTGATGATTGTCCAAAGTAGATTCCCTCGATGTAATCATAACATCCGAAAATCCTTGTTCTAGATGTTCATCGATATCCCCTAAATTTCCTTGTGTCAATTCGAACCGCACTTTAGGGTACTTCAATTGATAACTCCGGATTAGGTTAGGAATCAATTCAACACCAAGAATGTTTAGATAAGACAACGTAATTACACCCGTATCAGGATTGGACCACTCTTCGATTTCCCTGAGCCCATTTTCAATATTTTGTAGGGCTCTACCAATCCATTTAGAGAACATGGTACCGTTTCGGTTCAGCTTTATATTGCGTCCATTGCGCTCAAATAATGGAGCTCCTATTTCATTTTCAAGCTTGGCAATTGCATGACTTAACGCTGGCTGAGTAATACCGAGTTTTTTGGAGGCTAATGTCATATGTTCAAGCCGTGCAACGGTCATAAAGTATTCTAATTGTGTAAGTTCCATTAGGACAACCTCCTATATTAATATTATTCATCATTTTCATTATTATAATAAATTGGACGTTATGAAAGTGGCAAGTGTAGTATTAGTTCTAGCTCCTCTCTCATAACACAATGTTAAGAGACAAAGCAGTTTTTAATCATTGAATATTATTACTAGGAGGAATAATTATGCATAAAGAATTTGAGTACTCTCTATCTGAATTTAAAGGCAAAAAGGTGCTGGTAACTGGAGGAACAAAGGGAATGGGACAAGCTGTTGTAAAAAGACTTGCAAACGCCGGAGCTACAGTCCTTACTACTGCCCGTTCAGTATCCACTGACTTGCCCAATTCAGTGAAATTTGTTCAAGCAGATGTCGCCACACCTGAAGGTACAGATCAAATAATTACAGCAGTAAAAGAACAACTTGGAG
Source organism: Paenibacillus sp. FSL R5-0749 (assembly GCF_038595085.1). Taxonomy (NCBI): domain Bacteria; kingdom Bacillati; phylum Bacillota; class Bacilli; order Caryophanales; family Paenibacillaceae; genus Paenibacillus; species Paenibacillus sp. FSL R5-0749. Next base: position 3,500,102 of record NZ_CP152005.1, on the reverse strand, counting down.
GCATCGATATTATTGTCCATTGCGTAGGTGGATCAACCACACCACCTGGAGGCGCACTTGTATTGAATGATGACGATTGGCTTCATGCATTAAATTGGAATTTACTCGCAGCAGTTCGACTTGATCGTGGCTTAATTCCACTTATGTTAGAAAATAATTCAGGCGTTATTCTTCATTTCACTTCTATCCAAAGACGTTTGCCTTTATATGAAACTACACTGGCTTATGCATCTGCAAAAGCCGCGCTGGCTAATTATAGCAAGGGACTATCAAATGAATTTTCCCCTCAAGGAATTCGCATAAATACATTGTCTCCAGGGTTTATCCAGACAGAAGCGGCTGACGCACTAATTGATCGGATCGCAGCGGAAACTGGAAGTCGAGAAAGTGCTCTTGAACAACTCATGACTTCACTCGGAGGTATCCCCATTGGACGGCCAGGGTTTCCTGAAGAAGTCGCTGAGCTGGCCGCATTTCTGGTATCAGACCGAGCAGCATCTATTACAGGTAGTGAATATGTCATTGATGGGGGAACTATCCCTACCGTCTAATGCGATTTAATAAGAGGAGGAACAATATGGATCTCAATCATTTACCGTTTGTAATTAGCAAATACATTCATGCATCTAATAAACCAGACCCAGCAGTATTTGTAGATTGTTTTTCAGAAAATGCCGTTGTATTAGATGAAGGAAAAAAGCGAAATGGTAAACAGGCGATTCGGGAATGGAGTGATCAAAACCATTTCGCGGCGAATGTAACCTTAAAGCCAACAAAGGCAAAAAAAATAGGAGATGAAATTGTGCTAACATGCAAGCTCGATGGTACCTACGACAAGACTGGTCTACCCGATCCACTATTATTGAATTATCATTTTGTACTTGTTGACGATAAAATCGTCAGATTATCTATTATCTAAAGATAAACACAAAGGCCTTAGAAATTGTTTTCTAAGGCCACTTTGGAGGTCTATGATTCATCATTTCAATTCGGTTTGTTACGCTGAGCTGTTCGAACAATTCCGTCAATGACCGTTCCAAACAGCTGTTCCGGCAAATCATGTCCCATGCCTTTAAGCACCATATATTCGGAGCCCGGGATGGCTTTCGCCGTGTCTTCTCCGCATGCTGGCACAAACATGGAGTCTTCCGCTCCATGGATGACTAACGTGGGCACACCTATTTTTGCGAGTTGCGGACGCCGGTCTCCGGATACGGCAATAGCTGCAATTTGTCTTCCGATACTGCCCGGATCATACGCTCGTCGCAGTTCTTCACGAATCATGGAATGATACTCTTCCTCGTTAAACGCATAACCCGTACCTGCAATCTGTCTGGCAAAAGCCGTACTTTGAGCCAGATATCCTGCCTCATCCTCTCTCGGGTTCGGAGCTGGACGAGTCATTAACGCCATGATCTCTGGTGAAGTCTGCGGAAGTTCTGGATTGCCTGTAGTGGACATGATTGAAGTTAGCGAGATCACTCTCTCGGGATAACGGCTGGCAGTGAGTTGGGCTATCATACCACCCATGGAACGTCCAACAATATGTGCTTTCGCGATGTCCAGTGCATCTAACAATCCAATCGTATCATCAGACATATCCTCAAGCGTGTAAGGTATATGGGGGCGTTGTCCTGACATAAGTGTTCTGGCGAGTGTTTCAAAATCCAGAGGATCGTGATGACTAAAATGAGTAGATAATCCGGTGTCTCTATTGTCAAAACGAATTACCCTGTATCCTCTGGCTGCCAGCATTTCACAAAAGGGGGCCGTCCATCGGATCATTTGTGTTCCCAGCCCGGCGATCAAGAGAATGGTTTCATGCTTTTCATCGCCATAACTGTCATAAGCAAGATCAATACCATTAACGTTTAATCTATTCATTAAAATATTCTCCTTCAAATTTATATTTGTTGCATGAACGCACCTTTGGCCAAATCCTTAACATAGTCTCTGATATCTGGCGTCCAGTCATCAATCCATTCGTAAAAAAGAGCTTCATTGCCGGCATACAGTGCTCTCAGAGCCTCTTCATACTGGTCAAAGTCGCCTGCCATTGCAGTCATGAAATGATACGTCGCTTCTTGAGCGGCACGAACTTTACTTTCACTCTCACCCACACGGCGGGCTTCATCAATCAGTTTCCTCAATGTGACAGAAGCGCCTCCGGGTTGAGCTTTCAACCATTCCCATTGCCTGGGAAGTAGCGTAACTTCGCCAGATACTACGCCCAGCTTGGGACGACCAACCTTGCGAGCAGGCTGTTCATTTTCTTTTTCTGTTGTATCCGAAGTAGGCCCTTTCATACCCTCGCCGTGTAATCGGTCAAGCACTTCAACGGTGCTCCCGCGAAAATCAACGTCAACCGGTTTACCTGTCCCATCATGGAAAATAAGGATTTGTGCAAGTTGACTGTCCTCCAGATTATCTTTGGCAATACCAACAACATGTTGTAATGAGCCCTTCGCGAAGCAGGCTCGATCCACAAAAGCGGTGTAGCTGATTGGGTGTGATGAAGCTTGCATATGACTCCTCCTTCTCTGATCTTACCTTGACTCTTTTATATTACCCGGGTAAAAATATAAAGTCAATATTACCCGGGTATAATTATCTGTTTTGAAAAACGTCAAAAAACAGCAGCCCGATGAATGGACTGCTGTTATACAGCATATAGGTGGGGAATTTATTTTTTGGAAATCAATTTTTCTCTCCATGCACTTACGCCGCCTTGAAGATTAGAGATCTGAGCGTAGCCTTGCTTGCTTAATATTTTGGCTGCACTCTTGCTGCGCATGCCACTCTGGCAGTATAGAAAAACACGCTTGTTCTGTGGAATCTCGCTTAATCGCTGCTGCAGTTGCGACAAGGGGATGTTAATTGCTCCCGGAATATACCCTCTTTTATATTCAGCAGGCTCGCGCACATCCACCACCATGCCTGGAGGGTTTGTTTTGATGGCCTGTCGGAATTCATCCGGTTTTAGGTTGGTCAAGCCGGTGACCGGCTTCAGTCGAGTATAGAGGAACCATACAATCAGAAGCAAAATGGCGATATTAATAACAGTGCTTGTGTTCACTGGACTCTCCCTTTCTATTCATGGCAAAATAACAACCCTTCACTGCATACAACTGTCTGAATCCACGGCGTGCCAGTATGCGGGCTGCTTTTTGGCGGGATAGCCAATTCCGTGAAAAGATCATGACCTCCTGATCGGGTGACAGCTCCTTCATCCAGACTGCAGACAATCGGCCAATGGATATATTAATTGAACCCGGGATATGATCTTGCCAGTACTCGCTTGAGTCTCTGATATCCAGTATTCTGACGTTAGACCACCGTTTCTGTGACGGGTCCCATTCCTTGCTGTTCACATAGGTTAGGGAGGAGACCGGCCAGAGCTGAATGATTAGCCATAGGATACCAATTGTAGCTGCAATATACACCAGTGTCATTCATAACATCCTTTCTTCCACGTGCTTTCATTCCTGCAGTGAACAGGTCTTATCTAACCAATTGATCGTAATCTGTCCAGTTGCTAAGACCGCCTGTCATATTCACAATCTGGAACCCTTTCTCATGTAAAAGTTCACAGGCCAGGCCGCTACGGTTCCCGCTTCGGCAGATCACAATGATCTCTTGTGAGACTGGCAGTTCCTCAACCCGTTCCATCAACTGGCCTAGCGGAATATGTTTTGCCCCCTGTACATGTCCTTCTTCCCACTCAGCATCCTCCCGAACATCTAGCAGGTATAGCTGCTCCCCTTGTTTCAACTGCGACGATACCTCTTGAGGGGTGATTACTTTTGGAATTTGAAATGCCATCTACATCCGCTCCTTTTATAAAAAATATGGTTTTCAAGATGCTTTCTATTTATCTTCAAACCGAACATATGCTGAATGTATCCATATGCCGTCCATTATCATTTTAAACATATACCCCTATGGGTATTTTAACAACAGACTAGAACTTTCTCAAGTCTAGCCAGACTCTCCATTTTAATTCTGATTCTTGTACCTTGCCTATCGGCTTTTCACAAGAAGCTCCACCGCTTCCTTCACTAACTTACTCGTATCATTATTGCCAGCTTCTTGTTCAGCCTTGATACATTGTTGGAGATTATCTGCCACAATTTGTGCTAGAGCCCGGTCAGAAGCATTACGGACAGCGGACAACTGAGCAACAACCTCTTTACAAGGTTTATCTTCTTCCATTAGACGAAGCACACCACGGACCTGTCCTTCAATTTTGCGCAAACGTGTTTTTAAGCTATCTGAATAATGATATTCCATATCCAATCTACTCTCCTTTATAGCATACCAGTATAGGTATATTATAGAGCAAAAAAGGTTAGCTTACACCTTTAAATAAATAAGTTTACCTTTCCGTTCGATGCATCACCCAGATAAGCAGCAACACCTGCATATTGCAAACCATCGAGTAACTCTTCCTGTTTTAAACCTAGAAGATCCATGGTCATGGTACAAGCAACCAGCTTCACTCCTTGTTCTTGTGCCAATTCCATCAATTGAGGCAGGGATAAGGCATTGTGTTTTTTCATAACATGTTTAATCATTTGCGGACCCAAACCGCCAAAATTCATTTTGGAAAGACCAAGTTTGTTGGCTCCTCGTGGCATCATCCATCCAAAGGCCTTTTCCAGAAAACCTTTTTTGGTCTGGATAACCTCGTCTTTCCGAAGAGCATTCAGCCCCCAGAACGTGAAAAATATCGTTACTTCGTGATCATATGCCGCTGCTCCATTTGCAATAATGAACGCCGCGATTGCTTTATCCAGCTCCCCGCTGAATAAGACGATCGTTGATTTATCTGCCATTAATCTTAATCCCCGCTTTCTTGAATACATAAATTACAATATCTTGAGAATGTGTTTCGCTCCTCTAAAGAATTGTTGACCAAACTTTCACGGCTGTCAGCGCAATCAATACAACGAGTCCATACTGAAGCACCTTGACATTGATTTTGGAACTGATTTTGGATCCTAGAGGAGCACCGATCAAACTTCCTACGACTGTAAATAAAGTTGGCCATAAAGGAATATGTCCGCCAGTAAGCTTTCCAATTACCCCGCCGATGGCTGAGATAAAGACGATGGCAAGTGAAGAAGCGATGGTCGTACGTGTCGGTATTTTAAGAATGGTGAGCATGATGGGAATGAGAATGAACGCCCCGCCCGCACCGACAATTCCCGAGACAATACCCACGATAAACGCTGACACAACCGCGATGATTTTATTAAATTGAAGATGATCTTGTATATTATCCGAGCCCCTGCGAGGAATCAGCATCAGTATAACTGCCAACAAAGCAAGAATGCCGTAGATCAGGTTAATAACATCTCCTTGAAGCAATCCCGATATATATCCTCCGATCAGACTTCCTGCCAGAATCCCGCTTCCCATATAAACAACGAGTCCCTTATGAATGACGGGTGGCTCCAGCTTTCCTTTGCTGTTTTTCTGAAATGCCAGAACGCCTGCAAGCGAAGCAAAGAAAACCTGAAACATGCTAATTGAAGAAACCTCATGAGCTGTGAAATGAGCTACCCCGAATAGTGGAGGTACATACAGCAATAGCGGATAGTTAATAATGGCCCCACCGATCCCTAACAACCCTGAGAAAAAGGACCCGATTAAGCCAAGAGTGATCATAATGATCAACATGAGGAAATCCATAGTTCTCCTCCTTTCCCTGGCTTAATCTGAATTAAGCCAGTTTTAAACACGCGAACATTTGCCCGGCTTCCTACTGCGTGTTCGCTTATTGTAGTGATTTAGATTTTTCGAACGTAAAACGTATACACTCCATCCTTTTCCTCATGAGAAATCAATTCATGTTTCGTTTGCTTCACCCAAGCCTGAAAGTCATTAAGGGAACCTTTATCCGTAGACAGGACTTCCATGATCTGTCCGGCTTCCAGACTATCCAGTGCTTTCTTTGCTTTAACAATCGGCATAGGACATGCCAATCCTTTCGTATCTACAGTCATATCTGTTTTCATCTCATGTTCCTCCTTTTAATTGTCATGCACGGCACAGCGGTTGGGACCAATTTCCATCTCACGTTGTTTATCTTCATCGGGTGTAATTTTGCCCATGTTTGTCTGCCGGATCTCCTGATACGCATTCGGTTGAGGTGGAAGATTCTTGGTCACCGTGCGACGGAAATCTTGCTCATCACCAATGTTAAGGCCCGGATTTTTTTGATACAAATCAGAAAGTTTCGCCATAACCCGGCCGCCTTCCCCGAGCTCCGTTACTTTTCCAAAGTGTGCAGGCAGGACGATAAGCTCTGGAGAAAGTTCTTTATATCGTGTATAAAGTGTTTCACGAAGATCACCTACCCAATCCTCTGCAAGACCCGCCAGATCAGGACGACCAATCGATTCAATGAACAGGATATCGCCGGTCAACAGATATTGGTTATCTATAATAAAGGATGTGCTTCCGATGGTGTGTCCGGGAGAGTAAATGGGCTGAATTTGAATCGTTGTGCTGCCGACCGTGATGTCACGCCCTTCTTCAAGCTTCTCATAATTAAAAGTAACTTCAGTTGCATCTTTTGAAGGCAGCCAATAAGTGGCACCCGTATGCTCAGCTAATTTTCGTCCGCCTGAAATATGATCGGCATGCAGGTGTGTATCCAGTGTGTGTTTAATTTGTACTCCTTGCTCTCTTGCAAACTGTTCAAACACTTCCGTCATCCGCAGGGTGTCAATCACTGCGGCTTCTCCCCCCGAAATAACCATATAAGACAAACAGCCTTTCCCAACTCTTACGAACTGAAACAATGAACCTCCATCCTTCAATTCGCCAACTTTGACGGGTTCCAGATGTTCACTCCATGATTTCATGCCGCCTTCAAGGTAATAGACGTTGCTTCTGCCAGCTTCAACAATTTGTTCTGCCACAAATTTGGAAGAGCCTTCCTTTGCACATACAACAAGCAATTTTTTTCCATCAGGGATCTTGTCGAGTGCATCATCAACGCCGTCTAACAGATCAAAATAAGGAATGTTCACGATATCTACACCGTATCCTTCAATCTTCCAATCGTTGAAATCTGTTTCATTCCGAACATCAAGGATAAATATTTCTTCTTTAGCCAAGACAATAGTAGTTAGTTCCTTTGCCGTCATTGTTCTTAATTCCATTGCTAGTTTCCCCTTTCATCCTGCAAGCTCATTAGAACGACAATGTAACATTGGCATCCTTCGCAAAATCTAGAAAAGTGACTGCTCCGCCGACCTCAATCCCATCGATAAAGTCTTCTTTGGTCAGGTTCATTACATCCATCGTCATTTGACAAGCTATAATTTTGACTCCCAACTCCTGAGCCATTTCTACGAGCTGTGGAATAGATGGAACATTTGCATTTGTAAAGCCTTCAGCAATATGTTCAGCTCCTGCCGGGAGAGGCAGCTGGTGATGGGCTTGCTTATGAATCAAGTTTAATCCTTCAAATGTGAAGAAAATGGCAACCTCTGCTTCAGTTGCTGCTGAAGCGGTAGCAATATTAAACACTTTGTATGCATCGAACATCCCACCATTGCTTGCAATAATAGCCACTTTTGTACTCATTGTTATTACCTCCGATTTTTTAATTGTTATTTATTTTTCTGTTGGCCCTGTCCAGCCAGTCATGCCTGGCTCTACATTATTTACTTTTTTGAATCCTTTTTCGGTAAGAAATTGACAAGCCAGATCACTACGGTTGCCGGTTCGGCATACAACATAAATATCATCTTCCTGATTAAGCTCCTGGATTCGGTTCTCGAGTTCACCAAGCGGAATAGAAATGGCTCCCGCAATTCGATTAAATGCATATTCAGCAGGTTCACGTACGTCCAGTACAGTCACCTTCTCATGATCTGCAAGTTTGATCTGTAATTCATCAGTTGAAATGACATATGGATGTTTCTTCTCTTCTTTGGTTTCGGTCGCACTCGCTTTGCGAACATAATGTTTAAGAACGTCATTATCCTCTAATGTTCCCAGATAATGATGACCTGTATTTTTGGCCCAGCCTTGGATGTCAATGAGAGAACCCTTATCTGTAGCTTGTATTTCAATAACTTGACCAGCATCAAGTTGATCGATAGCCTTTTTCGTTCTTACGATCGGCATAGGACACGCAAGCCCCTTGCAATCAATGGTTTGATCTACTTTAATTTCGGACACTGTAACAACCTCCTCCAATATGATTATGAATAAGACAAGCATTAGAACAGAGCAACGAATGATATGTTTTTCTTCAGAAATGGCTCTGCACTCCGTTATAAACAGGAGATTAACTATAATACGTATACCCCTATGGGTATAATACAAAGATCATTTGTTTTTGTCAACACTTCACTAGATAGGAGATATCACTTAAATTCTGGAATAAAGGTTCTGAATATAAAAAAAACCAACCACTTAGGTGGTTGGCTAATCTCTACTCCGATATTCTGAAAAAAGCTGTCACATTTAGTTTTACAAATCGATATAACTGACAGCAATTGAACCAGGACCTGTGTGCGAGCCAATAACACACCCGCCCTCAATAAGAATAATATCTTTAAAGTGATTCGTTTGCATCAGAGATGCATACAGTTTATCCGTCATTTTCTCTGCAAAGGTTTGAGCGATAATAAGTACGTTTGGACAAATCTCATCTTTACGGCTAACAATTTTTTGTACAACTCCGTCCAGAGCCTTTTCCATTTTCCCGCGATACTTCCGAATAGAGCGCACTTCTCCCTGAATAATATTCAGCACAGGACGGACTTTAAGGACATTCCCGATCAAATGCTGTAAACTGCTCACTCGTCCACCCTTATACAGATAATCCAGACGGTCCACGAATACCTCAATATTAACCTTCTCTCGTACATTCTCAATATCCTTGATCACTTGTTCAAGCGAACAACCCTCTTCAAGTGCCCTTGCCGCACGTACCACCAGCATGGCATAGCTTGCAGACAGATGCATGGAATCCACGATATGAACCTGCCCATGCGGTAGCTCGGATGCTGCAATATGTGCATTCTGGTTAGTGGAAGACACCTTGGATGACATGCTGATATATAAGATTTGTTTGCCTTCTTTGAGTGATTTTTCAAAATAATGAATGAAATCGGCTGGAGATGGCGCAGCTGTTTTGGGAATGATGCCCTCTTCATCTGAGCGACGATACAATTCTCCAGTCATGATATCTATATTATCTTTGTAGGATTGAGCGCCCATAACGACATATAAAGGTACAACGCTGATATCGTACTGGTCGAGCAGTTCCTTTGATAAATCTGAAGTGCTATCCACCATTAATTTAATGTTCGAAGGCATTTTCATAGCTGCATCCGTCCAATCTCTTCGTATTTTGTGAAAATATAAAAACTTAAATTATCATTTGATATAAAAGTATATCACTTTATGGTGTGAGTCAACTTTCCTGTGAGAAGCACAGAAAAGTTGATGCCGATATCTCCGTATGTCCTTCAATTCATCTGGGGACTAATATGATTAACCAGATCCGTAAGTCTGGCTGTAAATTCTTCAACCATTATAGGGATAGGCTCATTCACTTTTGTAATTCTACCCAGTATGGGTTTGTTATCGGAGCTGAGCTGTTGGATTGGAACCGTGACCAATTGTTCCTTATAGGTGGAGGCCAAAGCATTAACGATAAAATCGGGAGCAATTGTAATCGCATTGCCCTTAACGACCATCTGACCCAACGCATCCGTGTTATTCGTAATTAAAGATATACGATTGCCAGCACTTGCAGACATAAGATCATGGGCAATATTTTCGATATGTTCATCTTTATATAGAACAAATACTTCGTTCTCCAAGATTTCTGGAGATATCATTTTGAAATAACGCAGTGGTGAACTGGTATTCATAATGATTACTGCACTGCCCTCTACGATCGGGACCCATTCAAACGTAGAATTTTGTTGACTTTTACTGTAAGATAATAAACCCATGTTTGCATAACCTTCCTGTACTTGCTTCATGACGGTCTGAGTATCTCCTTCAATCATCTGCACCTTAAGCGCGGGATAACTTTGCATTAGCTCCAACGTTGCCTGAACGACTTGCGGAACAAAACCGGGAATGGTTGCAATCGTAATGCTCTCCATATGATCTTCCTTTAACATGAGCAATTCATGCTGCATACTGTCTATATTTTTTAGAATAGCTGCTGCATGTTTCAGGATCAACTCCCCTTCTGTTGTCGGAGAAACGCCCTTTTTGGTGCGGTGAAAAATGATGGTATCCATCTCTTCTTCAAGCTGTTTGATGGATTGGCTGATTGTTGGCACGGTTAGATGATGTACACTTGCTGCCTTGGTAAATGAACCGAATTGTGCAGCAGATATTAGATATTGAAGCTGGGAAATATTCATCTCATTCTTCCTATCCTTAATTAATTGTTTAGGATACTAAAATATTATTAAATATATTTTATGCTTATAATCAAGTATGATTTGTCTAAGGAGGTCGATAGTATGCGTAGTATTCGAAGTTTTCTTGTAGAATTGTTGCTCAAAATGACGAAAAGAAAAATGAATGTACATGAATTTATGGAAGAACGTAGAAAGAGTAATAGCGTCCCCTATGAAGTCCCTGTGAAGCTTAAACACAAATACAATATTACCAAGGATCAGAGCCTCCCCGTAGATACTTATATTATGAAATCCAACACTCAATCTGATGAACGGGTTGTTCTATATTTGCCTGGCGGAGGATACGTTGAGCAGCCACTGACATGGCACTGGCATTTCCTGAATCAATTGACGGAGCAATTAAATTGTACGGTGTATGCATCAGTGTATCCAAAAGCGCCAAACTATCAGTGTAGGGATGCAATTGCATGTGTGTTGAACATCTATCAGCATATCTTGAAAATAACCAAACCGCAAAATATCACCATCATGGGTGATTCTGCGGGCGGTGGCCTTACGCTGGCCTTTGCGCAATATTTGGCAGAACAAGGGTTACCTCAGCCAAAGGATATCATTCTGTTATCTCCATGGCTTGACATTACATTGAGCAGTCCCGAGGTCATTGCAATGATTGATGAGGAGCCAATGCTAAACTGGGACATGCTTGTTGAAGCTGGAAAATTATATGCAGGTGAACTGCCACTCTCTCACTACCTGGTCAGCCCGCTTCATGGCGAGATCAAAGACCTGGGTAAAATCTCCCTGTTTATCGGGACCCATGAATTATTCCTTCCGGATGCACGTAAATTTAAAGAAAAAGCGGCCCGGCAATCTGTAGATATCAATTATATCGAGTATCTAAAAATGAATCACGTATTCCCGGTATTCCCCATCCCTGAAGCCAAAAAGGCGCTAAAACAAATTATAGATATTATTAAAAGTTAGAACTGCTGGAATAGCATTTCGGCTGTGATCGTTTCATTATAATTAGCGGCCTTCTATAGGCTCCCACCCATTCCCCTGCTCAATGGCCTACATACAATACATTAGACTAATGAACAGGAGTGATGTGATATGACATTTTTACCTCCTTTTGGACCTGGCGGAGGGTTTGGTGGACCTGGGTTTCCCGGAGGACCTGGGTTTCCCGGAGGACCTGGGGGACCAGGAGGACCCGGTGGAATGCCTGGTCCGCCATCGTTCCCCGGTGGTGGAGGCGGTGGACCACAAGGCGTGCAAGCACCTACCGGGCCGCCACCATCATTCATTCCACAGCAACCCGCATCGTTATTTGCAGTTGATCCAAGAGCCATATCTGGCTGTCTGTTTCGCTACACATATATTTGGCCGGATCGTGGTCCCGGCTTCTGGATGTACCCGGTATTTGTAGGTAGAAATTCGGTGGCTGGGTTCCGCTGGAATGGCTTCTTCTGGTTATACACCGGCATTGATCTGCAGCGAATCAGCTCGTTTAGCTGTTTCTAGAAGAAATCCCCCTGTATACGGATTAATCCGCATACAGGGGGATTTAATTTATGAACTAATTAGCTGTCTAAAGCAACTTAATCAGCTTTTCCAGCTCATCTACCAGACTTTTTGCAAGTTCAAAATTAGTATCTTTCAGAGCCATTTCGATTTTCAGTTCAACAGACTTTTTCTTTTGTTCCGTTTCAAGATAGTCTTCATTAAAATGACTCGTATATATCATCTCTCTAAATTCTTGAATACTCATTTTAGTAATCGTCTTGTCCTCGATAATCAAAACATAATCCATACCATTTACAACCGAATAGAAATCGTGAGAAATCATTAGAATCGCACCTTTGTAGTCCTCAATAGCTTTCTCCAATGCGATTTGGCTATAGATGTCCAAATGGCTTGTCGGTTCGTCAAGAAGCAATACGCTCGCTTGACTGGCAGCAACTTTAGCCAATTGGAGCATGTTTTTTTCTCCACCAGATAAAGACTCTATCTTCTGATCAAGGATTTCTCCTTCGATGCCATAGTGCACAAGATGCGATCTAATCTCATCATACGTTTGAAAACCGGCATCAATAAAGTCATTTAGTATGGTATTCGAATCCTTAAGCATTTCACCTTGAAACTGAGATAAATAAGCCACTGTAGCATCAGCATTTATTTCAATGGAATCCTGATTGTTTTGGAAGATTTCACGGAGTAAGGTCGTTTTTCCGGTACCGTTTGGACCGATCAGGGCTACTTTATCTGTCGATTTGATCTCAAAGTTCACATGGTCCAAAAGCAACTCGTCAAAGGAAACGCTATAGTTATTGACGTTAACCACAACGGTGTCTTCTATTTCCTTTTCGATGCCAAAACGGATATTCGGCTGCTTGATATCGACAAAGGGCTCTTTAATTCGACGTGCTTCCAAGCGCTCTTGAAACCTGACTCTGGCTTTTAACGCTCTGCCTCTTGAGGCTTCCGAATTATAAGTGGCGATCTCTCTAAGATTGTCAATGATGTGATCGTATCTCTCAATTTCTTCAGCTTCAGCAACTGCAATTTCTTGTAACTCGATCTTCGTCTGAAGCAGCGAGAAGTTATAGTCGATGTATCGCCCATCAAACTCTTGGATCTCCGTGTTTTCAAGGTGTATTATTTTATTGAAACAATGATTTAATAGATAGCGATTGTGCGTAACAACGAGCAGCATACCTTTGTGGGTATTAATCAATTTTTTAAGTGCGTTCAGGTTTTCAAAGTCTAAAAATACATCGGGTTCGTCCATGATCATTAAGTCTGGACGATTCAGCATTTCCTTCATTACTTGAATAAGTTTGAATTCCCCGCCGCTTAATTCGGATACATCAAGGTCTTTTAGCTTCATGAGGTTAGCCAGATTTAGCTGTTTATTAATGGTGTTTTCGAAATTATCCCCGTCCATGGCCTGGAAGGCATCCAAAGCCAATTGAACTTTATCCATCAGCGAATCCATATCCGATGTAGTTGCCATTTCCGCATAAAGGGCTGTGATTTCATCTTGTATCTTGATGAATTCTTCTCCGATATATTCAAAAACAGTCATTTCTTTCGTGTTATCGACTTGCGAGAACTGACTCACATACCCGATTTTGCAATCGGGGTCTATCTCTAACTTGCCATCGAACAAATATCTTTCCGGATCCATCAATATATCGATCAGTGTACTTTTCCCACTGCCACTTGTTCCTATGAAAGCACAATGTTGTGCCTCTTCAAGCGTAAATGAAATGTCTTGATATAGTTCCTTTTGCGGGAACGAGAAGGATAGGTTATCAACTTTTATCATCATGTTACCTTTCTTTATACCTAAATTGGTGATCATCATTAAATAATTTGTCGAACACAGACTTTTAGAGTAACACTGTTTACCATCAAGCACAATCCATTTGTAGCCCTTCCTCTCACTCCCAGATTCGAATACTTTCTATATGTTCACCTCAATTGAATAAAACTTAACATGAATATGGCTCCCGTTTTCTCACCTGTAACCTATATGTATATACAAATTTAGATTTAGTCTTCATTTCCCTCTTCAATGTTACGATAAATAGTATGGGGTTATACAAATAAACCATATTGCTTTATTACATCCAAGGGGGAGCAGAACGTGAGACAGACTCGCAAAAAAAAGATGGATTTAAGGTTCAAGCTGTATTTAATCATTCTGGTTCCACTACTGACCATGGGCGGTCTAATCATGTGGACCACGATCGATTCCAGTAAAAATGCTTCACTAATGACCATGCAGCATAACAATCAACAGTTGGCAGTGAATACTGCCTCTCAACTAGGCAAGGAATCTGAATTACTCAAGACATTATCCTCTACTGCTTCAGAGGAGAGCAGCGAATACAAAAGTCTTAGAGACGAACTTGTTAAAGTTAGGCTTCAATCGGGAGCCTTATATGTTTATATGTATGAAAAAACGTCGGACGGATGGATCTACACTGTGGATGGAGCGGATTGGGACGATACGGAATATAGCCCATACGGGACTGCCATGGAATTCAACCCCCAGATTCAGGAACGTTTAGTAAGCGGTGAAGTCGTGACAACAGGTATTGTAGACGATCCAACCTGGGGACAGCTACTGTCCTCTTTTACACCAATCAAGGATTCACAAGGTGCGATTATTGGCTATTTGGGAATCGATATATCTGCTGGGGCGGTGAATCAAGTCTCCTCGATCTCCGTGAATAATGCCTATCGAACCATTATACCGATTTTCGCGGTTGTATTGATTCTATCGCTGGTCATGATGTTATTGGTGGTAAGAGGTATCCTCAGACAAGTACGGGATATTAAGTCAAGTCTGGAACAGGTTGCGGATGGGAATCTCAAAGTAGTATCCACACATATGACCAACGATCAGCTCGGTGACATCAGTGATCTGATTAACGTCATGGTTGCCCAATTGACAAACATCCTGATGGGAATACAACAAGGTTCGAATACGCTGCAGAAGTCCTCGGCCAATATTGCGGAAACGGCTCAGACGAATCAGCGTCAGACTGAAGAACTCTCCAGAGCAATCGAGGAAATTGCTATAGGCTCCATGAAACAGGCAGAAGAAACCGAACATTCCGTCCAGCATTCGGAGAATCTCGGCAAAATTATGGATGAAGTAGGTTCTTACGTGCAACAGTTTACTCATACTTCAGAGCAGCTGTCTGCCGTACAAGTACAAGTTACACGTGAACATGAGGTTCTGCTTGAGAAAGGCCGGGAGAATGCCAAGCGGGTTGAGCATCAGCAGGAAATTTCCAGGTCCCTAACCACTCAATCGGAACTCGCATCCTCCATTAGTGGACAAATCCACAACATCCTGAAACAAACCCAGATCCTATCGCTAAATGCTTCAATCGAGGCAGCTCGTGCTGGTGAGGCAGGTAAAGGTTTTGCGGTCGTTGCTGGTGAAATGGGAATGCTTGCTCAACAGTCCGAACGTTCCATCCAGGAGATTGATGTGATTCTGAGTTCATTTGTCCAAGAAACCCACCGGATGGGCAGTCATTTTGAAGCGAACATGGTGGCGGTCAAGGAACAGGAAGCACAGATCGCGGATTGCCTTCAGGCGTTCCGACAGGTTAGCCAATTATCGACTGAAGTGCATGAGCTTGCTCAGCGTTTGGAAAACCGGACGATGGATATGCATTCCATTCGACAGGAGGTGGAACAGCACCTGAGCTATATCGCGTCTGCAACCGAGGAAACTTCAGCCATGGCTGAAGAAGTCACGGCCAGTGCTGTGGAGCAGCAGCGATCCGCGAGTGAACTGTCGGACATCTCCGGGCAGCTCGCTGGCCTTGCTGGCAACCTCAAATCCTATTCCGATCAATTTCAGATTGAGGTCACTAAATCAAATCCCCCAACGTAATAGGAGTTTTCACGTTGACTAATTAAGGATTCCTCATTTATAATTCGGACATCGAAAGCTAGGCAGAATACTGCTTGCCAGGTAAGACTGAACTATAGATATGTAAACAAAACTCAACCGTGAAAGATGTGAGTAATTATGAGTAAACAAAAGGTATACTACGGTAAGGATATCGAGGTTATGTTTAATTCGGATGTCTGCATTCATTCCGGTATTTGCGTAAAGGGCCTCCCTGCTGTGTTTGATTTGAGCAAGCGTCCTTGGGTTGATCCTGATGGTGAGACTTCGGAGGCCATTGCCCGTCATATCGACACATGTCCAAGCGGAGCATTGACGTACAAGCTTCTGAACGATGAAGACTCAACAAAGAAAGAGGATGAACATGCATAATGTAGAACATGAAGTTGCCAACAAGAGATTTCTTATTCATGATAACGGCGACATTGCTGCGGTAATGACGTATGTAATTTCAAGTCCAGAACTATACATTATTGATCACACATTGGTTGAAAATGCATTTCGGGGACAAGGGCTTGGGGATGAACTTATCAAAGCTATGGTTGAATATGCGCGGGAAAACGATATTAAGATTTTACCTTTATGCCCTTTTGCCAAGGGACGTTTCGAACGTATCTCCGAATATGCGGATGTTCTCCATCAATAAAACTAACTTTCTCCGCTGAATTTCATGTGGCTAACCAATGTAATGGTTAATTATTGGCGAATTCCGATACTCCCGCCACACAACAATTAAAAAGCGTCTATATCATTCAGAACATGATATAGACGCTTTTTACGTTTCCTGCTTATACGTTATCGCTTAAACCAACGATTGTTTCGAACGGTCGCAACACCACTGGCAGCATGCCACTCTCATAGTTGGTAAGCCAGATCTCCGAGAAGTTGAGGCCAAGCTCATCTTCCTCAAGCTCCACGATATGTTCGGTTAGATTGATGACAACCAGCACCTGTTGGTCTGCCAGTGTACGTGTATATGCATATACACTCGGATGATCCGGCATAAGAAGTTCATAGATACCGTAAGTCAACGTATCGTGTTTTCTTCGCAGCTGAATCATTCGTTTATAAAAGTGAAGGATGGAACGTGGTTCCTGAAGTTGTTTCTCTACATTAATATTGACGTAGTTGTTATTCACTTTTAACCATGGCGTACCGGCGGTAAACCCGGCCTCTTTGGACGAAGACCACTGCATCGGCGTTCTGGAATTATCACGACTTGAAGCCCAGATGATGTTCATGATCTCTTCATGAGACATCCCCTCTTCACTTTTAATCTGATACATATTCCGATCGGCGATGTCGTTATAATCTTCTATGGAAGGGTAAGCCACGTTGGTCATGCCAATTTCTTGCCCTTGATATATGAAAGGTGTGCCTTGCATGAAGAAGTACATAGCACCAAGCGCAGTGGCACTTTCATACCAATACGCACTGTCATTTCCCCAAGATGAAACTTTGCGGGGTTGATCATGATTTTCAATAAACAAAGCATTCCAACCGACGTTTTCCAAGGATTTCTGCCACTTGGTCAAGACGTTTTTCAATTTGGGGATATCCAGTTCTCTGTCCGTACTGTTTTTCCAAAGGTCTAGATGTTCGAATTGGAAAACCATATTAAATTTCCCTCTGACTTCACAGATCCAATCCAGCAGATCTTCCTGGTCCTCTACCTTTACTCCGTTCGCTTCCCCAACAGCCACGACGTCATATCTGGACAATGTATTCTCTTTCATTTCTTGCAGATAACTCTGGATTCCCTTCACATTCATATGTTTTTCAAAAGAAGAGATGTATTTGAAGCCTTCTTTAACAGGCATGTCCAAGAGGCCCTCTTCCTTGTGAATATGGCTAATAGCATCCACACGGAACCCATCAATCCCTTTATCGAGCCACCAATTCATCATTTCATATATGGATTTACGAACATCTTTATTAGCCCAATTCAAATCCGGTTGTTTTTTGGAGAACAGATGGAGATAGTACTGTCCGGAGACTTCATCATATTCCCAGGCAGAACCGCCAAAGATGCTCTCCCAGTTATTCGGTTCCTCTCCGTTCTTCCCATCTCTCCAGATGTACCAGTCTCGTTTGGGGTTATCCAGCGAAGCTCTGGATTCAATAAACCACGGGTGTTCGTCACTTGTATGATTAATCACCAAGTCCATAATAAGTTTCATGCCACGGTGATGCACTTCATGCAGTAATTGGTCAAAGTCTGCCATCGTGCCGAATTCATCCATAATGGAACAATAATCACTGATATCATAACCATTATCATCGTTGGGTGACTTATACATTGGGCAGATCCAGATCAGATCAATACCGAGATCTTGGATATAATCCAGCTTGGATATGATCCCCTGAATATCACCAACACCATCTCCGTTGGAATCCATAAAACTTCTCGGATAGATTTGATAGGCTACTGCTTCTTTCCACCATACTCTTTTCATTGAATATAATCCTTCTTTCTTGAGAACTGACAATTATATAACATATTACGTAGTATGCTTTAATTATGCATAAGGTACATTCTTGCTTCATATGGGCGTAATATGCCTTCGGAGAGCTCACCTGCATAATTGGATATCAAAAGCTGATTGGACTTTGTTAAATGCTCCTGAAGCGAAAGTTCGGTTGTATCGCCCTCGAAATTGCACACCACCAGAATCGTAGTACCATTCAACGTGCGGGTATAGGCAAATACGTCTGGGTTTTCTGGAAAGATCAGCTCATAATCACCATATACAATGACTTCATGGTCTTTTCTAAGTTGAATCAACTTCCGGTAATAATGGAATATGGATTCGGGGTTATTCAAACTTTGCTCGGCATGGATATGCTTATAATTCGGATTTACCTTAATCCAGGGTTCCCCTCGTGTAAAACCTGCGTTATCAGAAGTATCCCACTGCATAGGTGTTCGTGCGTTATCGCGGCCCTTGGCGTAGATTGACTCCATCACGCTGCTTTCAGGATAACCTCTCCCCATTCTTTCCTTATAAAAGTTCAGCAATTCAATATCTCGATAATCCTCAATTGCATATTGCACATTCGTCATACCCAATTCTTCACCCTGATAAATATAAGGCGTGCCTTGCATGCCATGAAGAAGGGTAGCCAACATTTTAGCCGATTCGATCCTGAATTCGCCATCGTTCCCCCAACGAGAGACAATTCGGGGCAGATCGTGGTTGTTCCAGAACAAACTGTTCCAGGCTTCGCCTCCCAGCTCCGTCTGCCATTTGGACAGCACTTTTTTCAATTCCAACACATCCAAAGGTTTAAGAGCCCACTTTCCTTTGCCTTCTTGTTCATCCAGACTGATGTGTTCAAATTGGAATACCATTGAAAACTCGCTGCCGTCCGGGTTGCTGTACAGTTTGGCGATTTCCGGAGTGGCGCCCCATGTCTCACCTACGGTCAGAAGGTCTTCCGCGTTTTGGAACGTCTCCTTGCTTAGTTCCCTGATATATTTATGCAGATTCGGTCCGTTGCCCGTAATCTTTGCATCCGGTTCTTTGCCAATTAAGTCGATAACGTCAAGTCGGAAACCACCAACACCCTTGTCGATCCACCAATTGATCATGTTGTATATCTCCTGCCGGACTTTCGGGTTTTCCCAGTTGAGATCTGGCTGTTTGACGGAAAATAGATGTAAATAATATTGCCCGATCTCAGGCACCCATTCCCAAGCTGAACCACCGAAGGTTGACCCCAAGTCGTTCGGAGGGGTTCCTTCAACACCATCTCTCCAGACGTAATAGTCATGGTACGGATTGTCTTTGCCTTTTTTGGCTTCTTGGAACCAGGGGTGTTCATCCGATGTATGGTTCAACACCAGATCCATGATGATCCGAATATCTCGTTTCTTCGCTTCAAGAATTAACGTTTCCATATCTTCCAAAGACCCAAACATCGGATCAATATCCTGATAATCTGAAATATCATAACCGTAATCATCCTGAGGGGACTTGCACACAGGTGATAACCAGATCGCACCAATGCCGAGTTCCTGCAAATAATCCAATCGGGATACAATGCCCTTCAAGTCGCCGATGCCATCTCCGTTACTATCTTGAAAACTCCGTGGATATATTTGATACACAACGGTTTCTTTCCACCATTTTTTATTTTCCATGTTCATTGAACCTCCTTAACGTTATTCTTTGACCGATCCGACGACAATACCAGTCACAAAGTACTTTTGCAGTAACGGATAAATCAGCAACAGCGGGATAACAGCAACTACGATTTTGGCTGCGTTCAGGTTTTTGTTCGAAATTTCAGTCAGGTTGCTGAGCTCACTGGAATTCGTACCGGCTTGAAGCAAATCGGCAATATTCACGTTAAGGGATTGAATGTAGGTCATTAGCGGATAGTTGCTGACTTTGGTCATATAGATCAGACCGCTGAAGAAGTCATTCCACGTCCCCACAATACTGAACAAGGCAACTGTCGCCAGCGCTGGAATGGACACGGGAACATACACTTTGAACAAGACTTGAAGCGGATTGGCTCCATCAATGAAGGCTGCTTCTTCAAGCGCTTTAGGTACAGCAGAGAAGAAGTTCATCACGAGGATGACACTGAAAATCGGAACAGCGCCTGGCAGAACAAGTGCCCATATCGTATTTAGCATATCCAGGTTTTTGATCAACAGGTAAGTCGGAATCATACCTCCACTGAACAACATGGCAAAAATCATGATATTCATATAAATGTTTCTGCCTTTGAATTCCCGCTTCGATTTGGATAACGGATAAGCCATCAAAATAATCAGAATCATATTAAGCACAAGGGCAAGTGCGACACGTAGAACAGATATGCCAAAGGAACGCCAAAACTGAGCATCATCGATAATTTTGGTATACGCTGCTGTTGTAAAATTGACCGGAACGAGACCTACTGCATTGGCAGATACCGCCTCGCTGCTGCTGAATGATATGGCAACGATATTCCATAACGGAAGAAGGCAGATCAATGCCAGCATAATCACAATGGCATAGATGACAAACCGGCCAGTTCGTTTTTTGCAGCTTGCTGAATAGGACACAGGTTTGGCCTCCTTAGAATATTTTTCGATCCGTATATTTTTTGGCCAACTGGTTGGCAGACATCAGCAAAACAATACCGATTACGGACTTAAACAAGCCAACAGCCGTACCGAAGCTATACTGTCGCCCAACGAGACCAATTCGATAAACATAGGTGTCCAGAATATCGCCCGACTCATAGACAACCGGATTATACAGATTATAAACTTGATCGAAACCGGCGCTCAAAATGTTGGTCAGGCTCATTACGCCCATGAGCAGAATAATAGGCAGCATGCCTGGTAAGGTGATATGCCATACTTTTCTCCACCAACTGGCTCCATCCATACCTGCCGCTTCATACAGACCGGGATCAATCGACGTGATCGCAGCCAAATACACGATGGAACTGTAACCAAACTCTTTCCATACATCTGTACCGATAATCAGTGGCTGGAACCAGGTGTTGCTGCCAAGAAAATTAATATTTTCCAGGCCAAAGAACGCGAGCATTTGATTCACAATGCCATCCAAACTGAA
The DNA here is from genome assembly GCF_038595085.1 of Paenibacillus sp. FSL R5-0749. Classification (NCBI taxonomy): domain Bacteria; kingdom Bacillati; phylum Bacillota; class Bacilli; order Caryophanales; family Paenibacillaceae; genus Paenibacillus; species Paenibacillus sp. FSL R5-0749. The sequence continues at coordinate 3,478,671 of NZ_CP152005.1, read as the reverse complement.
CATGTTGACAACGACCGATGCCAGTACAACCCAGGATAGAAAGTGCGGTAGATAAACGATCGTCTGCACCGATTTTTTAACGTATTTGACACGAATTTCATTTAACAACACGGAAAAAATGATGGCCATCATCGTTCCAAGCAAAATCTTGCCAATCGCTATCACCAACGTATTGCTGACGACTTGCGCGATATCCGGCAGCTTGAACATATAAGTAAAATGTTTCAGCCCTACAAATTCAGAGCCAAACATGCCTTTGGCCGGTATATAGTCCTGAAAAGCCGTAATGATGCCGACCATTGGAAAATAGCTGAATACCAGCAAAAACAAAATGCCTGGCAGCATCATCATATGGTACATGGCACCTGGGCCAAGCCGGCCTCTCGCTTTCATATTTCCCTGTTTCATGAATGAACCCCTTTCGTTGAAGAAAGGCTGCGTATCGCAGCCCCGCTACTGTTCATAGATGTTATTGTTTGGATGCGATCTCGTCCTCAATTTCCTGAATGACTTGATCACCGCCTTGTTTTTTCCAGTTATTCACGAATGTATCGAAGTAATCCAAAGGTTCTGAACCCGTTATAATTTTGATAAACGATTCCTGTTCGAGCTTCGTCAGATTGGCCCACGTCTGTTTCATGCTTGCTGTGGTTCCAGAGAAAGCAGGTGTCATCCATTCGAATTTCTTTTCCTGTGTCAGTTTGTCGATTAGTCCAACACCGTTGATCCGTGAATGATATTTGGACCAAGCAGTCACATCATCCGTATCCATGTCGCTCAAATAAGTTTTGATGCTGCCGATATTGTTTTTCGATTCGGTTGTTCGAACCTCATCCAAACCAATCTCACCTTTGATCCCACGAACAACGTCAGAGTAATCATCCAGCAGCGATGTAGCCGAGTTGACTTCGATATTAAAAGGTCTCGTAGATCCGTCTACCCCGGTCTCCTGGTACTTGGCAGCTTCCGGCATGGTTGTAGCGGCATCTTTATCATTGGCCAGTTTATCGTAGAACAGGTTAAGAATCTTAACGGCCAGTTCAGGGTGTTCATATCCCTTTCTCACCACGATAAACTGATTGGATGGATTGGCATGCGCCACGTTAACTTTGCCACTTGCGTCCTCCAGCGTATAAGCCGAGAATTTCGCATTTTTATCCATCTGTTTGGCACTGATCAGTCCCCAGTCAGGGATATGCCACGGTCCAAAAGCAATACCGCTTTGGCCATTGGCGTAGAGTGCGGTAATATCGTCAAACGTGCGGGTTCCAAATTGCGGGTCAATGATCCCATTCTTGAACCAATCCGCCATGATACCGAGCATCTTCTTCGTTGCTTCTGTCGTGGAACCATACACGATTTTGCCGTCTTCACCATTCATCCAATATTGCGGGAAGGCTCCTTCGGTTGAGGCCACACCCAGCATCGTATATGCAGAGCCATTGTAATCTGTTGTATTCATCGTGTTCACAAAGGGGATACCTACCGGGTTTCCGGATTGGCCAGGGTCTCTTTCTAGGAATTCCTGTGCCGTTTTCTCTACTTCATCGAGCGAGATGGCACCGTCTCCGTCTGCATCAAGTTGAATCCCGAGCAGATCCAACCAATCCTGACGAACCCAAACCATCGTGGGTGCAGAATCCAGAGAAGTCGCCGGAAGTCCCATTAAACGTCCGTCAATCGTCGCATTTTCTAATGCACGGCCATCATAGGAATCGTATATCTGCTTGATATTATCCGTAGCATATTGATCATATATGGTTGTCAGATCCTCAATCAGATCATTATCCACCAGCTCTTTTAATTCATCTTTGGAATCAACACGCATCATGTCTGGCAATTCCCCGGATGCGATGGCGAGCGAAACCTGACGGCTATAATCTTCGCCATTGGCTTCAAATTGATCTGAAATCTGAGCGTTAAACGTGTCTTTGACCAGCCGAGTATACGCGTTATTCTCATAGGTATCACCACTCGGCAGTTTCGGATTGGCTGTGGTTACTCGTCCCATGGTGACGGTAATTTCGTCTTTATAGGCACTGAACGGATCTCCAGGCGTTACCTCATATTTGCCTGCTTCTTCTGCAGTAGGAGGAGTGGAAGAGTCTCCACATGCCGCCAGGGCAGCAACCATTAAGGCAGACATGGACAGCACGGCCAGACGTTTTGTCAACCGATTGCTTTTCATGGACCATTTTGTTCTCATCTAGTTCGATTCCCCTTTTTCTGATGTTTAATATTTGTGTTTGCGCTTTCATTATAAAATGGAGTGAAGCCCTATCGTGATAGGGATTACACGTCCGTTTGGATAGAGATATGATTACAATTTTTCAGTCCGCATTATGAAGTATGGTTAACTTGTGAGCATTTACCCTACTTACGGATCTACATTCGTCTAACCACCCTGACTTTTAATCAAAAACAAAAGCCGGCAGCTCCTAAAACAGGAGGCTGTCGGCTATTTATTTCCTCTACCCAGCTGCCGATATTCGCTCGGCAGCAGACCTGTCAGTTCGCGGAAAATGCGGCTGAAATACTTTTCATCCGTATACCCCACTCGCTCCGCAATCCAGAAAATCGTATTATTTGTATTGAGCAAATACTCTTTGGACTTCTCTACCCGGATATATCGGGAGTACTCATTAAAGGTTCTACCCATCAGATCTTTGAAACATTGACTGAAATAACTTCGGCTGATGTTGAGTTGTTGCGACAGACCTGAAGCTGTATAGGCGTGTTCCATATCATTTTGTACGATCCTCACTGCTTTCTTAACGGCATCGATGATTTCCTGCGAATAGGAAGTCTGGGCATCTGCTTTTTGAATGCTTGCAGCTGTCTGCTTGATCCATGCTTCAACCTCGTACCAGGACTCAAAAGAATGAATCATGGCGATTCTTCCAAGCGTAGTTTGGGCAAAAAGGTGGTTCCATTCCATAACGATCGAGTACAGCAATCCCATCAACTGACCTTTATGTAATCGTAATGATATAAACTGGTCAATGAGTTGGTTGTAGTAACTGTCGCTGTGGGTCCATGGTGTCTGGAACCAACTTTGCTTAATTCGATCGATATCTTCATCCTGCGGTTCTTTTAAACTTGTGTTGTCCTCATTCATCGAAACGGTAATGACTTGGTTATTGGGGTTGTACGCATAGAAAAATGACGTATCTGTATAATTCATAATCCAGTTTTTGATCTGTGACCATGTGCGCTCTTGTACATCAGACAAAACCAACAACGTACTATGGGCATCTTGATGCAACAATTCTTTCAATTGATGAAAGAGTTGATCCTCTTCCGATGGACGAACAGCCCACATGCAGCTATTACGCTCAACCTCCCACCTAATCTCATCTTCATGTGCAGTTATCTCCATTGGCCACTTAGGCTCTGATTTGCGATCCTGTGAAACCAGTGCATACACATGTTGATAATGGACGTTGATTTCATTCTGCGAAGGCATCTTTCTGATCGTGTTCGTCAACCCGTTGATTCGGGTATGTATCCGTTGCAAAACATGCTCGAATTGTTCTTTCTCCAGCTGGACTTTGGCTATATAGTCAATGGCTCCGAGTCTAAGTGCTTCCTGGATATAATCGAAATCCTGATGCAGGGTTAACACAACGATATGAAGTTCCGGATAGAGCTGCCTCGCAGCTCGCATCAGTTCAATCCCTGACATAACGGGCATCGCAAGATCCGTCAGCATCAGATCGACCGGTTGGGTTTTCAGGAAATCCAGTGCTTTCGCCCCGTTACTTGCCTCTCCTACAACCTCCATGTTGAACTCGTTCCATGGCATCGCAGAGCTAATGCCTTTGCGTACCAACTTATCATCATCTACAATTAATACCTTAATCATGCCGAGATATCTTCTCCTTTAATAGGCAGTACGAGCAGGATGCTTGTCCCTGTCCCCAATTCACTCTCGATCACCAGTTGTGCTTGGTCCCCGTACTGTGCCTTCAACATGCGGTGAACGTAATTGAGCCCGATGCCCATCCCTACTTTTTGTTGTTCAGCTACACGATTGTTTAGCAGATTATGAATGGTTTCTTCGGTCATGCCTGCACCATTATCTTGTATCATAATGTTCAGCGTTGCAGTGCATGTAACTTCAATCTGAATAAAACCTTCGTCACTCAATCCATGATATAACGAATTTTCAACCAGCGGTTGCAGAATAAAGCGGGGCACAGGAATTTGAAGCACTTGTTCATCTGCAGTAATGCGGACGTCAAATTCAAAGTCATAGCGAATTTGCTGCAAAATCAGATATTGTCTTAACGCATCAATCTCCTCTTCCATCGTAGATACTTGCCCTAATTTGCCCAAATTGTAATAAAGCAGCTTGTTCAATGATTGCACCAGCTTGTCGATCTCCCCTTGACCATTCATGACGGCCAACCAGTGCACTGTATCCAGTGTATTCATCAGAAAGTGCGGGTTGATCTGATAGAGCAGTTTTTCCACTTCCAGGTCTGCACGAATCTTCTCTTTCTGCTGAACTTCCTTGAAGAGGTCACCAATCTGATGCTGCATATTCGAAAATTCACCGAGCAGAAAATCAAATTCGGGAATCTGAGTACGAGCTCGGCTCCCGGTCGTTTGAGGATTCTTGGACATCCCATCGATTTCCGAATGGAACAGCCCGAGTGGTTTGTATACCATCTTCCACAGGAGCCAAGCGAGAAACACGGTAAAGCCGAGGAAAAATAAAGCGACCAGCAAAATTTGAAGCAACCACTGGTTTTTCTCCTGTTGATATTGAGCCTGCGAAATGACCGATACGACACTCCATTTCTGTGAGGAATCCTCCTTGAACCAGTGATACCCTCGGGATATTCCGTCCTTCGCAGGATCGGCTGTTAAGCTGGAGAAATTCTCGCCGACCTTCATGGCCTCCGGTATCTCACTGTACACAATGTTTCCTGTACCATCCAGGATGAGGTGAGATAATGCGCCGTTGTATTGATTGTAACCCAAGATATCCTGTGTAAGCCGAAAGCCGGACTCCACGTAAATGTACACATCGTCCCTCTTGGAGAGTTGTACTTTTCGCATAGCGGACAGAACGAGTTGGTCATCGAATCGGTTCATACTGATATGAGGGCCATAGTATTTAATGCCATAGGTTTGAAAGAGCACAGGTAAAGAGTCAAAAGATAAACGATCCTTGATTGGAAAGTTGCTAAACTGCGTTGTACCTTCTTTATCAAAGTAATATAGTGTCAGTCCGATGTTGGGATTGGTAAATGTGACCACACTTAACTCGCTCTTTAATTCGTCCCTGGCCTCAATCAATTGAAAGATATCAGAGGACGGATTCAAGAATTCATCCATGCTTTTGCCCAAAGTTCCCCTGTAGGACAATTGCTGGGTAACGTGATTCATATTGGTGATTGAATTGTCCAATGAGGACGTGACCTGCTGTAAATTGCTACGGATGCCATCATCAATTTTATTGGCGAAGATGGAGTCAATAGTATAATAAGAGATTGCAAATATGCTGATAAAAGGGATAAACGCACTGAGAAAGAACAGTAAAAATATTCTTTTTTTAAGAGTCATGGGAACCTATTCTCCTTCTGAAAATGAAACAGCAAGCTTCCTGTGTATGGAAGCTTGCTCCAAGTCCAATTTCCTTTCATCATTATAGATTGATATTCAAATATGTCAAACGCTTTCATAGTGGATGGTAAGATCTAAGAGATTAATAAATGAAGTTCTCTAAAAGGATCAAAATTTGCTCAATAAAGTGCTATTGATTTCGACATAATGAGTTCCATAAAATCATTCAGATGATTAGCCACTTTTTTAATTTCTTCAAATTCTGGTTCTTCTCCATATACGATGGCTCCTATTTCATTGGATAAGTCAATAGCATAGAAGGAATAAACACCGTTAACAGAAATCATGATTGGTAGATAATGATTCCACCATGTCGTTATTTCTGATCTCCATTGATCGTCCTCGTTTGCTGCTTCCAAGCTGAGCAGTTCAAATTCATTCCATTGAAAATCAGCATCTGAGCTATTTTTGTATTCACTCTCACAAAGGAACCATGTCTTTTCATCAGGAGTAATGCATCGTTCCATAACACGTAAAAAATCTAAATATTCTTCAGGAATAACTTTGTATCTAGTTATGAAACTAACATCTAAATCTAAATGACAATTCGATTTCTGAGTTATGATCCAACCGTTTGACTCAGCCCAACTCATAAATTCATGGATTTTGCTGCTCAAAGTGCACCTTCTTCCCTCAAAATGGACTCTCTTTACAATTTTATCGCAAAATAAGTAGAAAGTGCTACTCCTCGAATGGATGAGGAATAGCACTTTTTTTATAAACCTAACCTACTTTATTTCATTGTGGATAATGGAATGCCTCAAACCTCTCAGTTACTCGCGCACCGTCACATTTAATTTGGCTGATCTGGTTTCCCCCGAAGGATTACGAAGCACAGCTTCATACTCATAGATTCCAGGTGCCCTTTCAGAGATTGCGGTAACCGCAGACTGTGCGCCAGGTGAGTGAGATTGCAGCGATTGTGTATCAATCTTTACACCATTTTCGTAAAGTTCGTATTCGGTTGCGTTTGTTCCCCACCATAGATTCATGGTGACATTAAAGTTGCCGTCACCGTCCCAGTTGTCATGCGACAGAACGGCTTGCCCCGGAGAAGCATCCGTGACAACAACTGTCAGCGGCGTACTCATGGTTGTACCCAGTGCATTGATTAATTCCCCCGTATAGATGTAGGTGCCATTTTTCTTACCAGTAATATCAACTTGCACAGATTGGGCAGATGGGGATTGATCCACCAGGGAAATTTCCTTAATCAATTCACCATTCTCATACAGCTTGAACTGATTGCCGTTATTTCCCCACCACAGATTCATTGTGACGGTATAGTCCCCGTCTTTGAGACCCGTGTCATAACCATTATTGTCAGACAAGACCGGAGTGCCAGGGGCCCCGTTTGCGAGTGGCGTTGCCTGATGGAGCCATTCCCCCCACTTGATTAGCACACTTGCCTGCTCATCTGTAAATACGGTTCCTCTAGCTGATTGGACGTCATTACCGTAGGATGCAAGCAATTGACGCGCTTTTGCTCCTTCACGATCGTTTGCTGCCTGTTTGGCCTGCTGTAACGTGTTTGTGAGCTGATCAGCAAGAACACCGGCATTCGGATCGATCGAATCAACTGCAAAGGCGTTGGTCAGATTGATCAGGCTGTCGAATGTAGCAATAACCGCAAAACGATATTCTACCGTCTGTTCCCACCCAGCCACATCGGAGACGGTTGCCGTAACCTGATTTAGGCCGGGTTCCAGTGTATACGCCGGAGTGTCCAGAAGCACACCCTCCGGTTCAGCCACACCGGATGCCGTATCGGAAGCGGTATAGCCAATTTCCACGTGCTGATCAATGGTGTACTCGGTTTGACCATGAATTTCAATGGTTGGTGGTACGAGATCAATGGATATGGACAACAATTGTTCGCTCTCTTTGTTACCGTCAACATCGACGCTCCAGTAGGTGATCGTATGTGTACCTTCTTCAGCTAGGGTCAACTGCGTGCCACTCACCGTTTCGCCACCATTAATTTGATAATAGGTCCCTTCGATTTCGGAGTCTTCATCGGTTGCTGTAAAGGTCACTTGTACAGGAGAAGTATACCAGTCGTTCTGCGATTCCCCTTCCACAGTTGCCTTAGTATGCGGGGCTTCCTGTTCCGGTGATTCCCCTTCCAGTGTGACAAAATCAGATAAAGGGATATTTAAATCTTTGACAAGGCCTGCCACGAGTTCAGACACCTTGATTGCACCGTTCATCTGCAAATGTGTGTTGTCTTCGGTTGTACCTACCCACATGAATATCGATTTGGTTCCTTCAGTGCCAAGTTCCTGAAAATGCTCCCAACTGGCCTGATTGAGATCGATGAGGAGTGTCTCCGTTTCCTGCGCCGTCTCTTTCATCGCCTGTACGTATTCCGGGAAGCTTTTGTTCAGCACTTCTCCGGTAAAATCACGACGATTCACTGGCGTAACCAGAACCGGGATCGCCCCTCTTTGAAGAGCACCGTTAATGTATTCTTTCAGATATACCTTAAACTGCTCTGGCGTAAGATAACGCTCCGGACGTGAAGGTGTGGAATCGTTATGAGACCACTGCATGAACAGATAATCGCCTTCGTGAATGTCGAGCAGAATATCATTGAGATATCCGCCGACCAAGAAGGTCTTGCTGCTCAAACCGCCAACTGCCCGGTTATCAATGCTGACTTCATTTGCATCAAAATATCCACCCAACGTTTCGCCCCAACCTGCTTGTGGACGGTAGCTCTCCGCGTAATTGGCCACAGTTGAATCGCTCGCCAAATATATAACAGGTTTATCGCTTGCGCTGTGATCTGGCAGACGCTCCAGCTTCAGCGCATTGATCTTCGGTGCATTTCCGGTGAAGTTGAAGTTAAATACCCCATCAATCAGAGCAATATCGTACGTAATTTCTTTGAATTCGCCCTTGGCAACCGTTGTGAGCGGCAACTTGGTCATTTGCTCCACAACAACATTTGCGCTGGTTGATTCCTCTGCATCCCCGATGGTCATCGTTACCCGATAATTGGCCGGCTCCATTTCCGCCAGGAAGGAGGTGCCATTTACTCGTGTGAAATCCTCTTTGAGCGCATCCCCGGTCTCCCGGTTCTCATCTTCGGTCAGTGCAGTATCGGCAAAACCGTAACCGTTGCCTTCGATGTACGCTCTCTTGGCATCTACCTTGATGTATCCTTCGGCAGCACCGCCGGAACCAAAATCAAATCGGTATTCACTTATTTCTTCGCTCGGTTCACTTGTCAATGAATCCTTTGCCACAGTTAACATATTAAACGCATGGTCAACTTGAGCCTGAGTGGCTTCCGTATTAAATATCGCTTCCGCTGCTGTCAAAGCCCGGTTCACCACGGCCTTTGATGCATCTGTATAATCCGACAGATCCAGTGCTTTAATCTCATCGTACAGAGCGATTAATGCCGTCTGATCGCCACCATCCGAAGGAAGCTGCGTGCCTTCAATCCGCACGTTGTCGATCTGGGTAGTCCAGTTCAACGTGCCTCCACCGCCTTTTCTTGTTCCGAGGAATCGAATCGCTCTGACATTGTCGGCATATGCGATGGAACTCATAGGGATATCTTTAATTGTTTGTGTAACGGTCGGATTCGCCACATCTGTTAATGTGAGATCCAACGTTTTCTTCGCAAAATTAATGGTCGCATCCACAGTGACCCACTGGTTCTTGGAAATCTCAGTAGCCGTTCCCCCTTCGGGTATAGCTGTATCTCCTGTGCCGTAGTCCGGATTATATGCACCGATATAATAATGAATTTTGGTACTTCCGGTTTTGGTGTACAGTGTGAACAGGGCATTTTCGTTGGAATCCTGGACCGTGAGGTGACCTTCTGACGGATAGGCACTCACATTACCGGATTGCCAGTCAAAGTTTACCTTTACCTGATCGCCGTTTACGGCATCAAACAGACGGAACACCTTGGCCCGATTGCCTGATCCAGATCCTGTGACAGACAGTACCTTATTCCCGGACTGTTCAACCACCGTTCCCGCCATGGTTCCTGCAATACCCGTGGCATTGACCATCGCATACTGGTAGCCCGAAGGGTCGCCTTCAAAATCCTCCTCATAGAGCTGGGTTTCCGGCTCTGGTTCGGGTTCGGAAATATCAGGGTCAATGACCAGCGATGAGATACTCAGCCCCATGTCTTTGACCGCACCAGCAACGAGACCGGCAATTTTCTGTGCACCATAACTGCTAAAATGAGTATTATCGTTGATTCCATTCGGGTATTTTGGATATTCACCCGGATTAGCATATAGGAATACTTTTTCTGTAGCTGTATTACCAATTTTGTCGTAGTACGCAATACTTAACTTGCTAAGATCAATCAGCGGCACGTCAAGTTCCTCCGCCACTTCTTTCGCTGCCTGCACATATGCCGGGAAGCTGACATTGAATTCCTGAGTCACTGTATTGAAATCCCGGCGTCCCACCGGAGTGAGTAATACCGGGGTAGCGCCGCGCTGTTTGGCACCGTTTACATAACGAGCCAAGTAGATCTTATAGTCCTCCGGTGAGGCATACCGGTCAGGTATCCCTGCACTGGCGTCATTATGTCCAAAGGAAATGAAGAAGAAGTCCCCCGGCTTAATTCGCTGCAGGATCGTATCGAGACGACCGTCTACCATGAAGGATTTGCTGCTTCGACCACCGATCGCATCGTTCACGACGACTGCCCCATTGGAGAAATAACGTCCGAACTGCTGGCCCCATCCTTCTTGAGGAGCCTGCGCTTCACTGTAAGATTGCATGGTTGAATCACCAGCCATATAGATCGTTGTTGCCGCACCAGCCGTTTTCTCTGGGTATCTTTCGATGATGACATCCTGGATGTCTATGGCTGTACCGGTGAAGAGCAGATCAAGCTGTCCATCCACCAATGCAACATCATAGGAATACTCGAGCGGTGCTCCCGCTGTCACATTTGTTACGGCGAGCTTCTGAACGAATTCGGATTTGACCCCCACGTTGGAGTTATGCGCATCACTGCCCAATCGCAGCGTCACCTTATAGTTGGCATTTGGCAGGTCAACAGCGAATGTCGTACCTGTTACAACCGAAACCTCGTTTGTGCCTACGGTAACCCCGCTTGCATCCTTGAAGCCGTATCCCTTCTCTTGTGTATATAATGTGTCCTGTATAGCCGTACTTCCTGACGCTGTCTCTGTACCAAAATCAAAACGGTAAACCTGTTGCGGCATTTCTGCTTCGCGGGTCAGCGCCAGATCGGCTTTCGGGAATGCTGTAGCTTCTGCTCCGAGATAAAAGCCGGTGTGAGGCGGCTGATTGTAAGATACATTTTGCCATGCTACGCCAAGTCGATACACAGGGTCCTGCATCAGCGTAGGGATGCGATAATCCGAAGGAATGGTCGTTGTGTAGAGACGATATTCCGAGCTATCTTCGCTCCGCAGCAGAATTTCTTCACGCCAGTCGCCCAGAATGTCCGCCTGAAGCGCCGGATTACCTTTGGTATGATTGTTCGTTAACGTACCGGTTGCCCGGAAGATTTCATTCAGCTTTTTATTTTCGTAATCCCATTTGTAAATGAGTGGAATTCCTTTGGCGGTACTATTATCCCACTGATGGTCAAACAGCTCCCGCTGAAGATCTCCGTCCCACCAGATGGCGAAGTTGGCAGTTTTGGGCCCTTCGTCCACCGTGTAGATCGCATTTCCTGCAGCAGAATAGGTATTGGTTACAGGTACACTTTGCCCGTTGGTAACGGTCGTGGCCCATGATTCGTAGCCCGGATAGTTCGGATCGATGTCCGCCGACATCCCGCGACCGGTGTCAAAACCTGTTTTCTCACCCCAGAGGATTTCACCTGTGGAGGCATCGCGCATCTCCAGTCCGTACGCCGCATCTGAATGCTCGTGAACACTGACGACCTGATAGCCATCCCGATTCGGGTCAAGCTGACCGGCGTGCATGGCATCACCGTGTCCAAGTCCGGTGCTGTACATCAAGCTGCCGTCATCGTCTATAGCTAGGGCGCCAAACATAATCTCGTCTTTGCCGTCATGGTCAGCATCCAGTACACTCAGATTGTGGTTGCCCTGTGCTTGATATTGTGATCCTGCTTCGTTGGTGTCGAACGTCCAGCGTTTGACGAGTTCTCCACCAACATAATCATAAGCAACAAGCACAGTGCGGGTATAGTAACCCCGACTCATCACGACGCTTGGTTTCGTACCGTCCAGATAAGCAATGGCGCCAAGAAAACGGTCTACACGGTTGCCATAACCATCCCCCCAATCACTTACGTTGCCTCTTGGCGGATCATAATTCACCGTGGATACGGCTGCGCCAGTCTCACCGTCAAACAGCGTGAGATATTCCGGCCCTGACAGTATGTATCCGCCGTCATTGCGATAATCCTTCGTCCCGTCACCAATAACTGTGCCTTGGCCGTCCTTCGTGCCGTCCGCTGTCTTAACAACAACCTCGGCCTTTCCGTTGCCATCCAGGTCATACACCATTAACTGTGTGTAGTGCGCTCCGGCACGGATGTTTACGCCCAGGTCAATCCTCCACAGCTTCGTGCCATCCAGTTTGATGGCATCGATATAGACGTTGCCCGTATAACCGGCCTGCGAATTGTCCTTGGAGTTACTCGGACTCCATAAGAAGACGATTTCATATTCGCCATCCCCGTCCAAGTCAGCTACGGAAGCATCACCTGCATAATAGGAGTAGGTTCCACCGTCCTTGGTCCGTCCGTCGGCCGGTTTATCCAGCGGAATAGGCAGATAATCGTTATGCCAGACCGATACAACCTCCGGCTGCATCTGCTCCTTGCCTGAAACAACAGTGGATATCTGATATTGCGAGCTGTCGAAACCCGTGGTGTCGACATAGTTTGTCACGTCGCTTATGGGCGACGTATTCACTTTGGTTCCGTTTTTATATATATTGAAAGCGATATCATCTGGGTCGTTGTTTAAATACCTCCAGCTCAGAAAAACACCGTTGTCTACAAGAACCGCAACCAACCCCCGGTTCAGGTATTCTGCTTGGCGACCCGGCATGTTGTTTGAAGAAGACTCTGCACGCATCGGTGCTGGAGGAACAGCCAGAGAAATAACCATAAGGAGTGCTAAAAAAGATACAAACATCGATTTCTGGATGGAAACAGTTCTTCGGATCATTCGATTTACGCCTCCTTATCTAAAAATTCGTTTTTAGAATCAACAGTTCGATCCTGCCCTGCTTGTTGTCATAGGGACACAATTTACAGCCACCTCCTCTTTATGTTACCGCTTACATTTATCTTACAGGTCTAAAAAAAGACAGACAATCTAAAAAATGTGACGTATTATATAAAATAATTGACTTTTTCAGGAAGGAGATTCACGTATGGTTCATACGGTATCTTACGCTTTTCGTAATGACGATACATCAATCATGACACTGGACTCTATTGGATGGCAGATCGTTTCGAGCGAGGAATATCGTTGTCCCAGTGATGATAGACCGGACCCGGGACACGTTGTTTTTCAATACACACTTAATGGTCAAGGTTATCTGGATATTGATAATCAAACGATTCCTTTACCCAAGGGACATGCCCTACTTGTTAAAATCTCCGGAGAACATTGCTATTACTATAAACAAGAGAATAACGAACCATGGGAATTTATATGGATTAACATTCGCGGGGATGAAGCCAACCGAATTTGGGATATGATCCATGATAATGAGGGACATGTCATTCGACGAAACGCAGATTCTCCCTTGATTCAAGAGTTATGGCAAATCATCCATTTGATTCATCAGGATAAAGTCACCGACAAGTATCGTTTGTCTATGCAAATCTACCGCTGGTTGCTAATCTTGGTGCAGACGAGTCGGGATGCGGAGAGGGATATTGGTGCCCTTTCCATAACAACAATCGAGAAATGTAAAAAGTTCATCCGGGAGAATTATGCTTCTCCGTTAACGTTAGATCTGCTGGCCAGTCATTGCGATATCAATAAACACTACTTGTGCAGGTTATTTCAGAGATCGGAGAAAACATCACCGCTCGCCTATCTCAAAGACAGACGCATTGAGGTAGCAGTTAGACTTCTCCGCACAACGGAACTTCCGATTTCCCAAATTGGTCAACAATGCGGCTTTGAGAGCCCAAGCTATTTCGGCAAAGTTTTTCGGCAATATATGTCCATGTCACCCAAAGAATATCGCTTGAATAAGTTGGAGTTTCCTTATGAGGCCATCTATTATGAGTAGCTAAACGGGCTATTTGCTAGTTGTCATTGGCTCGGGAACTGCTCTTATACCAATAAAATAAAAAAAGCCGCTAGATTAGCGACTTTTAATGGAACTATGTTCTTTCTTGTGTGCTTTGACAATTGCTACACTTATTGTGCAGTGTATCCTCCATCAATGATCAGGCTGTTTCCTGTCATATAGGAAGAATCATCGCTAGCGAGGAACAGAACGGCTTTCGCCATCTCTTCTGCTTGACCAAGACGTTTCATCGGTGTTAATGCAGCAAGTGCTTGTTTGCTCTCTTCCGGGATAATCGGTGTATCGATGAAGCCTGGGCAAAGGGAGTTCACCCGAATATTCTGCTCAGCATACTCCAGCGCGAGGGAACGAGTCAGATTCACAACGCCACCTTTAGCTGCATTGTAAGCTGCTGAACCAGGCGAACCAACCCATCCGTACATGGATGCCGTGTTGACGATTGTGCCGCCGCCAATTTTCAGCATTTCGCGAATTGATTCACGAGCCACCAAGAAAACGCCGTCCAGATCAACATTGACCGTATTACGCCATTCGGCGTAGTCAAGCTCATGCGTTGGATGAACTCGTCCGATTCCCGCATTGTTGAATACGATATCCACTTGACCGAAGGCTTGGACGGTTTGTTTGAACATCTCGGCAACCTCTTCTTCACTCGTGATGTTTGCTTTGATAAAGAGAGCTTCCGCATTAAGCGCTTTCAGTTCCTGTTCGAACGCCTTGCCTTTTTCTTCATTCAGATCGACCAAAACCACTTTGGCTCCCTCGGAAACGAACAGGCGAGCTGTTGCTGCGCCGATTCCGGATGCTCCTCCTGTAATAATTGCTACTTTATCCTGTAGTTTGCCCATGAATAAATCCCCCAGTATAATATTTTGAATAGCGCCTATATAAATAGTGCTATATGATGTTTACAAAACTAATTCTATGCTTAAAGTTGTAACATTCCAATCATTAAGATATGACCAAGTGTCTACCTCGTGGACACTTCATAAAAATATGTCTATATTTATAGGAGTTTTTTCGAATGAATAATGAACTTATTGTGACAGCTCAACATCGTAATCGAACCAAGGAGCACCTAAAAACCGCTCTGATTCAGCTCATTAAGAAAAAAGGCTTTCATGGTGTGTCTGTCAAGGACATCGTTGATCAGGCGGGTTACAATCGCAGCACGTTTTATTTACACTACCAGGACAAATATCTTCTCGCTGAAGAATTGCTGAGTACAACACTTCAAGGATTAAGAGGGGCAGTAGGTAGGCCCTATTGGCACGGTCAAAAGGTTTCAACAAACAAGCTGGACGCCGAATCTTTTCAAATCGTGGATTATATCTATGAAAACCGAGACTTCTTCGAACTGATTCAATACGATGACACGTTACCCGGTCTACATACAGGCTTCCCCCAAACTATACTCAAAATCTATCAGGAACAGTTTGTCTTTGAGACGATCAATAACTCCCCGGTGAACATGGACTATTTCAAGTACTATACCGCCTACGGTTTTTTTGGACTATTGAACAATTGGATATTAAGCGGATATCATGAATCACGTGATGTTTTTATCAAGAATGTGATCGAACTGACCAAAACTCATATTCACTCGTTTCATTATGTGGGTGAGACGTTTGATTCATGATCTGGAGTAGGTTAATTTGAAAATCACGATGAACGATATGTCTGCCTTAGATAACAGGCCAGTTGAAGATGAAGCAGATGCTCCTGATTACTCAGGGACATGTCCAGAATCTCTTCGATTTTATGAATACGCTGATACAACGTATTGATATGAATATGAAGTGCTGCCGCAGCCTGGACTGCAGAACTTCCGCAAGCCATATACGTCATGAGGGTTTCCTCTAGTCCACCGGTCTGCCCTTTGGCAGGCCGAAGGGGCTCAAAGATCTCTGCCATAAATGCATTCAAATCCTCAGCCGGTTGCCGGATAAACAATCGATTAACACCAATATCCGTATATCGGATTGTGCCTTGTTCCCCCCTTGTCTTCTGATATGCAAGCGCCTTGTCCGCTTCCTGGTATCCCGTATTAATGGCATCGACTCCAGACCGCACGGAACTTAATCCCCCCAACAATTTCACATGATTACGATGTTCCCATCCCGGCAGCAATGCGCTGAACTGTTGTTCCAGTTTGCCCGGTTTGTTCGATTCTGTCAGCACAAGCAACACTGTAATTCGTCTTTCATTACCAAATGCAATGGGCACCGCTCCTGCTGGCATTTTCTCTCTTAGATACGCTACCAATTGAACAGTCAACGCGCTAAGCGTAGAAGGGTTGACCCACTCCGCAAACTCCAACAGTCCCACCACAATGGCGGTTGAAGGAACGATTCCAATCTCCCCGGACTTCTGCCAGTAATCCTCGGAATCCTGACTGAGCCTTAGATCGTTGAAAAATTGCTGTGTTTTTTTGAAATAAAATTCGGCTAGGGACTGCTTGCGCATCAATTCCAGGGCCAAAATAGAGCTTCCCTGCTCCAGCGCAATTAATTGTAGCGGTTCTAGCTTTGTGTTCATCTGGATAATGAGATAACCCAGGCACTGATTGGCTGAAGCAATGGGATACAGATATTGATACGGCCGGTCAGCTTCCCCCTCGATACACGTCAGATAATCCGGATGGTGCAAGGATTCGTACAAGGTGCGAAGACTTTCCGTATTCCAGCCGTTCATGACTTTGTTTCGTTTTGGAATCCATTCATTGTCGATAAAATCCACAAAGGTCATCGGTACGCCAATAACACGCACCAGTTCGTTAACGATCGATAACGCGCCCTTATTTTGCAACGAAAGGCGCATGAGTGAGGAGTGAATCTCATCTCGTTTCATGAGTGTTGCGTTCTGTTTGCTCAGGTTCTCGTACAGTTTGGCATTCGTGATGGCAATTGAAACCTGATCAGCAAAACTTTGCAGGAGCCGCACATCTGACTCCGTGAATAGGGGGACCTTCCCTTTTTGATAAACGATTAACACACAATCCGATTGGCCTTCCACCTTGATCGGCACCGAAATGATTGAACCTATATTTTGAAAATTGTACGCCGAATTCAGATGATATTTGTTGTCCATTGTCATGTTGCCAAAATCATCTTCTACTGAGGATAAACCGTTATAGAGCTTCGGTGTACCTCGCTTAAAGGTGTTCCCAATGATCCCTTCACCTGGCTTCAGTTTCATTCTTAGCATGCCTTCGCCCATCTCCCCTGCTCTTGCCTTAACCGTCAATGCGTCGATTGCAGGGTCATACCTCCACAACACACCAATGCATTCATAAGGGATAACCGATAGTGCACTTACCAGAATCCGCCCAAGCAACTCGTTCAGATCCAGAAGTTGAGTCACGTCCCTAATGCTGTTCATGATTTCATTCAAAGCACGTTCATTCTTGTTTGCGACAGCTTCCGTATAGTATGGGTATAGCAAAGACGACAGTGTAACTAAATCTTCCGCAGAAAACTCCAAATTCTTAAAAACCCGGATAGCCACACATATATTGTTATTGTATGGAATGAAAACTAACATAACTTCTTCTGATTCCTGTTCTACTTTGGGATGCTGCAGTGGAAGATGTTCTACAAAAAAAGGCGGTGTCCCTTCTCTACTGCCGATCGCTTCAATCAGTACCCAATCCGTCCAGTTACTACTGATCCATACCTCATAATCGCAATTCCCCAAGCGTTCCTGCAAGACTTTATGTAAGATTCCATTCAACCTAGCCGCCTCCTGTCAATGTAGGTTTTCACATCTTGATTCAGATAATTATACAGAGATATACATTGTCTTGAAACCCCTACATCATGTAACTTTAAAGCAACACAGAAATTTAGTTAACATTTGATGAGAAAGAAGGTAACGCGATGTCTAAAATCATGCACAGTAAAAACTTCAAGTACATTGTTCTCACTCTCTTGTTTCTCGGCTGGTGTCTTGGCAACCTGGACCGCTTTGTCATCAACTATGCCATTGTCGGCATTACTCAGGATCTGGGCCTTGGTGCTTCCGCACAAGGAATCATCCTCAGCAGCTTTTTTCTGGGATATGCCATTATGCAAATTCCAGGCGGAGCCCTTGCCGACCGTTTCGGTTATCGCAAAGTTATTCTCGTTTCCTTATTCTCCTGGTCCGTATTTACTATTTTGACTGGTTCAGCCTGGTCGCTGTTCTCTCTCATCTTTGTTCGTTTCCTGTTTGGTATCGGAGAAGGCAGCTTCTTCCCTTCCGGTTCCAAGGCGATTGCCACGAATTTTCCCGTTAATCAGCGAAGTAGAGCCATGTCCATTATGCTGTCATCGGCAGCCATTATGGGGGTAATTACTCCGATTCTTACCGGACATGCCCTTGTGACCATTGGCTGGCGCAACCTGTTCTATATCATTGGTGCAGGGGGCATCCTCATCACAGCCTTGATGTTCTTTTTATTAAAAGAACCCGCCAAGCCTGCACTTTCGGCCTCCAGCTCGGGTCTACCACCCAAAACGTCGCTGAAAACCGTCCTGAAGACACCCATGATCTGGAATTTGTTCATCAGCTACTTCAGCATTTATGCAGTGAACTGGGGGCTTCAATCCTGGATGCCGACGTATATGGTCAATGTCCGAGGACTGGATATGACTCAGATGGGACTACTCGCTGCGATTCCGGCTTTGGTCAGCATTTTCACCATGATTCTCAGTGGCTACGTGCTTGACCGCATTCCCGCTGGCAAAGATCGAATGATCGCTTCCGTGTTCGGTGTACTTGTGGCCTTGTTCCTGTATCTGATGGGCTCCGCGGGCAGCATCACCACATTCATTACGTACATGACAATCGTTACGGCAATGGCCGGATTTATCTCAACACTGATCATTTCAAAGTCCCTTAAAACGATGCCCGAATCTGTCGTTGCGACAGCCAATGGATTCATCAATACAGGTGCACAGCTTGCAGGTTTCCTCACTCCGATGCTGATCGGATTCCTGGTTGAAGCCTCCGGGGGGTCTTACGCCACTGCCTTCATCATGCTGATCGCTTTTGCGCTGATCTGCTCCATTACACTGATGTTCTCCCGTCGTTCGAATTCGGATCAGGGTAACACGACTGAGATGCAAGCAAAAGCGGTCTAAACATACGAGTTTGCAGCCACATGCTGCTTCGATATTTAGTGCAGGTTTATACTACAAACCAACCATTTTAACGAATAAGGGGTGCTATGAATTATGACTACAACTGTAGATTTGACCCAATATCTCTCGGAAGCCATTGAAGGAAAACGCAATATGTTCACCAATGCCAGTGACCAAATCTGGGAGTTTGCAGAGACCCGATTCGATGAATTCCAATCAGCAGAGCTGCTCATGGGGATACTGGAATCCGAAGGCTTCGCGATCGAGAAAGGTGTGGCAGGATTAGAAACTGGATTTATTGCTTCGTATGGTTCAGGCCTGCCCGTCATTGCTCTCTTAGGCGAATACGATGCGCTGGCTGATCTCAGCCAGGAAGCCGGAATCAGTACATATCAACCTGTTCAACCGCGGGGAAACGGTCATGGATGCGGGCATAATCTGCTCGGCATCGGTGCATTGGCTGCAGCAGTGGCTGTCAAAGACTATCTCCAGGAACATCCGGAGACCCCCGGTACGGTGCGCTTTTATGGATGTCCCGCCGAGGAAAGTGGATATGGTAAAACCTATCTGGCTCGGGAAGGTTATTTTAAAGATGTAGATGCTGCCCTCTCCTGGCACCCTCATTCTATGAATGCCGTTATGCATGGAAGCTCCAATGCAGTCATTCACGGTACATTTACCTTCAAAGGTATTAGTGCTCATGCTGCTGCCGCTCCTCACCTGGGACGTAGTGCTCTCGATGCGGTTGAGCTGATGAATATCGGTTCGAATTATATGCGGGAACACATGATTGATCAGGCCAGAATTCATTATGCGATCACGAACTCAGGCGGCTTGGCACCCAATGTAGTACAAGCAGAAGCCGAGGTCACGTATCTCGTTCGAGCTCCCAAGAGCGCACAGGTACGCAATCTGTTTGAACGTCTGGTAAAAGTGGCAGAAGGCGCTGCCTTGATGACCGAAACAACGATGGACTTCAGATATGAAGGCGCCTGCGCCAACCTGATTCCGAACAGTACGCTTGAAAATGTGATGCATCAGCATCTCGTTGCCTTCGGTGCTCCTGATTATGAAGAGAATGAATACAATTATGCCAAAGAGATCTATGACACGCTGCCGCTCCAAAATCAGCAGGAAGCTGGCGCGTTAGTTGGTCCTGAGCTTGCTCCTCTTCTGGCCGAACGGCCGCTGCCGAACTTTATTGCCCCTTATTCGGATGAGAAGGAAACATTCATGGGTGGTTCAACCGATGTAGCCGATGTCAGCTGGAATGTGCCGACGGCGCAGTGTATTACAACGACGATGGCATTTGGAACGCCGCTTCACGCATGGCAGACCGTTGCTCAGGGTAAGAGCAGCTTTGCTCACAAGGGTATGTTGCTCGCAGCCAAAGCAATGGCGGCTACGGCTATTGAGTCCATTTTACATCCAGAGATCATCAAGGAAGCACAACAGGAATTACGGGACAGACTCGGCGGAGAAGCCTATGATTGCCTCGTTCCTGCAGATGTGCAACCGCCGAAACGGGGAGAATAAGACTGTGAGGTTCAAAGACGTATTTTCGATTATCGGTCCAGCCATGGTTGGACCTTCAAGCTCCCATACCGCTGGAGCTGCACGGATTGGACGGACGGCTAGACATCTGTTCGGGGAATGTCCTTCACATGCGGAGATACTCATGTTTGGTTCTTTTGCCGCAACGTATAAAGGACATGGAACCGACACCGCCATTGTCGGCGGTCTGCTGGACATGGACACGGATGACCCCGGACTTCCTGATGCATTTGCCCATGCAGAGACTGTTGGTATGAAAACCATCATCCGTCCGGGGACAGGCCTGTACCCTCATCCGAACACGGTCGAGATTGCATTAACCAACGCTGCAGGAGATCGCACATTGAATATGGTAGGCACGTCGATCGGTGGGGGAAATATCGAAATCGTCCGAATCAACGGCTACAACCTGAAGTTGACGGCGCTCTATCCTACTCTCATCATTCGTCACAGCGATGAACCTGGTGTCATTGCTGTCGTTACTCGACTGCTCGTGGATAATCGCATCAATATTGGACATATGTCTGTGGATCGAAAGAACCGACGCGGTGAGGCCATGATGGTGCTGGAATGCGATGGCAAGATGAATTCTGCCGTGGTCCAACAAATCGAAGCCATTCGAGAGGTTCAGGAAGTCACTCTACTCTCTCTTTAGCTTAAATATCTAACTTCAGTTATACCAAAAAGGAGCTTGCGCCAATGAATTTCCGAACTTTAAAACAACTTGCTGAATTGGCGGAGACCCGCAACCTCCGCCTCGGCCAGCTTATGTTGGAAGAGCAATGTCATGAGTCTGGCGAAAACAAGGACGCAGTTTTCGGCCAAATGCGTGAGTATTACGGAATTATGAAAAGTGCAGTTCATCAAGGTCTTCACACCGATACAACTTCCAAAAGCGGATTGACTGGCGGAGATGCCCGCAAACTGATGGCTTACCGTGCAGATGGGCAACCCTTGCTTGGCGACCATGCCAGTCTGTCGATGAGTTACGCGCTTGCGGTGTCCGAGGTCAACGCTTCCATGGGCCGAATTATTGCTACACCGACGGCGGGTTCTTGCGGCATTATTCCCGGGGTATTTATTAGCAGTCAGGAGCGGTTTGGATGGACGGATGAACAAATGGTCTATGGTCTGTTCGCATCTGGAGCTATTGGTTACGTCATTGCCAACAATTCGTTCATCTCTGGTGCGGAAGGTGGCTGTCAGGCTGAAGTAGGTTCTGCCATCGGGATGGCAGCTGGTGCATTGGTGGAAATCCGAGGCGGGTCCCCTTCTCAGTCTATCCACGCCGTTGGACTTGCTCTGAAAAACACGCTTGGCCTGATTTGTGATCCGGTTGCTGGCTTGGTTGAAATCCCTTGTATTGTTCGCAACGGATTTGGGGCGATTACAGCGCTGGGAGCTGCCGATATGGCTCTTGCTGGCGTACGCAGCATTATCCCTTCGGATGAAGTAGTACAGGTTATGCTGGAGGTCGGATCAGCCATGCCCGAATCCCTTCGCGAAACAGCCGGCGGTGGCCTCGCTCAGACACCAACGGGACGCAAAATCACAAGGGATTTACAGCACAAATAAAAAACGGGCATGCATTACACGAAAGGAATAAAATCCTCAAGGTAAATGCATGCCTAATCACGAACTAGACCATTACAACTGCGAAATATCCCCATTTATGATCTAGAGTAAGTTTCTCTATGCCTTACATTATTATTCGGATGGAATCAATACCTTATTTGGTAACCAGCCCTTTTCACCCTCTGCGGTATGAACAAAACTCCATTCATTTAGTTCAAATTCTTTTGTAACGATGATACCGGGTTTTACGGTTAATTCGTGTGCTGAATAATCTGATAATGCAGTCGCGATCTGTTCTTCATTGGGAGTGCTTAATATTTGCTTCGGTACCCAGCCGCTTTTTTTAGAATGTACGGATTCACAGAAAATCCAGTTGGGGAATTCAGTATCTTCTCTCCCATATAGGACCGTATCTCCTTTAGCTAAAACGATGGGATCAGGATAGTTTGAATTATGGGGTTGAACAACTTTATATAATTTCATAATATGCCTCCAACTATTATATTCGACCTGTTACCGACAAACATAATATCATATTATTATGTAGTTATTCATCCCTATTTTATAAAGCAGCGCCCCCTTCACAAGGGAGCGCTGCTTTATCCGAATAGAAATATTTTATCACGAGTTCACCTTATAACATTTGGGCAATATCACACAATCTTCTAATTTCTTGATAACTCTCCAGACACACCATCCGCAGAATCTATATGGCTTAATGCATTCACTTCATGCTTTGTTTCTCTATACACAAAGTAATCAAAATCGGCATGTTTTCGAGTTCCACCGAGATCCTGCACACAAAGTCCGATGTAGGTTCCCGTAAACCGAATATACTCCGGAGATTCATCGCACAGATGTGTGATATCAACCCACTCGCCTACATGATTCCAGGATGAATCCTTATTTAACGCATAGTAAAAGCGGGCGCGATCATGATCAACCACTGCTTTTAAGCGAAGCGTATTCACCGACTCTAGCGGAATATCCTCCAACAGTTCGTCATACATCCCGTACTTGGACTGAATAATTCCTAAGCACAGCCCCTTCTCTTCATGATAAGTTACACGTAAATAGAGATAGTCCTTGGTATCGTAGTACAAAATCAATCCTGCCATCTGCTGTGGATGATCCGGCGCAAATTCCAGAACTGTTTCGGCTTCACACTCAAACGTTTGCAATCTTCGCGCGATCATGCTTTGCCTATGTGTTGAACTCATCGACTCCATACCGTGCAAGCGCAAGTAACCGGGACGTTCCGACAAGCTGAGCCAAGTCGGGTCGGGTGGAATGCGAAGAGTATTCCAGTCATTCCGAAGCTCGGATTGATCAAAATGATCCATTTCAGCTAACGGTTCAAACGGATGTGCCGTAATCTTCGGTGCAATGACCTGGACCTCGGGATACCGGTTACCGCTCGCAAGCCTCAGCCAGCCGTCCTCGCTCCACGTACACGGCTGAAGTGCGGTCTCACGTCCAAGAATGCAATATTTTTGATGAACGGGTCGTCCAACCAGATGAGCCATGTACCATTCGCCGGTATGTGTTTCAACAAGACTGCCGTGGCCTGCCTTCTGCAGAACCAAATCCGTTCTGCCATATGAAGTAAGGATCGGATTGGCAGGATCAACCTCGTAAGGGCCTTGTAGTGTCCGGGAACGTGCTACTGTAACCGCATGCTCATAACCGGTTCCCCCTTCAGCCGTAATGAGATAATAATAGTCCTTGTGTTTATACAGATGAGGTGCTTCGGTTAATCCTAAAGCGGTTCCTTCAAAAATGTTCTTGGCTGGCCCGACCAGCTTTTGCTCCCCAACCGAATACTCCTGCAGAACGATGCCTGCAAACCGGTTTTTGCCCTTGCGGTGATCCCATATCATATTGACCAGCCACTTCCGTCCGTCCTCATCATGAAACAGGGAAGGATCAAAACCGCTACTGTTGAGATATATCGGTTCGGACCAAGGCCCTTCAATATCGGTTGCTGTCACAAGGTAATTGTGAGTGTCTTTAAAGGCGCCTACCCGGCTTTTGACATCGGTGTAGATCAGGTAAAACACGCCGTTGTCATAACTGAGACATGGCGCCCATACACCTCCGGAGTTAATGTTGCCCTCCATGTTCAACTGCGTTGCACGAGTCAGCGGTGAAGCGATTGGTCGCCAATGAACCAGATCTCGCGAATGGTGTATGCGTACACCGGGGAACCATTCGAAGGTGGACGTGGCGATATAATAATCTTCTCCCGCCCGGCATATGGACGGATCTGGATGAAATCCGGGGAGGATGGGATTGGTGATCATTTTCTTGATACTGTTCATGGAAGAAACCTCCGGTATGAAAGTGATGATCTGTACAACAGCAGATACACGAAAGGTAGAAATCAGTACCAGCCCAGCGCTTTTTTGCCGGCTTCCAGAGCAGTTATAATTCGCTCTACATCGTATACATTGCCTCTCCATGTTCCGCCGCTGACAGATTGCAGCGCAGCCCAGAGCTTTGTATCGTCCGGCAAAGCTTCATCAGGCCGCATATCCGGATGGAAGGTCCTTTGTGCCAGGATGAGAGCACCTTCTTCCGGCGAAACCTCAATTTCTCCTTCTCCGACAAAGTTAATGCTGCCCTCCAGCGTGCTCCGATCCACCACGATGTCAATCAGATCTCCGTTCCGCAGCTTGCCAATTGGTCCGCCTGCCAGCGCTTCGGGGCCAACATGACCAATACACGCACCGGTGGAAACACCGGAGAACCGGGCATCCGTAATCAGTGACACGTATTTGCCAAAAGACAAATGCTTAAGCGCAGAGGTTAACTGGTACGTCTCCTCCATTCCTGTTCCGGATGGACCTCGTCCGAGCAGCACGACCACATCCCCAGCCGAGATACCTCCGGTCTTAATCGCACGGATCGCCTCGCGTTCGGTGGTAAATACCTTGGCTCTGCCACGATGACGGTACACGCCATTCTCATCCAGCACAGCAGGATCAATAGAGGTGGATTTGATGACAGAACCTTCCGGAGCGATGTTTCCGGTTGGAAATGTTACGGTCGAAGAGATGCCAAGCTGCTGGGCGTGTTCTACACTCATGATGACACTGTCCGGATCGATGCCGTCCTGCTCTTTCAACTGCTTCCGCATGAGATGACGGCGTTCCGACGATTCCCACCAATCCAGCACCTGTCCCAATGACGTCCCTGTAACCGTTGGTACAGACTCATCCAACAGACCAAGCTGTCTGAGGTGAAGCATAACCTCTGGTACACCTCCGGCCTGAAAGACGCGAATGGTCGGGTAAAAGATGGGACCGTTAGGCAGGGCACTAACCAGCCTTGGAACATTCTTGTTGACCTGTATCCAGTCCTGTACCGTAGGCACGGTTAAACCAGCCGCATGGGCTATCGCCGGTATGTGAAGAAGCAGATTGGTCGATCCGCCAAACGCAGCGTGCACGGTCATGGCATTGCGAATGGATGCATCCGTGACGATGTCTGCCATCCTCATTCCCTGAGACTCCATATGGATGAGTGCGCGTGACGATTGGCGCGCCATTTCAATCCAGACGGGCTGCCCGGAAGGTGCAAGCGCGGCATGTGGTACTGTCATGCCCATGGCCTCTGCTACGACCTGGGCTGTTGCGGCGGTACCTAGAAACTGACAGCCTCCTCCCGGTGTAGCGCACGCGCGGCATCCTAAGTCCGACGCCATTTCGAGCGAAAGTTCCCCGCTGACGTATCGTGCACCGATGGTCTGAATTTTACCAGCGTCCTCTCCATCGGTAGGTGGAAGCGTGACGCCACCGGGAACAATTACACCAGGCAATT
This sequence comes from Paenibacillus sp. FSL R5-0749, assembly GCF_038595085.1. NCBI lineage: Bacteria > Bacillati > Bacillota > Bacilli > Caryophanales > Paenibacillaceae > Paenibacillus > Paenibacillus sp. FSL R5-0749. Next base: position 3,452,701 of record NZ_CP152005.1, on the reverse strand, counting down.
GCGGCATACCGGCAAGCGCGAGCATCATTGCCGGTAGACCTTTGTCACAAGTAGCGACACCCAGCACCCCTTTACGTGTCGGCAGCGAGCGAATCAGTCTGCGAAATACCATGGCAGCATCGTTCCGGTAAGGAAGCGAGTCGAACATGCCGGTCGTTCCCTGTGATCTGCCGTCACACGGATCACTGACATAGCCGGCAAACGGGATTCCTCCTCGGCTTGACAGTTCTTCTGCGGCAGCTTTCATCAGTAGACCGACCTCCCAGTGACCCGTATGGTAACCGAGGGCTGTGGGACTACCATCCTCGTTGCGAATGCCGCCTTGTGTACTTAAGATCAGAAATTGTTTTCCGTTCAATTCCCCAGGTTTCCATCCCATTCCAACATTCTGGGACATGCCGAACAAGTCGCCACTTGGAGCATTTCGCAGTAAATCATCCGTTAATGGCAGCCGTCCGGCAGCCCCTGGAGCATGTGCTATGATATCGAAGCAGTTGGCTTCCTTCTCCCCCATAATCGACGTAATCTGTTCGTGCATGATAGCCCCCCACAGTTTATGACTTCACGAAGACCGTTTTGATGGCGGTGAAAAACTCGATAGCCGCTTGCCCCTGTTCTCTGGAATGTGAACTTGACATCTTCATTCCACCGAACGGAGCTTGCAGCTCTACGCCGGCCGTTTCTGCATTAATTCTGACAAGTCCTGCATCCATGTCCCGGATGAAGGACAGCATCGCCCCTACGTTCTGAGTATAGATGGAAGCACTTAAGCCGTAGTCGCTGTCATTCGCCGCTTCAATCGCTTCCTCCAGGGAATCTACTGCAATTAAGGCCAGAACCGGACCGAAGATTTCTTCCCGGGCAATGGACATATGGGATTCGACCCCTTCAAATACAGTCGGTTGCACATAGAATCCCTCTTCCAGTCCGGGACCGTCTCCTCTTTTTCCGCCAGCAAGCAGAACGGCACCTTCATCCTGACCTTTTTGGATATAACTCAGCACCGTATTGAGTTGTCCTTCACTCGCACATGGACCCATCCAGCTTCCAGCAGACATGCCGTCACCCAGCCGAATTTCCTGGATTTGCGAGAGCAGTTTTTCTTTAAAGGCATCGTATACGTTTCGTTCAATGATGACCTTACTGGTAGCTGTACATTTTTGCCCTGTTGATTTCAATCCACCACTGATGGTGGCTTCGACAGCCAAATCCAGGTCAGCGTCAGCTGCAATGATGATCGGGTTTTTGCCACCCATCTCGAGTTGATACTTGGCCCCACGTGCTAGCGCTGCAGCACCGACCCGTTTCCCCACTTCATTGGAACCCGTGAACGTTATTCCTCCCACATCCGGATGCTCGGCAAGTGCTGAACCGATCACTGAGCCTCTGCCGCAAATCAGATTAATAACGCCTGCCGGGATACCCGCCTCTTCAAAACATTCCATGACTTTAGCCGCAGTGACCGCAGTTTCCTGAGCCGGCTTCAACACAACTGTATTGCCATAGATTAAGGCCGGAGCCATTTTCCAAATCGGAATGGCTACAGGGAAATTCCAAGGGGCAATAACTCCTACTACGCCAAGGGGTACACGAGTCGTAAACATCAGCGCTTCACTGTCTGTCGAGGGGATAACGTCCCCTGTTTTTCGCATGCCTTCTCCGGCGTAATACCTTAAGATCGCGACACCGCGCATCGTCTCTCCTTTGGCTTCAGGAAGTGTTTTGCCCATTTCCCTGGTCATCGCCTCTGCAACTTCATCGGCCCGACGTTCCAGCACATTTGCTGCCTGAAATAGATAGTTGCCGCGTTCTGCACCCGATAATCTCCGCCATTTTTTTGCTGCTTCCTTCGCCGCTGCGACAGCCCGGTTCAAATCCTCTACGCCGGAAGTGGGTACATAGCCGACAACTTCCTTCCGATTCGCAGGATTGATGCTCGGTTCGGTCTCACCAGATGTGGCCTTCACCCATTCTCCGTTAATATAATTGTTGTACGTCTGCTCCACTTGAAATGCGGTCATAGCCTTATCCTCCTTATAGATTAGTTTGAAATAACAGAATTCACGAGTGTCCCGATATCACTAATGGATATTTCAATCCGGTCTCCGGGTTCAAGTGTAAATTCATTAGGGGGAACGATACTTGTACCTGTCAAAAGAACCGTACCGTCAAACAAATCATTGTCCCTTGCTAAAAAAGAGACCAATTCATCCAGCTTACGGTTTAATTCACTTGTGTTTGCCTCGCTCTTAACAACCAGTTCACCTGCGCGATAAATTTCGCAGACAATGCTGAATGCGTAGGGATTCTGCACCGTTTCTGCCAATCGGATAGCCGGACCGATGGAGCAGGAGTTGCGCCACATTTTGGCTTGTGGCAGATACAGCGGATTCTCCCCTTCAATATCACGGCAGCTCATGTCATTACCGGCAATGTATCCTACAATACTTCCGTCACCCGCAAGCACCAATCCAAGCTCAGGCTCCGGGATCTGCCATGTGGAGTCGCTTCGGAGCGTGACGGCATCATTCGGACCTACCGTTCGTGCTGCCGTGGATTTAAAGAAGATTTCGGGTCTTTCCGCATCGTATACCTTATCGTAAAAGGTCATTGCATCCATTTTTCCATCCGTCGCTTCATAATTTCTCGCTTCCCTGCTTCGTTGATACGTAACACCTGCCGCCCATACTTCCGGGGCATCCACTGGTGTGATCAGGTGTAAGGTAGTCCAATCATCCGTCAGCTTGTTTAATGGTTTAAAAGCGCTTTCAATAAGTTGAACAGGTGATATCCCTTGTTCTTTTGCTTGATGGATCAAAGTCATAAAATCGGCTTGCGGCAAACGATAGGCTTTTTCATCATCCGTAACGGCTGCCAGCCACTTTTGTTGCCCGTCCAGAAATCGAATAATTCGCATTCAAGCTTGCCCCCATTCTCCCTATTGGGTTGATAATATTACCTTAGCACCAGCCAGGTTTCGTGACGATGTTCTAATCACTCCAACGAATTACCCTTTTCACGCATTTTTTTTCTGTTAAGATAAATCTAGATTAGATGAACCAAGGATGATGTACTCATCTCTCGTCCCTGTGTGTATTCTCAGTTCAGTGGATATCAACGAAATGATAAGATGTTGGAGTATAGAAGGATAAGGAGGTTGGGGTGCTGTGGCCAAGCTTTCGGAAGCCGTGTATTTGGGTCGTCTGCCTGATGTTCGCATGTCTTTTCAATTATTGGGGCTACATGCAAGAAAAGTGGATTCAACCTGGACGTATCCATCTCATGAGCATTCAATGTATGAAGTGCACTGGATGATGGACGGCCAGATGAATATGGTTGTTAACGGACAGTTATACAGTCAGACTGTAGGCGATCTTCTGTTCATTCGCCCTGGTATGACGCATTCCTGTACGGGTGCCGGACCGGAGGGGTTCACATACTTTTCCGTGCATTTCAGTGTACAGGATACGTCCTTTTGCAGAGAACTCAACCGTTGCAAAGACATCTATTATCCGGCAAATTCAAATTTGGCTCTGGGGCTGTCCTCTTCCCTGTCTACCTTATATAATCTGGCCACAGAGCATTTGTCGAGTTCGCTATCCTCTTCCAAACAGATGAAGGTACATGCCGCTGTGTTCGAACTGCTCGGTTCCCTGGTCGGACAATTATCTCAGCAAGCATCCGTTACGTTGTCGAGAAAAGAAACCATTGCCCATCAGATTGCTGAGCACATTGAGGATTCGGTGAGATATATCCATCTTCATGGGGAAATTCAGGAGAGCGAGCGAACCTGGATTCAAGATATTGCCAAGTCGCTGAGCATTAGCCCGTCACAGGTTAATCGTATTTTTCGGCAGGTATACGGCATCGCTCCGCGCAAGTTTCTATCTGAAACTCTTCTAAATGAAGCACAGCGCTTGTTAAAACAAACCGACCTGAACATAGACCATATTGCGATGATGCTGGGGTATAAGACCAATGCGCATTTCAGCCGCCAGTTCAAGCGGTGGACAGGCATCGCGCCAAGTGAATTTCGCAGTCATTCGCAGCAGAATGGTGAAGCCACACATTCAGATGACTGAGATGCAGCAATCTCTGAGCCGCATGAAGCTAACCAATACAAAAAGCAGCTACTGGATGTCCAGAAGCTGCTCTATCTTTCTCAGGTATTCGATGTTCTGTTGTAACTTTTACGCTAAAATAAATGCAGCGAGGCTCGCACTTCCCGAACCCCGATATGTAAAATACAACGCCTGTATACCATCCGGAATATTAATTTCGGCTGTATAGGGTTTCCAATGATTAGTGAAATGTACCGGTATTGTACCCAGTGCAGGACCGTCCCATGCTGTTTTGACCTCGAATACCCCGTTACAATATCCACGCACCTTGATCGAGATTTGGCGAATCCCTTTGCAATCAAAATACTTAAACCCTGCCGTTGCGGATTCAACCATGTTGGCAATATAACCGATCTCTTCATCACCATCTCTTCCATCCTGGGTGATCTTCGGAAATCGGCTGTCCAGCCAGGCTCCTGCCCCGAACCCCCCAGTATACCTTTGATCCTCTTGGGTAAAAAGATTGCATGCAAGATACGCAGGGTACTCGCCTCTTCCCTCCAACGGTCTACCGTTTGAGCCGCAGGAGGTCATTTCCACCTGAGGAATGCTGCCGTCCTCTTCAAATGATATCTTCTCAATACAGCCCTGGCGGTTGAATGCGTCACCATTGGTATGACGGTGATAGAAAACATACCAGTCTCCGTTGATCTCTACAATGCTGCCATGGTTATTGCCTCCATAATACATGGGTTTGTCAGCAGGTTTGTAGGAGTCGATATGGAGATCACAGTTGCTTACGATGACGCCCTGATATGTAAATCCTCTATTTGGAAACAGGCTGGTGGCATAACATAATTCATGCATAACGATAGAGGAATATACGAGGTAGTAGGTATCCCCTCTCTTGCGGATGGAAGGCGCTTCGAAAAATTCATGGCCCTCATAACCGCTGCCCTTACTGTAAGGTTCGCTCGGTGCTACGAATACGGGTTCTTCCACAATCGTCAGCATATCTGAACCTAACATCGTGGCCATCGCACCATGTCTTGATGGGTCTCCAGGTGCACAAAAACCGGTATACAGATAGGTATGCGGTCCTTCAGTCATCACGCCGGGATCGAACTGCGGCTCATCCCCATCTCTTTCGCCGAGACGAGTGCCGTCAGCATATTGTACATACCCATAGAATTCATATTTGCCAGCAGGTGTATCACATACAGCCACCGAAACAACGGGTACCTTATCCAACACATAATACAGATAATACCGTCCATCGGGACCCCGCGTAACATCTGGCGCATACAGGCACATATGACCATTTGGATTAAGGGGGTCATCAGTTTTTTGGTAGATTACCCCTTCATTTCGCCAATCCCCAAGGTCATTCACGGGTGCAGACCAGCATACATAATCGTTCAGACAGAAGGCATGTCCGTTAAAACGGTCATGTGAACCATACACATACACTCGTTCATTGAATACATAAGGCTCGCCGTCGGGGACATATTCCCAGGATGGAAGGTATGGATTCAAACCTTGTTTATTCATTCAATGCACACTCCTTATATAAATTGATAGACCATCTATTACACTTACGATTACTTTCGTATAATAGAGAACAACTACAATGTTCCATAAGTGTCTCTATTTATTCCATAACCTGCATGGTAAAGGTGAAGAACAATGAATACGATTTTTTACGTCGAATATGATGCTGCCCATAACCATCCGTTTGTGTTTGATATTCCAGAAGGACATGATTGCTGGCTGTTAGTTGTTACGCAGACTCCTGCACAGTTCTGGGTGGACGGGAAATTGATAGATTATCCACCTCATTGTGCCGTTCTCTATCCACCTCATCAGAAAATATATTATCGCTCTTGTACGGAGCAATATGTGAATGATTGGATTCGTTTCGAAAGTGATGAGATGTATGTAACTGAAACTTCCCTACCGAAGGGCGAACCATTTCCATTAGATGATCCTGAATTTTGTCACAAGCTGTTTCAATTACTTGTTGCTGAGCATTCTTTCCAGAAAAACAACCGAGAATCAACGATAGATTATTTATTACGAACGCTGTTCAACAAGCTGTTGGAGTCTTGCGTTCAAGAGAGTATTGGCCCGCAGCATTATCCTCTGATGAAGCTTCGAACAGAGATTCACAATAATCCGAGTCACCCATGGACAGTTGCTGCCATGGCCAAAACCATGAATATTAGTCCGGGATACTTACAGCTTGTATATAAGAACTCCTTTGGGGTGTCGTGTATGGAAGATGTAATTCATAGCCGAATTCGGTTAGCTAAAGAGTACCTCAGACATCATCAATATACGGTTGCAGAGATCGCCGACAGGTGCGGGTATCGTAATGTCGAGCATTTTTGCAGGCAATTCAAACAAATGACGGGTGTATCACCCAAGCGATTCATAAACGACATAAAGAACCCGGCTGACATAACAGAATGAGAGATAAATCTCACTCTCTCGCTCTGTCCAATGGGCAGTTACACTTAACTTTTTAGCCATCCAAAAGGTATACGTCAACGAGTTTGTTAGCGTTCTCTGCTGTCATTTTAAGTTAAGGTTTTAGCCTGTATAATGCAATGACATATTCTCAAGCATAATTGATCTATTATCATATTGTGATACTTTATAATGACATCTTGTTTTTGGCATATGCAGCCGCACCAATCATCCCTGCTTGTCCGCCTAATTTCGCTTGCACTATTTTACATGCATGGGATGAAAGCTTTAGCGAATGTTTCTCAACAGTGTCACGCACCGTATTCAGCAATCGATCACCGGCTGCCGACATTCCTCCACCAATAATAATTACTTCCGGATTGAACAGATTGATTACATTGGATAGACCAAATCCGAGAATCTTACCGGTCTCATGCATAACTTCAATTGCAAGTGAATCACCAAGATCATATGCTTCCGAGATCATACGTGCAGTAATTGTCGTCCAATCCTCTCCAACCCATTTCAGAATCATACTTGATCGCCCTTCCTCAAGCTTGTCAGTAAAGGTCTTGACGATTCCTACCGCAGACACGTATCTCCCCAGACAGCCCGAACTTCCACACCGACAAGGACGACCCTCCCGGTACATATTCATATGTCCGATCTCGCCTGCACTTGATGTAGTACCGTAGAGGACTTTTCCCTCATTGACAATACCAGATCCCAGACCAGTGCCTAACGTTATCAATATCAGGTTTTTATAGTCGGTGCCTGCGCCAAACTGCCATTCACCATACAGATTTACCCGAACATCATTGTCGATGTAAACAGGAAATTCAAAATTATTTTTCATATAGTTCACGACCTGAATGTTTTCCCAACCTGGAAAATTAGGTGAAAATATGGATAGTCCCAGCTCCGGATCTAATAATCCAGGAATGCCCATACCCATGCACAGAATAGAAGCTGGCTCAATCCCCTCAGAAGACAGCATTTCTTGGATAATGTGTACAATTCGGTTTAATACATGGAGCGGTCCTTTTACCGCCTCTGTAGGGTCGCTTCTTTCGTGAATTTTTTGAAACTCCAGGGTGAAAATGGAGGACTTAATGTTGGTTCCACCCAAGTCAATTCCGATGATATATTCTCGCATAATAATCTCCGCTCTCATTTAATTTGATATTGATGAACAAACATCAGCAATTTGCTAATAAACTCATGCTCTATTCGGCCATGATGATGTACTATGATTCTCATTATAACTTTGTCATACACCCAAAAGATCTCTTATGCAGTAAATGCTGAAGAGATCTTTTTTTATTTAACATATAATGGATGATTGCATCTCAACAAAACCAAGTACTTTAGAAGCAACAATTACCATCACTGAAATTACACTGGATCTGTTGTTTCCGTCCTGCTTCTCAAGTTCTTAAATAGTAATATGACAAGAAGTAAAGCAATGCATACAGCTCCAAAACCCAACCAATTTAAGTACAGGACTGATGTACGACTGATCACAATCCCGCCTAATCCAGATCCCAGTGCAAAACCAAATTGGATAAACGACGTATTGACGCTAAGGGCAATATCAGGATTACGAGGTGCCAGTGTAACCAGATATAGTTGCTGGGCCGGAGATATGCTCCACGTGGCTAACATAAAAATCATTAAAACCAAGATTAACATCACAAGATTAACTCCAGCTAGAGCAAACAAAAGAAGAGTTACGCCTTGTAACAGAAGGCCTAGACCAATTGTAAACTTTGATCCCTTTGCATCTGCCAATTGTCCGCCCACTTTTGATCCGACAAAGCTGCAAATTCCCGCGAGAAACAGAACACCGCTGATCTCGGTCATGGTAAGTGTGGATGTAGCTTGCAAGAACGGCGTGATATACGTGAACAGTGTTGAATAGCCGCCGATATACAATAACGTAATAAGCAAGGCCGTCAGAATGAGTGGATTTTTTAAAATGGAGAGCTGCATTCTGAGGGTGATCTTTTCTTCCTCTTTGATTACCGGAACCTTTTTGTTGATAATAAGTAATGGAAGAACACTTAACAATCCAATCAATACAAATAGAACTCTCCATCCAAACCTTTCACTAAAAAATGTACCCACTGGGACACCGAGCACTAACGAACTGCTTAGCCCCATCAAAATGATGCCGATGGCATTGCCCCGCTTTTCTTTTTCAACCATTCGTGTAGATACGGCCATCGCTACTACAGTAACCATGCCTCCGCTAGCCCCTTGAACTATTCGTACCCATAGTAAAGTTTCGTAAGAAAGGTTAAAAAGCATGAGCCCGTTACTGGCAATAAACACACTGAGGGTGGACAACAGTAACTTCTTGCGATCCATATTTATTGTAATTGCAATGAGAATCGGGGCAATAATGGCGGCTGACAGAGCGAATACAGTCACCAGTAACCCCACTTGGGAAGTAGACACGCTCAAGTCTGAGGCGATCATTTCAATGACTCCTGTAATGATGTACTCAAGCGTTCCGATCAGAAAAACAGTTAACGCCAAGATATATATGATCCATTTATTTTTCACTTTACTCCACTCCGTCTTCTTCAGTTATCTATTTAGTATTGGGATCTGTATTTCTATGAATTGTGCATCTTGTTCTTGGGATAAGGGTAAATATAGTTCCCTACCCGCTTCGTTTTCCTTGATCTGATAGTTATTTTTCTCAATCCATGTAGCTAAATGAACACAGGCTTTGCAGGCAAAGGTGGCATTGGAACGATAAGCTATGGTGGCCATCATGGGCTCTGCAGGAAGAGTCCGGAGTTGAAATGGATATGGAGGTAATTGCAGCTCACAAGTTAAGAAATAACCTATTTCCAATTCGAACTTTTCCTCTTGTCCGGGGATTTCTCTCCACAAAACAACCTGTGGCCCCTGGATCATTTGACGTATTTCTTTGGTTAATGACTGATCAAAATGACGAAATAAACTCGGAATATCCTCATCCCCCCCGTACCCAGTCTGAAAAAGAAACTGCCGAGCTCTTTCCTCTTTGATTCGGATTTCTTGCCCAGTTTCGACGTGCCCCTCTTCCTCCATAAGCTGCAAGCGTTCCTCAATTCGGACGAGTTTAGCTTGTTCTGTATCGATAATCTGCTGAATTTCGCTTTTTTTCAGTTGAAACATGCCTTGAATATTCTCCAATGTAATATGTTCCTGTAGCAATTGTGTGATTTGTGGCAACGTAAACCCCAATTCTTTATAAATGAGGATTCGGTTGAGCTCCAGAAGCTGATCTGCGGAATAGTAACGGTAACCCGTGTCGTGATCTACCTTTCTCGGTTTAAGTATGCCAATCTGGTCATAATAACGCAGTGTTTTTAACGAAACCCTACTTAGCCTGGAAAATGCACTGATTTTGAACAACATATCATCTCCAATCTATTAATATAATGCGAGTATATAGTTTCCCGTGCAGGGGAAAGTCAAGGGGAATATGCTTCTCATTTTTATAGTTAAATCAACTAAATCAACCATCATCCTTGTCTTCACTCTATATTGGGCTTATGGGGAAGTCAAAGAACCGTTTCTGAATGAAACGTTCATTTTTTTTGAACAAAAAAATGCCACTTATCGTGGCATTCTCTCGGTATTCATTCAATTATCCTGCTCAGGCAGGGTTGTATTTATTTTCCGGTTTCAGCAAATGCTTTAATACGCTCCCCGATCTGATCACGGACCCTTTGGAATACGGCCCATTTCTCTTCATCTGTACCTTGCGCTTTGGCAGGATCATCAAATCCCCAGTGTTCCCGCTTCACATGCGGAGGCGTCATTGGACATTTATCTGCGGCATCCCCACACAATGTGACTACGAAATCAGCGTTGTTCAACAACTCTGACTCAATGATGTCCGAGGTTTGAGTCGAAATATCCAGATCAACCTCGTTCATGGCTTTAACCGCTTTTGGATTCAGACCGTGGGCCTCTATTCCTGCGCTATAGATGTCCCAGTCCTCACTCAGATATTTCTTGGCCCAGCCTTCGGCCATTTGACTCCGGCAGGAATTACCTGTGCATAGGAAGTACAGTGTTTTTTTACTCATGTTTATCTCTCCTCGTTATTTAAAGTTATAAAATGATTAACCACAGATACAGACCCACTAGGGTAATAAGCAGAGTCGGAATGGTGATTATAATACCTGTCTTGAAGTAAGTGCCCCATGATATTTTGACACCTTTGGTGCTAAGTACATGAAGCCAGAGCAGGGTCGCGAGTGAACCAATCGGGGTAATCTTGGGACCTAAGTCCGAGCCAATAATATTGGCATAGATAAGCGCCTCTCGAACAGTCCCTGTTGCTGTCGTTGCATCGATGGCAAGTGCATCAATCAACACGGTAGGCATATTGTTCATCAGGGATGAAATGATTGCCGCGATAAAGCCCATACCCATTGTTGCAGCAAACAATCCTTGATCTGCTACAGCCTGAATGACTACGGCCAACAGATCGGTCAAGCCTACATTACGTAGACCATAAATCACGACATACATGCCGATGGAGAAAAATACGATGGCCCAAGGTGCTTCTTTGACAACCAATGCGGTCGGTACAGCAGAACTCCGGGAAGCCATGATCAGGAAGAATATCGCGACAATACCTGCCACAAAGGATACGGGGATTCCGAGAAATTCACTGGTAAAGTATCCAATGAGAAGAACCGCTAATACCACCCACGACAACCGAAACATCTTCATATCCTTAAGGGCAGTTACCGGAGGTTTCAATTCACTCGCATCAAATCGTTTGGGAATACTCTTGCGGAAAAAGAGATACAGTACACCAATACTCGCCACCAGTGAGAACAGATTCGGAACAAACATTCTTCCTGCGTACTCCATAAACGTAATACCAAAGAAATCGGCAGACACAATGTTAACCAGGTTACTCACAACCAGCGGCAAGGAAGTCGTATCCGCAATAAATCCGCTGGCGATAATAAATGGAAATACTCTCTTTTCATCAAAATTCAGTGCACGTACCATGGCTAGAACAATTGGTGTCAGTATCAGTGCACCTCCATCATTGGCAAAGAAAGCAGAAACCACTGCTCCCAGGATGGAGACGTAAACAAACATTCGTACACCATTGCCATGAGCGGCTTTGGCCATATGTAAGGCAGCCCATTCAAAAAAGCCGATACGATCCAGAATTAACGAAATCAGAATGATTGCGACAAATGCAAGCGTAGCATTCCAAACGATTTGCGTTACATCCCAGACGTCATGAAGATCGACCACGCCCACAAGTAAAGCAAGAATTGCTCCGCCGCAAGCAGACCAACCAATGGACAGGTTCTTAGGCTGCCAGATGACAAGGATTAGCGTAATTAAAAAGATCATGCACGCTAGCAGCGTAGAAAACAATATATTTCCCCCTTTCAGTTCCGCCATCTGATTTATATTTGTATATAACAATATACTTATATATTGATAAAAAATTAATTACATCCGGATGTAAAGTTCTCTTTATTCAAAGACTTAAGAATCGTTGCCGTGTCCGGCATCAGTTCCAAGACAGATTTAATATAAGGTGTATTCTCTACATTTAAAGAGTAGTATACCCACTGGCCACGCTTATTCTCCTTAACCAAGCCTTGATCCTTCAGCTTGCGTAAATGCTGACTAATTCCAGGTTGTGACATGTCTAAAATCTCTACAAATTCACACACACACCATTCACGTTCTTTGAGGAGTGTAAGGATCGTAAGACGTGTTTTATCGCCCAACAATTTAATCTTTTCTGCTGCATTTTGAATGGAATCCATGTCACTTCCTCCTTCCGTTAAACATAAGTGCATGCTTATATTATAATATTAAAAATTTGAAGTCAACATAATTCATGGGATCTTTGACATGAAAAATAAGGCGAGTAACTCAGTTCGAGCTGTGTCAACTCCTGTATATGTCCTCCAAAATATGATTTATTGATATGATTGTCAAAAACGCCTGTCAACACTGCTAAAAGCGAGTTTTTGACAGGCGTTTATATTGGATCAATTATGAAATAACGATTCAAATGAATGTCTTATGTTAGAGTATAACAGGCTGAATCAATCTGTCCTTGCCGAAAAGAAGCAGATCAATACATATTTCACGGTGATAACCCTTTCCAGAGGAAAATCTGGAGAGTGGCGTGACAAAACGGTGATAGGCTATCCGGTACTGATCAGTTTCGGGCTCATTAAATATACAGTGATGACCTGTGCCCAGCATGCCTTTCTCCACATTTTTGCTCAGAATCGGGTATTGATAGGTGATTGGACCGTATAATTGCTCTGACGTACCGTAATTCACATGATAGTTCTCACTGCCCGTATCATCACAGGACCACGTAAAGTGGTATAGTCCGCCCCGCTTCAACACCGTTACCGCCTCACGAAAATCATGGAGCCCTGAGAGATTGCTCATGGTGTCCTCTAAGACACTTGTCATGTCGTCACCAAGCTCCACAATGGCAGCATGTCCATTCCCGAATAGCAAATACGATTTTCCATCCGTTTCAGTATAGATAGAAGGGTCGATAGCTTGCCCCATGGTGATACCCAGACGTCTTAACTGCTGCATTGTGATCAAAGGCTGCGACTCGGCCAGGAATGGCCCAATCGGTGTATCCGCTACAGCAACGCCGATGGCACTCTCTCCATTCAGCATTTTGCCACAGAAATAAAAATAGAACTTCCCGTTGCGGGTTGCAATGGCCGGTGCCCAGGCATTACCGGTTGCCCAGGTGACATCCTCTGTCCCCAGATCAAGGATCACACCTTCGTCTTGCCAATGCTTCAGGTCTGAAGAAGAAAACACCTTGAACTGTGTTCCCGACCACCCCTCGAAACCATCTGTTGTCGGATACATATAGTAACGATCCTCAAACTGTGCGACATCTGGATCGGCATATTGTCCAGGAAGCACTTGATGACCATCCCCGAAAGCAGCCAAAAGCCGGCTGCACTCCTCAGTTGTGATGGGCAGGACACTTCCATGACGCTTTTGGTTCTTTCCCATATCAAAATCATCATCAGGAACGATTCGGAACTCTCCGCTTCCCAGATCTGTAGTCAGCAGAGGAAGATAACCCTTGCCTTCAGCAAATCGATCAACAATCAGGCACCATTCTTCCCGGTCATTGAATTTAAATATCTGAGGTCCCTCCACACCTGCCACAGCCTCCAGAATCGGGGCTTGCAGCGGAACAAACGCTTCTTTGTCGAGAGAGTCTCCTTTTTCTACCCGTATGTTTTTGGTTGTTTCATCCTTGGAGTATCGATAGTAACAACCACCCGAAGGAAGAATCGTTGTATCAATAATATGATTATCCCGCTCAATGTATTTTTCCGATGCGGAGAACGTACGAAAGTCTTTTGTGCGAGCGCTGTATATTTTTTGCTTTCGTTCTTGCTCCTGAGGCTCTTGCGTTGCAGAAGCCCAAAATACGAGAAACTCATCTGTTGTTTCATCATACACCGCTTCGGGCGCCCAAACACAACCAGCTCCCTCAACTCCTAATGTAACGTTCCAGGGGGATGACCAATTCACGAGATTGCTGGATTCCCATATAATTACGTCCCGGCTCCCGGCATTAACGGCATGAGTCCATCCTTTGTCGCTTGCGATGCGCAGATCTGTAGCAATCAGATAGAATTTATTTTCCTTGACTGAACGAATCAGAAACGGGTCCCGTACTCCTTTTTCTCCAAGGTCAGAAAACAGCACAGGTGATCCGCCATTAAGATCCTTCCAGTGAAGACCATCCTCGCTATAGGAGAAATAAACCTGCTCTCCATCTGGTTGTTCGCCAATAAAATGTACAAATAGATACCCATTATAATTTGAAGATGATGTGGTCAATGGAAAAGCCTCCTGAAATGAGATTGAGTTTAAATGATTTACTTTAACTGAAAAATGAAAGCGTTCTACTTATGTTGTATCATACTTCAAAAATAGTGGAATGAGTATATTTTTATAATCTCGTCTGTTGTAGATCATGTGAATCTTTCGCTGGAACCCTATTGTCCAATACATCGCCTTATTTTGTTTATTTTACCTCAGGTATACAAAATTCTTGGTTTTCATTTACAATTGAATGCTAACCTTTTTAATGATGAACAAATGAATATAGATTCATGCATTCATTTTTGTTTTCGAGATATGATGAGGAGGAATCATTGTGAAATTATCCAAAAAAGTATTACCAGCGGTAGCGCTGACTCTGGCTGTATCGGCTTCTACTCTCTTGTCTGCGGGACAAGCAAGTGCCGTTCAAGCTGTAAGTGTGGAGAAAAAACAAATCAAGAACATCATCTTCCTCATTGGGGATGGCATGGGGACCTCTTATACTTCGGCCTACCGTTATATGAAGGATGATCCTTCAACGAAGGGCATGGACAAAACCGTATTTGACCCTTATCTGGTTGGGGCACAAATGACCTATCCGGATGATGATAAACAAAATGTGACGGATTCTGCTTCCGCAGCAACGGCCATGTCGGCGGGCGTGAAAACATACAATGCGGCCATTGCGGTTGACCCTGAGCAGAAGGAAGTCAAAACCGTACTTGAGCAGGCCAAAGAAAACGGTAAGTCCACCGGACTCGTGGCTACGTCGGAGATCACTCATGCCACACCAGCTGCATTTGGTGCCCATGATATCAGTCGAAAAAATATGGATGCCATTGCGGACGATTATTATGATGAGTTGATTAATGGCAAGCATAAGGTGGATGTACTTCTGGGTGGAGGGAAATCCAATTTTGTACGCGAGGGTCGGGACCTGACGAAGGAGTTCCAGAAGGCCGGATTCAGCTATGTGACGGATCGTTCCGCTCTCCTCGCTGATAAGAATCAACAAGTTCTTGGACTGTTTGCCGATGGAGGATTGGACAAGATGATTGATCGTACTGCTGCAACGCCATCATTGGCTGAGATGACCAATACAGCGATTGATCGCCTCAGTTCGAACGATAAAGGGTTCTTCCTAATGGTTGAAGGCAGCCAGATCGACTGGGCAGGACATGATAATGATATCGTTGGCGCGATGAGTGAAATGGAAGATTTCGCAGCAGCATTTCAGGCAGCTATTGATTTTGCCAAAAAAGATGGTGAAACCCTTGTCGTGGCTACTGCCGATCACTCCACGGGCGGACTTACGCTTGGAAAAGACGGAGAATACAACTTTTTCGTAGACCCGATCAAAGCTGCACTGCGAACACCAGACTTTATGGCAGCACAGATTGCGAAAGGTGCTTCGGTTGAAGAAACACTGAAAAGTTATCTGAAACTCGAGTTAAAGGCGGAAGAGATTGAATCGGTGAAAGAAGCAGCCAAAAGTGCAGATGTAACGAAGATTGATAATGCCATTGAAGCCATTATTAATAGCCGTTCGTTTACGGGCTGGACCACAGGTGGACACACAGGGGAGGATGTTCCTGTATATGCCTACGGCCCGGCAAGTCATCGCTTCGCCGGTTTGATCGACAACACAGATAATGCCAAGATCATATTTGATATCCTCAGCAAGCACCAATAATTTCACCATAATTCGGTAATTTATGATCATCCCTTCTCTTCTTTCATCTGAAGAGAAGGGAATTTTTTTCATTTCTGATGGTGTCACTCGACATCAATGGGATGTTTGATTTGATCCTCATAATAATCGATATAGATCCTGCCGTCGCTTCCTTTTACAGCATAAAATACATCGTTTATGTTCTTGCTTTTCGATTCAAGCTGTTGCATTAATTGCTTAACTGATATGCCATTTAGTTCTAGATTCTTGCTTAACATCGTTCCGTCCATAATTAACTCCACAGGCATGCGTTCAGGTTTGGACTCTACCTTCCTATGAACATCCTCAACCGTAGCCGTTCTATATTTGTTTTTTTTCATGACTGAAACTTGTCCATTCACTTCGAGTAAGGCGTACTCTACTTCCTCCATATTGAAAATGTCTTTCTGTCTTAGCATTTGGTTTAAGGAATCCAATGTCAGTTTATTCTTGGCGAGATTATTTTCAAGGATTTTGCCACCTTCAATTAATACGGTAGGTGAACCTTCTGCCAGTAGACGGATTTTTCTGCTTTTCAGATTTAATTTAGATAACAGATAAGAGGTTCCGGTAAAAACAATTAGAGAAATAATCAGATGTGTGACTTCTATTTTCTCGTTAAAAGCTAGATTGGCAGCTATGGCTCCCATGATGACTGCGGTGACAAATTCATGGAAGTTCATATCAGACAACGTTTGTTTTCCCAATATGCGAGCAATTCCCAATAAAAGCATAAAGGCAAAGATACTACGGATGAAGATAATAACATGTTCGTACAATACAAGCACCCTTTCGCGTGTTAGACAATTATGGAACTCTTTTAAGTATTCACCCAATTGTCCTCAAATATGTTGCCTTATGCATTACAAAATGAAACAAAACAACATGATCCGTTAATATGAGAAAAATGATATGAACATGAAATCAGTTTGGAACAAAACGCGGAGCATTTTATAGAGGGGATGGCGATTTTATTTCCGTTTGGGTTCGTTCTCGCTCCCGTATAGTCATGCATTATTTCCCATGAAGATGGGTACTCTAACTTAACCATCTATGTGTTGAAGGAGAGAAATCCGATGAATGCGGTTAACGACTGGTTGAGGCAGATTGCCCACAATTATATATTGATTGTTATTGCCGCGATACTCTTTTTTACGGTCAAAGCAATTATTGGATACTATACGTACAAGCATTATGATAAAAAATTAAATGCACTGTCAGATCGAATGGATCGTCTTATGGAGAAGAAAACGACGGACTGATTTAAGGCATGAGAATCCATAATTGAAGTAACTAGCTTTGGAGGAAAAATAAATGTTAGGAAATTTGCTTTTGGGTATGATTCTTCCCATTCTGTTGGGCGTGTGGGTTTTGCGACGACACGTTAAAATCCTCGTTATTTATTATCCACTAGGTGTGGCTATTGCTGCTTGTATCAACAACGTGGGGTTTAATTATTTCTGGAACATACTGCCGAACACTCGCAACCAGTCTTTTGCCGCTCTCCCTATGGACCTCGGTATCTATCCAATTGCCGGATGCCTGATGATGTATGCCATTTTAGTAAAAGGGGCGAAGCCATGGGCAGCCATATTTGCGGCCTCCTTATCACTGACATTCATAGAATGGATTGCTAAAATGCTGGGACATGTGATCTATTTTAACGGTTGGAACATCTTTTGGACTTTCTTGTCCTATCTCCTGCCATTTGTGCTGGCTTACGGGTACGGCGTGTTATTGAAACATCTACCCAGCGATCAAAACCCGGTCTGAAAAGTTAAACGCGTACATACAAAACAGCTAAGGGTTAACGCGGATGGGCATACGTGCATATGTTAACTCATATTCGTCTTGGAGGGATTCGTAATGTATGTGGCATATCCTTATGGTTACAGGTACACTTTTACTCCGGTATGGGCAACATCAACAGCCGAAGCACTTGAATTAATCAAATCCGCTGTGCAGGGAGAACGAAACGATGAGATGTTCTATGATTCACTGATTCAGTTATCACCTGATGCCAATCAGGCTGCCATCATCACGAGCATCCGTAATGATGAACGTGGACATAATCAAATGTATCGGCAAATGTACAAGGATCTGACAGGTCAGGAGATTTCGGGCGTAAGTAATGAGCCGGTTGAGAAGGTCACTTCTTATCTAGGCGGGCTGCAACAGGCGTTTCAAGGTGAATTGGCGGCCGTGGAAAAGTATAGGAGAATATGGTTTGGTCTCCCTTATGGCATATATAAAGACACGGTCTGGGGAATCATTCTGGACGAACAGAAACATGCGGATAAATATAACAATCTGATTACTTACAATCTGCCGAGATAGTCAGGTATGGGATAAATAAACGCGTGGATTCCTTCCCAGAAACACAATTGAAATCAGCAAAAAACCAGTGATTGATTAAAGCTCACTGGTTTTTTGTTTTGCTGAATTTCTCATTTAAAATCTAAATCTCATATGCATTCTTTCAACATATCAGGTTCCACATGAACGTGAACGGTGTATACGTCATGCTCCTCCATTAACTCGTTCTCCACGTCTGTACAGATATCGTGTGCTTGTTGAAGATCCAGCTCAGCATGTACGGTGATGACAACATCCACGACAGCATTATTGCCATAATTGCGTGCTCTTACATCTTTGACCTTCTCTACACCGTCTATTCCGGCAATCGTCTTTTTGTATTCCTGAATCAGTTCAACATCAAAACCATCGGTCAGATGATGTGTGGCTTCTTTGAAAATGTCCCAAGCGGTCTTGCAGATCAGGAAACCTACGATAACAGCCGTTACGGGGTCCAACCATGGAAGTCCGAACTGGGAACCCACGATTCCAATGACCGCACCGATACTCACCCAAGCATCGGAGATATTATCTCGCGCTGCAGCCATGACCGCCTGACTTTTGATACGTGTAGCAAGTCTCTTGTTATATCGATAGACCAGATACATAATAACCGCGCAGAAAATACCTGTGTACGCGGCGATGATATCCGGAGATTCATGTGTACCCTGGAACACAGAACTGATGGCTTCAAACAGAACTTGTAAACCTACTGCCATCATAATGAAAGAAGCAACTAGTGACGCAACGGTCTCTGCTCTCCAGTGACCATATGTATGGTCTTTGTCGGCTGGGCGTTGGGCAAGCTTCAAACCGATCAATACAGCTATGGAGGCCACAATATCGGTAGCATTATTTAATCCATCCGCCTTAAGCGCTTCTGATCCGGCCATATTGCCAACGATCAGTTTTAATAAGGTCAAACATATGTAGGCGATAATGCTAATGATGGCTCCGCGCTCCCCCAGCTTTAGATTATCGTATTTTAGTTGATCCACAATGACATCCTCCTGCAATCTTCTTTTCTGGCACGACTATGATGGTATCATTGCTGAATTGTGTGGGTCTAGAGAAACGTTTTGAGTGTTACGAAACATAATCTGTAAGCGGCAATTCTTTTAAGAGAATCCAAAAAAGTTGGATTTGGCAAACTTAAATGTTTAATGGGTACGAGGAAGGTGGCCTTTTGGCTTCCTTTCCTGTGACCACACCTTCTTGCTCCTAAACAAAAAGAGCCGAATGGATCGTTTTGATCCACTCGGCTCTTAGCGTTATTTTACAATAATTTGTATACCATGACTTGCCGTTGTTTCATTTCCATTCATAATTCACTGCTCTTGTTCGGAAAGTGTCGGTTCATCTGGCGCCTCATTTGCAAGCAACTGCGAATCATCGGAATGCCGTTCGAACATAACTGCGTCAGCCCTTGTATAGATCATATCCGCAGGAAGCGTTGGCGGGTCTACCGTTGTAGGCGTAACCCTTGTTAAACGAACATACTCGCTGCCGTCTCCCGTGAAGTCAAACGTGCCCAGATTAAGCCAACCCGATGAGCCGACTGTTGCATCGATATAGGTAACCTCGGTACCCGTCTTATGCTTCACTTCCACTTTGACATTATTATCATTTCCCGTTGTATGGACGAGCTTGTAGATGGAAACGGTATATTTCCCTTCTGGAAACTGGCCTTTCCACGTTGCGGATGATCCTTGAACGGTTGAGTAGCGGGATTTAACCCCAATTTTGTATCCGGCTAAATTACTTTGGCTCCAAGACCCTTCTGTTGTGTATAACCCTGTTGTATCTGTACTGTCGACGATAATCGTTAGATCCTTAATCGTGATGTTCAAATGCGGTGTGGTTAAGGTCACTCCGTCAATCGTTACCGTGGCCCATACCTCAATGTGATCCGTGTCCCCATCGAGATTGAGAAGAGTCAACAACCCACTACTGTCCACTTCAGCCAGATCCGTACGATCAACGAAATACTGAACATCGGCCTGTGTCAGATCACCGATCAAACCGTTATCCAAATAGCCGGTTACGCTTAGTTGTGCGGTTTGAGTCATCTGCAGCTCGTTTCGATCAGACTGAACTATGGCAGACTCCAATTGCGGTATCCTGTTTGGGTCCACCCACATCATTGCATCGGCTACGACTCTGGATTTGTTGGCCTTGTTCGTTAGTTCTACGTACCCGCTATCACCTGCAGCAAAAGGATAATCCCCCAGGTGCACCCAAGTACCGTTCGTCATTGTCTCATCAACAGTAACCGTATCGGAGCCTTCATTATGATAAACGGTAAACGAGGCATTGGTTGCCCAATTTTCATTCGTTGCAGTGATTTGCGGAATCTTGTAATACACACTATACGTGACACTTTCCGGAAGCTCAGGCCGCCATCTCATTTTGCTTGTCGCTGTACCAGTCGTAGATTTGGCATACACATAGTTATCATAGTAATAGTCGTTAGCTGTTGTATCCCTTATCCAGACACCTTCTGTCTCCGCCTCCGTATTATCCACAATGATCGATGAATGATCCTGCCCATCATCGGGCTGGACTGGCGTTTCCGTTACCCGATCCGGCAGATAGAGTGTGCGCTTGCGGGTCTGTTTCCCCTCCGATTCCACGTAGTACGTGAAGGTTTGGGATAAATCATTCACCCGTATCGACCATTCCATCGGGTAGATCGTATCCGGGACGGTCGTATACGTAGCCCCGCCATCCAACGAATAATGAATGGTCGCCGGTTTTGTCGTTTTGGCCTGCACATAAGCATCATAGACCGTTTCGTCAGGCTTTACGATCAGCATACCTTTAACCGCATCAATTGGACTGTGAGTATCAAAGAAATAGCTTGCATCCGATGGTTCAGCTGTTCTGATCTGATGCAGCGGTACATCAATGTCAAGTCCCTCTACAATGATAGCCGTGATGCCCTTGCCTGAAACGGTGGCTTGAATGATTCCGCCACTCATAACGGTTTGCTCAGGTGTACCATTGTCGCGGATGATCGTTACAGTATAATCTTGTGCCGGGTTGAACCCAATGATCTGTTCATTCAATTCGATCGGAGTCTGAATTTCTTCCGACGATGCGTTGCTTAGCCCAATGTAGAATTTATCTCCACTCTCACCTGTGATCCAGTTCAATTGAGGATGATTGGTCTTAATGATCTCCTTCGGCATCCATAGCCAAACGTCGGAATTGCCATAAAATTGACCTGGTTTATTCCCATAGAGGTGATATTTGAACCATAAAAAATTCGTTTCGAATACGGAAGGAAATGTAATGCTTCCGTTCGATTTCAAGGATTGTTCGCTGATCAAATAATCCATCGTTTGCCCGAGCTGCCCCGGAATATGGTGATAATAGATGGATGTAGCCCCGCTTGGGCCTTCCAGAGGGAAGTCCGGTTCAAGTTGGCTAACGGCAAATCCTTTATAATAATAACCTGGATAACTGGAATACCGACCAATAACCGCATTATGAGCAATGTCCTGTAACAGTTTATCCCCTGTATAGAGCGACAATCGCAGCATGAACGGCGCTTCCTGAGCATTCATCCGATAATAGCCGGTTGTACTTCCTGCTTCAAACGTCAATCCGCTTGGTGAAACAAGCCAACGCTCGGCTTGAACGCCTCCGGCAATATCTTCGGGAAGTTTGAGCCGAGGATATTGAAATTTACCGCTTTCCGGCCAATGGAATGACTCCGCGTAATTATATGTCTCTGGTTGAGGAATCGTAACGTTCCCTTCAGGAACTGGACGAGCAACAAACATGGTTGCATACCGTTTGGCTTCCTTATAGGCGGCATCCAAGTATTTGGAATCCTGCGTTTCTTCGTACAGCTCCAAAATCTCCATCCACAGCTTGCTATAATAATAAATGAACTCATTTTTACTCACATCGACAGATGCAGGCGTATCGATATGTTGCGTGATATAACTGTCGGCTGCATCCTTCGCAGCCTGTAAGTACTGTGCCTCTCCCGTCATACGATACATCATTAGAGGCTGAATGATAGGCCCGCGGTCTTTCTGGTCAGGATCACGCATAAGGTACTCTTCCTGTGCCAGCGCCCCAATTCCTGCCGAAGTGCCCATCATCTGATTGACAGCGGCTACGCTTGAAACATCAAACGGCAGGGTAGCCATTTTCCATAAGGAAGGTACACCGTATACTTTCTTCTGCGTCGGCGACCAACCGATACCATTTCGCGATACGCCATACTGAACGGACGGCAATGCTCTCGTATCATAAAGCTGGTCATCCCCGGTCAAATAGTAAGCCCCCAGAAGAACCGCATTCGAACTTGTTCGAACACTATCCTCATTTTCAATATCAATAAAACCCTTGGCACGGCTCCACCACCCGCTGGGTGACGGGACATAATTAACAGAGTCGTCTCCTTGCGGCTCAATCTTGAGCAAATCGATCATATTAAACATCGCGTCAGTAAGCGACTTATTTGATACATTTTCACGATATGCCGAATAATCGTACTCATTGCGAAGAATATCCGTGTAGGAATCATACAGATTACTTTTTTGCGCGATTAACCCCATATGAAATTGATAGGTGCTTTCAGCGGTCATCTGAGAATAGGTCCCTAATTGAGGAGCATATAGGATGGGCTGCACGCTGCCTTCGTTGTTAACAAGGCTCATGCCCAAACGTTGTTTGGTCACACCTCCCGCCGGTTCAAATTCAACCGGAAGCTCCCCCGAGGGTACAAATATCCCATACGTCAATGGATTCCCCGAACCATCATTCTTCTCAACCAGGCTCATCGGAGCGCTCAGCTCTCTCAAGCTTGTAGATTCCACTGTACCTACCATTTTGGCATGTGACCGGAATCCATTTAACACTTCGTTGATGCCGGAGACTGTCTCTGTTGTGAAAGACTGATATCCAATCACATAATTGCCGTCACGGCGAGGTGTGAAGGCAAAGGAAACATCGGGTTTATCTCCTGCCATGGACCAGTTCACCTGTAAATCGTAATCACTGCCGTGTGAGGAATCGGTTAATACCGCCGTTTGGCTGTCTGGAAAAGAGATCCCGTCAAATGTAATCCATCGCTTATTCATCGTATCGTAGTAATTGGTTCGGCTGCCCGCATTCCCGTCTAATACAACCCATTGTTCCTCTAATCTTTCCGCCACAGTATTGATCGGCATCCAGTCTCCAGTGTCTGTGTTCTTGTAAAACATGTCACGAACGATAGAGCTGCCCCCATCCCATGCTGCTTCATAGAAAGTTGCTTTATAGCTATCATTCTCGATACTGCCTTTTTCCGTGTAACTGAGATTCGCTAAAGTGCGGCTCCGCAGCGGGGGCAACGGCGGGGCTTTCTGCTGGATATTTCCTTCAAATTTGACTGCATCAGCCCGCGTAATAATGGTACCCGTCGTAGGTTGCGTTCGAGTCAGCCTGACAAATTCGCTATCATCACCACTAAACTCATATTCCCCCAAATCAACCCATCCAACCGATGGACCTGACGAGGGTCTTAGATCCAGAAACTTCACATCCGTAATCCCGTTATGAACAATCTCAATTTTCACATTACTATCTGCTTTGTCCGCCCAATCCAGCTTATAGAACGATATTCTCGCCGTCCCTGCTTCCAAGCGCGGATTCCATGTGATCGTTCTACCTACAGCATCCGTATATTTGGAACTGGAATTGTTGTATCCCTTCACTCCCGCGCTTGTGGTCCAATACGGAGCGGAGAATCCGTTATTGGCATTGCCTGCATCAACAGTGACGACATCATCAATCGTGAGGCTTCCATCATCAATGATGATCGTCTTATGTGGCTCTTTTTGCTCAATATTTCCTTCGAACTTGACCGCATCAGCTCGTGTAAGGATTGTATTCGTGGTGCCGGTAGACCGGGTCAATTGAACGAATTCTTCACCAACCCCGGAAAAATAATACTCTCCCAAATCAACCCAACCCGCCGGCGCGCCAGATGAGGGTCTTAGATCCATAAAGACTACATCTGTTGTCCCATTATGAACAATCTCAATTTTCACATTGCTATCTGCTTTATCTGCCCAATCCAGCTTATAGAACGAAATTTTCGCTGTTCCTGCTTCCAAGCGTGGATTCCATGTGATCGTTCTGCCTGCTTTACTCGTATATTTGGTGCTGGAAAGATCATACCCCTTCACCCCTGTGCTTGTGGTCCAATTTGGAGCCGAATATCCATTGTTCTCGTTACCCGCATCAGGTGTTAGAACATCATTGATCTTAATACTCCCGTCATCGATGATAATGGTCTGATAAGGTAAGGTCTCCGCATAAGCGGTCCTTATTCCAATCAGGCTGAAAGGAACTACGATCGTCAACATGAAAACGATGAAGAAAAACAGCTTCCTTTTGACCATACAATTCACAGCCTCTCCTCAAAAATGGTAACGCTTTCAATAATAGATTGCCTTTTACTCAAATGATTGTAAAAAAGCTATGACCTTATCCTTCTGCCTATTCCCGCTCTGTCGTTTTTATCTTAGCAGTCTCAACACCGTGAAATTTCTTTCATTTTAAGAATTTCTTATACGATTTTAAGTAAAAAACCTACATCTAACTGAGCGCTTATTGCAGTCAGATAGAATGCAGGTTTATCACATGTTCCAAATGTCCCTAATGTCCCTAGTCTTCCAAGTGAAACAATCCATTATAATGGCGGCTGCACCAATAACAACTTTCCAAGCTGAATGACCGTTTGATCATACCAATCCGGATGCTGCTGAACATGTGCGATACTTCTTACATTGCCACTTGCTTCAAACACGGCCGCTTTGTCTGTCTTCTCGTGATCGATCTCGAAGCGAACGGTATGTTTCCCATTGGGTAGTTCTGGTAAGAAAACATATTGATTTCGATTATGATCGTTATAGGGTGTGAACCGATCGATAACAATTGGTTCCTCTCCATCCACCGACACCTTCAATCTGCCAGAATCCGGCCCCCCGATATCAAATAAGCCGATGTGGGTTCCCTCAAATTCCACTATGATCGTCTCACCGGGATCAACTGCTCGCCACAGACCGGGGAACAACCAATCATACTCGCGCACTAAGGCAAAATCATCGGGAGTCATGTAAGACCATCCTGCGGAAAAATGAGTAAGACGATCCAGTGGCAGCATGGTTGCATACTCCCAAGGATTGACCGGGACCAGAGTGTCTTGCGGCAAATGATGTTCCACTTTTCCCACATGATCTCGAAGTTTGCTCATTTTCTCAAACGACCGAATGATGGTGTCTGTGTAAATCTGGTGTCCTTCGGGAATCGTTGGATGGATCGAATCATGCGTAAAAATAATGGCACCGGGAATGGATACATCTGCACTTGAGGTGAAAATGAGCTTTCCACCTGAAACCAATTGACTGACCGCCACGCCCAGATGAATCGAAGGAATGTCGTAATAGTCGGCAACTTCCTCTTGCATAAGTGCACCCTTCTGGTACTCTCCGGATTGAAATAAGTTCAAATCCCGCTCCTTAATCGTATATACGAACAGGATATCGGTGAATAGGCTGTGCTTGCGGATCTGTCGGACAATACCTTCGATTCGCGCCTTGGATTCGGGGACTCCCCCATCATTGCCAACAAATTCAACAAAAACGAGATCAGGCTGATGACGCAGTACATCGGCCTGCAAACGAGCGCAGCCGAGGTCCGATCCTGTCCCATCAATGCCTGCGTTCACAGCGCGGATATCGGCATGGGGATATTGCCCTCGCAGCCAATCGGCCGTCATGACTCTGTATCCTTCAGAACGTGTATTACTGCCGCCAAAATAAACGATGGTCACAGGTTCCCCATTTTCCAACTTCTGAATGACATTAGGAAGCCCTCTCCGAGGAAAAAATTCTTTCATCGCAACTTCACCCGACCTCACTTCGCATTTTTAGGAGCAAAAAATTTCACTGCAAACACTTCATAATAAGGTGAGCCATACGTTGCACAGAAATCAAACCGGATCTGGCTTACACCTTGCACATTCACCTGATGTTTATTCAACGAAAGATAATTTCCGCGGACTTTAATTTCACTCTTGATCCCGTCCTCAAACGTTAAGGTCACATCATAATCCTGAATCAGTGGCTCGATTGGATCGTCAAAATGCTCCAAATTCAGCTCCGAATTGAAGACAAGATGGATTTCATCCAGATTCTTGGGGCTTGCAAAACCAAATTCCAACCATTCCCGTCCTTCTGTACGTTCCGAAATCCAACCGTTTGGCAGACCATAAGGTCTGGAGAATCCGTTGACGACATTCGCGGGATTATACATATCCTGGGATGGTTTCAGATCCTTGAAGCAAATGCTCTTATTAAGCTTCTTCAGCCTGGATGGCTCTTCCGGTATATAAAGGAAGCTCACCGCTCCAGTCATTTTCTCATCATTGGTGTGTACCGCAAGGCTCTCTGAACCTTCCATTACGATGTAGACCTTGTCATCAGCCGGTTTCTCACAGCCCAGGTCCAGCGTAATCCAGTCATCGTAACCCGCTGAAATAAGCAAGGGATATTTTTTAAACTCGCTGGTGGGAATATAGTTTTCCTTCCGTTCCCCGCCGTACAGCTTCACTTGCAGCGTTTCTGATTGCTCGGATCTGTTTTTAATTTTGATCTGCACACTTTCAGCCACGGATGTCTGAATCGGCAAGACCAAACATAACGCTTTCTCCAAGGAGATCTCTTCGGTTGCATGAAGATGTTCATAGTTTCGCTGAGACGAGGCACGAATGGTTAATCCATCTGCGAAATAACGATCCAACGGTTCTTGAAGCCCTACAATCGTTTGTCCGTCTCGCAGCAGCTGCGCCTGAAGCTCACCCATATGGGCTTTGACGAGAGCCACAGGGTCTGCCTCATATTTTACGCATAACGCAGCAGCCGTTCCTACCGCCTGCCCCATACAACCACAGGTTGCCATCACTCTTGTAGATCCAAAAGCCACGTGGGTAGCGCTTATATTGCGGCCAGCGAACATGAGATTAGGGATATTGCGTGAAAATAAGCTGCGAAACGGGATATTATACAATCCCGGCACAAAATTCCACGCTGTAGCTGGCCCTTCATCGTAGATGCCTTTATTCGCATGCAGATCCATATACCAGCCTCCGACGGATACCGCATCTTCGAAATGAGGTTTTGCTGTAAGATCGTTTTGAGACAGCATGTGTTCCCCTATGAATCGTCTCGATTCCCGCTTTCCCGGAATTGGGCACACATAATCCAGAATGAGATTGTCTACATCATCGAACTCGCCGCTGTTTTTGATATAATCCCAGATTCCGTACACCAATTTTCGCAGTTCCAATGCAATGTCTTCATTATGCTTGATAATATCCATATGTCCGCCGTATTCCAGCCACCATAATCCGCCAAGTCCGTTGATTTTCCTTGGAAAAGACCGATGGTTTAACCCTTTTCGGATACTATCGAAAAAGTCCAGCTTGGTAATATCATACGCAAAGCCAGGCCTTTTGTAAGGAACGGCATAGTCTACGTCACGGGCTTGAAACAGAATCGTATCGCCCATGGTGTAATGATCCGCCACTTCAGGAGCCAGCTCCTCCTTGTATTCATGCTTCGCCTCTCTTCCCCATCGGAAGTGAGCGCCTGCCTGGTATCCAACAATTCCATCCCCGGAGCAATCGATGTAGATAGGGCTTTCAAAACGAAATTTTCTCTCGGAAGCCAATTGCAGGCCCTCCACCCATTTGATTCTACCGTTCTCCATACCTGTTTCATGTACGCATGTGTTCAGGAATAGAGAGATGTTGGGCTCATCATAAACCATGTCGAGTAAGACTGTATCGGAAAGCGAAAGCATCAGCTTCTTGTTGTATAACGGATTGTAATGAAATATCTTCAGCTTCAGTTCTTCTATCAACCCGCCCTCTCGTGCATAGTAGGATGGACTGTTCCCGAGATAAGCCGACCCGTTGATATGCACTCTGACCTCGCTGCTCGCATTTCCCCCTAGAACTGGCCGATCATTAATAAGTGAAACCTTCAGACCTTGGCGTGCAGCTGCAATGGCAGCGCATATCCCTGCAATACCTCCACCTACGACGGTTACATCAGCTTTTATAGACTCCATTTTGATAACCTCCATGATTAGATGCTCCTATCATGGTAATGGTTTTGGCCCGTTTTTTTTTACAGGATTTCACGAAAAAATCATACATTTTTTGCATCCTTATTGGAATTCCTACCGTGTCATTTTTATCCGGTATTGCTTAGGTGTATCACCGGTATATTCTTTAAAAAGTTTGCAAAAGTAACCTTCATTGACAATGCCTACTTCCTCGCACAATTCCAATAAAGAATAATCCCGGACATTTAACAACTCGAGAGCGAGATTGATTTTTTTACGGTTGATGTAGCTAATCACGCCTTCGTTCATTGTTTTTTTGAATAAACTGCTAAAATACGATGGCGCTAGATTCACTTCCTCCGCAATGGCCTCCAGCGTTAAACGCTGTTTCAGGTTTTTCTCTATAAAATGAATAGCACTCATGATTTCTGCACGATGTAATCGTTGGCCTGCATGCACGTATTCGAATGTGAAGTCGCCAATATAGGCGAGCTGCTCTTGAAATGTCATATATTCCATGGGGAATTCAGCTGCTTCCATAGCCAGCTTGTTCCCTGATTTAAACTTTACGGTAATTTCTCTGTACAAGTCTCTAATCATGGGCGCCATGACGGACTTGTGGATTTTATGGTCCGAAACAAATTGCAGCAGTTCGGCAAGTGCATTGTCCAGCTCTTCCTTGGAAATCTTTCGTTTGAGCCGTATAAGAAAATCATTCACCTTTTGCTGAAAGTCTGCTTTTTTGTCATTATGGTATTGGAACCGATGCATCGGTGTTTTGACTACTTTTTCGGTATGATAATAGAAATCCTCACTCACATTTTTTGCTTCCGTGTACGCCTGTTTGATCGATTCCCATCCTCGATGTGGACCTCCAAAAGCGACGGATACCCTTTGATTCAAATATTGATGCAAATGAGTGATGATCTGCCCTCCCAAGGATAGGCAAGCATATTCCGTTTCCATATCACTGCGGTTATTTTCCCAGGATAAAAAGCCAATAAAGCGATTATCAGACAGATCCGCAGCTACACCACGGCCACCACTCATCACGGTTTCTTCGATGATATTCGTAATCGCATATTTCAAGATGTTTTGATCAGCGGCAGCGTATTCGTTTCGGAAACTTTCATACGTATTCATCTCAACGATGAAGCAGCAATAGTTGGCTTGAAAGAAATGAAACTGCATGCGATTGGCAAAATCCGATGCCCGATGAGAAGGAATTTCACCTCGGATCAGTTCGTTAAAAAATTGCTTACGGACTCTATATTTATTTTCAAGTACGGATACGTTTAACGAGTGAAATTCCGCTTCTTTTTTCTCAAACTCATTTAGAATTCCAGCTGCCTTATCCAACGCTCGATTCAGATCAGCTTCCCTTAGCGGAACCTTTACAATGTACTCCAATACGTTGGCTTGAATAGCTCGCTGGGCGTATTCAAAGGATGAATAAGCGGTCAGAAGTATGTACTGGGTATGGGGGAGCTCCACTTTTAACTGCTCAATCATGGAGATTCCGTCCATTCGCGGCATGACAATATCGGATATAACGATATCCGGCTTAAGTTTGATGATCTCCTCGATCCCATTCAGACCATTATTCGCTTTTCCCACCAGAACAAATCGTCTATCCCTATGAGAGAGCTCACTAAAAAACAATTCCAATCGTTGAATGATCAGGTCTTCATCGTCAACAATGAAGCAGGTATACTCTTTCCCCATTATGCATCTCCTTTTTGCAATTCTGCCGGGAATAATGCGCGTATGCGGGTTATTTCCTTAGGTATGCTAATGATCTCCAGTCCGAATTGATCTCCGTAGTGAAGTCTTATTCGACCATGAATATTATTCATTCCGATCCTTTTTCTTTTTACTTCCTCTTCACTCGGTTCTGAGATTAAAATATGCTTTAATTGATCGGCCGGAATTCCCTCACCTTGGTCAACAACTTCTATGATCACAATACTGTCTTCCCTGTACGCATGAATCGTAATAGGTCCCTCTATCTCGCCTCCGTTATAACCATGGAAGATACTATTCTCCACAAGGGGCTGCAACAACATTCGGAAAACCGGAAAATCCATTAATCCTGCTTCGATATGTTCAATCAAATTGAAGTTTCGGTTATACCGAATGTTCTGGATCTCGATATAGTCCGCTACATTGCGTAATTCCTGGCGTAGGGAAACCTTCTCAGAAGCATCGTCTATCCCATACTCCAATAATGAAATGAGCGACCCGATTACCACATCGACTTTCTCTATTTGTCCAAGACGTATCACATTGCTGATCGAACCAAGCGTGTTATACAGAAAATGTGGGTTTATTTGAGATTGTAATACCTGAATTTCCAGCTTCCGCTCAAGTTCATTATGAAGCTCGGCTCGGCGAATCAGTTCAACAATTTGCTGTAACATACGATCAAATGCGCGTGAAAGATCTCCAAACTCATCGTTTCGGTTAATGGTTACTGTCGTTGTGAGGATGCCTTGTTCGACCTGTTTCATTTTTGTTTTGAGTGTATATAGTGGTTTTCTTATAAATTTGGCAACCATGAAAGAAATGAACAAACTTAACAGAAGACCTGCAGCCAGAAGCTCAATATAATAGGTTTCCAATCTGGACAAAGCTGCTTTCAAACGTGATTCATCATTAACGGAGACAATGGTCCAGTTGAATTTCTCCGTTGGTTTCTTCAAAAGAGAGACGGGAATACCATCCTTCGTATGCAGTTGAAGATTTGTTTCTGACGTATCCAAAATTTCTTCCGCTGACGTCTCCCCGATCGAAAACGTATGATCTTGAATACTCAGGGGTCCTTTATTTTCAGAAAATCCGGCAATGATCTTACCTGAGGCGGTGATCAGAGCCAGATTCATTTGTTCCTGTTTATTAATCTTGAACAAGGTTTCTTCAATGGCATTTAGATCCAGATCAACCGCAATGGCCATAGGAAACGGAGCACCGTTCAGATAACGAACCATCGTAACAGTCCAGCCGGAGTACTTTGATTTGTATGGTTCACTAACAAAGGTAGTCCTTCTATTTTTGTCAGCCGCATCATATAAAGATTCTCTTTCCGATAAAGGTTCATCGAATATTCGTGTAGGTGCACTTCCGCCCAGAATGGATAAATCGCTTTTGATCAAATAAATATTACTAACATAATTACTGTTGAGTTCATACAGTTCTCTTAATTGCTCTTTAATCACTTCGGTATGGTTAATATTGGCTTTCACCGAAGTTTCAACCGAGAAGAGGATCGTTTGGAAGGAGGAAAAGTTAACGGTGAAATACTGGTCCACCTTGTCTAATATTTGATTGGTGTAATAAATATCATTGGTTCGTATTTCTTTTTGGACATAGCGATAAGATAATTGGCTTATCAAGATGATGCAGCCCAATACAAACGCGAACACGATAAAAAACAATTTTAAAGGCAAGCTGATTCTTCTTCGCATCGATCATCTTCCTTTTAGTTCCGTTTTGTACTAAGAATAGCATATGCGAATAAAGAGAGGGGCTACGAATAGCCACTCTCTCTTTGTTTATTTTTACTTGATGAGGCCGGCGTCTTTAAATTGCTGGGTGGCTGTTTCCTTATATTTCTGCATGTCAAACTTGGTATCCAACGTTTGGAGGAAATTGTCCCAGTTGGAAAGAGGTTCTTTGCCCGTCATAAATTTGACCAAGCTTTCATTAATGAACCGTTGGCGGTCAGCATCCAAGGTGTCGCTCGGGTCTGGGGTCAATAAATTACCGGGCAACGTTGGCCCCACATATTGCTGATTATTCTTGAAGGCTTCCGCCGTTTTCGGATTCTGGAAGCTGAAGTACTCCGCATCATCACCACGGCGCGGCATTCTATAATGATCGACCCACAGGTACTTCTCTTTCATTTCCTTCGATAACTCCGAGGTTTTATTTTTGATCTTGCCATCTACGACATCCCAATGAATCCCTTTGATTCCGTATGCAAAATTCGGATAAGCTTCTTCATCCGTAAAGAGATAATTCAGCATGGACAAGATGCGAATGATTTTGTCCTCGTCCGCTTTTGCGGATATGGCCCATGAATTACCTTGGAACGATTTTCTCTCTACAATCTGATCCCCGTAAGGACCTTTCATCGGAGGAATAACGATCCATTCCGGCACCTCTCCACTAATTTCTTTCATTTTCTGCTGATAATCCGGCTCCAGTCTGCGGGCATCCCTGATCATGAAACCAACTTTACCCTTAAACATCTTTTGGTCCAACAGATCAGGTGAATTCATCGTCACCCAGTCCGGGTCTACGACTTTGGCTGCCATCATTTTATTAATGTAAGCAAGGGCCTCTTTCATTTTGGGATCGATAAACAGAAATACCGGTTCATTATCTTTAATCTCAACGGCCGAAGGAGGATTAACGCCAAACATCCACATCAAGCTATCAAAGCCGTAGGTTTGCAGATTGCCTTCTTTATTCATACCGCCGATGAATCCGTACGTATCGTTTTTGCCATTACCATCCGGATCTTTCTCTGTAAAGGCTTTCATAACTTCGAACAACTCGTCAGGTGTCGTTGGCACATCCATATTCAACTTTTTCAGCCAATCGTTACGGATGAAGAAGCTACGACTGATACCGTTTACATTATCATAGCCTGGAACTCCGATCGTTTTCCCTTGATAGGACATCGCCTCCCAGGAGTCATTGCCAAACCGTTTCTGTAATTCAGGAAACTGATCCAGATAAGGGGTCAAATCCGCAAGCACGCCTTGGTCGTAATATTGTGCAAGATCAGCACGGCTCTTCAAGAAGATCAAGTCTGGAATATCCCCGCCTGCAATGAGCGTGTTCAGTTTGGTTGTTGCTTGACCCGCTTGAGGAATCATCATATCCAAGTCGATGTTCATCTCTTCTTCCAACAGTTGGCGTTGAATATCTTCATCCCGTGGAGGTACTGGAGCAGCAGCATTGAACGTACCTTGGTTAAACATGGAGATCTTCATTTTGGTTGCAAACTGGCCAGACTGGTCTTGCACATTACTCGAGGTTGTCGATGTAACTTCTTCATTTCCCCCACAACCCGACAATAGCGTTCCAAGTCCTAAGATTGCCGACAGAATAACAAACGAAAACTTTCTACGCTGCATATTGACCTCTCCTTTGTTTGTATATTATCACGGTTTGCCCGTAATAAGTTAGGTTGGAACACCTTTTAACCTTTAACCGATCCCAGGAGCACACCTTTGGTAAAATGCTTTTGCAAAAATGGATAAACGATCAAAATCGGGACTGTAGTCACAACAACTGTTGCCATTTGCACAGCGAACGTACTGACAGCTCCGGAATTGGCGAGTGAATCAGCGCTTTGCGTTGCGACGTTAAGTAGGATATTGCGCAAAATCACTTGAAGTGGCATGTAGTTGGA
This sequence comes from Paenibacillus sp. FSL R5-0749, assembly GCF_038595085.1. NCBI lineage: Bacteria > Bacillati > Bacillota > Bacilli > Caryophanales > Paenibacillaceae > Paenibacillus > Paenibacillus sp. FSL R5-0749. Next base: position 3,418,671 of record NZ_CP152005.1, on the reverse strand, counting down.
ATCATTGATATAAACAATGGCATCGAAATAACTGTTCCAATGCCCGACTGCGTAAAACAAGGAAATGGTTGAAAGCACGGGTAACGACAGAGGTAAAATGATCCGCCATAACGTCTGAAGCTCACTGGCACCGTCTACCCTCGCGGATTCCTCGATTTCACCAGGTAGTTGCTCAAAAAATCCTTTAATGATCACCAGATTAAATGCACTAATGAGATTGGGAATAATCAATACCCACGGACTATTTAACAATCCGAGAGAACGAATTAGTAGATAAGTCGGAATTAACCCCCCACTGAACATCATGGTAAATACAATGAAGAGTAAAAACGGACTTCTTCCGGGCAAATATTTTTTGGATAACGGGTATGCCGCGATTACTGTAAAAAATACATTTAACGCAGTGCCTACAATCGTTCGAAACAACGTAATTTTATACGCCTGCCAGATCCCTTGAGAAACGAATACTTCTTTATAGGCTAAAAAGGTAAAGGATTCGGGTATAATCACAATCCCTCTTCTTAATACTTCCGATTCTGGCGTTACGGAGACAGCAACCACATAGAGGAAGGGCAGCACACAAAGTAGGGATAACAAAATAAGCATTACATAAACGACGGTTTGCCAGACTTTTTCACCGATTGTCATATGGATCATTCTAAAGACCACCTCACCAAATTTGCCCATCGAATTTTTTGGCGAGCTTATTCGCTGCCAACACCAAAGCAAATCCGATGACAGCTTTAAACAATCCTACAGCAGTAGCCAGACCAATCTTGAGACGCTCCAGCCCTTCCCGGTATACCCATGTGTCAATAATGTCGATCTTCTCCTGGTTAAAGGTGTTGGCAAACATGAATATTTGGTCAAAACCCGCATCCAGGATATGGCTTAATTTTAGAATCAGCATCAGAATAATGACTCCTCGAATACCAGGTAACGTGATATGCCAGAGCTGTCTCCATTTGGAAGCGCCATCCATTCGAGCCGCTTCATATAAGCTTGGATCTATTCCTGCCAAGGCGGCAAGGTACAATATTGCCCCCCATCCAATATCCTTCCATACTTCAGATAAGATGATCAGCAATCTGCCCCAGGCAGGTTCCGTTAGAAACGAGATGGGTTCAAAACCAAAATCCTTCATAATCATGTTAAAGAGACCATCACCTGGGGCTAGTAATGCCACCATAATTCCATAAACAATGACCCATGACAGAAAATGAGGCAAATACGTGATGGTCTGTACGATTTTCTTAAACCATTGGCTATACACTTCATTGAGGAGTAAAGCAAGTACGATGGGCGCGGAGAATCCGAACAATAGCTTATACAGCGATATGATGATCGTATTTTTCATGATGTCCCAGAAATAAACGCCGTTCATAAAATCCGTAAAATTTTTGAATCCCACCCAGGGGCTATCCCATAGTCCCAAAGCCAGGTTGTAGTTTTTAAAAGCAATCATGATTCCCGCCATAGGAATGTATTTGAACACGGCAAAGTAAATTAAGGCTGGTAATAAGAGAGCATACATCACTTTGTGCTTTTGTATTGTCCTTATCCATGACTTTCGCTTTGTGGAGATGGGAACGGCGTCCGCTGCCAATTTTGCTTGCATTTCATCACCTCGTCTTTGTTTGTATTTGTATAATAGCACCCGCCTATCGGATAAATTTCTGAAATTTCAAGAATTTCTTATAAGATTTTAAGGAGTGCACCAGGGTTCGTTTCAACAACTGAATCCAAGCAAGCTGGACAAGAACTTGTTCTAATAAAATATAAAAAAAGCCGCTAAAATAGCGACTTTCAAATGGCGTTATATTCTTATTCCTTATTGATATGACTGGGTTTCATTAGGGGGATCTATACTTCTCCCCAAAATATTTCAGTTTCATAGTCGAATGCAACAGTACCCTCTTGATTATTTTTATCAAATAAATTTCGCAGTGCTGATATCATAGGATCGTAATTTGCATGCCCTGGTGCAGGGCTATAGGAAGATGATAGCAACCTGCCTTTCAATCCTTCGAAATCGAACTCCTGACTCATTCTGAATCGCATTTCATGCATTGAACCTTCCTTGAAAAAAGAGAGCAGCATCGTTTGAGAAATATTTTTGTGATTAACTTTTTGGTAGTCGGTTCCATATGTATGGAGCAGTTGATTGTATTCTTCACGAAACGGAGTACCGTGTGTAAGACGTGAATTCCAGATGAGTATTACTCTCCCGCCAGGCCGTAGAATTCTGCGAAACTCGATTTGGGCCGCGGATTGATCGAACCAGTGGAATGCCTGAGCACAGACAATAAAATCAACCGACTGATCAGGTAATCCCGTAGATTCTGCAGAACCCGCTATACTCACGAATTGCGGACTACTTTTTAACGTTTGCTCGGCGGCTTCCCGCATAGCCTGATTTGGCTCGACCGCTATTACATAGCTTCCGCGTTCCAGAAGTAGCTTCGAGATGATCCCAGTACCTGACCCGATGTCTGCTATATTACTGTTCGCACGTAAACCAACAACGTCGTATAAATGGTCAATAGCCTCTATTGGATAGCTCGGGCGGTATTTCAAATACGAATCGACCCGGCTCGTAAACCGTTCTCTACTGTTCATCGATGTCACGCTCCCATCAATATTTTGACATCCTATATATTGGCTTCAGTAGCAGCTTCAGCATCTTACTGCCCCAAAAAGCGAATACAGTCGTTCCTGTCCATGAACTGCGCTTATCTTGGCTGTATTGATCGTTAATCATATAAGTCCGAGTCGAAATAGGACTCTTCAGACCGAACTGTTCCCATTTCTCAGGATCATTCGAACCTCCAAGTTTTCTAAGCATATGGGCCGACTCATGATCTATTTTAGCCGGGATTTGCTCGAATGCTTCGGTAATTTGCGCATGGAATTCATCGATCGGGTTGCTATTGGTAATGCTCTGGAGATGGATGCTTTCGCGAATGTAAGATACGTATGCCAGATGTTCAGCCCAGAACTGGTCGATATAAAAAAGCCGTACACGCTGCTCCGATGGGCTCATCAGTCTCTCGGCTTTCAAAACTCCGAGACGTTCCTCGTATAGAATTCGCCTCTGATCTTCCACCATATCCGAATAACTGTTTAATTCCCGCTGAATATCGAAGTTTTGACCTATAATAACGCGCTGGATATGCTCTATTTTGCTACGGAGCGCAGGATCATCAAGAGCCTCTTCCTGTCTGGTAGCGCGAAACAGTCTATGAATGCCGAAGCGAAGCATCAACTCGTCTTCCAGGCTTATATAAAATACGGAAGCTCCCGGGTCACCTTGGCGGCCAGAACGCCCGCGCAGCTGGTTATCTATTCGCATGCTTTCATTCACATGTGTACCTATTACGTATAATCCGCCCAGCTTGGCAACCACTTCTGCCTGAGCAGGATTACCGCCGCCAAGACGAATGTCGACGCCGCGCCCTGCCATATTCGTAGATACCGTTACCGCGCCTATTTCTCCCGCTTTAGCGATGATTTCGGCTTCTCTCGCATCATTTTTTGCATTCAGAACCTGGCAAGGTACGTCACCAGCGGCAAGCGCTTCCGCCAGCATATCAGACTCCTCAACGCTAGACGTACCAATAAGAATGGGACGTCCCACCCTATGAACGGAGGAGATCTCTTGTACAAGTGCCTTATATTTGGCTTCCTTATGGGTGTATATTCGGTGCTTGTGGTCGATCCGTATGTTTGGCTGGTTCGGTGGAATTTGCACGACCTGCAACGCATAGATATCCTCGAATTCCATTGCTGAAGCGTGCGCTGTAGCCGTCATTCCGCAAATTCCCGAATACAAGCTAATAAAATGCTGAATGGTGATTGTGCCGAGAATTCTCCCGCCGGCCTTCCACTGCAATCCTTCTTTCGCCACAAGGGCAGCTTGCAGCCCGTCTGGCAAATACCTGTTCTCGGCCACACGGCCAGTATGTTCCTCGATTAGTTCAATTCCACCATCCCGGACGATGTAATCGACGTCTTTTTTTAATAGCGATTCCACATGCAGCGCACAATTCAATGACGTTAACCAATGACTGTTATCGCTATCGTACAGATTGCCGCATCCCAGCAGCATCTCCGATTTCGCAGCACCTGCTTCATTCAAGTAAACGTTCCGCTGGAACTCGTCAAAATCGTAATGCTCTCCTGGCTGCAGCTGCCGGGCCACTTCTGCGAAAAGAACACCATCACTCTTGGTTGTGCTCGAATCGCCACTAATGACTAGTGGCACCCGCGCTTCATCAAGTAGCAGCGAATCCGCTTCGTCTACGACGACGTAATGGAAAGCACGATGCACGGTATCAGCTTCATTTAATGCTATTGTGTCACGCAAATAATCGAACCCTGCTTCTTTAGCCGTAACATAGGTTATATCCTTGGCGTAAGCTTCCCTTTTCTCGAACAGGCTCATGCCCGCTTGAACTGAGCTTACGGTTATCCCGAGGAAGCGATAGATCGGGCCCATCCACTCTGCATCTCGATTTGCCAAGTAGTCGTTGAAAGTAAGCACATGAACGCCTTTGCCTGTCAACGCGTTGAGATAAGCAGGCATAACAGCGGAGAGTGTTTTTCCTTCACCGGTATGCTGCTCGATCAAAAATCTCTCATGCAAAGCGATAGCAGCCATAATTTGCACATCGTAAGGCTGTAATCCGAGTGTTCTCTTCGCAACCTCCCAGACTAAAGCATAAGCATCAACTAGAAGAGCATCCAAAGGCGTGCCTGATCTTGCCTCTTCTTGCAGCCGAAGGGATTCCGCTTGCAGTTGCTGATCGTCCCAAGCTTCAAGATTCCGTTTTCTGATAAGCTCCACTTTGTCTCGATAATCTTTCAACAAACGCTGGTTATCCCGCTCTTTGAATCCACGTATCAACTTGACGACTACATTCATCGGAATTCGAATCCTCCTTGGTAGGAATAAGATGTGAAAAGAAAAGACCCCATATGGAGTCTTTTCTGTCGATGATTAACGCATCGCTCAAAGCATTCGTTATAAGAGACAACTACCTTACTTCTCCGATGGGAGCGGTGTAAAGAGCAGATTGACCGGCAGGTTGCTTCCTGGCGCGGCTGAGAACAGAATCGTTACGCTCTCACCAATTGATCCGGTGCGGTAAAGAACGCTTTGTTCACTTGAATTGGCAACGGCAACATTGCCTTCGGCAATCGATACCAACTGATTGTTCACCAACGCTACTCCGGAGTACTTCCCTCCACGAGGGTTAAAGGAGATAAGCGTACGCGGTGCAACATTGGTCAGCGTGATTTTGTACAATACGCCGAAATTACCCGCGTTGGATGCGTCTGTGTAAGCCATCGGATCTGTTCCTACCAGATTGGGATCGCTTGAATTGTCACCAAGTGGCAGACGAGCCGGTTTGAGTCCCACGTGCTCATCGTACTTTATGATGCGAGTTGCGTTCGGGTACGTCCCCCGGTTATGCACTCCGTCACGATCAAGCACGGGAAGCAATGGCAACGCTTCGAACGGATCTTTATTTTCTTCCACCAGGATAACGTTATAGTCTAAGGAATAATCACTATATGCATCCGAATAGAGAGAGATGACTTGTCCTTCTTTCATCGGCGTTTTATTAAGTTCGGTCAAAATCAATTTGCTTTCCCCAGGTTGAAGGTACTCTTTCTTTTGATCCGCTCCGGTCTGAATCGACTTGAACCATTTATCAATAGACAATTTCCCGGCTACAGTAGCATACGGTGTAGGTCCAGCAAAGCCCATATTCTGCTGTTCGAATACAGCCGGATTCGGGTTGTTATTGGTGGCAATCACATACATTTTTACTCGTTTGCCTGTATTGTTCACGTGGTGAATCATGAAACGGGTCTGTCCCGAAGATGATTCTTTATACACAATGCCTTCCGTATTCACCGTTTCCGGGCTGTTACTACGGATCAACAAACTTGGCTCATCTATATACGTATACGGCACTTTCTCCATGGTAGTCACTTCGCCGCCGTTAAAGGTGAATTTCTGTCCTACTGGCGTGAAGAGTAAATTGAAGTCGGTAAATGAATATAAGGTCTCATTGGTTATGGTGATCACCTTGGAGTACGTGTTTGTAGCGCCGTGATTATCAGTAACCGTAAGTGTTACCGTTTTTGGACCCGGTTCAAAGAAAGCAAGTGAATTGTTCTCCCACACAGCTTTGACAATATTATTTTCATCATCTGTACTTTGGTCGGTGTATGTTATTTTTTCGCCCATTTTATATTGTTCTTTATCCGTGGCAAACATGGCTACAGGAGGAAGATTAGGAGTCATAACTTCAATGGTAATCGAGTAAGGATCACTCCATTGGCCGTTGGCATCCTGTACTTGATATGAAATCGTATATGTACCTGCTTGATCAAATGAATCCTGGCGACCTGTCCAGCGTTCGTCAACGATATCCAATCCATTGGGTGAACTGTTTGAAGTTACGTAGTCCACTGTATCGCCTGCAAAGATTTCCTTTTGGGTAATGGTGAAGCTTGCAACAGGTTTCGTATTCAGATTCAGCACAACCGTCTTGGCTGACTGATTCACTTTATAGGTGATGTTCAGGGCTTGAGTGATGGAAGTTAACGGCACCATGAACGTATTTTTTTGCTGATAAGCAGGGCCTTTCATCGTTCTGGTCTCTCCATTTACCGTGTAGTCCTTGCTGTTCGTCTTGAATCGGAGTTCATCGTCACCACTAATAATGATGGTTTCCTTGGTTTTGTTATCGTATTTGACCCCGTACCCCACACGGTCAACCAGCGCACGAATGGCAACATAGGATACACCGTTCTTGACAGCCATGGGCTGGCCAGCAAGATACGTTTTTCCATCCTGCTCCATTTTGTTGCTATTCATGTATAACGTCAGATTACCACCTGCTGCTACAGGAGACGTCCCGTCAATGGATGGTTGCTCTATTTCTGCTGGCGTAGCTGGCGTTTCAACCATCTCAGGCACTTCCTCTTGAACCTCAGGTTTCGTGCCCGTTGCGTCAGTAGTGGCTTCTTCCCCATCCAATGCAGGTTTCTCACTATCTGTTTTGGTTGTTGCCTGATCGCCAGTCGAGGTTTTAGTTTCCTTGGCTTCAGAGGATGGAGTACTGATCGATTTGTTATTGCTCTCCGTCTTCACTTCACGCTCTGCAATTGGCTGCTCTTGTTTTAACACCTCTACGGATTCTACGTTTGCCGTGTTTACTGACGTGGTGTCACCTTGCTGTGTTAATTGCGCATTCACAGAACCAACTGCAAATGCCTGAAAAACGGCTAAAGCGGTAAAAATGGATAATTTCTTCTTCATATTCATGCGTTGTCTTTGGCTCCTTCTACTCTCTAGTTATTTATTTACAACCCCTCAAAAACTCATAGTATTAGACGCTAGATTCAGGGAAAAGTTTCTAAATCAATTGAAAATTATGGATTTTGACAACGATCTTTCAAACTTTGGTTATAAGTTCTTGAATAAAAAGCCTCTTTTGAATAATCATCTTGATTTTGCACAACATAATCCATGTCTTTCTAGCAAACTACTGAACTATCTCACGTATGAAGCGAATATCCAACAAATTAAAAGAAAACTTACGGTTAAGGTGGAACCTGATAGCGAAATTGATGTGAGTCTCCGTCAACGCATAAAGTGCACCTCGTAGAATTTCATCGGATCAACCATGGGTTAACCAATGTCCATTCTAATGGGTGCACTTCAAATAGTTTCGGACCTTATGATCTACTGTTCTTTAATTCCGTACTACAGGAATCCACATTTCACCATATACCAAACCGTTTTTCTCTCCCATTTCAACTGTTGTATTCGGACCGCCAACATAGGCATAATCCTTTTCTGCGGGAAGGGCTTGACCAAAGGCAATGCCAGTAAGCATATTACTGAGCGCATCAGCCGTCTCTGCTTCACCCTTCACAACAAGGTATTTTCCCTTAGGAAATTGAATTACTCTCGTTGCTTCTGGCAGAGATTCTTCTGTCATGACCCCAGCATAATGCATCATCTTGTTATTGACTGCTTCGTTTACAGCGAAAATATAGTCATTAGTAGCTAGGGACTTTAATGTGTCCAGGCTTCCATCCTCTTTCACAGTGGACCAAAAATCCGCCTTCTCCTTGATGATACCAGCATAGTCTGTGTAGTCGCTTTTAAGTTCTGTTCCAATACCTAAAACGATAAAGCTGTCTTTTTCTTCGAAATGATAATTACTCATGGTTTACACCGTCCTCTTTTAATTTTCAATTGATTTGTGTTTTCACTTGATAGGTTTATAATAACCTTAAATCATGTCAGAATATGATACTGTTTAGGGGGGCCAATGAAGAAAGTTGAACGCATTAATATCATCACGAGGTATATCAATAACCGAGCGCACTTTACCATTTCTGAAATCATGCGAGAATTTAATATTTCGCGTTCGACAGCCATTCGAGATATCAGAGAAATTGAAGCGATGGGAATGCCACTAGTCGCTGAAGTTGGGCGCGACGGGGGTTATTTTGTCATGAACAACTCCCTTCTGCCTACGGTCCGGTTTACCGATAATGAAATCAAAGCGTTATTCATTGCCTTTATGGCGACAAGAAATCAACAGCTTCCTTATCTGAAGAGTCGTCAATCTTTGGCTGAAAAATTGTTGGGCCTTATCTCAGAGAATCAGCAAGATGACCTTGTGCATCTGAATCAAATATTGCTTTTTGAGGGGACCAATCCCCATAATCCAGACTTGTTAGATCTGTCAGACCTGCCCCACCCTACCTTGGAGAAACTCATCCAAATTTTGCTTATCGAACGTTATTTGTTAGTTACTGTCCAAGAAGAGAAAAAAACAAAGTCCTATCCCATCGTGCTCTTACACCTTCATCATCAAAAAGGCCATTGGATCATTGAAGGTTTTGACTTGGAGGAAGAAAATAGACGCATCATATCTGTCGACAACCTCATCCGTGTAGAAGCATACCCAACGAAAAACAGACGGAGTACGAAAAAGATTGTAGAACAACTAAAACGAAATGCGCAGGAAGAGGTCATCAACCTTGTTCTGGAACTTGGCCCAAAGGCGATTGCCCAATATAAAAAGTACCATCCTTTAAAGTTTTCAATTTCCTATACGAATCCGTACCAAACTACAGCCCTTCTAAAGGCATTTATGAACGTTCATAACATAGACGAATTAACTGAAATCACCAATTGGTTGCTTTTTCTAGGTGAAGATATCAAAGTCAAGGAAGTTCCGGAGGAAGTCCTGAACGCTGTACAAGAGAGATTAAACCTATACCAGTTGAAGCAGTGAGCGCTCAGTACGAAAAACCAAAAAAAGCCGCTATGTTAGCGACTTGTAATGGAATCATATTCATTATGCCTCACGCCTCACGCCAATCCTTGGCGAGCTGTTCCTTCTATATTAAAAGTCAGCATTAGACTGGGCATGATTAGGTGTATGCTGCGAGATTTTTTTAACGAGTAGAAAATAAGTAACAATGGCAATGACACTGGTCATTAACAAAGTGAGTCCTAACGGGACGGCAGTGTCCTCACCTGCGATCCCGACCAGAGGAGCAACCAATGCACCCAGTAGAAAAGGAACAACGCCGAGCAGTGCTGCAGCACTTCCGGCCATCTTAGCTTGACTTTCCATAGCCAACGGGAATGCCGCTGTAGACGTAATGCCGATTGAGCACACGAAGAAGAACAATGGAATGACCAAAGCGAAAAGTGGACCATGAACCAAAGTTACCACCAAAGCCGCGACACTTGCTATTAAAGCAAGCCATAGCCCGGATAGTAGAAGCGTTTGCTCAGGGATACGTTTGGCCAATCGACCCACAATTTGAGAACCGATGATCAAGCTGATTCCATTCGAAGCAAACAATATAGCAAATACTGTGGGCGTAACACCATATATATTTTGGTAAATAAAAGGTGTTCCTGCTACATAAGCAAAGACCCCTGCCGTCATGATTCCCTGTGCGAGCATATAGCCAACAAACGTGCGGTCACGCAGAAGCATTCTGTAATTACCCAATTGCTGTTTGAAGTCGGGAACCATACGTCTTTCGGCCGGGTGTGTTTCTTTTAAGCTCCACTTGGTCATGATCAATAAGAAAATCCCCAGGAATGAAAGCGAGATAAACACGCCAATCCATGTGGTGAAGGAAAGAATGCCACTTCCCGCAATCGGTGCTGCCAAAGGCCCCAAATTCCCTACAAGCAACAGCAAAGAGAAAAATTTAGTGAGCTCATGTCCACTATATAGATCTCTAGCTATCGCACGGGAAATGACAATTCCTGCTGATGCCGCAAATCCTTGCGTGAAACGAAACAAAATCAATAGTCCGATATTCGGAGCAAACGCACATGCCAAGGAACAAATAATGTAGGCTGCCATGCAGATCAACAATGGTCTCCGTCTACCGTACGCATCACTCAAAGGACCCATAACGAGTTGTCCTACACCTAGTCCTAACAAACAAGCAGTAAGACTAAATTGTACAAGTGATGCCGTTGTATTCATATTTTGTGCAATCTCCGGGAAAGCCGGTAAATACATATCAATCGTAAATGGACCTAATGTAGAAAATAAACCTAGTAGTATTGCGAGTCCAAAAACATTCCAATTCGTGCTCTTCGCCATGATAAATAAAATCTCCAATTCCTCATATAATTTTGCAAGCCTAATCGGAGTATAAGACATAGAGTTAACTGTAGGTCAAGTCTTGAGGTTATTAAAACAAAAAAAGTCGCTAATTAAGCGACTTTGGATGGAAGATTATTAAATTGTGTAACACTAATTAGAACCATTCGGAGGAATATTCCGAGATTGTTTGTTTCAGACACTATGTTTTTTTCGACAAACACTAATGATCGAAGGAGATAAAGGATTGAACGGTGTTTTATCCCAGTCCGAATATTAATGTTTGATCCAATCACGGAACGTGACCCAGCGCATAATCTTGTGACTTGTATCATACGTCTGTGTACCTGATACCTTGACTGTATTTCCATCTTTATCAATAAACTCTCCCCAGGTGCTTTCCTCTTCGTTGGATAAATCGGTCCTTCATTATACCGGTTATTTCTAACTCTTACATAATCGCATGTACCCGATTATGTAATTATGGATTTAAGTAGAGTATAGTAAGAGTGTTCAAAATATACTCTAGGAGGCTGCAGCCATGTCACAAAATATCTGGATCAACCTGCCGGTGAAAGACGTTGTGAAATCCACTACCTTTTTCAATGAGATTGGATTCCATGGGAAGAATGTTGGTAACGAGAGAGCCCAGCTTGTCATTGGCCAAACAACGATCATGCTGTTTCCAGATGTAGCGTTTGAGAAATTTACAGGTTCAAAAATCACAGATACTTCTCACAGCGCAGAAGTTATATTTTCCATTGGTGCTGACAGCAAAGAGGAAGTTGATGCTTTTATTCGAAAAGTAGAGATTGCCGGAGGAACCATCTTTGGCAAGCCGGGTGAAACGGACGCCTGGATGTATGGCGCAGGATTTGCCGACCTGGACGGTCACCGATGGAACCTGCTGTATATGGATGAGAGCAAAATGCCGAAGGGTAATTAAATTGCCGTAACCTTTTTAAAATTACTGGCGTTACAGCTTCCGATAGAATCATCATCTTGATTCTCGAACAACAAAGAATGATAACACCAACTAACCACTGTTTTAGCAGGTTGTTGTTATCATTCTTTGTTATTTTACCTATCTAATTACCATTCAGTAATCCTCGTTACTGTCTCCATTGCTTCACACACCTACTTCTCCTGCTCCTTGACCACTTGTTCGATCCCCAACAATATAAGCTTCAAGCCGAACTCGAACGCTCCGTCAGTTCCCATCACCTCAAACATACCGCTCTTATACATCCTGCTGAATATTCCAGCTTCCTTCTCACTCATGGCGTCCAGAAGGTGAATCATCTCTTCACCCTGAAGTTCCTCGTTGTCCTTAACAACAGCAGAGATATTACGCTGATGCTGGTAATTGTCCAGAACGAAGTAAAACACATAGTTCACAAGCGTGAGTACTGCCTGTAGTTTTTGTTCTTGCTCTAGTGGCGTCGATTCCATGCAGAGCAATATGCGGTTGGTGAACCGGATCATGTCCGGTTCGTGGGGTAGTGTCATCATCATGAGCTGGGTAGAACACGGGTATCGGCTGAGTACATTCCGTACAGTTATCGCAAGCCCTTCCATCTGTTCCTTCCAGTTCCCATCAGTCTGAAATTCATCCAAAATAATTTTTGATATCTGGTTGGCTAACCGCTGGTAAAGTGCCTGCTTGCTCTTGAAGTACCAATATAGAGATGGAGCCTGAATGCCCAGCTTGTCTGCCAAGCGCCTCATGCTGAATTTCTCAATACCCTCTTCGCCCAAAAGCTCCCACGAGGTTTCCAAGATCTTATCTTCCGAAATCTGAGGCTGTTGTTTTTTCATCGTTATCCGCCCTTTAATCTAACAGTGTAAGTTTATGCTTTACAGGTTCATAAGTTCATGATAACATCTAACACTGTAAGGTTCAATCTAACGGTGTTAGATTAAATCAAAAATTAATGATGAAAGTAGTGATCCACATGGATGCAGAAAACCTCCATTACTTTGAAAAAGCACCAATCGCCAAAGCTGTAGCTCACTTCGCTATCCCGATGATGCTGGGCACGTCAATGAGTGTCATCTATTCCATCTTGAATGCCTATTTCCTTGGTACATTGGGCAATACGGCCATGTTAACCGCGCTCGCCCTAACGTTGCCATTATTCGCAGTCATTATGGCGCTAGGCAACTTAATAGGCATAGGTAGCGGCACATTCATCTCTCGTTTGTTGGGTGAGAAAAAAGTGGATGATCTGAAGCATGTCTCTTCATTTGCCTTTTACAGCAGTTTAGTTCTTGGACTTATCGTACTAGCTGTTGGTCTCCCTTTGATCGGGCCTATTGTTCATGGGCTGGGGGCAACGCCCGACTCCTTCGGATTTACGAAAGAGTATGTCACGATCATGCTTATCGGTTCTCCATTTGTCATCTTGTTTTTCACGTTGGAGAATATCGTGCGCTCAGAAGGTTCAGCAATCACGTCAATGATCGGCATGATGCTCAGTGTTGTGGTGAATATTATTCTTGATGCGCTATTCATCTTTGTGTTCCATTGGGGCGTGATTGGTGTCGCATCTGCAACGGTCATCTCCAACATGGTTGCAAGTGCATTCTACGCTTTCCACATCAGTTATAAGAGCCCGTTCTTAACCGTCTCCTTGAAATGGTTCAAGGTTACTAAGGAGATTGTGAGCAATGTGTTCAAAATCGGAGTTCCCGTCTTTGTTATGAGTGTTTTCTTGGGTGCCATGTCGCTTATTCTTAACCTTTTTCTTGTCGAATATGGGGATCAGGCCATTGCAGGGTATGGGATTTCATCGCGTTTGTTGCAGTTTCCTGAGTTTATTCTGATGGGTCTGTGCGAGGGAGTCGTGCCGTTGATTGCCTTCTCATTTACAGCGAACAAATTACGCATGAAACAAACCATTGGATTCACGATTAAAACGATTCTGGCCCTGGCTGTCCTGTTCGGCGTTATCGTTTATCTGATTTCTGACCACTTGATTGGTTTATTTACGACTGATCCACAATTAATTGAAATGGGTAGCTATATTCTCCATGTGACCTTCTTATCCTTGTTTATTACAGGATTGACTTCGTTGTTTATTGGAATTTTCCAAGCTACAGCCCAAGGAACTGCCGCTTTTGTGATGTCCATTATTCAAGGAATTACGCTGATTCCTGTATTGTATATCGCGAATCAACTGAATGGATTTCATGGAGTGATCTGGTCACTTGTTATTGCGGATGCCGTCGCGTTTCTTGTAGGGGCCATCATGTTATATGCTTTGCGAACCAAATTACAGCCGGATATGGCACAATTGGTTCAGTAAATTTGCTGCTTGTATCAGAAAAAACCACGGTACCCATTTCGGTACCGTAGTTCAATAATGATCAATCTCTATTGGAGTTGTTTCATGTAAGATTTGAACTCTTCAGCGATCTCTTTATATTTCGTATGATGCAGGTAATGTGAACCTTCCATCGGGATCATCTTGCCCTGTGCAGACTGTTTCGCTTGCTCTTCGTGCAGCGGAATCCATTGTGGATTATGCTCGTTATTGGATTGAACGAATAGAAGCATTGGCATATCACGAGGGTAAGTGAGGTTTTCTCCATTTTTGAAATTGGAACCCAAGTGTTCAAGCTCATTGATCATTGTCGGATTAGTTGAGACTTGATTCGAGATCAACCTCATCTGTTCTCTGGTATGTTCGTCGTATGCAAGTGATGCATCTGAATCACCGCTTACTTTTGCAAGTACTCTCATCAGCCCTGATTGTTTAAGAAATTTCATTAAGTTCAAAGGTAATTTAACATCCATCCCAGGTTGATTCGGAACACTGCTGTCGATCCCGACAAAAGCGGAAACTTCATCCGGATACGTGTTCACATACGTCGCTGCGTATAGTCCCGTGATGGAATGGCCCATCAGAATGTAGCGGTTAATCCCAAGCTGTTGTACAGCTTCATGAACTTCACTGACGATATTCTCCGTTGTTCTCTCCGAATCGGTTTGGTCACTTAAACCATAACCGAAAGGTTCGATTGCTACAACTCTGTAATCAGAAGTTAATTCATCGATTAACAATTTGAAGTCAATCACTGGTGATGGGGTTCCTTGCCCAGGCAAAAGCACAATCGTTTGTTCACCGCTGCCTTGAATGGATACATTCATTTTTTTTCCATCGACATTAACATATTGGCCATATGATTCAATTTTCTTTTTCTCAATCCCATTACTGATGGTATGAACAACAAACGTGATACCCATAAACAGTACCACTGCGCCGATAATACCACCCATTATTTTCAACCATAGCTTCCGTCTTTTACGCCCCTTAGTCCCCGTTATTGTTGTATCTTCTGTTTTTCCCACATCCATCTTCTCCTGTCTCTATATCTGTAGAGCCGCTCTTGCAGCATAGATATAGTGTAACCATGTAAGATGTCCCCTTCGTGACGGGAATATGAACGGAATATGAACTGCAAAAAAAGAGAACTGCTTGTTAGAGCAGTTCTCTTTAGGGTTTAGACCATTTTTAGTGGTCCAGGAATACAAGCTGAATGAAGAACAATACTGCAAAGATATAGAAGATTGGATGAACATCTTTACCTTTGCCACGAAGCAACTTGAGTACTGGATAGAAGATAAAGCCTACGCCAATCCCTGTTGCAATACTATGCGTGAGCGGAGTAAGGATGATAATCAGGAAAGCAGGAAATGCTTCTTCGAGATCATCCCATTTGATTTTGCTGATAACGTTAATCATAAAGTAGCCAACAATGATCAGTGCCGGAGAAGTGATCGCCGGAATGCTTGAAATTACACTTACGATCGGTGTGAAGAACAACGTCAGAGCAAGAAGCACACTTACCGTTACCGCCGTCAGTCCCGTTCTTCCTCCTGCAGCCACCCCTGTGCTCGACTCGATGTAAGCTGAGGTTGGGCTTGTTCCGAGCAAAGCGCCACTGGTTGTTCCTACGGCATCTGCCAATAGTGCGCCACGCGAGCGTGGAAATTTACCTTCCTTCAGCAATCCTGCTTGTTCGGCAACGCCGAGCATCGTGCCCGTCGTATCAAACAGTGTGATCAGCAGGAACGTAAATATGATTGTATACAAGCCATTCGAGAATACACCTGCCAGATCCAGTTGCAAAGCCGTTGACGAGAGACCTTGCGGCATGGATACAATGGATTCCGGCATTTGGAATAGTCCCATGATCCAGGAAAGTATCGCTGTAACCACCATGCCGATGAACAGGTAACCCTTCACTTTGTAAGCCATCAGCACAACGGTAATAATCAATCCGATAATAGTCAGATAAGCCATTGGCTCAGCCAGGTTGCCGATTGTAATCAAATTCGATTCCGAATCGGCAATAATGCCGGCATTTTGAAGACCTACCGTTGTAATAAACAATCCGATCCCTGCGGTTATGGCATGTTTTAAGCTTGCAGGAATGGCATCTAGCAACATGTAACGGAATGAAGTAAGTGATAAAATAATAAACAAAATCCCTGCGATAAATACCGCTCCCAGTGCAACCTGCCAAGACACGTCATACCCGGCAACGACGCTATATGCAAAGAATGCGTTCAGTCCCATACCCGGCGCGATGACGATGGGATAATTGGACCATATGCCCATAATCAGGGTTCCGACAATACTTGCCAGTACCGTTGCTATGAATACTCCGTTAAAGTCCATGCCCGTGCTGCTAAGTATACCTGGGTTTACGATCACTATGTATACCATTGTAAAGAATGTTGTAATCCCCGCGATAATCTCTGTGGGAATGCTCGTACCTCTTTCTTTTAGTTTGAACCAATTGTCCATGCTAAAGCCAGCCTCCAACTTTCAATTTATACTCCAAGCTAAAATCAAAAAATCCTAATCTTCATATAGGATTGTATTATTAACGCTCCCATATTCGTCGTTAGGATTAAAGATTTAACAGCTATGCTCTATACGAAACATAAAAACGAAACATAAAGATACTCATCTCTGTTTTAACCTGAAGTCCATTTCGTATTCTAATTAAAATAACATGCAATGTCAACGATTTGATAATTTGTTCACAGTTATTTACGAACTATATCTACACTATATCTTATGTTCATTCGTTTTTAGGACAATGTGTATACACTTAGCACTCCATGTTTACAACGTATAAAAAGACTGCCAGCAATGTTCACTGGCAGTCTTTCGTTTAATTCGTAGTAGGTTTCTCTTCATACTCGCTGGATAATTCTTTTAGCGATTTGATTTTACCATGGGGATGCTGTTCTTGCTTTCGTGACTTCCAGGCAGCTTCTTTTCGTTTCTTCTGGTCAGCCATAAAAGAGATCCTCCTCTGGAAACTGAGATGTGTACTACCTCTTTATGATGTCACTATAAGGCAACTTTATTCTACGTTTTTAGCTACTAAGAGGATGAGAGTAGAAGCTAATTGGCAGGACCCAGATTAATCAAGCTGACATCGGACAAAGAGACAGTTGTGTTACCGTCTTCTGCGCCGTCGATGTTACCCAGATCAAATGAGATGCGAGTATTCGCATAGCTGGCTTCTGTTGCATCAAATGTAAACGTGAACTCCTGTTCTTCTGGAGTCAAATCAACTCGTGCCCCAAAGAATCCATGCCATTCATAGTTGGCAGCTGCGTCGACCCATCCAATTCCCAAACCCACTTTTCTGGACTTCTCTGCTTTGGCTTTAAACGTTAATTTGTATTTAAAACCTTGCTGTATGCCAAATCCTTCATTGATGACTTGACGATCCCAGGGGTTCTGTCCAGCATTACCAATCTTGGCAAGAAGCTGTTGATTGCTAACTTGCATCTCAAGATCAGCTGCATTACCATCCGCGTAGGTAAACCAACTGTCTTTACCTTTGGAGAAGTCTCCATTGGAAATAAGATTAACATGAGCTGGTTGCCCTCCTTGATCTGCATTCGGATTAACTTCATATAACTGAATGTTATGGATGTTAATCGAGTGTTCACCTGCAGGTAACGGATATCCTAGTCCGAATGCAAGTACGGCTGCCGAATCAGAAGTATCTCCCATGGTGACGGTATAACTATACGACTGTGGATCAGAAGTTAATTCCACTTCTTCTTCGAAATACTTCACAAAATCCCCTGCATGCTGAGAAAGGACCGCTTGCATAGATTTAGGACTGGAAGCAGATGCCTCGAAGGTAAGTCGATATGATTTATTTGCATCCAGTTCGATCTGACCTTGTTGCAGCAAAGCCTCCCACCATTGTTCACTTGTTCCCGGCAAGTTGATCGTTAATCCTTTGCCCTCGTCATGTGAAGCTGTCAGATGATCAGGAGTCAGCTCCCAATGATTCAGATCCGCTGTAAGCTTGCTGTTTTGAACTTTGTTTAGTGAGATATCCACCCAACGGGTATTATAATTTGCTCCTTCAAAATTCACATAATATGATTTGCCTGCTGCCAAGTTGACCCCTGGGAAATACACGGTTTTGTACGTTTGCCATCCCCCTGTGTCTCCGAGATTCACTTCGGACTGAGCAAAAATTGTACCTTGTTCATCCTGAATGCTGAATCGTACTTCAGAATCACTTTTACCACTGGCCATTCGGGCAGAGAGTACATATTCCCCCTCTTGGGCTACATTGATTTTATATTGCAACAGATCTCCCTGATCCATGTAGCTGACGTGTTTGCCGCCTTCGACGGAGTCCTCCAGTTGCAAACCTTGCATCATCCAGGCTTCGGTTGCAGGGATATGTGCGTAGCCATTCACGGACAGCGGTTTGCCTCGTTTGGTCAGACGCACATTGTCCACATATACCTTGCCGTTGGAACTTCCGAATAACAGTCTAAGTTCGGATTGTGCGATTGCTGGCCCATCTCCAACGATGATCTCTCCGGTATACGTTTTCATTTCTTGGCTCAATGAGAGGTTTTGTCCTTGATGAACCTGCACCGTATGCCCATTACTGCTGGCAAGATCGATATCCATACTTCGTGGTGAATCTGCCTTGGCATCAAAGGAGAATCCATACGTTGAATTCGCCTCCAGTTGCAACTCCGGTTGGTTCACCGAAACCTGTTGTGGTTCACCATTTGTCTGCGTAACATCCACAACCAGTTGGCGCTCCATAATCGGGAATTTCAAGAAGTTATTCACGCTGATTTTGGCTTCAGCATTCTCCTGAACACTGGTGGTCCAGAATCCCAGACGCTCTTTACCTTGATCAAACGTTCCATTGTAGATGAAATTGCCATCAGCCAGTGTATCTCGTTCTACAACTAATGGATCAGCCTCACCCACTTCAATCAGTCGAACATTGGCAAGCCAAACGGTTTTATCATCCAATCCCAAATTAAATTCGAATCTGGCATTATTATCTGATCCATCCCGCATATTGAAGGTATAGTCATAGGATTGCCAATCAGTCGTGAGTTCAAAGGTGTTATCACCCGAATAATTCGTCCAACTCTTTTCGAATTGGTTCACTTTGGACATAATCGTGCGGTTAGCAGAAGCCTTCGCATCAAACTGTATCTTGTACTTTTTGTTTTTCTTGATGTACATGGGCATCTGAGTAAGTTGAACCGAATAGTTCTCAGTCCCTGATGCATCAATACTAACTTGTGCTGCTTTGCCTTTCTGCTCATCCTCTACAACTTGCACACTGCCCGCTCCGTCAGCATTCGTAATAAATTTCCACTGTAGAGGCACTCCATTTTCTTCAGACCCTTCCGTAAAACGATCATTGTAGATTAGATTGCCATCGGCTTGTGGTTCACGCTGTTGTACAGGCTCGATGGGATTGGTTGTTACATCAGGCCATGTGTTGAGATTCTTATAAGAGTACACACGTACAAAATCAACATTCATCGTTTCAGAAGTGAAGTCGCTCTCAGGGGAGCCCGGCCAGTCTCCGCCAACTGCCAGATTCAGAATCAGATAGAATGGACGATCGAATGGTGCAGGGAACGTATAATACTCAGGTTGGCCCGCGGCCTTGGTTTGCCAGTTAGTCACTTCATGATGCAGTTTACCGTCTACATAAAAGCGGATCATGCCCGGCAACCATTCCACCTGGAAATCATGATAATCGTCAGCAAACGTTTCTCCCTCCGGAAGAGTAAGGCTTCCCTGATCATGTCCATGGGAACCATCAGGCTTCACACTATCATAGTGCAATGTGCTATATACCTTGTTATTACTCTCATTGCCACCAATGAGCTCCATAATGTCGATCTCACCAGATGCCGGCCATCCGCCATAATGTGCTTCATCCGTAGGCATCATCCAGATGGCAGGCCACATGCCTTTTTCAATAGGAAGCTTCGCACGTACTACCACTTTACCGTAGGTCCAGTCGCCTTTTCCCATAGAGATCAGTTTGCCAGAGCTGTAATCCTTACCATTTTTCGGACCTTTTTTCGCTTCAATCTGTAATACGCTTCGGTTCTGATCTTTCGTAATACGAGTGTTATCCGGGCTGTAATACTGCATTTCATTATTATAAACCAGACCTGTATCCTGCACGGTCCATTTGGAGGCATCAATCGCAGGCCCGTTGAACTCATCATTCCAGACCAGTTCCCATTGATCATGCGGAATCGTTGTAGCAGGCACCGGTTTTTCACCCGCAGGATTGCTTGGTGTCGATGGGTTGGATGGTGTTTGCCCTCCTGGAGCAGATTGCGTTGGCGTGTTTGCCACACTCGTAGAATCCCCAGGCTGTGACGATGCAGGTTGCTGAACTTCCCCTGCCATGGATGTACGCAAACCTTGTTTCACTTTCTCTCCATTAATAACAACATCATTCGCATCAACACTTAATTGTTGAATCGTACCTTTGGTATCCACTCGGGTCTGAGTCGCTTCTGCATGAATATTCATAGAATTAATGAGGCTGTCTGAAGAGATTTCCAGAATGGATTTTTGCATGACATGCAGATCCTGAATGTTACTTTCTCCCGCAATGGCAACTCTGACGGGTTCACCCCGTTTGTCAACGACCACTCGATTCAACTTGGAGTTGCTAATGTCGATGGAATGACTGCCTCCGCCTTTAATGATGACACTTCCTGTAACGGTTACGCCTTGGAGCACCACAGAACCCTCACCTATTCCTTCTGCCAGCAGAAGATTTCCATTGACGATCATATTTTTTAACGTGACATCCGTCGATTTAATAATCAAGTTGCCATCCACCCGGGACTCATATATACCAGGAGCACTTTTCAGATCGGTAATCATCGCCGACAACATGGCCGCTGTCTCTGCTCGTGTAATCGGAGATTTCGGATTTAATTTACCTTGGAAGCCATTTAAAATATTTTCTTTCACCAGATAGGTAAGCGCTTTCTTTGAATAACTGGAAATATCATCTGCATCCTGAAATTCCAATCGTTCATTATCTTCACCTGTAATCGTTGAAAGCTGAAACGCTCGATCTACCATAACCGCTGCATCTTGGCGGGTAATCGGTTTTTGCGGTGAGAGATGTTTACGGTCTGTGCCTTCGATGATGCCGGAACCATTCGCTCGTACCATTACATCATAGTACCAATCGTCTGAAGTCATATCCGCATACGAATCAATCGTCGCTTTACCCGTGAAACCAAAGGCCCGATCCAAAATCATAACGAATTCAGCTCGGCTAATTTCCTGATTAGGCTTGAATGTACCGTTCGTATAACCTTTCAATACATTCAACTCTTGCAACCGTGTAACTGCAGATTGTGACCAATGCCCGGTGAGGTCTGTATAGGGAACAGAGGAGTGCAGGCTTTTCGCCTGCACATTTCCCACCTCCGCTTGACCCTTTACAATTTCTGCTCCAGCAGTTGCTGGATAAACAAGTGAAGCCATTAAACTTGATGCGACCAACCATGCCAGTCCTCTTCTCATCTTACTTCCTCCCTCAGCTCAGTTATCCTTGCATAATCTAGCTATTCCTTGACTGCTCCAATAACAATTCCCTTTACGAAGAAACGTTGTAAAAACGGGTATACCATCAGAATCGGAAGCGCACCGATAAAGATCTGTGCTGCGCGTACGGTCCGCTGCGAGATATTCTCCAACATGGAAGGATCCACGTTGATTTTGCTGAGATCTTGCTGAACAATAATAGTCTGTAACAGAGAAGCAAGCGGATAGTTTTTAATATCAGACATGTAGATCATTCCGTCGAACCAGGAGTTCCACTGATACACCATTGTAAACAAAGACAAGGTTGCGATTGCCGGTAGCGACAGTGGGACGTAGACCAGAATCAACGTTTTGATATGACCTGCTCCATCCAGATAGGCTGCTTCTTCAAGTTCTTTCGGCAGACCACGGAAGAAGTTCATCATCAGAATGACGTTCCACACGGACAGCGCGCCGGGCAGAATAAGCGCCCAGATCGTATTCATCAGACCAAGCTTCTGAATCAGAATGTAACTGGGAATCAGACCGCCGCTGAACAAAATGGTGAATACAAAGAACCATGTATACAACGAGCGACCTTTAAAGCTGATATCTTCCTTCGACAACGGAAATGCGGTAATGAGCATGATGACCATACCGATGATCGTGGCAAGCACAGTCCGTTTAAGAGACACCAGAAGCGAGTTGATGAAATTTGAATTTCCGAAGGTTTTCACATAAGCGTCCGTTGTGAAACCAATGGGCCAGAAGCTGACCAGATTCGATGATGCCGGCGCCATACTGCTGAATGAAACAGCCAATATATGAATAATTGGTAAAATACAGAGTAACGATAATATCCCAAGAAAAGTATAGTTAGCGATGCTAAATATGCGGTATCCTTTTGTTTTATAATACAAGCCCTTTTCTCCTCTCTAGAAAACTCGATAATTAGCCAGTTTGTAAGCCATTCTGTACGATATAACAATCAAAATGGTAGCCACCACTGATTTGAATAACCCCACTGCTGTGGCAAAACTCATCTTCCCGTTTAAGATTCCGAGTCGATATACAAAGGTGTCAATGATGTCGCCTTTGTCATACACAAGTGGATTGTACAAGTTGAACACCTGATCAAATCCGGCGTTCAGGATATTGCCGATAGAGAGCGTCATCAATACAATTGTGATTGGCATCAATGCTGGAATTGTAATGTGCAGCGTCTGTTTGAAACGGTTGGCCCCATCCACCTCGGCAGCCTCGTAGAGCGCAGGATTGATTCCGGATAGAGAAGCCAGAAATACGATCGTACCAAAACCAAATTCTTTCCAGACATCGCTGACGATTAGCGTAATACGGAACCATGTACCATCTCCCAAGAAGAAGATCGGTTCTCCTCCAAAGGCTACGACAAGCTGGTTCACCATGCCGCCCTGAGGAGACAGGATGTCGAGCAGAATCCCACCAAGAATAACCCATGACAGGAAATGTGGCAGATACACAAGCGTTTGACTCACTCTTTTGAATGCCGTCAAGCGAACTTCATTGAGCAAAATGGCAAACAAAAATGGGGCGAACAGTCCCGCGATGATTTTGAAAAATGCAATGACTAGTGTATTCCAGATCACCTGACCTACATCCGGATATAAGAATAAATATCTAAAATTGTCCCAACCAACCCATTTGGATTCAGAAAATCCCAAGTAAGGCTTAAAATCCTGAAAAGCAATTACAATGCCGCCCATCGGTATGTACTGAAACACCAGTGCCAGCAATACGGCTGGTACGAGCATCATATGCAAGGTCCAATTCCGTTGCATATTCCAGCGCTGTTTGACCCTGGTGGAGCGCCGTTTATGCGGCGTTTCTAACGTATGTTCCTTCACTCCTGCATCCCCCATGTTCTAAAATTTATATTTTACAAGTCATCGTGAACTTGTATATTAAAATTATAGCAATGGAAATTTGCGATCTATATCCTAATATTGCAACAACGATATCACTATTTTAATGAGATTAAGGAGGTTGAACTTTGCTCACACGCATGAATGTCTTTACCAAAATTACATTGTTGTTTGTGATGCTGCTTATTTTGGTATTGTTTCTCTACACGTACTCGAACCGGGAAAGCGTACGAGTTATCGAACATGAGATCCAGAACAACACGATGAATCATCTTTCGACGTTTGCGGATTCAGTAGAATCCAATATATACCAATTGTCATTATATGGAATGTCTATTGGACAAGATTCCAGTATTCAGGAATATCAACGTCCCGACTACAAGGACGTACCTTATGAACGTGTAAAAGTCGGAAGCGCCATTCTGGAGAAGATGAATCTGTATAACGCAGCGAGTAAATGGCACTCGACGATTACGCTGTACTTCCCCCGGATGAAGAAAGTGATATCAACGGATTATTATGCCTATATTCCCTATAGGGATAACGAATTCACGGAGCCGCTGTCCCAGTCGTGGACCTATGCCGATCATCAGTTTATCTGGTATACGACCGATCCAACGACAGCGATGGCGAAACCCGGCAAAGCTCGGTTAATTACCAAAATCAGTTTTCCGGATTACCATTTAACCGCACTGCTGAATCAAAACAAGTTAAACAACAAGGGTGATCCGTTTATGTTCCACCCGGATTATGGTTTAATCAGTAATAGCTCCGGAAAGGATACCTTGAAGGCCATCCTGCCTTCTCTGAAAGAAGCAGATCTGAAAACCAGTGGTGGATTCAGCACAACGTTGAACAAGACGGAATATTACGTCTCTTACATTCAATCCAAGAGCCTTGGCTGGTACTATGTTGACTATGTTCCCATGCAGCAAATATTAAAACCGATTACGAGCAGCCGGAATCTCTTTTACGCTTCAATTGCGGTTCTGATCGTGATGAGCGTTGTTGTGCTGTATACACTCTATCGCAGTGTGCAACTTCCACTTCTACAGTTAGTGAAAGGAACGAATCGTTTATCCACCGGGGATTTTTCCGTTCGGTTGCATCATACGGCGAGGAATGAATTTAGTCTTTTATTTGCACGTTTCAACATCATGGCACAACGAATTCAAGAGTTAATCGAGAATGTATACGAGGAAAAATTGAGAAGTCGCGAAGCCACGCTTAAACAGCTTCAATCGCAGATTAATCCGCATTTTCTCTATAACTGTCTCTTCTATATCAAGAACATGGCCCGAATGAAAAATGAGAAAGCTGTGGTAGCCATGGCACTTAATCTGGGAGAGTATTACCGATACATAACCAGGTCTGAAAAGGATCAAGCCACGCTTCGGGAAGAGTTGACGATGGTCAAAAATTATTTGGAAATTCAGTCACTGCGATTGGAACGAATGCATTTTACAATCGACGTCCCCCATGCTATTTTGGATAAAACAGTTCCCAGACTGACCCTTCAGCCTATTATTGAGAACGCTATTATTCATGGTTTGGAACCCAGATCCGAGAATGGTGAGATCAAAATTTATGCCGATTGCGAGAATGATGTGTACACGATTACAGTGGAGGATAGCGGGCTTGGCATGTCTGATGAACAGCTTGAACAATTAAGGAATAATCTTACCAAACCGCTGGATGAGAACATGGGATGTGGCACATGGAATGTCCACCAACGCTTGTCTTTTCTCTATGGTGATGGATCAGGACTGGCCTATGATCATTCTGAATCAGGTGGGATCAAAGTTAACATCGTATGGCACGACAATACTAACAAGTAGGTGAGCAACTCATGCTGCAATTATTACTAGTGGACGATGAACGATCAGTCGTGGAAACGCTGGCCGAGACCATTCCGTGGGAAAGCTGCGGGATTGGCACAGTACACGAAGCCTTATCCGGTTCGGTAGCGTTGGAAATCATGGAAAACCACGACATTGACATTGTCATTACAGATATACGAATGCCCGAAATGTCAGGTATAGCGCTTATTACAGCGATTCATGAAAAATGGCCCCATGTACAGACGATTCTGTTATCAGGTCATGCTGATTTTGAATATGCAAAACAGGCTATCGCCCAGGAAAGCTTTGATTACTTGCTAAAACCGGTTAGCGATGAAGATCTTATTGAAACGGTCCAACGCCTCGTTCATCGAATAAAAGAAAAGTGGGAAACGGCAGCCTCCCATCAACGAGCTTTACACGCCTTTCAGGATCACCTGCCCTTGCTTCAATCCACAATGCTGCATGAATTGCTGACTGGAAAAGTCTATGATCCGAAGACACTGGCAGATAAGCTTGATCTGCTGGAGCTTCCCTACTCCATAGGTGAAGACCTGGGTATGCTGGTTATTCGCATGGAGAAACATCTATCTGAAATGGCACACGGTGACCTTGCCCTAATGGAATATGCGATATGTAATATCATTAGTGAAGTGATGCATAATCATTTTCATATCTGGCACACACGAGACGTTCACGATTACATTGTTGTTCTGGTTAGCATGAAGCACTCCACAACGATGAGCTATAGCAGGAACGAGACACCTCAGACCCTGCTTGAGCAGTATGCTGCCCAGATTCAAACGAATGTTAAGTTATACTTGAAGGGTGCGATCTCGATTTCTGTCTCTAACTGGGGCAAGTTCCCTCACGAAATAGGGGAAATCTATGAGCGGGCCGTTATGTCCATGCGTAAACGGATGGGGCAAGTTCAAGGCTTGTTTGTCACAGCTTCCGATGAAACGGACGCCAATCCGCTTCATACGATCAGGTCACTTTATCAGCCGCCAACGTTGATCAGTCTATTGGAAGCTGGGCGGTTTGAGGATGTGGAACAAAAAATCAGGCATATTTTTGAGGAATTGCTGCATTCGAGTGAACATCATGATATTGCGGAGTCAACCATTGAGGTGTATTTTGCGCTTGCTGGTGCATTTGCGTACATCATTCATAAAAATGGTAAACAAATATCATCATTGATTCCAGCCGAGTCCAATCGTTATTTTCATGCTCCCAGCTATTCTACTGCACAGCAGTTGCAGGACTGGTCCATACGTACGCTTTATTACATACGAGATGATGCCGAACAAGAGCTCAGAGACAATCACAGCACCATTGTACGCAGCGTCAAGAGTTTCGTAGACCTTCATCTGGCCGGAGATGTATCACTGCCTGCCATTGCCGACCATGTGCATCTGCATCCAGTATACCTGTCCAAGGTATATAAGGCGGAGACCGGTGAAGCACTTACTGCCTATGTATACCGATTAAGGATGGAGAAAGCGGCCTATCATTTGCGAACGTCAACTGCCAAGGTATTTGAAATTGCTGAACTTGTCGGTTACAACAATACCGCCTATTTCATACGAGTTTTCAAGAAATTTTATGATCTTACTCCTCAAGAATATCGGGAAAATCTGCCGGTTTAGGCAATACTCCGACCAGACTTTAACGTTTTGCCAGACTCACCGTTTTCCCCGTTTTCATAGTGCATAGCAAAAGGCATTGCCGGAGTTCATATCCAGCAATGCCTTTTGTCTGCTTATGTGAGCACGATGCATCGAAGTAATACTCGCGTCTCAGTCCTCGTACTATTTTCCGCTTTTCACGGAATCATACCACTCGTTAACTTCTTTCGTAATCTGATCTCCGCCGGAAGACTTCCATTTCTCAACAAATGAGTCGAACGCATCCACAGAGGTTTTGCCATATACAATTTGAGAGAAGGTATCCTTCTCCATCTTCGTCAAAATATCATTGTTCATCTGCATCGTCATGGAAGGTGCACCGGTAAACATCTGATTGAACACGATATCTTTTTGATCCAATACAATTTTGGCTGCATCAAGCATAGGTGTAGGTACACCTGATTTGATTTTTTTCTCAAAAGGCGTTGTTGGTTCTTCACCACTTGCCAGCTTCGCGAGTGTTGTCATGCTCAAACTCGGAATACGCGCTCCATCAAAAGTTAACGTGTACTTCTCGGGAGCGTAACCGCCCGTTAGACTTGCATCAGTTGATGGTTTCCCATCGACCATAACCCAATCGTATCCTTCGGCAAATCCATGTTCGAACTCGTCGCCTTCTTTAGGATTTGCATAGTGATCAAAGAGATAGTTCTGATAGGTGAAAAAGGCTTCCGGATTTTTCATGTCTTTGTTAATCAGAACTACGCCGTTTCCATTCGACGTACCATGTCTCCCTGCCTGACCATTCGGACCGGAAGGAATCGGGTACGCTTTGTATTCAGCCTCAGGATTGTTTTTCTTCACATCCTCCAGTGGCCAGGATGGCATCCAGTGAGGACCTACCACAATACCTGCTTTTCCAGCAGTAAATTCTTCGGCTGCCTTTGTCTCGTCATACACACCGGCTTCTTCCGGGATATATCCTTTGCTCATCCAGCTTTGTAATTTGGCTAAAGCCTGTTTCGCACCGGGTGTCACGGAGCCGTATTCAAGTTTTCCATCTTCCGTCAGATTCCATTGGTTCGGCATGGTACCATAAGCGCCAAATACCCATCCGGCTTCTGACATCCAGGTGTTAAGCCAGTTCTTGAAGCCAATGGTCAATCCGTAGGTATCCTGCTTCCCATTGCCATCTGGATCTTGGTTCGTAAACGTTTCCATAATAACTTCAAGATCATCTATGGTTTTAGGTGCTTCCAGATTGAATTTCTTCATCCAGTCTTCACGGATCCACATGACAGGATCGCCGTTATAGGCATAGTCCAGAATGGGAATACCGATTCTTTTTCCATCTTGCATGTATGGATACCATACAGAAGGATCTTCGTTTACGGCTGCTTTCCATGTATCGCTTGCATATTGGTCAAACAACTCGCCAGCATCGACAAATTTTCCAGACTCAATCAATTCACGTACCAGATTGAACTCGCCGCGATACGAAATGATGTCAGGCATTTCAGCATTGGACGCCAGTGATAGGCGCAGCTTTGTCTCAAATGCATTATTGGTGGAAGGAGATATCCACTGGTTTTTCAGCTCAATACCGAGTTTCTCCTTGGCCCATTTGGTATGCACGTTGTTATCCTGATCCTCACCCGGCTTAAACTTCACATCTGGACCCCATGGCCGTAAATATGTAATAGATACGGGTGGATCATATTTCCCATCTTTGAGCTCCAACGTTGTCGCCGGTGCACTCGTTTCTGTCTGTTTGTCGTTTCCGTTGCTGCATCCGCTCAAGGCTGCTGATAGGGCCAATACACCAATCATGACCAAGCTGCCTACGCGTCTCTTTTTACTTGTGTCCAACTTCGTTCCCCCAGTCTATGTAATGTTGCTTACACGTTAATCATAATGAATGAATGATATTTATGCCCATACTAATATTGCAACATTTATTGCATTAATTTAGGATATTGGATATTGAATATATAGATTGAATAATTACAACACACTTGAAGACAGTAAAAAAGCAGCCGCTAAGGGCTGCTTCAGTCTGCTTAATTACTTGTATACTTAACCCAATCGTACTCTGCATACAGCGGATTGGCACCGTTGTAAGGACCGAGCCAGCTATCTACACCCGTTCCATTCCAGAGATTCATCATAATTTTGCCCGGTGTTTTTGGAATATTACTGGTTGCCGTATGCTTCAGGACACCATCAACATACCATTTGATATGTCCCGGCTGCCAATCGAATGCATACGTATGGAAACCTTGGGATGCATCAAAACCCAGATTGATAATCTGCTCATGATTGCCAACCCCATTGGTATAATAATTAAACTGCACTTTGGTGGTGTCCTTCCCTAAAAATTCGATATCAATTTCATCCCATTGGGTGCCATGTGAGGGACCTGTGTATGTGAAAAATGAGGAAACCACACCTGTGTTCTTCGCAGGTTTCATACTGACTTCATACAAGCCGTACCCATACGTATTCGTGGATCGGTACTCTCCGCAATCGAACTTGTTTTGTGCAGAACTGGTCAACCCAAGCTTAAGCTTTCCATCACTTGTGAAATTGACATTGTTAGCCCGCCAGGTACAGTTGAACATTCCCCCATTGGAATACCCATCCGCCTTTTGCCATGTACTTGCGTTAAAATAGGTTAGTGGTTCCCAGAACACATAACCCGCGAAAGCGCTTACTGAAAAAAACAATGAAACAATACCTGTTACCGCCAAAGTATACCAAGACTTCCTCTTCATCATACACCTCCATGAATGATTCCAACATGTAAAAGTTAATATTACTGAGTGCAGGTCAATAAGGTAAAGAGAACTGCACTGCAACTAATAGATAGCGCTTACATGGTTGGTATTTCCATTTTATCTGGAAGCAGAGTGGTACACTATAGAAAATTTCAAAGCAGAGATATTCATTTTTTAAGATTTCCGTAACTAATTATGACACGCTAAGACTATGCTGATTTTATAAATGAAATATTTAATATAATGAAGAGCCTGCCCCTCGACATCGAAGGAACCAGGCGCTCTATCAATACCATTTTTACATGTAGCTCAACATTTTGGTTTCTTTAGACCCTAGATCATTTCTATTTCGCTCCAGTGTCAAAGTAACCTAATAGCGGTTCTTTGAGATAATTGTTTTATTCAATAATATAAGAGCATGACAACTGGACATTATTTTATTATAACAATTCAGAATATCCGATCAGATATCTATTCAACGAGGAAGCACTTCAAGTACTTTACCACTTCCATCTTCGATAATACGTATACTGTTGTCATCGATGAGTTGAATGGTACTATCTTCATTTAAAATCTCATGCTGCCCCGTTACCCCGTGAGCAATGGATTTGCGAACCAGACCTTTGTTTTTGAATACCAACGTGTAAAGATCGTAGTCTTCCGTTTTTCGGTTAGTATGTTCTATGATGACAATAAGTAGATTTTGAGGACTCCGCTTAAAATTGATCTTGAGATCATGGGTATTTACATTCATATCCTTTATACCTAATGGAATCAGACTCTTTTTTCCAGTAACTGCATTCGTAATCTCAAGATCACCTTTTGCAGCACGAATCATATAGATGTATCCCATGTTGCTACCATAAAAAGTATCGGTATAACTACTCAGCCCAGTCACGGTTACCTTGTTCGTCTTCGTATCTTGATGAGTCACTTCCCCGTCCATAGCAGTTGCAAGAAAACTAATCGGTACATAAAGGTTACTAATATACCACACAGGTTCACTGCCCATATCTACTTTTTGACCATCCACTTCGGCAATTTTACTTCCCAAGTGCACTACAATATGCTTCTGACTGTTCTTCAGTACGGCCGTATTATCATCTTCCATCCCCCACGGCAGACCTGCCTTAATACCAAGTGAGAACAAGCTTCCGTAAGTGATTCCATCCTTGTGTAACGTCTCAACATGGTTAATACGGCCGTCCGCCCACTGAATTTCCAAATTAACGTATTTTTTTGCTGCTTCAGATTTTTGAGCCCCCAGTGGTAATAAGACGGACATCACGAATGCAACGACAACTACTTTTTTCAAATACTTCATTTTCACATCGACTCGCCCCATTCATGTGATTTTTAATCTTATAATAGTAACGTTAGATTCCAAATAAAGTTTGACTCCATTCTCATTATCATTTAACGAGTTAATCCGGTTCAACTAGAGTCGGAGACTTGGTTCCTGGTAACAAAAAAAGCCGCTAAAATAGCGACTTTTAAGGGGATTCATTTATAACCCGAGATCATCAGCGAGCCCTTCAACACCTGTGAAGATGGAATCTCCGTAGCCCCAGAAGTTGTTGAAATCAATAATGTAGATTTTCTTGTTTTTAACTGCATTGATGTTCTGTACCTGCTTGTTGGATAGCAGTTTTTCAATTGTCTGTTCAGGATCAATGCCACCAGCATACCTGGAAATAATCAGGGCATCCGGATTAATCTCGATTAACTTCTCCAGACTGAGTGTGCCGGTTTCATTAATCAGCATATTATGCATATTGATCAATGACATTGCACTTTCAATAAACGTATCTCCGTTTCCGTTGTAGATTCCAATGGTTCCATCACCATTATCTGAAAAAGATGCATAGTTGATCGTTTCAGCGCTAGCTCGGGCCGACAACGCAGTCTCACGCGCTTTTAGTGTCTCAATATATGCCGCTGCATTCGCTTGTACGTTGAATATCTCACCTAATTCAGTAATATCCTGATACAGACTATCTAACGATGCATCAGGAACACTGGTGCTTTGTACGTACGTTTTAATCCCCATATCATTCAAGCTGCTTACTGTACCGACGCCCCAATCCGCATCCTCAAACAATCCACCTCGTCCCACAACAAGGTCAGGCGAAGCACCTATGGTCAATTCCTTACCTACATAGCCTTCAGCCAGCACAGGAATTTTTTTGAATTCATCAGCAATATCATCAGGCACACTGCCGAACAGTGCTGCTACACCTACAAGTTTGTCTGTCAAACCCAAGCGAATCATCAGCTCGGCTGCACCTTGGGTATTGGCAACTACTCGTTCAGGTGCCTTGTCAAACGTTTGATCCTTCTTCACCCATGTGCCGTTCTCTGTTGTATAGTTTGAAACGGTCACCGGGTAAGTTGTTTCAGCAGGTGTTGAAGCGTCTGCGTCGGTTTGTTCCCCGTTTGTTGCTGTATTCGTGTCGCTGCTCTCTGCAGCTTGCTGTGAGCTGCCATTCGTGTCTTCGCTGCCACCATTGTTATTGGAGCATGCTGCGAGTACAACAACTACAGCAATAATACAAAATAATATTCCTTTTTTTAACCATGTGGACATTTAATTCTCTCCCTTTTCCATTCATATTTTTCTATTTGTGCATTATGTAAAATAGTTAATGTCAGTATACAGCAAATGTCGAATTTCGTAAATGATAATCATAATCATTCTCATTTGATGACTACACAGCTATTCTTTTCTTCGCCTTTTTGCTTGTATTTGTCAACAATAACCAAAAAGCCGATCCATTTTGTCTATGGATCGGCTTTGCTTGACACTATTCATACTCCAGCTGTTAAATCTGTTCTTACCAACCGCGGTTCGACATGCGCTCTTCTGGAGCCAATTTGGAAATTTCGATCCCTTTCATAGGGGCGCCCAAGTTTTTGGATACTTCGGCAATCAGTTTGTAATCCGTGTAATGTGTTGTAGCTTCAACGATGGCACGAGCGAATTTCTCAGGGTTATCTGATTTGAAAATACCTGATCCTACAAACACACCATCTGCTCCAAGGTGCATCATTAGTGCTGCATCCGCCGGAGTAGCTACACCACCTGCTGCAAAGTTTACGACAGGAAGTTTGCCATTTTCATGAATTTCGCGGAGTAACTCATAAGCTACACCCAGGTTTTTGGCTTCAGCATACAGCTCGTCCTTGGACATGTTTTGCACTTTGCGAAGCTGGCTGTTAATTAGGCGCATATGACGAACTGCCTCTACAATGTTGCCCGTTCCTGGCTCGCCTTTTGTACGAATCATGGATGCTCCCTCGCCAATACGGCGAAGAGCCTCTCCCAAATCTTTGGCTCCACATACAAATGGTACAGTGAACTCATGTTTATCAATATGGAACACTTCGTCTGCAGGAGTAAGAACTTCACTTTCATCGAGATAGTCCACACCCAGTGATTCAAGCACTTTGGCTTCTATGTAATGACCGATACGTGCTTTGGCCATAACTGGAATAGACACAACTTTCATAACTTCTTCAACGATCGTTGGATCTGCCATGCGGGCTACTCCGCCGGCTGCGCGAATATCAGAAGGCACCCGCTCAAGAGCCATAACTGCTGTTGCCCCTGCCGCCTCAGCGATTTTAGCTTGCTCTGCGTTCATAACGTCCATGATGACGCCACCTTTTTGCATCTCAGCCATTCCTCTTTTTACACGATCTGTACCTGTTTGCATAATTGTAGACCTCCTATTAACTTTGGGGTGATTTTCAATAAAGGCATCGCTCTAAACTATGATTTAGTATAAAATGAGAATGGTCATATAAAAAGATCCAATAATTTCGATTTTTATTGTACCACTTCAATGATAACTCTGGAGGGCATATGCAATTTCATGTAGCTTACAGTTCATACTTAAACCGAAAATATACCAAGATGAAGGCTCTTTATCATGCGATTCGTGATGCTATTCATGAAGGCAATCTAATATATGGTGAGAAGTTACCCTCGACCAGAGAATTAGCTGCGACGTATCACATTTCCCGGGGAACCGTGAATCAAGTGTATGATACGTTGACTGCGCAAGGTTACATTCTTTCAGAGCATGGAAGAGGAACCTTTGTCGCGTATCAGTTGGATTTGAACAATGATGCGTCCACCGAGAAAACGTGTACCCATCACTTATCAGCCTGGGGGAATCGTATTCAGCAGTTGGGACAGCAGACGATTCAAAGAAATGCACACACCAATAGTTCCAGTATGGAGAGCGACGAAGTGATCGACTTTAGCAAATACCAACCTGATTTCTCCAAGTTTCCTTACGATGAATGGAATAATCGATTGTATGCAGAGATAAGGCAGCGTGAGCATCACCTGGAAACAACCTCAGCTATGGTGAGTTCAACAGGTGAACCGAGATTGAGAGAAGCCATTGCTGCCTATCTTCGGAGAATGCGGGGAATTCAAGTCGATCCGGATCATATCGCCGTGACTGCAGGTTCCATGCAAGCCATAGCTCTACTCACTCAGTTACTTGCAGATCCAGGGGATTATGTAGTAACAGAGAGTCCTTGTTATGTCGGGATATCTCAAGCTATTTGGGCTGCGGGTGCAAAGTTGATTGAAGCCAATCTTGATGGCCAGGGAGTTGTACCTCAAGACTGGGAAGCTCGCATGTTGTTTGTCACGCCATCACGACAATTCCCTACTGGCGAGATGCTCAGCCTTGAACGCAGACAAACCTTGCTGGACTGGGCACATCGGCATGATGCCATGATTGTCGAAGATGACTATGATAGTGAATTCCGATATCGGGGAATGCATGTTGAACCGCTAAAAACACTTGATAAAGCAGGACGTGTTATCTACCTTGGCAGCTTCACAAAAACCTTGCCTTTAGAAGTACGACTTGGGTATGTGGTTCTTCCCCCTACCTTGGCAGACACCTTTAGAAAGGCGCAGGCATTATACGAGCCACGACCCGTCAACCTGATTGAACAACGAGCATTAGCAGCATTTATGACGAGCGGTCAATATGAGCGGCATCTGCGCAGGATGAATCGTCTGTACAGTCGTAAATTCCATCTCTTACTCAAACTGTTGAACCAGCAGCTCTCGACATGGTTTGATTGGGTAGAGAATGAAGCAGGTCTGCACGTGTTTGGCTGGTGGCGAGGTAATGTGACCACTTATGAGGCCTTTCGGGCATCAGCTAGATTACAAGGTGTGGTATACTCAGAAGTCAACAGTTCAACATCTGATGGTACGAAGTATGGGATCTATTTATCTTTTGCACATTTGTCAGATGAACAATTACAGGAAGGCGTATCCAGATTAAAAAATGCCGTGAACACTCCATTGTGAAGTAAATCGTCTCCAAAATGCAGTACAAGAAGATCATCATTCGGAAGGAGGGCGATCGTTATGAATTGGTTGAATGAACTCTATAAAAAAAATCAACGGGAACCGCAAAAGGAAATCGAACGTTCTATGGTTAACGCGATCTTCCGAATATATGACCGGTTCCCCCGAATCGGTCTTAGAGAGCGGATCGGACAGCAAGACATGTCACTCGATATCGCCGATGCTTATATCCATGGACATCATGCGATGATTGAAGCTGGTGTTGGAATCGGCAAATCTTTTGCGTACCTGATACCAAGTCTGCTCACGAATCAAATGTCTCAGAAACCTGTCATTATAGCTACATCCTCCATTCAGCTTTCGGAACAGATACATAAAGATTTAAGGATCATTGGCAGTCGGTTGGGATTCTCAACGGTTCGTTCCGTTGTGGGGAAAGGCATGGGTCAGTACGCTTGCCGAAGCAGGGCTGCGGAATTAATCAGGTCTGATGATCCCTACCCCTCCGTGTCTCCTCTTGCCCAGCGCATATTAGATTATGAGATTGATGAGCGAGCTGATATTAAAGCTGGAGTTAGTGATGCCGAATGGTCCCACGTTTCCGTGAATGATTGCAAATTTGAACGTTGCCAGCATAAAAATGCATGTTTATTTTATGATATGAGAGCAAAATTAAATGCAAAAGCTCACGAGATTGATTTTATTATCGTGAACCAGGATCTGCTCATACGGGATTTGATGAAGAAAAAAGAAGGAACGAAGAGCATCATCTCGGAACAGCCTGCTCTGATCATCATTGATGAAGCGCATAATCTGGAAGCAAAAGTTCGAGACGCCAGAACTCTGGAGTTCACTTACCGGGGAATCTGCCGCGTTCTGGATACCACGGTGCAGCTGCTCACGAAGCAGTCCGGGGATAAAGAGCTCTTTTCACAATCCAATTTTATTAAAAAATGTGCCCGGCATATATTCAAACAGGTAAATGTGGATCTGCTCCACCACGCCAAGCAGGATAACGACCGAATCAAAGTGTCGGAGATCAAAGGAATACCGTTGAACCAAGCGTTGAGTGATTTGAAAGATTTCAGTCTACGCCTTTCCATTTTGACCTCACGCCATGAGCGGGAGATCGATGACGCTTTTGAAGCCATCAACGGGCTTATTGCCCTCATTCATGTCTTGATAGAAAAAGAAGATAACTATCTCTTATGGGCAAGCAGTCCTTTCGGTGCAGCCACGATCAGCATCTGTCCCAAAGATATCAGCCAGTTCCTGAAATACGCCTTATTTAATGACAAGGTGCCTGTAATCCTAACGTCGGCGACGTTGTGCCAAGGCGGAGATACACTGGAGGAACAATACTCATATTTGACACATTCCCTCGGTTACAGAGGGGAGTTTATGGATCGCAAATCCTCCCCTTTTGACTACACCAATCATGCCATGATGTACATCTCGAACAACGTTCCATATTATGACCATGACCAGCGCGAAAACTATCTTGAAGCAGCTTATAAGGAACTGGTTGAACTCTGTAATCTGACTCACGGTAGAACCATCGTCCTTTTCTCAGCAAAGGAGGACATGAAGTACATTCACCAGAAGTTGATTTCAAGGGGAAGTGAAAATACATGGGCAGTCCATGTTCAAAAAGAGGGATCTTCCCAGGACAGTGTTATCGCTGAGTTCAGGAAAAGCAAAGGTGTACTCCTGGGTACCGGAGTATTCTGGGAAGGTGTGAATATCGAGGGTTCTGACCTGTCACAGATTATTATTTTCCGTCTGCCCTTCCCTGTTCCTTCCGATCCTGTGTATGAATATAAGGCATCTGTAACGAAGAATCCGTTCATGGAGGTGTTTGTACCGGACATGCTTCTTCGGTTAAGGCAAGGAACGGGTCGCTTGATTCGTAGTGAAACCGACCTTGGCATACTCAGCATACTTGACTCCCGTCTCAGCGCAGCGGCAAAAAAGAGTTACCGGGAACAAGTGCTGGACACGTTGCCCTTCAAAAATGTGACTGAGTCTTTGGAGGTATTGGAGAAGTTTGTTCAGAAAAAAGGCATAGGACGTACAGATTAGACGTAGTCACCCCAACGACATATAATGTTCAAATCACATGAAACGGCCCTTCTGCCAATCAAGCGGATGGGCCTATCTTAATGCTGGTAGCAAGATATATGCTACAATATATTCCATAGTTATGAATACCGAAGGAGGCATTACCATGGTTGAACGACCTAACACAGATGAATATGGAGCTTTTTATGAAGGTTATATCCGGCTTGTGCCTGAAGGGAACATCATCGAACGCTTGGAACTGCAAGCCAATATCGTACCAACGTTGCTCTCTTCATTAACAGAGGAGCAAGCAAATTATCGTTACGACGAAGGCAAATGGAGCGTGAAGGAGGTCATCGGCCATCTTCTGGATAACGAACGCATTATGAGCAGCCGATTGCTTCGTATCGCCAGAGGTGACAAAACGAATCATCCCGGTTACGATCAGGACGTGCTTATGCAGAGCCATCCCTTCAATGCGTATACACTGGCCGATTTGAGCGAAGAATATGCCGTTACACGCCGCTCAACCATTCTGATGCTCCGTCGCCTCACGCCGGAAGCTTGGCTCTGTAGAGGACTCGTCAGTGAGAATCCTGCTTCAACTCGATCGATAGCATATGTTATGGCTGGACATGAGCTCCACCATTTATCCGTACTTCGCGATCGTTACTCGTTAGATTT
The DNA here is from genome assembly GCF_038595085.1 of Paenibacillus sp. FSL R5-0749. Classification (NCBI taxonomy): domain Bacteria; kingdom Bacillati; phylum Bacillota; class Bacilli; order Caryophanales; family Paenibacillaceae; genus Paenibacillus; species Paenibacillus sp. FSL R5-0749. The sequence continues at coordinate 3,380,876 of NZ_CP152005.1, read as the reverse complement.
GAAATTATAAAATTTGTGCAAAAAGACTTTGAACCTACATTTTTTGTAGGATCAAAGTCTTTTCTCATCAGTCGTTTTATCGTTAAATTAGCGTTCAAAATGAATCAGATGTGCATCTTCTCGCAAAGATAACGTGGCATAATCCTTTAGAATGGGAATGTCCCCATTGAACTCAATAGGTAGTACCACATAGCTGGACTGAAAGTAGTCCGATCCGTTCCAGCGATCCGCAAAGTACAGGTACTCCTCTGATCGCTTCAGCACAAACGCTGGCTGCGTTCGATACGTCGTTTCATCCCCAAAGTCGCTGAGCATTCCCCATGGGCCATCCATCGTATCAGCTATCGCGAACTTCCCTTGATTGGGTTCCCAACCGGTGCAAAATGAACTCAGCATATAATACTTTCCATTCCGCTTGAATACGGCTGGCGCCTCCCGATACTCCCCCTGCCACAACGTTTCGACAAGACGTTCCACATTAAGATAATCCTCCTGTAGTCGATAGATATGAAGATCCGCATTGTCTCTTGCAGCTGAAATGAAATATGCCTTTCCGTCATCGTCCTGAAAGAGTGTGCAGTCACGCGACATATACCCATAGGGATTAAAGCTGCCATGATAAACAAAATGGCTATCCGGATAATCCGAGGTGGCGATGGCGCATGCGGCATCGTTATAATTATCACCATTCTCATAGTGAACCCAAAGTACGAACTTCTTGGTCACCGCGTTGAACAGCACTTTAGGTCGTTCGAGATTGACCTTTCCGCCTTTGTCACTCATTAATCTCAGATTCGTCCGAACTCGAATGGATGCCACTGGAGTAGATATCGTAATGATATGGCTTCGAAACTCCCAGTTGAATAGATCCTTGGAACGATAACAACTCACATATATATCGTCTCTTCGATCTTCGCCATACCAGTAATAATAATCGTCATGGAATAATATATGTCCACCATGGGCGTGGATCGGCTGACCGCTTGAATCATACCAGATGCCACCATTGGTTAATTGATTATTCACACCGTTACCTCTCTTCTCTTCTTTTCTTTTAAAAACATCGTTTAATTAGTACCCAATCCAAATACCTTCACTTCCCATAACCTTGGGGTATACCAGTTGTTAGGGTTATTATGGAGCGTCGCATTTAACATATTAATCCGTACATACCTAGCGGCAGTGTTCGATATAGAATCTGAGGTGAAGCCATAAGATGTATTATTAGTTCGATCCAACGCCACGGTCCAGTTTACATTATCCGTGCTGGTTTCTATTTTATATTTGTAAAATCCTTCAGAGCCTTTTTGCATCCACCAGGAGATTTGTACATTACTCAATGGTTGAACGGAGCCAAGATCGACCTTCCACCAATGTGGCCAGGAACTGCCTGTGCCCACCCATTCGGTTTGATAGTTGCCGTCATTCGCATAACTTGCAGGGTTCGTTCCGGTAGCCGTTTGCGCTGTTGCCGGTTTACCTTGTGACAGGAGTTTTCCATTTTGGACTGGAACTAGCGTATCATCGCTTGTGTTGTACAGGACTTGATCAAAATAATCATAAAATGCATAACCATCGGAGAACCACACGGGAAGCAATCGTTCCTCTGTTGTTCCATTTTGTGTACCTGCCCAACCGAACATCCAGCGATACGCAACCATAACCACGTTGTCACCCGTGTTTGGCTTCACCCGCATAACGGAACCCGACTGCGCCGAGAAGGTTGATGTGTTGCCAATGGTCCGTAATTCAGACCAATCTCCGTCTATGTTTGCTGCGGAAGAATACAAAGGAATACTCGGATACCAACCTGCTGCTTGGGAAGAGAACAAATAATAAATGCCATCCTTTTTGATCATTTTAGGTAGTTCCCTGTGTTGATTTTCATATATAACAGATACTTGATGATCCACATCCAGCCAATCAGAGGTTAACTTATACAGAATCGTGTCCGAATTATTATTGGCGGTAGAGATCAGATAAGCTGAGTCATCGTCATCTTTGAAAATGGAGATATCTCTGGATTCGTTCCCTTCCGGCCGAAAGCTTTTGTGAAATATAAAGTCTTCTCCAGGCGTTGCTGAAGCCACAGATACTCTGGCAAGCGTGTAGTCTGTACTGTTTTCATAGTGAGCCCAAAAAACAAATTTATTCGTAGGCGCATGGTACAGGATGTTAATCCCTTCAAACTTGGAATTCGCCAGATCGGGGTGATCCGTGTAGGAAAGGACCACTTTGTCGTTACCGTATGTGATGTCATCTGTTGACGTCTGTTGAATCATTTCGCCAAAACCGCCTGATGACTTTTGTACAAAGTTAAACCTATAGTAGGTATCCCCCACTTTAAGTTCATTCGGAAGCATCAGAGTGGATTGCGTTGTGTTATCAAAAGTTGTGAGGTTATCTGGAAGACTGTAAGGGGTGTATTCTGGCGAGATCGCAGAGGTTAACAAGGAAGTCCCACCGTATGCCTTCACTTGGTATTTATACGTGTTACCCAAGTTGAGCTCGTAATCATCCGTCGTTATACCTGTTAAGGTCTGTATTAACGTATATGGCGCATTGTTCTCGGATCTGTACAACTCGTATGCAGTCGCCCCCGATACAGGTGCCCAATGGATTTTGGCATTGGATACGTCAGATTCATTTTTCAACACAAATAGTGTTGCAGCTATCTTGGTCTCTTCACCAGCCGCATGAACGGTTTGTGCTGAGGACGTTAAATGAACAGTTAACAACATCAATGCAATGACGACAGCCATCCACGATTTACCTTTGACCATGTCTCATCATCTCCTTTTTTAGGAAACCAACCTCCCTGTTGTTGGAAGGCTGGTTCAGGTGAAAATTGACTTTATTTCAAATTCATCAGTGTCATAACATCCGTCTCGCTGGCTTGGTTGTACCATTCGTTAACTTCTTCGATAACCGTGTCTCCGCCTTTTTCGTGCCACTGTGTGACAAAGGTATCAAATGCCTCAAGCGGCTCATTGCCATATATAATTTTGGTGAAAGTTTCTTGTTCCATGGTGGTCAACTGTTCCCATACATTTTGCATCGTTGGTGTTGGTGGACCATTAAACGCATTGGGCAGCAAAACATCCTTGTTTTCATATGAAATCCGGTATCCGTCCTGGGTCGTTTGGTCCTTTGAAGCGCTTTGAATGAGGACGCCCGTGTCGGCTTTAACACCATTCGCCAGATCATAGTACGATTGGCCGGGACCATCAACACTCGGTGTGTTTTTGGTGAATGCCATCTTCCCAACGCCTTGTATAGCCTCTAATGGCTTATTAAATTTCGTTGGATCAAAAGTCACTTCGTCGTTGACGATATCGTAATCGTATCCCTGAGCGTAGCCGTATTTGAAATCTCCCGTGCTGAACGCTGCGTCGTACATTTTATCGTAGTATAGGAAGAAGGCTTCCATGTTCTGAAAGTCCTTATTAAACATGAACACACCATCGTTCAATTGGGCGGACTGATAGGTCTTATCACCGTTCACGCCTTGAATGGTCGGATAAGCACTAATTTTTGCACCCTCTACGTTCTTCTCTACGTCCTTCACACTGTCGTAAAGCCAAGGACGACCAATGATAATGCCAGCTTTCCCCTCCGTAAAATCGGACAGTGCGTCCCAAGCCCCTTGGGTGGCCAATTCTTTGTTCAAGTACCCTTTTGCATACCAATCGCGTAACTTGGCAAGTGCCTCTTTGTTGCCAGCAGCGACAGATCCATAGGTGAGTTTGCCGTTGTCATTATGCCATTGCCTTGGAAGATGTTTACCCGTGTATGCGCTGAAAATCATGACCGGATCGCTGACCCAGCCTGTGTTGTAGGAATCTTTACCCGAGAATGTAAAGCCGTATGTGTCTTTCTTGCCGTTCCCATCCGGGTCCTCATTGCTGAACGCAGCGATGACTTGCTCAAACTCCTCAATCGTTGTTGGCGCTTTCAAATTCAATTGGTCCAACCAGTCCTGGCGGATCAACATGACTTCGCCTTCCGTCAGATTGGGCGCGATGGCCATCCCGTACACCTTGCCATCCCTAACCACTGGATTGAAAGTGGTCGGATATTGTTTGTATATTTCTTTAAGCCGGTCAGGCATGTAAGTGGAGATGTCTTCCGTAATCTCCTTGACCTGCCCCGACTCGATCAGATCATTGACCAGCATGGTATCATAGACGGGCAGAACGTCTGGCAGTTTTTCCGAACCCGTCAACGCCAGCCGCAGCTTGGTATTATACTGGCTGGCATCTCCGCCCAGCAGGGTGGTTTGGATCTTGATGCCCAGATTTTGTTCACCCCAACGGGTCAAAACATTGTCATTCAAGGTCTCCCCATTGATATACTTTCCCGCATTTTCATCCTGCTGTTTGGCGATGGTGATCGTCATTGGCGGATCATATTTTCCGTCTTTGAGTACCGATGCCGGTGCGGTCTCGGAAGCACTCTCCCCTTTGCTACAGCCAGCCACAAGCATGGCCGACAGTATGACCAGACTTACCGTTTTCCACAAATCATTTCTTTTTTTCATGAATTCATATCCCCTTTACTCTAACTATTCTTTGACGGCTCCCAGTACGATTCCCTTCACAAAATAACGCTGCAAAAATGGATAAACCAAAATGATCGGTAGCGTGCTGACAAAAATTTGAGCTGCCTTGATACTTTGCTCCGACATGGCTGCCACCTCGGACTGGCTCATCGCCATGTTCTGCATGTTGCTCTGCACAACAACGGTTTGTAGGAACGAAGCCAACGGATACTTGCTGGCATCCGACATATACAAAATTCCGTCAAACCAGGAGTTCCAGTGCCCCACCATAATGAACAGGGATACGGTCGCTATGCCAGGCAGAGATAATGGTAAATATATTTTGCTGAGGATGACGAAGAAGGACGCTCCATCAATGAAAGCTGCTTCTTCCAAAGCTTTTGGAATCGTTTTGAAAAAATTGACGAGAAGAATCAGGTTATAAGCACCGAAAGCACCCGGCAGCACAAGAACCCATATCGTGTCTTTTAATCCAAGGGCTGTGATCAATATGTAAGAAGGTATCAAGCCCCCCGAGAAGAGCATGGTGAAGATAAAAAACCACATGAGCACGTTGCGTCCCCGGAATTCTTTGGACAGGGCATATCCGGCACAGATTAGGATAAACATGCTGATGGTTGTACCCAACACGGTTCGAGTAATGGATGTCAGCATGGCACCGTTAAAATTGGAATTGTTGAACGTTTTGACATAGGCGTCCACGTTGAATCCGACCGGCCAAAATGACACCATATTCCCACTAATGGCCGCTTTGCTGCTGAGCGATTGTGCCAATAGATGAAGCAGTGGCAGAAAACACGCCAGACCAGCCAGTATCATAAACGCGTAATTAAAATATGAGAATACTCTATAGCCTGTCGTCTTATGGTACATGATCCCTCTCCCTCCTTGTTAGAATATTTTGTAATTGGCATATTTATAGGCCAGCCTGTAGGAGACAACGATCAAAATCAAGCTGATTCCCGATTTGAACAGTCCAACAGCGGTCCCGAACCCGTATTGCCCGTTTAACAAGGATGAACGGTAGACATAGGTGTCAATGATATCTCCTGTACTGTAGACAAGCGGGTTGTACAGATTGAATACTTGATCAAAGCCTGCGTCCAGAATATTGCCTAGACTCAGGGTAGAAATGACGATAATCATGGGCAACATGCTAGGCAAAGTGACGTATCGAATTTGCTGCCGGCGTGTGGCCCCGTCGATCTCTGCCGCTTCGTAATACGAAGGATTGATCCCGGCAATGGTAGCCAGATAAACAATCATGCCGAAGCCAAAGCTCTTCCACACGTCGCTGATGACAACCGTGAATCGAAACAGATCAGGATCACCCAAGAAGTAAATGGGATCGGTTCCGAAAATCCGGGTCAAGATGTGATTGATGCCTCCGTCTAATCCGAGAATATCGATCATTAATCCTGCCACAGTAACCCAAGACAAGAAATGCGGCAGATACACTAGTGTCTGCACACTTTTCTTAATGCCCATATTTCGGATCTCACTCAGCAAAATAGCCATGACGATTGGAACGATAATGCCGACGATAATTTTGGAAACGGCGATAATCAGCGTATTCACGATTGCTTGTGTGGCTTCTTTGTACTGGAAAATTCGTTCAAAATTATCTAACCCGATCCATCGTGAACCTGTGATGCCAAGCCATGGTTTGTAGTCCTGAAATGCCATGAGCAATCCTACCATCGGGCCATAGGAAAAGATGCAGACAAACACAAAAGCGGGAATACACAGTACGTACAAAGGCCAGCTTTTCTTAAGTTCCTTTTTCAATGAAGATCGCTGGGGAATCTTTGTTTTTGTTTTTTTCGGGGATCTGGCGGGCACAGTTTCGTTAATGTTGCATACCTCCTCTATGATGGCTCTTCAAAAGCGATCCTTGAAGATAAGCTTAACAAAAGCGCTTTCATTCCAAAATGCCAAAATTTCAAGATCATCACCCCAACCTGAAGCAATTTAAAACCGCTTTCATGTATTGCCTATGCTGCCCTTCCGCTTTTCGAAGGTTTGGCTTATATTAAGGATAATGCGATCTGGAGTTTGCACTTCTACGTTTGGCGTTATGAAAGGAACCACATATGATCAGAAAAATGTATATGAAACGATTCATTTATTTTTTTGTTTTTTTTCTGTTGTTAACGTTGAGTTTGTTTTTCGTAATGAATCAATTGAGTTCCAAGACACTGGAAGAAAATCTGATCGGCGCTTCCAAAAACCAGCTTGATTATGTGAAAGGAATTCTTGATGGAGTGATGTACGAGGCAAATATGTACGGGGTTCAGTATGCAGCTGACAGTGATGTCCGGTTTTATCAGAGGCATGTGATCGAGCTGAGCAATTACGATTCGCAAATGAAGAAAAACGATATCGTTGATCGCTTGCGGCAAACGCTTCTATCCAGTCGCTCCATCGAGTCCATCGGCATCTATTGGAAGTCTGAAGAAACATTTCTGTCCACGAACAATACGCCAGAGGCACGAATTCCTTTCAAGGATGTTCATCAACGGGGTTGGCAAATCGTCGGCAATAGCTTGTATTACTTTGCCCTCTATCCTTACATCCAAAAATCCGGACAAAATGAACCGACTCAGTACGTTGTTGGGGTAAAGCTGAATACCGATTATTTGAAAAATCTGCTGAAAAAGGCTGTAAACAATGACAGCTCAAACGCTCTATTTCTGTTTAACACTGATCAGTTATGGAGTGAAAAAGAAGTCGATAACGAACTCTTGAAAGCGGTTACCGATATGGTTTCTCCACAGCCGGAGGTCACTTTAAAATATGATTATCACACCAATTCGGACGATTACTATGTTCTTTCCCGATATATTGAATCCATCGATGCCTATCTGATTACATATACACAGACGAATGATTTCCTGCAGCCGCTTGACCGCAATCGCAAGGTTTTTTTTGCCAGTATTTTAGCCGTTTTTACGCTTGGGCTGGTTGTGATCTTTACGTTTTACCGGAACTATTACCGTAATATTCGTTTGTTGGAGCGAAAGTTTTCACAGGTTGAACAAGGCAATCACAACACGCGTATTACCGAAAATACGGATAGAGAATTCTACAGCCTGTTTAAAAGTTTTAATCATATGGTTACCGAGATCCAGGATCTGTTCGTATCCTTGAAGACCGAAACGGAGCTCAGGCGAAGTGCGGAACTTCAACAACTCCAGGCTCAGATCAACCCTCATTTTTTGTACAATAGTTTGTTTTTCATCATGTCGGTGGCCCAGTTTTCACCTGATTCGGTCATGCGCATGAGCAAACATCTAGCTGAATATTATCGTTATTTAACCAAATTGGATCAGCATGAGGTCACGCTGGAAAGCGAGCTTCAGTTTGCAGAACATTTCCTGATTATTATGGCGCTTAGCAAAAAAATGGAGTACAGCATTGATCTTCCGCCGGAGCTGGCCTCCCTTTCTCTCACGCCGCTGATCATCCAGCCCGTAGTTGAAAATGCGATTCAACATGGGATTGAAGGACAACAAGGTGCCCATCGAGTAACTATTGATGTAAAACAGACGGAGGATGCGATAACGATCAAGGTCTCTGATGACGGGAAGGGTCTTTCACTGGACGATATCCGCAACCTGGAGACTCGGCTTGAGAGCGATTCCCCGCCTGAAGGAATCAAAGGTGTAGGGCTCTGGAATGTAAATCGACGTCTGAAAAATACGTACGGCGAACGTAGTGGGTTACATTTTACTACCAATGATTGGGGCGGCTTGTCCGTCCTGCTGCTCATCCGTATTCCCGAGATGAAAGGAGATAGCTGATATGCGTTTATTAATTGTGGATGACGGACATTACGTCGTGGAGTACATGAAGCATTTGCTCGATTGGAACACTTTCGGCATTGACCAGATCGAGACGATGACCAATTCGATTGAAGCAAGGGACATGCTGACTCAAAATCACATCGACATTCTGATTACTGACATCCGAATGCCCGAAGTCTCTGGTATCGATCTGCTTCAACATATCCACCAACATGGCTTGTCAACCAAAGTTATCATCCTCTCCGGTTACTCCGAGTTCGAATATGCGCAACAGGGAATTCGTCTGGGTGCACTCGACTATCTGCTCAAACCTGTCGATAAAGATGACGTGGAGAAAGCCATGTCCAAAGCCATTAACAATATTGCAAAGACAAGGCCCGCCCAATCTATTGTATGGGAAAACTTCGATGGATTGGCGTTTCTGCTCTCGCTGCTGGGTCATAACGGGACATTAAGTAAGGAGTATGAGGCTTATACTACATTTCTAGGGGGACGCCATTTTTGCTGTCTCAAGCTGGAAGGTTTCACACAAGAACAGGAGAGTGTTATAAAATATGCTGTCGGAGACAAATTGGATCGTCTCGTATGGGCTACTGGAACCCGACTGACTGCTTTTATTCCGGAAGAAGCTGCTGGAGAACTGACTATCAAACTGGAGCAATCGGTCGTGTCTCCTCCAGTTTTGTTAACTGATCGAAACATGACCCGACAGATATTCTACAGGTTCTTCCTTAATGAAGATGTACACTCAGAAGACTTCATAGCCATATTCAACCATTCTCCATCATGTGGTGATGGGGAGTCAGCCGGACACATTATTAAAAAATATGATCATATCCGTTCCCGAAAGCAAAAAGTAATCTTTCTCATGGAGATCATTCGATATGTGTATCTGACGGATAAGGATCGTGATACCACCGAGACCGTGGATTGGATATTCAACCAGTTACAGTATCCTGATGAACTATCGTCAACTCTCATGGAACGGGTCAGTCGGATCACAAACAACAAACAGATGTCCATTCAAACCATCATCGACAAAGTACAAACGTATATCGAAGAGCACCTGTCACATGGCCTTAGCCTGGATGAACTGGGCAAAGTTGCACATCTGCATCCGGTCTACTTTTCCAAACTGTTTAAACAGGAGACGGGCGAAAATGTGTCAAACTACATTTCCAGGAAGAGGCTGGAGAAAGCTTCTCAATTGCTTCAAGATTCGGAACTACGGGTCCACGATATCGCGCAAATGGTCGGTTACAAAAAAAATCAATATTTTATCCAGCTGTTCAAAGTGGAATACGGAGTTACGCCTTATCAATACCGAAGAAATATGATCCATCAATGACTTCGTATGTATAGGTTGTTTTAATGATATGTGTAATGCAGTACGGAAAAAGCCCAACATCCTACTCTTGTGATTACAGAGTGAGTTGGGCCTATTTAGTGCCGTTTAACCTTGAGTTAGGTCGATCATCTTATCGAAGCAATATGAATCTCTGTCATAGCCGTTATGTTCATAAAAAGCATGGGCTTCGATTCGCTTAACTCCGCTACATAATATAATACTTGCTATTCCCCGTTCTTGGGCATAATTTTCAGTCTGTCTTAGTAATTTTGTTCCGATTCCCCTGTGTTGAACATTTCTTTTAACCGCAAGACCTTGAATATGTAGATAACCAATTGGAACGCCAACAGATAAAGCTTGAACAATAGTTACAAATCCGACCACTTCATTTTCTATTAATGCGACAAATGTTTTATAATTCCCTTCCCTATTCATCTCTTCCATAGTCTCTCGAAAGTTTGCAATATTAACATTGCTCATTCCAAGCACATCGTTCCATAAAAAAACAACCTCAGCATAATCATCTGATATTATTTCTCGTATTTTAATATCCATATCTAACCCCCTCAAGATAATATAATCAAACAATCTTCCCTTTCCCTCTAATGGCGCTGTCTGTAACGGCAAGTTATAGGGCCATCCTTTGTGGGGATGACCCATACTATACGCTGAATTTATTCCGTTGTCTTCTTCGTTAATGCCTGCATTTCGCAAACATCAGTGCGTTATTTTTTCTTCACCGGTATCCAGATTTCTCCTGAAACATTTCCATGCCGTGCCATTCCATAATACATTTCGAAAGTAGGGCCCTCAACCTGTTCGTATTCAGATGTCGGAAACCACTCAGAATAGATTCGTACCCATAGTTTTTGCATATCACTTTGCGGCTCGGGGAAAACCGCCCACGTTAATGCTGGGACAGCAAGTTTTGTGAATCTCTCTGGAATCTCAAGTCCTTTAGGTGCATGATAACAGATCATGTATTTGAAAGATTCTTTCGTGTGATCATAGAGGGCGGCATGCAACATGGTATCACCAAAACGTCCCAGTAAGTCATTCATATGATCAACGCTGCCATCATCATCACATTTTATACGGAATTGAGGTACTTCAGCGAATGCTGTTTTCTGATCTGCATTGATAATCCCATATACTCCAAACATCTCAAACGAATCTCTTTGCTCAATACGGTAATTCATTTCGACATCCCCTTTGATTGAAATGTGAAAGGACATTCGAGGATAGGCTTTTAGAGAGTTGCCTGTATTGCGTGCAGATGTAGGCATAATACCATGAAGATTCTTAAAGGCTCGTGCAAACGCCTCCGGCGAATCATATCCATATTTCATAGCTACATCAATAACCTTTGATTCTGTTGTCTGCAGTTCGAATGCTGCCAATGTCAACCGTCGACGTCGAATATACTCCGATAATGATACGCCAGTAATAAATGGAAACATTCTCTGGAAATGATAGGTAGAGCAACAGGCTCTCTGTGCTATTTCATCAATTGAAATAATGTCCGCTAGATTTGATTCGATATATTCCATGGCACCATTCATCCTGTCCAACCAATCCATCGTAGTAGTCCCTCCCTTCAAGGTAAGCTTATGGGAAATACATAATGAATACCTTGCAATTTCTGCACGAAAAAGTCACTCCGACAAAAGAGCAAATTTTCTAGGGATAAATCTTCAATTTATTTATTTGCCTCAATTGTAAATTTCCATTGGATATTTTCGTTTTCCCAGTCACGATGCTCATCAAATTTTTTTATTTTGAAGCCAGGTGTAATTACGGAATTTATTATATCAATTAGGGTGTTTTGAAACCGCATACAATCATATGGAGTACATATGAGATTAAGCCCTATCATATATAATCAATTCTACTCAATAACCCACTGAATTCCTTAAAATAAGAATATTCTCCTGAAGGAATCTACAATTTTTTTCAATTCCTCTATTTTTACACCAAACAACTGCGCTGAAAGCATCGTACAGATCGTAAAATGGCAGCACTCTTTCCAGATCCAACATAGGTCGAATTGATTCATAGCCTTTAATATACGGGATCTTAGTTCTCGGATTGACTTTCCAAATATATCGATTCACTTTTGTGAAATCTATTTCCGAGGAACCGCTACGAGCGCTCTCGAAATCAATAATAACAGCAACCTCGTTACCATTCACCAATATATTACCTGGTCTAAAATCCATGTGAACAATGCATGGTCCGTCAGGATGCGGTAAAGCAGAGAAAACACCATCAAAGTGATGAATACATCTCTCATACAATTCAGAGTCGAGAATTTCTTTACAGGGCTCTTTCCACTTTTCAAAGTTACTTTTGATATATAATCTCCAATTATTTTGGTCAAGTAACTTAAAACCATCAGTTCCATGGTAACCATACCCAGAAGTTTTAACCTCATGGAGCATAGCATGATACATGCCAATCTGATTAGAAAGATGCTCATCCATCTCTCCTGTAAAAGGCATACCTTGAAGTGCTGAAAGGAGCAACGCTCCAACAGCACTTTCATCCCCGTACCAAATGTCCAATACCTTAGGAATAGGTATTACACCCTTTAATCGTTCGAGGATCTGAAATTCACGGTATAGTTTATCCTTATTAAATGGGATTTTCACAAATACATTTTCTCCACTGACAAGAGTAAGTTTGTATACATCAGAACTATATGACTCTGGAACATCTTCAATATGTAAGACCTTCAACTTTAGCTTTTCTATAACTTTCAGAATGGTATTCATATGTCGCCTCCTGTTTTGGAGAATACATGGCTTAAAAGGCTGATTATTTTTACTCATACTTACTGTTCTTTTCGTTTGAAAAACATCTTGCCAACCATAAGTCCCATAGCAGATGAAATGATCAGATATCCAAAGAACAAGAAAAGTAAATAAACACCATGAAGGTCTGCAGGAATCTGTTTTACACCTTCAAACCAAACCAAACGAAAAGGATAAAAAATGACTACCCAAATGATTAGCAAGAAGAGAAGAAAATTAATTATTTTTAGCACAATTACGATCCTTTCAAGTCTGAGTGGAAAAAGTTGAATGTACATGCTTCATTTTTCATTTCGCATTACCTCACCACTGCCCGCACTATAATAGTAAACATATGTATTGGAATTGCTATGTTAATCTATAAAACTACAAAATTATAACAGGAAAAATTAGGGCATTTCTTATTTTTCATCAGATCCTAAATATACGTTAAATCCTTCCATAATTTCAACATAAATTAATAAGCAAACGTAGATATTACGATATGCTATAACGTACAAGAAAACAAAAAAAGTCGCTAAATTTAGCGACTTTCAGTTTGCAGAAATTTATTGAGTAACAATAATCGGACCATTTTTAGTAAGAATAATCGTATGTTCAATTTGAGCGACATGGCTGTTTTTAGTAGCAAAGGTCCAGCCGTCTCCGGTCTGGAATACTTCTTCTTCTGAAGTTGAGACAAATGGCTCGAATGCAATAACCATGCCTTCTTTTAACAATTCATCATCCGATGGATCATTATAATTATAGATGTGGTCAGGGGCTTCGTGTATCGCACGTCCAACACCATGCCCCGTAAGGTTTTTAATAACCGTTAGTCCATGCTGTCTGGCCGTTTGGAATACCGCTTTTCCGATTCCACTTTTTTTGGAGCCCGGTTTTGCTTTCTTAAGTCCTGCTTCGAATGCCAGTTTAACAACGTCGCATATTTTCGTTAATACTTCTTCACCTTCGCCTACGACAAACGAAATTCCCGTATCTGCGAAATAGCTGTTCTTGGAGCCGGACACATCAATATTCACGATGTCCCCTTCTTGAATAACCCGCTCTCCCGGAATACCATGTGCCACTTCTTCATTAACACTAATACAAGTAAATCCCGGGAAATTATATTCACTTTTTGGAGCAGACACTGCACCAGCTTTCTCAAAAAGTGCTCCAGCTAGATCGTCAAGCTCTTTAGTTGTTATGCCTGGCACTGTTTTTTGTACCAATTCATCTCGGATAGCACCAACAATTTTTCCGATTTCTTTCAAACCATTAAAGTCTTCTTCTGTTCTTGCGATCATTTTTTCTACCTCACTATCTTAATCATCAATTAATTAATCATATCCAAAGCAGCATAGCTTCGCAACTTTTTTATCAATATTGGGCTATAATTGCTCACTTATCGGTTTCCCTGATCTTGTTGATTATGTCTGTCAGAACTTGAATATCGCCACGGTTAGCAGCATCCAAATGTCATGAGTCATGATTGTCACATAAATTCAGTTTTATAAAAGTGACTAGTCGGTGGAGTTCATCAAAACAGAAAAAAAACGAAGGTCAATGCCTTCGTTTTTTCTATTATGCTTATTTGGAAAGTGACTGCGAAAAAAGCCTCCAGTGATCCTACGTCCTCTTTAAAAACGGAGCCATACGCTCATCTCACCAGCCTTGCGATTCCCCCACAAATAATAGGGAATGGCCTTAAAACGTACAGCCTTTCTCTGATTAATATAAGAACGGTACGGTATCCCGTCTAACCATAAATTGCTGTCATCAGGCACGAGACCATCGCCTTCTATGATGACACAACCACCTAGTAGATCTGGATCAGCATACTCCGTTAATTGTGGCTCCGCAGCCAACGTGATTGTAGTGAGCGGGGCTCCATTGTCTGCTTCTTCGATGCAATACACGAGCGGGCCGCGTTGAATGGCTACTTTGCCAGCATCTGCCCGAATGGATGGGTGTGCAGCAATTAAATTTGGCTTAACCGGAAGCAACCACTCTACTATATTTCCATCTGACCAACTTCTCTTTATTTTTGCGTACCCATTCTTAATATGAAAATCTTGTCTTTCTCCATTCACCTTCAACACGGGCTGTTCCTCCTGGAACCAATCCGGTATACGTAGCGCAAGTTCAAATTCGACAGATTCGCTATCCTTGGGAAGCTGAACCGAGAATTCAACATGACCGTTCCAAGGCAGATTAGAACGTTGATGCAATGTGATTGTACTGTCGGCAAGTTGAAAGGAAACTTTGCTTCCAATATACAGATGAGTATAGATCGATCTCTCTTCTTCTGATATATCGTATATATAATCGTCCAATGAACTTAGTAAGCGTGAGACATTTGGAGGACAGCAGGAGCAACCGAACCATTTTTGTCGGACGGGCTTGACGTGATGTTTATCCGGATTTTTCAGACTTGCTTCTGGCCATACCTCAAGTGGATTGACATAGAAGAAATGCTTCCCATCCCTAGACATGCTACCGAGAACATTGTTGTACAGCGCTCGCTCCATAACATCTGCATATTCACTCTTCGCTTCCAATTGAAGCATGCGGCGCGCCCAGAAAATCAAACCAATGGAAGCACAGGTCTCTGCGTATACGGAATCATTCGGAAGATCGTAATCAAACGTAAAAGCTTCCCCGAGATGTGTCGAACCAATGCCGCCGGTAATGTACATTTGTTTGCCTGTTGTGTTCGACCAGAGTCGTTCACAGGCCTCCTTCAGTCCGTCGTCACCTGTTAATCTCGCAAGATCAGCCATCGCTGTGTACATGTAAACTGCCCGAACAGAGTGCCCAACCGCTACTTTTTGCTCACGAACAGGAAGGTGAGATTGATACATTTCCAGATTAGGCGTTCCATGGGACCAGATGTTTGTCCGGTTACCACCTTCCCACTCCTTGATAAAATAATTAGGCTGTTTACCACGTTCATCTATGAAGAACCGACTAAGATTCAGATATCGCTCTTCACCTGTAATGGTATGAAGCTTGACCAATGCTAACTCAATTTCCTGATGCCCGCAGTAAGCTCTTATCTGTCCGGGCTTGGGTCCGAACATACGATCAATCAGATCAGCGAATCGGCAAGAGATCTCCAGTAATCTACGCTTGCCTGTCGCCTGATAATACGCTACTGCGGCTTCAATTAGATGACCTGCACAATACAGCTCATGCGCTTCATAAAGATTGGTCCATTGTCTCCCAGGTTCCTGGATTGTGAAATAGGTATTCAGATAACCATTGTCATGTTGAGCTTGAGCGATCAATTCAATAGAATCATCGGCGATCTGCTCCAACCTCGGATCGGGATGGTGACGGAGCGAATAAGCAACGGCCTCCAACCATTTGTAGAGATCACTATCCTGAAATACCCAACCACCAAAATCGCCTTGCTCCAAGCCAGCAGCAATACGGAAATTTCGAATGGCATGACTAGGTTCAGCGTCCTCCACCCTGTCGTTCAGAGCTTCCCATTGATAGGGAATGACTGTTTCTCGTACAAGATCAGAATATGTATTCCAAAATTGGTCTTGAATTTCGATTTGCTTTTGTCCCATTACACACACCTCGAATTTATAAAATTTGACTCTTTACAACGTCGAGTATATGCTTTTTCGTAAAGCGATAATAGTAATGGAATAAGCTTTTTTCTATACAAAATGACACTGAAGATGAGGTTAATTCATTGGACAAAGAATTCATTGTTGCGTTACAAACCCCACCCCTTCCATATTACTGGGAATCTGGTCGTTCAACGTTTCGTGCAGGAGACCGTCATCCGAATCGAAGAAATTTCGGCCTGTTTGATGTGTTGCTCGTGGTCGATGGAGAACTACATATCGGTGAGAACGGGACGGAATGGACACTTGCTACAGGTGATGCACTAGTATTACTGCCGGAAGGTGAGCATTACTCGTTCAGGCCCTGCGAACAGGAAACAACGTTTTACTGGGTTCATTTTGAGCATGTGGACTGGCATCAAGGTCCCTTAATAGAAGAGTCGGAAGCAGCAATTCCGCTATCGCCATTTGATAAGCCTAAGTCCATACGAATACCTAAGAAAACCACATTGCTAAACCCCCAGCTCGCATTTGATATGATGCACCAGCTTGTACTATTGCCCGTGGGAGAATCCTTCTGGGAGAAGCAACAGCTGCTATTCCGTTTTTTGGCTATACTCGAAAATGGCACCTCAGATATGGCCAAGACACCTGCTTCACGCCTTGCTGAGAGCGTAGCCTTATTTCTGCAACAGAACTACCAAGAGGAAATCACCAATGAAACTCTCTCGTCAGCATTGCACTTCCACCCTAGCTACATCGTTCGTTGCATGAAAATGAAGTACGGTGTGACACCTGTTCAATATTTACATCAATTCAGGATAGAGCGGGCCAAACAGCTTCTGGTTTCGACGGAATGGTCGATAGATCGTATTGCGACTGAAATAGGATTTCAATATTCTCCCTACTTTTCTACCTGTTTCAAGCGAAATGTTGGAATATCTCCCCTTCTGTTTCGCAAGAAATATCTGAACTAGTGAGACAAATTCATGAACTTGTTAGGATACTGTGTGTAATTACGAGCAGACCGAAAACAACCTGCACTTTTTTTCTATATATTTTAAATAACATAAAATAACTTCATTGGGTAACACTACAAACAAATTTTCCAGTTTGGAGTGAAGCCTGTGAGGACATCCGCAACAACAATCAGTACCTCTGAAGTAATAATTGTAGTTATTAACTCCATCCTTGGTGCAGGAATACTAACGCTTCCTCGTACAATTGGCAAGGCGGTAAAAACACCAGATGTATGGATCTCCGTCATTCTGGCTGGTTTGATCGTAACGACAATCAGCCTTCTTCTTGTAACGTTATGTCGCAGATTCCCCGGTAAAACGGTGTTCGAGTTTATTCCTGAAATCACGGGAAAATGGATTTCTTATCTGTTAGGAATTCTAATTATCGTATATTTTATTGTTCTATGTTCATTCGAAGTCAGAGTCATGGCTGAAATTACAAGTATGTACATCCTTGAGCGTACCCCTAGTTGGGTCACCATTATGGTTAGTTTGTGGATTGGTATTTACATGCTAACGGGTGGTCTTATGGTCATCATTCGTGTCTTTTCAATCGTTCTGCCCGTTACGCTGGCATTGCTCGCACTGGTGTTCCTTTTGAGTACGAAAATGTTTGATATCAATAATCTCAGACCCATGCTGGGTGAAGGGATTATGCCTGTATTGAAGGGACTTAAGCCATCTTGTCTCTCCTATTCCGGATATGAAGTTTTGCTCATCGTCACAGCTTATATGACAGACGTGAAGGCAAGTAATAAGACGGCTATTTTCAGCATACTTATATGTACGATTATATATATGGTAACAATTGTTACAGTCGTGGGGAATTTATCTCTGTCGGGTGTTGAGACACGGATGTGGCCAACGTTTGATATGGTTCGGAGTTTTGAAATTGAAGGATTTTTATTTGAGCGCTATGAATCGCTTTTCATCGTATTTTGGCTAATGCAAATTTTTGCAACCTATGCCTTCAAGCACTATTTTGCATCCATTGGTATACGAGATTTGTTTCGTCTCAAAAATATTACCGGAATACAATTTGCGATGTTACCCGTGCTCTATTTGATTGCTTATTTACCCAAAAACCTGGAGGAAACGCTAGCTTTGGGCGATTTTCTTGGTAATATGTCCATTTTTTTATTTGGTTTGTTACCACTGCTGCTGCTGATTCTTAGCTTTGTTCGTAAGAAAGGCGGGAAGCAAGCTGCTAGTGGAAACCTTAAGGTAAGTTAAATGTTGGGTTGTATAATGCATGGTGTGATTCGTACAAAAAAGAAAAAAAGCCGCTAAAATAGCGACTTTCAAGGAAAGCGTGATTATTTATTGAAAGTAACTTTCTCTGAACTGCCTTCAAAAATGATTGAAGTGTCCCTCGGTTTCGACTCCGCAATTTTACGACCGCCTCTGAAGGAATACAGTACACCGGCTTGTTTGCGAACAGCCTCATACTCGTTCTCTGCTTCAAGTACGATAAAGTTAGCGGGTTTGCCTTCTTCAATACCGTATACATCTTCAATGTGTAACGTTCTTGCGCTGTTTTTGGTAATGAGATCAAGCGAATTCACGATCTGGTCGTAACCAAGCAACTGCGACGCATGAATCCCCATGTGCAGCACTTGTAACATGTTGCCCGTACCCAGGGGATACCACGGATCGAAGATGTCATCGTGACCAAAACATACATTCAGACCTGCTTCCTGCAACTCTTTAACACGTGTCAGACCTCTTCGCTTCGGATACGTGTCGAAACGTCCCTGCAGGTGAATGTTGACTAGCGGATTGGAGACAAAGTTCAAATCAGCCATCTTAAGCAGGCGGAACAACTTGTACGTATAAGCGTCATTATACGACCCCATTGCTGTTGTGTGACTTGCCGTTGTGCGTGAACCCAATCCACGTTCGTAGGCTTCCTTGGCAACGACTTCTACGAAACGAGATTGCTCGTCATCGATCTCATCGCAATGAATATCAATGAGCCGATCGTATTTTTCAGCCAGATCAAACGTAACTTTCATGGAATCAACGCCGTATTCCCGCGTGAATTCGAAGTGTGGAATACCACCGACCACGTCAACGCCCATTTTCAGTGACTCCTCCAGCAATTCCGCACCGTTTGGATAAGAGTGAATGCCTTCCTGTGGGAAAGCAACAAGCTGAATGTCCATATATGGAGCCATTTCTTCTTTGACTTCAAGCATCGCTTTAACTGCGATCAAGCTTGGATCTGTAACGTCCACATGAGTCCGTACATGCTGGATGCCCTGTGCCAATTGCCACTTTAGCGCCGTTTTGGAACGTGTTTTGACATCCTCAAGCGTCAGGGATACCTTGCGCTCTGACCAGCGTTGGATGCCTTCGAACAGCGTTCCGCTTAGATTCCACTCCGGCTCGCCTGCTGTTAGCGTTGTATCGAGATGAATATGAGGTTCGATAAATGGTGGCAGTAGAAGTGATCCGTTGACATCAAGGATCTCTTCATTGTCGGTCACTTCCAGTGATTGTGTGATTTGTTCGAACTTCCCGTCTTTCACAACAATACTCCATAATCCTTCTTTACCCCGCAATTTTGCGTTCTGTATAATCATTTATTTTCCCCATTTCTTTGGATTCTTTGGCAGGAACAATCAACATCAAGATGATATAAGCTACTGCTGTACCAAGCAGTGCATTCAATGGTGTTACGCCAGGAGCCAGTTGAGCGAATGCCACGCCGATGGCCCAAGCGACGAGCGCTACCCAGTTTACATTTTTGAAAGACATATCCGCAAAAGGCTTATAGTTTCTACGTTTCACAATGAAGTAATCTGCAATAATAATAGCTCCGATGGATGGTATCGCCGCGCCAAGTACGTTCAGGAAACTGACGAAGTTGTTGTACATCCACATGGCGAATACGGTACCGACGATGCCATTAACAACGACGAAGAATTTCTTTGAAATTTTGGTGATGTTGGCAAAACCAAGACCTGAAGCGTACAGTGCATTATCGTTGGTCGTCCAGATATTCAAGCCCAGAACGATGATCGCCGGGATGATCAATCCTTGCAGGAACATGACCTCCGAGATATCAGCCAGGTTATACGCCATTGCGCCAACTGCTCCGAACAGAAACATAAGCGAGTTGCCCAGGAAAAAAGCAATAACGGTTGCGGTAACTGCCTGTTTGGATGTCCGGGAGAACCGGGCAAAATCAGGTGTCAGTGTTCCGCCACTGATGAATGATCCGATACAGATCGTTAATGCTGCCGCAGCAGTAAGTGACTGAGTCGGCGTGTAATCTAGCAACCCTTGCAGACCACCCAGCGAACCTGCACCTTCCAACATGGAATAACCACCGAGAATGGCAATCGCAGGAACTGCGATATAACCTAGAATGACGAGTGACTTCATACCGAAGATGGCCGATGCCGTCATGGCAAGTCCAAATATGATGATCAACAGATACACGTTCCAGTCCATCGCTTTCGCGACTGGAATGGCGAACATGGCTACGCCGACTCCGAACCATCCGACCTGTGTGAAGCCTAGCAGGAACGAAGGCAGATACGACCCTTTTGCACCGAATGCATACTTAGCGAGCAAATGTGTGGACAAGCCTGTTTTGGCAGCGATATGGGCCAGTGCCCCTGTATAGATACCAAGCACCAGATTACCTGCAAGCACGATGCCAATGAACTCCATGAACGTCAAGCTGACGCCCAATGTGCCTCCTGCCAGCATGCTTGCTGAGAAAAATGTAAAACCGAGCATGACGGATAACGTCTTCCAAAAGTTGTTTCTTTGTCCTTTCGGCACCGCTTGCCATGAAAACTCTTGATCTTGTTTGCTCATCAGAATACCCCCAACATAAAGTGTATCTGATACCAAAAAAAGCAGAAAAAAGAGGCTACTTCATCAGGTTTTACACTGACAAGTAGCCTCTTTTTGTATCATAACCCGCGCGAAGACACAGAGCATCCCATGTCGGGATATGCCCTGATTCTCGCGTGATTATGAAATCCGCTGCCCTTGCCAGCCTCTCTGGACTGAATTAAAGGTACCAGTATTCAATTACATTCTATTATTTTGGAAAAACCTGCAGTTGTCAATGTCATTATTATCCAACGGTTATTAATCCCTTATACAGCAAGCTGTTTTTTTGTCGTAATCACCTCTCGGCATTAGCTCAACCGAATTCGTATAACAACTGATTATTCATATCAGACCTCGGATCCATATCAATTACGCTCCACATCAGAGTTTGGTAGGAGAATCCTGAAATTCCAACTAGATTTATTAATACAACAGCCAATACAACAAACAGGATGTCTCACAAGTCATAAATATGACGGAGGACATCCCTACTTAATGTGATTTTGTGCTAATGAACCTGTAAATAAATAAATTTTATTTATGTGTGCTTAATAATTCTTCAAAAGCTTTTATATTCGTGTCAAAATCAGGAACGGTTTGTGTTTCTTCAGCAGATTTGACCAGCTTTACAACCAAATCATTATAAGGTGTCGCAATTCCGGTGCCTTCTGCTTTGCTTGAAACTACCCCGTTAATATAATCAATTTCCGTTTTGCGGTTCTTCTCCAGATCTTGAAGCATGCTTGCTTTGAGCAGTCTGGATGGCTCCATCACGTAACGTAATGTTTTCACCCGTTCAGGGATATCATCTTCGCTGTTCAGTTCGAGTGAAGCGATGTCGAATCCATTCATTTTAACCAATGTGACCCCATTAGCACGAGCAACTTTAATCGTCTCGTCTGCAATATGAGCTGCACTCACAATGCCGGCTTCATGATCAATAATGTCCCCATATTCCCCATTCAATGCAGCTGACAACCCACTGAATGCATTGTTGATCAGCAATTTGGACCATTTGGTTCCAACCAGGTTATCGGAAATATGTGTTCCGCCCACAAGGTCTAACACCGATTTCACTTGTTGAATTCGTTCAGTGATTACACCATTCAATTCACCAATTTGAAAAGCATACTGCTTAAATTGCGTGTACTCCGTTGTGAGACTGGATACACCTGGTTCAATAAACGTAGCGCCAAACTCAACAGAGCCTGCGATGACGCGTTTTTCACCAACAATAGAAGCGACTTTTTCTTCCGGAATCCCGTTCTGCAACGAACACACCATGCTGTCTTCTTTCAAGAATGGAAGTAATTCCTGAAGAATGGAGTCGTTATAGAGTTGTTTGGTCAAAAGTAAAACGAGGTCATATTGTCCCGATTTCTGATCAGGCGTAATGGCTTTTACTTTTGCCTGAAACTCCGTAGTACCCGTCACTTTAGCACCCGTCTGATTTAAAGCTTCAACATGCTCCTGATATGCATCAATTAACTCAACGTCCATTCCGCCATCCGCCAGGTATGCACCTACGATGGTTCCCAATGATCCTGCTCCTACAATTGCAATTCTCATTTTATTTTTCCTCCTTATTTCTCTTCCAGGTAGTTGTATACAGGTTGTGCAGCGTTCAAGGTTAAGTTGGTAAGGATATGAGAAGCGGACACAACTTCCAACACAGGCAGATCTGCCAGAGGTGCCAATGCATGTTCGAACAGTTGCAGCCGCGCAGGTCCTGTCCAAGCCTCTTTTACTTCGATGTCCGTAATCTGAGTTCGGATCAGATCACATACTCTTAAATTCCCGGTATAGTCTGTCGCAATCTTAATCATAAAGTTAGGTCGGCATATCTCATGTTTGGCGAGTTCTTTATCCATCTCTACATGTTTATATCCCATCGTTGCCGTGGCTACACGCAGCGTTCCATAATCAAGTGTGCCGACAAGTGTATCTGAATCGGTATACAACTTTGGTGCGCCCAGCTTTTTCGGATAGGCGGTGAGTTCTCGACCACTTGCAATCGCGGGGAAATTGTCTACATACATCGAATGCACATAATCGCCCTCCTCCCCATTGAATTGCACAGGGATAACTTGTCCAGCTTCCGTGTAGGCGCCCAGTCCAGATACATCGGGCATCCACATCACTTCGAATTTAACCAAAGGTTCAGTAATTTCCAAAGGCTCGGGCACGGCTGCCCGCAACGCTTTTTCATCAGTTCGATAAATAATGTTCAAGTATTCACGATTCACGAATTTGTACGGTGGCATTGGATATGCCGGAGCCGTTAGGGGTGTATTCAGATTTTTAGTTATGTTATTCACATCGATTTTCATCAAAGACACCTGCCTCATACATTAATTAAGTTTTGTTATATAAAAATTTGAACTGTATCTCATAAAAAAATTCTACATCAATATTTAAATTTAATATAATACATAATAAGTACTATATATATTTATCAAAATAAATAAGAGGTGCAGACAAATGGAATTGCTTCAGCTCAAATACTTTCAGACCGTTGCCTATACTGAACACATCTCCAAGGCAGCTGCACAATTGAATATTGCTCAACCTTCCCTAAGCTTGACGATTAAACGACTTGAAGATGAACTGGGTACGCCTTTATTTCACAGGAGAGGACGAAACATTCAATTAAATGCCTCAGGTGCAATCTTATTGAAACACGTAAACCGAATTTTTATTGAAATTGAAAATGCAGAGATGGAGATTAAAGCGGAGGAACATCATATATCCAATACGATCAGGATCTCCATTACGAATACCCGCTTCCTCACCGGTCTCATAAGTGACTACATCAACGCTTCTCCTGATACCAAGCTCCATCAAGGCATAGGAACGCGCGCTGAGATTATTACAGGTTTGAAGAAAGGTGAGTTGAATCTGGGCATTACGGGGCATCCGATTCAGGATGAGGAAATTGAGAGTGTTGTGCTTGTCGAGGAGGATATTGTTCTGGTTGTGCCAACAAATCATGCATACGTCGGAGAGACAAGCATCTCATTGAGTGTTGTTGCAGATGAGCCCTTTATTTCGCTTGCAGATAATAAGGAATATAGCCGGTTTACAACCACCCTCTGTGAGAAAGCAGGCTTCCTTCCCAACCTTGCATTTGAGGTCGATTCTCATACCCTGCTCGAAATTATCAGACTTGATCAGGGTGTTGCATTACTTCCTATCTCCGTATGTAGAACACTCGGGTTAAGCTATGTAGAAATTGCTGATGATTCAGCGATATATCCAATTAGCCTCTCCTGGGTCAAACAAAAATGGTTATCCCCTTCTGTTGGAGAATTTCGTGATTTTATTACTTCGTACTATGAAGACCATGCTGGCTTGTTTAAAGTGCAATAGAATATCTTCCTAAATGACATATGGTAATTGTTAAAAACAAAGACCACGTTAATCCTTTTGAAGGAAACGACGTGGTCTTCTATCGATATCTGTTCCTAGTTGAACTGTAGTCTATCCTTGTACCAAACGTCTGGAATCATCTGACGCTCCAGTTCCAACAATTCACGGATGATCTGGTCCGCGTCATGGATGGAACTCACGAGCGGGTCAGTGAGCATCGCTCTTCGCAACTTCTCATAGCTCTGTTCTAGCACAGCTTCCACCGTAAGTTCATGCGTATCCAGTACAATTTCTTGCATCCCTCTGATCCCACGCGGCATCTCGCCTACATGGAGTGGTCTCACACCATTCATATCTACATCGCATAGTAGTTCCAGGAAGGAATCTGCATTCATATTGGTTACCGCACCTTGATTGAGTGTATTGACAAAGAACTTCTTGCCCAAATTTCCCACCATATTTTCAATGATATCGGTCGCATGATCCGGG
The DNA here is from genome assembly GCF_038595085.1 of Paenibacillus sp. FSL R5-0749. Lineage (NCBI taxonomy): Bacteria > Bacillati > Bacillota > Bacilli > Caryophanales > Paenibacillaceae > Paenibacillus > Paenibacillus sp. FSL R5-0749. The sequence continues at coordinate 3,356,053 of NZ_CP152005.1, read as the reverse complement.
CCAAATGTGTTCATATAGTCGGCAATCGGTATAGTACCTGCAAGGAAGTCATCCACCTGCTGCCACATCTCATCATGCCGCTGATACCTGTCCTCTGTCTCCCAGATTGATAACGGTGGAATCGTGTCCGTTGTCTTGCCAAGCCCTTGCCAATATCGAACGTATTCCTTCGTATGTGCCGTGCAAGTAGGAATGATTCCGAAAATATTATACAGTTCGTAGGTAATGGCATCGTTAAAAAGAGCTTTGGCTCCCCGATCACCGCCGTTGTTCTCTTCACCTGCCATCTTGCGCATGGCTTCTGCGATCGTGGGCATCACATTGTTTCCTTCATACTCGGCTTTGAGCAGCCAAGTGAAATGATTGACTCCAGCGATGCGGAAATCGAATTTTTGGTCAATTTCTGTGGTGAACTGACTGTTCTCTTCAATGATGCCAGCTCTTACCGCGTAATAGGCTTTTTTATGCGGCATATGATGACTATCGCACAGCGCAAACGACTTAAGCTTCGGTGCATAGCGATGTAATGCGATGCCATGAACGGTTGACGGGTTAATATAGTTGATCACCCAGGCCTCTGGACACAGTTCCTCAATATCCTTGGCACATTCCATAATCACCGGCAATTCTCGCATCGCGCGAAAGATCCCACCAGGGCCGATCGTATCACCAGAACACATGCGAATCCCATATTTTAGAGAGACTTGGCAGTCGATGCCACGATATTTCACCGATTGCTCCGCAAAGCTGAGTACAACGAAGTCAGCTCCGGGAAGTACCTTTCTACGGTCGACCGAGCCCTCGATCTTTAAAGATACGTTGTTCTGCCTAGCGACCATCTCCGCCAGAGTTACCATTTTCGAGAGCCGTTCCTCGTCCGTATCGACCAAAGCCAGCGTGCCCTGATTCAAATAGGGGGAGTGAACCATCTGCCAGATGGACTGACGACCGAAAAACAGGCTTCCTGCGCCAATAACGACTACTTTCGGATGCTGTGTGCTTATATCATTCATTAAGTACCCTCCTTGTAACGATATAAGTTCATTATAGGGGAGTGGGATGGAATCGGAATGTGTGATAGTTTTCAAAAGATGTCAAATCGTACGATAGTTAACAAAGGGTAATTCCTTTGATATGATAGGGGAAAATGAAAGATGTCATAAAGTAGAGAGGATTCGGCTGAATTCGATGCAATCGGGAACTGTAAATATGAGTATAATCGACGAGCTTTCGGAGTATGTCACGCTTCGCATGAGCTCTTATCTGGAACAAACGCATGACAGTCATTGGATTGAACATAAGTCACATTCCGATTACGATCTGTGGTTCATTACATCAGGTTCTGTCAAGATTACCATCGCTGGAGTCGAGCATATGGCGGCCACGGGGGACGTCGTGTTTTTTTATCCGGATATGCCCTACACTGCTTCCACGACAGGAGAGCTTTGCCGGTTCATATACATACACTTTGATTTCAGCATCGCTGATCAAAAAAGGATTCTTGGCGAGTTCCAGCTCCCTGGCATCGTACCTGGTAACCTGATTCAGGAGGAATCAACGCTGTTCACCTCGTCCTATCGAAGGTTCAAGCAGAGTAGCGGCACTTCCGGAAGTCCACTCTACATGAAAGCCGCTCTTCTTCTCGTGATCGCCAAAATTTTCGAATTACATGGGCAAGGCTTCTATCACGGTGAATTTTTGAAAGACCGAAAACCGAGGAAAATTGAAGCGAGTCTGGAAGTTCTACAGAACGTATTCCCATACGTGGATGCGAATCTGCATCGTGCCATTCGAGTGAATGAACTTGCTGTTATTGCTGGCGTCTCTGAGAAATATTTTATTTCTTTGTTCAAAAAAATTCTCGGTATCACACCGGGGCAGTACATTAATCAAATCAAAATGAACCGGGCCAGAGATTATCTGTACGAGAAAAAATATACGATCCAGCAAATTGCCGCATTTCTGGGCTATCCCGACCCCTTTACGTTCTCCAAAGCATTCAAAAAATTCTACAATGTGCCTCCTTCCAAATTCGAATAACAATAGACAAAAAAAGAGGCAACCTGTCAATCCGGCTGCCTCTCTACCTTGGTGAATCATTAGAATCATTGGTTATTCATGGTTTAATTAGGGTCTAGATCCTTCAGCGCTCCTCATATTCAAAGGGTGCTTCACTCGAATAGATATCATGGAAAAACCCCTTAAATGGTATATCCTCTTCCAGACATTTAATGAGATATAACAGAACCTCGTCATCTTCTTCTGGTTCTTCCCCTTCGCGTTGCGCCACCTCAAAATGATCCAAAATATTCTCCAGAAGGCTGACTTGAATAAATAAAGGCAGCTTCTCCAGCATGGCATCAGAAACCTGGGTTTCTGAAGTGTATCCTGCGAGCACGGTTTGGAAATACTCATCCATGAACTGTTTACGTTTGTCTGCATCAGCTTCAAATTGAACCCAACCGACTCCGTTCATCCACAGACTTGCGAGGTCAAACATGTACCAGCCCAAACAGGAATTGTCGAAGTCATATACCGTGATTTGTCCCGTATCAAAATTGATCGAATAATTCCCGTCATTATAATCGAAATGGATCATGCCCAATGTCTCCTGGCTCGACCCCAATTCTTTTACCACTTGGAGAAGTTCCGTCATTCTGCTTCTGAGCAAAGAGAATGATTCAGGGACGAACCTCTCGATATACTCCGTGTTATATTTGTCCAAAAAATGATGCCTGCGATGAACGGGAGCATAGCTTTTGGATAGCTGATGCATTTTGCCCAGGACTTTACCGCTATTATAGTAGTATTCCGTAAGCGGAACCCCTTCACGATACTGATAATGGTTCTCTACCAGCAACTTTCCCTTTGCCTTATTAAACAGGCTTACAAAGAACTTATGCTCAGCATAAGTGATCTCTTCCAGCAGATGGCCATTCTTGGAATTCATTACATTCGAAACACTGGCTCCATGATCAAATAAATACCGTACATACTCCAGTTCGGCAATGTAATCTTCACGCTTTCTGTCAGGCAAAAAAGACACTCGTAGAATTAGCGATTCACATCCCTCTTGCTCACAGGTGTATACGACATTCCGCCCTCCCTCATGAGGAGGAATAAGCTGAATATTGTACCCCTCCAGATGAAACAACTCGGTTACCACCGACAGTACATGTGTATTGCTAATGTTAACAACCTCGTTAAATTTAATAATGATCTCCTCCAGTAAACATTGTTGGGACGGTTTCCCGTACTGCAATGTTCACAAAAGGAATCTCTGTAACGCAAATATCCTTTTGTGAACCTAAAGCACAATCACCTTGTTAGACATTGAATTCACTCCTTTTGTTTTAATATCGCAATTCTACATAATTATTCCTAATTTTACTAGTGCAAAATAAAGACCGCCCATGTGGGCGGCGTGTAAGAATTTTTATGATTACAGGGTTTCTCCGTTCGTTTCAATAACTTGTTTGTACCAGTAGAAGGAATCCTTGCGGGTCCTTTCCAATGAACCGTGTCCTGCATTGTCCTGATCCACGTAGATAAATCCGTAACGTTTACCCATCTCTGAGGTTGAACAGCTAATGATATCTATAGGTCCCCAGCTCGTGAATCCCATCAATTCTACACCGTCAGCGACAGCTTCTTTCATCTGCTCAATGTGGCTGCGCAAGTAATTGATGCGATAAGGGTCATGCACTGTTCCATCCTCTTTCAGTGTGTCGGTAGCACCCAGCCCGTTCTCAACGATGAAGAGTGGCATCCGGTAACGATCATACAATCGGTTCAGCGCGACGCGAAGACCAATTGGATCGATAGGCCATCCCCATTCGGTAGCTTTCAGATGAGGGTTTTTGATCTGACTTACCAGCATACCCGAGTTGCTGTTGTCATTCGGGTCATATTTTCCGATATACGTCATGTAATAACTGAAAGCAATAAAGTCCACGGTATTTTCCCGAATAATGGCATCGTCGTCAGGAGCTTTAACCAGTTCAATGCCGTTTTCCTCAAAATATCTTTGCATATAGGATGGATATTCGCCTCTTACCTGCACCTCTGGGTAGAACAGGTTCATCTGATCTTCCTTCATCGTCTGCAACACATCTTCCGGTTTACTAGAGGCAGCATACGTTTCCAGACGACAGATCATGCAGCCAATCTGAGCATTTGGCATCTTCTCTTTGCCACTTTTGACAGCCAGTGAGCTTGCTACAAATTGATGGTGAGTTGCCTGATAGGCTACCTGCTCCGGTGTCCCTTTAATTTTATCTTCCAGAATGCCGCCGCCAGTGTACAGACTTGTCAGCATCATATTCATTTCATTGAAGGTAATCCAGTATTTCACTTTATCTTTGTAACGGTCAAACAGCGTGTTGGCAAATTTCAGATACAGATCGATCATCTCACGGCTTTCCCAACCGTTGTATTTACGGGTTAATTCTACGGGCATTTCGTAGTGTGAGATCGTTACGAGCGGTTCAATCCCGTATTTCAGCAGCTCGTCCAGTACGTTGTCATAGAATGCCAGACCAGCTTCATTAGGAGCTTCCTCCTCTCCTGTCGGGAAGATGCGTGTCCACGCGATGGAAAGTCGGAATACCTTGAATCCCATCTCTGCAAACAGTGCGATGTCTTCTTGATAGCGATGATAGAAATCTACGCCATTCCGCTTGGGGAAATAGACGCCTGAGTTACCACTTAGATATTGTTCTAGCTGAACCGAATCCACGTCGAAAGTGAAATCTTTCCCGTTACGCTCTTCATGAGGGATATAAGGCGCCATATCTGAAGTAGAAAGTCCTTTGCCATCTGCGTCATAGGCCCCTTCGAGCTGATTGGCCGCGGTAGCTCCTCCCCATAAGAATCCTTTAGGAAATGAGTGTTTAATTGTTTTTGTCATGTGGTTTCTCTCCTTTTTTGGGTGAGTACAAAGTTGTTTTATATTGCTCGTAAATCCTTTTAAAAAAAGTACGCCTTCATACAGCTGTTAGCGAACAGTGAGGAGAAGCAATTCATTCATCGGAATCACCCCCTTCACCTGAACCGGTACCACATCAAGGTAATCTGGTGTATTGGTTACGATGACCGGTGTGACCGGATTAACCCCAGCATCCCGGATGCCATCCAGGTCGAACGCCAACAGCAGATCACCCTTCTTCACTTCTTGTCCTGTAGTAACCTTGACGTCAAAAAATTTCCCTTTGAGCGACACACTGTTCAATCCAACGTGAATAAGAATTTCAATCCCGCTCGTCGACGTTAACATGACCGCATGTTTGCTTTTGGCAACCATGGTGACGATCCCGTCAAATGGGGCTGTCACGCGTCCTTCTTGCGGAAGAATGGCAATACCTTTTCCGGTCATCTCCTCAGCAAAGGTTTTGTCCGGTAGAGATGCAAGCGGCACGACTTCACCAGTGAGCGGGCTGAATACTTCGCCTTTCTTTTCCTCAATTGAATGTACGGTTACAGCTCTTGCCTCTTCATCAGTCACAACAGTGGTGGTGGCTTGATGCGGCTGGGATAGATGCTGAGATGAACCGGATACCACCTTACTATGTGTGTTCTGCTCATCCCACTTGAGCAGTAAAGTCAGTATGAATGAAACGGTAAAGCTGATGCCGATACCGATCAGAGCATACCAGAAGTTAGACATGCCTCCGCCTGGGCCAATATATAACGGAAGGGCCAGCAGTCCCGGCACGGCAAAGCCAAAGCACTTCAAACCAACTGCAGTAATAAACCCGCCGCCAGCGGCCCCACCGATCAGTGAAGCATAGAATGGTTTTTTCAACTTCAGTGTTACCCCGTACAATGCTGGCTCGGTGATGCCGAGCAAGGCAGAGATGCCGCTAGATAAGGCTATGGACTTCATGGACTTGTCTTTTGTTTTGAGAAACACGGCCGCCACGGCACCCGCCTGACTCATATTGGTCACAAGGTTGATCGGCAACAAAAGCACGTCATATCCAAGTTTGCTCAAATTCTGCAACGTACCCGGGAAAAACGCATAGTGCATGCCTGTCATGACGATCAATGGCATTAATCCACCAAGAACAATTCCCGTTAACGGACCTGAATGAGCAAAAAGCCAGGAAGTACCCATTTCTAGATAGATACCGATGTAGTTCCCGAGTGGCCCAATGGCAATGAGCAGAATGGGAACCGTGATGACTAATACAATCATCGAGGTGAAGATCACCTTGACTGGGCCAGGAATGAATCGATCCACCCAGCGATGAACATAACTCAGAAGCCACACACCCAAAATGATTGGAATGACAGACTGGGTATAATTCACAATGGACACGGGCAGTGAGAGAAAACGTATCGGCTCCAGCTGATTTGCCAAATATGCATTCAGGATGGTTGGATACAATAATGTACCCGCGAGGGTCAAGGCAATATATTCATTGACTTTGAACTTTCGAGCAGACGAGACAGCAAGCAGAAAAGGTAAAAAGTAAAAGGCTGCATTCCCTATAGATGACAGAATCTGATACTCTCCACTTGTCTCCTGGATTGCTCCGAGTGTAACCAGCAAAGCCAGAATACCCTTCAGCATACCTGTACCTATGATGGCAGGAAGGATGGGAGTGAAGATACCCGAGATGGTATCCAATACAGCATTAATGCCTTTGGAACGTGGAGCACCTGCTTCGGGTTGCGGCTTGCCATCCGGTTTCAGTTGAACCTCAATCTCTTCATACACGGCCGCGACCTTATTTCCGATGACGACTTGAAACTGGTCACTCTGAAATTGGGCTCCGAGCACACCGTCCAATGCTCTCATCTGCTCAAGCTGAACCTTGTCTTCATCACGAACATTGAATCGTAACCGTGTGATGCAATGCCAGGCTTGCGTTATGTTCCCTTGCCCTCCTGTTAAGTGAATGATTTCTTTCGACAACTCCCGATGATTCATGCTGCTTCCTCCTTTTTTGGGCGAAAAAAAACCAAATGCCAACCCGGCTCGCCGTAGATAGCGGAGTCGGAAACATTTGGTGGTGCCTGATCGAATCAGTAACACTCCATATTCATAATCATGTGGTATAGCTCCAAGCTGGTTGTATTGAGATCAACCCGTGTCGGAACGGGATGTTACTCTCTCGATGTGAATCATGAGGTATACCATCTCATCGGGAGTAATTGCGAATCCGCGCTGCTGCTCCATCTCTTCCTTTATCTTAAGTGCGCACTGGAAGCTGGACGGATATCGCTCCAACAATACGTCATACAGAAACTGCTGATCTTTGAAGGAGAGCACTTCCCTGTTCAATTGTCGAACGATGAAATATCGGAGATGGGTAACGAAACGGGAAAAATCAGTGGTTTCCTGATCCAGTGTCATTCCAAAATGATCCGTCATGATATCTAATATGTCATTAATCATCTGGGTTATCTTGATCGTTTGATTCATACTGCCGGAATCAAACTGCGAATTCACAAAATGAAGAGCGATGGAGCTTGCCTCTGTTGACGGCAAACTTACCTCAAAAGCTTCGTTAATTAGCTCGACGGCATAGGCTCCGATACGGTATTCCACAGGATACAGATGGCGGATATCCCAGTGAAGCGGATTCTGCACGTCCACACCGCTCTTGAAGCGATCCAGCGCAAAGTGAATGTGATCAGCTAGGGTGAGCAGAATGGAATCATTCAACTTTTTACCGATTTGGTTCCGGCCATGCTCAATGATTTGATCGGTGACGTTAATGACTTGCAGCGGGATATCATTAAAAAATTGCTCCAATCGCTGGTATTTGTCATCTGAGCCGATTCGAAATGTTTTTTGAATCTGCTCCCGTTCAATCCATTGTCCTTTCACTTTTTTGAACCCAACTCCGGTCCCGATCACAATGACTTCGTAGCCTTCGGCATCTTCTGCCAGAGCGATGTTGTTGTTTAACGATTTTTTGAACCTCATGATGTTCTCACCCCCAATATGCAAAAAGCACCACCATGGTCCCGGACACAAGTCAAACAAACTTGTGAAATCCAGACTGTGGTGGTGCCTGATCGAATCAGTGACACTCCTTATTTAGCTGTATCTTACACCACCGATGTAATCGTTGTCAATACCAATACTATGGAATTTACATGCAATTCGTCTATGTGTGCTTTGTCTTATTAAATTGACATAAAAGAAGGAATTTTATACATCAATAGGCGTAGATTCCCTTGCATCCTCGTAATAGTATCGAATCAAAATGTCCTGATCGTAGTTACCGAACCCTTTCCCGAAAAGTGTCAGACCACCACGCCCGGGCACCCCTTCTTCCGGCCTTAATGCAAACGTCCAGTAGGTCGATGAATCGAGTTGCAGATCGTGGATACACACATCCGAGATACGTTGGCCATCCATAAACGTTCCTTCTCTGTTAATACGAAGTACCTTCAGAACACCATACTGGTTAACGTCCAATTTCCACCACAGCGGTGTATGCTTGCCTTTCCGATCCCCAAAGTCCCCGGGGCTTGTCCATGTTCCCAGGTCTTTTCCATTAAGGGAGAAACGGATGTCGGAAGGCCAGTTTTCATTAACTTGAGGTGCTTCCGAACTGAGTTCGAGTGAAATCTCAATCTCTTGGAGATGCTGTTCTGTATTCAGATAATTAGGGACTTTATATTCCAAGAACCCGCGTGCCAACCAGAGTATACCCGCATTAACCCGATCCGGGTCCATAAAGCACGCCGGCGTATCATATTGCCCAATCATTTGTGTTGTTGTTGCAATTCCACAGGTGGGCCAGGCTTCGTAATCCGTGTAGTGACCAACTGGAATAGATACTTCATGGTACGGAGCATCAACAGGTTCAGGAGAGAGATTGATCGTCATGAATTCTTGCAGAATAAAGCAGTATTTATATGTGCCCCCATTCTCCCGCTTCATGCGACTGCCTACAATCCCGGCTTTTTGCAGCTTGCTCACATGAGTACTCACGATGGCTTTGCTCAGATACAGTTCTTTGGCCAGCGCATTAATGTGCATTTCTCTGTTCTGCAATAATAAGCGAACGATATTTAGACGGGCCTCGCTTGCGAGGGCCTCGTAAATGATTAAGGACGCGGCATCCGTGCCAAGCATCATGAACTTCACTCCTATATCTCTATAAAATCCATTATATTTAGTGATTTAGGATTCGTTTTTTAGCGAACCCTGTAAAATGAACTTGCTCAATATAATAGCATTATGATACACATTAGATAACAAATCAATGAGTTGATTTTGCTTTTATGCGAATTCAACGTGAAATAAAGTCCATGACGCACCTAAAATTAATTCTATGGAGGTTTTCCCATTGCTTACATCCAAAATGCTTATCGATAAAGACTTTCAGATTGCTGAAGTAGATCCACGTGTCTATGGTTCATTTATAGAACATCTGGGACGGGCCGTGTACGGCGGTATTTATGATCCAGGTCACCCTACTGCGAATGCTCAAGGTTTCCGTCAGGATGCTATTGAAGCGATCAAAGCGCTGAATGTACCTATCGTTCGTTACCCAGGTGGCAATTTCGTATCCGGTTACAACTGGGAAGATGGTGTGGGCCCGGTAGCCGAGCGCAAACGCAGACTTGAACTCGCATGGTGGACGATTGAAACGAATGCGGTAGGTACGAATGAATTTGCAGATTGGGCCAAACTGGTTGGAACCGAAGTGATGATGGCTGTAAATCTGGGTACTCGCGGTATTGATGCGGCCAGAAACCTGATTGAATACTGCAACCACCCATCTGGCACATACTGGAGTGATCTGCGTATCTCTCACGGTTACAAGGACCCGCATAAATTCAAAACCTGGTGTCTTGGCAACGAAATGGACGGCCCTTGGCAGATTGGTGCAATGACTGCATATGAATACGGTCGTATTGCGAACGAAACAGCAAAAGCGATGAAATGGGTTGATCCAGAGATTGAACTCGTTGCATGTGGCAGCTCCAGCCGTGACATGAAGACATTTGCAGATTGGGAAGCAACTGTACTTGATCTCACCTATGAAAATGTAGACTACTTGTCCCTGCATCAGTATTACAATAACAACAAAGACAACACGTATGACTTCCTGGCAACATCGCTGGATTTGGATCAATTTATTGATAGTGTGGCTTCGATCTGTGATTTTGTACAAGCCAAAAAACGCAGTAAAAAGAAATTGATGCTGTCCCTGGATGAATGGAATGTTTGGAAATCCATTGGCACAAGCCGTATGGAAGAACGCTGGCAGATTGCTCCTCCTGAATTTGAAGATGTATACACGCATGAAGATGCATTAGCCGTGGGTTGTTACCTGATTACCATTCTCAAGCACGCCGACCGTGTAAAAATGGCTTGTCTTGCTCAGTTGATTAACACCATTGCACCAATCATGACGGAAAATAACGGAGCGATCTGGTTCCAGACGACATATTTCCCGTTCATGCACGCATCCAACTTCGGTCGTGGTACAGTGTTGCGTTCCATCACTACTTCACCTAAATATGATTCCAAAGACTTTACAGATGTTCCTTATCTCGAAGCAATCAGTGTGCATGATGAAGAGAATGGCACGATCACGATCTTTGCGGTGAACAGACATCTGGATGAGAAATTGGAACTGAATGTGGATCTGCGTTCCTTCGGAGAAACCACATTTGTGGAGCATATCGTATTGGAGAACAACGACTTAAAAGCAACCAATACCAAGGAAAACCCACGCAACGTTCTTCCTCACAACGGCGGGCACACAACCGTAGATCAAGGTAAAGTGCAAGCTGTACTGAACAAAGCGTCGTGGAACGTCATTCGTCTTAAAACCAAACAAGCTTAATCAGAGCGGAATAGAATTTTCTCCTACTCTGCAACATCAGCATTGTTTTTCGCACCGTGTGCAGCTTCCAGCGCGCGGTGCTTTTTGCTGCATAAGGGTAGTCGGCCGAACTACATGGTATCAAAGTTAGATGTTAGACGCGTATTGGAAATCTCAGTTTGTATTCCTCGCAACGAAGTAATTTAACAAACACAGGGAGTCTTATTTAACCCGATTCGGGCGAATTTTAATGGCTTGATATTGACCCGAATAAGGTTTAAGGTTTCTGAGGTTCGTTAGCATTGAGCAAGCATGCGAAATCGAGCTGGTTCAAACCTCATATACAGCATAAGCAAATAAGCCACCCTCCGTTTGGCTTACGGAGAGCAGCTTGTAGTTAAGCATCTAACTGAGAATACAAGAACAGATCAGAAAGAGATCAGATCACCCAACATACTAGCAATCCTTCCTTCCCAAATGCAACGAAGGTTGTGTTCTATTTCACAATTTTCATTTCAAGTATTATCCTCGTTGTGCTTCCTCTTCACCTTCGGCATCTGCCGCAGCCTGGCTTGCTGGAGTCATCAGCCCTTGAACCGCCCCCATAAATGGCTGAATCTGCTTAATCATGCCATACCCCATTTTGACCACAGGTGTAAACCGCTGGATCATGCCAAACAACCGCATACCACCGCCTAACATACCTCCAATCGAGCCTGCACCGCCAAGTCCGCCAAAGCCACCACCTAACAATGAACCTAACATAGGCATGAATGATGATACCTGAGCTTGCCGAGAGATTGAACGAGAAGACATCGACCGGGATCGTACCTGCGACTTACGAGTATTGTTCGTCCGTTTACGCTTTCGAGAGGTTACTGTTTTTCTTGTAGCCTCTGCTTTAGGTTTGCTTTTGCGAGCACTTCCTTCAGATGAGGGTGCTGAGATTGCGGCCTGAGTAAGCTTTCCGCCTCCGGTAATCACTACCCCTGCGTGATTGACACCAGAGATATAGCCAACGTACGTTTCCCCATTATGAAGAGTCACGCAGACTGGACGATCTTTGAGCCGTTTTGCCTTGACGTGTATTTCATTGGTCTTAACCATGGAATTCACCTCACTTGACTTGATCTACTTTAGTCTACGCAATGGGTGGACGACTTGCCTGTGCGAATAACACAACCGTTTGCCGAAGCAGGAAGATTCTGTTAAGGATAATGTGCTGCTACAGATTTCTTGTTTTTTCTCAGATATGCTTAATATACATCTCATTCAAAATATGACCCACATGATAGGTGTGCTCTGTCAATTCAGATTTCACATAGGATGCAATGTCACTCTTTTGGATATCGTACATGACCTCTACTTCTTTAGAAAAAAGAAGGTGTCCCTCCTTCAATTTCTGCTCCAAGGAGGTAATCTGTTTGGGTTGCAGATCAGCTCCGAGCACCTGCTGAAGTGCTTGCACATATGTTTCAAGAGAACGTGCTCCGACAATTTTCATCCCTTGGTTCTCTTCATTTACAATGATAATGGATGGGAAACCTCTAACTCCCAAACTGGCGACACGCTCAAAGTCTTCCTCTAATAAATCTTGTGCAGATTGCTGTGCAGCCGCCTCAACCACTTCTTTTCCATTCAAACCCAGTTGATTGACGATATCCGTCAGCACATCATCTTCTCCAATATTTTGATTAAATGCAAACACGGCTTCACGCGCACGTCTTAAAAATTCATGCTCTTTACCAAGGTGTGTACTCTGAATGACCTTAAATACGCGAGATGGCGGATAGGAAGAAAGTATTGGATTATCGTGCCATAAGGAACCATCAATGGGCATACGTGAATGTTCCCCCACTTCCCTCCAATGCCCTGCAACGTCTGAAGGTTTCTGAATTCCGTTAGCGCCATCCGAGAAACCGTTCCAGTTAGCCAGTAGCCCACCCATTTTGATTTCCAACGTAAAATAATGACCGTATTCCTCAACAAACCGATGAAGCACCGGCTCTAGCGCCCAGCAGTGAGAGCAAATCGGATCTGTTGCGTAATAAATGGTTACCTTTTTCCCAACGTGATTCAGATTAATTTCTTGCATAGCCTCTTCTTCGCTCACACCACATATGCCGGTTTCCAGATCACACATCATAGATTCGTTACTCACATGTATCCCGCCTTTAACTTTATGAATTGATTTCCTTGTGTTAGTTTGATTATAATGTCTACAATCTTCTGAACAAGTACGATTCTTTTTCTGACTTAGTATCAAAAAGTATACTATTGGAGGGTATCAAGTGAAATACGAGTTTAATTTCGATCAGTTATGTCCAGCGACTTATGCATTTCAGGTCATTGGAGGCAAGTGGAATCTTCCGATCCTGGCAATCCTCAGTGAAAATGACTGTATACGTTACAATGAATTAAAAAGAAGATTGCCTGGCATTACCGGAACGATGCTAACGAACTGTTTGAAGGATTTGATTCATTCCGGTATCGTGCATCGGGAGCAATATAACGAGATACCACCGAGAGTGGAATATTCACTCACCGAATCAGGCAAGGAATTGGTTCCTTTAATTGAATCCATGGTCATGTGGGGTCAGAAACATATGACAGCAGGTGTGAAGGAACAAGATATGTAACACCTCACCTTGGTGGGCCTTGCCTTATGTAACCCCTTAGTATAGGGGCATTTTCGAATTGATCAGTACACTTTGTTCAACGGCAAAAAAGGCTATCTCACTGGACCCTCACGTCCTTTGAAATAGCCTTTCCTTATATAAATAAAAGACTTCCGCTTGTTTATGCATCACTTCATATTCATTCTCGGCTTCGATGTGTTAGACACGACTAACCATACAGTTCCTCATCTTCCTCATTTCCTAAATACATAACCGTGGGTTCTCCCCCAACCAATCTAAGAATCTGCTTTCGTAATTTTGAAGGGAATAAGGGTAGTTCGTTTATGTTTTTAATTTCGAGCCATTCATATTCCACTTGATTTTCGTCACTTGGCAGAATAGAACTATCTGTGTCCATCAAACCTATGTACTCGCACAAAAAAACAAAATCTACACGATGAAGAGCTTCACCGTATACCCCTTCAATAACGAATTCCAATGATAACGGTTCTACCTCTACTCTGATTTCTTCTCCAACTTCACGCTTCACAGCGTCGGTCAATGTCTCCCCTGCATTCTGGCTCCCGCCCGGCAGGATATAGATCACTTCATCATGATCATCCTGCTTCATTGCAAGCATCCTTCCATCGTTGATGATCAATGCTTTTGCAGAATTTCGAATCTTTCTTTCCATTGTTAATCCCCCATATATGTCTGTGAAGAATATTTTAACACATACATCTAAACAAATTCTGAACAATCAACTTAGCTCACGCTTGGCGACCTGGATGAAAGCAGCGATGGATGGAGATATCCATTTTTCTCGATGCCAAAGCATTTGTGCAGAAAACGATACATCTGTTAAATCCCAAGGCAATGCAACCAGTTCCCCTTCGCTTAACTCTTGTTTCAAAGCCATTTCAGGCAATAAAGCGATCCCGAGACCTGCCACTGCGCATTGTTTAATGGCTTCTACACTATGAAACTCCAGCTCTGTCAGCACATCTGCGCCTTTCTTCAGCAGAGATTGTTCAAAATAAGCACGATAAGAACAGTTCTTTTCGGTCAGCAAAAAATGCTGTTTGTGAAAGTCATCGATAACTAACGCGGAACGCGATGCTAACATATGATCGGGTGAAACCACCATTTGAAAGGTCTCGTTCTTCAAAAACGTGGAGTGAAGATCTTTGGCACCCACGTGCTCATCCAATACAAAAACGACATCCGTATGCCCTTCCCTCAGACTTGATTTAAGCTCTTGACCAGACAACGGGCGGAACAACAACCGCACACCAGGATAGTCCGCTCGGAAACGTTTGAACAAGGCTGGAAGAAGATAAGCACACAGCACTTCGTCCGCTCCAATAACTACCGTTCCCGCCAATTCCCCGTGTTGACTAGATATGCACTTCGCTTCCTCTACATCGTTTAAGATTTTAGTGGCGTACGGCAGGAATTGCTGCCCAGCATCTGTTAATACAACCTTTTTACCTAATCGATCCAGCAATTTCACGCCCAACTCTTCTTCAAGCGATTTGATTTGCATGGTTATGGTAGACGGGACATAACTCAATAATTCAGCAGTTTGATGAAAGCTGCAAGTCGATGCAAGGGTCCAAAAGGTTTTTAGCTGTCGTATTTCCATGAATCCAAAACCTCCTTTGTTCAAAATAAATGAATGTTATATTCAACAACGTTTCGTTGAATTGATGATAGACGTATTGTAGAGTGAAATCAAGTTATTACTACTTTTATAAGGAGAATCCACCCATGAACGATTATGAAACATATCACCTTGGCAATACATTACTTCAATCGGGACAACAGCTCCCTCATGCTTTTATTGCATACAAGACTTATGGAACCTTAAATCCGGAAAAGGACAATGTTATTGTCGTTCCAACATGGTTTGCTGGACTTCACACAGATAATGAATGGTTAATTGGAGTGGACAAGGCTCTGGACCCCAGTCGGTATTTTATCGTTGTGCCCAATATGTTGGGTAACGGATTATCGTCGTCTCCGAGCAATACCCCTGCCCCATTTGATAGAGAGAACTTTCCTCTCATCTCCATGTATGACAATGTGCGTGCCCAACATCAACTTATCACTGAGAAATTCGGTATCTCCAAAATTAAACTCGTTGTGGGCTGGTCTCTGGGAGCCATGCAGGTGTTTCAGTGGGGCACGAGTTATCCGGAGATGGTCGAACGAATTGCCCCCTTTGGCGGAACAGCAAAAAGCAGACCCCATACACAGTTGGTATTCGAAGCAATGATCGCAGCGTTACAGGCAGATTCCAATTTTAAAAATGGCAGATATGAGCTCCCTCCGGTTGCTGGTCTCGCTGCAATGGGGAGAGTTTATGCTCCATGGGGGTTTTCGCAGGCGTATTATTTGGAGAAATTGCATCAATCTGAAGGTTACGATACCTTGAAGTCTTATGTTGAAGATTACTGGGACCGGGTGTTTCTATCCTTTGATGCTAACGACTTAATCACCATGCTTCGTACAGGAATATATGGAGACATTAGTGATAATCCCACAGATGATCGCAACTTTGAACAGGCACTGCGTAAGATCACCTCTCCTGCCCTCGTTATGCCTGGGTCCAGTGACTTGTTTTTTACACCAGAAGACAGTGCGTATGATGTTCAACATATGCCGAATGCTGTTTTTCAGTCCATTGAGTCCAAGTGGGGACACTGCTTCGGGATTGGAGCTAACGAAGTGGATTCACTCCTTATCGATCGTCATCTAAAGCAATTTTTGGAGACATGAGTAAAAAAAGAAGGCGTATAGAGTAAAAAAAGTGCACTACGCTTATTTAGCTTTTCTTCGCTACAACTCAAAAGTAAAAAAACGTATGGGTTCTCGTCAATAACCTTTATATCCCCTTTCCCCTTTCTCGTTTAGAATATTTTCAAGAAAGCATTATTGAAATATGACTGATAAGGGGGAAAAGAAATGAACAAGAAAACGAAAGCTTTACTCTTGTCTGTGTGCATGTCAACCTTATTACTTGCTGCCTGTAGCAGTGGAAGCGGTGCCGAGAAAGATCCAACGACGAACCCGGATTCCAACGAGGGTGGAACGACAACCATTCACACCGTAACGTCAGAATACTCTTCTGCCAAATATCCAAAGGGCGATGATATCACCAACAATGTGTGGATTAAGCGATACAAAGAGAAGTTTAATATCGATGTCAAAACAGACTGGGTCAGCGATGAATATGATACCAAATTGAATTTGGCTATCGCATCGAACGATCTTCCTGACGTATTCAGAGTTAATCCATCACAACTGAGACAGCTGGTCGAAGCAGATATGGTCATGGACCTCTCCGAAGTATTTGATCAACACGCTTCGGATCGTCTCAAAGGTTACATGGAAGCAGATGCGGACAGTTACGAGTCTGGAAAGAAGGACGGCAAGCTGTACGGGATACCGCAGATGCATTGGGGATTAATTGAACAACCAGACTTCATCTGGATTCGGAACGACTGGAAAGAAGAATTGGGACTCCAGGATCCAAAATCTGTGGAAGACATCAAGAATATTGCACTGAAATTCATGGAAAAGCATGGCGGTTACGGCATAGCAGTAGACCAATCGTTGGACTACCTCAACCTGCTCGCGATCGCATGGAATGCGCATCCGGACCTGTGGATGGAAGATGCCAGTGGAAAACTCGTATACGGATCTGTACAGCCTGAGATGAAGAATGCGCTGGCGGAGTGGTCGGAATGGTACAAGCGAGGCATTATTGATCCGGAATTTGCAATAAAAGACTTCAACGCGATGAACGCGGACATTGTAGCCGGCAAAGTGGGAATGCAGCCTTATTACCAATGGTGGGGTTATAATCCGGGTGTCGATACCGTATCCAATCTGGGTAAGGACGCCATCTTCTACCCTTATATCATCCCTACCGTTGATGGGAAGGAAGCCACACAATCCATCTTTTTCGCCAACAACAATTATATTGTCATGAAGAAGGGATTCAAGAACCCCGAGAAAGTAATCCAGATTTTGAACGACTATGCTTATATCGTGGATGAAGGCAATGGCAAGGAATCTACAGAAACGCTATCTGCCTTGCTGGATAACGATATTGCCCATGTTGTTGGAGCCTTCCGTGTACTTAACCCCAATTCCGATTACGAGCAATTCGAGGCGGTGTCGGCTGCCCTTGAATCCAAGGATACCAGTGGACTCACGACTTCGGGTATGTGGCAAAAATATAATAACAGTGTTGAATTCATGGAGAACGCAACCCCTGGTGCAGTCGGTGATTATTTGCAACAAGGTGCTCCCAAAAATGCATATGGCCTAGCCAAAAAAGTACTCGACAGCGAAAACTATACGAAGACAGCCTTATGGGGTGTTACACCAGAGATCCTGTCAAGCTATGGAACAACCTTGGATGATATCCTGACAGAGGGCTTTACCAAGATCATTATGGGAAGTGAAAGTATCGATTATTTCGATGTGATTGTCCAGAATTGGCGTGCAGCCGGAGGCGATGATGCAACCCAGGCAGTCAATGAGGCATACGGGGCAAAATAATCTCGTTCATAAAGAGGGGATGAGGGTGATCTCACCCCTCTATTTGATAGCGATTACATTTCCCGCACGATGAACGGAGGAATATGAATGTTGAGAAAATGGAAACAGCAGAGTCCTTACCATCTCATGTTGATCCCAAGCCTGGTCTTGGTCTTCATCTTTAGTTACATTCCTTTCTACGGACTTATTATCGCGTTTCAGAAATACAATCCGGGACTCGGCTTCAACTCGCCTTGGGTGGGATGGGATAATTTTACGCACGTATTCAATCAGCCGAACTTCGTAAGAACCATCTGGAATACACTGTACATGTCTGTCTTCAAGATTATCGGCGGGATAATCGTGCCCGTTATTTTCGCATTACTCCTTAACGAAGTCCTGCACAGTGGAATCAAACGTACATTTCAAACGCTTGTATATATTCCAAATTTCCTCTCTTGGGTCATTATGGCTGGCATCATGCTGGACATACTGAGCTCTGACGGCATTATCAATACCTTTTTAGGCGTATTTGGGATTGCACCGATCTCATTTCTTGGCACACCCTCTATATTTCCCTGGACAATGATTGTAAGTGACATATGGAAAGGCTTTGGTTTTGGCACGGTTGTTTATTTGGCAGCACTGACCAGTATTGATCCAGGACTCTACGAGGCCGCAGTAATTGACGGCGCCAAACGCTGGAAGCAAACCATCTATATTACCTTGCCTCTCCTCATGCCAACGATTGTCTTAATGACTGTGCTGTCGTTAGGAAATGTACTGAATGCCGGCTTTGACCAGATCTATAATCTCTACTCCCCTGTTGTCTATCAGACCGGTGATATTATTGATACCTATGTATATCGGTTGGGAATTCAACAGGCTCAATATTCGATCGGAACAGCTGTCGGGTTATTCAAATCCATCATTTCCAGTGTTCTCGTTGCTGTATCGTACATTCTGGCTTACAGAGTGGCTGGCTATCGTATCTTCTAAGAAGGAGGAGGAACTCACATTATGATCCATGATAAAAGTATGAGCAGACGTGTATTTCTTATCTTAAACTACACTATATTGCTTCTAATTTCTCTCTTATGTATCCTGCCATTTATTAACCTGTTGGCTGTTTCATTCAGCAGCAGCGCAGCTGTATCTGCGGGGAGTGTTACATTCTGGCCTGTGGAATTTACGACAAAAGCCTATGAATTTGCGTTAACGGGAGGGTCATTTTTCTCCTCTCTCTGGGTGGCCATCCAACGAACCGTTCTCGGAACATTGGTGAATCTGGTTCTGATCGTACTCACGGCCTATCCCCTCTCCAAATCCAAACAAAAATTAATGGGGCGTAACATCTATATGGGATTTTTCATTGTAACCATGTTATTCAGTGGAGGATTAATTCCAACCTATCTCGTGGTTGTCAAAATGGGACTAATCGATTCCATATGGTCTTTGATCCTGCCTGGGGCTCTCCCCGTATTCAGTATGATTATCCTCATGAATTTCATTAGAGGGTTGCCCGAGGAGATTGAAGAATCAGCCATTATCGATGGTGCTGGTCCAGTACAGGTATTGCTTCGGATTCTGCTCCCACTTCTTAAGCCCGCTCTCGCAACCGTTGGTTTGTTCAGTATCGTTGCCCACTGGAATTCGTGGTTCGATGGCATTATTTATATGAACAATCCAGCCAATTATCCATTACAAAGCTACCTGCAGACCCTTCTGCAAAGTTTTGAGCAAATCATGCTGAAATCCGGCTCGGATTATACGCAGCTATTATCCATGATGAACGCCAGAACGGGACGCGCAGCTCAAATGTTCTTGGGAGCCATTCCGATTTTACTCGTATATCCGTTCCTACAGAAATACTTTACCAAAGGTTTGGTGCTAGGTAGCGTCAAGGGGTAAACCAAAGGGCTTGCAGTTCATACTGCAAGCCCTTTGGTTCTATCTAAACTCTGAAATGGCAGGCAGCAAAATGGAGAACTTGGTACCTTCACCTACTATACTCTCCACCTGTATTCCATAAGGTTTCCCAAAATGAAGTTGAATTCGTCGCTGCACATTATGCAGTCCAATTCCATTGGTTCCTGTACCTGCACCGAACTTTTCTTCCATGAGGTTTTGCATCGTATGTTGATCCATACCCACGCCATTATCGCAGATTTCAATGACAACTTCATCCATTCGCAGTTGAATCCGAATGGTGATGATTCCGTCTTCCTCTAGCTCGGCCAGGCCATGAAAAATTGCATTCTCCACAATGGGCTGCAGGATCATTTTGGGCATCCGATAATCCAACACTCTATCCTCAATCTCATATCTCATCTGAATACAATCATAGTACCTGACATTCTGGATCGTTACATAATTGGCTATATTATCGAGTTCCTCACGAATCGTTACGAGGGTTCCATCGGATTTTGTGGCATAGCGGAGCATCGAGATTAGGGCATCAGTCATATCCACGATTTTGTCAGCTTGTTGCATCGAGGCGATCCATTTCACCGACCCAAGGGTATTATATAGAAAATGAGGCTTGATCTGTTCATGGAGCGCACGCATCTCGGCCTTGGCTTTTTCTATCTCTTCTTGCTGCATCCGTTCGACCAACCGCTTCAACTCGTGAGACATTCTATTAAATCGAATGGATAAGTGTCCAATCTCGTCTCTTGAGCCAATAGGTTCAACTTGCTCAAACTGACCTTTCTCAACTAACGCGATATTCCGTAGCAGTTTTTTAATGGGCGTTGTGATCACGTGAGATAGAAAGATGGATATGACGGCAGCAAAAAGAACAATGACTATGGCGAGCGTCACCAGATTACGGCCCAATATTTTGCCATCCGCAGTCAACTCATCCAAAGGCATATATAAGTAAGTTGTCCATTTTTGCTGACTAAGGGGACTGGTCACCACGACATTGAATGTTTCAGGTGGACGCACGTTGTCCCTGAACAATGTCCCAATTAATCGTTCGTTCACGTTATATACGATTTTGTCATCCTCATCAACGATCATGAATCTGGAGCGTAACCCTTCCTGCAAATTTCGATTGACAATCTCGATGAATTTGATATCAATACTGACAACGATTACACCAAGCAGCTCTCCACTAGACACATCATGAATTTTGCGAGCGTGTGACACTGCCAGTATTTTATTCTCCAATTGCTCGTCGATTCGTGTTGTGAGGGTAATGGTTCGATCATTATCATGCATGAACTTTTTAAACCATAATTCATTCGCTACTTTGTAGTTCGGATCAATGGGTTGATGCGGACTGACAAAAAGGTCCTGTCCCCCGTTCATATTGTAGAGGTAGATGGAAAATACACGATCTTTCATCATGATATAATTCATCAGAATGTTGTATGCGGCAATCTCATGCTGTTCGTCACCCGTTCGCAGGAAATCCTGGATCGGAAAACTTCCTTCATGAGTGGCTGACAGATTGTCACTAAGACCATTGCTGGCCAGCAATGAAATTTTTTCAATCTCCTTGAGGAACTCGTCAATGCGAATATTCGTCTGTTTGGCTAGATCATTGAGCAACGTTGTATAGTTTTGTGCCAATAACCGCTCAGAGGAGTAATACGAATTGATCGTCATCACCAATACCGGAAGGATAATGACGGTCATACAGATCACCATAATTTTGTACTTGATTCGGAAAGGCCGAACATGCTTCATATGCTGCACCTCTATTCACCGATTACATATTCATCCCTGCTGTAACTCTCGATATTCCTCAGGGGTGAGACCTACCGATTTTTTGAAAATCTTACTGAAGTACGTGTAATTATGGTAGCCTACCTTTTCTGCGATTTCATACACTCTCATTCCTCTGCTCGATAGATATGTTTTAGCGTGTTCAATGCGAACTCGGGTCAAATACGTGATAAAGTTCTCTCCTCGTTCCTGCTTGAACACCCGGCTTAAATACGACGGATTAACACTGATTTGGCTTGCGATGCCTTGCAAGGAAATATCCTCAGCATAATACTTGTCGATCAATTCAGTGGCCAGATCGGTGTAGGTGCTTTCCTGTTTGTTTTGGGAATCGGTTTGGAAGTAATACGCAATATGGGCAAGCATATCTTGATGAATATCCTCCCAATACTCCCCCTTTAGAACGATTTCATATGGCGATTTTTCTGTTAAAGAAGCTGTACCTCTTTCCGTAGCTCGGGAAAGATGGGAATGTATCATTTCCAGTACCAGGATATATTGCTTGCGAATGCTATTCTCATCCGCTCGTAGCTGCTCCAGATTAAATCGGATTCCTTCGAGGAACTCTTTCGCTTTATTGTTGTCTTTGCTTACCCATAACTTCAACAAATCTCGTTCTTGTTGCGGGCTTAAAGCCCCCTTAATTTCCTGTCGATCTAGGGATTCGACCATATACTCGTAATACAATACCTTGTTGCTACCTGTGAAGAACCCATGTTGTAGAGCCATTTCCGCCTCTTGGCAGGCCTTCTTAATGTGAGGGAAGCCCGAAACCATCGTACTTACCCCTGCGGTGAGGGACAGATTCATAAAGTCCTTGATGGAAGACAGCAATTTGTTACATAGTTTATTTATATCGGTGTGTACAGATTGGCTCTCAGGATGTACATTGACGATCACCCAATAGTCAGAAGAACTTTCAACAAAAATCTCCTTCTCCCACTTCGAGGGAATAATCTCTTCCATAATATTAAGAATTGAAAATCGGAGTAGCTTTTCCCCCTTCTCAACATATTTCCTCTTTGCGTCCTCGTAATAGTTCACGATGAACTTGATGACAACCAGCTGGTCCGAATGGATACGAAAATGCAGTTCTTCTGCTCTGGAGAAGATGTCCTCTCCACTTATGAATCCGCTTACAATATCTTGAAAAAAACTATCCTTTAGATATCTTAGATTCTTGGAATAATCCTGCGCGATAGAGGGTGAATTGGTTGGATGAACATGTTCACTTTGCAGTCTCTGTCCAACCGTGCTCAGGAGCTCAATAAGGGAGGATTCGGTGATCTCGCTTTTAATCAAGTAATCTGTAGCGCCAAGTTTCAGTGCCTCTTTCACATAATGAAATTCGTCAAAATTACTCAGGATGACATACTTACAGGTTTTTAGTGAGCCGGAGGCCTCTTGTATAAGCTGCAGTCCATCCATAACTGGCATCTTGATATCTGTAATAATTAGGTCCGGCATTACATCAAGCGCTAGGCTCAATGCCTCTTTACCATTTCCAGCTTCACCAACAACATGGAAATTGTACTCTTCCCAGTTCAGCATAGAACGAATTCCAACCCGCATGAGC
The DNA here is from genome assembly GCF_038595085.1 of Paenibacillus sp. FSL R5-0749. Classification (NCBI taxonomy): domain Bacteria; kingdom Bacillati; phylum Bacillota; class Bacilli; order Caryophanales; family Paenibacillaceae; genus Paenibacillus; species Paenibacillus sp. FSL R5-0749. The sequence continues at coordinate 3,332,774 of NZ_CP152005.1, read as the reverse complement.
AATTCATCATCGACGATCATCAGTTTAAACATGCGTATCCCCCAACATGAACCATTTTTAGATATTTTACCATTAAACGAACTCCTGCGAAGGAGTCTAACGAACCTTCTTGGATTATGGTTTTCATAAATATCACTTTTTCGGAACGTACGTTCGTGTTATAATCAGATTATCGTATTTTGTGCAGTATATAATCTCTACCTGGAAAGGATACATACCATGAATTTATATAAGTTTGAATTGACGGTGAATGGATATCTGTTACGCGTGCACTTCAGTGCATCTGAAGAAAGTGGACTGAAATGGTGCAAACGAATTGCGACTGAATTCCAGAGCAACGTTGCCAATCTGGAGATTAAGGTTGATATACATAAAAAGCAAAAACAAAAGAATGCATGGGAATATCACGGTAAGCCGTATCTATATGATCGAACATTAAGGAAGAAACCGCTTGCGAAGAAAAATAAGGCATCTGAATCATCTGCTGTGATGTAAAGGATGACTTAGATTGCGTTATATCCATTATCCGTTTGAACTCGCTAACCTTTTGTTATATTAGGAGCTTACAGTTCTTTTAATGAATAGACAAAAAGACTAAAGAACGGCTACTGACGATAACATCAGTGACGTTCTTTAGTTTTTGAATAAGCACTATCGACACCACGAACAGGACTCTTCTTACAATTTCACGCCCCGGCGTCTCCAATCATTTGTCGTTCAATTTGCTTCATTTTATAAAAATAACCTTTTTGATCCATTAACTCGGAGAAAGAACCCGATTCTACAATCTTGCCTTGGTCCATGACGACAATCCGATCCATCTCTTCCAATCCCGTCAGTCGGTGACAGATCAGGAGAAGTGTATCTTCGGTCGCCTGTGCCAGAAGATGCTGTAATACACGTTGCTCTGTGACGTAATCCAGAGAAGAAGTCGGTTCGTCCAGCAGCCATAACCTTCCGTTGCGCAACATGGCGCGTGCCAGTGCTAGCCGCTGCTTCTCGCCATCCGACAGATTCTCCCCTTTTTCATACACCATGTCGTTCAACGACTTATTTGGCAGTTGTACTTTATCCAGCACAGCCGACAGATGTTCATCCGAATGTTCTTCTCCATTCAGCAATAGGTTGTCCCGGATGGTTCCCCGGAAGAAATGACTTTGCTGCAACACGACATTTGCCCTTTGCCAAATACTCTCTTCATTCAATTCCTGCACTGGAATATCGTTTAACCATATATCACCAGACGTTGGTGTACGCAGCTTGAGTATTAGATCAATAATCGTTGACTTACCTGACCCGCTCGGCCCGACAATCGCAGTTTTGGAGCCTGCTGTAAGCTGCAGGGATAGCTCCCTCAGCGCCGGTCTCCATTCTCCTTCATATTGGAAGTTAACATGAGATAACTCGATTGAAACTGCATGATCGCCTGACAATTCACCCCTTGGCTGTGCAGGATGTACATCGGAGGTTGGCACCGTTTCCGTCAGTCGCTGAGCTGCATGTTCGCTGTCCTGCTTATATAGAGGTAATACAGCCATTCCCGCAGCTTCTTCGAACACAGTCTGCGTAGCCAGAATCAGCATGGCGAGGAATACACCAGCGAACACTCCGTTCATAATTAAGAAAGCGCTCAGGGCAAGCACTCCCCATGTCACGAGATACGTCACAAAAACGTGCATGGATTGCCCTCGTAGCAAGTGCGAAGCGGCTTGTTTCTGTTCTGTTGCCAATGTAGCGGAAGCCTGCTGAAGCTGCTGCTCGCGCTGTTCCAATTGGCCGTATACTTTCAGATCCCTGAAACCATACAACACTTCGGTCACTTCCGTGGACAGCAAAGCCCGTTGCTGGCGGACACGTCCGTGGATTTTTCGCTGTCCCACCAAGACAATGCTTGGTACAACAAAAGCCGTGATCAGCATGCCAAGTACCAGCACACACGCAATCCAGATTGAAAAGACCGAAGTGAACAGCATGGTAGCCAAAAACACCATGACAACAATGATCGGTGGATAGGCGACACGCAAAAAGTAATTTTGCAAGCTCTCCACATCACCCACGATCCGCGCAAGCAAATCCCCGCTTCGGTTTTTGTTTAATATACCTGGTGTCACCGGAATCAGTTTGGCAAAAAAGGATGTCCGCAAACGGCTGAGCATGGAGAACGTCGCCCTATGAGAATACAAGCGTTCTGTGTAACGACTCGCCGCCCGAAGGAAACCGAGCAGTTTGACCATCGAGGTAAGTACGATTAGGGTATATAGCGGTGGCGCAAATACCGTTTGCGAAATCATGTATCCACTCGCGGAAAAAAGAGCTACCCCTGCAATGCCGGCGATGAATCCGCCCAAAATGGAAAGCAAGATATCCTTGCGCTCCTGAATCATCGCTTTTGACAGAATCGTCAGCTCATTCATGCTAACCCTCCTTTCCGTTGTACATCCACCATCTCCGCATATTGAGGCAGGCGCACCAGAAGCGCTTCATGATGTCCTGAATCCACCAACACCCCATTATCCATAAACAAAATGTTGTCTGCATGTTGAATCGTATATAAACGGTGTGCCACCGTAATCATCGTCGCTGTTTTGGCTAATGACGCAATGGACTGTTGCAGTACCCGTTCGGTGTGAAGATCCAGTCCTACTGTGGGTTCATCGAACAAAATAACGGCTGGTTTCTTCAGAAAAGCTCGTGCCAAGGCAAGTCGCTGCTTTTCCCCACCAGATAACCCCCGACCACCCTCACCAACAAACGTATCCAATCCCTGCTCCAACTGAGCGACAACGCCAGCAAGTCCTGCTTCCTCTGCCGCCTGCTCTATTTCAGCTCTGGAGACGTTTCGACCTGCTCCAATCGCTATATTTTCAGCAAAGGTACCTGCAAAAATATACGGATGCTGTGTAATGTAGCTAACTTGCTCAAACCATGCAGTTTCATCATGTTGCGAAAGCTCCATTCCGTTAACCAGAACCGCTCCCGAATCTGGTTTCAACAAACCGGCAATGAGATGCAACAGCGTTGTTTTACCGGAGCCGCTTTTGCCTACAATGGCAACCTGTTCTCCCGGTCCAATCGAGACCTGTCCTGTCTCAAGTCTAAAGGAATCCGGTGCGTACTGGAAACGAACGTGGTCCAGTTCAATGGTTGGTGGCATTGGAATCAACTCGGCACGAGTTGTGCGTAACTCGTCCTGCTGCACCCTTAAATCGTTTGTATCACCGATATGTGTATCCTTCTCGGCTTTCTCATCTATGGTAGGCTTACTTGCGCCACTCGTCTCCTCAAGCATCTCTTCCACCTTACGAATGGCCCCCATACTGGTTCGCCCGCTGTGAAAAGCCGTTCCTGTATTCTTCAATAGACTGTAAAACTCAGGGACGAGCAACAACACAAGAAAGGCCGTGTGGAAGCTCATCGATTTGAACACGAGTAACTGTATAGCCAGTTCGAGCGCAACGATACCGATGCTTAACATTACGATCGATTCCAGCATAAACGTATTTGTAAAGGCAATCTTCAAAATGCCCATCGTGGCATCCCGATAACCCAGACTGCTGCGTTCAATCTCCTGCTGCTGACGTTTAGCCCGTCCGAATATTTTCAACGTAACCAGCCCTTGAAGCGAATCCAGAAATGTACCTGAAAACTCGGCCAGCTGCGCGTATTTCTCTTCGGATTTGTTCTTTGTCTTGAGTCCCACCAAAATCATGAACAGCGGGATAAACGGAGCTGTAAACAGCATAATGTAGCCTGTGTTGGCGTGCTGGGTAAACGTAACGATCAGAATCAGTATCGGAATCATTGCAGCTTCCATCATACGCGGCATGTACTGACTGAAATAGCTGTCAGCTTCATCCACAGCATCCAGAGCAACGCTGACCTTTCCTCCCGTCTGTCCACGAAGGGTTGAAGGCATGGAAGCGCGGGTAAGGTTCTGCAACACAGAAGCTCGCATATTTGTCTTGGCACGTGCTGCCATATGCAATCCCACTTTCCCGTTGCCGTACGTCAACAGTGTGCGCACAGCCATTACTGCCAGCAATAGCCCAAGCAGCAGCATCACCGATGAGAAGGAAGCTTTCTCTACAAAAATCCGTTGGACTGCTTCAGCCACCAATGCCGCCTGACTTATAATAGTCACACCAAGCACCAGCGAAATGATCGCAAGGAGCAGCCTGTTTGTTCGTTGTAACGACATTTGCTGCGAGATCAGATTGGATTTGGCTTTTCTCTTCACAGAAAGCTCCTCCTTTATTTTTTCCCTTTCACATAATCCGCATCAAACAGGAACAGTTTGAAGACCAGAATAAGAGAAGGAATTAACAGGCACAGCCCACCGATAAACACAACCACTAGCGCAAAACCCATTGCTGGCGGTGTGGCACTGCTCTGAATCGTGATATATGGATCAAGAATATAAGGATACTGCCCAATGCCGTAAGCGAAAAAGGCTGTGAAAAATTGCAGCATAATGAAAATAAAAGCTAATCCGTAACGGCGACCGTTATATAACAGCCACATGGCAATCATGAAAAATGCAACGGATAGCGCCAGCAGCCACCATAAATCCATCATGTTTTGAAAATGACGCTCATTGTGTTGACCCAAATAGATAAATGCAGTCAGCGCGAGAATAATGGTCGGTGTACTCCAGAACAGAGCATAGTTACGCATCAGTTTTAATGCCGCATGATCCTCTGCCCGAGAAGCGTAAAATGTAAGAAATGATCCGCTAATGAACAATACGGATACGATGGCGAGTCCAACGATGCTCCACGATAACGGATTGGTGAACAGCGCCCAATAATCCAGGGAAACCGTCTCCCCCTGCTTTAGAATAAAGCCACCTTCAGACAGTGTCAGTGCCACTGACAACGATGCCGGGATAAGCAAACCCGTAGCTCCGTATAAGAACAAATATATAATGTTATTTTTGGAACCGTAATTCTCAAAAGCATAAAACGACCCCCGAATAGCAAGCAGAATGACGGCAATACTTCCCGGGACAAGCAGCGCGGAGCCATAATAATAAGCGGTATCCGGGAAAAACCCGACGATGCCAATATAGAAAAAGACAAAAAATACGTTGGTGATCTCCCACACCGGTGATAGATACCGGGAAATCAGCCGATTAATCAGATGATCCTGCTTGGTCAGGCGTGCATAAAAGGCGAAAAAACCTGCTCCAAAATCAATAGAAGCTACAATAAGATAGCCATACAAGAACAGCCAGAGTACCGATATACCAATTAATTCATAACTCATCAGGCCTGCTCCCCTCCCTTGGCTGATTGATCACGCTTCTCTTTCAACCATTTCTCCATCTCAAGCTCAGCAGGATTGTTATTGAACAAACGTCTCAGCACGAGAACACAGATGACGCCAAGCACGATGTACAGAAGCAAGAAGACGAAAAATAAAATTCGTACACTCGGTGACGAAGTGGCGGCCTCTTCTACGCGCATATAACCTCGGATGATCCAGGGCTGCCGCCCGATCTCTGCATAGAACCAGCCCATCTCAACGGCCAGAAATGCAAGCGGTGCACTGAGTGCAACCATGCGTAGCATCCACTTGTTAAACTGGTTGCGTTTCTTCCAGAACACAAACAGGAAATACAGAGATGAGATCGCAAGCAGTGCGAAACCGATTCCAGCCATCAGATCAAACAAGTAATGCACAAGTAACGGCGGATGCTCATCGGGTGGAAATTCATTCAGCCCGGTTACCTCGGCGTTAAAGTCTCCAAAGGCAAGAAAGCTGAGCACTTTCGGCAAATGGAGAGCACCTATGATTTCATGCTCAGCATTCAGCCATCCTAATAAGATCAGATCCGCGCCGCTTTCCGTCTCGAAATGCCACTCGGCAGCCGCGAGCTTCTCCGGTTGATGCTCAGCCAAAAACTTGGCAGATACATCTCCGGCTAAGGAGTTTAATAAGCTGAAGACCAGAACAACGGCCATCATGAGGTTCAGGCCCTTTTTGTGGTAGGCTGACACCCCTTTTCTCAGCATCGCCAAGGCTGCAATTCCTGCTAACAGAGCAGCTCCTGTCAGATAAGCAGAGCTTAATACATGAAATACTTTGGAGAACGTCGCCGCATTCAGCATTGCTTGTACAGGATTCACTGCCAAGAATTGACCTGCTTCCATGACAAAGCCTTCAGGCTGGTTCATGAATCCATTTACTGTCGTGATAAAAACAGCAGACATCCCTGCCCCGGCAACAACCGGTATAGTCAGCAACCAGTGGATATAAGGATTTTTGAACCGATCCCACGTGTACAAATAAATGCCCAAGAAGATCGCTTCAAAAAAGAACGCGAATACTTCCATAAATAGTGGCAGTGCAATAACATTCCCGGCCAATTTCATAAAATTCGGCCACACCAGGGCCAATTGCAGCGATATCGCTGTACCTGTCACCACACCAACCGCCACAGATATGACAAATCCTCTGGACCACCTCTTTGCCATAAGTATGTAATGGTGATCCTTCTTCCGAATACCGATGAACTCTGCAATTGCAATCATCAAAGGTACACCAACACCAAGCGTTGCAAAAATAACGTGGAATCCGAGTGTCAAACCAGTCACCAGTCTGCTCCATAACACCGTATCAATAGCCATTCTTTATGTTGCCTCCTTTCAAAATCTGTTGATTTTTAGTGAAAAATATTTGCTTATGATCAGGTCTGCTACTCACTGGTTGCATTTAATATCAGATTAGGACGTTCCTCTAATTCGTGTGTTTAGGATAAGAGAAAATTTTCACAAAGTACGCTACAACGATATGTTGCCACATGTACTTTGCGATTACTCCTGTTGATTCCTGATATTAAATGCATAGAAAATGCTATGCGAGACCTAATAATCAAAATTATTATATCTTTATTTTTACCTAATTCAATCAACGTCACGTCTTCTACCCTAAACGTTCAAGAAAGGATCAACTCTTTCTGACAACTTGGTGAAAAACAAAAAATACACCCAATAGAGCTATTGATTCATTGGGTGTAAACGTGGTATTGCACGTGGATTCACTATTTTATTTGCTTGCTTATTTGCTCTGGACTCACCGCATCTGCCTCGCGGCGTACGCTCATGATGATCAGTGATGCAGCTAATACCGTAAGGATAATTCCAAGCATCTGAAATCCTGTCACATTGAATGTATCCCCCATAACGATACCAATCAATAACGATGATATGATGGTCCCCAGGTAGCGTGATGTATTAAAAATCCCCGATGAAACACCTATCATTTCTTTGGGTGTGCTTTTGAACAGAGCTGCTTGCATGCCAACCGCGTTTAAGCCGTTACTTATGCCAAATAAAGCTAAGGCAACAATGATTATGAAGATTGGAGAAGTTTCATTCATAACAACGATTAATATAGATCCAAATGTCATTAAAGAAGCGGATACGATCAGAGCTGGCCGTGATCCCGATCTGTCAATCCAGCGCCCTGCGATCGGAGCAATCATGACTGAACATAATCCCAAAGCCAGCATGCTCATTCCTGTATGAACTTCGTTGAGATGACGTACCTGCTTCAAATACGTTGGAACTCCAAAAAAAAGTGCGTAAAACAGGATGTTCACCAGCATGTATTGTACATTCACCCAAGTCATCTCGGGATATATGGCAAACGTTCGCAGAGGGATGAATGGCTTGGCTGCTTTTAATTCATGCCGGATGAACATGACAAGTGTAATTAACCCGATCCCTCCTGTCAGCAGATGCCATGTAGAAATATCTCCTGTGGAATTTACTGACAGTAATCCGATGAGCAGAGTCACCAAAGCTACCGTAAACATCAGGATGCCTGATGCATCAATTAATGCAAGCCATTGCCGAACGGACATGTGAATAGTGATCGATGGAGATGACTCGTCCTTCGGAATTGTTTTCCAGGCGAACGCAAAGCTTGCTATGACAAACGGAATATTAACGATGAATATGCTGTGCCAGTCCCACCAATGTATCAATACTCCACCAATAAATGGCCCGATGGCAGCTGCTCCGGAGAGGAATATCGCCAAAGTAGACAATGCGGAGGCTTGCTTGTCAGTCACATTAATTCTTACAATCGCCATTCCGACGGCTACCATCATGCTTGTGCCAATCGATTGAACGATCCGGAATACGATGAGCCACGAAAAGCTCGAAGACCACGGAGCAAGCATGGACGATACAAAAACAATAACAAGACCCGTGAGGAAGATCTTCCTGCGGCCGAACAAATCGCTACACTTGCCCATGACGGGTTGAGCAACAGCACTGGCAATGTAAAATGATAAAATGATCCACGAAACAGCTGTAAAATCAAGTTGGTACACTTGTTGTAGTCTGGAGATTGCCACCGAAATCATGGAGGAATTCAACGGATTCAACATAATTCCAAGCCCAACAGCCAACATCAATCCTTTATTTCGAACGTTCATCAGTGCATCACTCCTTCTTCTGCTGTCATCTTACTTGAAAGTATTCATTTATTCCAACGCATTGTATGTTATGATTTGATGAACTAGAAGGAATGAAGGAATGGTGCAAATGGAGCTTCTTCAACTAAAATATTTCCTGACGGTGGCCCGATGCGAACATGTTACGGAAGCTGCGGGAAAGCTGCATGTTACGCAATCCTCTCTGAGCAAAACGATACAACGATTAGAGGATGACCTGGGAGTCCCCTTATTTGATCGAATCGGGAGAAAGCTGCGACTAAACGACTTTGGAAGAACATTTCTTCAGCGAACTGAAAAAGCCCTATTTGAATTGGAACAAGGAAAGCGGGAAATCGCTGACCTCTCCAACAAAGATCAGGGTATACTGCAATTGGCGGTAACTACGGCAAGTACTTTGCCAGGTATACTACGAGAATTTCGCAAAAATCAACCGGACATTCAGTTTCATGTACAAATGGTTTCGTTAGAAAACATGTCCAGGCTTCTATATCGGGGCGAGGTAGATTTTGGTCTCTCCTCCCCTCCAATGCAAGGTGACGACATCGAATGTCAGATACTTTATGACGATCCGATCGTAGTCGCTGTTCCTATGGGTCATCGATATGCAGAACGAAGCAGCATTCAACTAGCCGAGCTTAAGGATGAGTCGTTTGTTGGGGTAAAACAAGGCTATGGTGTTCGTGATATGGTAGATTCTACATGTCAATCCGCTGGTTTTGTACCGAAGTATGTGTATGAAGGTGATGAGCCTGCACGATTAACAGCCCTTGTTGAAGCGGAGATCGGTCTTGCATTTATACCAAGCACAGCCAGAAACCCGCATGAACGCATTAGATATCTTCAGGTAGAGGAACATAGACTCGTTCGGGAAATCGCTCTACTTTCACATAAAAACAGGTATATTTCCAAAGCCGCTTTAGAGTTTCGCAGCGTGGTTATGGAGCATTTCAATGCTATGCCATGAATAAAAATTCAATCCAAAGGAGATGTCATTTTGAAATTAAAAGCAGATAAATTTGATCATATTTCAGAGACAGAACGATTAGTCATCAGACCATTACAGAAAAACGATTATGAGAATTGGTTAAATGAATTTGAAAAACGCTTGCCCTCCCAGCACCGCCATGATAAAGGGAAAATGGATATGAGTGAATGTACACTGGATTGGTTCCATCATCTGGTGGATCGACACCAGGAGTTAGCGCGTACAGATGCGGTTTATGTATTCGGTGTCTTTAGCAAGGAAGATGGCACACATCTGGGTATGGTTGATATTGCAACCTTGGCGAGAGATGATTTTCAATGGGGAAGCTTCGGATATACGATCCATAATCAGTATTGGCGAAAAGGTTACGGCAAAGAAGCTGTGAATGCAGCTCTTCATATTGCATTTAAACATCTGAAATTCCACCGTATAGAAGCCCATATCAATCTGGATAATACCCCTTCTGTGAAGTTAGCTGAAAGCGTGGGTATGGAATTTGAATGTGTCCGTAAAGGTTTCATACACGAAAATGATGAGTGGACCGATCATTTGGTGTATTACAAAAATTTTAATTAAACAACTCCTCCGATAATCTAAAGAGCGAACAAAGCACTTTCGTGCCCTGTTCGCTCTTCTTCATTCAATCGTATCTCCGTGTTCTCCTTACTCGCCCAAGCTGTTCCAGAAGGATTGAAACGCGCCTTTTTCAACTTCGAGAAATGCAGGAACATTACCGTAACGAACCAAACCTTCACCGAACAGAACCAGTGGGACTTGTGTCGTATCTTTCAGCGTGAGGTAGATGATCTTGCGATCTTCCTTGCCGTAGAGGTTCTCTTCCAATTCCGGACTCGTTGCAATTGGTTTGGCAGCAGATAACGCAGAGATGAAGCTTTCCAGTGATTCATCCGCTGCTAACGGCTGAAACTGCTGCTTTCCATTGTTCCAGCTATCAAACGTCTCCCATTGTGCCGAAGTAATGTTGCCTTCGAGATGAAGCTTGCCGATCAGGTCGGCACCCGTACCAATGGTGATCCCGTTGTTCTTGTCGAATAGTTGAGCATACACCTGACCATCGATTTCGGTGTAAGACATGATGCGGAAGTCCTTATCGTAGCCATTCACCGCATAGATGTCTGCTTCGCCAATGTTGGAAGCAAGCTCTGTGTATTTATCCTGACCGCTCAGCTCATGGATGCCGCCAGTTGTTGTGCCAAGCTTCTCGCCACGCAGGTTGAGTGCATGTGCGCCTTCAAGCAATGTTGGGGACTGTGTATAGACGTTTCCTCCATACACAACCAATTGCAGCATATCTGCCATCGCGCCTTTACCCTGTGAATCCGGCAATTCCATCTTTGGAATCACAATCGGATCAAACGACGCGCCCGGAGTCACCTCTGCCACCTGAGGAGTTGGTGCGGCTGGTCCATTGAATTGTTGCCACACACTCGGCGCAGCCAATCCAATGCTGGCAGCGATAACGACACTTGCTGCGATATATAGTGGTTTGCGTTGACGTTTTGGCCCCTGATGTTGCGTATTCAAAGCTTGCTCTACCCGTTTTTTCATTTGCTCGTTTGTTTTCATATGATTCACCGCTTTCTTGTAGTCTTGTTTGAATTGTTCTTCCTTCATTACAGTTCCTCTCCTTCCAGCTCCAGTTTTAACAGCTCTCTTCCTCGCTTTAATCTCATCTTCACCGCTGACTCGCTAATCTCCAGAATCTCGCTGATTTCCCGAATTGCATAATCTTCGTAATAATACAGATGAACCACCGATCTATACTTGAGGGGCAGTGACAGCACGAGTTCGATCAGCGCGTGATCTTCCGGGTTGTCCGCCGTAAGAGCATCGACACCCTCCAGCTTGACCTCCCGTTTACGCCAGCCTCTGCCTAATAAGGATTTGCAATGATTGGTGATGACCCGAATCAACCATGCTTTTTGATGCTCTGCATCGTTGAATGTAGGGGCTTTTTCTATTAGTTTGATGAAGGTATCCTGAGTGGCTTCCTCCGCGTCTTCCCGTCTGCCAAGGTGCACCATGGCAATTCGGAACAGCGTATCCGCATATGTCTCATAGACTTTCATCACATGATCGCCCAGCTGGGGCACTGATCGCTGCATGGTTGTTATGCCCTCCTTTATACCTCTAACACTCCTAAGGACGGCATTTGGTCACATTTTGTTTTGAATTTTTTTATTTGTCCAATTTAGTTAACATGCAAAAAAAGAAAGCAGCTCCATGGAGAGAGTCGCTTTCTTCATCTTTTTCGTCTTTATCTTTATCTTTATCTTGTTATAATCGTATATCTTCTCCCCGACTAGAACTTCTTCTGTAAAAGCTCAATATTATCTTCCAAACTGCTGTCCAGTTCCACGCCTACCTTCTGCAGTTTGTTTTGGTAATATGTCTTCACATCATCCCATTTATAGTATGGGTAGGTCTTTGTTTCGATCGGAAAGGCGATTTCTTCTTCATTTCTAAGCATCTTTACGAGGACATCCTTACCATTGGAATACAAAATCCATTGGATGTTTGCTCCCATCGGTGAGATGACTGAGCCATTCCAGTTTTGGGTCACGTCCTGCGGTTTGTCGATACTCACATTAGCTCCGGCGATATCCAGGAATGAAGATAGTGGAATAATGGTTTCTGCGTGAGCAAAACGAAATATACCAGCCGTGTCCTTCTGCTGAATGGATTGTTCGGTAGACACGATTAATTCTTTGACCAGGGGTGCGATGATATTCTGCGGCAGATCCGTGGATGTTAAGGATGGACCTTTTTCATAAAAGTCATTGATATTATCAACGCTCTCATACAACTTTAACTGGTTGTTCGTAAAATACCGCCCGAATTCGAAATCACCTTCTCCTTTAATATTCGAAGATATAATGTACAGTTCGTATAAATTAGAAGCAGCTTCCGTTGGGTTACTGAGTTTCACTTTCCCTTTTTCATCCTTCAACTCGAACTCTCCAGAATTCAATCGCTGATAAAAGTCTTCAGAGAAAAATTGCAAAAGGACATCTTTTGCATACCGCGTTCCAGTGCTCTGTGTGACATAATCCTCGTATAACTTAACCCAGTCTCCATCTTCCACGTATTCGTTATACTTCGTAGCCAAGTCGTAGGGCCGCAGATAAGGGTCTTTACCTTCTTCATAGGCTGAAGCCACAATGTCTACCTTGTTATCTCCCAAACTTTCCTTTAATCCATCAATAAACTGATCTCTGCTCTGGGGCGTTCGATCTTTGAAGGTGGCCTGAGCGATTACTTTTTTATCTGATGTGAATAGTTCTTTGAAGTTCTGTCCGACTCTGGCTCCTATTCCTTTCAGTTCTTCTCCACCCGTAGTGGATAACAAGCCATAATGGTCTTTTTCGACTTTCATAAGCTTACCAATTTCCTTCTTCAGCTCTTTACCCAGATTGGTAGCCTGCCCATCCTTCTCAGCGATTTCGAGCAGTTCATAGAGCGTCTTGTCGTACTTGGAACTGGATAGATGTCTGGAACCATGTCTGCCTATGTAATTAATAAATACGGGTTCATATCCATTAGGAGCTTTAGTATAACTCGTTTCCTTAAAAGGGTATGGCGTTTTGGTACCGCGATATCCCTGCTGATCGTTAATTTTTGCTCCAACAAACACCGATTGGGTGTTGTTATCCCAGTCTACGTCTTGTCCCAGTGCCTCACCAACAGCTCTTGCCGGCACGTAAGTAACTCCATTGTAGAGAAAAGACTCTCCTTCCACCCTTTGTCCGTTCACGACCACATTAGCCGATTGTTCAGCAACTTCGATCATGCGTTTGGAAGCTGCACTTTATACGTCAAACATACTCGCAGATGTTAGCATGGTGAGTGATACGACTGAAATCCCGATTTTTTTGATCATCATATTGATTAGTCTTCTCCTTAATCCGCCTATTATTGGTTTATTTTCGCTCATCATACTATAGGTGAGAAGTGTCTGCGCTGTATCCATCCTTTGTTAAATTAATGTAAAAAAATACATATAAAGATGGACGTAAAATCGCATAACGAAAAAAAGAGCCGCTCCTTAGCGACTCTTATCTTAATCTTAATCTGTATTACAGCCTATCTTGGTGCGATACATATGAACAAATTCGTTATCATGAGTCCCTCGTTCTCATAACGTCCTATATATTTTTATATCTACTCCGGACTCCGTTGGATAACCCTCTCCCACAAATGTCTCACGGTTCAAAAAGGATAAGGCTCTACTGTCCGTAATCATTTTGGGAGAAGTCCGAAATAAAGCAGTGTTCAGCGTTTTATCGATGTTTCCGTTGTTTTCGATATAAATTTTGCAGCTATCTCCTGTGTGATCTGTCCCTTGAAGCATGTATCTTGCCGATAGCGTATGCGGGTCACCATTCTTCCCGATAATCTGAGTATCCACGCCTCCATCCAGCACTATTCCCTCAAAGTACTTTCCGGTTACACGACCTGTAAAAGTAATCATGACAACTGAATTACCTTCGCTATTCTGTAAATCAAATGTTTTCTCGATGTTCACATGTACCGTAAACAGTTCCTCCAAATTCACGCGTTCCCACCTCCATATGAATTTAATTATAGCTCTACTCACCTAAAAAAGATTTACATTTACATATCTCATTCGAATCATTTAAAATGGTTTACATACTGTAAAGGTTAACACAATGTTAATGAAGGAGCTTACGACAAGCATGAGTACATTACCAAAATCAATTCGCTTTCCACTATTCATTCTGATGTTAAATCTGTTTATCGCTTTATTGGGGCAAGGGATGCTTATTCCCATTTTGCCGGAGTACTTGAAGCTCTTTCATGCGGGAGGTACCGTCGCCGGATTTCTAGTGGCAGCCTTCGGGGCAGCTCAATTCTTCTTTTCACCATTGGGAGGAAAATTATCTGACCGCTTTGGACGTAAAAAGTTGATCATGGCCGGCATGTTTCTTTCCGTTGTCTCGGATGTGATCTTTGCACTTTCAACCGCTCTGCCTCTCTTGTATGTCGCACGAATTATCGGGGGAATCAGTCTTGGTTTAATGGTTCCTGCGAATCTCGCTTATGTCGCGGATATCACAACGCCTGAGACCCGCGCGAAAGGCATGGGTTATTTTGGTGCAGCCATGAATTTGGGAATGGTGCTCGGGCCTGGTCTGGGTGGTCTCATCGCCGAGATGGGGATTCGTATGCCTTATTTCTTCGCTGCTGGTCTGGGACTTGTTGCTGCACTGATGACGCTGCTACTGCCTGAGACACTTCCCCCGGAAAAAAGAACCGTCTCCATCCGACTTCAAAAGGGAGATCACTTGGGTAAGAAAATCTGGAGTTCATTTAAAGTACCGTATTTTAAATACTTGATTGTGCTGCTCGTCATGACCTTTGGCCTCATGAGTTATGAGACCGTATTCGCGCTTTTTGCAGAACAAAAATACGGATTCAACGCTGCAACGATCTCCATCATTATTACCTTGGGCGCAATTATCGGTATCGTTGTGCAAATCTGGCTTTTGGATTGGTTCGTACAGCGAATCGGTGAAATTAAGCTAATCCGTTTTTCCCTAATTATTACGCCCATCGCTTTATTATTAATGTTAATTAAAGTAAACCTGACCTTTCTGTTATTCGCTTCTGCGTTATTCTTTGCCTTTAACTCGTTTTTGCGGCCTTCACTCAGCACGTTAATATCCAAAAATGCAGGAGATCGGCAAGGCTATGCATCGGGTCTGAATACGACATTCTCCAGTCTCGGGACGGTGATTGGTCCGCTGATCGCAGGACTATTGTTTGACAAAAACATAAACTTCCCGTATATTTTTGGTGCAATTATGCTCCTCGCTTCTCTCGGACTTACCTTGAACGCATTTCGTTCGAAGAAAGGACAACGGTATACAAGTGAATGAAAACTGGCATCAACAATTGGGAAATAAACATCGTGATGATTTGATTGCAGCAGGTAAGGAGCTTTTTTTGAAATATGGATTGCTGCAAGTGAAGATTAAGGATGTATGTACGAAAGCTGAACTTAGCAGAGTGACATTTTATAAACATTTTCAGTCTATGGATGAGCTTCTTCTGGCCATTCAGATGCAACTGATTGAACATTTAACGGATGAGGTTAGCCTTACATCGGTGAAGGACATGAACGGGCGAGAACAACTCACGGTGATGTTGAATGCATGGGTTGTTTATGCCCAGGATCATCCAGACTACATCCGGTTTATTCAATTATTTGATATCAACTATGAGATGTATGATTTTAGTCCTGAATTAAGAGAAACATACGATCGATTCAACCAGAATGGGAAAGAAAATCATTTCCTGATGGGCGCTTTATCCCAAGGTGTTGTTGACGGCAGTATTAAGAATCCGTCCCCTCCGCTCGATCTGGCTCAGTTTATCTTCACCACGATGATGGCCATGCTCCAACGTATGGTAACGATTCGTGCTGCTCATGATCATGCATTGGATATGCGGATGACGGAGCAATTTGTGAAGATGCTGCTCCAATTTGTTTGCAGCGAAGAAATATCCGAGTGATGGCGTGGTAGATGAATCGGTGAAATCAACGTTTAGTTTAAAATAAAAAGACGGATTCCGTATGCTGGGATCCGTCTTTTTTCTTCATTTTCTCTACATTGATTGACCTTTAATCCGTTTGAACGGGCAACTGTCCTCCAGGTTTCAATTGACCAAGTAAAACTTTAATCCCGGCAGACGTATTTGGCTCCTGCTTTCCATACACTGCAAGCCCTGAGCGCACATTCTGAAGATAGATCATCTCGTAAGGGTTACCCAATGACAACAGCGTATATCGCAGATTACTCTTGTTCACTGCATTAATCAAGGTTTGATAATCGCTCCATCCGAACTGGCTGGCTACATTCCGGAATTGGTAAGAAGCAAGAATGACATAATTCGCTTTGCCAATCGCCTGGAGCGTTTCATTCATTTTGCCTTGTCCAACAAGTGCAATTTCAGTCTTTAACGACAGGTTATTAGCAGCTTGCAACAGTTGTTTTTCAAGCTGATTCGCCTGATCCTGCTCGGCTGCGACAATAACAACCCGATCGCCTTGCTGAATTTGATCTGGAAGCATACCTTCGCGGCTGCTGAGTACGGTGACCGCACGTTCTGCGATTTTCTGCTCCACCGCTCGATGCTCCTTCGATCCAATAATACCGTTAAGCTGAGTTAGCTTTTGCGCAAGAGTCTGGTTACGTTCAAACAAACCATATTTCGCTTTCATCTCCAGGATTCGTTTCACAGATGCGTGTATAGTTTCATCCTTGATCGTTCCATTGTTCACCGCATTCACCAGCGTTTGATGGGCCGCTGCTGAATCTTTTGGCATAAGGATGATATCAACACCTGCGGAAACGGCACGTTCTACCGATGTATTCTCCCCAAAATGCTCCGCAATGGCATTCATGGTGAATGCATCGGAAATGATGAGACCTTTATATCCCAGTTCTTCGCGAAGAAGTCCTGTCAGTACTTTTTTCGATAAGGTAGCTGGAATCGGCACACGTTCACCGTCTTTGAGCGAAGTGACATGTTCGTTATCTATGGCAGGAAAAGCAATATGCGCGGTCATAATCATCTCTACCCCGTTTTCAATCGCAGCTCGAAATGGTTTTAATTCAACCGCATCCAACCGCTCGCGATGATGAGTTAGTACAGGCATTCCGAGATGGGAGTCTACCTGCGTATCTCCGTGACCCGGAAAATGCTTCACTGCCGCCATCACCCCGGATTGCTGCAAGCCCTTTATCGTTGCGAGACCTAGTCGCGTTACCAAATCTGGCTCCGAGCCAAACGAGCGTATACCAATGATGGGGTTATCTGGATTACTGTTGATATCCAGCACTGGCGCAAAGTTAATCTGAATTCCCAGTGCCTTCAGTTCCTCCCCAGTCAGCTGACCAGCCGCTTCGGCAAGCGCTGCATCTCCAGTTGCGCCCAACGCCATCTGACCTGGCAGATTCGTACCGCCTGGTATTCGCTTAATCACACCACCTTCTTGGTCGATACTAAGAAATAGCGGAATGTCACCTGCTTCTCTTTGCATATCATGTGTGAACGTTGTAAGCTGCCTTGCGTCAACAATATTTTTGTCAAAAAGAATAAGTCCGCCCAAGTCTTGATCATGGATACTGCGTTTCAGCCCCTCATTAACGCTCGTCGTCGCTTTACCATTCCATTGCCTAACATCGGGCATAAGCATCTGACCCACTTGCTCACTTACCGTCATATAAGATATCAGCTTATCCCAATCTTGCGCCCGAATGGCTGCTTCGCGTTCGAAGCGAATGACTCTCGCCATGAATACGGCATATTCAGCGCGCGTGACAGCTTGATTTGGACGGAAAGTGGCATCCGAATAACCACCGACCAAGCCGTTGGAACTCATAATAAGAATAGGCGCTGCCGCCCAATGCTTGTCCGTATCGGTCCATTTTGCGGGCTTCTTACCTTCCGAGAGTGAATATGCCCTTGTAAGGAAGGCCGCAGTCTCTGCGCGGCTAAGCGGTGCATCCGGACGGAAGGTTCCGTTAGGGAAACCACTCGCAAGTCCATTTTTAGCAGCTATCATGATTTCTCGATGGAAAGGGTGTGTCGTTGGAACATCCGAATAGGTTGTGCCATCCACTGCTCTCTGAAGCTGATCTGGATAAAGCTCCCGTACCATAAAAGTGACGGCTTGTGCCCGTGTCACAAGTGCCTCAGGCTTGAAGATCCCATTACCGTATCCGGCTACTGTTCCCCGTTTCGCCATATACGTGATGCCATCCTCTGCCCACTTTGAATACTTAAGATCAACAAAATTTTCTTCCGCAGCTGCCGTCCCCACCCCTATAAGCACAGATCCGAGGACGGCACCAATCATCGTCATCCATTTTACATGCATTTGTTTCACTCCTGTTGTTATTCTATGGATGAATAGACGCTAATACGGTATCGTTTGTTGCGTTGACATAATTCAATGAAATGATATGCAGATCATGACTATCCCTTCACGCCACCAATCGTCATGCCCTGTACAAAGTATTTCTGCAAGAACGGATACACCATCAGAATAGGAACACTCGCAATAATGGTCATCGTCGCTCGAATTGATGTTGGCGTAACCGCCGTTGCATTGCTCTCGGCAGACTGATAAGCATCACTTGCTGATGAAGTCGCTGAGGTCGTTGAAGTTTGCAGAATCTTCATTAATTCGTATTGCAACGTGCTTAATTCTTTATTGGAAGAGTTGTAGAGGAATACATCGAACCAGGAATTCCATTGCCCAACGGCTACAAAGAGTGATACGGTTGCCATTGCGGGAATCGTTAGTGGCAGGACAACACGGATAAATGTCGTGAACTCCCCTGCCCCATCTATACGGGCTGACTCCAGAATGCCTTCCGGAAGACCTTCAATAAAAGAACGGATGACGATCATATTGAATACACCGATTACACCCGGAATGATATACACCCAGAAAGAACCGATCAATCCAAGGTCTCGAATCAGCAGATAACCGGGGATCAAGCCCCCGCTGAAGTACATGGTGAACACAAAAAACATTGTAACGAACTTACGAAGCACAAATTCCTGACGACTAACCGTATAAGCAAGCATGGCTGTACAGAAGACGGAGACCACGGTTCCAATGACCGTACGCAGGGCAGAGATCAGCGTTGCGTGATAGATATCGGATTCGCCAAAAATGTATTTGTAATTGTCCAGTGTCCATACACGGGGCCATAGATATATTCCCCCCCGAATGGCATCGTTCGCATTATTGAAGGATACCGCAATCATATTAACAAAGGGATAGATCGTCACAATCATCAGACATACCATGAAGATCATGTTAATGGTGTCAAACGCTCGATCCCTGGTGCTGCTATTCCGCAAGCGGGATGTGTTTCCTTTTCGCATGGTATAGGCCTCCTTTTAGAATAGTCTGCTCTCTCCCATTTTTTTCGCTATATAGTTCGCAGAGAAAAGGAAGACAAAACTGACCACAGTTTTGAATATGCCGGCTGCTGTACCCAAGGAAAAGTTCCCCATCCCTAATCCATATTTCAGTACAAAGATGTCCAGATTCTCCGAATAATCCATGTTCATCCCGTTACCTAGCAGATATTGCGGCTCGAATCCGGATTCCAGAATACTTCCCATGTTCATGATCAACAAGATCACAATAACCGGTTTCAAACCAGGCAGCGTGATATATAACATCCGTTTGAAGCGACTGGCTCCATCGATCTCGGCAGCTTCATATTGCGCTGGATCAATTGCCGTAATCGCTGCCAGA
This sequence comes from Paenibacillus sp. FSL R5-0749, assembly GCF_038595085.1. Classification (NCBI taxonomy): domain Bacteria; kingdom Bacillati; phylum Bacillota; class Bacilli; order Caryophanales; family Paenibacillaceae; genus Paenibacillus; species Paenibacillus sp. FSL R5-0749. The sequence continues at coordinate 3,312,995 of NZ_CP152005.1, read as the reverse complement.
TAGATAATAGTGTTCCACCCGACATCCTTCCACACCTCGGTTGCCCCAAGAATACCCCAGAAGTATTCACCTTTTCCCATCCATAGTACCGGACTATCAATCAGGTGAAGCTTCATCAGGAGCAGGTTGATAATTCCGTCTGGTGACAGTACGGTTAATACAATGCTGGAGGCAACAACCCACGAGATAAAGTGAGGCAGATAACTAACGGTTTGCACAAAGCGTTTAAATATGACATTTTTCAGTTCATTCAACAAGAGGGCCAGTGTAATTGCTGTCACAAATCCCAATACCAGTTTAATGGAACTCATGACAAGTGTGTTGCGCAGCACCCGGTAGAAGGTATTGTCTTCAAATAACGTACTAAAATGCTGCCAGCCTACCCACTGCTGATCCGAGAAGGATCTCGCCGGTTTGAAATTCTGAAAAGCCATGGTCCATCCCCATAACGGCAGGTACTTGAAGATAAAAGCCCAGATGACAAAAGGTATACACATCCAGGCAAGTGTTCGTTGTTGCACAAGACGTTTGAAGAATGAATGTGCTCTGGTTCCCTTCGGATTCGAGGCTGGCGGCATCGAGTTAAGGGAGACATTAGGTTTCTCCACGGTGAACCTGCTCCTTTCCTATGCTGTTCATCATGCGAGGAGAAACCGGAGTTTATGTTCTTTCGTCTTCTCCTGCGCATGTACAGTTTGTTTTAACGAGTTTGTTCAAAAAAAGAATTCTTGAACACGTACTTAAAGTGTTCGTATCACCATTTTCCTGCGACTCGATCCTTCACAACTTTGGTAATGGTCGCTTCATAACCAGCTTTGTCCAATTTGTTCAATTCAGCCATGTAGGCATCCCACAGCTTATCAAAATTCGAGGGTGCTCCCAAGATCATTTCCGGCAAGTATTTACGTTGCAAATCATCCGATTTGGTCGTGAAGATCTGTTCAGGTGATCCTTGCTCCAATGCGATGGACCAAGCCGGGAACCAAGGCCGCTCTTCCGGTTTGTTGAACAATTCACTAAAAGTTTGGATACCGTAGGCTTCAAGGAATTTCTTGTCTCCCTCGGTGTAAGATGCAGCGGCCACTTCCGGCTGGTTGCCAGGGCTATAAGCGTTACCATCGGATAGTGTAGATTCACCGCCATATTTCGGCCAATCTGTACCAAAGTAGGTGAACCCGAATTTACGGCTGAGCTCCAGATCATCATGAGCCTTGCGTTGATCTTCATTTGCATAATAAAAGCGGCCCTTTTCATCCACACTGTACGTCTCGTCCTTGATGCCCCATTGCACCAGAACCTGATTCTCTTCCTTCAGCAAATTATCAAAGTATTTGATGATACGAACAGGGTCTTTGGCGTTCACCGAGATACCGGTTGCATAGTTGTTAACGAAGCCGGGAGGATCAACATATTGATCCTTAATTCCTTCATCAAACACGATCGGAAGTGGTGCATAGCGCTTCTCATCAATGCCTGCCGAGAGCAGGTTTTTCGACGCATCCCCAATCTGCCAGCCATAATTGAAGTATCCTAACACACGACCCGAAGTCAGTTTGGCCAAATACTGGTCTTTGTTCATCGTAAAGGATTCCGGATCCAGCATCCCTTGAGCATTAATCTCATTTAACTTCTGAATCCATTTTTTCTGTGCATCTGTTCCGGCGACGACTTTCGCTTCATGGGTAGTCATGTCAACCATGACACTGCCATCGTTCGGATAACCGGCGAGATGCATCGCTGGATTCTGCAAGGTGAAGAAGTTATTGGCCACACCTGCAAGTGACACAAATCCGATCGTCTCTGCACCATCAACTGTTGGATGTTTTTCCTTGTAATCCTGAATCAGATCAAAATATTCATCCAGTGTAGTAATCTTGGGATAATTAAACTCTTTGAGAACAGAGCGCTGAATCCAGAAGGCTCCCCCACCAACATTTGGACTACCTGAATACTCACCCTGATTAGCCGTATAAGGCAGCGCATAGATTTTTCCGTCTTCTGCATTTTTCATTTTATCGAAGTATGGTCCATATACTCTTTTGATATTAGGGCCGTATTCCTCAATCAGATCATCCAGCGGAATATAGGCCCCGGCATCCAATAACTTGGACATCTCACCACTGGAGCTAATGACATCTGGATAGTCTCCACTGGCAATCATGACACCGGCTTTTGTCGCACTATCACCTACCAGATATTCCAACTTCCAGTCCACACCTGTTTGTTCTTGCAACACTTTACCGATTGTTGTTTCGCTTGCCAGAGTATCCTTCTTGCCTGGAGAGAACATGTAATACGAGAACGTGACTGGACTGTTCTCATCATCACCTGTGGCTGAAGGTGATGACGAATTGTTCTGATTGCACCCAGCCAGCAAAACAGTCACTAATACAGCTAAACTTGCTATTCTAACTTTCGCTTTTAACATGTGAATATTCCCCCGTTCCTTATGGTCTCTATGGATTGCACTCACCATTTGCCAGCTACACGATCCTTCACTGCCTGTGTTATCGTAGCTTCATATGTTTTCTTGTCCAGTTGATTCAATTGACTCATATACTCATTCCATGTGTTCTCGAACGTAGAAGGCGAGTCCATAATCATTTTGGGTAAATATTTCTTCTGGAGATCTTCTGCCTTGGTGATGAAAATCTGTTCAGGAGAGCCCTGCTCCAATGCAATGGACCAAGCAGGTGACCAAGGACGCTCATCCGGTGTGCTGAATAGTTCTGTGAATGTCTCCACACCATATTTCTCTAACAACAGCTTGTCACCGTCCGTGTAACTAAAGGTAGCCACTTCTGGTTGATTGCCTGGTCCATAGGCGTTGCCATCCTCCAGTACGGAGTTATTGCCGTAACGAGGCCAGCTGTAATTAAAATAGTCAAAGCCGAACTTACGACTTAATTCGGGATCTTCATGTGCCTTGCGTTGGTCATCATTTTTGAAATAAAAGCGACCTTCGTCATTCACACTATACGTCTCGTCCTCAATGCCCCATTGCACCAGAATCTGGTTTTCTTCCTTGAGCAAATTATCAAAATATTTAACAATTCGCACGGGATCTTTGGCATTTACGGTAATTCCGACACCATAGTTGTTCACAAAACCTGGCGGGTCCACATACTGGTCTTTGACACTGTCATCAAATACGATCGGTAGAGATACATATCGTTTATCATCAAGTCCAGCCTTCTTGAGGTTGTTCGTTGCGTCTCCAACCTGCCAGGAGTAACTGAAATATCCCAGAACCCGACCGGACGTCAACTTGGCGAGATACTGATCCTGGTTCATTGTGAAGGATTCGGGATCAAACATCCCCTGTGCGTTAACTTCGCTCAGCTTCTGAATCCATTGTTTCTGATAATCAGATCCGGCTACCAGTTTGGCTTCATGGCTCTGCATATCCACCATCACACTGCCATCGTTTGGATAACCTGCCAGATGCATGGCCGGATTTAGCAGGGTGAAGAAGCTGCCCGACTCACCCGCAAGTGTGGCGAAGCCGATGGTTTCTTTTCCATCGATCTGCGGATGCTTTTGCTTGTATTGCTCAATCAAGTCAAAATATTCGTCCAGCGTTTTGATCTTGGGATAGTTAAACTCTTTGAGCACAGCCCGCTGAATGTAGAAGCCGGTCTGGAAGTTAGGCTCTGACACATAACCAATGTTGGCTGTGTATGGCAAGAAATAGATCTTTCCATCCTCCTGTCTGAATTTGTCCATATAAGGCCCGTATACCCGCTTGATGTTAGGCCCGTATTGATCGATCAGTTCATCCAGTGGGATAAAAGATCCTGCATCCATCAACTTAGCCATTTCACCACTGGAGTCGATGATGTCGGGGTAATCCCCACTCGCAATCATGACACCTGCCTTGGTTGCACCGTCGCCGACCAGATATTCCATCTTCCAGTCAACACCTGTTTGTTCCTGTAACTTCTTGCCAATGGTCGTGCTGCTTGCCAGAATATCCTTCTTGCCACCGCCAAACGTGAAATATTTAAAGGTGACCGGGGTGTTGTCATTACTGTCAGGATAAGAGGCTTGCGGACTGGCTTTATTGCAACCTCCCAGCGTTACAGCCAGTAAAATTGCCAGACCTGTTATAATGTTTCTTTTTCTAAACATGTAGCAAATGCCCCCTTCAAGTATTGTTTGTGTCTTTAAGCCTTCTCAATATATCAAGATAGCGCTTTCAAAGTTACCCATGAAAGTGTACCTCCTACTTTGAAAAGTATATCCCTCATATTTAGTCGCCTGGCATGGCTGATGGATCAAGTGGAAGCTTAATTTGGATACGTGTCCCTTCTCCTTCCCCTGTCTGGATGTCAAATGTAAAGTGATTTTTATAACAAAGTTTTAAGCGACTATACGCATTTTTCATGCCAACATGCTCTCCCATATCCGTGTTCTGATTCAGATAGCTCAGCAATTCTTCCAATCTAGCTTGTGACATCCCTATTCCGTTATCCGTTAGTCGGATAAGTAGGTGGTCAATTTCAGTCGAAACGAAGAGTTGAATGATGCCTACACCCGGAGATGATTCAATACCATGAATACTTGCATTTTCCACAAAGGGGAGAATTACCATCTTGGGGATTCGGTACATCAGTACCGCAGGATCAGCTTCAATGCTGTATTGGAGTTTGTCGCCAAAGCGATATTTCTGAATTTGCAAAAAACTCTCGATGAGTTCGAGTTCTTCCTTCACTGTCACATCATTCTGATTCCAACTGATCGACTTGCGAAACATCTTGGCCATGTTATGCACAATTTTGGCGGTCTCTTTCTCGCCCTTGATGAGGCTCCGCATCCGTACCGACTCCAGGGTATTAAACAAAAAATGAGGGTTGATCTGGCTATGGAGTGCATGAAGCTGAGCTTGCTGCTGTTTTAACTCTAGGTCTTTCTTCTGAATGTCAGCTAGATATACCTCATGAATCAAGTTATGGATCGTCTCGGTCATTCGATTGAATTCCATCGTGAGCTGACCGATCTCATCTCTTGCATCTTCAGGAGGAATCGTCTGAAAATTCTGTGTTTTCACTTTTTTCATATGTTTTAGAATCCGCACCAGTCTGACATGGATGGATCTGGACATGGCCGCGATGATGATGGAAGGCAAGACAAAATTAATGCAAGCAAGCCAAACCACGAAGGAACGGGACTTCCGTACCTCCTTCAGCACAATTTCTTCATCCATAACGCCATGCAGGGACCACCCTTCCAGATAGTTAATGCCTGTATACGTAAGTTCAAAGGGAATCATTTTGTTCGGAAACTGGATCTCACTGTAACGTTTCCCTATCAGAGATGCTTCTGCTGTATAATCATTTGAAAATTGGATGTGTCCTCCTGGATCAACTAAATACACTTTTCCGTCGAATCCGCTGTTGTGAAAATACTGCTTGATCGTCTCCATGTTGAGGTCAATTTTAAGTAACTGCTCTCTCCCCCCAGTGTCCAGATTGTCGAGCCTTTGTACCAGACTTAACATTTGATCAGATGAGATCAGAGCCGGATAAGGAGCGGAGTATGCCTGAAATTGAACGTACCAGTCTGAGCTTCGGACCACATCAGTTAAACGATCAATATAACCGGAAGATAGAATGGTAGGATTATCGGTATACACTTGATACCAGCGAATCCCCTGATTCAATTGACCGGAGAATTGCCCTTTCAGGTACGAATTATAAGCGTCAATGTACTCAAAATGACTTCGAAACGAACGCGAGATGGTGTCATTGAACACAGGATCCGTATATAACGAATAAGAGAGACCGACGCCCTGATCAATGGTTACACGCAGGTCGTTCTTCAGATTGTTCAAGGCCATGCCGGCATCACGAGTTTTCTGACTACGAATATTGGCGGATGTAACATTGTAGAACACCACATTGGTAACAACAATGGGAATAAACACGGACAGGACATACATCAGCAGTAGCTTATCTCGAAGCTTCATGTAATTCAGGTTCCATCTTGGCATTGTGCACCTCGCTGTTCATTTCCCATAAGGAGATTGCGATACTCTGTAGGCGATAACTTAACGAGCTTCTCAAACTGGGTTACAAAATAATCTGCATTCTGAAATCCCACGCGTGCAGCGACCTCGTACATTCTCAGATCCGTCTGCCGCAGTAACTTCTTCGCCTCATGAATCCGCAGGTTCAGCAGATAGTCATTGAAGTACTGATTGTAGCTTTTGCGGAATAACCGCCCAAGATAAACGGGATTCATGTAGAAGAGCGCAGCAATGCTTTTGAGATTGATGTTCTCGGTATAATTAGCATCAATATACCGTTTGATCCTGCTGATATCCCCTTTGGATCGCTCCATTCGCAAATGAGACACATAATGCTCGGCTTCCTCCAGCGCCATGAGAAAAGCATTCTTCAGTAGTCTTAAATTCCACCCTTCATGACTTTGTTGTGCCAGCTCCTTTAGCTGCTGCAGCCCTTCATCAGTACCATCCATTTCGTGGACTACAGCGAGAATACCCGTTATATAATGCAACAGAGAACCAGCTACAGCCTGAGGAGAAAATCGATTCATATGAAACAATTTGAATTTCTCTTCTACAATGTTGTGGTAAGCTGCCCTATCCCCCTCTTCCAGGCTCAAGATTAATTGATCTACCTCCTCCTGGTATACATTAAAAACAAACAGTGGTTTGTCTTTGATCTCCGTATAGCGCACGACGCCACCAGTTTCTGCATATTTATGCTTGGCTGCTTCTTTAGCCGCCATAAGGGATTGTGGGATATCTCCAATCTCTTTGACGAGTGTTCCTGCGTAAAGACCGATGTCCAGATTAAGCTTTTTGCTCAGTGTTATATGAATAGAATGCAGCTTATCCTGTAACGCCATGCCACCTTGATCAGGTTTAGACCACAACATTAATAATGCAAACATGCCGTGCTGTTGCTCACTGATGAACATTTGGCATAAGTTACTCTCGAGAGATTGTACTGCTTCACGTACCTGTTCAATGGTAATTTTAATTTCATCTAATCCGGTCTGAAGTTCAATCAAAGTCATGAGCAGATTGGAATTATGATTGATTCCGAGCATCTCGGCATATCGAGGTTCATCCTGCTTCTGTACATGACCTTTGATCAGATCCTCCAACATGATGTTACTGGCCTGCCCCTCGGCCATGAGTATATGTTTTCTTTTGTTGCAAATGAGATTAGCCGACTTCTGCAACGTCGCCGTCAGTTCTTCATCATCAATAGGCTTCAGAATATAGTCATGAACACCGTACCTGATTGCCTGCTGTGCATATTTGAAGTCATGATAACCACTGATGATAATGAACACAGGTTCCAGATGAGGCATTTTCTCTACGGCACGAATAAGTTCCAGTCCATCCAGAATCGGCATACGAATATCGGTTATAATCACATCTGGCTGCAGGCGTTCAATCAGATCCAGTGCCTCTAGACCGTTCTCTGCCTCTCCGATAATCTCCATATCAAGCTCAATCCAGCTTATGAGTTCATACAGCCCTTTTCGTACGTACATCTCGTCATCTACCAGTAGTACTGATAACATCCTTTTGTCCCCTTTCTTCAAACGAAAATACCCCCGCCAGAAACTACTCTCCTCCCATCTGGAAGCGGTTTCATTAATTATACTCAAATATGTAATATGCTTACATTTTATAGGTTGCAATCTGTAATTTCATTGCATAGATCGTTATATTTATTGCGCGAAAGGACTATTAAAAACAGTGATTTCACACCAAAAAGCCGTTGATTCGGCTTGAATCAATGGCTTTATCTTAGCTCAGAAAAGAAAAAGAGCGAATTCACCCGACAATTCTGTCGGGCGATATTCGCTCATGTAAATCGGTAACTTATTATTGATCATTCTATTAAATCCAGGTGTTTCCTTTCAATTCAATGATAGAATTGGGGCCAGGAAAGTTTAATTCTATCTTTTGGTCCTGATAGGATACGGTTACAGAAGTTTCTGCGATAGAGCGAATTCTGGTATTCAACAGACGACCCGCCTCCCATTCCAGATCTAATTCAAATCCGCCACGAGCCCGAATACCATGAATATATCCTGTTGGCCAGGCTGCGGGCAAAGCAGGTAACAATCGGAGTACTCCGTCATGGCTCTGGAGAAGCATCTCTGCTATACCTGCAGTACCTCCAAAGTTCCCATCAATTTGGAATGGAGGATGATCACAAAACAGATTGGGTAACGTGGAGGAACGTAGAAGTTCCACGATGTTATCGTGTGCAAGTTCCGACTCCTCTAATCGTGCCCACATGTTGAGAATCCACGCCCTGCTCCATCCGGTGTGTCCACCACCGTGTTCCAATCTTCTGTCGAGTGTTACGCGAGCTGCCTTAGCCAGATCAGGCGTGGCTTGCGCCGTAATTTGCGTTCCCGGATGCAAAGCGAATAAATGGGAAATATGTCTGTGGCCAGGTTCCAATTCATCATAGTCGTTACTCCACTCTTGGATTTGGCCATGTTTTCCAATGGAGGTCTCCGGTATTTTGGTTAAAGCATTACGGAGCTGTTCTCCGAATTCCTGATCTTCTTGCAAGATCCGTGTACTCTCAATGCAGCGCGTGAAGAGCTCTCTAATAATCTGATTGTCCATCGAAGCACCAAAGCATAAAGCCCCCGATTCTCCATTATCTAAGATATAGCGATTTTCCGGTGAGGACGAAGGACATATCACCCAATTGCCAGAAGGATCTTCTATTAGATAATCCAGAATAAACATAGCCGCATCTTTCATCGTGGCGTAAACTTTTTGAAGAAACTGAACATCCTGATTATATTCATAATGATCCCACAGATGTAATGAAAGCCACGCTCCTCCCATGGTCCAAAACGTCGATGTCATGCATACATCCTGCGGAGCAGCGTCTGCCCAGATATCCGAATTGTGGTGGGCGACGAACCCCCTGCATCCGTACATGATGCTAGCGGTTTCCTTTCCTCGAACATGCAGTCGCTCTATAAAATCAAACAAGGGAACGTGACATTCAGACAGATTACAGCTCTCTGCGAGCCAGTAGTTCATCTGTGCATTAATGTTAATCGTATATTTGCTATCCCATACTGGAAGCATATCTTTATTCCATATCCCTTGAAGGTTTGCAGGTAAAGAACCTGGACGACTGCTTGAGATAAGCAGATAACGACCGAATTGAAAGTATAGACTTATCAATTCCGGATCATGCTTACCAGCTCTAAGCCGTTCAAGGCGCTGATCGATTGGAAGTTCGGAACAGATAACATCTGTATGATCATCTTCAAGATGTATATCCATCTTTTCGAATAAGGATTGATAATCCGAGACATGATCGGCGAGCAGTTCTTTATATGGCTTTGTGGAAGCGGATTCAATTCTTCGGAGGCACTCTGCTTCGAGTTGTTCCTTGGGTATTCGGAAATCTGTGCAAGCCGAGATTAGAATAGTCGCTGAATTACCATCCTCCAGAGAAAGCTGGCCGCTTGAATAATGAACCTGCCCCCCTTCAGATAGAACGCGAATCCCGCAACAAAATCGAATTCCTTCTTCTCCCCCACTTCTTCCTCGGATAATCAAGTTATTCGTTCCACGCTTCTCGATCCGATCCAGATAGGATTGAAAACCAACAGGATGTTTGAGAATATTGGACCATGATGATGATTCCAGAACAGTTCCCCTGCCAAAAATAGTGGAGAAAGATAACTTTCCAGGTACGCTGGATTTGAGATGAACAACGAGCACTTGATCCGGGTAGCTAGCAAAATAATCACGGCTGTATATGGATTGATCTACGGTATAATGCACGTTTACCTTACCATGTTCCAGATCGAGATGTCTTTGATAATCATTCGGTTCTTGTCCACTGTGATCCATAGCGATGTAAAAGTCGCCTAATGGCTCGTAATGTCTTTGCCCGTCAGGAACACCTACCAGAGTATCTGCTGCGAGTTCTTCTGCTTCACTAATCTTGCCATCAAAAATCAGGTTTCTGATCTGAGATAAAGATTCAAGGGCTTGAGGATTATTCCGCTGCATCGGGCCACCATACCACAGGCTATCCTCATTAAGCTGAATTCTCTCGATCTGTGTTTTTCCAAAAATCATGCCTCCAAGAGTTCCATTTCCGATAGGCAATGCCTCTTCCCATGTTCTAGCAGGTTGATTAAACCAGATATTTTTGGTCTTCACTTTTAACCCTCCAACGAAGTATAATTCCTCACATTTCTTCTCATGTTTAGTATGTTCCGTTCGTATGTTATTTTAAGTGTACTGTAATCTCAAGAGCATTTAAATGAACAAAACTAACTTGAATTATCACAATTTTATCGTAGCGAAAAGTGTTTAATCGTAAATTCCGAAGTGAACAGCAAAAGTGCGACTATCGCACCAACCATTTCGTTCAATCTACGCACCACCAGAAACGTATTTTTTCTTATGTTAATCGTATAGACAAATAAAGTTGCTATTATAGCAACTTTATTAAAAGGCATCTTTAGAATTCTTCAACATGTTCAGGTTCATAGATTCCGTAACCATTTTTGCCATTCTTTTTAATCGTGTACATGGCTTGATCGGCATATCTTAGAAGTTCAGAAGGCTCTTGTCCATGGGTTGGAAACAGGCTAATGCCTATACTTATGGATAGATTAATATGGTTTCCAGCAATTTTAAAATGCGTACTGAATGCAGCATCCAACTTTTTGGCAATTGTTATAGCCTCTTGATCATTCTGTAGATGGCTTAAGATAGTGAATTCATCCCCGCCGAGCCGGGCCACCATGTCTGTGCTCGGGATCGTTTCTCTGAAACGTTTTGCCATCTCCATCAACACTTGATCCCCAACATCGTGTCCATATGTATCATTCACTTGCTTGAATCCATCGGCATCCACAAACATGACAGCAAGTTTGCTATCGTGTCTTTGCGCATTGCTAATTGACCAGGCAAGACGGTCATTATAAGCAAGACGATTAGGCAGACCAGTAAGCACATCATGCAAAGACAGATGTTTGCTCATTCTCGCGGACTTTTTAATTGTGGTATATTCCGTCTCAAGTTCTTTAATCAGATTTTTAAGTTTATACACACGGGTATTTGTATTCGTCATGTCAGTAATCTGAATAAGGGCATAACTGTGATCTTCCAGATAGAGTGGCTCCACGTGCATATTTTGTCTGAATATATATTCATCCTCGCCTTCCCTCGGGAGAATGAATGCCTTATGTAAAGCGCTTGAGCAAAATCTGCTCTGACCGTGATACAGCGCATTTTGCAAAATATTCTGATACATGTTCGACTTAAACCGTGGGCAGACTTCAAGCAGATTCAGTCCTATAACCTCTTCCGCATTTTTGCCAGTAAAGCGTTCCAACCAGCCATTCCAAAGAACAACTTTCAATTGTCTATCGACAATGAGCATGCCTATATTGGCTTTTTTCAGTGCTTGTGATAGAAGATTATTCATGGCCAGCTCCTAGCAATGCATCAATTTTGTCTAGCAAAATGGAGATGGAGCTCATACTTAACGCAATAATAATTATTCCTTTCACGTCCGTTTCGGCGAGCAAAAACGATGTATGGAGAACAAGTACATATACTTCGTTTTGAAGCAGTATTTCCGGATCAGAGTGAGTGCCATGAATTAATTCAATATCCGGCAGTACATATTCAAGTTTTAACTCAAGGAAATTGCCAAATTCTCCAATGATGGCATTGAGAAGGACATTGCTGACTTCTTTCAACACATCCAGATCGGTATCCATCAAGCGGAAGTTTTCAGGTATGGTCTCAGTGAGCTCCCCAAGACACATATTTGCCAGGATTTTAGCCTGCTCAGCGGGAAACATCAAAAAAGCTTTTCCTTGAAACTCATAGCCAAATTGAAGAGAAGACCTGAATAGATGCCCATCATTGAAAAAAATGTTATATCTCCGATCTTTCCGATCAACATCGGAGAAAGAAATCAGTTCTACATCAGGAATGTTCAATACAATATGCCTGTCAACAATCTCTGATAACATATTGGCAGCTTGTCCCACGTATACGTTCACAAGTTCAGTAAGCAAATCCTTCTGCAATTCATTCAGCATGATTGGTCACCCGAATTAATTCAACCAACGTATTTGCTTTATCAACAGTTAAGGGCTTATTTAAAAAGCCTGAGATTCCCAGACTCTCTACTTCTTCACGTGTCGCCTTCTGGATATCCGCGGATAAAATAATAATATGTACATCCCGATCGACTTCCCGAATCATACGAAGCATTTCTTGTCCATTCAAACCAGGCATTAGCAGATCCGTTATGATAAGATCAGGCTTGAATGCCTGATATAAGTTATATCCTTGCTCTCCATTGCTTGCAATCTGAATCTCGCAATCCGTAATATGATCCATAATTAGCTTCCGGACCAATTTCTGTACAAAGATGGAGTCTTCCACAATTAGTACTTTCATTTTCTTTAGTCTCCTCGTCAACAATGTTAAAGCTTGGGAAATTCAGGTGTTGTAGACAGTTCTTTAATAAGGAGCACTTGCGCTATTGGCACTCCTGCAATTTATAGAAGTAAAACAATTTATAATACAGTAGTGTCAAATAGATTGTCAACAATATTGTTGAACAAAACTTTTTCGTTCTTCTGGTGTAACTCCCCTTTGTGGATAAAGGCTCTAAACAAGTCAAAAACGGCCACGCATGTGGCCGTTCTGGATTATTAATCTTTAACTGAATCTGTTTACCAATCAAGTTTACTCTTTTACCCCGCCAAGCTGCAAGCCATGAACGAAATACTTCTGCAAAAATGGATATACAACCAAGATCGGCAATGCGGCAACAATTGTAATGGCTGCCCGAATAGATACAGGAGTGACCATGTTGCGCGCAGCGCCAAGATCTGCCCCATTGGCAACGGCTGCACTGCTGTTGGAATTCATGGAAGAAGATAATAGTTTCATCAACTCATATTGCAGCGTACTCAGGTTTTGTTTGGAAGAAGCATAGAGGAACGTATCGAACCAAGAGTTCCACTGGCCGACTGCAATGAACAGTGCAACCGTAGCCAACACTGGTTGGCACAGCGGTAGAATAATGGACATGAACGTTCTGAAATCTCCAGCACCATCAATTTTGGCAGATTCGATCAGTCCCTCAGGTAGTGTCTGGATATAGGTTCGAATAACGATCATATTAAAAGCACTGATCAACCCAGGAATAATGTACACCAGAAAGTTGTTTAACAAATGCAAATCTTTCATTAGGAAGTACGTTGGAATAAGACCTGCACTAAAATACATCGTAAGAACAACAATAATGGTAATGGGCTTTCGTAATATATAGTCTTTTCGGCTTAATGTGTAAGCCAGCATGGAGGTTAAGAATAGACTTAATACTGTCCCCAAAACTGTTCTCGCCACAGATATACCAAAGGCGCTGAAGATGGTTCCTCCTGCAAATACTGCTCTGTAGTTTTGATCTGTCCATACCCGAGGCCACAGATAAATCCCACCCCGGATGGTGTCATTACCGGCATTGAACGATACGGCGAGTGTATTCACAAACGGATACAGGGTAACAATCGCGATTGCGATCATCAGTATACCATTTAACGTATGGAAGACAATCGGTTCAAGCCGAGATTTATTTATTCCCATCTCTAGTCCCCCTTATATTAATCGGTCTTCCCCGAGCCGTTTGGAAATAGAATTCGCTGCAAAGATCAGCGTGATACTAACTACTGTCTTGAATATGCCTGCTGCGGTAGCCAAAGAGTAATTTCCGATCTGTAGTCCGTATTTCAGGACAAATATATCTATCGTCTGTGACCAGTCGACAACCACACCATTACCTAACAGATACTGAACTTCGAATCCAGCTTCCAGAATCCAGCCCATATTCATGATCAGCAAAATGATAACAATGGATTTGATTCCGGGTAAGGTCACATACAGCATTTTCTTATATCGGTTCGCACCATCGATCTCTGCTGCTTCATAGAGCGAGGGATCGATCGACGTAATGGCCGCCAGATAAATAATGGCATTCCAGCCTACTTCTTTCCACACATGAGATGCGCCTACAATGCCCCAGAAATATTCCGGAACGCTGAGCCACATGATAGGTTCTTGAATAATGTTTAACTTCATGAGCACCACATTGACAATCCCGCCGTCTACAGACAGTGAACTTGCCACGATGCCTGTCACGATAATCCATGAGAGAAAGTGAGGCAAATACGATATCGTTTGAATCGTTCGTTTATAGAACTTATGCTTGATCTCATTAAGTAAAATGGCAAATATAATGGCTGTCGCAAATCCGAGTACCATATTGATTACACTCATCGCAATGGTATTACGAAGCACGTTAAGAAAAGCATCATCAGTTAGCAAAAACTTGAAATGTTTGAGCCCGACCCATTCCTGCTGGGAGAAATTCTTGGCAGGACTGTAGTTCTGAAAGGCCATAACCCAGCCCCAAATGGGATAATACGAGAATACGAGAATGTACGCAACGATGGGCAATGACATGAACATTAGTTGTCTTTGTCCGCGCAACCGTTTTAACATTGGTGTTTTGGCAACGACTGTACGGGTGGTTTGCTCTGGTATGGCTCCAGGCGTGTTCGCCATCTTTCACTCCTCCTATTGGCTTACAGCGACTTTATGCATGATACCCGGAAGGTACTCGCCTGAGTAATTCCTTTGGTTAATACCTTCCGAGTGAATCATTGCCGCATTTTTTTATTTAACAGACCAGTTCTCGATTCTCCATTTCAGTTGTTCATTAATTCGGTCTTCATAAGCTTTAATATCGATTTTCTTGTAAGCGTCTACATATTCAGTCCAAATGTTATCGAATTCATTCGGTTTTGACATGATCGCTTTAGGCAAGAATTTCAATGAAGTGTCTGTCATTTGTTTGTTCGCTACCGCAGCATCAGAGCCTTCTTTCAGATCGACCTGCCATGCTGGATAGTACACTGGATTTTCTGGTGCAGGAGAGAAGAAGTCACTCCATGTTTTGAAGCCATATGCATCCAGAAGCTCTTTATCTTCCGGTTTGAGGTTGTCATAGAATTCCTCAGGTTGGTTGATCGCTCCAATGGCATTGCCATCTTCAAATGTTCCTTCGAGCTTTGGTGCCGCAGCATAGAAACCTTCCGCTTTGTTAACCAATCTCCATGCCGGATCATCCTGCTCTTTACGTTGCTCTGGTGTACGATAGAATCTTCCCTCTTCATTCACCTGATAGTCTACACCCTCTTCACCCCATGACAAGAGTTTCTGGTACTTCTCATCCATAAGCTTATCGAGGAATTTAATGAGTGCGACAGGGTCTTCGGCATCTTTACTGATACCAAAACCATTGTTCAAGTTAATGACCGGACGATCCAGATAATGATCTGTGATACTTGTATCATAGACTAGCGGGAAACCTACGTATGTCTGGCCGATTTTCCCCTGTGCTACGAGTGGGTCTTCGCCGGCTTGGAAATTCCAGTGCTGGTCGAACATACTAAGTACACGTCCCGAAGAAATTTTGGCCAGATATTGATCATAGTTCTGAACGAAGGCTTCTTTATCCAGCAATCCTTCATTGTACAGATTGTTTAGTTCCTTATAATAACGTTTGGAGATATCCTTGTCGGCAAAAACACTCGCCACTCCATTCTCATCCACGACTACGCCCCCATCATTAGGGTGACCCGTAAGATGTTCTGGTGGATTAAGCAAAGGGAACGTCCGCCAGTCAGATGCCAGTGTAGTAAAGCCAATCGTCGGTTGTCCATCAATCGTCGGATTCTTGGCTGCATAATCACGAACCAACTTTGTGAAATCATCCAACGTTTTAGGAGTCGGATACCCGGCATCCTTCAGGATGGACTTTTGAATCCAGAATGCTGGCCCAGAATAATAGTTACTAATGAACTCCCCTGTATACACTCCATAGTTAGGCAACCAGTAAATGTGTCCGTCACTGGAATCTTTCATCCGGTTCCAGTCTTTACCGAAATGCTTCTTCAGATTAGGTGCATGCTCTTCAATGAGATCCTCGAGCGGAATAACCGCACCGGCTGATACCAATTTGGTATCTGCTGTGATCAAGTCAGGGAAATCGCCACCGGCAATCATAACGCCGAGCTTCTGTTGAAGATCACCCACAAGAAACTCCATCTCGAGATTGACTCCGAGCTCATCCTGGATCTTCTTGTAGATTCGGTTGTCTTTAGCTGGCGCCTGATTTGGCGTTCCGATAAAGGCCGTAATGTTCAGTACCTCTTTCCCATCCGGTGTAGTCGCTTTCTCATTGTCACCGCTGCATCCTGCAAGTGCCAAACTCAAAGCCAGAACGAGTGATACGGAACCCCAAAGCTTCTTTTTCTTAAGTCCCCCCATGTACTTGCCCTCCTTGGAAGTGGTATGTCTTACTGTTTTTAGTATGAAGAAATGTATGCGGTTTCAAAATATATATATTTAAGGTCCACCCCCCTGTAATTGCAGGTCTTATTCGGGAGAGGTTCTTCTTTTTCAAGTCTCAATTCACATACTTTTGTCTGTATTCTAAAGGTTTCATAGCTGTACGTTTTTCGAAGTGTCTTAGAAAATGCTGGTAACTGCGGTACCCTACCTGCTCTGCGATCGCACTTGATGTCTGATTCGTATGCTGGAGGAGACGTTTCGCTTCTTCCATTCGCAGATCATGTACTACCTCGATTACACCTTTGCCGTACTTTCGCAAAAAAGACTGCCCTAAATGGACTGGGTTCACGTAGAATCGTTCTGCGAGTTCCTGGATGGTAAACGTCTCTCTGTAATGCATCTGCACATATTCAGCAACCGTTGCCTGAATGCCACCAAGCTGTCTTTCCCGGAAAATAGCCAGTTCTGACTTGCATTGCAAACAGAAATGTTCCAGATTGCTAGCAACCTTTTCGATATTTCGTTGGCCCTTCTCCAGGATTCCGCTTGCCAATTCATTCATTAGAGCATTAGATTCTCCTCCTAATTCTCTACACAAGGACAGTCCGCGGAATATAATATGGGTAGAGAAAATATGTACAATCTCTGGCGCAGCCTTCATCTCTATAAACAGTTCAAAGGCACTACGAATGCAGCTTGAGAGTTCCTCTACAGAACCGTTCTCAAGCAACTCGCTAATATGGTCCACCTCTGACAGTGTTTCCGGATCAAACTGCCAATTCTCCAGCTGAATTTCTTCGGCAAACAACAGGCGCTTTTGATTAAAAAACAAATAACGCCCAACTTCCTGAGCGGAGCAGAAGGATTCAGATAAAAGCTCCAGTTTGTTCACCGTTGAACCAACCGCGATATGAATATCTTCGCAGCCGTTATTTTGCATATTGCTCATCAAACGCTGGGCAAAAGCTTTAACTGCTTCAGAAGTCCCCCCGCTATCATTCACTTCTTCACCCCATACCAGTCCCAATGAGTCTCTTGTTCTGTCTAACACATAACAACTAGTTGTTGCGTCAGCCATTTGTTCAGCTACTAAACAGGCTTCCTGAATATCTCCTTGAAGAGCTATCCGCAGGTATGCCCAATGGGACTTGTTCAAACGAGGAAGGGTCTCTGACATCTCCTGCTCCGATATAGTCTGCTTATCCTTAATCATTGCGGACAAAAACGCTTTGATCCTTTGCTCGTTGGCATGTTCCCGAATACGCTCCTGATTTTCACGTTCCTGCAATTGCATACGGAGACGAACCAGCATATCCTCTGCTTCCATACTGTCAACGGGTTTGGTTAAATAGTTGGAGACACCTAATCGAATGGCTTGTCTGGCATAATTAAAGTCACTGTATCCACTCGTGATGACAAACAGCACAGACTCATGTTCCAATCGTCGTGCTTCTTCTACAAGCTCAAGCCCATTCATGACAGGCATACGAATGTCTGTCACCACGAGATCAGGTTGATCTTCTTGTATCATACGAATGGCTTCCTCACCATTGGCGCACACACCTCTGATTTCAAATCCATGCTTTTCCCAATTGATCAGAAGTTGTAATCCTTCAATGGCATACGGTTCATCATCCACTAGCAATACTTTATACATGAGAGTTTACCTCCTATTTCCTCTGTTCCAACCTGGAGATTGGTATACGGTATCCTGCAATGGTTTGCTCTCCCGGTACACTGCTTAGATCGAATATCGCATTTCCTTCATAAAAGAGTTCCAACCTGCGGTAGACATTGCGCAGTCCTACATGTTCACCGTTTCTGGGTCTTTCAGAACGAATATCTCTCAGAAGCTCGGTTAGTCTCCCTGCATCCATGCCAATTCCATTATCGATCACCTGAATTAGCAATTCAGAAGCATTTCGTCTCGCCATTATCTTGATCTGTCTGCCATTTTTTCGCGCCTGCAAGCCATGTTTGCAGGCATTTTCGACGAGCGGTTGAATACTCATTCGCGGAATTAGCAACGAAGCTGCATCAGGGTCAACCTCGAAGGTGTAATCAAACAGCTCTCCAAAGCGAAACTTCTCAATCTGGAGATACAGATTCGTAAATTGCAGTTCTTCTTGCAAAGGAATCAGATTGTCAGAATGACTGAGCAACTGTCTCATCAGCATGGACAGACTTTTAATAATCTCAATGACTTCTGTATATCCATTTTTCGTACTAACGACCAGCAAGGCATTCAAAGTGTTAAATAAAAAATGGGGATTCATCTGACTCTGGAGCATGGACAATTCGGTCCTTACTTGATCCAACTCCAGATCTTTTTGACGGATTTCCAGTTTATATACGTCATTAATCAACGTATGAATTTTACCAATCATGATGTTAAATGTACGAATCAGCCCGCCAATCTCGTCGCGCCCTTCCTGAATTTCAATTAGATCGAATCGTTCGTTGCGAACCTTCTCCATATGTCTGGACAACTTGCGAATCCGATAGTGATAGGAGCGCAAAATAATATAGATCAACACAGAGGGGACCACTATACTTATTGCCAGTAATCCCAGAATGGATTTGAAGGCTTCTTGCAACAGGTGGTCAAGGTGACGCGTATCGGCAACGCCAATCAATTTCCAACCCTTAAGGTACGCTAAATTGCCCAATGACTTTTCGAGTGTATAACCAGAATCGCCAGCTTCCTTGGATATTGATTCGTTATCCTGGTTGGATATGGCGGTTTCGCTGAATTCTCCGCTTGAAACGACAGTACGGTTGTTGCTATCGACCAGACGCAGCTGAAGACTGTCTGACTCGCGATTCAAAATGCTATACACCCGGTTAAGTTCCAGATCGATCTTGGAATACTTGTTGTAATTGGCATAGGAAGTGTAGGTATCCATTTTGCCAATCACACTGATCCTTCTTCCCGCGTTAAATCCGGACGGCTCAACATAATCAACAACAAGAATGCCCCCACTGGTGGATTTCAGCTGTTTCAATCCAGGAAGTACATTCTTGTCTTTCATCACAATATAATGACTGCCCGTCTGAATGGTATCATTATCCGTATAGATACGTACCTCCAGAATATTCGCTGACATATACCGTGTTAATTTATCTCGCAGAAATGCATGATACACATTGTAATAATCGACGGGGGAAGAATAGGTCCGATCCAATGCCTCGTATAGCGAATCGTCTGCTGCAATAATTCGGCTAAGAGCAACGCTCTCATCAATCATGCCAAGCAGTTCCCCCGCAGCCCTGTCGATGGATTTGCGCAGATTTTCCTGTTCTCTAATTTTGATATCCGCAGAGGTTCGTTGATAGAAGAAGATATTAATCGTTATTACAGGAAGGAGAATACTTAGTACATAAATAAGCAGAAATTTTGATCGGAGAGGAATATCATTAACCTTACGGAACATCCAGAATTTATGACGCATATGATCACCCTTGATTTTTGTTTTTGTAGACGGATGGAAGCTCCCCTGTATGTGCTCTGAATTTTTGGGTGAAATATTCAGCATCATGATATCCCAGACTGAATGCAATGTCAGTAATCTTCATATTGGTACGTCGCAGGAGTTTACGGGCCTCCTCAACACGAAGCTGGTGCACATAGTCACTGAAACTGACTCCCATCTCCCGCTTGAACTGTTGACCCAGATAGGCAGAATTCACGTGAATACGATTAGCTACATCTTGTAATTTAATTTTACTTCGATAGTGTTGTTTCAATTCATTCAGCGCTTCTGCAACAAGCCCTCCTGTACCCGATTTTTGCTTCGATTCAGACTGGGAAAGTTGCGCGGACAGTCGAACACACAGGTCTTGTAATGTTCCAGAAGTCCAACTCGCAGCCTCGTGCCATTCTTTTTCACATAGTATTTCTCTGCAAACCTCTCTCTTTCCATATTTCCGTAGCAAATCCCCATGGATATATCGGATGACATGATGTATCCACTCCAATGAAACTTCTGCTTTCTCACTTTTCTTTAGCAATGCCCTCACTGCATCATCGATGGAATATGTGTTTCCTGCTTCAATCAACGCCAAGATCTCTTTGGAGATGTTCATCATTTGCTCTAAATTATATTCTTCGCTTATTTGATATTCATGAAGATGATTTTCATAGGCTTCATCTGTAACCATAATTCCATTCTGCTGTTGTCGTTCATTTCTACGTTTGTCCAGAGGTTCTATCATTTCCATAAGGATTTGATGAATTTCCTCGGGAACAAGAGGTTTAAGCACATACTGATCGACTTGATACCGTATGGCTTGCTTGGCATAATTAAAATCGGAGTATCCTGTAACGATAACGATTTTGGAGGTATAAGCGAGATCTTCTCGCAAGGTGTGAATCAGACCGAGACCATCCATAACAGGCATTTGAATATCAGTAACGACAAGATCCGGTTCAACCGAGTTGAACAAAGCAAGTGCTTCCTCCCCATCGGTTGCCGTCCCACAGAGTTCATATCCACAAGCTCGCCAGTCGATCATCGTTCTCCATCCTTCTAGCATAAACGGCTCATCATCAGCGACAATGACCTTGTACATTAGCTCACCTCTCTTTTGTCCGTGATCAGCTGCATGTATTTTATCTATATCTATGGGTAGATTCCATTTGTTCCGAAAACGCTAAACAGCAGAACAACAGCAGGATTGTTGTCTGCTCGCACAACTTGGAGAATTTCAGGATCTGAAGATGTATGCAATTGTATAATAAATTACATTTTTACCAGTCTAACCATCATTAATCGATAACTTAGAATTGTATCTATCAGTCGTATTATAAGAACGCTCCGATTATAACGAAGCGCCGGGAATGACAATACAAGTGTAACGCTTACATTTTTGTGCAACAACCTGATAAACTATAGGTTTTCACCCGATAAATTATAGGTCGAGCTCAGAAGTAATCCACTAACAGGCAAGAGAATTTATTCTCCGCGCACAATACGGAATCCTTGATCAGGCCCAAAACCATTTGCATCAAATTTGCCTCGGAATGCTATTTCATTGTTATTGACACCGCCCATCCAGCCTCCGCCTTTCACAACTCGCCAAGTTTGATTGGGTCCCTCCGGATCGCTGTACCACTCCCAGCACCATTCTCTCACATTCCCAGACATATCATAGATTCCTAACTCATTCGCCTTCTGAGTTCCGACTTTTTTGGTTTGGTTACGATTACTCTCAATAGCGGGCCAGCTCCAATCACCTGTCAGAATATTTTCGCCGGCATTTATCCAGTACCAAGCAACTTCATCCGGATTATTACTTCCGCTGTATGTGTAATCTAAGCTCTTTTGGCCTCCGCTTGCAGCGTACTCCCATTCTGCTTCTGTAGGTAAACGGTAACCGTTGGCACCTTCGTTGATCGTTACATTCCATTTGATATTGTCGTTTTCATTGTGATTATTCGTATCCAGATTGTCCTTGTCTATATTGTAATAAGGTTTCAGGTTTTCTTTTATACTTTTTTGATTACAGTATTCGACTGCGTCATACCAGCTGACCATTTCAACGGGCAGATCATCTCCCTTGAAGCCAGACGGGTTTTCCCCCATAATTTCCATCCATTCTTTTTGAGTCACTTCATATTTGCCAATATAAAAGGAGTCCAGCGTTTCATTTTTATTAGTAAAACTCGTCTTACTGCTCTTGAAAGCCCCTCCTTCGACGAAAACCATGTCATCGTTTAATTGAGAATTACCGGCTGAACAAGCACTCAGACTAACAACCATGGCAATTAAAGTTAACCATACTAGCTTCCTCATTCAATTATTCTCCTTTGCTAAGCTTGAATCCGGCAACGTCGAGGTCCGTTAATCTGCTGAATAACGGTTCCTCAACGCTTCCGGAAAATTGAAATCAAATGCAAGTGCAGACGTTGAATTACATTACATCATTTTTACCAAACCGTTACGTTTGCACTTCCGCTGCTTTGATAACCCTCTGTAGCCATTACCTGATAGGACCAACTATTTCCAAGGTACATCCCTTTGCTCGCCCACGCATTCACATGATTGCTGAACGTAATGGTAGAATTGACACCAGTCGGTCTCTTGGACTGTCTAACACTCCAATACTGAGGGAAAGTCTGCGTACCATCAATGGAAGGTGCATTGTATCTCATCGTTGTATAGATGTCATATGTGCCACCATCACTGTTCACCGTGCCCTTATACGTTCCGGTCGGACGATACGTTCCCCAGCTATCCACCACGTAATATTCAATTAAAGCGTTTCTAGTCCATCCATAGAAGGTGAGATAGCCATTACCTGAAGGAGCGAACACACCGGCATTGTAATTGACTACCCGATTAGGTGTGCCATATGTCCACCCTTTCCCGACAACAAAGTTCCCGGTATTTTGCCAATTCACGCTGTAATTCCCGCCAGATCCATTCACGGCGTTGACCGTTCCTCCACCATCTGTCCAATTTTGCCAATAATCTGTTGCAGCACTGGATGTTGCTGCGAATACACCAAAACTCATGGAAGCTGCAAGAACAACAGTCATTAATTTTTTACCGAATTTGAACATAAAATGATACCTCCTGATATTTTAATAGATTTGGTTGACACTACAATCCGATATGAATGATCTTCAGCAGATTTCACTTGAAAAGTCGTTGCGAAAACAGATACAGATCGTTCTTCCATACGGGCCAATCATGTCCTCCACTTTCCTCATGCCAAATGTGAGGTACTCCGTGTTGTGCCAGATATCGGTGAACTCCAAGACTAATCTCTATAAGATTGTCCTGCTCACCACAAGAGATCCACAACAGCGAGAGTAATGAAGGCGCTTTCGAAAGATCGGGAACAAGCAGCTCCGGACTTCTGGTGTTTGGGGCTGCAGAGAAAGCACCGATCCATGCAAAATGGTCCAGATTGCTTAATCCGATATTTAAGGCTTGACCTCCACCCATGGATAAACCAGCGATTGCCCTTTTATCCCGGCTTGTATGCACAGGATAGTTGGACTCCATGTAAGGGATCAAATCGTGAAGCAGATCGGATTCAAATCGTTCAAATGCCTTGATTTTTTTAGGTTCAAACAAGTCTCCTTCGGCCCGGTCGTTCGACATTGCGCGACCATTGGGGAAAACAATAACCATCGGCTCAAGCAAGTTATCGTTGTACAGATTATCAAGAATAATTTGGGGAGAACCATGAGTATGCCATTCGGTTTCGTCTCCACCAATCCCATGCAAAAGAAAAAGTACAGGATACATTCTTGTCGAAGAAAACTCTGGTGGGGTATACACCATCGCTTTACGGGCATTGCCAACCGCCCTGGAAGGGTACTCTATCATCTCCATGACTCCACGTGGTATATTCTCCCGATATTGGTCATATCCCGTTACTGCTGATGAGATCAATTTCATTCTCTTTTCCTCCGAACATATGAATGACTATCCGTCTTAATTAATCCACATAGCCAAAACTCAGAATGGTGAAGCATTTATGTTCATGACCTTCTGCCATGTCGATCTCGATGGAGTGCTCCCTAACTTGTTCTTCGTCAAGCAGAAGTAATGCATGGCAATGGGTCCAGTTGATCTTACGCGGATCGACTTTTTGGACCAATACCCCATCTACCCTGATATCTGCAGTTCCGAATTCGTCGCTACCCGAATCCTTAAAGATCAGAATGAGGCGTCTGCACTGCAAGCTTATGTTGAAGCTGCTCTGAGACCCTCTTCCCTCTCCCGAACGCATCCAGTTGTTGGGGAACTGGGGTGTACCATATTCATGAGCATCCATCTCAGCCATCTGCAGATCCGTGTCCGTTTTGCAAAAAGAGCCTTCATCGATAAGGGCAATGTTATTGCCGTTTTTCCGATCCAACAGCTTCACATGAACAAAATCATCTCCAATTAGCGGAGCTTTTTTATTATCATGATCTTGCTCATCCCATTCAGAATGATTCGTCACATCGAACAAATATTCCAAACAATCGGCCATAATCCGATGCCCTATGTTGGTCGGATGATATATATCATGGAAAAATTGCTTTTTGGAAATAATGTTACCCTCATCTATTGTCATGTTGAACTGATCTACGACAGCATCTTTCACACTTACCATTGGCAGATCATAATGCCAGCCAACCGGGGCGAGACGATCCTGCAGATTCCAGTCATTTTCAAATACACTGAATAACAAGATGACTGCTGGCTTGTTATCGGCAGCAAGTGCTTTGAGCACCAGACTCTCGTAACAATTCCCTTGAGTTTCATCATCTGCGTCATTCACTGCGAATTCGATTATGACAATATCCGGCTGAACCGTACCTCCACGTAACACATCACGATCATAACGTACAATCCCCAATTCCGAAGGAGTTCCACCTACGCCTGCTTTAATCAGATGAATCGGACTATCTTTTGAAAGCGCAAACATAAACTTGAACGATTCATACGACCGATAAGCGTAACTTTGAAGATGAATAGGTATTGCACCAGCACCTTGGGTAATGGAGCCTCCAATATAAGCAATAACAACAGGTTCGCCGTTTTTTGCCTTCTCAATGGCTCGTTTTAATCTGACATTAATCCCTTTGTTCAGAAGAGACCGGCCAATCATGTCGCGATATCCTTGTGATTCAAAGTCAATTGCGGGCTTGACTGACGAAGCTGTCACTCCCACTGGATCACGCGGTGCAGTGAATTCCGTGTTTTCACCTGCATCTTCTGAATCCCGGAGCATAAATCACCATCACATCCTTTCGGCTAGATTCTGATCATCCCTCAAACCAAATTTAAAGGACCACAGCTTGTATTATGATTAGATCAGGTGTGATCCTTCTCCCAAAGTGTATCGCTTACATAATTTTACAACAACCTGACAAAGTATAGGATTTCAACCACTATATCATTTTAAGTTAAGTACAATAACATGCGGATCAGAACACCTATAATTTTTCATGTAAACGCTTTAATTTGTATACTATTTCCATGTTATAATTTTGAAAAACCGCATTGATGAAGGAGGAAACGCATGAATATCACAGGTCAAGGCGCGTTGGATACGGGTATGTATACGAATCTGTTTTTGAAGCTAGGCTACGATCAGAATGAGATTACGACCAGATTGGATGAAACATGGAACGCGCTGTTTTATGGCGATGAAAATACTCGAATATATTATCCCATGGGTGAGGACAAGGGATATTTGCTAGATACCGGTAATCTCGATGTTCGATCTGAGGGCATGTCCTATGGCATGATGATGGCTGTTCAGATGGACAAGAAGGACGAATTTGATCGACTCTGGAATTTCTCCCACACCTTCATGCAGCATACCGAGGGTCAATACAAAGATTACTTCGCTTGGCATTGCAAGCCTGACGGTACCCGGCTCTCGCAAGGACCTGCTCCTGATGGCGAGGAGTTTTTTGCCATGGCGCTGTTTTTCGCCGCCAACCGCTGGGGGGATGGTACTGAACCTTATGATTACAAGGCACAAGCCCGCAAGATCCTTCGTGCCTGTATACATCAAGGTGAAAACGGCGAAGGTGACCCCATGTGGGACCCGGAAACAAAACTGATCAAATTCATTCCGGAAACACCGTTTAGCGATCCGTCCTACCATCTGCCTCATTTTTATGAACTATTCGCGAAATATGCGGATGAAGAAGATCAGGCTTTTTGGAAAGAAGCGGCGACCTCTAGTCGGTCTTACCTACATACAGCCTGCCATCCCGTCACCGGACTTTCACCAGAATATGCGAACTTTGACGGCTCTCCTGCCCCAATACAGCCACATGGGGATTTCAGGCATTTTTACAGTGATGCCTATCGTACTGCTGCCAATATTGCGCTGGACTGGGAATGGTTCCGCAAGGATCCATGGCAGATCGAACAATCCAATCGGATTCAGTCCTTCTTTAGTGATATTGAAATGTCTGATTATCGTCGTTATACCATTGAGGGTGAGCCTTTTGACGAACCTTCACTGCATCCTGTTGGTTTGCTGGCTACCAATGCCATGGCTTCACTGGCTGCAGATGGTCCGCATGCTGCCTCATTTGTTCGCAAATTTTGGAACACGCCTCTGCGTCAGGGAGAACGGCGTTATTACGACAATTGCCTGTATTTTTTCAGCATGCTGGCTCTAAGCGGAAGATATCGCATGTACTAAGCGGATGTGTCCGTGCCATTGCACCTGTCCTGCGGACGTTGAACAATGGTTGAGGCCAGGCTAAATTCAGCGACCATCGCCCTCGGAAAGCGGATCTTCTGGCGCTGCAAAGAATTCTAAGATAAATCTGAGCATCTGCATCGTCCCGAGCTGATGCAATGATATGTAGATCCTCTCATGAGACTTATCACACAAAAAAACGTTCCCGGCTCGCATCTGATAGCTGCGAATCGGGAACGTTTTTTTGTGCCAATATAGGCAACATCATCATCATTTCTCTCTCTGTACGACATGCCTCTTTAGGAATTAAATGCGTCTTCATGGTTGCTGGTTGTCTCGTACTCATAAGCTGCGCTCCCCGTCTCGGCCACGGAGAATGGTCGAGCAGGAGAAGCGTCATTCCCCAGATCCAGGTAAACGCTGTATCTTGTTTCTTCCACCCGAAACAGTGGAATGAAGTTCAGGACTTCTCCTTGCTCACTTTCTGCAACGAATGCCAGTTCCTCCCCGGGAAGTCTGACGATCTTCTCATGCAGATTGCCTGCCGTCATTCCCTTCACTCTTCTGTAATCCCCCAGCTGTGCCAGCAAAATGTTACCATACATCATCGCGGCTTTGCTATCCGAACCTTGCAGTGGAACCAGATGCAGCTTGGCATCAATCTCAATCTCGATGATATCCCGATCATGAAATTCTCGCTCAATGACGATGTAACCATTCTTATGTTGCACATCTGGGGCACTGGCGTTGATTTTCACCGCTGCGACAGACTTCTCTTTCAGGTACAATGCCAATATCACGGGTCTTACCGTCTTGATCACCAGGGTAGACACAAGCGTATCGGGATATTTGCTGCACTGCTCAATGCGGGTGTGCTCGCTCCACTCTACGGTTGACGAGATGAATGCATTTAACAGCAATCTGTTTCCGCTTCTGAACCAGATGTTTTTCTGCAGCTCGCTCATCGCCTCGATACCGGAACCCGTACAACACCAGAAGGAATCATAGGCACTGCTGAAATTTTTGGTTACACCGCTTCCCATTGGCTGGTGGTATTGAGACAGCCCTGTCTGACTGCTGGCACTATTCAATATGGCATTATATTTAAGTAATTCCATATGTTCCAGATATTCAACTCCATCGGACCATGAATGCAATCGCTCCAGTATGCGTTCGGTGTTGTGTGCACAACAGCTCTCACTCTCTCCACCTGTCAGTGCATCTTCCAACCTTCCGAAATGGCCCCAATGTTCCGATTTCTCGGAAACTCCGCCTTGGACAGGAGCGAAAGCCTTTGAACTGTTATTGCCATTGGCAAATGTTCTTCTTTTCAAAAATTTGTAGAAATGTATTGCTGCCTCTCTGTATTGGCTCTCGCCAGTGATCTCATGACGGTGCATTGCTGTTATGATCATGGGAAGATGCGTGTTGGCGTGCAGATCTGCAAGCATATCCTGACCATTAACAAGCGGATCTATAAAATAGTCTCTGTCGAACAAATGTGCAAGCTCCAGTATTTTCGCATCTCCGGTAAGTTCATGGAGTGAGTAAAGGGCATCTCCCATTCCTCCGAACTCATTCGCCGGATTCAGCCTTGTGCAGCGGAGAATGCCATCGATTTGCCAAAAAGAGAGCTTTGCAAACCGTCCGGATATATAATGGGCCATATTCACTCCAAGCTGCAAAGCCTTCATATTCCCCAGATATATATGACAGTCGATGAGTCCTTGCATTACTTTGTGAAGGGTATAGTACGGTGCCCAGACCTTTGGACTATGCTCGCTTTCCAACTGGTCAAGCTGATCCTCCTCGAAGGCGCTTAAGTATCCGTTCGGACGTGCACAGGATTCCAGGATATCCACTATCTCGTTGGCCTTCGACGTCAGTTCCCGATGCTGATTGGCAAAAGCCAATTTGGCACATGCCGAGAGATAATGTCCTGTAAAATGTCCTCTTAGGCCGCAATCTTCGGCTTCCCATCCATTCAGAGGCTCTGCACACGATGGTTTTCCTGCATTGATTCTGAACGTGTGCATAAGTCGTTCGATACGAAATGACATCAAATAGGTTTGCACAAGCTGCTGCCGATGTGCAAAATCTCCTTTTGTCAACCTGACTTCATTCAGGCCAAAGTTGGTGAACAAAGGGACACCTCGTTTCAATGTATATCTGATTTGTTCCACCTGATGCATGCAATGGGACACCTCAACTATTTGGAAATAGAAGAAGCATCATAGGAAGACTGCATGATTTCCAGATAACGATTGATGTTCAGTCCCTCCAGTCCTTTCACATAATCTTCCCAATCCTTATCGAGACTTTTCGCTCCCGTAATGAATTGCAGCGCATTTTGATCGATATAGTCTTTAAGATTAGTCTGCATCATGCTTGTTTCATCCGCCAGAGACGGGTCAACCCAGAGTGCCCAGTGAGGGAAAACGTCCGTTGGCTCTTTTCCTTCCATCAATAATGTAGCCTCATACAGTCGCCGTTCATAACCGTCATTGGCGTAGATGTCCTTGCCCTGTACTTCGGCGTCACGATAGGCACGGTGATGATTGTACTGACTCAATGCTGCCCAGCTGTCATTGCGAGGTTCTTCTCCGGAAGGAAGCGGAATGGCTTTGTAGAGCGGCTCTATCTGATCATTGAGCGCCACTTCGCCTTCCTGTGGTTTACGCCAGCTTGTGCCCTCTTCTCCCAGATAAGATGCCATGGTCCCTTCTTGGGTGTAGAAATAATCCAGCAGCTTAATGGCTGCAATCTGTGTTTCCTCGCTGGCCTTGTTCGTCAGTACAAAAGACGCTCCGGGATCGATTGGATAGTTATACGTAGCATAGGTTGCATTCGGTCCCTTCAGTGGAGGGATGGGATTGTAATCATTTCCGTAAGGTGAACCTTCGGCAGTGGTTACAAATAACGATGGATGCATCGCTGCTCCTGCACCGAGAAGCTGTGCATCGGCATTATCACCGATCTTTTTGAAAGCACCCACGTTCTGCGTAAAGGCCCCCGGATCGATCAGCCCTTCATCATACAGGGATTTGATATACGCAAGTCCTTCTTTCCACTCCGGCTTATTCGCAACGGTCTCCACTTTCCCTTGGTTAACGATGAGATAATTCCGATCATCGTCATAGATAAAACCGTTCATTAAATAAGGGATAATGTGCACCCCAAAATTCTCGGTAGAACCACTTAGGGGCACTTCATCTGCCTTACCATTTCCGTTTGGATCTTTGGTTTTAAATGCCCGAAGCATTTCCTTAAACTCTTCTGTCGTTGCAGGCTCGGTCAAACCTAATTGTTCCATCCATTTGGTGTTGACCCACATCTTGTTCGGGTATGAACAGTGAAAACATTCATTCAAACCTGTCAGACCATAGATATTTCCATCTGGAGCGGTATTCATGGCCCGATAATAGTCATTGCTTTCAAGCACTTTTTTAATATTCGGGGCATGTTTCTCAATCAGATCATTCAGCGGTAATATTACCCCCTGTTGGCCAAACTTCAACAAGTCTGTCTGGGAGAACCGATCTACCCACGGTATTAACAGATACAAGTCCGGATAATCGCCGGAAGCCAGTGAAATCTGTCTTTTCTCGGCTGCACCATCGAATGGAACCGTAGTCCAGTTGAATTGGATATCAAATTTCTCTTCCATTTTCTTCGTGAATTTATTGGTGGACAGATTGGTGTCCGAGCCTTGGTGTGCAAACACATTAATGGCTGTCTTGCCTGACGAATCGCCGCCTTCTCCGTTCCCCTTTTCAGAACTGGAACATCCGGCAAGAACCAACGAGGTAAATAGCATACAGGCAAGAATGATGAAACCCGCTTTTTTCAATACAATCCTCTCCCTTATGAATAATAGAAAAATGAACCTATCCTTTGACAGAACCAATCAACATGCCTTGCACGAAATATCGTTGTACAAAAGGATAGATAATCAGAACCGGCAGGCTGGCCATGACAATTAATGAGTATTTCATGAGTTCAGCCATCTGTTGCTGTTTGATCATTTCTGAAGCGTCCATATTTCCCGTACTGCTGTTCAGAATAAGAATGCTGCGCAATATCAGCTGTAGCGGGTAGAGCGATTGTGATTTCAAATAAATGAGAGCGTCAAAGTATGCATTCCATTGACCAACTGCGTACATAAGCGACAACACGGCAATGATTGGTTTGGCGAGCGGCAGGATGACACTGAAGATAAAACGGATGTCACTGCACCCATCGATGTCTGCTGCTTCGGACAGCTCTTCCGGTATTGAATTCTGGAAAAATGTACGTGCAATGATGACTTGCCAGACCCAGATAGCATTGGGAATCAGCAGCGCCCAGCGGGTATCAATCAGCCCCATCGTTTTGACCACCAGGTAGGTAGGAATCAAGCCGCCCGAAAACAGCATGGTGAAGGTGATAAACATCATTAGTGAGCTGCGACCAACAAATGTCTTTTTGGATAACGGATACGCAATCATGATGGTCAGAGCCACGCTGATTAACGTACCGCAGGCTGTGTAGAAAAGGGAATTGGCATACCCCGTAAGGACTTGATCATTGCGTAATACAGACTTGTAACCATCGAATGTCAGGTCAATGGGCCACAACCAGACTTTTCCTGAGGAGACGGCAGCAGGGCTGCTAAGCGAAGAACTCACAATGTATATCAAGGGATACAACACGGCGATCAGCACCACCGTCAGCATGAAATAAACAACCGTTATAAATACGCGATCTCCCCAAGATTCGCGGATTGTACTGCTGCTCCTGATTCGGGAACGACCGGTATCTGTTTGTGTGTTAGACATGAATTAGTGCTCCTCCTTTCGCTCCCGTTACCATAAGCTTGTGTTGGACAGTCGCTTGGCGACCGCGTTTACGATTAATAGCAAAACCAGGTTAATTACCGAGTTGAACAAGCCAACCGCAGTAGCGAAGCTGTAATTGGCATTCAGCAATCCTATTTTATAGACATACGTGGAGATGATTTCCGAGGCAGACAGGTTGAGCGGATTTTGCAGCAAATATATTTTCTCGAATCCGACAGCCATGATGTTGCCTACACTCAGAATCAGAATGATGACGGCTGCTGGAAGCAATCCAGGCAGATCAACATTAATGATTTTCTGCATTCGGTTGGCTCCGTCCACTTTGGCAGCTTCGTACAGGGATGGGTCAACACCCGCGAGAGCGGCCAGATATATGACAGCGGAGTATCCCATTCCCTGCCACACATCGGAGAATACGTAGATGGAACGAAACAGTCCAGGCTCTCCGAGAAAATTCACCGCTTCAAAACCAAGTGCACCTGCGATTGTATTGACAATACCCAACCGAGGAGACAGAAAGAGCATAATGATGGAGACCATTACTACGGTAGAGATGAAATATGGAGCATACGTCACCATTTGCACGATTTTTTTGAATCGTATGTTTTTGATTTCATTCAGCGCGAGTGCCAGTAATATAGGAATCGGGAAACCGACAATCAGGCTGTAAAACGAAATGTAAAGCGTGTTCTTGATGAGTGTGATGAATGCCGGATTTTGAAAAAGCAATTCAAAATACTTGGTTCCGGCCCACGGACTGCCCCAGATTCCCTTGATGACGTTGTAATCTTTAAACGCCAGCACCGCATTCACCATTGGTACATACTTGAAAATAATAAAGTAAGCAATTGGTGGCAGGATTAACAGATACAGCTGCCAATGTCGCCTCCAGCTTCTGGATAATGCTCGCTGCAAGGCAGACGATTTACTTGTCTTTTCTACGGACTTCGATTCACTTGTCATTGTTGTTCTCAGAATCATCCCCCCATTCAAGGCTCCCATTCATAATGAGCTTCATCATAATTGGTAGCGCTTACTTTCGGGGTAATCATAAGATTTTCTCTGGGAAGGCGTAAAGGTACAGTTACACTGAAAACGTACATAATACGAATATATATCCTTGTAAACAGCCTACATTAACCGCTATGACCATCCATTTTCCGAAACACGCTTGGCGAAATGCCGCGTACCCGCTTGAACGCTCGTCGGAATGAATGCGCACTGTTATACCCGGTAGCCTCGGCTATCTCGTCAATGGTGCGACCAGTGGATTGCAACAGGTTGGAAGCCGCTTCAATGCGCACATGTTCTACGTAATCAGATAGATTTTCTCCCGTATGTTCTTTGAACAGTTGGGATATATACTTCTCCGACTTGCTCATGTACTCGGCAATTCGATAGATCGTCAAGTTTGCATCCGCATAACTTTGTTGAATAAATTCAATCATTTCGATCACCGTATCCGCATGTGCCCCTGCTCTTCTAGTCTGGAAGTCACCGCAAATGTCTTCTGTCAGCTGCTTAAACTTTCCGCGCAGCACAGCGATCGTTTCGGTCATCTGAATAGAGGTCACCCGATTTTTATATTCCTCCAGCAGGGAGGCATCCAGCTTGAATTTTGGCTCGTCCAGCTTCAGGAAGGTCCCTTTTAACTCCATGATGAACTGCTGCGTCATCTCGTAGGACAGTTCCCGCTCCTCCAGATTGCGAAGAAATAATTGCTCCAGAATACGTATCGCCTCTTCTGGCTCCCCGGCTTTGATTGTGTTCAGCAGGCGCTGTTCGGACTCAATCGGATAATAGAACATTTCATTTTCCTTCATCGTATCTTCAAATCTCACCAAATGATCTGTTCCCATATGAATGCCATAATCCAGGGCTTGTTTCGCTTCGTCAAATGAGCGACCTGCATCATTCCAGACCTCATACGCTGCACCTGTACCAATTGTTGTAGATATCCGATGTTCCCTGTAGATCACTTTCATTAAAGTATTCAGCTCTTGTTCACATCTTCGCATCGCTTCATTCAGTGGATTTGCATCCAATGGGCAAGCAAAAGCAATCTGGTCCGTTCCCCAATCCGTAATCAGTACCTGGGCATTCCACTCTGTAAGTACCTGCTTGACGAGAAGCCTCGCGACGCCCAGTTCATGAATCGTCTCTTCACTGTCTGGATTAGCATAGCCGTTTACTCTCACCAAACCTGCTAAGCCCTTGCTGCTATGAAGTGAAATGTGTGCCTGTGATGAGATGACTTCAAGCTCCGTGGAGGTATAGAATTCCCCGGTTAACAACCGTTTGATAAAACCGTCTCTCAATAATGGAATCTGCTCATTCATGGCATTTGTAAGCGAGTCATTATTTGCAATCAGATTGTTAATATGGCTTGCCAAGAAATCATATTCATTCCCCCGTCTGCCGGGAGAATCGGTGATGTGTTCCCGGAAAGTGGCCAACAGTTTGTACACGGGGGCACTATTCCGATAAGCCAGAACCAACCCGAACAGCAATCCCAGGGCAATCGTTGCCAAAGTAAAGGCCAGTGTGACTTGTTTAATCTGGTCCGCTTTGGTCATGAGTGCTTTCTCGGGAATGCCTGCCATGTAATTCCATCCATTTTGACTGGATTGAATCGATATCAACAGTCGATCATCGCTTCCAGGCTGAACGCTCTGTACATTCTTCGCATTCTGCTCCGTTTTGGCAGCTTTACCTTCGATCCGCTGACTTTGTGCCACTTGCTTAGCCTCGGCCTGATCAATGCCTAGCGAGAAAATGATCTGTCCTTCTGCATCGGTGACGAGAGTCCAGCCGCCATATTGATCCACAATATTTTGAGTCAGGCTCGCCATCTTATCCTGATCAATCATGACACCAATCGTCGCTTGCGGCTTGTTGAAGCTGTTCAGAGGAAGAGATTGCAGAAATGTGATGGCCGGAACATCTGCAAGCACGGTACCGACAATTTCACGTTTATAGTTTCGAAGCGGTATGATCTCGTTAAAGTGCGGCTGTTTCAAAATGTGGTCATACCACTGTTCAAACGACATACCGTCCAGCTGATTGGCAGCATAATAATGTTCTGGACGATAATATACGGTTCTTGGTGTGATAATGGCATTGTAGTTTGGAATGTGGATGAAGAAATGGGACAAGTATTCATTGGTACTGCTATACATGGAGAGGCTGCGCTGCATGCGGTTCATACCATATACATTGTAGAGATCATGCGGCTTCGGACCAGCAATTAAATTTTGCAAATCCGGATTGACGGCAAGCTGTCTGGTAAAGGCTTCGACTTGAAGAAGATTTCGCTCAATAATCTCTTTGCCGAGACTCAGCGACTTGTAGCTGTTCTCAATAGAGCTGGAGCGGGCCGCTTCAATGGAGGCGCGATAAGAGGCATATCCCGCAATTTGAGGAATCATCAGAATGACAAGATAGGAAATGAGGAAACGGCGGAACACGGGTGAAAATTTGGACCATAGGAGCTGCATATGTACCCCCCTTTTTTTATCAAGCGCTTACATTTCTCTTTGATTAGGTAGCTGTTCCATGATACACCGGGCATTTCTTCTTAGTGAAGGTACAACTTCTTTCTTATGGTACATTTTCGTACTACAGCGTACAATGCTTGCATGAAAATAAATGTCTCTCTGCTATTTGGTGCACAACTATAGTTGCAACTTACCTTCGCACGGCCTGCATGCCAAAGGATTAAAAAATAAACGCAAAAAAACCTCCCCAAGACCAGGAATGGCTTGGGAAGGTTTTTGTAAAGCTTTGTTTTTTAATTGCTGACGGCAACAAATTTCCATTGTTGGTTTGTTGCACCCGTGTAGGTATTCTGCTGCAATTTGGCACCATCCGACGTGGAAGCGTTGGCGACTTCAATCGCTTTATTGCTGTTCACGTTGATGATACTCCAGTATCCGTTTCCAAGGTCATTCACTTTGAAATGCTGAGCGGTAGTGTTCAGGTTGCTCATGAGCTGGACCACTTCCCCATTGGTGTTGGTACCGTTGCGAATGTCGATGACTTTGTCTGGTGAGTTCACACTTGTCAGTGTATAGTTGCCGCTGCCGATCGAGGTCAGAACCCACTTCTGAGGGTTGCCACCCAGATCGCTCCACTGCTGGAGCTGAAGATTGTTTTCGTTTAGACCACCAGGTACATCAATGACCTTGTTAGAATGCCGGGCTACAATTTTGTAGGTTGCACCGGATACCAGCCCTGTTGTTGGTCCACCTGATCCACTGCCCGGGTAAGTCTGGGCACGTTCATGGTACCAGTTAAACAGGAATCGTCCCATGGCACTCCGTGAAGCATCCCCGTCCCACTTCAGGCCGGCCGTTGGATCAGCAAAAGAGCTTCGTGGTCCTTCACTTAGAATGAATCCGTTCATATGTGCTGCAATGCTGACGTTACCTGCTGCGTTGAAGATCGTTTTGGTATTGGTACCGAAACCTTCATTGCTGCCATTAAACAGGTTCCAATAGGCCGAATCGCCAGGTTTGTTTTTGAACCAGGTCACCTCGGTAATGTTAATTGGATATTTGTCAGCGGCTGCCTTCACGTTGGTATTCCACTGGTCTTGCAGGATTGAGAAATTGTCATATGCGCCATAACCAGGGTACCAGTGAACCGCATATCCATAGTTGTTGAGCGGGTCAGTCAATGGATGACTTGCCGTTAAGCTGTAAAATTGGTTGTATCCCAGACCTGCCGCCCAGATGACATTGTCCGCACCTTTGCTGCGAATTGTTGAAATCATGGAATTTTGGAAATTACGCAGGTCATTCCAGTGATCCACAAAGTCATTTTCCCCGTTGTATCCACCCCAATGTCCATTGGCATAGGATTTCACCGGTTCGTTGATCAGTTCGAAGTGAACGTTGTCTGCACTTTTGATCTCCGGGCGTGAAGCGAGATAACCCCAGATTTCATTGAATTTTTGCAGGTTTGCAGGTGTTGTTGCCTGATCATCCTTTAATGTGAAGTCGAGTCCCAGGACCACATATACGCCTTTGCTCTTGGCATATTGGATATACGGAATAATGACATTTTGCGTAACGGTCTGCACACCGGCAAAGTTATATGTACCAGCAGCCACATCTCCCATATCCTGACGGTCGATAAACAGACGTACCTGATTCATATTCCAGCCATGATTGCTTCCGTATTTCGGGCTGGTATCCGCAAATGTATCGGTAATGTCCTTCAGATAAGCCAGAGTAGCTGCATGACGGTTATTACCGTGTAGATTGAGGTAATAATTGCTATCCTGATATGTCCAGTAGGCGCCTGAAGGTTGATGCCAACCGTTCAGAAGCACAGGCTGATTGTTGCTGTTCACCAGGTTTTTGCCGTTAACGTGAAGCT
Organism: Paenibacillus sp. FSL R5-0749; assembly: GCF_038595085.1. Taxonomy (NCBI): domain Bacteria; kingdom Bacillati; phylum Bacillota; class Bacilli; order Caryophanales; family Paenibacillaceae; genus Paenibacillus; species Paenibacillus sp. FSL R5-0749. Next base: position 3,276,182 of record NZ_CP152005.1, on the reverse strand, counting down.
TACCCATCGGCATGCCCACCCATGCCTCGGCTCGGTTACCTCCCCATGGAACAATGGTGATCAATAAAGCAAGAATGATTAAAAGTTTGAAAGATGTCAAAATCTTCTTCACTATAATTCCTCCTCTTCTGATGTAATGCCTTGCTATACTGCGAAGTAACGCTGTCATCGCATTCCTAAACCAGCATATCGCTCAGGTCGGAGCCCGCTCCCGCAACCCATTCCATACCAGCAAGGGAATTCTTCGGAGCGAAGGGTTGCGATTCTGAAGTGAACAGTTTTGCAAATGATCGCAGCAAGCCCCCTTTTTACAAGTGGAATGTTCCATGGAATCCCTCCTTCCTTATCCAGGCTGATCGCCGCGCCAAAGGTACAGGTGAATTGAACTTAACCGACGATTCCTGTACGCTCAACACTCTCTACGAAATATCGTTGTACAAACAGATAGATGACGATCAAAGGCAGAATCGCAAGAAGAATTCCTGTATCCTGAATCATGCTCAGATAGAACGGATCAGCTTGGGAGGCTGCACCGTCAGTAACCTGCTGAGCCAGATTATAAGGAAGAGATGACAACTGGGTCGACATGACTTTACTCGAAGTCAGATAAGTTGTTGTATAGAAGCTGTCATTCCACTGCCATACGAACGAAAACAACATGACCGTAACCATGGACGGAATCGCATTGGGTAACATAATGGTTGAGAATGTTCGGCCGATGCCCGCACCGTCCACATAGGCCGCCTCCTCCACTTCCTTCGGAATACCTCTGAAGAATTGCCGGAAAATGAAGATGTATAAACCAGCCTTGAGTGAATTGGCTGTAATCGCGGTCAGAATAAACGGCCAATAGGTGTTCAGCAGATTAACCGGTTTGCCTGTGATAAGCGTCATAAGTCCCATCAGATCAAAGCTCTTCAGATTCAGGTATACCGGAATCAGAATGGTCGTCGGTGGAACAAGAATGGTCAGGATTACCCCGGCAAACAGCCAGTTGCTTCCCTTGAACTTCAGTCTGGCGAATCCGTACCCTGCAAGCGCACAGGATGCAGTGGTCAGCAGTGTGGTTGTTGCAGATAATGCAAATGTATTAAACAGCGTTGCCCAGTAATCCATGACGCGGATAGCCTGCTTGAAATTGTCGATGGAGAAGTTCTGCGGGATCCACACGACCACTGCGGAATACAGATCGCCTTTATCCTTGATGGACGTTGACACCTTCTGGAATATGGGAAACAGGATAACGAAGGACAGCCCGGTAATCAGGACAAACCGGATCATGGCCCACAGCCAGCCTTTCCAATGCTCCAGCGATAATAATCGTGAAGTTGTCACGTAGAGCACCCCCCTTTCTAATCTTGATAGAAGACACGCTTCGAGAAGATGATGGATACGATAACGAGAATTATGGCAATGGCCAGGAAGTAGACCCATGCCATGGCGGAGCTTAAACCAAAGTCGAACTTGACGAAGCCGGTATCCCGGATCAGTTCTGTCATGGCGTTATTGGCAAACGAATCGATTATTGTATAGATCGCATTGACAAAAATCAGCGGGCTGACCATCGGAAATGTAATTTTCCAGAATGCTTCATAACCCGTAGCTCCTTCCATCTTCGAAGCCTCATACAGCTGAGGGGAGATTGTCTGGATGCCTGCCAAAAAGATCAAAATCTGTACACCGGATTGACTGACGATCTGATAGATCCGATCTACGGCGCTGCTCAGGTACGTAACGATCCAGTCGCTTACTCCGGCATTAACCATCAGATTTTCGAGTTCAAATGTCCCGAGTGAACTGCCGCCTGTACTGCTCTGGTTCACCGCTTCAATCAGACTGGTGCTCTCCAGCGTCATAATTACTCCCGATGCCAGAATAACGGGCAGGAAGAAGATCGACCGGGCAACAGCCCGGCCCCTGAACTTCTGATTCAGGATGACAGCGAGGAACAGACTGAATATAACGATTAGAGGTACGTTGATGAGTACGTCTGTGATTGCCTCGATTAACGCACGGTTGAAGCTCGTATTGACGGTTAGCGCCTGAATGTAATTAGCGACACCGGTGAACTGAATCGCTATGCCTTCCGCGTTGGCCTGAATTGTACTCATGCTGTATCGCAGAGAGGCTAACAGCGGAATGAAGAAAAATAACACAAAACCTATGAGCCAGGGGAGCACGTAAATTACGCCCCACATGGCTTTCTGCTGAGCATACGTACGACTTCCCCATTTCCATTTCAGGAGCGTCTTCAGAGCTGCTCACCACCAGTCACATAGCTTTGGGCTTCCACTGTAACGTTGTCAACATCTACAGGGAAGTCGTTATAATTGACGATTACGAATCCGCCGCCTTCATACATGGTCCGGAACACGCCTTCTTCAATGGATTCATGAAATATCATGGAACGTCCCGTAAATGACTGGTTTACGTCGTTGACCTCATTGTAGATGTCAGCAGCCAGATCCATCCATTGTTCGTAATTCGCCGCATAGAGTTGATCATAATCTGTTTCTTTCACAACATGGTTTGGTGCATTGAACCAGGCAAAGTAAGGGCTCGCTCCATATTCAATCAACTTCAATACATACTGTCTTGCGTCCGTATAAGTAGAAAGATTGTATGGCATACCTGTATAACTAATGCTGCCGTGTACAACGAGCTGATAGAATGGAATCTCTTCATCCTCCAGCTTGAAACGGCTGCTATTCATTGGAGCATCTGTCAACCCGGTTACATATGGCAGTGCGTAAGCGTTTCCGCCTTCCGCAACGACAGGGCCTACCTGCTGTTTGATCTGTTCAAGTGCTTTCTTGACAGAGCCCAGTGCTTCCGTTCGATCCACCAACTTTTTCGGATTCATGTCGCTGTTCAGCTGAGCGGCCAGGTCATTCAGACTCAACGAAAGTTCATCTTTTTGAAGAGACTTGAGTTCATCCAGCATCTCTGCCGTCACGTTCTCCAGCAAGTTGGGCGACAGCACATAGGAAGGTGAACGATCCCTGTCACGACGCTGTATGGCCTGGTTCATCGGATACATAACCGCCGGTTCCTGGGTTAAGGTTCGGGAAGCTTCTTTAGACGGTTTAAATCCTTTTTTGGATAACACATTTATCAGAGCAATATCCGGATAAAAGCCGATGCCTGCTTCTTTGGTGAATGCACTGAATTCCCGCAATCCCTTTTTGCCACCCACGGCACCGTCCACGTGAATGGAATCGGGCATCCTATGATAAAGCCCTCCGTTAAACCACCCGGCATAGCGAACCTGTATATTGGATACCTTCTTCTCCTTCAAGGTGGTGAGAATGTTTTTGGCTTCATCAAACGTCGTCAGAGCCTCCGTTGAATCGTACGGTATGCCCAACATATGCTGGCTTGTTGTCATGGCACCGAACAGTTGCAGATAAAACGGAACATCATTCTGATCCTTACTGGCGCTCAGCTCGGGAAGTCCGCCATTTTGCATCAGATAATCCCGATAAAGAGAGGCAAGCCCGGAGTACGAGGCCTTATCCGCCCCTACAAAAGCGTATCGAACGGCGAAGTCGGACACGGTCGGATTCTTCTGAAATTTCGGAAGTGTACGAACCATATCGCTTGCCTGAAGTGTCACATCGCTCTTGTTCACAACATAGAAGCTTGGATATACGTTGTTATAACTGTTTAGCTTGCCGCTGATATCGGCATTCACAACGGCAACGGCATCCCCTTCCTCAACAATACCCAGGAACGCCCCCTCTTTCCGAATAAGTCCAAACACCGGCAATCGGGCTTTGGCTTCATTCGAACTTGCTTCCCGCAGTTTCATCGTCATATCCGGTCCGTAAATATCTTGTTGATAGGCAGGATACTGCAACTTCCCATTATTAAAATGGATAAGAGCCCCCGATCCGTCCGGCACCAGCATGGAGCCTTCTTCATTCAATCCTCCGGCACCAAAATACTCCAGTATGGATATGTTATTGATCGGATATTCCTCCGGAAAATGAATGCCTGATGAAGGAACACGAACTAACAGATCCTCTCCATCCAGCTCATATTCCATCGTGATCATGAACAGCCGCGGTCCACTACGTTCCTGTTCAATGCCGAACTCGGCATGATCCTGAGCCAGGTCCTCTGGTGTGTAACCGGCCGTGTCAAAAGCTTTCAACGCTCGGGACAACTGAAGTCCCTGCATCGCCTTATCAATCCGGACGTAAGTACCTTCTTCTTTGTCCTCTGCATATCCGACCTTCAATGCCCGCTGCCCGGTCTTATCCAACTGTGCAAGCAGCTTTTGCTCAAAACGCTCTTTGCTGATCTTCATCGGCAAATCTTCAATGGATCGCTCGGTGCTGCCAAACTGGTAATTCACCCGTACGCCGTTTGGCAGTGACTCGAAGCTGATCTGCTTGTGTGCGGCACTGTCCGTGAAAGAATTCACCGTGCTGCTCTGACCCAGACTATTGAAGAAGCTGAGCTTGGTTTGTGAAGACAACAGGTCTTTGTTTATCCCTGCGGCAATTCCATCCTGTTCACGATCTGCAGGATTGCTGCGCCAGATCTGCCCGCTCTGCAAGTGAATCACTGCAATCTCGGCAGTCTCTTCATGAATGAACAGCTGAAGCTGATCATTCTGTGCAATGCCAATCATGCCTGGAAGGCGGGTATTACTGAAAGATGATTTCAGTTTTTCTCCGGGAGGCAGGGAGGGAACGTCCGTTTGATCTGCGGCAGATACCGCCTGGTTGGTCAGTGGTGCTGACGAGAACTGACATCCGCTGAGCAGCAGACTGCCCGCGAGCAGCATTCCTGTTATTTTTTTGGCTACGGCATATTTCATCACATTCTCCTCCTCCCTTAGCCCCGAAGCACTAATTCCTGATAGATGGTTACGACAAACGATACAATCTGCTGTACAAGGCTAAAGAACAAGAGGCACAGAAATGCCATAAAGGCCATAGCTACAAGTGTCAATAGCATCGTGAGTATCGTTTTGGCTGGTGTGTACTGATGAACCGTCATATTTCCCACAAATAACAGGTACACCGTCCAAGCGACGGCGAGTGCATTGGAGAAATAATAAAAGGCAGTTTCTTGTGCAGAGATCACAAGACTCAGCCAGATCCAAGGAAAATGGATTAGGAAAAGAGGCACCAGTGCAAAACAGGTTGACATAAAAATTTCAGAAAACTTGCCTTCCCCGTCCATCAAGGTGGTTAACGACCAGTTAGCCACACACCAGAAGAGGACCGGCACGATCACATATACCATTTCGAGCAGACTGTTCAGGTATTTGGGATTACTGAGATTAATCAGAAAACCGCTGTATTGGGCATGTAAAATTTTGGTGATGACCAGCAGTACCAGAATCATGCAAGCAATCAACAGTGAGTTCCTCTGGTTGCGCTCATATTTTAATTCCCAGTATCCATCAAACGGATGGAAGATCAGATGCAGCGGGTACTGATATAACTGTTTACTTGATGCCTGCATTCGTTGTCCTCCTTTTCTGCCTGCGAACGATGATGACGGTAACAAACGCAGCGACAGCCAAGAATAAACCGGACATCATCCATGAAAAATGCTCACGCATCAGCTCTTTGCGATACAAAAGAAAAGCTTTGGAATAACCTTTAGGTTCCATACTGCGCTTAAAGTATTTCGCAGATTCGCCGTATTCCTTCTGACGAAGCAGTGCTTTGCCGATTCCCGCATAAGCATATTCCAGATTGGCGTTCATCTCGGCAACTTTAGCAAACAGTACACTGGACTGCTCCTCGTCACCGTTATAATAACTGCGAACTGCTTCATGGAGCGTGCGTCCATATTCAGTTGTCTGAAAGACGGTGATTTCGCCAAGCGCTTTATCCAGAACCAACATCCGGTCTCCCGCACGTTCCAGCGCAACAGGTGTATTAAACTGGCCAAGGCGGTTTCCGATGCCGCCAAAAATATGGAGCAGATACCCGTCTCCATTGTAGGTGAAGATTCGGCCCTTGCTGGAATCTAGTACGGAATACATGTCACTGTCCCCCACGTCCACATCAATCAGACGGGATGGCCCCGCTTCCTGGGTATACACCATATCACCTTGCGGGGTCTGATAGCCTTCTCTGCGCAAAATGTCTGTGCCCTGTGCATTCAGCTTCTTGACCGGATCTTTGCCCCGATCCCCGCTAGTCGCGTAGATGAAGCCTTCTTCATCCATATCCAGATTGGTAAATTCCGTCGGAGTGAACATAACCATCTGACTGCGCTGCTCACGTGTGGCGAAGCGTTTCCATAGATACTCCACCGGGTCTACCTGAACTCTGTTTGCTCCAATAAACGATGAGAACGTACCGTCGGCGCTGAACTCCATGAATCCATCAAATACGCCTTCGGCCATGACGTAGATACGTTCCCCCTTGTCCATAACAACACGCAGAGGTTTGAATTGAAAATCCGCTTTTAACAGGTCCGATTTGGGCTCTGCGACAATCTTGACCAGCGTGCCTTTTTCATCCAAATGTACGACTCGATGATTATCCGAATCGGCGACCAGCAGATGGCCTTGATCGCTAACGTACAACCCCTGTGGATTTTTAAAATGATCTTCCTTGCCTTCCTGCTTAAATGAATCAATCGTCCGTACCAGCTTGAGGTTGCGATCCATCTCTATAATGCGGCCATTGCCCGAATCAAGCACAAAGACGTGCTGATTGGCGGTAACATGCATGTCGCTCGGCTCTTTCATAGGAATCGTGTTCAGCTTCTTGCCGGTGATAATGGTTGTTGCCTCATATGCCGCTGGTGCCGGAACTGCGTCACCCCAGAAGGAGTAATGATACGCATCCGTTTTACCGTCTGCACTCACATATGATGCCTCTTGAACGAACAACAGGAGGCAGATCATGCCCATGATGATCGATTTGCGTTTTTTCCATGTGCTTCTCCGCACCTCGCTGCCTCCTTTCTACTCTTTCATGCCTGAAGTGGCCATCGTTTGCATGACACTGCTCTGGGAGATGATAAACAGCGTGATCGGTACAATCATCAGCAGCAAGGCCACAGCCGCACCAACACCTGCACGAGCAATCCCTCCCTGTACAATCTGACTGAGCGCATAATGCAGCGTTTTCAGATTTTCACTGTAAATGAAGCTCCCGCCGTCCGTCCCCCATAATGCAGGGAACTGCAGGATCATGAGCGTGAGCCATGCCGGCTTTACATTCGGCATCACAATGCTCCAAAATATGCGGTATTCATTGGCACCGTCGATTTTGGCTGCTTCCAGCAACGCATCGGGAATCTGCTCCATGAACTGTTTCATCAGGAACAGTCCCAGGGAGAAAGCAAGCGATGGCACGATAATGGAAGCGTGTGTGTTAATCCATCCTAGCCAAGACATGACCATGTAGTTTGGAATCGCCGTGACATGCGGTGAGAACATCAGAGACAGAATGACAATCGTGAACAACACTTTCGAACCTGGAAAACGATATTTCGCCAGCGGATAAGCCGCGGCGGATGCAAGAAGGATGTGTCCTGCCGTCCCCAGGATTGTAATGAGCAGGGTATTAGCAATATAACGGGATAACGGCACCCATGAATTGCCCATAAGGTTGATCAGATCGGCAAAATTCTCTGTTGTCGGGTTATTCACCCAGAATCGCGGCGGAAAAATAAACAGCTCATCCAGCGGTTTGAATGCATTGTTGACAGCATAGATCAGCGGAAGCACCATAAATGATCCGAACACGGCCAGCAGTGCGAATAACATCAGGCTGACGGTAAATGACCGATTCAGCCTTTTTGGCATGCCAAACACGGCACGTACTTTGCTGGTCATTGTCATTCACCTATCTTTCTAAGCATTTTTTGCGTCAAAACGTTCGTACCAAGCATCAACGCAAACAGCACGGTTGCAATGGCAGAAGCGTATCCCATCTCAAAACGGATTGTACCGAAGTCCATCAGATGTGTGACGACGGTGTGAGCTGCATAGTTGACACTTGGGAAACCGGCCAATGCAATCGATATCTCGGCCACGGCGAATGAAGCCGTAATCTGCATCACCGCACCAAACATCAGTTGCGGTCTCATCGAAGGCAGGGTGATGTACCAGAGTTCCTGCCAGCGATTCTTGATCCCGTCCACGGTGCCTGCTTCAACCAGAGAACGATCGATGGTCTGAAGTCCAGCAATAAAGGCCAGGAAGCTGGTTCCGAGGCTGAGCCACAGCTGTACAATAATGACAATCGCGAGCACGTACTTCTCATCTGCAAGCCATTGGATCGGCTCCAGTGTGACACCAAGGCGCATCAGGAAGCCATTCATATACCCGTAGCTGTCACCTGAGAAGATGATCAGCCAGATGAAGAAGACATTTCCCGATATGGAGGGGGCATAGAACACCAGCGTCATGACCGCTCGAATTTTGGGAGATAGCTCGTTGATGATCCATGCAAACAAAAAGCAGGCGATATAACTGAGCGGACCCGTGATTACGGCAAAAAGCAGTGTGTTTTTGAGCGCGATCAGGAATACGTCGTCATTCAGGAAAAGCCGGGAATAATTTTGCCACCCGACAAATCGCGGCAGCTCCAGCATGTTGAAGTGAAAAAAGCTGAGCCCCAGTGAAATGCCGACCGGGATGACAGTAAACATGAAAAAAATCAGCATAAACGGTGCCATCAACACATAATAATGCCTGCTGAGATACAGATCCCTTCTCAAAAGGGACCACCAGCCGACCTGGCGGGTATGGACGGCAGGAGCGGCGGCTGTCTTGGTTGTTTTAGCTTGCAACCGTTACCCTCCCTTTCCTCTATTTCAGATTAAATTCCTTACGCTTCAACTCAATTTCATCATCAATGTACAGAACATAGTCCGATAAAGCTTCACGCGGATTTTCATTCGCATTGACCACCTTACGGAAAGCGTTATCCAGATGCCGTCCCGTGAAATAACCTCCAGGAAGCTGCGGGATCCCCTGTACCCATTTCCATTGCTTCTCCAGATTTTCATAATCCTTGACGGGCCAAGGAAGCTGTTTCAAAGCTTCAATGTTGGCTGTTGGGTAACGGGCTGCCGCCCCCATCAGACCTTCCATTTCTCGTCCGTATTCAATCTGGGTCTGCTCGTCAGTCCACCATTTCATGAACTTCCATGAAGCTTCCTTGTTGCTGGCGTTCTCAAGCATCATTACCGCGCTTGTCGCGCTGGCCACCTCATGCCTGATGGAACCATCCGGAAGCTGCGTACCAGGAACAATGGTAAAGTCCCAGAGATTGCGAATTTCCGGAGCCAAAACTGTCAACATGTTATAGGTTGTATAGTCCGCAATTCCAATCGGCATCTCACCGGTACGGAAGCGGTTTGGAAAGTCCGCTTTAAGCGGGAATTTATAATTGGTATAGAATTGTGTCCAGCGTTTAAACGCATCCATCGAAATTTCCGAATCAAGGGCACTCTTCTTCTGATCTTCCGTATAGAAGGTGCCATCATTCTGGTACAACAGCATCGCAAAGGTTGAGTTCGGCACAAGGTTTGCGTTGTTCAGTGTATCCTCGATGGGCAGATAAAACTCCATATTGTGCTTTTGCAACACAGCAATGGCGTTATACACGTCCTGCCACGTTTTCGGCGGTTCCAGTCCCAATTCGTTCAGGATATCCTTGCGGTAAAAGAGCATCGGAAAATGTTGCTGTTCTGGGAGGGCATACACACCGTCGTTATACCGGTATGGTGTCAACCCGCTTTCACGGAACCGACCCGCAATTTCCTCGAAGTCGGGGAATTTGCTCAAATCCGCTGCCGCACTTCTCATCGCATAGTTTACAGGGATGTCTTCACCCATTTGCATGGCAATGTCGGGTCCTTCACCTGCAAGCGTTGCGGGAAGCAATATGTTGGGCGGCACGAGACGCAGCTGCACGGATACATCCGTATCCGGAGTAAACGAATCATCGATCATGCCTTTCAATACCTGAGCCTGATCCCGTCCAGTCGTGATCCATACAGTAATGGAATCCTTTTTTTGCTCCACGTTACCGATGCTGTCGTAATCTTCGGTATACGAAGCCACGTATGCACCCAGCTCATGTTTCACCTGCTGAATGGCCGTCGCTTCCGCATCTGGCAAGACTTCACCCGGCGGAGACACGACGAGGTAATCCAGAGTGATCGGCTGTTCACGTACTGACAATATCCAGGTACCCAGGCCACCTACGTTAATTTTGAACGTATCCAGTCGTTTAGGAACGGTCTCCGGCTTGGCCGCCATATCTTCAAGCTGCATGACCATGGCGTGAAGCACGGCAACTTTATCACTTTGCTCACCCGTTGCCTTTTCCAGATAATCCGCTACAGAACGGAGCGTGTCTGCCTGTCGTTCAAAGACTTCCGTCATCTCCGGGATGCGTTGTTCCAACTGATAATCCCGAAGCGGATCGGGGCTGTTGGAGGTGATCATCAGGATTTTGCGATACATCTCATTCAATTCCAGCACGCTGGATTCCACGGTACGAAGCAGAGGAGCGATGTCGCCTAGCGTTACCGTCATTCGAATCCGGTGTTTCCCTTTATCCAGATGAAACTGGTAAGGCTGATTTTCTGCCGCCCCCAGCACCTGAGTTTGCCAGGATGGGCTGTAGTTGAAACGAATGCGTTTCATTTCTTTAAACGGAACTTCCCCGTTGATCGTCAGACTGCGGGTTGCGTAAATACCGCGCAATTGATCCTGTTTTACCTTTAACGCGATTTGATACAATCCGTCTTCAGGCACGTCGATTTCCCATTCGATCCATTCACCCGGCAGCTTCCAGTTGATGCCCCCGATCGCATTCATGCGAATTTTGGACACATCATAAGGTTCTAGCGATGGGCTCGAACGATCCGAGATGGGTGCCAGTGTAGGTGAAGACTTGCTGACTGCTTGTTCCCCTTGTACTTTCAGCATGACTGGAGCCGCTGGTTTCAGCCCCTGTGAGGCATAAGTTGCCTCAAGCTCTGCATAGGTCGGGATCTCCCCTTCCTGATACAGCTCAATATAATCAATCGCCATACTTTCTCTTAATGAAGTGAGCGATAACTGCGGGTTTCCTTTTTCAAAATAAAACTGAAAGGGCTCCTCGAAATAGCCTCCGCTATCCTTGAAGGAAGTCAACTGCCACTCGGGCTGTTCCACTTGTCTTGGCCTGAGATCGTTATCCCGATCGTCACGACGAACGTTATCCTCGCGATTCCCCCACACCCTGTCAAACAAGAGAACATCGGCCCCTCTAAAAGGAACCTCCCCATTCACCTCGAGTCTGCGTTCAATACCCGAGCTTTTACCCTCTACAGGGTAATAGTGAATGCGAATATTGTACAAACCGCTCATTTGAACGGGAACATCCCAACGAATGGTTCCAGTTTCCGGCGTAATTACAGCGCTCCCATCCAGTCCGGCATAACCTTGCACGACCTCGAATTCTCCGTCAGTTGCCTGAACATAAGATTCGCCTTCAATGCGTATTGTTTTCTCGGGTTTAGCCGCATTGTCATGAGTAGTCAGATAATGGTCATAACTGAATGAATCCTCGGTTGCCGATACTGCGTCAAAGTCCTCAAGCGCATGTACCGTCCCCGGATAACGATCCCGCGATGGATATAGCGTCCATATGGAGAGTACCAGGGCAAGGACAAGCACCAAGATTAGTCCCTTTTTCTTACGTGACCGCATGTTCGAATGTATCCCCTTTCCTCTAAGGTTGCGAGAACTGAACGATTGACTAACCCGGACAGACCGCACCATCACTGGTGCGTTCTGCCCGTGTGTCATGATGCTTATTTGTATACCTCATCAATCGCAGCCTGGAAAGGTGCCTTGTATTTCTCAATCAGCGTAGATACAGATACTCCTTCTTTGAGCTCTCCATCAAAGTCCCAGAAAGGCAAGGACGGGAATGTGTTATGGTCGAGAACCAGCATGCCTTCTGCAACCTCTCTGGCGTTGTTGATATCTGCTTCATCGGTCAGATGTGTCTCCAGTGTGGATTGGCCCGGATACTCATAGATCGAATCGATCTCATTAATTTTCTCCCAGATGTACATCAGTTGTTCCGGATTCTCTACTGCTTTAGGAATCGTTATAGCCTGGTAACGGGACTCTCCAGAGTGATACGCTGATGCACTTGGACCTTTAGGGAATGGTACAAAACCGATATCGTAATCCTTCATGTCTGTCATAATGCCTTCAACCTCGTACATGGCACCTGAATACATCAACGTATTGCCTTGACGGAAGAACGTGGACGGCTCAGTCCAGTCGCCGCCTTCAGAAGCTCTGCCGACCTTTTCCGTAGCCAGTTTGGACAGGAAATTCAGCGCTTCCTTCGTTTTGGGATCTTCCAGGTTCTGCTTATCCTCTAGGGTCAGGGAAGCCTCGTTCGAATACAGAATCGGTTCAAGCAATCCCGTCTGAGCGAGTCCCCAAGTGTCCAGCTTGCCATCGTTGTTGCGATCCTTGTTCGCTTGTTTGGCAACGCTGAGGAATGTATCCCAGTTCCATTCATCAGCATCTACATATTCCTGCAATGGCTTCAAGCCAAGCTCCTGCATGAGGGTGCGATTATAGAAAATTCCGTTGATAAAAGAAGACTGGTCCTCGGTAAAGCCGTAACCTTTGCCTTCATATTGCATATATTCCTTCGTTGTTTTCTGGTTAAATACTTTGTCGTTTTTAATATAATCATCCACTGGCCACAAGAGATCCTGTTTGGTCAATGCGGGAATGGCATAGTTTTTGCCCAATCTCACCAAATCACCAAGTGGTTCCCCTGCCATCAGCGAAGCAACTACCTTCTCCTGATATTCGCCGAAATCAATGGAAACGTATTCAATATTAAAGTTGTGTTTTTTCTTCAGCGCTTCGAGATTCTCAAGGCGTTGAATGTTGTCCGGGTTGTTCCCCTGTATTTCCATGTCCCACCAAGCAACAACTTTGATCGTTCTGCCGCCCATGTCAAAGTCCATTTCTGGCGTAGAGTTTTCATTCTTTGGCTCGGTTTCTACGGGTGTTTGTTCCTCCTGTGGTGTTGTCTTTTCCGGCTCGGGTTGAGCGGTAGGTGCAGAACTGCATGCAGCAATCACCAACAAAACCGCGAAAACCAGGCTCAGTAGCATGAACTTGTTTTTTCTCATCGTCTTCCCCCCTGATTGTCTTTTGCTCTCACAGTGTATCGCCCAAATGAAAGCGCAAACAACCTGCCAAAATACAGGTGTTTACCCCGGCTGAATATAGATTTCCGTGATTTTGTGCGTACAAATTGCATTCTGGGTTCCAATTGGTAAAGAAATGCACTCTCTACAAAAATATGCACATTGTATGCGCTTTCTTTTATTACCATAATGAAATTAAGTCATCATTGAGTTTAATCTGGCGGATTACAATTCAGCAGAAGGTGAGGTATTGCTTCATGTATGATATTTTACTTGTGGATTTCAGCCGTCGTTTGTGCGGAGAGTTGCAACAGATGTTGCTACGGAGCAAAGCTCAATATACTATCGCAAATTGTGTGTTCTCATCGTCCGAAGCTTTGACCGCATTGTCAGAACGAGACTTTTCCCTTGTTATGGTACATACAGAGAGGTTCGATACCGCGGGGCTCTGGTTATGCAACGAGATTCGAAAGAAAAGTCAGATCCCCATCCTCCTGATGGGTGGAAGAGATCACTTCAGGTTCGTACGCAAAGCCCTTACGTATCAGGTGAATGATTATCTACCGTATCCTGTTAGTCCCTCTTCTTTACTTAACAGTCTGCACGGACTTCGATCCCACCTTGAAACCGATCCGGCACACAAAACGTCGTCGTTCTTCAAAACGCCTGTTCAAATGAATGGTAAACCCATGCACTCCAGTCATGTGATTCGTATCGTCAAAGCCTATGTACGGGATCATCTGAGTGATGAAATCACGCTGAAGAAGATCTCTGATATGCTTCATTTTAACTGTGCCTACCTTGGGCAGAAGTTCAAACTGGAAGAGAAGATGTCTTTCAATGATTATATGCTCCAGCAACGTATGGAAAAGGCCCAGCAACTGCTGTCTTCCACGAATCTGCGAATATATGAGATAGCGATTGAGGTAGGTTATAAGGATATTGATTGGTTCTATAAAAAATTCAAAGCGTACGCCGGATCGAGTCCTAATGCTTATAGACGACAAAAAATCCACACGGCCTAGGGTGGATGCCGATGTGCTATGTTTGTTAAATAACTACAGAAAAACGCAGGAGGTGTTCTCCCTGCGTTTTTTGTGGTTATTTGAGCTAGCCAATTCCTGAGAATTCACAATTAACGTACCAAAAGGGATTCCCGGTATTCTTGGGGGGTCATTCCCGTTATTTTCTTAAAAAGTCGGGTAAACGAATGTGCTGCCTCGTATCCCACTTGGAGTGCGACCTCACGTACCATAAAATTCGGGTTCTGAAGCAATTCTTTGGCTCTTCTTATTCGGCAGTCGTCAATGAACTCGGACAGGTTAATTCCCATTTCCTGCTTAAAGAATCGGGATAGATAGGATGGATTGAAATGATGAAGTTCAGCCAATCTTACTAAAGAAAGATCTTTCTCAAGGTTATCCTTGATGTAACTGCATAAAGAATGAATGACAACGTTAGCGCGTTCCTGTTCATTGGACCTCTTGTACCGGACTAATTCATCGGCAGCACGATACAAAAATTGAACTGCATCCTTCATGCATGTATACTCCCCTAAATGCAGCAAACTTCGTTGATCAGGAATCTTCTGTTGAAGACCCCACCGATTGATTGTCGAATGTAATAATAAAGCCAGATTATAGTAGGTTTCCATTGCACGTTCCATCGTAATCTCCTGCTGCAACAATTCGCCTGCAAGTTCCTCAAATATATCGTAAAAAGGCTGAATTCGCCCCGTTTCCAAATATCCTGACATAATCTCAATCCGGTTTGAGATACGCATGGATTCTTTGGGTACGTCAGATGAGAGGTCATTGCGATGATCCGTGAGCACCATGGATACGCCATCCCCTATTTTCATCCACTGGAGTAATCTCAGACGTTCATATTGTTTGGTTAACTCGGACCATTCGCAGCTTTGACTGCTTAATGAGAATGCAATGGATACGCCAAGAGATACCATGCAAGCTTCCTGTACCAGTTCCAGTGTGCCTTCTAGAAACCGTACAAGTTTATCATTGGACATCTCTTCTTCCTGCTTGGGCTGAATCAACCAGATTGTATCTCCATAATGGTCCGTTACGCTGACGTACGCTGTTCGATCATGCATTAGAGAAGAACCGATAATGCGAACAGATTCTTGGACTTCTGTGAGGTCCGAACCTTTTTCTGGCGGATTATTGAACCGACCCAGTATGAGATAAATTGGCGAGTTTATCTGTAATCTGATATCTCTTTTGAATAATTCGTCCTGCATATCATTAGTAGAAGCCATAACTGCTGTACAATCTTGAAGCAGCTTCCGCAAGTACTCTTTTTGTTGAATCCGTGCAAGCTGAGAGTTGACTTGATGAGAATGTTCCAACAATTCAAGCATGCTGTGACTTTGCCGGATCTCTTCCATCACATCTTCGACAACAGACATCACCTTGTCATAACCTTCCGTTTTGAGCAAGTAACGTACATTGGCCATCTGAAAAGCTTGATAGGCATAATCAAAATCGCTATGTCCTGTCAGAAAAATGACGCGACAATTCGGCCAACTGGCTTGAATTCGCTCTGTCAGTTCCAAGCCACTCATGCCCGGCATGCGAATGTCTGTTAGAACAATATCAATTCTAGAACGCTGCATCCAGGACAATGCTTCTGTAGCAGAGTATGCCTTACATACATCAAGCTGGTCGGGTATATGTCTGGCGAAAGTTTCATAGAGACTATCCGTAATAATCTCCTCGTCATCTACAATCAAAAGTCGATACATTCGTTCTCTCCTTCTTTCCACTGGATTCGAATTGTGACTTTTAATCCTTGCAATTTACTTCTGGATAGGAAAAGGCCACTTCCTTCTCCATACGTCAGGACCAGACGTCGATGGATATTTATTAACGCGGTCATTTCATCCGTACCTCCGTCCTTATGCAAGCGTTGCTGAAGAGCTTCAATATGTTGCTCATCCAACTCGCTTCCATTATCTTCTACGGTAATCTCGGCATATGAACCTTCCATAGTAAACCCGATAATTAGAAGACCGGAGGCCGTATTCTTTTCAAGGCTGTGTTCATATGCATTCTCAATAATCGGTTGAATAATGAGTCTGGGAACGTGAATATGTTCCATCTCAGCAGGGAGTGACCCAAAATCAACTTTGATTCGTCTGGAGAATCGTAATTGTTGAATCTCTGTATAGATCCGTGAATGCTCCACTTCCACTTTCAACTTCACATGATCGGTTTCATTCCGGGTGATGAACCTGAAATATTCGCCAAGCATGTTAGTAAACTGCTCAATACGCTCAGTTTCCCCTGTTCTTGCCAGTGAATTCAGAATAAAGAAGCTGTTGTACAGAAAATGAGGATTAATCTGGGATTGGAGCTGTTTCAACTCGGCCCGCTGCATCATCAGTGTTTTCTTGAAATCCCGGTCGATCAGGGATTGAAGATTTTCAATCATGAGGTTGAAACGGGTGTAGAGGAAGCCGAATTCGTCCTTTCGATTATGCGCGATGGGAACATCAAGCATGCCTCCCTCCATTTTTTTGAATCTTTTCACCAACAACAGTAACGGAATATGAATCAACTTGTAGCTAGAATACAGATACGCCGTGATGGCAACAAATGATGTAATTGCAAACAGCCAAGCCCAATGATAGAACTTGCTAAGCGGTTTGGTGACAATGGCCTCGGGTAGATATGTAGCTACGGATAAGCCAAGGGTGTCCATATGCAACTGACTAACGTGATACATGGTGTCACCCACCTTCATCCGAAAGCCATCCAGTGTACCTTTTATACTGTGCTCACGGTAATTCGCGAGAATAACACTAGCTTGATGGTTATCTGTGATGGCATGCCCCGTTTTGTCCTCAATCAGGAAAGTCGAACTCTCCGGGTACAGATTAAGTCGCGTGAGTTCATTTTGAAAATGATTTGTGTCCAGCTCCACTTGAATGACAAAAAGCGGGGGCTCTCCCCTCGTGCCGGTCAGCCTGACGGCACTGAGGTTCAGGGTGTCCTCTTTCACCGTGAAACGTGTCCCTTTTCCTTGCATGCTTGAACCGAAGTATAGGTAAGAACTTTTATTGAAATCGTCGATGCCTTGGATCGCGGATATACTTTTGCCGACAGAAGGGATATGTACATGAACGTTTTTGATATAAGCAGTGCTGTTCTTAAATGAAGCAAGTCGTTCGGTCAGGTAATTTAATGTATCACGCCGCTCAACCTGATCCATCATATCCCAGAGAATCGCCAGACGATTCAATTTTCGATCCTCAACGATATCAAACTGCTGTAATTCCATCCATTCCATCTCTCTGTTCAATTCCACGACATATTGGTTCAACCGTCTCTCCGTTGACAACGATATTTCCTGGCTTGCATTGTCATAACTCCAATGATACAGATACACTCCAAGAAGAATAAGTGGAAGCACGAATACCAGATAGGTAATTATTAATCGCGCAAATATACTATTAAGCCATGATCTAGCAGGGATCTTGATCAATACGTTCACCTCCAATGCCAAAGGCTGAGTTGGTTCCTTGTATGAATAAAGTGAACATTAGTATTCCTTTGGCTTGCTGGTGCGAAACCACGCGTTAACTTCCGATGTGATCTGATCTCCCCCCAGCTTGCGCCAGTTCTCTACGAATTGATCGAACTCATCGATCGACCTGCCTAGAATAATGTTCATATAGGCTTCAAGCTGAAGATCTCGAAGAATGATTTGTCGATCAACCATGGTATCCGTAATGCCGCCAGTGAACTGGTCATAGAGAAGTTGACCGTTTTGTTCATAAGAATCTGCAATGCTAAAAGCACCCGAAGGCCCATAGGTTTGTTTCCAGCCCCAGCCGCTCTCTACATGGTTCACATCATAGGCTACAATTCGTTTGTGAATGGCGAGAGCTTCATTCTGCAGAGCAGAGTAGTCCCCTGTAATTCTGGCATCCCGAATTTGTTTGTAAGCATCTATATTTTTATTACCGGGAAAAGGAGTCACCGGTGAAAGCATCCACACCGCTTTGGAGTCATCATTGTAGTATGTTTCATACTGTGCCTGATCCCCCCAGTTGATGTCCAGATGCAGATTCATGAGCTTAACCACGACCTCTGGATTAGAGAAGCCTTTTTTTACAGCAAAGTATTGACCAGTGTTGGAACGTAGCGGAACAAACAGACTCTGGTCAGACTTTGCAACAATGGGATATGCCTGCCATTCTACATCGTTATCCGTTTCACGGGTGGTCTGAAGCATAAAGGATGTCCACTGTTCCCCGTAGAGCATCCCTATCTTTCCATCCTGAACCATTCTAGACGCCTTGCTCCCACTCTTATAGCCAAAATCCGGATCAAGCTGGCCTTCACGATACATCGTTTGCAATGCCTTCAGAGCCTCTCGGACTTCAGGCTGGATACCTCCATAAGTGAGTTTTCCTTCCGCATCTTTAACCCATATCGTAGGATAGGCACCGTAGCCTGACATCAGTCCTGCAGCTCCCATAACTGGATCCCATAGATGGTTCGTTAGCGCAAGTCCGTACGTATCCTGCTCTCCGTTTCCGTCTGGATCTCCTTCTGTAAACGCTTTCGAAATCTGAAGAAGGTCTTCCATCGTTTCAGGTGGCCGCAGCCCCAGATTCTCCAACCAATCGGTTCTAATCCACAGATATTGTGCAGTCTCAATAGAGGAAGAAGATTCGGGAATAGCCATCAATTTGCCGTCAATGGTTGCCGCATCAAATGCTCCTGTTCCCTCTGCCTCTAATATACTCTTCGTAAGTGGTGAAGCATGCTCTTGGTACACACGGGTTAAATCTTCAATCAATCCAGCGTTGCTCAGTTGTCTAAGTTGATATGGATTTACTTTGACCACATCAGGGAAACGTCCTGCAGCAAGGGATACACCCAATTTCTGATTGTACACATCTCCATTAGCAATCCAGTCGTAGTGAATCTGAATTCCTAGCTCCTTCTCATACAAACGAGTCCAGCGATTATCCAGCATCGTCTCCCCAGGCAACTGGCTAATCATACGCTCAAGGTCATCTCCGGTTTCCCTGACAAAAGAGACTACTATGGGAGGAGAATATTTCTCATACAACGCGGGAAGTTGGATCTGCTGCCCATCTGGCTGCGAATGATGTTGTTTGGAATTTCCATCGGTATGACCTGCTGGTATCGACACAGCAAGGAACAGAATAAAGGTCCATTTTGTTATGTCCAGACATCTCTTATACATGACGACATGCCCCCAGTTCGGTTTGAACAACTCTTTTCTCTCTGTCAACTTTGAATCCTTATCATTGTACAACAACTTGTAATTATTGAATACGAAAAGCCGCCGTTGGGCGGCTTTTACATATGTTCATTGTTTCTCTTCCGGATTAATCACACAATATTCGAAATTCGAAAAGTCAGCTGTTCCTCCAACCATTTGGGTTGAATATACAAACAACCCCGTTCGGCAACCCATAAAATGATCCAGTTTATATATCATCTTATGGACAATCCCGATATCTCTCCATTCCATCCCATCGAAGTAGGCAAAAGAACACTCATCCAGATTGTTCTCAAAATTTCCGGATGCTTTTAGTTTAACTACTGGACCTGACACAGGGATACGTTCATGCTCCGTAGCTGGCTCCTGGTCAATCAGATTACCAAATATGGTCGAGTCCTCACCATCTCTAGCATGCATGACCAAGTAAAACTGGTTATCCTGCTTCGTAAGAGCGATCATTCCGTATGAACCAATCAGAAAGCACAGCCCGGCATAGTCGCCATTATTCAGACGGCTGCCATCAAGCGTAACGATTGCTTCGCAAGCGGGCCCCATTGAACGCTGGGTTAGTGTGTTGACGGCGAATGTCAGATTCGGGCTGATCTGTCCCGTCCGAACACGATAAACCCCGGGTTTCTCTGTGACAGACCAGAGTTCTTGATTAGGGGTATGATTCCATTGCCAAAAGTCATGGAGGCGTATTCTGCCATCTTCTTCGGCTTCATAATTGAAATTGTCGCTACCTATTAACGGATTATAACGGTGCTCTGGTCTGGTGCTCGGAATATCAATCTGCTTTGGAGCTTTGCTCGCAAATATCGGAATACCTTGATCGAAATGGAGTGGAACCAAAACAGGAATTCGCCCTACGGCCCCATGATCCTGAAACAGCATTGCGTACCAGTCCCCATTCGGCGTATCCACGATGCCACCCTGAGCAACACCAGAATTAAAATAATCCATATCGTCATTAAATACTTCTCCACCAGTGAAGACATCTTCCAGAGATTCAGCCACGTAACAAGCCTGTGTTCTCCGGCCGGAAGCTTTCGTAATATGAATTAGGAACACAATATATTTGCCATTGATCTTGTAGAAATGTGCTCCTTCATAACCAAGGTGATAAGGCTGCTCTTCTTTTACAATCAAGCGATGCACTCCACCCGGTTTGGGACCGGTCAGATCAGAGCTTAATTCAGTCAGATAGATCTCGGTATTCCCGTACACAAGATACACTCGTTCATCATCGTCGAAAAATAAAGAGCAATCATGGTAAAATCCCTCCACTACTTGCTTCTTCCACTCACCTGCGATGGAGGTCGACGTGTACAAGTACGTTTTACGGGTATCATTTGCGACAAAAATGACATAGAACATGCCTTTATGATAACGAAGGGATGCGGCCCACATGCCTTTACTATATATTTGCTGACCATTTTCCAGCCGTTGCGCGGGTGTATCGTCCAGTGTGTCGTACACATAGGTAGCTACTTCCCAATGGATCAGATCATATGAACGCAGAATGACACATCCCGGCATCATATGCATGGTTGTACTAACCATGTAATATGTGTCCTCTACACGAATCACGTCAGGATCTGGGTAATCGGCCCAAATAATCGGATTTGGATACATGCTTTAATTACACCTCATTTTTTCTATTAAACTGCCATTCTCTCAAAAGGATAGTTGAGCTGTCTGTTGTACTTCTAAAGATAATGTACAAGTCTTGCACACCTTGCGCACCCGTAACTTTGGTTGTTACTTCCATCCATTGAAGCGATTCGGTGGCGGGCTGAACAATCAGTTCTCCAATTAAAGGTCCGTCCGTGCGATCCATACGGAGCTCCAACGTACCTTCGGTTCCTTGATTCGAAATCATGGCTGAGAAGGTAGAAGGTCCTCCACTTTCAAAATCAGCCTTGGATATAGCTATCCAGCTTTCATTTTGCAGCTTGGCGGCAATGATATTCGAATCTGACAGAGACATCTCACCCGAGACCGGATATTGCTCAGTGGATACTCTGCTACTCCATCCAATCGTGGAACCCGTTACCCGCGCATAGGGATTGAAGTACTTGATTTGATCCACGCCCTGATAATCTGCATGTACTTTCTTAATCTTCCCCGTAGCCGCATCATGCTCGACTCGATTCAGATGTGTTGAACGGTAACCTTCGGGGATATTCATGGCTTGGCATAATGTCTGGGCATGATAGGCAATGTACCACTGATCTGCCAGTTGAAATATAGCCTGGTGGTTGTTGCCGCCAATATCAAAGAAGTGTCCGGGATTCTGAAGCAGCGTGCCCTGATATGTCCATGGACCCATTGGTTGAACGCTGGTCATATATGCAATCTCACCAGGTGGCGGGCTGCCCTCTGGCCGATCTCCCTTGTCAAAATTGGAACAATACGTATAGTAGTAATTATTATTATATTTATGTATCCCTGAGCTTTCAAACATATAAGGCGCCTGAATAACCTTAGCTGTACCAACAACACTGATCATATCGTCTCCCAACCGCATAACTCTTGCCGTATCAGGTCTTCCTGCTTTCCCTTCCGGAATACCCCCACCAAAGTAAAGGTAAGCCTGATGATCATCATCTACAATTACAGCTGGATCGAACAGCCAGGTTACGTCTTCCACTCCCGGAGTCTCTCTTGTAACAAGTGCTTTTCCGATGGGGTCTACCCATGGACCTACAGGTGTTGGTGCAGACAATACCCCGATTCCACTGGCGTTGTTAGCGAAATATAGAAAGAAGCAATCCTCGCCATCCAAGATTTGATGAGCAGCTGCCGGGGCCCATGATTGCGAAGCCCATGTTGCTGCACCTTGAGGTCCGGCAACTCTGATCTCCCCATGATCAGTCCAGTTGATTAAGTCATCTGAGGAAATGACCGTAATCCGGTTGATTGAACTATAGCTGTTTTTCTGAGGAAGACCATCCTTATCATATTCAAGCTTATCACTTGTCATATATAAGTAGACTCTATTGTTAAATACCAGAGCATAGGGATCGGCTCCGAATTTGTGGGCCACCAAAGGGTTCCCGTTTGGACGAAGCTTTCCAATCTCCCCTAGATTGGCTGCCTGGTCTTGCTTTTGCTCACCTGAATGTGGTGTAGTATGTTGATTCATCGAATTAATCCCCCTAATAATCGTTATTCGTTACGTCTTTTATAAGAAAGCGTTTGCAATACAAAAGGTATCATGATAGGATGATTACATTTTAAGGTAAGCTGAGTACAATTTCATTGCGTTAACCGCTCTATTTATTGCGTGAAATGACGGGAGGTACTTCATGAGTGGATCCTCTGAGTGTTTTTACGATCCCATCCAGCCTGAACTCTTATATCTGCACCGCGTAACAACGTATAAGCTGGAAACGATCTATCATCGCCATAATGCATATGAGATTTACCTGTTCCTACGTGGCAATGTCCACTTTTATGTAGAAAATCGATGCTATCATGTGCAACCGGGGGATTTGCTTGTGATGTCACCCGAGGAGATGCACCGAGCCTTTATTCTGGATGAATCCGAGTATGAACGCATTACAATCAATCTCAAAAAAACATACCTTTATCAGCTGTCTACACCATCAACTAATCTGTTGTCATGTTTTGATCATCGCCCCAAAGGAAAGGGCAATATCGTACATTTGGACGATCAAAGCTTGAAAATGATGATGCAATGGACTAACGAACTGGAGGAACTGCTTGCTTCGGATGCTTATGGCACGGACATCAAGATTAATGCAGCGGTAGCCCAATTGTTGGTTTTGGTTAACGTTTGGTTTCACAACAACTCATTTGTTCCCAATGACATCATGCCCGAGCTGGTTCGTGAAACGATGGATTATATTGAAATTCATCTAAATCAAGATATTACACTTCGCAAACTTGCCGATGCATTCTATATGAACAGCACATACATCAGCAGACAATTCAAAAAGCATACCGGACTAACAATCCGCTCCTATATTTTGGGTCGTCGTATAGAACGGGCCAAATTCCATCTGTCTGATGGAATGAGTATTACGGATGCGTGCTTTCAATCAGGCTTTAGTGACTATGCCAATTTCATTCGCAGTTTTTCCAAAATGGTCGGCATCTCCCCCGGTAAATATATCAAACAAAGACGTGATGCAACGGAAGTCTTACTAAAATAATGACAAGTTCATTCAATGTAAACTGAAAACATCGAGCCATGCAGAACGGCTCGATGCTTTCTAGTTCTTGACGTATTTATCTTCGGATCTGTAAACCAACCATTATTGTGATCATATCCGATAGTTAATTGACCTCTTTTCCCGTCCACAATCTAACACGATCTTTAATCCACTCTGAGTAC
The DNA here is from genome assembly GCF_038595085.1 of Paenibacillus sp. FSL R5-0749. Lineage (NCBI taxonomy): Bacteria > Bacillati > Bacillota > Bacilli > Caryophanales > Paenibacillaceae > Paenibacillus > Paenibacillus sp. FSL R5-0749. The sequence continues at coordinate 3,252,364 of NZ_CP152005.1, read as the reverse complement.
TGCTGTTCCATCCCAACTGCACCTGCTTTATCAAGTTCTGAAATCATATTGTCATATATGCCTTCAAAGGCACTCGGAGAGGATGTAATTGCTTCCGCAATCCGTTTCTGGATAATATCTTGTGTCTTCTGATACACCACGTTATAATCTCCGCTATCCGTAGGAATCGGCATATTATAAGCAGCACCCCATTCTCTCACCGGGAACTCATCTCCGTTAGGGAAGAGCTCCTTCCAATTTGTAATGCCGTAACCTTTCAGCGTTTCTTTTTCAATATCAGAGTAACCTTCCTGGATCTGCTCAGGATAGTTGGTTGTATAATAGTTGTCCGTTGAATCTTTGACACCGTCTCCATAATGAGCACCAAAAATAGTGTATAAGTTTATACCGGTTTCTTTGCTGAATGTGCTATTGTCCTTGTTTTTACGCTCCTGAATATCTGCTGGTATTTTGCGAACTCTGTCTTCCACAACGTAATGTTCACCTTCAATCCCCCAGTTCCTCAACACTTGACCTTCCTCAGAAGAAAGCCAATCCAGGAATTTGATGGCCCGGACAGGGTCTTCAGCATTAACGGTTATGCCGATACCATATCCATCAAAGCCCATATTCTGAAAATCTTTGCGTTGAAAGCTGTCATTCAGCGTTACCGGATAGAATCCGTAAGTCATGTCGTCCTTGCCAGCACTTTTAAGGGCATTTTCCGCATCGCTGAATCCCCAAAGCGGATCAAGCACCGATAGAACACGTCCACTGGCGATTTTGGACTTATACTGATCATCCTTTTGTACAAAACTGTCTTTATCCACTAGACCTTCATTATACATTTTGTTCAACCAACGGAAATATTCCTTCTCCTCAGGACGCTTATAATGAAGAACAGCTTCATATGTGTCTGGGTTAATGAAATATTCACCATCCCCAGGTCCTCCAGTTGCCATCACAGCCGGATCGGTAACGGTGATCATTCGCCGCCATCCATCTGCACTGAGTGTCAGCGGGATTGTCGGTTGGCCATCATCGGTAGTTGGATTATTTTTATAATACTCACGCAGGACATTTTCATAATCCTCCAAGGTTTTGATCTCGGGGTATCCAAGCTCTTTGACTACTCGGTGCTGAATAGCAGCACCATTCGTGGCATCGAAGCTTTCTTGATCAATTGCACCATTCGTTGGAATCCAATATATGGATGGGTCTTCATTGCTATATTTCAAGCGATTAAACTGCTCACCATAGATTTTTTTCAAATTGGGTGCATGTTCTTCGATCAGATCCGTCAGATCAATCATTGCACCAGCATCAACGAGTCTGCTCAGGTTACCTTTAGGGAATATTAAATCCGGGTAATCACCGCTGGCGGCCATAAGGGATATCCGGTCGTTTCCTCCTCCGCTTGAGATATCGAATTCTGCATTAAGGGTTACACCCGTTTCTTCCGTAATTTTCTTCCCTACAGCATCCTGCATATTGTTCCAGTTAGGACTTGCATCTGCTCCAAAGAAGGTAAACGTAATCGGACTGTTGGGGTCACTGGTATTCGATTCGGAATTCTCTGCAGCGTTTCCGCAACCTGCGGAAACCAGCACAACACTCGTTACGAGACATGCTCCTAGCATTTTTGAAACGGCTCTCATTATTTTTCTGCCCCCTAAATGGTGTTAGTTGTAATAATTAATCCAGACATTAAGATGGTTCGCTATGGAGTGGTATACGCTTACATATTCAACCGCTAGTGTACAATTACACTCCCGCCTAACCTATTCCATGCTTAAAGTATAAGGAAGTCTACTAACCCCAACCTTGATTATTAAGCCATGAAAATAGCATGATCTAGACATGGGTCTGAGTAGAATCTGATGAGAATCTGAAGACCAAAAAAGCGATGGTTGCCCATCGCCTCATCACACCAAACATATTTTCAATAATATAATTCCAACGTAAATCCTTGGATCTCCGCTTCAACTTCCCGCAACAATTCGATGACTTGATCTGCGTAATCTCCAAGAATTTCTTTGCTCTTCTCGAAGCCAAGCCATTGAACGGTAAGCGGCATGCTTACAGCCCCGGTTAAGACATCCCACAGCGCGTCCAGATTGCCTCCGTAGTTCTCGTCTAACTCAAGCTGATTCCGAAGTACTTGATGCAATTCTTCCTTGCTGTGAATGTGGTATCCGTCAATCTGAATATTGCTCATATCATGACCTCCGTTTATTTTAACTGTTCAAATGACTTGTAATGATCTGTCGTCTTATAGATCAAACCGTCATTCGAGTATAGAATTCGGTCGCTTCCGCGCCGTCCTCCTGTGTAATTGATATCGGCTTCATACCATATCCGGCCTTTTTTGTTAGGGAGTAGTCCTTCTCGGTTCCCGAACACGTCACCGCCGATGCTTTTACCTGGAGCCACTTCATGTAAATTTCCTTCACTGGCTTCCCATCCCAGATCCCTGGCCTCTTTCTTGGTGATATAGCTGGGTGGGAGCTCTTTATACTTTGAGATATAATTGGCAACCTCATCGAATCCCATATCCTCCGAAACTTGATTTGATCCGACGTCCAGTAAAGACTCTGATGTACAACCGGAGAACAATAATGCGGCGAGGATGATTACTAATGTGTACGCGAATTTTCTGAAAAACATAATCTTTTCTCCTTTAGATGTTCTTACTCTGCTGTCTACCGTTTATAAGCCTATCATTGAATTGAGATTCAATCAATAAAAGCAGTTAGTCCTGCTTCATAGTAGCACAGAGTTATCCTTCAACTAAAAAAGCCGCTAAAATAGCGACTTTAAGCGCATCACGAATCATGATCATTCGACACATGTATTATATTATTTTAATTTATCCATCCAGTTCCGCAATGCTACGACAACCTCTTCCAACTGCTCTTCTTCCGCAGTAGCAGGCTGATTGTCTCCTTTTTGCATACCGTATGAGCCGAATTGACCGTGATTCCCACCCTCAATACTGATGTATGTCGTGTCTTCTGGAAGATTTGCTTTGGCGTTCTCCCAGTCTTCCCTGTTAAGCACCCCGTCATCCGAGCCTGTAATCTGTAAGATAGACAAGTCCGTATTCTTCAAGCTACCTCCTTCATCTGCATAAGAAGCCAAGAAAAAGACGCCTTTCAACTTCTCCGTATGCTCGGCAGCATACCGTGATGCGAATGATCCTCCCAATGAATGACCGCCAATAACAAATGCTTCATCGGGATGTTCCTCAATAAAGGAATCAGCCTTGTTCTGACCGAAAATCGCCAAGTTTATTGGCATATTCGCGATGTATACGCGGTGTCCCTGTTCTGCCATTGCTCTGGCAAGCGGAGAATAACTTTCAGGTTCAACCAGACCGCCCGGATAAAAAATAATATTCGGTTCAGTTACCTCTGTACCCACGGGTTCAAACCGGTAACCGTCCTTAATCTTGGTGATATTAACCTGTGCATCACTTGTCATTGCCGCTTCAGCTCGTTCAGAAGGACTATACGTAACCGAATTAACATATACGAAAGCTCCGGCTACGATGATAACGATGGACAAAATCGTCCACGTGATTATCTTCTTCCATTTGTTTGTACGTTGTGCTGTTTTCAATCCTAAAACCACCTTGTCATGAGGATAATGTGTTCTTATTTTAACTCTTCATAAATTATACTTACCGGTAAGTATAATTACAAGATGATTTTGCTAACCATCGTTATTTGTCATAAACTATTCATGGAGGGAAGTCCAATGACAGAAAAATCACACAAACGTTTGCCTGGAAGACCCAAACATGGCGATGACGATATCTCCATTCAGCAAACCATCATACATACAGCTTCAAAGCTGTTCATGGAGTATGGCTACGAAGCAGTTACACTTCAGCAAATTGGCAAAGCATGTAACGTGTCAAAACCAACCATTTATTATCATTTCACCAGCAAGCCAGAGCTGTTTAAAGTTGCCTTCACAACGATGCTTCAGAATGTGAGCCGATTAACCTCGCATATGCTCGATCAATCCGAGAGTCTGGAGTCGGGGCTTGTGTGTTTGGCAGAGGCCAGACTGGCCAATCCACATGCAGAGATTGTAACGATGCTCCGAGAAGCTGAGCCTTTTCTTGACCAGGTCCAGATTCAGGACATACGGGATGCAGAGCATCATATTCACGAAGTGTTAGCCATTCATTTTCAACGGGCAATGGATGAAAACAGACTACGGATGGACGATCCGTTTTTTCTGGCAGAGACCTTCTCGACCATGATGCTAATGGGTAATCGGGAAGATAACCTGAATAAATATGGTTCCAATTTATCATTAGGCCAGAGACTAGTGGATATTTTCATTCGCGGAGCGCAGTGAAATTGATTCTGCTTGAGAAGAGAAATTCTACCCTATATAAGCATGATAAACGCAAAGGAAGGTGTAGTATTGGAAATACTACCATGGCAAGAGGTTCATTTAATACTTCCTCTTCTCATAGAGATCAAGAATAAAGCTGTATTTGTGTATTCCGTACTTGAGCAAAGACAACAAGGAACTGTATTCGTAAATAACAAGCACAACATAACTTCAGCCCTGATCACAAGCTGTGGTGGTTTTTACTGTTTATTGGGGACGGCAAGCAATCGAAAATTTAATGATGACGTCATTCGATTTTTAATAAACAAAGAGAATCATAAAATAGATTTTTATGCACTGGCACTATTTTCGGAAGATTGGATCGATTTACTTGATAACTATGAATTACCGAACGCAAAGAAAATTAAACGCACATATTTTTCGTTCAATAAGATGAAGTTTACCGAGAGATACCAAGGAGATACTCACACTTTAGATAAACACTTTAAGCTCGTAGAATTAAATCCATCCATCGCAACGAAGTACATTAATGATTTTTACTCCTACTATTCAATTGTATGGGACTCTGTACTGCACTTTATTGCTAATGGTATTGCGCATTTTATTACTCGAGATAGTGAAATTGTTAGCGTCTGCTCTTCTCCGTATGTAGGTGGTGGTTATGCGGAGATCGATATCATCACACTTGAGGAACATAAGATGCAAGGATTGGCTACAGCTGTCGGTGTTCGGTTTATTCAAGAGTGTATACACAAAGGATTAGTACCGAACTGGTGCTGTCACGCTGATAACATTGAATCATTACATATGGCAAACAAGCTTTGTTTTGATAAGATCGAGGAGCAACCAATGTATTGGTATAACGCATAAATGCGCAAAATTTGGGGCAACAAGGAGAGCTGATATGAATATCCCCAGAGGAACTTATGGGTTTCGATTCGCCGAAGACAAAGAGCTCCAACTGTGTGTACTCTATGCAGCTGGAAGTGATTCAATAACTGAACCTTCTTATCATTGGGATGGACTTGAACGTTCGGACGGGCCTCTTCTATTATTCCAATACACAACTTCGGGTGAAGGTGTATTTGAGTCAAACAATTGCATACATCATGTTTCCGCAGGACAAGCTTTTTTGGCAGAAATTCCAGGAGCACATCGCTATTACTATGATTCAGCATCAAAAGAACCTTGGGAGTTTCTGTTCCTGTTGTTCAGGCCCACTCTTATTCTGTCCCATTGGCGAAAATTCCTTCGGGAAGCGGGAGAAGTTCCCTATCTCCCCGTTGATTGTACACCCATCCGATTGTTGCGTATGATCGTGACTGATGCGGCGGCAGGCAGAATCACTGATCCTCTGATTGCATCATCCAGCGTATATCAGTTCATGACAGAATTGACCCGCTTACAGAGGACAACATTACGCAACAGGGAGAATTGGTCTGAAAACATTCAAATAGCCGTTGAATACATAGAGAACAATTACTCCAAGATGATCAGTATTGATCACCTTGCCGAGTATGTTTCCCTTTCCAAATATCACTTTATACGTCGCTTTTCCTCCAGTACAGGCTTGACTCCAGGTGCTTATCTCACCCGTGTACGTACCGAGAAAGCTTTGGAACTGCTGCGCGGAACTACTCTTAGCATTGAAGTCATCGCCGAACAAGTTGGTTATTCCAGTGGAAGTTATTTTATCAAAGCTTTTCGCAGTATAACCGGGGTCACGCCAGGCGAATTTCGAAGCGGTGGTGAAAGCCTTGTGTACCGTAAATTATTCTTCGACTAACCGCAATATTTTGCTATTACACACTCAACATTACTGTAGATATTAATAAAATCCTTTATTATGATGAATTTAGCGAGAGCAATAATTAATCAGTAGAGGAGTATTCCCATGAATCATACGCTTGTAGCATCAACTCCACCGCTTGGCTGGAACAGTTGGGATTGTTACGGTGCGGCTGTTACGGAAGACGAAATTCGTGGCAACGCGGAGTACATGGCAGAACATCTTAAAGACTTCGGCTGGAGCTATATTACGGTAGACATTCAATGGTACGAGCCTTTGGCCAATTCTTCGCAATATCGTCCATTCGTTCCACTAATCATGGATGAATATTCACGGCTTATGCCTGCTGAGAATCGGTTTCCCTCTGCTGCAGGTGGACAGGGATTTAAGCCATTAGCCGACTACGTTCATAGTCTGGGGTTGCAATTTGGCATTCACATCATGCGGGGTATTCCACGTCAAGCTGCACATGCAGGGACTTCAATCTTGGGCACAACCGCCACTGCGCGCGATATTGCTCATCCGAACTCCATCTGTCCGTGGAATACGGATATGTATGGTGTCGATAGCTCAAAAGAAGGCGCACAGGCCTATTACGATTCGCTCTTTGAATTATATGCCCAATGGGGCGTTGACTTGGTGAAGGTAGACGATATCGCTGCTTCCAGGCTCTATGATACTCATCAGCCCGAGATTGAGATGATATCCAAAGCGATTGAGCGCTCCGGGCGCCCCATGGTACTGAGTCTCTCTCCTGGGCCTGCTCCGGTGGAATACTCGGAATTCTTAGCCGCACATGCAAACATGTGGCGTGTTACGGATGATTTCTGGGATCTTTGGCCGCTGTTATTGGATATGTTTGATCGCTGCCGGACGTGGCAAGGGGTTCCCCAAGCTGGCTGCTGGCCAGACTGTGATATGTTGCCATTGGGTCATATCGGTATCCGTTCTGTAGACGGTGGTGGAGCGGATCGCTGGACTCGGTTCACACCTGACGAGCAATTAACGATGATGTCACTGTGGAGTATCTTCCGTTCCCCGCTCATTTTTGGTGGTGAACTGCGAGATAACGACGAATGGACGCTGTCCCTGTTAACCAATCGTGAGGTTCTGCGAATGCATCGCGAGAGTTACGGAGCCAGAGAAGCCTTACGCCAAGAAAATCTTATTGTATGGACTGCCCAACATGCGGATGGTTCCGCTTATGTCGCTGTATTTAACCCAGGAGAGAACCCCCTTCCCGTGGATCTGTCTTTTGATAAAATCGGACTATCCGGTATTACCGAAGGTAGCGAATTGTGGAGCGGGGATGCGGCTGAAATTACACTGAATTCTTTAACTACAACTGTGCCAACACACGGTGTACGTCTCTATCGGTTTTCTTAAGCTTCAATAAGAAAAAGAGAGGTCTGTCATTCATTAGGCAGACCTCTCTCATTTTATGTTCATCCTTAAGATGAACTCGACTGATGAACAGTTTTGGACATACGTCCAAATTGAAGCATATATAGCATAGTCATCGCAATAACAAACAAGGCGAGCACAATAAATATATTACTGTACACAAAAGCTGTCTTATTTTGAAGCAGAGGGTTAAGTTGAAGCGTTGCTGTTCCCCCGTCAAGAACCTTTCCTAAGGCAGCAGTAGACACAGACACTGCAATGAAGTTAAACATGGATAGTAGCCCCATCCCTATTCCAATTTGCTCTCTGGGAAGCGTCTGAGCAATGGTATTTGAGACCGCAATTTGCATATAAGACTGACCCAGAACACCAAAAACAAGAAAAAAGGAAATCAAGACCGGTGTAGCACCTACAACTAACGATAAGCTTATAAAACCAACAACAAGTAGTGAAGATGCCGTATACAGTAAAAAAGGATTCCCTTTTTCATCCGCGAGCCTTCCACCTCTGCGTCCGAGAAGTGCAGCTACGAGCGCAGAAGGTAGCATAATGACACCTGTCCATGCTGGGGATAGACCATGTACTTCCGAGAGCAATTGTGGCGTAGTAAATGGAATCGCAGGACTGATAGCGACCAGAAGGAATGCAATTCCCATTCCAGCTGAATAGGCTTTGTTTTGAAATAAGGCCGGTTTTACAAACGGCACTTCCGCATAACGAATACGCACCATGAACAGTAGCAATAAGATAATCCCGGTTAGTAGGAACCATGCATTAGATTGGGTTAATGAAAGCAAAAGTGTAGCAACTGTTCCTGCTAATAACGCTCCACCCAAATAATCCATTTTTTCACTGCCGCCTTTTTCATCATCCAGGTATTTTCGATAAAAAGGAAGCGTAGCAAGAGAAAGTAATGGGATCACAAAAAGAAATTCCCAACTCAAAGCGCTCGATACAAATCCGGCCACGATTGGAGCAAGGGCATTTCCAATAGCTATACCAATGGCAGAGGTACCCAAGGCTTGCCCGCGTTGCTCCGGTGCGAAGTATCGAACGGGAATAATCATGGCCAATGCAGGTATGACCGCTGCACCAGCAGCCTGCACGATCCGTGCGATAATAACCATCCAATACTCTGTTGCCACCATCCCCAGAAGAGAGCCTGCTGCCAATATCCAAAGACCAAACGAAATTAGAACCTTCATGCTGTATTTATCGGTAAGTTTCCCGTAAGTCACTGTACCAATCGCATATACAACTAAATAACCTGTAACGATCCAGCTCGATTGAGAAGCAGTAAGTTGGAACTCTTCGCCAATCACAGGTAATACAACATTAAACATCATTCCATTCATGACTGATATAATCAGTGTAAAAACAAGAACACGGAGTAATAACGCTTCTTTATTGGTGTTCATCATACTCTCCTCAATTCTTTTGAATATATTTAGTCTGTCAGTACTTACTGTCATTAAAAAGCTTAAAAAAACTAGGGAGTTAATGCCCTAGTAAACGTCCATACACTCTCTGTAATGATGCCTTCCAATGAGAGCCCTGGAAAAAGTACTTCTTCTTCGAGATTATTTATGAATACACCATAATTCAATGACATGAATGAAAAAGCTTGCAGTTCAGGATTGATTTTAGCCAACTTTCCTTTATCATACATGATATTAAAGTAATTGGTTAGAATATCCAAAAGTTGTTTAGGATGCTTCACCGTTCTCTCTCTATAACCGGGTAAATTCTCTACTTCCTTGAGGCTAATCATAAACAATTTTCGATTACGGTTCATGATATTATGATATGTCTTGCTGATTAGCAACAAATCTGTATACAGATCCCATACCAGTTTTTCATTGAAGATCCTTGTCATCTCTTCTGCATAATGATATTGGTCAAAGGCAGTCTCTAACAAGTTTTGTTTAGTTTTAAAGAGACGAAACAAGGTTTTCTCACTTAGTCCGGCTGTTGTGGCTATTTCCTGTGTCGTCACACTTTTATAGCCTTTTTTTGAAATTAAATCGATGGCCGTCAACATTAATTTTTCTTTACTGCTAAGATTACTGCTGATGGACATGTTTATATCCCTCCTTCCTGTATGTCAGTATTCACTGTCATTGATGCAATGTTAACTAAAGAACTTTTTATTGTCAAGGTGTATTTCCAATAGCACTTGAAAGCACAAAAAAAGCCGCTAATTTAGCGACCTGGACGGAACTATGATCTTATAATTTTGATTACGAATCGACAAACAACCTTCATAATGCCCTTCATATTCATAAATCCATTTTCTTGATGGAGACGACGGCTTTTCCTTTCACACGGCCTTCTCCAATATCCCGAAAGGCTTGAGCCGCTTCGCTTAACGCATACTCCCGATAAACAATCGGCACGACTTCTCCTGATTCAACAAGTTCTCTCCACACCTCTTGATCCTCATGATTCGGTTTATGGATAAGAAGCATTATTTTCTTATGTTCAAGTCTGGCAATGAACGGTGCACATATCAGATTGAGAAGAATACGGGGCATTGGGCCTCCGATCATTACGTACCTGCCTCCACTACCTAGTGCACGTTTCAAAGCAAAAACCGAGTGCTTTCCGATGACATCCAGAATCAGGTCGTATTGTACACCTACAGCAGTGAAATTCGCTTTCCTGTAATCCAACACATAGTCAGCTCCCACAGCAAGTATCATGTCGAGCTTTTCAGCACTGTCAACGCCAGTCACCTCAGCCCCAAGCAATTTGGCATATTGGATGGCATATGTTCCGACTCCGCCACCGGCGCCATTAATCAGAACACGCTGCCCCTTTTGCAGCTTTCCCCGATCACGTAGACCTTGCAAAGCCAGAACGGCTGCTTGAGGAATAGCAGCTGCCTGCACATAGTCGATACCGGTTGGCTTGAGTGTCAAGGCCTCCTCAGCCGCACATACATATTCCGCGAATCCCCCCCACCCGCAACCGGAAAGATCTCCGAACACCTCGTCTCCTGGTTTGAACCGTGTAGCAGATGCTCCAACGGCGATTACGCGCCCTGCGACGTCTACGCCAAGAATTCGATAACGCGGCTGCCTTGCCGCGCCGATGCGGTTAACGAATGGCTTTCCACGAAGGAGATCCCAATCCCATGAATTTAACGAAGTCGCATGGACCTCAATTAACACTTCATGATCCTTGGGCATAGGGACAGATACTTTTTCCAATCGCAGGACTTCTGGTGTTCCATAGGTATCATATACCAATGCATTCATGAAGTTATTTCCCGATTTTTGGGGTAATCCAGCATGATACGTTTTTCCGCCCATGATCAGTCTCCATTCGATAGACATAGTTGTATCCATGGTCCATTACGCATACCCAATCTTCCTGTCAAACAACGGATACGTTGATATATATTCAGCGGTTTCACTTGTAGAAGATTTGTAATGTTGGAATACTTAAAATGCGAGATCATCCATGGCATGAACGGCAAGATGAAATGCTTTCATTCTTCTTTCCAGAAGAGTCTTTTGAGGGCTACCTTCTTTGGCCTTGGCATACATGCTCTCAAGGGATGGAAACAATCCAATCAAGACAAGACGGGCTTCTGTTATATCTTCCTTCGTGTATGAATGAGCTTTTTGATTCCACTGTTTATCCAACAAAGCTAGACCAATGTAAAAAGCTTGGAGACGTCTCTGTAGCAATGTTGTGTTATTACTATTCTGAGTCATATTCACTAAGGCATTTTCCGATTTGCGGATGGTTGATTGAAAGGCTTTGATGGATTCCAGTTTGTCTTCCTGTGACACATTTTCCATGGAGTACAGACCTCGCTTTCTTGCTTGATTTGGTATTCAAATATATTAAATTAAATCACCTCATAAATATAACAAAAAAAGCCGCTAAAACTAGCGACTTTCAATGTGAAAACTGTATAGTCTTGATCAGTTCTAGAGTACCTTTTCCAAAAAGCTGATCGTCCGTTCATTCTTCGGATTTCCAAATATTTGTTCAGGGGTACCCTGCTCGACAATATATCCACCGTCCATGAAGATGACGCGATCAGCTACTTCACGTGCAAAACCCATCTCGTGTGTAACAATGATCATCGTCATGCCCTCACTCGCAAGATCTTTCATAACCCCCAGAACTTCGCCTACCATCTCTGGATCAAGCGCCGAAGTCGGTTCATCAAATAACATCACATCCGGGTTCATGGCAAGCGCACGAGCGATAGCAACCCGTTGTTTTTGCCCACCCGAGAGTTGACTGGGGAAACTATCCGCTTTATCAGACAACCCGACACGATCGAGTAAGCTAAGGCCCGTTTTTCGAGCCTCTTCTGCGTTTAAAACCCCTAATTCTCTTGGCGCAAACATTATATTTTTCAAGACGTTAAAATGAGGGAATAAGTTAAAATGTTGAAATACCATGCCGATATTTTCACGCGCTTTGTTAATGTTGGTTTTAGGATCATTGAGGTCCTGATCATCCACGATAACTCGACCTGCTGTGATATCCTCCAATTGGTTGATGCAGCGCAAGAAGGTACTTTTTCCTGAGCCGGAAGGTCCGATGACACAGACGACTTCTCCTTCGTTAACCGCTACATCAATTCCCTTGAGAACCTGATTCGAGCCGAAACTTTTCTTTAAACCTTCAACTTTAATTTTAGCCACGACGAACCTTCACCTCCAGATAATCAGCAACTTTGGTCAATGTGATGATAACAATCAGATACATAACCGCAACCGTTAACCAAATGTCAAAAGAGGAGAACGTTCTTGCGATGACAATTTTACCCGATTGTGTCAACTCTACAAGACCAATAACGGATAGGATGGACGTATCCTTCAGCGTGATCACCATCTGGTTAATGAAGGACGGAATCATAACCCGCACCGCCTGCGGAATAACGATCTTGATCATAGCTTTGCGATAAGGAAGTCCCAATGAACGCGCTGCTTCCATCTGACCACGATCTATCGATTGAATCCCGCCACGAATAATCTCAGTCACATATGCTCCTGCGTTCAAACTAAGTGTCAGAATAGCCGCCAAGAACAATGGCATCGTGAAGCCCATCGCCTGTGGAATTCCGAAATAGATAAAGAATGCCAGGACAATCAGCGGAATACCGCGGAAGATATCTACAAATACAGTGGCAACACCACGTAGGAATTTGTTCTGTCCCACCTTCATGAATCCGAATATCAAACCAATGATAAACGCGAAGAACAGTGACACAATCGTATATATAAGTGTGTTCCCCAGACCTTTAAACAAGGCAGGAAGAGATTTCTGAATGAGCTCCCAGCGACCTTGATTGGCGACTTGGGCATTCTCTCCAACATATTCCGCAATAATGCGCTCATACTCACCGTTAGCTTTGATATTCACGAGACCAGCATTGAACATCTCCAGAAGTTCCTGATTTTTATCCTTACTTACCGCAAATCCGTAGGAAGCCCCGTCTTCTTTGTCAGTAACCACTTTCAGACCATTATTCTGTTTTACCCCGAATTTTAGTACAGGTTCATCTTCAAAACAGGCGGCTGAATTACCGGTCTTAACATCATCATACATTTGGGAAGAATCGTCGAATGGGACAATGGTAAATCCATATTTCGAGGCGATTGACTCAGCAAAGCTGTACCCCTCTGTACCCGTTTTCACGGCGACCTTTTTACCACGAAGATCCTCATAGCTCTTTATGGTATCATTATTCGCGCTAATACCCATGACTACGCCTGAATCATAATATGGCTCTGAGAAATCAAATTTTGCTTTTCTTTCATCCGTAATACTCATGCCTGCAATGACACCATCAACCTGATTGGCCTCAAGTGCCTGTACAGCTGCGTTAAATCCGAGAGCTTTGATTTGGTACTTGAAATTTTGGTCTTTGGCGATGGCATCCAGCAAATCCATATCAATACCTACATAATCACCATTCTCGTCTTGATATTCGAATGGAGCAAATGTGATATCGGTTCCGATAATATAAGTTTTACCTGAATCGGATGCTGCAGCAGCGTTCCCAACCCACCCTGATAGACCGCTCACCAGGAGCAGCATCAGTGAAAGTATAAAAAATGAGATCTTCGTTGTTTTCATGTGTCCTCCCCGTCTCGGTTGTCCGAATAATCATTATTTTCTTTGGAATCGGTATTACTGTTATGCTTCTTGTCGATCTTCTTCACATTTGATTGTTATTATTTACTGTATATTAACAATCAATGCCCTGCCTTTCCACTTGCAACATTTTCCTCCGTCATTTTTTTCCAACCAGTAAAAGCCCTCTTTATACTTACCCTTTAGGTAAGCTTTACGAAACCCAATATTACATCGCAAATCTGAAAAAGGTACATTTACTTTAAAACGTATTATTTAAAATTTAAAACTCAAAAAAGCCGCGATTTCCGCGACTTCTTGTTGTACAGTTTTTTTATCATCTATTAATTTTCTCTGGTTGTCAATACAATCTCGAACTTAGAACCAGCTTCACCCGCGAACACAATGGTTCCGTTCTCAGGCAATACAATTTCATTTTTTCCACTGACCACTGTATGATTAATACCTACACCTGCTTGGTCATATACAGCAAATGCGCTGTTTGAAGACATCTTGACCGTCATTTCTTTACCTGCGGCCGATGCCGGAATTGAGTACCATGTAGCATGACCATTCGCTTGAATTGTTGTCTTCGAATATCTTCCCGCATAGATCGGTTTTATGATATCTTGAGCGGCATAGACATTGCCTCCGGCTGTAACGTATTCCACACCATTTTCCTCATAGAAATTGAACTCCATTGTGTCACGTCCTGCTAATCCAGGAATTTGCAATTGGTTTACGGCTTGGTTAGCTCCCATAATTTTATTGGTGTAGATATAACCAGGCAGCTCATTAAAAGTATGAATGGGAATGATCGGCATAGCTGCATTGTACAATGTGGATGTGTATTTTTCATTGACCAACACGTATGCTTTGCCTTGCCGTTTCTGCCATGCTGCCTTTACTTCTGCAGACAGTTCATTAGTTTCAAGCTTTTCTGCTTTATATTCAGAAGAAGCAACTTGTCCAAGTCCGGGAACAGACTGATACGAGCGAGACCACAAGTATGTGTTTCCGTTGACTTCCTGAACGAATTTGAGCTTTTCCGTACCCTCATCATTAATGAATGAGCCATCAGCGCTGTAAGTATATGTCTGATCTTGGCTGTTAGGAGACGACAAGTTAGATAGCGTTAATTGTCCACCATCCTTCACGGCCAAGTTTAATAACATGTTTGCACCACCGCCATACGTACCCGTATGCTTTGTAAGTTCCTTCGGCATGGTTGCTTTTACCGGTACACCATGTGACTTCTCCGGCTTACGCTCTAGAATAATATTCTTTTCCTCAAGCGCGCCAAGCAACAGCTCAGTTGCCAGCAATTGATCGGTTGAGCTGTGACCACCCGAAGAGGTTACGGCAGCAGCCATGTTATATTCCGGTAACACAATCAATGAGGAATGATAGGTTATCGTATTGCCACCTTTGCTTACTGCCTGAATGCCGTAATCATTAAAAGGAAACAGGTTCACGCTGTCCCATCCCAGGCCATAGCCAATGGACGAATCGCCTTCTTCCGGCCACATGCCTCTTTTGTATTCTTCTTGCTGCATGGCCTCTACAGATTGCTGTGAAAGAACCGTTTCAACCTCACCTGTAAAGATTTTCGAGAATTGGACTAGGTCTTCTACGGTGGAATAGATACCTCCCGACCCAATCATATTGGTAGTCTCTAATGGAAGTTTCTCCTCTTGCGACGAGGAATATGTTGCTGCCATTTGGCTAAGATCCACAATATCCTGCGGTGTTTTAGTATGATCCATCCCAAGTGGTTCCGTTATGTAACGGTGCATGAACGTGGTGAAACTCATGCCGCTGACCCGTTCAACCAGAATTTCAGCTAATGTAAAACCATCGTTACTATACACCGAGTATGCACCAGGATCGGCCTTCAGATGTTGCGTCGCCAATTGTTCCAGTAACGTATCATGTGCATAGGTATCATGATCTCCAAACAGAATTGCACTGTTACTTGACGTTCCGAGAAGTCCGGATGAATGATTCAGGAGCATACGTGGTGTAATCTTATCGTAACGATTGTCTTTCATTTTAAAGTCCGGGATATACTTCACGACAGGCTCATCAAGATCGATTTTACCTTGTTCCACCAGCTTCATTACGGCGGTAGCAAGTACCATTTTACTGGTTGAACCAATGCCATACATGGTATCAGACGAAAGCGGAATGTTGTTTTTTAAGCCATCTTTGCTGGCCTGACCGGAAATTACAATCTCGCCCCCATCCATCAGTGCGTACTGTACACTTGTCGTAGCGTATGATTCGGTAAGTATCTTCGCCTTCTCACTTGCTGCCTTTTTAGTTACATCATACGTAGGTCTACCACCATCACTGGTAGCGGGTGTGGCCATGGCCGACATTGGGGACATCATCGCAAGCACCAAGGTTATGGCTGCGATAGAACTTCGTTTCTTTCGTGTCAATCTCATCTTCTCCTGTCTAGTCTATGGATTAGGAATCTCTGTGGTAGTACTCCAGTAGTGTAACCGAACATGATGAACTATCTATGGCTTGAATATGAATCGAGTATGAACCAGCCAGGAACGACCAAAATAAATTGAACACATGATAAAGAACCCTTTAGTACAACTCTGTTTTGTTTACAAATCAAACTTTTTCCATGATAATATATCAATCAATGGAGTGCCAATAACGACCGTAAATACATAATTAAAAGCAATCCATAACGCCCCATATTGGAGTTGAATTTATGCTAAAAGTGAATCGAGATGACCCTCGCCCGATCTGGCAGCAACTTTTGGATCAAGCGATTCAACATATTACAACTGGAAAATGGAGACCAGGTGAATTATTGCTCCCATCCCGCGAACTCGCCCAATTGATTGGTGTTTCACGGTCAACCATACAGATTGTGTACGAGGAATTATTCAGCCGAGGGTATACGGTAACTTCCCGTCGGGCAGGGACAAGGGTTAGTGATTGGGCATACGCACCGCGTTCATCAGAAGAAACCACGATCCAAGGGCCGCTTCCTCCCGAACTGCCTGCACTAACCGAATCTATTGGTCATCTGCATCGTTGGTTCGGCAATAGAGACCGCCGTAAGATCGAGATAGATTTTAATCCCCACGAGCCTTATCTGGATGAAAGTTTCACAAAAGCCTGGAGGCAATCTTTTTTACAAGCTTCCACTGAACCCAATCTGGATCTTTGGGCTTACGGCGATGCCAGAGGTTTACTGGCGTTAAGAGAGCAGATTCAGCGTTATTTGTCACTTGAACGAGGCATTCATATCGAATTGGATCAAATCTTGTTAACGTCCGGTGCACAACATAGCATTGATTTAATCGCTCAGGCCCTCTTAAGTGAGGGAGATAGAGTTTCCGTAGAAGATCCCGGCTTCCCTGCTGCTTGGATGGCAATGAAACACCGCCGGATGCAAGTCGATTCGGTTCCAGTCGATGAGCATGGATTATGTGTAGATCGTATTCACCCAAAGACAAAACTCGTATATGTCACACCTTCTCATCAATGCGCAGCAGGTGTTATTATGTCAGAACCTCGCAGGCAACAATTAATGCACATGGCTGCTCATCATCGATATTGGATTGTTGAGGATGACTACGATAGCGAATTTAGGTACCGTGGAGATCCACTTCCGACTATATTCAGTCAGCAACCTCAGAATACGCTTTATATGATGAGTTTTTCCAAAATGGTTGCACCTGGCATTCGGCTATCCGCTATCATCGGGCCCAGAATAGCCATCGATCGTCTTACCCAAGTTCAAGAATTGACTTATCGTCATCTTCCGATTATGGAACAGTTAACGCTAACTCATTTTATTGAGCGTGGTCATTTTATGCGCCATATGAGAAGAGTTCGGAACATATACCGACGCAGACACGAAGTCATGACTAAAGCCATTGTTGCTTCTGGGTTAGGCTCACGATTTACATTAAGTGGTGTGGAAACGGGATTACATATGCTTCTAGAATCAGAAATGTCATTTGATGAAGAAGCGCTGACGAATGCTGCTCTTGATCAAGGTGTGCGCGTGTATCCGCTTAGTAGATATTGCCTGGAGAGTCATCGAAAAGGATGGATATTAGGTTTTGCGAAAGTGGATGAGGATCAGATTGAGGATGGCATACATCGACTTGCGAAGATTGTATTATGATGGAGAACATGCTCTCCAATTGGATTTGAAAGGATGTTTTTGCGATGAAAATTTTAGTGTTAGGAGCTACCGGACGGGTTGGAAGTCATTTTGTCGCTAGTGCCCTACGTTCCAATCATCATGTAACTGCACTGGTAAGAAGCCCGGAAAAGGTACATATCAGCGATGACCATTTCGTCCTGCTTCAAGGAAACGCTCTAGCCAAAGAGGATATTCATCACGCCATTCAGGGTGCTGATCTCGTTGTTAGTGCCTTAGGTACAGATGGAACGACTACATTATCACAATCCACGAAATTAATTGTTGAGGCTATGGCTCAGGAGCATATCAGAAGAATCATTACCATTGGTACAGCAGGAATATTGGAAAGTCGAACGGATCCTGGCTTGTTTCGTTTTCAATCCTCCGAATCCAAACGTAAGTCAACGCGCGCAGCTGAAGAGCATCTGGAAATGTACAACATTCTCAAGGCCTCAGAGTTGGAATGGACGATTGTATGCCCCACCTATTTATATGATGGAGAATCGCCCGGTAAGTATCGAGTTGAGCGCAACTACTTGCCAGACGGTGGAACTTCAATATCTGTAATCGATACGGCAGAGTTTGCTTATCAGCAATTAATATCTGATGAGTATGTGCAGTCTCGTGTAGGAATAGCCTACTAGGGCGTGTCTTAAACTTCACTTATGGTGTATCTCTTCTGTTCAAAAAAATAAGTTCTCAATTTAAGCAAGCAACATTAAAAGCCTGCAATTGTAATCCATCAGGATCAATTGCAGGCTACATATGTTTCTGCTCTTAAACTATTCAAGCCCTTCATATAAAGGGAATTGCGAAGTGATTTCGCGGACACTACCTAATATCTGTTTTTTGACATCCGAGTTCGTTGGATTCTTGAAGGCAAGCGCTATAAGCTGACCGATTTCTTTCATTTCCCTGCCTCCAAGCCCCCTTGAAGTCATAGCCGGTGTTCCAAAGCGGATACCACTCGTAACCAAAGGACTTGCCGTATCGTGAGGGATTGCATTTTTATTTGCCGTAATCCCTACTTCATCAAGTAAAGCCTCGGCTACTTTGCCTGTAAGATCAATGGATCGTAAGTCAACCAACACCATATGATTATCTGTTCCTCCTGATACAAGGGTGAGTCCTTCATTAATTAATGTTTCAGCCAATACTTTGGCGTTATCCAGAACACTCTCCATGTATGTTGTGAAATCAGGTTGTAAGGCCTCACCGAATGCCACCGCTTTCCCCGCTATGACGTGCATGAATGGACCACCCTGAATTGCCGGAAATACAGCTTTGTCGATCGACTGTGCCCACGGCTCCCCGCACAAGATGGCTCCCCCTCTTGGTCCTCGTAAGGTCTTATGTGTGGTAGTTGAAACAAAATGTGCATGTGGTACCGGGTTAGGATGCAAACCTGCGGCAACAATTCCCGCTATATGCGCCATATCTACAAAGAAAAGTGCTCCCACTTCGGCGGCAATCTGGGCAAATAATTCAAACTCAATGGTCCGCGGGTATGCACTTCCACCTGCAACGATCATGCGTGGACGATACTTATGAGCAAGTTTACGTACTTCGTCAAAGTCAATACGGCCCGTATGTGCATCGACACCGTATGGAACAAAATTGTACAATCTCCCTGAAAAATTAACAGGACTTCCGTGTGTTAAATGACCACCATGGGATAAATTCATACCAAGGATTGTGTCACCGATCTCCACCGAGGCAAAATAAACAGCCATGTTTGCCTGAGCACCGGAGTGAGGCTGCACATTCGCATGTTCAGCTCCAAAAAGCGTTTTAAGGCGGTGATTCGCTATCTCTTCGACGGTATCGACATGCTCACATCCGCCATAATATCTTCTGCCCGGATACCCCTCCGCATATTTATTGGTCAATACGGAACCCGTTGCTTCCATCACAGCTTGACTCACAAAATTCTCTGATGCAATCAGTTCAATCGTATTCCGCTGCCGTGCAAGCTCTTGCTGGACAGCATTTCCTATGACTTGATCTTGCTTCTCCAAATGTTTCATGAACATCTTCCTCTCAATAATGAACTTATCTATTCGATCCAAATCGTTTTTTGGGAATTCTACTATTCATTAGTAGATGCGCCATCATTCCTGCAAATAGTCCCCAAAATGCACCACCAACACCAAGTAAGGTCACATTGGCTGCGGTCGCCAGAAAGGTAATCAATGCGGTTTCGCGTCCTTTAGGGTCCGTTAATGCATTCGCGAGACTGCCACCAATTGTTCCTAGTAACGCCAGTCCGGCTAATGTTGCAATAAAGGTAGCAGGAAGAATCAAAAACAGTGCAGCTAAGGTTACGCCAAAAATACCAACAAAAATATAAAAGATTCCACAAGCAATCCCCGCTATGTACCGTTTTGTTGCATCCTCATGTGCATCTTTTCCTGTACATATCGCTGCGGTAATAGCCGCCACGTTAAAAGCATGTGATCCGAATGGGGCTGCAAGCAGTGATCCCAAACCTGTTACCGCCAGAATGGGATTGGCACTTGTCTTGAATCCATCATTACGCAAAACTAGCATTCCGGGCATATACTGCCCTGTCAGGGTAATAATGAACAGTGGTAGAGCAACGCCAAGTAAAGCATTTAACGAAAACGCGGGGAAAACAAATACAGGCGAAGCGACCGCCAATTGGATCGTACTGAAGTCCGTTTTTCCCATGCATATTAAATAAATCAAACCAACTGCCAATATGCCAACTATGGCGTAACGGGAAGTAAACCTTCTTAGCACGATGTAGGCGGCAAATAGCACAGTAACAAGCAAAGGATCAAGCTTAGCCCCTCCAAAGGCCGATATTCCAAACTGTAGCAAAATACCTGCTAACAATCCGGAAGCGATGCCTGGGGGAATAAGTCGAACAAAACGTTCAAACATGCCTGACATACCCAAAATAATAAATCCGACTGCTGAAATCATGTAAGCGCCGATAGCTTCTGGATAAGGGGTCACCGCTAATGCTGAAACGAGAAACGCCACACCCGGTGTAGACCAGGCTGTAATAATCGGTTCCTTGTATCGATAACTGAGCCAGATCCCCGTTACTCCAACCCCAATCGAGATGGACCAAATCCAGGAAGCCGTCATTTCCGGGCTTAAACCAGCCACTTTTGCAGCTTGAAACACAAGAATAAATGTACCCCCGTAATTAACAATCACAGATATTAAGGCGGCGATCATCGGTGAGATCAGATCGCGACCACGTAATGAAGCAGATGCTGTCTTCATATTTAACACGACCTCTCACTTAATCATCGATGCGTGTGTTTTCATTCCAGTAATATTCGTCTGGTAAATACCGTGGCCCAAATACACTTGTTCCTACACGAATCATTGTAGCTCCTTCTTCAATGGCGACCTGGAAGTCACCGGACATGCCCATCGATAAAATATCCATTTCTACACGCGGAATATTTTTCTCTTTAATTTGATTGCGAATACGGTTTAACAAACGAAAGCAATGCCGTGTTTCTTCATTCGTTGCATTCAGTTTTCCAATGGTCATTAAGCCCTTCACGTTCAACGTTTCGAATTGAGTTAATTGTTCTACAAGCTCAATGGCTGTTTCTGGAGAGGCCCCAAATTTACTTTCTTCGTAGGAGGTGTTAATTTGAACTAGAATGTCTAGAGTCTTATTCTCTTTGAGAAGCTGGTTATGTAACGCCTGCCCCAGCTTCAGACGATCTACGGAATGAATGAGCGTAACATATTTAACAACGTCCTTTACTTTGTTTGTTTGCAGATGTCCGATAAAATGCCATTCTACCTGTTTGTTTTGTTCCATAAGTGGAAATTTGTCCCGAAGTTCTTGAGCTTTGTTTTCTCCGAAAAGGACCTCACCTGCTTGAATAGCCATTTGTAATTTCTCTAGCGGTACAGTTTTGGTGGCGAGCAACAAGGTAATGTCCGATATGTCACGCCCTGAGGCCTGACAGGCCAATGCGATTTGCTGTCTTACCGATTGGAGATTTTCTTCAACTAGATGTTTCATGTCATTCGCCTTCTTTCTATTCCGCACAGGAATGAATCATTAAGATAAGCTTCCTCCTTATGTATTGTGAAGATTGTGTAGAACGTCATGCTAGTATATCAATCAATGGATTGGTTATACATATCCAAAAACATTCTTTTAGAGCAATCCAAAACAATAAAAACTACCATTCAATTGGGGCACCTTTTGTAGGCTTTTAAACGCCAATAGGTCCATTTGATGTGATGTCCACTCCTATAAAATGAAAAAAAGCCGCTAAATTAGCGGCTTGGTTATATCCCTATGCTCTTCTCCACAAGACGAGAAACATTGCATGTCATGATTTATTCGTTCACGTTTTCCTTCGTTACCAGCTTTAATTCAGCCGGGATCGATGGCTCCACCTGCTTGCCACTGAGCACATCCAGAGCAGCTTGCAGCGCCAGTTGACCAATTAGTACAGGCTGCTGAGCGACGGTTGCCGTCAATTTTCCATCTTTAATGGATTTGATTGCATCATCATTGCCGTCGAATCCGATGACCGGAATGTCTTTACCCGAGCTTTGAATCGCTTCAATCGCACCAAGTGCCATCTCATCATTATGGGCAAATACCGCTTGCACGTCCGGATTACCTTGCAGCAAGTTCTCCATGACATTTAATCCTTTGGACCGATCAAAATCCGCAGATTGTTTGGAAACCACATCGAGTTGCTTGTCAGCCACTTCATGGAAGCCTTTACCCCGTTCTCTTGTTGCAGAAGCGCCAGGCACACCCTCAAGTTCAATAACTTTGGCTCCTTCACCGAGTTGTTCCACGAAGTATTCCGCTGCCATGCGTCCACCCTTAACGTTATCCGAGGCTACTAATGCTGCCACTTCGCCTTTGTCTGCGGAGCGATCCAGCGTGATCACGGGAATGCCCACACTATTGGCCGATTGAACCGCTGTGGAGATCGCTGCAGAGTCAGCAGGGTTAATCAGAAGTGCACTGACTCCTTGCTGAATGAGATCATCCACATCGTTGGTTTGTTTGGCCGAATCGTTCTGTGCATCCACCACGATGACCTGTACTCCCTGTTTTTTGGCTTCAGCCATGACCCCGTCCTTTAGTGATACAAAGAATGGATTGTTTAGTGTAGAGATCGACAAACCTATTTTTTTCTGTCCGTTACTTTTGGAAGGGTCAGGTTTGGCCCATTCCGGTGGTTCCAAAGAGCATCCGGCCAGAACGATAATCATCATCACACTTACAAGTGTTATTGTCCACTTTTTCATATTCGCTTCTCTCCTTATGCTGTTTTCTTGCGGTCCAGCAGGACGGCAATGGCAATGACAATACCTTTCACAACCATTTGGTAAAATGAGTTTACTTCAAGCAAATTCAATCCATTATTCAGTACGCCGATAATCAGAACACCGATCAGGGTACCGACGATTCGTCCACGTCCTCCGGCAAGACTTGTACCACCCAATACAACCGCTGCGATTGCATCCAGCTCATAGGATGTACCGGCCGTTGGTTGTGCTGAATTCAACCGAGATGTCAAGATTGCACCTGCCAGAGCAGCGAGCATGCCTGTCAGGGAGTAGATCATAATTTTCACGCGATTAACTTTGATACCCGAGATAATGGAAGCCTTCTCATTACCGCCGATGGCGTACGTTTTGCGTCCAAAAGCCGTTTTATGCAAAATAATCCATAGAATCATAAAGGTAATCAGCATCGTGATTGCAGGTACCGGAATGCCCAGCAGGTATCCACGGCCGAACAGTTGGAACAACAGGTTATCCCCTAGTCCTGTAATTGGATTACCATTTGTGTACACCAACGTTAATCCTCTAAATATCGTCATGGTTGCCAATGTAGCGATAAACGGAGCCATTCTTCCTTTGGTAATCATCAGTCCATTCACCATACCCATGACACCACCGAGTGCTACCCCGATAATGATGGACAAGATTGGATCCAGACCGGACAACATCATGTTTGCCACAAAAGCACTGGATAAAGCCAGGATCGATCCAACTGACAGATCAATTCCACCCGTCAGGATAACAAACGTCATACCGAAGGCAATCAGTGCATTAATCGAGACTTGACGCAATAAATTCAAGATATTAAGCGGTTCCAAGAAACTTGGATTCAACACCGATACGATAAGAATAAGAATGATTAAGCCGAGCAGCGGTCCCAATTTTTGTATCACGCTTGAGAAACGGAACCCGCTTTTAGCCGTTTTGTTTTCCTGCATTGTTGTCATATCACTGTCCCCCTGTGGCCAATGTCATAATGTGTTCTTGTGTTGCTACTTCCCTTGCAACCTCGCCGCTGATGTGTCCTTCATGCACAACTGCGATACGGTCGCTCATGCCAAGTACTTCAGGTAGCTCCGACGAAACCATGATGATTGCAACCCCACGGTCTGTAAGTTCATTCATCAATTCATAGATTTCGCGCTTCGCTCCGACATCCACTCCGCGTGTGGGCTCATCCAGAATAAGTACGCTTGGACCAATACCAACCCATTTCGCGATAACCACCTTCTGCTGGTTACCCCCGGATAGATTCCTTGCCGCCGTCTCGGAGGATTGTGTTTTGATCTGAAGACGTTTGATCAATGTATCCACGAAATCTTGTTCTTTCGAAGCGGAGATGAAACCTTTGTTTGAGAAACTGAACAGATTAGTCAATGCCATATTCTCGCGAATGGAGAAGTCTAATACCAGCCCCTCATCCTTCCGGTCTTCGGTAATAAATCCGATTCCATGTTTCACTGCATCTGCCGGTTTACGAATGTTCGCTTTTTTGCCGCGGATGAAGATTTCACCACTATCCAACGTATCCAAACCAAAGATTGTTCTCATAATCTCGGTTCGCCCAGAACCCATAAGTCCTGAGAAACCGAGGATTTCTCCCGCTCTCACCGTGAAGTTAATATTCTCGAACAACCCTTTGCTGCTGGCATTCCTTACTTCCAGAACAACTTCACCATAAGAAGGATTTCGGACAGGATAACGCTCGGTAAGTTCACGACCTACCATTTTCCGTACCACTTCATCAAAGCTTGTCTGTGGAATGGGCTGAGTGTCCACCGTTCTGCCGTCACGCATAATGGTAATCCGGTCACAGATCGTGAATATCTCCTCCATGCGGTGAGAAATGTACACGATGGATACTCCGTCCTTCTTCAGTGAGCTGATTACACCAAACAGTTTCTGTATCTCGCGCTCCGTGAGGGCGGCTGTTGGCTCGTCCATAATGATAACCTTGGCATCTGTCATAAGTGCTTTGGCGATTTCTATCATCTGCTGCTGCCCGACAGAGCATTCTCCCGCAGGACGTTCCAATGGGATGTCAACGGACAACTTTTCAAACTGCTCTTTGGCAAGCGCTTTCATCCGTCTCGTATTAAGCAGCCCCAAGGATGATGTCATTTCCTTACCAATAAAGAGATTATCCAGCACTGTCATTTCAGGCCACACGTTTAGCTCCTGATGTATAAAGGTGATCCCTAACTTCTCTGCTTCCTTCGGACTTGCAAAATAGTTTTCTTCTCCGTCTATTCTGATGGTTCCTTGATCTCGCTCATGGAGACCAATCAGAATGTTCATCAGTGTGGATTTGCCGGCTCCATTCTCCCCCATTAAGGCATGAACCTCACCGTCTTTTAGTTCAAAATCCACTCCGCTCAACACCTGATTGGTGCCAAACGCTTTATGAATGTTTTGCATCTGAATATGCATTACGCAACCTCCTTTTAACCGAAATGGACTCCCGATTGTAAAATGCAATTGGCATACGGTGTCGCTTCGCCTGTGCGGATGACCGCTTTCACCTGTCGAGTTAATACTTTGAATTGTTCGTGGCTGACGGAAGCATCGATGGCTTCCTCACTGAACTTCTCCGTGATGAATTGCATAGCTGCAGGATTGCCTTCGTGAATTTCTTCTGCCACAATAATTTTTTCAATGACCATATCTTCTGCGATAAGCTCCACGACTTCCTGAAAACTGGGTGTTCCCAGTTTGAGGGCCAGATCGATTTTAACAACTCCGTCCGGTACGGGTAGACCCGCATCCGCAATCGCAATCATGTCCGTATGACCCAGATCAGACAGAATTTTGGAGATGTGACTATTCAACATGCCGGATCTTTTCATTACAAGCTCTCCTCTACTTCATCACGCGTTGGCATGCCGCCCTGCGCTCCGAACTTAGTGACTGACAACGATGCAGCCCGATTAGCGAAGCGTATACTCTCTTGCAACGGTTGACCTTCAGCCAAAGCAACTGCGAATGCGGCGTTGAACGTATCCCCTGCACCAGTCGTATCGACTGCCTGCACCTTATAAGTTGGGACTAGAATTTCCTCTGTGCCATCAAAATAACGAACCCCTTTACTGCCTTCCGTGATGAACAGTTTGTTCGCATATTGGCGCAATGCCTGTGCCGAACTCATACCGTGAAACAAAATCTCGGCCTCATGCTCATTTGGTGTGATATATGCAGCATTATCAATAACTTCTTGCGGCAATTTTCTCGCCGGAGCTGGATTAAGCAATAATGGTGTTCCGAACTCCGCACACATTGCACTGACATGAACAACAGTTTCCTCCGGGATTTCCTGCTGAATCAGTACGATATCTGCATTGCGGATCACTTCCGCTGCTTCATCGACATATGCAGGAGTGACTTCGCGATTCGCCGCTTCAACCACTACGATACTATTATCACCTTCCGCCAGAATGATATGAGCCGTTCCACTTTCTAAATGTGTAACCGGTTTCACATTTTGCGTATTTACAGCATTTGTTCTGAAGTTCTCTAAAATATCTTTGCCAAAAGCATCGTCGCCTACCCGGCCGATCATCGCAACCTCAGCCCCCAGTCGTGCAGCAGCGACAGCCTGATTGGCTCCCTTACCACCAGGGACCGTTTTGAAGCTGTCTCCGAGAACGGTTTCACCCGCCCCCGGCCGTCTTGACGAAGTAACAACCAGATCCATTGAACTGCTTCCAATTACACATATTTTAGCCATCTGATCTCACCTTTCTCGTAGTGCCTCGTTCGATGAAGCTTACGGGCAACTGTATGTTTTTGTTCTCTATTGCAGCTTGTTCCACAAGCTTGATAAGTAATCCCGCCGCTTCTCTTCCCATCTCGTATGCTGGCTGATGGATGGTGGACAATGCCGGCGATAACAGGCTGCTCATCGGTATATCATCGAAACCAATCACTTGGACATCATCAGGAATCTTCCTTCCAATTCGTGAGGCCTCATGCAGTACTGCCATGGCTGCGATATCATTACTGGCAATCACCCCATCTGTGTCCGCATACTTCCTGAATAATTCTTCAGCCCATATACCTGCCTCGTTAATTGAAAATGAGGTCGTCTGGATTACCCGGTAATCTAACCCAGCATCACGGATAATTTCTATCGCCCCTTCAAAGCGATCCTGAGCTGGTCTGATCTGTGACGGTCCTTGCATAACTGTGATCCGGCGACTGCCGCGTTGGATAATCTCCCTTGCAGCTAGTCTTCCACCTTCCCTGCCATCCGCATACACGGATGGACGATCAAGTGATGTTCTATCCAAAAACACGACAGGAATCTTCAGGTTTTTATATATTGAAGAATGAGGGTAGTTCGTTGAAGAGATTACACCGACCACATTGTTCTGGATAAACGTCTGGATGTAATCCTGCTCCTTCCGTTCATCCTCATCACTGTTTCCGAATATCAGTCTATAATCCTGCTCCTGCATCCCATCCTCTACACCGCGAGCCAACTGCGGAAAGTAGGGGTTGGCAATGTCCGGCAACAACAGGCCAATCAGTTTGGACTTGCGCTTATATAATGAGCGGGCCACTTCATTTGGCGAAAAGTTAAGTGCCTTCACAGCATCTTCCACTTTCTTGCGTGTATCCGCGTGAACATAACCTCTATCATTGATGACTCTGGATACAGTGGCAACAGATACGCCCGCCAGTTGAGCTACGTCTTTAATTGTTGTCATAAGTTGCTCTCCTCTATGTGTAACCGGTTACAGATATTAAATTATCATATTACTTTCGATTTGACAAGCGCTTTCATTCTGGAAATTTCTCCAAGTAAACATGAAAGTACATTGAAAATTCATCAGTGACTTGGCTTCTTCCCGTCTTATTTACTCTTCTCAGCTATATTAAGGAGTTAATTATCATTACAAATATTAGCGATATGTGATATGGTCAGTGAGGATATTAGATACATACATATGTGCATAAAATGTGAGGAGAAGATTGAAAGTGACAGACAGAAATACCCTTGAAAACCACAAACCGAGTAAATTTAGTGATCCCATTTTCGTCATGCTTATAGCGAGCCTTTGTTGCTTGTTATGGGGTAGTGCGTACCCGTCCATCAAACTTGGATATATCGCATTTAACATTCTGCCGGAAGACATTGCTTCCAAATACGTCTTTGCCGGATATCGATTCACACTGGCGGGCTTGCTGCTATTACTCTTGTCTCGTATCGTTCGAAAAGAAAAGCTGCAATTATCCAGGACTCAGTGGACAAGCCTTATCATGTTAGGTATATTGCAAACCGGTTTGCAGTATATGTTTTTCTACGTTGGCGTAGCTAATACGACAGGTGTCAAAGGTTCCATTATGAACGCAACGACGACCTTCTTCAGTGTTGTTCTTGCCCATTTCATCTATAAGAACGACAAATTAAGCAGAAATAAAATCGTTGGCTGCTTGCTCGGATTCGTTGGCGTCATTATCGTAAACTTCCATACCGATCTGCTTACTTTTTCCTTTTCATTTACAGGCGAAGGTTTCATTATTTTAGCAGCCCTTGTGTTTTCCGTTACAGCCCTTTACGCAAAACGTCTCACCGCGACCATCGATGTTCTAATCATTACAGGGGTTAGCCTGTTCATTGGTGGACTGGTGCTTACGCTGTTAGGTCTATTACTCGGCGGACGAGTCACTCATTTCACCCTGGAATCCACCAGTAATTTGATCTATTTGGCCTTGCTGTCATCCGTTGCATTTTGTCTATGGAATATGCTTCTTAAGTACAATAAGGTCGGAAGAGTATCTGTATACAACTTTCTTATCCCTGTGTTTGGTGCATTGTTATCAGCGTTATTCCTCGGTGAAACGATCTTGGAATTGAAGAATCTGGCCGCATTGTTGTTTGTATCCGTTGGCATCTACTTGGTTAATCGTGTACGTTCTGTACAAAGCGCCGAGAACACACCAATAAAATAACTAATAGTGTATCTTATGCACATTAAAAAAAGCCGCTAATTAGCGGCTTTTGTTTGTTTATACAGTCCCATGAATATTCAATTCTCTGGATTATACCACTTAATATATACTCGTAAAGTCAATCAAGTCCTCTTCTTCCTCATAGTTAAATACAATGGCGTGATTACCCAAATGATATACCATCTCATAACCACCTACGACTTCATTGTAATATTCTGAAGACGGTTTCCCCATCCATATTCTCACATTCCATGGCGAAAGATTTTGCTTCTCATTGTACAGGTCGAAAACGGCAATACGTGATTTATTGGTAAGCTCGTGCATATATGAATCGAATCCAACGCCGAATTTAGAATAATAATAGAACGCTCCCCATTCTTCGTTAGAACGAGAATTGGGTTTCCCCAGCTTTTTTTGTGCATTTTGAAGCGTCATGCCAATCTTGATGTCCGTTCGCCCAGGCAATGCACCCTTTAATGCAGCGTCCTTCAGGCTTTTCAGGTAAGCACGATCGCCAACACCCGAGTTCGGCCAATCTCTTGTACGAAGGTTGCGCGTATCTTCCAACCGCATTTCCAATTTGTTCACATTCAGCTTAAACGTATTAACGCCATAGACGAATTGAAGGTTGTTGTAATTTTTGAACTGCACTCGGGCACCTGTAAGAGTACGAATTCCACCATCTCTGATCGCGGAGTATGCATCGTCAATTTTTTTTCCTTTATTATCGACATATGTGACACGGCGCAATTCCCCGGAACGAACGATATACGTTTTCACTTCATTGAAATTAGAAGTTCCCCAGTCCGTGATCATCAGCATATCAGGTGTACTCGCCTCTTTGCCTTTCACAACGAAGTTCAAGGTTTGAGGCAAAATAATCGTATTCAGATCCAGTTTTGCTGCTTGCACTGTTCCATATGCTGCACCTTTTTTCATTAAGGCCGCCCGATAGGTTCCAGTGTAACTTTTATCTCCTTTTTTGTTTTTCGTCCAACCATTTTCCTCGGTCAGCGTGCTCTTCTGTTCATCATAAGCAAAAATATAAACCGTGTATGCCGTTTGCTTGGCATCACGAAGCGTAAATGAAAGTCGGCTCATACTTTCCAGCTGTTTGGCTGAGATTTGCTCTCCTTTGGCAGCGGCATTGGGCGGCAGCAGGAGCAATGCGCTCAGAACATAGCTGATTAAGGTAAGTAAGGCAAGTGAAGCCCATTTTGCTTTGTATTTAGGGTGTATCATTGATGACTCTCCTCTGAGTAATAAAATAAACATCTAAAATCTCATTTCTAATTTTTAATCGTGCATAATCTCAACATTTTAATAAGTCTTGCTAGAGTGTACTTTGATCAAACTATGTAATTAATATAGGTATATTTCAATAAGCATATCCTCCTACTAGTACTATTTTCCTAAGAATGATAACATACCCTTTCTAATAAAGAAATATAAATCAATCTATTTTTTCGTTATTAATCCATATAACATAAAAAAGCCGCTGATTAGCGGCTCTTCTTCCATATTCGAAAACGATATAATTTATAGACAGGAGTATATCACATTGCGTAAGCGTCGTTGAACATATCCTTCCTGACTGTTCAGCAAATGCTGGGCATACATGACCGTAAGCTCTGAATCCGGATCAATAATAGCCATACAACCAGCAGCACCACTCCATCCAAATTCACCAAGCGGGCTCAGCGAACCACTGCGTGCTTTCGAGATATGTGTACGGACACCTAGTCCATAGCCGTATCCATACATATGATCCCACGAATAATCACCGCGAGTCATCTCGTTCAGATGATCCGTTCGCATCAGTTCCACTGAAGCTTGTGACAAAATGCGTACACCTTCAGGACTCGTACCACGTCCAGTAAGCGCGTTCAGAAACCGTGCATAATCGCTAACGGTTGATAACAACCCAGCGCCACCGCTCTCCAGCTCGGTACCTACACGGAATCCATTCCCATCCATACGTACAGCCTTTTCAAGTTCGTCATTGTATGCATATTGCGGAATAAGGCGTTTCTGCTGCTCATCGTTCAGATTGAACGTTGTGTCGTTCATACCAAGTGGTCCGGTGATTTCGTCCCGGAGATACGCACCAAAGCTTTTACCACTGACGACTTCCACCAAGGCTCCGAGCACATCATGGCACATGCTGTAATTCCAATGTGTTCCTGGCTCAAACAAAAGCGGTTCCTTCGCTAGCGCTTTCGCGAATTCACGTGTTGGCAATGTTCCGTGGGTGTTTTTTACGGCTTCCTGAATACTTGGACTACCTACGTCATAGGAGAATCCGGCGGTCATGGTGAACAAATCGCGTACGGTAATGGCTCTTGTCGCCTTTTCCAGTTGAACCTCTCCGTTTACCATCGTTTTCTTCACCGTCATATCGGCATATTCGGGCAAATAATCGGAAAGTGGATCACTTAGCAGTATTTCACCTTTCTCCACTAGTTGCAGTCCTGCCACACAGGTCATGATTTTGGTCATGGAGTATAGATTGAAAATTGCTCCATCGCTAATAGGCGTTTTGTCCTCCAGATTGGCGTAACCATTACGGTAATGGAAAACAGTATCATTTCGATGCATCACCAATACCTCTGCCCACGGTATACGCCAGGATGTCATGCGGTCAATAAATGTAGCAAGTGGTTTAAAGTCCATTTTTTCCCGTCCTTCTATGTAAAATCGTTTATCATTTTGCGATGTGGTCCATGTTCACTCCACAATCCACAATCCACATAGTAATAATATACGACCTTTTACAACGATTGACCACCTTCTATATCCTCTCTTTTGCGCAACTACCATACATAGTCCTCTGTTGTTACAAAGCTTCGCATGAATAAGCCGATCCCCTAAAGGATCAGCTTAAGTTGGAACTTTTAGACTTCGCCGCGTCTGTTCTCAACCGATTTCATACGGTTTTGATCATCTGGTACACGGTCAACACTGAACTCTTGGCCAGCTTCAACCTCACCATGACCTGAGATATTTCGGGAAAAATTAGTGAATTGCTTTTTTTGCTCATCCAGCTCGTGTTTTTGCTTCAGAAGCTCTTGCGGGTCCTGATTTGTCACTATACTAACCTCCCATTAATGAAACCATATTATTTGTTCGCACTACAGAAGTTTTCCATAAGTGAACTGTAGTTATGCATGAGGTTCAGAATCCTTACATAAAATGAGCTCAAGCTTCCATTAGCAATCAATAAGTGAAAGAGCATGTTTAGCCGTTTCACTATGGAGAGGGTGCTTGTTCAGACCTGTGCACATCGATTACAGAGGAGAGAACAACTAATGAAACGTCTGCTCTTATCCTATCCGCTTAGCGTAAATACTCCCGTATATAAAGATAATCCCCCAGTTGAGATCCAGCAGCAATCAAGCATAGCTCAAGGGGACCCGTATAACCAATTTATCATCACATCCCTCAACCATAGCGGCACTCATATTGATGGGCCTTGGCACTTTAATCCCAAAGGCCAAAAACTGAGTGAGCTTCCATTAGACGATTTTATTTTCTCTCATCCTACGATCCTCGACATTCCCAAAAGTGATGACGAATTGATTACCAAAGCCGACCTGGAGCCCTATGAGCACCTGATTGCAGGCTCTGATTTGCTGCTCATACGTACAGGTTTTGGGAAGCTTCGTTCCTCAGACCCTGTTCGTTATAGTGATCATAACCCTGGGTTTGCCGCATCAGCTGCCAGTTACCTCATGGTGTTTGATTCACTACGAGCAATCGGCATGGATATGATCTCTGCGGGATCTTCACTTCATGAGGATGAAGCTATCGCTTTTCATCAGAAGATCCTGGGAAAAGACCGTGTGGATGGCAAATTTATTCTAGTCATAGAGGATATGAATTTAAACCAGGATTTATCAGATATCGGTGTTGTTTATGCTGTGCCTTTGTTTGTTGAAGGGGTTGACAGCAGTTTCAGTACCATTTTCACTGAAAAATGTTAGCTGGAGCAGCCCGAAGTATTCATAAACAATATGTAGTGTATAATAAAAAAACGCGCCAAGAGATCCTCTCTGGCGCGTTTTTTTATAGTGATTACGTTGTTAGTGAATATCTTTCTTTTTGAAATTGCCACCTCTTACTTCAGCTACATCGTATACAACTACAAAAGCAGATGGGTCAATTTCATGAATGATATCTTTAATTTTGCTCTCTTCCATCCGGTTAATGACACAAGTAATTTCCTTGAATTGTTCATTGGAATATCCACCGTACGCCTCGGTGTACGTTGCACCACGACCTAGACGGTCACGAATGGTTTCAACCATGATCTCAGGTTGAGTGGTAATAATTTTAAACGTTTTGGAGCCGCTTAATCCCTCTTCAACAATATGTATTACTTTGGAAGCAATAAAATACGCAAGTCCTGACAAAATCGCTCCTTGCAGACCGAACACGGTAGAAACGACAATAAAGACAAACATGTTGAGAAACAGAATGAGATCACTGGTTCCAAAAGGGACTTTACGCGAAAGAAGTACAGCCAGCATATCTATGCCATCCAATGCCCCGCCATTACGTAATGCAAGACCCATACCGAAACCGATGATAATCCCGCCGACCACCGTAACGAGCAAGGTATCCCCTTCGATGATCGTTGGTACATGGTGCATCAGACTGGTGCTGATCGCCAGTGACGCAATACCGATGATTGAATATAATGCGAAGCTTTTACCAATCTGCTTGTACCCGAGCCATACAAACGGAATATTGATAATCCCGATGAGCATCCCCAGCGGTAATCCAAACAGCTGTGATCCTACGATACTCAGACCTGTGACACCACCATCTGAGACATTATTCGGGATCAATATGGCTTCCAGGCCATAAGCCGTTATAAATCCCCCAATGATAATCAATAATACTTTGGAGAGGATCTTTAACTTGTTTGACTTTTGTTTTCTGTTTTGATGCATTCCATTTCCTCCTTGATGAACAACCGATAAAAAACAGTCTATAATAAAAATCACTGTTTTGGCAAATAGATCGGCATTGTGTGTGTTACATCATTGCCCGATGAACGTGCGGTACGACGAGATTTTATGCTCAAGCATCTCATCGGCTGTGTTAAGGATATGCATCTGTTTTTGAATCGACTCTTTATGATCCTCTAGCAACTTTAGCCGATCTCCCGCTGTATGCTCCCCTTCCTGGAATAAGGATGCATACTTCTTAATGGTAGCAATAGGCATCTGAGTCTCTTTTAATTTGATCACAAATTGAAGCCATTTCAGGTGGGACTCGTTGTATCGCCTGTCTCCACTCGCATCTCGGAGAGGTGTTACAATCTGTTCTTTCTCATAATAACGCAACGTATGTGCACTGATATGGAGTAACTCGGCCACTTCACCAATGGTATGCATGGTTAACCTCCCCTCTATATTCGAGCTTGACTTAGAGTAAGCTCTAATCAGTATAATCAACTCGTGCTCACATCACAATAAAAAATGAAATCAGATCCAGGAGGAATTCCCATGAAATACACAGTGATTACCGGTGCCAGTTCAGGTATTGGATATGAAGCGGCTTTAGCTTTTGCAGCTCGTGGCAAAAATATGATCCTGGCAGCACGCAGAACCGATGAATTGGACAAGTTAAAAGGAAAAGTGGCTGAAATCAATCCTGATCTAGATGTTGTCATTCGTACAGTGGATCTATCCATTGGCACTAATGTGCATGAATTCTATGAAAGTCTTAAAGCTTATTCCATTGAGACGTGGATTAACAACGCCGGATTCGGGAATTTTGCTTCCATTGGCGAACAACACCTGCCCAAAA
This sequence comes from Paenibacillus sp. FSL R5-0749, assembly GCF_038595085.1. Classification (NCBI taxonomy): domain Bacteria; kingdom Bacillati; phylum Bacillota; class Bacilli; order Caryophanales; family Paenibacillaceae; genus Paenibacillus; species Paenibacillus sp. FSL R5-0749. The sequence continues at coordinate 3,217,448 of NZ_CP152005.1, read as the reverse complement.
TTGAGCAGATGCTTCATCTAAATATAGAAGCTCTTACGATTCTTTCTTCCCTGTATGTACGTGATTATGCAGATGTCGATGGCACACAGATCATTAATATTTCCTCTGGTGGAGGATATACCATTGTAGCCGATGCAGTAACTTACTGTGCAACCAAGTTCTATGTAAGTGCCTTTACAGAAGGGCTTGCGCAGGAGTTGAAAGGCAAGAATGCAGCAATGCAAGCCAAAGTGCTCGCTCCGGCTGCAACCGAGACGGAATTTGCGAAACATTCCTTTAATGTAGACGAGTTTGAATATGAGGGCAGAGTTCCTAAATTCCATACGGCGGAACAAATGGCTGGTTTTCTGTTGGAGCTGTATGACAGTGAGAGTGTAGTCGGCATTGTGGATGGCATGACCTATGACTTTGAGCTAAGAGAACCGATCTTTCCTTACGCCGCAAGAGCAGCCTCAAAACCACAAAATTAACCCGAAGCTGATGTTCAAACCGAGTCGCTTGATTCCATTTAGACATCACCTAACCTTACTGATAGACATCGATGATAAACATCATTGCATCATCTAGTCATTAAAACATCATTGGACGTTAAAAAGGGAACCTGTCTCCAGGCTCCCTTCTTTTTTATAAACAATTCTGTATTAATACCTTCTATATAATGAACGTTTATGCCAGCCTCATTTTGAAATCCTGATATCCGAATTCGCGAACAACTTCGCAATCGCCGTCTTTTCTTTTGACTGCGATCGCTGGAAGCGGCATGCCGTTGAACGTGTTGGTTTTCACCATGGAGTAAATCGCCATGTCCTCGAATACCAGACGGTCACCTTCTTGTAAAGGCTGATCGAATGAATAATCCCCAATCACGTCCCCAGACAGACAGGTTTGTCCACCTAGGCGATACAGATGAGCTTTCTCGCCCACTTCTCCCGAACCGATCAGCGGCGGGCGATATGGCATTTCCAGCACATCCGGCATATGGCATGTAGCTGAAGTATCCAGAATGGCGATGTCCATGCCATTTTTATGGAAGTCCAGCACAGAAGTCACCAGATAACCCGCGTTCAGCGCAACAGCTTCTCCCGGCTCCAGATATACTTCCAGGCCATAATCATTCTGCATACGCTTGATGCAAGCTTCCAACCTTGGAATATCATAATCTTCACGCGTGATATGGTGTCCACCACCGAAGTTGATCCATTCCATTTGCGGCAACCATTGTCCGAACTTCTCGACAACCGCGTTCAACGTAGTCTCCAGATCGTCAGAATTTTGCTGACACAGTGTGTGGAAGTGCAGTCCGGAGACACCTTCCAACAGATCTGCTTGGAAATCCTCTTGTTTCGCCCCAAAACGTGAACCCGGAGAACACGGATCATAGATCTCGTGCCCTTCTTGGGTAGAGCATTCAGGATTGACGCGCAAGCCGACCTTACGGCCAGCCTGAAGCGCCTTATCCTTGAATTTGGCAAGCTGTGAAAAAGAATTGAAAATAATATGGTCGCAGATGGAGATAATCTCGTCGATCTCTTCTGCGCGGTATGCCGGAGCAAAGACATGGTTCTCTTTGCCCATTTCCTCGTGGCCCAGACGTGCTTCATACAGACCGCTCGCCGTAGCACCGCTCAGGTATTCTCCAATCAGCGGATACATCGCAGTCATGGAGAATGCTTTTTGAGCGAGCACGATTTTGGCACCTGTACGCTGCATAACACCGTTCAGGATTTTCAGATTTTTCTCGATAAGCGCCTCGTCAACAACAAAACATGGTGTCGGTAATTGCTCGAACCGCATTTTAACGAACAAGCTCCGATTCTTTAACTTCTTCTGGCAGCTCATCAACGAGTACCGGGTTGAAGTCTTCTACCCATGGGAGACCCCATTTGTTCAACTCTTCCATGAATGGATCCGGGTTGAATTCTTCTACATTGTATACGCCTGGTTTGTTCCATTTGCCTGTCATGACCATTGCCGCACCAATCATAGCTGGAACGCCTGTTGTGTAAGAGATTGCTTGGGAACCCACTTCTTTGTAGCACTCTTGGTGATCACAGATATTGTAAACATAATATGTTTTGTCTTGACCATCTTTTTTACCTTTGAAAATACAGCCGATGTTTGTTTTACCTACAGTGCGTGGTCCAAGGGATGCTGGATCAGGCAGTACTGCTTTCAGGAATTGCAGTGGAATAATTTGTTTACCTTCATATTCAATAGGCTCGATTGAAGTCATGCCTACATTTTCAAGAGCTTTCAAGTGAGTCAGGTAGCTTTGCCCAAATGTCATGAAGAAACGGATACGTTTCAAACCTGGCATGTTTTTGGCCAAAGATTCCAATTCCTCATGGTACAACAGGTACATGTCTTTCTCGCCAACTTCTTTGAAGTCGTAGACACGTTTGATTTCCATCGGTTTCGTTTCGATCCATTCACCATTTTCCCAATATCTTCCGTTCGCAGAAACTTCGCGAATGTTGATCTCCGGGTTGAAGTTCGTAGCGAACGGATAACCGTGGTCGCCACCATTGCAATCGAGAATGTCGATGTACTCAATTTCGTCGAAGTAATGTTTCAGGGCATAAGCGGAGAATACACCAGTCACACCTGGGTCAAATCCACTTCCGAGCAAAGCAGTAATTCCTGCTTGTTCAAAACGCTCTTTGTAATCCCATTGCCAGCTATATTCAAACTTCGCTGTATCATGTGGCTCGTAGTTTGCTGTGTCCATGTAATTTGTTTTCGTTGCAAGGCAAGCATCCATGATGGTCAGATCTTGATACGGCAAAGCAAGGTTCATCACGATATCCGGTTTAACTTCGTTGATCAGAGCGATCAGTTCGTCAACATTGTCAGCATCTACTTGTGCTGTCGTAATTTTGGTTTTTCCGCCGTCCAGCTTGGCTTTGAGTTCATCACATTTGGATTTTGTACGACTCGCGATGCAGATTTCCTCAAAAACTTCGCTGTTTTGAACGCATTTGTGTACTGCCACGGAAGCAACGCCGCCGGCGCCGATGATTAGTGCTTTTCCCATTTTACATTCTCCTATCCCAATATGTATTTTTTTTAATTGGTTTAATTTGGTTTGATACAGTGACGACAACAAGACAACAAAAAAAGCAAGGTGAAAAATGCCCGCAATCGCGCATCATCACACTTGCTTATCGATATACATCATAAAAAAGACGTGAAGTCTCCATGACCAAAAAAGTTCACAAGAACTCCTTTGGCGGAAAGCTCCTTCATGTATATCAATATTGGATCAGAGTCTATATAGCAAATAATTCGCCTTTACCACTCTTATTGACCGTTTCACAAGTTGATGTGCAATTGCACTGGTTGTAAAGTAACCAACTTATAAAATTTGAGCTTTGAACTCAATCAATAAAGCAACGTAAGTTGCCAATCGGCGTTTGACCCGGCTGTCCGTATGGCCTTAACTTCCTGGTGAAGTGGTCAAAAATTATCTGCTGGAAAGCTCTAATTCATATTGATAAATCAACTTCCCAAAATCACAGGTCTTACACTATCAGACGTTGAAAAAAAAATCAAGCAATTATCAAAAAAAATTTTTGTCCGGCCTCCTCAGATTCGACCAAACCATCGCACCGGAACACATTACACACGGTTCACAACTTGTATACAGAGTGTACTCGCTGAGGTCAAATATGATGTTCGGAACAATATTTTCGGATAAGCCCAATTTCTGCATGATGCGTAGTGTCACAAAAAGTGTTGATCTTATTTTCTCCAATCATGACCACTTCTCCATTTTTCACCAGAATGGCCCCGAATGGTTCGTTTCCTTCTTTGCGTGCTTGCAGAGCAATCTCAATGGCTTTATGCATAAAAAGTTCATCTTTATTCATATCGTTTACCTCCAGAACAAAAATGATGTACTCAAATACATCATTGCTTATAATCATTGATCAATGACACGACTGACCTTTATTCATTCCATATTATCATCATTACAAATAAAGAGTATGACGAAAATTCGTCATACTCCAGTGAGTCAACCTACGTTAATCTATTAAAATTTTACGGGCAACGATGCCAATCCTTGTGATGACAAAGCGGAGTGCCAATGAATCTCTTCCTGGGGGACACTGAGCTGAAGATCCGGCAGTCGACGTAAAAGCGTCGTAAACGCCACGTCACCCTCCACACGAGCAAGTGGAGCGCCAAGACACATATGGATGCCATGTCCAAAGGCCAAATGCCGTTTTATTTTGCGTTCAATATCCAACTCTTCGGGGTCACTGAACTGCTGCTCATCCCGATTCGCTGATTTCAACAGAGGAATCACAACATCTCCTTTTTGAATCAATTGTCCATCCAGTTCCGTGTCTTGCGTAGCATAACGAGGACCTGAAGAAGTGGCGGGTCCATTATATCGTAACAACTCCTCGACCGCAGAAGGAACCAGATTCAGATCTTGTTTAAGTTGTTCCAGTTGTTCGGAATGTGTCAGAAGAAGATAAGAGCCGGTTGCAATCAGATTGGAAGTTGTCTCATGTCCAGCAAATATCAATAATGTGATCATGGATATTAATTCATCCTCATTCAGTCGATCACCCTCCTCCTCAATCGCAATTAATTGACTAATGAGGTCATCTGAAGGTTCTACTCGTTTGTTCGTCACAAGCTTTGCAGTGTACTCTGCGAATGATCGCAAATGTTGCGCTACTGCAGGGTCCTGTTTACCAAAACCAAGGCCTTTTGCAATGGCTTCAGACCAAACGTGGATCTGAGGTCGATCTTCCTGTGGTATACCCAGCATCTCGGAAATAACGTTGATTGGGAATGGATAAGCATAGTCTTTTACAAGATCCATCTCTCCTTTTTCTTCAAATTGATCAATTAATTCATCGGCAATTTCCTGGACACGCGGTCGCAGGCTTTCCATATATCTTGGAGTGAATGCTTTGGACACTAAGCTTCGCAGTCTTCGATGATCCGGTTCATCCACAAAGAGCATCGACTTTCCGGTAAAAAAAGTTTGAGGTTCCGATGAACCAAGCTCACCTGAGAGATTTTTTCGAATATCATTGCCACGATCAATAGCGTTCATATCGACCGTAAATCGAGCATGATCTTTCAACACTTCCATGGCGACGTCCATCCGAGTTACAATCCAGGTTTGCCCTTCTCCACCCATCGGATTAGGAATAGGGACAACGGAGCCTTTGGAACGCATCTGTGCAAACATGGTAAATGGATCTTTACTATTTTCTTCGCTAAACAAATTAAATTGTGCTTTCTCTGAGGTCTGGTTATTCGAGTTAGTCATATAAATCTTCCTTTCGAAGTGAAGTTATTCAAATCTATGGAAATATATGTTCATTTCAATTATATACTACCAGTATATTTTATTTCAAATATAATAGGTTAAACATCACAAAATAACTGTTATAACAACAATTAATAGATGTACTAATAGTATATTTATTATAAACGAATGTACTTGAAGCATAAAAAAGAGGGCGGCCATTAGCCAACCCCCATATTAATAACGTTGTTTCACCCGTTCCAAATACCACCAACAGGCTTCGGTCACTCTATTGGCTTCGGATTGAAATGCACTGGACTTGTACTCTTTGTGAAACGCTTGAAGCACCACTTCGATCACAGGAATATTTATATCCTCTTTATCTTGTAAAAGCCCTAAAAGTCCCTTCGAAAGTTGCTTCAAGGATTCCGATTCCTTGGATTTTTGAACGCGTTTGTTGAACTCATCAAAATCTTTTAATATATCATCGATGTCCAAACCCATATCATGGCTGCGCTCATCGGCATTCAGGAAATAGAGTGACTGAAAATCGAAAATATGTTCATTTCTCTGGTGCATCGTTCTTAGGATCACTTCAATGTAGGTTAACACTTTTGGAACAACTTCGCTCCATACTGGTTTTTGCGTATTTAGACTTCTCGAAGTGTTGGCAATCTGATGTAATATGCCGTAACACAATATTGCACCTTCGTTTGCATATAAACTGATGTCTTTTCCATACACCTGAATCAAGCGTGTAGACAGCCAGTTTAGATGCACTTTAGCCAGTTTCGCTGAGTTGATCTCTCCGGCGTAAAAACCAGTCCAATACAATTCCCACACTCGCTCTTTGTCAGGTCCAGACATGGGAATGGCAATCTGATCAACAAGCAGAGCATAATCCGAAGTATAATGATTTTGTTCAAGTTCCTTGCGAATGAAAACATCCTCCTGCATACGCTGATCAATAATCGAATATAAACAGTCTTCTTTCGAACTGAAGAATTTGTAGAATGTACCTTTGGATACACCTGATTGATCCAGGATCATCTGGATTGTTGTATTTGCATAGCTATGCTCTAAAAATAGTGCAAGTGCTGTTTCCAATAAACTTTGTTTACGACTACTCATATCTCGTTATCGCCCCAAGTTTTTCTATTGATTATAACATTCAATTCCTCAGGAGTTGAAGCATTGATTCGCAGTATAACCGTCATATAAAATAATTGCACAATGAGTAAATTTGCACAATGAGCAACTTGTTGTTATGATAAACCTAACAAAGTGCATATTCAGTAAGTGTGCTCTTCTTAAAAAGAATTAAACCATAGTCATGGTGTGGGAGGTGAACGCATAAGCGGAGAACAATGATTAAACGAAACTTGCGACATTTGAAGAAAGAAGCAACTGAAAAAGCACTTGCTAGTGCTGCATTTGAACTAACCCTTGAACATGGGCTTGATGGCTTTACGGTCGAAGATATCGTGCATCAGGTGGGTTGTTCACGTAGAACATTTGCTAATTACTTCACATGTAAAGAAGAAGCCGTAGCAAGAGGCGCAATATCCGTTCAGAATACAACGGAACTCGAAGAGTTACTTACCGAAATGCCTGAACACGCCTCCTTGTTAGACTTGCTGTATGACCTGATCAAGATGCAACTTACAACAGAACTAATTGGAAGGCTTCATCAGCTACTCTCGCTATCCCAGACCTATCCCGTGCTTGAACCTCATTACCTCGGAGCTATGCACCGGATGCAGACGCAGGCACAAGATACCTTATTAGACTTATCCAACGGGAAGTATGACGAGATCTATACTTATCTTCTAATTAACGCACTATATGGAACGATACTGCCATTAATTGATGGAAGACTCAATGTGCTGCTGCCCGGACAAGTCTTTACTGAAGATACCAAGCCCGGTGCTATCACCTTCGATCAATTTTTAGAAACGACGTTTAGTCATTTGCGGGCAGGATTCGAACATGCCAACCATCCACATTCATCATAGAGGGAGTGTAAAATAGATAAATGTCTACATTATTATACAGAGTGGGGAAAACCGCTTTTAGCAAACCTGCCTACTTTATCATTGGCTGGGTATTAATTCTGGGAATTGTCATCTCCATGATTGGTATCAATGGTATTCACATCAGTTCTGAAATGAAGATTGAAGGCACAGAGTCGCAGAAGGTTCTGGATCAATTAGCAAAAGAATTGCCAGCCGCCTCCGGCGGTCAAGGAAGTGTTGTGTTCAAAGCACCGGACAACGAGCGTTTGGATACACCTGAACGTTTGGCTGCCATGATGAAAGGTGTTAATGAAGTTTACGCGTTAGACAAAGTCCTTAACCCTGCCGATTATGCAGCTGAAGCGAGTAATTCAGGGGCTTCTGCTGAGATGGCTCAGAATGCTCAGTCTGCGGGTGCGGCTCAATCCGCAACAACCACGCCTCCTCCCTACGGACCTTTGATGGTGGATGGTGTTCCTGTACCTGGTATGCTGATCTCTTCAGACGGCAGTATTGCACTGTTCCAGTTCCAATTTACAATCGAGCAGTCTGCCATAACGCAGGATGTATTTGATTCTGTTATTCAATCCGTTATGACAGTAGAGAAAGGAACCAATATTACGGTCTTGCCAGGCGAAACGCTCAAAGCGGTATCAATTGGGGTCGGCTCCGCAGAGATTGTTGGACTGGTCATTGCTGTAATCGTATTGCTGATCACACTCGGCTCCGTTGTTGCGGCAGGTCTGCCTCTGATTACTGCACTACTGGGTGTTGCGATCGGAGTAGGTGGAGCATTCTCAATCTCCAAATTCATCGAAATGCCAAGTGTCACTTCCGTTCTGGCTCTCATGGTTGGATTGGCTGTTGGAATCGATTACGCTCTCTTCATTGTTAATCGCCAACGTCGAATGATCATTGATCAAGGCTTGAGCGCCAAAGAAGCAACAGCCAGAGCCATTGGTACATCGGGCAGCGCAGTATTTTTTGCCGGGTTAACCGTCATTATTGCACTATGTGGTATGCTCGTCATTGGTCTCACATTCTTGTCTACGATGGCTTTGGTTGCAGCAGCCACTGTACTCATCAACGTATTTGTTGCTTTAACCCTGTTGCCGGCTTTGCTGGGATTGGTAGGAGAACGCATCTGTTCAGCCAAAGCTCGTGAGAAAAGCACGAAACATCCTAAAGCCGCTAGTCACGGAGTTGCGGATAGATGGGTGAAATTCATTATCAAGAATCGTTGGGCTACCATTATCGCGATTATCATCATTCTTGGTTTTGCCGCGATACCTATCTCGAAAATGGAAATGGGTATCCCTGGCGCTTCCTCAGCGAATCTGGATACGGATGCAAGACAGAGCTATGATGCTATCTCGGAAGGCTTCGGAGAAGGATTCAACGGACCACTTATTCTGGTCGCAGAGCCTAATCAATCTTCCGCAAAAGTCACGCCGGAACTCTTGGGTGGTCTGATGATGGAGCTGCAAGGTCAAAACAACGTAGCACAGGTTACACCGCTTGGAATGACAGAAGATTTGGCTATCTTTAGTCTCATTCCAAAAACGGGTCCTAACGATACACTCACTAAAACAATGGTCAGTGATCTGCGATCGACTGATTCGAGTATCGCACAGACCTATGATGTGAAGCTTGGAGTTACGGGTCTTACGGCTGTTAACATTGATATGTCTGCTAAACTCGCGCAGGTATTCCCTATTTATGTAGGTATTATCATCCTGCTATCGCTGATCATCCTGTTACTCGTATTCCGTTCGATCATCGTTCCTATCAAAGCAACAATTGGCTTCCTGCTTAGTATCCTGGCTACATTCGGGATTACGACTGCTGTATTCCAATGGGGCTGGCTGCATTCGCTCTTTGGTTTTGATACCGGCGGACCGTTGCTGAGCTTTATGCCGATCATTGTGACAGGTATTTTGTATGGCCTCGCAATGGACTATCAAGTCTTCCTTGTTAGCTCGATGCGTGAATCATATGTCCACGGTCATCGCGGAACCGAATCCGTCGTTCATGGGTACAATCAGGTCAGTCGCGTGGTTGTTGCCGCAGCAGTGATCATGGTCTCTGTATTTGCAGGATTTATCTTCACCGATGATGTCATGATCAAACAGATTGGTTTCACCTTGGCGGTAGGCATTTTGATCGATGCTTTCATCATCCGTATGGGATTGGTTCCAGCCATCATGGCTATTTTCGGAGACAAAGCTTGGGCCCTTCCGAAATGGCTGGATCGCATTCTGCCAAACCTGGATGTTGAAGGCGAGAAGCTGATTGCTTCCCTTCATGCTGAAGAACAAGCCAACACCAAGTCTGGATTAAAATAATCAGTCCACTTCAATGCTAATACCAGGATTACTCATCATCACGACTAGATTCCCAATACAAAGACCTCCTCTGTTTTATAAACAGGAGGTCTTTTCTCTGCTCCAGATTATGCAGTGATATCTTCAATATGGACATTATAGCCGGGGATTGAGAAGCATTAACAAACGCCGCAAATAACTTTTGACTACAGTCATCTACGTTGTAGCTGTACTCTGGATGCCACTGCACAGCTAAAACAAATGAACGGTTCGGCATGACTACGGATTCGACGAGTCCGTCTTCAGCAACTGCCACGGCCGTTAATTTATCCGTTAACATCTTGATCCCCTGATGGTGATAGCTGTTTACTTTTATCGTATCTGTTTGCAAAATATCGTATAGGATATTATTTTTCTCAATATGTACATCATGTACAAGATTCGTATACGGCGGACTTTGCTTATGATTAACGATCTTGTTCACATGAAGTTGAAGGCTAGTCGGAATGTCTTGATACAACGTACCACCCAAAACAACGTTAAATAATTGTAGTCCACGGCATATGCCAAAGGCTGGCTTATCAAGCTCAATTACCTTTTGTAATAATAACGACTCCATCATATCGCGTTCAATACATAGCTCTCCACAGGTGACCTCTACATGCTCATGATACAGCTCCGGATTGAGATCATGTCCCCCGGTGAACAGGAAGCCATCGAATTCATTAACCAATGTTCCTATAATATCGGTATCCGTTGTCAAAGGCAGCATAATCGGAATCCCACCTGCTCCCTCTATTGCGTTCATATAATCCGGAAGCATCCAGTAACTTTTTTTGTCAGTATCATATAAAGGCAGTACACCGATCATGGGCTTTTTCATGGCTTTACCTCCCAGCTTTTCATTCATTTTATCAGATCTCTTCATATATAAATTCACTGAATTATTGCATTATCCTACCTCTATTGTCTGCGAACTCGTTTCATCCGGAATGCTGGAAAGGATATGTTGAGGATGAGTGATCACATTCCTACTCCTCTCTCTCAGCTAAGCGCACAAAAGACGCTCCCTTTGGGGAACGCCCTTTGCTTAACACGTTTCGTTTCAAACTTACTTACTTCTAATCTAGAGCTTAAACCGGCGAACCAGTTCTTGCATATTCTCTGCTGTTTTGAATAGCTGTGCAGAAGATGCGGATATCTCCTCCATTGCCGCCATTTGCTCTTGGGCTGCTGCTGAAGTTGTCTGAGCGCTATCAGCCGACACTTTAGAGATGTGACTCATCGCGGCAACGGTAGCCGAGACTTCCTCCGTACTGGCTGACAACTGTTCTGAGACAGCAGATATATCCTGAATTTGATCCACGATATGAGTTGTATATTGTTCAATGTTGGATATGGTTGCAGAAGCTTCTTGGCTGATCCGCATTCCCTCACCAACTTGATTGCGAACTTTATCATTCATAAGGGAGGTGGATTTTGCAATCAGATCAAGCATTTTGCCAATGGTAGCGCCAATGTCGTCCGCACTTTGTTTGGATTGCATGGATAACGTACGCACCTCACCAGCAACAACAGCAAAACCTTTACCGTGTTCTCCTGCTCTTGATGCTTCAATAGAGGCATTCAGTGATAGAAGATTGGTTTGCCGAGAAATATCCGCTATCGCTTCATTCATTCGATTGGCTTCGGCGGACAGACTGGACAGCTCATTAATCAATGCCGAGGTTTCTTCAACAGCTCCGATAATATGTTGCATTTGTTCTCTGACCTGGTTAATGGTTTTTCCACCATTAGCAACAGCGCGCTCCGTCTCTTCAGCCGAATCAACGATGGCACTAGCAGATTCTGCAATTGTACTGATGCCTCTCGCCATCTCTTCTACGGCATTCGCGGTTTGTTCCGAGTTTTCCGCCCCAACGACAGCTGATTCCGCAGTCTGGTGCATGGTTTCCGCCACATGTTGAACCGATTGGGTGGTTTGTTCTGTGCTTTCCTGAATCATTTGGGAAGAGTGACTTAACAACGATGACGTCTGATGAAGTTCGGCAACCACCGATTGAAGGGAAATGGTCATCTGGTCAAAATCATTGGCTAATATACCAAATTCATTTTCAGTTTTAAGATTAACCCGTTCGGACAGATTCCCTTCTCTTACGCTGCGAGTGGCCTTTCGCAGTTTTTGCATGGGTACAATAAATGATCTCAGAATGAAGAAAATAATAACTCCGACAGTCATTACAGATACAGCAATGACGATTAGACTCGATACCATGATGGGTTTCGCTGCGGCGATAAAATCCTCATGGCCCATCAAAGCAATGACATTCCATCCCGTCAAAGCATTAACACCGTTATACACCTCCAAATCATACGCCAGATCCGTTCTAACAAATTGGGAGAATGCCATCGGTTCTTCGGAACTTGAAGCCGTATTCGGATGAACTGGAATTCCTTCGATGAGCGCTCCGCCAAGTTCTCCTCCCCCACCTTTTACAATGGCACCTGACCAAGCCGCGATTGTTCGATTGGCGTCAACCACAATCAGGCTCCCATTACCTCCTACATCCACATCAGATATTTCTTTGGCTAATTGCTCCAGATCAAGTTTAATACTTGCTACACCTTGTTGATTTGAAATTGCCTTTGAAATTTCTACATAAATCTTCCCGGATACTGAATCTGTCATAATACTCGAAAAATAGAGTGATCCATTGTTACTCATACCATTGGAATACCATTCCGTGCTGCGTGGATCATATGTTGCATCCTCTATTGCTGGAGATGATATAACACTTCCTTGGTCGCTGCCCACAGTTATACCAAGAATATCAGGATATGTATCAGCTAATTGCTCGATTTCTACTTGTACAGCTTCGATGTTCGCCTGACCGGGCGAGGATCTATAGATACGGTCTATATAACTCAATAATTCTGCTTTTTCCCCTACCAGATTGTTAATATGCTGTCCTGTCATCGTTAATATTGTGTTGATGGGATCTGTCATTTTTTGTTGCACCTGATCTTTGGCACTATGATACGAGAAATAACCGATAAGTGCAGTTGGGATAATAAGCACCGCAAGGAAAGCTGCAATCAGCCTAGTACTCATTAATCGTAAATTAGCTCCTCCTTTCTTATAAAATGACCTTTTTTTCTTTTCTTTTTCCAAAGTGAATCTTCCTCTCTGTATCCATTTTTAGTAGAATCAACCGGCAAGTAAACGCAAAAAAACCCATATATGTACACACCCAAAGAAACGTTGAGCATGTATATACATAGGTATTGCCTGAATGAATTCAGTAACAAGCCGTATTTGTTTCGTATTATAGCATAAATAAAAAGGGTTTGTTAGCTATGATTGGTTCTTTATACCAAGCATCTGTTGTTTATATTCGGTAGGACTTAGCCCTGTATACTCTTTGAACACCTTGGAGAAATAGTGCTGATCACTAAACGACAGCAAATCGGATACTTCCTTAAACTTCATGTCCGGCTGGCTTTCCATCAGTCTGCAGGCTTCCTGAATGCGAAGCTGGGTGTAATACTGAACAAACGTAATTTGTGTTTCATTTTTGATCACTCTGCTGACATAGGACGGGCTTACGTGAAACTTCATGGCAATGTCGTTGATCGACAATGGAGAGTATTTATTTAGTTTTACGTAATCGTCAATCTGTTCGAACAGGATCGCCTTGCTTTTGCGGACGTGGGATTGCAGCATATCGAAACACTGTCCCGTCCATTCCGTCAGTTCCCGGCAAAAATCGGCATAGGACTGTGCCTGGACGAATTGTTTTGCCCGAAGCTCCAACCCCAATCTCATGCCCGAGCCCTGTTCCTCGTACAGATGAGCAAACGTGTCTACGATCAATCCAATAAACCGTTCCACCTCAGTCATATGTACATTTTCCTCTGCCCATTGATTCAACAATTCAGATAACTTAAGAGCAAACCGTTCTTTCTGCCGGGCCTGTATCATCTGTACAAAAACAGATTCCAGTACCGAATCCAGACAGCCTGTCTCGGATCTAGCCATTGATACCGGATTCCCGGTATCCAACACTATTCCTTGTTTCAACCGTTGCTGCTCAGACATAATGGATGACATGCGGTGATAGAGCTCAGGCAGATTACCAGACTCAGCCAATAGAAGTTGTCCTCCAATAATCGCATCGATGTTATGCGCAACCAAATGCCGTCTCAAGGATTCAAGACATTCGTGTACAGAAGAATACACCTCAAGTGCACTCTTGTTAACAAAAGCAATAAATTGATATGGTGTTTGGCTGGTGTACACACGACAAGAATAGAATGGGAAAAAATCCTTCACCATCGCCTCAAGCTCCAGCTGCACCCATCGTTCATGCCCTGCGGTGAAGGGTTGTTTGCTCATAATCATCATCATCTGGCTGAATAAGGGCGGAAAATCCTCCCCCTTTTTGGGCGTAGTCTCACATTGGGGATGAATGATTTCTTGCAGATCCAGCAGTTCCTTGGACATCTGTTGATCAAGTTGGTCAATTACCCGACCCATGACTTCTTCAAGCGCCTCTCGTTCGACAGGTTTTAGCAAATAGTCAAACACTTGCAGGTTCAATGCTTTTCTTGTGTATTCAAAATCGCTGTATCCGCTAATTAGAATGACCTTCAGATCCGGGTTGGCAAGCTTGGCTTGCTCAATTAGGGACAGGCCATCCATTTTTGGCATTCGAATATCCGTCAACAACAGATCAATCGATGACTGCTTTATCGCTGCCAGAGCCTCCTCTCCATTCGTTGCCGTAGCCGCTACACGAATGGGAAAGCTCAGCGTTTCCAAGAGCATTTTAATATTACGTAATATCGGCTTGCTATCCTCTACAATCATCGCATTATACATCGCCTATGCCTCCTCGCTAGTAAAAATCTTTCGTCAGTGAGCCGATGATCTGAATCGTTGCTCCATGTTGCTCTTCAGAATGATTGTTAAATATATTAATAAAGAGTCGGTTGTTATACATTAGTTTGAGTCGATTGACACTGTTGATAATCCCCATATTACCAAGGGCTGTAGCACGATCGGCCGTCTGGTTCATTCCGGAGCCCGATGCCTGAATATTGGCTACAATCTCCTGGATCTTATCGGGTGGAAACCCCTCTCCGTTATCCTTGATCTCCAAAGCCCATAATCCGTTATATTGCTTCACTGTAATCCGGATATGCCAAGGCGGCGCGGTGTTGGCAAAGGCATGTTCAATGCAATTTTCCACAAACGGCTGAATGACCAACCGTGGCAACCGGATTTCGTTTGCCAGCTCGTCAGCACAGATGTCCCATTCCAGATCCTCCTCGTACTTTTGTTGTACAAGGGACAGGTAATGTCTCGTATGTTGAAGTTCCTCAGCCAAAGTCACATGCGCGTATGGTGAAGAGACAATATAACGCAGACTGTCCGAGAGATGTTTACACATATCGGATACAACTTGGGTCTTCCCCTCTTGGGCGGCAATACTGATCAGATATAGAACATTATGAATAAAATGAGGTGCGATCTGGGCTTGCAGCGCAGAATTACGCGCCTTTACTTCTTCATGAAGCGCCGATTTTTCCCGGTCAATGGATTGTTGAAGCCTCTCCATCAGATCCCGAAAGGCTTCATTCAGCAACAATAGATCGTTATTCTTCGGCGTTTCATCCACTTTCAGATTCATATTGCTGTAGTTCATTCGCCAGATCTGGCTACGTAGCTTGCGGATAGGCAGCAGCAGGTTACGCGTCGACAGGAAGATATACACGAACGACACCAGCATCAGTGCTGTAATCAGCAGGATGGACATCGTCTGAACAGAATGGATCGAGCCTAGGACAGATTTTTTGGGCGTTATGATGTATGTAATCCAACCTGTACTCGGTGAAATAGAATGTGTGACGTAATTGTCGTCTTTGTCGACATCTAACCCCTCGTCTGATGAAGGCTTTGTCCAATTGGCAAATGTCTCACTAGCTTCCGTACCTGTCATCTGCTCTCCTTGTTCATTCAGAATATAGACTTCCCCTGCTGTAATGCCTTCCGTAAGGTTCTGTATATAAGCTTGTTCCATCTGAATGCTAAGATAACCGTACACCTTGCCATTCTGATCATTGATCGTACGAACAAAGGAAATGGTATCGACTTGGCGCAGCAGAACAAAACCACTTTCCGTCCACTCTCGTCCGATCTGACTACTCTCCATCAGGGTGTTCAGGATGGCGGGTGGATTACCCGAACCCAGATATGACGTCAGGAGAACGCCGTGATTGTCATAGATGGACATGTCCTTGATATTCATGCTCGGACCGATGGCCTGGAACATGATGTCTTTAATGATCCGAATCTGTTTCAGTCTTTCATAATTACTATGCGCTGAGGAGCTCTTGTCCATGGCTGCAAAAATATTTTTGCTGGATAATATTCGCTGTGACATCTGGTTCTGCTGCTCCACATAGAGATCAACTTGCTCTCTTACCTTCGTAGCGGTCACGAGCGTATCCTGCTCCGTTTTCAATTTGAGCGGACGGACAACGATCACATTCACATAAACGATAAAACAGCCCAGCACAAACAAAAGCAGAGCCAGAAACGTCAAAAACACCTTCGTCTGCAAACTGAATTGAGTTGTTTTATGTATGAACTTCGCCATTATTAGAGATACCCTCCTGTTCTGACATGATGTGAAATCCCTTACATTGATGTCTACTCTATCACGGTACTCCATGAAATGATAGCGATTTCAAGTTCAGGATTTTACACATCAACGTTCAAGCACAGACATGTACCGGGGAGAGAAAAAAATCTATAATCGGACTTGTAAACGGATTCACAACACGTTTTAGAGGGGGATTTGCATTGAAAACAATAAAAAGAAAAAAGGCGATTTCCATTATTCTGGCCAGTTTATTATCCATCTCATTAACCGCTTGTGGTTCAGGAGATACGGATTCAGGTACAGCTGCTGGCGGGGACAGCAAGAGTGGCAAGGTCACATTGGAGCTGGCAATCTCCAAAAGTTCTCAGGACTCTGCCTTCATTCAGCAGGACATTCTCGATGCATTTGAAAAACAAACGAACATTCGCGTCAACTTGCAGCTGATTCCTGCGGAACAAACGACGACAGTACTGCAAACCAAACTGGCAGTAGATGAAACGCCTGATATCATTCAGTACAATCTGGCGAGTGCTGTCACGGACCTGAACCTTGAACGGAACTTCGAGATTCTGGACAACGAACCTTGGGCAAGCAGAATTGTGAATAAGGACGTCCTCTCTTCCGGCGGCCATCTCTACAGCTTCCATGTCAGTCAGGATACGGGGATGCAAGGGGTAGTTTACAACAAACAAATCTTTGAAGAACTCGGGTTGTCGATTCCAACGAACTACGAAGAATTCCTGGCGATCTGTGAAAAAATCAAAGCAAGTGGCATTACACCTGTATTCATGCCATACAAAGATGCCTGGGCTGCCAACATCTGGCCCGCTGCAGCTTTTGCCGATTTTGTAGCCAAAAATGATCCGACGTTTTTTGATGAGTTGAACAGTAACAAGAAAAAATGGTCCGATATTCCCGAATTCAAAACATTCCTGGAACAACAGTATGAAGTGTACACCAAAGGGTACACCAACACCGATGTACTTAGCGACAGCTATGACATGGCAGTAGGTAAATTCCTGAACAAGGAAGTTGCCATGATGTTTATGGGCGATTGGTTAATTGAAGGCGTGGCCGAGCAAGATCCAAATATGGAACTGGGTGTATTCCCGATTCCATCGTCGGATAATGCCAGTCTGGGTGCAAGTCCGCTCGGCGGACAACTGTTCATTCCGAAGAAATCCAAACATTTGGACGAAGCCAAACAGTTCCTCGACTATATCGCTTCCAAAGATGTCGCACAACAGATCGTGGATTCCAAAGGATACGTATCCAATTTCAGTGACGTTACTACTCCGGAACTGCCGGCATACAAACAGGATATTGTAGACAATTACATTACGCCTAAGAAAACCGTGCTAACAACGGATGCATACATGCTGGTGGATCGCAGTGAATTGTACCGATTGTTGCAGGATCAATTCGCTGGTGGATTGTCACCAGAAGAAGTGCTGAAATCCTGGGATGAGAAGTTCAGTCAGCTGATGCAGGATAAAGGCGTAGAAGGTTTCTAAAGAGTGAAATATAAGGCAGCATAACATGATCAATTGTTATGCTGCCTAGCTATAACGGAGTGTGAGACATGAAAAGGACTAAAAATCTATACTCGTATTACATGATATTTCCCGCACTATTGATCTACTCCATCTTTTTCGTTGTGCCTGCTCTCGCCGCTTTTTATTACTCATTCACGGATTGGCGGTTAGACCGGCTGGAGTTGAAGTTCATCGGGTGGGATAATTTCGAGAAAATTTTCTCAGACAAAACGCTGATTCTGGCGTTGAAAAACACAGCGATATTTGCAATTGTCACCGTTGTCGGCAAGAATGTCATCGGCCTATTGCTGGCCGTAGGACTTAACATGCGATTAAGAACGAAGAACCTGCTGCGTGCGATATTCTACTCCCCTTCCATTCTCAGCATACTCGTGATCAGCATTCTGTTCACTCCCATGTTGCGTACCGAAGGTACCATCAACAATTTGTTGGAATCTGTAGGATTACATTCGTTAAGCCAAGCTTGGCTGACCAACCCATCGATTGTAATCTGGACGATTGCCATCGTCTCCATCTGGCAGAGTGCCGGGTTCCAGATGGCCATCTATCTGGCAGGCCTGCAGTCCATTTCCCAGGAGTATTACGAAGCCGCCAAGATTGATGGCGCAAGTTCGTGGAGAAGTTTTTTCAAAATCACACTGCCACTCTTGCTGCCCGCCATTAACATTAACCTGATGCTGACGTTGATCGGTGGACTCAAAGTATTCTCCGAAGTATATGTCATGACCGGTGGTGGCCCGGGTAACGCTTCCCAGGTCGTAGGTACGATCATTCTGCGGTCTTTCGGCGAAGGCAACTGGGGACTTGGAACAGCGGTCAACACCCTTCTGTTCGTGGTCGTTACCATTATCGCTATACCGCTATTGATCTTCATGCGGCGTAAGGAGGTTACCGAATAACATGGGCTATACACGCAAACTCGCCATCCGTAACTATATCGTGGAAGGCTTCCTGATTCTGGCCTCTCTTATCGTTCTGTTGCCGCTTGTCATTCTGATCTTCGGCTCATTCAAAACCAGCGCCGAAGTGCTCAGCTTCTCCCTGAGTTTCCCGGAAACATGGCAGTTCTCGAACTATGTTCGTGTCTTCCAGGAAGGCGGTCTGTCGCGAGCATTCTTCAACAGTATTTTGATTACTGGCGTATCTTCCATCATTAATATCGTTGCTTCTTCTGCAGCGGCATTCATTCTGGCACGTCGGGAAACCAAACTATCCGGCACCCTCTACATGTATTTCTTTATGGGACTGATTGCGCCAATGTCCATTATCACGACCATACGGGTTGTACAGGGACTGGGGTTCTACGGCAGCATCACTAGCGTTATCCTGATCTATGCCGCGTTAAATACAGCCTTCAGCGTGTTCTTGTACAGTGGATTCATTAAAACCATTCCACGAGCACTGGACGAAGTGGCTTTTCTGGAAGGAGCAAGTGTGTTCGGTGTGTTCTTCCGCATTGTCACACCACTCATCCTGCCCGTTAACGCAACGGTAGCAATCATGGTGTTCATGTCCGTCTGGAATGATATCACCATTCCGGTATACTTCCTGACAGACAGCTCCACTTGGACGATGCCACTATCGATCTACAATTTCTACGGCAAATATAGTCGGGACTGGAACCTGATCTTCGCCAATCTCGTGCTTACTTCGTTGCCTGTGTTCATTCTGTATCTATTTGGGCAAAAATATATCGTCAGCGGCCTTACTGCCGGCGCAGTTAAAGGTTAATCCCTATATTCTCGCAGAACTCTAATACGTTAGGAATTCGAGGGAATCCATGTAGCAATCTATAAAGGCTTAAAGATAAACATAAAGACCCACCTTAATTGGCGGGTCTTTCTTTGTTTGTTTTTGAAGTAATGTTCTGTAATAAAGTTTTACAATAACAGTAATATCTTCACGATTATTATTTGGGATAAGTGTCATACAGATTCGCCGGTAACGCCTGCACAAACGGTGACCACTCGTTCGTTGTGTAGAGTTGAAGTCGGTGCATGGCTCGAGTGCAAGCCGTATATAGAAGCTTGCGATCATATTCCTGGCTGTAAGCTTCTGGTGAAGCATCATAGACCAGGACCGCATCGAACTCGACGCCTTTCGCAAGATACACAGGAATAACCATGATTCCTTTTTCAAAAATCTGTGTATCCTTCGTTATAAG
Source organism: Paenibacillus sp. FSL R5-0749 (assembly GCF_038595085.1). Classification (NCBI taxonomy): domain Bacteria; kingdom Bacillati; phylum Bacillota; class Bacilli; order Caryophanales; family Paenibacillaceae; genus Paenibacillus; species Paenibacillus sp. FSL R5-0749. Next base: position 3,197,449 of record NZ_CP152005.1, on the reverse strand, counting down.
TTGTAACCCTTCGCCTCCTTGACTCTGTAACCTTTCATAGGCTTCTCGGCTTTCAGCTGCGGTCTTCGTTATTACAGCGATGGAATCGAACCCCTCTGCCTTAAGCGCAGTAATGTCTGCCAGAATACGCGTACCACGCTGCTCCTCGTCCTTCAATCTTGTTAAAAGAGGCTTCCGATCTCTCCTTTCAAAGGGTCTAATCTCTTCTCCCCCGGGTAACATGTGTCTCGTGAATTCAACTATCTCTTGGGTTGAACGATAACTGCGTACCAGGCGGATCAACGTGGTTTCAGCTTCTCCATAAAGGTGGATCAATGGCGAGTTGGACGCTGCTAACTCCGTAGCCTGCATAAAGATGGCTTGCCCGAAATCTCCAAGTACGGTCATGCGAGCACGAGGGAACAGTTTCTTGAGATATTCGTATTGAAACGCTGAATAATCCTGACCTTCATCCACGAAGACATAACGAATCTCTCTATTCGTCCGAACGCCCTCGATCAGTTCTTTTACATATAAATAAGGAGTAGCATCCTCATGGAAAAGCTTGTTCTGGAGGATCATCTCCCTGGTTTGTTTGCATATCTCAGCCCAATGCTGCGGGGGGATTGCCCCGTTCGTTCGTTCCCGATAAGCGGCTTCATCTGCAAATAGTTGTTCATATATCCCTTTCACATCCACGAACTGGAATTTCCGCACACTCTTCCTTAAAGGTTTAAACATGTTTTTCACCAGTTTCTGACGAAGCAATTGCTCTTCGCGCTCTGCAAAATCAAAAGCACCCTCATCTTGCTCTGCGCTGTTATTACCGTTATCTCGTGCTGCATACTTTTCCGCGACATCGAACACAGGCTTTTCTTTGTGAAGCATACCGTAAGCTTCCACATACTCATCGGTATCCAGATAATTCAACTCCTCCAGAACCCAGTCGGCTTCACGTTCCAGACGTTCCAGCATAACGAGTTCTCTCAGCAGCCATTCCTGCACAAGAAGAATTCGGTTGGACAGTGTCAGATTTTGATCCAAACTGTAAAATTGGTTCTTAATTCGGTCCGCAGTGATGAACTCACGTTCCCGAAATCGAATCCCATTGAACAGCATCCCCTCTCCTCCCAACCACTTCCCGTAGTTTTGGAGCACTTGAAGGAATGTCTCCGAAGCTTTATACTTGATCGCCTCCATACGAGCTTCATATCCTGGATCTCCCTGGGCTGTCAGCACATATTCAATCTGATCAAAGGCATCCTCTGGTCGTAAGGAGGAATCCAGCCAATAATTCAGATATTCCTGAAAAGTGGTCTGCTGCATGTTCTCTTCGCCAAGTTCCGGGAGTACGGTGGAGGTATAACTGGTAAACATCGGATTCGGAGAAAAAAGTACAATCTGATCTGCCTTAACGGTCTGCCGGTGTTTGTATAACAAGTAGGCCACTCGCTGTAACGCAGCGGACGTCTTGCCACTGCCAGCTGCTCCCTGAACAATGAGCATACGGCTCCGGTCATCACGGATAATAGCATTTTGTTCCTTTTGGATGGTTGCTACAATGCTTTTCATTTGTGAGTCTGCACCTTTGGCGAGTACTTGCTGTAACAATTCGTCACCGATCGTCTCATTTGAGTCAAACATGCTAAGAAGCTGCCCGTGTTGGATCTGAAATTGACGCTTGAGCTCCATCGTACCCTCGATTTGTCCTGAAGGTGTGTCATAACTTGCTGGCCCCGGAGAGTGATCATAGTACAGACTCGCAATTGGCGTACGCCAATCATAGATGAGAAAGCTCAATCCATCTTCATCCATGAAGGAAGATACGCCGATGTAGATCTGTTCAGTATATGTCATGCCTTTTTCCTTATAATCGAAGCGACCAAAATACGGTGTCGGAAGTAATCTCTTTGTATTTTTCCATTGTTGCGTTAACAGCTTGTGCCCACGTTCCCTCTCGGCCAACACTCTCGATTGCTGATTAATGGTATAGAAGGCATCTTCAAAATCGGTGTACGAACCCGTGTTAATCGTCACTTCTTCCCAAAACCGTTTACGAATTTCGGCTGCCTGTTCATGCAGTCCTTCAACCTTTGGTTCTAAGTCGTCGAGTCTTGCCTGAAGCTTGCTCCTTACCTGCACTAATCTTTCCTCTTCCAACTTCCATTCAACGGTTTTATCCATGAATGAACCCACTCCCTTTTCCATTTATTAGGACCCCAAAAAAGAGCATTGACAAATCGGAATGTCGGATGTAAAATTAAATTAGGAGAAATAATGATACACCCTTTGTTCCTAATAAAAATGTCAATTGCGCTATAGATTATATCATGGCGTTTTTTCTAGTTCAATCTTTTTATTCACTGTCTGAGTTGGAGTTCATTCATAATTGATAATGCATAAGATGTTCCTTGAGTTACAAGGAGCATCTTTTTTTATGTCCTCGATCTAACGAATTCTGGGATTGTGAGAAGATTAGGCAATAGTTTGATAGAAATGTGGTACCCGCTCGTTCATTTGTTATGACATACTAATGGTGTAAATAGATCACCAGACCGGTGGCAATAATAAACATTAGAAAGGATATGAACATGACATGGAATATACGAAACTGGGTAACACTGGCTTGGACGTATCTCGATTTTGCCTAGGATGTATGGGGTTTGGAGACGCCAGTAAATGGGTTCATCAGTGGGTACTGAATGAAGAGGACTCTCGCCCCGTGATCAAAAAAGCGCTGGATCTGGGCATCAATTTCTTTGATACAGCGAATGTATATTCTCTGGGTACGAGCGAGGAGTACCTTGGTCGGGCGTTAAAGGATTTCGCTAATCGGGATGAGGTCGTTATTGCAACCAAAGTACATGGACAGATGCATAAAGGACCCAACGGTTCTGGCCTTTCCAGAAAAGCCATCCTGAGTGAGATTGATAAAAGCCTGAGACGATTGGAAACGGATTATGTAGATCTGTATATCATTCATCGTTGGGACTACAATACGCCTATTGAAGAAACCATGGAAGCCTTACATGATGTGGTGAAGTCCGGGAAAGTAAGATATATTGGGGCTTCAGCCATGTTCGCTTGGCAGTTCCAAAAGGCATTACATGTAGCAGAGAAACATGGTTGGACCAAGTTTGTCTCCATGCAGAACCACTTGAACCTCATCTACCGCGAAGAAGAACGTGAAATGTTACCGTTATGCAAGGAAGAAAAGATTGGTGTGACTCCTTACAGTCCTCTTGCTTCAGGCAGGTTAACCCGTGACTGGTCCGTATCGACCCTTCGATCCGAGACAGACGAAATTCAGAAATCCAAGTACAATGCGACCAGTGATGCAGATCGACTTGTGGTTGAACGGGTTGCATCTATTGCAGAAAAATACGGAGTCCCTCGTACACACATCGCACTTGCGTGGTTGCTGCAAAAAGACACTGTAGCGGCTCCAATTATCGGTGCCACCAAACTATCACATCTGGAAGATGCTGTAGGTGCTCTTTCCGTTAAGTTGACCTCAGAAGATGTCACATTCCTTGAAGAACCTTATGTACCTCATCCTGTAGTAGGTGCTCAATAGTAAATTTTCCCAAGAAAATGGAGAAGACCCCCTATTTCCTCATCCGGAAGTCGGGGGGTCTTTTATGTGTGCAATTTATTTTCGCCAAAATGTTGAACATTCTGCCTTATCCGCGATATTAAACTCAATCATTCTCTCAAGTAACGAATAATCAATCTCCTGTTTCCACTTCATTCGCACCAACTCTTTGGTATGATCATAACCGGCTTTAGTGATCTCTTCCGAAAAACGATTAATTCCTGCCTTTTCGGGAGCAACAGCCAAATGTTGCTTGGATACACTAAAACCAATAATGAAGGTATCATGATCGGTGAACATCGGTTGGTTCCATGCAATTTTTTGTTTTAAATTCGGGAATCTTTCAGTGATCCAGTTCAAAACTTCTTCCGTTCGTGCCTGGTGTTCCGGGTTATCGATGCGTGCTATAAATTCTGCAAAGGTCTCCATTGGTTTCCCCCTATATCATGAAATATACTATTTAATTTGCCCCATTCAAACTCATTCTATCATGAATATCAAATTCAAGACCCCTATCTGTCCGATAACTCAAAACGATAAGTAGCTTGCTAGACTTTAAATGTTTTCCTTAATCCAAGAACGCAACTGATCAGCACAGAATGCGCGTTCATCTGGATCGGATTGAGAACCCTTTGTCAGATAAAGTTGATCATTCACGTATCTGGGATAAACATGCAGATGATAATGCCATACATCTTGATTACTGCAGGTTCATTATGCTGTCGTGTAGAGATTCCTTCACATCCATATGTACTTTTCATTGCCCATGCTGTAAGTTGAGCCGCGTAATGAATCTCAGCAGCGTAGTCCGCAGGAAGTTCAAAGATGTTCTCGAAATGTTGATTTGGAACAATAAGCACATGTCCTTTATTGTTTGGCCACCACTTGCCTGCTATAAATGCCGTTACCTTTTCATTCTGATAGATAATATCTCTTTGTTTGGTTCCCTGATCCGGTCGCTCGATACCCCAAATACAACAAAATGGACATTCATACCCTTCGGGCTGATGTGAAAATGATGCTGTCATCTTTCTCCTTCCACTCCTTTCAAGTTTCTTCAAGTAATTATTAGATTTAGCTAGCTTCACACCTATGTCTGTAGCAATTTCAAGATAGAATATTATAATAACAAACAACCTATATAAGTGGTAAATTATGCAGATAGATCTATTCCCTTTTTTTGTGTTAACCTCTTTAATGTTCTGTACAAAAAAAATATGGGGGTTACATAATTGAAAGTTTTAATTTCATTGGGAGGAGTATTCGTTCTCGTAGCTGCAGAATTACACTTCATTCTCACTAACGGGAAGCATAATACTACATGAAAAAATATTCTAATATCATTATATTCCTCTTGGTTCTATTGATCATTGGTTCAACTTTTATTTTAATTGAGAACTCAACTCGCAAGAAAGAAATTGCGGTCAATTCGGATTATTATACTAGTTTTGTTTCGAGAGTACAGAATCTGAATGATACACTTTCTCAAACCAGTGAGGTCCATTCTACTGGAGAAATCGAGCAAATGTTTGATGTTTATACTTCCATCATTTTAATAAATGACCGATTAACGCTCATCAAAGAACACACTGAAAATTTCTCTGATTATATAAATGTTCTTATCAATGACTTTTTAATATTTAGAAATGAATATGGTTATCTTGTAAAGGATCAATTAAAAGGAAACCGTACAGATTCTGAAGTACGTATAAAAGTAGCCAAACAGATCAAATTATTCCTGAATGACTTGCCTAGAGAATACCACGATTCAGAAGAATTTTCTGATCAGTTCAGTGCCGCTGCTAAGCATATTAAGCCATTGCTGCATCTTAACTTTTAATTTATTTGAGCCGCTGCTGCGGCTCTTTTTACTTAACCATATCATGCTGAAAGATTAAATATGAATTTTCACCAGGAAGGTGAGCTAAAAAGGATCCTACAATGAACAAGATAAAAAGCAGCTGACCTTATAGGCAGCTGCTTTATTCTATCTTTAACTATCCCTATCAATAATCACACTCCACACTTACATGGTGTTGATATCAATAACAAAGCGATATTTCACGTCAGAAGCCAGTACACGCTTGTAAGCTTCGTCAATCTGATCAGCCGAGATAACCTCAATGTTAGGCGCAATATCATGTTCTGCACAGAAATCAAGCATCTCTTGCGTCTCACGAATGCCACCAATCATGGAACCTGCGAATGAACGGCGATGACCGATCAGAGAAAATACGTTTACGGCTAATGGCTCTGCAGGAGCACCCACGTTCACGAGTGTACCATCTAGCGTGAGCAGTGAGAAATACGCGTTAATGTCAATATTGGCACTCACCGTGTTAATCATCAGATCAAAGGTTCCTGCAAGTTTTTCGAAGGTCTCGGGTTCGCTTGTGGCAAAGTAATGATCTGCACCAAATTGCAGTCCATCTTCTTTTTTGCTCAAGGATTGGGAGAGGACCGTTACTTCCGCACCCATCGCATGTGCGATTTTGACAGCCATATGACCCAGACCACCCATACCTACAACGGCAACCTTCTTACCTGGGCCAGCTTCCCAGTGATGAAGTGGTGAATACGTCGTAATACCGGCACACAACAAAGGTGCAGCTGCATCAAGTGCAATGTTATCAGGGATGCGAACGACAAAATCCTCTACGACAACAATATGTGTTGAATATCCACCTTGCGTAGGTTCACCGTATTTGTCTACTCCAGCGTAAGTTTGAATATTTCCTTTAAGACAGTATTGCTCTTCACCTTTACGGCAGTTAACACATTCACCACAAGAGTCGACCATACATCCGACCCCTACTCGGTCACCAACCTTATATTTGGAGACTCCGCTTCCTACATCAGTTACAATCCCGGCAATTTCGTGCCCAGGAACGAGTGGATAGTTCACAGGACCCCATTCACCGTGAGCAGTATGAATGTCAGAATGGCAGATACCGGCATATTTAATCTCGATTAATACATCATTGGTATCCAGATCACGTCGTTTAATTTCAGCACTTCTGAATTGTTGGTCTGGACCGTCAACGGCTCTGGCTTTAGCTATAATCAATGGAATAACCTCCTCGTAATTGTAAGTACATAAATAATCTTACGCCCTCTAGTTAACTCTAGGTCAAATGTTTATCTTATTTTTTATCTCCAACGTACTTTGACATCCAGTAATCCAACATGATAGAATTCACTCGGATCAATCCTAGAGTTAACTCGAAGTCTACCCCTCGTAGAAAGGAATTCATTCTATATGACTTATTCAATCGGTGAAGTTGCCAAAAAATTAGACCTTACAGTATATACATTGCGGTACTATGATAAGGAAGGACTTATGCCTTTTGTAGAACGTACCACGAGCGGAACGCGCTTGTTCAAAGATTCAGACATCGACTTTCTAAAGATCATTCAATGCCTGAAGTTGACCGGAATGCCTATCAAAGACATCAAGGATTTTATTGAATGGTGTTCTGAAGGGGATTCCACCCTGAAGCAAAGATATGATATGTTCACGGAACGAAAAGCCATTGTTGAAGCACAAATGGAGCAACTAAGAAGGACCATGGAAGTTATTGACCATAAACGTTCATACTACGAAACTGCTTTGGAAGCTGGAACCGAAGAGATTCACAGAAGAGTAAAAACAACAGCCGATGCCGTCACCAATTGATGGTCCATCTTTCTCATGACGTAAATAGGTACAAAAATAGCAGCTTGTAATCCTATAACGGATTACAAGCTGCTATTTGGGATATGTTTAGGCACATCGTATGGAGTAACATTTCGGAGATATGCCTCTATATGCGCGTAGAGCCAGCCGTATCATTTTTCCAACAGTTTTATGGATACATTGATTATTCGATTTAATTTAACTTTATCCATCGAGGTTCTGGCCATGGCTCTAATGCCGACAGAAATATTGTGCAAATACTCTGCCATTTCCTTCGCATCATGGTCTGAGGAAAATTCTCCATCGCGTTGTCCCCATTCGATGATCTGCTCAAACATCCGCTCTGTATCGTTAAATGATTCAAGGGACCGTGAATCTACATCCGAATCACGTGTGCCCAGCTCTACTGCCGAATTTACGATCAGACAACCCGATGGTGTATCCTCTGCTTCACTGATCATCAATCCATAAATGTTATGCAGTGCTTCCACTGCCGTCTTGGACGCTTTAATTTCTGCAAGTAATGTAGCACTGATCTTGCCTTTATAACGATCCATAGCCTGCAAGAACAATGTATGTTTATCATCAAATGTATCGTATATACTTCGGCGATGTATTCCCATATGCTCCACAAGGTCACTCATCGATGTCTTCTCATAACCTTGTTCCCAGAAGATCTTCATTGCTTTATCCAACACTTCGTTCACTTCAAACTCTTTACTTCTAGCCATTCGACTTCCCTCCTAAAGTCAATCTAACACATCGGGAACGATCAGTAAATAAAAGACGTATACATCTTCTGTACTTGTTGTATATCATGATTGTGCACTTGTGATTATGTAACCAGCAGTCAGCATGTTTTATCCATTTACATCAAATGTTTGCCTATTCCTATCCGTTTTCTACCGCCTAGGGTCAATATACGCTAGAATGTGATTAATTATTATATTGTGCGAAAAAGGAGATTTACGCATGTCTGATCGATTACACGAGCATCAAGACGAATTAGCCAAACGTATTGACCGTTATTCAAACACCAATGGTGTGCACCAGACGGCTATCCCTTCATTATTTCTAATCCGTGAATCGGTTGTTACTGAACCTATATTTAGAGTGAACGAACCTTCGTTCTGCATTATCGTACAGGGTGAGAAACAGGTCCTGCTGGGACAGGATCGTTTCCGATATGGTCCAGGAAGTTATATCGTGGCAACCGTTGACTTGCCGGTTAGTGGACAAGTGATTCAAGCCTCGTCTGAGGCTCCTTATCTGGCCCTGAAACTTGAATTTACGTCCAGTGAGATTCTGGAGGTGTTGAACCACTCCCATTTCCCGGCAAGACCGCAGAAAACAACGAAACGTGCAATGTTTGTAAGCCAGGCTGAGCCATCTCTGCTGGATGCAGTTGTCAGGTTAATACGTTTGTTGGAAGATCATTCGGAAGATATACCACTGCTCGCTCCTTTGTTCAAGAAGGAAATTCTCTATAAAGTTCTGAAAGGCCCCCATGGGATTGCCTTGGAACAAGCTACCATTGCGGGCAGCCATACCTATCGAATCAGAGACGTTATTGAATATATTATGAATCACTCTGAGCAAAATTTTCGGGTGGAGGATCTGGCCGATTTGGCGAATATGAGTACTGCCTCGCTGCACAGACACTTTAAAGAAGTGACTGCCATGAGTCCGATTCAGTTTCAAAAACAACTTAGGTTGCAAGAAGCTCGGCGCTTGTTATTATCCAAGTCCACCGATGCAGCAGATGTAGCATTTCAGGTAGGTTACGAAAGCCCGTCGCAATTCAGTCGTGAATATTCTCGCATGTTCGGTTTACCGCCCAGAGAAGATATTAAACGCCTGAGAGGTATGGATCAATAAAACAACTGCCCTCATCTGTCGTGGTACTAGCTATTACTGTTTCGCATCACAAAAAAAGAGCATCTCCCCGTCTTTTAATGACGTTTGGAAATGCTCCTATGTTACTCTATTGTATTTTTCAGTCCAATTTTACTTTTCCGAAAGCAAGCTATCCGAAATAAACTGCAGCTGACCTTCCAACGTTAACGGATCGTTGTACGAGTCTGAAGTCGGGTCAAGCTGGAACACATGATTGGCCTTCACCGCAGGCAAATTCTTCCACAATGGATTATCATATACGATCTTGGGATCAGTTTTATCTCCCGACCATGGGCTGGTGAAGATGATATCCCCCGCATACTCCGGTAATAGTTCCATGGATATCGAAGCCCAACCAGTACCGCTGTCAATTGCTTCAGCTTGAGCCTTGGCCGGTGCCTTGAGACCAAACTCTCCATAAATAATTTCACCGCCTCGGCCGTAGTTGTGACCAAATACAAATAATCCTTTGGCATATGGATTCAGAATGGATACCGTGCGATCACCCACAGCTTCCTGAACCTTAGGCTTCATTTCGTTAATCTTTGCTTCCCATTTAGCATTCCATGCTTTAGCTGCGTCTTCTCTATTGGTAAGCTTACCCATCTCAAGCATCAGATCCTTGAAATTGCGCTTACCATAATCAATCTGTACGACTGGCGCAATCTGCTCCAGCTTGTCGATGCCCTCTGTGCCTGTGTACACAATAAAGAGGTCGGGTTTTAAGCTGATTAGACTCTCTGGTGTAGGCTTTTCACCCAGATCACTTGTGCCAGCTTCTGCAAGTTGATCCTTGATATACTTGTTGTTCATCGCTCCTGATAAAGCGCCGACTACCGGTGCATCGAGGGCAACAAAGTACCCCGTCGAAAATGACGTCAAATCAATAATGCGCTTAGGATTTTTGGGTACCTGTACTTCACCTGCATCCGATTGGTATGTAACGAGTTCCTCTTCGGCAGTTGCTTCTGTACCAGCTGAAGAAGCTGAATCCGAGTTCGTCTTGGTTTCTGTTCCCGCAGTTTCATTCGTACTGTCCCCGGTTGTACTATTGCTCGTGGTAGATTGACCACAAGCACTAAGTACAAGCAGCAAGATGAGTGCCATTATGATCCATACTGATTTTCTCTGTTTACGCAAAATAAACCCACCTTTTCGTTGATATTGATAATCGTTATCAACGATATCATGCTCTGAAGTATTTGACAAGCTATGTTTATTTCCCTCCCTCTATGAACTCTAACTTGCAAGTCACTAACTTAAGCGGCTATCATCAATAGAGTAGACAAGTCACTTTTATTAAAAAGAGAGATCATTGGAAAGCCAATGACACGTATTCAAGGAGGACAACATGGAAGAAATTATGTTATGGTTAAAGTATTTATTTTTAGGTATTGTTCAAGGCGCAACGGAGCCGATTCCTGTCTCCTCCAGCGGTCACTTGATCATCGCGCAGAGACTGATGGGCATGAAGCAGAATGGATTGTCATTTGAGATTTTAACAAACACAGCATCGCTTATCGCTATTATTTTTATTTTCCGGGAAGATATCAAAAAGTTGATTATTGGTGCACTAGGTTACCTGCGTACTCGTAAAGAGGAATATAGAGCAGACTTCATGTTTTGCTTATACATAATTATTGGTACGGTTCCTGCTGCTGTCGTTGCGGTCCTGTTCAAGGATCGGATTGAAGAAATTTTCTCGTCCGTCTACACTGTTTCCATCGCGCTATTGATTACCGGCGTTGCCTTATGGCTGATTCGTAATCTTCGTGGCCGCAAACAAGACGGTGATCTGTCTACAAAAGATGCATTGTTGGTCGGTCTCGCTCAGGCAGTAGCTCTTATTCCCGGAATTAGCCGTTCAGGGGCGACTGTAATTGCTTCCATCGCTGTGGGCATGAAACAGGAAACGGCACTGAAGTTCTCCTTCATGCTGTACATTCCAATAAGCATTGGTGGACTCATCATGGGTGTATCCGACATCGCCAATGATCCAAATCGATCACAGCTGGCGATCCCCTATCTGATTGCATTCATCACAACACTCTTCGTTACCTATTTCTCCATGAGATGGTTTATGGGCATTATGGCAAAAGGCAACCTGAAATACTTTTCGTATTACTGTTTTGCCGCAGGAACATTGTTGCTGATCTTCTTATAAAAACAAACTAATCACACCAAAAGGAACAACCAGCGATGGTTGTTCCTTTTGGTGTATCTAGCAAAGCCATCAGTGGAATCTTCAGCTCCGGCGACGTATTGTTTTTTGAGTCATCGTAAATCTCCTTTACTTCCAAGTAAGATTAGTTTAAACTGATCCCAAATAAACAGTACGGTCTTTTATAATAGGTACTACCCGGAAGGATAGTGTTAATAATGAGCATGGCTGACTACCACGGTAAAGTTAAAAACATTCAAGATACCCCTTTTGGATATACATTGTCCGTTATTGGTGGCAAATGGAAAATGGTGATTATGTACCTTTTGGCAGAAAACCCGCCTGTCCGCTTCAATGAGCTGAAAAGACAGATCGGAGCCATCACATATAAAACATTGAGTTCACAGCTCAAAGAACTGGAAGCAGATGGCATGGTAGAGCGCAAAGAGTATCCTCAAGTCCCTCCTAAAGTCGAGTACCGACTGACAGCGAAAGCTGAGAGGTTACTGCCCGTTTTGGAAGGACTGTGCGAATGGGGCGCTCAATATCAAGACCCATCGATCAATAATAGCGTAACGGATTAAACGACTTTGTCTAGATGTTCAGATGAGATCATTGGAGTACATTGCATATATTAAAGCTAAAAAAAGTCGCCCATAGGCGACTTTTTCTTGTATATTATGCTCCTCTATCCGTTCAATAACGGAAGTTATGATTCGTGCGTAACATTTACCTTTTCGTGTACCAGATCTTTCTGATAGGCCAATACTTTATCCCAATTGCCACTGAATACAGGGATTCGATAATACCCTACACGCTCATATAGTGCTGCAGCTTCCGGCTGTAATGGACCGGTTTGCAGTTTCAGGTTGGTATAACCAAGTTCGCTTGCAAGACGCTCCGCCTCAGCCAAAATAGCCTGGGCTATCCCCTTACGGCGGTAGCCACTGCGTGTATACATGCGTTTAACTTCTACAGATGTTTCATCAAGGGGTCTAAGTGCTCCGCAACCAACCGGGTACCCGTCGATCCTCGCAACGATAAAAGCCGCCCGTGGCACTTCAACGTCGGACAGTTGAAATCCCGCCGTTCCATCACCGCCATATAACAAACCGAGTTCTTCACTCAGTTCCTTGATCAATTGCAACGAATCCTCGCTGCGAATATCTTCAGCTGCTGCATGCACGATGTGTGTCACCCTACATACCCCCTTTATCTCATTGGACTTATTGGTTTTAATGATATGTCTAAATTATCATTCCCAACAGCAAGCGTCAATTCCCCCATCCATTGAATATTTCTATAAGTACGCCTCAACTCACTCCAGAATTGGAAAATTTGAAATTGTTTTGATATGAATGATTTCTATATAAAATCACGACTATTCTCTAACTTTTGCATGTTACTATGGTTTGGCATACTGCAAAATGGCTGTAGCCGCACGAATTCGCAGCTCTTCTTCTTCACTGTGCAACGCTTCCTTCAGCACATGAATAGCTGCTTGAATTGTAGCTTCATCTATTGCTGTTGAGAGAGTGTGTGTTGCTTCAGCTGCTATGCCGATTGCAAGTCCGCGATCCAGCTGTGCTTGTGAAACGGGATGCTCAAACTTTGCAAGTATGGATGAATCTTTTAGCAGCGACTGAACTTTGTCATTTAGCTCAGCGAGAGGAATACGACCCAACCATGTAACCCCGCGGCGGTGACAGATCAAGTCCTCTTCCGTACCAGCGGAATCGTCGTAATAATAATCCCCGATATCCCCCACATACGTCCATTCATCATCGCTAATTAATACATAATCTCCATCCTGCATGAGGTTGGCAAACATATGTAATGTCCCGAGTGCTCTCGCCAATTCTGCTTCATCCAAGCTAACGTGTTGAACTAACTGTTCCTTCCATAGCTCCGGGGGCGTTTGCTCCAGATCTCCTGTACCGGACCAAGCGATACCAATATAATTTTCTTCCAAAAACGATGCTACTCTGTTGATTCCGTGCACGGTAGACTGGATGTGATACAGATTCATGCTTATCGCCCTCCCTTCAATCATTCGTATGAACATAGTTAACCATTGTAACATTACTGGTGTCTTTTTCAAACGTAATGATCACTTTTGATATAGCCACAGGCTATAACTAGGTATAATTTAATGGAATTACGTTATAACTCCGGATCTGTGATAAATTTTGTGTAACATAAAGCAGAGGGGTTTTAAACGATGACGAAAAGTAGTGTATTGGGATATCCGCGTATTGGTGCTGATCGCGAATGGAAGAAAGCGTTGGAAGCGTTCTGGGCAGGAAAATTGGAGGAAACAGAATTTCACGCACGTTTGCAGGAGATCCGTATCGATCATTTGTGTAAACAGCAAGCAAAAGGCATCGACCTCATTCCGGTGAATGATTTTAGTTATTACGATCATATCCTGGATACGGCCGTGATGTTCGGCATTATTCCTAAACGTTTTACATATGATGGTGGCTCGGTTCCGTTGTCCGTATATTATGGCATTGCCCGGGGTACGAAAGATGCCGCAGCGAGCGAAATGACAAAATGGTTTAACACCAACTATCACTACATCGTACCTGAACTGGAGGGGGCTTCCCCAACTCTGACGGAGAACAAACCCCTTCTCGCTTATCGTGAAGCAAAAGAAAAACTCGGCATTGAAGGAAAACCGGTCATCGTTGGACCATTAACCTTCCTGAAGCTCTCGAAAGGCTATGATAAATCCGAGACTGACGCATGGCTGGATCGCTTGCTTCCACTTTACACTCAATTACTCCAGGAACTTGCGAGTGAAGGTGTTCAGTGGGTGCAGATCGACGAACCTATTCTGGTCACCAAATTAGATGATGAAGACGTACAGCGTCTGAATAATATATATGAGACATTTGCGGCGGCCGTGCCGGGCCTGAATATCATGCTGCAAACGTACTTTGAATCTGTCGAAAACTACAGTGACATTGTGTCATTGCCAGTGCAAGGGGTAGGACTAGATTTTGTACACGGACTCTCTGGTAACATACAATCCATTCGCACATCCGGTTTCCCGGCTGACAAAGTGCTCGGAGCAGGTATTATTGATGGACGTGGGATCTGGAAAGCTTCCCTTCAAGGCAAACTGAAGTTGCTGAATGAACTGGCTGAAGTCGTAACGTCTGAACGTATCATCGTGCAATCATCCTGCAGCCTGCTGCATGTGCCCGTTACCACTGCACGTGAGGCAAAACTTACATCTGATTTGAAAAATGCTCTTGCGTTTGCAGATGAAAAGCTGGATGAGATTGTTCTTTTGACTACAGCCCTATATTCACCAAGTGCAGAGATTACAGCCAAAATAGACGAAGCAGAGCTTCCCCTTCAGGCACTTCAGCAATCCGAAGATCGGAACCGCACAGCTGTACAGAAAGCCGTTGCTTCCATAAGTGTTCAACAGCCAGAGCGCTCTCGTCCTTTTGCCGAGCGTCATGAAGCCCAACAGGTCAAATGGCAATTGCCACTCTTCCCAACGACAACGATTGGCAGTTTCCCACAATCTGCTGAAGTCAGAAAAGCACGTCAGTTATGGCGAAAAGGTGAGTTGAACAACGAACAGTATGCTGCCTTCATCCGGGAGCAGATTGATATCTGGATTAAGCTTCAGGAAGAGATCGGAATTGACGTATTGGTACATGGTGAGTTTGAGCGTACCGATATGGTTGAGTTCTTTGGCGAGAAACTTGCCGGTTTTGCCTTTACACAGTTCGGCTGGGTACAGTCGTATGGTTCACGTTGCGTGAAGCCGCCTATTATCTTCGGGGATGTTGCGTTCACGGGTGAAATGACGGTAGAAGAAACGAAATATGCTCAATCGCAGACCGATCGCCCTGTTAAAGGCATGCTGACTGGCCCAATTACCATCATGAACTGGTCGTTCGTACGGGAAGACATTGCTCGGGAGCAGATTGCCTATCAATTGGCGTATGCGCTAAGACAGGAAGTTGAAGCACTTGAACAGGCAGGCATTGGCATGATTCAGGTTGACGAGCCGGCTGTTCGTGAAGGGCTTCCGCTGAAGGAAAATGAACAAGCCGATTACCTGGCCTGGGCGGTCAAAGCGTTCCGCATTTCCACGTGCACGGTGCACGAAACGACCCAAATTCATACGCATATGTGCTATTGCGAATTCCATGACATGATTGATTCCATCGAAGCCATGGATGCAGATGTCATTTCTATTGAGACATCCCGTAGTCACGGCGAACTGATTCATAGTTTTGAAGAAAATACGTATGAGCTGGGTATTGGTCTTGGCGTATATGATATCCATAGTCCACGGGTTCCAAGTGTGGATGAAATGAGCAGCATGATTGAACGCGCCCTGCGTGTTCTTGATCCGGAGCTGTTCTGGATCAACCCGGACTGCGGATTAAAAACCCGTGGACAGGAAGAAACCGTGGCTTCCCTCCGTAACATGGTGGATGCAACCAGAATCGCCCGTACCAATTACGCTTCCGCTGCTGTATTGTAATCTCTGCTGCGAAGCAGCATATTTAAAAAAGTAAAGCCGGACACCCCTTCGTTAAAGGGGTGTCCGGCTTTTTATGTGCTTAAATTTTTGTAGTTACTTTTAACGTACCTTCATTTCACTTGTATTATGAGGGATCTTGGGCGATCTTGGGGGTTCCTGCCGCTTTTCTCACCATCCAACTCTTACGACTAAATACTCTCTTCCAGCCATTGCTGTAAAGGGATGTCTTCAGTAAGTTCGCCTAGCAATATGTGACGGAACTTCCCTTCCTTATCAATAACCATCGTAGCGGGCAAACCCGTAATACGATACATCCCTGATATGTTACCCGTCACATCAATGATGACCGGAAAATCAAACGCTTGCTTATCCATAAACTCACGAATCGTACCCTTTGATTCCCCCACGTTAACAAACAGGGTTGCCACATCATTCTGATAGTCCTGGGCAATCTGATGTACGAGCGGCATCTCCCTTACACAGGGCGTGCACCATGAAGCCCAAAAGTTAATCATGACGGCTTTGCCCCGATAATCCGACAGCTTCACTTGCTCGCCTGCTGAATTAACCGCTGTGAACTCAGGGGCCCTTGCACCTACTTGAATCATGTTGGCTCGCCCTGACTCAGGTGTCGATACATTTTCAAAAATAGCCCATGCACCTGCTAACAAAGCGATCAATCCAATCAAAATTGTAAGAGTACGTCTGCTCTTAAGATTCTTCTTCTGCACTGAACTCACCTTCACTTTAAACCAAGACTTTGATGAAATGCTGCATGGAGCGAACCGAATTGATCACGAAAGTCACGGGTGGAGCCCTCTCCCACACTACGTCCCTGGTTCATGAACATCACCTGATCCGCAATATCATCTGCAATCTCCAGCTGATGGGTTGAGAACACGACCATGTGGCCATCCTGCTTGATACCCTTGAGGAGCTGAGCTAATTCCTGCATCCAGAACGGGTCCAATCCATTTGTTGGCTCATCCATGATGAGCAATGGAGGTTTGGACAGTACAGCTTGAGCAAATAACACACGTTGGCGCATCCCTTTGGAGAAAGTCGTAACCCGGTTTTTCTTTTGATTCTCCAAACCTACCATAGTCAGTACTTCCTGTACTCTCCCCTTGGGAACTTTCCGCAGAGAAGCCCAGAACAGAAGCATTTCCTCCGCACTTAATCCCTGATTAAATTGATAATCATCCGGCATATATCCAATCTGCTGTGAATAATGTTTGCGCTCCTTCAACCAACGAATATTGTTGACTACAACGTCACCCGTGGTAGGCCGAAGAATTCCAGCGATCATACGCAGCACCGTGCTCTTTCCTGCGCCATTGCCTCCACAGAGGGCAAGCACTTGACCGGAACTCATGCGAAAGGAGATATCCTCAACAATACGTTTCTTTTTAATGGATTTTCCCAATCCCATCACTTCGAGTCCCACCTTATCCATGAGAACGCCCCCTCTCCCAGATCGCGTATATGGTCAGGACAGAGCAGGTGATCCAGAACAGACATATCCCGATGAAAATCCAACTGCCACTGGGTTGCTGCACCCAGTCCACCCATTGATAATATTCAGGCCCCAGAATGGATCCACCTCCCAGTTTGATGACTACGAACAATCGCACCAGCTCAGCCGGATTAATGAACGTTAGCATAACCAGCATCGGTTTGACCCACAGATAAGGCATCAATCCCAATACTGAGAGCAGTAACGTTGGCCATCCAATGACTGTGAAAAACCATACGGTCACCGAGATGGTTAATGCCTGCCACCGATTGCGCGACAACGAACCGATGAATAGAGCCAGTGTCAGAAATAACAACACCAGTCCACACGAGAATGCCAGAAAGAGAAGATATGTCATGACATCCAGTGGATTCCCGACTACTCCGCTAATCACTCCCATCAGGCCGTATCCAAACGCAACAATGGTAATCAATACAATTGACAACCCAACATACTTGCCCACAATAAAGGACATTGTACCAATAGGATATGTCGCCAGCAGTTGCCAACTGCCATCTTCCTTTTCGGATGTTAATGAGAAGGAACCGAGGAACAGCGTCATTAATGGCAAAAGGTATAGAATTAGATTCAGCATCGAACCTGTTGTGCCCGAATATCCTTGAACCAGATTCTGCGAATTCAGGAGTAACAAACTTAAGCTAAATGTGCAAAAAAGAATCAGAAACGAATACGCCCAGGGATTGCGAAATCCCATCTTCACTTCCCGTCTTGCAATCTGTATCATATCTGCCATCATTGATCACCATTTTCTATGGTCATACCTAGTGACCTGACTCTTCTTTCGTCTCATCTTCCTAGTGTTTCTCATCACTCATTCCTTCGTCACTCATACCCTCTTCTCCGTGCCCATGTTCACCCATCATGTCCATATTCTCTGTATTTTGTTTCCAGTCATGCGATGCAAGATCCTCAGCAGTCATAATGGTCCCCACACCTTGCTCTGCAACGAACGCTTCAGCCGATGGCTTGTCCTTGAAAGTTAGAATTCCATAGGCCATAGGCGTGCGCAATGAAGCATCATATACATACGTGGCTTTGCTGTATTCAATCCATTCCTTGTCATTATAGTCACGCACATAGTCCATGCCGATGTTATCTGTGCCATTCTCTGTTTTCCACTGGTTCATGCAACCGATATCATCAAACTTGTAATTTTGGCCGTCTTTCGTAGTGAGCTGCGTTGCATATGCATCGTCCTTCACCTGCATTTTACATATCGCGCAGATATCCACCTCTTCATTAATCGGCAATGCCGCGTATTTTGTTCCGCAAGCTGTTAATAATACGATGCCAAACATAAGTACCATAAGCATTGACCATCTTCCGTTCAAGCTTTTGTTCATTTTCGTGATACCCCCATATAGATAATGATAAAAGTCGCTATACCCAGCAAAGCTAGCCCAATGATCCAAACCATATGGGTACCTGTAGCTGTTTCCACTGTTATGTGCAGATCAGATCCCTTATCCATGCTCATTCGTGGCGACTTGTCAGTAGTCCATTGTTCTCTGCCTTCTGTAAACAAGTCACTCAGAAAGACCATGCCCGGTGATTGAAAAAAGAGCTGATACGCAGAATTTCGACTGACCAGTTGCTCATAAAAAGGATTAATGGCATAGGAAATCTCACTGATTCCGTCCTGATTTAGATCGAGCCCCTGAAAGGAGTCCCAGTAATTCTCCATCATGACATTGTTCGGGCTATCCAAAGCCGAAGCCTCAATAACATTGGAGACCCATTGGTTATGTGTGAATTCGTTATCTTCTGCCAGAACCAGCTGAATGCCCACAAAATTCCGAAGTACCGCATTGCCACGGATCTCATTGCCCGAGGATTCTGCTATATTCATACCGACACGGTTGCCCTCCACCACATTGTTGAGTACAGAGGATTGATGTACGTCATACAACAGAATGCCTTGGGAATGAACATGGGTACTTTGTTTGCGAAAAGAATTGCCCGATATAACCGTATTCTTGACGCCCATGATCATGGCACCTGTCATGTTCTCTTCTCCGGTATTGTCCATGACAGAAGAGCCGTCAATGTACATACAGTGGATGCCATACCTTGTATGTAACAGCCTGTTATTTCGAACGGTAGATATGCGACTGTTCTCCAGATAGATGCCATCCCGCATGCCTGTGATCTCATTGCCTTCAATGTAGCTGTCATGGGCGTTGTACAGATCAATGCCATTGCCCTTCTGGCTACTGGTTGCAGAACCAGACCCCACCCAAGTGATCTTGTTCCGCTGAATCGCCGCCTGACTTGAATTCCGGATGATTATCCCAAAACCCTGGGTCTGAATATGCAGATCCGTGATCTCACTGTTGTTCCCTTCAACCTGAATGGCTGCAGTCTGTGCATTCGCATCATGTTCAATGGTAAAACCTCTCAACTTCACCCCATCCGAACGAATCATTATTGTAGATGTGGCTTCCGCGTTAACAACAATGACCGTAGGATCGCCCTGAATGGTGATGTTCTTATCAATCGTTATGGGGCCTGCATATCGGCCTGACTCAAGTACAATGACATCTCCGGATGCAGAACGGTCAATCATTGGCTGAAGGGGAATGAGATCACGTTCTACAGAGGCGGCCATGGCCTTTCCCTGCGGGAAATACAATAGGGCAATCAACATGCTAATTAGAAAAGGCAGGACCAGGCCCCTGCTTTTCTTGCAACAGCCAAACACACGCAACCTTTCCCCAAAATTATTCATGATTCATCCCGCGCAAATCTGGCTCCTTGTTGCTGAGGTGTAATACTGCGGCTTTGTATTTAACAGATCTTACGTCAATCTCAAGCATACTTTGGCTGTACACACCATCCCTCCATTTCACTCAGAATCATTCATCCTTATTCCTCATCCATTGAAGCAACCCAATAATGAAGCGTTATCACAATCCTGATCACAGTGTACTTAAAACGGATTTTTTTCCATATAGCTCAATTAGGCTATAGACAGCACATTTTTGTGTCGATATTGTGATCTAACAAAAAAAGCCGCCATAATGGCGACTTCTAAGTGATCCGATTATTCAAATGGATAGGTCCAAAATTTTTCTCTACCAAAGCGTTTCTTAATTTCTTCATCATCGAGCTCACGATTTCCGACAAGCTCTGCTGCCTGGAATTGGGAACGATGGGCACGAATTGATGCCATTTTTTGACTTAAAAATCCAGTCACATCAACGAATACATCTGCTGTGCCAATGAACTGTTCATGATTATTCGAAAACGCAACACAGTGAACCACTGGGCGCTCAGCTACAGGAAGACGAGTAATCGTGCGAATGACGGCTTCTCCCGTAGCATCATGATCGGGGTGAACACTGAAGCCCGGATAGAAGGTGATGACGAGCGACGGTTTCAGTTCTTCAAGCAGTGCCATAATACAATCGTCGAGCAGCTGCGGATCTTCAAACTCAATCATTTTATCGTGAAAACCGAGCATTCTTAAGTCCTGGATTCCGATCGCTGCGGAAGCTTCAATCAGTTCTTGCTTGCGAATCGCAGGCAATGTGACTCTGTTGGCAAAGGGAGGAATACCCATGTTGCGCCCCATCTCGCCAAGTGTCAGACAAGCGTAGGTTACATGGGCACCGCCATCTATGTATTTGGCTAATGTTCCCGATACAGAGAAAGCTTCATCATCCGGATGTGGATACACCACCAAGATTCGCTCATGCTCATTGTGTGTCGTATTCATGGTTTTTCCATCCTCCACTTTCATCAGAACATCTCCCGACTCAGTTGTAACGCGACAACCAGCTTGCCTTGAGTGTCGTGACCAGCCAGAATAAGTCTTTCGTTTTCCTGTTCGTCAATATGTGTAAGACCCTCGGCATATATCCATCCCTGAGTGGTTTTTAGACCTACCCGGTATGGACCCGTACCCGAAATAGAGCCCTGCGTATATCGTATGGCCGCATTGGTAATGAATGCCGATGCCGGATGCTTCGAACTATCATAATGATGTGCATATGCACCTGACGTGAGTTCCAGATGTACGTATAAGTCCTGATCAGCAAGTTCACTGAGTCGGAGCTGAATATCTTGAGGTTTGATCGGTTGCATGGCGGCCTCCTTGTCTATTGTTAATTGTTCGAATTCCATTTTAACATAACCACGAGAGAATATACATGGAAGGACCGAGTCATCACGGTTGAGGGATACAATCCTGAAAAACAAGAACAGATTTGTGCGTTTTTTTCTCTTTTTATTCACAGAAATATCTATATGATGAAGTGTAGGCAGAAAAACGCCTATGATAAACACCCTAAATCTTAAATAAATCTGGCTCCAACGTGTTTGGAAAGGAGTTGAATTTGAAATGAAACCTATAGTACAGCTACTGCATTTCGGCTATCATCAGGCGATGAGCTGCATATTTCCTGTAGCGATCTTTGGCACATTGGCCCTATCCAGCGTCATCCCAGTTCCTTTTCTTTATCGATATGATGCGATCCTGCTGGTATTGCTTGTTGTGCAGTACCTGATGTATCGAAGCGGCTTGGAAACCCGGGATGAAATCAAGGTCATCTGTGTATTTCACATGATTGGCCTGGCGTTGGAGATCTATAAAGTATGGATGGGCTCATGGTCATACCCTGAGCCGGCGTACACCAAAATCCTTGGTGTCCCTCTATATAGTGGATTCATGTATGCAAGTGTAGCCAGCTTTATGTGTCAGGTGTGGCGAAGACTGCGAATGGACATGACTGGATGGCCTGGTATATTACCTTCCGGTCTGCTCGGTGCAGCCATATATATCAACTTTTTCACCCATCATTTTATTCCCGATTTTCGTTGGTGGCTAACGGTGCTTGTATTTATTGTCTTCTGGAAAACGTGGATTATCTACCGGGTACGGGCAACGACCTATCGAATGCCGTTATCCATTGCTTTTGTCATTGTTGGTTTCTTCATCTGGGCTGCTGAGAATATCGCTACATTCTTCAATGGCTGGAAATATCCTGATCAACATGATGCTTGGCAACTGGTTAGCTTTAGCAAGATCAGTTCGTGGTTCCTGCTGGTGATCATTAGCGTCATCATCGTTGCGCAGCTCAAATATGTGAAAGCCAATCGAACAACAGATGATCCTGCGTAATATCCATCATCACACCCATATGCATCATCGTTCAACATTCAATGAGCCACTGTCATTCGCATCTTCAATTCGCTTGCTTGCTATAAGTTCGCCCTCAACATTATAAGCTTGAATTGTATATGGGATATCTGCTGCGGGTGGCAGGAAGGCGTACCAGATCAGCTGGTCCCGACTCACTTCAACCAATTTGCTTTCTATCTCTACTGGTTTTCCATTTTGCTTGATTTCAACAGTTACACGTCTGATGGTTGGGTCTACGATGTCACCAAACAACATGGGAAACGGGGCCGAGACTTTATCCAACTTCGGTATATTCATATAATTCAAAGCAAACTTGGTTTGTAGACCCTCACTTATGGAATAACCTCCACCCCATACCCATTTCCATCCGAACATGTTCTTGCGGGTATACTCCATCTGAAGATTACTGTTGTTTTCCCGACCCTTTTTTTGTGTGAACAAAATCATGCCTCCGTCTACAGCCTCCTGATGAATAAATTGGGAGGTATAAAACTCACCTCTAAATTCCTGAACTGCTCCCTCAGGACTTTTCGCTATAGGAATATGTATAGTTTCACTTAATCCCCAAACTTTAGATATGCGTTGATCGGCTAACCCCCCTGCACGTTCATTCATATACATATATGTCAGGACTGACACGGGCGAGAGTACAATTACCATTGTGATGATTAGCAGGATTCTCCTGTTACGTTTGGACATCTCCGAGTGCACTCCTTATAAAAACGATGAAATATTAAAAACAATCACTCTAATATTACCATAATTAGTATATGGATTCTTGTACGAATCCAATGTGTCCAATCAAAAAAGGTCGCCAACGGCGACCTTTCAAGTATTCATCGAAGCTATTCTCCCAGGAAGATCACTTCGGTTTCCAATTCAACCTGGAACGTATCATATACTTTCTTCTGAATAAATTGAATCAGATCCATGTAATCCTGGGCAGTAGCGTGATCCACATTTACGATAAAACCCGCATGTTTCATGGAGATCTCTGCACCTCCGATACGAGTGCCTTGCAAGTTACAATCCTGAATCAGTTTACCGGCAAAATGTCCTTCGGGTCGTTTAAATACACTTCCACAAGAGGGGAACTCAAGCGGCTGCTTGGATTCTCTCAGGAACGTTAATTCCTTCATTTTGCTTGCAATATCTTCCTTGTTTCCTTTTTTGAGCCCGAATTCGGCCTCCAGTATGATATAGTGATCCATCTTGAAGAGACTATTTCGATAACCAAACTTCATCTCTTCTCGAGGAATCTCCAATACTGTACCGTCTTTGGTGATCACAGTCGCTCGTTCAACAACATCTTCGATCTGACCCCCATAGGCACCCGCATTCATGTAGAGTGCGCCCCCCGTGCTTCCGGGAATACCGCAAGCAAATTCCAAACCGGTTAAGCTATGCTCCAAAGCAAGCCTGGATACATCAATGATATCAACGCCACTTTGCGCAATCATACTGTCTCCACTCACTTTAATTTGATCGAAATGACTAAGGGAAATAGTTACACCTCGGATACCTCCATCTTTGATGATGACGTTGGAGCCTTTGCCAATAACCGTCAGCGGCAATTGATGTATGTTGGCAATCTCTACGATTTTAGTGATTTCGTCTATCGTTGTTGGATGGATGAGGATATCTGCTTTACCACCAATTTTAATAAACGTGTGATTTTTTAGCGGTTCATTGAATTTTACTTTTTCTAAAGGTATGTGTTGCTCAAAAATATTCATGATTTTCTCTCCCTGCGTTCTCAAAAAGAACATGATTCCTCTATTTTAAATGGAAAAGCACTCACATTACAATCCATCACATTTATTTCACTTCACTGAGCCGTATAATGTATCCTTTCTTCCCTCTGTTCTGATATATGATATTCACCTAACCATGAGGGATGTTACTTTCTCAAATAGTATGAGCAAAATAAAAAAACGCTACTGACAACTTCAGTAGCGTTTAGTGTGAATCTCAATTTAATTATTGTGTAACTCAAGGATTTATGTGGTTGGGATATCCGTATCCGTCAGTTCTACGGACAGTTTCCATAGACGAAGAGCTTGCTCAGGATCAATCGCATACTTCTTCACCCCATAGAAACCTCCATCCTCAGGAGCCAATTCACTGATGTCACAATCCTCGCAGTAGACACCGCCTTTGCCCTCAAGCTGAGGAGAAGTTGCTGCCCAGACTTGCGTTGCCGCCCCCTGTTCAAGTGTTTTGAATGCAGGATTGGCCACTTGTCCAGATTCATCAATCCAGCCCAATGCGATCATCTCATCTTTAGGCATATGACGCTGCAACGGCGTCATAATTCCACCTGGATGAACCGAGAACGCACGCACTCCCTGTTCAGCACCACGTCTGTCCAGCTCAACGCTGAATAAAATGGTTGCTGTTTTGGACTGTCCATAGGCAGGGAATTTCTCATAATCATGCTCAAACTGGATGTCATCCCAACGAATCGGTGAGAAATGATGTCCCGCTGATGCCAAGGAAACAACACGTGCGCCACCCTGATTTGCAAGTGCTGGCCATAACAGATTAGTCAATGCAAAGTGGCCTAGGTGATTGGTTGCAAATTGAGCTTCCCATCCAGGACCAACACGCGTCTCCGGACAAGCCATGATGCCCGCATTGAGAATTAACATGTCGATGTTGCGATCACTCGCCACAAACCGCTCGGCAAAGGCACGAACACTTGAGAGATCCGCGAGATCCAGTTCGTCAATTTCCACACCGGACAGTCCGGATAGAGCTTCTTGGGCAACAGCTGGCCGGCGTGCCGTCACAACGACGTGAGCTCCTGCTTGGACGAGTGCGCGTGTCGTCTCCAGCCCCAGGCCGGAATAACCCCCTGTTACAATAGCAAGTTGTCCTGTCAGATCAATATTACTTAATACGTCCTCTGTTGTACTCCGATGATCGAACCCTGAGCCAATTTTATGTTGTAAGGTTTTAAAGGTATCTTCTTGTGTCATCTCATCTGTCTCCTTTGAAATAGTTTCTATCTAATGCAAGTCTACACCTTAGAGTACACTCTAGGTCAAATACAGCGAATCATTCGTCTTAACGTTTCCGTTCAATCTGAAAAAAGCCGCCGGTTGGCGACCTTTTGACTCGGAACCCATAGCTCCAGCCTATGAACTTATCCATAATCGGTATTTCCCTTGTTTCCTTCCAGTTTGTAAACTATGGAGAAAACCTCAAGGAGTGATGAGCATATGGAATTCTCAGTAAAGCAGCTGTTCGATAAGGTAGCCCAAGATTATGATGTGCAGCGAAAACAACTTATCCCTTGCTTTGATGATTTCTATGGAATGGCTCTGAAGCTAATGGAATGTTCGCTCGATTCGCCACGTATTCTTGATCTCGGTGCAGGAACGGGGCTTCTCTCCGGATTGGTCCTGCAAAAGTACCCCAACGCACGATTAACCCTGATCGACATCAGCGATCAGATGCTCGAAGGGGCACGTGAAAGGTTTGCTGATACTACACAGGTAGAGTACTTGGTCGGAGATTACTCAAATTACAACTTCACCAGTTCCTACGATATGATTATTTCCTCCCTGTCTATTCACCATCTGACCCACGCTGACAAGAAAAAGGTGTTTGAAACTGTACATAAGCTGTTAGAACCAGGTGGCCGCTTCATCAACGCAGATCAGGTTCAGGGAAGAACTCCCGATACGGACACCTATTATCGCCAGCGCTGGTTAGAAGCAATTCATCAAAGTGGCTTGTCTGAGGAAGCCATCTCGGCTTCGATCGAAAGACGCAAGGTGGATATCAATGCCACGCTGGAGGATCAGTTTATGTGGTTGGAAGAAGCGGGGTTTCCTGTGGTTGATTGCATGTACAAATCCTTGGACTTTGCGGTATTTTACGCGCAAAAATAAAAAAGACCGGATTAGAGGCGCAAGCTATGCCATGATCCGGTCTTCTCCCTATAATTTTCATTCTGAAACAATTATTTCAGCGATGCTAGAAGCTTAACGCCAAGAAGTTTGCCTTCAGCCTGGATAATAATCATTCCGTTTGTCTTCAACGTCGTGTTGTGCAGGTCACCACCAGTGGATACTCGAAAAGCAGGCTGCCCCGTCATCATGTTGAGTGCAAGTAAGGTGCCGTTACGTTGCGCTCGATACATTCCTTTACCGTAAACATCGATCTGAGCAACGGGGGCATCACCATGCCACTGTACCTCCTGACCATTAGCCAGCTTAATGCCTGTGAGCTCTCCCGTGTTGGCGTTCCTGAAGATCAACCGTTCCTGTGTAATGCCAACCCACACCATATTTTCTCCATAAGGGCTACGAAAAGTTCGAAGTGGCGTGGGTTCAGACTTGGTTGAAGTCAATGAATACTCGGCTATTTTATCCCCTTGCAAAATGTATAGTTTATCTTTATTCGTAAAAATTCCGCCATACCCATTTTCATACGGTGGATCACCAGGGATTTTCCAGGTGTATTCCTGACTTCCTTTTAACACACCCGTCTTCAGGTTGTACGCATTAACTTTCCATTTGCGTTCAGGCGAAGATTCGTCATCATCTCCCAACATTGGAGAATAGTAATCCGCTGAATATACAAGACCGTCTTTGATCTGAAGAGCCTCCCCCTGACCAAAATGACCCCATAGCTTCTTGCCTGTTTTCTTGTCGTACGCATTAAGCTGAGTGGATGTAAGTGCTCCTTGAACAAAAAAAGTTCTCAGCACCACACCATTAGCTTCTTCCAGATACTCAGTACCATGACCTTCCCCTAATGGTTCATCTGCCGACCAACGCAATTTGCCTGACTTGATATCCAGTGCAAACGTTGTACTTCCTTTAATCACGTAGAGCGTATCCATTGTTGGCACCAACACTTCTGTACGTTGAACCGTATCAATCCAGGTGGATGTGACAGATTGCCATTTTGCTTTGCCTGTTTTTGCATTCAAGGCATAAGGCTTATGATCACTGGTCAGTCCGTAAAGGACGCCGCTTTGATAGGTGATATAAGGTGTCAGATCTTTGCCGTAAGTCCAGAGCCTTTTACCTGTTGTCGCATCAAGTGCCACCAACTTCGATCCAGCAAACGTGAATACTTTGCCTTCTTCTGCAATGGCACTTGCTCCGATGTACGTCTCATTCATATTCAAATAGTTATCTACATTTGCTGTCCAAGTAGGTTTCAGTTCAGGTACAGTGATTCGCTGATACGAATACCAGTTACGGATGGATACATCCGATGCTTCAGCATGTGCCTGAGATGGCAGTACGCCGATGACTCCATGAACCATCAGCATTCCGGCAGTAAGACCAGCAATGATGGGTCTGCCTGCACTTCTTTTATAATGCTTCATTGTGTGACGTTTATGTCGATTGATCATAGAAAGTGATTCCTCCTGTGATAAATGAGCCTAATATATAACTACATAAAATATAACGAGCATTGAGTCCGAAAAGTTACTCGATTGTTAAATTATTCTAAAAATCAAAAAGCCGCCAGTTGGCGACTTCCTGAATACGACATTAGTTATGTGACAACGTTGGGAACGTGATTTTGTAATGAGGTCCCTGCTTTACTTTAATTCAATCTGGAATACATCACCGGCGTTGCCACCAAAAACGATAAAACCACTTTTCGGGAGCTTCGTTGATTCCTGATTGGTTGCTACAGAGAAATCAACCACTACTCCTTGATCATCATACACTGCGTAACCTCCGCTGTTCGGAGAATTCACCGTGATGGATTTGTTCGCCGATCGGGAATCGATGGCATACCACCTTGCTTGACCATTAGCCGGGATAGTCGTAATTCCTTTTTTTCCACCAAAGATTGGCGTAATTGCATCCTCTGCAATGTATTCCTGCCCATCCTGGATCAAAATCTCGGCACCATTTTTCGTGTAAAATTGTAGATCGAAAGCATCTCTTCCGTTCATCACAGGAATCTGGGCGATGTTCTTCGCATTATTCGCATCCAAGATTTCCGTGCCATTGGCGTAACCATTTTGGGCATCAACAGACAGATTTTTGATCAGCATCGATGGAAGCAGATAAAAGATCGATGTTATTTTTTCATCCAGTGCGTAATATTTCGAGCCGTCACGAGCTGTCCATTTCTCTTTTGTTGTTGCGTCCAGCGCATGTTGATCCAGTTTTTGATAATCATACGTGTTCATTACGGTTTGGCCTATCCCAGGTAACGTTATCACGGCCTGAACTTTAACATACACCTTGTCATTACGTTCCTTCACAAAACTGGCTTTCACGCTGCCATCTGTACTTGTAAAATGTTCATCCCCTGTGTACACATAGTTCTGCTCTGGAATAATTCCACCCAGCAATGCAGGCAATTTGAACTCGTCATCCTCGATCTTTATATCCAACGTCTCTCCTACCGTACCGTAGAGACCGGAGTACGTGCTTAATTCTGTGGGCATCTTCACTTTATCGGGTGACGAGAAGGTCTGATCGGGCTTCACCTTGTCAATAATACCTTGATCCGCCAGAACTTCCAGTAGCACTTTGCTGGCAAACATCTGATTGTAAACGGAAGATCCACCGGAAGATAAGACCGCCATTGAAATATCATGTTCAGGTATCGTGATTAACACGGCATGATACATCATGGTATCTCCGCCTTTGGCAAGTGCGGTAACCCCATAATCGCTGAACGGTGCAAGATCCACCGCATCCCACCCCAAGCCATAATTGATCGTATTTTGCTCATCTGATACCCAGATGCCCTTACGATATTCATGAGCTTGCATGGCCTTCACAGCAGATTCGGACAGAATATCCGGTCTATTCCCCATCAAAACCTCTCCGAATTGACTCAACTCCTCTGCGGTGGAGTACACTCCGCCTGTACCGATAATGTTTGCATTTTCGGTCGGCATCTTCATTGCAAGTGTTGGCCAATAGGTTTCGGATAACTGATTTCTATCAAAGTCATCCATTGGCGTCTTCGTTGATTCCAACTTCAATGGCTCACTGATGTACTGGTCGATATATTCGCTGTAGGATAACCCACTCACCCGTTCCACCATAAGCTCCAGCAACTGGAAGCCATCATTGCAGTAGACGGAATAGGCTCCCGGCTTGGATTTCAGTTTTTCGGACTGGAGTTTGAGTAATAGCTCGTCATGATTGCGGGTGTCATTATCGTCAAACAACATGCTGTTTCCATAATGTGTACCGTAAAGACCGGATGAATGATTCATCAACATGCGCGGTGTGATTTGAGTATATCGCGGATCTGCCATCTTAAAGTCTTTGATATACGAAGTAAGCGGCTCATCCAGATCTATTTTGCCGGAATCGGCCAACTTCATGGCGGCTGCCGTAACAACCATTTTGCTAACCGAGCCTATGCCGTACATGCTTTCCTTGTCTATTGGCTTTTGTGATGCCTTGTCGTGCAATCCAACACTATCTGATAAAATGAGTTTCCCTTCGTCCCTGATCGCATACTGCACACTGGTGACACCGTAGTTTTGCACCATCTCCGTGGCGATCTGCTCCGCCCGTGTCTCAATCGTTGTACTGGTATTCTCCTTTGCGCTGACATCTGTCATCGGTGTAATTACAATCACGGCTGTACATAAAAGACTAATTAACTTTTTCATCCCAATGTCCTCCCTCAAATGTTCTTATGAATGAATTCATCATATCCGGGAAATGACAGATCGAACGCAATTGGACCCTGAATGGAAAAAAACAATCCCCGAACGGTATGTTCAGGGATTGTCGGTGTGAAACGGAAGCACGACCATGTTGTTAAACTTCCGATACGGATGTTCAATACTCATATGTCCGCCATATTTCTCGCATATTCTCGATATATTGGTTAGACCGATGCCATGGTACTCGGGATTTGGCTTTTCACTTTTCAACTCAACGATCGGTTTCTCTACATGATTCATAATCTGAATGACGAGTGCAGAAGATGTGGAGTGAATGGCAATGAGAACATATCGATCCTCCGCCTGTCTAACCTTCTTGGAGGCTTCAATTGCGTTATCGAGCATGTTACCAAGCACCACACACAGATCATAACGATCGATTTGGATATGTTGCGAGTGGAGTTGGATTTTGGTGTCGATTTTGATTCCGTTTGCCTGCCCCATAGCCAGGGTATTTGTAACAAGAGCATCAATGACCAGATTGCCGGAATTCACCCGCTGATACGCACCTTCAATGGTATTCAATGTAGACTGGATATGTTCACCTGCTGCCGCCAGTTCGTTACGTTTGATACATTCATCTATATACAGAAATTGCTGATTGATATCATGGATGATGCTTTTAATATTTTTAAAACTATGAACGGTCTTCTCATAATTGGCATCCTGGTAATCCATCTGACGCTGTAACTGGGTATTTTCATGTGTGAGCTGTACCTTTTCCACCATATTATCGAATACATAAACAATGAACACGTTGAGAAAAAGAGAGCCCAGTACTGAAAAGACGTAAAACAAATTTTTTTCACTATAGATGGAAGCCACATTGATCTGATAGATCGTAATGATGGGCACAATAAGAAACAGCAAATAATAACGATAATGCACAGCAAAACCTCTGCGTTTGGCGACTAGACGTACAATTTGAATAACAATGAACATGATACTGCAACCAAGCAGCATCACCTTGGAGAGAATCCAGTGATTTTCACCATTGAACTGTTCCCATGAGATGAAATCTCCAGTGGACTCCAAAACGCCTAGAATATATACAGCTATCGTATTCGCCATTGTAATCAGAACCCCATACAGGATGGTAAACACAAGCTTGATTTTAAACTCCACTTCATAGGATTGTGCCAGACTGAAAATTAATAGCAGAGCTACCCCCGTCGAAACGAGGTCCGAGAAGGAAGTTGCCAAATAAAAGTAATCCAACAGCACAAATACCAAGAAATAGACTGCTCTACGCGGCTTCCGCTTGGACTTCCCCAACACAGAGTCAAAATAAAAATTTGCCTGGAAAGCCATAAGTAAGGTCACGAAGATGATAGAAAACATCATATACATGTCCATTTACTGAACCCTCATAATCATGTATTTGGTATAGGCATCCTTGACTTCCTTAATCTTGGATCTGCCTATGGGCAGCTCCGTCCCATTTAACATAACGACTTGAGTACCGGAAAACTTCTGCACGTGCATCAAATTAATGATAATCGAGCGATGAATCTGTAAAAAACCATGGTCTTTCAAACCGGAAGCATAGCTGGATAAAACACCTTTGGTCTCATGCACATTTTCTCGTGTCACCACATTCAACTTGTTCTTGATCGTTAAGCTTTTGACGACCTCCATCCAGAGGATGTCATCATATTTCAGCAGCAATTCATCATAGTCTGACTTGATCAGCACATACTTTTTCTCCAATGCCTGAAAATATTGACACAGCTTAATCATCTTCTCCTCGAAAACTTGCGGCTGTATTGGCTTGATCAGATATTGAAAAGTGATGACATCGAAGCTCTCCACCATGTATTCCGGGTAACTGGTCAAGAACATAATCTGTACATCCAGAAACTTCATATTCCTGATCTCTTTAGCGGTCTGGATTCCGTTCATTCCACCCATCTCCACATCCAAGATGAGAATATGAAATGTATCCCCAACCTCTCTGTAGTGTGAGAGCAGTTGTTCTCCAGATGTGAATAGGCTAATTTGAAAATCAAAATTGGTTTTTAGAGATAAGGAGACCAGCATTGATTTCACACGATCTCGCTGCTGCTGCTCGTCATCACAGATTGCAATATTAAACATGGAGGGACATCCGCCTTTCATCAACATCGACTCTGAATTTCACTCTCGAATATACTATTTTAGCATAGGTTTCAGTGTCGAATTAGGATGAGATGCATTATTCCGACCCTAAAACGCAGATCAACAAAAAAAGTCGCCACATTGGCGACTCTTGAACTTGAAACCTTCTCCAGCCATTTCTATGAAAAGTCCGGTCGGTTATTCTGTTTTTTTGGGCACAGCATGGCGGTAAAATCGTATTACCTTGCGATACATTGTCTTGTCTTTTAATTGATTGAATATATATGGGTCGGGTTTGACATTTACCTCAATAATCCAGGGTTTCAGACTATGATCAAGGCCGATATCTACACCAATTTGCATTAGATACGGGTACTTTTTTTTCATATGACGAGCTATGCGCAGGCTAAGCTCATTCATCTCCTTAACCAGTTCATTCCTGCGTTTAGTGGATGCATGTGATTGTAGCAGCTTGTGAATATCCATCGGTGTACCACCACTATGATAATTGGTTACGATTTTCTTTGGATGACCCAGTCGGCCGATGATTCCGGTAGCTTCCCATTGCTTGGTCGGGCTTAGCTGTATCATGACTCGGATGTCAAAACGTCTGTTATTGTGCTTAAGAAGATGGATTCCTCTCTGAATCAGATAGCTTCTTTTATTCACCAAACGTGTCAGACTGGTATAGAACGATTCAAAGCTGTTAAAAGTCAGACGTTTTTGATCATGCTGATAGACAAAATGTTGATGATCTTCCATTTCAGCCTTAATGACACCCATCCCGAAAGTACCTCTCTCAGGTTTAACATAGACCATTCCATACTTGCTGATCATGGATTTCAGATTCGTTTTGTTATATTTCTGTGTGTCTGGGATAAACGGTTTAATAGATTCATTATTAATAATCAATTTTGTTTTTAACCACTTGCTTCTTAATGGCTGCAATTTATCAACTCCCATGTCGTACATTCTTCCTTCAGCAGCCGCATCAAAGCCTGCTGTTTGATCAAGATCCTGCATGCATTATATGTCATACCGATATAGGAACCCTCTACAAGAGCCCCTATTCGTAAAAAATGTATATTAGCACATGCCCTGACCAAACCACTTTTGCACACATACCATGGAAGAAGTCATAACGATATGTGCAAGGAGTTGAGAAGATGTCCGTTCAGCGTGGAATGCAGTTAAATGCTGCGCCCAAGATTGATGTTCTTATACCAGCGATCGAGAAAGATCTGGCTACTCTTCCCCACGTCATTGATAACATTCGCCGTTACGTGAAGCATCCCATCGGAAGCATATATATTGTTTCTCCGGTCAGCTCCAAAATCAGAAAACTTTGTTCCCTTAAAAACTGCATTTTTGTTAATGAGCGATCCGTCCTGCCTCTAACCAAAGACGAGATACACTACCAGTCCTCCCGATGGAATCGGTCAGGCTGGTTATATCAGCAGCTGCTCAAAATGAACGGAGATTCCATTGTGAAGGCAAAGCACTTTTTAGTCATGGATGCGGATACCGTACTGATTAAGCCTCATACATTTCTTGTAGAAGGCAAAACCGTCTTTTACTGCCGTGACTGGAGCCAGCCGGAATATTTCAATACCTACCGCAAGTTGTTAGGCATGAAAGCTCCGCGTCCCCGCTCTTTTGTCACCCATTATATGCTGTTCGACAAATCGAAACTCGCTGCCTTAAAACAGAAAATTGAAGATGTTCATAAGCTGCCATGGTACAAAGCGATCATCTCCAATATCAATAAGAAAAAGCAGTTTGGTTTCTCCGAGTATGAAACGTATGCCAATTTTATGTATACGAAAAACCCTGGCAGCATGGCCCTTAGAAGTTCCATGAATAAAAGTCTGAATGTGAACGCTTCTTCGTTAAAAGAGCAACAAATCCGTAATCTGGCTCTTAAATACCGTTCTCTTTCCTTTCATAAACGGAAAATCTATAGTAAAGCTCCCTGAGCGTAAGGAGGAAGCCCATGCATATCGTATTGCTGTGCGGCGGCTCTGGCAAAAGGCTCTGGCCTTTATCCAATGAGCTTCGCTCCAAGCTGTTCATAGATATACTTCCATCACACGCTGGAGGTAGGGAATCCATGATCAGCAGAGTATGCCGTCAGCTTGGCAGTTCATCCCTAACAGATTCAACACTCATTATTTCACATCAGGATCAGGCTAATATTACGGCACGACATACTCAAGGCAAAATACCAGTCATTGGGGAACCTTATAAAAGAGGCACTTTTACTGCGGCTGCCTTAGCGACGTTATATCTGCAATCCTTCCGAATGGCCAAAGATGACGATGTAATCTGTATCGCTCCAGCTGATGTGTTCGCAGGTGAAGATTTTTTCAGCAACTTCCAATTACTGCCGGATATATTGAAACATTCTCAAGCCGATATCGCTTTAATTGGGACAAGGCCTACACATGCTTCAGAACAGTATGGATACATCCTGCCGGGTGGGGAAGAACGTAATGCTTATGCGCCCATAACACAATTTATAGAAAAACCCGAAACCACCATTGCTGAAACTCTGCTACAACGTGGGGCACTATGGAACTGCGGTGTGTACGCATTCACCGTCGCGTTTATGATATCCCATATTAAAAAAATGGGGCTTCCGGTTCATTATGATCAATTGTCGTCCCTGTATGAAGCGTTGCCTGAACGCAGTTTTGACAAGCATGTTGCAGAAAAGGCACAGCGGGCCGTAGTCCTGCCTTATAAGGGAGTGTGGCAGGATATCGGAAGCTGGGATACGCTGTGCGCCCAGTTAGATACCCATGTAATCGGACACGGTGGAATCTCGGGTTCTTCCTCCGATTCCTATATTATTAACGAGCTTCCCTACCCCATCCAAGTCATTGGTGTGCCAGGTATTATCGCTGCCGCAAGTCCGGATGGCATTCTCATTGCCAACAAAAATAATTCAAATGAAATTAAAGCGCAATTGGGTAGCTTGCCACTAAAACCGATGTATGGCGAAGCAACCTGGGGCAGTTATCGTGTCATTGAAAGTTCGTTAGAAGATGAGAGTGCAACAGTAACCACATTAAACATAACGGTTCTACCGGGCAAACATATCGGGTTGAACTGGCATAGAACTGGGTGGAGAGCATGGACCGTGCTTGCAGGCAGTGGGCAAGTGCTTGTCAACAGAAAGGTCATGCAAGTGAGCATGGGCAATCAGTTCGCGATTACCAAGGAGAGTCTCTTTTCTATTCTGGCTGAAACCAGGATGGTGATCCTTGAGGTCCGGATCGGAGTAACAGAGGAGAAAGACAACATACTTTTTGAAGAAGAAGATTGGAATGTAATCCTAAAAAGTGCAGGTTCATCTAACGTTTAATGGGAGAATGAACCGATTCAATCTGCGTGTCTTATAGCCCCTTCCATTCGCGGAAGGGGCTCATTGGCATAATTAAGGGAAACCTGACACTTCTTCTCCCTATATCTTAGTTAAACAACTTGCGAAGTTCCTCGACTTCCAGGCGGGCAGCTGGCTGGTAGGCCGGACTTAGTACATAGCGCTGGAAGCTGTATAACAACTGTCTGCCCTCCAATGTAGTCATCAGACGCTCCAGATTCAGCGCTCCCATCAGCACTCTACCCTTCCCGACCCGAAACTCCATCAACAGGCCGAGCTTGTGGTTTCGTTCAAAATTATCAATGGTCTGCACGATTGGCCGCAGCTCCTTATTCAACTCATCCAGAATGATGGATGACGATTCAGAAACGATGCTCCACCACGGATAGGTTGAGTGCTCCTCTGTGACAAAATGTTCGAAGACCGGATGATCCTGTTGAATTAACAAGCCCATTGTGCCCACAGGAACTTCTCTTTTCATATTCTCCGATATCGATCGGAACATAGGGTAAGACCAAAAGTCGGTGCTGTAGAAACCTTGGATCGCGTGTTGAATCTGATCAGGATTCGGGAATAGTAGAATATCCTCCCCCTTTTCAAGCAGACCCAGCGCTTGTTCCGAAAGTTCGGTAAAGAGGTTAAGACCGCTCAGACCCACTTCGACTTGCCCGGGGTAGATCCACAAGTCATAAGACTTACGGATATCCGTGCCCGGAATGGACATTCTAAGCTCCACTTTGGTCATATTGGAGACTTCAGGAATACGAATGCTAAGATCCGTGATACTCACATAATGTTCTCCATTGAACGCTGGTAGGTCAGCTCTCCCTTCTACAAGGATGCCGTCTTGTTGCTGCTCGCTTAGTAGCTCCCACTTCAGTTGAAGTCCATCCAACACTTGTCTCCGGAAGTAACTTAGTTCAATACGCGCTTCGAATAATTCACCAGCTCGATAATTATATTTGGGAAATCTCGCGAGCAGCACCGCATCGGAACAGAACGTTCTCCACTCTTCAGGTGTAATCATGCCTTTGGAATCCATGAATGCGTCCAGTACACCTACCAGCGCTGTTCCCTGACCACTGAAATCCTGGAGATCCAGCAGTTGGAAACCTGCTAGTTGCTGCGAACGAAAAGCCGCTTCCAATTCTTCTTTGTAACAGGCGACTGCAAGCTTGCCAGAGGCCCTGAAGTAGGCTTCTGCCAGATGTCCCAATCCTTTGGCTTCCAGACGCTCTCTGAACACTTCGAAGTTTTTGGCTTTAAGAGAGCCTGTATACTTGCTGATCTCCTCAAAATTCGGAAACGTGGCATACTGTCCAATTTCATGCGAGATGATCGGTACATGTGAGATGAGTTGATCACTTCCGGCTTCAGCCTGCACCGTTTTGGAACCTGTGCCATATTGAATCTGAATCTCTTTGTCCCCCGTTTGAGCAGCAGGGCCAGCATCACTACCTTGCTCAGGTACAATGTTCGAATCGTAATCCTTCAATGTGTTGGGCAAGTCGGTCTGTACATGTCCTAGCGGCGCATCACACATGGCATACGAACCTCTGAACAGACGCTCTTTCGAGAATCGAACCCCACAAAAGAATTCACTTTCCTCCAGAATGTCCGGTACAAACTGAAAGTTGTTGGAGCCTTCGGTGTATAGGTGACGATGATCATATGCTTTGTATGCTTTCAGAATTGAATTCAATCTGTCCTTGCTGCCCCAAAGTTCATTTCCCAAGGACATCATGACAAACGAAGGATGATTACCAAAAGCTTGCAGCATCGCAAACCCCTCGCTGATCAAGTAATCCTGCTCTGCTTGATTGTGTGCATCCGAGGATTCGTCCGTAATGGTTCCCCAGAACGGAAGCTCAGGTTCCATATAGATGCCGAGCAGATCAGCCGCAATGAAAGCAGCCTCTGGAGGACAACAGGTATGGAAACGGTAGTGATTAATGCCGTAAGACTTGGAGATCGCGAGAATGCGAACCCATTCATCCACATCGGTTGGCGCATATCCCGTGAGCGGAAAGATCAGTCCGTCATGTTTGCCCCGAAGAAATGTTTTGCGACCATTAATCGTGAATTTGTCCCCAGCTGCCCGGAATTCCCGTAATCCTGTCCATACTTCGGTGGAGTCCAGTATTTCCCCGTTCTCGTCTTGCAGTTGAATGTGAAGCTGATACAGATTAGGCTCATCATCACTCCATAACATGGCATCTTCGCCAATCTTATATGTCAGCCCAATCTCCTGCGAATCCGGAATGAAAATCTGTTCCTTCGTCGTATGAACCGGATCTGCACTGACAGCAACAGCGGATATGACGATATGTACTCCTCTCAGCTCACCGACAAGTGCTCCTTTAATCTCAAAAGACCGATTCGCAAGATCAGGGTAGACCTGCACATTATCCAGAAATACACGCTCAAAAAATTGAAATTCCATCTTCCCGGTAATCCCGTTCCAATTGGTCTGCGTGTCTTCAGATGTAAGATGCCCGCCTTTGGTTGGATAATTGGTATTGTCCACTCGAATCGTGATCGTATGTGTCCCAGCCGTTAACCCTGCCTCCAACTCGTAACGATGAGGTGTATTTAGACTGTTTTGCGTGCCCCATTCTACCCCATCAATCCAAACTGTGGTTACTCGTGTTCGTTCCAGGTGCAAGAAACAACGTTTATTCGCCAAATGTTCGGGAATATCAATCTCACGTGAAAACCAGGCATATCCTTCAAACAAATACTCATCCGTCAGCGCACCGATTAACACCTGTTCATTTTTCTTGCCTTTGCCCGCATGAGAAGTTGTATTAGGTAAAGTAATAACGTCTGAGAAATTCAGACCATTCTCCACTTTATGCTCATCGAGCTGAAGTTTCCAGACACCTTCCAGATTTAATGCAGCTATCATAATTTTGTCTCCTCTGAATTCATCTGTTTAATAGAAGTAATCGCTTCCAAGTCATAGAAACCGTTTTCGGTAAATCATACCTGTATTATAAACTTGATACCCCTCCTCGCATAGGTCTTATGTATAAAATACCGTACCTCTTTTCAAAACAAACGTCTTCAAAGCTAAATAGTATCTTTTATCATATTGACGTGTGGTTATAAATTTCCTAGAACATCGTCAACACTATTCCATTAATATTGCTTTTCTTATAATCATTTACGCTCCAACCTTTCCTCGTAGATTGATGACTCCATTATAGAACATTTGTGTAAGCAAATATCAACAACGATCTTTAACATGGGCATTAAAAAAGTCGCCAATACTGGCGACTTCTTATCGTTACTTATGCTGTATCCTGAACAATTTTAGAATATGGTGGGTACCATGCCCCCGTCCATACGGATGGGAGAGCCTCGAAAGGCTGAAGCATACGGGCTGCATACAAAAGCGGCGAGTCTGCCTATTTCACTTGGTTTGATGAAGCGCTGTAATTCAGACTGAGGCAGATTTTTTATCATAAAGTCTTTCTCTTTTTCCTCGAAAGTCAACGTCTCATCTGGGTATATGCCCTCAATGATTTCCCGTACGTTTTCGGACAGTGTTGGGCCTGGCAGGATCGTATTAATCGTAACGTCGGTGCCTGCTGTCAGTTTGGACAAACTTTTGGATAATGACAGTAGCATTGACTTGGTCATGCAATACTGGGGCATCTGGCCTGAGGGCATTAGGGCTTCTTCACTTGCGATGAAAATAATGCGCCCGTCATTGTTCTTCATCATTTTAGGTAAATAAAATTGAGACAAGCCATTGGCAGCCAACACATTAATACGGAAATATCTCTCCCACACTTCATCATTCAATTCTTCATATTTCATGATCTCATATATGCCCATGCTATTGATTAATATATCAACTTCGGGAAATTTCTCAAATAAAACTTGGCGTTGCGCTTGATCTACAAGATCAGCCGTGGCCTTCTGCGGAGAGGTGTCTGGAAAAGTGGTCTTGATTTCACGAACGGTATGTTCCACCTCTTCATCATTGCGTCCATTAATCAGCACATGAACACCTTCTTGGGCAAGTTCCATGGCAATCGCCTTACCAATTCCTTTTGTTGATCCTGTAACTAAGGCTGTTTTCTCTTTTAGTCCCATATCCATCCTGCATTTCTCCTTCATGATTACAACTATCCGGCAGCTATTTTTGAACATTATCAACAGCTTCATGCACTGGATAGTTATAATATTACGCAGTCTGAAGGGCTCAGTAACTAGCATCTTGCGCCAGAGTTAATGCCTGACACGCCAATTCGATGGCGTATCTCCTTCCCAGGTCCGAAACGCACGATAGAACGAATTCTGGTCTTCATATCCAACCAGGAATGCGACCTCTTTGATATCGAGCGAAGGATCTGCCAGGTACTCCCTGGCCTGCTCACGTCTGGCTTCGGTTAATAATTGCTTGAAGTTTGTATTTTCTTCCGTCAGTCGCCGTTGCAAGGTACGATCACTCATACGAAGTTCTTTGGCGACCGCCTGGATGTCAGGGCGCTTTCCTGTGAGGTTGCGTTTCAAGATCCATTTGACCACTTCAGTAATGGAATGACTGTTCTTCTGTTCGTTCAGCGACCGATCCAGAGCCGGGGTCAGAATCTCCAGTAACTCCTCGTTATACGAGAGAAATGGAAGACTCAGATCTCTTCGCTCCAGCGTCAGCCGATTATAGTTGGAGTTCGTCTCAACTCGGCAGCCAAAGTAAGCTTCAAGCGTATATACGTTGCCCATCGGTTGGGAGAACTCGACCCTTTTGGCCATCAAAGGCTGGCCTGTACCCCTACGTCCAAGTTCAAGCAGAAATGCCAGCGTAATACCGACCAATAATGGCGGACCTGTTAGCTCCTTATGTAACCATTCGAGTTCAATGATACATTCCTCCCCTGCTTCGGTAATCTGCA
This sequence comes from Paenibacillus sp. FSL R5-0749, assembly GCF_038595085.1. NCBI lineage: Bacteria > Bacillati > Bacillota > Bacilli > Caryophanales > Paenibacillaceae > Paenibacillus > Paenibacillus sp. FSL R5-0749. The sequence goes on along the minus strand of NZ_CP152005.1, from coordinate 3,156,882 downwards.
AACTCTCGGGAGGACACATTTGCTTGTAACGGACCATTCGATTCAACGCATCACGATAATCACGAGCATGGTACATCGCCAGCACAGGCGGAGGATACTTGGATATCTCATATCCGGTTGCAAGTTTGATGATGCCCTCGGCGGTGTCCCCTATGAGATCAGAGTAAGCCTGCCAGATTGCAAAGTACTGAGATTGGGTCACTACAGGTTTATTTATTGTCTCGAGAGATAGTTGTGCTGTCCGAGCGATGTCTTCTGCACCAATTCCCAATTGATATAATCCGGCCCAAAAGCCTGGGTGAACTTTAATTCGATCATTCGGTTGAGATTGCATGAATCCAGACTCCTTTAGCTTGTTCCATTTTTCATTCTGATTTCTAATTATAGAACGGATGTAGCTATTTTTGAATCTTACCTCAGCGAGCTATTTCGGATAATACGAAAAACACGACTAACCATGAATGGTCAGTCGTGTTCAAATCAATCATTCAGTATATTATGAAAGCATGCCACTATTACCAATTTAGCTACTCGTTCAACGCGGTTTTGATCAGGGCGTTTACCCGTGAATTGAACAACAGACCGATATGGGATACAAGGGAAACAGAAATGTTGTTCGCCCCGTTCAACCGGGACAGTGCCGGGGACACGATCGTATCACTGGTGGAATAGATCGAAGTCACCTTTATTCCACTCGGAGCTGTAGTAGTGGTCAATCGATTAGCCCCTCCCAGGGTAATTAATTTGTCCACTTTGGAAGCGCCGTCACGATTAATTATGTAATACAGACTATTTGCTCCGCCCATGCTATGCGCTACAATGTTAACTTTTGTGTGACCTGTTTGTTGCAGTACATCATCTACAAAACGACTGATGGCTGCGGAGTTCAATAATTGGTTTCCTTGTTTGCTAGGGAGGTCAATCGCGAATAGTTCATCTCTCGTCCACCCTTGGCTACGCAAATAACTCTCAATCGCTGTAAAATTGCTATCTGAACCGGTCAGTCCGTGTACCAATACAATGGGTGTACGTGCAGTAGCTCCAGAAGCCTTTGAACTTGAGCCCATCCCAGGTACCGATATGGCGAGAATCATGCTCATGAATACAACAAGTATTAATTTAGTCTTTTTCACTTCATTCACTCTCCTGTAAAATGATTTATATTCCATATATTACAAGCTAACATATGGAATATAAATGAACCTTTAGTCTCATTTTTACAGGATTATCCAAACGCACTACAACGATTTGATTCCATTTTATCCAGATCTAATTCTCAGCCTTTTATTTATCCTTCAACAATATCTGCACGCAGATCCGTTGCAATCTCCATCATTTTGGGGACAATTGCCTCGTTAGAAATAGCCACATAGATATCGCCCATGTACAAACGAAAAGCAATCTGTGTTCCCTCAAGATCCCACATAAAAAAATCCCCATCGATGGACATGGTGCTCTCTGCTCCGACAATATGAAGAACCGGTGAATAGGTAAATTCGGGCTTCGATTCAAAGTAAAGTTTGCACTCTTCCAGGGAGATGGATTGTTCCGCATTGTTATCTTGTATGGACCGGGTAATTCGAAAACGCTGATTCATTGAGATGCCTCCACCAATTTATATATTTTTCATGTTCTACAGCACTATATTTTCTCATTTCCATCTTCCACTGTCAAAACCATACATGCTCAATTCTTCGAATTCATATATACTGAATACAGTGCACAACGAATTTCTACAATCAGGAGGAGTCAAATCAATATGTTAAAAACAGAATTCATTGATGTACTATCTATAGTCTCACATAAATTATATGATTCGGCTGCTAATGTTATGGACACGGCAAGCAGGTTAATTCCAGCAAATACGTTTTGTATTGCCCAGTTGGATCACCTGTCCACCAAAGTTCTGAACGTATATAATCGTGACAAACTAATTCTGGGTGAGGGACTAGTCGTTGAAAACGCCGAGTCATACTGTGCGCTTGTGACAGAACATATCCAAGGCCCGTTGGTGATAAATAATAATCTTACTCATCCTTTAACCAAACATATGGATGCTACAGAATTCGTAGGCGGTTGTTCATTTGTAGGGGTACCTATACATAATGAGAACGGAGAGATTTACGGCTCCCTCTGCTCATTTGATCAGGATTTCTATTCCTATCAGCAAAGAGACGTGGATCTGCTTCTCTCCTTGTCTTCATTTTTCACAAGTCTTCTTGAGATGGAAACGACGCTGCAGCAGTTAAAACAAGCGGAAGAAACCGCTGCAAAAGTACTTGAAGAAAAGAACAATTTATTGGCAGTGCTCAGCCACGAAATCCGTACACCAATGAATGGTGTTCTTGCGATGGCCAATCTGTTACAATCTACCCGGCTAAATGACGACCAGTCGTTATATGTTAATGTCATTGAGTCTAGTGGCACAAGTCTTCTATCGATGATGGATCAGATTCTCGATTATTCGAAAGCTGAGGCTGGTGCGATCTCTTTGGAGATCAATCCCTATAGTGTCACTGAAACAGTAGATCATGTATTACAATTATTCTCTTCTGAAGCACAGAAAAAAGGAATTTGTTTGTACGCAGAATACAACATCAATGATCATGTGATGCTAATGGGTGATCAACACAAAGTTCGTCAGATTCTAATTAATCTCGTTGGGAATGCGCTTAAATTCACGGAGAAAGGTGAAGTATGTATCTCTGCTCAAGTATCTGCTGATAAAAAAGGGCTTCTGCATGCAACCTACGAAATACAGGATACGGGCATCGGCATCCCACAGGATTGTCAGGATCTGTTGTTCAAATCCTACTCTCAGATTCATGGTAATTCAGGGAAGTATGGCGGAACGGGATTGGGCCTGTCCATCTGTAAACAGCTTGCTGAATTTATGGGTGGCGTGGTATGGCTTAAAGATTCCAGTGATTTGGGCAGTCAGTTTGTCTTTAATATTTCCAGCATTGCCCCACCGTCCATGCGAATATCCCGATGAGGAATATATTATTCTATCTGGAACAGATAGGAGGTATATTCATTGACGCAATTTCTAGATGCACGGACATCACAGAATGCCGCCTTGTTTAATTCCATTTCCATACCGATTCCAGTGATCCTTACACCAGAATTATTTGGCCAGATTGGTCTCATAACTGCTGGAGCCGGAACCAATCTAAGAGTTTCCTTAAAAGGAACCATCACGGTGCAATTGCCGCGTGCACTTTTTGTAGTGAGGATTACTGTTGTACGAGGTACAATCGCAACCGATCCAATCGTGTACTCGGGAAACCACACCTATGGTCTAGATGGTCTGCTTAACCCAGAGGTGATTGTCTTCGCTACCACTGACTATAACCCCCCGCTCATGCCCCAATTAACCTACACCGCGTTTATCAGTACAAACCTGCTGGGTACAACACGGGTCGGACCTGAGAATTTCGAAGGATTTGTTGTTTCAGATTAAAAACACGTATAACCCCATGCCTCTAAGCTGTTTCCCATTAGAGGTATGGGGTTATTTAGGCCACTCTCTTTCAATTGAAAACTGGTTTTTTGTTCTTTCTTCTGCAGTTTTCGGACTCTTATATTGGAACGATATGAAAATTTTGTTATGCTACATATGCTAGATTACTAGATTTTGTTATAAAACATGATTCTATTATTAAGTATTAGTAGGAGGAAACAAACGATGCTTATTAAACGTGCAGGAAAAATTGCTGCGGTTACGGTGATTGCTCTCTCTATCATCGGGGGTACCCCAAATATCGGTGGAGCCTATGCTGCCCCAGCCATCTCGGTTCAATTGGATGATGTCCCCCTGAAATTTGATGCAGCTCCTTGTATTGAGAAAGGTGTCACGTACGTTCCATTTCGGACGGTCGGGGAAGCCCTTGGCATCGATATTACCTGGAATAGCAAATCACAAACTGTAAAAGCGACGCAAATTGTGAAAGGACAAGCAACAGAAGTACTGCTTCAAGTGGGTAGTACTACAGCGACCGTAAACGGGAAGAAAGTTACTCTCCCAGCAGCACCCGTTCAGCGGGAGGGACGCGTGCTCATTCCACTAAGTTCATTCAGTAACCAATTCGGTGTACAAGTAAGCTGGAATCAGGCAACCAAGACGGTCTCCCTCGTATCTCCACAACGCGAGATGCACCTGAGGGCCTTCTATGCATTGCAATCCTTTCAAGAAAAGGATCTTATTCCTTCCATGAATTCTGTAGCATTTGGTTGGAGCCGCATTGATCGCGAAGGTCAGTTTACACTTCAGGGGGATGAGTACCGTCTTCCTGCTGCTTCGGGTGATATTACGCCGCAGTCCATCGTTGCTGACGCGGCAGATCAGCAGATCCAACCGCAGCTTATGGTATATGCCTTGGATGGAAACGGCGAACTGACCAAAGTATTGAGTAACGCTGAGTTGCGGCAAAAATCAATTGAAGGCATAAGTGCTGCTGTCACAGAGCATGGTTTTGGTGGAGTTGTTCTGGATTTTGAAGGACTGGGCTTTAAACTGGATGCAGTAGAACAACAGAAGCTGCTCAATGCTTACGTGAAGCAATTAAAGAGTTCCTTGTCCCAGGATACATCCTTATCACTAGCGGTCCCGCCTCTAAATAGTGCTTATAAGGGTTATGATTACAAGACACTTGCCTCTATTGCGGATGATCTTATTATTATGGCCTATCAGTATAATCCGGTTGGCACCAAATCTCAGGTACCTGAGCCAAATAGTCTTGTAAATCAGGCGATTCAATTAGCTATAGAGGCCGGTGTTCCGAAGAGTAAACTTCTGCTCGGGATCAGTTTAAGCAGTGAAACGCCCTCCTCGGTAGATGACAAGCTCGGTCTTGCCAAACGTTATGAACTCAAAGGAGCCGCGTTCTGGCGTCTGGGTCTGTTCCGTTCCTACAATACAAAAATGGAAGATGCCGTGAACGCTTCAGTAATCAAAGAATAGACATCTTTGAGCTGATGCAGCTCACTTCAAACAACAGAAGGACCTCATCTATGGTACGTAAAGACGTGGTCCTTCTGTTTCCATATTTTCACTTCATTAATTTATCCACGCTTCCAAATACAAGCTTCATAACCTGAGTAGGACCAGGAAAACGGGGCTGAAAGAGAAGGATGATCCCAATAACTGTCGCCACTGCAGTAATCCCCGCACTCACTATTCTGGCTCGCTTCTCTTTGCTACTCTTCCACTCTCCATACATTATCGCAGCCGCCAGCATCAAAATTCCAAGGATTGAGCCTATTTTCATACAATCACCTCATTCTCTATAACAGGAGCGATCTCTGTTCAATTTTCGTCCTCATCAGGTAACCCCTGCGGGCCTGTAGATTTCCCGGTACGTACTACATGTGCATCCACTTTGACTTCCACGTCCAATTCAGGATAGATGGTTTCCCAGTTCTTCTCCTGCTTCTTCCATTGGTTCGGATAATATCTGCGGAATTCAACAGCAAATTTGAAGAAATCGGTGCGCAACTCCTTCTGGGCCATCTCTAAAGCATCATGAGCCAGTGTTGTAAGCTTAGCTGACCATTCCTGTTCCAGTTTAGATAACACAGCGGGATCAGTCAGATCGGCCTCCGTTGTATTTAACACCACTTCTCCCCGGGTTTGGATGTCGACCTTCATACTCCACTGTTGATTTACAATCCGAGGTTTCAAGACCGTTTGGATTTCAATGGGTTGGATCGAAAAAGAACCTTTTAACGGCTTAAATTCAACAGGCATGATAATGTTGTTCAGTTCTTTTGCAAGTAATAGTACACCTACGCTTAGTGGTTCTTTGACCGTCTTGACGTAGCGATCCTCCTTATACAAGCTCAAACCTTTTACATATGGGGTGGTTGTCAGTTTATCCTGATCGGGCTCCGGGGGTAAGATTAACATGCGAGACAAGATGACCGAGCTGCCTGGACCTTCGATCGATTTACCTAGTTCAAGAGCGGTAATCCGTGTACCCAGCTTCAGATTGGCCATCTCACGCAGCGATTCAGCAGAACTCCGCTCCAGAGGATCAAGCAAGGCAAGGATATCTTTTGCCGCCCTTTCGCTGGAAAAGACATATGCATGCTCCCTAAACTGGGGATAACGCAGGAAGAAATCGATGTACTCGCGGATACCGCGTTTACCGGCTTGCTCACTAATGATGATGACTTCGCAGTGGCCCCAGAACATATTCCGGGGAACCTTACGTTGTAACCGATTCAATGCCTCAGCAATTGTAAGTCCTTCCGCTGTTCGAATCATCGTAACCCCGCTTGGACTGCCTCCGCTCCCACTGCTATCTCCTGCACTGGCCTTTCGCGGAATGAAAATCTGTGAAGTCAGTTGCACTTTGCCATCTTCGTAATCTATACCCGTAGCCAGCACGATAGCCAAATCGTTAATCTCAATGCGATCCCAGCATCCACTTAAAAGTACACAACACAATATTGGCATTAGTAGTACTCTATATATTCGCAAGTGCTCCTCCCCCATCAATCAGGTGTTCGCTTGATTCTTTCGAAAATGTGCCCACCCTTTCTTCAGCCATGCGACACCGTAGATCATAGCCGGAAGGATTAATAAAATGCTGATCGTATACAAATTAGCTGAAGGGCCAATCAGACTGGATGTACCTGATCCGCCGGACACAACCCAGTAGGCATAAACCATGCATAGAAACGAAAGCGGCACAACGACGGGTTTGTAATCCTTCAAACCGAACCATTCTGCTGTGGATGTCGCAAAAATATAAAGAAAAACAGAAATCTTGACGAAGATTCCAAAAATCCAAACCGCAATAATCAGGGATTCAATATGTTGCAGAAAGTCTGCAATGGTTATGTATCTTGCGGCAATCATAACCGGATATACAAAGCTATCCGTCAGATCTCCAATTAAAAAAAGGCAAAACAGATTGATTACCGTCATTGCGGTTGTCGTTAGTATAAGGGAACCCAACATAACTCGTGTTGTGCGTTTTCTACGATTGACATAAGGAAGCAAGAAGGCAATTACGATGTATTCACTAAACCATGCAGCAGGAGCAAGGGCTCCTTTAATGCTAGGTAGCGGTCCGTTCTCCATGAAAGGGAATAATTCCGCTGGAGTCAGTTCCCCGATCAATAGAATGAAGATTAGACTAAGCAACACGATAAGCAGGGTCACAAAGATTTGAGACGTGCGTCCAACTACTTCGATTCCTAGTCTGACATTCAGCGCACACACCGCAACCATCGTCCCCATTACAACGAATAGCGGAGTCCGCGGAAGTGCATTGTTAACGATGAATTCACCGTACGTCCGTATAATCAAGCCCGTCAAATGGGGCAAAAAAATGATATACACCAATCCTATTAATTTTCCAAAGATACGTCCCGCAATCGATACACTCGATTGAATGAGCGTTTTTCCGGGGTACAGGCGATCCAGTCCGATAGAGATCGCTACCGCTGCAAAACCAATAAGGGAGCCTATAATTGGAGAGAGCCACATGTCATGACCTGCATAATGCATTGTAATTCCAGGAACAGACAAGATGGCTGTTGCGAGAATGGCAGGAAAGATCATGAATGCCAATTGAGTCTCTGATATTTTTCCTTTGTCAGTTAACATGTGTAATCCCTCTCCCTTGATTGCTTGAGTATGAATTGTTCTAATCCGGTTTGTTCCTTGGTGCTGGACGCCACCATACATCCTTGAGTTCCTTGCTCATCGTAGGGGCTACTGGTGACAGATAAGGTGTTCCGAATGAACGAAGACTGCTCAGATGAATGACAACCAGGATAACTCCCAACATGACACCTGTGAGTCCCAGCGTTCCCGCCAGAAACATCATAGGAAAACGCAGTAATCGGGTCGCAATGCTGGCAGCGTAACGAGGGATCATGAAAGAAGCGATACCGGTTATCGCAACAATGATAATCATGGGGGCTGACACAATTCCGGCACTCGTCGCCGCTTGACCAATAATTAAAGCTCCCACGATACTGACTGCAGATCCGACCTGCTTCGGCAATCGGACGCCCGCCTCCCGCAGTGCTTCAAAGGCGATTTCCATAATGAGCGCTTCCACCAGTGCAGGAAAAGGGATCTCTTCTCTCGCCCGCGCAATACTGAGAAGCAATACGGTCGGAATCATCTCCTGATGAAACGTCGTAATTGCTACATAAGCGGATGGGAGCAGCATGGATAACACAAAAAAAATGTATCGCAGCCAGCGTACAAAAACACTCATAAACACATTTTGATAATAATCTTCGGGGGATTGTAACATGGAAAAGATGGTCACTGGCGCAATAAGAGTGAAAGGCGTTCCGTCCACAAAAATAGCAAAGCGACCTTCCAGCAAGTTGGAAGCGACAACATCCGGACGCTCCGTCGCAATCATCTGTGGAAATGGGGAGTACCGCTGATCAACAATGCCTTCTTCAATGTACTGACTCTCCAGTACGTCACGAAGTTTTAAATCCGAAAGTCGTGTCTTCACTTCCTTTACCAGCTTGGGGTCGATAATTCCCTCCATGTATACAAGTGAAATACTGGTGTTGGTTCGATCTCCCATATTACGTGTATGAAGCTTCAATGCAGGTGTCTTAAGACGTTTGCGAAGAAGAGATACATTCATCGTTAACGATTCTGTGAATCCATCCCGTGCACCGCGCACGGTCGATTCAGCTAAAGGTTCCTCGGTTGAACGATTTTCAGCTTTGTATAGAGGGTATGTAGTTCCAATCATTGAACCTTCCAGTAGTAACAAAGCTTCCCCCTCTAATATCGCCTGCACCGCCTGAGTAGTTGTTTCAACACTTTTAACTGAAGCCAGGGGAACCTGCGCAGCTTCAATCCCCATTTCCTGAAGGGGGGTTAGAACTTGTCTCTCCAGCCGCTCTGTATCGCATAAACCCACACAATATACACATAGTGCTGAAGTATGACATGCGGTTTGGAATGTATGAAACATAACATCCGAGCAACCTGCAAAAACGGAGCTTAACATTTCCTGATCAATAGCAAGATGTCCGGTTAACGGCAGGTTCTGTTGTGTTATCTGTGATGTGTCCATACCGCCCTCCCCTTTCTGCGCATGCTCGTCCAGATATTCTCAGTTAAAGGTATCCTTTACTTATACGTTGGTATATATACGCAAAATATTGAATAGCAAAAGAGCCGCCCTCTTGAGCGACCCTGAGAATATAATCAGAATAAAGGACCCTTTGCATCCCTGATATTCCGTTATACAATTCGTCACTATCCTTTTACAGCACCCAAAGCAACACTTCCGATAATCTGTTTGGAAAACACAGAGAATACAACAATAATAGGCAGGATTGAGATTGCTACACCCAAGTATAAGAGCCCATAATCCATCCCATAGTAACCCTGAACTAACGCAACTAGTACTGGAAGGGGGTATTTATCCAGGGAGAAAAACAGTACAAGCGGTGTTAGAAAATTATTCCACGACCCAATAAACGTGAAGATGCCAAGGGCGGAGATGGCCGGCCCCAGAATAGGCAATACAATCTGATTGAACGTCCGGAACTCACCGGCACTGTCCACACGTGCAGATTCAATAATCTCATCCGGGATACTGCTCTCCATGAACTGTTTGATAAAGAATACATTAAACGCGTTAGCCGCAGCCGGCAAAATAATCGCGGCATAGCTGTCCAGAAGCCCCAACATACTGAATAGGCGATATACCCCAATCAGGGCCAACTGACCCGGCACCATCATGGTTGCTAACAGAAACAGGAACAACCAGTTGCGCCCTTTGAATTTGAATTTGGCAAAACCGTATGCGGTCAAAGCACCAATATACAGAGATAATACAGTTGATGATCCTGCAATGAAAATACTGTTGGCAAACCCACGCCAAATGTTGATTTTCGATACCATGTTCATATAATTATCCACCAAAAACGATCCGGGAAGAAAGGTGAATGTTGAAGCAATCGTTGCATTGTTGTGTGTTGAATAGATGAGCATCAGATAAAATGGAATAATGCACAGCACGGCAAGACCAATCAATAACAGATAGATGATGATCTTGCCTGCCGTCAGTCGCCTTGTGGTGGCATATTGCTGAATCGCTGCATTTGGTTGTTCAACTGATTTTGCAGTTTGCATGAGAACTCCCCTCCCTATGAACGGCTCTTCCGCTTGGTCATGATGAAGGATGCAACGGACAACAGTATGATGATAATAAACAGACAAAATGCGATTGCAGCGCCGTACCCAAAACGAGTGCTCTGAAATGCGACATTATAGAGATACATAATGCTTGTCATGGCTGCCCGGTCAGGACCACCATTGCCATTGGTTAATGTAAATGGTTGATCAAAAATCTGAATGCCACCAATAATGGAGGTAATCATCTGAAACAAAATAATTGGACGGAGCATTGGCACGATAATATGAATGAAAATATGTTTCTTTTTCGCTCCATCCATCTGCGCAGCCTCCAATAACGACGGATCTATCCCCTGAAGACCTGCGAGGTAGATGACCATGGAATAGCCAAAGTATTGGAAAAAGAGAATCGAGGACACAATCAGACGCATAAACCAGGGATCATTTTTCCAGTTAATTGGATCTTGTATGATGCCAGTTTGCACCAAAAAATGATTCAGTCCTCCGGATTGCCAGTCAAAGATCAGGCTGACAAGTAACCCGAGTGATGCAGCCGTTACGATATTCGGGAAAAAGTATACGGCTCTGAAAAAATCCCGTCCTCTGAGCAGCTTATCATTCAGGATAAAGGCCAACACCAGGGAAATCGTCAGCTGCGGAACGACAGATACGCCCCAGATGAATAATGTATTAAACAAGGTTTTGTAGAACAACGGATCTTGTAGTACAGCCACGTAGTTACCGATTCCTACAAAGTCAGGAGTCGTGATGCCATCAAAGTTGGTGAAACTGATATAGAGCGAATATAAAATGGGATAAAGCCCAAAAATGGTGAAAATAATAAAGAACGGAGCAATGAAATAGTAGCCGTAATGGTCCTTGCGAATCGTTTTGGCAAACATGTTCTATCCCCCCAGTTATCATCGGATGTGTGATGTGTATAACCATCGCTTACTTCGAGGGCGTGTCTGAAAACTCCGAAGAAGGTTATCAGACCGTCCTAAGCTATTCCACTTCCAGCTCCGGAAATCTCAAGGTGACATCACGTTTGATTCGCTTTACGACTTCTTCCTTGGTCTGAATGTCCTTATTGAGATACAACTGGAGTACATTCTTGTAGATATCGTTGTTAATAATCGCATCATATTTGGTGCGTTCGTATACAGGAACCCGTTTCGCAGCCTCTGAGAAAAATTCGAAATGCTTCTGTCCTCCCAAATAGGACGATGAGAGAGACGGAGCAAGTTCATCATTCACAACCATGTTGCTCGTGAAATAATCCTGCTCTTTCGCGAGCTCCGACAGAAAATCATGGTTAAAGTTATAGAACTCGATAAACTTCCAGGCGAGATCTTTTTTGTCACTTTTACTATACATCCCTATATAAGTTCCGCCTGCACTAAACGCTGACGGTCCCTGCGCCAATCCCCACAAGCCTTCGGTATCCGGGGCATTTGCCTTGAACGTAAATTGCAGGGCCCAGGTTGCCCCGGGATAGAACATGACCTCTCCTTTTTGCATGGATGCAGCGTAACCGGCACTTCCATCATCATACTCGGCAAGTACTTTCCGCTCACGTGCTTCACGTACAAGATCGAGTACTTTCAAGTAGGTTGGGTCGATGACAAGTTTGCCTTCCTTCACCCAAGGTATACCATCATATGAATTCGATATCGCATTCCAATTCGCCAATGCATGTACTTTATTCCCGCTAAGTTGCTGCACCTTCTCTCCAATCTCGAAAATCTTCTCCCATGTATCGATCTGTGAACCCACCTTCTCAGGGTCATCGGTACCCAAGTATTCCTTTGCCAAATCCCGACGGTAATAGATGCCCCCTGGTGTTCCCTGGTAACCTATCGCTCTGACATTTCCTTCACTGTCCTTTTCATTGGCCTGCACAAAAGCATATTGTTCCTGAATAAGTTCATTGGCGTTATACGGCGAAGCTGATAGATTCTCCAGATATGGAACGTCAATCAGTTCTCGAATATTCGCATTTTCAATCATAAATACATCCGGAGCCTTCGAGGTCGTCTGTAGCGCAGATTTCAGCTTGGTGATATAGAAATTACCGGGGATGTTGACAAAGTTCACTTTGATGTCAGGATATTGCTGTTCGAATTTCTCGATGGCATATCCTGCTTCATCCGTAAAACTCCACACGGTAATCTCCTGTTGCTTGCTTTGATTGGATGGACTGAACTGACAACCAGCTAACAACAGTGCTGCACATACAAATACAATTGTTGGCTTAAACCACTTCTTCATAGGCCCCCTCCTTCAAAAAGGAAACGCTTACAATTTATTAGAGTATATTGATTTTGGAGAGGGCTTTCTCCACAAATATTGTGCATTACCCTCCATATTTTGTGATATTCGTACGATGTTTTTTACGAAATTCGGAGGGTGTGCAGTCATTATATTTTTTAAAAAGACGGTTATAGGAGTTTACATTGTTGAACCCATGCCCGATCGCAATCTCCAGAATGGTATCCTGACGGAACAATAAGGCCCACTCTGATTTGATAATTCGAAAATGATTCAAGTATTCCATCAGTGTTACGCCCTTGATCTCTTTGAACAGCTTGCAGACATGGAACTTGCTGAACTTAATATGTTCCGCCACCTGTTCCAGCTTGATTGGTTCAGCATAGTGCTCCTCCAGATATTCACAAACTGATTCAAGGAATTCAAATTTTTTGGAGGAAGTACAGGGCCATCCTGAAGATGTTGATTCATCGGTGGTAACCGGTACAATTGTACGTAGTAAAAGTATGATGAGATCATATAATCTGGATACCATTAACCATCGATATCCCGGCTTCTGGTTTTTCTTCTCGGTAATGATGACATCTATATAATGAGCCAGTTTGCTCTGACTTCCCGTGTTCGAGGGAATAACTGTTGTTTTGTTAAAAAGTTGTCCGAGATCCTGAATTTCAGCTTCGGTCGTGAAACTTCCCGTTAACAATTCGAGTCGGAACAAAATAATGGTTAGCTGTTCAGTCCCTGGAAAAAAACAGTGCACATCCCCTGGTTTGATCAGCAGCACATCCCCTTTTTCCAACTCACAAACGTGGTCGTTCACGCCAATTCTGGCGCTCTTACCATTGACAAGAATCAGTTCAACCTCATCATGCCAGTGTGCGGCATAATTGAATTGATTTCCTGTGTGAATTACCCGAATGGGAAAACCTTCCTGCATATGACCTGTCTCCAGAAACGTAGGTACGCCCATCGTATCACCCTCCATTTATTTCCAAAGCAAAAAAACTCCTCGTCTTTATATTATGCATTCATGGCTACTCTCCTTTCTTTTTAAGTATTTAAAATTCTATAGAATGAAAAAAACTCCTCAACTCAGGTTGAGGAGCCGAACAGAATCGCGTTCCACGCATTGGATGTCCAGTGTATACAACGTCTCAACTACCTCTCCATTCAGCAATTGAAAGAGAACATGACCTGCAAGCTGACCTGCATCCCTCTTTGGCTGACGAAAGGTGGTTAGTGGTGGATTCATGTACTGTGATGCAGGTATATTGTCAAAGCCGATCACGGATAACTGCTCGGGAATTGAAATATCATGCTCTCTGAAGGCTTCCATGCCGCCGATCGCCATTTCATCATTTGCAAAGAAAACCGCGGAGGGCAACTCTCCTTCAAGCAGTTTCTTGGCTGCAACGTAGCCATCTTGCTTCATGTATTGTCCGCCAATTTTCCACTCGGGATTCTCTTCAATGCCTGCCTCCTTCAAGGCTTTCAAATAACCCTGATAACGATGGAGATTACATTCCGATTGTGACGGACCACTGATATAAGCTATTGTCCGGTGGCCTTTATCGATCAGATAACGGGTTGCCAGGTATCCGCCTTGCGTATCACTCATCAAAACCTTTACAATATGTTGAGCATCCAGATCCCGATCCATGACAACAATTGGAAATCCGGCTTCAGATGCTTCAATCAGCAATTGATCTTGAATATTCTGAGCGATAACAATAGCTCCATCAATTCTTCTTTCTCGGATGTAACGATGGGCTGTTGATTTCTCTCCACCCAACGAACTACATACGATCATATCGTATCCATGACTCATGACGACAGTTTCTATTCCGTTCACCAAATCCGAGAAATACGGACTGGACATGTCATGGACAATAATACCAATGGTTTGTGTACTATTTCGTTTTAATTCAGATGCAGGACCATGCCTAACGTAATTAAGTTGGCTCGCTGCCTCAAGTACTCGGAGTCTTGTTGGCTCACTTACATTGCCTTTATCGTTGAGTACACAAGATACGGTTGAACTGGCTACTCCCGCCATCTTGGCTACATCTTTAATCGTTATCATCATATATACTCCTCAAAGACAGTTTCATCTGTTTATTTCATTATGTCGGTAACACAGCATAACACCGGCGTGTTCACTAGCATTTTAACACGTCAGTCCAGTCATGTCTCTTTCCAAGACATCGACTACGAAAAACATATTAAAGAAACCGAGGTGCCTTCATGAGATTCAGTGAATATGTAATAGGTCAGCGCTACGAAACCACATCCTTGGCATTGTCCAAGAACGATATTATGGAGTTTGCCACGATCTATGATCCACAGTACATGCATTTGGATGAGGAGAAAGCCAAGCAAGGCCGCTTTGGCAGTATCATTGCTTCTGGCATGCAAACGATGAATATCTCCTTTAAATTATGGATTGAGGTCGGGGTCTATGGAGAACATGTCGTGGCGGGAACCGGAATGAATAACATTCAATTTCTGAAGCCGGTCTTTCCGGATGATGAACTTCATGTCATTGCAGAAGTTATTGGACTAACGCCCCGACGAAAAGGTAATGGGATTGTTACCGTGCTGCTGAGTACTTTTAATCAGAAGAATCAAAAGGTTTTTCAGGCAGAATTAAGTGCATTAATTGATAATTAAGGGCTGTGAAAGGCCAAAAAGAAGCCGCCCATTGGCGACTTCTCATGGATTATTGTATTTTACTTTTTATGCAATATTAAGCGTTGTAGCCCTTCAATACCTGACCCAAAATATCTACACCCTTGATAATCTGTTCGTCTGACGGGGTTGAGAAATTAAGTCTGATGGCATTACAAGGGTCTTGCTCGTTCACCAGAAATGCATTTCCCGGTACAACCGCAACCCCTTGAGCTGCCGCTGTCTTGGCATAATCAAGCATCGGCACATGTGCTGGCAGGTCACACCAGAGGAACAGTCCACCATCCGGTTGAGTGTAGTTAACGGACTCACCCATATGCTCTTGCAGCTTGTCCATCATCAATGTAGCTTTTCTCCGATATACCTCACGAATGCTGTTAATGTGCCCCGCGTAATCATATTCTGTCATGAACTTGTATGCCAGAATCTGTGGAAGCATGGCGGTATGTACGTCTTCTCCCTGTTTGGCAACAACCATCTTCTCCACCACTTCATGTGGCGCTTGTACAAAACCGACACGTAGTCCCGCCGACAAAATTTTGGAGAATGATCCAACATAGATGACCAGACCTTCATCATCCATAGACTTGATGGTTGGCACATCGTCTCCGTTGAATCGAAGTTCTCCGTACGGATTATCTTCCAAAATCATAACGCCATACTTCTTAGCCAGCTCGTATATAGCCTTACGTTTAGCTAGACTTGTCGTTACACCAGTAGGATTCTGAAAACTTGGGATCACATAGATCATTTTCACATTGGGCTCCGTTTGCAGCGCCTGTTCCAGCTTCTCGATATCCATACCGTCCATCTCCATCGGAACACCCGCAAGCTTCGCACCGGATGCCCGGAAGGAGTTGAGTGAACCAATAAAGCTCGGACTCTCACAGATAATCGTGTCCCCTTCATTACAGAACACTTTACAGGCAAGCTCAATCCCCTGCTGCGCTCCAGATACAATGAACAATTGATCGGATGGCTTACCCGTATCAAAACCTGTCTTCAAATGTTGCGTTAATGCTTCCCTGAGGGGAACATATCCTTCTGTAATTCCATATTGCAGAGCCGTGACCGGGTCTTGCTCCAGAATGGTTTGGGTGAACGTGCGAATCGCCTCAATAGGAAAGGTTTCCGGTGCGGGGTTTCCCGCAGAGAATGGAATCACATTTTGCCCCGAGGAAGCTTTCAGAATCTCGCGAATAATGGATGGTTGCAGTGCTGCGATACGATTGGAAAATGAATAGTTCATCTTAAATAGTGCCTCCCGACATTTCATCTGACTTAGTTCTCTATCGTTACATTAGATTCTATTATACGAGCATTTGCCGAATTTCCAAACTGTCTCCACAAAATTATATGTATACACCAAAAAAGAGGCCGCCGTCAGCAACCTCTTTCGCGAGCAAAGTTTCAATGAATTAGCGCGCTGCGTTCATCTCGGATAACCGTGTGGCCTTCACGACATAAGCAGCTAAACCGGGGATCATCCGAGCCAGACCAGGATAGAATTTATTGGTTTTGGCAAAAGCCAGCTTTTGAATTCTTCTTGCGCGTCTGAGCAATTGGGTGAATTCACGGCTTGCTTCCAGCGTGTAATTACTCTGCCAATCGGCATGTTCAATGTCGCCTTGCAGGTACTTGTCGGTCCACCTTGCACACAGGAGTGAGGAGCGAAGGGCAATGGACATCCCGTCTCCACATAAAGGCGGGATCATCAGCATGGCATCTCCAATATGCGGATATTGAGACCAAGGTTCAGGAACATTGGACAGATGCAGCGGTGCAATCGATACTTGCGTTCCGTCTACAGGTTTTCCTTCGGCTAAACGGGCTGCCAAACTCACGTTCTTCAGGGAAGCCGCCTGTAAAATATCGTTTACAGACTTGCCACTTCCCTGTACGGTATCCAGTGTCAACAATGCGGCGACATTCACATTGCCATTTTCAATGGGGGAAATCCCCACATAACCACCCTCACAAAAATATAACTCGACCCGTGCAGGAATCTCAATTCCGCTGAAGTGGGATTTAACCCCAACATATACGGTTTGGTCTCGCAGTTCAGGTGCGGAAGCCATCCCACGCGGCTTCTTGGTACCATGTGCTCCGATGACGGCTTTGGCTCTGTAGCTCATCCGCTCATCTCCCTGTTTCACTTGAACCTCATAACTGGCATCCTCAAGCTGCTCAATACTCGTTACGGTCGCTTTGGTAACAATCTGGGCTCCGGCCGCCAGAGCCTTCTGATGCAAAATCTGGTCCAGCTCATATCGACTTATGCCATATGCAAATCCCGGCAGTGGTGCTTCGATCACTCCACCTTGTGGCATAACGATTTTGGCATGATCCATGGTACTGGGTTTCTTCGTCTGGTCCAGAAGGTGAATGTCCAGAACCTCCAGCATTTCCTTGGTTTCGGGTGACATGAACTCACCACAGGTTTTGTGTCGAGGGAACTCTTGGCGATCCAGCAAAAGGGTTCGATGACCTTTTCCTGCCAGTTGCATTGCACACGTACTACCGGCAATCCCGGCTCCGATGACAATCACATCTATCGAATTCGTCACGTCAGATCACCTGCCCTTTGTGGGAATAACAACAGAGTAACGGAACAAAGGCTTCCATTCATAAGTCATCGTATCATGATTTAGCCGTTGTTTAAGTTCCTTCCAATCCCTGCCTGTAAAGCCTTTGGCTACGGACAGAGGGCCATCATGACGAATGTACCGATTGCGCGAGATCATTCGTGTTGTAATCCAGACGGCTTTATAGGACACGGAATGGCGGTGAATATCGTTAATGACGACACCATATCTCGATGCTCGCAGCATATGAGAAACCATATCAACCAACTGATCTCCGTCAAAATGATGCACAAACTGGGAACCTGTCACAATATCTGCTGAAGCATCGGGCAGTTGCGTAAGATCGGCACGTTGTACCCTGACTCGGGGTTCGTCACGGAATAGTTGTCTTGCTTCCTCACACGCCTCTTCCGTCAAATCAACCAATGTAATTTCCAACTGAATGCCCTGACGGTCCGCCCATTGCAGCAGTTTCTGGTTCACATCCCCTGAACCTGCCCCCACATCCAGAAGAGACAGTTTATCTGGCCTGCCGACAGAGTTCCATAACTTCTCTACACCAGCAAGCGTTGGGCCGGGTGCCGCGAATATTTTGTTAAGACGTCTCAGATGTCTGAGTGCTTCACGCAGCTCCTCCCCTCCCATAGAGAAGTCATCCATCAGTTCCTCTTCCTTGGCCCGAATGGATAATGTTCTAAAGAAGGACATGTTCGTGGTCCTCCATCACTGAAGATAATGAGGGTACATAAGTGAATTTCATCAACTCCGCGGTGAGTCCCGGTCCAAATGCCATGGCTACCCCATCTGTCGAGGATTGAACCTGCACCTTCATGTCCTCACGCATCGCATTCAGTACAAACAGAATCGTGTTGGAAGACAGGTTACCATACGTTCTAAGGATCTCCCTGCTGTACTTTGTTTGTTCATCTCTCAGCTTCATTACATTCTGCACAGTGTCCACAATCCCGCGTCCTCCCGGATGAATGGCCCACAGCTCAGGAAGCTCCTCACTTTGCAATAAGAGACGAAGTTCCTCTTCCAGATGAACACCAAGCAGCTTCGGAATACGAGGTGATAGATAAAGGTCATACCCCAGATTCCCAACCTCCCAGGTCATATCCTCAGTTGAATCCGGAAGAAGCACAGAATACCCCGTACCCAAGCACAGAACATTTTTGTGCTGAGGTTCTGGTGTGCCCACTATGCAAGAAGAAGCTGCATCTCCGAAGAATGAAGCCGCAAATAGTGCTTCTCGATCTTGCACCGGCTGAAAATGTATTGTGCACAACTCTACACAGACAATAAGTACCTGTGATCCCGGAGCACCCTGCACGACATCTCGTGCCATCTGAATGGCTTTCAACCCTGCGGCACAGCCCTGAAAGATCAACGGCAGTCGGTTAACACGGTCAGACAGTCCCAAGTGACGGATGAGCATAACATCAAGACCTGGCAGATATTGACCGGTGCAACTGACGGTGATGATATGCGTGATGCTCTTGGGAGATACACCTGAATCCGAGAGGGCTTTCTCTGCCGCCTCGATTCCGAGCGGAAGCGCCTCTCGCTTGTAAGTATTCATTCTTTCTTCAGTTGTCGGGATGTCAGATCTCTCACCAGAGGGCAGATAACGGCATTCTTCCAGTGAGCCCAGATAACTCGGTTCTACGGTATATCGAGTTTCAACACCACAGGACTTGAATATTCGCCTGGCAAACCGGGCCAAATCCGGCCGATCCTGAAGAGAAGAAGCAATTAGTTCCGCAATATCAGACTGCGCTACGGGGTGAGCAGGGAGAGCCGTTCCCATGCCAAGAATGGCGATATCGGATGGACTGTTGTATTGGTTCATAATAAACCTCCTGGTATTGGTTATTATTTCCTCTAATTAACACTCTTACCCTTAACGATATCGTTATAATCTCAAGACGGCTCCTAATCCAGTTTATTAACACATCTGCAAGATCAGAAGCTTGGTTTCACCAAGCAATTGAGCAATCACGCCAATGAACTCAAAAAAAGCCGCCATTAGGCGACTTTAAGGTAACTTTTATACAACTTGCTCAAATGATATCTAACCACTTACCAGTTCTTTCTACACGTCGCTCTAATGTACTTTATTTGGAAAATGCTTCTCTGATCTTGTCACTCATCCGATACCAAGCATCCTCAGCTATCTGAAGATCGCCAAAATGTGTAAATCCATGAGCAGCTCCCTTATACTCCTTATGGGTCACCTTCACACCGCTTTCTTCCAGCCTTGCTGCGTATGTTCTTGCTTCTTGTGCCAGTGAATCTTTCTCCGCCGTAATGATCAACACTTCCGGGAGACCCTGCAATGATGTCGCAAGCACAGGCGACGCTAACGGATCATGCGCATCTTGTGGCGTTTCAAGGTACATCGCGTTGAACGTTCTGGCGATATCAGCAGGAATGGCTACTTCATAACTCGGTTTCTCGGCCGGATCTGTAGCTATATCCAACACGGCATAATCGATAACCTGAAGTACAATCGGCAGCTCGCTACCACGTTGCTGATTCAGCAAACACACTGCTGCTGCAATATTCCCCCCAGCACTATGCCCACCAATGGCGAATAGAGATGGGTTCACCGAGAAGGATTCCGGATTGTCGTGGACCCACTTTACAACGTCATAACATTCATGGACTGCGGTTGGAAATTTGTGCTCTGGTGCAAGACAGTAATCGATATTCACGACCACACAATCAGCACGATCAGCGATCAGACGACACCATGGATCATCCATCTCTGCTTGTCCGAGGATGAAACCACCCCCATGCATATTGAAGAAAACCGGCAGAGGTGCGGAATGATCCCGATTCGGTGTATACACAAGTACACGCGCATCACCTTTCGTCGTAGGAATCATAACTTCTTCTACGGTGACGGCATACGTGGAGCTGGGTTGAAGAGCTGCATCTGTACCGACGACATTTTGACGCATTTGTTGTACCATGGCCAGTTGTTGCTGTTGACCCATAGATATCACTCCTTATTTGCATTAAGAACGAATCCGACAATCGGAAATTTGAATCATTCATTCTCCAATGAATTCAAGACAGTGATGTAATTTTCCTCCCCCACTGTCGTTGCCAGTTCACCTTCCGTTGTGAAAGCATGTTCATGCGAGATATCAAGATCCCCAAGTTTCTCACTGTTCGTTGGATGCGCTCTCCTGCTCCATACTTGACTGCTTTGTCTTGTGGAACATCATCCAGACCCCCATCAGACAAAATAAAACGCTGCACCCCATGCCAAACACGCTGCTGGTTTTTAAAGCGAGAGGTGAGGCTTGCATGGTAAGTAGTGTCGCTTGTGTCACGACGATGGATACCATGGCATCGGTGAAGTTAATCATTTTCAATGTAGATATAATTGGGTTATGTAGATGACGATTAGCCCAGGTACCATACACGGCAAAAGCAAGTTTGGTAAAAGCGACTATAGCTACGATATATACAATAAGTCCGCTATATATGAAGGCATCACCGATCAGATACATTCGCAGACAGACGATCGAATAGGATACGCCCAGAAAACATAGAAAAAGACCTCCGTGTTTATACACCGCAAGCTCCAAAGAATATCTTTCTTGGGGAGACACCATACCTTTGGCAACTTTATATTGATGAAGCACCTGGCCTTTGGCTATACACAGAATCAAATAATACACTGCATTTGTGATGAACCATCCGGAAAGGAGATATATCCCCAAGACTAGCTTGCCTATCCCAATCCAGGCATTGATAACAAGGGATGCAACGTTGAACAAGGCCGTTCGATCTTGCTTATTTCCAAGATAACGGTCCCATATGGGCTTCAAGTATGTCTTCATTTTCATAAGATATTCATTCTACTTGGCGAGCAGACCATCGGCATTGATATGAGCGAAATGCCTCACGATTCGGCCAGAGATTCCCGAACCCTTTTCGGAAGGGATTGGATAACCATTTCATACGAGTGATCGATCATGACGTAGACATCCTCATCTAACAAGGAGCCATCCAGCGTAATGGTATTCCAGTGTTTTTTGTTCATATGATATCCTGGTTGAACAGCTTCATGCTGCTCTCTCAGATTCTCTGCAATAATCGGGTCACATTTTAAGTTCAAGCGACAGTTCTTTTCTTTATTTTCAAAAATAAGCGCGAACATCTTACCCGCGACCTTAATCGTGACTGGATCAGGGCCAAATGGATAATCCTTGATCGCGCCTTTCTTGTTCAAACAGTACTTAATTATCGTATCCTTCAAGTCAGGACCTCCCTTTTACCCGTGAACGATATAATGATATCGAATATAAGTTCGTATGTAAATAAGCTCTCTGTACATACATAATAAAACCTCCTCCATATGAATGAAGAAGGTTTTATCTGCGTTTATTTAGGTCTTAATTGGCTCTATCATTCCTTGTTTTGCTGCTGCGGCTGAATGAACCATTATTTGATTTACTGCTACTACTGTTCGATCGACTGCTACTGCTGTTAGAACGATTGCTATTGGATCTACCGTCGTTAGAACGGCTACTGGTTGTTTTGCCACTCTTGGCAAACCACTCGGATTTGGGCTTGCGTGCCGGGTTAGCCTTGGATTTGGCTGGTTTGCCCGCAGCTGATTTGTTGAACGCAGGTTTACTGCCCGATGCTTTGCTGGTTTTCTCAAACACAGGAACACCTGTCATCGGATATGGATGACCTTTAACTTCAGGAATCGTCTTCTTGATTACTTTCTCAATATCCTTCAGGAATGGAAGTTCATCCTTCTCACAGAATGAGATGGCCATCCCGCTTTTCCCTGCTCGACCTGTACGTCCAATACGGTGAACATACGTTTCCGGAATGTTAGGCAGGTTAAAGTTAATGACATGTGACAGTTCCTCCACATCAATTCCTCTTGCTGCGATATCCGTCGCCACCAGTACTCGCGTAGCCCCACTCTTGAAATTGTTCAGTGCCCGCTGGCGCTCGTTCTGAGACTTGTTGCCATGAATGGCTTGTGCCGTAACATTCACTTTGGCCAAATCACGTGTAACCCGGTCAGCGCCGCGCTTCGTGCGTGTGAACACCAATGCCGTGACGATGGATTTATCCTCCAGGATCTGATTCAACATCTGCTGCTTTTTGCCATTCTCCAGCAAATATATAGACTGCTCAATGCGGTCTACTGTTGAAGATACGGGTGTGATTTCGACTTTGACTGGATCAACCAGCAGGGTTTTAACCATCTTGGTGATTTCAGGAGGCATGGTAGCTGAGAAGAACAGCGTTTGCTTCTTGTTCGGCATCTTGGCGATAATTCTTTTTACATCATGAATAAAGCCCATGTCCAACATCCGGTCTGCTTCATCCAGAACGAGAATCTCAACCATCTTCAGATCAATACGTTTCTGGTTAATCAGATCGTTCAATCTGCCAGGTGTTGCGATAATAATATCTGCACCTTGATTCAGCGCCCGCTCTTGCACTTTTTGCGAAACACCACCAACGATAGCCGTACAACGGATGTCCGTATACCGACTATATACTTTGATATTATCGGCGATCTGAATTGCCAGCTCTCTTGTTGGTGTCAAAATCAATGAACGAATATGTCGAGCGGACTTTGATCCTTGTCCTTTGGATCTTTCGCTTAATAATTGAATGATCGGCACCGAAAATGCTGCCGTCTTGCCTGTTCCGGTCTGTGCACATCCCAGCAAGTCTCTGCCAGCCAATACAGCTGGAATGGCCTGTTCCTGGATAGGCGTAGGATTAGTATAGTTTGCTTTGCTTAACCCTTCCATAATAGAGGGAATAATATTTAGGTCCTTAAATGTCATGTTATCTCCTTCATTTACGCACATCTATCAATAAGACGCATCTTTTATTTCACACGTAACGTATAAGGATAACATTAAAAACGCAATCTGTACATTATCTTTTTAATTCCACTTATTTAACTAACCAATTTAAGACCGACTGCCGATCCGAGCACCATAGCGATAAACAAAATTCTTAGGGCATTTCGGGGTTCTCCGTAAAACACCATGCCCAGAATGGCACCGCCGGAGGCTCCGATTCCCGTCCATACCGCATATGCTGTCCCCATCGGAAGAGTTTCCATTGCAAGGGACAGGAACATAAAACTTAAACCAAACCCGGCTACCAATAGAACGAGTGAAATTAAATTACGGTCTTTGTGCAACTTGTTTATCATTAGCACGCCGATCATCTCAAATACCCCTGCCAAGATAAGAAACACCCAGTTCATTATAGCTGCACCTCCTTGTTCTTCTCTTTACTCAGCATTTTAAGACCAATTACGCCGAGTAAAAGTGTACCAATGAGTATCATTTTTCCGGTTTGCACATTTGCATTAAACAAAAGAATCTCTGCAAGCACCGTTCCAGCGGTACCTAGGCCAACGAATACTGCGTATACGGTTCCCACGGGCAAGGTACGCGAAGCTGCAATCATTAAGCTGAAGCTGATCATAATCGCAACCAGTGTAAGACTCCATTCCAGCAACCCGCTGGCATGTTTTAATCCAATGACCCAACCCACTTCGAACAACGCAGCAATCACAACCGACATCCAATTTTTATTCATACCTGAAACACTCCTTCTCTACTACATTTTTTGTACAACCTGTAAGGGTTCATTAGCGAAAAACAAAAAAAGCCCGGGAAACAAACTGCATATCGCAGTTCATCTCCCAGGCTTTTATCCCTCCGTGGCACAACCAACAGGTTGCGGGTTTTCTCTCGGACCAGACCGACACATACGTCGCGGAACCCTAGAAAACCTGTTTGTATTCTAATGTGTCTCCAATTATACACACTTCCACTATCTTGGCAACCCCGTTAATGTGATCATGCCATTTATTTGATAATCAAACCCATTAATCCTACAAATGTGGCGGCTTGATGTGGTGAAATCACACAACCGTTGAGGTCTTCCATGGTTAACACCAAGGAGTCAAATTGGCAATCGCGAAGATCCAAATCTTTCATTTTGGTCCCCGTTAAGGAAGCTTGGTCGATATTACATTGAGTGAACTCCATCTTCTGAAGAGCCAGATAGGCAAAGTCCGCACCAATCAAGGTACATTCCGAGAAGGAGACCTGTTTCAGATGGGCAAAACGGAAATTGCTGTAATCCCCTAGACCATGAAAAAAACTGACATTTTGCAAGCGACTATTGGAAAAATCCGTTCCAACAAACTTGCAGTTATGCCATTCGATTCGGTGCATGAAGGCACCAGAGAGATTGACATTGGAGAAGTCGCAGTGTTCGAACCGGACATCCGTGAATTCGAATTGTTCCAAGGCAGACTCCGAGATCGTCACATGTCTAAATACAACATTTTCAAAGGAAACCTTACTCGCTTCCTGTTGATCCAAAGTCATGTTCTCAATCAGTTTGTGTTTATACTCCACTTTGGATTCGAGAAAACCTATCGTTTCCGGTTCAAGCAACTGCTCCTGAAGCTTGGGTTTGTCCACTTTCATACCGCATTCCCCGATTCCTTCATAGCTACCACTCGCAGTCGGCTTCTGTCCAAATACCATTGTCCATCCCGCATCAGTTGTGGCTGTACTTTTTTCTCTACAGCCTCCATAATAACATCCTGTTCCGCAGGTGCGATACCACTGAATAAATACTCTGCAAAGCTGTCCAACCACTTTCTGGCTCCTGGCTTGAACGGAGTAAATTGGTCAGCATGCTGGGCCAGACTAACTCGAAATCCGTTTTGCTCCAGAAGACTAGTATATTCGCAAATGGTAGGGTGATACCATGGATTCCGGCCTTCCCATTTGTATCCACGGGCATGCAGTTCTTCCCGTACCGCTGCTATTAAAATAGCCGTATTGCCACTTCCGGCAAACTCTGCCACGAATCGTCCGCCCGTCTTAAGCGCTAAGTATATGGATTGCACTACAGCTGGGGCATCCTTTATCCAATGCAGAACGGCATGAGAGAAGACCGCATCAAACGGCTCTTCAGACCGATAATGACAGGCATTAGCAACTTGAATATTCATATCAGGATATTTCTGTTTAGCTTGCCTAATTGTCTCCTTCGAAAAATCAATGCCTGTTGTCAGCGCTCCTGCGGCTGCAATTTTGGCTGTCAGATCCCCATTCCCGCAACCCACATCAAGGATTCGTTCTCCATGGGACGGCTGGAGCAAGGTTAAGATCGGTGTTTCCTGTAACGCTGTAAAAGGAGCAGAATGACCACTCCACGATTCGTTCGTTTGACCGGATAAATGTCCGTTATTCATAGAATACAATCTCCTCCTCAATTAAGGATATATTATATCTATAATAACTTTAATATAAGAGAACTGTCAATTCACGAAAAACATACGAAAAAGGACAACCTGTCGCGGTTGTCCTTAAGTAACATTAATATTTGCAAAGTTATACCAATACTTCGAGTCGTTGTTCAATCCGAGTCTCTTCATGCAATAATTGAGCAATATCACGAGTCAGTGCATCCACATTCTCCTGCCGGGTTGCCCAACTGGTACAAAAGCGCACCGCACTGTGTGTATCGTCAACCTTTTCCCAGAAGGAGAAAGTATAATCATTCCGTAATTTCTCAAGCAAAAGATTGGGCAGAATCGGAAACTGCTGGTTGGTTGGTGAGTCATACAGGAAGCGTACTCCCTGCTGTTCGAGTGAATCATGAATTCTCAACGCCATATCCACGGCATGATGGGAAATCTCAAGATACAAGCCGTCTTCGAACAAAGTTTCGAATTGAATCCCCAACAATCTGCCTTTGGCAAGCAGGCCACCTTTTTGTTTGATCATATAACGAAAATCTGGTTTGAGCGCATCATTCAGGATCACGACCGCTTCTCCCATCAACGCTCCAATCTTGGTTCCGCCGATGTAAAATACATCGCACAAGCGTGCAAGATCAGCAAGTGTCATATCGCAATTACGGGAGGCAAGTGCATATCCAAGGCGTGCTCCATCCACGAAAAATGGCAGACCACATGCTCTGCTGACTGCGTGCAATGCTTGCAATTCTGCTTTGCTGTACATCGTTCCGTTCTCCGTTGGCTGAGATATATAGACCATACCTGGCTGTACACAATGTTCCGGTGAAGACTCGTTCATGTGCGCATCATAGACTGCTCTAACCTGTTCAGGCGTGATCTTTCCATCCTCACTTGGAACCGTGAGTACCTTATGGCCCGTTGCTTCGATAGCCCCAGTCTCATGAACCGCAATGTGTCCCGAGGTCGCTGCAATCACACCTTGATATGGACGCAAAATAGAGGCAATAACTGTTGTGTTCGTCTGTGTACCGCCAACCAAAAAATGAACATCAGCCTGCTCGTTGTCACAAGCCTGACGAATAAGCATTCTCGCGCGTTCGCAATGCTCATCCGTGCCATACCCGCTTGTCTGTTCCATGTTGGTTTCCATCAGTTTTTGTAAAATGCGTTCATGCGCACCTTCGTTATAGTCACATTCAAATCGTATCATCGTGTTGTCTCTCCTGCCTTCTTGTTCAACTTCTCTTGTATGTTCATCATGGAGGTGTATACCTCTTGAATCTCTTCTTCATTGAGTTCTTGCATTAATTTCAGAATCTGTTGATCGGATCGATCATTTAATTGGGCATACAGCTCCTCACCCTTGGCTGTCAGACGAATCAGACTGACCCGGCTATCGGCTTCAGAATTCACTTTCACAAGCAGACCTTCCTTGGTCAGCTTGTTCACAATGCGGCTCATATAACTGCGATCAATGGTCAGTGTATCCACCAGATTGTTCGCAATGCTCTCTCCCCGAATTCCAATCTCAATAATGACCCGTACTTCGGCAAAGGAATACCCTGTTCCGAGAATATGCTTGTCGAGTACACCAAGTATGTTGGTATAAAAACGGTTAAAACGTCGCATGTCAGCCAGAATATCTGGATTTATGTACTGAGAGTCGATGTCAAACCCTCCTTTTTAGTGGACATTGTCAACATTATAATAATCAGGTTAGTGGACGTTGTCAACATTATATTTTCCCTTGGTATTTGATTACCACATTTTTAAGCCAAACCAAAAAGCCGCACATATGCGCGGCAAGGTTTAATTGATTTAGATACTTTATACAAATACTTAGTCACCTACTTAAGTTTCTATATAAATTGAACTGAACATTTACACTATACGAAGAGGACAGAAAGAACCTGAAGAAGCGGAGCGTTCGCCTTTATCCCCGGATTTCCCCTTTAAAGAAGGAATAAAAAAATCTGGGGATAACAGCGATCGGAAGGTTATTCTGTCATCGGAGTACCCAGTGTAAATATTTTTTTGTTCATTTTATATGGATTAAGAGTTACTATATTGCACCTGATGAAGACGGCTGTATATACCTCCTGCGGCGACCAATTCCTCATGGTTACCCTGTTCAGCGATACCATCTGTGTTCACTACAATGATTCGATCCGCGTTCTTGATCGTTGTCAATCGATGTGCGATCACAAGGGTCGTTCTACCCACCGACAATTCAGCGAGTGATTGCTGAATAAGTGCTTCCGTTTCCGTATCCAGTGCAGACGTTGCCTCATCCAGAATAAGAATGGGTGGATTTTTCAAGAACATACGAGCAATGGATAACCGTTGCTTCTGTCCTCCGGATAGCTTGACTCCACGCTCGCCAATGACCGTATCCATACCGTCCGGCAACGTAAGAATCAATTCCTCCAATGAGGCACGGCGAGCGGCATCCCAGATCTGTTCGTCCGTTGCACTCAGGTCACCATAAGCAATATTCTCCTTAATGGTACCCGAGAACAAAAATACATCCTGTTGAACGATCCCGATATGCTTACGCAACGATTGAAGCTTAACATCCCGAATGTCCACTCCATCTACAGTGATTCGTCCCTCTTCTACCTCATAGAATCGAGGAAGCAGGCTGCAGATGGTTGTCTTACCTGCGCCTGACGGGCCAACAAAAGCAACGGTTTCCCCTGGTCGAACAGTCAGACTGATATCAGTTAAAATACGGCGACTGGATTCATATCCAAACGAGACGTTCTCAAAACGAATATCACCCTTCACACTTTCGAATTCCACGGCGTTTTTGTTATCCGCAATTTCAGGTTCTGTATCAATGATCTCCAGATAACGCTTGAAACCAGCGATGCCCTTTGGATAACTTTCGATGACTGCGTTAATCTTCTCGATAGGACGGAAGAAGATATTCGATAGCAGCAGGAAGGCCATAAAATCACCCATATTAATTCTGCCATCAATATAAAACCAAGCCCCGCTGATCATGACAAATACTGTAACCAGTCGCATCATCATATAACTGACCGAGATACTTTTTGCCATCGTTTTGTAGGCAAGCAGCTTGGTTTTACGGAAATTCTGATTGTCTACAGCAAAAAGCTCTTTTTCGTGTTCTTCGTTGGCGAACGATTGCACAACTCGCATGCCTCCGACATTGTCCTCAATGCGCGCATTGAAATTGCCGACGTCTCCGAAGAGCCTTCGATACGTCTTCGTCATACGGCCACCGAATACGATAATGACCCAAGCCATAATTGGGATAATGATAAAGGTTAGGAGCGCAAGCTCAAGATTAATGTTAGCCATTAGCCAGAATGATCCGATTAATGTCATCACTGCAATGAACACATCTTCGGGTCCATGGTGAGCAACCTCGCCGATATCGTTCAGATCATTCGTAAGATGACCAATCAAATGACCTGTTTTGCGATTATCGAAGAACCGGAAAGACAGCTTCTGCAAGTGAGCGAACATCTTCTCACGCATGTTGGTCTCAATGTTAATGCCAAGCATATGTCCCCAGTATGTAACGACATAGTTCAATACCGTATTAAGTGCATAGATGGATAACAGCACAATACAGGCAAGCAAAATAAGAGGCCAATCCTGACCGGGCAACAACTCATTAATGAATTTACTGACGGCAAGGGGGAAAGCCAACTCCAGAAGACCTGCGAGTACAGCACATCCAAAATCAATCAAAAACAGTTTTTTATAAGGACGATAATACGAAAAAAAACGACGAATCATACTTATTCACTCTCACTCTCCAGATTCTTATTGGGACCTACATCTTCATTTTGCAGTTCGAAAAGATGGACATACTCGTCGATGACCTGATCAATGGCTTTCAACTCCCCACTGATTATTGGGCGAATATGTTCATACTCCTCCTGACCAAGTTGTCTGGCGAGCGTTGTTCTTCGATTCTGCATCTGTTCCAGAAATACAAGAATCCGGCCGCGACGGAAGGTTTGCGCACCATGGCCCCGTTTCCCCTGATGTTCACCATGTCCTCTGCCACGTCTGGAATGCTCTCCACGTTGCTCGCTGTCACCCACATCACGTCTCGGACGTTCACCTTGACGTACACTTCCATCCGATCCTTCGATCTGTCGATCTCTCATCCTGCCACCTCCATTACGTGTATACATATGTATACAACGCATTCATGTATACGATTGTATACGCGGCGACAAGGAGTGTCAACCTTAATTTTCCAATAAAGTAACTACGTATGTATGTTCATCACCTCTTTCAATAGAAAAAAGCCGCGATTTCGCGGCTTCTTTTGTTGACACACTCTACTCTATTTCACTCATAAACTTCCTATATTCTTGAACCATTTCTTTGGAGCGGGTGTGATGCAAATAATGATCTCCCTCGAAAGTCATCACTTTTCCATGCACTGAATCTTTGACTTGCTCTTCATGCAAGGGTATCCAGCCTTCCGTTTCGGTATCATTCGCTTGTAAGAAGAAAATCAACGGAAGATCTTTGGGGAAAGACAGGTTCTCCGCTGCTTTGAAGTTAGGACCAAAGTTTTCGCCTTCATTCAGATTGTTCGGATTAAACGTATTTTTGAGGGAAAGGATTCGAATTTGCTCTCTGGTTTCATCACCAACATCGGGTGCAATCAGTTGATTAGGGGCCAGTTTCATTAACAATCGGTAGAATCCTGATTTTTTAAGCAGTTTGTACGTTTCAGTTGGGAATGGATCATCGTTACCTCCCTGCGTTGGGACACTGCTCTCGATGCCGACAAAGGAAGTTACTTCGTTTGCATATTTGTTCACATAATCCAGTCCGTATATTCCTGAAATGGAGTGAGCCATGAGCGTATAACGATGAATATTAAGCTGCTGTAACGCTTCATGAATTTCACTAACCATATTTTCCGTAGTACGCTCTTTTTCAGTAATGTCACTTAATCCATAACCGAAAGGTTCAATGACAACGACTTTGTAAAATGGAGATAGCTGATCGATGAGCGGTTTGAAATCAAGGGCTGGGGCGGGTGTTCCATACCCAGGAAGCAATACCACCGTTTCTTTGCCTTTTCCTTGAATCAACACATTCATGTTTTTCCCGTCAACCGCTACAAACTGGCCGTATGATTTTATTTTCCCTTCCTCCGATTTGTTGCTAAATACATTAACAATAAAGACAGTCGCAATAAATAATGCAAAAGCGATAACGATCGCTCCGAATATTTTGAGCAAAATGATTAATATTTTTTTCATCATGATGGTTCTCTCCTGTTGAGTTCATTTACTTTTTTAGTGAAATTTCAAATTTGGCGCCAGCCTCACCTGCAAATACAATACGGCCGTTTTCGGGTAAAACAACAACCTTATTACCGCTGACTACGCTGTGATTAATACAAACTCCGTTCTGATCATAGATAGCGAAGGCTCCATTTGCAGGTAACTTCACTGTCATGACTTTTCCTTTCGCAGTAGCGGGTACCGAAAACCATTTGGCATATCCATCTGCTTGAATCGTTGTTGCGGATTGTTTACCGGAATAGATTGGTTTTACCAATTCCTCACTGACGAATACATAACCTGAAAATGTAAGATACTCTCCATCGTTCTTTTTGAAGAAATGAATGTCCATTGGTTCTCGTCCGGCACTACCCGGAATCTGCAATTGATTGGCTGCTTCGTCTGCTCCAATAATCTTATTATTGGACATATACCCTGGATTCTCTTTATTCATATAAATAGGCACGATCGATGTAGCATTAAGATAAAACATGGATGTGTATTTCGCATTCACCAGATAATATTTTTTACCATCACGCTTTGCCCATGCAGCGTTAAACTCCTTGGGTAATGTATTGGCTTCCAGCTTCTCCGCATTATATTCTGAGAGAGCCACCTGTCCGAGTCCTGGAACGGAGATATAAGATCGAGACCACAGGTAGGTATTCCCATTTTTCTCCACAACGAATTTCAACTTTTCTGTACCATCATCACTCACAAAAGTACCATCTGATGTATAGGTGTATTCTTGAACCGGATGACTTGGAGACGTGAGAGAGGAGACTGTCATTTGTCCTGCCGTATTTATTTTGATCTTCGTCACTGAATTATTGCCACCATATCTTCCTGCAAACTTGGAGATTTCTTTAGGCATCTCAGCCTTCACAGGTACACCAAAAGATTTTTCCGGTTTCCGTTCTTTAATCATGCCCTTTTCTTCAAGTGCGCTAAGTAATAACTCACTCGCAATGAATTGATCGGTTACGCTTGACCCGTCTGAAGAGATCACGGCTGCAGCCATGTTGTATTCCGGAAGTACGACGAGTGAAGAATGATAAGATAACGTATCTCCACCTTTCGTAACAGCCTTGATGCCGTACTCACTGAATGGGAACAAGTCCACACTATCCCACCCTAATCCGTACGACATAGAAGAATCACTATCCTTTGGCCACATGCCTCTTCTGTATTCTTTTTGCTCCATGGCTTCTACCGACTTGTTGGAAAGAATCCCTTTGACCTCTCCTGTGAAGATTTGCGAAAATTTCACCAGATCCTTAGCGGTGGAATATATGCCTCCTGAAGCAATGATATTATAATTCTCTTTTGGAAGTTGTGCCTCATAAAAAGGGGAATAGATTCCCGCCATTTCTTCCGGATTAACTATATCCTGTGGTGTTTTGGTATGATTCATTTTCAGAGGCTCTGTAATATATTTGTGTATAAATGCCGTAAAGCTCATACCAGTGACTCTCTCAACCAGAATTTCAGCTAATGTAAATCCATCGTTAGAGTACACCGAATACGCACCTGGCTCTGCAATCAGATTCTGGGTCGCCAATTGATCCAAAAAGGTATCATGTGCAATGGTATCATTGTCCCCATACAGTATAGCACTACCGTTAGAAGCTCCGGGAAGCCCGGCCGAATGATTCAGCAACATACGGGGTGTAATCTGTTTGTGTCGATTATCTTTCATTGTAAAATCAGGCATATAGTTCACAACAGGCACATCCAGATCGATCTTGCCTTCATCCACCAGCTTCATCACTGAAGCTGTAAGAAACATTTTACTGGTTGAACCAATGCCATAGATCGTGTTCGTAGTAAGAGTAACCTTGTCGTTTAGATCGTTCTTCCCCGTTTGACCGGACACCGTAATCTCTCCACCATCAATGAGCGCATATTGCAGACTCGTCGTACCGTACGTCTCCGTCAGCAATTTAGCTTTTTCGATTACGGTTTTCTTTGTTGTCTCGTACGTAAGGTTAATGCTGTTATTCATGACAGCCGGTGCGGCCATTGCAGATAGCGGGGCTAACATGGTTAACACTACCGTTAAAGCTGCAATTGAAGTTCGTTTTTTGACTGTTCTCTTGACCACGTTCTTCATTTTCTCTTGTTGTATCATCTGCATCTTCTCCTGTCATTATCTCTTTATTAGAGCATCTTGCTTTGGTGCTAAATTAAGCTTAACTAAAATAAATGTACTGCTCGTGACGTCGATATGAACCGAATATGAACGGATAAAATAATTTGAGTACATGATGATTTACGACCCCTGAATCTTCCTTTTTCTCCATAAAAATATCCCCTTTATGAGATACTAAAGGGGATAAGAACTATACCTATTTCAATGAAATTTCAAATGTGGAACCAACGTCACCTGCAAATACAATGCGACCGTTTTCCGGTAAAACAACCTCATTCTTACCGCTGACCACGGTGTAATTAATACAAATGCCCTTTTGATCATATACGGCAAAGGCACCATTTGAAGGCAGTTTAACGGTCATGACTTTTCCATTCACCGTTGATGGTATAGAAAACCATTTGGCGTAACCGTCTGATTGAATCGTTGTTACAGATTGTTTGCCCGAATAGAGTGATTGTACGATTTCCTCACTGGCGTATATGCTACCTACAGCTGTAATGTACTCTACTCCATTCTTTTCAGCGAAATAAATTTCCTTTGAATCCCGTCCTGCCATACCAGGGATTTGAAGATCTGTGACTGCTTTGTTGGCTCCAATAATCTTACTATTGGTCATATACCCTGGGGTCTCTTCATTCATATGAAAAGAAAGAATTGGTGATGAATGGAGATATACAGTTGATGTATACTTCTGATTCACCACGTAGTATCTCTTACCTTCACGCTGCTCCCATGAGGCAGTAATATCTTGGGATAATTCATTGGCTTCCAGCTTCTCCGCCGTATATTCGGAGAACGCCAACTGTCCCAGTCCCGGCATGGATATATAAGATCGAGACCATAGATATGTCCTTCCATTCTGCTCTGTAACGAATTTCAGCTTTTCTGTGCCTTTATCGTTAACAAACGTACCATCCGCTGTATATGTGTATTCTTGAGCCGAATTATTTGGAGCTGTTAGCGCGGATACAGTCATTTTTCCAGCATGATTCATTTCGATCTTCTTCACCGAATTATTAGAACCGTATATACCCGCATACGTGGATATTTCTTTAGGCATATCTGCCTTCACTGGTACGCCAAACGATTTTTCCGGCTTTCGTTCTGTAATAATGCCCTTTTCCTCAAGTGCACTGAGTAATAATTCACTTGCAATAAACTGATCTCTGGCACTCGTTCCCCCTGATGAGGTAACGGCTGCAGCCAGATTGTATTCTGGCAGTACAATTAATGAGGAGTGATACGATATGGTATCCCCACCTTTGGTAATAGCTTTGATGCCATATTCACTGAATGGGTACAAATTCACACTATCCCACCCTAACCCGTAAGATATAGACGTGTCGCTATCCTCCGGCCACATACCTCTTTTGTATTCTTCCTGCGCCATGGCTCCTACCGACTTATTGGAAAGAATGCCATCGACTTCTCCCGTGAAGATTTGTGAAAATTTCACCAGATCCTCAGCAGTGGAATAGATGCCTCCAGTAGCAATGATATTATAATTCTCTTGAGGAAGCTGGCCTTCAACCAAAGGAGAATAGATTCCCGCCATTGCTGCCGGATCAACGACATCCTGGGGTGTTTTGGTATGTTTCATGTCCAGGGGCTCTGTAATATATTTGTGTATAAATGCAGTAAAGCCCATGCCGCTCACTCTTTCAACTAGAATCTCGGCTAACGTAAAACTATCGTTACTATACACCGAGTACGCGCCAGGATCAGCCTTCAGGTGTTGGTTCGCCAATTGCTCCAGAAACGTGTCATGTGAATACGTGTCATTATCCCCGTATAATGTAGCATTGCTACCGGAGCTGCCCAGTAGACCAGCGGAATGATTCAACAACATACGTGGTGTGATTAATGTGTATCGGTTATCTTTCATCTTAAAATCAGGTAAATAGTTCACAATTGGCACATCCAAATCGATCTTGCCATCATCAACAAGCTTCATAACAGAAGCTGTAAGAAACATTTTACTTGTTGAGCCGATGCCGTAGATTGTATCTGAAGTAAGCGGTACTTTATCCTCTATATCGTTCTTGCCCGTTTGACCGGACACCACAATCTCTCCAGCATCGATTAATGCATATTGCACACTGGTCGTACCGTACGTCTCAGTAAGGATCTTCGCTTTCTCCGCTACTATTTTCTTGGTTGGTTCATACGTTAAATCGCTGTTGTTACTCGTAGCTGGTGCGGCCATGACTGACATTGGAGCTAACATCATTAACACCAGAGTTAAGGCGGTGATTGAAGTTCGTTTTCCCGTTTGTCGTCCCATTCACATCATCTCCTGAGTTTAAATTAGAGTTCTTTCGGATCTACAAATTTCACCTCTGGGTAGATGTCGCTCGGCCCCTGAATCAGGTTTCCACCCGTTCCTTTCAATTGTTTGTTAAAGAAATCGAGTACATATTGATTTACGATATTTGAACCTCTTTTACCATTGATCTCTCCTGTGATCCCGGACAGTTTAATCAGTTCTGAATAAAATTGAAGATCCGTGAAATTGAAGTGCTGGGTTCCTTCTATATAAATTACATTTCCCCCATGTTCAATAACATTTTTCATAATGTGCAGCTCATCTGAAAGAAACTTAGTTACTTCGTCATCCGAATTTCTGTCCTTTTCAAAATTGGCTAACCAGTCTTCAAAATTTCCCGATCTGATAAACATAAACGGCTTGTTTATATCATCTCTATCTTCTACTTCATTCAGTGACCCATCCATATTAACCCCGGCCTTGATTCGATGATCCAAATACGTGGCATTAAACGCCGTTGCACCCCCAAAAGAATGCCCCATCGCACCGATGTTATCTACATCTATTTTTCCTTTAAACTGACTTTCAATTGCACCTGAATTCAGCTTTTCAATTTGATCAATTACAAACTCCACGTCTTTTGTCCATATATCGCCAACTTCTCTGCGGTCATCTATGGTTGTCATCTTTGTTGTATACCCCGTTACACGACCATCAGGAAAGAGGGTAGCAAACGTGCTGTACGTATGATCGATTGTCACTACGATAAACCCATGACTGGCCAGATTCTCCGCCTGTGATGCCTGTAGAACTCTACTGGTTCCCATACCATGAGATAGCAGCACCACAGGATAAGGACTTGCCGAAGGTAATATTTCTACATTTTCATAAGAGTTGCTATGACTATATTTCCAGTAG
This sequence comes from Paenibacillus sp. FSL R5-0749, assembly GCF_038595085.1. Taxonomy (NCBI): domain Bacteria; kingdom Bacillati; phylum Bacillota; class Bacilli; order Caryophanales; family Paenibacillaceae; genus Paenibacillus; species Paenibacillus sp. FSL R5-0749. Next base: position 3,120,277 of record NZ_CP152005.1, on the reverse strand, counting down.
TCGAGCACAAATTCAGGCAGTTTCAAAGAAGCAGAGAAGCTCTGAATATACGTTTTGAACATTTCTTTATTATTTGGAAACAGCGTGTCACGTCTCTTGTTACTAATGTTTTCAGTAGGGTACCAGACTTGAACCATTAACTCCCTCTTATCGGTTTGATCTTCAGTCAAGATTTCATCTCTGTTCTGATCTGTAAAATGGAAGGTTTGAGTACCTACTTTCTCTGGACCCTCTGGCTTCGGCAAATCAAAGACAGGTAAGTATACCGACAAGAGGGTAGAAGCAACAAGCAGAATGACGATTAGGGAAGACAAACTATACTTCAATACCTTTCCTATTTTTAGATGGATCATCTTGTCGAAATGCCGGAGTAAAACAATAAACATGAGTAGTGCCGTCATGATATATACCAAAAGCAACTGCCATCTGTATCCCTCAACCAATAAATGAGCTACGAGTATGACACTGCTTCCTATACCTATACCTAGGCCTGTTTTCTTTGCACTTCTTTTAATAAATAGTAAGTCTGCGAGTAAAGCGAAGCAGGATAGAACTAAAAGTATCTCAAATAATCTCATTTGTATTTCCTCTCTCTCATCACAGCAACGTCCGGATTGACCATGTTGTAGAAACCGCCACACAGGACAGTTTTTCATATTCGTTCATATAGATTCGTTCATACAGATCTGTTATTCAAAGGTTGTACGTTTACCCCTATTTATTTCGCTTCAGCCATAAAAGCTCTAACATTTTCAGCAATTTTTTTGAATTGCGTATGATGTAAATAATGGGAACCATCCATTGGAATTACTTTCCCATGAACCGAGTCTTTGATCTGCCCTTCATGCAAGGGGATCCATCCTTCTACCCCTTCATTATTCGCTTGTACAAAGAGAAGAAGTGGAAGATTTTTAGGGAAGCTTAAACCTTGAGCACCTTTAAAATTGGTATAAATATGGTCCATCTCGTTTAATGAGGTGGGATTGTACATGTTTTTATTCGAAATCATTCTCATCTGCTCAACCGTTTGTTCATCGAATGCCAGTCCCTCATAGGGATCTGCACCCACTTTCATCATTAATCTCAAGAGACCTGTATTTCTAAGAAGAGCAAACGTTTTTAAGGGGAACTTCGCATCTGTAATACTTGGTTGGGTGGATACACTGCTATCAATACCGACAAAGGCCGTAACCTCATCCGTATATTTGTTCACATAATCAATACCGTAAATGCCCGCTATAGAGTGACCCATGAGCATGTACTGCTGAATATCAAGTTGCTGCAGAGCTTCATGAATTTCACTTACGATATTCTCTGTCGTTCTTTCTTTTTCAGTTTCATCACTTAATCCATAACCGAATGGCTCAACAGCAACCACTTTGTAATATGGTGATAATTGATCAATAAGCAACTTGAAATCAAGCACTGGTGTTGCTGTTCCATAACCGGGCAGAAGCACAATCGTTTCCTTGCCTTCACCTTGAATGAGCACATTCATATTTTTTCCGTCTACAGATACATGCTGACCGTAAGACTCAATCTTTTTCGCCTCAGAATTACTGCTAATTACATTTGTGATATAAACAATACCTAGAAACAGAACAATAGCAATTAAGATTGCTCCTAGTATTTTAAGTATAATATTTCGTACCTTCTTGACCCTGGTTCTATTCTTGGCTTTCTTGCCTTCTGGTTGTGTCACGCTGATCTTCTCCTGTCCTAAACTGGTAGTTGGTATTCTTCTTTGCCGATAATGAAACTTTATCTAATGCACATGTACTCTCCGTGACGACAATATGAACTGAATATGAACAAGTAAAGAAATGTTATGACGTGACGGAGCAGGCGCTTATACTAATGAATAATGGGGTTATTGAGATCCTCCCATAAACTCCCTGAACTGTGCAGCGATTTCTTTGGCATGGGAACGGTATAGATAATGATTTGCTTCCAGCAGCACCATTTCACCACGCGCAGAGTTCTCTATTAACTTCTCGTGTTCGGGAACCCAATTGTCCACTGCAGGATGATTCTTTTGAACAAAGAAAAGAACCGGGAGATCAACTGGGAACGTTAACTGTTCAGCTGCTTTAAAATTGGAATACATGCTTACAATTTCGTTTAACTGAGTTGAATTAAACATGTTCTTTTGTATCAAAATGTTCAATTGTTCTTTGGTTTGTTCATCATACGGAAGCCCAGCATATGGATCATCACTCATTTTCAATTGCAAACGTGGGAAACCCAAGTTACGGTACCATTTAATCGGTACGATTTCTGATGCTTCAACCTTCTGTTCACTAATCGCTGGAACACTGGTGTCCAGCCCAACGTATGCACTTACTTCATCAGCATATTTGTTCACATAATCCAGACTATAGATCCCCGATATGGAATGACCCATGAGAATATACCGATCAATACGAAGATTTTGCAGCGCTTCATGTATTTCGCTTACAATATTTGCTGTACTGCGTTCCCTTTCGGTCTGATCACTTAATCCATAACCAAAAGGTTCCACCACGACGACTCTATAATATGGGGTTAACTCCGAGATAAGTGGCTTAAAATCTAGTGCAGGTGACGCTGTTCCAAAACCCGGCAAAAGCACAATCGTTTCCTCGCCTTCACCTTGAATGAACACATTCATATTTTTCCCATCCACGGAAACATGTTGACCATAAGGCTCCATTCTTTTTTGCTCTGAAAAACTACTGATTTTGTTAACCGTATATACGGTAGCTACAAAAAGTAAAATTACTAAAATGATTGCGGCAAGCACTTTTAACAAAATGCTTAACACTTTTTTGGTTTTGCTCTTACTTCGCACTCTTTTGTCTGCTTGTTGATTCACATTTATCTGCTCCTGTCCTCATCTGTGTATTGGCCTAAGAGGCCGTTAATGCAAGCCTAACCAACAAAGATGTACTCTCCGTGACCGGAATATGAACGGAATATGAACAAGCAAAAAAACCATGTGTAACATGCAAGGAAACTTGCATGTTACACATGGTATGAAAATCCGGTATTCAATCATCCGATTTTAATTCTTTGGCCTATCCTGCGAGCCTAACTATCCGTTGGTGGATGGATGGGCAACGTGATGACAAAGGACGTCCCTTGACCAGGTTCACTTTCCACTCGAATGTCACCCTGATGAAGCGATACGATCTGTTTAACGATAGCAAGTCCCATACCACTGCCGTCATATTTACGACTGTGGGAACGATCCGCCTTGAAAAAGCGCTCGAATATACGCTTCTGGTCTTCAAGGGGAATACCGATGCCCGTGTCGGACATTCGGATAGTCACATTTTTGATATCCTCTTCAATACTGACTTTAATCATGCCGCCATCATTGGAGAACTTGATGCTGTTTCCCAGAATGTTCGTCCATACCTGATTTAACTGATCGTGATCAGCCGTCACCTTTACGTTCTCCAAATCAAGCTCGAAATGAATATTGCGCGCAGACCATTGCGGCTGGAGTGCCACGATAACCCTTCGGATCTGTTCATCCAGACTTAAGGTATTGAGCCGAAGTTGCTGTGACTGCGATTCAAGCAAACTCAGCTTGAGCAGGCTGTCGCTCATTTTGGACATTCGCTTGGCTTCAGCAATAATAATATCCAGATAACGGTTCCGCTCTTGTTCTGAGAGGTTTACCTGCTTCAGTGCCGAAGCGTAACCGGATATCGAGGTGAGTGGAGACTGAACCTCGTGCGAAACATTCGTAACGAATTCCCTGCGCATCTGCTCCAACTGCTGCAGATCGTGCATCATCTCTTCAAAACTGCGAGCCAACGTACCTATCTCAGTCTTTTGCGTGATGTTCAGCTTGACATTGAAATCTCCAGCTGCAATCCGTTTGGTCGCTTTGGTCAATTTTTTGATTGGTCTAACCAGGTATACAGAAGCAATCAGAATCAGCAGACTTCCTGCAATCAACGAACAGCTTGCAAAGATTAAGCCAAACTGCACTACAAAAGAGGCGGAGGGCGGTGCGAGTGTTTCCAAAAACATCGCTTTTGTGCCCATTTCCGTCTTGATCGGTAACCCCAAAAGAACGGTAGCGATCCCCTTGGGTGTGTCTTGAACAACCCCTCCATCTAACACTTTTTTAAGTTGCTCTTTCGATACAGCAGCTGATTTATGTCCATTAAGCTTCCCATAAGTCTGGAGCTTGCCCGTTGCATCATAAATTCGAATATGATATGAATCAAGCTGTTTCATAGTGCTAACGAATAATTCTGCTTCATCCAGAGGCATCGTCTTATATATCTGCACTACGTCTTGGCCAAAGTTGCGTATGTTAATTCGGGCATTTTCGTTCAATTTATCTTCGAATATCCAGGTTGACATAAAAAAAGAAATAACTGTACCAGCGATGACAGAGATCAGAAAGGTGAGCACCACACGAATGTATAATGATCTGATCATTCATGGACCTCAAGTCTGTATCCTAGCCCACGCACCGTTTCAATCCGAAAATCAGGTGTCGTCGCGAATCGTTCACGCAGGCGCTTAATATGTACGTCTATCGTTCGATCATCTCCGGCGTAATCAATACCCCATATCTGATCGATCAACTGCTCACGTGTATAGACCTGGCCTGGTGTTCCAGCAAGCTTATATAGCAATTCGAATTCCTTCAGTGGTAAAGTAAGCGATTCTGTACCTCTCGTCACCTTATACGTCTGACGATCCAGAATGACATTGCCAAACTGGATTGTGTGTGTGGAGCCAATTTTATATCTTTTCAGTAATGCTCGGACACGTGCGGTAAGCTCCAATGGATCAAACGGTTTCGTCAAATAATCATCCGTACCCAATTCGAATCCTTTTACCTTCTCCCAAGTCTCTCCTCTCGCCGTCAGCATGAGTAACGGGAGATCCGGATTGGCTCTGCGGAGTTCCTTGCATAATGCCCAGCCGTCCATAACAGGCATCATAATATCAAGCACGACCAGATCCACTGGCGTCTCGCCGTACACGGTGAGAGCTTCCTTACCGTCCGCAGCTTCCACCGTCGTGAATCCATCGTTTTTGAGAAAGAGACAGACGAGTTCGCGAATGTTCGGATCGTCGTCCGCAACGAGTATAGTAGCCATAGATTTTTCTGTCCTCTCCGATACGTTTGAATATATGGTTCAAATTATAGTTAATTCTGATTCATCCTGCTCATTGTATATCCACAGCAAACATCGTATGCTCCTTTAACGTTCCCTGGATCGGGACAGACTGTGACCCGCACGCTGTGAATCCTGCCTTTTGAAGTACACGGATGGAACCTGTATTATCAGGTACCGCGCCAGCCTCGATGCGTGTAATTTCAGTTTCATGTTTGGCAAATTCCAGCACACATTGCAGGGCTTCGCTCATATACCCTTTTCCTTGATGCAGCACATCCGTCACATAACCTACGATCCATTTGGGGGTTGAATCCATTATGATCTTGAACAAAGAAATTTCACCCACAAGTTCATCCGTTGTATGTAGAAAAATACCGAAGGAATAGCGAATTCCTTCTTCTCTTTTCTTGTCCCAGCTCTCAATGAGTTCCCTTTGCTTTTCCAAGCTGTAGTAAGAGTCATCCCGATGACTTGCAGAGGTTCTCTCAATTGCCTCACGATTTCGAACCTGAAGATCCAGAAGCAATGAGGTATCCTCCACCTTCCAAAATCTCACATATATACGTTCTGCACTATATTTCATTACATTAGTCCTCCTCTGTTATGTATGAGTCGATGGCCTGCATTTTCCCTGTCATATCCCCCCGTTTGCTGCCATTGTTCAGTGGATTGTAGTTTGATTATATCAGGTCATTATAAGAGTATGAACGGATCAATGAGAATTGTTTCGCCAGAAAATGCGGAGAGTAAGGCATGTCATTACGCAGCCAGGCAACAATGGTACCAATTAAAGCAGACGAACCATACCAGATGGCGATTTCCTTGTGAATGCCGGAATCCTCCAGCACATCTTCCATTTCGGCTCGATCTATCTTAGCTTTGACCAAGGTACTTAACAGCTTCAGGAGTCGTTCTGTGAAAATGGGCGTGCGCTTCGTGGCAAGTACCACCTGATAGAATGAAGCGTTCTCTGCAAAATGCTCCAGTAACTTGACCAGAACTGGCCATGCCTCTTCTGTTCTTTGCTTCTCAAAATGAGGGGCATATTCTTCCACGATCCGTTCAATATGCTCAATCATCTCATCAGCCATCTTCTCCATCATATCCGTAATATCCCGATAGTGCAGATAGAAGGTTACCCGATTGATCGTCGCTCGTTCGGCAATTTTGTTCACTGACAATTTCTCAATATCCATTTCCTGCAGCAACTCCACAAACGCACCTCGAATTAACTGACGTGTTCGCAATATTCTTGGGTCCACAGGCGATTTCTTCTCATCTTTCACGTGTATCCCTCCTTCAAATTTGGAACATTACAATTTTAAACAATCAGTCGTTTATATTCGATTTACACAACAATATCATAACATTTGTAAAATAAACGACGAAAACACCTCATAACGTAAATTGTAATCTGTCCGAATATGTATATAATTCAATAAATACAATGTAAACTATACAACACGTTGTAAATTTAGTCACGTTTGGATTGAAAGGATGAAAAGGATTGAGTCAGGTTAAGTTACAAGATGAATCTTCCGTAAAGAAAGGCCCTATTCTGTTTATCATGATTCTGGGAGCCTTCCTTGCAACGTTGAATCAAACGATCATGAGTGTCGCTACACCGGAACTGATGGGTGATTTTAACATCTCCGCCGCAACAGCACAATGGTTAACGACAGGTTACATGCTGGTAAACGGGGTGCTGATCCCCATTACAGCCTACTTCATGCAACGCTTTTCAACCAAGCAATTATTCCAAGCTTCGATGTTTATTTTCCTAATCGGTACCATCGTATCCGCTCTTGCAACCAACTTCGGCACATTGCTGACAGGTCGCATGATTCAGGCAGCAGGTGCTGGGATTATCATGCCACTCTTGATGCACGTTATTTTGACCTTGTTTGCCCCTGAGAAACGAGGTTCAGCTATGGGTATGGTTGGTTTTGCGATCATTTTCGCTCCTGCCATCGGGCCTACCCTTGCCGGTTATATTCTAGAGAACTACTCTTGGCAAACGATGTTTTATGGCATGATTCCATTAACACTTATTGTCATTGCCTTTGCCTTTGTATACCTGAAGAATGTATCCGAACGGGTCAACACCAAGTTCGATACGATCAGCGTGGTGTTGTCCACCATCGGATTCGGCGCATTGCTGTATGGATTCAGCAGAGCAGGAAGTCTGGGATGGTCAAGTGCAGAAGTACTTATCTGTATTGCTGCTGGTCTTGTTGCACTTGCGCTGTTCACTTGGCGTCAGCTCGTTTCGGAAGATCCATTGCTTGATCTGCGGGCTTTCAAGTACAACATGTTCTCCCTGACCACGGTCATTAGTATCGCAATTACCATGATCATGTATGCTGACATGATGTTGCTTCCCTTGTACCTCCAGAATGCACGTGGTTACACTGCACTGGAGTCCGGTTTATTACTCCTTCCGGGTGCCCTTGTTATGGGCTTCCTGATGCCTGTAGCCGGAAAATTGTTTGATCGATTTGGAGCAAAATGGCTCGCTGTTATCGGGATGGTTATCACCATTGTGACCACCATTGGTTTCATCGATTTATCGGATTCAACCAGTTATGGTTACCTGGTGTTAATGTCGACCGGCCGCCGAATTGGTATGGCTTTGCTCATGATGCCGATTCAAACTGCAGGGCTTAACCAACTGCCACCAAGACTGGGTGCACACGGTACAGCCATCTCCAACACCGTCAGACAAGTTGCTGGCGCTGTAGGTACTTCATTGCTCGTGAGTGTTATGACCTCACGTACAACAGCACATATAGAGGACATGATGGCAACTGGTGCAGCCAATGGCCTCAGTCAACAACAGTTGGCTACCGAGTCCATGATTCAAGGTATCAATGATGCGTATGTTGTTATCATCGGTATCGCTGTCGTGGGATTGATTCTTTCCTTCTTTATTAAACGCACCAAACAAGCCAAAGAGGAAGAAGTCAAACAGGTTGTCAGACAAAAGGTTTCCATGAATTCAAATTAAGTTATCCAGACTCATACTTGCATAACAAAGCGGCAGACCAAGACGTTCACGTCTGATCTGCCGCTTTTTAGGTTGTCCAATGATGAAACTCATTCCCTTAGCCGACAATCTTCACTGGCAGATGGGTCAGTGACTGTCCCGGAGCTGAAGCGGCCAGATTATCCTCCAGATCAAAAGACTCCACGGGTTCAATCCGAGCAATCTTCTCTACAAATGCAGTCAAGGCAATACTTAATTCCATTCGCGCCAGCGGAGCACCCAGACAAAAGTGTGGACCATTACCAAAGGTAAGATGTCTTTTATTATTATGACGATGAATGTTTAACTCAAACGGGTTTTCAAACATCTGCTCATCCATATTGGCTGCACTCATCCAGGAAATGACAACATCCCCTTTTTTCAAGTCCACTCCAAGCAATTGGTTATCCTGCTTCACTGTTCGATGCCGCTTAGCATTATGAAACCGATAACGAAGCATTTCTTCCACTGCTAGCGGCACCAATTCAGGATTCTGTCTAAGTTGTTCATACAGACTCGGATCATCGTACAGGAAGGAATAGAACGTATTGGAAACCATATGGCTCGTTGTCTCAATACCAGCTCCAAGTAAAAGCATGGTCGTGCGAACAACCTCATCTTCCGTGAACTTCTCCCCGTCAACTTCAACACTCAACAGATCCGTAATGATATCCTCACCAGGATGGGTCCGTTTATGAACCACTATAGGATAGAGAAATTGATAATACTCTTGAGCTGCCGTCTGTTTTTTCTGTTCACTCTCCTCAGCAGTCTTCGGATTGGTGGGTTGAAACAGAATATCTACCCAGTTCTTAAAGCGATGACTGTCTGTAAGAGGGATACCAAGTAGATCGGCCATAACCATCGAAGGCAGGGGAGCGGCCAGCGCCTGAACCATATCAATGGTCGTATTCGGTTTAATATCAGCTACGAGCTGCTGTGCAATGTTGCGAATTCGTGGCTCCCAGTTTTTCAGACTACGCGGTGTAAAAGCAGCGGATAACAACGAACGACTTTTTTGATGACGGGGCGGATCGATACTTGAAATGTTTAATTTGTCCGGAGGTGTGCCTTCGTTGTTCTTCGCTCCGACCGCAATGGTCGTTCGAGTTCCTTCAGCTGAGAAATACTCATGATTGCTTAGGACCTGCTTCACATCATCGTATCTGAACACATTCCAGGTATCTGTATCTTCGTGATAGTACACAGGATGATCGGACAACATTTGTTGAAACCAGTGAAGTGGAAAAAACTCTTCAGATCTGGTCTGGAACCCTGTGATGTCCTCAACACGTATCACTTCTTTATACATTCGAAAGCCACCTCTCAGAATAGTTTCATGATTGGTTACATGGGTACCTGAATTGACAGTTCTGCACCCACTTCTATTTTATACCACCCGTTCATTTATTGGTATAAATAATTTGAACTAAATCAACAAAACCCCTTGAATAAGGGGTTTTGTTGTATACATATCGTATATTTTATTGTCAGAGTTTCAGAAAACACGAGATATGAGCCGATTAATCGCCCAGTTTCACCAATGCTTCCTCTAGCTGATTCAGCTGTGCAGACAGGATTTCAATCAAGTTCTGCGTCTGACTAGCCTTCTCCTTTAAGAATTGCTCGTCCGAACCGACTTTCGATGCATTACCGATTGGTGATGACTTCAATTCCGACATTTCCCGCTCGTATGTTTCTTGTTTCTCCATAGCGATTCGCAGTTCTTCTTTTGTCGTACCAATCTGATGCTCCAGATATATAATGTCGGACGAGTTCGCTCCATCGGATAAACGTTGTGAATAGGTCATGACTCACCTCTTTCCATCTCATCCATTGCTTTGCCAACATTGTACGGCTCAATATCGATATCCAGTTCCATGCCAAGAGCCAATTTGGCCAATTGACTCCCGATAAATGGCCCCATGGTCAAGCCAGAAGCACCCAGGCCATTCGCCGTAATCAGCCCCAGCCACCCCGGCACAGCTCCCATTACGGGCAGAAATCCAGGTGTGAACGGACGGAATCCAACTCGCACTTCCTGGAATGTGCTGTTTGTGAGACCCGGTGCCAGTTCCAGACCTTTATTCAAAACCTCCTGCATACCTCCTGCAGTTACTCTTGTATCATAACCTTCCACATCATTTTCATGAGTGGCCCCAATCACAATCTTCTGTTGATCAAAGGCCAACAGATATTGATCTGACGGGGGCATAATCACAGGCCAGCGGCCTGTATCCGCCTCCTCCGTGACATGCAAATGCATAATCTGTGCCTTTTGATAGTGTACTTTAAAGTGTATTCCGAGAGGCTTCAGGAGTGTATTGGCCCACGCACCTGCACATACAACGACTTCATCTGCCAGCAAATGCTGATCATTAACACTCACACCAATGACCCGATCTGCTTCGAATTGAAGCGTGGCGTCTCCATGGACCACTTTCGCTCCATTACGCTGTGCAGACCGGATTAAGGCATCCCGCAGCGCCCGTCCATCTATACGTGCAGCACCGCTAATATGTACCGATTGATAACGTTCATCCAGCAATGGAAAACGATCACGAGTTCCTTTGGCATCAAGAGGTGTAATCTCACCAATCTCCGGTGCATCTGCTTTTCGAAGCTGTGCCCGTTCTTCCATTTTGTTGATTTTATCCTCATCCGTATGAATGCTGAGCGCGCCCACTTGAGCATATCCGGTTTCCGTTTCTCCTTCTTCCTCAAGCTCCGCTATGATACCAGGATAGAATCGCGCACCAGCCTTGGCGAGCTGATACCAGTCCTGGTTGCGTCGCTGTGACAACCATGGACAAATGATACCGGCTGCTGCATCGGTTGCCTGTCCTATATCTTTTCGATCTATGATGATTACTTCTGCGCCCCGTTTGGCTAATTGATAGGCTGTTGATGCCCCCAGAATACCCGATCCAACTACGATGACTTTCTTCATGTTTGCATCCCTTTCCTTAATCACTCATCCGTTATAGCGTATACTGTTTCGCATTCTGTTGGCAAGGCAAGCGTACTTTCAGGTCCATAAATGGAGACTGATCTGACTGCGGTTCATGCTAGTCCATCCAGATAAAACAGTTGCATCGTTTTCTTGAAAACGTTTTATTATCACTCGCCATTCAATTAAAATTATTCCATTTATGTAATATAATTCATTCTAGGTTTCTTTTAACTCTGTAACCACGCCACTTACGCACATGATCCTTTAACGAAAAGAGGAATAACACGACGATGCCGAAACCTAGCATGGGGAATCCACTGGATACCGATATGCCGCTCATGATTACAGGGCAAAACCAGTTGACCGTTGATGAATTGATGAATTGGAGCGACCATTCACGGGATTACAGCATTGTACAGTGCATCGGAGGAACAGGGCGAATCGCAGCTAAGAATCATGAATTTTCGATCAAAAAAGGGACAGCTCTCATTTTGTTTCCGGAGGTAACATACCGTTACCACAATCTGAGTGATTCATTACGATTTGATTGTCTGTCTTTCAATGGCTATTTATTACCACGATTCTTGCATACCTTGCAGATCGGGGAGCTGCGCGCCTTCAAGCCGGATGGAATGCTTCATATCCTGTTGCATGAAATTACGTTGGCGCTGCAGTCCCGGCACAAGGATCAGATCTGGCACGTATCCGCATTACTGTACATGCTTTTGGTCAGATTAACCATTGAAGGTGAACGCTATAGTGCTTACGAACGTTCCAATGCCCGATTACGGTTGGATGAACTCATTACTTTTATCAAACAAAATTATCATCAGGATCTCTCTCTCCCCATGTTGGCTGAGCAGATGGACGTGACCGAACAACACCTGAATCGGATATTTAAAAAAGAATTCCAAATGACTCCATTGGAGTATTTGATGCGATATCGGTTGTTGAAAGCCAAGGAAATGCTTATTGAAAATGATGCAACTACGGCTCATGAAATAGCGCATGCCGTTGGATTTAACAGTGCCAGTTACTTTGGATCGGTGTTCAAAAAATACGAAGGGATCTCCCCGATCGAGCTACGCAAGCAATATCTGGATTAGAGAATCTCCATATCAATCTCGGCCAGCGAGGATAACCGCAGTTCATGCATGGCGAATTCCAGACTACGCGTTACCTCGTTAGGCACGATGATGCAACGAATACCTGCGGCGTTGGCTGCTTTCAGTCCGTTAGGAGAGTCTTCGAACACAATCGCTTCCGAAGCCTCGATTCCCAGACTCTGGAGAGCAAGAAGGTACAGTTCAGGATCAGGTTTGACTCGCTTCACATCTTCTGATGTATGAACGACTTTGAAATAATCAAAAATGCCTAATTTCTTCAAGTAACCATGAACCCAGTCCCGTGTGGAGCTGGAAGCAACAGCAAGCTGAATCCCCTTTTCCCTCGCAGACTGAAGCAACTCATTCACCCCTGGAAGAATAGCCGCCTGTCCCAAATAAGCTTCGTATTTCTGTTCTGAGAGCAGTTTGATATGCTCATGATCAATTTTTCTTTGAAGCGCCTGCTCCAGATACAAAAAAGGATGAAATTCCTCAAAGGATGTTCCCACATTTTTCGACCATAGGTCCAGACCAAGTTCAACACCGTGCTCTTCATAGATATCGCGAAACGCATAATACCACGGCGTCTCTGTATCCACAATGAGTCCATCAAAATCAAATATGAAAGCTTTTACCATGAACCTGTTCTCCCTCCAATGATCGGCCGGGGGAGCGGATTAGAAGCGTGCAGTCAAGTCCGGACGAGTAACATTGACAGACAAAAAGTGACATGTACAGCCCGTTCCAGTCGGCGATTGTGCAACTAATCCAGCTCGAAGTTCCCCTTGTGTCGGCATGCCGAAATATCGAATAAGTTTCCACTCTTCCCCATCAGGAGAATAAAAGAATGATATGCAGTCCTCTACTTTGCGTATACGCAGATAGGGATTAGATACAGAGACTTCAACCGAATTACAATCATCGGATGAACCATCACGTGTGACCACCGACACGATGGTAGGTGCTTTTCCATCATACTCAAAACAAATTTTGCACCAATTGAGATCATCCGCCATGACCATCAGGCATCCGGAATCATATTGATTTTTCATATCTACGGTTAACTGGGTTGTGATTTCGAAGTCACTAGGTACAGGCATGGACAGGAAGGGTGCAGTTGCACGAATATGCTTGCCCGCAGGGTCCTGGAAAAAGTCAGTATCCGCTTTCGCTTCCACCACCACACCTCCCTGATCCGTGTAGGACCAGCTCTCGGGCTCGTTCATCCAGCTCCACTGATTCCGCGCTTCTGTTGTCATTATGTTCGTCATTCCGTATCCTCCCAAGTGAAGTTAATTTTTAGTTTTTTCTGTACTACATATTCGATTCATATACAGAAAACCCCTTCTTCTACATATTTTTGTAAGGTTTCAGCACTTGGGAGTGCTTTTGTGGATCAGGCAGGAAGAACATGATGATCATGAGTACGATGTATAGACCAAGAATGACACTGAACAACAGCGTTGGATTGTGATGGTAGAGCAAGCCCGTCAGGTAACCCGATGGAATAGCTGTTAACGTCATAACCGTCTGCACAGCCGAGAACATGTCGGCTTTTTCATGCGTCCCCAATCGGTTCATCAGCAGGGAATCTCGATACGTCTGCAAAATGAAGTTACCCGCAGCGAGCACGATTAGCGTGAGAAACAACATGCCTATATTCCCCACCGGAATCAACAGAAAGAGAATGGCCCCCGCCGTACTAAGCACAATGGAAAAACCAACATACTTCTCTTCCGAACGCCGTTTCAGTCGCGGAATAATGACCAGATAGAGCAGCATGACAGTGACCGCAGTCACCACTGGGATAAACGAAATGACACGGTCATCGAATTTCAACTGTTCCTTGAAGAAAATGACCTGAAAGAAATTCAGCTGCAAAATCAGATTCGACAACACCGTAATCAGAATGATCGGGAACAGTCTTCGTTTATAGAACGATTTGCCGAACAGGCGCAGACTGGCTCCCAAGCTCTGAAGCACGCGGGTTTTACTATGCAATCCCATAAGCTCCTTACCAACCTCGGTCTCATCCGTGTATCGATTACGAATGAAAAACATGGCCGTCATGAGGATGCCCCCGACAAAGTAAATGCTGGCCAGTGTAGGTACAATTCCAAAATCAGCTATAACAACTCCTGCAATTGGCGTAAGTACCCCGGCTCCTGTAATAATCATGTTGAGAATAGCAAATACCTTGGATCGTTTGTGTTCCTCAACATCCTCTATGATCAGACAGTTAAAGGCAACCGTTACAAACTTCGATGTTGCGTTAAGCAAGTAGGCGATCAGAAACAGCCAGAAGTTCTGGGAGAAAGCCCAGATGAACATGGGAACACTCCAGGCAAGCAGGTCGAAGATCAGCGTTGTTCGTTTACGCCCCAGCTTATTGGTAATGGAACCCGCAAACAATTGAAAGATAAAAGCAAAATAAAGATTCACCGAATTGATTAAACCGATTTCGATATCCGAAAGTCCGGCTTCCTTCATATATAAAGGAGCGTAGAAGAGAACGATCGTGCCCGGAATGGCCCATACCGGTTCGAGTAAAATGGAGTAGCGTGGATTCTTCGGCAAATCTTGAAGCAATTTCAATCGATATCCCTTCCTTCTGCGGTTTTCACCGCTGCGAATTCCAACTTCTCGCAGCGGCAAACCCGCTAATGTCTACATGCCTATAGTACCTCTTATAGGATAAGAGCTGTTTTGACCGAGTTCATCGGCAATTTCTCTCCAGTATGCATGTCATAACCAATCGTTCCATTAAAGGCCCGTTCATAATCACTCAGCAGTTCTTTGGCTGTCACCATTTGTTCCAGCTCCGGGATGCTTTGGGCAAATTTCAGTGCCGTGCTGATCATCGAGTGGTTAGCAACTGCACCGATGATACTGATGCCATCATTAATCACGGCTGTTGATTTGAAAGTCACCTCATAGCTGTCGTCATATCCCATCGGAATAATCTTTCCACCTTTGGCAATCATCTCAAATCCCACATGAAGCTGGTTACCAACCGCGTCCACCACAATATCAAACTTCTTGTTATTATTGATCTCGTATACTTGATCCAGTGTCAGATCCTGAGGATAGAACACATGATCTGCGATCCCTGAAGCGAACTCTTTGCGATATGGATCAACTTCCGTGCCTACAGTAAGCCTTGCCAATCGTTTACTCACAAGCTGACACAGGGAACCGATTGCACCTGAACCGAGGACCAGCACAGCGTCGCTTGGCTTAGTCCCTGCTTTCATGAACGTCTGAAGCACACATCCCAGTGGTTCGATCATCATGGCCGTTTCCCAGCTCATGGAATCCGGGATGGCATAGATATACTTTTCGTCCCCAACAAAATATTCAGCAAAGGTTCCATGTGTCGTCATCCCTACTTGATAGTCATCAAAATTCTCGCAGTAGATGAACAGACCTTCACGGCAATAGGAGCAGGTTCCGCAAGATTGCGTGGGATCAACCAATACCCGATCGCCAATCTTGAAACCGCGAACTTCTTCACCCACCTCAACAACGGTGCCCACACCCTCATGACCGATAATCGTGCCTTTATTGGCAGGTACTTTGCCTTTGACAATGTTCAGATCTGTACCACAGATACCTGAACCATAGATTTTGATTTTCACCTGGTTTGGCTTTTGAATGGTTGGCTCCTCAATCTCCTGATATGTCACCTGTTTGAGATCCTGATATACGAGTGCTTTCATTGAATATTCCTCCTAGTTGATTGTAATTTCTAAATTATGGATTAGACTTCAAACGTTTTCGATAATTGCATCGAATGGAGATGTTCCTGCTTCTGAATCTCTTTCCAGTCTGACAGGGTCTGTAACAGTGCTTCCTCAACCCACAGCAATTCTTCCCGTGTATGGGCATCTGAGAAAATAAAGTAACCTTTGGTGAAAATGCCGAAGTGAGCCATTCTCTTCACCATGAACTCGCGGAAAGGGTCCGTTTGAAAGTTATTCTCGGCCAGGGATTGAATGCAGAAGCTCGCATACGTCCCCTTCACTTCCAATTGATCTGTTAATCCAAGTAACACAAGTTCAGATGCCAGACGATCCATAATCCGGGTTGCCGGATCTCGCCAGGTCGGCCATACTTTCGCATTTTTCATTAATCGTTCACAGGCAATGGCTGCCGCGAGCGCTGTTGTTTCGCTGGAATGGGCATTGCTGAATCGGACTTGTCCCGACAGAGACATCAAGTGCTCAGGCCCCAAAACCGCTGCGAGAGGTAAACCGTTTGCCATACCTTTGGAGATACAGAGCAGATCAGGCCAGATGTCATATTCTCCTGCTGTAGCCTGTTTGCCCATTCGAATACCGGAAGTAACCTCATCGAATATGATAATGATGTCCAGAGACCGACATAGGTTTACGACTTCCTCCAGTGCGTCCCTTTTCCACTCGTTGGGACATAAAACAATACATGCGATATCCTCGGGAGATGAGGTAATCTGGGCCTCAATTCGTTCTGCAGTAGGTTTGTTGACCCAGATTGTCGAACGCTCGATATCTACTGGAATGCCCCGTTCTTTCGTCTGGCCACCATAATAACCGTATGCGGACCAATCATGCCACCCATGATAAGCCGTCGCAATAACCTTGCTCTTGCCACTTGCGGCACGAGCAAGTCGTACGGCCCCACTCACTGCATCGGCACCACTCTTGGTGAAGCGCAGCGACGGATAACGACCCTCGAACCGCTCCAAAATTAACTCGGCGCATTCAAGCTCGATGTCGGCCGGTACCGAAAAGCTTGTCCCTTTTTTCAGCTGGTGGATGACGGTTAGTTGGACTTCATGCCTCGCATGGCCCCAAGACGCCGTACCCATGGCCATTTCGCAATCCAGCCATTCATTACCGTCGATATCTGTAAATCGGGATTTGTAGGCCTCTGCACAGCATACGGGTGTATGCCCCGGAAATAAACGTTCAGGTGCTTTGGCTAAAGTGCTGCATCCGCTCGGAATTACCTTTTCGACTTGCTCCAACCACTCCAGATTACGGGTAAATCTTACGGCACGATCGAGCGTGCTCTCTTTTTCTTTCACCTTAAGTACCTCCCTGTTTATTTTCGTTGTGC
Organism: Paenibacillus sp. FSL R5-0749; assembly: GCF_038595085.1. Taxonomy (NCBI): domain Bacteria; kingdom Bacillati; phylum Bacillota; class Bacilli; order Caryophanales; family Paenibacillaceae; genus Paenibacillus; species Paenibacillus sp. FSL R5-0749. The sequence goes on along the minus strand of NZ_CP152005.1, from coordinate 3,102,961 downwards.
GTGAATTACCGTACTTTGGTTCCAGGCCAGCATCCATCGTAGATGCGATCCATCGTAATTACATTGCCATACAGATCAATGATCAGATCCTTGGCTCGATGAGCATGTCTCATCTCTATCCAGTAGCGGTTCTCTAATAAACGGGCGAAATTGTCCACCAAGAACAGTAACCGATTCTCACTATGAATCAGTTCCTTACCCAGTACCTGTGGCAGCCAGATGGCCCCGTTGGAATTGAAGCGATTGGAATAGTCACGTACCTCGGTTACATTGGCAAAGTCAGCTTCCTCCAACTTGGTCCAGAATGTATCCGCATCACTGCGAACCTCGGCAAGGTCAATGCCAACAATCGGCAGATGCTGGTATTCAGCTTGACTCTCTAGCTGCGCTTTCAGATGACTGAAAACGAAAGGCCACACATCAGCCTCGATTTGACCGCCCCACTTTTTCCAGAAGCGTGCCAGATTGTTCTTGCGGTTGAAGTTCCGGTGAATGCCGCTGCTGCGTTCCCAGTGATAGGCTTGAATATTCGGATTAATGACTGTATCGTATCCGGCAGCTCGTGCCCGCATCTGATAATCAAAGTCCTCGTACCCGTTAAAGAATTTCTCATCGAGGTTGCCGATGGTCTCGTAGACCTCCCGCTTCATGCCGAACATGGCAAACACCACCAGTTGAACAGAGAAGGTTTCTTTTGGGATATCATCAGGGGATGCGTTCAGGAACAGGTGACGACCGATGGTGTCTGCAAAAGCAATCCCGCAGTGCTGTACACCTCCGGTTTGCGGATACAACAGAACGCCTCCAATCATGCCGATCGTAATATCGCTGTCCAGTGTCTCTTTCATCATCGGTTGCCAGTTCGGCTCTAGAATCGTGTCAGAATCCAGGAAGAAAATGTACTCTCCCTTGGCAAGACTCAGTGCGCTATTAATCGACACGGCGCAACCGAGTGGAAAATCATGCTGAAGAATCTCGATGGTCACACCTTCTTTTACTTCTTGCTTCAGTTTATCCAGATGTTGAAAGACTGCTGAGCCGGAACCGTCGTTGATAAAAATAATCTGAGTGGATGGGCTTACCGTCCGGAGCAGCGAATCTGTGAACAGGTTCAAAATGTTATAGTCCTGGTTGACTGGCACAATAATGGTGTAAAGCATGGAATCCCTCCTGATTTGGGTTGATGGAATGAGTACTTGAGCTGATTCTGAACTGGATAATTGCAGGTCGTTCTGTCTGTCCCCCTCGTCTGAATATTTTGTCTTTATTTGGTAATGATTTGAATCTACTAGAAATTTATATCATTTTTTGTAAACTTGAAATCTTAAATTCTGAACCCTGTTAATATTTGAATATTAGTAAAAATCAAGTCCATAATGTCTGTACACTGGGGAAAGCTGTTGCAAACGCAAAAAAACACCCTCAAGGAGTCTGCATATCTAACGATACGATTGACTGTTTGAGCGTGTTTTCACTATTAAATTCTAATGTTTTTCCTTCTATTGGCGCTGACCTAGTGCTGCTTAAACCCATGATAAAACGTGTCTACTACAAGCGCTGGAGCTGCTTTTCTCGCGATATGACCACTTACAACCTGCTGCCATGTCAGGAACATGATGGAGTACAGCACATCGACAATCCAGGTTTTATCAAGATCGGAGCGAAAATAACCTTTCTGTTGTAACAGACCGACCGCATGCAGTACCGGTTCTCTCAGCTTCAGATCTGCTCCCTCAATCTCTGGATTATAGTTAATGGTGGTGTCATGAGCCAGAAAATATATTTTGTCGCCTAATGGAATTAGCGCCTCGATCAGCTCAGGTATGTACTTTTCACAGTGCTCTTCATCCAGTTGAATCTGTCGCATGGTCTCACTGACCACCTCGATTGCCCGTAATCCCAGATGAACCATGAGTTGTTCGCGACTTTCCACATATCGATGTAATGTAGCGATCCCGATTTTTGCAGATTCGGCAATTTCATTCATGGAAGCATTCGGTTTTTCAATCAATAATTTGGTGGCCTCGTCCAAAATGGAATTGAGCCTGGTTTGTTTGATTGTGGTCATTTCCTTTTTCATTGGTATTACACCTCTTAGCGAGTATAGTTCAACAATTGATCTATTTATCCATCATATGATTGGATTAGACTATAAAATTATAGCATACATTCTCACCATATCGAAGTCTGAACGTTACACGCTACCTGCTATACTCTTGCTGTACATATAAAGCTTAAAAGCCGCCATTCGGCGGCTCTTAGCATCGTTACCTTTTAACGCAGTCTGTTGCTGTTGCTCATAGTTCAATAATTTTTGTTGCAATATTGGTACAAAATTCACGATCATGCTCTACAAAAAGCAGGGTCGGTGTATATTCCAGCAGCAGGTCTTCGATCTGCATACGTGAAATGACATCTACATAATTGAGTGGTTCATCCCAAATGTGCAGATGAGCCCTCTCACTAAGACTTTTGGCAATGAGCACTTTCTTTTTTTGACCTGCACTAAACGTTGAGATATCTTTATCCAATTGCAGTCTGGAAAAATCCAACTTTCGAAGTATCGATTTAAACAGGCTCTCATCTATCCCCTGTATCGCCGCGTACTCAGATAATTGCCCTCCGAGATCAGACGTGTCCTGCGACACATACGAGATTTTAAGCTGATGATCCTTTTGCAAAAGTCCTGTGTAAGCAATATCTTCACCACAGATCAGTTTAAGAATGCTTGATTTGCCAGATCCATTTTTACCGTAAAGGGCAATACGATCTCCTTTTTCAACCGTCATACTGACATCCTTGCACACCGTATTGGCCCCGTACGATATCGAAACATGTTCCAATTCGACAAGTTCATTCTTGTGAAAATCCAGCTGATGGATCTGCAGACGTTCTGCACTCTCGATATTTTTGAGAAGTTTAGACTTATCTTGAATCGCAGACTGCTGCCTTTGTTCGATATTTTTGGAACGTTTCATCATTTTGGCAGCCTTGTGCCCAATATATCCTTTATCCACTTTGGAACCGGAGTTTCTTGTACCATTTTTGGTCTTCTCGACTTCATGCGACCATCCACCGGTTCGTTTGGCAGAATCGGATAAACGCTTGATATCTTTTATTAACTTCTCATTACTCGCAAGTTCGAACTGATCTTGCCTTCTTTTATTTTCCCACCAAGCGGAGAAATTGCCTTTCTGAATCTCGATGTTGCTCTTATTGATGGAAAGGATATGGTCTACACTTTGATCCAGGAAGGATCGATCATGAGACACCAAAATAAATCCACTCTTGCTGCGGAGATAATCACCTACGATTTGTCTCGCATGAAGATCTAGATGATTGGTTGGTTCATCAATGAGCAGAAACCGATTGTCCTTCAGAAACAAGGCAGCCAGCATCACCTTTGTTTGTTCTCCATTGGATAACGTGTCGAAAGGCCGATACAATACATCTTCCGACACCTTCAACAGGTTAAACTCGCGCACAACTTGCCAGTGCAGATATTCAGGATGAATCTCGCCGATGACATCGATTGTCATGGCTTCCTTATTCTCTACCTGGAAAGGAAAGTATTCAAAGCTAACATTCGCAGAGATATGTCCGCTGTATTCATATTTACCGAGCAACAGATTGAGGAATGTCGTTTTGCCTCTGCCGTTCCTGCCGGTAAAACCCAATTTCCAATCGGAGTCTAACTGAAAACTAACATTTTCAAATATATTATCGTAACTGCCATCATAGGCAAAGGTCAGGTTGGTAACGTTAATTAAAGACATGCTGATCATCCTTTTTATGTGAAATATAAAAGTAAACTGACGGGATTTCACCATTGAACCTGGCATGGATTCCCTCACTTTAATATTTGAACATAATCAGAATTTAGATTCGCTTATACGATAAAGAAACCTGGCGATATAACCTTCAGCGCCAAGTAGATCTATGCATAGGAGGATAAAGTGTCGGATTCTGATTAGCTATATTGTGAACCATGCCATTGTTCAAGTTCGTTGACAGGTCCACATAAACATCTACAACCTCTAATTCTGTCTCCACTTTATCACCCTTTCGAAGCTTAAAATTTAATACAGAAAACTTAACATGGAACAACAACACGGGTCAAGGCGAGAAAGCAGCCTCATCGCACAACCAACTTGATTAATATAAGTACCCTAAGAAATCTAGTTCTCCTTCTTCCCATAGCCGGCTTCCAACCTCTTTAATCATTAACCCCTCCACCTTTTGAGTCCCTACTCCAACTGTGGTTAAGGTTTCATGATTAATTTTCAACCACGTACATGTGTTGCTTACCGTTTTGAATCCATTTTTGCGATACAATTCCTCATGATCCGCAAATAAAAGGACAAAATCAACACGCTCTTTAGCCATCCTCTCCACTTCGGAAATTAACAATGAAGCGATTCCTTGAGAGCGAGCAGCTGGAGAAACACACAAATCGATGATCCCCATCACTCTGATCGGTGTTCCATTTAAATTCATCATCCTGTAATCCAGTCCCACTTGCCCAACGAGTTGGTTATCTGGGGTAAATGCCAATACCCTACTCTGTGGTATCTGCTTAAAGAACAATCTGTCTTTCGGATAAACTTCTGGAAAGCTTGCAACAAGTAATTCCTGAAGAAGAGTTGACCATTCTTCACTTAGTTCCACATCATATGTTTTAATTAATTTCAAAAAAAATATCCTCCTAAACCAAGTGATTCTGTCTTTTACTTTCGTTATAAGTCCAAAGACAATAACAGCAACAATAATAATTAATGTGACGGTCATGATAAACTTCATTTAGTTGAAACTTATGTTAACTACTTCTTGTTTATATCTATTATTCCCTCCTATTTTCTTAAATGTGAAAGCTTTATAGTCAAAAAGCCGCCTTAACGGCGGCTTCATGCTGCGTATGTTCAACTCAATCTACTTTCGCACCATGCGAGCGCACAAACAGAACGGCTTGTTCACGATCCAATCGTACCCCTTTGATATCCAGTGATTTCAGATCGATACCTTCCAGATTAGCCCCTCTTAGATCGGCCCCTTGCAGCTTGGCTCTGCTTAATACGGCTCTGGTAAGATCACAGTCTCTCAAATCCGCTTTGGTGAAATCCGTGTCCGTAAAGTCAGCTTCAAAGAAACGAATTCCTCGCAAATCCTGTTTGCCTAATCGGGTATGTCTCAGATTCGTATAAGACCAATCACCGTGACTTAGTGTAATGCCATCCATTTGCGCACCCGAAAAGTCCGATCCGGTCATCTTGCAAGAACTGAATTTGGAAGCAAATAGATTCGCACCACCAAATAAGCAATTTTCAAAAGCCGATTCCGTATGAATTGAACCATTCATGGAAGCCCCTTTGAAGTCACACTCAATAAAACGACAATTACTGGTTTCGATTTCTTCCATAGAAGCGTTCATAAATGTGCATTGTTTAAAAATACAACTTATAAGTTCTCCATAGCGCAGATCACGCCCCTCAAAATGTACTGCCTCATATTCTTGGTCCTTATATTGATACACTGGTTACACCCCGCATTATATATTTCTCCGTCTGTCTTCATTAAAAGAACTTTTTATACTATACCACACCCCTGTCAAGTACCTGCTTAAACACCACTGAAAGTCAAGTATCTTTTTTTGTAAAAATGATCTTAAAACTACAAAAGGAACGCAATAAGCGTCCCTCCATCCCGCACCATCGAATATTCCAACGTGTGCTTAAGTATATGAATCTGCCATTTCTTTATCTATTCGTATTAGAGAAACACTATACCAGTATTTTGGACATCCGGTACAGGGAAAGCGAAGGTTTGTTGATATCCCCCACTCTCTGGTATCCCAGACGTTCATACAGTTTAATAGCTAGTAGATTTTCTCTTTTAACCGTAAGTGAAGACTTGGAGAAACCTTGTATTACAGCTTGCTCCTCTGCAAATTGAATGAGCTGTGTCCCTACACCAAGTCCTCTGCTCTCAGGCAAGGTAGCCAATGTCCCGATGTGATATTCGTCGTTCTTCGCTTCTTTTAATGTCACCATGGAATAGAACTCTTTCCAATGCTGAAGATTATACTTAATCAGGCTCCAGTTCCGAAGTTCAAACAATTTGGTGAACGTTGGCAAAGCGAGCTTGTTCATTAGAGTGGTCGGATAACACATGATCATGCCAAGCGTTTTGTTCTGCATTTTGGCTTCATAAGCGTATTCGTGACTGAATCGGTTTCGTTTCGAACGCCATAACTTGTTGAAGGTTTTTTCTATAATGCTTGTATCTTTGGTACCCGCAAGCGAATAGGCCATATATTCAAGTGCCATCTGATTCAGTTGCCCGCCGACCAAGGACTGTGGACTGGCTTTTATTATGGAAATCTTATTCATCGCTGTCACTCCTCCAGGTAGTTGAAATTGGACTACATCCTCACATCAGGTTGATTGAAGGATATGCCCTCAACGATGACGTTCACGGTTTCAATGGTTAGTCCAGTCAGTTGTTCTACATGCACTCTCACATTGTTTTGCAATTCCCTGCAGACTTCATGTACTTTTGTTCCATAACGAACCACAACCTTTAAGTTAATCTCCAGTCTGGATTCTATATTGCGGATTGCTATGCCATTTTGCAGACTTTTCCCACTCCACTTTTTGGTGATCCCTTCTACAAATCCTGTCGACATGGAGGAAATCTCACTGGTCGTATTTGCAATCTTGCCGACAATTTTGGAGATCACATCATCCGATATTTGAATTTTCCCCAGAACATTTTGAATGGACATCCCACGTCCTCCTTTTCACATCCATCATTTTTGATAGATAATAATATCATTTAATATAAATATAAATCATACAGAGTTCAATTTCAACTTTTTGAATTCAGTCGTCCACTTTTCTAACTGTACATACCAAAAAAGCCGCGATCACGGCGGCTTCTGTTGGTCATACTATGGGAATTTCAATTGAATAAGGACAGGAATGCGGGAGGATGACCCGGTGTCTGTTCTCCCTTCCTCTGCTGCCTCGGTTTCTTCTACGTGCACGATCCATTGCCTGCCAATTAACGATTGCAGCAATTCAATCTCATGTTCAGTCAGATGAACATGCTTCAATGACAGATCGTCTTGAACATAATCCCGATCCACCTTACGGTCAAACCGGAAATCGAGCAATCTCTTCAATGCGTTAATATGCAAAAACTTGAACTCATAACCTTGATGTATCGCCATCTCCCAGTCGTCTCCGATATCAGCTGCTGTCTGTAGTCTTTCATCAAAATCCATCGCGGGTTCTTTAACCAGAGGCAGCAAGCGGGAAAAGTCACGACGTTGCAACCATTCAATCATGTTCTCCTTGGTTGCACCACTTGTCAGTACATTCTCTACAAGAAGCCCTACAGGAATGGACAACTGAGTTCGACTCATTGCTCGCCCTCCTCATTCCCGAGATACTGATTGAACCAGGCATTCACCTGTTCGAAGCTATCGATCCGCAGCGATGGTTTACCGCTTTTGAGCAAACTGTGATTGGAGCCCGGATAACGGATCAGCTTGGTCTTTTTGCCATATCGTTTTAACGTTGTATATAATTCTTCCGCTTGCGCAATCGGTGTCCGATAGTCCTGTTCCCCGTGCATGATCAGAAGCGGCGTCTCAATATGGTGTGCATGGGCAAGAGGTGAGCGAGACCATAGGAATTCAGCGTTTTCCGCCGGATTACCTCCAATGACTCCCTCCACATAGGAAATTCCAATATCGCTCGTTCCGTACATGGATAACCAGTTAGAGATACATCGCTGGGTTACAGCTGCTTTGAAACGGTCCGTATGTGCTACAATCCAATTTGTCATTACGCCGCCATAACTGCCACCAGCTACCCCCAGACGTGATGCATCCAGGAAATCATAGGTATTCAGGGCATAATCAACAGCTTCCATCAGATCCCGGTAATCGCCTCCGGCGAAGTCACCACGGCAAGCTCTGGCAAACTCCTGACCGTATCCCATACTTCCGCGAGGATTGATCCACAGCACAGCGTAACCTTGCGCAACAAGTGTCTGCATCTCATGACTGTATGTTCCCGTATACATCGCATGAGGTCCACCATGAATTTGAAGTATGAGTGGTAGCTTCCCATGGTTGCCACGTATTGCCGGAGTAGCTAACCAACCTTGAATCGGCCATCCATCGGAAGACTTAAACTCTACACGCACAGGCGCATTTACAACTAAACCCGCCATGAATTCATCATTTCGCCGGGTGAGCCTGAACATCTCACCACTATCCATATTCACGCGATATAACTCTCCAGGATGTTCATCAGTCAACGCAGCGATAACGAGCGACGTACCATCTGGCGTTAAGGTATACTGATAAACATCCATTTCACGAGTGCCCGTCACCGATTGACAAGCTCCATCTTCTTGAATGCGATACACGTCCACATTCCCGTAATGCGTTCCGAGTACATACACACCACGTTCCGGATGATGGATATCCGAGACAGGAGAAGGTGATGCACCTGCTGACTTCATATCTCCCAGTGCTGCGTTACCAATCTGCATATCTAACTGTGGTGCAATTATCCTGGGTTCCCCCCGTTGAACAGGGACAGCGTATAAGTTGTTGTGGCTCCCGCTCCCATACTCACGATCACTGGCGATCAAGATCAGCTGCTGCCCGTCCGGTGAATAGGAAAACTGGCTAATTGCCAGACTGGAATCCGTCACTTTGAAGAGTGTATTCTCTCCCAATTGAATGCTGTATACATCTGTAAAGTACAACAGATCCGCATCAAGTTCCTCATCCTCCACTTGCTTGGATATGAAGGAAAGATACTGGCTATCTGGCGACCATGCCGGAGCACTGATATTCCACAGCCCGGAAGTTACCTGCGTGATCTCCCCGCTGGCGATCTCATATACAAACAAATGGCTGTATTGACCATCCCACCATCCAGCCCCTTCTGCCTTCGGCGTTGTACGCTCAAAAACCTTACCTCGTAGCTCAGGTGCGGACTGCTGTTGGGGATCAGCTGCCTTCTGTTGATCCTCCGGTTGCACTTTGCTGGTAAACGCAATGTAATGCCCGTTCGGCGACCAGATATAATTCAATATCTTACGTGCGGGAGAGATCAGCATGACAGACTCTTTTTTATCCGAATCGAGCACCCATAGTCCTTTACCTCCATCCACAGAGCGAATGAATGTGAGCTGTGTGCCATCCGGCGACCATGCAGGCGAAGAATCCTTCGTACCATCTGAAAGTGCAATATCTTCATCACCATCGAGTGAGATCCCTCTTATTTGCGTGTTATATTCGTTTTTATCCTGATCAATGGTTTGTTCCACATAAGCCACTTGTCCGTTCGGGCTGACAACAGGCTGACTTATCCAACGATAGTGAAGCAGATCCTCCGGCATAATTGGTCTTTGATTCATAATGATGGCTCCCTTCTCCGTTTATTTTTGGGTTGTCTCCGTACGTGGATCAAGCACATCACGCAGCCAATCTCCAAGGAAAATAACACCGAGTACGGTAAAAGTAATGGCTAGTCCCGGGAATGTAGCGACCCACCAGCTTGTTGCAACATATTGTCTGCCATCACTGAGCATACCTCCCCAGGATACATCAGGTGGTTTGATGCCCAGACCCAGGAAACTGAGTGAAGCTTCCATAATAATCGTCGTGCCCACATTCATCCCACAGATCACGATAAAGGACGAGAGGATATTCGGCAGAATATGTTTCACAATCAGTCTTCCGTTCTTCGCACCGATCGATCTGGCCGCATGAACAAAATCCCGCTCCTTGATACTAAGGACCTCACTTCTGACCACACGGGTGAATGGAACCCAATTTGTCACCCCGATGACAAAGATTAGCGTTGTAATACCCGGACCAACAATCGCCATCACAACGAGCATAAATAGAATGGTTGGGATCGCCATGAAGGCATCACCTACACGCATGATGATGGCATCCAGCCATTTCCCGTAGAATCCGGATACCAACCCCAAAATGGCGCCAATGATGCCTGATACAATCACGGCACCCATCCCCACGATTAAGGAAACCCGAGCACCATATACAATTCGGCTCCACATGTCTCTGCCCAGATTATCGGTCCCCAGCCAGTACTCGGCCGTTCCACCCTCAAGCCATGCAGGCGGTTTAAGGCGATTGAGCGGATTCACTGCCGCTGGATCATGACTCGTCAATAGAGGTGCACCTATGGCGATTAACACCACCAACAATACAAGCACAGCACCAAACATTCCGGTCTTGCTGATGATCAGTTGTTGCCAGATATAACGAAATCCCGTTGGTGCACGCCCATTGTCCTGTCCCTGTTCTGTACCCGGAATTGGCATTTCATTGCTGCCTGTCATATGATTGCACCTCCTTCTAGTCGTATTTGATGCGCGGATCAAGCAGCCTGTAGGCCACATCCGTCAAGATGTTGATTACCACAACGATAAAAGCAATGACAAACACCGCGGCCTGTACAATCGCCATATCATGTGTGTTGACTGCAACGACCAGCAATTGACCCAGTCCAGGCCAAGAGAATACCGTTTCCGTAATCAAGGTTCCCCCGATCAGACTTGTAAACTGCAAACTCATGATTGTTACTACAGGAATCAAACCATTCCGAAACGCATGTTTCACAATGACAACCATCCGACCCAGTCCTTTGCTCCGGGCTGTTCGAATATAGTCCTGATTCAGAATCTCTAACATGCTGGAGCGAATCAGCCGGGTCATCTGCGCAGCCAGTCCAACGCCAAGCGTGAATGCCGGCAAGATCAGATGTGACAATCCTCCGCGACCGGATACCGGCAATACACCCAACATGACGGAGAACAAGAGGATGAGCATGATCCCCATCCAGAAGTTTGGCATGGCCTTACCAATGACGGATATTCCGGAAATGATGAGATCGGTAAACGTATTGCGTTTGACAGCTGAAATGACACCAAGTGGCACAGCCATAAGTACAGCAAAAAACATGGCGGCTACAGCCAGTTCAAAGCTGGCAGGCAATCTCTCCAGCACTAGCTCTAATGCAGGCTGATTGTAGCGAAAAGACTGACCAAAGTCTCCCTGGATCGCACTTCCCAGAAACTTCACGTACTGCGTATATAAAGGCTTGTCCAAACCAAGTGCCTGCGTCAAGACAGCACGATCTTCAGCGGTAGCCGTTTCAGGCAACATTAGCGCAACCGGATCACCGGTGACTCGAACCAAAATGAACACAATTAATGAAACAATGAACAGCACCGGAATGATCTGCAGTAATGACTTAAGTACGTATTTGCCCATTCCTTGTTCACCTCCCTTGTAAAGAAAAACACTTATCGACGTACTTTCACAGAAGACAGACCGCAGTTAGTTGAAGTTTTTCTTGCGATGATCGAATCCTTCAGCTCCGCTGAAAACGTATAAATTCTATCATCTTAATAAAGAAGAACGGCAGGAACATGGTTATCCAGTCCCTGCCGTTCACGGCCTTATCTTTTCAATGACCGGTTATAATGCTCGATGTTACTGTGTAACAGGTGTAATCTCGTCAGCATAGAACATCTCGTCACTGCGCGGCGCGAAGTTCACTTTGGCGTTTGTTCCGTACACACCTTCCATTTGGTACAGATATACGGCTGGGCGTTCTTCAGAGAAGATCTGCTGTACTTGCTGATACTCTTTCTCACGAGCCGCTGGGTCCATATTCACCAATGCAGATTGAAGCAGTTTTTCTACTTCAGGATTGTTGTAATCCGACTCGCCTTTGGCTTCTTCCAACATATAACGATTGTAGTTATTCGAAGCATCGAACAAGGAGTTACCAATACCGATCATGAAGATTTCTTTGAATGATTTGGAGCTATAACGTTCACTGAATGCACTTGCTTCCAGGACATCCAGATTGATTTTGAATCCGGCTTGTTCCAGCATCGCTGCAACAACTTCAGCTTGTTCTTTGTATTGTGCAGAAACGGAGATGGTCATCTCAGCTTCACCTTCTGCATAGCCAGCTTCTTGCAGCAATTGTTTTGCTTTTTCCAGGTCATAGAGTGACGTTTTGTACAATGAAGGATCAGCACCGAAGTTGCCCGGCGTTACGGATGTGCGGGTTACAATACCTGCCCCGCCGGCAATGCTGTCCACGATTCCTTGTTTGTCGATCGCCAGGTCAATCGCTTCACGCACTTTTGGATCAGCCGTGATGCTGCCTTCCGTCTGACGGAAGATCAACTGAAGCACACGCTGGATTGGTGCTTTGACAATCTTCTTGTCTTCTTCACCTTCGATCCGGGCAATGTCGGTGGACGGAATGGAAGACGCTACATCTACACCACCAGCGAGCAATTCGGATACACGTGTGGAGGCTTCAGGAATAACGCGGAATACCACTTCATTCCATTCGGGTTCACCGTCGAAGTAGTTCTCGTTTTTCACCAATTCGACACGATCGTCTTTGGCCCATTTACTGAACTTGTAAGGACCTGTGCCTACCGGCTGTTTCAGGAAAGTATCAAATCCTTTATCCGCAATATATTTTGCCGGCAGAATACCAGCTCCCATTTTGGACAAACGATTCAGCAAGAGCGGATCTGGACCATCCGTGATGATGTCTACGGTATAGTCATCCACCGCTTTAACTTCTACGATATTTTTGAAATAACTGTTTTGTTTCAGTGTCTCATCCTTGGCTACGCGCTCCAGCGTGTATTTTACATCTGCTGAAGTGAAAGGATCGCCATTGTGGAAGGTTACGCCTTCACGCAGCTTGAATCTCCATGTTGTATCATCAACCTGATCCCATGATGTCGCGAGTCCCGCCACTTTTTTCTGTTCACTGTCATTTTTGATCAGATAATCGAAAACGTTCACCAGAACCGCTTCACTGGAAGTGTTGTTGTTGTTGTGCGGATCGAAACTCTCAATATCTGTTGCCGCAGCAATGGTCAGTGTTGTACTTGGACTTCCACTGTCCGTTCCTCCTGTTGCGGTATTATCATTCGTGCTTGTCGTTTTACCTCCACAAGCGCTGAGTACCATTACGATTGCCAGTAACGTAATCCACAAGCCTGTCCATTGTCTTTTTTTCATTGTCATTGCTCCCCCTCAGAAGTTGTATTCCTTGCCAAAAATTCAAGAGCTACTGCTGACAACATGCCCACACCATATGGCATCGCTGTCTCATCGAGATCAAACATGGGATGGTGGAGTGGATAACGAGTACGTTCCTCATCATTACCAGATCCTAGTCTGAAAAACACACCCGGAATCTGCTCACAATAAAAAGCGAAATCCTCGCCCCCTGTAGAGGGTTTGATATAGTTCCATCCCTTCTGCGCATTAACCTGATCACAGGTCTCTGTCAGCAGATCAACCATGCCAAGATCATTCACAACAACAGGGTATCCATCTCCATAGACAACTTCGCATCCTGCTCCGAAAGAATCACAGACCCCTTTAACAACCTGCTCGATCAAAGCTGGCATCTGTTCACGAATGGCAGGTGAGAGTGTACGAACCGTACCAATCATCTCCACTTCCGGGGCGATGGCTGTTCCCATATAACCTCCGGTGATTTTGCCAATGGTGATTACAGCGGGTTCAAGCGGATCTACCATCCGACTGACGATATTTTGCAAGGCGGTGATAACCTGTGCTGATACCGCAATCGCGTCAATGCCCTCATGCGGACGAGCTGCATGTCCACCCTTGCCAAACACCTTGATGACCAATGGATCAGCTGATGCAAATGCAACGCCCTGACTTACGCCCAATGTTCCCGTGTCCTGTCCAGGGGTCATGTGTAACCCTGCAATGGCATCAACCTTCGGGTTCTCCAGAACACCGTCCTGGATCATGGCTCTTGCTCCTGCAAGTCCTTCTTCCGCTGGCTGGAAAATGAATTTGATGTTGCCTGATTTCGGTCTCCCAAGTCCAGTAAGCAGTTGAGCTGCTCCCATCAGGATGGAGGTGTGAGCGTCATGTCCACACAGATGCGCTTTGCCTTCCACTTGCGAGCGGTACTCCACTGCTTTCTGATCTTGGATTGGCAGAGCATCCATGTCTGCTCGCAAGGCAAAGGTTGGTCCGTCGGTCTCTCCGCGAAGCAGGCCTGTAACCCCGGTCTGTCCCACATTACGTGTAACTTCCAGGCCCAGGCTCTCCAGATGTTCAGCTACGATAGCGGAAGTACGATGCTCCTCGTAACCAATTTCCGGATGGCGATGTAAATCTCTGCGCCAAGCAGTTAACTGGGCTTGTAGTGGCTGAGCCAGCTGTATTAGTTCTGAACGATTCATTCGCTGTCATTCCCTTCATTTTCATCCGATTCAGAAACCAAACGGGCATAGATTGCATCCGCCGAGAATTCGATATGTTTTTTCATCATCTCTCGGGACTTGAATTGGTCATGTGCCTTCAGTGCTTCAAGAATCTCCATATGTACACCATGGTTGACCGTACGTATCCGGTCATCATAAGGCATCAAGTCGAGCGCCGGATTAATTTTGGTCCGAATCTGTCTGACTGCCTTCTCGCAATAGGGATTCCCGGAAGCTTTGGCGATGGTCAGATGAAATTTCACATCCAGTGCCCGGAACCATTCCCTTGTACAGTCTGGCTCTATACTTTGCTCCATATAGCTCTCCAGAAGCTCCAGTTCGCCTGCGGTGATCCGCTCAGCAGCGAGAAAAGCTCCCTCCGGCTCGATGATGGTTCGATATTCAAACACCTTGAGCATCTGTGCCCAATCCCGTTTAATCTCTTCTCTGGTCCGTTTATGCGAATTGGCTGTCAGAGGCAATACAAATGTTCCGCCTTTGGCCCCTACCCTTTTTTCAATCAAGCCTTTCTCTTCCAGTGAAGAGAGTGCCTCACGAACGGTAATGCGACTTACATTAAAAATCTCTGCCAGATCACGCTCGGCTGGAAGCTGCTCTTCACTCATCAATTCTTTCAAGATAATTGCTTCTTCCAGTTGCTCTCTTATGAATTCACTAACCTTTTTGGTAGATACTTTCTCAAAACGAAATGAAAACGTACTGGACATCTAAACACTCCGATCTGTATATGGTCTAGACCTTATACCATTAATATAATTCCGACTAAACTTATATGCAATACTTTTTTTCAAGTTAATTCATATTTTTTTCTCACCACCTCCCAATTGAACCATTTTGGGCACAAAAAAGACGCATCTGCAATGGGCAGAAGCATCTCTTTCTCCTCTATAATTTCTTATTAGCAAAGGGGCTGAAATCGTCCGTAACCGCAAGTTTGGTGCTTCCCTCCAGGTAGAAGTTATCATCCGCTCTCCACGTATGGCTTTTTTTGTTCTGTCTACGGTGATAGACATAATTGAATGGTGAGGTCGCGTACGCTTTGAATCCTCTTTTCCTGCATTGTCTCAGGAAGGTTACATCTTCCCCTATTGAACGGTCCGTGAAACGGACTTTTTTCAAGATCTCCCTTTTGAATAAAATCGTGCCCCCCTGTACAAATTCAACCGGTTTATTTTTCTCAGTAGGTGATCTGACCAAAAGTGTCTTAGAAGCACCCAGGTAGACCAGACAGGAATGTTTGCCCACAATATCACTGTGGGTCCGTCTGAGTTCTCTCACCTGTTCTGTCAAATAATGCGGTGAATAGTAGTCATCATCATCAAATTTGGCAATCAACGAAAAGCGAGTCCTTGTTATTCCGGCGTTTAAGCTCTGTCCTAGTGAAATGCTCTCCGGAACTTGGTATACATGAACATTGGCAAGATTTCGAACGCGTTTCTGATATAATGACAGATTCATACGGTCATGGTTCAGAACAATGATCAGCTCTTTGCTTTGATAATGCTGCCGACTGTAATTCTGCAGGATGTTCTCAAAAAATTGCGGCCGATTGGTACATACAACAATGGAAACACCGTGACTCATTTTATGTTTAGTCAAGACATACCCTCTTTTCAACTCCGTTTTCTCTCATCATATGTACCAAAATAGTGTCTGGTATGGACCAATAGTTAGTAGCCTAACACCAAAAAACCCTCTGTCTCCATTAGCGGGACAAAGGGTTTTGTAATCTGTTCTTTCTGTATTTCGTTCTGTTCTATGCTTCGTTAGCGTTATTCAAGTATACAGCCTTGCCTGTACGAGCAGATTCATAGAGTGCTTCCAGGATCTGAGATACAACGAGCGCTTGTTTTGGTGTAACGACTGGCTCCTGATCGTTCTCAATCGCTTCGATCCACTTTCTCATCTCCACATCCGGTGCGCTCTCACTCTTGCCATCGTAGAATGCTACCCCGCCTGCACTCAGTTCAATCTCGTTCGTATATAGACGGCTGAATTTCTCGCCATTAATGCGCAGTCCGTTCTTCATATCTGCACCGGCTTCGCTTCCGCTCAAGCTGCATTTGGCTTCATCCACGTCCAGTGAGTTAAGTGCCCAGCTGGATTCAAGCATAATTGTTGCACCATTCTCCATCACAATCATGCCAAAGGCCGAGTCCTCTACCGAGAATTTTTTCGGGTCCCATGGGCCCCAGGCGTTGGCCGCATTTTCACGTTGCGAGAGTTCATGGTAGGTCGTGCCGAGTACAACCTTTGGTTGATAGTTATCCATCATCCAGAGCGTCAGATCAAGTGCGTGCGTACCAATATCAATCAGCGGACCGCCACCTTGTTTCTCCTCATCCAGGAAAACGCCCCAGGTTGGTACTGCTCTCCGTCTAATGGCATGTGCTTTGGCAAAATAGATATTTCCCAGATCACCCGCTTCGCACACCTTCTTCAGATATTGACTGTCTTCTCTGAAACGGTTGTTGTATCCGATGGTCAGTTTCTTACCGGTACGTTCTGCCGCTTCCAACATGAGTTGTGCTTCGGCAGAGGTCTTCGCCATTGGCTTCTCACACATGACATGTTTGCCTGCTTCCAGGGCAGCAATGGAAATCTCGGCATGGGAAATATTCGGGGTAAGCACATGCACAATATCCAGAGACTCATCCTTGAGCAGTTCTTGATAATCTGTGTAGACCTCAGCATCTGTAGAGCCATATTTTTGCTTGGCTTCATCTGCACGTTCCTGAACAATATCGCAGAAAGCCACCAGTTCAACATTATCCAATTTACTCAGACTTGGCAGATGTTTACCATTCGCGATTCCACCACAGCCAATAATTCCGATACGATATACTTTACTCATATATATTCACCCTCACTTAAGTATTGGTTGTTTCATTTTACGAAATGCAGACGGGGTCATCCCCAGACGTTTACGAAATACAGCATGCAAATAGTTGGCATTATTGAAGCCTGAAGCGAGAGCGATCTGTTCGATGGATATGTTACTTTCCTCCAGATTACGACACACGGCGCGCAGACGAATATCCTCCAGTACGCGGCTGAACGGCATCTCAGGCTGTACTTGATAGAAGATTCTCTGCAATTGTCTGCTGCTGATATGAAGTTTCTCAGCTACATGCTCCAGCGTGACTACTGTAGGATGATTCGCCTCCATATACTGCACTGCATACTCATAACGATACGCCGACATATCCCGAACAGGGGCTTCCGGTCGATTCCCACCGGTGTCGTATGCTCGCACGGTTTTGAGTAATATGCTAATGACCAGCTGCTTGATTGATGTATAATAACCTAATAATTTCTGATCACATGCCTCATAGGCTTCCAAAAAACACTGCATCGCGCGATGATAATCATTCACCGGAGTATGCGGAAGCGTTCTCAGCTTTTCAATCGTCTCCTCAGATTCAGCGGCTTCCCAAGGATCGACATGCTCTCTTGGCTTGTGAACGATATCCACATGAAGACAGAGTTCATCCATATCCTCTTTGGCGTCCGCCTCCTGATAATGAACGACACCCGGACCGGTCAAATACAGCATACCTTCCGAGAGTGCATGTGTCTGTTCATCGAGAATAACCTTACCTTTGCCTCTCGGGATAAAATGAAATTCAAACTCCGCATGATTATGGAAATCCACAACTCGGCCCGCTGGAAAAGAAGTCAGATGAAATCGCATTACGCGAATCTCATAATGTCCCCACACCATTGCAATATCCAGTCTCTCTAGGAGATCCTGCCGTTCAAGCATTTTCTCATAAGGATACAGGCTCAAGTTTGCATACCTCCTTCATAAAACCTAACCCTTCAACTCACTCAGAGTGATTCTGCGCCCTTCCTTGTTAGAGAGATTCGCAGCTTCCATCAACCGGGTCAGCTCCATAGCGATCTGCATGTTTTCCGTTGCATCCGTATCATTTTGTATATGTGCAACCCATTGATTGAATGCGCTTTCTCTTTTGTCTGCCAAAGGAAGTTCAGTCCATTCTTCATACTGACCCTGTGCTGCTTTTGTACGAATCAACAGCTTATCATCAGGTGTTCCGTAGAGAAGGGTGCCTTCCGTACCATGAACCTCAATCGTAAACGGAGAATGGCTATTTACAAAACCAGCTTCAACAACACCAACTGCTCCGGAATCCGTAAACAACGTTGCAACTGCATTATCTTCCACTTCTTTGCCTGTAATGTATCCGAAGTTCGCATTAACCGCTGTTACTTCCTGACCCAGAAACAGTTTGGCCAGATACATTGGATGGCAGCCCAGATCAATCAGTGCACCGCCCTGACAATCCTTCAGATCATAGAAGTGTTCAGGTAACCAGTTCGAAATCGCTCCATCATGCGATAAACGTGCTCTAACATAAGTCACTTTGCCAAGCAATCCCTGGTTAAGTACATCCTGAATCGTGAGCGTATACCCTGCATTCAGACGTGGTAAGGAGACTGTCATCTTGACTTTGTTTGCCTTTACC
The DNA here is from genome assembly GCF_038595085.1 of Paenibacillus sp. FSL R5-0749. Taxonomy (NCBI): domain Bacteria; kingdom Bacillati; phylum Bacillota; class Bacilli; order Caryophanales; family Paenibacillaceae; genus Paenibacillus; species Paenibacillus sp. FSL R5-0749. The sequence goes on along the minus strand of NZ_CP152005.1, from coordinate 3,084,110 downwards.
TCATCAAGGATTCTGTTGGATTCCGCTTGTGTCGCTGCAATAACCTTCTCCGTAAAGATGTGTTTCCCTGCTTTTGCAGCAGCGGTGATCACTTCTTCATGGATGCGGGTTGGCGCATCTACAATAACGGCATCGATGTCATCCTTAGCCAGCATATCTTCGAGTGAAGCATAGAATGGTACGTTTAAACGTTCAGCCGCTTCCTGTCCCCGCTTGGCATCTTCATCCCACACGGCGGCGATGATTGTATCCTCATGTTCCTGTGCCTGCTTGATGTAATCCCATGCATGAACATGCCACAAACTAATTTTACCAATTCGAATGGTCACTGTTGTTTTACCTCCAAAGGATATAAGCTGAACCTGTAAAATTTACACTGAGCCACTCCGATTGCAGTACCATCTTCAGATCACTGTTATCCCCGTATTTTTTGAATCTTTTCCTAATGGAGAAAATCCGGGGATAGCGTATGCTTCCGGTGGAGCTTTCTTTCAGAAAGCTTTTAGGTGAACGCTCCGCTTCTACAGATTGGTTCTGCACTCTTCGTTTACATGTAAATGTTACATTCATCTTATATAATATTCTGACATTTATCTATAAGTTATCACAGAGTTAATGTATTTTTAATAGAAACTCACGACAATAAATGTATAAAATCACGACACGTATATCATTATGTATGTATGCGGTTTTCCCATACTACTTTGGGTGTGGGTGCATTTAACGGGACACATGACAAAACCTCCTGTCCACGCTACCGTGAACAGGAGGTTCCTAAGATTAAAATGTTCAAACGTCAACTCAACCTAACGCATACCCTTGTGTAACAATCTTGAACCCGGATACCGTCTGGCTGTCTCCATCCAACGTGTCCTTGACCCGTTCCAGCACATCACTCTCATAGACATAGGCGCACTCGAATCCAGGCTGAACGTTCAATTCAGCGGCTTCGGAGTTCAAATTATACCAGCGAGCAATCACATCTCCGGTTTCCTCTGCGATCTTCAATGTGGAGAAGGCCAGTGACGAACTTTGTGCATTCCACGCCAACCATTGCTTCGACAGAGGCAACTCCACCTTCTGCCCATCAGCTCCGGCATGTCCTTCCCGCTCAAAAGTGCGTGCTAATGACCCTAGCTGCACAGTTGTCCACGGAATCGGATACACGTATGCGGATGCACATGCGCCTGACTGTGCAGCATCCCCTGCAAATGGAATAATCGCATATTCCACACTCTGATGCCCCAGACATTGGGCTTCCGGTGTTTCAAATACACCCCAATCTCCCAATTCCGAAGAGGCACGCAGCAGCGTAACCGCAATCGTACCGCCCTCTTCATGTTGTAAAATCTCGTATTCATTCAGCCCTTTGTTTGCAATCATCAAGCCATGATCACCATCCGTCACATGTACAAACGCTTGCTGATGCTGCGCATTACTCGGATTCACCCATTCCTTGGCCGGTGTGTTCGAACGTTTGGCTACCTCAAAGATGGAATCTGCATAATGTTCCTCTGTCATCAGTCCGGATGGAAAGAGTGCACGCAGCCGATGATCCTTGGCCTGATTGTTAAATTCAGATTTTACTTTGACCATATTACTGCCTGCTTCCAGCGTATACGTTGTCGTAATTACCAGCGGAACCGTGTTCTTCACCCGCTGTGCCTTCCGTTCTGTAAAAGGAACCATTTGGCGCTTCTCCAGCTCGAACAGTTCATCTGCTCCAGCAGGAATGTCCCAGTGTAATACACTCTCCATGACTGCACGATACGGAGATTGCTCCACGATCCGCAGGTCTGCCTCCAGATGCTTCGTGGTCAGCGTCATCTCTCCGTCAGGCTGTCGATAGACGTATTCATTGCCTATATCACCGGTATTTTCATATGAATTCAAGCCCCTGTATACAGCACCGGAGACCTTATCTTCAATCGTTGCCGTACCATTCTCTTCAATCGTCACCCGCAAATGACCGTTTTCCATCATCATTCCCTGAACCTGAACGAGTTCGCTCGTAGCGGGCACTTCAGCAATCTCTGTTTGCTTCTGAACTGGAATAAGAGCATACGTCTTATAACCCAGCGAAGGTACATCCACCGCCTGGAAAGTCACTCTAACTTTACGAGCCATATAAGGCTGTCGGAAGCGATCCTTCGGAAGTTCATAACCGAAATGCGCACCCAGATCCTTGATTTCAGCCGAGTACGTGTGTCCATCCGAATCGACCAGTTGATATGCTGGCAGTGCATCTTTTTCCACCTTCTGTGCAAGTGCCTGAGGATTAGGCCCTTCCGGGAAAAAGGCTTTGTCCACAATAAGATCCATCTCCATGATGCCATTTCGATTCCACCCACTCGTGTTGAATACAGTGAACGGCACGGCTTCCTCTCCCCAAGCCTCAGCAGGTTGCGCACGAATGGATTCAGCAATCGCTTGCGCGCTCTGGGAAACCAATTTCTCTGCAAGCTGTCTGCTCTTGGCGAAGCGGGTCACCATCTCACGGTGAACCTCATCCACACTGCATCCGCAGATGCTATCATGCGGGTGGTTCTGCATCAGCATCTTCCAAGCATGTGTTAACAGATGATGCGGATAATCTTTAACCCCGGCTACATGGGCCATGGCGGCCAGTGGTTCAGCTACTTTTTCGAGCAACGTCTGCCCCTGCTGATTCAACTGTTTCAGATAAACCCGTGCGGATGCCGTGTTCACCAGTGTTCCCCAACCATCCGTATGCTGACTGCGAAGTTCACCTTCAATGGTCGCCAGATTTTCAGGGACATCTTTCGTAACCGCATCAATGTAATCGTCAAAATTGGAGTGAATAAATTCCACATCCGGATACAACGCGGCCGCCGTGCGTAAAGCCTCAGGAAGATCCGTCTGGATCGGCTGATGATCACAACCATTCATGAACAACAGATGTGGAGTCGAGGCGAATTTCTCGGCATCCTCCAGATTTTTATCCCAGTATACTTGAGCTTTCTCTGGATCAACCGGAACTTCCATCCCATTGCAGTACCAATTCGCGAACAAAATACCGAGCACTTCCGAGCCATCCGGCGAACGCCAGATCATCTCGGAATAGGGAGACTCGTAACTATCCGCATCAACCACGGCATTATTGAATCCGGTAGGCTTTACCCCGCGCCCGAAGATCGCGTTATGAATGTCCGCCTGTTGCAGAATCTGCGGTGCCTGTCCCATATTTCCGAATGAGTCAGGGAAGTACCCCGTCTTGGATATCACACCGAATGGACGAGCATCACGATGACCGATGAGCAGATTTCGCAAGTTGGCCTCGCTGCTGGTCAGAAACTCATCCTGTAACACATACCATGGGCCAAAATGAATGCGTCCTTCACGAATATAGCGGTCAAGTCTCTCCTGTTGTTCAGGCCGAACCTGCAAATAATCCTCACGAATAATCGTCTGCCCATCCAGATGGAAATAACGATATTCCGGGTCCTGATCGAGCGTATCCAGCAGTTTATCCATCAGCTCAATGAGAAGAACATGATGATGTTCATAAGGCATATACCATTCCCGGTCCCAATGGGTATGCGAGATGAGATGAGCCGTCTTTTTGGTTGTCATGTTGCGTACCTCCTGTCATTAACCTTTGGTTGCCCCGCCCATGCTGAAGCCTTTGGACATGTAACGCTGGGAGAAGATATATAGCACAACCGAAGGCATCGTATAAAGTAGTGAAAATGCAGCCAATCTGCCGTATTCAACCATGCCGTGGCTGCCGAAGAATTGATAGATCGTGACCGATGCCGGAAGTTTCTCCGGTGTCTGGAGCAGGATGTAGGGCACGAAGAAGTTGCCCCAACTTCCCGAAAAGGTAAATATCGCTATTGTTGCAATTCCCGGCAACATCAATGGTGCTACGATTCGTCTCAAGCCATTCCAGACGGATGCTCCGTCAATCCATGCCGATTCTTCCAGATCAATGGGCACCGAATCCATGAAGTTTTTCATCATCCAGATACCGTAAGGAAGTGAAGAGGCGGTCAGGAACAGCATGGTGGCAATGATGCTATTTTGCATTTTGAAGAACAGAAACATTTGAAATACCGGAACCATCACGGCCGTAATCGGAAGAGCTGTCATGAACAGAATGGATAACAGGAAGCTCTTTTTAAATCTCATTTCATAACGGGACAGAGGATACGCAGCAAGTACTGATACCAAAACAACCAATACCGCTTGCCCTCCCGACAGAATCAGGCCGACACCGAATGAACGAAGATTGCTCGCATCCCCGAGTACATCCTTGAAATTTTGAATGGTCCAGGTACTGGGCATTTTGATGCCCTGCTGTGCGTTCGGATCAAATGAAGCCAAAATGATCCAGAGCAGCGGCAATAAAAAACAGAGCCCTAGAAAGACTAGAATCCCGTACTGGATTTTGCGTTGAAGCCCATGTTTGACCATAGGGATCGAACCTCCTTCATGGTTACACTTTCACTTTCATGGATCGCATGTAGAACAGGCTGGCGATGATACCGATGAACAGCAGAACCAGCGAAATGGCTGTACCATATCCAAACTGATAATTCACAAAGGCCTGGTTGTACATGAAGATTGGCAAGGTTTGTGTCGAAGTACCCGGGCCACCACCGGTCATCGTATAGATCAGCGTGAACACACCCAGTGTCTGTAGGGTAACCAACATCATGTTGGTCACGATCGACCCTTTTACCATTGGAATTGTAATGTGTCTGACGATCTGGAACCCTGTAGCACTGTCAATAATGGCAGCTTCTTCGACTTCCTTCGGAATATCATCCAGAGCCGATTGGTAGACCATCATTGAAAAGGCTGTGCCGTGCCAAATATTCGCGATAATGACACTCACCATTGGGAAACTGAACAACCAGGAGATCGGATTCGCCCCAAACCAGCCAAGAATCTGATTCAATGAACCATTGTCACTGAAAAAGGCAACCATACAGAATGCCACCACAATCTCGGGTGTCACCCAGCCAGCAATGACGATGATGCCAATGACCCGGCGGAACGTCACATTTTTTTCCTTCATTAGAAGAGCCAGAATGAACCCAAGCAATACCTGACCAATCACTGCGGAGAAGATGAGAAAGACCAGCGTACGCCAGACACTAATGCGAAAGTCCGGATCATGGAACATATTAATGAAATTCTGAAATCCGACGAACTCCAGACTCTTGGCTGCCGCCCCGGTCAGAGCCATATTCGTAAAGGCAAAGCAGATCGTCAGAATGATGGGAACAATGAAAAACACGAGTAATAACAGTACGGAAGGCATGAGAAACAGAAATGAGCCTGGTGCTTTCCTTTTCATAAGTCACTCTCCATTCGAACCGGAAAAAGGGGAGATTGTTCCTCCCCCTCCGAATATATCGATATCCTTATTTCTCTTCGATGCTGTCCGCGCCAAGGGAGCGGGATACGTTGTCCTTCAATTGCGTAATTCCGTCTTCCGGCGTCAGCTTGCCAGAGGCAATACTCTCTACGATACTTTGCAATTGTGCGGATACCGTTGCATACTGATCGTTCGCCGGACGGAAGTGAGCCACATTCAAGAGTTCCTGTGCTTCTTTGGTATATGGACGATCCGTATACCCTTCAACTTCTGTGGAATCATTACGTGGACTGAGGCTGCCTTCCGCTATTACGCGTGCAGTCGCATTTTCCTTATTCATCAGAAACTCGATAAATTTCCAAGCTTCTTCCTTGTTCTTCGCTTGTGCAGGAACAGACCAAGCCCATCCTCCAGACATCGTCGTTGCTCCAGGTGCTTCCCCATTTTGTGTCGGGAATGGCGCAAAACCTATTTTCTCTTCGACGTTGGCAATTGGAGCAGCACCGTTCTCGGCCCATGTCGAACCTGCCCAGCTACCATCTACAGCCATCGCCAGTTTGTCTTGCGGGAACTGTTGCTGGAATGCAATACTGCCAGCTTGTCCATTCAAGGCGACCTGCATGGTCGGACCTGTTTTATCCGTGTTGAACACTTGATCTATGAATTTGAAAGAATCCAGAAGGCCCGGGCTGTTCACGACCCATTTCTTGCTGGTATCGTCATACAATGTGTCTGCCGTACCATAGAGCAGCATTTCCAGCGTCTGCATGGTAACCCCTTCACCGTTTGCTTTGCCCACGATCATATTAAGCGGTGTCACACCTGGCAGTTTTTGCTTGATGGTACGTGCTGCTTCGAGTACTTCTGCCCAGCTTGCAGGTTTGAATGGAACTTCCAGACCTGCCTGTTGAAACAATTCCTTGTTGTACCAGATCCCGCGTGTATCCGAGGTAGCCGGAACACCGTATACCTTGCCATCTTCACCCGTAACCCCTGCCTTCAGGTTGTCGATGATGTGTTCTTCCCAATCGGACCAGCCCTGAACCTGTGTATCCAGCGGCTCCAGATATCCCGCAGCAGCATCGGATTTGATAATAGATGTATCTTCGGCAATAACATCAGGCGCCGTGTCAGGCGATTTCATCTGCAAAACCATTTTGGACGTATAATCACCTTCACTTGCCAATACAGGCGCAATGTTGATTTTGATATCCGGATTTTCTTTCTCGAATTGATCCACCAATCCGGATTTGAAAAACTTCGTAAGTGTATCTTCAGATCCTGAAGAACGGAACGATACGGTTACTTCCTTCTTGCCATCACTGGTTGTGCCTGTACTTGAACTTCCGCCTGAACAGGCTGTCGTTAGAATGAGCAAGGATGTCATAACTGCTGCTACCGGCATTTTCAAAGATATTTTTCTCATGGTTCGCTCTCCTCTTGTCGGAATTCAACGAACTCCGAACGTTATGATGTACTCGCAGGTTCTCTCTTGCTTTCCTATCTATTTCTGTGCGTAATCCTATTTCTCTACGCGGAATCCGCAATAATCCATTATCAGTTCACTAAAGAGCATGTTAGACCATGAAAACCATGGGCGGGTATACTCATGTGGATCGTTAGCCGAAAAGCCTTCATGGGTAAGTCCGGTGCCCGCATCCGTCTGTTGGATAAGCTGGAGCAATCGCAGTTTTTCGTTGCGATCCGTTGTAGTCAGCCCCTGCATCGATAAAGCGATATGCCAGATGTACCCATCCGGTGTATGTGGACTACCGATTCCAGCTGCTGCTGTTCCCTCATAGAAATACGGGTTGTGTGAGGATAGAATGAATCGGCGTGTATTCTGATACACCTCGTCGTTCTCATCAACATATCCGAGATAAGGTAAAGACAGCAGGCTTGGTACATTGGCATCATCCATCAGATTGTGATTGCCTTTCCCGTCGGTTTCGTACGCATATATGGTGCCATATTCCGGATGTTCGACAGTACCATAATCCTGAATACCTTTGTTGATCTGTTCCTCCAACTGCTGAGCAGTTGCTGACAGCCCTTTATCCTCGAACACGACTTCGGCAATTTCCTGTAGATATCTCAGCGCCACAACGGCGAACATATTGGATGGTATAAGATAACCATATTCACAGCGATCATCGCTGGGACGGAATCCCGACCAGGTCATGCCTGTATAGGCTGTTTCAGTACCTCGTCCATCTCGGCTGAGCGTATCGGTTTCGGGCGCATCCAGACGTTGGAACGTGTAGGGTGATTTCGTCTCATGATGCTGCTCCACTTGCCATAACTGCATGATAATCTGGGTTGCTTTGCGGAACGTATCATTGAATTGAGTTGTTCTTCCCGTGTTCTTCCACAGGAGATAACTGAGCTGAATTGGATAAGCCAGAGAGTCAATCTCATACTTCCGTTCCCAGATCCAATCATTCATCTGCGTTAGATCTTCCTGATGTCCTTTCCCACTCTCTGTCTCATTAAAAGCGTTTGCATAAGGGTCTAGGAGAATATAATTCAGTTGCCGTTCAACCAGTCCAGCGATCATGTCGGCGATATCTTCATCCTCTGAAGCGAGAACCAGATACGGTCTGACCTGTGCAGCAGAATCACGTAACCACATGGCAGGGATATCTCCCGTAATCACAAAAGTTGTTCCATCTTCTTTGCGCTGAATGGTAGTCGCCATCGTATTGGTAAAACAGGTTTTAAACATTTGGTTAAGTTCCGGATAATCCGGCATACGTTTGTTAACTCGATCAATCATGTCGTATATCGAGGGGGAAATGTCTTGATCTTCTCTGGGTGTCAGCATGTTGTCCTCCTTATGTAATCCAGTTTATTAACCGCTTTCATCATCCTAAAACGAATATAATGTTATGTCAATATATTTATTTGTATATTAGCATGTTATTATCATTTTTTAATCTAAATAATATACCAATCTAGGTGATGTTTCCCTTTTTATCCATACCAAAAAGAGACCTCGTTTTCACGAAGTCTCTGATTAAACCCAATGAATATAGGCCGCTAAAATTAACCCTTTTGTTTCACTATACTCGTTGATTTCCCCTTCACCAATCGGGCAGGCAAAACAACCCTGTTCACTGCCATTTCGTTGTTCTGCATATTTTGGAGCACCATCTCGAATGCTTGTTTCCCCATATCAAACTGACTCTGTCGCATATGTGTTACACGGCTTCCTTCGGCAGCGTTTGGACTGTCAAAACAAATGATGGACAAATCTTCCGGAATCTTCAGACCCAGCCGAGCAGCTGCTTGTTCTGCAAGTAAAGCAATATGGTATTCCGCAGCAAAGAGTGCAGTAATCTCCGGATATTTCTGCAAATGTTCTACCAGTGTCTCCACATCGCGGACCTCGACCTGAGGATCGAACACACTAGGCAATGTCGAAAGAAAAGATTCCAACCACAATTCTCTGTTCACCAGCACACCTTGATCATGATGTGCCTCAATAATCCCTTCAATTCGTTCTTCAATCGGTGTGGTGTTGGCCGGAGGCTGTGTAAGAAAAGCAATGTGTCGATGACCCAGGTGGAACAGATAATTCATCCCTTCTCTCGCCGCGCCTACGTTATCTGTACTGACCGAAGAAGCTGGAATGCCTTTCAGATACCGGTCAATCAGAACAAACGGGAATTTGTTCACGACCAGTTTAAGAATCTCATCGCTGAAATATTCACCCTGTGCAGGGAAAATGATCAATCCGTCCACACCCAGTTCCAGCAGTTCCTGAATGCTGCGTTCCTCCTGCTCGGGAATCCCGAAGGATCGTCTAAGTACGAGAAAACAATCATGCTCTCGTGAAGCTTCTTCCATGCCATATAACAGTTCTGTACCATACATATCACTGAAGTTGGTAATGACCAGACCAATGAGCAGCTTCTTCTCTGGATCTTTCACCGCACCATGCGGAGCAGGTCTGTTAGGTCTTTCCTGCATACCCTCTGCCGTGTCGGCTACAAAAGAACCCCGTCCCGGCTGACGTACAATCAATTGTTCACTCGCCAACATCTCAAGCGCTTTTTTCGTCGTAATCCGGCTAACTCCAAATTCATCACATAATTCCTTCTCCGAAGGAACACGCTCACCCACTTGATATTGATGAAGCTGTATCCGTTCGCGCAAGGATTCAAAGATCTGTTCATACATCGGCTTGGATGCCGAGTCTTTCCCCAATACAAGCACCTCCATAAATACCCATACTTCTCATGTTCTACATCCTAATATATCATGTTATATCATTAATGTGAAGAAAGTAGAATACTTCCCTGCTGTCATATGCAAGCAAAAGAAAAAGCATCCCGATGGATGCTTCATTTTCACATATTTATTTTCACATGATTTTCTGGATTCGCTTTGACATCGTCATTCATTATAGTGCGTTCTGACGATAATATCGAATCACCTTGCGATACATTGTCTTGTCCTTTAACTGATTGAATATATAGGGATCTGGCTTCGCGTTTACCTCAATAATCCATGGAGTCAGACTTCGATCAAGCCCGATATCCACCCCAATGCTTTTCAAACGCGTGTATTTCTTCCGCATGTGCCGAGCGATATGGATGCCCAGGTGATTCATCTCCTGGATCAATTCGTTAATCCGCTTGTCAGAGGCATGGGATCTCAACAACGTATGAATGCTCATTGGCTTCGCACCGCTATGGTAGTTGGTCACAATTTTCTTTGGATGACCCAGTCGGCCTATGACCCCTGTCGCTTCCCACGCCTGCCCGGGATTTAATTGAACCATTACCCGAATGTCAAAGCGCCTGTTATTATGTTGCAGCAGATGGATACCTCGTTGAATAAGATAGCTTTTTTGCTTAATTCGATGGGTCAGGCTTCGATAGAATGACTCAAAGCTGTTGAACGTCAGACGCTTTTGACCAATCTGGTAAGCGAAGTGGTGCTGATTGTGCATTTCAGCTTTAATGACTCCCATTCCAAAGGTGCCTATCTCGGGTTTGACATATACCATCCTATATTTCTCCAGCATGGTCTTCAAGTTGGATTGGCTATATCGTTGTGTATCAGGGATAAATGGTTTGATCGCCGAGTTATTCAGCAACATTTTGGTTTTGAGCCATTTACTTCGTAACGGTTGGGATCGTTGTACTGCATCAACTCCCACAGTTCACTCCTCCTGTCATCGTATTTGTTAATCCTAATGCTGCAAACCATGCAGTATATGCATTTTGCTCGAACTAATCTTAGGCGTCAGCTATGAAAAGAGGATATAACAAAAAGCCGACAAGCCAGGATACCTCGGCTTATCGGCTTCTTGCTTCAATGTGCTAAATACAGTTATCTTCCATGACATACTTTGAAATAATTAAGGTTGAAGACCCTCAGCAGACGATGGAGCAGGTTCATTGGATTCGTCCACTTCAGGACTCGAATCTGGTTCTGGATTGGATTGTTCCTGTGCTGCGCTGACGAACAATCGTCCAGCTGCTTCGGCTTCTACTTTGTTGCCAGCTGCATCCTGAGCACGAATTACAATGACTCCACCCTCAAGAGTAAGGGATGAAGGTGTTGTGTACGTACCCGTGTAACGACCTGGCTCAGTCTCCACCAATGGAATCTCTCCTGCCCCTGGGGCATTTAGATTCAGCGGTAACTGAATCCGGAAAGATGCTTGCAGTCCAGGTTTACTGTCAAACGATACGGTGACACTCTCCCCTGATGTGATTCGAACATCTTCAGCTGGCGTAATATTCGTAAGTTCTGGCAACGCCGTTTCCACGTATACGGTGCGGGTTACCGTTGTTTTGTTGCCAGCAAGATCGGTTGCTGTAATGGTTATCGTGTTCTCGCCTTCGTTAACCAATACGCGATGACTGAAGCTTCTGTCTTTGCCCACTTGTACGGTTTGTCCGTTAACAGTCAACTTATCGAGGAATTGTTCCACGATATTACCTGTTACATGAACAACTTCCGTGTTGATCCGGCTTCCTTCCGTCGGGCTCGTGATGGTCAACTGTGGTTTGGTTTGATCCAAAATGATGACAACGGGCAGTGAACGATCGGTTGTTTTTCCGTCCACCACAGCCTCGGCCGTAATCGCATTAATCCCAGAACGTAGTTTCACACCGTATGAGAACTTCCCATTTGCGACAGTTGTTGTACCAGCCAGATCTTTGCCGTTGTAGATCTTAATCTGAGCGCCGGATGCCGGAGAGGTTCCCGACACGGTGAAAGTTGATTGATTCGTATATGTGTTCGCAGGTGCTGTGAGCACAGGTGCATTTACCGGATATCTCACAACTGCACGAATCATGTAGTTACCTTCTTCTGCAGGTGAAGTGCTCCACGCCCCACCTACTCGCTGCCAGCTTCGACCTGCATTTGGACCATCCTCATCGGTAGCGAGTCCCGGAGCGCTAGTTCCAGCTAAGCTCTGTACATACACGATATAGAAATCACCCGTTACAATGACCGGTTCCGGGAATTCAACGGTTGTCCATTGATCGTTACGAAGTGCAGTACCGTCAAATGGTCCAGCTAGTTGTCGTCCCGGAGCTCCGCCAGCACCCGATGCATCATAGACGGCATATTGGAACGCTGTACCTCCAGGTACAGGCCATTCGGTGTTCCAGAAGCGGAACGATGCACCCGTCAGTTGTGCGGTCTCCAGCTCTGGTGTCATTCGAACTGCCCAAGCGTTATCCGCAGCGTTAAAAGCTCGTGCGTTCTCTGCTGTTCCATCATCATAAGCAATTTCCCCTGGAAAACCGATGAACGGCTTCAAGGCAACATTCGCCTCTGCCGTACCATTACCAGGTACAGTCACAGTAACCGTCTTACTGTAATAATCCGCAGCCCGGATGGATAGAGTGTAGCTTCCTTCCAATACCTGAATAACGAAGCTGCCATCTGAACCTGTGTGAACTTCACCTACATTCGCATCTTCCACCACGAGAACGGAAGCATCAGCCAGTGGTTGTCCTGTCCGCTCATCCGTTACTACACCTTCAATCTGTCCATGCGGGATTGCCTCCAGATTAAAGTTGGCTTTGGCTCCACTGCCATCGGTGATTGTCACCTGCTGGGTACGAGGATAATATCCATATGCCTCAGCTTTTAACGTGTAATCACCTGCTACGTGTGTGAAGCTGTACTTGCCTGTAGCCGAATCCGTTTTCACCGAACGTCCGGTTTCCAGTACGGTAACCGTTGCACTTGCAGGCAGGCTTTGTGGATTAACCGAACCTGTGCCTGGTTTTTCGACTTCCGGTTGTTGCTGTTTCGTTTTGTTGAATTCCGCTTTGTCTGTCCGCGTAATTTTGTACCATGGGTTATCATAGGACGGTTTCGGTTTGTCACTGTTAAGCACAACCGCATTGTCCTCTGTAACCGTCTCCACCGCAACACCCAGTACACGGAAATCATCAATGAACCAACCTGTTTTCACAACACTGTTGTCTGAAGTCAGACGGAACCGGAATTGTACTTCATTGCCTGTAAGTGTATCCAGGTCATAGAATACCGGTGTCCATTGTTTACCGTTTGTACTATGTGAGAATTTGCCCAGTTCTGACCATGTTGTCCCACCATCTTTGGTGACTTCCACATATCCATAATCGTATCCGCTCTCAATCTCATACCAATGATTAAACGTGAGTGTTCCTTCGGATACATCCGTCAAATCGATGACCGGAGATACGAGCGAATAGTTGGATCCATTCTCGTACGTATTGTCGAGATCAGTCGCCCACACATTCGGCGGAGAAACGGCGCTGGCAGGTCCCGTTACCGGAATGCCGCGTTCCCACTCATCTTTGGTTCCCGAATGAGTCCAGCCATTATCATCACTGCCGTCGAAGTGATCGATGTAGATATCCTCAGGCACCTCCACTGTAATGGAGACCTCATTCGACTTGTCACTTTCATTGCCACTATAATCCAGTGCAGCAACGGCATAGTAATAGGTCGAATCCGTAACTGTAGTTGTATCCGTAAACGTTGTTCCTGTCGTGCTTCCAATAGCTTCATAACCTGTACCTGCGGTTGTGGAACGATATACGACATAGGATTCGAGATCCTCATCACTCGCTCCAGTCCAGCTCAAGGCTACGTTGCCCAGAATATCGGCAGTTGCAGTCAATCCCGCAGGAGCTCCCGGTGCAAGCTCATCCAATTCTTCAACTGCAAAATCATCAATATACCAACCTGCCTTCTGCACCGAGTTATCACTGGTCAGATTGAATTTGACAAATACCTGCTGTCCCGCGTATGCGCGAAGGTCCACATATTGTTTCTTCCAGTTACCACCCGTACCCGTGAAGCTTAACAACTCTTCGAACACATAATCGCTATCCTCGGAAGCGATATATACCTTGCCAAAGTCGATGTTATTCTCCAGATCATACCAGTGTTTGAAAGACAATAACGCGCCTTCCGGGCTCTCAGTAAGATCAATTGGCGGCGCAAGCAGATATGCATTGCTATTCGCCAGATAAGTACCTTGCAGGTTGGTTGCAATCACCTTGTCACCGGAGTATGCACTTCCAGGACCACTGCTTGGTGCTCCCCATACCCATGTACTTCCCGTACCGCCAGTGGTGAAGCCCAGCTGATCTTCTTCAAAATCCTGAAGATATCCGGGTTGAACACCATTGGAGACAGCCACCTTGTATACCTGACTATCGAATCCGTTATTGCCATAGTCATTCACGCGGATATAATACTCCACACCTTGTGGCTCAATGAGAAAGGCAGGAATGGTTGCTGTGTAAGTTCCATCTTTGCTATCTCCGGCAATCCGATTCATCGGCAGATAGACGTACTGGTTGGTACCTGTCGTTTTGGCAAAAGCCTCGACGGAGACTACCGCGACGTTATCTGTCACATGAGCCGTTAATGGAATATCAATGCCTGTAAAGGCTGAATTGACAGGTGTGTGTTCCAGTACCGGCTCTTCCAGATCATCTCCGGCTGTAACGACTCTGCCGGATACTGTGCCGATTCCTTCGAGTACAGAACCCACAGCATCAAGCGCATTAATAATGCCGTGACCGTAGCCGTTATTAGGAGATGTCGGATACTGACTATCTGTCCTCGGCGTGGCTGTATCTGTAATGATCTGCTCCAGCTGATCCACCGTAAGGGAATGATTGGCTTGAAGCAGTAGTGCAGCAAGCGCAGTCGTATGCGGGCCTGCCATGGATGTGCCGTTCCAGCCGCCTTCATACTCACCGCCTGGAACAGACGAACGGATATTTACCCCGGGGGCGGATACTTCTGGTTTAATCTCTTCATACGGGGATGGACCCAGCAGGGAGAACGAAGCCAGATTTCCGTTAATATCGGTTGCTCCTGTAGCAAAACTTTCAGGATAGTTGGCCGGATTAGCAACTGAACCGGGACCGCCTGGGTTGGTCAGCGTCACATTACCCGCAGAGAACTCGGGAAAGATCTGTGCATCTCGCCAAGCCTGGACCATAGGCCGGAACCATTCATCCAGTCCTGGGCCTCCGCCCCATGAGTTGTTGACGACATCCGGAGCAAGTTCAGGGTGCAGATTGCCTTCTGCATCCACCGGAGCAATCAACCATTGTCCGCCATCCAGAATAATGGCATCTGTTGTTTCCGGATTGAATATTCGTACACCAATCCACTTCGCACCGGGAGCAACCCCGATCTGGTTAGTGCCATCTGCTTCGGAGCCCACCATCGTACCCATCGTGTGTGTACCATGCCCGTCTCCGTCCGCAGGAAGTGAAGCATGACTGTGCGGATCATACCAGCTCAGTTCGGGATCAACAATATTGCCCGAAGCATCCAGTCCTCGCCACTTGCTGCGAAGCGCAGGGTGGGTATAGTCCACACCGCTGTCGAGATTGGCAACAACAATCCCCGTTCCATCGATGCCCCGATCCCATACGGCTGGCGCATTGATGTAATCCAGGTTCCATTCCACGTTCTCTGTTGCAAGCTTGTCCTTTGCAGCAGGCTCTTTATCTTTGACTCCGACTGAAGCGTCTTTAGCTGCTGGCGTTTGCACAGCATCTTTGGCTGGTGCCGCACTCGCCGGTTCTTTACTCACTTCGGCTTTCTGTAAGTATCGTGTCTCATTCGGTAGAATCTTCTCTACCTCAGGCAGCAGCGCAATCTGTTCCATGACTTCTTTGGTACTCGTCACTGCCAGTGAATTGACAATAAAATAGCTTTTATATTCTTTGACCTTGCCCAAGTCAACTTCCTTTTCCAGATAAGTTTCCAATGGATATTGTGTACGTGAGGCCGTTTCTCGCAGAGAACTGACGACTGAATTCCGAACGGACAGCTTTGTGGCTGAAGGCGTTTGTTTGGCGATAGTCGCCTTTTGGAGGGCCTGCTTGGAGACTGCTGATGTATCCACCTGTTCCTTCATTTTCACCAGATAGGTAACATATTCACTACCTTCAAATTCTTTGGTCAACTTGGCGTTTACTTTGGCCTCCGAAACTTTGGCAAGTCCAGATTTCATATCCAATTTGGATGATGTGGAGTTTTCAGCTGAAACCGGATGAATGATCGAAAATGCAAGGAGAAGCGAGAGCCCTATAGAGATGGGCTTGCGTAACCGATTAATCTTTATCAAACTTTTCCACTCCCTTTACCCGGTTTTGTAATTTAGTCTGGTACATATGCCCTTCTCTGCAGAATAAAACGGTAGACTAACCTTGATTACGGACGGAATAAACGCCCTGGATTTCACATAAAGCCTCACCTCCTTTACAGGTTTGGTTAGGGAATTAGGGACAATATGAGTCAGAAGAGACATACCGATTCATCTATGTTTTTTCACTTGGAAGTTTAGGAGATTTGATACCTCAAGGGTTAAGACGCGAGTGTAAAAGGTTGGGTGTTTGAGTTATGCGACGAGAGTGAATGTCTATAAGCATTCATATGGAAGGGTAATCAGGAGCGTTAGCAGAACGCTTTCTAAGGAGTGGTGGATATGACTTTCGATCGTGATTCGAGTGAGTGTGCAAATATTTAAATTACATATAATAGTCAATTAGGAATTTAATTGGATTTTATTGGTATAGTATAGAATCATTATTCGATATATACAAGCACTTTTATTGAAAAATATAGAAAATAAGCCTATTAAATGCTTTTATGTGTCTCATGTCGCTTACGCGTTCATACTATTTTTTCGTAATTATGCATTCCATTCTGCTAAATGATCAAATTTAGTAGTTCTATGAAACTACTTTTTGAAGGTCAAGGTTACTATTCAAACCAAGAGGTCAAGTAGACATCTATCCTGCTGTTACCTTTTTCGTTCATCGTGCGTTTGAATCGCGGGGCTCTTCTCCGTAATCATTCGATCTAATAAATGTTAATTTGTGAACTATATATGAATAAAGTATATATTTAACAAAAACAGCATAGAAAATCCTGCAAACGTTATTGTATATATTTGGAATAAAATGTACGATTATCTTGTAACATACATTTGGCGCCAGATCAACCTTACTCTCATCCTAGGAAATGACTGTGAGGAAAGCTACTGCTCTATTGATCTTTTGTCTTTGTGACAAGTACGAACTCTACTCTATTTTAAATTTTATATACCATAAGGAGATGTTTGATTGTGAAAAAATATCAAAAAACAGCAATTGCAGCTCTTTCTTCCATGGCGATGCTTTTAGCATCTGTTCCAGCGGTATTCGCTGATGAAGCTCATACGGTAACTCCCCCTTCCTCCCAGGAAGTTCAGACACAACAACAGTCCCAAGCACAAGATATTAATATTTTTGTTCAAAATCCCATAAGAGAATATTTCAATGGAGGATACAGTACCGATATATACTTGAGTGGAAGTGTCACCTTTAGATTTAATCCTCTTACAACAGGGGAATATGTGTTTAATGTTGAAGATATGAGTGGAAATCTGAAGGGAAGTGGAAGAGTAATCGTGTCTGATTTTGGAACGAAAAGCATTACACTTGGTAACTTGTATGGTTATCATAAAATTGTAGCTTACTCACCAAATAGTTATGGTGGAAGCTATGACATTTACTACTAATGCTTGATAGTAACAGATATCACAGCTATGTATAAAAAGTTCAAACCCCATGGCTCTCATGAGTCATGGGGTTATTTTATAATTTTGAAAGAAACGATTGAGTCGGCCCCAGATCAAAATGTATATCGCATCATGTAATGTTTACGCCACCACTAGCATAACCAACAACGGTATTCACAAGGCTGAGTCCAGTTGCCGTCGCGGAGAATACGAGCAGAAGACGTGTCTCTGCTGTCACCGGTATCGCCAATCCGGTTGTTATGCCATTGGAGATGCTTCCCAAAGCAATAATACCTGTGAGTGGCGGCGCCAGTGTAACGATGGCCCCTGGTACCGCAGTGAATGCATTATCCGGAGTAGGTGAACTGAATAATTGCGCGGTGATGGTCACCGTTGAACCGACCAAGGCCAAGGCTGCTGTGGTACTAAAATAGGCCGCGATGGAAGTGATCACGCCATCACGTGGGGCAGAGAACGCAAAGTTAATGAGTGGGCCGACAACCGTCCCCGTCAAATCAATCGTGCCACCCAGAATGCTGACTCCGGTTGCCGAGCTTCCGAAACCGATGAGACTTGTCGTTCCTACCAGTCCACCAGCAATGGTTGTCAATATGGCAGGTCCGCCAGAAGCAAACGGTATAATAGCTCCAGAACCCGTAGCGCCTGTTACGCCAGTGCTGCCAGTTACTCCCGTAATCCCGGTTGCGCCGGTCAGTCCCGTATCACCTGTGGCACCTGTAGCCCCGGTTACTCCCGCAATTCCGGCTGCACCCGTATCACCTGTCACTCCCGTGGCACCCGCTACACCAGGATCACCTGTTGCTCCTGTAACACCTGCTGCACCAACAGCTCCAGTACTCCCCGTTGCACCTGTCGCTCCTGTTGCACCACCCGCAGGGCCTGCCACACCCGTTGCGCCGGTAGCTCCCGTGACACCTGCTGTTCCCGGTGTACCAGCAGGTCCTGCACTACCTTGAGGTCCGGCAGCGCCTGCCGGGCCTTGTGGTCCAGGTACGCCTTGAGGACCCGCAGGCCCTGCAGGTCCAGCCGGACCTTGACTCCCAATGTTTCTTAGCCCTGTAGTAATAGCCAATTCAGTTGCCCGAATCAAAATGACCAGTTGATCTTTTTCAGCCGAATCGATATTCCCCTGTAAAATAACAGAGAGCAGCACATCCAGCAATTGTTGCAAATTGGTCGCCACACTAATTGGAGAGAATGGAACAGCCTCTGCAGATACAATTGTGAGCTCCAAGACTGCTTCGAGGTCTGCGCGGGTTCCCTTTTTCAAATCCGAGTGATGAATCAGGGCCAGTAATTTACGCAACACCTCGATCAGAAGCGAAACATTGTGTGAAGTCGGATTGGCAAAAACCTGTACAATGGCTCCTTTCAACTCGCCAATCAGCTTGAAAAGCAATTCAGCTTCGATTTCAAAGC
This sequence comes from Paenibacillus sp. FSL R5-0749, assembly GCF_038595085.1. NCBI lineage: Bacteria > Bacillati > Bacillota > Bacilli > Caryophanales > Paenibacillaceae > Paenibacillus > Paenibacillus sp. FSL R5-0749. The sequence continues at coordinate 3,065,265 of NZ_CP152005.1, read as the reverse complement.
ACTTGTGATGTTCCTCTCCTCCTCTATTTTTCTTAAATATGTTTCCACCAAATTTTATACGTTTTTTTGGCTTCATCTGACGGAATCGCCTCCTTAGTGAGTCCGAGTAAACATACCCATAACGCCATTGTGCTTCCGCGATATTGTGCAGCTGAGATTACTTCATACCAAGTCTGTTTGAGCCATACTGACAGCACTTACGTGAATTATATTCGCAATATGAACTGAATATCTCTCCCCAGGGATGGACATACATCCTTACTTTGCAGTGTTTAGACTGAATTTGACACATTCGACGAAACGGTCATGTATTGATTTGATAAGAGCAAGATTTTTAGCAAACCTGTGCGAATGTACGATCCCCTTGTTTGTTCCTTTAATATATTAGCTAGATACTATTCGATTTTTTCAATCCGAGGGAGGGGGATCACTGGACATGAGCAGGCAAGTAATTATTAATGCAGACGACTTTGGATTGTCACCTGCCATTAACGAAGGCATTATTAAAGCTTATCAATCAGGAGGAATTACGAGTACTTCGATGATGGTCAATATGCCTGGCTTTGATCATGCAGTGCATGCTGCACAGTCGCTACCTGATTTCGGGATCGGTTTGCATTTCAACCTCACCTACGGATGCCCTGTTTGCGATCCGGGAAGCGTATCTTCTTTAGTGAAAAAAGATGGTTCTTTTCATAACGGAAATAGTGTATATGTACGAGATCCCGCTGATATCATCAAAGAACTTGATGCACAATGGAATCGGTTTATAGAAGCTTTCCGTTACCCTACACATTTGGATGCCCATCATTTGCTGCATCAGAACGATCCCATGATATATCAAATTATGGCAGAAAAAGCCATTCGGGAAAATGTACCACTCCGCAAATCTCAGATCGTTCATTCCATTCCCCAAGCGCCTGTCCCCCGAATGACCGAGATGATATTGTTGGATACTTATGGAGACAATGAAGGCTTGCAGCGACTGCTTCATCATTTGTTTACGCTGCAAGAAGGAACCACTGAGATTGTATGTCACCCCGGCTATGTGGATGATATTCTGCTTGGGATTTCGGAATGGACGGACATTCGTGAGCGGGAACTTGCCGTGTTCATGAACGAGGAAATTCCCCGTACGATGCGGGCATTGAATATCTTGCCTGTTAACTACACAGCGTTGAAAAAATCACCGGAGGAACCATGTGAACTCCCCATACGTCCATCAACACCAGAACCCATAAATAAGAAAACTTCCCGTCACAACCCGAATCGTGCAGTTAAACGCAAACGAAAAACACCTCGATTATTCAAAAAACGAGGTATCAAGTCTCGCCTGTCTACCGCTCGAACCCGGAGAAGAGTGTAAGTCATTGCAGAATATTGATTATTACTGCAAAAGTTAAACAACCCAAAGAGCGCTATCCAATGAGAACAATACTCCTGGATGCGCCCTTTTTATAATAACCGTATTGAGAATGATCTTTGAGATTAATCCAATTCAATTTTGAAAACAATCGGTGCATTACTCTTCACAGTTGTCGTTGTGATTGTCAGTGCGTCCGTAGTTCTCTCCCATTGCGGTTTTTCTTCGTATCCAAGTACCTGAATGTCTTGAATAACGCCTTGGAAATGATGAGAACCTTCCTTCAGCGATTTAATGTGAATCACTCCGTTATCCGGGTAGGCAAGAACCGTGGCATACAGACTGCTTTCTTTTATCGTAAACCGTATATCTTCACTCGTAAACGCCTTGGTATCCCCATCCGTAAATTGCCCTTCCTTCACCTCGGTTGGACCCTCGCCAAACGTACGCCAGAATGTCGTGTCATAGATCGCTTCTCCATTCACTTCAAGCCACTTGCCGATGCTCAGCAAAATGTCGCGATCTTCATCGGGTATACTGCCGTCTGCTTTGGGGCCAATGTTCAGCAGAAGATTTCCGTTCTTGCTTACAATATCGACGAGATCCCGAATGATCTCCTCGGCCGTTTTATAGTTATTATTTTCCGTATAACACCATGAATTTTTAGCGACAGCCGTATCCGTTTGCCAGAAATAAGGCTTGAGATCAGCGAACTGTCCGCGCTCCACATCCGGAACGGCACTGCCAAACATATAGGCCTCATGTTTATAATTGATCGCAACAGGCTCGCCCCATTCTTCACCTTTGTTATAATAATAGGCCGCAAATTTCTTCAAATAGGGTTTGAATGCAACCGTTTGAATCCACCAATCGAAATAGAAGACCTTCGGCTGATATTGATCTACCAGTTCACAGCAACGAATCAACCAGTCTTCCAGATACTCCTCGGTCGGAGGCGAACCATACAGATCATGATGATCCGGTTCTGGCATGGCAGGCCAATAGAAATCACCACGTTTCAGGGGCTCTTGAATATCTGACTCGAATTCCTTCCCGTGAGACATGAAGAACCAATGCTCCGCACGGTGGGACGATACACATAAGGTTAATCCCTGCTTCTCATATGCAACCTTCATCTCGCCCAGAATATCTCGTTTGGGGCCCATTTCATATGTGTTATAGTGAGAGATAGAGCTCTTGTACATCTGAAAACCATCATGGTGCTCAGCTACAGGCATAACATATTTGGCTCCGGCCTGTTTAAATAAAGTTGCCCATTCATCGGCATCAAACTTCTCTGCACGAAACATCGGGATGAAGTCTTTATAACCAAAGTCTTTATGAGGTCCATACACCGCAAGGTGATGTTCATAAGCCTTGGAGCCTTGAATATACATATTTCGCGAATACCATTCGCTATCATAAGCTGGGACGGAATACAGCCCCCAGTGGATGAATATACCGAATTTCGCTTTTGGGTACCATTCTGGAACTTGGAAAGCGCTGAGCGAACTCCAGTTGTCCTTAAATTTACCGTTCTCAATTGTTGCTTCGATCTGTTGCAAATATTCATTTTTGTCCATGAACTGTTCTCATTCCCTCCGTTATCATCTGCACTTGTATTGTAGTGTTACGGCCAAAGGTTAAACATGCAGAACACTAACTTTTAGATGGACAATACTAACCTTGTATGGAGATGAATAACATGAACCACCAAACGTTGCTTACAAACTACCTGTCCAATCTGCAAGTTGAATTATTCATGGTCAACTATAATCGTTGCGATATCGATTGGAGAGATCTGGATTATACACCCGATTACAGCAAGTTTTATTTCATATGTGAAGGTGAAGGCTGGCTCAAGATTGGGAACGAAGAGTTTTACCCTGCGCCTAATCAGCTTATTTTAATGCCGGAAGGAATCAAACAATCCTACTCTGCCATAAATGACCGTCCTTTTCTCAAATATTGGTGTCACTTTAGTGCAAAAGTTGGGGGAATCAATCTGTTCCAAATTCTGAAATTTCCGAATAGCTGCACGTTGGATCAACCTGAGTTGATTCAGGGGATTTTCAGCAGTATCCTTGCATATGCCAAATCCGACTCAGTCTATGCCCATATGATGGCCAAGAGCAAACTGACCGAGTTACTGTCCCACTATATAATGAATCTCGATCTGGATCAGATCTCTTTTATTAACGTGCCGGTTATGGAGAAGCTATCCACCATTCTGGCTTACATTGATTCCAACATTGAAGAGAATATTTCAGTTCAGGATCTGGCCCAGATTGCCTACATGCATCCGAATTATTTCATTCGATTCTTCAAGCAGCAGATTGGCCTTCCTCCGATCCTCTACATTACTGGCAAAAAAATCGATAAAGCCAAGGAATTACTGACCTGCACCCCGAACACAATCACTGCCATCGCAGAGCATCTCGGTTTCAGTGATTTGTACTATTTCTCCAGACAGTTCAAAAAGCATACAGGGCTCACACCTACGGAGTACCGTAGACAAACAACAGTACTGACTACGAAACAGGGTTTATGAACAAGCATAATTAAGAGAGAGTTCCCTCATTCGGAACTCCCTCCCTCAGACTTGTTTCTGTTCAACAACTCTTGCTGGATTACTTTTTTGAGTTCTCTCAAATAAGCGCAACCATATTTTTGATCCGGCTCAAGATATGCCCCTTCCGCCCATTCATTCCAGGCGTTAACAAAGAGATATTCACTATTGTACACTGTCCTCGCTCTCTCCATCTGCCTCGCCAGATATATCCCAAACTTCTCTGGGGTTGACCCTAGCGTACTCTGGCCGTCAACGCCTCTTCGCGGTGTATTATCCCAATTGACAAAAGCACCTGGATAGATCATTTCTCCGTTACGATGAGGTGTTCGTTCCAGAATGGAGGACCATACTTTGTCGTAATTCACAGCAATATGCTGCCGACCCTCAATGTTCATTTCGATCCAGATTCCATTCATATGTCCATGTGCAAACGTGTAATGTGGTTCAAATTCCATACTTGCATCAAAGATCTGATGATTAAATGTAGGGAACCCGCCAATGGTCTGCACAAAATGGATCCCTTTCAGGCCATGCTCCAGAGCCAATTCACGCCAAAACTGTATCATTTCCTCACATCGAGGAATGCTTGCTGGCCGATAGATCAGAAATAGCGGTTTATCTTCGACTCGAATATATCGTTTATCCTTAAATACGTTTACCAGATATTTAAAATGCTCTTCCCAATCATCTTGATCCCCATAGTTCTGGGCCATGAGAATGTCCGATTCCTGGCCATCCCATTTTCTTGTCCATGTTTCATTGGCCCAAGACAAACAAAATGGAAAATCAGGCTCTCCACTGCTCAGTATTTCATTCACCGGTTTTTCCAGCAATCGTTTGCCTTTGAACCAGTAATGATAATAACAAAATCCATAAATGCCATGCTGGTTAGCTGTTTCTGCTTGCCACTTTCGCACATCCGGATCGGAAAGATCATAATATTTCCCCTGAAATGGCTGGTTCGGCTGATGATGACCCGAATATAGGGGAGTGGCTTTTTTTACATTGGTCCATTCAGTAAAACCTTCCCCCCACCAACGGTCATTCTCCTCAATCTGGTGAAACTGGGGTAGATGCAGAGCAATTACCTTCAATCAGAACGCCTCCAATGGAGCAACATGATACAGCATACACCCTGAGATTCTTGATGGTTATATAAAAATGATATCCAACAGTCGCAGTGTTTTTTGTAGATGGGATTGATTGTATTTCATGTATGCCAGAGCATGGCTAGCGGCCAGTCTTCTTGCATCAATATTCTGCCAGTAATATTCAAACTTCTGAATGAGTTCTTCACCGGAAGTGTATTGCTGAAAGATACCAAGGTCTACCATGTTACTCTGATTCAGCGATGGCCCTATGAGCTGAAACGTCCCGCATGTGGCAATTTCCATCAAATGTTTGATTGATTCTCCACTATGAATGACCAGTTTGCTTCCGTTATACAACATCTGACGAGCTTCATGTCTTTGAACGGGATAGAAATCCCCAAGCGGAGTCCACCCCTTCCCGTCCACCCGAACGTTTTTGTTATCCAGAAGACCCGATTTGGCAAAAGTTGTGATGATGCTACCCGGTTCTGCATCCCCGATGATATAAACATCCGATTCATACTCCGGGGGAACAGCTTGCGGACAGAAAATATGGGGATCAGGGGGCATTAATAGTTCATTAAGAGCAGAGCCTGCCAGATGCAACTGTTCGCTTATTGACCATGAATGCTGCACAAACACGTGATCAAACCATGGCAATATGGCTTCGCTCTGACTTCCATTTTGATTCGGAGACAACCAAATTGCTTTTTTGGCGGTTGATTCTTTTAGAGCTGTGATATTCTCATTCGGCAATTGTTCATTACTTCCAACAATCAGAATCAGGTCAACCTCCATAGCAGACAGACTGGCTGAAACGGATTCTATATATTTAATCTCATTTACATGCCTCACGAGATGTTTAAGGCTATGTTCAATCAGTACACAATGTGATGACATTTCCCGGTCATTACACGGTGTAATCAGAAGCACATTTAACTCCTTATAGATCACTTTGGACTTTACTCGATTAGTTGCATGTTCCTCCTGCATCATTTTCAACCATTGTTGCTTGAGATCCGACTGCTGTACTGCCATATGTTTGCGCATGGATTTGAGTTTTCTGTTCAGTACTGCATGCATCTGTCTCAGAAATAACTGGTTTGCATCGTGAACTGAACGATTCTTCTTTATAGACTTAACCTGCATTTTGGACTTCTTTCGGATAGCAAACCCTCCCGTTCCGTACGAAAACATTCTCTGGCTACAATATGCACGAAATCGTGGCATGGTTTCTTCAATGAATGACTTCACTGGCTCATCATGTAAAACGGGCTTTATCTCGTACATATAATGTGTAGTCACCCGGGTCGGTTCAAATCTTGTCCTCATAGAATATAAGAATACTATATAGGAGATGATCTCATTGCCAACATTTGATAGTATTCTTGTCACCGGTAATCAGACCATTAATCAGGATCTGCAAGTCAATGGTAATGAAACCATTGGCGTTGATCTACAGGTCAATGGTAGCCAGACCGTAGCAGGCAGCCTCCAAATCAATGCCAGCTCCTCTATCGTTAATAATCTGGGTGTAGGCGGTGTTATTGAAGCTGGAGACAGCGTCAAGGCTACTACACAATTAATGGCACTTAATCAACCAGTGCTTCCAGTAGCTCTGCCGATTGTACAGCAGCTCAGGTATTACAATCCTGGTGTTGCAGGTCAACCCGGTCTGGTCTTAACGGGGACCGCTGGCAATCAATATATTCTGTTCGTAGATGAGAGTAGTGGAACGCCCAATCTTGCCATTCAACCTTTATAAGGTGATCCATCCACAAGTAATGTCAGCAAAAGAAGCGATGTCCATGTATTCTCCGGACGTCGCTTCTTTTGCTTTCGTTTCTGATGAAACCTATTTATAACTTCATCCATTGATCAACCTTTGATTAATACAGACAAGGCACTCTTGCTTTCCAGCTGAAACTTCATCAATGTATCGTCGCGCAGCTTGACCTGTACGTTACCCGTCCCATCTCCATCATTGAAGAGGACTAGTGCGACGGAACCGTCTACATTTTTGAAAGCCACGGAACAGATCGCATGATCACTGGACGTTGATTCAATGCGAACAGCCTTTGGACGAATCAAGGCACTAAAGTGTGCCAAGGCATAATAATCGAGTGTATACGTAAGCTCCTTCGTCTGCTGATTCACTTGCACGATACCACGGCACGTACTGCGGCCAAAACCAGGAACCGTAGGCCCATTGTTCTCGTCCAGTGCCATATTCCAAAGTACCAACGACTTGCTGTAATTGCGCAGAATCTGAATCCCCGTTCTCATCACATTCGAGAAGGCTTGTTCAAATGGCGGGATCCACTCCCCACCTGAGCCTTCGGTGAAATGTACTTCTTTGCCTGCAAAGGCTTCGTATACCTTTGTTTGAGCAGATGCATCACCCCCATACCAGTGCCAGGCTACGCCGTCCACTGCCTCTCCCACTTGTTCCAGCACAGTAAGTGGATAGTCCGGTTGATCCCAGTTATGATCGTAACAGAGAATTTTGGTTTGAATATCGTTACGAACAAAGGCTGGTTTGAGATGGTTTTTGATAAATTCCGCTTGCGCTTCAGCCGGCATCAACATACCGGGATAATGCCCTGGTTCATAAAGCGCCTCATTCTGTGGTGTGATGGCATGGATCGGTAATCCATGCTCTCTATACCCTTGAATGTATTTCACGAAATATTCGGCATAAACAGGATACCATTCCGTTTTCAATTGTCCGGTAATCATCGATCCGCTCGTTTTCATCCAGCCGGGAGCACTCCATGGTGAAGCAAACAGTTTCAGTTCAGGATTCAATGCCAACGCCTTTTGCGTTAACGGAATAACGTCCTCTTCATCATGCATAATACTGAACCGGGTTAATTCTGGATCTGTCTGCTGTTCTGGCATATCGTTATAACTGTATACCGTTCTCGCATAGTCCGAAGCACCCATCGGGTTGCGTATGACCGAGAGCCCAATACCTTTCTCAGGATGGAACAGCCGGGTCATAACCTCTTCCCGCTGCTCCTCACTCAAGATCTGGTTAATCAAATAGGCAGATGAATCGGTAAAAGAAGCACCAAATCCGTCCATCTCCTGATACGTTAGCTGATCATTCAGATGGATGGTGGTTGTCTCCAGTTCAGGGGCAAGAGGTTGCCATTGATCCGAGGACACGGATACAAATAATTCATCTTCTCCTGTGGATTTGTACATTTTGAATGTAGTCATAAGATTCTCCTTCATATTTCATATTTCATTTTTCTATTATTGAATACCTAGTTTCTCTTTGTTCAATTTCATCTTTTCACTTCGTACCTTCACAATCTCTTCCCAGCGGTTTTCACCCAAAAATGACTTGTAAGCAGCCAATGCATTGTCATACGACGCATCATCCTTCGACCGCACCATGCTCACCAGTGTCGTATTCCATTTCGTATTGATTGCTGACAACGCACGAGCTTCAGGAGTACCTTGGTCCGGACTAATGTTTTCCAGAATAAAGTGTGGTTTCAGCTTGCCTTTGCCCCACTCCTGCATCTGTTTAATCGCTTCCGGAAAAGCATCTGCACTGAGTGCTTTGTGACGATCATGGCCGAAGAACATAAACTCACCCATCCGATAATCCTTTTTGAATTGATCTGCGTTATTCAGTTGCATGTCTTTCACTGCTGGCAGTAATTCGACACTACCGTCGGCTTTGGTTTGGAAGGTCTCCCCTTCGATCCCGTAATTCATAAGTGTCTGTCCTTCTTCACTGAGCAAATATGTGAAAATTTGAATCGCCTTGGCCGGATCTTTACAATCCTTGGAGATGTAATTGATCATCCATCCGGTTATCCCGGATTGATTCAATGTCGGGGCATTGCCTTTGGTGCTCTGCGGACCATCAATTGCAATATATTCTTTGCCCGGGTTGGCACTCATGTATATTTGCAGGTTTCCTCCTTGTTGAGGTGTACCGTCAAGCAGCATGGTCGCGTATTTACCAGACTTTACTTTTTCCTCAAAAGCCGTTCCATCATCAGCAAAACTGTCATCACTGATATTGCCATCTCTGTACACGGTGTTCAATGTCTTCAACCACGTGAGGTAATCTTCATCCAGATTACGATCGTAGAATTCTCCCGATTCGGTCTCCAGCGGGACGCCGATGAAATCTTGCAATGTATCCCCGAGTGAACCCGTTCCTTCACCAATGGAGTTGAATCCAAACGGAATCAGCGCAGGAAACTCCTGCTTAATTCGTTTCATCACACTCTGGAATTCCTCTGGCGTTCCAATGACCGGACTACCCAAAGCTTCGTACACATCCTTACGAATGATAAATGCCGTTTTGGCAGGAATGTTACCGCTATCATAATCCTCCTGTGTATTGGAATAGTTCGGATAACCATAGGTTTTGCCATCCGCCAATTGGAACCAGTTCAATGTATCGGCAGCCGCAACTTTATTAAAATAAGGATCATATTTCTCCGCCAGATCGTTCAGAGGCATAGCCCAGGTAGCGGCTTTTTGTACCACTGGAGAATTGGAGTCAAATACCGTTAGCAGGTCAGGCATATCTCCGCCGGCGAAAAAGGTGTTCAACTTGGTATCATCACCCGTGATGAATTTAATATTGATGTTCAGATCCTCTTTAATTTTCTTCGTGACAATGTCCTTGCCAAAATCGGTGTTCCACCAGTCCGCATTGACGTACCACGTCAGGTCTGTAGCTTCTTCCTTTTTATCCAACTGCCAAGCCGGCTTTTCCGGGTCAACCGTATACCGATCTTCAATGGATACCCAATTCCCTTCACTAGAGCCCCCAGATCCACCGCTGCAACCCGTTATCATAATCACTGCGGCAAGTAATGTCGCGAACAATGTAATCCCTTTTTTTCCTGATGCCTTGTTCAACTTCAACATGTTTTTGTTCCTCCTCATATTGGGGTATTTGTTTCTTCTATTCCTTGACCGCACCCAGCATCATTCCCGAGATAAAGTATCTCTGAACGATGGGATAGATCAGTACGATCGGGAGTGTTGTAATGACAATCGTGGCCAACTGCACGCCTTTCGTCGTTGTTTCGATCACAGCCGAACCCCCAACATTTTGCATGGATTGGGTCTGGGACTGAACGATAATCTCAAACAGCATCATCTGAAGTGGATACAGTGACTGATCGGTAATGTATAACTTGGTTGTCATGAAGTCGTTCCATTGCCCCACCCCATTAAATAGCGCAATTGTAGCCATGGCAGGCATGGAGAGTGGAATGAATATTTTTAGGAAAATATGCCAATCCCCTGCGCCGTCAATCTTAGCCGACTCCTCCAGAGAATCCGGGACATTTCGGAAGAAATTCATCAGAATCACGACATCATAGAAACTGAATAACGCCGGAATAATGTACACCCAGAAGCTGTTTAACAATCCAAGGGATTTGATTAATAGGTATGTCGGGATCATGCCGCCCGAGAAGAACATTGTAATAACACCCATGGCAACGTATAATTTACGGCCTCTTATGTACTTTTTGCTCAGACCGTAACCAACCATTGCACAGAAGAACACATGTGTAACAACACCAATCGTTGTTTTGGACACCGATATGAAGAAAGCCTGCCATATGCCCTGATCGTTGAATACCGCTCTGTAATTCTCTAGCGAGAATTCCGGTGACCAGAAGATGAATCCGCCTTCCGCCAACGCTTTGCCTGAGCTAAAGGAAGAGATAATGACATTCCAGAGCGGAACCAGAATAACGATCGTACAGATGATTAACAAAATCATATTTAAGGTATCAAAGATCCGACTATCGAGATCTTCTTTTGCCACCTTTCCATTCACGCGGGATGCCTCCTTCTACAACACAGATTGATTATCATTTAATTTGCTGGTAATTTTGTTCGCCGTGACGAGCAGAATGACAGATATGATTGAGACACCCAAGCCAACGGCCGTGGCATATGAAAAGTCACCCTGAGACATCCCCATACGATACACGTATGAATTGATGACTTCCGCTTTATCGCGGTTTTGGGAGTTCATGAGAACCAGGGTCTGATCCAGATTCGACCCCAATAAACCGCTTACAGTTAGAATCAAATTGAGGCTGATGATGGAGCGCATATTAGGTAATGTGATATTCCATATCTGTCTGAGACGGCTTGCACCATCGATTTTGGCAGCTTCATAATACGTAGGATCAATCTTCGCCATAATCGCCAGATACAGAATCGTTCCCCAGCCTGCCTCTTTCCAAATATCGGATAAGGTAGCAATCCACCAATACTTGCCTGCATCCAGCAAAATGTTCTGCGGTTGCGATATCACTCCAAGACTAAGCAACAACTGGTTAAATAAGCCCGTTGTTGAAAACCAGGTGATCAGCATTCCCCCGAGTACGATCCAGGACAAAAAGTGGGGTAAATATGAAATCGTTTGCACAAACTTTTTGAAGCGTCCGCTGTTTAACTCATAGATCATGATCGCAAGAATAATTGGAATGACAAAGCCGATCCCCAGTTTCAAAAAGCTGATCCCCAGTGTGTTCACAACTGCATCCCAGAAGTATTTGTCAGACAAAATGATTCTGAAGTTATCCAGTCCTACCCATGGAGCCGTAGCAAGCGTATCAATGACCGTGTAATTTTTGAAGGCAATCGTCAATCCGTAGATCGGGATATAACAGAAAATAATCATAAATATAATGCCAGGGATAATCATGGATTGAATCTCCCATTGTCTTCGATAATCCACTATGAATTCTTTGATCCGTTGCCCGATGGGCTTCTTTCCGTTAGGACCGACCGTATGTTTACCGGTTGAAGTTTCTACGGCTAATTTATCCACGTTTTTGTACTCCCCTCCGCCTTACATTTATTATAAAAACGTTTTTATTTTTCGCCATAAAAACCCCCTTTGTTTGTATTTATGTAAAAAAAGACCGGAGAAGCAGCTGAGTTAACTTATATACGATAGTCTTTCCGGTCGATCTTCACATGACTTGAACCTCTAACCACCAGTTCACCCGCCAATTTTTGCGCTGCCCCTTGTTCTTTCTCCTTGATCATGCCTACCAGTTGATTGATGGCCAGGATACCCTGTCTTGCAATCTGATTTCTTACCGTTGTGAGCGGTGGAGAAAAATACTGTGCGATATCAATATCATCGAAACCTACGACACTAACATCCTGAGGCACTTCAAAGCCCTCTGACTTCAACGCATGCATACAGCCAATTGCACTCAAGTCATTCCCTGCAAGAAATGCATCCGGCCGCTTGCTGGGATGCAAATGAAGAAAAGATTTTATAGCACTATATGTGCTATCCTCTTCAAAATACCCCTGTATAATGTAATCTTCATCGATTGGAAGCTGGTATTCATGCAGAGCAGCCAGATAGCCATCTCTACGTTGCACACTATCGAACATCGTGTCCACACCGGAAATATAAGCAATTTTCTTGTGTCCCAGCCCAATCAAATACTTGGTTGCTTCGTAAGCAGCCACATACGAGTCAAAAATGACACTTCCCATCGTATCGCTCTGATAGACCCGATCCAGAAAAACAGCCTTGATCTTGTCTTTCTCCATGGCGATAATATCTTGCTCATCGATCCGAAGCTCTTCGTATATAATGACACCATCCACCCGCCGACCCAGAATATTACTCATAATAACGTGTTTATCCTTGGTCACAAATACATTCAAACCATACCCAAGACGATCACATTCGCGAGACATCGATTCAACCAGCTTATAGAAATACGGGCCCGATACACTTGTAGTGAAAAAACCGAGCATTTTGGTTTGGCCGGATTTCAAAAGCTTGCCATTCAGGTTGGGCACATAATTCAATCGCTCTGCCACCTTGAGGACATGTGATTTCGTCTCCGGGTTTAAGACATCTACACCATTTAAAGCGTTGGAGACGGTAGATATGGATACGCCAGCTTCCCTTGCTACATCTTTAATCGTTATTTTTGCCATAATTTTTGTTCCTTTGCTATAAAAACGTTTTTATAATGTTTAAATTATCATAAAACCGTTTTCATGGCAACACTTTAATTTTCGAGCACAAAAAACGGCTCACGTATGAGCCGCCGTTCCTGAAGCTTTCACTTTCTATTCCCCATCCTGGTTATACATGGAGTAAATCTGTTGCAGCTGCTCTTCCAGACGTTCCAAGCGCACAAAACGATCCGCTCGAATATATTCCTTCTGCTCCACAATCATGATCATTGTTGGAACGGTAAAAATAAGAAACCTGGAAGCGACTTCTTCCACTACGTTAGCATCAATGTGCCCCAAATATATGGATGGATAAGGTTCAAGCAACGCCCTGATCTTGGGAAGTAAAGCGTGACATACATTGCACTCCGGACGAGATACATACAAAAAAACGAATTCATGTTGCTGAATAGCCTCTTCAACCATTTCTATGGATGTTAATTCATGAATATCTTTCACAGAAACTCAACCCTTTCCATCATTCAATGGCTTTCTTAGTTAAAATTTTTCTTTTCAAGTATAGCCTATGTGCGTTACAATTAAATGGAATATATCCCCATAAGAAAGAGGTTATGGTATGAAAAAATCATTCTTATTTCTGTTCACTGCCCTAGTTGTTGTTACTTCCTTCTCGGCCTATGCACCTGTGTCCAATGCCTCTGGCGATGTTGGAGTCAGCCTGTTGTCCGATCGTCAAACAGGTGTAGTGAAATAAAACTCGATAGAACTCAGCAGGCGACCTCTTCGGATAACATCCGTACTGGGTCGCCTGCTTTGATTTGTATTTTATTGATTTTGCCTCTTTTATTACATATTAATTCCAATCTCTCTTTCGAAGATAAGATTCAAATACAAAAGTTCCAAATGGCAGAAGACCGGCCACTCCACCCATCAGCCAGCGCGTAATCTTCCACTTTTTGACCACAGCCAGATGCACTAGCGCAATAAGGTACAAAGGAAACAAAATACCATGAATCATGCCCATTACGGCTACAGGGGAAGAGATATCTGCAAAATATTTCAGAGGCATAGCAATAAAAATTAATAGAAGTAATGACACACCCTCCCATATGCCCGCAATTCTGAATCGGCCTGTCACTGTTTTCATAAGGTCCATTCTCACCTTTCCCGCTAATCGTTTGTGAAATATGTAACTTGTAACATGATACGAAAACTTCACGCCACATCTCCGTACAGATATGTTGTTCTGAAGCTTATCCTCAGTATAACGTATGAGGTTAATTCGAAAATGCTTCAAATTTGAATAATTATTGAATCCACAAAACCCGATTCCCACATCAGGTTCAGGTCTTACGGATTCAAGTTGTCTCACGCTCAATCAGCTGGTATGTCAGCTTCTCGGTTTTCAGCTCTGTTTTACCCAATACAGCCCATAATTGGTGAAATGCTTGGGTGGCTTGCTCTGCGATCGGATTGTGTATGGTCGTGATTCCGAGAACACGGGAAAGCTCAATATCATCAAACCCCACAATGGCGAGTTGTTCCGGTACCTGGATATTTCGTCTGCGTGCTTCACTCAGAATGCCGATGGCTGCATAATCATTCGAACATAATACAGCTTGTGGAAGTTCTGGCCCCTCTGCCATTCTGCACATCGCTTCTTCGCCATCTGTGGAGCTGAATACAGAATATTGATACGCTTCAGACCACACAGGTAACCCTTTGCTCTTCATATAAGATTCATAAGCTTCACGGCGGCTCTGGGTATTCAAACTTTCAGCCCTGCCAAATGCATTTGCAATTCGAGTGTATCCTCTCGAAACCAGATGCTCCAGAGCTAACGTATACCCTTCTGCCTGATCCATCGCGACAGACGGAATCTCGTCATTCCCCATTCGCTGCCAGGAGACAATGGGACCATACTCACAATATGCTTTCAACTTGCGAGGGTCATTGACACAAGCGATAATCACCAGCCCATCGACTCGTTTACTGCGCAGATCTTCGAACGCTTGCAATTCAATCTCCGGATCTCCACGGGATGTATAGATAATCGTCTGAAATCCAAAATCCATAGCTGTATCAATGAATTGATTCATGAATGTAAGAATGATCTCTCCTGTGGTAGAGGTCACAATTCCAATCTGCTTCGTTTGCCCTGTTGATAACGATATCGCATTTCGGTTGGGAATATAATTCAACTGTTTCATAATATCCGTGATGATCTGCCTTGCTTCATCACTAACATGCGGAGAATGATTAATCACGCGTGACACTGTCGCTTTTGAGTAACCGGACCGCTTCATAATTTCATCAAACTTGGACATCGGAGACTCCTTTCTTGCTAACGAACGATATTAGTTCAACCAAGATTATTTACACTGGAACTTCGATGACAGAACAACCTTCCGATCGCTGTTATCCCCAGATTTTTTTTAATTCCCCTTATCTAAACGGGAAAATCCGGGGATAAAGGCGACCGCTTCGCTTCTTCTGGTTATTTCTGTCCTCTCCGTTTTCGTGTAAATTTTAGTTGAACTTACTTCGAATAATAGTATGCCTCAGATTGGGATCAAAAGTAAAACTTGACGTGTAACCCGTTACAACGTTTAAGCTTTTTTATGTCATACATGGATCACCTTAAAGTGCGTGTTCAAAAAGATCGGTTTTCAGTACCGAGAAGATGGGATGAAGATAGAAATGGAGTAGCAGAGCGTAGGGAAAACTACGTGAGCAACGGACATTTCGGCTGAATTCCATATTCGATGCTGATGATGCCGTTAGGCATCTTTTGTAATCAAAAGCGGGCTTTTTGAACAACCTCTTAAATAAAATTTGATGAATGGAGCGATACACATGAGCAACTCTCAAAATCAAACCTATCAATTCCCGGAAAATTTCCTGTGGGGTGGCGCAATTGCAGCCAATCAGGCTGAAGGTGCATACAATCAAGGTGGCAAAGGATTATCTACTCAGGATGTAGCTCCCAAAGGCATCATGGGCCCGATCACGGAAGAACCAACCGAAGATAACATGAAACTGATCGGTATCGATCTGTATCATCGTTACAAGGAAGATGTAAAACTGTTTGCAGAGATGGGCTTCAAAGTATTCCGTACTTCCATCGCCTGGTCCCGGATTTTCCCAAAAGGGGACGAGCTGGAACCGAATGAAGAAGGTCTGCAGTTCTACGACGATCTGTTTGACGAGTGTCACAAATACGGGATCGAACCACTCGTAACGTTATCCCACTATGAGACACCTCTTCACTTGTCCAAAGAATACGACGGCTGGGTTAACCGGAAAATGGTCGGATTCTATGAGCGTTATGTAACTGCTGTATTTAATCGGTACAAAAACAAAGTAAAATACTGGCTTACTTTTAACGAAATTAATTCGATTCTCGAAGCACCCTTCATGAGTGGTGGCATCTATACGCCGAAGGAGAAGCTTAGCAAGCAGGATTTGTATCAGGCGATCCATCATGAGTTTGTAGCTAGTGCTTCTGCTGTGAAACTCTGTCATGAGATTATTCCTACGGCACAGATTGGTTGTATGATGCTCAGCATGCCTACTTATCCGCTGACACCGAATCCAGACGATATGATTAAAGTCATGGAATTCGAACACACCAACTATTTCTTCGGTGATGTGCATGTAAGAGGTCGCTACCCTGGTTATATGAAACGTTATTTCCGGGAACACGGGATTGAGATTCAGATGGAAGCTGGCGACGAGGACATGCTTCTGAATACAGTGGACTTCATCTCTTTCAGTTATTACATGAGTATCTGCCAGACAGCAGACCCGGAGAAACAAATCGCAGGTGAAGGTAACCTGCTTGGCGGCGTACCTAACCCTTATCTGCCTGCAAGTGAATGGGGATGGCAGATCGACCCGCAAGGCCTGCGTTATGTGCTTAACATGTTCTATGACCGTTATCAGAAACCACTGTTTATTGTAGAGAATGGTCTTGGCGCTGTCGATGAGTTAATCACGGGTGCAGACGGCGAGAAAACCGTTGAGGATGACTACCGAATTCAATATCTGAATGATCATCTGGTTCAGGTTGGCGAAGCCATTGAAGATGGCGTTGAAATTATGGGTTATACATCATGGGGTTGCATTGATGTAGTCAGTGCGTCTTCTGCCCAATTGAAAAAACGGTATGGCTACATCTATGTTGATCGTCATGACGATGGTTCAGGAACACTCGAACGTTACCGCAAAAAATCCTTCCATTGGTACAAAGAAGTGATCAGCAGTAACGGGAAAAGTTTGCAGCGTTAAGATTTTTCAAGCAATGTTTAAGCAAATGTAACAGATATATCCGTCTATCCCCCAGCAAATCACATGAGAAAGTGTCGATTATACGATACTTTGGCATATTTACTGTCTGGGGGATTTTATTGAAAATACCCGATGTTACATGATAAACATCAGGCATTCTCATTGGCTGTTAGGATATTCTTTACTATATGTTCTTCACTACATCCCTGCTGTACTTTGTTTTGTCTTCTTCCGTTATCTCGCGAATGACCCTGCAAGGGTTACCCGCAGCAATCACCCCAGACGGTACACTCTTGGTCACTACGCTCCCTGCTCCAATGATCGTATTGTCTCCAATCGTCACACCGGCAAGAACGGTCACACCGCCACCGATCCACACATTATTCCCCACCGTGATCGGTCCAACAATCTCCAGACCTTCATTGCGCTGCTCCACATCAAAAGGGTGGCCCGCAGTGTAAAATCCGCAATTTGGAGCAACAAAAACGTTATCTCCAAAACTGATTTTGCCTCCATCCAACATGACAATATTATGATTGCTATAGAAGTTCTCACCAATTTCAATATTATAACCATAATCACATACAAAGGGCTGTTCAATCAGGAAACGATCAGTCGTTTTCCCGAGCAGTTTCTTAATTAACGCTTCTCGTTCATTGATCTTGCCTGGATGGAGCTGGTTATAATCGTAACAAAGTCCTTTGGCATACAAACGCTCTTCAATTAACTCTTGATCATAATTGGCATTATATAGTAGCCCTAATTGCGATTTCTCTTTTTCAGTCATCAAGTCGATGCACTCCCCATCTTCTGCCCTTAATTAAGTTAAAGCTCTATCTCTCTAATGATTCTGGCAGGATTGCCGCCAACGATCATATTATCCGGTACATCCTTCGTAACCACCGACCCAGAAGCAATAACGACGTTATCCCCTATCGTAACCCCTGGATTAATAACGGCTCTACCACCGATCCATACATTATTTCCAATCGTGACTGGCTTGCCATATTCTGCACCCGTATTGCGTTCATGCGGATGGAGTGGGTGAGTAGCCGTGTAGATATGTACATCAGGCCCCATTAAACAATACTCTCCGATACGAACTTCACACACATCTAATATCGTACAGTTAAAATTGGCATAGAAATGGTTGCCTACATGAATGTTATATCCATAATCCACATGAATATTAGGTTCCATGCCCAGATGTTCACCTGTAGATCCAAACAGTTCCTTCAGTAACTTGGTTCGAAGCTCACCGTCAGTTTCTGTCGTTTGATTAAATGTCCGCGTCATTCTTCTTGCATATTCCCTGCCCTGGGACAATTCGAGATCAGAAGCCATGTACAGCTCGCCATCCAGCATTTTTTGTTTTTCCGTCTTCGTGGTCATAATCACTGCTCCCCTGGTACAAATCATATAATTAACATTAGATAATACTTTTTAAAACTCTTTTAATTATATAGATTACGATGAATAAAGCAAGTCTTGTTCTATATGAAAATAGTTTAATCTACTCTTCTTTAATCTCGTAAGATTGCAAAAAACCTCTACACCCCATTGACTACGGGGATGCAGAGGTTCAAGTTTTTTGTCTAATTTCTTTATTCTAAGCAACCGCCTGAACGGTTTTTTCCTTCACGCTAATGGCATAGATGGCAGACACCAAACCAAGCAAAATGAGTACAGAGCCAACCCATCCGGTGTTCAGAATCGATGAATGATCAATCACCATACCACCGATATAGGTACCCAGTGCAATACCTGCATGTGCAATACCTGAATTGGTGCTAATCAGCGTTTCGGCTGTTTCCGGCGAAGTTTTGATAATGAGACTATTCTGTACAGGCGTTACGGTCCAGCTCAGTGCACTCCAGATGCTTAACAATATCAAGAAGGCAATCAAAGGCAATTGAACACTAAACGGGATGATAGCCATACTCACGATAAAGGGAATCAGAACAATGACGATCGCTTTAGCAGGATGCAGACGATCCGATAACATGCCCCCAATGCCTCCACCTGCAACAGCAGCGATCCCAAACATCATATAGATAAAGGTAACCATCGTTGCGCTGGCACCCAGGGTTTCTTGCAGAAATGGTGTGAAATACGCATATAAAGTCAAATGACCCGCAAGTACAAGCAAAGTCGTCGCATGGATTGCCAACATTTTCGGATTCCACAGCGCCGTAAGCTGTTTCTTCAGGGATACAGCAGGAATCGGCTGCACTCGATCCATCGCAATCCAGATAGCTACCATAACCACTGCGGTCAGTATGGCAATCAACATAAACACTTCACGCCAGCCAGCCAAGTTCCCTACAAAAATACCAAGTGGTACACCAAGGATAAGTGAGGCACTGCCACCCATGGTAATGGTCCCCACCGCGCGTCCTTTATACTGTGGTTCCACAATGCGCGCTGCAAGCGTCAGGGAGAGCACAAAAATAAGTGAACCCGTCGCGGCTCCGAGAGCTCTACCCGCCATCAGCATGTAGAAGCTGGTGCTGAACGCAGAGATGAGATTACTGATCAGAAATACAAATAGCGTACACATATATACCTTTTTACGCTCGAATCTAGCCGTCATATTTAATAAAATCGGCGCAGATAACGCATAGACAAGTGAGAAAATAGAAATTAAATATCCGGCCTTAGCCAGGGATAGATGAAGATCCGTAGCAATCAGGTCCAGAATGCCGCCCAAGATCAGTTCAACGGTTCCGACCACAAATGCTGCGATAGCAAGCACATATACTTTCTTATTCATGTTGAATCCTCCTCAAAAGTTACAACTACGATAGTAACTCATAGGAATGAAAGTTTCAATAGTTATTTTCATTGTTTTTTCAAATAAAGTTATAACAAAAAAACTATTCTCTTGGAGAATAGTTTAATAGATCAACCTGGTGAGCAATCGCTCGATTTCAGCATCCTGCAACAGTTGGTCACCATATTTTTTTGTAATTTGAGTAAGGGCAACATCATGGTAGAAATAATCAGTCATGGCTTTAACAATCGGTTTGGACATCGTCTTGATGGCTCGCCATGAATCGTGTTCCACACCGGCAAACAACAGATAAGCATGATCCACAATGAGCAGTTGTGATGGCTCCGGCGCGTCAAGTAATGGAATCAACGAGTATTTACGCGTTAAGGAGGTCTCCATTCCCCCTACGGCTAACACTTCAACGTACACTCCCTGCTTTTCCTTCTGCTCCAGCAGTTCACGATATTTCTCCATTCGCTCATTCCATGCCAGGAAAAGAATTGATGATTCCGCTTCCTCGATAAGTTGTTCAATGTTTGATCCAATGGATGATTCATCTTTTAACGTCCAGATATGTTCATCCGTGAATGTACGTTTGATTTTGTAACTCTTCAGTTCCTCGATATCTTTATCAAAATCTGCCTTGATCTTATGAATAACGGACTGAATATCTACGGCCATATATAATTTTTTCTTTCCATCCATCGTGGTCAGCACCGTTCCCTTGTCGATCAGTCGATTAAGCACTTCATATATTTTGGCTTTGGGAACGTTCGAGTAATTAACAATGGATGTGGCATCAAGCGGTTCATCTTGTGCAAATATAGCCTCGTATACCTGGCTCTCATATTGTGTAAAACCGAATTTCTGCAACATATTTGGATTGGCGCATCCCTTCTTATTATGTCTGGTCTATCTAGTTTAGACGGCTATACTTCCCATGTCCAGTATGTCCCACCTAACGTGGGATTGTTTGAATCAAAATTAAATTATGCGATGTCCCCAAAATAAAATCACTTTCCAGTGGTTATATTAAGAATCGGATACCCATTTTGCTTGTGGAAGGAGCTGTAATTTTTAATGGAAAGCACGCAAGATTTTGTGAAGAAAGTTAATGAAAATGCCGAAAAAGCGCGTCACAATAAAAACAATGGCAAGGGAACACCTGGAGACAAGTTACCATCGAAACAGCATTCTACGAATAAGTAGAGTCTATTTATTGAACAGCATGACTTCTGTCTAGCACCTTTTCCTCTACTTTTCATCTACTATTAAGAACCTTTAATAGAAAAGAGATGATTAGTATGGCTCGTGTCAATGCTGTTCGACAACCGGATCTGGTGTTAATCTATTGGTCCAGAAATCCGCTCGTGCCTGGTTCTGCGCGCAGAATTCAAAGCGTACGTGTGATTGGAAACACCGCTCCGTGTACATTTACATTAGTTCCCGGGGCATTATTGATCAATGCATTAAACTGTTTGTTGGACAACGATATTGGATTCAAAGTGGTATACCGCCAGAAAACATCAGCCATCAGTGGAGTTCTGTTATTGAAACGCAGATAATCAGACCCGAAAAAAATGGTGCTCCCTTTAGGAGAGCACCATTTTCTCATTTTTCATTCTTGGATTATAACAATTAATCCTTTATTGATTAGCAGCGATTGTTTCATTCACTTCCTGTGTAATCTCATCACCGCCGAGTTTCTTCCAATTGGCAACAAAGTTATCGAACTCGTCAATCGACAGGTTACCATAGATGATTTTCAGGAACGTCTCGGCTCTCAATTTATCCAGCGTAGCTTGCTTGGTATTCATTGTTCTCGTTGGTGCATAGATGAATTCATTCATGACAATCAGGTCATTATCCCGATAATATTTAATCACACCTTGCGAACTCTCTGGGCCAAATATCCGCTCCATATGCCACTTGTCGAGATTACCATTCCGATAATCCATAATATCATCATAGAACAGCTTCGCTTCGAGTTCCAATCCGGACGTATCTCCTGTTTGAAGCGCCTGCTCCACTTCGTCCTGCGCCTTCACATTTTTGTTGGCTGGCAGGTTAGAAACCGTCGCATTATGAAAACCAAGACCTGTCAGTCCATTTAAGTAAGCAGCCCGTTCTTCCTTCGCAGACTCACCAAACATTTTTTCAGCCTGGAAATTGAGCAATTTAATTAACGCTTCCGGATGCTCGTAACCTTTGCGAACAGCAAATATGCCGCCCAGACTAAGATGGTTCTGTGTTTTTGCTGGCTGATCATCAATCGATTGAACCGGGTAAGGCATCCAGTCGATGTTCTTGTCTTTCTTAATCATACTGCTAACCTGGAAAGGTGCCCATTGTGGCAGGAAGAACATGCCTGACTTGCCAGCATTCACATCCTCCATCATTTTAGCAAAATCTTTAACGCCAAATTCGGGATCAAGAACGCCCTTCTGATACAGAGTCTGGAGCTCACGCAATCCTTCTTTCACTTCCGGTTGGATCGTTCCATTCACGACTTGACCTGAAGCATCCTTAATCCAGGTTTCGAGATAACCATGATAGCCGAGCAAGAACGCGTTGATAGGTAAATCCTTGTTTAAGGCAATGCCGTACGTATCATCTTTGCCATTTCCGTCTGGATCTTCGAAGGTAAAGGCTTCCGCAATCTGGATGACATCCTGCATGGTTTTAGGTGCCTCAAGCCCAACCTTTTTCAGCCAATCCTGACGAATCCAGATCATATCCGAGGAATCCAACGAACCTGGGAAGCTAACCATGGCGTATATTTTTCCATCCTTGGTTACCGGCTTCAAACCTGCTCCATCTTCAGCAGACATGAACTCCTTCACCAGTTCGGATGCATACTTGTCATATACTTCGGTCAGATCCTCCAGCATTCCCGCTTCATGCAGTTGTTCGAATTGCACAGCGCTCACTTTCAGTACATCCGGCAGATCACCACTCGCGAGCGTAACATTCATCTTATCGTTATAATTAGCATCCGGAACAATCCATTCGTACGATACATCAATACCGAGTTCATCCTTATACCCTCTGGTCCAGATGTTATTGGCGTGTGTATCTCCTTCGGCTAGCGATTCTTTCCCCGTTTCATTCATGGTAGAAGTTAATTTAATGGGTGGGTCGTATTTCGTAAGTGGTCCTCCCGCATCCTGCTGTGTGTTTGGCTCAGCTTCATTCTCGGCACTTCCCGCACCGGACGAACAGGCTGCAAGTGTGGTGGCTAGTACCATGGTTAATGTTAATAATGAGAACTTCTTGAATGATATATTCATGCGAATCCCCCTTTTTTCTCCTCCCGTGAGGTATAATTTTATATTACAAAGGAAGCGCTATCACTTCGAGTGTACCCCGTTTACATCTAGTATCTTTGATTTACCCTTTGAGAAATTCTCTAACTTTTCTGATCCCGATACTCTTGAGGGGTGCAGCCTGTCGCTTTTTTGAAGAAACGATAAAAATAATGCTGATCGCTAAACCCAACCCTCGCAGATATTTCATGCATCTTACAGGTCGAACCCAGAAGCAACTCTTTGCTTCGCTCCACTCTAAGGTCATGGATGTAGTCGGATATGCCTTTGCCTGTAATCCGTTTGTACCAACGTGACAGATAAGAAGGGTTAAGAGAGACTTCCTGTGCGATCCGTGTGAGTGAGAGGTCGTCCTCCAGATGGTGCTTGATATAATGATGGATCGTGATCAGAATCTGTGATTGGTCATTCAGACGAGCATTGCTTCGTTTGGAGATCATCCATTCGTATGCAGATTGATAAAAGATAACCAGTTCGGACCATGCGGTATGGATGTCAAAATGCAGCATTCGGGACAGCGCTATCTCTTCCATTGCCGATTCATACAGCCCTAATTCGTGCAGGACTTCAATGAACACATTGGCTGCGCCAGTATAGGTTTTCATTCGAAAGAACGGATCTTGAAGTCCTTTCTTCGCAGCCTCGGTCCATTTATGGAAGGACTCCATCCACTCCCGGTCACCTGCTGTTATTCGCTGTTTGATGTGCTCCAGATGCAGAACTACGACACCCTGTTGATTCATCATGCTAGGAGTGTAAGGCAATTTATCCTGGATTTTGACACGCAGCAGCTTCTCCATCCCCAGCCCCGGACTCTCATGAATCGATAGACGCAACTGCGCAATAGCCTGATTAACCCTGTTCCATTCTACCGCCTGCTCACTAACCATGATGGATACGGACAGGTTCAAACAGTCCGCACAGGATTGCTGCACAGACTCCAGTGTGCCATAGACAAAACGAAGAGTTTGTTGCCAGTTATCCAGCTGACTTCCTCGCTCCCCTTCAGTATTAGATACGTGGGGCGGATGCACCCCCTGCGATTGAATTAAGCAAGCGATAACCTGAGTGTCCAGATCAATTGCCTTCACCTTGGCCTTGTCCTGCAGCAGTTCCTCTGCAACATTGGCAACGGCATAGCGGATTAGGCTGCGATCGGCCTGGGACTGATAGTTGTTCCATTCTTCTACCCGGATGATTACTGGAATAACGAGTTGATCGGATTCGAAAGGTAGCTGTACAGCATCAAGTTCTTCCTGAAGTGAAATGTTATCATGGCTTTCCGTTCGCTTAAGCACATCCAGCAGCAATTGACGCTGCAACTGGGGCAGCGCTCGGGGCAATTTACTCCGAAACCATGCAGCTTGGTAGCGAAAATCATTCTCTTCGGAGATTTGTGTTAATGCCCGTTCTACCGCAGCACGAATGTGATTCATGCCCTCTGTCTTTAACAGGTAATCAACAACGCAAGGATTCCGAATAGCTTGGTGTGCATAATCAAATTCGTTATGACCTGTCAGCAAGAGGACTTTGCATCGTGGCCATCGATCCATAATCTGTTCAATTAATTCCATGCCGTCCATGCCAGGCATACAGATATCACTGAGTACAATATCAACCTTTACCAAGTTCAGCCAATCGATAGCTTCATAGGCCGAGTATGCCTTGATTATCTCCATGTCCTGAAGATTTGCTTTTTGAAAATACGCATACAGTCCGTCCAGAATAACGGGTTCATCATCTACTATGAGCATTCTCTGCATGACGTTACTCCCCCTCCCATGGAATCTTCACTATAATGCACAACCCACCGAGCTCACTTCGCTGCGCTGTAAGACCATAACCAGCCCCGAATTTGATTCTTAATCGCTGATTCACATTGATGAGCCCGGTTATCTCTTCGTTTCCATGTTTCCGCTCTGTTTCCTCAAATGCAGATTGCAGATAAATCAATGTTTCATCACTTAACTGATCCCCATCATCCTCAATGCGAATGGACAGATTGTCCAGGCCCTTTTGGTACGAGATCTGTAGGATACCTCCTTCGCTGCGTTTGGCTAGTGCATGCTCAAACACATTCTCTACGATCGGCTGAATCATGACTCTGGGAACGGAAATGACTCTGTATCTTGCGTCCAGATCCTCTAATTCCAATTGAATCCTCGAACCAAACCGGATTTTTTGAATGGATGCATAGACCAACGCATGGTCAATCTCAGCCCCCAACGATACCTCCGTATGAGAATCCCGAGACATATACCTGAAATATTGACCCAGGTAGTCGGTGAATTCCTGAATGAGCTCCACATTCTCCACCTCAGCCATTTGCTTGATGCTGAACAGACTGTTGTATAGAAAGTGAGGTTGAATCTGGGATTGCAGATGTTTGAGTTCCGCCTCACTTGTTCGAATGCGCGCAACATAATTCTCATCGATCAAAATATGTAAGCGTTCTATCATATGGTTGAATCGGGAGTACAAATAGCCGAATTCATCCCTTCTGGATGAAGGAATATATACACTTGTCTGGCCCTGTTCAGCCATTCTAAATCCTCGGATGAGCAACGATAAAGGTTGGTGAATCGATCTATAGATCGAAAAAGAGAAGACAATAATAATTACAACCGACATGAAGGTCACCATCCATAACCATACGTTGTATTGTTCCAGTGGTGCGCTCAGCACATCCTGCGGAATAGTGGCCGTCAGCGTGAACGAATGATCTTTATCGTGTAAAGAATAATAGAGATATGAATCAGATTGGAACTTTGTAACTTGCATGGACTGAGACGGTTCAGGCGGAACTGTTCGAATCGGTTTTACAGGTGCTGCCTGCTCTGAAGAAGAGATGACTACATTATGGTGTTCACCAAAACTCAGTGTAATCTCACTTTCACCCGTTTCCGACAGTTGCTGCAAACGATGTTTCAGTTCTTCAGCAGACAAGCGTATTCCTAATATGAAATTGGGTGGCTCCTCATGGTTCATGTTATACGGATTACTTTTCAGGAAATAGAGAACGTTATTGGAATGCGATAATTCGCCATTCAGATTCCCCATTGTCGCGAGCAGATTCTTCCACTCGGTATCCTCTACATCCCGAATCCCGTCCGCCGCACTGACTCGTTTATGCAGAGCGGGAACGTAATACACAACATCACTAATATAAGGACTCGTCACCATGATCTGACCCAACTTATTGTGAATGTTGTTCAGGCTGGACGTGATTTCATAGCTACTCATAATCGCAGCTCTTGTACTTAGCGTGGACATGGGTTCATCAAATGAAAATTCGGTAACCAGCGCACTCATCCGCTCCAATTCGAATTGCAGATGATTATGGTAGAAGTACAATTTGGACTCATGGGCCTTCTCCACCTCCGTCTGCATTTGTTTGGAGCTGAGTTGCGTAATCATAATGCTTATCCCGTACAGGGGCAGAATGACCAGTATAAAAGCAATCATCAGTTTGACGACAATGGATGACTCTCTCCATCTCCCCCAAATGAATCTCAATGTTCCATCTCTCCTCTCCTCTTTCTTCTCACCTCAATAGCAAAAAAAGGAGCCAGAAATCGGCTCCTCAATCGATTGGTTTTCCTCCTACCGATCTTATCCCTTTACACTTCCGACTACAAGCCCATGAACGAAATATCGCTGCAGGAACGGATACACAAGTAGAATCGGAATAACGGACAAAAAGATCTGGGAAGCTTGGGTAGTTCTATCCGATACCTGACTTAAGAGTGTCGCATCCTCCAGCGTCATCATCTCGCTCTGAATCATCGTCACCTGCTGTAACATGGACTGAAGATATGTAGCAAGCGGATAACCTTCCGGACTTTTCATGTAGATCATGCCATCGAACCAGGCGTTCCAGTGTCCCACCATGGCGAACAGCGTGATGGTCGCAATACTGGGAAGTGAAATAGGAAGATAGATGCTGCATAGCGTGCGGAAATGTCCTGCCCCATCCATCCAGGAGGCCTCTTCAAGTTCCTTCGGCAATCCCCGGAAGAAATTAAGCATTAGAAGTACATTAAAGATCGGAACAGCACCCGGCAAAATTAGAGCCCAGATGGAATCCAACAAGCCCGCTTCCTTAACCACCAGGTAACCCGGGATCAATCCTCCACTGAATAACATGGTGAATACGAATATCCAGGCATAGACTGTTCTTGAACGGAATTTGGCAGCCTCTTTGGAGAGCGGATAAGCTACCAGAATTGTGAAGATCAGATTGGTCGTAACCCCCAGAATGACACGTAGCAGGCTCGTGCCGAATGAGTTCAGGAATTGCTGATTTTCCAGAATGTATTGATAGGAGGACAATGTAAAATCCACAGGCCAGAATGTGACGCTCCCCGCTTTGACCGCATCACTTGAACTAAATGAAATCGCTAATATATTCACAATCGGGAACAGGCATAACAAGGCAAGAATCGTCAGGATGACGTAGTTAAACCCTAGGAACCACCGATAGGCTCTTGAAGCGTGGTGCATGACTCTGCCTCCTTTCTAGAATATCCGATAATTCGCGAACCGATAGGCCAAGAAATAACCAAGTCCGATAAAAATGAACGAAACGACAGATTTTATCAGCCCCAACGCTGTGGATACAGAATACTGTGCATCCTGCAATCCGATCCGATAGATCATCGTATCGAGAATATCTCCTGATTCGTATACCAATGGATTATAGAGGTTGAACACTTGGTCAAAACCGCCGTTGAGTACATTCCCCAGACTAAGCGTTACCATCAAAATGACGATCGGGCGAATGCCGGGCAGTGTGATATGCCATGTCTGTTTCCATCTTCCCGCTCCATCCATAACAGAGGCCTCGTAGAGTGACTTATCAATATTCGTGAGGGCAGCAAGATAGATAATCGTACCAAATCCGAATTCTTTCCATTGGTCTGTGATGACAAGTATGTATGGAAACCACTCGTTACTGGCCAGGAATTGAATTGGGTCAATTCCGAGGGCTTTTAGCAACATATTAACGATCCCCGTGCTGGGAGATAACACATCCACGATGATTCCCGCCAGAATAACCCAAGAGAAAAAGTGAGGCATATAAATTACAGTCTGAATCGTTCTTTTGAAACCTGTCTTGCGAACCTCGTTGAGTAATAAGGCTACAAGTACCGGAATAACCAAGCCAGACACAATTTTCATCGTTGATATAAACACCGTATTCCATACAACTTGCGAGAAACCGGGCAGATCGAACAGATACCTGAAATTATCCCACCCCACCCAGTTCATATTTTTGAATCCGGCAATGGGAGAGAAATCCTGAAAGGCAATAGAGAGCCCCGCCATCGGAATGTAACCGAATACAATAATAATCAGCAGTCCGGGTAGAATCATAAGATGAAGCGGAACGTTTCGGATGAATTGTTTGTAGTTGGAACGCATAGCTGACTCCTCCTTCAACGTTTATTATAGGAGCAGCCATTTCACCGCAACAGTGTGGGCTATTTACTTTAGGTATCTTTTGTTGACTGCTTTCCACAGTTCAATAGCATACCAAAAAAGAAACGAATCAGTTGCAATTCTATTGTTAAGCCATTAGAATGAACTCTTTTGAGATATGCTTATACATAGACATGGTGGAAGGAATTTGCAACTACGATATGAAACCTTACATTCCAGTGTACGTAATGTAATATTTACCATTAGGGTGTAGAGTAAACTGTTATTTATTTTGATTACAATGAGGGATATTATGAAAAAACAATTTATGGTACTTGGTCTTGGACGATTCGGTTCAAGCTTGACACACACACTCATTAAAAATGGGCATGAAGTGCTCGCTGTAGACAAAAGCGAAACTCTTGTTCAGGAGATTTCAACGGTGGCAACCCATGCGGTACAAGCAGATTGCACTGACAAATCAGTCCTTATGGAGCTTGGAGCAAGCAATTTTTCACACGCCATTGTCGCGATTGGCGAAGATCTGCAAGCAAGCATACTGACCACTCTGTTATTGAAAGAACTTAATGTACCCAAAGTAACAGCCAAAGCAAAAAATGATAACCATGGTAGTGTGCTTAGCAAGATTGGTGCGGATCAGATCGTCTATCCTGAACGTGACATGGCCACAAGGCTGGGGAATCAGCTTAGCTCAGACAACATTATTGATTCCATTGAATTGTCTTCAGATTATAATCTGGTTGAAATCAAAGCACCCTTAAGTATGAATCAGAAGACACTTCTGGAACTCAACATTCGGGCAGAATATGGATGTACCGTTATCGCCATCAAAACGGGGAATAACCTGAATATCTCACCCATGGCAGAAGACATAGTCCGTGCGGGAGATATGCTCCTGTTAATAGGCAGTAACGATGACATTCGGAATCTGGAGAGTGACTATGAACCAAAGAAATAAAAGCACACATGGAAATTCGCCGCTAGATAAGATTGAATCCATTGTGAACAAGCTAAAAAATAATATGAGCCCTCCTCAACTGATCATGATCATCTTCTTCACCCTTATCTGGATCGGAGCCATATTGTTAGCACTACCGGTATCTTCCAGTAACGGAAAATCAATCGGGTTAATTGATGCTCTGTTTACAGCTACTTCTGCAATTTGTGTAAACGGGCTTATCGTACTGGATACAGGGAGTGTCTTTTCAACATTCGGACAGGTCATCATCATGATTTTGATTCAGGTTGGTGGACTGGGGTTTATGACACTAGGTGTAATGGTTGCCATTATTCTGGGGAAACGGATTGGTTTGAAACAGAGGCTTCTTATTCAACAAGCCACCAACACCTCCTCTGCTCAAGGTCTGGTTAAGTTATCCATGTATATTGTACTTATAGCCTTTGCTTTTGAAGCTCTGGCTACGGTGGTTCTTACATTGCGCTGGCAGAGTGATTTGGGATGGGGACAAGCTTTCTATTACGCCATATTCCATTCCATCTCTGCCTTCAATAATGCGGGTTTCTCTCTTTGGAGTGATAGCCTTACCCCATTTGTTGGTGACCCGATTGTTAATCTCACAGTCATTACGCTCTTTATCATTGGCGGCTTGGGTTACATTGTGGTTGTGGATGTATTCCGCAAACGTTCATGGAGAAAGCTCTCCCTTCATTCAAAAATTGTGTTAATCGGTAGTTTTTCTCTGTACTTGTTTGGATTTCTCACTATTTTTTTACTCGAGAGTTGGAATCCTTCTACGTTTGCTGATTTATCTTACAGTGAACGTATATGGGCTTCTCTATTTCAGGGTACTGCTCCTCGAAGCTCTGGATTCAATACCATTGACATTGGAAGTATGTTGGCCACATCCCAATTTTTCATTATTATCCTAATGTTCATTGGGGCTTCTTCCGGCGGAACAGGTGGAGGAATTAAAATCAATACTTTTGTGGTCCTTATACTTGCGACCATACAAACATTTCGGGGCGGCGGACAGATTCATGCTTTTGAGCGTAAAATTGCAGAAGAAACAGTAATGCGTGCACTTGCTGTTGTCTTAAGTTCTCTCGCCTTTGTGCTTGGGATTTCCATTCTGCTATCCATATCCGAAGGCATTCTAGAAAATCATTTTCTGGATGTTCTGTTTGAAGCTACTTCAGCATTTAGCACCACAGGACTCTCGATGGGTCTGACGAGTGAGTTGAGTGTTGCCGGTAAAATTATAGTCTCTATTACGATGTTTGCAGGACGATTGGGACCATTAACTCTGGCTTTTGCACTGGCTCAGAAGAAACGCACATCCAAAATCGGTTATGCAGAGGACCATGTCCTTATTGGTTAACATACCGGACTACGACATGTTAATCCTATTGCGAAAGTTAATTGCTTTTTATGTCAAAACAAGTTCAATAGCAAAAGGCCCCCTTATCGGAGACAACAGATGTCTGCTTAAAGGGGCCTTTGTTTATATATTTTCTTACTGAAGATCCATAATAAGAACATTTACCGAATGAGCTGACAAATCAACAATCACTGATTCACCATTCAATTTTATCTCCTGTTCTTGGGGAACCACTTTCTCATCATTCTTCTGATTCACATTTGGAATATGCACCAAATGATCTTCTCCGGTAAGCGTGAGCAGTCTGGCTGAAGCTTCCACATTCAGATCCTGAAGGCAAATCCGGGTTGATTTATCCACATCATCTGCATTCACCAGCTTCACATACACATGCCGTGCGTCCTTCGTAACGGAGTGGAATACTTCCCGGTTGTAGGCTTCCAGCTTGTAATCCAGAACTTTGCTGGGATGGAGACCATCTGTATATGAGCAGATCAGATTCTTTCCTGTATCCCCACCATAGTTAACCGTAATCCTATAATCGGTCCCATTCTCGATTGGTTCATAATTGGCCGCTCTCAGATTACCTGCTGCTGAACTGGATGAGTAATCTCCCAGTGTATAACCCTCGACCCCTTGTTTGTACACCTTCACGCCTGTTGCGTTCCCGTCGTAACTGATTGCGTACTCGATGACATCCTTGTTCTCAGGTGAGATATCCGTCAATCCCACGCCGATGTAAAAACCATCCTCACCCGAAATTCTCTCCGCCTCAACGTGCACCTTGTAGTTGGTCCATTCGCCATTCAGCAGGTACAGTCCATTTAATCCAGTAGTTTGTGCTCTCAAGATGAGCCCTTTTCCTGCGGTTAACATGTATCCTTCCGATCCGGGAATCTGGCTCCATGCCTCACTAAGCTCTGTACCTTCCCTGAAATCTTCTTCAAATATCAAGCTGCCATCCACATTGGACGTGACGGTGACTCGTTTCACCACGATGTCTGCATTCCCTGTCGCAATCTCGATGCCGCCACGTGGAATGAGATTCAGCGGTTTGCCTTTGCTATATGTGGAGAACGAAGTCGCAAGGACCTGATCCCCTATATATTTTGCAAAAAGCTGCTGCACATAATAATTCGGTGTGTACCACACCGTTTCATCATCAAACCAAATGCAGTCCGGCGTCCAGCGGTAGGTCCCGTCCGTTAGTACTTTGTTGAACAATGGCGCATAGGCAGCCAGACGAACAACGTCCGCATTATTTTCAAAGCCGGTCATGATCGCAGCTTCCGCAACCGCACCTGCCAGTGTATTTTTGTCCGTGGAAGCATACTCTCCCACAAACACTTTGGATGTTTCTTTCCCGTCGACACTTCCGTCTTCATGATAGGCCCGGTCATAGTAGTTGTAACGATCCACGTTATTCAGCAAATATTCATTGGATCGATAGTAGTGCTCATCTGCGATGGTGTCCATAT
Organism: Paenibacillus sp. FSL R5-0749; assembly: GCF_038595085.1. NCBI lineage: Bacteria > Bacillati > Bacillota > Bacilli > Caryophanales > Paenibacillaceae > Paenibacillus > Paenibacillus sp. FSL R5-0749. The sequence continues at coordinate 3,032,635 of NZ_CP152005.1, read as the reverse complement.
AATTGTCCTGATTCTCATACCAGGTTACGGTCTCCTCAATGACCTCTGTACCATCTGCAAAAGCAACTTGGGCTGATCCGGTCAGATTTCCGCTGAGGAACTTCCATCCTTCCTGATACGCATCATCATCCGCCTGAGCACCAACCGTCGAGATAATGTGCAGCTCATGATCCGGATAATTCCGTTTCATGTACTCATCTATCGAGCTTTTGAATACTTCGAAATTGGCAAAAAATTCAGTGCCCCAGTTCTCATTACCTACACCCAGATAACGAAGATCGAACGGTTCAGGATGTCCCATCTGGCTTCGTACCGCCGCCCATTCGTTGTGTTCAACATCTGTACTGAGTGCAAAGTCGATCAGGTCGGTGAAGTTGCGGATATAATATTCCCTTAATGCGCCACCCGCAGGGTGAGCATAATCCGAACGTGCCTGACATAACACACCGCAAGCCATCACCGGAACCGGAGCAGCATTCAGATCCTCCGCCAACTGGAAGTACTCCATATAACCAAGCCCCATCGTCATCATGTAACCCCAGACATTATAATTCTCTTTGCGCAGCTCAACGGGTCCTACAGAATCCTTCCAATCGTATACGTTGTCCCATATGAAGGACCCTTCCGAGATACATCCTCCCGGAAAACGCAGGAACTTAGGATGCAGATCTGCGAGTGCCTGAATTAGATCTTTTCTCAATCGATAGTTCGGATTACCTGTGTAGTTGGCATGTGCTGTAGCGGATATTCCTTCTTCTGTCGGATCAGCTCCCCATACATTCTGAGGCACTAAAGACACCATATCAACAGATATGTCACCTGCAAACGTAAGTGCCAGTTGACCAAGTACAGTATGTTTTCCGGTAAGTGACAAGCCGTATTTCTTCCATGTGTTCCCGCCTTCAACATGTAACGTTACCGAATCACTGATGGAAGTGTCTTCTCTATCCTGCAATTGAACAGTGATTGTTCCTGCCGATTCTGCTTTTGCCCATACGGTAAAATCATACGCCTCACCCTGCTTGATGGACATGGCACAATGCTGGTTGGAGTCTGAGAATCCACGATTTCGAATCGTTGCCCCATCCTGAACGGTGACATAATAAGCATTTACTTCGGGATCTTGCACGTTAAAATGTGTATTTAATCCCTCCGTATGCTGCACGAGCATCTTCTCGGTATCCCCTGACCAGGCAAACAAAGGTTCACGATTTCGACCTGTCGAACAACCACATTCCCCCGAATCATGTGAATATGTATCAAATGCAAAAGATTCAAATGATCGATTCTGAACAAGCTCCGCATAGATCCCGCCATCAGCGGCGTTATTAATATCCTCATAGAACAAACCATACATCACTTCACTGATGTCAGCCACCTTCTGATCTCCATGGATGGTGATCGTATACGGCGGGACGTGCGCCGGCACAACAGACACGTCAAAGCTTTGGCTCAGCTTGCTATCACCTTTGTTCAGAAGCGCACGGAGCGTAACCTCTTGTGCGGATGTAATTGCCTGAACCTCTCCATTTTCAGACAGAACTTCCGGATTACTGGAACTCCACTGTACCGTCACTTTATCACCCAGTAAATGTGTGGGTAGTGACACATCTTTGGTGATAATTCGGTTAGGGAAGGACAAATACTTGTCTGCCGCTAGCTTCACAATCGCTTCATCTGTCAGTGATTCACACATCACTTCAATCACCTGATCCATGGTGAGCGCTGCCCCATAGATCCGAAAGTCGGACAACGAACCTGCAAAATCCACATCAGCTGCGTATTGGGAGCGTCCAATATAGTTCTGGTTATAATTCTCAGGGTCCTTGAACGTATCAAACCAATTGCGCAGTTTGGCATAATTGCCACTGGATGTCTGACTGATCGAACCGTCTGCGGCTTTCTCCCCGTTCACATACACAATCGGACCTGCACTGCTGAGCGTCCCTCCTTGGCTGCCTGCCACGGAGAGTGCAATATGCATCCATTCACCGCTTACAACTCCCCCACTTGGGTGAACAACCAGATTATCTCCGGCATATAACGTACCCAGGAGCTGACGCGTCAGAAACATATACGGTCCCTTCTCTCCTTTGCCAAAGTCAAAAATGCGTTCCCACACATTAGACCCCTTGCCCAGGAACACCCAAGTGGCAATTGTAATTCCTGTGTTATCGCTTACATTCCGAAGTAGATCCGAAGGTAACTGCAGATAAGAAGTTCCATTCACTCCCCCGCTAAAAGTTACAGCCGATCTGCCTTTCACTTTGGATCCCACTGGCAGAATCTCGCCTTTTGCCAAACTATCATGCCCATTCCCGGAGTTGTCTTTACCGATCTGAACAGCATCTTCGAATGTGTACCGTGCGATTAATTGGTTTTGATACGAAGTCATGTGCTAACCTCCTATGTAGTGTAGAATTGTCTTCCCCTCTTTTGATTCGCATAATTATAAAATGATTGATAAAAGTTTAAAGACATAATCTAAACGTAATACTATCGCATTACAGAGCCTCATTTCAATCCTAAATTTAAAAATGACTCCTGTTTTATTTATGTTTATTTCTATGTAAGAAGCTTGGTCGGTCCATCTCTCTGCTCTTATTTTTATTCATTTTGCTATAAATCCATCATATTTATGGTTTACAAACATATAAACCAATTGATAATATATCAAATGAAAGCGCTTGATTATGATAGGATACTCAAAGGAGGTCTGCTGAACCTTATATCGTGTGTTGCCAAGTATCGCGTTATTTTTCATTCCGGGAATTAGGAAAGGGGAAAAATATGAAACGTTATTGGGTAAATGTACTTAACATTTCTGTACTAAGCACCGTATTACTTACAGCAACAACTTTGACGCCGGTCTCGGTGTTCGCCAATGGTTCAGGGGCAACTGTGGGTAACGCACAGACTTCCATTACACCAATCGTAAATCCAGCTCCATCATTCAAAAATGTTTCTGTTCATGACCCTTCTGTCATTAAGGTGGAGGATACCTTTTATATTTTTGGATCACACCTGCAAGTAGCCAAGTCCAAAGATTTTCTGAACTGGGACCTCGTCGCCTCCGGCGTTACGGATAACAATCCTGTTGTCCCCAATGTAACCAAGGAATTCGCTGAAGCGCTGGAATGGGCACAGACAGATACGTTATGGGCGGCAGATGTCATTCAGCTCGCAGACGGTAAATTTTATATGTACTACAATGCTTGTAAAGGCGACTCTCCGCGATCAGCGCTTGGCATTGCTGTCGCAGACAACATTGAAGGACCTTATAAGGACCAAGGCATACTGTTGAAATCTGGCATGTGGGATCAGATCAGTGAGGATGGTACCATTTACGATGCAACGATTCATCCCAATGTGGTTGATCCTGATGTCTTTTATGATAAAAACGGCAAGTTATGGATGGTGTATGGCTCCTACTCCGGGGGAATTTTCATTCTGGAGATGGATGAGACGACTGGCAAACCGCTGCCGAATCAAGGTTATGGCAAAAAGCTGACCGGAGGCAACCATAGTCGTATTGAAGCCCCTTATATGCTCTACAGTCCCGAAACCGATTATTATTATCTGTACCTGTCTTACGGCGGACTGGGTGCTGACGGAGGATATAACATTCGAGTTGCTCGTTCCCAAACGCCGGATGGTCCTTTCCTAGATGCCGAAGGAAACGATATGATCAACGTTAAAGCGGACAAGGATAAACCGCTATTTGATGATCGTTCCATTGAGCCTTTTGGTGTCAAATTAATGGGGAACTTCCTGTTCGAGAGACAGATTGGCGATCCGGGCACAGGCCTGGGAACCGGTTATGTATCACCGGGACACAACTCAGCTTATATTGATGCGGAGACAGGCAAACAATATCTGATCTTCCATTCCCGTTTTCCGGGGCGTGGTGAAGAACATGAAGTCCGCGTACATGAGATGCATATGAATGCAGACGGTTGGCCCGTCGTTTCTCCGTATCACTATGCTGCCTTGGGAGAGGATACAACGCAACTGACAGCTCAGGATATCTCCGGTCAGTACCAGTGGGTGAATCACGGTAAGGACATCACGGCGGACATCAAGCCATCGCAGGCCGTTCAGTTCACAGGAGATGGGAAGATTCATGGTGCCGTGACAGGAACATGGAGTCTCGGCACAGACAACAAAGTTCAGATTACATCGAATCAAGTTGTGTATAACGGCGTTTTCACACATGAATGGAATTCGGAATCCCAGAGTACGGTTCTGACCTTTAGCGCCCTCTCCTCCTCCGGGATTGCCGTCTGGGGAAGTCAAGGTGTTGAACGGAGTGATCAGGACATTGTAGATGCAATAAAAAATGATCTGAGCATTGGTAATACGGATCATGTGTTCTTCAATCTCTCACTGCCTTCAAAGGGCTCAAGTGATGCAGACATTACGTGGAAAAGCTCAAACCCTTCGGCTCTATCAGCTACTGGTGTAGTGCAGCGACCACGCGCTGGCAAGGGGGATGCCAAAGTGAAATTAACTGCTACAATTCGTAAAGGTACTGCGGTAAGCTCCAAAACGTTCAACGTGATTATTCCGCAGCAAGCGGTAAGCCCATTGCTCGGGGAGTATACGTTTGAACACAAGAAAATTGCAAAAATCGCACAGGATGACAGTAAGAACAAATATCATGGACAAGCCTATAATGTGGTGAGTTCTGCTGCAGGTGGCAAAAATCAGGCTGCCACATTTAACGGGACCAACAGTTACATCCAGTTGCCTGGACTGCTGACTGATACCACGGATTTTACGTTTAGCGCTTGGGTCAATTGGGATGGTGGCGGGTCCTGGCAGCGTATTTTCGACTTTGGAAATGGCTTGACGAGACACATGTTCCTTACTCCATCCCAGCATAATGGAGCATTACAATTCACCATCCATAATGAGGGACGGGATCAGAGTCTGATTGCTGCTAATCCCTTGCCTTCCAAGGAGTGGGTTCATGTGGCTGTAACTCTTCAAGGGGATGTGGCTACTCTATATGTGAATGGTACATCTGTTGCAAGCAGCTCTGAAATCTCCTTTAATCCGAAGGATCTGCAAGTGACAGAAGCTTATCTCGGCAAAAGTCGTTATGAGGCTGATCCGTTCTACAAAGGTAGTCTGGATCATGTAAAAGTGTACGATAAAGCATTAACAGCCAAGGAAATTCAGCGTCAGGCCAAAGAAAAGCCTTAACCCATCCATATCATAGTCGTCGCTGTTCTGCATAACGAACACACACACCAATAAAGCAGCCAATGGTTTGAACGGTATCCTCTTTGTCATTTGTCAGACTGAAGGAGGTGCAGTTCAATGACCAGGCTGCTTTATTGTCATTTCATTCATGTATGCATACATTCGTTCATCGTTCGTTACCTTCACAGTTGGCTCTTGGCGTTCACTTCGAATAATGAATAACCATGTTTAATTTATTGGTCTTAGCACTAGCGTTAACATAGGCATGAGGCTTGTCCGCTCCAAAACGAATGGATTCCCCTTGGTTCACCGTATATTCTTCCGTCCCAACTCGAATCGTAACTCGCCCTTCAAAGACCGTAATAAATTCTTCCGTACCTTCGATATGCGATTCTGCATTTAACGCAGACTGAGGGTCCATCTCCATCATATATATTTCAAAACGCCGCCCCTCTTCAAAAGGAAAATGAGGATATATTCGTACCCTTCCCTCATCCTCCACCAATACTTGAATATCATCGCCCGTTACAACGGTAGTATCTGACTTCGGTTCGTGGATCAAAGCAGTAAAAGAAATTTTCAGGCCGTTGGCAATCTTCCATACGGTTGCAATCGATGGATTGGATTCGCCACGTTCAATCTGACCCAGCATGGTCTTACTGATACCGGACATTTCGGCAACCTTGTCCAGACTAAGCTTTCTTTGTTCCCTAAGCTGTTTCAAGTTTTGGGCAAGAATATTATTAATGTTCTTCAAAATCCATCCTCCTTCATATATAAACTAGTTGTGCTTTATAACGTACGTATTGTACAATGATAAAGAACATACGTTATAGCGCACATTTCAGTTTATTATATCACACAACTTGAGAAGACATGGAGGACACATGAACATCATACCTTTGGTGACATACGCAATCATCGCATCATTTACACCGGGCCCCAACAATATCATTTCCATGACGCATGCAAGAAATAAGGGTTTCCTCAAGACCCTACCTTTTATTAGTGGAGTTGCAGCAGGTTGCTTGCTTATTATGTTTCTGTCCAGTTATTTCAACCTTATTCTGCATCAATATATCCCCAAGATCACACCCGTTTTGAACCTGTTGGGATGTGTGTACATGCTTTACCTGGCAATCAAAATTATGCGAAGCAAACCTGCAGATACGGAAGAAAACACAGTGAATCATTATTCATTTCTATTTGGGTTCACCCTGCAATTCATTAATCCCAAAGTCATTCTGTATGGACTTACGGCCATATCTGTTTTTGTTCTGCCTCTTGGGCAATCCCATGTTCAACTTATCGCATTTTCCTTGCTGCTCACCTTCATCGGGATTAGCGCCAATATGACCTGGGCTTTTGGTGGACTATTATTCCAGAGCTTTCTATTGCGATATGAACGTCCAGTTAATATCGTGATGGGTATAATGTTAATCTACAGTGCCCTATCGATCCTGATGTAAAATGCAACAGAAAAAGCGTCCACTCATTGAATGAGCTGAACGCTTTTAATTACCGAGTTCCGGTCTCCACCATGGATGTGTAGGGTAGTGATCCGTATGAAGTACAACCTTCTCGCCAATTTTAGGTGTTGCAATCTTAACATTCATAGAATGTGCTGCCTTGGTGATCCGTTCGACCGGTTCATTCCAGGCATGATAAGCCAGCGTAAATGCGGCCCAATGAATCGGGATAAGCAACTGGCCACCTACATCCAAATGCGCTTGCACCGTCTCTTCCGGCATCATGTGAATGTTGGACCACCGTTCGTCATATTGCCCGCATTCCATCAAAGTCAGATCAAATGGACCGTATTTACTGCCAATTTCCTTGAAGTGAGGACCGTATCCGCTGTCACCACTAAAGAACACTTTTGTATGTTGTCCAGCGATGACCCACGAACACCATAACGTCGAATTGCGGTCGAATAATCCTCTGCCTGAAAAATGTCGTGCTGGCGTACAAGCAAATGTCAGACCTTTGAACGATAACTCATCCCACCAGTTATGCTCGGTAATCTGCTCCAAAGGCACTCCCAGTTGAATCAGTCGACGACGTACGCCAAGCGGCACGATAAATCGTTTTGTTTTATCCTTCAATCTGCGAATGGAATCATAGTCCAGATGATCATAATGGTCATGCGATATAATGATTGCATCCAGAGTTGGGAAATCCTCCGGTTGAATCGGTAGATTCGTGCTGTAACGTTTGGTACCCACCCATGATACGGGGGATGGACGATTACCCAGCATCGGATCAAAGAGTAACCTGTGACCCTCGATTTCAAGCAAAAACGCCGAGTGGCCAAACCATGTAACCTGCGGATGATCGGATGCACTGAATGACTCTGCAGGTTCACACATCACTATCGGCATCGTACCTGATGGCCTCCGCTCAACATCTCCACGCATGGAATCTCTCAATATACTGACCAAGGACTTGAAGTTCATGCCAGCTGATGTCGGAAGCTGATTTTCGTATTTTGTCATTGTTCATACCTTCTGTTCTATATAATCAATCTATGATTAAACATTTAGATAACATATATTCATATCGTAGCTATATATTAATTCATTGGCTGGTGATATTCAATTTTCGGTTAATTAAGATAGAATTAAGACACGGTTTTCTCTCGTATAAGATTGGGCATATATAATTGAGAAAATACATCGAGAGAGTGTGTGAGAAACCATGAAGAAATGGCGTAAAAGATTAGTCAAGTTTTTGATATTCGACCTGGCGGTGCTTCTGTTGCTTCTCGGTACAGGGGTAATCTACCAACAAATAGGTGCAAGACAAGATGCAAAAATACTTGTGCCCCCTGGAGAGTTGTACAAAGTACATGGTGAAAATATGCATCTATATACGGGTGGAAAAGGCGATGTAACCGTAGTGCTCGCCTCCGGCTGGGGTACCGCTAATCCCTATGTAGATTATTATCCATTATATGAAAAGCTCGCTCCCAACACAAAATTCGCTGTATATGATCGATTTGGCTATGGATACAGTGATCAGACCGATAAGAAACGTGATGTTGATACCATAGCTGAAGAATTACACGAGTTGTTGCAGGTATCTGGACAGAAGCCACCTTATGTATTAGTTGGACATTCGCTCGGCTCGCTGGAGACCATCCGCTTCGCACAAAAATACCCGGATCTCGTTAAGGGTATCGTCATGATTGATGGTGGAAGCCCTGAATATTATTCGAAGGACGATGACTCTTTGGCAGACACAATTGGTGGTTTTGCTAATAAATTACGTATCCAAACCGGACTATTCCGCCTCTCCATGCAATCTGACTTGGTTGTCGAAACATCCAATGCCAACCGTAATGAACTGAAACTTGTACCTGAAGATTTAAAAAAATTGGATACAACTGCCCTACTACACAACTATGGTAATGAAAACACGTTGGATGAATTGCGTGAAATAGCTGAAAATGGAAAAGTGGTCGTGGATCACAAGCAACCATTTCCGTTTCCACTCACCATACTGACGGCTGACTACTTTGGTGCAAGTGAGCCCGAATGGGATAAAACACAAGCAGAATTCAAATCTTGGTCAGATGAATCGAAACAGGTAACCGTTAAAGATACCGACCATTACATCCATCAATATCATCCTGACCTCGTTGCCGATGAAATATTGGCTATGGTGAAGAAGTAACTTACAATCTGCCAAAGTAATGCAAGGCTATAGTAAAAAAAGAAACCCCAAAGATTATCCATATCTCTGGGGTTTTAAGTATGATTTATTGTGCTATCGCCAGTCTTGGCCGTTGAGACCGGAAATCGTTGAAGGCTTGCTGGATCTCTGAAGAAGTAAGCTGGTGACGAATGAAATACTGCGCCATTGCCTCCATTTCGATTCGATCCCCATTGTAGATCTGTTCAATCTTTTGAATGACCTGCTCATACAGGCTCTCGCGTCTGGCTCTTACAGGCTCACACAACCAAAAGTCTGTTCTTTTCACATTTCCGATTTCCGTCCAAAGTAAATTTTCGTATCGGATAACATCCCAATCCCAATATCCCGCTTGAATCTGCTGAAGCTCTGTCGAGAACATATCATATATCAAGCTTGGAGGAATATGTCCATACGCCGCACGGTATTGTTTCAGATTACATGCGTCAATCCACTCTGTCAGGATGTACTCCCCTGGTGAATACGCATACAATTTAGGTGCATAAGGGTTATTTTGCAATGACCTAATTGCTTCACTTTCCATCTCCCCATCCAATCTTGCTCGTGAAGCGTATACCTTGAGACAATAGTCTTGCAATCTATATACAACCGAGCTATTACTAATAAGCGAAGCCTGTAGTGTGAGATGGCCATTTTTTTCGTAGTGTAACAGCATCTTTTCGATCGTGTTATCGATGGGATGAATGATTATCATAATGAGGTCTCCTTGCATAAAGATAAAAGATATAAATCGTTTTCGATTAATTAAAATTGCACGAATATATTCTATATTACCCTGTTATATTAGTATGAACATATACAATCTTGCAGGAACATGAAGTATTTGCTCTGAAATTCAATGTTTTGTGCTGCCGAAGACTGGCTATACACTTACTCTAATGGCTGAAACCCGTTTCACGTCAACACAAATTATTGAACTAATAAATTTCACCTAATAAAAGAGCGATGCATCCTTATGGTTAAGGAACGCATCGCTCTTGATATTGCATAGGTATAATATTAATGCATTGGACCTTGTTGCTCTGGTGTAGATCCAACCTTGACTCGTTTCACGAAGAGTGAAGTGATCAAACCGATTATCGCCAGAACCAAAGCAAAGACGAAAGCGTTTTGTACTCCTGATGTGAAACCTGCCAGTTGATTCTCCGGGGTTTCCGGATTCGCCACACTACTTAGAAAGCTGGATTGCCCTGCACTCAATATACTTACCGCCACCGCAGTACCGATTGCTCCGGATACCTGCTGTAATGTATTCATGATTGCAGTACCGTGTGGATAATACTCACGAGGCAACTGGTTCAAACCATTGGTCTGTGCAGGCATCATAATCATCGAAATGCCGACCATCATGAACACATGCAACGTAATAATCGTACCAAGGGAAGTCGTCGCTTCAATACCTGTGTATAAGAACAGAACTATTGCCACGACAGTCATTCCAATAATCACAAGCCATTTCGGTCCAAACTTATCAAACAAACGTCCCATGACTGGTGATAAAAATCCATTCAACAAGCTGCCTGGTAACAGTACCAATCCAGCAGTCAAGGCTGTCACAGCCATTCCCTGCTGAAGATACATAGGCAGGATTAACATGGAAGACAGAATCATCATCATACAGATGAAGACAAGAATCAAACCAATCGTAAACATTGGGTACTTGAAGGCTCGCAAATCCATCATAGGCTGTTTCATTCTCAACTGACGGATGCTGAACAGTAACAAGGACAGCACACCAACAACCAATGTGGATACAACGATCGGACTTGTCCAGCCCCCACCGGTATCCCCATGTCCACCTGCGCTACTGAAGCCGTATACGATACCACCAAAACCTAGAGTAGAAAGGATAATGGATAGTACATCGATTTTGGGCTTGGTCAATTTCGAAATATTCGGCAAGAACAGCAAGCCGCATACCAGTGAGATAATGAAGAACGGCAACGAAATCCAGAAGATCCAGTGCCAGCTCAGATTAGCCAGGATCAGACCGGAGATACTTGGCCCGCTTGCTGGCGCAAACATGATAACCAAACCGATTAATCCCATGGCAGCACCACGTTTTTCAATCGGGAAAATAACCAATATCGTGTTAAACATCAGCGGCAGCAACAGTGCTGTACCTACAGCCTGTAGTACCCGTGCCACCAACAAAATTTCGAAGCTAGGTGCAAGCGCAGCAACAAATGTGCCTGCAATGGAGAAAATCAGGGACGTTGTGAATAGCTGTCTGGTTGTAAACCATTGCAACAGCATACCGGATACCGGCACCAGGATTCCCAACACAAGCAAGTAACCTGTGGTTAACCATTGAATCGTTGTAGGTCCAACTTCAAGCAGACCCATAAGTGGCGTCAAAGCCACGTTTAATGCCGTTTCCCCAAACAGACCAATAAAGCCGCTCAGCAGCATTGCGAACAAAATCGGAAATACCTTGTATTGCTTCGTTTCTTGTTGATTCTGTGCAGAATCAGCCTTCATGGAAACCTCCACGATCCCATCCTCCTCAAACGTATCGAACTTTCTTTTTCTCTGGCTCTTGCTATAACTCATTGAACCTGTTTGGCGTTCTTCGTCACAACCGACAAATACTCAGCAGCCGTCAGCAGAGGCTGTTTATCCTGATTGGTCAGGCTGATAATCAGTGCTCCCTCCATCAAAGAAATGATCAGAAGTGCAGTCTCCCGCGCCTTCTCTTCACCAACGCCATCCAGAATCAGATGTTTCTTAATGATATCCTGCCAATCTGCAAATACACCCTGACATGCAATACGCAACTGCTGACTAATACACGATGTCTCCACAGCTGCCCAGAAGCTGAATGGCAGAAATCCGGTAAACCCGGCTGCTTCTGTTTCATGAGCCAAATCATGAATAAATCTCTGAATGGCGTCCCCTGTATTATCATGGGCTGCAAATGTTTTCTCAAATGTCTGCAGGATCTGTTCATTGGCTTTTTGAATACACTCGTGCGCAAGCTCTTCCTTGCCATGAGGGAAATAATGATACAACGACCCTTTTGGCGTATTACTCTCTTTGATGATCTGATTCAGACCGGTCGCATGATATCCTTGTGAAAAAAACAGTCTCGCTGCTGTGCTGACAATGGACTCCCTAGCATTAGACTTTTCACTCAACGAAAGCCACTTCCTTCAAATAATTATAACAATCGGTCTATATAATTAAACCCGCTTAAATAGGCACTGTCAATCCTTTTTATTTCAAATTTTAGATGTAAGCATTTTCATATGAATTCATCAAGCCATCTTTATTTTTTTATTGTTACCTTTCTTACATTTGTTTCTCAGAAAGTAGGGCACATTTCTCTAATCCAGAATAAACATACATCAGTGTGAGTGAATTACACATAATCACGATTTCTGAGAAAAGGAGTGAGAAACTTGGCAATCCTGCTAACTGGCCCTATTGATAATAGTCCAGTAAATGGCGTACGACCCACCCAGACGGTTTCAATTAAAATTGAAAATCAGAGTGCTGTAAACGCCGCGACTATACTCATACAGGGATATTCATTAATTGCAACCAGAGCTTTATATGTGAGTGAGCAATTCACCATTTTACCTGGCGCAGTAGCTACACGTAGTTATTTTGCCGATATCAACAGCTTTGAATTCGTTATTACAGATACAGGCGCAACCCCTGAGGACATTTTAGTTTCTGTTTGGGGGAAAAACAGTGCCGGCTCTTTAGTTGCTGCTCATCGACTTGTTTATTCCGAATTATTTGGCAGTGAGAATTTTAATGGAGCTACCGGGGCTACCGGTACAACAGGCGCTACAGGAACTACGGGACTTACAGGACCTACTGGACCTACAGGAAATACAGGTGCTACTGGCGCAACGGGGCTCACTGGTGCCATCGGCACGACTGGAGCTACGGGTGCATCAGGATCTACAGGACCTACTGGTGTCTCTGGAGCCACAGGATCTACTGGGGCAACGGGCATCACAGGCGCTACTGGTATTTCTGGAGTTACAGGTATTTCTGGTTCAACAGGTGTTACAGGGGTGACGGGCGCCACTGGGGATACAGGTCCGACAGGTCTCACGGGTGCAACGGGTGATACTGGTCCATCAGGCGGTCCAGAAGGCCCTACGGGTGCAACGGGTAATACAGGTGCAACAGGTGCCATCGGAGTTACTGGTTCTACGGGGATTACAGGAGCTACTGGAGCCACCGGAGCTACTGGAGCCACTGGAGCCACCGGGGCCACCGGAGCTACTGGAGCCACCGGTGCCACTGGTGCCACTGGTGCCACTGGTGCCACTGGTGCCACTGGAGCTACGGGTGCCACTGGAGCTACGGGTACTGTACTGCCCGATCCCTTTAACGTATATGTTTTACAAGGCGCGGTGGGTGGAAATGGAACACAAGCTAGTCCCTTTGGAACGATTCAACAAGGTGTAACCGCGGTATCTCCAACGGGAACCGTTCATATTCTTGGTGGCACATACCCTATTACTGCAAATATTACTATTAATAAAGCAGGAGTAACTTTAATGGGCTATCCTAGTACAATTATCCTGTTACAAGCTGCTGTTATCCCTTTCACCATCATTGGAAGCGGAGTAACTGTAGACGGATTAACGATCACCAGTGACAATCCTTATGCTGTTGAGTTTATTCAATTAGGCGGAACCAACCACACCGTAAAAAACAATACCATATTCGGTCCTCCGCAAGCAGGTCCCTCTTCAGGTTGGGTTGTTAATCGTGGCCTCGTCACCCAGATTGGAAATATGACCGGATTAATTGTACGCAATAATATTTTTTATTCCTTGCGTCAACCAGCATACTTCAACCCTAACACGACTGGAGAAATCATCAGTAATGTAGTTTATAATACCAGAGGATTTGTGAATGATCAGGCCGTTATGGTTTTCTCTGGAAATTCATGGGGCAGTCCAGTCAATGCGGTGGATATTGCACTGCTCGCAGGTACAATAACAGGGCCTCCTTTCGATCCGCTTACCGATCTGAGTGCCAATAATAGCTCTGCAACAATTCAGGATTCCAGATAAGAATCATTTCTCGCTCTTACAAAGTGCCTAATCTAAAAAACAGCCGCCGATTTGGATGTGAAAGTCCAGATCGAACGGCTGTTTTTAGATTAATAGCAATGTTCCATTACTACTTAATAGTTAACATAACCTGCGTATATCACGGTCCATGTGTAACCTGTCTGACCATCAACTGATTTTAGTGTGAGGTTGTCCCCAGTATGGATCAACATTATAACTTGCTGTCATTGGAATATCACCAAGCGTTGGAATTGATTGAAGTTGAAGGTATACTGGCTGCAAGAGATGTGGAGCCAAGACTGAAACATGCAACGACGGTTAATAGACCAATCATAAGTTTCTTTTTCATCTTCATCTCCCTTTCGTATTTAAGTACATTTTCATCAAATATGATATTATTCTATCAAAATGTAATATTTTTCATATATTGAAAATATTTTATTTATTTTATGTGAACTACTCTTTCATTTTAAGTTTTAATAGATACATTCAGAGGTTTCAACTGTTCGTTTATTACCTGCCCACACGTCCTGCAAATAACGTCCTTCAGCCTGAAGCTGAATGAGCCATTCTTTCGCTTGCTGCCTCGTTGCTCCCTGCACCTTCTGATACGCCTGCTGCAAAGCCTCTTCCACCGCAGGAGCCATCTGGCTTCCATCTCCACATACGTAGATTCTTCCATTGTTCATGAGCATATGAAGCAACTGCTCGGAATCCTCTTTCATCAGATCCTGTAAGTACGTTTTGGGCTTGCCCTCCGCACGAGAAAAAGCAGTGTGTAACTTAACAATGCCTTCTCGTTCGAATCGTTCTAACTCCTGACGATAGATGAAATCTGAATCATCCCTGCATCCAAAGAACAAATGCGCCGCACTCAGCGGCAAACCTCTCTGTTTCATGACAGCTCTTGCCTGGAGGAACCCTCTGAACGGTGCAACCCCCGTTCCCGGTCCCACCATGATCATGGGAACATCGGCTTCTTCCGATAGAACAAATTCGGATTCCGGCGTCCGTACAAACATCAGTATACGTTCTCCGGATTGGCAACTGGCGAGGTATGATGAGGCAACGCCAAGGTATTCGCCCCTGCCACTCCACGCAGGCTCTCTTACTACCGATACGGTTATGCTTGCTTGCTTCGAATTCAGTCGTGGTGAGCTGGATATTGAATAATATCTGGGTTTAAGCGGCGGTAATAGTTCAATACACTTTTCAAAAGGCAACTCACACGCCTCATATTTTTCTAACAGGTCCAACATGGTGATTCGATGGGCAAGAATATAATCCCTATAGCTGTTCTCGTCCAACATGCCTTCCAGTTCACGCTTATGAGGGGGGCATACCGTATGATTAGCCAACTCCTGTAACTGTGTTCTGGTAGCAGGTGTTTGCAGTTCCACACATTGAGTGAGCAACTCTTGTACCTTGACGGGACGGTTAAGGGGAAGATGTGTAAGGTGTTTCGTGTCCGAAGTTAATTGTACATGGACATCTCCACTTAACCCGAACCGACTCAGAACCCGGTCCACATTCTGCGACTGATTGTTAGGCAACACGCCTAGATGATCGCCTTCTCTATAGGTCATACCTTTAGGAAGCAACACCTCAATGTGACGTGTGCTTCTCCCACTTCCCATCTCCTGAAGTTCTTTATTAACTAATACCGTGGCATAGCTGGCATCATATGTTTGTGCAAGCGGCATCTCAGCTTCCTGATGGACAAACTCCATTTGAATTCCCGTTGTGCTTGGCCGGGTTGGCTTCACTACTTCCGCGTTGATTCCCAGAGCGTTCAACACCTGCGGCCACAACATATGCTGCCATGCCTCGACTTGTTTCTCGATATCACCTCCGGCATCGGCTTCACCGCGGGATAACAATCGATTGCCACCTAAATTTTCAAGTTTCTCATCCATTAATCGCGGAATACTCTGGTATGTTCCCGACCAGCTTCGATCTCCACAGCCCAAAATTGCATAGTTCACATCCCGTGCATCCTCTGACTCCGCTTCCTTCAACCAGTCTACAAATGCTGTAGCATTTTGTGGTGGTTTACCATTATACGAAGCAGTGACGATGAGAACCACCCCCTGACGGGGTAAACGGTCCATCCATTCATTCAGAGTTGCAGCTTCACTTGGGATGCCATACGAACGACCTTTCTCCACAAGTTCCCTGGCAATGCCTTCTGCCGTTCCCAGATTGGAACCATACAACACCAGGAGTGATGGATCACCATCTGCTTCAAAGAACACATTTTCTCCCATCTGACGGTCGCTTGCTACATTTTTATGAACAACATCAGGTTTCTCTTTTGCATATACAGTTGCCTTATTCATCGGCTGCGTAGCCGCGCGCGCTTTCACCTGGATTCGGAAGTCTCCCGGCTTCAACGTCAGCGTCTGTTTAACATCCAATTCATAATTGCTATAATCGATCAGCTCAAAATGTTTGAGGACCATGCCAAGCACAAGAGCTGCTTCATATAAAGCAAACTGCATACCGATACATGCTCTCTCCCCATTACCAAAAGGTTTATACGCATGATGAGGCACTTTCGTCGTATCTTCGAATCGCTCTGGACGGAACAGCTCCGCATCCTCTCCCCAAGCCTCTCTGTCACGGTGAAGCTGGGGCAGAAGAATGCTACAACTCTCCCCTTTCTTCAAGGGATATTTGCCACCTATGACGGTGTCTTCTTTGGCATATACATCAAAACCCGGGGCTGTTGGCCATAGACGTAGCGATTCACTTAGAATCATGCGAATATAGGCAAGCTGAAGAATTTCCTCGTACTGTGGTGAGTCACTGACCAAAATCTGATCTACCTCGTCGTACGCCTTTTGAAGGGATTCAGGATTGTTCAATAAGAAATACAGGGCAAAAGATAACAAACCACTAGTTGTTTCATGTCCGGCAATCAGAAACGTAATAATCTGATAACGGATATTCTCATCATCCAGCATTTCTCCAGTCTCTGGATCTTTGCCATTCAACATACGAGCGAGCAAGTCAACCTCTTCAGGTGCTGAACTCGCTTTACGTTCCTCTATAATTTGATCTACCAGAGAGAACATCGTCTGAATATCGTCCTGGAACTGTCGTTTGGTTTTGACCATCAGCAGATTCTGAATTTTCAAACGCGAGCTTTTCTGCATCGCTTCGTTTAATGCCCTGACCATGCTCTCAATAAAAGGACTGTGATCCTGTCTGTAAAAGCTGTTAAACCGATAATTGAATCCACATAGTCCAATGGTATCCAACGTAAGACGTGTCATATCGTCTGCAACATCAATCGTATCGTTGGAATTGAGGCGTGCCCACTTATTGATTAACTGTTCGGCAATATCCACCATCATGGGATGATAACCTTTCATGGCCTGCTTGCTGAAAGTCGGAAGCAGGATGTTATGGGCCTTTTTCCAGTTGGGCTCTGATGTTCTACTAGTGAATAAACCATCGCCTCCAAAAGCACGGACGTTTTCGAGTTCATTGTATACAAACTTGTCAAAACGGGACACATCACATAACTCAGCAACAAGATCTGGCCCAGATACGATTAAACCGGAATAACCGGGCACGGTAAGTCGATATATCGGTCCATACTGTTCAGCCAGTGCACCTAGCGACAACGTTGGTTTATTTTTATCAATCAAAGGCAGATTTCCAAGCGGTCCATACATTTTAGGCTGTGGTATGTGAGTTGTATTATTCATGATGATCACCTCTTATCTGTACGTCATGGAGCAAGGTATTCGCTAACCAAGGGATGGCTGCTCTGTTTTCATTCATGTATGACCTCTCCTTTGCTTATAATTGATAGTAATATCTATCATTTAATAAAATAATAAATCAATTTAAACTTAATATCAAATTTTCTTCCGGTTGATCCCTCTCTTTGGAATCGTTCAACGTTAAGGCTGAAAACAACAAGTAGAGGATTGCATATGCAATCCCCTACTGTGTGAACTTGTGACGCTATCGCTATGGTTCTATTGGTTCTATAACGCTGATTCATATAATCTAATGCTGACTTGGCTCATCCCACTTCTCAAAATTCAATTCAGTATTAATACTTACTGCAGACAATGCTCCCAGGGACGCAGCCGTAATGGCCTGATACAACTCAGAGGCTGCATCACCTGCACTGTACACACCCGCTATGGATGTTTTGCCCGAAGCATCAACGATAACTGTTCCTGATTCTGAAATATCACAACCGATGGCCTTCGGCAGTTCTGATCCGGTGAACAGTTTGGGTTGGAAGAAAACTCCCGTGCATGGAATCGCTGTACCGTCATTCAGTACAACTTGCTTTACCATTCCTTTTTCAGAGTCAATGGATTTAACTGGTGCATCGAATACAGTAACATGATGCTGTTTCAGCTCTTCACGCTCCTCATCGGTTAAGGAATCTGATCCATTCGTACAGATTGTATAACGATCTGTCCAGCCGGATATGACTTTTGCCATATGTAATGCCTTATCTCCACTAACGATGATGACCAGCGACTGGTCTCTTAGCTCCCATCCATCACAATATGGACACACAAACGCACTTTTACCATAAACCTCTGTTAATCCGTTAATATCCAGAGGCAGATCTTTCTTACCTACTGCAAACAAAATCTTTTTCGTGCGATAGCTTGTCCCCTGTGTAGTCTGGATTACAAAATCACCATCACTACCTGTAACCGCTACTGCCGTATCCGATGCAAATTGAACTGAAGGGTATGCTGCAATCTGCTCTTTTGCCGCTTTGCGAAATTCACGAGGACTGGCCCCATCTCTCGTCACAAACCCATGCGTCTCCTTTGTAACCCAGTTTCGCGGTGTCTCATCGTCGATGACTACGACGTTCTTGCGGGCTCTGCCGAGTACAAGGGCTGCATTAAGCCCCGCTGGTCCTCCACCAATAATAAGTACATCCAAGAGTTGATTCGTATTACTCATATTATTCACCCTTTCCAGACATTTAATATCTCTAATTGACTTCTAAAAATAACCTCCGCTTTCTCTTAAGAAAAATCATTCGGAGATTTACGTAAAATCATCTAAAACAAAACCATTAAAGATATCTTATATCTACAATATACAAATATCAGACATTTTGCAACCTATATCTTGGTTTACATTCTTCAATCCACCCTATGTGAGTTGAACAAAAGAACATTTACAATTACACTACTAACGATAGAACAAACTTCACATCACTGTTATCCACAGATTTTCTGCTTCTCTCCTGTAACACAGAAATAATTATTTAACAATTAAAAAAAACCTTGTTTTTAAATTGTTCACAATCAAATGACATTATTTTAAATACTAAAACGTTAATTAAATCACATAGTGTATTGAATGGTATAATAGCGACATAATATATAAGTATAGATATAGGAAGTGAGTTCTTGAAAACATTGAACAATGGTTCACAGACCAATATCAGCCTGGAGTATAGCTCGATTCCGAAAGTATTCTTCGATACGATCAAAATCGGAATCATCAAGTCCAACCTGATCGCCATGTTTGCGGGTTTAAGTTTGGCTTTATATGTATTTGATGCTTCAATCTTAGCTAATATTGTACCAATTATTCTTTCTTTTATCGGGTCTTCCCTTATTATTGGGGCAGCAGGGGTGTTTAACAACTTGTATGATCGCGACATTGACGCGATTATGGAGCGCACGAAGACACGTCCTACCGTTACGGGACGCGTAGATACCAAGTCGGGGTTAATTCTCGGTATTGCAATCACCATCATCGGGGGCATCATGTTGTACATCGCTTCCCCATCTGCTGCCGTATTCGGTATTTTGGGACTGTTGCTTTACGTGTTCCCATACACGATGTGGACCAAACGTACAACGATCTACAACACGGAAGTGGGAAGTCTTTCAGGGGCTGTGCCTCCGCTTATCGGTTGGGCAGCCATTTCACCGGAACTGGGTCATTTTGAGATCTGGGCATTGGTCGTAACGATGCTCCTATGGCAAATGCCTCACTTCTACGGCATTGCAATTCGTCGTTTTGACGAATACAAAGCTGCTGGTGTTCCCATGTTGCCTGTCGTTAAAGGTATTAGACGGACATACATTCAGACGAATGTGTATCTGGTACTCTTGTTGATATCCAGCTTTTTATTCTGGCCGATGAGTCCTTTTGTCGCTATTGTGGCATTTCTGGTTACCTTGGCCTGGCTCATTCTCAGTGTGGCTACCTTTGATCGGAAAGAAACGGAGAAATGGTCCAAACGGATGTTTATCTTCTCCATTAACCATATCACTATTATCTTCTTGGTCATCATTGCGTATTCCTTGATTGCTCAAATGATGAGATAAAACCGTTACACTCGTTATAACGAAAAGCCTTACAGACTATACTCTTTCAAGGAGTAAACGTCTGTAAGGCTTTTTTGGTTTTTATTGGCTTTTCTAATTTATTCAAAGCTATCCTACTTTAGCGGGAGTTTGTTCGCCTTGCCACAGCAGTTGCATCTCTTCATTGGTGGCAAGCAATTCAGCCAAGCTTCCCTCCGCTTCAATGCGTCCATCTTTCATCACGATAATATGATCTGCTTTGGAGAGCGCTGCCCTGCGGTGAGAAACCGCGATGCAGGTGACATCCGGCTCTTGGAACAACCCTTCCCATACTTGTTGTTCGGTCTCCACATCCAGTGCACTGGACAGATCGTCAAAGATAAACAAGTCCGCCTCCGTCATTAACATGCGCCCTGTAGCCGCCCGTTGAATCTGCCCGCCTGACAGCATCACTCCTCTTGGACCAACCGGGGTCTCAAGCCCCTGATCCAGATGGTTTATATCTTTCTCCATCACAGCCAAACGAATGGCTTTCTCAAGCGCTTGCTCCATATTACCTTGTTTACCCTGAACGATATTTTCTTTCAACGTATCACTGAACAGTCTTGGCACTTGTGGGGTATACGCTGCTCTAGGCGGCATCAGGAACGTGGCTGGATCAACAGCTGCTCCATTCCAGTGAATGTCCCCTTTTTGCTTGGGTAACAGTCCAAGAAGTGTGCGTACGAGCGTTGATTTACCTGATCCGATCCGTCCCGTAATGACCAGAAATTGTCCGCGTTTCAGACGGAAACTGATCTCTTCTATGCCATTTGCAGAATTCGGATATTGATACGTCAGATTCTTCACCTCAAGCGATTGCAATTTCTCCTTGGGATCTCTCTGTTCACTTACAAGCGCTGGCGGATCTTCATACAGGTAGATTTCTCTCGAATCCATGATCTGGTCTTCTTCCCCTGGGCGAAATAGCTTGCGCATACGATCATAGGATACCTTAAGCCTTTTGTGCTGAAACACCATATAACCAAACAGTGAAATGCTAAATCCGATATTAGCCAGATAACTGGTGAATAAAGCAAAATCACCTACGGTAAAGTTCCCTGCTTTCATCTCAGCTGCACACATCAGTAGAATCAGCCCGGTGCAGATACTGAGCACATGCTGATTCATTGATCTCATCCACTGTTTGAACAGATTGTCCCGGAGTGCAGCCTGACGACGATCCTCATTCAACTGGTTAAAACGTGAAGAGACGTTCTCTTCCGCCTGACCCAGTTTCAGGGCTTGCACAGCTCCAAACGTTTCCGCAATAAAACTGGTAATTCGCCCAGTCGCTTCGCGGTTAACCTGTGCATATTTCCGGGCCCGATTCCCCGACAGGTTATTAAGTAAGGTCACGACCACCAATGGCAGCACGGCAACCAATGTGATCTGCCAATTAATGTTCGCCATAATGACGATGGACACAACAGCAAATACAAGTCGTCCCCAGAAGTCCACCCATGATTCTACATACTCGACGACTTCATCCACATCATCCCGAAAACGACTCATCGCTTCCCCTGGTGAAGCCGGAAGATTACGGCCCGGCCAGCGCATGATCGCTGCGAGCATGTTGGTACGCAAAATCGCCTGAACATGATACAGATACGTAACCCATGCATAGAAGGCTACAAAGAATGTGCCCACCCGAGCCATTCGGACCAAAGCAATAAAGATAAGCGGCACAGCAAGCCACATATAGTCATTTGACCCCACTGTTGTGCGATCAAAAAACCACTGCATCCCAATACCAATGGCTAACGGCAAGGAATGAAATATACACCATAACAATCCGTTGATTACAAATAACAAAGGCCTGAATCGAAACAAACGGCCTATAAATCCTGCTACAGTCATGCCAATTCCTCCTCTCGGCCTGTAATGAGCAGTCTGGCATAATGAGATGCCGGGTTACTGGCAAGTTCTTCTCTCGCTCCAAATTCCAGTACCTTGCCATCCCCCAGCACCATAATCCGGTCAACTTTCTCCAGTGTAGCCAGTCGGTGAGCAATGATGACTCCTGTGGATTGTTTCATTAACTGGTCAATTGCAGATTGCAGCATGCCTTCTGTCGCAGCATCCAGACGTGAGGAAGGCTCATCCAGAATGACCAGACTTGGTTCGGTCAGGAATACGCGTGTTAGGGCAAATAACTGTGCTTCCCCTGCCGATAACGAAGCTCCACCTGCTGCCAGATAGGTATCGAGTCCTTCTGGTTGTGAATTAATCCATTGGCTAAGCCCAAGGCGATCCGTCGTTTCCCTGATCATATGATCCGATACATCCCCATTGAACAAGGTCAGATTGTCACGCAACGTGCCATCAAACAACTGCACATCCTGTGTCACCATACCCACCCGGCGATAGAGCGCTTGTAATGAAAGCTTCGTGATATCCGTTCCACCTACACGGATCGTTCCCCGATCCAGATTGTACAATCGGAGAAGAACACGACTAAGACTCGATTTGCCGCTACCTGTGCGACCGATGATTCCCAGACGTTCTCCAGGTTTAATGGCAAAATTAATGTCCTGCAATACCGGTTTATCCTGGTTATAGCTGAAATGTACCTGATTGAATTCCAATCCAAGCGGTCCTTCAGGCAATTGATCCTCTGTCCCCTCTTCAATCACACTCTGCATGGATAGTAGCTCTCTGGAGCGCAGCATACCTGATTTTGCTTTTTGGAACTCCTGCACCTGATCTCCAAGCATCTCAATCGGATCATTCAGCATCTGCGTATATTGGTAGATCAGAAATAATGTTCCGATACTAATGAGACCTTCCATATAGTAATGCACACCCAACAATAACACCGCAGTGACCGCCAGAGCGAACAGAACTACTGTGGTATTCCATGGAATAACCCGAAGTAGCCAGGCTTTTCTCCCCTTACGGAATACTGTGCGCATCGTGCGGTAAAAGCGGTTCATCACATAGGGCACATGGCCATTCGCTTGCACATCTTCAATCCCGGCAATACGTTCTTCAATTAATCCGAACAGAGCGGCACTTGCCGCCCGTTCATTTTTGGAAGAGTCCACGCCCAGATTTCGGATGAAGACCATGAACAGGATCGATAACAATGTGAACACGGTCATGACCATAGCAATAGGCACATTGACGCTGAACATGAACCCGAGAATTCCGGCCAGCAGTACAAAACTCCCGATCACTTGCACGATAAACATTGCGAAAAAATTGGAGATACTCGTTACGTCACCATCCACACGTTCAATCATCTCACCAGGTGTTTTCACATTATGAAAACGCATATCAAGACGCAGACAGTGCTTCAGCAGATCTCCACGAAGTTGATTCGTAGCCCGCCAGGCTACATCATTTCCCAGATAACTGACCGCTACCGTGATGAGTTGATTAAACACGGCCACAACCAGAAATATTCCTGCAAGCTGAATGAGATTGGTGAGCACTCCGCCATTTGCCGCTGTATCGATAAATCGTTTGATAATCTGTGGATTCAAAAGCTGAAGCCCCGTTGATGTCAGCAACATGATTAAAAGTAAGGCCAGCCGTCCTTTGACTGGTTTTAAATAGCGCAGCAGCCAAGACATGGAGCGTTTCTCTGTTTTGGGCATAACCCCTCACTCCTTCGTATAACAATTCTTTTCTGTTCTAATGATTCAAACCATCTTTGTTCCTCACTAAGATGAATCATACATAATAACACTAAATGCAACATTTCCGACCCGTGGATGTATTTTTCCATGTGTGTTTACCATCTTACATTCTCCCATCCTCTCTGGCACTCTTCCCGAAATCGTTGGACCCATTGTTCAGAGATCTCATCTGCAATCGGGTCAAAGGAAGGGGCTGATACCGTAATACCGTCCGATTGAACTCCCAAAAACGCTAACACATCCATGACGGTCCCCTCATAATCTTGTATAAAATCCTCATATACAATTGTCAGCGGTTCAATGCCCGATTCGGACAGAAAATCTTCGATTGCAGCTTCGCACATGTTACTCTCAACAAGCAAATGTTTAATCGCATCAAAGTTGTATTGATCTGCAATATCTTGTATGTGAGGGCGATCTCCATGCTTGCGATGCCACTCCCCCGAAACAATGGCTCTCCACCACGACACCGCCAATCTGACTTTGTTGCGACGTGTCATGTATATATGCTTGTTACAGTTCGGAAACCCCGTACTCCATACCTCAGCTCGCGATAACACTGGTGGCAGATGATAGAGACTACGGAATGCATCAATCCATCGTTGTTCAAAATTAATCTTTATGCCAAACACGCCGTTTGACGTTGTCCCTTGGCTCCAAATCTGCTCCAGATCTTCATGTTTCAAATTATCTGGACTTTTAAACTGATAATGCAGCCATTCGTTCGGATAACCGGCTACACCTGTAGAACTTAAAGCGTCACCCAACAGAGTACTGCCCGTGCGTTGGGAGAACCAAATGGTATAACTTTGCGCAGGTTGCTTCATAGGGTTACCTCTCTTTCTTCCTTTAAGGGTATGTTCATTGCCAAAAAGAAAAACAAATGCTCCTTTCCATGTGAACGGATTGGTGGAATGCATGCAAAAAAGCCATAGATGAACTAAAGTTCATCTACAGCTTATAACCGAAGGAATCCGGATGAAATGCAAGCATTTCCCGAATCTCCTCTGCATCGCAATAATGATGAGCGTCCACGACAGGGGTGCACAAACATGACTGTCCCAACGCGATCATTGCAAAAAAATCGGATTAATGTCACTATGCTTATGCGTATTCAGTTATTGATTCGAAATCTGTATAGGCATAAACATAATCATCATCCCACCCGTTTCACATATTTGTTGTTTATTGTATTCCCTGGTTTAACATCCGTCAAGATAATTTTAACTGAATTGTTATTTAATTCATGTCATTAATCTTTCAATTCCTGCTACATTCCCAATGATGTGGACTCCGTTTGCTTCTCTCTAACAACAAGGCGTCTATGTGCGATCAGAAGAAAAGGAACTCCCAGTGCAGTCGTCAGCGCAATCGGTACAAAGACAGCGAGTCCATTCTCCGCTCCAAATTGACTTAATAACACCCCTCCCATTACAGGAGCAATGACACTACCAATATTATTGAAGCCGATGGTCCCGAAATACGTTCCCTTCCATTCCGGCTTCGCAATCCGGTCGATGAGCATATCCATCATCGTGAACAATAATACTTCCCCAATGGTAAATAGTATGACACTCATCATCATCATGAGTACACCTTCAGCGATTCCAACCATCATCAGACTGGTTGCAACCAGCAGATTACCCACAATCAGAGGAACAAGCGGTGGAAAGTTTCGGAATGTTCGCACAAGCGGATACTGAATAATCAATACCGTCACGGCATTCAGGGAAAGCATGTACGAGAACATCTGGCTTCCATTTTCAAAGATCGGGCTCCTCGCCAAGTACTGTGCCAATGTAGAACTGAAGTGTCCGTAACCCAGAACACAAAATGTGGTACCGATCAATACTGGCAGAAACACCCGGTCGCGACCAGTGGTCATGAGTGCTTCACGCAAACGTGGTGCGGTTGCCTGATGACGCTCTGGCAAATTGGCATGCTGTAGCTTGAATTGCAGAAACAGTACAAGTCCATAGGCTATGTATACCAAGCCGGAAATCACAAATGGAAATGTCGATTCAGACGATCCCAGTTGAAATCCGATAATTGGCCCAAAGACCACGCCGAGATTAATCGCAGCATATCTGAGGTTGAACACCAGCAATTTGTTCTGCGGAGAAGTAATATCCGATAACAGGGCTCTGGAGGTAGGCTCGAATACTGCACGGCATAATCCGTTTAACGTATTGGCAACAAAGAACACCCATAGATGCTCTGCTGCTGAAAAAATGAAAAACACACCTGCCCAGCTAAATACCGAGATTAACATCACGATTTTGCGACCAATCCGGTCCGAAATATAACCGCCATAAAAGCTGACCATTACACCTGCCAGCGAGCTAACGGCCACAGTAATACCGGTCTGGGTCGGTGTAGCCTCTAGTACACGTGTCAGATAAATGGATAGAAACGGGATACTCATTGACGTGACAAGACGTCCAAACATGGTTCCGATAATGATGGTCCATGCCAAGGGGTGAATTTGCCTTAAATATTGCTTCATGCGAACTTCTCCTATTCATTCTAGATGCTTCAAAAGCGGACTTTTTGAACAACTTCTACTAATTCGTGTTCAAAAAGTTCGGTTTTCAGTACCGAGAAGATGGGATAAAGCTAGAAATGGAGTAGCTGAGCGTAGGGAAAACTACGTGAGCAACGGACATTTCGGCTGTATTCCATATTCGATGCTGATGATGCCTTTAGGCATCTTTCGTAATCAAAAGCGGACTTTTTGAACTACCTCTACTCATGTATAATTGTAAGGATAAAAGGGGGAAGTAAAAGTGTAAACATTTGATCACACTTTTCACCTTTAATAGAGGAGTTATGCACATGGATACTCTACATACACACTTTCTAAGGCTCGCCGGTTCCGAACAACTTTCATTCAAGCTCCATGAACCTGTAGCGGTAACCATTGATAGCCTGTCCGCTGCCTTGTGCTGCACCCCTCGTAATGTGAAGTTCATTATTAGAAAATTGGAGGAGCAAGGCTTCATCCACTGGCAACCCGGGCGTGGTCGTGGGCACCATTCGGAATTAACGTTGCTGCGTAGCATGAATGAAGCGCTGGAAGCGAGTTTTACACAACTTCTCGCTAAAGACAAAATGAAAGATGCCATTGAACTCATCGGAACCATTCAGATGCATGATTCATTGCGAGAACAGCTCATGCTTTCCCTCCATCAACAGATGGGATTTCACAGCCACGACGAAACTTCCTCAGGTCAGGATATCCTGCGCATTATGAGGTCTCGCCAGTTAGGCGATTTGGATCCAGCCTTTGTGTATACTGCTTTTGAAACCTATCTGTTGAGCCAGGTCTGTAATACATTAATCACTTATGATGCCAAAAAAGAATCATTCCGCCCAGCATTGGCTCATATGTGGGAGTGCAGCGAGGACCACCGATTATGGACCTTCTATCTCAGGAAGGGTGTACGTTTTCACAACGGTCGTGTCATGACCTCCCGGGATGTGCAAGCAACGTTGCAACGATTAAAAGACGTGCATAGTCCGTCCATCTGGTTATATCGGGATATCGAACACGCGGAAGTAGCAGGTGATTACTGCATCAAGTTTGTTCTTCGTCGTCCTAATCGGTTCTTTTTGCATCTGTTCAGCTGTATTCGAATGACGATCCTGCCCTACGATTACAATGTAGCCAATACCTTAATTGGTACCGGTCCTTTCCAGATCTCTGAGCTGAATGAAGATGTATTGGAACTTACTGCATTTGATGCCTACTACGGCATTCGGCCACATCTGGATCAAGTCCATTTCTGGTTCGTACCTGACCTGAGTCCGAATGATCGTTATTATGAGCTACCAGGTACAGATCGATTGAGTCTCGCAACAGGCTTTGAACGGACCAACAGCATCAATTATCCGGCACTGGGTTGTCAGTATATGCTGTTTAATTTTCACAAGGAAGGCATCCATCATCAGCCTCTATTTCGACAAGCGCTTCGTATCGTCTATGATTCGGTCGCTCTTGTCAGAGATCTCGGTGGCAATCGGATCACACCAGCCAGCAGTTTCCTTCCCTGGAGAAGTGCAGCCCAAGACTGGACAGCGGTTTCTCTTGACCATGCTCGTGAATTGCTGCATGGCTGTGGATACCAGGGTGAGACGATAACTTTATCGTATAAGCAAAATAAGGATGCAGATGTTGCGGAGTGGTTCCAATGTCGTGCGCAGTCCATCGGAATAAACATCAGCATGCAGCCCGTTGTGGATTATTTCAACTCAGAGGAAACCACGAACGCACAATTGATCTTGGCTGAAGAGATACTGGAGGAAGATTGGCAGTACGGCATGATTCATTTTTTCAAAAACCTGTCCAACCATTTTCATATGTGTATGTCTCCTGCATTCCAGTCTCAACTGGATGACAAACTGGATCATTTCGCGAAGCTTCATCGGGAAGACCGAACAGTGCTCCTGGATGAAGCTGAAGCATTGCTTCGTGATCAATGCTGGATCTTGCATGGTTGTCACATGAACAAGCAGGCTGAACTGGATCAAAGCATCTTCGGCATGCAGATAGCAGAATTCGGATATATGGACATCTCCAAATTGTGGATCAAAAATCCTTAGGGATATTCGTGTGCAGTTGCATCTGTGGGATACAGGGGTGGACCAAAATCATGGAACAGCAAAAAAAGCCGCTAGTTTATTTGTGGTAAGCTAACGGCTCTATTGCCAATCTATTTTTTAGTACAATTAGAAATTAGTTTCAAAGATTATGTTTGACGTAATAGGTTTCCAAGACTTGCATGATGGACTCGATTTTAATCGGTTTGCTGACGTACGCATCCATGCCTGCCTTCAAGCATTTATCCTTGTCTCCTCTTAACGCATTGGCAGTTACCGCAATAATATACGGACAACTCTCGGAGTGCAAAGAATTTTTAATCACTTTTGTCGCTTCGAATCCATTAAGCCTTGGCATATGCACATCCATGAAGATAATATCATATGAATTGTGTTTTACCGCTTCGACTACCTCAATACCGTCCGCCACACGATCCACAAAATGTCCTTTTTTCTCCACAATTCTGCTAAGGACAAGCTGATTCACCTCATTGTCTTCTGCGACTAATATTCGCAAGGCTGAGGTTCTGCTCTTCTTCTGCTGTTGATCCAAGCTGTTGCTTTCTTCACCATTATTTAATTTGAATTGGGCAGTAAATATAAATATTGTACCCGGTTGATCCGAATCCTCAATCCAAATCTCGCCCTGCATAAGCTCCACCAGTTTCTTGCTAATGGCTAGGCCAAGACCGGTACCTTGAGGTTTGCGGGTCATAAAATTCTCCAGTTGGTAGAAGGGTTCAAATAATTGTTGTCTCCTCTCAGCCGGAATCCCAATGCCCGAATCCTTTACCTGAAAATAAAGCTTCACGCTATTGCTAGACTGCTCCTTAACCCCAACTTTAATATCCACGCCGCCTTCTGAAGTGAATTTGACCGCGTTGCCAATGATATTGGTAAGCACTTGTTTCAGTCGATACGCATCACCATATACCGGAGTTGGTATGACATCTTTTACGCACATACGAACATCCAGTTTTTTTTCAATAGCCAGTGGTTTTACGATTTGTACCGTCTCGGTCACGATTTCTACGAGATCAAAAGGATCTTCTACCAGATCGGTTTTGCCTGACTCGATTTTGGAAAAATCAAGAATATCATTAATGATTGCCAGCAAGGAATCTCCACTCTTCTGAATGATTTCAATATATTCCTTTTGTTCCGCGCTAAGTCCAGGAGTATCCAATAGCAAATCCGTCATCCCAATTACACCGTTCATAGGTGTGCGGATCTCGTGGCTCATCATCGCCAAAAATTCACTTTTGGCCTTATTCATTCTCTCCGCTGTCTCTTTGGCAACAAGCAGTTTCTTCTGCTCCATGATATCCTTCGCAATCAGGTAAAACCCAACATTGGATTTATTTACAATGATTGGAGCAAGCGTAGCCAAGACTTCGGTCTCAGAGCCATCGGTGTGCCTTACAGCGTTGATTTCCTTTTCAGCCATCTCATAATTACTGCCCAAGATCAGACCCAAATTGTCGGCTCCGATAAATCTGCTTATGCTTGTGCCGATCATCTCAGCCACGGGACAGCCCGTCATGTTCACCGCTACGGGATTGGCATTCATAATATTACCATCCATGTTAAAAGAGATAATGGCGTCATGATTGTATTTTTTAAGCGAAGTGTAGCGCTCCACAGATTCCTGTAATTTAAATTCGATACGTTTGCGTTCAGTTATATCCTGTAGTGTCCCGTTTAGCTGGACTGGCTGATGATTCTCATCGAACGTAATCAATCCACGCAAGTGAAGATACTTCTCACTTCCATTCGTACTAATGTGCTTGTACTCGAAATCTAGCGCTTTCCCTTGTTTTACCCATTCCATTTGTTCGTATAAGGAGGCTTTATCCGCAGGATTAATCACATTAGCTATATCGCTTGCACGATATGATTTTCGTGTACGTTCTAATTCAAGAATCTCAAAAATCTGATCTGAAAGAGCGATCTGGTCATTGACCATATCCCATTCCCAACTGCCAATTAAGGCGATGCGTTCAGCCTCTGCACTGATGTCTTTATGTTTTTTCCGTTCGGATACATCTCGTCCAATTGAAAAAATCTGCATTCCATGCTCAGCATCTCCAAAGACCTTGTATGTGGTTTCAAACCACAGATAATGCCCATCTTTATGACGGACCCTAGTATTCAACAGATTACCCTTGGTCAAGTCCATCTGTGAAATCCGTTCCAGATCTTGTGGATGAAAATATGCATCATTATTTTGACCAATTACTTGTTCTGGCGAATAACCCAGTAAACCTTGAACGGAGGGTGAGCAGAATCGACAAACACCCTGCTGATCGGCAATATAGATGATCTCCTGAGCATGATCTGTTATAAGTTTGAACATCTCTTCACTATGCAGAAGCTTTTGTTCAGACATTTTGCGGTCAGTAATATCAACAATATGGCAAATAAAGTAAATCGGTTCATCCGTAATTTCGTTACGAACTAATGTAACATGCAATGACGTCCATAAGATGTCACCATTTTTATGGATGTAACGCTTTTCGTATTGATTTTCTTTTATTTTACCCTCAAATAGGTCGTAACTACAGATCATATCGTGTGGTGAATCATCCGGATGTGTAATATCCTGATACGTAAGATTCATTAGTTCATCACTTGTGTAACCTAGCATACAGCAAAAAGCAGGGTTCACTTTCATCCATTGCCCTGTCGGAGCAACGAGTGCAATCCCAATAGGCGCTTGGTTGTAAATCTGCTCGAACAATTCATGATGATCGACCTTTTGAACCTGCATTGTAAGCTCTCCTTTTGGCATATAAACTCCATCTAAAGATTGTCGAAATCTAAGATTTTTCCTGATAAAAGATCTTCTATAATAATTAGTCGGTTTTAAAACAACAGTACCTGCTTAATACCCAGAATTTCAATCCTTGAAACAAAACTTTCCAAGAAATTTGTGTCTATGAAGGCAAACAAGGCCCGGAATCCATCCTATGGAATCCCGACCTTTGTCGTTATCTATCATTATAAGTCATATGCAATAAGGCATCACGAGAAAAATGGTTTATCGCTCACGAGCCACAAGATAATCCAAAAGATGTCTCAAAAATGGAATAGATTTCGGCAACTCGTTTAATGCATCTGTAGCAAGACAGTAATGTTCCCACATCTCTTTCTTCGCGCCTTCATCACCCAGGATGGACACAAAGGTTGAATTGTTGTTCCGCTCATCCTGACCTGCAGGTTTCCCAAGAATGAGATGATTTCCCTCGTAATCCAGCAAGTCATCCTTGATTTGGAAGGCGATCCCCGCATGATAAGCGAACTTTTTCAGCGTTGCCATCTCCGGTTCCTTCACTTGAGCAAGTATGGCTGGCATGACCAGAGCAGCTTCGAAGGCAATGCCTGTTTTGTAAAAACAGATCATATTCAACTGCTCAAGCGTTAACACTTTGCCTTTGGAGTTCAGATCCATCGCTTGCCCCATACACATATCCTCAGCTTTTTCAGCCGAATATTGAATAAGAGTGAGTACGGTTGCTGCATCAAAGCGATTCAATGAGGATTGTTCTCCTATCGCCTTCTGAATGAGAAACAGACCCGTAAGCTCTGCTGTGGCGCTATTGTGTACCTGATGCAGAGTGGAACGTCCACGCCGCGTCGAAGCATTATCCTGCGTAGGCAGATCATCAAAGATCAGGGAAGCAGTATGCATGTACTCCAGCGATCGTAGCAGCGGAACAATAGATGATTCGGGTAGGCCATACTCGCACACCCCCATAACCCAAGTTAATATGGGGCGTAACCTCTTTCCGTCTCCCTGCAAGCTATAATTGGCTGCATCGATCAGCGTTTCTTTCATCTCATGAAGTCCACCGGGCTTCGCAATCTGCAACTCCACATTAATCTGTTCGCGAACTGTTCGAATGGTCTGCTTGAACTCCTCTTTCTCCTGCTTGTCATGTTTCAACTGAAGCACAACCTGATCCCGTAACAATTTATCGAGAAAATCAACGTCATCTGCTTTTCTCACCATCTGTTGAACCAGTTGATTGAATTCAGGCTGCCCCGAGGCAAAGATCGTCATTACTTCATCATATTTCTGCTGCCCCAACCGTTCTTTACAACGCTTCAGACCATTTATAGCCCGATCCAGGATGACCTCCCGGGTCTTGGCGTCCGAGTTGTATACATCGTGGATCAGGTGAGAGATGACTGCCCAATACAATTCATATGGATTAATCAGATCAGGGCGCAAATCACGATACTTCAAATAGTACGTATAAGGAGTTACAGCCCCTTCTTCCATATCGTCAAACATATCGGCAAAATCATCTGCCAGCTGATTATATATCCCGTAATAGAACGTCCGCAGATCAAATCCTTCATCCACTGGTGCACTGAGTACAGACCGGACAATTAATCGGGAAGACGAAGATTTAATAATAATTGGAATGTACAATTCTTCATTGGTATAATTCGCATTGGCTAATTTCTTGTTGCGATCCATCTCTTGAGACTGAAAGAAAACATAGGATTGCTCTAGGAACGTGCGTTGTTTCTCTGGATGCTGGTAATTCTTGATGTACTCAAATGCTTCCCGAAGCTCGGAATGCACATATTCAATCACTTCAAGGTTAGCACCCATCCATTCTCCCAGATCAGGTACAACCCCGGTAAGAAGTGCATCGCGTATCATCAGAGAATATTGTTCCTTTTCCTGAGCAGTCAAGGCTTGAGAATCCAGCAGGTCATCCACAAATGGATACGTCAAACCGTAGGAATAACCGAGTCTGATCGCCGCATCAAATCTTCGGGCCCGTTCCTCAGGTGGGGTCTGCTCGTTCATCTCATCGTCCACATG
Organism: Paenibacillus sp. FSL R5-0749; assembly: GCF_038595085.1. NCBI lineage: Bacteria > Bacillati > Bacillota > Bacilli > Caryophanales > Paenibacillaceae > Paenibacillus > Paenibacillus sp. FSL R5-0749. The sequence continues at coordinate 2,999,232 of NZ_CP152005.1, read as the reverse complement.
AAGCACCACGCCGAGAATAATTTTGATAAGCTTCCGCTGCGCCTGCTCTGCATCCAGCTCCTTCGGGATGTTGGATGCTACATTCTTTAATTTGTTCATTACCCAGATAACAGCCGTTTCAATGCGCTCCTTCTGTCCCCAGCGGTACAGGGCAGCCAGACTGATGTAATCGTGCTGTCCTTTGCGCCCAGCGGCAGAGCCCATAAAATATTTTTTGGTATTCTCGACAACGTGCTGAATTCGGGCCTGAGTATCTGGAGAATCAAGGGCTTGCCCCAGATCTCGCATATAGATATATGAAATACTCCGATCCAGGTAATCATCCAACTTTCCAGTCGTATTCAGCCAATGGATATATCTATGCACATCCCGGGGGTCGGGTTTTCGTTTACTTGGTGACAAAAGAGAAAGCCAGGCAAAACGATGAATATGTTTTTTTTGCCACACATGAATATCTTGGGTAAGTATAGTTGTATACGTATTATCCATAAGTTGCTGCCTAAGAGCAGTAAAATACTGAGATGCTTTCTGTTCAGCTAGCCGATATCCTGCATCAGCCTGTTCTGTAAGTACGTTATTCATAGGGTGGATACCTCAACTTCTATTAATGTTAAACATGTATCCATGAAAGGAGATGAGGTGCTCCATGGACGAAAACTGAACTCATTTGATGGTGTATCCAACGTGTCAGCTCATGTTCATAACCTTTATACGGTGATCCAACCGTTTGGTTACGAAATCGTCACTGTTCATTCTACGTACGTGATTTTACAGAATGGAAGACCAGACTTTGACCGCTGTAATGGCGATAAGTACAATTAGTGCATACCGAAGTATCCTCACATTGATCATCGAACTAACCTTAGAACCAATGGAAGCCCCCAGCATGCTACCGATCACTGTATAGATAATGGGTTCCAGCGGAATGTCTCCCCCCGTCAATTTCCCTATCACACCACCAATGGCCGAGATAAATACAATTGCCAGTGAAGATGCAATCGTCGTTCGCACGGGGATGTTGAGAATCGTCAGCATGATGGGAATAAGGATAAAAGCACCACCCGCACCCACAATTCCTGATACAATGCCTACTGCAAACGCAGTGCCTGCTGCTATCCATCGGTCGAACACCAAAGGAGCCGAGGTATCAAGCTTTCCTTTTCCGGGAATCAGCATGAGCACAATCGCCAGAATTGCCAAAATACCATAGATCACATTAATAACTCTTCCATCCAAATGACCTGAGACGAACCCGCCAATCAGACTGCCAGCAAGAATGCTGGAGCCCATGTAGAGTACCAATCCTCGGTGAACAAATGCCCCACCACTTCTCCCCGCTTTTACTTTTCTCCGGAATGCAACAACACCGGCCAGTGAAGCGAAAAATACTTGAAACATACTAATCGACGATACCTCATGTGCTGAGAATGGCTCCAGTCCCATCCAGGATGGAACATATAACAGTAGCGGATAATTGATAATGGCCCCACCAATACCCAACAAACCGGAGAAAAATGAACCGACCAGACCGAGAATAAACATGATGATAAAAAGCTGAAGATCCATCGGTTATGCGCTTCCTTTCGTGCCAATATAAATTTCATTTCGATCCCCATCTAAAGTGCTATACAAGGCGAATATTATCCGTTATAATAAAAACCAAGTAAATTAATCCGAAATGAGTGATTAAGCATGTTTAACGTGTTGAAGACTCTTTTTGAAAATAAATGTCCACAGTGCAACGAAAAATTACAAGTTCATAATGATGCGTTGTGTTCAACCAAAAGTTGTTCTCAATGTCATTACAAAGAAGAGAGCTATGGCTCTCTCGGAGTTCGAATTGTATATGACACCATAAAATGATAAAAAGATATAGCCTTGTTAATTGTATCATGATCTCTGAATTTTCGGGATAATTCGACAAACTTATTTCCACCTCCTATGCCACGATTCCTTTATAATGAAATACAAAAACGGTGCAAAACGAATAAATCGTTTCGCACCGTTTTTTCTGTTTATTTGAGGAGACTTCCCTTCATTCTAGAAGGGTTACTTATTTGGTTTTGAAGCTGAGGAAACCATCATCTACTGCTACGGTTGTACCATTCATTGCACTTGCTGCATCACTGAAGAGGAATGTAACCACACTGGCTACTTTCTCTGGCTGAATAAGTTCTCCACGCATATGTTGAGTAGCAAGTGCATCTTTCATGGCTTGGTCATCGCCAAGAATCGGTGTTTCGATAAAACCAGGCGCTACACCAACGACACGAATTCCATGCTCCGCAAGTTCCAATGCACCAGACTTGGACATCATTACAACAGCCGCCTTGGCTGCATTGTAGTTGAAGCTGCCTACTGCAGCAACACTTCCATAGATTGAAGAGGTATTAACAATGGTACCTTGTACATTTAATTCAACCATTTTTTTCGCGCCATAATACATCCCATAATATACACTGTGTTGATCTACATCAATGACTCTGTGATAGGATTCCGGGTCCATCTCCAGAAATGGCTTCACAAGTCCAATGCCTGCGTTATTGAAAATACCGCTTAACGTACCGTATTGCTCAACTGTCCAGTCGATCAGGGATTTGATCTCGTCCCCTTTGGATACATCCACTTTATATGCGCCCGCTGTTCCGCCTGCTGCTTCAATCTCTGCCGCAAGCTTCTTCGCTCCGTCTTCATTATAGTCAGCGATAACAATAGTCGCACCTTGATCCGAAAGTTGAAGGGCTGTTTCTTTACCAATACCACTAGCTCCACCAGTAATAATGATTACTTTTCCATTGTGTTCAGTCATGATCCAATTCTCCTTTGTGGCAAAATATATCAAACCCTGGCTCATATTCATCTCGTGATTACTTGCTATAGTCTAGCTCCTGTGACATTAAATATGCATGAGTCAACGGAAAATAAAAAAAGCGAAGATATCAGAAATTCTATCCCTTCGATATCTCGCCCTTACAAAAAATGAAAATTCAAACTGAGTGGTCTCTACATATTGAAAATGAATTCAACTTATTCCCCCTGAAGTCCACTAAGCGGATCTTTCAGGTTATTGATGTTGGTGATCAGTTCAGGAATGCCCGTCTTCTCCCAATTTCCCACCGTAAACCCTTGCTCTGTAATCGTATTCTCGAAATGGTCCACAACTTCCGTTAATTGCGTATTGTATCTGACCAGATTCTCATGAATGCTCTCACCGATCGCAGGAGCAGTCAGCTGAGAAAATTCGCTTGCTTCTGCTTGAATCAGATCGATTTTCTCCTGAATCTGAGTGGTTATCTCCGGATTGTTCACTGCACCTGATGCGAGCTCTTGCAGATCTGCGCCGGCGTTCGATACCTGTTCTATATAATCAGTAGCCCCACTAACATAATTTAAACTTTCATTGGCTTGCTCCACGACAGAACAGGCCGAAATCAAAAGAATACTTGATGCGATAAGGCCTGTCATCATTAATGTGTGCCTTCGTTTTCTTATAAACATGATCATCTCCCTTTCTCCTATTCTAAATCCTTGTTCCAAGTCCATGATACCTGTTTAGACTGTTTTATTGCAAATGGATCTGCAGCCAGCGTTATTAACATGTATAATAGTAAAATCACACGGTAAAGGGATGTCATGATAATGCTTCAAGCCTTGAACCAACGCTTGAACCGCATCATGCCACTGATTACCCCAATCAGCATTATTATTGGCGTGTTATGCGGGAGTTTCCTTTCTTCTTATACCTTTTTATCTCCTTGGCTCTTTGCGTTCATGACGTTCGCTGGAAGTATCAGTCTTGGGATACGGGATTTTGTCAATGTACTGAAGAAGCCATTCCCCTTGTTTGTATGTCTGTTTATTTTGCATTTGGCGATGCCTCTAATTGCTCTCGGTATGGGTCATCTGGTGTTCCCTACAGATGCGTACACCATAACGGGTCTGGTTCTGGCAGCCGTTATACCAACTGGAATAAGCAGCTTCATCTGGGTCAGCATCTATCGGGGCAATATCGCACTTACGCTTTCCATCATCCTGATTGATACGATGCTTGCACCTTTCGTCGTTCCCGGCGTATTATCTCTGTTGATTGGCACCAGTGTCACACTGGATACAGCTGCCATGATGAGCAGTCTGTTCTGGATGATTGTAGTGCCATCCCTGCTCGGTATGCTTTTGAATGAGTGGACCAAAGGCGCCATTGTCCCGGTCTGGGGACCGAGATTGAATCCATTATCCAAATTGTTTATGGCATCCGTCGTTGCAATAAATGGATCTGTTGTTGCCCCCTACTTGGCCGATTTCAACTGGAAATTGGCTGGTCTTGCGGTCATCATTATTTTCCTGGCATCTCTCGGGTATGCACTAAGTTATTTTATTGCTCGATTGTTGGGATGGAATGAGGCCGACCAGGTAGCTCTCGTGTTTAATGGAGGCATGCGTAATATCAGCGCAGGTGCAGTACTCGCTGTTTCGTATTTTCCGCCACCTGTTGCTGTCCCGGTCGTGCTCGGCATGGTATTCCAACAGATGCTTGCTTCCCTGACAGGTTATCTGCTCGGTCGTCGCTCTCAGCTTCTGCATAAGTCGGATAAGACATCTGCCGCCTAACAACATACTGGAATGTAAAAAACGCCGACATGATCGTCGGCGTTTTACATTGGATTGCTTTTATTACTAATATCGCTACGATACTACTCGGCTTCGTAAATCTAGTCATTCGTTTCTGTCTTTACAAATCCACTTTCATCTTACCTAGCATCTGGGCAACTTCAGGGTCGTCAATCTTCATGAATAGACTTTCCTTGGTATCCAGCGTGGAAATGGTTGCGATCTCTTCCGGACTCAGTACAAAATTGAAAATATCAAAGTTCTCGATAAGCCGCTCTTTGCGTACCGATTTTGGAATAATCACGATGTCTTGTTGCACAAGCCAGCGGAGTACAACCTGGGCGATAGATTTGTTATGTCTCCCAGCAATCGAAGCCAGCACTTCGTTGCTAAATAAATTGTTGCGACCTTCCGCAAACGGTGACCATGACTGGTGTTGTATGCCCTGTTCTTTCATAAAAGCAGCACTATCGACCTGCTGTTGAAACGGATGTGTTTCGATCTGATTGATGGCAGGCACAATTTCGTTATGAACAATAAGATCCATCAGACGGTCTGGCAGGAAGTTACTGACGCCTATTGCCTTGATCTTGCCCTCGCGGTACAGTTCTTCCATCGCACGCCAAGACCCGTAGTAGTCACCAAAAGGCATATGAATGAGGTACATATCCAGATAATCGAGCTGCAGCTTACTGAGCGATTTGGCAAACGCCAGCTTGGTACTTTCATATCCGGCATCCTGAATCCATAGCTTGGTCGTGATAAACAGTTCTTCCCGCGGTATGCCACTGCGCTTGATCGCGCGTCCAACTGCTTCTTCGTTCAGGTATCCGGCGGCCGTATCAATTAAGCGGTAACCTGCCTTCAATGCTTCATATACCGTGTTCTCGCATTCATCGGCATCAGGAACCTGGTAGACACCAAAGCCGATGATCGGCATTTTCACTCCATTATTTAAAGTTACAGTTTGCATATTAACGCCTCCTAAGCTTCTATTGTGAATCGCAAGTCTTCACGTATTGCTGAAATTCAGCAAAAAAAGCAGTTGTTCCACTTCCGTCCGACTTGCGTTACAATAACCCTAGCTCCTTCGTGTTACACGAAGTCAAGCGGTCTCCATTATATTTTTTACGAGGAGGATTACATATGTATACGGTTCAGGATGCTGCCCATCTTACAGGACTCACAGAGCACGCGGTACGCTTTTACACGGATAAAGGTTTGGTTCCAAGCATTCAACGCAATAAAAATAACATTCGGGTGTTTGATGAGGAATCCATCAACTGGCTGCATGGTGTCAAATGCCTCAAACAGACTGGCTTACCGATTGAGAACATTAAAACATACGTCGATCTCTGTCTTGAAGGGGATTCAACCGTTGCACAGCGATTCGCACTTATGATGGAATACAAGGAAGCAGCGCTGATTCAGCTTGAAGAAGCCAAGAGCCGGGTTGCTCATTTGGAAGAGAAAGCACGTCAATATCAAGCCATTTTGGAGCAACGCATCCCGGATATGACCAATCCTATTCATTGGGAAACCAAACGCGACGAAGAAGGCAGCTGTCCGGCTTCTCGGCTAAAGAGTCGTATTCTTCCTGAATCCGAAGCTTCGAGTCCGTGCCCGGCAGCTGCGCAGTAAATAACGCTGACAATCCTGTCGGCGTGTTTCACTTTACATATTTCATACCACTCCATGACTCCACTCCGTTTTCCGGATATAGCCCACAAAAAAAACCATCAACAAGTGATGGTTTTCATCTAATCATTCTTTGCAGAAATCTGTTGCTGTTCATGATTCTTTGATGCTTATTTCGGTTGAATGTATCCTTCGGCTTTGAGCAATTCAGCGATCAGAACCGCACCACCTGCCGCTCCGCGGAGCGTGTTGTGGGACAATCCAACGAATTTGTAATCATAGAGTGAATCTTCGCGCAGTCGGCCTGTCGATACACCCATTCCGCGTTCGATGTCACGATCCAGTTTTGTCTGTGGTCTGTTCTCTTCTTCAAAATACGTAATGAATTGTTTTGGTGCACTTGGCAGAGCCAGTTCCTGCGGACGACCTTTGAACTGCAACCAACGCTCCAGAATTTCGTCTTTGCTTGGTTTTTTCTCGAAGTTTACAAACACGGTAGCCAGATGCCCATCCGTTACCGGTACACGAATACATTGTGTGGTAATCAATGGAGCAGAAGCTTTGACGATCTGATTGTTCTCGATGCTACCCCAGATCCGGAGAGGTTCCTGTTCACTCTTCTCTTCCTCGCCACCGATGTATGGAATGACATTATCGAGCATATCCGGCCAGTCCGTAAAGTTTTTACCTGCTCCCGAGATGGCTTGATACGTGGAAGCAACGACTTGAGTCGGGTTGAACTCACGCAAGGCGTGCAATGCTGGCACATAACTCTGAATGGAGCAGTTTGGTTTTACGGCAATGAATCCGGTTTTGGTACCCAGACGTTTGCGTTGAGCTTCAATCACGTCCAGATGTCCCGGGTTAATCTCAGGGATTACCATAGGTACATCTGCTGTCCAGCGATGAGCCGAGTTGTTGGACACGACAGGTGTTCCTGTTTTGGCATAAGCCTCTTCGAGCGCTTGGATCTCATTCTTTTTCATATCAACCGCGCAGAAAATAAAATCAACCTGGCTGGCAAAAGCTTCGACCTGCGAAGCATCTTGAACCACGATTTTCTTCACCGCTTCCGGAATAGGAACTGCGAGTTTCCATCTGCCCTGTACGGATTCTTCATATGTTTTACCTGCCGAATTGGCGCTTGCAGAAATAGCTGTTACTTCAAACCATGGATGTTGATCGAGCAGGTCTACAAAACGCTGACCTACCATTCCCGTTCCACCGACGATACCAACTTTCAATTTTGCTGACATTCAATCATCATTTCCTTTCGGTGTGAGTTTCCTCTTATTAAACACTATTCAGGCAATTCCAAAGCGTGTAGTCACAGCCCCGAAAAAACCAAAAAATCCCATCCCCAAGACAATAGTCTCAGGGACGAGATTGAACTCTCGTGGTACCACCCAGATTCGCTGATATGTCACCATATCCGCCTCTTCAAGTAAAGGTTACACAACCATGTTGCTGTTGTATACCTTCCTACTCTAGCTCTGTAACAGGAGCGCCTGTCACACCATCCCTTAATGCTAAGTTCCGATGTGCTGCTCTGAGTCTTTATTCAATAAAAAGTTCTTTACTCCTTTTCAGCTGCCGGAGCTCTCTTTGAAAGAATGGTTTTTATCTACTCGTCTCTTCGTCGCATTTGATATTGCGATTATAATATCAAAATTACCGTGATGAAGTAAACATATTTTTTTGGCTAATGAAATTTATTCGTGATTTCCTTACTGTTTGTTGGCAATAATGGCATACGTCCCCAGTGGACTCCCAGGGCCCAACGCATGATGTGTTCTGAGTAATTTCAGTTCGGAAAGAAGAAGTGTTTTTACTTTGTCAGGGATCGGAAGCCGTTTTAGTTCCTCAGGCGCTTCTGTCAGTGTCATTTCAGTTTCCCAGCGACCGTCCTGCAGTTCGGAAGAATGGATCGAAATCTCTTCCTTCATCATCCAGCCTGACGCAGTGACAAGCTCCTGAATATCCTCCGGTGTAAAAAGCGTACGCACATTGGAGAAGCTGTTCTCCTTGTAACATTCAACCTGGGACTGAATGAGAACGGATAACCAATGCGAGAGCTGGCTCACATCTGTTACTCGTGCATCCCATTCGGCAAAACATAACTGATGTCCCCACGTCCTAACCTTGCTAAGAATCCGGGCGAGTTCGTCAAACGATTTCAAGTACCAGGAACAATGGGATAGTACAATCACATCAAACTCATTCTCGGCAAATTTAACCTGATCACTTAGAATGTCGAACTCATAATCCATTCGAATTCGGTCACCCAGCGGAGATCTCCGCAGCTTGGCTGCCGCTTCACCTACGGTCAACGGTGTACCATAATCCTCTGGTGCAATATCTACACCATGAACGTACCCATGCTCCCCCACCAGGTGTGCAAGCACGGCTGTTGTATCTCCCTGACCACACCCGATTTCCAGTACACGGTTACCTTTCTGTATTCCCCAAAAGTGTCCCAGTTTCATCCGATGCTCGGTCTGAATGGACTGAATGGCGGCGTTGTCCTCGACGTCCATATACTTAATAAGGTCCCTGATGATAGTCTCATTCATGATTCCTCACTCCTCCAAGAGCAACTTGAACTTCTTGCTCATTGTAGCGTTACTGGAAACATTGTACAATGCTGGATTCGATGAAAGGACCATGTACGAAGGAAAGGCTCTCTTGTTGCAGCAGATGTGGGCCTCTGCTTCATATCAATGCCTATACCCACTGGGTTGCAAGCTTTTGAAGATAGGATGTCAGCATGGGCTGTAATTCCTTGCGCATCAATCCGATCTCCAAGATCGCCTGAATATATCCGAATTGATCGCCAATATCGTAGCGACGTCCCTTCAGTTCAAGAGCTAACAACTCCTCCACCTGACTTATTTCTTTCAAGGCATCCGTTAACTGATATTCCCCTCCGGCCCCTCTCTCGATCTGATCCAGGATGGGAAAGATGGAAGGTTTCAGAATGTATCTTCCCATTACAGCTGTTCGGGATGGTGCTTCTGCAAGGGAAGGTTTTTCGACCAAATTGGTGACTCGGTGAACCCGGTCCTCTGCACCAGCCGAATCAATAATGCCATATTTGCTCACATTTGCCGCGTCTACCTGACGGACACCGATGATCTGGCTGCCTGTCTTTTCATAGAGATGAACCATCTGGGCAAGTGCAGGCGGATCAGACACCATAATGTCATCGCCGAGCAGTACTGCGAAGGCATCATCTCCTACAAACTGCCGTGCACATCCAATGGCATGCCCCAGACCCAGCGGTTCCTTTTGACGAATAAAATGAATATTGGCCATCTCGCTGATCGCTTGCACCTCTTCCAGTAAAGACTGTTTGCCCTTGGCATATAAAGAATGTTCAAGTTCAACCGATTTATCAAAATGGTCTTCTATGGATTTTTTGTTACGTCCAGTCACAATGAGGATATTCTCAATGCCTGACTGCACTGCTTCTTCAACAATGTATTGGATAGCCGGTTTATCCACGATGGGTAACATCTCTTTAGGCTGTGCCTTCGTTGCTGGCAGGAAACGGGTTCCGAGACCCGCTGCCGGAATAACTGCTTTTTTAATGCGCATTTCATCATACACTCCTTTCATTTGCTTCATATAACTAATATTTCATACTACACGCAGCTAAGCTGCTATACGAAACACCCAATATCTACTAGCCATATAGTTCAGGACCATTCCCATTAATGTCGCCAGGATCTTGCTCATCACGAGACTCCAACCCAACACATCGTGCAATGTCATCAGAATGAGGGCGGATAATGCAAGAACGATGAGATTGGTGATTAGAAAACGAATAAGTTTCGCTCTATCGTTACCCCCTCGCATCGCATCTCGAAAAGTCCACCTGCCGTTCAGCCAATAGCTGTTCGCAACACCGCAGCTGTACGAGACTCCTTGAGCAATCAGAATCGGCATACCGACCAGTGCGAGTATAGCAAACACCGCCGCATCCACTGCGGTATTCGCAACACCCACAATACCAAACTTGAAGATTGTTACCAGACGCTTAGTCATGATGAGCGACTCGGGCTGTCAATCGGGATTGCACTTGCTGACTCTCGGCCTGAACCACGTCTCTTACAATGTATAGTGGACGTGCCTTGGTCTCATCATAGATTCGGCCAACATACTCGCCCAGAATGCCCAGCATAATCAGGATGAATCCGTTAAACATCAGCATGATACTCACAATAGATGGCCACCCTTTAATCGTAGAATCCGTAAAGATGGCTGAACCAATAACCGTTAACATGTAGATGAATCCACCTACCGACAGGATCGCACCTACATATCCTGCCAGCTTGAGCGGTTTATGCGAAAATGACGTAATGCCATCCAGGCTCAGCTTCAGCATGCGTTTCAGCGGATATTTCGTTTCACCTGCCAGACGTTCATCCCGTTCATATTCAATAGCCGTCTGACGAAATCCAACCCAACTGACCAACCCGCGCACAAATCGGTTTTTCTCCGGAAGACGTTTCATTTCATCACATACTTTGCGGTCAATGAGGCGGAAGTCTCCGGTGTCTACCGGGATATCCGTATCCGTGGAGGCACGAAGTAGACGATAGAATAGACTTGCCGACCATTTCTTGAAACGAGTTTCCCCGCTTCGTCTGGTGCGACGGGCATATACGACTTCATAACCCTCTTCCCATTTGGCGATCATATCCAGTATCAGTTCGGGAGGGTCCTGCAGATCCGCATCAATAATAACCACGGCATCCCCCGCTGCATAATCCATACCTGCTGTTATCGCAATCTGATGTCCGAAGTTACGAGCAAAATCAATCAGCTTCACACTCTCGTCCCAACGGGCGTAATCACGAATCATCTGTGCACTTCCATCCACGCTGCCATCATTGACAAACAGCAGTTCATAACTCTCTCCTGTGCTGCCCATGACCTTCTTCAGACGCCGATAAGTCTCTTCGATCACCGCTTCCTCGTTATACATGGGAATAATAATGCTGTATCGGTACGCGTGAGCCATGTTCGTCCCCTCCCTTTTCCAATGGACTTCGTTCGAGATTTTCATTACAGTTTATAATTTCACTTCGTACAAGGTCGTCTGTCCGCCGAATCCAAAGCCAGCTCTGTTTCCGGTGTCTCCGTTATCCATAGATCCGCTGTCGGTGCCTGTCTTCCATTCTGACGTTGGAATCTCGGTTCCATGTTCTTTGATCCAATCGGTAATTTCCGAGTTTCCTCCACGGCCACCCATGCCACCAACCATGAAATATTTCACTTGCCCGCTCTTGACGAGTTCCTCAAGTTCCTCTGTGGTGTACACCGGGTCTGATCCGGAGAAACCGCCAAGCGTAATCACTGCTGCCTTCTCATCGATGATATAAGGCGCTGCCTGATTATAGTCCGTAGTGGCGAAGAGATACGTTTCGCCCGTATTGTGCTCTTTCAGATAATTCAATGTGGCTGTATCCACTTCTTCGTTACGGTTACCCATTCCACCTCGGCCACCCGTTGCAGGCATTTCTGTATCTCCTGCACCGTTACCCATCGGCATGCCCATTCCGGCTCGACCAAACATGCTATTGGAACCCGTAGGTCCTGCTGCCGGAATCATGCTGTTGCCACCATAAGTAATTGGGGTGAATGCCCAATAGATTGGACCAATCAGCATCACCATGAATCCCGCGATAATGAAGCCCTGTTTCCATCGATGTGTGCGATGAAGCATAACGACCAGAATGACCGTAACCAGAATGCCTGCGATTAATTCACTAACCGACCATCCTGCACCAATCGTATCGTCATACACCTGCATGATATACCAGCCGAACAGCGTCGTAAGCAGTACGGACACCGGAAGCAACCAGGCCTGCCATCCGGTGCGATCACGATATAATTTCCACATCGCTACAAATCCTGCGCCAGTCAGCGCAGCAAGTGGAGGTGCAAGCATAATCAGATAATATTGATGGAAGAACCCTGCCACACTGAAAAAGGCAGCAACCGGAAGCAGCCAGGCCAACCAGAACAAGGCCTCCTTGTGCTTGTTGGTTATATTTCTCCGTCTTAACCCTGCAAATATGGCAATGCACCCAAGCAGCACAACTGGCATAAGCCAGCTAGCTTGACCTGACAGTTCAGTCTGGAACAGACGCAAAGGACCTTTCTCCCCCGTTCCAAACATTCCTCCCATGCCTCCGCCACCATTACCGCCAAAATTTCTTCCGTTTGGCATTTCCATATCATTTGGCATCTGTCCGTTCGGGAAATTGCCATTCAGCCCATTCATGCCGCCCATGGTGTTTGTGCCAGAAGCATTTGGATTATCGGTATCCGGTGCATTGACATCTCTACCCGCGCCAGGAACACCACTATCCGTCTGATTAGGCGCAGAGGTCGAATCCCCACGACTGCCACGATTATTTCCCTGTCCGATCCCATTTGGCATACCAGCGTTACCTGAAGTATTCTGCTGACCCGTTAGACGAGCCAGGCCGTTGTATCCAAATGCCAGTTCCATGACCGAGTTCGTTTCACTGCTCCCGATATAAGGACGCTCGTCTTCGGGTATGGAATCCACAGTGACGGCCCAGGATAAGGAAACGACCGCCAGAACCGCTGTACTGCCGATCATCAGGATGATCTTCCTTCTCCATTTCGCCTGAAATGCGAGCAAATAGAACAAATAAAAAGCCGGGAGAATCATGTAGGCTTGAAGCATTTTCATATTAAAGGCTAAGCCGATTAACCCAAAGGCAACCAGTATGCGCCAAGCACTGTTTTGTTTGCTGCCTTTGAACAAAAACCATGAACCCAGCAGTAGTGTAAACACCAGCATGCTGTCAATATTGTTGGTCCGGCTGACTGCCGCCACGACAGGCACAGTCGCCATTGCAAGCGCCGAGATCCGTGCTGCTGCAAGACCGTATGTAGGTTTCACCATGAAATAGATCAGGAGCACCGAACCGATTCCCGCTAATACCTGTGGCAAAATAACACTCCATCCGTGCAATCCGAAGACATAGGCAAAAGCCGTCTGAATCCAGAAGACCACAGGTGGTTTATCTACAGTGACGGAGCCTGCAGAGTCTAGTGAAGCATAGAAAAAGTTATGGAAGTTGCTGAGCATACTACCAACGGCAGTCGTATAGTAGGAATTGGCATATTGATCGTTCCAGATACCGTATCCATTCAAAAACGCCGCCAGTAATACAATTGGCAGAAGGACAAAATCCATCCTTCTTTTGGTGTTATTCAATGTTAATCACTCCTTCAAAGTTCTTCATGTCTACTATTCTGACATGTCAAAATAAAACTGGGATGAGTGTCCGCTGAATGTTGTCTGAGGATAATTCATAATCCTTTCAGCTAAATTTCAGTTTGGCAAGCGATAATACAACATATAGTCCCTCTCACTTGAGGGAGAATTAAGATGGAAGCAAGCAAGGAGGAACCCCGCATTATGAAGCTTAGCAGCGGAATTAAAATACTATTGGCTGATGATGAACCACATATTTTGCAATTTCTGGAGCTTGGATTAAGCAATGAAGGCTTCGATGTGCGTACGGCACCGGATGGAGCGGCTGCGCTTGAGTTGGCACTTGAATTCAGGCCACATATGGCTATTCTGGATGTCATGATGCCAGAGATGGATGGATTCGAAGTGGTCGAGCGTCTTCGTAAGACCGGAGCTCAGATTGGTGTTATTATGCTGACAGCGAAGGACGAAGTCGAGAATCGGGTTAAGGGCCTTTGGCTGGGGGCTGATGATTATATGATTAAACCCTTTGCCTTCGACGAGCTGCTCGCTCGAATTCAGGCCAGACTGCGCAATCAATTTCCTTTATTAATAGGAGCCGTCACCCACGGCCCATTCCGAATTGATGATCAGCGCAAAGAAATCACCTATCAGAATCAGGTCCTGGAGCTATCTCCTACCGAATACGAACTGTTAAAATTTATTGTGCTTAATCATGGGATCGTACTTAGCAAAGCAACCATTTTGAGCCGGGTATGGGGGTATGATTTTGGCGGAGAAGAAAATATTGTGGAGGTATATGTTCGCTCCTTGCGTGACAAACTCGGGGACAAAGAGCATAAACTCATACGCACGCTTCGGGGTGTCGGGTATAGGGTGGACCTCTAATGAACTCACTGCCTAAGAAAAATAAACTTCGTTTAAGACGTCTTCACCAATGGATCTGGCCCCGTTCACTGCGTTCTCAATTGCTCTCACGTTCTCTGTTCGTGCTTGCTGGGTTGCTATTGTTAATCGGTATCCTGCAATTCTGGATCATGGAAAGTTTTCTGTATCGAAATCAGGCAAAAACCATGCAAGAACAGCTCATGTCCATGCCCCCGGTTTGGCTTGGAATCCAGTCACGTAGTGGCTCTTCCAACAATCCTTTTGGAGGACAGGCAGGTAACGGATCTGGCAATCGGGTGCTATTTATTCCGGACCGGTCACTGGCGTTGTTTGATAATCAAGGTACATTTGAGGATGTTTTTGGGGAAGACGGTCTGAAAGCTCCTCATCTATCAAGCGTTGAATATCAAGACATTACAGCGGAGTTGAAAGAACAAAAACATATTCCCTACCGGATCGTAACGGATAGTCAAGGGAATGAGCAATTGATTGTATTCGCCTCACCAGGTCCACGCAATCGGGGCTTACCCATGGTCCAGATGGGCACAGCTACAAAGCCACTGAAAGACTTGATTATTAAACAGCTTCTGATCTTTCTGATGTTATCACTGTTGGCCATGGTAGCCGGTCTTATTCTATACACTAAGGTATTACGCCGGACATTGATTCCCCTGTCCAACATGGTTAATAAAGTTCAGCAGATCGATGCAGGCAGCCTTGCAGAACGCCTTCCCGTCGTTCAGGGACAAGAGGAAGTGGATCAGCTCGCCGTTTCATTTAATGGGATGCTTGAAAGGTTGGAGAACTCGTTTGAAGCGGAGCGGGAATCGAAAGAGCAGATGCAGCGTTTCTTGTCCGATGCTTCCCATGAGCTTCGTACCCCGCTTACCTCCATTCACGGCTTCATTGAAGTTCTACAGCGGGGAGCAGCGACCAATCAGGATCAATTGTATAAAGCACTGGACAGCATGCACGGCGAATCGGTACGAATTAACAAGCTCGTTGAAGATTTACTGCTCCTGACCAAGTTGGACCAGGCTCCGAAGCAGGAGCGTGAGGTCATTCAGTTGGACAGTCTGTTGCTCGAAATGCAACCCCAACTTGCGATGATGGCTCAGCTGAGGTCCATTCATCTGGACTTGACGGCTGCGGTCCATATACTGGCTGACCCTTATAAGCTGAAGCAGGTTGTGCTGAATCTGTTCCATAATGCGGTGCAGCACACCGATCCAGAGCATGGAGCCATCTCCATTACGTTGTATGCCACGCACCATAAGGCTGAATTGTCAGTAAAGGATAACGGTACAGGTATTGAACCTGCACATCTACCCCATATCTTTGAGCGATTTTACCGCACAAGCAGTTCTCGTTCGCGCAAACAAGGTGGTGCAGGTCTCGGTCTAGCCATTACCCGCTCAATTGTGGAGTCGTATGGTGGGAAAATTACAGTACGAAGTCAGGTAGGCGTGGGAACTGAATTTATGATTTTGATGCCGCTATATAAGACTGATGTCTGAATTGAGGTAGACTCCGGCTTTTCATTGCCATGAAGAATCCCCCATCATTTCAATTAAGAAACGAATGGGGGATTCTTTTTTGTATCTGTTTAATAGAGTGAAGAGTAGTAGTCCAATTGGTTTGAGGCTTCCGGGCTTACAAGCTTAGGAATCTGAAGCCTCTTATTCAAGGATTTACGGCCTATAAATGCTTCTCATAAAATACCATTGTCATTTTGTCGTTAATTGCTTTTGTTGCACCTGTTTTTTTATAGCCTATCTTTTCATACAAATAACAGTTTCCCTTCTCTTGCAAGATGGTACCTAGTTTCCATGATTTTGCATCATCATATATCTGCTCAACTATTGTAAAGACTTTTTGAGCAATTCCTTTTCCTTGATGTTCTGGCAGTATAAAAATTGGGCTAACACTGTAGACTTGATTTTCTTTTTTCACGACTCTTATTCCACCAACAGCAATTTCAAGATGACGAATTATGAAATAATCTGTAAAAGATTGATTGATTTGAGTAATAACTCTTTCTACGGTTTCATTAGCAGGGCTTGTTTCAAAATCCTGATATTTTTCCAACAAAGGCATAAATGATTTAACTTTCATCTCATGAATAGTCACTGCATCTGTTAAACATGCTTTATCTAATGAAACCCCCATTAAATATATACCTCCGATTGATACACTTGTTAGAAATATGATTTTTCAGTACATGCTCTCTTAAACTGGTACAAGAAAGATGTTCGTCTACGTTTATGTTTGTTTCATATACAACTAATAAATTAGAACTAACAAACACATTTTTCTTATTCGACGTTATATTCTCATATTCCTTGCTATCCAAGAGACAAAATCAGTCAGAATGAACTCAAAATTTTTTAGCCCCTCATACCCATTATCTTATGGATTACCAAGGGTATACGCCATTCTCATCAAGGAACTCCCCATTATGGCGTTTACCATCTGTCGCATAACGCACGATAATCGCAGCGCCGGCTTCTTTTGATTTACCGCCTTCGGCATTGCCGTTAAGATCTGTTGAAGTGAATCCGGGCGTGACTGCAAAGACTTGAGCCTTGCTGTTTTTGACTTCATAGGCCATGGAAAGAGTCATGGCACTGTTGGCCGTTTTGGATGAGTTATAGTCGAAGGCATTTAAAGTGAATTCCGCATTTTGCATATGGTCCAGAGATGCCATGTCGGTCGAAACATTAATGATTGTGCCTTCATTATCTTTAATTAACGGGAACAAACGCTGATTCAAACGGAACGTGCCGAAAAAGTTCACTTCGAAGGCGTTCCGCAGGTCTTCCTCTTTCGTATCCGTGAAGGAATGAGAGAATGCACCAGGCATACCTGCATTATTGATCAGAAGGTTTATTGAGGGATACTTCTTATAGATCGTATCAGCTGCCAGTTCGATACTCTTCATGTCAATCATGTCGATCTGCACAAATTCTACATCCAATCCCCTGGAAGTTAACTCCGAAACAGCTGCTTCCCCCCGTTCGACACTCCTTGCGCCAAGGATAACTTTCCAACCAGCTTCACCCAACTGTTTTACAATTTCATATCCAATTCCTTTATTTGCTCCGGTTACAAAAACAGTTTTTTTCATGTGAATCCTTCTTTCCGTCATTAGATTTTTATTTAACAAGGTATAAGTTACTATGCTACACTTAGTGCAGGTCAAATTTTTTTTATAAAAAGGTGGATTCACATGTTAACGATTGGAGAAGTAGCCAAAAAAGTTGATATCTCGATAGGAGCGATCCGCTTTTATGAAAGAAAGGGACTGCTGAAACCTGCTGCACGAAATCAGCAGAATAACCGCCTTTATTTGGAGGATGATCTGAACTGGCTGGTTTTTATCAAATGCCTTCGTGAAACGGGGATGAGTGTGGAAGACATCAAAAAGTATTATGATCAGGTCAATGAAGGAACCTCCACGTTGAAAGAAAGAACCAGGCTAATTGAGGATCAAAAGCAAAAGTTGCTGAATGATATCGAGGAAAAAAAAGCGCAGCTTGTTCATTTGGATCACAAACTGGAACGCTATTATCGCGGAGAAAATTTTTAAAATAAGCCTTGTCCTATAAATTAAATGAAAGAAAAAGATCAGGCAGCCAGCAATAACTGTCTAGCCTGATCCGAAATGTTATTTTATAACGATTCTACATGGGACTATGTTCTATCAAAAATGACCTTCATGCTTACACAGTTGATAATGGTGATAAGGTTCATTCTCGATCTCGATCAAATTTAACCGTTCAAAATTACATTTCTGTATCACCTTATTGGATGCTTGATTGGTAATCAAAGCGATGGCATTTAATATTTCAACGTTGGTATGTTCAAACAAATACTGTGTCATCCCTTTTACTGCCTGCGTTGTATAGCCACGATTCCTGAAGTGTTTCGAAATACCGTACATAATCTCCCGATTGGGTGCTGGCAGTTCGTCCTTGGTCCCTGAGCAGCACCATCCTATGAACTCATCATTCTCTTTCAGTACGATAGCCATACGTAAATATAACTCTCCGATATTGCCTCCCGCCATCACTGCTTGTTTAAAACGCTGATTCTCAGGAATTTCATATTCGGTGAGCCACAGGGTTCTCTCTTCCATTGTAGCGTTCCATCCCGGTAACAATTCATACACCTCAGGTTGCCACGTAATTTCTTGCAGTTTCTCTAAGTCCTCAAGTCGATACTCGCGCAAATAAATATCCTTGCAATCAATGATTAATTCATCACTTGAAATGGTTTGTTTCATAAGGTTCCCTCCACATACTGATTTACGTTACTTCATTATAGAAATAGAGTCGTGAACCATTGCCTTAAAGGCAATGCCTTGATATGTATAGCGTCAGGATCTTGGGTTTTTTCCAGTTGGGGAAAACACTCTGGATATTGAGCCAAATATTCGCTAACACACCATCGAACCGACCAGTTAATATCTGTTGACCAATTTATCCATTTATGTATTTCCTCCTTTGGAGCATTTTGCAATAATCCATGCATATACCATCCACGCACTCCCCCTTCTGTTTCATGCATTAAGGACAACCAATACAACTTTCGCTCTAATTCGTTAATCGGTTCACCAAGGGTCGCTACTGCAATTTTACGAACAATAGCGGATGAATTCTTAGTGAAGCTCCACAACTCTTCTCGTGATAATCCTCCCCTCTCCACTAAAACTGTTAAAGAGAGCGCTCTTTCGATATCATCCATTGAATGAATTGTGTTATAGGGATTTTGATTTTTTATACTTACCATGGGTAGCGTTTTTGTTATGTACCTTGGCTTATCTGCCCTGTCCATATAACGAATTGTATTCTCAACGTTAATTCGAGGAGCCAGGTTATCATCACCCTCCAGTGGTTCTCCATGCTCGACTAATAAGTGTCTTAGCATCTCAGAACTTAAAGTCGGAAATCGGGAGAATAGATGAGCCGCAACACCAGCAACAAGGGCAGCCGCTCCAGATGTGCCCCCATAAAAAGATACACGCCGAGTAGATTCTTCAATTTCACAAAAGGGGATCGTAAGGTCTAGTCTGGGTGCTAATATATCTGGTCTAAAATGACCATCTCCATTTCTGCCATAAGGTTCATCAGGGAAAGGAACGTGTAATGAACGATCAGCCTTTCCACGATCCACGTAGCCCCCTACTGCTAAATACTGTATTGGAGGCATGATGTTATTTAAACGTGTATTCCCATTCGAACAAATAACCAAAATGCCCTGTTGCACAGCTGTCGCCAATGCTTTAACCGTTGAGTTTTCACTCGTATTTTTAAGATAAACTTCATTATCTAATGCCTGCCAACCAGTGCTTAAAATAATTTTTATATTCCATTCGAGCCCATGTTCAAGAATCCATTCCATTCCTTTTTTCAGACGTTCTCCTTCTCCAGTTGTAAATGCCCGATCTAAAACGATAAATGTTGCTGCTGGTGCAATCCCGACATGAATCTGTCCCTCTAATAGAATCGGTTCATGAGCCAAAGCTAATACACTCATAAGGCCATGCTCGCCTTTCCGATTATCCTCCTCCCTGTTCATAGATGAAATGTCTCGCATAGTGACAGTCATATTTTCATGTACGGTAACACATTTAATTCGTGTATTTAAGTGATGTACGAGATGATGCGGTTTAATTGAATCGATAATTACAATCCCCACACCCAGACCAGAAGTATGAAAATCAGGCTGTTCAGCAAAACCTAACCTTTTCCATGTCGGATCGGGTATTGCTCTATCCACACGATCACCTCAGATTTTGATATCATTAGAATATACTCTCACCTTTAGCGTAATGTACATACCATTTATTCAATGATCATTGGCAGACTTTAAGCACCTAGTGATCTTATATATGCTGGAATCAAACAATCAAACAAGCCCCTCTTTTTCCACAAACTCGTCTTTGGTTAATCCAAAGAGAATTAGATCTTGGTATTTTCCATCCGTATAGATCACCTGGCGACGCACACCTTCCTGAATACATCCAAGTTTTCTCATCATGGCTGCAGAAGGTTCATTTCCTTCGAGTACAGAGTCATTGAATTTGTTGAGCCTACGCTCGAAGAAGGCATACTTCAGCAAAATGCGAACAGCTCTGGTTCCGTATCCTTTTCCTCGATGATCCCTGTCAATTTGAATGCCAATGCTAAAGGTACCGTTTCTCTCATCAATGCTGTTCAGGTTTACACCTACGACATTCTCACCATCCATATTTACAATGGTAAACATGATCCGTCCTTTGGTTAAAGAAAAATCAGAGAAGTTTTCCGTGAAATTCTTAGCCTCACCATGAGTTGGAGGTAATTCTACTGCACACTCCAATAACCGCCCATTCCGAATCCTCCGCCTATTCAACCAAATTTTTACTCCGAGCTACAAATATAATAACCCATAATGTGGAATTGGAGGAGATTTGTTTTTATTGAGGACAAACGAAATAGCCCCCGAACAAGATAAAACCTGTCGGAGGCTGCGCTCTATTTTATATCCATATCACATTACGATTCTTCCGTGTATTGAGGTTTGGACACATTATCCGGAACCGTTTCGTCAAAAACATCCTGACCCGGATAATCCCGTACTTCTCCCTCGTGAAGCTCATGATTCTCATAATCAAAACGATGTGCAGACCTCTGATCCACCCGCCACGGAGAACTTTTCCCGAGAGACTCGGATAACAGAGATGAACCGTAAGGACCCTCCGGGAATTCTTCGAGTGTGATATCGTTTCGCTGCGACTCCACCGTAGACACATCGGTATATTCTTGTCGTTCTTCACGCAAAAACTTATCTTTCATCGTTTATCCCTCCTGATCCACTTCCAGATGATTCACGCACACTTATTGTGAGCAAGGTCGACCGTACTTATGCATGAACTTTGGAAAACACTGCGTTTATAATTCTAATTCATCACAATTGGCCAATCCATACTAATAGTACAAAACCAATGAGGCCTGCCATGCTAATCCAGGTATCACGCTTGGACCACACCAATAACGAAGAGCGCGTTCCAAGCATTGAGTGCTCTCTAATTTTACGCATTTCCATCGCAATAGTCATATCCTCTGCACGTTGGAACAGTGCCATTAACAAGGGAATTACCATCGGACCCAAATCACGAATCCGTACGGTATTTGGTCTTAAAGCGACCTTTCCACGTGCCCGTACAATCAGTGAGAATCGCTGCCATTCACTCCAGATCATCGGGATAAATCGAAAGATTAACGATACAGCCAGAGCAAACGAAGCTACGGGCAGTCTGATCTTTTTACCGATACCGAGTACCCAATTCAGTCCTTCTACCATTCGCCCATATGGTGTCGTCAGTGAAAACCATAAACTTGCCAACGTGACGATAAACAAACGATACACATTCAGCAAAGTGCCCTCTGCCTGCATCAGGGAAAAGCCAAAGTGCAGACCTCCTCCCTCTGTTGAAAGGGTTGTCCCCGATAGCGCTGTCGATATGATGAAAAAGAATAACAGTGGCTTCATTAACTTCATACATCCAGCCAAAGTCTGACGCGGGAGCCCGGCAAGTGCTGTCACTACCGGCACCAGTGTTAATGTCAATCCCAGCCATCGATGTTGAAGCATCGCGGCGGTGACCAGCAAAATATATAAAATCCATTTCAAACGCGGGTCCATAACACCATATAAACCGCCTGAAGGAGTCCATGTGTTCGGAAGAAGCTTCGGATCGTGCACTTCCATGTTCTCCATTGTCTCTCTCTCTGCCAGGTTAATCGCTGGTCCGGATGCCACTTTCCCTTCGTTCTGAACGCCCACCTCAACGAACGTAGACTGAATAATAGTTTCAGCCATCTCTTCTGGCGTCATCGCGATAGAAGGCAGATCAAGACCCGCAGCCCTCATCTGCTGTGCTAGTCGCATCGAAGGTGGCAGTCCGATCCCTGTCTGCTCCAGCAATTCAGGCCTATCGTGAAGTTCTCGCGGCGTAAGATCGGCGATTAGGCGGCCTTCCTGCAATAAAAATACCCGATCCGCACAAGGCAAGAATGTATCCAAATCATGTGTTGCTACCACGCCCCCACCACCTGCCTGACGATGTTGCTCCAATGCATCCAGCAAAAGCACGACACTTTGCGCTTCCAAACCAGCGCTCGGCTCATCCAGCAGAAGCCAATGTGGGTTGGTCACCATTCCGAGAGCAAGACCTAGTCTGCGCTTCTCTCCCCCACTTAGGGCAAATGGCGACCTGTCCAGATGAAAACGTCGTTCCAACTCCGGGGATACCGGCGGATCCCACTGATTCAGAGCTTTTGTGATCTGCTCTTGTTGTTGTTTCTCTGAATATCGATAGGAACGCAGAGAATATGCGAATTCACGCTGAATACTTCTGGCAAACAGTTGTTGTTCCGGAAATTGAAACAATAGTCCCATTTGCAATAAAATGGACTTCGGCACTTTTCCTTCTTTCCAGAAAGGTGTACCATCCAATGTGATACTGCCTGCATCGGGAGGTCTCAGACCAGCCAACGTCTGTAGTAAAGTCGTTTTTCCTGAACCCGTACAGCCCAACAGCAACGTGATTTCCCCACTGTTCAACTGAATGTTTATATCTTCAAGCAGTGCACGCTTGCTCGATTCCGATGCTTCTATACGTATATTGGTTAATTCGATCTCCAACGTGCGACCTCCTTAGCCAATTGTTCGGGCCTCAGTGGCATGGCTTCTGGCCTGATGCCTTTTTTGTGCTTGAGCAATAACGCAGTCTTCACAGTGAACGGAGGATCCAACCCTAATCTTTCACAGGGAGATAGCTGCTCTTTATTCAAAATAGCCTTCTCAGTCATCTCTTTTTCATAGAAAAAGGACTCGGGCTTTCCGTCGTACACACAACGCCCTCGGTCCATAGCAATAATCCGATCACACAAGGTCGCTTCTTCCAGATGATGCGTAATCCAGATTACCGTTGTCCCCCGCTGGGTGATCTTCTGAGCTATGGTCTCAATACGGTCTCTTGCTCCGGGATCAAGCATGGCTGTTGGTTCATCCAGAATCAATACATCGGGTCTGGACACGAGCGCTACAGCAATGTTGAGCAGTTGTTTCTGTCCACCCGATAACTGTGAGATGGCCATATCCGGTGCATATTGAAGTCCTACGGTATGTAATACGTCCTGCCTGAGCTCCAATTGTTCTTCTACAGTAATCATTAATGGAGACAATGCATAATGGAATTCCTCTTCAATCGTGTCCCCCAACACCTGGGTATCCGGTTGCTGCAATACACCTCGGACGGTTAGTGCCTCCGGGATAATCCGTACCCCTCCCGATAATGGAATGAATCCAATGAGTAGCCCGGCGAGCGTACTTTTCCCACTGCCATTCGCCCCTACAATACTAATCCATTCTCCTTGATGCAGCGTAAGCGAGATACCGTCCAGCGCTTTCCTTACTTGACCATCCTCGGAAGCATAATGCACTCGGATATCTTCTAATGTAATTATGGGCAGGTTGCCTTGCATCGTAAATTAGTCCTTTCCCTTTCTATTTTTATGTGGTACGATCCTAATCGTCAACCACATTTATATAATTGGTTAACAATCATATTACCAAAATGGAGAGGATTGTTCAAACATGAAATTATCTTTGCGAGGCATTGTATTCAGCGCCCTTATGGCCGCAATATTAGTACTTTTTGGTTACATAAGCATTCCTATTGGCTTTTCCCCAGTACCCATAACATTACAAACCTTGGCTGTTATGCTGGCCGGAGGGTTACTTGGTCCGTTGTATGGGTTCTTAAGTATTGCTCTCGTTGTTGTGCTGACAGCACTAGGCTTCCCACTTCTACATGGAACTGGTGGTCTTGCTGTTCTCTTAGGTCCGACCGGGGGATATGTTGTAATCTGGCCCTTTTCCGCACTCCTGATCGGTTTGTTCCTCTCCAAAGTGAGAATCCAAGGGTTTAAAGGTTTTATTTTTGCGTTTATCATCATTGAATTATTTGGTTCACTATTAAATTATGTCTCAGGCGTTCCCTGGCTGGCTTATGCATACAAAATGTCCTTGCCCGAGGCCATGATTCAAGGATTCTATCCTTACATTATTGGTGATCTGATCAAAGCGGTATTTGCCACGATCATCATCGCACCCGTGCGCATGGTATTTCCACCTCAACGTCTTACAGGTAACATGCATTCAACGGTTGTAAAAATCGATTCTTAATGAATCTACATATCCTATTGGATCACGAGCATCCATATTCTAAAACAAAAACAGCCAAAATCTCTTTGGCTGTTTTTGTTGGTTGTTCTGTCATGGAAGTGTCCAGTGTAAATATTTTTAGTTCAACTTATATATTCACCCGAATTAATTGACGCTCCGCAATCTGAAATTGTTGATCCGCTGTATTTTCAACGAACCTCTGGTCATGAGATACATAGAGAATCGTTCCTTCATACGCCTTGATAAAACGCTCCAACGCTTCCAAGGCATGCATATCAAGAAAATTCGTCGGCTCATCCAACAATAGAATGTTATATTGCCCAAGAAACAAATAACATAATTGAAGACGAATCGCTTCTCCTCCACTTAATGTTCCCACATTCTTGAGCAAGTCATTCCCTGTAAACTGCATCGCGTGCAACGCACTTCTAAGCTCTGATTCCTCATATTCCGAACGATTTTTCAGAAATTGTAATACAGTATCTTTCATCGTGAAACGATAGCTCATTTGCTGAAAATAACCGATCTTTGCTTTTGGAGACATCGTGATTCCATCTCCAGCACGGAAAACATGGTTAAGCAATGTGCTTTTCCCGCTGCCATTGGTTCCGGTTATCGCTATTTTTTGTTTTAACGGAATTTGAAAACTTGCATCCTCCAATAATATGTTTCCACCCACTTCAAGCGTAAGGCGAGCTGCCATAATTGGAAATCGGTTGTGTAACTCCAATGTCTTCGGCTGACGGAAGATAATCGGTCGATCCTCCTGCACAGCATTCACCTCTTGAAGTTGTTGCATGCGTTGTTCAATCGCTTTAGCAGCACGATGCACTGCTTTTTGACTGGTACCTTTGGATTTGGTCTCAAACATGCGGTTTGCTTTTGCCTTGGATTCTTTTTTGGACATGTTTCCAGCCTGCGTTATTTTCTCGGCTTTCTTCATCTTTTCCTGGGCGGCCAGCTCCAATCTTCTTTTCTCTTTGGAGAATTGTTCATGGGCCAGGTTCTGCTGTTCACGCTCCAACCTCTTCTGTTCCTGATAATCACTATAGTTACCGGTATATACGTGGACTTCTCCCTGATGAATTTCCCAGATGGTGGTCACCAGTTCATCCAGAAGCGCACGGTCATGACTGATCAGCACGATTGCCCCATAGTAATACCGCAATTCATCCAGCAAAAATGTAATACCCTCGTGGTCCAGATGGGTTGTGGGTTCATCCAGCAACAATACTTCGTGGTAATGAGTGAACATCTGAGCCAGTTTTAGACGGGTCTGTTCACCGCCACTCCATGTTTTATCATGTTGTGGAATCGCTAATTTGCTGAGTAAAGCGGCGTCAACTTCCAGATTTTCGTTAGGTTGGGGAGGTTCCACTTGTTCCAAATAACCAAACTCTGCGTAACGGTTTACCTTTCCGGTTGTCGGCTGGATCTGTCCCGCCATGAGTTTCAACAATGTACTTTTACCCTGACCATTACCACCTACTATACCGATGCGATCCAGTTGATGCACGGCCAGTCGCTCAATGTTCAGAACTGCTTTATCCATAAAGGTCATCTCAACCTGCACTAATTCAAAACATATCTTTTCCATATTCGCTACCTCCGAAATAAGATTTATTTCGTATCGATAGCGAAGCACACTTCTATCGATACGAGCTTATCGCGCCAGCTCGTATCAATAGAACAGTAATGTCATCATAGCGGTGTACCTCCTGTCGTCTCTATTGAGCATCGTATCTGCTCAGACTCGTGATAAGTAAACCAAAAAATCACAGGCCAAAGGCCTGTGATCCAATGTAAACGGGAATACAAGTTAAACCATGTATATAAGGTCAGGAAAATTGAAAATGACAGACTGATCCCGTTTACTCTGAACGAACCGTCAGAGCCTTTGAACGTATTCAATTACCGATTCAAAGGAAGGAAACGCAGTCTCATCGCATGTGTCATGTTCAATAGTCCACCTTTCATTATCATGTAATAGAAGTACATTTCTAATTATAATTTTCCAATTCCACCATGTCAACGGAACCAGCAAAACTCTAATTCATTGAATTTATATTGATTCTACTTTATTCCTCTCCCTTTCCACTGTTCAACTTCAATAGAAGATCCCGGGTATCAACCTGACCTGTTGCCTGCGGAATGACTTCCTCATAGTTGGCGGAATTCGTTACGATAATAGGTGTCACCGTATGATAACCAGCCGCTTTAATCTGCGCAATATCGAATTCTAGCAGCAGATCTCCCGCTTTGACCCTGTCCCCTTCTTTGATATGAGAGACAAAATGCTGCCCATCCAATTTAACAGTATCAACTCCAACGTGAACCAATATTTCAGCACCAGTGTCTGATACTACAGCCAAGGCATGTTTTTTCTTGAATGCAACGGTAACTGTACCGTCAAAAGGCGCTACCACTCTGCCCACAGCTGGCTCAATCGCAATCCCTTTACCCATTGCTCCCGATGCAAATGCCGGATCTGGAACTTCCGACAATTCCACAATCGTGCCCTGAATTGGGCTAAATACTTCTTCGTCTGAAGCATTCATTGTACGGGCAGGTTGCTGAGCAGATGACGTAGAATCGGACTTTGTTTCTTCTTCAACCGGATCTTTGAAGCCCATGATGTACGTCAGTACAGCTGAAACGACAAAGGATACTACGATACCCAAAATCAATCCTGGGAAGCCTTGCCCACCTGGTCCGTAGAAGATTGGCAAAGTCAGCAATCCCGGTGCACCAGACGCGAATGCCAAAGTGCCCGCTTGACCAATGATCGCTCCACCAACTGCACCACCGATTACTCCAGCAATGAACGGACGTTTCAGTGGTAATGTTACCCCATAGATAGCCGGTTCAGTGATACCGAATAATGCGGTCAATGTGGATGATCCAGCCAGCGTTTTCAGTTTTTTGTTCTTGGTTTTCAGCATAACCCCAAAAGCCGCGCCCGTTTGAGCAAAGATCGAAGCTGTCGCAGCCGGTTTAACGCCATCCTGTCCATACACTGCAACGTTGTTGATAAATACCGGAATAAGACCCCAGTGTATTCCGAAGATAACGAGCAACTGCCAGCTTGCACCCATAACGGCTCCCGCAAGCAATGGACTGAATCCAAATGCAGCAACG
This sequence comes from Paenibacillus sp. FSL R5-0749, assembly GCF_038595085.1. Taxonomy (NCBI): domain Bacteria; kingdom Bacillati; phylum Bacillota; class Bacilli; order Caryophanales; family Paenibacillaceae; genus Paenibacillus; species Paenibacillus sp. FSL R5-0749. Next base: position 2,971,463 of record NZ_CP152005.1, on the reverse strand, counting down.
AGTCCGGCTGCAATTGCATTACCAACGTATACACCAAATGGTCCGAATACCAACAGTGTCAGAGGTACCATAATCACTAGCAAAAATAACGGTGTAACAAAGTTTTTCACACTATCGTGAAGTGTCTTATTAAAGAACTTCTCCAACTTGCTCATGACAATGACAGCTAAAATGATAGGAATAACCGTAGATGAATAGTTCATCAGAATGACAGGGATACCGAAGAAATCCGTTGGTGTTCCCTCTGCTTTCAACGTGACGATGGATGGATAGATCAGTGCTCCCGCAATCGTCATCGCTACAAACATATTACCCTGGAATTTACGCGCTGTTGTAACCGCTAACAACAGAGGCAGGAAGTAGAAGAGACTATCTGCTGCTGCATACAGGATCGTATAAGTTGTTTCTGTCGTTTCCAGCCATCCGATATTACTTGCAATCAACAATAACCCTTTTAGAATACCGGCTCCCGCCATAACTCCCAGAAGTGGAGCAAAGATGCTGGAAATGATATCAATGATACCGCCAATCCCCTTGGCTTTTTTGCCCGGTTTTTCTTTGTTCGACGAATCATCCAGAATGTTGCTGATCTGTCCAATGGCATTATAGACTTCAGGCACCTTGTTACCAACAACAACCTGAAACTGTCCTCCATTTTCTTTGACTGCGATGATACCTTCTGTTTTCTCCAGCTTGGCCTTGTCTGCCTTGGCGTCGTCCTTCAATACAAACCGTAACCGTGTTGCACAATGAACAAGCGACTCCACATTTTTCTCACCGCCGACGAGTTCTACGATCTCTTTGGCCAGTTTCTCTTGATTCATAATCTGCACCCCCACTTTTTCTCAAACAGGCCCTTTACCGATTTTTTTGCACGCAAAAAACCTAAGCCTTGAGTAAGGGGACACTGACACAATGGTCCTGACCTTCTCATGACTTAGGTTTTGCCTGCATAACCAGTAACAATCCCAGTTAAATCGTATTCAATTCCTGTTAATCACATATTATTATAATTAAACCATTTTTGTCAACATTTAAATATTATCGATTAACCACTCGTTCGATATGAACTGTCAGATACAACTTTTCTTCATTGGTCAGCTCATGGTTGTACTCTTTTTTGACAAACAACTCAATCTTCTCCGCACACGCTGCGGCATCAGGATGCTTCTCCTTAATCATGTCATAGAAATGATCATAGTTGTTGTCGTAATGCGTACCACTGAGCACTCGCTGAGAGAAAAACTTCAAATGTGTAATGAAGCGAAAATAACTGAGAGAATCCTCATCAAATTCCATTTTGAAATGATATTTCGCTATATTAATAATTTGCTGAATAAACTTCGTAATGTTCATCGTTGTAATGACTTCTTCGTTCATCTCTGCGTTGACAATATGAAGGGCGATAAACGCGGCTTCATCTGGTGGAAGCTCAATATTCATGCGAGTGTTGATCTGTTCCAGTGTCTTCAGACCCAGCTCGAATTCAGGCTTGTACAACTGCTTGATCTCCCACATTAATGCGTTCTTGATCTCCACGCCTTCCCGATAACGTTCGATGGCGAAGTTAATATGGTCCGTAAGGGACACATAGATGTTCTCATTGAGCTTTCGGCCGAGATTCTCACGCGCATACGTGATGATCTCTTCCACAATTTCAATCAGTTCCATCGGAACTTCACGCAGCAGCATTTTGAAATTATCGGATGTCTGTTTGTTTTTCAATGCAAATACTTTTTGGATGCGGGTCTCGTCTACTTTATCCCCCGGCTTTTTCTTAAAGGCAATCCCACGTCCCATCACCACAAGCTCTGCTCCATCCGCCTGATAGATGCTAATGACGTTATTGTTGATAACCTTTGCTATTTTCACTTCAATCCCCCCGTCACGTTCCACTCTCTTGGCAGTTATACATCGTCTTTTGGGCATACAAAAAAAACCTGAAGCATCACAAAATAAACAAGACATGGTGGTCTGCTTTTTTGGTGCTTAGGTTTTGCCTACTTCGCGTAGTAACAATCCCAGAAACGATATAATTGCGTCAAGTATAGCGCGAACCTGACTATATGTCAACGCTTTCAATGCGGGAACAAGCGGAAGTTCCATGGTTATATCAATTGAACTAGAGAATATTCACACTAGCTACTTCGATGACAGAACAACCTTCCGATCGCTGTTATCCCCAGATTTTTCGATTCCCTTTTTAAAAGGGTAAATCCGGTGATAGCGTATGCTTCCGATGTAGCTTTCTTGCAGAAAGCTTGTAGGCGAACGCTTCGCTTCTCCAGCTTTTTTCTGTCCTCTCCGTTTTGTGTAAATGTTTAGTTCAATTGATATAGATGAAACTTCCGATGTTTTATTGCCGTTCAAGACCATTTTAATTCAGAAAAGTATAAACTACTCGTCACCTAGGTTTGTTCCGTTAGATGCAATCACATTTTTGTACCAGTCAAAACTCTTCTTCTTCAGTCGTGTTAGCTCTCCTTGACCTTCATTATCACGGTCCACGTAAATGTAGCCATAACGTTTTCTCATCTCTCCTGAGGATGCACTTACAATATCAATAGGTCCCCAGCTGGTGTAACCGATGATGTTGACCCCATCCTGAATGGCCTCACCCATTTCAGCTACATGGCGTTTCAAGTAATCAATCCGGTATGCATCATCCACTTCACCTTCAGGTGTAACCACGTCATTGGCACCAAATCCATTTTCAACGACAAACAACGGTTTCTGATAACGGTCATGAAGCTGATTGGCAGTAATACGGAATCCTTTTGGATCAATCGTCCATCCCCATTCGGACTTCGCCAGATATGGATTGGCTACCGAGCCAAATACATTGCCACTGGTCATATTTTTGACAACTTCAGGATCGGTACTCGTAGTACGACTTGAATAGTAGCTGAATCCGATATAATCTACGGTATGATTCTTCAAGATTTCCGCATCACCCGGCTGCATAACAATGTTCAACCCGTGATCCTTGAAGAAACGTTTGGCGTAACCCGGATATTCCCCACGTGATTGCACATCAATGAAGAAATAGGATTCTCTATCTTTTTCCATACCTTGGAACACATCTTCCGGATTACAGGTATACGGATAGAAGCTTCCTGCCGCTAGCATACAGCCAATCATGGCACCAGGGATAATCTCATGACATGCTTTGACTGCCAGTGCACTTGCAACCAGTTGATGGTGAGCAGCCTGATATTGAATTTCCTTGATATTATCGCCTTCATTGAACGCCAGCCCCGCGCCAAGGAATGGAAGATGAAGCAGCATGTTGATCTCATTAAATGTCATCCAGTATTTCACCTTGTCTTGGTACCGTGTGAATACTGTTTTAGCGTACTTCTCGAATAAGGTTACCAGTTCACGACTTCTCCAGCTACCATACTTCTCTATCAGGTGCACAGGCACATCGAAGTGAGCTAATGTAACGACAGGTTCAATACCATGCTTCAACAATTCATCGAACAGGTTATCGTAAAATTGCAATCCTGCTTCATTTGGCTGTGCATCTTCTCCTGTTGGGAAAATCCGTGCCCAGGCAATGGAGACACGCAGTGCCTTGAATCCCATTTCGGCAAACAGAGCAATATCTTCAGGGTAACGGTGATAAAAATCGATTGCTTCATGTGAAGGATAGAATTCGGTAGCGAGCGGCGTAAAAGCTGGAACATGACCTTTCATAATGCTTCTGCGGCTCTCTCCTGTTGGCAGCAAATCAACGATGCTCAGTCCTTTGCCATTTTCCAGATACGCGCCCTCCGCCTGATTGGCAGCAATGGCTCCACCCCATAGAAAATCTTTAGGAAACTCAAAATTCGTCATCATCATTTCTCCTTCCAAATATGTAATTCAGCTATCCGCTCAAATCATTAGAATATTAAAAAGACAAAATATTTAAGTTGAACTACACAATTACACATAAACGGAGAGGACAGAAAAAATCTGGGGATAACAGCGATTGGAAGATTGTTCTGGCCGCGTAGTCGTCTCGTGTAAAATCGGTTGTTCAGCTTAAATAGAAAAAACCCGAACCAGCCTGGTTACACGATTACGTGTAAACAAGCCAGCTCAGGTTATGCCCATATCGGTAACATTCCCAGATCAATTATGCGGATTGGATAAAACTTTAGCAAGAATCAGAACCGTTGTCAACTTCCCGAAACCGGTTTAACGAAGAAATGCCCATTATGATATTTGATAAAAGGCAGCACATGTCCCACCAAGAATCATCTGTTGCTCAGACTCTGATAGGGATTGAATGTGGGTCTTAATGAGACCGTATACTTCAGAATACGAAGCCGCAAGGTTACTCACTGGCCAATCGGACCCAAACATTAACCGTTCCGCACCAAAGGCTTCTATGGCGATATTCAGATAGGATGTAAAGTCACTCGGAGTCCAACTTGCCCAATCTGCTTCAGTCACTATTCCTGAAAGTTTACAATATGTGTTTGGTTGGGCAGCCAATGACTCCAGTGCTTCTTGCCATGGTGAGAGTATTCCTGATTTTATGTCGGGTTTGGCTAGATGATCAAGTACAAATCGCTGTTCAGGAAACGCCTTAACCAGGTCAACGGCATAAGGCAGTTGCTCCTTGGATACCAACAGATCATAGGCCAAATCATACTCTTTAAGCAATGAAATCCCGCGCTGAAAATCTTCTCTCAAAACATACTGAAGATCAGGCTCATCCTGTATGACATGACGCACACCCTTCAGAACCGGATTGGACGCGAGCAGTTCAAGCTGATTTCGAACATCATCCGAACAAAGATCCACCCATCCGACCACACCTTTGATAAACTCGTATTGGTCTGCCAGTTGCAGAAGCCACTCAGTTTCTGTCAGTGATTGTCTCGCTTGCACTGCAATGCATCCGTCCATCCCCGATTGTGTTAATATAGGTTCCAGATCATGTGGGAGAAAAGACTGACGAATGGCTTTCATCTCTTCCCCAATCCATCCATACTCGGCAATACTGTATTCCCAGAAATGTTGATGTGCATCCAGCTTCATTTTACATTCCTCCAAGAGTATATGAATCTAATTATTGTTAAAATCAATTATATCATCTCAATTCCAAATAAAATCATTATCTTCACACAATCTACTAGCTAAACCAGATCACTAATTATCACATGAGTTTTATTGCAATTATGCGGGTATCCCCCTATATATAATCATGATATATTAAATTCCGAAAACGCTTTCAATACATAATTCGGTGGTGATCCCATTTTTGAACAAGTCATGATTTGGTTTGAGTTGAGCTCCATTTTCACAGTTGCTTAACTTCTATTCAAGTTCAACCATTCTAACTGAAGGAGATTATGTTGATGAAAAAAAATCGTAAATCGGTCCTCTCTCTTACACTTGTAACTGCCATGATTCTGTCTCTGTTCTCTTCGGCTGTCGCTTCCGCTGCAACAGACAACAGTGAACAGGCCAGTACCTCAACCGCGCCAAGCAAAATGCAGGCATACGTGAACGCCATGGAGCCTGGCTGGAATCTGGGTAACTCTCTGGATGCCGTTGGTGAGGATGAGACAGCCTGGGGCAATCCGCGCATTACGAAGGAACTAATTCAATCGATCGCAGCTGAGGGCTACAACAGTATCCGTATTCCTGTGACCTGGGAAGCTCACATCGGTGACGCACCCGACTATACAATTGATTCCGCTTACATGAATCGGGTTCAAGAAGTAGTGAACTGGGCCCTCGATGCCGATCTCTACGTCATGATCAATCTTCACCATGACTCCTGGCGCTGGATCAGTTACATGGAGAAAGACCATGACAACGTACTTGCCCGTTACAATGCTGCTTGGACTCAGATCGCTGACAAGTTCAAAGATGCATCCGACAAACTCATGTTCGAAAGTGTTAACGAACCCCGCTTCTCCGAAGGAGGTACAACAGATGCGGCTATTGGATATCGCATGCTGGACGAGTTGAATACTTCTTTTCATAAGATTGTAAGAACTTCGGGAGGAAACAACGATACACGTCCACTTGTGCTTCCAACGATGCATACTTCTTCCGCTCAACCTGATCTGGATGAACTGAATAAGACCATTCAAAAATTGAGTGACCCCAACATTATTGCAACCGTTCACTATTACGGGTTCTGGCCATTCAGTGTGAATATTGCAGGTTACACCAAGTATAACGAGGAAGTCCAGAAAGACATTACCGATACCTTCGATCGGGTATACAATGCTTTTACAGCCAAAGGCATTCCGGTTATCGTCGGTGAGTATGGCTTGCTTGGTTTTGACCAGCATACAGGTGTCATTGAACAAGGCGAAAAGCTGAAATTCTTCGAATTTGTTGGGCAATATCTGCGTCAAAAACAGATGACAACGATGTTGTGGGATAACGGACAACACTTCGGACGCACAAGCTTTACTTGGTCTGATCAGGAACTGTTTGATACGATGAAAGCAAGCTGGACAGGTCGCTCATCCACAGCTGAAACGGACCTCGTGTACCTTAAACAAAATGAAAGCATTCAAGATAAAAAAGTAAAACTCAATCTGAATGGCAACAAATTTAATTCGTTGAAGAATGGAACTACTCCTCTTGTCAGAGGTAAAGACTATACGATCAAAAAAGATGTGCTTACGTTAAAATCCAATCTGTTAACCACATTGACAGCCTCTGGTGATTTGGGCGTAAATGCCACACTCACAGCAGGATTCAACCAAGGTGCGGACTGGAATTTTAATATCATTAAATATGACACACCTACGTTAAACGATACGACTGGTACAACCAGTGCATTTGCCATTCCAACTACGTTTAACGGCAACCAACTGGCAACGATGGAAGCGACATATGCCAACGGGGAGAACGCCGGTCCACAGAACTGGACTTCGTTCAAAGAGTTCTCTTACACGTTCAGCCCAGATTACGATCGTCAGGTGATCGAGCTAAAACCTAACTTCTTTAATGAAACCAATGATGGCGAAGTCACCCTCAAGTTCCACTTCTGGAACGGCGATGTGCTGACGTATAAAATCACAAAAAATGGAACCAGTGTTGTTGGCGTAGCTTCATAACGGTTTTAAGGGTTTCTAAATTCTTAGTTCCCATCGGAATTACAAAACGTTCTGTCCAGAGCAATGGGCTCGGACAGAACGTTTCTGTTTTGTTATAAAAATTGCATAGAAATTTAGCGAAAATAATTTCATACGTTCACTTATTGAGGTTCATTGAATCTCACCACAAGCATTGCATCCCCATTGGCATGTACAGGACCGGTTGAGGTTCCTGTAACCGTTGCTATCGCTTCATTCCCGCTTGGAATCAGCACAGGTGTTATCAACGGCAGACCCGCAGCCTGAATGACATCCATGTCGAATTCGATCAATAATTGCCCTGCAGTTACACGATCTCCGCTATTCACATGCGCGGTAAAACCATTTCCTTTGAGTCCAACCGTATTAATTCCGATATGAACCAGCAGCTGTACACCTGTCTCATGTTCCAGAATCACCGCATGTTTACTTTTGTTCATGACATGTGCAATGACACCATCAAACGGTGCATACACTTTACCTTCTGATGGTTCAATGGCAATGCCCTCACCCATATGTTTTTCCGAGAAAGCCGGATCAGGTACCTGCTCCAAATCAACGACAGTACCATTCATCGGCGAAGCGATTTCGAGCAATTCTACCTTAGGACGATTGCTTATAACAGCATCGGTAACTGAATTGGTGCGCGGATTAGAATCCGCTGCATGAACGTCAACTGATGTTACTCCACTGTGGTCATGGCTCACCGGTTCCTCTGCAATCGGTTGATCCTTATATCCGAAGAACCAGGTAAGTGCAAAAGCAATCGCCATGGCAACCACGTTGGACAAGATGTACAACGGCAGTTGGCTGTTGAGATAGAGCAATGTTCCAGGGATAACCGTTACTGCCATGCCTGTACCTTGCAGATGGAACAGGGAAGCGATGAAACCACCCACACCACCACCAACCAGCCCCATAATAAATGGTTTCATATAACGCAGGTTAACACCGAAGATGGCAGGCTCGGTAATGCCCAGAAAAGCAGACAATGACGAAGGTAATGCGAGTGCTTTGAGTTTCATATTTTTGGTTTTCAGACCAACCGCAAGACAAGCGGCTCCTTGTGCAGCCATGGCACAGGTGATAATCGCGTTGAACGGATTGAATCCTGTTTTCTCCAATAGCTGAATCTCCAGGAAGTTAAAGATGTGATGCACACCGGTAACAACAATAATCTGATGGAAGAATCCAATGATAATACCTGCGATGCCAAACGGAAGATCCAATACAGCCGTTGTTCCATGCAGTACCCACTCTTCCAGGGAATGGAACACGGGACCAATCGCGAACAGTCCAAGTGTAATCATAACCGTTAACGTTATAAAAGGAGTCAGAATCAAGTCCAGTGCCTCAGGCACCCGTCTTCTTAGTACCTTCTCGAACTTGGCTCCAATCAAACCTACGAAGAACGCAGGCAGGACCGACCCCTGATAACCCACGACAGGGATAAAACCGAACATATGCAGCGGCTGGGCTGATCCATCCGCCACCGCGTAAGCATTGGGTAATGCCGGATTAACCAGCATTAGCCCCAGTACGATACCAAGTACCGGACTTCCGCCGAATACGCGGAATGCAGACCACGCTACAAGTGCAGGCAGAAATGCAAATGCCGTATCCGTCAGAATCTGAGTAAACAACAGGAAATTGGAAGAGATATCATCAGGTGTTGCACCAAACAATGCCAAAATTTCATTCTGGGTAAGTAATCCGCGCAAGCCCATGAACAACCCTGTAGCTACCAGTACGGGGATGATGGGTACAAATACGTCACCAAAAGTGCGGATTGCCCGTTGAAAAGCGTTTCCTTCCTTTTTTCCCTGACTCTTCACATCATCCTTAGACGATCCTTCGATTCCCAGCTTCTCAACCTCTTCAAAGATTCGATTCACCGTTCCCGTACCAAAGATAATCTGATATTGACCCGAGTTGAAAAAAGCCCCTTTCACCTTTTCGATGTTCTCGACCGTTTTCTGATCAATCTTCTCTTTATCCTTCACCATGATGCGAAGACGTGTTGCACAGTGTGCAAATGATGCGATATTCTCTTTGCCCCCGATGGCATGAATGACTTCCTGGGCAATCCGTTGATTCTCCGACATGTTATCTCATTCCTCTCACGTAATACTTAATAAATCCATTGTGTTGCTTCGAAATCAGCTTTGCCTCCGTGTGCAAAGAAACGAATATCCACGCTGTCCCGACTTGGGAAAATGCGGCTGGTAAAGACCTCTTCCCCGTCGTTCACAAAGATCTCAACTGAAGATGCGTCTACGAACAGATGGAATTTAATTACGTCCGCAGTAAGCGCGCACCGCCGTACAGCGCCATTTTGCTCTGCCAGCTCGGCACCAGACATCGTCCGATCCAGAATAACTTTCTGCTGAATCCGATCATACAGAAGAACCGTTTTCTCCGTTCCACTTGCACGGAATTCGATGCCGACCATCTCTGCATCTGCTTGGCTTATCTCACATATCAGCTCATAGGAAATTCCATTCAAACCAGTGAAAGATCGACTCTCATGGTCAATCGTTACACGAATATGCATGCCTTCCTCCTGTTGACGCAATTGGTTCATCTCAACAACCGGTTGTTGAATTAACTTCCCGCCTCGCAGTGTCAACTGCCGAGGAATGGTCAGGCAATGAGCCCAACCGTTATCATCTGTCGGATATGCCAGATCAGGAAGCCCCATCCAACCAACCAGAATACGTCTTCCATCCGGGCCCTGCATGGTTTGTGGAGCATAGAAGTCGAATCCACGATCCAACTCCTGAAACTCACCATGATTGAACTCTCTCGTCTGAAGATTGAGCGGCTCACCGATCAGATAACCGGACTGAAAAATATTCTGATAATGATCTCCTGCAGCATCTAAGCCTTGTGGTGAAAAGACAAGCACGCCTTTCCCGTCTATCTCCATATAATCCGGGCACTCCCACATGTAACCAAAGGAAGTGAATTGCGTGCGAATTTCACCAAGAAACTCCCAGTTGTTCAGATCAATTGAGCGATACAGCACCGTACATCCCGTCTCGTTTGTTCTCTGCGCACCAATGACACAATAATATGTACCTCCTTGTTGCCACACCTTGGGATCTCTGAAGTGTTCCGTGTATCCGGCTGGAACAGACGAGATTATGGGATCATTCCGTTTGGTTACTGAACCGCTTTCATCCATGACAGCCAAGCATTGATATGGATGTCTGACCCAAGCCTCATTCCTCGTATTGCCCGTGTACAGCAAGTGCAGCTTGCGATCTTTTTCAATCGCACTTCCGGAATAAGCTCCGTGTGAGTCATACCAGCTATCCGGTTCGATTCCAATCCCGACATTTTCCCAGTTCACCAAATTCTTCGAGCGGGTATGATACCAGTATTTCATGCCGTGTTCTGTTCCAAGTGGAAACCACTGATAGAAGAGATGATAATAGCCTTGATAATATGCAAAGCCGTTAGGGTCATTAAGCAGACCCGTTATGGGCTGGATGTGGTAACTCTGTCTCCATGGACACTCGGATATCTGTGCTTCAAGCTTCGCAATCTCTTCAGGCTCAGCTTGTTCAATTCGTCTATAGCGCTGCTCTCTAGTCATTTTCATAGCTGTTCTCCATTCTCGCTTATATAAGTTAGACCAAGAAACTTCACACTGGGACTACGATGGCAGAACAATCCTCCGATCGCTGTTATCCCCAGATTTCCTGATCCCTTATCTAAAGGGTGAAATCCGGTGATAAAGGCGAGCACTCCGTTTCTTCAGATTTTTTCTGCCCTCTCCGTCATGTTTATTTCTTATTTAACTTATACGAAAATCAAATTATAGGAACCGGTTCCAACGGATACAAAAAAATAATTCCATTTGGCATTAATGCCTTCCCGTGTTCGCATATCCATATTGGATATCCACTATGGAACCGGTTCGATGGAATTATCATAAAGGATGTTTTTATAATTTGTCAACGCTTTCTCGAGGAATCAGTTCTACGTCCAGTGTTGTTCGTGCCTCCACCGACTCGCCTTTGACCAGACGAATAATGTGATTCGCCGCTACTTTCCCTGCCCGCAAATAATCATATTTCACAGTCGTCAGCATGGGATGGATCATCTCCGTAATCTCATATCCGCCAAATCCGGTAACAGACAAATCTTGCGGTATGCGAATTTTATTGGAGAACGCGATCTTCATCACACCCAGTGCGATATTATCCGTGGCCCCTACAATGATTGTTGGTGTGATTTCTTTCAGGATGGCTTCAGCGGTCACGATGGCTTCAGACATCTTGAAGCTCGTCTCATAATACTTCACTTCACTTCCACCACACTCGGCGATTGCTCGCTGGAACCCTTGTTTACGATAGATCCCTACCGCCCGATCCTTCTCGCTAACCCCCATATAGACGATCTTGCGGTGACCCTGTTCGACGACATATCTGCCCATCTCATAACCTGCCTGGTCATCATTATGAACCAGACTGTGCAGTTGCTCATGTTGCTGCCCCACCAATAACACCGGAATCCGTATATCCTCAACAGCCTTCAGATGTGCTTCGGTCACTTCAGCAGCCAAGAGAATAATACCCGACACCTTCTGTCGTGCAAAATCATAAATGGCATCAATCTCACGCTGCATGTCCTGACTCGTATTTGCGATCAACATCTGATATTGATTACTTCGCAGCTCTTCATCAATTCCGATCAGTGTCTGGGAGGTCGCAAAAGAATCGAGACGTGGCACAACCGTACCAATGATACTGGTCTTCTTCGCCTTCAGACTCTGTGCAAATGTGTTAGGAACATAATTGTATTGTTTGATAATACGCTCAATCTTCTGGCGTGTATCCTCACTAACCGATCCGCCATTCAGGTAGCGAGAGATCGTGCTTTTTGCCACACCTGCCATCTGAGCGATATCAGAAATCGTTTTATTCATAAAGACCCCTCTTGTTTCTTTAACTAGTTTACCTTTTATTATACTTCGAATCGCAAAGCCATGGCGAATTAGATTCACCTCCGTTTATCGTGTCCAATATACTTTCCTATGTAATAGCAAAAGCCCGATATCACTGTGACGTTCATACAGAAAGTATGATCCCACATTCATCAGGCTGTTAAACTTTCATCTGCACGTTTGCTCAGATCATTAACACAAGAATACTCGCTACATTCTACATCTCAAACTTCAATAATAATAGGCAAGATCATAGGTCTTCTCTTGGTTTGAGCGTAAATATAGTGACCGATCTCGTCTTTCAGCTTTCTTTTGATCACATTCCACTGATTCACGCCAGACGCGGTCAGCTCACCCATCCGGTTTAGAACCAGCTCATGAATTTCATGCATGAATTCTTCCGAGTCCTTGACGAATATGAACCCTCTGGAGATAATTTCCGGTGACGTGACCATCTGCTTTTCCGTTTTGCTTAAGGTAGTTACAATCACCAACATACCATCGGATGACAGTTGCCTGCGATCACGCAGGACAATATTGCCGACATCACCCATGATCAGACCGTCTACGAGACTGTTTCCTGATGCAATTTTGGGACCCAGAGAAGCAGTGCCGTCTTTGTACTGGACCATATCCCCATTATTCACGATAAACACATGATCACGCTCTATACCTACAGACTCGGCAAGCAGCCTGTGCTGATACAACATACGGAACTCACCGTGGATCGGAATCAGATAATCCGGTTTCATCAGGGTCAACATCAATTTGAGCTCTTCCTGACTGCCGTGTCCCGATACATGCATTCCTGCTGCACCACTTGAACCATATATCACACGTGCTCCGAGAACATACAGGTTATCAATGACATGTGCAAGATTCCGTTCATTGCCCGGGATGGCTCCGGCCGCAATAATGACCGTGTCCCCAGCGTTAATTCTTACATGTGGATGCTTACCGGATGCCAGACGTGATAATGCTGCCATCGCTTCTCCCTGGCTACCTGTACATAAGACAACAACCTGTTCAGGTGGAAACTGATCCGAGTCGATGGCTTCAATCAACAATCCGTCAGGAACTTGCAGATACCCCAATTCACTCGCCACCGATACCACATTCACCATACTTCTGCCCAACAGTGCCAGTTTGCGTCCCGTCTCGAATGCTGCATTTACAATCTGCTGTACTCTGCTGACATTTGACGCAAAAGTAGAGATAAATACTTTTTGTTTTGCACGGATAAAGGCATCCAGAATGTGGTCTCCCACTACACGCTCGGAAGGTGTAAATCCCGGTCTTTCTGCATTGGTACTCTCGGAGAGCAAAATATGGACACCCTGTTTGCCAATCTCGGCCATGCGGTGCAGATCTGGGAAAGGTCCATGTACAGGCGACATATCAAATTTGAAATCTCCGGTATGCACGACATTACCCACGGGGGTCTTAAAGAAGATACCAAGACAATCCGGTATACTATGACTGGTTGCGAAAAAGGAAACCTCGATTCCTCCCAGCGTAATGCTGGAGTGAGCATCGATCGTATGCAGGTCCGCCTTGCGCAGAAGTCCATGCTCTTTCAGTTTAAGCTCGATCAACCCTCGAGTGAGCCTGGATGCATACACGGGGATGTTCATTTGTTTTAACAAATAGGGAATGCCACCGATGTGATCTTCATGTCCGTGGGTAACCACAAGACCCCTTACTTTATCCAGATTCTCCAGCAGATACGCAACATCCGGAATGATCAGATCAATCCCAGGCAATGTCTCATCGGGAAACTTCGAACCACAGTCAATCACGATGATGTCCTGATTGTACTGGATCAAATACATATTCTTTCCTATTTCATTCACGCCGCCAAGTGCAGCGATATACAGTTTGTTGTGGGCTAGATTCAACGCTATTACTCCTCCTCTGCGTGGCAAACGTATGCGATACGGATCTATATTCCTAGTATGGAAGCAATCTCCTCACTTATGCATTTCCTTGTGATTAATGTCAAAAAAGAAAAAAACCACCACGGAACTTTCATTCCGCAGTGGTTAGACTTACACCAACGATTTATCACGCTGTAGCAATACGTCTTGTTCATAGGTTTTGATATCGGTGATCCACTTTTCACGAACAGGCACTCCCTGCCTAGCACAATAGTAGTCCCAGATTGCGCCAAACGGATAGGATTTGAACTCTTCCGTTAACGCGAGACGCAGGGTGTAATCTCCATCAAGTTCGGCTTGTTTCAAGGCATCCACCGGTTCCAGCATCGCACGAAGAAGGGCTTTGATTGTGTTGCGAGTACCCACAACCCATGCAGCTACACGGTTAATGCTTGCATCGAAGAAATCCAGTCCAATATGTGTGGTCGCAAGCAGATCATGTCGAACCAGTTCACGGGCAATTTCCAGCAACTCATCGTCCATGATTACCACGTGATCACTGTCCCAGCGCATCGGGCGGCTTACGTGCAGCAGAATGCCACTTGTAAACAATGACAAGGACGACAGTTTATTGGAAATAACCTCTGTTGGATGGAAATGACCCGCATCAAGACAGATCAACGTATCATTTTGCAAACCGTAACCCATATAAAATTCATGAGAACCCACCACATAGGCTTCCGAACCCAGACCAAACAGCTTACTCTCTACCGCATCCAGGTTGTGCTCTGGGTTAAGGCGCTCGCCGAATACTTCATCCAGTGATTCTTTGAGACGTTTGCGTGGAGTCAACCGGTCAACCGGATTATCCTTGAACCCGTCCGGTACCCACACATTGGTTACACATGTCTGACCGAGCTGTTCCCCGAAGTAAGCACCAATCCGGCGGGATGCCTTGCAGTGATCAATCCAGAACTTGCGAATCTCAGGGTCTGGATGACTGAGTGTAAACCCGTCACTTGATTTTTCATGAGAAAAACATGTTGGGTTGAAGTCCAGGCCGAGTCCTTGTTCTTTGGCCCATTTCACCCAGTTCTCATAATGCTTTGGCTCAATCTGATCCAGTTCAACCTGCTCGTCTGTGTCCGTGTATATCGCATGCAGATTGACCTTATGTTTACCAGGAATCAGAGCAAAAGCTTGCTCCAGATCGTTACGAAGTTCTGCTGGTGTGCTCGCAGCCCCCGGGTATTGACCTGTAACGGAAATACCCCCTGTTAACTCGCCATCTTTATTCAGAAAACCTTTAACATCATCGCCTTGCCAACAGTGTACGGATACTTTGATCTCCGCGAGTCTGTTCAGCACCTCTTCTGTATCAATTCCGTGCTGAGCATACAATGCCTTGGCTGCTTCATACGCTTGCTTGACTTGGTTATCCATCCGCAAGAACCCTCCTATTTTAACGTGTAAATGCTGCTGGTACACCGCCATCAATGGTCATCATGCAACCGGTTGTTTTTTCGGATTTTGAAGAGGCAAAGAATGCAATTCCTTCTGCAATATCTCTAGGATAGATATTCACGAGCAATGTCGTCCGTTTGCGGTAATACTCCTCCAATTGATCCGGTTCGATTCCGTATGCCGCTGCCCGTTCGTTTCTCCAGGAACCGTTCCAGATGGCTGAACCCTGTAGAATGGCATCCGGGAGAATCGTGTTGACACGAATGCCATACTCTCCACCTTCTGCTGCAATGCAGCGTGCCAGATGCGCTTCCAGTGCTTTCGCTGAACTGTAAGCAGAGGCACTTTTACCTGCATACACCGAATTCTTGGACCCGATAAATACCATGCTTCCCCCAATACCCTGTTGTTTCATCAGCTTGAACGCTTCACGAGCGACGAGGAAATACCCTGTGCCCAGTACATTCATGTTCAGGTTCCATTCTTTCAAGGATGTTTCGTCAAACGGGCTGGATGTGGCCAATCCTGCATTGTTCACGATAATATCTACTCCGCCATATTGCACCGCAACATCCGCATAAGCCGATTGAACGGCTTCCTCATCGGTCACGTCCATTTTCAGCGCATAAGCACGATTCGCTCCGTACTGATCATTAATCTCCTGTGCTACCTTCTGTGCACCTTCCAGATTAAGATCAGCGAGCACCACATGAGCGCCTTCGGATACCAATCTGCGCGCTGTTTCACTTCCGATACCACCTGCGCCGCCTGTAATAAACGCCACTTTGCGGGAGAATTCGGTTTCTGCCGGAGCGAGAGACAATTTGTACAATTCCAACGGCCAGTACTCCACATTGTAAGACTCGTTTGCACTGAGCGATACGAATTGACCCAAGCTAGTCGCTCCACGCATAACGGCAATCGCTCTGTGGTACAACGCTCCGCTTACTTGGGAAAGCGCCCAACTCTTGCCTGTGTTGATCATGCCCACACCAGGAATGAGGATAACGCGTGGTGCCGCCTCGAACATGACATCACCTTCGTTTTTGTTGCTCTCAAAATACTGCTGATATTGCTCTTTGTAGGCAGCTACACCTTCTACCAGCTTGGCTTTTAAACCTTCGATATCTTCCGCATCCGGTGTCCAATCGATGAACAGAGGTACCACTTTGGTATGTACCAGATGATCCGGACAAGCTGCACCTACCTGAGACAATTCCGGGGAATCTGATCCGCCTACAAAAGCAAGTACGTCCTCTTGATCATCAAAGGACAGAATCATTTTTTTGCTATCTGATACCGCTCCACGAATCGTTGGCATCACACGTGATACGATCTGACGACGAACATCAGCGGCAAGTGCCGGGTGCTTCACACCACCAAACAGACTTTCTTCGTTCACCCGTGCTTCGATGAAAGCTTCTGCTTCATTGATAATCTTGATCGTTTGAGCGTAACATTCCTCGGATGTTTCTCCCCAAGTCACAAGTCCGTGTTTTTCCATCAGTACGAGTTCGGCATGGGGATTCGAGAATACGCTTTCAGCAATCATTTTAGATAATGTAAACCCTGGACGTACGTAGGGCACCCACACAAAACGATCACCGTAGATCTCTTTCGCCAACTCCTTGCCATTATCCGCACAACACAGGCTAATAATCGCATCTGGATGAGTATGATCCACATGTTTATATGGAAGGAACGCATGCAGAAGAGTCTCAATGGAGGCGCGCGGGTGCTTGGCATCGATCATGCAATGTCCCAGATATTCAACCATCTCTTCATCCGACATGGATTCACGTCCAATTAATGGTCTGATATCTTCAAGCCCAAGTCCGGTAAAATGCTTCGCTTCCATCGAACCCAGATCTGAGCCGCTGCCTTTCACATAAATTACTTCTACATCACGACCACGAAAGTCCTTCACTGTCGTTTTGGTAGACGTATTACCACCGTATATGTTACATACACTGCGATCAGAACCAATGAGATTGGATCTATAAACCAGCTGTTCAAGTCCTGTTGTTTTCTCAGATGCCTGCGACGCATTCCATAAACTCTGTACCATTTGTTTCCCTCCGATAATGTTTGTTTTATTCCTGATACGAGTTTAACATCTTTGTTTTATTTTGAAAACAAAATAATTTTAAACAAAACGGAAATATTCAAAAACCATCAATGATTGAGCCATTTTATTAAAAAAAACACCCTGACGTGAACGTCAGAGTGTTCTGTTTCATCGGGGCATTAGAAAATCCCCGCTTTTTGGGAGGTGTTTTTAATACCGTAGGTATCATTAACTACAGTGTTGCCAAAGCTCGTTAAGCTTCCATTCGGACCTGTGGCCATGTCGAGATAGTTCAGACCTGAACTGTTTCCGTACCAAGACCAAGCAAGCCAGCCTACCCCTTTTTCCTGACCATATCTCATGATGGCATACTCGTCCACATCGCCGTTAGTGTGATAGCCTCCGAATTCACCAATGATCAGTGCCAATCCTTTGTTCAGCACATTCTCCATATTGGCTTTGACCGTTGCAGCATCTTTGCCAGCATACTCATACATATGAATGGAGAAGACCGTATTTTTCTGAGAATCGGCAGCAAATACACTTTGTCCATAATCCACGATGGATTGAGGGAACTGTCCCCATCCGGCTGCATCCACAATTAGCGTATTTTTGATTCCGGCATTTCTTAGTTTGGGAATGGCTTGTTTGTAACCATCCGCCCACGCACTTCCATTCCACGTTCCATACCATTCATTAGCGATGTTAACGATTACCCGATCTTCTTTGCCAATCAAAGCTTCCTTAATGCTAATCCAGTAGTTCACCGCCGCGTCCAAAGAATTATAATCATCCTTTCCTGTGGCGTCATGCACTTCGAGTACAGCAATCATTTTATTTTGGTTAACCACATTAATAATATTTTTAACAGCGTTCAGATCATCTTTGGTGTACAGGCTGCCATTCGATAGAACAATACGTACTGTATTGGCACCTGTTTTGGCGATTGCAGGGATAGCGGTATTCAGATCATTCTTGAACCAGGAATGTCCGTGATTAACACCTCTCATGACAAAAGGTTTACCTGTGGAATCATACAACTTGTTACCACTTACATAAAATCCTGTGGCAGCAGATGCTTTGGGGGCTGCACTCCCCAATGCCATGAACATGAGCGCAGCAATAACCGTGAAGATTGTACACTTTTTCAGATTAACCATTTGTTTGCAACCTCCTGAATTGGATTTTTTATTTCAATTAACCCTGCTCTAGGCAATAAGTTAACTAAAATCGCTGGTAATAGACGTTTTAACGGGTAACAAACAAATAAAGACTAACCTTACTAAGGTTAATTTATTTTCCTAAAATAAACCTTATCGATAAGGTTATGAATTCATAATAAAATGAAAACGCTTACTAATCAAGTGTTTTTTACCATTGAATAGCAATCTTTTCTTTTTAAACACCACATCAAAAAGGCTCTTTCCCCTCACACCCGTTCGGAGAAAGAACCCTCTGTATTATAAATGTCAGTTAACTATTGTACTCTTTGATTTTGAAAAAGTGTCTTCCCTACCTGCTATAATCAACCCAACCCGGTAATGTGGTCTTACCCGAATCTCATTAAACTTCCCGATCTCAACACCCTCAAACCGCTCTACATAAGCCTGATTCACATAACTCTCAGTCGTTCCTCTTCGAATTGGAGTTATGGACAGACGAAGCGCATGATCGGCCAGCAAATGACGGGATTGCTTCAAACCAAGCATCCAGCTATGCCCATAGTGAATATGATCTGTTAACATCTGATGATGAATATGTGCTGCTGCAACGTCTCCTTCATAATCAATCTCAACCCATACGTCATCTACTTGTTCCGGCCACGCTGTATCCAATCTCAATGTTGCAGCATACTCCTTCGGGTAATCAACCTCTACAGTAGGCTCGTAAGGCGAAACCTGGAATGTGTAGGTACTGAATATTCCCCGCTTTGACTGGGATGACACAGCATATTTAGAAGGTAAAACATGCTCTGGAGCCGGATAGAAGGATACCTCAAACTCTGGATGCTCCAGGGAGTTGCATATGAGCATCTCATTCTGCACATACAGATGACTGCTGCTAATCACAAGTCTCTCTTCTCCGCCCACATGGAAACGGTAGGTATGCAATGCCTCTTCACGGGTCAATGTAATGATACGTATGACCATACCGTCTGATGTTGTGATTTGCAGATGATGATCCTTGCCAGCCATCGGGTGAATAACAATTTCATTCCCCTGCTCAGATATGGTACCTTCAGGCATATCCACGTTCGTAACAGACGATATATCCATCACATACTCCGGCTTCATGCCTTCATGAGCATAAAAAACAGCCGTAAGTTCATTATTGACCGTAAATCGGGTCAGTGGCTGAACGGTAGCACTAATGATCTTCATTCCATCCAGATTCATATGGAAAGGCAGAATGGCTGCCATGCCCGATTTCAGCTGCATCGTGCCTTCTCTTGGATAAAACGCAGCCCCTTTGCCAGTATGCAGCTGCAATTGTATATCTCGATCAGGCAAAACCATATGATCCTGATAATTGTTCATGAACAGAAATCCTGAACCTTCTTGTTGACGAACAGACCAGCGCAGATCCATCGTGTTCTCTGGTGTTATCGCATGTTGATCTTCCGGTATAACACTACCCATAGGTGCAAGCAGCTCACCGTAAGCTTCCAGGAACATGGACAAGGTTCGAATGCGGTCATACGACTCACCGATACGTCCGAATTCCCCGAGCGGGGCTTGGTAATCATAAGTCATTTTCGGCAATGCCTGTTCGTTCATATATGATTTTTGCCCTACCGGATTGGTTCCACCGTGATACATATAATATCCAACCAGATTACTGCCATTTGCCAGCTTCACAATGGTCATTGCCTCAACACTATCCGCATCTACAATCGGCCGAGCGTGATAACTGACCTGCATGCCGCCAGCAAGTTCGCAATACGCCGCAGGATACTCCAGACTGGCATAATCCACTTCTTCAACAGGATTCATATGCAGATCCCGGAATAAATACTCCCGGCTTGGAGGTTGATTGGGAATCCATGGTGTGTACGCATATCCCGCGAGCATGGGTAACGTTCCTTCTTCAGGCACCGCAGCATTACCCCAGGCCGTGGCAGTATAAAACATGGGATGCATACCGACTTCTTCGGCAATACCGCGAAGCACCTTCAGATGTTCACGACCGTCCCGGCCAGAGGAAATGTATTTGTCACGTGTGTAACCCCAGGCATCCATGGGTGCCCCAGCGTGCATATACTCATTTTCCAACTGTACGGCTATTACAGGGCCACCCTCCTGATAAAAACATCCGTTGAGTTGACGGGCAATCTCACGATATAATCGCTTGGCATAATACAGATACCCTTCATCATTCGATCTCACTTCAAATGGATAACTGAATAACCACTCTGGCATGCCTCCATTACGAACTTCCCCATGACAGAATGGACCAATCCGCACGATCAGTGGCAGCTGATGTTTGCCACACAGATCCACGAAGTGCCGCAAGTTCAGGTTTCCTGACCAATTAAACTCGCCTTCCTGCTCCTCGTGAAAATTCCAGAACACATAAGAAGCAACGATGTTCACCCCGCCTGCCTTCATCTTCAGCAATTCTTCTTCCCACTGCAAGTAAGCGAATCGGGAGAAATGAAATTCACCTACCACGGGAATATGAGCTTTACCATTACGGATCATATAATAGTTGGTAAAATCATAAGTCTCCCCTCGTGGATTCTTGCCTCCACTACCCGTCATGCGACCCGCACGAATCTCTTTATCTTTTGCATCCAGTACAAAACGAATCTGGCTTCCTGCTATACTATCGTTCATGGGTTATATAACTCCTTCGGTATAGATGAGATAAGGTTGAATCGATTAGCAACTATCGATGGATGACTGCTCCTTGATGATTGGGGTTCTTCTCCAGAACCCGATCCAATTCAAGTTCGGCTTCACTTGTCCGACCAAGGCCAAGAAGCCCTAATGCCCGCATGTATTGGCAATGTTCTTCATTACGCTGATTGAGATCGTCGTCAAATACCAGGAAATCGGGCAGAGATACCGCAAAATAATCCATTCGGATGTGATCATGCATACGTCTTTCGGCATAGTCAATTAATTTGTTAAACCGCCTGTTGGCTTCCTTCACATTGCCAAGCTTCTGCCAGGCCAGACCCTGATAATAGATGGATTCCGGCGGTTGATCATTATAAAACATCGCGCTTGAAGGTTCATTAAGACCGATGGATGCTCTATTGAAACTCTCTTCTGCAGCCTGATTATTCTTCAGTAGCTGGTAGGCACAGCCAAGATAAAAGTAAACGGAATTATCTGCGGCTCCCGCTAGCTTACCTTCACCTAAGTTCTCTGGGTAAACCAAAGCCTTTTGCAGCAGCTCCAATGCCAGTTCCGGTTGTTGTTTCTCCAGATTTTGCTTCGCCAGTTCCGTCAGTGCCGTAACATACTGTCCAGTAACCTTGCCTTCTCCACCCTCCCAGGGATGAAACCGCCGTGCCTGAAGAGCATCCCATGCTTCCTGATGGCTACCCTGCATGTTCAATAAAGTTACCCACTCAATATACAGATCATCACGGTGGCGAACCAACTCCATATGCTGTTCAAGCAATTTGATTCGACGCCCGCAAGAATACCCTATCTTCTTGTGCAATTGATCCAACTCGTAGAAGATTCGGGTATCCCGTGAATCCAATCGGAATGCTTCCTCTAATGAAGCCAGTGCAAGATCGGGGCGACTCAGCTTGTTATAATAAGCCAGTCCCAGATTCCGATGTACAGTCGAAAATGCAGCATTCTCCTCACGAGAAGCTTCCCAATGGGCAATTGCTTCCTCATAGCGTTTATGATCATATAACCAATTTCCCAGGTAATAGTGAGCATGCGAATCATTCGAATCAATGGCCACCACATCCTGAAGCACCATGAATTCAAATAACGTGTTAGGAAAGCAATAATCCGTTGGAGCAGCTTTCCCCTGTTTTTGACATTCCCGGGCCTGTTCCATATCCCCCAGTTGACGATGCACGTAGGCTTGAGCATAACCAACCATAGGATACGGCTGTAAATTTTCGGATTCAACATACGATAGTACCGTCCGTGCTTCTTCCCACAACCCACAATCCGCGTAATCTGCGGCTAGGTTTAGATAATTATGAACGTCTCCCCGCATCAAACGATGAAAATGTTCACGTGCTTGCTCCGCTTGCTCTCTCTCTGAAGGTGCAGTCGCTCCGCTGTAGATCAGGGCTAATTCATGTGCGGCTCCAAACTCAACCGGGTCCAGCTCCAACGTTTCATACGCATATTGGACGGCCCGTTTATCCTGACCCAATCTGCGCAGCAGAGCCAACTTCAGATGCCGAGCCTTGTAGTTTCTAGTGTTACGGATCAGTGAACGTTCGATGTGATCCAGTGCTTCGACATCCCGATGTTGCGCCATATCGATCTGAGCAAGCATGTAATAACCCGTATCCTGGAACTGTGCGGACCATACGGCTTTATACAGTGCTGTGTAGGCTTCTTCCTGTTTCCCCTGTAGTTTCAAACTCAGACCGAGTTGGTAAAAAGCTTCACTATCATATGGATTCGTATTTTTCCACGTCAACGATTGTACAGCCTGTCTGAAATGCTTCTCTGCATCTTGTAACAGACCTCTCCGCAGCAGCAATGTGCCATACGCAATGTTTAGACGAATATCCGTTGCATCACGCTTCAAGCCTTCCAAATAATAAGGTTCTGGTTCATACGTGGCATGCCGATATTGCTCCAAATGAAGACCAGCCAGATATAGTTGTTCATTCGTACGAATCTCGGATGGTAGCGGGAGTGGTGTGGCCGGGTCTGGGACTTCCTGAATCTCAGAACGTTCAGGCTGATAGGCCACAAGTACTTTTCCTTCCGCAGTTCGAACACTTAACTTCAGTTGATGCCATTCATCTTGCCCGCTCCACGGGAATGAAGACTGATATAGTTGCGTAGGTGAGATATTGCATCTCTCATGGAGATATACCGTAGTTAGTCCAATCACTTCAATGGTCACTTGTTCAAAAACCGACGTCGCATATACCATCACGGTTACCGCTCCGTTCGTTTCGTCCATTTCCAGATTAACTGCGGCATCAATGGTTGCATTTTTGACCATGCCGATTCCTTTATAAGGCATAAAATACTGCGAAAATGATTTGGCTTCACAGGGCTGCAACCACGTAAAATCAGGCTGATTATCAGTATAGATCCCGGTCATTAATTCAATATAAGGTCCATCTTCGTCCGTTAACTGGCGATCCCAGGCTTGCCCGAACTCCCCATTCCCCCATGTCCATTGCTTCTTGCCCGGAGAAATATGATGATTGGCTACATGCAGCAAGCCTGCCTGTACCCCGTGGTCATAACCCCCTACAAAATTATAATCCGACTTATACGCCATATAGGATGTTGGAACCGGTATGTTTTTGTATCGCGAGATATCCACACCTTCGGAATAGTCCATCTTGTAATAGGTGCCCGTTGCGATGGGAAAGCGGGATACGTCCCGTTTTCCATGGTCCAGCACAGCCGTTACATCCGGTGGAAACACGGATTGCGTATCATCGTTGACGGCTACAGCCGGGTTGGCCCACCATAGAAAAGTTTGAGGAGCGCAGGTGCGATTGTATACCTCGGCATGGATTTCAAGATAGGCTTTGCCGGGATGTAATGTGAAGCCAGCGGTCATTTTGGTACCATACATGCGGTCAATCTCACCCACCCATACGGTAGCGCTTCCATCTTCATTACTCCCAAATGTATAATCGACTGGACCAAATGTGTTGGGCCGATGATGCTGTGGCCAGTTGAATTCGATTCCCCCGGAAATCCATGGCCCTGCCAGACCCACAAGTGCAGGTTTAATGACCCGGTTATAATATACAAAATCGTAGTCATTGGTCCGATCCAGCGCACGATAGATTCGTCCACCCAGTTCGGGCATCATCTCGATACGTACATATTCATTTTCGAGAATAATTAAGCGATACGACTTCATTTTGGCCTCATCTTCAATGCTGTCGATCACAGGATGCGGGTACACCTTACCCGAACTTCCCTGGTAGATTCTCTTCTCAAGAAACATCGGATTTTTGTCCGGTTTACCTGTACCATAGGTTGGAATATCCCTGGTTTCTTCCCATATGCGAACAGTTGATGTTGCTGTCACGTGATTCAATTCCCTCACTCCTCGGACTCGTATATATTATGATCATACGCTCCGACATGCAGGAAGAACATTAACATTAAGCGGTTCTTGATGGACGATCTTCGGATTCCCTCATAATCAAAGAGAGTACCTATCCACCCAATTAAGCAGTGAAAGGTACTCTCTGATTGATCTTGATTCACTTATCTGCGGCGTGCAAAATCCACAAATCTGAACTTGTCCGGTCGATGCCTCGACTCCGTATACTGAAATTGACTGGCATCCTCGAGGTACACCTGGCTCCTCACCACAACCACATTGTGGAAACCTTCAAGGTCAAGTAATTCCCTGTCTTCTGCGGTGGGTTCTTCCACTAAAATCTCTTTTTTGGCAAACGAAATGGAAAGCCCCAGCTCTTGCTCAATGTACTCATAGATGGAATCATTACAGATCTCTTTGCTGAGCCCAGGAACAAGCCGCTGGCTGATGTAATCTTTGTCCAGTATGACATGCTCTCCATCCACTTTGCGCACACGTCTGATCTCCCAGACCTGTTCATTCAGACCAAAGTTAATTTTCTTGTGCAACGCCTGATCGACCTGTTGCTCTTCAAAAACCTTCACATACGTTTGAGCGCGATGCCCCATTTTTTTGGCCAGTTCCTTGAAGCTAACCAGACCAGAGATGGGAAAATCGATCTTGCGTATGTCCAGTACAATCGAGCCCTTGCCTTGAATCTTCTGAATATAACCTTCTTCGTACAACATTTTCAGCGCTTTGCGAATGGTCTCTCGAGATGTTCGATAACTTTCCGATAGATCCAGTTCCGATTGAAGCAGTGTGCCTGCCTCAATCTCTCCGGTCCGAATACGATCTGCAATATCCTCATATATTCGGATAAATTTATTATTCATTATTCATCACCATTGTTCATTACCCTTTTTTATCATATTGGCAACCTATTATAGCATTAAAAACCAATCAAGCGGTAATGTCATTACTGGCGATGATTCCACCTAGATATGACGATCCAACGCTGACGCTTTCTCCACTTGATCTGTATGCTTCTCATTCATGACTTGAATCAGCTTGTTTAAGCGGAAGATCAGTGCTGCAGCTTCGGATCTGCTTAAGTGCTGCATGGGACGGAAGCTGCCGTCTTCATATCCGTTAATCATGTACAAACCTGCAAGCTCCTGCACTTCTTCTTTGGCCCAATCGGATACATCAATCTGATCGGTAAATGCTCTTGGGGAAGTCAGCGGTTCCGGTCTGATCTTTCGAACCACATTGGCTATGATCTTGGATGCCTGTTCACGTGTTACCAGCGCATACGGAGCGAACTTGCCGTTCCCCATACCTTGAACCATCTCATGGTGAACGGCTGCCCCAATCTCAGGAGCGAACCAATCCTCATCATTCACATCTTGAAATCCATGCTGTTCATTTACCGTTGTGTCCACACCCATCAGTCGCACGATTAATGCGGTAAACTCTGCACGCGTAATCGGACGGCGCGGTTCGAAGCGAGTTTCACTGACACCTTGAATAATATTTTGTTCCGCCAGCCAGGTAATCTGGTCCTTATTAAAGGTTTGGTTAATATCAATAAATTTGATATTCTTTTTCGCAGGCAAATCAGGTTGTTTAGCGTGTTCAGATTGTGAACTCAACTCATCGGATTGTTCCGATGTACCATTTGAACTTGGGGTTGCACCGCCACCACTCCAGGCGGATGGTGGATACGGAAAAGTCATGGCTACTGCCCGTTTGCTCTCACTTTGTTCACCTGCTGAATTCTCTGTCCATGCGACCACCTCATAATGCTGCTCAGCATTTAGTCCTGTCCATACATAACTGCGCTGTGTTCCACGATATATCTCACGATCTTTATGGGTGATCACAATTACTTCATTCATTGAATCCAGTCCCCAAGTTAGCTTAATCGTACTTGTGCCTTGCGCTACGGCTGCTACTGTCAGATCTTCGGAAGGCAACGTCTCGAATTCCGGAACTTGGAGCGCCTCTCCCTCCCCTGCTTCATTATATGGAATGATGGCAAAGTCAGTATAACGCTCTGCACTGTTTAATTCAGACACATGTATCGATGTCTCCGCGGTCGTCCCTACAAGCTCTTCATTTCGATAGACTCGATAACCCGCAGCACCAGGAATCAGTTCCCACACAATGTCTGCACCATGCATTGCACGCCCCTCTACTATAGGAGGTGAAGCAGCACTACCAGGCAAGGTCATGGCATGAAGGTAATAACCACCATCACTACTGCCCGAAGCATTCATGGTCTTGACTGTATAGCTGTAGTTCACGCCCGGTTCAAGTTCCTTGTCGTCATAGAACATTTCTTCAGCAGGAACACGAGCAACCTCTACACCGTCACGCTCAATGATGAACTGCTCGGCACCTTCAACCCGGCTCTGTTCCAATAGAAGACGAATGTGGTCCTTCGCCGAATGATACTCTACTTTGGCAGGCGCTGCTGGCTTGGTCAGGACAGAATACGCCTTCATCCCGGATGTATCTCCCTGCTCATTCTCTGTGTAGATTTCGATCAGGTACTGCTTACCTGCATCCAGTTGATCAACGATAAACTCTTTTTGCTCGCCACGGTATACTTCTGCACCATCCAGCAATACAACGAATGTTTCGTTCCGATAAGGGAAGTCCCATTCCAATTTGGCATGGTCTGTCTCCGGGTATATCTGCATTTCGAGTGAATCAACATGAGGCAAGGTGTAAAAAGGAGTCACAGTCACTGGGCTTCCTGAACCAGCCGTATTATAAGGAATAATCTGTACCTGATCATATCGGGTTGCACTCTCCAGATGAGTTAATATCACCTCGGTGATATTACCATCGTCAATCGTGGTGAACATCTGATCTCCGATCCGTATGGTATATCCCTCTGCACCTTGTACCTTTGGCCAAGAAATTAATCCCTCTTTTTCCCCAATCATACTTGCATGTAAAGGTTCAGTAATGGTCGCAGGCAACGTTCGCACGTGAACTTCGAAACCAGAATCACTCTCACCCGTTGCATTCGATGTTTTGATGGTGTACAGGTAACGCTCTCCTGGTGTCAGACCATGATCTTCAAATGAATTTTGATCTGCCGGAACCTTAGCAACTTCAACGCCATCCCGCATAATGATGAATTGCTCTGCTCCTCGTGTAGAGCTTCCAGTCAGATCCAGCACCGCAGTCTGATCTGTGATGTGTGTTATGCCTGCCGTCTGAGGGGATATAGGTTTCGTTAAAACCTGAATCTGAATAGACTCTGACCGATGACCCTCTTCATTAATCGCGATGAGTTCGAATTCATACGCTGTACCATCCAGCATACTACTGAGGTGTACAGACGGTTCAGACACGCTCTGCACATCTCCCGTTACCCGATTGCGAATCTCATATGCAGCCGCTCCCTTAACAACTTCCCAAGCCATATCCACCGAATGTGTTCCAGCGTTCACTGTGATCCCTTCTGCAACCAATGGCAAAGTTTGAGTCATTATACTGAAAGTAAATGGCGCACTGGTTCCACTCGCATTGACTGCCCGAATCACGTAAGTGTATTTCGTTCCTGGCGACAGATCCTTGTCCACGAATTGGGTTTCAGTTGAATCCATTTGAGCAATCTTTCTCCCATCCCGCTCAATGATGTATTGATCTGCCCCTTGGACACCTGTGTTGCTGAAATCCAGACCAAGGCTATTTTTGGCCACATCATATACGGCAACCTTAGCGGGTTTCTCAGGCAAAGTCAGCAGCGATACATCTGTCGCTTCAGAACGAGTCCCCTGTCTGTTGACCGCCCATAGTTGATAGTGATGCCACGTTCCATCCTGGAGCCCTGTAATCGTGGCTTCATTCTCAATTCCCCTATAGATCTCTTTGCCATCCTGCTCGATCACATATTCAGCGGCGCCTTCCACGACCGACCAGGAAACTTTTGCCCGATGTACTGCTGGGTCTGCAATTATCTCGTCAGGCGACACAGGTTTGGACAATCGGATGAGCTGCGTTGTCTCACCCGAACCCGAAGTATTCACAGCCTGAACTTCCAACGTGTATTCTGTACCTGGCAACAATTCATCAGCCGTGTAGGTCAGTTCTGTTGTTCTGCCCACTTCTATGCCATTGATTTTCACAATATAGAGATTCGCCGTATCTACAGCTTGCCATGCAAGTCCCATATTTGTTTCACCAGTCCATGTGACATTCAGTCCTTCCGGCCTGCTAGGTAGCGTAAGAATCATACTACGGGTGGATGCACCGTACCCGGCAACATTGCCCGCCTGTACTTCATAGGTATACTCACGACTGCTTGACAGATGGTGAACTGACAGTTGTGTATCTGATATCTCATGGCCCTGTCCATTGATGACCACCCGATATTTCGTTGCCCCAACTACAGGCTCCCAGCTCAAGATCGCTCCCTGTTCAGTTACTTGAACAACATGAAGTCCCGACGGGCTCTCGGGTAACGTTGTTCCTGACACCGAACTTCGCATACCTTGTCCACTTTCGTTCACTGCTTGTACATCCAGTCGATAAGATGTTCCCGAACTCAATCCCGCAAATACCCATTCCTCGTTTCCGGCAGCAACCGTTCCCGACTTCTCTCCATTCAACCATAACTCATAGTGATCGGCTCCTCGTATTGCCTCCCAATTCAGGCGAAGGCTCGCTGTGGAAGCATCTGATACCTGTAAACCGGACACCTGCCCTGGTAACGTCTTGAGCAAAGGTAATTCCGCCAAAGGCCCGGGCCCTGTCTCGTTGCCAGCAATTAACGCATAGCTGTAATTGGTTCCGCTATCCAGACCTGAATCCAAATACGCTGTCTGCTCCCCTTCGTATATGGCTGCTCCATCACGTGAAAGACCATAATACGTTGCAGAGGTCACCGTCTCCCATGTTAATGAGATATCATGCTCCCGAATTTGAACAGCCAGGAATTCACCGGGCACTGCCGGCAGTGTGAGAAATCCGGTCCTGCTGCTACCGCCTGCTCCACTCTCATTCATTGCCGTGACCGAAATGTTATGCATGGTCCCTGGGACGAGGTTACTGATATAGGGTAGGTTGGAAGGATCAGATACCGTCTGATCATACACGGTGGACCCGTCCGAAGTAGCAGCAATGATGCGGTAAGCATCTGCTCCCTTTACTGAATCAAATTGAATTTCGGCCAAATTGGGCTGGGAATCTACTTTTCGAACGTGCAACGTTCCGGGAGCTGCCGGGATCGTTAATACTTGAGCGCTTACTGCATCACTTACTCCGGTATGGTTTCTTACTCTAACTTCGTATTCATAGACCTGACCACCGCTTAGGGACTGATCGATTATACTGTGGTTGGGATAATCCAGTGTCCACGACTGTCCTGTTGTTTTATTTGTTATCTCATACTGATATCCATCGGTGTATCTTTCCCCCGTTGGCAAATCCACTGTAAGTTCTGCTGATGTCTCCGCGATCTGTGTCATTCTCACATGTTTCGGCTGCTCGGGCTTGCGTTGAACATGGTAAGGTGATGATGTTGTCTCATATGTATTGCCTGCTGAGTCCATGGTTTTGGCATGGATGTACCATATGCCTTCCGATTCGATGGATATTTTATGCTCGTCAGAGCGAGCTTCAAGCCAATGATCCGGTAATTCTGCACTGTTTGTAATTTGATAGAATCGTTCCAGTTCCTGAATACCTGAGTGGGCATCTGCATACTGAATGGTAGTGGATATGTCCAAGTCCGTCCAGACATGTCCGTTCGGTGCAAAAGTAATCGTTGGAGCCATCTGATCCACATAGGCGATTCGACTGACTTCCTTGCTCACATTGCCAACGGCATCCCTTGCTCTGGCGCGAATGGTGGTAATCCCGTTCATACTTACTGTACCCGTATTTCCTGCCATATACGGACCATCATTCATGCTGTACTCATAGGATATCGCTCGTTCATCCACACTACCATCGATCGAGAATTGCACATGTTCTTTACTCCATCCAGCAGAACTTAAACGAATTACCGGCTCGGTTGGAGCTGTCGTGTCGATTCGAACCGTTGCCTGAGCATACGTGCTTATATTGCCTACATGATCAAGTGAGCGTGCATATACGATCGTTTCTTCCTCATCGGTAACCGTCACTTCGCCCGTGTAATCGATCCAGGGACCTTCTTCGCTCAGTCGATATTGGCTTTTGGCAAGCCCACTGCCTGAATCTTCACCACTGGTTATTGCAAAAGTTACATCCTGATTCGTCCAATCCTCTTCACTTAACGTTATCGTCGGTTGCTCAGGCCCAGTCTTGTCGATTCTGGCTGTTGCCGAAGTGGAAGCACTGACATTGGCAGCCCGATCGACACTTCGTGCATAAATCTCGGTTATCCCTTCTTCACTGAGTGTAAAAGGAGTCCTGTAGTCGATCCATTCCCCCTCGCTTCCCAGCTTGTACTGTGTCAGACCAATACCGCTTGCTGCGTCCGTACCCTCCGTTAATGTCACAATTACGGACGCTTTTGTCCATTCGGGTGGATTCAACGAGATGACAGGTGGCGTTGGTGCCGTCCGATCTACCTTGGCAGTCACAGTCGTTTCCTGTCCTGTATTACCAAATGCATCCATACTGCGCGCCATAACTGTTGTGCTACCTTCACTGCTTACGGCAAACGGAGCACTGTATTCACGCCATTCTCCTGCCAGACCGACTTTAACTTCAGTCTTTTGGGTTCCGCTCAAGGCATCTTTTCCCTCTTCAACTGTGACGAGAACATCTTCCTTGGTCCATAAGGATGGCGTGAGTGTAACAGAAGGAGCAGTTGGGCCCATCGTATCTTTCATCATCTCTCCAGCGGATATAAATGGGGTCTGTATCCCTTCTCCATTCATTGCCGCAACAAATACTTCGTATTTTCCATCCGCGAGTCCAGTCAGGGCAAACGCTGTACGAGTGGAAGTTGTTGTTCCCGTTGCGAGAACTTGCCCACCTGGACTGCGTATTTCAGTTTTGTACTGAGTGCCGTCAGGGTTGCTATTATTACTCCAGCTCGCTGTAACAGAGTTACCTGATTGTGTCACAGCCGCAGCAACGGGTGGATTGGCCAGTGTATACTTGGAAGCTGGACTGGAGTAACCCGTATAGGAACCGCTTGAATTTTTGGCTCGGACGGCAAAAGAATAACTGGTATTCGGAGTGAGCCCTGTCACCTGCCGACTGTTTGTTGTACCTGTATCCACAATCTGATTCGTCGTCATATTTTTCAGTTCATACGTAACGGATGCATCATTCGCCTTCTTATCCCAGTTCACCGTCAAGTTATTGGAATTAACCAATGTATATGTCGGCGTTCCTGGCACTACAAAACTTCTTACCGTAAAGTTAACGGTCCCTGCTGAGGACACCCCACCCTTGTCATCCATAACCCATACTTGTAATGTGTGTGTGCCATCTGGCAGGGTATCAGGCAATGTGTAATTGGTGTTAAAAGACTGATTAGAACCCGTTGCGGTCATCTGGGTCAGCATATTCTCGGCCCCGCCATCAATGGACCATTTCACAGTCAACAGGTCACCTATATCCGTATCTCTCGTTGTACCGGAGATCTGAAGTTGCTCGCCTTTGTAATAGGTTTGACCTGAAGAAGGTGCTGTTAAGGTAAACGAAGGTGGGGCATTTTTGGGGCCGATCCCCACAATGGTTGAAAATTTGCGTGAAGCCTGATTCGCTGTAGCCTTGGCGTCCCACCAAAATTGTGCGGCTGTATCACTCGCCGTTACGGTCTGGCCTGGAGTGAACGCTGAAGGTGAAGACCCTCCCGTGAGCTGTGCGCTATCTGGGCTGCTGTACTGGCCCATATATATGCGATCTGCATTTACAACATTATACGTATTGGCATAAAAAGCCGTGACCTGAACACCCCCGCTGTAATTACGCCATCCATTCTCAATAACTTCAAATGGAGAAGCATCATTGCCATTCACCATCGTATCCCAATAAAATGTTCCACCCAAATTCAGTGCCGTTCCACTTCGATTAATAGCTTCAAGTTCAACCTTCATGTATCCACCTTGTGAGGTGGCATTAACGATAGATACACGCAAAATGTATTCCACATTGTCCTTTTGCCGCGACATTTCAATCACATTATTGTTAATGCGGTAATAATTCAGTGGCAATGATTTGAAGTTCACGGGAGATCCGTTGTGGTCGATAATGGTGGACACATTCCCGGTATCACCACCGTAAAATACATTTGTGTTTGGCAGTAATACAATTCTGTATTTTCCGTCACTGTTCATCTCCACTTTCACCTTGGAGGACTGAACCGCCTTCATGCTGGACGTATCGGATACAATCCCGATCGTTTCAACCGTTTCAGCCATTACCGTGGCTGCTCCCCATTCAAGCAACAGGGCTTGAGGTGATAATAAAGCAAATGCCAGCACCACCTTGGTTAGCTGTTCCGCTTGTTTCTTCACACGTTTTCCTGATTTCTTCAACGTCTACTCTCCTTTTTGGCACACAAAAAAAGGGAGGCACCCCAACAAAGGAACGATGTCCTAAGTTGGGGTGCCTCCCCTAACAAGTGTCATTTTTTCTTGATTATAACGATTCAACTCATGAATGTAAACAGTTGATCATGAACACCTTATTTCTCATTTCTCATCTCTGATTTTCAATAACGCTTCATCCAACCCAGCAACGACCTTGTCACACCAGCCATCAAATTCCGGATCTTCGGTCTGTAATTCAGGATGGGCCAGAATGTATTCAATCGTACTTCGTATGCCTTGGTCCGCTCTTGTCGTTGCTACAAATTCCGGAACAAGCCGTTTCAGCTTACTGTTGTCAAACACAACGGTATTGGCTTTGTCTCCCAGCAAACCGCCGCGAAGAT
Organism: Paenibacillus sp. FSL R5-0749; assembly: GCF_038595085.1. NCBI lineage: Bacteria > Bacillati > Bacillota > Bacilli > Caryophanales > Paenibacillaceae > Paenibacillus > Paenibacillus sp. FSL R5-0749. Next base: position 2,937,889 of record NZ_CP152005.1, on the reverse strand, counting down.
CCTGGTCACTGCATGCTGCCAAGAATTCGGATGGTACATGTACCGCGTGAAGCTTAACTCCCAAGACGCCGGCAATAATCTCATGAATCTGATTCCAGGTGACGGATTCGTCCGAGGTGATATGTACCGATTCACCAATTGCATGGATATTTCCCATAAGCCCGATAAACCCTTTGGCAAAATCGGTGTTGTGCGTAATGGTCCATAGTGAGGTACCATCTCCATGGATGATAACAGGTTTGCCTTCACGTATGCGCTTGAGAACCTGCCAGCTGCCTTGAGCACCATGAACACCAAGAGGTACAGATTTGTCGCCATACGTATGGCTTGGACGCACAATAGTCACAGGGAATCCATGCTCGCGGTATTGTTTCATCAGATAGTCTTCACAGGCAATCTTGTTGCGAGAATACTCCCAGTACGGATTCGATAAAGGTGTCCCTTCCGTGATCCGGTAATCAGCCAAAGGCGTCTGATACGCAGATGCTGAGCTTATAAAAATAAACTGCTTTGTTTTATCCTTAAATAAACGGTAATCTCTCTCCAATTGAGATGGTACAAAGGCAATAAAGTCTGCCACAACATCAAATTCCAGATCAGCGATCAGTTCTGCTACACGTGTCTCGTCATTAATGTCCGCTTGAAGTACGTTGATTTCCTTAGGTAAGTCATGGTTATGATTGCCTCGATTAATCAAATACAGTTCACAGCCTTGCTGTGCAAGCATCTCCGTAATGGCCGAGCTGATGGTGCCTGTCCCTCCAATAAATAGCGCTTTCATTCTCGCACCTCCTGATCAATTTTACCCACTTTCCCATGATATCACGCACCAAAAAAAGGAGCAAAGCTCGGTGACCCGAAACCATGCTCCTTCTGCTTAGACGACCTTAATCGTTGCGTATATCATGTACATACCACAGTGAATTTCGTATTCGCCCTTTGGCAGATCTTTGTCGACCGTATAATAATTGGGCCCCTTTTGCATATACAGATCCATGCCAAGCTGTTGTGATCCGACTGATTTCACATGTGTCACCGACCGAGTCAGAATAAAGTTTATTTTGGTCGGTACACCAGCTTTCACCTCAATAACGTCTGGTCCAAAACCATCGTTGCTCACGTCCACATCAATGACTTCATATCCCTTCAAATCCTCCGGTGTCTCGGCTTGTGCAGTGACAGCACTTCCTGATCCTGGGGATACGTCTTTGCCCATAAAATAAACCAAAAATGATCCAAGCAGTACAACAACAGTCAGACCCAGCGTGATCCAAGGCCAGGTTTTTCCAAACCAGCTTTTCATATAAACACTCCTCATTCGATGGTTCCATCAATAATCAATCCACAGACGGATGTATTTTATAAGCATACCTGATTCGCATGACATTGAAAATGACCCCTCTGGGCTATTGTGGTTGAGCCATATAAATTGAACTAAAGAACATTTACACTGCACACTCCGATGACAGCACAACCTTCCGATCGCTGTTATTCCCAGATTTTTTGATTCCTTTTATAAAGGGGAAGTCCGGGGATAGCTTATGCTTCCGATGCATCTTTCTTTCAGAAAGCTTTTAGGCGAACGCTCCGCTTCTTCAGGTCCTTTCTGTCCTCTCCGTTTCGTGTAAATGTTTAGTTCAATTTATATAGAATATTTAAATAAAAAAGCCTGATTTCTCAGGCTTATCTACGGTTATTCCCGTTCATGCTCCGCAATATCCCTTTTCGTCTGGATCAGGAGTAGATTGGTTTACTACGACTACGACTTCTTCTCATGCGTAATTTATACAACTCTGGCAGGGCAACTCCAATGAGTACAATGATAACCCCGAACCATTGCAATCCGCTGACATGCTCATGGAGCACGATAGAGGATAACAGTACTGCAATTGGAAGCTCCACCGCACCCAGAATTCCGGCCATGTCGCCTCCAATATGCGGAACGCCGATAGCGAATAATACCGGTGGAATAAATGCTCCGAAGAATCCGAGCAGCAGTCCAAACACCAGCAACTGGCTCCAGATCAATCCATTGAAGAGGAATGTCGGCGGGAACAAAATGCACAGCAGGATCAATCCCCCTGTTACCATCCACGCACTACGAAAGGCAGGATGCGCTGAAGGAACCGCTTTGCCGCTGAACAATACGAACAGGGAGTAACTTACCGCTGCCATTAGTCCAAGAGCAATACCCAGACCGTTGAACTCACCCAGTCCCTGTTCCAGGAAACCCGCTGCCAGCAAAGTTCCGCCAAACAGCACGATCAACGTCAGGAATGTGACTTTGTCTGGACGTTGACGTTTGCTTATCGCCTGAATCAATACACTAATCCAGGTGAACTGGAACAGCAGGATAATGGCAAGTGAAGCCGGGATGTAACGCAAAGACTGATAATACACAAGACCCGTAATTACCGTTGGTGTTCCGGCAGCCATCAATAGCAGACGTTGTTTCCACGTCAACCGCTTGAATACCTGTGCCACAGCTCCTGATGATTGGCCATCTGCCTGTGATTTGCGTTTTGTTCTAAATTTTGTGTATAGCGCCAGCATCCAGGAAAGAAGAAAACCCGTAATCAGCTGTGTTCCCACAACTTCACCAAGTTTATATCCTTCGCCATACGCCAGAACCACAATCGTGGATAATATGCCATAGCTCATCGCTCCCGCGAGAACGGACAGATAATATTTCATTTGTGAATAAACCTCCTGATGATAAGAAAATACGCCTGCATGATTGGTTCATGCCAAGGTCACAGACACATACAAATGCAAAAAATCCTAACTACGAGCAAGGAATATATTGATTCCTTGGCATCGTAGTTAGGAAGTATAGGCTTCCCGTAGAGACCCTCGCCCTGTGTACACTTTCGGCCTGCGAGGTTATACGAAATGATATATGCAATTTGATGTAATTCGTGTGTGACGACTTTTCATATATTACATGGGAGGTGAGGTGGTGTCAACCCTATTCCGTATAAAAAAACGTCAGGTTCGATTAGAGGCTGAGGAATCCCACTCCAATGTTTGCTGTAAACCTGCCTTCAATCCATCCAGATCCAGCCCATCCACGGCAAAAGCCTCACGGATCAAAGGTGGCGCGACAAATTCATCATACTTGCCCAGATAGGGTGCTTCATCTTCAGCCAGTAGCGCAGATGCATCTTCAGCCATCCGACATTCACTCATAATCTCGGCTAACAATGTCCGTTCATCGACCTTGCCGGATACTACAAAATAATATGGTTCCATGGGCACTACCGAACGCAAAGCCAGTTTGCCCGACAGATTATGCTTCATCAGGCGCTCCAATGTACGGAACGATTTACTCCCTACCCAAGGAAGTACATACATCGAATCTCCCCCAGCCGGAATAACAACCTGCTTCAACAGTCCGCTTTCACGAGCTAGACGGCGTGCCCGTTCAAGTCGATTGACGGCTTGGGGTGACAGGTAGGGATAGATCACTGAGTCGGACAACACTTCACGCATTTTCTGTACCACCGTTGTGTGGATGTCTCCGCCCGCTCCAAGCCATAACGTATCCACTTTACCTTTGGCAGACTTCACATACACAGCCTTGTGCTTGTGATCAACTTCTTCCACTTTCCACAGTTTGCCTGCGAGCGAGAAGCAATAGCCTGGCGGGGGCACGGTTGTAATGGAACCAATCTCTTCCGAGCCGTTCAGTACTTTATGTTCCTCATCGTCCTTAAACACCGCATAGAAGCGATAATTGTTTACGATTTTCTCACCTGTCAGTCCGATAATCAATGTCCGGTCCTCTGTCCATTGCAGATGATCCGTCTCAATGAGGTAATTCAGGAAAGCCTGATATTGATCTGGTCTAATCAACGCAAAGGGGGCCAGCGAAAGGATGGCTTCTGCAAGATCTCTCGGCTCCGCCTCCCCCATACTTTTCAGCATGCTCATCGTCTGATGGTAGAGCACCCCTATGGGCATTTTGCGGGCTTCAAGCGGCTCGACCCACTTTGTTTTTACATATAGTTCGATAACAGCAATTGCACGCATTAACGTCCACGGCATACGTGCTGGTAATTGCGCTTCCTCATCCTCTTCCTCCGGACATACAAAAAGCATCTCTGATGCCATGTCCTCTCGTCTCCCCGAACGTCCCAGACGCTGTACAAAGCTGGACGCACTATACGGTGCACCAAGCTGAACCACACGTTCCAGTTCGCCCAGATCGATACCCAGTTCGAGCGTGACCGTTGCCGCAGCAACCGCAGGCCCCGATCCGGTGCGCAGAGCAGCTTCCGTTTCCTCCCTGAGCATGGCGGAGATACTTCCATGATGCACATGGAACACATCACGCTCTTGCCTGCGAGCCGCAACCCGCCGCATCTCAAGAATAGTCACCTCAGCGTCCGTACGACTGTTGGTGAAGATCAATGCTTTTTTACGATGTGTGCTCTCATAGATGAAGTCGTAGTAAGCTTTGCGTGCGTTATGAAGCTGCTCCGCCTGCTCCTCGTCCTGTGCATCTGGAAAAGAGAAATGTTCCACCCGCAGCCGCAGCTTGCGACCACCTGGAGAAGAGACCACATCCACTCCCTGCTGTGTTCCGGCAGCAAGCCAAGATGTAGCCGCATCATAGTCACTAAGTGTAGCCGACAATCCAACTCTTCGCGGTGCACAGCCAGCCATACGCTCAATTCTAGCAAGCTCGCTGAGCACTTGAATCCCCCGATCTGCTCCCATGAAGGCATGTACCTCATCAATGATGACATAGCGCAGATCATGAAACAGCGCCGGGATCGCATTCGGTCGATTCATAAGCAGACCTTCCAGCGATTCTGGCGTAATCTGAAGCACACCGGACGGATTTTTCATCAGTTTTGTTTTCTCCGCCTGAGGCACATCCCCATGCCAATGCCAAACTGGAATATTTCCTTCGGTTAACAGATCCTTAAGACGTTCGAATTGGTCATTAATCAGGGCTTTCAAAGGTCCAATGTACAGAATGCCAACTGATTTGGAAGGCCGTTCATGCAGCTCGGTCAATGCAGGAAAAAAAGCCGCCTCCGTTTTGCCGGAGGCCGTGCCTGCCGCAATCAGCATATGATGCGGGGTATGAAAACAGATATTGCAGGCCTCGATCTGAGCAGGCCGAAGCGATTCCCATCTTTTTTTATATATAAATTCCTGCACGAATGGCGCCAGCCGATAGAATGGATTATCACTCATAATTCAAACTCCGCCAGAAAGTCGTCCAGATCATCCGAATTTGCGGAAGCATCCGCTCCTTTACCCGGTTCCTGGGGTTTGGCAGCCCGTTCACCAAGTAATTGCGTATAAGTCACTTCGGGATTCTGATGGAGCGTATGCAGTACATCCATAAAGTCCCGTACCACTTCACGCGTGGTCAGCAATTCATCCGCCCCCAGTCGATTCACCGCCGTTTGCATAAAATCAACCAATTGTTCATCCGTCAGACTTGCACTGTATCCAAAATGCAACGCATGAATCTGCCGCAGCTTCTGGAGCAAAATCAGAATCTCTTCATGTGATAACATTGCAAGCTTCAGAATCGGGCCTGTATAATTTGCATACGCTTTGGCTGCATAACGACCATCAATAAGCCTGGAGCGAAGCGCTTCATAGCTATATAGTCCGCGCCGTTCATCCTCCACAAATTGCGGCGTACCGCCTACAAATATGCCCAGGTGCTCCGCCTTGCCCTGCATTGTATCATTGAACATGGTCAGCAATTTCTCATAATTGCTTTGACGAGAGACGCTGTTTGTAATTTTGTACAGATTCACCGCTTCATCAATGAACAAAAGCAATCCTTTGTAACCAATGCGCGCTGTGAATTCAGACCACAATTTGAAGTAGTCATACCAGTTGTCATCGTCAATGATAACACCTACAGAGAGTTCTTTTTTTGCCTCCGTTTTGGTTGCAAATTCTCCTCGAAGCCAGCGCAGTGCCGCCTGTTTGCGATCATCATCAGCGAGCTTGTACCCATTCCAGTAGGAAGCCAGTACCTTGGCAAAATCAAAGCCGTGAACCAGATTCTGCATCTCCCCTGTCACCGCATAGATCTGCTTCTCTACTTCCAGCGGCAGAGCGGGATCATCCGGGCGCAGGTTCTGACTTTGCATCGTGGATTGTTGCAGGCCTGCGATCCATTTTTGCAAAATCGGCTCCAACGCTCCCCCATCCGGACGTGTACGTGTAGACAGACGAGTCATTAGTTCGCGATATGTCGCAAGTCCCTGCCCTTTGGTGCCCACCAATCGTCGCTCTGGTGACAGATCGGCATCTGCTACAACAAAGTCGCGATCCATGGCATAATTACGAATCATCTGCAAAAGAAAGCTTTTACCACTACCATAACGCCCGGTAATGAGTTTGAACGCGGCGCCACCCTCGGCGATATTGTCCATATCTCTCAAGATGGCTTCCACTTCCGGTTTTCGGCCAACAGCAATCTGCTCCAGTCCTATGCGCGGGACAACACCCGCCGTTAACGAATTGACAAGTGCGGTGGTCAGCCGCTTTGGTATTTTAAGTTCTGTCACTTACGTATCACCTCTTCACATGTTCGAACACATCTATATAATCCGGAACAATCCGATCACCATCAATCAGAAGATCACCGATCGTATCCATAGCCACATCATTAATTTCATCGAGCAGAAGCGCAGGCATCGTTCCATATTGCTCAGCCAGACGTATCAGCTCCGTATCAGGGTTAGCGCCAAGAAGAGCATGAATCACTTGCACCTGCTGAGGGGATAGTCCCTTGGCAAATAGCAGCCATTGTTCATCTAAATCAACCTCTGCACTCACGTCCCATTGCAACCCAATTGATGCTGTTGACCCTTCTATTGCAGTCTCTCTTACCGATGGGTCCGGCTGCATGGAATCTTCTGTTGGTATGATCTCATGCCTTGCTTCCAGTGCATCGACTGGATTACTTGTAACATTTGCGTTATGAACCTCATCATCCTTCACTTCAGAAGGGTGATCATCCTCAATTGTAAGTGCCATTCGTACGTATTCACTTTCTTGCTGTAACGATGCCAATTTTTCCGTATCAATACGAATCACCGGTTGTTCCACCGTCTCGGCCTGATCAATCGCATATGCTTTGTCCAGGTAACGTTCAATCAGATTCGCAAGTTCGGGCTCTAATGTTTGTCCACGCAATCGGCCTCTGAATCCGAGCAGTTCACGAAGTTTATTTTCAGTACATCGATAGATCCGCGTAACCATCTGTACAAATTCAGCCTGTTCTCCAATGGGCATATATCTGAATGATACCGATCTTCCATAGATCGAGTCGTCATAGACCGCTTTGCGAAACAGTATGCGCTCCACCGTGCGTTCTTCGTTGGGTTGAAACACTGGCAACAGTCCGACTTCTCGCGTACGCTCCAGATATGAATGAACCAATGCCATGACCCGTGGGATGTACTGCTCCATCACTTCTTTGCCGCCATCTCTATAGAACTTACTGAGCGTAATATCGTAATCGTAGTACCTTTGCAGCATACTTAGCGAAATATCCGACATCTTGTCCTGTAAAACACGTTGCAGTTCCTTGTCCAGCATCTCTGCTGGCAGATACCCGCCCGAAAGGTCCATAACTTCGGATAAAGACGTCTCCATCTGATGGACCAGTACGTAATCGACCACCCACTCTTGCATATATATATTTAATTGAGGGAGCCTTTCACGGTAGTTCAACCATAGCTGCTTTAATTGATTATAACCATCCTGAGCATTCTGCCAGCCAATGCCGTTAATCAACTCATAGATATGAACAAATAGATAGGACAGATCGGTATCTGGATATCTCCCCTGACGAACTTCCTTCCTCCAATACAAATACCACTTGCGTTGGGCTTCGTTCATTACGCCATATGTGGGCCAGTAGCTCATAAAGGGAACCCAGGGGGACACATCTCCCTCCATCTCTGACCACTGCTTTGCTTCCTCTACAAAACGTTTCTCCGAAGACAATATGCCTCCACGATGCTGCATCGCATGATGTGCAGGTTGCTGCACAATGGTTGAACGATCAGGAACCGGAACCGCTGCTGTTACGGGTTCTTCGCTCAGATCTATCTCCATAAATTCCAATTGTCTAGAGTTGTCTTTCATAGAACGTTATCTCACCCTCCTCCGAGACAGAATACGAACAAGTGTATCCATAGGGATCATTATAACACTAGTGCTGTGTCTGCGGTGATGAAATTAACTCATTATTAAAACCAAAAAAAGAGAGCATTTCTGCTCTCTCATTTAGTTCATATGGATATGATATTGATCCAGGTGTATTCGTTAAAAAGTAAGGTTACATGCCCTAAATCAGACTACAATTGCTCGATTCTTCCCTTCACTCTTCGCTTGGGCCAGCGCTTGAGTAGCTTTTTCAATCAGATCGGATGCACTTGACTGCTCATCAGGTACCAGCACTGCACCCCCGACACTAACCGTGACGATCCCACTCGGACCCGATAATTCTCGCTGGATCTGCAGAGCCAGAACATGTTGTCTAATCTCTTCCGCAAGCTGTGCTGAATGTTCAGAAGTTGTGCTCTTCATTTTCAACATGAAGGTACCTCCGCGAAGACGGGATATTAGTGCGTTGTGCTGCTCACTGACCACGGTGAGTACCTCACCGATCCATTGCAGACACAGATCGCCTCCCTGAAGTCCGTATGCCGCATTATATGAACGGAAATCATCGATATCTATAATGAGCAACCCCAGACTACATTTCTCCTCCAAACAATCATCCCAGTCATCCTGAAGCTGAGACTTGAACACCGTTTGAATTGGCATATCTGTTAACGGATCTGTGTTCAGATAATTTTGCAACTGGCTTGTCGTTTCGGTGTAATGGTCATGTTCATGGTGAGACGCCCCACTGTGCAGAAGCACCATCACAGAAGGTTTTCCTGCATGCGTAACAGCAGCGAGTGTAACTTCAAGCAACAGTGAGGTACCAACTGCTGTAGTGAAATAGGACTGACTTGTAATCAAACTTGTGTTTTTGTGCTTTAATTCCTCAAAATTCTGTTGCAAGGTAACTCTCGTATTGTCAGGTACAAATTCTCTAAAATCCTTACCCATCAGGTTTTGGGAACTCTCGAACCCGAGCAGTTCAGCTGCCTTTGTATTACAATAGATAATCTTACCGTCCGTCAGAGTAAAGAATGCCACGGGCGAATAATCCATTAACTGCAAATAACGCTGTTCATTTTGTCGCAAAATACGAGCGTTCTGAAGTGCCTGTTCCTCAGCCTGAACCAACTGATTCTCCGTCTGCCGACGTACAATGGATTTGAGTAAAGGTAACACACTTAGTTCTTTCGTAGTCCACGGATACGAAGTTGACTTTACAACCTCACGCCATTTCTCGAATGATTTACGAGGTGACAATCGCATGCCGTCATCCGTCTTGAGTACCGCTTTGGCCGGGTCACCCGCCCACTCGACAACCTGCTCAACCTCAGGTCGGAACCAGATCATGTAGTTATGCTGTCCAGGCGAAATGGCAACATAAATAACCCCGGAAGCCTTATCCGGATAAGCTTTGGCTGTTTCATACTCTGAACTCAGTTTCGAAGTGTAGTAACTGTAATCCTCAGACTTTCCTGCAAGCCAACCTGCCAGTTCACGAATCTGGCCGCTGTTAGGCGTTTTACCATATAACAATAACTTGTCCTGGTAACAGATCGCTGCTCCGGCAGCATCCATCAGGTTCAATACCGTCTCTTCTTCTCCCTGTAATTCCTCAAGTACTCGGGCAGGACTTGTGTTTCCAATAAAAATGTTGGCAATTCGTGAAGCAGCTTCACGAGATTGAATCTCGGATTGGTAATCATCTAACTGCTGACGCTGGAACAATTCATTGGAGAAGAACGCCCCCAGGAAATTGCACAGATTCCGCACACGATGGGGGACATATCTGGCCGAATAATGATGGCATGTGATGAGTCCCCATAGCTCATTGTTATGAATGAGCGAGATCGTTACGGTCGCACCTACACCCATATTATGCAGATATTCGATGTGAAGTGGCGATACGCTACGCAGGACCGAAAGACTCAAATTCAGTGGTTTGCCAGTCAGTGGTTGTAGCATAGGTACAATTTCGACCGGTTTATAATTTACATTCACGATAGTCCGCAGCCAATTGCGAAGATACAACTCCCGAGCTTGTTTTGGTATATCCGATGCTGGATAGTGATGTCCCAGGAATGGTTCGAGTTCTTGTTCACGCGCTTCAGCAATAACTTTACCATTCCATTGCTCGTCAAATTCATAGATCATCACCCGATCGTAACCGAGCATTTCCTTGACCTGTTCAGCTGCAATCTGACTTGCCTCCACGCGGCTATCTGTGCTTTTCATCCGACCGAAGAATCGGGATATCCACTCGAAGTCAGTAGTCCCCACGTCCTCTTTTTCGTCATAAGGCTCGATCTCCAGAATGAGCAAACCTTCACTTTCATGAAGCACAGAAGAGAAGACCCGTTCCTCACCGGATACCTTAATGGTAAGATCCATGTAATGCAGGTCAGAGGTAACATTCGCATTGAAGCTGCTGCCCAACAATTTGCTTACTTCTTGCTCGCCAATCAGGTTCTCCAAAGGCATGCCCAGAACAGCCTCATAGGCAATACCCAGATGTTCCTCCGTATTTTGGCTACACTGAACAATAGTTGGCGTAAGACTGGTATTGATGGCCAAAAGAACACCATGAGGTTGAATAAAGCCGGGGATATGAATTGGTTCTTTATCACAGTTATTCAGATCTATCGGATCAGTTGTGTATGTTCCCTGATGAAGCAATGTGCGGTTCAACAAATTTTGTTCTTTCTTGGACTTCGGTTCGGCCATGGCCAGGAAAATCCCCTCTCATGATGTTATATAAGTTGAAATAATGATTATTTACATTGCACTACGATGACAGAATAACCTTCTAATCGCTGTTATCCCCAGATTTTATCGATTCCCTTTTCTAAGGGAAAAATCCGGTTATAAGCGTATGCTTACGATGTAGCTTTCTTTCAGAAAGCTTTTAGCGAATGCTTCGCTTTTCCAGGTTTTTTCTGTCCTCTTCGTTAGGTGTAAATGATTAATTCAACTTATATAGATACCTTTAAAATATGAAATAAAGTCTGCCCTACGTATTAATCCATTGATCCAGCAGTCGGAATGTCTCTGATGCACTGTGCACCATGTTGTCATGATCTTCTGGACTGGTGATGGACTGCTGCAGCAAAATCATAAACTCGCTCCATCTTGTTCTTGTCTCTGAGCCATAGGCGTTGAAATATTCCAATCCACGATCAGCTTCAATGGGCAGGAACTGCGACAAACGTTTGGTCATGATCTGTCCACCGTTCGTGGACCCCTCAATGACATACATGTATCCAAACAAACGGGCTGGTGTCGAAATATCCGGAAGTTCTTTGCAGAGCGGAAGTTGGCTAATTTCCTCTTCACTTGCACCAAGATTGTGCAGATCTTTCTCCAGTAGTCCAGCCTTGCCTCTAATCTCGATATCCAATCCCGTACTTCCCCAGAAAGGCTGCTGTACAGCTTGATCTTCCAGCGGTTTGAGGAATCCATAAAACTTTTCTAGATATGTTCTATATTCTTCTATAGTCACAGTTTGATTCATAATGGCTTTTGCATAAGGGTTCTGTTCTACTTGTCTGTGGTAATGAGCTGTCTCGCTCTTCAGACGTTCCATAATAGTTGTTGCTGTCATCGTAGTTATCCCCTTTCACAATCTGCTCTGCTGTTGCAAACAGCTCATTTAATGCAATAAAGACTCTATGTAAGTATACTTATTCTTGTTTGAGAAAACTACACGAATCCAACATCCGTACACAGTGAACACTCTTCTTCGTTGTTATCTTAACCCACTGTAATCTGCATGATTTAGTATTAACCGAAAATAATAAAATTGACCCCCACAATCTGGAAAGCAGTAGATTTCAAATGTAAACATGTTACACTATTTTTATATCCTGTCATTGGAGGAATGCAATCTATGGATCTCACTGTTCAAGACGTTGTCCTTCATCTTTTAGATAACATTGAACTGCCGGAAAACACGGTGGATCAGCTTATTACCGGTTCACTTGACTGTAAGGTCACAGGTATTGTCATCGCTTTTATGCCCACACAATATGTGATTGAACAAGCCATACAGCAAGGCGCTAACTTAATCATTGCGCATGAATCTCCGTTCTATAACCATCACAGTCAGACGGATTGGCTTGCAACTGATTCGGTGTATACGGACAAAAGAAAGTTAATTGACGAAGCAGGCATCTCCATCTATCGATGTCATGATATCATCCACCGCTTCCAACCGGATGGCATTACCGAAGGACTGATTCAGGCCTTGGGATGGTCCTCTTATGTGGAGCAACGAGTACCGGAAGCAGACATCCTTACTTTTCCGGAAGCAAGCACTGCCCAAGCTATTGCTCACCATGTGAAACGTTGCCTTGGGATCGATTATGTCCGCGTTGCAGGCAATCCCGACATAGTCTGTAGACACGCAGCGGTATTGGTTGGTTTTCGTGGCAACGGCCCTGTGACGATTCCCTTGATTCAGAACAAACAATTGGATCTGATCATCGCTGGAGAAGGATTCGAATGGGAGACACCGGAATATATCCGTGATGCTGTGCAACAAGGCAAGTCCAAAGCACTCATCATGTTGGGGCATGCCGAGAGCGAGGCTCCGGGAATGAATCTATTGGCAGACAGGTTGGCAGAACAATTCACAGAACTGTCCGTTCATTATGTAGGTGAACGGCCTGTGTACACTGTGATCTGATCATGCGATTGATTGGATTAGTTTGGTATGGATTTTTTTGGAGAGGTGTTTAGCTGAATTGTTCAAATCTCATTGCCCGCTACCCTGGAGCTGTACATCTGTTGTGTGTTCTAGGGTCGAGTCGGCAAACTCTCTTTCATCTTGGCTGGCTCTTAGGACAAATTCTTAGATAGTTAGTAACGAACCTGACACACTCTATTTAGTGAATATTTGCCGATTTTCAAAACTAACGAATTGTAGACACGTTATTCCTCCGTTTCAACTCATTATCCATCCTTTCCTACCTGCCTTAGCCCGATTAAGATGGCTGAGGTTCCTTAGATTTCTTAATTCAATCGAATCAATACAATAAGGTGTCGCTGGTTCGTTAGAGATCATGCTCATTAAAAATGAGTATTCCCGCACATATACCGCGCATCTCTTCATGCTCCAACTGGATTTCCCTGGTTCTTTATTGTACTCTAGATGCTGTGACTTCAAAGCTCAGGACATTTGTCCTTGGCGTTTGGGGTGAGTTTGTCATTAAATAGAAGTCGAAGTAATTGAATAAGGAGCGTACATATGAAAGGAATTATTTTTGCATTACTGGGTGGCGCGTGTATCACGCTCCAAGGTGTTGCCAATGCTCGGATTAGTACCGACATGGGCACATGGCAGGCCGCTACGATTACACAACTGACAGGATTCATCTTAGCGGCGCTGATCCTAATGTTCGTTAGAGACATTAACCTTCAAGGACTCAAACAAGTTAAACCCATGTACCTGGCGGGGGGAGCGTTTGGCGCTGTCATTATTTTCAGCGAAGTAACGGCCATTCAGCAAATTGGGGTGACATTCACGATCTCGGCCCTGCTCATTGCTCAGCTGTTCCTGACTTTTCTCGTGGATAGTAACGGATGGTTTGGTGTAGTGAAACAAAAGATGAAACTGCCGCAATTTCTTGGCATTGCCTTGATGATCACAGGTGTCATCATTATGAAACTGTAGTTTTTCTAGAATATAGTCAGGGGTGAACAAGAGCGTGGAAGAGATTCATGATGAGCAACAATTAATACATTATCTGAAGCAATATCAACTCGAAAAGGTATTTCACGAGCCCCTGCGTCCCCATATGACATTATGTCACTTCGAGAAGTGTGAATTGATCTGTCGTGAAGGGGAAGCCTCCGAATATTTATACGTGTTGGTCGAGGGTAAAATCAAGATCTTCACCACCTCCGCTCAGGACAAAACACTCGTGCTTTGCTTCAAGACACCGCTTGAAGTCGTCGGTGACATTGAATATGTCCGTGAAAGTGATATTGTCAACACAGTTCAGGCCGTGTCACCTGTGGTGATGCTTCGGATTCATTATCAATGGCTCGCTGAGCTTGCCGGCGATTATGCACCTTTACTTAAATTTTTGCTCAAAATCATCTCACACAAGTTCTATATTGATTCGAACTTCTCCAACTTCAACCTGATGTATCCCGTTGAGGTTCGGCTAGCCAGCTACCTTCTCTCCATCTCGACGGAAGAAGCTGGTAGCGTCGTTCATGAAGATCTGGACGCGTTCAATCTGACCGACATTGCGAATCTGATCGGCACCAGTTACCGACACCTGAACAGGGTCATCCAAAAGCTCTGTGCAGACGGATTGATTGAACGACATCAGGGATTGATTATGATTAAAAACCGTGCGGGTCTGCGCGAAATAGCAGGTCACAATATTTATGAGTAAGGAGTTCGACAACCATGTTAATTACAGGGATTTCGCTTGCGCTCTTGGCAGGAGCACTTGTCAGTCTGCAAACCATATTTAATAGCAAAGTCAATGAACGCACCGGTTCATGGTCCACAACAACGTTGGTGCTTTTCACCGGATTCATTGCCTCGTTCCTCATCTCTCTGCTCGTGGAGGGCAAGAATACATTCAGCTTTCAGCATATGCAACCGTGGTATTGGCTCAGTGGAGCCATCGGCGTTGGTGTCGTCTTCTGTCTCGTACAAGGTATGAAGCTGCTTGGCCCCACGTATGCCATCTCGATCGTGCTGACGTCCCAACTTAGCTTCGCCCTTTTGTTTGACTCCATGGGGTGGCTCGGTCTGGAGCAAATTCCTTTCTCATGGAATCAACTGCTCGGTGTGCTTGTCATTGTCGGCGGAATTGTGTTGTTTAAATTCGGTGGGGGGAACTCGGAAAAATCAGATCCGTCAGATACATCTGACAAGTCGCCCGGCTCCCTGCAATCCAACTCTTTAAATAACTAAAAAGAGTGTCCGTCCAATCCCGGAGATTGGTCAGACACTCTTTTTATGCAATCAAACCACGTATCGTGCAGCTTGCTTACTCTGCGAACTCTACGTTGTGGTACACCTGTTGAACATCTTCAAGGTCTTCGAGCGCATCGATCAGTTTCTCGAACTGAGCTTGTGCATCCTCTGGAAGTTCAATATGGTTCTGTGCAAGCATCGTCAGCTCGGCTACGGTGAACTCCGTAATACCAGCTGCTTTGAACGCTTCTTGTACAGCGTGGAATTGATCCGGTTCTGCATATACGATGACAGCATCATCTTCGTCCACGATATCACGTACATCTACGTCTGCTTCAAGCAGAAGTTCAAGTACTTCCTCGGAGTTTTTGCCTTCTATACCGATAACCGCTGTAGGATCAAACATGTAAGCAACAGAACCGCTGACACCCATGTTTCCGGCGTTTTTGTTAAACGCAGAGCGTACTTCCGGCGCTGTACGATTTACGTTGTTGGTAAGTGCATCCACGATGACCATCGCACCATTCGGTCCGAAGCCTTCATAACGCAACTCTTCATAGTTCTCATCCCCGCTGCCTTTTGCTTTTTCCATCGCACGATCAATAATGGCTTTGGGTACATTATACGTTTTGGCACGTTCCAGCACGACTTTCAGTGCACGGTTCGCTTCCGGGTCCGGTTCGCCCTTCTTGGCAGCTACATAGATCTCAACGCCGAATTTAGCGTAGACCCGGCTCGTATTTGCATCTTTTGAAGCTTTTTTTTCCTTGATATTATTCCACTTACGACCCATATCATTTCCGCTCACTTTCAACATGTAATCTGCTTTCTACTATGCCATTATATCTTGTTGAGCGTACTTCAACAAGTTAATACACACGAAATAATGGGAATAACTGCGGTGATTATCCATCTCCGCTTGAAGTTTGGCCACAGTTTTTTCTCTCATAAATCTCTCAGCAGTAACTAACGTTACCTCTATTATCTCCATATATAACAGACAAGAAGCACCCCATAAAGGAATGCTTCCGCCCTAAGTCAGTCCTAATTTCAGTTCATCTTACCCGGTCCATTAAGCGTGAAATTGTCGACCATCCAAGACTTCAGGAACATAGCCTGCACGAATGACAAAGTCACCGAAATGTTCACCTTCATTGCGCTCTCTGGCATATTGGTTCACCATTGGTGTCAACGTGTCCAGAATCTCGGTTTCGCCAATGTTTTCTTTGTAAAGTTTATTCAGGCGATGTCCAGTGAAGCTGCCACCGAGATACATGTTGTATTTCCCAGGTGCTTTACCGATAAATGAAATCTCCGCCAGCATCGGTCTTGCACATCCGTTCGGGCAGCCCGTCATGCGAATGACAATCTCTTCGTCTCTCAGCCCGGCTTCGTCCAGTACTGGCTCCAGTTTGTCGATCAGAGAGGGCAGGTAACGTTCGGACTCAGCCATAGCAAGGCCGCAGGTTGGAAGTGCAACACAAGCCATCGAACTTCTGCGCAGCGCAGAGTAATGTGCCCCATCCGTCAGATTGTATTGCTGAATCAGCGCTTCAATCTTTTTCTTCTTCTGGCTGCTAATGTTACCGATGATCAGATTTTGATTGGCAGTCAGACGGAAATCACCCGTATGCACTTTGGCAATCTCACGTAAACCCGTCATGAGAGGATATCCATCCACATCCTTGACACGACCATTCTGAATGAACAACGTGTAGTGCCATCTACCATTATTGCCTTTTACCCAACCATATCGATCTCCGTTTGTCTCAAAATGATATGGACGTGCCGCATCCAATTTCCATCCCAGACGGCTAGTCAGCTCTTCGACAAACCACTCCACACCACGATCATCCAGCGTATATTTGAAACGAGCATGTTTACGAACTGCACGATCTCCATAATCACGCTGAATCATAACTGTTTTCTCTGCAACATCAATCATTTGCTCCGGAGTACAGAAACCAATGACTTTGGACACCTGAGGATAGGTTTTAGCATCACCATGAGACATGCCCATCCCGCCGCCAACGGAAACGTTGAATCCTTGCAGCTTCCCGTTCTCCACAATAGCAATAAAGCCAAGATCCTGTGAATAAACATCCACATCATTGGATGGTGGTACAGCAATACCGATCTTGAACTTACGAGGCAAATACACTTTGCCATAGATTGGTTCAACTTCTTCGTCAGAGTCCTGCGAATCAATCACTTTCTCGCCGTCCAGCCACAGCTCATGATAAGCCCGCGTGCGAGGGTCCAAATGATTACTTACTTGACATGCCCACTCATACACTTCAGCGTGCACATCGGATTGATTCGGATTCGGGTTACACATCACGTTACGGTTTACGTCCCCACATGCAGCCAGTGTGCTTAGCAACGAATCGTTCACTTCACGAATGGTGTTCTTAAGATCCCACTTCAGTACACCATGCAGTTGGAAAGACTGACGTGTGGTCAGACGAATGGTCTGATTCGCATATTTATGTGCCACTCTGTCCATCATCAACCACTGCTCCGGGGTTACAATTCCACCGGAAGCACGTACACGCAGCATGAATTGATATGCTGGCTCCAGCTTGGATTTGTGACGCTCGTTACGCAGGTCACGATCATCCTGCATATAACTGCCGTGGTGTTTCATCAGACGATTGTCGTCCTCTGGAATTGCACCCGTGATGCGATCAGCCAACGTTTCGGTCAGGCTTCCACGCAAGTAATCACTTTTGATCTTTATATCTTCCACATCGCTATTCGTGCGCTGTGGGTTAAGTAAGTTATTATAAACCATGCTGCTTTCTCCTCTCGTCTCTGCGGGATGGTGCAATCCGGCTAAGCCGGTAATAATTAATAGACGTCCCGCTGATAACGTTTCTCCTGCTGCAACCGTGTCAGATATTCCGATGCCTGCTCAGGTGATAATCCACCTTCTTGTTCAAGAATCGTGGTGAGCGCAGCATGCACATCATGTGCCATTTTTTTCTCATCACCACAGATATATACACTCGCACCTTCCTGAAGCCACTGGTACAATTCTTTGCTGTGTTCCAACATACGATGTTGTACATACACCTTCTGTTCCGTATCACGTGAGAAGGCTACATCCATCTTCGTGAGCACACCATCTTTGAGCCAACGCTGCCATTCCGTCTGGTACAAGAAGTCGGTGGAGAAATGTTGATCTCCGTAGAACAGCCATGTCTTGCCTTCTGCGCCTGTTTCTTCACGCTCACCAAGGAAGGATCTGAACGGTGCTACGCCTGTACCTGGGCCAACCATAATGATCGGCGTATCCGGGTTCTCAGGAAGCTTGAAATTCGGGTTATGCTGTATATATACAGGCAGGGTGTCGCCAGCTTCGATTCGTTCAGCCAGATGTACCGAGCATACACCGTAACGTTCTCTGCCACGCGCTTCATAACGAACCGTACGAACAGTAAGATGAACTTCATCCGGGAAAGATTTCGAACTACTCGCTATCGAATACAGACGTGCCGGAATTTTGCGAAGTACAGCTACAAATTCTGCAGCAGGAATACCTTTCAGATCATAATCATGAACCAGATCCAACAGATCACAGCTATTCATGACTGTACGGAATTCGGAATCATCTGCGAGTAACGCAGTCAAGCCACTCCCCGGATTCAGTTTCGCAAGTTGTTCCACGACCGGTTTCGTTACCGCTGTAATCTCAAAATAACGCAGCAACGCTTCGTACACAGATGCCTGATCCCCGTTTTTATTCACGGTCACGCGCTCATCGGCATTCCATCCCATAGCTGCAATTAATTCATCGACAAGGCGCGGGTGATTCTCAGGGAATACCCCAAGGCTGTCACCAGGCTCGTAATCTAGGCTGGAGCCTTCCAAGGACAATTCAATATGGCGTGTTTCACGGTCTGATCCTCTGCCATTCAGATTGAGATTCTCCAATACTTCAGCCTTGAACGGATTCGTGCGATCATATTCGGATTGCCCGCCGCTCAATGCAGCTGTAACAGCCTCAGTAGTTACCGTGCTCGCAGCAGCAGATGTGCTACTTAAGGAAGCCAGCACTTCATTCATCCACTCCGCAGCCGGTTCATCAAAATCAACATCACAGTCTACACGCGGTACAAGTGCTGTACCACCCAACTCCTGCAATCGTGTATCGAAGTCCTTACCTGTCTGACAAAAGAACTCATAAGAGGTATCTCCAAGAGCCAACACCGAGTAGCGAAGCCCTTCGAGCTTCGGAGCCCGTTTGCTGTTCAGGAATTCATGCAGGGGAATCGCATTATCCGGCGGTTCTCCCTCGCCATGCGTACTGACGATGATGAGGAGATTTTCAATTTTCTTGAGTCCGTTCGGTTTGAAATCTCCCATCGATGACAACGTTACCTGAAGACCTTGCTCTTCAAGTTTCTTGGCCAGCTTCTTCGATAGGCCGCTGGAATTCCCGGTTTGTGAACCGAAGAGCACGGTAACTTCGCGGGATACTGGCGTAGCACTTTCAGGTGCGACACCTGTAGTTGGTGCAGCCTGTACCAGGTTCGCTGGAACCGCTATTGTTGCGCTTGCCTGAATTGCTGCAATATATCCGCTCAACCAAGTCCGTTGTCCATCGGTCAATGTAGGAATAAGACGATTAAGCAGTTCAACTTGTTCTTGATTAAAAGGGCTATTTGTCACTTGAAGTTCCACTGTTTGCCACCTCGCGCATTGCTTCGATTTTAATTCCGACTAAAATTATCATATTAATTTAATTTCTTCTCTTTAAAACCTAACACACCGGGTGTTGAGGGTCAATTTCAATGATTTTATAGCATTTATCAGTTTCACTGATAAATGACAAAAAACAACAAATACCCTCCTTTTGAGATCAAGGAAGGTTTTGATTTATTTTTCATGGGACGGTCAGCTCAAGTTGAAGTTGAAAGTGGAATATAGTCCCTAAAATGATCTCCCAGCACGCTGCTTTTATCTCCGTATACTCTGTCCAAATGATTTTCTCCCCACAGACATATGCGATCAATGATGTCCTGTAGTGTCAGGCCATATTCGGTCAGCTCATACTCTACCTTGGGCGGAATCTCAGGATGAATAATTCGATGGATGATTTCATTCTTTTCCAAATCACGAAGCTGCTGGGTAAGGACCTTCTGGGTAATGCCAGGAATGGCCCTGCGAAGTTCACTGGTTCGTTTTTTACCTGATATCAGTTGATGCAGGATAAGAATCCTCCATTTTCCACCGACCAGTTCCAGCATCGCCTGCACACCACTCTCATATTTTTTCATTTCTTGTTCCACTTGTACTCCCCCATAATTCACATATATGTATATCCATTATTAAAAGTAACCGAAGAACCTCAAGGTTTCTACAGCACTCGAAGGTGCGTACTTCTCAATAAGATGTCATGAAACTTATAATAACATTGGTCAGAATGTTTAACCAAAAAAAAGAAAAAAGGATGGTTACTCCTACATGAAAGTTAAACTGGTCGTTACTCACCCAAGACAGGATTCCCTAACATTTGCCGTAATGAATCGTTTTATAGAAGGTATGCAGGAGAATTCCCATGAAATTGATATCCTCGATCTCTATCATGACGGATTCGATCCATTATATGGTGTAGAAGATGAGCGAGACTGGCAAAATCCCGATAAACAGCATGCCCCTGTAATTCGCAAAGAGCTGGATCGTGTGCTTGCGGCTGATGCCATTGTATTTGTTTTCCCGATCTGGTGGTATAACGTTCCCTCCATGCTCAAAGCTTATCTGGACAAGGTATGGAATATGGGGCTGCTCAACAAGGCAAACTCCAAAAAAGCACTGTGGATTGCACTAGCCGGGGGAACGGAGGCTTCATTCCATAAATACGACTATTACAACATGATTTCCAATTATCTGAATAACGGGATCGCGGGTTATGCAAGAATGCAGGAATCCCGAGTCGAATTTCTCTATGAAACGATTTCAGAATCCAAAGAACATATCGAAGGTTTGCTAGAACAAGCCTATCAAATTGGTAAACACTACAATTAATAGCTCTTCACTGATAGTACAACTAACAACTGCAAAAAGATAGGAAGTAACTCGTTCGTTGAGTAAACAACTCTCCCCATGGCAGGCGCATAATCAAGAAGGCTTACTCCAACCTGGGTCCCAGGTCAAAGTAAGCCTTCTTTTTCATACACTACGATTCTGGTGTAACATTAGTTATTCCATACCAATTTGCTCATCATCGCATATAGCAGCGTAGCCGATTCAGCTCGTGTCGCTTCACCAAGTGGTTTCACCTCACCGTTGTACCCATGAGCGATGCCCAGATCCACAAGTAAGGCCACACTATCCCGGGCATAAGAGCGAATCTCGGAAGCATCGCGGAAACGAGTCAGTTTATCCGTTGCAGCTGTCTCGGCGTCAACCAGACCAGCGGCTGCAAGTGCTCTAACTGTCAACGTCATCATCTCCTGACGAGTGATCGTGGACTCTGGCAGGAAGCGCCCGTCACCAGTACCACTGGTGATACCTAGTGAACGCGCAGCTGTAACCGCTTCGTAATATGGAGCCTTTTCGTTTACATCCGTAAACGCATTCCCGGAAGAAGCATTCAAGCCGAGCGCAGTCATCAACCATTGCATGTATTGACCGCGAGTCATCTCCTGTTTTGGATGCAACCGGGTGGAATCCCCACTTGCTTCGGCATCAATCACACCTCGGACTGCCAATGCCTCCATCGCTTTCTTGGCCCACTGCACTTCTGCAAGATCTGCGAATGCCTGCTCCACAGACACAACAGCATAATTTCCTGTGAGTGACGTTACGGAAAATACAAGCTGCCCGCTGTTTGGATCGTAGTAACTTTGCGGCAATGGACTTGCCACACCGTTCGCGCCAATGACAAATGCAACAATCCGATCCTGCTGAACATTTTGAGAAGATGGGAAAGGCAGATGAAGTTTGAATCCGCTTTGCAATGGCCATGGTTGACCATCCAGTTGAAGCTCAAGCTGGACTCCATATTGCGTGCCAAGCTGATCTGCCACTGTTTTTGGTAACTCTGTTCTGACCAATCGGATGGATGCCATTCCATCACCAACGATGTCCTTCGTTAACAGTGACGCGGGAAGTTCCAACATGCCCAGCTCTGTAACCATGTTGAACACGTGGGACTCACCCTGATCTATCAACGCAGAGGCAGGCAGAGATACTTCATATGCTGTTGCTCCCGAAACCGGCTTCAACCGAAGTTCGACCAAGCGCTTACCCGCATCTGTTACAGGGGCAACTTCGAAAGCATCTTTGATCGTTGAAGCATCCACGTTGGACTGCACTACACCTTTCTGGTCAGGCTGTGCCTGCAACTCCAGAACAGAACGGTCTTTCTCCGGTTTAGGTTGTGGTGCAGCATTTCCTGCACCTGGGCTAACACCTTCTGATTGTCCGCCATTGTTGCTTAAACCTGAACTACTCCCTGAATTTCCACCGGAATTGCCGCCCGGGTTGCTACCCGAACCAGGGTCCGATCCTCCTGGGGAAGAAACAGATGCAGGCACCTTCACCGTCAAAGGTACAGTCAGGGCTCTTGTGTCGTCAGAAATTCGAGTGATTTCCAACTCCAGTATTACTGTTGTTTCCTTAGAAGGTGGGACAATCGTTCCATCCGTCTGAATGACGGACGGTAACGAACTGGAAGCGATCTTCACTGTGAAACCTTGCGGCACGGATGGCAACTTCATTTTTTTCGCACCTACTGAAGGTTGTTCCAGTGCTGTAATGCCTGTAGCTACATCGGCAGCAGTCTGCTGAGCCGTATGCACCTGGTATATGGAAGATACACCTCTCACGGATTGCCCTGTCGCATCCAAAGCTTCCACTTTGTAATAATACTCCGTGCCAGGGTTCAGTTCACTGTCCGTGTACTCCCGTCCATTGCCGCTATAGACCACCTTGTACTCACCTTGCTCACGATCTGAGCGGTAGAGCTTGTAGCTTGCTGCTCCAAGATGAGCATCCCAATGAAGCGTTGCACTCGTTGAATCCACCGCATCCGCATTGAGACCAGCACTGTCATTAACAGGTGGCATAGCATCTGGCTGAACGATCATTATCCAACTAATCATCGGGTCCTGTGATGCCGTATTGCGCACGGTTAACTCCAGTTTGTTGTCCGACACAATGATGCCTTTGTGTGCTCTAACACTGGCAGGCGTAAACGTAACAGCCCCGGTATTCGTGCCATTGATGATGAAATTGGCTCTGCGCGATGCATTCGTCCACGGATCGTTGAATCCCGCGTACACATCATATGTTCCATTCGGTACATCAAATCTGTAGGTTAAGTCTGTGCCTTTTGGAGAATTGCTGACATTGCCCCCGTTTAGATAACGTACGGTCGAGAAAATATCTCCGCCATTAGAGCCGGATGACAGTGCGTCTGCGCTGGTGTATCCCCAATTGCGACCCTCTGCCGGAGCGTACATCTGGTCTGCCGTTCCCGGGTTGGCCAGTGTTCCTTTCATATACGCACCAATAAGATTGTAATCAGTCGTTTCGTACCCTCCGCTGTTCACAAAATATTTGGCATTCTCTGGAATGACGTTTACACGAACCGCCTGCTTTTTGTTGTTATATTCCGGTGTCGTTACCTGTAACGTGAGGGGTCCTGGCTTAGCAAAATCTTCTGCCGTCATGGCCCGGTTATCAATCGTCCACACTGCTGGCGTTGACACCAGTTCACCACCGTCGCGAACGTTCAATGTCGTTGGAAGAGATGGTACTTTGCCAAGCGCCACGGCTTCCGGCAACGGATCAGCGATATCCACCTTGCCCATCGAATTCAGCAGATCCGGTGTCCAACTGTTATACCACTTGATCGCAATGTCGGAGCCTATTCCAAACTCAATGGGCAAGAACACGTATTTTGCAGCATCATTCGAGAAATTGCCACCATTCCACGTATCCCCAACGTAAATGAATTTGCCTTTTTCCGGATCTACCGGAATGACGGATGTGGTCTGTGTGCCGAAAGCCTTGCCTGGATCGGGATCACTCGGCAACGTGCGCACGAACGGATTGGTCTGCGTTGACCACGGGCCAAAAATGTTATCCGCCACCGTCACTTTGTTTTCGTTAGGGGCCCATCCGGAAGCTCCGGAAGTCAAAATATAATATTTCCCCTGATACTTAAACATCGCTGGTGCTTCGCGTTGCCCTCCAGGGAACACACGCACGTAATCTACGCCATATTCAGCCTGATAGGTCGAGTCACGAACCGGATTACCTTTGTCATCCGTTCGTCCTTCCTTATGCCACCCAGTTACGTCACTGTAGTCTTCATTCAGTTTGGAGATATAGAGTGTCAGGTTTTCTTCGCTCGAGTAGATCAGATAACCGGTACCATCATCATCCTTGAACAACGTCATGTCACGTGCCATGCCCTTATCGCTTGGGAAGTAATCTTTCTCCCCTTCCGGAGCTCTGTCCATCCGGTAACTCTTCTGATACACAAAAGGCCCTGTTGGAGAGTCACTGATCGCATAACCGGCCCGCGCCTTACCGTAGTTCGCATTATCGTTATACGGGTCCTTGTCACCGTCCATGTGAGCCCACATCACGTATTTCTTTGTTTTGTCGTTGTAGATGACCTTCGGTCGTTCAATGATCCGTCCTTTGCGAATATCTGCCCAGATATCCACGCGGTCCTCACGCCCCGCATACAATTTGGAAATTAACGGGTCATGGTCAAAATCATCCATGGATTGAAGTGTCGATAGAGCCATGCCCTCATCTGTCCAGTTCATCAGATCCTTGGAGGAATACACACGCACCCCAACAGCTGGCCAGCCGCCCTTATGATATTCACCATACCAATAATAGGTCTCCGTCTGTTCATCGTAGAAAAACCCAGCCCCATGCGCATCAATCGGTTGACCGTCCAGACCTGGCCACAATTGCCCTGGTGTAATGCTTGTGCGAACTGTGGCAACACCCAACGGTGCGGATGCTGGAGAAGTTACGCCGTCCACGGTCGCCTGGATGATGTAAAAATATCCTGTGCCCATCGTCAGACCACTATCGTTAAACGTACTTTCATTCCCACTATAGACCTGCTGATACGTACCCGCAGCACTGGTAGACCTGGAGAGCGTATACGTTACATCAGATCCAGTAAGGGCATTCCACCCCAGAGAGATGGATGTATCCGTCACAGCTGTGACAGCGAACGCTGTGGGAGAATCAATGGAGTACGTAGTGGCTTCTGCAACAGTGGCAGCTGACTCACCAGCCGCATTGAAGGCTATTACGCGATAGCTGTAGCTGGTGCCCGGCTCAAGTTCCTGATCTGTATAAGTAAGCCCCTTCCCTTCGTAGATCTGCTCGTATTGCTCACTGCCAGCTTCGGCTCGAACCACGCGGTAACCCGTTGACTTGTCCACGGCCGACCATGATAACTTCACGCTTGTTGCGTTGAGTGCTTCGGCCTTCAATTCGCTCGGAGCCTGAGGGGCGGTCGCTGAAGTTCGTACTTCCAACGGCGAGGACCACAAGGACTCAGTCAGACCTCCGTATTCATAGGCGAGTTTGTAATAGTAGACCGTATCCCCGCTTAATCCTTCATCTGTGTGTCCCAAAGTTCCGGTGTTGGTTACCAGGGAATAGCCCCCTTCAGGCGTGTTGGAACGATACAGGCGATAGCCTGATGCACCCACGAGTTCAGACCATTGCAGGGAAACCGAAGACGCCGTCTGCTCGGCAATAGAGAGCTGAATATCGTTCTCCGGCGGTCGATCGGCAATGATCACGTCATCTGCATGTACTGATTGCCACTTATTCCGAATGCCCACGGTACCTGAACCGTATGTAGGATCGACCAGATCGAATATCAACCGATCGGAGCCGTTTTCGGCGATATACCCTCGAATGGTTGTACCTGATAACACCACTTTGAGGGTATACCATGTATTCTTGGCAAATGCATAGTCCACCGTTTTCAAAGTGGTATCTGATCCATTCACCCTTTTTGAGAAAACGAGCTTATTATTGGGAACCTGCATTTGAAAATAGTAAAAGTTGCTCTTATCCTGAAACCGCGGCAATATTCCCGGATATCCTTGACCGTTCCCCGTGTAAAAGCGCATGGACACGGTCATGTCCGACATGGATTCTCCAGTAGAGATGATGCCTTCATTGGTATCGCTCTGGAAAAGTGTGAAGTTCGACTCATCTGTCGGGTCCGTGATCACTTCCCAGTTGCCTGAACTTACGTTCCAAGCAGGTGATTCCGTGTAATCCCCATCCGAAAAATCGTCCTGCAGCAACGTGGCGGGTATACTCCCCAGATCGGCATACGCTTTACTTGGTAGCATCAACGGTCCGGAAGACAGCGCAAGTGTTGCAGATAACAAGAATATCATGGGTTTCCTGAGTTTATCCAATGTTCATTCTCTCCTTTGGCGTGAAAGATGAAAGCATGGTTCTTAAAGACGCGATGTTGTTGCTCAGCCTATCCTCTGGAACCGGCGGTCAGTACAAAAGCGGGGTCCACCTCCTTATTTTAATGAAACCGGTTTCATTGAAGAGTAAAAAAAGACCCGTCTTCCCTTCTAAGTGCAAAATGGTACCCATACGGAATACCGTGTCTTCTTCGCCCCTATGCAGTGAAACAGGTTACTAACATATAAATGTAATCGCTTTCTTGAATTATATGATTGCCTTATTCAAGCTGTCAACTGTGAATTGGGCACCAACATTTTTCGTTAAAACCAAGCAAAAAAAGCGCGAGTTCTGCCTGTTTTGCAAGCAAAATTCGCGCCTTTTCTCACCGCTCGAGCTTGTTCGCAAGCTCTCTCGTATTATTAGTGCGTGACTTTTGAACAACCTTTATTTAGAAAACTTTCGTTGTCCATGACTCACAGTTCCACGTCTCTGTAACTACATCACGGTAGAATTCCGGTTCGTGGGAAATCAGAAGAATACTGCCTTTGTAAGCCTTGAGCGCACGTTTCAACTCTTCCTTGGCATCAACGTCCAGATGGTTCGTCGGCTCATCGAGTACAAGCAGGTTGGTTTCGTTATTGATCAGCTTACAGAGACGCACTTTGGCTTTCTCGCCACCACTGAGTACAGCTACCTTGCTCTCAATGTGTTTTGTTGTCAAACCACATTTTGCAAGTGCAGCACGCACTTCGAATTGGGTATATGAAGGGAACTCCTGCCATATCTCTTCAATACACGTATTGTAGTTGGCATCCTTCATCTCTTGTTGGAAGTAACCAATCTCCAGATGTTCACCGCGTTGAACGGTTCCTTCCAGAGCCTGAATTTCACCCAGAATACTGCGCATCAGGGTTGTTTTACCGATTCCGTTTGCACCAACGAGGGCAATCTTCTGTCCCCGTTCCATACGCAGATCCAGTGGTCTGGACAACGGTTCGTTATAACCAATCACAAGACCTTTGGTTTCGAAAATGAGCTTGCCAGACGTTCTTGCGTCACGGAAGTTAAACTGTGGTTTCGGTTTTTCCTTGGCAATCTCGATAACTTCCATCTTGTCGAGTTTCTTCTGTCTGGACATTGCCATGTTACGGGTTGCCACACTTGCTTTGTTCCGGGCTACAAAGTCCTTGAGGTCAGCAATTTCTTGTTGTTGGCGCTTGTAAGCCGACTCCAGCTGCTGTTTTCTCATCTCATGCACTTCCTGGAAGTGATCATAATCGCCCACATAACGGGTCAGATCCTGATTCTCCATGTGGTAGATCAAGTTGATAACACTGTTCAGGAACGGAATATCGTGTGAGATCAGAATAAAAGCATTCTCATATTCCTGCAAATAGCGTTTCAGCCATTCAATATGCAATTCATCCAGATAGTTCGTAGGCTCATCAAGGAGCAGAATATCCGGTTTTTCCAGCAGCAGCTTGGCAAGCAGTACTTTGGTACGCTGTCCACCACTCAGGTCGTTGACGTCTTTATCCAGACCGATATCCGTCAGACCCAGACCACGTGCGGTTTCATCCACCTTGGCATCGATCATGTAGAAATCCTGGTTAGTCAGTGTATCCTGGATCGTGCCCACGTCTTCAAGAAGTTGTTCAAGCTCCTCGGGAGTTACATCGCCCATTTTGCCATACATATCATTCATTTCCTGTTCCATGTCGAACAAATACTGGAACGCGCCGCGAAGCACGTCACGGATGGATTGGCCTTTGTTCAATACAGCATGCTGGTCCAAATAACCAACACGCATCCGTTTGGACCACTCCACTTTGCCTTCATCTGGCTGAAGCTTTCCTGTAATAATGTTCATGAAGGTGGATTTACCTTCACCATTAGCCCCGATCAGACCAATATGTTCGCCCTTCAACAGGCGGAATGAAACGTCGTTAAAGATAGCACGGTCACCAAAACCGTGACTTAATTTTTCTACATTTAATATGCTCATTCATGACACCTTTTCTATATAGACTTAATTCTTTGTATATTATAAGCGTTATATCCTGCACAACTCAACGCCCTATTCAAAAATATTGCACCTTTTTGTCTGAAATTTGCCTTATATGAAAGTATGGGTTAAAATTTTGCCTTAACGAATTATTACTATATAGAACGGAGCTCTTCAAAGAGCATCAGGTGAACAATATGATTGAAGTGAAACAATCCAAGTTGGGTGATGGTGGTGAGTTTAACCGCGGGGTCTTTGCTACCGTTGATATTGCGAAAGGAACGCTGATCCATCAGGCACCCGTCGTGCCTTACCCGAATGAAGATCATGAGCATGTCGAAAAAACGATTTTGGAAGATTACGTATTCGAATATGGGGCGAATCATACCGCCATTCTGCTCGGCTACGGCAGTCTGATCAACCACTCCTATGAACCTAACGCTACCTATGATATCAATTTTGATAACCACACCTTTGACTTCTACGCGTATACAGACATCAAGGCTGGCGAAGAAATCGTCATCAATTACAACGGTGAGGAAGACAGCATGGACCCGTTATGGTTCCTGGACGATTACGAGGAGCGTATGCTGGAGTTCAATAAGTCCAATGATGATGAGGGTGAAAAAGAGACCAACCCCCAATCCCAGGATACGGATACGATTAAATAAACGTTAAACTCAAAAGTTCTGTCGTTGTAAATGCGAAAAAACTTGCGCCCCCGGTGAATTGTAAAATGAACACCTGGAATACTCTTCAGGGTGCAAAGTTTAAGCACGAAAATAAGCAAGCCCTCCGTGAACGGAAGACTTGCTTATTTGTGTTGTATTTCTTGGTAAGCGAGATATACTTGCTCAAATATCATTGTTTAGCGTGCATCTTAACTTGTTTTAATCCGTAATCGGAGGATCTGTGTGCAGATCAGCATCGGGTGGCGTGGATCTCCATTTGGTAAAGGCTACCTCGAACCCTGCACGCTTCGGTGAACACAGAAATGGGCCTGCGTGTTTATTCGTCGGATAGGCGAACCGTGCAACGCGAATCGTACGCCAAGGATGCTCATCTGTACGAGCCCGAATGACAACAGCCTCATTACTGTACGAGGCTCTGATCGTCACAATTCGTCCACCCCACTCAGGTACAGGAGATAGGGACCAATCCGAATATGTATCCGTCACGACAGCTCCAACATGAGCAACACCGTCATTAACCTCAACTCCGGCCTTGATCCATTGATCTTCTCCGTGCCATAACATCAACCCCGCCTGATCATATAATTCGGTGAATGAACTTAGATCAAAAGATACCTCAATCGCTTCCGTTCCGTCCCATGGAGCAAGTATGGCGTGTCCATCCCGATGACAGAACCCATAGAATGTTTCCTCCCAGAAGTCACTGCCTTCCCGAGCTTCCACAACGAAACGATCCCCATCCATCCGTGCGGCAACGGGTTCCTTCGTCCACTTGCCTTCAAGAAGTCCTACAAAATCCGATGACATCGTTATTTTCATCCTTCCGTCCCAAGGGGCTTTTATCATCATTTCTACACTAGAGAACCCAGGTCCGATGCAGCAGTAGGATATGCAAAATTCATGGTGTTTAACTGATCGATAGTCAGATCGAACTGAATCGCCATTGCAAAAAGGTTGATCAATTCTTCTGTCTTGCCCCCGAGCACATGCGCACCCAGAATGCAACCGGTTGATTTGTCGATCACCACTTTGGCCATGGCAAATTTTTCATGAGTTCTTTTGTAAGTATACCATTTCGACATATCATTTACCTGCACCTCGTAGCCCTCTTTTTTGGCTTGTTCCGTGCTCATACCAACAGCTCCAAGTGCAGGGACAGTAAACACAATGGAAGGCATCACTTTATAATTGGGTTTATGTTGATTTCCCTCCAACAAATTGAACGATACTGCCCGGGATTCCTGACCTGCTAACGGGGTCAAAGGCAACCCTTTCGTATCGGTTACATCGCCAGCAGCATACACTCTCGGATTACTTTCGCTTTGCAAATACTCGTTCACCGTAATACCCTTTTTGCTGTAGCTAACGTTGCCTTTCTCCAATTCCAGCCCATCCACATTGGGTATACGCCCGGCTCCATGAACGACAAGTCCGCACTGCCACTGGTGATCTGCACCATTGCGTGTGCCATGAACGATATAGGCGTTCCCCTCTTGCCGTACGGACTTCACCTCTGCGTTCAAATGAACATGAATGCCGATCTCTTTCGATTTTTGCATTAAAGATTCAACCAGTTCCGCATCAAATGATTTCAGCGGCTGTTCACTCCGATGCAGGATATGGACTTCCGTCCCGGCTCTAGCCACAATATGCGCAAACTCAAATGCAATATATCCACCGCCTATCAGCACTAATCGATCAGGCAACTGTTCCAGATCCAGAAAGTCATCACTATATATCAGATGCTCTGATCCCTCGATTTCAAGTGGTGCAGGTCTTGCACCAGTAGCAATCAGAATGTGTTTGCCATGAAGCACTTCTTCTCCCACTTGAATATGGTCTTCATCGACGAATGAAGCTTTACCATGGAACGTATCCATTCCTTCTTGTTTGAATTTATCCTCACTTGCTCTAGGTATGCTCTCGGTAAAGGTACGTTTAAAGGCCATAAGCTCAGACCAGTTGATAGTCGCCCGTCCCTGAATTCCTTTCCCTTGCATCCGCTCATTCCAGTCAATCAGCTCCGCCGCTCCGGCCAGCACTTTCTTGGGATCACAGCCGCGCAGTGCACAGGTTCCGCCGAACTCACGTTCATCAATTACAGCGATTTTCCAGCCAGCTTCAGCGCAACGGGTAATAACAGAACTTGCCGCGCTTCCTGTTCCAATTGCAATCAAGTCATAAGTTTCTTGTGTCATCATGGTTCCTCCTCATCCTTTTGTTACGTCTATTGTTGGGATACACAACGTTAGAGCAATCCAGCCTGTTTCAGGTACTCCGTTGCCACCTGCTCGGGATTCGCTCCATCCACGTTCACGTCATAGTTCATCTGACGCATCTCGTCATCCGTAATCTTTCCAGCAAGCTGATTCAGCACCTCAACCAGTTGTGGATATTGATCTGCCGTTTCTTGACGAAGCATCGGCGCACCTTGATACGGTGGGAATAACTCCTGATCATCCTCCAGCACGACGAGTTCATATTGTCTCAACTCACTATCGGTGGAGTAAGCATCTACGAGATTGATATCGCCTCGTTGAACAGCTCCATAGCGAAGCTTCGGTTCCATGGTTGCAACGTTCGGGAATTCAATTCCATATTTCTTCTGAATACCAAGGTAACCGTCTTCCCGATCCGAGAATTCCAGCGTGAAACCTGCCTTCATCTGCTGTTCTACCGGTTTGAGATCCGAAATGGTCTTGAGATTGTATTGATCTGCGATGCTCTTTGGAACAGCCAACGTATACGTATTGTTGTAATCCATAGGGTTCAGCAGCACCATGTTGAACTGGCTCAGCATTCCATCTCTTGCCTGTTCGTACACCTCTGTCCGATCGGTGCTGACTGCTGTTTCCTTCATGAATTCGGAGATCGCTGTCCCGGTAAATTCGGGATAGATGTCAATATCACCCGACTTGAGTGCGTTGAAAAGGAATGGTGTTTTACCTAATCCGGGCTTAAGTTCAACGGTCAGATCCGTTTCTTTTTCGATCAGCAATTTATACATGTTAATCAGAATCTCCGGTTCAGCTCCCAGTTTGCCAGCAATTACGAGATCCTTCTGCCCTCCACGTGCCACGAAGGGAATGGTAATCACAAGTATTGCGATTAGAGCCAGCGAACCAAGGGTAACCAGCGTTTTCTTGAAGGATAACCGCTGGAACTGACGCAGTAGTACATCAAACAAAATAGCTAGCAATGCTGCCGGAATAGCTCCAAGGATGATCAGTGCGGTATCATTCCGATCAATACCCAGCAAGATTAATGCACCCAAGCCTCCTGCGCCGATCAAGGCTGCAAGTGTCGCCGTTCCTACAATCAGGACCATAGCCGTCCGAATTCCGGCCATAATGACAGGCATCGCCAGTGGCAGTTCCACTTTGATTAGACGTTGCCGACTATTCATGCCCATTGCATTCGCCGCTTCGACCATGGAAGGATCAACTTCGGATATGCCTGTGTACGTATTGCGGAGTACAGGAAGCAGCGCATACACCACCAATGCGATAATTGCAGGAAGTGTTCCTATACCAAACAATGGGATGAGTAATCCGAGAAGCGCCAGGGATGGTATAGTCTGCAACACAGCCGTAATCCCAATAATGGGTTCAGCGACTCTTGGTTTGCGTGTAAGGTATATACCAAGCGGAATAGCGATAAGGACAGCGAAGAACAATGCGATAAAAGAGATCTGAATATGTTCCAGAAGAGCAGACAATAATTGGCCTTTACGCTCGCTGAACACCTCCGTGAATCTACTCATGTCCCTCACCTCGTTCCTGTAACTGTTCAGACCAGTATTTCATCAGAACTGCCCGATTGATCTCGCCAATAATCTGTCGGTTGCGTTCCACTAGCAAATGGTCGTGAGAACTCATAATCTCAACCAACTCCGGTAAGGTAGTTGATACGGGAACGGCAGTTTTAGCTGACTTTGGCACATGACCCGGTGAGAGTGGTGACATGATGGATTCAAGATCAAATACGAATGGTGGACTCGTGTCCGCATCAGGACTTCCGACAAACTCACGCACGAAGTCATCAGCTGGCTGCTGGATGAGCTCTTCCGGGGTACCTACCTGCAACACTTCTCCATCCTTCATAATGCAGATGCGATCACCCAGCTTCATCGCTTCCTGAATATCATGGGTGACAAACACAATTGTTTTTTTCATCTGGCGCTGGATATCCAGAATATCGTCCTGCAATTTCTCACGGCTCATCGGATCGAGTGCACTGAATGGTTCATCCATCAATACAATCTCGGGATCGGCAGCGAGTGCACGCAACACTCCAATTCGCTGCTGCTGTCCACCAGATAGTTCGGCAGGTTTGCGCTCACTGTACGTATCTCCATGCAATCCAACCATGTCCAGTAGCGTATGTACGCGCTGCTTGATCTGATCTGACTTCCATTTTCGCAGCTCAGGAACAACCGCAATATTTTCGGCAATCGTCATATGCGGGAATAGTGCAATCTGTTGCAGCACATATCCGATATTCCAGCGCAATTCGTGAATGTTGTATTCATCAATTGAGCGTTCATTAATGAGCACTGCTCCATCTGTTCGCTCAATCAGGCGATTGATCATTTTGAGCATGGTGGTTTTGCCACATCCACTCGGACCAATCATGACAAACAATTCTCCCTTGTTAATGTTGAGGTTAACCTGACGCAAAGCCGTAGTTCCATCAGGATATTGTTTTGATACATTTTCGAACTGAATCATCCGCTCTCTTCGCCCCTTTATCAAACCTTTATCAAACATTCATTCTCATCTATTTCCCCAAAAGTGTGTTCGTATAATCACTGCTGTCCGTCGTGCCTGTGGTTATGCATAGATCCATATTTCAATCAACGATGTCAACATGCTGGTAGACAGGCAAAAAGACGGGCACTAGGCACCGTCTTCTCTTTAATTACAATATGTTTCTTCCATTAATTCCATACTGCCATATGATTTTGAACAAATTGCTCCATTGAGATTGGGCCATTCCCCGTCAATCTCAGCACGGTATCCGTTACTTGATCTTCGCGGCCTTCTTCACGGATGGCAATATCCAACCCTGCCAGAGCTGTTGCATAGTCTTCAGGCATCCCGGCTTGAATCATGCTGTTCCTCAGTTCATCGTCGGACAAAGATTCATGCTGGATGGACTGACCCAGTAAACGACTAATGATGTTGGAAACCTGCCCATAGGACAACGTCTCCGGCCCTGTAATCATATGCTCTGTATTATGAGGAATAACATCTGTAAGTGCTCGGAAGGCAACAGTTGCAATATCATCTGCGCTGACAAAACCGATTTTCCCGTCACCCGTAGCACTGTAGATTTTACCGAGTTGCTTCATCGTCTCCCGATGCGGTCCCTCCGTAAAATTCTCCATAAAATAAGATGGTTGGAGAACAGCCCACTCGGGAGCATGCGCTTTTAAATACTGATGTACTTTGCCAAATATGGGACCATTCTCGTCGATCGAAGCACTGCCGAGCAAGACAAATCGCTTAACGCCGCTCCACAATGCTTCCTTGATGAACGTAATCATGACGTCTTCTGGATTCATGTCCATGACTGGCACGACAAGGTACACCTGGTTCACATTTTTCAATGCCTGAGCATACGTATCGGAATCGTACCAATCGAAATAGACATAGTTATCACCAGAACCAGAAAGAGATGCTTTAGTTCTTCCTGCCAAGCGCACCGGATATTGTTGCTTTTGAAGTATAGCCGCAACACGGCTTCCTGTTTTTCCATTAGCCCCTGTAATCAGTGTCACCGGTTTATCATTATTCATGTTTACTTCCTCCTAAGTCCGATTCAATTACGATCATCGGATTCCAATAGTCTTTATAATGTGTAATTTTTCCATTCTTGTGGCTCACCACAGAAATGTAGGTTTGGTTGTATGGCTTGCCTGTAACTAATGAGCGCCCTGTACAAGTAAATTCAGCCACAAACTGTTGTTTCGTGGAATCGGCCAAGATTACCGGTTCAGAAAACTGCTGGATTTCGATCATCCCCAACAGATTATGAACATGATTCGCAAGTTCGGCTTTGCCTTCCAGTTTCTGAGGATATCCTGCTGGTGCATATGGGAATTCGAAGATAGCCTCAGATGTATATAGGTTCAACCACTGTTCCAGTTTTCCTTCCAGTAACAATTGAGTAAATCCGTGCATGATCTGATGCGGTATACTATCTGCTTCCAACTGCTGAAATTGTGTCATCCTTACTTCCTCCTTCAGTTTTGTTTGGCGAACTTTTTCCAGACCAATCAGTCTATAAAAGTTAAAAAATAAACGCCTTACGCGTTCATTTTCAAAAAAAAAATTTATGAAGGTTCATGCTCAAATCATGTGAATCGTTAATCCATAGCCCTTAGAGTCATTTGTACAAAATCTCGCAGCGCTTCTACACTTGCACCGCTCTTCGCCGTAAAGGTCAATGAGAGTCGGGAATAATTCAGATAACGGGCAAGCCCAGGCAATTCTTCCTCTGCGTGCTTAAATTCACCATTCCTCTGGCCTCGTAACAGCGCAGTATGAAAAACATCTTCCATTTGTTGATTAGTGGTTTGAATAAAGGCTGCGATTTCGTGATTTTGTGGTGCCTGTTCCACCGCGCTATTAATGATAAAACATTCATTACGACGTTCATCGTCTGTGAGCACGTTAATCACTTCGTTGAACAACTCTGCCATGCCTTGCCTCACACTTGTGCACTCGTTTAATAGTCTGATGCCCGCTTCTGTCTTCTGCTGAATATAGAATTTAAGCGCAGAGACAAATAAATCATGTTTCGTTCCATATGTGTCATACAGGCTTTGCCGCGCAATGCCAAGTTCACTCAGCAGTAAGCTCAAAGATGTACCTTCATAACCATACGCTCCAAATACGGACGTTGCTTTTCTTAGAACAGTTTCCGTGTCAAATTCCTTGGCTCTTCCCAATTTCAGACCTCACCTCCCTGTTCATTAAATAAAGAATACCTTTTCCAGACTGATCAGTCAAGAAAATAAATGCTTTGATTTTTCACAAAGTGGTATAATGAGAATAGAAGCTGAATGAGCTCTTTTACCACTTATAACCACGACCACATATAAAGGAGTGTACCCATATGTATATTGAAATTACAGACCTGGCTGCAAAACGATTGACAGAAAGCTTGAATGATCAACCTGGATACTTCAAAGTAATCTATGATCTGGAAGGTTGCGGATGTAACGGAGTTATCGCGATTATCATTGTCGATGAACTCGCGGCTCTTGATGCTCAGATTGAAACCAATCTGGTTCCGTTCTATGTTGATCCGAAACAGCAACTGAACCTGGAACAACACATGAAGCTGGATACAGAAGAAAATTATCCTTCCTTCAAATTAAGCAGTGACTCCGGCGTGCTCAGCGGTAATGTTCGTGTGCGCGATACCCGTGCCGTAACTGTGGGAAGCTCCGGTGGATCTGACGCTTGCATGTTGTAACCCACTCGCCAGCATAATTGCAGTAATCTAGATTATCTCTTCACAACAAAAGCCGTTGCATCTACTAATGCAACGGCTTTTAATGTTCTTTTCTTTATATACCTCTTATCAGAGTTGCAAAAAAGACTCTATAAAAGATAGATAAACTAAACATTTACACGAAACGGAGAGGACAGAAAAAACCTGAAGAAGCGTAGCGCTCGCCTTTATCCCCGGATTTTCACCATTATAAATTGATCAAACAATCAGGGGATAACAGCGATCGGAAGGTTGTTCTGTCATCAAAGTGGCAGGGTAAATACCCTCTAGTTAGATTTTATAGCAAACTTTGTTTACAACTCGGAAACAATTGGAGAACCTATGGATATAATCCTCTAGTATACTCGGTATATAGATTCATATATTCCGAGGAGGAACACACATCATGAAACCTTTTACTCGTAAATCCATCATATCTACAATTCTCATAGGCTCTGTTGTCGCAGGTTCTGCTTTTACTACGTTTCCCATCACTTCAAACCTGAATCCCGTCGCGTCTGCTGCTAGCTCCAGCTTCACTCAATTTCTGCATGATAATGCACCTGGTCGTACGATCAAAACCATCAAAAATGTGGCAACCGTGACCAATGTGTCCAGTACAGTTGTGCTTGTCAATAAAAAGAGAAATCTGCCTTCGACTTACGCACCACAAGATTTGGTTGTACCTAATATTCCTTTTAGCTTCTCAGGCTCAAGTCCGAAGAAACAGATGCGTAAAGTGGCTGCAACCGCTATTGAAAAATTATTTGCTGCTGCCAAAAAAGACGGCATTGATATCAAAGCCGTGTCTGGTTATCGCTCTTATGCGACTCAGAAATCAATCTTTGACCGGAATGCCAGCATCAAAGGTGAAGCTGTTGCCAATAAAACAAGTGCTCGTCCAGGACAAAGCGAACATCAAACGGGTCTTGCAATGGATATCTCCAGCGCATCCGCCGGTTATGATCTTCAGCAAAGCTTCGGCAACACCAAAGAAGGCAAATGGCTAAAAGCCAATGCCCACAAATACGGATTCATCATTCGTTATGGCAAAGATCAAGAGAAATTAACGGGTTATTCCTATGAGCCATGGCATGTACGTTATGTCGGAGTCTATATTGCTGGTGAAATTACCAATCAGAAACTTACACTGGAGCAATATTTGGAACGAGCCAAATAAGGTAGATATCTACCTTATCTCTAGTCAGCTATTCGATTAGATAAAAGAAGGATGAATATAGATATCAAGGCTGAAATTGAAGATGGGGCCGATAGTGGCCCTCTTCTGTTTCAATCTTTTTCATTTTGAACACATCATCACGTCCCAACGATTCTCCTAAAGACCAGTGGCAATCTCTTCAGACTTTCAGTTCCTGCCCAAGAGCCTGCGCCAGCAAGGAGTGCATTATGACACAAATACAGTGCGACATTGTACACGATTGAACCCAAAATAATCTCCATAACGACAAAACGTTTTAACGTCGAAGATTGGATCACATATACCCGAAATTCATGCGGGTTATGCCCTCCCTTAAATCTTGTGATGAGAGCTTTCATGAATCACCTCTAGTGTTTTATTTTAGCGTATGGCAGGCAATCCTTGTCTTATTCAAAAATAATACTTACATAAAGTAACTAAGTGTGTTATAGTAATTTTATAAATCATACATAAGCGAGGGAAACCATCATGAGTGAGTTCGAGAACCTGGTTAAAAACCGCAGGTCGGCTGTTATTTTTGAAGAAGGAATTGAGATTTCGGAGTCTGAACTGCAAGAGATGTTTGCCCTGAACAAATTTGCACCATCTGCCTTTAACCTGCAACACACCCACTATCTTGTGATCAAAGACGAGGAAGAGAAAGAGAAAGTTTATGAAGCTTCCCAGCAATATAAAGTAAAAACAGCTTCTGCGGTCATCGTGGTTCTGGGCGATGTCAACGCACACCATCATATCCGCACCATTAACGAAGGTTTGCTGAATCTGGGCGCCCTCACTCCGTTCCAATATGAGCAAGAATCCCAAAGTGTAACCGAATTTTACGAATCTCGCGGCAGGTTCTTCCAACGTGAGGATGCGATTCGCAATGCCAGCCTGTCTGCCATGCAGTTGATGCTGATCGCTCAAGATCGCGGTTGGGACACCTGTCCAATGATTGGTTTTGACGCAGAAGAATTACAACAAAGCTTGGATATCCCTAATCATTACGTACCGGTTATGTTGATTACCATCGGCAAAAAGTCGGAAGCCAAACAACGTCCGCGCGGTTACCGTAAACCAATCAATGAATATGTTAGCTTCAATAAAATGCACGCTGAATAAACAGATAACCTGCAAACTAACAAAGCAAAAAGCCACGGTTTCGTGGCTTTAATACGTTTCATAGATTAATGTGTCCAACATATGAAATTCATCGTCAAACTCCGCGTATATGTACAATCGACCAGCAGGTGTATCCCCCGCATCATATCCCAATCGGAAATACCGATCTCCCTGGAACTCTGCGTCAGCCAAAACCAATTCACTGATATCCTCGTCCGGATGGGCCTCGGCAATGGTTTTAAGGGCCTGCTCCTGAAGCATGTCCCATCGATCCCACGTCGCTTCCATATATGGAGACAATTCCTCCATCTCAGCCTTGGTTGAAACCTGTGCAGTGACTATCAGTTCTTTATCCTGAATATGTAAGCGCATCTGATAGTTGGACATTGATGCGTCATACTGAAACACACCCATCCCCTGAACTTCATGATTGGATTCAAAAATCAGATTGTCTGCATATTGCAGTCTCTCCAGCTTGGGATTAACGCTATAATCCAACTCGGTTAATTTGTTCTCGGAACAATAAAGCTCTCTTAATTGCACGTTATGACGAAGATCCAGCTTGCTAATATGATTGTTAAAACAACGGATACTCTCCAGAGCCAGATTTGAAGTAAGATCCAGCTGTTTGATATGGTTGTGATTACATCGAAGTTCAAGCAAGTTTGGACAGCCGGATACATCGAGATCCAACATGTAATTGTTAGCGCAATCCAGTTGCCGCAGGTGTATATTGTGTTCAAGCTCAAGCGTGAAAAAAGCATTATAACTGCAGCTCAGTTCCTCCAACTGCTTAAGGCGCTCCAAAGCCAGCTCCGACAACATATTCCAATGGCACTCCAGCGTGACAAGTTTGGAATTATGAGAAAGATCCAATTGGCGAAGTCGATTAAAGCTGCAATCGAGTACCTGCAATTCTGAATTGGAGTGGAGGTCCAGAGTAAGAAGCTGATTCTCTCTGCAACGTAACGTCCTGAGCATGTGATTCTGAGCAAGATCCAGACCCGTCAATTGGTTATAGGCACAATCCAACTCTTGAAGACCTTTGAAATACTCAATCCCGTCCAGATTACTAATATCGTGATTTGAAAGCTGCAATGTCTCAACCTCACGAACATCATTCTCCTGAATAAATCCCCTCTCATTACAAAAACGATCCAACACAACTTGCCTGAACCGTTCATCCGTGAAGGCATAGGTGATATCCATATCTCACTCTTCCCCTCCTGTTCTCTTAAAACATCCTTTAACATATCCTTCCTATTCTACGAGTTTTGGTACGGGGAATCAATTCATTATGCAATATTTTTTATACCATGTTAGCATCCAATATGTAAGAGAAAACCATATTGAAAGGAAGATTTCCATGCAAATGTATATCGAAAACCTCCCGTCGTGTCGCCTTGCCTATGTTCGACAAGTGGGGCCTTACGGTCCGGCCAATGCCCAAGCGATGAATACACTCAAACAATGGGCAGTCAAAAACCAATTGCTTCATGAATCAGCAACATTACTGGGCATCCCCCAAGATGACCCGACTACCACACCACCCGAAGAATGTAGATATGATGCCTGTATTGTTATCACGGAATCTAAACGTCTGGAAGATGACATAGTTGAGATTGGCGAGTTATCAGGCGGAGACTATCTCATCTGTAAGGTGAGACATACGGCAGAAGATATTCAGCAGGCTTGGAATGTGATCATTCCTCATTTACAAACAAGTGGTTATCGGATGGACAACAAACCAGTTATTGAACGGTATCGATGGGAACTGCTCCATCAGCATTGGTGCGAAATCTGTGTACCTGTGAGACCTGTGTAATCCATGTTATGAAAAAACGAAAAAAGTGACTTCAAGTTGAAGTCACTTTCTCGATTAAATACTATTAATACTATATAAGTTGAACTAATCATTTACACGATAACGGAGAGGACAGAAAAAACTGAAAAAGCGAAGCGGTCGCTGTTATCACCGGAATTTCCCCTTCGAAAAAGGGAATCAAAAAAAATCCGGGATAACAGCGATTGGAAGGTTATTCTGTCATCGTAGTGTCAGTGTAAATAATCTTTAGTTCAAGTTATATAGCCAGATTAGAAATTAAAATGCCCAGTTGCCTTTACGGAATACCGGCTCGATTGTGCCATCCTGTAACTCACCATCGATATCCAGCTCTGCGGAACCGATCATGAAATCGACGTGGGTCAGACTCACATTGCACTCATGCTTCAACAATTCATCGTTAGACATCGTTGTGCCATCTTTCATGTTGAATGGATACGCACTTCCCACAGCCAAATGGCAAGATGCATTTTCATCAATGCCCGTATTATAGAAAATACGATTCAAGTTGGAGATCGGGGAGTCATGAGGCACGAGTGCCACTTCACCCAGATAACGTGCTCCTTCATCCGTGGCAAAGAGGTTCTTCAGATGCTCTTCGCCTGATGCTGCCGTAAAGGCAACAACTTGTCCGTCCTTGAAGGTGATTCTCATCTGGTCAACCAGTTGCCCGTTCAGGTTCAGAGGCATGGTGCTGCTAACATAACCGTTCACCCCACTGCGCTTAGGCATGGTGAATACTTCTTCAGTCGGCATATTGGCAACCGTGTATACGCCTTGTTTATTTTCGCTGCCACCACCGCCCCAGATATGATTGTTAACCAATTCGATTTTCAGGTCTGTACCTGGCGCACGGTAATGCAAGCTCTTATAGTTCTTTTGGTTCAGAAGATCACTCATGGTATTCAGAGTATCCAGATGCTCTCTCCAATTTTGTACGGCGTCTCCGCCATCCACACGGTTCATTTTGAAGATGGTTTCCCACATCACGTTGATTCGGTCTTCTTCCGGGATGTCGGCAAACACTTTGTTCGCCCAAGCCTTGGTCGGTGCTTTGATCAAACACCAGCTAATTTCATGATTACGTGTATATTTGGAATATCCTTTACGTGCTTGAGCAGCAGCCTTAGTCGCACGGGAGACGTTGTCCGAATTAATCCCATTGTACAGATCCGGGTCAGGTACTTTGATCGTCAATGTTGCTCCGCCGGCTTCAGCGAACTTCTCCATCATATCGCCTTTCCAGGCCGGATAGTAGTCAAAGCTGTCATCCGAGCCATGTTCGAAACGACTGCGGGTAATGTTATCATCATCGAATTCCACTTGCACGT
This sequence comes from Paenibacillus sp. FSL R5-0749, assembly GCF_038595085.1. NCBI lineage: Bacteria > Bacillati > Bacillota > Bacilli > Caryophanales > Paenibacillaceae > Paenibacillus > Paenibacillus sp. FSL R5-0749. Next base: position 2,895,671 of record NZ_CP152005.1, on the reverse strand, counting down.
ACTTCGCTCCGGCTGCATACGCTTTTTGAACAATCAAACGTGTGAATTCAAGCGTTTCGATGGGGGCAGTGACGAGCAAGTCCTGTCCTTTTTGAATATTTACACCGACTTTGACAACCAGTTCTGCGTATTGTTCCAATGACTTTTCAAAGGTTTGTTCAAATTGACTCATAGTTGTGTTCACTCCTGTTTCATATATTATGGCATGGTTTGCAAACTTGGGACCTGTTGAGTGACCGTTACAGCGAAGGATCGTTCTTTAGATCGTCGTTGTCTCCAAATTTTCTTCATCATATTTTTTAAAGGTTAAAATTCGGAGACAAATACGACCGCTTTTGCTTCTGCAGAATCGATTCCTTCTCTTTCACTGCGCATGATCAATTTGCAAAATTTCATCTATACAAAATGATCTAAACATTTCGTTTCTCTTGTTCACGTAACTCAATCCGGCGGATTTTACCAGAGTTGGTTTTCGGCAGATCCGTAACAAATTCAATCTTGCGTGGATACTTGTAAGGTGCTGTAATTTCTTTGACATGGTGCTGCAATTCACGCATCAGTTCTGGTGAAGCCAGTGAATCATCTCGCAGTACAACAAAAGCTTTCACCACATTGCCACGGATCTCATCCGGACTTGCAACCACCGCGCATTCCTTCACACTGGCGTGTTTCATAAGTGCTTCTTCCACTTCAAATGGTCCGATGGTGTAACCCGAACTGATGATGATATCGTCACTGCGACCTTCAAACCAGAAGTAACCTTCTTCGTCTTTACGTGCACGGTCCCCTGTTACAAAAAAATCGCCACGCTGACTAGCTTCCTTCCGTCCCTCATCCTGATAATAGGATCGGAACAAAGCCGGCATCTCTTTGTGTACCGCGATATCTCCAACTTCACCCGCAGGTACAGGTTGTCCCTCTTCATCGATGATTTCAATCAACCCAGGTGTAATCGACTGACCCATCGAGCCAATACGTACAGGCGCATCTTTGAGACTGCCAATCAACAACGTGCTCTCGGTCTGTCCATATCCGTCTCGAATAGTGAGGTCAAAGTGACGTTGGAAGATTTCAATGACTTCCTGATTGAGCGGTTCACCCGCTGAAACAGCACTGCGCAGATGGGACAGATCATAATGTCCAAGATCATCGGCTTTGGCCATTAACCGATACTCGGTTGGTGTACAGCATAGAACATTAATTTGATGTTCCTGCATCAATTCCAGGTAACGCTTGGGTTGGAATGATCCATTGTAGACCAGTCCGGTCGCGCCTCTTCCGAGTACCGACAGGAACGGACTCCAGATCCATTTTTGCCAGCCAGGTGCCGCTGTTGCCCATACGGTATCTGAAGGCTGAATATCCAGCCATAGTGAAGAAGCGATCCGCAGGTGGGCATATCCCCAACCGTGGCTATGTACAACTCCTTTGGGATTACCTGTTGTGCCCGAAGTATAGGCAAGAATAGCTGTATCATCACGGTGAGTTTCCACCGCAGCCATCTCTTCAGGTTGATTTTGCATTAACTCATGCACATTGACCCAACCTTCGGCAGGTACGCCAACTTCACCATTAGGAGATGCTACGATACGATGTGCCAGTGACGGCAGATCCGCGTCCATCTTTTCCACTTCCGAGGTTGTCTCAGACCATACAATAACAGCCCGCGCCTCAGAGTGACGCAGACGATATTCCAGATCTTTAGCCCGTAACATCTCGGAGGACGGAATAACGGCAATCCCCAATTTAAGACAAGCAATGTAAATGACATAGGCAATGATACGGCGTGGTACCATGACCAGCACCCGATCACCCTTCACCAGTCCTAGTTCACGCAAACCTCCAGCAAGACGATTCGCCTGCTTGAACAAATCACCATACGTGATCTCTTCCAATTCTCGTTGATCGCTGAGCCATCTAAGTGCAATCCGGTCTGATGGATGATTCTCCATCTCGGATGTCAGGTTATAGCTTTCAGGCGAAATCCACTGTTCAAAGTTCAAATGGAGCCTCTCCTTCGTAGTTCAAATGTAAAGCTTCTATATATTATACCCTAAATCCTAGGACCAGGTGCTATGAACTAGGCTCATTCCGAAAAAAATAAACATAGGTCAATTAATGAACTATTATAATAGATCTTATCCTATAAAGAAAATGACATATAAAAAAAATGGCACCTTCCTGGTTATCAGGACGGCACCATTTCATATTAATTTGCTATTACCATAATCTTTGTCTAACTATAATTTTTCGGTTACCACGGATAATTACCCACTCCGTCAAGAATGATTTCGATCTCATTCAACTCTTCCGTTGTCAGGTCCGGTGCCTTGAGCGCAGCTACGTTTTCTTCGATCTGGGACACACGGCTTGCACCAATCAGTGCGGAGGTTACACGGTTACCGCGCAAGATCCAGTTCAGAGCCAGTTGAGAGATCGTCTGACCTCTTCTTTCTGCAACCGCCTGAAGCGCATCGAACTTGGCAATCCGTTCGTCCGTATAAGCTTCTTTTTTCAAATTGCCTGTTGGATTGGCTCGTTCTTCCTTAATCTTGTCGACATATTTATTCGTCAACTGGCCGCGGCCGAGTGGACAGAATGCTATTGAACCTACGCCCTGCTCATCCAGTACGTCCTGCAAACCGTCTTCGATCCAGCGGTTCAACATGGAGTAATTCGGCTGATGAACCAGACACGGCGTACCCAGACGACGGAGAATGGTCACCGCTTCTTGCGTCTGTTCTGCATTATAATTGGATAACCCCACATACAGTGCTTTACCTTGCCGTACGATATGATCCAGCGCTGTCATGGTCTCTTCCAAAGGTGTATCCGGATCTGGACGGTGATGATAGAAGATGTCTACATAATCCAGTCCCATCCGGCCAAGGCTTTGATCCAGGCTCGCAATGAGGTTTTTGCGGGAACCCCATTCGCCATAAGGTCCATTCCACATGTGATAGCCAGCTTTTGTCGAGATGAGCAGCTCATCCCGATAAGGACGCAGATGTTTTTTATAGATCACACCAAAGTTCTCTTCCGCTGATCCTGGAGGTGGACCATAGTTATTCGCCAAATCGAAATGGTTAATTCCGAGGTCAAAGGCACGCAAAATCATCTCTTCCTGAATATCCAACGTACGGTTACCACCGAAGTTCTGCCATAGACCCAGCGCAATTTGCGGCAGTCTGATTCCGGATTTACCGGAACGTACATATTTCATCTCTTCATATCGTTGTTCACTCGCAGTATAGGGCATCGTTATTCTCACTTTCCTGTAAGGTTTGCCTTGCTGCTTCTAATCTTAGTCATTTCTCGGGCAAAACGATATGGCATTTCACTATAACCATATGGAAAAATGACTGTTATCTCTACCAACGAATGTTAAATCATTGATCTTTTAATCTAATTAATATGTTAAAATGCAAGATGAGATGAAATCGTACAGGAGTGAATACCCTTGATTACATATATGTTTAAAAGCAATCATTTTCAGGAGCTTCAGCTCCTTCATTATGGTACGGAAGCCTGTACACCAGGTCATCACTTTGGCCCTGCCATGAGAGACTATTACAAAATTCATTATATTTTGAATGGCAAAGGCACCTTCGAAGTAGGAGGCAGAACATACACCCTGCACAAAGGTCAAGGTTTTCTGATCGTTCCGCATTCTGTTGTTCATTACGAAGCAGATCAGGATGACCCTTGGGAATACAGCTGGGTTGCTTTTCAAGGTAGCAATAGCCAAACCTTTTTACAGCAGGCTTGTCTGTCTGAGCATCACCCGATTTTTGAGCTGGGCAATGAGGGTGACGAGATGCGATCCTGTCTGCATCGAATGATTAATTCGCGACACACCCACAAAGGCTGGGAGATCAGTATGACTGGTTTGCTTTACCAATTTTTCTCCATTTTGATTGATCAGGCCAACTCAGAGCATCTTCAACCCATGCAGGATTATTCGAAGGAAACATACGTAACGCAGGTCATGGACTTTATTGAAATGAACTACGCCAATGCTATTACCGTTCAGTCCATCGCGGCCCATGTGGGCTTGCAGCGCAGTTACCTGTGCTCTCTCTTCAAGGATCAGATGGGGAGCAGTATCCAGTCGTATCTGGTCCATTACCGGATGCGCAGGGCAGCCGAATTGACCCTTGATCCCGGTCTGACCATTGGTGATATTGCCCGCTCGGTGGGCTACACTGATGCATTGCTTTTCTCCAAAATGTTCAAAAAAGTGATGGGCGAAGCGCCCACCTACTACCGCAAACATAAAACAGCACCCTCCCAGTTAAGTTGCTAACTTGGGAAGGTGCTGTTTTTTGCCAATCGATATCACTTGCATTTGTTCAATACTAACATTCGTTTAATCCTTACGTTTGTTTATACCGTCTCCTGCATGGATATGCCCACGACTTGCACTTTAATTTCATTAACCATAACACCCGCTAATTGCTCCACGGCCTGTTGAACGTTATGTTGAAGTTCACGGCATACCTCATGCATCTTGTTGCCATATTGAATGTTAATGCGCAGCTGGATGGTCGCCTGATCGTCTTTGACGTGCACATCAATCCCTTTTTGCAGACTCTTGCCGCTGATGCTCTTGGCAATCCCTTCAGTCAGCCCCACAGACATGGAAGATACGCCATTCGTGCTCTGCGCGGCCATCCCCACAATCTTGGACAGCACATCGTTCGAGATGTGAATGGTACCCATTTGAACAGATTGAGGTGCGATATATTCAGGTTCGTTATATGGTTTTTCGATAATTTCAGACATGTGCTCCACTCCTTCGAATAATTTACATGCTAGGCATTCTGCCATTTGTCCTTGAAGAACATAGTATAGATTCGAACCAAAAGAATTTTAACGATCATATACACCGGGATAATAATCAGGATAGCTATAATTCCACCCAGGTCCCCTGCACCCAAAACCAAAATAATCGTCGTAAGCGGGTGAATATCGAGCTTTTTGCCAAATACGTACGGTGCAACCAGGTTGTCCTGAATCTGCTGAGCGACAAGAATAATAATCAGAGACCAGATGGCAACGGATGGCGATACGACGAGACCCATGATCACAATAGGTACAGACGACACAATCGCTCCGATAAACGGAACAAAGTTCATGATGACCGCGATTACTGTGAGCAGTAATGCGTACGGCAGTCCAATAATCAGGAAACCGATATACATCAGTACACCCAGCGCCAGATTTACCAAGACTCTACCCACAATAAAACCACTCAGGGCCTGATCAATCTCAAGTACAACTTCACGGCTGTCATTTTGGAAACGTTTTGGAGCGATATGGGCCAGTTTACGGCCAAATTTCTCACCTTGTAACAGCATGTAGAACAAAAGGATCGGTAATGTAAACAAGATGATCGCAAAACTGGAAACGAGTGAGAAAAATCCACTTACATAGTTGGTCACAAAGTTAAATCCTTTGTTGATATACTCCGTAATCTGAGAGAAAGGTGTTGAGCCCTCGGGGAACAAGGCTTGAATGGCACCATTCTGCTCCAGCTCTCTCAGCTGTTCACTTAATGAATTGATTAGATTCGGTGCGTTATCGACCAGATTCACCAATTGCTCACGTAATGATGGCCATAAGCCAATGATGAAGAATACACCCAGAATAGCAATAACCAGGTAGATTAGCAAAATACTTAGTGTGCGATTGATTTTCTTTTTCTCCATATAATTCACTAGCGGTCTTAGCAGATAATAAAAGAACACGGACAACATCATCGGTACGGTAATGACCGTGATCATGGTGACAAGCGGCTGAAAGATGAAGCTCACACGTGATAATAAATAGATATTAACCAATATCAGCGCCAGTGCGATACTGAACCGGACAAACGTATTTCCTTTGAACAAAATTTTCCCCTCCACATGGACATTTCTTCTCTAATTTAATTTGGAATCTGGATGGTAAACACGGTGGTCTCTCGACCACGCCCGGAAAGGATCAGCCGTCCACCCATTTTCTCTGTATTACGCCGTGCGATGGACAACCCCAGTCCGGTGCCTCCTGTCGCTGTGCGCGCCTCATCCCCTCGTACAAACGGGTCAAAGATCGTTGACCACAGTTCTTGGGGTATGCCCACCCCGGTATCTGCCACTTCAATCACCACATGGGTATCCAGCGGAATGAGTTCCACACGCAGTTCTGTCCCGAGCGGATTATACGATAAGGCATTGGTGATTAGATTCTGAATGACTCTGGATAGCAGCTCCGGATCATACCTTGCGTAGATCTCCTCATCAGGAACAAGCACATGAAGGACAAACTGTTTCTGCTCAATCTCCCCATACGTATCTGCCATAATCTCGCGCACGAACTCTCCAATTTCTCTTCTCTCAATCTGCATGTGGAAATCAGGCGAATCCACCTTGAGCAGCTCCAGCATATTCTGTATCATGCGTGCAACTTGAACAGATTTGTTATAGATGTATCCCAAATATCTTTGCTGCCTGTCCTTGTCCTCTCCACGTCCTTCCACCAAAGCCTGAGCATATCCCTGTATAGATGTTATCGGTGTCTTTAGATCATGGGATAAGTCTACAATCAGTCGCTGCTTGCTCTCTTCCGCATAACGTTTCTCCGCAGAGGTGTTCTCAATAACGTCCGCCATGTAGTTAAAGGTCTCACCAATCTGGACAAACTCCCTCTCGGCAGAGATCGACATCCGTGTACTATAATTTCCCTGAATCATCTGCGTAAGACCCGAGGAGAGAATACCCAGTGGCTTTTTGATTCTCCGTGCGACCCAATAGCTATATACAAAGATCAACAACAAAACTAAACCAATACCAATCATAATGTAAAAGGATAACGGGTGCTTCAGATTGGTAATCAACTGATTATCATTAATCCTTACGCTGACCAGATCACGCGGGATCTTGAGCAACACATACGTTGGCGGTCCTTCTGCCGAAAACGAAGTGATGGAGTAATAGTACGGTTGGTCGCTTCGGTTCTCCAGTCCTGCATACAGCTCGGCTTCACTGTATTGGGTGAACGAATCCTGCTTGTCTCCCACATGATGAATGACGTTACGATTCGCATCCAGAATCTCAATCCAACCCCCGCTGTCCTTGAGACGTTGAATCTCTGTATCCTTCCCTCTCGACACCGAACCTCCACCGGAGTAAAACTCGTTTTCCAGCTCTGCCACATACACGTGGGCTTCAACATTCAGCTCTGGATCAACGACCTGATCCGAAATGCGGAAATCCACGACATCCAGTGACACTATAAGGTATACAATCAATACCAGTAACAGCAAAAAGAAGTTGAACAGCAAGAAATCCAGTGTCAGGGATGTCTGCAACAGTCGCTTTTCTCTAGCTTTCCATGGGCGCTTCAATTTTGTATCCCAGTCCCCTTATCGTTTTGAGATATTCCGGTTGTCTGGAATCACGCTCGATCTTCTCCCGAATGTTGCTGATATGTACCATGATGGTGCTGTCCTCGTGCGCATAATAATCGCCCCAGACCGCTTCGTATATTTTTTTACGGGTGAACACTCGGCCAGGTTGATCAAGCAACAATTCCATAATTTTATACTCTGTAGAGGTTAATGTTACAGCTGTTCCTGAACGAAAAAGAATACATTGGGATCGATCCAGTGTCAGATCACCCAATACCAGATTCTCTTCTTTGGCAGCGGGGATCTCCGCTGCATCAAATTGATTAACTCTTCTGAGCAGCGCCTCTACTCTGGCGACAATCTCGAGCGGATTGAACGGCTTCGCTATATAATCATCTGCCCCAAGTCCGAGTCCAAGGATTTTATCGTGATCCTGACTTTTGGCGGACAGGAATAGCACAGGCATGTGATGCGTAGCCCTGATCTGCTTAATTAACTGCAATCCGTCCATTACAGGCATCATGATGTCCAGTATGACCAGATCAATCTGTGTTGAACGTATACATTGTAGCGCCTCGGCCCCATTCACGGCAGTCTTAATGGTATAATCCTTCTCCAGATAGAGCTGAAGCAGTTCAACAATCTCTGGTTCGTCATCTGCAATTAATACGGTGTATCTCATGTTATTCCTCTCATTTCCTATACTCTATGCCTATCTCTACATTATTACTATATACTACGTCTCTTAATTCAACCTAAATCATTTCTAAAGATAATCTAAATAAATAGAAATAAAGCCCTGACACTTGCCAAGGCTCTAGGAGCAGGTTAACTAAAAATAAGACGGTTCTCATTTCTGTATTCTAGCTGTTCATTCTTCTTGCAGACTGTCCGTATTAGATTAACAGATCATGCCTTACCCGAACGAAGCCACGGTTCAACTCTGGCCAATAAACGTTCCTTGTCATATTGCACATATTGACTCGCCCGGTTGCGCACAGGATCACCGGCGTAGAAACGTTCATACAGATCATGCCTTGCTCCGAGTGGACTTCCGGTCAGTTCCCATGCCAATTGAAAAAGACGAATCTTCTCCGGGGCTTGCAACGTTACTCCACCAAGATATTTGTTCATCATGGAGCCTATCCTTTCATTGCCCTCAAACATACCTGAAGGGATCTGCATCAGACCACCCGCAGCAATCGTCTTCAAAATCTCCACTGCGCGCGGATAATAACGATTGCCCAGATTACGTGCGGTTTCAATATATTTGAATTCCGGCAGCCAGTTGCCGTATGTGTCCGGCTTGGACTGTGCCTCAGCGGCAATAATCAGTCCCTCAATAGTCTGCATCTGACTGATCATCTCACCGAGTTGTTCCTGCACATTCAGGAAGGAGTCCACCCCGATCTCCTTGGCAATGGCGGAGGTCACGGCTGTAATGAACTCCAGTTTCGAGTGTAATCGGATAACGCTCTGATGATAAGCCAGACTGGACGAAGCTGTATTACAGCGAATCTGCCATACAGCTTTAGGGTTATTGTGCAGCAATACATGTTCCCAGGGCACAAATACATCGTCAAAAAATAACACAGCATCCATCTCATCATACTGGGCACTTAGTGGATGTGATCTATCCGAATCTTTTGCCGCGAATGTTTCTCGACACATCATGTGCAAGCCCGGACTGTCCGCGGCTACAATTACCATATGGGCCAGCTCTGGCAGGTGGCCTGGAATTCGTTGAACGGGATACGCAATGATATCATCGGCATACGGCGCAGCCGTTGCAACCATTTTGGCTCCGCGGATCACCACGCCCTCCGCATTGCTTTGCACAATTCGCAGCATGGCATCCTCATCTTCCCCAACAGGCAAGGAACGATTAATCTGAGGGTCCCGCTGGACAATCGTCAGGAAGGCATCTTTTCGTTTGGCTTGTTCATAATAAGTCGATATTTTACCTGCAAATGCGGGATCATATGCTGTCATCTCATGTCGTGTTGCATACCAACCGGTCAGGCGGGAGCGAGCATAATCAGACAGTCTGCTCATTACCCCATACGTCCGCTCAGACCAAAGCCGAAAAGCCCCCGCTCTGCTGTTCACGTCGAGAAGTGAACGGGGCACATGGAAGGAGCGATGAACGTAACTTCCCGTTTGTTCGTCCCAATAGGCCACAGTTTCCCTTGTCTCCGGGTCATCCACCAGATTGAATAATCCTTCTATGGTCTGAAGTGTTCCCTGAAAGGCCTGATGGCGGGTTACCCGGATACGCTCACCATCCAGCCATACATTCCGCTCATCATTCAATCGTTGAATGTAAGCCTGTCCACGAGACAACGTGATGCTCATGATATGTCCTCCCTCTCAGGCACCAGCCTGCTATTCAACTGTGATTCTTCTTTTCACAACTAATCAACTGCTTAGAATTTATGTAATGATACATTCTGTATCTAATGAAATAGTACTGTGCCTTGGATGGAAAAGTCAACAGACACCGAGCCATGAGTTCGGTGTCTGTTGGGACATTCATTTTTAGACTAACTTGGCATACATATGACGCAGATACCGCCAGCGTACGAGTGCAAAATACAGGATCTGCATGGAAGCAAACACCATGAAGATGCGCAGACTGTATCCGAAGACTGAGAAATCAACCAACTGCTGCAATGCTACGAAGGCAACCGAGCTGTGGATAACGGCAATCAGAATCGGCAGGAAGAACATAAGCAATAGCTGCCTTGTCACAATCTTACGAAGTTCGGGGCGGCTGAGTCCCATTTTGCCAATCATGCGATACTGCGCTTCATCCCGTTCGAGATCTGCATAGAGTCTGAAATAGGTGAAACTTGCTGCAAAGGTGAAGAAAACAATGCCAATCAGTCCGCTCAGGATCAGGATAATTCCGTTCGTTTGTTTCGAATTGAGCCAATCCACCACTAGTGCACTCACCTGGAAGTAACCTCTATTGGAATGATTCTGTTGAATAGATTCGATTAATTCAGGAGCAAAGCTCCGTGTACCCATCCAATCTTTCACGATAAATTGGACCGTTCGCCTCGAATAGAAACCTTCAGGCATGCCAACTTCCTCGTTGTACGCAGGCCTCATCTGATTAAACAATTCGTCAGTTACGATGTAGAGATTAATTTCACCTTGATAAGGAATCACAATCTCGGTACCAGGTGTCGATAGCTGAACAGGTACGCGCTGACTATCCACCTCCAGATTGACCTCCGCTCCGGAGAATCCTTGTTCAGCCTGTTCACGGTACTTCTTGCGAACCGCCAAATTGCTTGGTGTCATAAATGACTCATCGACCTGTTTCAACGCACGTTCTTCATACCCAAGTGCCTTCGCCAAACGGTTATAATCACTTAATTTGATAATCTCTCCATTATTATTTTCAGATATAGGAGCATAACTGCCCTTCACGTAGGGAACTTGATGATCAATCAACGTCTCTTCAATCTGCCGAATATGTCGCTCGGAGTTGGGAGTATCCCACATATTCATATAACTGAATGCGTACGGATTCGACATGGATGACAGACCCGGGTCAGCAATCGCAAGCATGGTGCCAATTCCCGTAAATGAAGAAGCCGAAATGATACTTACCATGAAAAACATAATCGCGTTATCTTTCATTCGATACGTAAGTTCTGAAAGAAAGAGCAAATTGGTTTTACGGAAAAATAACCGTGAGTTGCCTTTGAGGGCTCGGATAACGTACACACTGAGCTGTGTGAACAGTAAGTATGTACCTGCAATAACGACCATAACACTCGCCATTAATAGCGGAAACGAGAAGCTTACCCAGACAAAGGTGAATACCCCAGCATAACCTCCGCCAATGAACAATACGGATAACAAGGCGAGCAGACGTGATGCCTTCGGTTCCGGTTTTGGCTTTTCCTCTGATTTCACAAGGTCAATAAGTGTTCCTTTCCGTATGAGTAAGGATGATGACATGGCAATCACTACAAACAGCAGCAAAAATGCGCCAGCCGTCAAGGCAATGCCTTTCAGCGGAAAATAGAATCGAAGGCTGTTCTCAACAGCCAGCATAGAGCCACAGATCAGCAGAATCAATTTGCCAAAAACAATTCCCAGTCCAATACCGGTAATAATCGAAGCTAATCCGATACACATATTCTCCATAAATAAGAGCCGGTTCATCTGTTTGCGTGTCATGCCGATGATCAGGAAAATGCCAAATTCCTTCTTGCGTGTCTTCAGAAATGAACCTACCGAGTAGAGCAGGAACAGGAATGAAAAGATGAATATAATGATCTCCGCAATCATAAACCCCTGGTTGGCAAGTAAAGTAACCGTTCCATTGGAACCCTTTAAGCCTTCTTTTAGATCGGGATGGAACAATAGCAATGCGTAGGTGAAAAAGATCATGACAGAGAATGTACTGCTCAGAAAATGAGCCAGATAAATTCGTTTATTGCGAACAACGTTATTAATGGCGAACTGGCGAAAATTCATGTCCTGACCCTCCCATTAGGGATAATACATTAATAATCTTCTGGTAAAAGGCTGCCCGATTATCGCCGTAGTGAATCTCATTGTATAGCTTGCCATCTTTGATAAAGACGACTCTACTGCAATAACTTGCAGCTACTGCATCATGAGTGACCAACAGCATCGTCGCCTGATCCTCCTGATTGCGGGTTTCGAGGATCTCCATCACATCTCTGGCCGCCTTCGAATCCAGATTACCTGTTGGCTCATCCGCCAAAATCAGTTTCGGAGAATGTATGAGTGCTCTGGCAATGGCTGTACGTTGTGCCTGTCCACCCGATATCTCATAGGTTCGTTTGTTCAGAATACTTTCAATTCCCAGCTTGCTTGCCAGCTGTTCTACACGTGTGTTCATCTCTGCTAAGGGAACGCCGTCAAGCGTCAGTGGCAGCACGATATTTTCCTTGACTGTCAGGGTATTTAACAGATTAAACGATTGAAAAACAAATCCCAGCTCTTTGCGCCGAAAGAGCGCGAGTTCGTCTTGGTTCAATTCAAACGGATTCTCCCCTGCAATCCGCAGTTCTCCTGATGTCGGATGATCGATTGTGGAGATCATGTTCAGCAGCGTTGTTTTACCACTGCCGGATGGTCCCATAATGCCGACAAACTCACCTTTCTGAATACTGAGATCGATGCCGGATAATGCTTCATAGGACACGATACCTTTATAGATTTTACTGATCTGATTGACAGAACAAATCTCCATAGTTACAACTCCTCTAATGAAAGTGAATTCGAAAATTAAGATACGCTGATGCTGTGTGTCTGCATAATAAGTGCGGCCTTTCTTGTGATCTTCATGACTACAGTCTATCGAAGTTTCGGTCATTCTCCTATGGTTTAACCTTTCATCAACATGACAATGTTGTAAGGTTGCATGGTAAAAATCCAAAAAGACGCCTTCGCCTCAACCAGGCAATAGACGTCTTCATATCCATTTGACACATCATTATGTTAATACTCATCATGCTTCAGCCCAAATTCACACGTTCCACTCTCGTCTTCCACCTGCCACTTCAGGAGCTGAATGTAATTCGGACAGTTGTTCCTTCACCGTACACGGATTCAAGATCGATCCGATGATTCATTCGGGTCAGTACTTCTTTCGCAATATACAGCCCCATGCCAGTGGACTCTTTGAAATGCCGTCCGTTCTCCCCAGTGAAGAAAGGCTGAAATACCCGGTTCAGATCGGACTTTGGAATCCCGATGCCTTGATCCTGCACTTCCAGTAGGATGGAGCGTTCTGATTCATATGCCCGCATATGAATTTTTTGCCCGCTGCCCGCAGAATACTTGATCGCATTAGATAGTAGCTGTACCAAGACAAAACGAATCCACTTGGCATCGGATTGCACAACCAGTGAGGAATCGATATGCATCTCTGGATAGACATGATTGCGAATGAAAAATCGCTTCAGCTCGTGAATTGCCTCCTCACCCGAAGTTTTCAGTGCTACGGGTTCAACAGTGAAATCCTGTTCGAAGGTATCCAAACGGGCCACATACAGCACAGTCTCCAATCCACGTCTCATTTGGTCCGCTTCCTCCCGAATGCTTATGAGCCGAGGATCGTCATCCTCCTGATCTTCCAAGGTCAACTCAATGACCGACAATGGTGTCTTCATCTGGTGTACCCACTGATTCATAAACGTCAGATATTCTTGCTGTCGCTGTTCCAGTCGATGCAGGTGAGCATGATACTGTCCGTATTGTGAATCAAGTAGCTTCTCCAATGCCTGTGATAATGGACTTGTTTCGTTCAAGGGTACAAATTCCTTCAACGAATCCATCGATCTGGATATTCGGGCATAAAACGAGCGATGTGAATAATAACGATAGACCAAATAGCCAACATACAAAAATAATCCCAACGCTACAGCATAAGCAGCCGTAATCCAATCAGTATAACCGTCATACCAGAACACCGCCACCACGGTGAACAAGATAGCAACCACCCAGCAAGTTAAAGCGAGATGTTCACGAATAAACAATCTCATGATGGAGAGGAAGCCTTCCAGTTGTTGTTCAATCGGTAACCTGAACCTCTGACCGTTTCCAGTGCATCCGTAATGCCAAGCTCGGCTAATCGCTTACGAACCCGGGTAACGTTAACGCTGAGTGTATTGTCATCTACAAAAGAGTCATCCCACAGCTTCTCCAGGATCGTTTCCCTGCTTACCAGCTTGGGACTGCGACGCAGTAACGTTTCCAGCAGAATGGTTTCTTTCTTCGTCAGCTGCACTTTGCGATCGCCCAGTTGAATCTCCAGTCTTTCCAAGTAAACGACCAAGCCGTCCAGTTCCACCTTGCGTTCTTCATCACGTGCGGCATAGTCCCCATACACCCGGCGTAACTGACTCCGAATTTTGGCCATAACAATCTCGTGTTCGAATGGCTTGGTGATATAATCATCCGCTCCGTTCTCCAGTGCCATGACCTGATCCATCTTTCCGCTCCGGGCGGAGATAAACAGAATTGGGCAGGTAGATAATGTACGAATCTGGCGGCACCAGTAGAAACCATCATAGCTGGGCAAATTGATATCCAGTAGCACAACATGCGGTTGTACCTGTTCAAACTGCTGCACAATCATCTCAAAATCCTCGGCCAAAACGGCCTTATCTCCATAACGCTCAATATGTGACTTCAATAATCCCGCAATCTTGGGATCGTCCTCTACAATCATAATGGTATACATGGTTGGATCTCACCTCTGTCAAAATCATAACACAGGTTGTATTATCGAGCATCGACTTGATTACGCCAGTCCACAATATCTGCGTTCAGCTGCTTCAAGTCTCCATTGGGTTGCTGTTTGTCCGTTAATTTATACTGCTGCTTCAATGCCAGGATACGATATACACTTTCATCGATTCGGGATTCGGAGATGTCCCCTGACTTCACTGCACTTACTAATGTATCAAAAATCGTCTTGGCACTCTCATAACTATGAGCTACCAAAAGAATGTCACTACCTGCCTTAACAGTTGCTAGTGCAGCTTCATTCAACTTAAAGTTCTTCGCGATTGCTCCCATACTCAGGTCATCTGTGATGACGACACCGTTATACTTGAATTTTCCGCGCAGATGTTCACCAATGATGACATCAGATAAGGAAGCCGGATGATCGGGATCAAGCTTCGGAAACAGAATATGTGCCACCATGACTGCTTCCACTTGCTCCTTCACTGCGGCCTGGAACGGAATCCATTCAAGCTCAGCCAGTTGTTTTTCCGTTTTGTTCACAACAGGCAGATCCAGATGGGAGTCCACGGACGTATCGCCATGACCCGGAAAATGCTTCACTACGGGAATAATGCCTTCATTACGCAGACCTTTCATCTCCGCAATCCCCATACGCGATACCAGGTCTGCCGAACTGCCGAATGAACGATCACCGATCACCGGGTTCTTCGGGTTACTATTCACATCCAACACAGGTGCGAAATCCACATTAAAACCTGCAAGCTGCACTTGTCTGGCCAGCAATTCTCCCATCGTTTCAGCGAGCGCGCTATCTTTTGTCTGGCCTACTTTTTGGTTGGATGGAATGGATTCCACGTTCTCCGGCATGCGGCTGACTTTGCCGCCCTCCTGATCCACACTCATGAAGATGGGTACCGGATTGGACTGATTCGTTTCCTTGATGGATTGTACAAACTTGGCTGTTCCCTCAAGCGTCGTTACATTGTTGGCGTAGAAAATAATGCCTCCTACCTTCTGATCCGCAATCATCTGTTTGGCCTGATTATCCAGCGTTGTACCCTGAACACCAGCGAGTATCATCTGTCCAATCTTCTCTTCTAACGTTAATGAACTGAGCTGCTCCAGCACCGGATCGACTTCTTCTGGTACTTCTTCCTGCGGTGGAGCGGTATTCTGCTCCGGCGATGAGGAAGATTGCCCTGAGTTAGAGCCAGCATTGGAGCCGGTATTCGAGTCCGTTGTGGAGGAAGGTTTCTGTGCTTGGCCACATGCCGATAAAAGCAGAATGATCCCCATCAGAAGACATATCATATGCAGTGGTTTTCTCCATTTTTTGTTCGAGGTGTAACTATAGTTGTACAAGGATATTCATCCTCCTTATGTAATGTCGTCTTGGTAATTCAAAGGTTCAGGAGTAACCTTATCACAAGGTGAATGATTTTCAAAATGAGCGCTTCTGAGGATTGAATCATTGTGCTGACATAATATGCAGCGAAAAAATTGGTTGCTATAGAACCTGAGATGTGGAACTTCAATGGTGTTGTGACCATGCGCGTGTGTGAAGTATGGTAGTAATAAAGAGGTGCAGCGGTGCGGAAAATGTTTTTCTATTGTGAATTTTTCATATGTTGAAATTATAAGTATAGGTAGGTGAAAAAGCCGCCCAAAGGCGGCCTATTTGTTCGTTTTTGTTTCGTTTATGTTTTGTTTTCGTTTCGTTTTTCGTTGTAAATCGTCACCATTCGGCGTTGGTTCACTTCTTTTTGCAAACGTTTAGCCTTCAATTAATGAAGGGTTTGCAACACTTCCGTTGTAAATGGAATGATTTCGGATATGCGACCTTCCCGAACTTTGGCAGGCCATTCTGGATCACTAAGCAGAACGCGACCCAAGGCGATCAGGTCAAACTCATGATTCTCCAGCTTCTCATTTAGTAAATCCAAATGGGCATCCCCTGTTCCCTGGTTCTCGGTCGCTCTGTCCACAAATTCAGCTTCAAGCCCTACCGATCCAACCGAAATGGCTGGTTTGCCTGTGATTTTCTGTGTCCAACCCGCGAGATTCAGCTCGGATCCTTCGAATTCAGGTAACCAGAACCGCCGTGTAGAGCAATGGAATATATCCACGCCAGCAGCACTGAGTGGTGCCAGGAATTGCTCCAATTGTTCCGGCGTTTCCACCAGACGTGCTTCATAATTCCCCATCTTCCATTGGGAGAACCGGAGCACAATTGGGAAATCAGGACCAACCGCAGCACGACAAGCTTCAATCACTTCAACCGCAAATTGAGTTCTTCGTTCCAAATCACCACCATACTTGTCGGTTCTTCGATTCGTCTGCGCCCAGAAGAACTGGTCAATCAGATATCCATGTGCTCCGTGCAATTCAATGCCGTCAAACCCGATTCGCTGTGCATCCGCTGCCGCTTGGGCATATGCCTTCACAAGACCTTGGATCTCCTCTTCTGTTAATGGTTCACGTGATGGCTCACCTGCCATGCTAACCCCTGACGGACTTACAGGCTCAGCTTCTGCGTTAGGCAAGTCACCGGAACGACGTGCTGTACCCACATGCCACAATTGTGGCATGATTTTGCCACCCGCTTCATGCACTGCTTTCACTACATTAGCCCATCCTTGCAACGAATCTTCACCATGGAACAATGGTATACTCGCTCCGCTGACCGAAGAAGGATGATTGATGCCTGTACCTTCCGTAATGATAAGTCCTACTCCGCCTGCTGCTCTTCGACGGTAGTATTCAGCAACTTCCGGTCCAGGTACGCCCTCTGGTGAGAATCCGCGAGTCATAGGGGCCATAACGATTCGATTAGACAAGGTTAGCTTGTCCGAGTTAAAAGGTTTAAATAATGCTGAAGGTACGTTCATCGTATACTGCTCCTTTGCAATTGGAAGTATGGAACTTTCGCATTCATGTGAAATGCGACATGCTTTTGTATATCATAACATTAGTAACTCCGTTGACTGGTTTAGGATTATTTCTCTATCCATTTTATAGTTTCTTAATTTTATTTTCAAATTTTCGAAGTGAGTCGTTCGAACTAATCTTCTAGATAAAAAAAGAAAGCTACCTTAACGGCAGCCTCTATTTGATCACACTACCGAAGCGGTCTGACTTGCATTCTAATGCATCATAACGGATTTTCCCGGTCACCAATAATGTGGATGTCGCATAGTATATAATCCATAATCTTCCTTCCAATTTAATTAGCATTTACGGGGATATCATTGCGATTCACTCGAAGCAATTTCCCCGATGAAGTCGATAACACATCGGGATCGGTACCCAGACCAAAGTAGAAGTCGCCCTCGTTCTCTTCAAATGACTTGGCATACGTGTCCTGACTAAACCGTAAAATCTCATTCCATGTTGTCAGATCCGTGGATTGGTAGACCCGATTGATATATAGATTGGCACTTTGACGCGTATACGTAAGCACATATACCTTACCATCACGCAACAGCACATCCGTAGGAAGCGCCTTGGCATCTGGTAGATTAACTCGTTTGGCCTGGTTAATATCTGTCATAACATTCAAGGATTTGGGCAGCAGTTGTCCATCATTGAACACCCCTCCCGCTATATAGAGCAACTTATTATTAAAGTTAATATTTTTGCCTATTTTATTATAGGGAATGGTGCCCGTTTGATAAGTCAGTCCTGGCAGCATTTTATTTCCATAGATGACAACGTCCCGTTTTTCAAGCTTTTCATTGATCTCCAGGATATTGGTTTTGTCATTCCATATTTTATTGGCCGGATACATCATGCCAGATGCATATAATTTGCCATTAAGATGGAACATGGTATAAGCCCGGAAGCCAAACGTATTGATTGTTGCATATTTCTGCCAAGTTTCACCTTCATTATGAGAGATTAATATCGTTGGTTTGGACTCTGTACCTAGCGCGGCAAACATCTTGCCCTGATAGGAAGCCAAATCGTATACGTGTACTCCGAGTGGAAGATTACGATATTTAGTCCAAACCTCTCCATCCAAACGATAGAAATTGCCGAGTTCCCACTTCTCACTATCCGAATCATTACCAGGAATATATAACTTGTCGTTAAGCACTCTGTAAATGTCAATCTGTTCCTCATCCACATACATCTTCGTCGATGGCAAAATGCCAGGGTTGCTGTTGGTCACCGACTGGGTCTTGAATTTCGCGTTCGCTGTATCATAATAAATGACTGGAATAGGGCCTGAATTCGGCGCTACACCCAGATTACTGCTGTTCCCGTGACCCAAATATATTTTGCCGTTGTACAGTTGCATATCCCAGACGTTATTGGCATATGGTGTTTTGGTAAAAGGCCTTCCCAGCAGTTCTATCTTGGATGTTACATCCGCTGAAATGATCGGTGCATTCGACACCTTGGCAAGCTGACGTTCAGTAGCAGGTGGTTGACTAGTTGACGTGTTATTTTTCGGTTTGGAATTGCCCATGAGCATCCAGCTCATTCCCGCAACGATGGTCAAAATTACGGCTGTCCATTTCTTGTGTCTCTGCATGTCCGCTTCCTCCTTCATATTTTCAGAATGATTCCCTTCATACCAAGATGATACATTTTGTATCTTTTCATACTATGTAAAACCATCTGTACATGCAACAAATTTCGCCCGATCTGGACAAAAAAAGTAGACAACCACATCTATTGATGTGTTGTCTACTCGTTCTTACTATCTGTGGATTCTATTCTGCTTTAACCAGAATCTTAACCTGATTTTTCTCTTTTAGTAGTGCTTCAAATCCATGTTCCACCACTTCATCCAACGAGATTCGTTTGGTTACCAGCTTGTCTGCGGGGAAGAAACCTTTATCCATCAGACTGATGACTGCCGGGAACACATCGCGATAACCGATAATGCCGTTGACCGTACGCTCTTTCATAACAATAGAGTTCGGATGAATCGGTGCTTCCTGTTCAAAAATACTTACGATCATCAACTCTCCACCAATACGTGTGGAATCGATGGCTTGTTGCAGCACACGTGGTACACCGGTTACTTCATAAGCTACGTTAACGCCACCTTGTGTACGCTGATGGATTTCTTCTACGACATTGAACTGTGTTGGGTCAATCACAATCGCACCCAGTTCTTCCGCTTTGGCTTTCCGTTCGTCCGATAATTCCACAACATAAATATCAGAAGCTCCCGAGGCCTTAAGTGCTTCAATGACCAATAATCCAATCGGGCCAGCACCAAACACGGCTGCCGTATCGCCCACTTTCAGCTTGCTTTGGCGCACAGCGTGAAGTGCTACAGCCGAAGGTTCAACCAGTGCACCTTGCTCATACGAGATTGAATCCGGTATGGCATGGACCATGTATTCTTCAGCAGTTACATATTCGGAGAATCCGCCTCCGCCTCCAGCGAGTCCAAGGAAACCCATTTTATCGCACAGATTGTATTTACCTTGTTTACAAGCTTCGCAGTGTCCACATGCGTAGATCGGTTCTACAACTACACGATCGCCCGCCTTGAAGCGTGTAACTCCTTCCCCTACCTCAACCACCTGTCCTGAGAATTCATGTCCCATGACTACAGGCGCTTGTTCCCCTGTTAGGGGATGTGGTGCTTGAGCCGGAATAAAAATCGGACCCGCTGTGTACTCGTGCAAGTCACTGCCGCAGATGCCGCACCATTCCACTTTTATTTTGACCTTACCTTCTTCAGGATGAGGTTCGTTAATATTTTCGAGACGTAAATCTTTGACTCCGTGCCAACGTAATGCTTTCATTCATTTCATCTCCCAGATCATAATTTATAGTATAATCGGAAACGTTTCCGTAAATTAAATATGTCACATTTTAGATACGCTGTCAAACATATTTCTACACTAATATGTCTATTTCGTGATCATATCGAGTTTTAATTAAGAACGCTTACACTTTTATTAAAGTTATTTTAGCGGTATTGTGTAACCGCTCTAATCTAAGTTATTAAGATATATCCTGGCAAATAATACTGCAGACGGAATGAAATATAATCATACTTCGGCATAAATGTGGTCCAATCACGGGATACTTCATAGCTCAAATGTTATAATTAAGTTATATACTTATCGCGAAGTGCATACATATCCCTAAATATTCGGAATCGTTTCCGATAAAGTGAGGTAAACGTACATTGAGGAAAGAACAGAAACTGACGATCAAGGACGTGGCTGAGCGTGCCGGCGTGGGCATCGCTACCGTATCCCGGGCAATCAACAATTCAGAAGGCATAAGCAGTAAAACACGAGATAAGGTGATGAAGGCCATTGAAGAACTGGGTTTTGTACCCAACACCTCCGCACAGAGTCTGAAAATCCGGCAAACGCACCAGATCGCGCTCGTTGTACCCGACATACGTAACGCCATTATTCCGGAGATTTCATGGTCTGTTGAGCAAACGGCGAAGCAGCATGGTTACCATGTCGTGCAGATCAATACGGCAGGCAATGCCCGTACCGAGTTGGAGACAATACGTAATGTGAAAAAATTGCATGTAGATGGATTGATCTTCATGCCTCTAGCCTATCCCAAAACGTTACCCGGACTGATTGATAAAGCCCCGCTCCCCATCTCTATGATTAACTACGGCAAGAAACTGGAACCGGGAATGAGGGCAGATATCGTCTCTCTGTCTCAACCCGAAGGCAAACTGGTCATGGAGCATCTGTTCAAAATTGGGCGGACGCGAATCGCATATGCCGGTGCACCCAAAGACATTATTGAAGAGCGCTTCCGTGCTTATGAGCAAGCTGTAGGCCATGTGGACATTTCTCTCGTCTACTTTGGTGAGGACTTTTCATTGAATACAGGTGCCAATGCTGCAGATTATTTCTATGGACTCACGCATATGCCAGATGCAGTCTATGCCATTAATGATATGGTTGCCATCGGATTGGTTAATCGGTTCAAGGAGTTGGGGGTTCGTGTACCTGAAGATGTGGCTGTAGTGGGTGTAGATAACAATCAGTGGACCACGGTCTCGTCTCCGCAGATTAGTTCTGTGTCCATTATGGGTGAGGAGGTTGCCAGACTTGCTACCGAACTGTTGTTAAAGCGGATTCGGGAGATGAACACGACCGATTACGAACACATTCAATTCGAACCGCGCTTAATCGTTCGTGAATCAAGCGTCGCCATGATTCATTCTTCCCAGCGAGGACGACACAGTTAGATTTGTTTTGCTACACAGATACTCTAAAAAGGTGTTGCTCAGGTCTAACTCTTTCCTGGCAGCACCTTATTTGTCTGTAATCCCTTATATCTAAAACTACGTCTTTATTCAGCACCGTTTTTTTTCTAAGGAAGCATTTGCCTGATCGGTGTTCCGTTCAGGAACATCGCTATGTTTTCTACGGTGTGACTATAATAGATCTCATAATTGCCACGAGTCACATAACCCAGATGCGGTGTAGCCAGGACATTGGGCAATGTTCGCATAATATGGTTAACCGGCAGCGGTTCCTGCTCATATACATCCAGACCTGCGCCAGCAATCAAACCACGCTGTAATGCATTTACCATAGCTTCCTGATCAACAATACCCGCTCGCGACGTATTAATGAATAGCGCACTCGATTTCATTTGTTGAAATTCGGCTTGTCCAATCAGATTGCGCGTACGATCACTTAATACCAGATGAACGGATATGATATCGCTCTGTGCAAGCAGTTGCTCCTTGGTCTCGGACCAAATGACACCATGTTTTTCGGCTTTCTCTCGTGTCAGATTCTCGCTCCAGGCCATCACATTCATGCCAAATGCTTGTGCGATCTCAGCCATGCGAGTGCCTATCTTGCCCAAACCGAGCAATCCAAGTGTTCTCCCATTCAGATCCAATCCTACAGTGCTCTGCCAGTTTCGATTGGAGCGAAGTGCATTATTCTCCGTAACCAGCTGTCTGGACAGTCCCAGTATTAGCGCCCACGTCAGTTCCGTTGGTGGATTAGAGCTTCCCTCGGTTCCACACACAATGATCCCTTTTTGCTCCGCAGCCTTAAGGTCTATGGACGCATTACGCATGCCACTTGTAATCAGAAGTTTTAGCTTAGGGAGCTGCGAAATAACCCTCTCCGGAAATGGTGTACGTTCCCGCATCAGGACCACAATATCGAATTCCTGCAATTCTTGAATGACTTTTTCTTCCGAGCCCATATAGTTGTTGAATGTCTGAATCTCCACCCGATCCATCAACGAACCCCAGTCTGCCGACGTCAGCGCAACGTTTTGATAATCATCCAAAATTGCACAGCGCAACTTCGTATCCATCCCTGATCTCCTCCTATATCTGCTCACTTCTTAAACATATTGTAGCAACTCCGCATCACTTTAAACAGAAGAAATCCCTATTACTGCAGCAAAGACAGCGTAACCTGGATGCTCTGCTCTACAAACAAGCGGTCCGGTCCTGATTTCATCAGTACAGTCAGTCCAATCATGGATACAACCAAAGACTGTGCTACCGCACTCGCATTCAAGTCAGCGGACAATTCCCCGCTCTGTTGGCCTTTTTCAATCGTTTCCTTGAAAAGAACACCCAGATACATCTGATGCTCCCGTGTGAGGACAGCGAATTTGGGGTCATGTGGAGCCAGCTCAACCATCGTATTAATGCAAAAACAGCCATGACTAGGCTCGGTTACACTCCCTTCAGCTCCAATATGTTCAAACAGCCCACGGAAGGCTTCTCGCACCGTGGAGCCCTGTTGAAGTCTGGCTCTGACTTGAGCCGCATGCTGCGTGGTATACCTGCGAAGTGCGGTTTCGAACAATTCCTTTTTATCGCCAAAAGCCGCGTACAGACTGGGACGTTGAATGCCCATTGCAGTCGTCAAATCACTCAAAGATGACGCTTCGAACCCCTTGTCCCAAAACGTATGCATTGCTGCATCGAGTGCTTTGTCCGTATCAAATTCCCGTTGTCTAACCATACATTTCACCTCTTTATGTATCGTTCAGTATATTTATATTGTAATCTCAAAACAATGAACAGGTCAAACATAATATATTTTAGCATTGGATAAACCTAGCTTAAAAGTATTTTTCACCAAATAAAAAGTCTTAGCTAATCCTCTATTGACAGAATCCACGTTAATAAAGTAAGGTTATCCCGAAACATATCATACCAATCAGTACAAAATAGAAAGGTGACAACCATTCATGCAAACTTCTTCTCCAGATGCACAATTATCCAATAAGGATCGTCCTGCCATGTCAAGGTTAGTTGCTCTTCTCTTTGCCGTGTGCAGCGGACTTGCGGTCGCCAATATTTATTATGCTCAGCCTTTGCTGGACTCCATTGCTCAAGAGTTCAACCTCTCTCCATCATCCATAGGGATCGTCATCACAGTGACTCAAATATGTTATGCCCTGGGGCTGTTCCTTCTCGTTCCGCTCGGGGATCTCTTAAACCGCCGCAAGTTGATAATTATCCAAATGCTCTTATCCGTACTTGCACTGGTTCTGGTAGGAACCGCAAAGTCCAGCTCACTTTTATTCACGGGTATGGCCGTCGTAGGTCTACTCGCGGTCATTACACAGACATTGGTTGCCTTTGCTGCACACTTGGCAGCCCCTACCGAACGTGGTCGCATTGTCGGGCAGGTCACCAGTGGAATCGTCATTGGCATATTACTTGCACGAACGGTTGCAGGTACGCTTAACGATTGGCTCGGGTGGAGATCGGTGTATCTCTTCTCTGCCAGCTTTACTTTACTCGGAATTGTCGCCTTATATCTTGTTCTCCCAAGGCAACAGTCCCCACAAGTAAAACAAAGCTATGTCCAATTACTCAGCTCTGTCTTGCAACTGTATCGTGAGTTGGGTGTATTACGAGTACGAGGTGTACTGGCGATGCTGATTTTTACAGCCTTCAGCATCTTGTGGACTTCCATGGTTCTGCCACTAAGTAGCCCCCCACTGTCCCTGTCTCATACGCTTATAGGTGCATTCGGTCTCGCAGGAGCGGCCGGAGCAATGGCCGCTGCCCGTGCAGGTAAACTCGCCGATCGGGGCCTTGGGCAAAAAACAACCGGTATCTCTCTTGTCATTCTGCTCTTGTCCTGGCTGCCCATCGGCTATGTCCATCACTCGTTGTGGTTCCTGATCCTCGGCGTTATCCTGCTCGATCTCGCCGTGCAAGCCGTACATGTTACCAACCAGAGCCTGATCTACGAAGTTCGTCCCGAAGCACAGAGCCGCCTGACGGCAGCGTATATGATCTTTTACTCCATCGGCAGTGCAACCGGCTCCATCGTTTCTACCCAGGTGTATGCATGGGCGGGTTGGACAGCGGTTTGCTGGTTAGGTGCGGGTGTTAGTGCAGCAGCACTTCTGTTCTGGATGATTGATCGTCATATGCATCGGAATCTCGATCGTTGAATTAGTCCAGTTTATTCCACACCACAATAAAGAGGGTTGCCAAAGGACCCAACAACAGGGAAATCAGAAACCAGTTCCGACCACTTCTGTTTTTCCCTGTGCAAGTCCGGCATTAATCAAGGCAAGGGTGCCCCAACCTACATAATATTCATTATCCATCAAACGTCTTCTCTCCTTTATTCCTTCAATTCCGGATACTGCTCAAGGATCACTTTGAGTTTACGGTTACGACTCTCCAGAAATGCCAGCATATATCTCTTCAGCACAAGTCGCTCCGTTGCCCACCCTAGCAATCCAAGTGGTGCTTCAAACCGCAGCGTGTCTCTCATGCATGTCATCTGTTCTGCAATTGCGCTGAAATGATGTTCATGTCGCATGCTCTTGAAAGCCCCCTTCTCCATCTGATCCACAAATAAAAACGGTTGTTCAAACTGCACAATTCGGGACTTCAACTTCTGTCTGACACCCAGGTGGGTAGCCTGAAAGGTAACGGTATCCCCGGCTCCAATTTTTCCTGTGGTTACTCCAGCGACCGCTCGTTCTCTCGTATGTTTCCAGACAGTCTGTGTATGTAGGTCAATATCCCGGGCATAGTCAAAGCACCGTTCAATCGAGGCAAGTATCGTAATCTCTGTTGTCACTTCAATCATGACGATCGCTCCTTGGCAGGAAAAATAAGGTCTTTGCAAAGTATAACCTTGCTTCGTTGATCGAACAACACAGCAAAGGGGGATATAACAAAAAAAGGGCCCCCTGTCTTAGTACAGGAGGCCCGTCTTTCATGCATTGGCAGAATGGCAAAGGCTGCCGATATTAAATAAGCAATTCATCAATGGCAAGCGTACGCTCTTTGGAAAGATCGCGATATTCTTCCGACTCCACTTTGATAAGCGGTTTGAAAATATCAGACGTATTGTTCATGACAATAACACCTTTTTCTCCATTGCTGAGCAGGACTTGTTTTCCGATAAAATTAGGAAGTAAATGTTGCATCAATGCCTGAACCGGCTTTTCATTCAATTTACCAAATCCCATTCCATAAATATCTCTTAGGTTGTTGATGAGGTTTGGATTGCTTCCCCCGTGACTCCCGGATCTCATGCCGATATAGATATCAGCTACAGATACGATCTGGGTATAGGGGTGAATTTCACTTTTCTCAAGTTGCATTGGATAACCCGACCCATCTTCCCGCTCGTGATGTTGCAGAGCAACCAGTGCTGTCGCTTCATCCGTCATGGAATTTTTGATGATTTCATGTCCATATATCGTGTGACGCTGCATTTCAAGCTGCTCGTCCGCTGTCAACGGTTCTGTTTTGTTCCGAATCCGGTGGGAGACTTTGCACTTTCCAATGTCATGCAGATAACCACCGCGACTAATCTGATAACTCTCTTTTTGAGAATATCCAAGCCAGTTCGCGAGGTAGAAGGACAACAATCCGACTTGAATTGAATGTGTATAGTTATTGACATCATCCCGCTCCAGCATCATCAGGAGATGAACGACATCTTTCTGCTCATCCAGTCCTTCAACCATCGGTTGCAGTGCATCATCCACCATGGTAGCGTTGAACTTGCCAACAGTCAGGGCTTCAAGAAAAGCATTTTGATAATTATGTACAGTCTGAATAAATTGGGACTTCATCTCTTCTTCTGGCGGCTCTTCCTTCGTACTTGTACTTAACCCGGAAGCATGCTTGGCGGCTGCAGCAAAAAATTCTGCCTCAGTGATTTCCTCTTCGCGTGATTCAATATCTACATAATCTACACGGTGCTGCATAAGCAAGGAAATATCCTCACTTCTGATTACGGTCCCCTTCCCGAGAACGTGTAATCCTGCATCGCTGAATGTATCCGCAGTCAGACGGTCTCCGTCTTGCAGGTTCATAATATGGATTCTCAAATCGGTATTCCCCCTGAACAATTCATTATAGTAACAGCACCCAATGGAACGGGGCCACAAAAATACCTATACTTCTTTATATCGTTATAATTCTTCATTTCATACATAGTTCAAACGACCTTAATCACAAAGGTAAATACGAACATGTAAGACTTTATCCTCACTCCAATATCCAAATTAGTCCCGGTTTTAAACTTTTACACACCTTTGTGTCTTATCGCTGGATCAGAGCAAGCCAAAGAAGTTCAAACGCTCCGTTTGAACTTCTTTAAGACAACTCATATTAGATTTTGATTGAACCCAGACTTGCCCCTTTAACAAATAAACGTTCAATGCTCTTCTCAACCGAAGCATCGGGAATCAATGGCGGCGCCTGGTGAGGTTTGGTCCGCGCATCAATAATCACCTGATCACAACCCCAATGCTTGTGGTCATATCCGCTATTAACTCCATACATATCATGTGAAGGGTTACTCCGGGTAAACGTGGCCCACAAGAAGTTACTGAGATTAGCACTCAGGAACGAACTGTCATCACAGAGGATAATCATCGGGCAAGAGTCCAGACCTCCCTGTTCTTTCAATAGAGAAGTGAATGCTTGCATCTCCTGCGCTGTATCCGCATAACTTGTGAAGGCTGATGTCTGGATTGCGACGATGCCCGGCATGATGAGCTGTGGATTTTCATATCCGCGTATGTTTTTCAAAGACTCCGGAACTTCCGTACACAGATCCCGAACCTTGTCCCCATATGCGGCAAACACAACCTTGCTTCCGCTGTTCAGTCCTGTACCGGAGTAATCCAGCGTATCAATCGTTGTATGCGTGTGGAAATGAATATCCCGTTGCAGGTCGATACGCTCCAAAATATAGGTCAGGAATTCAACTTCCTTATGGGTATCCAGAGGCTGCTGATCCTCAGCAGTTATAAACAGGTACTTCGCCAGACTGAGCTGACCTGTACCCAAAATACGGTTGGCAATCGTAAGCAGCTCTGTTGGCTGTTTCACCGCCTGATACGGCGTATACCGTTCACTGCCGATGGCGAACAGTAATGGATGGACCCCTGCCGCATCGACTGCATGTACTTCTTTGACGCCCGGAATCTCCTGTTTAATGGCATCCCCTGTAATCTCATGTATCAAATCACCAAATGCCGTATCCTCTTGAGGCGGACGACCCACAACCGTAAAAGGCCAGATGGCATTAGGTTTGGCATAGACTTTGTGCACACGCATTAACGGGAATTCATGTGTCAGACTGTAATAACCCAGGTGATCCCCAAACGGTCCTTCCGGCTTCGTCTCGCCTGGGTAGATATCACCCGTGATGACAAAATCAGCATCATTGCTGATGCAATACCCGTCCTTGTAACTGTACCGGAAGCGACGTCCGGCGAGCAAACCGGCAAATGTCATCTCACTAAGTCCTTCTGGCAGAGGCATAACGGCTGAAAGTGTATGTGCTGGTGGACCCCCAATGAAAATGCTGACTTTCAGTGGTTCTCCTTTTTTGACCGCTTTGGCTTGATGTATCCCAATTCCGCGATGAATCTGATAGTGTAATCCAATTTCTTGGTTTAATTCAAAATCATTGCCATTCAGTTGAACCCGGTACATTCCCAAGTTCGAATTCATGATGCCGGGTTTATCTGGATCTTCGGAATACACTTGCGGCAGTGTCACAAATGCCCCGCCGTCCATGGGCCAGTGTTTGATTAGGGGCAGATCCGAGATTTGAATCTCTTGTGCCGACACGGGTAGGCTAATAGACTTCTGTTTCGGCAGCGCCTGCCATGCGGCAAGACCAGTGCGGACATGCTGAAACGGCGTCTTAAGCGCCTTCATCGGATCGTCACGAACAGCCATGACCCGTTGTACGCCTTCGAGCGTACCGCGGAACATGAATTTGCTTCGTTCCACTGTGCCGAACAGATTCGATACAGCCTGGAACTTCGAGCCTTTTACATTTTCGAATAACAATGCCGGGCCTTTAGCCTCGTGCACTTTCATATGGATGGCTGCCATTTCCAGATGAGGATCAACCTCTTCTTTGACCCGAATCAAATGACCGTGCTGCTCCAGATCGTTAATACAATCTTCCATATTGCGATAGTTCATTGAATGGCTCCATTCTGTGTATGATAAATTGATTAAGTTCATAGATTCACATAACGTCTCTTCTATTTTATCAAATGATTCACTGCTAAACAAAACTATATATGAAATTTTGTTGAGTATCCTAATATCAAAAAAAGCAATATGAAGCAATCTGAATCCTGAACGTACAGGAGCCGATTGTATTCATATTGCTGCTTTCAATTCTGGGTTGCCTAAGATGTGATAACCGATCTGGGAATCGTGACTATAAACTGCGTACCTTTTCCAACTTCGCTCTCTACATCAATGGTACATTGATGCAATTTCAAAATTTTAATCACAATGGACAACCCTAACCCATTGCCTCGAAGTGAGCTGCTTCGCGCTTTGTCTACCATATAAAATCGATCAAAGATATACGGGAGGGCTTCCGCAGGTATTCCTTGTCCAGAATCTCTAATCAATACCTTCACGAATGAAGATGACGTCTCAATCTCGACATGAATGGTACCCTCAGGACCGGTGTATTTGATCGCATTGTTTATTAAATTCTGCCAGACTTGATCAAACAAATCTTTGTCCACGGTGATCTCGCAGGGCAACAAGTCCAATTCGATCTGTATATCCTTCTGCGACCACTGCGGCTCCGCCAATAAGATCGCCCTTCTTAATTGTTCATCGACCTGGAACGTGGTGAAATGAACCGGATGATGCTCCGAATCCAGCGAGGCTAGCCGAAGCAGATTATCACTGAGCCTCGATAAGCGCAGCGTTTCCTCATAGATAATATCCAGATGCTCTTTCTGCTCTTCCAAAGGAATAACACCATCCTGTAGTGCTCTGGTAAATCCCCTGATCGAAGTGAGCGGAGACTGCATTTCATGAGAGACGTTGCTGACAAAGTCATCACGAACCGAATCGATTTTTTGCAACTCACTGGCCATATGATTAAAGCTCTCCATCAGTTCCCCGAACTCATCCTGATTATTATGTTTCAAGCGAACAGACAGGTCACCTGATGACATCTCCTTCGCCGCAACCGTTAACCTCTTAATCGGTTTCACAATGTACCCGGACATGAACAGGATTAACAGGCTACCAATGACCAGTACTGTTAATAGTGAGGTTAAGAGCGTGTTGCGCAGTGTGTGAAAAAGAGAAGAGAAATCGCTTTGTATCAGAAATGTGCCGATCCCCTCGTTTGTTCCGGGAACACCTATGGTCGCAATGCCATCTTTACTGGATATAAACATGGCATCGGTTGTCCCCGCCTCAAATAACGAATGAACTTTATCCTCTGGCAAGGAAGACAACACGTCACTTTGTTCATTCACGGGCGTGATATTTAAGCCATAGCGGGCAAAGATATCGAAGCTTGATTTCACTTTTTCCGGATCATCGATCAGGTTAATCATTGTAGCGATGTCTTCAGCAAAGGTAACCATAAAACGATTCGGCGCTTTTTCGCGGGACCCGTTATTGATCATAAAGGAGAGAATCAAACTCACCAGAACAATCCCGATAAAGGTAGCTACAATTCGAAGTCGCAGGCTCTTCCTCAGCATCTTCATGCCCGCTCCAGTCGATATCCAAGTCCTCTTATCGTTGAGATTACCAGTTCAGGTACAGGTTCAAGCCGTTCCCTTAACCGCTTGATGTGCACGTCGACTGTACGCTCATCGCCTTCATAATCGATACCCCATAGATCATCGATAAGCTGTGTACGTGTGAATATTTTCCCTGGCGAACTCGCCAGAGAAAATAACAATTCACATTCCTTCTTTTTCAATTCAATCGTTTGTCCGTCCGCAACGACCATCAGATTGCCCAAATCAATCGTTACACCGCTGATCTGAATGATATTCGATGAACTTTTGTTATATCGTTTCAATAACGATTTTACACGCAGGATTAACTCCACAGGATCAAAAGGTTTAACCAGGTAATCGTCTGACCCGGCATTAAATCCTCTGACCTTGTCCTTGGATTCTCCCTTGGCGGTGACCATCAGGATCGGAATATCCAGATAGGATCGGATATCTTCTGTCAATTCAATGCCGTCGATTCGAGGCATCATTACATCCACAATCGCCAGATCAACTTTCGTATGAGAGAGAAGATCTAACGCCTCTTGACCGTCTGCTGCTTCCAGCACGGAAAATTGATTCTTTTCAAGATAGATTCGGATTAATTTGCGGATATGGGAATCGTCGTCCACCACCAGAATCGTGTTCATGTAGCCATTATCCTTTCCGCCATTCGTTTTATTCGTATCGCAAGGATTCCATCGGGTCCAATTTCGCCGCTTTTGATGATGGCATCAAACCAGCCACGATACTAATCGCTGTACTTACCACGAGACCAAACAAGATGTAATATCCCGAGAGATGAATCAGTTTTGCTCCAAACGCATTGTCCAGAAGTATATTTAACACATAACTTATGATCACTGCAAAGATTACCGCAATAATACCACTAAATACGCCTAATAAAGCAGATTCCGAGAAGAATATTCGCTTGATATCCTTCTTTCTCGCTCCAATTGCCCGCAGTATTCCGATCTCTTTCGTGCGTTCCACGACACTAATATAGAGTACAACCAGTATCATAATACCGGATACGATCAACGAAATGCCTGCAATACCCGCGAGTACAATGGAAGCCATACTTACGTAAGTCGTAATATTCTCCATGACCTTGGCCATCTGGGAGCCTGCGAAGCCAGCGTCAACAGCAGCTTCATTGATATCATTTACATATTTCATATCGGTGGCATAGGCATTAACCTGAATCGGTCCAATTGATATTCCTTTGTCCGAGAACATCTGCTCTAACGTCCCTGATGAGATGTATCCCGGGGATTGTTGCATTGGAGATCGTTGATCTGCCGCTTCGTAGATCCCTGAGATGGTTACTTCTTTCTCCAAAGTCACTGGTTTATTATTGCTATCCATCTCATTGATATATAGAAGCACGGACTTGCCGATCATGGAATCAGCTTGGTCATTTCCGCTTAATTTATTCGCCGTATCAAGGGGTAACAAGATCTCATTTTCTGCCGGGAGAACTCCCGTTGTCATCAGTGCGGGATCAAAAGCATCCGTTAATGTCGTTAACTGCGTAAGTCCCACACTTTGTTTTTCATTCACCATCGTTGATTGGCCTGTAATGGTCGTAATTGTCTCTACATGATCCACATTAGGAAAATTGCGAATCCTCTCGATATCAGCTTCGGTGAACGGTTCACCTGTTGCCATCAAGGCTTCGGGACCTTGCATGTCCTTGGCTTCTTCACTCGGCTTGGTTATATCCACAAGCAAAGGGTCCATACTTGAATTGATTTCGTCGTTCATATACGTCGTTATCCCATTCCCCAAGGAAAGCATCAGGAGTACACTTAATATACCTATAGATCCACCCAAAGCGACCAGGACATTACGCTTGGCGTTGAGTTTCATATTTTTGAGTGCCATCTTGAAGGAAGCAAGCAAGCCCAGGCTCCGGGAAGAAC
The DNA here is from genome assembly GCF_038595085.1 of Paenibacillus sp. FSL R5-0749. NCBI lineage: Bacteria > Bacillati > Bacillota > Bacilli > Caryophanales > Paenibacillaceae > Paenibacillus > Paenibacillus sp. FSL R5-0749. Next base: position 2,863,121 of record NZ_CP152005.1, on the reverse strand, counting down.
CTTGACCACTTTCGTAGACAGTCGTAGAAGGATCTTTGAGATGAATATCATCACTGATGCGCCCCTCCTCTACCTTCACAATACGTGTACCGGAGTCAGCGACTTTCTGCGAATGAGTTACGGCGATCACCAGCATTCCCTTTTGGGCTATGCTGTCGAGCAGGGCCAGGATTTGATTTCCGTTTTCTCGATCCAGCGCGCCTGTCGGTTCATCTGCGAGAATAATGTCCGGATTGTTGGATAAAGCCCGTGCAATGGAAACCCGTTGCTTCTGACCTCCGGATAACTGGTTGGGACGTTTGTTCAGATGATCCTTCAGTCCAACCTCTGTTAATATATCAACGGCACGTTGATTTCGCTCTTTTTCATTGGTATCCGTCATTTGCATCGCAATCATCACATTTTCGAGGACAGACAGATGCGGGATCAGATTGAAATTTTGAAAGACAAAGCCGATATTATTCTTTCGGTAATCGTCCATTTCCTTCTCTGTCATGGCACTTAGGTTCTTGCCACGAACAACGACGTCCCCTTCATAATCGGAATCCATCCCACCAATGATATTCATCAGTGTCGACTTACCGCAGCCAGATTCACCAAGGATAGAGACAAATTCCCCCGTCTCAAAACTCAGGTTCAAACCGTGGAGGACCGGAACTCTTTCTTTTCCATATAAGGTGTATGACTTCTTCACATTTTTGACTTCTAGTATTTTCATATGGATCTCTTCCTCTCCTGATCAAGCACAATATCTATCTATTTGATGTTCATATCGTACCAAATCTGTATGAACTGATAATGAACTGGGCCATTGGCCTGTAGGAGTGGTTCAAAAGAACGATATGTAAAAAACACCTACAGCTTTGCTTGAAATAAATCATTTCAAGTAAGTGTAGGTGCAAGACAACCCGAATCCTTAGATATAAGGACTCGGGTTGTCTTATTTCGTTACTATTCTGTCATCGTAGTGTCTGTGTAAATAATCTTTAGTTCAACTTATATCGTTTAGATTAATCCGGCTTTTGCCAGCAACCTTTTCACAATCGCCGCCGATTGCGCACGACTAATATCAGCTTCTGACATCAATTTGCCATCAGCACCTTGTACCAGTTCTTGTTTAATTGCCGAAGCAACCGGCTCTGCAGCCCAAGCCTGTACTTTAGCACTATCACTATATGTGCTAAGCAGACTTGTTGTCTCTGACGCGTCGGCCTGTGCCAGACCGACCAGTTTCATCGCACGTGACACAATCGTCAACGCTTCAGCACGAGAAATTTCGCTGTTCGGACGGAAGCTGTCGTCAGCATAACCTGAGATCAGTCCGTAGGACACGGCCGTCTGAACCTCATCCTCATACCAGCTGCCAGTTTTCACATCTGTGAACGATGCCGCTTCTGTACTACGCGGTGCGTGCAGTCCCAAACCTCTTAACAGAACAGCCGTAAACTCTGCCCGCGTAATACTCCGGTCTGGCGCAAACACGTTCTCACCAGTACCTTGTACGATCAGACGGGATGCCAGATCTTGTACGTCATCCCGACTCCAGTGACTTGATATATCGCTGAATGTTGTCGGGTGATAGATCAGGGTGTAAGTACTGTTCGTCAAGCTGTTAATAATAGCAGAATCTTGCACGTTACCTTTGATAACCTTCGTCGGCACATGCAGAAGACTGCCATCTGGCTGAAGCACAACACCAGTCGTAATCTTTGAACCATCTACTCCCTCAGGCAATGTGATGGAGCGTTCTACATAAGAGTTGAAACGATCCACATTGACTTGTTGTCCATTCCAGATGGCTTTTACTTCAAAATCAACTGGAGCTGCAACCACCGTAGTATTCTGCATCTTGTCCGCTGCGGCCTGAATGGCTGATTGCTTGGATGCAGCACTAGGTGCAATAGCGATTTGAATGGTAATATCTTCGAGTGGAACAGTGCTTCCGAATTGGTTCAGAACCTGATCAATCTGAATCTGGTTTGCCGGGAGGGTGTACGTACCACTGTCTGTCTGAATGACAACTTCGGCATTACTTCCTTCCATCGTTTTAACCAGTTTGCCGTTCAGTTCACCAACGACCGCATCCTTGCCAGTACCTGTAATCGGCAGCAGAAGTGTTCTTAGTCCACTTCCAATCTGATTGATGACTTTGTCATTATCCACGTGAACAGTGGTGGTAACCAGATTGTTTACGGTTGCTGTAGTAGCAGTTGCAGATTGTTCCTGTTTTTGTCCGTTCACATAGATGTCTACACCTTTGGTTGCCGCTGGAGTGGATGGAACAGGAGTAACGACGGGTGAAGTTGGCGATACGCTCCCTCCCGAGGAGGAACCTGGATTAGGTGTAGAATTACCACCGCCCGAGTTTGCTGCTGTAATTGTGATGGTTCCACCGGACAATTCAGTGTAATTTTCATAATCTAAGTTCGTGAAATTCCAGCGTTCTGGATCTTCACGATTTACCGTTAGTTTTTTCGTTCCTGGAGACGTGTTACTTTTGGCTTTCACCTCAATATCAAACAGCTGCTGTTCCACAGGAATTGGATAATGACCTGCAGTGAAATCGGCCCAGATGATCCGCACCCAGCCAGCTTCATTATCAATCTTATAATGGAAGTTTACTTCATTGTTTTCCACTATAGTTGGAAAATTGTTCCCGACATATTTAGGGGTGATACGTACGATCTCCAGTGCAGACGAATCATAATCAATCTGCATGCTATACGCGGTAATTGCACTGTAATCGGGTTGTTTTAACGTCACAGGAACATGGACGCTCTGACCAGCCTGTACGCTCACATCCGCAAACTTCACTTGCGATGGTTCCGTTGGTCTAGCCTCCACTATATTCGGTAATACGAGTGATGAGAGTAACGTCAGTGCGATAAGACCTGACATTGTTTTTCTGATTCTTGGACGTTTCTTTTTCGGTTGAAACATGTGATAACCTCCGTGTCTATATTCTTTAATAGATGGTACGATAGAGAAAATTTGTTACTCTATATTACAGACAACGATCAAGGTGGTGGTGGTGGTCCTTCTTTGGTAGTGAATGTCCATTGTTCCCCATTTTGTTCCACTATTGTCCCTGGCATCAAAGCATTATCAGAGGTCGCCATAAAAGCACCTTCCGAGATTTCAATAGAGTAATTCGAGTTATATTGTAGGGTTGGATTATTAATTGTGACTGTACTTTCGTTTACAAAAAATCCAATTTGGAACATAGTAAAGTAGGTAGCTTCGATACTATTGCTCGTAAGATTCCTAATGATAATGCTATAGCCCATTTCTGTATTCATTTTAATCGGTTGATTAAAATGAATAACCAACGGTTCGTTTACCTTAACATCTGTAGAACCATTAGACGGAGACAAACTCTGGATTGCTCCTTGAGCATTTTCCGCTGAAGTAACGACCTCTCTTCCAGAAAACATTAAGGATCTACCAAGGAATGGCTCATCCGAAATAGATCGAGGTGTGACTTCAAGGAAAAGATATTTCCCTAGGTCATCGGCTGTAATATTATAATTTTTTGACGTTTCTCCCGTGATAATTTGCTTTTCATTTCCCCATGAATCTGAAGTTCTATACCATTGGTACAGAGGTTCATTCGACATATCTTCATCGACATCCAACTGATCGTATGTACCAGTGATCGTGCTTCCCACTTTCATCTCACCCGTTATTTTAGCATTCAATGCAAATGGTGCATCCTGTACTTCTTTAAAAGTTAGCACATAACGGTTGTCCTTCTTGCCGAGCTTGTTCTCGGCATAACCATATAATAAAGCATTTGCATCTGACCAATTAACTTCACCATCACGGTCAACATCCATCCGATTCATCTCAACAGCAGAATAGGAGCGACGGTTAAATTCATTACGAAGATGTTTCAATAGTGCTACTGCATCCGCAGAATTCACTTGGCCATCATTATTCACATCGCCTTGTTTACTAATATATAGTTCGAAATTATCCGTAACAGTTTCTCCAGATAAAGTATAATTGGCTTTCAACTCAATGTTGATTTTACCGTCTCTATAGGGAATAACTACCAGATTATTTTCATTGTTCACATATACGTACGCCACACTAGGATTGTCTGAACTGGCCTTGACCGAATCGTATGTGGTGAGTGAAAAATGGTTGTTTAAATCAATTTCAACTGTCTCATCAAGTGCCTCGATTGGCGTATACGACACGAGAGAATGCTGATTTGAATCTTCCGATGAACGACTCAGCCATCGAATGTACTCGCTCAGTACAGGTTGTGAAATCTTAATCTCCGGACCAATTGCACCTGCGTTAGCCTGTGGAAGCGTTCCACCTATAGGCAATGCAATGCCCAATCCGAGCGCAGTCAACATGCTTTTTTTCAATATTGGCTTAAGCCGTTTTTTGTTTTGTTTCCCCTTCAATTCATGTTCCTCCTCGTGTACATTTCTAATTTGAACAACTACACGCTCAGTATAACGAGTCATTCTGAACCAATTCTGAACAGGACCATGGAACTATTCCCAGTTGTAATTCGACAAAAAACGCCATGGAGTAAGCCTCCATAGCGTTTTGAGCACAAATATTTTTCCAGTTTGGATTAAATTCACTAAAAATTAAATTCCCTCAACAATCCTTTTGGCTCTAACCTTCACCTCACGGTAGAGTTCATCCTCATCAATCGTTAACAACTTCCTGCCTTGCATGAGGATCTGACCGTTCACAATCGTGGTATCCACATCCGCACCGTTTACACTATAAGCCAGTAACGATTCTACTTCATGTACCGGTTGAAGATGTGGTTTCGCCAGATCGATCAGGATCAGATCCGCCTTGCGCCCCACCTCAAGTACACCAACTTCATCCTGTAAACCAAGCAGAATAGCACTTCCGCGTGTAGCCATGCGTAGAACGTCCTTGGCTGGCAAGCGTGTGGGATCGCCATAGTCTAGCTTTTGCAGCCAGGTCGCCGCTTTGATCTCCTCGAACATATCCACGGTTGTGGCACTTCCCGCTCCATCGGTTCCGATCCCCACGTTAATCCCCTGGGCCAACATCTCGGTAATCGGAGCGATTCCACACCCCAGCTTCAGATTGCTGACCGGATTGTGTGCTACACCACCACGCATACCCTTCAATCTGCTGATATCTCTTCGATTGAGGTGCACACCATGCGCAAGCAACACATGTGCCTGTTCGAACATCCCCGCCTCTTCCAAATACTCCGTCGGGGTCATGCCATAACGTTCACGAATCTTCACGACTTCCTCTTTCGTCTCAGCCAGATGAATATGCAGCGGGATATCCTCCTTGACAGCCATAGCAATGACTTCACGGAGTAGCTCTACGGGACATGTGTAAGGAGAGTGGGGTCCATACATGGTTGTAATCCGCCCATCGGCGGCTCCAGACCAGCGCTCTACAAGATCAATCGCTTCCTGCAACCTGCGTCCCCCATCGTCCTCCATGAATACCATTCCGCGTGTCAGCGATGCCCGGATACCTGTTCGCTTGACCACTTCGGCAATCTCGTTCATATGAATGTACATATCGGCAAAGGCAGTGGTACCCGAACGGATCATCTCGGCGATGGATAACTTAGCTCCCCAATAGATATCTTCCGGGTTCATCCGCGCTTCAGCAGGCAGCATTTTGCGTTCGAGCCAGTCCATCAGCTTCAGATCATCCGAGAATCCCCGGAGCAGGCTCATTGGTGTATGTTGGTGGGCATTAATGAGACCCGGCATGGCAATCTTATGGCGGCCATCAATAATCTCATCTTGCGGTTGAGGCAAAATGTGGTCAGCAATCTGCGTAATGCGATCTCCTTCAACACGAATATCCCCCGTAAAGGGGGCATCGGCATCTTTCATCGTTAGAATCGTAGCTTGCTGAATCAGTATACTCATTACATTCACAGCTCCTCTGAATTGGTTATCGTTCCTTCCATATCCGAGGTTAAGCCTTCACGTAACGGCAAGGTCAAGTCATTTTAATTTTTGAATCGTCATCTTTCTGAAACTTTGTATAAAAGGTTTGGGATCAATTTCGACCATATATGGATATACTCCAGTGCTCGTGTGCAGATAGAAAAATCCACCTTCATTACCCATACGGCGAAATGACATATCAAACACTTCCGTGATGTTGAACTCACGGTATTTGGTCACGATTTTATCTGAATACAGAATCATCGAACGGGCATTCACTTCAATCTCTTGGGCGAGACCAGTCACTTCTCTCTGTACTTTGTAATAAGGTAATACAGCAACGCAGTTCATGATCTCCCTCCATTCATGCCATGATTATTCTTACATCATAGCAGATCGGAGGGTGCCAGCAAAAGAATATGAAACTAGGTGATCCTGGTCGTCACCTTTAGTGGCGTATGAAGTGCATCCTGAATGTCCTGCAACGAGAGAACCTGTTCGATATGAAACACACCATGCGGCAAAGCTGACTCTATTTTATATACATGTTCGGCCACAGCTGCTGCTACGGCTGCTGTTGCATCTGCTTCCTTATCGCCAACAAGCAATTGTTCGACGCGGATTCGTTCCCCATTTTCCCACCCAATGGCATCGACCTTGACCGCATACATCGGCTCTCCTCCAGGAATAAGACCAAAGGCCTTCACTGTTCCATTCCGAATAGACGGGATACGCAGCAGGGAAAACAGCCCTATACGTTTGGAGATTGCCATGGATGTTGTGATCCAGCGGGAATCCAGGCATAGTCTGGTCGATACGGTTGGAATACGTAAGGTCCGAGCAACCACGTGTTGGTCCGAAAAGTTAAATCGATACGCCTTCCGGTTACCCAATTCCGCTCCAAAATCGATCCTTTTGCCATCTCCGAAACTTTGCACCTCCGTAGGCTTGCCCTTTTGCATCACCTGGTAGGTGGCATTCATCTGATCAACCGTCCACTCCACGGCTGCTTTTCCGTGTTTCTCTCCAAGTCCCAGCATCACGGTAATGTCTGCTTCCTCCACCTGATCCATATGCATGGTCGCTTCGCGTACAAGCAAGTTTGTTACTCCCGGTGATAGTCCAACGCTGAGTATTGCGGTCGATTTGGAATGTTGCATTGTGGTGTGCAGCTGTTCAACCTGAGCGAGAAATTCATACTTTGCAGAAATATCAATATAATCGGTTCCGGCTTGTGCACAGGATTCAACAAACCGGGTATCACTCTGATCGACACACATGATGACCAGCTTCACAGACCGTAACATGGACGGCTCCACAGGTTTGGTCACATCCAGTTGTAGCGGCAGTACCGCACCACCTGTAGACCTGCTGAATTCTTCCGCACGGTTCATGCGTGTACCCGCAGCCCATACTTTCCCCGGGAACAAACGTCCCAGTTGAGTACATATCATCTGCCCTACTTGACCATAACCGCCAACGACCCAGATCTGATCTTTCACAAGCTTCACATTAGTTTCGAATTGCATAATATCCCTCCACCCAGAACGCCCCGAAGTAACGTGTAATATGTGAGAAACCGCATTCGGTCAGTAGCTGAGTCATCTCTTCAGAGCATATTGGATCGGATTCACGGCCCAAGGAAGCAGCAAAGCGCTCCCACTCTTCAGGAAGTACACCCACACTCAGCATGTGATCCTGCCAAGCTTGCATCATGATTGAATGTGCCGGAGAACGAAGATCGGCATTTACAGCCGCAATGATCAGTGGTGCACCCGGTTTAAGTCTCGCTGCCAGACTTGTCAGGAATGCTCGTTTGGCCTCCATCCCTTGAAGAAAATGCAACATGAGCATGCTTGTCGCCCCATCATATAAAACAGCCTCCGGCAATGCTTCAACCGTGACAGGTTGCAGCGTCACTCTGGAGCCAATACCCGCTTCCGCGACTCGTTTCTCAGCAAGTTGCAGCATCGGCAGCGAAGGATCTACTCCCGTGAACATCCAGTTGGAATGGAGTGAACCCATCAGAGCTAATTCTTTTCCCCCTCCAGCTCCAGCAACAAGTATATGAATTTCGTTTTTATCCGCAAGATATGCTGCAAGCAGCCGTTCCATTAGATCATGCATATGAGAATAACCCGGAATTTTCAAGGCTATCGATTGTTCGTAACGATGAACATCTGCTGTTTCCCAGCTCATCGGTGATGGATTGTGATTCATGGGCACCGCGCTCCTCTTGAATTGAAGTTAGACTTGACTCGTTGTTCGTCTAATTTCATTATAGAAGGATACGCTGAGCCTACAATCCCAGAACATTGGGATATTCACATAGAGAGAGGAGAAACCTTGTTGACATCACCTATTGACCGGAGCCACAGACTTATCACTTCTCTTGAAAAAGGAACCTGGACCTCACGTACCTACCGGGAAGCTGTTCTCAAACAGATCCAATCGGTTGTACCGTACGACGCATACTGTTTCACCACCGTTGATCCTTTGACTCTTCTCTCCACTGGAGCCGTGACAGAAGAAGGCATTGAAGCCATTCATGATCGGTTATTCATGAATGAATACATGGAAGAAGATATACATAAGTACGCTGAGTTAATTCGCAGCGGTGAACATACAGCTACACTTCATACGGCCATGAACGCGCAGCCTGAACAAAGCCCACGTTATATCAACATTCTTCAGCCAGCGGGGTTCGGTGATGAACTGCGCACCGTATTCGTCAGTGGAGACGCTTGTTGGGGATATCTGACGCTGTATCGCAAGACTGAGAATTCTTTTTTTACAGAAGAAGAACGGTTGCTGATTCAGACCTGGACTGCTTCGATTGCATCGATGCTGCGGTCCACAAGTCTGACCCTTGTGGAGGAAATCACGAGTGGAAGTCCTGAGGAACCCGGGATTATGATCACCTCGGATACGTTCCAGCTCTTATCCCTGAACGCCCCGGCAGAGTATTGGCTGTCCCAATTGCGTATGCTGGAACATATAGGGCCGGATGTTCTGCCCCGCCCGGTACGTGCAGTGAGTTCGCACTTGCAGCGCAAGAATCGGGTAGAACAGGCTGACGATACTCAACTCACTCCCAAATCGCCCTCCAAAGTCTGTATCCAGCTTCCGGATGGCCGTTACCTCATACTTCATGCCAGTCTTATGCAACAGATTACAGGACCAGATCAGATCGCTATTCGTTTGGAGCAGGCGATGCCACAAGATTTGCTGCCCTTGCTCGCCGAGAGCCATGGATTATCCAGTCGAGAACGGGAACTGCTGGGTTATGTGCTTCGCAGCTATTCGTCCAAAGAGATTGCTGCAGCGATGCATATTTCTGTCTACACCGTTCAGGATCATTTGAAATCGATTTTCGCCAAAACCAAGGTATCCTCACGTCGAGAGCTCATCTGGTATTTCGTTTCCCGTTTCCAGCTGTCGGATGAACCGGCGATATGACGTGACGGAACAGATGAATAGCTGCTCAATAGAATGTAAGTACATTTAATCTACTTCGTTTCTTGAATACAGCAAAAAAAGAAGCCGAACCTGAAGGATCGGCTTCTTTCTTAACCTTTTGCTACATATCACACGTTCATTACTACATACATTCATAAAGCGGCCGTAATTAACGTCCATATGTTACCCTACGACTTTGCAGGTTTCCGAGTAGATTTGGAGGAACCAGATTTTTTATTCTTTTTCTGACTCACTTCCACAATTACAGGCTCCTGCGGGTGTTCTACCGGGTACATCTTGCGGAATAATAACGTCTGTAGTACCAGGAACGAACCCCCAACCGTCCAATAGAGCGGCATGGCTGCAGGGGCTGTTAGAGAAAAGAATGCCATCATTAATGGGGAGAGATATCCCATAATGGCAAACTGTTTTCGCTGTTCAGGCGCCATATTAGCTTGGGATACCTTCGCTTGAATCAGATAAATGACCGCGACCACCACAGCGAGCACGTAATCCGGTGCACCCAGTTTGAACCACAGGAACGAATGTGAGGACAACTCCGGTGTAAGTCGGATAGCCGTGTAAATACCTGAAAGTATAGGCAACTGAATGAGCATCGGCAAGCAACCAATATTCAGCGGATTGAACTTATGTTTCTTGTATAGCTCCATCGTTTCCTGAGACAGCTTTTGCTTATCAGCAGGGTCATTTTTGCCTTCATATTTTTTCTTGAGGGCATCCATCTCGGGTTTCATGGCGTTCATGATGACTCGTGTTCCCTGCTGGGACTTCGCTTGACGCATCATCAATGGCAACAGTGCTAGACGAATGACCAGCGTGATCACAATAATCGCCACCCCATAGCTTCCATTAAATATGGTGGCAATATGCTGAATCAGATACGACAGTGGAAATACAATGTAATGGTTAAAAAATCCCGGTGTCGATGAGGTAATCTCCGACACGTTGTTGCTGCATCCGGCAAGCAGCATGACTGCAAACAAAATAGCAATCAGGCCATAGATCCGTCCCTTGCCCGATGTAAACGTGAATCCCTTGTTCGTCTTATGTTCCATATATATCCTCCTCGTTGATTTGTTGACCAATCGTTCAACGAGGAATGACAATCTGGTTCATCTTCATCGGGCGCTTCTCTTCGTCTAATCATGCGGCTCCAGTCTTCCTGTCTGTGCTGTCTGTCCAAACACAGGGCGGGAAGTACAGGTTCAAGTCCACCACCGACGCCACCTTCCACCCAGTACTCCGTCATGCCACAATGAAGATGGGCAATATAGGCATAACTGACGGTGAAGATGAGTCCAATCGAGAATAAATATGGTAATAACTCGTGCAGTTCAAACAAGGGATTCACCCCCTTTATAGGTTAGTTTTTATATTATAACACTTACATATTGTTTTTGCATAAATCCGTTCGTGAAAATAGCCAGTATTCAACTATTCCGTTCTCAATTTGGACATTTCTAGCTCAGCTCTGTGTATTGCAACGTTATAGGAAGGCCAGGAACGATTGGATGTATCCCTCTCCAGATAGGCTTGACGTTCCAGCATTTCTCTCTTGAGATCCGGGTACTCCTTCAGAGCAAACTCTCGAAGTAACGGAGTCGCATCTGCCGATAGACCTGCCAGGTAGGATGCATCAATATTGCCAGTTTGACGGTAACGTTCTATGTTCAATTCGGCAATCCTGCGATCCATGCCCACATAATTGACGGCAACATATGCAGTCAGTGCGAGCACAATATACCAACGGATCAACGGAATCGACGTATAACGTATACGAAGGCCGGCAATCAGCAACAGAAGTGCGAGAAAGATCATAAATGCGTGTACCAGGAACCGGATGTACGTATATCCATATGCCTGTTCATACAGATTTAGGCGCATAAACGCGGAATATAACATAATTGCTGAACAGCTGACCAGAATCAGGAGAAGTGCCTGATGCACGATCATGCCTACTTTTCCACTCGGACGTGTGAATTGCAATGCAACAATAAGAATAAAGAAATTAATACCCGTAACGAGAATCAACTCTGCGAATCCACTTCTCGTATACTCAGCGTATGACAGATCTACCGGAAGATGTCCCTCTCCGGCACCAAACAGATACGAAAACTGCACAAGTACGAACATAACGTACACACAGTTGATGACGATCAGCATGGTGCCCACAATGATGGGGTCCAATCTGAATGGTCCTCGAAGAACCGGAGTGCGTTCGGGCTCGGGTGTAATTTTATTCGTAACCTGACCCTTAGGGAGTGGATCCACAGGAGAGTATATATAAGTGTGATCACGCTTATCAAGCGTGGTTGCTGCTCCACTTTTCCAATGTGCATTCTCTCTCTTCTCTGCCTCATATTGCATCGGCTGGACAAATCCCCATACATAACCGAATAACAATATACCTCCGATGAACATCCAGATGATTCTTGGCAGTCCTGGTGTAAGGGTCAGTTGATTTAACCACTCCGGGAAACCGGATAAATATTGATCGAAGACCCCGTCAGCGGATGACAATAACGTGATCACAACAATAAGAATAGGCAAAGATGCCACAAGACCGATGAGCACTTTAAAAACAACTGTTTTCTGTGATTTGCCTATGCCACGCCCCCCTGCTCTCACAGCAAGGGCCCCAACAGTCCCCCAATGACGTATGGCTTGAGGCAGTAAATGGTCAATCGCCGTACCAATCAACCCGATCTCCCACCACTGCTTCTGTTTTCTACCCATTAGATACGTCATATGTAAGATAATTAAGCCCGGTACAACCAGGAAATTAAGTACACGCAGCAGTTCGTTGTCGTATAAGAAAAACGTTAGCGATAACAACAGCACAACACCCGCCACAAATGCATCAATCAACTTGAAGGACCTTATACGGTCCCGTGCAAACAGATACATAAACACGTATAAGAGAATGACAAAGATCGGATACGATACGCCCAAATCATTACCATAGAATAAATACTGGTGAATGATAGCAAGTATCCATGCAGACAGTAGCGTGATTAGAGCACGATGCGGTGAAGCCATTATTTTATCAATCATGGGAAAAACCTCCATTAACCTTTCTATGCTATATTCTAGATGATAAAATAGGAATATAAATAGAAATTAAAAACGATAAAACTTCTTATTTCAGAGGAATACGTCAGAGTTCACCTCCAGGAGGGAATCATCACTTTGAAATTACATCAGCAATATCTGCTGTTACATCGCCAATACGGTCATCATACAGAACATGAACTTACGCTTGCCGACCTCGCTGAATTGCTCGAATGCACGCATCGTAATACATTAACGATTGTCAAAAAGATGGTTGCTCATGACTGGATTAGTTGGGTTTCCCAACGTGGCCGCGGTCGTCGTTCATCACTGACTTTGCTTGTTCCGGCCGATCAAATCGCGGCTGAATACATGATGCAAGCCATGAATCGACGGGAATTGCAGGAAGCTGCCGAGCAGGTGAGTGCATTCTCCAGTTCAACACCCATGCAGGATCATCTAAACCAGTGGTTGCTCGGGTATTCGGGACATCATACAGAAGCCGGCACCAATAATGAGCAGATTGATACACTACGGCTACCCCTGCACCAACAGCTTCATGCGCTTGATCCGCTGTACATTAATCTGTTGGCTGAATCCTTTGTGACCAGCCATGTCTTTGACGGGTTGGTTCAACGTGGTGAAAAAGGGGAGATTCTCCCCTGTCTCGCTCATACTTGGGATGTCAGTGCAGACCGACAGACCTGGACGTTTTATTTACGAAAAGGCATTACATTTCACAATGGTCAGATGCTGACGTCCCATGATATTGTGCATACGTTTGAACGGTTGCAATCTACAGACCGCCGAACACTGTACCGTGATGTGAGTAAACAGATTTTATCTATTGAAGCGATAGGTCCTTTAACCGTGTGTTTCCAGCTTAAAGATCCTCATGAATTGTTTTTGTCTTTCCTGACAACAAGTCGTGCGGCGATTGTACCTTCACCCGGAACACACGAACAGAGGATGAGGCATACGGGTGATGTGGATGGAATGCAAAAACCTGTCGGGACAGGGCCGTTCAAGGTTACTGCCTGGGATGATCACTTGTGCAGACTTGAAGCCTTTTCATCGTATTTTCAGGGTAGAGCACATATGGACCGGGTAGACATCCTGCAAATTCCGTGGAGTGCCTCGGCCAAAATGGACGATAGTCAAGAGATCGAAACTCCGTTCTTCCATCTTGTTCATAATCCATCTTCGTCCGAAGGTGCAGACTGGACTCAGATTAGCGCAGGTGTGATGGTTCATAAATTACTCACGTGTAATACGCAAAAAAACGGACCGTTAAACGATCCGGTAGTAAGAGCACACGTCCAGTCATGTCTTGCTGGAATGTATAGAGATGACGGACATGCAGATGACTCTGAGGTTGTGGTACCTCATTTTAGTAAAGCGAGTACCCAAATGGTCCAGGTACATTCGGAGGGATGTAGCCATATATCTCAACGACTCACTGCCACTCGTCCCGTATCCCTGCACATTGCAACCATTCCACAATATCGCAGGGATGCCCAACAACTGGCATCTACATTGGAGCAGTGCGGTTACTCCTGTACCGTCCGCACAGGCACGATGGAGCAGTTCAAAGGAGATTTGCGGCTAGAGTCCGATCTGATTCTCTTTTCTCTGATTCGGGATAGAGACGAAGAACTGCGCAGGTATGATCTCTACTCCACCTTATCCGAGCATCTTGAAGATTCGGGTCGAATGACGATTCATGAGATGTTGCAAACCATTGCCGCCTCACCATTGGCAGCAGATCGAACTTCTGCATTAGACCGAATTGAGCAATTCTTGGTCAACCAGAACTTACTGTTCCATTTATCTGAAAAACCGGTAGAGACGGCTTATCTGCCTTCCGTGCGTGGCCTATCTTTCAACAGCCAGGGCTGGGTGAACCTGCGTCATATCTGGTTTCCGTGAATGCTCATTAAACATCGTATTATATTATTTTATATAGTGGTACCATCCGATCGAGCGTCTTTTAAAATTATTTTGACATTGTCGTGATCGGCTGTCGAGGCTTCTTTCTCAACGAAATAGTGTCTTTGCGTCGATATACTCCAAGAAGTAAACCCATCATGGCGTATTCTAAGATCAGATGAGAACCGAAACCAATAAAAGGGAAAGTAACGCTAACAACTGGAACCTTTCCCGTAGTCATCGCCAGTGAGTAAAACATTTGCAATGCGAACATCATTGTAATACTAAACACGATCATGCGACCAAATTCATCGAGTACATGAGGTAGCATTTTCAGCATACTAGCAAGAAACCATACGATACCAAACAACAACAAGATGCCTGCTAACCAACCAAATACATCAATAAACATTACACCAGGGTAGTCCATATAATACCCTTTAAAGTGATGGTCAAAAGAAGTCGCAGAACCGTTTCCCCACCATCCGGCGGAATGAAGAATACTCATAATTGATTGGTTATAGCTACCATGTCCTAGCGGGTCATTTTGGAGATTAAACACGGCAGTGAGTCTCTCAAACCGCCTGTACTCACCACTCAATAACAATTGCATCATAGTGATAAGTCCCGCAATTGCAGCCCCTACAAATGTATACAGCCATTTTCGTGTAATCCAGGCAAACAAGATAATAGTTGCCGTTCCGAATGGAAACAATCGCACCCAATCTGAAGCTTGTAACAGGCTAAAAGACGGCAAAGCTACAAGAAGAATATAAGTTGAGACGGATTGTACGTCACACTTGGTACGCAGCTTATCCAGCATAATCGCACCTATGGCGAGGGGCAATACCCACATGGATATCGTCGTGAGATCAATGGTTAACCCAAATATGCTCCAGAACCGTTGTACACCATAATCAATCGGTGATACCAGCGGATTAATCCACAACATACCACTTAACAAAATATAGATCCACCAAGCAGCTTTTTTCCATTTCTGATAATCAAAATACATCAAAAACACCATCAGTACTAAACCAAAAATAGTGTAGATCAAATGACTTTTATACAAGAACTGAAAGGTTTCAACAGAGATATTTGTCGTATAAATCCACGTCAACAGCAGACTTATGATTAGCAAACTGGAAAGTCCCGTTAACAGCCCCCAATGCATACGATGGCGATGCAGTCGGTGCATACTCTTGCCTACAACAGCTGGATCGCCCATCTGTTCAATGGCGTATGCAATTGCTTCTTCTTCTGAATAACCTTCTTGTTCTTTGTCCAAAATCATCTCTTCCATGTGGTTTCCCAACTCATCACGCAAGTCGTTATGTACCTCGCGAGCTTTAACCTCAACACACATGTGATCAAGATAATGCTGAATTCGTTCATCTCGATTCGTCATGTCAGGCCTCCTTCCCCAAGCACCCGATCCACAGCTCTACGGAACAAATTCCACTCCGCTTTTTTACTTTCTAAGGCCTCCATGCCCTTGTCACGAATCGAATAATATTTACGTTTACGGCCTTCAACCTCCATCCAGTACGACTCTACCCATCCTTCAATCTCCATGGCATGCAAAATAGGATATAACGTGCCCTCTTTCAGATTAAACACACCCTCAGATTGACGATGTAATTCCTTAATTAATTCGTAACCGTACAACGGTCGTTCCTTCAATAAAGTTAGGATTAGTGTCTCGGTACTACCCTTAATCATTTGTTTGTTAACCTGCAACGCGCTCACTCCTTCCTTTTCATACTTTTAAATCTCTTCTGATCATATACATCGGAAACCTATGCATAGAACAACTAGGTATGATATTACCTTATCCTTCCTTTTCTGTCTAGCTAACATGCTTCTTTATTTATGTTAAAATGAACAAGTCCTTTCATTCACGTACTCTAGAATCTATCTATTCGTATAACTCAATACATATCTTATTTTTTGAATCTAGTTAAGGAGGCATTACATTCATGAGCAAACTAATTTTCTTTCTCGGCGGGGCCGGAAGTGGCAAGACCACCCTTGCCAAAGCCCTTTCCCGTAAACATAAAGCGGCTTTCTTCGATATGGATATCCTGCTTCGTCCCGCGGCTGAGGCAATTATGACCCTTCAGGGACTCGATCCATCCGACCGGGATTCGCCTGAATACAAGCGGCTGTGCCGTGATCTTGGGTACCGCATTACGATGGACGCAGCTCTGGATAACGTTCAGTTGGGTATCGACACGATCGTTGTCGGGCCATTTACCAAAGAAATCGGAACCCCGGATTGGATTGCTCAGGAACTTGCAAGAATTGAGCGTTCTCTGGAAGACACGGATGTGCGGGTGGCTTATATTTATCTGGAGAATGAATCGTTGTATCACGAGCGGATTACAGCGAGACAATCTCCATTGGATGACTGGAAACTCGCAAACTGGGATGCCTTCACAGCTTCTCTCGTCCGTAAAGAAGTAGCCTGGCCGCTCCCTGCTTCATCCGTCGCTTATATTGACAATTCCAGTGATGATCCTGCGATTGCCTATGCCGAACTTGAACGACGGATGTACGAGTAAAAAGAAATAACTCCCTCATCTTGCTTTGATAATTAGGTAGAATAAACGCAACTTTCGCCAAGTTGTGACTTACTTCTTGAACTCTAACGAATCTGAGCCACCTTATTGCCTTGTTTAGACTAATATTAAAATTCTAACGAACCTCAGCAACATTAAGCGGCCGAATATGAGTACAAATCGGCATCAATGCGCTAAAAATAAAGAGATAAGTTGTCTCAGATTCGTTACGATTTTAATATGGCTCATATACTTGAAATAGGGTGTGTCAGGTTCGTTAGCTCTCCAAATATAAAAAAAGGATCTGTCTCACCAAGCCTCACAGGCCGATGAAACTGATCCCTTTTTCATTTAATAGCCTCTCATAACCCAGTCCATCCGTAAGATGAACATTTCCCAACATATGTGCTGAGCATAAAATATACTTGTTCCCTTTATCCGCGCTGACGCGCCGCATGACGTTCAGCAATGCGAGACGTAATCATTCCATGACTTTCATCAATCTCTTCCGGTGTACAAGCGGCCTTCAGCTCATATACTTTCACTGGTGAACGGTCGATGATATCCAAAAATGAATCAAAGAAAGTCATGTCTTTACTATGAATGTACGGACACCAATGATCTGCCAACCCTACGGTTTCATGAATATGCACGCCAACCACGTGATCAATCAACGCGTTAGCCTCACGTACATTATCGTACAGTCCCATTCGATCCATCATCATGCCGTGACCAATATCGTACCATAGACCAAGCGGCGCGCCTTTCACGCGTCCAATAATCGTTCCCGCTTCGTGCAAAGTCGGCATCTGATAACAGCGTGAACGAGTCTCAATACCAAAATTCACTCCATATCCCCGCTGCTCCGACAAGTCACATACCTCTTCCAGACTCTCCTGAATCCGGCTCAGGTAATGTGCGCTGCCATATTCCCGCTTCTCCAGCATCTCTTGCCATAAAGATTGATACGCCGGAGAGTCCGGCCCCTGATCGTGGTATATCTTTTTCAACGCTTCATCTATATTGTATTCAAACGGCACCTCACCCGGATGCACAACAACAGCCTTGGCGCCATAACGATGTGCATACTCGGCAGAGCGAAGTAACAGTTCAATCGCTCGTTTGCGGCGCGGCTCGTCATCAAATCCGAGCAGGACGGAATCCGTCCCATAATCTGGATCAGCCACATGCGGAAATGTGTTATGCACACTGGATACACCGATTTCTCCTCGTTCAATCATCGGCTCTATCGTCTTCAGCATCTCTTCCGTGACGTTGTAGTTCAGTTCAACCTGTCTGAATCCAAGAGATTTGATCTCTTCAATCATGCCTTGTCCGGTCGTATGACGTTTGATGTTCCAACATGTTGAAAACGAATATTCCTGCTTGTCCGTGTACATGATTATTCCTCCTGCCTCTCATTCTATCGCCTATTCATATTCCTTTGATCTCTATCTATTCATTCCTCTGTCCATTGTCTTCACGGAGGGTCAATTCAAATCTCATCTTGTTCGCAGTCCTTCCAGGTACATATCGATAGATGATCTCGGCGTGATTCACGTACATTAATACGGATGGGTTAGGCGCTTCAGCCTTCACGGTACACGTAAGTCCAGGGAACTGCCATAAGGCTGGCGTAATATCCTGCTGACGAAGGGAAGGCCCTCTGATTTCAAAATAAACGTCGATTTCTTCCTCTGTATTCAATGCGACATCAATGGTTAACGAATCTGGCGTGAGATCCGCATCAAACGTCACTCCGCGCAGATGACTGTTCCACCCCTCGCCTACCTCACGGCGGATCAAGCGGAGATAATAACGCTCCCCCGTCTCCGTCTGCCAGTGAATTGTGGCGGGATGCATCTGGCCATTGGTATTCACACTTCCCGACATGGCTCCGATCATCCGGTCCTCACCAATCCATGCTTTGGCCGTACATAGATTCCGATTGGACGTTGGATCATTGCGCTCACACAGTTCCATGAACTGTTTCTGCACAAGCCGATCCGCTTGATGAGCCTTGAAATAAGGCACGGCTTCCGCGGGCACATCCACCCCAAGGAGTGCAATCAGTGGATCATGACCTGACTCACAGTTGATTCCTGCCAGATATTCATAGCCTTCACCGAGCAAAAGATAGATAAATACACCGATCGAACTATGCTCTCGCATCTCCATGTCGTACGCCCGAGAGAATGGGCCGGAGAGATTCTCCAGGTTCGCATTGTAATATAGCGCAATGTTATTCCACAGCCCGTGTTCAATCCGGTGTCCGATTTCAACTAAACGTTGAGTGAGTCCATACTTTCGATACATGCCAAGCACGGAGAGATCCACCCCGTAATACGTTGTCGTATTGAATTCAGCGAATGTACCGTCGAACTGCTCAAACTCCTTCATGAATCCCTCTGCCTGTTCATCCGAATGCTGAATCCATTCTGTTCGGTTCAAGCGATGGCCGTAGTAGTGGGTGATGAAAATATGCATTAACTCAATATTGGTGTTCATGGGGATTACGTCGGATAACCTTCGTTCTATGGACCCTTGAACAGCCAATTCCATGGCATGATCCATTCGTTTCATGAGTGTATCTGGCAGAAGTTCGGAGAATTCGGCAGTTACGACCACACAGACACAAGCGATAAACTCGCGCCAATTGGGATCATAACTGATCCAGACCGGTGGCAGTACCTGATTTACTGCCGAATGAAACAGACGTTTCAGTTGTTTGGGATCTGCCGTCTCTGTGAGTAGAGAGCCATCTTCCCGTAGTTTATGGATAAACTGCGCAGACACCTTCTCAAAGGTGCGTTCCAGGAAATAGGCTGTGCCTGGCGCAAAAGATTTCCAAGCATAGTGACCCGCTGGTGGATGCACATCATTAGGTCGGGTCGCGAAGGTTCCGTGATAGATCTCATCCGGAGCGTCATATTGAACATCGAGCACCTTGTGGAACACTCGTATCGCGCGTTCCACATCACCAGGTTCATTTCGAATCAACAACCCTAGCGCATAATGTGCACTGGCTCGTGTGCTGTGCTGCGATGAATCCTCCTCTTCGAAACTGCGAAGCAGATCCAATTCCTTGTCATAGAAGCTATCCATCATCAACATGGACTGATTCACTAGATACTGCTGTTCTTTTGACATCTTCTCTACCATTCGTTGTGTCATGTCATGGACCTCCCGAGACTATAGGTGCGTGTTCAAAAAGAACAGTTTTCAGTACCAAGAAGATGGAATTAAGCTAGAAATGGAGTAGCGGAGCGTAGGACAACTACGTGAGCAACTACAATGTTTCCGAAGGAAACATACTTCGTAAGCCTCCCGCTTATTTCGGCTGAATTTCATATTCGATGCTGATGATGCCACTAAGGCATCATTCGTAATCAAAAGTGAACTTTTTGAACAACCTCTATTAACCTTTTACAGCACCTACCATTACGCCACTGATAAAGTACCGCTGCAACCATGGATACACCAGCAGGATCGGTAATGTTGAGAATATAACGCTGGCTGCTTTCAGACTCTCAGGCAAGACCTGAACGGCACCAATGCCTTCGTTCTGCATCAGTTCTGTAATCTGGTTTTGCTGAATCATCTGATACAATTTCAATTGTAATGGGTATAACTCAGGCTTGGTAATATACATGAGTGCATCCTGGAAACCATTCCAGCGTCCTACCGCGTAGAATAGGCTCAATGTTGCCATAACCGGAAGAGATAGTGGCAAAATAATGCGTATAAGTGTTCCGAAATGACTGCTTCCATCAATGCCCGCTGCTTCTTCCAGACTCTCAGGAATCCCTCGGAAGAAAGTAATGAGAATGATCATATAGAACGGACTAATTAATCCAGGCAGAATAAGCCCCCATGTGCTGTCGAGCAGATGAAGATTTTTGATCAGAATGTACTCGGGAATAATCCCCCCACTAAAGAACATCGTCACCACAATGACAAGCATGAACCACTTGCGTCCCTTCAGGTTACTCTTCGCCAGTGGGTATGCCGCTGCAATGGTCATCGCCATGCTTAGCACCGTACTCAGGACGGTCAGCCAAACGGTATAGATAAGAGAGCGAATCATCGATCCATCTGCAAATACTTTGCTATACGCCTCAAAGGACAACTCTTTGGGGAAAAAGGAAACTTCTCCTGAACCGATCGCCCGGTTCGAGCTGAGCGAGATCGCAATAATATGAATGAATGGTGCAAGACACAGCACCATCGTAATGATAATAAGAATGACGTTTACCGTGTTGAATATTCGATTCGCCGTGTTTTCAGACATCCCACTCACTCCTTACAGATCATATGTGAATCAAATCCACTACATAATGCTCTCATCGGTTAATTTCTTGGACGTATAGTTTGCTCCGAGTATGAAGACAAGTCCAACTAAGGCCTGGAACAAACCTACAGCTGTTGCGAGCGTGACCTGACCAGATTGTAAACCGACACGATAGACAAACGTGCTGAGCACATCCGAGTATTCACGTACAGCCACATTTCCGATAATAAACGGTCGGTCGAAGCCGATGGAGATCATGTTGCCGACATTGATGATCAATAAGGTAACAATCGTCGTTTTGATGCCGGGCAAGGATATGTGCCAGATTCTGCGCAGCCGACTTGCTCCATCCACTTCTGCCGCTTCATACAGTTCCCGGTTAATGCCTGTCAGGGATGCCAGATACAGAATCGTTCCCCACCCTGCACTCTGCCACACGCCTACCGCAAGATACGTGAAGAGCCAATAGTTTTTGTCTGAAAGGAATGGCAATGGATCAAACCCCATGCTCATCAAGATATTGTTGATGAAACCGGACTGCGTTCCGAAAACCTGAAGCACGATCCCTCCAATAATAACCCATGAGATAAAGTGTGGAATGTAGAGCAATGTCTGTGCCATCTTTTTGAACCAAGCCTTTTTCAGCTCGAATAATAAGATAGCCAGTATAAGCGGCGCCGGGAAGGACACCAATAAATCCAGCATGTTTAGTACCAACGTGTTGCGTAATGCCGTGTAGAACCCCTGATTTTGAAACACTTCTCTGAATGCATCCAAGCCAATCCACTCACTACCAGAGATCCCTTGGAAGAAGTTAAAATCCTTGAACGCAATCTGCACACCATACATTGGCCCATACTTGAAAATAATGAAGTAGATCATGGGCAGTAGGAGCAACGCATATAGTTGCCAGTTTCTGCGGAAATAGATGCTTGTTTTCATAAACCTTCCCCCCATGTCATTCAGGATTCTTCATCAAGGCGATGTAGCCATCGCCCTAATGAAATCCCTGTTCTTTGTTGTCGTTCACATTAGATGTGTTCTCTACTCTGCTTATTTCATCGCTTTGTAAGCTTCTGTACGTTCATCCAGGATTGCTTGACCACCGCTCGCCATGTAATCCTTCATCATGCTGTCATACGTCGCTTCAAAGTCAGCCGGTTTGGAAATGGTTGTTTTCACGAAGAACTCCATAAACTTGTCTTTCAGGCCGTTACCGTAGCGCGCTTCTGCATCAATCGGTTTGGAGAAGCGTACCGGTTGAATCGTGTCCGTGTTGGAAATGGCTACCGACTTGCGCATATCATCCCGATACTTCGATTCTACCTGTACGACATAAGCCTCTTCATTTTTCTTGTCATCCCCAACGTATTTACCATTGACGATAATGGCAATGTCACCGGAATTATAGATACGACCTGCGATTTCAGGAGAAGCATCATCTTTGATCAGTGGCACACCGTCCACAAGCTCATAGTTCTCATTTTCAACACCAAATTGCAGGTCGAACAAGTTGTTGTCTGAAGCCATCCAATCCAGGTACTTCATCGCTGCTTCCGCATTTTTGCTTGATTTTGGAATCATGACATACATCGCATTGGGAGCATATGCTGGTTTGGCGAATTTGCCTTCGGAGTTTTTGAATGCATCAATCGGTGTGATCACTGCACCTGGTTGATTGGTTTGCAGGTTTTTGTACGTACCGGAGATGTAAATCTCCCCTGCATCCTCGGTGTAAAATCCAACTTTGCCGTTGGATACATCTTCCCACAGCTTTTTCTTATCTTTGTCGAGTCCAAAGTCCTTGCTCATCAAACCTTCATTATAAAGTGTGTTCATATATTTCAAGGCGTCCTTGAAACCCGGCAACAACGTTGGATAGTCATTGGAACCCAGTTGTTGTGTTAATGTATATTTTTGTTCTTCCGTCAGCGGTTCAATGAATGACCAGATCAGAGGTTCATATTGAGCCGAAGCAATGGACATCCCCATTGGGATAAGTCCTGTGCCCACCTTACCCGGATCTTTTTCCTTAAAGGCCTTCAATGTGGTATGCAGCTCCTCAGCTGTCTCAGGTGAAGGCAATCCGAGTGCGTCCAGCCAATCCTGACGAACATAGGATGCGTATTTGCCAAGTACAAGACGTTTACCCGGAACCGCGAACTGTTGCCCATCGTATTGACCGTAGGCCAGCGTTTCATCACCCAGGAACTTCTTCAGGTTAGGGCCGCTTTGATTGAGCAGATCGGTAAGTTCAGTCAGACCTCCTTGCTCTGCATATCGGTTGAATGTTCCTGAGTCGTAGGTAAATACGATATCAGGTACTTCAGAGCCACTCGCCATCAGAACGTTAAGCTTCTGTACTTCCTCCGAGCGAGGTACCGGAACAAACTGAACATCGATGTTGTTTGGATCACCAAACTTCTCTTGAATGAAGCGAGTCAGATAACTGTCTGAAATGGTGTAGCCCGCCGGCGTATTTCCCCGGTCGAAGATTTCTACTTTCAAAGTCGTTTTTTCCCCCGAACCTGATTCTCCGGATGAAGATGCAGATTCGCTTCCTGATGAACATGCGGATAATAATAGAGTGAATGCTGTTACCACTGCGAGGATTGAACTTGCCTTGCCTGCCTTACGTCTTTGAAATAATCTCATTTGACCTTTCCCCTTTCGCACACACTCTGATATGGATTCACATGATTGCCACTCCACTTGGTTCGTGCATTTCGTTGCACCTGTGAATGTCACTAATCATTACATACGATTTCGACATTAGACAATAAACTATTTTCAAAATGCAAAAATGACGTTTTTTTAGTTAAAAACCGCGATATATAAACATATTTCCTGACAATATACAATTTTCACGCCTTATATGTAAACTATGATAACACAATATGTTGCATTTCATTGGATTCTCATACGCTATCTGGCATCGCCCAGCTTGCAATAATCCTTTTTCCAATGAATCTTTCTTCAAAAGAAAGAAAAAGAGACCACATCTTATGTGATCTCCTTGTTTAACAACACTTGTAGAACGATTGAACTCACTAATTCCTCGGCGGAAGATTAAACTTCACTTGACCAAACAACGTATCGATGGCATTTCCCACAAATTGATCAATAACATGTTCGTTGCTCGTGTCCGTATGTTCCAATATCAATACATTATACTTCTCATCATAATGCATTCCGCCCAAAATAAATCGTACTGGAATGTTCTGAGCCGCCCCTGCCTTCGAAATGGCCTGAATAAGTTCGGATTCATGCCTTTGTTGACTTGTTGTGTAGGTACCAACAGGCAGCGTTATCGTGTATGACGAGTTATCTACATTAAATGTAAATGTGTTATTGCTTGCTGTGATGGTAACCCGTTTACTGATATCTACCGATCCCCACACTTGCTGTCCGTATTTGTACATCTATGCAACTCCTGCCCTATAAATTAATGAATTGTCATATTGCTTAGTATAGGACACTCGTAAAATTCCTTAACGCACCAGCTACACTGGCCCAAGATCGTGGTTGAGCATCCAAAAAATCTCCTGCAGAGGGCGATAAGGTACGAACCCTATTCCCTCATACAGGAGATTTCATAGATATTTCTAAGATTAATCGATTTCACCCGCTAACGTGTGTTCTAACACGACCAATATCATTATTGATCCCCTTGTTTTCCACTCTGCTTGCGGTAGTCCCCCGGTGTCACACCCATAATCCGTTTAAATACTCGGCCGAAAGAGATGGCGTTAGCATAACCTACTTGCAGCGCAATATCCTGAACTGCCATATCGGATGCAGACAACAAACGGCAGGCCTTTTCGACCCTCAGTTTCACCAGAAAATCAACAAACTTCATCTCAAACTCTTCCTTGAACAAATAACTCGCATATTTGCCCGAAATCTGGAACCGATCGCTTAGATGTTTTAGGGACAGATCCGGATCATCAAAATGTTCTTCAATATAAATCCGCAGCTCGTTAATCATTGCGCGATGACTTTTCGTTTCATTCACAGACACATAATTGCGATAGACCTCTTTCAACCATTCCTGCAAAATGTCCTGAATTCCCTCCAGTGTCTCTACCTGTTGGATATCACTGCGAAGACGTGTCAGAATTTCCTCGGCAAATTGGCTCTGTAACCGCTCAGACAGCTCTCCGAATTCACGGGACAACATCTGAATTAACGCCTGCAGTAACATGCGAATATCGTTATCCGTAATCTGATCTTCGCTGAACGCAACAAACATCTGATCCAGTTGTGTCCGCCAGCCATCACCAGTAAGCCTGAATTCACGGACAAAGTCCGCGAGCATCTGCAAGTACTTATACGATTGCAGCTCAATACGATCCGGCAGTTGCTCACTGAGAACGATCGCATCTTTACCAAGGGTAAGTCTATGCTGCAACCCCGCATCGGCACTCGCATAGGATCGAGTAATCTCCTCCCAGCCCGATACGGTTCGTCCAATCCCGAAGGTAAACCGGAGGCGGAAGTTTTCCGCAATCCACATATGCATCTGCTTAGCCAGATCCATAAGCAATTCACGATCCAGTCCTTCCTGCTCATCCGATGCAATCACCACAATAAGCCTTCGGTTCCCAAACCATTCAGCCCAACCGCCGAATTGGGTCTCGTTCTGCACAAGTTCTTCCACCACATTCATAAGCGCAATCTTCAGAATATTCTGATTGGTCGAGAGGTCGTCACCATTCATCTCCGCAATCAGGACAGCCACACTCTTCGGTTCCATGAAACGTTCCTCTAGCGGTTGCAGATGGCGAAGTCGCTGACGGAACGAATCCATGCGTTCCCCTTCCATCAGATCAACAAGTAATTGTCTGCGATGAATCAGCAAGTTTTCATGATGCTGTTTCTCATAATCAACCGTCTGAGCAATCAGATGTTCCAGCGCACGGTCGATGAGAGCCAATTCATCCTTGACGGATGGAGCTGCTTCATCCTCCTCGGCACGTGGCTGTAACGCCTGAATTCGATTCATGATGAGCTGGATTGGCCGCGTATTTCTACGCGTAATGTAGATCAGTCCCGCCACCGCGCCAACAATCGTTAATAATCCAATGCCAATCCACACATAAGAGACAAGCGATACCCATGAATACAGTTGTCCGGATTGAATGCCGCTCTCGAAGACGAGACCAAGCTTGTCGGAAGACACATGATTAAGGATTTCACCTGCTGAAGGGTCCATTTGATGCGCTGTATAGATCAGATTGTCGCTCTTGTCCCGTACCTGAAGAACGGATAACTTTTCATTCGTCATGTTATCAATCTGCCGTTCGACTGCATACATGCGGATTGTTATGACGAGCAGACCTTCTCCGCCCCACGGTAAAGGAAGCCACTTATTCATGCTAATCACCTGTGAAGGTACGTCAAAAGAACGTTCCTTGTATTCACGTGGCAGGTTCCAACCGAGGTTCTCCCGATCTTTCAAAGCTTGTTCAATATAGGCACGATCTTCGAAATCTTCCAAGCGCATCATGCCTCTCGGCGTAAGGATCTGGGAATCTGACATGCGATAGAGATAAATGGATTGAATCATATCCTGCTGATCCAACATACGTCCCAGTCCACTTGCCGCATCATAGATGAACTGACTCGACAATTGTCCCTGTCCGGCCTCCAAAAAACGACTGTATGTCTTGTTCGCACCAATGTCTTCAAGCAACCGGAGTTCGATATCGCTTAGCGAGCGTTCCAGTGTATCCACGATATAACGGGTGGAGATCATGTCTGCTTTTTGCGTTTCGTTACGTGAGAGTTCGTTGACAATCAGGAAGGAGAGAAAGATCAGAATGGAAATCGTAAGCAGAAAAATAGGAAAATAGGAATACAGCAACTTGGTGTGCCAATTCCGCTTCAGATTTACTCTCATAGGCTCCAACTCCTTCCATCGCTATTCTAATGAGTATGATCTTCTTTCATCTTTGGCCTGCCTGCTGACGATATACAGAATCACCGATCCTAATGCTGCACTAATCGTACAAGCCAGATACATCAGTGATGGACCGCCGGAATCGAGCAAATATCCATTAAGCATATTACCAACAATTCCGCCCAGGCCGGCAAACACCATGTTAAATAAACTTTGTCCCGTGGCCTGCATTTCCCGTCCCGTAACCGAAGCCACATATTCCACTGCTGCGATATAGAAGAATCCGAAGGACAACCCATGCAGTACCTGAACGCCAATCATTACCTCAGGCGTTGGCCATAGCCATTGTATTCCCCAACGTAACATATACGCACCGGCTGCAAGCAACATCGTGCGTTCATGCCCCCATTTTCGGAGTACGAATGCCGCTGCCAACATGGATGGAACATTGGTGATTGATGCAAGCAATAGCGCTGTACCTGTCATCTTCACAGAACCGCCAGCCATCTGAAATGAAATAACAAAAAAGGAGTTAAACGCAGTGAGCGTTTGGTTAACCAGGAAACAACCTGTTAGAAATAGAAGGAATGTCCGGTTTCGGAGCAATCTTGCCAAACCTACGGAGAAGGTTACCGAGGACGAGGATATGCTCGTCTGCCGGGGGAGTGTGCTTGCCAGTATGGCGCTTAGAACGTTAAACATCAGAAACGGCAGCCATAACATGTGAATGGAAAACTGAGAGAGATACATCCCTGCTGCAAATCCTCCAACTCCGGTTCCTATGCTCCCGAAGAGTCGGATCATGCCATATGAGGTGTTGGCTGCTCTCGCGGCGGTAACCGCATAGGAGTCAGCCACAGGTATTTGTGTCACTTGGAATATAGTGCATAAAGTATAAATCAATATTAATATAATGTACACTTGAATATTGTAGAAGTACGCTAACGATGCAGGAACGAGCAGGCTAATTATCAGTACGAACCGTGTCTTTTTGAATTTATCTACCAGAATTCCCCATATAGGTTGAAGAATAATAGATACAAGTGTGCCAAACGCCATGATAAATCCGGTTTCTTTACTGGAAAAACCTTGTGCAACCAAAATGGGATTGATGTACGGGTTAAACATCCCCCCGGCAAGTCCCATAAACAGATACAGGCCCTGTAATTTGAGCAAAACACGTCTTGCATCAGTAGAATCGGCTTTTATTTTCTCTGTGTAAGCCTTCATATGTCTATTTCTCATCCGGATCTCCATCCTTTAATTCTATAGTAGCTTCACCTATCTCTAATGGTATGTCCGTGCCAGACTCGACCTGATTACAGCCAATGCCCCGATTGCTCCTGCTCTATTACCAAGTTCAGCTACAGCTAAACGTGCAGGCAGAACGGTATAACGCTCGAGACGTGTACGCACTTCATTTAGATAATAGGATGGGTTGGATGCTGCCACACCTCCACCGATTACAATCATGGAAGGATTAAGTAAAGCCGTAATATTCGCCAGACCTCTAGCCATATAACGCATAGGCAGTTCAAGAATCTCAAGTGCAGCAACATCATCTGATTCGGCTGCCTTGAATACATGTCTGGCTTCAATCTGCTGCACTTCACCTCCTGCCAGACTCATGACCAGAGATAAGGCACTTCCCTTACCCTCTTTAAAATAACGTCTTGCTTGTTCAGTAATTCCCGTACCTGAAGTCGCTTGCTCAAATACACCAAAGGAATCCGCATCCGCAACATAACCCGTATGAAGTCCTTCATCTCCTGCAATGAAATGCCCAATCTCACCTGCTGCTCCATTTTGTCCGCTGTAGAGTTGCCCATTCAGGATAAGAGCAGCTCCAATACCTGTTCCAACCGTGACCATTACACAATGTTGATGTCCCTGTGCTGCCCCTTGATCATATTCTCCCATTGCAGCCATATTCACATCATTATCCAACATGATGTTTCCGCTGTAATACTTCGCAATCACAGGGCGAATATCTTGCTCAGGCCACTGAAAAGCCGGAGCACTTCGCAGTACTCCCTCATCTTGCAGAATGACACCAGGGAATCCCAAGCCTGCACCAGAAAGTTGATCCAGACGGCATCCAACCTCGCGGCAGAAGGTGTCCAGTTCAGCGAATAACCATCGGAAGAACTCATCCGGCTGATCACTGACACGCGTAGGCAAGATACGTTCATGAACTTTGCTTCCAGCCTGTCGTGATGACAAAAGCATCAATGTTTTGGTGCCTCCAATATCAATACCTGCAATCCAACCGGATAGATCACCTCCAACCGTACCATCCTGATTAGACGAATAATCATTACTTACGTTTTTCAAGAATTCTGTCATCCCGTTTCCCTCCTCAGATATTGTGTATCCAATCTTTTATTCCAACGCTTCCTGCTGAAGGTTCAGCATCGTTTGTTTTATGGCCACCTGCACTGCGCCAGTGACAACAGCCTGCTCACCAAGCTTGGAGCAGATTAGCTGTGGTTGCACTGGGAATTGCTCAGATATGACCTGTCTCAGTAAAGGCAATAATACATCGCCATTTCCTCCTACGCCCCCGCCAAGCACAATAAGATCTGGAGCAAGCACAACGCTAATATGACGCAGAGCTGAAGCAATCATCTGGCTGTATTGTTGTAAAATATCCAAGGCATCTATTTCTCCATTGCGTGCGGCTTCAAATAACTTCTCGGGAGTCAAGTGTCTGTGAAGATCATCTGCAACTGCAACTACATTTACATCCGCACCCGAATCAGCAACTTGCAATAGTTCATCATGCGGATTAAGGTGACGTTTCGCCAACTGCATCAGACCATCGGCTGACAGCACTTCCTCCAGACGACGGCCATCCTCCATCAACATCTCTGCGATCTCTCCGGTTAACCCACCAAGACCTCGTAGCAGTTGGCCATGTACCATAATGCCAGCGCCCGTCCCTGTACCGATGGAGAAAAAAACAAACAAGTTACAACCTGCTGCTGCACCACTTCGATACTCCCCAAGCGCCGCAAGATTCACATCATTTTCCAGAATCACTTCACAGGGAAAAGCGCCTGACAACGACTCTAGAGAGAATGCTTGTTCCAGACCAACTAACGGGTCCACAATACGATGGATACGTCCCGAATCAGGCAAGACTACGCCCGGTATACCGAACCCGATGCACTGAATCTGATCCCAGTTCAGATGATTCTCATCAAGCGATTCATTCAGATGGCCTCGAAGAAGCTCCAGCATCGTCGCTTCCGCTCGCTCCTGACCTTCTTGGACAACCATGGGATGTGTTCGATAGGCAATGATTTCTCCAGTCAGATCGGATAATGCGATCCGAATACGTGTTGCGCCGATATCTATACCACAGACATAATAAGCCGTTTCATTGAAACGGATGAGGGTTGCTTTGCGACCCTGAGCATTGTCAGCTCTCCCCATTTCCTTCACCAGATTACGGTCAATCAGATGTTCTACAGCCAACGACACCGTTGGTTTACTAAGTCCGGTCTGACGGCTGATATCCGCTCTAGACATGGTTCCCTGAGTTATCAGGGCATCCATAATGAGGTTTTCATTCAGATTACGGATATATTGCGGTGTGCCAGCCATGCAATCGCCTCCTTTAATAGTTAGTTAAGTTTATTAACAAATTAATTAAATTTAATATATCATCGTGATTGATAGGTGTACAGCTTTTTGTCATTGTATTCTTTTAATAGAAAGAACCACGCCTTCACTAGTAACACAAAAGCCTAATAAAGGAATTATTATACAATAATAGACGTTTATACATTACCGATACATTGCCCTGTTCATACAATACCTTATCACAATCAGGGAGGGTTCAATATGTACAGAAAGCATAAAGGATGTCACCCAAAACCAAAGTGTTTTTACAAAAAAATCACGAAAACTTGTGTTACTAAAATTAAATATGTCCCTACAAAATGTAAAAAACACTGTCATGTCACTGTTGAATACTGTGGAGTCAAAAAAAGAAGACATTATTAATATTCTTTTGCCCTTCTCTATGAGAAGGGTTCTTTCTTTTTGAACTAGATTAATACCCGGTTCAATCCTATCAAAAAAGTTGCGGTGATATTTCACCGCAACTCCCTTCTTTCATATATACCTAATGCATATATACCTATTACTTAAGTTTTGGAAAGTTCGATAAATCCTTCCCCGAATACATCACGCACGTCATGAATGGTGATAAAAGCAATCTCATCTTCCGCTCGTACAATCTTCTTCAGCATGGAAACTTCCTGCTTGCTAATGACAATGTAGAGGATCTCTTTCTTATTTTTCGTGTAATACCCATGTCCGGATAACACGGTTACACCACGGTCCATCTTCTCAATCACTTGCTTCGCAATCTCATCCTGTTTGGAAGAGATAATCATAACCGCCTTTTTCGGATTGAGTCCTTCAATAATGAACTCCATCGTTTTGGTCCCCACGAACAGCAAGACAATCGTACACATCAGACCTTGCGGCCCTATAATGAAGAAAGATGAGAATGCCACAATCAGATCAAAAAATAATAATCCATAACTGATGTTCCAATCCAAATATTTATTGGCAAGCCGTGCCAAGATAACGGTTCCGGCTGTTGTTCCCCCTACTCTAACAATCAAGCCGATCCCAAGACCGGCAAACAATCCACCAAATATCGTATTAATCCACAGCTCATGCGAGTCAATGGTCCAGCTCTCTGTCAGATGCAGGAACAATGAATTGAACACAACCGCAATAATCGTATACACCGTAGTCGTTTTATCTAGAAACCGGTATCCCACAATTAACAAAATACCGTTCAGGATCAGGTTCATCAGTCCTGGTGACCATTCAAACAGGTAATACAAAATAATCGTTATACCCGTTACCCCGCCTTCAGCCAAATCGTTCGGGATGACGAACAGGTTCACCGCCAGCGCAAACAGAAATGCACCTGCCATAATAAATAGAATATCCGTAATTCGTTTCTTCATTAAGCATTCCATCCAATCCATCAGAAATCAACCTAATCGACCCGTCTCATAAGTTGTCATAATCACTCAAAGATAGATTTTACCATGCTCACAACAAAAATTGTATACATAATACAAATTGTTGCGTGATTTGTGCAAAGGAATTTGTAAAACGTACTCTTTTAGACTTCCGCCAAGCCTTTCAGCATCATACACCCATGACAAATGTCATGGGCCATCATTGATATTCATCATTACAGAGGGCTGACGTTTATGACTTACTGTCATGATCCGATTGTTTTACAATGATAAAAACGCTTCCTAGAGGAAAGTCTTACCGGGAAACGTCAAGTTGTAGCTGATACAGTTATAACGATTGAAGGAGGACACACGTCAATGAGTAGAAATAAAGAAATGGCGCTAAAAAAAGAAGTCACCCCTTACGAAAAAAATGATCTCAGATTAAGTATCCGACAGTTAATCAATACATTGCTTCCGCTCTTCCTGCTATGGGCTGCGGCTTACTTTAGCTTATCAGTATCCTACTGGCTGACCTTCCCGATTGCCTTGGTGGCATCCGGATTTGTACTACGGACATTCATTATCTTCCATGACTGCTGTCATGGTTCATTCTTCAAGAGCAAACGTGCCAATGATATTCTCGGTACCATTACTGGTGTATTAACAGTGACACCCTATCAACAGTGGAAAAATGAGCACTCTATCCATCACGCGACAAGCAGTAATCTTGACAAACGCGGCGTTGGTGATATCTGGGTTATGACGGTTGACGAATACAAAGAAGCTTCTCCTTGGGGACGCCTCTTCTATCGGATTTATCGTAATCCGTTCGTATTGTTCTGTATCGGACCTATCTACGTGTTTCTGTTGGCTTACCGTTTCAACCGTAAAGGTGCAAGACGTAAAGAACGCATCAATACACATCTGACTACAGTATTAATCGTAGCCCTCTATGCATTCATGTGCTGGTTAGTCGGATGGCAGGCTTTTGTAATGGTGCAGGCACCTATATTCTTCTTCTCCGGTTTCTTTGGGATCTGGCTGTTCTACGTGCAGCATCAGTTTGAAGAGACTTATTTTGAACACGAAGATGAATGGAGTTACGTAAAAGCCGCTGTCGAAGGTAGTTCTTATTACAAATTGCCAAAATTATTGCAATGGATCAGTGGCAATATTGGGTTTCACCATGTGCATCACTTGAGCCCGCGTGTACCTAACTATTTCTTGGAAGAAGCACATAATGCAACACCACCCTTGCAAAAGGCAACTACCATTACACTGCGTTCAAGTTTGGTTGCCCTGCGCTTCCGTCTGTGGGATGAAGATTCTAAACAGTTCATTAGCTTTAGACAGCTCAAACATCTATCCCGCAAACCTTATGTTCAACCAACTATCCGTGTAACGAATCCAGCGGGTCTGACAGAGAAGCCTTAACTCTGTCGGATTCGTTTTCTTGTGTTCAAGCCATAGTCATGCTACAGTCATGCTACGGTTGAGTACAAGTGCAAGGAGGAGAATCATATTCAGAAGTGGATGCAGATTTTTTATAAAAATACAGGGTTAAATCCTTATGTATGGCTTGTCTTTTTCATCCTGCCCTTCTATTACATTTCACAATATTCCAAATTATGGACGATGGTAACCGGCATTGTAATCATTCTCGTTTTCTTCGTATGTTATCTGCTCGCCTTCATCACTAAGGGCTGGCAGGTATACATGTGGATTGGATTGCTCATTGCCATATCCATTACGATGACAATCGCCTATGATTATGCCTACTTTTCATTGTTTCTTGCTTTTTTTATTGGGAATATTAAAAATAAAGCTGGTTTCTTCACCCTCTATTCGGTGAATCTGGGAGCCAGTTTCCTAACCATTAATTATGGTTTTATCAATCAGAGTTCATTGCTCGTGAGTCAGTTCCCGTTTGTATTCATCAGTTTAATGGCCTCCATCCTGCTTCCAATCAGTACGTATAATAAAAATAAGACTGAACAATTGGAAGGCCAATTGGAGAATGCGAACAAGCGACTTGACGATCTCGTGAAAATGGAAGAACGTCAGCGTATCGCTCGTGACCTGCACGATACCCTTGGACAGAAGCTCTCTCTGATCGGTCTAAAAACCGATCTGGCGAAGCGGCTGCTCCGTAATAATCCCGATCAGGCCGAGATTGAATTGAACGACCTCAGGCAAACTGCAAGTACAGCTTTGAAGGAAGTCCGGGAAATGGTCACCACCATGCGTGGTACACAATTGGTCGATGAACTGTTCCGGGCGGAGCAGATTCTGAAGGCCGCTTCAATTGAATTTATACTGGATGGCAATCCGAAGCTACAAGACACGTCTCAATTGAATGAAAATGTGCTTGGCATGTGCTTGAAAGAAGCGGTCACCAACGTGGTCAAACATAGTCAGGCAACAGCATGTACCATCGTCATTGAGGAAACACCCGCCAATAATGTACTCACAGTACAAGACAACGGCGTCGGAATAGAACGATCACACAGACAAGAGCGGCGCGGAACAGGAATTTTGGGCATGAAAGAACGACTTGAATTTGTAAATGGCTGTTTGGATATTCGATCTGATGCAGACATTCAGGGTACAGAGATAATTATTCATGTTCCCAAACTCGTCCGCAAACCGATAAAGGAGGCAGAATCATGATTAGAATTGTAATCGCGGAAGATCAGCGCATGATGCTCGGTGCCTTGTCTTCCCTTCTCAATCTGGAGGAAGATATGGAAGTCGTCGGACGTGCCAGCAACGGCCAGGAAGCCCTTACCCTTGTACAGGAGCTTGCACCAGACATCTGTCTGATGGATATAGAAATGCCCGTGAAAAGCGGCCTCGAAGCCGCAGAAGAACTCAAAGGAATGAGCTGTAAGGTCATTATCCTAACCACTTTTGCCCGGACCGGATATTTCGAACGCGCCTTAAAGGGTGGTGTCCGTGGTTACCTGCTTAAGGACAGTCCAATTGAAGAACTTGCTGAGGCGATCCGCCAAGTTATGAATGGCAGACGTATCTTCGCTCCCGACTTGGTAGACGAAGCTTATGTAGAAGAAAATCCTCTGACAGAGCGCGAAAATGCCGTACTAGGCCTCATGGCCGATGGCAAAAACACCAAGGAAATCGCCGGGCATCTATTCATCACAACGGGGACGGTGCGTAACTATATTTCCATTATTCTCAACAAGTTAAATGCCAGTAACCGCATTGAGGCCATCACTCGCTCTAAGGAAAAAGGGTGGTTCAAATGAAAGTACCGCTTTAACCCATTGAAACAAAAATAAGTATGTACCCCGACTGCATAAGCCGCAATAATTTTTCACACGTTGCCATAACATGCTACAACTAAAAGAGCTTGGCCCAGAAACCAATCTGGACCAAGCTCTTTTTAGTTTATTACAACCATCCAATACGCGTCTCTTCTACAACTCAGAATATCCATTAAATCCTCAAGATTTCACAGATACAGTCATGCCAAGAGCTTCCAGTGGTACTTGATCAGTCTTAAGCTGATGAATTTTATGACCGTCCTGCCATGAGACCGTTACATGAACAGACTTTCCACCACTTGGATATTCAACCTTGATATACCCTTTATCTTTGGGTACAGGCAATGTATGTGATTCCAGGTACTCCACCATTTTCTTCGCTATGCCGGGGTTATTCATTTCATCTTCGGAGACGGAACGAATTTGCAGCGTCCATCTGCCTTCTTGCCAAGTCAGATATTGACTGCCTGCGGCACCTTCAGCCATGCCTTTGATGCCATGTCCCAGATCCACAGCCATATCTGCTGGAATATCTTTCAGGTCTGTCTCTGGGAAAATACTTTCCTGCTCAGGGTCCTTATACGTTTTCACTTCATAGGAAGCCAGTAAAGGTACCTTACTGTCGGAAGCCGTTAAAGATGGATCATTAACGGCAACGGATTGCGTGGACGCGTAGAAGTTCACTTTGAATGCATCAGCCGTATTGGACGGTATTGCCGCACCCAAATATGCGCCTTTATCCAAGGGGAACGAAGTGGGTAACGCTGCATCCTCCATCTTCAACTGGTTGCGAACTTGCTTGATCACATCATTCACACCGGATTGACCTGTGGCAGTATGGTTTCCGCCCGACTGCGCTCCTGATGGTTCTACACTATTCACTGTACCCGTGTTCTCTTTGGTTCCTGTTTCATTTTCATTAGAGAAATCAGCACCACCGCTGCCGGTCTCGGTTTGCTCACCCACTGTTGTCGTTGGTGAAGTACTACTCTCTGATGTTGCATTCGAGTCCGGTCCGCCACATCCTGCCAGTGCAAGTAAAACGGCTGTCGTTACCGGAATGGTCATCCATAATGATTGTTTCTTCATGATGTGTACCTCCTTCGTTTTAACCAATCTGTTATCAGGCTCTATCTATCGTCCGATCGAATCGGAAAATTGAAAATATTAACGTTTGTCGTTCCAGAAGTTAACCGGCTGCACCTTCTTGCTTAATACTTCAAAACGATACCCTTCTGCCTTCAATGTTTTTAATACTTGCGGTAATACTTTCAGCGTTGCTTCCTGGTCGTGCATCAGCACAACCGGCGTTGTTCCACTCTTTTGTACGGTGTGGATCTGCTTCATTACACTGTTATAGACTTTCTGGTGATCTTGCTTGTACTTCCAGTCTTCCGAATCCACATTCCAATCCCATAGATGGAATCCACCCTGACCCAGCAGCACGTTACGGAATGCCGGTTTGAGATATGGTTTACTACCATATGGCGTCCGAACGAGACTTGTTTTAACTCCAGCAACCTTGTTCAGACTTACATTGGCTTGTTGCATCTCTTTCAAACCGCTATATGCGGATTTATAGAATTTGCTTGGAACATGACTCACACCATGCAGACCCAATCCATGCCCGTCAGCTACAATTCGTTTGGTAGCCTTCTGAAATTTTTCCATCTGAGGACCCAGCATGAAAAACGTAGCCTTCGCATTATACTGATCCAGAATATCCAGTAACTGACCCGTATGAGCGGTTGGGCCATCATCAAAAGTCAGATATATGATTTTGGCATTTGCTTTGCTTGCACGATCCTTCGATGAAGCGGATTGGGCAGATACCGACTGCGGCAATAAAAGTGGAATGATTAGTAAAATAGCAAGTGTGACCATGATAGATTTGCGAATATGTAACATCATTAAAAAATCTCCCTTGTGTGTTATATTTCCCCGGGTGTCCATGTTGTTCTACCTTCATCCCTTGGCGATAATCTTAATACTATCAAAGGAATAGACTCCTGTTCTCGCTTCAAAGGCTACGGTAGAGTTACACTTTTGTCAGATAAACCTAAAATTTAATACGAATTTGATAGATTTGAGCAAAATAAAGATCCCGTCAGGATAGATCAATTATGACATATCCTTTATTACCCACATTCAAGATTTTGATAGACTTTTGCTCCAATTCAAGCAAATCAATACAAAAATAAAATAACTATACATGCAAAAAAAGCCTGCACAAGTGCAAGCTTCTTTCGTCTTCTTCAGCATATGGCATCAACCGGTCATCCTTTGCATGGAGACCTAACTCCTAATGCTTTGAGGGTGATTTCCTTACGCCGTATGTAAAAGTCTTTTGTTCTTGGAATCTTCTCGACTCCCTACGTGCATTTATTCAGCGGGAGCAGTGAATGAACGTTTGCCAAATTCGGCATCCAGCATATAGAAGGCATTGCTGTCTTTTTCAATGCGACGCAGCTTCTGAATAATGTTGTCGAACAAGGCTTCCTCTTCCACTTGCTCATCAATGAACCATTTCAGGAAATACATTGTCGCATGTTCACGTTCGTTCAAGGCGATGTCAGCCAGATTGTAGAATTTTTTCGTGTTCTGCTGTTCATGAGCATAACCATGCTCAAAGACATCCAGCATCGAAGCATATTCATTCTTCGGTTCTGGCAAAGCGGCTAATGTAGCACGGTGTCCACGATCATTCAGGAATTTGTATATTTTCATACCATGGAATCGCTCCTCTTCGGCTTGCACGATGAAGAAGTTCGCAAATCCATCCAGACTCTTGCTGGAACAATAGGCTGCCATAGCCAGATATACATGAGCGGAATAAAACTCGAAATTCATCTGTTCATTTAAAGATGCTGTTAACTCTTGGCTCATTATCCAAACACCTCTTTCTTTCTCTAGGGATGGTTATATTCTAACATAACGCCAGCAGGACTTACACCGATTTTCTACAAAATTCGCCAATGACTGAATGGTTGTCCTCCTATATAATTACATAGTCATTATCAGAATAATTCCAATCTGGAAGGTAGGCTAATACAAGAACATGAACACCTCTTCACAGCTCAAAAAAACAATCGGCATGCCGCAAGCCGTTGCGCTCTATGTAAGTGCAGTACTCGGTTCAGGTGTCCTGATTGTACCCGGACTGGCCGCTGAACTGGCCGGTCCAGCTTCACTATTGGCTTGGGGCGGCATGGTCCTGCTAATTCTGC
Organism: Paenibacillus sp. FSL R5-0749; assembly: GCF_038595085.1. Classification (NCBI taxonomy): domain Bacteria; kingdom Bacillati; phylum Bacillota; class Bacilli; order Caryophanales; family Paenibacillaceae; genus Paenibacillus; species Paenibacillus sp. FSL R5-0749. Next base: position 2,824,478 of record NZ_CP152005.1, on the reverse strand, counting down.
CACTCGCATTATCCATGGGACTATTATCTGCCCGATATCCCGATGCAGGTGGTGTATCCCATTTTGTCACCCTTGCTTTCGGACAACGTGCCGGAACAATCATTGGCTGGTTCTTTTTGATGTCGGTACCCATAGGAGCTCCTGTAGCAGCTCTGACGGGTGCAGGATATATGACGGCAGCATTGGGGTTAGGTGAACATATCAGAATCCTTATTGCCGCCATAATGCTGGCGATTGGATTGATCATTAATATCGTTGGTATGCAAGTTGCTGGTAAAGTACAGATTGGTGTCGTCATCGCTATTGTTACCGTGCTGGTGATGGCCTTTGTACTGGCTCTTCCCAACATGGACTCCATCCATTACACCCCATTCATGCCGCATGGCTGGGTCAGCATCGGTCAAGCCGGAGCGATTCTGTTCTGGTGTTTTATTGGCTGGGAAGCGGTATCCCATCTTTCCGAAGAATTCACTGATCCTCGAAAAGCAGCCATTAAAGGTGTGACTATCGCTGCAATTATCGTAGGTGTACTCTACTTCCTGACAGCCCTGGCTACCGTAGGCACGCAAAGTTATCTGCATGGCGGGGCCGATGTGTCCCTCGTATGGATCATTAGTCAACCCCTTGGTATCTGGGGTGCCTGGATCGCTGGACTGACTGGCATATTTATCTGTACAGCAACCGTCATTGCCTATGCCGGGGCAGCTTCAAGAGTTGGTTATGCACTCGCGAGACAAGGTGCTGCACCGCGTTGGATGGCTCATCTGTCCAAGCGATTCCACACACCCGTAGCAGCAATTGGATTCCTCGGGATCTGCTTCATTCTGGTGCTAAGTGTCTATGCCAGCGGCATCGTATCACTTACAACACTGATTCAGCTTCCCAATGCAACCTTTATCCTCACATATCTTGGAGGCTGTGCAGCAGGAATCCGATTATTGAAAGGAAGTCGCACCGGCGTGACCATCAGCTGGATTTCCTTTGTAGCCACAGCGATCGTATTCCCTTTTACCGGATGGGCTGTACTGTACCCGGTTCTTATTGTAATTCTCTATGGCTTGTTCAGCCGCAAACAACCATCCAAGATCTGAACGAAAAAAAAGCTCTGCCGTGATGGCAGAGCTTCTTTCATTCTTTAGAAATATGCAATTATACCAAGAACGCTTTGGAGATGATAACCAACAGGATGAACAGAACCAGAATGGCACCTACAGAAGTGAAACCTCCGTATCCGTAGCCTCTTGTTTCTCCACCTAATACTTCGCTCATTGACCGTACCTCCTCTGCAACAGGTATGGGTTATCTTATGCAGGAAGTACGACTTTGACAGGGCGGATGCCCTAATTATTCAGATTGCTGTTTTTTTCGTTCAGTATCTGGGAGACTGCACCCGCATGATATCCATGAAAGGCACCTTCGCCGTGAACTCTTCTTCGGTATACTCTACATGCACGAGTCTTGTACGCGAGTCCATTTTGACAATGACGCCTTGCACCTGGTCTTCTTTGCCCCATACGGTCAACAGTACTTCCGAACGTTCACGAAAGGCTTCAACCAGTTGATTTCCCAACTCTTCAAGTTCAAATTCATCCCGTGTAGGTCTTTTTGCTACTTTTGCTTTTGCCAATGTGGCTGCCTCCTCTACTCCGACGTCCCGATTCCACGGGTTGATTGCCGAGTTCATATTCAATTAGTATACCATTCATTTACGTTCGTGTAATGTCATGGCATCCAAGAATCAGCAAAATCCTCAGGCATTTTAACTTTAACCACATTCTCCTTATTCTTCTCCATACTCCACAATGATACTGTACTCATTCGATCGGGATTCGCCTGTCCTTTTTTGTCCATTCCATTCATACGTATACCTAGCGATCAAGTCTCCTTGCAGCGTACCCGTCTTGTCGGATGCCAGCTGCACTACATAGGAGTTGTTCTTCTCCTCTCCAGGCTTAATCTCACCCACATGGAGAACTCTAGGCGTGGAGTATTCCGGAATGTCCCACTGGATCTGACCCTCAGCTTGCCCAAGCCATTTGGAGCCCTCAGGCAAAATGCCTCCCAACTGCACGCGTGCCGGCACATTACCCGTATTCATCACACGTACCTCAAAAGTCACTGTATCTCCCTGCTCGACCAACGTGGGTTTTACTTGAACATAAGCCTGAATGAACGGTGCTTTTAATTCAATCACAGCTTCATTGGATGTAATCATCCGCTGCACTGATCGTGAATCCGGCAAGCGAAAGGTATATATCAGGCTGGCATGATTCACATACTTATAGTCATCAGGTATCGATTCACCTCGTTCTGCAAGTTTCGCTTCGAACTGAATATTCAGATTAGACCGGGCAGTCAATGTCCCCAGATTGAGACCTTTAGCCAGATTAGTTCCGGGACGTTTAACTCCATTCCAGCCCAGACTTCCTTCGACAAATGTCATACCTGTTGGCAATATATCCATGAGGGTTCCGTCTACCGCGTAGCTGCTTGCGTTGGAGACGGTAATATTATATTGCACGGTATCACCCCATGTGGCCGTTACCGGAAGCACCGTTTTCACCACAGAAATTCGGGGCTGTATCACTTCCAAAGTAACCTGATTGGAGTAAACCGTCTCGCGCTGCCCTGCGGAGATATAAGTCAGTACAGCCACACTTGATATTCCGTTCTCATCGCTTCCCCCCACAACCTGAACCCGATATTGTATCCTAACGGAGCTTCCGGGCAAAATCTCTCCAAGTTCTACACCCGTATCAGGCGTTACTTGTGGCGCAAACATCTCATCTACTATGACACTGGCAGGTATAAAAACAATACCTTGCGGCAAAGCGATCGTTACCTGCGCACCCGTCGCTGCAACAAAACCCGGATTGCTTACGATGACGGTGTACATGATAATATCCCCTGAGAAGGTTTGGTCCCGCTCGGCTTGCAGGCTGACTTCAAGCCTGGACGAGACCATATTCACCTCCACCGTGTTGGATCTCTCCACACCTCTGACTGTTCTGCCTTCAGATGCCACAAATGCATAGTTAACCTCAGCTTGATTGAGCAGCTTTAAGCCAGCCGGTATCCGCAAAATCACGACTTGAAAATGATATCTCAGCGTTGCTCCCGGTGCGATCTCTGCTGCAGGCAGCCCGTTCTCTGGTGATGCCCCCGGTAGTGGAATTGCATCTCGTAATACACTATTAGGAAGAAGGGATGTTTCAGCAGACAATGAATCCACAACATGAACTGTAGCCGTACAATTGCCTGTGTTAACAATCTCGATCATATAAGTCAGGGACTGGCCCAGTGTAGCGATAGCTACATTGCATTGCTTTTTCACTTCCAACCTAGGCCCGACCCATGGAGTAGTAACTGTATTGGAATAAGCCACCTGTTCCAGTTCAGTCGTACCCGAGCTGAATCGAACCAGCGACTGATTCTGAAGCCAGTGGGACAACGGACCTGAGTTAGGACTCATATCACAACGACCTCTACTCGGAATGTAACAGTAACGGAAGCACCGGCAGCAATGGAACCAAGTGTAATTCCTGTATTCGGATTTCCGGTAGGTCTCGCTACACCATCCACGGTCACACTCCCCGTCACAAATACCGTTCCTGCCGGTACAGGGTCAACCATGACAACATTATTCACCACTTCAATGCCGCTATTGGTTACAACAACCGTATATGTGATTACATCGCCAACAACTGCATCAATGGCACTTGTGCTTTTGGCAACAACAACATTTGGTGCAGATACAGGGATCACCAGCACGTTGGAAGATACAGTTCCCGTCAACACACGGCCATCCGGAGGACTAAAGGTATAGCTGGCAGTGGCTTGATTGATCAACTGCTGATTCTGAGGCAATGAATCTACCGTAATTTCAAGTGTAACCGTTACGTTCACCGATCCACCTGGGGGTATCGTACCAACCACAATTCCTGATTCCGGGTCGGCTCCTGGCTGCGGAACACCGTCAATCAGAACACTGTTGGGAAGCAGTACAGCTCCAGCAGGTATGTTGTCCGTCAAGGTCAAGTTGGCTGCAAGATTCCCACTATTGTTGATGGTGAAAGAATAGATGATGGTGTCACCAATCGTTGCATTTGAGGTACTCGCTGTTTTGCTTAAAGACACTATCGGCTGATAAATAGGTGTTACAACTGTATTCGAATACGTAGCTCCAGAGAAAACACCGGATGTGAAACTTACAGAAGATTGACTGCTCACTTGTGGTGGTGTTGGAAGTGAATTGACCCGAACCGCGTATGAAACGGCTATAGTTGCGCCCGGTGCCAGTGTCCCCAGAGCAATTCCAAGTGCAGGGTTGGCCAAGGCACGTGGGACACCATCCACCAGAACACTGCCTGTCACAAATGTGGTAGCCGGGCTAATCGGATCTGTGATCACAATGTTGTTAACCGGGTCAATCCCGTTATTGCTTACAACCATCTCGTATACAATCGTATCGCCTACCACAGCGTCAATGACCGCGGTAGTCTTCACAACGCTGACATTTGGAGCAGATACTTGAATGTTGAGTGCGTTGGACGTAATTGTGCCTCCAAGTGTCCTTCCATCAGGTAATGTATACGCAAATGTCGCAGAAGCCTGATTGGTAATGGATTGACTTAAAGGTAATGTCACAATCACAACAGAGAATATAATCGTGGTTGTTGTGGCAACAACCCCCAGAGGAATACCTGAAGCCGGATCAGCACCTGGTGCTGAAGCTCCATTAATAATGACACTATTCGGTACAAGTTCGGTTCCAGCCGGAATGGTATCCGTTAACGTGACGGATGCTCCGTAGTTTCCGGTATTGGTAATGGTAATGCTATAAACCACCGTATCCCCGACAGTTGCTACAGCTTGATCTCCTGTTTTGACAGCAGCCAAAATAGGTTGGTACACCGGCGTTGCAATGGTATTGGAGAATGTGGTGGCAGAGAATGCACCGGATGTAAAACTCACCGTTGACTGGTTGTTCAAAACGGCACTTGCCGGAAGTGATGTCACCTGCACGCTGAATACAACCGTCACCGTCACGCCCGGTGCAATGGAGCCCAGCGTTATTCCGGTTGAAGGGTTCGCACCCGGGCGTAGAACACCGTCAACAGATACACTTCCTGCAGTAAGAAGGGTGCTTGCTGGCACGGCATCTGTAAAAATCACATTGCTTACACTTGCAATTCCGTTATTGGTTACAGCGATGCTGTAAGTGACGGTATCACCGACGGAAACAGCTGTGGATGTGGTGGATTTGACCACTTCCACATCCGGCGCGGAAACGGAGATGGTAAGCACATTGGATAACACGTTGCCTGTAATGTTCCGTCCGTCCGGCAGTGTAAAGGATAACGCAACCGAAGCCTGATTCACGAGTTGCTGTGGAGTTGGCAGTGTATCAATAACTACGGAAAACGTAATTGTAGTTGTAGCTCCGGCAGCTACAGTTCCTACGGGAATACCCGCTGCCGGATTTGCAGCAGGTAGAGGTTGACCGTTCACAATGACACTATTCGGAACAAGAATGGTACCGGCCGGAAGGTTATCCGACAGATTGATCTGGGCACCGTAGTTCCCCTGATTACTCACGGTAATCGTATAGCTGACGGTATCACCGACGGTAGCATTCTGAGTACTTGCTGTCTTCTGTGCCGAAAGAATTGGCTGGAAAACCGGAGTAACCACTGTATTCGAAAATGTCGTACTTGAGAAAGCTCCAGAAGTAAAACTGACCGTCGAACGATTACTCAACTGTCCTCCTGGCGGAATCTCGTTGACCCTGACACTGAACGTCACTGTCGCGGATGTCCCAGGTCCCAGTGTAGCAAGTGATATCCCACCTGCCGGATCAGCATTAGGTAGGACTCCCCCATTCACGGTAACACTGCCTGTGTTGAATGTCGCCCCAGCCGGAATTGGATCTGAAAACTGGATATTGCTTACCGGAGCTATCCCGCTATTCGTAACCAGGATGGAATAGCTAACAGTATCGCCCACGGCAGCAGCAGTCGATGTAGTACTTTTGACCACAGCGACATTAGGCGATGATACTGGGAAAGTCAATGTATTGGAAGTGGCTGTACCCGTCAACGTTCTCCCGTCAGGGGGTGTAAATGTAAAGGATGACGTTGCAAAATTGCTGAGCTGCTGAGGCGATGGAAGTGAATTCACCACCACGGCAAACGTAACCACAGCTGTTGCTCCCGCTGCAACAATACCAACCGGGATACCTGCTCCAGGTGTTGCTCCCGGCTGTGGCACTCCAGAAACCACCACACTGTTGGGAACAATAGTTGTCGCTGCCGGAATGGTATCCGTCAGCGTTACATTTGCTTGAAGATTACCTGTATTGCTCACCGTCACAGTATATACTACCGTATCACCTACAGTTGCATTGACTGTATTCGCTGTTTTGACAAGGGAAATCTGTGGCTGTATGACCGGAGTCTGTGTGGTATTGGACGATGATGAACCCGAAAATGAACCGGATGTGAAACTGACCGTCGACTGATTGTTAATCTGTGAAGGGATCGGCATAGTTATCCTCACCTCAAAAGTTACGGTTACTTCAGCCCCTGGGGCCAATGTACCGATTGGAATGCCGGCGGTCGGATTGGAGAGCGGGAATGAAGTCCCGTTCACAATGACACTTCCGGGTATAAATGGGGTGTTCGAAGGTAGAGGGTTTGTGTATACCACGTTGTTCACTGCCACCGTTCCGTTGTTACGAATGACTGAAGTATACCTGATGACATCTCCAGATACGGCGTAATCCACATTGTCACTGTTTACAATGCTTACATTCGGCAGGGATACAGGAATGGTGATTGTGTTTGATGATGCAAAACCTGAAATATTCCTCCCGCTAGGAAGAGCATAGCTATAGGATGCGAGGGCTTGATTGATTAGCTGCCTTGCATCTGGCAGACTTGTGACTGTTGCAAGGAAAGTGACTGTCGCGCTTGCCCCCGATGCCAGTACTCCAAGACTGATGCCGGAGTTCGGACTGATGCCGGGTGCTGGAGAACCATTAATGATGACACTGTTCGTATTGAATATTGCTCCGGCAGGAACCGGATCTGTTAAAGTAACCGTTGCCGCAATATTGCCAGAATTCGTAATCTGGAGGGTGTAATTAAAGGTGTCTCCTACAGTCAGGCTCGTTGTGCTAGCCGATTTCAAGACTTGAACAACAGGTTGAAATACTGGAGTATTTACGGTCACAGATGAGGAAACACCATTAAAACTGCCGGACGTAAAAGCTGTACTTGCCCGGTTGCTGACCGAACCCGAGGCAGGAACAGAGGTCACTCTTGTCTGATAGGTCACAGTTACATTACTGGAGCTGTTCAACGTTCCCAAAGCAATGCCCGAAACCGGGTTTGCATTTCTTGCAGCCGCCCCATTAATCGTGACACTACCAGATACAAATTCAGAACCGGTAGAAGGCATATCTGATAGAATCAGGTTCTGAACTGCCCCACTGCCGGAATTCGTGGTTACAACTGTATAGGTAAGTACATCTCCTACAGTGGCATCTGTTGTATTGACTGTTTTGGCAATGGATATGTTGGGTGCGGAAGCGGGAATACGAACGATATTGGAAAGTGCGCTTCCTGCCAGATTACGCCCACTCGGGAGCTGGTAGGTGTAATTTCCCGTTCCCTGATTCTCCAATGTTGGCGGTGTCGGGAGTGTCGTAAGTGACGTACGAAACACCACTGTGGCGCTCCCTCCAGGCAGAAGACTCCCCAGCGTGATTCCGGTTAAAGGACTGAGCCCTGGACGCGCGGAACCATTCACGGTTACCGAATCAGGAATGAACGTGAGCCCTGATGGAATCGTATCAGTCACGCTTACTTGTGCTGCAATGTTCCCGCTATTGGACACGAGCAGTGTATACACAAGCTGATCACCCAACGTCGCATTGGTCTCATTCGCCGATTTATTGATCGTAATCACAGGCTGGTATACAGGTGTTGTGATGGAATTGGAGTTAGAGATTCCAGTGAACGCGCCTGAACTATATGATACGACCGCCCGATTGATGAACGAACCCGCAGTAGGCAAAGACTGCACATTGACCTGAAATGTGACAGTTGCCGAGCTTCCTGCTGTTAAGGTACCCAGCGCTATACCACTGGCCGGATTGGCTGCCGTTACATTAGCCCCCCTGACTACAACACTTCCGGGGACAAAAGTCAGACCTGCCGGAAGACTATCGGTTAGGACGGCGTTATTTATCGTTTGGATCCCGCCATTTGTCGTAACCACAGAATAGGTAAACGTCTCTCCAACAGCAACGTCTGTAACCGTTGCATTCTTCACAACGGATACGTTCGGTAAGGTAACCGGAATCGTCAGTGTGTTTGATGCTAGCGAACCCGTTATGGTTCGCCCGTCAGGGGAAAGGAATGAATAGGAAGCCGTAGCCTGATCCACCAACGTAGGCGGTGTAGGAAGATTCGTGACCGACACTTGAAAGGTTATCGTGGTTAAGCTTCCCGCTGCAAGACTGCCCAAATTAACACCAGTAACCGGATTGGCACCTGCGATGACAGTTCCGTTCACGCGGAAACTGCCCGGAACATAGGTACTGCCACTTGGAATATTATCGGTAATCGTCACGTTGGCGCCTACGTTTCCCCCATTCGTTACCTGTAGCGTGTACGTCACCTGATCTCCAACCGTAGCGTTCGTTGTGCTTGCTGATTTCACAATGGACAGGTTCGGTGAATACACAGGTAAAGTAGAATTATTTGACGGAATGACTCCTGTGATAACTGCACCGCCTGCAACGCTTTGAAAAGTAAAAGCTGCATTTGCCGAATTTACCAATTGCAAGATGCTTGCGTCCTGAGCGATTAGTGCACGATAGGTTATAACGACACTACTGGACAGATTTAACGAACCCAGAGGAATACCAGCTGTTACATCAAGTGTTGGACGGGGTATCCCGGCAACCGTGACGCTACCTGGAATGAAAGTAAGCCCTGCAGGCAGTGAATCGGATAACACAACACTGGCCGCACTAGCTGTGCCTGCATTGCTGACGGTAACGGTATAAAGAACACTATCTCCCGCTACTGCTCCGGAGGCAGTCGATGCCTTGGCCACCGTAATTTTGGGTGCGTTGATATCAACTTGTATTGCATTGGCGTTCACAATGTACGCATCGCCTGAAGTCGTTAGCGTAAGCACTGCCGAGGATTGATTGTTAATCAGTCTGGCAGACACATCCACATTGGTGATATCCCAGCCTTGACGACCACCGACAATGTTGGAACCCGGAGCACCATTCGTCTGATTTCGAGTTCCGAAAGTGCCCGTTGTGTTAAGTGCTCCCGTGTCACCGTTGATTTGGGATGCAAAAAAATTCGCAGCCAGATTGTTCGGCCCGGATAAGGCCACTGAAGTCGCAGAGGTCGGCCCGAATAAGGCCTGATCACCTGTTCGATTCGCATCACCTTCCTGGGCACTAAACAGCGCCCTTCCCCCGAGCACACCGGAGAGAGGGGTTGCGAATCCTGTCAGTGTTGTTACTACTGGTGGTGAAGTGGATTGCACAAGTACGCCGCCTGCACGCAAAGACATGTTGCGAAAAGGGAGATTGGGATTCTGATAAATAACGCCAAGCGTCCATCCGGCATGATTGGCTGTAGCATCATTCGTAATCACAATCGTTCCCACGACTGCTCCGGTGATATATGTACCTGCTCCCCCATTTTGCACAAGTGTCGTCACGTTGGCTGAACGTACATAACCCGCGGCATTGTTACCCAGGTCAAACTGGTTGTAAGTCACCGGGTCAGGTGTAACACTGAATGAACCTGCGGGGGTGATGAACGTTACCGGATTGTTGATCGCTGAGCTCAGATTGACCGTTCCGTTGATATAACTTCCGCCCCAGATTAATTCTGCATACAGGACGGTACTACCCGCAGGAAGAACAAGGATGGCAGCGGAACTGTTACTCTGGTACGAGCTTGTGGTTCCCAGTGGATATGTGCCGTACTGGACGCTGGTGTTGGTTGTGGTAAAAGCTCCAATACTGTCCTGTGTTCCGGGTACCCCTGCTGTTTCCGAACGACTCAGTCCAAGCGTATTACCTGTAAACGTAATCGCTCCCGTAGCGTTGACGGTAGAACGAACGACAAGAGGAATGGATTTCACCTCCCCTTCAGCAAAATAACAATCCTGTGATTCGGAGCCTTTTAACAGTCTATGATGCTCTCACCGAAATTTGTATGTCCCTTTTTCGGAAAGTTTCTGCCTTTCTATTTGATATAATGTAAGCTTAGTTCTCATGCTTAGAATATAATGATTTGCGTTTTGTCCATTGTGATTTATAATCATCATATACGAGAGTCATTCTGTCGTACCATTATGATGCAGTCAGCGGTGATATATGAAAAGGTTCCATACATACAATAGCAGCCACATTCCAACCGAATACGAGTTCAAGCATTCCAAATGGATTCAGAAAATGCTTCATGCCTACTGGGTTGTCATCATTGCACATTTTGCCATTCAGGTTGGCTGTTTCCTGTTTCTGGAGTATGATCGCACACCTCGAGATTTCATGATGAATGTCCTGTTCTGGCCTACGGCCATCAGCAGTTCTTGCATTTTGTTCGCAAGCTGGGTTGATCGACGCTTCAGTTCCTATTCCTTCTATACCATGTCTATCGCCAGCACCGTTATTGCCTGGACGATTATTCATGTCAATTATGATATTCGGATTATATTAGCCATCTGCCTGTTGCCCATCTTCGCTTCAGTGCTGTTCTTCAATAAAAAAAGAGTCTGGATTGTCTTTCTGATGCAGATGACTGGTTACCTTCTGGTGTTGTTCGATCCGGCCTACCGGTTGTACCTGTCTTCATTTGATATGGTATCCATTCCTGCTTTTCTAATCTTAGGTACATATGTAGCACAGGTTATCGTGACTAGCGGGGTTGAAGTTTTGGACGATCTTCAGGCCAGTATGCTTGCCAAGCAGGACCTTATTGTGCGAAATGCCATTATGACCAAACAGTCCAAAACAGATGGTTTAACCAACCTTTATAATCAAAGCTCATTCAAGGATTATTACGAAAAGGCATTCGAGTATGCCAACAGCGGCATGAGTCTGCATCTGGCTTTGATTGATATTGATGACTTCAAATCCATTAATGATACTTATGGTCATCGGGTTGGAGACATCATTCTGGAGAAGGTGTCCCTGATCATTCAGGAAACCATTACCTCCAGTGATATTGCCGCACGGTACGGGGGCGAAGAGTTCGCCTTATTGATGTTTGAGCAATCTTTCAAGCAGGCCTATGCCTTGGTGGAACAGATTCGTCAGAAGATTGCCCTGATGGGCCATCTGGAACTTGAAGGTGCTCCCATCACGGTGAGTATCGGTCTCAAAAGCTACAGTCCTAATCTAAGCAAAGACAAATTGTTTGAAGAAGTGGATGCCTGTTTGTATGCCGCCAAACGAACAGGTAAAAATAAAACCGTAACATCACTTGAACTGACTTCGCATTCGTAGAGAAAATATAAATAAAAAAAGTTGTGCTGTACTCCGGAATCCCGGTTTGTACAACACAACTTTTTTTTGGGTTTGCATAACATCAGCAGGCTGATTCTCTTCATACGTTTAATGTGCTCATTCCGCCCATTCCCAGCGGTGACGATTTTGCTCCAGCCTGGGATGAAGATCACCGGATGACCCATCAATGATGAGACGCAGCTCTTTGATCCAATCCTTGAAAGAGTCAAACGAAGCAAACATATTTGCCATCTCAGTTGTCATATACAAAAAATGAGGAGCGGGATATTCCGCAGTGATATGTCGCAGTGCACTATCCACAGGCGTATATTTCTTTCTCTTGCCCTCAAGCCCCTCCACACGTATACGTGAATTGGGATGCTCCCGCCGCCAATCATGCAGACGGTCTTCTCTTTTGTAATATGCCTGGATTGTATCCTTGCTCATTCGCTTAAATGTACTCTCGTGTAAAGGATACAGCACGAGCTGTAAGAATGAACGAGTATCCATCGTTGCAACGGCACGTTCGAGTTGCTCATCAGTCACACGTTCAAACGAGTCATAAAAAGTCAGTGTCCCTTTATGGCTGGCCGCAGGTGGCTCATAACCGTAAGGTACCGATGTATATTTACCAGACATTTCACCCCTCCTTGTCTATATGATGATCCGCAGTAAGGTGATTGGGATAACCCAGCTCCTGTTATTATACGCTATTGATTCTGCTTCAACTCGGAATAAAATGTCATTCTGTTCTTGCCTGCACGTTTGGACTCATACAATGCTTCATCCGCCATTCGGATAATCTCAGATGGGTTGTTGCTGTTGGTTGGATATTCAGCCCCTCCGATGCTACATCCAATTCGAATTCGCTCGTATTCAATAATAAACGGCTTGTTCAGACTTTGAATGATGGCTTCTGCATAAGCGCAGGCTTCTTCCCTCGGATGACTTCCGACCGACTGAAGTACAATGAGGAATTCATCTCCGCCCAATCGAACCGTTATGCCCTTCTCCTGACCAAGAGAGGACAGACGTTGGGCCACTTTTTGTAAAAGAACATCTCCAACCTGATGTCCAAGTGTATCGTTGACTCGTTTGAATCCATCCAGATCCAGATAGAGAAAAGTCAGCGTGTGATTTTCACTTTCGGTCTCCAGAGACTCCTCCAGATACACTTCAAGGGCAGTACGATTCGGCAGACTTGTTAACTGATCAAAATGTGCCAGATTCTGCATTACAACCAGCTCTGAGTCTTTATTCATCAGAGAGGTCAGCATATCGCGAAGCGAGCGGGACAACACTTCAATCTCCTTAATCCCCTTATTTTCAGGAATCTCAATCTCTTCACCTGCCCGGAGTCGATTGGCCACTCTAGTGAGACGTACAAGCGGGGCAGAGATCAGACGTGAGACAAACCAGCCAATCAGTGCAAACAGCGCAGTAACCGCAAGACCAGCCCACACATTAAACCGCATCAGGTCAAAAACAGATGCAAACGCTGTCGACTTGACTTGACGAATAACCACAGTCCAGCCTAATCCGGGATAATCCAGATGACCCTGGCTGTAGGCAAACCCTGTTACATATTCCTTACCATCAGGCCACTCTTCAATGGACCAACTGCTTTGGTTGCGCTGGGCCTCTTCGATGCCAGGCAATGCCAAAGGTTTACCAATCCATTCCTTTGGCCCCAGCAACACTGTATGTTCCTTTTTGCTTACGATAAAGAACTCAATGTCCTTTTCTTCTCTTTTCAATGGGGAAAGCACGGATTCTTCGACTTCCTTCGCCCATGCCCAGCTTAAATGTGCAGCGAGCACACCCCTAATATGTCCTTTGTTATCCCTCAGTGGAAAACTGATATCGACAAATTGCAACGGCTCTCCCGTTGGATTTGGTAACAGCTTGGCAAGAAGTACTGCGTTATGCACATCTCCAATGAATTTACCCTTGATCCCCTCCTGATACACAGGTCGCTCTGATAAATTTTCTCCAAGCAATATACCATCTGTCGCGGCTAGCACTTTTCCCTTCGGGTTCATGAATCCAACCCATGAGAATGAGGGAAAGCTATCTTGTAGCTGATCCAGCAACATCTGAATCTCATCAGGCTGAAACCCATCTTCTAGCGAAGCCATTTTGCCCAGAAGATCCAGTTCACCGGCGCGCGCGGACATAAACCGATCCAGTTTGTCCGAAGCTTGTGAGGCCGTACCTGTAAGTGAATGACCAATCTCGGTCTCTACAGCAACGAATGATTTTTTGCTAAAAACAGATCCAATCGTCAAGGTAACCAGCAGGGATAACACAGCGAAGATGACAGTAAGCACAGTTCTAATCTTGAATGACATCATTTCCTCCATTACACGGTGAAACCATCTTGCTTTTCAACATTAGTATGCTGCAAAGGGTACACGGGATGTCACCTAATCGTTTTCATATTTATCGGAACTTGTGTGTTTTTTTATTATACAAGCCCATACAATAATTACGGAAATCTTCACCGTGTTTCTTCCATTCAAAGAATAGACACGATTCTGTATATACATACTTGGGTTATGAATATAGAGAGCAAGCATATCCCTTTGAGGATTATGCGCCTGTATGTCACAGAGAGAGTAGTCGAAATACTAAACATTGGGGGTGTAATGTTGAGCCTGCTTCATGTTGCTGTTATTCTGCCTTTTGCCGCTGGCATTCTCCTTGCCATGCTGCATCGTTTCTTCCGTAAAATTCATTTGGGATGGCCGGTTCTCATCGTCCCGGCACTATTATTTGTATACTTTGCGAGTCTCATACCCGCTGTGTCACAGCGGGATACCGTATCCGGAAATATTCCATGGATTCCTTCACTGGACATTGGATTTAACCTCTATCTGGACGGTCTGAGCCTCATGCTGACACTGCTAATCACCGGAATCGGTGTCCTCGTTGTTCTCTACTCCATCTTCTACATGGATATGAAAGAGGCGCTAAACCGCTTCTACCTTTATCTGTTGATGTTCATGGGAGCCATGTTGGGCGTGGTGCTGTCTGATAATATGATCGTGCTCTACGGGTTCTGGGAATTGACCAGTATTACGTCTTTCCTGTTGATTGCATTTCATTACAAACGCAAAGCTTCCACTTCAGGAGCACAAAAATCTTTCCTGATTACGGTTTTTGGCGGTTTCGCCATGCTCACCGGATTCATGATGATGTATCTCATTACCGGAACATTCAGTATTCGTGCGACTATTGCAGGTTTGGGACAGTTTCAGGAAAGCGCACTATTCCTGCCCGCACTTGTCTTGATCTTAATTGGTGCTTTCACCAAGTCAGCCCAATTCCCGTTCCATATCTGGTTGCCGGATGCCATGGAAGCTCCGACACCTGTCAGCGCCTATCTGCATTCCGCCACGATGGTCAAGGCAGGACTGTATGTTGTGGCCCGGTTTACACCGATCTTCGGTGGACAGGGGCTCTGGTTCTGGCTTGTTACCGGCGTTGGTCTCCTGACTTTGTGTTATGGATCATTCCTGGCGGTGAAAAAAAACGATCTCAAAGCGATTCTCGCCTATTCGACCATCTCTCAACTTGGTCTGATCATGTCCCTCTTAGGGGTGGGATCTGCTGCTCTCTTCTTCGGATATGGCAAATCCTCTGCGATGTATACCGTGGCAATAACCGCTGCGCTGCTTCACCTTTTTAATCACGCGACCTTCAAGGCCGCTCTGTTCATGGTCGTAGGCATTGTTGATCATGAAACGGGTACACGTGACATCCGAAAGCTCGGTGGACTTGCTTCATTCATGCCAATTACATTCACCGTAGCATTGATCGGATCACTTGCTATGGCGGGTATACCGCCATTCAACGGATTCCTGAGCAAGGAGTTATTCTTCCAGGCGATGGTCGAAGTCACGCATCTGCGAATCTTTGGACTTGGTTCCTGGAGTGTTCTTTTGCCGGTATTGGCTTGGCTTGCAAGTGTGTTTACCCTGATCTATGCGCTGATTATCGTGTTCAAAACATTCCTCGGTCGTAGCCAAAGCGAGATCCCTGCCGAGAAGCTGCACGAAGCGCCCGTTGGTATGCTCATTCCGCCCGTTGTTCTAGGTGTTCTTGTCGTTGTATTCGGACTCTTCCCGAATCTGCTGGCCGGATCACTGATTGAACCGGCCATGGCAGCCGTACTTCCATCCCTCTTAGATGGAACTGAACGCTTCGATGTACATTTTTCCCTGTGGCATGGATGGACTCCGGAACTGATTATGACGATCGGAGTTGTGATTCTCGGAATCACTCTCTTCAAGCTGTTGCCACGATGGAGGAATATTTATGAGCATTATCCGCAAGGATTAACCATTAACAATATGTACCATGTTGTACTGGATAATCTTCAGCATTATGCACGCAAATGGACGGAAGCCTATATGAATGGCTCGGTTCGTAATTATTTGGTTTACATTTTCTCATTCACGGTTGCCTTGTTGGTTTATGCCTTCTTCCGTTCAGGTGAAAATATTACCTGGAATCTGCAGGGCAATGCACCTTTCTCATTTTATGAGGTCGTTCTGCTGGTCACGCTCATCGGTGCGGCGGTTTCGATTCCTTTTGCCAAAAACAGACTGTCGGCAGTCATTATGACCGGTGCGGTTGGTTACATCGTAACCCTGCTGTTTGTGCTCTTTCGGGCGCCGGATCTGGCCTTGACACAAATGATTGTCGAGACGGTATCCGTTGCATTGTTCCTGCTCTGCTTCTACCATCTGCCTGAATTGCAACGTGGCAAATCAAGCCGTAGTTATCTCACGGTAAATATGATCGTAGCGATTGCAGTCGGCGTTGTGATGACCTTTGTTGCTCTAGCTGCAAGCGGAACAGCATCACTGGACAGCATTTCTACCTTCTTCCTGCAAGAAGCGTATGACTCTGCTGGTGGTAAAAATGTCGTGAACGTGTTATTGGTTGATTTCCGTGGATTCGATACGTTATTGGAGATTATGGTGCTCGGCGTTGCTTCATTATCCATCTACTCCATGATTAATCTGAACCTCGAAGCCAAAGATCTCGGAGCCCGCTTGAAGTTCCGTAAGAAGGACGAAAGTCAGGAGTCTGAACCTGCTCTGGATGATGAAGCGGATAATACGAAAAAGTATGGTAACCGTGAACGGAGCTCATCCTCGTGGGATACTGTACCTTTGCAGAGTAATGATGTATTGCTGCAAACGACCACCAAGGTCGTTGTGTTCATCATTCTGACGTTTGCCATGCACCTGTTCTTCGCAGGACATCACAATCCGGGCGGAGGTTTTATCGGTGGCTTGGTTACAGCGGCAGCGCTCGTATTGATTGCCCTGGCATTCAGTACGGATACGATACGCAAAGCGTTACCCGTTGACTTCCGTGTTCTAACAGGAATCGGATTGGGTATCGCGTTACTGACAGGTGCAGGTTCATTTATATTCGGAGTTCCGTTCCTAAGCCAAACCTTCGGTTATTTCGAACTTCCTTTGCTGGGAGAGACAGAACTCGCCACGGCCATGCTGTTTGATCTTGGCGTGTATCTCGCTGTCCTGGGTGTCACCATGACCATCATTCTACAGATCGGGGAGGATCGCTGATATGGAAATATTGATGTGTGTAGCCGTTGGCATTCTGTTTGCGGTTGCCGTATTTTTAATCTTGTCGCGGAGCCTGCTCCGTATCGTACTTGGCATGTCCATACTAACCCATGGTGTACATCTGCTCTTGATCACCATGTCACGTCTCAAAACCGGGGCACCACCCCTGCTTGGGGAGATGGCCGAGCGCTATGTCGATCCTCTTCCTCAGGCGTTAATACTAACTTCTATTGTAATTAATTTTGGACTCACTGCGTTCTTCTTTGTTCTCTCTTATCGTTCTTATCTGAAATTAAAAACAGACGATATGGAAGAAGTAAGGGGGCGCCCATATGAATAATCTCGTCGTTCTGCCGATTCTGTTGCCTTTAATCACAGGTGTTCTGGCTTTGCTCTTTTTCCGAAAAACAAATATCCAGCGGATCATTAGTGTCATCGGGCTTTTGTTTACAGCAGCGGTCTCAACGATACTTATTACTCGTGTAACTCAAACTGGAGTGCTCACGCTTAATATGGGCGGATGGGCACCTCCCTATGGTATTGTGCTAGTTGCTGACATGGTGTCTGCGTTGCTTGTGGTTGCTGCTTCCATCATTGCGCTGGCTTGTCTGCTGTATGCATTCCGCAGTGTAAACAAGGAGAGAGAAGAACATCACTTCTATCCGTTCTTTCATTTTCTGATCGCGGGAGTTAACGGTTCATTCCTAACCGGAGATTTGTTCAATTTGTTTGTTTGCTTTGAGCTGATGCTGATCTCTTCCTATGCACTGATTGTATTGGGTAGTACGGAAAGGCAGCTTCGTGAAACGATCAAATATGTCTTGATTAACATCGTTTCTTCAGCCCTGTTTGTCGCTTCCATTGGTTTCCTTTACTCCATTACAGGCACACTGAACATGGCAGACTTGTCCGTAAAAATTGCTGAAGTGGGACAGAGCGGTGTCATTACCTTAATTGCTGTTCTCTTCCTGATTGTATTCAGCATCAAGGCCGGACTGTTCCTGTTCTTCTGGCTGTCGGGCTCTTATGCGGCACCACCTGCTGTCGTCACTGCATTGTTCGCAGGATTGCTTACCAAGGTTGGCTTATACGCCATTGTGCGAACATTCACACTGATCTTCTATCATGATCCTGATTTCTTCCATGCCCTGATCGGATGGATGGCTGGTGCTACGATGGTTCTTGGTGTTATCGGTGCAATCTCGTACCGCGATGTGAACAAAATTCTCATCTACAACGTGGTTGCAGGTGTAGGTTTTGTCGCTTTTGGTATGGCTTCAGCCAGTCGTCCAGCGCTGGAAGGTCTGCTCTTCTACATGCTTCATGACATGTTAATCAAAACATTGCTCTTCCTGCTCGGGGGTGCCTTGATCGCAGTTGCCGGAACATCCAAACTGGACAACATGGGCGGGTTGATCCATCGCTATCCGCTGCTCGGCTGGATGTTCTTCATTAGCGCACTTGCCTTGGCGGGCTTGCCTCCATTCAGTGGTTTTCCGGGGAAGTTGCTTCTCTTCGAAGGTGGCTTGCAGGCAGGCTTGTATGGTCTGACCGGCATTGCGGTGCTCTCCAGCTTGTTAATGTTATATTCGGTACTGCGCATCTTCATACAAGCATTCTGGGGCGAACCGCCTGCCGGTGTTGCAAGACGGCCTTACGCGGTGAACGGCCTGCTGATTCCTGCCGGAATTCTGTTTGTATTCATCATCGTAATGGGTGTGGGGGCTGAAGGCATGTTCCAATTGACCTCCCGCGCAGGCGATATTCTACTGCATCCCAATATTTATATTGATGCCGTATTGAAGGAGTAGATGTCCATGGCCTTTCAGATTGTACTTAATCTTATCATTGCCTTTGTATGGATGTTTTTGAACAACGCCTGGAATGGTGTTGGTTTTCTCATAGGTTACCTGCTCGGACTACTTCTCATCGGGGGGATGCGGAGATTCTTCCCCCAGCGCTTCTATATTGTTCGAGTCTGGGCCATCTGTAAACTGATTACATTACTGTTCAAGGAACTCGTGCGAGCCAGCATTGAGGTTATACGCCAGATTATCAAGCCCAAGCTCGACATAAGGCCCGGTATTTTTACGTATAAAACTCAATTGTCCTCGGATTGGGAGGTCACCCTGCTCTGCCTACTTATTTCATTAACACCGGGTTCTCTGCCACTTGAGATCTCGGGTAACCAACGCAAACTGTTTATCCACGCGCTAGATATCAAGGATGAACAGAAAATGAGAGATAATATTCAAAACACATTCGAAAAAGCAATTATGGAGGTGACGCGTTAATGTTATCCTCACTGTTGTTCATCTCACTGCTCATTCTCTCCTTAGCCATACTAGGGTGCTTGTATAGGGTGCTTCGGGGACCATCCATGGCTGATCGGATCACAGCATTGGACACCATCGGTATCAATGTGATTGCTATCGTTGCCGTTCTGTCGATGATGCTGCAAACCCAGGCCTATCTAGATATCATCTTGCTCATTGGTATTCTGGCTTTCCTAAGTACAGTGGCATTTGCACGTTATATTGAACGGGGGGCGGTATTCAAAAATGATGGAGATCGTTAAGGTAACCGCTGAAACAGCCATAGGTTTACTCGTACTGCTTGGTGCATTGCTTAGCGCCCTCAGTGCGTTCGGACTTATTCGTCTGCCCGATGTATATCTACGAGCCCATGCCGCAACCAAAAGTATGACGCTTGGCGTGTTCTGTGTACTAAGCGCTACGTTTTTCTACTTCTGGTACTTCGATAACTATATCAGTGCCCGTTTGTTGTTAGGTATCCTGTTTGTATTCATCACGGCTCCGGTCGCCGGACATCTGAACGGACGGGCCGCCTATCGCACAGATGTACCACTGTGGGAGCAGAGTGTACAAGATGAACTGGAACCCTTGTTAAAAGGTAAAAAGGTGAACCATGAAGCCAAAGACATGATGGAGTGATCCTCCATCTCAGACATAGCGAATACCCCCAAGGATCACCCGCCCTTTTCGCGGGCTGTTCCCGGGGGTATTTTTTAATTTATCATACGCAGTTCATATCATATCCGGATCATGCAGGCAGATAATATTCATCGTTAGAATCCACTCAATCCCTGTCTTTTCAGATCCGCAGCCACAATGCGTGCAAGCTGGGCAGCACCTTGACGATTCGGATGCAGACTATCCCCCGTCATATACAGAGCGAGTGTTGCCGCCGGACCAACGGACGTGAAATAAGCAGAACTCAACTTATTCAGTTCAACCAGTGTGACCCCCTCTTCCTGAGCCAGTGCACGAGTCGATTGATTATACCAGCGGTTCTCCGCTTGATGTACATTGGCTGTATTAAAGTCTGTTGCCCGGCCTTGTGGCGTGGAGAGGATAACCGTTGCTCCTTTGTTCTTCGCCTGACGCACCATATCCCGCATAATCTCTTTAAACTGCGCCTCCGTTGTATTGTTCTTGGCATTGGTATCGTTAATCCCGAATTGCAAAATAAAATAATCTCCCGGCTTGATATACTTCAGAATCGCCTCCATCTGACCATCGTCGCGGAATCCTCTCGCAAACTGACCACTTGATGCCATATTACGAACCTGGAACGTAGCGTTGTTCACATAAGACGGTAACAGCTGTCCCCACCCTCCTTGAACACTGCTGCCAAGCGGATAGTAATTACAAACTGTTGAGTCACCACCGATATAGATCGTGCGGTTGGTTACGGTCTGATTGGATATCTTCCGAATCTCGAGTGCGCTGAGTGTAAATGCAGTACCTGCTTTTCCTTCCGTAATGAGCAGATTGAGTTGCCCATCAGTTATCGGAATTTGAAATTGATCCGTCGCCCCGTTGCCCGTCATGTTGATGATCTGGTACACCCCTTCTGCCGCCACACTTGCTCTGGCTGTATTGCCCAGAACCACTTTGACCTCATATAGGCCATTGGACAGGTTCACATTGAAGGTGTTGTTGCTCTTCGTGCCAAACGTCAGAAACTGTACGGCGTCACTCATTACTCCGCTTCCAGAAGCAGACACATTTCGCATATTGGCTGGTGTATTGAACCCATACCCTTTGGTAGCCGTGTAGGCATCTCCTGCGGACACGCCTGTGTAACCGCTCTCAACCGGACCCGAACCAAAATCAAATCTGTAATTGTCCGTTGCTGCCTTGGCAACTTGCCCTCCACTGCTTCCCAGACCGATGCTCAACGTACTTGCAAACAGAATAAAACAGAGCAGAAACTTTACCAATGTTGACCATTTCATCACTGAATTCTCCTCTCGAATCCATATTAGGTTGGTGCATGATCCACAACTTTACAGAACTCGATCAAGCCAGTCATAGGCCTTCGCTCCGCTAATCTCATGTCCACCTGTAAAGAAATCCGCATCCAGTGCTTCTGATGCCCCCGCTTGTTCATAGATGTATGTCAATCGCTTATAGGCCTCTCTTGCTGCATCGAGCGGAAATACCTGATCATCACTTCCAGCTTCAATAAAGAGTGGTCTAGGTACAATCAAGCCGATGAGATCGGGCAACTCCGCTTCACGCAGGATACCTGGCACATAATTGTCCAGACAATGGTTGCGATCCAGTATGCTGCCCTGGAATGTACTTGCATAGCCACTTACTACAGCTGCATGGAAGCGTTCATCCAATGCGGCTGAAAATGCCGTAACCAGACCACCACCCGAGATACCCATGCTTCCAATTCGCTCCGTATCCACTTCTGGTCGGGTCAATAGATAATCCAGTACTCTAGTTGTTTCATATACCCTGTGCCCGGCGAGAGTCTTCCCCACCATGAGCAGATGCGCCGCAATCTTCGTACAGGAGCTTACCCCTGGTGGCGTATCGCGGTCCTCTGCCAGTCTTCGATCACCGAACCCGAGCAGCTCTGGAGCCGCAACCACATATCCACGCTTCACAAGCGCTACTGCAAAGTCCTTGTGTAATCCGGGCTCTCCAGTCCGTGGTGAACCATCCGGTTCCATACCAGAGATCTCTCGGCTACCATAGCCATGCCCATGACAAGCAACGATAGCAGGTCTTCTCACCTCGGTAGTGCTTCCATCCCCTGGAATCAATACATACACAGGCATACGGAGCCCGGCATAGGTCGTGATCTCAACCCGCTCCCGGATATACCCGTCACATGGGATGCGCTCCAGTAAGACAGGATTCAATGCTGCGTCCCTGGTTGGAAAACCGCCCAGCCGCTCTTTCACGCGGGTACATAACTGACTGCGCCATAACTCCAGGGGTTGATCTGCCTGATATGCGGAACGTCCACGGAGATTCGTTTGTTGTTGTAAATAGGCTTCAATATCCGACATGGGCCTGTGTCCCTCCTGTTTTTCGTAAAGATAACGTAGATAGAAGACTGTCATATGGAATGAATCCCATCCATTATAGAACATTGATGTCTCCCATGAATTGAACATGTTTGCCTGTTTTGAATAGAATCATACGATTTCTAGCCAAAAAGGATATCTCCAACCTGAAGACAGGTTACGGAAATACCCTTCATTTGATCTGACCTGGCAGCCACCAGTTCCACCTGCCCATTAATCTCATCAACGCAGGTACCAATATTAGGCGGATCAATGTAACGTCAATCAATACCGCTGCCGTGATTCCAATCCCTAATTGCCTCACACCTGCAACTTCAGCAAAAGCAAACGGCACAGTCACCGCAAGTAGAATTGCCGCTGCGGAAGTGACCAGACGACCGGTAGAAGCCAGTCCTTGTTGGACAGCTCCATCACTGTCTCCTGTTCGTCTGTACACCTCCTGAATACGACTTAACATAAATACCCCATAATCCATGGATATGCCAAACACCAATCCTGCAATGAATACAGGGATCATAATGGCAATGTCTGATTGCTCCATGCCCAGATGTCCTTCATTAAACACCCATACCAAAATGCCAAATGAAGCGGCTAAGCTGAGCAGATTCATCACAATCGCTTTGATTGGAATGAGTAGAGATCGGAATGCCGCCAGTAACACAAGATAATTGGTGACGACTACAAATACCAGCACTTTAGGCAGTTGATGTGTAACTTCCTGCATGATTTCATCCTGCTTGGCAGCTTCCCCACCATAACGCAGTTTTACATTGTTGGAACCTAGTGCATGATCGCTATTCCTCATCCGTTTCAGCCAATCTGCGACCTGCTCCGATCCAGGCTCCCCATGCACGGTGGCTACCAATCGTATGGAATAATCAGAGACCGTTGAACGCAGCCATGCCGTCCTTGTTGACTCCTTGCCTTCTATGGAAGGCGACAACGATGGAATTGTAAACAGGTTTGGTGAGCCATTCTGATTAGGCTGTAATAGGCCCCATGGTGAAACAATGCTCAATACGTCCGAGTCCTGAAGTAATTGACATGCTTTGTTGTGGGCCGTCTGCCAGTGTGAGGTAGTTAACCGTTCCTGCTGTGCACCAATCACGATCTCGATGGTGGAGGTATTCTTTTGCCCATAATCATGCTGCAACAGCTCTGCTGCCTGGCGGGACTCCATTCTGGCTGGCAGTGAAGAGGCATCCGGGACAGACAGTTCCAGCCGGGTCACTGGATAGACACACAGGAGCAGCACGATCGTACCTCCAATTGCCATGCTGACTGGACGTTTCATGACCATCGCTGACCATCTGTGCCACACTGAACCTCTAGGTAACGAATGAATTGAATTTTGCCTGAAGACGCGATCCGCGAACAGTGACAGTAGAGCTGGCAGCAGTGTAAGATTTAACAATAGTGATAGAAGCAGAACAGTGACGGCCCCCAAGGAGACACTCAGAAACATTGGCAGCCTGATCCAGAGCAGACCCAGCAGCCCGAGGAGTACGCAAGCTGCCGAGAACAACACTGCTCTGCCTGCTGTACGTAATGTTCTTTGAAGAATCTCGCTCTGCATAACCAGGCTTCTTCCCGGAATATTAGCTGCACCTTCATCTTTATAGGCCCGCTGAACTTCTTCCCTGTACCTGCTCAGGATGATCAGGGCAAAATCTATACTGAGTGCCATGCCCACCATGGGAATAACGTTAATGATAAAGTTGGACAATTCCAGATGATAACCAAGGAGCGTTGTGGCTCCCATCGCTGTAATCACAGCACTGATGCCCATCATGACAGCAATCAATGCGGCATATAACCCCCTGAAAGCGCAGCACAGAACGATTAGGGCAATCGGCAGCCCCACCATCTCTGCCCGTTCCAGGTCACGAAAACTCAGATGATTCACATCCTGTTGTACGACGGTCTTGCCGGTCAATTGGACCGTACCTGGACCGTCTGTTGCCAGCAAGGCGCGCAACTGCTCAATTGGAGGACCCATCTGATGTGGGGGCACATCCATCTTCACAAGGGCATATGCCCTGTGATTTTGCAGCGTCACCCTTTCGCCAGCATCCAGCGGGAACGTGACAGAGCTTACCGCAGGCAACACTTGAACCTGTGTCAGACGCTCCCTGATCCACTGTCGGAACGCTAACGGCGAGGTATTATCCTTTTTCTCAAAAACCAGAATAACCGGATTCGCAGGAGAAGCGAATTCGTCCTCCAGAACAAGCTCTACGGCTTGCGCATCCCCGTGAACCCGTCTCAATCCGTGATCCTGGACAATGTCAGGCAACCTCCACGCCCAGACCGCTGACATCCCGATGATAAATACCCAGCAGAGAATAATGAACCGTGGATATCGGCTGATGAAGGCAGCAAGTCTGCGATAAGCCATACCTAAGCTCCTCTGCGATCAGATTAGTCATTCGATTGCGTTCATCGGTAAGATCGTACGCACATCCAGCCACTTGCGGTGCATGTCTCCTTCACTCGGATTCGCGAACTAATGGATGCCTTGCTTCACAGGTGTTCTGTTCGCCATGGGCACAGGAATGTATGTAAAAGGGAGTAATTCTGCGGTCAGTCCGGGTCCAAAGGCAAGCGCTATTCCACTCGAGTAATCTTCTTTTTGTCTGTAATCCTCGCGGATGGCTTGAAGTACAAAGAGAATTGTCACAGACGACAGGTTGCCATAATCCCGCAGGATGTTACGACTGTATGAGACCTGCTCATCTGTCAACTGATACAGCTTCTGAACGGCATCCACGATGCCTCTGCCTCCCGGATGGATCGCCCATATTTCAGGTAAACTCCCCCCCTCGAGAAGTCGCTCAACCTCTGGCCCAAGATGCAGACCAAGCAGCTTTGGAATCTGTGGTGACAGATAGAGGTCAAAGCCTGTATTGCCCACTTCCCAGATCATTTCTTCTGCACAATCCGGGAGCAGCGTTGAGTACCCACGCCCTAGTCGAAAACATTCATTACGGTCTGTTCCGGACGCACCAATAACACAGGCAGATGCACCATCACCGAAGAACGATGCAGCATACAGGTCGTCCCGTTTGGAAGATGGCTGAAAATGAAGCGTGCACAGCTCCACACACACGATGAGAACCATGGCCTTCTGATCGGTCGTTACAATGGAATTCGCCAGTTGTATCGCCTTCAGACCCGCTGCACATCCTTGAAACACCAGCGGAATCCGGTTAATCTGCGGTGACAGTTCAAGCTGCTGGATCAGCCGAACATCAAGTCCGGGCAGGAATTGGCCCGTGCAACTCACTGTAATGAGATGTGTAATTTTCGAGGAGGATACGTCCGCATCCTGAAGCGCTTGTACGGCCGCCTCCAGACCAAGGGGAACAGCAGCAGCTTTGTATTTGCCCATGCGCTCGGATGTAGTCGGAACTTCCTCCCTACTCGTGAAAGGTAAGTATCGGCAAGAATCAACAGGCTCAAGCAGATTCGGTTCACACGTATAACGAGTCTCCACACCGCACTGATTAAAGATCCGTTTCGCCCATCGTCTCGCATCCGGCTCATGTTCCAGTGCCTGTGCGAGACGGGCAGACACATCCTTTTGTTCAATACGGTGGGCTGGCCAAGCCGTTCCTATTCCCATAATACTTGCCCCTGTAGTTTCCTCAAGCTGGTTCATCAGCTTAACCCCCTATATAATCTTGTCTTTCTCATCAAAAGTGGGCTTGTTAAACGACCTATATATCAAATAGGTTCATATAAAAATGTGCAGGTTATAGTACAAGTCTATTCAATCCCTGTCCCATTTATGTTCATATCACAACGAAAGGCGGACAACCTATGCGAGTTTCGCATAGGTTGTCCGCCTTTATCTACAAAATTAAACCCTTTCACAAATTACATATAAGATCTTTCATACCTATTCAGGGCGTATTATGGTAAATCTCTCTCCGAGCTTGGCATAATCATTACCCGCAAGTCGGCTGACTGGTTTTAAATGATCCATCAGGATATACCCCTTGTCCGGATTATAGACTTGTTCGCTGAAATGATACTGTACTATGCGTACCAGTAGCAAATCACTCATCGGTTTGCCATCATCGTTGGTAATGGGAATGTGCTGATACAGCTCACACTCCATTCGAATAAGGGCTTCCTTTATTCCCGGCACGGTGACCTTTGTACTTGGTACTGTAGTCAGTTTCGTCCGCTCAAGCTCACTTTCATGAGGTTCAAGGATAGCTGCTGTCTCATTTACTTCTGCTATGATTGCTTCATCACATATATGCACGACCAACTCTTTATGAGCAAGCACATTACGTGCAGTATCTTTCATCCTGCCGTCTTTACGTGCAACGGATATGGATAACAGCGGTGGGTCCGAACTAACCACATTGAAAAAACTGAAAGGCGCTGCATTGATCACATCATTCTCATCTGAACGTGTCGTCACAAAAGCAATAGGACGTGGTACCACCGAACCACTCATCAGTTTATAGTTGTCTCTTCCCGTTATTTCGCGTGGATCCAATGTATACATATGTAATATCCCCTTCCCTGCTCGTGTAATAAGTGTCCTTTTCACTTCAAAACACGTTAACACACTCATATTTATTATATAACGTAAAATGCCGAATTAACAAAAAAACTCCCTGGGCCCATTGCACCAGAGAGTAGGAATATGCTTTTTCATATCGACTAATTCTTATTTAACAATGCTGTTCTGAATGTCTTCCATAATTTGAAGGTTCGCTTGAACTCCACTATACAACCAGCTGCTGGACCGGGTGAATTCAAACAAATTACCATTTTTCACAGCCGGAATGCTTTGCCACACTGGATCTTTCAGTGCTTCCGCCCCAGTACCTTCATCACTATTCACAAAGAACAAGTAGTCTACATCCATTTCCGCCAGCTTCTCCAAAGAGATGGAAGACCAGTTACCTGTTGCATTGGCAGAGATTTCTTTTACAACTTCAGGCTCTTGAAGGCCAAGTTCTTTATACATTACTTCTCCACTTGATACATTGTCACTTACAATAAAGAACTTGCCACTAACCAACCAAATGGCCGCTGCCGATTTCGTTCCACCTGTAACGTTGTTGATCTTTTCCTTAATTTCTGTAGCTTTAACTTCGTAATCATCCAGCGCTTTTTGTGCTTCATCACTCTTATTCAATATCTCACCGATTTTCAGCAATGTTTTACGCCAGTCGCTATTGATCTCATCGCCAAGGACATAGGTAGGTGCAATCTTACTGTACTGTTCGTATTTTTCTCCTTCAACCATACTTTGAGAACCAATAATAATCAGATCCGGGTTGAAACTTGCTACCGCTTCAAAAGGAAGATCGAAGGCAATCGTTGGAATACCGTTCAGATCTTTTTGCAAATATTCCTGAATGCCGTTTGCTACTGACCACTGTGCTGCTGGCTTAACACCTAGTGTTACCAGATTGTCTTCTAGATAAGATGCGATAATACGCTCCGGATTCGCCGGGATTTTCACTTCGTGTCCCATTGCATCTGTCATGGTTCGCTCTGTAGCGGCTTCTGTTTGCGTCTCTGTCTCGGTTGTTGTATCGTTCTCTCCTGCTGCTCCGTTCTCTGCCGGCTTCGCTCCACATGCTGCTAACCAGATGGACATAACCATCACCGTAATCAAAAGTGTGATCATCTTTTTATTTCTCTTAAACACTTTATTATCCCCTTTCAATATGGAAACCTATTGGCTGTATTGGGACAGATATCTACGTTCAAAAACAATGATATTATTATTGATACATATAATACCCGTATGTACATTTGTCCAATTCCATTGACAATGATAATTGTTATCAGTTCAATTGTCAATTCGATTATGTCCGAGCGAAGCATATAAAATCTTCTTGGCGGCATTCACGTATAGGCGGATGCCGCCATATGCTGAATGCAGAATACGACGACAGGAAGGATGTTCTATACATGTATTACGAATATAGTCCTTATCTAAGTTATGGAGAAGACCGCTCCTTTCAATTGCCTCCACTATTCCCAGGAGGTGGCGGTGGCGGCATCCCAGGTGGTCAGACGTATCCGGGTACCCCTGGAGGTCAAGGCTCCTATCCTCCATTCATTCCAGGCGGAGGACCAGGTCCATATATTCCTGGAGGCATTCCGGGTACAGCACCGGGCGTACCTGCGCAACTGGCACAAGGCAATCTGCCAACGCTGCTTAGCGCCTATCCGCGTCCGGTAGGTCAGCCTCCCGCAGAGATGCTTTTTCTGTATAACCTGATCAAAAGCAGCCCGGGTCTGCTTCCACTCTTCCTCCAGCAACAGCCGCAAAGTCTCACTCAAGCTGTACAATTTGCACAGACGGGTGCAGCGGCACCGCGAGAAAACGAAGAACGTGCACTGCCCAACTTTTGCTATAACCGATGGTCCCTTGTCTTCACATACAATGATGTGTACCTGATGTGGCCTGCCATCAATCTGTTCGGTTTTGTAGTGGGGTACTTCTATCCATTTCTCACGCCAGGCATACTGTCCAATACACAGATTTTGTTTGCGCTCTGCTAAACTTGTCCTTAGCGACAGCAAAAGCCTCATTTGGAAGTATGATTCCTTCCAAGTGAGGCTCTTGTTCGTTCTTTTAATCAAAGAATCCGTATCGTTAACTCAACGCCTGATCCATCTGACGCTTCCTGCCCCGACTGACCATTAGGAAATAAATCAGCAAGGCACCGAGATCCGCACACGCGATAACGATTCCCATTGGCACAGCTGTACCTTCTCCTCCGAGACCAACTAGCGGAGCGACAATGCCACCGAACAGGAACGTCATCACACCAATAAGCGCAGACGCACTTCCTGCCGACTTCTCCTGATTGGCCATCGCCAGAGCGAAGGACGCAGTATTGACCAGTCCAACACTGGATACCACCAAAAATAACGGAATCAGTACAGAGATTAGATTACCTCCCGCCAGAATGGCGATGAGCAGTGATGTGCCTCCCAGGGCCGCGGTTAGCAGCCCCGCGATTAACAGCCGGGTTTCAGATACCTTACCTGCAAGTCTGCCGGCAACCTGACTGGCCAGAATAATGCCAAGCCCGTTGATGGCAAAGCAGATACTAAACATTTGCGGGGATACCCCATATATTTTCTGAAGCACAAACGGTGAACCGGATATGTAGGCAAACATGCCAGCCGCCACGAAACCCTGGGTCAACGCATACCCCATAAACTGACGATCGCCTGCGATTTGACGAAACGTAATCAACGTCTGTTTCAATCCCCCGCTTGATCTGCGGTTGGAAGGCAATGTCTCTCCAAGGCCGAAAATAACAGCCAACAGCGTCAGTATACCGATGAGGCTAAGTAAAATAAATACGCCGCGCCAAGACGTATACGTCAACAATTGTCCACCAATAATCGGTGCAGCAATCGGGGCTACGCCGTTGATCAACATTAACAGGGAGAAAAACCGTGTCAGTTCCGGGCCCGAATATACGTCTCTGACGATTGCCCGCGAGATGACGATCCCTGCCGCTCCGGCTACACCCTGAATGAATCGCAGCACAACAAAAGAGCCCATCGTAGGGCTGACCAGACAGAGTATGGAAGCAATGGTATAGAGCACAAGTCCTGCAATGAGCGGTGTTCGTCGACCACGTACATCACTTAGAGGTCCGGCAAGCAACTGCCCAACCGCAAGTCCAATCATACAAGCTGTCAAACTGAGTTGGGCATACGAAGTTGATGAACCAAACTCATCAGCCAGTGTAGGTAATGCGGGTAAATACATATCCAGGGACAACGGCCCGAAGGCCGACAGCGTCCCCAGAATTAAAGCCATCCGTACACGGGATGTGGGATTCGTGTTCAATGAAGCTATTGTACTTTTCATCGAGTACTACTCCCCGCTACCCAGCAGTTTGAGCAAGTTGGACGGCAGTGTGAACTGTTGGTTGTTAATAATGATACGGCGCAGTTCTTCTTCATCCCGCTCGTTCTCGGCGTCCTTAATCTCCTGAATTTCCCGGTGAAGTCGTTCCATCTGTTGATCCAGTGCATTGGCGGAGTCTGCCGCACTCTTTAGCTCTCTCGTCAAATGCTCGGGAACATCCTTATTGTATTTATAAAAAATCTTATGCTCTAGACTCGCCCAGAAATCCATCGCAATCGTACGAATCTGAATCTCCACACATGCTCGTTCCTCGCCATTGGACATGTACACAGGCACTTCCACCAGGAGGTGAAGGCTTTGGTAGCCATTTGGCTTCGGATTCTCGATGTAGTCTTTGACCTCCAGTACACGCAGATCGCTCTGGTTGCACAGCATATCCTTAATGCGATAGATGTCCGAGATAAAGGAACATGTAATCCGTACCCCGGCGATATCCTTGATATTTTGCTTGATGCTCTCAAACGTTAACTCATGATTTTTGCGGAACATCTTGTTCATAATGCTCTCAGGTGATTTCAGTCTGGACTTTGTATGCTCAATTGGACTGTAATCATGCAGAGACTGGAATTCTTCCTTCAATACTTCAATTTTGGTCTCCATTTGATCCAGAGCAAATTTATAGATCATCATAAATCTCGTAATTTCATATTTAAATTTCTTGAATTGATCGATTGGATGTGGAGCATTCATCATGGCTTTCTTCCTTTCTTTCTGCACACTAAAGTTAGTTTTATGAATATGAGGACAAGCGGTCAATCCACATGTCTCCTGAACCATTATAAATCATCTGAAGCCAATAAACGAATTTCTCACCTTCGGGATGGCGATTTAGCTTAGAAGGTATGGGAAATTATTAAACGAGCATCATATAGAAGCATCCCTGTCAAAGGGCCGTTCATTTGCCGTTCATGACTAATAAAAGAGGTGAATCACCCTGCTCTATCAAGTGACGTATTCATCCGATACACTTCGGGTTAAAGCTTATTTATTCTTGCCACGAGGTTGTTCATTACCTGATACTACGACATATGAATCTTCTTATCCCCGCTCTGCCTCAACTGCCTTTCCGGACTTCACTTCCACACTTAATTCTCTACATCTGCAACCACTCGCCAGCGACTACCCTGCTGCAAACATACCTGATATCGCACACCCACGGGAACAGTGGCCAGCGCTGATCTATTGTCGCGGCGGACTTGGCAGCTATGGCGGGGTAAATACCGTTTGGCTTGAGCAGTTTGTACAACAAGGTTATATCGTGTTCGCCCCATCCTATCGTGGCAACGAAGGTGGTGAAGGCCGTGACGAGTACGGCGGAAAAGATGCCGAAGATGTGCATGCTGCTTATCGGTTGATACAGCGTTTACCTTTTGTCGACCCGAAACGGATATCATTAATGGGGTTCTCGCGTGGGGCCATTAATGCTGTACATACGGCAACTGCCTACAATGAGGGACCGGATAAAGTACATAAATTAGTTCTTTGGAGCGGTGTTTCCGATGTGGAACGCACTTACCATGAGCGAACCGATCTGAGGCGCACATTGAAGCGGGTATTAGGTGGTTCCCCCCGCGCAGCTCCGGAAGCGTACCTCGCCCGTTCTCCCTTATCCAAAGCGAACAAACTATCTTGTCCGGTGCTGATCATGCATGGTACATCGGATACACAGGTGAATTATAGCCATGGAACCCGAATGTATCACTGGCTTAAGCGCCGAGGTGCAAACGTCACATTCCACGCTTATGGCGGGCAGGATCATCATTTTCACGAGAAAATACATGAATCTGCGGTAAACAATATGTTTGATTGGCTCGCTGCACCTTAGCCAGCGCTATGAATTTCATTTTGAAGAAGCATGGGTTATGGCTGTATACTGGATGGGCTACGTTTCTTTTGAAAGGACGGATAGAATGAATCAAAGTACCCTCCAAAAATACGCCATGCTGCTTCTCTGTATGTCTGCCGGAATGGTGGATCTGATCGGATATCTGGGACTGGGGCATGTGCTGACAGCCAACATGACAGGAAATATTGTTTTATTGGGTATTGCCATTGCCCGAGCTCAGGAATTTGTTGTGCTCCGGTCACTGCTCGCTCTCATTGGTTTTATTGCGGGCAATGCCATTGCAGCACATATGGTTGGACCTGTGCAGACCAAAAATGGCTGGTCTACTAAGGTTACCGCCGTATTTACAGTTGAAAGCATATTGCTCCTTCTGTTTGCAATCGCCATGATTAGCCCATTTTCAGAACAACTGTCCTACCTGTTAATTGTCATCCTGGCCGTTGCCATGGGAATGCAAACAACTGCGGCACGTCGAATCGGCATTGCTGGCATCTCAACAACCGTGCTAACCAATAATTTGGCCGCTGTGGTTGAGGACACCGTAAGCATCCTTAAAAGACTGCGACATGCTAATATTCGATCGTTAGTCACAGCCCTGTCTACAGACGCCTACCTTCGTGCAGGTGCTGTTGTCATCTATTTGGTCGGTGTCATTGCAGCCGCACTGCTATTCCACCGTGTGCCCATGATCGCAGTCTGGATTCCCGTCCTGATCATTGGCGGTGTAACCCTGTACGCCCGATTACACGCATGGGGAACTTCACAACAAAGTGAAGGTTAAATACCGAATAAGCAACCCTCTTAATCCTTTAAGTGCAATCGCACTATTTATTTCATCAATGCAGCTTCTTGCCGAATAAACTTGACCAGATGCTGTGCAGCAGGTGACAACACTTCCCCTGCTCGTGTACATACGGCAACCGTATTTCTCAGCTGTACTTCTCGAACAAACACACGTGCGAGCTTACCTTGCCGCACATCTTCCTTCACAACCAAAGAAGATATGAAGTTGGCCCCATAACCTGCCTTCACCGCACTGATCGTTTCATTCAGCCCGTTGAACTGAAGCGCAATGCGGGGAGCGGCCAGGTTATTGGTTGTACATAGGGACACGAGTCGCTCACGTGTAGCACTGCCTTCTTCGCGCATGATAAACGGTTCTGCCATCATCTCTTGCAGCTTGATTTCTTTGCCCGCATACGGATGGTCTGGGTGCACAACAAACCACATCTCATCGTCAAACAATTCGTCCCATTGGACACCCACATGTGTAATACCACTCCCACCATACACTGCAATCTCTGCCTCATAGCGAAGTAACTGGTCAAACGCCATCCGGGTGTTGGTTGTGCTCACAACAATCTCCACATCCTCGTGCATTTGCTTGAACCGCGCAATCCAGGCCGGCAACAGAAAATTCGAAGGCAAATAGGTTGCTGTAAGACGGATCAGTCCTTTTTTGCCCTCCCGAAAATCCTGCACAAAATTCTCGACATCCTGCTCCAGCATGAACAGCCGTTCCGCATAACCAGTTAACTGTATCCCTGCATCCGTAAGCACCAGTCTTCTCCCCTCCGAAACAAAAAGCTGAATTCCCAATTCACGTTCAAACTTTTTCACCTGGGAAGATACAGCAGGCTGACTAATATTCAGTTCCTCTGCGGCACGAGTGACCCCGCCATATCTCACGATGGCATGAAATAATCGTAATCCATGCAGATTCATGTGTTACACCTCTTCCATATCAAATACATAACTTAAATTTATACTAACATACATAATATATATTTTATTTATACAATTACTCCAGCTATAGTTGAATTATGAAATCCAATACAAGAACCAAGGAAGGAACATTGAAGATGAAAAATACAAATACAACCGATCTCCAGCATACCTGGACCCAAGTCGATGACTACATGAACGATCTGCTGATCCCCTCCGATTCCCTGCTGGAGCAAACATTGCAAACCAATGCCGAAGCTGGACTGCCCGCTCATGACGTAACACCCAATCAAGGAAAGTTACTCCAGCTTCTGCTGCAAATCCAAGGCGCATCCCGTGTACTTGAAATCGGCACATTAGGGGGCTATAGTACCATCTGGATGGCAAGAGCGCTGCCGGAACACGGACGTATCGTCTCCCTGGAATCGGAATCACGCCATGCGGACTTGGCGCGAACCAATATCACACGTGCAGGACTTATGCACAAAGTTGATCTGAGAGTTGGTCCTGCCCTGACCACCCTTCCCGATGTTCAGGAAGAATACAGGGAACCGTTTGATATGATCTTCATCGATGCTGACAAACCGAGTAATCCCGATTATCTGAGATGGGCCCTGAGACTGACTCGACCGGGAAGTCTTATTATTGGTGACAATATCGTCAGAGACGGTGAAGTGATTCGCACGGACAGCACGGACCCCAGAGTTCAAGGCGTTCGATCATTCCTGCAGTTAATCGCGGATCACCCCCGGCTTGAAGCTACAGCACTGCAAACGGTGGGAAGCAAAGGTTACGATGGATTCGTCATTGCTCGTGTGTTGGATAACCCTGAACCAAAATAAACAGTGGTCAATTCTTCCGCAAATTCCCCTTTCCTGTTAAACTGGAATGACTGCACAGGCAGACTGGAGGGAACCACTTGAGAGTTTTACAACAGATTCATGCTGAAATTCGCGGCTGGTCCCGCAATATTCAACTTTTTTTCCTGGCAAGCATTCTGTATCAGATCGGAAATGGCATGTTCTCTGTCTTGTACAATCTGTACATTCAGGGGCTGGGTTATAATGATACAATGAACGGCCAGATCGTAAGTATTCAATCACTCGCAACAGCCATTATGTTTGTTCCTATCGGTCTATGTGGTGATCTGTTCAGTCGCAAGCGGCTACTCATTACCGGGGCGCTATTCAGCGGAATCTTCCTGATCGGACGCTCCTTCGATTATTCAGCTACAGGACTGATCTGGTTCGCGGTATTTTCCGGCCTTTTCGCTGGTGTATTCCAAGTACTGGCCATTCCTTATCTAGCGGAAAACGTCAAGAAAAGCCAGCGGCTGAAGATGTTCAGTTATTATTCATCCCTTGTGCTTGCTTCCCAGGTGCTTGGTAGCCTAGGTGGCGGTGTATTCGCAGATTTGTTACATACGGCAGGACTCGCCAAAGTGACGGGACTTCAGACGGTATTATTTGTTGGTGGTGCAGCAACACTCGCTGCATTCATTCCACTGTTATTTGTAACCGAGGACAAGGCCGTCCCGCAGACAACCACTTCGGCGCAATCTGATCCTCAACCCAATGCAGATCTTAAAGAACGTTTGACAAATACCGTAAGCACAAATGATTCAGTCACCAAGAAAAAAGATTCCCGACTGATTGGTCAGTTTGTAGTAACCCAGTTATTAATCGGATTAGGTTCAGGACTGGTTGTCCCATACCTAAATCTGTATTTCACCAATCGCTTCTCGGTATCTCTGAGTGGCATGAGTCTGCTGATTGCACTTGGTCAGATTATGACGATAGTATCCATGCTAATTGGTCCTACCCTGGCCGCAAGGGTCGGGAGTGTACGAGCCGTAGTCATTTTCCAGGTTATGTCGCTGCCCTTCCTTCTATTAACAGGTTTCACCAACCTGCTGTTCATCGCTTCATTGAGTTTCTTATTCAGACAAGCGTTGATGAATGCAGCCAATCCCATTCATTCAGCCATCCTGGTGGATCGCATCTCGGACAAGCGCCGCGGGATCGCCAATTCACTGATGCAGACTGCTTTTATGATTGGATGGGCTACCATGGGCCCTGTTCAATCCCATCTGGTCACCACATACGGAACGTACTGGGGTTACGCGATCACATTCAGCATCACAGGCAGTTTATATGTCATTTCATCATTGATGTACTACGTAATGTTCAGAGAACCCAAGCCTTCGGCTGCCTCTCTCGCAAGAGAAGCATGAACTGGACAATAACAGCCTGATTGTTCCCATGCCAAAGAGAGTACCCTCTTGATATCACATCCTGCGGATACTCTCTTTTATTTGTACAGACTTCACTTCAGCGACATTAGGCATGTTCGATCATAAGCAAAATGACGACCTATGAATAAATTCGATTGTACATCCAGCCCACAATGCCTACCGTAACTACCGTTGCCCCAATAATAAATGCATAATACCCCATCTTGCTCTTGGACCCCGAAGTCTGATGGTCATAATAATCCGAGTTACGTCGGTAAAAGCCCATCCATAACTCTCCGATCATATTCACAACAACCAATACAAAACGTTTAACAAGCCCCATTGTATTCGCATCTCCTCTCCAGATCTACCTTCTTCCATATTAAGTATAATTATCCTATTTAATTAAAACAAGTCAATCAAACGACTTTCGGTGCAATGACAGTCGGTGCAGTTTCTTGCTCCAACCAGGTTAGAATATCAAATGCTTCCTGATCGGTGCTACCGCACATCTCTTCCTCAGCCTGCAATCCACTGCATACGGCAGGTCGCTCTTTTTGGCCAAAAATTCCGCAGCGATTATCATCTGTAAGCTGCACACAACGTACACCTGCCGGCTTGCCATGAGCCATGCCCGGTATCGGTGATGATATGGAAATCGCGATACAACATGCGGCACAGCCTGTCCTGCATTCCATACGTATTCCCTCCTAATTTCAATACACTTACAATACATGTTCAAAAAGATCAGTTTTCAGTACCAAGAAGATGGGATGAAGCTAGAAATGGAGTAGCGGAGCGTAGATAGAGCTACGTGAGCAACGGACATTTCGGCTGAATTCCATATTCGATGCTGATGATGCCATTAGGCATCCTTCGTAATCAAAAGTGGACTTTTTGAACTACCTCTTATATTGAACGATTTATCCAGGTCCATGTTCTAGCCAACCCCTGCGCGATTCTCCGATTCATGCTTCGATTGGAAAAATACCCTCCATGGCTTAGCGGATTCCAACTCATAGCTACGCCGCCGGAGTTCACTTCAATGTCTTCTTTGACCGCTTTCTCATAAGCCGGATCAATGTTGCGTAATGGATAACCCAGAATATCATCCCGATCGTAGAAGTTCACCCACTCCCCTTCCAGTCCGGCATAATACTGATTCACCTGGGCAGAGGGCACCTGAATTGGGCAACTAAAGTCATGGTAACGCAAACTCCATAAAGGCAGGGTTGTACCAAACGAGTAAAAATTAGTAAGCGTATCCCCCCGCTCCAACGCCGAGCTCACATCCACAACCTCAGGAATACGACTGGACGGATATTGCAGATCATAGAAGAAGTTACTCGCGATTACGGCACCCAAACTATGGGCAACTACACAGAGCGGAGCTTCGGGTCCGTTACGCTGTGCAAGGGTATGCATCGCCTGATTCAACGTTCGATGTACGGCATCATAGTTATGGCCTTGATTTTCCACAGGTTGATATGCAACCGCGTCAGCCAGGTAATGGATGACAAATCGTCGCAGCGACTGGTAATTCAATCCCGGAGAGCTGACGAGCTGTTGAAACAACATCTCTTCCCGCTCCTCAAATACATCCGCCCAATATACGGGCTCAATATCCAGCATCTGTTTGGAGGCTCCAGGCAAGACCATCACCTTGTCCAATTCCTTATGCAAAGAAGTAATCAGCTTGTCCGCGTACCCATCCTTCCGCATACCCAGCCCATGAATGACCATCACCGCAATACGTGTCATGGCTCTCCTCCTCATCGATCGCTAGGATCTCTTACTCCACCATATGAACGCCACCACTCGAACATGCCTGAAGCATGTTTTATTAGAAAACATACTATATAAAATGAGCTAAAGAATATTTACACTGCACACTCCGATGACAGAACAACCTTCCGATCACTGTTATCCCCAGATTTTTTTATTCCTTTTATAAAGGGTAAATCTGGGGATAGCATATGCTTCCGATGTAGCTTTCTTGCAGAAAGCTTTTAGCTCCTCTTCTTCAGGTCCTTTCTGTCCTCTCCGTTTTGTGTAAATGTTTAGTTCAATCTATATAGGAACCTGTATTTCAAAAATGTGATTCTTCCATTTTATATACAGTTTACCATGATAACCATGGAAATAACGATCATACAGCAAAAAGGAGCTGCACATCACGCAGCCCCTTCATGTTGTTATATTTAATTAACCTTTCAGATGGACCTTCAACACACCATTTTGATTAGAGGTAACATCACCTGTCGTGACTTCCACCCGTTCAACCATATCTTGGCCATCTGGAATGATAATCGGTGTAATCAGCGGGTATCCCGCATCTTCAATGACCTTACGATCAAACTCCAACAGCTTTTGCCCAGCTTTTACATGCTCGCCAGCTTCGACATGCATATTGAAACCTTCACCCTTGAGGGATACCGTATTAATCCCGATATGGATCAGAACTTGTAGTCCACTCGCGTGTTCAAGAATCACGGCATGTTTACTCTTGATCACATGAGCGACTTGAGCATCGAACGGAGCTACGACCAGGTTGCCGGAAGGCTCAATGGCTACACCTTCACCCATCTGTTTCTCGGCAAAAGCCGGATCAGGTACTTGCTCCAGTGACACGGCCTGGCCTGTTAATGGTGCCATAATTTCAAGCGTATTTACTGCTTCGTCCCCTACTTGAGCTGCACTACTTGTGCGCTGGTTTGGTTCAGTTTTGGCAGTGGAAGAGGTAACCGCCGAAGCAGATTGCGATGTAGCCGCTGTAGGCTCAGCATCCGTTCCGTTGCTTGCATTACGATCTTCTTTTCTCAGTTTGGCTCTGCCAAAAAGGACCGTCAGTACAAACGGTACCACCAAGACGATTGCCATTCCGATGAAGAATACGCCCCACTTGTTAGGGAAAATCGACAGGAAGCCCGGTACACCACCTACACCGATGGAAGTTGCCTGAACATTATTGATCGTCAGCAGCACACCACCAATTGCGGAACCGACCATACCGAAGATAAACGGATAACGGTAACGGATATTTACTCCGAAGATCGCCGGCTCAGTAACCCCGAGGAAGGCCGACACCGAGGATGTTGCCGCAAGTCCTCTCATTTTCTTCTCACGCAGGACAAGCATCATCGCAAGTGCCGCTGAACCTTGTGCGATATTAGACAATGCCAGCATCGGCCACAGGAACGTACCGCCCTGACTACCAATGAGCTGAACATCCACCGCGAGGAATGTGTGATGCATACCGGTGATGACGAGCAGAGCGTATAGACCACCGTAGATCAGACCACCCAGCGCCGCGTATGAATCGTATACATAGATCAAGCCGGACGTAATTGCATTCGCAATGGCGAATGTAACCGGTCCAATAATCGTAAATGCCAGGAATCCGGTAATCAGCAATGTAACTGGTGCAACGACCAGCAGTTTAATGGAATCATGAACTCTTTTGTTCAGGAAAATTTCCATCTTCGCAAGCAGATAGGCCGATACCAGTACCGGCAGAACCTGCCCTTGGTAACCGATCTTCTCAATCTCCCAACCAAACAAATTCCATGTTGGTACTGTGCCATTATTCACGGCATCAGCATAACCGTATGCACTCAGCAGATCGGGATGTACCAGAATGAGACCAAGCACGATCCCGAGCAGCGGACTGCCGCCGAACCTTTTTACAGCTGCCCAACCAATGAGAGCCGGCAGGAACGTGAAGGCTGTACTTGCAATCGTATTAATAATGGACGCAAGATCCTTCCAGGCTGGGTAGACATCCACCAGTGATTTTCCATCAAAGAAAATGCCTGGACCTGTCAGAATGTTATTAATCCCGAGCAAAAGACCTGCCGTGATGATCGCTGGCAAGATTGGAATGAAAATATCCGAGAGTGTTTTAATCGCTCGCTGAATTGGATTTTGCTTTTTACCAGCAACCGCCTTCACATCATCCTTGGAAGAACGATCTCCACCGGTAATCTGAATCATCTCATCATAGACCTTATCCACCAGACCAGGCCCAATAACGACCTGGAATTGTCCCTGGGAAGAGAATTGTCCTTTAACCAGATCATTCTGATCCAGGCTTTCGGTATCTACTTTACTCTCATCATACAAGGCAAACCGGAGTCGTGTAACACAGTGTGTTGCAGCTTCAATATTCTCTTTGCCGCCGACTGCCCGGACGATCTCCTCAACCTGTTTTTTATCAATTGCCATAGTGTCACTTCCTATTTATAAAATATGATTAGTCCTGTTGTGGTACAAGCCACATATAGGATGCATACGGACTGAGCAAGATTTCCTGCGTCAGAGCAGGAGCCGCCTCTGTATTACCAATGAGTAATTCAGCTGATTTGCCTGCAATGTGATCATTCCAGACCACTTCCGGAAGCGAGAATGTGACGTCCCGTTTACTGAAGTTGGATACCACAATCAGGGTTTCACTTCCATTGGTCCGTGCGTATGCGAATACATCCGGGTGTGCATCGTCCAAACGTTCATAGAGACCGTCGATCAGCACGTTTACCTGTTTACGCAGGGCAATCAATCTGCGGTAATGGTAGTAGATGGAATCCGGGTCAGCAAGCTGCTGTTCCACGTGAATGGAAGGATACCGCTCATCCACCTTCAGCCAAGGTGTTCCCGTAGTAAAGCCAGCGTTCTGACTTCCATTCCATTGCATCGGTGTGCGGGAGTTGTCCCGGGAACGCTCCTTCACGATCTCGAACGCTTCCTCCGCTGATTTCCCTCGTTCTTCCTGAAGCAAGCGGTACATGTTCGTCGATTCGATATCGCGGAACTCGCTAACGTCATTCCAGACTGGATTCGGCATTCCGATCTCTTCACCCTGGTATACATAAGGCGTACCTTGCATTCCGTGTATCGTTGTCGCGAGCATCTTGGCACTCTCGGCACGATAGTCACCATCATCAGCGAATCGGGACAGTGCTCGCGGCTGATCATGGTTATTCAGGAACAGCGCGTTCCATCCTCCACCCGCCTGCATGCCTGTCTGCCACTCACTGAAGAGCTGCTTCATCGCTTCAAAATCATACGGCATCAGTTCCCACTTCTGACCATTCGGATAATCCACTTTCAGGTGATGGAAGTTGAACGTCATTGAAAACTCCCGGGAAGCCGGGTTCGAATATCGGATACAATGTTCCAGTGTTGTGGAGGACATTTCTCCTACGGTCACCATGTTGTACGGTCCGAATACTTCGTCGTACATCTCGGTGATATATTCATGTACACGCGGTCCATCCGTGTAGTACTTGCGTCCATCACCAGGTGATACGCTGCCATCGTCATCCGGGAAACGCTGATCTTTGGAGATTAGGTTGATCACGTCCATACGGAAACCGTCTACACCCTTTTCAGCCCAAAACTTAATCATATCCCGTACTGCTTTGCGTACTTCCTCATTCTCCCAATTCAGATCTGCCTGCGTTTTATCAAATAAAGTCAGGAAATATTGTCCCGTCTGTTCATCATACTGCCAAGCAGGTCCACCGAACTTGGATTGCCAGTTGTTCGGCACACCGCCATCCGGGGCAGGATCTTTCCAAATATAATAATCCCGATACGGATTATCCTTGGAAGAGCGGGATTGCTGGAACCACTCATGATCGGTCGAAGAGTGATTCACCACGATATCAATCATCAGTTTCATATCGCGAGCCTTCAGACCTTTCAACAGCTCGTCAAAATCCTCCATCGTCCCATAATCCGGATTAATCCGGTAATAGTCCGCTACGTCATATCCATTATCATGTTGCGGGGATACATATACCGGCTGCAACCACACAATATCGATACCCAGATGCTGCAAATAATCAAGCTTCTCGGTTAATCCACGAATATCTCCGGTACCCGATCCGGTTGTATCATTAAAACTCTTCGGATATACCTGATACACCGTTGATGTCTTCCACCAAGATGACGGAGTTGTATTGTTAGAACTCATGTTAACGCCTCCAATAAATTGTAATGCTCTCATGTGATGTTCTCGGTTAACTTCATATCTATATTACATAACTAAACATGTATATACAAGTTGAAACTATAATATGGTTATTCTTCGCCTCTTCTACACATTCCCCATAAACCTTTCCTCTGTAACATTTATTTTGGAATCAGCGTTCGTGAACTCCATGATATCTGTATTGGTACAACAAAAAACCGTCTGTTCTCCCTACATGTGGTGTGGGCAACAGACGGTATATCTTGGTTGAACTTGGTTGAACTTTTTAAATGTACTCTGCTGTTTTTTACTTTTGTAATGGATTGTTATCATAGGGTTGCTGTCACTTGACTTCATCACCACAGCGGAGCCACGCCTCTTATGACATCTCTGGTGAAACGGAAGCTTTCCCTTGTTTGTCCTGCAGATTCAACTTCAGTAAGGAGAGCGCAGCTTGTTCTTCTCTTTCCAATTCAGCAGCACTGATCTCCCCAGACAGCACGGCACGCATTCGCTTTTGATCCAACAAACCTTCCCATTTTGCAACCACGAATGCTGCAACACAGTTGCCCATCAGGTTTGTGAAAACACGCATTGTATCCATAAAACGGTCTGCACCAAGCAGCAGAGCAACCGCTGCTACCGGAAAAGCATTGACGGCTACTGCCGTTGCGGACAGGGCCAGAAATGCGGAGCCAGGTACTCCTGCCATACCTTTGGAACTTAACATTAACACCAGCAGAATCGTAATCTGCTGCATCAATGTCAATTCAATCCCTACGGCTTGAGCAACAAATACCGTTGCCAATGATAAATAGATTGAAGCGCCATCCAGATTGAACGAGTACCCCGTCGGCACCACAAGACCCACAACCGCACGATCGCATCCCGCCTTGGTTAGTTTGTCCATCATGCGTGGCATCACCACTTCCGATGATCCTGTTCCAATCGCCAGCATAACTTCAGCACGGGTATACTTCACAAATTGCAGGAAATTCAGCCCGGTGATCCACCAGGCAGCGAGTGCCAACATGATGAGAAACAACAGTGCTGCACCGTAACAGGCCAGAATCAACAGACCAAAGGACGACAATGTGGAAGCCCCATAGGCTCCTACCGTGTAGGCCATGGCTCCAAATGCACCAATCGGTGCAAGTTTCATGATATAACCGATGATGCGGAACACAATGCCGAGCAAGTTCTCAATCAGCGTCAGTACATTTTCTTTTGCCTTACTCTCCGTTGCTGCCAGCGCAACCCCGAACAGGCAGGCTACGAGCAGTACTTGCATAAGTGCATTCTGTGCGAAGGCATCCACAACACTTGTCGGAATAATATTCATAATAAAGTCGACCGTGTGCGGTAACTCGGAACCATTCGTTTTCGCTTCAATGCCACTTGCGTCTATGGTTGAAGGGTCTACGTTCATTCCAGCCCCTGGGCGAAGCAGATTGGCTGTCCCCAATCCAAGCACCAACGCCACTGTAGTTGCAATCTCGAACCACACGATGGCTTTCAGTCCGATACGACCAACCGACTTCAGATCACCAATCTTGGCAATGCCTGTGACAATCACCATGAATATCAATGGTGCGATGATCATTTTGATCAATTTGATGAACCCTGTTCCGAGCGGTTGCAGCAAGCTGCCCAGATCCGGCCACAGGATGCCTACCCCAATCCCGATGATTACCGCGACAATAATTTGAAAGAAAAGTGATTTCACAAATGACATGAACGCTCCCCCTGTTTGCGGTCAATTCGGATTTCCGTTTGGTTTCCGTGTAACTTTTTATATCATTCCACACCAGAGTTCAACAATGGAATTTTAATGTTTTTGTCATTTGTACCAACTCTATCGGTGAAAATTGAACCTGAAACCGAAAAAAGACGAATATCGCGTCAGTTATCTTGACGTGATATTCGTCTTTATCCAAAAATACAATTATTATTGAACAGGGGTTAAATGTGGTTTACAGGGTAAGAGAATCTCCCGGGGCCAACACACGCCCTTCCAACCCTTTTGCAGCCAGCTGTTGCACGAAGTGTTCCGCATCCTGACGAATCACCGGGAATGTATCATAATGAACCGGAATCGTCAGTTTGGCATTGAACCATTCGGCCGCTTGCAGTGCATCCTCAGGTCCCATGGTGAAATGTCCACCGATCGGCAAGAAAGCTAC
Source organism: Paenibacillus sp. FSL R5-0749 (assembly GCF_038595085.1). Classification (NCBI taxonomy): domain Bacteria; kingdom Bacillati; phylum Bacillota; class Bacilli; order Caryophanales; family Paenibacillaceae; genus Paenibacillus; species Paenibacillus sp. FSL R5-0749. Next base: position 2,780,083 of record NZ_CP152005.1, on the reverse strand, counting down.
ATCAATGTCATGACGATCACCAATCATTTTCATATCCCCGAAGAGACTCGTGTCTCCTGCATGCAAAATCGTTTTACCACCAATAGTAATGATATATCCAGCAGGCAAACCTGCATACATAATCCGTTGTTCTTCTTCCAGCACAATCCCGGAAGTATGGAACGCCTGAATCATTTTGGCTTGAGCAAAGCCAAGATCCACCGTTCCGCCCATATTCATGCCGAGTGTATCCAGACCTTTCCAGGACATATATGTAGCCAATTCCACAATAGCCACAACTTTGGCGTTATTCGCTTTGGCGATAGGTTCAGCATCGAGGATGTGATCCATATGTGCATGTGTCAACAATACAACATCGGTCTTGATATCTTCAGGCTTCGTGACGGCAAGCTCGTTGCCACGCAGGAAGGGATCAATGATCAGTGACTTTTCTTCTGTGCCCAGCTGTACACTGGAGTGACCATGGAACGTAATATTCAACAACTCGGATTCCTCCCGACATATGTTTTGATTATTTTGAAACCACTATTGATTATAAATCATAGCTCTTCACCAACGCAAAAATGGATAACTTCCGTCTCACTGCTTCCTACGATATAGCCTTGCTTCATATGGTTGAAGCTGAATGGCACCTTCATCGGTAGAATAACGTCTGCTGACATTGCTGATGATCAGTTTTGCTTTCTCAGCACCCCACCCTTCAGGCCACTCCATCTCAGGTTCATGCCCACGGAAATTCAGAATGACCAACATCTGCTCATCATCCAGCGTTCGTGTATAGGCATAGATATCCGGATCATCCGGCAGTAGTAGTTCATACGCGCCATAGATCAGCACTTTATGTTGTTTGCGAAGTGCAATCAGCTTTCTGTAATAATGCAAAATGGATTGTGGATCACTTTCGGCATCAGCTACGTTAATCTCAGGATAATTATCATTCACCTGTATCCAGGGCTGACCTTGGGTAAATCCAGCGTGTTCCGTATCATCCCATTGCATTGGCGTACGGGCATTATCGCGACTCTTCAGCCAAATCGCCTGCATGACTTCATGCTTCGACTTACCTTGACCAATGTAATGATTATAATAATTTTTCGTCTCAATATCCCGGTATTGCTCGATATTCGGAAAAGCGACATTGGTCATGCCGATCTCTTCTCCCTGGTAGATATAAGGTGTTCCTTCAAGTGTAAGCATCCACGTGGCCAGCATCTGAGCAGAACGCACTCGATATTTACCGTCATCACCAAAACGGGAGACCGGGCGTGGCTGATCATGATTGCCCATATAATTGGCGTTCCAGCCTCTACCATGCAAAACCGTTTGCCACCGGCTCATGATTTCTTTGAGATCAGTCAATTTCCATTCCTTGTAGTTCCACTTACCAATTCCGGAAGATTTGGCATCGATAAACATATGCTCAAACTGGAATACCATATTAAGTTCATCACGATCAGTCCCCACATAAGCCAGCGCTTGCTCAGGCCCAAGTCCCGAAGTCTCGCCAACCGTCATAGGTCCGTATGGTTTCAGGATCATGTTATTCAGCTTTTTCAGAATCGAATGGACTTGTTCCAGGTTGGAAAAGAGCTGATATGCCGGAACCACTGGCAGATTGTCCGGATTGTGGGCACTTGGCAGCCCCTCTGCCTTGGCGATATGCGCCACTGCATCGAAACGGAATCCGTCTACCCCTTTTTCCAGCCACCAATGAACCATCTCATACATCTCTTCCGCCATCTGTTCATTGTTCCAGTTGAGGTCGGGTTGCTGTTCCGAGTATAGATGAAGATAATACTCATTCGTTTCGGCATCATGCTTCCACACTGAACCTCCAAAATAGGATTCCCAATTATTCGGCACCTGGCCATTTTTGCCTGAACGCCAAATATAATAATCCCGCTTCGGATTCATCTTTGTCGACCGCGATTCGGCAAACCAGGCATGTTCATCCGACGTATGATTCAACACCAGATCCATCATGATCTTGAGACCACGCTTATGTGCCTCTGCCAAGAGTCGATCAAAATCCTCCATCGTGCCATACTTGCGCAGAATGGCGTAATAATCACGTATGTCGTATCCGTTATCATGTCCTGGTGAATCATAGATGGGACAGAGCCAGATCACATCCACGCCCAAATTCTCTAAATAATCGAGCTTCTCACATATCCCCTGCAAGTCGCCATATCCGTCTCCGTCCGAATCCTTGAAGCTGTTCGGGTAAATCTGGTATACCACACTCTCTTTCCACCAAACGATATCGCCCACCTCGCTTTCATCTTTGTACTATATATAAATTGAACTAAAGGATATTTACACTGGACACTCCGATGAGAGAACAACCTTCCAATCGCTGTTATCCCCAGATTTTATGAATTACCCCAATAAGGGGAAAATCCAGGTATAGCCTATGCTTCCGATGCAGCTTTCTTTCAGAAAGCTTTTAGGCGAACGCGTTCGCTTCTTCAGGTTATTTCTGTCCTCTCCGTTTCGTGTAAATGTAGTTCAATTTATATATATAATCTCTGTATACGATATAAATAAGCCGTTAATATGTTTTATCCGAAATGATTCCCTTGTAAACATATGAAAGGGTTCTTATGCAAAAAGACTCGGTCATGGACCGCGATCTGCGGCTCAATTCCGAGTCTTTCCTGGTGATAATAAGAATAGCTTAAATCCGGCGTAACCAATCCAGGCACCGACTGTGTTCAGAATAATGTCATCCACATCGAACGAACCTACACTTGTAATCAATTGGATGACTTCAACACCAAGCAGAAGCAAAACAACTGTGGATGTGAAGATCAGGAACGAACGACACCTCCGAAACAACCAGGGAATCCAGATGCCCAGTGGAATGAACAATACGATATTGCCGAACAAATTCTTGACCCAGGCATCTGTATGGTACCTCTCCCTCTCCAATAGAAGTGGCCGAATGGTCTCAAAGGGGACGAGATTATATTGATAATACAAGCCTTGCGTTCGTCCACTGACAAACAGTAAATTGCCCATGATCAATACGTATAACACTGCCATGAAACCAACCGTTGCAAGTATCCACTTGGAGTGGAGCCACGACTTTTCGTTCATTCCCTCTATCCTCCGACCTTGTTTTCCGCGAAGCGGTAGGTCTATTTTAACGGGATATAGATCTTCATGTCCAATTGCTCAGGGGTCGATTTCCAGACATCCGTCACTTCAAAGTCTGGTCCTTCCCTCCGTTCATAGTTCGACTGTGGCAGCCAACTGCCATAGATCATTTTCCTGATATCCTGCCCTGAGCCTTCCACGGTGAACTCTGCATACAATCCTCCCGGAATTTCAATCGAGGTAAAACCGGGTTCAAGCACCTGAGATGCTCCACCGCTCTCTTCACCCACAATAAAAGAAAATGCTCCATCCTCTTCGAAATGACAAGCCACACCATAAGCCATATCAGGGCGTGTCCTCTCCGGGATCCCCATGAATCTCTGTTCCACACCAAAATCGTGATAAAATCCAGGTATTTCAGCATAATGCTGATTGTCATTCAGGTTGGTCTTATATTCATAGCCGGCAATCCAGTTCGGTTCCCGTGTGACCAGACGGGGTGTGTTCATATGGAATGTTCCATTAAGCGAAGTTCGATAATCATTGAAATCAATGCTCTGTTGCATCTTCAAAAGAGACAACTGATCCGCTTCCAACTTGCGCAGCTTCGCGGGTGTCATTCCAAAGTAGGCTGAAAATGCACGGGTAAACGCCTCCTGAGATCGATAGCCAAAGTTCATCGCAATATCCAATATGCCTTCCGACGAGCCCCGCAGCATCCCGGCAGCTTCCGTTAATCTTCGTCTGCGCACATATTCCAGTACAGTGAATCCGGTGATCGCCTGAAATAAACGTTGAAAATGAAACGCCGAAAAGCTCGCAGCAGCAGACGTCTCTCTGATATTAAAATCATCCTGCAAATGCTGCTCCAGATACTCAATCGCAAGCTGAATTCGTGTGTAATGATCCATAACATCGTGTCCCCTATCTCATTCGAAATATCAAACGATTTCTTATGTAGTATGACTGAGAATCAGATCTTTTTTTTGATTTTGAGTGCGAACTTGTTCGATGAAAGATACGCGAGTTGCGGTTCTCTTCAAGTTGATGATACTATGAAACACTGTATGCCAAAATCCCCTTGCTCCACAAGGAGATGTTTAACTCTGCTGATTGATTAACCAGTAGAGATCACTCTTGTGAACAAGGGGACCTATTTGTCTAGAAATCTATGCTCAACCTTTCCAGTTCCCCGACACGGGATGAATACCCCAGATATCTGTGGCATACTCACTAATGGTACGGTCACTGGAGAATATACCGGAATGCGCCGTATTTAATATCGCTTTTCGAGTCCAGCCCGGAATATCCCGATACGCCTGGTCAATGGCAGCATGCGCATCTGCATAAGCAGCAAAATCACGCAATACAAAGTATTCGTCACCATGAGCTAACAAGGAGTCATAAATATCCCAGAACTCCCCGTCACGATAACAGAATGCACCTGGATGCACCAATTGCTCCACTACCTCGCGAATACGTTCATCATGCTGCACAATCTCATTTGGACGATAGCTGCCGGAACGATAATACTCAAGCACTTCGTCTGCACGCAGACCATAGATGAACATATTTTCCTCTCCAACTTGCTCTGCCATCTCCACGTTGGCTCCATCCATCGTGCCAATCGTCAAAGCACCGTTCATCATAAACTTCATGTTGCCCGTACCGGACGCTTCCTTACCTGCGGTTGAGATCTGTTCACTAACATCCGCAGCAGGAATGATTTTCTCTGCAAGAGAGACGGAATAGTTCTCGAGGAAAAATACCTTCAAGCGATCATTCACGGCCGCATCCCGATTCACCGTATCAGCGACGGTGTTGATCAGCTTGATAATTTTCTTGGCAAAATAATAACTCGGCGCTGCCTTGGCACCAAAGATGAACGTACGCGGTACCATATCAAATGAAGCATCATTCTTAAGTCGATTATACAGATGCATGACATGCAGAATGTTTAACAGCTGCCTTTTGTACCCATGCAGTCTCTTCACCTGTACATCAAAAATGGAATCGGGGTTCACTGATGTCCCGGTATGGTCCAGAATATACGCAGCAAGCCGCTCTTTGTTATCCCGCTTAATCAAACGGAACTGCTCCTGGAATGATGCACTATCCGCAAAGCCAGCCAACTGGTCCAGCTTGCCCGGCTCTGTAATCCATTCGTTACCGATGGTATCCGTAATCAGATCCGACAGTTTAGGATTGGCATGCATCAGCCAGCGGCGATGGGTAATCCCATTGGTTTTGTTATTGAAACGCTCTGGATACAGTGCATAGAACGGAGCCATCTCGCGCTCTTTCAAAATCTCGGTGTGCAATGCAGCAACACCATTCACGCTATGACTGCCTACAATGGCCAGATGCGCCATCCGAACCTGATCATTCGCAACAATCGCCAGATGCCCTATACGATCCTGATCACCCGGATACCGATCCAGCAGCATGCCACAGAAGCGTTTATTGATCTCTTCAATGATCATGTAGATTCGCGGCAGCAGCTTGCTGATCATGGCTACAGGCCATTTCTCAAGCGCCTCACTCAGTGTTGTATGATTGGTATACGATACAGTACGCGTTGTGATGTCCCATGCTTCATCCCAGCCATAACCCTTCACATCAATCAGGATGCGCATCAGTTCCGGTATAACCAAAGTTGGATGTGTGTCATTAATGTGGAAGGCCACTTTATCTGGCAAACGATCATACGGTAGCTCCAGCTTGTTAAACGTACGCAAGGCACTCTGTACACCTGCTGAACACATGAAGTATTGCTGCTTCAACCGCAGCAGCTTTCCCTCGTACTGGGAATCATCCGGATACAGGAATTCGGAGATCGATTCAACGGAACGGCTATAATCCAGATAACCGTAGTAGTTCGATGGGGTGTCAAGTGAAGTTTCACGCTTCGGTTCAGCACTCCATAGCCGCAATGTGTTCACATGCGTTTGACCATAACCGATGACAGGCACGTCATAGGGAATGGCTACAACCGCTTCGGCATCTTTGGTAACAAATTGATATTCCCCATCTTGCTCGTGAGCTTCTACACGGCCCCAGAACTGCACTTCCACTTTTTTGTCTGGACGGCGGACTTCCCATTCATTGCCTTTATCCAGCCAATTGTCGGGTAACTCTACCTGATTGCCATTGATGATTTTTTGCTCAAACAAACCGTATTTGTACCGAATGCCACAACCATGTCCTGCATATCCGAGTGATGCGAGTGAATCCAGGAAACAGGCAGCGAGTCGTCCCAGACCTCCGTTACCGAGTCCTGCATCCGCCTCCTGTTCTTCTACCTCTTCCAAGGAAAAACCCAGCTCCGCCAGACTATCACGGACGAGTTCCAACTCGTTTACATTCAGCAGATTGTTGCCGAGCAGACGTCCAATCAGGAATTCCAGCGAGAAGTAATAGACCTGTTTATCCTGGCGCTGCTTGAACCCCTGATTCGACGCTGCCCAATCCTGTCCTGCATATTCACGAATCATGCTTCCCAGTACATGGTACACGTCTTCCTGTGTGGCTTCTTCAATCGGTTTGCCCAATTTGCTGACCAGATTCCGTGTAAAAATACTCTTGAACGTTTCTTTGTTGTCAAACAAAAGTAGGTTCCTCCCGGGGAAACCCTGCAGGATGATGGCGGTTCATACACTCCGTTGCTCAACATTGTGCAAAGTGGCCGTTACGGTGACGAATCGTTCTTATGATCGCTGTTGTCTCCAAATTTTCTCGATTACCTATATACATTGAACTAATAATATTCACACTGGCCACTCCGATGACAGAATAACCTTCCGATCACTGTTATCCCCAGATTTTTTTGATTCCTTTTTTTAAAAGGAAAAATCCGGGGATAAAGGCGAACGCTCCGCTTCTTCAGGTTCTTTCTGTCCTCTCCGTTTTGTGTAAATGTTTAAGTTTAATTTATATAGTAAAAGGTTGAAATTTGGAGACAATATACGCTTCTTCAGAATCGATTTCGTCCCCTTTACTTACTGCTAGGCTCTTTACCAAACAACTTACGTCTACGAACCTTAAATCCATCCTACAGAATTTTTATTTTATATATATTTATAGAAGATATCGGTTACGTGTGGGCTTTAGATAATAGTGCTTTTCGCTAAAATGTATGGATTCGACCGGTCACCGATCAGCGTCTGCCCTCCGGTCAGCTTCACGTCTTTATCCAAAATGACGTTTTCAAGCACTGTCCCTTCACCAATGTAACATTTCTGCATGATGATGGAACCTTTGATTTTGGCACCTTTGGCCACCTGTACACCACGGAACAGAATACTGTCCTCCACCTCTCCACCCACAATGCAACCGTTGGCAAGGAGGGAATGTTTAACATTCGCGGTATCCAGGTATTTGGCAGGCGCTTCATATTTGATTTTGGTTTGGATCGGATCTTCCTTGAACAGTTGTTCATATTGCCCTGTGTTCAGCAGATCCATACTGTTGCGATAATAACTGTCAATGGAATTGATGACTGCGTGATAGCCATCATATGCATACGCAGCGATATTCAATCCATCCGGATTTTTTTGAATCACATCCCGGAAGAAATGGCTCTCGCCATGATCAATGCATCGTTGTACCTGGCGCAGGAACAATTCTTTTTCCATGATGAAAATTTCTGTATATATATTCGGGTGATTAGCGCTTTGGTGAATGTCCACCACGTTACCGTCACCGTCATGGTCAACTTTGACACAGGCGTCATGCTCAGGCAGCAGTTGATCCACTTTTTTGCAGACCAGTGTAACGTCCGCTCCTTTGCTGATGTGATACCTGTAGACATCCTGGAGGTCTGCTTTGGTCACATGGCGACTACCTGCATGCACAACATACTGTCCTGCACCTCTGTGGAAAAAGTCCAAATTATTATGAAAATGCTGCAAATCCCCCTGTGATGTGTCTGTTGGATCGTTCCAGTCTGGTGGCAAAATAAACATGCCCCCATGCTTACGATCCAGATCCCAGGGCTTCCCATCACCAAGATGGTCCATCAACGAGCGATATTTTCGCCGTACAAATACACCTATACTCTCAATCCCTGCATTCATCATATTGGATAGAACAAAATCGATCAGACGGTAACGCCCGGCATAAGGCACCGCGGCTCCGCAGCGAAAGTACGTCAATTCCTTCAATTCCTCAAGTTCATGGTCAAGGTTAATAACTCCAATCAATTGTTTCATCGCATGCACCGTCCTTTTGACTTCAATTAGGCCTTGCTGGTTATTCCTTGGCGAAGCTGACGTTCCAGTTCTTCCTGATCCACGAGCAATATATCACTCTCATCTTCCGGTGCAGGCGAAATCTGTGTTCCATCGGGAATAACCAATCCTTCTGCGATAATAGCTCGGTAAATGCGCACATTTTGCCCGATTTTCACTCTTGGCATGATGACCGAATCGATAACAGCGCTGTTCTCCCCAACGTCTACCCCGTAGAAGAGGACGGAATGGTTGACCTCGCCGTGCACAATACTGCCTTCACTAATAATACAATTGCGAACCTTCGCCGAAGGTGAGATGTATTGTGCAGGTTGGTTCGGATTACGTGTAAAGATACGCCAGTCCGGATCATTCAGATTAAACGGTGTGTCTTCGTCCAACAGGTCCATATTGGATTCCCACAGACTGCGAATGGTACCTACGTCTTTCCAGTAACCTTCAAATGGGTATGCATATAAGGATTTTTCGTTTTCAAGCAATAAAGGAATAATATCTTTACCAAAGTCATAGGAGGTGGATGCCTGTTGTTCATCCTGGATCAGGAAACGTTTCAGTACATCCCACTTGAAGAGATAGATACCCATGGAAGCGAGTGTGCTCTTGGGTTCAGGAGGTTTTTCTTCAAATTCATAGATGCTATAGTCATCGTTGGTGTTCAGCACCCCGAATCGGCTGGCTTCTTCCAATGAGACATCAATGACCGATATGGTGCAATCCGCATCTTTATCTTTGTGATACTGGAGCATTTTTTCGTAGTCCATCTTATAGATATGATCCCCTGACAGAATGAGCACGTGCTCAGGATCGAATTGTTCAATAAAGTTCAGGTTACGGAAAATGGCATCTGCTGTACCACGGTACCAACTGCTTCCGTCTTCACGTTCATGGGGAGGAAGTACGTATACTCCGCCATTTTTACGGTCCAGATCCCAGTCACTGCCGATACCAATATAGGAGTGCAGGACAAGTGGTTCATATTGAGTTAATACGCCCACTGTATCAATACCCGAGTTAGAGCAGTTACTTAGCGGAAAATCAATAATTCGGTACGTACCGCCAAAATATACTGCCGGCTTAGCCAGTGATTTCGTTAATCCTTTTAACCTCTTCCCTTGCCCTCCGGCAAGTAGCATCGCTACAACTTCTTTTTTCGCCATCATTACAGCCTCCTCCACGTGCATTCGTTCTGATTCATTTCAGAGCCCATAATCGATATTCTGTTGTGTGGACACTGTTGTCATGATTAGGAGCATGCTGTACAGATGTGTAACCAGATGAGTCTTATTGCAGTTGAACTTGTTTGATTGTGAAGCCTGAGATAGAGATGATGCGGTGTAGAATTGCCTTGACTGACTTACAGAGGTGAATGTTAAATGAAGAACTTAAGATGTAGCTCGTGAGCAATGAAATAGAATACTCCTATTTAACATTAAACACGAAACGGACTGGGGAATCTTACTGGAAAACATCGACATCAAGTTTCGGGTAAGATTACCCTTTCTCTAGCCGCTGTTATTCATATTGTATTCGATAATAGAGAAGCAAAATCCTTTAGTTTTTGTGCAATTATTAAGTGGAAAAATAAGTAAAAATATCGAGTTTACACGACAAAAAAGCCGACTTTCGATCTCGGCTCATTTTGTCTATTATTTTTGAATTGGATAATCCGTGATCCTCAACATCAATAGGATCGTACTTTGACATATCCGTTTCTGAAAAAGTCTATATAATTTTGCGGAATAGCTCCATCACTTCGTCCTTGGACGGTTGATAGGGATTGCCTGGTGCACAGGCATCTTTCATCGCGTTATCGGCAAGCAGTTCCACATCCGGATCTTTCACACCCAGCTCAGACAGTTTCTCAGGGATGCCAACTTCCTTCGATAGCTGACGGATGGCCCCAATAACGTAATCGGAACACTCCTCATCACTTCTACCCTTCACATCCATACCAATCGCTTTGGCAATGTGACGGAATTTGCCCGGTACATGCTTGGCATTCAGCTCCTCCACATAAGGGAGTAACATGGCGTTGCATACCCCATGCGGCAGATCATATACGCCACCCAGTTGATGCGCCATCGCGTGGACATAACCTAGACCCGCATTATTAAAAGCAATCCCGCCAAGGAAACATGCGTACGTCATATGTTCCCGCGCTTCCAGATCACTGCCGTCCCTCACGGCTCTTGGCAAATATTCAAAGATCAATTCAACAGCTGCTGCAGCTGTCGCACTTGTCACTGTAAATCCACCAGGCGTCACCATCGCTTCCACGGCATGGGTTAAGGCATCCATTCCCGTAGCCGCTGTGAGACTTGCTGGCTTGCTGAGCATCAACTCCGGATCATTAACCGACAGGGAGACCAGACTATTACGGTCCACCATTACCATCTTTACTTTACGTTCCTCATCTGTAATCACGTAGTTCATTGTCACCTCACTCGATGTGCCAGCCGTTGTGTTAAAAGCTACAAGTGGCACGGACTTATGTTTCGATTGATGCAATCCTTCATATTCACGGATATGCCCACCGTTGGTAGCCACAATGCCAATACCTTTGGCAGCATCCTGTGGTGAACCTCCGCCTATCGATATAATGGCGTCACAGCCATGATCTTGGAATAATCGATGTCCGTCATGTACATTCTGACATGTTGGATTAGGCTGAACCTCATCATATACGACATAGTCTAACCCTGATTTTCTTAATATAGACAGTACCTGCTCTGCAACGCCTGAAGTTATCAATTGACGATCACTCACGACCAGTGCTTTGCAGATACCCATCTGTCCAATCATCTGGCTTGCTTCCTGTAAACAACCTCTACCCATCAAGTTCACGGGCGGAACATAATATGCATGTGTTGCCATCTGAACCAGCCTCCTGTAACCCCTGATTTACTATCTACATTGTAACTGAATCCGTTTTCAGATATAGTGAAATAAATCACAATGGACACGATAAATGTTACATTAAGGTTTATTTTTACCCGTAATGAAAAAAGACGACCCGGACACCCGAAGGTATCCAAGCCGTCTTGCCTATCAATCTTAAAGCTTTATCCACTACTTATACCTTACGAAGGAACTTTCATAGAAACATCCTTATCCTTACGAAGGCTTAAAGCGCCTTATCGTTCACACCGTCAAGCCATGCCTCAATATCTCCAATTACGGAGGAAACACAACCGTCCTCAAATGGTGAGTTCAATCCAGCCAGTTCAACCAATCCTGTGAAGGACAAACTTCCTCCCGCTTTGCACAATGTCAGGTAATCGGCCCATGCGGACTTCAAATCTTCGTTGCTGCGTTTCCAGAACTGGAATGCACAGATCTGTGCCAACGTATAGTCAATGTAATAGAACGGCGATGAGAAAATGTGACCCTGCTTATGCCAGAAACCACCCTGCTCCAGATAAGCATTATCTTTGTAATTGATGTGTGGCAGATAGGTCTTCTCAATGTTACGCCATGCCTGCTTACGCTCCGTTGGTGTCGCATCCGGGTTCGCATATACAAAATGCTGGAATTCATCCACAGCTACACCATACGGAATGAACAACAAACCGGAAGACAGGTGGTCAAACTTGTATTTGTCCGTATCTTCCTTGAAGAACAATTGCATCCAAGGCCATGTGAAGAACTCCATACTCATGGAATGAATCTCAGCCGATTCATATGTCGGCCAGTTGTATTCAGGCACTGCAAAATCACGGCTCTCATACACCTGGAAAGCATGACCTGCTTCATGTGTCAATACATCGATATCACCGGATGTACCATTGAAGTTGGAGAAGATAAATGGCACTTTGTAATCGTTCAGGAACGTACAATATCCGCCGCCTTGTTTACCTTTTTTGCTGACCAGATCCATAAGCTCGTTGTCGGTCATCATCTGGAAAAATGCATCCGTCTCTGGCGATAATTCAGCGTACATTTTTTTACCATTCTCAATAATCCATTCCGCATCACCCTTAGGTGTCGGGTTACCTGTCTTGAAGCTGAAGCCCTGATCGTAATAATACAGTGTATCCACATCAATCCGATTACGCTGGCGCTCTCTGAGCTTGGTCGCTACAGGTACAATATAATCGCGAACTTGGGCCCGGAAGTTGGCTACCATCTCTGCGTTATAATCCGTACGGTTCATGCGATCATAGCCGAGTTCCACATAGCTTGGATATCCCAGTTTTTTCGCAATCTGTGTACGCACTTTAACCAGTTCATCGTAAATACGATCGAATTCAGCCTCATGCTCAGCCATGAACGTGTATCTGGCTTCCGAAGCCCGCTCACGCATGGAGCGATCCGTGGACAGTTCAAATGGATGAAGCTGTGGCAACGTGCGCTCTTCACCTTCGAACGGAATTTTGGCCGAAGCGATCAGCTGATTGTATTCTGTGGAAAGTTTGTTCTCCTTCTGGAGTTCTTCAATGATTTCCGGGCTGAATGTTTTCAGTGAAAGATCCGCCAGTTGGAACAGCTGTGAACCCCATTTTTGCTCCAATTCATTGCGGAATTTCGAGTTAACCAGTGCACGGTAAAAATCCGTAATATATTCCTGCACAATGGGTGCATTTTCATCCAGAAATTCGTTCTCCGCTTTGTAAAATTCATCATTGGTGTCAATGGAATGACGGATGTAGACCAATTGGGCTTGCGTCTCAAAATCACTGCGCAGCGCATTAATCTGATCCATGAACCCACTCTGTTCCTCAACCGTTGTCGCAGCTTCAAAACCGCTCAACAGCTCACGGAAAGATGTCTTGATGTGTTCCAGATTCGGACGTGTATACGTATACTCACTAAATTTCATTTATGTACACCCTTTCCTGTTTGGCAGAATCTCGAGAGTATCCCGAGTTAAACTAACCCCTATTATACAAAAGAGCAGCTAAAAAATCCCATCTTTACGAAAAATATTTGTCCATCGGTCAAATTTGTACAACATTGTTGGCTACATATATTACGTGCTAATGTAAGGTCATTTCTTAAAAAAACTTTCAAACACAAATAAGCCCGCCTCGCATTAGCGAAGCCAGCTTATAGGTTGTCTCTCTTCTTTTCACATTTAAAAAATACTAGCTTTGGTCTTTATCCATAATCTGATAGAACCAGCCCATTCCGACCATGCCCACGACCATAATAACGGCCATAATAATGATATATGTCATGAATGTAACCTCCCTGCTTCCGTATATTCATCACACTACTACTAGTGTACACGGTGAAACACCGTTTGAATTGACCGAACATTGACAAAAATACGAAATCTTCAATTTTAACATATTGATTATTTCCCACAGGGCACTATATCATACGTACCTCACTGCAGGGTTCAAAGTTTCATCCGCCATGTTTACGGTGTATACTATACTTCTATGAAATGGAATTTGGATTTTTACGCAGAAAGGTTGAAAGACATGTCGACTCGCATCCCCTTACGTCAGCTAATGCTTACTGTTCTACTAGTCCTTATGTTATCTATTTTATCCGCCTGTGCGGATGGAGAAGCCCATCTAACGGTGAATATGGACGGATCAACGGATCTGGATCTCAATCTCAACGTAAAGAACTCCGCTCTTGGAAAGATTGGACAAGACAATCTCATGCCTCTGATCGCAGATGCATTGAATCGAAATAACTTCCAGGCAGAGGTTTCGGAACAGGGAGATCAGAAGCAACTCACAGCGACCACCCATTATGAAAAAAGCAATACAACCAACTTTGATACGTCCAAGTTACCACAAGGGATCAAAGTTGAACAATCAACTTCTCCCGGCTTCTTCACTTCCAAGATGCACATTACAGCAGAAGCCGACCTCATGGAATCCATGCCGGATGGTGAGATCAAAAATCAGATCAACAAGGTGCCTAGCTTTCTTAAGAACCTCTTGTTAAAAGATGTTAACTTTGATTTTAAGTTGTCTTTGCCTATCAAGGCAGCTGATTCCAATGCGGATCAGGTAGAGGATGGCGGAAAAACGCTCATTTGGCACGTTTCCCCCCTCCAGATGAATAAACTGGATCTGACTGTACAGGTCCCCAACATTCGGAACATCATCATCGTTGCAGTCATTGGCCTATTATTCATCGTTGCTCTGCTCATTTGGTTTTTGGTTCGTCGCAAACGGGCCAGACAGAGACATAGTGCAGGATCACATCGCGGAAAAAATTAATTCCTTCACACCAATTTTATTTGTGACTTGCCAAACGGTGTTGTGGATAGTAGAATACATCCGTACTGTGTGAACGGTTAATTTTTTATTCAGCAAAGCTAAAGAGGTGACAGGTTTCATGAATATCCGCGAATGCCCACTACCTGGTATTGGAGTTAAGTACCAGTTTGATACAAAGGGCGGCCAGCAGTTAGTCATTATTGTGCATGAGGACGGACGCCGTGAATTATTCTCCGTTGATCCACAAGACAACGAAGAACTCACTCTGATTGCAGATTTGGAAGATGACGAATGCGTAACCCTCTCCGGGTTAATCGGAGGCTGGTCGTAAATGACAGAATAACCTGTACCTTGAATTCAAGGCACAGGTTATTTTTCTGTTACGTTACCCTTTGAGAGCGAATATATGGAACCCATGTATTTAATACACGGCTGATCTCCGCGGAATGGAACGGTTTGCTAATAAAGTCCTGCATCCCGCATTTCAAGCACTCCTCGCGGTCACTCGCACCTGCAAAAGCAGTTATCGCTGCAATAACCGGTATCTCTGGATGGCTCTGTCTGATTCGACAGGTCGCTTCAATCCCATCCATAACGGGCATTTGAATATCCATGAACACCAGGTCATATTGAACCTTGTTCAATGAATCAACGGCCTGTGCACCGTTCTCAACGATATCACATACTCCGCCAAACTTGCGCAGCATCTCCTCCAACAGGTGGCTGTTGACCGCTTGATCTTCAGCAATCAATATTTTGAGGTCATGGGCAAGACTGGCTCGATCCAATTGCAGTTCATCATTCTCAGTAATTTCGATCGGGTCACTACTTTCTTCTTGCCAGCGCTCCACTACGAGGGTGAACTGGAACTCTGCTCCCTCACCAATCTCACTCTGTACGCCAATCGCTCCACCCATTAATTCCACCAGTTTCTTGCTGATCGCAAGCCCCAGTCCTGTCCCGCCAAACTTGCGATTGATGGCCGGATCAAGCTGTGAGAAGGATTGGAACAACTGATGCTGCTTTTCTGTTGGAATACCGATTCCTGTATCTCTTACTTTAAAGGTCAACATCAGATTGTCCCGACCATGCTCATCTGTAAAATCAGCACCAACGCTCACCTGAATACGACCCTGCTCTGTGAATTTAACAGCATTACCCACCAGATTAATCAGAACCTGCCGGATTCGTGTCTCATCCCCCCGAATTCGCTCAGGAATGTGATCCGACACTTCACAAAAGAGTTCAATATTTTTCTCTGAGGCCTTCAGCGCAAACAGTTCAATCACTCCACCCAGCATCGCCTTAATATCTACAGGTGCGCGCTCAAGATCCATTTTGCCTGCTTCGATTTTGCTGAAATCCAGGATTTCATTCAAAATGTACAAAAGAGATTCGCCGCTATCAATCATGATTTCTGCAAAGCCTTTCTGTTCATCATCCAGCTCGGTTTCCATTAATAGGTGGGCCATGCCCATGATGCCATTCAATGGTGTTCGAAGCTCATGACTCATGATAGCCAGAAACTCGGACTTCGCTCGGTCTGCATGCTCTGCTGCTTCCTTGGCACGTATGATGTCCTTCACAGATGTCATATCACGGAAAACCAAAACGGCTCCACGGGTTCTACCCTGATCCATAATCGGCTTCAATTGGAACTCCGCCAGGAAACTGGACCCATCCTGTCTCCAAAAAACGGATTCGGTACGCGGCAGACCTCGTCCCTCACGAACAGCCTGTAGAATTGGTGTATCCTTGGATGGGTAAGGGATTCCTTCGCTCTGCATCTGAATCATCATCTGTTCAAGAGGTTTGCCGTTCATTTCACTTGGACAGAAGTTCATGATCTCCGCAGCGGCCGGATTAGCAAAGTTCAGATTCCCTTCCAGGTCCAGTCCAATAACACCCTCAGACATGCCATTCAAAATCAATGCCCGTTCATAACTAAGATTCTCGATTTCCTCGACATAACGTTTGGACTCCGTAATGTCACTGGTAATCCCATAGACACCTACAACTTTATCCTCCAGTATAATAGGAACATTAATCACATTGGTTTCAATTCGCTGTCCATTTTTGTGAATCAAGCCTATCTCATAGCTCTGTGCCGTGCCCTTCACCGTTTCCTCAAAATGATATCGTGTCTTCTCCAGATCCACAGGATCAATGAGGTGATCAAAAGGTCGGCTCAGCAGCTCCTCCTTGCTGTGTCCCGTCAACTGTTCCTGACCCACATTGGCTTTCAGCAGATTGCCTTCCAGATCAAGAGAAGCCACGCCCAGGGGATTACAGTCAAATAATGATCTGTACTCCTGCATGCTTAACTGTTGTTGCTGGCTGGCTGTGATATCCCGGGTTACAGCGACGAGTTCTAACAATTCACCTGCACTGTCATAGACATAATGTGTAATGGTATCTGCCCACACCGTAGATCCGTCCTTATGTTGCAGGCGATAACTGAGCCGTTTGGGAGCCAGACCCCTTCTCTGCTCTTCCATATACGCTTCAACCAAGGGCACATCCTCCGGACAGATAACGAATGTTCCAGGCTTACCTATCACTTCTTCCAACTCATAGCCGAGCATGCTCTTGCATGCATTCGAAACATATTTAAATGTACGACTGGAATCGACATCATGTATTGCAATCAGGTCCAGTGAAGACTCTGCCAGCAGCCTCGAGATGCGACTGCTCTCCTCCAATTGCTTACGTTGCACAATAAGGATTTCCTCTGCATCTTTTTGTTTCGTAATATCAGCAGCTTGTACGAGCAGATACAAAGGTTCACCACTCGTTTCATCCCGTACGATGCAAGCTCTAATGGTTGCCCATAATAACGAACCGTCCTTGCGTTTCAGGCGAACCTCCGTCTCGTACATCTCCCTTGTTTTATGGGTCATTTCCCAGAACTTGCTGCGGAATTCCTCCATGTGCAGATCTTCTTCGCAGATCATATGTACGACCGAAGTATCGAGCAGTTCTTCTTCACTATATGCAAGCATCTCGCAAAATGCAGGATTAAGCTGCAACCACTTTCCATTTACATGCGATGCGACAGCAATGCCGATTGGTGCGTGTGTATACAATTGTTCGAACAGAGATCGGCTCTCTGTAATGGATTTCGACATCACGTGTCCTCCTTTATGAGAATCTGATTGTATTCCGTATGAATAGACCCGCTTGAACATAACTTCATCTATAGAGTACTACCCCAAATGCCATGATTTATAAACGAGGTCACACAAAATGTTCACAGGAAAACGACATTTCTAAGCTTGGATGCCGGGGACATTCAATATGTACATACCAATTCGAACACATCGCGTCATATACTACACAATACCCGTGCTCTACTGATAATACAATGTTGAATATTCAAACAGGAATGGAGGTTATGAATGATGATCATTGTCGCAAATCAACCCGCCCTGCTGAACCGCTCGGAATGGTCTGATTTTGAATGGTACTGGTTACAGCAACTTCAGGATCGTCCAACGAGATATGTTTACCAATCCATGGATCATCTTCGATTTGAATGGGACTTGAGAGGCTCGCTCGTGAATGCAGCAGAAGGACTGGATCGAAGCGGGGTGAATTTTGCATCCTTTGAAAAATCCAGATGTAATCCTGCCTTCTGGAATCGGAATGCAGAGGGTGGATTCGAGCTTAAACCGAACGTAACACCCGCTGACGGCATCCGGGATATTTGGAGGAATGGGCACTTGTATGCCTTTGAATGTGCAACAGCTACTGTCATTGTGCTGTATGGTGGCGTGCTGGGAAGCATTCGTGAAGATGCTTTTAATTCGCTGTTTCGAAATCTGCTGCTCTTTGACTGGCATTATGACAGCGACCTGCGATTGATCGAAAAAAATGGTAGTGAAACCGCGCTTCCAGGAGATGTACTGTATTTCAAAAATCCGGATGTTTCTCCCGAAACCCCCGAATGGCAAGGAGAGAATACGATTATGCTGCGCGAGGACTGGTATTATGGACACGGGATTGGCATTGCAAGCGGCGGAGAAATAATACGTACCCTGAATCAGTTCCGCGTTCCAGGTAGCCGGGTCTCTGCTTACTTAATGGATATGGTTATTTATCCGGACTTCTTTTATTTATCTCGATTCGCCAAGAACAACCCGAATAATGTTGCCGCTGCTTCTACACCTGTATTACCCGGACAGTTATACGTACGTCTTGGGGGCAGTCGTTATTTACGCAGCTGAATTAATGATACAGAAACGGATTTCGCCTTGAGTTGCATCCCTGATATATCAATCCAAGTGACGATTAACAAGCCCAATGGTACAGCAGTTACCCTGCCATTCATTGGGCTTTTCTCACATTCGAATAATCATTATTACATCCACAGTGGCCTTACCTAGGTGTTATCTCAATTATCGTTTGGCAATCTACGCATGGGGGTCCAGTTGCACGACAACCTGTTTACCACTTACCTGGATACCCGTCGTTTTACTACCGAACTCAGCCAGCGATTTGCTCAGTTGCTCTGCCCATTCCTTGCCAGCAGCTCCCTCTTTGGCTCCATGCACCTGGATGACGAGTTTTACCGAATCACCTTTCTTCAGGATGCGTTCCGCCTGAGATTGCTTGGTATCCCGGTCATGATCCTCCATTGCAAGGTTCAAACGAATTTCTTTTACTTTCCGTTTATCAGGGGATTTACTCGCTTTTTTCTTTGCCTGCTGCGCTTCCGCTTTGGCTGCTCCTGCACCGATCAGCTTGCATGGCGGCGGACTGGTCATCAAGGACAAGCACACCAGATCTACTTTATGCTGCTTCGCAAGTAGAAGGGCTTCCTTTGTGGGCATCACGCCCAGATCTTCACCATTCAATCCGGTAAGCTGTACTTCGGCTGCTTTGATTTTTTCATTTTTGATCATGATTCTTCCTCCTCCACATCAAAAGCCTGTCCTGATCATGTACCGATCAGAGCAGGCTAGGATGTCGTTGCTATTATTTGTAATACCTATCAGCGTATGAATACGCCAATCTGTCCGATTTATAACGTGTTGAATGCTTCCGTCAGAACCGGTACAATCTGTGATTTGCGTGATACTACGCCTTTCAAGAGCGCTTTGCTATCAGACAGTGTCACATTGTAGGCTTTCTCCACAGCTTTGGTGGATGCGCCATATGCCAGAGCCACAGAATCGTTGTTCAGAATGTCTGTTACGACAAATACGAACAGGTCGAGACCTTTGCTGGAAATGATCGCTTCAATGGCTGCTTCTAGCTCAGGTTGCTTCACGAGAACATCGTTCACATCTACAGCGTTAACCTGTGCAATTTCCACTTTGGCTTGACCCATTACGAATTCTTTGGCATCCAGGGAAATCAGCTCAGCAATTGTTTTTTGGCTCAGATCCGCGCCGGCTTTCAGCATGTCCAGACCATAGCTGTCTGCATCTACGCCAGCAATGGCAGCCAGTTCACGTGCAGCGGCTACATCCTGCTCTGTGCAAGTCGGGGATTTGAACAACAAGGAATCAGAAATAATTGCAGACAGCATCAGACCAGCAATCGGCGCACTCACTTCGATGCCGTTTTCTTTGTACATTTTATTCAAAATGGTTGCAGTACAACCTACAGGCTCTGCACGGAAATACAGAGGTCCGCTTGTCTCAAAGTTAGCAATACGGTGGTGGTCGATAACTTCCACGACAGTCACTTCCTCAATATCGCTTACGCTTTGCTGACGCTCGTTGTGGTCAACCAGAATAACCTTGTTTACTTCATTTGAAGCTGTTTTAATCAGGCGCGGTGCCTCAATTTTGAAATGATCCAGTGCAAACTGGGTTTCACCATTGACTTCGCCGAGACGAACAGCTTCAACGTCCTGACCCAATTTTGTTTTGAGATCCGCATAGGCGATTGCCGAACAGATCGTATCCGTGTCGGGATTTTTGTGACCGAAGATTAACGCTTTTTCCATATTTATAGCCCTCCGTCAATTCTCATTTATATAAGTTTAACCAAAGAATGTTTACACTTGCCACTCCGATGACAGAATAACCTTCCGATCGCTGTTATCCCCAGATTTTTTGATTCCCTTTTTAAAGGTAAAATCCGGTGATAAGCATACGCTTCCGATGCAGCTTTCTTTCAGAAAGCTTTTAGGCGAGCGCTCCGCTTCTCCAGCTTTTTTCTGTCCTCTCCGTTCTCGTGTAAAACGTTTAGTTGAACTTATATAGAATAATACATGTCATATTTTAATCATACCCTACTGATTATAGCGCTTATAAGGCTTAATTCCAATCCCGTTACAGCGAATTAATTGCAAATCATTCTCAGGTAAGTCATCTTAGAAAAAAATAATATCCTCTCTGTAATTCTATTTCACAGAGGTCTTGGCCACATTCGCAATCAAGTGTTTCTCCAGTTTCTCGCCTTCGCACAAGGCCTGTACGAGTGCTCTGCCTGAATCCGGTGTCATCTGGCCATACCAGTCACCCTGTGGATACACAATCGACACGCATGCGTTGTCACACTGACCATTACATTTGGTACGAGTCGTATGGATGAATCCTCCCGCCTGCTGTTTAACAATCTCGTCCCGTACCGCCTGAGTTACTTCTTCCCCATCGTTACGCATGCATGTTCCACCATTACAGAGTAAAATGTGATGTTGCAGTTGATCCAGATTATAGATAGCCAAACTTGGTTCATTCCCCTCAAGTCGATATGATATGTATCCTATTTATTCCCTCGTACAACCTTATAAATTAGCATATGAATTCCTGATACGCAACGAAAATATTAAATCTCGGGCTCTTCCACGCTCTGCCCTTGCCGTACAAAAAAGGTCTTTAGACTGCCATCCTCGCTAATCTCCAGCAGGTTCAATTGTGCTCCATAGGCACAGCCACCATCAATGCCAATTTTGTCTCCGCTCGGGTCAAACCAAATGCCTGACTCATCATGCAAATGCTTCACGGGTGTGTGTCCAAATACGACCGTCTCTCTAATCGTCGTTGGTCTGGAATAGAATGATTCCCGAATCCAAATGAAGTCCCGCTCGGACTGGTTTCTCCAATCTTCGATATCCGGGTTGATCCCGGCATGCACAAAAATATAACCCGGTATCTCGTAAACCAGCGGAAGCTGATCCAGAAACCGAAGATGATGTTCATAATGTGTACGTATCCACTGTTTGGCTTCAGCATAAGCTTCCCAATCGATCTGTTGCTCATCATATGTAAGCTCCAGATCCAGATAACTTGCCATCGTGTTTAATCCACCATTACGAATCCAATGCTGATCATATTGCTCAACATCCTGGGTCAGCGCCTTGACCATCATGGCATCGTGATTGCCTTTAATCACTATAATATTGTGCCGTTGCTGAAGCTGCATAATCTGTTCGATGACCTGCCTGCTGTTTGGACCGCGATCCACATAATCACCCAGCAAAATCAACTCATCTTGCAAAGGATTATAATCTGCAAGCTTAAGCAATGCATTCATTTCATCGTAACAGCCATGAATATCACTAATGACACATCTGCGCATATGAACCTCTCTCCTCTCCCTGATCAAGCAAGAGTATAACCGGAACCTTACAAGAGCAAAATTCCGGTCTGTTCAGAATAGTTATTCCAGCTTGCTGATTATTAGTCCTGCTTGAGTCCAAAGGCTTCTGCAATCAAGCCGAATGAGCGTAGACGTGCTTCGAACGAATGGATCGCTGACGCGATAATGACTTCATCCGCTTCATGACGTTCAGCCATAGCGGTAATTTTGTCTCTCACCTGATCCGGTGTACCCACGATGGAAAAAGAACGACGTTGACGGATCTGTTCCATCTCCATCGCTGTGAATGGATAGTTGTTCACCGTCTCCAGGGATGGGAAGGAACTCTGTTCAAGTCCCCGTCCGAGTCGCAGGAAGAATAGTTCATTGCTGCGCGCCAGTTCAGCCGCTTCTTCCTCTGTCTCTGCACAGAACGCCGAGACAGCAATCATGGAATGGGGTTTGTCATTCAGGATGGACGGCTTGAAATGTCTACGGTAATGTTTCATTGCTTCTTCGCCGCCTGGTGTCCCGAAGAATTGGGCAAACGCATACGACGTCCCTTGCGCAGCTGCAATTCTCGCACCTTCGGAGCTGGAACCCAGCAACCACACTTCGGGTACCGTTGGAACCGATGGTCCGGCTACCAGAGACGCAAACCGATGATCCTCAGGCAATTGCTCGTGGAAGTATCCTCCCAGATCCGCAATCTGCTGTGGGAAGAATTGTACATTCGATGATTTGCCTTCGTTCAGCGCTCTGCTGGCAATCGGCATTCCGCCTGGTGCTCTGCCAATTCCAAGGTCAATCCGCCCCGGATGCAACGCTTCCAGCAGACGGAAATTCTCCGCAACCTTATAGGCACTATAATGAGGTAACATGACTCCACCGGAACCTACCCGAATGTGATCCGTATGTGCAGCCACATGTGCAATCATCACTTCAGGACTGGAGAAAGACAGCGCACCACTACCGTGATGCTCCGACATCCAGAAGCGGGAGTATCCCAATTGATCCGCATGTTGCGCGAGTTTCACCGTTTCCTGCAGCGTATCTTGCACACTTCGTCCTTCATTGATATGTCCGTGTTCGAGTACACTCAGTTTCATATATATTCAATCCTCTCATCTGTTAGGTTCTTGATTTCTGTGAATATGAGTTCTTGCGGATGTTGCACGCTATTGCTCACTTCATTCTTGCTTGTTCCATTGTAACATTAATAATTACAGTTTCAAACTTTAGTTATCCTCTTTTATTACCACACTTGTGCAAGAAACATGCAAAAAACGCCACCAGTTATGAACTGGTGACGTTTGAATGTAGCGTTGAGATCTAATCTCTTTCAGAAAAACTCAGTTATGGCGCACGTTTCGGTAACAACTTCACATACTCGTCAGACAGTTTCATCAGGCTGAGCACATGTTCATAGTCCGCACGATAGGGTTCCAAATCCGTTACAGGCTCATACGTTTTGAGTGAGTAAGCTGTTCCATCATCAAACCCTGCACCCGGAATAAACATGATGTCATTGTTGACAAATGACCCCGTCGGCAAGTAATACCGGATACCGAAGGCATTATGATCCATGTTGAGCAGATCATGTCCGAAGGCAGTGAACTTCTCGTCCTGGAGCGAAACGCCCATCAGATTCATGATTGTTGGCAACATATCCAGCTGACCGCCTGGCTGCTCAATGACTTGCCCTTTGCTCTGTTTCGGTGTGTGAATCATTAACGGAATGTTGAATCGACTTACTTTACCGTCATAAGGAACACCGAGATTAGCCTGAATCTGTTGTGTAATCTCTTCGTCAGCAGGCAGACCGAAGTGGTCTCCGTAGAGCACTAGGGTTGTGTTATCCCACAATCCGTTGGCCTTCAACTCATTAATGAGTTGACCAATGGCATAGTCCGTATAGTTGATCGACTGCAGATAATCGTGAAGCAGTTTGTTTGTGATCGTCGCGGGAATCGTAATTCGTGCACGATCGGCAGGAACCGTAAACGGCGAGTGGCTTGATGCCGTGATGAACTGAGCATAGAACGGCTGATTTGCAGCCTGATGCGCAGTCATTTTTTCCACACCTACACGGTACAACTCTTCATCTGATGGTCCAAAATCATTAAACTTGTCATTCTCAAAGCTCGGCTTGTCGAAGTAACGAGTGAATCCGAGGGCCGGATACATCTTGTTCCGGTTCCAGAAGGTAACGTCATTGACGTGGTACGTCTCGGACTCATATCCCTCTTTGCCAAGTAATTTTGGAAGACTTGGCAATTCGCGGTCACTATACCCTGCCGACATGGGGACAACGCCGGTTGGATAGATGGACGTGTTCGACATAAACTCAGCGTCTGATGTGTTTCCCTGTCCAATCTGTTGGAAAAAATGAGAGAAATAATAGCTTTCTTTTGCCAGATCATTCAATACCGGCGTTAATTCCTGACCGTCCAATGAGGCATTAATCGGAAAATTCTGAAAGGACTCCAGTTGCAGTACAATCAGATTACTGCCTTTGGCCTGACCAAAATATTTGGCCTTCACGGCTGAGCCGTCACTCGGTTTATCCTGATACGGATACTTGCTAACCAGGTCATTGATCTTGGCAATCGTTTCGTTAATGTTGCCATTCGCAATGGCCTCATTCTCTTTGCTTGTCATAATAGCAGATGAGACCTGGTAGTTCAGAAAACCGAGATTCTCGGCGCGAACCAGTTCGTTATCAATCGTTTCACCTTTGACAATAAAACTGCCAGACAACACGATGCAGAATGCAGCGGTAAGCGCAACACCGAGTTTTCCCCAGTAACGTCTGCGAACTCTGCCGAACGTCAGACCGCTATCGCGGTAACTGCTGCGGTTACGCCCACCTGCACGTCTGCGCACAATCAACCATATTGGCAGTGCCAATACGATGTCTGCAAAAAACAGAAAGTGCTCCGGTCGTACCAGAGGTCCGATACTGCCCCGTACTTGCGCAACCTGACCTAACTCACTTAGCACGGTATATGTGGGTACCGAACTGAAATGAACGTTATACAGCGTTGCCGCGAACAGAAGCAGAGTGAACAAAATATTGAATCCCCCATAAACGGTCCGCTTCCAGCCTTTGGGCACAATCAGATCCAGTATGCATACCAACGTTAATGCACCTAATGCGTCAGTCACCAGACCAATGCCGGACAGACCCTGGAAAAAGAAATACCTCAACAGTGACAGCTTCAACAACATAAGAATGAATAACACGGCGAATAAAGTCCGTGATGAAGTTCGTTCATTTTTGGAATTATACATGGTCGCTTTCAACCCTTACCCTGAAATTTTACGTTCCCTTTACAAAACGCATATTTCAGTATAACAGTTTTCTGTTTGCTATTCCATGGAAGTTCCGTGCAAGACAGGCTGCGTGTTTACGCAATGGTGGATATATCTGCATTCTGTGTGTTCGTAACCTCTCTCTGTCCCTTAATGGCTGCTTGTGCAGCTGCAATTCGTGCATATGGGATCTGTTCAGGTAGACAGCTTACGTAATCCATTCCAATACGGTGGCAGAACGTAATCGATTCCAGATCAGCCATATTTTCTCCGCAGATCCCTGTTTTCAGATGAGGTTTTCGAATTCGACCTTGGACTACCGCCATCTCTATCAGTTGCCCGACTCCTTCAATATCGAGCACATCGAAAGGATTATTCGTTACTATACGAGAATCCGTATCACGTTGAAGGAATCGCTTCTCGGCTTCATGGCGACTATATCCAAACGTCATCTCTGTCAGCTCATCCGTGCCAAATGTGAAAAAGTCTGCATGGCGAGCGATGTGAGTCGCCGTCAGCGCCGTTCTCGGAGCAACGATCATCGCCCCAACTCTATAGTGACAATGCCGTCTCTCATCACCTAGCACTTGGTCAGCCACATGATCCACCAGATCTCTCATCACCTGAAGTTCATGCATATGACCGATCTGGGGGATCATAATCTCGGGGCGTACCCACCAGCCTTGACGGATGCCTTTCACTGCTGCACGGAATATTGCTTCAAGTTGCATATCCATAATTTCAGGGAACACGGTACTCAGACGACAAGACTGTTGCCCAAGTGCCGGATTGTGTTCGTGCAATTCACTGACTCTGCGAATGACGCGCTCCAGTTCCTCCAGTTCACTCTGGGGGTCTTCTTGCTTCTGCGGCTCCTCGGCTTGTAACCATTCACGTCGTTTCTCCAACACGCCCAGATCCGGTAGCAATTCATGCAGCGGCGAATCGAGCAAACGTATAGTTACCGGGAATCCATCCATCGCTTCGAACAGCTGTTCAAAATCAGACTGTTGCATCGGTAACAGACGCTCCAACCCTCTCCTGCGCTCGGATTCACTATCAGCCAGAATCATTTTCTGTACAAAAGGTAGCCGCGCAGGTGACAACAGCATGTGCTCCGTCCTGCACAACCCAATTCCCTCCGCCCCCAGCTTCCGTGCTGTTATGGCATCCTGCGGTCGATCCGCATTGGAAAGTATCGTCAACTCTTTCACTTCATTAGCCCATTCGAGCAGCAGTTGCAGATCGGATGAAGAAGGTGAAGCTGAGTTATTCTCAGAGGCTGCATGCTCGTCATTCGTTCCTAGCTGGATCTGTGTGGGAAGATTTCCAATGCTCTCTTCTCTGCCCGAATCTGTATAATGCTTCAGCACTTCCGTGATATGCCCAGGTTGAATACGCAACAGTGCTTCCTCCCTGGTAATGAGTCCTTTATGGACAAAATCCACAGCACTTCTCAGTAAGGCTGTAGAAGATAATCGAGCGGGCTGGGTGTACACAACATACAACGCGCCGGAATCAACTACAAAGGTAATCTCCTGCACTTCTCCCTCACGTCTCTCCAACTGGCTGCCTATCTCCAACAAACGTGTATAAAGCTCAGATTGGTCATCTCTTAGCCGCTCCAGACCGTGATCCGTTTGATCGGTGTTTCCCGTTGAAACGTACTGTCCAATAATTCCCTTCTCTCCTGTAAGTGGGTTACGCGTATATATTGTTCCGGTCCCGCTTGAGTCTCCACATTTCCCATGCATCATGGTCTGTATAAGAACAGGAGCGCCTGGCTCCGAAGAAAAGTAAGTTGGTTTACGCATGATCTCATTCTGAGATCTGGATGCTTGAACACGCTGTGAATGATATACCGCACGTACAGCTTTATTGAATTGAAGTTGGACATCCTGTGGAAAAGGGCTGCGACCCTTCGCCTCAATTAAATATTTAAATTCGGTAATGTTTAATTCAAGCTCCGCTTCATCCCCATCCTTGACGTTGCTCGATATTTCTGTGAAAAATTCAGACGGAATTCCATGTATCAACTGTCCATATTCCTTTAAGTAATGAAGGTAACATTGGAGTGCATACAACCGATTACCGGTATGACGTGCGAGTCCTTCCACAGTGACATCGTTTAGACCCACACTTAACAATGGATGTATGGCAGCATCTGATGATTGATCACGATCAGTACGTACCGCGAGCAGAAGCGGATTCTCCGAATGTCCGAAGATTTTCCCGGTTTGCTGTTCCAGGTGCCGGATCGCGTTCACAATCTCTTCCTCTCCTTCACCGGAAAGATGTCCAAGACGGGTACAGAACTCGCGACAGCATTCCGTTGTGACTACAAATCCGGCCGGGACAGACCAACCTGCATGCTTTAGCTCCGCAAGATCAGCCCCTATACTGCCCATTAGCCCCTTCATCTCTGCCGTACCTTCTTCCAACAGAATTACCCGTTTTGTCATTACAGCTCTCCCATCCGCCATTCATGGCTATGCTTGAAGACTTCATCCTGCCTTACAGATCAGCCTTCACTCTAATGGTATGTCGTAATCTTTCAGTCAAGGACATCCGCTTTTGCATTTTGTGCTCGTTATCCAGTTTTTTTGTAAACGCTACACTAAAATGAGATGAATCAAGCCTTTTGAGTCGTTGTATTGGTTCATTTATCAAAGCGAACAAAAAGAAGCCCCTTCAGCTATGCTGATGGAACTTCATATTTTTTAGTATTCACTTACTTCAAACGTCATATGTTTTATTCCCATTCACCTTTTTTGACGTAAGTTGCTTCATAAGCAACAATTACATTTGTTTTATCTGTTACCTTTTGTAAATCATCGACTACAACCTCTTCTTTACCGTAGTCTACTAAACTGGAATCAACTTTCTCGTAGACCCCACAATCCCTCACATAAATTACATCTGGATGCTCGGAATCATATCTTAAGCTTTCCGGAAGATCTTCAGGCAAGATTTCATGCGATTCGGCAACCGTAGTCCTTGGTACCTCTGTAACAGGAACCATTCCAATAACAGCTACTACTAAAAGCGATGCCCAGATATTTTTCTGCATGTGATGTCTATTCTCCTATTCATTTTTCTTCGAGTTTAATTTAATTATTGAAACCAGCTTGTTTGTAGTTTTAACTTCCATCCCTCAAGCCATAAACCGCAATACATCCTCTATTTTCTTCCCATGAGAGATCACACCGTAGTTCATCCATGACAGGAAATCCACTTCATACACATTACCGTTCCTCACCGCAGGCAGACGTTTCCATTCATCCCGGTCGAGCAGTTCGCGCTCAACTCCTGGTTCAGCAGAATCCCCAGTATCAAAAGTAATCAACAAGTGATCCGCATCAAGTTGGCTTAACTGCTCCAATCCAATGGAAATCCTGCGCTCATGTCTTGTCCATTGCTGCACACGGGAATGCGGAGTTAGTCCAAGATCCTGATACATTACAGGGCCCACGTAACCTTGCTGATTCCCATAGAGAGTAATATCCGACGCAGATATACGCAAAAACGCCACCGTTTGACCACGCATATAACGTGTTAAACGTCCTTTAGCTTCCAATGCCTTGTCCTCATACGCACCAATTACATCTTGAACCCGATTCACCTTTCCCAACACATCGGCTGTTGATCTAAGAATGGAACGCCAATCCTCTCCCAGATGATCTACGTAAAACGTAGGTGCTACTTGCTCAAAGCGGTCCAGATTCCATCGATCATATCCCTTGTTCAGCATGATAAAGTCAGGTACAATACCCGCACTGAATTGAGCATCCTGCTGGCTTACATCGAATTCGGGCACATCATCCAATCCCAAATAATGCTGTCTACCCCAGGAGTGATGCGAATATTGCAGCACAGGCTTTACGCCCAGGGCCAACACAAAGTCTTCCAGATACGGAGCAAAGACACGAACCTCTTGACGGTGATGACGACGATACAACCCAGGTGAAATACCAGCATACTGTTTGAAACGACGACCAAAATAATACTCGCTGCTGAATCCCACATTCTGTGCAATCTCATGGATGCGATCATCCGTTAGCTGCAATAGTTGCTTCGAGCGCTCCAGCCGAACCGTATTCACATAATCAAGCGGAAGCTTGCCTGTCATCCTTTTGAATTGCCGAGTGTAGCTGGCTCTGGTTAGACCAATATCTGCCGCGAGCTCGTCCACGGTTATCGTCTGATCATAGTGGTCGTCAATATAACGAATTGAACTTTGAAGACGGGCACGGTCATCTGGTGCATCGGTTTCGGGATCACTCTGGCGAAGCAAGGCACGGAACCACTCTTGGAAACGAAGCTGTACCTCCCATTGCTTCAGCCAATCGCCAGTGACCTGTTGACGCAGCATTTGTTCCAACGCTTCCAGACAGGAACTCCACGGACTGTAACTCAGCTGAATAAAAGGAAGTGCTTCTTGAGCTTCAATCCCTTTAAGAAACTCTTGCCGCTCAGTCGTGATTATCGTAGGCGAATGGTCTGAAATATCTTCTTTCACCTCAGCCACCACCAGATCAAGCTTATAATATTGCAAATTATTTTCTGTCCAAGGAGAGCCTTCTATCTTAATCGGTGTTCCCGCTGGAACAAACATAATCATTCCTTTTTCCAAATGAAATTCCCGATCGGAGTAAACTATCGAACCCTTTCCAGACGTAACAACAAATATGGAGTGTGAAGACGATTTTTTATGTAGCAAACGTTTATCGATCTCAGATTTACCGTGGTTTATATATTCCATCTGCTGAATCGTGCACAGCCAGGGCTTGGGAATCCATTGTATTATCGTGGGGTACATGTTCATCGTCCTTAACTGAGAATTATTATCATTTGAAATAGTGTATACGAAAAAAGAAAGCTCTTCAACCCTCGCTGAAGAACTTTCTTTCTTATAGGATTATACTATGGAGTCATCTTTTCCAAGAGATCATCAATTTTCATGGAATTCGCTGTAATTGCACCTGATTGCCAATGTGATCTTTCCATGATGTACACCTGATTGTTTTTAACCGCTGGAAGGGATTGCCACAACTTGCTGTCAAGCACCTTCAAAGCTTCCTTGTTCTCGGGAGATGACCATTCTCCATTGGAAGGGAAAATGATAAGATGATCCGCATCAAGCTGCGGGATGGCTTCCTCAGACAGAATTTCCTGATATTCCTCCATCTTGCTAACCAGAGGATGCGGTGTTAGACCGAGCTCTGAATAAATAAATCCGGTCAATCGATTTTTCACACCGAACAGTGCCAGTGAGTCATCGTTAACATTCAGCCGGACCACTGCGACGCTCTCGTCCCCGACCGCTTCCTTCAGTTTCGATTTGGCATCTGCAATCTTGGCCTCAAATGCCGCAGCAACTTCTTCACCCTTGTCTGATTTACCTACAACATCGGCAATGGTTTTTAACATTTGATCGGCGTCCTGCAGTACTTCCTCAGGCAAACGATATGTTGGTGCCACCTTGGAATACATCTCATATTTCTCCATGTCCGCTCCCCCATCCACAATGATGAGATCCGGATCATATTGCAACAAGGCCTCAATGCTGCCTGTAGTATCAAATTGCGGCACATCCAGTCCTAAATACTCCTGCACACCCCACATCGGATTATACCACTGCACGACAGGTGTAATATCGAGCGCCTTCAGATAATCTTCTACATAGATTCCAGCAATTCGTTGTGGCTGAACCGGAATCGTTACATCTCCAAATTCATCCTGTACAACTCGTGTCGCAGGCTCTGTCTCGGTTACGGATGTATTTTCTCCCGAAGCTGCATTTTCAGTTGCAGGAGTCTGTTCCGCATTGGTAGCGGTGTTTGTACTACATCCCGAAATCACCAGACCCATGAGCAGTAATGTGATCGTCCACCCTTTTATACCTTTAATAAAACCTACCATGATACCCTTCACCCCTATATGATCTGTTGATATAATCGTGAGAATGATATACACATAACGTATAATGATTATCATTCTCATCTATTGCTTAGGTGAATTGTAACTCATGCTTCAACCGACTCACAATGTACATTTAATGCTATTTTTTTATACAAACGAGAAGAGCCAACATGGCTCACCCCCGCTTATCGCAGGGGCAACCTACCTTGACGATAACTTTCCAGCAGCTTGTTCACAAAGATATCATTCACCATATCCTGTAACAGTGCAGCGCCAATTAAACCCAGATCATCACTCACATACCCCGCTAACTCAGGTTCGCCAGTGAGTGCTAACGTTTGTTTGAACGCCTGTTCCCTGCATGCGCGCAGCACCTCTTCTTCAGCCACAGCAGTAGCTTGAGCCCATCGTTCAAAGGATTGCATCCACTCGTCAGCAAACGTTGAGGCATCCCTGTCATCCAGATAAACCTCTACATCCAATCCTTCGAATGTCTGCTGAGTCAGAATCCGTCCTTCGTTAAGTTCCGACAGCAGCTTCTCCACATCTGTTCTGCTCATCGATCTCCCCTCCAGTTCTTCATTATGTCAGATACATCTCAGGTATAACAAAACGCTTCATCATGCGCTTGGGATCAGCTGTAAAATGATTCAATTGAAGTTCCTCGTATTCACTAAGGATACATTCAAAGATACCAGCGATCACACCACAGTCTGCCAGAGCATTGTGCCTGTGAACTCCATCTGTATTCAGATCGTAATACCGAATCAGAAAATCCGTAGAGACGACCTCGTTAATCTCAGGATGAATGTACGTGAACATCGCTTTTGTATCCAATACCAGATTAGTGAACATCGGGAGACCATACTCATCACAATGTCGCTTCAAGATGGGCAGATCATATTCATATCCGGCTTGGGTCACAAGAACGCTATCACCAATGAATTCCTGAAAGGACTGAAATGCTTCTACAAACGACGGAGCCTCTACCATATCCTCATTCGAAATGCCTGTTAATTTGGCCACAGCTTCTGGTATAGGTTTGTCCGCCCGTGTAAGTGAAGAAAATGTTGTATTACATTGTTGACCTCTTTGGTAATGCATCGCACCAAATTGTGTCACACTCTCCACCACAGGATTAATGCCCGTACCTTCGAGATCAAATATGCAGTACATTCTATCCTGTAATGGGGATACGCTTAGATTTTCAATAAAGTATGTATCAGGTAACAGCGTCATTTTCATCCGTTCAACTCACACCTCTCTACTCTCATCACGCTTAATGCATTTCTCATATATTACCTGTCACTCCCACAATCTTGTTACCTGGACCAACTTGTGCGTTCCATCAAACTGCAACTTATAGATATCCGGCATCGTAGTCTTCTCCCAGAAATCATAACCGTAGGAAGCATCATAGTGTTGAAAAATAAGTGTCATCACGTCTCCATGGGTTCCGATGACTACCTTGTGACCCGCATGTTTATCCAGAATTCTATCGATCACCGCTACTGCCCTAGAGCGAGCCTGTTCACCAGACTCTCCACCAGGATACGCATACGTAGGGTCGCGGTACAATCGCTGCTTGGCTTCACGAAAATTATCGTGCGTTACATCCGAACTCGACAACTGGCGTTCACGCAGATCTTCCTCTGTCACCACAATTCCACCTGACCGATCTGCCAGAATCTGAATTGTATCCACCGCTCGCCTGTAAGGGCTGGAATAGAACAGTTGAATCTGCTCCCCTTGGAGCAGACTGGCAACCGTTCCTGCATCTTGATGACCTTGTTCTGTCAGCCCACGCTCGCGCTCTTGTCCTGCAACATACCGCGACTCCGCATGTCTAACAAAATACAAAAACGTACTGGCCTCGCTCATCATCCGTCCGCCAACCCCTTCTTCTCAATAACAATCAGGCAGGTACTGTCTGGCAAAGATGCAGGGGAACCATCTTCCTTCATGAAGATCATTCGTTCTCCAAGTGCTTCCGTATAACCCTCCTGAAGGAAATGTTCGAAGGTGATCATTTCGGCTTGTTCGCCCAGCGCTTCTAGAATACAGTTCTTATAGTCGGTCGGCGTAAAGATACCGAACTGTTCCTGTATCTCATGCACATATGCCTCTTCCCCCCACGTATAGGTGTAGAGAAATTCCATCGCATCGTTGATTGGCATGACGACCTCGTTGTCTGATATTCGTTCATATTTTATCGCTCGTCCCTGAAAATCCTCTGCATACCGCTCCAGCCAGCGCATACCCTCCGGTTCCAGGAAACGAATCCGGCGCTTTTGCGCCTCGGGTTCACTCATGATGCCATCCCGAATCAAAATTCTTCCTCCAGGTGACAGTACACGAAATGAACTTCTCAGCGCTGCTACAACCGTATCGGAATTAAATCTTCGTCCGTCCAGTTCAATATATGAATATAATTCATGCAGAATGGATGAAAAAATAACTGTATCCACGGTGCCTGGCTGCACATATTGCTCCAGTTGCAGGGCATCGCCCTTCATCACTTGCCAGCGATGTCCCTCGCGCTGCTTTTTGCGCTCCAGCGCTTCAATGACATTGGCTGAGATATCGATACCGATCGGCTCCACTTCCGGTTTTTCCTCCTCAATCAGATCCAGCAGAATCCCTCCACCTGGACCAATATCAAGTACCCGTTTACCGACGATATAGTCGAGCAGTACTTTTTTATAATCACCGGAGCTGTTCATATCGGACAAATACGTTTCTTCGTTGTGGAACCGGTCATAGGCATCCCGCCGCAATCCAAACAGGTCAAATAACAGCAGCACAGCCTTCTCATATAATGGTGACTTTTCCGCTTCAATACAGAATGCGATGAGCTTCTCGGCAGCGGGGGAAAATTCGAAGGTCACGAATAATGTATCCGGCAGATCCACATGACGCTCCATGCGATGGGTTAGGTGGGGATAGACGATCTGCTCCCCTGCCGCAATCTGTTCCCACGTGTATTGTTCCAAATATTTTTCAATCATTCGTTTCTTATAAATATTGAGCTTCTTGACCCCTTTGTAGTCGTAATACATCGTATTCATCAATGGTTCGAAGCTGATATGGCGGACTATATCAGACTGTTTCTCGATGGATGTTGGAGTCATACTCTCGCTACGTAGCGTCAACAGGAACACTTTCACCATCTCCTGCAACGAGAAATCCTGCATGGCCGACTCTACATACCACAGGGTACGATGGGCCAGCGGAGCCAGTATCTGTTCCACATCCAGTTCCGTCTGAAGTTTGGCATAAGCCGTATCCATAGCTTCTCCCTGCCGGATGGATGAACTTCTTAATCGGGATAACCGTTCCTTCACGCTCCAGTCCTCATGATCCGGTCCAGCAATAATCCAGCCTACAATTCGCTGTACCTCAGCCTGAACCTGAACCCATAACGCTGGATCAACGCCTGCAATAATGCACTCATTTAATGCCAACAGTATGGTGTGCAGTTCTTCTGTAGTAAGCCATCCTTTGGCGATCAAGTCGTGCAGCGGAGCATTCTCGGCAAATGGAATCTCGCCGCGTATGTATTGACCAATAAGTCCATGCGTAGCAATTAGAGTACGAATAACCTCATGCCTTGGTGTGTGTGAAGTCAACACAGCATGCTTGCTTATATCCGCGTTCTTACTTAAGGCATCGCTCAGAGAACCAGGTTGATTTATACTCGTTCCCCCGCTCTTACTGATGTCATTATCCAGGTGCTCTGGCCCTTCGTATAGATCATATAACTGGGCGGACCCCACATTGTGCACAAACAGATTAACGCCCTGCTTCTGCCATACACGCCGCTGCTCACGTGATCCGGCCTTTGCTGTCTCTGACCAGATTAGAACCTCCTCCAGAATTTCTCGCACCCAAAAAGAAACCTGAAGCTTCTCCAGCACACGCAGTGTACGCTCGGTGTAATCCAGCACCGGATTCGTTCCCTCAAGTTCCGCGATGGAATGAATGCGTTCGAGGTTAATATGGGGTTTCTCTGCTGCTGCCAGCAGTTGCAGCCATGGCTGCTGGGCTTCCGGCGTGTTACCTGATTTGTATGATTGTATGGCCATTAATGATTGCAGCATGAATTCGTCCCCTCTCGTTCTCTACCCTACCTGTCATCGTAGTGTCTGTGTAAATAATCTTAAAGTTAACTTTTATAACAGACGAAGTCGTTCCTGAACCAACTTGAGCAGCTGTTCCACCTCTTGAGCAGGCAGATCCTCGTCAAGACGCGCGGCAGCAACGGGAAGTATCCAGGATTCGATTGATTCACGTGTAATCCCGGACAGTTGCATATAATGATGCATGTAATATTCAATCAGCGACTCACGAGCCGTTTCAAACCCCATTCGTACAGCAGGCTCTGTATTCTCCGGCAAAGTGCTGCTCATTAATATTACCCAGCTTCGAGCCGCATCACCCGCAGGATCTCCTGACATACCAGTCATCCAATCGATAACCCAGTATTGATCGCCAGCATCACTGAGCATAACATTATCGGGGTGAAAATCGCCATGACAGATTTGCTGTTGATCAGGCAATATTGTTAAGTATGAGAGGATTCGCGCTTGATCACCCTCTGATAATAATCGAACATTGCGAATTGCTCCGGATAGAATCTGCTTTTGGGAGGGCAGTGCTCCTTCATCATCTCGTTCGCAATGAAGTCTGTAATGACAGTCAGCCATCATGAACGCCAACTGCTCCAGTAATTCAGGTTGCTGAATAATAAGGGATAACAGGGTATTCCCCTGAAGTCGTTCAAAGACAATGCCCGCACGCGGCGTAGTATGTTCTATTAAGGATATTGCTTGTGGGACGGGCAGTCCTTTCTTGTACGCCAACTCACTTATTCTAAATTCATTTTGGACCGCTTCGAGTGGAAAATCCATTCGATATAACTTCATAATGTGCTCGTTCGAATACGCATAGATTTCCGCAGTTCTTCCCTGACCAATTCGCTCCATATCTACCCTCCCTTTTACTCGAACTCAATTCCTCTGACTTTAGAGAAAACCATATAATCGACCAAAGTACCTGTACTATTCCGCCGCATCTTGCGTAGTGTGCCTTCCAGTGTATAACCCGCCCTTTCAGCTACTTTGGCACTTCGCACATTACGCGCATCACAGCGTATCTCCAGACGGTTCGCCTCCAGATGCGTAATGGCAAATTGCTCAATGCCTTTCACCGCTTCCGTCATCAACCCCTCACCAGCTCGTGAAGTTCGAATCCAGTAACCAATCTCGAAACAACGTGCATTCCAGTCGATGCGATGTAACCCGCTGCTGCCTACCAATTCATCCGTGTGTCTGTCTCGCAGATGAAGCATCAGGTCGGTACGTTCCAGATATTTCAGTCTTGCTCTGCGAACAGTCATCTCGGACTCTTCCAATGACGGGATCTTCTCCGCAAAAGGTAGCCACAATCGCAGCTGCTCCGCACTTTCACGGACCGCTTCATTGACTGCCGCACCGTCCCCCCACTGCGGGGCACGAATCGTAAGGCGTTCCGTTTGGAAGCTCTCGGGAATCGTTAACATAATTGGATTAAATGAAGTCGATTCTGTCATGGTTAGATCTACTCCTCTACTTGAAATATGGAATCAATGATCAAGGGCAAATTATCCCTAACAGATACGGCACCAAATACCGAACGAGCATGTACACCCTGATCCCCGAATACCTCCATCATCAGATCTGAGAATCCATTCAGGACTTTATGATGTTCCTGGTATGAAGCGGACGCATTGATAAAGCCCTGCACTTTAACCACTCTCTTCACCTGATCCAGTGAACCCAGCACATCTCGAACGACAGCGAGCACTTCCAGTCCGGCATTCCGGGCAAAATCATATCCCTGCTCAGTTGTGAAGTCTGATCCCAGTTTGCCACGTTCCGAGGTATCAGGTCCTTTCCCGGATACATACATGATGCCATTAACAATAACAGCATTGGCATATTTCGCCGCAGGGGCACTGGCCTGTGGCAAAGTGATCCCCAGTTCATTTAATCTCGCTTCAATCATCGTATACTCGCTCCCTCTCATAAGGTCCTCACGGAACCCAATTCCTTGTTTTCCTGCCTGTAAACTCTTGGTGATACCTGTACGGTTCGCTTAAACATCTTGCCAAAATGAGAGAAGTTACTGAAGCCGGCAAGCCAAGCAACATCCGTAATGGATGCCTCACTTTCCCGCAGCAAACGCTGTGCTTCCTTCACCCGTAACAGATTCAGATAATCACTGAAGGTAAAGCCCGTTGTTTGTTTGAACAATCGACTCAGATAATGCGGACTAATGCGAAACATCCCCGCCACCTCCGGTAGTGTCAGTGGCTTCTGATAATTCTCATTCAGGTAACGAACAACGGCCTGTGTCTTGGGATGAAGAACCGGCTCACGATCATCGGAGCATAACCTGCCCAGATGCTGATTACGATGGGCATGAAGCAACAATTCAATAGCCCGGTGACGAAGTAACAGATTGCTTCCCGGTTGAGGACGAAGCATCTCATCGACCATTTCGCTCACCATGCGCTCCAAAACCTCCGTGACCTGTGAAGGAAACCTTACAATAGGGATCTCCCAGCAGAAGGGCTCCTTCAAGGCTTCGACTAACTCCGCTGAAATAGCCATAGCTGCAAAAAGCTCAGGCTTCAAATACAGCACCATGCGTTCATGGTCGGGCATGCCACTCTCCAAGGTTTTATGAACCGTATTGCGGTCAACAAACACCAAGTCACCAGCCTTTACCCGGTAGGTCCGATCCTTGATGAAATAGATACGCTCGCCAGACAACAGGTAATACAACTCATAATGATCATGCAGGTGGTCATCCGTCATCGAGAAGTATCCAATGCGACGATCATATTCAATATGTAGTAAATCTGTGGGATCATAAAAATCTGCACTGAAAGGTTCTGTCATGTCGGCCTCTCTCCTTTCCATAAATTATAGCAAAATATGCGGCATTTGAAAGCGGTTACGCATAAAATGCGGCGAAAGAAGTACTCCCTTGTTATAGTCTAGAGCTATATTCAAGGAGGCGATAGACATGAGTAGCAAGAAACGTTATGTATTAGTCGGAACCGGCGGCCGTGCGGAATTCTTTTATGGTGCATTAACCCGGGATTACAGGGATACTTCCGAGCTTGTCGGCTTTTGTGATATAAATCAAGTCCGCATGAACTACGCGAATCAACTGTTGAAGGAAAAGTACGATTATCCAGAGGTACCCACCTATCCTGCGGATCAGTTTGATCAGATGATTGAGAACGAGAAGCCTGACTATGTCATCGTAACCAGCGTTGACCGTACCCATCACAAGTACATCATTCGCGCGATGGAACTGGGTTGTGACGTTGTCACCGAGAAACCAATGACGATCGATGAGGAGAAATGCCAGGACATCCTGGATGCAGTCAAGCGCACTGGCCAGAACGTCAGAGTTACCTTTAACTACCGTTATGCGCCGCACCATACGAAGATTCGGGAACTTATTCTGAATGATACCATCGGAAAAGTCACGTCCGTTCACTTTGAATGGCTGCTGAATACCCGACACGGGGCAGATTATTTCCGTCGTTGGCATCGGGACAAGCGTAACAGCGGCGGACTGCTCGTGCACAAATCCACCCATCACTTCGATTTGGTGAATTTCTGGATCGGCTCGCAGCCAGAGACCGTGTTTGCATTCGGTGATCTGATGTTTTACGGCAGAGAAAACGCAGAAGAACGCGGTGTAACACAGTTCTACAATCGAGCAACCGGTAACCCAATCGCGAAGGAAGATCCTTTTGCACTGCATTTGGATTCGGATGCTCATATGAAGTCCATGTATCTGGATGCCGAATCGGAAGATGGTTATCAGCGGGATCAAAGCGTATTTGGGGATGGCATTAACATTGAGGATACGATGGGTGTGCTTGTGAAGTATCGGAGCAAAGCCATTCTGACGTACTCCCTCGTTGCCTATCAGCCATGGGAAGGTTACCGCATTGCCATTAACGGCACCAAAGGCCGGATTGAGATGAACATTGTGGAGCAATCCTATGTCAATTCATTAGGTGACAAAAGTAAGGAAGGTGCTCTGATCGGTAAAACGTTGCGGGTCCTTCCGATGTTTGGTGCGCCATATGAGGTTGAAGTGGAGGAAAAAGCAGGTGGACACGGCGGTGGTGACCCGGTGCTGCTGAATGATCTGTTCGGAGAGCCTGTAGAAGATCCGTTCCATCGTGCAGCTAATCATGTGGACGGTGCCAGATCCATTCTGACGGGCATTGCGGCCAATCGCGCCATCGCCACGGGTTTGCCTGTCAACGTCAACAATCTGGTTCGTTTCTAAGTCTCCCAGGTCTTCACTACATTATTAATTTTTTTAAAGGCTGCGCATATCACGCAGTCTTTTTTATATTTTTATAATTACTCTGCGCTCAAGTCGACTCGGTAGAAGGAGGAAATCCATGTTCTTCTCTTTAAAAAACCGCCTGATTGCCTTTATCGTTGTCCTGTTTGTCCTCGCTTTTGGCACACTCTCCTACCTGCTCTTCAAGGAATCACGCACGGTCATTCGCTCTTATATCGAATCCTCTGCTCTTGAGAAAATGGAGGAATACGGTTCATACGTAGACATGGTACAGATGCAGATCTATGATGTTGCCTCACTTGTTTTCAATAGTGATATGGGCAAGAACTGGGATAACGCGATCAGTGATCCTAACCTTCCGGAAGGAGAAAAGATGCTGGCCAACCTCACGATGAGCCGTTTCCTCACTCAGGCAACCAACAGTTACACCAGTATCTCGGATGTATCCATCTATCGACGGAATGGACTGCGAATTGGCAGCGAGAATCAGGTAACATATGACCCTGCCTTTGTACAAGAATCCTGGTACACGAATTTCTATACATTGGGGGAACGCTGGTTACCTGCACACACCGATCAGCATGAACGTGTCAGAGATCATGGCAATCCGGTGGTCAGTCTGCTGATGCCTATTGGCACCTTTCATCATGCTACAGCGCAGAATGTCATGAAGGTGAATGTCAGTGAATCCTACTTTCTGGAGCCGCTCCGGCGTATCCACCTGGCGGAGAATAGCACTATTTTTCTACTGGGCGAGCAAGGAAATCCCATTCTGTCACAGCAGGTAGACACGTTAGGTGCTGTAGCTACCGCAGAGATCGATCGATTTCGAAACAGCCCGCTCAAATCTGGTGTGGCATATCTCACTAACCAGGAAGGACAGCGAGACATCCTTGTATTCAAGAAGCTGGGCCGTACCGGCTGGATGTTGGCAGGTCTGGCACCTGAAAAGGAAATGTATCTCTCTCTCCATAAGCTCCAAAGCACGATTGTGGTGGTGACAATTGTCCTGATTCTGGTCTCCCTCTTGGCGGCCGCATGGTTATCCCACGGCGTAACCAAACCTTTGACCAGACTGGTGCTGGCGATGAGACAGGTGCAACGAGGTGCTTTTGACCAAGCGGATTCACTTCTGCCTCCAGATAAAAATGTAAAGAGTGAGATCAGTTATGTCATCTTTACCTTCCGTTATATGATCAGTCAGCTGCGGCAGCATATCCAGAATGAATTCGAGCTGAAGCTGCTTCGCCAACAAGCAGAGTATAAAGCACTTCTCATACAGATTAATCCACATTTTATGTTCAATACCTTGGAGCTGGTAAGCAGTCTTGCCATTCAGCGTAGAACGGAAGATACGGTTCAGGTCATTGAGGATTTGGGTAAAATGATGCGCTTCTCCATTAACACCAATGACGATCTTGTTCCCCTAACCGAAGAACTGGATTATGTGCAGCGTTATATCTCCATCTTACAGACTCGTTTCGGTCATAAGCTCAACATTTCGATAACAAAGGAAGGCACACTGAACGCCT
Source organism: Paenibacillus sp. FSL R5-0749 (assembly GCF_038595085.1). Lineage (NCBI taxonomy): Bacteria > Bacillati > Bacillota > Bacilli > Caryophanales > Paenibacillaceae > Paenibacillus > Paenibacillus sp. FSL R5-0749. The sequence continues at coordinate 2,738,869 of NZ_CP152005.1, read as the reverse complement.
TGGTCATCATCAAGTTTATACTACAGCCACTTATTGAAAATGCAGTGAAATACAGCTTCCAGCATCAGACAACAGCTCAGATTCAGATTCGAATCAATCGGCTAGATGATCGTCTGCATATCCGCGTTTCCGACAACGGACCGGGTATTCCAGCAGAGATAATCCATAACATGCATCACCCTGATGCTTCCCCCTCATTGGAATCCATTTTGCTTAATGAAGGCTGGCATATTGGACTGGGTAATGTGATTGCTCGTTGCCGCCTGCATTACGGTGCCTTGTTCACGGTTCATATGAAGAACGATGAGAGCAGTGGTGCATGTATTGAACTGACTCTACCCGTACAGGAGGAATATGATGTACAACGTATTAATCGCAGATGACGAGATCGAAGTTCGCGAAGGATTAAAATTGAAAGTCGATTGGCACGGCATGGGCTTTGTCATAACAGGGGAAGCGTCTAACGGGATCGAAGCGGATGAACTTTTACAAACTGAACATTTTGACTTGCTGATTACCGATATGAATATGCCTGTCATGGATGGCATCAGACTATTGGATGCCTGCCGCAGTTATAACCCTTCCATTCAGATTATCATTATCACGGGTTATGAAGATTTTCAATATGCCAGAGCGGGGGTCCGCAGCCAGGTGATGGATTATTTACTGAAGCCAGTAACCCGGGATGAATTGAAAGCCACATTAGGCAAAATCAAAGCGGATCTGGATGAACAACGTAAAATTCGAGGCGACTCTGAATTGCTGCATTGGCGACTCTCTCAGTATTACCGGGAGATGAAGGAACGTTTCCTTCTTGATCTCGTCAAAGGTAATCGCCTACCGCCTTCCTCTATGCCAGAACGACTCCGATTGTTCCATCTCGAATCTTGGCAGGATCAGAAGGTCTGTTTCATCACCGCGAGTATAAGTCACTCGGACAAGCCGGAGATTCGAAAAGATCAATTACCCGAGCAGATGCATCTTCCTTTCGAGATGCTATGTTATGAAATCGCCCGGTCTGATTCAGACAATGTCCAGGTATTTCATGATTCGGCACACCCAGGCATCATGCATTTCATGGTACAAGATGGTATGCAGCATGAATTCATCCTACAGCTCAGGGAACATACGGCATCGGTTTTTTCCATGGAACTCAAGATTGGGATGGGACTTTCTGTATCCGGACTTGAGCACTGGAAAGAAGGTTATATCCATTCCCTTTTGGCATGGAATTCAGCTGAACGGGCTGTCAGCGGGCTGAACCCTCAGGCAGGAACAGACTATAGTCCATTACTGCCGGAGGAAACGACACGCACGCTGTATCGTTGCCTCATTCGTGGGGAACTGGACTTCTTCCGCAGCATCATCCATAAGGAAATTCACGAGGCATTTCAGCTCTCTCCTTCCCGAATGACAAGAACTATTTTTCAAATTTCACTGTTGATGGATTTTCCAATGGCCCCGGAATGGATACTGTGGCTTAAGACGCCAGATCAAGCAGAACGCTTATTAATGCAATGGGCTCAAGACTTCCTGGGTCAACAACTTCCTTCGGAAAATGGGGATGGGACGGTTATAGAGTTAGCCAAGCGATATATCGAAGAGAACTACATGCAGGAGCTCACGTTGACGTTACTCGCTGAACGATTCAACTATTACCCTACCTATTTCTCCGAATTGTTTAAGGAAGGGGCAGGTACCTCTTTCGTTCAATATGTGACGGGCGTTCGGATGAAACATGCCTTGCAACTGCTGAAGGATACTCAATTAACGGTATGGGATATTACTGAGCTGACAGGTTTCAGTTCGCCAAGTTATTTCAGTTCGAAATTCAAAAGAATGTTCAACATGAGTCCTTCAGACTATCGCTTGCAGCATTCCGAAAAAATCGATAGCCATGATCCGAAGAAATAAGATTCAAGCTTCTCCCCTTCCCCGGTATGATGTGGTTACCCAGAGAACGACGCATGTTGTAAGCGGATTCACAGTGGGTAACCATGAATTTTATCGATTCAGAAGGGAGGCACATGATGAAAAAACAGACCAAGCCCTTATACGGTCAGCAGAATACCACAGCCTACTTGTTTCTTCTACCATGGCTGATCGGACTCTTCTGTCTGACACTGGGACCGATGATTGCGTCCCTATACTTATCCATGACCAAATTCAATCTGCTGTCATCACCGACTTGGACTGGACTTAGCAACTATGTTCACATCTTTACCGAGGATGATACCTTTCGCAGGTCCCTGGGACTGACATTTTATTATGTCTTTTTATCCGTTCCTCTAAGGCTTGCCTTTGCTCTACTGGTGGCAATGGCGTTGAACAAAGGAATTCGAGCCCTCGGCATCTACCGGACCGTATATTACATCCCTTCCCTCTTGGGCGGCAGCGTCGCAATCGCAATCGTCTGGCGTCAACTTTTTGAGGGGAACGGACTAGTCAACCAGTTTCTAAGCTGGTTTGGCATCTCTGGTCCGTCCTGGATTGCGCATCCGGATTATGTGGTTTATACCATCATCACGCTATCTGTGTGGCAATTTGGGTCTGCCATGGTCATCTTTCTTGCGGGTCTGAAACAGATCCCGGCAGACTTGTATGAAGCTTCCGATGTCGATGGAGCGGGAAAGATACGTCAATTTTTCGGAATCACCCTGCCCATGCTCTCCCCCGTTATCTTTTTTAACCTGATCATGAGCATGATCAATTCATTCCAGGCGTTTACACCCGCTTACGTGATCGGAGATGGCCGCGGGGGTCCACTCGACGCAACAATGTTCTATACCTTGTACCTGTATCTGAAAGGTTTCTCGTTCTTTGATATGGGTTATGCTTCGGCTCTGGCTTGGATCATGTTGGTCATTATCGGCGTATTCACCGCAATCGTCTTTGTTACATCCCGATTTTGGGTGTTCTACGGGGATAATCAGGAAGGGAGGTAATGCATATGCCAATCAAACGACAACTGGTTCAGGCCGGGAGGCATGCGGCCATTATACTTTTCGGTCTGCTGATGTTATATCCTGTACTATGGTTAATTCTCAGTTCGTTTAAACCGAACCATCTCATTTTCACCAGTGGCAGTCTTTTCCCAACCAGCTTCACGCTGGAGCACTATATTAATGGCTGGAAAGGTCTGCAGGGCATCTCCTTTGGCCGTTTCTTCGGCAACTCCGTGCTGATCTCGGTCATGAGTGTGCTAGGTAATGTGATCTCCTGTTCCCTTGCAGCCTTTGCTTTCTCCAGATTGAAGTTTAGATTCAAAGGCCTGTGGTTCAGCATGATGTTGATCACAATTATGTTGCCTTACCATGTTACTCTGGTGCCCCAGTACATTCTCTATAATGAGCTTCAATGGATTAATACGTATTTCCCGCTGATTCTGCCCAAGTGGCTCGCGCAGGATTCCTTCTTCATCTTGCTCATGGTTCAATTCATACGCGGTATACCGCGGGAACTGGACGAGAGTGCAACCATTGACGGTTGCGGACAATCACAGATCTTTTTCAGAATCGTAGTGCCTCTGCTCATTCCGGCACTGATTACAACAGCGATTTTCACCTTCCTGTGGAGCTGGGATGACTTTTTCAGCCAGATGATCTATCTGAGCAAAATTGATCTGTTCACCGTGCAGCTGGGCATCCGGTCTCTCTTTGATCCCTCAGGACAATCCGATTGGGGCGCATTGCTCGCCATGTCTACCCTGTCACTGCTTCCCGTGACCATCATCTTTTTACTGTTTCAACGATATTTCCTTGAAGGCATTGCGACAACAGGTCTGAAGTAACAACACGTTTCTCATTATCCATAGTCAGGGGGATTCACCATGTTCAAACGTTTCATGATCGGTATAATCACTTCACTTTTGTTATTCGTAACAGCTTGCTCTGGAACAGACCATACAGGTGCTACTAATAATACAGGCGATGGTAATAACAATGAAACTACCGAGGGCGGACAGGTCGAACTTCGCATCATGTGGTGGGGTGACCAGAAACGGGCAGATATTACGAATGAAGCCCTGAAGATCTTTCAGGCGAAACATCCGGATATTAAAATTTCAGGTGAATTTGCACCCTCCTCTGGATATTTCGACAAGCTAAATACCCAGTTGGCATCAGGCACAGCACCGGATATCTTTTTCCTCGGTGGAAATGTCGTTGATTATGCCCAAAAAGATGTCCTGCTTAACCTGGACCCCTATGTTGGCAACGAACTGAATCTCGATGGTATGGATGAAACGATGATCGAATACGGACGTCTCGACGGGAAGTTGCAACATATCTCTGCCGGTGCGAACGCACGGGGAATTGTTGTTAACAAGGCACTCTTTGAGAAAGCCGGCATGCCTTTGCCAGCTGCGGATTGGGACTGGGCGGACTATGCCGCCATCAGTAAGGCGTTATCCGACAAACTCGGGGACGGCTTCTATGGAACCTATAATTTCACCGTCGACGGGATGGATATTTTTCTCAAACAAAGGGGTAAACAACTATATGACATGAAAAACGGTACACTCGGATTCGCCAAGGAAGACATTCTAGAATGGTTCCAATATTGGGAGAAGACTTCGGCATCCGGCGGTGTAGTCACACCGGAATTGCAGGTTTCCAACCCGCATGATGATACTAGTAAATCCCTGTTGATCACAGGCAAAGCAGCCATGACTCTCCTGCCTTCCAACCAGCTCGCTGCATTCCAGAGCTTGACGGAAGATCCTTTGGTTCTTCTCCCTGTACCACGAGGTCCTAAGGGAACGGGAGTTGTATTTGAATCCAGTCAGGGATTATCAGGTTACGCGAATACCAAACATCCGAAGGAAGTGGCAATGTTAATGGACTTCTGGATTCATGATCCGGAAGCAGCCAAAATTCTTGGTAATGACCGCGGCGTGCCTGTTACGGAAGCCAATCGTACTCTTCTTCAGGAAGGTGCAGGCCCTGTGGAGGAGATTGTCTATAACTATACAAATCTTGTCTCCGAAGCTACGAAGACTGAACCTTTTGACGTAAGCTACAACCCGCCGGGATTTGCAGAATTCTCCAAATTAGCTCAGACGACGAATCAGGAGATCGGATTTGGACGAAAAAGTGTGGAACAGGCTGTCTCCGACTTCTATAACGGGACCGTTCGCATCTTTGAGTCGAATCAATAAGCAGGAGCTGTGAGGAGGAACATATGACAGAAGAGATACTGAATCGTCTACGCAACATGTCGATCATGGATCAAGTTCAGCCTGTTAAACCGGAAGATCAGCAGTTATTACAGGAATGGCATGCGTCGGGTGTCCGGTTTGCAGCATCGGGCGGACGAATGGAAGCTGCCTATTATGCAGCTGTGGAGAAATTGATTGCTTGCATCCTGCCCATGGGAGACAGCGATCCCATTTTACAAGAAGGTGGCATCTATCTGGGGTGTTGGTTAGAGAGCACAGGTACCATCAATGCGGAGCTGCTGTCTCGCCTGCTGCCTTCCGTATCCGAAACAACGTACCTCGCATTAGCCGAGCAGCAAAGAGATGATGGATTGCTTCCGTATAAACTCACGGCTACCGGGCCTTCTTTCCGGCAAATTCAGTTGGTCACTCCACTGGCACGCAGTGTGTGGAACCACTATCAGCTTCATGATAATGATGGCAAGCAGTCACCTTTCCTGAGCACCATGTACAAGGCTATGGTTCGTTACGATGAATGGATTGCACGAAACCGTAATACACGAGGAACCGGCTGTGTAGAGGCCTTCAGTACGTTTGACACTGGACATGACTTATCCCCCCGATTCTGGCATGTTCCGGATACACCTTATATGAATGAAGCTTCTGCCTACCACCCGGATTCTCCGATTCTGCCCTTTCTGGCACCGGATCTGACTGCTAATATTTATTGTCAGCGCATGTATCTATCCCGCATAGCTGAGGAGCTGGGGGAGTCCGGAACGGATTGGAAAGCCAAAGCCGAGTCCAGCCTGGAAAGTCTCTTTCGCTATTGTTACGACGAACAGGATATGTTCTTCTATGATCGGGATCGCAATGACGAATTCGTCAGAGTGCAATCCGATGTGCTGCTCCGCGTGTTGGCCTGCGAGGTGGGCAACCGTGAATTGTTCGATAACCTACTACGGCGGTACCTGTTGAATACAAGCAAGTTTTTCGCTAAATACCCATTTACATCGATCTCAATGGATGATCCCCGATTCGATCCGTTTTCCTCCTATAACAGCTGGGGAGGCGCATCCAATTTTCTGAGTCTAATCCGGGCACCACACGCATTTGAGTATCATCATCGATATGTTGAGCTAACCTGGGTTATGCAGCCTATCTTGTCTGCTCTGTCCAAAGATAAGCGTTTTGGTCAGGTACTCAGCCCGTGGACCGGAGAACAAGGTTTTACCGAGACATACTCACCTTCCATCCTCTGTCTCCTTGATTATGTCGAGCGATTATGCGGAATTATGCCTGTTGGATCGAATCAGCTCTGGTTTACCGGACTGCTCCCCATCGATATGGATCATGGTGAGGTCGTATCTGGCAACACGGCTTATAGCCGTAAGGTCTGTGGAATAGGATATGAATTGGTGAACACCCCGGATCGCATGACCGTATATAAGGAGGGCAATGTTCATCTGGACGGCCCGTCAGGAATTCGCCTTGTAACCGACTGTAGTGGACATCTGGAAGCCGTCATCGGAATGACCGTTCGCACCGTCGAGGGAGAGCTTTTCTACCAAGGAGAATGCATCCCAATTCGGATCAAAGGAAATGAAATGCAGCGTTACGTTGACGGAGGGTTCAGAACCGAGCGCGATATTGGCATCATCCATCCTGCGTATCGTTAATTGTTGTTATGCAAAAAGCGCAAGTTGCGGAGGCTTACTGCCCTGCACTTGCGCTCTTGTATTTCTTTATTTCTACACTTTCCGGTTCCACGCCGGGTGACGATAAAATTCTATCGTATCAATATAATTTACCGTGAAATGCTGTTCTACATCCGACAGGTTCAACAGTTTGCGGTCGATTTGCTTCATCCCCATGACCACATCGTGTCTTAACAGGTCCATCGCAATTTTGCCTACAAACCCGCCTTCCATCTCCTTATGCTTGGTACGAAACTCTTCATTGTAGATCATTTCAGGCGTGAATGCTGCTTCGACGAATGCATTAACAAGCGTAAGCTCATTGCCATCCATCTGTACTGCCAAATAATAATTGCCACGCTCATCCTGAATGAGGTCTTTATACATCTCAACGATCACTTGAATCACTCCTCTATTATAAAATGAAACCCCGTTAGCCGTAACGAACATGGGCTATCAAACGTACACCTTCCTACCCCTTGCCTTCATATACTAGGTACAAATGGCGAACGGAGGAATTCTTATGAGCTGGCAGCATCTCCATACTGGCAAAACACTTCAACAGCGTCTGGCAGAACTCCAGGGGCACCTTGCAGAACTGAATACTCCACTCTCCGGGTTGGAACCGGGACGTATTCGTCGTGTCTATCCAAGGCAGTTTATCAAAGTAAACCGTCAGTTATTCATTCCGCTCAGTCTGAATTCCATTCGGGTATTTGATATTCCTCGAACACGGCGAGGCGTCAGAGTGGGAATCCGCACGACGTTCCCTTCCTGGAATGCATTTAACAATATCAGACTGGTAGGCGTGGGACTGGATTATCTTGAACTCCAGGGAAAAGGCAGAGTCCCTTCCCGTATTCTATTCCCTCTCTCCAGCGTCGAGTCGATCTATCGACCAACCACTGGAAGAAAAAAACTCAGACGACCTTGTAGACGGAAATAAAGCTGGTTCTTTTCGCAAACCATACAATGGTTCCCGAACGCCTACCATACGGGTGCTCCCTTCCAATATTTCATTATAACCCATGCAACCACTTCTCTGCTGAAGAATCATTTTATGTCAAAAAGCGGTGAGCACAGAACTGCTTCTGTATCTCACCGCTCAGCCAGTTACGGATCAAACTGATCCTTCACATGTGTACATCAGATGCCTGTCCATACATCCTTGGCATAACGACCTTCCTGCTGAAGGTGATCAAGCCAATCTGCTGCTTCCTGCGCGGATTTGCCATGAAGTTCAGCGTATGCCTGCTGGAGTGTAGCTTCCACATCAGGTGCCATCTTGCTGCCATCACCGCAGATATACAGATGCGCACCCTTTTCAAGTAAAGGAATCAGATGCCGGGCATCGTCTCTCATCAGATGCTGTACATAACATTTCTCTTCTCCGTCCACTCGGGAGAACGCCGTATGAAGCTCGACAAGCCCTTCTTGCTGGGCTGCTTCCAATTCATTTTTGTATAGATAATCATGCTCGGGATTCCGACATCCAAAGTATAGATGTGCTTCGCCAAGCTCTTGACCTTGTTCCTTCAACACATGTCTTGCTTGTATAAAACCACGGAATGGGGCAACGCCTGTACCCGGCCCTACCATGATGACGGGAACCTGTGTATCTTCCGGCAGTTGGAAACCGGATTCCGGTGTCCGCGTGAACATGACGATCTCGTCACCCGGTTTCAGGTTAGCCAGATAGTTGGACGCAATGCCTTTGTATTCTCCCTGTCCACTCCATGCCGGAGCACGCACCACACTCACCGTAATACTCGCTTGATCGGGCTGAACACGCGGTGAACTGGAGATCGAATAATATCTGGCTTTCAGTGAAGGCAGTAATTCAAGGAAGCGCTCAAACGGCAGTTCACATGCCTCATATTTCACCAGATAATCCAGCATGGAGATCCGTTTATTCCGAACTTCATCCATATACACAGATTCATCAAGCAGCGCTTCAAGCTCCTTCTTATGCGGTGGACATACCGTGTATGCTGCCATTTCTCTGAGCTGAGCACGAGTTGCGGCTTCTTGAAGCTCAACGCTGTGACTAAGCAGGTCATACAGGTTAACCGGTTGATGCAGCGGCAGATGTGCGGCACTTCTACCCGATGCATCGAGAACCAGATGCTCCGTTCCCGTGAATCCATACCGACGGAGTACACGTTCCACCAACTCCGGTGGGTTTTGTGGCAGAATGCCAAGATGATCCCCTTCCATGTAGGTGATGCCTTCAGGCAATTTGATCTCGAGGTGACGTGTACTCCGTTCACTACCCGCGTCGTGAAGCTCTCTGTTCTCGAGTACTTCTGCCACATGAGCATCATACGTATCCGCAAGCGGTGTTACGGCGAGCCCACTGACAAACTGTACTGATAGTGAGCTGCGTTCGCTATTGGAACTTGTGTTTAGCTTCAGTCCCATTGTTCGTGCGAGATCCGGCCATAATTGCTCTGTCCAATCTCCCACCTGTTTCTCAAAATCTCCGCTTGCATCGGACTCACCCAAGGGCGATAACCGCTCTGCTCCTCTAGAAGATAACTGTTCATCGATTAGACGCGGAATACGCTGATAGGTGCTGGCCCAGTTGTGGTCACCGCATCCCAGAACGGCGAAACGCACCCCATTGAATTCATTGGCATCCGCGTGTTCGATCCACTCGACAAACATCTTCGCATTGCTAGGCGGCTGACCGTTATAGGATGCACTGACAATAATAACGGCGCCATCCTTCGGCAGTTGGCCAACACGATCATCAAGCGCAGCAACCTCGCTCCGGAAACCTTGATATCTGGCAGTATCCGCAATCTCACGTGCTATGCCTTCCGCCGTTCCCAGATTGGAACCGTATAGAACAAGCATCGGTGTGTGGTGAGCATTCGCAGCATCCGGTTCTGTTCTTTTGGCAACTGGCTTCGGTTCTTCGACCGCTACACCTGGCACGGCCATGACGGGCTGTCCTCCACGCGCACGTACCCGAATGGTGAAGTTATCCGGTTTGAGCGTCAGCGTTTCTTTCACCTTTAATTGATAATCGGAATGATCGATGAAGTCAAAATGCTTGAGCACCATGCCCAGCACCAGCGTTGCTTCCTGAAGTGCAAACTGCTGACCAATGCAGGCCCGTTGACCATTACCGAAAGGTTTGTAGGCATCATGCGGCACTTTGCTCGGATCTTCGAACCGTTCCGGGCGGAAGTCCTCTACGTCATCTCCCCATGCTTCGCGGTCGCGATGCAGCTTGGGAATAAGTACACTGACGCTGTCGCCTTTTTGCAAAGGATATTGACCCGCAAGTACCGTATCCTCTTTGGCATACAGAGAAAATGCCGGGGCCGTCGGCCATAACCGCAAGGCTTCGTTCAAAACCATGCGAACGTACTTCAGATTGCGAACCTGGTTGTACGTTGGAACCGGATCTTTCAGAATCTGATCCACTTCTGCTTGGGCCTTAGCCAGTGTATCCGGGTTCTTCATCAGATAATAAACAGCGAAGGATAACAGTCCACTTGTGGTCTCATGTCCAGCAATCAGGAATGTAATAATCTGATAACGGATGTTCTCATCATCCAGTGTTTCTCCCGTTTCCGGGTCCTTGCCGCTGAGCATGTGGGACAATAGATCATCCGCGCCTTCCTGTGGTTTCTCTTTGCGCTCGGCAATAATGTGATCCACCAAAGAGAACATGGAACGGATATCCTGTTCAAACTGTTTCTTTTTGGTGATCATCAACTTGTCTTGCAGACGCAGTCGCTGCAATGAACTCATGGATTCGTCCAGTGCACGAACCATGCTTGTAATGAATGGATGTGGTTCTTCCCGGTAGAAGCTGTTAAACCGATAGTTGAACCCACAGAGTCCAATCGTATCGAGTGTAAGACGTGTCATATCATCCGGAACGTTAACCGTTTCATCCGGATTTAATCGTGACCATTTCTGAACCAGCTGTACCGCCAGATCAATCATTTTGTTGTGATATCCCTGCATGGCACGTTGACTGAAACTTGGCAGCAGTACGTTATGAGCTTTTTTCCAATTCGGTTCCTCGGTCCAACTCGTGAATAGTCCATCTCCTGCAAAAGCACGAACCTTGGCAAGGGGTGCCCACACACGTTTGTCAAACTTGGATTCATCCGTTACCTCGGCGACCAGTTCGTGACCTGAAATATACAATTCACTTCGTCCGGGATACTCCATACGAAAGATCGGTCCATATTCTTCAGCCAGTTTCACCAGCGATTGCACCGGCTCTTCAAAGTTCAATTGCGGCAAATTGCCCAGTGGGCCAAATGTTTTCGGTTGAGGCACTGAAATTGGTGGCATGACGCTCACTCCTTCTTTCCAAGTTAAGAGTTTTGACAACTAAAAAATAATGACTTGATTCCATGAGGAATTGCACTTTACCTTCGGATCGCACTTAACCTTCAATTCAACAGACTTAAGTTATTTTTTGCACAATTTCATATTTCATCCAGATAACTGTTAAACCCAAAAAAGAACTGACTGACCGAAATGGTATATTGGTCATTTTTGATTAAAAAAAATGGAGAACTCGTTATCTCCTTTTACCCTAACATTTCCAGTTCCAATCTTCAACCGTCCCAAAGTCATAGGACCTCAGGACAGGGATTACATTATAACTAGGAATTCTTCAACAGAATCTGAATAGCAGACTCCATCTCCAATGGGGCAACTGTCGTTTCATACCGGCCATGAACATTGCCACTGCGGTCGATCAGGAATTTAGTGAAATTCCATTTGATCCCGTTCCCTTGATACAATTCGGGATGCTTCTCTTTCACAAAAGTGTCCATCCACTTTCCTTCTTGGGTATCCAGATCATAGCCTTGAAACGGCGCTTTTTCTGTCAGGTAAAGGAACAACGGATGCATCGATTGCCCTGCGACTTCAACTTTCTCCAAGATCGGAAAGGAAATCTGAAACTGACTTCTGCAATATTCTGCAACCTCAGCGCTACTACCAGGTTCTTTCTCGTTAAACTGGTTACATGGGAAAGCCAGAATCTCCAGCCCCTGTTCACGATATTTCTCGTACATCTGCTGAAGTTCATTGAATTGCCGGGAGTAGCTACACCGACTTGCTGTATTCACAATAAGCAGTACTTTCCCTTTAAAAGCAGACAAATCACCCGCGTGGCCATCCATAAACGGAACCTGGTAAGAAAATATACTCATTCACAACGCCTCCTCTTTCTCTCTCATATCTCACATCAATTCTCTCTTGAGAAGAATTATACACCCACCCTATTAATAGGTGAAATATATAATAAGTATATGTTTAATAGATTTTGACTATAAAAACTCAACAAAAAAACTGTCCTCAGCAGCTACGTGCTACCTCTTGGACAGTCTTCCAAATCATATTGCGCCATCACGCTCAACTCACCGTTAACCCATAATCAAACCATATACAATACCTGGTCCGTGTACCCCAATGGTCAGATCATTTTCAATATCGGACGATCGGCTTGGGCCTGAAATAAAGTGGATACCTGCAGGGAGATTCTCTCTTCCCACCTCGTCAAATCGATCAAGCGTTTCACCCAGTCTGGTGTACAGCCGATCTACTGGAATAATGATGATAAGTACCGTAGGCAGCAGACTGACGGAACGACCTTTTTCGGGTGAAGAAAGTACAGTAACCGAACCTGTATATGCAGTCGCATAATCCGCTATGACCACACCGATATCAGCCTCAGCTGCCCGAGCCTTCCAGTTCTCATCCGCTTGACTATTCCAGACGGAGATCTGTACCTCCGGTAACTGTTCTTCCAATCCGAGATCTTTTAGCGCCTGTTCATTCTGACGAATGATATATCTGGCACTCAGTTCATGCGATTTGTTAGCAATGAATTGAGATACTTCTTCCATGTTCTGAACCCGTGCAATGTGTGCGCCTACACTTACAAAGTTATCCGTAAATGCTTGAATACGCTTCTCTTCATCCCATTCCAATTCCGTCCAAAAGTCGGGTGCTCCCCGAAAGGGTTGGGTCGGCGCTTGGCGTTGCCTTGGTCTTCTCAATTTCGAAGCAATGTCATTCATGAACTGCTCCTGTTTCTCAATGGACTTCTTCTCCAATTGTGCAAGCCATTGCTCATGTTCAGTGACCATGCTTCTTCCCCTCCCCTTCTTCTCGTTCACGAATAATCTGCTCCATACGGCTACGAACGGAAGAATCCATAGCTTGTTGCTTCTCGTTCAGTTCCTGATCCAGCTTGTTCCATTGTTGCCGGAAGGATTTCTTGGCGAGACTTGGCGCAACCCGATAATTGTTCCAGCCTTTAAGTGGACCCAGCTTGAGAGAAATGCCGTTGTTGCGCACAACTGCCTTCTGCCCGATCTGTCCCAGACGTATGGCCGCACTGAAGCGTTTGGAATTGGAAACAACGGCAGCAAAGCCCTTCATGCCCATGCTCTCCATTTTGTTGCCATGACCGTCTTCCACTTTACGCCTGCGTAGATAAACAAGCATATCATGTAGTGGAATTTTAACTGGACATGCTTCATAACAGGCTCCACACAGACTCGAAGCACCCGCAATATCATTCCATTCATCAATGTTGCCATTGAGTGCAGGTGTCAATACCGCTCCAATCGGTCCGCTATAGGTGCCACCATAGGCATGGCCCCCAATATGACGATATACCGGGCAAGCATTCAAACAAGCACCACAGCGAATACAATTCAGCAGTTCTTGAAACTCGGGATCACCGAGTTGAAGGGATCGACCGTTATCCACGATAATGATGTGCATTTCATCCGGTCCATCCGCATCTGCTGTACGGCGAGGACCTGTGATGCCTGACATATACATCGTCAGTTTCTGACCTGTTGCAGAGCGTGGCAACAAGGTTGCCATGACCTCCAGATCCGTCCACGACGGGATGATCCGCTCCATGCCCATCAGTGTAATCTGCGTTTTGGGAACAGTGGATACCATACGGGCATTACCTTCATTTTCGAACAAAACCATGGAACCTGTCTCTGCAATCGCAAAATTACAGCCCGTCATGCCGATATCCGCCTCAAGGAATTTCTCGCGCAGCTTTTTGCGAACAAACCCGGCAAGTACCGTCGTATCCGGCTCCAGAATTTCACCCGCTTCCTTCGATAACAACTCTGCAATCTGATAGCGGTTCTTATGGATGGCTGGAATGACAATATGAGAGGGGGCCTCGCCTGCCAACTGTATGATGTATTCACCCAGGTCGGTCTCGATCGCTTCAATGCCCGCTGACTCCAGCACATGATTCAGATGTACTTCCTCCGACACCATCGATTTGGACTTCACCACCGTAGACGCCTGCTTGTGAGCCGCAATATCGAGTGCAATCGCCGCTGCTTCCACCGATGTATCTGCAAAATGAATATGAACCCCGTTCGCACGGGCGTTATTTACAAATTCATTCAGATAATAATCCAGGTGCGCAATGGTATGCAGACGAATCTGACGTCCACGTTCCCGCCATTCATCCCAGTTTCCATGTTCTTCTGAGGCCGACTTCTTACCGTTACGCAATCGTTCTGTTGTGAATTTGACCGCCTTACGCAGAAAATCATCATTCAAGGCCAGTCCGGCACGTTCTTTGACCGTCGTATCCATAACTCCCGGTTGGCTCATCCAGTTCGCACCCCCTCATATAATAGTTCCGCCAGATGCATCACACGCACCGGTTCATTCCGATAACGCAGATTACCTGCGATATTCATCAGACAAGCCATGTCTAGCCCCACCAGTACTTCGGCTTGGGTCTCTTTGACATGATCAACCTTCTCCGTCACCATCGCTCCTGAAATATCGGACATTTTGATGGCAAAGGTACCTCCAAACCCGCAGCAATCCTCAGCAAACGGCAGGGGAACCAATTCCAGTCCCTTTACTTGGGATAGTAATGCCATCGGCTCATCCTTTACACCCAGCAGACGACTACCGTGGCAGGATGGATGATAGGTTACTTTGTGTGGAAAATGTGCGCCCAGATCGGTTATCCCGAGTACCTGAACGAGGAATTGAGTGAATTCATAGGCTTTGGCTTCCAATCGTTTTGCCTTCTCCAACCACACCGGTTCATCCGCGAACAGTTCGGGATAATGATGAATCATATACGTACACGATCCCGAAGGACAGACTACAAAATCACTGTCGTCAAACGCTTCAAGAATCGTCTTGGCCGCTACCCGAGTCTCATCCCAGTACCCGCTATTGTAGGATGGCTGACCGCAGCAGGTCTGAACCGGCGGAAAATCCAACCGAACGCCATGAGCGGCGAGCAATCTGACCATGGCCTCCCCCACTCGGGGATAGATGGCATCGCTGAGGCAGGTAATGAATAAGGAGACCTTCATAAGTACACGCTCCTATTAACTGATTAGTAGATGAATTGACTAAAAATATTGAATAAGAATATTTACAATGAACACTCCGATGACAGAATAACCTTCCGATCGCTGTTATCCCCAGATTTTTTAATTTACTTTTTAAAGGATAAAATCCGGGGATAAAGGCGCACGCTTCGCTTCTTCAAGTTATTTCTGTCCTCTCCGTTTCGTGTAAATGTTTAGTTCAATTTATATTAATAAATTCAAAGCTTAAACCGTAATAATCTCGATATCGTATCCGCTCAAACGTTCTGTCTGTTCAGCCTCCAATGGCTGATCGGTAACGATCGTATGGACTGCATCTAATCCGGATACCCGAGCAAAAGCACGGACACCAAATTTACTGGCATCGGCAAGTAAGATGACCTGATCGGATATGCCAACCATCTTTTGCTTCAGCCTTGCCTGAAGTTCATTGGATTCACTGATTCCGCCACCTTCAAGATGTACGCCTTTGCAGGACAAAAACAATTTGTCCACATGATACGTCTCCAGAGAACGCTCCGCGAGTGGCCCTACAAAAGACAACGAGCGAGATGCCAACTGGCCTCCCGTTGAGATGACCTCAACCTTGTCACGACTGCTAAGTTCAGTCGCTACCTGAATGGAATTAGTCAAGACGGTCAGCGGAAAATCAGGCATGTTCGCTGCCATATAACCTGCCGTTGTGCTGGCATCCAACAGAATGCGATCACCCGGATTAATCATCGCCAGAGCCGCTTGTGCAATCCGTTTTTTCTCTTCCGCATGGGTTGTCTCCCTGATCCGATAAGGGATCTCGGGCTGATCTTCCTTCACACTCACGGCACCACCGTGAGAGCGACGCAGTCGTCCTGCCTGTTCCAAACGATCCAGATCTCGCCGGATGGTTTCCTCCGTCACCCGGCAGCGTTCACTAAGCTCGGATACACGCATACTGCCCTTAACATTCACCATCTCTACAATCCGGTCATACCGCTCGGCTGCCAACATGTTTACATCTCACTCCCCGCTTGTGAAGTGGATGAAGCCGTCACACGCAAAAATCTGCCGTAAGCCTCTTCCCAGATTGATCCGTCCTGCGGCTCATACGCAATTACAGGAAATGAATCACGAATGGCCTTCCGAGCTTCCCAGATATCCTTAAACGCTCCGCTCGCCATCCATTGCACAACCATATTCCCGATAGCACTTCCCTCTGCCGGACCCGCCCATACCGGCTTGCCAATGGAATTCGCAGTCCACTGACATAACAGGCGGTTTTGGATACCTCCACCGACCATATGCAATCCGTTGAACGACTGTCCCGATAATTGTTCCGTCCATCCCAGAACTCTTCTATACTTCAATGCAAGACTCTCCAGAATTGCCCGGGCAATCGCTCCCTGATCCTCTGGTATCACTTGTCCTGTATCACGGCAATACTGGCGTATTCGGGTTGTCATATCTCCTGCTGGCATGAACAGTTCATCATCCGGATCAAACAAACTGGCAAATGGAGGTGCCTGCTCCGCCTTTGCCAATAACGCACTGTAGCTAATTTCCTGCCCCTGACGCTCCCACTCCCGCATGCTTTCCTGCAAAATCCACAGACCCATAATGTTCTTGAGCAGACGGAATGTTCCGCCTGCCCCGCCTTCATTCGTGAAGTTCAATGCCAGACTCTCGGTACTAATCGCAGGATGATCTATCTCGGTACCCATCAGGGACCAGGTTCCACAGCTCAGGTAAGCAAATGAACGTTCCGTTGCAGGAACAGCCACAACGGCTGAACCCGTATCATGCTCCGCAACGGCGATCACAGGGATAGAAGAAAGACCAAGGTCGTTACAGATGCTGCTGCGCAACTGTCCAACACGGGTGCCTGGCATCACCGCTTCACCGAAGAGTTTCTCCGAAATGCGAATATGCTTCAGCAACTCACCGTCCCATTGACCCTGTGAGGGATTATACAATTGTGTTGTCGTAGCATTGGTGAACTCATTCACGGCTTCTCCCGTCAGAAAGTATCGAAGCAAATCCGGAATCATGAGAAACCGCTCTGCTTCATGAAGAAGCGGAGAACCGCTACGTTGAAGGGTTGCCAACTGATACAGGGTATTAAAGCTAAGAAACTGAATCCCTGTACGTTCAAAGATTCGCTGAGAGCTCAACTCTTGGCGTACCTGATCCATCATGCCGTTAAACTGTGTATCACGGTAATGATACGGGTTACCCAGTAGCTCACCATGACTGCCAAGCAAACCAAAATCAACGCCCCAGGAATCGATCCCCAGGCTCTCCGGCTTTTCTCCCTGCTGTTTCACAAGAGTAAGCCCTTGCAACAATTCATGATGCAATCGCAGAATATCCCAGTGCATCCGCTCGCCAACCTTCACGGGTTCATTCTTGAACCGATGAATTTCGCTTGTTTCGATCCCATGATCATTCAGATGCCCCAGTAGCGCTCTCCCGCTACCAGCCCCCAAATCATAAGCCAGAACACTCACCGCGCTTCACCAACCTTTCGAGCCAATTCTATTTCCATACGATATCTCTTGATTCAGTCCGCACTCTGTACTTTATTCTGTATTTATTGTTTGTTTGTTTTTGTTTAATACTGTTTTACTTTATTTTACGAGTATATCACCATTGTAAGCGTTTGAATACCCTTCGATTTTTCTTTCTTTTGGGCACACCAAAAACGACTCTCTCCCAAGTAGGAGGAGCCGTATTTCTATTTTCACGTATAAAATTGGCCTTTGTTAACGCCCGACTGGGGCTGCACATCTCTCTCAAAATGCTTGAATCGTGTCCCCTGATACGTCAGCATCCCTCGATCATGTTCAGCCAACATGCCATAATGGTTTCCACCAACAATCAGTTCAATGCGCTCGCCATTGTCGAATTCAAATGTAACATAATATCGGGTCGTCGCACTGCTATCCCCGCTACCACCTGAGACTTCCGTTCGTTTCGCCACCACCGCTGAATGCAGGGTTAACAAGGCCGCAGCGTTATTCGAGGACCACGTGCGTACCCCTGAAATGATGGCATATACAATCACACCCGCAACAATAAGAAATACGGCACCAATAAAAATGGAAACAAACGCACCCATGGCACCAAACTCATTCAATCCCGAAAAGAAACCACCCTGATTGCCTTCAAACCCCGGTACTCCATTCATGTCGTCAAACACACCAAAGCCGTCCACGCTTAATCGGCCCATCGATGAGGACACGCTCGTTAACGCCATTCATCATCGTTCCTTTCCCCTTGCAAAATAAGATGCACCGCCCCCACGCAAGGAGGGCGGTGCATGCAGACAACCCGTTCTGCCTTGTCCGTATACTATATGAACCAGATCAGGAATACAGACGTTCAAGTTCGTCGACCAGACTGCCGACATAAGCAACTGCAGAGCGAATCGGCTCGGGTCCGGACATATCGACACCTGCAAGCTTCATTAACTCCTGCGGAGTGAGACTTCCACCGGCTTTGAGTGCTTCGAGCCAGCGATCTACCGCAGGCTGCCCTTCTTCCCTAATCTGTTGTGCTGCCGCTGTGGAAGCGGTCAAACCTGCCGCATAGGTATATGGATATAGACCCATATAATAATGAGGTTGTCTCATCCACGTGAGCTTGGCCCCTTCATCAATTACCAGATCAGGTCCCCAGAATTCGGAAAGGATGTCTCCTTTGAGCTGACTTAACGTCTTCGCCGTAATCGGCTCATCATTGGTTGCGCGTGCATATACCCTGCGCTGCAATTCACCTTCCAGCAGATGTGTAACGAAGTTATGGTAATACGTATTCAACAGTTGCAAAATGACCCAACGACGCATTCTCGGATTATCGGAACGTTTCAATAGATGATCTGCCAGCAGCATTTCATTCATGGTCGATGGTGCCTCAATGAAATACAGTGATGGCCTTGTATTCGTGAGCCGTTGGTAACGTCCCGCAAGCATGAAGTGGCCTGCATGGCCCACTTCATGGGCAAGTGTAAATGCTCCGCGCATATTGTTCGCCCAAGAAATTAAGATATAGGAGTGCGAACCATATATAGAAGAGCAAAATGCCCCTGTGGATTTGCCTGCATTATCTGCGTAATCCACCCAGCGATCGCGAAATGCGCGCTCAACGATCTCGCCATACTCCGGCCCAAGCACATCAAGCGCTTCTCGAATGAGTGTGCACGCCTCATCATATGTAATGGCAGGGCTAAATTCAGGATCAAGCGGGGCCTTCAGATCACAGAACATCAGCTTGTCCAGACCCAGCTCACGTTTCTTGAGAGACGCCAGTCTGCGCATATGTGGTGCGAGTTCCTGCTGGATAATATCCAGAATATTATTGTACATCTCTTTGCTCACTTGCTGTGGGCTAAGAAGCATATCTGTAACATCGTCATAACCTCGCAGCCTGGATAACACAACTTGTTTCTTCACTTCGGTTGCATAACCTTCTGCGAACGTATTTTTGTAATCATTTAATGTCGAGCTGAATGCAGCATAAGCAGAACGGCGCAGCTTGGTATCGGACGACATCTCATAATTATTTTCATAGAATGACCAGGACAGTGGACGATTATTGTCCTCTCCATCGAGAGCATCGTCAAACGTCATGTCTGCCAGTTTACCGCGCAGATAGATACGGTATGGCGAATCCAGTACCTCTCCGAGTGAAGCGAGTACCTTCTCGGTCTCTGGCGTAAGCCGATGTGCTTTTTCCCGAATCAAACGCTCCAAACTGCGCGCATATGGCTCCAATCCCGGAAGTTCTTGGATATAACGCTCTACCGTTCCATCCGGAAGTTCAACGATCTCCGAATTAACAAAAGACAAGGATGACGACAGATTCGATAGGATATCTCCTGCTTTAGCTGAATTCTCTATGTTTACCGGATTGGTGCTGTCCTCTGACTGCTTCAAGCGGGCATAAGAAGCCGTCTTGCCGATTCGCTCCTGCAAAGCTTCACGAGCATCCAGACAAGCCAGCAATTGTTCAGCGCCTTCGCCCAGACGTCCTTTGAACGTTTCGATCTGGGCAGCAGCCTCAGGAAGTGATCGAAGTTCCTGCTCCCACTCTACATCGGTTACAAACAAATCTCTCAGATCCCATGTGGTTTCCTGATCTACCTCAGCACGTGTACGTATTTTTTCCATCTTTAGTTGTCATCCTCCTTGCATTTTCCAATATCTCTCATCGTATCATAATCGGTTTATGTATACATGACATCTGCAAATAATGAGACTTTTGGTTCAGGGGAATATAGATTGGACTAAAGAATATTCACACTTACCACTCCGATGACAGAACAACCTTCCGATCGCTGTTATCCCCAGATTTTTTTGATTCCCTTTTTCAAAGGTGAAAATCCAGTGATAAAGGCGAACGCTCCGCTTCTTCAGGTTCTTTCTGTCCTCTACGTTCTCATGTGAATGTTTAGTTCCATCTATATAAAAGGGGTATCTAGGATAAAAGCCAGTATATGCTTGCGATGTAGCTTTCTTTCAGAAAGCTTTTAGCTCCGCTTCTTCAAGCTATTTCTGCCCATTGCGTTTGGAGTAAACTATTGATCCACTGACCAAAATTTGAAAGTAACTAAAAAACCCCCGGTGATGGAAGTATCCATTTTCCGGCGGTCCATTGTAAATATTACTTATTTAGCTTTCTTTCCAGATTACATTTTCACCGTAATTTTTACCCCAGTTATACATTGCGTGCAGCACAGGCATCAGGCTCTGACCGTGATCTGTCAACGTATATTCCACCCGAGGCGGGACTTCTGCATAGACCTTACGCTCAATCAATTTATCTTCCTCCAGCTCACGCAGCTGGTTGGTCAGCATCTTCTGGGTAATATGAGGGATTAGGCGTTTCAGTTCACTGAAACGTTTGGTGCCTTCCAGACCCAAATGCCACAATATAATCAATTTCCATTTGCCACCGATCACCGCAAGGGTTAATTCCTTCTCACAGTTGATTTCTTTCAGATTAATCCGTTCCTTGACTTCGGCTGCCATGGCTCCGAGCCCCCTCATCTTCAATCTTATATCGCGTATATTACGCATATCACGGGAATACTTCACATAAGGTAAGCTTTCCGCTCCATGCATGATGTAATAAGTACATTCATTCGATACAGCTATCTATTAATTCTACTACAGCCTGGTCGGGATGCAAAGTTTAAGTGAAAATTACGGATAAATCTAAGCAAATGAATGCCTATGCATCGCAGAAAAGACCAGAACCCTTCATAATCAAAGGATTCCGGTCTTCCATCTATTTACTATTCCAGGTTGGCGTGGCGGCCAAACATATCCGCTCCGGTCATACCCTTCATTTCCATCATCGTAAGGATGAGAGCATCCATGCCGATTAACAGTCCTTGTTCAAACAGCGAGCCCATTGGCTGGATGGTTACTTCCGCTCCGGAAGTCGCTGTGTCCTCTTTGGCTGAAGCCGGAAGGCGCACTACCGTAGTTGCCAATTGACCGATCGTAGACTCTGGCTTGATCGTAATCAGGCCGACAGGTGCTCCTGCTTGATTAGCCTTCTTAGCCATAGCTACGAGACTGCCTGTCTCTCCTGAGCCAGAGCACAGCAAGAGGAAGTCCTTCGAGCTGATCCCGGGTGTAACGGTCTCGCCCACCACATATACACGAAGCCCCATCTGCATCAGTCTCATGGCAAAAGCCTTTCCCATTAATCCTGACCGGCCTGCTCCTGCTACAAAAATCTGTTCTGCAGCCAGAATATGTTCAGCCATCGCTTGCATTTCTGCATCATCGATCTGGCTTAACGTGCGTTCCAGCTCCTTCAAGATGTCTGCTGCGTACTGTGTTTTGCTCATCTGCTTACCCTTGTTTAACGAGACGTTGCATTTCAGCTGCAACTGCCGCTTTGTCTGCTTGTCCTGTGATACCGCCGCCTACAATAACCAGATCCGGTTGTGCTTTGATTACTTCTGGCAATGTTTCCAACTTAATTCCACCAGCAACAGCAGTTTTAGCATTTTTCACAGCTGCTTTGATCGTTTGCAGATCTTCGAACGGGCTTTGTCCTTCAGCTTGCAGGTCATAACCTGTGTGTACACAGATGTAATCTACGCCAAGCGCATCAATTTCACGAGCACGTTGTTCAAGGTTAGGCACGTTGATCATGTCCACAAGAACTTGTTTGTTTTGTTTCTTCGCTTCTGCTACTGCACCTTTGATCGTACTGTCATTGGTTGCTCCAAGCACAGTGATCAGATCCGCACCCGCCTCAGCTGCTTTCATGATTTCATAACCGCCAGCGTCCATGATTTTAAGGTCTGCAAGAACTTGCAGATTAGGGAATGCTTCTTTCATCGCTTTTACCGCGTGCAAACCTTCATTAATAACGATTGGTGTACCAATCTCAACGATATCAATATATTGTTCAACCTCTTTAACCAATGCGATTCCTTCAGGAATATTTACCAAGTCGAGCGCCAATTGCAATTTCATCATTTATTTCTCCTTTGTTGTTCAAGTATGAGTCTTTCCTATAAAATAATAATCAGATATTTAGCCTGCACCAATTCGTCTATTCAGATGCATGCAGGGTTTGTTTTGGCTACTCACTCATTGTAGACCCTGACTATCCATTCAGGAAGTACGCACTTTGAAGTGGGGTAGTTACTTGGGCGATACTATTGATAATTATTCGTTGTTAAACGAATTATATAACAAGATAAATCCTTTGTTCAGATCCTTTTACAGCACTGTTTATAGCAGAACAGCAACCTAATTATCACGTTTGATGTTCAATATAAAAGACCCCGCCACATGGCAGGGTCATTATCATCTCAATCCAGCCAAGGCTGGTATTAGAAATTTATTTTTTACAAGTATACTGGTTTCACACATACCGGCTTGGATACACCTGTGCTGTGACCTGTGTATTTCAGACGTCCGCTCTCCTGATCCACTGTGAAAGACACGATGTTGTTGGTATCGCGGTTGGCTGCGATCAGCAATTTGCCGTTAGGTGTCAGAGCGAAATGACGCGGATGCTCTCCTTCAGCAGATACATGCTCAACCAGTGTCAGATGACCTTTGTCTGCATCTACTGCAAATACAACGATGCTGTCATGTCCACGGTTAGAACCATATACATAACGTCCATCATTGGAAACGGTGATTTCTGCTGTTGTATTCTCTTTGCCATCATATCCATCAGGTAATGTGGATACAGTAGACAATTCAGTCAACGTACCCGCTGCTGCATCATATTGGAACGACGTAATCGAAGAATCCACTTCGTTGATCACATAAGCGAATTGACCATTCGGGTGGAACGCCAAGTGACGTGGACCTGCTCCCGCATGTGTTTTGGTTTCACTGTGCAGCACAAGTTCATTCTTGTCTGCGTCGATGGAATAGATCGCGATTTTGTCCGCACCCAGATCCTGTACCATCATGTATTTGCCATCCGGGCTGAAGAATGCGGAGTGTACGTGTGGCTTGTCCTGACGCTCAGGATGCGCACCCTGGCCTTCATGTTTCTTCTCATCCAGAAGCGCTCCAACTTCACCGTTATCCGTCAAGGCTTGCAGACCTACCAGGCCACCGTGGTAGCTGGAAAGAATCAAGTATTTGCCGGAAGGATCACGCTGGATATGACATGGTGGAGCTGAAATGGAGTCATTCCGGTTCAGCAATGTTAATTTTCCTGTAGAAGGATCAATGCTCAGAGCTACAGCTTCAGACATTTTGTTGCCTTCAGCTGACGCAGTTTCACCAATCGCGTACAGTTTGTTTGTTTCAGCATCCACGTTGACAAACGTTGGGTTTTTCACGCCAGCGATGCCATCAAGCTTGGACAAGCTGCCTGTATCCTCATTCAATTCATATGCGTAAATGCCCTCATTTTCCGCTTCGGCATAAGAGCCAGCAAGTACGAGCAAGCGTTTTGATTCACTCATTACAGTTTCCTCCTCTATGTGTATGTAATCTTGTTGCACCTCTTCTATAATAAATCTGCCATATCAAAATAGCAATCCGCTGACGCTGCACATCAGGGAAATCCTCAGTTAAGCACGGCGATTACTACAACATGATCATCCTGAAATCAATGTATATGAGGTTCATCTTCTGCTATGATAAAATAGGTTTTTCATCCGGAAGGGACTGAACTGCATTGCTTCACTCATTCATACTCACGTTATACCATGTATTCTTGCCGATATCACTTCCCGTGATCGGAGGTATTCTGTTAAAACGCTTCAAGAATTGGGATACCCGGTCGCTCTCGACCTTTTCCCTTTATATTTTGAGCCCTGCGCTCATCTTCAATACATTGCTGCATGCAGAGATCACCTGGACGGACGTAACCAGCACGTTCTGGTTCTCTCTCATCAATCTGATTGCCCTGTGGGCACTCGCCGAGCTGTTAAGCCGGATTTTCCGTCTGGGTGCAAGCGAAAAAGCGGGTCTCACCCTTGTCTCCACATTTACGAACTGCGTGAATTACGGGCTCCCGCTGGTACTGCTGGCCTTTGGTCAGCTCGGACTGGACAAGGCTTCCGTCTACGTTATTGGACAGATGATCATTGTTAATACGGTAGGTATCTTTTTTGCCGCAAGATCCGAATTCACGGTAAAAAATGCGATTCTGTCCGTTTTCCGCATGCCTTCCATCTATGCTGCTGGCATCGCCATTGCGCTGCGTACGTCCAATCTGAGCCTGCCTGAAGCACTGGATGGAGGGATTGCCATGCTGGCTGCGGGCTATTCTCCTGTCGTTCTCGCCATTCTTGGGGCACAGATGCTCAGACCCAAAGGGGCAACGGTACCTTGGTTGCCCAATGTACGCCGAGCCTTCTGGACCGGACTTGTGGTGCGTCTCGCAGCTGCGCCGATCCTCTCCTGGCTGATTCTTACCGTGCTTCAGGTCGAGGGTACGTTGTTCAGTGTGCTGCTGATCCTCGCATCCATGCCTACCGCAGTGAACGCCGTTATTTTGGCTGAACAGTTCAATGCTTCCCCGCAGTTTGTATCCCGCTGTATTCTGTGGACAACTGCTGCATCCATGTTCATGCTGCCCATTATGATTGTGATGGCTTCCTGATTAACACTGGAGGGGATACCGAAGCGATATCCGCTTGTCGGCGTTTCTCCAGCCGGCGTTCATAACGCCGGTTAAGCGCTCTGACGTAGAAGAATTTTACGACAAAATACGAAATCACGCCCAAAATGACACCGAACACGGACATACCTGCCAGAATATCCAGCCCACCAAGCAACAATTCGCTCACGGCCGACCAGTTTCCACGAAACAGCTCCATGAATGCACTCTCATGTACCAGTCCCTGTCCCATGCTGTGAGCAGGCAAAATCCATGAACCAATTTGTTTGGCGAGCGGCATCAGTATAATAGGTAAAAACGTAAGTTTACCAATCACATTACCAACAATCGCTGCGGGCATCGAACCGCCAGACAGTCGTACAATGGGATAAAATATGAGATAGATCAGGGAAGCGGTCGAGATCACGATCAATTCCAATCCGAACCCTATGGCAAATCCGGTGGATACTTTATGGGCACCTCCGGGAGCACGTAACAATTTGAGAAAATTCAGCTTCATAGCACGTGTTAAACGTACCCAGCGGTTAGTCTTGCGCTTCTGTGTGTTCATACCGAATGACTCCTTATTTTACACAAATGACAACTTGAATCGTCTATTCTTCAGTATATCACACCGCGTTAGCTCCTGTAGTAATAATGACCGGTTGTGTCTCCATCTGGACATTACCTGCCACTGCTCGGGAGATCATGCAGGATGATTCAGCCTTGTGCGCTAAGCGCTCAGCCTTGGTTATATCCGCCTCTGAAGCATCCTGGCTGAGTACAATCCGGGGTCTATGTACGATCCGTTCGTACGTAAATACGTTATTCGTAACATCTACCGTTGCTTCCGATTCAAGCGTCAATTCATCCGGCGTAATATCCGAACGCTCCAGCATTGCAGCCAGTGTGATCAGGTAACAGGTGGAGGCTGCACCCAGCAGCATCTCGTCCGGGTTGGTTCCCGTACCGGGTCCGCCCATCTCCTGCGGAATCGATATGACCGTTTTTAATCCACCCGCATCGATTGTTCCCTCACTGTTACGTCCACCATTCCATACTGCTTTCAGATGAAAAGGATGTTTCATGACACTTCATTCCTTTCTGATTTACACACGTATACACGTAATATTTTGCTCGATTAATGCGTTAACTTGCTCTTCATCTACAGCCTGATCTGTAATCACTTTCGCCACACTGCTTATCTCAGCGACTCTGGTAAATGCCTGTATATTAAATTTGCTGGAATCGGCAAGTAATATGACTTCATCCGCAATCTGGATCATTTTCTGCTTCACCAAGGCCTGTAATTCATTCGATTCACTGATGCCTTTAGTCAGATGCACCCCTTTACAAGACAAAAACACTTTATCGACATGATACGCATCAAGCGAACGTTCCGCCAGCGGTCCTACAAAAGACAGTGACTTCGAAGCCAACTGCCCACCTGTGGCAATCACACGAATCTGCTCCTTGTTACTCAGCTCTGCGGCCACTTTAATCGAATTAGTTAATACCGTCAGTGGAATATTCGGCAATCCTGCCGCCATATACCACGCCGTTGTACTTGCATCCAGGGCGATCCGGTCGCCGGATTCCACCATGTTCACCGCTTCGCTTGCAATTCTGCGCTTCTCTTCTGCATGGGCTATAGCCCGTTCCGGGTACGGAATCTCCGACTGTAACTCTTCCTTGTATTTTACGCTGACCGCCCCGCCATGGGATCTTCTGAGCCTGCCCGCCTGTTCGAGCTTGTCCAGATCACGACGTATCGTCTCTTCTGTCACCCCGCAGCGCTCACTAAGTTCGGTTACACGCATACTGCCTTGCGTATCCACCCATTCCACTATTTTCTCATACCGTTCAGCTACGAGCATCTTCCTTCACTCCAAACCGTTGATTATCCAGTTGATCCTGTTCATCCATCATACCACAGAGCGATGACAAGGAGAATTTGGATCATGTGCAAAAGGAGGGAGCTTTCGCCCCCTCCATTTTAGTTCTGAAGTGTATATTATTTATCTTCTGCCATAGGGAACCAACCCGGTGTGTGGATGATTGCATTCCACAACCCGTCAGGGATAACCAGACGTTCCTGATCCGATTTCGTCAGAATCGTTGCAATATCTTCTTCACGTCCGCTCTCGATTTTCTCGACCCAATCCGGTTCAATAATCAGTTCACGTCCAATGGCAAGCAAAGGTACTCCCGTTTGAAGGGCCTCAGCGGCCTCATCAGCCGTATGAATCGCACCTACGCCAATCACAGGCAATTTGCCGTTCACTCGATCCAGGATGAATTCCATTCTTGAACGTGTATCGGCTTCGCCGCGTCTTGGCTTGGACCAGAATTCGTTCAGGGAAACGTGCAGGTAGTCGAGATTTTTATCTTTTAATGCATCCACCAGTGCATACGTATCTTCCATTGTAAGTCCCGGTGTTTCCGGTTCTTCCGGGGAGAAACGGTAACCAATGATGAACGGCAGTTTGGTATGTTCGGCAACTACTTTCTGAATCTCATCCACGACAGCAAGCGGGAAAGTAAGACGTTTCTCCACACTTCCGCCAAAGCGGTCTTCACGTCGGTTGGAATGCGGGGAGAAAAATTGCTGGATCAGATAACCGTTCGCACCGTGAATCTCAACACCATCAAATCCGGCTTCAATTGCACGACGTGTCGCTTCACCAAAGTCTTTGATAATGGAAGTAATCTCGGCATCCGTCAATTCTCTTGGTTCAGGCGAACCTGGACGCTCACTCGCAACCGCACTAGGAGCAACTACTTGACCCGCAGGTACAGCTTGTTCAGGCGTCAGACGGCCCGCATGGAAAATTTGCAATACGGCAACGGAGCCCTGTTGTTTCATGGTTTCAGCCAATTTTTTCAGACCAGGAATGAAGCGATCATCATAGACACCAAATTGAGCGGGGAAACCAATGCCATACTCGGTTACATGCCCTACAGCCGTAATCGACATGCCAGCCCCACCGGTGCGTCGTGCATAATAGGCGAGTTCAGCGTCGGATATGGTACCATCCGCATTCGAGGACATATGAGTCATGGGAGCGAGCACGATACGGTTTTTCAGTGTAATACCAGTCGGCAGTGAAACTTGTTCAAACATCTGGTTAAACTTTGGATTCATTCGTGGTTCCCTCCTGATTATAAATATCTCTTTTAATAGATATATGAATATATGCGTTCACTTACTGTAATGATTATAGTTACGTTTGACTGCAATTGCAACTTTTCATTTTCAGAAAGAAAAAAGAGCAGAGTGTCTCCAGACTCTCGGCCCCTTCATCTTCTTCATTCTATCCCAAGTCCTTCACGCTATCCAATGGATGTTCAGAAACTCCGAACGTAAGCCAGCTTCTGATCCATCTCTTCTACGCACTCGTAACAGTCGTGTTCATCGTTGGCGACCATTGGGGTGACTGGATACAGATTCATCTCTGTACTATTATACGATTTCAATAGCGGTAACAATTGAGTCACCCGTGTATTCGCCGGGTCAAGCCAAGTATTGATCTCTTCTTCGGAGAGGATCGCCGGCATTTTACTGCCAAACTCGCGTGTAACCATGTTCGCGCCTGTCATAAGCATCGTGCAGGTACGAAGCGGCTCTTTACGTGTATCTCTCCACACCTCGTATAACCCAGCAATGCCGAACAGACCGCGATCTGGCATGACAACACGAACTGCATAACTTTTCTTGCCCTCTTGCCGCCAGTAATATAGTCCATTGCAGGGAATAACGCAGCGCTTGGTCTCTACCAGTTTGTAATAGGAAGGATTCTCATGCACCGTCATGAGATTCGCGTTAACGGCATCACGACCCCAAAATGGTATGAACCCCCACCGAAACTCATCCAATACACGCTCGCCATCCTGATGTAAAATAATCGGCGTATGCTGGGTTGGGCTGATATTGTATCGGTTTTTGTAATAATACATCACTCGCTGAATCTTGAAATGATCTCTGACTTCGTCCAAATCGGCTGCCAATGAAAAACGGTTGCACATATTCAAGCACTACCTTTCCCTGTGAGAAGTTGGATGTATTGTTTGTAACTTCAGGGAAATTATGCATGCATATTGAACAGAAAATGACTTATTTTGACACCATTAGGGTCTGAACAAGCGTTATTTCATGTTTTTCACGACAAAAACAATGACCTCGGACTCATTTCAATCTAACTATTCCTTGTTACTATAATAGAGATTAAAATACATTTATTGGAGGTTTTTAGTATGAAAAGGAAGTTATTGATGAGCATCATGTTGTTCTCGGCAATTGCGATGTTCGGCAGTACCATCTATGCAGCGACCTTTCTGACCTACGGTTATCCCAGCACCACCATCCCCATTCGCACGTATAACTACACCTCCGCATGGCAGGCCCCTATGGACGCTTCCCTCGCGAACTGGAACAATGCTGGTGCCAAAGTTCAATTCACCAAAACAAGTAATTCCCCTAATACCATCACCGTAGGAAACTTCAATAACACAGCGTATGGTGTCAACTACGCCTCTGTATCCGGCAGTCAAGTCGTAAGCTTCCGCATCGAACTCAATGCATCCACCATCACCCCTGACGCGACCAACTTATCCAACTTCATTCAAAGCGTATTCGTCCACGAACTCGGTCACTCCATCTGGCTCGGTGACAACCCAACAACAACAAGCCCTTCCATTATGTCATACTCCCGCAACCGCAATTCCATGACCAAACCTCAGACTTTTGATATCAATAACGTAAGATCCAAGTACTAATCCATTACGATCTCATCCCAAAATCCAAGGAGGATACCTGTCCATGAACAAAAATCGAGTATTAATACTGCTTCTCTCTTCCATTTTCATTCTGTCTGCTGTTGGATGTTCTTCTGTTACACCTACTGCTTCCTCGTCGAATGCACCCATGACCATTATTGCTTCTGAAGATTACCCGAGTTATGCCAGCATTGGCGACCTGTCCGAGAGAGCAAACACCATTGTTAAGGGTAGTGTTATTGAGACTCGTGTAGAGGCTATGAACGATATCGTACACGTTACCGATGCTGTGAATGAAAACGAGTTGACCCCCGCGTCCGATCCGGGTGGAGAGCCGTCTTCTTTTGACAAAATCTATACGATCCATACCATTCAGATTGTCGAATCCTATAAGGGCATTTACAAGGCCGGGGAGAACATTGAAGTGAAGCAACTTGGCGGACAATTGGGCAACACCGAAATTATTAATGATGACAACCTCAAGCTGATCCCTGCCAAAGACTATGTACTTTTCTTAGAAACGTATGAAGACACCCCCGCCAGCCTGCTCAACTCCGTTCAGAGTCTCTACGTGATCAAACCTGCCGGCAAGTCGAATCAACCCGGCCAGCAACAATCTCAGTCAGAAGTCATTGTGAGCGCAAACCCAGAGAATGACCTTTCACTACAACTTACGGATCTGCAAGAAATTCAGAATGAACAAAAGAACCAATAACTCTTATACGGCAAACACAACGCTATTTCATCTGCGTCAGGCAGCTAATCCCCTCTACTGTTCAGTCATACATAAGCATAAGAGAACCGTGCCGCTCAGCATACTGGGCAGCACGGTTTTTGAGTTTAATGTGGATTCAGTCCTCTGCTGATATGGCGTCTGCCTCTCCACTACCTGATCTATAGAGCAGCCTGAATTGCTGCGGCGTCATTCCAATGTAAGTACGAAACATACGAATAAAGTAACTGCTGTGCGTGAATCCGCATTGGGAAGCAATCTGCTTCACTGTCAGATCTGAATCGGCCAGACTTTTCTTCGCCGCCAGCATACGGCAATCCAGCAGATATCGGCCCGGGGGAACCCCCATGATGCTTTTGAACATGCGATTAAAATAATACACACTGTATCCCGCGGTATTTGCCATGTCGGCAAGACTGAGCGGTTGCGTACAATGACGACGGATGTAATCGGCCGTTGAACGAATCGTATCCTGATGACTCAGTATAGAAGTCCCCGCCAGCGACTCCGAATTTCTTGTAAGTTCCACCAGTAACTCATACAGCACGGCAGATAATCTGGGTTCATGCACACTCTCATAATGTCTACCAAGCTGACATAATTGTTCATGCAGCGCCTCGAAGCGTTCGAATCCTGAAAATGAAAACAGCCAAACCTTGTCTGGACTGCGGAGGTCCAGCAATCGCTCCAGATCATAGGCTTGCAAATGAATCCATCTGACATCCCAAGGATCCGAGGGATCAGCATAATAATGTTGAGCTTGTCCTGGTGCATATAGAAAACCTTGTCCAGCCACCAACCGCACGTTTCCCTGTTCTGTTCTGACATATCCCTGTCCACTGAAAATCAGATGCAGATTGTATTCCCGTATCCCGTCTGGACGATGCTCCTCATGCTCTGGATCGAGATATCTTCCATAGGCCAGCGGATAACAGGTGTACCCGGCGAATCCCGGCTCAGGCATAAACCAATGTGTTCGCATATGTTCAACCCCCTGGTTACGTATAGGATATGGAGATACTAAATAGCAAGATCATGATATCCTGTCGCAACATGTTGTTATATTCCCTTGTTATTATCCAGTATACAATGAAATAGACTCGTGCAAAATTCACAAGATCATGATGCTTATACTAAAGGAGAACAACGATATGAATACATACCTTCCCGTACAAATGGGCGTGGATTATTATCCAGAACATTGGGACCCTTCCCTGTGGGAACAGGATGCCCGTTTAATGGCTGACAGCGGAGTGCGCATTGTGCGTGTGGGTGAGTTCGCCTGGAGCCGAATGGAACCCACTGATGGACAATTTGAATGGGCATGGCTTGATCAAGCGATTGATACCTTACATCGTCATGGGCTGCAAATTGTAATTGGTACACCAACCATGACACCCCCACGCTGGCTTACGGAAAAATGTCCTGATGTCCTGCCTTTGCTTCCAAATGGTCAACCATATCACGAAGGCATTCGGGGTCATCGCTGTTATAACAGTCCCAGTATGCGAACATACAGTGCAAGAATTGTGCAAAAACTGACTGAGCGCTATGCTGAACATGCGGCAATCATCGGCTGGCAGACCGATAACGAATTCAGCTTCACGGATTGTCAGTGCGCCGCTTGTGCCGAAGCTTTTCGTGAATGGGTTCGTGTTCGCTACCACAGTCTGGATCAGCTAAACCAAGCTTGGGGGACTGTCGTCTGGAGTGGTGAATATAGCGATTGGGAACAGGTTACGCCGCCGTATGGAGGCTCCTCGTTCCAGAACCCTTCATTCCTGCTGGACTACTCCCGTTTTCAATCGGATTCCATTGTGGAATTTCAACATATTCAGGTCGAGATTATTCGTCGCAATTGTCCTGCGCATTTGGTCACCCATAATTTTCACAGTTATCCGCAAAAGGCGGATCAGTATAAAATCGGTCAGGAGCTGGACTTCGCTTCTTTTGATTATTATCCGAACCCTTCACCGAACAAAACAGATACCGCACCATACAGCGGCGCGCTCTCTTTGGATCTGACACGCGGCATTAAACGCCGCAACTTCTGGATCATGGAGCAGCTGAGCGGCCCTCCGGGATGCTGGTTCCCGATGTGGCGTACACCGCAGCCCGGCTTCCTGCGTGCTTACGCTTGGCAGACGATTGCTCGTGGAGCCGATGCGGTTGTGCATTTCCGCTGGCGGAGTGCACCTGTGGGAGCGGAGCAGTTCTGGCATGGGCTGATTGATCACAGCAATGTTCCGGGCCGACGTTTCAAGGAGTTTCAACAGCTATGTACCGAAGTGAACAGACTCAGTGAGCGACTACAGGGTTCAACATTGCATAATGAAGTTGCGATTCTGCATTCGCATGATCAATTGAACGCCCTTCGAATTCAGCCACAAGCCGAAGGACTGGAATACTACGAAAATATGAAGGTCTGGCATCGCGCGTTGACCAAATTGGGCATCAGTACGGATGTTATACACCCTTCGGAGCCACTGGATGGCTATAAAATCATCATTGCTCCGCATCTGTACCTGCTGGATGAGACTACAGCAGAA
Source organism: Paenibacillus sp. FSL R5-0749 (assembly GCF_038595085.1). Lineage (NCBI taxonomy): Bacteria > Bacillati > Bacillota > Bacilli > Caryophanales > Paenibacillaceae > Paenibacillus > Paenibacillus sp. FSL R5-0749. The sequence continues at coordinate 2,705,498 of NZ_CP152005.1, read as the reverse complement.
TATCTGCAATCCTTTGCAGCAACCGGAGGCATCTTGGTGTTAACCCATCGCACGGGTGTCAAGAACGACAATAACGTCTGTGTCATGGCACCGCTCCCAGGTCTGTTATCTGACTGTAGTGGTGTGCGGGTTACGGAGTATGATCCTGTTGGCGGGGATACCGTTCAGATTCGTGACGAACAAGGCCGTCTATATAACGCTTCCCAATGGGTGGATGTACTGGAACTGGACACTGCACAGCCGGTCGCTGTGTATGCCGATCAATTTTATGCCGAAAGTGCCGCTGTCACCCGGAATCACTGGGGTAAAGGTGAAGTCTATTATGTGGCAACCCAGCCGGAAGAAGCGTACTTGAGCCAGTTATTGCGAAGCATCGCAGAAGGTTGTGACCTTGCCGGAATTCAGACTTTGTCACATGGCATACAGGTGACCACCCGCTCGGGTCCGAATGGAACGTTCCGTTTTATTCTGAATCTGAGCCCCGAACCTGCCTCCATTGAACTCCATGCTTCATATACCAGTGCACTGGACGGGAAACCGAAAGGACCTCATCTCGACCTGGATGGTTATGCGATCGAGATCCTGGAAATTCAATAATTCAAAGATTCCATGATTTCATGATTCCAAACAATAAGCATCATGAATTAAAAATACATGGTTTCATGAAACGAAAAAGGCCCGCTGTGCATTTGCCGTTGCACTCGGGCCTTTAACTGTGGGCAAGACGACCGTTCCTTACTTAGACGGTGTATGAAGTCCAATAATCCATTCAGCCAGATCCTGTGTCTGTTTCAGCAAGGCGATGGGGTCACGGAACCAGGATTGTTCTTCTGTCCATATGTACACTCTTCCATTTTTGACAGCAGGTAATGAACCCCAGACTGGATCTGCCTGAAGGTCTTTCAGTTGAGAATTGCTGGTCAGAACAATGTAATCTCCCGCGTATTTGGAGAGCAATTCTATCGAAAATTCATGATAAGCGCCCTGCATCAACTCGGATGGAATGTTCTTTGGTGCCTGCAAACCAAGCAATTCATAGATATTACGTCCTCCCCGGCCTGACTGATTGCCAAAAATGAAAACTTGGCGATCATATTCCTGCATCACGGAGAATGTAACGCCAGCTGGGACAACGCTCTGAACCTTCTGCTTGATTTTGGCAATCTCCTCACCGAAATCAGCCAGCCATTTCTCTGCTTCCGCTTCTTTGCCCAGGACTTCACCGAAATAGTTCACTTCGTCCTTCAGTGTGGGGAAAGTGATTGATGCAATCGAAACCGTTGGTGCAATCTTGCTGTATTTCTCATACGCGGCCTTGTCGGGATTCAATGTAATAATGAGATCCGGTTCCAGCTCCATCAATTGTTCAACGGAATCCCCTATCGTTGCAAGACCATCCATGTGACCTTCCAGATAGGGACTGTTCATCAGAAATTGCCCCCCACCGATCGGTTTGACACCAAGAGCAAGCACAGTTCCCAGATAATCGATAGCCGCCACTCGCTCTGGATGTGCAGGGATCTCCACCTCACCAAAGGTCGTTTTGACCATTTTGGTTTCTACTACTGCCGGTTGTTCGGGTTCAGCCGCGACCTCGGATGTTTCTGCCCCCTGCTGGGCTGTTCCACAAGCACTCAATGTGAGCACAAGCGCAAGCGACATAATCGCTGATTTGAAATGGTTAAACATATGGATTTCCTCATCTCCAATATATTGATAATGATTATCATCATCAATTAAAGGATAACGTTCCTCCCGGCCTGTTACAATGGATTCATTTGTTGCATATAATGCACTTTTTGAAACTGGTTTCGAATGCTCCTGTTGCTTCAACCGATATTGTCCCGGTGTAATGCCGGTCTCTTTTTTAAATATGCGATTGAAATAGAACGGGTCCATATAACCCACGTACGCAGCAATCTCCTGTAATGAAGCTTGCGAGGATGCAAGCAAACTCCTTGCCTCACCCATTCGTAACCGAATCACATATTCTGTCGGTGTACATCCCGTCTGCTCCTTGAATTTGCGTGATACATATTGCGGACTGTAACTCAAGGACTGGGCAAGCGAATCAAGCGAGATCGATTCCCGATAATGAGCTTTGATATATCGCAAAACCTGATCGGTAAGCGAAGGTTGCTGAACTTCGTTAAGCATGCGACTCCGCTGTAACAATGCAATCTGTACCAGTTGAAAGAAGTACACTTTGACCTGAATTTTGCCCATTTGCTCCTGCTCTGACCAGCATTCATGTATATTCCGAACAAGCTCGCGCAGCTCAAGTGCATGATCCGGGGCTGTCGCCCAGGACTCTTCAAACGGATTGCGCTGGTTCAGCATCATTCGGTACTCCAACAGCACGTTGGATGGCAGCGTGGATTTGTATAAAATCAGATGCACCTCTGTCACCCCGGTCGCTTCAAGGGTCAGACGCCTTCCTTTTCCTCCGTGCAGCAGCAAGAACTGGCTTGTGGTCCATACCTCTTCATCCAGCCACACCTGCCCCCTGCCTTGAACATACACAAATGCACTGGTCGGTAACACATAATTACGTATGAACTCGTTGGTTTCCAGTGATATAAGACGCACATCAAGCACACGAACCTGTACCTGATCCCACAGCTTGATGTCATTCTGAATTCCCATATAGACTCCCTTTCCTAAGTGCCAATCATGTACAATTCATAGCATTGTGACTACAAACCCACTTATCAATTGATAATGATTATCAATTATAGCAATGATGGCATCATCTTTGAAGCCTACCTCCGTTTTTGCTGGATGCCGCAAAAATAAAAACGGTCGAAATCCCTCTTATGAGAGATCTCAACCGTCCTGATGTTAAGCCCGATTATCGTTTGATAAAGTCAGCCATGGAACGAACCTGAATGAGTCCTGTATTGGAAGCCGCATCGGCAGATTGCAGCCCTTCTCTGGAAGTAAACTGCACCTTCACCGGGATGCCAGGAATGAGATCGAAGAAGTTGTCCGAGAATACACCTTCCGCTTCTGAAGCGATCCATACCTGTTTGGCAAGCACATCACTTTCCAGCACCAGATGGGCACCAGCCTCATCCGAAACTTCAGTTACTTTAATGTGTGCAGGATTCAACGCAAGATCTTTGGATGGTGCAAAGTAATGCTCCTGCACAATGTCCGCTGCGTCATTCTGCTTCAGATCAATCCGCAGCAACGTTGTTGCTGCATCATGTCCTTCCAGCCATTCAGCCTGGCTTAGGGATAACACCTGCTGACCCGAGTTCGAAGCCACTGTTACTTCATGATTTTCTTCACGATACACCGTGCCATCGAATCCAATCAGTCTAACCTGCAATTGACCCTTCACTGGCTCAAGTAGATCCGAGATGATATATATATCTGTCGTATCTTCCTTGGTTCCATCTACGGATACCAACACATCGCTGAAGCTGCGTTTCGCATAATATTGCAATGCTTTCCAACGACCAAGATAGTCCATTCCTGCCCATGAAGCCACAGGCCAACAGTCATTCATTTGCCAGTAAAGTGTGCCCATACAGAATGGTTTACGGCGACGATGCGCCTCAATCGCGGTCTTCATCGCTTCCGCTTGAAGTACCTGACTCATATACAGGAACGATGGAAAATCCTTCGATTCATGCATGTACATATCCATGTATTGTTTGATCAGACGATTGCCTGCCCCATTCTTCTGATGGGCGAGCATGACTTCTGATTCCAGCGCCAGATCCTCTTCTTCCGCGTACGTGCGGACTGATTTGTACTCCGGGAACGACTGAAATCCGTATTCGCTCATGAAACGACCCACATGCACGTTGTAGTTTTCGAACGGTTCTACATTGTGCCATACACCCCAATAGTGAATATCACCTTCGGCTGTGGACGGGTGAGCATGTTGCTTCTCATCCCCTGACAGGGATACAAGTGGTGAAGAAGGCCAGTAATCCACACCTGGAGCATACGCTTCAACGACTTCTGGCAGCAGATCATGGAAGATGGCTTCGTAATCGGCCCAAATGCTCTCACGCTGCTCGGCAGTAAATTCCTTTTTCCAACCCCAGCCACCATTCTCAACATAGTGAGCCCAAGCCGAATCAATCTCGTTGTTCCCACACCAGAGTGCAATACTTGGATGGTTGCGCAGACGTTTCACATTATCAATCGCCTCATGTCTCACACTGTTCAGGAACGCTTCGTCTCCCGGGTACATGCTGCATGCAAACATGAAGTCTTGCCATACCAGAATGCCGTATTCATCACACAGTTCATAGAAGTCATCTTGCTCATAGATCCCGCCACCCCACACACGAAGCATGTTCATATTGGACTCGGCTGCGGATACGATCTCATGACGATAACGTTCACGGGTAATTTCGGTGATGAAACTATCATTCGGAATATGGTTTGCCCCTTTGGCAAAGACCGCAACGCCGTTTAATTCAAAGTAAAAGGAGGCTCCCGCTTCATCTTTGTCACGTACCAAACGAATGGAACGAAGCCCTGTCTTCACTGTAGATTCAGCAACAGCCCGTTCACCTTGAAGCACTTCAGCAAGGAAAGTATACAGATGCGGATCACCAAGCCCACGGCTCCACCACAGTTTCGGTTCATCAATGGAGATTGGAATCTCCACAGTCTGAGTTCCGGGTTGTAGCGATACGGATCTTTCCCATCTCTGTCCATCTGCGCCGATACGAATAATCGTATCTACCGCTTGTGATGTCTCGACTTCCACAACAGCCGTTAATGAAGCTGAGGTAGCGCTTACTTCGTTTTGCTGGATATACACATCATTGATTCGTACCTGTGTCCAACCTTCAAGGCGTGCTTCACGCCAGATCCCACTCGTTACAAAACGCGGACCCCAGTCCCAACCATAGTGATACGGCGCTTTACGGGCAAAAATACTTACTCTCTTATCGCCAAGTCCGCCAACATCGGACTGATCATTGGATGCAGGCAACGCATATCCGAGCTTCTCCAGCTTCGGCAGGTCTTCCTGAATCGGCGACCGAAAGCGTATTCGAAGGTTATTGCCGTTCTCCTTTAATACAGCTTTTACATCTGCCTTCCATACTCGGAACATATTATCTGCGGATAACACATGCACCTCATTCACATACACATCCGCATATGTATCCAGGCCATCAAACACCAGTTCCAGATGTTCCTGGGAGAACAACGCTTCGGCCACGTCAAATTCCGTCTGATATTCCCAATCTATCTTATCAATCCACTGTACTTCCTTCTCGTTTGTTCCATAAAAAGGATCTGGAATCTTGCCCAGCTTCAGCAAATCTGTATGCACACAGCCGGGCACCTGAGCCGGCATCCATTCTTGATCTTCGCAAGCCGTGAACGTCCAATTCTGAAAAACCTGTGATTGTATTGTGCTCATGACAGCCTCCATTGTTGTTAGAGTTGTTAACCAATATTTTGTTAGGTTTTGTTAGTATAAAAACAAATAACTTACAAAACAAAATTAACACGATATGCTTCTTATAGTCAATCTGTTTTGTAATTTAATTTGTTAAATAGTTTCTGCATAACAAAAAGACATGAAGCTCTAATGCTCCATGTCTCTTCACTTAACTTATTTACCTGGATGCTTGTTTTTACAATGACTCAATACGTCCTACCATATCACTCTAAACTGGCGTTATATTCATCTCGAATAATTAATTCCGAATAGATCAACTTGCGTTCATAAGGTTCGTCCCGATGCTGAATCCGCCACAACAGCTGATCTACCGCTCTGGTGCCCAGATTCTCTTTGTTGATATGCACTGAAGCAAGGATGGGTTCATCTGTCTGCGTATTGTCAAAACCGGTCACGGCACAGCGTTCAGGAACCTGAATGCCCCGGCTTCGGAGTGCCTCAATTACGATAACAGCCGTATGATCATTCGCACACACAATGACTTCAGGGATGTCCTCCAGCTTCATTTCGGCAATGGAGCCCCGAATCTGTTCGTACTCCGCGCCCAGCAAACCTTCTTGCTGTTCCCCTGCCACCTGCTTCTCTTCCAGCACCGTACGATATCCAAGCCAGCGTTCTCGAAAACTTGCCGCATCGGGCAGTTGCCCGGCAAACTGGAACCTTCTGTACCCTTTTCCAACAAGCATGAGAACGAGTTCTTTCATACATTTCATATTGTCCGTAAAAACCGAGTCTGCGTATACGGTGGGGTCTTCATGATCCACCATGACCAGTGGAATACGCAGTCTGTAAATTTCCAGCAATACCGATGTCGAGATGGTGCCCACGGTAATGACTCCACTGATTGCTTCGGGATTAAGAACCGAGAACATTCGATCTGAAGAGGGTTCCGTCAGTGTTAAAATATCCATTCCCTTCTCATTCAACCTCTCAGAAATACCGTCAAACACAGGCCCCCAGTACAAGGAGGATCGATTCTGAGAACGAATGTTAGGAAACAAAATCAATATAGTGCCTTGCCGCTTCACTTCTGGCTTCATCTCCAATGACATCTGTGTCTCCAGCGCATAACGCTTCGGTTCAGTTCTGAAATACCCGAGCTGACCCGCTGTTCTGACGATCATCTCGCGTGTATGCTCACTCACACCAGGCTTGCCCGTCAGCGCACGAGAGACTGCAAATTTGGACACCCCCGCAGCATCCGCAATTTGCTGCATCGTTACTCTTTTGGCCATACTACTCACCCGTTTTTCCTAATTTTCATTCAGTGTAGCATAAAAAACAAAAATCAACAAAACAAGGTTATGTTATTCTGTTTTTTGTTAGGTCGTCAATTATCTCTTACGCAACGTGAACGACATAACCAAAAAAAGCCCTCTCCCCACCTTCTGTAGAAGATGAAGAAAGAACCTTGTCCTTTAATTATATGCCTGGTGCTCCCTGATCACCGAGTTCCGACTGTAAAACCGGGCGTTTTCGGCGCCAGAAGACAGGCTGTGGAAGTTTGATCTCTGTGATCAGAACACCGACCAACATCAGCGCTGCTCCTGCATATCCTTGCAACGTTAACGATTCTCCTTGAAAGGTAAATGCAAAGGCCGCTGCAAACAGTGGTTCGAGTGAAAAAATCAGACTTGTTCTTGTCGGTGAAGCATGACGTTGTGCGAGCGTCTGCAAAATATACCCCAAGCCACTACATAATACACCTAAGCCGAGAATCGCTGCCCAGGAATCAGCCGTATCGGGCATACGTGGCGTCTCCAGCATGAATGTAGCTGCAATTCCCCACATCGCTGCAACGCCCAATTGGACGGTTCCCAACGTTAACGGATCATGCTTCGGTGTGTACTTGCCAGCAATCATAATATAGATGGCATACACCAGTGCTGCAAGTATACACAGAATATCTCCCGTGTGCAGACTCAGCTCATGTTGAAGCGTCAGCAAGCCAAGCCCGGTAACTGCCACGAGGATGCTGAGCGTCAATCGTTTGTCCGGCATACGGCGATGCTGGATCGTTGTCAGAATAGGCACAAAAATAACCGCCAAACTTATGAGGAATCCCGCTTGGGATGTCGTTGTTCGTTGCACACCATAGGTGATAAATACAAAGGCAGCAAATAAAGCTGTCCCCATAATCGCTCCGGCCACAAGTGTTCTGCGATCCATCTTAAACAACCGCCGATGAAACAGAAGCCCTGCCGCAATAAAGGCAATTCCAAAACGGAATGCGACCAGATTCAGTTCTTGCATGGACTCCAGGCCCGATTTCATAAACAGATAGGATGATCCCCATATGACCGTTGCGAGCAGCATCTGGATGTCCGCTCTTCTCGTTGCCTGACCTTGATTAACCTGTACACCATTCATCTTGCTTCAACCTTCATTCTATGTATTCTGAGCTGTGTGATCGTGCGTCAAACTAACTCGCCTTGGCAAGTATATACGATCTCTTTGCATTATAAAAATGAATATTTATAATAGATTATATGAAATAAACTCATGTATTCAAAATGGGAAGGAACGGAACTATTCATGTCACTCATCAAATATGAAATATTGAATACCGTCGTGGAATATGGCAGTCTCACCAAAGCAGCAGAAGCGCTGAATGTCACCCAATCCGCAGTCAGCCATGCCATCGCAAGTCTCGAGACTGAATGTGGTTTTTCACTCCTCCATCGCGGCCGCTCCGGCGTACGGGTTACCGCTGAAGGTGAACGCATTCTGGGATATACACGTGAGATTCTGCGCTGGACGGAACTGATGAACCAGGAAATCTCCCTCATTCGCGGCGCAGAGATTGGTACGGTGCGTATTGGTACGTTCGCAAGTGTCTCCACACAATGGTTGCCGGGCATCCTGAAACAATTTCGCCTACGTCATCCAGGAATTGAGATCAAGCTGTGGGAGGGCGATTATGCTGAGATTGAGGGTTGGCTGGCTGGAGGTGCCATCGACCTTGGATTCCTGTCCCTTGGCGATTCCTCCCCTTTTGAGACGATCCCATTACAAAAAGACAGGATGATGTGCATCCTGCCTCTCGATCATCCTCTCGCCTCAGAGGAGTCTGTTTCGTTTGATGTTCTGCTGGAGCAACCCTTTATTCTGCCCAAGTGGGGCGGGGATAACGAGATTGAACGACTGATCCGGCAGCATGCAGCCAAACTCAATGTTGTCTATGAAGTCGCAGAAGATCAAGCCATCATGGCGATGGTCCGTAATGGTCTCGGCATCAGCTTGCTGCCGGAAATGGTACTACAAAATCATACTGATGCGCTCGCACTCGTGCCGCTCGCAGGAGATCCGTACCGCACGATCGGCATGGCCTGCCCCGCTTTGGGCAATCTATCACCAGCAACGCGGCGTTTCATTGAAGAGGTGCAGATGTGGCTCGGTACGACTATGTAAGTAGTACATTCAGAAAATCATTACGTTTTTCGTTAAAATCAATTGCTCCTATCCATTACTCACAAATTGGATAACACCGAGGATTAGTAGCAGTACAAATATCACCACAATCGTGATGCCAAAGCCACTCAGGAAGCGGACGCCAGGTGAGCGTTTGTTCTGCTGGCTGCCTTCCAGGTGATCCAGCTTCTGCTCAATTTGATCTAACCTTTCATGTACCTGTTTCAGATCTTGATTGGAGTTCATATTCATCCATCTCCTTCTCTGCGTATTCGATCTATTCCCACACCCGATCCAGCTGATCTGCGTAGTAACGGATTGCTCGGTTATAGTCATTGATTCTCTTATCACAAGATGTATCTGCAAGTTGCACGAGCAATCTTTGCATCGCTTCTGCATGTTCACCCAGATTGTAGAGCACCATCGCATAGAACACCTCAAATTCCCGGTACGCCGGGAATTCTTTCAGCCCTTTTTCAAACCAAGCCTTTGCCTGCTCGTATTGTCCAAGCGTTCTGTATGTACTGCCTAGTCCGAGTATTGCACCCGCTCTATCCTCACCAGAAAGCCCAAGACTCAGTGCCTTCTCATAATGCGGGACAGCTTCTCGCTCTAACCCAAGTGAATCATGTGCCCAAGCCAACTGATACCAAACATTTGCATTCTCGGGTTCCTGCCCTGTAATCTCTTGCAGAAGCTCAATCGCTTCCTGCACCTTGCCATCTTGCCTCCATCGTACGGCTTGCTCCAAATCACTCATGATGTCCCTTCCCATCTTGCATTATAATTTCCACATATATGATTCAATTGTTTTATTATACCAAAAAAGCACACTTAAGAATATGTTTCAACAACTGAAGGTTGTCCAAACTCTATTCCATCGTGTGCTTTTTCATCCGGTGCAGGCTGTTATATAAAATGAACTAAAGCATATTTCCGCTGGACACTCCGATGACAGAACAACCAGGTTCAGTTCAATTTATATAGCTTAAGGTGAAATTTTTCTCAAAACGTTCTGTTCAGCACTTGATTATGACCATGTCGTATTCGCGACCATCACAATAAATACAAGCATGAGATAGTTCACCGAGATCAGAAAGTTTACTTTTGCCCACTTCTCGTCATCCTGTGTCTTCAGTCCGCTAAGTGTATGCACGAACCAGATCAGTCCACCGAGCAGAGATACAATCAGAAATACCAGACCAACATAGTCGTAGTAATACAACAGGAACACAGCAGGAAGCAGCAGAAAAACATAAGGAATCATCTGAAACTTGGTGCGTTTCACCCCTTTAACGACAGGCAACAAGGGGAACCCCGCAGCACGATATTCCTCTACCCGGCGAATACCCAATGACCAGAAATGCGGTGGTTGCCAGAGGAACAATAGCGCGAACAGTAACCAGGCTCCCGCATCAATTTCATTGGTTACAGATGTATAACCAATGACAGGTGGCATCGCTCCCGCAATTCCACCGAGCGACGTGCTCCACGTTGAACTGCGTTTCAACCACATCGTGTAAATCACGATGTAAGCGAACCATCCAAGCAATGCCATCCAGCCTGATAACGGATTCACCAGGAGATACAGCACTGCTAGTCCAACAACACCAAGGACAAGGCCATACCCAAGTACAAACCCTGGCTTCAGATGGTTAATGTAATCCATCCTTTTTTTGGTGCGTTCCATCTTTTGGTCCAATTCACGGTCCCAATAATTGTTGATTACACAAGCTGAAGCAATAACCAAGGTTGATCCAATCACGACCAAGAGCAGAGATAACCATGCGATATCCCATTTTGAAGCTACCCAGAACCCTACCGCCACCGCAAACACATTTAGCCGTAGAAGTCCGGGTTTAGTTAATGCAATCATGTCTTTAAGCATGAGGCTCCTCCTGAACTATGTAAAAACGCCATTCCAATAATGATACATGTACCTACCATTAATTACAATCGCTTTCATGAATTTGTCATAACCAAAAAGCATCCCTCACCGTTCCAATGAACCGGAGGAATGCTTGAATGATGAATTTCTTCTCATTTTATGGGATGTACTGCTGTACAATTTTGGTCACTTTTCCGTCCTGCACCGTCAGATGATATGGGAATACGGACAGGTCAAGAATACGGGTATTCTCATACAACGATTCGAACTTGGATAATGTCACAGGTTCATTCCATTGAATGTCTGCGCCCTGCATCGTGCCGTCTCGATCATACAACTGCATCAACACTTCAGCATTGGCACTAACCTCAACCTGTTCCTGCTCTTTGCTATCATTAACAATATAGTAACCATCTGGAGCACCATCTATACCCGCTTCCGGATTGCGCTGTGCAAAAATCGCATCAGCTTCTTCACCCTGATACCAGCCAATCTTGTCCACTGTCATAAACAATTTGCCGTTTTCCATGTGCATACCTTCAACATAGGCTGTAAACATCTCGGAGTTCGCAACCTGTGCTTCTTTGTCAGAAGGCTGTTGGGCATCTGCACTTTCTTGAGCATTCGCAGGGGTAAGCAAATATGTAGTCAGCACAATCATGCCAAGTAAAGCAACAACTGCACCGATCATTCGTAGTTTCCATTGTTTTGCCGCGTTCTTCATAGGTAACATCTCTCCTTAATATGAACGTTACTATTCCTTAACCGGAAGTCTTCCTTATCAAACGCTCAAGTGAACTATTAATTCCAACATTCTCTCTTTTCCTATCATACTTGGAACAGCGAATATAAAAGTATCAGCCAGATTAAAAATAGTTACAATGAACGTCATTACTCCTGTCTGCAGTTTCCGAAAAAGATAAGAACCCCTGAAGTCTCGTCATTCAGGGGTTCTTGACTAGTACAAGATTCTTATGTTTATTCTTGAATATGCTGAAGCATGTATATTAATCTTAATGATTGGTTGTGGAGTCTTGCGCCAAACGAACGAGCATATGAGCCAGCATGTGACGTTCATCTTCCTTGCCGACATTCCAGAGTTCCTGAAGCAACTTTTCTTCACGGTTACGAGGCTCTTCGTTCGCAGCCAGATGGTCAGCTACTTTCTGGGCAATTTTAGCCATCTGTTCTTCACTTAATCCGATAGACTCGCCCATCGCAATTCGTTTACCCAGATATTCTTTGAATGCATCAAAGTTCTGTAAAATCTGTTCTCTCTCTTCCGGTGCAATCTTTTCGATTGCATTGTCCACCTTGTCCGTTGAAACCTGACCATCTTTATGGATTACATGATTTTGTTCATTCATCTGAATAACCTCCTGTATATTAGTTGTTTATTGGTTTTAACCTTTAGACTCTATAATCAACTGGTTATCTATAATATAAACGTATTGCAGAAGTTTAATCAGCACGTTCACTTTTGTATATATCTTCTATGATAAGAGCAAGTACGCGTTTCAAAAGAACTACAGCGGTTAATCGTTTACATATGTGTAACGGTGTTTGGATATGTTAAAGAACACCTTACACCTTATATAATATCGAACCAGGAGGGATTTCCCATGCGTGATAAAACCAAACCTGAGAAAACAAACGATGAACTTGAACCAGGCGTGAATACCGTTATCCATCCAGATAAACATAATCCCGGACCAACAGACATGATCGAAGGTGTGGTTGGCGATATCGTGGACAACATTCGGAAGGATTTCTCCCATGAATCGAAGGACGAGAAGGCTTCTTCCAAGTCAACAGATTCATCGGATAAATGATTGTCCTTTTTCCAGATGAAGTTAACCCAAAAAGACCTCCCGCCTATTCATGGCTTGGGAGGTCTTTTTGGGTTATGGAAAAATGATATTCTAATTATCCAAACTGAAATTTTATTTTGATAATGAAATCCACATTTAATCGTTTGCCATCTGCTGTAACGCCTTATGAATCCAGATCGCGGCAATGGAACCCTCACCCATCGCAACGGTTGCTTGTTCTGCGTGCAGTCCCAGATCCCCGGCTATCCACACATTCGTCGCTGCCTGCAAGCTGCGCGGATCAGCTTCTACATGTTTATTATCTGCGATCACAGCCCCAAGCTGCTCCGCCAGTTCATAGTGTACCCGATTGCCTCCAAAAGCGATAAAGCCTCGCTCAGACTCAAAGATCTGTCCATCTTCGGTCAGAACACCAGTGATATGACCATCCTCAATCTGTTGCACTTCCTGAACAGCCGCTTCCAGATAACGAACGCCCGCCTCTTTCATGCTGCGATGAAGCTCTGCAGATATGGCGGTCTGCTCATGATTGATATATAACAGATCATTTGTACGCTGAATTAAGATCATCGCCATATGGGCACCTGCTTCACCAGACCCCAATAGCACCGTACGTTGATCCTGAATCTCATAACCATCACAATCGGGGCAGACATAGACTGTTCGGCCAAGGGTCGGGGTTAATCCCGGAATATCCGGAACTCGATCCGATAGCCCCGTTGCCAATAACACCGTTTTGCTCCTATATTCAACGCCGGATGTACCTAACAATTGAATCTTCTCTCCATGACGGCCTGCTTGCACAATACGATCTTTCTCAAAAGATACACCTGTCCGCTCTGCCTGCATCCTGCCTCGGGCTCTGAGCTCTTCACCGGATATCCCATCGGGGAAACCCAGGATATTATGGTACGTCCGACACAGGGTTGATCTGCCTTCTCCCGCGTCGATGACCAACACCTGATGAGCTGAATAACGCCCAAGCTGAATAGCTGCCTGAAGCCCTGCGAGCCCTCCACCTACAATTATGCAATCAACCTCTCGCATGCTCCTTCTCCTCCTAAACTATAATATTGAACTAACAAATATTTACACTGGTCACTCCGATGACAGAACAACCTTCCGATCGATGTTATCCCCAGATTTTTTTTATCTTTTACAAAGGTTAAATCCGGTGATAAGCGTATGCTTTCGATGCAGCTTTCTTTCAGAAAGTTTTAGGCGCACGCTTCGCTTCTTCAGCTTCGTTCTGTCCTCTCCGTTTTGTGTAAATGTTTAGTTCAATATATCTATATTTTGTCCTTATATACATTAAACCGTTCAGCCAAGCTTAAACGATTCCTCATATTGCTTATCTTATACCAAAACAAACAGACCCAAACCATCCGCCTGTATCACGGTTCGTTTGAGTCTATACAATTCATAATGGTCAGAAGTTATATGATTCAAATCGCGAAGCATTCGAAATGGCGTTCCATACATCGGCTGTTTCGCCGCCCATATACCAGTAAGCCAGACCGGCAATCTGACGTTGTTCACTCATCAACACTTTGGCAGATAAAGAACGACTGTCCTCTGCCCATATATATCTTGGCATTCCGTTGCTGTTGTACCCAATCATATATTGAACCAGACTTGCATCCCATCGTCTTACAGATCCTGTGGCATGCGCGCGCGTTCCCTGTTCTGACAATGTAATGTCCCAAGAACTGGTTGCCGGGTTCAATGAAGACCAGTCTCGTGTGTACAACGGAAGGGCCAAAATGGTTTTGGCACGTACCACCTCGGAGAGCATAGTATCCAGTGCCTTTTCCACCCATGGAAGAGACGCCACAGATCCTGCTATCGGATCACCGTTCCAGTGTTCCTCGTATCCCATTAGCACCATATAATCCGATACAGCGCCCAGTTTGGCATAATCAAATGCCTCCGTCCAATCTGTACCCAGATCCGGTGATACATCCACAGACACCACTGCACCCAATGCGTGCAACGTAGCCGTCAAGGAGGTCACAAATGCCGTTAACCCTTCACGATCCGCAGGATCAACATTCTCGAAGTCCACATTAATGCCGTCCAATTTATAGGTTTTGACATAAGCAGCTACCTGTGAGATCACTGCCGCTCGGTTCGTTGAGCTGGATAACATCTGATGGGTAAGTGCCGAATCAGAACGATTCCCAAGCAATGGCCATAACTGCCTGTCAGTGGCGGATGCCCAGGAGATCAATGCAGGGTCCGTGTGATCCGTTACTTTCATACTGCTATTCAGGAAAAACCAGCGTGGGACGAGCGTATTCACTTCAGACTGTTCCACCTGCTTCTTGAATTCAGCGGTAGTGGAATTATATTGCCAGCCCAACTGAACGCCGAGTTCATCTCCACGCTGTAACTGTTCAGACCATGTTTTCTTTTGTAAGATCGCATCAAGCATGACCGCAGCTTCTTCGCGCGTTACTTGATCATGCGGTCGGAACATGCCTCCACTTCCCCGCATCAATCCAAGTTGATACACCGTCTGCACATAAGGACGTGCCCAGTCCGAGATATCCGCTGCGTCGAAATACGTTGAAGATAAAAGTGACGTCTCTACGGGCTGTTGTTTTAACATCCGAACAAGAAGAGCAGCCGCTTCTTGGCGCGTAATGGACGCATTAGGCTGGAATGTTCCCTGACCCTTTCCCTCCAGAATGAAAAGATTCGTCATGGCAGCAACGTTGCCGTAATACCAGGCATTTATGCTGATATCCTGATAAGGATTGATATTATTTTTAACGGGCTTCAAACCTAGCAATCTCACCGCAAACGTCGCAAATTCTGCACGAGTGACGGCTTTCTTCGGTTCAAATGTAGTCTCTGACGTACCGGCAGCAATGCCTTTGTTCACCAGGTGTGTAATGGCATCCTTGGCATAACTCGTACGGGTATCCTGAAACTGTTGCTGCACGGCTGCAGCCTGAACGCCAGAACTGTACCCAGCCACCGACCCAAGTGTTAATAACCCACATACAGCTATCTTCCACACACGTTGATTCGTCATGTCTTTTAATCTATTATTCACATCAAAAAGCCTCGCTTCATTGGATTACGATCAACTAACATCGTATCAAATTGAAGCGAGGCCGTATGTGGTTAAATGTTGGGAAATGCGAAGCTTACTTAAATCAATTTCATAACTCATTAAAATGAATTTATGTAACTAGATATAGACAAATTGAAACGTTTTGATCTATATCTAGCCTTGATTGAAGCAGCTAAAGGTATTATGAAATTGATTTACTTGTGTACTTTTACGCGCTCTTCAATCGGTTGGAATTGTTTCTCACCCGGTGCTGCCGTTGGTTTACCAAATGGCATCTG
Organism: Paenibacillus sp. FSL R5-0749; assembly: GCF_038595085.1. Lineage (NCBI taxonomy): Bacteria > Bacillati > Bacillota > Bacilli > Caryophanales > Paenibacillaceae > Paenibacillus > Paenibacillus sp. FSL R5-0749. The sequence goes on along the minus strand of NZ_CP152005.1, from coordinate 2,689,567 downwards.
AGCGATCAATCTCCAGTTCTCAGGAATGTTCCACTCTTGCTTCACTTTTTCGTCAATCAACGGATTGTAGTGCTGCAAAGATGCACCCAGACCTTCTTGTTCCAGAGCCGTCCAGATTACCAGTTGCAACATACCGTTGGATTGGTTCGCCCAGATCGGGAAGTTATCTGCATAAGCTGCAAAATTCTGTTGAAGCTGTGCGATCGCATTGTTATCTTCGAAGAAGAGAACCGTACCATATCCGCTGCGGAATCCAGTCATTTTCTCTGCTGTGGATTTGAAAGCTTCTTCATTACCTACCACTTCACGCAAAATTTCTTCTGTGTGATTCCACAATTTATCATGTTGTTCGCCGAGCAGTACAACCGCACGGGATGTTTGTGAGTTAAAGGAAGTTGGTGTATACTTCACTGCTTCTTCTACGATTTCTTGGATTTTAGCATCCGAAATTGTAGATTCCTTGCTGATTCCGTAATAAGATCTTCTGTTTTTCAACGCATCAAAAAAAGTAGTCATTCTTATTCGCCTCCCAAATTTTTTTCATTTGCCAACATAGTAACTATAATATAGTAACATACATTAGTCAACAAACTAATTTATTTTCACCAAATATACATTCACTGAAAATACTTCACCATTTTTTCCTCAAACAGCTATTAACGTTATGCTTCACTCGCCTTTTTTGCGATAATCCGCCCGGTATTTCTCTTCGGTCGACGAGTTGCTTTTTGTCTGATCCTTGTTCTTCTCTTCCTGAGCCTCCATATTCAGATCCTCCATCGGAATTGGATCTACAGTCTGTTCTTCTTCATAACGGTCAAGCAGACTTTCGTGCTCTGTCTTATATTGTTCAGGATTGTCATGGGATTGTTCCTGACGGGTATCATTGTTATTCTGATCCGGTGTGCGCTGTTTCATTCATAATCGCCTCCTGTGGTTTCATTACCTTTCTTTACCTGTTCTGCGTGTGCTCTAAACACAGTGATACGCATTCCGCGAACGAAAATCAACAAAAAAAGCCAACCAGACAAGCTGGTCAGCTTACAGAAGACTTCTATGATTGACGATGCAATTGGGTACGGTACAGATCAGGCGAACATCCCACACTTTGTTTGAACATCCGGCTAAAATGCGAAAGTCGTTTGAAACCGGACAATCGACTAGCTTCCGTCACCGTGATCTCTGGTTGGAACTGAAACAAAAGCTTGGCCTGATTGATACGACGGTCATACAGGTATTTGAATACCGTCAAACCTGTCATTTCCTTAAACATGCCTGCCAGATATGGCTTGGAAAGATGTAATTCCAGTGCCAAATCATCCAGACCAATATCCTTCATATAATGTGTATCGACATAACGAATAATATGCTGGACATGCCGCTCCTTCTCCGATGAGGGAAGTTGTTCTTCGACATCACCCTGGCAGATCTCTGCTACAAAATATAACAGATCACACAGTCTGACATTCATGCGCTCTTGTCTGAAATGGCTCTGACTCTGAGACAGACGATGAAGATCATGCAATAGAGCTTCAAATTCAGAACGGCTATCCCCCGTCAGATTGACCCGGCAATTTCTGAGTTCTTCAAATGGCCTCAGGACCTCAACTATGCGGTCAGCATGCAGACTACTTCGTATGGCAGACGGATCAAAATGCAATGTGCTTCGCTCATAAGTACTGCCAGGCTTCGGATGTGGTCGATGAAGCGTCAAGCCGTGCATTAACACCAGATCACCTGGCTTCAGGTTGTATACCCGGTCTCCTATAATGTAAGTACATTCTCCATCATGAAAATAATAAATCTCATAATGTGGATGTGAATGGAATCCATCTGACTTGCCCGGATTATATACACTGGTGGAACGATAACTATACTCCAGTGAAGCACTAAATTGCATCATGCTCGGCATATTCATGCACCTCCTGTTCGAAAGAGGGAAACGATTCTTGTCATGCCCCTGTATGAGATATCAAAGTGAAATTATAGAAGCTGCTTAATACTCTCTTGAATCTCGTCAATGGAGTCGATCGGTTCGAAGCGTCTAACCACACGACCTTCTGCATCAATCAGGAATTTCGTGAAATTCCATTTAATTGCATCTCCATGTAACCATTCTGGCGCTTTATCAGCCACCATCAATTTCAATAGTTTGGCCTGAATATCGTTTTCATCAAAGCCAGCAAAAGGTCCAGATCTTTTCAAAAAGTCGTAGAGCGGGTGCGCCGCTTCTCCATTCACGTCCAATTTGGAGAACATCGGAAATTTCACACCATAGTTAATCTGGCAGAAGGATTCTGCTTCCGAACTGCTTCCAGGCTCTTGCTCTGCAAACTGGTTGCATGGGAAACCAATAATCTGAAGTCCTTGATCCTTGTACTGATCATACAGCTTCTGCATGTCATCAAACTGGTGCGTATATTTACATTTACTTGCCGTGTTTACGATGAGCACAGGTTTTCCTTCATATTGATAGAGTGGGAAACGCTCTCCACTGGTTCTGGTTACAGTAAAGTCGTAGATGGTTGGCATAAGTCTAATGCACCTCGCGATAGTTATGTAGTCATTCAGCATCATAGTTCATTGTTAATTATATACGAAGTTTGAACTATTGTATTGCGGAAGATATGGATCGTTCAGATTAGACTCAACAATATCTAAAAACATATCTATTACTCAACTGCTCTAATACTCATAACATATTTGGTTCTCGGCAGATACTTTATCTCCAACGTTTTATCTCGATTTTCCCAATCGATATCTCGAGTGTTAATCAATTCCATTTGATTTATTTCGATGGTTTGTTCCCTCCATTTCCTGCCCATGGACCCTATGTAGTTCGGTTTACCTGTTATTGTTTCGTAATCTTGGGAAAGATAAGGACCGATATCCTGAATACCCGACACTGTCTTAGGAACAAAAAGTAATATCGAGCCGATACCAAAAATGATGCAACAACACTTGAGAGATATTCGTTTTACGATGTTTTTTGTTTGCTTCATGCCATGAAACAACCCCATACCAAGTGTAAATACTCCCGCTACTACTCCAAATAAATTTAAAAAGATCCAACTAGGAAAAAAGGTTAGAAAGAACGAAGAAATACCACACAATATAAAAACAATAAATATGATTATACTCAGCTTCAACAACATCCTCTTCCTTCATTTAAATGTGTCCCATCAATCCCGATAGCATCACTGCAAAGCTACATATATATCTATTTCATTATTGGGACTTTCCGGTTGGTAGCGCTCATCCCAGATTTCAAAATCATAACACTTCGGTTCATGTCCCGTCTCACCAAGATACTGTCCGTATATATAATCATATGTATCACCAATCTCTGACTCATTCCCTCGATGCGTACACGTCGCATACTGGCTGACAGGGACGTCATGACTTATCATCTCGGACGGGAAGTTATCCAGACTAGTTACCTCATAACCTATCAGATGTGTGAACTTATCAACCTTTGCGTTAAAATCCTCATTCATCGGATAGATCTGCATCAACATGACGTTTTCATTTTTTCGATGATGAATTTCCTTCTTTCTCTCCACTAGCTTATCGTAGTGGCTCTTGCCCAGCCCCGATTCGAATTCTTCTACAGTCGCTTCCAGTGAATAACCTACAACATGAAAAGCAGGCAAAGTAACAATTTTCATTTCCAAAAGAATCAGCTCCAATGGGTAAACTCAGATCATGGATTAATTCTCCTTTTCAACAGAAAACCCTTCTGCCGCGAAAATTTACTCGTTCAGCAAAAGGGTTATATTAAGGGATAACATTAAACATTGGTAGCAACTTCAGCCCTTCACGGCACTTCCAGCCACGCCTTGAATAATGTAATGCTGGCCTACCAAAAAGACGATAATCATCGGTATAATACCTGCCGTGGCAGCGGCCATCATGCCGTTGTAATCCACGTTGTTCTCCAGAATAAAGTTCTGCAGACCAAGCGGCACGGTATACAGGTCTTTGTCGATGAGAAACACAAGCGCATTCTCATAGTCATTCCAGTGCCAGGAGAAATCAATGATCGCAAGTGTAGCCAGCGCTGGCTTCGCCAAGGGCAGAATCAGCCTGAAGAAAATACGCAAGTGTCCAGCACCGTCGATGAATGCCGCTTCCGAAATCTCTGATGGCACCGACAGGAAGAATTGCCGAAGCATAAACACCCCAAAGATCGTGAACATTCCAGGCAGGATCAGGGCCCAATGCGTATTATAGATGCCGACCCATTCGAACATGAGGAACTTGGGTACAAAGAGCACCTGCGGGGGCACCATCATCATTGAGAGATAGATGAGGAACAGTGTCTCCCGTCCTTTGAATTGAATTCTTGCGAAGCCATAAGCTGCAAACGCCGATAGAAATACAGCTCCGATCGTGCTAATTAGTGATATTTTCAACGAGTTCAGATAATACGTAGCAAAGGTATCCGCTCCGCTCCAGACCTTAATGTGATGCTCCCAGTTCAGGCTGGAGGGTATCCATTGGATGGGATAGGTGAATACGTCCGCAGGAGATTTGAACGACGTGCTAATCATCCAGATGAACGGCATAATCATCAGCAAAGCAAACCCGGACATCAGAAGTGTCAGTATGATTCTTCGAATCTGGGTTAAGGACTCCATGCGGAATTTACCTTTAGGTGCATGCGGAGCTGTGGGCTTCGCGTTTGCGGCAATTGATTTCTCCATAACGATCCCTTCCCTCCTTAATAGTGAACCCAACGTTTCTGTCCAACCCACTGCAATACTGTGAAGACCATGATGATGGCAAAGAGCGCCCAGCTAATGGCAGCAGCGTATCCCATCTCATAATAGCGGAAGGCATTCTGGTAGATAAAAAGCGACAACACTGTTGTACTGTTTCCCGGCCCACCCTGAGTAATCGCCTGAATAATGCCAAAGTTTTTGATCGTCATAATCAGTCCTGTTATCAGCAGTAAAAAGGTCGTTGGGCTCACAAGCGGCCAGATCACTTGACGAATGGTCTGCCAAGGGCGGGCTCCATCAATCTTAGCAGCCTCAACTAATTCCTCCGGGATCTCCTGCAGAGCTGCTAAATAAATAATCATGTTGTACCCCAGCATGAACCAGATCCAGATGATATCAATCGCATACATGGACCATTCAGTTGTCGATAACCATCCAGGTGGATTTGTAATACCGATCCCCCGCAAAAAACCGTTAATCGGTCCCGACGTTGGCTGGAACAGCAGCATCCAGACAAAGGCGATCGCAACGCCGCTGGTGATATAGGGCATGAAATAGAGGGCACGCAGTGTTTTTTGCCAGTACACCGACTTGTTCAATGCAACAGCCACGATAAATGCCAACCCCATCGATACTGGAACCGCTAACAGAAATACAAAAGTATTTCGCAGTGCTACCCCAAACAGATCATCATTCAACATACGGCGGATATTGTCCAGCCCCACAAAATGTGTCTCCGGGCTCATGAATTTGTAATCGGTGAACATGAGATAGAATGAATAGACAGCCGGTATAATAAAAAACAACAGCACGCCAATCATATTGGGCCCAATAAACAAATACCCGAGCCTGCTCTGCCGTTTCATCCAGGATTTATGCATATGCTCCCCCACTCCTTAACATCTGTTCTGAAATTAAGCATAACAAGATGTCCTTTCACTTTTAAGGAACATAACCTCTTTCCTGGTATCACAGAACTATGTATTTTGGCAGTGACCTTCGAGATGAAAATAACATGGAATTGTTCTATTCCTTTAGTCGGGTTAGCCCTAGCTCATGTCATACCTCTAATGCTCTTTTGGGTCTATTCATCTATTGGTCCAGTACTTATATAGAAAAGAAAAAAACCGCCCCATTGGGACGGCCTTCGGACTCATTGCTTTTGCCTTCTATTGATTCTGCTTCAGCCAGTCATTATGGCGTTTGACCATGTTCTGTACCGTAACTTCAGCAGTCTGGTTACCAAGGAAGAACTTTTCATACTCCTGTGCACGCAGATCGACTACCTCTTGCGCAATGCTGCGGACAAATGTAGGGGTCTTGTCACCGTACAACACAAACTCCAGTGACTCTTTGTCATAAGAATCGGCATAATCACCGAGCAGATGATCGATAGCCGTCTGTTGATCAACCGCATTCGAGGACGGCAGACGTCCACCGGCAGCCATCGGCATCATCCCTCCATCGGCGTACCATTTCAGGAACTCCCATGCGGCTTCTTTATTTTTCGACTTGGAATTGATCGCGATAAAGTCACCAAGTCCTCCACTCTTCACCATATCTGCTTCCTGTGCAACCAGTCTCGGTACCGGAGCAAAGGCGATTTTCCAATCCCGTGGAAACTCGGTCATGTTGTTCGACGTGCGAATCAGCCACTCCCCAATGTTAATCATGGCGGACTCACCACCAAGGAACATGTTCTCCACCGGCATTTTGGAAGTCAGCTGTTCGCCGAGTGGAGGTGTAGTTGCATCCTCCTTCATCATTCCATTCAAAGTCTCCAGCCATTTGGTAACAAGCGGATCGTCGAGATTGGAAGTTCCGTCTGCCTTAACATAACCGTTCTTGACCAGTACAGAATCGAGCGGGTCCACATAGGAAGCGGTATGCTGTACCAAACCGTACTTGAAACCAACATTTTTCAGCTTGAGTGCATATTCTCGGGCTTCATCCCAAGTCCAGGCTGTGGGTACGCTCAGTCCCGCTTGATCAAGCGCTTTCATATTTAAGGCGAAAAAGGCCGCATTTTTCTTGGTTGGCATACCGTAATATTTACCGTCTACTTTCCACGAAGCCGCGTCTTCTCCCATTTTCTCGTCAATGTTGTAGTCCTTGAACTCACCGAGATCCAATGCCGTCCCGCCCTTAATGCGTTTATCGAGATTCGTCAGAGTGTAATTGACATATAGGTCAACGTTCTGACCGGTGGACAGTGCCGTATCCAGCTTCAGATTACCGTCGTCGTCATTCACAAACCGCACATATTCCACCTGAATGTCAGGATGCTCTGCATTCCAGGTATCCACAACTTCCTGCGGACCATTCTCCGGCGGCACTGCGCCCCACATGGTAAGCTTCACTTTTCCCGCTGCTGCTCCACCCCCGTTATCTCCACCATTCGTCTCATTTTTACCAACACAGCCAGCAAGCAAGCCCAGCATCAGCGCACCTACGATTAACCCGGTTAATCCTTTTCTGATTCTCATCTGGTCACATGACCTCCCTGAATTGAAAGTGTACCTTCCGTTACATCGTAGCAGGGACCTTGCTAGGTTCATAAGATACATATCCATGATTCGAATGGAACAAAAATACGGATTTACCCTACCTTATCTAAACACTTGAGTACACATATTCCTTCTATTCATCCTGTGAGTCACGAGCGATGGCGATACTGACTGGGCGTGCAACCGGTCCAACGCTTGAATATTTTGATAAAATAATTATCGCTTCCGAACCCTACCCGGTAACCAATTTCCTGTACCGGAAGGTCTGTCTCACGCAAGTATTCCGCCGCTTTCTCCATCCGTACCCCATGCAGATAATGAATCAGGGTATGGCCAGTTTTCTTTTTGAACAAAGCACTCACATAATTCTCCCCCATCATCACGTAACGCGACATGGATTTGACGGTAATGTCCTGATCGTAATGCTGCCCGATATACTCAATTATTTTGCTAATCTCCGGATGCTTCACAACCGGCTCACGCACAGGTGTAAATGGAAGATCGATTGCAGACGGCGGCGCGGAAGAGACGGTTAGCGAATCAGTCGATGCAGGCGTAGATGTTAGAACTGGTGTGGATGATGGCTCTTCATGATGCGTTGTCTCTGTCCGGGCTTCAGCTGAGGCTCCCAGTTCCGCACTTACCTTACGGAGTGTATCACGCAACGAATTCACACTCATCGACAGCTTCAGAATATAATTCGAAGCCCCGTACTCCATTGCACGGCGTACATACTCGAACTCCCCCATACAGGTGAGCATCACAAACTTGGTTTTTAACCCGGCCTGACGCGTCTGTTTGAGTAATTCCAGACCATCCATACCCGGCATCACAATATCGGTCAGTACAAGATCAGGTGCCTCCTGTATGATCATGGCAAGCGCCTCGGTTCCATTACCGGATTCTCCGATGACCGTGAAGCCCAGCTCTTCCCAGAAAATAATCTCTCGCACCGACTCTCGTACAAATACCTCATCCTCTACAAGTAATACCTTCCACATGCCAGATTCCCCTCTCCAGTGCGCTAGTCTGAACGCTTCTGTACATAAGGTGTCGACAATAAAAAAGGAATGCTGAACCTGACCAACGTCCCCGGCTTGGTATCGATCACTTCAAGTTCACTTTGGCCTTTGAACAGTAATCGCAATCGTTCCCTGAGGTTGGACAGACCAATCCCCGGACGCGTGCGGGTTGTCTGCTGACGCCGGGATTCCTCCATACCAATTCCGTTGTCTGCTACCTCCAGCATCAGCATTCCTGTGTCTTGCCTATATATCCCGATGCGGATCTGTCCAAGTTGCTCCATTGGTCCCACACCATGATGAATGGCATTCTCCACAAGGGGCTGCAAGCTCAGCTTGGGTACCAGCGCATACTCCAGCTTGTCGTCAAAGTCACAAGTCACCTCAAAGCTATCGCGGTAACGAATCCGCTGAATATGAAGGTAGGCTTGAACCAGTTCAATCTCGTCCTTCAGGTATACCAATTCGACCTGTGAATTCAGGCTGACCTCCAGTAGTTTGCCCAAGGAAACACACATCTCGGAGATCTCCTCATTCCCGCTGCGTATCGCACTCCATTTCATTGTATTCAATGTATTCAGGAGAAAGTGCGGATTCATCTGGGCGAGGAGCATGTGAAAATGTACCGCTTCCTTCTGGCGTTCTTCTGCCTTAAGTCTGTTAATCATCTGATTGGCATCATCCAGCATCGTATTGAAGGTACGCGTCAGCTCCAGTACTTCCCCACGACTGCGACCTTCGGGAATACGAATCTTGAGGTTTTTGCGGACAACCTCTCTCATCTTATTCTGTAAGTGCGACAAGGGGCGCGTGAACGTTGCCGAGATCATAAAGGCCATCACTACGAATGCGCCTGTGAAGCCAAAAAAGGTCAAAAAGTAACGCTGTTTAAGCTCAGATATCTCTGTAAACAGAATGGACAGCGGAATGCGATTCACCATATACCAGTCCAGTGATTCAATGTACACGTAGTTAATCAGCGTATCCGAGGCTGGATCAGTCAGATAAGCCTGTGCCGGATGCAAAGCTATTTCACGTGTAACTTCCGGGGACAGCGCCGCTGTTTTGGATGATCTGGCTATGGTCTCTCCACTTCCTGTAATAAGATAATACTCCTGATTAGTTTGTGAATCTTTCAACATCGTTTGGAACCAGTACGAGTAATCAATGCTGATCCGAGCCAATCCGTACCGTTTCCCACCGCTATCTTTCATATAGGCATACAGCGACAACAGATACGGGCTGGAGGATAACTCCCGGAGCACAGGATTGGTATCCCGGGCATCCCAGCGATAGAAAAGTTCTTCCGGTTGAAGCGGGTGCGAGTCTTTACCCCCTTTTGGAATGGATATTTCTCCAAGACGTTCGCGGAATTGCTCCAGATAAGGGCCATAATCCAGTGCTGTTTTTGGCAAATACGAAGTGTAAACGCTATCATAAAAATCTAGCAGAGTGAAGTACACCGAGGGATTATATAGAAAGAAACTGTTGTTAATCATCTTGAACTTTTCTTCCACCAGTGACTTGTTCTCCAGCGGCGTACGACTGTCCGGGGAAGTTAGCACACTTCTTACCGCAGAATCCTGTTCCAGAAAAATGAGCGTTTTGAACGCAATGCTCATCTGGTCCTCCAGAGAGCGGTACATCTGCACCAGCTGCTCATGGCTCTGTTCACTGATTTTCTGCTCAACCAGGGATTCAATCTGCTGATAATTGTAGACATTTAATGCACTGAACGGCAAGAGAATCAACACCACAAATGCACCAAACAGACGGTATCTGAGCCGCTGTGGCAACCAACGCTTCCAGTTTGGCTTCTTCATTCTTATGTGCTCGCTCCCCTGTAATTAATGACCCCATTATAGCACTTGCCTGCCATTTACAGCCGGAGTCGAATGATTTGCATGGATATGTGTTATTCGTTGCTTGTATCCAAGTGAAATGCACAGATATGTTCTATTGGTGAAAGAACGAATGAATCGATGGTTGATTGGTTGGTTGGTTCATTGGAACCCTCATCTCACACTTGATGTCGTCTCCGGTACTCCGAGGGGCTGATTCCTATGGTGGACGAAAATACACGGCTCAGATAAAATCCGTTCTCATATCCACATCTCTCGGCGATCTGCGTAAGGGTCAGACGGCTATCTGCCAGTAAGGCTTTTGCCTTTTTGAGACGAATCGCCTTCAGATAATCGGAGGGTGTCTCTTGAAAGGCCTCCCGGAACCTTCGGGTGAGCTGGACTGGACTCAATGCCAGATGTTCGGCCAACGTTCGCAGGCTAACTGCCTCTCCTGCCCACTCTTCCAACAATGCTGCTGCTTCAGCCATCAGAGCATCCTCCGTGAACTTCGTTTCCATTAGCCTGCTCTGTCTGCGCTCCCATTGATATAGCCGCCACAAATCCAACATCAAATGGGTTTTCCATCCTGTTGAAGCCTCATCGTTGTCCTCACTCGCCTGACGAAGGTAGGCATATGTTGAAGCCAGACGCTTTGTATCATTAATTAGAGATTTTCCAATTGGCGGCAGAAGGTTCTCCCCGTCTGTGGTGTTACAAGAGAACTGCATATAGTGAAACGTCAGCGGGGTTACCGTCTCTCTGCGAAAAGCAACGTGGGGTGGGCACAACACCAGATCAGCAAACCCCGCCTCTCCTGTCAGTCCATCAATCTCGTAACGGAATACTCCCTCTTCAACGGCAAAAACCACCCAAGCATCGTAGATATCTTCTGCGAGCGCAAATGTAGCTTTCTTCTTCCAGTAGATGTGATTAAGAAGCTCCATGACACACCTGCCTTTGTTATGAAATAAAGTATATGCTCGATGATAATATAGTGTATTTGAAAAGTAAATATATAGAACTAATATGAAATTATAGATATGAGATATGAAATTTTGACTAAGCTCATCCATATAAAATGAGAGAGGTGTTCGTATGAAGCATGAACTCGTTAAACCGGATATCACCGTCATCGGGGGCGGGCTTGCTGGCGTATGCGCCGCCATAGCTGCGGCACGACTCGGCCAAAAAGTCGCGTTGGTACAAAATCGTCCTGTACTCGGCGGTAATTCCAGCAGTGAAGTACGCGTATGGGTCTGCGGCGCTACCGCCCACGGGATTAACCGTTATGCCCGTGAGACAGGCATCATGGGGGAACTGTTTGTAGAGAATCAGTATCGTAATCCGGAGGGCAATCCTTATCTCTGGGACTTGGTCATTCTGGAAGCCGTCCGAGCTGAATCCAACATCAGCCTGTATCTGAACACGGATGTCCATGAAGTTGAGGCCACAGGGGATGGCGAAGAACGTATGATCACCTCTGTTACCGGGTGGATGATGGGCTCTGAGCGCAAAATCCGATTTGAGAGTCAGATCTATCTGGACTGTACAGGCGATGGACTGGTTGGTTTTCTGGCAGGTGCCAAGTTTGCACTCGGCCGGGAAGCCCGCAGTGAATATGGGGAAGAATGGGCACCGGAGGTGGCCGACCAGATCACGCTGGGCAGTACACTGCTCTTTTACACCAAGGATACCGGTGCACCCGTCCGTTATATCCCGCCTTCTTTTGCCAAGGATATCACGCAGACGAGTATTCCAATTCGCCGGGTCATTCGCAGCGGGGATTCCGGTTGTCATTACTGGTGGATTGAATGGGGCGGTGAACATGACACTGTTCATGATAATGAACTGATCCGTGATGAGCTATGGTCCGTGATCTATGGGATCTGGGACTACATCAAGAACTCCGGGAAATTCGATGCCGATCATATGACGCTGGAGTGGATCGGTTCTCTTCCTGGCAAAAGGGAGTACCGCCGCTTCACGGGTGACCATGTGCTCACCCAGAACGATATTATCAGCCAGCAGGAGTTCCCGGATGCCGTAGCTTTTGGCGGCTGGTCCATCGACCTGCATCCCCCGCAGGGCATGTATGCCGAAGCGAGCGGCTCGAAGCATATGCATGCCGATGGCGTGTATCACGTGCCGTTCCGCTCGCTGTATTCCGCGAATGTGCGGAATATGCTCATGGCCGGACGTGACATCAGCGCATCACATGTCGCCTTCGGCACAACGCGCGTCATGGCCACATGCGCGGTCATCGGCGAAGCCGCGGGTACGGGCGCAGCGCTCTGCGCGGCCATGGGGGTGTCGCCGCGCGAGTTGTACGCGAGGCATCTGGCGGCGCTGCAGCAGACGTTGCTGCGGCAGGACGCTTCCATCATCGGGGTGCGCAGCCGCGATGAGCTGGATCTAGCACGGCGTGCCAAGGCTTCAGCCTCCAGCACGCTGACGGGCATCGCTCTTGAGCAGCCTGGGGAGACGTACCCGCTGGGTGCGGATGTTGCCCTGCTGCTGCCCGTGCAGCAAATGCTCAGCGGCCTGGAGCTGCTGCTGGATGCATCCAGCGATACCGTGCTGACGGTAGAGCTGTGGGATACGGGGCGTAAGGAGAATTACGTCCCCCATACGTTACAAGTTACGGCAACCGTTAATGTTGCAACGGGAACCAAGCAGTGGGTGAAGCTTCCGCTTGAATGGCAACCGGAAGAACCGCAGAATGCATTTATTATTATCCGGGCGAATGAAGACGTCACCCTCTACCATTCCACGGAGGCACACAGCGGGGTGCTGATTTTCTTCCGAACAGAAGAGAACCATGTGTCCAAAAATCTGGAGGATCATGCCACGGATCAGCCCGTTGTATTATGGTCCATGCAGGGGTTGGCGCGTCAGCCATTCTGCTGTCGTACCCTTTCTGAGACGACGGCCTATTTACCAGAAAACACAGTCAACGGTTACCATCGCCCTTACGGCGGGCCACAGCAGTGGATGTCCCAGCCGATGCAGTCTGGCAAGCCGGAATGGGTGCAACTCACATGGGAAGAGCCTCAAGCCTTGGCTGAACTGCACTTGACCTTTAATGATGATGTGAACGAGGATCTGGTTAATCTGCATCACCATCAGACAACATTCCGCGTCATGCCTGAACTTGTACGTGATTATCGGGTGGAGGTATTGAGTCGGTCTGGGGAGTGGATTGAGATCGTAAGTGCAGCGGAGAACCGCAAAAGGAAAGTCATTCATCGTCTGGATACAGCTGTGCATACACAAGCGCTTAGGGTAAACATTGATACCACCAATGGCAGCAAGTATGCGGAGTTGATCGAGATTCGGGCATATGGGGAGTCAACGTTGACAGGCAAGAGCTAAACGCAAAACACATTAAAATAACCCCCTGGTATTCTTATGAATTCCAGGGGGTTATTCCAATGCCTTTAAAGTAGAGAATATTCATAGGATGATAGAACAAATAAGTGCCCTTTCAAGCAAAGGAGGATACAGGAAACGGTATCCCTATCCTCCACACAAGCCCGACTTATTTTATTCGGTGGCTGGAACCCGCAACCCCTCAATCAGAATAAACAACGTAAGAGCTTGTCCATAGCCCATCGGACTAATCGGTATATCTTTATAGAACTGGGCATCCTGTCCCACAGGGGTCCCGTAGGATACCTGTTGTACAACTCCGTTATCATCAATTTGCCGCAGCACTGCTTCAAGTGCTCTCGTGCCGGTATCGCGATAGGACTCGTCCAAGTATCCGTACCGGATTCCCTTGAGAATCCCGTATCCCATCGCAGCCGTTGCGGAAGTTTCTTGGTAAGAGTGCGGATCATCCAGTACGGTGTGCCACATCCCGTTCTCACTCTGAAGCTTGCTAAGCGCTCTAATTTGAGCGGTCGCTGTATCCAACAGATAGGCCTTCAGCCCATCTTCAATGGGGATGATATTCAGAAAATCCATAACCCCCGCCGTATACCATGCATTGCCTCTTCCCCAGTGAACTGCGCCATAATTATGATTTTCGTTGAAATCCCAGCCGTGATAGAACAGCCCGGTTTGTTTATTGTACAGGTATTTAATATGCACAAGGAATTGCCGCTTGGCTTCTTCCACATAGGCTGTTTTCTTAAAATACACCCCAGCTTTGGCCAGAAATAATACCGTCATAAAAAGGGTGTCGATTAGAATCTGGCCATCGTTGGCGTCTCCTGTGATCATATGCTGGAATGCACCGTCTCCGGTTCGTAACAGTTCGTCCATAATCCAGCTACTCCATTCTTCACAGACACGTTCATATTCCTTGTTTCCGGTCAGTTCGCATAGTGAAATCAACGTAAGCAGCGGAGCACAGGTATTCACATTTTTTTCTGGTAACCCCTCCAGCAGCCTTGCATTGTACCATGATTCGAGAAATTCCAGCACCTCGGCATCCTTCGTTGCTTCATAGAGCTGAAGCAGACCATAAAGGCCGACACCTTGTGGCCATTCCCATAGATGGATGTCGATTAGTCCAATGGGGAACTGTTCGTTGATGCTTGTATTTTTCATCGATTTCATCGCATCGGATACCCTGCTTATTTTCTCCAGAAGCACTTCTTGATTCGGCATGATTGTTTTCACTCCTTAGATTTATTGCTCAGCATCAACGTTTGATGTCCTGTAACTGCAACTGTCCCCTTACGCCATATCCGTCATGTACCATTTCCTCTCCTTGAATAAGAAAAGGCTTGTTCATGCCCCACTGAATGGAACCGTATACCGAGTCGGTCAGGCTAAGCGTCAGGGATGTACTGTCGAAGTGCGGGCTGGAGGAACGAACTGAATTTATAAAATGGCCAAATGATCCAAATTGCAGTTCGTTTCCTGCTCTGATGATCCAGGCATTACGCAATCCAGGAGAAATAAGCTCACGATCTTTTGTCACCCCGTTGGTCTCCATACTCGTCCCGTTGGCTGCATATAGCGCCACATATCCTTTATTCAGACGGGCAAAATACCAGTTCTCATGCTGCACCCATTCTGTGAAAAAGCTCACAGGAAAATAAGTATGTGTCCAATCCGCAGTCTGGTCTGCCGGAATATCAAACATTATCAGAGCGATCCCCTCATGCTGAACAACGTCAGGCAATATCCCGTTTCCAGCCCAAAAGCAAGGTCGGCCATCTCCATGCTTGTATATTTCTGCCGGATGATTCACCCATATCTGCGCTTCAGGAGACAGAGACAGATGGTTGACATGCTCCTGATAACCTGGCTTGCCTGGACGAAAGCGAATGATGGAGGAAAGAGCATATTCCTCTGTCCGATGATGATAGAGCTTGGCGTAACCTCCCTTGCCCTGCTCATTGGCGAACACCAATTGCTGATTTCCCCCAAGCAACAGATGCTCCTGATAAGCTGCTGGTGGAATGTAATCCGATAAACTCAAAGCAACATTGCTGATTGAATAATTGTTAACATTGCCGATACCATAACCGATCCAGCACATGGAAGTCGTTCCCGCTGCATAACTACCCAGCAGTTCCTTCTCATAGCTGCGGCCAAACGTTGTGGACATGACGCCTTGATGCATCTGAACGGTAATATAATAGAATAGCAGGTCCATTGCCTTTTTCGCTTGCTGCCTGAGCTGCTCATTATGGGCAAATTCATAGATATGTAGCAGCCCCACTGCATCAATAGGAATGTATGCACTTGAATTCCATTCTGCCAATCCTTCATCCAAAAAGCGCTCAAACCATAAGCTAAGCCGCTGCTCCGCTTTTTGACGGTGAACTTCACCGGACTCACCACTGTTGCTGAACGTTTCAGTCCCGAACAGTTGTCCGGCTAACAGCTCATTGGTATGGAATAACAGAGCATGGTTCTCACTGAAGAACCACATCACATCATCACCAGGTTCATCAATCCAATATCGATAGCCCAGAATACTTGCTTTTACCCGATCCCAGAACAATTCACTGAACAGACCGCTATTTCGTTCATCTCTCCAGAGACGAAACAGCCCCACCAGATAGAAGTCACTGCAATCCTTTCGTTGCTCGATCCCCTCCACGCCTTCAAGCAACATATTTTCCGCTTCTTGCAGATTGCCATTTGTTTTTAACATGGCTATAGCCGTATGAATGTTACGACTGCCCTTCTCAGCAATACATTGCAGAGCCAGAGATTTGCGTGCTTCCATATCCGTAGCTTGCTGAGCAGCTTCATCATAACTGGTATCGTAGGATTGACAGCCGAACTTCTTCGTCAATGCTACGTTTGAAACTGAAATCGTCAGCGTGAAGTATACGTAATGATGGCCAATTTCGTTGGTGTGTGCCAGAACCAGATCCGTTTCCTTTTCGGCTATGTGTATTGTCTTGTTTTCGGTGCCATCAAAGAAATTGCCATACTGGATATCAACTTCTCTAACGATGTCTGGTAAGGGAAGCGGCAGCTTTAGCTTAATCTGCTCCCCTCTAAAGAGATCCGAAGGAAAATAAGCCTGTTCAAGGGCTTGTTCTGCGTATTTCACATTTTCTGCCAAATGAGGAGCAATAGGCAAGGAAATTTCCAATTCTTCGTCTCCCAGGTATTCCACCGCAAAAGCATACATGGTATCCCGCTCAGCGAGATCCTCCCAGCAGACATAGATCTCATTGATTCCGGCTACAAGTTCAGCTTTGATAACGATTTCCTGCTCCTTGTTACGCATGAGTGGCGCAAAATCCGTTACCACTTCCCCATTCACCCACAATGTCAGACTGCCATAGGTCTTGATCCGCAAAGAGGCGGTATGAGCAGTCGCAGAAATCAACCTTGTCGCGGCGTAACTGCGCAGATGTGTCGGTACAAACCAAAATCCGGATTGCTCCACCCGTGGATTATTCCAGGGAGAATACAGTGTCCACGGCTTCCCGTTTTCTTCTCCAACGAAGCTGTCTCCCGGGCTAGGAAACTCGCTCCATTGGTCAAAAAATCGGTTCACAGGCTGCGTTCTCCTATGTTCTACAAATTCTTTTCTGCATGGATTCTCATGGATGGCAAAGCCATCGATAAGCCAATCATTAATATCTCCCTCCATCGTTGTTGGAACAAAGGCAACAGGCTTCGTATATATGCCACTGATGATCCAATGATTAATGACCTGATGGTGGCCTAATTTCATAGGTTTATAATTCAAGGTATCCGTGCCGTCACGGGTAATATCTGACATTCAACTCATCCTTTCATTCCTGAAGTAATCATACCGCTGACAAAATAACGCTGGAAAACCATAAAAACAATCAGTACCGGAAGCATCGTGATTACGGACATGGCCAGAAGGCTGCCCCAATCTACGTTGTATTCACCAATAAAATTAGAGAGCGCAAGCTGAATCGTATATTTCGATGGATCACTAATAGCAATTAACGGCCATACAAAATCATCCCATCTCCACATGAAGGAGAAGATCGCAAGCACGGCCAGAATCGGCTTCGCTATGGGAAGAATAATGCTCCAGTAAATTTTCCATTCACCGGCTCCATCCATCCGGGCAGCTTCCAGCAGTTCGTCCGGTACGCTTAGCAAGTACTGCCGCATAAGGAACACACCTGTCGGAGTTGCTGCTGGTGGTATAATAATCGCGAGCAGGCTATTATACATCCCAAGTGCACTCAGTACCTTGAAGATAGGGATCATAATGACCTCAATCGGAATCATGAGGGTTGAGATAAAAGCGATTAATATGATCGAGCTTCCGCGGAAGCGGTACTTCGCGAGTGCAAAGCCTGCCATGGAGTTGATCAGCAACAACAGCAGCGTTGAGCTCAAAGTTACGATTGTACTATTCATAAAATACAAGCCAAAATTACCTTTTTTGAATGCCTCCCTGAAATGCTCGAAGGTGACTGGATCGGGCCACAACTTTGGAGGAAAGCTGTACAGATCGCTATTCGTTTTCAGGGCAGAAATTACGACCCACAGAACAGGCAGGAGCCACACTACTGCGGCAACACTTAATATACTGTAAATGACAATTTTGACCATAGGTTTCATTACCATCACGTAGCCCCTCCTTTCGATAGACGGAATTGCAGAGCTGAGAATCCGCCAATAAGGATAAACAGTATCACCGACATGGCGCTGGCTAGCCCAAGCTCCTGCCTGTTAAAGCCAATCTCATAGATATATTGAACAATATAGGTGGTTTCCTTGCCCGGCCCACCGCCTGTAAGCGCAAACATAAGTGGGAAGGCCTTGAACGCGTCAATCAGACATAGCATAACAACGAGTAAGCTGGTAGGCTTCAAAAGTGGGAGGGTAATATAGCGAAATACCTTTGTTCCCGTTGCGCCGTCCAAGCGGGCAGCTTCATAATAATCCGTAGGTATGGCCTGCAAGCCTGCGATAAAAATGACCATGAAAAAGCCTGCACGAGACCAAACCGTTGCGATAATCACAGCCGTATTTGCCCAAAAGGGAGAGGTCAGAAAGCCTACAGGTTCCACACCAACCACCGTTAACAGATGATTCAAGATGCCGAATGAATCTCCAAAAATCCACTTCCAGGTCAAACCTACGATAATGTAAGAAATCATGGTCGGCCAGTAAAATACGGCCCTGAAGAACCCCCGCATTCGTATCTCGCGCGCAAGCAGTAATGCAATGCCTAATGCTGCTGCATAGATTAGCGGGACAACAATTGCTGCATAAATCCCCGTTCGTCCGATGGTCGACCAAAATTCCCGATCCCCTATGATTTTGATATAATTCTCCAGCCCGTTGTACTTCATTGGGTTCAATCCATCGTAGACATGGAAAGAATAATAGAGACCCAATAAAGAGGGAAATACGATAAACGTTCCAAAGATCAGGAGGTTGGGAAGTATAAACAGATAAGGAGCAATAACGAGCTTCCTGTTCTGTTTTGCCAGCGTATTCCTGTTTAATCGTTGTCCTTCACTCATCTGCTTGCCCCTTCCTTATGTGTTCATTCGAAAGGGAGGCTCACAGGAATCGTTAAGCCCCCGTTATGCGAATTGTCGTAATGAATTTAGGTTTATTGACTGCCGATAGCCTCGTTAATCAGTTGGGCTGTTCGATCCAAAGCCTCCTGCGGAGTTGCCTTGTCTGATAGAACGTCCATAATGTTATTTTTCAAATCCGTTGAAATTTTGGATATAAGCGTTTGCTTAGACCAGTCATTCGCGGCAAGAGGTGAACTGTTCTTCAGTTCATCCGAGAAAATTTCAAACATCTCCTTGCCAAATTCATAATTTAATACGGAGCTGTCCTTCCGTGGACTCATAAACAATGATTCCTGATTATATTTGGAATTCACTTCTTTGGAGGTTAAATATTCAATGAATTCTGCTGCCTCCTGCTCATAACCACTGCCTTTGAAAGCCATGAGAAACTTCCCGCCGGGCACGGATGAACGTTGTGTTCCTTTCGGCATATAGGTGACGCCCCATTCAAAATCGGTGATATCCTTGTAATTGCTAATCATCCAGTTGCCAGCCCAGTGGGTAGCTACCGTCCCGGAACGGAACAGGTTGTTCGGGTTCTCCCCTCCGAGCCATACCGATTCAGGCATAATTCCATCTTGATGAAGTTGCTTGAACATCTCCATCGAACGGATTCCGGCTTGACTGTTAATGGCCGCCGCACTGCCATCCTCTGTTAAGATACTTCCACCATTCTGGTACAAAAGAGTGGACCATCTATGCGGAGTGACATCCCATACCATGCCATATCGTGCTCCACCTTTGTCCATAACCTCTTTTAATGCAGCGATATATTCTTCCCACGTCCATACCTGATCGGGTGAAGTAGGTACCTTGACGCCCGCTTTATCAAATAAGGTTTTGTTATAAATAAGTCCATTCGCTGTGACGTCCATAGGCGCAGCCACCAGCTTGTCATTCATAACATAATAAGGTTTAAGAGAGTCGATAAATTGATCCTCGAATTGACTGGCACTGTCCACGTAGGGTGTAAGATCAACCGCCTGATTAGCAAATGATCCGGTATCCGTGACCCGGCTTAGGGCAGGTGGCTTTCCACCCGATAACATTGTTTTTAATTTGGTTTGCATGTCCTTGAAACCAACTTCAATCAGATTGATCTTAACCTTGGTATTCGTCTGCTCATATTCTTTAATGATTTCCTTAATGACTTCTCCTTCTTTCCCATCAGAGAACCACAGAAAATCCAGCGTTGATTGTTTCGAATTAGCATTGTTACCTGTATTTCCGCAAGCAGTCAGCACGATGAGTAACATGACCATTACCAGGCTAGTGATGAGCTTAAACGTTGTTCTTCTCGTCATATCAACATCTCCTTGGAAGGGTTTAATGAATTTTGGCTTCGTTGAGCAATTCATTTTTGCGGAACAACTGTGGCGATACACCCACATACTGTTTAAATGCCCTACTAAAATATACAGGTGTATTAAAGCCTAACGTCTCAGATATGGACAAAATCGGTGCATCTGTAGACAGTAATAATTTTTTGGCCTCTGCAACTCTTTTCCGTATTACATAATTGCTTATGGTATATCCCGTCGTCTCTTTGAAAGAGTGACATATATAGTATTTATTCAAATGGAGTGTTTTGGACAGATCATCCAGTGAAACATTCTCCGTGTAGTTCTGGTTTAAATAATGAAGAACCCGGCTTACACTTGTCTGCTTCTGGGAAGAAAATAAAATAGGATCTGCGGATTGCTCACTTGTCGTTTTCCGGTAAATCCGCAACAACAATTGGGTAAGACTTAATTTGATCATTGTTTTGTGTCCTGTATTTCCTGCATCCATCTCCTCCTTGATCCCCTTAAATATACCTGTGATGTGTTCACGCTCCTCCAGGGACCAATGCACCAGCAATCCATTGGGATGACGGAATATGGACATCAGATTCTCCAATTGACTCACAGCAAGCATGTCCAGTAACAATAATTCCGTAAAATTGACGAAACTTCGCTTGTATACGATTTCTCTTGAAGGATTGATCCGATGGGGCACACCCCCTCTGAATATAAACATATCTCCAGGCAGCGGCTTATATATTCGATCACCGATTAAAAAGGTCGCATCTCCTTGGATAAAATAATGAATCTCATACCCGTTGTGCGTATGAACAGGCCATTCATCCTGAAAGTTATCTGCTTCTGATCGCACGTAAACTTCATTTTCCTGTAAAGCAATATTCGTCGGGGTGTGTATGGTTAGCATCAATAAAGATCTCCCTTCCCAGAATATAAATAGCAATATAGTTTAATAATTTACAATGATAGCGCTTTACAATGAATTGTATCACAGTTATTTCAATCTAATCCGAACAATATTGCTGTATTGTTGATCACAATTGTTGAAAATGATTAGAAAGGAATTCATAGGGAACGGACGTAGACGACAAAAAACCGCTGACAGCCCATAGGCTATCATGCGGTCCATTAGCGTTACTTTTCAAATCCATTCATCCCAATGTTTTTCCAGAAAAATAACTTCTTTCTCGTAGTGGGACAGATGGCCCTCTTCAACCATCTTCAGAAAAGCGACATCTCCGTCAGCCGCACGATTAGCCAATGTCTCACACAAGAAACGAATGCGAGACAACACCCATTGCTTCAAATCCGGCGGTACAGTCACTCCGTATGTGCTCATGAATAATTCAATGCGTTCCTTCCGAACGGTTGCGTGCACTTCACTGCAATAAGGGATAACCTCCTTACCACGCATCTGAGTTTGGGGTGAAAAACTCGCCAGCGGAACGCAAGTATATAATGTATAGGCAATATCCCACAGACGTGGACCCGGACCGACCATATCAAAGTCGATAATCCCCTGTGGCACGCCATCCTTAAATACCACGTTATATAATGCAAAATCGTTATGACACACGACCTCATGTTGCTCCATATCAGAATAGGCATTGCTGGATTGAGCGGCAGTTAGATATGAAACAGTCGCATCATGATAGGTTCTCAAAAGTCTTGCAACTCCCTTAAGCGATTCATCTGACCACATGTACGCTTCAATCTCGGGATAATCATTGCCAGGAACGTGTCCATCAAGATACGAGAGCATTTCTCTTCCTTCCGCATCAACACCAAGATATCGTGGAGCCTGATAAAAGCCTTCTTTTTCAAGATGCACCAGCAGCTCCTGCACATAAGGATCAGGTCTGGAACTCCTGCGAACCGTCTCTCCGATTCTGACAACCTGATTCACATTACCTCCCGATAACACTTCCTCCTGTTCAGCCACTCTCATCCCTCCTAATACTATCTTTCTTGGGTATGGTTGCGATTACGACTCTTCTTATAACTCCCCGGAAATCCCGCGACTAATAGTATAAAACCAACCAAAAACATGAAGTATACGAGTAATCCTGTTGTGTTTTCATTCGTCTGAGCGAACGGAGGTACAGCAGTCCCTCCTGAAGCGTATCCCGCTTCTACTATAGCAACAGATACTCGTATTGAAATTCTCTCCATCGTCGAAATAAACACACTGCCAAGCATGAGGATTACACCCAGAATTTTGTTGATATTGTTCATTTCATGCCTCCTTTTATGATCCGTCCATCATGTTACATCCGCACGATCTACTCCATGTCTTTCGATTCTCCATTCCATATTCCTGCATTTTACATTCAAGTGTTTTCCAACTTCACTCTCATCATAGCAAATAGCGCCGTCATCACTGACGCCGCTGTAGTAAACTCTCTGAATATGTTACGTTGCCACTACATGGTGCAGATCCATATGATGTTCAAAAAAAGGCGATCGTTCCACATGATACAGATCATAGATCTGTTCCTTGGCATTAATGAATTGGTATACATCGGGATACACATCATTGGCTAGTTTCACATAAGGCAGTTTTTCTACCGCTTTTCTGGATCTTATATTTTGCTTTCGAATTTTCATAAATACCGTTTCAATCGCATGTTCCAGAAACAGTTCAACCAAAAAGGCTGATTTCGCTCTTTGGCTGTATCCATTACCAAAATACGGGGCTCCAATCCATGTGGCCAAGAAACCCGTTTGCTGCTCGATATGATACAGATCAATGGTACCGATCGGCTGTCCTGTCTCATTCAAGATCGTTCGGGAAATCACTGTTTTTTGCTCTTCTTCGGCCATCAATTGTTTCGTGAGAAATAGATATTCTTCATACGATTGACATAGATAACGAACGTAAGGCGAAACTGCGGGGTCCATCATCAAACTGTACAATGAATGGCATTCCTGCAAATCACGTTTTTTTAACATTCTGTCTACCACCTAGTCCTTTGAGTTCGCTATATCGAGCAAATTAAGTATATAAAAGGAATTGTGGGATTTGATGAATTCTGTATATGGCTTATGTAAAATGCATTGGGGAATATTGTGGATATCACCTCCCGCAACAAAAAAAACGGCATGTCCCTTTTTCAGGAACACGCCGTTTGCTTGCATAGATTAAGCTAGTTCGTCTATTATTGCATACCTTGCATGATTGCATTAATGATGTTTTGTTGCGTCACGGTATTATTCTGACGGTTAAACAAGGCGAATCCATGTTGACCGTTATGCCCGTTGTCCCAATAAACCGGAACCATTTTGTATTTCTTGGCTTTTGCTGTAACTGCTTTGGCATATGCTGCACGATATACATTGTTGGTTGAATCATACGATGTTTTGTCAATTGAACCGAATTCACCAATCACTACAGGATAGCCTTGAGTGACAAATTTATCGTACACGGACTTGAACTGCGATTCCAAGTAATCCTCTTGTCCCCAAGTAGACTTCTTCGCAGGATTCGTAGCCGTTGCACCCCACTGCGTGATATTACCGTTTTCCTCACCAGCGAAATCCCATGGAGAGTAATAGTGTGCCGAGATCATAATTCTTTTCTGCGAACTAGGAATGGCCGAGGATCTGAAATTATCTGTCGGGAGCACAAAGCCATAATTACCAACGGTGAAGTCAATATTGGTATTCCAGCCTGGAATCAGCAACCATCTGGCATTATTGTTGCCTCCGGTCTGCCTTACCGTGTCCACAAAAATTTGATTGTAGGCGTTCAGATTGGCATAATATGCCGAGTTCGGGTTGCCATAGTTGCCGTCGAATACTTCATTCATTGATTCAAAGATAAGACGATCATTATAGTTGCTGAACTTGGTAGCCACCTGCTGCCACACCTTTTTATACTTTTCTTTAATGGCCGTCTGATTGCCACTATTCACGAGCAACCATCCACCCTGTACAGAATTGTAACCATCGCCGTGAATATTGATGATGACATACAGACCTTCATTGTAGGCATAATCTACAACTTGCTGAATTCGATTCAACCATGCCGCATTAATTGTATAATTGGGAGCGCTTCCAATGTTGTTCAAATAGGAGATGGGAATACGAATCGACTTGAAGCCCGCAGCTTTCACTTTTTGGATCAGCGCCGGAGTCACCGTAGGATTGCCCCAAGCTGTCTCACTCGGTGTGCCATTTATCGCTGCTTCCAACTGATTGCCCAGATTCCAACCTGCACCCATCTCAGCCACCACTTGCGAAGCGTCTGCTGCTGATGCTTTTGGGCTCCATCCGGTAAAGGCCACGGCAGCCACTAACACAAGCGCCAAGCTGCTGATGCTGAATTTCTTCCATTTTTTGAACATAACCATACCTCCGCTTATTCTATTATTTTTAACAAGCAGTGCAGTTAATCTATTGATTCAGATTGAATGATTCGAGAATTCGCGCCTCCTTCCCTATCGATCAAACAAATGAAATTTTCGTCTTTCACCAACATAATAACACATTTATGGAAAATAAAGATATATCTTTATTGCTCTTTTTTGACGATTTACTACAAAATAATCCATCTATCCGTTTCATTTAATTGCTTGAATGTGTTTTTGATCAAAATCAACCATCAAAATATGATCTTGCTGCTCTCCATGCATCTTAAAATAGCTCAATTAACCAATTTAAGAATTTATCTTTCTCTTCAAACTGTGGGTAATGCGCCGATTCGTTAAATACAACGAAATCTTTGATCGGTGCATCGAGTACTTTGAAATAATCACGTGCTGCATTCGCAGTGGTCATATAATCATATTTACCCATCACAAAATAAATAGGAATATCCAGATGATCCACAATATCGGGTAAATTTTGATCAAATACTTCCCTTAGTAAGATGTCTTGCGAACTGAACATCCATGAATAAAAGCGAATCATATCCAATCCATTGTATTCGGGATTCAAAAGGAATCCTGAGATATAATCTCTATTCTCATTGATAAGTCTGGCAGCGCCGCCATACTTTTGCAAAAGAATTCTAGGTGTAAGATCATTTCCTTGCTCAATCGACCCACGAACTAGCTCCAGTTTTTCAACATCCGCTTCATTACCGGCTTGTTTCGCTTGTTCTAACGTGTACTCCATGCTCTCCAGTTCGCTCTGAAGCGTATCTGCCATCTGCCCAATGCCAATATACGCGTGAAACTGAGCTGGCGCCTTAGCCGCAGCTTTCATCCCGATGTATGTACCAAATGAATGACCGATTAATATAACCTTTTCTTGATTTAACTCCTTAGATACAACATCACTTAACGCTAACAAATCATCTACTAATACATCTGTTGTCAGATTCGAATAATCCTCAAAAAAGTGATAGGACTTTCCGCTCCCACGTTGATCATAATGGACTACAGTGAAGTGTTGCTCAAGCTCCTTCTGATACTTCCTAACGTAAGGAATCTCCGAGCATCCCGGCCCCCCATGCACAAAAATCAGGATAGGATTACTCCGGTCAACTCCCCTGATCATGACCTCGTGACCTGCACCGTTGATTTCGATCTGCTCTAACATGCTGATGCTGTTCTCCCCTTTAATTTGGGGTGTCCATGTGGGAAATATCAAAGCAACTATAATCATTAAAATGATACTCGATAAGCTGTACTTAAGTGTTTTACGGATTTTTTTGCACATATAATGCTCCTTAATTACGCGCTTAAACCTATTTATACTGACGCTTTCTCTAGCGTAGCGGATACAACAATTCAATAGATTCGTTCATCAGTTCTTCTTGAAAAATGTAATTATGATCGGCTCCTATGATACAGAGGATTCGTTTCCCTGGATGAGCTTCAATTGTATTTTTGACTCTCTGAACCATAATCTGATTACGGACAACCCAGCGAAAGTTCTGTGACTTCGGGTTAATCTGCCCTAACCATGCATATTTTTGTTTGGTTATACGATCGAACTCCTTTGAATTAAAAGGAATTTCCCCAAACCGATACGTGTCCATTTGTTCCGCAAACCAGTCATCATCCCGCTGTTCGAGTTCTTTGCGCTCCTCACTCGAATAACCGTTAAATGGATCAAATGCATTCCACACATCCAATTCAAACCAATCAATAGGCACAAATGGAATGTCCTGCTCTTCGCACAAAGGAAATACCATATCCCAAAACTCGCTTGCCGGTTCTCCCCAGTATCCTCTATCATTTTGGTCCTTCTGATATCTCAACCAACTCTGTGGATGAACTTCACCACAAATGAGATCTGGCTTAAACTCAGTTATCACATTCTTGTAAAGAGAAAGCGAACAATGATATCGCTCCCTGAGTTCAGGATTATGAATCGTGCCAAGTATGCCTACTGTTGTTGTCATGTGCCCAGCTCCTTTATCATGTGTATATCTTTCGGCTCTTTGTCATAAAGTTCCTGATCCATTTCACTAGTAATCTGGCTGCCCTGGCTTCTGTAAAAGGATACCGCTGATCTCGTTTCTGTGGAGGAGATGTACAGATACTGTGCCCCACGTTTCTTAGCCTCTTCACCTAATTGGTTTAGAATACGTTTTCCAACGCCTTGTCTTCTGTAGTCGCGTGAGACATACATCAAGTCAACTTGTAATTGATTTTGCTCACTTCCTCTAAGTTGATGTGCCAGCACTCCAAATCCAATTAACCGCTCCTCAGCAAATGCGCCATATGCCATGCCACCTTGTTCTAATTCGGAGACGTAGCGATTTTGAATTTCCTCCAAAAGCTTTTCATCCCAGTTGGAGCACTCATGATTTTGTTTTAGCTCTACCAATTCGTTCTCTCTCATTTCATAGATGAGATCAATATGTTCCGAACGGTCTATATCCCCCAACTGGTTGACATCTTCAAGGGTCAAAGTCCTATATGTTATCATGGTCGTTGCATTCTCCTTTAGTTTCAGTTCCTACAGCTTAAATCAGCTTATTTTAATTACAGGCAATTCATTCAAATGATTTATTTGGATGGTGTACTTCTCTAACTCATGGTTATCAAGTCCATCCCATCTATCCAAGAAATGATAAAACATATCTCCGAAGTTCATCCCTTCAGGCAATACGTCCACAAGTTTTATTTCATCAATCTCCGACTCGGGTAAGCTATCAAGCCAATTAACCTCAGCATAAGAGACCATACCAAAGCTCCCATTCCATTCATATACGCCATAAGGTGTCAATTCAAAATGCACTGCACCTGTCTCTTCATAGAGTTCTCGACTCGCCGTATATAAAATGGTTTCCCCAATTTCTTTGTTGCCTCCTGGGATCTCCCAACCTCCTCTTTTCCTATTTTTAATAATGATGAATTTATGGTTATATTTAGCGATTATCACTGCAAATTTGATTAACTCTGGATCAAGTTCATCTAGATCAAACCATTGACTCATGGTATCCCTCCAATTACAACATGACTACTCTCAAAATATATTGGTTAAACCACTGAAGCGGTAACAAACAATCATCAGATATAATTGATGTGAATACCGCAACCAATCCTCGCTTTTGGTTGGTTAACAAAGATATACTGCCCTCGTCCAACACCCATACCCATAGCATAAAACGTTTTATTTTCAGCTTCTTCTTCCTCGATGCTTTTCATTATGCGCCAGTGGTAGTTATATAAGGTGTTTAAAGTAAGAGAAGGACTTACACTTCTAGCAATCCAGTCAGCAGAGATGAGTTGTTTCGAGTTCCACTCCCCATTCTGAGCGCCATCCTTTTGTTTCTACAAAGTCACCCTGCGTTACGTCCAATGCCACGTTAAGTTTTCGTCTTATAATCTTTTCTTTAGGAAGTATTGAACAATTCCATCAGGATACTCATCAATTAATCCAAAGACTTTATATCCCATCGTCTTGTAGAATTCAGGAGATTGATATGAAAATGTGCTTGTGTGTGCAAGCTTACATCCTAATTCAGAAGCCATGCTTTCTGCTTGCATGATTAAAGATCTTCCGTATCCTTTCTTTCTGTGTTCCACATCTATCCAAAAATTATCAATATATAATGTTTCACAATATGTAGCACAGAAGATCCCACCTACTGCCTTACCTGTCTCGTCGCGTAAAAAAAGATTTATAGTTTGTCCAGGCTTGTTTAATAACCCATTTGTTTCAGAGACATTATAGTTATATAAGTTATTACAAACGGTTTTATAGTCTTCTTCATGAACACCAAATACGATTTGTAATTCACCCTCATGATTGATATTATTCAATGTTTAAGTCACCTCATTTAGAAAATCATCACATGTATTCTTTGCACGATTAGAATTTTTCACCTTATTGCCAACCTGTAGATCACTAACTACTTCCAAATGATGTTCAATCAACTGTATAACTTGTTTTTTATTCTTAGTGATCATTGCTGTCTTGTTATTTTCGTTAATTACATCTATCGCTGCATCTATATTATATTGATGATTCCACTTCACAATCATCTTGCATAAGTCCTTAAATGACTGCTTGTAATTCCACGGTCGCAAGCCCGTTCTCGACAATACAAACCTCTTTATAATCCGATAATCTCTAATGAACACATTTGGGTTTAATACAAAAATTAAATCCGCTTCTTGTATGGATGGTAAAGTCCAATCTTTGTACTGTGCTCCTTCCATGATCCAAGCCTCTGAACAGGCAATAGATTTCATCGAACCATCTCTAACATGTTCAGGATATCTCAGATTTTCGGCGCTTCTGTTCCATATGAGTTCTGTTCCATATGAGATTGTCCAATTCATAGGAAGGAATACCGTATATATCCGATAATTCTTTGGCTAATGTTGATTTCCCACTACCGCAAGACCCAATAATTCGTATTCTCATACATATTCTTTCTTCAACAATGCATAGATGTGACCATTTTGGAATCGTTCATTAGAAAAAATATGAAAAATGTCTTGGGAATCACTCTGTTTAATTTCTCTTAACAACAATCTTTTAGTTTCCATTTCAGGAAAAGGAGTCATTTTCAATTCACCTCAATCGAGTACACCGCTACTTTTTTTCCTATGATGTCTACGTCCTTCTCGTGTTTCATGCCATTCTTTTGCGCGACTTTCATAGAACCCACATTGCCATGTTGAATCAACGATATCAACCGTCTCTGTTTCAAGTGACCCATGCCATATTCCTTCCATGCTTTAGCTTGTTCATATCCGTAACCCATTCCCCAGTATTGCTCCATAACCCAGTAACCAACTTCAAGCTCGTCCGTGCCTTCAATGAGCTGCGGAATCAGTCCAGAGGTTCCAATACACTTGTTATCCTCTTTATTGAATGCAAGAAACAGCCCCTTATCGTTTTTATTCCAGTTGATGAACTTTTCCAGGCTTTGCATCGTTTCTTCCTTCGTCCAGGGTCCTCCATGTCTTATAAATTTCATCATATTTGGCTCACGTGTCATCTCAAAAAGTAAATCAAAATCATTTTTGGTATATTTCCGAAATATAAGTCTTTCTGTCTCCATCTTCTCTCATCTCCTTCTTCATTTTTTCACTTCAAAATCGTTTGTTCGCGATCTACTGTCGATGTGAAAAATGCTTGCCTAATTTCTTCTCGAAATACTTCTTTATACCGATGTCTTCCGATCTGATCAAAACGAGCTTGAACGCGCTTTACGTGTTCTGTATCTGATTTTATATTTTTCTCAATCTCTTCGTATTGTTCAAGGGTATCGTATTCCCACATCGCAAAAATTTCACTGGTTTCATCATCTATGGGTGTATGCCATCTTCCAATAAGTCTTGATCCGTATTTCAATTGGGATGGCAGCAAAATATCATTAAATAGAGCATTAAACTCTTCTACAAAAGAAGTAGCAATAACATAGGTTTTTCTCCTATATATCATCCTCTGTACCTCCTTATGAGTATTAGAAACTATAGGCTTATCTCGTTACGATTCCCGATGTAATTTTCATGTTCGGAGCGTAGGTTAACCATGAGCTCTCATTAAACTCCCTAGCAAACACATCCTCTGCTTCATATTGTCTATTCGCTTCGTCTGAATGAAGTCCTCTTTCAACCAATGGAGTAACAACTTCATGCCTGGCATTGTTTTTTTGTCCCAGCCCTTCTTCCTTTAATGCGTGAAAAAGCTTTTGCTTATCTGAACCTGGCATGTTTTGATCTAAGAAGTTAACCTTGTCACTCACCCGGCATTCTACATTTCTCAAACCAAGTTGGCTAAGCAGGATTGGAAGCTTCATACCGATATTTCCGTCTTTACCATTCCGTTTGCTATCCTCCTCGAATAATTTTTGGAGAATACCTAACTGGATAATATTGGATTGATCAAGTCCATGTAATTCATAGTTTGACATATTAGCGATCCAATGGGGTTCAAAACATATCATTCTACCCTCATCTACGAGACTTTCGATCATATTCTGAAGAACGGTGATAGGCTCTGTCATATGTAATAAGAAGGCATGACTTATTGCAACATCGTATTGACGTTTCACTTTTACTGTTTCAATGTCATCTACAATAAAAGTCGTTTGATATGAAGTCTTTGAAAAAATCTCTCTGGCCTGCCTAATCAATTCCTTGCCTTTATCTATTCCGGTATAGGTTGATCCTTCGGGTAATAAAGGAAGCAGTTTCAACCCAAGGTAGCCATAACCACACCCATAGTCGATAAGATCTACTGGATTTTCAATCTTCCATACACGTTGAACCAAAAATTCGAGATAATCATCGTTATAATATAACCAACGCGTATTTCTCAGATATTCCATTTGGTCATCCCAATAGTAATCAGACAAGGTGAGATTCCTCCTTCATAAGATGTAATCGTATTCATAAACAGTCAAATATCATTGAGGAAAATGATTAGAGTGTGTCTTCAAGTTCAAGCAATTTTCTAAGGAACACAGGACATCTTATTGAGCCTTCAGGTCCTCTTTGAAAATTATAAGGAACATGAGACATCTTATTTCCCAAAATCACCTGACAAAAATGCTACAAAAGGCTATTTATACGGATATAACGTGTCTCAGATTCCTTAGATTTCGGAGAGCTTCTCAAATCCCCGAATAAGACGTGTCAGGTTCATTAGCGCTTGCTCACATTCATGATGTAACTATGTTAATGCATATCAACGTATGTAGTGATAATATTATCCTCTCCTCTTCACAGTTGCTCCAAAACCAGTTATTCCTTCACCAGACCGATAGTGTTGTCCTCATATCATTCTCATCCGTTACATATTCCAGAGATTTAAATCCCTGTCTATTTATATGATTATATATTTCCTCGATTTTTTCCGTGTCTTTACAATAAACCGTGACGTAGATACTATCCACTACAAGAAGAACCAGCTGACAGTCACTCAACATATAATCTTCATAGGTGATTAAATCTGTGATTTTTGCACCTTTTGGAAATGCTTTTAAATTCGCAAATATTAAATAATACTCGTTGTTATCAATAATCTTTTGTAATTCTTCTCCATTCATACCCATAATCATATCCGGAAAAAGATCATCCCCTAATGTATCGTCCTCAATGAAATAGGATTCTTCTCCACCAATAAACCAATCGAAATTAGATACTCCTATTGGTTTTAAAATCTCCCCAAGAAAGCAACCATAGGCATTTGGTATTCTAAAACGTATTCCTCTGTTCAATGGTTCACCCTCTTATCACTTTTACAATTTGCAGCCTAGTAAAAAGCGCTGTTATCTCACCCGATACTTCTCATTATTTATAATTTCATTTATTATTTCAGGTAGTTGATCTTCTGTAAAATGATGAGTATACAGTTTGTTATCTGCGCTCAAATTCAGATGATTTTCAAACTCATCCAGCAGAAGCACACTTCTTTCTTTCATTTGATATTCTTCTGCTCTTAGACAGTCTCTATGAATAATGGTTTGATGATCCACCATCAATACAACATAGGTTATGCGAACAATATAGTCTGCCAGTTCTGTCATTAATCCATTAATGTCCTCCGGAAAGGAAACATAGTCCAAAACTACATCGTAGTTATAGTCCAATAAATTTTTCACTAGACTGGATATATTTTTCCACGTTAAGTCATTTGTATCTTTATCAAGCCAAGGTTTACCTCGTCCTTTGACCGGCAAGTGACTAACCGCATCTCCAGAAATGTATGCACTTCTCTCTAAAGTCTGCACCAGCAGCTTGGAAGTTGTAGATTTCCCTACTCCAGGGGGGCCAGATATAATATATAGGTTGTTAACCATTTAATAATCTCCTTACAGTATCTTTTGGAAACTTCCAATATCCAGTTTTCTATCAAACTTATATCCGATCTCTTTAAACAGAGCACATTGTTCATACCCATTTCTCTCAAATAATGATTTACTTCTTGTATTCTCCATGCAAATTGTTGCAATCAAGGTATGGAATCCTTGTTCTTTTGCAACCTTCTCAATATAACGAAGGGCTTGTTTGCCCAAGCCTTTTCCCAAAATATCGGGCTTTAAATATATAGTGACTTCTCCGCAGATGTCATAAGCCTGTTTACTCTTATATTGGGTGATCAGAACATAGCCCACCATTTGATTATTTTCAAAAATTACGTAAGTTTTATACCGCGCATCCTGGTTCATCACAGAGGATTTAATCTGATTAAGATCTAATTCCTCCGTATGAAACGAAATTGTTGTATTCCTTACATAATAGTTATAAATCACTCTAATTTCAGGAAGATGCTGTTCGGTTACCTCTTCAAAAGTCACTGTCGTCAATTACCATCCATCCTCTTCTGTTCGTTATACAGATCTTCCCATACAACTTCGCATTTTATTTTAGGACCTTCTTCAATATGAGTTCTATGATCTCACTGGTCTCCAGATGATCGGTAACAATGTAGGTTTGAAATTGTTCATCCTTGAAAGCTTCAACACACTTGGGCGCTTGTTGATACTGCCAGCCTCCATATTCATCTCCTCGTTTCGCCAAACGATGATATATCGTCTCTTCTGTAGCCGTTAGGCAAAAATGATGAATGTCCTGATCAATCTCTCTCAACCCGTTATAGATGTACTGAAAGTTTTCCTCTTTATAGATGGTCATGGGGATAATCAAGTGTTTGTTATATTTCTGTTTAACCTCTTTTGCTGTCTTTACGGTTAGTATTCTCCACAGCTCGATATCTTGAAAATCATCCGTCCGTTCATTCTCCTCTCTATAATTCTCCGGGAGAAGTTTTCTGAGCATATAACCAATTTCTTCAGGATCATAGATCATACTGTTGGAAATTAAAGGTTGAAGTGCTTCTGCTGCCGAAGTTTTCCCCGAACCAAACGCGCCGTTAATCATAATGATCATTGGATCAATCCACTCCTAATAAACAAATGGTTTCAATACACACCAAATTTTCCCTGTCCACATTTCATCCATTATAAATGTTTCCCTTCCACTTTTGTATTACAAAATGTCCAAAAACACGATGAAATCCCATTGGGCTTCCAATGGGATTTCATCTCTGTACATTTTTCAATTAATCCTGCGATAATTAGTTTATTTCCAAGTAATCAATGTACACGTCCCATGTTCCATCATCGGCAGTTACAACCAGCTGAATCTCTTGGTTTCCTGTGCCATGAGTAACATTATTAAGCGTATACACCGCAGGGTTGTTTCCCCCGAAGTAAAAGGTTCCCTTGGTCTGTCCGCCAATCTTCAAATCCACTCTAGCCATATTGGCATTGTTTGACGCCCCACGAAGTGAAAAATTATGAGTACCCGTTGCAAAATACTGCGTGTATTTAACCAAATCATTGTTAGCATACAGCACTACTCCATTGAAAGGAGAGCTTATATTCCCGGTGTACTGACCACCTTTGGTCATATTCTCAGCTTCCACTTTTGTTGAAGTACCTGGAGGATTGGTGGTGCCTCCATCAGGCGCGACTGCCCGACCTGTCGCCGGTGAGATCATGCCGGAGCAAAGGCCACGATTCTTCAGATTTTGTGCAATCTGCGGAATGGCCTGAAGTGTTGTCTGGTACTGATCATGCATTAGAATGACATCACCACTTTTCATGGTGTTCACAGCCGCTACAATCTGGTTTGCACTGGCGCCATTCCAGTCTTGGGAATCTACGTTCCACAGCACTTCAGTCAGCCCGTTCTGGCTCACAACAGATTTCAAGGTCGCATTTGTCGCACCGTAAGGAGGTCTGAACAATTTAGGTGAACTTCCAGTAATGGACTGAATCGTTTGCTGTGTCCGTGTAATCTCTGACGACATCTGAGAACTGTTTAACGTAGTCATATTCGGATGTGTATAGGAATGATTGCCGATCCACATGCCAGCTGCCACCTGTGCAGTAACCAGAGATTGATTGTTTTGCGCATTTTGTCCAACATTGAACATCGTCGCCCGTAAACCAGCCTGCTTCAATGCGTTAAGCATGTTTGTTGTATTTCCAGATGGGCCATCATCAAACGTCAAGCCTACATAACCATTTGGACAGGCTGCGTCCGCAGCACGAGCATCAGGCACTGCAGGAATGGAGAACAATGTACTGAAGAGTGCGAGAGATATTACCGCTTTTGCCAGCTTTCCTTTGAACATAATATTACCTCCTCATATTTATTCACAGCATAATACCTTACTACACTCCCTCTCTTTATCAACGTTCAACCCTCGAAAAAAAGCGCTTTCAATTAAAGGTAAACCACAGCCTCCTTTCTCATAGATAAGACTTTAGTTCAAGGTGAGTTTAGTATAAACGATAAGGTGATTTAAAGTAAATTCTATTTTATCCAAAATGTTCTATTTTTTGCGTACTCTAAAATCGCCGATTGTACATCTCCCGTTTAGCACTCTCCTGTGTAAAAATGTCCTCCGGGGGGACCATGCGCTTCGGAAGTGTACGTCCTGCGATAATTTCTTTGGTAGCCTGCATAAGCTGAGGACCAAGCAGCGGGTTACATTCCACGACGGCGTTGATTTTCCCACTCGCCAGAATTTCAAGTGCTTTGCGGGAGCCGTCCACCGAGACAATGATGATGTCCTCTCCCGGCTTCAGCCCAGCTTCTTCGATCGCTTGAATGGCGCCAAAAGCCATTTCGTCATTATGGGCAAAAAGAACCTGCGGTCTTTCTTCTTCCGGAACCTGAAGGAAACCTTTCATAACTTGTTTCCCATTGGCCTCCGTAAAATCGGCAGGAGCACTTTGTGAGAAGATGATGTCTGTTCTGGTGTCGAAAATGCTTCTAAATCCCTCGCCACGCTGGATGGAAGGCGTAGAACCACTTGTGCCTTGCAGTTCGGCAATTCGTATCGTACCCGGATGATTTCGCATCCGATCCTGAATGTACTTCCCCGCCTTCACACCTTCCTCATAAAAGTCAGATCCAATCGTTGTCACAAAAAGTGAAGTGTCTTGGACATCGACTGACCGGTCTACGATGATCACGGGTATGCCTGCATCCTTGGCCTCCTGAAGAATACTCTCCCAGCCCGATTCCACGACAGGTGCAATGGCAATGACGTCCACCTTTTGCCTGATGAACGACCGAACAGCCTCGAACTGTTTCGTCTGAGACTGTTCTGCATTTTTTATCACAAGGGAAATTCCCGATTCAGCCGCGGCAGTACGAATAGACATGGAGTTGGCCAGACGCCAGGCACTCTCTCTCCCCAGTTGTGAAAAACCCAAGACAATTGGTTTCGTAGAGGTATCCCTTGCTACCGCTGATTCCATCCATTCCTCAACAGATGGGAGAGTTTCCAAGTTGTTAGACGAGATGGGCGGAGGCACAGATTCAGACTCAGGTGTTGTACAGCCGACAAGCAGCAGCAGTATGAACAAGCACAACCCGTTCACATGTCTTCTCATTCACGCATCCCCCATCTCCATGTTAGTTTCCGCAGCCACCGATGCAGGGCACATATGGTCATTTCATTGTTCGGTATTTGCGTCCAATATCATATCATTTCATTCGATCCACTTAATGCAGTGATTTCGAGGATACTCGCCGCCCGCTAAGCAGTCGTTGGAACAAAATAAAAACAAACAGCATTAGGCCAATCACAATCTTGGTCCACCACGAGCTGAGCGTGCCTTCGAAGCTAATTATAGTTTGGATAGCTCCCTGGATCAATACACCAATAAAGGTTCCCGCCACGTACCCCACACCACCTGTTAACAAGGTACCTCCGATGACAACAGCCGCGATGGTATCGAGTTCAAGACCCATGGCGTGTAATCCATAACCCGATAACATATAGAAGGTGAAGACGACACCGGCAAGCGCGGAGCACAAACCGCTGAACGTGTACACCAGGATTTTGGTACGTGCAACCGGCAATCCCATGAGCAGCGCAGATTGTTCACTTCCACCAAGGGCGTAAACGTTGCGCCCGAACCGGGTATAATGTGCCAGGTAGATCGCAAGCAGTAGAATGATCAGAGCAATAATCACATTAATGGAGACAAAGCTGCCCCCTGGCAGGGAAATTTTCGCCTGTGCTACCTGTGTATAAAATGGATTCGTAATCGTAATGGTGTCGAGACTGATGACATAACACAGCCCCCGCGCCAAAAACATGCCGGCCAGCGTCACAATGAAGGGCTGAATTTTAAAATAGTGGATGATCGCCCCCATAACTGTGCCAAACAATGCACCCATCACAAGCACCAACGGTATAACGATGGCAGGTGACCAGCCCTGCTTCTCCACCAGACTTGCGCTAATAATGGTTGTCAGCGCTATGACTGAACCAACCGACAAGTCGATTCCCCCCGATACAATGACAAAGGTCATGCCAATTGCCGTGATAATCAGAAATGCGTTATCAATGAGAAGATTAAGCAGCACCTGTGTGGAGAAGAATCCCGTGTACCTGAAAGACCCTATGGCAAACATCACGGCCAGCAAGCCGAAAGTGACAAAGACCGGGAGATACTTACGATTAAGAAACATGGCGGTTAACCCCCTGTTCGGCTGGATATTTCCGTTTTTTCCAACGGATCACCATGGAATTGCGGAATGAATCAGATTGAATCAAACATACGGCTAATACAACAAAAGCTTTAACAACCAACGTAACTTCTGGCGGAACGCCAATCATATAGATCGTTGTTGTTAAGGTTTGAATAATCAACGCTCCAACGACGGTACCCATGAGATAGAAACGTCCTCCATTGAGCGAAGTACCCCCGATGACTACCGCAAGAATGGCATCGAGTTCATACCACAGACCCGCGTTATTTCCATCCGCACTGGATACATTCGAGCTGAGAATAAGCCCGGCAATACCGGCACACAGTCCACAGAACACATAAACTGTGAGAATAACCGTTTTGGAACGAATACCTGCCAGTCGGCTCGCGCTCGCGTTACTTCCGACCGATTCGATAAACAGTCCCAGTGCCGTTTTTCTCGTCAACAGAGTGGCCACAATCAGGACAGTTAATACGATGAAGATGGAAAAAGGCAATGCTGCAAGCGAACCGGCTCCGATATAGGCGTAGTTGGCATTGGATACCGTAATAATCTGTCCACTCGTAATCAATTGTGCAATCCCACGTCCGGCCACCATTAGAATAAGCGTCGCAATAATGGGCTGAATTCGGGCAACCGAAACAAGCGCCCCGTTCCATACACCCAAGATCAGGGAAAGCCCCATTGATAATCCAAGCGCACCCAGTACAAGCCCCAAGGAACTCTGGTCTACTCCTCTGCTGATACTCATACAAGCCACGGCACCGGAGATCGCGACAATGGAGCCCACGGACAAATCGATGCCTCCGGTCGCAATGACCAGTGTCATGCCGATGGATACCAGAATCAAAGGCGCTCCAAAGTTGAGAATATCAATCAAGCTGCCATACAGATTTCCTTCACGCATGACAAGGGAGAAGAAATCCGGAGAGTACAGCAAATTAAAGATTA
Source organism: Paenibacillus sp. FSL R5-0749 (assembly GCF_038595085.1). Lineage (NCBI taxonomy): Bacteria > Bacillati > Bacillota > Bacilli > Caryophanales > Paenibacillaceae > Paenibacillus > Paenibacillus sp. FSL R5-0749. The sequence goes on along the minus strand of NZ_CP152005.1, from coordinate 2,651,282 downwards.
AAAGTAAACCAAGCATACATAACGGCCAAAACAAATGATGTTTACGCATCTTGCCCGCCATCTCTTTAACCTCCTGCCATTGCTTTCATAATTTGCTGCTGATGGATCTGTTCCCCGCTAAGTTCTTTCACTTTTTTGCGGTCCCGAAGTACGGCAATCCGTTGGCTGACACGAATCACTTCTTCCAACTCAGAAGAAATGAACAGCACGGCCATGCCCTGCTTCGACAGAGAGAGCACCAGCTTCTGTATTTCAGTCTTTGCACCAATATCAATGCCACGCGTAGGTTCATCGAGAATCAACAGATCCGGGTTCATCAGCAGCCACCGGGCAAGCAACACCTTTTGCTGATTACCGCCGCTCAGATTTTTAATTAAATGCTCCGGATTTTTGGGATGGATATTTAACAGGTTGATGTACTTTTCGGCAATCTCATCCTGCTTCTTGCGTGAGATCGGTTTAGACCAGCCGCGTGTCGCCTGTAAAGCCAGAATAATGTTCTCCCGGATGGTCAAATCATCGATGATGCCTTCGGTTTTACGGTTCTCGGAGCAAAAGGCAATATTCTGATCAATCGCATGACGTGGCGATTTGACCATGCTTCCTGTATCCACAACAAGCAGCTTGCCTTCGTCCGATCGATCTGCACCAAAGAAGAGGCGAGCGATCTCGGTCCGACCAGACCCCAATAATCCAGCCAAGCCCAGGACTTCTCCCTTACGGATATCCAGATCGAACGGCTCAATTGCGCCTTTCCGTCCAAGCCCCTTGGCGGTAATTAACAGTTCGCCCGACTCCGCCTGGGCAGCATCCGTTTCCTTCGGAAGCTCCTCTAACACTTCAAGCTCCTTGCCGATCATCTTGAGCACCAGTTCCATGCGTGGAAGTTCTGCGGCTATGTACTCTCCTTCCAATTCCCCATTACGGAGCACCGTTAGACGATCCGACATTTCGTATACCTGATCTAGAAAATGAGTAACAAAAAGAATGGCGAGACCTTCACTCTTTAATTTGTGCATAATTCGAAACAGTTGCTGAACTTCGTTTTTGTCCAAACTGGATGTAGGCTCATCCAGTATGAGCACTTTGGCTGAGATGCTGAGTGCTCTTGCAATCGCAATCAGTTGTTGAATCGCGACTGAGTAATTCTGTAAAGGGGCCTTAACATCGATGGACAGATGTAATCTGTCTCGCAGCAGGTTCTCCGCATCTTGGTTCATTTGCTTCCAATTGATTTTGCCAAATCGCATCGGCTCCCGCCCGATAAAAATATTCTCAGCAACTGTTAAGTTCGGGCAGAGATTAACCTCCTGGTAAACGGTACTGATTCCCGCCTTCTGTGCTTCGAGCGGACCGGAAATGGAAAGTTCGCGATGACCCATCGTTACCGTTCCCTCATCAATGGAATACACGCCAGTCAGAACTTTAATAAGTGTCGACTTTCCCGCTCCGTTCTCACCCATCAAGGCATGAATCTCGCCCGGAAACAAACGAAAGCTGACGCTGGATAGCGCTTTAACGCCGGGAAATTGTTTGGTGATACCTGTCATTTGCAAAATGGGTGCTTGCTCGGCCATATAACCCTCTCCTTTGTTATGGAAAAAAGTCATTTAGCGACAGCCTGGTCGAAAAATGACTTTTCGGTGTTATACGAATCTGCGTTTAGTATTCGCGTGTTGGCAATGCTTCTTTGGCTTGCTCCGATGTGAACGTTGTCTCATCTGTCACGATTCGGGGTTCGATGTCTTTCCCGTCCACTACCGCTTGAACCGCTTCCATTAATTGAGGTCCTAACAACGGATTACATTCCACGATAAAGTTGATTTTGCCATCAGCAGCAGCCTGCATCCCATCTTTCACGGCATCAACCGAGATAATGGTGATATCTACGCCTGGTTTCAGTCCTGCCGCTTCAATGGCCTGAATTGCACCAAGTGCCATATCGTCATTATGTGCGTAGAGAACATCGATTTTTTTATGTGCTTTGAGGAAAGCCTGCATGACTTCTTTGCCTTTGGCACGTGTAAAGTCTCCCGATTGTGAAGCGATCACTTTAAGCTTTGGATTGGAAGCAATCAATTCCATAAAGCCCTCTTGACGGTCATTCGCTGGTGCGGAGCCAGTTGTGCCCTGCAATTCTACGATATTGATCTCGTCTTGTGTGTCCTTATATTGGTCATTAAGCCACTGACCTGCTTTGCGTCCTTCTTCTACGAAGTCGGAGCCAATAAAGGTTTTGTAGAGGGTTTTATCCGGGGAATCCACAGCACGGTCCGTCAAAATTACGGGAATGCCTGCATCCTTCGCTTCCTTCAATACGGTATCCCAACCGGATTCCACAACAGGAGAAAAAGCTATCACCGTCACCTTCTGCTGGATGAAGGATCGCAAGGCTTTAATCTGATTTTCCTGCTTCTGCTGCGCATCCGAAAACTTCAAATCATAGCCTGCTTCTTTGGCTGACTCCTGGATCGACTTGGTATTCGCCGAACGCCAGCCACTCTCCGCACCAACCTGCGAAAAACCGAGCGTAATTGTTTTGGCGCTGGCAGGTGTACCCCCATTGCCATTTGTTGAAGTTTCATTATCGGAGCCTGCTCCTCCATTGGTACTGCTGCATGCCGTGCTAACCAGCATCACCATAGCCAATGTTATGGCAAGTCCCCACTTTTTTTTGGTTCGCATGTTGTGATCCTCCCTTTTTCATTTCACCTTGTGGTGTGATCACATTATAGAACGCTTTCATTTCAAGCTTATATGGAGTATCTTGTTTTTTTAATGTAATAATTTAGCAATTTCAAAAACAGAGATCCAAAATGTGTAATTTCTTTGTTTAATGGTGTAGTATTTAGCGATTCTCTTAAATATCTAAAAATCATGTTATACTAATGGTACATTTTCGATCCCTTCAGATGGAGTGGAATACGTTGAAACTCATTCAGTGGATTGCTTCAAGCCTAAGGCTTAAATTACTCAGCATGTTTATCATCCTCAGTTCAGTACCACTGATCGTGGTTGGATTGATTTCTTACCACAAATCCTATACGGTCGTATCCAATCATAACAAGGCCTCGACACAATTGGTCGCCGACCAGCTTGCCAGGAACATTGATATCTTGTTTGAGGATACGGAACGATTGCTCGAACTGGGCAAGAATCCACAAGTGCTTCAATACCTTTATTCTCAATCGGAGTCCTACCCGGAAGCCAAAGCCATCCTTCAGACCTACAATCTATATCGGGAAACTTACAAGTATGACAAGGTACTTAATATCTCATTTGTGAATTTCTATGGAAAAGGCATAAGTGAACGAAAAGGCGTGTTCAAGCTGGAACGGAATCCGCTACGTAACCCGTACTTCAAGTATCTGATACAGTATCCGGATGCCATTCTACGCATCCCTCATTCTGCAGCCCATGCCGAATATAACAGGCTGGATGGATTTGCTTACCCTAAACAGAATGCGCTTTCAATTATAACCACCGTCAAGGAACGAATCACGCATGAGGTCATCGGATTTATCGTAATTGATTTGAATGATTCGTTTATTGATGATTTTTTGACGAGCACCCCCATTAAGGATTCAGGTTTTTTCTACATCAGTGATCAACACGGAAATACTCTTTTCAGACCGGATGCCACCCCGGCATCCATAAGCATGATGGATCAGATCCGATCAATCCCCTTACATTTGCAACATGACAGCTTTATCCTGACCCCAGGATCCAAGCCGCAATTCGTTGTATACAGCACCTCCAAACAGACCGGATGGAAAATGATCGGGGTAGCCCCTTATCAGGAAATCATTGCAGAGGCCAATAGCATTCGCCAATTGATCATCATCACGGTTTTATTAAGTGCCTTCTTTGCAATATCATTATATTTTTTCCTGAATAATCGACTGATTCTTCCCATCCGGATTCTGATGAACAAGATGCGTAAAGCTGCAAACGGTTACTTGGAGGCCAAAGTCACACCACACGGCTCAGACGAAATTGCTGATCTGGGCAAAAGCTTCAATGTGATGCTGGATAAGCTCAAAACATTAATCGAAAAGAGTATTCGAGAGAATGAACAGGTGAAAATAGCTGAACTACGTACGCTGCAAGCTCAGATCAACCCTCACTTCCTCTATAACACGTTGGAATCCATTCTATGGATGGCTGAAGCAGAGAAAAAAGAAAATGTAATCAAACTTGTGCAGGCCCTCTCGAAGTTCTTTCGTTTGAGTCTAAACAAAGGATTCGACTGGGTATCGATTCAAACCGAGCTTGAACATGCGCGGAGTTACTTGGTCATTCAACAGATGAGGTATCACGATATTCTCACCTACGAGATCAGCGTTGACCGTGAGCTTCAGGATTATCCCATTCTGAAAATGACCTTGCAGCCCCTAGTTGAAAACGCGCTCTACCATGGAATCAAAAACAAACGCGGTCAAGGGCGTATATCCATCCACGGATATATTGAGGAAAATAGCATCATTCTCACCGTACAAGACAACGGAATCGGCATGTCTGCGGATCGATTGGCTCAATTACGTGAAGAGCTGGAGAAACCGGCGGGTTCTCGTTCCCCCCAAGATGACGAGCAGGAAGGCGGATTCGGTCTGCTCAATGTACATCACCGGATTCGACTCTATTTCGGACCAGCTTATGGCGTTGAAATGGACAGTACGTATATGGAAGGAAGCACATTTATGATTCGTATCCCCAAAAGCAAGGAGGTTAACCGTTGAAAAAAGTCATGATTGTGGATGACGAAATTGGGATTCGGGAGAATATACGGAGCTGCATTGATTGGGAAAAGGAAGGTTTTCGCTATTGCGGGGATGCACCCGATGGCGAGCTTGCATTACCTTTAATTCATGAATGGGCACCGGACATTCTGATTACGGATATTAAAATGCCATTTATGAACGGACTGGAACTGACCTCCATCGTTCGCAATCAGCAACCTGATATCAAAATCATTATCATGAGCGGTCATGATGAATTCAGCTATGCCCAGGAGGCCATCCGACTCGGTGTAACTGAGTACTGTCTAAAGCCCATTAGCGCAGCAGAGCTGATTCAGATGCTTCATAAGGTCAGCAAACAAATGGATGAAGAACAACAGCGCATGACAAGCCGAACGATCACCAAAGAAAAACTGCTAGCCGATCTGTGTGGGGGACTCATCGGTACAACCGATGCGATTGAATCAGCCAAACAACTCGCACTTCCTCTCTCAGCCAGGTATTACACCATTGTCATTATCGACGTTCGATTAACAGAGGATTCCCCGGATTCGGAATCCATGATGAAGAAGCTGATTCCCGTACTGGAGGAAACTTGTGATCCCCACGTAGAACTTCTTCCTTATATTCGAAGCCGGACGGAGATCGTGCTTCTGCTCAAGTATAATGACGCTGAGAACATATCCGCATATCTGGAGCAGCTTCGTGGGCGGGTTCGTATGCAGCTAGAGCATATGTTCAAATGTAATATTATTCTGGGTATTGGCAGTCAACAAGAGCGGCTGCAAGGCATTCATGTCTCGTATCTGGAAGCGGAGGAGGATAAATATATTACCCGGCTTACCCTTCAGAACAGAGCTACTCTAACTGAAATTAACCTGGATGAGCAAACGACTCTATTTCTCGACAGGAATTCGTTTCTTGAATTTCTCAAAATCGGTAGCCCCAATCTGCGTGACCCTTTTGTGCAGGAGTTTGCCGCTCCATTACAGTCCTTCGACTGGAAGTCCTCATCGTATGGCTTCTATCTGTTGAATGATCTTACGCTCGAGTCGTTTCGGCTTGCGAATCAGCTGTTCCGCATGAGTGACCATTCGGATGAGAACATCACTTCCCTGCAGCAGACGATCCGGAAAATTACGTGCTGGGAGGATTGCACCCAATATCTATGTTCCCTGCTTAACCTGTTATGGCAGAGAAGAGCAGCCTGCTCCGGAAAATACAGTGATGTCATCGATCAGGTAAAAGCCTATGTATCCCGGGAATACAGTAACGAACAAGTCTCGCTGAAGCTGATCTCTGCACACGTCAGAATCAGTCCAAGTCATCTAAGCAAGATTTTCAGTCAGGAAACGGGTCAAACGATAACGGAGTATCTAACCCGGATTCGAATCGGTAAAGCCAAAGAGCTGCTAAAAACGACCAGCAACAAAACCTTTGAGATTGCTTACAAAGTCGGTTACAACGATTCTCACTATTTTTCTAATATATTCAAGAAAACAACAGGTTTTACACCAAGAGAATACCGAACGCAAGGGACCGAGGAATCGCAGGCCAGACCATCAGATATGAGAAAAGAGCCGATGTATGAATAAAATTAAATTTGCACTTTTACTTACACTCATACTGCTGTTCCCGATGATCATTTCATCCGGTTCGGCACACATTCGCCCACAGCAAATGGCCGCATCACTTCCTGCAACTTCACCTGTCGAGAAATCTGCCGCGAGTAAAACTTTCGGTATTATTTATCCAATGACCTATCCAACCTATGAGATGATCACGAAGGATGCAACGGAGTATGCAGGCAAACACAATATCAAATTAATTGTAAACGCACCTGATGAAGCCAATACTGAACAACAGATCCGTATCATGGAGAATATGATCAAACAGCATGTGGACGGAATAGCTATATCTCCTGTGGATGCTGCTGCACTTACACCCGTAATTGATGCAGCCCAAGCTGCGGGTATTCCTGTCATTACATTCGAGTCAGATGTCCCATCCAGTCATCGAATCGCTTATGTGGGCGCTGATAACTATCGCACTGGCCAGCAGTTCGCGATGACGACTACAGAACTTCTGCATAATCAAGGCATGATTCTTGTCGAGAATGGTTTGGAGGAGATGCAAGGTTTGCAGCAGCGACTTAATGGATTCATCGACTACATCCGCAGTGAAACAGACATCGAAATCTTGGAGGTTCGTTATCATCAAGGGAATGAAGATCGCGCCATGTCCGATATGGAGAACATGATTCAAGCTCATCCTCACTTCAATGCGATTATCGGACTCGATTTTGTTTCCGTCTCTGCCTCTACCCTGATCTGGAAAGCGAAAGGACTTAACCGGCATTTGATCGCGTTCGGAGACAGCCCGACCAGTGAAAACGGGTTGCTCAACGGTCAATTGTCTGCCGTTATTTCACAGAATGAGGGAGTCTGGGGTGCCAAAATGATGGAGACCTTGTTACTCGCAAGCGACGGTTTGCCCGTGCAGGAATTTATTGATACGGGGATCATTGTAATCAATCAGGAAGGAAGTAAATAATTAAGGGGATGTCTGCCTGTCATTCAGATGACAAGCGAACATCCCCCATTTAAATTTTCGTACACGTAGTTATTACATCCGTTCATCAAGTGTTCCTCAAGAAAGATGACCTCTGCCTGAGAGTTGTTCATATCTACCTATTACGCTTAAGCTTCATAATGACCCGATCGAGGATGAACCCCGCTCCTCCCCAAAAAATCAAATGGAATAAGTATATTAATGGCCTGAAAAATGAAGTCGTCTCTGGATTTGTATTTATTTTGGTTAACCAGTCATTCAGCAACGGATTTATAGGATTCGTTAAATAAATCAGAATATTCTTATCATCGTTCCCTGATAGATTAATGAAACATACGGTTAGCGAGAAAATAACAAACCAAAAAGTCAGCTTTTTCAGTATGTTCAGCATGACGGGTGGGTAAACCTCCTCTCAAGTACGATGAGTCCTTTTGAGAAGCTATTTCTTCCATTCGTCCTCTAATATGCTCATCTCGATCAGATTCCAGAAGGTATCTTCATGTCTTCTCGCATCACGAATAAGTCCTTCTCGTACAAAGCCCGCTTTTTCATAACATCGGATGGCTGAGACATTAAAATCAAATACACCCAGACTGATCCGGTGTAACTTCTCCTCTTCAAATCCAATTCGAAGTGCCTCATCGATCATTTGCTTTCCATAGCCTTTACCCTGATAGGGCTTGCCAAGAAGCACCTTACCGATACGTCCTGAACGGTTATATCGATCGATACCGCCAAGAGCGATATGGCCCACAATCTCCTGAGTCGTTTCATCCATCACTTTATAAATGAACTTATTCGAAGTGTTCTTATCATTCGCACCATGCAAATAATCTGCTAGCTGTTCCTTGGAAAGTGGATAATGGAACTGCGGGCCAGCCCACTGGAGCAGATACGCTTCATCTCCACTCCATTCGATTAGTTGATCAAAATCTTCCGGTTCAAAGTATTGGAATGTAATCATGTTGATCTGCCCTTTCTTCTTTTATGTCATATCATAACTTATTTCAGTTCTCTTGTGTCATCCTTCCTAATGATGAGTTTCATCAAACTCTTTGTTTCTTGCATTCATTTCACGAATGGAGTTCTGAACCCAATTCATTCTAGCTACTATACAGATAACTCCACCCAAAATGCATATCGCACCTATCCAATAATTCAGTTCAAAATTCACTTGATAATCACTCGGAGTATAACTACCCGCTGCTGCTGACTGGAATGCTGCATACCCTAGCTTCGGAATCACCTCTTCAATCATTTTCGAGATTGTAATAATCACAATGCCTAACATGATAAAGAGTAATGAGAAAATACTCTGTAAATGCTTCAAAGACCTACCTCCTCTACAATCCGAATCGCATGTATTTTGGCACTACCTGCATCTTAGAAGACGAACAACTTCGCCACCAATCAGACCTTCACTTACTCGGTGAAAACCAAATGATTCATACAGCTTCCCGGCAATATCATTTTCCGGCCTGTGTCCAATCATGATGCGTTTGCATTTCAGCGATTCTTTCATTAGATCAATCAACTTCCTAAGGGCTTCTCTTCCATAACCTCTGCCCTGATATTTGGTATCTATCATTAGAGCAAGAAGCCAATAGTTATCCTCATGATCCGGCCGATCTGAGTACACCGCAAATCCAACTAATTCCGAATCAAAATAGATGGCCATGGGTTGAAAGTCTTCAACTACCTTGGATTCAGCAATCCAATATACAACCGGCGCGGGGAAACTTTTTTTCTGTTGTTCAGTTACATTCAGTTGGGTACATGGATACCAATTATCTACCGAGACACGTTTTAAATGAATCATAGTTTGAAATTCCTCCTTGTGAAAATTACACAGAGGAATCCCTCGGAACGCTTCCTTGATTCCTCTGTGCTAGACAAAAACACCTCTGGCAACTCCGTTTCTTCTACTCAGATTCGTATTGTTTCTCATATCACATCACTCCTTTCACATTGTTATGCAAACCTCTTACCACTTCAATCACCTCATGCTAAACCTTTGATCTCTGATAGTTCAGGAGTATGTTTGACGAGGTCAGCTAGTTCATAAGATGCATTTGCTGATAATGCATCTTTAACTGCCTCAGTCCCTCTTGTTTTCCAGATCGAATATATCCATTTGGAAGAACCATATGCATTCATGCGATGATCACGTTCCTGTATCTGCATGAACAATTTCATACTTTCCTCATACCTTTCAATATCCGTTAAAATACAGGCCAGATTGTTCAACGCAATGTTGATATCTCTCTGTGAATTTCTGGAGACATTAATATTCTCCCAGCTACCGACCACTTCGTCTTTTCTTGAAATGGGCAGTGCTCCAACATTGATGTCATCAATCGAATCCATCGTTTCGTTCACAAGAGCTTGAACTCCGACAACATCCCCAGCATGATAAAGCCTAGTCAGACGCTGTTTGTTGTATGTAATTCGGGCAAAAAGAGTATTGGACCATGTCTCATCTTCTTGTATGAGCTCGTTCATATTTTCAAGCACACTGTCCATTTCACTGTACCTCTCCAAAACCCAAAGCGAACCGCCCAAAGCCCGATGGCTCTCGAATCGAACACCTCGGTTGGTATCCAGCTTGGGTGCATGATCACAAGCATAATGGTACCACTCGATCCAATGATCAAAATAGTTTCCCAAGGATAATGATAACGCTTGTGTCGAATCCGAAACGATCCAGTGTAATTGCTCAGGGGCGAGGTTTTCTTTCCCCCATTCGAAGAATTCCCGGTGATTCGCAAAAAGCAGTTCCGACTTTCTTAACAAGGCATAACCATCAGAAATATTCCAGTAGACCCAGCCTCGTTCATGGACAGACAATCTTCTGGATTGTTCATATTTTTTCAGCAAATCAATCATGCCTTGATGATCATCTTGAACTACAAACTCCTGGAAAGCTTGAGCGATATTCATTCCCATCCTCCGTCTCTTAGGAAGCTTATTCTGTCATAGACAGTACTAATGCACCGAGCAGGTAAACCTTATTTCGAACGTACACAGCTCTTACAGAGGCTTCGTGCCGCAAGCTGTAATGAAATTCATCATGGCATAGGCTTCCGGCGAATGATTTATCGCATCAGAGGCTTGTTGCAGTTGGGCAAACTCCTCCGAACTGATCACACCTTTTTCAGCAAAATGGACAAACCGATTGAGATTAAACTGCTGCTTAAACCCTTCTATGCCTAACAGATCACTATGTTGAAGCACGGAGTCAATGTCAACATCGATGTATCCGCTCTCAGAAAGGAGACGTGGCAGGCTTCTGCCAATTAAACGATTACCGCCGTGTTGTGCCACATAGTCCGAAATTTTCATTAATACCGTATGCAATGCAGGGACATCAGGATTCACTGCACCAAAAACACCATCATCTACATCAATAATGGCAAGGCGGCCGCCAGGCTTCAGTACACGATATATCTCTTGTGCGGCTTCGTTAGGTTGTTCAAATGAAGAAAGATCAATCTTGCCACGACAAAATCAAAAGAGTCATCCGGCAGATCCATTCCGTATATAGACGATTCCACAAATTTTAACCGCATGGAAGGGATGTCTTTCAGCCGTTCTTTGGCTTGTGCTTGCAGTGAACGATCAATCTCAAGCGAGGTAAGCTCGCTGTCAGGCAGACTGTTCAATAGCTACTCTGTAATGTACCCTGGTCCGCTTCCGACCTCCAATACACGCATCCCGTTTTTCAAACCATACCATTCCAGATTGCGGAACTCTTTGCTCCACCCCATGACCGCCTGAACCCTTAACCGCTCCAACTCCTCTTGAAAACTTAACACCGCCGTTTGAATATTATATGTTGAACGCAAGTCACTCATATTTTATTCCTCCTGTTTGCAATGGAATGATAAAGATATATCCTTAGACACAAATATCCTTAGACCTTTTTCTTCCCTAGATAAAGAGCAACCTTATGTTGTTTTTCTATCGTTCCACCTGCAGCATCAATGGAGTGTTTGATGCGTTCCAGAAGTGAACGCCGCACATCCTCAGCCAGCTGTTGATGCTTGGAATTTGTATTTAACAACGCGACATATTCTTCGCTGGAACAAGTCTGGATCCAGTTATACTCCTTCACCTCAATATCCGTGAACAAGCCGGATTGTTCTGTTATTTCTTTACGCTCCTGGATAACTTCATCTGGGGAAGGATAGTGAGAATCATCCAGATGAGGGGCTAATGCGATGTAATGGGAACGAATTTCAGTATGTAGCGGTTCAAAGTTCGGAACATGAATCGTCCAAAAAAGGCCGATGCCACCTCGATCCTCTAACAGCTCCCAAGCCCGACGGTAACCGATTTCCGGTCTGATAAAATGAAAGGCGGTTCCCGACACGATTAAGGAATAGCGCTCTCCTTCGTCATCCCAGTCCTCAAAAGGAGTGTTGATCACTTGAATCGAGGGATAGGACTTGAATTTGTCTACGGTGAACTGAGCCAGATTACTGCCTAATTCAATACACGTGATATTGGTATATTCCTTGCTCACCAATCCACTGGTCGCCTGTCCTGTTCCGCACCCAATCTCCAGAACGGGATCTTCTTTGTTGATCTGTAAATATGTAAAAATATCTTCAAACATTTCACTTGGATAGACGGGTCTATATCGATCATATTCTTGAACTACAAGATTAAATGTTTCCTTATTTTCCATGTCGTATCCTCCGATTTCTATTGTCATTCTCCCGATATACATTGACTAAACTATTCCCCTCTTTTTTCAGATGAAGAGATTTGGTTACAATACATATTGAATGCTACCTTGTCCTGATATGAATTATGGACTGAGCGTCTTTGTTTTTCCCGGTTAATAGAGCCAATAATCCATCTGGTACCAGCTTGATGTCCTCTTTTCCTTCATTAAAATCGCCAATGGACTTCCACACGGCTCGGTAGGATTCCTTTCCTTCTATGCCTTGAAGCTCTATCTTACTGTACATGTCAGTGTTCTTGAATTTTGCTTCATAGATAAAATCAATTTCATGCCCCGTCTCTTCTACCTGAAAAATATTCTCGATTACAGCAATCAGCTGTGGAGGTTCAATCTCTTGATGCAACTCTTCTCTTATTTCTCGCATTAATGTGTACTGACTGTTTTCTCCGAATTCAACTGTACCACCCACAGGACGATAGAACGTGGTTGAACTTCCTGGGGATTGAAATGCTTGCACAAGGATCTGATCCTCATTACATGTAAAAATGGCCAACGCGACCGTGCGAATATTCATTTTTTTCTCCTCTTATCGTGCATTTGCAGGCTGTAAAAAAAGCCCATGACAGAATTTAGCTTAATAACACATTTCTGCATGTATCAAACCTCATTATATCATGGGCGATATTGAGTGAAACCTCACAATTTATTTTTTCGCTGTTTACTCCACACCTCCCGTAAAGGTCACAACTGATTTCCCTGGAATGGTAAGGATAAATGACTGCATCTCTTCTCCGGCTATAACCGTCTCCTGACAGGCTAAATCCAGTTCAGCACTGGTCACATAAGACTTCATTGTGGTAATTGGACCATTTAAGCCGAGTTCCTGAAGACTCACTTGAATGCACTTGTCATATTGACCATGGTTTACAAAAACAGCCGTTACCGTTTGCTCTTCCTCATGAATATAGGCAGAACCGAGTAGTCCGCTGTCGGCTTCCTCTCCAAGCCCGGTGAGTTCAATTCGCTTCGCTCCAGGCCGAATAAATCTGCTGTAGTTGCCGAGTACCCACAGCATTTTCGAGGTCAGAATATTTTGCTCATCGCCAGCTTCACTATAATCCGTATAGATCAGCCCATCCTTATAATCCACCTTGGAGACAGCCGTCCACCATTGCCAGGCCGCAGCATGAGCCTCAACTAGATCAAAATGAATTGTTCTCGCTACATGCAGAGCGGGTTCAATGCCTAAATCACGTCCAGGTCCGTAGTCTCCGAGTATGCAGTATTCAGTAACCCAATATTTGCTGTCTGGATCATAATGGTTCAGGTTGTGATGAAGCAGCTGCCTGAGTCTCACCAGACGATCATCTCCGGGATTACTGTAATCAGACCAATAGGAATGCGAAGCGATTTTATTGCCCACCGTTTCCTTCATCTGAGGATCGCCAATCAGGTCTTTTATGTATTCCCGGTACTTGCCCGTGCCGAGCTGATTAGCACCGCTGGAATAGGTTCCGCTGCCCGCAAACTGGCGATAATATTCATCATCCAGCAGTGAAGTGATCTCCACACCGTCCGGTGCGCTGATTCGCGTGTGCAGATCGCTCTGCTGTAGCTGACGATATAATTCGAGAATGACTTGTTTTAGATCATCGTTATTGTAGCGATTGCCCTCCTGCCAAGCCTGATTCCAGTCCCAGGTCGGCTCGTTGATCGGACTGATATAATTAAAAAGAAGTCCTTTCTGTTCGAAATGCGTTAATACATCCATAAGATAGGCTGCAAATTTGCCTTCATCCCCTGTTCTCAGGTTGGTCGAACCAACTCCAGGATCAGGCTGAGCATGACCATTCTTGGTCATCCATACCGGAGGACTGTTCACAAAAGCGATAAGTGTCTCCACTCCCCGATCACGAGCGGCCTCAAGAAACCACTGTTGACCTGATTGCTTGCTCCAATCATATTCACCGTCCTCCGACGTTTTGAAAGCTTCCGCTCGTCTCCACGGGTCGGGAATCCGATCTTGATCTGTTTCCGCCGAGCCTGCACCAATGTTGAAACGCCATGCAGATAATCCGATTCCTTGTTCTCTGGAAAATAAAAGATCGGCTACCCGGGCTTTGTTCTCTTCACTCCAATACTTCCCGAGCGGCTCCATCGACCACGCATCCGAAGCCCCGAAGTTGTCTATACCCTGATAACGTATCTCCCCGTCAATCGTTACCCTCTTATCCAGTTTCGTTTGTGTTTCTCTTGTATTGATCTGCATTCTTCTTCCCCTCTTCCTGACCTGTACAGCCAACTGTATTGCCAACAATACCAATAGTAGACTGCCCGTTTAGCCGGGCAGCCCCCACTTCCCCGTTATCCTACAAGACCAGAACGTTCCACACTCTCTACGAAATGACGCTGAACGAACAGATAAATAATAATTAGCGGTAGAATCGCCATCAGCACACTCGTGTTCATCATCATCGACATGAAAAACGGATCTTGCGTATATGAGGCAGCAGCCTGACCGCCACCCGTCAAATAAGTTGCAATGGTGAACCCGGACGATGACATCATCGACGACATCACCTTAGGTTCGTTCAGATACATATTTGTGAAAAATGAATCGTTCCACTGCCATACAAACGAAAACAGCATGACGGTAACCATGGATGGGATCGCATTTGGCAGGATAATTCGGCCAAACGTTCTAAAGTATCCTGCTCCATCCACATAAGCTGCCTCTTCGATCTCCCGTGGAATGCCTCTGAAAAATTGGCGGAAAATGTACACATACAGTCCGGTCTTGACACCCATACCCAGGGCAGCCGAGATCAGGAACGGCCAGTACGTATTGATCAGATTGGCAGGACTGCCTCGAAACAGCTCAATCAGCCCCATCACATCAAAGTTTTTGAAATTCAGATACAGCGGGATCATAATCGTCTGTGTCGGTACCAGAATGGTAAAAATCACCGCAGCAAACAACAACCCGCTGCCTTTAAATCTGATTCGTGCAAACCCGTAGCCAGCCAGGACACAGGTTATTGTCTGCAGCAGCATCACCGCTGACGATAACCACAAGGTATTCATCAGCACGCTAGGGTAATTCATAGCTGTAAAGACTAGCTTGAAGTTCTCTAGCGTAAAGGTTCGCGGAATCCAGATCACCATTGGGTCGTACAAATCGGACATGCTTTTGAATGATATGGATATCTTCAATAAAATGGGATAGAGAATGACAAATGATATGCCAAAGATCAGAACAAACCGGACCAGAATCCATGCCCACTTTTTGATTGCTTCAAACCAGTACGCCGCGGAGCCCAAGCGCTGTAGCCATTCCTTTTTAACAGACGGCTGCCCTGTTGCGGTTTCTGTCTTCATGTCAGACCTCCTTTTCCTTTTTTCCAGCATTGCTAATTCTGATAAAAGACCTTGCGGGATACAATTGCGGTGGTTACCCACAGAATCAGTGCAATGACGGCAAAATAGATCCAGGACATCGCCGCACTGAGTCCAAAATTAAAGCTCTTGAAGGCCGTATCCACCACAAGTCGGCTCGTCTGATCACGGATAAAGCTGTCCACAATGGTATAGACCAGATTCGTGAGAATCAGAGGGCTTAGCATGGGAAATGTAATTTTCCAGAAGGCTTCATATCCCGTTGATCCTTCAATCTTGGCGGCTTCATACAATGAAGGTGAGATCGACTGCAAGCCTGCAAGGAAGATCAGAATCTGGACACCAGACTGGCTGACGATTTCGTATATCCGGCTTACTGCACCTGTCAAATATTCAACAAGAATCGGACTCATACCGGACTCCAGCAGCATAATGGTGAGATCCAGATTTTTCATGACGGATAGACCACCGCCAGTCATATCGTTTGCATTACGTACGACAGACTGCATCAGATCGCCGTTTTCGATGCTTGCAATAATGCCCGAAGCCAGAATCACGGGCAGAAAAAAGATTGCTCTTGCCAGCACCCTGCCATGGAACTTCTGATTCAGAATAACGGCAAAGAACAGGCTGAAAATGATGATTAACGGTGTATTTACCACGATATCCAGCACCGATTCCGTCAACATGCGTACATAGGATTCATGTGAGAATAATGCCTCACGGAAATTGCCCAGACCAATATACTCCAGACTGAAACCTTCATTAGACACCTGCAGATTGCTCAGACTGTAACGGAACGACGAGATCAGCGGCACCATGAACAGAAACAGGAAACCGAGGAACCAAGGCAGGATGAAGTACAAACCGTAATATCTGTTTTTTTGCTCCAATGATAATTTTTTGATTTTCATTCCGGTGTGTCACCTCCTACCTGGTAACTCTTCGCTGCCACACTTACACCGTTCACCTTCACAGCAGCATCGTTGTAATTCACAATGACCGTTTTTCCTTTTTCAAAAGTGGTCTGATAGACACCATCGCTCAGCTTTTCATGTTTAACAATGGATTGATTCTGCACGTCATGCAGCACCTCGTTCAGCTCGGCATACCGCTTAGCCGACTCCTGAATCCAGCGTCGATAATCGGCCGAATATAACTCGTCGAAGCCCGTCAGCTTGATCGCGGACGGATCAGCGTGGAACCACGTATAATACGGCGCTGAGCCGGTTTCAATCGCTCGCAGCATCTGCTTGAGAGAATCCTGATCCTCTGCCATATTCCATGCTTGGCCTGTGTATTGAATGTAGCCGTGATAGACCAGCTGGAAAAAGGGAACCGTCTCGTCCGTGATATTAAAGCCACTGCTGCTCATCGGTGTATCCACAATATGTCTGGCATAGGGACTTGCGTACACATTGCCTCCTTCCAGGAGAAGGGATACATCTGAGGAACCCTTCACCTGCTCAAGCTGCTGCACAACAACCTGCTTGGCTTGCTCACGGTTGATCACGTTGGCCCGGTTGTAATCGGAATTAAGCTGATCGCCCAAATCGCGAAGAGAAATGGCATTGAGCCCGAGCGGTGCATAGTCCTGCATAAATCCGTTTACAATGCCCGGTACGGCCTCGGGAGTAATAACATAGCCCGGAGGAGACTCTTCATCCCGCATAAACGTGGACATGCGATACGGAAAAACTTGCGCAAGTTTGCCCGTAATTTGACGTGATGCGTACGATTTCTTGAAAGCGTCAGCCTCCGGGAACACCTCCAGAAACGATACATCCGGGTATAAACCAAAGCCATTTTCTTGCATGTACGCCTGAAGGCTTTGCAAACCCTTTGCACCTCCAAGTTTCTTGTCAACCTGGATGGATTTGGGCAGATCGTGATGCACCCCTCCGTTGAACCATCCGGTGTATTGCAGCTGAATATCCTGCACACCTAGATCTTGCATCTCTTTTACAATCTCCTGTGCCTCTTCAAATGTGGTCAGCGGCTCGTAGGCACTGTACGGGATCCCGAGAAAAAACTTTTTCTTGGGAATGCCACCGATCAGTTCCACGTAGAAAGGCAGTGTGGTATCATCCGCCAGACGTGTGAGTTTCTTTTGCCCGATGAGATAATCCCGATACTTGGAAGCCATTCCCGAATAACTCGCATCGTCGGAATCCAGGAAATCATAAACGACAGCTATTTCGTTGTGAAAAGGCTGCGCCTGAAACCGTTTGACTGTGCTGGAACGCCAGCCATTCGTAAGGGTAACTTCCTCCATACTGCTCAGCGCAAAGCTTGGATACACGGTGTTGTACTGATTCAATCTGCCGCTAATATCCGCCTCCACGGATGCAACAGCATCCCCTTTATCAATGACAGCGAGATATCCTTTGTCTCCGTAACTCATACCAAACACGGGCATTCTCGCCTTCTGCTCCTTCTGAATCTGTGTAAGCTGGTTGATCGCATGATCACTGCCGTACAGCGCTGTACTGTAAGGTGATGCATACGTCTTTTTGTTGTTAAAATAAATCAGGGAACCCGAACCGTCAGGCACCAGACTGTAGCCTTCCTCCTTAGGCCCGCTTGCTCCGAAGAACGGCAGCAGGGACAAGGATTGAATTTTCATCGCTTCCGGATATTCAATGCCGTTCTCGGGTATGGAAACCCTCAAGCCCCCATCCTCGAGTCGATAGTGAACGGGTACAACCACATTGGCGCCCCCGCTTTCTTCCTCTCCGTAAGCTGCTTTGTCGATGGCAATCTGAGCCTCGTCATAGCCGATGGATTCAAAAATGCGGGTGACCTTTGACAAGCCCACGCCCTTCAGAGAGGAGTCCCGTCTCTCATAACGTTTGTTCTGTTCATCGTGACTAAAGCGCTTCTCGATCTCCTTCTGGTCCTTCTCCTCCAGCTTCGCGAGAATCAATGTGTTAAAGCGTTCCTCGCTAATATATTTGGGGATCGCTTCGATATCACTTTTGACTTCGCCCAGCGTGTATACGATGTTGAGTCCATGCTCTACTTTTTCAATCTCAAACTGACCACTCTGTACACTATGTGTAAAATTATCGTATTTCAGCGCATTGCCCGCATTATCGTAATACGTCAGCTCAAACTGCACATTCAGCTGAGACTTGTTATACCCCGTCGCAATGGCATCCTGCTCCCGATCCTGCGGATTGGAAAACCATATTGCCCCGTTCTGCTTATCCTTGACCGCAATTTCAGTCGTCTCCGGGTGCAAATACAGAATCATCTGCTCGTTCTCAGCAACCATTTCCATGCCCTCAGGGACCGTCATCTCGCTAGGGTTGGACTTGTTCGCAGCCTTTGCATCTGGAGCATTTGGCGTAGCTGCCACGTCTGATGCGCTGCTCTTTGCCTGATCTGTACTTTCAGGTGTATCAGTTCCAGCACGTTGAGAATCTGCCGTTTGTTGCTGCTCTGAAGTGGTTTGTTGCTCCGAAGTCGCTGGTCTTTCGCCCTCCGCATAATTCACACTTTGTGTGATTAAAAGACTGCTTATGAGCATGACCGCTACGATAGCGGTACGTCTTCTTTTCATCTCCGGCACCTCCTTCCTCTTCTATTCGCGCAGCGTGATCTCTTGATAGAGGGTGTAGCCAAAACTGATGATCTGCTGGATCAAGCTAAAGAAAAGCAGGCCCAGAAATATAACGACGCCCATCACGACGAGTGTGAGCAGCATCGTACTAATGGTTTTGAACACAGAGTATTGATGTACCGTCTTCGTTCCGATAAACAGCAGCCACACAAACCAGAGCATACCGAACGAATCCAGCAAATAATAAAAGGAGGATTCACGCAGCGTAATAACATTACTCAGCAAAATATTCGGAATGTTGACCAGAATAAGCGGAAGCATCGCATATCCCGTCGCAATCAGAATATCTTTGAACTTGCCCTCCCCATCCATCAGCGTGGTCAGCGACCAATTGGCAATACACCAGAGCAAAAAAGGAAGCACGATATACTTGAACTCATTGATACTGTTCAGCGAAAGCGGATAATTGTCATTCACGACATACCCCGCGTACTGACGTTTTACAATCATCGTTACGGTGACTGCAAACAGTACCAGGAGTGCCACACGCAGCCTGCCTTTATTTTCATATTTCAAATCCCAGTATCCGTCAAAAGGGCGTACCGCGACATGCAGAGAATACCTGAGTTCCTTAATTAGCGACATCTCCGATCCTCCTCTCATTTTTTGCTCTAGTGATGCGGCGCCATGCGATTACTCCGATCAGCAATCCGATGGCTATTGTCATATACATGCCGAAATATTCTCGCATATATTCCCTGCGATACTTCGCGAGTGCCTTGGAGTAATACTCCCGATCATTACCGAGCTTCAGATACGTCATCGCTTCCTTGTATTTTCCTTCCCGCAACATCGACTTGCCGATCCCGACATAGGCCATTTCATAATTGGCATCCAGACGTAATACTTCCTCCCAGAGCTTAGCGGCTTCTGTATGTTTCCCTGTACTGTATAGACGGTTCGCCTCGTTCACCAGGCTTCCGAAGGTGGTAGCCTTGAACTCGGTGATCCGGCCCAGGTCACGATCCAGCACATAGATGGCATCACCGTGGCTTTCAACCGCCACCGGATTTTTGAACGTGCCTACCTGATTGCCCAGTTGACCAATGACATACAGCAAATTGCCGTCTTCGTTATACGTGAACACACGCCCACGCGTAGAGTCCAGTGCACGGTAGACCCCATTGCTCGACACTTTGATATCAATGAAAGAGGAACGATTCATGCTCAAGTCCCCAACCGGCGCAAATTCTCCGTTAACCCGGAGCACATCGATTCCGGATGGATTCAGCCTTTTGACCGCAGACGTTGTATTTTTATCCGCTGTTGTTGTGTAGATAAAACCGCCATCATCCACATCGGCGTTGTTGAATTCCAGTGGAATAAAACGAATCATTTTCTCCCGTTGCTCCTTGGTGGATACCGTTTTCCAGAATAGATCGACCGGATCAAACTGCACACGGTTTGTACCCATGAATCCGGTAAAACGCCCGTCACTATCAAACTCAATCAAGCCTTCGTAGACACCCCGGCCAACCACATAGATTCGCCCGGCTTTGTCCACAATGACTTTTCGCGGGAAATATTCAAACGTCTCGCTGAGCACATCCGATTCCGGTGCACCGATGGCACGCACAAATGTACCGTCCTGATTCAGCTCCACAATTCGTTTGTTTTCGGTATCCGCTACGTAGATTTGGCCCGCCTCCGTAACAAAAAGCCCTTCTGGATTCAGGAAGCTATCCTGTTTGCCTCCATGCTCGAACTGCTGAATGACTCGTACCGTTTCCCATTTATCGTTTAACACAACGATTCGCGCATTTCCTGAATCCAGCACGTAGAGCAGGCCATCCTTCGCAGCATATATATCCAGGGGGGACTGCCACGTCCCAGTTCCGGCCTCCTCACCTGTAATGACTCTGGAAGGGAGAAAAGCAATCGGTGACTTTACTGCATTCCCCCAGTAGTTATAGGTATATCCCTCATACGGTGCCGCATGAGCCTGGTTAGTTCCGAGTCCGGCAATCAGCAGGGAAGCTGCCAGAACGATCAGCCATGATTTCACTCTCATCTCTAACACCCTCTCCCTTAATCCTTCATGCCGGATGATGCCATCGTTTGAATGACATTGCTCTGTGACAATACAAATGTAACAATCGGCACCGTCATCATGATGACAGCTACAGCAGCCCCTACTCCTGCTCGGGCAATTCCGCCTTGCACAATCTGTCCCATGGCGTAATGCATCGTTTTAAGCTGTTCACTGTAGATAAAGCTTCCACCGTCCGTACCCCACAACATCTGCATCATCAGAATGAGCAGTGTAAGCCAGGCCGGTTTGACGAGCGGCATAACCACCTGGAAAAAAATCCGATACTCGCTTGCGCCATCCATTTTTGCCGCCTCCAGCAACGCATCCGGAATCTGCTCCATAAACTGTTTCATCAGATACAAGCCAAGCGGATAAGCAAAGGCCGGAATAATGATCGCTTGGTAAGAATCGAGCCATCCGAGAGTTGACATAATCATATAGTTCGGGATCGCTGTTACATGTGGCGAGAACATCAGCGACAGCACAATAAAGGTGAACAAAACTTTATGACCGCGAAACTTGTGTTTCGCCAGCGGATATGCCGCTGCCGAAGCCAGGATTATATGGCCAAACGTACCCGCTGCTGTAATAAATACGGTGTTGAAAATGTATCTCGAAAAGGGAACCCATGAATTTTTCATGACCTGAAACAGATCGGAGAAGTTTTCAAACGTCGGGTTCCGTACAAACAAGGTCGGCGGGAAAATGAACAGTTCATCCAGCGGTTTAAAGGCATTATTGATGACATAGATGAGCGGAACCGCCATAAATGCGCCAAATCCGCCAAGCAACAGGAACAGCAGAATATCGACCTGCCAGGATCGATTGATTTTTCGTTTCATAAGCAGGGCTATCTTCATCGGCTATTCCCCCACTCTCTTCAAAAGCTTTTGAACAAGCAGGTTGGAGCCCAGCATCAGACCAAACAGCACCGTTGCGATGGCCGATGCATAACCCATTTCAAAACGAATCGTTCCGTAATCCATTAAGTGCGTAACAATCGTATGTGCCCCATACTGCACACTCGGGAAACCGGCGAGTGCAGTGGCCACTTCGGCAACCGCTAGAGATGCAGTAATCTGAATAACGGCGCCAAACATCAGCTGAGGGCGCATCGAAGGAAGCGTAATATACCACAGCTCCTGCCAGCGGTTCTGCACCCCATCGATGGCTCCCGCTTCATATAACGTACGATCCACCGTTTGCAGACCGGCAATAAATGCAAGGAAGCTCGTTCCCAGACTAAGCCATAGCTGCACAAGCATGATAATGGCAAGCATATATTTCGGATCCTGAAGCCACAGGATCGGCTCATACAGAATGCCCGTTTTCATTAGAAAACCGTTCATAATGCCGTAGGAGTCCCCGGAGAAAATAATCTGCCAAATAAAAAACACATTGCCCGAAATCGAAGGCGCAAAAAATATTAGTGTCATAAACGCTCTTACCTTCGGATTCAGCTCATTGATGAGCCACGCAAATACAAAGCAGGCTATGTAGCTGATCGGGCCAGTAACCACTGAGAAAATAATCGTATTTTTGAGACCTATCAAGAACACATCATCATTCCAGAGCAGCTTGGAATAGTTCTCCCAGCCGACCCATTGTGGAAACTCCAGCATGTTGAAGTTGGTAAAACTGAAAAAGATCGAAATGATGACTGGAAACACGGTGAATAGCAGAAATAACAGCATATATGGCGATAAAAGAATATAAAGATGTTTATCCCGCTTCATATCTCTGACAAAGAGTTCCCATCTTCCCGGCATGCCGGCAGGCGTGCGCTTGGGCTGAGAACCGGGTTTGGTCACGATGTTTACCTTATGCAAAAGAGTCCCTCCCTAGCGCATTCCGTCCAATTTAAACTCTTTTCGTTTTTGCTGAATTTCGTAATTAATTTCCTGAACGTAATCATATAAAGCATCGGTTGAGTTCGTACCGTTATTGACGACCTCACGTAATGCGTTATCCAGATGGCGACCTGTAAAGTAACCTCCGGGAACCTCAGGTACCCCTTGTACCCACTTCCACTGTTCTTCCAGACTGCGATAATCACGGATCGGCCAAGGCAGCTCCTGTAAAGCTTCGATGTTCGCCGTTGGGTAGCGCGCAGCAGCACCCATCAGACCTTCCATTTCCCGTCCAAAGCGAACCTGGGCATCCTTGCTTACCCACCACTTCATGAATTCCCATGCCGCATCTTTATGTTTCGACTGCTTGAGCATCACCGTCGCCGTACCACCGCTTGCCACATCACGTTTGATGCTTCCATCGGGCTGCTTGAGGCCTGGAACCGGGATGAATTCCCACAGACCTTTAATCTCTGGCGCAGATACAGACAAGTAGTTATAGAAGGTATAGTCCATGATGCCCACAGGCATTTCCCCCGTTCTGAAGCGCATGGGAAAATCAAAGGTCAGTGGCAGCTTGTAACTGGTATAGAAATCCGTCCATTCCTTGAACGCCTCCAGTCCAGTCTCCGTATCCATACCACTTCTGGCACCCTTGTCTAAGTAGAAGGAGCCGCCCATCTGATACAGCAGCATGGCATACGCCCGATTAACTTCCAACACGGGTACGCCAGTTGTCTGAGCCAACGGCAGCGCCATCTCCATGTTGTGCTTCTGCAGCACCGGGATCATGGCATACACGTCATCCCACGTCTGCGGCGGCTCCAGATCAAGCTGCTCCAGAATATCTTTACGATAAAACAACATGTTAAAAATCTGCTGTTCCGGAAGCGCGAATACCTGGTCTTCAAACTGATATGGAACCATTGCACTGTCCCTGAACTGCTTGATTAACTCGTTATAGCCTGGATATGTGGACAAATCCTCCGCCGCGTGTCGCATCCCGAAGTTCACCGGCACATCATTGCCAACCTGCATGGCTACATCCGGACCTTCTCCTGCAAGCGAGGCACGAAGCAACACGTCTGCATTAACCAGCTTGAGATTAACGCTAATGCCTGTCAGCGGTGTAAACGTATCATCAATCATCGCTTTCAGTACCTGTGCCTGGTCGCGGCCCGTTCCAATCCAGACGGTCACCGACTTGTCTTCATCGGCGGTGCTGCCAATGGTGTCATAATCTTCGAAAAAGGAATGAAGGAAGGATGACACCTCATGTCCTGTTTTACTGAACACAGACCCATTCGCTTTGGGCAGTTTCTCACCAGGTGAGGCAAGCAGCAGATAGTCAATCTCAAGCGGCTGCTCACGCACTTCAAGAAGCCAGGAGCCGACGCTGCCGACATTGATTTTGAATTGACCAAGCCGCTTCTGAACGGTTTCGGGTTTATCGGCCAGATCAGCAAGCTGATAGGCGGTTTTATTTAAAATGGCTGTTTTGTCGCTTTTCTCCCCTGTCAAACGAATTAACTCTTCAGAGACTGCAGTTAAAATATCACTCTGTTCCCGAAACACATCCACCATATCCGGAATCTGTTTGTCTAATTGATAATCACGATACGGGTCCGGTACATTGCCCGTGATCATCAGAATTTTTCGATACATCGCATTGATCTCGAGCACACTGGCTTCAACCTGACGAATTAGCGGTGCGATGGCCCCGAGACTGACCTCAAGCTGCAGTTCGTGTTGTCCCTTCGTTAAATAAAACAAATAAGGCTCTTCTTCATTGCCCAACACATTCATCTGCCAATCGGCGTCATAGAAAAATGGAATTTGCATCATTTCCTGGAAAGGAACCTTGTCATCAATCTGCAATGAGCGAGTTGAATATATGCCTCTCAGCAGTTCTTGTCGGCCCTTGATCGCTATCTTGTATAACCCGTCTTCTGGTACATCCATCTCCCATGCAATCCATTGTCCTGGCACCCGCCAGTTGTTTCCACCAATCGTGTTCATTCTGATTTTGGAAACATCATACGGCTCTGTCGATGTACTGGAGCGATCTGTGATGGAATATAGTGTCGGCGATGACTTATATGAAGCCTTCTCCCCTTGAACCTTGATTAAATGCCCGGTTGTTTCCTTGTATCCTTTAGTCTCATACTCCTGCTTGAGTTCTGCATAGGATGGCGGAGCTTCGTAATGATGCAGTTTGATGGTATCAATCACCACCGGCTCACGTGTAGAGACCAACTTGATGGAATGATTCCCCTCTGAAAAATAAAACTGATAAGGCTCTTCATAATAGCCCTCTTTATCTCTCAGGATCGACTCCTGCCACATTGGCTCTTCAACCTGGCGCGGACGTAGGTCATTGCCTCTGTTGTCCTGTTCGATTTCCGGTTTTTCGTTGACCCATACCCGGTGAAAGCTCATGTTACGAGCACTGCTGAACGGCAGCTTTCCATCAATCCACAATTCCCGTTCGATAACAGAGCTTTTCCCTTGAATTGGGTAATAGCGTAATGACATATGATACATTCCTGATTCAGGAACATTCACTTTCCACTCCACCGATCCACTTTCCTCTGTCCTTATGAACTCGCCTACCTCGCCGCCAAGCTCCGTGATCATCTGCGGGTTCATGCCTTCGGCAGCTGAGTAATCAGCCCCATGGATGACAATGTCCCTCGCAGGCCGCTTCTCGTTCTGAAATTGCTTCAGATACGTATCATAGCTATCCTCAGCAGCAGATTCAGATATCGGCATGACACGACTCGGATCTGATGATCGACTTCCGGTCTTGGCATTGCCACTCGCACCGGAACTGGATATCGCATACACCACGACGAGCATTAGTGTGACGACAACGATCGTCACTCGGGATAATGTGAACTTCACCCAATGCCCCCCTTTAGATGACTTTCGTGAAAGCAATGAGGTGCGGCCCGTATATTGTGCTTCGACTAACCCCACTCGAAAACAATCATCAGGCCGCCCTATTGCTGTTTAACTACCAAGCGTTATTTTTTCTTTTCCTGCTCTCCACTTAACACTTTTTTCACCGCAGCCTCAGCTTTGGAGATCACTTGAGCAACACCCGTGGAAGGCGTAATCTCACCTTTAACAAACTTCTCAGTCACGCTATCCAGTTGATCCTTGATACCCAGACCACCGAAGCGTCCGCCAAACAAACGCTGCACTTTGCCATCATCGTTCATGGCATTGGCAATGGACGTTTCATCCGGCAAAATATTTTCTAGGGAAAGTCTGCGATTGTCCTGCCAGTTATCGAAGTCCTGCAGATCTTCCCAAATCTTTACGATGACATCTGCATCCTTCACCCCTTTTGGAATGACATAAGCTGCGGTCTGACCAAAAGGTTCATGGTAAGACTGGGCTTGTGGACCTTTTGGCATATACACATAACCCCACTCATCCTTGAGCTTATCAAGAATGCGGCCTTCAATCTCCCACAGCCCGCCTGGATACATCGCAATCGTGCCCTCCCCAAAATATTTGGCGGGATCTTCCCAGTCGTTTCCTCCATTCGCTTTAACTACTTTATGCTCCGTGTACAAGCTGTGCAGAAAGTTAAGCGCTTCCATAGCTTCCGGTGAATTAAACGTGACTTTACCCGTCTGCTCATCATATAACTTGCCACCATTACTCGCGATCAGCATCTCGGACAGCACATAATGCGCGCCAGCGAGGCCGTATTGATCCATTTTGCCGTCACCATTGTTGTCTACGGTCAGCTTTTTTGCCGCGTCCAGCATCGAATTCCAG
Source organism: Paenibacillus sp. FSL R5-0749 (assembly GCF_038595085.1). Taxonomy (NCBI): domain Bacteria; kingdom Bacillati; phylum Bacillota; class Bacilli; order Caryophanales; family Paenibacillaceae; genus Paenibacillus; species Paenibacillus sp. FSL R5-0749. The sequence continues at coordinate 2,624,587 of NZ_CP152005.1, read as the reverse complement.
TTCCAGTTATCCTCATCCATCAATTGCTGAGGATCCTTCAATCCAGCTTCCTTAAAAATCCGTTTGTTATAGAACATGCCGCTATCATTTGGCGAATACCAGCTCTCCAGGCCATAGATTTTTTCACCCCCAAAGCGCATCGAATCAATAACATCCTGCTCTACCCGTGTATCCTTGAGATATTCGTCCAGCGGTGTCAGAAACCCGCCATGCATGAGTCCCCAGATGAATCCATCCGGAATTCGGACAATCTCCGCAAAAGGCTCGTTAGCGAGCACGGAGGAAGACAGCTTTTCAGAAGTGGACCAGTATTCTGTGTTCAGATATTTGATCTTCACGTTATACTTTTCTTCCACCATTTTGATCCGTTCCCGCGCAAGCTCATCGGATTCCGAATCACCTTTTGGTGTCGCATCCCACCAGTGAGAGATTCGAATGACACGTCCATTAAGGTCCGGGGCTGGCTCAGCCTCCTCCACTTCTTCTTCCTTCGCTGGTGTTGTGCTCGTCTCGACTTCAGCTGGCTGAGCAACTGGCTCGGCTGGCTTCTCACTTGTACCCGTGCATGCAGACAAAAGAGTAATGAATGCGGCAAACAAAACAAACAACATGATTTTGCTGATCATCATTTTTTTCAACATGGGCTGCCTCCCTCAAGTAAATGATCCTGCTTTGCTTACGCCTTACTTGCTCTTCTCTCCCTTTAACACCTTCTGGATGCCAGCCTGTGCAGGTCCAATAATCTGTGCAACGCCTGTGGATGGTGTAACCTCACCTTTCACAAACTTTTCAGTTACACTGCCAAGAGCTTCCTTCACACCCAATCCCCCGGCACGTGCGCCATAAACCCGTTCAACCTCTCCGTTGTCATTCATGGCATTAGCAATAGAAGCTTCATCTGGCAAAATGTTCTCCAGCCATAGACGATGATTCTCCTGCCAGTTATCGAAGTCCTGAAGCTCCTCCCAAATTTTCACAATGACGTCTGCATCCTTAACACCTTTGGGGATTACAAAGCTCTCTGTGCTATTTACCGTATCGAGATAGGTAGATGCTTTGGGCCCTTTAGGCATGTATACATACCCCCAGTCATCCTTTAACTTGTCAAGAATGCGCCCTTCCACTTCCCATAAACCGCCAGGATACATCGCAATGTTGCCCTCTGAGAAATATTTGGACGGGTCCTCCCAGTCATTGCCTGCGTTAGCCTTCACGACTTTGTGATCGTTATACAGGCTGTACAGAAAGTTAAGCGCTTCCAAAGATTCAGGTGAGTCAAACGCTGCCTTCTGCGTTGCCTCATCGTACATCTTGCCGCCATTGCTTCCGATGAGCATTTCATGCAGCACATAATACGCACCTGACAGACCATACTGATCCATCTTGCCATCCCCGTTTTTGTCTACGGTCAGCTTCTTGGCCGCTTCCAGCATCGTATCCCAGTTCCAGTTATCCTCTTCCATTAGCTGTTGCGGGTCCTTCAATCCAGCTTCTTTAAACAGACGTTTGTTATAAAACATGCCGTTGTCATTCGGGGTATACCACCCTGTCAAACCAAATACATTATCACTGCCAAACCGCATGGAATCAATGACATTCGGCTGGATTTTCGTATCCTTCAAATAGTCATCCAGCGGTGTCAGAAATCCGCCTTGCATCAACCCCCAGATATTACCGTCAGGCACACGCACAATTTCAGCGAAAGGCTCATTCGCCATCACGGATGAAGATATTTTCTCTGACGTTGCTCCATAGTCTGTATTTAGATAAGAGATTTTGACGTTGTATTTCTTCTCTACATTTTGGATTCGTTCACGGGCACGTTCATCTGCCTCCGAGTCTCCTTTGGGGGCCGCATCCCACCAATTGGATATTCGAACAGCTCTGCCCTTCAGATCGATGGCCGGCTCCTGCTTCTCTTCAGCAGGCTCAGCTGCGACTTGCTTGTTTTCTTCTGCTGGCGACTTGTTAACAACCTCAGCTGGTGTACCCGCTCCACCGCTACAGCCAGCGATTACGGTTACCACCAAGGTAAGCATCACCAAAAAGGTAAACCGCTTCTGTCTCATAAACTTCATCTTACACACACTCCCCCTTAAAGTTAGATAAAGATGAATCGGGAACTTGAAAACCTGCAAGCACGCTTCAAATAGAAAGCGCTTACTAAGTTGTCTGAGTGATAATGAAACGGCTTTCATGAAACCCATTTCATTATAGTATTGGGAAAAGCCTATGGTCAATACTATTTATGTTATTATTTAGTTTAATTTGATTATTAAGGTTAATATAATTACAACTTAAGGATATTAAAACATTTAAAGGAGGTTAATATTAAAACCCTATGCTATAAAATTGAATTTTATTGCATAGGGCTCCAGATGGGATATTAAATTCTATTTTATCGAAGGCTAAGCTTCTTAATTCCTATGCAGAAGTGAAAATTGCATCCTGTTCCTCCTAGATTAGCAATGACTCAACTTCATTAACCCAATCTCCTTCTTCGTCAGCCAGTAGAGTCTTCCAACCAAGTAGCTTAGCCGAATGTAAATTTTTCTCTTGATCATCTACAAATAGAACCTCTTCTCCAGCTGCCAGGAAGGTTTGGACCCGTTGGTATATCTCAATCTCAGGTTTGCATAAACCCACTTGATTAGAGATGGTTACACTTGTGGTGAATGAGCTTAAACGGCTAAGATTCGGCTCAATCCACTCCTTACAATGATTGCTAAGCAGATGGATATCGGCAAACTCACTCCATCGCTCAAGGTATTGAGCCGCTGGTAAAGGAACAATTGAGCTATACAAGATCTCCTTCACTCGGCTTATTGATAATTCTGGATACATCTCCTTCAACGATTGCCAGAACTCTTCTTCTCGCATTATTCCTGTCCAGAGCTGCCGCTTGATTCCTGTAAAATGTACTTTCAGGGATTCTACGGATAGGTTGGTTTCCTGAATCATATCTCTCCAGCACGTCAATGACATATTACTTAACAAAACACCTGCGATATCTAGAACGATCTGTGGTCTGCCTCTCATTTTATCGACTCCCAAGTTCATCTAATACGACGTATAACAGACTTCAAGTTATTGAAAAGCATCATGGGAAAGGACAGCATGCACACCCTTCACGCCATTCACAATTTGCGTGATACGCAGGTCGATTACCGCGCTTCCAAGTGCAATCGCTTCCACTCGATCTAGTCCGTACAACTCACCCATCAGATTTAACATGCCGTCTAATGCTTGAACGGTAGCCTCATTCAGATCTTCATGAAAACCGAAGGTAATCCAGCCGGATGGCGTATGTGCACGAGGATTGGTCAGAGCTAGATTATCAATTACGTTGATGGTGATATCCACAAGTTCCATTGGACATTCAATCGCCTGACAGCTGACTTCACCATCTCCCTGGCGTGCATGACCATCACCAATCGCGAGATAACCTCCGTCTACGGGGATAGGTAAGTATAATTTGCTTCCCTGCACCAGTTCCTTGCAGTCGATGTTCCCTCCACAATAACGAGGCGGCCAAGTCGTATGAATTCCTTTTGACTCTGGTGGCATGCCCACGACTCCCATGAACGGTGAGAGAGATACCGTGAAGGGTTTCCCGTTTATTTCACAGGTTCCACTCATCGTGTGGCGATCAAGTGTCCAATTTAGCGACAGTTCTTCAACCTCTGTTAGATGTAATTTCTGGTTCTGCCAGTTCGGATATCCGCCGGCGGAAGTAAACCCGTATTGACCGGGTACAATCTCATTGAAAACAATCTCCAACGTCTGTCCTTTCTTGGCATCATCGATATAGATCGGACCGATTAATGCATGCCCTCCATCTTTTTCACCTTGTCGATCAAAAGGTTTCATGCGTTCCGCATAACTCACACCCGTTCCCCAGCCCGCATCCAGTGTCTGAAACCGAATGGAATCCCCAGATTTCACGCTCAACATGGGAGTTACCTCATCGGTAAATGAACCGATTAGATTTCCCTGAGTTAATTCAATCTTATAAATGGTCATCATGTCCCTCCCTGGTTTGGGATACATATTATATTCAAAGCACGCCACATGCTGTATTCCATGCCGCCACCGCTTGCTAAATCCTTTACGCTTCAAGGCTGGTAAGATACTTTTTCAACGGTTCCATATGATGCTGGTCATGCCATATAAAATCTTTAAGATATTGGGGAATATAAAATACGTTACCCTCTGCATCCAAATACGTCTGATGAAGCTGTTCCTCCGATAACCCTCGAATGTCATTCATAATTTTATAGCGGTACGTGATAGCCTTATTTACGATTTCAGATGTCTCTGTGCGTTTCCCGTACTCAATAGCTTTGCGATTAAACTCATCAAAATCCAGATGTTTCAACATAACAGGCTGCCTCAGAGCAATCTTCTCAATCGCTTCCTTGTAAAAATATCGATCCCATAACATGATATGACTTACGATTGATTTTATCGTCCACTTCCCTTCTTCCAAGCTGGAATTCCAGATCTTTTCTTCAAGATTAGTCAACGTTCTGACAAAGAGCGTCCATTCTTCAAAAGTTTGAAGCAAAAGTTCAATCTCTTTGGTCATGATTACATTTCCCCCTTCTTCAAATAATCAAAAAGCTGGAACACCATGCTCATGAATGTCCAGCCTTGTAATAGCATCTTTACATATTTTTCAATGGTTCATGATGGGACTTGAACAACGCTGCAATAATCTTCTCTGCACATTCTTCCGGTGTGTTCATACTTGTATCAATGGAGTACCTGTAGTTAATGTTTTTGGCCATGATCTGATGCTGCTCATCCGATTGCTCTTCTCTGCGATCCCCACGTTCGATGTTCCGCTGTCGGCAGTTGTCGAGGGGGCAATATAACTCCACAATATCCAGTGGATAGCCTTCAAATATCTGTTTGACTTGTTCATAATGCGGCGCGAGCTCCGGTCTTTCTACCAGTATTCCATCGATCAAAACATGCTTGCCATGGTCTGAGAATACTTTTGCCGTATGATACATCATTACAATCGCTTCACTCAGATACTTCCAGTAATCCGTCTGAAGATGTTTATCACCGATCGTATTTTCAAAAAGATCATTAGCGACAACATAGAAAAACGGATCATCGTATGATTGCATCGCCTCTACAATTGAAGTTTTACCAGAGCTGGTTACACCGTTCAAAAATATAATTTTGCCTTTTTCCATGATAGTCATCTTCCTTTGCTTAAGTATAATTTTATAAATGTAATACAGCGTGTATTACGTGTGTTTCATTGATTTTTTGAGCAGCATGATCTGGCCAATATGATAGGCATTATGAATACATAGATTCGATACAACTCCCCACCATGGCGCGTTAAAATAGGAAGGGATTTCACGGGTCAGTTTATGTTCTTCGCTATCTTCGAGTGCCCTGTTCCAATCACCAAAGACGGTTTTCAGTCTATGTAATGTCTTGCGCCACTCCACATCGTTCAGGTTAGACGGATCTATGTCAAATGTATCCTCATTATTCACTGAATGCTGCCCGTCGACCTGTTCGGCAATATATCTCTCAAGCCACCTCTCATTCCAGAAAATAAGATGATTGACGATCGCCCAAATGGAATGCTCTCCCTCATTCTTTGAATAAGCGGCCTGCGCTGCATTGAGGTTTGTCAATGTATCATGAAGCGGAATAAACCAGCTCTTGTCATGATAACAGGCGTTCATTTGGTCTATGAGAATAGCTTTGTAACTCATCACTTCACCTCATTCAGATTAAACTTTGAATCAGCAGTTGTGTAAGAACCATTTTCGTGAATTAAAGCATTTAATTGCATTCCATAGGCACATCCACCATCAATGCCTATTTTATCTTCACCAAACCAAACATCCGAAGTTTCATGAATGTCTATTGTCCTTGTATGTCCAAAGATGATCTTTTGGTGTAGATTTGTGAACGTATGATCAATAAATTTATCTTTGATATACATAAAATCATGCTCTGGTTGATTCCTCCATTCTATGTAATCAGGGTTTAATCCGGCATGAACGTAAATATGTGTCTCATCCTCATGGTATAGAGGTAATTCACTCAAAAAATTAATATGATGACCATAGTCCATTTTTATTGTCTCTCTGGCTAGTTCCAACATTTCATCAGAAATTGCGCCTTCAATATTACAATAGCTCTGAAGTGTTTGAAGCCCTCCATGTTCAATAAACTTGGCTTTAATTAATGAACTTCCCTCAATTATAAAATCAACGAATCGTTGATCGTGATTGCCTCTTAATGCGATCGCATGATGTTCTTTTACTAATTGGATAACCTCTTTGACCACTTCTTTACTATTGGGGCCCCGATCTACGTAGTCTCCAAGCAGAATCAATTGATCATATTTCGAATTGTAATTGATATCATGCAATAACTGATTAAATGGATCAATGCAGCCATGGATATCGCTAACCATTATCGTCCGATTCATAGAAACTCCTTTTAGAGCAGCTTTAATGTAAAATTTATCCGTTCATTGATTTCGCAATCTTCATCACAAGATCTTCTGACATATTTCTTCCATTGATTTCGTATTGTAATGCCTTCCCCTGCACATCCTCTTCGATCCATATCAATTGGGAAGTTTCGTTATTGACAATAAAAAATGCTTGGACGCCACGTATGGCTGCTTGTTTAACCGTAGCACCACCATGATCAGGCAATGCGATTCGGCTCTTTGTAGTCCCGAAAATATTAAGTGTATAACCACCGTATTCTTGATACGTGATGCTGATGCCCACAACCCTCTTATTGGGTTTCAAATCTCGTATCACTACATTGCTGCCTGACCTGTTACTTTCCTCAACCATTTCTTCGATTTCTTGCGTAGTTAGATTATCAAATCCATAAAATACATGAATGGCATCGATATCAGAATCAATCGGAAATTTCGGCTGCCATGGAGAATAAAGTTTCTGCAATTGTTCCAACCCGTCTTCCCATGGAATGGCTGCATAATTGGTCTGTTGCGTGAATTGGTTCTCTGAAGCATCTGCGGTATAAATCGCCTTCCCCTCACCAGGCTTTAAGTCAATGACGATCCGGTCAATCGCACGATCTTTGCGTAAGGATTCAATTTGAATTTTTCCTAGCACATCTCCGCTTTTGTTTTTAATATCCATTGGTGTTGAACTCCTTCCCTTTCTCAAATACCAAAATACCTTTCGATCTTCATACAACAGTAGCTAAGCGCGACAGAAGATAAAGCAATCATGAGGACTCCAAATATGTAAATGGTCCGCAAGATATCCTCGTAACCATAACTTGTCGTTTATTCGTCTAAGATAAAAACCTTTTGGAAAATCAATATCCTCCGTAAGGGCTTCAGAGGCTACGGTAAGGGAGCCGGACGGAGCTTTTTTCTCCTCTGAAATGTTGGTAGAACCTATCTCGGGCTGATCCAAATATTGCAGTCTTAGATAAGGTCCTAACTCAACCGGACAAGATTCCAATCCAAGTTCATTTGCTATTCGAAATAACTGGAGAGTTGTAGCACCCTCCGAAAATCCAAGTTGTCTGACGGTCAACTCAACCGTTTGCAAGCTTTGCTTTGTATTGGAGACTATAAATCTTTCATCATGTAACAACTGTTCTCCATATTTATTCAATAAAATAGAGTGTTGGTCCAGTTTCTGAATAAGCTGTGGCTTTGTTAAGCCGCCAACTTCTACTATTCTTATTTCAACTGAACAGTCAGGATATATTTTCTCGTCTTCAATCAACATTCGTATCCCCCAAATCCCTCGGTTAATGATAGCAGCTGACCAAAGTTCCTCATTAAAAATTCAATTCACAATCATGGTGTTCCCACACATCAAATAAGTTGCCGTCCAGATCTTCTAACACAAAAAACTTCCCATAGTGTCCCTCATCACTAATAGCCCCTACTTTCACATTCTCTGATGTTAGATAGTTATGTAAAGAACCGATGTCATCAGTGAAAAATGTAATGACCCATCTCTTTTTCTGATGCACTTCAAATGTCGCTCGTGTTTCATGATCGCTTTGGATCAAATCCAATATTGGGCGACTCCCCCGAAATAAACTCAAATATCCTTCGCGTTGGTGGCGAATGTTAAATGCAAAATGTTTTACAAACCAAGCGGCTGATACATCAAGGTCTTTCACTGGAATTACATTATATGCTATGCCCAGAATCCTTCCATTCCCCATATATTACCTCCACACTTGAGATATGTATAAGACCCTACCACCCTTGCGATGTTATACAAGATTTAATTTGAGCAATATGATGCTGCCCGTGCCATACAAATCTTTGAATCGCGATATCCAGTGTAATTGTACCTAACACTTCTGTTCCGAGTTTTCGTCTAAACTGATCCCGATGTAAACCATACAGTAGAGCGAGAAATCGCTTGTGCAGTATCTCCATCAGCAAAATTGATTCTTCGATGGGCGTACTCCTGTAATCATGTAATGATGCCCATAAATCCTCTCGATACGAGCTTGCCATCGGTTCCTCTTCAGTTAATGCTCTCTTGAACCTGATATAAGCGTTCATGTCATTGTCCGCAAGGTGGTGCACAATCTGTGTGATTGTCCAACCGCCTTCACGATAAGGAGTACAGAGTCGATCATCATTGAGATGTTGTGTAATCTCTTTTAAGGTCTTCGTAATTCCGGGAATTTGACCTATGATGTGAATTCGGTCCTCATTAGAGAAGTTAAGACTTGGCTCAAAGTGTCCTATCGGAAAGCGTATATTTTCATCCAAAGTTGAGTACCTCCAATTTCCTACTATAGAACCAAATCATATCCAATATAACCCACAATGTTCCATTTGCGAAGTGTAAAAGCGAAAAAGAAGCAACCTTTATTATCAGGCTGCTTCTTCTATTGAACTTCTCTCATATCTGTACCCTTAACCATTTCACCTGATACGAAGAGTTCCAAACTCAGTTCAAATTCGATGGCATTTCAAGCTCTTTGATAAACTTATAGTCTGCTGTATAGGTACCTTTGGCGAGCACTTTTAAAAGTGTACCTTGATTGAGTCTGGTACTAGTGCTGAATACCACTCGTTTCATCTCACCACTTTCGGTGACCCCCTGCTCCTTATACTTATATCTGCCGTCATCATCTACAGGTTCAGCTTGGACCTTAACATATACATATTCCTCTTTCATCATTGGATTAAAACGATCAAATGGCTCACGCATGAAGAAATAGAGACCAGTAATCATAACAATAGCAACGAAACATGAAATAAGAATTCTTTTTTTCATCAATCTCTTCCTTTCTATAGAGCATGGATAATCATATTTTTATAATACCGAATCGTAACAATCATAAACACTAAATAGATGACGATATACGCTGCCATACTGAGGAGGATTGGGTTAAGCATGCTTGCAGCAATAAGTATAGTACCCACCTTCAAGGCAAAAGCAGCATGAGTTAGCCCAATGACCAGAGGGATCAAATAAACAAAGAGCTGTTTACGGATGATGCCTTTCATGATGTCGTCGATTTGAAAACCGAGTTGTCGCAATGTTCTGTACTGAGGTTTCTCTTGCTCGGCCTCGGTCATTTGTTTAAAGTACAAAATACTTCCTGTTGAAAGGATAAATACCAAACCTAAAAATCCAGCAATAAAAATGAGCAGCCCGAAGTTTTGACGTGATCCCTCGTATGTTGAATAAAAGTCCCTGAGTAACAGATCACTGTCTACGCTCGTTCGAAAGATATTCGACGCGATATCTGTTTTCTCCGTATCCAATACGTTAAACACCTCAAATGTCACTAATTCTTTGGACTCATTCTCCTGAATGCTGTCTCTCATTCGCGCGAAGGTATCTTCAGAGACAACTAATTGGTCGCCATGAAGGATGTAATTCATCACATTATTAAGCTCAGACTTGGAGACAGGTAGCAGATTGGTTTCATCATTTGATGCGTACTGTACTTCCCAGGGAGATGAAATCTCCATTCCTTCTAAAATGGCTCGCTTGCTATGATAGATGGCTTCACCGTCTTGGGGACGTTCCAGATCTAATCCAACCTGTGCCATCTGCTCTGCTGAGAAAAGCAAAAATTGTCTGTTACGATGGCTCGGTTTTGAATTCTGATTCTGATCCACCCATGCGCCATCAAATCGAATGGCATGTACTTGATGAGACTCAAATTCAATCTGCGCATCTTCTAACTTATTTGTGATCACAGCGGCTTCCTCCGGCATATTTTCCATTGCAAAATCAAAAGGCATCGCCAATCTTACATCCTTTTCCATGGAATAATATAAGGAATAGGACAGGGAAATCATCGTAATGGTCATCGCTGACAAGATTGTGATTAACGTTAATGAATTGGCGTGACCTTTCATTCTGTGCATTAGAGATGCTACCGAAAGGCTATTCATTAAGCCCAGGTTCCCCTTCTGCCTTTTCCGATAGACATAGAATATCCAGCTTATGGTTGTATGGAAGACCAAATAGGTTCCAAGTATGGTACTGACGAGAACAATTAACATTATCAAAATTAGCGCATCTGCATTGTATCCAATAAAGGTGGACACATAATAACCAAACCCGATCAGAACTATTCCCGCTCCCCCTAAAATGGCTGACACACTGCTTGGACGTTTGACAAAACTTTCATTTTGATGATTAGCCTGAAACAATTGCAGCAATGTACTGCGATATACTGTCCATATGTTTTGTAAGGTTGTAACCGCCAGCAAGCAGGTAAATACAGCAATCGTTTGAATAAGAGCCTGGCCTGAGAAGGTTAAGCCAAACTTGGCATCTAGCCCCAACAGGTTGATTAATAGCAAGAGAAAGAGTCGTGAGAGCATAGTTCCAACGAATGTTCCGATCAAGAGAGCCCCTAGGCCAAGTATAGTGTGCTCCAAGATGAGTACTCGAGCGACCCAAGCCTTGGACAAGCCAATGAACTGATACAATCCAATTTCTTGACTTCGCCTTCTGATAAAGATATGTGTCGTATACATCGTAAAAACAATGGTGATGAGGATAAGCAGTATGCCTGCGATCTGAAAAGCCGTTGAGAAGTTTACACTGGTTTGAACGGTTTCCATAACGGTTTGATCATTTTGCAGAGTAGAAAAAATAAAATACAAGCTGATGCTGAAAATCATCGCAAAAAAATAAAGATAATACATCTTGATGTTTTTCCGCATGCTGCGCATCACCAGTTTCCGTATGTTCATTTCGGGCTACCCCCTCCAAGGACAGCCTGCATATCCAGAATGTCTTTGAAGAAAGATTCTCTCGTTTTCTCTCCCCGGTACAATTCAGCAAAAACCTTGCCATCCTTCAGAAAAACGACCCGGCTACAATAGCTTGATGCCAGCGGGTCATGTGTAACCATAACAATGGTCACCTGCCGTAACTGGTTGATCTCATGTAAAATCTCTAATAGATTAGAGGCTGCTTTGGAATCCAGAGCACCGGTAGGCTCATCCGCAAAAACAAGCGAAGGCGAATGAATCAACGCTCGTGCCGCAGAGGTACGCTGCTTTTGACCGCCTGAGATTTCAGTAGGATACTTATCCGCTAATTCCTTAATGCCTAAAATCTCTGCAATCTCATTAAACTCATGTTCAGCTTCCATTTTACTGATTTTGGTTAAGGACACCGGCAGTAATATATTTTCTTTGACCGTTAACGTATCAAGCAAATTGTAATCCTGAAAGATAAAACCTAAATGCTGACGACGAATATCTGAAAGCTGTCTGTCCTTCATTTTGGAAATCTCGTACGCTTGTATGAAAATTTCGCCATCCGTGGGACGGTCAATAGTAGCCAATGTATTGAGAAGCGTGGTTTTGCCTGAGCCAGATGATCCCATAATGCCAACAAACTCTCCTTCTGTCACGCGAAGGTTGATGCCTTGTAACACCTGTTGAGCATTTCCTTTTGAACCATATGATTTACGTAGTCCCTCAGCAAGTAAAACGGTCTTCGGTGTGATCTGATCTTTCATTTCATACACTCCAATCCAGTTGTTCTATACACAGTGTAATTCTTTTGTGTCTCTCGGTCGTAAGCTTTAGGTGATAAAATAAGATCTAATGTGATATTTTTGTCACTTTGCCAAAATAAAAAGCAGTCAGGTTTACATCTCCTAACTGCTTCATTGCTTATTAAATCGGTGATCGTCTAATTCGTTCGAATGGATTGTCACTAGAGAATACCATCCCAATCGACGTACCTTCGCCAACAGCCGTAGCAACCTCAAGTCGAATGCGTAACTTCTTGCTTATTTCTTTGGCAAGATAGAGCCCCATACCGGTGGCTGTGTGCTGAACCCTTCCATTTTCTCCAGTAAAGCCTTTATCAAATATACGTGGCAGGTCATGTACTTGAATGCCGGGCCCTTCATCTTTAACGGAGACAGTGACATATTTATTATCTTGGAAATCAATATGGATAGATACTTTTCCATCGGTTGGACTGTATTTAATCGCATTTGTTAAAAGCTGCCTCATCACAAATCCGCACCACTTTTTATCCGTATACACGGCAGCACCGGTATTCCCCATAACCTCGATGGTTATATTTTTTTCCATACACCATGTGGATAGCTCACGCACCTCTTCTCTTATCAAATCTTGCACTTTCAACTTCTCCGGGAGCAAGTCTGAGTCCAAGTTAGCTAATCGTGAAATATATAGCTGCCGGTCGATCAATAAATGCATTCTCAACCAGGGTGAATTTAACCTTTGTGCTAACTCATTAGAACGGTGGCCATCAAGGATAATCTTCATTGCGGTAAGCGGCGTTTTCACTTCATGAACCCATGAGGAAAGGTCATCATGTTCCATTCGTTGGGTTAACTGATCCGCACGACGTTTGTTCAGATCATGCTCATGAATATTTTGCAGAAAGGTATACATCACCTCGTCAGGAAAACGACTTTGGGGTTGGGGAATGTTTTCAAACCAGTCATCTCCCACATCGTTAGTAAGGGTATGTAAAGACTTATAGTAGGCTGTTTCCTTCTTATATCTCCAGATCAAAAAAACAATACAGATGGTTAGAAACAACGTATTCAAATAGATAAGTGAATGCGGCTCCACATCTATACCGGCGTCAAATTGTATCAAAGCATTGGTGAGCAGCAGCAGTAACCCAATTATGCCGATCCAACTTTTTTTATAAACAAGATAAGCGATGAACAATGAGAAACCTCCTAAAGCGTAACGGCCATATACCCCAGACCTTTTTTAGTTACAATCCCTTCGGCTAAATGGAGAGAAGCGAGCTGTTGCCGTAATCTTGTGATGTTGGCAGTGAGTGTATTGTCATTCACATATTGATCATCATCCCAGAGCCTTTTCATCAGTTCATGACGTGAGATGATCTTATTATTGGACCTTACTAGAATCGAAAGAATAAAAAACTCATTTCTTGTCAGGCCAATCGTCTTCCCATCCTTATGTATTTCACAACTTTTCAAATCAATAATTGCTTGGTTCCATTCCATTACATCGGAGGACACTTCTTCATACGTATACGCTCGACGAAGAATAGCCTGAACCTTGGCTAGAAGTACATCCATATGAAAAGGCTTCTGAACGTAATCGTCCGCCCCTAGGTTCATGGCCATCACCATATCTGTCGGATGATCTCTGGATGAAAGAAAGATAATCGGAACTTTGGACACGGCACGTATTTCTCTACACCAATGAAAACCGTCAAACTTGGGAAGCTGTATATCAATAATCACTAAGTGTGGCGAATGATCAACAAAGGAATCCATCACATGAGAAAAATCACTTGGGTAACTTACTTCATATGACCACTGACTTAACGCTTCTCGAAGTGCTTCCAGGAGAAGAAGGTCATCCTCAATAATGAAGATATTCATATTCATGTATTACCTCCTTATCTTATATCGCAGTAGCCCCGATCTTGGGTCAAATGGTGTTTATCTAAAACATCACCGACCAAGAAAGGAGCGAGTTTAAGGTGAGTCTTTACGTCAGCCCTCACAACCTATAATTGAATGTCACATCCATCAAGAGGTTTGCCACTTTCAATACGGTTTACCGTTTCAATAATAGCATTCTTTTGACTATCATTAAGATTCTCTTCATTCCCATCCCAATTGGTAAGCCACCAAAAGAAGGAACTAATATTTCTATATTCCATAAACAAAGGGATCCTCTGGATCCATTCTTGCTCTATGTTATTCTGTTTGATATAACCTTCTAGAAACTCATTTAAGAAATGCTTTGCAAATTCATCTTTCGATCTCCAAGCCTTGAAATGAGAACCCCACCAAACAGCGTGAGTAGCGGCGATTCCAATATCAAGTGCAAACCATCCATACAACGAATCATCAAAATCAAAAACAGTTATTTCTCCTTGATCGATAAGAAAATTATAAGGATGAAAATCATAATGAATCAGACCATATGATTCTTTGCCCTTAGGCAGATTTTTCATTTCTGTTTCAATTGTTCTGAGTTTGTTGAGGAGTACTTGATAATTACCAAAATGTAAATGTGGATTGTTTATTTCCGCTACATCCCATTCCATCCTTTTGTATTTCAAATCGCCAGGATCATAAGATTTGGTCAACCGATGCATTGCCCCCATTGTTTCGCCCCATGTTTTAAACAAGCTTGGTCCCCATAATTCTGGATTGCTATCGAAAAAAATGCCAGGGGCTCCCTCGAACACAGTCGCAATATAGCACTTTTCATAGTGCTTACATACAGCAGTTAATTCACCTTCAAAAGTCTGGATTGGCAATGATGCATGAATGCCTCTTTCAACTAAATACCGTACCCAATGGACTTCTGCCTTAATATTAAGTTCAAATTCAACTGGTTTTTCTGATAAACGTAAAAAATATTCCTTATCCCCTCTATTAAACCTGTATACTTCATTACAAGAATTGCTTACGAACTTTAACGAATTAGTATCAAATCCAAATGAATTAGCTGATTGAGAAAGTATTTCATTACCGAGCAAAATGATTCTCCTTTTCTATTGCCGGACCGAGGGAGCAAACCCGATACGTTTAATGTATTAGATCTTATGGATGCCCTTATTCTGAAAATTCAATCAAAAATGGATGGCTTTTCTCATCTAATGCATTATGAATTCTGTCATAGAAATTTCCCCATGTTATCATTTGCCCAGCTTTTTCTAAAGTAAAGTAACCCACCTCTTCACTTTCATCACTCGTAGTTAAAGCTCCACCAATCGGTTTTCCAGTAAATATATTGTTGCATACGCCGCGCGTTATGTTTTGATACAACCCACAAAATTTAATTAATTCAATTTCAATCCCTGTCTCCTCTTTCACTTCGCGAACTGCTGCCTGCCTAATAGTCTCTCCTTATTCAACACAACCTTGAGGCATTTCCCAGCCTCTTCGACCTTTCATGAGTAAAATCTCATTATGTTCATTGAGAACGATTACACTAGCAGACACGATAAATTTCATTCTAATTTCTCCTATCAAATTCATCTTTTAAAATACTCATACAAATAACATCCCAATATTTACCTTTCTTATATATCTTATTTCTAGATCTCCCTTCTTCCTTAAACCCACATTTAACATAACTTTTATAAGCTCTCTCGTTATATTCATATACCTCAAGCTCTAACCTATTTAAGTTTAATTCCTCGAAGACAAATTTCTGTAGTACTTTTATTGCTTCACTACCATAACCTTTCCCCAATTGATCTTTTTTCCCTATAACGATAGCCAAATATGCAAATCGATTCTTCCAATCTATCCTATAAAGATCTATTTGACCCAAATATTCGAGTGATTCTCTAAACGCTATAATAAAACTTCTATTACTCGACTTACCTTCAACCATTGTTCTAAAAAAGGACTCCGTCTCATTCCTCGAATGAGGATATAAAAATTGATCCATGATTTAAAAAGCCCATCGATGCTCCTCTGGCAAACACTCATCACAAAGCAATTGCCCTTCAATAACTGCTCCATTATTAAGTTCATCCATATGATTTGGTTTCTCTCTATCCGTTGCCCATGAATTACATTTTGCACACCTTCCACAATTCATTACTTCTGGATCGAGATACACAGAGGAACTACTTACCCATTGTAATTTCAGATCTTTCCTTATTGTAATTTCTTTCTCTAGTACAGGAGTCAAATCCCCATCGATTTCTTTATATTCATCGTCAGTTAAGTCAATTAGATAAGATATATTTACAAGATATGTCTTCTTATTCATTACTTTCGTCCTTTGATTTTCATGGTTGATACGTTTCTTTGCCTTTGACATAACGTCGTGCATACACCACACGTCACTATCTTAAGGCTGCATTTTTAACTATCGGTTTGTAGTAAGCCCCGTCGACTGATTTGGTGATCCAAACTACTTCACGAGGCTAGTCATCTAACCGCCTGGTAGCAGAGACCAATAGCTCCCGACTTGAAAGTTTTATTTTCAATAAGCTTAAGATTGGTCTTCTCTTGGAGTCCTTGAAACAATGGCAACCCGCTACCGATCAGGACAGGAGACACTGTGATTTTGTACTCATCGATTAGATCAAGCCCCATCACGTGATGCGCAAACCTGGGACTGCCGAGGATAACCATATCCTTGCCTGGCTGCTGTTTGAGGTTCCTAATCTCTTCCTCGACATCTTCTTTCACCAGTCTGGAATTGTTCCATTCCACTTTCTCCAGCGTTGTGGAAAATATGATTTTGGCTGTCTTTTCGATCCATTCAGCATGATTCCGTTCATACGGTGAAGCTGATGGGTCTGAAGACGCAGATGGCCAGTAACTATGCATCATCTGATAAGTTCCACGTCCCCATAGGACAGTGTCCGCAGTACTCAAAACTTCTTGCGCGTGTTTCTCCAAGTCAGCATCGTAGGAAACCCAGCCAATGTCCATTTCACCGTTCGGCCCTTCTACAAACCCATCAAGTGAAGCGTGCAGAAATAAAACGAGTTTTCTCATTTTCAATTCTCCTTTTTTAATATGATGTAATGTATTGATTATAAGATACCACGTTTTTTTATTCTGGCACTGATTCTTGTACTGATTTCATCTAACGTTCCTATATTCACGACCCGAGCCGACTTAGGTAGCTCTTATCTTAGGGGATAGTTATATAAATCTCCTTCATCTTCAATATACTTCTACCAGATCAAGAGCCAATGACTTGTAGTGCGAATGTTGTGTTAGATGATGAAACCTAGAGTTTCTGTTTCCCACACAATCCTTCTAAGATTATTGCTACTCCATCGTTATCATTAGTTTATGTTATTTCATCTGCAATATCTTTTAATTCAACGACAGCATTCCCCATTGCTATTGAATATGCAGCTGACTTGAACAATCCTACATCATTGTGATCATCACCAAATACAATCAATGAATCCAGTTCTTCATTGTATATATTGCAAAGTCTAGTAATTGCTAACTCTTTCGATGCTTGAAGTGGCATTATTTGAATCAGTTGATTTTTATCCGTAATCAGTATATTTACTTGCTGTCCAAACTTAGAAATAAGTCCTGGAATCTGATGTTTGCCTGAGAGCAATATCTTCGTAGCTTCATATTGTTTTAAATCTCCCAATGATTTAACTATTGGGTTAGACCTTGCATTCATTGTGGTAGTATAGTCATATTGGCGTAAGCCAAACCATTCATCTTTTACTTCCATTGTCAGATCGAGTTGCGGATAATGATGTAAGCAATAATCGATGATTTCGGAAGTTAAATCAGATGGAATTGATTCATAAGTTTCGGTCATGGATTTATTACATATTGTTTGTGCTCCGTTATAATACACAAACGCTCCAATATCCAACAACTCTTTAGGAAGAAAAAACTTTACAGCTCTAGGAGGGCGTGCTGTTGCAAAGATAATTCTCATCCCCCTCTGATAACAGGAAAGTACGGCTTCAAAGTTTCTTTCAGAGACTTGGTTTTTAGAATTTAAAAATGTACCGTCCAAATCTAAAACAACTGTAGAATACTTCAATGAAATGCCTCCTCATAATTCATCGGGTTTTCATCTAATGTTTGTGCATTTCCTGAGGTTCAAGCGGCTTAAAAAAACTCAAGGGAACGGGTAGATAGACTTAGCCCGTTGAATGTATCGCCTTATACCGATTTCATCTAACATTCCTGCATTCACGACCCGAGCCGACCTTAGATAGCTCTTATCTTAGGTCGGCTCGGATGTCATCAGAAATATCTCCTATAATTATACATCGGAATGATCAAGGGGTGTAAGCCCCGAAACGTGGATATAATATTAGATGAAGTCAGTTGTTTGTAACATTAACTCAATCCTTCTCTTACAATTTTCAATAATTCCTCTTTATGGTTCGGGTGACATGCAATTAAATAAGGTTCTTCTTTCATTCCATTAAATTTATTTCCTTCAAAATCTATAACAAGTCCCCCCGCTTCCTTGACCATTAAGATACCTGAGTACAAGTCATCACCTTCAGAATTGTACAGAACAATTCCATCAATATCTCCTTTGGCCAACATACACCATTGAAGCGTTGGAGCCCATAATCTTAACATTCGCTTGAATCTGATATCAATGTATTGTCTTAGTTTTACTGCTAGCGGGTCGTTTTGTACTCTGTGACCTTGTATCCAACCTATATTTCCTTTGAGAATATTCGGGTTACTCTTCATTTTTATTCCTCGATTATTACAGCTTGTCCCTTCACCGATCACAGATACAAATAAACGTTCTGTTAGAGGTTCATAGACTACTCCAAGAACAGGCTCTCTTTTATACATTAAGGTAATGGATATCGAAAAAACAGGTAAACCTATTGCAAAATTATTAGTTCCATCTAGAGGATCGATTAACCATAACCAATCGTGCTTCGTTCCGATAAGCCCTGCCTCTTCACTGTGTATCTGATGATTTGGAAATACGTTCTGGATTTGTTTGATAATGATTTCTTCACAGATATGATCAACTTCAGTAACCACATCCCCAAATTCATCTTTAGATCTCAGTTCAACAAAGTTATCAAACTTCTCCTTAGAGATTAGACCTGCTTCGCGAATAATTGTTATTGCAATCTCTTTTGCGGTTTGAATAATCTTACGATCCATAACGCACCCCTTATTGATATCAGTCATTTCGTTGAATTACTTCCAAATTGATCTTTGGAATCTTTCTTAAAATTATGCTTATAACTTCTTCTGTTTCTTTATTATCTGTGTCAATATGTTCTTGAAATTTAATATCTTTGAATGCAGTTACACCGGCGTTTGTTTGCTCTTGATACCAAGAATCAAATTTGTCTCCACGTTTTTCAATTCGTTTTTTGATCGTCTCTTCAGATGCTAAGAGGCAAAAATGAAAAGTATCTTGATCGATACTTCTAAATCCATTTAATATGTAGTTGAAGTTTTCGGACTTATAAATGGTCATTGGAACAATAAGATGTTTCTTATACCTATTCATCAATTCATGAGCGGTCTGTACTACAAGGATTCTCCATAGAGCTATGTCCTGAAAATCATCCGTTCGTTCTTCTTCATAGTAAATCTCTTCTGTTATAATTTTCCTCAACATATATCCAATTTCTTCAGGATCATAAATCATACTATCAGGTATTAGAGGCTGCAGCTTTTGAGAAGTAGATGTCTTGCCGGATCCAAATGACCCATTAATCATAATAATCAAATGATCACTCCTTCTGGTATAGTTTTACGTTTTGTGCGGAGCACTAGCGGCGATGCTTGAACATTCAGTTAGGCAATGTCGTTGCCCTCCATAATTATCTTTACATACTCATCCCAATCCTTACCGTCTGTATTGATTTCTTGTGTTGGCACTCTTGAGATTTGAGCTTGATGTCTTAATACATTTTGGAATTTTAATAATTCATTTACCGACGATCTTACTTCTTCTTCTGTTTTATAGATCCATTCTTCGGGTTGTCTGCTTTTAATTCTTTCTTCTACGACTTCGGGCGAGATTGTAAGCAAAATACACTTGGCGTTTAAAGACTCGAGCTGTTCTTCTATTTTATTGATCTCATCCACATCCGAATCTGCAAATGCAGCTCTATGATTTAAGTGAAATCTCTCCAGCACATAAAATAGTCCCCTAGATGCTCTAGATGCAGGACCAAGTTGAATTGCCCAATCGTTAAGTTTCTTTAGCATTTCAACCCGCTCTTTAAGTAACTCAATGTGTTCTTCTCGCGTTAGACTCACATATTCTCCATGTTTATTATTCAAAATTTGAGAATAATGTTCTCCAAGAATAACTACGCTCCGTTCTGAGGTTTCTTCTTGTGATTGATATCGTTTAATCGCTTTTAATACTGAAGTCTTCCCGGCATTTGAGTACCCCTCAAGAATTACTCCTCTAATATGCATTTCATTCTCCTCTCACTAACCATTATTTTACCTAACGTTCCTGTATTCATAACGTTCAACATTAGTTGAATGGTTTTTATAAAGCGCTTTCAATATATATATAGCAGACCAAGGCTCCGTGAGGAGCCGCTGCTTGAATATTATGTTATACGACGAAATAGCCTCTCAGAGTGACCAATATCGTCAAAATGTTGTTAACCCGAGGAAGCCCTGGAAGCAGCCATTGTATTTAAGGCGTTCTCAAAGTAGCTATATACTTCATCTGCAATTTCCAGAAACTCTTTAACAGATACATCGCTATCCAAGTAACAAGCATACAGATACTCAACTAAAGCGCCGTCAATCGAGCAATAGTTTATTATGGCATCCTTCATCTTAAAGATTTCATCTTCCCATATCCCGGTATCTTCTAAAATCAAAGAGTATAATGCACGAATTAATCTTTTAGAGTAACCTTTAATATATCTAGTTTTCAATGAGTGATCACTAACATTAGAAAGTGAACGACGTACACGATCTACTTCATCCTTGGTATCTGTATTCAAGTCTACAATGAATTCTGGAGAAATTATGATCGGGGGTACTTTTTCACCAATGTCCTCCCCATGTATGCAAACACAAATGATCTTAATCCAAAACCCCCAATCATTTGGTCTACTTAATACATCATCAATCGAGCAAATGATCGTATCCATCTTAGTGACGAACGGATATTCTTCCAAAAGCCTGTCTTTAATCATTGACAATCTTTCGTAATCAATATCTTCGGGATTTGCACATACAATAGTAAAGTCTGCATCTGACTTAAAAGGTTGAGCGGTTCCTTTGGGAATCGAGCCACACATATAAATGCTATGAATCTTATCTTTGAATTCGTTAAGGATATGATCCACATACTTATCAACCAAGTCCTTATATTCACTTTGTATTTCAATTCTATTGATAACTTTTTCTAATATCATATAGACTCCTCCTAAACAATGGGCTCCTTCGAGCTACTTATATTGAATTTACGACTTTCAATGTTCTTATTTTATTAAGATTGAGATATATTCTTCATCTTTAAGCCTTGTCACCTTACAGTTCTCATTGGCTTCAAATTCTACTATTCTCTCTTCAATTGTTTTATTAGTACTATCTTTAAATATGTCATCTCGATCAGAGTGAGGAAAAATAAGCTTGTCAGTTACACCTAATGCCTTCAAATCCGTTAAATTCATTGTGTTCATCTGTGGAGTAAAGAAATCCACAATGTTAATATTCGGCCCCAGTAATAACGTTCCTGCACTTACTCCAACGATAATTACATTCTGTGCGGCCAGTGTTCTGATAATTTCATCAGCACCACTTTTCTTAGCGTAATACAATAATGTAAATGGATTTCCACCATTGATATATATAACATCTCTATGTAAGAGGATTTGCGGATCTTCAAATTCAATATCTACAAAATTGATATGCTGAAATCCCATGTCCTTAAACTCTTGCAATGCTCTTTGTGCATATCTATTAGTTTCTTTTGAAGGGGATGCTGTTGTAATGATTGAGACCTTTAATTGAGAAATTTCTCCATCAATAAGCTCCAGAAATTGATTTTTAATATCATCTGTATAAAAACCACAAGAGGTTAGTAACAATCTACTCATAGAAATCCCCATCCTTTAATAATAGTATACGCAGCAGCCTCTTCTACGAACAAACTATTCGCTATCTGTTTTTTAGCTTATCCAATAAATCTACCTCCTCTTCCTCTGAAAGTTGTTCTTCCGTTCTTGTTTTTGTTTCATCTATTTTTCGTACTTTTAATCCTCTTTTGATGAGCCATTCTTCACCAGGATTCATTGTAGTTGCTGGATGTGGGTATACATCCTCACTTGTAATTTCTTCATCAAGTATGTAAATGTATCCACATAACTTACCATTATGGAGTCTTGTGCCGTGCTCATCCAAAGCAACAATAGAAGGTTTGTGTGAAAAGATTCTTGCTAACTCTCGATCCTGAGTTATTGTGCTTCCGACTAGTAGTTCATCTAAGAGCATTGGAGAACCATGGAACCAAGGCTTACTGTAGTCCCATTCTTTCATAATTATCACCTTCAATTAAGTTTTATTATCTTTCTTCTTTATACTTGTCCTTCAATTTCTTCGGTTTTGGCTTTAGGGTATTGCTGATAAAGTTTGGCATTACTGACATTCAATTTAAGTGACCATAGGGAACGTGTCGTTAGACTTAGCTGGTTGAATGTATCGCCTGAATATACTTATTGGAATTACTACTTAGCGAATCAAGGGCGAATGCCCTCAGTAGAACGATGCCGGCCTGATCTCCCTATTACAATTAATCCCTAGTCCACGTTGCCCGGGTATATCCGATTCTCATACCTACTCTTTCCATATTCCTGTGGCTTTGCGAACCATATGAGCACTGACTAACAACGAGATTACAATTCTTGTAGGTATCATGAATTCGTCTAAGCAATAAGTTTGTTTGAAATCCTTTATTTCTATATTCCGGCAGTGTTGTCGCAAATGTTAATGAAGCAACATTGTCATCTATATACATCACAGCTACTGCAACTGGCTTCCCCTGATCCAACCCCAGATAATAGTGCCATCCCGGACGGGAAAACAATACTCGGTTATTTGCAGCTACGTGTTCTTTCCCATCAAGAGACAATCCTGTACCTAAACAATGAATTTCTGCATATGTATCGAACTCATCTTCGTGTAGTTCACGAATGTCCAGCTTCTGATTATCATACGAGTTTAGATTCCCAGGTTCACAAAAAAGCGTTGTATGAAATCCTGTTTGATAAAAGCCTTTATTATGGAGCGTTTTCATTACTTTTTGATCTATCTTACCGGGGATGACTTGAATCTCAAAATTCCGCTCCCGCTCATGATAAAAGTCTAAGATATCTTCAATAACATCTTCAGAAATTCTGCCCTTAACATTATTAAATAGACCCCAGGGCATGGTTTTACTATAAAACGCTGTGCTCTCTGCGAATCGTTTAATTTCAATTCCCTCAGGATTTCCTTCTCGTTCTCTAATTGCAGTCATTCGATCAACCATATAATTAATTTCAGATTTTTCTAACCTATCTGCTAGTTCCAAATTCAATATCATTCAATTTATCCCCTTCCTTGATCCTCATATCATTATACAATTACTCCTGGGCGAGATCAGTTAACGTTCCTGCATTCGTGAACCCTAAAGAGGTTGTCTGCTGAAATTCCTCTTCGAAATCCATTCCAGACCAGGGCTCCGAAGGAGACGAAACTTGAATATATTGTTATAAAATGTTGGCTCCTTCTTGAATTACTCACAAGAGCTATAAATTAAATTTATCTTTAATTAATCTTGCGACTTCATCTGCACTTAAATTTGTATTATTGATTCTCAAATAGTTCTCTCTAGTAATTTCTCCCTCTTTAGAATTGAGTCGATGTTCTTCCATCGTTTTGATTAAGTCCATTTCAGAATATTCAATATTTCTTTTTGTTGGTTTTTGATCAAGTCTAAACGCCGTTTTATTTCGTTTTAATCGTTCTTCTATACCTGACTCTAATTCAACAAAATAAATTTCTGCCCCTTTCGATTCAAACAAGTTACATGTTTGCTTGACGAATTCCCAGTCCTTCTGAAGATCAAACCCCCAAAGGTAAGTAAAAATAAGTCCATACTGGTTGCTGCTTGCGAACGATTCAAAAAGCTCTCTTCTTACGATACTTGATAACCTCCAAGTTTCACTACCAAAACCAAAAAAGGGATGAAACAGCTCGATCGACATATGATTGTGAAACAATTTCAATTCCGTTATTTTCGTTAATTCATGACCAACCGTCATCTTCCCGACGGCCTGTGGGCCAAAGATCAGTATGAACTTCATAGCTATCCCCCTGTTCTTAATATCTTGCGCCATATTTTTATAGCGTTTATGTATTCAATGAACCCCACAGGAGTTTTGCTGAATTGCCTCTCTGAATTCTTCCCGCAGACCAAGGCTCCAACGGAGCCGCTGCTTGAATATTATGTTATGTGGAGTACCGTGTTTCTTGAATCTACTTAAAAATGATCGCTTCTGTACTTACTTATGTGCTCTTCTAATGTCTCTCTTGCTTCTTCATATGCTCTAATTACTTCATCTACTTCGTTCTTTAATTCTTTATGCTCTTTCCAATATTCTTTCCCTACCTTGAGTACTGAACAAAATAAATCGCCTGTATACAATTCCCCTGATCTTAATGGGTTCTGTATTAATCTCTCCAAGGCTAAAGGTAAAAGAAAAGTTAGACTCATTCGTTGCCCAATCAATAGTCTTAAATCTTCATCATTCAAATCACGAAGAGGTTTCTTTCTTAAATTATGCACTTGAATCACTAATGAAGAAACAAAATTCGGTTCACTCCAATATTCACCTTCAAGCTCTTCAAGGTTATTGGCTAGATCTATTTGAAGCATGGTTTCACCCTCTCCTCTTCTTTGACATCTCCTTGGTGGACCGAGGGCCAAATGGCCAGGAGCGTGAACATAATATTATCTGAGGCCCATGCCTTCTTGAGATACATTCATTAATTTTATTTAGTTCGTTGAACTTCCTTAATAATTGGTTCAGAAACTGATATAACATCCACGATATGGTTAAGACATGCGATGCCATAATGCTTAAAGGGACCTGGGTAATCCTCAGAAGCAAATGTTCCTACTTTAATAAAGTCTAAGTATCTAGATTTACTGTAAATCCTAAAGATCTTACCCTCAAATTCTTCATAATCATCCCATGAAGTGTAACTTTCATTTCGAATTAAATATCCAATGTAACATTCAAAATCCATTTGTAATAAAGGCAATGTTTCATCTACATCAATCGAATACGTATCTTTAATTTTAATTTTTTCAATTGTTATCGTTTCGGGAGTTTCACTAGTTCTACTTCGACTGAAGAGTAATCTAAGGGTGTTCTCCTCAGGTTCATATATTTGATCGAGATAAATATTCTTTAAATTGAACAAATCAGAATACTCCAAATGACTCACTTCCTTTATTATCTTTATCACACTTGCATCGGTTTCACCTAACGACCTGTATCCATGACATCCCACCGACTTAAGTCCCGCCAAGGGACGGCCGCGATGGTACAGATGTGTCGCCTGATTCCACTTCTCCGAAATCCCTTTTGAAGACCGAGAAGCCTCAGCGACGAAGCATTAATGCATTGTTAAACGTTACCCCTTCTTCTTCGATTTCACATCCTTATATGTCTTGTGTGTTTTATGTCTTTAATATGTCTTTACGTGTTTTATCTTTTGGTTCTCTCTTTTGCTGCTATCAAATCCGTTTCCGCCTCACCATTCGGAACTTAATCCTTAATATAGAATACATGCTGAACGCACAATGAAAATTTAAGAGGATTGTTGTCCTCCCTTTAATTCGCAATAGACAAATATGTATTAATGACATGCACGATACCAAAAAGTACTGTTGGTATAATAGCCAGATAATTTTGAAGCCAAATCTCAGCTAAGATAAAATATACTACTGGGAGAACGGCCATCCCCAAAAAAATAATCGAGTTTGCGTTGCCTGTAAAATACAATATCCATAGCCCATAATAAAAAATCAACATTATTGCCATACCAATTATATATGGAAATCGCATTTCCGATGCTTGTTCTCTTACAACAAATATCAGAAGAAAGAAAAATATCGCCTGACTTCCGTGCTCCAAAACATCTAAAATCAAATGACTATTTGCATGGTTTCCTGATATATCTGACGTAGGAATTAAAAAATAAAATATATTTGGCATCATTGGCAATAAAAAGATTAGCAGACCCTTCCATGAAAAACCAAAATGATAATTCATTTGATCCTCTCTTTCGCAAAAATATTCTTTAGTTTGCACTTTATTATGAATCCGTTTTTCTGGTTTTCCTCTTGATGACCAAGGGGCATAACTAACGATTTGGAAATTTATTGTTATATGGTACACCTTCTAATATTCCGTTCATCCTGGTTTTCAACTGCTACGTCGTAAATGTATTCTTTCACCTATATTTATTATTTGTTATTAATTGGTTGCACGGTTTTAACATTTTTAAGGGGGGGGTAATGTTTCTGTATTCAGAAGTCCGGCGAATGGCGGGCCAAGGACGAATGTCCGCAGCGTGAATATTATGTTAGATAATTAATTGGCCTTCTTCGTTTTTATACTATTCCTAATATTCAACGTTTAAGTGACTAATACAATTATATAGTTCACAATCCCATCTGAATTGGTCTTTATTTAAAATTGTTACCGATGTATTATGGAGGTGTTCTTCTGTATCGATGTGCGGAATTAGTTTCTTTAAAGTCAGTCCAATTAGTGCCCCATGACTTATTATCAATATTTTTTTGTCGGGGTGTCTTTCAGAAATGTCCATTAGGCATTCCATTCCTCTTGTGATTATCTCAGCGTTTGATTCTATACCAAGATCTAGTTTGGACCATCCGTATCCCCACTTACTAACTCTATCTTGTTCAGTTGTTCCCTCAATAAGACCGCAGTTCATTTCTCTTAATCGTGGATCAGTTCTCACTTCAACATTCTTAATCCTTCCTATCATTTCTGCTGTTTCGAGTGCTCTTGATAAGTCACTTGAATAAATATAATCCCACTCCTCGTTCTCCATTCTCTTAGATAGTAATTCAGCTTGTCTTCGTCCCTCATCATTTAAAGGTATATCGACTTGTCCTTGTGCCCTGTATTCATCATTCCAGTTTGTTACTCCATGTCTTATAAGTCCTATCAATGTCATACTTTTTCCTCTTTCATTTTATGTTTTTAAGGTACTGCCGATCTTTCACCTAAAGTTCCTGTATTCACGAAACTCTAAGGGATTATCTGCTGAATCCACTTCCTCGAAAAGAATCTGCAGACCAAGGGCTGTTAGGTCCGCCGCGTAAATACGTTGTTATACACATTTAGGTCCTTCTACGTAATACTCCCACTATTTGTAGATTTAATTGTTTCAATAGCTTCTTTGGCTATTGTTCGGATCCTTTCGTTTTGGTGGTTTCCATAATTATTTACTAACGATAAATATTTCTTGTTAAAGGTTAAACCTAAAGCATAAATCGCATCTGGAAGTAATTCAGAATTAATTTGTTCTATATTGTCTGCTAAATAATCCAACGAATTCCTCGAATAATCAGTAATTAGTTGAAAAATATCTTCTTTAACTTCCTTGTTATGATCGACGAACAAATGCATCTCCAATACTATAATAATCTCATCGAAGTAAGTTAAGTTATATCCAAAGTAAGGATCTAGATATTTATCTAAACAAAACAACAAGCTCCGTTTCTCAACAGAATTAGCATTAGTCAAAAATTCATTAATGGCTACAGCACCACTGTTAACTATTTCTTCGTGTTGTTTTGTGTATGTCACATAACTTCCACCTGTTTCATTCATTATACACACCCTCTTAATAAAGATGAGAACGATCATTCATGTTTATAAAGCTAAGGTTTTGAAAATTATTATATTCACTTGCCTCGATTACATATAACGTTTGTATATTCACGACATCGATCTCCCTAAGATTCCTATCCTTAGGGAGATCTGCAGTCCGACGGCTTCCGCTTCCTTGTAGCCGAAATTTCTCCGATGGAATCCACTTTAACTCCGGTCCGGACCGAGGGGGTGATTTACCCAATGCGTGAATATCGTGTTATCAGATCCCAGTGCCTTCTCCAAAAATTACTTAATTCAAATCTATCTCGGCATTAACTAAAACAAGTACAAATCATTAATATATTTCCATCGGGATCTTTAAATGTGAAATCCGATAAATCAGGGTATGTTTGAATTTCAGTTACAATCTCTGCGTCCAATTCTTTCACAAACTGATATGCTGCATTGATATCAACCGCACTCAAAGTAAATAATGGTTGATTCGACGTTTTCAGTTCGTATATCTCATCAAAACAATGATTATCAAGTGTTATCCCCGAACGTCCAGGTCCCATATCGAAGGTATAAATTGGTCCGTGGATTTCATTTTTCACTTCAATTCCAAGAAGTTTGCTGTACCAGTGTACTGACTTCTCTAAGTTTCTTACATGAATAAAGATTGTATCTACCCTGTTTGCAATTGGACTTCTCATTAATATTAACCTCCCCTGAAAACTCGAATAAATTGTTGGTATAATAAGTTGCACTGGTTTCTGATACATCATTCTGGGAACTTCGTAAATACCTCTCTTTTTAACGAATATCCGAACTACATATAATATAACCCATAATAATCCATCTGCGAAGTCACCAACGTACTCAAAAAAGCAGCCCGAGTAAACTGTCCCACATGTTAGCCATAACTAACATTTTGGATGCAGATTAACATTTGGGCTGCTCTTTCCTCACTCAACAATAGAAGAATTAACGATATTCTTCAGTGATCTGAGTTTGCTCCTTTTGCTCCCCTTCACCTAAAACCTTTACTTCGTTCCGCTACTCCACACCACGCGCTCGCTCATCGCTTTATGTTGTGCAATCAGGCAGAGTTCTGCCGCTTTGAAGGCATGTTCCTGCGTCATGGCTGTCTCGGTGCGATCCAGGCAATCGCGAATGAGTTGGCCGAAGAACGGGTAACCGACCTTTCCTTTTACATTGTAGCGGTACTCTCCTTCATGATTGACCAAGTACACTTGATCCCCCTGAGATTCCCTTGCGATGTCGATATACTTCCGCAGCTCGATATAACCGTCCGTTCCCAGAATAACGGTACGTCCATCGCCCCATGTGCCCAGACCATCCGGTGTGAACCAGTCCACTCGGAAGTAACCGGAAGCACCGTTATCCCCGATCAGCGAAGCTTCGCCGAAGTCTTCCAATTCCGGGAACTGTGGGTGATTGAAGTTATGCACCCGGCTGAACCCTACCTCAGCGTCCGTACATGATGCAAACGTCAGAAATTGTTCGATCTGGTGACTTCCTATATCGCAGAGAATGCCGCCGTACTGCTCATGCTTGAAGAACCAGTCAGGTCTTCCTCCTGCATTCAGTCGATGCGGGCCTGTACCCATAACTTGCACGACTTTGCCGATTGCCCCTTGTTCAATGAGTTGTCCGGCATAGATCGCACTTTCTACATGCAGTCGTTCACTGTAATACACCATGTACTTTTTGCCTGTTCGCTTCACTTCTTCTCGTGCAAGCTTTAATTGCTCCAGCGTGGTGAATGGGGCTTTGTCTGTAAAATAATCCTTGCCTGCGGCCAGCACTCTCATGCCAAGCGGCGCACGATCTGAAGTGATCGCTGCACTTGCCACCAATAACACCTCATCATCTGCAAGCACTTCTGACTCAGATCCAGCGGCTTGAGCCTGCGGGAACTGCTTTTGAAATGCCTCTACCTTCTTCGGGTCCGGATCATATACCCACTTGAGGGTAGCCCCTGCCTCCAACAATCCCCCAACCATGCCGTAGATGTGTCCATGATCCAGCGCAACAGCAGCAATCGTGAACTCACCCGGACCACATACGACCTCTTTGGTAACACTTTTCGGTGCATAGAACATTCCGTCTTTAGCCATGTCATCCCATCCTTATTATAAAATGTTGTTTACAATGAACTCGCCTATATAAGATGAACTAAGGATTATCTACACTGATACTACGACGACATAATTACCTTCCAATCGCTGTTATCCCCAGATTTTTCGATTCCCTTTTCCAGAGGGGAAAATCCCGGGATAAGCGTATGCTTCCGATGTAGCTTTTTTTCAGAAAGCTTTTAGGCGAACGCTTCGCTTTTTCAGGTATTTTCTGTCCTCTCCGTTACGTGTAAATGATTAGTTCAACTTATATAACAGATCTTCTTCATTTAAACGTCTGACTCAGATCAGCAGGTTGACTGCCGCTTATTGCTTTGTCTTTCTTCGTCGTTGAACTAGCAATGCGTTCCTGCAGATGCTCGTAGAACAGATCCTCATCGATCGGCAGATCCACCCAGTTATCCGTCCAGGTAGACAGCAGCATTGCATTCGATAATGTTAATCCGTGAATACCATCCTCACCGGGAGCAATAAGGGGTGCGCCTGTACGAATCGCATCCACCCAGTTACGAATCAGACCCGGGTGCCCCGTTTCCACACCTGTAATTGGAATCTCGCATTTCCAGCATTCCGGCTGTCCAAAACCTCCGGTAAACCGCTGATTGAATTCCGGCTCAGATTCACGAAGTCGCCAGAACGTAAGCTTTCCATCTTCGATGACAATTTTACCCCGGTCTCCGTTAACCTCAAATCGGTTCGTACCTGGTGCTTCGCCCGTAGTCGTTACGAAGACACCTGTTGCTCCATTTTCATACTCCACATAAGCGGTTACATCATCTTCCACTTCAATGTTCCGATACTTGCCAAACGAACAGAACGCACGCATTCTTACCGGCATCATGCCGATGGTCCACTGCCACAGATCCAGTTGGTGCGGGTCCTGATTAATCAGTACACCTCCACCTTCGCCTGCCCAAGTTGCCCGCCAGCCGCCGGAATCATAGTAACTCTGGGATCGGTACCAGTTCGTAATAATCCAGTTGGTACGCCGTACCTCACCCAGCTCCCCCGAAGCGATCAAATCTCTTAGTTTAATGTAGAGTGGGTTGGTCCGCTGGTTGTACATCATGGAAAAGACTTTACCGCTGGCTGCGGCCGCTTCATTCATCTTGCGTACCTGTTTCGTATACACACCGGCTGGCTTCTCGATCATGACATGCAAGCCATGCTGGAAAGCCTGAATCGCCTGTTCGGGATGATCGTAGTGCGGCGTTGCAATAATGACCGCATCAATCGTACCCGAAGCCATCATCTGCTCTGCATCCTGCCAATAGGTGACCGTAGCCGGAAGATGACTGGATACCCAGCTCTCCATTTCTCTTCTTACATCACATACAGCAACCAATTCTGCACCCGGTACTTCTCCGGCAACCAATGTTCTGGCATGAGCTGCCCCCATGTTGCCTATACCAATCACCGCTACTCGTACGATACTCATGACTGCTCCTCCTCGTCCACACGACGCTCAATTTCGGCAAAAACGTCTGCAAAATGCTGTAACATCGCCTTGGATTTCAAGGCCCCACTAAAGTCTTCAATTCCGTAATATCCGTCATACCCGACTGCACGAAGATCCCGCACCATCTGTACCCAATCGACCATGCCTTCAGTCAGGGGGGTCCATTGACATTTCCATGCTGTATTCAGAGCCAATCCGCTATTCTTCTCAGTCACATTATCCTTTTGCGTATCCTTAACTTCGGGTTCAAACCACCCGGCATTCTTCACATGCACATGAGCGAGATACGGACCTAGCAACTCAAGCCCCATCCGATGATTCTCATAGCCTTCATGCACCATGTTGCCTGGATCGTACAGCACACCCACATGCTGCGGGTCGAGCGACTCAACAAGACGATAGGCAAGCGATGCCGTCGGTGCAATCGTCTGATGATGTGTCTCTACAATTGCCTTGATGTTGTACTGTTTGGCCAAATCCTGTACTTCAGTCAGGTAATCAACGGCTTTGCGATACAACTCAGAATAATGGGTCTTGCGATCATATCCAGGAACACCCACACGCATCATGGATGCTCCCAACCCAGCCGCAGCCTGAAACGCCTGCTCGGTGGCAGAAATATCTCCGCAGTTCAGATACGGTACAAGTGCAATGGATTTCCGACCTTGCCCTGACGCTGCTTCACGAAAAACAGGAACCTGTTCCTGCCAGCGGCTCGGATCTACCGAACATCGATTATTTCTCCAATAAGACGGCTCTTCCGACATTGCCTCTTCAGGAATTCCGCGGAAACGCCACTCTATTCCATCAATCCCCGCTGCTGCCGCAGCAGATGCCAGTTCTTCTGCATTCAGATCAGGGGTAGCCACAGTGAATACAGACAGTTTCATCATGCTCCATCTCCTTATGTAAACGTATTCATTTTATGTCGTAAAGGCATTGTATCACTCCACTGAACGTCACCATAGGGGAAAACCGCAACAGATGAATGACAGATAACGAACAGAGCACATTCCCCATTCAGAGATAACTTCCAAGAGAATGATGTGATCGCATATCAAAAAGACATCCCTGAAACAGAATTCAATTCTGTTCAAAGATGCCTTGTACCATAACTATATATAGGATGAAATCATCTCTCTCTAATCCCGATCAAAAAAAACGTGCTCAGCCTGTATTTTACCCTGATCTATTGTCATGATGCCAAATGAGTATTGCTTCTGAAAACGTTTATCCGTAGGCGACCCCGGATTAAATACTAGTGTGTTGTCCACGGTATGCATCACTGGGATGTGTGAGTGTCCGTAGATCACAGCATCCACATGCTGACCTGCAAAGGTATGAATTGCATTCTGCTCCGTACCCTTGGATCCCAGATGCCCATGCACAAGACCCAGACGAAGACCTTCCACTTCAACAATACGGGAATACCCCAGTTTTTCAGCAATTTCAGACGGGTCCGTATTGCCAGCTACCCCTTCAACAGGCGCATACTCGCTAAGCAATGGGTATACGCTCCAATCCGACCAGTCACCCGCATGAAGAATGAGATCGGCACTCGCAAGTACATCAACGAGCCTGGCAGGTAACTTCTGTGATTTACGTGAACAATGCGTATCAGAAATGACAACAATTTTTTTCATATCACAACCCACCTTCCTTTAAGAGGTTGTTCAAAAAGTCCGCTTTTGATTACGTAGGATGCCTAATAACATCGTAGCATCGAATATGGAATTCAGCCGAAATGTCCGTTCCTCACGTGGTTTCCTACGCTCCGCTACTCCATTTCTAGCTTCATCCCATCTTCACGGTACTGAAAACGCCCTTTTCGAACATGTACTTTAAGTCCTGATTACAATCTACTCTGACTGCGATGACACAGCTTGCATCTGGGAACTGGAACGTTCCATATCTTCAAGTGTAATCGATGCAAAGAATTGCTCCACCTTCTCCTCGGCAACCTGATACAGATTGGTCAGCAAGCTGTCTATATGCAAGCCCACTTCACAATCCGGGTTACAGTTGCCGTGAATCGGAAATAATGGACCTTCGTCCTTGGCAGCCTGGTAGATCATGGCTAACGTAATTTCACTTGCCGGCTTGGCCAGATAGAAACCTCTTGTTCCAGGAGAAGAGTTCACTAATCCCGCCTTTTTCAGCCCGCCCAGAATACGTCTGACGACGACCGGGTTGGTATTCACGCTACCTGCAATATGTGCAGACGTGATTCGTTCAGGCGCGCTGAGTGACAATAACAACAAACAATGCACACTGACCGAAAAATGAGTACTCATGATTAACCACCTTTATTTAATATAATCCTAGAGTTGCTGAGCTTATTCAGAGAACAGATCCTTCTCGGGACGTGCTCTGATCTTGAGCTGCCGCACACTGTATTCCAGTTGTTTCACAATATCATCCAGCTGTTTGCGATCAATCTTGGTTGGATCTTCCACCGGCTTCGCGGATGATTTGAGATCTCGAATCGTTAACTGCTGTTCTTGCCATTTGTCCATCAGATCTGCAATATTGGCATAAAAACGTTCGTAATCTTTGATGACCAAGTCGAGATATGCATCTACCTCATCCGGATCATAACCACGAAGTTTATAATTAAATTGTTTTTCATGAATAGATAACGCATCAAGCTGTACTCCCAATTGTTTGAACAATTGTTTCTGTTTATCCAATCTTCGTTTCATATGTTCATCCATATTGACAACCT
Source organism: Paenibacillus sp. FSL R5-0749 (assembly GCF_038595085.1). Classification (NCBI taxonomy): domain Bacteria; kingdom Bacillati; phylum Bacillota; class Bacilli; order Caryophanales; family Paenibacillaceae; genus Paenibacillus; species Paenibacillus sp. FSL R5-0749. Next base: position 2,590,399 of record NZ_CP152005.1, on the reverse strand, counting down.
CCATTATAAGCCAAGCCGTGGTTCCTTTATCCAGTGAAGAACATGCGGCATTTTCTCTCTCTATTTTTTATAACACATTATTCGTCAGATATAAAACGCTACGGCCCTATTCCTCACGAAAATGATTGCTTTTCATGCAATTGGGGTAAAGACTCACTACACCCCACAACGGGAAAAGGAGCGTGTTTTTTTATGAGTACATTAACCCAAGATCAACGTCAAGAATTGAAAAAAGCCCTTTTAGAGCAACGCGAAAACTTGCAGCGCCATTTTGAATCCAGCATGGAAGACGGTGCTCCGGCCCAGTCACTGAAAGATTCAACTGGTGAGCTGTCCTCCTATGATAATCACCCGGCAGATGCCGGTACGGAAACATTTGAACGCAGCCGTGATCTGGCGATCGACGATACATTAACAGACGAATTCAATCAAGTGAACGATGCATTGGAACGTATGGAACAAGGTACATACGGAACCTGTGTAACGTGCGGGGAAGATATTCCCTTTGAACGACTTGAAGCTATCCCATATACCGCTTACTGTATTGATGACACGCCTAACCGGGAGATCAGCAACGATCGGCCCGTTGAAGAAGAAGTCATGACCATGCCTCCGAGTGGTGCTGGCGAAGGAAGACAGCAGAACGCCGGCAAGTTCGACAATGCAGATGCTTGGGAAGCGGTCGAAGAATACGGTACTTCCAATTCACCCGCAACCGCTGCCAAACGTGATGTAAAAGACTATGATGAGAACATGTAACATGATAGCGAACTGAAACGGTTATGCGTCTTCATGAAATTAATGTTGTAATGAATTCAATACAATACACAACATACGACCGTTTCTCCCTCGTATCATGCGATAAAAAGCCGCCTATGGCGGCTTTTTCTTGTTATCTCCAACATGTCTGACACATAAGCCTTACTTGTCTTCAAGGTATAACTAACACTGAACTCATGCATACCGTCTGTTTATTCTTCTGACTCACGATCAGATGATGCAGATTTCTGCCCCTTAGCAACAGAGCGAGACGTTTTCGAAGTTGATTTGCCCTTACCCGACGCAGATTTCTTATTCTGTTTCGTATCTGTCTTGGAAGCAGGTGTCTGCATTATAGGTTTAGAGAGGGCAGAAAATAATTGAAAGACCTCTTGCTCCCCTTGTTGATTCTCTTTCGTTGTATAGGGTTGACAGAGTTTTATGATGTTGTTATATAACTCCTCTACTTCCTCACGAGTTGCATACAGCGTCATGTCCGAGAGAAACATCCGATCTTCGTTTTCCGCCTGATGCATGAATCGCTGACGACTCTGTTCGAACATCTCATTTAATAATTTGAGTGTTTCAGACCGAAACACCTGTTTCAGTGGTGAGCTCTCATTGTCTTCATCTTCATGACGAAGATGGATTTCTCCGGAGAATGGTTCGTAGTATTTTGCGATAATGCCATTAATCTCACGCGTGGAAACGATCGTCAGCAGACCAATTTTCTCCAGCTTTTTTACATGATAATGAACTTTGGCTGGAACCTCACCCATCTGGTCGGCAATTTCTTTGACAGTGGATGGTCTACCCTGCCTGTTAAACATATTCATAATCTGTATCCGATACGGATCGGAGTAGATCTTAATTTCTTCAATGGTTGAAAGAACCTTGTGCTCCATTCCTGTATCCTCATTTCCGGGGTACCTATTGTCCATCGATATCTCTATTATACCGCTGCGTCAGGACTTCGGTCAAAGCAAGCCGGCGATGACATGTTATCACATAATCAGATCAGGTTCTTTCTAAATATCCTTCACATCACACTCCGAAAGCTTTTGCTAAATAACAGCATACCTGCGGACATGGCAAGCATAATCCCAAAGACGATAAACAGAACAGGCATGCTCATCCAATCTGCAAGTGCTCCCGAAACCAGACTCCCAAGTGGTGCGACACTCACGACGAGCATACTCTGAAGAGCATACACTCTGCCTAGCATCTCCGAAGGAGTAACTTCCATTAGATAGGTACCTAGAGGGGTCGTAGCCAGTGGAATCCCCATCCCCATCAGAAGACAAAAGGCAGCCGCAACGGGCAATTGGAAGGACGTCATATAGGCGGGTAGTGCCGTCATGGCATAACTGAGACCCAGCATGACAATACCGCTGATCACAAGCACACTTTTACGATAATGTGCCCCTTTTTGGGTCAACCACACACCACTTAACAGCATGCCTCCCACCATCAGCCCACTAAGCAGACTTAATCCCCAAGCGCCAGCGTGCAACGTTTCAATTACATAGGGTGTACGGAGAACATTGAATGGCATCAGACAGAAATTAACGAATGCAAACAGGAAGGAAACGATTAACAATAAGGTATGTTTACGGAGAAAATGAAAAGCTTCCGCCATTTCGGAGAATATACTACGTTTATTGGATGGAACAGAATCCTTTTCAGATAATAATTTATCTTCATTGTTAGCGGATGATGAACCTTGAGGATAGCCCACTCGGCTCATTATTAACGCACTTAGCGCAAACAACCCCGCATCAATCAGGATCGTCCAAGCAATACCTATTGTGGCAATTAACGCACCAGCCAATGCAAGTCCTGCAAGTTCAGCCACTCTGGTTGCGGAAGAGGACATGGCATTACCCGAGAGCAACATCGATTTGGGAAGCAATCTGGGGACACTGGACACTTCTGCAGGAACAGTGAAGCATTCCAGCAAAGAATTAAGAATGGTTATTACAAACAGATGCCAGACTTCAAGTTGGCCCAATCCAAACAACAGCGCTGTAATCCCTACGAACAACCCGCGACCGCTATTCGTAATCACGATTACTCTTTTGAGAGACATGCGATCTACCAAAGCCCCGGCGAACAGACCCAGAAAGATACTCGGCAAAAAATTCACCGCCAGCAATGTCCCCATCAGCACTTTTGAACCGGTCAGAATATACACCATCCAGCTGTATGCAATCGAATCAATGGAATCACCAAATCTGGATACTACTTTACTAAGCATAAACTGCATATACGGTCTGATTCGTATTAGCTCACCCATACCTTGTTTGCCAACTGCTGTGTTATCGTTCATGAATTCCACTCCCCAACGTTAAAATATTTTTCATGTTAATTTTATTTTAACGTAAGTTATGCAGAAATCAATACCTCCGTGAAAATAATTTTAACGTTAGGTGAGCAAAGTAAAATCTCACTCTGCTTTCAGATCAATCGTAATCAACACAAAGGCTTTTTGAACAACCTTTTTGAACAATCTGCTACAACACAAAAAAACAGACCACATGTGGTCTGCCTGCTGGAATGAATGTATCTGAAACTCCTTTATTTGCTGCTACTTCTCAACACGCAATATAAATCCAGACTGTTCCGCCTGTACCTCCATCATCAGATCACGCACCTGTCCTGCTTCATACTCCATGCGTTCCTCGCTGATTCGGTAGTTGGTCCATCCTCAATTCAGAATCACGGTGTTCACGACTGCTCCTTCCGCTATTTCATGCGTGTGAATGATACATAGTGATCTGTCGTTTTGTAGATGAGTCCATCATTGGAGTACACAATCCGATCGGAATTACGGAAGCCGGATGTATAGTTAATATCCGCTTCGCGCCATGTACGTCCGCTGGCCGAAGGCAGAAGCCCCTCCCGATTGCCAAATATGTCTCCGCCGATGCTTTTCCCAGGAGCCACTACAGCCAAGTTCCCTTGTGACGCTACCCAGCCGAGTCCTGTGGCCTGTGATTTGGTAATAAAGTTACATGGCAACGTTCCATTTGCACTTAAATAGTTGGCCACACCGGTAAACGTATTAATGATGGTACATGTTGCAGCAGATGCTTTCTGCTGTGGGGCTGGGGTGAACTGTGAACCTGTGAAGAAAACAAACGTTAACAAGAATGCCAGTAAAGCGGTCGATAACAACTTTTTCATTAATCCGGCCTCCCAATCCTTCAAAGTAGATGAACATTGTCTCGATATGCGTACTACAAACTGTAACTGTCTAGTTGCACGTTCTGCTAGATTATAGTAAACAAGTCATCTCATGACTATTTATATCACATCAATTTGGTAGAAATATCAAATTCGAACGTTTAAATTGTAAAATAATATAATTATAACATTTTGTGACATAAAAAAGACTCTCATCCCTGAAGATGGAGTCTGCACGTTCTGATATATTTAAACGGACCTGACCTAATCGATCAGTTGAACACGTTGACGAGTCCGAGCCGATTCCAGGCACGCATCAATTACCCGCATGTTTTGAATGGTATTTTCCGGACTGAAAGGTAGGGCCGCTCCTTCAAGCACAGCCGTTGCAAACGTCTCCACCTGAAGCACATAGGAATTCGATACCGACACACGCTCCTCACGACTGACTGAATCGGTATGAATGATAATCTGAGGTGGAATATCACTGTTCTCCCAGCCAAATACTTTGGGCAGTTCAATCCGCCCCTCCGTCCCGAGAATCTCCATCTCCGCTCGTCCTGAAGCCCACATGCCACAGTCAAAAGTTAAAGCGACCGAATTCGGAAATTCTACCAGTCCCGACGCCATCATATCGACGCCATCATGTTCGTCCGAGAATAGAGCGTGCACCGTCACCGCTTCGGGTTCCTGTCCCAGATACATCCGGGCTGCAGAGATCGGATATACACCTAGATCGAATAAGGATCCGCCGCCCATCTCTCTTTTGAACCTTACATTTTCCTTGTCATCAGCGGTATTGCAGGTAAAGTTGCCATGGATGGCTCTGACGATACCAATCTCTCCACTGGCTATAATCTCTTGCACACGTCTGTGCTTGGGATGATATCGATACATAATGGCTTCTGCAAAAAGAACGCCATGCTGCTCACACGCCTCAATCATTTCTGCCGATTCATCTGCATTCAGGGCAGCTGGTTTCTCACACAACACGTGTTTGCCAGCCTGTGCCGCTTTGATGGTCCATTCTTTGTGCATATGGTTAGGCAAAGGAATGTAGACGGCTTCAATGTCCGGATCAGCGATGAGCTCTTCATAACTGCCATACGATCTGGCAATGTCAAGTTCTTCGGCAAGGGACTCCGCCTTTTCTTTGCTGCGGCTGGCAATCGCTAACACCTCACCGCGTTCGGACTGCTGGATCGCCGGAATGACTGCATTTTTGGCAATGGTTGACGTACCGAGTACCCCCCACTGTAACTGTCTGTTCATGCTCATCTTCCTTTCGTACCGTAATTGTCCTCTTCTGCCTTGTGTAACATGCCGAGACAACGATCCAGATCCGTTTTGACCTGTTTCTTGTATAACTCAGCTTTCTCCGCACCATCATCCGTGAAATGATATAGAACGATTTCCTGAAAATCGACCTTCGGATCATTGCCCTTCAGCTTCTTCGTGCGATAAAATACCCCCTGCTGTACCAATTCATGCAGTGCCCGATATACCTCGCTCTGGGGTGGAACATAACCGTAGTCTTTGAACTCCTGCTTCATCGCCTCCAGCATCTCGTAACCATATCCCCTGTGCTGTTCAACCATCGTAATCAGATACAGCTTGATAAATGCCCGCTGTGCAATCATAAAAGCCACGTTCATTTCCCCTCCTGTCAGAACCTATATATCTAGTATTATAAAACTTATGTTCGGGTTCTGCCATCTTTCTCCGCTTGGTCTCCCCTTTATCCATCTTCATAGAGGGCGAGCAAGAAATCGTGTGAATACGGAATGACTTGTGGGAGCACGCAAAAAGGTTTTCTATTGTGAATTTTTCATGTATTGAAATTTTAATCTATACTCAAAAGTTTGTTTTCTTCAGGAACTCAGCGAGTCGTTCGATTGAATCCTAATCATACGACTGTGCGGAGGCTGTTACATTGTTACTCCTGAATCCTTTATCCTGCATACATGAATCCTGAGTGGCCTGTATTACTGAGTTTCTCTGTTGTCTTTATTATTGAATCCTGTGTAACCTGCATTGATGGGTTCTCTGTTGCCTATATTACTGAGTTCTGTATTTCTGTACCGGCATATACCCTGTACAATCCTGTACTGCTGCAAATCTGTTGAGTGCGAATCTGTTGAGAATTTTTCATATGTTGATAGATTCATTTATTGTGGACAGATTTTGGCACAGTTCCCACAATCCATTTCCCCCAGCTTACGCGAGAGATGAGCCATGTCAGTACACAGGATAATGCAAGAGCGAGCAACCAAGTAATGATCATGCGAACGACAGGGTTCCAGCCCATGGCAACATAGAACAATTCATCTGGAATATAGCTATACCGCAGCATCAACATATGCATCAGATAACCGCCATACGATACACCACCAATCCACCCTAGCAATCGTGTAGCCCTAAGGTTGTGCAGTTTCCCGGCTAGCTGGTACATGACCATAATGGACGCAATCAGAAAGAGTGCCATATCAGGGCGGATCAGGCTGACCGTGTAAAACGTAATTTTGATGCCCTCCGGCTTTTGAAACTCCAGCATTAATAAATAAGTAAACCGAAGACCCAGAACAATAAACACAGTCCAGTATATCCAGCGCAATCGATAAATCCATTCATTCCAGTGCTGAACGGATAACCCCGCTGCTGCACCGAGCACAAAATAAATAAAGAAATAGAGGAAATTGCGATCTGCATACGTTGTAAAAGCATCTGTCAGTACCGGGATATTCAGTCGTTCCATGAACTTGGCGATGTTTCTTAATTGATCCGCAAGCACAAGATACACCACACCCGAAATCAATAATGCGATCATGCGTCCCTTGGCCTCATATCGGTTATATACATAACGAATTGCACGCAAGAAGAGCGGAAATAACAGATAAAACTGGATCAGCATAATGATGTACCAGAAGTGTGAAGTCGTTTTGCCCGTAATCAGCTTCAACCCTAGATCCGGGATATCATTCCATCCGAAACCGGTCCAGCCTCGTGGTGCAAGTGTAAAGTAAATGAGTGACCAGATCAGGTAAGGCACGATAACGTCATTTACTCTTTTTCTCATAAACTTGCCATAATGCAGCTTGTCTCCTGTGTTATAAAACAGCACCATACCTGTTATGAATATGAATAAAGGAACTGCAAATTTGGAGAGCATCAGCAGTATGGCCAGCAACACGCCATCCTCCAGTCTCGTTTCCGGGACCAAAGAGTAATGTGCAATGGAGTGCTGGAGAACCACCGCTCCAAAGGCGATTCCCCGCAAGCTCTCTATTTCTGTAATTCGTTCTTTGCGAGGCATACATTCAGCCGTCCTTTCTTGCTTGGTTTTACAATAAAAACAAAGTACAATGAAGCCGTATATCTTAATGAGCGGGGTGATTCACATTTCTAGAACAGACACAGACGTAACCATAACCACCATCGATTCCAAATATGTCCAACAGCACCTGGCTAACGAGCGAACTTTTCTGGCCTGGGTACGCACGGGTATTGCCATGGCAGGTATCGGCTTTCTTGCAGCTGGATTCGGCTTCAATTCCTCGGCGTATGATCGACTAGCACATATTGCCGCGATTATTACAGGTATCACATCTCTGATTGGTGGTATATCCATCATTCTCTATTCGGCAGCAGCCTACCATCGGAAGCGTACTCAAATTAATGAGCAGACGTTTGAGGCTTCGACCGGCTTAATTCGGTTTCTCACATTGATGCTACTGGTCATAGGACTCGCTTTGGCTGTACTGTTATATGTATTGTTATTCCCTGCTTGAATGGGTAAAAACACCAACCGCCATTATTGACTCAAACATGCAACACAGGGACAAAAGCCGGCTTCCCTTAAGGAAACCGGCTAATGACCATCTTGTGGATCATCTATTTCATTCCATTTTGCAGGTATTAAGTCATTAGGTTCGATCTCATATCAACCAGCTCAGCCGGAAGATTACAAGAATGTATTGTTACCCAATCGAGCGGCCTTGCTCTGGGCATCCAATCTGCGTTCTTCCATATCCAGATCTGGACGTTCAGCAGGTACTTCTGTACCATGAACTTGAGCTCTGTCCCGATTAAGTTGGCTGTTGCTACTAAACACATCGTACACATCGGTGTCCCGATCCGTGGAGTCTACGAGAAGCAGAATTTTGCCGTTCTGTACATACTCCTCATACTGTTTAGCGTCCTCTTCCGGGATACCAAGACCTACCAGGCCACCAACCAGTCCTCCAGCTCCTGCACCCACAGCTGCACCGGTAAATGCTGCTGCGATAGGGCCTGCGGCCAGAATGGGTCCTATGCCGGGTATAGCCAGTGCACCGATACCTGCGAGCAGACCGGCTACGCCACCAAGTACACCACCTGTTGCTGCACCCGCAGCCACGCCTTCAGGGGCTTTTGTACCTGTCTCTTCCCGAATCGCCTTCAGTTCATCCCGATCCTGGGTAACAACGGAGATTTCGTCTGAAGTAAATCCTTGTGCTTTCAGACCCTCGATAGCCTGCGATGCTTCACGTTCTGTATTAAACACACCTACGATTTTCTTTTGCATAATGAATCCCTCCTCATCTGATTGAGTGGTTCGCTATGTTATTACCCGCCTTATTTTCTTTCAAACGCTTGCAAGGCAATATAGTATGTGTTAATAGCAATGAACGGCTCGTTATTCAACCAACTATAGAGTGTCAACGATAGCGAGTTTCAGATTCCTTAAAATGTTGCGGGCATTTCAAATCACTGAATAAGACGTCACAGGTTCGTTAGCGCTCAGCTCCATGTTCTGGTGATACATTGCAGAATATGACCGGGGCCAAATCATATTGAAGTAGAGGCTGTGTAACTCTGGTGAATCTAAAGACAATTTTTCTGGAGATTTTCTAAGAAGATCTCCAAAGGGATGTTCCAAGAGATGTTCTACGGAAATTTTCTAAGGAACTGAGGGCGTCTTATTTGGCCTTTTGGTCCACATTCTATTTTGTAACGAACTTGAGACACGTTATTTATCAAAATCACCTGGAAAAGACGCTCTAAATGGCTTGTTGTTCAACTATAACGTGTTTCAGATTCCTTAGAATGTTGCGGGCGCTTCAAATCACTGAATAAGACGTCACAGGTTCGTTAGCCTCCGATTCATGGTCGATCGATCATAGGTTGAAGGATGGCGGTTCCAAAACATCTATCCATCCAGTGCCCCTCCGACTTTCCCTAGGATTGAAGACACGCTCTGGGACGTGCCCTTAACCTCTAAAAAAGCAGATTTTGCCCGAATATCGTTCTATGCCGGAAGTTTGCCACAAGCGAACCGAGGGCACGCGAAGCGAGTGTGACGCAACATGGGCTTAAAAGGCAAAGTAACGCAGCATGTAGCAAAAAGGAAAAGCGACGTAATATAGGACAAAAGGCAAAGTGACGTAGCATTGGGCACAAAGACAGTACAATATGCACTCAGCGAGTTTGGAGACACATCCTGATTAGAAGGTGATTACTTAGCTAAGGTAGAGTATGATTCGATGAGTTACAATACGGATTGTTGTGGTTCATCCGAATCTAAGCCTGATGTAATGCACCCTTCGGGGAACCCGGTGTTGATATCTAAAAAAACGAAATCATTCATCTATTTCCCCCGTGGTTTGGCCCGATTAGTGGCCACGGCTTCAAGTGGATTATCCGGCCAATAATGCTTCGGATAACGTCCTTTCAGATCTTTTTTGACGTCAAAGTAGGTCTCACGCCAGAAATTGGCCAAATCTCGTGTGACCTGTACAGGTCGCTGAGCCGGCGATAACAAATGAATGGTCACTGGGACTCGCCCACCAGCTATACGCGGTGTCTCCTGTTGTCCAAACATCTCCTGTAATCTCACCGCCAGAGCAGGAGCCTCGGGACGGCTGTAGTCCACGGGAATACGCGATCCACTGGGCACCTGTATATGCGTCGGAGCTTCATCGTCCAGTTGTTGTCGTTGCCCCCAGCTCAGACCACCAAGCAATACATCTTGCATCGACAATCTCTTGAGGTCGGCTGCCGATCGCATGCCTGTCAGATAAGGTGTAAGATGCTCAGCCAGCTCTTCGGTCAGATCATCTTCGATCAGGTCGGGCCACTGAGGTAGATGGAGATGCAGGAACCGCAGCCTGTCCGCAAGTTGTCTGGACGTTTTAGTCCATGGCAGACAATCCAGCCCTTCCATCCGTATTCCGGCCAACAATGCTTCCAGCACCTGATCTTCAGGTGGCTGTGCAATACTGCTCTCTTTCATTACAAGGGCTCCAATACGAAGTCTCTTATGGGCTCGCACGCTGCGGGTATTGGAATCCCAGGCCACTTGCACTTCATCGTGCAGCAGGTGCTGAGCTGCCTGTAACAATTTCTGCTCCTGCAACGGCGCAGCCAGCAGGATGCGCGCATCTGCGCCCTGGTCGTCTGCCTCGGCTGCGACCAGATACGCTGAACGGCTCAGCGATTCTGTCGCTGCGAGCCGTACGCCGCGGCCGCTGCTCAGCAGATATCGGCCGTCTTCCCGGCGTTGCCCGATCCGGTCCGGATAGGCGAAGGACAGCAGCAATCCGCAGCTGTCTTCATCCGGCCGTACCGGATCGGCCGCCGGGCCGAGCGCCGAGCGCAGCTGGCGGCTCTCCTGGAGCATGCGCCGCACGGCCGCGCCGTCTAGGGCAGCCGCTGCCGCTTGCGGCTTGCCGCTGCTGTCCGCAGTCAGCAGCGCCTCTACGCGCGGGCGCAGGTCCGTGCCCGCGCCTGCACTGCCACTGCTGCGGAGGCCGGCAGGCTCCTGCAGCAGTGCCGCCAGCATGCTGGCGTAGCTGGCCAGCCCAAGCTCCGCCGCGCGGAGCAACATGCTGGCCAGTCGCGGATGCACGCCGAGCGTGTTCATCCGCCGCCCGAAGGGCGTGATGCGGCCTGCGTCATCCAGGCCGCCCAGCTGGCGCAGCAGCGCCTGTGCCTGGCCGTAGGCGGCGTCAGGCGGGGTGTCCAGCCATTGCAGCTCTGCTGGGGACTGGACACCCCAGACGGCAAGCTCCAGCGCCAGCGGCGCAAGATCCGCGGAGGTGATCTCCGGGCGAGCTGCCTCAGGCAGCCCCCCATGTACCTCTTCGCTCCATAGCCGGTAACACACCCCCGGGGCAATTCGCCCCGCACGACCCCGCCGTTGATCGGCTGACGCCTTGGACACCGGCAGGGTGACAAGCCGGCTCATACCCGTGCGCGGCGAGAATGCCGATGCTCTGCTCAGCCCTGCATCCACCACAATCTTCACTCCAGCGAGAGTGAGGCTGGATTCCGCAATGGAGGTGGACAGTACAACTTTGCGCGTGCCCTCAGCCGCAGGACGTATGGCCTCATCCTGTTGTTCCACGGGCATACTGCCGTAAAGAGAATAGACGTTCACATGTGCAGGCAGAGAAGCATTCGATAGCTCCCGTTCTGTACGATGTATCTCTTTTGCGCCAGGAAGGAAAACAAGCACATCCCCCTCCTGTTCGGCTAATGCCCTCTTGACCGTCTGAGCTGTGAACTGTTCCAGTGGCATAGATACCGGTCTTGGCACATATCGTGTATCCACCGGAAACGTACGTCCCGGACAATGAATCGATCTTGTACCTTCGCCCAGTAATGCACAGACAGGATCTGGATCTAAAGTAGCCGACATGACCAGCAATTTCAGATCCGGACGTAACATCGCTCGGGATTCCAGTGCCAGAGCCAAACCCAAATCTCCATGTAAGTGACGCTCATGGAATTCATCGAATATAATCATGGCCGTATCCTCCAGACCCTGGTCCTGCTGCAACATTCGGGTCAATACCCCTTCCGTCACAACTTCGATACGTGTCCCTTGACTCACCCGGGTATCCATACGCACACGATATCCTACGGTCTGCCCCGCTTTTTCCCCAAGCGTAGCTGCCAGTCTCGATGCAGCCGAACGCGCGGCGAGTCTTCGGGGTTCCAGCATGATGATTTTCCGTCCCGCGACCCATGGCTCCTCCAGCAAAGCCAGCGGTACAACAGTTGTTTTTCCCGCTCCGGGCTCTGCAATTAACACCCCTGTATCTTGATCCCGAAATAATTGTCTTAACTCCGGAATAACCTCTTGTATCGGTAACTCTATATGCATATAATCGCTCCTAATGAATGTACCCTACTGCTTTTCAGTATCTCTATTCGAATGTTAGCATTATAACAAAAAAAGCCGTTCCAGAGGAACGACTATCGCAGACACACCATAAGACACGCCTTAGTATAAATGAAATTTATCCCGTATGCTCACTTAGCTGAGCAATGACTCTGCACCATCAATGACGATCTCTGCTCCGGTAATATGTCTGGATTCGGACGATGCGAGGAAACTTACCAGATCGGCAACATGTTCCGGCTGACCCGGTCCGTCCGCAAGCGGCTGCTGTCCTTCCGGGAACTCCATCGGGATAATGATCTGTTGCAGATCATCCGTTTTGACCGTACTTTGATCAATATTCGTCGCAATCGCTCCTGGGCAGATCACGTTCACACGTATCTTGAACTTCGCCAGCTCAAGCGCAGCCATCTTTGCAAAAGCAACCTGTCCTGCCTTGGATGTGCTGTACGCCGACATGCCAAAGCTTGAGAAGCGTTGATTGCCGTTAATCGAACTTGTAATGATAATGCTGCCGCCACCCCGTTTCTTCACGTGAGGCAAAGCATATTTTACGGTGAAAAATGTGCCGTTCAAGTTGGTTGTGATAATTTGCTGCCAATCTTCAACCGAAATTTCCTCAATAGGTGCTGATACACCATTAATGCCCGCATTGGCAAAAACAATATCCAAACCGCCGAATAACTCAACGGTTTCCAGCACAGCCTTTTCCACACGTGCCGGGTCGGAGATGTCAACATCAAATGCTCTTGCCGCACCCGGGTGCTGCGCATTAATCTCTGCTTCCGTTTCCGAGATCCGATCATTCACCAGATCAAACAATGCAACATGTGCACCCTCTTTTGCCAGCTTGACCGCAGTCGCCTTCCCAATACCTGAGCCTGCTCCGGTAATAATCGCAACCTTGCCTTGAAACCGTGACTTGCCGTTATGTTGTGTCATTATCCATTCCACTCCTTCATTTTAGCAATTATGTAAGAATGTACATTGAAGCTATCATTAGCCAATTCTTCACAAGATTACCCAAAAAGAGTGTCTTTTAAATCAACACCAACAAGTTTTTTCACGTTTGGACTTCAACAAAGTCACAGCATCACTCGGATCAATGCACAATTTGATATCCGGCGCTCACCATTCCAGCTCAATGAAAGCGGCATCATCTTCAAGACCGCCGGTATGTGCAGCATCCAGCAGTACCTGAATGTGTTCATCGGGGACATAGGCCTGGATCGCATCCAAGTCGTTTAATCCATCTGTATATAATTGAAGACGCAGTGAATCGTTGGCGGACCCTTTGGTCTCGTAGATGTGCGGCTTACCACCAACAGGGCCTTCAAGTGTAGACCAGCGCTCATTGGTCCTGCAGTGAGTCTGAAATAATTCAGAATCTTCCTGGCCGTTCCGCCACAGGCGAATACGGGAATCTCCTTGCCAAGCAAGCCACACCCGACTTTTGCGACCGCCTCCCGTAAGCTCAATCCGTCCACACACATACATGGCCTGGCTGCCTCGACTTCGCTTTTCCATCAACACTTCACGCAGCAACAAAGGAGAGCTTTCCAGCGGCTGTAATTTCTCCAGCTGCTCAGATGCAGGAAGGGTCAGATCCCGAAGCAGTCGCTCAACGCCCTCTTCTGTCGGGTGTTGCGTCGCTTCCAACCAATCCAGTAAAGCATTCCCCAGAAAACGCGCTGCAAAGTCTCCCAGATAACTCATGCCTACCCCATCACACAGTACGAAATTACATATATTCCCTTTCATACGCACCGCAGCAAAGTCCTGTCCGGTATCTCCCTGATGTACCGTCTCAGCCGCTCTGCCATAACCATATCTGCACTTAAATGTGCCCTGATAGCGGGTTAGTGGCTGTTCTCCCGTCTGTACACTCACATAGCGAAAGTTGCCATGCCGCTGCTCGGCATGGCCCCCCTTATCTCCAGCAGACAATGTTGCCAAACGCATTGCTCTCATGATTCCCCTCCTATCTCACAGGCGTAGCAGCGGACATCTGGAATCCAATCGATACCAATTCTGCACATGTACCTGGCAGCATCATGAGTGCACCGGGTGCAAGCAAATAATCAGCTTCAACAAGCATTTCCCGATAACTTTCGGGCAGAACGGAAGACATATTCCGCAGCTTCTCTCCATGCTCATCCTGTAGATTTGTTTCAGAAGAGATTCCCTTCCATCTTCTAGGTTCAGCAATCGGCCCTTCCAGCAGATGATCGGATATAAAAATATTCTCCACCAGCACATTGCCATCTGGTACACTCATGCCCATGATTCTTTTCGCAATAGGCTCGGGATCTTCACCTGTGGCTACCCCGTCGGTCATGTGGCACACAAGTGGAGCAGGACAATCCTGCATATTCGGAATTTCGGCCTGGAGAATCTTTTCCGCCTGCAGAAAAGCCTTTGCCGAGTCCGAGAACCGTTTCGGGGTCAGATCAGGCAAAGATCCAACTGCAGCGATCTCGTCGATTCCTTTGATGCCGTTCAACAGGTCATAAACATCATCGCTGTAAGCCAATATGGCTATGCGATAGCGAGGTGTCAGACGATTTCCCTTGGTGGACCGAAATACCATTTGGCGTATCGCGAGAGATAAGGCATCATAGACGACGTCAATCCGCCGACGATTTTCCAGAACCATGTTCATGGAGGCGCTAATATCAATTAAATAGATAATGAGTGCAGGTGTACGCTGTGATGCTTGAATTGTGTAGTTCATCTAGGATGAGTCACCTCCGTCAATTACTTTATAAGTTAGGCAACGTATAACTGGTGTTGCTCAGGAATTTGTTAATGGCACTCATTCGAGCGGCCACTTTGCCGACTCCTTTGAAATAAGCAGCATCGGTATTGTATAGATTTTTAAAATCACGGGCATACGCTTCCGCATTTTCAATTTTTCTGCCTTTTTGTGCGTTATACGTTTTATTGTAATGAGCAATCAACGTGACCACATTCTCGGCACGCTTTTTCTTGAGCGCGGCTTTCTGAGCAATCTCCTGTTGACGTTTAGCTTCAGCTGCCGCTTTACGCTCCGCTTCCTGTCTTGCAAGCTTGGCATCATTCTCTTTTTTCCAGACGAGATAAGCTTCATATTTTGCCTGTTTATCGTACTTCTCCTGCTGAGCTCTCTTGGCAGCTTCTTTCTTCTGCTGTTCCTGCTTCACCAGATAGGCCTCATATTTCGCCTGTTTGTCGTACTTGGCCTGTAATGCCTTGCGTTCTTCTTCTTTTTTCTTCGCTTCTGCTTCCTTCTGTTTGGCTTCAGCAAGCTTTTTCTTTTCCTCAGCATCCAGTTTTGCAGCTTCTGCGGCCTTTTGCTTCTCTTGCTCTTCCTGCTGCTTGATCGCAGCTGCCTTTGCAGCTTCAGCCTCTTCCGCAGCCTTGACCTCTGCCAGTCGTGTAGCTTCCTGCTGTTCTTTCTGCTTCACTTCTGCCTGATCGGCCAGTATCTTGACCGTTGGAACACCACCTGCCAGCAATACAATAAGCACAGCGGAAGAAATCATGAACTTCTTGGATCGGTAGAAAGGCACAGGTACAGGCTTATCTGTGTCTTCTTTTGGATTAAGCTTGGCGTCCAGTTCCTTGATTGCAGCCTCCACTTCCATCTGCATCGCGCTGTTATGAGGAATGAAATGATACAGCGAACGATACACTTCCAGCGCAGCAGCTGGTTTATCTTCATCCTCCAAGGATCTTGCCTGTAAGAACAGACGGTTCACAATCGCTTCCTGATCGGGAGAGTGCGGCGTTTGGGGAATGTCCCCCTCTTGGGTATTCACAGGTTCACTTACCGGTTCTGAGCTCTCCTTCAGATTCCCATCCGCTTCGGACGGATTGCCAGCTTCTTCTTCCGACGATGCAGCAGCCGCCGCTTTGGCCTGATCCACGTCTACCGCAGCCAATGCAACATACCACTCACCAAACGTTGGACAACTGCTCAGATCGTGACTTTCCCAAGCTCGAATAAACAGATCGGACAGTCTTGAGCCCCAACGCTTCTCAAGGGACTCCCGCATCGCATAATACCGTTCACTCACCGTCTGCATTTCATGCTGGTCAAAATAACTTTCGCCCCACGCTTTCTCTACAATAACAGGGTCCGACCAGCTTAACATTTCAGCAATGATAACAGCTCCGGCAAATCGGTCAGCATATGAACTCCACAAACCGCTGTGCACTGTGCGATGGGCTGCATAACCGGGTGACCCGGCAAGCAGGGCATCCGGACGATCCATCTTTGAACCGTACATCTGCTCGACATCCACAAGTTCTACCGCAGACGTCTTCCCCAGGTTCTCCACTTCGGAAAAAAACGGAATCATTACATTGGGAGCGGACATATCGCAATGAGCTAGTCCACGTTGTTCCATGGCCGAACCCGTCCCAGCAAGCGCTCTGGCCAGCTTCAGGCTCTCCTCAGCCGTCAACTGTCTCTGATCACTGATCACATCGAACCAGGTCTGACCTTGCACCCATGGCATCAACACCGCATATAACAGATCGGGATGTTTTCCAATGAGCGCTCCGTTTCTTTCCGGAGTGAGCACATCACGCTTGCATACTTGCAAACCTGGCAGTTCACTATAAGACTCCATATGCTCAGACTGATATACCATAGCTGGAATACGGAATTTAGGAAAAAATACTTTTAGTGCTTTGGCCCCATGAAGGGAACCGTTTCGGGGTAACAACTGATAAACAATCCCCTGCCTTCCAGCTTGGGCATAAGCTAGACCCGGCGCAGCCGGATGTTGCCCAATCGTATAGGCAATGTCGTTAATCACCACTTCATCCCCGGGATTCGGTTGAAAAGACATGCTTATCCCTCTCTCTGTCCTAGTGTCATAGTTGCAGCAAAAACCGGGTGTTGTGACAACGCCCGGTTTTTGCTGTAGTTGTACATCTTCAGCTTGCTACCCGCCAATGATTCAGGGCGAATTCAGACTTCAACTCGGCCTGATCTATGTAAAGCAGATTAACGAGCTTGGTCAGCTGTACGGAATTTGTTAGCAATAGCTGTAAGTTCAGCGCTGATGCTGTTCAGCGTTTGAACGAATGATTGCATTTGTTTGCTAGCTTCTTGGAACTCCTGGAAGAAGCGTTGCTTTGTCATACCTTCCCATTGTCCTTCCATGCTTGTGATAGATTGAGTCAATGTGGATACGATTTGCTGACTTTGCTCACCGCTTTGTTTAAATTGGTTGGAAACCTGATCAAGCTGCTCTGGGGTAACTAAAATACGTCCTGCCATTGGTAAATTCCTCCTTGGTTTGTGCAATTAAATTTTGACTTGTTCAAATTGTACTATACCAGGATCGATCGAACAAAAGTCGAAGGACCTAATCCTATTTACCCCATTTTCAGTCCTTGAAACTTCTCCTAACAGCCTATTTACAAAAAAATTCACTTCCTGCTGTTACTTTTATCTACCCTATTCAGGAAACCACAGGTTCGGTCCCTCTTCTTCCCCGAAAGGAAGGATCTGTGAATCTCCATGCTACCGGCTCAGGCTGCATGGCCTGAACCAATGTAGCAGGGGAGCCATCAGGCGGTGCGGCATCCTGTACACGATATACGGCCGCCATTGCGGAAAGGGGATCGGATACTACAGCTACAGTTGCAGAATGTGCAGGCATGATTTCTCCTGTACGATTGTTCTGAAGAACATTCAGCATATTGACCGCATTACCATAGGCTGTGTTCACATGACTCAGCACGGAACGATACTCCATGTCTGCCTGCTGGAATAACAATGCTTTGCGTCCCAGCTGTACGCTTAAGTCCATTAATCGACGAAGCGCATCCTCGCCCAGTCGTTTACTGTGATTCCATTCACTCATCACCGCTGCGCGGGATTCAACCTCCCACTCCAGCGAATGAATCGCCTGATCCAACACTGTCATCTTTTGCTGTATTTGCTCCGCTGCATACTGAATCTGCTTGCTCAGTGCCCGAAGCACATCCGGTTCCACACGAATGCGCATTTACCATCACCTTTCCTCTTCCCCTGCAGGCTGTTTAAGCCAGTCCAGCAGCATCTCGTGAAACTGTTCTCTAGTCGTCAGTGCTGCAACTAGCCAATCATCTGAAGCCGCAGTGCTCATCCGGAACAACCAATTGGATACCGCACTTGCAGCAAATGCTGCAGACTGCGACTTCCACCCGTCTTCATTCCATACAAGCAAACGAAGCTCCCCATCTGACTCCTTACCCACCAGACAGCGTGCCAGCGCAAGCGAGCCCTCAGGATCACTTGTCTCCTGTGCGAGTTCATCTGCTACGGTCTGTACCCCGCTGTTCTCAAGCTCATTCATGACATCATAAAATTTTTTCTTGGAGCACATTAGTGCCGGTTTCTCCGCAGGAGAATGGCCGCTCCATTTCATCCGCTCTATCAGAACATCAATGGCTTCACGAACACTTCCCAGATCGCTAAGCCGGAACGAGTCCGGTACGTCGTCAACACGGGAAACTTCAACGACCCGCTCATCCGTGCAATGTATATAACTTTCATACGACTTGCCGTTGATCGTGTATCGAATCCAACAAGCTCTGTCGGACAATCCGGCAATGGCTACCCTGGAGAAAACGGTCGGTGTCATGATCAGCTCATCGGTATCCTGATCCCGAATCAGATATCCTTTGTCAAGCAGGGAGGTTTTCACACGCTCCCACTCCATCGCGATATCCTCCGCCATATAGCCGCGAAACGGATCTTCCACACCAAGCAGTCGGTCTGAACCGAGAATACCCGCCAGGAAAAAAAGTTCTTTTGTTTGCAACGTGACTACCTTTTGCTTAGAATCATGAACCGTCAACATTATGAGCCACCTCCCCTCAAACTACAACATGCCATCGGTCACGAATTTCAGAAATCCAATCGGTCATTTTCCAGCTGTCATCACATGGAACTGCACCTTTAACCCTGGAATATTTACGTTTTACATAATAACCTTGACCTGGAGGCAGTACCTTCAGCCCACCTGAACTACCTCCGGATTCCGAATAAGGTATACGGAAGAACGAGAGATCGTTAGGGTCTAAAGTCCCGAACAGCATTCCGCTCTGGGAAGCCTTCACATCCGTTACCCAATCCGAACCGAAGGTCGGGAAGTCTGCCGGAACCCCGGACAGAATCACGTGTACACCACGATCCCTTCCTTGACGAACAATCGCTCCCAATTGATCTTTTACATTAAAATCGTTTAGCTGTTTGGACAAGGTGTCCGCATCATCGATAACAAGCACAAGTTCCGGTCCACCGGAAATCTCGCCTCTTTTCAGAACTTCATCGTACAACTGTTGAATCACAGGTGCAAGCTGTTCTTCTCGCGATACATGTCCACGGACATGGGGCAAACTGCTGATTTCCCCCAGCCCACCTGCGCCATAACGCATATCTACTGTGTATATTTGTACATCTTCCGGAGAAGCATGATAAGCCAGTGATAACATCCATGTCAACAAAAATGTCGTTTTTCCGCCTTCCATCGGACTCGTCACCATGAAATGTGGACCTTCACGCAGATTAAGCTGGAATGGTTCAAGATCATCCGTAAGCAGTCCTACAGGGACAGTTACAGATGATGTATCCCATGCCTGGCCATATGATCCTATCTGAATGAGCAGATCCTTGAGTTTGATCTCTTCCGGAAGCGGAGCAATCTGAGGTGCTTCTTCCCCTGTCCAGCCTTGGCGAATCTCAGCGATCGTGCGGCGCAATGCCGATGAACGTTTGCCTTCATCTGCCCCGGAAGAAGGTAATGCCGCCTGGAACATCAACGGAGGCACTTGCCCTTTGACCAGACCTCTTCCTGGCGGAAGTTGGCTTGGTGCTTTGGAAGGTCTTCCCACGGCATAATAATAATCACTTGGATCAGATAACTCAAATGAAACCGCATTGGGAATATTGCTTCTGAATTTCTCAAATACATCTGTTACCCGATTCGCAGTAAGTACAAAGGTAATCCCCAGACTTCCGCCTTCACGCAGGATCGTCTCCAGAAGTTCATTTTCTTCCGGATAGGCATTGCGGAATGAAAGATAACCATCGATAACCACCACAACCTGCGGGACAGCCGCATGAGCTGTCCGTCGGTAGGCCGAGATCGTTTTAACACCCGCCTCCGAGATGATATCTTTGCGTTGTGCTGACAGCTTGAGGATATAACGGAATAACCGTTTGATCCGGTCTTCCTCCTCCGCCATCATCACGCCACCGATCTGTGGTAGTCCTGCAAAGTCCTTCATCATGCGGCCCATATCGATAATGTAACCATGCCAAGGCTCAGTTCTGTGAGAACGGGCCAGAGACATAAGCAAGGTCTGAACAAATGTTGTTTTTCCCAGTCCCGGCATGCCGTAAACGACCAGGTGGCCTTGATCCACAGGCAATGCGAGCGGTTGTTGGCGCTGATTGGGGAGATCATCCAGCAAACCAACCAGGGGTTTCAGACCACTTGCCCCACCATCAAGCAGCAGATCCCGATTCTCTTCTTCCTGCCATTCCTGAAGACCTTCCCATTCCAGTGTTTCTGGTAAAGGTGGCAACCATGGTCCTGGCAACCGACGGATGCCCGCATCCGCTGCAGACTGAGCAACATAATCAATAAATACTTGAAGCTGTTTCGGAACATCTTCACCTTTGAGAACGGCTCTGCGCTCTCCCGTTAACAGGGGCTCCCGCTTACCGTTTAGGCGTACTTCCATGACAGGCAATACCGTCGTTGAATCCTCCTGTTGGTTATACGGTGCACCACTCCAGGCGAATTGCATTTCTTCAAATACTTCATCACTACCCACCTGAAAATATCCACGACCAGGCTTCGTAATCCAGGCAGCATTTGGAATCTTGATCATGTCCCTGCTATCTCCCTCACTCTGTACGCGAAGGCAGATCCGAAAGCGCGAATTACTCCATATTTTATCGTCCACAACACCGGCTGGCTTCTGGGTTGCCAGAATTAGATGAACCCCAAGTGTTCGGCCAATGGCCGCGATACTAATCAGTTCATCCATGAACTCCGGCTGGTCCCGTTTCAATTGAGCAAACTCATCAATGATAATGACGAGATGCGGGAGCGGCTGCTCATGTCTGGAACGCAGAATTTTATAGTATTCATCAATGTGCTGGAGATTTCCCGCATCATTTAATATTTTTTGCCTTCTGACCAGTTCGGCACGAAGTGAGATATTCGCCCGCTCGATTAGATTTCCATCCAGATTGGTGATTGTCCCTACCACATGAGGTAGATCAACAAATGTATTGGACATACCGCCACCTTTGTAGTCAATCAGCATGAAGGCCAGATCATGCGGATGGAATTCAGCAGCCAGTGAAGCTACGATGGACTGGATGACTTCACTTTTACCTGAACCGGTTGTACCTGCAATCAGACCATGGGGACCATGACCCTGACGTTCAATTTTGTCATGCAGGTTTATCGCTATTTTTTTGCCGCCAGCTCGTACACCCATTGGTACGGGCAGCGTGTCCGGATATCTCGTCTGCCCCCATCTGGATACCACATCCAGATCTTCCACGCGTGATGTGCTCAGCATATCGAATAACGGCAGCACTTGCGGGATATCTGATGCAGATGACCGTTTTAACCGGATCGGTGACATATAACGGGAAAGCGCCTCTGCCATTTCCTTCGAGATCACATCAGGTTTATACGTTTGTTGAATAACATCCGCATCTTCCGTTTTTTTGATATACACCCCTTTGCCTTCGGAGGCATCCATAATCAACTGACAATGCATTGGTAGAGACTCCTTGCGATTAGCCAGTATGATGGTGCATACATCGATGTCCTGAGCCGATTCCAGTAGCAATGGAAGCAACGGTTCCTCTTCAATTAATTGCGTATCGGAGAGAATCACAACGTAACACGGCGTTTGTATGCTTTTCTTGTAGCGGTCTTCCTTATTGTTGCGGCGCCGGTTCAACACGGAAAACAAGCTGTCCGCCAATTGATGCGCACCGCTGTGCCTGTCGGCCATATAGCGTTGTCCCTGGTCTTCATCCCAGATATGGGGCATCCAGCGAAGCCAATCCCATTCCTTGCTGTCCTTTTCTTCATAGAAAGCAGCAAGCTTCAGTTCATCCGGGGAGTGACGTACCGTCAGTTGTGAGATGATGACTCGCAGAGAAGCAAGCACTTCCTCCCGATCACCGACCAGTCCCATAACCTTCGATTGGAACAAAGGCAATGTAATGGAAGCATCCGGTACCGTCTGGAATTCACCCGCAAGTTCATGGGCGGCTTCAATTAGCTCATCCTTCTCATAACCATCAATCCGTGGAACCTGAAGTTTGATACGGAATGGAATCTCTCCCGTACCAATGCGCACCTGAAGGAAATCATCATCCTCTGGTGAACGCTCCCACAAGGAACTGTTCCGGTTCTTCACCACTTGAAGGCACACACCCGGATCCCCATGAATTTCATACAGGCTCTTCACTTGCTCCGCCTGAGCTTCTTTCAGTTCTTCCCGGTGTTTGTCCAGTTGGGCAAGATACATTGTTTTTCGTTCTTCCAATTTTTTGCGATATGATTTCTTGTTGCTCAGATACACGAAGAATGGAATGGTGTAAGAAGTAAGCATCATCATGACCGTCATCATCTGAAACATCATATAATTGCTGTTGCCCATTTTGCCGGTCATATTGATATATACGTAGAAACCAATGCTGACCATGGTCATCATGATCGGCACAATAATGGATATCATGGAAAACGTGGGTTTGCTCGGTTCTGTTGGAGGCCTGAGTATTTCGAGTCCTTCTTCCTTGAGAACCGGTGTCATTCTTGGAGAACGCTGATATAACACATTCACGAAGAGAAGACCTCCTTTAGTTCGTTCAATAGAATGTATACGTTCAAAAGCCCTATTCGTTGCTGTCCTTTTGAAATAATGAACGTCTCCCATATACAGGCGCTTCTTCCGAAGTCGTTGAAAAAGCCCGCTGGACACGTACGCAACTGCCTTGCCGCAGCCCTGTTTCCATTAACTGCTGTGCGTTCTGCGGAGAGAACCACAGCCCCTCCGGAAACTTGGCTTCAAGGATGTACTGAATGCCGTCTCCCGGTGCCTGTCCGAAAATGCGAACGCCAAGTAATGTCTTCAAATGTTCAATGGTGCATTCATCCGGAACATCGATGTCGAACCATTCTCCTTCCTCGCGGCCGGAATACACGGTTAGAATCATCCGAATCCCTCCCATGGTCTCATATGTAAATTGTCCTAATGTCAGATTAAATCAAAAAAAAGAGAATGAATCGTTATATCAACCCTATTTTCTTACATAAACACCCTGTTTGCAATGTGCCACCTGTAATTTTGTTACATATGACCCACGTATATATTAAAATATCGTACATTTGACTCAGAACTTTCGTGGCAGTTATGCTTTTGAATATTGCGAGGATACGAAAATTTTCATTTTCTATTCCATTTAAATGGTAATTAGGTTTTGTTTTTCGGGACTTTTATTCCTTCGCTCACAATTGAATTGTGAACACTTTTCAAACATTACCCACCTTTATGTTTTCATAAGCTGATTTTAAGGTAATTTTAAGCATTGGAATTTAATATTACCTGTATGAAATAACAACCGTGAGGTGATTTCAAGTGAGAACCCTAATAACCTTTCAAAACAAATCAATCCCTGTATACTTTAATCAAGAAAACAAACAGCCTATGCAGAAGACATTAAGATTGCTTAGCAGTGCTCTTGAGCATAAAATTAGCAACGGTAAACGTGCCATTCAAAAATGTCTGCATTCTTTAATTAGTATTGAGATTGTTAATGGAGAAGCGATTCTCCACAGTCGAAGTGAAAACGACTCCCTTGCTTTATCATTATATTAAAAGGAGTCTACCAAGCCACATTTATGACAAGACATGAAAAAGGAAGCTGTCGTTATAGACAAGCTTCCTTTTTGAGGTGTATACACGTTAACAGCGGATTGCAGTTATGATCAGCCATCACTCAGTGCACTTTGCTAAGGACATAGGCGGCATCATGCTCTTCCGCAATCTCGGCTTTACGAATACGAATGACAAACAGCCGAACCAAATTGGCACGTGTATGTTCTTCCTGACAGGTATTCAGTTTCCTCAGAATAAAGCGGTCAATGGACATGAATTTAAAGCCCCTTTGCCATTGGATTTACGGATCGATTCTTCCGTGTATCCATAAATAACCAGATAGCGTCAGAGCCAAACAGCTTTTCCACTCTTATATTAAGTCGTATTTTGCTGTGGTGTAAAATTGTGCAAAAAGCCCGTCTCACCAAGCTGGGACGGGCTTTCGCATGATTTGTCGATCTTTTTGCAACTCACTCTAATCGTTCATAAACGACCCTGCTAGTTCATCCTTTTTCGACTTATTTCACTCCTGGATATTCCCGATATTGGTGCTGAATGCTGATCCAACGAGTACGTGTAAACTTCTCAATGGCCCAATCACCACCGAAACGTCCAATCCCTGAAGCCTTTTCACCGCCAAACATCACATGCGCTTCATCGTTCACGGACTGATCATTTACATGCACCATACCAGATTCAATGCGCTGGGCAACCAGATATCCTCGATTCAGATCTTTGGTGAATACGGAACCACTAAGTCCATAAGGAGTATCATTCGCCAAACGCACAGCTTCATGCTCATCATGAGCCTTCATGATCACTGCCACCGGGCCAAACAATTCCTGCTGCACAATATCTTGTTCAGGTTTAACATCAGCAAGTACAGTAGGAGACAGCACACTGCCTTTGTTGGTCCCACCAAGCAATAGACGTGCGCCTTCGTCCTTGGCTTTGTTCACAAGATCCTGCAATCGTGTTACCTCTTTTTCCCGAATGAGAGGACCTACGAGTGTTTTGGCATTAGCCGGGTCACCTGCCTGCACATTCTTCGTTTTGGCAACAAATGAATCAACGAATCTGTCGTAAATATCAGCATGCACAATGATACGATTCAGAGCCATGCAGATCTGTCCCTGATGCAGAAACTTGCCAAAGACTGCGGCTTCGGCAGCACGTTCAATGTCCGCATCTTCCAGCACAACCATGGCGTTGTTGCCGCCTAGCTCCAGTGCCGTTTCTTTTAAATGTTCACCCGCCAGTTTACCGATTCCCTGCCCAACTTCTGTGGAACCCGTGAATGAAATTACTTTGGGAATCGGATGAGCCACAAAGTAATCCCCGATCTCACTGCCACTTCCGGCAACGACATTTAGCACGCCCCCAGGCAGACCGGCTTGTTCGAACAAATCAGCAATGAGCCAACCTGCCGTAATCGGAGTGTCTGATGCCGGTTTAATCACCACCCCATTGCCGAGAGCAATCGCCGGAGCTACGGATCGAAGACATAGATGCAAAGGGAAATTCCACGGCCCGATCACACCGACCACACCCTTCGGCTCCCGAATTACACGGTTCTCTTTACCAGGAGTATTGGACGGAATAATCTCACCCTTCATACGATAAGGAAAAGATGCTGACTCATCCACAATGCGTTTAGCCGCTGCAAACTCCGCCTCCGATTTGATTCGGGTACTCCCGGATTCTGTGATCAACAGTTGAATGATCTCCTCTTTTCGCTCTGCCATCAGAGATGAAACTTTCCGTAGTACCTCTTCTTTCACAGCAGGTAATGACTTCGCCCACTCAATCGAATTTTTATGAGCAGACTCATACGCCTTATCTATGTCTTCTTTATTGGAAGAGCGCCATGTGGCAATAACTTCTCCCGTATAAGGGTTGATATTCTCCATTGTTTTCTCACCGGAGCCATCTACCCATCTGCCATTAATATATTGTTTCGTCCATGTTGTATGTTCGGTTTCCATTAAAGTCATATGAATACGCCTCCTGATCAAAATTGAATGTCACACCTGCACAACGGTGTAATACATCATTAACCTTGTTCAGAATTACGCAAACGTGCAGACCTGAATTAGCTATTCCATTCTTTAAGTTTAAGGAAACAATACAACCCGAGTATTCTGTCCCCATCTGTACCTCTTTCCTCAATCGGGCAGGCCCTTCTCTCCAAAGAGGCTCAATTCTTCCCATCCGTAGCCAACCTCAATCAGATCTTGACCACCAATACGGATAGACTGTGTGTGGACGGGAGTGCCTCCCATCTTCTCATAGAAGCGACAAGCTGAATTACGTTCCAAAGCCCATATGATCAAACGTTTCATATTGAAGGTCTGCAGATGATTAACGACATGTGTTGCCAGTTGCCCACCTATCCCCAGTTGTTGCACTTCCTTCAGCAAATATATAGCGTACAACTCTCCATCATAAGGTAATTTGCCTTCACGCTCCTTACCCCCACAAGCAAATCCGACAATGTTCCCATGATCCTGTTCAGCTACCACCAAGATCTGATCTTTTTCGCCAGAACGAATGGTCCTCTCCCACTGCGACAATCTTGATTCTATAGTCAAATGATCCAAAAAATCGTCGGGCACAATTCCTCGATACGTTGTTTTCCAACTCTCTGTATGTACATGGGCTATTCCTTGCGCATCCCCTTCGCGCGCCGGCCGGATTAACATCGCTATCACTCGCTTTCTCTCATAACTGCCATAGCTTTACCATATTATATGTTCATCTTTCTACAATTCCAAATTCATCCACTTCAGTTCTGGTTGTAAGAACTTATTTGGTAACTGGCTATCTTAACCTTATAATACGTGTTCAAAAAGTCTGGTTTTAAGTACCAAGAAGATGGAATGAAGCTAGAAATGGAGTAGCGGAGCGTAGATAGAGCTACGTGAGCAACCACAATGTTTCCTCAGGAAACATACTTCGAAAGCCACCCGCTTATTTCGGTTGAGTTTCATATTCGATGCTGATCATGCCGCTAGGCATGATTCGTAATCAAAAGCGGACTTTTTGAACTACCTCCCATAAAGTGAAATCCGGCCCTAGGGCCGGATCGTTACTCTAGTGCCTACAGAAACCTTGGACGACAGATCCAGTACATCCGAGTTGTACATGCGTATACAACCATGGGAGACGGATTTGCCAATAGACCAAGGCTCATTGGTTCCGTGTATCCCATAATGGGGAGCAGACAGCCCCATCCACAACACGCCAAATGGCCCACCTGGATTGGATTGCTTGTTAATAATCGTGAACTCCCCGTTTGGCGTCTGCGTGAGCATCTTGCCTGTGGCTACGGGATAGCCCTTAATCACTTGATTGCCATCAAGAAGATATAACATGTGGTCAGACAGATCTACAATAATCCTGTAATCTGGCATAATGACATCCCTCCTGACCTATCTTATGCAAGGTAACAGATGATGCCCGCCTGATTTCAGACTTCCTCCCACTCTTTCACACTGCGGGAGTGCTTGGGTTTGCGACTAGTGGCCGGTTTGCTGGAAGCGGTACGCTTTCTGGATGCCACTTCTTCCTTACGTTGCTGATATTGCAATTCCTTCTGCATTTTCAGATAATTATTCAGTCTTTTTTCATCTAATGAACCATCCTGTATGGCCTCTTTCACTGCACATCCTGCTTCCCGTGTATGACTGCAGTCCAGGAATCTGCACGTTGCCGCAAGTTCTTCAATTTCTCCAAACGCATGCGACAGCCCATCATTCCCCTCATCCCATAGGTTAAGCTCACGCATTCCTGGAGTATCGATCAATACGGCTCCCTGTGGAAGTACAAACATCTCCCGGTGTGTTGTGGTATGTCTCCCTCGGCTGTCGCCCTCACGAACAGACTGTGTAAGTTGCACATCCTCACCCATCATCCAGTTCACCAGCGTAGACTTGCCACTGCCCGAAGATCCTGTGAGCGCAACAGTCAACCCTGGCTGCAAATATCGTTCCAGTAAAGATTTTCCTTGGTCCTCCACTGCAGATATCGCAAGCACTTCAACACCTGGTGCGATTCCTTCTACATTTCGGATCTGTTCTTCCACATTGTTGCACAGATCACTTTTGCTCAAGACAATGACTGGCCTTACGCCACCATTCCAAGCCATCATCACGTATCTTTCGAGTCGTCTAAGGTTGAAATCATGATTAAGTGCAGCCACGATTAACAGTGTATCCACGTTTGCGGCGATTAATTGTTCTTTGGTCACTGGACCTGCCGCCTGTCTCGATACCCTGCTCTGACGTGGCACCAGATGATGAATAATTGCTTCTTCACCTGCCTGGCCTGTAATCGCCACCCAATCTCCAACCGCTGGTACCAAACTCGTTTCCAGACTATCATGACGCATTCGGCCCGAAATTCTCCCCCAGCGTTCGCCCTCTTCTGTAATCAAACGTTGCAGGTGTCCATGATCTGCGATAATTCTGGCTGGCTTTCTATCCTGCTCTTCCATTCCTGTCACTTGCCACAGTTCCTGCCACTTTGCAGACCAGCCGTACTTTTCAATATGGTTATCTAAAATATAAATTCCTCCCAAAATAAGTTTGTTTGCTTTTGTTCAAGACCAGTGAACAATTATCTCCGGTTCAGATCAAAACAAAAAACCACGAGTAGAAATACACCCGCGGCAATAAGTAGTTAGACGAATTAAAGATCATCCCTTCTCGTAGATATACCGGATATCCTACTTAACCATCCGCTATATTCAATTCAGGAACACCCTTTTATCGGCAAACCAAAAAGCCACGGGTGCGTCACCCGTGGCTTCATCTGAGCATGACATACTTTACGTTACAATGGATACTGCTATCCAACTAACGCAAAATTACATGCTTTGATCCGTTCCGGAGACGCTGTTCATATTCAAATTAACGTATACTGCATTTAACTTTGTCATAAACAATCGCCTCCCTTGTAGAATTATCCATTATGTTACACACTGGGCTTTGCATTTGTCAAGCCCAAACTTTTTCCAACCTACTCTATTTGACCTGATCCCAGCGCGTCCACATTTCCTTCGGATTCAGTTCATAGATCCCCTCTTCCCGATACATGAACTGATGCATGATAAATTCCCGCCGAATGGTAGCGAAATCTTCATGATACTTCTGTATAAATGTATTCATTTCTTTCTCGGTATACTTCCGACCGAACTCAAGCTGCTCGACCAGATGACCAAGTACAATCAGCTTTTTCTTGTATTGAGCGGGAATCTGCCGCAGTCGTCCATCTTTGGAGAAAAAATTTCTCATGACCGACGCTTTCAGTGTTTCGTTCACATTACTCATATCCGTAACCTCCTCTCGCTTAAAGATAAAGTCAACCGAAGCCTGCGCATTCTCGCGGATAAACGAAGGATTCAGTGTGAAGTACACTGTATTTTTCTCCCGTCGTTCCTTAATCAGCGCCGCCTCTCTCAGCTTGGATGCATGATGTGTCACGGTTGGCTGTGACAGATTCAGCCGCTCGGCAAGTGCCTGTCCGTGCAGTTCACCCTGTGCCAACAACAGCAGCATGCGAAGCCGGGTCGGGTCAGCCAACGCTTTATGATAAGCCACAATTTTCTCCAGCTGCATCATCGTTCATCTCACTTTCATTTAGATAAATATCTAATTTGATATTAGTCTTTTCCTCTCTCCACGTCAACTCCTTTGGATTCAAGTAAGCTTGTCTGGGTTTAACTCTCTCTTGAACTGGCATTAGCTCGCTTTTTACGGTAGGATTATATTGCTTGAAATAAGGAGGATTAAGAACATGGAAGATGTCATTATTATCGGCGGAGGCCCATGCGGTCTGTCTGCTGCCATTGAATGTGAACGGCTGGGACTGTCCGCTGTGATCGTTGAGAAATACAATATCGTTCAATCTATTTATCTGTATCCAACCCATATGCAGTTTTTCAGCACAGCACCGCTGCTTGAGATCGGAAACGTTCCGTTCAGCACACCTAATGATAAGCCGTTTCGTTATGAAGCACTTGCCTATTATCGCAGGGTAGCCGAACATTTTGGTCTGCGTGTTCATAACTATGAAGAAGCCCGTGAAATCAAACGCAAGGATGATGGTACGTTTGAGGTACATACGCTCAATCGCCGCGGGGAAGCCATCGTTCATGTTGGACGCAATGTCGTTGTAGCTACCGGTTATTTTGACCATCCTAACTATCTGGGCATCCCTGGAGAAGATAAAGATAAGGTAACCCACTACTTCCGGGAAGCCCACCCTTATACCCGTACACGTGTCGCCATTATTGGCGGAAGCAACTCAGCCGTGGACGCGGCCATGGAACTGGTTCGGGTCGGAGCACATATTGATATGGTGTATCGCGGCAGTGGTTTGTCCCAGCATATTAAACCATGGGTACGCCCGCTATTCGAGAGCATGGTGACAAAAGGTCATATCACACTGCACCTGGAATCACGCGTGAATGAAATACTCGATGATTCAATTCGTCTGATACACACGGATGGTTCCACTCGGGAACTGGATAATGACTTCGTACTGGCAATGACCGGTTTCCGTCCAGATCGTCAACTACTCACGTCGGTAGGTGTGGAGATGTCTGATGATATGGATAAACCTCTATATGATGAACAAACGATGGAAAGCAGCGTACCTGGTGTATATGTGGGCGGAGTCATCGCTTCGGGGCGTAATGCCAATGAAGTCTTTATTGAATCCGGGCGCTGGCATGGACGGTACATTGCGGAACATATCGTTAGCAAACAACGTGGACAGACTGAAGGGAAATGAAAACCATGGATATGACTTCCCTGCTGCTACTTGTTTTTGCGGCTCTCGGGATTATCAGCAGCAACACACCTGTGACCGTAGCGATGGTATTTCTGTTGTTGCTACGAGTCCTGAACCTGAATCAGGCATTTCCATGGCTTGAAAAATACGGACTTACACTGGGCATCATCATTCTGACCATTGGCGTGATGGCACCTCTTGCCAGTGGCAAGATGAGTCTGCAGACGATCGGTGAGTCTTTCCTGCACTGGAAATCACTGCTCGCCATTGGTGTAGGATTACTGGTGGCATATCTCGGAGGACGTGGCGCTACGCTGATGAGTACACAGCCAACTGTCGTTGCAGGGCTGTTAATCGGAACGGTACTTGGGGTTGCCCTATTCAAGGGTGTACCTGTGGGTCCATTGATTGCTGCAGGAATACTGTCACTGCTACTGGGCAAATCCTGATTCGGTTGTGATCGTTGTGACCTGACATGCTCTGCAGATTGGCTGTATTTCCCACCGTTGTGTGATATACTTCTATTCATGCAAATTATGTACACGAGTCTACAGCAGAATAACCCATATTATGGTTATGCTGTTGCATAAGATATAGATTCACTTTGCAACTATTAATGGCCCAGGAGGAATAAGGAACCATGTCACGTCAGTTTATTACAGAAGCCGTGATGGTGGCTATTTACGGTCAATTGCTAGCGCCGCCCGCGCCTGTTGAATATATTTTTCCTTATACCACCATCCTTGAGCTATATGAATTCCAGACCAGTCCTGATCCCATGATGGATAACCCGGCAGATGATCAGCATGTAAAATCCAAAATCAATGAAATGATTTCTTATTTCGAGGAACCACTGAATAAGAAAAAAATAGAGCGTGCGTTACTTGTTCCATGGGCCAAAAGCCCCTCCATTTTATTTGGTGACCAAGTATCCATTGCCATTATCAATGCAATAGATACGGCACAGTACGGGGAGTATTTCGATCCCATTGAGACAGAATTGCTGCTGACATCTCAGCGCCTGAGTATCCCGATTCTCACCGATCAGGTTGAATTGATCGCACGCATCATTGAGTCTGAATCACCTGTACAGGTATTCGATATCGATGATTTTGATTTTGCGATGGATGATGAATCACTGGATCAGGTGTAATTCATGATTAGAGCACGTGAATCCGATTTTCAAAAAAATGACCTTGTCACCCATTTTACGTGGATGCCAAGGTCATTTTTGCGTCAACTTATTTTATTCTACATTATCCCGAGCTAACAGAATTCGGCTAATTTCATTCAGAGGTGGTAACGACTCCTGTGCGTAAAACTTAAGACCCGCATCACTATTGACACGTGACTCCACAAGATCATCCTGAATGATCACTGTCCGGAACAGGGCAATGACATAATACTCTTCATCTCCGCTCGAATGCAGAGACCGAAGATCAGGCCCTGAATACAGACCTTCCAGTGTCATGGTATCAACGGTCCAACCTGTCTCTTCCCATAACTCCCGATGCGCAGCATCTTCTATGGCTTCCCCAGGGCGCATCTCACCAGCTGGCAACCGCCATTGACCGTGTTCCGCATGCTGAATCAGCAGTAATTCACCTTGTTCGTTCTCAGCCCGCACCGCCGCTTTTACAACAATATGAGAGCGTTTTGCGATATACTGGGCCAAATCTCGTGCTGGCAGATTCACTGCTTATCCCCTCCTCCTATTCGGAAGCCGGTGGCGACCTGTGATTCATTTATTGCCTAGCAGAATACTTCAAGGATTAGATATTTCAGTGTAACGATATTCGATATCCTGACCTTCATCAACGATATCCACATGCAGTTGGTGCCCTTTCAGATACCAATAATCGTGATCTTCCATAAAGAATTGAATTCCCGATACTTCGGTTTGATCGGCAGGATGTCTTGGTTTTTCCACAGCAATACCTAGCGAAAATCCAGGGTGAAGACCTCCGCCTGAGCTATAACGGGCAAAAAATCGAATGCTGTCTCCCTCGCTCAAATTCAGTTCTTCCTTGTACCAGCGAGCAGCTTGATCGGATACATGTATGGTACTCATTTGGTGTCAGCTCCTTCTGTATATATATG
This sequence comes from Paenibacillus sp. FSL R5-0749, assembly GCF_038595085.1. Taxonomy (NCBI): domain Bacteria; kingdom Bacillati; phylum Bacillota; class Bacilli; order Caryophanales; family Paenibacillaceae; genus Paenibacillus; species Paenibacillus sp. FSL R5-0749. The sequence continues at coordinate 2,557,497 of NZ_CP152005.1, read as the reverse complement.
TTCCATCATATCTCTACAGGGACTTGAATACAAACCCGAGTGCTCCTATAAAGACAAAATAAATTGTGAAAAATGTTTGACAGATTGTAAAAGCCGGTGTTAAGATGCAAACATACGAGGTCTACATTGTATTTATTTCCAAAAAAGAAAGGGTGATTACGGTGTTTAACAAACATATGATTGTTCAATTCAACACACAATTAAATACCGGAGCACACCCGAAATCATTATTCCGTTCATAAGTCGGCATTACAGGCGGTCTTTCATTAGAACCTCTGTGATGTTTACTCACAATCGAACTTATATATGGTGGCGGCTCTGTTCTCTGAGCCATGCTGCCGTATGATGATATGAAGACATACCGCCTGCGTGCGGTATGTCTTTTTTTGTGGGTACATTTCGGCATACATGAACGGAATCTGCATTTTTCGGACATCGAAAGGAAGGGATAACACTTGTTCTCTGTACTTAAAAACCTGGCCTGGTTCTTCCGGCTGGAACGCAAACGATACCTAACCGGTGTCATCTTGCTTATTCTGGTGGGCATTGCCGAACTGCTGCCTCCTCGTCTTCTTGGCAATGCCATCGACGAGATTGTGCGCGGTTCCATTACCGGCACCTCACTTACGCGTTATATCTTGCTTATTCTAGGAACGGTCATCATTATCTATCTGGTTACATACGTTTGGATGCACAAACTGTTTGGTGGTGCCAATCTGGTGGAACGGCTTCTTCGTTCGCGCTTTATGGACCACTTGCTGCGGATGACTCCTCCCTTTTTTGAGAAAAACAGAACTGGCGATCTGATGGCTCGGGCCACCAATGATCTTCGTTCCATTGCCACTACAGCAGGCTTCGGCATGCTGACTTTAACAGACTCTACAGCCTTTCTGGCCACCGTACTGTTCGCTATGGGTTTTCTGGTTAGTTGGAAACTGACCCTGGCGGCAATCCTGCCATTACCTTTTATCGCCATTGCCATGATGATCTATGGTAAAGCTGTACATCAACGTTACACCCTCGCACAGGATGCATTCGGAGATATGAATGACCAGGTGCTGGAATCCATTGCCGGTATCCGTGTCGTGCGTGCCTATGTGCAGGAACGTCTGGACGAAAAACGGTTCGCCGATGTGACCGAAGATGTGTATCGCAAAAACCTCGCTGTTGCCAGAATGGATGCCCTATTCGAACCCACCATCCGGCTCTTCGTTGGACTCAGTTATGTGATTGCACTGGCCTACGGCATATATCTTGTATTCCATAATGAAATTACTCTGGGTGATCTCGTATCATTCAATATGTACCTGGGGATGATGATCTGGCCTATGTTCGCCATCGGCGAATTGATTAACCTGATGCAGCGCGGTAGCGCTTCACTTGATCGGGTCAACGAGACATTATCGGTAGAACCTGCTGTACAGGATGTGGAGCAACCTGCTCACGTGACGAATCCGGAAGAAATTGCGATGCAAGATGTTACATTCCGTTATCCTAGCTCCACTGTCGACAATCTCAGTCATATCAGCTTTTCGCTGCGAAGGGGTCAAACCTTGGGTGTTGTGGGTCGTACGGGTAGCGGTAAGTCTACTTTGCTCAAACAACTGCTTCATGAATACCCTGCTGGTTCGGGTACATTAAGCATCTCGGGTCATCCGATTCAGGATATCGCCAAAGATGACTTGCATAGCTGGATCGGCTATGTACCACAGGAACAAGTGCTGTTCTCCAAGTCCGTTCGTCAGAACATTCAATTTGGTAAACCTGGGGCCAGTGATGAAGTCATCATGGAAGCCATCCGTACCGCCGCTTTTGACGGGGATCTGGGAACCTTATCGGAAGGACTGGATACACTCGTTGGTGAAAAAGGAATCTCTCTGTCCGGTGGACAGAAACAGCGGGTATCGCTGGCACGTGCCTTTATTGCTAATCCTGATATTCTGATCCTCGATGATGCTTTATCTGCTGTCGATGCACGTACTGAAGCTAAAATCATTGAAAATATACGCAACAAACGCTCGGGCAAAACCACGCTGATCTCGACTCATCGCCTGTCTGCTATTGAACATGCTGACCGAATCATCGTACTGGAGCACGGGAAAATTACGGAAGAAGGCACTCACCAGGAACTGTTAGCCATGAACGGCTGGTACCGTGAACAGTATGAACGGCAACAGGTCGAGTCCAATCTGTCCACGTAGGAGGTCAATACATTGAAGTCTAATACAGGCAAAAGGCTGCTTGATTACGCCTTGAAAGCCAAAGGAACATTTATCGCTGCATTAATTATGCTTACCATTGGTGTTGCGGCCGAGCTTGCCGGTCCGTTCATCGCCAAATCCATGATCGACAATCACTTGCTCGCGATTGAGCAGCCTTTCTATGAGACCACAGCTTCAGATGAAGCCGCAGTCTACAACGGTAAGAACTACAAACGCGAAGGCTTGTTCGAACCGAATGAAAACAAAGGTTCCGAAGTGCGGGTACTACAAGCCGGCAAAAGTTTTTATTTTGTAAACGAACCGGTCAATGCCCCTGACGGAGACCGCACATATGCGGATGGAATCCTCACGGTTACACGCGCAGGTGAAGTAACAGGCCAATATGCGGCAGCCCCCCTGTCCGCCGGTGAACTATTTGCTTTTTACAAACCGGAGATGCCCAGCATCTATCAATTAATTGTGTACTACATGATCTTCCTCGTGATCTCGGTCATTATGGAGTTTGGTAAAACATTCTGGCTGCAGTCCTCGGCCAACAAGGTCATTCAAAGACTGCGCAACGATGTGTATGCCCACATTCAGCGATTGCCGGTGCACTTTTTTGATAACCTGCCCGCAGGTAAAGTTGTATCTCGGGTCACAAACGATACAGAAGCCGTCAAGGATCTGTTCGTTGCCGTTCTTTCGAACTTTTTCTCAGGAATCATCACGATTACAGGTGTGTATGTCGCACTCTTCCTGCTCGATGTTCGCCTGGGTCTGATCTCGTTATTCGTGGTGCCGATGCTCATTACATGGATTGTGCTCTATCGTAAATTCGCCACTCGCTACAACACGATCATTCGGTCAAGGCTGAGTGAGATCAATGCGATCATTAACGAGTCCATTCAGGGGATGTCCATTATCCGCGTATTCCGCCATCAGAAACAAACCAAGCAGGAATTCGAAGATCTGAATGATGACTATATGAAACACCAGAACAAAATGCTCAACCTGAATGCCTTCACCTCACACAACCTGGTTAACGTATTACGGAATATCGCCTTTGCAGTGGTCCTGTGGTACTTCGGTTCCAGTGTGCTGGATGGCACAAGTATTATTTCCCTGGGTGTTCTGTATGCCTTCGTCGATGTCCTGGGCCGTTTGTTCCAGCCGATCACCGGTATGGTGAATCAGCTCGCCAACCTGGACTCCTCCCTCGTATCTGCTGGTCGCGTCTTTGAGCTGATGGATGAAAAAGGAGAACCCGTAACCGATGGCTCCATGCCAAGATATAAAGGGAATGTTGTCTTCGACGATGTATCCTTTGCCTATAAAAAGGACTTCGTGCTCAACAATATCTCGTTCAAAGCATCACAAGGTCAGACGGTGGCTCTGGTCGGCCACACCGGTTCGGGTAAAAGCTCCATCATCAACTTGCTGTTCCGGTTCTATGATCCGCAAAAAGGCAAGATCACGATCGATGGTCAGAACGTTAAGGATCTGCCTAAACAGTGGATTCGTGAGCATATGGGGATTGTACTTCAGGACCCGTATCTGTTCACCGGCACCATTGCTTCCAACGTCAGTCTAGGCGATGAGAAGATCTCCCGTGAACGCATTGAACAGGCGCTGCGTGACGTAGGCGCTGAGCGTATACTGGCTCATTTGCCTCAAGGCTTTGACGAACCTGTCATCGAGAAAGGAAGCACATTGTCTGCTGGTCAGCGTCAGTTAATCTCCTTCGCTCGTGCGCTGGCATTTGATCCGGCCATCCTCATTCTGGATGAAGCGACTGCCAATATCGATACGGAAACGGAAGCACTCATTCAGAACGCACTTGAAGTCCTCAAAAGAGGACGTACCACATTCATCATTGCTCACCGTCTCTCCACCATTCGTTCCGCAGATCAGATTCTGGTTCTGCATCGTGGGCGAATCGTTGAGCAGGGTGCACATGATGAACTAATGGAGCTTAAAGGCCGCTATTATAAGATGTACCAGCTTCAGCAAGGTGCGCAAGCAGCAGCGTTCGCGACACTCGAGAATCCATCGGACGACACCGTTCGAACATCAGCCTCCTTTGCAGGAGGAAATGCATAACAGTGTAAGACAGATAGCTCTTTAAGTAACCAACCAAAAATGATGTACTCGACAGCAAAACAAAAAACGATCTACACAGCTACCTCAGGGTTTGCGGTGTAGATCGTTTTTTTGTATTTTCATCTGGAGCCATGTTCCTCTACTGCTTATTTTCCCCAGACAAAAAACAATCCGCGCGCAACCTCACGGCTGCTTCGGATTGTCTATCCATCCTTTGATCGTATATCCCATGTACATTACGGTCTCCCTTGCGAGAAAAGGAAACTTGCTGCGCCAGGTTCGATAAGCCGTTGTTCGTGTCGGAGAGGGTACGGCATCCATGCCCAGCCCGACAGACAGCTTCATGGCCCGTTTCATATGCAGCGGATCACTCACAATTGTATAGGTGTGATAACCGGCCTGTTCACCAATTGGAATTGAGTTGACCAGATTCTCCTCGGTAATTCTGGATTTGGTCTCTATACGAATGTCCGCAGGATCTACTCCATGTGCGATGGCATACTTCTGACCCACTTCAGCTTCCGTATGTTCTCCATCATCAGCCGACCCGCCTGTGAAAAGCAGATTACGAACTGTACCCTGATGGTATAATTCAATTCCGTGTTCGATGCGTTCACGAAATACAGGTGAAGGATTATCTCCCTCCACTGCTGCACCCAGAATGATTGCTGCATCCGATACCCTCGATGAATCCTCATCCGTATAAGCAAATATTCGTACTGCCGTAACCACGGTCCATAGGATTCCAACGAATACTACAGTCAGAGCCATAATTAATATCCAGCGTTTCGTTATCCGTCTGCTTGTCATTCATCCTCTTCCAAAGCCCTTGCTTGCATACTCTCGGTATGCATACGCTCCAGCGTTTGCAGAGCTGCTGCAGATTCGGCATCCAGACCAAGCTCTGCAATCCAGGCACCCGTATATTGCTGAAGACGGATCTCCAACTCCTGTGCGCGGTCTTTGAAATCCTCCAATTCCTTAATCATGCGTGATCGTCCTTCCGGACTGAATGTCTCATGAATGCGTTCCTTGAAATAATGATGTACGATACGGTTACGTTGCTGCCATAATTCATTCAATTGGCAAGTCTCTTCCTCAGAGAATGTAAAATGATGACGTACTTCGTGAATGAGCTGCCCCAGTGAACTGCTCATCTTTCGTTCGTACAGATCTTCCAGGTCTTCTTCAGACACAGCCTTGCCCTGAGACATTTTCATTAATAAAATTAGATTGACCAGCTGCTGTTCAAGCGCCTGCCCGTAGTACACGGCCAATCCGTAATAGGCAAACAATTCCCTGGAGTGTTCGCTGTCCAGCATGTCACCATTCTGGATATCTGTATTTTGCATATGCGAGCGCCTCCTTCAACCGTACGATGTTATCCATTCCATGTCCCTCTATCCTAACCAAACCAAGAGCAACATTCAAGTTATCGGGAAGCGCGTCTTCTAACCCCGCAGATCTCTTCTTCCGGACAGCCACACATGGATAATCAGTAACCCCATTGCGTAGAGCACAGTCCAAAGCATAACCGAAACAAACGAGTCCATCTTTGATTCATCAAATAACATCATCTCACGAACCAGATAAAAGGCTGGTGGAAGTATGCGACCAAGCCATTCTAACGATTCAGGCAAACGTTCACTCAATGAGCCTTGGATAAACGATAGTAATAATACAATAATGAGGGCAGGCATACTGCGACTAAGCAAGGGAATGTACGATTTTTGAAAGAATACACTGATGCCTAATCCCAGCAGCGATAATCCCAGATGTCCTAACCAGGTCATCATCCACTCCTCACCTGTGGGTTGTCTTTCGAACATTCCAGCGAAAACGGGATATAGCACAGTAATTGCGGTAAGCATGAATTGCATAATCCAGGCACAGATGAGTTGACTTGTTACAACCTTACGCCTGCTTCCTGCATGAAGGACCAGTAATTGAAACTGCTTCGCAGGTTCGGTATTCATCACCATGACTCCATGCCAAGCTGCTGCCAGAAATAACAACATAGCCGTGACACTGTAACTGTCCGCAATTGGGTTGGGCTTGTAAGAATAGATCAGTAACATGGCAATGATATAAAAGATAACCGGTGCAAAATATTTTTGTGAGCGAATGTGATGCCTTAACAAATATCGGGTCAGATAGATCATTCGGCTTCTCCCCCCGCACCATCCATGGAAGAGCTTAAGTCCACAGATTCTGTGACACCTCCACGACTCGCATGTACAGCTGGATGTTGTCCTCCAAGCAGACTTTCCATATGTAATTGACTTTCCTCCTGTTGTACAGACACTACCGAACCTCCGGAAGCCAGAATCATTCGGAGGACATCATCTGTGGATTGTTGAACCACTTTCCAATCCCACAACCAAGATTTTGCGTTCCCCAAGCTCGTATCACGATCTAAAGACAACACTCCCGGTTGATGTGAAATGGATGGATCATTAGCCAGATCCTCTCCAGCAGGAGCCAGACTTTGAATACATACAACCGGTTCGCCAGCTTGCAGTATATCCTCACGATTCCAGTAGCGGAGCACACTGCCTTTCTTCAACACAATCACCTGGTCTGCCAAAAGTTCAATAAGCAAGGGTTCATGACAAGCTGTAACAATGCATGTCCCTTCATCCTTCCATTCCCCCAATAGGGATACGACTGCCTCTTGCGCTGGAATATCCAAGCCTGATAACGGTTCATCCAGCAACAAAAGACCACCCGGTCCAGCTAACAGGGCCTGAATCAAATTTACTTTTTGCAATGTGCCCTTGGACAATAGGAGTAACTTCTGATCGATCGCGGTATCAAGATATAAAAGTTCGCTAAGTTCTCTTATCCGCCCACGTAGTTCTTCGGGGCGAATGCCCCGAATCCGTCCCATCTCCCACAAGTACTCCCTAGATGTAAAGGGTACACGTGGCAGGCCATCTACTGCATATTTCTCAGAACCTTTTATTGTACGCTGAATCGATCCTGTATCAGCCAATAAGATCCCCGCCAATATACGAAGCAATGTGCTTTTGCCCGAGCCATTTCTGCCAACAATCACAGCGCATTCGCCCTGTTTTACTTCCAGATTAATTTGATCCAGTACCTGAGCATGACCTAATCGTTTGCTCACTTGTTGAAGCAATATACCTCGGACTGATGAGTCTGGTGAAGCTTGATCCGACTTCCTGAAAAGACCACGTGTACTCCATGTCACTGGGATCACATCCGTTCTGGAGCTTGCACACCAAGTAAATAAAGACTGTACGCAAGTCGTTCAGCAGTACGTTCAGCTAATGCAACCCTGAAAGGTCTTACATCAGATGACGCATCCGCAATCCGTTCGGCGTGATAGAAGCGGTTGAACGCCTGAGCGACATCTATTGTGTATTTGGCAATAACCGAAGGTTCATTCCGATGAATTGCTTTTGCCAGATACTCGGGATATTCACCGAGCAGTTTCAGCAACGCCCAAGCGGTATCTCCGATACCGGATGAAGTGGTCACTTTTTCATTCTCACCATCCGCAAGGCTGGCGTTAGTCAGATGGTTTTCATTTTCTACACGTATCGCCTCTTCTGCCTTGGCAAGCACACTTTGAATCCGAGCATGGGTATATTGCACATAAGGTCCGGTCTCTCCTTCAAAACTCACCGCATCTTCCAGTGAGAAGTCCACATCGTTTAACCGATTATTGCGCAGATCACCGAAGATAATAGCACCTACACCAACAGCCTCAGCTACCTTCTGAGGGTTCTCCAGATTCGGGTTTTTCTCTTGAATAATCTGCAAAGCACGAGCGACTGCCTCATCCAACACTTCCTGCAAGAAGACGACTTTACCGCGACGTGTAGACATTTTCCGTCCCTCAAAACGCATTAATCCAAACGGGATATGTTCACATTTCGCAGACCATTCATGCCCCATCCGGGAAAGGACCGCAAATACCTGCCGGAAATGCAGCTTCTGCTCGCCTCCGACCACGTATAACAAGCGATCTGCCTTCATCACCTCATGACGATACACCGCCGTAGCCAAATCCCGTGTAGGATAGATGGTGGTTCCGTCTTTTTTGATAATCAGGCACGGGGGCATGTTCTCGTCCTCCAGACGTACCACGAGTGCTCCATCACTCTCTTCAAGTAAACCTTTCGCCTTGAGTTCTTCAACCACCGCGCCCATCTTGTCATTGTAAAAGCTCTCCCCCAACGTATGGTCGAACTGTACATTCAGACGTTCATACATCCGGTTGAATTCCTTCATGCTGACTTCCACAAAGAACGCCCATAACCGCTGTGCTTCTTCATCCCCTTGCTCCAGCTTGCGGAACCACTCCCGTGCCTCCATCTCCAGGGAAGGATCGTTCTCTGCCTCATCGTGGAAGCGCACATACAGTTCCAGGGACGTACGGATCGGATCTGCCTGCAATGCTTCATCATTGCCCCATCTTTTGTATGCTGCAATCTGCTTGCCAAACTGGGTTCCCCAGTCCCCCAGATGATTCACACTTACAGAGGTATAACCCGCTTCGTTATACAACCGATACAGTGCTGCACCAATGACAGTAGAACGCAAATGTCCGATACCAAAGGGTTTCGCGATGTTAGGAGAAGACATATCAATCACGACACGCGAACCCTGACTAAGCTGAAGCTTACCGAATGCGGCATCTCCCAGTTCTTTTAGCAGATTCGGCGCGAGCGCCTCCCGATTAAAGCGGATATTTACATACGGCCCGGCCGGAGTCGCTTCAATTCCAGATGCCTGTAATCCCGTTGCGAGCTCAGTTGCAATGACTGCCGGTGCTTTTTTTAATGACTTCGCTAATGCAAAACAAGGGAATGCTGCATCCCCCATCTCCGCTTGTGGTGGAACCTCCAGTAATCTCATAACTTCTTCTTCAGTCAATCCCGTTAAAGGCGCAATATCGGCCGCAGCCTGCTTCATCAACATGTCAAACACTCCTTATCCATTCATTAGTGGCTGAAAATAAACACAAAAAAGCTCCCGTCTCTACATAAGAGACGAGAGCTGACTTAACAGTTCCCGCGGTACCACTCTAAGTGAACAGGTTGCTCTTCATATGCATCAACATGCATACCCGCAGAACCTGTTCCGCTCGATGCGTATAACGGTCGCAAGCCGAGTTACCCTCAGACAGATCTGGCCTATCCCCAATGGGGATACGTACATCTTTTCGGATAACCATCTCACGGGTGCGGTTCACACAGGTCATGTCATACCGGCTTCCACCTATCCCGGCTCGCTGTCATGTATGGATCTGGCTACTCTCCCGATCATTGATATTCTTCGTTTCAATTCATTCCCATCATTATACATACCACGTTTAGACTTGGCAACCTGCATTAAAAATCCCCTACAGAAAGGCAATACACATAGGCACATCGTCTCAGATGCCTGTGTTTCACTACCTTCCCTTAGGGGACCAAGGTCATTATCGGTTTTTATTATATGTTCCAGTGAAATAGTAATTATGCTACTGCTGCCATCAACCGGCAAGCTTCTGCACATCTGCGGCAAGCCTCTGCACATGCTTGGCAGTGATCGTGGTTGTGTTTGCCACACTCTGCGGCGCAAGCTTCACAAGCTTTCACACACAATTCGCATATTTCAGCAATGAAATCACTTCCACGTGTCATCGCTTGTGCAGCAAAACTGCAGATCTCCGCACATTCCCGATTCAAACGGATACAATCACGCAGCATCGCCAGATCATATTCTTTCAGACTCGATATGTAACATACGTTGCAAGCATTCATGCACTCCAGGCAAGCATCGATACATTGTTGATATTGTTGTTGTGTCATTTAAAGTTACCTCCCAGGCAAAGTTTGCTATGCTTCTTAATACCCAGTTGAGAGGAATATTGAATCATCCAACTTACTTTATCGCTTCCAATTCCAGTAATTGGTCACGAATGACAGTTTGGTCAAAATGTTCACCTATAAACACAGCAACATTAGGGACATTTCCCTGAGGTGTGATCTTCATGTAGTCCGATTCACGGTAGGCATACTGGAACCAAAAGCGGCTCGCCGTGTCACTAAATGATAAAATACCTTTTGCTCGATACACATCCCGTGGCAGTGCGGATACAAATCGTTCAAACGCCTCGCTGTTCACCGGATGACTGAAATAGTGCGTATAAACCATGACATGTTCGTGTGAGGCATGAGGAGCGGAATGCTCGTGACTGTGGTCATGAACATGGCTATAGGATGCGTCATTATTCGTAGCATCGCCTTGAACCGACTGATGTTCATGTCCATGATTGCATCCATGTGTACCACAGGTTTCCGTATGCTCATGGTGAGCCGGCTTATCTGCTTCAGAAGCTGAATCATGCACATGCACGTCTGCCCCACTGCGAAGCAACAGATCCATCTCCACCTCACATTTGACTGTAGGAATTACAGGTGCGAAGCCATTCCATTTTGCCAAAAGCTGTTCCAGGTCCTTCAGCTCCTGCGCACTCACCCGATCCGTTTTGTTCAAAAGAAGCACAGACGCGCAGCGAATCTGCTCCTGCATCAGTTTAAAGGTCTGCCCCTTCTGCTCCTGATACAGACCAGATAGATGTGCTGCATCCACAACCGTGATGAGACTTTTCAGTTCCAGTCGCATGTAGAGTGAGGTCTCCGTTACCGCATCCAGAATCTCCATTGGATTCGCCGCACCGGTTGCTTCAATAACGATCACATCAGGTGATTCCTCCTGAACGAGATCAGCAAGTTGCAATCCCAAGTCACCACGAACGGTACAACAGATGCATCCACCTAACATCTCTGTCATGGGAACGGTGGAATCCACAATCTGACCATCCAGATTGACTTCGCCTAACTCATTCATAACCACTGCGGGACGCAAACCCTGCTGTTGCCAATGTTCGATCAACTGAACAAGCAGTGTTGTTTTGCCACTTCCCAAAAAACCTGACAGTATATATACAGGTATGGATTGTTCTTTTAAAATTGTTTCATTCATGCGTATACACCTCTCTGATTGTCCTTCTTGTAACCTGATCTATCTGTATCTAGCGAGTGTACACCATCCCGCATTCGTTATGCAATCATGTTCAATTCTTCCCCAGTACATTGCCTGATGCTAACGGATGGTCTATGCTATGAGGACATGTTGATTGAAGGAGGAAGTTTCATGACTAGTTCAGTGGAACAACATCGCCAGGAAGCTCCGACCACGGTATCGTGCATGATTGTTACAGTGTCAGACACGCGCACCAAAGACACGGACACCAGTGGCCAGCTCATGCATCAGCTTCTGAATGAAGCAGGGTATCAGATTGTTGAATACATCATTACACCAGACGAAACGGAGAACATTCGAAGCATCCTGCAGGATGCAGCTGTTCGTGATGATATTGAAGCCGTGCTGCTTAGCGGCGGAACAGGAATTGCTCCCCGAGATACGACATACGAAGCGGTATCCTCATTGCTCGACAAGGAACTTCCAGGTTTCGGTGAGATCTTCCGATTTCTCAGTTACACCGAAGATATCGGTTCAGCTGCCATCCTAAGCAGAGCCGTTGCTGGTACGATTGGACGCACTGCGGTATTCTCCATGCCAGGTTCCAGAGGTGCCGTCAAATTGGCCATGGAAAAACTCATTTTGCCTGAACTACGGCATGTCATGCGTGAAATATATAAACCCGTCTGAAAGATCAGACGGGTTTTCGGGTTTATTTTCAGCTGTACGTTATAGTACGACGGGTATCTCACTCTACTTACCTTAGTTGCCCCAGCACATGTTGGAACACCTGCATAACATCCTGTTCATACTTGTCCTTTTCCCCACCCGAAGCTGTATAAACCAGTGAGACGTATCCTTTGCTGCGAATCGTTGTCCGGCCAAGTACATTCTCCAAGACAGCCTCATCACGATTCTCACTATACATTTGTTTCATGCCGGCAGCACGGGTTGCTGCATCACTGAAAATGTGGACTTTCACGATATGTCTACTACTTCCATTCAACAAGTACATATAAGAGATCCCACCATGGCCATCATCTTCAAACATATTATTCATCAGCTGAATGCTTTTTGCTTCAAAACTCTTACTGATCTCACTTACCAATTCACCGTTTAATCCGTGTCCTTGACTCTGTGCCCGCACATTCCCTTCATCTGTCGCTTCACGGGTGTAGACCTTCCGCTCCTGCTCAATGGTTGATGCCGAACATGCCACCAGGGTCCAGACACTTGTGATCAACACTCCACTTATAAGTATCGACTTCATTGTTCTTCGAACCAGACTTCGTTTTTTTCTATCAAAACACATGCCAATCCTTCCTTTCCAGCCACATGTACTGTGACCCAATCAGGTAGAATTAGCATGTCTTAGGACTTGGAAACTTATGCGGATGGCATATCTGATATTGTATTGACCACAGTCCGACCTACTGCACCACCTTGGAGTATCGTCTCAAGTGTATGCGGCAACTGGTCTAGAGAAATTTCGCAGATTCCCAGTTCCAGCGCACGCTCCGGTTTCCATTCTCCGCCGAGCAGTTCCCACAGCCGTTCCCGACGTTCCATCGGACAATATACAGAGTCTATACCAATAAGCTGGATACCACGCAATATAAACGGAAGTACCGTGGACTCAAAAGCTGTGCCTCCCGTTAACCCGGAGACCGCTGCCGCTCCTCCGTATTGAATCTGTTTTAATCGCTCCGCGAGTGCAGGTCCTCCTGTTGGATCAACAACTCCCGCCCATAGCTGTTTCCCCATGGCTCCTTTAGCTGGAGCATCAGCCTCTTCACGAGTTATAACCTCCGAAGCTCCCAAGTTTCGGAGCAATGACTCCTCCTGATCCTTCTTGCCTGTGCTGGCTGTTACTTGGAAGCCAAGTTTCGCCAGAATCGCCACGGCCATACTTCCAACGCCCCCCGTTGCACCCGTAACCAGAATCTTGCCCATCGCCGGGGTTACTCCAGCCTGTAACAGCGCATCTACCGAAAGTGCAGCCGTAAATCCTGCGGTTCCAATCGCCATGGCTTCTTTCTCACTGAGACCCGGTGGAAGAGGCACCAGCCATTCACTGCGCAGACGAGCATATTCGCTGTACCCTCCGTAATGAGATACGCCAGGTTCGAATCCTGTACTGATTACCCGATCTCCTGGTGCAAAACGTCCACTCACGGACTCTTCTACCGTTCCGGCCAGATCGATTCCCGGTACCATCGGGTATTCACGAACGACGCCACCCTTCTCAAGAGTCGCAAGTCCGTCTTTATAATTGACACTGGAATATTGCACCTGTACCGTTACATCTCCATTCGGAAGATCTTCCTTCTTCAGTTGCTCTATACCCGCTTTCACTCCGCCCTGCTCTTCTTTACGAACAACATATGCGTTAAAATGGTTTTTCATCGATAGCCACTCCTTTTTCGGATTTTATATATTTTTCCATTAAGCACATGAATTGTTCGCATTCAGGCTTAACGTAATCATCAAGCTCTATCTCTCCTGAGCGTCAACAGATAAATTAGCGGACCCACAATAGGGATGATGCCTGCCGCGGACCAAGCTGGTGAACGTCGACTGCCTTTGGCGTCCCTGTATATTGCAATTACGGAAAGCAAGGTCAACAGTACAAAATCAATCGTCATAATATGTACAAAGGATGATTGCTTGAACGCCTCCACATATACATCCGGATGACCTTGCGTCAAGGCGTAGAATGCGGTCCCCAGCGTCAACAGCAGAAGGACTACATGCGTCAACTTGTGAGCTGCCACTCTTCCAATTCCCGACTCCCGCTGACGACCAAAATGCAAGCTTGTATAACCCGAAGCTCTATTTGCGGATGATGACCACACATAGTAGGGAAGCAGGGCAAAAGCGCCTAGCCCAAAAGAAAGCAGAACAAAAGGCCAAGCCGGTACACGGCCACTTCGTTCTTTCACCGATGTTCTTAACAGCATACAGGCATAAACTGCCGGGAAAATACCTAACCACGAAAACACAGTAAGCAACCAAGGCTCTTTGCTTTGCATGGTGATCAGTTCTTTGAATATTGGATCACTTCCAGGTGACTGCCCCGGTGCCAACATCAATGCATAGGCAATAAAAGCGATCCAGACCAGTCCTAATATCCATCTCATGTCTGCACCTCCTCTTACTTTCATCCCCTACAGCTGCGGGATTGAATCAATAGATGCAGAATTTGGCGTCTCCTGCGCTTTCCCGAGAAATAATTACTGCGTTCTCCAGAATAACTTATTGAATTGCGCATGACCATTTCCAGTATAGCCTGCTACCTTGGCAGTCTGTCCATGAGATTTCTTACATACGGGTCCGAGTTAATCGGATCATATAAAAAACGTCTATCGACATACTTTCTGAAGACAGACCGCGTTTAGCCGAAATTTTGCTTGCGATCATCGAATCGTTCAAGCTTCGCTAAACATGTATACATTCCATGACCATCAAAAAGGCATAGCCAGTATTCTTACCTGGTTATGCCTCATTGTCATTCTTAAGTTTAGATCATTCCTCTGTGGATTTCACATGTTCCGCAATAAGCTTCTGCTTCATATTCCATGCCGCAGGGCTAATGTTTACACGGTAGATCTCCGGGTTGAGCTTCCGTTGATATTCAGGCCAGAACAGATTCATCTGTTCCCGGTGATACGCCCGAATCTCATCCAGATTAGGCAGCTCATACACTTTGCGTCCGTTCACAAAGATCGGCTCCAGCATATTGACCGCTTCGTAGCGGGTAACGGTTTTTTTCAGGTAAGGGTGTAGCGGGTTGAACAGCTTGAGCGGTCCGCCTTGGAGCGGCTGCTCTTCATCTGGATAGCAGATATAATCCGCAATCGCTTTGCCATGTTTCGGATCAATGATCCGGAACACTTCCTTTTTACCTGGAGTGGACACCTTTTCAGGATTGGCAGAAATTTTGATCGTAGGCAACATGGCACCGTCCACTTCACGTTCTACCAATTTGTACACTCCACCCAAAGATGGCTGGTCAGAAGCGGTAATCAACTGTGTCCCGACACCCCATGTATCAATCCGTGCTCCTTGTGCCTTCAGGTTGAAAATCGTGTTTTCATCCAAATCATTGGATGCTACAATTTTCACATAATCCAGGCCAGCCTCATCCAGCATCTGACGTGCCTGAATGGACAAGTACGCAAGGTCACCGCTGTCCAGACGAATCGCATTCATCTTTTTGCCTTGGCTCTCTAGCTTCTTGGCTGTCTTGATGGCGTGAGGTACTCCACTGTTCAATGTGTCAAAGGTATCAACCAATAACGTAACCTGATCAGGCAAGACCTTGGCATACACGTCAAACGCCTCCTGTTCACTCATAAAGCTCTGTACCCAGGAATGGGCGTGTGTACCTGCTGTTGGGATTCCGAAGCGCTCTCCGGCCAGCATGTTGGAGGTTGCATGGAAGCCTGCTACATACGAAGCACGTGCGCCCCAGATGGCCGCATCCGCTTCCTGTGCACGCCGTGTACCGAATTCGAGCAACGTATCCTGTTGGGCTACCTGTTTGATCCGCGAAGCCTTGGTTGCAATCAACGTCTGATAATTCATGAAGTTAAGTATTGCCGTCTCCACCAATTGTGTCTCCATAATGGAGCCTTCTACCCGAATGAGCGGTTCGTCAGGGAAAACAATTGCTCCCTCCTTCATGGAATGAATCGTGCCCTGAAATGAAAACTGGAGCAACTCTTCCAGAAAGACCGGATCGTAATTTTCCTCTTGTTTGGATAAAAATTTGATGTCGTCCATTGTAAACCGAAGCTGGCTGATGTAGTTCACAATCCGTTCCAATCCGGCAAATACCGCATATCCGTTGCCAAAAGGAAGCTTACGGAAATAGGCTTCAAATACCGCCTTCCGCTTGTGAGTACCATTCACCCAATGGGCGTACATCATATTGATCTGATATTTATCCGTATGTAAAGCCAGGCTAGTTGTCTGCATTTGTCTCATCCTCTCTGACTTCCGCTCGTGCCCCCAGATTTCAATTGAGGACACGGGTTAACATATGGAGACTCATTCTTCATGATTCTGTTCATCCGCATTAAACAAACAAGTCTCCCGTAAAACTCTATACACCATTCACCACATTCATCCGGTTCTTAACAGGCAGAACCAAACAGAATTATCGATTAAATTACGCAAGGACTGTCTCACTCGCCTTAACCACCGAAGCACCCAGGCTGGAACGAAAATGTCCTAGCGCCCATTCATGTCCTGCCGGATTAAAGCTGGCAACAGCATCTTCATACACCGTAATATGAAATCCTTTACTGTAAGCGTCCACTGCGGTATGCAATATGCAAATATCCGTGCATACCCCTATGAGTGCAATATCCGTAATTCCACGTGCACGCAGTCTGAGTTCCAGATCGGTTCCACAGAATGCACTATATCTCGTCTTATCCATCCACCGAATATCGTTTTTCCGTACTTCCATCACTTGGGCAAGACGTCCATATAACTGTCTCCCCGCTGTATCTCTGATGTTGTGAGGTGGGAAAAGTACCGTCTCCGGGTGATACGGATCATTTTCTTCGTGCAGGTCCACGGCCATGATTACCTCATGTTTGTTATTACAATAAGCCTCGGTTACAGCTGCAATCGTCTCTTCGATCTCTACCGCCGGCTGCCCTACAGGTAAAGAACCTGTCACAAAATCATTCGTAAAATCAATCACAATCAGTGCTTTCATCGTCAACACTCCCTTAGCCCAGAAATGGTTGATCCTGATTCAATCCAATTGACACATCTGCACCTTTTTACGTGTAGATGGAAAGGCGTGGCACGAGTTCTGTAAAACGATATAGCTGCGCCGGACGTTGCGAGTACTGGTTGGAACTCACCAAGTTCCCCTCTTCATCCCGTACTTCTTCCACAATACCTTTGCGACTGCGGGTAGACGTAATCTTGCGAATGAAGTTTGGTTCTTCAAAATCCGGTACTACACTTTGAATAACCTGATATAATTCACTTAATGTAAAATCACGTGGCAGGAACTGACGAGCAATCGTCGTCTCCAGCATCTGTTGTTGAATGCGTCGATATGCATCTTCAATGATTGTTCTGTGATCAAAGGCGAGTTCCAATTCTTGCAACGCCTCCTGAATCGTGAACAATCCAACGTCCTCAGCATCATCTGCTGCTTGACGTTGATCCAGCATCCATTCCTCCACAAGCGCGAAAAATGCGTGAGATATAATCCAGCCCCTCGGGTCACGACCCGGCTGACTGTATACATTCAAGTACTCCAGATGTCCACCGTCTACACCTGTCTCTTCCATCAACTCACGTTTTGCTGCACCGTAGATGGATTCATTCTCCTGACAAAAACCACCGGGTAATGCCCATCTACCTGCAAAAGGCCAGCCTTTGCGCTTAATCAGCATCACTTTCAATTCCCGAATGGGAAGTGTCTTGGTCACCGTCTTGCGCTCCCGCTTGGTCAAGGTGAACATAACGATATCCGCAGGAACTCCATCGGGGGTACGATATTTCTTGGAACTATAGGCACGTGCTGCTTGTTCGTCGCTCTCTGAATTGAAGTGTTCGTAGTTTTCGTTCATGGGCACCACCGACTATTTTCATTTTGATAATTTCATTATGACATAATAATATCTTTTGTCAACAGCGGGATTCATACTTTACGTTCTCGGACGTGCTATACGGAAAGTAGCCGTAGCCATGCATCCCAAGGTGCCTGATGCATCACGAACCTCTGATTGAGTCGTAACACTGCGTCCAGCCTGATGTAACACTGTAGCCGTCACCGTTAATTCCCCTTGTTTCATGGGTGCGAGAAAATGTACATTCAGATTGGTTGTCACACAGCCATCTACTTCCATTGCTGCTGTTGCAACCATCCCCATCGCCTGATCCATCAGTGAAGTTAATACACCCCCATGAACAATCCCCATGGAGTTGGTATGATGTTCCCCTGCTGTCAACGCGATCTGTACTTCTTTGCCATCTCCTTTAATATATCGACATCCGAGAAATCCCCAGAATCGTTCGGCCCCGTCTTCTACCATTTTGTCCAAAATGCTCATTATTCATTTCTCCTTTTTCACTGTACGTATCATGCTCTCTTGATGTCATGTGCCTTTAACATTAAAAAATCAGCGCGCCACACAAAATAACCCCACAACGTGGAGCTTTGCTTGGAATGATATTCCGAGTACTTGGCGACAGCCACTCCACGTTAAGAGTTATGCAATGTAAGAAAAGCTTCTGATTGAAGCCTTATCGATGATGCCACATTCGTGGTTTGGCAGTTGCTTTTCTTGCGATTATCGAATCCTTCAGCTCCGCTGAAAACTTATAATTCTATAATCGTCAAAAAAGGCGCGGACAGCGTCCGCACCCTTCCGTCATTTAACCGCAACTTGTCGGAGGTGAATCCGTTCCAGCCTCCACGTTTACTTTTTCGGAAACCGTATCCCGGATTACAGAGATCACTAACTGAAGCAAGTAGTTGATGTCGCTCTGGCTCTGCTGGAATTCCGTAACCAATGGAATACTGTCCAGTTCGCTTTGCAGATCTTCAATTTCCTGTTCAATTTTGCTGACCATCTCCACATTTTTGAAGCTCTCAAAAGCAACGATCTCTTTTTGTTTCTTCTTGATCGTTGCGATCAACTGCTGGATGCGCTCATGATCACGAATTTTGGTTTCAGCCTGTTGGAACTGTCTAACTTCCTCACTCGTTCCGAGCATATCAGCCAATTCTTTGGCTTTTCCCATAATGTCGTCGCGTATGACCAGATTGCGCGTATCGTAGGTAGGCATTCCGTAATGGTTGTACTGCACTTCTTCCTGCGCCACTGAAATCGCTCCATTCTATGAGATGATATAAGATGAATAATGGATGTTGCACTAAGCTAAGTTGACTGCTGAGTGACCGCTGCGGTGTCGGATCGTTCTTTTGATCGCTGTTGTCTCCGAATTTTTCGATTGAACATATTCAAGGTTAAAATCCGGAGACAAAGGCGTAGCATAAGCTTCCGATGTGGCTTTCTTCAGAAAGCCTTTAGCTTCGCTTCTACAGAATCGATTCCGTCACCTTCGCTACGCTCGGCTGCAACCCCACTAAGTGCAAAAATCATTCATCTTATTGGTGTGTGTATTACTGATTGGCAGCTACCGGCTCAGAGAGCAGGTTGCCCCGAATATAAAAAGTCATCGGATCGGTGATTTCCACTTGTACGAAAGTACCGATCAACTCTTTGGGTCCTTCAAAATGCACCAGCTTGTTGCTGCGCGTACGTCCTGCCAGAACTTCGGAATTCCGCTTGCTCTCACCTTCAACGAGCACTTCAACAACTTTGCCACGTTGTTCTTCATTGCTTCGATGGCTATATACGTTGATCGTTTCGTTCAAGCGCTTCAAACGTTCCTTCTTCACTTCCATCGGTACGTTGTCTTCCATCACCGCAGCCGGTGTACCTTCCCGTGGGGAATAAATAAAGGTATAGGCAAAATCATACCCTACTTCACGGACAAGGGAAAGTGTATCTTCAAACTGTTCTTCCGTTTCCCCCGGAAAACCAACAATAATATCCGTTGTCAACACAACATTCGGGATGGCTTTCTTAATTTTGTCAGCCAGTTTCAGATAGTGTTCCCGGCTATACTTGCGGCTCATGCGTTTAAGTACTTCCGAACTGCCAGATTGCACTGGTAGATGAATGTGCTCTACGAGATTTCCGCCCTTGGCCAGCACTTCAATTAAATGGTCATCGAAGTCACGTGGGTGACTGGTTGTAAACCGCACTCGCGGAATATCAATTTGACGAATGGCATCCATCAAGTCCCCAAAGCTGTACTTCAGGTCGGTGAAGTCCTTGCCGTACGCATTCACATTTTGACCAAGCAGAGTGATCTCCTTAAAGCCTTGTCGTGCCAAATCCCTAACTTCGGCAATGACATCTTCAGGACGACGGCTGCGTTCTTTGCCCCTCGTAAACGGAACGATGCAATATGTACAGAACTTGTCGCAACCATACATAATGTTCACCCAGCCGCGCATACCCTCACGTTTCTTCGGCAGGTTCTCAATAATGTCGCCTTCCTTAGACCACACCTCAACAACCATTTCTTTACTGAACAGCGCTTCCTGGATTAGATGTGGCAGTCGATGCACATTATGTGTACCAAAGATCATATCCACAAAGCCATGCTTCTGCATGATTCGGTTGACGACGCCTTCTTCTTGGGACATACACCCGCATACGCCAAGTAACAATCCCGGACGTTCAAGTTTTAGCGTTTTCAGGTGACCAAGCTCACCAAATACTTTATCTTCCGCATTTTCTCGTATGGCACATGTATTGAGCAGGATAATATCAGCTTCTTTGCGATCCTCTGTAGCCTGATATCCCATTGATTCAAGAAGTCCTTTGATGGTCTCTGAGTCATGCTCGTTCATCTGACATCCATACGTATATACAATATAGTGTTTGCCTTTCCCTATGTTTTTCAGTTCATCGGGAACGGCATTTTCGTATAACACCTGGACGTCTTCCTTGCCCCGCTGTTTCTCCTGACGATGATTAGGTTCCGATTTGATGTTAATCTCACGACCCCGGATTCTTATCTTTTTGCTGAATTCATCTTGCGAAATTACTTTGGCATCGGAGAAATCAAAATATTGGGAGTAATCCTTTTTTGAGTCTTTAGCCATTTCCTTCGGTCACTCCTTACAGCCTCAATTAATAAAAAATCGTTCATTCATCCCTGTTCCACGTGAATTTCTTGCCGGGAACATTAAAAGAGCATTACAGCAAATTATAGCATGAATTGGGCTGTAGTTCCACATGCAAACCGCACGTCCCTTCGCATAATCCGAGACATGCCATGCTCTAATGAACACTTAGAAAACAGAAAAACCTGAGCTTTGCCAACAGGGCTGGAATTAACCGGCCCTTAATGGCTGTGCTCAGGTTTATACGTTATTCAGACTGCCCTAGTAGGCTGCTGAAGCTATTCCATGGTATTAATCGATGATTTCAGCAGTGTCGCCATTACGAGCGCCAGCAGCGTTAGCCTCATCCGTATCAATATGCATGTCCAGTGCGAAAGAATCAGATACACGAGCCAGTACATTTTCCAGTACCAGACCGCGATCTCCGCCGAGGCGAACTTTCAGCATTTGTTTGTCCTCGATACCCCATTTAGCAGCATCCGAAGTATGGAAGTGAATGTGACGAGCAGCTACGATGACACCTTTATCGATCGTTACTTCGCCAGCAGGACCTTTAATCGTGATTCCTGGTGTACCTTCAATGCTTCCAGATTCACGAACAGGTGCTTTAACACCAATCGCAAATGAATCTGTCATGGAGATCTCCAGTTGCGTTTCAGGGCGAACAGGTCCAAGGATACGCACTTTATCAAACTGTCCTTTCGAACCAATGACCGCTACAGTTTCGTTAGCAGCGTATTGGCCAGGCTGGGACAGAGGTTTAAATTCAGTCAGTTCATAACCTTTGCCAAACAAAATTTCAACGTGCTCTTGGGATACATGAATGTGACGGGCAGATACGCCCACAGGTACTGTTTTACTCATTGTAAATTTCACTCCTTGTTTATCTATGGCCTGAACTCAGGCTCTTAACAATCCAATGGTATTATACCCCTTTTTGGAGTGAAATGAAAACGAACTGGTGAAAATTCATGAAATACACTTATTTCACCATCATTCCCCTCCTTTATTTGGAAAACAAGCTTTATTCAACCCATTCTGTCCCACAGAACACTTTACTATTTCACGGAAGCCCCCTTTATTTTAGGATTTCCCTCTGGCAAGTGTTCCCTCAGATAACTCATCGCATTCCCCCACAACCAGCCGCGCACTAAATGTTCATCATAATGTTTGAGCAGGAGTTCCGTCAGTCTTGGATAATGCCCCGAGTGTTCAAGTCTCTGAATATACGTTGAGATTCCGTCAAAATCAGACCCCATCATCAGATGGTTCTGTCCGCCCTGAGAACAGATCTGCTCGATATGAGGCAGCAAGTCTTCGATAAGCACTTCCCCCTCCTGTTTAACAAACCAGGGTACAAACGTCAGTCCGATCCGCCCTTCGCGGGCAATGATGGCCTGGATCTGATCATCTTTCAGATTGCGCACATGGGGGCATACGCTATAGCTGTTGGAGTGGGAGGCGATAAAAGGACGCTTACTCAAGTCAGCTAGTTCCCAGAACCCTTTCTCCGTCAGATGCGACACATCCAACAGCATTCCGATTTCATTACACTGGCGCACCAGTTCTTTCCCTTTCTCGGTCAGACCCGCCCCCCGCTTCTCCATGACTCCGTCAGCCGCCCAATTGGCATAATTCCACGTTAGTCCAATGATTCGAACGCCCATCTGATAACATAACTCCAGATAGAACAGGTTGCCCTCCAGACCATCCACACCCTCCAGTGTGATTAATCCCCACGGACCCTCTGTTTGCTCCACCTGAGCCACCTGCTCACGCCATAACAACGTCTGTGTGCCGCTGGGCCGCCCCTGACTTCTCTCTACACGACTACGATAAATCTCCAACTGCCCCATCACATGTTCAAACTTGCCTCTGCCAAGTACTTCGGGTAAATAGATGGCGAACGCCTGCAACCCTACCTTCCCTTCTTTCAAGCGTTGCAAATTCACATCCAGTTCTGGAGCATCTTCAAAAGAAAGAGCAGGCTGCATCAAAATTTTGCTCAGTGCATCACAGTGAAAATCAGCTACACGCCAATCAGACATGGACAAACCCTCCTCAATATTTTATTGCGAAGAAAACGCAAAAAAACCTGTCTACATCCATCGTAAACAGGTTCAATGCATACTGCATGTATTATCTGGGCTCCACAATCAGCTTAATGGCCGTTCGGTCCTCGCCGTCGATCACAATGTCTGTAAAAGCTGGAATACAAATCAGGTCAACTCCGCTTGGTGCTACAAATCCCCGGGCTATCGCTACCGCTTTAATGGCTTGGTTCAGTGCTCCCGCTCCAATTGCCTGCAGTTCAGCATTTCCACGTTCACGAAGAACCCCTGCAAGAGCGCCGGCTACAGAATTAGGATTGGACTTTGCTGAAACTTTTAATACATCCATGGTAAGTACCTCCCTGGGAATGTTGAAAGTTTGTTTCCACTTACTAGATGTTATTCGCGGGAGGCAAAAAAATTCCTTCTTTTTAGACGGGTTTCCCTGCAAAATGGGACAATACCCCTATTCCATGCGCCACTCGTCCTCCATCAGACGAATTTTTTCGATGCGTGTTGCCGCACCTGTAGCTTCATCAATTTCAACAAACACACCATGGAAATGCCATTTGCCATCATCCACAACGAAACGTACCGGGAGCTGGGTGTAGAACTTGCGCAGCACGGCCTCACGCTCCATGCCCAATATGCCGTCACGCGGCCCTACCATGCCCGCATCCGTCAAGTATGCCGTTCCTCCAGGCAAAATCCGATCATCGTTACTCTGTACATGTGTATGTGTACCTACAACGAGAGACGCACGTCCATCCAGATGCCATCCCATGGCAATTTTCTCTGACGTCGCTTCAGCATGCATATCGACCAGAATACATTTATAGTCCTGACGCAGCTCATCAACAATCTCATCAGCTACACGGAACGGGCAATCCAGAGCAGGCAGGAACGTTCTTCCTTGCAGATTGACAATCGCCAGCTCTTTCCCTTCGCCTTTGACAACCGTGTATCCTCGTCCTGGTGTGCCTGGTGGAAAGTTCGCTGGACGAATCATGCGAGGCTCATCATCTATAAAATCAAAAATATCCTTATTGTCCCAAGTATGATTACCAAGTGTAATACCATGTACACCCCAG
Organism: Paenibacillus sp. FSL R5-0749; assembly: GCF_038595085.1. Taxonomy (NCBI): domain Bacteria; kingdom Bacillati; phylum Bacillota; class Bacilli; order Caryophanales; family Paenibacillaceae; genus Paenibacillus; species Paenibacillus sp. FSL R5-0749. Next base: position 2,533,310 of record NZ_CP152005.1, on the reverse strand, counting down.
TTGAAAAACTCATTTGCAATTGCCCCGGTAATGCCGCGACCTGCTGCCGCATTTTCACCATTCACAATCACCACATGTGGCTTATACTTCGATTTCAGGTACGGTAAATTTTCCTTTAATGCCTTACGTCCCACGTTGCCTACAATGTCACCAATAAACAAAACTTTCACTGATTACTGCCTCCTCAATTCCTGCAAAGTTCTCTTTTTCGAATGTTGAACCTTTGCAGGACTCTATCTCTTGTTCCATGATCTGTATTTATACAAAAAGCCTTTGATTGAATATGGAATTCAGTCGAAAAAGCCTAGCCTCTTTTTGAAAACACACTTTAAGAGGCTATCAAAAGGAAAAGTGGCCCATTACCGCGGCCACTTTTCCGTATTGCTCTATTTTGCGTATTCAACCGCACGGGTTTCCCGGATGACGGTGACTTTGATGTGACCCGGATAGTCGAGTTCATTCTCAATCATCTTCGTGATGTCACGGGCGAGACGGAAGGCTTCAGCATCATCGATCTTCTCAGGCTGTACCATAACACGAACTTCGCGTCCGGCCTGAATGGCGTACGATTTCTCGACACCTTCGAAGGATTCCGAAATCTCTTCCAGCTTCTCCAGTCGTTTGATATACGTTTCCAGCGTTTCGCGGCGTGCGCCTGGTCTTGCTGCGGAGAGTGCATCTGCTGCACCAACCAACATGGCAATGACCGAAGTCGCTTCGCAATCTCCGTGATGGGACGCGATACTGTTGATTACAACCGGATGTTCTTTGTATTTCTTCGCCAGTTCCACGCCAATTTCGACGTGTGATCCTTCCACTTCGTGATCCAGCGCTTTACCGATGTCATGCAATAGACCTGCACGTCTTGCCAGAGTTACGTCTTCTCCGAGTTCGCCAGCCATCAATCCAGCCAGATAAGCGACTTCCATCGAATGTTTCAAGACGTTCTGACCATAACTTGTACGGAACTTCAACCGGCCCAAAATTTTGATCAGATCCGGATGCAGACCATGCACGCCAACTTCAAAGGTAGCTTGCTCACCGTATTCACGGATGCGCTCATCCACTTCTTTGCGGGATTTCTCAACCATTTCTTCAATCCGTGCCGGGTGAATACGTCCGTCAGCCACCAGTTTCTCCAGGGCAGTACGGGCAATCTCACGGCGAATCGGGTCAAAGCCCGACAGAATAACAGCTTCTGGCGTATCATCGATAATGAGGTCAATCCCTGTAAGGGTTTCAAGCGCACGGATGTTACGTCCTTCACGACCGATAATCCGGCCTTTCATTTCTTCATTCGGCAGGGTAACAACAGATACCGTTGTTTCCGCTACGTGGTCAGCCGCACAACGTTGGATGGCGAGTGTAATAATCTCGCGGGACTTTTTGTCCGCTTCTTCCTTCGCTTGTTGTTCAATGTCCTTGATCATTTGAGCCGTCTCATGACGAACTTCCTGTTCTACGTTGGACAGTATGATACTGCGTGCGTCTTCCATGGTGAGGTTGGATATACGTTCCAACTCTGTCACCTGGTTTTTGTAGATCATTTCGATCTGCTGCTGAGTCTCATCAATTCGTTTCTCTTTGTTAGCCACTTGCTCTTCTTTACGTTCGAGTGATTCCAATTTTTTATCCAGCGACTCTTCTTTTTGCAACAATCGTCTTTCTTGTCGTTGAATTTCATTCCGACGTTCACGAGTGTCTTTTTCAGCTTCAGCGCGAATGCGATGGATTTCATCCTTCGCTTCCAGCACTGTTTCTTTCTTCAGTGCTTCTGCCTCTTTCTTCGCGTTCTCCACGATTTGTACGGCAGCTTGTTCCGCACTAGAGATTTTAGCCTCTGCAAGAGATTTGCGAATAAAATATCCTACTCCGAACCCAATGAATAGCGCGGCTGCAACGAGAGCGATCGTGATTGCAATTTCCATACTGTTCACCTCCTCGTTGGTTCCTCCAAGGCATTCCTTGGGTCAATTTGCAGTTTTCAAACCTTACATATTTTTGGGAATAACGAATACTCACGGCGATCCCCCGCCGATTTTCATTTCACATGTACATGTTTCCACGTACTATTCACTGTTTCCAGCGAACCCATAATTAAGAATGGTATAAATCTTAAGAAACCGAAACCGCTTTTTTGGAAGGAAAAAGGGTTGTCCATTTCTTACAGACTCATGTCCATTTTAGTATTTGACGAAAGAAATTGTCAAGAGAATGCAGTATAGAGACTCTAGTCTGCTAATCCCATAACAACGCTTCGTCATCTTCGGCGTCTTCAGTCTCATCTTCTTCAATTAAACAATTCACGACCCGGCGCACCATATCCATTGAAAAACCACGTCTCATTAAGAAGGGAAGCGTTTTATTTTTCTTCTCTTTGACGTCCCCTTTGACCTGATTCCATTTTTTTCGTCCGGCACTCAATGCAGTCTCAAATTCTGCATCCGCACTGACACCTTCCAGCGCTTCAACAATAAGATCATTGGCAATGCCCTTTTGACGGAGCTCTTGCCTTATCCACAGTTTTCCCTTCCGCTTGCCCTCCATACGCTGTCTTGTCCATTCCTTCGCAAATAGGTCATCATCCACCAAATTCTCGCGCTCAAGTCGATCCAGCGTCTCTTCAATTAAAGGTGCAGCAAACTCTTTTTGACGAAGTTTCTGACTTAATTCATGTCGTGTACGCGGCTTATGCTCCAAAAAACGTAGAGACTGTGTATACGTCCGCTGTCGCTCGTCAGCTACAATGATTTCTTCCAGATCCTTCTTCATAAACGTATTGCCTTGAGTCATCCTGTATTTAATCATTACATCTTCAAGAACCGTTATGGAGTGGATGCCAAAAGAGATTCGATAACGAGCTTGCCTGTGCTTTGTCCGTTCTACACGCGTAATTATAAGTTCTTCGTTGTCCGGAAATTGGGATAGGCCATCCTGTTCTGCTTCTTCATATAAATCCTCGTCATGTTGATCCATTCAGGTCTCCCCTTTCACATCATGTTCATTCTGACTACGTCAAGCACATCTTCACATAAAGAATGCTAATACAAAAGGCCGGGAACTCAGCCCGGCCTTTATCTACACAGTAGCGTGCCAACAGCCCCTGTCCACTGGGACAGGGGCTGTTGGACAGCAAGAGCAGTCCCACTACAATCCACTTATCCAGATTGATCCAAGCTCAATCAGATAAGTTTATGGAGCCCAGTGGGAAACACCCTCAGGGCCTCCCAAGCAAGGGAGGCTTTGAGAGATTACTCGTTGATTTCAAACAATTCTTGTTCTTCTTCTGCTTCTTTTTGTTGCTCTTCACTCGTTGGCGCAGGAACTGCGGTAGTCAAGTTACTAGCTACCCGAATTTTTTGTTCAATGATTTCAGCAATATCTTTATGCTCTTTCATGAACTGCTTCGCGTTCTCACGGCCTTGTCCTAAACGCTCACCTTCGTAAGAGTACCAAGCACCACTTTTATTAACGATGTCCAGCTCAGTACCAATATCAATGATACTGCCTTCTCTCGAAATACCCTCGCCATACATGATATCCACTTCCGCTTGTTTAAACGGAGGTGCCACTTTGTTTTTCACAACTTTAATACGAGTACGGTTACCAATCATGTCATTGCCTGATTTGATACTCTCAATACGACGTACATCCAGACGTACCGTAGAATAAAACTTCAGAGCACGACCACCAGGTGTTGTTTCCGGGTTACCAAACATAACGCCGACTTTCTCACGAAGCTGGTTGATGAAGATTGCGATTGTTTTGGATTTGCTGATTGCACCAGACAATTTACGCAACGCCTGAGACATCAAACGCGCTTGCAAACCAACGTGTGAATCACCCATTTCGCCTTCAATCTCTGCTTTTGGAACCAATGCAGCTACAGAGTCAATAACGACGATATCTACTGCACCACTGCGTACAAGAGCTTCTGCAATTTCCAGCCCTTGCTCACCCGTATCTGGCTGAGATAGAAGCAATTCGTCAATGTTAACGCCCAATTTACTTGCATATTGAGGATCAAGAGCATGCTCAGCATCGATAAAGGCTGCTTGTCCACCAACACGTTGTACTTCAGCAATCGCATGCAATGCGACAGTTGTTTTACCTGAAGATTCAGGTCCATATATTTCAACAATACGGCCTTTAGGCAAGCCGCCTGTTCCTAATGCAATATCCAAAGCCAAGGAACCGCTGGGAATAATTTCCACATTCATATGAGTGGACTCACCCAGTTTCATGATGGATCCTTTACCAAATTGCTTCTCTATTTGACGGAGCGCCATATCAAGCGCGGCACGACGGTCTGACAATAAGCTCACACCCTTTACTGTTTATAAGATAATGATACCTTGTTTTAACACGTTTGCCAAGCTTTTTTTCGAACATACATTCGTTTTTTTTGTAAAGGCCGAGGCGCCTCTTCCTCAAAGAAACTTTCCATTAAACAGAAAAAAGAACCGTAAACAAGGCTGTAAAGCCTAATTCTGCGGTTCTTCCGTCTTCCTTAATTATACTTCCTTAGAACTTCAAATGCAATCGAAGCTATTAACTAATCAATCCATCGCCACAAGTTTTTGCCATAGGCGATAGAGAATCGCTTTGGCTGAACGAATGCGGACAGTCTCGCGATTACCATTAATACGCAGCTCATGAATTTCCGTCTCTTTTCCACGTTCAGCCAGAGCGATGAAGACAAGTCCGGGTGGCTTGCGTTCCGAATATCCCGGTCCAGCTACACCGGTAACAGCCAAGCCAAAATCAGCATCGCCAATCATGCGGATCTGCTCAGCAAGTACTTTTGCAACCTCAGGACTTACCGCTCCAGGTGCATCTTCACCTTCCAGATAATCATGAGGCACATTCAGCAGCTTTTCCTTAATCTCATTGGAGTAACAAACAATTCCACCTTTGAGCATTGAAGCACTTCCCGGTACAGAAGTCAGACTTTGCATGACAAGACCTCCTGTGCAGCTCTCAGCAGCGCTAAGCGTCAGCCCCATGTCAGACATCATGGTTACAATTGTGTACTCTATAGGCACATCCTCGTTCGCGTAGAGATGTTCTGTCAAACGCTCCCGAATCTGAACCTCCATCGCATCCAGCTTCAGCTTCGCCTCTCCTTCACTCGTAGCCTTAGTGGAGACACGTACCGTAACTTCGCCTTCGCTCGCGTAAGGAGCAATTGTAGGGTCTGTCTGCGCGTCAATCAGATCCAGCAGTCGATCCTCCAGAGCAGATTCACCGATACCTGCGAATTTGAGCATTCGGGAATAGATCGGCATTTCTTCTGTAAGCACATGCTGGAACAGCCAAGGCTTGACTTCCTGTTCAAACATTGGAATTAGCTCTTTGGGTGGTCCAGGCATCACAACATAATGTTTATCATTATCAGAAATCGCATTTCCTGCCGCAAGACCCGTTTCATTGGCCAGAGGTGTCCCACCCTCAATAACAATAGCCTGACGTCGGTTATTCTCTGTCATGTCCACATTACGATCTCTGAAAAAGCTCTCAATTTTATCCATCGCCATTCGATCCGTATGCAGTTTTCGGTTAAGAACAGCTGCGAGCGCATCCTTGGTCAGATCATCTTGAGTGGGTCCGATGCCACCGGAAAATAAAATAACGTCAGCACGGCCCTGTGCAATGCGAATAGCTTCACTAAGTCGGTTCAGGTTATCCCCAACCACTGTTTGGAAATATACATCGATCCCCATCGCAGCCAATTCACGGGATAGGTATCTGGCATTGGTATTGACGATTTGTCCAAGCAGTAGCTCTGTGCCAACTGCAATGATTTCTGCCTTCATTGAGCATCCTCCTGTACATGTGGTGAGTGATCAAAGGGCAATAGGATAATTTCCTATTGCCCCTGACCCAATGCTTCCTTCATGATTACCCATTTTTAGAACCAACTATTATGCTTTTGTTAAATGAAGCAGGTTTTTGTTTTTGATAAAGTAATCGATACCCGACCAGATGGTAATAAGCGCTGCTGCCCATACTGCGATAATATCGACGTGAATACCCGTGTATGAGAACGGGAAATTGTTCAACAGCAACAACACAATTGCCACAATCTGCACTACCGTCTTCAGCTTGCCCCAGGCACTCGCAGCAACAACCGAACCATCCAGCAATGCGATTTGGCGCAAGCCGGTAACTGCAAATTCACGACTAATAATAACCACTGCAATCCAAGAATCCAGCTTGCCCATCTCCACGAGCGAGATCAAAACTGCAGTAACCAACAGCTTGTCTGCGAGCGGATCAAGCAGTTTTCCCAGATTGGTAACCATGTTATTTTTCCGCGCAAGGTATCCGTCGATTCCATCTGTGCTTGCGGCGATGATAAAAATAACAGCAGCAATCAGTTGATTATACGGAAGCGAAAAGCTTCCAAGCTGCAACGGCTCTGGATAAAATGGAAAATCCACGAGCAGGAACACCATCAAAAAAGGGATTAAGCAAATTCGTGCAAGCGTAATCCGGTTGGGTAAATTCACAAGACGCCCTCCCTCATATCCTCCATTACTCCAAACAATCATCATAATCCCGTTATCATCATCCGGAACATGAAATGTACAGTTTCAATGTCAATCCATATTAACATGATCCCACTATGTAGAAACGCAAAAAATAAAGTCAACCGCTCAAAAGCAAAACCGCTTTAAACGTTCCGGTGACTTCCAGAAGATGTACTGCTTTTCACAAAGTCAGCAAACGATGAGGACTGGACTTGATGCATGACTGCCAGCAATGCACACTTAGTATAATATACGCCTAATACCATGTCAAAAAACACTTCTGCTACAAGAAGGTCTTATTACTTGAAATTTGTATATTGCAAATCCAGAGGCAGGTTGGCACCATTTAACAGCTGCATGACTGCTTGCAAATCATTTTTACTCTTACCCGTTACCCGTAGCTGGTCTCCCTGAATCTGACTCTTCACTTTCAACTTGGAATCCCGAATCAGAATATTGATTTTTTTGGCGATGTCCTGATCAATCCCCTGTTTAAAATTCAAGCGCTGGCGGACAGTACCAGAAGATGCTGGCTCTACCTTTGCGTAATCAATGTTTTTCAATGGTAGACCACGCTTCGCCATTTTGGATTGAAGTACGTCAATGACAGCCTTAAGTTTGGTCTCATCATCAGATACGATTGTTAACGCATCCTTATCCAGTTTCAGGCTGCTCTTGCTGCCCTTGAAGTCATAACGAGTGCCAATTTCCTTCTCGGTTTGTGTAACGGCATTTGTCAGTTCCTGCAAGTCCATTTTGGACACGATATCAAATGAATTTTCTGAACTCAAAACAGTCACCCTTTCAGTTAATCATATGTTCTGTAACATTATAGAGGATACCCCAAGCAAAAGTCTAATTTCAAGCTGTTCTATACAAAGAAAAAAGCATTTTTGGCTTCCACCTGAAGTGGCTGCCAAAAATGCTTGCTGGTCCAGCTTCCAACTAATAGCGGCTGCGGTTGGGCTGTCTGAACATATCGAGCACACCCAAAAGCACATGTGCAAGTCCAAACCCCAATATTCCGTAACCCCAAGCACTTGGAGTCAGATAATAACCCAGGAGGCTGACAATGATCCCTAAACCCGTTACGATCCAGCTGACTGTCACAGCCATCCACCTCACTTCACCAAAAGTTAACTGCAAGTTAAGACACAGTTATTGTCTCCTGCAGTTGACCGGGTTATTCGCTACCAGTGGTACCCTCTGTACTGTCCGTTGAACCATTTTCAGCACCTTTGGAAGTAGCAGTATTGCCAGTGTCTTCACCAAGCTTCAAACGGATCCGATTGGTTGCCTTACCATCCGTTACAACTTGCCCGCCAACCTCAATCGTGGTCGCTGCAGCGTAACCGGACTTAATGTACATGCCTGCACTATCCAGCTCAAAAGTATAGCTGTCGCCTTCGGCTGTGTTACCATACTCCAACTTCTCTCCGCTGGAGTTCTCGCCCTTGTATACTTCCAGCCAGCTATGACCTGTGGCTTTGATCGTAACCGTTACAGGTTTGCCTGCACTTCCGTTAACTTTGAAGTTCGTAATATTGCCTGACTTCCCATCTTCTGCAACCGTTACAGCAGACGATGAATTATCTGTCGGTTCTTCCTGATTTTCTCCCGTCTGACCGTCTGTTTGGCCATCAGTTTGACCATCAGTTTGACCATCCGTCTGTCCTTCCGTGTCTGTTCCGCCACCGTTACCGCCAGCGTCGCCTTCACCCTTACCATCAGTGCCTGAGTCTGTTGCAGGCGGATTAGATGCCTGTCCGTTATCGGCAGGCTGATCCGGTTTATCTTCAGGCTGTTGTTGACTGTCTGTAATTTTGACCGAATCAAGTCCTTGATTATCCGTTTCATCACCATTGTTATACACCACGTATACATACAACAGTACTACGATCAAAACAGGGAATGTCCACATCAGTGCGACAGACATCCATCGATTACTACGCTCAACCGGACGGCTGGAACGCTTCTGTATTACCGGTTCCATCGTTGCTTCCGCCTCTTCTGCCGGTACGTCTTTTTTGTGTCCCTCCAGCAGCTCATCAGGGTTCAGTCCAACGGTCTCCGCATAGGTTTTAATGAAAGCACGCACATAGAAGCTACCCGGCAGCACTTTATAGTCTCCTGCTTCTATGGCCTCCAGATACCTCTTGCGAATTTTTGTCATTTCCTGTACATCGTCAAGACTCATCCCTTTTTGCAGCCGGGCCTCTCTTAACTGCTGACCCAGTTCAGACATGCCATCTCCTCCTTATGTTTATCTCATGAGTTGTTGCTAATCTATTCCATGATTCCGTACGGAGCCTTATAGTTCGTCGGTATAGCTTGCCGTAAACGTATCATAAATAATTTCTTCATTTGGAATATTGCGCAATTCAATAATAATATCAAAATCATTAAAATCATATTCGGATTCCTGCACAAAAATATCCGGATGTTCGATAACCTTTGTACTTGGCATCGACATAATATCCTGCAACAAATTGTAATGCCGCTCACTGGAACGAATCGTACTTACAATTCCATCAATGATGAAAACATTGTTCGGGTTCAATTCGTCTTCGGACATTTGACTTCTTATCGTCTGACGAAGAAGTGTGGAGGAAACAAAAGTCCATCGCTTCATCGCACATACGCTGCCCGCAATAATGGACTCCGTTTTACCAACACGAGGCATTCCGCGCAAACCGATGACCTGATTGCCTTCCCTCTTAAATACTTCACCCAAAAAGTCCACAAGTAACCCAAGTTCATCTCGTGTGAAACGAAATGTCTTGCGATCATCCGAGTCACGGTCAATATATCTGCCATGACGCACAGCCAAAATATCCACCAATTTAGGTTGACGCAAAGCCGATACGGTGATGCTGTTGACTTTGCCAAGCATTTCACCAAGCAAACGGATTTTCTCATCATCATCCGATTCAAGCAGCATACCTCGCGTTTTGCCTTCCACACCGTTAATGGTCAATATATTCACTTCAAGCATCCCCAGCATCGAGGCAATATCGCCTAACAAACCGGGTCTGTTCTTATGTATTTTATATTCCATGTACCATTGTTTAGATTCCATTTCAACACCCCGTAATGCATTATTCCACATTATTCGACAGCAACAGAACGTGTCCACTGGACAGCAAACTGAGACATCTTCTAAAAATGGGTCACGTTAATGATATATAAAATGAAAATGAATTACAAGAACAGCTCTGTAATCCGTTTGTAATCATTAGAGAAAAGCCCCCTTGCGGGAGCTCTTCATCTGTAATCTTATGCGTTTTGTTTGGCCAATTTGACCATCAGGCACGCGATCGTACGACGCTCATCTGCATCGCCGACATCCCATAACTCTTTCAATGCCCGGTTGGAATGGTTCGCCGGATCGACTTTCTCATCAAGGAAATCGCCGATTTCATACGCAAGTTTGTTGATGGTTTCTTCACTCATCCCCATCTTCTCTGCTTGCAGTACGCGGTCACCCAGGAACTTCTTCCATGTGTCAAAGCTGGAGAGCACTGTTTTTTCTGTTGACATGATAAATCCTCCTTAGATGACGCATGAGATTTAAAATCAACAGTTGTAATATGTGCTTTCGAAGCATTTTATATACGAGCATTTTGAAAATAATCCGGAAGACGGATGCTTCTCGGCCAACCTTCACTTGTTTCGTTCATAGCCACTCAAGTTTACTTGCTGCTTACGTTAACCAACCGCCATTTGGACTGATAATCTGCCCATTGATATACCCCGATTCAGGGAGGGCCAGAAAATAAACCAGTGATGAGATTTCATCAGGTTGAGCAAGTCTTCCTGCCGGAATTTCCTCTTCCAGCATCTTCAGTTCACTCTGATCCAGATGGTTCAACATGGATGTCTGAACGGCGCCAGGAGCCACAGCATTTACGGTTACTCCGGAAGGTGCGAGTTCTTTTGCAAGTGCCTTGGTGAATGCATTCACCCCGCCCTTGGTTGTGGAATACAGCACCTCGCAAGAGGCACCAGACAGCCCCCAGATCGACGATATATTAATGATTCGACCATACCTTTGGGAGATCATGTGAGGCATCATTTCCTGTGTACACATAAAGGTGCCTTTGAGATTAATGGCCATCACTTCATCCCAGATCTCCTCTGTAACATCAGACAACATCCCATAGTGCGAGATTCCTGCATTGTTCACGAGGATATCTGGCATGAGATTGTGTGACTCCAGCTTCTCACGCATACGTTCAATCTGTTCCCGGCTGCGAAGATCCGCAGACACCGTCATGATTCTCCCACTGCCCTGTTCCATGCACCGTCTGGCAGCTTCATTCGCTGCCTCATGCGATTTCATATAGTGTATAACAACATTCATTCCCACTCTGGCGAAACGTTCTGCGATAGCGGCTCCGATGCCACCGCTTGCTCCAGTCACCAGTACAGTCATTTCCCCAATTGCCTTCAATTGTCCTGTTCCCCTCTCCATATCAAGGACTCACGACTAGCGATACAGCCAGTTGATCCCAGCGAATATGCTCTCTCAGTCTGAAATTTACATCTTCCAGTGTAATCGATTCATAGAGCGGAAGCATATTGAAGAAATCACCGCCACGGAATTGCTGACGTGTAAATTCATGCGCAATGTTCTCCGGAGAATTGAGCATACGCAAATATCCGCCTATTTTCTTTTTGCGTGCACGTTCAAAATCCGTGGATTCGAACCCCTTTTCTACAATGGCATCCACTTCTTCACGTATACGTGCCAGCAGTTGATCCGGATCTTTCGTGTCACCACCAATAGCTGAAAACGCATATTGCGGCGAACTGTTATACTCATGTCCAAAGCTGTCCGAGATCAGATCTTCATCATAGAGCTTCTGAAATAATCGTGTGCTTGAACCAAACAAAAGATCCATCATCAGCTGCGTTGTCATATCCCGCCGCAACAATTTTTCTCCAGTAAGTCCAATGTCCGTCTCCTTGAATCCAAAGAGACATTTTGGCAGTGAAACAGCCAGTTTGGCTTCCCGTCTGGCTTCTCCTACTTGCTCTGGCTCCGGTTCGAAGAAACGTTCGATACTCCCCTGTGGCTTATAATCCTTCTGTTCTTGGTTCGAACGAACCATATCAATCACTTCCTGTGGATCTACACCACCTACCACGATTAAGAGCATATTACTCGGGTGATAGAAGGTGTTATAGCACTCATACAACATCTCTTTGGTAATCGTACGAATGGATTCCACCGTTCCTGCAATATCGATATGCACCGGATGTTTCTGATACATGGCTTCGATCAATCCAAAATAAACTCGCCAATCCGGATTGTCAGCATACATATCAATTTCCTGCCCAATAATGCCTTTTTCCTTTTCCACATTTTGATCCGTAAAGTAAGGATTTTGCACAAAGTCAACTAATGTTTGTATATTTTCATTCACATATTCGGTCGCTGAAAACAAATAAACCGTCTGATCGAAGCTCGTAAATGCGTTAGCTGAGGCACCGTGAGACGCAAATGTTGCAAAAATATCGCCTGTGGGTTCTTCAAACATTTTGTGTTCCAGAAAATGGGCAATTCCATCCGGAACCTTGACTGCTTCCTGTCCCTCAACCTGAAAATGATTATCCACCGATCCATACTTGGTTGCAAACGTAGCATACGTTTTCTGGAATCCCGGTTTAGGCAAAATATAGACATGCAGTCCGTTATCCATTACTTCGTAATATAGTGTCTCCTGCAAATGTTCATACCGAATGCTCTCCACCGACTATTCCTCCTTCTCGTCCCGCAAGAAATAAATCGTATCCAGACGGAACTGTTCTGCCGCCTCACGAACATCTTCCTTGCTAATATGTTCTACCTGAGCTAGCAGTTCTTCAGCCGTTCTCTCTTTGCCAGACAACTGTCGATTGAAATCATAAGCGATCATCTCAAAAGCAGAATCCTGCATCTCCTTAAGCAGGTTACGAATCATTGCTTTGGTCTGGGACATTTCCAGATCACTGATTGTACCGCTTTTCATTTCCTCCAGCTGCTGCTTGATGATGGTGACAGCCTTCTCATAATTAGGGATTTCAATTCCGGATTGAATCGTGGCAATGCCCTTATGTCCGTCATATCGCGAAGAAGCGTAATACGCCAGGCTTTCTTTTTCACGAACATTAACAAACAGTTTGGAATGAGGATACCCACCGAGAATCCCGTTGTACATGAGTGCCGCTGCATACTGAGGATCTCCATAAGTAATCGATGTACGGAGTCCCATATTGAGTTTTCCCTGACTCACATTCAGTCGCTCAACAACGGTCTCTACTTCCTTATCTCCTCGAACCGCGGCCTGTGTCTGGTAATCGGAGGAGGACGTTCGATCTACATTGAAATGACGCTGAACAAGGTTCTCCACCTCCTCCAGTGTCGTATCCCCTACCACATACAGATCCATACTCGCCTGTTGCAGCCACTCCTGATAAGACGCAGTCAGTATGTCAGGCTCAATCCCGGGCAGATCCTTTCGCTCACCCAGGGGGTGAAGACGGTACGGCTCGTTCTTGCACATTTCCTCGATACTGCGTTCAGCGGCATACCGCATTTTATCATTAACGATGGACTCCAGCTTTTTCCGAACCGTCTCTCGCTCTGCTTGTACATACGACGTCCTGAAATGTCCATTCTCCTGTGCAGGTCGGGTAAGAACCTCTCCCAGGAAGGCAAATGACCGATCCAGCAGCTGCTCATCGCCTCCAACAAAGGAGTCATTAATGGTATCCATCCGAAACTGTACTATCTGATAATCCCCGCGTTTATAGACGTCAAAACCAAAACCGGCTCCATACAGATGCTCCAGCTGTTCACGAAATTGCGTTGTTTCCGGATAGGACTCCGTCCCCCGTCGTAGTACAAAAGGTGTCAGCGCTACTTTGGTTACTGTATCTTCTCGTAAGGGAACGCCTGCATATAGCGATATAGCAAACGTTTTGAAACGTTTAGTCGGAAGCACATGTATACGAAACTCTCTCTTGCTGCCTCGTTCGAATCCTGATGTATTCAAATGTCAAAACCCCTTTACGGCGTCATTTGTCATGCAATCGTATTACGCTAAATGTAACAACCATTTTAACCCATTCAAAAGGCAAGAAGCAACCGAAGTCACGCCTTCTGGTTGCTTCCAACATCATCACATACAAAAAATATGCTGCCCGATTGTTTTCACCTGTGGACGGGTCCAGATCCATTTGGATGTTGCTGTCTTGGGATTAAAATAATAGAGACAACCACCGGATGGGTCCCAGCCATTCAGGGCCTGCTCAACTGCCTTCTTGGCTTGTGCGTTTGGTTCTAGATAGATCTGTCCGTCCGCTACAGCTGTAAATGCACCGGGTTGAAAAATTACCCCTGAGGGTGTACTCGGAAAGCTTGGGGATTTTACGCGATTCAGAATAACTGCCGCTACTGCGACTTGACCTTCAAACGGTTCACCCCGGGCTTCACCATATACGGCGTTAGCCATAATCTTGAGTTCATTCTCGGAGAGACCGAGTGCATTGGCAGATCCCATATTGTCTTGCTCTTTATCTGCCGTATTGTAGTTGCTTCCTCCACCCCCACCAGAGGATTCCTTGTGTAGCGGCGGTTCTGTTGGCGACCATTTGGTTGACGCATTGTACAGCTTGAGCTTGGTTTCAGCTCCAACCACACCATCTGCCTTCATTCCAAACTCGGATTGAAACCATTTGACGGATTTCAATGTGCTGCTGCCAAAATTACTGTCGATTTTACCATTGTAAAATCCCAGATACTTCAGACGTCCCTGAAGCTCATATACATCCTGACCGTAACTTCCATATTTCACTGTATTGCTGCTAAACGTAGGCAAGGCCTTTTCTTCTACCTGCGGTGTACGCTCGGCTGAACTTTCCGTTGCTGTATTCCCAGGAAGCAAATAACGGATTCCCAATGCGGATATCAGCAAAATAGCAGTGAAAAGCCATAGGTTCATTTTTCGCATCGACTGTGCTCTACCTTTCTCTTGTGGGATTAACAGAATCGCTAAGGTTATTATGACAAGCCTGCTTGTTTCCTATGCACCAAATCATCCGATCTTTGGAGTAGATGGCAAAACTTCAGTCTGCAGAGCATACAAAAAGCCCCCAACCAATAGGTTGAGGGCTTAAACGACCGATGCTCCAAGTCACTATGAGCTTATTTTATTCTGTTGATACTGTTCAAGTGATACCAGCACTTCCCGTGGTTTGCTACCCTCGTATGGACCGATGACCCCCCGGGCTTCCATGGAGTCAATTAAACGCGCTGCACGTGTGTAACCAACCCGCATACGACGTTGCAATAGGGAGACTGACGCTTGTTTTGCCTCCAAAATAATCTGTACCGCTTGCTCATATAACTCATCCTGTACTTCATCTGCTGCCTGAATGGAATCATCCACTTCAGGTACAATGGACTCATCATACTGCGCTTCACCTTGACCCCGTACGTAGTTTACAATATTTTCGACTTCTTCATCGCTCATAAAGGCACCTTGTACACGAACCGGTTTGGATGCACCCATAGGCATGAACAACATGTCTCCACGACCCAACAGCTTCTCAGCCCCACCCATATCCAGAATCGTTCGGGAATCCACTTGTGAAGATACGCCGAAGGCAATTCGAGATGGAATGTTAGCCTTGATTACCCCGGTAATAACGTCAACAGACGGACGTTGGGTGGCAATAATCAGATGGATTCCGGCTGCACGAGCCATCTGAGCGAGTCGCGCAATGGCATCCTCAACATCTCCGGCTGCAACCATCATGAGATCTGCAAGCTCATCCACAATGACAACAATATAAGGCAGAACAGCCGCAGGATTGTCTTTCATCAGATTGTTGTAACCCTCGACGTTACGTGTACCTGATTTGGAGAACAGTTCATATCGTTTCTCCATCTCGACCACAATCTTTTTGAGAGCAAGTGACGCTCGTTTGGGATCAGTTACAACTGGCGCCATCAGATGAGGAATGCCGTTATATACGTTCAACTCAACCATCTTGGGATCGACCATCAGGAACTTCACTTCATCCGGCTTTGCTTTGTACAATATGCTGGTAATAATTCCGTTAATACACACAGACTTACCGGAACCTGTCGCACCCGCGACCAGCAAATGGGGCATGCGAGCCAAGTTACCAATGATTGTCTGTCCGGAGATGTCCCGGCCAAATGCAATGGTCACTTTGGATTCTGCATCCTGGAATGTTGCCGTCTCCATTACTTCACGCATCGTTACAACCGACACCTCGCCATTAGGAACCTCGATACCTATAGCGGACTTCCCGGGAATCGGCGCTTCCATCCGAATATCTTTTGCAGCCAGAGCCAACGCAATGTCATCAGTCAGACTGACAATTCTGCTGACCTTGACACCGATATCAGGCTGAATTTCATATCTTGTAACAGCAGGACCCCGAACCACTTCAAGTACTTTGGCACGAACACCGAAGCTTTCCAGTGTAGCTTCCAGCTTACGCGCTGTCTGCATATAATCCTTCTGGTCGCCTGCCTTACCCGCATTGTTAGGCTTGGCAAGAAGACGGAAGGATGGCAGCTTGTACGGCTTAGGAGGAGGGGGCGGTGGTTTCACTGGTTGTGTGTCCTCCCCTTCAGGAGTTGGAGTATCTGCTCCCAACATTGCATCATTAGGCACTTCTTCTCCACTCTGATGCCCATCCTCAGCATTCAGCTCGTCCATACCTGCACCGGATGCTGACCACTCTGTCTCTACCAGTTCATCCGTTATTTTAATGTCATGTTCGCCCTGTTGAACTACGTTTGGATCAGCGAGATCATCAGGGAAAGGATAAGCATCGTCCAAATCATCTTCAATGCTTGCATCTTCGGCTCTGACATGCTCAAAAAAGTCTCGAATGATCGGCGCTGAGTTAGGTTTGGCCTGAACCGGAACATGTGATGAAGCTGATTTGTTCGCTACGTCTTCGGTTGCATCCTGCCACGTCTCTACATTGTGATCTTGCTCGGCGCGGTATACAATCTGTTCTGTTTCAACTGAATCGACCTCATCCATTTCACGTCCTGATGTCTCTTGCTCTCGATTAGCTCCCCATTTTCCAAAAAGCTGAAAGAATATTGGGGCTTTTCGTTTTGGCAAATGCTGTTCCTCTAATTCATCCTCGTACTCGTCTTCATCATCTTCAACAGGGACAGGCACCACTTTACGAGCGTTACCTTTTTTCCTTCCATCAGAAGTTACAGCTGATCGTGCAGAAGACCGCGATTCCATCTTCTTGTACATCGAACTCCCGGCATCCCAAACCTTTGTTCGGAATATTCGAATCAGATCCACATAAGATAGACTCGTAATCAACATAAAACTGATGACAAACATGACAATCATGATGAGTCTCGCACCCAGACTGCCGAACAGCCACAGGAAAAGAGCGAATTGCCCAGCTCCGAGATAACCACCGCTGATATCCTTGTTAAGCATGGAGTCCCTCTCCCCTGGTACAACAGGGGTTAACAACTCGGTTTGCATATCATTATGTACCTGTGTAATCACAGCACCAGGCTCAAGCGCACCAACCGGAATGAGCTTCTGGTGCATTGCGGAGACGGTACTCATCAGGGTTAAGGCAAAGACCAGCAATACCAGTCCTGTTTTGCGTGTGGTCCAGCCACTCGGCCATTTCCGGTGAATCATCACCATGAGACCATAATAAATACCAACAAGCGGAATCGCAAAATAAAACTTACCAAGCATCAGTCCGAACATCTTGGAAAGCGAACGTCCAACGGTGGCTTCACCCGATAATGCTATGACAGCAAGGGTAATAAGCACAATTCCGTAAATTTCATATTTTAAAACGCCACTAAAACCAGCGCCCTTTTTTTTCCTCTTTTTTCTTCTGGCCAAAATCAGGTCACCCCCAGAAGAATATTATACCATACAAATATAATCCGTACATATGTTCTTTTTCTGCTCAATTTGTCTGAATTCGTCGCGTTATGCTGATCCCAAGTTACCCGAAAGCGGAATGGTCGAACCGGGCATATTGGCAGGATTAAGATAGGCTTCGAGTGGACAATCCAGCAAACGTACAATAACGGCTTCATTGTCATTTACAGGCCTCACCTGCATTAATAAACCATTCATCTTGATTTCTCTTGTATCTTCGCCCTCTTTCCACATTCCTGACCAGAGTTGTTCAGGGGGCATCACTGTATATAACGTCATTGGGTATAACCTCCCGCTTGCAGCGTCTGTCTCTTGTCTCCTATAAGCTGATTTAGCTGAGCAATAGCTTGTCCTATTCCGCCTACCGCATCCATCAATCCATATTTCACTGCATCCGCGCTTCCTACAGCTGTGCCGATGTCCCGGTTCAACTCACCGGTCTTAAACATCAGTTCTTTGAACATCTCTTCCGAGATATTCGAATGAGACGTCACGAACCGTACAACCCGCTCCTGCATTTTCTCCATATACTCAAACGTCTGAGGTACACCAATGACAAGGCCGTTCATCCGTATGGGATGGATTGTCATCGTTGCACTTCCGGCAATCAGGGAATACGTTGAAGCTACAGCAATCGGCACTCCAATGCTATGTCCGCCTCCAATGACCACAGTGACCGTAGGTTTGCTTAGAGAAGCAATCATCTCTGCAATGGCCAGACCGGCCTCTACATCTCCACCTACCGTGTTCAAAATGATCAGTATACCTTCAATACGCTGATTCTGCTCTGCAGCCACCAGCTGTGGAATGATATGCTCATACTTTGTTGTTTTATTTTGTGGCGGCAAAATCAGATGCCCTTCGACCTGTCCAATAATTGTCATACAGAAAATATTTGATTCACCTGCCGGCGACTGTGTCTGCCCAAATTGCTGAATCGTCTCTGTCACGGGCGAGATGTTCTTGTCCTCTTGAATCGGAATCTCTGGCGCTTCAATTTCCGGTTGATTGGATTTTGACGCCTGCTTGCCATTCATACGTTCATTCATTTCATTAATCCCCTTCTCCAGAAACATTTAATGTATTCCTTAGTATGGGGATTTTTCCAGCCGCCTTATACCCGCTACATCCAAATTGCTTACATATTGACCATATTGCTGATCTTCCTGAAAAACGCAAAAAAAGCCCCTTCTCTACGAGGAACCGTCCAATATTACTCGTAGAGAAGGGGCGACTGTGTGCCTGAATATATGTTTTTGTTTAGCCTATTTTAAACTTCCATAATGATTGGCAAAATCATCGGTCTACGACGAGTTTGTTCATACAGGAAGCGTCCCAAAGCATCTTTAACATTTGTTTTGAGTGAAGCCCACTCGTTAACGTTCTCACTCATCAACTTCTGCAATGTGCTGCTAACGATCCGGTTGGCCTCATCAAGAAGTCCTTCCGATTCACGTACATACACAAATCCGCGAGAGATGATGTCAGGACCGGAAACAATTTTTCCATCCTGTTTGCTCAGTGTTACCACGACAACAAGGATACCATCTTGTGACAACAATTTGCGGTCACGCAGTACAATGTTACCCACATCGCCTACACCCAAGCCGTCGATCAATACGTTACCTGCAGTGACTTTACCTGCTCTACGTGCTGCTCCACCTTGAATTTCAATCACTTCACCGATGTCCGTGATGAAAATGTTTTCCGGTTCAACGCCTACAGATTCAGCAAGAACCGCGTGGCGACGCTGCATACGGAATTCACCGTGAATTGGCAAGAAGAATTTCGGTTTCATCAGGTTGAGCATCAGTTTCAACTCTTCCTGGCTACCGTGACCAGATACGTGAACACCACTGTTAGCACCGCTGTAATGCACGTTAGCGCCCAGACGGAACAGTTCATCAATCGTACGGCCTACATATTTTTCGTTACCTGGAACCGGTGTTGCTGCGATAATGACAGTGTCGCCTGGCAGGATGTCCACTTTACGGTGCGTGGAACGAGCCATACGTGTCAGTGCTGACATTGGCTCTCCTTGACTTCCTGTGCAGAGAATCACGACACGATCTGCAGCCATCTTGCCTACTTCTTCAGGTTCAATGATCATGCCATCCGGAATCTCAAGGTAACCCAGTTCAGAAGCAATACCCACCACATTCACCATGCTGCGTCCAATAACTGCAACTTTACGTCCAGTCACTTCTGCTGCATTGATCACCTGTTGGATACGGTGTACGTTGGAAGCAAATGTCGCTACGACAACACGTTGACTTGCTTTACGGAAGATATCTTCCAGAACGATACCCACATTTTTCTCCGATGGTGTGAATCCAGGTTTCTCAGCGTTCGTACTGTCAGACAACAGCGCAAGCACGCCATTTGTTCCGATCTGTGCCATACGCTGAAGATCTGCATATTGACCATTGACTGGCGTGTGGTCGAATTTGAAGTCACCTGTGTGAACAACTGCACCTTCCGGTGTTTCGACACATACACCAACAGAATCCGGAATACTATGATTAGTAGCGAAGAACGAAGCTTTCAATGCAGTTCCAAGTTGAATCTCGGAATCCGCATCAATCAGAATACGTTTTGTTTCACCTAGCAAATTCGCTTCTTTCAACTTGTTCTCTACAAGTCCAAGCGTAAGTCTTGTTCCGTATACAGGAACATTCAGATGTTTGAGAACATATGGCAGACCACCAATGTGATCCTCATGTCCGTGTGTAAGGATAATTCCTCTTACTTTGTCACGGTTCTCAGTCAGGTAAGAAATGTCAGGGATGACAATATCAATACCAAGCATATCTTCTTCAGGGAATTTCAGACCAGCATCTACGACTACAATGTCGTTGGCGTATTGGATGACGTACATGTTTTTACCAATCTCGCCTACGCCGCCCAAAGCAAAAATCATCAGTTTATCGTTATTATTTTTCTTAGACAAATGAATCTAAACCTCCTATGGTAGTTGGACGTCGTACCTTATTATTTATTGTAAGTTAAGAAAAGTAGTCCATACATCACATACCCACCTATCGGGATGAATGCAAAAGAACACCTTTATTCACGATATTTGGAAGAAGTTCTTCGAAGTTATTCCCTTTTACCAACAAGTTGGAGTTGAAAATTCCCTCTTAGCCGTTCCTTCCTTTTTCACCGCAAAGCCACACCACGAAACGATGTCGCTTTCAATTTCAAAAAAATACCGCACCCAGTCACTTGACATCATTATACATGATTAAAAACAAAAAAAACAAGTCACTCTCTCGTTAACCTGTAGGTTTCCCCTTAGCAATGGAAAAGAAACCTCACATTACTCGTAAAAAAAGAACCGCTGCCTCTATGAAGAGGAGCGGTTCTTTTCCTAATCTGAAGATATTCCCATGATTAATAAAATAGTTCCATATACAACCAAAATGATTACAAATTAAGCAGACCTTTGATATACACCTGCTCCTCTTCCGTTGGCGGAATAAGAGGCAAACGTACAGAGCCAACGTTCAAACCACGCAATGTCAGTGCATATTTTACCGCTACCGGGTTCGGTAGAGGCTGTGGACACTCGAACAGGCCTTTAAACACAGGGAACAGCTGTTGATGAATCTGAGCGGCCTGAAGAGGTGCACCGCCATAGAAGGCGTCAATCATTTTCTTCATTTCTGCCCCTACGACATGACTCGCCACGCTGACAATTCCATGTGCTCCAACCGCAATCGCCGGCAAGCCTGAAGCATCGTCACCGGAATAGACTCTGAAATGTTCTGGAGCACTTGCTGCAATCAGCGTAACCTGCTCTGTAGAGGCACATTCCTTCGTAGCGACGATATTCGGGATTTCTGCAAGACGAAGCGTTGTTGCTGCTGACAGGCTGGTTACTGTACGCCCAGGCACGTTGTACAGCATAATCGGCAGCTTGGTAGAGCCAGCAATCGCTTCAAAATGTCTGAACAACCCTTCTTGGCTTGGTTTGTTGTAATACGGAACAACCAACAATATGCCATCCACTCCGGCACGTTCAGCTTCCTGTGTCAAATGGATGGAATGTGCCGTGTTATTGCTTCCCGTTCCGGCTATAATTTTGCACCGGCCGGCTGCATGTTTCACTGCAAATTCGAATAATTGAACTTTCTCAGTATCACTAAGTGTTGGAGACTCCCCTGTTGTTCCGGAAACTACGAGCGTCTCCGACTTTTGATCTACAATCAGATAGTCGATTAGACGTGCCGTTTCCTCCCAATGAATCTCTCCTTGTTCATTGAACGGAGTGACCATTGCTGTAATCAATCTTCCAAAGTCCAATTCGATTCCTCCTTCAAAACAGGTTTGGCTCCTCTAACTTCAGTTATTTACAAATGAAGTTCGAATGAGGCGTGAAGTGCCCTCAGGGCCTGAACCATATCTTCTTTTTTTACGAGTACCCAGATCGTTGTATTCGAATCTGCCGATTGCAGGATCTGAATGTCAGCCAGTGTCAAGGACTCAACGATTCGAGCCATAATTCCGGGTACACCATTAATGCCTCCGCCGATGACGGACACTTTGGCACAACCGGACAGGCTTTGTGGCTTGAGACCTATCTCCTGCAATACTTGTATGGCTTTCTCGGAATCACTGTCAAAAACCGTATAGACAACTCCCGAGGGGGTAACATTAATAAAATCAACGCTGATCGAATTCTCAGCCATGGTTTTGAACACTTTTAGTTGCAGCCGATCTGCACCACCAGGTACATCCACCGTAATTTGCGTGACATTGCTCACGTAGGCGATACCTGTTACATAACGGTCAACAATGCCTGTCTGCACATCCCGAAATCCTTCCGGATGCGTGACCAGCGTTCCTTCCGTGTCTGCAAAAGTAGATCTTACCCGCACTGGAATCTGGGATTGCATGGCAATCTCGACCGCACGTGGATGGATTACCTTGGCCCCGTGGTGGGCCATATTACAGATCTCGGCATAACTCACAACAGTCAGCGGACGCGCATCTTCAACAATTCGCGGATCGGCTGTGAGTATCCCGTTCACATCGGTGTAGATATCCACCATTTCAGCACGTAACGCTGCACCAAGCGCTGTCGCAGATGTATCACTTCCCCCACGACCCAATGTCGTGAAGTCTCCATTCTCCGTCTGCCCCTGGAATCCGGTTACAATAACGACACGCCCGAGCTGCAGCTGCTCCAACACACGAACAGGACGGACATCCAATATCCGGGCATTCCCGAAATTGTCGTCCGTCACAAAACCTGCTTGTGCACCGGTCAGCACTGTAGTTGGAATGCCTTCATGTTCGAGTAAACTGCTCAAAGTTGTCGCCGATATGATTTCACCACAGCACAGCAGTAAATCCTTTTCGCGTGCGGATAGTGCGTTTCCGTTCTGTGCAGCCCAGTCCAGCAACGTATCGGTCGCATATGGCTCGCCTCGGCGTCCCATCGCAGACACAACAATGACTAGACTCAATCCTGCCTCAAGTTCACGTTTAACGTGACGGAGCACATGCTCTCTCGCCTGAACAGTGGAGAGAGACGTGCCTCCGAATTTCTGTACCATGATACGCATCTTTATTCCTCCATTTGTGTACGCAAGAAGACTGGACACGGGTCAAATCAACAAATGGATCACTCTAGGGAGCGTTCTGATGCGATAATTTCAGCATTTTATACGGCATTCCATGCCACTCTTTGTTTTTTTGTAATTGTCTTAGACAATCACAACTCAAAGGTGGCGGTTGTTATCGAGATCATGACGCATACATTCACAGTAGACCTCTCCCGCTTGCTTAACCTTTACTGCCCGCAAGCAGGAATGCCTTATAGACAGGAACGTGGACACAAGTAGCTGTTCAATCCAGCATATCGTCCCCCATGATTTTCTTTGTCTCTCAAACCCTTCATTTCTCCAAGCGCATAAACGTTGTCACCGAATCATTGATTTCTTAAGCTTGTGAAGAACGCTCCACAATCATCGGCTGCAACTGTTTGCCCTCAAGGGCACTCCAGCAAGCCTCTGGAATCAATTCCATTTTGGCGACTAACGAGTTTGGTTTCTTCACTGGATCGTCCTGCCCAAATGGCACAAAATACAAGTATTTGGCCACGAGCAATTTGGCGATATTCGCAGCATTCAAGCCCAGACCGTCATTCGTGGAAATGGCAAGTACAAGTGGACGCTGATTGCGCATCTGCGCTTTGGCTGCCATCAGCACGGGACTGTCGGTCATCGCATTAGCCAGCTTGCTTGTTGTATTCCCTGTGCATGGAGCAATCACCAGCACATCAAGCAGCTTGGAAGGCCCTAATGGCTCCGCTTCAACAATTGTAGAAATGATATCATTACCTGTTATATCTTTCAACTGTTTTTGCCAATTTTGCGCCGTACCGAAGCGTGTATCGGTCGTCAGCACCGAATTCGAAATAATCGGAATGACGTTGGCACCTTCAGCCACGAAGCGGCTAATAACCGGCATAACCTCTTCAAACGTACAATGAGAACCCGTAATTGCATAACCTACCGTTTTTCCCTGCCAGTTCATGATTTAACCTCCCGTGCGTTCTGTTCTTCCAAAAGCAAACGGATCAACGCGTCGGCAATAATGCCGCCAGCCGTTTTGGGAGCAACAATGCCGGGGAGGCCAGGCGCAAGTAGCGCTTTGATACCGCGTTTGTCTGCATACCTGAAATCACAGCCGCCAGGAGCGGATGCAAGGTCGATAATAACAGCCTTTTGCGGCATTCTGGACAGGATTTGTGCTGTGATTATCATAGTCGGTATCGTATTAAAAAGCAAGTCAACTTCCCCGGTTTGAGCGGCCAAATCCGTTGTCATGAAAGGCTTCCAGCCCATTATTGTAGCGCGGGCAGCATCCTCTTCCCGCCTGATTCCCACCCGTACATTTGCTCCAAGTCCCTGCAGTGTTTTGGCCATTGTGAATCCTGTTCGACCAAGGCCAAGCACAATACATTCCGAACCATGGATTGTGAAGTCCGTCTCCCGAATTGCTATGGCGATGGCTCCCTCAGCTGTTGGAATGGAGTTGTATAGTGCAATATCATCACGATCAAGTACTTCAACAAGTCGCAGCCCATTTTCAAGACAAAGTTCGCGCAAAAATGGCTTAGCCATACCTGTGAACACAATACAATGCTCCGGTAATGCTGCAATATGTTCCTTTTTCAAATAGATCGGCGTGTCACTAAATGAAGTACTCACTTTTCCCTGGTCATCGCAACCGACAACAGGCAGTACCAGTACATCTGCGGAAGCAAATACTTCGTCCTCCAGTTCCTGATGCTCAATCCCCGGAATGGAACGCTCTATTTTATCGAAACCCACCACACTTACCGTTGCATCCAGCTCTGCGCACTTTTGAATGACTTCAAGCTGCCGCGCATCTCCGCCCAGGACTACAATCCGGACTCCGGTCAGCATCGGGACGTCACTCCTTTCACCACATGTATGCCTTATCGTATGCAGGGGCCCACAGCGGGGTGAAAACAATAATTGCATTCAACCGTCCGTTTCTCAAATGTAAAAAAGAGCCGCCCCTGTCAGGGACGACTCTAAAGAATGGGTATATATACGCTGTTTATTTCCCGGTATGACCAAATCCACCTTCACCGCGTACCGTTTCTGAAAGTTCCGTCACTTCCGTCAATTCAACCGCAGGCACCGTCTGGAAGACGATCTGTGCGATGCGCTCTCCCCGTACAATCGTGAAGGGTTCCTGACCCAGATTGATCAACAGTACTTTGACTTCTCCGCGATAGTCCGCATCAATGGTACCCGGTGTGTTGAGGCAGGTAATTCCATGTTTGAAAGCCAGTCCGCTCCGAGGACGAATCTGTGCTTCCAATCCAGCTGGCATTGCCATCGCAAGTCCGGTTGGAATCAGCGTACGCTGACCCGGCTGCAATACAACATCTTCCTGAAGTGCAGCTACGACATCAAAGCCGGATGCCAGCTCCGACATTTTTTGAGGCAGTTTAATATCTTCATTGCCCGGCAGTTTCTGTATTTGAACGTAATGCAACAAAATCATCCCTTCTCAATCCAGCGATCGTCTTATCTGAAGCGCCAACCATGGCAAGTGCAAAAGGCTCAGCAAACATCAGATCAAGCACCGCGTTAATATCGTCCATGGTTACTTGCTCAATTTTGGTGATCATCTCATCCAGCGTATGGTGTCTGCCTAGCATTAGCTCGTTTTTACCCAGACGGTTCATGCGACTGCCTGTGCTTTCCAAGCTGAGAATCAGGCTTCCCTTCAGCTGTTCTTTTCCTTTGCGGAGTTCATCTTCGGACAAGCCGTTTACAGCCAGGTCGCCCAAAACCTCTTTGGTGAGGTCGAGCACTTCTTTTGTCTGTTTCGGTGCTGTACCCGCGTATATCGTGAACAGTCCACTGTCTGCATGAGAACTATGATAGGAATACACGGAGTATGCAAGCCCACGTTTCTCACGAATTTCCTGGAACAGTCTGGAGCTCATGCCTCCACCAATAGCGTTATTCAGAACAACCATAGCGAATTGAAGCGGATCTCCAATTTTACAGCCTGGGAACGAGATACAGATATGATTCTGCTCCGTTTTCTTTTTGTGGAAGAGCTGTCCGCTTTGGAACGCCGGCATCGTCACTGCTTCTGTTACTCCATTAACATCAAAAGCACCAAAATGCTTCTCCATCAGATCAATTACACTGTCGTCAATATTACCCGCAATACTAATGACCGTGTTCTCAATTGTGTAGTGCTCCTTCATATATGCACGCAGATGGCTGGAATCCATCGCTTTGAGACGTTCTTCCGTACCCAGGATAGGGTATGCGAGCGGATGCTCACCATAAGCGGCCAAGGCCATCAGATCATGAACCATATCATCAGGCGTATCTTCATACATTGAGATTTCTTCCAGGATGACGTTTTTCTCCTTGATCAATTCACCATCATCCATTTTGGAACGGAAAAACATATCAGATAACACATCAACGGCAATCGGTAAATGTTCATCCAACACTTTTGCATAATAACACGTGTATTCTTTGGAAGTGAACGCATTCACGTTACCACCAATCGCATCGAACTGTTCCGCAATCGCCTTGGCATCATAACGATCTGTTCCCTTAAATAACATGTGTTCAATAAAATGTGATACTCCGTTACTTGCAGGTTGCTCATTACGCGAACCTGTCTTGACCCATATTCCGAAAGACACAGAACGGCAGGTCGGTATCTGTTCCATGACAACTCTGAGGCCATTGCCCAGCTGAATTTTTTTCATGGTTGGCCCTCCTACATCTCTATAATTGCCTTGATCTCAACCTTAAAATTGAAATCGACATTTGGTTCCAACTTTTTGATATTAACAAAAAAACAACGTTCACTCAACCGCAGACGTGTTTACACGTTCCGAAGACAACGTCTCACTTACCGTTCCGAGCACGAGACCTTTGGCCCGAATGGATTGAATCATACCCTTTAAAGCTCCCGAAGAAGCAGCTGTAGGGTGCATTAGAATTAACGTGCCTGCCTCGGTATTTTTCGCAATTTTGGCAACAACGGCATCCGGGCTTGGTTTACGCCAATCTACAGTATCTACTGTCCATAACACGGTCTGCAATCCCATGGAAGAAGCAATATCAACGGTCTTCTGATTAAAGTCACCTGAAGGCGGAGCAAACCAGCGATTCTCTACCCCCAGTGTTTTATGGAGCAGATCCTGCGTTTTACTAATTTCCAGCTTGGCTCGTTCTGCGCTCAATCGACTCATATTCGGGTGAGAATACGCATGATTGGACAGCTCATGCCCTCGTTTCTGAATTTCCTTGGCCAGTTCAACGTTTTTGCTTAACCAACTTCCATCCAGAAAAAAAGTGGCTTTCACTTTCTCTGCATCGAGCGTATCCAGCATCGGTATGATATATTCGTTCCCCCACGCGACATTAATCATAAAAGAAACCATCGGTTTGTTCGCATTTCCCCGATAGATCGGATGTGCACCCAAATCTTTAAGCTGAATCGCCGGTTCAATCTGACGGTAAATATAAGCAATTTTGGTATTCAACGTTCCACTCAGTGCCTTACGGTATGTCGCTTCCACATCAATCTCCATGCCATTATAGCCAGGAATCGCTTTCCATACCCGATCTACCCTGGCATTTACCGGAGCAATTTTTGTCTCAGCCGCTTTATCCCGAATCGCCGACAACAGCGCATCTTCTCCCGTTGCTTCCTTGAACATGTCAAAAGCATTTTGCGTACCTGGCCCATCACGGATCTCCGTAATGTATGTACGTACACTGCCAACTTGTCCGATCAACATGACCGCAGTCACACCTGCCAGAACAGCCGCCAGCTTTTTGGATTGGTTTCCCACAGCTCCATCCTCCCGCCGTCTTTGTCCCCATCATATGAGGACAAGGGCAGGAATATGAATACTAAGCCATGGTTTCATCCTTGTTTTTCGTATTTAAACGTTAAAAAAAGAGCCAGAAATTCACATTCTGTCTCTTCATTCAATCTATCCAATTATAACCTGTTGCTTCGGTATCCTAGGATTGAGCCGGAGCTTCAGCAGTCAAAACCGCTTTACGGGACAAGTTGATTCGACCTTGTGGGTCAATTTCCGTTACTTTTACCGTAATAGAATCACCGATGGCTACAACATCTTCCACTTTGGCAACACGTTCTGTTGACAGTTGTGAGATGTGCACCAGACCTTCTTTGTTTGGAAGTACTTCAACGAATGCACCGAATTTCTCAACGCGTTTTACTTTACCGACATAAATCTCGCCGACCAATACTTCGCGTACAATACCTTCGATAATCGCTTTGGCTTTATCATTCATCTCCTGGTTGGAAGAAGCGATAAAGACACGTCCATCCTGTTCAATATCAATTTTAACACCGGTTTCTTCGATGATTTTATTGATAATTTTACCACCTGCACCAATAACATCACGGATTTTGTCCGGATTGATATGCATCGTTGTAATTTTAGGCGCATATTGTGATAACTGCTCACGTGGTGTATTCATCACTTCAGTCATTTTGCTCAAGATGTGCAAACGACCTTCTTTGGCTTGAGCCAATGCTTCAGACAAAATTTGACGATCAATTCCATCAATTTTGATGTCCATTTGAATCGCAGTTACACCTTCAGGTGTTCCGGCTACTTTGAAGTCCATGTCGCCGAGGTGATCTTCCATACCTTGAATATCACTCAGAATGGATACATGATCTCCGTCTTTGATCAGACCCATAGCTACACCCGCAACTGGAGCTTTGATAGGTACACCTGCATCCATCATAGCTAGTGTGCTGGCACAGATACTTGCCTGGGAAGTTGAACCGTTGGATTCCAGAACTTCTGATACCAGACGAATCGTGTATGGGAAGTCTGTTTCGGAAGGGATTACTTTGGAAAGCGCACGCTCACCCAGAGCACCATGTCCGATTTCGCGACGGCCTGGAGCACGCAATGGACGAGCTTCACCTACGCTGAATGGTGGGAAGTTATAATGATGCATGAAACGTTTCGTTTCTTCAAGGCTAATTCCGTCCAAAATCTGAACATCACCAAGTGCACCAAGTGTACAGATGCTAAGTGCTTGCGTTTGACCACGTGTGAACAAACCTGAACCATGCGTACGTGGCAGCAGGGAAGTATCACATTCGATTGGACGAATCTCAGCAAGTCCACGTCCATCTGGACGAACTTTATCATGCGTAATCAGACGGCGCACTTCTTCTTTAACGATATCGTGCAGAACTTCCTTCACGTCTTTAAGCAATTCAGGACTTTCAATATATTTCTCTTCAAAGTGAGCAACCGTTTCGTCATTCACTACATCGATTGCATCTTGACGAGCATGCTTCTCAGCAATTTTAACAGCTTCAACCAGACGAGCACTTGCGAAATCCCGCACACTGCTGTTGACTTCAGCATTAACGGCATGCAACTTAACAGCCATTTTTTCCTTACCGGCAACTTGCACGAGTTGTTCGATTACCGCAACAATGTTTTTGATCTCGTCATGTCCGAACATGATTGCTTCGAGCATCACTTCTTCAGGTAATTCGTTTGCTTCAGCCTCAACCATCATGATGGCATCCTTAGTTCCTGCAACCACCAGTTCAAGTTCACTGATTTCAAGCTGTGCAATCGTTGGGTTAATGATGAACTGGCCATCAATGCGTCCAACTTTTACGCCACCAATCGGTCCGCTGAATGGAACATCCGAAATGCTCAATGCTGCTGATGTACCAATCATTGCAGCGATTTGCGGTTCGCAATCCTGATCCACACTCATAACAATATTCAGAACTTGTACATCATTCCGGAAGCCTTCCGGGAACAATGGACGAATTGGACGGTCTGTCAGACGGCTTGAAAGAATTGCTTTCTCACTCGGTCTGCCTTCACGTTTAATAAATCCACCCGGGATTTTACCTACGGCGTACAATCTTTCTTCATAGTTCACCGTTAATGGGAAAAAGTCCAGATCTTTCGGCTCACTTGATGCTGTCACGGTACACAATACAACGGTATCCCCGTATGTTACCTTAACGGCAGCATTAGCCTGCTTGGCCAAACGCCCAGTCTCAAGCGTAAGCTTTCTTCCACCAAGCTGCATTTCAACACGCTGTTCCATGAAACCCCTCCTTTTATTCGTTCCTAATTCAATGGATTCTGCATATTCACAGTATTTCCTGCTTGTCCTGCATTCATTAGCTATGTATGGATCTTTCAACATGCTAACCTGCACAACAAAAGCTCCTCACGGAGCCCCATCTACAAATATATGGCAACATGTTCATCTACAAAACAACCCGGCTGTAAGTTCCGCTTGTCCTTTTAGACAAAAGAATGACGGATAACAGCCAGGTTGGTTTTGAAAACATGTACGATAATTAACGACGCAATCCGAGTTTTTCGATCAGTGCGCTGTAACGTTTAACATCTTTGTTTTTCACGTAAGCCAAAAGCTTACGACGTTGACCTACCATTTTCAAAAGTCCACGACGTGAGTGGTGGTCTTTCTTATGCGTACGCAAGTGGTCTGTCAAACTTCTGATGTTTTCCGTAAGGATAGCAACTTGCACCTCTGGAGATCCTGTATCGGACTCGTGAGTTTTGTGCTCGTCGATCAGTTGTTGTTTACGTTCTTGAGTCAATGCCATCCTGTTCACCTCCTTCAATATAATCGCCATTAGCCTCGTCACCGCCGGTGAGAGCAAGCAACCAAGCCAAGGTTAATGTTGTCTCAATCGACAACGTAGTACAGTATATCATAATTGCCTAGTCAAAGTAAATGTAAACATGCATTTAATCCAGAACCTTTAAGATAACAGGCGACCGGCGGTTAATGCATCTTCACGAATCTGACTAATCAATGCATCAATAGAGTCGAACTTTCGTTCTGCACGAATATAGTGAACGAGCTCAACCTTTAGTTCCTGGTCATACAAGTGTCCGTCAAAATCAAGCAGGTGCACTTCAAACGTAGGTTTCATCCCGCTTTCGTGAAACGTAGGTTTCACACCGAGATTCATTACGCCATGCAGTTCCTGTTCGCCATACTGCACACGAACAGCGTAAACACCCTTCGATGGAGTAACGTAATGATCCGTGAGTTCAAGGTTGGCTGTGGGAAACCCAATCGTTCGTCCCCGCTTCTCCCCGTGAATGACGGTTCCTCTGATGCTGTAAGGTCTGCCAAGCCACTGACTGGCCTCATCCATCTCCCCACGCTTCAACAGGCCACGAATGAGAGAACTGCTCACTTTTTCACCATTTAACAAGAAAGGAGGAACGGTTTCCACCGTCATCTCTCCTTCTCCCAACGTACGAAGAAGCTGTTCGTCCCCTGCCCCCTTATGACCAAAACGGAAGTCAAAACCCACAACCGCTGTTCGTGTTTGAAGAGGAATCAACAGGTCGTGTACAAATTGCTGTGGAGTCAACCGTGAGAACTCTTCATTGAACTCCACCACATAAAGTACATCAACGCCCATTCCTGCCAGGATGTCTTCTTTATCTCTCAAGGGAGTTAGATAACCCTCGTAATCTCCTTTGCGCATAACTTCCTTCGGATGTGGATGAAAGGTCATGACCGCTGCCTGCATGCCCGTTTCCCGCGCAATGCGGACAGCTGATAAAATGACACTTGCATGTCCGAGATGCAGTCCGTCGAATTGACCAATTGCAAGCACTTGGGGAAGTGCGCCCAGCTCAGTCGAATGTAACGTCTGCGGATAGGTTAGCATTACGGTTTTCACAATCATTCACCTGCATTTCACTAGATAGGCCAGGCTTGAGCATTACCACTACAACTCCAAGCCCGATACCTCTTTATTCCGGCAAAAAGACTTTAACTGCCCTCACCGTTGGTTTTAGTTCATCCCGTTCAAATATCCCCAGAAACGTACCATCCTGAGCATACAACCGTAATAAACCTGGTTGCTCTACTGGCGGTTCCAAAAGACGTGCAGACAGCTTCTGACCTTGAAGTGCTCCTTTGGCCTGTTCATCTCCAACCTTGTGGGCCGGAATCGAAGCAATAGCCTCATCAACAGGAATCAGCGCCTCCGCCAAAGTTCCCTCAGCCATAAGTTGTTCCACTTCTTCAATACGAAGACAATGATCTGCAGTGATACCTGCCGATATCGTACGCTCCAGTCGAACCATGGTCGATGGATATCCGAGTTGTCGACCGATGTCTACACACAATGTACGTATGTAGGTACCTTTTGAACACAAGGCGCGGAAAGATATATCGGTCGTATCGCCTTGAGTTTCAATCCCTGTAAGCTCAAGCTCATAGATTGTGACCTCACGGCTCTTACGCTCTACCGTCTTTCCTTCACGAGCAAGCTCATAAAGACGTTTGCCATCTACCTTTACCGCAGAATACATGGGAGGAACCTGAGAGATCGTGCCCAGAAACTGCTCAAGCGTCTGTTGAACCTGATCCTGTGTGACTTCCACCGGTGTTTCAGCACGCTCAATGACTTCCCCTGTCATGTCCTCTGTGTCAGTAGACAGTCCCAATCTAAGCGTAGCCAGATATTCCTTCGGAAGCTCCTGCATGTATTCTACGACGCGTGTCGCCCGTCCAAGACAGAGCGGCAGGACGCCTGTAACTTGTGGGTCCAGTGTGCCCGTATGACCAATGCGCTTCATCTTGAGAATGCGACGCATCTTGGCTACAACATCATGAGAAGTAAATCCCGCCGGTTTATATACCGGAAGTACACCTTCAAATGGCTTTACCATTGTGAATTCACCTGCTTCAGTACTTTTGCGACAATTTCATCAAGACTGCCTTCGAGACGACATCCGGCTGCGAGCACATGCCCGCCTCCGCCAAAGGTCTGTGCTAATGCAGCAACATCAATCTTGCCAGCCGAACGCAGAGAAACCTTGACGGCGTTCTCGTTGATGACTTTGAAAAAGATACCCACTTCCACGCCTTGAATGTTGCGCGGATAGTTTACTACCCCTTCAAGATCTTCATTAGCCGCTCCGCAAGCTACCATATCATCAGGTGTAATAACAACCCAGGCTATCTTTCCATCATCTGTCATCTGTAGGCTTGTTAGTGCCTGATTCAAAATTCGAACTTGTGGAAGAGTCACCTGCTCCAGCAAGGTCTGGGCAAGATAAGGTCCATCCACACCATGTTCAAGCAGTCTGGAGGCCGTTGTCATTACATTTGGACTGGTATTGGCATAGCGGAAACCACCTGTATCCGTAAGCAATCCTGTATAAACTGCTGTCGCAACATCTTTATCCCATATTACTTGGAAAAGGTTCAGAAAATCGAATAAAATTTCAGCCGTTGCAGCAGCATCTGACTTAATGATGTTGACTGTACCATAACCGTCATTCGTAGGGTGATGATCGATATTCAAAATAACAGCATCTTCTTCGAAATAATGACGCGTCAAACCTACTCTGGCAAAGTCTGCACAATCCACACAGATAACAGCTTTATATTTTCGCTGCGGTGGTTGTTCGGTCATGTTCACAATGTTGCCTGCTCCCCACAAAAATTGCATGCGATGCGGGATATCGCCTTCGTTAATCATCGTGAATGTCTTACCCAGACATGACAGCAGCCAGCCCACCGTTACCGTCGAGCTGACTGCGTCACCGTCCGGCTGTACATGCGACACGACCAGGTAATCATCATGCTCCAACAGAAATTGCTTTCCGGCCTGGAGCGCCTGTTCATAAGTGTGCATTGCCGTCTCCTCTATTCTGTTACTGGGATTCGTTCTTGTCGGAACCAATATCGCCAAGCAGCTTCTCAATTCGGCTACCATAAGCGATGGATTCGTCAATCTTGAATATCAACTCGGGAACATGACGAAACCGGATACGTTTGCCCAGCTCGGAACGCAAAAATCCATTTGCTTTTGCCAGTGCTTTGAGCGAGTTATCTTTTTGTTCCTGTTCACCGAAGACACTCAGATAAACTTTGGCTTGCGACAAGTCTCCTGTCACTTCGACTCCCGTTACGGTAATAAAGCCGATACGTGGGTCCTTCAGTTCAGACTGGATGAGCAAACTCAATTCTTTCTTGATTTGCTCGCCCACTCTACCTGTACGAATCTTAGCCATTGTTGTTCACCTCATGCTTCCTTGCTTATCGTTGTACTGTCTCCATAATGAAGGCTTCGATAACGTCGCCCTCTTTGAGATCATTATATTTATCCAGTGTGATACCGCACTCATAGCCTTGGGCTACTTCTTTGGCATCATCTTTATAACGTTTCAGGGAATCCAGCTTACCTTCGTAAAGGACGATGCCGTCACGAATCAGGCGTGCTTCCGCAGAACGCGTAATTTTACCTGAGGTAACCATACAACCAGCGATGGTACCCACTTTACTGATGGAGAACGTGCTACGAACCTCAGCATGACCGATAACTTTTTCTTTGTAGATCGGATCAAGCATTCCTTTCATCGCTTGTTCAATTTCTTCGATAACACTGTAGATTACGCGATGCAGACGGATGTCTACTTGCTCTTGATCTGCAGTTGCTTTCGCCTGGTTATCAGGACGAACGTTGAAACCAATCACGATGGCATTGGATGCTGCAGCCAAAATGATGTCGGACTCAGTGATTGCACCAGCGCCGCTATGAATGATTTTCACGCGAACACCTTCAACTTCGATCTTCGCAAGGGAACCTTTCAATGCTTCAACCGAACCTTGTACGTCACCTTTGATGATAACGTTCAGATCTTTGATCTCGCCATCTTTAATGTGTTGGAACAGATCATCCAACGTTACGCGAGTATGTGTCCCCAGATCGGATTCACGTTGCGTAATCGCACGTTTGTCAGCGATGGAACGCGCCTTGCGCTCATCTTCAAACACCATGAATGGATCTCCAGCACCTGGAACTTCTGTCAGACCTGTGATTTCGACAGGTGTTGAAGGTCCAGCTTCTTTCAGACGACGACCTTTATCATTGACCATCGCACGGACACGACCGAAGCAGTTACCTGCTACGAAAGCATCTCCGACTTTCAATGTACCGTGCTGTACGAGGATACGGGCAACTGGGCCACGTCCTTTATCCAGCTCGGCTTCAATCACTGTACCACGGGCACGTTTGTCCGGGTTAGCTTTGTATTCGTTCACTTCTGCAACGAGCAGAATCATTTCAAGCAGACCTTCCAGACCCATTCTTTGTTTCGCAGACACGTTAACAAAGATGGTATCTCCGCCCCATTCTTCCGGAACGAGTTCATAGTTAGTCAATTCTTGTTTTACTTTATCCGGATCAGCACCCGGTTTATCGATTTTATTGACAGCTACGATAATTGGAAGCCCAGCAGCTTTGGCATGGTTAATGGCCTCAACCGTTTGTGGCATAACACCGTCATCCGCAGCAACAACAATAATTGTAATATCCGTAACCTGTGCTCCACGCGCACGCATCGCTGTAAACGCTTCGTGACCCGGAGTATCCAGGAACGTAATTTTCTTGTTGTTGATTTCAACTTGATACGCACCGATGTGTTGCGTGATTCCGCCTGCTTCGCCGCCTGTTACATTCGTAGAACGAATCGCGTCAAGCAATGTCGTTTTACCATGGTCAACGTGTCCCATGATGGTTACTACTGGAGGACGAGACTGCAAATCTGCAGGATCATCATTCTCTTCCAGTGTTTCGAAACGGTCATCTTCGAGCACAATCTTCACTTCAACTTCGACACCGAACTCTCCAGAAAGCAGCAGAATTGTTTCGATATCAAGTTCTTGGTTGATTGTTGCCATAACACCCATCGCGATGAGTTTTTTGATAACTTCGGAAGCATCCTTATGGAGCAACTTCGCTGTTTCACCAACGGTCATATCACCACGAACGATGATTTTCTTAGGTGTGTTATCAATTTTCTCACGTTGCTGGTACTGTTGTTGATTTCTGTTGCGATTGTTCTTGCCACCACGGTTACCACGATAGTTGCCACCACGATTGTCATCATAACGACGTCCACCGCCACCGCTGTTTGAACGGTTGCCACTATTGTTATTGTTGCCAGTAGTACCACCTGGGCCACTTCTGCGTTGGCCTTGTCCTTGGCTCTGACCTTGGCCACCGCTACGGTTGCCGCCAGTACCTGTATTACCGCCGCTGTTAGGTCCTGAAGTTCTTACTTGACCGCCACCGCTGTTATTTGGACGTTGACCCGTTCCTTGCGGACGGGATGCAGTACTGCTTTGTCCACCTTGAGCCGGTCTTGGACGGTTAGTTGATTGTCCTCCTTGGCTTGAGCCTTGGGAAGAGTTCGTTCTGTTGCGGCTGTCTTGGCCGCTGGGTCTTTGGGTGCCATTGTTATTGTTGGAATTTGGTCTATTGTTCATACCTACCTGCTTTTCCTGTTGTATTTTTGTTTGTACGGGACTACCGGATGTGTTACTGCTATTCGGCGTGTTCACTCCGCCGGCCGGCTTGTTGCTGTCCACTGGTTTGTCACTGCGTACTGCCGAAGTAGCAACTGGTTTTGCTTCGTTGCCTTTTTTGGAAGCAGCAGTGGATTTTATATCTTTAAAAAATTGTTCCACCTTACCGACTGAACCATTCTCCATGACACTCATATGATTGTTTACGGGAATTTCCAGCTTTTTAAGAATGGTTATAATTTCTTTACTACTCATATTAAGGGACTTCGCATATTCATAAACTCGCAATTTATCCTTGTTTTCCTGTTTACTCAATATACTCCACCTCCGACATTATACCGACTTGCTTGGAGATCATTTTTGCAAACCCTCGATCCGTTACTGCAAGAACAACACGCGTGTCTTTACCGATACTTGAACCCAGACTATCCCGGTCAAATCCGATCAACAGAGGAACCTTATAAGTTCCGCATTTATCGCGAAATTTCTTTTGTGTATTGGCTGAGGCGTCACCCGCAACAATAACCATTTTAGCTTCGGAAGAACGGATCGCTTTAAGTACAATTTCTTCACCTGTTACAAGTTTACCTGCACGCATAGAGAGTCCCAGATAAGACAGCGTTTTAATATTAGTCATTTTCACGCTCCTGTGCTGCTATGAATTCATCCTCAACCGCGATGAAGTCAGCTGCTAGTTGCTCGTAAATTTCAGGTGAGACTTTGCCTTTTAACGCCCGATCCAAAGCCCGGTTTTTGAGTGCGAGCTTAAAACAGGACTCTTTGCCGCATAAATAGGCACCACGTCCGGATTTTTTGCCAGTCAAATCGATCAGCACTTCATCCTCTGGCGTTTTAACGATGCGAATCAGCTGCTTTTTGGGCATCATTTCCTGGCATGCCACACATTTGCGCAGCGGCACTTTTTTTGGTTTCATACGTCAGCGCCCCCCGTACTTTACTTTAGTCGACGGAGACGGAATCCTGATGCATTTCAGAAGAAGAATCTTTTTCTCTGCCGAATTCCTGTTCCGCCTGGCTCTCGCTCTTAATGTCGATTTTCCAGCCAGTTAATTTGGCTGCCAATCTGGCATTTTGGCCTTTGATACCAATTGCGAGCGACAGTTGATAGTCCGGAACGATAACCCGAGCCATCTTTTCTTCCTCAAATACATGAACTTCCAACACTTTGGAAGGACTCAGTGCATTGGCAACATATTCGTCTACCTGATCGGAGAAACGAACGATGTCGATTTTTTCACCGCGCAGCTCACCCACAATGGTCTGCACGCGCATTCCCTTAGGACCTACACAAGATCCAACTGGATCAACTTCCTCGTTGCGGGAATGTACGGCAATCTTGGAGCGGAACCCTGCTTCGCGAGCGACGGAGCGAATTTCAACTACACCGTCAAAGATCTCAGGCACTTCCAGTTCAAAGAGACGTTTCAAGAGACCCGGATGGGTACGGGACAAGATGATTTGCGGCCCTTTGGTCGTATTCTCGACCTTGGTGATATACGCCTTAATACGGTCACCATGAACAAACTTCTCGTTCGGCATCAATTCGGTTAGCGGTAAAGCCGCTTCGATTTTGCCCAGATCGATGTAGATATTGCGCAAATCCTGACGCTGCACCACTCCCGTAACGATATCTTCTTCCTTATCTACGAAAGCGTTGTAGATCAGGCCGCGTTCGGCTTCACGAATCCGCTGGGTCACTACCTGTTTGGCAGTCTGTGCGGCGATACGTCCGAAATCACGCGGCGTAACTTCAATCTCCGCAATATCTTCCAGCTGGAAGTGTGGGTTGATTTCTCGTGCAGCAGGCAATGAAATTTCGGTACGTGAATCCAGGACTTCTTCCACGATCAATTTGCGGGCATACACCCGTATAACTCCCGTATTACGGTTCATGTCAACACGCACATTCTGGGCCGTGTTGAAATTCCGCTTGTAGCTGGAAATTAGTGCAGCCTCGATCGCTTCAAACAGCACATCCTTGCTGATCCCTTTTTCCCGTTCCAATTCATTCATTGCTTCAATAAAATCCATACTCATGAATGTTGATCCCCCTTTCAAACATGGCATCTCATACGTAAAACGGCGAAAGGCTCTGAACTCATGAGCACCTTGCCGTTATCGTGAGATGTGTCTTTTTCATTAATAAAGTGAACAAGGCACTTAAAACAAAATAGCTAGGCGCGCACTGGCAACCTTATCATAAGAAATGGCATGCTGTTTTTTGCCTGCTTCAATCACGAGTTCCCCGTCATCAAAGGAAAGCAGCTTGCCTTCAAATTCCTTCAATCCGTTCACCGGCTCGTAGGTTGTAACAAAAACATTTTTGCCTACAGCTTTGGTAACGTCCTCAGGTTTTTTCAGTGGACGTTCCGCACCGGGAGAAGACACTTCAAGGAAATAGATGGTTGGAATCGGATCGTTCTCATCCAGCTTGGCGCTCAGCTTTTCGCTGATCAAGACGCAATCGTCGATGTCGATGCCACCCTCTTTGTCGACATACACCCGTAAAAACCAGTTGCTGCCTTCTTTGACGTATTCGATGTCAACCAGCTCGAAGCCTTGTTCGTTCAAGTAGGGTTGGATCATTTCTTCCACGGTAGATTTAATGTTCGTTGTGCTCAAAACCAATAACCTCCAACTTAGGTTACACCAGCAAAAAAGCACTGGCAGATTATTCAATACCCAAGATTCTTGTATACCAAAGACTAAAGAGTGGGTTTCCCCACTCTTTAGAAATTCGTACTATCTCGTTCACTTCAAAAATTATAACATAGTCTGGTAATAGTGACAAGTAAGCGATGATTCAGGCGGTTTACTTACTAATGAAGGAAAAATTACGTTGCCCCCATCAATCACCATTTTAAGATCCAAATTCAGGCCTAGAAAAGAGAAAGCTGATTGCTCTCTGGCAAGCCCCGGAAACATCCCATATTCGACAGCAGTTCAACAATGGTCTTACTTGCTTTCGACTTCTGCTGGAAGTCCTCAACCGACAGAAACTCACCATGATCTCTAGCTGCAGCAATATTACGAGCGGCATTATCACCGATTCCTGCCAGCGCCGAAAATGGAGGGATTAATGAATTTCCGTCAACGATGAACTTCGTTGCTTCCGAACGGTATAAGTCAATGGATTTCAGCGAGAATCCGCGTGCTGTCATTTCCAGACCCATTTCCAGGACAGGCAACATGTTTTTCTCTTTTGGAGGTGCCTGGAAACCCAATTGCTCAATTTCCGTTATTTTTCGATAGATAGCATCATATCCCTGACACATCAGTTCGATGTCAATCTCATCCGCCCGCACGGTAAAGTAGGTTGCGTAATATTCAATCGGATGATATAGCTTGAAGAACGCCGTACGTACTGCTGAAATAACATAAGCGGCCGCATGAGCCTTCGGGAACATGTACTGGATTTTGAGACACGAATCAATGTACCATTGAGGCACTTTACAATTCTTCATCTCGTCAATCCATTCCTGTGGCAAACCACGTCCCTTACGAACGCTCTCCGTGATTTTAAAGGCCAGACTAGCGTCCATTCCCGTTTTATAGATCAGGAATAACATGATGTCATCCCGACAACCGATTACAGTCTTAATGTTGCACGTTCCGTTCTTAATCAGATCCTGAGCGTTTCCAAGCCATACCCCTGTACCATGTGACAATCCGGAGATTTGCAGTAAATCGGCAAAAGATGTCGGCTGGGATTCAACAAGCATCTGACGTACAAACTTCGTTCCCATCTCCGGCACACCAAATGTCGCAACTGGCGACCGAAGCTGTTCCGGTGTAACTCCCAGCGCTTCGGTGGAGTTAAACATGCTCATGACTTTGGGATCATTCATCGGAATGGTCGTTGGATCGACCCCTGTCAAATCCTGCAACATCCGCATCATCGTCGGATCATCGTGTCCCAGAATATCGAGTTTCAGCAAGTTTTCTTCAAAAGCATGATAATCAAAGTGTGTCGTTTTCCACTCTGCATTAACGTCATCAGCCGGAAATTGAACAGGTGTAACGTCTTCGACCTCGATGTAATCAGGAACCACCACAATACCGCCGGGGTGTTGTCCAGTGCTCCGTTTTACCCCTGTACATCCCGAAGCCAATCGATTCAATTCAGCTCCGCGCCATTTCTTGTGATGTTCTTCCTCATATTTCTTGGCAAAACCAAATGCTGTTTTCTCAGCCACCGTACCAATGGTCCCGGCACGGAAAACACTCTTCTCACTAAACAGTACTTTCGTATAGTTATGAGCATGAGGCTGATAATCACCAGAGAAGTTCAAGTCAATATCGGGAACTTTATCTCCTTTAAAGCCAAGGAAAGTCTCAAACGGAATATCCTGGCCTTCTCCTTTAAGCGTACCACCACAATTCGGACATTCTTTCTCTGGAAGGTCAAATCCACTACGAACACTGCCGTCCAGGAACCACTCGCTGTATTTGCAATCTGAATTCACACAAATATAATGAGCTGGCAGCGGATTAACCTCGGATATACCCAGGAATGTAGCAACGACAGAGGAGCCTACTGATCCCCGCGAACCTACGAGATAACCATCCTGATTCGATTTTTTAACCAAGCGTTCCGAGATCAGATAGTTGGCAGAAAAACCATATTTAATAATTGGAATGAGTTCTTTCTCCAGTCGTGCCACGATTACTTCTGGTAATTCTTCGCCATAGATGGACTTGGCAGTGTTATAGCAGGTATTACGAATTTCTTCGTCCGCACCCTCCAGAATCGGAGTAAACAGTTTGTCCGGGAATAACTTAATTTCCTCAAATCGGTCAGACAACTCCACCGTATTAGTAACAACAACCTCGTATGCTTTGTCCTGACCGAGGAACTGGAACTCTTCCAGCATTTCCTCTGTCGTTCTAAAATGTGCATCCGGTTTACGTTGATCTTTCAGTGGACTAAATCCTGTAATTCCGTGAATGGTGATATCCCGATATAACTTGTCACGCGGCTCCAGATAGTGCACGTTACCTGTGGCTATGACCGGTTTGTTAAGCTTTGCACCTATATCAATGACTTTACGGATCGCTGTTTTGATCTCTTCGGGTGTAGCCACCAGACCTTTATCCACCAAATGCATATACATGGTAAGTGGTTGGATCTCCAGTATGTCGTAGAACTCGGCGATCTCTTCCGCTTCTTCGAGCGATTTGTTAAGTACCGCTTCGAAAAACTCCCCTTTTTCACAGCCCGATATCACAACAAGGCCTTCACGCAAATTAATCAGTTTTGATTTGGGAATGCAAGGTACACGCTTGAAATGTTCCGTATGAGAGAGAGATACCAGCTTATATAGATTTTTCTTACCGATATCATTCAGTGCATAGATTCCACAATGAAAAGGTCTTGTATTCGACAAATCGACACCCACATAATCATTCAAACGATCGAGCCTCGTCAAACCTTTCATCTGTGCAGCATCATTTAGCAGTCCAATCAGGATACCCGCGAGTGCAACCGTATCATCAATGGCACGGTGATGGCTTTCGAGTCCAACCTTATATTTATCCGCCATCGTATTCAGACGGTGGTTTTTATTTTTCGGAAATAACAATCGCGCCAGTTCCAACGTATCAAGAACCGGGTTAGGGAGCTCCGGCAGTCCAATTTGCTTCAGGGAAGCTTGGATAAAGCCCATATCAAAACGTGCATTATGGGCAACAAGTACACCATCTCCCGCAAACTGCACAAAATCACGAATAACAGGCTCAAGTTCAGGTGCGTCTTTTACCATGTCATCATTAATATTCGTCAATTGCTGAATGTTGTAGGGAATACGCTCATGCGGATTGACAAAGGTCGCAAACCGGTCGATTTCTTTGCCATCTTGCATCTTCACGGCAGCAATCTCAATAATTTTGTTCTGCGTAACCGAAAGACCTGTGGTCTCGATATCAAATACGATGTATGTCGCGGTTTGCAGATCCAAAGGCTGCGGAGCCATTACAACTGCGACAGAGTCATTCACGACATTAGCCTCAAGACCGTAGATCATTTTAATTCCATTTTTCTTAGCAGCCTTGGAAGCCTCGGGATATACCTGCACCCCGCCATGATCACTGACAGCAATGGCCTTATGACCCCACTCTGCTGCCATTTTCACGTATTTGTCAATTGAAGTTACAGCATCCATGGTACTCATCGTAGAGTGCAGATGGAACTCCACCCGCTTCTCTGGTGCATTGTCTTTGCGAGACGGAGGTGCTTTGACTTCAATCAGATCCGATGGAATCATTGCGAGTTCAGGAATTTGCATAAACCGGTCATACTCTACACGACCACGCACTTTTACCCATTTACCATTAGCAAGCAAACTGAGAATTTTAACATCCTCTTTTGTTTTGGCAAACATCTTCATTTGCATGGAGTCCGTGAAGTCGGTCAGATAGAAGGTAAACAACGTATTGCCGTTTCGCAGTTCTTTGCGATCCAGACCAAACACCGTACCTTGAAGCGTAACCTTTTTCTCTTCATCCTGGATTTCCTGCATAGGCACTGCTGGCTCCTTGATATCGTAACCCATCTGCAAACGCAGATCGCCCTGCTCCTCATCCACCGGGATTTCTGTATCCACTTCACTCATCATCTTTTCGATGACCTCAAGTTCCTCAACACGCTTTTGGGCCTGGAACTGTTCCATGGCCTCTTTATTGCTTCCCACTTCGCCTACTTGCATCTTGATGCGGAGCGGTAGATTAAAGTATTTTTCATAGAACGTCTTAATGGCCTGATCAATCTGTTTCTTACGAGCCAATTCCATTGACGTTGCATCACTCATCGTCAGTTGCAGAAGATCTGCTTCACATTCAAACGTAGTCCGGTTCATCCAACCATTCACGGATGGAATCTCACGTGTAACCCACTCCCGAAACAAATTCCAATATTCACTAACGATATCGCCATTCTGTACCTTGTCCGTATATTTAAAGCCAAATGAAATTTTGGCGATATGATTCATCTTCTCTTGAATATGCAGACAAAATGTGCGATAGATTGGAGCCGGTACCAATGTATCCTTCGCAATCAGAATATTCCATTCCCGATTAGTTCGATTGGTCTCTACTTGTTCAATCCATCCATCCAAAAAATAGGGATCTAACAGACCAGACGGAAGCTCTGCCTGTTTCATCAACAACTCAAACCGTTTTCTCTTCTCATCAAATCCGCTCATCGTGTTCCTCCTTGTACCCCCTTAAAGCATGAAAAGCCCCTGCATTCAAAAATGTCACCGATCCGAACTCGCACCGACTCATTTTATCCGACAGAAGCTCCCATTCATTACTCAACTGGTGAAAAAGTGCTCTTCGTCAGGTTATCCTGACTTAATACGCTCTTGCAAACACAACCGTGTGTTCTGCCTTTTCACCACAAGCCAGGCACGTATGCTTTTCTTCCGCAGGCTGGAACGGAATGTTCCGGCTTGTTGCACCAGTGACTTCTCTTA
The DNA here is from genome assembly GCF_038595085.1 of Paenibacillus sp. FSL R5-0749. Taxonomy (NCBI): domain Bacteria; kingdom Bacillati; phylum Bacillota; class Bacilli; order Caryophanales; family Paenibacillaceae; genus Paenibacillus; species Paenibacillus sp. FSL R5-0749. The sequence goes on along the minus strand of NZ_CP152005.1, from coordinate 2,489,391 downwards.
CTTTATCTTCGCAAGATTCTGAACCGCACCATCCAGCCAGAGTAAACCCGCGTTTATTTTCCATCAGTTCTTTCATCTCATCGAGTGTATACACGGAGTAGAAGTTATCCGACATAAATGTGCGAGCACGCTCTAACATATCTACCTGGATCTGTGTCAGCATAGACTGGATTTCTTCTACCAAGTTCGCTTGTTCTACCACTTTTTTCTCACCTGTAATCCGTGATACGAGTACACAAACGCCATTTTCCATATCACGTGGACCAATCTCCAGACGAATCGGAACACCACGCATCTCGTATTCGTTGAACTTCCAGCCTGGGCGAACGTCGCTGCGATCATCCATTTTCACACGGACTCCAGCTTTTTTCAACTCACTGAACAGCTCATCTGCACGCCCAACCACAGCATCACGCGTTTTCGGAGGTCCAATTGGGATCATGACCACTTGAGTCGGTGCAACTTTAGGAGGAAGTACGAGACCACGGTCATCTCCGTGAACCATAATTAAAGCACCGATCAAACGTGTGCTTACTCCCCATGAAGTAGTGTAAGCCAGCTCCAGCACATTGTTCCGGCTAAGATACTGAATTTCAAATGCTTTTGCAAAGTTCGTACCCATGTAGTGAGATGTACCTGCTTGAACAGCCCGTCCATCCTTCATCATGGCTTCGATTGAGTAGGTATCTACCGCACCCGCAAACTTCTCGGATTTGGTTTTTTGACCGACAATTACAGGAATAGCCAAATACTCCTCAACGACTTCACGATAAATCTCAAGCATTTTCATCGTTTCTTCACGTGCTTCTTCTTCGGTCTCATGCGCAGTATGACCTTCCTGCCACAGGAACTCACTTGTACGAAGGAAAGGCAATGTTCTTTTTTCCCAACGAACTACGTTAGCCCATTGGTTGATCAGTACCGGAAGATCCCGATACGACTGAATCCACTTGGAATACATGTGACCAATAATCGTTTCGGAGGTAGGGCGGATTGCCAGACGTTCTTCCAGCTTCTCTCCCCCAGCTTCCGTAACCCATGGTAATTCAGGGTTAAACCCTTCCACGTGTTCTTTTTCCTTTTGAAAGAAGCTCTCAGGAATGAACATTGGGAAATACGCATTGCGATGACCCGTTTCCCGGAAACGACGATCCAACTCATCCTTAATATGTTCCCAGATTTCAAATCCGTCTGGTTTGAACACAATACAACCGCGTACGGGTGCATAGTCCATGAGATCAGCTTTTTTGATAACATCAATATACCAGCGTGAGAAATCCTCACCCTGTGGTGTGATTTCGGTCACGAACTGTTTATCATTTTCCTTTGACATAAGACTCCAGCGTCCTCCCATAACGACTACACTCTGAAAGAAAAGTTCAGAGCATAGTCCAAACGTAATTATCCGTTAATTAAACGTAATATATCATTATACGTTACTGCCAGCATCAAGACGAACAACATCGCAAATCCGATGAAATGTACCATACCTTCACGATTGGGATCAACTGGTCTGCCGCGCAGCGCTTCAATTCCCAAAAATACCAGGCGGCTGCCGTCCAGCGCAGGTATTGGTAGCAGGTTGAATATCCCAAGATACAGACTCAAAATCGCTGCCCATCTCGTTAACTGCTCAATCCCTTGCTTGGCAATTTGCCCTGTTACTTCAAATGTACGAACCGGACCACCAATATCATCCATGTTGAATTGATTGATCAGATGTTTAAAACCTTCAAATATCACTTTGGTTGTATCAACCATGGCCACACCTGAGACTTTAAATGTCTCTGCAAATCCAACAGATCGGGTTGGTAGCGTAGGTACGATCCCCACTTTACCGCCTTCTTGTCCCTCTACAGCACGTGGAGTAATCGTTATATTAAACGTATCCGACCCCCGGCGCAGCGTCCATTCCATTGGCTTGTCTTTGGAATCGGCAATCATCGACACCATTTTTTGTGAATCTGTACCAATAGCAGTACCATTAATCGTCTCGATAATATCGCCCTTTTGCAGGTTCGCCTGATCAGCTGCCCCACCTTCAAGCACTTCGCCAATTTGGAGATTTTTAGGGTTCTCCACCGGAACTCCTGCCATTTGCGCATATACAGCGAACAGCACAAAGGCCAAAATAAAGTTCATCAGCGGGCCAGCAAAAATAGCCAACGCACGCTGTCCAACCGTTTTGCTTCCGAATTGACGATCTTTCGGTGCAATCTGCGTTTGTTTACCCCGACTTACCAACATCGCTTGGGGATGTATTCGGTATTCCTGAATTTCACCATCTACATCAAGTTGAAGCTTCAGGGCATTCTCCATGTCAATAGAGATGACTTCACCACGTATTACATTTTTACGGTTATCCAGCTGGTCCAGATAGATCATCTTCACCTGGTCATCCGCTGATCTTACCGCAATGGTCTGTCCTTCTTGGATCTCTACCAGTTCCGGATCTTCCCCTGCCATCCGTGCATATCCACCAAAAGGCAACAAACGCAATGTAAACTGGGTCTCGTTTCTTTTATATGAGAACAATTTGGGACCAAAACCGATCGCAAATTCCCGTACAAGAATACCGGCGCGTTTGGCAAAATAGTAATGCCCCCATTCATGAACCGTCACGATGACAAAGAACATGAGCACCGTTAGAAATACCACTTGTATGGTTTCCAATCCCTATCCATCCTCCTTCACGGCACATACCGCAGTCTGTCCCTCTAGATTATCATTATTCTCTGATGCCGCACAAGAGAATCACTTCTTCCAATTTGTTATGAAAAAAGAGATTACAGACTGGACGCAAGCTTACGGCTCTCTTGATCACAACGGGCGATTTCCTGCAGATCAGGCCCGTCCACATTGTGGTGTGCTTCCAGCACAGAAGCAATAATATCTTCTATTTTAAGGAATGATATCTCTTTACGCAAGAAACGGGCTACGGCAACCTCGTTGGCTGCATTAAACGCCGTTGTTGCGGTTCCTCCCATTTTACCACACTCATATGCCATTCTTAAACATGGGAACCGCTCCATATCCATCTCGCGGAAATGTAATTTCCCAACTTGAGCAAGAGACAGACGCTGTGCTGGCGATGGCAGACGGTCAGGGTAAGTCAATGCATATTGAATTGGAACTCGCATATCCGGATTCCCCAGTTGGGCGATGATGCTGGTGTCATCCAATTCCACATAAGAATGAATCACACTCTCTGGATGAAGCAATACATTAATCTGATCATATTGAAGACCAAATAACCAATGTGCTTCAATCACTTCAAGTCCCTTGTTTACCATGGTTGCCGAGTCTATCGTAATTTTGGAACCCATTGACCAATTCGGATGTTTAAGCGCATCCTCTATAGTCACACTCTTCAACTGTTCACGGGTAAGATCACGGAATGATCCGCCTGAAGCAGTGAGCGTGATACCTGTCAAGCGTTCTCTGTTTTCACCATTCAAGCATTGGAAAATCGCAGAGTGCTCGCTATCGATGGGTAGTAAAGAGACTCCTTTGGCAGTCGCTCTTGTAGTAACAATATGCCCTGCCGTAACCAATGTCTCCTTGTTGGCCAGTCCGATCTGTTTACCCGCATCTATGGCTGCAAGCGTCGACTCCAATCCAACACTTCCCACCACTGCTGTTACAACCATATGCGCATCAGTTCCTGCCGCCACTTCTACAAGTCCTTCTGTGCCATAAAACAGTTGCGTTCCTGCAGGCAAATGTGGAGCAACCTTATCCGCCAATTCCTTGGACCCAACCGATATCTTCTTCGGTCGGTAACGTTTGGCTTGTTCAATCAGCAGGTCTGTATTGCCTCCGGCAGCCAGTCCCTCCACTTGAAAGAGTTCAGGATGCATGTCAACTACATCCAGTGTCTGGGTTCCAATGGAACCGGTCGAGCCGAGAATCGCAATTTTTTTCATGCTGCACCTCATCTTTAATTATCCAATGCCTACGGCGAACAATGCTGTTATCTCAGACTTATGTTCTTCTTTAATAGGGCAGTAGCATTAGTATATGTACGAATGGAAAAACAACAATCCAGCTGTCGCACCGATCAAGAATGCCTCCATGCCCTGGGAGAAGATTACCTGAATCCTTGATATTATATACACGTTTGTAAGCAGACTGGATCAAGTCACCCATCTGACCTACAACTGCACAGGCAATCCCAATCACAATTGCTCTCTGCCAGGAAAGCAAACCATCTGACACTAATGCAAAAATAATAGACGTAACAATTGCAATTACGATGCCACCCAATGCACCCTCCACGGTTTTGTTTGGACTGATGGAAGGCCACAGCTTATTTCTACCAATGAGTTTCCCTACAAAGTAAGCTCCTGCATCACTGGCCCATATGGAGCCCAGCAACAGAAACGTCCAGAACAACCCATGATGCAGATGTCTGGATTCTGCAATGTAATAGAAACCGATTCCTATATACAACACGCCAAGGAAAAGCATGGCCACTGTATTTACGGGCACCTTATTTTTGGTAACAACCGAAGCGGTCATCAGTACAAGCATTACAATCCAGATGACCTGAAATAAGGATAGCGGTCTGGCCTCCCAAAGCATTTCCCAAGGAAACACAATGGCAAAAACACCAGCGTATCCAATCAGGGCCACACCTGAAAAAGGCTTCACCCCGGTCATTTTAACAAATTCATAATAACCGATGAGAGCCATAAGCAATACCAAACCATGGTACCAGGGTCCGCCCAGCATGCAAAAACCTAAAAACAACACACCTGCTATGATTCCTGTCGTTAATCGCTGTTTCAACGGCTTCATCCTCCATCTATTTCAAACCGCCGTAACGCCTTGTTCTGCGCTGATATTCGGCTACTGCTTCAAGCAAATGCTTTTTGCCAAATTCGGGCCAGTATATATCCGTAAACCATAATTCACTATATGCAAGTTGCCAAAGCATAAAGTTGCTTAATCTAAGCTCTCCGCTCGTCCGGATCAGCAGATCCGGATCAGGCATATCAACCGTCAGCATATGCCTGTCAATGAGTTCGGGTGTTATGTCCTCTGCAGATAGTTCCCCCGATTTTACTTGCAGAGCAATCTGTTTAACACAGTCCGTCATTTCACGACGACTTCCATAGTTCATTGCAAAGTTCAAAACGAGACCTGTATTATGTTCCGTAAGACGAATGGCTTCCCGCAAGGCATTGATGGTATGAGAAGGTAAATGTTCCTCTTGGCCCATCATGCGAATGCGCACATTTTTTTCTATAAGTTCATCCAGCTCTATGGCCAGAAATTCTTGCGGAAGTCGCATCAGAAAATCCACTTCTTCTTTTGGACGCGTCCAGTTTTCTGTCGAAAAAGCGTACATCGTCAGATATTTGATGCCCAGTTCATCCGCCGCGATGGTCGCACGTTTGACCGCCTTCATGCCATTTTGGTGCCCGGCTATACGCGGGAGTCCCAAACGTTTGGCCCATCGTCCATTGCCGTCCATGATGATGGCGACGTGCTGCGGGATATTGTCCTCGGATATAGTCAGCGTTTCCTGCTTGTCAGCCCCATTCCACCACGACCGAACCCGTTTGATCATTCCTGTTCCTCCAAAATCCCTGAAGTTTCTTCATCTGAAGCTTGGAAAAAGAGACAAAACCCCACCGTAATGGAGGGGCTGCGCTTGTCTTACACTTCCATGATTTCTTTTTCTTTGGCAGCGAGTACCTTATCGACTTCAGCAATAAACTTGTCGGTCGATTTTTGGATATCTTCCTGATGTCTCCGTGATTCATCCTCGGAAATATCGGACTTTTCCATTTTCTTGATATCATCATTCGCATCACGGCGAATGTTACGAATCGCTACTTTACCTTCTTCACCGAACTTCTTCGTCAGCTTCACAAGTTCCGCTCTACGTTCTTCCGTCAATGCCGGAATAGACAAACGGATCATGTTACCATCGTTGGCTGGAGTAAGACCCAGATCGGATTTCATGATGGCACGCTCGATTTCACCCATGGAAGATTTGTCCCAAGGCTGAATCATCAGTGTACGGGAATCCGGAGTACTGATATTAGCGAGTTGATTCAGTGGTGTCATCGCTCCATAATACTCTACCTGAATTCGGTCCAGAAGAGCTGGAGTTGCGCGGCCTGCACGCAAAGTAGCCAGGTCACGACGCAATGCTTGAATTGCTTTTTCCATACGCTCTTCGGCATGTTGTTTAACCGCTTGTGGCATTAATCTACACTCCCTTTAACGATTGTTCCGATACGTTCGCCCAGAACAACACGTTTGATGTTACCTTGTTCCGTAATGGCAAATACGATCAACGGGATGTTGTTGTCCTTACAAAGCGAGGATGCCGTTGAATCCATTACACCAAGGTCTTTGTTAAGAATATCCATGTAAGTCAACTGATCAAACTTCACAGCTGTACTATCTTTAAACGGATCTGCTGAGTATACACCATCAACTTTATTTTTGGCCATCAAGATAACTTCTGCTTCAATCTCCGCTGCGCGCAGTGCTGCTGTTGTATCCGTGGAAAAGAACGGGTTACCTGTACCTGCTGCAAAAATAACGACCCGGCCTTTCTCCAGATGGCGAATAGCTCTACGACGAATATAAGGCTCTGCAATTTGTTGCATTGCAATAGATGTTTGTACACGCGTAGGTACTTCAATCTGTTCCAAAGCATCCTGCAGTGCCAGCGAGTTCATTACTGTCGCCAGCATTCCCATATAATCGGCAGTTGCACGATCGATGCCATTTTCGCTACCTGCAATTCCGCGCCAGATGTTTCCGCCGCCACATACAATAGCAACCTGTACACCAAGTGCAACAACCTCTTTTACCTGTTGGGCAATCGACGAGATCGTATCTGCATCAATACCGTAGCCGTTTTGACCGGAAAGAGACTCTCCGCTGACTTTTAAGACAACACGTTTAAATACTGGCTGTTCCAATTATTCACCCTCCACTTTGAATCGAACACGCTTGGTGTTCAACCAACAAAACTTCTCGCGCATGGCCTCCTGCTTAAAAAGAAAGGAACACAGTTGTGTTCCGCTCTTTTAGGAAAAACGTTTAACCGGTAAGGCACTGTTTTCCTGAGATATAAGGGAGTTTACGCTTCGAAGTATGTTCATTCTTATATCTTCGAAAATCAATCCTGCTCGCCGGTTTAAAAACCGTCTTATTTGTTTACTTGGGACATTACTTCTTCTACGAAGTTGTCTACTTTTTTCTCAAGACCTTCACCCAGTTCGTAACGAACGAAACGACGGATGGAGATATTTTCACCAATTTGGCTGATTTTTTCATTCAACAATTGGGAGATCGTTTTGTCTGGATCTTTAACGAAAGTTTGTTCCATCAGGCAGTACTCCTCGTAGTATTTACCAATACGACCTTCAACCATTTTTTCAATGATTTTCTCTGGTTTGCCTTCGTTAAGAGCTTGAGCTTTCAGAATTTCTTTTTCTTTTTCCAGCTCATCTGCAGGAACTTCTTCACGTGTAACAAATTTAGGATTAGCTGCAGCAATTTGCATAGCTACATCTTTAACGAAATCCTTAAATTGATCCGTTTTACCAACGAAGTCTGTTTCACAGTTAACTTCAACCAATACACCAATACGTCCACCAGCGTGGATGTAAGATTCAACAACACCTTCAGTTGCTGCACGGCCAGCTTTGCTCGCTGCTGCGGAAAGACCTTTCTCACGCAACAATTCAGCTGCTTTCGTTACATCACCGTTTGCTTCTTCCAGTGCTTTTTTACAATCGAGCATACCTGCGCCCGTTCTTTCGCGAAGTTCTTTTACTGCACTCGCATTAACTGCCATTATAAATTCCCTCCAAAATTAAGTATTGTACGTACACTCTAAAAAAAGGGCAGTGAGAGGTTATCCACCTGCCAACCACCCTTTTCATTTAGTTTATAACATATGTTCGAATCTATTAAGCGGAAGTTTCTTCGCCTTGGTTAGCTTCGATTACAGCATCAGCCATTTTACCTGTCAGCAATTTAACAGCGCGGATCGCGTCGTCATTACCTGGGATAACATAATCGATCTCATCCGGATCGCAGTTAGTATCAACGATACCTACAATTGGGATACCCAATTTGCGAGCTTCCGCAACAGCGATACGCTCTTTGCGTGGATCGATGATGAACAGGGCGCTTGGCAGGCCTTTCATATTTTTAATACCGCCCAAGAATTTCTCCAGACGATCTTTTTCTTTGCGAAGCAAGATAACTTCTTTTTTAGGCAATACAGCGAATGTACCGTCTTCTTCCCAAGCTTCCAACTGTTTCAAACGATCAATACGTTTTTGAATAGTTGAGAAGTTAGTCAGGGTACCGCCCAACCAACGTTGGTTGATGTAAAATTGACCAGCGCGTTCAGCTTCTTCTTTAACAGAATCTTGAGCTTGTTTCTTAGTACCCACGAAAAGAATTGTACCATTCTCTCCTGCGATTCCTTTAACGAAGTTGTAAGCCTCTTCGACTTTTTTCACCGTCTTTTGCAAGTCGATGATATAAATTCCGTTTCTTTCAGTGAAGATATAACGATCCATTTTTGGGTTCCAACGACGAGTTTGGTGACCGAAGTGTACCCCAGCTTCGAGAAGCTGCTTCATGGAGATTACTGCCATCTTCACACACCTCCTAATATGGTTTTATTGTGTCCTCCGCCGGCATCATTTTTCGCCAAGACTCTCCATAAGGAAAGCACCCTCAACAAAATTAGCACATGCGTGTGTTTTAACACCGTTATTTAATATAGCACAACTGGAGGTCTGACGCAACAGTATTTGAAGCTAATTCTATTTTTACTTTTTGCTAGTATCGAATCATTTTAACCTTGATATGTAACTCAACACTAAATTATTGTTCAGTTTTGAAATTGCACCGTTCAATAAGCAAAAACCGTCCTGTCCGAGCATGCTCAGTTTGACGGTTCTTTCGTAATTTTTGCGATAATGGATTTAAAACTTTCGCCTTTTTCAAGCGCATAAGTACCCACTTGAATTTTGGTGTTGATTCGCTCAGCTTTGCCAGCTTTTATAAACGCTTGAGCATCATCTACGATTCCCGCGTTTTTTAGATTTGCTGCAACGATCGCCAGACTATTGCCTGAATGTACCTTAAATGAGACTGTTGCGCCTTTCGGATTGCTCGGCGTTACAGGTTCTGATCTCTTCGGCTCAGTTATCTCTTTCTGTCCTTCAACTTCATTTGCCGCAGGCTCTTGTGGCTTCTCAGGCTCTGTAGGTGTATCCGTAGAAGTTACTGTCTCAGGCGGTGTTGCTGTATTCCCCTGCAACTCACTGCTCTCCTTCTTTTTCTTCGCCACCCACTCTGCTTCTGTGTATAGCTCCTCTTCAGAACCGACCAACTTCATATCCAGGCTTTTTGCCGCTGTTTCAAGCTGTTCTTTGGTCATATTGGTAGTCTGCTCGGGGGCCAGATTACTATCTGCTAATGCATTTTGTCCAACTGTGGCCAGTTGAAGCAAAACTGCCCCAATAATCATGCCGCTCCCCAGACCAATCCATAAGGATCGCTTGTCCATGACTTAGCTGTCCTCCCGTTCTGCCAATTGCAGTATTAACTGTACCTCACCACGCTGAATACCTGTCTGCTTGGATATGGCATCCATCGACTTGCCCTCAGCATGTAAATTAAAGAGTTCTGCATATCGATCTTTAATTGATTCACGCCCAGGCAAAGTTTCGACCTTGCCGTTCTGTGGGTCTAAATCTAACGCCTGCTGGGCCGCCTCTGCTTGTACACTTTTCACGAGCGCTTGTGCTTGCAAACCTTCGGAAGCTTGTACGGGTACATTACCTGAGTGTAGAACAGGTGATGCGACAGGTTCGTTCTTTTTTCTCTGTTCCAGCTGATCCAACCGCTGCTGTAATTCCTGAAGTTGCAATTGCATACGTTGATCGGCTGCTGTCGCTTCTCCCTTCATTTCAGCCACACGTTGAATAAGGGCATCATTATCATTTTCAATCTCGGTCATGTAGTGTTCAAGCGTAGATTCCATCTCCTGCACCAGTTGATGCCCTGGCTCTTGCGCCTTATTTTTCCGAGGCATAATATAAGCGTAGGCGATGGCGCAGGCCCCTAATATGACAATAATGATCCATGGTGACAAATTGGGTTCTCTCCTTCTGATTCAACCATCGGTGCGCAAGACTGCATTGTCTATAACAACCATTTATTATAAAGACAGATCTATATGTTTTCCTTTGTACGGGTGCTCTGCAGGTTTGACAGTTTCTTGAGCCTCAGCAGACTGCTGTCCATCGGAACCACTCTGCTGATTCCCATCATTGGTATGACCATCACGCACCGAAGTCTGTGAAGTTTCGTCCATTGCTTCACTTCGTTGCCTTGCTTCATTGGCTTCCTTCGTCGTTTGCTCTGCCAGAAGATTCTGATCCGTAATCGGTCGCTGCTGGGCTTCACTTTGATAACGTCCCGCTTCGCTTGTTCGTGGTACCGCAATCTGCAACTCCACTGCTTTGAAACTCATACGCTCACCTCACGGTTTCGAATGGATTTCTTCCTGTGCCTGAATGCTGTACTTAAACGTATGGAACCATCGTAATATCGCCATCATGATAAAAAAATGAAATTCGACTCACTGGATCTTTAATAAATTTCGTGTATCTGCCGATAACTATTTTAGAGCCTCCATAAATCACCTTCAGAATATCAACACGAGCCTTACTTGTATCTTCAAGTGCCTTTTCAATTTCAAAGATACGCATTTTCGTTTCTTCGCTAATCCGAAGAGCAGATTTCTGCGTAGCATTCAGCTTGATTCGCATCGACATCTTATCCGGACTTAATTGTCCAGCGGCAGCTAACTGGTCTAACAAAGTCAGAGCTTTCTTCGTTTTGTCCAAGGAGTCCATCTGTTCTCTGGCTTCCTTGCGCAGATCATTCAGTTCGTTACGCAGCCTTGGCAGAACACCCACTTCAATGGAAGTGACCGTCGACATACTGTTACCTACAACACGAGCTGATACATTCTGACCTGCCTGAATTGAACCACCAACGATTAGACCTTTAGTTCCTGCACAGATGACACCATGGCCAGCACGAATATTGGAATGCATTATGCTTTGGGAAACCAGAACATCTTCACCAGCATCCACGTTGCCTTCTTGAATAAACGTACATTTAACATTATGGCCTGCTTGTACAAGTCCTTTGTTATACCCAATAATACCACCGGTTATTTCGATTGAGCCGCCTGCTTCCAGTTCCGCTCCTTCGACACCTCCGACGACACGAATATCACCTGCTGCTTTTACTTTAAATCCGGTAAGTACATTGCCGCGTATGACAACCGTGCCTACAAAGTCGATATTACCGTTATTGTAGTCAACGTCGCCATTGACTTCATAGACCGGAAACACATTCAGTTTGTTACCGTCCGTTTTGGTAACCAGCCCATCCAGTGCAGCATACATTGCAGAACCATCCGGGTTAATCACAACGTTTTTTCCAACTTTAAACCGAGCTTCTTTTCCCGGACGATAAGGAATTTCCTCACCCGTTACTGCCCTGCCTGGTATGCCCTCGCAAGGAGCGATTCGCTCTGCAATGATCTGACCACTACGGACATTGTTTAACCGGGTCACTTCTTTGTAATCAACGGTTCCATCTTCCGATTCAAGCGGTCGTCGTTCGTTTGTATCGTCCATCCCAACCAGAATTTTGATGAATCCATCTGTTCCCTGGATAGGAGCGATCCCTTCGGCAATCTTATATTTATCTTTTAAATAGGTTTCAGGGTTACTCACAAAAAGTAGTAATGCCTCTCGCAATACACCTTGTTTGATGCCCTTGTTCGCCACAAATTGTTCGAGTTCATCAATCGTACAGGCAAAGCCCTCTTCCTCTTTGGAAAATTCAAGGTAGGCTATGCATTTGTCGTCCGATAAAACAATGTCTAAACATTGTTCCAAAGCAGTCCGCTGTGTCACTGCAGTTCTTCCCCCTTTTTGACTTTCCACTCCCCAAACTCCAATTAAATTACTTATCTCTATTAATCTTTACGCATCAACAAATCTTTCTGTTTGTCCAATGTGCCGCGTAGTCGTAATATTGCCTTGGAATGTAACTGAGATATACGAGACGGAGAAAGAGACATGACTTCCGCAATTTCACTAAGAGAAAGATCTTCGTAATACAAGAGTGATACAACCGTTCTCTCTTTTACCGTCAATTTGTCAAGCCCTTGCACCAAAGCTTCCTTCAAATAAAATTCATTCACTTTATAATCCGGATTTTTAGCTTTTTCATCCACCATCAAAGACAGACGAGTCTCAGACTCTTCTTCACGAATGGGGTCTTCCAGCGAGCAAAGTGACATGACTGCCACTTCCTGAAGCATATGTTGAAAATCTTTGGTAGACACGTCCAGATACTGACTCATTTCCTCATCACTAACGGACCTCAGATAGCTTTGTTCCAGCTGTTGGTAGGCGTCTTCAATACGCTTGGCCTTCTCTCGAACAGAACGCGGAACCCAATCACCTTGACGGAGACCGTCAAGAATGGCTCCGCGGACTCTCCATGATGCATACGTCTCAAATTGCAAACCACGTTCATAGTCGAATTTCTCCAAAGCATCAATTAACCCCATAACGCCGTTACTCTCCAAGTCATCCTTGGGAACATTTTTGGGCAAACCAACAGCCAGTCGACCGGATACATAATTTACAATGTGAAGATACTTTTCAATCAAAGCTTTCTTGGCTTCAAGATCTCCATGTTCTTTCCACTTTTCCCACAGATCAGAATGGTTCAAATGTGAAGCTTTACGCTCGTTCAATTGCTTTCACCCTCCTTATTTGTCTGTCAGGTGACGAACGGCCTGCGCCAATTCCTCCGGATCCTTGGTCCGGACAAGTTTAGGCGGATCCAAAGGAGCGAATCCCGTTGGAGCTTTCGTCTCAGATGGCGGAAGATCGTCCCCAGATGAAGCGTTCTGTCCACTCTTGAGCAAATCATTCAGCTCTTGTCCATCGTCTTCGATTTTAATGTCCACCTGTGAACCTCTTTGATCTTGAGCATTTGGTGAATCATAACCATATCCATTTCCCTCGACCTGAGGGTTCAGCAGCAATCCCAATCCCCAGCGTAAACCGTATGCAAGGATAAACCAGGCTACGAATCCGATCAATCCGCGAATTAAACTGGTCATCAACACATTGCTGCTGTATGCTACAAAAAAAGTAATAATAAACCCAACGATGCCTGCTCCAAGATTAATGCGGTAGTTTCCTATCATAGTCTTATAATTCCTTTACACCCATTTGTACACTTCGAATAGTCAAAAGTCCAGTTTCACAATCCATTTCAATTGTTCGTCCATAATTTCCACCGGTATCTTCTGCAAGAAGAGGGATATTGAGTTTTTGAAGCCACTCTCGACAAGAATCTGCATTACGTGGTCCAATGCGCATGGTATCTCCAGCCCCGGCAAAGGCAAACATCTGAGAGCCTCCGGCCATTTTAGACACAATACGTGAGTGAGAAGCACCTAGTTTTATCATCTTATCCAAAAGCTCAGGCAACGCCGTATCCGCATATTTCGCAGTGTTCAGTTTCCCTTCGCGTGCGATCTCTGAAGTAGGAAGCATGACATGCGCCATTCCAGCCAGCTTCAAATGTGGGTCATACATTGTTAATCCCACACACGAACCCAAGCCAGTCGTGCGGATTACACCGGGAAGATGAGCGATGTTTAGATCCGCCATACCGACTTTAACGACGCTTTTGTCCTCAATCATGGCTCAGTGGCACCCCTAGCGATTCAAATATCTTTGCAAAGGATGGTGGGTCCGGAATGAGGAAAAACTGACCCTCAACCTGATCTTCACCTTCAAAGAAAGATGTGTCAATCAACAATGCAGCGTCACCCATCTCGCCAAACTGCAACAAACCATAGCTTAGAATGGCACCCGCCATGTCGATGGCAAGTCCAGGAACGGTTGGATACATGGACAATTTCGTGAAATCTGCCAAAGAAGAAAGATAGGATCCAGCCAAAATATTTCCAATCTCGGAAAGCGCTGATTGCTCCATATCTGTAAAAGCAAGTCCTTCTTTCAAATCAAACCCGGCGAGTCTATTCAACAACATTTTAGCAGCCTCAGGTGTCATCATAAAGAAAAGATTTCCCGGTGCTTCCCCTTCCACACGAAGAAAAACGGTAACAACGATGCGTTCATCTCCGCCCACTTTTTCGGCAACTTCTTCAAAAGGGAGCATTTGTACTTTAGGTACACCCATGTCAATCGGTCTGTTGAGGAGTTGAGACAACGCCGTTGCGGCGTTGCCTGCTCCAATGTTACCGACCTCTTTGAGCACATCCATCTGGAATACCTCAAATCGGTTGAACATCTCCACGGTACTAGCCCTCAACACTTTCCAGCTGTACAATCTCGCTTTTATTTAATACTTCGTTCAAGTTAAGCATAATCAACAGGCGTGAATCTTCCAATTTAGCAACACCTCGTAGGTATCTCGCTTTAACGCCGCCAACCACTTCTGGTGGACTATCGATCGCACTGCTCTTGATATCGATAACATCATTAGCAGAATCTACGATGAAGCCAACTTGCATGTCGTCAACACCTACGATAACAATACGAGTCTGATCCGTGTATTCTGATTCCGGAAGGGAGAAACGACCGCGCAGATCAATGACCGGAATAACAACGCCGCGTAAATTGATAACTCCTTTTACAAAGGAAAGTGTCTTGGGAACACGGGTAATTGGCATCATGCGCTCAATCGTCTGAACTTTGTCTACCTCAATACCATACTCTTCGGAACCCAATTTAAAGACGATGACTTTCAACTCTTCTTCCATGTAAAAAACCTCCCTATTAAATGTAAGACTTCGCTCTATGCTTATTTAATAAATGCATTAGGATCAAGAATCAGGGCTACTTGTCCATCTCCGAGTATAGTTGCTCCAGAGATTCCTTCAATAGCAGGAAGATAGGTTCCCATTGATTTGAGAACAATCTCACTTTGTCCAATGAATTCTTCAACAGCTACGGCTGCAAGACGGTCACCTTTGCGAATCACGACAATTTCTGTTTCCTGCTCATCAGCGTCATTGAAGTCCGGTACGGAGAAAACTTCGCTCAAGGACAAGTACGGAATCAGTGACTCACGGAACGTAATCATTTTATTGCCGTGAATATTACGAACTTGTTCCCGTTGTACAATGGCCGTCTCTACAATGGAGGATAACGGAACAGCGTATTTCTCTGAACCAAGTCGTACCAGCATCGCCGCGATAATGGATAGAGTCAACGGAAGCTGAACAGAGAAGTTAGTACCTTTGCCTGGAGTTGAATGAATCGTTACATTACCACCAAGCGAAGTGATCTTCGATTTTACTACATCCAAGCCAACGCCCCGGCCAGAGATATCCGAGATAATATCTGCAGTACTGAAACCAGGTGCGAACAACAGTTGATTCACTTCATCATCACTCATCTTGGCACCTTGTTCTTCGGTTACAACACCACGTTTGATCGCGGTTTTCAAAAGCTTGTCGCGATAGATACCTTTACCATCATCTTCGATTTCAATAAACACGTGATTTCCACTGTGGAAGGCACGCAGGTTTACTGTACCCATCTCTGGTTTACCTGCAGCTACACGCTCTGCAATGGATTCCACACCATGGTCAACCGCGTTACGCAGTAAATGCACAAGCGGATCACCAATCTCATCAATTACCGTACGGTCCAATTCCGTCTCAGCACCCGTAATAACCAAATCGATTTTTTTATCTAGTGTCTTGGCCAGATCACGGATCATACGCGGGAATCGGTTAAATACGGTATCTACCGGTACCATCCGCAATTTCAGTACAATATTTTGCAAATCTGTGCTAACTCGACTTAAATGTGCAACTGTATCGGATAAATCATTGTTGCCTGTCTCACTGGCCAATTGCTCCAGACGTGAACGGTCAATCAACAATTCACTGAACAGGTTCATCAATACGTCGAGACGTTCAATATCCACACGAATGGTACGTGAAGGTGCAGCAGCTTGTTTCGGCGCAGCAGTTTTGGCTGGTGCCGTTTTGGATTCTTCTGCAGGTGCAGAATTGTTATCCGGCGAAGCAACTTCAGCTACAGCTGTTGATGCGGGTGGCGCTTCAACTGTAGCTGCTACCTGATTAGCCATCTGCTGAAGAGTCTCCTGATCCAGTTGAATCAGCTTTGCACTTTCAATCTCAGAGATACTCATGATGCCTTCTTCCAGTTCGTGCGCCTCTTTAGTTGTTATGTAATACAACGAGAAACTGCGCTCAAACTTCTCTTGCTCAATATCCTGAACGGAAGGGTAAGCCTTTACGACTTCACCTGAACGTTCCAGCATATCAAAAACCATGTAAGCCCGTACACCTTTTAACTGGCTATGATCGCTAACGAGTACATCCACATAGAACACACGATGACCTTCGGCAATCGACTGATCCAGCACCGAATATTGGAATTCATCCAGTTCCACAGCCGAAGCAATTGAAGCGTTAGCTGGCTTTTTTGTTTCCGTAGCAGATGTATCTCCGTTTGTCATTTCACCGTTTTCAATGGCCTGAAGCGAAGCAACGATTGACGAAACATCAGCTTTACCTTGTCCACCTTCGGTAATATCCTGAACCATCGTTTCCAAGGCGTCGAGACTCTTAAACATGGTGTCAAAAATGTAATCCTGCATTTTTAACTTCTCATTACGAACCAGATCCAACACATTTTCCATTTTATGTGTCAGTGATGCCAAATCTTCAAAGCCCATTGTTGCTGCCATACCCTTCAAAGTATGAGCAGAGCGGAATATCACCTGAACTATACCCAGATCTTCTGGATTGCCTTCAAGTTGAAGCATGTTTTCGTTAAGCGATTGCAGATGATCATTAGACTCATCAATAAACATGGATAAATATTGGTTCATGTCCATTGTGAGGCACCTCCTCCGTGAGTTACACTCCGTTATTTCACTGCTTGAACAAGTTTAGACGCAATCTCCTGCAGTGGCAAAAGATGACGAACGCATTGCAGCTCTACAGCAGAACGCGGCATACCATATACAACACATGTTTCTTCATTCTCGGCAAAGGTTGATGTAACTCCAGCTTCGTATAATCTCTTCATCATACGTGCTCCATCACTTCCCATTCCTGTCAGCAAAACAAGATGCCTTTGTAAAGATGTAAACGGCAGAAGTGACTCAAACATCGTATCCACTGAAGGTCTATGTCCATTCACTGGTTGATCTTCAGTCAACTTCACGATAAACTTCCCGTCTGCTGTTTTGTTAACTTTCACATGGAATCCGCCGGGTGCTATATAGGCGGTACCTTTTTTCAGGACCATGCCTTCTTCAGCTTCAACCACATGCAATGGACTGAATGTATTCAATCGTTGAGCCAAAGAACGTGTGAAATTGGGCGGCATATGCTGCACAATAATGACCGGTGCAGGCAAATCAGCAGGCAACTGCTCGAGTAATGTCTTGAGAGCCCTCGGTCCACCCGTAGAACAACCTATTGCCACAAGCTTGTTGAATGTTCCTTCCACTCCCCCTGCGCCTTTAGGGACAGGATTAGGCTTGATTACTTCCTTGGCTTTTGCAGAGGCTGCTGCTATTTGGTCAGCTGCCAGTCTAGCTGCATTAGGTAGCCGAACTTCCTTCGGAGTCTGCACTGGATTAGCTGACTTCACTACTCTCTCTACATTCGTCTCCAAAGTCCGCTCTGCTTTCGGCAAAGGTTCCGTTTTTTTCTCCAAGCGGCCTGGTTTCGAAGGTGATAATGGCTCAATAGGTTTCTTGGATTTGGCCTGAAAGACGTCAGTCCGCTCTTGAAGAGAGCGTTGACTCGTCTTCGCAGGTTCAATCATTTTTTTCGCAGACTCTACTCGATCCTTGCCTGGCATTTCTTTGTGTAGCTGCTGAGCTGAAGGGACAACTGTTGCTCGCGAAATCTCTCTATTTTTCAACGATAACTCACGATCAGCTTTTCGCTTGATCTCATTCATCGCAGCACGCATGCGCTCAACCAAGGCCTTACCGACTTGAGCAATATCCTGGTCATGTGAAATAGATGGTTTCCGAATGAAGTCGAATGCTCCGGCTTCAAGCGCCATAATGGTTTCTTTCATGCCTTGTTCATTGATACCTGAGAGCATAATCACAGGAACGAAGGATTCCTTCATAATTGATTTTAATGCATCCAACCCATTCATTTCGGGCATCTCAACGTCCATTGTAATAATATCGGGTTTCAATTCTAGTGATTTTTGAATCGCTTCTCTACCGTTTGATGCCGTTGCCGTGACCTTGAATTCCGGATCCGCTTGGATCAGATCCGTAACAATCTTACGCATAAAAGCGGAATCATCGACAACCAATACTTGATAGACCGCCATGTTGTGTCACCCCTGTTTCCTTTTTTCAGAAATCATGTTGTCCGTTTAAGCCACTTATTCATAAATCCCCTGATTCCTGTCAAGGTTCCGGATCCCGGAGTTGCAGGTACAGCCAGATAACGAAGAGCAAGTTTCTCTATATCTTTGGAGGCTTTGGCATTGGGATAAGCCAGACTATAGGGCATTTGCCTTTTAACCGCCTTGACTACCTGGGCGTCTTCCGAAATATACCCAAGCAGCGGAATATCCGTTTGCAAAAACCGCCTTGCCACTCCAGTTATTTTATCTGCCACCCGTTCCGCTTCTCGTTCGTCCTCCACCCGGTTAACGATCATCCGAAAGGGCGTAGCATTTTCCTGGCCGTGCATAACTTTGACTAAAGCATAAGCATCGGTTATTGAAGTTGGTTCAGGTGTGGTTATAATCAGGCATTCATCTGCAGCACCGATGAACTTCATATTCTCTCTGGAGAGTCCTGCCCCCGTGTCGAAAATGACATAATCCATTTCCTGGGCAATATCCTCCACTTGACTGGCGAAGAACTCCAGATCACGATCAGACAATGAGAATAACTCTTTCATGCCTGATCCTCCAGCAATGTAAGGCAAGCCATTTGCACCCAGTTGTATGATTTCCCTTATGTTTTTTTGTCGGTATAATAGGTGATAAAGATTATAGGAAGAAGACGTACCCATAAGAACATCAATATTAGCCATTCCAATATCGGCATCAAACACAAGTACCTTTTTCCCCAAAGCCTGCAGTGCCAATGCAAAGTTCAGTGTGAAATTGGATTTACCAACACCTCCCTTACCACTGGCCACAGTAATGATTTTCGAGGATCGAATATCTCGCTCAATACCTTCCAATTCCAATGGCGTGGAGACCATATTTCGAAGTGCAGCTGCCTGATCCTTCATTGTGGCCATTCTCCCAGCAACTCTTTAGACAATGAATCTGCATCCGGCTTCAACAAATCGTCCGGAACATTTTGCCCATTAGCCACATATGCAAGCTTGAGTGGAAAACGATGTAACAAGTTAAACAGCGGACCGCAGCTCCCAGTCTCATCCATTTTGGTGAAAATCACCTTATCCAGGCCATATTTACTGAAATGTTCCATGATCTGAACCATATCAGCGCTTTTGGAAGTCATACTCATGACCAGAAAGGTTTCGCTATTCTCTACTGGAGCAAGCAAACTTTGCAGTTCCGAAACAAGCAATTCATTTCTGTAGTTTCTACCCGCAGTATCCATAAAGATCAAGTCACAATTCTCTAATCGAGAAATGGCACGTTGTGTATCCCCGGGAGATTGCACCACCTCAAGTGGGACATTCAGTATAGACGCATATGTTCTAAGCTGTTCTACCGCCGAGATCCGATACGTATCTGATGTAATGAATCCAACTTTACGATGTTTTTTGAACATTTGCTCAGCAGCCAATTTTGCGATTGTCGTTGTTTTTCCTACCCCTGTTGGTCCAGCAACATAGACGATGCGAGTGGTAGGAAGGATGCCTTCTTCAATACGTTGTTCCAAAAAGTGCATGACCTCAAGCTTCACAACTTGCTCTACATTCTGTTCCTTCAATTCATCCTCAGACAATCTTGTTTGGATTGAATCGAACCAGGCTTCCCAAACTTCAGGCCAAACATCTTGTTCTGTCAGACGTTCTCGGATCGGTTGCAGTTCCTCTGTCAGAGGGTCCACGGAAGTACCTTGCTTTGAAAGCCTGGTAACCATCTGTTTAAGATCCTGCAATTCAGTCATCAACTTATCCTGCTGCAAATCTGAACCTATTGGCTTCGTGGCAGTTGTTGAACCCGAAAAATCCGCCCCTTGCGGTCGCGGTTTATGCTCCGTGCTCGAAGAACCTGAGCCGCTGTCTATGTCTGAGCTGATATTACGCGATTCAAACACAGACGGCGCGGCCGCAGATTTTTCCTGTACACTTTGATCAGCTGTATTCGTTGTCGCCGACTCATCAGAAGCCGCAACAAACGAACGTGCTGTTTGCCGATAAGCTTCAGGTACAAATGCACGAGGTACAGGTGTGAATTGATTTTGTACGGGCTTTGTCGTTTGCTTGTTTTCTTCCTTATCCACTGCAGCTACAACTTCGATCCGTTTTTTGCGAAACATTCCCATCACACCGCCCACCTTGATCTCTTTGGTGGACAGAATGACGGCATCACTTCCCAGGTCTTTGCGAATTTGAAGCATAGCTTCGGGCATGGTCTCAACAACGTATTGTTTTACTCTCATAAGTTCACCACCCCGATACTTTGAATTTCAACATTCGGCTCCAACTCGCTGTAGGAAAGTACAGGAATGTCCTGCATGGTACGTTCAATAACCTGACGCAGATACATCCGAATGGTTGGAGAAGTTAATACAACAGGTTGTTGACCTGATTGAATCAAACGGTTCACTTGTTCACTCAGCTTCTGATACACACTTTGTGTAGAAACAGGGTCTAGCGCAAGATAGCTTCCTTGATCCGATTGTTGCACACTTTCAGCAATTTTCTTCTCAAGACCAGGTCCAACGGTGATCACCCGAAGTGTCTCACCTTTCTGTGAGAATTGCTGAGTAATCTGACGTGAGAGGGATTGTCTGACGTACTCGGTTAACACATCAGGGTCCTTCGTATATGTACCATAGTCAGCTAGTGTCTCGAAGATGGTAACCATATCACGAATGGATATTTTCTCCCGTAATAACTTGGCAAGTACTTTCTGCACATCACCAATGGAAAGTAGTGAAGGGATCAGTTCATCCACCAGTGCAGAATAGTTCTCTCTGAGATTATCCACAAGTGCTTTTGTCTCTTGTCTTCCAAGTAACTCATGCGCATGCTTTTTGATCAATTCCGTCAGATGTGTGGCCACAACGGAAGGCGGGTCTACGACCGTATATCCTGCAAGTTCCGCTCTGTCTTTGGTTACTTCATCAATCCATAGTGCCGGAAGTCCAAAAGCAGGCTCTGTCGTTTCGATACCTGTCACGGACTCCTCATCATAGCCAGGACTCATGGCAAGGTAGTGATTCAACAATAGTTCTCCCCCACCTACCACATTACCCTTGATTTTGATCACATACTCATTGGGTCTGAGCTGGATATTATCTCGAATCCGTATAACCGGAACAACCAAACCCAGTTCAAGAGCACACTGCCTCCGAATCATAATGATTCGATCCAATAAGTCCCCACCCTGCTGATTATCAGCAAGTGGGATTAAACCATAACCAAATTCAAACTCAATAGGGTCCACCTGTAGCAGGTTAATTACACTTTCAGGACTTCTGACCTCTTCAATCTGCTGTTCTTCTTCCAACTGTTCTTCCGCTTCCTGTTTCAAGTTCAAATTATTCTGCATGCGCCACGCGGCATATGCCAACACACCTGCCAACGGAAGCGTAGTAATAACATGAATTGGCGTAAAGAAACCGAGCATGGCAATAACGAAAGCTACGATATAAATAAGTATTGGATATGTAAACAGTTGCCCCGTAATATCATCTGCCAAGTTTCCTTCTGATGACGCTCTGGTGACAATAAGTCCTGCCGCTGTGGAAATAAGCAGAGCAGGGATTTGGCTTACCAATCCATCTCCAATAGTCAATACAGAATACGTTGACATTGCATCTGCGAAAGCCATCCCATGTACAGTCATACCGATAATAAATCCACCGATAAGATTGATCAGGAGGATGATAATACTTGCAATTGCGTCACCTTTTACAAATTTACTTGCTCCATCCATCGCTCCATAGAAATCGGCTTCACGTTCAATTTTGGAACGACGCTCACGAGCTTGTTGCTCGTTGATCAGACCCGCATTCAGATCCGCATCAATACTCATTTGTTTACCAGGCATCGCATCGAGAGTGAATCGGGCAGCAACTTCAGCTACACGCTCAGACCCCTTGGTAATAACGATAAACTGAACAACAACGAGGATCAAAAACACGATAAATCCAATTGCAATTTGCCCTCCAGCAATCCAGCTACCAAAGGTAGCAACTACGGCTCCGGCATCACCATTACCAAGAATCAACTTGGTTGTGGAAATGTTCAGTGCCAGTCGGAATAGTGTAGTGATCAGCAGCAAAGCCGGAAAAATAGAAAACTGCAATGCTTCTTTGCTGTTCATGGCAACAAGGAGTATCATCAGAGCAATGGAAATATTGACGACCAGTAACAAGTCCAACAGCCAGGTCGGGATCGGGAGAATCATCATTAACACAATGCCAATGATACCCGCAAGGACAGCTATATCTTTAATTTTCAATGAATGTACGGCCTCCGATCCCCTTTTATTTCGTTCTGCCCTTTAGTTTATATACATAAGCTAGCACTTCGGCTACCGCTTGGAACAAATCGGCCGGTATGGCGTCACCAATCTCGGCTCTCTGGAACAACGCCCGTGCTAACGGCTTGTTTTCCATCGTAATAACACCGTTTTCTTTGGCAATTTCCTTGATTCGCAAGGCGACATAATCCTGACCTTTGGCAATAATCTGTGGTGCCTCCATCTCGGAACCTTCATACTTTAATGCAACTGCAAAGTGAGTTGGGTTCGTAATGATTACATCCGCATTAGGTACTTCCTGCATCATACGCTGCATAGCCATACGACGCTGACGTTCCCGGATTTTACCTTTGATCAGCGGGTCACCCTCCATTTTTTTGTACTCATCCTTAATGTCCTGCTTGGACATACGGATCTTCTTCTCATGATCATACTTCTGATACATGTAGTCAAATATCGCAAGTATCATCAATGCCACTGCAATCTTGATACCAAGACTTAAAGTGATCGATGCTGCGAAATGCAAAATAGCATCCAATGAAAAATGAGAAAGTGAAGCAATATCTGACTGGTAGCCCTTAATTGTACTGTAAACGAGATAACCGATAATCGACATTTTTAAAATGGATTTAGCAAATTCCACTAATGAGCGAAGAGAGAAAATATTTTTGAATCCTTTAATCGGGTCCAGTTTCTCAAGTTTTGGCTTCAAACCTTCCCCTACAAGAAGAAAACCAACTTGCATGTAGTTAACGATCAAAGCAACCAATACCGCACCCAGCAAAACGGGAGCGATCAATAACAAAACTTCAATGCCATAGCGCATCATAAGCGCCATCACATTCCCTCCGGTGATATCCATACTCAATCGATTAATGAAGATATCTGTGAACAGACGAACTATACGTTCTTTATAGAAATTGCTGAATATCATCATGATCAAAAACGCGAACAGAAGAATGGATGCGCCAGATAGTTCAGCGCTTTTGACAACCTGTCCTTTTTTTCGTGTATCCTGTCTCTTTTTCGGGGTAGCTTTCTCCGTCTTCTCCCCTGAAAACAACTGGAGGTCGAGTTGAAGTTTCATCCGTGTCTTTTCCTCCGTTTCACTCAGCTGGGCCTTTGTCCAATGGTTCCAAGCAATATTTCCATCGATCTGAATATCGCTTCGAACAATTGACTAAATACAAAGGAGAAACTGGGAACCAGCAAAAGCAAAATAGCAAGACCAACGAGTAACTTAAGCGGCAATCCGACTGCAAATACATTAAATTGAGGAGCCGTTTTGGCCAAAAAACCTAATCCAACATCCGTCAAAAACAACGCAACTACAATCGGAGCCGACATCTGAAAAGCCAGCATAAATGATTGACTTAGAGTTTGAATCAAAAATTCAGCAATACTTCCATCTGCCAACCGCAGGAAAAACAAATTCGATAATGGTACCCACCGGTAACTGTAAACGATCGCATCCAGCAAATAATGGTGTCCATTCATCGTCAGAAACAGAAGCATAGCAAATGCATACTTCAAGTTTCCCGTAAGTGGCGCAGAAGCACCTGTCATTGGATCGTATACATTTGCCATACCAAAACCGATCTGTAGATCGATAAAGGTCCCTGCAGTCTGAACAGCCGTCATTAACAGATAAGCCACAAAACCTAAAAGCAGGCCTATTAGAATCTCTCTGATGATGAGCAAAATATAGCTCAGGTCTGTAGGTACTGTCTGGTCTACGCCGTAAATCAGATAGACAGACAAAGTGACAAATGCAGAGATACCAATTTTAACTGAAGCTGGTACATTTCGAGCCGAAAAAACCGGCGCAGTTACAAAAAATGATGTGATTCGACAAAACATAAGCAGAGCGACAGGGAAACTTTGCAATAATGTCTCCATCTGCTAAAGCCTACCCTATGTATCTGTATAGATTATCGAGAATGTTAAACGTAAAATCGACCAAGATATTCAAAATCCAAGGTCCAAACAAAAGTACCGCCAAAAGTACGGCAACAATCTTTGGGACGAAAGCTAATGTTTGTTCCTGAATTTGGGTTGTCGCTTGAAAAATACTGATTGCAAGTCCTACAACCAGAGCTAGTATAAGCATGGGTGCACTGGCCAGCAATGACGTGTATACCGCTTTCCCGGCCAGACCGATAATAAATTCCGAAGTCATGACCGTCCTCCTTTAACTTTCCGGATCAAGTGTTAAAACTCAGTAACAGTGACTTGACAACCAGATACCATCCGTCCACAAGGACAAAGAGCAGTATTTTGAAAGGTAATGAGATCATGACCGGCGGAAGCATCATCATGCCCATTGCCATGAGTGTACTCGCAACAACAATGTCTATAACCAGAAACGGAATAAAAATCATAAATCCCATCTGGAATGCTGTCTTCAACTCACTGATTACATATGCCGGCACCATAACAGTAATTGGGATATCCTGATAAGTCTTGGGTTGTTCAGTCTGATTGTACTTCATAAACAGCAGAAGATCTTTTTCTCTGGTGTGACTAAACATAAATTTCTTTATCGGATCCGCTGCTTTTTCAAGTGCCTCGGTTTGCGTAAGATCTCCCTGGAGATAGGGCTGAAGCGCTACCTGATTTATGGAAGACAACGTTGGCGACATAATGAAAAGTGTCAGAAATAGCGCCAAACCGACCAGCACCTGATTGGGTGGCATTTGTTGTGTCCCCAAAGATGTACGTACAAAACCTAGTACAATCACAATCCGAGTAAAACTGGTCATCAGCACAAGCATGGCCGGAGCAATACTAAGCACCGTAATTAACAGTATAATGGACAGTGAACTCGTGCTTGGTGTCCCTCCATCTCCGTTCCCAATCTGAATATCAATATTCGGAATAGGTTCGGCAAAGGCAACCGTTACAGATGCCAGACTGATAAGTCCTAATAAACAACACGCTAACCAAATCTTTTTCTTCATGAATCCCTCGACCGATCTGTAGTATTGTCTTTATCCAGGAGCTTTTCCATCTTCTCTTTACGGTTAGGCATCTGCCGAAGTTTGGATTCAAACATTTCGTGAAAAGAAGTTGTGTCCTCTAGTTCCATTTCCCTCGGCGGTTCTTCTCTACGGAAACGTTTTGTGAGCTTGGCAATGAGAGGTGAGAGATTCCCTTGTTGTGAAGCAGCATCCCGTTCGAAGGAATCAATGATTCTTTGCGCCTCTTCCAGGTCCGAAACCTTATCTATCAACTGGATGTCTTCACCTACACCAAGCAGATATACAACTCCACCAATTTCCATAATTTGCAGCGACTTGTTTTGCCCCAGTCCAACCCCGCCCAGGGTACGAATCGTGCCATGACGTAACCACTGCTGATTCCGTTTGTTTAAGAACCGGATCAGATAGACAATAAGGGCCAGGATGACGGCCAGGACAACAATCACCCATACAAGCTGTAAATAATAATTGGTTCCCGCGCCAGCTCCTCCTGGTATATCACCCTGAGCCATCATCATGTCTCTTAAACGCCCAGTGTCTTGCTAATCGCTTCGATAACCCGATCAGATTGGAACGGTTTAACGATAAAGTCTTTGGCACCTGCTTGAATAGCATCGATTACCATTGCTTGTTGACCCATGGCCGAGCACATAATCACTTTAGCGTTAGCATCAATCTTCTTGATTTCTTTCAAAGCTGCAATGCCATCCATCTCAGGCATCGTAATATCCATTGTGATCAGATCCGGACGAAGCTCTTTAAATTTCTCAATGGCTTGTGAACCATCCTGTGCCTCACCAACAACCTCATATCCATTTTTGGACAAAATGTCCCGGATCATCATTCTCATAAATGCAGCGTCGTCTACGACTAAAATTCGGTTTGCCATCTTGATTCAAGTCCTCCCTAAATTGTGCTTATTGTAATTTCTGAATTCGGTCCCATTGGCTAACGATATCTATAACACGAACACCAAAGTTTTCGTCTATAACGACAACTTCTCCCTTGGCGATCAGTTTGTTATTCACCAAAATATCGACAGGTTCCCCGGCTAACTTATCCAGTTCGACAATCGAACCCTGTGACAGTTCCAAAATATCTTTAATTTGCTTCTGGGTCCTTCCTAATTCTACGGTGACTTTAAGGGGAATGTCCATCAATAAATTCAAATTGTTTTCGTCTACCTGACCGTACGCCCCATTTTGTAAATTGGCGAATTGAACTGGCTGTACGTTAACATTCCTATTTGGCATTCCACCATAATGTTGAGGTGCACCATAAGGTTGCTGCGGTGGCATGCCATACGGCTGCTGTGGCGGCATTCCTTGCGGCATCCCCATCGGAGTCTGTCCATATCCGTTATAGTCCTGAACAGGCTGCTGAGGAGCCTGTGGGGGCTGCTGGTGTTGAACGGGCGGCTGCTCAGCCACTGGTGGTGGCGTTGCGGGTACGGGTGCTGGTGCAGGTTCAGGGGTTGATGCCACTGGTGCGCTGGCAGTTGACTCCTGAGCACCTCCAATCAACATATCTACCATGTTTTTGGCAAAATGCACTGGAAGCAACTGCATCAGATTGGAATCAATCAGATCCCCGATTAACAAACGAAATGAAACTTGGATAAGAGTCTCATCTGCCGGGAGATTACTTACACCTTCTCCACTCTCCAGATTGAGAATATCGATTCCCGGAGGAGAAATATTCACAAAACGATTAAAAATCGTGGACATTGAAGTTGCAGATGAACCCATCATCTGGTTCATTGCTTCCTGTACTGCACTAATATGGATTTCGTTCAGTTCTTCATCGACCGGATTTCCTTCGCCACCCAGCATCAAATCAGCGATGACTTGAGCATCTCTCTTCTTGATAACAAGCGAGTTAATGCCTTCAAATCCATCCACGTAATTCACATGAACGGCAACATGCGGCTTGGGAAAGGCTTCTTCAAACTGCGTTCGACTAATAATAGAAACTTTAGGTGTTGTAATATCTACTTTGAGGCCCAATAGCGTGGATAAGGCTGTTGCCGCGCTACCAAATGTAATGTTACCAATCTCCCCCAAGGCATCCTGCTCCAGCTCGGTCAAAAAATCATCAACTGTCTTTTCAGCGGGCTCCGAGCTGTTTATCGACTCCGATTGCCTGAGCAAAGCATCGATTTCTTCTTGGGATAAATAATCCTTACTCGTCAAATTCTTCAACTCCTTCGGTGACAATCTCGTCTATTTGCACAGCCACACGGTCCTTGATTGTCCCCGGACTGCCCATGTATTTCAGTTTGTCACCCACTTTAATGGAAAGTCCCTCATCCACTGGTTTGTTCAACGTAATGACATCACCAACGGACAGACCCAGAAATTCTGCAATTGAAATTCTGGATTCTCCCAATTCCGCAACGATGGGTAATTTGGCTTTGTTCACACGCTCTCTTAAAGCATCATATTCTTCCGGAGCTCTGGTTTTCTTCTCCGAAACAAACCACTGATGAGTGGACAACCGTGACATAATAGGTTCAAGAACGACATGCGGTATACATAGATTGATCATGCCTGTCGTGTCACCAATTTTCGTGCTGAGCGAGATCAGAGCAATCGTTTCATTGGGAGATACAATCTGCATAAATTGCGGATTCGTCTCGAGCGCTTCCATCCTTGGAGAAATATCCAACACGGTCTTCCATGCTTCCTGCAAACTTTCAAATGCACGGCTGAATATTCGCTCCATGATGGTCGTTTCAATCTCCGTCATCGATGCAATCTTTGTCGGAGCGCTCCCGGTTCCACCAAGCAGGCGATCCAACATCGCATATCCCACGTTCGGATGGACTTCCATCACCATTCGTCCCTGTAGTGGCTCCGCTTCAAAAATGTTCAATATCGTCATCTTAGGAATAGAACGGATAAACTCATCATAAGGCAACTGTTCGACCTGAACGACATTGATTTGAACGAACGTCCGCAGTTGGGCTGAAAAATAAGTGGTGAGAAAGCGTGCAAAGTTTTCATGAATACGAGTCAAGCTTCTGATATGGTCTTTGGAAAAACGCACTGCCCGCTTAAAATCGTACGATCTGATTTTCTTCTGAGTTTCTTCCTTCTTCAATTCTTCCGCATCCATCTCACCAGAAGAAAGGGCTGCTAATAGGGCGTCAATCTCATTTTGTGATAATACATCCACCATGTTCTCACCCCCTTACAGGTCTACAGCGTGTTCTGTTCATTACATTGGTGCTATAACAATGTCTGAAAAACTAGTGCTTTTCAATTTTGGCTCAGGTAATGCCTCATTAATTAGACCTGTCAGTTTCTCATTGAATTGTTTCATACCCTTGGCCGAACTCAGTTCCTCAGCCTTGGTGTCTGCAAGTGCCTGAATAATAATGGGCTTCACCGTAATGCTTTTAATTTTTTCAAAATCTTCTTTGGCTGTTTTGTCAGATAATCTGAAAGAGAAACTAACCATAATAATACGATCTGGATCGGCCAGATTCGTTTTTATCTGTGCAAGCTCTGACGATACCTCTACAATTTCATCCGCAGTCATTTTTTTTTCTTCAGCAGCTGCCGCCGTATGTGTGTCGTCCTTAGTCCCGTTCTGTCCTTGCATAAATACAAACACAACCACCACAATGAGTGTTATTGCAAGCAACATGGTTGCAAGCCAGGGCATCATTTTTTTCATCAGGATTCCTCCGTTTGCTGCACTTTAATAGTGGCTGCCTGAACCCCGATTTCACGGTTGTAATCTTTAATCTTGGAAATAACGTCATCGGCTTTTTCAAGCACAATCAGTCTCTTTCCAGTTACCAGAGTAATATACGTATCCGGCGTCTCTTCCACAATTTCAACCATCAGCGCATTTAACCACATGGGAGAACCATTTAACCGCGTAACCGAAATCATGCTAAGCCCCCTTGATCAGAGTGGGAGGAGCAAGCTCCCCCACATTTTAAAAATTCATTAATCAGCTATTAACGTTTCAGGTTAACAACTTCCTGAAGTATTTCATCCGACGTTGTAATGATCCGGGAGTTGGCCTGGAATCCACGCTGAGCTACGATCATCTCAGTAAATTCACCAGTCAGGTCCACGTTTGACATTTCGAGCTGTCCAGCAATGATCGCTCCTGTTCCGTCCTCAGCACTGTTTGCTGTCAAAGGATCAAGAGTACCGTCAGGATTAGCGTTAGCTGTCATACGATATAGGTTTCCGCCTATTTTTTCCAATCCTTCTGGGTTAACTACCTTCCCTATTCCAATCTGAGTATCACCTTCAATTGTTCCATCAGCCATAGTCTGGTTAATCATACCGTTCTGACCGATGGTGAATGAAACAACATCATCCCCAATTGTAATAGGCTCTCCCTCACTACTTAAGACGAACAAACCATCTGAAGTTACAAGATTTCGAGCAGCATCAACATGGAAATCCCCTGCACGTGTCAAGTAAGGAATTTCCTGATCTCCACCCAAGGAGACAAGGAAAAAGCCATCTCCGTTAATACGCAAGTCTGTCGGATTGTTTGTAGTCATTGGGCTTCCTGCGAGATGCAGTGTATCTATAGATCCTACGGATACACCTAAACCGATTTGTTTTGCATTGACACCACCAGAGGGAGCATCAGTCGGGGCAGTTACCCCTGCGGTCGTTTGGCTCATAATATCTTTGAACATAACCCGACTGCCTTTGAAGCCAACCGTGTTTACGTTCGCAATATTGTTACCAATTACGTCGAGTTTTGTTTGAAAACCCCGCATCCCGGAAACGCCTGAGTACATTGATTTCAACATTTTTAAAAATCCTCCCAGTCTTCATTTGGTTACCGCATCAGTCGGTCAGCGGCATTCCGGCTCCCGAGAAGGGCCAGCCGGTCAAGAAATGATTACAGCACTATCAATCTGAGTGAACACATTATCCTTCATGCTTTCACTATCCATAGCTGTAACCACAGTACGATTTTTGACATTTACGATAAAAGCCATATCCTGCATTAAAATCAATGACTCTTTGGCTCCTTTGGCAGCAGCTTTGTCCAAAGCAGAACCAATCTGTTCCATTTGCTCGGTCTTGAGCTCAATACCTCGCTGTTCCAATCGTTTGGCAGCATGATTGCTCAATTTCAGAAGATTGTCTTCCAGCACCTTGGCAAAGGGTTTTTCCGGGACAGCCGAAGATTCTCCCGTTTTGGGTCTTTGAAGCATATTCGGTGTAATCGGGCCTGCATATAATTGTCCAACCGTTATGCGATCACTCATATCGTTTTCCCGCTATCTTCCGTATCACCCGGTTCAGCGGATGATTCAACTTCCTGGCTCTCAATCGTTTCAGGGGCTACGCCTTGAACGTTCTGTACCGGAGTTTGACTCTCTTCTGCCTGTTTTGGATAATTCACCTGAATGATCTCATCCAGCTTAATCTCGTCGTTGCCCACTTTTGCGTATTGAACACCATCTCTTACAATGATGGAATCCACAATACCCTGACGAAGAGTTCCGTTGTCATCTTTATTAGAAGAAAGCCAACTTACCTCCATGCCAATCATGCCAGATACAGCACCAAGTGACTGGTTCAATGTTTTAAGCTGTGTAGAAATATTGACCAGTTGCTCCACGGAGCTGAACTGTGCCATTTGAGCGATAAATTCCTTATCCTCCATCGGCTGCATAGGATCTTGATTTTGCAGCTGGGTAATCAGGATTTTTAGAAACTGATCTTTACCCAATTCTTTTGTTGCAGCACTTGTGGTTGCTTTATTGGCTGCCGAATAATTCGGCCAGGTATTATTCATTGAAACAATTTCGTTAGCCATTTGCTCACCTCATTTCTGTTTAAGCCTCTGCACTAAACGTATCTCTCTGTAATTCATTTCCATCGACTTGTTCGCTACGCCAGTTACGCAATTCTTCCTGAATTCCTGCTGTAGCTATAGCATCATCCGATTGTTCTTCACGCTCACGCGAACGGCGTTGTTGCTGAGAATTACTTCCCGGCTGACGGCCTCCGTCCTGATACATCTGTGATCCGATTGAACTGTTCTGGGTAACCTCAAGTCGTTCCACTTGAATTCCCTGGGCTTGAAGTGAAGAACGCAGCTGTGTCATTTGCTGTTCAAGCATGTCTTTGGCCATCGTATGTTCAGTCATAAACCGTGCAACCAACTGCCCATTCTGCAAGGTGATTTGAACATCCAACTTCCCTAGGTGCTCAGGCCGCAGTGAGATGGTCGCCTCAGAAAATCCTTTTTGCTGCACAATATCCAGCTTGTTGACTACAAATTGTGTCATTTCTTTGGCAAACTGTGATGTTTGCATTACAGGTTCAGCCGGTTTCCCTGCTGTTGTACCTGATGAACGCAAGGACAGTTCTCCCGCAGTAATGATCGTTGAGTGTTCGACTTCTCCACCTGCATTCGAAGCAGATGTCGTCTCCGTCTCATCTTTCACCTGGCTTCCAGTGTTTGCCACTGCCGCAACAAGAACCTGAGGTACGACCGAATCCTGTTTGGGTGCTTGAAGTGAAGTATTTGGAGCGACTTGTGCAGTCTGATCCTTAACTGCAGTCAATGTTTCCAGTATGGATTTCAGTTGAGTCCATCCTTTGTTATGGCTAGTATCCACTCCAGCCTCTTGAAGCTGACCCTGCAGAGATTGTAGTAGTTGCTTGAATTCCGGAGCGTTCTTCGCAACGTTACTCTCAGGATCATTCATTCCGGCTACTAATTGTGTAAGCATATCCTGCAGAACAAAACGTACTGCTGCCGGATGTTGGGACAGTTCAATTGCAGGTACTGTATTTATGCTTTCCGCTCCGTTCGAAGACTCGTCGGAGCCTTCCGCATTAGAACCTGAAGGACTACTTAATTGTGTATACATCTGTTGAATCAGAGTTTGTAAACCTGCAAGTAGAGCTGGATCATTTTCCAAAGCTTCGTCAAGGGAATCCAAGTCCGTGAACAACGAATTCAGTATATCCGTGATTGATGTCGCTTCCCCTTCTTCACTCGCAGCAAAGGAAAACATCAGCGGATTAGCAGTTAAACTTCCAGCAGCGCTTGAACTATCACCTCCTGTGTTTCCTCCAGATAACGATTGTGCAAGAGTTTGGAGAAATTCACCGCTAGTCCCTGCAGCTGAACCTTTCGATTGTGCTCCAGTCGCCTGACCTGTTCCCGTTGTTTTTGCAGATGCTGTGGATGCCATTTGATATACAATCGACATTTATTTTCACCTCCTCTCGGTTAGTTCAATGTAATGAGATCTATTTGTTGCCCATTAATCTGTTCAAAATTTTTGCAGTTTCAACCGAGTCCTCCGAAGACATGTTCTCAAGCAATTGAGAGCGTGTTGCATCATCTACCGAATTCAGGATGGTCAATGTTTTATCAGGACTTAACTTGTATGTTTCCAATAATAACTTGGCACCACTTGAAGCAGACATCGAAGCAAATGTTTGACTAAGCTGATTTTTATCCAGGTTTTTGCTTGTCGTTGTGGATGCAGTTGAAGTTGCTGCGGTTTCCTTCTTCAATCGGGATTGCAGTGCATCCAGTGCCAGATCGCCGGACGGTTTGGCATCCTTCATCATCATGGTCACATCGGCTGCTGTTTTCGGATCCATCTTTTCAAGCACCTTGGTCCGAGCAGATGATTGCATGGCATTCAATAACAAAACCATTTCTTCATTCGTCATATTTTGCAGGATCGGTGCAGCTTTGCTCGGGCTCATATCAGCATACATCTTTGCCAAATCTTTGATTTGCTTTTGATAATCGGATTCCGTTTCAGGCGTTGCCGCTGTTGCGGTTTCAGCCGCTTTTTCCGCATCATCCAACTTTTTCTGAAGCTCCGTTGCTTTCTTCGCTTCGGTGGTTGTCGCTGCCTGTGCTGCTTTGAGCTCTGTTTCTTTAGCCGTCACCTGGGACTTCAGCTTTTCGATTGTGGCTTCAGCACTTTCAACCTGCTGCTCACTCTTCTCCAGCTTTTCTTTCTCTGGATCCAGTACAGGATCAGGTACCCATTCCTTGACTACCGGTATTTTGTTGGCGAATTCAAACAAGTTATTACGAATATCTACATTAAATAGGGTAAGTAATACACCTAGCAATACTACGGTGAATACAATCGGGATTGAAATCATGAGAAACTTTTCCCAACCGCCTCCCGACTCTTTTTCCATGTCGCTATCATCTTTAACAGCCATCGTTCATTCCTCCTTCACGAGACAACTTCGCGTCCGGCTCACATCAATTCGCGCGTCCGGCTTTGGCAGCGAAGCGTACAGTAGCCATCTCGTCCAGATCGTTCTGTTCCCGGAGGAGCATCTCCTGCTGAAATTTGATTTTGGCCTTGTCTCTCGCTCCAAGCCATACTTTTTCGTCAATCATCTTACCGTTGAGAAATGTCTGATTCCGCTGCACGTTGACCTGAGCATGTTTAACATCACTGTTTTTGCGTGAAATGCACTCGTCAAGGTGATGAACATAACGCTGCATCTCCTGCAGACTGTTTACAGACGCTTTATTTTCCGTAGCAGATTGGATAATAGCGACCAGATTACTTCTGTCATTAAGAAGTTGTATCAGATGTTCTTCCTCCGTCTGAAGTTTACCGATCGCTGTGGACAACATCCATTCTGCCTGTGTTTTTTCATTACTCTTCAGGTCAACAACTTTCTGGAAATGATATCGAAATTTCATCGTTTACCCATTCATCTCCTTGCAAATTCAAGAATCAAACGTTCCTGCACTTCACTTAAGGTGACTTTCTCGTCGACTTTCTGCTTGGTAAAGTTCCATATACTATCAATCTGGTCTATCGATTCATCTATGGCTGCATTTGATCCCCGCTGGTAAGCCCCAATATTGATCAAATCTTCCGATTCTTTGTACACAGCCATCAAACGTTTCATATTATTAACAGCTTCCAACTGCTCTTCCGGAGCAATATCCTTCATAACACGACTTATGCTGGCTAGCACATCAATCGCTGGAAAATGTCCTTTGTTCGCAATGGATCGATTTAACACAATGTGGCCATCCAGAATACCCCTTACCGCATCCGCGATCGGTTCATTCATGTCATCACCATCAACCAGCACCGTATAAAAGGCTGTAATCGAGCCTGAAGGTCCTGTACCTGCTCGTTCAAGCAGTTTGGGCAAACTAGCAAAAACCGATGGCGTATATCCTCTCATTGCCGGAGGTTCACCTACGGCCAGACCAACTTCCCTCTGTGCCATCGCATATCGAGTGACCGAATCCATCATGAGCATCACGTTCATTCCACGATCTCGGAAATACTCTGCAATCGTGGTCGCAATCACTGCTCCCTTGATCCGAATCAGAGCAGGCTGATCTGAAGTTGCAACAATGACTACGGAGCGTTCCAGTCCTTCCGGACCCAGATCCCGTTCAATAAAGTCGCGCACCTCACGTCCACGCTCACCCACAAGCGCGATGACGTTAACATCCGCTGCTGTATTACGAGCAATCATGCCCATCAATGTACTCTTACCAACACCGGAACCAGCAAAAATGCCCACACGCTGTCCCTTACCTACAGTCAGCAATCCATCGATAGCTCTTACACCAACACCCATCGTTTCAAGTACACGTGGACGATCCATTGGATTTACCGGAGTATTGGAGGTGGAGTACATTGGCATTCTTGATGGAAGGAGTGAGCCGTCCAGCGGTTGTCCAAGTCCGTCCAATACTTTACCGAGCAATTCGGAGCCCACCTGAACACCCAGTGGCTTGCCCGTACCTACTACATCGCAACCAGGACCAATGGATTGAAGTTCACCCAGCGGCATAAGCAACACTTTGTTATCCCGAAACCCAACGACTTCGGCTTGAAGAGGCTTGGCCGATTTACCTGGATAGATATAACATACGTCACCGATACTTGCATCTGGCCCTTCTGACTCCACCATAAGACCAATAACCTGAGTAACTTTACCGTTAATACGAACAGGATCGAATTGCTTCAAATGTTCCATATATCGCTGTGAACTAAGAACCTTCATGTTGATTTCTTCGCTCCTCATCCTCAAGTGCTATGCGGACCAGTTCTTTTTTAATCTCAGCAAGCTGTGTATCAATTCTCGCATCTACACTTCCGAACGAAGAACGAATGACACATCCCTTATCTTTGACGGTTGAATCAGGCAAAATCTGCAGTTCTGCCTGAGAGTCAATAGACAGAGACAATTCTTCACGAGCTGCCTGTACAAATGTAAACTGATCGGGTGCCACACAAAGTGTGATTAACCCCTGCTCCCGTTTACGTGACAAACTCTGACGAATCAATTCCAGTGTATGATCAGGTTCAATGGTAAGTTGCTTATCAATGACTTTCTCAGCAATCCCGCAAGCGAGATCCACAAGGAACGGTTCGGCTTCCTGAATGATCTGATCTTTAGCTACATAAGCTTCCTTGAGTACTTCCTGAGCTTCAATCATCATCTTATCGATCTGCACCTGGAGATCTACTTCAGCTTGTACTTTTCCTTCTTCAAAACCCTGTTGGAAACCTTGTGAACGAAGCGCTTCGGTCAGATGTTCATCCTGTTGTCGTTGTTCCTGCCACCAGCTGTCGATCTGTTCACGGGCTTCTTGAAGCATGCGCTCTGCCTCTTCTGAAGCTTCACGTACTTGCTTTTCTGCAAACTCCTTGGCATCTTCCAGCATTTCTGCGGTAAGACGTTGTGTTTCTTCGTCCACGCGTGCTTGAAGCGTCTCTGCTTCAGAACCTTCAGCACGATCACCGGATAATTCCGTCTCAGACTCTTCGTCACCACCATAATGATGATGATTTTCTAGTTTTTTGTGGTCATCAACGGGTACATACTGGAAAGATTTAATCAAATTAGACAATGATATC
Source organism: Paenibacillus sp. FSL R5-0749 (assembly GCF_038595085.1). Lineage (NCBI taxonomy): Bacteria > Bacillati > Bacillota > Bacilli > Caryophanales > Paenibacillaceae > Paenibacillus > Paenibacillus sp. FSL R5-0749. The sequence goes on along the minus strand of NZ_CP152005.1, from coordinate 2,452,735 downwards.
ATCTCCTCCACCGCGTGCGATAATGATCTCACCGGCTTCTTCCAATCTGCGTATCGTGCCTACAATGCGTGTCTGAGCTTCCTCAACATCACGCAATCGCACAGGACCCATGAACTCCATCTCTTCTTTGAATGTTTCGGACATCCGCTTCGACATGTTCCGGAACACCGCATCCCGAACTTCTTCGCTTGCCACCTTGAGTGCGAGTTGCAGATCAGCGTTGTCGATATCCCGAATAATACGCTGGATAGAACGATCATCCACATTGACGATATCTTCGAATACAAACATGCGTTTTTTGATTTCCTCAGCAAGCTCCGGATCCTGAATTTCAAGCGAGTCCAAAATGGTACGCTCTGTACCACGATCGACTCCGTTCAGAATCTGTACAATCGATTCAATACCACCCGCATTGGTGTAATCCTGCGTTACGGTAGAAGATAACTTCTGTTCCAGAACTCGCTCCACTTGAGAGATGACTTCTGGCGAAGTACTATCCATAACCGCCACTCTGCGAGCAACATCTGCCTGCTTCTCTTGTGGCAAAGATGATAGAATCGCTGCAGCCTGTTCGAACTGAAGATAAGAGAGAACCAGCGCGATCGTTTGCGGACTTTCATTCTGAATAAAGTTCAAAATTTGATTCGGATCCGCTTTGCGTGCAAAGTCAAACGGTCTGACTTGCAGTGTAGCTGTCAAACGGTTAATGACTTCAAGTGCTTTTGATGAACCCAGAGCTTTCTCCAAGATTTCTCTCGCATAGTTGATACCGCCCTGAGAGATATATTCCTGCGCCAGACAGATCTGGTGAAACTCGGCCATAATCATGTCCTTTTCGGAAGAATCAACCTTGCGAACGTTGGCAATCTCCAACGTTAATTGCTCAATCTCCTCGTCACGCAGATGTTTGAAGATCTGAGCCGACACTTCCGGACCTAATGTAATCAACAAAATTGCTGCTTTTTGTCTTCCAGTCAAACCTTGACTGCTTGCCTTCGCCAATGCGTTCACCTCTATTCGTCAGCCAGCCATGTACGCAGCAGATTGACGAATTCGTCTGGCTTTTTCTTGGCCAAACTCTCCAATTGTTTGCGCACCTGACTTTCGTTCGTTACACTGTCCAGCGTAATGGACGGGAACTCTGTTGCTATTGGAAGAGGAATCTCTTCTTCTTCGACTTCGTTTTGTTTGCGGCGACGGCGTACTAACAAAATAACAACCGCTGCGATCAATGCCGCTATGAGTGCGCCTCCGCCCCACATCATGGCTGGGGACAACTGGAAGCCTGTATTTGCTGTTGATGCAGCCTGGAACCCTTGTGACATGACTGAAACTTTCTTTGTCAGATCAGCGTCACTTATTACAGTGCCTGAGTCTGCCAATGAAGCGCGCACAATGTTAACCAGAATGTTCTCAATCGCGTCTTGAACAGGTCCCTGTAATTCTGTTTCTCCATCCGGTGGTTCAACTGCAACGTTAATGGTTAAATCTTTTACAGTATATGGACTGGAAATAATATCCTTGGCGATTCGATTAACATCGTAGTTAATAGTACTTGATGATTCTTCTGAGGTGGAGTTACCTGTTGCATCAGATGATGGATAACCAGGAACTTCCTCTTGTCCTGTGCCAGCAACACCACCTGTTGGGTTGCTTGCCCCGGTATAGCTCTTTTGAATCTCCTGCACACTGATCTCGATGCCTTTCATATTCTCTACATCAACAGGTGTGACCAGATTTTCTTTGCGTGTTTCTTTATCAAAATTAAGCTTGGAGGCTACCAAAACATTAACTTTATCTTCGCCTACAATCTGGGAAAGAAATTGCTTTACGTTATTGCGGACATCGTTTTCAAACTTTTTCTGTAAAGCCATGTTCTCTTGAACTTCGGAAGACAACCCGCCACTGCCACCACGGGCAGTTGGAATCAATTCCGCTTCATCTGTGTTTGTAATGGTGATGTTCTCAATAGGCAGATTAGGAATTGCAGTCTTAACCAAGTTAAAGTAGCCATCTACTGCTGCCTGATTTGGGTGATACCCCGGTTTAAATTGGAGAGCTACCGATGCTGATGCTTTGTCCTGTTCTTCTAAACCGGCAAAAATGTTATCTTTCGGCATATTCACCAGTACTTTAGCATCCTGTATGCCTTGCATCCGCTGAAGTAACTGTTCAACTTCTCCGTTTATAGCGTTGTTGTATTTTACATCAAACTCTTTATCCGTCATCCCAATGGGGGATGATGACTCCTCGAATGACTTATACCCCAATGAACCATTCTGAATAATCCCTTGAGATCCGACATTCACCTTTGCAATTGCAACACTTGTACTGGGTACGGATATGGTCTTGCCATCTGAACTTAATTTGTATGGAATGCTGGATGAATCGAGATAACTGATAACGCCCGCTGAATCACTTGCATTCAAGTCTGTAAAAGCAACTTCATATTCGGTCTTGGACAATTGCATCGTGAGTACAACTGCAGCCAAAATCAGAAACAGGAAGGTGGATATAAATAATACTTTTTGCTTTTTGCTAAAACTATTCCAATACTGGGATGCCTTATCCCTGTACTGGGCAATTCTCTCATTCACTCTGTCACCCCATCCGAAACTTTGCTTAGTCTGTCCTTACTCAACCTTAGCCGTTCCACAGGTTGAGGATCAGGAGCAGCATCGCAGCTGCTTTGTTGTAATGATCAGCGCTATTATCGAAGCGCAAGTAGGTTATCTTATAATTGCGTTCGCATAACTTCCTGGTATGCTTCGACCACTTTGTTTCGGACTTGAGTTGTGAGTTGTAGACTTAACAAGGCCTGCTCTGAAGCAATCATCACCTGATCCACATTCGCTTTGCCGACCAAAAATTGATTCGACATTTCATGCGATTGAGTCTCTTGTGCGGCGACGGACCCTAATGCATTCTGTAAGTATGTACCGAAGCTCTGAATGGTTTCGGCTGGTGTAGAAGGCTTACTTTCGGTTGCATTCTTCATCTGTAGCGGTTGTATACCTTGTGTGCTAAACATGTTGTTCTGAATCATTAATGTCCCTCCCCTTCATCCCTGGTTTGTATCTTTCTTATTTTTATTTCGAAGTAAATTATCTTCCAATCTCCAAAGCTTTGGAGATCATCGCTTTGGTTGAGTTCAGTGCTGTCACGTTTGCTTCATAGGAACGCGAAGCAGAGATCATGTCGACCATTTCTTTTGCAATATCCACATTAGGCATAAATACATATCCTTCAGCGTTGGCATCTGGATGAGTAGGGTCATACACAGGCTTCAATGGTGACTGATCCTCACGAATCTCGGTTACTCTAACACCATCTCCTGAGCCGCTACCTCTCATCTGATTTTGCAGCATCGCACCGAATGACGTTTTATTCGGCTCAAGTACGACCATTTTGCGTTTGTAAGGAACCGCTTCACCATTGGATACGCTCGCGCGCGTCGTCTCTGCGTTGGCAATGTTAGAAGATATAACGTCCATTCGCAACCGTTGGGCCGTCAATGCTGAGCTGCTAATACTAAAGCTGTTACTAATGTTCAATTTAGGTTATCTCCCTTCCACGCCAACACGCATGATTTTGATTTGTTCACTCACTTGCTGAATATAAGCGTTATAACGCAACTGATTCTCCGCCAGAAGACTCATTTCTCTGTCGATATCGACATTATTCTGGTTGTTATTCATGGATGTTGACTGGTCCATATTAACTACTGGCGTTGGTACGGAAGAGGAAGGACCTATGACAAAATGCCTTGCATCAGTTACTTTACCTTTAAGAACAGGCATATCTCCATTCATTTGCCCTTGCAACATTTCTTCAAAAGAAACGTCTGAGCGCTTGAAATACGGGGTATCAGCATTCGCGATGTTGTCAGCAATCGTTCGTTGTCTGATATTGGACGCATCGAGTGCACCCTGCAATCTTTTAAAGCTGATATCATTTAAAAGATTCACAATCCCCCTCCTCTCTTTAGAAGTTATGGAAAAACATTGAATATTTCCCCTTGAAAATTCTTATGTTTTTTCGACAAAAACATTCGTCTTTACACGGTTTTCTAGGACTTAAGTAGAATTAACTCTGATGTTGTCGTATAACATAAGTTTCTTCGAGTTTGGGATTTATTACAATAAGAAAAAAGCCCTATCTTTTCTGAAAGACAGGGCTTTTTGTGTATTTTCTGCAAATTATGAATTTTTTCGTAAATGTTCAGTCCCAAAACAAAAGTCTGTTAATACTCTTCCTTATTGTCCTTAAACATTCTTAAAATAAAAAAATACTTTCAAGTCCCTACAAGAGCGTATAGCGCTCGTTATTATGTATATTTCCGAATATTTCATCGTTGTTAATGTTAGAATTTTTTGCCGTTATACTAAGGGTTTACGTGCATTATCATAGGTATGCATATAAAGCTGTATCTTAATCAATTGACAAGTTATGTTTCAACAATTAAGAAAACTCGACTTTCCCACACAACACTTTCTTAACAATTAAGCAGAGTCTATATATTTTAATCTCAAGAAAATAAATTGTAACTTCACAGTTTTCTATAATTCATCATTTTGCGCATTTACGCAACATTTACCAATCTATCGACTAAACCGATAACCAGACTTGGAATAAGTAGAATTCTTTTAATGGTAATCATTGGATACAGATACGACGAATAACGACCACTCCGATAGGTTTTAATTCCGTATACATGCGGCACAAGTCCTAGGTTTTGTCGATCCGTTAACAACCCCACCTCTTTTATCGGTTGTAACACTCAAATCCTTTAGATGGAAATAAAAATAAACGATATGCATACAGTAAGAGACTCTTGTGATTCGTAAAAGGATTGCTACCCTTTGTCGATCTCGCAAATGTACTCTACTCTCGTGCATACCGTTCATATATAGCATCATTTTAACATTTCATTGTTAAACCCTTGTCACAGGATATACTGACTTAAATCACGATCAAGCGCAATATCATTCAATTTCTCCCGGACATACTCTGGAGTGATCACCATACGTTCCAGTGTAAGCTCGGGTGCCTCAAAGGACAGATCCTCCAAAAGCTTTTCAAGAATCGTATGCAATCGACGAGCACCTATATTTTCTGTATTTTGATTCACGGATTCAGCCAATTTGGCAATCTCGCGAATCGCTTCATCCGAGAATTCAATCTCAATATTTTCGGTGCGCAGCAGATCAACATACTGCTTGGTCAGTGCATTTTGAGGCTCAGTCAGAATGGATACAAACTCCTCCAATGTAAGACTGCTCAATTCTACACGAATCGGGAAGCGTCCCTGAAGCTCGGGAATCAGATCAGAGGGTTTGGCCACATGGAATGCGCCAGCTGCCATAAACAGAATATAGTCCGTTTTAACAGGGCCATATTTCGTCATCACTGTAGAACCTTCCACAATAGGCAGAATGTCCCGTTGAACCCCCTCCCGGGATACATCAGGTCCGCTACCGCGTCCTTGACTGGCAACCTTGTCAATTTCATCAATGAATATGATGCCTGTCTGCTCGGCCCGGCGAATGGATTCCTGGGTAACATCGTCCATGTCAATCAATTTTCCTGCTTCTTCCTGAGTCAACACTTTGCGTGCTTCTTTAATAGCGAGTTTACGTTTTTTTGTACGACGAGGTAACAAACTACCAAACATTTCCTGCATGTTCATGCCCATCTGATCATTACCTTGACCAGCAAACATGTCCATCATGTTAGGTGCAGTGTCTTCGACATCAATTTCAATGATGTCATCCTCCAACTTGCCAGATAACAGATCAAACTTGATCTTACGCCGACGCTCCGCAATCCCAGTATCGGGTGCTGGATCATCCTGTTCCTGAGCGTTGTTCCCATTATTACCAAAGATCATCTCAAAAGGATTGCGCTGATTCTTGGACTTGGACTGTGAAGGAGCCAAAATATGTACAATTCGTTCATTTGCAGCTTCTTCAGCTTTGTCCTTCACTTTTTCAGTCCGCTCCAGTTTCACCATGCGCAGGGATGTCTCAATTAGATCACGCACCATGGACTCAACGTCACGACCAACATAACCTACTTCCGTGAACTTGGTAGCTTCCACTTTCACAAATGGTGCACCTACCAGTTTAGCAAGGCGACGGGCGATTTCCGTTTTACCCACACCGGTAGGTCCAATCATCAGGATATTTTTAGGTACAATATCGTCCTGAGTATGCTCAGGCAAAAGGCTCCGCCGATAACGATTACGAAGAGCTACAGCTACCGATTTTTTAGCTTTCTTTTGACCTACAATATACTTGTCAAGCTCTGCAACAATCTGTCTCGGTGTTAGCGCTTGAGTATTCATATTGCTTCCCTCCTACCAGTATGTTGAATTAATTTTACCTAACAAGGACAAAGAATCCCCTAGACGTCCTGGAGCAGATTATGTAATCATGCTCCACTACGGGAGATTTCTTTGGCTTATAACTCTTCTACAATAATATTACTGTTAGTATATACACATAGCTCCGAGGCAATCTGAAGCGATTCACGCGCAATGTCTTTTGCTTCCAGGTTCACAGCGTGACGTTTCAACGCTCGTGCAGCAGATAAAGCAAAATTCCCACCTGATCCGATCGCAATAACGTCATCATCAGGTTCAATAATCTCTCCACCGCCTGAAATGAGCAACATACCTGATTTGTCCATTACAATCAACAATGCCTCAAGCTTACGCAAGATCCGATCCTGACGCCAATCCTTGGCAAGCTCCACAGCAGCACGCTGCAAGTTACCATGATGCTCCTCCAGCTTACCTTCGAATTTCTCAAACAAGGTGATCGCATCCGCCACAGAACCAGCAAAGCCAGCAACAACCTGTCCGCGGTATAAACGTCTTACCTTCTTGGCTGTATTTTTCATCACAACACTTTGGCCCATGGTCACCTGACCATCTCCGGCGATTGCTGCCTTACCATTATGACGAACAGCACAGATCGTTGTAGCATGAAATGACATATCCATGATATCAGCCTCCTCCCACGAATAATTTATACGCGTTCCGGAACAGTTAGACCTTCTGCCGCAGCAAAACTAGTGATACCATCCAGTGCACGCTGTGCAAGAGCTTCATTTTTTTCCTTTTTGTTACGGATTTTCGTTTCAAGCTTCGGCAATAAACCAAAGTTTGCATTCATGGGTTGGAAGTGCTTGAAGTCAGCAGTTGTAATATACTGAGCCATACTGCCAAGTGTTGTTTCTACCGGCAGTACCACCAGTTCCTGCCCAAGCGCTGCTTTGGCTGCGTTCATACCGGCAATAAGCCCTGATGCAGCAGATTCCACATATCCTTCTACACCGGTCATCTGACCTGCAAAGAACAGGTTTGGACGCTCTTTAAACTGGTATGTCGGAAGAAGAAGTTTAGGAGAATTAATAAATGTATTACGGTGCATTACACCATAACGGACAAACTCTGCATTTTCAAGTCCCGGAATAAGCGAGAAGACACGTTTTTGTTCTCCCCATTTCAGATGCGTCTGGAAGCCCACCAGGTTATACAGGGTTCCAGCTGCGTTGTCCTGTCTAAGCTGAACAACCGCATGTGGTAACTCTCCTGTATGCGGGTTAACCAGACCTACCGGTTTCATAGGACCAAACAGAGCCGTCTGTTTTCCGCGTTTCATCATCACTTCGATTGGCATACAGCCTTCAAAGTAGATTTCTTTCTCAAACTCTTTTAATTGAGCGACTTCAGCAGTGATGAGAGCTTCATAGAAGACATCAAACTCTTCTTCTGTCATCGGACAGTTCAGATATGCCGCTTCACCCTTATCATAACGGGAAGCCAGATACACCTTGTTCATATCAATTGAATCTTTTTCGATAATCGGTGCAGCTGCGTCATAGAAGTAGAAATACTCTTCCCCCATTAGTGCCTTAATTTGCTCAGACAATGCAGGTGAAGTCAGCGGCCCTGTTGCAACAACAACGATGCCATCTTCCGGCAGAGATGTTAGTTCCTCATTCACCACTTCGATGAGCGGATGCTGATGCAACTTGGATGTAATCTCGCCTGAAAATCCATCCCGGTCCACAGCAAGTGCTCCACCTGCGGGAACCGCATGTTTGTCTGCTGCTGACAATACAAGAGAATTGAGCATTCTCATTTCTTCTTTTAACACACCCACTGCATTGGTCAATCCATTCGCACGCAGCGAATTGCTGCATACCAGTTCTGCAAATTTATCCGTATGATGAGCTGGCGTTTTCACAACAGGTCTCATCTCGTATAATTTTACGCGTACGCCGCGACTTGCAATCTGCCAGGCCGCTTCTGTTCCTGCCAGCCCGGCACCAATAACGGTTACTTGTTGTTCATTCGTCAAAATCATTTACCCCCATAAAGCAATTTCATATTTCACTATAATTGATTTGATTCACATATATGTTAATCCGCTGATTCGTCATCCGGTTCATCCACCGGCTCCTGATGATCACATGAAGTACACTGCAATCGTGCTCCCTTTTTGTTCCGCTTTTCAATCATTAACGATCCACAACTTGGACATGGTTTGGCTGAAGGTCTGTCCCATGAGACAAAATCACATTCAGGATACTTGTCACATCCGTAGAAAATACGTCCCTTTTTACTACGACGCTCAACAACATGACCTTCCTTACATTTCGGACAAGTTACACCGATGTCCTTAATAATCGGTTTGGTATTCCGACAATCAGGGAACCCAGAGCACGCGAGAAACTTGCCAAATCGTCCAAGCTTGTAAACGAGCGGTTTTCCGCACTTCTCACAGATCTCATCCGATACTTCATCTTCAATCTCGATTTCTTTCATTTCTTCTTCCGCAAACTCAAGCCGTTTCTCAAAAGATTCGTAGAATTCTGCGAGTACTTTAACCCAATCCTCCGAACCTTCTTCCACATGGTCAAGGTCACCTTCCATGTTTGCGGTAAATTCAACATTCAGAATTTCCGGGAAGAACTCTTCCATCTGCTCAATGACCAGTTCACCCAGCTCGGTCGGCATGAATTTCTTTTCCTCTATCGCAACATATCCGCGCTTCTGAATGGTCTCCAGTGTTGGCGCATATGTACTCGGACGCCCTATACCCAATTCCTCAAGCGTTTTAACCAACCTTGCCTCCGTATATCGGGGTGGCGGTTGTGTAAAATGCTGTTTTGGCTCAATTTCCTGCTTCTCCAGCACATCTCCACTTTTCAGCGGTGGCAGCAGACGATCTTCATCAGTTGTACCATCATCGTTTCCTTCAACATATACCTTCATGAAACCCTGGAACCGCACCTTCGAACCTGCTGCACGGAAAATCGTGTCTCCCGCAGCAATATCTACAGAAAGTGTATCCAAAATGGCTGAAGACATCTGGCTCGCCACAAAACGTTCCCAAACTAGTTTATAAAGTCTGAACTGATCGCGACTCATGAATGACTTGATTGAATCGGGATCACGCAAAATTGAAGTTGGACGTATTGCTTCATGCGCATCTTGAGCATTAGTAGCTTTTTTGGAATAATTCCGTGGTGTCTCAGGCGCAAATGACTCCCCGTACTTCCCAACGATATATTCTTTGGCTTCTTCTTGTGCAGATGCCGCAATTCGTGTGGAGTCGGTACGCATATAAGTGATGAGACCTACTGTGCCTTCTTTTCCAAGGTCTACACCTTCATATAGTTGTTGGGCGACCGACATCGTCTTGGAAGCTCTGAAATTCAATTTACGAGCTGCTTCCTGTTGCAAAGAACTCGTCGTAAACGGAGCGGAAGGGTTACGGCTGCGTTCTTTCTCTTTCACTTCCTTGATCGTAAAGTCTGCACCTTCGATCTGTTTCAAGATCGCTTGCACTTCCGCTTCACTACCCAGTTCTGTTTTGGCCCCGTTCAGCTTATGAAACTTAGCTTCAAACGGATTGCCGTCTGCTGTCAGTTTAGCGGTAATGCTCCAGTATTCTTCCGGTTCAAAATCATCAATTTCATTTTCACGATCTAAAATGATTTTGACAGCTACGGACTGAACTCGGCCTGCAGATAAGCCTTTTTTAACTTTTTTCCATAACAATGGACTAATTTTATATCCAACAAGCCGATCCAGAATACGTCTTGCCTGCTGCGCGTTCACCAAATCCATATTGATTTTCCGCGGCGTTTTGAACGCATCCTTGACAGCCTGTTTAGTAATTTCATTAAATACTACACGGCAATCTGCCGTATCGTCCAATTCGAGAGCATGGGCCAAGTGCCATGCAATAGCTTCACCTTCGCGATCCGGGTCAGCTGCGAGATACACTTTTTTCACTTTCTTTCGTGCATCCTTCAGTTCTTTCAAAATTGAACCTTTGCCGCGGATCGTAATATATTTCGGATTAAAATCATTCTCCACCTCAACGCCGATCTGACTCTTTGGCAAATCGCGAACATGTCCCATCGAAGCTTTCACGATGAACTTGCTGCCTAAATATTTGCCTATCGTCTTCGCCTTTGAGGGCGACTCCACGATTACGAGTGCATCCGCCATAGGTTCATCCTCCTCTCAGTCATGAAACTGTCATGTAACTGTTTCTGTATGCTTATGCATAGGTAATAACTTCAGCTAATTATATATTTCCACACGCTGCTTAGGTTGCAGCATCATCATACCCTCGCATATTTAGTGCCTGGTAATTGGCTAATCTGCTTTTTTATGATTAAAGATAACAGAACTGAATGCAAATGTCCAAAATCCCAACCTAGCTGTTCAACCAATTGATCAAGGGATTGCTCCTCCTGTTCCAACAGATAAATCACACGTTGTTCATCGGGAGAGACCTTAACCTCAGTGAATATCCCTTGCCCGGAAGGCTCCGTTGTTTCAGTCGAACGTCCTCTATTGTAAGGAAGTTGATCTGCATTTGGCAAGCCCAAACGATACTCTTCCAATATATCTGCTGCACAAGTAACCAATTTGGCCCCTTGACGGATTAGATTATGAGCTCCTCTACTCTTCGGTGAGGTGATGGGTCCAGGCACTGCAAATACATCCCTTCCTGCTTCAAGCGCAGCATCTGCTGTGATAAGTGAACCACTGCGAATGTCAGCCTCAACAACCAATGTTCCCAAGGTCAGTCCGGCTATGATGCGATTCCGTTCCGGAAATAGTCCCTGACGTGCTCTAGTACCTGGTGGATATTCTGACAAAAGCAGACCCGTCTCCGCAATTCGCTCGGCAAGGCTTGTATTTTCAGGCGGGTATATATTATCAATCCCTGTTCCGAATACTGCAATCGTTTTGCCCTTAGCACGTAATACTGCATCATGACATGCGCTATCAATACCACGGGCAAGTCCGCTTACGATCGTCAGTCCTGCATTGCATAATTGTTCTGCCAGCTTCTCACCAACTTTGCGCCCATACACAGTCGGCATACGAGTTCCCACCATTGCCATCGAAGGGGTATGTAACAAACTAACATCTCCTCGACCATACATTACCCAAGGAGGCTGAACGGTTTCCTTCATTAATATGGGATAATTCTGATCCAGATAAGTAATAACCTCTATTCCCTGATTGTAAACGTGTTCTCTTCTACACTCAATCCAGTTCTGGTTAAATTGACTAGCCAAACGGGCAGCCTGATCTTTACGCAAGCCAGCCGCAGCCCAATCCCCTTCTTTATAATTCAAGAGATCGGACAATTCATGTTGTCCCTGAACTAGTTTCGAGATTGTTTTCTTGCCGATCCCTTCCATCTCATGCAAACCAAACAAGATCCATCGTTCTTCCATACCATAAACCTCCCAGATCGGGAAGAGAATCTTCCCTCATATTGTGTGTGATGTGGTCACGGATTGCAAGCGTTTACGCAGATAAGAAGTAACTTCACTTCCTTTTTCCCGTAAAAAAACGCAAAAAAGCAACCCTTCGCCCTGTTTAAGGACAAAAGGTTGCTTACCTTTTCCGTATCCATAATAGTCGGCTTACCAAAAATACATCATTTTTGAGCCGTTTCTTCTATTATAACGAAAAGGAATTAATGTGTCGTGCACAAATTCAAAATACCGCGCTCTTCAAGTACACTCACCAAAGTCGAGCCCATCTCAGCAGGTGTTGGGGCTACCTTGATACCGCACGATTCCAGCTTGGCAATCTTCTCTTTGGCTGTACCTTTACCGCCAGAGATAATAGCGCCAGCATGGCCCATACGTTTGCCTGGAGGCGCTGTTACGCCACCAATAAAGCCCACAACCGGTTTGGTCATGTTTTCGCGAACCCAATCAGCAGCATCTTCTTCAGCTGTACCACCAATCTCACCAATCATGATGACTGCATGAGTCTGTGGATCTTCATTGAACCGTTTGAGGATATCAATGAACTCGGAGCCTTTTACAGGGTCTCCCCCGATTCCTACAGCAGAAGATTGTCCAATGCCACGCGTCGTCAGTTGATGAACGGCTTCATAGGTAAGTGTTCCACTACGGGAAACAACGCCAACGTGCCCTGCCATATGGATATAACCAGGCATGATACCGATTTTACATTCGCCTGGTGTAATGACACCTGGACAGTTCGGTCCGATCAGGACGGTATTTTTACCTTCCATGAAGCGGTCAACCTTGATCATGTCAAGAACCGGAATACCTTCTGTAATACAGATTACGAGGTCCAGCTCTGCGTCAACAGCTTCCATAATAGAATCTGCTGCAAATGCAGGAGGAACGTAAATGACGCTCGCTGTTGCGCCTGTAGCTTCCTTCGCTTCCTGCACAGTGTTGAACACCGGCAGACTGGCTACTGTACCGTCTTCCAGCGTGATATCAACATTAGTTCCGCCTTTACCCGGTGTAACTCCGCCTACCATCTGGGTTCCGTAGTCCAATGCGCCCTTCGTGTGGAACATTCCCGTTGAACCCGTAATGCCTTGCGTAATGACTTTTGTATTTTTATCGATCAAAATACTCACGTTGCTTCACATCCTTACGGTTATTTTTCAATTCCCGGACAGCTCCGGTACTAAGGAATGAACTTATTTTACGAGGGCAACAATTTTCTGTGCACCATCGGCCATGGAATCAGCAGGAACGATATTCAGGCCAGATTCACCCAAAATACGTTTGCCAAGCTCCACGTTAGTTCCTTCAAGACGAACAACCAGCGGTTTGGTTAGGCCAAGCTGCTTCGCGGCTTCAACAACACCATTGGCGATAACATCACAGCGCATGATACCACCGAAAATGTTAACAAAGATCCCAGCTACTTTGGCATCGGACAAGATGATTTTGAATGCTTCTGTCACCTTCTCCGTTGTAGCACCGCCCCCAACGTCAAGGAAGTTGGCCGGGTCTCCACCGTAGTATTTGATAATGTCCATCGTTGCCATCGCAAGTCCCGCACCATTGACCATACAGCCGATGTTGCCATCAAGTGCTATGTAGCTGAGGTCGTATTTGGAAGCTTCGATTTCTTTTTCATCCTCTTCATCCAGATCACGCAGTTCCATAATGTCTTTGTGACGGAACAAGGCGTTGGAGTCAAAGTTTAATTTCGCATCTAGAGCGATAACGTTTCCATCTCCGGTAACAACGAGAGGATTGATCTCAGCAATAGAGCAATCTTTTTCGACAAATGCAGTGTACAGCGCAAGCATGAACTTAACGGCTTTGTTCACCAATTCATTCGGAATCTTAATGCTGTAAGCCAGTTTACGCGCCTGGAACACTTGCAATCCAATGGCAGGGTCAATAATTTCTTTGAAAATTTTCTCAGGTGTAGCTTCAGCTACTTCTTCAATCTCAGTACCGCCTTCTTCGGAAGCCATCATAACTACACGGCCTGTGGCACGGTCCACAACAACACCCACATAATACTCTTTGCGGATATCGCATCCTTCTTCAATCAGAAGACGTTTCACTTCTTTGCCTTCTGGTCCAGTTTGGTGTGTTACCAATACTTTACCCAGAATTTCGGAAGCATAGGCACGAACTTCATCCGTACTCTTCGCCACTTTTACGCCGCCGGCTTTACCCCGGCCACCTGCGTGAATTTGCGCTTTAACAACAGTCACCGGACTGCCCAGTGCCTCTGCGGCCGCAACCGCTTCATCGACTGTATAAGCAACCTTTCCGTTTGGAACGGTAACTCCATACTGTTTCAGTACTTCTTTTCCTTGATATTCATGGATATTCATTCTCGAATCCTCCTATCAACATGACTGCAACAAGGCGGGTTGGTAGACTAACAAAAGACAAATGTTGACTATTTTCACTTAAACCCAATTCATTGTAACACGTTTTTAAAACGCTTTCCTTAAAAAATTAATGGTTAATAGACAGTATTTTGATATGAGTATGATCCCATATTGTGAATGCTTGGGTATATATGGAAAAAACCTCAGCTATAAGCTAAGGTTTCCTTGATGTAAAACTACATTTTATTTTTTGGCTGCGTTCGTGTTGGTTTCGTGAACTTTTTCCAGCAACCCTTTGAACTGACCCAATAAAGCTTCAAACTCTGTACTGTTCAAACACGCGTCTCCCTGAATGGCTGCAGGTATGGACAATGCCTTGTTCCGCAACTCACGGCCGGAGTCTGTTAGTGTAATCAATACTTTTCGTTCATCCTGAGCCGAGCGTTCGCGATTAATAAGTCCTGCTGACTGCAACCGTTTGAGAAGTGGTGTCAATGTTCCCGAATCGAGATAGAGCGCCTCCCCGATCTCCTTAACCGTACATTCTTCACGTTCCCACAATACCATCAAGACCAGATACTGGGAGTATGTTACGCCAAGTACCTCCAAATAAGGTTGGTACATCTTCGTAATCTCACGTGAACAAGCATATATGGCAAAGCATAATTGGTTATCCAGCTTCAAACTGTCAGTCTGCATATGTCTTTCTCACCTGCCTATTGTGCATTCTATTCCTTATAGAAAGGAACTATAAATCTATCTTATCACAAATTAGAAAAAAAACAGAATAATTGAGCACAAATGATTTTACTATTCAATTTAATTATGTTAAATTAGATTGTGTAAAATATAAATAGAAATAAATATACATCATCATGATTCAATAAAAATAAAAGATAAGTCCATGGAATAAATCCACGCTTTCTCCGGCTCAATTTGATAACCATTAATGACATTTTATACGTAGGCCATTTTCGCCAAAGCTATTGAATGATTTCCTTCCAAAAATAAAATTCAGGGATCAGGAATGATGTTTACAGCTATGATAATGACAGGTTGACTCCATGATTCCTTTTATATAAAATGCTTAATAGAAGCTGAGGAAGCACCTTAATTCGTAGACTGGCCCGTGTTATGCGGAGTCAAGAATCGAGTGAGGTGTTTCTTTGTCATGTACGGAAAATTACACAGTGCGTGTTTGTACGGAATCGATGGCGTTCTGATTGAGGTGGAAACCGATTTATCCAATGGTCTGCCACAGACCTCCATCATCGGCTTACCGGATTCAGCCATTCGTGAGGCTGTTGAACGTGTTCGTGCAGCGATTAAAAACTGCGGATATCAGTATCCTTTACAGCGGATCACAATCAATCTGGCCCCTGCCGATCTGCGCAAGGAAGGATCTTCCTTTGATCTAGCCATTGCTATTGGTTTACTTATGACAAGCGGCCAGCTTGTACTTCCTCCCCAGGAACGGACACTCGTGGTTGGCGAACTGGCATTGGACGGTTCGATCAGATCCGTACCCGGCATTTTATCCATGGTGGATCTGGCCAAAAGACAAGGCTTTACGTCCATGCTCCTCCCTTATGATAACGTGGAGGAAGCGTCACTGATTCGAGGTATCCAGGTGTATGGCATTCGGCATTTGCAGGATATAGCTCCGGTAAACCCAGATCAATCAACTAGTTCAGTGGGAACACCACATCATTCAAATTCAGGACCCATTGTGTTGAAAAACTATGCTCACCTCGTTGCTCCTATAACAGATAAAACTTACAAGAAGGCGGATGGAAATGCGAGTCAAATACCATCATTTGCAGATGACTATAGTGATGTTCTGGGACAGCATCATGTCAAACGCGCGCTTATGATTGCTGCAGCCGGCATGCATAATATACTGCTCGTTGGACCACCAGGCACGGGCAAAACGATGTTAATCAAACGTTTGCCTACCATCCTTCCACCACTGTCAGAAGATGAAGCGTTAGAAGTAACCAAAGTATTAAGTGCCGCAGGCAAGTTAAAAGAAGCGCCTCAAGGCCTGATTGCAGACAGACCTTTTCGCTCCCCTCACCACACGATATCCACCTCTGGTCTGATTGGAGGCGGTGGTATACCAAAACCGGGTGAAGTTAGCCTTGCCCACCGGGGCATACTTTTTCTGGATGAATTACCTGAGTTCCAGCGTCAAGTGCTGGAGGTATTAAGGCAGCCGTTAGAGGATCGCACAGTGACGATTAGCCGGGCGCGGGCAGCATTCACCTTCCCAGCCCAGTTCATGCTCGCATGTTCCATGAATCCCTGCCCCTGCGGATATTTGTCCGCTCATTCGGAGGAGCAGCGCTGTATATGCAGTCCCGCTCGTGTTGCGGCGTATCGGGCCAAAATTTCAGGGCCATTGCTGGACCGTATTGATCTTCAGGTTGAGGTTCCTCCACCAGGCGAGTGGCGCAAGTCTGCTGCTTCCCCTTCCTCTGAAGAAATGCAGTCAAAAGTCATCCATGCTCATCACATTCAGGCGACCCGTTATGCCCAAAGTTTGGTTCGCTGGAATAGCCAGCTTTCGGGCACACTTTTGCGACGAACGATCCATCTCCCCCATGAGGCAGAGCAACTGTTAGAGCAAACACTGCAAACCTTGAACCTGAGCATGCGTGCACATGATCGGATTATCAAGATGGCACAGACCATTGCCGACCTGGACCATGATGGTGAAATTGTGACAGCTCATGTGGCTGAAGCCATACAGTATCGTCAATTGGATCTTAATTTATTTTGAGAAGTATACGAAGGAAGAACAAGTTCACCAAAAATCACAACGCGATATCATCAACCTGTAGACTGAATAGCATGGTCAAGACAAATATTTCATGCAGGTTTTAATATAGGAATATGTCCTCACAACAAAAAAACGTACAAGTGTCTCTCATGTGAGGAGAGGTACTTGTACGTCAAATTTTCATTATTCAAAAAGAGTCAGTTTGTCCTTCGCAGGTGTACGTTCTTTGGCAGAAGGAATAACATCGGGGTATCCCATGTAAACCATGCCTATAATCTTCTCACCCGCCTCTATGCCAAGAGGTTTGCGGAATTTGGGAGCGTAAAGGAATGGCTTGGTCACCCAGAATGTACCAATATCTTCACTCCAGGCTGCAAGCATAAAGTTCTGAACCAATGCACTTACCGCAGCGAAGTCTTCGTCCCAGATATTCTGTCTTGGATCTTCCTCCAGAACAACAAGCATAACGGATGGAACTTGCATAATATTCGCTGAAAATTTATTGTCTTCTCCCATTTCTGCGTCAATGGCCTCAGCCAGTTTCTTCCGCCCATTCCCGGTAAATAACAGGAACCTCCAAGGTTCACGCAGTTTATGGTTAGGGGCCCAGACTGCAGTGTCCAGCAATTCTATAATTTGCTGTGTAGGAACAGCTTCTTTTTTAAATTTTTTCACCGTGCGACGATTTTGAATCGCTTCTCTGACTACATTACTTGTTTTTGTAACTTTACTCATCGGCCGTACCTCCCTGATTATAATATCACTTGTAACCGTAACAAAGACTTACGGTCTTGTATAACTCGTTTATGACTAATCAAAAGATTATAACTCCAGATTACATCCTTGATTATACACCCTTCTGTTCAGGAGATTCAAAGGGATGGCTCCGAAAACTATGACTACAGGCGCAAGAATGAAAAAGACGACTCCGAATCCTGATCCACTAATGGCGATCATCAAGTCAGAGCCGTCTATTTGAACCAGCCAATTTGCATCGTCAGGAAATTACGATCACGTCAACGCTCGAATCAGTATGGACCTGCTCCTTCAAAAGTACCTTTAACAAAATCCATTTTGTTGTACTTCTCCTGGTTACCAGCAACATCAGTACTGTAATACTCTACCACCTTGACCTCGGGAGCAAAAAATTGGACAGGCCCTTCATAGTTCTTCCATGCTCCTCCATTGATTCGATATTGCGTTGTTTTTACACCTGATCCTTTGACTTCGTCGGTAGCCTGGAGTCTAAAGGTAAATCCTTTAATGTATGTCTTCCCATTTACGGTGTCTGTGATTGGAACTAATCTGTACTTGGTTACTGGGGGAGTAACATCTGCATCTTTCTTAAGTACGATATTAAACGTATTATGATCCCCTTGTACAAGGGTAACGTTAAGGCTAGTTTTTAAGTATCCTGTTGCTTCCCCCGTTATTGTTCTGGCGCCTGTTGGCACGCGTTTTATAAAATAGTTGCCTTGAGCATCCGTTGTTGCCGAGACTCCAGCATTCACTTTAGCTCCAGTGACTGGGTTGCCCTCCTCATCTACTACTTTTCCGCGGACGTGTGCTGCTTCTGTCAAAACAACATCTACGATTAAGGTTTTTCCAGCTTGAACATTCAAACGATCCTGTTCATAAAGCATATAATCCGCAGAATCTACCCAGATTGCAATGTTCGGATTATAGTCGAAATCAAGCCCAGTAACGGCATACCGGCCTTGCTCATTCGTTTTAACCGGGCGATCCGACGCCCCTGTTACTTTGACCAGGGCATCTGGAATCGGCTTGCCTGTTTGATCGGTTACAGATCCTACAATCGTAGAAGGTTCGTAAAGCTCAAAATTAACCAAAATCTGTTCCCCTTCTGACAAATAGTAGGTATTACGATGCCTGTCTGTCACATATCCTTCTGCTTCAATTATAAAACTGATTTCCGTATAATCCTGAACAGACTCCAGGATGGAATAACTTCCAGTGGCATCTGTCTTCACGCTTTTTTCAGTATTTTCCCCTTGGTATCTAAGAGAATACTTAATTGTTGCATCCTGGATAGGAAATCCTTCAGGATCCGTAACTTTACCTGATACCTTTGCCTGTGTAGACGGATCAGCTGCATAAGAAACGCCAGAATACATGATTCCAAACATAATGAAACATAAAGATAGTGTACTTAGTCGAATTATCCATTTGATACTTGTCTTCATCTTCTCACTACACCTCACGATATATTTATGAATCTAACGTTTCCCTCTAACCTCTTTTAACTTTCTAAAAGCTCAAGCTTCCAGAACTCCCCGTCCCAAACATATTGCCAAATGCCTTGCCCACCGTTCATGGTCTCGCTGATATCCAGCACTTCCATCCGAGGACACTCCCATACTCGTTTTCCTGTGTTGTTCGACGTATTCTGAAGCTCTTTCATACATCCCACCAACCTCTCTTTAAATTTCAACTTTTTTAGTTTATAACAAATGATACATTTTGTATCTATATTTTTAGGAAATACACTGATTTTATTATCAGTGTTTGTCTCCTCTGTTTTATCATTTCATCGTAAAATTAAAAAAAGCCACAGTTCCTGCATGATGAGGAACTGCGGCTTAAGTATAATAACTAATTTCAAGACTTCAAGGAATGCAATAATAAGACATAATTAAACTTGGATTTTGAAATAAACGAACTTCCATATCGAAATGATACATTTCGTATCTTAAGTTACAGCATTGATTTACGTGTCATGCTTAAAAAGCATTAACAATATGATTCACAGATATCGTCTCTCCTGCTTGATCAAGCATTACGGCAATTACATCGAAACGAATCTGATGTTCCGTCTCTCCCGTCATTTGCAAATAAACGGATGCAGTTGAGCGCACCTGCTGCATTTTACGCATATCAACCGATTCCTGAGGTGTACCATATTGAGCGGCTCCACTTCTGCTCCTTACTTCTACAAAAACAATCAGTCCCTCGTAAGAAGCAATGATGTCAATCTCACCGCTACGGCAACGCCAGTTCTGTCTAATGATCCGATAATCATTCTCTCGCAACCATTGACGGGCGGCCTCTTCACCTAATCGGCCCTTCTGCTGTCGTGTGAGCTTCAGACCCAGCCCCTGTCCCAATTTACGTTCTACCATGACTCATTTTCCTCACGTCCTGAGGCTATTCGATCTGCACGGTAGACATACGTTAGTACTTCCGCGACCAGTTGATACAGTTCAGCTGGAATCTGTTCATCCAGATCCAACTTGGAGAGCACCTCCACAAGTGCTGCATCCTCCTGAACAGCGACGCCATTTTCTCTGGCTTTATCTAATATGGCTTCTGCCACTTTCCCGCGCCCCTTGGCCACAACAACAGGCGCTTCGCTCTCTCCAGGGACATATTTTAGGGCAACCGCCTTTTTGGAGAGCAGGTCCGGTTGTGACGACTCGTCTTTCATACTTTCAAGTCCACCCCTTTGTATCGTTCAGGACTATAGTCCGAGGCCTTCATTTTTCGTTCTGCACCCGGTTCCTGGCCCACAGGCCACGGTTCTGACTTGAAAGTCAGCAGTTGATAACCCAGCTTATCCAACGCCTGATGGATTACCTCTCGTCCGCTCTCCAGAAGCGGTCCCATTCCTTCGCGATCATTTAATACACGTAGACTGACAATGTTGTTAACCACATGCACATCTACCAGCGTTGGCCCAAGACTTTTCATGTCCAGATCGAACCATAGACGGCAGTTGGACGCATCCAGCTCTCCACGTGGTCCACGACGTGATTGAATCTGAACAGATGCCGTTTCTTCCCCGTCCGGTCCAGTGATCGGAATAAACCAGTGCATCTGTGCAAATGTAGCACTGCGATCTGTCGTCAGCAATAACTGCTGACCTGTCAGATATTGCACGGCCTGTCCGGCGGCATCCTTAAGCGCCGCCGGTGCACCTTCGCTGCTGGCAAGCTGCAGCAGCAAACCCTTCAGCGTGTCCGCATTCGCCGGACTCGCCGCTTCCCCCACGCGCGGCTGCGCTGCCGCGCCGTGAACGGCCTGCTGCTCGTGCTCCGCACCGAGCAGCTTCAGCACGCGCCCCACCCACGGGTCCCCCTCGTGGGTGACAGGCGCGTGCACTGCCGCAGCTCCCGCAGGTGCTGCGGCACTTCCGCCAGCCGGCGGCGCATCAGCGCCGGCTGGCGTTGGCTGCGGCACGCCTCCGGCAGCCGCAGCCGCCTGGCCGCCCTGCGATGCAGGGGCGGCCTGTGCTGCCGCACCAGGCTGTGCCGGTGCGGCAGTGGACGCGCTGCGCAAGGCGTCCAGCAGCGCCAGCAGCTTGGGCGCCAGCTGCGCTGCCGTAGGCGCTGCTGGCGCCGCCTGGCCTGCTGCGGACGGCGTCCCCGCAGCAGCAGGCGTTTCAGCGCGGCCATCAGTCCGGCCGGCCGCGCCTGCTTCAGGCTGGCCTGCACTTGCACGGCCAGCCATAGATTCAGCTGCCGCCCCTGGTGTACCCGGGCGGCTACCACCCATTTCACCCGCGTCAGTCCCGCGCGGGCTCTCTCCAGGTATTCCGGTTCCAGACGGAATACTCGCACCACCTTTGCCAGCCAATTCAACGTTGCTGGCAACTGGCTTCGCCGCAGCTTCAGCACTTCCTGCGCCTCCAGCCATCTGTATGTTTCCTTTCACAGCAGCCCCTGCAACCTCTGACCCATCAGCCGTCATGGGTGTTGCTCCTGCCAATGCCGCTTGTCCTTGCTTCGTCGACAAAACAGGTGCTCCAGTTCCAGTCCCTGTTACCTGACGACCATTGCCTGATGAAGCCAACCCTTCTTCCAACTGCGCTGCATTTGGCATTACAGGTGCACCAGCCATGGCTGCTGGCTTCAGCGTAGCAGATTGTTCCCCAGTCAGTACCGGTTTACCTGTAGCTTGAGTCAGCATCGTTTCCAACTGATCAGCCAACCCGCTTAATAACTGGTGAAGAGGGGGACCAAACACCGTCTGGTGTAATCCTTTTACCGTTTCGGCCGTAACCGGAAGACCACGCTGAAAAGCAATTCCCGTCGCCTGCACCCATTCTTCCACTGGGACCTGTGCGGGTTTGGCATTCATCATATTCTGAACCATAGCCACATTATCCTTCGTGAGCGGCAAACCGCTACGCTGCATGGCAAGCAACAGTTCCCGGTTCCCTTTTGTATCCGGTAGCCCTACATCCTGTAGCAGGTTGTTCAACGAAGCTTGTGGCAGCTCAGCAAGTGTACCCGACATTGGCTTCATGACCGTAATGCCGTTTTCACCTGGAGGCTGTACTTGGAGCAATGTGGTCTCACCCGGACGGAGTGGAGTCTCCAATTTGGCGCGCACCTGCACACCTTGAATCTGTAGAACCGCATCCCCTCCATCATCGGATACACTTACCACGGAGCCACGAACCACCTGACCCTCCTTTAATTCAAGCGGCTTGGCATTCCCTGGCTTGCTGTCTCCCAATAATCCCTTGATCACGGAACCGATATTCAAATCTCTCCCCCTCCTTCCTTCAAGCCTGTATTAAAACAACGATTGCTGCTCACCAAGCAGATTGCCCAGAAAACTGCGGCGATGCATCGGGGTTGCCCCTAAAGCCATAATTTGCTCCCGATGAACTTTTGTTGCGTATCCTTTATGTATCGACAGACCATATTCCGGATATAACGTATCCCATTCTTCCTTACAGAGTCGATCTCGCGTTACCTTGGCGATGATAGATGCCGCTGCAATCGATTGACTATTGGCATCCCCTTTAATAATGGACAGTTGAGGTACATTCACATCCACCTTCTCGGCATCAACCAGCATATAATCAGGCGTTTCTCCCAACGCTTCAACAGCCCGTTTCATCGCAAGTCTCGCAGCCTGCTTGATGTTTAGCCGATCAATCGTCTCTGCATCCGCGTACCCGATACCTACCGCCAGTGCCTTTTCCATAATAACGTCATATAGTGCATCACGTTTTTTCTCCGTCAATTTCTTGGAGTCATTCACACCTTCCAGAATGAGGTCCTTGGGTAAAATAACCGCCGCTGCGACAACATCCCCAAACAAACATCCCCGACCTACCTCATCAATACCAGCAATCCGTTCAAATCCACTGTCCCAATACTCTCGTTCGTAGAGCAACAGATCCCGCGGTTCACTGGCTTCTTTTTTCTTCTTTGTTCCAATCGGGGGATCCAGTAAATTGAACCCGCTCTCTTCATTCTTTTCAACCATAATACTCATCTCCTCTACCCACGCTTCTTCAGCATGCGTATCACTTACAACTTTTTTATAATATAGACGTAGATCCTCTGTCTTTGTTCTGTACAACCTATCATCTCAGCAAAACTTTTCCTTGAGGTTTACAATAATAAAGATAGTGATGTCTTCATTTATCGGTATTTGATGGTTTAAATTGAATATATCAGACCTCGTCTAATCTAAATTGCACCACCATTCATCATAGCACGATTTAGATGCACCTGATATATGGGTCAGCCAATTCCAGAAAGCGCACTTTTCTTCAATCCTCTTCCATTTTTATCGTTTTGGACGTAAGTCCAGCTCCAATTTCGCGTTTTATACACAAAAAAAAGACCGTTCCCGGTAATCCGGTCACGGCCGCTTCTTTCGGCACTTGGATATATGAAATGAACAGATCAAGATAATGTTCTTCATCGTGTAGAGTCCATTTTTTTAATAGGGGGCTTCCATAGAGAACCGTCCCATTTTACCCGCTCGCAATTCACGCAGAAATGCTCGCGATGCCTTTTCCAAGTCAATACGTCCACCGCTTACAACACAACCACGTATACGGCCGACTTGTTCCATAATCGCAATAACACTGTCTGAATCATCTGCATCCTTGGAGAACTCCTGAAGTCCGTATCTCTCTTCCAGAGCGTCCCAGTAATAACGCATCAGGTAACTGATTCCAAAAAAGGCGATATCCTCTGCATTCAGAATTTCCTCTTTGATTGCACCCGTTACGGCAAGACGATAACCTACATTCTGATCTTCGAACTTGGGCCAAAGAATACCCGGAGTATCCAATAACTCCATTTCTTTGCCTACCTTAATCCACTGTTGCCCCTTCGTCACACCAGGACGATCTCCTGTCAACGCAATACTCCGTCCAGCCAGTCGGTTAATCAATGTTGATTTCCCCACATTTGGAATACCCACAATCAATCCGCGAACCGCACGAGGGTTAATTCCTTTGGCCAGTTGACGATCAATTTTTTCTTTCAGAAGAAGCTTAGCCTGTACCGGAATGTCTTTCACATTGGTGCCTGTTGAGGCATCCACGGGAAAGGCGGTAATTCCTTCTTTTTTGAAATATTCAATCCACTCTTGCGTCACTTTGGCATCTGCCAAATCCGCTTTGTTTAACAAAATCATCCGGGGTTTATCCAGCAATATTTCGTCAATCATCGGATTACGGCTGGAGACAGGCAGACGGGCATCCAATAGTTCGATGACCACGTCGATGAGCTTTAACTTATCCTGAATCTGGCGTCTGGCTCGAGTCATATGACCTGGAAACCATTGTATCGTCAACTTGTCTTCACCTCATTGTTTACTTCAATTTCAGTGGTTAATCCACTTAATCTGCCCGATCGGCCAGAAAATAACATCTGCACGACCAATAATATCTTCTAACGAAACGTAACCGATCATACGGCTGTCTGTACTATTTGGACGGTTGTCTCCCATGACAAACACATGACCTGCAGGCACTTTGCCATCAGGGAACTGCTCATTCGGGAAATCCTTCACGTTATATGTTCCACCATTCGCTTCAGCTGCATCAATGGCACCTTGAATATAGGTTTCATCAACCTTTTTGCCGTTAACCATCACCGTATCGTCCTGAACCTCAACCGTATCACCTTCAACAGCAATAACACGTTTGATGAAATCCCGACCTTCGGAAGGTACGTGGAAGACGATAACTTCACCGCGCTTCGGTTCTCGGATATCATATAAGATTTCGTTGACGATTACACGTTCGCCCGTTTCGAAGTTCGGCTGCATGGACGGTCCATCCACAACAAACGGTTTGAAGAGCAACCACCGAATCAGAATGACGAGAACTAATGCAATAACAATGGCTTTGAGCCATTCAACAATTTCATTTTTGGCTTTTTTGGATCGACTGTTTTTCTCTTCGGCAGGATTGCCCTGGTCCTGTTGAACTTCTTGTTCCATTCAAGATCTTCCTCTCTTCACAGTACATGATTATAGCAGTACACACATCCAGCATTTTGTATCGTTCCAATAACTCTAGGGATGGATACAAAACATTCACATCAGTTATGTAATCTTACACCAAGCATTACAATACATTTAATCCACAATTCAAATGTCTTCAGAGGTTGTTCAAAAAGTCGGTACTGAAAACCGGTCTTTTCGAACACGCACTTCGATAACTGATTTTACAAGCCTCCCGGACTATCCCACGCATGTGTTGCCATACCATTTTACTCGGAAGTGTACCTCCGGTTCAACTTTTCCCGGACAAAAACGAAAAGGGCTTGTCTCCAAGCCCTTCCCGGTATCCGTTATATTAACGAATTTCTTTAATTCTCGCTGCTTTACCGCGTAGTTCACGAAGATAATAAAGCTTCGCACGACGCACTTTACCACGGCGAGCCACTTCGATTCTATCGATTTTTGGGGAATGAAGCGGGAAAGCTCTTTCCACACCTACACCGTAAGAAATTTTACGAACTGTAAAAGTCTCACTGATTCCACCACCACGGCGTTTAATCACAACACCTTCGAACAATTGGATACGCTCACGAGTTCCCTCGATTACCTTAACGTGCACTTTCAAAGTGTCACCAGGACGAAAACTCGGAATATCCTTACGAAGTTGTTCTTGTGTAATCGCTTGAACGATATTCATCTATGACTCCCTCCTTCCGTACAGGCGTTCATACTTCTTCCAGAGATCACCTTGTCTCCTTCATTATCCATAGAGGACCGCCGTATTCCACATAACAGACTTATTGTATCACGCAGCATATCAAAACACAAGAGAAATTAAACAAAATGTCTATGGAGCCATCAGCAACACTGGAACTCCCTATCATTCCCCTAAAGCATATTCATGGACAGCAGAACGTTGAACTATTTTAATTTTTACAACTAGCTAGGGGTTCAGATATGCCGTCTCCTCTTTCTCCACGCTCTCATCTGCAAGTCAACCTGATATAGGAAAAAATACTGTAACTTCCCCTATTGAAATATCGTCTATGATATAACTTATTGATCACTTTAAAAGGAGAACCCACAGACTCATGAAATATTGGAAAAAGATCACACTTGCCCTACTCGCTATGCTCGTATGCTCCATTACACTGTATGCCTATGCCGTAACCCATCCTACAAATGCCATGTCACACAAAGCCTGTACCTCCTGGGACATCGTTAAACGCAAAGCGTTCCAGCTGTCACACACTGACTACACCCGTCAAAATGCACTGGATCGTTCCACCTTCAAGATAGAAACAGGTACGGCTACAGAAGTTCCTGTACTCATGTATCATTACATAGAGCCCGAACTGAACGATCACCAGATAGATAACAAATCCATCATTAGTCTGGAAGATTTCAAGCAAAACATGAAATACCTGCACGACGAAGGCTACCACACGATTACATTGGATCAGCTTGAACAGTATGTAAACGGGAAGCTCTCCCTGCCAAAGAAGTCCATTGTAATTACCTTTGATGATGGATATCAGAACAATTATACGTTAGCTTACCCTGTGCTTCAAAAATATAATTTTCATGCCTCACTGTTTGTCATTGGTAGTAAAATTCAAGATCAGCCTTCAGAATCTGCCCCCGCAATTGACAGTTTCATCTCCAAGCCAGAAATGCAGGCGGCAACTGACGTATTTGAATTTAACAGCCATACCTATAACCTGCATCACAAGGGATTTATGCGCTGTGGAAACAGTGTACCTGTCGGTCTAGACACCAGTCTTCTGGATGATGATATTCAGCAAATGAAGCAAACCGGAATAGACACACCTTATCTGGCCTATCCTTTTGGGTATACCAGTACACAGATGATTTACAAGTTACAGCAGCACGGATATCGCATGGCCTTTACTGTAAAGTCTGGATTTGTGCATCCAGGAGATGATCTCATGAAGCTACCTCGCTTGACGGTCACGACAGGTACTGATTTGGCAACCTTGCTTCAACCCGAATCCAGTCCGCAGAATGAATTACCCCCATCGGAGAATGACCGATAAAACCTAGAGTTTAACTTCACCGCCCGGATACAGAGTCGAGCTATACAGCCTTTTGAGCTGTGGCTTGGCTCTTTTGGCATCGGTTAGTGATAATGTCATCGGAGAGCTGGCGTAAACCAACGCTTCTTGTGCGTCATAGATGATGATCTGTTCCAGTCCACTCTGAACCAGATCTGCATGTACCGCATATCCCTCTTTCGGAAATTCGGTAACCGTTTTCATGTTTCCATCGACCAAAGAAGGCAAGACATCACCACCTCGACGATAAGCCAAAATATAATCGAGTCCACCCTCATCCCAGTTACTTACAGGCTCTATAATAGTTAACCAGCCACGAGTTGTGCGATTTTCTTTCCATATTTCTTGCCCATCATTGTTCAGCATGAACATTCCATCCTTACCACGCTCATCGCCCCGGACGATCCGGTCCAGACCTGCAATCTGTAAACCTTCCATTTCAGCAATAAAATGGCCCAGCGCAATATGCTGTGATTCAATCGAATCTTCATAACGCCATTTCTCATTGCCATAACGGTCCATCATAACCGTGACACTGCCACCGATAACAACCTCAACTTCCCCATCACCATCAACGTCTCCAAACCATATACAGTCGGCATGATCATCCAAGTTCTCACAAGACCATAATACCGTCCCATCATGGTCCAGCATGTCATATCCGGCCATCACTTCATCCTTTCCATCTCCATCAATATCAAACACCCACGGAAAATGTCCCGGATTCCCCTCATGCTTCCATAACAAATTAAAATCATGGTCAAGTGCCCATAACGTCTTATAGCGGTCTTTCAGTATAATGTCCATTTTGGATTGGTTACCAGTCAGGTTGGCAAGAATAATGCAGTCATGCGCTTCATCACCTGGCAGATCACGTGTTTCTTTGATCTCTCCGGTCCGGCCATCTAACACGAGAAATTGTTTGTTCATAACACATAGTACTTCATTATGCCCATCACCATCCCAATCTGCGATCTGTGCAGGGTAGTCTGAGCCCGGCCCACCTGCATGGGGATCAGCAGTTCCTACCTGCCATATTAAAGTTCCTTCCAGATCAAATGCAGTCAAACAGCATACCTGATGCGGAACATATCGATCATCTATGTCCCCATCTGCCTGTACCAACAACATCTCGAGTCTGCCATCTCCATTCAGATCTCCCAAGAGCATTTTGCAGCGTTCTCCGGCTTGGCTAATATCTATTTTGGCAATTTCATAGGGTTGATGATTCATAACCTTCCTCCTCAGTTGTGATTCAGCTCCAACTGAGTTCACCATATAGAAAATTCCTTTCTTTTACAACCCTGTCTAGTGCTTATGCAAAAAAGTTCAAAGTTGCAAAACTGTACATGTCAACATGAACGATTTTTTAACGAATGATTTAAACCCATTCCAAGAACTCAAGACGATTGCCAAAAGGGTCATTGATATAAAAACGCCTTACCCCCTCCTCTTCTCTTGCTTCGTCATCGACAATATGAATATGATTATCAATCAAATGATTACGCAGCTGATCCAAATGCTGTACTTGAAATGCTGGATGAGCTTTTGTTGCTGGAACGAAATCTTTTTGTATTCCAACATGTACTTGATGTCTGCCACACTCGAACCATACACCACCCCGTTTTCTTAGAATTTCAGGTTTAGGAATCTCTGTCCATCCCAATACTTCATTGAAAAAATGACGTGCTTCCGATTCACAACTTTCCGGTGCTGCGAGCTGAATATGATCTAGACCAATAATTCTATACGTCATTCATACACCACCTTTAGTTTCACTTAATGAAACCTAGTTTCAATAAGTGTACTTCCATTTTATAGAATAAACCAATCAAAATCCAGCTTCTTTTCTATATACAAAAAAAGCCAACCTTTGGTATCAAGGTCGACCTTTTGGAATGGCGAAAATTATATTAATGTGCATATAGATTATGATACGTCTATTTACTCTGTATTATTTTTACGGTTTGAGCGTATCTTTTTCAACCAAATTCGCTCTTTATCCGTCAAATCAGCCGTTTCCAACATTTCCGGTCTGCGCTCTAACGTACGAAGCAACGACTGTTCCCTGCGCCACGCCTCAATATTCAGATGGTGCCCAGACAATAACATATCCGGTACTTTCATGCCCCTGAACTCGGGTGGACGTGTGTAGTGCGGATATTCCAGGAGTCCAGTACTGAATGAATCCGTTACGGCGCTTGTCTCATTTCCAAGCACACCTGGGATCAGACGTACGATGCTGTCAATCGCAACCATGGCAGGTAGCTCCCCACCCGTGAGTACGTAATCCCCAATGGATAGTTCATCCGTCACGAGAAATTCGCGAATTCGCTCATCGTAACCTTCATAGTGTCCGCATATAAAAATCAGATGATCTTCCTGAACAAGTTCTTCTGCTTTTTTTTGTGTAAACGTCTCACCTTGCGGACACATTAGAATGATACGTGGAGGTTTCATCGTTGCCGCAGCTTCTCCGCGTTGCTCCAGAACATCTTCCACAGCAGCAAAGATGGGATCTGGTTTGAGCACCATGCCTCCACCCCCGCCATAAGGAGCATCATCTACTGTATTGTGTTTATTGGTCGCATAATTACGGAAGTTGGTTGCACCGAGGGATACCAGTCCCTTCGTTTGAGCTTTGCCCAGAATGCTTGCACCGAACACACCGTCAAACATCTCAGGGAATAGCGTTAATACATCCACTTTCATGTTACAGCAGCCCTTCCATCAGGTGAATCTTCACTTGCTTCTGTTCGATGTCCACATCAAGCACGACATCATCAATAACAGGAATCAGCACTTCTTTGCCAGCCGGCGTTTTGACAACCCATACATCATTCGCACCAGGAGTCAGGATTTCAGAGATGGTTCCGAGCGTTTCACCCTCTTCGGTGATGACAGAACAGCCAACGATTTGATGGAAGTAATATTCGCCTTCCTCCAACTCAGCCAGGTTCTCTTTTAATACTTTGGCCATACCGCCTTTAAACTTCTCTACTTCATTAATATTGCCATATTCTTTCAGACGAAGAATATACATATTTTTATGCAAACGTGCAGATTCCACATTAACCATCACTGGATGGTTATCTGGTGTAAAGAAAAACAACTCCGCATTTTTCGCGAAACGTACTTCCGGGAAATCGGTTAAAGGCATGATTTTCACCTCACCGCGAATTCCATGCGTATTAACGATTTTACCTACATTCATAAACTCTGCCATATTTCCTCCTACAATCCATTCATATGGTACTCATATTTGATGATCTTCCTGCGACCGTTCCGGTGGCGGATCGTTCCTCGGATCGCTGTTATCCCCTGATTTTTTTAATTATTTTTAAATGTTAAAATCCGGTGATAGCGTATGCTTCCGATGTAGCTTTCTTTCAGAAAGCTTTAAGGCGAACGCTGACGCTTCTTCAGAATCGATTCCGTCCCCTTCACTACTTCCGCAAATAATCATACTTGACGAACTACTTCAATCATATTATTTAAGTTTCAGCATGCACGAAAAGGGGCTAGGACATGCATCCTAACCCCCTTTCGTATATCTTTAAGATATGATATCAACGGTAACCCGTTTATCCATCTTAACTGCTGCTGATGTGACGACCGTACGAAGTGATTTTGCGATTCGTCCCTGTTTACCAATTACCTTCCCGACATCGTCAGGATGAACGGTTAACTCATAAACGACAAGCCGGTCTTTCTCAACCGTCCGAACCGCCACATCTTCCGGATGATCGACTAAAGCCTTAGCAATTATGCTTACTAATTCTTCCATAGATGACCCTCCGAATCAGCACTTTATTTAGATAATTTAGACTCGTGGAACTTCTTCATCACGCCCGCTTTGCTAAGCAAGTTGCGGACAGTGTCAGATGCTTGTGCACCGTTTTGAAGCCATGCCAATGCTTTATCTTCATCGATCTTAACAACAGCCGGTTGTTCAACCGGGTTGTAGTAACCGATCTCCTCGATAAAACGACCGTCACGTGGGGAACGGGAATCCGATACCACTACGCGGTAGAAAGGAGCTTTGTGAGCACCCATACGTTTCAGACGAATACGAACTGCCATTTGAAAATTCACCTCCTTCAATGAAATCTGTATATGATCCAGCTTCGCTTAAATCAACGGAAAGGAAACTTCATTCCTTTGCCCATACCTTTAAGCTGCTTCATCGCTTTATTTTTACCGCCTTTAGGTCCCATCATATCCGAGAACTGTTTCATCATGCGGCGCATCTCATCAAACTGCTTGATCAGACGATTTACTTCAGCCAGAGATGTTCCGCTTCCGGTAGCAATACGCTTCCGACGGCTATGGTTGATCAAGTCCGGGTTGCGTTTCTCTTCGGTCGTCATTGAGTATACGATCGCTTCGATCCGGCCCATCTGTTTATCATCAACCTTCAGGTCCTTGGCTTGTTTCATCTTGCCCATGCCGGGAATCATATCCATGATCTGATCGATTGGTCCCAGCTTTTTCACTTGATCCATCTGCTCCAGGAAATCTTCAAACGTGAATTCTGCATTACGCATCTTCCGTTCCATTTCCTTGGCCTTATCGGTATCAATGTTTAATTGTGCTTTCTCTATCAGAGATAACATATCTCCCATACCGAGAATCCGCGAAGCCATACGTTCCGGGTGGAACGGCTCCAAAGCGTCAAGTTTCTCTCCAAGGGAAGCAAACTTGATTGGGCACCCCGTAACGGCTTTGACAGAAAGTGCAGCACCACCACGAGTATCGCCATCCAGCTTCGTCAGGACAACCCCGGTCAGATTAAGCTGCTGGTTAAAGTGTTCTGCTACGTTAACCGCATCCTGACCTGTCATGCTGTCCACCACAAGCAGTACTTCATCCGGATTCACTACGCTGTGAATCTGGCGAAGTTCTTCCATCAGCTCTTCATCAACATGCAGACGTCCTGCTGTATCGATAATAACATAGTCATTACCGTTATCTTTGGCATGTTGAAGACCTTGACGTGCGATCTCCACAGGGCTTGTCTGATCACCCAGTGTGAATACCGGCGCTTTGATCTGCTCGCCAAGTACTTGCAACTGTTTGATCGCTGCCGGACGATAAATATCTCCTGCAACAAGCAATGGTCTGCTGTTTTGCTTTTGCAGCATTTTAGCCAGTTTACCCGAGGTGGTTGTTTTACCAGCACCCTGCAAACCAACCATCATCAGCACCGTAGGCGGTTTGTTCGCTTTAGCCAGTTTGGCCTGGCTTCCACCCATCAAATCCGTCAGTTCCTTGTTAACGATGTCGATGATGACCATTCCTGGCGTGAAGCTCTCCATCACTTCTTTGCCAACAGCCTTCTCTTTCACCTTGGCGATGAATTCCTTGACCACTTTGAAGTTTACATCCGCTTCGAGCAATGCCAGACGTACCTCGCGCATAGCCTCGGCTACATCTTCATCAGACACCTTGCCTTTGCCGCGCAGCTTGCTGAACACATTCTGTAATCGGGTCGTTAATCCTTCAAATGCCATGATCCCACCTCCTTAAGCTTTATTACTGTTTTTAAGACCGATACGTTCCACTGAGCCGTTATAATCTTCTCATTCGCTGAGCTGAGCAACGATATCGTGTATTTGTTTGTTGTCATCAATGGAGACGCCTGCGCGTTCCAATGCATTTTGCAAATCTTCAAGATTGCGATTACGCCGTTCATGCTTTTCCAACAAGCCCAGCTTGCTTTCGTAATTCTCCAGCACTTGTTCGGCACGCTTGATATGCTCGTATACCGCCTGGCGGCTGATCTCAAACTCGGCTGCTATTTCACCAAGTGAAAAATCGTCATGAAAGTAATACTTTAGAAAAGTCTGCTGTTTCTCGGTAAGTAACAATTCATAAAAAGCAAACAGCAAGTTAATCCGGTTTGTCTTCTCAAGCCGGTTTTCTTGACTCACATCGGGGCACTCCCTTCGTCAAGGAAAAACACTTTACACTCTTGCAACGTTCCTAATAATACCTAAAACAAATCAGGTTGTCAAGCAAAAATACTTGTCACAATAAAAACAGCTTTGATGATATGTTATTTCGATGTTTGACAGGTGATATATACCTTATTTCACAACAAGCAGATCCTATCTTTACCTGTACGAGATCACCTCTATGTAAAAGAAAAACGAACGCGTCTCAGTCCGTGGAGATGCATCCGTTTATGGCGTTCTAGCGAAGTGGTGTCAGGTACAACAGTACCATAAAGAAATGAAGAATGCTGCCTGCCAGTACAAAGAGATGCCATATCGCATGATGGTAAGGGAATCCACGCCACACATAAAAGAGTGTACCCAGTGTATACATCAGGCCTCCAGCAACCAGCAACACAATTCCGCCTGTAGGTATGGCAGCCATCAGCGGTTGCCAGGCAATTACGATGAGCCAGCCCATCGCAACATAGAAAATCGTGGACATGAACAGAAACCTTTTCGTGAAAAACGCCTTAAAGATCACGCCGAATAATGCGATTCCCCAGATTATGCCGAACAGGGTCCACCCAAGTGTACCGCGAACAGCAATAAACAACAGCGGAGTGTATGATCCCGCAATAAACAAATAAATGGAAGAATGGTCGAAAATCTCAAATAAATCTTTCACTTTTCCATCTTTCCATGCATGTACGAGAGTAGAACTTGTATAGAGCAGCAACATGGTGATCCCATAGATCGTGAAACTGACCACATGCCAAGCCGTTCCTTTTATACTAGAAAATACAATCAATATCACCAGTGCAGCCACACTGAGTGCAGCGCCGATTCCATGTGTCACCGCATTGGCGACTTCTTCACGGCGAGAATAGGTATGAGTATTGGCCATTTCAACCGTCCTTTCCAGCCCTTTAGCATTGCCTGCTTTATTCCCATTATACACGTATTGCCAGTGACATTACACGTGACACTTATCACGTCTATCACTGGCAATTACGCTTAACGCTATGAATTTATCTTAATTAACATGGTTCTACGAGTTCGTTTCCTCTTCTTCAGCACTTTCAGCTGGTTGCTCTTGGATCAATCCGGCGAACAAGGCATGAACGAACTGCTCTGAATCAAATTGTTGCAGATCATCGATCTTTTCACCCAGTCCCACAAGCTTCACTGGCAAATCCAGCTCCTGACGAATTGCTACAACGATCCCGCCTTTGGCTGTTCCATCCAGTTTCGTTAGTACGAGGCCGGTTACGCCGCTTTTCTCACCGAAAAGTTTAGCCTGATTCAAAGCATTTTGACCTGTGGTCGCATCCAAAACCATCAGCACTTCATGCGGAGCATCCGGAATTTCACGTTGGATGACACGATAGATTTTGTTAAGCTCGTCCATCAGGTTAGATTTGTTCTGCAGACGACCTGCTGTATCACAGAGGAGAACATCGGCACCCCGTTGTTTTGCTGCCTGCACCGCATCATACATAACCGCTGCCGGGTCAGAACCGGATTGCTGTTTGATCACATCGACACCGGCACGTTGTCCCCATACTTCCAGCTGTTCGATGGCTCCGGCACGGAACGTATCTCCAGCGGCCATGATCACTTTTTTACCTTGCTGTTTAAATCGATGCGCCAGCTTGCCAATTGTCGTTGTTTTACCAACACCGTTAACACCAACAAACAAAATGACAGTAATGCCGTCCGGGTTCATTTTCAGCTCGTTATTCTGTTCACCACGAAGAAGATCCGTCAGTTTCTCAGACAATACAGGCTGCAGCTCAGCCGCATCCTCAATTTTGCGTTTTTTCACCTCAGCGCGCAGGTCTTCGATCAGATTCATGACCGTATTCACGCCAACGTCTGCTCCAATCAAAATCTCTTCCAGTTCTTCATAGAACTCTTCATCGATTTTTTTGCGGCGGATCACGAGATCCGAGACTTTCTCCACTAGCCCTTTACGTGTCTTTTCCAATCCATCCTTGAACTGTTTGGTAACTGACTCTGTTTTGTTTGCAATGCTGTCTCTCAGCTTTTTAAAAAAACTCATAAAGCCCCTCCATCGTGTACATAATCTAGCGCTATGCAATAATGCTCAATCTAAATGAATTTTAATATTTAATGATGATAATGAGTTCATAGGTCCTACAGCCTTGGATCGATCAGGCAATGACCGCTTCCTCATCTTCCAGTTTAACCGAAACGAGCTTGGATACTCCGCCCTCTTCCATTGTGACACCATACAGCACATCAGCCTCTTCCATCGTACCCTTACGATGGGTAACAACGATGAACTGTGTCTGTTCGGAGAATTCACGCAAGTACTGGGCAAAACGGACCACGTTAGCTTCGTCTAGCGCTGCCTCTACTTCATCCAGTACGCAGAATGGTACAGGTTTGACGTGCAGAATGGCGAATAACAAAGCCATTGCCGTCAAAGCCCGCTCCCCACCGGATAACAGTTGCAGGTTTTGCAGTTTCTTGCCTGGTGGCTGAGCCACAATATCTATTCCCGTTTCAAGCAAGCGCTCCGGGTCCATCAGAACAAGGTCAGCTCGTCCCCCGCCAAACAGCTTGGTAAAGACGGTACCGAACTCACGGCGGATTGCATCGAACGTGATCTTGAATCGCTTCGCCATCTCGTCTTCCATTTCCCGAATAACCTGATACAACGTTGTTTTGGCTTCCACCAGGTCATTCTTCTGTTCACTCAGGAACTCGTATCGCTCATTGACGCGCTGGAACTCTTCAATCGCTCCCAGGTTAACATCACCCAGGGCGGATATACTGCGCTTCAGCTTCTGTACCTCTGCCTGTGTATGCTCTACATCTTCCGGCACCGGATAACGCTCTTTGGCCAGTTCATAACCCAGTTCGTATTCGTCCGTCAGCTTTCGAAGTATATTTTCCAGCTCAACATCCAACCGGTTCACGGAAATTTCGGTCTGTCGCATCTGCTCTTCCACAGCTTTCAACTGCGTGCGCTGTTCCTTCGTTTCACTCTCGGCAAGCTCAAGCTTTTTCGACAACTCACTTCGGGCAGCACGTTTGAAGTCCAGTTCTTGAGAAGCTTCCGCTTTTTTCAGCTTGTACTGGTTCAGATCTTCAATCTGCTTAACACTCTCGGTCTGTGTTTTCTTGAGATCTGCTTCCATCGAAGCTAACAAGGTGCGATTCTGACGAAGATCTTTGACCAGCGACTCCACTTCCCGCTCCAGACGTCGCAATTGTTCCCCATTGGAGAATCGCTCCTGATCGAGCTTGCCTTCCCGTACTTTCAACTCGGTGAGTTGGCTCTGCAATTCTTCCTTCGCGGATTCATTGGCTTTCCGAGCAAACTCGGCTGCATGAATGGCACGATGAGTCGCTTTTTCTTCTTCTTCAAGCTGCTCCAGCTTCTTCACAGCGACGATGCGAGCCGTATCCAGCTCTTTGATCTCTTCGGTGAACCCGCTCTTCTCCTGCCCGGCAACGGCAACCTGTTCAAGCACGTGGCGAAGCTCATGCTCTACTTGCTTCATTTCCATCGAAGCCTGCTGTTCTGCATTTCGAGTATCGTCACCAGACTGGCGAAGTTCATCCAGTTTGTCCTGACACTGCTCCAGTTGAACTTTTACATCATCCACACTGCGATGCAGTTTCACAATTTGATTTTCGGTATCCAAAATATCCTGATCGAGCTGGTCTAACTGCCGTTTACGACTGAGCAGACTCACATTTTTTTTGTGCTGGCTACCACCTGTCATGGAACCACCCGCATTAACCACGTCGCCTTCAAGCGTCACGACCCGGAAACGATACTGGCAGCGAGCCGCAATTTTATTGGCCACCTCCAGCGTTTCGGCAATAATAACATTACCCAGTAGGCTGCCAATGATCGAAGCATACTTGGATTCGAATTGTACAAGATCAGCACCAATCCCCACAAAACCTTCCATACCTTCGATCATGGAACGTTCAGCCGCTCCAATGGCACGAGGACGAATGACATCGAGAGGCAGGAACGTTGCACGTCCCAACTGGCGCTGCTTCAGGAAAGCAATCGCCTGTCTGGAAACTGATTCATTTTCCATGACCACATGCTGCAAGGACGCTCCCATTGCTGTTTCTACCGCAAGTTCGATCTTCTCGGGAACTTTAACGAGTTCAGCCACAGCTCCATGAACACCGCTCAGCGTACCTTTACGCGAAGCCTTGAGGACCTCCTTGACACCCAGCATGAATCCGTCAAAATCATCCTGCATCTCTTTCATTGTATCGCGGCGGGAAACTTGAGCTTCACGCTTTTGTTCCCATTTACGGACCGTGCCCCGACTTTCTTCGAGCAGCTTCTGCAGTGACTGGAGTCGTTCACTTTCCGTAATATAACCACCACGTAGATCACTGATTTCTTTGCCCAAACGAACAACTTTTTTCTCAATGTCCGCTTTGCGACTTTCCAGTGTCTCTTTCTGTTCTTCCCACTTGCCTGATTCCTCAGCCGCGCGATTCATTCTGCGCTCCAGCGTTTCTTTCTGCTGATCCACATAACGAATTTCATTTCGTGTCTGAGCCATCTGATTCATCAGTTCCAGCAAGTTGCCTTTGAGGCTTTCCTCTTGCTGCTGGCTAATACCCCCTGTGACACCGATGAGTTTGGCTTCTTCCTGCGACAACTGATTTCTCACATCATTCAGTTCATGCTCAAGCTTGCCAAACTTCTCACGCAGTGCAATCAGCTCGGTTTCCCGTTCGCGATGTCTCTCTTCACTGGCGGCAAGCGTTACTTTGAGTTGCTCCTGATTCGTTTGCAGATGGTGCGAGCGCTCCCTGAGCAGTTCTCCAAGGCCTTCACTTTTCTCCGTCGCTTCACTGAATTGCAATAAGGCGGATTGCAGTTGCTCTGTCTCTGTTTCCAGGATACGCAGCACATTCCGATCATTTTCCAGCTTGGCATCATGCGTAGAGACAATCGCCGCCAGTCCAACCTCTTCCTGTTTTAGCGATTGCAGCCTTTCGTTGGCCTTACTCCAAGATGCATGAATCTGTTCGATCTGGTACACATACATGGAAATTTCCTGTGATTTGAGCTGCGAACGAAGTTCTTTATAATGGATCGCTTTCTCCGATTGTTCCTTCAAGGGTCCAATCTGATCCTCCAGTTCGGTCACCAGATCATGAATACGCAGTAAATTCTGCTCTGTCTCATCCAGTTTGCGCGTAGCATCCCGCTTACGGGATTTATATTTAACGATACCTGATGCCTCTTCAAAGATGCCCCTGCGATCCTCTGAACGGGTACTCAGAATCTCTTCAATTCGTCCCTGTCCAATGATCGAGTAGGCTTCCTTACCGATACCGGTATCCATAAACAACTCCGTAATATCCTTCAAGCGACAAGATTGTTTATTAATAAAATATTCACTATCTCCGCTGCGATGTACACGACGAGTCACCGTCACTTCACCGAAATCCAGTGCAAGTGCATGATCCTCGTTATCGAGTGTTAGCGACACTTCACCAAAATTAACAGCCTTCCGTGCATCACTACCTGCAAAGATGATATCTTCCATCTTGCCACCACGCAGCGATTTGGCACTTTGTTCCCCCAGAACCCAACGGATTCCGTCCGATATATTACTCTTGCCACTTCCGTTCGGACCTACAACAGCCGTAATGCCACGAACGAATTCCATCTCCGTTTTGTCGGCGAATGACTTGAATCCACCCAATTCAATCCGTTTTAAAAACATAGGGTTTCTCGTCACCTCCTCTTGCAAATTTCAAGTATTGCATTCCAGCGCCAAAATAAATTGACCATTGTTATTACACATGACTACTTCGATTGCAGTACCATCCTCCGATCGCCCTTATCCCCAGATTTTCTTGATCCCCTTATCCAAGGGAAAAATCCGTTGATAAATGCGCACGCTTCGCTTCTTCAGATTGGTTCTGCACTCTTCGTTTTGTGTAAAATAAGGTTTAACTTATTAGTTAACGATCAGGCTAACTCCCCCTGAACCTCTTTACAAAAAAAAGAGCAAAAAGCAGTCCGGCCGATTACTTCCGCCGGGGCGGACCCGCGGGCTGCTCTTTGCTCTTCGTTTGTCTATGCGCTATCGGTTAAGCTCCGGCTTCCGGAAGCTTCAGTCGATCAAGTGCTGCAGATGCAGCCTGTTGTTCCGCTTCCTTTTTGGAACGCCCTGTACCTCTGCCAAGCCGTTCTTGACCCATATGGACCTCCGAGACAAACTCACGTTCATGGGCAGGTCCCCGTTCCTCAACGATACGGTATTCCAAAGCTCCCATATTGTGATGCTGAGTCAGTTCCTGCAGTTCCGTTTTGTAATCACTCATTTGCAGCTTGCTGCCCAACACGATTAATGGAAAGACATGCTGGTCGAGAAATGCCCGGACAGGCGCAAGCCCCTGATCCAGATACAATGCACCAATGAAAGATTCAAACACATCCGCCAGCAGAGCCGGCCGTGTCCGTCCTCCCGTTAGTTCCTCACCTTTACCAAGAAGTACATACTGACCAAAACCCAACGCTTCAGCAAATTTGACGAGGGAAGGCTCACAGACAATGGATGCCCGCAGCTTAGTTAATTCGCCTTCCGGACGGTTAGGATACAAATGATACAAGTATTCCGATACAGTCAGTTCCAGCACGGCATCGCCCAGAAACTCCAGACGCTCGTTGTCCTGATGCTGACTGAACCGGTGTTCGTTTACATAAGAAGCATGGGTAAACGCTTGTTTTAAAAGCTGCCTGTTGTCAAATTTGATTTGAAGTTTATGTTGTAACTGCTTCAGATCTTCACTCAAACGAACTAGCCCCTTATGCTTCAAATTTTTTGAGAATAATGGTGGCATTGTGACCGCCGAATCCAAATGAATTGGACATGGCAATATTGACTTTAGTTTGACGTGGAACATTTGGAACATAATCCAGATCACATTCCGGGTCCTGATTTTCCAGGTTGATCGTTGGTGCCAATGTCTGATGTGTCAGTGACAATCCGCAGATAACCGCTTCTACACCACCAGCAGCGCCAAGCATGTGGCCCGTCATGGATTTCGTGGAACTCACTGCGAGCTTGTACGCATGATCACCAAACGCCTTTTTGATCGCAAGCGTTTCAGATCTGTCACCTACAGGAGTTGAGGTTCCGTGTGCATTAATGTAATCCACTTCTTCAGGTTCAATACCCGCATTGCGAAGTGCCATCTTCATGCAACGTGCTGCTCCATCCGGATCTGGTTCTGTCATGTGATGTGCATCGCCTGTCAGACCGTAACCGATCACTTCACCATAGATGCGTGCACCACGTTTTTGAGCATGCTCCAGGGATTCCAGAATCAGAACACCAGCGCCTTCGCCCATAACAAAACCATCACGTTCTGTATCAAAAGGACGGCTTGACTTCGCAGGATCATCATTACGTGTAGACATTGCGCGCATAGCACAGAACCCTGCAAGACCCGTTGGTCTGATTGTTGCTTCCGCACCACCACAGATCATGGCATCTGCATCACCATTGGCAATCAACTTGAAGGAATCTCCGATGGAGTGTGTACCTGTTGCACAAGCGGTAACCACGTTAATGTTGGGACCTTTGGCACCAAGAGAGATGGACATTTGGCCTGAAGCCATGTTGGAGATCATCATGGGAATAAAGAATGGGCTTACCCGTTTTGGACCTTTTTGCAACAATGCATTATGTTGGTCCTCCCACGTACCCAATCCACCAATACCTGATCCGATGGATACACCGAAACGCTCTGCATCAATATTCTCGTTAATTTTCAGACCACTGTCTTCAACGGCTTTGAAGCCGGCTGCCACAGCGAACTGTACAAAACGGTCCATTTTGCGAGCATCCTTGCGATCCATATATTCTTCCGGGTTGAAATCCTTGATCTCAGCTGCAATCTGTGTCGTGTATTCACTAACATCAAACGCCTCAATCTGAGAGATTCCGGACTTTCCTGCCATTAAACTGCCCCAGAACGTTTCCAAATCTTTTCCGAGCGATGTCATTACGCCCATTCCGGTAATTACTACTCTTTGTTTCAAACCGAGTCACCTCTATATCGACTGCATTACGCAAGTATTTTGTGGGAATATCCGCAAACAGACATCTATTCAACCAAGATAAGCCTGCTTGAGTAGAGTTGCTTGCGGAATGAGAAAAACCAATGAATGATGAGAAGTCCCGCCTGTTCGAAAACATGTGCGGGACTAAAATGACTTTAGGTATGAGATTGTATGTAGTTTACAACTTCACCTACGGTCGTGATTTTTTCTGCATCTTCATCAGAGATTTCCAAATCAAATTCATCTTCCAATTCCATGACCAATTCCACTACATCCAAAGAATCAGCACCCAAATCTTCTTTGAAAGATGCTTCAAGTGTAACTTCAGCTTCGTCTGCGCCCAAGCGGTCGACGACGATGCGTTTTACACGCTCCAATACATCGGACATCCGGTTCACCTCCTTCTTTGGTATTATACGAGAATCGCAGGCAAAATGCCATAGAAGACATATGCGGCTCCCGGCCGGGGAACCCGGCCTTTTTCCGGCATTTCGGATCGTCCAGCGCCTGTTCCCCGACTATTGTTCAAGTCCGGGAAGAATTACATGTACATGCCACCATCGACATGCAGCGTCTGCCCTGTCATATAAGATGAAGCCTGTGAAGCCAGGAAAGTGACTACACCGGCAATTTCATCCGGCTGACCCAAACGGGACAACGGAATACCACTTAGCATACCGTCCACCAGCTCCTGGGACAACTCTTTTGTCATATCCGTCTCAATGAAACCTGGTGCAACACAGTTGACTGTGATTCCACGAGAAGCCAGTTCACGAGCAGATGCTTTCGTCAGGCCAATAACTCCTGCCTTCGCAGCAACATAGTTCGCTTGTCCAGCATTACCGAGCACACCTACAACCGAGGAGATATTGATAATTCTTCCCGACCGTTGTTTCATCATTGGACGTGTAACCGCCTTAAGGCAGTTAAACACACCTTTGAGATTGGTTTCAATAACCTGATCGAATTCTTCCTCTTTCATACGCATGATCAGATTATCACGGGTAATACCGGCATTGTTCACCAGAATATCAACGTTGCCCCAAGCTTCAAGTGTAGCTTTGACCATTTGTTCAGCTTCATCCATCAGGCCCACATTGGCTTGAAGTGTAATCGCCTTGACTCCTTTGGCACGAATCGCTTCCGCCACTTCCTCAGCTGCCGCTTGGCTACCCGCATAATTCACGGCTACGTTCGCTCCAGCTTCAGCCAGTGCCAATGCAATACTGCGTCCAATGCCCCGGGATGCCCCGGTAACGAG
Organism: Paenibacillus sp. FSL R5-0749; assembly: GCF_038595085.1. Lineage (NCBI taxonomy): Bacteria > Bacillati > Bacillota > Bacilli > Caryophanales > Paenibacillaceae > Paenibacillus > Paenibacillus sp. FSL R5-0749. Next base: position 2,410,189 of record NZ_CP152005.1, on the reverse strand, counting down.
TGCATTTTTACCTTCTAATGGTTTAGACATAATCATTCCTCCTTTCCCCAAATCTAATCCCTGCTAATCACTTCAACGCACTTGCCGTTGCTTCGAGCGTTTCAAGACTGTTCACATTGTACAGTTTTACGGTTTTATCTGTTTTTTTAATCAAACCGGTCAATACACTGCCAGATCCAATCTCGATGAACGTATCCACACCCTGCTCAATCAGCCATGTCACACTGTCTTCCCATAATACAGGAGAATAGACCTGAGCTGTCAACAATTCCCGAACCTGTCCATCCTCTGCAGGTCTTGCAGTCACATTAGCGACTACAGGAACCGCTGCCGGTGAGAACGTAACGGTTTTCAGTTTCTCTTCCAGCTTCTCAGCCGCACCCTTCATCAGTGAAGAGTGGAACGGTCCGCTTACTTCCAAAGCAATGGCGCGTTTACCGCCTGCTTCTTTCACTCGTTCCGCGACAGCAGCTACGCCTTCCTTCACACCAGAGATGACGATTTGTCCCGGACAATTCATGTTGGCAAGTTCAACCGCATGACCAGTTTCAGATACGTCACGGCAAAGCACCCCCAGCGCTTCCCGATCCGCACCAAGCACAGCAGCCATCGCTCCTTGTCCACCCGGTACTGCCTGTTCCATATACTGACCACGCGCCCGCACAGTGCTCACAGCGTCAGCAAACGAAAGAACGCCCGCTGCCACCAGTGCACTGTATTCTCCCAGACTGTGTCCAGCCATATAGTCTGGCTGAATTCCTTTTTCTTTGAAAGCTTCAAGCAAGGCAATACTTGCTGTCAACAGAGCCGGTTGTGTATTTGATGTCTGTTTCAACTCAGTCTCTGGTCCTTCAAATACAAGGTTGCTCAGCGAGAAACCCAATGTTTCATCTGCTGTGCGAAAAATTTCAGTTGCCGCAGGCACGGACTCATACGCGTCCTTAGCCATGCCTACAGCCTGTGATCCCTGTCCGGGAAATACAAATGCTATTTTACCCATCTCATTCATCTCCCAGATGTCTATTTACCAAACGAGTACCGATGCTCCCCATGTCAAACCGCCACCGAATCCAACCATCAGAACGGTATCTCCGGCTTTCATGCGACCTTCCTCTGCGGCTTCTACCAAAGCAAGCGGAATGGAAGCAGCCGATGTATTGGCATACTTATCCACGTTGACTACAACCTTCTCTTCAGGAAGTTCCAGTCGTTGCATCGCAGATTGGATAATCCGAATATTCGCTTGATGCGGAACAAACAGATCCACATCCGTACGCTCCATACCAGCCTTGCGTAATACCTCAATGGTAGCCGTACCCATGACACGGACTGCAAACTTGAACACTTCACGACCATTCATGTAGATATAATGCTTTTTATTTTCAACGGTCTCTGCGGAAGCAGGCAGACGGGAACCGCCGCCTTCCATCTGAAGAAGACTACCGCCAGCACCTTCGGCACCGAGATCAAATGCTTTGAATCCGCGACCTTCTGGAACTTCACCAACGACTACCGCGCCTGCCCCGTCCCCAAAGAGGACACATGTGTTACGGTCTGTATAATCCGTAATACGAGACAAACAGTCAGCTCCAATAACAAGTGCGTTGTTGTACATGCCGCTTTGGATGAAGCTGGTAGCACTTGCCAACCCATATACAAATCCGGAACAAGCTGCCGACAGATCAAATGCCGCCGCACCTTTTGCACCCAATTTGTCCTGCAAGATGCAGGCTGTTGATGGGAACGAAGAATCCGGGGTAATGGTTGCAACAATAATCAGATCCAGATCACTGCCTGTCATGCCAGCAGATTCAAGTGCTTTAAGAGCTGCTTCATATGCCAGATCAGAAGTTGCCTGCTCGGGTGCAGCAATGTGACGCTCTTTGATTCCTGTACGACTGACGATCCATTCGTCATTGGTATCGACCATTTTCTCCAGATCGCTATTCGTCAAAATTTTCTCAGGCACATATTTCCCTGTACCAATAACCCCTACTGGGCGCAAATTATTCATGTCGTCACTCACTTCCCGCTAATTTCCTTAGATATGCTCTCTACCAGCTGATTCTGCACTGCAATCCGAGCTTGGCGCACAGCATTTTTGATGGCATTGCCATCAGCAGATCCATGACTTTTTACAACCAGTCTGCTCAAACCGAGGAGCGGCGCTCCGCCATGCTCCGTATAATCCAGCTTTCGTTTCAGCCCACGCAACTCAGGCATCAATACAGCTGCAGCCAGTTTACTTTTAAGAGAAGATGAGAATTGCTCCTTAAGCAAGGCGAAAATGGCACCTGCTGTGCCTTCCAGCGACTTCAGCAGTATATTTCCTGCAAAACCGTCGCATACAAGCACATCACAAGCACCAGTCAGCACATCACGCGCCTCAACATTACCGACAAAACGAATGGGGAGTTGTTCCAGTAAAGGATATGCATGTTTGGTTAACTCATTTCCCTTGCCTGGCTCTGTTCCTACATTGAGCAAACCCACTCGTGGGGACGCTATGCCCTGTACTTTTTGCCGATACAAGCTGCCCATCAGGCCATATTGCGCAAGATGCTCCGGTTTGGCATCCATATTCGCTCCGAGATCCAGCGCAAGTACACCTACATCATCAATCGTTGGAATCATGGGCGCAAGCGCCGGACGTTCAATGCCTTCCATTCGACCTACAACAAGCAAACCTGCTGTCATCAGCGCTCCGGTATTGCCTGCCGAGATCATCGCGTCCGCTTCGCCCTCTTTCAGCATACGGCCTGCAACTACCATGGAGGCATCCTTCTTGCGACGTACTGCTTTTACGGGTTCATCATCCGAACCAATAACTTCGGAAGCATGCCGGACCGTAAGATTGGCAGGTCTCACACCTGACTGACTCAAAAGAGGCTCCAGCTTGGCTTCATCGCCGATCAGGACGATCTGTGTATCCGCCCATTCCGTGGCTGCGGCGATCGCACCTTCTACCGTTGATGCAGGTGCATTGTCGCCTCCCATGGCATCAATGACGATTTTCATTCCAAATGACCTCCTTCTCCGCTGTCTTCTCCACCTGAATGGTAGATTACAAAGTTGCCTTGAAACACCATTTCTTCACCTACATAAGTGAATACTTCCACTTTGGCTTTGCCCTTTTGACCCGGAATCGATCTCACATAAGCCTTTGCAATACATTTCTCTCCCAAATGAACCGAACGGACAAAGCGAATGTCTGCTGATGCAGTCAACGCGATCTCGTCATTAATAATGGCTACAGCCAAGGAGTTGGCCTGTGCAAAGACGTAGTGCCCACGTGCAATCCCTGTTCTGGAAAACACATGCTCTTCCTTAATCTCAAACAGGGAAATCCCGCTTTTGTCCAGCTGCAGATCCACAATATCACCGATAATCTCATGCAGGGGCAGCGAGCGCACCTGATCATACGAGAGCTCTGCCATCAGTTTCATCCGCTCCCGAAGTTCGGGTATTCCAAGTTCCAGTCTGTCAAGACGAATCGTCTGAATACTCACCTTCAATTGGCGCGTAAGTTCCTGATCCGTCACAAACGGGTTCTCTTCTATCATTTTGGTTAACTGCTGTTGCCTCTGTCTCTTCGGTACACGTTCGATGCCTGACACCCCCCGCTGTATCGTTTACGGAACCGTCCCATCCGGCCAGTTCAACCATTCTTTCGTGTTGCTTCTATAGATGCATCCCTGGTCACCAGGGTCGTTCTCAAACGGATTATGGTTCATCATATATGTAACGTCAAATCTTAGAACCTGGTACTAAACTATAGTATATCTCATCCCGTGTCAAAAAGAAAGGCTGGCTGAACAAAAACAATTCACCCCTGTGGAGCAAAGATTTCATGCTTGTTAACTCCCTCTACCTACACTATCTAATCGAAAAAAAGTAGCACCTCATCGAAATGAAGTGCTACTTAATGTCCAACTATTATTGAGAGATGATCTCTCTTGCTTTGTACGTTCCGCACACTTTGCACACGTGGTGACTAAGTTTAAGTTCGCCACATTGTTCACATTTCACCATGCCCGGTACAGCCAATTTAAAGTGAGTGCGACGTTTGTCGCGACGCGTCTTGGACGTTCTCCGTTGAGGTACTGCCATTATTCCCACCTCCTTATCAAAATCAACCTTTGCAGGTAGTTGTTACGTTCGATTTTCAATCATGCTCATTTAAAAAAATCCTTGAGCCCTGCAAGCCGCGGATCGATAACCTGGTTATCACAACCGCAGTCACCTTCGTTCAGCTCATGGCCACACTTGGGGCATAACCCTTTGCATGTATCGCTGCATAGCGGTATAAACGGAAGATCCAGCAGAAAAGCTTCCTCGGCATAACCTTTCAGATCAACGCTATCCCCATCCACATAGAGCGTATCGTCGTCTTCATGTAATTCCTCTGGCTGTTTTCCCTGCTTGAATTGCTCATGAAAATCAATATGAAAATGTTCATTGATCGGCTTAAGACAACGGGAGCACAACATGTCCACTCCTACGGTCAGCTTGCCATGAACATCCACAACGTCACCTTCTCTGAATTCTGCAGATAAATCCGCAGTCAGGGGGGTAACGGCTGTGATATCTTGTCGGTTAGAAACCAGTTCCTTGATATCCCACTGTTCGTTAAACTTCAGGGGGCCATCACTGGTAGCCACTTTGCGAAATGGCATTAACATTTCCATCACTCCAAACGAAACCAATTTCATAATTCATGTCAAACGTATCACGACAGTTATACAGGTCAAGCCTGCTCTTGTAAAGCAATAAATCCTGACTGTATGTATTCTGACGATTCATCGTTAAAAGTATTATGAAATTGACTTAACAAACAAAAATCATTATACCGATTTTTCAAGACGTTTGTCAACACTTTTAACTTTACACCCTATTTTAAAACCAATGGCTCAGAACCGTTTACTCCATCTGGTCTATTATAGACTCACTTCAAGATAAACTACAAGTCGTCATTTTAGTTGTAGTTTCTTGCAAACCGCGGTCACATTTCGTTAACGTTTAGTGTGATCTATGTCACACAGTCCCTCTCGGCACCTACCTATACTTGCTATAAACCGAAGCACAATCAGCTCCATAACAATTTATTATTCAACTATCTCATATTATATCGGGAGGGATAATGTATGTTAAGTGAACACACTATTAGAGTCATTAAATCTACAGTACCCGTACTTGAAGTTCACGGTGAAGCGATCACACGCCATTTTTACGAAACGATGTTCGCAGCTCATCCGGAACTACTGAATATTTTCAATCACGCAAATCAGAAACAGGGACGACAGCAAGCCGCCCTCGCCAATATGGTATACACCGCCGCCCTGCATATCGATAATCTGTCCTCCATCCTGCCTGCCGTCCGGCAAGTTGCCCATAAACATCGCAGTCTGGGTATCGTTCCAGAGCAATATGCGATTGTGGGCACCTATCTGTTACAAGCGATCAAAGATGTGCTTGGAGACGCGGCTACCGATGAGATCATTACGGCGTGGGGCGAAGCCTACAATGTCATTGCAGATGCCTTTATCGGGATCGAACAGGACATGTATGCGGAAGCAGAGAACCAGACAGGTGGCTGGGAAGGATTTCGTACCTTCAAGGTTGCCAAGAAAGTGCAGGAAAGTGGAGTCATCACATCCTTTTACCTCGTCCCAGATGATGGTAAACCAATTGCCAGCTATGAACCAGGACAATACATCAGCATCAAGATCAAACCGGAGGCACAGTCATTTACCCAGATTCGTCAGTATAGCCTTTCAGATATACCGGGTAAACCCTACTACCGCATTTCCGTTAAACGCGAGCTGAGTGGATTAGAACGTCCTGATGGAGTCATATCCACGTATCTCCACGATCATATTGAAGAAGGTAGTCTGGTGGAGCTATCCGCTCCTGCTGGTGACTTTACGCTGGATAGAGACGATAAACGCCATATTGTTCTCTTGAGCGGTGGCGTTGGTCTAACCCCCATGATCAGCATGTTAAATACACTGGTTAACTTGGACAAAAACCGCAAAATTACATTTTTGCATGCAAGTCCGAATGGTCAATCTCATGCGTTCCGTGATCATGTGAACAGTCTGGCCGAACGTTATCAAAGCGTTAAAGCCTATTATTGTTACACTCAACCCGCTGCTTCTGATCGTGAAAATGAGTTTTTTCATAAGGAAGGTTATATGGATGCAGTCTGGCTTCGCCAAGTGATTGATGAACTGGATGCCACCTATTATCTGTGCGGACCCGTTTCGTTCATGCGTTCAGTGTATACGGAGCTGCAGGCGCTTGGTGTTCCAGCAGACCACATTCATTATGAATTTTTTGGGCCGAAAGCAAGTCTTATTCCCGCGCCGGAAAATGTCTAACTGTTCTGAGATTGTGAAGATGTGATTGGCACAGTCTGACATCCATTGATGTCGGATTTGTGCTTTTTCTTGTCTGAATGGGTGCATGATTTGATCTAATACATGACATCCCCTATGATGGAATGGATGTTATACATACTCGGTTATCCAATCGAAAGGAGTACGTCTAATCATGAGAGCCGTAGGCGTCATTGTTGAATATAACCCCTTGCACAATGGGCATGTCTATCATTTGCAGGAAGCTCGGCGGCTAAGCGGCGCAGACGCCGTTGTTGCGGTCATGAGCGGCCCTTTCCTCCAGCGTGGCGAACCCGCCATCGTGGGTAAAAGGGCGCGCACCGAGATGGCGCTGCACGCAGGCGCCGATCTGGTACTTGAACTGCCGGTGGCTTATGCTGTTCAGCCGGCGGAGTGGTTTGCCTTCGGTGCGGTGTCCTTGCTGGACCGCACCGGCGTTGTGGACTCGCTCTGCTTTGGCAGCGAGTCCGGCGACTTGGACAGCCTGCAGCGCATTGCGCGCGTGCTGGCTGTGGAGCCCGCAGGGATGCGCGAGGACATCGCGCGCCGCCTGCGGGAAGGCGCCAGCTACCCCGCCGCGTACGCAGGCGCGGCGGCGGCACTGGCGCCCGGCGGCGTCGATGTTCGCGACGCCGCTGCACTGCTGGAGCAGCCCAACAATTCGCTTGGGATGCACTACCTGATCGCGCTGCAACGACTCGGCAGCGCGATCCAGCCCTTTACGGCGGCGCGTACCGGTGCCGCGTATCATGAGGCGACGCCCGGCCCGGGGGCGATCGCCAGTGCCACAGCCGTCCGCCGCCTGCTGATGGCGGACGGGCCCAGCGCCGCCGCGCCATACGTGCCGGCGGCCACTCTTGCCATTCTGCATCGCGAATGGCAGGAAAACCGCGCTCCCATGCACTGGGAGCGCTTTGCACAGCCGCTGTTTCACCTCGCGGCCACACGCCGTGCCTCCGAGCTGGAACGCATCGCCGAAGTCACGGAAGGCTTGGAGCATCGGCTGATCCGTACACTTGCTCAGCTACCGGAGCCTTCAGTCGAAGCACTCCTGAATGCACTGAAGACCAAACGATACACACGCACAAAGCTCCAGCGTATGCTCGCCCACCTGCTCCTGAACCACACCAAAGCCGAGTGTTCACCAGAGCAATTGGCTGCCGGACCCGGATATCTCCGAGTCCTCGGATTCAATACTCAAGGGCAGAGCCTGCTTAAACAAATGAAGAAGACTGCGTTGCTGCCTGTAGTGCTGAAACCTTCGACGTTCACGCACCATCAACTGGAACTGGACATCCAGGCTCAGGTCGCGTATGGGCTAGCTTGCGAGCATAAGGACACACGCAGGATGTTCAGTGACTACTATGAGTCACCTGTGAGAGTGTAATCCGCTTTTGACCATAAGTTTTAATCCTTTTCATTCCATCATCAAACAGATCATTCATGTCGACTACTGAAAACTAAACTATACAACTAGAAAACCCCCTTGCTGCGCGCCGCTCAGGCACATCGCAACAAGGGGATTCTCCCATTTAACCTTTTGAATCTGCTAATACTCTCATTTCTTATGATCACACTTCATTCCCTGTAATCCATTCAGTCCGATTTCGTCCGAACTTTACCCATTCGTTTCAACTGGACTCTATCTATTCACGCCCGATCATAATTCTAGGATTTCACGGATAAGGTTCTCAGATACGCCAGCGCATCATCCACCGTGCTCACAGGCACAAGTTTCATTTTGGTGCCGATCTGTTCAGCCTTGGCTGCTGCTTCCTTATAGTTATCCTTCGGCACAAAGAAGATCTCCGCTTCTTTCCGGTCAGCGGCTACAATCTTGTGCACTACACCACCAATGGCACCCACCACACCGTCCTTGGTAATGGTACCTGTACCCGCAATTCGATGCCCCTTGGTCAGATCTCCAGGTGTTAACTGGTTATAGATCTCCAACGTAAACATCAAGCCAGCAGACGGACCACCAACCTGAGTATCTGTAAAGGAAATCTGTTTGTCCGGATCTTCAGGTTTCACCTTCTGAACCGCACCAATCATTACGCCGAGTCCCGGGCGGGTCTCTCCCGTTTTATTGTCTTTTACCTGAATCAGTTTCACGTCCCGGCTAATGGTCTCTCCGCCACGTTCCAGTTGCATTTCGACGGTATCTCCAACCTTTTTATCTTTTAACTGGGCAGAAAGCACCGTATTATCCGGCGTAGCTGTTCCGTTCACGCCCAGAATAATATCGCCCGGAGCAATGTCTCCATCGGGTTTTGGATCTTCCGACAGTCCAAATACAAAGATATGTTCAGGTACAATAGAGTAAGCCACACCAGCCTGTTCGTATGCAGCCTCCATTGCAGAGGATTGTGAGTCACTCATGAACCACACCTGTTCGGCAGAGTATTCCGCTTCGCTTTTGCCGCGCAGTCGGTCCTCCTTTTTATCCACTTGAGCATTTTGATTGAACAGAGAGGTTCCTAGCAAAAACACATTGGCATATGTTGCCGACACGGTCGTCATCATGAACACACCGCGTTCTTCCTGGTCCCCACCTTTAACCGTTACCATTGGTTTTACTTCATCTGCACTGCCAGGCATATATATGATATACGGCGTTGGCATGTACACGGCAACATAGACGACCAGAGCCACCACGATCACAAAGATCGAAGCTCTGAATCCGCCAGATTTCCGAATCCGATTCATCGCATGAGCCTCCGTTCTTTGTATCTCTATATAAGCTAAACTTTACACTAATCAGCGATCGTAATTCCACCTTGTGAATACTGCCATTCTCCGGTAGATACTCGCTCTGTGTAATGCAGATATTCAGCTCATCTTGTTTCATCATTTTTTTTCAAGTCTAACACTCTGGTCCCTGTGCATACAATGGTACAGGCCGGATAGGCCGCTGTATACAATAGCCTGTCCGGTCAAGGCCGAATCGCCCTTTGGGCGTCATTCGGCCGTCCATAACGATTCAGATGCCGAAGCAGCGTTATCTGATATGAGGTGAAACGATGACATTACAGAGCGAGGTTAGAGATTCTGGCCCATTACGAACGATAATCCTAAGTACCGGCGCTTTAATGTTGGTCATTGCGGTAGTTGCCTCACCCAAAGAAGCGTTTGACGCCTCTATTCAAGGTCTGGATATATGGTGGAAAATCATCTTCCCTGCCATGCTCCCATTCCTCATGTTATCTCAAATGCTTACTGCGTTTGGCTTCACCCATGCAATCGGCGCCTTGCTCGGACCGTTAATGCAACGATGGTTCAGACTTCCGGGCAACGCAGGTCTGGCTATTGCCGTTGGCATGTGCGGCGGATTCCCCGCAGGAGCAGATGCGGTGTCCCGTTTATTTCAGGATAGACAAATTACCGCCAAGCAGGCGGTTGTCCTTGCGGCGGCGTCTCATTTTGCCAATCCGATGATGATCATACTGGTCGTTGGTGCTGCGTTTCTTCACCAGCCAGCGGCCGGATATTTTCTACTCGTAGTCCACTGGATCAGCGGCTGGATCGCTGCTATTCTTGCCACGCGTCTCCTGCCTGCACCGGCTAACCAAACAAACCGGGCTGGCTTGACAGCTGCGCAAGCAGATAACAGCTCTCTTGATTCTCAGCCTGCAAGTCCTGCAAATTCCATAAGTCGCTCATCTGCACCCCACCACTCTATATACAAACGACGCCGTATATGGTCTGAACTGATGATTGCAGCCAGGGAAGCCCATAGTCGTGATGGAAGAGGGTTTGGCAAACTGCTCGGTGACACTGTATCCCAAGCTGTGCAGACCTTGATGATGACTGGAGGATACATGATCGGTTTTGCCGTGTTTATCCGGTTGGTCTCCCTGTATCTGACTCCCGGGTCCTCTGCTGCGCTGTGGCCAGCCTTCTTTGAGCTTCACCTGGGCACCTATCATTTGAGTCAGACTTCACTTACACCCGCGCTGCTCATGTCTCTGCTTGCAGCCGTTCTGGGATGGGGTGGTTTATGCTCCCACCTGCAAGTCTCTGCCGTCCTGAAAATAACGGGTCCAAGCAGCAAAGCGATGCTGTACTTTGCTGGAGTTCGTCTGACTCATGGATTAATCGCCTTTTTCATCAGTCTGTTCCTGTGGATGCCGTTCAGCCGTCACAGCACAGAAGTCTGGACCACATTACAGACGAATGCGGAGCAGGACCTCTCGACACCATTCGGTTGGCTATTCATACATAGTCCAGGTAACACATACACGATCAACACCATTTGGAGCGTCTTCCCTGCTGCATGCATAGGTCTTGCGTTACTTCTTGCAGTCATGATTAGTCTATCAGGGCTTACCTTCTGGTTTAACCGCCGGTTTTCTCGCTGATTTTCTGACGGAGCGCTGCTTCCACCTCAGGTGATACAAGATCTGTAACATCTCCATGATAATGAGCGATTTCTTTGACGATGCTGGAACTTAAATAGGAATATTTCGGATTGGTCATCATAAATATCGTTTCCGCATCCGGATTCAACTTGCTGTTGGTCGATGCCAATTGCAATTCATATTCAAAATCAGTTACCGAGCGTATACCACGAACGATGACCTGCGCTTCCTTTTGCCGGACGTAATTGGCTGTCAGATCACGGAAACTGTCCACCTCCACATTGGGTAGATGGCGGGTTACTTCCGTGATTAGTTCTTTGCGTTCCTCCACCGTAAACAGCGGATTTTTGCTCATATTGTTCAACACAGCCACAATGACGCGATCAAATTGCTTCGACGCTCTGGCGATAATATCCAGATGCCCCATCGTTACGGGATCAAAACTTCCAGGATATACGGCGATCCGTTCCTGTCGATGTATCATTTCAGTCATGAGGAGCCTCCTCTTTCGGTGTAATGGATTCCCCATCTTCCAATGCTTCAGGCGCATAATAATAGATGGATACTGCCGTCTCCCCATACAAAGCCTTGCGCGTTTGTTCAAACGGGCCGAATTGCTCAGGGTAATCATGTTTGGATTCATATTCAAGCACAATGGTTGCTTCCGGTTCCAGAAGTTCCAGTTCGTGCATGGTCAGCATCAACTCGTGTCCGTTCTTCATGCGATATGGCGGGTCGAGAAATACCAGATCGAACGTTGTGCCTCGCTTGGCGAGTGCCTTCAATGCACGACCTGCATCATTACGGTATACCGCCGCCTGGTCTTCAAGCTTGGTCGCCTTCAGGTTCATGCGGATGACTTCAATACTTTTTGATTCCAAATCAACAAAAACAGCCTTGTCCATGCCGCGGCTCAGCGCCTCAATACCGAGACCCCCACTGCCTGCAAACAGATCCAATGCTGTGCCGCCCTCAAAATAAGGACCAACCATGCTAAATAACGCTTCCTTCACCTTGTCGGTGGTCGGTCGCGTACCCGTGCCAGGAACAGCCTTCAGCGGCCTGCCTTTCGCACTCCCAGATACAACTCTCACTGACGAGTCACCTTTTCTCTATGTAAGTTTATTGATAAGGCTATCGTACCACATTCGGGTTCCGTTTGAAAAATGCGCGGTCTTCATTCCCCTTGGAAAATTGTTGCCGAATTGCTGACGCATATGTATAAAAAGGAAACAATCGGGCGATTCTATAATTATCGACATCACAAGTGTCGTAGACAACCGCGGAGAAGACTTACGTTTCCCCATAAGCTCTTCGTCCGGTTTCTCCTCTCCCATGAAAAAGAAGCTCTCGAAAGAGGGCTTCTTTTTGTTGTTTTTATTTTAATTTGTTATGTTAGTTAACCTTTTCTTCAAATTCACTTATTTCTGCTTCCTCTTCGGTCTGCAGCCATCCGATCTCCCTTAGCCACATGCCCATATCTGCGATAAATTCATTTGTGTTTAGATGTTCAATCTTATACTTCTGTATTTTTTCGCTCAAAAAAGCATAGAACTCATGGCTTAACACATACCGTTGCTTGCTCTTACTTAATGTCTTATAACGATCTTCGCTGACCACCAGATCAAAATAGATGACATTATCCTTCTTCACATGCCTAACCGTTGATCTTCTGTCGTATTCTTCAGGAAGGCACCTGAAAACAAAGAAGAGTTCTATATCAACGACTTGATATTTGCTTTCTGCTTTATCAAATACAGACTGTAACTCATCCGAAAGATTGGCAACTTGCGTTAATCCTGACGTGTCCGTTGATTTGCTCAAGATCATGATCAAGCTCCCCTTCGCTCATATTCATCCTTCTTGTGCATTAGCTAACTTAGCAAGCTATACTAATTCATCTCTCTTTGTTTCCGATTGGATCGCCGTAAATTAATCAATGGAATGATAAGTACTACAACCGGCAAGAGAAGATTCATGGAACTTGTCTTAATCATCATAAAGGTTAGAAACAGCACCGCAAGCCAGGTCATAATCTCCATCATTTCATATTTGGTTAACGTAATCTTGAATGCTTTTTTCGTAATGAAGCGAATCAAGAAATAAGCGATTAAACCATAGAACAAGATCATGCCCAATAGGGCAACAAGAATTATCAGGTACATATCCATCATAAAAATCACCACACCTCTAAGTCATCACCTTAATTTTGCCTTACTTCTCTTCTACAACAATCGTTGCGTTGTAGATCACAACACGTTTCCCATTGAGATCGAATAATACTTTGTTGCCATATTCCGTATCTTCCACGTCGATTTTGCCATCATAGGTCTGAATCAATTCACCATTATTGCTGTATACTTTAACGACTCTCTCCAGACCGCCCGAGTTGTTGGACCTCATCGTTTTGAGTGCACGTTCACCCGAAGCCGTATTGAAATACCATATTAAACATCCAACAATGATGCCCAGAAAGACCAACACCGTCACCCATATACCTGTCTTTGCTTTTCTACTCATCTTGAACCCCCTCTTATGTTTCTTGTCTTGTACATTACGAGATCGGAACGAGAACGGTTTCATACGCCTCTCAAGCTGCACATTGACATAACAAAACAGAGGCCTTCGACAAACGAAGACCTCTGTTCTTATTTAATACATTATTTTTCTGTACGATTCTGGAGCTTACAGTGCACGAATGACGAATTCAAATGTCAGTTCGCCGTCCGAAGGGATCAGGTATTCCGGATGAACCGGAGCACCCCAGCTATCATCACCGCCGACACCCATTTGTTTACCGGCCACAGTCACGACCGTATAGTGCACCGGTGGCAATTCATACGCATGTTGTGCGTTCTCCAGCTCAAATGCCGTATATGGTGAAACATTCAGTTCAACCGGTGTACCGGATGCCTCAATTTTGAAGCCACGTCCCGCGTTGTCTGTCAGTTTGGCCCAACGTACGCCAGTACGGTTGCCCGACTCCTGTGGTACCAGATAAGGAGCTACAGTATCAGCAACCTTGCTGCCATGGATGCCTAGACGTGCGCCAAATGCGCGGTCTGCATAGTTTTCTTCGGGCCCCATCGCGAGCCATTCCACATTTTCGAAGTCAGGTGATGTTCTGAAGGACAATGCATGAATGGGCAGGTTCGGCAATCCAGCTGTACCTTTATACGTATTATGCACACGTACACTTCCATCTGCATGAACGGTATACACCACTTTCACTTGTACATCATCCGAAATGTTAAGCTTGTACGTGAACTCGATCCGGTATTGATCCGGTTTCTGTTCCGCTTTCCACTCCACAGAACGTGGCATCAGGCTCGCTGCATACCAGGCACCCAGTTCGAAGCCCATGGCCATACCTTTGTCATTATCCGTCATTGCACGCCAGAAGAGCGGTGCAGGTGGTACAGCAATCGTCTCACGGCCGGACAATTTCAGGGAAACCAGTGTCCCGAACTGCTTGGAGAACAGCGCGTGCGTCTTGCCAGCACGAACACCGATGTTAACGTCACCTTCAACCACTTGTACATCACTTACAAGGTTCAGGTCCGTCTGTGCTGCATCATTTACCTGATCCTGAGTGAAAATAAACTGACCAAATGCCACTTCTTCGCCTTTGTCGGCCCAGAGTGTAGCTTCTTTTAACACAAAAGCAGTGTTCACAGCGTACTCGCCACCCACCAAGGCTTCTGCACCCAGCGGAAGTTTCACTACCGTCTCGCTTTGCGCATCCACGTTCACTTCCATTGTTCCACGCAGCACTTCATGCCCCTCGCGTTCCAGGCTGTATACCAGTTCCAGCGAAGATGTATCTGCGAACAGGTTTCCGTTCACGATCTTAACGCCTTCACGATCCGGGAACAGCTTAATGTTCTGATACAGGAATTTGACCTCCTGCATTTTCGCAGTTACTTTACGATCAGCATGAACGATACCGTTGCCACAGAACGAATAGTCTGATGGACGATCACCGAAATCTCCGCCATAGGCGAGGAACTCTTTGCCATAACGATCTTTTTTATAAATGGATTGGTCGATGTAATCCCAGATGAATCCACCTTGATACATCGGGTATTTGTCTTCCAATTCCGTATATTTGTGCATGCCACCAATAGAGTTACCCATAGCGTGCATGTACTCACAGCTGATATAAGGTTTGATCGGGTTGGCATTCAGGAATTCTTCAATGTCCGCCGGTTTGGCATACATGCGGCTCTCCATATCACTTGTCTCATCGAAACGGCGATCATGGAATACACCTTCGTAATGTACCAGACGGGTTGGATCAGCTGATTTGAAGTACTGGGATACTTTATAGATGACTTCACCGCCATGGGATTCATTACCACAAGACCAGATCAGAATGGACGGATGGTTTTTGTCACGCTCCACCATGGATACAGCGCGATCCATAACGATATCATGCCATTCCGGTTTGTCACCTGGAATAACCCAAGAAGGCTCAACGGCGCCAAGCTTCTGCCAAGATCCGTGTGTCTCCAGATTCATCTCGTCAATAACATAGAGTCCATATTCATCACATAGCTCATACCACAGACTTTGGTTTGGATAGTGTGACGTACGTACGGCATTCATATTGTTTTGCTTGATGGTACGAACATCCCACAGCATGTCTTCCTTCGTAACCGCACGTCCACGACGCGGGTTGAACTCATGACGATTCACACCTTTGAATACAATACGTTTACCATTAATGTGCATGACTTTGTCAATCATTTCAAATGTACGGAAACCAACGGCTTGAGGAACAACCTCAACCAGTGTACCCGCAGCATCATATACACGAATATAGAGGCGATACAAGTATGGAATCTCTGCGCTCCACAGGTTCACTGTACCAATGTCTTCACGAAGACTTACTTGACCATCCTTAACCTTGGATTCAAACGTTTTTACAGTATTGCCTTCACGATCACGAAGTTCAGCCTCTACACGTGCTCCAGCAACCGCTTTTCCTTCCAGTTTCAAATCGAGTTGCAATGTACCGTTCGTATAGGACTTGTCCAGATCTGTGCGAACATGAACATCACGTACGTGTGCAGCAGGGACCGTATACAGATACACATCTCTGAAAATACCAGAGAAACGCCAGAAATCCTGATCTTCCAGCCAGCTGCCTGTGCTGCGTTGATACACTTCGACTGCCAGTTTGTTCTCACCATCCTGAAGGAATGGCGTCAGGTCAAAGTCAGACGGCGTAAAGCTGTCCTCCCCGTATCCTACGAATTGTCCGTTAAGCCATACATAGAATGCAGACTCTACGCCTTGGAAAGAAATATAAACCGGATTTGACTCCCAACCTGTTGGCAGGTGGAACGTACGAATATAACTTCCAACAGGGTTTTTATCCTGTGGCAATGCCGGTGGACGAATTTCATTCAGGCCATCCCAAGGGTATTGTGTGTTTACGTATTGAATCTGTCCGTATCCCTGTAACTGGATATGTCCCGGAACTTCAATGTCATCCCAGCCCTCACTGGGAAAATCGGATGTATAGAAAAACTCAGGACGGCTGTCTGGACGAATCGCATAGTTGAATTTCCACGTTCCATTCAGATCATAACGCATGGACATGGCGCCTGAACCCACTGCCTCGTCCATTGTTTGGTAATAACGGTGATCGGAATAGGCATGAAGACGGTTCACCTCAAATACACTTACGTCTCCCAACCAGTTGATATCTGCCTTTGTTGCTTTCATCGGCTCTCTCTCCCTTTAAAACGGTATAGTTTGGCTTATAGGTTCATGTGGATTTCCATTTGCATTCATACAAAATACAAAAAAGACAGAGGTACGCCTGACAGGCGTCCTCTTCTCTTTCCTGCACTCGTCCGATACGGACGCATTATGCGGTTATGCTTATTTCACGGAACCTACCATACCTGCAACAAAATGTTTCTGCATGATGAAGAATACGATTGCTGTAGGTAGTGTTGCAATAACGATCGCTGTCATGATTACTCCGTAATCCGGAGCATAACCAGCACCAAGATTTGAGATCAATAGCGGAATCGTTTGTTGGTCAGGCGTTTGCAATACAATGAGTGGCCACAGATAGTTGTTCCAGCTACTCATGAATGTAATAATTGCTGCCGCTGCATAAGTTGTTTTCATTGTTGGCATATAGATCTTCAGGAAGATCCCGAGTTCACTCAAACCATCAATACGTCCAGCTTCCAGCAAATCTTTCGGGAACATTTTGGTGTTCTGACGGAAGAAGAAGATCAGGAACGCTGTTGCAATGGTTGGCAGGATAACTGCTGCCATTGTATTAATACCGATCACTGGTGCAACACCGGAGATTGTTGCGAACATGCGGTACAGGGGTACCATGATTGCTGCAAACGGGATCATCATGGATAACAACAGGATATTAAACACGATATCACGGGACTTCGTACGGAATACCTCGAATCCATAACCTGCCATGGAACCAATCAATAGCGCCAGAGCAGTCGAGACGATCGAGATAATAGCCGAGTTCCCTAGAGCCTGCACGAGATTTGTCGAATCAAGCAGTTTGTTGAAGTTATCAATGAAAGCCGAACCCGGTAACAATCTTCCTTTGGTTACATCAACAGACGCATTCGTTGAACTGACCAACATCCAGAAGAATGGAAAAATGGATACAAAAGCGACGATGGACAGGAACACATAAGTGAAAATTCGTTTTGCTTTAAATTTAGCCATTTTTATTATCACCTGCCACTTTAAACTGGATAATGGACAATACAATGATCAAAATTACGATGGAATATGAAACCGTTGCTGCATATCCAAAGTCCGGTGAATATTTGAACGAAAGGTTGTAGATATACTGTGAGATCGACATGGTCGCATTACCTGGACCACCCTTCGTAATATTCATAATCTCATCGAAGATTTGCAAAGTACCAATCGTTGATGTGATCGACGTGAAGAGGATAATGGGTTTGAGCAAAGGAACTGTAATTTTGAAAAATTGGGTGAATGCATTGGCTCCGTCTATTTTGGCTGCTTCATAGATCGATTGATCGATATTCTGCAGAGATGACAGATAGAAAATCATGTTATATCCGGTCCAACGCCAAGTAACGGCGATTATGATCGTAATTTTAGCCCAGAACGGGTCTGTGATCCATTGAATTGGATCACCAATAATGTGCAAGCCCATCAAGAATTGATTGACCATTCCATCCGGTGCAAACAAATATTTGAATACAACAGAATAGGCTACCAATGAAGTTACACAAGGCAAGAAAATGGCTGTGCGGAAGAAACTCCGGAAGCGCAGTGTGCTGTCATTCAGCAATACGGAAATAAACAAACCGAGAATAATCATTACTGGCACTTGAATGATCAAGTAGATGAATGTGTTCGATAATGCTGTGCGGAACGTGGTATCAACTAACAATCTTTTGTAGTTCGCAAGGCCCGAAAATTCAAGATTGGCCCCTTTGCCAGACTTGAATGATAAGAGCAGCGCTTGAATCATCGGATAGAAGTAAAATGCTACAATTCCGATAACAGCCAGCAAAACAAAAGCCCATCCAGTCAAATTACTTTTCTTTTGGAGACTGTCTCCTGTATTTATGGCTTTCACAGTATGGCTCCTCTCTCTCCACGGAACATGGATAGAACCCACAGAGCCTCTCGCCTTATCCGGTTCGACTTGCGCCAGACAAGGGAGACGGCTCCGAGTTACCTTGGGTTCTATAAGTTACCTTGGGTATCCTAGTTTAATTGTGCTTCAGCTTGTTTTTGTGCTTCAGCCAAAACTTCATCAATTGATTTACCATTCAGGTACGCTTGCATTTCAACAACCAGAATGTCTTCAATTGCATATGTGTTGCTACCATAGTTTACATTTGGAATTTCTTTGGTCCAATTTGCGAAATCACTGAAGATTTTTTGACCGCTGAAGAACTCATCTGGCTTGTTGTACGCATCACCATCAGTAGCTGGTTTGTAGGTACCGATCGCACCAATGTTTGTCAACAAGTCTTGGTACAATTGTTTGTCAGAACCAAATGTTTTAGCCATGAAGTCAGCTGCTTGATCTGCACCAGGTACATTGTTCATAACATACCATGAGCTACCGCCCAAGTTGGATGCATGTACAGAGTTAGATTGACCAGCCATTTTCGGCATTGGAGCTACAGCCCATTTACCGGATTGGGATGCTTCTTGACGTACAGATGGTGAGAACCAGTTACCTGTAGGAATTGTTGCTACGCTACCATTATTGGCGTTGGCAACGAATTGACTCCAGTCAGAGTGCAATTTAACAATGTTGGCATCCATCATTTTTTTGTACGTTTCGAAAGCTTCTTTCAATGCAGGGTTACTGCTGATGTCAGGTGTCTTGCCATCTTCTGCAGTGTACCATTTGCCTGCTGTTTGGATCATCATGCGAATGATACCAAGATCATTCGGGTCAAGAGACAGCAGCTCTTTACCTGTTTTTGCTTTTACATCTTTACCGATTTGGATGTAATCATCCCAAGTGATGTCTTGCAGGTCAGCAGACTTGTAGCCCGCTTGTTCCAACAAATCCGTTCTGTAGTACAAACCTGCTACGCCGGAGTCAAATGGAACTCCATATTGTTTGCCCTCATAAGAAGTTGGTCCAATTTTGTAATCTGCAAAATCGGAAGCTTTAATTGTAGAAGACAAATCTTTAAACGCATCCGGATACGCACTCAGGAAGCTTTGTGCACGATAGTCTTCAATCAATACAATGTTTGGAAGACCGCTGCTTGTTCCAGAGTTCAATCCTGTGTTCAGCTTCTGGATAATCGCATCTTGAGCATTCTCAATGATGTTGATCTTCAAATCAGGATTTTCTTTTTGATAAATTTCTTTTGCTTGTTCAAGAGCAGCGACATTAAATGCTTTGTCCCAAGCCCAGATCGTAATTTCGTTTGTTTTTTCATCTCCACCACTGGCAGAATTACCTCCACCACCGGATGAACATGCGGACAACAGCAGTACTGTAACGAGCATCAATACCCACATTTTTTTCAAAACGTTCAACTCCCCTTCGACCTCTTTGTGTGTAATTTGTTTGCGTTTTCTGAAAGCGGTTGCTTTCGATGTATTCATCTTATCATTCCCATATCTCCATTCGTTAGTAATAATTTTGTGCGGATTTGTCATCTTATTGCCACAATGAAAACCTTTACAGAAACCGTTTGCATTAATTTTGGTTTTTTGTAATTTCTTTTGATTTTGTATTATCTTGATCTTGAAATCGTACAAATATGTGTTTTCATTGCAACTCTGACACACCAAAATCCCCCGTTTCTGCAGAAATACAGCCACGAGGGATCATGATTTTAATCGTATTCAATTGAAACAGGCTAGAATTCAACCCGTGATTAAAGGCAGTGTAACGGTGACTCTCGTCCCTTCCCCGACTTTACTCATAATGGTAACACCATAAGGCGAACCATATAATAACTCAATACGGTCATGTACATTGCGAATACCGATTCCGCTGAAAAGTTGACGATTATTTTTCGGATTGGGCAACGTTTCTCCCATGACAAATCCTTCAATACCATCGCCATTATCCATAATTTCACAGATAAGTGATTCTCCTGCTCTGGACACCATGACATGAATCGTACCCGTCTCTTTCTTGATAAATCCATGGAAAAATGCGTTCTCGATAAACGGCTGGATCACCAGTTTGGGTATATGATAGTGTGTGCAATCCGGAGCAACGTAAAAAGCTGCTTTAATTCGGCCACCGTATCTGACGTGATTAATGAAGACATAATTTTTCAAATTCTCAACTTCTTGCTCCACTGTAACCGTCTGACTCACATCACTGATCGTATTTTGCAGCAATCCAATCAAGGCATTAATGGTATCCGCAGCCCTGTCCTTGTTGCCTTGTTGCACCAGCACTTTGACAGATGCAAGTGTATTGTACAAGAAATGAGGATTAATCTGACTCTGTAATGCCGCAAGCTCTGCGTTTCGTTGTTCATGCTGTGTCTGTACTAATTGATCCACATAATCATGCAATTCATCAAGCATGTAGTTGTACGCATGGCCCAGTTGCCGACTCTCGTAACTGCCACTAACCGGTATGTAGTTATCCAGATCACTTTTCGTGATATTAGACATCTGCTTCACCAGTCTGCGCAGTGATTTGGTGATTTGGCTGGTAATCAGAAACACCAGAACAAGCGCACCGATAACGATCGCTGTACAGATCAACGCAACCGTCTTCATGTCAATGAGCTGCCCCATCGCCATATCTTTATCCACCACATTAATCAGGTAAAACCGATAAAAGGGTAAATACTCGGATAGAACAATGCTCTCCTGCCCCATGACACGAGCATTAATACTTTTCGAAGCGTCCCCACTCAAATCCTTAGCATATGTGAGTAGCTCCGGCTGAATTGTTCCGATCCAGTCCATACGGTTTGAAGATATGATTTCGCCCTTTTCGTTCATAATGACCACATCATTACCCCGACTCGTGAAACTGGAATAGAACTGTTGGAACTCCACTTCTCTCATGGTGACATAAAGTGTCCCGTATATATGACTTCTTGTTCGATCCGTCAATGCCTTTGTTGCAGAAATCATCTGCAGTTCGCCTTCACTGGTATCACCACGGTAATAGTCAAAGATTAGCCGACTCGGCGACTCGAGCGCTTCTTTAGTAATAGGCTCCTGCTTCAATTCATCTCCTGTCTTCTTAATGTAAGCCGGATTGGTGGAAAAACTTCGTCCGTTCACACCCACAATGGTAATCCCAACTTCATATGACTCGATAATGGTTTGAACCCGGTTCATGGTTTCACGCATATTATAGAAAGATTTGGCCGTTGAGACTGAGTCTGCATCCCCCTCAGACAGAAATCCCCGAATGGCACCACTTTGAGTTACATTATTGGTAACCGCAGCAATCGATTCATTAAAAGACTCAAAATTGGTCTTGATCTGATTAAGCACTTTGGAGTTTGTGATACTGAACGTCTCGGTAAACAGATTGGTAGACATATGAATGGTCGTCCATAAGATGAGTACAGAGACGAGAACAATACTGATGACCATAACCAGAAACAACTTGGGAAATAAACCGAGACGAGATAATCTGTTCATCCATTTCTTCATGATCTTATCCTTCTGACTTTATGCCCAGAATTTGCGCCGGTATCGGCTTGGTGATAGTCCGGTGAATTTTTTGAACACTTTGCAAAAATAACTATGATCGGAATAGCCTACCATACTGCTAATTTCAGAGATCGTTACATCATCGGATCGCAGCAGTTCCTCGGCTTTTTCAATCCGAATTTTATTCAGATATTCATTAAATCCTTCTTTTTTGTGAGATGAAAAATAACTGGATAAATACGATGGATTGAAATGAAAGTGCTTGGCTACTTCAGCAAGTCCGAGTGGCTGGTCAAAATGCTCATGCATATAGTCCAGCAGCATCTTCATATTCGGGTCACTTCGTTTTCCACCTGCACCAGCGGTGCACTCCTGAACTTCCGTCATAAACTGATCAAGTACAGTCATGACTTCGTCCAGACTCGAAGCCCCGTCCACATTTTTGAAATACGTATATTTGCTCTCTTCCAACCCGGAAGACTGAACATCCATATCCGCGAGGGTAATGGTCACATTGAAGATCAAGTTACCGAGAAATGATTTGATCTCAAACACATCGGCAATATAATCCCGTCCAAGGGTTGTCGCATGTTCCTGTAGATACTCTCTTGCCGTTTCGACCCGGTTACGCTTCACATGCTGTAAGAACATATTCACATTAAACTGATAACCAGCGGGATGCAGTGGAGGCAGTTCACCATACACCAGAATGGGTCGATCCTTATAATAGAAGCGATATTCCATCAGTTTAATCAGGCGTTCGCGATAGACAACACCCATCTGTTCAAATGAAGTAAAGCTTTCACTAAGTACCCAACCAGGACCGCCTTCTCCTGTAGCTTTTTCACTCGCCAACTGTCTAATCCGTTCAACCAACCAGCCATCTCTCGCGGGATCGACATTAAGAAGCATCACAGGTAATGTACCCTCTGCCGGAACCATAGCACATTCCACTTCAGGCAGATCACTGCGGAGCCTGGATTCCATCTGTTCCTGATCCAGCTTTAGTCGATTCCCTCCAGCATCCATCGGTTCATACACAAGTAAACGAAAGGATTTGTGGGGAAAGGTATCTCGTATCATCGCCATTTCACTATCTTCATCCAATGTAAATCCGGATAACATCTTCTCCATCAGCTGTCCAAGTCTCCAGCCATCGTGCGACGGCTCAAACTGCAGCTCCGGAATTTTACCCGCTGTGCGTTGAAGGACCTGCAATAATTCATTCGTGTCCAGCTTCGGTTTCAGTATATAATCTGCTGCTCCGTGCTGAAGCGTAGATCGTACATATTCGAACTCACTGAAACTGCTAAGTACAATAACTTCAATCTGCGGATTATTGGCTTTTAGTGTACGGACAAACGTTTCACCATCCATGACAGGCATGACAATGTCGGTAATCACAATATCCGGTTTTAACAGGCTCACCTGCTGTAAACCTTCTTCACCGTTGGAAGCTTCACCCACAATGATAAATCCTTCTGCTTCCCAGTTCATATGATGCTTTATGCCCTGCCTTACCAGAAACTCATCGTCAACAATCAGCACCTTGCACAACCGGTTCATGATCGCGACCCCCTTGTCTAATCTTTCCTCTATATCTGTACAGGCTATACCAACTTATTATATATCGGTTATAAACACTTTCCAGTGTTAGCGGTTACATTAAAATTAAATTGATTGTACATCTTTTTATATCCTAAAACGATCGTATATTCAATGGTAACTATCTATAGTTTACACTATATTTCGACAAAATAAGAAGTCCTGAATCGCCTTTCGATCATTTGGCGAATCAGGACCCCTATTTTCAATCTTATATTATGTTAAATCTATCCCTTATGGTTCAATTCCCCACTGGAGACTTCCCGAGATATAACCCGTGACTTTGGACCACTCCGTATAGGCGGTCTGACTGCCTGCAAAAGAATAATCATCCGTTTGCGTATAGTTGGTCCAATTGCTCTTGGAGATGCGAGTATGGATTTCCGTGCTTTGTCCTGCATTTAATATTCCAGCTGAAGCTGTGAAGCCGATCTCAAGCACGTGATCGGCACCCGTCCGTACTGGATTGAGTGCACTGAATGTACCTGTTACATTCGAACTGCCGGCTGTCGCCCAGTCAGCGAAGAAGTTCTGAGGCTGTTCACCGTTTATCGTGTAATAGTATCTGATTTTCACATCAGACAGATCCAATGCTGTAGTGCCCGTATTCGTCAGTTTGAATTTGGGGCTGATGGAGTTGCCCGTTGCCGATGTGTTGCTATTAAACATTTCAATGCGGATGGTTCCAGCTGGTGCAGCTGTCGTGTCTTTGATGAGCAGATTCAAGGTAGCATGAGCGCCTGCGCTGAATTGAAAGGTTAGTGCCGCTGCGCCATTTGGCAGGGAAGCCAGATAATTTTTACTCAATACGACCTCATTGCCTGTTAACGTGTAATCTGTACCCGAAACCAGCGTTGCATTCCCATTACGAATGGATACAAGTGTATTGCCGTTCAGCGTTAACGTGACTGGAATATCAACCTGATTATCGGCTTTGCGATCAAATTCGGCTGTAACTGGTGTAATCGCAGAGTTTGTTACTGGTGTTGTACCCCCGCCGTCTCCTCCGCCATTGTTACCTCCAACACGGTCAGCATACAAAATTCCACGGCCATTCGTTCCGAGATATACTCTGCCATACAAACGTGGATCACCTGTAATTGTGGTTACACGAGCATACTGATGCTGATCATCGTTGATACGAACCCAATTGGCCCCACCGTCATCGGAGCGGAAGAATCCACGTGTTCCATCGATCTGTGCAACCGTATATAACGCAACAACGTTCTGCCCAGGGGCCGCTTTACCAAATCCGATACTGTCTGCTTCCTCTACATTGGCAAGCTTCGTGAATGTCGCTCCTGAATCCGTGGAATGCCACAATCCGTAAGGACCTGCTTCCTCACTACCACCTGCAAACCATAGTTCACCTTCAACACCTGGAACGGCATCCAGATCGGCATTTCCTTCCACTGGAAGTCCGGTCGCAGATGATGCCGTGAAGGTAGCGCCACCATTCACACTCACATAGATTTTGCCCGCTGCGAATCCATAGAATTTGTTAGGGTTGACACGATCTGAAACCACTTTCGCCTGGGCAGGTATCCCCGTACTTGCCGTCCAGGAATTGCCACCAGTCGAGTAATGTACACCTTTGTCTGACGTGCTCCATACCAGTCGGTTACCATCTGCAGAGATGGCTACAGTCCCCCCTCCGGTTGTGCCGGCAGGTTCTGCACTTGCTTTATACCATGTCGTGCCTCCATCACTGGACAAACCAATGGATCTTGCATTTGGATCGGCAGCATAATCTGCTTTCCCTACGCGAACCATCGTATTCGGACTTAACTCTGCAAAATCCAGACTTTCTGTGGAAGGATAGTTCGGACTCGTAAATATGGTCGCTGGCGCCTGGTCCAGATTGTTATGACGGAATCCGGAGACATCCCCCAATCCGCTTACCAAATGTGCACCCCTTGGCGGGCTGATCAGATCCAGTACGGCAATCTCTTCAACACCTTTAGCCATCACTGAAATATTGATTTTTTCGTCATCATCCCAGTCTGTCAGGTTCTTTGTTCCATAGATCGTAGCACCCGTTCCATACATCATGCGATCCGAATCAAACGGATCAATCTCCAGATCACCGATCATCCAGCCCAGTTTTGGAGTAGTTTCGGGTGGGGCAGGATTCGTGCCAAATGTGAGCCATGGCGCTGCCGAAATATCCTGTGTATACCGTAACTTCCGGTTCGGATATCCATCAAATTCCCATATGCGTGTCCATGACGCTCCCCCATCTGTACTGCGGAACAACGTGGCATCAGGCCACCAGGAATTCAATGTCGCAACCATCAATGTACCGGGATTCTGGGCATCGACAGCCAATCCGCCATATCCAAAATAATTATCCGTGCTGCTGCTTGGAACAGGGCTGATGTTGGTCCAGACACCTGTTGACGTGTTCAGTTTCCAAACGTCACCTTTTGTCCCATCATAGGGTCCAACACCATCGCTGTACGTAATATAGAGGCTTCCATCTGAATCAAACACACCATGGTGCGGGATATAACCTGTTGGTTGACCCGCAACAGCTGACCAGGTCAGGCCGCCATTCGTGCTTCTATATACACTCTGAGCTTTATCCGCAACACCCACATAGATAGTCTGGGTTGCCTGCCCTGCCGAACCTGTTGTTTTGTCAAACGTAATCCATGCCAGGCCTACGATGTCACTGGTATACTCATTCGAAGGGTCTTGCACATAATTCCCCGGATTCGGGAAGCTTGTGACTTCGTTCCAGGTCACACCGTAATCAGTACTTTTCCATAATCCATGACCACTTCGTGCACCGAAATACAGGACACGGTTATCATTCGGATCCACGCTCAAGCGTTCGCCCATCGAACGTCCTGGCATGTTACCGCCCACTTTGAACGGAAGTGTTGTAGTCTGCCATGTATCTCCCCGATCCGTAGAACGCAAGATGGAACCATTATTTTGGTCCCACGAGTTCGTATACGTCCCAACTGCCATATACACGCGATCAGGATCAACCGGGTCCGTAGCCAGTGCGTCCACACCATTCTTGTTCCAGTCATCCCAGCCAACAAAATCCGTTAAGGGTATCCAGCTCTCGTCAGCCGCATTCCAGCGATAGGCTCCCCCGATATCCGTACGGGCATAGATCAGATCCTTTTCAGATTCGTTGAAAATAATACCCGGTACAAACCCGCCTCCTGCACCTGTCACCACATTTTTCCACTCATAGGCTTCACTCGGCGCCGCCGATGTAGTTCCAGCAAGTCCTCCCAGCGAAGCAGTTACTACAGCAACTGTCAGGCTCATGATTCGTAATTTCCCCATAAACGTTCTCATATCAACTTATCCTCCTCTTTAACTTTGTTACTGCATTTTGGTCTATCCCCGCTGTCTCATCGTGCTGATGATGGCGTGCCAGACGAATCAATGCATCCCTTGATACAAGAAGCCTCACCTCCCTCCAGTCTTATTGTTAAGCGCTTACATAATTATTCTTAATTCACGGTTATATGGATAATAATTTCAATAAATAACATTCGATGGAAATTTAAAAACCCCTCTGTCGAAATCGTTTTTTGTAAAATATTTTTGGTGTTTAAACTTGTCTATACAATAAAAAAAGATGCTGTTAGAACAGCACCTTTCGACATGTTATATTTTATAATAAAAGTACAAAATGAATTATTTCTTACCTGGCCAATCAGACAGAAGTTCACTACATGATTGGCACCTGTTTATTTCGAGCTACCATAGGCATGAGTCTCCTGACCTTTAACTCCCGGTCTGACGACAAACAGTGAACCCGCATCCGGCGTCGCTTTCAGACGTTCTTCCTTAATCCCTATACGTGCTGTTGTAATGTACAGTTCTTCGAGATCGGGTCCGCCAAAACAGCAGGAGGTTACCTGATCTGCCGGTATATCAATCTGTTGCAACAGTTCTGATGTATCCGGGTTCCAGCGAGTGATTCTTCCTCCGCCCCAATGTGCAACCCACAGCATGCCCTCACCATCAACCGTCATGCCATCCGGAAAACCGAATTCCTCCGGTATATGAATGACACTTGTCCGATTCTGTATCGTACCTGCTGTCAGATCAAAATCAAACCGGTCAATCGAACGTGTAGGAGTATCAATATAATACATGGTCTTCCGATCCGGACTCCAACCCAGACCGTTGGATGTAGATACACCTTGTACCATCGTGCGAACAGGTTGTCCTTCCTCCAAACAATACAATGATCCGGCTTTGCTTTCATTATTCATGCTCATCGTGCCTGCCCAGAAACGGCCCTTCGCATCACACTTGCCATCATTAAACCGATTGGTATCCTTATCTTGTTCGGGGTCCTCAATGGCATGCAGCTCACCCGTAATCAGGTGAAACGTATGAAACCCACTGCGTAATGCAACCACAACCTCGTCACCCCGATACGGAACAACCGCGCCGACATGTTCACCCACATCATAAGCTTGATCCTGACCTGTAGCCGGATCATACACATGCACCTTGAAACTTTCAATATCGACCCACAATAATCGATTGTTCTCCGCATCCCAGCTCGGCCCTTCCCCCAGCAATGCGGGGGTTTGTACTGCAATAGTTACATTGCTCATGCCATCACGTCCTTTTTAAGATTTGACGCCGCCCGACCATTCGAATCCGATGGCATCCAAAAATGCTTTGGACAGTACCATATGGCCCGTTGCATCCGGATGTACCCGGTCATAAGTCAGCACAGACGTATAGAAATGATCCCAAAATGGGGCAAATGCAGCCTGTGTATCCACATACACCGCATCATACTCACTGGCAACCCTGCGTACCGCTTCTCCGTAGATATCCATCGTGGCCCGCATCGGATCTTCCGGATTGGCCTCAAGGTAATAAGGCGTCATCAATACCAGTCCTTTTAGGTTGGGACGAACCGAAGCCACCAGTTCACGCAATGTGGATTCGTATTCTTCAAGAAACACATGGGAGTCTGTTGAGAGTGGGTTATCAAACTGACGCCATACATCGTTAATACCGATCATGATTGTGAGCCAATCCGGTTTAAGGTCTAGCACATCACGATCCCAGCGCTGTTTCAGATCACGAATCGTATTCCCACTATTACCCACATTCTGGATACGCAACATCAATTCCGGATAGATGGATCGCAACAGGGCATAGACTTGTGCTACATAACCATGGCCCAGACCTGAACTTCCTTCGCCTACAGGATGTTCCCGACTACAGTCCGTGATCGAATCTCCGATAAACAGAAGCTTATCATTTTTCTGCAATTTCATTGTCATTTACTCCTTCGCTCTAAAGCGCTAATATAATTACCAGCCTTGGTTCTTAAGCCACGTCAAGCATAGATCCGACCATACCCGAACGGCGGGGTTGTCCTCAGCCAATCCAAGTCCATGTGAGCCCTTTTCAAAAACATGCAAGTCATAAGGAATGCCATGCGCACCCAATGCCAGTGCATAACGCAAGCTATTCTCTACAGGTACTGCCTGATCATCACTGGTGTGCCAGATGAACGCTTCAGGAGCATCCGCTCTCACCTGCTGCTCCGCGCTGAAAGCTTTAATCTGCTCGGCAGACGCGTCAGATCCAAGCAGATTTTCACGGGAACCGGCATGTCCATAGGACTCCATCGTAATGACCGGATAACAGAGAATAACCCGGTCCGGGCGTGAACTCTGGCGTTCAATGCGATCCTCATGATCGTGTTGTCCCTCGTCATACAGCGTTCCCAGTGTTGCTGCAAGATGTCCTCCTGCGGAGAAACCAAGTACTGCAATCTTGGCAGGATTGATGCCGTACTGCTCGGCATGCGCACGAACATAACGGATGGCACGCTGACCATCTGTTATCGGTGCTGGATGCTGGTGAGGTGCCACCCGATATTTCAGGACAAATGCACTGATACCTGCACGGTTCAGCAATTCGGCTATTGGAGCACCTTCATGATCAGCCAAAAATCCATAGCCACCACCAGGGCATACAATGACAGCGCTCTCGGAACCGGGCTGAATAAATGGAATCAAATGTGGCATGTCGTCTTCATGACCCTGCGCTGCATAAGGTGCAGCATGATCCCATAAGGGTATCGTGGTTGTCATCTTCAATCATCCTCTCCAAGTAGAACGGATACTAAGTGTCCGTTTAAACGTTTTCGAATCTCAGGAATCGATACCATCATAACGGCAATGACCCTCATGCATCAATACCTTCCTGGCATCACTTTTTAATCATTAGAGTACAAGTTAGTACAAATTACGGAACTGTTCGGGAGTCACTCCCTCAATCCTGCGAAAAGTAGCAACAAAATGGCTTGAATCCCGAAAGCCCACCCGAACTGCAGTTTCCTTAATCGTCAGGGCTGTATCACCTGTCATGATTTCCTTGGCTTTGCGAATACGCAGCAGAATGAAATAACTATAGGCTGTCATGCCAAAAGACTGTTTGAACAAGGTGTTCAAATGCCTGGATGAGATCCCCGTAACGGCAGCCATATGTTCAAGCCCAATCTCGGGATTCCCATAATGCTGCTCCATGAATGCAATGAGCGGGGCCAATCTCTCCACGGCATGTGAGATGGAATGACGATTGCCCGTCATACCATGTTTTTTGAGCATAATCAGAAATCGGTATATATCCGCTGACGCTTCGAGTCCCGACAAATCTTGATCACTGCTGATTGACTCCAGTACCTCCTGGCCGTAATTGTTAAATGGGCTGCCCTTCTCCCACTGATGGAATGCCGCTTCACCCAGACCAAGTGACTCCATGATTGCCGGACACTGCGAACCGCCAAATGTAATGTATAGTGTCTCCCACTCCCCCTGAGCGCGCACATATTCATGCGGTTCATTCGGAGGCAGCAAAATACCGGATGCTTCCCCCAGTATGACCGTGGACCCGGCAAACTTGAATTCTCCGGCTCCCTTCACGGTCTGAAGCCAGTGATAACAGGGATACCCCGCAGGTCTGGACACCTTCTCCTGATTGCCGTTATAACCCAGGCTCTCAATATAAAGAGGCAGCGGCTGATCACGTGATGTCATGAAATATCGTTGATGTCTGGGTGAGATAAACATGGGATGCCTCCTTGGGTATAGGCTGAATTAGACTTCCGTATTCTTATATGAGTCATTACTTTTATTATATTTTAAAAGTCATATGTATCATATAGTATAGGATTATTCTTATACAAGAGGTGAACACATTGATTAGCAGCAAACTACCCAAAATGTTCTACGGCGGCGATTATAACCCGGAACAGTGGGATCACGAAACCCACCTTGAAGACCTGCGCATGTTCCAATTGGCAGGCATTGATATTGCCACGATCAACGTATTCTCATGGGCATTGATTCAGCCTGATGAAGTTACTTACCGTTTTGAAGAACTCGACCAACTGATTAATCGTCTTTATGAGAATGGTGTCTATATATGCCTTGCAACGAGTACGGCTGCCCATCCGGCCTGGATGGCGAAGAAATATCCAGACGTGCTTCGTGTAGATGCTGACGGACGCAAACGCAAATTCGGCGGGCGACATAATTCCTGTCCCAACAGCCCAACCTATCGCAAATACGCTGAGAAGATTGCAGATAAACTGGCCGAACGATACAAGGATCACCCCGCAGTTCTCGTATGGCACATCTCCAATGAATATGGCGGTGATTGTTACTGTGATAACTGTGAGAAAGCATTCCGCGTGTATCTGAAGGAACGTTATCAGACTCTGGAACGGGTCAACCAAGCATGGAACACGAATTTCTGGGGGCATACCTTCTACGATTGGGACGAGATTGTACTTCCAAGCAACCTGAGCGAACATTGGGGGAACAACAATTCAACATTCCAGGGAATCTCGCTGGACTACTCTCGCTTTAACTCCGACAGCATGCTGGATTGTTATCTGTTAGAGTACGATGCGATCAAAAAACACATTCCGGACTCCGTTGTGACGACCAATCTGATGGGCTTCTTCAAGCAATTGGACTATTTCAAATGGGCAAAACATATGGATATCGTCTCGTGGGACAGCTATCCCGGTCTCGCAACACCTGTCAGCTTCACGGCCATGGCTCATGACCTTATGCGCGGATTGAAGGATGGTCAACCGTTCATGCTTATGGAACAAACACCAAGTCAGCAGAACTGGCAGCCGTATAATTCGCTGAAACGTCCAGGTGTCATGCGTCTGTGGAGTTATCAATCTGTTGCGCACGGGGCCGATACCATCATGTTCTTCCAGCTTCGCCGCTCCATCGGTGCCTGTGAGAAGTATCATGGTGCAGTTATCGAACATGCTGGACACGAGAATACACGTGTATTCCGCGAAGTCGCTGAGCTCGGCAAGGAATTGCAGATCCTTGGTGACACCACGTTGGATGCATCTGTTGAATCCAAAGTAGCGATTGTGTTCGACTGGGATAACTGGTGGGCCATTGAAAAATCAAGCGGACCTACAGTTGCCCTGAACTATGTGGATCAGATCCATAAATATTATGCAGCCTTCTTCCGCCGCAACATACAAGTAGATATCATCAGTGTGGATACGGATATTAGCAAATACGACATTGTCCTTGCCCCTGTCCTTTACATGGTTAAACCAGGATTTGCCGCCAAACTGGAGAAGTATGTTGAAGCAGGTGGAACGTTCCTGACGACCTTCTTCAGTGGCATTGTGAATGAGAACGATCTCGTAACCACAGGTGGATATCCGGGAGAACTCCGTAAACTTCTCGGTATCTGGGTGGAGGAGATTGATGCCCTGCTGCCGGAGCAAAAGAATCGCATTGTTCTCAAAGAAGCCTACGGCGATCTCAAAGGAGAATATGGCTGCGGCATGCTGTGTGACCTGCTGCACAGTGAAGGAGCCGAAGTCATCGCGGAGTATGGAGACGACTTTTATAAGGGCATGCCTGTGGTGACACGGAATACCTTTGGCCAAGGTGAAGCCTGGTACGTTGCATCCGACCCGGATGAACACTTCCTGGATAGTTTGTTGGGGCAGCTTGCAGCAGTCAAGAATGTAGAGTCCTTGCTTGAGACACCGGAAGGTGTTGAAGTCAGTGCACGTACCAAAGACGGCAAACCTTACCTGTTTGTCATGAACCATAACGCAACCACGCAATCCTATGATCTCGGTACAGCCCAGGCTCATGATCTGCTCACCCAACGCGAACTGTCGGGAAATGTTGAGATTGAGGCCCGCGGGGTGCAATTGCTCGAAATGAAATAAGTAATTTCGCTTCATTCGAATCATTGGAAGCACATCATGTGGCAGAAATACCCGTGATACAAAGTGTCACATATTTATTCCTTTTGTGCTTGTTATTGTGTTCAGCAAGGATAGTGGTATAATTTTTATACCTTTATCCTCTTCTGCAATCTATAAGCTGCTACTTCCCGTATCCGTTCACACCGGATACGGGTTTTTGGCATGATCTGTGGTTTAATTAATAGAAGGAAATATCACATTGCAAAGCGAATTGGACGAGACATACATTTTAACAATGCCTGCCGGAACTTGCTTGTGAACCCTGTTGCTGATCTATCATAAAATGATGAACAGCTGAAATATTGGTGACACTCATGATGTCACTTATTCGTTGTTACAATAGTAAGTATAACTACGACATCACTTTCCGGCGGCGCAAAGATCGAAACGGAGTGGCTGACATGAACAGAACAAATCGGCTTGCTGCCATCGTAATGGCACTACAGCATGGTCACGAAACGGCACACTCATTAGGTGAGAAATTCGAAGTTTCCCGTCGTACAATCCTCCGGGATATTCAGTCCCTCTCCGAGATGAATGTGCCCATTATTGCCATTTCGGGTCCGGGAGGTGGTTTTAGTTTAATGGAAGGTTATGTATTGCCCCCATTACAACTGGACCCGGTAGAGGCAGCGACGCTCATATTCGCTCTTGAGGGTCTGAGTCGCTACGCTGACACGCCCTTTCATGAGAAACGCTGGACTCTGATGAACAAAGTTAAAGCCATTATTCCAGATGATATCATGGCCCGAATTGATCCCATGCTCAAACAACTGCATCATCACATTCCAGATCGCAATTACATCCTTCATCACCTCGATCCATTGCTGGCCTGTATACCTGAACAAGGATGGTTAAGTGTGCTGTACCGCTCCGTATCACGTATGCGATGGCTGCATATCTGTCCCACACGGGTATATGCTTCCTCCGGCTTCTGGTATTGTGAAGCATATTCGATCGAACATGGTGAACAGCGTCTGTTCCGGGTCGATCGAATAATGGATGTCAAGGCGATCGAGCCACAGGATGAACAGACGTTAAGCGAACAGGCAGAGCAACAGCGCAACAAGCCGATCCCTCCCGAACAACCGCCAACTCTGGTTAGAGTACGACTGAGTTATCGGGGTATGGTTGAAGCCGAACAGGACGAGCATATCGGTGAAAAAATGATTGAAATTGCCCCAGATCTCTGGGAATTGTCATTTCTCTGTCCAC
This sequence comes from Paenibacillus sp. FSL R5-0749, assembly GCF_038595085.1. Classification (NCBI taxonomy): domain Bacteria; kingdom Bacillati; phylum Bacillota; class Bacilli; order Caryophanales; family Paenibacillaceae; genus Paenibacillus; species Paenibacillus sp. FSL R5-0749. The sequence continues at coordinate 2,376,185 of NZ_CP152005.1, read as the reverse complement.
CAGGAGAATGGGACTGGGCCGTACGGTTTTTTTACCGATTGGGACGTGAGGCTGAAGTGATCGAGCCCCTCAAACTCCGGAGCGAGATTCGTCAGCATGCCGAGGAAGTGAGCCGAAGATATATTGCTTCAACCCAATAATCGCTTCATCATACTTTTCAAAGGAGCCTGCTGATATCATGACATATGAACCCGTTATAACATACGAAGAAGCAGTACAACGCATCCAGTCTATAGGGATGCTGCCTTTGGCACCACTATTCGCCGAATACCCTTCTCTATCGTCGCTAACTCCCAAAGAACATTGGCACAAGGATGATGAACGCGATCCCTGGTTATGGCGTTCACGCCTGGCTGAAGAAGGCATCGCTTCATATGGAAAATTCGTCAAAAAGAAAGCGCTTCTTATCTCGCGTGAATACTTCCCTTGGGTCCACCGACTGCTTTCCGACTCCAGAACCGCCCAGGAGCAGTATGAAGCAGGGTTGCTCTCCCGTGAAGCGTACAAACTCCATGCGTTAATTGCAGATCAGGAAGGCATCGATGGACGTGCCTTGCGATCACAAGCCGGTTTCGGGGCAAAAGAGGATAAGAAAGCATTTGACCGCGGGCTACTGGACCTTCAGGGCTGTGCTGCCATTGTGATCAGTGGAACCAAAGAAAAAGAGGGGCTCGCAGAAGGCAAAGTCGCATGGAACAGCTCTGCATATGAGACTGCGGATCATTGGATGCAACGTCACGGCATTCAACCATTTGAAGGCAGCGTAGAAGAGGCCCGTGAACTGTTGATTGCGCAATTACAGAAACACGCATCTTCCGCCGCATTATCAAGCATTACCAAAGCAATGGGCATCCGTGGAATCTAAATGAAGCCAATCCCGGTTGTCGTGCAAATTTCAACCGGAATTGGCTGTGTGGTTTACCTTATAATGCATCTCAGACGATAGTCCTCTCCATCCAGCATGGATTTAGAGAATCACGCCATCCTTGAATATGGCAATCTCTCGGAATCCATGCTGCTCACTGAGTGTATGAGACCGTCCTGAAGCAATGTCAATCAGTTGGCTGAACAGCTGTACTTTGACCTTATCCATCGTCTGCCCCTCCAACAGTTGGCCTGCGTTGAAGTCGATCCAGTGTTTTTTTCGATTCGCAAGATCGGATTGAGTCGCAATCTTGACGGTAGGTACCGGGCCTCCGAATGGAGTGCCCCGTCCTGTTGTGAAGAGCACGATATGTGCACCTGCCGCAGACAGTGCCGTGACAGACACCAGATCATTACCCGGTGCTTCTACAATATTCAGACCGGTTTGAGTTACACGTTTGCCATAGCGCAGAACGTCAACGACTGAAGAACGCCCTCCCTTTTGTGTACATCCAAGTGACTTTTCCTCGAGTGTGGTAATGCCACCTGCCTTATTACCAGGTGAAGGATTCTCATAGATATTCTGGCCATGGTTCACAAAATATTGCTTGAAGCCGTTCACGAGGTCCACCAAATCGTGAAATACCTGCTCATTGGCAGCACGATTCATCAAGATCGTCTCCGCACCAAACATCTCCGGAACTTCCGTTAGAATAGCCGTCCCACCGGCTGCAACCAACATATCAGCAACCGCACCGACCAGCGGATTGGCTGTAATGCCGGATAAACCATCCGAACCACCACACTTCAAACCAATTTTGAGTTTACTGAGCGGAAGCGGTTGCCGTTGTTCATGTTCGGCGATCTCCACAAGTTCTTCCATCAGTCGAAGTCCTTCCTCAAGCTCGTCATCCGTTTCCTGCGCTTTGAGAAACCGTACTTTGCCTCTGTATTCCGGAGCGATACACTCACGGAATTCATCGACCTGATTGTTCTCACAGCCCAGCCCGATGACCAGCACACCTCCAGCATTCGGATGCTCCACCAAAGAGGCCAGCAACTGTTGTGTATACTTCAGATCATCGCCAAGCTGTGAGCACCCGAATGGATGTGGAAAGTGAAATACACCATCTACCCGGCTTCCAAACTGGGACTGACCCATACGTGCCAAAGCTTCACACACTTTATTGATACATCCAACCGTGTTCACAATCCAGATTTCATTACGGATACCTGCTTCACCATTGGGACGCAAATATCCATCGAATGAGCACAGATGTTCCGGAGGCATGTCCGTCTGAATCTGGACTCCCGGTTGGTACTCATATTCAAGTAATCCGTGCAGACCCGTCTTCAGGTTGTGACTATGAATCCAGCTTCCCTGCCTAATCTGCTCTTTCGCAATCCCGATGGAGAAACCATACTTCATCACATCATCACCCGGTGCCAGCGTATGAACAGCAATCTTATGCCCTTTGGGTACGTCATCCAGCAAATTAAAAGAAACTCCGTCTGGCAGTGTAATCTGTTCTCCTTTGGCATAATCCCGAAGCGCTATAATGACGTCATCCTGTGGTTGAATGGCAATCCAATCATTGATTGTACTTGTTGTGTTCATTTCCCTTCACCTTCCAACAAACCGATTTCACGAACAAGTGCTGCACGCAGCCCTTCTCTTGCATCTAGATTTTCGCCCCAGATCAGAGTATCCGACAACACAGCCGCTACCCGGTGATCCAGTTGCTTCTGATCCCTGTTGAGCGTGTCATAACCGTCCCAGTGTGCGGCCAAAGCACCCAGCACATCGGGGTCATCCCGCAACAGAATGTCATCCCCATTCAGTCGTTGTGCCTTGTAACCCTCTGGCGTATTCACAGGACGATAGAGACATAATAATCCAGCAAATCCTTCAATTAAACGTACTGGCCAACTTCCCTGATTTTGCTCGTAAGACAACAGTGTAGGCAGCACACGAACCTTGAATTTTCCGATCGTATTCAATGCAATATCTTGCAATTTGTGATCAATGTACGGGTTAAGGAAGCGTTCGAAGACTTCTTCCGCATACTGGTCCAGCTGATGATCGGGCATATCCAGGGCAGGAACGATCTCCTGATGCACAGCTTCCCTGATCCATGAGCCAAAATGCGGATCTTCCATCGTTTCTCTCACATGCTGCTTGCCTTGCAGAATGCCGAGGGATGACATTAAGGTATGTGCCCCATTCAAAATACGAACCTTGCGTATCTGGAAAGGCTTCAGATCTTTCACCCAATGTACATTGAGACCTGCCTGCTTAAGAGGAAGTTTTTTGTCCAATGATTCATCTCCCTGAATAGCCCAGAAATGATATGGCTCTGCCGTATTAATCAACTGATCCTCATACCCCCAGCGATTCGTCAAGGAATCAGCTTCCTCCCGGGTCGGCGCACCTGTCACAATTCGATCTACCAGATTGTTCAGGAAATGATTATGATTCTCGATCCATGAACGAAAACCATCTGAATACCCATAATCCTCACTATGCTGGAGGACACAACTGCGCAGCACATTCCCATTGCCTTCAAGCAGCTCACATGGCAGATGAATCAAACCTCTGGATGGGTCACCATCAAATTTCAAATATCGCCGATGCAGAAACACCGTTAATTTCCCCGGAAAGGATTGAACCGGTTCACCCTCGATATAGTCCGCATACGAATATTTCAATCCTGATTCAGTTGTATTGGAAATAACGAACTCAAGTGAAGGCAGTTCTGCCAAGTTCAGAAAGGCATCCCATTCCTCATACGGATTGATACACTGTGAAAAAATGGAGATCAACTCTGTCCGCTCAACCGGCTTCCCTTGAGACAGACCTCTCGTAATCATCGTATATAATCCATCCTGATCGCGAATCTGTTCCAGCTTGGCCTTGCCTCCCGGTCGTGGTTGGGTAACAGCTACACTTCCATGGAATTTGCCTTGTCTGGCACTCTCATGAAGCATCCAGTCCGCAAATCCCCGCAAGAAATTACCTTCTCCGATCTGCAAAACCTTCACGGGGCGCTCCATAATCTCCTTGCACTTGCGCTGACCGTCGCTCCCCAGTAAACTCAGCTTCAACCTTGGCCGTTTCGTGCTTGCCGACATGGACACTCACCTCATCGATTATTTGTACTGTCGGAATGCAGTTCGAAGGCTCTGCACCCTTTTATTGTAAACGCTTTAAATTCATTGTATCATCAATAAAAGGAAATTAAATTGCTTATATTGCGGTAAATATACTCTCTCATGACCAGGTATAACATCTCGTTGAAGACGATCGTCTGGAAAGGAGTCTTTATGGAACGTTCACCTGTTCGTACAACTATTCAGGCAGAATCCGGTATCCCGTTCCGCCTGGTGTACAGCGACACCAAATCTCCCCAGAATGAATTGCCGGATCATCTTCATGACTGGCATGAAATTATCTATGTATATCGGGGTCAGGGAAGCATCTTTATTGATACAGGACTTGAAAATATGCAGGAAGGAGATCTGTTCATTATTCCGGGCAGCACAGTTCATCGAGCCTTGCCGGATGCTGGAAATCCTGTTACATCTTCCGCATTGTTCTTCAGCCCGGGATTGCTGGCCTCGACCGCTGGAGGCGCTGCTTCTTCTATGTTAAGCCTGTTTGAACGTTGTCGCAGACAACGAGTGTATAAGAGACATCTGAGTACACAAGAGCAATCACAGGTAGCAGCCCTTATTGATGATATACAGACCGAACTTCAGCTCGGTCATCATCTAAGCGCACATGCGGCCCTGTTGAGGCTACAACTGTTGCTCATTTTTCTGGAACGTCTAGAAGCTGCGGGACCTGCGAACCCGGGGAAATCCGCTGCGGGACCCTCATGGCTCTCTTCTACGATCTCTCATATTGACGATAACCTTCGAAATGGCCTATCCCTGAATGAACTGGCTCAGTATGCTGCGGTATCACCAGCCCACTTCAGTCGTGCCTTCAAACGATACACGGGCATGACTCTAACGGATTACGCATTAGCCCGAAGAGTTATTATGGCGAAAGAACATCTGGTGCAGGGCGATGAGACGATGGCAGCCGTTGCTGATGCTTGCGGGTTCGACAGTCTGCCCCACTTTTATCGTCAATTCAAAAAATTGACTGGTACAACTCCCGCAGCTTACCGCAGAGCCATGAACAGCTCACGTTAAACTAAAACCGTCCTGAACGTAGTTCTCCCGCTTTAATCATATATATCCACATATTCTTCCATATGGTAGATGTGGTATGATAATCTGGATTATTACTTGTCGGAAATATTGCATTCCGTTGTCAGAGGAGCTTGGCAGTCCATGTTAAACGAATTGAATCGCAGGAATATTGGCATCTTCGCCCATGTGGATGCGGGGAAAACAACAACCACTGAGCATATGTTATATGAGAGTGGTGTCGTCCGCAGTCCGGGACGTGTAGATGAAGGAACAACCGCCACAGACTCACTGGACATTGAAAAGGAACGTGGCATATCCGTTCAGGCAGCCATGACCTCTCTAATCTGGAAGAACACCATCATTGACCTCATTGATACACCTGGACATATTGATTTCAGCTCGGAAGTCGAGCGAGCACTTCGGGTGATGGACGGCGCTATACTCATTCTGTCCGCAGTAGAGGGAATTCAAGCCCAGAGTGAGGCCATCTGGCATGCCCTTCGTTCACTCCGCATCCCAACCATCATTTATATTAATAAAATGGATCGGATTGGCGCATCTGCCCCAGCAGTCATGGAACAGATTCGTTCCACCCTGTCCCCTTTCGCATGCGAAATCCAAACGTATCAATTCCATGAAGATACATTTCATGGCATCAGCTCCCTATGGAATGATAATCAGGATACGCTGTCAGATCTCACACCATCCATCCCAGGTCTGGTCGAGATACTCGCTGAACTGGACCCAGAGGTCATGGAAGCCTACATTCATGAGACTCCATTATCCCAAAGGGATCTGAATGAAGCCTTCTTGCGGTATGTGCATCAGGGTGAGATGTTCCCTGTGTGTTATGGTGCCTCCGGCAAAGGAATCGGTGTCACGGCATTGCTGGACACGGTCCTTGCATTTCTGCCTCCACCTGCACAACCTGTGGATTCCCCCGTATCGGGTGTTGTGTTCAAGATTGAACGTGACCGCACGATGGGACGCACGGCCTACGTTCGCATGTATGGTGGCAGTCTCCACAACCGGGATACCATTCATAATTCGACGCGGGAACTTGAAGAGAAAGTGACGCAGATTCGCCGTATGGATGGACGGAAATGGGCCGATACAGGTAGCGTTCACGCAGGGCAGATTGCAGCACTGTTCGGACTGAGTGATACACATGTGGGGGACATTATTGGCAGTCCCGAGGGTGTGCCTCCTTTGCCACAGATGGCTGTGCCTTTGTTGACCGTACAAGTGCATGGCAAGGACCCGGCACGTTACCCCGATCTTGTCGCAGCATTGCAAGAGTTGACGGATGAAGACCCCTTACTTGACCTGCAATGGTTGCCGGAGGAACGAGAGCTGCATCTCAAGGTCATGGGAACCATTCAGCTTGAGATTTTATCCAGCCTGTTACGGAGCCGTTTCGGTTTGGATGTTGTGTTCGATCCACCATCCGTTATCTATAAGGAAACGCCTCGTGCAGCCGGGGAAGGTTACATCGCTTATACGATGCCCAAGCCCTGCTGGGCCATCCTGCGCTTCAGGATTGAACCTTTGCCTCGCGGAAGCGGTCTGATCTATGCCTCAACCGTAAGGACCGATGATCTGCTGTTACGTTATCAGAATGAAGTTGAACGGCGGATTCCCGAAGCCTTGTCTCAAGGTATGCTCGGTTGGGAAGTAACTGACCTGCGTATCACGCTGGTGGAGGGAGAACATCATGTCTGGCATACCCATCCGCTGGATTTTGTCGTAGCCACGCCTATGGGAATCATGGATGGATTAGCGAGAACAGGTACCACGTTGCTGGAACCCCTTCTTCAGTTCCGACTAACGGTCCCGGAGGAATATGGCGGTAAGGCCCTCAGCGATCTGGTACATATGCGGGCAACCTTCGAAGCCCCTGTCATCGGTAGTGGACGCTGTATTATTGAAGGACTTATGCCTCTTGCAACGTCAATGGATTATCCGGTGAAGCTGCGTTCCGAGACTGGCGGCCGCGGAGTGCTTACCACTTCATTTGCCGGATACCAGGATTGTCCTGCGGATGTGAACACTGCTCGCAAACGCAGAGGAGTTAATCCGTTGGACCAATCGAAATATATTTTAAGTGTACGAAATGCGATTACATCATAATTGGAGTTGAACCTGTGCTTATTAAATTTCTTATCTTTGGCCTTCTATGGCGGATTGTAGGTAATCCGTTCATTGCCATCCTCATTTTACTCGTTATCCTGTATTTCCTGGATCGTCGATACGTTGGGGTGTTCCCAAGCTTCACCAGACCTCTCAAGCGTTTGCGTAACATCTCCCGGCTTCGCCAACAGCTTGCCATGAGTCCCAATGAAGTGTCTTCCAAGCTGGAACTGGCTCGCCTGTTAATTGAGCGCAAACGTTACACTGAGGCACATGCCTTATTGCTTGAACTGGAGCGCCCATACGAACAATCCGCCGAATATTGGGAGGCACTGGGAACCACTGAGCTTCACCTGGGCAACATCGAAACGGGAGAACGTCACATTTTAAAAGCCCTTGAGATCAACCCAAGAGTCAAGTACGGACGCCCGTACTTAACCCTTGCCGGTGCCTTCAAAGATACACATGAGGATAAAGCGCTGGATTATGTACATCAATTTCAGGAGATTCATTCCTCTTCCAGTGAAGCGTATTATCTGCTCGGCACGGTCCATCGTTCCCTTGGACGTAATGCAGATGCGAAGCAGGCTTACGAGCAATCGTTGAACGTATATCGTTCGTTGCCCAAATACAAGAAACGTCAGGAGCGCCGCTGGGCTGTCCGCAGTTGGTTCCGCAAACGTGGATTGTAGTGTCATCCGTTATCCGATGTAATCTTCAGATATCACTCTTCTAACTAATAAAAGTGCACTGATCTCTGCCCTCGTATGAGCAGAAACAGTGCACTTTTTTCATAACAATGATATTAATATACCAAAATCTCACGCAGGCGTTCTTCATTCAGACGCATCCAGTCCATCCGCTGTTTGAGCTTCTTAATCTGATCCACAGCCACTTCCGGCTCATCTGTGCCCTCGAACATCCGACTGATGAAATGCATGACCACATCCAGACTGCGCAGCAGAATTAATCGAGGAATGGCTAACAACTCTTCCGGTTCAAGGCTGACCTGTTCCCGAAATCCCCTGATCAGTCCCTCTTGTGCCTGCCACATCCAATCTTCACTCTTGTCCATGGTAAGAAGGTCAGACATCGGAACAGCTAACTCCATGACCCGCAAATCCCATGTCGCAAATTCAAAATCCAAAATGGCACAGATTTCACCATCTTGCTGATCTGACAAAACATTCGAGGCATTGACGTCCCCATGGACCAATTGATGCGGCAACTGTTCCATTCCCCGCAGGGCATCAAACAGATCTGGCAGCGCATCTCCCAGTTGCTTCAGCTCATGCGCACATGCGATTAATGCCTCTGGCGGCGATGCGCATAGTTGTAATAATCGTTCTGGTGAACAGAGCGGATATGCGTCCTGAATTCGATAGTACGGTGGATACACAGGTTCAAGTGGTATATCCAGCGTTGCCATAACAGAAGACAGGGCCCCCGCCGCTTTACCGAGTCCAAATAATTGGTCTGGCTTATGCCAGATGGGATTGACACCTTCCCGATAATGAAACAGCGTCGCAATTTTGGTATGACCTGTGAGGGTATCTTTTACAGGAAGAAAGGTATCCCCCTCGCCAGATAACCGCCTTACAGGTGAAGGTGTATGAAGCTTAAAGTTCGAACGTTGGAGGGCTTCCAGCACCTCGTGTTCAAAGGTGATTTTCATCGGATCATTATGTGTTTCATATTGTCTCATTACGTAACTCGTTCCGTCTATATGGAGCATGTAGGTAGAATTATTCATCCCACCTTTTCCACGCTCACCTATCCAGTCCGATGTGAAACCATAGGAGGCCAACACTTCGGATATACGTTGCTGCTCTGAATGATGGAGGGAACCGGATTCGATATTTTGCACCAAAAATTAACCCCTTTATCTCTCAAAATGGAACGGTCTTTTATTTATCTTAAAGGAAGTCCATCGCTCGGTCTAGTTCTGTTCCAATGTGATCATGAGAACGGATAATATCCAGTTCGATTAAGCTGCTCTGCAATAACACGATAGCCTCTCGCATTGGGATGCACTCTGTCCCAGAACAACAGCTCACGCTCACGACCTTCGAACTTGTCATAAACCTGAGCACACGCATAGTTGCCCGATCCCGCTCCATTCAAAAATGAATTATATTGGCGCACCCAGTAGGCTGCTTCCGTCGCTTGTGGATACGGGTTGTACAATCCGATAGATCGGACCATATACTCACTATTGCCCTTTAACTGCCGAATGTGCCTCATGATCTGGGATACATTACTGCGGGTTTCTCCAAGCACCTGTGTCATTTTACTGGCATTGGGTATGCCGCCACTTGATTTAAAGGTACGAATCAGATCATTCCCGCCAATGGATAATGTAATGATATCCGCCTCACTCAGCGATTGCCGTACGCGGGGATGCGAAGAGATCATCTGCAACATCCCCCCAGACGTCAGTCCATTTACGCCCATATTTTCCATGGATACAAATGTACGAACATTCATTTCTGCCATTCGCCGATATAAAGGAACAAAGCCGGTGCCCAGCAACGCTCCTGTACCGACCGTTAATGAATCTCCTATAGCCACATATCGATATACCATCCCGTCGCCCCTCTCTGCTGTGAATTCCTGAACAATAATGAACTGCTCTATATCTTATGATGAGTGGCAAGACAAGGCGCGGGATGGTGTCCTTAGGCAAGCACCTTTCTTTTGCTGTACAAGACCCTTGTTCTTCTGTAGAGGTAAAAAAAGAAAAAGCCCTGCCGCATAACACGGCAGAGCCTAATCCATTCGTTGTAATGCATTATATTACATGCCTATGGTCCGATCCGACTCAACGGAATTCGCCTGTTTCTTGTTAGGGAACGGCCACCAGTTCGCCCGGCCAAACATCTTCACCATCACTGGCACGAAGAATGGCAGGAAGAGCAGAGAGTACAGGATCAGCCCGCTAAGAACTACTGTAGCAATCTGCATCATTGAGAGAACACCGGATGGATACATCGCAGCAAAAGTTCCGCTCAGAATGACCGCTGCAGATAGAATAACGGTTCCCATGTTTTTCATCGCGTACAATATGGCATCCTGTACTTTCATGCCTTTGTTCTCATTGAAACGATCCATCAGGAAGATGCTATAATCCACACCGAGTGCAATCAGCATGACAAATCCGAAGAACGGAGTAACCCAGCTGATGCCTGCGAATCCAAGGATATTAACAAAGACCACTTCGGTTAACGCCATTGATGTGAAATAAGCCAGTAATAAGGAAACGATTAGATACAATGGCATAATGACCGAGCGAAGCAGCACGACCAGAATAATGAATGTACCCGCCAGCATCAACATGACAGTACGTGTATAGTCATTATTCGAGATCTCCTGCAAATCTGCAAATGTACTCGTCACGCCACCTATAGCTATGTCTGCTTTTTCAAGCGTACTGCCTTGTACCGCACGATGTACTGCCGCTTCAATGTCAGGAACACGGTCAATAGCTTCTGTGCCGTATGGATTCTCTGCAAAAATAACATCAATCGTCATCGTTTTTCGATCTTCGGAAAGATACGTATCAAATACCTGTTTGAAGTCTTTGCTGTTCAGAGCTTCTTCAGGAACGTACCAGCCTGCCAGATCCGAATCCGGTGAATTTTGCAATTGCGTCAGATAATCCTGTGCCGAATCCAATCCTCCTGAAACCTGTTTGATGCCATCGACACTTTGGTTCAGTCCATCTGTCAGTTGTGTCAGCTGACCACTCAGATCCGTGAAACCTTGCTGCATTTTCTCCTGACCACCCCGAAGCTGGCCAAGTCCATCCTGGATGGAAGGAATCTCACTAATGACTTTCCCCTGACCATCAGCAGCCTGTTTAAGACCGGATTGTAACTGACTGATTCCCGTTACAATTTGGCCCAGACCATCAGCAAGAGCCTTCTGTCCGGCTGCTGCGGAGGCAAAACCTTCATTGGCCTGATTAATTCCAGCAGCGGCTTCTCCCAGCTTGGTCTGAATCTGACCCAAACCTTGAGCGAGCTGAGCTGTACCAGAACCGGTTTCACCAATCGTGCCTTTGATACGCTGGTAATCAGCATCTTGCTGTAATTCAGGATATCGCTCTTCAAGTGCTGTGAAGGATTCGGAGAGACTGGTCAAAGCTGTTGAAACCCCGCTTAGTTGTTGCTCCAGTTCACGAGTTCCTTTCCCCAGTGCAGCGACACCAGCTCCCGCCTGACGATAGGCTTCAAGTAACTGATTATTCGCCTGCGCAAGTTGATCTGCACTCGTTTTGGCTTGCTGAAGCCCGGCTTTTAATTCACCGGCACCTGCGGAACCATCTCGAATACCTTTTTCAATCTGCCCAAGTCCCTCACTGAGTTGCGTGATACCCGATTGCAACTGCGAGGTCCCTTGGGTAAGTTTTCCTGCCCCATCAGCAGCTTCTTTTAATTGGGGTTCATTTTTACTTAGCTGACTGCTGGCTTCACTCAGACCATCACGGATTTTGTCCAGACCCGTCTTGCCTTCTCCCAGTCCATCCGATAATGTTCCCACTTGCTGTGTAACTTCAAAATCTTTGATCTCATCACCCGTAGGTCGTGTCATACTGCGGACACCAGAGACTCCGGCCACTTTCTCTACTTCACGGCTAATTTTCTCGGCTACAGCCATATACTTCGCATTATCCATCGCTTCATCGTTCTGAATGACGATCTGACCCGGCAGCGATTCACCCGGACCGAAGCTGTCGGAGATAATGTTGAATGCTTTTACGGAATCATATTTCTCCCCAATCTCATCGAGACTGTTGAACGACAGTTTGCCATCGTAGGTTGCCAATAAAGGCACACAGACAGCCGCAACGATGAGCAGCGCAGCCCATGGACGTTTCAGTGAGAAGCGGCCAGCTACACCATAGATCTTGCTCTCCGCATGTTCAAGCGAACCCTTCGACGGCCAGAATAACTTCTTGCCTAATACCGCCATGAAGAAGGGAACGATCGTCACCAAGGCGAGCATCATTACGGCAATACCCACAGCTACGGCAACTGCAGAACGATACAACATAAACTGGGCAAAGCCGATCGCAATGAATCCAACCAGCACGGCCAGTGCTGAGAAGAGTACCGTTTTACCCGCAGTACGATAGGTAGCAATGATGGCGTCCCACGTATTTTCATGATGAGCCAGTTCTTCCTTGAACCGACTGATTAACAGGATGCAATAATCCGTACCAATCCCGAACATAACGGCGACCATAAAGATCTGTGTAAACGTTGATATCGGGAAGTCGACCCCATCCACGAGGAATGCAACAATCTGTTGCGATACAATGTAACTGATCCCCACCGTCAGCAGCGGTACAAACGGAGCTACAAACGAACGGAACACCAGGAACAGAATGAGTAAAATAAAGACAACGGTAATATATTCCGACTTCTTGAGCCCCTCTTGGGAACTTTCAATGGTATCCTCGTCAATCAGACCTTTACCGGTTATGTAGTGCTCCACATTGACGGACTTCAATGTTTCATTCAGGTCTTCCCGCATTTCCTTGACTGTACGATCTCCCTGATCAATAGATAGCGACGTTAATATCGTTTTGCCATCAGCCGAGATCATCTTCTCGGACAATTCAGGCTGAGAGAAAGGTTCCAGAATGGACAGAATGCCCAGCTTCTCTTTGTCGGCCTCCAATTGTTTAACAGCCTTCTCTGCCTTTTGTTTCCCCGTGGTACCCAGACCATCGGGATTATAAAATACAAGAGCAATTTGGCTGCCCTGCTGTTCTCCTTTTTGTGCCGCAGCTTCATTCAGAATCTTTGCAGCCTGGGTGGAAGAATACCCTTCAGGAACCGAAAACTGTCCCTTCTCCCGGATTAACTCACTCATGTTAGGGGCGGTAAACATCAATACGGCAGCTACAACCACCCATAGCCCCATTAACCACCATCTTGCTTTCAGTATCGCTCTCATTCGTTCTCCTGTCCTCCTTCATGCGTTAGCAAAGCTGCCAGCTTCTCAAAAGATTCAATGAAAATCCGAACCTCTTCCGGTGTAAAATGAACCAGATACGGCTCCAGAATCTGCTGTATTTCCTGTTCTGTCTCCCTGTACACCTGTCGCCCGTTGTCCGTCAGAGTTAAATATACGACCCTGCGGTCACGTTCATCCCCTGCACGATCGACCAGATCACGATCCACCAGCTTGTTGACCAGAGCAGTAATACTGCTCTTGCCTATGCATAATAGTTCTGCCAGATCAGAGGGCGTACAAGTCTGCTTCTCATTAATAAGTCGAAGGGAACAGAACTGATCCATCGTCAAAATCTGCCCTACACGTTCACGTATCTGGGTATCAAACCGTTTGGTTACCAAGAAAGAAGCATCCAAATAGCGATTAACCAAACTTCCAGCATCCGGTCTGTTCATTCATCATTCTCCTTTCGCAATATAGTTCACTTAACGAACTATTCTCCTGTGAAACTATTCTATAATGAAACTATATTGAAAAGCAATACTTTACTCCTGCTTTTTTTGATGAGAACAATAAAAAAACAGGACGTCCGACTCAGCTAATTGCCAAATCCAACATCCTATAATGCGTATGCTCTATTTATTTTATAAAGTAGTAGAACACTTCTGCGTTATTCTTCGTCTGTATCTTCCTCTTTTTCAAGTACACAACGGAACCGCTCCACACCTGGATAAAGCTCGCCCAGACTATATACGATGAATCCCGTATTCCGGTAAAACTCCAGGGCCTCCAGATCCGTCTCTGCAATCAAAGTGTCAGGATTGTATTTCTCCAGCAGCTGTGAAATCATGCCGCGACCATAATTTTTGAGGCGGTTCTCCGGCAGAACGGCAATATGGTGGATGGTAATCTCGCTGGAGCCTGTATGCTCATAACCGATCAGACCGATCAATTGCTCCTCTGCTTCATATCCGGCCAGATACAGTTCGTCATTCTCTACATATTGTTTCAACGCACGTTTCAGATGATCCGGATCAGGAAAGACTGAGTAAGATAACAGCTCCTGTACTACCGGTTCTTCTATGCGTGATTTCAAATTAATTAACACCCTTATTCCTCCTATACCTTGCTTGTTTCCGTTATCGTATTGTAGTCGTTAGCCTCGCAAAGTTCAAGTCGTATAATGATTCAGTTCCGATTGAAGCACAGTCGAGATGTTATCCGAAACGTTGATCTGCGCCAAATGATATGCATCCAACAGTGCGCCTCCAACAGCCTTATCGGCAGCGGATCACATACTCGCGATACCTTCCAACACATGTTGCTCGGCATGGATATCGTGATAACGATTGCAACCTCCCTTTTGCACATAGGATAACAACCTTCCGTTCTGATCGGCGACAGCCACACGGGTGTGGCTCCCTCCTCCATCCATCCCAATTACGTATGTATTCATCCCTAACTTCTCCCTCCCAACAGAACAATAAGAGTGCCGGGGCTTTAATCAGGTCCCGGCAGAGAATTTATTGCTTTTGCACAGCGAAACGTAGCAGTTCACAACGAAATTGTGTCGGTTCATCATACTTATCCTCTTCAATCGTCTGTGTGACATGTTCTTTAAGCAGAATATTCCAGCCTTTATAAGCCTCCTCAAGTATAGCAATAGCCTCGGCTGTGGGCAGGTTCAATTCAATTAACGGCTCGACATCACGGCCTGAGTTCATTTCTTTCTCCTCCACATTGGTACTCATCGTAATACAATGAATGCCACCTGTTCGAGTTCCTGCTTGTAACCGCTCTAGCGCTTCTTTGAATGCTAGTTTATTCGATACATGTTCCAGACAAGAACAAGCAGCTATAAAGTCAAAATGATCCTTCTCGATGGCATAATGCTCAACGTCTGCTTTTACAGCTTGCACGAGATGATCCACCTTATATTCTTTCGCATACTTGCGAAGTCCATCTATAGCCTCGTCCAGCAAATCCACACCGATGACTTCACTGTTCGTCTGTGCAAGACGCTGTGCAATGGGTATCGTATGCCTTCCTACTCCGCATCCCAGATCAAGGACACGCAGTTCCTCCTTGTGAGCGAGGATACGTTCCAGCATATCCATAACCATAGGCATTGGCCTGGACATCCAAGTACCCGAGGCGAATAATTCATTATTCTCATAGAAGTTAGAATGATAACCTGCCTCTGCTTTTCGTGCAGCCTCAAATTGTTCATTTCCCATTAAGACACCCCCATAGTTTAGAAATTAAACGTCAATGTCCCGGTACCAGCGAATAAAAGGATTGAAAAAATGAACATGATGACCAATCCAGCCGTTACAAGTAATTTACCCGTATCTCTCTTGTATGAACTGTCGTTAAACAACATGACTCCACCTATGGAAATAGCCACCGGAGCGAGAAAAAGTGTAATCAGTACAAGCAAAACGATGGAATAACGATCCAATACCGATTCTTCATATTCAGTCATATAAGGTTGTTCAGGCATTGCCGTTTTTGTGGCAACCAGATTACCGCAAGATTTGCACTTAAACTCATCTTCTGCCATTCCTTCATGGCAGTAAGAACATTTCCTTTGTGTGCGTGCCATCTTCCGCCCCCTTCCACATCTGTCCTATCCATGAATACCCATAATACAATATAAGAAATCAATGGATTACCGATGCTGGATGCGACAGATGGTTCTTCATAAAGGATTCCAGTGCCGCCTCATATCCGGTGCGATCAACTTGAAACGCTGTGCCATGACCCGCACGGGGGACGGTCAGCAATTCCTTTTCGGTTGGGCAAGCTTCGTACAACCTGTACACCATTTCCGTTGGTACAAACGTATCCGCCTCCCCATGAATGAACAACACGGGAACGTTAACTTTGGCAAGTTGCTTGAGCGCAGAAGCCTCTTTGAAGGAATACCCTGCTTTCCACCGGGAGATCAGACTTGTGACAGGTATGAACGGAAATGCAGGCAGCTTGTATAGTTGCTTTAACTGGAACGTCAGTTCTTCTTCCACAGATGTATATGCACAATCAGACACAATCGCTTTAACCTGAGCCGGCAGGGTTTCACCACCTGTCATCAGTACGGTTGCTCCTCCCATGGAAATACCGTGCAATATGATTTCCCCTTTTGTACCCAATTTTTCAAGCACCCAGTTGCTCCACTGTACATAATCCTTACGATCTAACCACCCAAAACCGATGATGTCACCTTCGCTCCGGCCATGACCCCGATCATCCGGCATTAACACATTATACCCATGCTTTTCCGCATAAAATCGGGCAAAACCAGCCATTTCTCTGCCTTTCCCCGAATAACCATGTGCCAGAATCACGGTCTGATTTGACCCCTTATTGGAACTAAGCCATGTACCATGCAGTTGTAGTCCATCATACGATTGAAGAATTACCTCTTCTGTAGGCTGAGCATCCAGCCACTTCAGGTCAGAAGCACTGCTGATGATTTCATTATCCGGCTCAGGCATCAGATTCGGATTATCCACCAAAAAAGTTTTTGGCGTACGACGAATGGCGGTTTTGAAAAAATAAAGTCCACCTGTCCACAGAAGAGCAAGAAGGATCAGTACCATTACTGCAAGTACGTAGAATATCATGAACGGGTCCTACCCTCTTTCCTTATTGAGATATCATCAATCTTTACTTACTCGTTGCAGTGACGCACAGGCAGCTTGGTAGGCAGGTAACAAAGCATCCAGCAAAGGTTCTGCTTTTCGTGATTGACCTTCCTTCGCGAACTGCTCTATCTGGGCAAACAAAGTTGATAAATAACGAATCCCCAGACTCAGACTCCCTGATTTCAGATCATGGGCTATTTCAGTAGCAGCAACATGGTCGCCAGACACAATATTTCTGCGCAGCACCTCAATTTTGCCAGGTGTTTCGGTACGATACATATCCAACAACATGCCAAGGAGTGTGCGATCGCCATCGGTGTTTAATTCCGCAATCTCATGCACGATGCTCATATTCAGTACCTCTGTCGCTTCGGAGGATTGCTGCCACTTCTGGATCATCTTACTCAGCACTTCCAGCGTGAAGGGTTTGCCAATAAAGTCGTTCATCCCGGCTTCCATACACTTGTCTTTCTCTCCCTGCATAACATTACCTGTCATTGCAATGATGGGTGTGGGATGGCGCATTTCATCCATTTCTATGGAGCGGATTTGGCGTGTTGCTTCCAAACCATCCATTAATGGCATCATATAATCCATGAGAATCAAACTGTATGTTTTGCTGTGAAAAGCTGCAACGGCCTCTTCCCCATTCACTACAGAATCCACTTGGGTTATTCCCAGCTTTTTGAGCTGCAGCATAACAAGCTGCCGGTTGATGACATTATCATCGGCCAGTAATACGGATACAGAAGCAGTTTCATCATGCATAGCCTCCCTCTGATACTCTGGAGTGGAAGTAGCAGACTCATTCACGGCCTGATTAACGTGTTTTTTGCCAAGTGCAAGTTCGAACCAGAATGTTGATCCTTCACCCTCCTGACTCTCTACTCCAATCTCACCTTCCATTAGAATAACGAGTGATCTGCAAATGGATAATCCGAGTCCTGTCCCTTCATACTCTCTCGAGCGTCCTCGTTCTGTCTGCACATAGGGTTGAAATAACTGGGTCTGATCTTCTTCCGAAATACCAATCCCTGTATCTTCAACTTCAAATCGAATGATTTGCTTGTTCACATCATCCTTACTAAGAGTGACTCGTATCTGTACAGAGCCTTCTGATGTGAATTTGTTCGCATTTTGAATGAGATTGATCAATATCTGCGTAATCCTCGTTGAATCCCCTTCAAGAAGATTGGAGATGCCAGGGTCACAGTCTACTGATAACCGATTGCCGTTCTTTCTGACTTGGGGTTCAAGCAAACGAACAATATAATTTATCGTCTCTTGCAGATCCACTTCTCCCCGTTCAAGCCGCATCTGACCCGCCTCAAGTTTGGATAGATCCAGAAGATCCTGAATCAACTTAAGTAGCAGTTTGGCAGCATCCTGTATAACGGAAACCGAAGTCTCCTGTTCTTCAGACAAGGGGGACAGCTTAAGCATCTCAGCCATCCCCAATATGCCATTTAATGGCGTGCGAAAATCATGACTGATGCCTGCAATAAATGCGTTTTTGGATTCCCCTGCATCTACTGCTTGCTGACGTGCAGCTTCAAGACTATTATTGTTCTTCGCAAGCAGACGCTGGAGTGTTACCAGTTCATTATTCATATCCGAGAACTCCGCGAGTATCCGTTCCTCTTGCTCTTTGCTCCGAATCATCTGATCCGATAACTGCTCAATCGTTCTGCGCAGCCTCTGTATCTCTCCGTTCTCAGTAGACATCACATCATCCCTCTCCTAATCCCTAACCATATCCAGATCCAGATGATTGCATGTAGCTGGCTGAGCCAATAATTGTTCTGCAACCGCAACTGCTTCATCGGCTCCCGGAGCATAACCGTCGGCTCCTATCGTTTTCCACAAATCATGATCAATGTTAAAAGGATATCCCCCGACCATAATCTTCACATGTGCCGTTGCCGGATGATGACGAATCAGTTGAATCAATTCTTTGGCCAGATGAAGGTGATACGTCATCGTAACTGAAATCGCAACAACATCACCCTGATGGCGCTCTATAGCCTCGACTACACTTCCATTAGGAACATTGGCTCCCAGATAGTGCGTATCCCAGCCTTCCATCTCGAACACATCTGTGAGCATACGCAGTCCGATCTCATGTTGTTCACTGCCTACACAGGTGGCAACCAGCCTTTTACCCTCACCCGCATGAGTCAACCAGCGAGAATAGAGACGTGAGATGAATGATTGGGTCGCTGCCGTACAAAAGTGCTCTTGCCCCACACTGATCTGATGATTCTGCCACAATCGTCCGACTTCATATTGGGTAGGCTGAAAAATATATCGATAAATATCACGAATCGTCACCCCAGCTTCTAACTGAGCTTCAATGATCTCGAAGGCTTCTTTCCGTTTATTCTCAAGTAAACACTGCAAGTACGATTGCGCAGCATCTCCATATGGCATGGATTCGTTAATATAACCCGCCTGTGACTCCATTTGTGTTGTTCTATATATTCCCATCTCCAGATAATCGAGTAGAAGTGCCTTTGACGGATGGTCAAATTCTTCTTCCAATGCCTCTTTAATCAGGTTGAGATTAATCGCCAGGTCTTCTTGTGATACCTTGTAACCTTCAAGTAGAACTTTCAGCCAGGCAATATAATGAGTAAACAGGCCCGGACTCTGTAAGAGCGCACTTTCTGCCAAATAGTTCAAGCTATACTGAGAATCCTGTTTGGTTCGCATTTTTCCGTTCTCACCAAATCGCTCAAGTAAATCGGGCTGTCTAAGATACTGTTTCTCCGTTATTTTATCCGCTAAGTTTCCCGATTCCTGGAGTAAACGTTCTCCTGCTTCTTGATAACTCATAGATGCACCCCTCCTCTACCCGCATCACATCTCCATCATCATTCGTGACTTATCCAGAATGAGATCAATGTTAGCTAACTTGCAATCGGGATAGGTTCTTCTATTTGATCCAACCAATCCATCCATTCCGCTCTAAAAAGTTCTGTTCCATTATACATGAATTTTTGATGATCATGTATTTTACGCCATGCATGTATAGAACAATCTTCCTATATTATGGAGGGCCTTGCAAGCCAGTCAGCCAGTATAAGCCTTTACTTTTGGTTCCACAAAAAAACTGACCTGCGTTATGAACGCAAGTCAGTTTTCCCTTCTGCCGCCAGTCCCAGCTTCTTCAACATCCGAATCGCATCCACTTTCTCGGAAGGATCAAGTCCTTCCAAAGCATCGATGATGACCTGATGGTGTTGAGGAAATATCTGTGTGAACAATTCTCTTCCTTCATCGGTTAACTCAGCGTAAATGACACGCCGATCTTCCTTGGATGGTCGACGAAACAGCAGATTTTTATTTTGCAACTTATCTACAACATACGTAATATTACCACTGGACATTAGCACTTTTTCACCAATCTTTTGCAATGCCTGCGGTCCCTTATGATATAACAAATCAAGCACACCAAATTCTGTCGTATTCAGTCCGTGACTCTGGATGTCCCGATTGGAACGTAAGGTCACAGAATTATAGGCCCGAACAAGAACCACGAATAATTGTAAAGACAGTTCCCGGTTGTCCTCCGTGTTCAGCATTTCAATAATCCTCCATCAGTTGTTTACATTTCGGCTCGTATGAGGAGCCAGCTTCTGCTCCCACTCCTCACGGAGCATTCCCATACGAATTGAATCATAGTACTCCCCACGAACGATACGACACTTCCGCATTCGCCCTTCCACCTGTAATCCGGCTTTTACAGCCGCACGCATCATTCGTTCATTACCAGACCAAGTAGTCAGTCCAACGCGAACCAAAGGAAGATGTTCGAACAAATGACTTGACCACATGACAAGTGAACGTGTACCAACCCCGCGTCCCCACTGGGCAGATCTGTATATTACAATCCCCATTTCCAGCCACATGGATAACTCATCTTCTATATAATAGCTGATCGTGCCCACAATTTGTCTGTCGGATTCAATGATACGGATCGATACCGGTTTGGAATCACTTGCATCAAGGTCCAATCGTTTGAGCATACCTTGTTCGAAACTTTCATAACTTTCGTGTTTAAGTGGGTAATAAGGTGCATCCCATTGCTTCCATTCAGGTACGTCATCACAGTAGTTCAATTCATAGAGTTCTTTCAGATCCTTTTTCTCCACACACCGGAGAACAAGTTCACCATCCACGATGGGTAGTTCTTTCATGAGATGTAACGCACCCTCTTCCATATTAAGAACGATGGAGCTCTTCGATACTGCCGTCCGCTTGGGCAAGAATGACTGTGCTCGCCATATCCACAAAAAGTCCGTTATCAACAACACCTGGTAACATGTTCAATTGAACATTAAGGCTCGCGGCGTGATCAATCGCTTCCATATGACAATCCGCTATCAGGTTTCCGTTGTCTGTCAGATAACGTTGCTGTCCATCCATCCGCCACTGTGGTTGACACCCCAATTTTTCGAGGGCCTGGAAGGTCCACTCCGAAGCAAATGGAACAACTTCAACCGGAAGCGGGAATTTACCCAACTTTTGCACGGCTTTGCTGCCATCCGCCACAATAATCAATTTGTCACTATTGGCCGCCACGATTTTCTCACGCAAAAGAGCCCCTCCTCCCCCTTTGATCAGGTTAAATTCGGGATCTACTTCATCAGCGCCATCAATGGTCAGATCCAGACGTCCAATCTGGTCAAATGGAATGATAGGAATCCCCCATTCACGGGCAAGCTTGTCCGAAGCCTCTGAAGTGGCAACCGCTTGAATGTTCAATCCATCACGTACACGCTCACCGATTCGGCAGATGGCATAATAAGCTGTTGAACCTGTACCCAATCCAACCTTCATTCCATCTTCAACATATTCCGCCGCACGCTCTGCTGCTATCTGTTTAAGATTCATCTATAAACCCCCGCTGCTCATAATTTGAGAAATGCATATGTAGTTATTATAGATAAAACCGCTTCCGATGTATATCCGTGCCTTCTGTTGCATCTTTGCCATCTTATTTTTGTTTTGTTGAAGGATGTTTTTTTACCCACCATGTTATAGAATACAGAATGAAGCTAAAAAATGGGAAATTTTAAAATAAACAGTTCTAAATACCTATAAACCGTCTGATATGTCCATAAATACGTAAAATATTAAAAAAAATTTAACGATACTATTCAATTTAACGACATTTTATACGACATATTAATTATAGATGTGTTTTAATAATTAGACACCTATGGTTCATACGGTACATAAGTCTCTACGAAAGCGACTGATAAACCAAGACCATGGTCGCATAAATTTCCTTTGGAGGGGATCCCGGAATGATCTAGTTCACTGTACCAAAGCAACCTAAAGTTTCTTAATTTAAAGAAGATCAGGAGTGGAATTTAGTGAAATCATTAAGTTGGAAAAGCATGTCGTTTTTCTCCAAAAATTTGTTACTCTCATTTACCAATATCATTATCATCGGGGTAGCACTTATCGCAAGCAGTTACTATTTTCAAAAAACAGTTCTTGTTGATCAACTGCATGGACAGGTGGAACAAATCACCAAAAAATGGGCTGAAGATATCAATCCCGCCGAGGTACAAGCTGCTATTGCGGAAGGCAGCTATGATGGAGCAGCACAAACGAAATTACGAGCGTATTTTGATGAAATGCAAGAATATTATCCTAACATTGCACAAGCCTACATCTTCGGTGTTGAGCTCGGTGGCGATAACAAGAGATTAACTTCCCTTGTAGCGATGCCGACCAACCTAAGAGAGGCTTTTCAAAGTGAGAACGTAAATATAGGTGACATGTATGAGCAGCCGGTCGTTGTAGCCAACGCACTGAAAGAAATGCTTAATACGGACCGCCCTACATTCACCACATTCTATTCCGATGATTTCGGAACTTGGACAACCATTGCATATCCGATCAAAGACAGTAACGGTAAGATTTTCTCATATTTTGCCATTGATGCAGATGCATCAGCCGTACCCGCAGGACTTAACTCCTTGCTAAAAAACGGAATTATCATCCTTGTGGCTTTCTTGCTGTTATTCCTGATTATCCAATACCTTGTGGTTAAAAACACCCTTTCCCCTATCCGTCATTTGATCAAAGGAATTGATGACGTCAGTCGGGGTAATTTGAATGTCAACATTCCGACAGGCAAAGACGATCTGGGACTCGTTAATGAGAAGTTCAACACCATGGTTCGCAAAATCAACGATACGATCGTTAAAGTGCAAATCACATCACAAGAAGTTAATCAGTCTGCCAAAGAGCTATATGAAGTTTCCGAACGCAACAGTGACAATGCAGATTCTATCAATAACAACGTAACTCAAATCACTTCCAACATTCGTTCACAGGAACAGGCAACCCGAGATAGTGCACGTGCCATGTCCGAGATGGCTACTGTAATCCAGACAATTGCCACCAGCTCCGCTAGTGTAGCGGATGAAGCCTATGAAATGGAACGTCGTTCACAACAAGGTAACAGCGTTGTCCGTCAAGTATCCGAACAGATGAACCTGATTACCGAATCGGTTAAGAATACTGCTTCTGCCATTGAGGTTCTGGAGAGTCGTTCACAGGAAATTGGCGATATTCTCAATATTATCTCGGGAATCTCCAGCCAAACAAACTTGCTTGCCCTGAATGCCTCCATTGAAGCAGCACGTGTTGGTGAAGAAGGAAGAGGATTTGCAGTTGTTGCAGGTGAAGTACGCAAACTTGCCGAGCAGTCTGAACAAGCGACCAGCCAGGTTGGCGTATTGATCCAGGAGATTCAAGCTGGAATCAAACAAGCTGTACGTGCTATGGAACAAGGTACGTCAGAAGTAGATACAGGGCTCAGCGTAGCCGATCAAACAGGTCAACTGTTCGAAGACATTTTAGAAGCAGCGAAAAAAGTATCTAATCAGATTCAGGAAGTATCAAGCGCGACGGAAGAAATCTCTGCGGGTACTGAAGAAATGACCGCTACAGCAGAGGACTTGTCTTCAAGCGTAAGCAAGACTGCAAACAGCAGTGAACAAATTTCCTCATCTGTTGATGAGCAAAAAGCATCTTTGATCACACTGGTAGACTCCTCCACACGCCTTAACAGCATGTCCGAGGAACTCCAAGAACTAATCTCTCATTTCAATGTAAGCAAACAATAATTCAAATCCACAAACATTCGGTTTGAACCAAGGAGGAATAACTGAAGTGATTGAAAACCAACCATCTTCTAGCCATTCCATGGAATCTAGCTTGCCCGTTCTGCAGATTCCACTGGATTTTGGGCGACGTCAACAATCATTCTCTTATCAGTCTGCTCAAATCACATTACATGATTCTCTGAGCCGTGATCTTAAACAGAAGTTTGGAGAACAGATGGTGTACCCGGTACTCCTCTCAGCTTATGCAGCCTTGTTATACCGATTGTCAGCTGAACAGGAACTTGCCATAGGTATACTTGCCCCCGATCAGGCAGCTTCCTATCTTTCTTTACAGATTCAGGGTAAATTGACCTTCAACCAACTATGTCATCAGGTTTCAGAGCAGCTCAAGATTGAATACACGTTGCAAAACGGTGGATACCCTGAAACGTTGTTCATGCTGAATAGCGTACAGTTGCCTCAAGCACCACAAATATTAAATTGGAATGTTCGAGATGATGATCGGAACATGCTCATCCTTGATCTGTTCTATGATAGTTCACTGTTAAAAGAGTCTACCGTGCTGAGATATGCAGAATATTATCAGACTCTTCTACTCGCCCTCGTTCGTGACGGTGAGAAAGCGATCGGTACGGTGGATATTCTTTCCGCCTCAGATCGATTGTTATACCGGGAGATGAATGATACTTCCGTGCTTGAACCAGAGAATCAGACGGTCCATGGATGGTTCGAAGCAACAGCAGCAGCATATCCGGATTCGCCCGCGATAACATCACCATCCCAAAGCTATACGTACAGAGAATTGAATGAACGAGCGAATCAGGTTGCACGCGTTCTGTTATCCAATGGATTGCAGAAAGGTGAATTCGTCAGTATCTTTATGGATCGAAGTCTGGAGACCATCATCTCCCTGCTGGGTATTCTGAAGGCAGGGGGTGCATATGTTCCAATTGACCCTGAGCATCCAAAAGAACGTAACAGTTATATTGTGGAAGATACGGCGTCTTCATTCGTGCTGACAACGGAAACCTCTTTTGCACAAGCTACCAGCTTGTTCTCCAGTATAGCTACCGTCCGTCAGATTCTCTCTGTGGATGGTCGTCTAGCCGGATTTGCAGCAAGCAACCCCAATCTGGATATTCAGCCAGATGATCTTGCGTATATTATCTACACGTCAGGGTCGACCGGTAAGCCTAAAGGGGCACTGATTGCCCACCGGGGTGTAACCAACCTTGGCAGTGTGGTTCAACGTGATTGTGACATTCAACCAGGTGATGTATTAACCCAGTTTGCTACATACAGCTTCGATGCATCCGTGTGGGATACCGTTGGCGCCTTGTTCTATGGAGCAGAATTATATCTGTTGTCTGCGGAAGAACGTGTATCTGTTGAAGAATTCGCAAGTGCAATTGAACGGACAGGAACAACGATCATTACGATCCTGCCTACGATTTTCTTCAATCAGCTTGCTTCCTATTTATCCGATGAAGGTTTCCACAAGCTGGCCAAAGTCAGAATCATTACTGTAGCCGGAGAAGCGCTCTATGGTGAACAGGTTCGTGCCTTCCAGCGTAAATTTGGAAACCAGATTGATATTGTTAATGTGTACGGACCTACCGAATGTACAGTAGCCACAGCCACTCACCGCATCAGTGAGCAGGTTCCAGAACATGTGGTGAACATCCCCATTGGTAAACCGATTCATAACTACAAAGTCTACATTGTGAATGAAGAACAACAGCTCTGTCCTGCTGGTGTACCTGGTGAAGTATATATCGCTACCCCTGCACTGGCCAAAGGTTATCTGAATCAGCCAGAACGTACAAAGCAAGCATTCATTGAGAACCCTTTTGCAATAGGTGAAAAAATCTACAAGTCTGGCGATATTGCCAAATTGCTGGATACCGGGTTACTGGAATATGTTGGTCGCAGTGACTCACAGCTAAAAATTCGGGGACACCGCATTGAGATCGGCGAGATTGAAGATCACTTTGCACGGCTTGATCAGATTCAGAACGTTGCGGTCATTCCAAAGAAAGAATCGGATGGACAGAATATGCTGGTTGGGTATTTTACATCAAAAGATGGCAGTACCCTTTCTGTTTCCGACATCAAGGCAGCACTGACCGCGAAACTTCCTTCTTATTTTGTACCGAAGTGGATCTGTCAGTTGGATGAAATGCCGATTGCACCGACTGGAAAAATCAATCGCAAAGCGATGGTCTCCCTGCCTCATGTGGAACGACATGAAGACCGCCCTGACCGGGTTCTGCCGGAGACAGAGACGGAATCCATTATCCTGGATGCATGGAAAGAAATTCTTCAACACGACGACTTCGGTGTCGAAGATAGCTTCTTCAATATCGGTGGTGATTCACTCCGGGTCATTCATGTACTCGTCATTCTGAAGCCACATTACCCGCAGCTGAAAATTGCCGACTTCTTTGCCGAGAAAACAGTCCGTGCTCTTGCTCGTCGCGTGGAAGTACTGTCACAAAGTACAGCAGAAGTAACGCATTCGACGGTGACGGATGACATGATCACACAATTATCCGAACACCCTGTGGAACTGGCGTCCCAGTTGGGGTATCCGCTCATTCGTGAACCTGAGCATGTGTTACTGACCGGAGCCACCGGTTATCTGGGTTCTCATGTGCTTCAACAGTTAATTCTGAATTCCAGTACACGAATCTACACGCTGGTCCGTCGACCATCCAATGGAATAACTGCAATGGAACGTTTGACTAACGTGCTGGAAGGATATTTCGGCAAACAACTGACTGATCAACTATCTTCCCGCGTGGAGATTATTGAAGGGGATCTCGAACAACCTAATCTCGGTCTTTCAGCTGAACAAACGGCTTATGTCCATGAACGAATTGATCGTGTCATCCACTGCGCAGCAGACGTACGTCATTTTGGAGATGCCGATCAGTTCGCCAAAACAAACGTGGAAGGAACGGTCGCCTTGCTGGATCTGATTCGTAGCAAACCTGGGGCCTCCTTCCACCATGTATCCACGATGGGCATTCCGGAAGATCTCGCACTCAGCGGACAATGGGAATCCTCCCTGCAATATGATCGGTTCCCGGCTGACTTGCATGTGGACAACCTGTATTCGGACAGCAAGCTTGAAGCCGAGAAAGTACTCATGATGGCGGC
Organism: Paenibacillus sp. FSL R5-0749; assembly: GCF_038595085.1. NCBI lineage: Bacteria > Bacillati > Bacillota > Bacilli > Caryophanales > Paenibacillaceae > Paenibacillus > Paenibacillus sp. FSL R5-0749. The sequence continues at coordinate 2,349,070 of NZ_CP152005.1, read as the reverse complement.
CGAGGAAGGTGTACCTGTCAGCATTTATCGTGCAGGTAATCTAACTTGCCACTCGGAAACGGGACGCTTCCAGTCCAATATTGATAGTAATGCCTTCTATCGCATGATCAAAGCCATGTTATTGCTTGGCAAAGCGCCTGCGGCAGACTGGATGGTTGATTTCACACCGATCAACTATGCAAGTGAAGCCATTGTTCATCTGGCCTTACGTCAGGATACAGCCGGCCGTGTATTCCACATCTGTAATCCGGAGCCGATCCGCTATGATGAGCTGATCCGTTCTGTGAATCGGGCTGGTTACAATGTCGAGACACTTCCTTTTGCCGAGTACACCCGTTGGCTGTTCGATGCCAGCGTCAGCAAGGAGCCGGAAGCTCTTCAGTTGGCTATTGCACAGCTTGAAGGCGACGGAGCGAAGGATTCAGCTTATGTCTATGCTTGCCCTGTCACAACGGCTTATGTGGAACCTGCCGGAATCTCATGTGCGAAAACAGATGATCGATTCATCTCCGTCATGTTAGACTACGCTGTTCAGATTGGGTATTTCCCCGCCGCAATTCGGCGCCAGTATGGCACTTCAACAGCAATGGAGTAAGTCCACTCTAGCATCAACCTGATTAATATATATAGCCACACAGAGAAAAGCCATCTTATCGTCATTCACTGACGGTAAGATGGCTTCTTCACTTCGCATTTTGGGCATTACTTTATGTCCAGCGAATGATTGCAATGACGGCGAGGTGAGCTGGATAGAAATAGCGCCAGACCCATCGTGGCCCCTTCATCCGGAATCCTGCTTGGTAATACTGAGCAACAGCAATACCAGCGGTGGCCAACACGCTATACATTTGCACAGAGCTATGATGCAGCAGAAGATATAGTGCATTTAACACAACATGTGCCATAACAAGCACAGGACCTTGGAAATAACGGAATAACAGAACCAATAACAACCCGTACATTCCGTAATCCATTTGGCTAATTTCCATGAACCAACCTGCCCCAATGACGATTGGAATACCCAGTAGACGGGATGGCAGTTTATCGATAACGAATAGAACCAACAGGGCAGACCACAATGTCCATACCACGTTCAGAGAATAATGATTAAACGCAGCCATGAACGGCACCTGTGATATTATCGCAATCCAGAACAGACGCCATATGTATTTTTGTACATCTCGTGTATGTTTATAACCGATATACACTGCAAAAGCATAGATTGGAAAAGCGATACGACCTATAATTCTCAACTCTATAATATGTGGAAAAAAGACAGCCCCTATATGATCAATTAACATCGTGATCATGGCAATCCACTGCATCATGTTGCGACTCCCCTCCCTCGTTCCCTATTACGGGTCTGCCATTCATTTATATCATGCGTCTTTTTTGAGCACCCTCTTATACATTAAGTTCATAATACATGAATTTGGTATCCTGTGCATATCCTTCGGATTCATATAAAGCTTGTGCTTGCGTGTTAGTTAACTCAGTAGAAAGTGATATACGAAGAACTCCACGCTCAGATGCCAATTGCTTGGCTGCTTGCAACAGTTTCCTTGCAATGCCTTTCTGACGATAATCAGGATGCACATATAGATCATTAAGCACCCAGATCGGCCCCATCGATACCGAACTGAAACCGGGATACAGCTGAACGAATCCGGTACAACTCAAGCCATGCGAACTTGGCACACCATTACAAACATCTGTCCCTTGATCACTTTCCACATCGGTTTCTGCTACCAAAATCACCGAGTCATGGCGTTCCATTCGTTCTTTAATATACTGACGTGCTGCATCAATGTCAGCATTCTGGTTGTAGAACATCCTGTACTCATTGAACAATCGACCCACCTCATTGCATTCTGGAAGACCCGCTTGTCTGATTCGTTGCTGCACTTCACTCAACTCCTTTAATTGGAGACCAACGTCTCATCCTTTGTGATCTTTATATTTTAAAATAATCTCTTCTCTTTCCCCATTCATCATCTGTATCAAAGTTTGTAGTATCTTGGGCATTAAGCTGAATATTCGTTCGTCCATGCCAATTCTGAACATTTTGTTATACTGCCTTGTTATTGGCAAAAATAAAAAGGCGACCAAAGCATCGGGTGCTCCGTCGCCGTAAATATTCAGTTCGATTCAGCGTTCTGTTGTTGCTGACCAGGATCAGCATCAGGAAAAATGACGCCTTTCTTCAGAATCAGATTGGCATATTGTGCACGCTCACCCGTTGCAACAATCACATAGGCATTCGAAGCACGTTTATAAAAATCAAATCGCTCTTCATGATCCAATGCATCCGTGATGCCTTCATATTCTTCAATTAAACGGCGGTAGTCTTCCCATATGATCGGTACCACCTGATCCCCCTTTACAACCTGCATGACAGCAGCGGGACGCTCAGCATAGGTATCCAGTGGGTATAATTGCAGGATGGCTTCCAATAGTTCGACAACTCCCAGTGCATCACAGCGCACCAGTCGCTTGGCATGACTCGCTGCCGGGAAATTGCCGTCAGCCAGCACCAGCTCGTCCCCATGCCCCATTTCAGACATAATTTTGAGCAATTCTGGAGGAATTATTGCAGGGATATTCTTCAGCACACACAGCTCTCCTTGGTCTTCTCCAACAGCGGTTAGAGGAAATTGGTTTTCTCATTCTTCAAAAGCACGATGAACTTGCATTGAATCGAAGCGGTTTCATTACCATTCTAACAGTATTTTTTAATCCATGCATAGTGCTCCGGCTTGACTGATATGGAATATTTCATTTTGACAAAAATACTTGTTTCACATATAGTTGTTATAACAACTAATTGGTTCAGAACTTTTTATGATGGAAAGCGAGGTCTCGTTAATTATATGGACTACACACTTGAACAGTCTGTCGGATTCATGTTGGGTTTCACGCATCGTAAAGCGGTAGCCCTACTCGCAATGCGATTCAAACCTTATGATATTACAACAGAGCAATTTTCTGTGCTGTTTAATGTTGACCGTGGGGAAGGTGTGAATCAGAAAGAACTCGCTTCACGTGTCTTCAAAGACCAGCCCACCACAGCCCGGATTATTGATCTGCTTGAGAAAAAGGGTTTGGTAGAACGCCGGACCAGTGAACACGATCGCAGAGCCTATCTGTTATACCTCACCAAGGAAGGCAAAGCGTTAATTGATGTCCTCGTTCCGATCGAAAGAGAAATGAATAAAGAACTTGCTGAAGGTATATCCGAAGACCAGATGGAAGCATTTAAACATACTCTTTCCCTCATTAACCGCAACTTGTAAGAATCACAACTCAGGGGGAATACGTCATCATGAAAGAACAATCTACACAAGTTAGGCTATGGACCACCGATTTTATTTTGCTAATGCTATGCAACTTTTTGTTATTTCTACAACTGCACATGATCGTCTCACCACTTCCGTCTTACGTTCAGGAGCGATTTCACGCTAATGCATTTGAGGTCAGCCTCTTCACCTGTCTGTTTGCACTAAGTGCCATTGCAGCCCGTCTCTACTCCGCGAAAGCACTGGAGAAGGGTCTTCGTAACGCCATGATCTATATCGGCCTCTCCGTAGCCCTGCTGGCAACGCTCGGCTATTATTTTGCTGCGGGCATAGCCGTGCTTTTATTGCTAAGAATGTTATTTGGTATCGGGTTCGGTATGAGCAGTACCGCTTTTCCAACAATGGCCTCGGACATTGTGCCCGTCAAACGAATGGGTGAAGGCATGGGTTACTTCGGGCTATCAACTAGCCTGGCCATGTCCATGGGACCCATCATAGGGGTGACTCTGCTCCAGGGTGCCGGATTTGTAACCCTGATGTTATGTACTGCTGGTGTTCTCGCTGTAATCTATCCACTTAGTTACACGCTGACCCGTAAAAAAGCCGCCAGAAACAATAACAGTGAACGTATCATTCCACAAGCTACTACAAGTGATTCAGGATCCAACCCAAAACAAAAGACACCGTTCAACCGCAAGCTGATTCTGCCCAGTGTGCTGAATTGCCTGTTATCCATCACCTATGGTGGGCTCGTCGGATTCATCGTCTTGTATGGCAAGGAAGCCAATCTGGCCAATCCTGCGCTGTTCTTTTTGTTTAATGCACTCGCCGTGTTATTGGTTAGACCCTTTGCAGGACGAATCTATGACAATAAGGGTCCAAAAGCACTGCTGATTCCAGGAGCAATCTTCATTGCTGCCGGACTCATTCTACTCTCATATGCATCCTCCATGTCAGTCCTGTTCATTGCTGCCTTTTTATACGGGATAGGCTATGGTTCCATGCAGTCGTCTCTGCAGACCTGGATGATTCAAGTCGTATCTCCTTCTCAACGTGGCATGGCTAATGGCATGTTTTTGAACTCGCTGGATCTGGGTATTGCGACAGGTGCGCTTCTTCTTGGCGCCATTGCGGCCATAACGAGTTATACCGATATGTACCGATATTCCGTGATGTTTATGATTCTGTTCTTGCTTATATATCTGATTCAGGGAAAACGAAGCGGCAGCTTCTCCATAGAAGCTCATGCTCTGCTCACTCATACTCATATCCCTGCAACGGATTCACCTCAAGATCAAAAGGATTCATCTGGAGCCATCCCCACCGAAACTAGTCAGTCAGATAAAAGCAAACACGACTGATTGGTTACAATCATTCTGAACATAAAAACGCGTTTACACCGAGAAAGCAAATCATCCGCTTTCTTAGACGTAAACGCGTTTTTTTATTGGAACAGATCTGAATATTAAATCGACTTAAGACAGCCCGGAAATGAACGTAGCATACAGGACCTTCAATTTAAAGTGGACTTTTCTTGCGCCTTATCGGGGCATAACCACTACTTGTCTCCATTCGATCGATGTGCCGTTCCTGTTTCTGTCCGCTTCCTGAAGTAGGTTGGTCTCCTTTATCCGGCTTAACTGCGAATAATGTAAGTAGTCCTCCTACAGCTGCAGAAGCAGCAAGCACACCAAAAAGCAAAAAATGTTGTTTGCCAATGAGCAAAGAAACAACAGGTGGGCCGAGTGATACACCGATGAATCGCATACTACTGAACAAAGCCGTAATCGTACCTCTCTGCTTCTTGTCCACACCTTCTGTAATTAGAGCATCCAGACATGGTAAGGTTGCCCCTATTCCCGCACTTCCCAATGTGAATAGACCCACGACTACGTAGATATTATCGAAAACACCAATAACACCCAGCGAAACGGTTACAAGAATAAGTCCTGCGAAACCAAGCCACTTCATCCGAGGTTTGCTCTTTCCAATCCATTTCCCTGCGCAAAAGGAAAAAAGACACAGTGCCGCTAGCGGAATGGCAAGTACGAGACCTTTAACAATGCCCTTCATGGCGAACTCGCTCTCCAATGTCTCGGATAGATAATAAAGCACACCAAAAAGAATAAACATACAAATTCCACCGATCGCAAACAAGGCGTACAACCAGCGTCCTTTTTCTTTTAGTACATCCTTAATGGAAGCCACAAATTCTGTAAAGGTGGGCGGTTTTTCTTTTTTCTTTGGTGTTTTCACCAAGAATATAACCAGGATCAGCGACAGAACACAGAGTACGGGAATAGCCATAAAAGGTAGGTACCATAACCAAACAGCCAGTGCTGCTCCCAGAATTGGACTTAACACTTTACCAAATGTATTCGAAGTTTCAATGATTCCCAGGCTTTTAGATACCTGATCTTCATCATTGAACATGTCCCCAACCAAAGGAATCACAATCGGGAATGCCCCCGCTGCTCCGACCCCCTGCAATAACCTGCCACCTAATATGGTCCAGTAGGCTATATTTCCGCTTAACATCCATGCAGCCACACCAGCTACAGCTCCCCCAACGGCTGCAATGATGAGACTCGGAATTATGACTGCTTTTCTGCCAAAACGATCAGACAAATACCCTGCAAGAGGAATAAGCAGGATGGCAACTACAGCGTAGACTGTAATGAGCATACTGACCTTAAATGCAGATACCTTCAACTCACGTTCAATCTGTGGCAGGATCGGTATAAGCATGGAGTTACCCAAGGTCATAATTAAAGGGATGGAAGCAAGTGCGACGAGGTCCCACTTTTTATCGTTCATACCACAACCACCTTTACAGATTCTACACACAACAGCATTATTGTGCTTGTTTCGGAGGTTGATTATTCAGGACATGCTGGATGTTACCGCTTGTTCACACAAATAAGCTGCCTGCACATATTAGTGCATGACAGCTTATTTGGCTCATAATGTCTAGAACTACACCAATCTAAAGTGGCGTAACGCTGCTCCACCTTTGAAAATAATATACAGCTCATTCACCTGATGTGACGCCTCAAGCGAACACTGGACCGTTGTCCACTTGATATCTTTCCCATTCACACTGCCTCCGGGTCCAGAAACCACACACACACCGAGCAGTTCGCCCTCCAATCCTCCAGAACGAATCTCCAGTCTGCCCTCTTCCCCATAAGCTGCCACTCTGGCTTCAAATCCTTGTATGTCCTGAACAGCGTTATGGTTGAAAGTGATCCAGGATGACTGACCATCGCGATACAAAGGTTCTTCCCGAGTGATTGCCCGAACTGCCGAACGTCCCTCCAGACATTCATCCAACAGAACACCTCTACAAGCATCGTAATTCTCGGCAAAGGTAAGCATGTGCAGCGGACGATCAGGAATCGTCTCACCTTCAATCTGAATATCTGCCGACTGGCGTATATCGGCGGAAGAACGCCCTGCCAGGATGGCCCAGGTCGCTGTCTCCAGGCAGTATCGATCTCGGGTAACATCCCATAGCGCCAGCTTCTGAACAGGAACCTCGAAACCTATTGTAACACGCGTCCCTGCCTTCACATGGATACGACGAAAAGCAAGCAGTTGCTTCTGAGCACGCTTCACTCGCGAGGTATATGAAGATCCATAGATTTGCACGACTTCATCACTGTCACGTTCACCTGTATTGTGTATCTCCACTTCAATCTTCAAATGATCTGTGTTGGTATCTTCCACCAGGGCACTACGACTTACACGAATCGCCCCGTATTCAAACTCCGAATAGGTCAGGCCATGACCAAATGCATATTGGATCGGTCCTTGATGATACATATAGGTCATGCCACTCTGAATAATGTCATAATCCATGATGTCAGGAAGCTGGGATTCATCTGCATACCATGTCATGTTCAGTCTGCCTGCCGGGGCATAATGACCTAACAGCACATCCGCAAGCGCATTACCCAATTCCTGACCTGCATGTGTCATATATACAATTGCCCGGGCAATACCTTTCAACTCCTGCAAGGCAAATGGATAACTGCCCATAATGACAACCACCGTATTGGGATTCGTTTCACACACGGCTTTGACAAGTTCGACCTGATTCGGCGGAAGCAGCAGACTCGGGCGGTCGATTTCTTCTTTGCCATTGATGTACGGGCTGTTGCCAACAACAACGACCGAAGCCTGACTGTCACGTGCTGCTTCTACGGCTTGTTCTATTCCGCGTGCCACAATGTCGATCTCAAAAACCGCTGGTTCTGCCTGTGGTGACACTGGCGATAAAGCAGAATGTCCCTGATGTTCGCTCATTCCAACGGGAATACTGTTCCACGTCCGCAAGATGTTGCTGCCGTCCGACTGGGTTTCGAATTGAACAACTTCCTTCACAAACCAGCCGCCAATCTCTGGTTCGTTAGCCTGATAGACGCCTTGCTCGGTCAAACTAACGTATCGATGATTGTTCACACTTCTCAGCGTATGACTTCCCGATCCCCAATCCTGATGTACAAACTCGGCGGCTGTAGGTGCACTGTCCTCCGGTACGGCGACGAGAATACCTTCCGCTCCCAAGGAAATAACCTGTCCGTCTGCTGTCTTCAACTGAATATGGTCATTTCCGTCTGTATACGTTACGTCTGTTTGGGGTAATCGATTACGCAGCCCATCGAGGACGGATACACGATAAGGCAGCGTGCCACTGTACCAATCAGTATAGACCACATCGGCAAGTGGTCCAATGACACTGATCTTCTGTAATGCTTCCGGCTTCAAGGGAAGTAATCCATCATTTTGCAGTAAAACAATGGATTCGGCAGCAGCACGATAACTGAGTTTGGCGTGCTCCGGTGCACATAGTACCGACTCAGGTATAGACGCATAGGGGTTGCGTCCGGATTGATCCAGTTGTCCGAGACGCATCCGTACACTGAAGATGTTACGAATCGCTCGGTCCAAATCAGCTATCTCCAACAGCTCCTGCTCAAGAGCATCTTCCAGAGCAGATACGACTAGATCAACCTCATCCGTAAGACAATCCACTCCTGCCTTCAACGCACCTGCTGCGGATTCGGCATGACTGGTGTGATAACCATGATAGTTAACTGTCTGAGACAGATCCCCTCCATCACATACAATAAAACCTGGCATCGCCCACTCACCCTTAACCACATCATTCACATATGGACTCTCAATGGCAGGTGTACCGTTGATGGAATTGTAAGCTGTCATCATGGACAAGGCACCGCCTTCCACAAATGGTGTCTCAAAGGCTTTTAAATAATATTCCCGCAGATTCCGCGGATCGATGCTCGATGAACAATTCAGCCGATCTTTCTCATTATTATTGGCAAAAAAGTGTTTCAATGTCGCGACCATTTTCAGATAAAAAGGATCATTTCCCTGCATACCTTTGACGAGAGCTGCCGACATTTCACCCGTAAGAACCGGATCTTCGCCATATCCCTCTTCCGTTCTGCCCCAGCGTGGGTCACGTTCAAGGTCAACCGTCGGTGCCCACAAGGTTAACCCGTGAACTTCTGGATTACGGTGATGGTATGCCCTCGCCTCATCGCCAATGACTGAACCAATCTCTCGCATGAGTCTCGTATTCCAGGTACTTGATAGACCGAGCGGTTGCGGAAATACCGTTGCCTCTCCTTTCCATGCAACCCCATGGGCAGCTTCGCCCCCAACGTTGTAGGCTGGAATGCCCAGTCTTGGTACAGCCGCTTCGCGAGTAGGTATTAGTCTGATCTTCTCTTCCGTTGTTAATCGTGCAATCAGGTCATCCAACCGTTCCTCAAGTGAACGTGATGCATCCCACATCGGGTATTGATGATACTCCTTCATCCTTCATTCCCCCTGCGAATTAGTGATGTGCAAGTTGCTTCCATTGCTCAAGTAAATCCAGCGTACGCTGGCGATACTTCTGACCATCTTCAGGTTGATTGACCTGATGTTCATGAACGTAAGCATTAAAATATGAAGACAGTATTCGGTACGCGAGTCTCCGTGCCTGTCCTTCTGGGGACGGGTCCAGTGGATGATCATATCCTTCATGAAAAGCCACCGATTCTGTCGACAATATGGCTTCATACTCCCTGTCGGCAAACATGGAACGATCTCCATCAATGATGGCCGCAATGTGTAGCTCACCCTTTTCCTCATGAACAAGCACATTCGCTTCCCACAGGTCATTATGAACCAGTACCGGACGGGTTACCTGATCAAATAAGTCTTTATTTTTCATGAATATAGCTGCGATCTCTTCCCCCACACCTGGCATATAATCGACTTGTGCCGCTTTAAGTGCCGTTTCTTCAGCATAAGAGTGCAGCACCTCGGACCATTGATTCGAACCTTTAATCGTCCCATCTCCTTGTGGCCAGCCAAACGATGCACCCTCGATCTGATGCATGATGGCGGTATACGCGCCAAGCTGATGATACAATCGCTCTTTGTCCATGCCTGAAATCGATGCGTGATCTAATTGCTTACTGGGAATAAACGTCATAAACATGTACGTTCTTGGAATGATGGACCCGCTATCATCACAGGCGATAATGTTTGGAGCAGGAATGCCTGTCTTACGGTAGTATTCATACACAATCGGTTCAGCTGCCATCATCGTACGTTCGAACGAAAAGAGGGGATCACTCGCTGAACCAGCTGCCATCTCTCCCCGCACTGGAGCCAAACGTAAAATCACATCCGTATGGGATGCATGATCAAGTTGAATCCGATAGGTTGTATTGAAAAGCCCTCCTTGCAGGAGTGCAAACCCCTTCACTTTGGTATCGCTTCCAAAAGTATTCTCTACCAATTGATGCAGCATCTCAGCCGATATCGTACAGTGTAAACCTGAATTCATCATACTCATTTCATTCAATCTCCTATCATTGTAGACAAACAGACGGCACCTTGCGGCACCGTCCTTTCATCTATCTACTATATCACTTTACAGTTGAATTGTAAGCGAGGTTGCGCCTGCTGCTGCTGTAATAACAACACCAGTTGAACCTGACACTTGGGAACCACCTTCAACGCTGGATACACTCTCGATACCGCGAAGCACCAAGTTCCATGGTTTGCCCGCGCCTTCAGCACGAACGTCCAGCACTGATCCATTACGTGTAACGTTAACTGTCAGTTCCTGTTCAGCAGCCTGGTTCACAACAACCGCTTGAGCCGTTTGACCATCAGCCAGTTCGAACAAATGCAGGGACACATCATTCGCAAAGTCATAATCCGGTTTATGATCTACAGCACCAACAGCGATCAGGCTGTTTGGTTTAACCATCATAGGCAGTGTTTTGAAGTCATGGTTTTCACTGATCCAGCGTCCACCTTGTACCTTCGCTCCTGTCAGATAGTTCGTCCAATTTCCTTCAGGCAGGTAATAACGCACATCGCCTTCCTTGTTGAAGATTGGCGCCACGAGAATTGAATCACCGAACATGTATTGCGTATCCAGGTTATATGTTGTTGGGTCCTCCGGGAAATCGAGCAGCATTGCACGCATCATCGGAATACCTTTTACCGTTGACTCCACCGCAGAATTGTACAGGTACGGCATCAGGCTGATTTTGAGTTTGGTAAAGTCACGAACAACGTCCACGGATTCCTCGTCAAACAACCAAGGCACACGATACGAAGTGCTGCCATGCAGGCGGCTGTGTGAAGATAAAAGTCCGAATTGTACCCAACGTTTGTATACGTCAGGGCTCGCTGTGCTTTCGAAGCCGCTGATATCATGACTCCAGAATCCGAAACCGGAAAGCCCAAGTGAGAGACCACCGCGAAGCGATTCAGCCATGGATTCATACGTGGAAGAGCAGTCACCGCCCCAGTGAACCGGGAACTGTTGACCACCGGCTGTTGCAGAGCGTGCAAACAGGGCAGCTTCGTTTTTGCCAATCTTCTCTTCGAGCAATTCAAATACAGCTTTGTTATAGAGCTGTGTGTAATAGTTGTGCATTTTAACCGGATCAGAACCATCGAAGTACACAACATCTGTCGGAATTCTTTCACCGAAATCTGTCTTGAAGGAATCTACACCTTGATCCAGCAGAACTTCCAGCTTGCTCTTATACCAATTCACAGCATCCGGATTCGTGAAATCAACTAGAGCCATACCTGCTTGCCACATATCCCATTGCCATACGCTGCCATCGGCTGTTTTGACCAGATAACCGTTCTCCATACCTTCATCGAACAAGTAGGATTTCTCTGCAATATATGGATTGATCCAAGCACAGATTTTGAGACCCTTCTCTTTCAGACGTGCAAGCATGCCTTCCGGATCCGGGAACATTGCTTCATCCCATACAAAATCAGACCATTGGTATTCCTTCATCCAGAAGCAGTCAAAATGGAATACAGACAGTGGAAGATCACGTTCAGCCATGCCATCTACGAAATGGTTAACGGTTGCTTCATCATAATCTGTTGTAAATGATGTGGTCAGCCAAAGACCAAATGTCCATGCGGGTGGAAGCGCTGGTTTACCTGTTAATTTCGTATAATTATCCAGTACATCCTTCGGATTGTCGCCGCCGATAATGAAGTACTCCAACGTCTCCCCTTCTACACTGAACTGTACTTTAGATACGTTCTCAGATGCAATCTCATACGATACGCGCTCCGGATGGTTTACAAATACACCATATCCTTTATTGGACAGATAGAAAGGAATGTTTTTATAGGACTGTTCACTGCTTGTACCGCCATCTTCATTCCAGGTATCTACGATTTGACCGTTTTTAACAAACGGTGTGAAGCGCTCACCGAGTCCGTAAACGTATTCACCAATGCCAAGATCAAGCTGCTCGCGGAAGTACGCTTCCTTGCTCGGACCTGTAATATAACCAGCCGCTCGTTGACCGCTACCAGTAATGCGTTTTCCTCCATACAGGAAGCTGACGTCCCAACCGTTTGTTTTATCGATTTGAACTTCCAGATTGCCGCTTTTCAGAACAGCCCCTCGTTCATTTTTGGAGATGTCAACGTTTGCATCTTGCGTATTCAGCTCAAATACAGGGCCTTTTTTCACTCCGCCTTTATGGTGATTCAACGTTACTCGAATAACGTTAGGCATAGGTGAGCTGTACGTTGCTTTCAGCAATGTACCATTCAACGTGTCGCCTTTGCTACGAATATATTTAGTTGCCGCATATACGGTCAAGGAATTTTCTTTTTGTACAATATCACGAATGTCAGTCGGGTTTTGAATCTGATACCCTTCACGAGTCATCCAGAATCCATCAGTAAATTTCATGTTTTCTTTCCCCCTTTGGTTATACTATAATAATATTGATATTAATGATGAATTTCTTCTCTTATTTTGACCAAATATATCACGATTTTGATAATAACCATCCGATTCTTGAACATCAGCACCAATCTATGGAAACGATTACATTAATAATGATACAAAAAGGAGAATCTGATATGGAACGTGAACGATTACGGGAAGACCGAATACACGGGAATGCCATGTATCCAGTCAGTGTATACCCGGATATACAACAACTGAACGGCGATAGCATTCTGGATTGCCACTGGCATGATGAAATGGAGTTCACCATGGTTACTCAGGGCTGTGCGGTCTTTCAGATTGATATGAACACCATTGAGGTTCAAGCTGGAGAAGCCATTTTTATCAATCGAGGTGAGATTCATGCAGGTTATCTGAAGGGTGATGTTCCCTGTGTATTCTCTTCCATTGTATTTAATCCCGAGCTGCTCGGCAGTCGTACCTTCGATACGGTACAGGAGAAATTCATCGGTCCACTGGTGCGCAAAACCGTAGTTCCCCCTTTTCATATCAAAGCAGATGAGGATTGGGGACAAGAAATTCTGGATCACCTGAAGCGCATATTTGCCGACCATGCTGCCCGAACAGAAACGTGTGAAATGTCAACGAAAGCATACCTGTATCTCATATTTGCCCGAATGTTCGAACATATGAAACCTGTTCCGCTCAAAGGCACCGTAGCTACAGGGAGCCATGACAAGGTAGAGCGCCTGAAATCCGTGCTCGGGTATATCCACAAGCGTTATCCTGAACCATTGAAGCTGAAAGAACTGGCCGATGAAGCCAATATGAGCGAAGGACACTTCTGCCGTTTTTTCAAACAGATGGTGCAGAAAACTCCGGTTGATTACATTAATTATTACCGCGTTCAACAAGCCTGCGTCCAGCTTGAGAATACGGATCACAAAATTGTTGATATCGCCATGGATGTCGGTTTTGATCATCTAAGCTACTTTATCACCACATTTAAAAGGCATAAAGCCACAACGCCTTCACAGTATCGCAAAATGTTCTATGAGAATGTGGCCATGGAATCTGCCTTGGTTCAGGTATAATAGAAGAAGGTGCTCACAGCTCTCTGGCTGCAAGCACCTTCTTTATTCATTGGTGTCTCACTTTTTCAATGTCTTCCATGAAGTGTATTCATGTACGGAGAAACCGTTAAAGGACGCATGTACTGAAGCCATTTTTTCGACCAACTTCAATTGTGCTTCCATATAAGCAGATCCCTCTTCATAAAAAGTAATGAAGTCGCCTTCCTTACTTTGCTTTGTTTCCACAGCTATGGAGATCGTTTTGCCAAGCAGAGCCGCTTCTGCAAGTTCATCCTTCGCTACACTATAGATTGCAGCAGCTGTATCACGGTAAGCCATAATCGTAATGGAATCAAACTTTCGAATCATCCAGCTGCTAACCGCCATCGTTGAACCCGGAATTTTGTAGTTATCGAGCCAGAATGGCAGATCAGCCGCTACGGGCATCTTCATCCGTGATGCTCGCTCAACAATGTACTCCACATTTCCTTGCCACTGGGTAATCACACTGGCCTGATTGATTTTCCATTGCGGGTGCACATGTGGCTCGATATCCAGATGAATACCCGCAAATTTCTCATTGGGTAATGCCTGCGCTTGATAAGCCTCAATCCAGTCCAGGAAAGATGCAATCTGCTCCCGACTCTCCGTCAATCCCCAGGCCGATCTTCCATCCATCACGTCAACCGCAATATTCTTGGCTCTCGCCTGGCGGATAAAGCTTTTATACTCAGGAATTTTTATATCCCGGTTCATCTGTAGATAGATCGTATTGATCTTATTGGCTGTAGCGTAAGTTAACACCTCTTGAGGATTACTTCGGATCTGGGTAGTATCCCACACCCATGTCGCTCTCACGGGTGCATCAAGTTTCCCATGAATCGTTGCATAACTGTCGACTGAACCATCTGCAATGGCTTTGGAAGAACAGGCTGTACTCGCGCACAGTATCAAACAACACAGTAACAAGATAAAACGGTACCCCTTTTTGCTTTTCATATTTGTACACTCCCTCTGAAGTTATCAGCTCTGACGTGCAAATCTGGATGAAATTGTGTCGTTTCATATACATTTAATGGAGCCTTATTAGGTACGACGAAATCGAATTGCTTCTATATGCAATATCATCTTTAAGACTTACGACGAAAGAATCATATAATTATATTTCGGGAATTCGTAGTTCTGTATTTATAGTTCAAAAGTCACGAATATTCTCTTTTTTCTAAATTCACCCTTATTTCAGCATGACTTCAGTCATTATTGCCATATGTACACCAAGAACCAGAAGACCTAGAAAGCGTTTTCTCCCAAAACGCACAAAAAAACCGCCCTAAGGCGGCTTTTCATGTATATCCATTTATTGAGCTCTAGTCGATAAATCTATTCATTCATTACCCGATTGAACTGCCGGTGTACTGTCAACCACTTCATCGAAAAGGGAGACCAGTTCAATACCTTCTGCCGAGATCCGCACAAGCCCCTTGTCGGACAACCGTAATTCCGGAATCACTACCAGCGCAAGCAACGAAAGCGTCATGAACGCATTATTCAACGTACATCCTGCGGACTGTAAAGCTTCACTGATTGCTGCCGATTGGGCTGCAACGACTTCGAAAGACTCGGTTGACATTAAACCTGCAATCCGCAGCGGGAATTCGGTCACCCCTGCTGCCGTTACCACGGCTACCCCACCTTGCATGCGAATGACCCGGTTACCGGCTTCGGCCATCAGGGCATCATCATTACCGATAATCAACAGGTTGTGACTATCATGAGCCACCGTCATCGCAATTGCTGCAGGTGATGTGAAGCCAATGCCTCCAACAAGAGCAACCGCCCGATTCCCGGTTTGTTTGTGACGCTCCAATACCGCGATTTTGCATACTTCCCCGGAAGTTGAAACCACAACCTTGCCGTTCTCTACGGTGACTGGCAGGTGTTTCTCCTTTGTATCCACATGGTTCTCTGTCACATGAATGATTTTGGCACCAATCGTGCCATCTGGAATCGGTGCAGCCAGTTCCAGATCTTCTGGCTGAATATTCGCTTCCAACTTCACCGTGTTCAGCGCTTCCTCCGGATACGTGAAGCTGTCCCAGACCGCCGTCATTTTCCCGTTCTCGGCCACCACTTGCCCGGCAGCAATCGTCATGCCCACACGTACATCCGCCAGCCGGCCGTCCAGCAGAATAATATCGGCTATATTGCCCGGAATAACCGCACCAATGTCGCGCGCAACGCCGAAGCGCTCAGCTGTGTTAATGGTTGCCATCTGGAAAGCCGTAACCGGCTTCACACCTTGGGAGATTGCGAGACGAACAACAAAGTCCATATGCCCTTCTTTGAGCAGGGATTCAGAGCTTCGGTCATCGGTTACCAGCATCATCCGGCGTGTATCCAGTCCAAGCTCCGTACAGGCTTTGATCGTCTCCGCCACATCATGCCATGCCGAACCTTGACGCATCTTCGCATACATCCCGAGTCGCAGACGTTCGACCACATCTTCCTTGGTTACACATTCATGATCCCCCGTAACTCCACTCGCTGCGTACGCCGGCAAACGCCAGTCATCTGCTGCCCAGGTGAAGTGACCATCTGCCACTTTGCCAGCCCGGAGGGTCGCCTGGATCTCACCAATCATCGTCTCGTCCCCGTAAACGACACCAGGGAAGTTCATCACTTCCCCAAGACCAATCATGTCCGGCCCCCAGGAAAGAGCCTCAGCCACCTCTTCTGGCCCGATATAAGCACCTGTTGTCTCCAGTCCCGGATGGGTGGAAGGCACACAGGAAGCCACCTGCATATAAGCAGCCATCGGTGTGGTCCGCGCTTCATCCAGCATCAGCCTCAGACCTTTGAGACCAAGCACGTTGGAGATCTCATGCGGGTCAAAGAAACCTCCCGTTGTGCCTGAAGGCAATACCGCTCTCGCAAACTCGGTTACTTTCATCTGAGTACTTTCAATATGGCAGTGTCCATCCAGCAATCCAGGAGCGATATATTTGCCGTTCGCTTCAATAATCCGGGTATGTTCTCCGATCGTGTGGCTTACATCTTTACCAACATAAGCAATTCGAGCTCCTTGTACAGCTATGGACATCTCAGGCAAAATCTCACCTGATATCACGTTTACGAGCGTGCCTCCCCGAATGACCAAAGTCGCTGGCATATCTCCCCGGGCTGTAGCGACCAGATCCGGTACACAATCGGCCATAAGCGGCCGTTCAAAAGATGATTTGTTCATATTGTTGCCTCCTTTAATAAACGATCCAAAAAAAATATATTGTTACGATTATATGAGTCCAGACCTCATGTGTAAAGAAAAATAACATCCATTGTGCCTCAATACAAATTATGGAGTCATATTTATCCACAGAACCCAATCCTTACGAATTCACGTTAGGTATTTTCATTCCATACGATCACCTATATGGCTGGAATCTCATCATGTATACGTCCCTCGTGAAGTTAGCTTTTTCCCGATATATGTATCATATACAGAAAGACTCCCGTTCCACTGAACGGAAGCCTTCTTCATGCACATGAATGTGATATGTCAGTCCACTTGCGCAGCAGACACCTTGCCAAAATCATACCATTCTTCCGACTGCGAGGTAATGAAAGGACTCGGTGTGCCCATGCAGTAAACGTGCAGCAGATGCATCGCTCGCGTACAAGCCGTGTAGAACAATTTGCGTTCATGCTCATGGGCATACTGCTCCGCAGAGCCGTCATAGATCAGGACAGCATCAAATTCCACACCTTTGGCCAGATACGCAGGAATGACATGAACACCCTGTTCAAAAGCCAGCGTCGTTTTCTTAATTAACTTCGGTGCTGAGGGCAGTATCTTGCTTAATGCAGCATGTACCTCTCTGCTCTCTTCGGCGGTCTTGCAAATTACGGCAACTGATTCATACCCTTCCTCAATTAAGTGCTTGAGGTCTGTCGTGATGACGTTCATATGACGATCGGAATCAGAAGAAACGATAACTTTAGGCTTCTCGCCGCTACGGTTAAATGGAATGATCTCTTCCCCGCCAGGCACCATGCCACGGGTAAACTCCACGATCTCCCGGGTAGAACGATAGCTCCTGGTCAGCTCAATTACCTCTGTATTGTCTGGACCGTACAGATTAGTCAAAGGTCCTGTTCCACTAAGGACTGAAGAGTGGGCATAGATCGCCTGATTGAAGTCACCGAGTGCTGTTATTTTCGCCCGAGGGAACAATCTCTTCATAAATGCCAATTGAAACGCAGAATAATCCTGGGCTTCATCAATAATGACATGACGAATATTGGAGTTAATATGGAAACCAAGCATGAGCTCACGCAGGTACAAGTATGGCGTAATATCTTCATATGCCAACTCCTGGAGCTTCAATCTGCGTAAAGTCATCCTACAGATTTCATCCCATTGGGCAGGCAACGCTTCGTCACCCAGCAATCGCACCATCTGACCCTCATCGTTGAACAGATGTGCATATAATTGTCTTATATCGACGAACCGCAAGGACTTGATCCATTTCCGTAACGGTTTGAGTCGGTCACTGACTACCATACGTGCCAGAATTTCTCTTTCTTGCTCGAAGTCATTAAACGTATGGGTCTTTCCTTTTTGCTTACGCTTTAACCGTTGGTATGCACGTTGCAGATCCTCCGGCTCCATCAGATCAAGCTGCTGATCGACCCAAGGCGCATCCAGTTCACCTTTACCAAAGGCAGACAGTTCTTTCAGCATCCAGTCCCGCAACATCTCCAGTCGGCTCACCAGCTTAACGGATGACTCGAAACTGTAGAATTTCTCAGCCATAGCCTCTGACGTAACAATTGCTCGGCCCTGGAAGCGAACCGGCTTGAATTTCATGCCACCTGACAGCATGCTCTCCTTATAACGCGTAATGACTTTCAGGAAAGATTCCGAGGATTTGAACCGAATGCTGGACATGCGAACATCATAATCGGGATCTTCTGTTCCCGTAAGTACATATTCGAGCTGAATAAACGGATCTTCCAATTGATATTCACGACCCAAACGGCGCTCCAGATACTCCTGGAAGGTCGTTTGCAACATATTTTCCTCCCCAAGCTCAGGCAGTACCGTGGAGACATAACTGTTGAACATCGGGTTTGGTGAAAAAAGAACCATCTGATCCGCTTGCAGATGCTCGCGATATTTATAGAGAAGATAGGCCACACGCTGGAGCGCGGCGGATGTTTTGCCACTCCCGGCTGCGCCTTGCACAATAAGCATGCGTGTCCGGTCATTACGGATAATCCGGTTCTGCTCCTTCTGAATGGTCGCAACAATACTCTTCATCTGTGCATCCGAAGTTCGACTGAGCACGGCCTGCAACAATTCATCGCCAATGGTTACGCCTGTATCAAACATAAAACGAATCCGTCCGTCCCGAATGACAAACTGCCGCTTCATCTCTATATCACCGCTGATCTCCCCGCTTGGTGTACGATATGTGATCGGGCCCGGTGCTCCGTCATAATAGAGGTTGGAGATCGGTGCACGCCAGTCGTAGACGAGAAAGGATTCCTCTTTCTCGTCTAATAACGATGCAATCCCTAGATAGATGCGTTCCGCATTCGGGTATCCATCTTCCTTGAAATCGATCCGGCCAAAATACGGTGAATGATGCAGTCGTTTCATTTTATCCAACGCCGCCGCTGTATTGAGATGACTGCGCTCCCGATCGGACAATACCTGAGACTGCTGCCGCATGCTGGTTGAAGTTTCCCCCACATCGTCCGCTTCGCTAAAGTTCATTGTCACTTCGTCCCAGAAGTCTTTTCTCATGCCAACCACTTCATCACGGAAGGAACCGACTTCATCTTCTAACGTTGTGATCTTGCGTTCAATCTGATCGGTCACCATGTTGACCCGTTGCTGCTCTTCGCTCCATTGCTGCTCTGTACTCATATGTTAATAGCCCCTCTTTCCCCGGATTGTGTCCTCAAAATCCCATTTGACAAGCCCGAAAAGGCAATGGTATAATTATTAGAAAGTAAACATTTTAATTATATGTTAATTAGTTCTAATTTTCTGAAAACCATTTTTTATTGTACCAGTGACAACGTCCCGATGCAAGCGGAGGCGTTTTTTGTTGTTTTCATCTTCATTATTACCCAATCACTGGGTCCTCAACTGATCAAACTGTTTATGCCTACTTTTGTAATTCTTCAATCGTCTCTTGCCAACGTGTAATTGCTCCAAGTTCATCTTTTAGTTGAAAGGTTATTCCTGAAGTAATCTCCGCATATGGCGCATGATCCATACGTACTTGGAGCACCTGTGCTTCAAAACGATCTCTCGGATGAACAGCCCCCTTAATCTCAGGCAGCAACTCTACTTCCATACGAATATGCAGCAAACGTTGCCCTTGAACCGCAATCAAGGTAGCCTTGCCTGTTTTGCTCATGTTCATACTGGTCTGTGTACCTTGCCACAGAGCAAGTCTAAGCTGACGGGGACTTATCGCAATCACTTCCCCCATACTAATCATCGCCTGATGCGGCCACTGATCCTCGGATACGGTCAGCAGTTGCATCGCTTCATGTTGTTTATGCTCCAGATTTGTCCCACTCAACCATTTCATTAGTTCAGAGTCCAATTCCTCTATAATCATGTCTATCCCTCAGTTCGTTAAAATTCATTCATGCCATTCAGCTGTATGTACGACAAAACAACCCGGACACGATTGTCCGGGCAATGTTGTAATTCCATTGTATATGATCATGAAGCAGGTACGCAATTCGCATCTAAGGCCACTTAAGCCAATTCAAAATTTTGTCCTGTGATTCTTTGTCTTCACTGGAGCTATGCACATGCTCGGCAAGTCGATTCAGACGTTCCAACTGATATCCGTAATCATAAATCGCAGCAGCCACGATCGACAGTCGTAACATGCCTTCCTTGTCGATATCAAACTGGGTGATCGCCTGCTCCATGAAACGGTCATTGTCCAATACAAACTGTGCGGCCTCTTCTCCATTCGGTTTCAGCTTATCCTCGAACTTGAGCAATGCATGCTCATGGAATTTAATTACAAGTTCCAGATGAGAATCAAAAAACTGATCCATCGCTGTTGACCGTGGTGCCTGGAAATAGTGACGTTCAACCGAATCCAGCACCTCATAGCCTTTTTGCAGACTCAGCAGCATTTGCTTGTAGACTACCATCTGCCGAGTTTCGCTGAATTTCGAACGTTTCATCTTTTTCTGTTCCTCTTCGAACAAGTTATACTTGTCAGACAAAGACTTAATGGAACCGCCCAGGTTGCTTTTCTCCTCCCGGAATACAACTTCCTTGATTTCATCCGAGATTGAGGTTCGCAGAAGCAACGACATGCCGCTGAACACACTCTGGATCTGCTTCACGAACTGAATCTTCGGTTTCGGAGGAAATACCGTAATGTTGATGAGAAACGCCGATACAATACCAACCAGTGTCAACAGAAAACGATTGAGTGCAAAATGCCAATCACCCGAAGCTTCCATAATGGATACAACCGTGACCAGTGTCAATCCAACCGTCTCACCCATATTCAATTTAAGACAAATCATGATGACAAGTACAATAATTAATCCAACAGCGATTGGCTCATTGGACAATACCATGCCGCCAACCAGGGCCACAATAGCTCCAAGTGTGGTCGTTTGCAGCTGATCCAGAAAGTATTTCCAGGAGCGATAGATGGAAGGCTGCATCGCGAATATAGCTGCGATTGCGGCAGGCACGGGAGATTGCGGGTTCAAAAACAGGCTACTAAGGTACAAGGCAAGCGTGACCGCAATTCCCGTCTTAAGTACACGAGCACCAAATGACATGGTGGTGACCCCTCCTCTTTACCGAACCTGAAATTTTACATTTGATAATCATGTTCATTATTACCCCATATTTCTTTTTTTGCCTGAATACATTCAGGAGAACGATTTATTGTACCATGGAAGACCTTCCGTTGCCATGTCATAAGTCAGAGGTACTATGAAATGGATTCATTTATGTATGTTAATACACATTATTAACCTAAAAAGAAGCAAATCCTCAAAATGGATTTTCACCAATTCGAAGATTCGCCTAAGTTTATATTATCTCTAAGGAATACTCATGCTTACGATGCCTGCCTAACGGTCTGTACCCGCCCACTCTCTTTTGAACTGGTCCACGAACTGCACCATATAATCATGACGCTGCTTGGCCAGCTCCTTGCCATAAGTGGTATTCATCAGATCCTTGAGCTTGAACAGCTTTTCGTAAAAATGATTAATCGTTGTGCTGCGCCCGTTGCGATATTCCTCACGGGTCATCTGCTCCCGTGGGGGAAGGGACGGATCGTACATCTCGCGTCCTCTCGCTCCTGAAAAGGCAAAGGTGCGTGCGATCCCAATCGCACCCAATGCATCCAGACGATCCGCATCCTGCACAACCTGTGCTTCAAGCGAATTGACCGCAGGACGCTGGCCTCCCGCATATGAGATGGTGCTAATAATACCCACAACCTTATTACGTATATCCGGGTCAAGAGGCTGGGTATCCAGCCATTCATTCAGTTTCGCCATTCCAGCTTCCAAGCTCTCATTCAGCTTTTCATCCGGTACATCATGTAATAATGCCGCCAGTTCGCAGACAAATGGATCTGCACCCATGCGGTGAGCGAGTTCGACCGCAAGTGCAGTCACTCGTTCAATGTGCGGCCAGTCATGACCATCACTATGCTTGGATGAATCACCTTGAACAAAAGATCGGGCGGCTCGCAGAACAGACTCTCCTGCCGTTATTTCATCTAACTCTGACATCTTATTATTCCCCGCCTTCACGGGACTGTTCACGTGGAATACGTCGAGCTACACCCGTCTTAACAGCTGCTTCAATGACGCGACTGCGCATCGATTTGACCACTTTATCATTGAACACACTCGGAATAATGTAATAACGTGTACGCTCTTCATCCGTAATGGCCGAAGCAATCGCTTGAGCGGCTGCCAGCTTCATTTCTTCATTAATTTCGGTGGCTCGGCAGTCCAGAACTGCCCTGAAGATGCCCGGGAAACATAACACGTTGTTGATCTGATTCGGATAATCGGATCGTCCCGTTGCCATTACCGCTACAATGTCTTCCACCAAGGCAGGCATAATCTCAGGTACCGGATTTGCCATTGCAAACACGATTGGATCTTCTGCCATGGTCTGCACATCTTCGCGAGTCAACAGATTGCCGCGGGACAGGCCGATGAACACATCGGCTCCGCGAATAACATCACGCAAAGAGCCAGTCTCCAGTTCGGGGTTAGTACGAGCTGCATAATCACTCCAGACTTCATTCTCATAAGTTTGTGTCCGTACAATTGCCCCCTCACGATCGACACCTATAAGCCGGCTGGCTCCCGCAGACAATAATATGTTACTGCATGCTACACCTGCTGCACCAATACCACAGACCACGATTTTCACATCTTCAATGGACTTGCCAACCAGTTTGAGCGCATTGATCAGACCGGCATATAACACAACTGCTGTGCCATGCTGGTCATCATGAAATACCGGAATATCCAATTCTTCATTCAGACGACGTTCAATCTCGAAACAGCGAGGTGATGAGATATCCTCCAGATTAATACCGCCAAAACCAGGTGATATCGCTTTCACAGTACGTATGATTTCCTCGGTGTCCTGTGTGTCCAGGCAGATTGGGAAGGCATCCACACCTGCAAATTGTTTGAATAACATTGCTTTACCTTCCATGACAGGCATCGCTGCACGAGGACCAATATTACCAAGTCCAAGCACGGCACTGCCATCCGATATAACGGCCACGGTATTCCGTTTAATTGTTAAAGAGAAGGCTTTGCCAGGCTCTTCTGAAATGGCTGAACATACACGAGCCACATCCGGAGTGTATACACGTGACAGATCTTCCCGGTTGTGAATCGGTGTCTTTGGTGTTACTTCGATCTTACCGCCCAGATGAAGCAGGAACGTCCGATCTGATACATTAATAATGGACACACCTTTAAGCTGGCGCACCCCTTCTATAATTTTACTGTTATCTTGTGCATCTGTAACGGCGACTGTCAAGTCGCGAACGCTTACATCCTGATTGGTAGAAATCACGTCGATGGCAATGATGTCTCCCCCAGCTTCCGAGATGGCCGAAGCCACTTCGCCAAACTTGATATCCTTTGTTGTCATTTCCAGTCGAATAATAATGCTGTTACCATCCAGATTTCTTTGATTCATTTCCATTCCTCCCAGACTGAAAGTCTTGAGTTACAAGTTACCTGTTTGTCTTCGCTGCGCGGACACGTTTATCCTTTATCTTGTCCAGAAAAAGTGGTTCAACAGCCATATACTTAAAATAAAAAGATGCCCTAAACACCAATGTCAGGCGTTCAGGGCACATTTTTAGTATCTTAAATCTTTATAAAGTAAGGATGAACCTATTATTTCCGGGCAGCCGGTCTGCGCAGGACACGAATGTCATATGGATTCAAGCTAAGACTGGATTCCACAGCATCACCACTGAGCAGATCCGTGTAGGACTGTGCATCTAATTCAATCCGTTTCTCATCTGGTGTATAGTTCTGTACAAATACATAATCTGCTGTACCATCTGTACGCGTATGTGCCGTTGTTCCGGCAGGCAGTTCTGTTTGAAGTCCACGCTCAATGTTCAGGTCAGCGATTAGTTTTGCGTAGAAATCATCATAGAATGGTGCTTTCAGACGTGTCGCTACATAATACGCTTTCCCTGAGCCCAATTGGTTAACTGTCAATGCCGGGCGTCCGGCATAGAAGTCAGAACGGTACGTAGCCAGAGACTTCGCGCCTTCCAGATGGATCAGATCACACAGTTCAATCGCATCGTACGCTGTATTGAGCTGAAGCTCGTTACCCTGCTCGGGGATAATTCCGTTCAGATCACGATCATGCAATCCGTCAATTTCCTCGGACCAGATGCCAAGTGTCTTACGCAGTGGGCCTGGGAATCCACCCAGGAAACACAGATCGTTTTCGTTTACAATACCAGACCAGTAAGTGGCTACAAACGTACCGCCTTGTTCTACAAACTTCTCAATGCGTTCGCCAACACCTTCACGTACCAGATAGAGCATTGGAGCAATCAACAACTTGTACTTGGACAGGTCTGCATCCATATCAATAACGTCTACAGCGACTCCTTTTTTCCAAAACGCTTCGTAATGCTCCTCCACGGTCTGCTCATACTTCACACCGATATTGCGCGGACCCTGTGAATCATTAACAGCCCAGCGGTTTTCCCAATCGAATATGATTGCAACTTCTGATGGAACCGCTGTTCCTACAATGGCTTCCATGCCTTCAAGCGCCGTTCCTACGTCGGTGACATCTTGGAACACACGTGTATGTTCCGTTCCTACGTGGTCTACCACCGCACCATGAAGTTTTTCGCTGGAACCCCGGCTCTTTCTCCACTGGAAATACTGAACACTATCGGAACCGTGTGCTACAGCCTGGAGAGAAGAGAGCAGATGCATGCCCGGTTTTTTCAGCTTGCTGACATCTTGCCAATTCGTCGAACTTGGCGTACTCTCCATCAGCAAGAACGGCTGACCGCCTTTGATGGAACGAACGATGTCATGCATCATTGCGATCCGGGACGCCTGTTTCGCGTCGTCATCTGCATCATGCCAAGTGGGATAACTGTCCCAAGAGAGGAAGTCCAGAATATCAGCGAACTTCCAATAGTTCAGGCCGCCATAGAATTCCATCAGGTTGGTTGTGACTGGCAGATCGGGATTCTGAGCTTTCAATGGTTTCGTTTCATGCACGATAAAATCAGCTGTCTGATCCGTAACGAAACGGCGCCAATCCAGATTCATTGCATGGACCTGTGTCTCACCGTGTGGAGCCGGAGATTCCACTTGACTCCAGTCTGTAACCGTATGGCTCCAGAATGTAGTCCACCACGAATGGTTCAGTTCATCAAGTGTTTGATACTTCTTCTGAACCCAACCACGGAATGCTTCCTGACAATAATCACAATGACAGTCTCCGCCAAACTCATTCGAGATGTGCCAGCCGATAACAGCCGGATGATCTGAATAACGTTCTGCCAGTCTTGTATTGATTGCAGTAACCTTCTCACGGTATACCGGGGAAGTATAACAATGGTTGTGACGGAAACCATGCAGATTGCGGACACGATTCTCGGATACGCGGAGCACTTCCGGGTACTTGGCGGACATCCAGGCAGGTCTGGCACCACTTGGTGTAGCTAGGAATGCATAGATGCCGTTTGCTGCAAAACGATCCAACACCTGATCCAGCCATTCAAACGTGTATACACCCTCTTCCGGCTCAAGGGATACCCATGAGAAGATACCAATGGACATCACGTTACACTTGGCAAGCTTCATCAAGCGAATATCTTCTTCCAGAACTTCAGGGTAGCGGAGCCATTGCTCCGGGTTATAGTCTGCGCCATGCAACATGTGCGGGGCTTTGGAACTTACAGGTGCATATTTGTATGTCATAAGGACAACTCCCTTGCTTTTGAATTACAATTTTTATTGAATACAACGATATTCACGACTCAAATTACCAAGCTTATCTTCTGGCATGACTTCATCTTTTCATCAGATACCACTTGTGAACCTGTATGATATTACACGTATGTCACAACATCAGATTCTTCCGTAGTAGCTAGTGCTGTAAACGATTCCAACTTCCGACCTTTAAAATCAAACATGGTGAGGTTGCCCCAGTTATTCGGATGTCCAACGGACCATTCTTCTTTACTTGGTATCCATGCAGGTTCCCAATAATAGAATCCGTGCCCCAAACCACCAGGAACTTCGCGAATAATCTGCAACAGATCCTTCAGATATCGGGTCTGCCCCTCTACACTTGCAGGGTATCCTGGCAACAACAATTCTTCCTGATTCAAAATCCATTCGATGCCTTCTGGCTGCTCCAGTGTCCATGGATAAGCCGTTTCAACCACATTGACAGGTTTGCCATAACGCTCAGCCAGATCATGAAGATTGTCGCGTAACGCATCAAGTGTGCCGTGCCACCAAGGATAATACGATAGACCAATGATATCGAACTCCACACCGAGTGCTTCAAAGCGATCGTAAAACTTGCGGCTCTCGGCGTTATCTCCACCACGATCAATATGTATCATAATCTGGATATCCGGGTCAACGGATTTGACCGCAGCAATTCCGTACTTCACAAGGCCTGCAAAACGCTCCCACTGTTCATCCGTATCATGCTCTTCTCCACCAACACGTCCCTCATTCCATAACATGCCTGGCGTAATCTCGTTGCCGACCTGCACCATGTCCGGAAGCGCATCGTTTTCCTTCAACGTTCTCAGAACATCAGCCGTATACATGCATACTGCACGTTGAAGCTCTTCATAGGACAGATTCTCCCATGCTTTCGGCTTCCATTGATTAGCTGGATCAGCCCAACGATCAGAGTAATGGAAATCAAGCAAAAATTTCAATCCCTGTTTCTTGATCCGTTTGGCTATCTCCACCGTGCGCTCCAGATTGCAGAATCCACCAACAGGATCATTCCAGATTCGAAGTCGAATCGCGTTAGTGTCATTGAACTTCAGGATGGACAGCAAGTCTTGTTCCTTGCCATCCACATCACTGTAGCTCCCGCCATGCTGTTCGATTTCATCCATAAAAGACACATCCATTCCCAGAACGAATGTCTTTTCCGTCAAGTTGCTCACTGTATCAACCTCCATTAATTTGGGGTACAGGCTCAGCCTTTAACTGAGCCCAACGTCATACCTTTGACAAAGAAACGTTGCAGGAAAGGATACACAATCAAGATCGGTGCACTTCCGATGAAGATCTGAGCTGCCCTTACCGTAGTTTGAGAGAGAGCTTCCATTTCTTTTGGATTCATGCTCATGCTACTCATGTCACGTCCAATAATGACCGTTTGCATAAATGTAGCAAGTGGGTAATCCTTGGCGTTATTCATATAGAGCAATCCATCAAACCAGGAATTCCAGTGGAACACCATACTGAACAATGCAATGGTTGCAATGGACGGCATCGAAATGGGAAGGAAGATACTGAACAATGTTCTGAAATGGTTAGCTCCATCCATCAGTGCTGCTTCCTCCAGCTCTTTTGGAATACCGCGGAAGAAGTTCAGCATCAGAATGACCAGGAATGTGTTAACTGCCCCCGGGAGCACCAGTACCCAGAAGGAATCCATCAACCCAATCTTCTGAATAACCATATAGAATGGCACGAGTCCCCCGTTGAAAATCATGCTGAATACAAATATCCAGGAGTAGATCGTTCTGCCTTTGAACTCACTATTTTCTTTGGACAATGGATACGCCGCCAGGAACGTAATCAGCAACGTAATGGCTGTACCGATCACTGTACGCAGGAGCGAGATCCAGAGCGAGTTCAAGAAAATTGGATTGTTCATCGTTTTTTTGTATGCCTCAAGTGAGAAGCCTACAGGCCAGAGATTGACCAGATTTGCATCAGCAGCAGCCTTTGTACTAAAGGATACTGCCAGTACATGAATCATCGGTACAATACACATGATGGCGACCAAAATCAGAAAGCAGGTATTGACTATATTAAACACGCGATAAGGCAATGATTTATGATACATCGTGGTCCCTTCTTTCTCTGTTCATTCGTTTAGAATATGCGGTATCCGGCGTATTTTTTGGCTAAGCTGTACGATACAAGAATCAAGATCATGCTAATAACCGATTTGAATAATCCGATCGCCGTTGCAAAGCCCATCTCACCATTTTGCATTGCGGAACGATATACGAATGTATCAATGATGTCACCCGTTTGATATACGAGCGGGTTATACAAGTTGAAAATCTGGTCAAACCCGGCATTCAGTACGTTACCAAGTGCCAGTGTTCCCACAACCATCAGCATCGGCACAAGTGAAGGAATTGTAATGTGTAGTGTCTGTTTCCAGCGTCCCGCTCCGTCAATTTCCGCTGCTTCGTACAATGCTGGATTAATTCCGGCAAGGGCAGCCAGAAAAACAATCATGTTATAGCCAAATTCTTTCCACACATCTGTCAGAATGACCGTAGATCGGAACCAGCTGTTGTCTCCCAGGAAGAAATATGGCCCGAGTCCGAAGGTTCCCAGAACCCGGTTAACCAAGCCGCCTGTTGACAACAGATCTATCAAAATCCCGCCCAGGATGACCCAGGACAAGAAGTGAGGTAAATAGACAAGCGTTTGAATCGTACGCTGTATAGCCATCTTACGAACCTCATTCAAAAGAATGGCAAAAACAAATGGAACAAATAAATTGAAAATCAGTTTAAGTACAGCAATAATCAATGTGTTCCAGATGACCTGTAAGCTGTCTTCACGTTCAAACAAATATCTAAAGTTGTCCAGCCCGACCCATTCAGAACCGCTAATTCCAAGCCATGGCTTGTAGTTCTGGAATGCCATAATAATCCCGCCCATAGGCACATAACTGAAGATAATCAGAAAGATAATGGCTGGCAACAGCATAACGTGGAATGGCCAAGTGCGTTTCAAAGTTCTCATGATTGCTCCCCCTGTATTTCTTCCTACTCAAGTACTCCCTGAGTGGCTTATAATGCGATTATATCAACCTTTTACGGGGTCCAAACAGCACATAAAAGCAATATAAATGGCACAAATTCAACCACTTTGCCGCAGCTGAATAAACCAAAAAAAGCGCCCAGACGTTAGTCGTCTGAGCGCTGCTTGTAACTATTTTTTCACACTGTCATACCATTCGTTAACCTCTTGCGTGATTTGGTCACCGCCACCCGATTTCCACGTTTGTACAAAGGTATCAAACGCATCAGCCGGATTTTTGCCATAGATAATTTCGTTAAATGCCTGGTTCTCGATTTTGTTCAGATAGTCCAGCTTGGATTTCATCGTCTGTGTTGTTGGACCTGTGAACATGTTTTTGAAGGAGATTTCTTCCTGGCTCAATAACACTTTTGCTGCGGCAGGAGTTTCTTTACCGTAATTGACAGCAACGTCTTTCTCAAGCTTCGTTTCAGGCTCTTTGCCATTAGCCAGATTCATCAGAGCTTTCATCTGTGCATCTGGAATACGTGCACCATCACGAACAAGCAAATAACGTACTACGTTCACGTATCCGCCTTCGATCTGGTCAATCGGCAATTGTTTTCCGTTTGCATCCAATTGATAGTCATAACCTGCAAACAGACCATTATCATAAGGGCTGCCCGGTGCTGGGTCTGCATAATTGTCGAAGAGGTAATTCTGATACGTAAAGAATGCTTCTGGATGTGCCATATCCTTTTTGATCAACGTAACACCATTCACGAACTGTGTTCCGTGACGCATCGCTTTTCCATCAGGACCGGTAGGAATTTCAATCGGTTTCCATACCGCACTCGGTACATTTTTCACTGTATCGAGAAGTGGCCACCCACTCATCCAGTAAGGTCCTGGAATAATGCCGGCAGTTCCTGCAACGGCTGGCTCTGCTGTTTTGTTCTCATCCCATAGCGCTGCTTCCTGCGGGATATATCCTTTTTTGAGCCATTCGCTCAATTTGGTCAGACCTTGTTTCATACCCGGATTGATGGAGCCATACTCCAACTTGCCATCCGCAGCAAGATTCCATTGTTGAGGTAAGGTGCCATATGCACCAAATATCCAAGATACATCTCCCATCCATGTATTCATGGAAGTTTTGAAACCAACGCTGAGCGGAGTGACTTTATCCGGAGCCAAGCCGTCCGGGTTATTGTTTTTGAATGCTTCCATAACGGTTTCCAGCTCATCGATTGTTTTTGGTGCTTTCAGATTCAACTTGTCCAGCCAATCCTGACGAATCCACAACAAATAATCATTGTTGTAGGCATAGTCCAGAACAGGGATACCCATTCTTTTGCCATCACGACTATATTGGTTCCAGACGTTAGGATCTTGCTCCATCGCTTTTTTCCATGTGTCAGAAGCATATTTGTCGAACAGTGGACCGACCTCTTCGTACATGCCAGAGTCGATCAAGTCTTGAGCAACGAGATTGTCCGCACTACCAATCGTCACGATATCTGGCATTTCCTGTCCAGAGGACATAGCCAGACGAAGTTTAGTTGCAAACGCACTGTTTGTGTCTGTTACTGACCAGAGCGCGCTGACATTAATCCCGAATTTTTCCTTGGCCCACTTGGTTGCCACGTTATTTTCCATGGATTCGCCATTTTTAAACTTCAGCTCAGGATCGATTCCCCATGCTGTTGTAATGGTTACTTCCGGATCATACTTTTCTTTGTATTCGTTTTGGGTTCCAGACGTACTTGGTGTTGCACTATCTCCGCCCCCACTGCCTCCTGAACATCCTGCAAGAACGACAGTTAGACTCAGCGTTGTAGCGAGAAGCGTCAAGAATCTCTTTTTCGTTGATTGCGCTCTCATGTTGTTCCCCCTTAAATCGTTTTGGTTACCCTTTCATTATAGGCTGACCAGGACTTTGATCCTATGATACGAAATCAAGATTTCTGCACCTTTGCCAACCTATATTCTGGAATGTTGTTGTAATTATGCCTGATCCCGAAATTCATTGGGTGTCATCCCATAATGCTTTTTGAACATTTTGCTGAAATATTGCGGATTCTGATAGCCAAGTTCACTCGTAATCTCGTATATTTTTTTGTTGCTATTTTTAAGCAGATATAGCGCGCGTTCCATGCGCATCCGAATCATGTAATCCCCGAGACCTTCCCCAGTCTCTGCCTTGTAGATTTTTGATAGGTATACGGGGTGCAAATATACCTTGTCCGCAATCATCTTCACCGACAGATCCTGTCCCGTATCACTTGTCACCAGCTCCTGAACCTGCTTGATCACATGTCTGCGGCTCTGCACACCTTCTTGATCGGACAACTCTTCCTGAAGCTTCGCCAGCATCTCGGTTGCCCAGCGCCGCAGCTTCTCGGGGGATTGGATCAACTGATGAGCAAGGAGCAGATCGAATCCCGCATGATCAATTTCATGTACCAGATGCCCCTGTTTATGGGCAATATACATGAATGCATTGGTTACAGACAGATACATCTCATACACATGTTCTCGGGACAATCGTACCTGTTCTGCCGCGTCAAAGACCGTGTTCAGCTTACGCGCTGCCGCTTCCCATTGCTTGGTCTCAAGCAATTGCGGAAGTACAGGCGGTTTGTACAACTCTTCGAGCGCCTGGGTCGCATCATTCTCCGATCTTTTGCCGAGTGCCTGATCCATGTCCATATATATAATCTTGTGTTCTTCCGGTCCTGAAAGGACAAGGGAACCCAGGCTTTTTCGATAAGCTGCTGTCAATTCATTAAAAGGAAATGATGGTGTAACGACCATGGACAGATCCCCCTGTAGATATCGAATGACATGCTCACGGAAAGTTTCAGCTGAGGTTCTCAACGTCTCCAAGTCCATCTGCGGAGCTTCGATCTGTCCCTGATTCTGCAAAAACATAACCAGACACTCATGAGGTCCGCGACCAAACCACACGTTGAATTGCTCTCCGAGCACTTCCTCTGCAATATTCCCTACCGCAAAATCCATCAGATCCAGAGATTGCTGATCCATTGATGAGAAGCGTCCTGTGAGACGAATCAGCATCATCACAGCCGATTGTTCCGGGTCAATATGAATCTCATATTGTTGCAGTTGTTCCCGAAGTGCCCGCCCCGTGATCTCACGTCCCAGCAGCAGATCATGCATCAGATTTTCCCGTAAAATTTTATAGTCAGACTTCCGACTGTATAAAAGCCGGTGATATTTGTCGAATTCATCCCACTCATCACGAAGAGATGTGATGGCTGCCGACACGGAACTCATAAATTCATCATCGTTCACAGGTTTCAAAATATAATCCGCTGCCTGCAATTGAATCGCTTTCTTCGCATAAGTAAAATCACTGTGACCAGTCAGCAAGATACAGCGAATATGGGACCAACGCTTGCTTACCTCTGCAATTAGATCCAGTCCGGACATGCCCGGCATGCGAATATCGGTTACCACAATATCTACTGCATTTTCCTCCATAATCTCCAGCGCTTCTTTACCGGAAGCGGCACGAAACACAGTCGTTACTCCAAGCTCTCCCCAGGGGATTGTAAGTTCCAGACTTTCTGTTACATACGTTTCGTCATCTACTAGCAGTATATCTATCAAGCAAGTCACTCCCTATCTCGTTCGTTATGCACTAAGTTCAATTTCTAACCAGGCTCTCACATGTTCTCGATACTATCTTGGCTATCTGGGAGAAGCTCCCTCTCGGCAGGCCACGATAGTGTAACCCGTAATCCACCAAGTTCCGATTCCGTTATATCAAGCCCTGCCTGCTCCCCATATCGAAGCTGGAGTCTCTGATTCACATTCCATAGGCCACAGCCCATCTCCTGATCCATCGTTCCCCTGAGCTTATTCAGAAGCGCCTCACGTGCCTCCTGAGTCATGCCTTGCCCGTCATCTTCTACGACAAGAACCATGACACCGCCCTGTTTTTCCCCAGAAACCCTTATTTCTCCGGCTTCCGCATCCGCTTCGATACCGTGGATTACCGCATTCTCCACCAGTGGTTGTACAATCAGGGGCGGTACTTCCTCTCTTAACATCTCATCAGACAGATCAAGCTTGTAATGAATTCGGTCCATACGCATTCGTTGGATCTCCAGATAACAGCTGACAAATTCAATTTCCTCTGTCAACGGCACTACATCCCGCTCCTGCCTTGTCGTATAACGATAATATCGGGAGAGGTTATGCGACATCGCGACAACCGCATCCATACGCTTCAGCTTCGCCATACTCGTAATGAAGGAGAAACAATTATAGAAGAAGTGCGGGTTAATCTGCGATTGCAGCTGCTTCAAGCGGGCTTCACGCACATGAATCTGTTCCAGGTAAACGTGTTCAAATAACTGCTGGATCTGCTCCACCATCAAGTTGAACCGTTCAGACAGAAAACTGAATTCATTGCGACCCTTCGGCTTAATCCTCACCGAATAATCTTCCTGCTTCAACCGTTGGAAACCGCGAATAAGTTGTTTCACTGGTACCTGCACCTGGACATATAACAAGTAGGCCACGCCAAAACTCATCAACAACAAACAAATCATCGAAGAATAGAAGAGCATAT
This sequence comes from Paenibacillus sp. FSL R5-0749, assembly GCF_038595085.1. Classification (NCBI taxonomy): domain Bacteria; kingdom Bacillati; phylum Bacillota; class Bacilli; order Caryophanales; family Paenibacillaceae; genus Paenibacillus; species Paenibacillus sp. FSL R5-0749. The sequence continues at coordinate 2,315,254 of NZ_CP152005.1, read as the reverse complement.
TCGATTGATGAATCGGCTTCAGAATATCGGATAAAGGCATATAGTCCACCAGATACCAGCCTGTCGTGCTTGATTTCACGGTGTTAACCATGTAGGGCTCGCCATCTATCACCACAGTCCGATTATCCACATCCTGAAGTTCATGGATGGACAGTTCTTTCATCAATTGGTTCGTTAACGAACGATCCGAAGTCCGATTATAGATAACTCCCGATTCTTCACGGAAATAGAAGGGGTCATGCCTGCCATCGTCCTTGAATTTATCGAGCATATCCCGAATGTTGTCACTATCAAACTCCAGTTTAATAATCGTTTCCGCATTATTAGCCGGGTCTTTAATACCGTATGGAGATACGGTAATCCAGCTAAACATAAACCGATCGTCTTCCCCATCCTGAATTTTGCGTACATCCCAGCCGGAACTGATATTCTCCCTTAGCGCTTGTTTATCGTAAGAACGTGCATCCCTTTCCGAAACCACCCTGCCCAGCGAAGGAGAGTACAGATATAACTTTGTCGCCCAATTGGACGAGCTTTCCTGAATACTTAGCTTATTCTGAATACGTTTGACCAGATTGATCGCATCTAGGTCAAAGTAGTTACTATCCGCGTAGATTCGCCGGAAGCTGGCAATGTCAGGATCATGTATGAGCAGATTCGGCCAGGAGGATAACAGCTCGATGTGCGTGTTCACTTGATTTTGGAAAAATTCAAGCTGGTTACTATTCGATCGATTCAACTCATCTCTGAGAACAGCTGTGGTTTTGTGATTGGAGTACCAGTACAGAAGCACTACAGGAATCAGCATAATCAGAATAAGAATGACCATTTTGGAAAACAGGTTTGTCCGATATGACATCTTTTCATCTCACCTTGTCTTAATTTGTCGTGACATTAATTGTAATGATGTAAGCGGTAAAGACAAACTATTTTTTTGAGACAAACCAATTCATTATCTAGCGTAAGCGTTACCAATTGAAGGGGGAAGGAGATAAAACCAATATTTCAGCACTAATTGCAACTTCCACGCACAAAAAGAGCCAGCCATGAGCCAGCTCTTAATCTGATTTTAGTATATCTCTTTGAACGTTCTATCTAGATTGACCTTATTCCACATCTGTTTATGTAATTATTCTTATTTTCTATAAAAATATCAACTATGGCATATCGTAATCAAACACCGTATTCGCTCCATCCACGCCTACATCGAGCACAATATCCATGAGTTTCCCGCTGACGTACAGTGGGGATTCCGCTTTCCCATAAAACTCCAATTCCCCTGTAAACGTTCCATGGGGTTCAATCTCAATATGTACTGGCCTCAATTGGACAGACCGCAAGGCTTCCAATAGTGGATCATCCTTAAACTTATAACTGCGTGCGAGATCAGGCAATAACACAGCGGATACGGGATCTCTACCGTAATTTTTGAGTGTCAGGTCACAGGTTGCTCGGGTCTCCCCCGTTTTCAGTACGTTAAAGGTACATGAGCTTGCATTCTGTAGATAGGATACCGAATCTATGCCTTTAGCCTCCCACTTGGCTATATACATGAATTTATCCGTCATATACGAGTAACTGAGAACAAGAGCGAGAACAACAATCCACAACCCTTTCGCAAGTCCCGGAAACGACCGACCAATCTCTTTGCGAGTAAGATAAAAGCCACAGGCGAAGATCCCCAATCCGAGGAAAAGTGTGATATGTACACCACTTAAATAAGATGTAGTATACGGTGATATACCTATTGCTGACAGTATTGTATCTCCAACAGAAAAACCAAGATGATGGTTAAATGTAAAGATGATCGCAAATAGCAATAAAGCCCCAGAGAACACAAGTCTGGTCCTCGACACACAAACACCCCCTAATCAACCACCTGATTATATCATATTTTTCCTAATTATGATTAACAATCCAAATCAAAAAATAACAATAAAAGAACGTCTTCGGTTGTTCACCGAAAACGTCCTTTTGATTTGTCACCGACAAGAGCTTGTAGAATACAAGTCTCTTATCATAACTGATGATCATTTTATTTACTTTTGGCAAGGAATGCATCGAGTTGTTCCTGTTTGGCTGCAATAATTTTATCAATTCCCGCTGCTTTCAATTTTTCCAGATATTTCGGAATCATTTCATTTGGATCAACGGCGCCCGATGTCATGCCCGGCTTGAACTGTTTGTTCACGTTGTTGACTGCAGCAATTTCATTTTTGACCGATTGACTGTTGAATGTAAAGCCCAGTGCTGGGGACTTCACACCTTTGGCGTTAAATTCTTTGAACTTTTCCCACTTTTGCGGGTCTTCATTATCCCAGAGGAAGTTCAGGAACTGGTTACCAAGCTGCCACTGGGCACCTGGATTGTAGGTACGACTGTTGGCATCTACGCCTTCAGGGAGAGTAATGATATTATCCTGTCCGTCTTTTTTCACATAGTGGGTGCCTTCAATTCCGAAGTTCAGCAAGTTGTTAATTTCCTTGTCGGAATGCAGCAGGTTAATGACCTGCATCGCTTTCTCCGGTTGCTCGGAAGAACGGGAGATTGCAAGCATTGCTCCAGATGCATCACCTGTCGTGATTGTCGGCTGTGTCATCTCAATCTGAGTCAGTGGGAAACCTACATACCCTTCTTCTTCTTTATCCTTGCCTGGCTTCATGCCGTCTGTCCAGAGAAACGCTTTTCCAGCCTTCGCCTGGTCTTTCGGGAACACATTGGACGTAGCAGCATCACTGTTGATATATCCTGCTTGATACCACTTGCGGGCGAGTTCAGCCGCTTCTTTGAATTCAGGGGTCTCCACTTCATTCAAAACCGTTGTTCCACCTGCTGTTTTGGAGATCACTCCAGGTACGGAAGCATCACCGAGATAATCCCAATCTAGATTCTCCAACAGCCCGTTACCATTGGTGTTGGACATATAGAATGGTGTAATGCCTGGCTCGTTTTCCTTGATTGTTTTGAGCAGTGGCTCCAGATCAGCCCAAGTCTTTACAGCCGTCAGGTCCAGCTTATACTTGTCAGCCAGATCTTTACGTACCAACACACCCCGTGTGGCAGCGAGTTCCTTATTCGTAGGAACCCCGTAATTCACGCCGTCCACCTGGGAACCTTCCAGAAAGGCAGGGTCCAGGTTTTTCTTGATATCCTGACCATAGGTATCCAGCAGATCATTCAATGGCAAGAATGCACCTTTCGCTACATTCACCGTGTAGTTCTGCCAAGCTGCAGTGAAGATAATGTCTGATTTTTCACCCGAGGAGATCATGAGATTCAGCTTGTTATCCCATTGCCCCCAGTCAATCGCATTGATCTTAAGCGTGGCTCCAATCTTCGGCTCCATCTTTTTGTTAATCTCGGCTTCCACCAGAGCGACATCCTTCTGTGGTGTCCCTGGATAAAACAGTGTCACTTCGTAGGGTTTGCCCCCACCTTCACTTGCTCCTCCGCCTTCTGCGCCAGGTGTTGTTGTTCCCCCCTTGTCTGTTGAGCAAGCAGCCAGCACCAGGCTCAGCGCCATAACTGTTGCCATCATGCGTGACCATACCTTTAATGATCTAACCAATTGAACCCCTCCTGTCATGTGTTGAACCATACAACCGATTTCCCCAATTCACAAATAAACCTGTAACTACTTCTGTATATGCCCTTTCAGTCCATCTTCATTTACCTTGCCCTCTCCGCTAACCGGTTCAGAGTTATCCCTTCACAGCGCCAACCGTAAGACCTTTGATGAAATAACGCTGGAAGAACGGATATGCCAGTACAATTGGACCAATACCGACCACAGCCATCGCCATTTGCAGCGTTTTGTTAGGCAGATTCAGCAAGCCACCCTGCGACGAAATCTGTGAAGAGACGTTGGAGTTGGTTGTTAAATATTGAATATCGAGCAGCGTTCGATACATAAGGTACTGAAGGCTGATCGTCCGGTTATCTGATATAAAAATCATGCTAAGGTACCAGTCATTCCAGTAATTCAGTGTACTGAACAACGCGACGGTTGCCATAACGGGAAGAGAGAGCGGTAGTACGATACGTGCAAACGTTCTCAATTCTCCTGCACCATCAATCCGAGCGGATTCCAGAATGGACACCGGAATGGAGTTCGCGAAGAATGTACGCATAACCAGTACAAAGAATGGGGATAGCAGTAGCGGCAGTATGAGTGCCAATATGGAGTTTTTCAGATCCAATACATTGACATAGACCAGATACCAAGGTACCAGACCTCCATTGAACAACATTGTGAAAAAGATGAAAAAGGCGAACCAGCCCCGGTAAGGCAGATCTCTTCGCGAGAGCGGATACGCATACAATGCGGTCAGCGCAACACTTGTTATGGTACCTACAACGGTAACAATAAAGGATATACCATACGAGTGAAGGATCTGATCCATATCTCTGAACAGAAACTCATAAGCCGTCAGGCTGAACTTCTCTGGAATAAGCTTATATCCATTGGCAATTACGGTTGTCTCGTCCGAAAATGAGATGGCGAAGACAAGCAGGATCGGCACAATACAGGCAACGGCATAGAATAGAAACATCGCATGAATAACGGATGCGGAACGCTTCGATACGGCTAGTGGATCATGTGATTTCACAGCTGACTTGCCTCCTCTCAAAATAATGCATTATCTTTATCTATTCGTCTTACAATGGTATTGGATACAAGAACCAGCACAAATCCGACGATGGCTTGATATAGACCTGCTGCTGATGACATTCCGATATCTCCACCGATAAGGAACGTACGATATACATAAGTATCCAGTACATTTGTTACAGGGAACAGTGCTCCTGACTCCAATGGAACCTGGTAAAACAGGCTGAAGTCCGCATAGAATATACGGCCAATCTGCAATAACGTCATAATGACGATTAATGGTATGAGGAACGGAATGGTGATGAAGCGGATCTGATGCCATTTGGTTGCTCCATCGAGCACAGCTGCTTCATAGTATTCTTCATCGATACCCACGACAGCTGCCAGATAGATGACGGCATAATATCCAATGTTCTTCCAAGTATTCACCAGTGGCAAAATATACGGCCAATACTTCGGCTCGGAATACCAGTCGATCGGCTGACCGCCGAACATCTGCAGAATTGTGGAGTTCATGAACCCTGAATCCTTGCCCAGGAAAGCCAGTACCAGATAACTGACCACAATCATGGACAGGAAATACGGCAATAGCATAAGTGATTGATATAACTTGGACATTGCCTTGTTTTTCACTTCATTGAGCAGAATAGCAAGCCCGACACCTACAAAAAGATTCAGTGCAATAAACACGGTGTTATACGCGAGTGTATTTCGGGTAATTTCCCATGCATCACTGGTTGAGAACAAATATTTGAAATTGTCCCATCCACTCCACGGGCTTCCCCAAATACCATCAGCATAGTTTACATTTTTGAATGCGATCAGAACGCCGAACATCGGCATATAGTTGTTCACCAGCAGAAACAGGACACCTGGCAAGAACATGAGATACAGCACCTTGAATTTGCCAAGATTGTGCCACACAGACTTGCGCTTTCGGACTGTTTCTCCCGGTATTTCCGATATCCGTACTCCCTTACCCGCCTGGGGTTGTGTCTTCATAACTTGTTCTCCCTCACTCCTCTTGAATTCTTCCTCAGGATGAAGCTCCGTTGCGGCTCCTGTGGTTCAAGTATACGGCGGGGAAAGTAAGACCTCTATCTGCTGTGGTGACCTGTTGACTTATCAAATTATGACTTTAGTACCAAAAAAAACAAAAGACGCAGCATGCTGCGCCCTGGACTATACGGTACGTGACTGTTTACGAAACTCCTGTGGTGTGATCCCCGTGCACTTTTTGAACATTTTGGTGAAATGCGAGTAATTATAATACCCCACCTTGCCAGCGATGTCCGTTACCTTGACGGTGGACTGGGACAACAACGTTTTCGCTTTAGCCACTCTGCCCTGCAGGATAAACTCAGATAGGGACATGCCCTTCTCTTTCCGAAACAGACGGGATAGATAAGCGGGATTGAATCCGGCAAAAGCTGCAAGTTCCTCTCGCATAAGTTCTTCACCAATATGGGTTTCAATATAAACGCACAACTGATCCACAATGGTCATAGGACTATGATCGTCCGGGTACAACACCGGGATAACACGATCAATTAGATCCGACGTCCACTGCTTCAACTGCGGCAGCGATCTTGTCACCACACTCTCTTCCGGCTCCCGTTCACCCGGATACAGACTGCGTATTGACACGTTCTTCTGATGAAGCAGTGGATAGACCACATGCAGCATGGCATGGTAGTAGAGATGCAGCATTTCAGGAGACAATCCCTCCTGGGCAGCAAGCAATTCAAAAATTTCATCCACACGTTCTCGCAAATCCCCTACTTTCCCTGTCTCAAAAAGAATGGATAATTCCGAAAACCATGGAATAGGCAAAAAGCGATCTTCCTGATCTCTTCCCCGCTCATCATAGACAAAAACTTCTTCAAGCTCCTTAATATTGCGGCGTTCCATATCCATCAGTTCATTTAACATGCCTTGCAGTTCAGTTACAGCAACCGGGACACCAACATAACAGGACAAGCGGCAGTAGAAATACGTACCACAATCCTTGATATACCCCTGACAACGTTGTGCCACTTCGCTCGCACTCGGGATGATGCCGTCTTGCTCGTAAGCGAGTACAATATTCAATCCACTTTGATCCTGAAACACCTCACCCGGCTTGTTGCCAAGCAGGATCTCCCTGGCTGCATTACGAAGCGCATATTCCAGCACCTCCTCGTCGCGCAGGTCAAACTCACGCAGCCACTCCTCTACCGAGATCACAATGGGTAACACACGAGCCTGCGGATCAATCTCGGCACCATACAATTCTGCGAGCTCTTGCAACCGTTGTTTGGTTAACGTGATGCGCTGAGAGATGGCATCTTTCCAGAAGCGTTCTGTTAGTAGCGGTTTATGGGTCTTCCAGCGTTTGTATACGGTCTCATAAACTTCGTTGGTACGGGTACGCTGCTCTCCATCCTTGATCTTCTCCACCGCCTGGGTTACTACCTTAATCAATTGATCCGCTGGAGCCGGCTTCAACACATAATCAAAGCTATTTAGCTTGATGGCTGTCTGAGCATAATCGAATAAAGCATGCCCTGTTAGGAAAATGGTCAGTATGCCTGGATCATGTTTTAACACCCAGCTTTGCAGGTCAAGTCCTGTTTCACCAGGCATCTCGATATCACAGATCATAATATCAATAGCATTTGCTCTTAAGATTTCTCTTGCCTCTTCGGCATCACAAGCACTGAATACCTGCTCGACGCCTGCTGCTTGCCAGTTAACGCCTTCCACCATCGCTTGTAATGCATACACTTCATCATCCACGATCAACAGGTTCCGCATGGGCTCCCCCTTCTTCCTCTTCGGTCTGTGCGGGCAAATCAATGATGACTTTGGCGCCATGATCCGCCCCATTTCCAAACTGCAAACTGGCTTGATCACCATACTTCACTAAAAGCCGATGAGCCACGTTCCATATACCGATATGCTGTCCACTCGGGTCTTCAGTGTATTGTCCATGTTGCAGACGCTCCAATAACTCCTTATCAAATCCGACGCCATTATCTGCAATCATCAATTGAAGCACCGTGCCATCGACCTGACCGGATGAGTTCGTACCGAAACGTGCCACGATCCGAATGACGAAGGCTTGCGTCCGGCGCTGAAATCCATGAATAATGGCATTCTCCACAAAGGGCTGAATGGTTAATGGAGGAATCACATAATGCTCCAGATTCGGTTCGACATCCAGTTCAAATTCGAATCTGCTTGGAAACCTCAGCTTTTGAATTTCTAAGTAATGACGAATGTGCTCCAGCTCTTCATCCAGACGAATGACACGTTTGCCTGCGCGCAGACTGAATCGAAAATAATCGGCAAGATGACCCGCCATCTGCTGCACCAACTCATGCTTTTGCAAGGAAGCCAGACTATGAATAATATTAAGTGAATTCAGGTAAAAGTGAGGATTAATTTGCATCTGTAATTGTTTGAACTCTGCCTCCCGCGTTCGCAGTTGTTCCTCATACACATCAATCTTCAGATGCCTGATCTCACTCGTCATCTGATTGAAACTTCGTGTCATAAATTCAAGTTCCGAAGAAGATGGCGGGTCCAGCTTCACATCGAGATCTCCACGGCTCACCCTTCTCATACCTCGAATCAACGCATTCATTGGGCGGAATAACAGATGCCGCAAAAAGATCAGTGCAGTAACCAGAATTACTGCCGCACCGATGGGGAGCAGACGAATGATCTGCTGGAAAAACGGGAGGTTACGCATCATGTCTTCCTCAGGCAGCAGCACGATATAATTCATCTGGGACATCGCCGAGGCAATACCCAACATCAGATATTGACGTGCTTCTCCCTTGTTCACAACTTCGGAGATCACCTGATACGGATCTTTCAGGCCAGGAAGATGCGCTGCAGCAAGCTGAATCTGTGCAGTAGTCAAAGTGGAATCAGATAATGCGCCACCGTCTGTTCCAACAATAACTGCGCCACTCCGATCCCCGGATTCAGTGAATGGTTGTGTGTGATTCAATGCATTCATATCGACAAGTGCACCTGCATAGAACTGCTGGTTGATTCGCACCGTTTTGACCAGTGCATTCCACGTCCCGCCACGCACGATGCTCCATTCCGGCTTCTGGATATCCCCTTCCAATTGCTGCATCTGGACAGGCATACTCTCCTGCACAACCGACTTTTTGACATCATAATTGCCTGAAGTGGCGAGCAGCAGATCATCATTCACGGCATCATATAGAAAAAAAGAATCGATTAGATTATAAAAACCGATATCTGTCATGAATTTGTTCATAATTCGTTGCTTGGCAATAATATAATCGCCGCTGCCATATTTCAGAAAAAACAGAGAGATAATATCCGGGTCCCTCTCGCCCAGACTATATAAATACCGATTCGTCTCCTGTAATACACGTTCATTCTGCTCCACACTCTTGGCGAGATGACTCATATTGGTGAGGGATACTTTGTCACGGACGACTTTCATGGCGTAGACGTTGTTGTAATAAAGCAGCATGAATAGTGGCAGCATGATCAATGTAAGACCCACGATAAATTTAAAACGAAGTGAACGGATCAAGTTCATGGATTCCCGCCCTTTTGGAGGTAGTTCAAGAAGTCTGCTTTTGAACACACACTTTTTTTGATTCAACATCATTTTTCTATTTTCTTCCTTATGATGGCATGTTTATTGTAATCACCCCTGCTTGCCATTGTCTATGGGTTCCCGTGACCTTCATATGTCAATTCTGGTGACTTTCATCCGCTCCAATTTCGATAGTAATCAGCTTCATGTTGTAATAAATTCTCCAGTTGTAAAAAAAATCCTTCATTATTACTCTGAAGCTTCTCCCTAAAAATAAATGATGTAGCAAGCCCCGGACTCCACGAACGCCCGGTCTTGACATGCATACGATATATCACTCCTTGGGTTATTCACCAGGATGTAGGGAGGCCTGTTCAATGAATATTCAACTCACTGCATTACATTATGTCTATCTGGCATTTATCGTCTTGATCATCGCCGTAATGATCCGGCGCAGGGACACCACGATCATCTGTGTCGCGGGTATTATGACCATTGGACTTCTGGCAACCGAAACCTTAAGCGGCTCAGTTGCCGGGATCTTCAGCAGTTTTATCTATGCAACAAAAGAATTGATAAGTACGATCTTTATCATCTCGATTATTGTAGCGATGAGCCGTGTTCTGATCAGAACCGGTATTAATGAGGTCATGGTGACACCCGTCACCCGGTTTATCCGTTCTCCTCAGGTCGCATATTGGGGTATCGGATTGATTATGATGGTCGTATCGCTATTTTTCTGGCCATCGCCGGCCGTAGCACTCGTCGGTGCAGTACTGCTTCCTGTAGCGGTGCGTGTAGGTCTTCCTCCCATTGGAGCTGCCATTGCCATGAACCTGTTTGGACACGGGATTGCACTGTCAGGAGATTACATTATTCAGGGGGCTCCCAAACTCACGGCTGATGCAGCCGGTCTACCCGTTACTTCCGTCATGACGGCCAGCATCCCTTTGGTTATTGTCATGGGAACCGTATCTACCCTTACAGCCTTCTGGATGCTGCGCAAAGAGATGAGATCAGGCTCACCTGTTCATTCCCCAGATGCCATATCAGGTACCGTGAGCACGGAACCCTCTTCCTCATCAGAGACTGTGCCCACCACCCTACCTGCTAATCAGCCTGTTCAAGGTCAAGTGATGTCACCCCGTCTGCAAAAAGCTTTTGCACTGCTTATCCCTCTGTTATTCGCAGTTGATGTGATTCTGATGTTTGTATTGAAGTTGCAAGGCGGCGATGCAACCGCTCTGATTGGTGGAACCGCTGTGGTCATACTGATCGCTGTCACCCTTGCCGCACATCGTCATGCCGGACCTGAGGAAACGACCCATTATTTAATAGAAGGATTTCAGTTTGGTTTCAAGGTATTTGGACCGGTTATTCCCATAGCTGCGTTTTTTTATCTGGGAGATGCTGCAATTACGGAGTTGTTCAGCAACCCTCTTCCTGAAGGTTCTCACGGGATCGTAAATGATCTCGGGGTCGCACTTGCTGGACTGGTACCACTGAATGGAACCGTGGGCGCAATTACAATGACGGTGACCGGAGCAGTGACCGGAATGGATGGTTCGGGGTTCTCGGGTATTTCCCTGGTTGGCTCGATTGCGTCCATGTTCGCAGGTTCGGCAGGTTCTGCACCTGTGCTGACCGCGCTGGGTCAGGTTGCAGCCATATGGGTAGGTGGCGGAACCTTGATTCCATGGGCGTTAATTCCTGCTGCTGCAATCTGCGGAGTCAGTCCTTTTGAACTTGCAAGACGCAACCTGAAGCCTGTATTGCTGGGACTTACGGTAACGACGATTGTAGCTATCTTTCTGATCTGAGCAAAGGTTATTTACACTGACACTACGATGACAGAAGCACCTTCCAATCGCTGTTATTCCCAGATTTTTTGATTCCCTTGATAAAGGGAAAATCCGGTAATAAGCATATGCTTCCGATGTAGCTTTCTTTCAGAAAGCTTTTAGGCGAACGCTTCGCTTTTTCAGGTTTTTTCTGTCCTCTCCGTTATCGTGTAAATGATTAGTTCATCTCAAATAGACATTTTAAAAAAACGTGCGTGAACGCGCCCATCTCCAGAGCTCTTCACGCTTCATCTCGGCCAGATGCAGCATCTCCACATATGGATCTCCCTGTAATCCAAGTACAGAAGCAAATGCAGGCTCCGTCTTCCACCCTGCTTGTTTTAGTCTGCGGATCTCACGATGTCCTGCGTCTCCCCACAGTTGTAACAATCTCCACTCCACAATCATATGTAGGTATGCATTCTGCCTGTTAACTGGCACGGATTGGGCAAAAATCTCCACAGGCCAATGTCCCACTTGCAAATGACAAGTCACATAAGGACGTTGGTCTGGAAGATCCCCACCACGAACACATTGAAACTCACCAATCGCTCCGATCTGTTCATACATCTCAGCTTCAAAGGCATCCAGATCCTCCGCATAACACAGCAGATCAAGATCACTGCCCGGAACATCAACATCAATCGGTACTGTGCCCGCCGGATAGGGGTGGTAGGCAGCTAATAGTTCGAGCAAACCACTGCTCTGTATTACGCGATATGCGTCCTGCTGACGTGCATTACCCGAAGCCAGATGTGCCATTACTTCTGCGGTCGTGCTCATTTCAACGCCTTGAGCCACAGTTAGTTCGATCCTGTAATGACCTGTTTCACACGTCCAACTTGGCCACTCGTCAGTCGTACTTTGATTCCGTGTGGATGGGTAGGGGACTTGGTTAACAGATCCTTTACAATGCCACGTGTCAGCTTACCTGTAGCTTGGTCCTGCTTCAATACAATGTCCACTTCAAGACCCGGTTTAATATTTATTCGTTGCTGTCCATTCATCATGTTCACTCTCCTCTATGTCATCATTCATATCATGGTTCAAGTAGCTCTTCATACAAAGCTCCATCTATTGTAGACGTTTTGGTTTCAAAACAAAAGGGAGACAGACAACACTTCCCACTCCTGGATTCATGTTTCATATGGAGATCAAATATAAAGAAACCGCAGGTCTCTATATCCCGAGGCCTGCGGTTTCTAATTGAATTGCAATATCTAGGGCTTCACATGCTTCAACGAAGAAGAAGGTGCAGCCCCATCCTTCGCAGCTTCACGTGCCTTCACAGCAAGCAGCTCAGACACCGTCACGAATCGATATCCCTGCTGCTGTAACTTTGGCAAAATCGTTTTGAGTGCAGCTACCGTATGGGATTTGCCTTCCACCTTATCATGGAAGAGTACAATATCCCCATTACGGGCGTTATTCAGTACTTTTTTAACGATAGCCGACACACCTGGGGAAGCCCAGTCTCGTGTATCCTGATGCCAGGACCAGAGTACGATGGTATACCCTTTTTGTTTGGCAGCCTGAATGACCATATCATTGTAATAACCGCCAGGCGGTCTGAACAACAAGGGCCGCTCCGCACCCGCTTCAATGATGGAACTCTCCGCTGCGTTCATATCCTTCATGTACTTGTCCGCACGTGTTGATCGGACTGCATACGTGTGCGCATACGTATGATTGGCGATCTCATGCCCTTCGAGCTGTTCCTGCTTAATCAGTTCAGGAAATTTCTCTGCCCATTTGCCTAGTACAAAAAAGGTTCCTTTGGCTTGATATTGCTGAAGCAATGCCAGAATCTGCGGAGTCTGAACCGGATCTGGTCCATCATCAAAGGTCAGAGCGATGAGTTTATCCTGTGTGGGAACTTCCCACACGATCTCTCCTCGTTCCTCATAATACTGACGGTTCTTCTGTACAGGCTTCGCATAAGCAGAACTGCTACCCAGCAAAATAATTAGCGTGAACATTCCGATGACTCGGGCTGCCTTCAGGTTCATGTTGTGTCCTCACTTTGTCTTCAAACGTAAACTCCCTGTTAGCATTTCCCGATTCACCCGAACTCATGAACGAAAGATCTGATCCACGACGGCAATTTCTTCAGCAGTTAATTCCACATTTAATGTTTGCAGATTGTTAATGACCTGCTCTGGTCTCTTGGCACCTGGAATCAGTGCATCAATCGATGGCTGCGTCAGGTACCAGGCCAGAACCAGATGAGCAACCTCAACATCCTTAGATTGTGCTATGCTGCGCAGTTGCTCAACTTTATCCAAATTTTCGATGAAGGCTTCACCCGTGAACAGCGGATTCTTCGCCCGTCCATCCTGAAAGGTTGTATTACGATTATATTTACCACCGAGCAGTCCAGCTGCCAGTGGGAAGTAAGGCACAAAAGAAATATTATGCTCAGCCGTATACGGCAACAGCTCTTTCTCCGCTTCTCTTTTGAACAGATTATATTCTGACTGTAATACGTCTACATGCCCGTCTTTGTTGGCTTCACGTAACTGATTCATGGAGAAATTAGATACGCCAATCGCACGAATTTTACCAGCGTCTTTTAATTGTTTTAACACATCTACCGCTTCATCCTTAGGCGTATGTTCATCCGGAAAGTGAATGTAGAACAGATCAATGTAATCCGTTTGCAGACGTTTCAACGCCTCATCCACGGATGTCTTCAGAAAAGCAGGTGAGTTATCCATGACAATCTTGCCATCCACCAATTTATGAGCTGCCTTGGTCGCAATGATGGTATTCTGACGCTGACCGGTTTCCTTCAATACTTCGCCGATCAATCGCTCTGAATGCTCAGGTCCGTAAATATATGCCGTATCCAGAAAGTTAATCCCTTGTTTCAAAGCTGTACGAACTACTTCCTTACCCGTCTCATCATTCAGCATATCCGGATAGATATTATGCCCTCCTACAGCATTTGCACCCAGTCCAATGGGATTTACGACCAGATCGGTCTTGCCCAACCGTATTTGTTGTTTTGCCATGTGTCATCTCTCCCTTACTGATCGATATATAATGGATAGTGATTCATTTTCTTGTTCCATAGTATATCAGACCGTTTAACTTATTTAAAATATCGGATTTATCGGATTAGGTATTTTTCAACGCAGTTGCTTCCACATCATTAATAAACCGGCGCAGCTTGGCAGCCACATCACGATTAATCTCACCGTTCTCATACAATTGTTGCACTGTATTGCGCTGTTCCTGAATCGCCACCATCTGCAACTCAAGCTTCTCCTGATTAAACGGATCTTCCGTTTTCCCTTGGTTCCAGGTTCGCAGTTTGGCAATGACACGTTCATATTTGGCGATGACTGACAAAGCTACGATTCGATTCCCATCGTTCATATGGGCACGAATGGCCTTAATTGCCGCTTCAGAGGTGCGTAACTTCACCTGACGGAAAAGTTCTGCATTTTCTAGCATGAAGGGTTGACTCGGCTTCTGGGATCGATTGGTGAATAGATGACCCAGCATACGCCCGATCTCATTGATTGAGGTCATCATCTGAGTGTTTGCGCGATTGGCCAACATCATTTCCTTGCGATCCAGCCAACTGTCACATTTGAAAGCAGCATCGGAAGCAATTGCATTTTCATCCAGCATCTCTTCAATTTCTTTTCGCTCCGCTCGGGTGGCAATCAGGTTAATAGCCGTTTCCTGTTTCTGGATATATTTGCGTTTATCCGCGGTAAGCTGACCTGCGGCCTGCCTGATATATTTGGACAGATCGGAGACGACCGCGAGTGCTGCAGCTTTGTTTTCATCATTCATTTCGGATTTGACAGCCCGTATTGCGGCATTCAGCATAATGTCATGTGCTTTTCGCTCGGACTTCTGTGGTGTTTCTTCGCTGGATCCCCCAGCGTTCTTAGCCAAAACCGGAAGAAACACACTCGCCGCAATCAGGGAGAAAAGGATAACCCCTGCCGCCAGGAAAATAATGAGATCCCGTTCAGGGAAAGGTGAACCATCCTGAAGCACATAAGGAATGGAGAAGGCACCCGCCAATGTGACAGCCCCACGTACCCCAGATAGGGAAATAATCGTGATATCCTTGAATTTGGGCCTGCCTATAGAGGATTTGGTACGCAGCCATTCATTCCCTTGCCAGAACAGATAGATCCAGAGAAAGCGCAGAACCAGCAGTAGCACCGAGATCAAGCCCACATAGCCCAGCACTTGCAGATTATTAAACGAAACATTTTCGAAAATGGTACTTAAAACATCCGGGACCTGTACACCCAGAATTACAAACACCAGACCATTTAGTATAAATAAAATGACTGACCATGTGCTGGCAGATACCACCTGCATTTTCAGCTGAACCGATTCAGCGCGGTCACGCTCAATGGCGTGGATAATACCGCCTGCCACTACCGCAAGAATACCTGATACCCCAATTTCTTCACTCACCAGATAGATGATAAATGGCGTCAGTATTTGCAACAGCATGTGAATTGTTACATCTTCCATGCCCAGTCTGCGAATCCACATCCCGAGCCGGATTAACAGAAAAGATAACAATGCACCGACGAGAAGTCCGCCAATGGCAATCAGAATAAAACTGAAGGTTGCCTGTGCCAGGGAAAACACACCTGTGACCGTGGCTGCAATGGCGAATTTGAAGGCGACCAAGCCGGATGCATCATTCATTAATGCTTCACCTTCAAGAAGCCTATGTATGCTTTTAGGCAAATGTACTCGTCCTGCCATAGCACCAACGGCCACTGCATCTGTCGGGGACAATATGGCTGCAAGAGCAAAAGCCGCGGGTAACGGAATCGTAGGAATCAGCCAATGAATGGCATATCCCGCCACAACCACCGTCACGAACACAAGTCCCAACGCAAGCAGAAGGATAGGTGCACGCAGATTCCATAATTCATTCCTTGGTGTTCGCTTCCCATCGTTGTATAACAAAGGTGCGATAAAAAGTACAAAGAACAATTCCGGATTCAACTGCAAGTGTACCCCGGCAGGAAGCAGAGCTATGGCTACACCGAGCACGATTTGAATGAGCGGAACGGGAATAAAAGGTACAAACCGGTTGAGAATGTTCGATAAACCGATCAGTACCAGTAAAACAAGTACGGCTATAAATATTTCCATGATGACAATCCCTTTCCGCTATAGAAGTGTGAAACCTTTGTTGTATAGGTTTATTTTAACATAATCCAGACTTTGTTATAAAAATGTTGTCATATTCATATACCCAACCAACTCGTCTCAGACTAGTCTATTTTGAAGAATTCTGATGGATTCTGTATATAAGATGTTACAATATGCTCAGGACAATACCCGTTTGGAAAGGAACTTGTATCTATGGCATTTGGAATTAAACGACAAGAGTTGGCTGCGTGGAAGGAACAAGTTGCTCGTGGTGAGATTGCGTACCTCACTCATTTCTGGATTGACAACCGATTCCCCGGCATCACCAGTGTCACCAAAGTTGGCTGTGCAGATCTGGAACGTCTCGAGTGTTGGTGTAACGATCACGGGTTGGACCCCCGATATATTCATCAGCGGCAGCCATTTCCCCACTTTGACCTGATGGGCAGGAAACAAAAAGAAGTGTTGATTCAGGAAGGATTGACGGATCATGTGGTTCGCTTTCATTTGTGAACAAACTCAAAAACGCCAGTCTTCAAGGCTCATCCCCCCGCAAAAAGGGACGAACTCATGAGGACTGACGTCTTCAAAAGAACAAGTCATATATGCATTATCGATGGATCTGCTCAAACGACTTCATGTTCTCCAGCAGTTTCAGTTCAATTTTCTTCAACATGCCGAACATCTGCTGCTGCTCCTCTTCGGAAAGTGCTTGCAACAATTCCCACGTCATTCGGCCACGATTCGCATTAAGTGTCTTCGCAAGCTGCGCCCCTTCATCCGTTAAGGACAGCCAAACAATTCTACGATCTTCTTCACTGCGCACCCTCTGGATCAAGCCTTCCGTTTCCAATTGATTCAGTACAATCGTGGTTGCACCGGAAGACAAGCTGAGTTGTCTCGCCACATCAACCGCCATACAGCGTTGTTCACGTAAAATCATGCCCAATATATGACTTTTTGTCGGATTCAGTTTACAGTTGGTTTCGGTCTTCTGCTGCTGATCCAATACTTTATTTTTATATCTGAAGAAGGCCTCCAACAATTGATCTACATTTGCCAATTGAGAGTTTCGCTCCGTATCCGGGCTCATAAACGTTCCTCCTGCCTTTCATCATAACCTACCTTATATTGTAACATATTTACACTATGATGTTTGTGAAAAATACGCTTGTATTGGACACCTTATACTCTACCGTAAGACTTGTGTTCTATTTTGGGTTGCACCTATTGCATTATGGCAACGGGTTTGTTTATAATAACCTATATCTTCAAAGTTACTTTTAGTTACTTAATGATTTTAATAAATTTGTTGTTATAAAGTAAACAAGAGTCACCATTATACTGCAAGGGACTTATGCACATGAATCAGAACTTACAATCACCATTAAAAACGGATGTTTGCATCGTCGGCGCTGGGCCAGGTGGTGCCTTACTTTCATATTTACTGAATCAAAAAGGAATATCCACGATGCTCATAGAGCGGCAACCCCACCTGCACAAATCGTTCCGCGGAGAGTTGCTCAATGTGGACGGCGAAACAATTTTAAATAAACACGGCCTCTATTCCCTCGTCAAGGAACGTGGAGCACTGCTCTTGGAGCAGATTCAATATTGGGAAAATGGTCAGATTGTTCATACAATATCCCCGGGTAACGGAGAATCGCATGTGGGTATTCATGTTCCGCAAGATCATCTCCTGGAAGCCATCACGTCGCACGCTCAGCAGCACAGTTCAAACGAACCAGTACGATTCAATACGATAATGACGGGTATGTTACGAGACAAAAACGGCCATATCGTTGGTATTAACATTCGACAGAACGGCGTGCCCGCCTCCATCGAAGCATCTGTTATTGTCGGTGCTGATGGCAGATACTCTGCTGTACGCAAACATTCCGGTTTGACCCCCGAAATTCGCAAGCATGGGTATGATCTACTGTGGGCGCGTATTCCGGCACCGATAGGTTGGGAACCGGCTGTTCGGATGGCCAGCATGGATGGTCAACAGCTCGCACTGTTCTCACAGTTTGGCGGTTATGTTCAGATTGGCTGGAACATCCCCGAAGGAGCATACTCCAAGCTGCGAGAGCAGCCGATTGCTCCTTTTGTAGACAAACTTGTCTCCGCATTTCCTTGCCTGTCTGATTCTGTAGCTGCCAACATTCAGAGCTGGAGTGATTTTGTTCTGTTATCTGTCGAAAGCAGCTATTGCCAGTCGTGGGCACAAGACAATGTTGTACTCATCGGTGATGCTGCTCATACCATGACCCCAACCGGTGCGTTCGGACTTAATGCTGCGCTCGAAGATGCGGATGTGCTCTCCGAATTACTTGTTCAGATGGCCACAGACCAATTCAATTCCACTGCACAACTTCAGGAACTTCAGACGATTCGCGGAGCGAAGGTTCAACAGCAACTTGCACGACAAGTGGAGATGGAGTCTTCTTTTCAGCAGCGCTATGAATCTTTTCTTCAAAACCCGATAAGATCACCTGACACGAATACATGAAGTCACTTGCTGCAAAAGCAAAAAAGGTGGCATCCCTGATCAGGATTACCACCTTAAAACCTCGAACTAGAATCGAAGTCGAAGTCGAAGTCGAAGTCTATTATTATTATTTTATCCTTCTCTGCCGTTCATGGCACTGACTCGAAGTTCCGTCAGTGGCAAAGACGATCGCTCTGGATGACGAAGTCTTACCGTCCGGCTCTCGCCCGGGAGCAGATCAAAATAATTATCACTGAATCGCACACGCCCAAGAGGGAGCTCCAACTTCACCAATCGTGCAATTGCTCCACTCGCCGTAACCGTTACAGACTGTTCCTCTTCATTCACATGTACACTCAATTGAGATTCCGGCAATGACACATCCTTAGGATCACGCAAGAAGTACCGATTGATCGGCGCCGTAAATCCTTCGGATACCAACTCAACCATGACTTCCTCCGCACGTCTGCCCTGTAACACCTCTACTTCAGTTAATTCGGCAATACACAATGCGGATTGAGATGTTACTTCAACAGCATGTGTGCTGGAATAGATCTTCTCTCCTTGCAATTCATAGACATTGAACCGAAGCTCGCCTTTCAGCACGTCCCGTGTATCGTTCACGACCCACAACGCAAGCGGCTCCCTCGGCTCATGCTCCAATGACAACAAGACAGGATGAAAGAATATTTTCCCGTAATAAAAAGATGCCTTCGGCAGCAGTTCATAATCAATCATGGACCAGCTTGTACCTGGCCAACTATCATTTAATTGCCACACGAGTGCACCGCTGTTACGGTGATTAATCCGTCGGAAATGTTCAATTCCGTAGCGCAATCCTTCTGCTTGAGTCAGCATAGAATAGTTCATGTATTCTTCTATATTTTGCGGAATGCCTGTGTAACCTTCCATCAGCAGAATGCCTTTTTGATGGTTGGTATCCTTGTTACGGTAGGCCATCTCCGGACTGCCCCAATAAAACTGCCCTGCGGGCATATTTTTCTCCAGCGTGTAACGATTGGCCGAGGCATGCATACCAAATTCACTGCTGAAAAGCGCATGATCCTTTTTATAATTTTTGAACGTCACACCTTCAATACTATAGTCCAGCAGGGGCGGCTCTCCATGCTTCCTTGGATAGACCGATCCATGCCATACCTGCCAGTTGTGACGATCCCCGACATCGGGATCATTCGCATCCTGACCATTGCTATCCCCAAACGGCGAAGAAGGCCAGTACGGACGGGACAGATCCAAGCGATCCAGCACTTCAGGGATCAGTTCATGATAGATAAGTTCGCCGTAGAACGGACTGGTAATATCCCCACTTGCAGACTTCATGTCATAAAGCCAGTCAATCTCGTTATTGCCACACCAGATGGCAAGCGAGGCACGGTTACGCAGACGGATGACATTGTTTTCTACCTCTTGCCGGACATTATCCATGAAATCACGATTGAAATCCGGGAACAACGCATTCGCAAATGCAAAATCCTGCCACACCAACACCCCTTGCCGGTCACACTCATCGTAGAAGACATCCTTCTCATAGATGCCACCGGCCCAGACGCGCAGCATGTTCATATGTCCTTCTACCGACAGCTCGATAAGCTCACGATACCGGGAGCTCGGGATGGCACCAATCAGATGATCCGCCGGAATCCAGTTGGCACCCTTGGCATATACTTTGACTCCGTTCAGAATAAACGTAAATGCATCTTCACCCTGTTCATTGTGAAGAGCCAGCTCAATCGTTCGTAACCCATAAGGTTCGCTGTAACGATCCACCTCGATGCCGTCAGCACACAATGTAACCTCTAACGTATACAGATACGGCTCACCCAGATCATGAGTCCACCATAACTGAGGTGACGTGACGTTCAACGTGGTATCTGCCTTACCACCTTCTACAGGCAGTTCATTGGCACCTGCTACCTCGTGTCCGTTGCGGTCCAGCAGGCGAACATTACAGGACGCAACCACAGCCTGCTCACGCTTCTGTCTGCTGCGGAAAGACAAGACGGACTTCACATCTGCCGTGACGTGTAACACAGCATGATCTGTACTGACTGATTCCGTTCGAGCATACACACTTTCCAACTTGGCTATTGTTCTTTTTTCCAGCCGTACGGCACCCCAGATTCCCACCGTCACCATGCGTGGTCCCCAGTCCCAGCCAAAGTTCATCGCTGCTTTGCGCAGCCATGGCCGTTCCTTCGTATACGAGGACCAGTCGAAGGTTTCTTTGTCCCGGTGATGCAGGTGAAGCGGATCGAACTTGACAGCAATCGCATTCCAGCCACTGCGTACCAGAGACGTTACATTAAATGTATGTGACATAAGCATATTTGCCGTTTTTCCAACTTCATGGCCATTCACATATACCGTTGCAAACGTATCCAATCCTTCAAACACCAGTTCAAAGTGCTCTTCCGTCTCCGCATCTCTCACCAGATTGAAGGTTGTACGGTACCACCATTCCTTTTGCTCAATCCAGCGACTTTTGGCATCATTATGACCGTAATAGGGCGGATCAATGATACTGCGCTCAATCAGTGCAGCATGTACATCCCCAGGCACTTCTGCCCCGATCCAGAAACGGTCATCCAGCGCAGCAGCTGCCACATCCATTGCCCGTTTCTCTCCAACTTCAAAATGCTGTATTTTCCATTGTCCCGATAAATCCTGACTTGAACTATGGATCTTCATTAATACACCCTCACTCTCCAATAACCCTGAGTAATACTCTATCGAAAACGTTTGCAGAAATGCAAGACATGCTGCCTGGTCTGCTCATTTCTAACTTCCCGAAGGTTTGAACGACAGCGCCTCTTCTCGATATTCACTCGGGGTCTTGCCGGTATGTTTTTTGAACAGCCTGCTAAAATATTTCACGTCTTCGTAGCCGCTAATGGCAGCGACTTCACTGACCTTCGCTGGAGACACGGCGAGCATATCCATCGCTCTTCGGATACGCATATCGGTGACAAAATCTCCAAAGGTCACACCCATTTCTTTTTTAAAAAGTTCACTCAGGTGACCCGGATGCAAATGGACATGTCCAGCTACCTGCTGCAGATTAATGTCCTGTGCCAGTGATGATTCAATATAACCAATAGCCTTTTGCACATGGGCAGCCTGTCCCTGACCCATTCGGCTGTGATAGACATGCATCAGACCATACAGATGGTGGAACAACATATCCCCAAGATCTACAGCTTCGGCATCCAGTTCCGGCAACCAGGGTTCAAGCCTTGCGGTTTCTTCACGCCCTGTCGCTCGCATTGTACGGGTAAGCCAGCGATGACCTGCAATGACCGCAGAGTGCAGACAAGCACTGAACGATTCTGGCGTGACCTCCGGTTCCGTAGTCAGATTAGCCACCAGTTCACGCGTCCATGTCGTTAACCTCACTGAATCATTATCTAACAATATTGAACCAAGTGTGGTCTCTTCTTCATGCGTAAGTACAGTTTTACCACCTTGGCGCTCCTGAACGTGCTCATAATGCCATACTTTATCATCCATCAAACCTCGATATCGGAAAGCAGTTGAAGCCGTTCGGTAGCTTTCGTGCAGATCTGCATATCCATGCACAGGCAGACCTACTGCTGCACGCAGAGTACACTTCAGTAATTGCTCCACCCGACGTAATGCACTCTCCAGCTTGAACGGATATTCCTGTTCCACAGGCGGCCATGAAACTACACATATAATTTGCTGTTTCTCTATATGCGCAATGGCACCCGGTAGCATATCCTCCAGGGTATTCTGCACCGCGAATCGTAATAGTGCATCCGAGGATCGATCCCAACCCTCTGCTCGAAGTACAATGACTTGTCTGCGAATCTGTTCATCATCAAGACCATCATTCGCTGCCTCTATTCCAGCATCAGAACGCAAAAACGAAGGAAATTGGCCCGAAGCGGTGTCACCGTCAATGATCCAACCAGCAAATAACCGCTCCCGATTCTCCCGCATAAGCTGTCCCTCTCTGGACTTCTCTGCCCAACGTTCCGTGATCCGTTGTTTGGCCTGTAATACGGTCTTGATGATCTCTTCCGGCTTGCTTGTTTTGAGCAGATAATCTGTAACCCCTTGGCGTATCGCCTGCTGCGCATAAGAAAAGTCATCGTATCCGGACAAAATAATGACCTCCAGCTCAGGTAACAATCGCAGTCCCTCTTCTGCCAGTTCCAGCCCTGATCTGCCTGTCATCCGAATATCCGTCATCAGGATATGCGGACGTTCCTCAGCCATGCGTGCTAACGCCTCCTCTGCCGAGGCAGCCGGTTGAAGAAGTTCAATTCCGAGTTCATGCCAAGCGATAACGCTGGCAAGCCCTGTACGGATAATTACTTCATCATCCACAATTAATAGTCTCATGGCGAACCCTCCAAGATTGGAATGGAAAACGAAATCCGGGTACCTCCCCCAACCCTGCTGTCGACTTCTAGTTGTGCATCCGCTCCATAATGGAGAAGCAGTCTCTCATTCACATTGCAGAGTCCATAACCGCCTTGGTTTAGCTGTTTTTCCGGCTGTTTTCCCTTCCATTCCCTTATACTTATCCTTAATTGCTCCAGCCTGTTCGGCTCCATGCCGACACCATCATCCAGTACCAGTACATTCATCTGTTCATTATCCGGGTCCTTGCGAATCATTATAGTGATGGTACCCACGCCTGCTTTGGGCTGAATGCCATGAATCATGGCATTCTCAACGAGCGGTTGCAGCAACAGTTTCAGCATCATTCGCTTCTCAAGCGCTGGATCAACGATGTAATGCAATACGAATTGATCAGGGAAACGAATGGACTGCACCCGCACATAATGTCGGATATGAGCAATCTCTTGTTCCACAGGATAATAATCCTGACCATTGTTTAAACTGATGCGCAGAAAATCACTCAAGCCCTCAACCATGTCCGCGATCCGCTTCTCTTCTGACATCAAGGCAATCCAGTGAATTGAAGAGAGCGTGTTATATAGGAAGTGCGGATTAATCTGCGCCTGGAGCACCCGAAGATCCGCTTCCTTTTTGCGAGCTTCACCGCGAATAACCTCTTCCTTCAATAACTGAATGTGTGAACCGAGCAGATTGTAACTCTCCCCAAGCCTGCCGATCTCGTCATCACTTTCAGACCGAAACAGTGGAAGAGGACGTTCCGGATCAATTCTGGACAGATGTCTGGTAAGCACGCGAAGCGGCCGCGTCACACGCCTCACCGTAAACCAGACCAAACCTGCACTGATCGCAGCAGACATGGCAACGGCGCACCCGGTCAGAATAAGGATATACCGATTCTCGGACTTGTACTGGTCATATGGGACTGTTCCGACCAACGTCCACCCCGTCAATTCTTCCGGATAATAGAGCAGCGTCCGTTTATCCTCACCACTGCCATACGTAGTGGTTCCGCTACCACCAGCCTGAATTAACGTTGTGATCCCAGGCTCGACACCATCCAGCTTAAGTCCAAGCCGGGATTTGTCCATCGAAGACAGAATCTCTCCAGAACTGCCGATAAGTTCCAATCTGCCTTGCCCTCTGCCTAATCCCAGAGCGGCCCATCCCTTGGATATGGCCTTCTCATCTAGACTAATGGCTAACCAGCCGATGGGCCGATAATCATGGATACTGCGAATCGGCCGAACCAAAGTGATCACATTTTGAATACCCGCATAATTCTGGACCGGGTATACCCCCGTCCATTGTTTAACTGTTTCACCACTAGGAACAGAGGGATAGGATAAGTTGAATTCACTGGATTCATACCAGGTAGCGGTCGACAATGTGGCATCAAAACGCCCCGGATATATGGCGATGTTGGCGATATATTTCTTGGAAGCAGCCAGATTGGTCATCCTGCCCAAGATATCCACTCTGTCCATCTCGTGATCCTCATTTTGGCTAAGATAATGCTGAATATCCCTTTCTCCAATCAGGAAAATGGACAGGTTCTCGGCATCCTGCAGCATATAACGAAGATTGGCTTCCACCTGTTTCAGCGTATCCATGCCGGACAGTTTTGTTTTTTGCTCCGTGATGCGGGAAGAGATTAGAAAGGCGAACAGACCCAAAGCCAGCAATGGCACAATCATTGAAGCTGTCACAACAACGGATAGCTTCCTTTGTAACGAAGATGTGAGCCAGCGTGCCAAACGTTTCTCCTCCTCTGGATGCGCTTTCGCTTATCCTTTAACAGCTCCGGCTGTCATGCCTTTCATAACCTGTTCCTGGAATACGAGATACAAGATAATGGTTGGAATGACCGATAGGGTCATGGCAGCAAGTGTTAACCCGTAATCGGTTTGATACCCGTCCGCAAAGTTCGCAATGGCCAGCGGTAACGTTTTCAATCCGGTCTTGTTGATGAATACAAGCGCAAATGAAAAGTCATTCCACGCATGCAGGAAACTCAGGATCGTAACCGTAGACAACGCAGGTACGGACATGGGCAGCATGATTCGGGTAAATAGCCCCCAAAGCCCCGTTCCATCAATAAAAGCTGCCTCTTCAATATCACGTGGAACACTTGTCAGATAAGCAGTAAGCACGAAAATAGCTGTAGGTAATGCAAAAGCCGTATAAGGTAATATTAATGCCCAGTACGTATTTAGCAAGGACATCTGTTTCATTAAAATAAATAAAGGGACAAGTGTACTATGGATCGGTATGAGCATACCTACAACAAAGAAGGTCATGATTAACCCTTTCCAGCGAAACTGGAAACGGGCCAGAATGAATGAAGATAGCGCTGCAATAAACAGCGTTAGAATAAGTGATCCGACGGATACAATGAGTGAATTGCCAAAAGCAGTCCCCAGCCTGGAGCTTTCCCATGCATTGCTGAAATTGGCAACATTCCAGTTTTCCGGCAGACCAAAGGGCCTGCTATAGAAATCTTCATTCGTTTTGAACGCACTAATCACGAGCCAGTAGAACGGATACAATGTTAAAATACCATAGACCGTTAGCAGCGTCCAAACAATTCCGCTGCGGAGGCGGCGAATCGGATGGCCCGAGCCGCTTCGTGGTGATGGCATGGATACAGGTGTCGCACGCATGATAGCCCTCCTCTCTATTGATTCTCTTTTCGTTTGCGACTGGTCACCCACTGGCTTGTTCCGATCAGCAGCAGGGAGATCAGTACGATGGTTGTTGAGATCGCACTACCAAAACCATAACGGTATGTTGTAAAGGTCGAATTGTACATATACGTTGCAAGTAGTTCTGTTGCATGTGCCGGACCACCCTTGGTCATGATGTAGACCAGATCGAAGGATTTCAGACTTCCCGAGATACATAGAATGATCGCAACCTGAACCGTCCCCCAGATCATGGGCAAAGAGACGGATACCAGCTTACGGATGCCTGAAGCACCGTCTATTTTGGCAGCATCATGAATCTCGCCTGGAATATTCTGCAATGCGGAGATGAAGATAATCAGATACAACCCCACAAAACTCCAGAGCAGCGGCGGCACTAAGGAAAAGATCGCAATCTTGTCATCGGAAAGCCATTGCAGCTTCCAACTCTCCAGACCCAGTGCGTCCAGCAGAAAGTTCAATATCCCGATCTGCGGATGGTAGATATACTGCCAGATCATACCGATCACTACAGTCGATAGTACCATCGGCAGAAATACGGCTGAGCGCAGGAACCGCTGTAACGGATTGCTTTTGTGTAATATGACCGCGAGCATCAGTGCTAACGGAATTTGTCCAAATACGGATGCCAACACAAAAATAACGTTATTTTTCAGTGCCCGCCAAAATACAGGATCATGCCAGATCTCTACGTAATTATCCATACCAATATATTTGGATGCGCCGATGCCGGACCAGTTGAAGAAACCGTAGTACGCCGACCATACGACCGGTACAAATACAAACAATGCATAAATGATGACTGCCGGGGCCAGCCCCAGCATAATAAAACGCCGACTGCGCAGTGCGTTCATCTGTTCACTTCCCTTCCATACTTAAAGACCCCTCCCCTGCCGGGAAGGGGTTTTGTCGAATAACCAGCTAATACGCGATGTGATGAGTTCATTGAATCTTTATCGTCTGGCTGTACCATCGTAATCGCTATCTAGTTTGACCCATAATTACTGACTAACTGCATTGGCTTGAGCCGCCTGGATTTTAGCCGCAATGTCTTCGGCTTTACCTCCCATGAGCAACTCTTGCAAAGCATTGTTAATAACTTCAACCGTTGCCGATCCCAACTTGGAATCGTATACAGGCGTAATCTTCACTTCCTGCATCAGATCATATAATTCAACGAACAAAGGATGCGCCTTGGTTTTGTCCAGATCAATCTTGTAACTCACCAATGTGCTGCTATCCAATGTAGCCTTCTGACCATCTGGTCCTGCCAGTGCGTAGAACAGCTCCATCGCCGCCTCTTTTTGTGCACCGCTCAGCTTTTTGCTTACACCCAACCCGGTTCCTACAACACCGGATGTGGTTCTTGGTTCACCCTTACCTCCGTCCACTGGAGGGAGAATCGTAATATGCGTGTTGTTCAATACCTCTTCAGGTGCATTGTTCACCAGATTGGCCAAGGCCCATCCGCCGTTCATGACCATCGCTGCCTTACCTTGGAAATAAAGTTGCATCATCTGTGTCTCATCGATACTGTTGAATCCATCCTGGAACGCTTTGCTGTTGCCGAGCTCCTGCATTTTGTTCAGGGCTTCAATAAATGGTGGATCGGTAAAGCTTGCACCATCTTGTGCTGTCGCTTTCAGGAACCAGTCTGTGCCGGTGATCCGGTCAGCCAGGGTACTGAATATGGTCGATTGTGCTACCCAGTTCGCCTTGTTGCCAAGCGCCATGGGAATGACTTTATTTTGATTAAACGTAGCAATCGCTTGTTCCAGTTCCGCCCAAGTCTCAGGCACTTTCACGTTGTACTGTTTGAAAAGAGCTTCATTGTAATAGATGAAGGAACTCGGCGCCAGATTCATGGGCACGGAGTAGATATTCCCGTCCACGGTGTATCCGTCCAATGCGTTCGGGATAAAATTATCTTTCCACTCCGGCTTCGCATCCAGCTCGGTATTAATGGGTTGTAACAGATCCCCTTTTACAAATTCCTTAGTCATGGCATCTGGCCACATTACGAACAGGTCTGGCATCTCGTTGGCAGCTGCCACCGTGCGAAGCCGGGTTTTGAGACCATCTGTAGGCAGTCCTTCATCCACGACTTCAATATCTGGATGTGCCGTGCGAAAATCTTCAATAATCTGACGCATTGCCACCGCCTTCGCATCCTGTCCGGTCCAGTTGTGCCAGAGTGTTACGGTTACTTTGTCATTACCGCTGCCTCCTTCTGAAGTATCTCCGCCAGCACAGCCAGCTAGAATAATGGAGAACAACGTTATTGCCAGAACACCCGAAAGCCATTTTTTCAACATCTCTATATTCCCCCTCGGCGATTTGATTACACTTATTGTAAATGGTAACGTTATCATACCGTAAGGTGACGATCCACGGATGCAGGGGTGAAAAATATCGGTTCCCCTGTTTGGAACTTACATTGCTGACTTATTGCTCATAACAACAAGAAAGAGCCCTCACAATGAGAGCTCTTTCTTGTTGCAGCCATCGGCAGCTTAAACCTAGGTTATAGTAATGAATAAGTGCTAAATCGTATTGAATATGGATTGCGTATTATTGAATACTGTTCTTCACCAGTTCTGCAAAAGCTTCTGACCCTTGCGTAGTGAGATGTACACCGTCTTTTTCAAAATATTCGTCGTGTCCTTCACTTGCACTGTTCCAGTCAATCAGTGAGACATTACTGTAGTTGGATGCTGCTTCATTCAACGCCCTGTTTACCGTTCGTTCCCACGGACGAGGTACACGCACAGTAACCAGATACACCTGATCCTCATCCTTCAGATAATCAAGCACCGCATTCAGGTTTTTGGAGTTAAAGGAACCATTCGTCCCGAGCTCCAGCACCACCTTGCCGCCCATTTGGTTGTTTCGCTTCAGCCCTTCCAATACATCGCCTGCCTGCCACATTTGACGGCCAACATGTCCATCCACGTACACTCCCGCTATACTTTGCTCCAGATATGGTTTTGCATCCAAAATCACGGAATCTCCAATGACGGTATAATGAATCTTGCCATCCTGGGCAGGAGGAGCCGTTTCTTCATGTTCCTCAGATGAATCAGGTACATCATCCGTTCCATCGGATGGGTTCGCTTCAGCTCCGTCCGGAGCATCATTCTCGTTAGCCACGGATTCATCAGCCGGCTTATCTTCAGACTGACCGTCTTTGCCACCACTCGTTGAATTGTCCTGGTCCCCAGGTCTCGAGTCTGGCGCCGTCTCTCCTGTCGGTTTTTCATTGTTCTCCGGATTATCTTTCGTTCCTGCTTCCGGTTTATGGCTATGCGCATCGTTCTTTTGACCTGAGCCCGATGTCGCTGTATTCGCTGGCAAAACATCCTGTCCCTGTTCCTCCGCTACAGAATTCTCTCCATTCAATGTGGTCGACATCGATACGGAATGGGAGTCGGAATTCGCTGCATGTGAGACCATCATCTGGGATACCGTATAGGACAACAGCAGAATCGTCATCAACAGACCTGTCCGCTTCCACCACACATTACGTATACCGATCGATGACCGCCCTCTTCCCCATAATCGGGACCAGGAATCACGGAATCCGTTGTAGCGAATCGGATTTTCAATATATTTAAGAGATAATGAAGCCAGTACAACCGTTACAGCAACTTGTAAAATGATTCGTACAGGATGCGCTCCTCCCGTATCCACCGCGGGATTGGTTAAAATAATAACTGGATAATGCCATAGATATAATCCGTAGGATCGCTCTCCAATCCAGCGTAATGGCTTTGCTCCAATGAACCGTGCCAGGAATGACGATGGGTGAGCCAATACCGCTACCAGCAACGTTGTTGCCACAGCCTGAAGCACCATTCCTCCTTGATACAGAAACGCATCATATTCACTGCTGTTCAACATCATGTAGATTAATAAAGCGAGTGCAGCTAGTCCCGACACATCGAGCACAAGCCGATTCATGCCAGGCAGAGAGTTCGAGAGCTTGCGACTAGGCCACACCACGGCAAGAGCAGCACCAGCAAGCAGTGCGAATGCCCGCGTGTCTGTTCCATAATATACACGGCTTGGGTCCAGATCCGGATTATACATGATGGCCATTGCGCCAGCAGACAACTCAGCTGCGACGACAATGAAGACGACCAGCCATCCCTTTCTTTTGAACACCACGATTGCTGCGATCAGCAGAAGAGGCCATATGAGATAAAATTGCTCTTCCACAGCCAGTGACCAGAAATGTCCAAACGGTGATGGAGGGCCAAAACTTTCGAAATAGGAAACGTTGTGAAAGATATACCACCAATTGCTTATGTATAATACACCCGAAACGATATCACCACGAAGCGCAGCGAGCCGGGATGGGTCTGTACAGGCCAACCAGATCATTACCACAGCTGTCATGGTCAGCATGCCTGGAAGCAAGCGCCTTACCCGTCTTACCCAAAAATCACCGAGTGAAATGCGTCCATGTTCCTGCCACTGTGACACGAGGATATCTGTAATTAAATATCCAGAGAGAACAAAGAATATACCTACACCGAGCAATCCACCCGGAATAAAATCCAAATTGAGATGATACGCGATTACCGCAAGTACAGCGATGGCTCGCAAGCCATCCAGTCCGTTCATATGTCGCTTGTTATTAGGCAATTGTGACATGCATGCCCCTCCTTGTTACTGTGAGTCAACAACATCGGTGTTGGGGGCATAATGGAACTCCTGATCGTTCTGGTTGTCATTAACATACGTATTGCACCTTCCATCTTTCATTTACAACATAAGAAAAGCCTCTGTTTGAAGCACGTTCCGATGATGCTACATTCTTGGTGAATTCTACAGTCTTAAGGTAGACGTGTTGCCGGTCCATTAAGTTTTAATCATTACAATATTCTTTATATGGATTCGTAAGTTCACGTTTAGCATTATACGCCCGAAATAAGCCTCATACTTTACAAGAATATTTACAAACGTTTAAACCGATGTAACCTTTCCTGCCAGCTCATATAGCTGTAAAATCATACTCTAATTTTGTCGTTAAATATAGTACTTTTCATCGAGTGGCTAAAATTACCTGTCCGCTTGCGCAAACCAGCATACCCACGCAACCGTTCATTGAAACAATTAAATTCATAACAAAAGGCTGCCGACTTGCTCAGCAGCCACTATCCATTATAAACCTATGTCAGACCGGATTGAAAGTTTTGCTCATAATTGCTTCTTCTTGCCTAGGACCCTAGAGGTAGAACGGGTGATTCTTTTCTTCTGTCCTTGCATCCAGGATTCGGTATGTTGAGCGCCCTGTGTACATTGGGATTTGCAACTTCTCCAGATCAACCATTCCATTCTCCAGAAAGTACTTCGGATCCTGATATCGCTGCAACACCTCGCCTGCAATCCATTCATGGTCACCATATGTTGTAATATCCATAACTTTGCATTCATAAGCAAAATAAGCGTCCGTCAAAATAGGTACACTTACCTTCATTCCTTCCTCATATGGAATGCCGAATCTTGTAAATTTATCTGTATCTCTTCCACTGAACGTTCCTGCAGCTTGAATCCACTCTGATCGATGACCTGGTAGGAAATGAACTCCGAATACACCACTCTTCTCAATGAGTTCATAGGAGTATGTTTCCTTACGAAGGGAGATGCCATATACGCCTGGATATGATCCGATGTATGTATGCCATCCGGACGCCATCACATTCTGGACTCCCTCATGACGTGAAGTCACCACCGCTACCATTCCAGGATAAGAATAAAATTTGGGTTCTTCTATCGGCTGACGCATCTAATCCCCTCTCTTCTTCGTTATACATACACTTTCATTATAAAGTAATGCAGCAGGTTGAAAAAGCGCTTTGCGGAGTATTACGCTATAAGCACACATTCATTATTATGTTATACTGAGAGGGATCAATGTCTAAAAATACGATACCGGGAATGTGATAGAATATGGTCAAATCAGTCAAATATACCTCCTAAATGAAGGCATTATTCAAATTTAGGAGGTTATAACTTATGTTTAATCCAATCGTGTTAGATCAGTGGGATCGAAAGCCTTACTTTGACCACTACTTGAATCAGGTCAGATGTACCTACAGCATGACTGCTAATCTGGATATCACGCTATTGATTGCTCAAATAAAACTTAAAGGCATGAAGTTCTACCCAGCTCTTATTCATATGATCTCTACGGTCGTCAATACACATCAAGAATTTCGAACTAGTTTCGACGCCGAGGGGAGATTAGGCTACTGGGACGAGATGTCTCCGAGCTATACGATTTTTCATGAGGACGACAAACGTTTCTCGACGATCTGGACGACATTCCATGAAGATTTTGAGACGTTCCACAATCGTTATCTGGACGATATGAAGAATTACAAAGATCATAAACAATTGGTTGCCAAACCCAATGAACCACCAAATACATTTCCCGTTTCCAGTATTCCCTGGGTGAACTTTACGGGATTTAATCTGAATATTTACAATGAGGGAACCTTCTTGTTGCCTATCTTCACGATGGGAAAATATGTTCAAACCAACGATAAAGTTTATCTCCCCTTATCTATTCAGTTACACCATGCCGTGTGCGACGGCTATCACGCTGGGGTTCTATTCAACGAATTGCAGTCATTGGCAGATCGTAGTCATAAATGGTGTTAGTTAGCTAAATGAAGAAAAGGCATTCCTGACTCTTGGTGGAGTCATGGAACGCCTTTTCTTTTTCTCTTTTTTTTCAAATGCTATTTAATTGCACTTGCTATACCCACATTGACTGCATGTTTTGCATCCTTCCACATTCATCAGGGATGCAGAACCACAAGAAGGGCATAAATCTCTTGATTCGATAAAGTTTTTTTGATTCTCCACTTGTGGATATGCGCTCTTCACTTGGTTCTGTTCTTGTGAAGCTCCCGTTTCATTCGCCTGCACATTGCTCTGTACATGACTTTCCAATGCTTTGGCGACGGCATCTGCAATCGATTCCACCCGGTTGGCTCCAAAGCCAATCGCACCCGAACCACCAATTCCCTTGAGATGTTTGATCAACAGTTCCACCTTGTGCCCGTGATCTCCGTATCGAAGAAACAGTGAGCATACCCGACCGAGGGCCTCAGCCATGGCGAACACATCCGATCCCGCTTTGCCCACGTTCAGGAAGATTTCACCCGGCGTTCCCTCCAGATCATTAATTGTAATGTAAGCCATTCCGAATGGCGTATTAATTTTGTATGTTGCACCGCGAAGTACCTGAGGGCGGCTTCTATATTGTTTATCCAGCACTGTGGCAGAGGAAGAGGTTTGATCGGAAGAATGGATTTCATCATCAACCTTACTACTGACCGGCTCAACACCTGCCTGCCCTCCTACATTATTCGGGTTATCTATTGTAGATACGTCCGTCTTCTCTTTTGCTTCCGCCGTGTTCTGATCTTCGGTCTCCTGGGTCTCTTCCTTCTTCGAAGTGGACAACACCTGCACATCCCTACTGCCGTCTCGATATATCGTTACTCCCTTACAGCCAAGGTCGAAGGCCAGTTCATACAGTTCAGCCGTATCCTCCACCGTAAAATCAGCCGGACAGTTGGCCGTCTTCGAGATGGAACTATCCACCCATTGCTGAATCGCAGCCTGCACCCGGATGTGATTCTCAGCCGACAGATCCATCGCCGTCACATAATAGTCTGGTAAAGCTTCACCCGGATGTTCATCCAGCCACTCTTGCGCAATCGGTACGAACTGTTCATCATAACCCAGACGGCTTTGACGGAAATACTTGAAGGCGAAATACGGCTCAATCCCTGTTGATGTGCCTACCATCGTACCGGTACTTCCCGTTGGCGCCTGGGTGATCAGCGTGACATTTCGAATGCCCTGTTTGCGAATAGCCTCTCCCACTTCAGGGTACCTCGCAACCATATTTTTCATGAATCCACTCTGTAAATACGGTTCAGCTTCGAAAGCCGGGAAAGCTCCCTTCTCTGCTGCAATCTCTGCCGATGCCAGATAGGCCTCCTTCGCCATGAATCCATACAGTTTATCCAGAAATTCAAGGGATTCAGGACTGCCGTACCTTATACGCAGCTTAATCATCAGCTCTGCCAGTCCCATCGTGCCAAGCCCCACCCGGCGTTCACGCTGCTGATTCAGTCTGTTTTCCTCAAAATGATATGGTGTTGCATCAATGACATTGTCCAAAAATCGAGCCGAGATGCGAGTGGTTTCCGCCAGTTCATCCCATGCCACATCATGATTCGTTTCATCATAGAATTTGGACAGATTGATCGCTGACAGATTACATACACCCCAGCCAGGCAGGCCTTGTTCCCCGCATGGATTAGTACAGATGATCGGATTAAAGTACCAGCTGTTGGACATCTGGTTATAGTACTCCATGAATACCACACCAGGCTCTGCCGATTTCCAGGCTGATTCAATAATGGTATGCCAGATTTCGCGCGCCTTCAGCGTACGATAGTGTACCACCGAATGACCTGCGGCTTTCCACTGCTGCATATCCCCGTTCCAATTGGTGTCGTAGTCTGGATCGTTCGTATCGGGGAAAACCAAATCCCAATCTCCGTCCTGCTTGACAGCCTCCATAAAGGCGTTGCTCACACATACAGACAGATTAGCATTGGTCACCTGCCCCATCGTTTGTTTCACGGTAATAAAATCAAGCACATCTGGATGCCAGTCATTCATCATCAGCATGAGCGCACCCCGTCGGCTTCCGCCCTGTTCAATCAGTCCTGTCGTATAACTGAACAATCCGCCCCACGATACGGAACCGCTGGATGATCCATTGACACCTTTCACCACCGCTCGGCGAGGACGCAAAGAAGACAAATTAATGCCCACACCTCCCCCACGTGCCATAATCTCCGTCATCTCGGTCAAGGTCTTCATGATGCCACCCCGACTGTCCTGCGGAGACGGAATAACATAACAATTAAAGAGTGTGAGCTCATCGCTTGCCCCCGCTCCTGCAGCAATACGCCCTCCGGGTACTAACTTCCAATCCTCCAACACGGAGCGGAACTTGGACTCCCACGTTGCCCGCTGATCTACTGTAGATTCAACAGAGGCCATGGCTTTGGCAAGCCGGCTCCACAGCTCTTCCGGTGTTTTTTCGATGTTGAGTGTCAGTTTCTCCACGCTGGTCTCGATGATCTCTCCGCTTCGAGTCCTTACTTGTACGAGCTGACCCTGGCGTTCTATAATTTCGCCCACTTCCTTGGTTGGGAACTTGGGATCATCCTTTGTTAATACCAGTACCACATCTCCGACCTTGGCATGATTCGAGTCAGCATCCTTCCAGGCGTATCGGTCCAGAAATATTTTTTCGCTAAGTCCTTCTAATTGGTACGATCGTTGGTTTGATTTCATCGCTACGTTCAACCTCCCCGATTAACGCTCCATTTTCACTATAAAAGTAAATTATGATGAAACACCACATATAGTGATATAAAACCAGTATATTACACCATATATTGATTTTCTATATGACTTTTATCACAGACCTTATTTTTTGGACTCTCCTGCTCGGACAAGCTTCTTCACACACCCTCAGACTCACGCATACAAAACCTGTGAATTTTTTGGGACAGAAAAAACCTGAAAAAGCGAAGCGTTCGCCTAATAGCTTTCTGAAAGAAAGCTGCATCGAAAGCATACGCTATCCCCGGATTTCCCCTTCAGAAAAGGGAATCAAAGAAATCTGGGGACAACAGCGATTGGAAGGTTGTTCTGTCATCGTAGTGTTCGTGCAAATAAAATGTAGTTCAACTTGTATAGTTATGAACTCACTCTCATTCGTCCATACTATTACCTACGAATAAAACGTCATCACGTATGGCAGGGGAGGAAGCATCATGAACCGGAAAAACCCGCACCACACGAATCAACCTGTAGCCGAGCTGCCCGTTCCACTGGAATTCGATCGAAGCTGGATCAATCAGTTGGAATCACGACTGGATAAAGGGGGCCCTTGGGGAGATTACCGACTCTTTCAACTGGGCATTCAAGCCGAAGAGACCAATCTGATTCCCAATTTTGACGAAATTCAGTGTTTGAAGCATTTACAAGGCCTTACTCCACTTCCTCACCAGATGGACACTGCACGCAGAGTATTATTTGAAATGTCAGGCCGGGCCATTCTCGCCGATGAGGTGGGGCTTGGCAAAACCATTGAAGCCGGTCTCATTCTGAAAGAATATATGGTTCGGGGTCTCGTATCCAAGGTACTCATTCTCGTACCGGCTTCTCTTGTGTTGCAATGGGTACGGGAGTTGAATTCGAAATTCGGTATTCCTGCCATTGCCCAGAAAAAGGCCTATTCCTGGCAGAATGAAGTAGTCGTTGCTTCCATGGATACAGCCAAACGTGACCCCCATAAAGATATGCTGCTGAACACTGATTACGACATGATCATTATTGATGAAGCACATAAGCTCAAAAACAAGAAAACAACCAACTATCAATTCATGCTGAAATTGCGCAAAAAGTACTGTTTGCTACTCACAGCTACACCTGTGCAGAACGATATGAGTGAGCTGTTTAATCTGATTAACCTGCTGAAGCCCGGTCAGTTGGGGCGTCAGGGTGACTTTGCGGCCAACTTTGTCGTAGACAAACGGGTTCCGAAAAATCAGGAACAACTTAAGAACGAGTTATCCAAAGTGATGATTCGTAACCGCCGCGGCGAAGGCCCCGTTCAATTTACCAAACGGAACGTCTCCAACGTGAATCTGCAACTATCGCCCGAAGAACAAGCGCTCTATGATGGGGTGACGTCCTTTGTTAAGGATCAATACCAGGAAGCTGGCGGCAACCTGAGCAGCATGCTCTCCCTTGTTACATTGCAGCGTGAAGTGTGTAGTAGTCGAGATGCGGTATTCGTAACACTGGTTAATCTGTCGAAGAAACTTCCGCTGGACTCTCCCCTTCGGGACAAGATTTGGGAACTCGTTGCCCATATTAAAGCGATCAAGGAAAATACCAAAGCGGAGAAAACGATGGAACTGATTCGCAACATGAATGAAAAAGTAATTATCTTCACCGAATACCGGGCCACGCAGGAGTATCTGCTAAACTATTTCCGTAACAATGGGCTTACGGCTGTACCCTATCGGGGTGGTATGAATCGAGGCAAAAAAGACTGGATGATGGATCTCTTCCGCGGACGTGTGCAGGCCATGATTGCAACCGAAGCGGGTGGCGAGGGCATTAATCTGCAATTTTGCCACCATATGATCAACTTTGATCTGCCTTGGAATCCTATGCGGGTAGAGCAGCGGATCGGTCGGGTACACCGGCTGGGACAGCAAAATGATGTGAACATTTTCAACCTATCCACGTCCGGAACCATTGAGGAACATATCCTGAACCTGCTGCATGAGAAGATCAATATGTTTGAGATGGTGATTGGCGGGCTGGATGTCATTCTGGAACGGCTGGAGAAGAAGGAGTCCATTGAGAAAAGCCTGTACAAAATCATGTTGGAATCACAAAATGATGAAGATATTCGCCGTAAAATGGATTCACTTGGGCAATCACTGAACTCCATTCAACGCGAGGTTGCCGATGAAGGCCCTGCCGTCTCCGGGCTGTTAGATCTTCGCAAAGGAGGTAGCTGACCCATGACCATGACTCCCCATGAAGTGCAGGCATATGTTCTCACCTATCTGGAAGCACTCGATTGTCAGATTATGGAGCGTTCGCCTGCCCATGTTACTGTTAAACTTTCGCCTGAGGCAGACAAAGCGTTGACCAATCGCCCCTATTATTGGGGGTTCGTGGAGCGAACCGGAGCACCCGCTGAGACAATGTCCTTTACATTTATATTCGATCCTGACAGTTATCAGCAGGCCATTGAAGCAGCCGAAGCCAAAACAGCGCAAGCATCACCTGACACTGCTCAAACGAATGGCGCAACCAACGGCAGTCCTCAAGGCGAGCCACCGAAAGAAACCATTCTGGGCCGTTATTTCGGCATTACTCCATCCATGCCACTACTGGGACCAGGAAGGATATTGCGTGAAGAAGTGGTGTACGGCAGTCGCAGACTCCAACAGATTTTTGGTGCAGCACGTGAAGGGGGTGCCTTCGTGAATCTGTTCGAACAAGCTGCCAAACGGCAATTGCGCGCTACAGCGCCAGCCGTATATGAACCTTGGCTCGGTGTCTGTTTTAAGGTAGAGTTCGCCTGTGATTTGAAACGGGAAGAATTGCATTTTCTCGGCATCTCCCTTAGATCGGGTGAAATTATAGAGAAGTTCGGAACCAAGCTGAATCGACGTGATCTCAGTCCAAGGCTCGCGGAGAACATGCATGTACAGACAGCCAAAGTATCGTTATCCGATGCCGGAGCTGCTCTCGAATCTCATTTGACGAACCGCTTGCTGGAACTCGATTATAGCTGGGCTGAGAAAGCCCAAGAGCGACTTGATCTGGAGCTGGACGTGTTGGATACCTATTACGAAGCAGTACTCCGGGAAGATACACCTGAAGTAGAACCCCCGAGTAACACAGCCTCAGGCATGGAGAGTGTCCATTCTAACCGCACATCACCTGTAGCTCTGAAAAAAGTTCTGGATATCACTAACGCTAAACCCATTGGAACAGATATGGAACTGGCCGCAGAGGCCGTTGTGCCGATCGAAACCGAGACAGACGCTGAAGAAGAGAAAGCCAAACAGGCGGTTATCGATCGCGAAGCCATGAAACTGCAATACGAGACACGCCGGACCGAGATGATCTGGCAATACGAACCCAAAGTGAAAGTGACTGCGATTAGCAGCGGCATGTTTCACTTAAGATAGACGAAGACACTACTTTTCCTGCAAATGCTGGCAAAAGTAGTGTTTATTCATGATCAGCTGCCCGACAGGTTGCGGCAACCTTTGCATAGCCCGTCCCCTAGAATGAAATTAGGACCGGCTCAGGTAACGGATAAATGAAAAGTAGGTGTGAATTTGAAACAATTCTTCCATATGTGTTGGAACAACGCTCGGAAAACAGTCTGTATCTCCTTGGGCTTGCTCAGTTGTCTTGCCCTATTCTCCTTTTGGTCGATAGCCAATGCTGAAGAACAAAAAACGTCTTCACCATATCTCGCTTCATCTACAGCATATGGTCCCGAACATCATGCTTCCCAGAATGACAAACTAGCTCCCGCTGCTGTGCAACGATTTGCAGAGCAACAAGCTGCTGCACTTGGTACGGCTAACGCGGAAGCTGATTGGAAGAACGCCGACCTGGACTTCTATCCTCTGGGCCCTGGTACACATAGCTGGCTGGTGCAAGCTGCATTGGATGGGAAACCAATGGGATATATGATTATTACCGCCACAGAACAGGGACATCTGATGCTTAGTGAATATGGTCAAGGAGAGCAGTCACCATATAACAATGAACTTCTCGGACAAGCCTTGGATCGACAACATGTGAATCTTGAGGCGTTACTTGCTGGCGGAGGAGAGCTTCATCGTGGTTATGCTCTTCCCCTGCTGGCTTATTGGAAAGTGGAACAACCCAACCATCCTGCACTTTATATTGATGCTACGAATGGTGATGTATTACCCTCCGAGTTACTGAAGCTGTTGGAGGCTGATTCCAAACAGGTTTCTGCGATCATAACTAAGTTATCCATAGCTCCATCGGGCACAGTCGATCCAATTCATTTGCGTCCCGTCTTCAATCCGGCTGACAATCTGTTGTGGATGACATCCAAGCCTATTGCTGCCAATCGGGCACGAGAGGTGATACAACACGGGGAGGATCAAGAAATTGTTTTCTCAGCAGATGATCGCAACGTCGTATACGGTGGTCCTCTACCCGTCAGCGGTTATCAGCTGTGGCATGCAGA
The DNA here is from genome assembly GCF_038595085.1 of Paenibacillus sp. FSL R5-0749. Classification (NCBI taxonomy): domain Bacteria; kingdom Bacillati; phylum Bacillota; class Bacilli; order Caryophanales; family Paenibacillaceae; genus Paenibacillus; species Paenibacillus sp. FSL R5-0749. The sequence goes on along the minus strand of NZ_CP152005.1, from coordinate 2,275,607 downwards.
TCATGAAGCAGAGTCCATTCTATATGTAGCGCTTGGTGGAAAAACATCCATTCAACGCTTTGTGCCTTTGAGCACATTACAACAAGACGGTCAGTTTTACATCTTGAAGCCTTAACTGTCAGCTAACTCTACAGAGCATTCAAATAACGTTAGAACAATTAAATATCTACAACAAATAAGACGCCTTCCCATGTAATAAAGGGATTGCGTCTTTTGGTTTCTCAACAAGGCGTGTCTTTAAGCTCACTGAGTGAAATAGGTGTGCTACAGTTATCCTTTGCCTGAAGAACTTCGTTTATGAGACGGTGTATCCAATTCCTTTTCCTTTTTCCCCACCCACAGGGATACAGCGAAGGGAATCATACCAAACCATTTCATCGCCCACGGCTCTTTCCTTTTGGCACGGTCTTTCCGCTCATCCTTCGGCGTATCGATATAATGAACAACCCGCTGCGTAATGTATTTTACCAATTCATCACTTTTGGCCATAACATCTGCCTCCTTCGCTCCTGCACATTCGCGGAGCTTACGATAGTTCTATTGTGTGCAAGATGTGTACTGGTTAAACATTTTTTTATTGAAAAGGGTATGAAAAACCTCAGAATGCACAGTCTAATGCCAAAGGTATCCAGACAGCCATGAATCTGCATCCGATACCTATTTCATGAAGGAGTGTGTATCCCATGTATAAGCTGCTGACCGCTTCGGTGGCCTTGTTAATCAGCTTCTATTGCCTTACCATGCTGCCCCATGTCGCTTATGGAAAAGCAGCCCCGTCCCAGAACAGTCCATCCATGCTGCCTGTGACCGATGGAGATGCTTATCGCTCAAGTCATCATGCCTTTGCAGCACCGGTTATCCTGCTCGATGTAGGCCATGGCGGTATTGACGGCGGTACGTCAGCCCAGGGTGTTCTGGAAAAAGATATCAACCTCGCCATTAGCCAAAAAGTCTATCTCCTGCTTCGCAGCAAAGGTTATGCCGTTATCATCAATCGACTTGGTGATTACGCCCTTAGTGACGACAACCGCTGGCTGAACAGCCGCTCGCGTCATACCAGAGATCTTGCCCAACGTAAGAGCCTTAGCGAAGAAGTAAGTACGGATATCGTGGTCAGCATCCATGCGAACTGGAGTCCCCGATCGTCTGCACACGGCCCCGTGGTATTGCACCAGAAGGAAGGCAGAAGCTATCTGTTAGCCCAATCCATCCAGGACGCCATGAACCAATTATTCAAAACGGAGCACGGAGTCGTGTGGGGCAAGCCCTTTTATTTATTGAATTACGTGAAGCAGCCAGCCGTCATCGTCGAAACCGGATTTTTGAGCAACGCCGAAGACCGGGCCAGAATGAGTGACCCCGCAGAGCAAAAACGAATCGCAGAGTCTATTGCGAGCGGCATTATTTATTATCTGTCGGTAGTGTAGGGGTAGCGTGCCAGTTCCACACTTCGCGCACAAGATCGCCAATACCTACAAACTCAACCTGACCCTGCAGACGGGAAACGGATTCACGAACTACAGCTGATGTGTTCATCCCGCTATGTCCGACATGACCAATAACAACACAGGTCTCCTTGTCGATTGCACGACGAGCTGCCAGATCCATTTGCTTGCGAATGTGTTGCTTGGAGTTCTGATCATCCAGGAAAATGTCATTACCTACAGGTGGCATGTTTTTGGATATGGCCAGTTCCCCCACCACGGAGCGAAAGTTCGTACGGCTGTCTACAAAGAATAGGCCCCGCTCCTTGCATACATCGAGCACAATGGACATGATGCGTTTGTCCGAAGTAATTTTGGAACCCATATGATTGTTCATGCCAATTGCGTAGGGCACATCATCAATCGCTTTTTCCACGCGTGAGCGGACTTCCGCGTCTGTCAGATTGGATGTGATTGCACCCGGGCCCAGCCATTCAGGTCTTCCTTTCTTGGGTTCCATGGGCATGTGCACAATCACATCCATCCCCTTTTCATGTGCAGCTATCGCATCTTTCTTCGTTGTTGGCAAAAAAGGCATGACTGCTACCGTAAGTTTAATTGGCATTGCCAAGATCTCTGCGGTACCTTTCATGTCGTTACCAACATCATCGATGATAATCGCTAATCGTTTATGATTTGATGTGGACTCTGAAGCTGCCGCTGTTGGCCCTCCTGCCGATATCCCTGCGCAAATTACTATCAACAATACCATGCAACCTGCAATGAATCGAAAATGCTTTCTATTTTCCATCATCATGACTCCCTCCCCGTAAGTTTCTGTGATTTCATTGTTTGATAATGAAGGGAGGAATATGTAAGCCAATGCCTTCCTTAATCACAATATCCCCACCACTGGAGACCTGTATCTTCAGGGAACCACGCCATCTCCCCGTTTTCACCTTTACAATCAGACAAGAAATGTCATTGAAGTGCTAAAAAAAAGAGATTAATTAGAAAAAATACTGTAATTTGTCAGGTTTTCAGTTTGGCAATTATTTAGTAGAATCAACAAATGAAAGAAGTTAATATGTTTCATTTCTTTCCTATACTTTTTGGAAGGGGGTTTTGAAAGGGTTTACATAAAATAAATGCCAGACTATCAGCTCTTTTTATTTCCCTGGTCACGGTTTCTCTATGTAACCATTTACCATTATCGAGGAGGATGAAAGTAGTGAAATTCAAATTCAAAAAAACGATCAATGTTTTATTGGCCTGTTTAACAGCACTACCCCTGATGTTAACCCCGACACAAGTTTCGGCGGCAAGTGATGCCAACATTAATTTATCCTCGGAAAAACAACTGATCAAGGGCTTTGGGGGTATTAACCTTCCCGCCTGGATTGGTGATCTGACTCCCGCTCAACGTGAAACTGCTTTTGGTAATGACCAGAATCAGTTAGGCTTTTCAATTCTGAGGATCTACGTCGATCCAGATTCCAATAACTGGTATCGTGAAGTTGCCACAGCGAAACGGGCTATTGAGAAGGGTGCTATCGTATTCGCCTCCCCGTGGAATCCTCCGAGCAGCATGGTGGAAACGTTCAACCGTAATGGAGATACCAATGCCAAACGTTTGAAATACGACAAATATGCCGCATATGCGCAACATCTGAATGACTTTGTAACCTATATGAAAAATAACGGCGTAGATCTGTATGCCATTTCTGTGCAAAATGAACCGGATTACGCGCATGACTGGACCTGGTGGACTCCACAAGAAATTCTTCGTTTCATGAAAGAAAATGCCGGGTCCATTCAAGGTACCAAAGTCATGGCACCTGAATCCTTCCAGTACTTAAAGAACATATCCGATCCAATCCTGAATGATCCGCAGGCACTTGCCAACATGGACATTCTGGGAGCACATACGTATGGAACCCAGATTTCGAACTTTGCCTATCCTCTCTTTAAGCAAAAAGGAGCCGGTAAAGAACTGTGGATGACTGAGGTATATGTTCCGAACAGTGACAACAACTCAGCAGACCGCTGGCCTGAAGCACTGGAGGTTTCCTATCACATGCACAATGCCCTGGTGGAAGGTGATTTCCAGGCCTATGTGTGGTGGTACATCCGCAGACAGTATGGTCCGATGAAAGAAGATGGTACCATAAGCAAACGCGGATATAATATGGCCCATTTCTCCAAATTTGTACGTCCTGGCTACCTGCGAGTCGATGCAACGAAAAATCCGGATACGAACACATTTGTCTCAGCCTATAAAGGGGATAACAAAGTAGTCGTCGTGGCAATTAACCGTGGAACTTCGGCCACAAGCCAAAAATTCGTTCTGCAGAATGGTAATGCCTCCACGGTGTCTTCATGGGTTACGGACAGCAGTCGCAACCTGGCAAGCGGGGCCTCGCTTACCGTATCCAATGGAGCCTTCACGGCACAACTTCCCGCTCAGAGCGTAACAACATTTGTTGCCAACATTACTGGTGGGAATAACGGCGGAAATACAGGCAGCGGCACTACTTATGAAGCAGAGACCGGAACAACACTTACGGAAGCTGCCATTGAAACGATCTACCCCGGTTACACAGGCTCCGGGTATGTCAACTTCAATGCAATGACTGGTTCAGCCATTCAATGGAACGCTATTAACAATACGATTACTGGCACCAAAAATGTAAAGTTTCGTTATGCGCTGGAAAGTGGAACACGTAACCTCGACATTTTTGTTAACGGAACCAAAGTTATCAGCAATGAGCCCTTTCCAGCAACGGGAAGCTGGTCCACTTGGGTTGAAAAAACAATACAAGTTCCCATGAACACCGGGACCAATACCCTGAAAGTGGTTACAACGGGAACGGAAGGACCGAATATTGACAGCATTAATGTTACCGCAGCACAATAAAACATTCCGTATGGTTGATGTTAGGATAATATCAAAAAATGCAAACAAAAAAAAGACTCCTCATGCGTTAGCTTGAGGAGTCTTTTTATTCGATGCGGTCGAGAGGACTCGAACCTCCACGGGGGGTTAGCCCACACGGACCTGAACCGTGCGCGTCTGCCAATTCCGCCACGACCGCATATTGTATCTCCGTGATTAATCTCGGCGACAAGAAATAATATATCATGCCCAATCTATCATGTCAACACTGAAAATAATAACATGAAAGCCCGAACCAGACATGCTTGTCCATTCGGGCTTTACCTTCAACTAATCATTTGGTTCATCAAAAAGGAGTCATACTACAGCTTGGAAGGCCAATTGCCATACCAGGCATAACCGCCTCTTCTTTCTTTATCAATGTCACTCAATTTGTATTTAACTACCCCGTCTCGTCCAATGAAAATGGGTCTATCCGTTCCTATTTCATAGAAGCGTGCCCAGATCGGTGCTGCTTTGGAATCAGCGATAATCTTGCTATCACCATTTGCCCTTTCATACTTGTAACCCGTAATTTTCACCTTGTTAAACCAGTCCTCTGCTCCTTTAATGGATGCGGTAATTTTAGCGGTAGCAGGCCTTGTTTTCAGAAATTTAACAATCGTTACACTCTCTCCAGCTGTCAGCGATGGTACTTCGTAGATTCTTGCGCTCGCTGGTTTAAGGGAACTGGAATCATGTTGTTGTCCCCATGCTGTAAGCTTCTCGCCTGAGACGACCTGAGTATTCAGAATCGCCCCCACACCTTTGGCAACTGAATTTTTACTGCGATTAGCAAGTGTACTGTCGATAAATGAGAAATCACCTTTGCGTGTTGCTACTTCATCGAGCATGATCATTACATTAATCATTGCATCATCATTGTAGGTAATATGCTTGTGATATCCAGAGCTTTGGTAGACTTGTGGCCATCCGCCGTTTGAATACTGCATATTGATCAAAAAGTTGATTCCTTTGATTGCAGCTGTGGAGTAGCGTGGATCATTCGTCTTTTTAAATTCCTTCGCCAATCTTCTAATTTCTGAATATGTAGCCTTGTTGTCAATCGTGGACTTCGCCCACTCTCCACTTGTTTGTTTATAATCTTTTCTCCAACCTCCATCCGGCAGTTGGTTCTTCAAAATATCTGAAATACTCGCTGTAGTACCCGATGCATCAGCAGCAGATACCGTCCCTACAGGGAGAACTGCAATTCCAACTGTTGAGAACACCATGGCGCATGCCAGGACAAAAGTAACTATTTTCTTTGCTTTCAAATGTAACACTCTCCCATGTTCATTGTAATAACATCCACAATTCTACCTTACCTATAACGCCCGTCCTTAAACCTCCTTAATTTAAATATATAACATAATAAAATCCATTTTTATCCAATATGTGGATTGGATAATCAGATGATATGCAAAAAATCAATTTTTGTCAATATATGCAACTTAATGAATATAATCTCTTAAATTCTACATAACGGATAGTCCTTTTAACTCATGACAAACTTATTTATTTATCCAATTTCGTCTCAAACGAATCAATAATGACGTTTTTGTCATCAATGATACCCAAACTTGACGCCTTCTTTCATATAAAATCGTTAATTCCGCTAACATTGAGGTATTACGAAGGGGTTTAAAAGGGTTTGACAATTACGCATTTATGCAATATAGTTTCAAATAGTTACAAAAACTTAATTATTCATTGCCGAGTTTCAGGTTTGAAAACGGGGGAACCATTTTGGGTGAATTATTCTTATACATAGGAAATATAGGGAACCTTCTACCGAACCCTTAGCTAACTCCGTAGGCATCGAAGGGAGAACATTGATTTTGAAAAAACTGATTATCTCCATTTTTGGAGCGGCTGTACTATTTACATCCGGGGCAACAAGCACAGAGGCAAGCAGTATTAACTCCGTAGTGAACAACATGACAGGTATTCCTTACAAGTGGGGTGGCACGACTCTGGCCGGGTTCGACTGTTCCGGGTTTATGAGATATATTTTCAATAAATACAGCATTGAATTGCCACGTACTTCGCAACAGCAAGCCAAAGCAGGTACTCCAGTAGCCAAGAGCAATGTTCGGACAGGTGATCTGGTGTTCTTTAACACAACAGGCAAAGGCATTTCACATACAGGTGTTTATATCGGCGGCGGACAATTTGCACATGCATCCAGCAGCAAAGGGGTAAGCATCACCAAAATGAGCAATCCTTATTTCAATGATCGTTACGTAACAGCACGTCGGGTAACTGGACAGTTTATGTACGATAAAATGTTAGGGAAAATGTAGGGATAATATCAAAGAGGAGGCTCCGGATCAACCGGAACCTCCTCTTTTGTTTGATTTCCTCTTTAGGAGGACAGTCCTTGGACTACCTCCATCTTACACTTAATGCAGCGCCTTCTGCACTCGCATCGCGCCCTGGGACAGGGCATGTCCGCCTCCTACAGCTCCGGCCACAGCAACGGTCTCCATAATCTCCTGATCTGTAGCGCCCTTGGCACGTGCTTCTTCTACATGATAGAAGGTACATACCTCATTGTTGGCGAACAAGCCAATACCAAGCGCGATGAGCTGTTTGGTCTTCGCATCAATCGCCCCAGGTTGGAAGCATTCTCCGGTAAACTCATGATACGACTTCACCACACCTGGCAGCACATCACTTAATGCTCCAATCTGATCCTTGTAGGCATGAACTTTATCATTCATCAATGTCATGTCTTGCAGCACACCCTCTCGGCTATAGTTACAGAATTTCTTCACTGTACCTATCTTCTCTCCCGAGTGAGTCAATTATGCCAAGAAATCATGGTAATTCCAAACATTTGTACGCTCATACTTCTGACATAATGATCGTTGTTACTCACCAAGTGGACTTTGCCGGGGTTCGCTGAACAACTGATAGCGGTAACCACGATCCAACTTGACGACACGTCGATTTTGACGACGGATAAGTACCTGCTCGCCATCCCAGGCAACGACAATCCCGGTTACATCGTTCGATTCCAGCTCGTCCCGTACTACTCTGACTTTCTCACCTGACAGACGCAGGGCGTCCAATTCTGTATCACTAATCATGTTCATGGCTCCTATATTCCAAATTTATTTACAAAAAGAGACCTAAATGAAAAGTCATTTAGGTCTCACGTGACTGTATTGGACTGTCATGTCATTCGAAATTATGTCCCGACTGAAAGTTACCGCTGCGCGTGCTCTTTGCTGTCGTTCTTCTCGAACCAAAAATCAAGCACTTTGGCGGACATCACACGTTCTTCAAGGTACTCCACTTGATGCGGTGTAAATTGTTCTTTCCAAGAGAAGGACAACTCTTCGCATAAGCCTACAATCGTCAGTAATTCTGACCAGGCAACATAGCGTTTGTACCAGAAAAATTGAGGATGTTCAATCATATAGGGATAAAGGTCATCGAATTCCGTATGTTTACAATCCAGGGCACGTTCAAAATGAACTTTCGATTCCGCCAGCTTATCATTAAAGAATTGTTCTGTTGCCGGTTGGTTCCCCATGGTGTTGCCTCCTCTCCCTAACATAACCCCATTATAAATGAAATTAGCGGCCATGCAAAGGCATAGTTCAAAAAATAGGCCCTATTCCTTTAGAATGTCACATTTCGTTATCGTCAAATTGTACCGTCCCATCGTTCAGGGAACGAATGCGTACCAAGGCTTCCACCGGAATCCCCTGTTCACGAATCGTTCGTGCCCCTGCCTGGAAACATTTCTCTACCACAACACCGAATCCGACGAGTTCCGCACCGGAACGCTCAATGATTTTGATGACGCCACGAGCGGCATCTCCATTGGCAATAATATCATCAATGAACAAAATACGGTCATTCTCATGAATAAACTCGCGAGATACCATAATGTCAGTTACAATTCCTTTGGTAAAGGACGGTACGCGTTCACAGTAAGCATCAGGATCAGCTAGAAGTGTTTTTTTGCGACGGGCGAATACAAGTGGCACCCCAAGTTCATAGGCCGCGGCAAACGCAACCGGAATCCCCGAGGATTCTACCGTGATTACACGGGTCACTCCACTTTCACGAAAACGGGCAGCGAACTCACGCCCCATCTCCATCGTTAATGCAGGATCAATCTGGTGGTTCAACAGACCATCCAGCTTCAATACTTGATCCGAGATGACAACACCCTCTTGTAAAATTCGTTGTTTCAATAATTCCATGATTTGACCTCCCAAGCCTATCCTATGAGGTAAAAGTATCATATATCTATCTATAAGTTCAAGCGAAATTGCCTGGACGCTGTCCTTCAGACGCGATTCAAGCCAAAGCTCATGATCGATTGTCATGACTTTCGTGGGTCAAGCATACCTTGTACCATGGTACCCGCATGTCCAAACTATACAGGGTCCTGAGAGGGGAAACACATGAAACAGGCATTTCGGGTGCTGCAGATCGCATTTACATACATCGGAACGGTTGTCGGAGCCGGCTTCGCTACAGGGCAGGAAATTTTGCAGTTTTTTACCCAGTATGGCAAATGGGCCACCGTCACCATAGGCTTATCCACCATGCTCTTTGTCTGGTTAGGTACCAAAATGATGCTGATCGCCCACGATACCGGATCCCGCTCTTATGAGGATCTGAACAAACATTTATTCGGCCACAAGGCGGGCAAATGGATCACTTGGGTGACCCTTCTCATTCTCATTGGCGTGAACAGTGTCATGCTTGCCGGAGCAGGTTCCGTTTTTGTCGAACATCTCGGTTTGCATTATCAGACCGGTCTAATCGTCACACTTGTAGGGACATATCTGCTTCTCGGTCGGGGCATCCAAGCTATCCTTCAAATGAATAGCATTGTCGTGCCTATGATGCTCCTGTTATCTCTGCTCATGATCACAAGTACCATCCATCATCCGGGAGCTTCCCGATTCATCACACTGACGACAGACTCAAATCCTATTCAAGTATGGCTGTCTCCACTGTTGTACACTTCATTTAATCTGGCTTTAGCTCAAGCTGTTCTGGTGCCTGTAGGGAACCAGATTCGTAGTCGGAATGTGCTGAAGTGGGGCGGAGTATTGGGTGGAATTGGCGTAGGTTTCATGCTAATGGCAGCCCATTTTGCCATGTCGGCACAGATGCCCGGCATCATCCAATTCGAAATTCCGATGGGCAGCATCGCCTTTCAACTTGGATGGGCAGTACAATCTGTATATGTATCCCTTATTTTTATGGAAATATTCAGTACGTTTGTTGCCGATATCTATGGCATGACCTTGCAACTCAGACAACATATACGCGTTCATCCCCGTTTCATTACATTAACCATTATGCTGCTCTGTTACTCACTCAGTCAGTTTGGATTCAGTTCTCTGCTATCTATCCTTTACCCTATCTTCGGAAGTATGGCACTATTCTGGGCAGCCAAATTGGTATTAAACCGCTGGGGCGCTTTTCGTGGACGCAAAAATATATAAACATGCTTATGTACTTCATGAATATGTGCATACGTTTGCTTCATAACCACAATTCATCACTCATGCGCACACCTTTTGAATGGGCAAAAGCCGCTGTTTAGCACAGCGGCTCGCACTTTTTGTTCTCTCTTTTAGGTCTTGCTGGGAAACTGTAGATACATCTTCTTCAGCTCATTGACTGATCTGCCGAGCGAGTAATGTGTTTTGGCTTTTTCACATGCTGAACGGGCAAGTTCATAACGATATGCCGGATCAAGCATCACCTTTTCAAGCGCTTCAGCCAGTGCAGAAGGATCTTCGGCCGGTACAAGCAACCCATTGCTACCATTCTCGATCTGTTCGGGTATTCCACCTACATCCGTACCCACAAGGGCAAGACAACTCAGCGCCGCTTCAGCGAAAACGGAACCAAATGCCTCTGCTCGTGAAGGAAGTACAAAAATATCAAAGAATGGCATGAATTCCTCAGGGTGCAGTGTGTAACCATAGAAAATGGTCTCATTATAGATCCCTAATCGCTGCGCCAATTCTTCCAGATCAGGACGAATCGGTCCATCTCCAATAATATGTAACACATAATCATGACCTCGGCCCTTGAGTTCCGCACAGGCTTTGAAAAGAATATCCAATCCTTTCGCCGGAACAAGCCGACATACCGTCACTAGCTGTGGTATCGCATTATCATGAGGAATCGGCTTAAAGCGCTTCTCATCAAATCCATTGGGAATCACACCGATGACATCAGGTTCCTTCACGTAGGGAGCCAGATAACGACGGAACGAGTCTGACACCGTCAAGAGACGCTCTGCCTGATGTTCCAGTTCACCATATATCGCAAGCAGGAATTGATGCTCCGGTCCGTCCGTTTCAATGCGTCCATTAAGGATTAATTCTCGTTCATAACTGGAGTGAATCGTCTGAATGAGAGGTGTATCCGGGAAGACCGTTTTCATCGCAAGTCCGGCAATGGGATGGTGAGCATGAATCAGATCATAGGGCTTCTGAATACGCAACTTGGTCCACCATAGATAATCACGATAGGTTTGAATATATTTTTGGACAACAGGACTATCCTGATATTCAGTCCAGTCAAACGTTTCGAAATGAACTTCCTCCCTGCCCTTGTTGCGAATCCGCTTCGGCAACGAGAACAGATCCATTTCCCACCTTGGGGTTGTAAATCTCTCTTGCATATACGGAATCATAGAGGATACACCTCCGGGCTGCTCCGGAGGAAAGAAAAGCGCCTGCAGCAATCTCACTGTTAGTTTCCCCCTTTCTAATTACGTTCTTTCCATACATCTTCATTCATGATATACCAGAACATATGTTCAGTAAAGATACAAAATGAGAATCCCTCTCAATTGCCCATCCTATATTGCATGCATATTCATTCATTTGTTTTCTCTGATACGGCTCTGTTATCCATTATGACATAGGACAGCCGGAACATCTATATTACGATAGACACAGCAAAATCTTGCTATTCAAACCACGCGATTTAAGCAGCACTTGATAAGCTTTTGTTATCACTCGTATATACAACATATTCATGAAACATGACGCTCAGAAGCAAAAGCTTTAAACCAAACCAGCAATCAACCACTTGCTGTTGTCATCAATATATATTTGATAATAATTATAATTAAAATCAGAGGACAGTCATCATGCTCAGCTCAGGAGCTCCACCGGCTTCTCATATGTACTGTAACCATCAGTCTCTCCCAGAAAAGTATACCCGTTCCGCGCGTAAAAGGCGTTTAACGTTGCGTTGTCGGCTCCGCAGTCCAAACGAACCGTATGTTTGCCTTCAAAGTGTATGCCGCTGCTGGACCATTCCAATATTGCTCGTCCCAGACCGCTTTGGGCATATTTTCTTCGGATCGCCAGCCGATGCAGATAGATTGCGCCATCCTCGGCGTAAGCTTTTGAACCCCAGAGATGAATATCCCACGGGCTTGGCTGAACCATAAGGATGACCATTCCCGCTACGTCAGCTCCTTTTTTAAATACAAACACATCCCCGCGCCGAATTGCCGCTGCCGTATCATGTGAATCTTCACCTTGAAGCAAAGCGTTCCATTGGGTAGAACCTTGGCCCTGTAACCATTCGGCTGTCTCCACCAACAGCGACATCACATCCTCCGTATCTTCGGGCTTCGCCTGAACCGCTTGAAAACCATCGTTAATATATTCGCTACTGATCCTGAATGAGTGCATATTGTTCTCCTCCGCTTCCTGAGCTCTATTAAACTAATGGTACTATACCGGGAAATGAATTTTTCGTCAAAATGAGAACAAAAAAAGGTAAAAGGCAGTTGCCTTTTACCCATCTATTCTGGCTTCATCAATAATCTGATTTCGATACAACATCGTAAGATGAAGGGTATCAAACTCCATCTCCTTGTCCAACTCCTGCATCAACACTTCGACAAGGCTCTTTCGCTGCACACTGGTTCCAGGAACCTCGTAATCAATGTATCCCGTCAGATCGGATTGAGAGGTGTCTATTGTTGCTGTTCCGACAGGCAACCCACCTCGTTCCTGAAGAAATAGCTCATACACCCGGAACTCCCGGTCCTTACGTTTCAGCATGACATAACATGCTTCTTCAGCAGCTTCCAGCTCATCCTGATCGGATTCATCCAGATCCTCAAATTCCTCGGAGAAATCGCGATGTATCCACTCTAACGTCTCGAGTTCATTCCCCTGATGCCACATGCGGATCGTAATCGTATCGATGATGTCCTCATCCAGCTCTCTGACCAGCAACTCTGCTGCGGCTTCCAATTGGTTCTCTTCCGGCTCGTCATACCAGTGTATTTCACCTTGGACATCAGCGCCATATTGTTTTAGAGAAGCTTCTGCAAGCTCCTGTCCTTCGACATCATTGAATATATAGGTGGATATGCTGCGTCCTGCGCTGACCATTTCCATCTCCAGAACCTGATCCCGATCTTCATATGTAAACGATTCGGCTTGTGAAACAGGAATTACCTTACTTTCACTGCTGTCTATATCGTCATAGCTGCCATCGTGATGATTCATATCCTCAGACGGCCACATCGTATCTGACTCAGGCTTATGCAGAACTGAGTGCAATGAGCCGCAACTAACCAGCACTTCATAATATGCAGCTTCCAACGCATCTGCAAGAGATCGGACATAGGTATGCACTTTATCCACAATAAGTTGCTCTGTGTCATCTGGCAGAGACTCCTGCTCGATCTGAAGACTGCCTGATAAACGGTCTCCTTCTCTGTACACGAGAAAAAGTGAGCCTGCATATTGACCATTGATCATCACGTCCTGCACTTCTCCACCTGATGTCCGCAGGTCTGCAACCAATTCCACATCATATTTCATCACGTGTCCTCCTCAATTCCTAACGTTATTCTCTTAGGATGCCCCTGAGGGCGGTAGATTATGAGGAAAGCGTGCATTTTACGTATAAGATGCAGGATTAAACCGATAAGACATATTTTTGGATTGCGTGTGCTACTCCCTGCTCGTTATTAGAGAGGGTCACCTCGTCCGCGGCAGCTTTCACCTCGTCAGGTGAGTTATCCATGGCAATGCCTTTGCCCGCAAAAGTCAGCATCGTAATATCGTTGAAGTAGTTGCCAATCGCCATGATCTCCGAAGGCATGATTCCTTTGGATTCGGCAAGCCTTTTAAGCGCAGCACCTTTGGACGCTTCGGGATGCATCAGGTCAATAAAAAAATCACCACTCCGTGTCATATAATAAGGCAGATTCCAGGTAGACCACTCCTGAAGTACGGCGTCCATCTGTTCAATCGGTCCAAATGCAGTGAACTTGGCCAGCGGTTCTGTCATGTCAACCCACTTGGGTAACTTCAGTGGCTCTGCCATAAAGTTGTAATACATCTCACGCACCTGCAATCCCAGACCTTCTGGTTGATCCACATACAGACCAAATGCCGTATTGATGTCAAAATGTACTTCATTGGTTCGACAGTAGGATATGATCGGCTCCAGTCCTTGTCCATCCAATGCAAAATGATGAACCACCTCACGAGTATCCACTTGCGCCGTTACAGCGCCATTATGTGTAATCACATATCCATCCAGTCCCATCTGCTCCATGAAAGGAATCGTATTGGCAGGACCTCTACCTGAACACAGAACGATCTCTGCTCCCTGACGGGAAGCTTGGATCAAGGTCTCCTGAGTCCATTCGGTTAGTTCATGATGGTCATTCAGCAGTGTTCCATCTACATCTAGTGCAATTAGTTTATACGTCATTCTGGCTTCATTCCTCATCTATTAAGTAGTCGCACCCACCCAAACCCTCCCTTCCGAGGGAGGGCCCCAGAGAGCTCTGCCCTCTGGACTCCCGTCTTGCTCATCGGTGGTAGGTCGGGTCTTGCTATGTAACGGTTGGCGTAGGAACGCTTGTTGCCGGGAACACCGCTTTTCAGCGGCGATCCCACCCAAGCTTAACCGGGACCATTTCGGGCAGGGCTTCGCTTTCTGCCCGGCTCCCTGCTCCGCTTCGCGCAGGACGGGAGCTTTACTTCCGCAGAAGGTTTAACTCGTCTGCGGTTAGTTCACGATAGCTTCCGATGGCTAGATCGGAAGCTAATTCAAGCTCACCCATGGCAACGCGTTTCAGATAGATCACTCGCTTGCCTACCGCCTGAAACATACGTTTCACCTGATGAAATTTCCCCTCGTGAATAATAAGCGAGATCGACGAGATCGTGCCTTCTTCGGTCTCTTCCCAGCCAAGTATAGTCAACTCAGCAGGCAACGTCTCGTATCCGTCATCCAATTGAATGCCCGCTTTGAAACGTTGCACATCCGCATCATCCACATTTCCCAATACACGGGCTTCGTAGGTTTTGGGCACATGCTTGCGTGGAGATAACAGATCATGGGCAAGTGGACCATCATTCGTGAGAATGAGCAGTCCCTCCGTATCCTTATCCAATCGTCCCACAGGAAAGGGATTGAACACCCGATCCTCTTTGCGCAGCAGATCCAGCACCGTCTTATCTCTGTTGTCTTCCGTAGCAGACACAACACCCGGAGGTTTATGCAGCATCAGATAGATCATCTCCCGGTACACAATCCGCTCTCCGTCAGCTTCAATGACGTTGACCTCGGGATTTACCTGTACACCACTATCTTTCACCGCCTTGCCGTCCACATGGATTCTGCCTTGCTTCACCATCTTTTTGAGTTCACTTCGTGTTCCCACACCCATATGACTTAACACTTTGTCCAGACGCAGCGTTTGTTTGCCTTTTCCACTCATACCGATGTCCACCTCCAGCCTGCCGGATATTCATTCTTCAATACACCATCCAGCCATTTTCCCCAGCCAGCGGCATAACCATCTACACACACAAGAACATACCCTTTGGCGACTGTATCCGCCTTGAGCACCACTCGTTCTTCTTCGATATTCAACGTTTCACCCTTGAGATACCTCACGGCTTCGCCATTAGCCGATGACAGATTCACGCTTCGCCGTGCCTCAGATGCATTCAGAGCACACGCAAGCGGGTGGGAAGGAACAAATCGGCCATTCTTGATTGTGCCCATAAACCAGCCTGGGCGAATGACTTTCAGTCCCTCCAACCTTGCTGCACCTACCGATGATTGATACACACGATCTCCGTAACATACCGTTTCTCCAGTTAGATCCATCTCCAATTGTTCTTTCATAAACGAAGTATAGATCGCAATCGGGTCCATACTTGCCGGATCAGCTCCGCGTCCCTGACCCCGTTCCGATTTACGTCCACTGTAATCTTTACCTTTTTTGCTCGATCTACTCGTATTCTTGCCTCCACCAGCTTGTCTGTCATGGGACTCTCTGGATTCGATTCGCAGCAAACGTTCCTTTTTACGATCAGCCTTGGTCATAGCAATTGAAGAAGCAGCAATAGAGTGATCCTGGTTCCCCTCTACTTCAATCCTGGACACATCCTCGACCTGTCCATACTCCATTGCTCCTTCTTGAACTACTCCTGGTTGATCTGTTTCGAGTCCTTGCTCTGCACGATGCTGTAATACAGCGACATAATGTCCTTCCCCTTCCAAAAGGTGAGGCCACAATCTTGCGGTACCACGCGTTTGATCCAGCACTTCTTTTGCATCATCAGCCTTCTCAGGCATCATCTGACGCACCCATTCCGGACGCCCTGGAGCGAATCCTGTCTCTTCAGGAATGTCCTTTACAACGAAATCACGGTTCACATTCAGAAACTCCGCAATCATTGCTTCATTTTCCTCCGGCGCAAAGGTACATGTCGAATATACAATTGTCCCTCCTGGAGCCAGCAATCGTGCGGCAGTCTCCAAAATATCCCGCTGCATGAGTACACATTTATCCACCGAATGATGTTCCCACGATTTCACCATGTCTTCATCCTTGCGGAACATACCTTCACCTGAACAAGGCGCATCAATTAATACTTTGTCAAAATAATGAGGAAATGCATTCGCGATCCGCTCGGGCGACTCATTCAAAACAACGGCGTTCCGCACCCCGTACAATTCCACGTTCTTGGCCAGCGCTTTGGTGCGTTCAGCATGGATATCGTTCGTGACAAGCACACCCTTGCCTTGCAGCTTCGCAGCAATCTGTGTTGTTTTCCCTCCTGGGGCAGCACACAGATCAAGCACACGATCACCAGGCTTCACCTGCAATAATTCAACTGGAGCCATTGCACTTGGTTCCTGTATATAATACAGACCAGCATGATAATAAGGGTGCAGCCCCGGTTTAACACCATGAGGTACATAGAATCCTGTCTCACACCAAGGAATAGGTCTTAGATCAAACGGAGCAATCTCATCGAACTGTTCCATCGATATTTTCAGCGTATTGACTCTCAGTCCCGCATGAGGAGACTGTTCATAAGATTTCATAAATTGTTCAAACTCATCACCCAGCAAACTTTTCATTCGCTCAGCAAATATCAAAGGTAACTTTACACCCATATTCCCACTCATCCTGTCTTGGTAAGATTGCAATATCGTTTTATTTTATCATATCCAAGCTTTGCTTTCCTATCATATCGTATCTATTCCACTACAGCGTGTAATGTAGTATAATGGCAAGTAGATTGATTCCTGAGCAAAAATCCGGGTGTTTATGCATATTATCCCAACCTATATTTTTGCCCAAACTATATTTCGATATGATCGATGGGGGATGTCCGATGAAATCCAAGAAGAAAAAGAAAAGTGCTGCGATCCTTATTTTCCTGGGTATTTTAGTCGTTATGATTGCTGCATTGGTTGTTGTAGACCAACAATCCAAGAAACAGATGGATTCAGTGGAAAATGCTTATGGCATCGCTGCTTCCAAGCTTAATCCAGCGACACGGGAGCTACTTAGCGATCCCAATTACCAACAAATCATTCTTCCCGCGGACCTCAAAGCCAAGATTGATAACAAAGACAGCTTCTTTGTTTATTTCTTCGCTTCCGACTGCTCGCACTGCCGTGCCACAACACCTCAGTTGATGCCACTGGTTGACAGTGAAGGTATTGAGCTTCCGCAGTTCAATCTGCGCGAATTCGAAGCAGGATGGACCGATTACAACATCGAGTTCACGCCTACACTCGTCTATTATGAAGCTGGTGTCGAGAAAGACCGTATGGTTGGCGGACTGCAAGAGAATGGCAGTGATCAAGGCTACACGTTAGACGATTACAAACAATTTTTCGAAAAATATAAAGGCAATGCCACTCCTTCGGCAAGCTAACGGATAGATACGTTTCCACAGTATCGCCGAGCAGGCACTTCGATCATCATACACTGTTCTAATAGAGGACAGGCTGTGCCACCTGCAATTATCTGAATATGATGCAACATTCAAAAACACCCCGATTGTTCCCTTCACAGGAATAATCGGGGTGTTTCATAACCATGGAATTTCATATCCATGAGATGCTCGTATGAATGCTAACGCTGATTACAACTCAACTTTCACCCTGCTTCATCGCCTTCATCTTCTCTTCGTATATACGCCCTCTGGTAGGACTCCGGCGTTGCGGAATATTAGGTTTTAGCTCAAGTGATCTTCTAGATATCTCTTGTTCCAAGACCTCATCAACAATTCGTATGGACAAATCCCTGTAGGACACAGACTGATCATCTGATTGGGACAGTTCCTTCACGATTTCCTGTACATCCCGTACCAAAGCCCCAAGGTCAATGCCCAGAATCGTATCAGGATAAGGTTCCAGAAGGTCAAGTGAACTCTGTAACATCATCGTTCCTCCGCGGAGATTGCCATTCCTGAAGTGGTATAAACCAACCGCAATCTGCAACAAACCTTTATAGAGAGAATCCCGGTTCCGTTCAAGCCACAATTCTTCCAGCACTTCATGGCACTCGAAATAATCCTGATCCCGATTGAAGTAGATTAAGTAATCAATGTACAGTGGCTCATAGATGCTCATCCGGGTTTTCGCCCTTTCTGGCGTTGTTCAGAAGTGTTTTCACGTCATCCAGCAAGTCTTTGAGCCCTTCCATATCATGTCGTTCCCAGTAATCGTTAAAACGCTTCTGTGCTTCAATCGCTTCACTGACAAGGTGGTAGAAGTATAATTGATGAATGATATTCAATGTTCTTGACACAATATTGGAATCATCCTCAAATGCCTTCTGTGCCTCCAAAATCTGTAGACGAATGGCAGACATCTCATTATCCAGTACAAAAGCGGCCTCCGCTGTTTTTTTCAACCTGGCTCGCATATCATCCGGTAAACTTTCCCGAAATTTGTAACTCAGAGAATGTTCAATGGTAGCCCAGAAATTCATGGCAAGTGTACGGATCTGAATCTCAGCCAATACGATCTTTTGTCCCAGAGCCGTCTGAACGGGATACTCAATAATCATATGGAAGCTGCGATAGCCACTCTCTTTGAAATTCGTAATATAATCTTTCTCAATGAGCACCGTGAGATCCTTGCGGCCTCGAATGTATTCGGCAACCCGACGGATATCATCTACGAATTGGCACATGATACGGATACCTGCAATATCCTCAATGCCTGTCTCCACGTCATCAAGCGACACATTCAGTCGTCTGGATTTCTCCAGAATACTGGATATTTTTTTGACACGACCGGTAACGAATTCAATCGGGGCATACTCTTCCCGTTTTTTCAGCTCCGCCCGCATTGTCTTAAACTTGACTTTTAATTCCTCTACCGCTTGTTCATAAGGAAGTAAAAATGTACCCCAGTCTCTACCGTCCATGCTTATGCCTCCTGTCTCTATAGCGTCCCCTGTTCTATTCCATTATACATGATGTTTGGTGGGGGGAAGAGTCCCGAACCATATTACGCTCTTCCATGCTTCTATATTTTCATACCGGGGAATCACAATCCTTCTTAACGATGCTCTGCACCAACCGCTTCAGAGATATGACGATAACCATCCTTGCGCAGTAACTCACGCAGTCCGGCATGAATGCGCCGATTCACCTCAGGTCCTTCATAGATCAATGCGGTATATATTTCGACCAGGCTTGCTCCGGCTTTAATCTTCTCGTATGCATCCTCACTTGTGAAAATGCCACCTGAACCGATGATAGGAAGTTTGCCTTCGGTCTGACGATAGATCTGGCGAATAATCTCCGTTGAACGTTCACGCAGAGGTTTACCGCTCAGACCACCCGTTTCCTTCGCATGTTGGTGAGAAAGTCCTGTACGACTGATGGTTGTGTTCGTTGCAATAATGCCAGCAACACCACTGTCTGCAATCGTGCGAACCATGTATTCAAGTTCCTGATCATTCACATCCGGTGCGATCTTCACCAGAACGGATTTGGTCGCTCCGCCTGCTCGCGCATGCTGCGCATTCATCTCGTTCATAACCGCAGCGAGCAGTTCCTTCAATTCATTCCCATGTTGCAGATTACGCAAATCCGGTGTATTTGGTGAACTGATATTCACCACGAACAGATCAGCATAATCGTATAGTGCCTGTATGCACTTGGAATAGTCCAGGTGAGCTTCCTCATTAGACGTTGCCTTATTTTTGCCGATGTTAACAGCCACTGGAATACGCCGATCCTGTAGACGTGCCAACTCACCTGCCATGGCTTCCGCACCAAGATTGTTGAAGCCCATTCGGTTCACCAAAGCCTCATCTGGCGGCAAACGGAACAGCCGTGGTTGGTCGTTACCTGGTTGTGCAAGTGGTGTCACGGTTCCCACTTCCATGAATCCAAATCCGATGGAAGAAAAGCCCGTTACGGCCTGTCCGTTTTTGTCAAGACCCGCCGCCAGACCAACAGGTGTAGGGAAATGACACCCAAACATGTCAACAGCCAGATCAGACGTTTCACGAACGCCGTACATCACTCGCAGTCCGGAAGGAACCGGACGGATACTACCCACGCCACTAAGGCCGCCAATAATCAGATGATGGGCCTGTTCAGGGTCCATTTTGAACAACAAAGGTTTAGCAAGACTTCTGTATAACAAATCACTCACTCCGTTCTGGTCCGGTACGCCAATAAGTCGTTTTCCGCCTTTTCATATGTAAAAAAACACTCTACACACAAGTCTATCTGTTTCTTATTAAAAAGGAAAGTAGTTTACGCATAGACACCACAAATCGAATCATGCAAAATGCTCACAAGAAATCCACCCGTCCACTGGTAATGACGAGTTGAATTCTTTACAATGAGAGCATGGTTACTCTACACCAGTTCTATTCCAATAAGGAGGAATAACTCATGGCTCCCAAACGTAAACCACCTGCATTACAGCAAAAGAAAGAAGAAGTGAATCGCAAAGCCATTGCATGGACTGCAGCATGTGTAGGCGGCTTGATCATCATTATTGGTGCTCTTATCATTATTGCCAATATGTAGATGATTCAGGCTAAACCCGTCTGATTCTACATATCCAACAGATCAATTCAGCCAATGATACGTTTTGTTCGGGTTATCCTGCTTTGGAACAAGCGTATGCTGATAACGCTGCTTTGCTTCTGGAACAAGTGTCAGATCTGGCAGTAAATCTTCTCCAATGCGTACCGGAGTACCTTGCGGAGCAAGAGCAAACAACTCTTCTACATCTCCTGTACGCATTCTCACACATCCAAGGGACTCATCCAGTCCGATACTGTCTGGCTCGTTGGTCCCATGGATAGCATAATTCGTGTTGGAGAGCTGCATCCCCCTGCTACCAAACTCACCATTCGAACGTCCATTCGGATTCACCACTTTATCCGTAATGACATATGAACCTTCCGGTGTTCGATCACCCCCAAGTCCCACATCATACATCCGAACAATCGTATCCCCACTGATTAATGCAAGTTTATGTATATCCTTATCAATGACAATCTCAAGCGGTTCCTGCAAAAAAGGTTGTCCTCCCAGCGTATCCGCAAAAGCGGCATTCTGTCCTTGAGACGAATTCGAAGTCGTCGAACTGTTATCTGCTCCACCGGCTTCACTCTTTCCTTGCTGTGCCTTTCCTTGATGCAAGGCAAGCAGCTTCGGAAACATCTCGGTCATGCCTGGCGCGGTCTCTCCGAGGATATTATTTGGAAATGGCTGAGCCATTTGCGTTACACTCTTGGGCCAAGCGTCATTTTTTTTGCGATAAGCAACAATTGCACTTGATAATGATGCAGCGGCTTCCTGCTTCGCGGTCCACGCCGTAGCCATCTTTTTGATCTTCGGCGTGACTTCTGGAGGTTCACAGTTACACTGCTTGGCATCATAACTCTGTGCAGTTAGTTTCCCGCTTGTATTCGTCTGCACAATGTATTTCACAGGCATATTTCGCTTCCACAAAGACCAATCCTCCGAGGTTTGCATTCCCAATACAGCCGAAGTCTCTACTTTTGGTCCAGATCCGGACCATGCAGCTGCGAGCGCAGCCTCACCATGATTGCCCCCGCCAAACGCCGCAGCGGTGAACACATTACTTGGTGGCGTGGCTGTACTTACAGCCTGTTTATCCGCCTCTACAGGCTCTGCGATGTCATCTGTGGATTCCAGTGCCGCCGATAGTGCGTCTGCCGCTTCACGACTGAAACCTGGAGCGTCCGCAGGTGGCAGACCAGCCAACACAAGCAGCATGAATAACGTAAGCCACATTTTGCGTCTACGTTGTTTTTTCTCCTTTTGCTCGGACATCTCCACCAGTTTCTCCTGATAGTCTACCCAGATGTCGGCAGGAGCTTTACTGCGCTCAAATGCCTCGTAGACCTCGCCCGCTTGCTGAAAGCAATAGTTGGCTTTGGCCTCCTGTCCTTCGCCCAAGTACTCCTTTCCAAGCAAATACCAGGCCATTTTATTGTCTGGATGTTTCTTGACATATGTTCTTAGATGAGTATTTTGCATCCGATCCTCCACTATTTCGCCTTTTTCCGTATATCCTTATATATCGGCATAAACAGTCGTTGAATCCATAGGACTTGAGTACCCGGTGGGAAAAAGGCATTTCGACAATGTTCGTCCTTGATCCACGGATCAGATAAATACAGATAGACGAAAACAAAAAAGCACCTTCCCTTGTCGTAAGACAACAGAAAGTGCTCTGTGAGCAAGTAAGAAATTAGCCCTCTTTATTGAAAGGCTCGTCCGCTACTTTGATTGAATCTGTAGGGCAGCCGTCGCATGCATCCTGCATATCGTCAAACAAGTCGTCTGGAATCGCTTTGATCCCTTTGTTAGCGTCGCCGTCAAAGATAACTTCTGCCAAACCTTCATCATCGTAATCGTAGATGTCTGGAGCCGTTGCTCCGCAAGCGCCACAAGCGATGCATGTGTCTTTTTCAACCCAAGTATATTTACTCATTTACATTCTCTCCTCCTATAATTCGAAACGTACAGTGTTTTTATCTAGAAACATATTAAACCAAAGTAAGAATAATTACAAATCATTTTGCAACCATAAGTCTCTATTATCCCCTATTTAATCAAGACTTTGCAAGTTATCTTTTTGCAGTGAAGTCCCCCGCACTTTATGATTACGAAGCAGTACGGAAGGATCGTCTCCAAGCATGCCTGCAGTCACAACAGCATTCTCACCAAATTTATCACGTAACTGATCCATAATCCGAATCAGATTGTCCTTTTTGGGCTTCTGCTCATATTCGAACAAGTCCATCTGCACAGCGGATTCCTCTCTTGGAATCAGGTTTTGAAGTGTCACACCCAGCATACGTACAGGCTTGCCACTTCCCCAATGCTTCTCAAATAATTGACATGCCTCGCGGTAAATGACCGCTGCATCCTCCGTAGGAACTTCCATTAGACGTGATCGGGTGATCGTCTTCATATCGGGTGTCCGGATCGTAATCTGAATACCCTGGCTGAACATTTCGTGCTTGCGCAATCTTCTGGCGACCTGGTCACTTATATTGAGGAATACCCGATGAATCTCATTCATATCCGATACATCCGCCGGCAGAGTTGTCGTATGCCCAATGGACTTATTGGCTTCCCGTTCTGCGTGAACCGCGGAATGGTTAATGCCATTTGCAGAGTTTTTGAGCCAGGCTCCATTGACTCCAAATAGTTCGGTCAACATGTTCTCATCCGACTTGGCCAATTGACCAATGGTTTCAATGCCTATTTTTTTCAACTTTTCAGCCGTTTTTTTGCCAATGCCAAACATTTCGTTACATGGCCTGTGCCAAAGAATCCGGGGTACGTCCCTCATGCGCAAAATGGAGATACCGTTCGGTTTTTTCAGATCCGAAGCCATTTTCGCCAATAATTTGTTGGGTGCAATGCCAATGGAACAAGGCAGTCCCAATTCATCCTTGATTCTACGCTGAATGCTCTCCGCAATCTCCATTGGATTCCCGAATTGCCTTGAGCCTGTAATATCAAGATAACACTCATCAATGGATGTTGCCTCAAGTTGAGGCGTATAACTATACGCAATCTGCATGAACGCTCTTGAATATTGACGGTATAGATGAAAATCGGGACGAATTACAATGAGGTCAGGGCACTTTTTCATGGCTTGGTGTACAACCATACCTGTTGAGATCCCTCGGTTACGAGCGGTATATGAGCAGGTTACAATTACACCCTTGCGCAGTTCACTACTACCCGCAACTGCCGTTGCTTTTCCTCTATATAGATCCGGTTCTTCCGCTTCATGTACAGAGCAGTAGAAAGCATTCATATCCACATGCAGAATCACCCGTCCGGCTGTAGGGTAATATTGATCCACATTCGCTGGAGGATTGCCGTCTGAAGACATCATGACCCCCGCCCTTTCATGTACACTAATTAATGAAAACTAAATTACTTTCTTCTATAGTATATCAAACCCGTTATGTAAATTCAGTCGCGGGCTTTTATTTTCTCCGAGATCTGATCAGAGATCGAATAACCAACCAGCCTACACTCACAAAAAATATCAAAGTGATCAGGGCAATAACTGTATTTTCCCATACAAAACTCAAATTCAACCCTCCTTTTCTTCCATATATTCCAATTAAAACTCAATAATAAATTATAACATACATCCGGATTATGATTAACATCCTTCTTTTAGCTCTAAAATCCGTTAATTGTTACATGAAACTGCGAATTCTATGTAGCATTTGGTTATAATGGTGCTATAATAATTAATTATACAAATTGACGACTTTAGGACAAATCAACGCTTCCAGTTTAACACAGTGTAGCGTTGCCGAATCGAAGGATTTGTCCACTAACGTCCTTAACCGATTTTCCCAACTAATAATCCAAACTTTTAAAGAGCGCTTTATCTCAAAGGAGGATCTTCATGTCAAAGGCCATTTCCATCTTCGATACGACTTTACGTGACGGCACACAAGGGGAGGGTGTCAGCTTATCGGCAGACGACAAACTCAAAATTGCCAAGAAGCTTGATGACCTGGGTGTCCATTATATTGAAGGCGGAATTCCAGGCAGCAATACCAAGGACATTGAGTTTTTCAAAAGAGTCAAGGAATTGAACCTGAACGCCAAGGTCGTTGCTTTTGGCAGTACACGCCGTAAAGGCAGCGTTGCTAGTGAAGACGCTAACCTGAAGCGCATGATCGAATCCGGTGCCCAAGCTGCAACCTTAGTCGGTAAATCATGGGACTTCCACGTGCATACTGCTTTGCAAACCACCCTGGAAGAGAACTTGTCCATGATCTATGATTCCATCGCCTATCTGAAACAGAATGGTATGGAAGTCATCTTTGATGCAGAACACTTCTTTGACGGATTCAAACATAACCCAGAGTATGCTCAAGCTGTCTTGACCAAGGCTCACGAGGCTGGAGCGGACTGGCTCGTCATGTGTGATACCAACGGCGGGACCATGCCAAACGAGGTGCACGAGATCGTATCAACACTGCATAGAAGCCTGCCTCATGCACATCTCGGCATCCATACACATAATGACTGTGAACTGGCTGTGGCCAACACACTAAGCGCTGTACAAGCCGGAGCCCGTCAGGTTCAAGGAACAATGAACGGTTATGGAGAGCGTTGCGGTAACGCCAATCTCGCATCCATTATCCCGAACCTGCAACTGAAGCTTGGCTATGAATGTGTTACTGAGGAGTCCATGCGACAACTTACCAACGTGGCTCGTTATGTTAGCGAGATTGCCAATGTAAACATGCCGATTAATCAGCCTTATGTCGGCAATGCTGCTTTTGCTCACAAAGGTGGGATCCACGTCTCTGCCATCCTGCGGGATTCGCGTACGTATGAACACATCGTGCCTGAACTTGTCGGTAACAAGCAACGTGTGTTGGTATCGGAACTTGCCGGACAGAGTAATATTGTATCCAAAGCGCAGGAACTGGGGCTTGAATTCGATCCAAGCAGTGCCAATTCACGTCAGATTATTGAGAAAATCAAAGACCTGGAGCATCAGGGTTATCAGTTCGAAGGCGCTGACGCCTCGCTCGAATTGTTAATTCGTGAAGCGAACGGTGACATGAAAGAATTGTTCACTTTCGAATCATTCAAAATGCTTGTGGAGAAAACGGCGGGCAAATCCGTAGTCTCTGAAGCTTTTGTCAAACTTAATGTAGCTGGGACAAGTGTCTATACCGCTGCTGAAGGTAATGGTCCGGTTAACGCACTCGATAATGCGCTTCGGAAAGCACTGGTGCAATACTTCCCTTCACTTGCCAACATGCATCTCTCGGACTACAAAGTACGTGTACTGGATGAGAAGGATGCCACTGCTGCCAAAGTTCGTGTTTTGATCGAATCCAAAAATACGGAAAACACGTGGAACACGGTTGGTGTATCCGAGAACGTAATTGAAGCCAGTTGGGAAGCTCTCGTGCATAGTTTCCGCTATGCGCTTCTTCAAGAAAAATTGCAGGATGAGCCGGGCACACTCCCTATTCCTGCTCACGGGCTGAGTAATCATTAAAGTGTATTTCCCGGAAAATAAAAAGAAGCCTCTGTACCCATGATTCATGGATGCAAAGGCTTCTTTCTTTGCAGTAATTAATTTGCAATTAATTCTTTAATCTTACGTTCCAACTCTTTTTCGGGCAATATGCCCAGAATGATCTCCTGTATAACGCCTCTGGAGTCAATTAGAACATTCGTTGGAAAGGCGACCCCATTGTATTGAGCATACACGGTTCCCTTCTCGTCCAAGGGAATGGGGAACTTCAGTTGGTATTCATCCACAAAAGCTTTGGCATCTTTCAGTTTATCGTAGGATGTTACATTAACGCCATAGAGATCAAGCTTATCCTTATATTTCTCAGCCATTTTGTTCAGCTCGGGAGCTTCCTGTTTACACGGATCACACCACGATGCCCAGAAACTGACGAAAGTCGCCTTGTCTTTGGCGCCGCCCACACTGTACGGTTTCCCATCCATTGCTGTCAGAGAAAAAGGAGGTGCCAGAAGACCCGCACGCGGACCCGTCTCAGTAGGCATGGGTTCCTCCTGCTTAAATACGGCGGCAATACCATCACCCGCATTCTGGGCCAGTGCAATACCAACTAGCAAGACAACACCGAGGAGTATGTATATGTTTCGTTTCATAACCCGCCACCCTTTTATATAATTAACCTATTGAAACTGAAACCTTATTTCGTGCATGTTAAATGTTTACGACAATCTATTACAGATCACCAGAACATGATCCACCAATGTCCTCTTTAATATTGTACCCTTTTCCTTTAAAATTTTACAATCCACATCACAGAAAATAAAATGAAAAAGGACTCCTGCCTAAGCAGGAGCCAAAGAGAGAGGGGTGAATACAAATGGCAGCACTTCACGGACAGCAGAACACCTTCTACATCCCTTCTTCCGTAGAACAAGAGATGTGTAAGCACATGTTCCTTTCGCTGCCGCAAGAAGCCTGCGGGGTTATGCTGGGTGAAACCGCAGCGGGCGGTATACGAATCAGTCGGTTTCAGCCCATTCGTAACGTAGCACCTGACCCGCTGCACCATTTTGCTCTGGACGATGCCGAATGGATTCGGTGCGTTTTCTCCGAACCCAAACTCATCGGCATCTTCCATTCTCATCCGCAGACTAGTCCTGTACCTTCCCTAGAGGACATGCAAGCTCTTCCCGCCTTCGCCGGTTTGCTTCAGATGTACCTCATCGGCTCACCTGACCTAACAAGCGGGTTGCGATCGCGTATGCATCTGAACGGTTATCAGATTGAATCTTCGAAGAAATTGCCGGATAAAGCACACCAGGATCAAGCACACCACGTTGCGCCTTCTTACCATCTGCTTCCCGTTCCGTTATGCGTGACTTAGCTGGGTATACAAATCACCCAGGGTCTCCACATTTTTACGCATCATGTCCTCCAGATAACAGGACCATAACTGTGCAGTCATTTTCGAATCTTCCAGTGCATGGTGACGACCATAGATCGGAATGCCTCTGGATTCCAGTAATTCATCCAGACCATACCCCGGCCTGCTTGGTTCAAGCCAGCGAGCCAACATCATCGTATCAATTAAACGATGCGTCAGTCTTACTTTTGAAGTCCGCCACAGCGCAGCATTGAGAAAGGCGCGATCATGCGCACTTGCGTGTGCGATCAGAACATTTCCGCCTACAAAAGACATGAAATCATGCAATCCCTCCAACAAAGTTGGCGCGTTCAGTGTCATCTCCTGTGTAATACCTGTAAGTTCAGTAATATGTTCCGGGACCGCAGTTTTGGACTGCACCACCGTATAGAACTGTTCTCCTTCCAGCACCACACCACCATGTATACGGACCGCACCAAATGAGATAATCTCATCCCCATGCTGGGGTGAAAAACCCGTCGTTTCCAGATCAAATACAACTGCGTCTAACTCGTTTAGAGGCGTATGCAGAACCTCAGGTCTGCGCTGTTCTCTCATCATCGAGCGGATAAACGCCATGTGTTGCGCCGTAGGGGCTCCCATAATGGAAGCGATGGCGGAAGGAACCCCTCCCTGACGCAGCGAATTCCAGAATCCTGTATTGCCCCTTGCCGGCTCTCTCATGGACGTCTCCTTTCTGCAAAACGCAACTGTCTTTGCAAAGCACGATGCACTCGTCGTACCAACCCGAGCGTATCCCTGAGCTCATAATGAATCTGTTTTTGTTTCATCTGTTTCTCATCCAGGAACCCGCTGCTATGTTGCAAATCCCCTTGGATGATAACCGGCGTACTTCGGCGAAACTTCAAAGCGGCTATGAAGGCCCGCTGACATGCGTCCAGTAGTGTAAACGGAACAGCTTCAAGTGAAGTCAGTCTCTCCATTCTTTTTAACGTAGATGACTCCTTGATCCCATGCTGCAAAGCCAAATAACGGGCACTGTTCACAAGTGGGATGTACAAACCATACTTGACATCAAATCCACCTGCATGTTCACCAAATCGTTCTGTGACCACACGTCCAAGTACATTTAATGTAGCTTTATGTTTAACCGTATTGCGAAGAACGGCATCCGAAAGTTCAGGAACAAGTCTGAATTGTTCATAAAAACTTGTGATCCACTCCTCTGCCAAACTTTGCTGCCCCGCAACAAAACGCATGTCTGAAGCGATGATCAGATTACGAACAGGCTCCCAATTCAGATCTGAACTCCACTCTGCCAATTGTTGCTTCCATGATGCCAGCGTTTTTCTCCACAGTGACTCTGAGCACATAACTTTTCCTTCGCACTTGGCGTAACCAAGCCCTTCCAACATATCCGTGATTCGCTGTCCAAGCTCGGCAAAGTATGCCCCTTTACCCTCATGTGGGATATCGCTAATAATCATGCCATTGTCCTGATCACTCCATAACGTTGCTTCTTCCCTGCCAGAACTGCCAAATACGATAAAGGCATAGGGGACGGGAGGTTGGCCTAAGCCTTCCTCAACCATCCCCTGAATGCATAACTCTACTGCTTTCCGTGCAATCCGGTCATGCAGTTCATTTACCGTTTGGTACCACTCGATTGGCGACAAGGAAGCGGACAACAAATCCTGGAGCTCATTCTGTAATATCACACGTGCCTGGCGCAGTTCTGGAACAGACACCGCACCATCGATTCCCTGATAAGACCAGGAGTAGTTTGTAAACGAGATGGGTTCCATCATGTCCAGCCTCCTTGATGCATGTTTCAGCATTATCCAACTCAGGAGCTGAACGTACCACCATTGGATTTTGAATCTACGCTTTTCATTTGTTCAGGGTATCCGTAAGTACCGTGCTCACTGATATCCAGACCCATTGTTTCTTCTTCTTCAGTAACACGGATGCCCATGATCGCTTTCATTCCGCCCAGAATAATGAAGGACATCACCAGTACGAAGGCAAAAGCACCCGCCAGACCTAGAAGTTGTACGCCCAATTGGTGGAAGCCACCGCCATAGAACAGACCCGCTTGACCTACACCAGCATTCTCGGCAAGTTCAGGAGTAGCGAACAAACCTGTGGAAATCGCACCCCACATACCCGCAATACCATGTACGGAGAAAGCGTAGATTGGATCGTCAATTCCTTTACGATCGAAGTACTGTGCTGTGAAGAATGTGATGATACCCGCCAAAGCACCGATAACCAGCGCTGCCCAAGGCTCAACGAATGCACATGCCCCTGTAATCGCAACGAGTGCCGCAAGCACACCGTTTAACATGCTAGGAATATCTGACTTACCAAGTACTGCCCACGAGATTAACAGCGCAGCAACACCACCTGCTGCTGCAGCTACGTTAGTAGTCAATGCAACATAACCGAAGAATCCATCTCCCATGGCAGATAACGTACTACCTGGGTTGAATCCAAACCAACCGATCCAGAGGATAATAACCCCGAGTACCGAATACACTTGGTTGTGACCTGGAATGATGTTAGGTTTGCCGTCTTTGTTATATTTACCGATACGTGGTTTCAACAAGATGGTAGCTACCAATGCTGCAGTCGCACCAGTTAAGTGAACTACCGTCGATCCTGCAAAGTCTTGCATACCCAGCTCAGCCAACCAGCCGCCGCCCCATACCCAGTGAGCAACAACCGGATACATAATAATGGTATACAATGTACCAAACACGATATATACGCTCATCTTTGCACGTTCAGCCATACCACCGCAGGCAATGGCCAGAGATACCGCCGCAAAGGCGAGGTGGAATACAAATTTGATAGTCAGTGGAACATCGGAGAAAGCCAGTGATTCGAAGGAAGCAGCCATACTGTCTCCACTTAGGAAGAATCCGGTAGTTCCAAAAAATCCATTACCATTACCGAAGCCTAGACCAAAACCCAGCCCCCAGAAGGCAATAACTGAAATTCCCAATGTCAGGATGGTCTTACCTGCAATGTGTCCTGCATTCTTCATCCGTGTTGAACCCGCTTCGAGTAAAGCAAATCCCCCTTGCATCAAGAATACGAGTACCACAGCCAGAAACGTAAAGGCTGAGTTCAAACCGCTTTGAAGTTCAATGTTAGTTGGACCCTCCGCAGCCGCAAATGCGCTGACCGGAAAAGCGAACAAAGTAAGCATTACTAACATGGAAACCAACCATTTCTTTCTCATATACCCCACTCCCTCTTATGTTAAGTTTCTTCACATAACGTGAAACTCTTAATGTCATTATAAGCAGAAGAGAGGAAAGTTGACAAGAGTATTTTCATCAAAACTGAAAATTATTTCTGGGAATAAAGTCATACGTCTTTTTCTTGCACTTAAGTACATAATCACATTCTATGAGTACATAGATATAGAAATGCGGTATCCTGATCACCAAAGCATAACGTTTGACTGTACGGTTAAAGATCATGTATCATACTTATTAGTAAGAAAAATTGGGCGTAGTATAGAAATTCGCAACTGGAAACTACAATTCCCTACATTTGAACTTGCAAGCGAGGTGAATATCATTGGGGATATGAAACTTTTTCGGATTGGCGAACTCGCCAAGACCGCTGGTGTGAGTGAACGGACGATTGATTATTACACAAAGCTTGGGTTGATCGCTCCCGAAGAACGTACACAAAAAAATTATCGTCTCTATAGTAATGAAACTTTAACGAGGCTTGAACGTATTGTACAGATGAAACAAGAGAAGTATAGTCTCGACGAGATTAAGCAATCTCTTGAGAAGTGGCGTCTGGTTAGTACAGAAGAACAAGTTGCCAGCAAATTGACAACATTGGAACTTCACGTACAACAACTTGAGCGAGAGGTTAATGAACTCAAACCGCTACTTGGAGAGATGAAACCTGTACAAGCACGCAAAATGATGGCAGGACTTCTCACCAAAAGCGCCGGTACAATGGAGGCACTTAAAATCTTGCTTGAGAACACCATGATGTAGCTTATTTCAGAAAGCGGAGGAATGAATATGAGTTTTAATAACGGTATGTTCGTATTGATCATTATCGCCTTTTTGCTCTCTTTATGGGCGCAATTTCGCGTTAAAGGTACATTTAGACGTTGGTCGGAGGTCCCGAACCAAAACGGAATGACGGGTTACGATGCTGCTCGCCAGATGCTGGATGCTAACGGCCTGCATGATGTTCCCATTGAACCTGTACGCGGCACGCTCTCAGATCACTACGATCCGATCAATCGGGTTGTACGGTTATCAGAACCAGTATATTATGAAAACTCAATCTCAGCTGTTTCGGTAGCCTGCCATGAAGTTGGTCATGCCATTCAGCATAAAGAAAGTTATCCAATGCTGGCACTGCGTCACCGGATCTTCCCCATTGTGAATTTTGCATCCGGATTAGCTCCATTCCTGCTGATTGCAGGATTCCTCTTCAATGCCATGAACCTTGTAGGGATCGGTATCATCTTCTTCTCTGTAACTGTAGCATTCCAACTCATCACGTTACCGGTTGAGTTCAATGCGAGTAACCGCGCTAGAGAAATTATGGTATCTGAAGGGTACATCCGTAATGAAGAAGAAAAAGGTGTTGCAAAAGTCCTGAACGCCGCAGCCTTGACTTACGTCGCTGCAGCGTTGATCTCACTGCTTGAGTTGATTCGTTACATCGGAATCTTCAATAGCCGCGATTAATTGCATAGCTCATACAACAAAAACAATACCCCACCGTTAATCGGATGGGGTATTGTTCTGTTGTAAACCAAAATAATGAAGCAAAAATGAACGAAAGGACTGGGCAACCAGCGGCAACTTGTCATCTGCACGGTGAATTAACCCAATGGTCCGTGTTACTTTTGGATGGGAGATGGCGACATGTGCCGGTTGCAACGGGTTTGTCTGGAATAGCGCCATCTCAGGCAGGAGGCTGACCCCCATGCCCGCAGCGACCAATCCGCGGATCGTGTCGGTCTCTTCCCCTTCAAAAGCAATTTTGGGTGTAAAACCAGCTTCCAGACAGGCATGCCACACAATAGGACGAAGAGAATAACCTTTGCTAAACAATACAAATTTATCATCCTTGAGTTGTTCAAGCGCAATGGTCTCTTCACCAGCTAACGGGTGATTCGGAGGAAGGATGGCATGTAATTCTTCCGTGAGTACAATATCACCAGCCACTTGATCATGCTTCTCTGGAAAAGGAGAAATGAATGCCAAGTCTACCTCTCCCGATAACACGTCACGAATCAATGTAGGGAACATCCCCTGCTTGAATCTGAATTTCACGTTAGGGTAGCGCTGACGAAAAGCAGCTACAACGGAAGGAATGAGATGAATCCCCAGGCTATGCGGGAATCCAATGCGGATCTCCCCATGCTCCGGGTCAAGAAACTCATGAACTTCCCCGACTGCTTTGTCCAAATCTTTTAATATACCTTCAATTCGTTTGCAAAAAAGCTGTCCTACTGCAGTCAACTGCAGGTTTCGCCCCTTTTGCATAAAAAGGTCCACGCCCAGTTCTTCTTCCAGCTGATGAATCTGACGACTCACCGCCGACTGTGCCACATGCAGCTCTTCAGCAGCCTGTGTTACATGTTCCTTCTGTGCCACTTTCAAAAAGTAATGCAACTGTCTTAATTCCACTCGTCCTGATCGCTCCAATCTGTTATACCCTACTTATCCTTGACTGCATTCCATCTTGAGAACGTTCTGACTACCGCTTTAAGCTGCGAGGTTTCCACAACCTGATCAACAGTCCGTAAATAAAGAATCCACCCAACAATCCTCCGAGGTGCGCCATCCAATTGATGCCCGACATCGCGAAAGAGAATACGATCCCGAACAAAAGCAGCGTGTACATCGTTTTGCGCGAAGCCTCGTCCATCATCGTTCGTTGGAACAGCGCTACATACAGGAATGCACCATAGACGGCATAGATCGCTCCAGAAGCACCAACGGAGATGGTGATACTTCCAATCGAGTTGTACCATGCAACAGCAAGGATATTACCCAATACACCACCACCCAGATACAATACACCATACCTTACCGACCCGAGCAGACGTTCCATTGGTGGTGCAAATACAATTAACGCAAAGCTGTTAAACAATAAATGACTGAAGCCCGCATGCAGGAAGATCGATGTAATGTAACGCCACCACTCCTGTGCGAACAGTTCATGATTCGTAAGTGCCCCGAATTTCAGCAGCACCATATTGTTCGTTGAGCCACCGTTCACCGTTAACACAATAAACATCACAACATTGGCAATTAAAAAAATCGACGTCAAAGGGAAATACTTCAGATAACCTTTCCAGTTCTCATAGCGAATAAATATCATAAATTTCTTCTTTCACTCCACCCTGTTCAGATCGGACTTAATCTCTGATCCATCGTAATGGTACATGTCCGAATTGGACAATGCCTTTCATAAAAGATTATAATGGATTTTGGCACGGATCACCAATTTATAAGGAGGAACATTATTATGACACAAGAACGTACAGGCGCAGCCACATTCAAAGGCAACCCTATTACATTGATCGGACCCGAACTGAAAGTGGGCGATCAAGCACCTGATTTTACACTGAGCAAAAACCTGGTTGAAGATGCTTCCCTGAAAGACTACGCAGGCAAAATCAAATTAATCAGCGTTGTTCCTTCCCTGGATACTGGCGTATGCGATGCGCAAACTCGTCGTTTCAACGTTGAAGCTGGAGAACTGGGAGACAATGTTGTTGTCTTGACAGTAAGCGTTGACCTCCCGTTCGCTCAAGCCCGTTGGTGCGGGGCAGCTGGTGTCGACCGCGTAGTTACATTGTCAGACTACAAAACACGTTCTTTCGGTGAAGACTACGGCGTTCTGATCAAAGAATTCCAACTCGACATGCGCTCCATTTTTGTTTTGGATGCCGAAGACCGGATTACATATGTGGAGTATTTGCCTGAAATGACAGACTCCCCTAACTTCGAACAAGCCATTGCTGCTGTAAAAGCTTTGCTGTAGAAGTTACCACACGTTCAGAACAAAAGCGAGGAAGGTTAACCTTCACTCGCTTTTTGTTATTTATCATCTATTTCAATCATTCGCTTTATACTTGCTTAGCTTCTTGTCCAGTACGGAGAATAAGTTCATAATCGTGCGATAATTCGAACCCAAATCTCCAAGCGAACCACGTGAAGCTGAATACATATCCACCGCACTACGAACAGGACTTACCGAGATAATGGAAACTGTAATATCCATCGTCCGTCCAAAGGTAGTCCGCTTCTCCAGTATAACTTCTCCAACAGAAGGCACTTCGTGCAGCACTTTATAACCCGGAATTTTTTTGAGTGTTGAAGAAACCTCTTCCCAAGCTCTGTCTTTAGATAAGTTATAATACCGTGTTTTTAATTTGGGATCCTTGGCTCGATCGCTGGTCCCCTCCATGCTGCGGATGATACCGACGAGCGTTCTCTTTAAGGTCAAGACCCTTCCTCCTTTGATTGTAACCGTTCCATTTATGTATCTAAGTGTAACATTGTTCAAGTAGTAACAAAAGGGTAAGCATCATATTTATCACAAAACCAATCAAAAACAATCATCACAACTTAAAAGCACCCTGAGATTCCTTCAGAAGAGGGAAAGTCAGGGTGCTGTACATGAAAATTTAGGAACCCGCCTATGCCGTCCGGCTACATTGTCTTATGAACCTGCTTGGCAGGTGGGTGACCGCAAAAATGCTTTTTGAAGTCCCCATGTCGTATAGACAGGGCTTTTCAGCAACATTCTGTGTTGATCTCCCGAAGACATCATCATTGGTTCAAAACAACGAATAACCGAAACGTACATCGCAGGATGTACAATTATTATATCCCTAACTGTGTAAAAAGTAAATGGCGATTCATCATGTTTTATTTTTGCAATGTAATGTTTTTGTCGTCTGATGGCTCAGATGTTTCACCATTCTCTGCTGATTGTTCAGCCAGCGCAGCAGCTTCCTCTTCTTCCTTCTTCAACTGCATCTTTTCCATCTGCTCCTGCATTTTGTTGAAGGTTGCGTAGAAGTTAAAGAACGCGAACCAGGCAATGATGCTGATAATGAAGAAGACGAACAATACCGGATAACGGAAACCAATGTAGAACAGTAGTCCGCTTCCCAGCAATGTGGAAAATACACGGAATGGTCTGATCAGCGTTAACAGTACTGCATTTTTGATAATGAGTCCAATGGACATGTGATAATGCACAACCATTGAGAAAAAGTTAAAGAGTGATACAAATAACAAGAGAAGCAGCACAAGCATGATGATTCCCACGAGCTGCATGTTGCGGAACTGGGTCATGTACACCGTATAATCCAGATACATGATCGCGAACAACAATGTGTAAAAAATGCCCCCGATTAAACTTTGCTTGTAGTTTTCTTTGTAACCTACAAAGAACGTACGGAAGATCGGCACATCCGTATCTCCCATATTCCATTTACGAACAACCGTAAACAGCGCCGACGTCGCCGGGAATAGTGTAAGCGGTGCCACAATGGCTATAGCCCAGTTCATTTGCAATGATTCGTTGGCGAGGTTCTGCTGCATAACGAGCAGTTTCATAATCAAGAAAAACAAGAACGGAGACGAACAAATAGCCCACAACAGATTGGTTGCGGCAAGTCTCGTAATCCACTCTGTAAGCCGGTAGATCCCACCCATAGCTCCTTTAAATTCCAAACATTTCTCCTCCTCCGCAGCCTTGCGTATTACCTGAAGTCTAATATTAATATACCTTATTATAGATAGGAAAAGCCAGTACTTCCCGAAAAGAGATCAGCTCCGCCTTTGACCAGCGCTTTGCATAATCAGCAAAAAAGAAAATAGCCATCTAAAAATAAAAAAATGGAGCAGTTGCCTGCTCCATTTCAAGTTCACACATTTATATTACTCGAAAGAGGAATCTTTTGCTGGACGACGTCCTTCGTTGGAGCTTGGACGAGGTTTGCGGTCACGGTTGTAACCACCTTCTCTGCTTCCGCCACCAGTGCTGCTGCCGCTGTTACGATCACGGTTGTAGCCACCACGTCCGCCGCCACTGCTGTTGCGATCACGGTTGTAGCCACCACCACTACCGCTGCTGCGGTTACCGCTATAGCCAGATGGTTTACGTCCGCCAGAGCGAACATCCGGTTTGCGACGCTTCGCACGGATTGGATCTTCAGGAGTCAGGTCAACTTGAGCATCTTTTTTGTCACCTGTCAGGAGCTTCAGAGCAGCCGACAACAGTTGAACAGAATCATATTGCTCAAGCATTTGAATCGCGATACCTTTGTATTCGTTCAATTCGCCCGATTGTACGATTTCCAGCAAGCGTTCTGCTGTCAAACGTTGTTTTCCTTCAACAGCTTCTGCCATTGTTGGCAGTGGTTTACGTGGAATACGGTGACGTGTTACACGCTCAATGAAGTGCAAGTGATCAATCTCACGCGGTGTAACGAAGGACCAAGCAGCACCCTCTTTACCCGCACGACCTGTACGACCGATACGGTGAACATAGCTCTCCGGATCTTGCGGAAGGTCAAAGTTCACAACGTGAGTTACGCCGGATACATCGAGACCACGTGCAGCTACGTCTGTTGCAACGAGTACATCAATGCTGCCGTCACGGAACTTACGCATTACTGTATCACGTTGATTCTGGGAAAGGTCACCATGGAGACCATCAGCAGAATATCCACGTTTTTGCAGAGCTTCAGCCAATTCATCAACACGACGTTTGGTACGTCCGAATACGATCGCCAGTTCAGGAGATTCCATATCCAGCAAACGGCTAAGTGCTTCGAATTTTTGACGCTCAGGAACTTCAATGTAAGCTTGGTCGATCAATGGTGCACTTACTTGTTTAGGAATTACAGATACGTGTTCAGGGTTGTTCAAGAATTGTTGAGCCAATTTTTGAATGTTAGGAGGCATTGTTGCTGAGAACAGCATCGTTTGACGCTCGTCTGGTACTTGTTTCAGGATAGACTGAATATCCTCCATGAAACCCATATCGAGCATTTCATCTGCTTCATCCAATACAACAGTTTGTACATCATCAAGTTTGATTGTTTTGCGGTTGATGTGGTCAAGGAGACGTCCAGGTGTACCAATGATAATTTGTGGTTTTCTTTTCAGTGCGCGAATCTGACGAACGATATCTTGTCCGCCATAGATTGGCAGGGAGCGCAGACCTTTGAAGCGAGTGAGTTTTTCGATCTCTTCAGCAACTTGGATTGCAAGTTCACGTGTAGGTGCCATAATGAGGGCGCGGATTTTTTCGTCACTTTTAGTGATTTTGCTGATCAATGGAATACCGAATGCAGCTGTTTTACCAGTACCCGTTTGTGCTTGACCAATCAAGTCTCTTCCTTCAAGCGCCAAAGGAATTGATTTGGATTGGATTGGTGTTGCTTCTTCAAACCCGAGCTCAGTGATGGCTTGCAGCACCAGCGGTTCAAGATTGAAATCTGTGAAATTTAAATTTGTCAAAATTATTCATACTCCTTTTATATGGTGGACATGGTGGACAATCCACTTTGTTGTCTGTATTCTTAAGTAGCGTTAATATTTATAGGGTATCCCAACTGGGCAAATTATTTTCACGAACGATTATAATTCCATGAATGGGTCCCCAACATAAGACTAAAACTACATACATGTGTTTGAAACATTTCAAATTTTATCGTTCCATTTGGGAAAAGTTTCCTACTCAAGAATATCCACAAATCATTATATCACAAAACAATTCAAGATTACCAGCAATCTGGTTTTAAATATAAATGAGGTGATTAAATTGCCCAAAATAATTTGGCACTCTTTAGTGATCATTTTGGGTGCCGCAGCTATTGCTTGCGGCTTTAACTGGTTCTTGGTCCCCCATCAGCTTTTAAGCGGCGGGGTGTCCGGTATTTCAATGCTTCTGGGTTATTTTACAACGTTGAATCTTAGTATAATGTATTTTGTTCTTAACATTCCCCTGCTCATTGCAGGTTGGTTTATTCTTGGACGTCGTTTCATTACATTAAGTATTCTCTCGGTAGCAGCCACTTCTTGGTTCATTGCGCTTCTGCCTGTTTTTGCTGTGGCTACAGACCCTTTGCTTAGTTCTGTATTTGGCGGTGTACTCATTGGAATGGGCACTGGCGTTTCCTTCCGCGTCGGCGGCTCCACAGGAGGACTCGACATTGTTGGGTCCATTTTCACACGTAAACGAGACTTTCCGATTGGTACAGTGATGGCCGGCATGAACGGTTCGATTATTATGCTTGCAGGATACCTGAGTGACAATTGGAATAC
The DNA here is from genome assembly GCF_038595085.1 of Paenibacillus sp. FSL R5-0749. NCBI lineage: Bacteria > Bacillati > Bacillota > Bacilli > Caryophanales > Paenibacillaceae > Paenibacillus > Paenibacillus sp. FSL R5-0749. Next base: position 2,236,670 of record NZ_CP152005.1, on the reverse strand, counting down.
AGCGTTGGCCTCCATGGTATCCATTTACATCACGGGCAAGGTGCTTGATCTGATCCATATCAGTCATGTCAAGGTAACCCTGTATATTATCACAAACGAAACCGAAGCCATGTTAAAAAAATTACTTGTTCGGCCTCGTGGAGTTACCAAAATTAAGACTCAGGGAGCATACACGGATATTGAAAAGGACATGCTCATGACCGTTACCACCCGCTACGAGCTGGTTGAAATTAAACGTATAATCAAGGATACCGATCCAAATGCTTTTGTTAACATAGTGGAAACGGTTGGTGTTATGGGCTCATTTCGCAGAAGTTAAGACACCTGTACGGTTAACAATTCACAACATTGTGGTATAATAACGGTGTACGGCTCCTAAATATGTTGTATAGCAGGTTCAACCCTTCAATTTCACAGGCCATATGCTTTCCCGAATGCACCGAATGACTTACCATTTTGGAATTCGAGTAGGAAAGGGTGATTAATGTGGATATGGAAACGGTAAAACTGTTTGAAATTGTCAACAGATGGTGCCCGGAAATGCTCCCTTTCTTGAAACCGAATGAACTCGACTCACTGATTGTCCTCCGGGATGGGCTGGGCATCCTGGAACAGGGAGACGCAATGGAAATCATTCAGTACAGTATTTGTGAGCATCAAAATGAGATTTACATTCAATAATTTTTTTCAGATTGATCACGCCGCTTTTTGCAGGGGATTTCCTCTGCAGGAAGCGGTTTTCATTTTTTCCATGTGTTTCATTACTTGCTTAATATGGTTAAAAGCCCGGAGGCTTTAATGTATAATTCATATATGGAATGCACATAAGGGAGTGGAAATGAATGAACATGTTTTTGGCTTTATTGGCTATGGCCTTTGGAAGCTTTGGTAGTACCCCCGCAGCAGCGGATCAGGGAAACCCCCAGTTCCAATCGTTAACCAACAGTTTTAACACCGCAATCATCCAATCTCAAAAAGATCAGGTCGTTATTGATGCTGATAACCCACCTGCCAAAATGGATCCTCAACCTGACGCACCTGTGGTCAAAGGTATTTACGTCACAGCCTACAGCGCTGGCGGCGCACGTATGAAAGAATTGCTGGAACTGACAGACAGTACCGAACTAAATGCCATGGTCATTGATATCAAAGACGATCTCGGATACATAACTTATCCCACAGAAAACAAAGCGCTACAGAAAATGGGCAAATCCCAACCCTTTATTCGGGATATCGATGCCTTGATGGAACGGCTGCAAAAACACGATGTCTACCCGATCGCACGTGTCGTTGTATTCAAAGATACGATTCTTGCCAAGAAGAATCCAGAGCTTTCCTTCCGAAATAAGGATGGATCCGTCTGGGCCAATGGCAAAGGCGACAGCTTCGTGAATCCGTACAGCAAGGAAGTGTGGGACTATAATATCGAGATTGCAAAGGAAGCAGCCAAACTTGGATTCAAAGAAATTCAATTCGACTACGTTCGTTTCCCGGAAGGTTTCGAAACTCGGGCCGATGTACTGAAATATACCAAGTCCGACAAGTCACGGGTCGATGTTGTGGCTGAATTCGTGCAATATGCACGCAAGGAGCTCGCGCCGTTAGGTGTTCGTGTCTCAGTGGATATTTTCGGTTATGCCGCTTCTGTACCTGCAGCTGAAGGCATTGGACAAGATTTTGTGAAAATATCCGAAAATGTGGACGTCATCTCACCGATGGTATACCCTAGTCACTATTCAACGGGATGGTATGGAGTGAAGGACCCTGACAAAGATCCTTACACGACCATCAAGGGCTCCATGGAAGACACACACAAGAAACTGGACCCTACCAAAGAGCTCAAACCCGTCATTCGTCCGTGGATTCAGGACTTCACGGCAAGTTGGCTTGGAAGTGGGCATTATATCAAGTATGGCAAGAAACAAGTGGAAGACCAGATTAGAGCGATGAAAGACATGGATGTGCATGAATATCTGCTCTGGAATGCGTCCAATCGTTATACATCCGGTGTACAATATGAGTAATCCGCACTTTTGCATATCTTTGTATTCATCCAACCTCGCTCCGCTTCAGGCGGAACGAGTTTTTTTATGCTTGCCTTTCTCGATTGTGCCTCTCTTCTGCTTCTGTCCCTATTCAAATCGGACAAAATCCACTACAATGAATAGCTGTCCAGATATGACACTTGGATGACATCACTTTAGAATAGCGAGGCACTGCCAGTGAACATGAACACAACAAGTTTTTCACAAAAAGTGAAGCAATTCCTGATTATATTTTTGCCCATCTTCACCACTCAAATCGCCCTCTCTGCCATGTCGTTCTTCGATACGAATATGTCAGGCAAGTTTTCCCCGGCCGACCTTGCAGGTGTTGCGATTGGCACAAGTCTGTGGATGCCAGTTCAAACTGGACTAAGCGGCATTCTAATTGGCATAACCCCCGTTGTATCTCATCTGTTAGGTTCCAAACGTAATGATCAGATCGGATATAACGTCATACAGGCGTTGTATCTTGGCATTGCTGTCAGTCTAGTCGTTATCGGAGCCGGGGCCTTGTTACTTGGCCCTATACTAAACGGAATGCCTTTGGAACCTCACGTTGCCCAAGTGGCCTTTTATTTTCTGTGTGCACTCGCTTTTGGCATTATCCCACTCTTCGGGTATACCGTGCTACGCAGCTTCATGGATGCACTTGGTCAGACGCGAACGACAATGTTCATTACACTGGTCTCGCTGCCCGTTAATATCTTGCTGAATTATCTGCTGATATTCGGCCGCTGGGGCTTTCCCCAATTGGGCGGCGTTGGTGCTGGAGTTGCTACAGCTTGTACGTACTGGCTCATCTTTCTCATTAGTCTCTTTTTTGTCCATCGGATGGAGCCTTTCGCCCAATACGGTATTTTCCGTCAGTGGACCCGCGTATCCCTGGCCAAATGGAAAGAGTTACTCAAGATCGGGGTTCCGATTGGATTCGCGACTTTTTTCGAAACGTCCATCTTCGCTGCGGTGACTTTAATGATGAGCCGATTTGATACCACAACGATCGCTGCCCATCAGGCGGCTCTGAACTTCGCTTCTACGCTCTACATGCTGCCTGTGAGCATATGTATGGCTCTTACGATCCTTGTAGGTTTTGAGGCAGGTGCAGGGCGTCTGAAAGATGCCAAACAGTACAGTCTGCTTGGCATTGGTGGAGCCATCGGACTCTCCCTGCTGACAGCCATCGTGTTGATTGTGTTCGGTGAACAGATTGCAGGTGTGTACTCAAACGATCGAGAGGTCATTGCACTTACGCAGCATTTCCTCATTTACGCCATTTTCTTTCAGATCTCGGATGCCATTGCTACACCGACCCAGGGAGCATTGCGTGGCTACAAAGATGTGAATCCGGCACTAATCATTACGTTCATAGCTTATTGGATTATTGGCTTGCCTGTTGGTTATCTAACGGCTACATATACTTCTCTCGGTGCCTTTGGATACTGGATCGGACTCATTGCCGGCCTTGCTGTAGGAGCAACAGCGCTTCTCTGGAGACTCTTTCGGATACAAAAACATGCTGCACTGCGCAAGGCGTAACATTAATATTCACTTCCGTAAAAACGTAAAACAACAAAAAGAGCACAATCCGTTCATGCGGGATTGTGCTCTTTGTTTTTGAATCGAATTATTGGGACAAACGTTGTGCAAGCTCGTAAGTCTCCATATCAAAATCTTTTTTCGTGTTAACGACTTTATCAATATCCGTCAGGGTAAGTTCACCCTTGATAATGCCACAACCTTTGTCTGTCTCGCCTGCGATCAGACTACGAACAGCGAAGTCGCCCAGACGGCTCGCCAAGTTACGGTCGAAAGGTGTTGGCGTACCCCCACGCTGAATATGACCCAGAACGGTTACACGCGGCTCATATGTCGGGCAACGTTCCATCAGTTCTTTCGCCACATCCTCACCCTTGCCCACGCCTTCTGCAACGATGATAATACTGTGACGTTTACCATGTGCAAAGTTAGCTTTCATCCGATCTGCCACTTCGTCCATGTCAAACGGAACTTCCGGCACAAGAATGGTTTCAGCACCCGAAGCAAGTCCGGCATGCAGAGCAATATCCCCACAGTGACGACCCATAACTTCAACGATGGAAGAACGTTCGTGTGAAGACATCGTATCACGCAATTTGTTTACTGCGTCAACTACTATGCTTACAGCTGTATCAAATCCGATCGTATAGTCGGTGAATGAAATATCATTATCAATTGTTCCTGGCAGACCCATTGTGTTAATGCCCAGTTTGCTCAGTTTGTTTGCTCCGTTGTAGGAACCGTCTCCACCGATAACAACCAGACCGTCAATGCCACGTGCACGCAGAATGTCCGCACCTTTTTGCTGGCCTTCAGCTGTGTAGAACTCCTTGCAACGTGCCGATTGAAGAACCGTTCCCCCACGTTGGATGATATCCCCTACACTCCGCAAATCCATTGGGAAAATGTCATTATTCAAGAGACCTTGGTATCCACGTTGAACTCCATATACTTCGAGACCGTGAAACAGTCCGCTGCGAACAACCGCACGAACGGCCGCGTTCATCCCCTGTGAATCACCACCGCTCGTTAACACTGCGATTTTCTTTACTGCTGTCATGATGTTTCTTCCTCCTCTAGTTTCACTTCAGGCTCCGCAATTACACCTGACTTACATATTTTTCCGTATCCAGCGACTGAAAATGAAGAAAAATATTCTCGTCATCGGACTATTCTTCATCAGACGTTTGGATACGACGCGAACTTCCTGCTGTTCGCTGACTTTGGGATCAGACAGGTAAATGGCAATCAGTCCTTCGATGATCATCCGGTGAAAGGAGCTTCCCGGGATCTTCTGCACATCGCTGCGTGCCATCTCCACAATAAAAGCAATTCTGTCCAGCATGGTCTCTACATTCTCATAATAGTTGCAGAAGTTGAGATCTCCCCCGATGCGGTCCTCATCCTGATCAATTAAATAATCGAGCATAATGTGCAATGCGCATACATGTGGGAAATAGGCCGTGTGGATCGAGGCCGCTTGCTCTTCAGTCAACTGATCGTCACTCGCAGCCAGAAACAGCATGAAAACGCCCAGTGTAGAGCCAGTCGCAGCAGCAAATTCGTTCCAACGAAACTGAGGTGTACGATGACGATGCTTCGACCACCATTCGAGCAGTGCCGTTTCTCTCAGTTCCGGCTTGATATGCTTATATACCTGCAGGTCCGTGTATAGGCCTGCCAGATCCTGAATTTGGGGCTTGGCGGACGCATAGCCTGGTAACTGAAGGGTCAGTTCCTGACATGTGGTCACCAGATTCCGCAGATATCCACCGTCATCCTGCTCCTCACGGAGGGCATAATAATTGACGGGAATTGCTTCGGGATCTACCGCATCAAGCATAGATTGATGGAGAAGACGAAAGTCATCCGGGTCCATCGATGTGCTGCGGTCGCACAGATTGTCCAAATAATCACTAATAGTCTGATATGAAACGATCAGCGGAATCAGAATGTGTCTGTTGGGCAAATCAGCTAACGCGTAGACGGTTCCGCCTTCACAGTGAAACTGTTTATCCTTTAGACTGGCAAGTGCCTGCGTACGCAATTCCTCATTCGGAATTGCCTCAGCCTGAGCACGCCATCCATTCAATGCCTTCCGTGTTTCCGGAATGGTGTATTTGTACACCCCTCTCATCAATGCCAGCGGTCCACGCGGATATTGATGACGTTTTCGATTTGATTGGCTCAAAATAAATGTGCCTCCACTTGGTTGAATACGTATTAGAGCGATTTTTAACCATTCCTATTATAATATGATCCCCTTAATTGTACAAATGATCTGCCGCATATTCCGCGCAAAAAATCGCATCCGCGCTCAAAGCTTTGTGATATACTAGGCATATTTCATCCATCAAAGGAGTCGTTGACATGTCGTCAAGTGAATCACTTTCGTGGAGACGGTTATTTTCTTTTTTTGTGCCACTTGGCATTTCCGCCTCTCTCGTCACCATTTCTCACGTCATTATAAACAGTACATTAGCACGTTCCGCTCATCCCGAGACGGTGATTGCCAGCTATGCCATCGCCGGTAGCTTGTTAACCCTCACGGAACGCCCCTCCACCCTGCTGCGGCAAACCTGTTCCGCACTGGTTCGCGATCGCCTATCCTTTCAGGCCCTCACGTTTGTGACCAAAATATTTCTTGCCTGTGTACTTCTTATTGGTTTTCTGATCGTATATTCTCCCGTGGGTACCGGGGTGTTCAAATATCTGTTTGGTGTAAGTCCTGATCTGCTGAACAAAGTCATCGACGTATATGAAATTCTCATGTATGTGAGTATCTTCTCAGTGATCCGCAATATCTATCAGGGGATCATCATTACGAATAACCGAACCAAGTGGTTAACCATCGGCATGATATTCCGTTTAGCCGGCATGTACGGCCTATCCCTGTATTTCATCTACACAGACAGCATTGACAGTGGACGTGTAGGCGCTATCATTTTTGCTGCGGGCATGATGATTGAAGCGCTGGTCAGCTTTTTGGAGGGAAACAGCATTAAGCGCAAGATGCCAGCCAAACTTGAGGATCATCCCGTTGAGAGCAGGGGAGACGTATTTCGCTTTTATAAACCGCTGCTGCTATCCAGCTTTGTAGCCCTGTTTATAGGCCCCGTCATTAACATCGTACTTGGCAAAACGACCGGGATTGCACTGGCCATTTCATCGTTTGCCATAGCAAGCAGTCTGATGCAGTTGATGCTAAGCTTCTTTACATACATTCATCAGATCGTGCTCAATTTCTACCTTGTGGACGCCAAACTGGTACGAAAATTTGCACTGGTCACCGGATTTATTCCGTTTGCCATGATGGTGTCGATTGCCTATACCCCCTTGGGACCATGGGTACTCGAAAATGTCATGAGCGTTCAGGGCGAACTGTTGAAACAAAGTCTGTGGACACTGCGTGCGTTCGTGTTATTTCCGCTGATCTTCCCTTTTCTGGATTTCAGCAATGGCATCATTCTGCTTCGCGGTCAGACAAAAACGATGTTTCGTTCGCAAACGGCGAATGCAATCTGCACGGTAATCGTGCTGCTTATACTGGTTAGTATTTTCCCTGCGTGGAACGGCATGATTGGCGCTGTAGCGCAATCCCTTGGCCTGCTCGCCGAACTTACTATTGTTTGGCTTGTCATCCGACGCACGCAGAAAGAACCTACAATGTCCACACCACCTACTGGTAAATCACCCTCCCTAAAAGGGTAATAAAATTATTGAACTGTTATCAGGATTGGAGTCTCTCATCATGAAATTAGGTCACAACGCCCGCCCGGATCAGAACTGGCTGCGGGCTCTCATGTTCACCATTTTCGGTTCCACCGTTCTAGTGGTTTCCTACTTCCAGCTTTACTTCAGTCATCTTGGCTTCAGTCGGGCTGAGATTGGTTATCTCTACGGCATTGGTCCTCTCATCTCCGTGTTCTCCAATATGTTCTGGAGCATGGCCAGCGACCGTTACCAAACAGTACGCAAAGTGATGATCATTCTGCTTGGTGGTCAATTGATTACAGGAGTCATGCTCGCCAATGCAACAACCTTCGGTCAGGTATTTGTACTTGTCACCCTGTTTTACTTTTTCTATTATCCGGTCTATCCACTCTCTGATACGATGGCGATTACAACGGCCAGCAAGTACGGTCGAAATTTCACTTCCATTCGAGTCTTCGGATCGATCGGATATGCCTTCTTTGCATTAAGTATCGGGTATTTCCTTGGATCTTTTGGTCCAGCCTGGACGATCTGGGTTTGCGTTGGTCTTGCGGCCACTACACTGTTAATCAGTTTTCAATTGAAGGATCAACCTTCGGGAAGTAGTAGCAAAATGGATCTATCGGGGCTATGGGCTATTTTGAAACGCAGAGAGGTACTCACCTTTTTTGGCTGTGTATTTTTGCTTGCCATGGGACATCGGATGAACGAAGCTTTTCTTACCATCACGCTGAAAGAGCTGGGTGCCAGTGAAGGGCTGATCGGTTGGTCTTTGCTGATCTCTTCTGTAAGTGAGATTCCCATATTTCTGCTGCTCAGCAAGTATGGAAACCGTTATAAGGAACTGCCGCTCATTGCTTTTGCTGCGCTGATGTACACGGTTCGTTTGCTTCTGATGTCCATATCCGATACACCGGCAGCTGTCGTTGCCATTCAGACGATGCACAGTGTGACCTTCGGTATTTTCTACGTTACGGCAGTCCGTTATATCATTCGTCTGGTTCCGGACGGTTACAGGGCTACGGGTATGGCTTTGTTCACTATTGTCTGGTCCAGTGCTTCGGGACTGCTTAGTGGAACGTTGGGTGGACTGTTGCTGGAACACGCGGGCAGACAAACCTTCTATCTCACCGCTATGGCGTTCTCTCTGGCTGCACTGATCGGTTTCGGATTAAAGTTATGGTCCAGCATGACCAATCGTGTGTCTTGAACACACAAGACACCTGCACCATCTTCAACCGTGATTTACATCGTAAATTGAGAATCAAAAAAAGCACAGCCTCCCTTGGGGGACTGTGCTTGGGTTCTTAATATTCAGCTACAAATTTATCATGTATAAGAAGTCCGTTGACCGGATAAATTCTTACAGTTTGTTTACGTTAGCTGCTTGAGGACCACGGTTTCCATCAGTAATTTCGAATTCTACCGCTTGACCTTCTTCCAATGTTTTGAAGCCGTCTCCTTGGATTGCGGAGAAATGTACGAATACGTCCTCGCCGCCTTCAACTGAAATAAAGCCATAGCCTTTTTCTGCGTTAAACCATTTAACTGTACCTTTCAAATGAAAAACCTCCTAAAAATATCGCCATCTATGGCGAATACCCTCATTATACTGTATGGGCTTCCATTTTGCAATTTAACTTTCCATAAATGTCGAAAAAATTTGCTTTGAATCGTAGGGTACGGTATCATTTTACCAAAACCGTTAGTTTGGAGACTACCTATGATAAAAAAACATGAAATATACAAAACAGACAAGTGGAATATGATGACCGTTGAAGTTCAAGGCAAATATCTCGTACTGCGAGAAATTTCGGAAGAGTGGGGCGAAGAATGCCACACTTTCCTCAGTCGTCCTGCCTTAATGCACTGGGCTGAACGCCGTTTTCCAAAAGCAGATTTTGAGAACCGTGAGGATGAATGGCGTCAATTGATGGCTGCCTTCAAAGGGGTCTAACCCATGCAGCTTGACTCAAGCAATGTCGTCATTTTTATTATCCTTGCCTTCTCCCTTGGTATTGTGCTTATTCTGGGACGCAATTCTATCCCGGATCGACTGAGACGTGGAATGGCGCTTATTGCTACCCTGCTCATTTGTTTCGCCTTTTTCCTGATCGTTTATTTTCTGTATAACATGGGAACCTAATCACAAAGAACCGTGATACTCAAATATTTCAGCGTGCCTAAGGTCATACTATACGAGATTATTCGTATTGTAAGGAGGAAGGCCGTTGAAATACCAGAAATCGCTATCTGTTATACTGGTACTTAGTCTGATTCCTTCGTCTCTCTCCGCACAGGCAAGCGAGACGAAGGCAGCTTCGTCCAAACATTCATCAGATTATCAAAGGAGGATTTCCATGAGTCAATTATTGAAACGTTCCGAGGTGCCGGCTGAGCATAGCTGGAAACTGGAAGATTTATTTGCCGATCAGAAAGCCTGGGATCAGGAATATGAAGAAGTATCGTCTTTGACCAAGAAGGCCTCCGAATTTCAAGGTAAACTGGGTCAACCTGATGTACTCAAATCTTGCTTCGAGTTCGAAGATGAGATCAGCCTCAAAATAGAACGCCTTTTTGTATATGCACGTATGCATCAAGATGAAGACACAGCTAATCCTACATATCAAAACCTGTCCCAAAAAGCCCAGAAATTAGGCGTACGGGTTGGTGAAGCACTCTCTTTTGTCACTCCAGAGATTCTCTCCCTTCCGGATGATCAGTTGGACGCGTTTATCGCCAACGAAAAACTCTCTGCTTATACGTTTACTCTTGAAGAGATGAAACGGGAAAAAGCGCATGTTCTTAGCCAAGCGGAAGAGGCTTTGCTTGCACAGGTAGGCAACCTTTCGCAAGCACCACAGACCATCTTCAGCATGCTGAATAACGCCGATCTCAAGTTTCCAAGAATCAAGGATGAACATGGTAAAGAAGTCGAGCTGACACACGGCAGCTACATTCAGTTCCTTGAGAATCCTAATCGTGAAGTTCGTGAACGTGCCTTCAAGGCGGTATATGAAACCTATGCCAAACAGAAGAACACGATTGCGGCTGCCTTGAATGCAAATGTAACCAAAAATATGTTCTATGCTAATGTTCGGAAGTACCCTTCCGTAATGGAAATGTCCTTATATGGAGATAACATCCCAACGGATGTGTATACGAATCTGGTAGACACGATTCACGAAAGCCTTCCGTTATTGCATCGTTATATGAATCTGCGCAAAAAGTTGCTGGGCGTGGATCAATTGCACATGTATGACCTGTTCGCTCCACTCGTAGACGAATACAAAATGGATATCACCTATGACGAAGCGAAACAAACCGTTAAAGACGGTCTGAAACCACTCGGCAAGGACTATGCAGATGCATTGCAGACTGGATATGATAACCGCTGGATCGATATATACGAGAATGAAAATAAACGCTCAGGCGCATATGCCTGGGGCGCGTACGGCACTCACCCGTATGTCTTGTTGAATCACAAAGATAACCTGAACAGCATGTTCACCCTTGCTCATGAAATGGGTCACGCTCTGCATTCACATTACTCGGATACAGCACTTCCGTATCGTGATGCCCAGTACACCATCTTCCTAGCTGAGGTTGCATCCACAACCAACGAAGCGTTATTGATGGATTATCTGCTTAACAAATCAACAGATCCAAAGGAAAAATTGTATCTGTTAACTTATTACGCAGACCAATTCCGTACAACGGTATTCCGTCAGACCATGTTTGCTGAATTTGAGAAAATCATTCACGAACGCGCGGAACAAGGTGAAGCATTAACACCACAATTGTTATCCGAGATCTATTATGATCTGAACGTTAAATATCATGGTAAGGACATGGTTGTTGACAAAGATATTGAGATGGAATGGGCTCGTATTCCCCACTTCTATAACAGCTTTTACGTATATAAATATGCTACTGGCTTCTCCGCAGCGACCAGCTTCTCCAAGCAAATCCTGGAAGAGGGCCAGCCGGCTGTTGACCGGTATCTCGGTTTCCTGAAGAGCGGGGGCAGTGACTACTCCATTAACATTCTGAAAAAAGCAGGCGTGGATATGTCTACACCACAGCCAATTCGTGAAGCCATGAGTGTGTTCAAGGAATTGATTGAACAGATGGAGGAACTAACCAAGTAAGGTTAACGTTCCATGTGACCTGCATCCCTTGCCCGTTGGGCAAGGGATTTTACAATCATTGAAAGATGCAACATACTCGAATATGGGTAATGCATACTAGTTCTCAATTGTTCAACAAGGAGGCAACACCATGAAAATGCAATGGGCACTCATAGCAGGTCTTGTTTTTGCACTGCTCACAGGAATCTTTGCGGTTATTAACGTTGATTCTGTTCAGGTTAACCTGTTATTTAGCACGGTTCAAATCCCGCTGATTTTACTGATCCTCGGCTGCACCCTGATCGGTGGGATTATTGTAGGTTCATATGGCATCTATCGCCAATACCGACTGCAACGCGAGAACAAGCAATTGAAATTGCGTGTATCTGAATTGGAAAGTTCGGCTACAAGCAACTCTTCGTTCGATTCATTCAAATCGATGGATTCGCTTGACTCAACTGAACCGGACAGCCTATTGGAGAATGATTCGATCCAAAGTCAGCGCAAAGGAAATCCTACCGGGACATTGTAACCAACAGAATCAGCCTGCTGGCGAGTCAGGAATGGTAGTATCACATTCACTCCCCCAGACAGGCTGTATTTGTTTCATACCATACCCACGTTTCAAGGAGGAAATTACACAATGAGTTATACCATTGATGAATCTTACGTTCTGTCTTTTCTGAAAAAATTGCTGGATACACCAAGTCCAAGCGGCTACACCCATCATATTATCGAGATGATTAGCCAAGAAGCTCAATCACTGGGCATCACTTGTGAGCTCAATAATAAGGGTGGTGCCGTGCTTACTTTGCCAGGGCAGGATTCATCCAAGACGATTGCTCTGAGTGCCCATGTGGATACGCTAGGTGCCATGGTACGCTCCATTACATCCCACGGCACCTTGAAATTGACTTCTGTCGGTGGATTTACCATGCAAAGTATCGAAAACGAATATTGCAGCATCCATACTCGGGACGGAAAGACATACACAGGCACCATTCTCTCCCTTCACCCGTCTGTACATGTATATCCAGATGCACGTACCTTTGAACGGACCGAGAGCCATATGGAAGTGCGAATTGATGAAGTTGTCTCCTCCAAGGATGATGTGTTAAAACTCGGGATCGCTGTTGGTGACTTTATCTCCTTTGATGCTCGTGCAGTTATTACCCCAAGCGGTTATATTAAATCACGTCATCTGGACGACAAAGCCAGTGTAGCTGCATTGTTCGGCATCCTTGAGTCTGCCCATCGCGAAAGCTGGAAACCAATACATAATGTTTCTCTGCTCATCTCTAACTACGAAGAAGTCGGACATGGCGCCTCGTATATCCCTGCAGAAATCAGTGAAATGATCGCTGTAGACATGGGAGCCATGGGCGATGATCTGAGTTGTAAAGAAACCGATGTATCCATATGTGCCAAAGATTCTTCTGGACCGTATGACTACGATATGACCAGTCGTCTCATTGAACTGGCCAAACAAGATGGGTTGGATTACGTTGTGGACATCTACCCCCACTATGGCTCAGATGGAAGTGCAGCACTACGCGGAGGAAACAATATCCGAGCAGCACTGATCGGACCGGGCGTTCACGCATCTCATTCCATGGAGCGCACACATAAGGATGCTGTCTTGAATACGGCACGCTTGCTCGCTGCCTACATTACAACGAAGTAAAACAGAATCATCCATCTACGAAAAAATCGTGAATAACATCCATATGTACGTCTAAGCAAAAGGACACTTCCAAGCACAGCCATTCGGTGCGATGAGAAGTGTCCTTTGCTGTCCTATCTCTTAATCTGCCTGTTCCACATAGGCATGATATTTATGCTCCAAACGCTCTAACTCTGCCCTATGGTTACGCATTTCATTGCTTAACACATGCATGGTCTGTCGAACCGCACTCAGTCCATCTTTCACCTGACGTTCGGCTTTACGAATTTTGTCCTGAACCATCCAGTCTACAAAGAGGTTATCAAAGAAATAGTCTGCGAAAGAAAGCAGGCCTCCCAGATGCAGATCCGCATGTACTGCCATCTCTACATCCTCCAATTCCTTTTGAAAACGTCGTAGACGCTTTCCTGCATCCATAATGGCGACCTGAGCGTCATCCATACGTCCCCGCTTGATATGTGTGGAGATTACCCCACCACCCATCATGTCATATATGCCCCAATTACCTGCCGAAGCCAAAGCCTTCTCGGCACGTTCAAGGGCATAGACCAGGTATTCCCCTTCCCGGAAAGCTTCGTCCAGTTCCTGAAGTTCACTCGCCAGATGTTCCCGATTTTCAGCCATGTGTTGCAACTCAGCATCCTGGTCCAGCAGACGACCTTCCTTCTTCCCCCACAGAGCGTTGTAATCGCTTTGCCAGTATTGATACTGCCGCCCGCCCTCCAACTCCTGCTCCACATGAATTCGTTGCTCCTGTACGTCTTGTAACATGCGACAAGCGGTATCGTATGCAGCCTTGCTTTCCATCAGTTCGAGTTCTTCCTTCTCCAGCCGCTCCGTTTTCTTGCCAATCAGCTGATAGAAAAATGCTGCCAATGTCATACTGTTCAGTCGATCAACATCTTTCTGCTCCTTCTGGAGGTGCTCCTGACGACGTTTTACCTTTGCTTCCCATTCAGTTTCTTCCGTTTGAAGCTTCTCCAAACGCTTGGTCCATTTCTCGTAAATTCTCCCCTTTTCCTTGAGTACCGCCAACTGTTCATTGATTTCTTTATACATAAGTATGGTGTTCTCTCCCTTCTATGGAATTCTTTACTTATACAACGTAATGAATATACTGAACGTTTCACTTTCATGCGAAATTCACAAACAAAAAATAGCCCTCTCCTCCAAAGCGACATCAAGTCACTCTAGAAGAAAGGGCGATGTTTAACTATAAATTAAGACTTGCTCTGTTCAATCTGCTCTGCAAGTTCATTCAGAATGGTCCAGCGTTCCATCAATTCGTCCAGATGACGTTCAGCCTCAACCTGCTCCGCCATCAACTCCTGCAGACGGGCAGAATCACTAAATGACTCTTCCATCTCTTTATTAATCCGGACAAGATTGGCTTCAGCCTTCTCAATATTTTCATCAATCTGATCGTATTCACGTTGCTCCTTGAAGCTGAATTTCAACTTGGGTTTAGCTGCTGACACAGCGGGAGTTGTTTTCTCCGATGACTGCTTCACCTTCGTTGCTCCTGTGTCACTCTCTTGCGTAGCTCCAGGGGCATTTTTCAGCATCCATTCCGCATACTCACTGTAGTCGCCGACGTGTACACGTACAGCACCGTTGCCCTCAAAAGACAGCACTTTATCCACCGTACGATCAAGGAAATAGCGATCATGGGATACCACAAAGACAACACCTGGAAAATCGTCCAGATAGTCTTCCAGTACAGCAAGTGTCTGGATGTCCAGGTCATTCGTCGGCTCATCCAGCAGCAATACATTCGGCGCAGCCATCAGAACACGCAGCAGATACAGACGACGTTTCTCTCCACCAGACAGGCGGGAGATTGGCGTCCACTGGGATGCCGGGGTAAACAGGAACCGCTCCAGCATCTGGGATGCTGTGATCAGAGAGCCATCGGCTGTTTTCACATTCTCGGCCACTTCCTTGATGTACTCAATGACACGAAGAGATTCATCCATCTCCTGATGCTCCTGGGTGAAATAGCCCAGATTGACCGTAGGACCGACGTCAACCACGCCTGCATCGGGTTCCAATTTGCCAGATATCATCTGTAACAGCGTAGACTTACCACTACCATTCGGTCCGACAATCCCTACCCGATCTCCAGGTACGGCAATATAACTCAGATCTTCAATCAGTGTGCGGCCACCGACGGATTTGGAAAGATGCTCGATCTCCAGAATCTTTTTACCTAGACGAGTGGAGCCAACCGATACTTCCAATGAACCGGTGCGCTGGACTCCTTGTTGGTCTTTGAGTTGTTCGAAACGATCAATTCTCGCTTTTTGTTTCGTCGTCCGTGCCTTGGCACCACGACGAATCCATGCGAGCTCCGTCCGAAGCAAGTTTTTACGCTTCTGTTCGGAAGAAGCTTCCCGCTCTTCACGCTCTGCCTTCAGTTCCAGAAAGCGTGTATAGTTGGCTTCATACCGGAACAAACGGCCATGATCCAATTCCAGCATGACATTGGCCACACGATCCAGGAAATACCGATCATGCGTAATCATAAGCAGTGCGCCGCGACGCTTCTGCAAGTACTGCTCGAGCCATACGACCGAATCATTATCAATATGGTTCGTCGGCTCATCCAGAATGAGCAGTTCGCACGGGTGAATCAGAGCAGCAGCGAGTGCTACCCTTTTGCGTTGTCCACCAGACAACGTGCCCATCAGTGCATCGAATTGACGAATACCCAGTTTGGACAAGATACTCTTCGCTTCACTCTCCATCTGCCAGAGCTGAAGCTGCTCCATTTGCTGATTCAAACGTAATAATCGCTCTTGCAACGCTGGAACGGAGGAATTCAGCTCCAATAATTCCATCGTTTCCGTATATTCACGCACGGTTTTCATTTCCATGCTGTCACCTTCGAATACTTGTTGCAGTACCGTATTGTCTGGATTGAAGTCCGGATTTTGTGCAAGGAATTGAATACGTACGTCATTACCGATGGAGATCTGTCCCGCGTCTGCCGGTTCCATACCGGATATCACACGCAAAAATGTGGATTTACCGGTGCCATTTACCCCAACGACACCAATCTTATCCTGATCAGCCATGCCAAATGAAGCATCCTTGAACAATATTTTTTCACCATAACTTTTTGCAATCTGCTCTACCGTCATTATGTTCATTGCTCGTACCCACTTCTCTGTAAAATAAAATTCATATTACGCACATCCACGCACTCACTTTAAACTTGTAAAAAAGAACGGCATCCGTCCAGAAACAATGCTGCTGCAAAGGCAATTCGTTTGTTCAGATGTTCCTCATTGAACTCCGGATTCAACATGATATCCATCTTCAGCCGGTCCAGAATTCCAATATAAGCTTCAGCAAGCAATACAGGCTCAGGTACACTTGCACTCTCCAGTACTTCACGCACCATGCTCATGTATTGGTTCATGAATGCCTTCATGAATTTCATTAGATCCGGATCATTATTGGGTGCCATAAAAAAGAGTTTGGTATGATTGCGGCGCTCATAATAATACGTAAGGTGGGTCTTGGCTATTGCTCCAAGTTTATCACCTGTGTTGTCATGTGAGTTCAAAGCATATTCAAGACGACTGATAAAACTGTTACAGTCCCGCTTGGATACTGCGATGAATAGTTGTTCCTTGCTTTTGAAATATAAATAAATGGTGCCTTTTGCAATGCCGGCTTCGTCTGCTATATCAGACATTTTGGTCTCATAAAAACCTTTCGAGCCAAAAATACCATAGGCCGCATCCAAAATAGCCTCCGATTTGTCTCCCTGTACCGTACTCAAATGTACTCCCCCTTACAACGCCAAAATGTTACCTAAACCTATCGCCACGCATCCTCCGATAACCGAACTAAGTACGTTCACCAGGTCGTTGCTCATCCATGCCCAGCCACGAGCCCGAACCGTTGGATGCCCGCAATGTTCATGCACCTCAACTTCTCGGCCACACACAGTGCAACGATACATCTTCTGCACCGTTGCGCCCAGATAGGAATCGGCAAAAGCACCTGCCAACCCGCCTACAAGACCGACAAAAGTCCAACTAAACAGACCAAGGCCTCCGATCCCGGCGATCCACGAAAACATGAAGGCTCCCGCACCAATCAGAGCCCCGCCTGCGGCTGCAGCCGCGGTGCCGAGAAATGAGACACCTCCTGAAGCACCTGGTGTAAGTACCTTCCATGTGAGAACAGAGCGTGGCGGCTTGCGACTGAGACTCCCGAGTTCAGTTGCCCATGTGTCCGATGTCACGGTAGCCATTACACCAATGAACGCATATATCCATGCCGGATGTGGAAATATCCAGTATCCCAGACATAGGAACATGCCCATTCCACCATTAGCCATTACTTGCCCGGCGTCCCGATTTCCTGACTTGGCATAGGATTTCTCCAGCTCCTGCTTCCGATCTTTACGAAACCTGGAGAGCAACGTTGAAGTAATAAAAAATAACAATAACGTGCCAAACCAGAACAGGTTACCCGCTCCGTAATATATCGTTCCCATCATGATTGCTGCCAAGCAGCCAGACAGAGTTAGCGACTTTTTCGCATAGGCAGCACCTGCCACCATAGAAGCGCATACGGCGCCAATAATCCAATCCATAATGTCTCCTGCATGCAGCATATGTACAGCCCACATGACGTTAATTGTATTTTTGAAATTCAATTATACCACGGTTTGATGCCAATGCCGAAACTCCTAAGGCCAGCACACAAAAAACCTGTTTCGGCCTCGTGTAGAAGTGCCAAAACAGGTTATTGACCAAACGTTACAACAAGATGAATCCCCTTCTCAAGTAACGTCTGGAATTGCGTATTCTTATGTTCTCATTCAGACTCGTTTTGCTCCGCCAATGACCCCATATCGGTAGAGGATCCTGCGACCAAACCAGTTGAACAATCGATCCGTCAGGAATCCCATAAAACCCAGGGAAATCAGTCCGACAAAGATCCAATCCGTACGGAAAAAGAGTCTGGAATTCCAGATCAGGTAACCCACTCCCTCATTTGCAGCAATCATCTCCGCACCAATGATAGCCATATAGGAAGTTCCCATTGCCAGGCGCACACCTGTGAAAATATACGGGGTTGTCGCCGGAACAATCACATGCAGCAGAATCTGCCGTTCATTGGCTCCCATACTGCGTGCCGACCGGATTTTGTCTTCTTCAACGGAGAGCACACCCGTTAAGGTGTTTAGCACAACAATGAAGAAGGTTGCGTACATGATGAGTGCAATCTTGGATTGCTCACCAATACCGAACCACACCAAGAATAAGGTAATAAAGGCGATCGGCGGGATAAAGCGTATAAAGTTAAGGAAGGGTTCCGCGAACAGCCGGATGAGATGAACTTTGCCAATAATCAGCCCTACTGGAATAGCAATGATGCTTCCGAGTACCCAGCCTGCAAGTACACGCGTGAAGCTGATTCCGATATACTGCATCAGCGTACCATCAGCAATCAGTTCACGCGCTCCCAGAATCGTATCCCAAGGGCCAGGGATTACGTCAGGCCCATAGATGAGGGCACCAAGCTGCCAGATCAGGATGACTGTTACCCACAGGAGCGGGATAGACACCGATTTTTTTTCCAACCATTTCATCTCACATATCACCTCAGTTATTCTTCAAAGTGGCCTTGAATTTGGTCATACAGGGTGTTGAACTCAGATGAGGCGATGTTCCTCGGGTAAGGTAATGTGTTGTGGTAAATATCCGTAATATTCGAAGACGGACCTACAGACATAATGCCTATGCGCTCACCAAGCAATAACGCTTCCTGAATATCGTGGGTGACAAAGATAACGGTCTTATGAGTTTCTTTCCAGATATTCACCAGTTCCTTCTGCATCGTACGCCGCGTCATCGCGTCCAGCGCACCGAATGGCTCATCCATCAGCAAGATCGCCGAGTCATTCGCAAGTACACGGGCCAATTGAACCCGCTGCTTCATGCCCCCCGAGAGTTCTTTTGGAAATTTCCCCTCATGAGCACTTAGTCCAACAAGCTGGATGTATCGATCAGAGATCTCACGTCGTTGTGCCTTAGATACCTTGGACATTCGGAGCCCAAATTCCACATTCTCTCTCACGGTTAGCCATGGAAAAAGAGAGGAATCCGCCTGCTGGAATACCATCGCCCGATCCCTGCCCGGTCTGTCAATCTCCTTGTTATCCACCTTGAGCTGGCCACCCGACTTGGAGATAAAACCCGCGATCATGTTCAGCAACGTTGACTTCCCACACCCACTGGGACCAAGCAGGACGAAAAACTCTCCTCCCCTAATAACCAGATCGACATCCTTGATGATATAATGCACATCCCCATTAGTCGGGGCATGATACGTTTTCCGAAGTTGTTCGATATGAATGGTATGCTGAGTTGCAGGTAAGGACATCACGAACACCTCCCATTTGAATGAATTATTTGCTATATGTCACTTTTTTCGGCAGAGCCTGCTGGAGAGAGGTCAGATTTAGTTTGGTGTCGAGATCAAAATCTTGTTCAATGATTCCGGTATCCACCATATATTGCTTCTGACCTGCCAAACTGTCATAAGCGGCCTGCGTAAATCCAACTTCCCATGGATTGATCGGAAGGTCTTTCAACGTGGCATCTTTAGGCTGTTTGGTCTCTTGATACATCAGATCCGCAACTTCTTCAGGATGCGCTTGGGCATACGCGGATGCCTCATCAAGTGCCGCGAGAAAGTCACTTATCTTTTCGGGGTTTGCCTGGATGAATTCATTACTGGATACGAGCCCCATACCAAGGCGTATAGGGGTCTGGGACATATCCGTCAGTTGATGGACCCCTTCGAGTGCATCGAATTTATCAGTTAACGCAGAGCCTATCACCCAGGCGGCATCAAGGTCTCCCTGTTTCAGTGCGATGTAGGACTCATCAAAAGCCCCCTGACCAATTTGCGTCACATCACCCAGCGCTAATCCCTGATCTTTCAGATATTCATCCCATAGATACGGAATAAATGTGCCTCGAATGAAACTTACTTTCTTGCCCTTCAAATCCGCTCCGCTCTGAATATCCTTCCTTGCATACAGCTTCCAGGCGGCTGCCGCTTCATCCGTAGCCTGACCAGCCGAAGCGATGACTGAATATTCTCCTTTAGCCAATGCATTCAATACGGGAAAATCTGCCCCATACGCAATATCCACCTGTTTGATAAATAGTGCATTTACACCTTCAGCCGGTGAGCCAAACGTAATACTCTCTGCGTCAATGCCCCTTTTTTCAAAGAAACCTTTGGCAATGGCTACCCTGAACGTTGGGTTGGTACTGGTATCTGCGATTCGAATTTTTACATTCTCGGCATGTTTACCCGAAGCGTCTTTGGTTCCGGACCCTGCTGCGCTTGAACTGCATCCGGATAATAGCAGTGCCGTAGCCAGGAATGCTATTAACACGCCGGTAATTATGGATGGTTTTCTCACAATATACACCCCATTCAATCTAGTCATGATCTTGACGCCTAATCGCCCGTCTTGCCTTCATCCGACGTTGCCACACAGGCTGCTCCCTCCACAAATGGAAGAGTTGTCTCCACACTCACGATGGATGCAGAACCTTTGGGTGCTGCTCCCGGCACCCTATAGGTGGAGACATCAATGGTTTCAATGGGAACTTCCTGCGGCTTCTCCAACTGTGGAACCCACTGATAAGGAACTCGATACGAGCGATAGACCATATTGGTATTTCGCCGATCCGTGTAAGGGGAGACATATTCCCAGACCAGCTCATGCTCGGCTGTCACTTCGAACAACCTGCCATTGGAACCTTCGGTTATCAGGGTGTTGCCGTTAGGTAAACGCTGAGCGGAACTGATGTATGGACTATAAAATTTATAGGAATCCGTTGGAACAGAAAATCCAGCTTCTGCCGATGTATACTGCCAGACAATCTCTAGGCTGACCGGGTTAATCTCCAGCACACGAGAGTGATCCCGAATCGCATGTTTTAATCCAAATGGGGAAGCCGGATTCGGAAGGCCGTAACCTGCCCAGCCGCCATTGTCGAATACAAGCAAGTTCCCTTCTCCAGGAAGGCCCTGAGGAATGATATGTGCATGATGCTGCCCGATAATTGTGCCAATGTGCTTCGCTTCAGTTGAAGTATAGTCGGGGCCCAGTCTCCATACGATTTTTCCGCTCTGCCTGTCTGTAATTGCGATTATATTGGCCTCTCTGGCATCCCAGATAATATTGTCAGGGTGGAACCGTTCGTCTCCGTCTTCATAGAAGCGGTTGGGTCCGACATAAGAAGCAGAATTAATATGTAACCAATCACCGACACCACCACCCAAATGACCAAAAGAACGTGTATTCGGATCACGGAACAGAACATTTCGAGCAGCTTCATCAAAACCTAATTCTTCAAAGTGCTCGTTAGGCAGCCATTCCCAAAGTACCTTCCCTTCCCAATCCACTTCAATAATGGCGTCATCAAGCAATGGCTTATCTGAAATTTGCGGGTTACTCACATTTTTGTGAGCCAGGATAAGTGTGTTGCCACTCTTCGTCTTCGGTGCAAGCCCAGGTGCATAGTACCCTACCGGATTACCCTCACGCTGATAATCATGATGCTGGCGGGCATACCATAGTGGCTCATACCCCGGATCTTCAATATGTTCGTAGCTATTGTATTTCCATACAATGTTACCGTCCCAATCTACCTGAACCAGATCAACATTATCCTGAATGCCGAACTTTGGATCTCTACGACCTGTGCTGCCCAGCACGTAACCTCCAGGCAATATTTTGGCCGGGAATCCTAACAACCCTTTCCACAGGTGAACCTCCTTGCCATTCATATCAATCAATACTACGCCTTCTTCACCTGCCTGATACACGGTATAACCGCCCCAAGCCTTGTCCGGTTTGTATAACGTCGCGCCAGTTGGATATATTGTTGAGTGTCCCATTGATCATCTCTCCCCTAGAATGTTTGTGGTATATCAAATGTCATTACTGTGATCCAACCTCAATAACTGAGATAGTTACTCTTCCCGGTATTGTTCCGTTGCTTCTGCTCAAAGTTACTTGTGGAGGAGCTATCATGTTCTTGTATCCCGTTGCTCTCCGCCAATTCCAGCACTGTGTCCGAGAATCCCTCCAGATTCGCTACTACCCGCTCGTAGAATTGACTTTGCTGCTCCAGTTCCTCCGCCGTAAAACCCTCAAACAGAAGCGTGATACATCGGGCACCGATGTTGCTGTTTCTCGCATACATCTCCCGCCCGCTGGATGTGATGTCCAGTAAAACCGTCCGGCGATCGTCTTCCTTTCGTCTGCGGATGGTGAGTCCCTTTTTCTCCAACTTATCGGTCAGAGCTGTAATGGCACCCGATGTGAAGTCCAACTGTTCTGCCAGATCTCCAAGACGCTGTTCTCCCTCACGAATGATCTTGTGCAGGATAAGCATGCCCGGCAGGCTGATGCCTTCTACAGATATGCGATCCCGCTCCTTGACGAATCGTCTGACCATTTTGCGAAATAACCAATCCGTCCGCTCCAACGCTTCCCAGTCTCTATCACTCATCTCATTACCTCCTTGATCGTCTGAAACCTCAATAGCACACGAAAAAAGGCCCCCGTAGACATTCCATTGTGGAGGAGTCCCGGGAGCCTTTGGTGGTCCAATCAGCTCGATTTATTTTCAGTTCAAATTATTTCACTGTTCATTTAATGAGTATTAAAATAATTGAGATCATCATATAACCAACTAACCCAACCTGTCAAGTGTGAATTATGTTAGTATGCTTCTTTTAAGGTCGTTCTCTGTCGGGCTAAATTATTTATTCCGTTTTAAGTTTCACTTCAGGTTCTCCGTTTACACTATTCACAGATCGATACATCAACAAATACATCTACTACAAGCTACGAATCAGTTCGTTCGTACTCTACTACAGAAATGAGGAATATGCATATGAATATGAAACGAGTCATTATTATAGGCACCATGTTTGTCACCATGTCCTTCGCCGGAACAGCATGGGGCCAATCTGCCGTCTCCCCCATACCTACTGCCAAATGGTCCATCGTTGACCTGGATCCTGGTGAGGGAAGTAGTGACGAACTGCTCAGCGCTCTTAATCAGTCTTCAGAAGAGGATCTGTATCAGAAGCTCTACAACGGTAAGTCGCTGAGAACGATTACGGAAGAAAACAGGGGGAATTTGGATGAGGTGATTGCTATACAAGTAAGACAGCTCAGAGAGCAATTTGATGAGCGACTCGCAAGTGGAAGTATCAGCTCGAAGCAACACGCTGCATACCAAGCCGAACTGGAAGAGTTGGTCACGCAGAGCGCAAATACAGCTTATAATCTGACGTAATTAAAAACCTACCTGTACGATGAAAATGTGAAAATGCCATGAATAACATAACAAAAAGGAGCGTATGCACGCCCCTTTCCTGTACCCTATAACATTTCTACTTCTCAAGCAGGTATGATCTGTACTGTGTAATCCTTATTGCCCTGCCCCAATCGTGCATGCACCCAAGGATTTGCCGTCCCATGCCAGTTCGAGCACATCTCCTGCTTGTGTTGGTCCAACACCTTCCGGTGTTCCTGTGAAAATGACATCTCCCTGCCCCAGGCCGTAATGGTGACCTACATAATCCACAATATCCTGTAAACTGAAGATCATGTTACGAATGTTACCACGTTGAACTTCCTCACCGTTTTTAGTCAACGTAAAGTCTTTCTCCAGCAGTGTTGCCACCCCCGGGAACGCCTGAAATGCAGTAACCGGAGCCGAATTTTTGAATCCTTTGGCCGCTGTCCACGGGTGGCCCTTTTTCTTAATCACGGACTGTACGTCACGTAACGTAAAATCAATACCAAACGCATACGCATCCACCAGCTCATCTACCGCCATACCTGGCTCATAAGCCCGGCCGATCTGCACGACCAGCTCAGCTTCATAGTGAACTTCACCCTTGGTAGCAGGCAATTCAAGCGTTTCACCACTCAGGGGCACGACTGCATGAGAAGGTTTCATAAAGATCATTGGTTCATCCGGAACCGCGTTACCCAATTCTTCCGCGTGAAGTTTATAATTGCGTCCTACACAGTATACATTGCGAATATTAGTCAACATGGGTATATTACCACCTTTATTGGATTCAATAGTGCATTTAGAGTAATTACGGTCTGAAGAATCGGCTGCTCGTCTCCTGAAATGCCAGCTCCCATACGTCAGGACGGTTCGTACATAACATGAGCTCTGGATCAACTGCGGCCAGTTTCTTCATAATGGTCTTGTCATCTACTGTCCAGGCCATCACCCGAATACCTGCACTCCGCATCTCGTTCATTAAGGATTTGTCTACATTGGTGTATCCAATGGAGAGAAATGTACAATTCATCTGCTGCAGGGCAGTTAACAGATCACCTGGTCGTGCATCGATAATCAGCCCCGTCTGGATCTCCGGTGCAAGTTTCTTCACTTCGATCAGAGCGGCTGGTTCAAATGAGGTGATCACCACATCATTTTGCATATGTCTTTTTCTCACTTCATGTATAACAGCCGCAGGCAGACCCGGGTACATGTCTCCCTGCGTTTTCAGTTCAATGTTAAGACGTACTCTGCCGCACGAGCGATCTAACAATTCACTTAGCGCCGGAATCCGTTCGCCCTTGTAAGACTTGTTTTTCCATGCTCCAGCATCCAAACGTTGCAGATCAGCCCAATCGGTTTCCCGAACCAGACCCTTGCCATTCGTCGTACGATCCACTGTAAAATCATGAATGATCACTGGCACACCATCACGCGACAACTGCACATCCAGCTCCATCCACTGAACTTCAGGCCGTTCCATGGCCATTAGAAACGCAGCCATCGTATTCTCTGGTGCAATAGAAGAAAATCCACGGTGCGCTACACAAAGGTTGTTCATTCGATTCCCTCCTCAAAAAGATTATTAATTAGGCGAAGCGACTCCATTTCCATCATATCGAATGCCTGGCGAAAGCTTTGCCATCTGTTGCAGCAGCAGTTTGTTTGCCTCATCAATCATCGGAATGGCCTGACCAAGCGCCGCTTCATAAGGGATGACTTTCATGCTGCAAGCTGCATCAGGAGTACAACGTGCCTGAAATACCGCTGTTTTCCATGTCTCTTCGGTGGTTGATCTGGAGAAAATAAAATTTCCGGTACTGTATGCAATCCATTTCCCCTTATAATACTCCAACCCTTGCAACACATGAGGATGACCACCTATGACCAGATCTGCGCCAGCATCCACAAACTCATGAGCCAATCGGGTCTGGTCACTGTTCGGAGTACTTACACGTTCCTCGCCCCAGTGCGCAACCACGATTACCAGATCAGCCTTCTTACGGGCCTCCTGGATCGCTTTGACCGCTCCTGTGGAATCATAGGCTTCAGCCACGCCAGCCCGATTGCCCTCAGCCTTCCAACTCGTTTCCGGTACAACACGGGAGAACCCAAGCAATGCAATCTTCATACCTTTGCGTTCCAGATACGCTGGTGCATACGCTTCATCCCTGTTCATGCCAGCCCCGGTGTGAGCAATACCATATTCCTTGAGATAGGTTAACGTATCTACCAAACCCTCAACACCCTGATCCAGAATATGATTGTTAGCCAAATTGACAGCATCAAAACCCGCAGAGGCCATTGCCGCCAATGCTTTGGGCGAAGATTTGTATACATATGTTTTGTCTGCTGCCCCCGTACCTCCCAGGGTTATCGGTGTCTCCAAGTTGCCGATGGTAAGATCATCATCCTTGAATAATCTGCCGAGTTTAGCAAAGGGATAATCATAACCGTTCTTATCCAGCAGTTCAGCAACTTTGCCCGAAAATTGAATATCCCCGACAAAATTAATGGTGACATCCTTCGCTGAATTGGAAGGTTGCGATGTCCCTGACTCGGTATCCGCACCTGCATTTCCCTTGGTGCCGGACGGCGTCGAATCTGTAGCAGGTTTTTTCGTTCCGGATTCGGCTTTCCCATTATTGGTATTGCCTGAAGTATCAGGTTTCGCTACGCCGGATGAATCACCTGCATCTGCTGTTGTTTCTTCATTCGTTGCTTCGGCGTCTTCTTCCGGAGCCTCATCAGTCTCCTCCGAGTCTGGAGAACTTACTTGATCCCCACCTTTGGCATCGTCTCCAATGGAAGGCTGATCCTGATCAACAATTTGCTGCTTCACCGGCTGGTCTGCCTGTTGCTGACGTGTGTTAATCACATAAAAAATGCCCACCAGACCAATTGTCATGATCAATAAAAGATTAATTGTCCAGATGATTCTATCACGGGTGCGCTTTCTTTTTTTTCTCTCTACACTTCGATCTGATCTTGGGGGATACATAAGCAACTCCTCTTCTTCACAGCCATACATACCATTATATCAGGCATATTCTGGATTTCCATCTTTCCTTGGAACTGCATCGATTGAAAGGGGATAAACTCGCTTAGCTTCCAGATCTTCATATGAAAAAAGCCATCTCTCCAGTAGATAATCCTACGGTGAGACAGCTCTCTTGCTGTACTTAATCTGCTACAAGCGCCTGTGTTGCCAAAATAGACATTTCCTTCGCTTGTTTGATGCAATCCGGCAAGCCTACGCCCTCATAACCTGCACCTGCAATGTACACACCCGGTAACTTGCTACCAAGTTCCTCACGCAGGGAGGCAATATGTTGGAGGTGTCCCACCGGATACTGAGGCATGGATTTTCGAAGCCTTGTAATTTCGGAGAAGATCGGCACCGCTTCGATACCCATCGTCTCTCTCAAATCTTTGAGAACCAGATCCGTCAACGCTTCGTCTGGAAGCTCTACGTTCTGTTCGTCACCCGAGCGACCGACATAACAGCGGAGCAGTACTTTATCGTCCGGGCTGGTATGCAGCCATTTCGTCGATGTCCACGTGCAAGCCGTAATATTGCGACCCTCTTTCCGCGGAACAAGGAAACCCGATCCGTCGAATACATGCTCCACCTCTTTTTTCTCAAAAGCGAGCACTACATTGGCCACAGATACATAATTAATCGCATCCAGTGCCGCTGTGTCCACGTGAGGCTTCAACAGATCTGACGCGACATATGTCGGCACAGTAACCACTACATCATCAGCTTCAAGCATTTCACCATTTTCCAGCTCAACATGGTATCTGGTCTGCGTTCCATCAAGACGTTGCAATGACTTCACCGCGGTGTTCAGACGTTGATCCACATCCTGCAACTCATGGACAAGTGCATGAACAAGGCTCTGCAGTCCCTGACGAAAGTTCAGAAAAGCGCTCCTTTTGGTTCCGGTATGCGTCTCAGCCGGTTTGCGACCTGTCATCATGCCCCGGATCAAGCTGCCGTAATCCCGCTCTACTTCGCCGAACTGCGGGAATGTAGCCTGAAGGCTTAATCTCCGCATATCACCTGCATAGATTCCCGCGAGCAGTGGTTCGGTCAAGTTCTCCAGCACTTCAGCTCCAAGACGGCGTTCAATCATATAACCGAGCGATTCATCCTCTGTTGTACGACGAGGCGGGATGACAAAATCCATCAACGCCCGCAGTTTGCCTGCCGGAGAGACAAGCCCGCTTCTCAGGAACGGTCTTAATTCTGTAGGAATACCGAGAACGAGTCCTGCTGGCATAGGATGAAGCTTGCCACGCTGCATGATATACGTTTTCTTCGACTCCGGATTCTGACTGACCAGCTCATGATCAATCTCCAATTCTTTAGCCAAATCAATCATTGCTGTTTTGCGAGCGAGGAAGGAATCCGGCCCTTTTTCAATCACAAATCCATCCCGGTGCAGTGTCTCAATCATGCCCCCCATGGACGAGCTTTTCTCGACCAGAGTAATCACAGGTTCAACGCCCGCTTCCCGGTAATGCTTGCGGATATAAAATGCCGCGCTGAGGCCGGTGAGGCCACCGCCGACGACAACAACACGGCGTTTCTTATCACCCATTACTCATCCGACCCTTGCTGCCATTGGCTTATAATAACGTCGCTTAACGTCTCCATGTATAGAGGATCGCTATTAAGAGAATCAATACGCATCAGGCGCATATCGATCTCTTTGGCAATCGATTTGGCCTCAATATCGAGATCATAGAGTACTTCGAGATGATCCGAGACAAACCCGATTGGTGCCACAAGTACATCCTCTACCTGTTCACGCGAAAGTTCCTGTAACGTATCCAGAATGTCCGGTCCGAGCCAAGGCTCAGCTGTTCGTCCGGCACTTTGCCACGTAAATTGCCAATTGGTTATTCCTACACGTGAGGCAATCACTTCCGAAGTCTCCAGCAGTTGTTGCGGGTACGGATCACCCATCTCCACAATACGTGCCGGCAGGCTGTGAGCACTGAACAAAACCTTCACGTCCCCACGTTTTGCTCCAGCTTCCTCAAACGCATCCAACTTGGCACTGACACGCGTGGACAGCGCCTGAATTAATTTCGGATGCAGATGATAACTCTCAATAAAGGACATATGGATGCCCAGTTCTTCTGCCTTTTCACGCGCACGTTTGATATAACTGCCCACACTCATTGTGGAGAAATGAGGAGCCAGTACAATACCAATTGCAGTCTGAATTCCATCCTTCGCCATCTGTTCCACGCCGTCCTCAATAAACGGATAGGCATGCTTCAGTCCTTGATAACAACGGAATTCCACATCAGCGCCACGCTCATCGCGGTTTAAAGTCTCCTGAAGAGCCTTGACCTGATTGTCCGTGTTCTCCCGAAGCGGGAATACACCGCCAACAATGGCTTCATATCGATCCGTCAGTTCTTTCAGTTGCTCCGGTTCAGGCGGACGCCCCCTGCGGATATGTGTGTAATACGCTTCAACACTTTCCATATTTTCTGGTGTGCCATACGACATCACCAGTACACCTACAGTATTAGTCATTAGTAATCGTCACCCCTGTCTTTAATGCTTCGGCAGAATACTCATGAATATAAGCCGTTAATTCTCTGAGCTTATCAAGGGAGGCTTCAGGAAATAGTCCGTGCCCCAGATTGAAAATATACCCCGGCTCCTTGATCCCTTCGTCGATAATCAATTTGGCTTGTTCCTTAATCAATTCCATCGGTGCAGTCAGCAAATAAGGGTCCAGATTGCCTTGTACGGCAAATTTGCCGCCAAGTCGTTTACGCCCTTCCGAAATCGATACTCTCCAGTCCAATCCAATTACATTGGCTTGCAGATTATGCAGCGCTGGCAACAATTCGCCCGAAGCGACACCAGGGAAATAAATCTTCGGTACATTCAAATCCGATAATTCGGTAAAGATACGGGTAATCGTAGGCAACACATATGTTCTGAAGTCTTTGGGAGAAAGTGCTCCAACCCAACTGTCAAACAACTGGAATGCCTTGCCGCCATTCGCAATATGCGCACGGACATATGTAATAACCATATCACCAAGCTTCTGCATCAGTTTGTGCCACACCTCAGGCTCGCTGTACATCATCGTTTTGGTACGGATATAACCTTTCGAAGGTCGGCCTTCGATCAGATAACTCGCAATCGTGAAAGGCGCACCCGCAAACGTAATCAGAGGCACGTCAAGCTCCTTATCCAGAATTCGAATAGTCTCCAGAATATGTGAGAGATCTCCTTCTACGTCGATGGGACGTAGTCGATCCACATCTGCAGCTGAACGAATAGGATTATCGATTACCGGTCCAATATTTTTAACAATGTCAAAATCAATGCCCAATGAGGCAACCGGATTCATAATATCGGAATACAAAATAGCCGCATCTACACCCAGTTTGCGTACCGGCATGAGTGTAACTTCAGCCGCCAGCTCGGGTTGTTTGCAGATTTCTAACAAGGAGTACTTTTCTTTAATCTTGCGATATTCAGGATCGTAACGTCCGGCTTGACGCATGTACCATACCGGGACGCGGTCTACCTGTTGTTTGAAACTTGCCCGAATCAGTCGATCATTATAGCTCATGTAAGAAGCCTCCAATAGTTTTTGGACTCATAATTACCATTATGCCCTTTTTAAACAGCTGTAACAACCACATGCGGATGCGTTCTACGTGACAATACTATGACATTCCTTACACTCATCCCCCATATGCCAATTGTGTTATAATGAAAGAATCGATTTTTTTAGAGAATTACAGAAATATCTTTGAAAGGAAGTGAAAGCACTTTGAAAACGTGGAAAGTAAACCTCATTGTGCTTTGGTTCGGACAATTTTTGGTCAATTCGGGCATGACCATGATTACCCCATTTTTGTCCCTGTATCTCGCGAGAGATCTTGGCGTTGTTGGCGAACATGAAATTGGCATTTGGGCGGGATTTATTTTTGCAGCCAATTTCCTCACCTCATTTTTGTTTCAACCGCTGTGGGGCAAGTTGTCGGACAAGTATGGTCGTAAAGTTATGCTGCTTCGTTCGGGATTCGGGATGGCCATCGTAATTGCCCTTATGGGTCTGGCACAGAACCCCTGGCAGCTTCTCTTATTGCGTTTGCTTAACGGTACAATCTCCGGTTTTAACCCAGCAGCTGTTGCGCTGATATCGGGTACCACTCCGAAAGACCGCATGGGTTTCGCCATGGGAATCAGTCAGTCCGGGCAAGTTGCCGGTACAATCCTGGGTCCACTCATTGGCGGCTTGCTGGCTGATGCAGTAGGCTTCCGCCCTATTTTCTACATTACAGGTGGACTAATCTTTGTTGCTTCCATGCTCGCCATGTTCCTGGTGAGAGAGAAATTCGACCGTCAAGAAGCAGCCAAACTGCCGGCACAATCCGTATTGTCCGGTCTGAAGGAATTAAACAAGTCACCCCAACTTCCGGCACTGTTTGCTGTGACGTTCCTGCTGCAGTTTGCGATGATTAGCCCCATGTCACTCTTGCCGCTGTATGTGCAAAAATTGCATGCTTCGGATGTAAATGTGGCCTTCTGGGCGGGACTTGTCGGTGCAGTTACGGGACTATCCAATATGGCCATGTCTCCTGTTCTCGGGAAGCTGAGTGACCGGATAGGTCCTCACAAGGTGCTGACGTTCTCCCTCATCGGAACAGGACTCATGCTTATTCCGCAGGCATTTGTTCAGACCGTGTGGCAGCTCATTCTTGTCCGATTCATGATGGGTGTGTTCATGGGTGGCCTGCTTCCGAGCGTCAATGCCTTGATCCGTTCCTATACAGCAGATAGCATGATTAGCCGTGCATTCAGTTTTAATACGAGCACCCTTGCGTTAGGCAACATGCTTGGAGCGATCATTGGAGGTTTCATGGCAGGATTCATCGGAATCGAAGGTCTGTTTATCGTCTCCGGCGGACTGCTGCTGCTTAATATGGTTTGGGTCAGATTCAAATTGTATAATAAACCTGCTTCTATTCAGAAATCCTGATTACCCATCTATTTCTTAACTAGTCCATATCACCGTTCCATCTAAAAAAAGCCGCTTCCAGCGCCTAGTTGGCCTGAAAGCGGCTTTTTTTCATTCATGTGTTTTTCATTATTTTCTTATTTATTAGATTGAATTGTATCGGATAATGCTTCACCCCAAACACAAAAGCACTTTGTATCGGTTGCAGAGCTGTCCCTGGCACAAGCTGGATGTGCTCCATGTGATGAAGCAATGTATGAAGAACGACCCTTGCCTCCAAACGAGCGAGTGGTGCACCCAGACAAAAATGAATGCCAAATCCAAATCCCATATGTCTGTTCGGCTTGCGATCAGAGATGAAATCTTCCGGTTGTTCGAATTGGGCACCATCCCGATTGGCTGCTCCTACCCAGGAAATCACCTGCTCTCCAGCTTGAATCGTCTGACCATTCAACTCTACAGTTTCCTTCGCGACCCGCCCAATAGCAACAATTGGCGGATAATATCGCAGTGTCTCTTCAATTGCAGAAATAATCCGTTCAGGATGTTCGCGCAACTCCTGTTGTAGCTCGGGTTGTTCAGACAATATACGAACCGCATTGGTAATCAGGTTGGTGGTTGTTTCATTACCGGCCGCAAGCAAGAGAATGCAGAAGCCCACCACCTCATCTGCAGTCAACTTCTGACCCTCAATCTCCGCAGCAAGCAATAACGAGATCAGATCATCCTCTGGCTGCAACCGACGCTCTTCCATAATGCCAGTAAAATAGATATGCAGCTCCTGCATATTTCTTTTCTTCTCCTCCAGTAACTCCTGAAAGGCCTGTTCACTATCATCACGTGCACCTTTCACCAATACATCAGACCAATCTTTGAACTTTTGACGATCCGCCGCAGGGACTCCGATTAATTCTGCAATCACAATGACGGGTAATGGCGTTGCAAGGTCATCAATAAGTTCCATGTATCCTTCTGACAGGTGCGGAGCAAGTAACTCATTCGTGATTTCCTGAATACGCGGAGCCAACGCTTCAATCGCCTTGGGTGTAAACGCCTGGTTCACCAGATCACGCAGCTGTTTGTGTTTGGGAGGGTCTGTCGTCAACATGCTCGTATTGGCACGATCACGAGCAGAAGAGAACAGTTTCGGGTTTTTCAATACGTACTTCACATCTTCATAACCGAAAACATCCCAACATTCTCGATGCTCATCATATCGGACTGGAGTGTTATCACGAAGTTCTGCATACACCTTGAAGGGAGATAACCTCTCTTCCAAAGTCTCCAGTTCCCGAATCGGAATGTAATTCGCATACTTTCTCGGTGCCTGTTTCATCGTTTCTCCTCCAATCAATATTATATATTTATTTACATATGTTGATCATCCCTATTATAAACATAACTCTATAACGAAACCAATCTTTAGACCGTAATTGAGCCCCATTACCTAATATGTGCTGCTATCACCCTCTCCTTCTGTTACCCACTACTGATATGCGTCCCGATTCGACATTCTTTTATCGCAATATTCCGTTTTATCAGGACAAAAGACTCATTATGTAATGTTAATTAACATAAAAAGGGGTTTAACTTCTTCAAAACTACCAAAATCGGCTATTTTCTCTCTCAACCAAAATGAATAATATTTCATAATTGCTTATAAACAATCACTTTACTCTCATTATCTATGAATGTAACCGATTACTCTGCCTATATCTATGTTTGTCATATTACTTAACATGGAATACAATCGATTTGAAATGGTATACATATTCTTCTTAACAAACTTAACATCACACTAACTTGAAGGAGAGTGCTATTCATGAGTAAAACATCCAATCTTCGTCCCTGGGCCGTATGGAGTACCGCAGCTTTAACAGCACTAACCATCTCGTTGTCACCCATTGGTACCTACGCTGCACACGCAGCTACGGTAGAGGTGAAAGGCACAACAGGCGCTGTTCAAACAGCAACCACTACGCCGGCTCGCAATACATCCATCCCTGCAATACCGGACTCTTCCAAACAATCTGCACTTCCGAATGTACTGGTAATCGGAACGGGCGGAACGATTGCCGGACAATCCGAAGATGCCACCAGCTTCCAGAATTATAAGGCAGGTACACTTCCCATTGGAGAGATGGTAGACGCCTTACCGGATAAACAGAAGATTGCTGATGTTAGCACACTCCAATTTGGAAACTCAGGTTCGGGTTCCTATAGTATGGCCGACCTCTATGACTTGTCGCAGACGGTAGATAAAGCTCTTGCAATGTATGACAGTGTTGTCGTTACTACAGGTACAGACACCATGGAGGAAATCGCCTATTTCCTTGATATGACGGTTCAGAGTGACAAACCGGTCGTGATCACAGGCTCCATGCGTCCATGGACTGTCATCGGTTCTGACGCTCAAGCCAATCTGTACAACGCAATCAAGCTTGCAGGCAGTGGTCGTACCACTTCATTCGGCACTGTACTCATGTTGAATGACACGATCCAGCTTGCTCGTGGTGTAACCAAGACCAATGATTATCGGACAGATACGTTTGAAACCCCAATGCTCGGCGCTGTAGGATATATTGATGAAGAAAACATTCGAATCTACCGCGCTCCTGCACGTGCCTTGAAACCTGAAGGCACAGCGAAGCCCGTATTTGATCTAAGTAAAATCACAAAGGCAGATCTGGCCAAAGTTGAAATTGCGATCTCGTATCAAGAAGCTGGAGGCGGGGCGATCGAAGGTTTCGTGAATAGCGGCGCCAAAGGAATCGTGACTTCCGGTACCGGAGCTGGCGGCATCTCCAGAGCGATGGGACAAGCGCGTACCAAAGCCATCGAAGAAGGTGTCATTTTCGTGACCACCACTCGGACGGGTTCGGGAAGTGTATACGGCGGCGGCAAAGGCATTATTGCAGGCGACAACCTGAGTCCACAACAAGCTCGTGTATTATTGATGCTGGGCTTGTCCTTCAGTGATGATTTTGACACCATCAAAAAATGGTTCGAAACGTACGGAACACCTGAAGTATAAGAAAGAATTACTACAACAATATCTGTAAATGCAAAGAAAGAGACGATACTCCCTGTGATTCAAGGTGTGTCGTCTCTTCTTTGTGTATGCTCAAAAAAATCAAGAAAACCAGGATTGCAATGAGCAGAATATACACGGCCAATATTAAAAACGGCTAAAAAACTCCGATCACGATCCCCCTCACAACATAAAAGCGCGAGATCGTGTTCCATCGGAGTTTTATCTTTAGGAAATATCCACTTTTACTTCACCCAGGCAAGTACCAGCCCATCGTAATCCGGTAACATCGTCGTCACCAGGCGCGGATCACTTGCCATCTGTTCATTGAAGCGACGAACAGCAAGCACTGCTGGACCCTGCTTGTCCGGATTCAGCGTACGACCACGCAGGAAACAATTATCGCCTACAATAACAGCACCTGGCCGGGCCAGCTTAATGGCATAATCAAGATATACCGGATAATTCTCCTTATCTGCGTCAATAAAGAAGAAATCGAATGTGCGACCCTCCTGTTCCAATTGCTCCAGGCTGCCTGCCGCCGGTCCAATGCGGTACTCCACCTTTTCGCCAAAGCCGCCTTCTTCCAGATGTCCACGCGCCATTGCCGCATATTCCTCTTTCAGTTCCAGCGAAGTCAGGGTTCCATTCTCACGCAAACCGCGTGCAATACAGATCCCACTGTAACCGCCCAGCACACCGATTTCGAGCGCAGCTTCTGCTTTGGATGTCTTGGCTAGAAACGTGAGCAATCGTCCATATGCAGCAGCCACCGAAACTTCGGGCATACCGTTCGAACGGATAGCTTCTTTCACTTTTAGCAAAAGGTCATCCTCTTGAAATAATTGATTTACATATTCATCAGGGGTCAGATTCACCACTAAAATCCTCCTTGGACACTTGGACTGCTTTCCATATGGATGCCAATGTTCTATAATAAATGTTTGTTATCAACACAGGCGGTTGACTGGTGCATCACTTCGAAAGAGGAATGCATACGTTCACCGCATTTCTCATTGTAAGTTTTTTCACGGAAAGCGGCAAGGCCGCACCGTCACTATACAGCAGAGAGAAGGATATCCTTCTCCAGCTTGAAATGGAGTTGAAATGAATCACATGGCTCAATTGCAATTGATTGCAACCTCGGCGATGGGACTCGAGGCCGTTGTCGCCCGGGAACTGAAGCAACTGGGGTATGAAGATGTTACGATCGACAACGGCCGGGTTTTCTTCACAGGAGATTATATTGATATTTGCCGTTGTAATCTGTGGCTGAGAAGTTCGGACCGCGTATTGGTGAAAATGGGTGAATTCCCTGCCACGACATTTGACGAATTGTTTGAAGGCACCAAAGCACTTCCTTGGGAAGAGTGGATTCCAGCCGACGGCGAATTCCCTGTAGAAGGTCGCTCTCAAAAATCCCAGTTAAGCAGTGTGCCTGCATCACAAGGGATCGTGAAGAAAGCAATCGTAGAGAAACTGAAGTTAACCTATGATACAGAGTGGTTCCCCGAAGATGGGTCTCGCTATGTGATTGAAGTTATTTTGCTGAACGATCGCGCCTTGCTTACATTGGATACGACCGGACCAGGCTTGCACAAACGGGGTTATCGTAAACTCGTCACCGAAGCGCCACTCAAAGAAACACTTGCAGCAGCTCTGATTCAGCTCAGTCGCTGGAATGTATCCCGTCCCTTCTATGATCCATGCTGCGGATCAGGCACAATGCTGATCGAAGCCGCCATGATTGGCTGGAACATTGCACCAGGACTCCGTCGGACCTTCAACTCTGAGGACTGGGCTGTCATTCCTGAAGAATTGTGGGAACAGGCGCGCGAAGAAGCATTCGATGCTGTGCGAGACGATGTCCCGTTACAGATTTCAGGTAGTGACATCGATCCGGAAGCGATTGAAGTAGCTCAGGCTGCTATCAAAAGCGCAGGTTTCGCCAAAGACATTGAAGTCAGTGTTCTGCCCGCTCATCGCGCAAGACCACAAGGCGAATATGGTGTTATCATCACCAACCCTCCTTATGGTGAACGTTTAAGTGAAGAAAAAGAAGTTCAGAAGTTACTCCGCTCTTTAGGGCGCAGTTATCTCGACATGCCAACATGGTCCTTCTTTGCAATTACGTCAACTAAAGCCTTTGAAGAATATTTCGGTCATAAGGCAGACAAGCGTCGCAAATTGTTCAACGGACGCATTGAAACCCAGTACTATCAGTATTTGGGCCCACTACCTCCAAGAAATAAAACACCACAATCTTCATAATTGTTCCAACTATAAAGTGCTCTAGCCACTCATGGCCGGGGCGCTTTTTTGTGCGCTTTTCTAGTCATATGAATTCTCCTTCATCCACCTTTAATCGACCACGAATGGATTCTACCAGAGGCGTAGTTGAAAACCCATGAGGTCACGCTATAATGAATGGAGCCCTATTTTACATTCCGATTACAAAACAACAAAAACAAAGGGGACATAGATTATGGTTGTCACTCGGCCTACGCGCAGCTCCATGCCACGCGGGCTTCTGAATCATCCACTAACGTTATATCTTATTTTTCTTGTGTTTATGCTGCTCAAACTCATGTGGCTTCATCACAATCTGCACGCCTATAACATTACGATGGGACTTCTGGATAAAGTTATTGCCATTGGATCATTGCTCCTCCTGTCCTTCTGGACCTGGTGGCTGCCTCGCAGAGGCATGATCGTATCTCTGGTCGTGCTTAACCTGCTGCTTACCGCACTAATCTACGCCGATATGGTGTATTATCGCTATTTCCAGGATTTCTTGACCATCCCGGTATTGTTGCAAGCCAGACAGGTTGACGCATTGGGGGACAGCATCGCTACATTGATCTTCCCAAGTGATTTCTGGTTTTTTGCCGATTGGCTTGTCGTCATACCTTTCGCAGCGATTGTTCTGTTCAGCAGACATTACCGTTCAAAGCACTCCAGTGCATCGGTTCAAGGTTATGGGAGTTATTCGTTCAACGATCGCAAGGGGCAGATGCGCCGCCGACTCACTGCTGGCAGCATTGCCCTTGTGCTAGGGCTGGGACTTGCCGTTGGTCCGATTTATTTTTACAGCAAAACATGGGCCAAGGGCCTGTTCGATAACAACTGGTGGAATGTATCCATGTACAATGTGACCGGTCTTCTCGCTTTTCACGGTTATGATCTGTACAACTATGCCAAAGACCATATCGGTTCCGGGCCAGAGGCTGAACCCGCTGATGTTGAACAGGCAAAGGCGTTCTTCGCTGAAAGGCAGCAAAACGCTCCGCAAAATGATGCTTTGTTCGGTAAATACAAGGACAGCAATGTCATCATTGTACAGGGTGAGGCTTTTATGAACTTCATGATTGGCCAGAGCATTGGCGGACAGGAGATCACGCCCCATTTTAATGAACTGATGAAAGAAAGTCAGTATTACAGTCACTTTTACCACCAGACCGGTCAGGGCAGAACATCAGATGCCGATTTTGGGGCAAATATTTCCCTACATCCACTTCCGGTCGGTTCAGCCTTTGTACGATATGCAGACCATACGTATGATTCCCTCCCTTCTATTCTGAAGGATAACGGGTATAGTACCAACGTATTTCACGCTTATGAGAGCGGCTTCTGGAATCGGTATACGATGTATCAGAACATGAAGTATGACAAGTTTTATAGTAAAAATGATTTTGCACAGGATGACCCGCTTGGCTGGTCCCTGTCTGATGAATCCTTTTTCCGTCAATCCGTTGAGAAAATGAGCAGTGAGGTTACCGAACCGTTCTATTCGTTCCTCATTACACTCAGCAGTCACCATCCGTATGCATTGTCGAAAGAGAAACAACAACTGGATGTAGGCGAGTTTCAGGGAACCATGTTTGGTGATTATCTGCAATCCGTACATTACGTGGATTCGGCACTGGGCAAGATGGTGGAGGATCTGAAAAGTCGAGGACTATGGGAAAATACCATTTTTATGTTTTACGGGGACCATGACAACTCAATCAAAGAGCAATCGCAATACGAGCAGTTTCTCGGACGCTCGTTGAACGACCTGGATATGGCACAGATCATGAACGAGGTCCCCCTGCTGGTGCATTTACCGGATGGGGCAGCCGTTGGAACCATCGACGAACCTTCGGGACAACTGGACATCACGCCATCCGTG
The DNA here is from genome assembly GCF_038595085.1 of Paenibacillus sp. FSL R5-0749. Taxonomy (NCBI): domain Bacteria; kingdom Bacillati; phylum Bacillota; class Bacilli; order Caryophanales; family Paenibacillaceae; genus Paenibacillus; species Paenibacillus sp. FSL R5-0749. The sequence continues at coordinate 2,197,983 of NZ_CP152005.1, read as the reverse complement.
CTGCATCTGCTCGGCGTGCCTGACCAGTCCTATTATCATATGGGTAACGACGTATATGACGGGTCTGCACGTACGGTTGTGCTGCGTAATGGCGCAGTCTCGGATGGTTCTGTATTCTATATTCCATCGGATGATTATATCTACGAGAACGGCGCTTGTTATGACCTGTCCACACGTGACAAAACAGATATCAACGCTTGCCGTCCCGCTCATGATGAAGCAGTCAAGCGATTGCATGTCTCTGATACCGTAATTACCTATGATCTGATTCAGCGCTTTCGAGAGGAAGACAGTTCAGCAGTAACATCGCAATAAGCCTTATCGTAATGACAAGTTAAGCTAAACAAATACACAAAATGAAGTGAATTGGATTGCAAAAAGGGGAATTCTAATTACATGACATCACATACTGAACCACTCCATATTGAACAGCAATTATTCGATGCAGCCGCCAACTTTGTGAAGCAACGTTATCCTCAGGGATGGGGTGGTGCGGGCGCTGTCTATACCGAAGCAGGTTCCCTGCTAATTAGTGTAGCTCCAGAGGTCATCAACGATGCCACGCATCTGTGTATGGAAACAGGAGCTTATCTGGAGGCCCACAAATTGAACGAACGCGTCACCCACTCCCTCTGTATCGCTCGTAATGACGAGCATTCAGAATTCAAGGTCCTCACACCTTGCGGCGTCTGTCAGGAACGATTGTTTTATTGGGGTGAAGAAGTTAAAGCTGCTGTATACGACCCTGAAGGTCAACTGATCTTCAAAAGACTGGATGAGATCCAGCCTTATCATTGGACCAAGGCATTTCGGGATAAATCGTAATCTTCTTGCGAATTATAGAAAGTGGCTTTATAATTGTAACTATATTAGTTTCAACTAAAAGGATAATGGAGGTTTTAACATCATGAATATTGAGATATGGTCAGATTTCCTGTGCCCTTTCTGTTATATCGGCAAACGCCGCCTGGAGAATGTATTGCAACAGTTTCCACATCGTGATGAAGTGAAGCTGCAATTCAAAAGCTTCGAGCTTGATCCAAATGCTGAATTGAACCCCGGCAAAACCAACACGGAATATCTTGCTTCCAAATATAATATGAGCGTGGAACAGGCCAAAGGCATGAATGCTCAAATGAATGCCAATGCTCGCACAGCAGGACTGGAATACAATATTGATGCCATGATCCCTACGAACTCCTTCTCCGCACACCGGTTGACACACTGGGCGGATACACAAGGCAAAGCGCTTGAACTGAGTGAGCGCATATTCCAAGCTGTGTTTATTGAAGGTAAACACTCTGGCGACCCTGAAGTGTTGGCTCAGTTGGCAGAGGAAGTTGGCTTGGATCGAGATGCAGCTACAGCAGTGCTGTCCGGTGATCAATTCACCGACAATGTCCGCGCTGACCAAGCGGAAGGCGAGCAACTGGGCATCCGAGGCGTACCGTTCTTCGTATTTGACCGCAAGTTCGCCGTGTCAGGCGCTCAGCCGGATGAGGTGTTCCTGGACGCCATTCAGAAAGCATGGGACGAACGTTCTCCATTCACCATGGTTGAGTCCAACACAACCGAAGCCGACGGCAGCGGTGTCTGCACAGATGACGGCTGCGCAGTTCCGAAAAAAAATTAAACCAATTCACACGAAAAAAGCAGCAGGATCAAGGAACACTCCCCGATCCTGCTGCTTTTGTATATTTCTTACTATATACCTATCCACTAAAGATGGATTTATAATTTTCACGATAACGAAGTGGGCAGAACAAAGCTGGAGAAGCGGAGCGCTCGCATTTATCACCGGATTTCTCCCATGATAAAGGGACTTTCAAAAAAATCCGGGGATAACGGCGATCGAAAGATTGTTCTGCACACGTAGTGTCTTAGCGTGACCGATTATGCTTACATCTTAAACTCACGAAGAACGATCCCGTAACCGGAACCTCCACTAACAGATCATCAAACATGTATATTCAGTTAGCGACTACCCACTCAATCCCAAAACAGTTGATCCGGATGTGGACCCGTCCGCTTATCCGAGTCCAGCGCATCAATCTGTTTCAACTCATCGGGTGTCAATTCAAAGTCAAAGATGTCCGCATTCTCACGAATACGTTCCGGGGTAACCGACTTCGGAATCGTTACAATCTGATTCTGAATGTCCCAGCGCAGAATGATCTGTGCTGGCGTTTTCCCATATTTCTGGGCCAGTGCTTTGAGGGTGGACTCTTGATTCAGCTTGCCTTTCATGATCGGGCTCCATGCCTCCAGTTGAATCCCCTGCGCCCCGCAGAAATCCTGCAATTCCTGTTGAATCAGACCCGGATGCAACTCCACCTGATTCACTGCTGGCACCGTGCCGCCTTCATCTATGATATCTTGCAAATGATGTACTTGGAAATTACTCACACCAATCGCACGAATGCTTCCTTCGCTATATAGACGTTCGAATGCTCTCCATGTCTCCTTATACTGGTCTCTGCCAGGCCAGTGAATTAAGTAAAGATCAATCACATTCAGTCCAAGTGCCTTCTGACTGGCTTCAAATGCCCTCAACGTCGAATCAAATCCCTGATCCTCGTTCCAGAGCTTGGTTGTCACAAACAGTTCGTTACGGGCAACACCACTGCTTGCAATAGCTTGTCCCACTTCTTCTTCATTACCATAGATAGACGCGGTATCAATGCTCCGATATCCAACCTCCAAAGCGGTCTCAACCGCCTGTTGTACTTCCTTACCTTTTGCTTTATATGTTCCAAATCCTAGCCATGGCATCGTTACTCCGTTGTTCAGAATCGTACAATCTGTAATATGTTTTGTCATTCTGTACCTCCCGTATGGAATTTTGCCTGCTCTCGTTCTATTAACCTTCTCACAGAATTTTAAGCGACCATTCGACATACTGTCGGAGTAAACTCATGAATCGAGAGTCGTTGCAAAAGATATAAAAAACCCGCAAAGCATTGCTGCCCTGCGGGTTCTGATGTGACAGGAACGTTATAAATTCCCTTGACCGTGCTGACTCTGGATTGAATTCAATCTTCTCTTCTCCTCGATGAACATCTCTTCTGCTAACTCAACGCCTTGTCCTCCGAGCGAAAGCTCTGCTTGACGCATTGCCTGCTCCGTATGTGCCAGACGACGTTCCGCCTGTACTATGGTTTGTGCTGTCGGGTGTGACAGGGCCTGAGATACAGCATAATGAAGCTTGTTCACCGCATTTTGCGCCTGAGATACGGTGGTATCGGCTTGCAAACTGGAATCATAACGCTTCGGCATGAGTATTCCTCCTTGGGATTATCATGTTCCTGTTACCCCTTTAGGATGGATAGCACAAGCCTTCCTTATTCTTCTTTTATGATTTTATCGTAACTTTAATTGCTTTCACTACGTTTATTAGGTAAACATGCTGAGTCGGGAGGAATTCATTTGAAGAAAATAGTACTGACACTCTGTATGTTGCCCCTGCTCATCTGGGTACAAGGCTGTGCTCCAGCAACATACGAGATAGAAGGATATACAGAATCATCCATTAACCCCGATATCCCGGTTCCAAGCAATGCGAAGCTTATTGAAGGCAAAGCTTATTCCGATCATCCCACCCTTAAAGAGGGTGTTAAATATGAACTAAAGCATATTGGGGGTGAGCAAGGACTATACCCGCCAATGGATTATTTTCAGAAGTTAGCAGATACAGGCTGGGTGGAATTAGAGGAAGAACGACTGGGGCATGTACATTTTTTGAAAAAAGATGATACCGTCATCGCCATTGAAATTAGAGAAGATTCCTTCGAAATCACTGAAACGAACAAGGGCGCTATAGAGTAACTTATCCTTTCACTACTACCCAAACGCAAAAAAAGGAGAGGCTCGTAGCCCCTCCTTTCTGATATGTGAACTTTTCATTCACTCACCTTGTTATATCTCATCCTATTACTTGACGAACTTTGCAACTTTGACGAGCACTTCTTCTTCAGTCGGCGCACTGATATACCGACCGTTGATAAAAACAAATGCACGTTTCGCGCAAGGACCGCAATAGGATTTGCACCCAATCTTGATCTCCGTGTCTGGAGCCATTTTTTGCAGCTTGGGCACAATCGATTTCAATCGAACATGATTACACTTTTCGCATACGCGGATATCGTTAGCCATGAGTTCCCCTTCTTCGCGCCCTTAGTGGTCGCCGTGATTGCCTTGGGACGGATTCGTAATAACGAATCCCTCTTCAGGGAAGTAGAGATAGTCGATTTTAACACCGTTCAACAGAGGCTGGTCATTCGCAAGAATAACATCAATCTCTTTATCGGTAGATACAACTGTATCATTTTCTTTTGGTGTGTCGAGATCAAGCCCGTAGTGAGCATGGTCACCATGTGCATGTGTGATGACAACGCGCAGTTTTTTTCCTTCGTTCTCCGCCTTGTCCAATTCAAGCTTCAATACTTTAGCAGCATTACGCGTAATTTTGCAGTTCATTCTCTTCATCTCCTATATTGTAATTGCAGGTTTCAACAATTTCAGCATTCTTAAACTACAGCATCTATTGTAAAGAAAGTTACCGCTCTTCGCAATAACATTGATGCGAATTCAATGTTAAAATGATTCATGAGCTGCATATTAAGAAGGTGCACCCTCCTGAAGCACAGGATATTTACGTTCTGCCCGGCTTACAAACCAATTCATCAGAATCAAAGTAACCCCGATATCATCGATGGGCATAAACGGCATTACGTCAGGAAGCACCCAGTACAACAGGGCCGGAATAATAAATAACAGCTTTTCTCCCAAAGGAATCTGCGGAGCCCGGAGCAGCCGGGGGAGCCTTTTGAAAACTTGTGTCCATCGTTTGAATGACAGCAGTCTTCTCCACTTCATGCGAATCCCTCCGTATAATAATATATATCGCCAAACGGCACATCCATCATTACCCGTTCGAAAACCATCCAGAACGTATGTCATAATAAGCCACAATAAAAAAATAATAAAAACGGAACGTCGCTCATAGCGTCCGTTCCTGTTATACGAATGATCTACCGTTAAGTTTCACACCATCATCATTCAGGGTCTTGCCTCACTGTCCATTAGATAACAGTTCAGCCAGCAACATTCCCACTTCGATACAGATATCATCAAACTGTTCAACGGGAAGCGGATTAACACCCAACCCAACTTCCACCGTGAAGCCCGGCTTACCAAAAGCTTGGATAAACCAGTCTTTGTATCCGGCATCACTGCCACCGAGCTTCACCGCTTTGTAACCCGAAGCTTTGGCGAGTCTACGCGACAGCGGAGCACTCTCTCTGGGTTCCAGATCACGGTAGTTCCAATAGATTTCCTGTCCCTGACTATGCAGGGACACAACCGCATCGAATGTGTGTTGCTGCGTCCACCGCGCAAGCGCCTGTGCCTCCGGTTCTGTCAATGGAGCCGTTCCTGCATAATCTCTAGGCCCAGGTGAGGTCACACCTCTTCTCGCTGCCTCTTCATCCCAATGGGCGGGAAATTGATCATTCAGATCAACTCCTCTGATGTTCGCCTTCCAATGGGTGAAATTTGCTCTGCCCGCATTCCAGCCTAACAACTGCTGTGCATGTGGGTGCTGATTGACCACACCTTCCTGAACCAATTCGACCCCGTCCGGATTAACCATCGGCACTGCCCAGAGTGTCGTCTCTTGCATCCAGCGTTCCGTCTGGTATTGATGCCATGTCCCATGTGTACTATACGCTTCGGCATACTCTTCGATAAACTTCATCAGAACCGCTGATGTCAGCCACTCATTGGCATGAACAGAAGCGTTAACATGGATATGTCTCGACCCATGCCCGATACGTAAATAAGGCAGCGACTTCCCCATAACACTTGTTCCAATGGACCCCGTTTCGATAAACGGGTATTGATGCTCCAGTTTGTCTATATCCTTGATTAATTCTCGATATCCATACTCTCCCTGAATCTTCACAATAGTTTTTCCATTCGTAGCCGGAATATGAATACAGCGACCAACCCAGTCGGTTACGCTGGTAATTTCAGGATTGGCCTGGCGCAAGTCCTCTTCGTCCAGACCAAATCTCCCTGCAATCTCCCCTACACGTTCTCCAGGCGGCACAGCATATCTGCGACCTGTCCCAGGCACAATACGCAGCATCTGACCTGCCAAAAGGTAAGGCTGGGAGGCAGCTTCCGGGTTCAGTGCAGCAAGTAACTCCCTGGTCATATGGTATGCTGACGCAATTCGCGGCAGTGTATCTCCCCGCTGAACGATAATCCATTGCAGTTCCATGTTGCTCTCCTTTCCACAGGAAAAGACAGGTCTCCTGTCCGGTATCTCACCAACTTCGTGTATGTAACATATGTATGCAGGTCAGTTTGTCCGTCATGTGACATGAATCATGTTCATCACCTGTTGATGCATAATCATGACAAAAAATCCCGAAACTTCACAGTTCCGGGATCATTCATTATTAAATACATTAATTTAAAGCCTGATTCATGCATATTTTGAGTATAACTAGGATAATTGCGTAACCTGCCAAACAACAGGAGTCTTGGAGATCTGCTCTCCCAACCATCGACGGGTGATATTCTGGAACATGCGAGGGTCGCCAGTGCAGAAAAACTGATGCACCGGAGTCTCATCCCCACTGGCCAACTTTCGTTTATCATATAAAATCGTACTGATTTCACGTGCCGTTTCATCTGCCGAACTGATTAACTTCACTTCCTGTCCCATAACTTCCTGAATGGTGTCCATGAGAAAGGGATAATGCGTACAACCCAGAATAAGACAATCTATTGGCTGCTGTTTGATCTCGCCTAATGATTGCTCCACCGTATGTGTCGTGTGCTCGGAACGAAATTCACCTTGTTCCACCAACGGCACCAGCGCCGGACAAGCCTGACTGACCACATCAATATAGGGGGACAACTGTTTAAGTGCCGATGTATAAGCCCCACTACCTATGGTACCCGTGGTACCAATCACACCAATACGTCCTGTACGTGTCGCTGTGATTGCTGCCCGCGCACCCGGATGTATAACACCAATGACGGGCATATTCACCTTGGAACGGATATACTCCAACGCGGCCGCTGTTGCTGTGTTACAGGCGATAACGATAACCTTCGGATCGAACTGGATCAAGAAATCAACGATTTGTTCCGTAAATTGTTTTACTTGTTCGGACGAACGGGGTCCGTACGGTGTCCGGGCAGTATCCCCAAAATAAATGATCTTTTCCCGCGGGAGCTGACGCATCACTTCCTTGGCGACGGTCAATCCCCCCACACCGGAGTCTAATATAGCGATTGCTTGCTGCACGAACACACCGCTTCCTTCTTCATTGAATTGGTTCTCATTACATTTGTTTTCCAGAGCTTTCTTCCTACCGTATGAACATTCCGGCAAAAAGGTACCTACATCTTACCCGATTTCATCGCGGCGTTCAAATTAAATCCGCGCCACGTCTTCTATGTGTGGACACGCAACAAAGCAGGCTCTCCTCTAAATAGAGGAAAGCCTGCTTATCTCAAGCTTGCTTAGTTGTCGTCCTTTGACTCATCCGCAGGAAGCTTCGCTAAGATGTCATTGCCAGATTCATCAACTGTTTTATCGATATCGGCGGTATCTACAATGGCTGCCGATATACGAATTTCTTTTCCTTCGCCGCAATTGCGCCAGGATTGAATATCCTGAATCACGACATCTGCGGTCTCTTTAACCTTGGATACGATCTGTGAACTTTGTTCCCCCACGATTCCAGCCAGTTCCTGACCTTTCTCTGATACCTGACGAGCACCTTCTGTAATATCCTGACGAAGTTCACGACCCGATTTCGGCGCCAGCAATAACGCTGTTACAGAACCTACCACGGAGCCAATAAGAGCTCCCCACAACAAACTTTTGTTAGAATCCTTCACGTCACATCTCTCCCTTTACTATGGTTTAAGTACCGGATCAGAAGCAACGATCTGTCGCTCAGCCATCCGGGCGAATGCCTACTCTGTTGATGCATTATAAGCAGCACAGGCTTGACTTGACACTCCAGATGTTAAAAATAATCTGAACGCCCTTTTTGAATGGCTGCAGAATGTCTTGGATTTAAACTCAATTCTGACGAGCCGACTCGAGATCAGCCGCCGCATGCTCATCACCCGGGTCCAAATCAATGACATATCGTCCTGGTGCAATTAATGCCGCCTGATGTTCACAACGCCAGCGACGTCCACCTGAAGAACCCAGCGTCTGTCCATCTTGCAGGACATCTCCCTGATCAAATATGTAATACGCTGCACCCAGTAAGGTCTGTGCCACCGTATCTGGATCAAGACCAACGAAGTGACACTGTACATCAGGTACACCCAGCGCAGACAATCCTACGGTATCCATGACCAACCCGCGCTGTTCCTCCGTACCTCCAGCCTGATACATCCGAACGTTCATAGCTGCATACAGATGTTCCTCACGTTCCTGAGCTTGCGTATAAGCTTCCGGTTCAACCAGCTTATCACTGCCATACCAATACAGCGCATCACAAGTCAAACTCTCCATAATTGCCAGTACAGTTTTCTGGAACAGCTCCAAACGCTGTTTACGAGGCATGGCAGCCGTGAACATATCATGTATCCGGATGGAATAACGCGAAGCTTTGACAACTTGTCCCACTTCCGGCCAATGCCATGCTTGTTGCACAGCTCCGCCAAAACGTGCACGATCTGCGATTTCATTCACTGGAAGCATGCAGGTCTGAGCAGGGATAGCCCCTTCCTGAAAAGATACCTTATGGTCCAGATGGTAGAAGACTAACATCTCATGCTCTTGCTCTCCAGTTCCTTGTTTAACATCCAGTCGAACTTGTCCTGTATGACGAATCATCGCTTCCTGCAAACGCAGGCGGTCTACCTCCGGACGTTCCCGGAACAGGAGTTCAACCATATACACCGGATGGAATCCGGAAGGCGTTTCATTCGGTTCTTTACTTTCAGTATTTACTTCATTGAATTCTTTTGATTCATTTGTCATGCGATTTCCCTCATTCCTTGCGCTGTCCCTCGGCTTGTGCCGCATTGAAAGGACCAAGTTCTGTTTCCACGTATGCGCTAACCTGTGTAGTAAAATGTTCAAGTATGTTCGGCAACTCTATGCTAAGCGGATGGAGCTCAGATCGCTCCCAACTGTAATAGTCCTGCACCAGTGGTTTACGTAACGTCACAAGTTGACGCAAGATCTCATAGGTCGAATTGTCAAAAACCTTTTCTTCATAATTAATCTGAATAATATCATCATAGCTGCTCGCATCTCTCATGATGAAGCCATCAATCAGATAACTTCCCACATCGGTAACAATCTCGATCGCCAGATGAAGACACCGCTCCTGAACCATCCCCAGCATGAGACTGCCATCCCAAGCCTGCGCTGCGCGGCGAAGCCCTTCAGCTATTTCCGGTACAGCAGCAAGCCGGCGGGCAATCTGTTCTCTGTTCACATAATACATTCGTTCACTTCCCGTTCAGTGAGTTATCGGTTCCGTTTCCCTCTTCGCTTAAGCCAGAATATCATCACAGGACAAGCGATTAGAAACACAACAAAAATATATAGAAATTCCATAACGTCTCTTAAATCGCTCATGCAGAGTCCCCTTTATCTCAACGTAGTTTGAATACCAGATCAGATCTCGTAGTCCACTGCAATCGACTGTTCTCTGACTTCATTCATGTACTTGATAACTTCCTGATGAAGCGGATGTACCTGATACGCCTGAAGATCCTCCAGTGACGCAAACTCCGCCGTGAGTGAAATGTCGAACGATCTCTCCGAGCGAAGCACATCAATCCCGATTTCAAGTGAAACCAGAACATCAATCTTACCCTCCAGATTACGGAGTACCTGGGCAGCAGCTTCAATACTTTCTGTTGAGCGATCTTTCATTTTGAACAGGACAATATGTTTGATCATCTGAGCAAGCACCTCGTTTAATATAATAATAGTAGAAATGAATGAATTTTCATGTATCCAAAATATATCATAACGTTCTCTATTACGAAAGGATACTTGGAAACGTTCTCTTGAAAAGAAAAACTAACCCGAACCATCTCTTTTCGGTTCGGATTTTTCTCGGGAACCATCTTCCACCTGTTTCGCGGATTCATCCTGCGAAGTTTGTCCTGTTTCAGCCTGCTGTTGGAGACTATCCTCGCTTTGTGGAATTGACCATTCCCGATCCGGCAAATACTCCTGATCTTCCTGTTTCTTCAACACTGCTATAGCCTGTCTGAGCTTTCCGGGCAATGGAAGGCCGATTCTCGCATAGTTTTCAGTTATCGAGATCAGTTCATTGACGAGGTAGAAATAAATAGCTCCTCCCTTGATAATATCGGTTCCCATGATCAGGTCAATTCGGTGAGCAAGCAAGACAACGGTCAGCATGAGCCCTTTGCGAGCAAGCCCCCAGAAGCCAATGTTGCTATTCAACCCCGTACCACTTCTCACCGCAGCTGCCAAACCTGTGACATAATCCACAGCCATCGCGACCGCGAGCAGGCTCAACAATTGATCCCATCCACCAAAAGCAAACGTAACTATCGCTCCCGAGATGGCAGCAAAGGTATTCACAGACAGATTCACGTTCCTCACCTCTCCCTTTACTTGAGTACCCTACAATATATGTAAAAGTAAGAGATTTGACAGGTCACATGTCATGCTGAACTTGCGGATTTATCTTTCAGATTTGTGCACACCTTCTACCGGATGCGTTGAAGCACATCCAATAATTTTTGGGGAATTCAGGGAAATAAACCGCATCATATCAACAAAAAATAGATAAAAGTTCTTCAGACCTAATAATAAGTAATTAGAACTATATTATCTTTAATCCTGCTCATTTTGTCCCTTCATTTTTAGTGAAACATTGTAATCTAGGAATATACTAGGATGTGAATTGCGTATGGTCTAGTTCGTAGTTCCCTCTTTATCAGGAATTGACGCATTGACGCATTTGAAACAGGTAAACCCGGCACTTGAAAGTACCCCGTTGTTTATTGTAGTATTTGGTTAAAAAAAATCGGAGGAAATATGCCTAATCAACCAGAACAACATTCCATCCAGGCGTGGTCTCTGATCAACCGTAAATACTTGGGAAAAGGCGTCCGTGTTAAACGATTCCGAAAACCGACACGCTGTCAAATCCGTAATCGTGTTCTTCTCGCCGTGCTGATGGCCAATGATATCAAATTGTCCCAGCTCGCAGAAGACCTTTCCATCTCTTCACGCAGTGTCAGTGCGTGGGTATATGAAGGACGGATACCCGGCAGTACCAATTTGGACAAGACCTGCCAATTGCTCGGCTATCCCCGCCACATTCTTTTTAATGAGGAAGTTGTGCGTAATAGCCCTGTCATATGTCAACCCGAGTCATCTCGCTTCATGAAGCGTACAGTGACCCGTTCTCCGGTTAGTAACCGTATCTTGACAGGCTTGTGTATGGTCCATGATTTGTCGGTGACAGATGTCAGCCACTGGATCGGGGTTCATCCCGGCACTTTCCGCAAATGGCTGCATCAGGGAACACTGCCTTCCGCTGCGTTTCAGGAACAAGCGGAGCAATTTTTCCGCATCCCGAAAACTATTTTGTTCGCAGATGTCATCTTGAAAGATCGTCGCAACAACTAAATAAGCGAACAACCAAAAGGCTCTGATCTCCTCCCAGGAGGCCAGAGCCTTTTTAAATGAAACATCCCCCTCTTCTCTCCCGACCTTGAAGCAGCCTTGCTGGCACTTACGCCAACACCGTCAGGTGATCCACTTCACGGCTTTCTAATCCAAACCAAGGCCATTTCAGCGCACTAGAAGCCAATGCTATGCAATCTCGGAGACCATACTTCCTTAGAAATAACCCTTACCTCATTTTTAACACTTCATTGATATATTTCAATCCGGTATATCGAGGACGAAGCGTATGCGCTGTGGTAAACGCATGTTCCACCATCTCCGGGGTTACACCAAGTTGTTCAGTAGTCACAGGTCCACCTACTTGCTCCAACCATGCGATGAGCTGAGCAGCCTCTGGTAATTGGTTATATATCGCAAATACTGCTTCACCCGAAGTTTGTGCAAGTTCTTTATATCTCACCGTAAGCAATGCACAGGCCACCCCAACTTTGGCACCATGCAGAACCGGTCTTTCTCCAGCCTGCATCAGCTCCATCTCCAAGATGTGAGACAGGTGATGCTCACCCCCGGATGCCGGGCGGGAATGGTCAATGATCAGCATGGAGATGCCAGAAATAATTAATGCATCCATTAATGCAGCTACTCCCTCTGCTCGCCCCTCCGCAATAGCTTGTACCTGATTAATGCAGGAATTCAGCGCTTCTTCTGTCATCCGATAAGCGACCGGACAGAACGGTTCTCCTCCCAGATCACGAGAAACAATCCAGTCTGCAAGGGAAGTATATTTGCCCAGCATATCTCCGAATCCAGCAGCCGTCATCTCTTGGGGAGCTTGCTCCAAAATATTCATATCCGCAAAGATGGCCTCGGGCGGAACAGCCTGAAATGTCTGTTTGATGCCGCTTACAATTAAGGGCGCACCTGCAGAGGTAAACCCATCCACTGAAGCCGCTGTCGGTATCGACAGAAAGGGCTTGTTCATTTTGGAACATACAAATCGCACCAGATCATGAATGGTACCTGAGCCCACCGCAATGACAGCCTGGCTTTCCAATTTCACACCCAACATGACCTGCACAATAGCTGCTTCATCCGCAATAACATCACCCGTACGATTCTCCTGCAGAGCGATCTCATCCACATGCATTCCCGCTTCCCGAATACTGTTCAGCACATCAGATCCGGCAGCACGAAACGTATGTCGATCATAAACAACCGTCACATGGCGGTACCCTTGTTCAGACAAATAACGAGGTAACCTCTGAATGGCCCCGGCTTCCAGATGAATGAGCATATCTACCACTCGGTGTTGATGACCACAAGCGCACTGCTGTGCTTCTTCATTCCACGCTGCAATTCGTTCGTTCATATTCATTCGCTCTTACCCTCCCATATGAGATATCATGCATAATTAACGGGTTAAAACCGCAAGATAAAAAAGGAAATAAAATGTGATGATTTTCCTGATCACACTTTACTTCCTGTTCCCCATATTTGCAAATCCATATCTCACATGTCCAAGTAGGTGAATTATGAAATTAACCAACGAATTAGGAATTTCGCTCGGATTTCTCGCTGGAACCACCTTTGGCAGCGGTATCGCTTTTTTGTTTCGTCTCCAGTCCGTTGAGGTTATTGCCAGTGTTACACTGTTTGGAATAGCTGGAGCTATCACCGGACTCATTATGGCAGTCATTCTGCGGCAACGTCAGCATTAGAGTGCCAACAGCGAAATACCGAATTCACAATGTTATTGTAAAAATAAAAGAAAGGTTCGTGAATTGCTCTAAAGCAACTCGCGAACCTTTCTTTGGTTTGATGCGGTCGAGAGGACTCGAACCTCCACGGGGGGTTAGCCCACACGGACCTGAACCGTGCGCGTCTGCCAATTCCGCCACGACCGCATATTATGTATCTCCTCATCCATGGATGAAAAGCGTTCCGGTGAAGCAATTCCTTGTTTTACCGTAATTCAGAGTATACATGCTCCAAAATAATAATGCAACTTCTTTTTATCCATTCAGAAAAAGGACATATGTCCTTTTTTATCAACGTCAAACACCCTATCGTATTATCAAGCAAACAAACCACCAATACGAATGATACATTGAAGGAGAGATCTCATTTTGAAAACAACCCATCTGTGCTTTATCGGTGCCGGGTTTCATGCATCCACGAATATATATCCTTCTGTCGTTGAATGCGGAGCGCAGATCCAGGCCATTGCCACTCGCAGTATGGAACGATCTGAAGCAGCTCTGCTGAGATTTGGCAGCAATGGCAAAGCGTATGATAACGCTCAGCTTATGTTACAGCAGGAAACTTGTCATGGAGTCGTTGTGGTCGCCCAGCCTATGGATCAGACTGCTCTTGTCCTTGAATGCATTCAGGCTGGCAAAAATGTATACGTGGACAAGCCGCTTGGATGGAACGCTGCGGAAGCCTCCACTCTAGCCGAAGCTGCCGAGCAGGCTGGCGTCGTTGTCATGGTTGGTTTTATGAAGCGTTATGCTCCGGTCTACTTGAAGTTAAAAGAACTCATTAATGGTGGATCGCTAGGTAAAGTGCGTTCGTTTCAGATGAAATTCGCTGTAGACAGCACCCCGTTTTGCAAGAATGAGGAGCAGTTCATCAAACTCGCTGCCATTCATATGATCGATCTGATGCGCTACTTATTCGGAGAAGCTATACGTGTTACAGGCACAACCGTGAAGGATGGGGAGCACATTAATCAAAGCATTTCCCTTGTATTCGAAAATAACGTGGTAGGCAGTGCTTATTTTACCGGCATGAGTGCCTGGTCACGGGAGAGTGAAAGTGTACTCGTCACCTTTGATCACGGATTTGCGTCAGCTGAAGAGATCAACACTCTTACTGTCCATCAATCCCGAAGCTCGACAAGCCTTCCCTGGAAATCTCTCGAGGAGCAAGATACCGTATATACCCCTTCCGGATCTCCCATGTCAGGAGCTTATCGCGACCTTTATCTACGCGGTTTCGTTGGTGAGATGGCGCACTTCATCACGTGCTGCCAGAACCAGACAGTCCCACATTCTAGCGCCAAGGATAATATTGCAACGATGGCTCTATGTGACTCCATTCTATCATCACTGAAGTAGCATATACACACTCATTATCATACTTTAACACATTCAGAGAAGAGGAAATCATCTCATGTTGGACACGGGTCTACTCATTATTCGTCTCGTTATCGGTTTTATTATGATCGGACATGCCTGCAAGAAACTGTTTGGCTGGTTTGGGGGTGAGGGTGTATCAGGGACGGCTGAATTTTTCGGAGCGATTGGCCTGAAACCCGCTAGAGCGTTGGCCGTGTGCGCAGGACTTGCTGAATTAATTGGTGGATTCCTGTTTGGAGTCGGTCTATGGATTATCGTTGGAGCCATTCTACTCATGCTTCCGATGGTTGTAGCCATAGCCAAGGTTCACGCAGATAAAGGTCTATGGAATCTGAACGGAGGATTCGAATATAACCTGGTGATGATTGGATCATTACTTGGTGTTGCTCTCGCTGGAGCTGGTGCATATTCCCTCGATGCCCTGATATAGTGTACAAAATTCATCCCATTTATTGAGCCTCCATGTTTCGCAAGACGAAACGGGGGCTCTTTTTTTCTTACAGACATCATCACATCTGCCTGCGCCTAGGATTAGGGTTTATAATCTGCATAATAAGTGATATGCTCTTTCATGAACTATACGTACGATATGTAATGTAATCACCCAAATGGATACCATAGATTATCACCGTAAAGTGGAGGTGCACTAATAATGAAAAAAGATGCAACCAAGCCATGTCCAACGCCATACGGCTGTTCCGTGGAAGTTACTCTTAGTGTGATTGGAGGCAAATGGAAAGGTGCCATTTTGTATCACTTATTCTCTGGTCCTCTGAGATTCAATGAGCTTCGCAAATTGTTTCCTGACATCACCCAGCGTATGCTCACCCTACAACTTCGAGAGTTGGAAAGCAGCGGAATTGTTCATCGTGAAATCTACCCCCAAATCCCACCAAAAGTGGAGTACTCGCTCACAGCATTTGGTGAAACGCTACGACCAATTATCTTCAGCATGCGAGATTGGGGAGAAACGTATACCAATGAGGTGCTGGCCAGATCCTCACAAGAGGTATAGAAAACAAAAGAAGCTGTCCCTTGTTCTTAGGGAACAGCTTCTTTATTTATTTGATAACCGTCTGGATCGTAACCGTACGATTACGCCCCTCTTCCTTCGCTTGATACAATGCATTATCGGCCAAGTGAAACAGTTCTGTGGATGTTGTGGAGTGCTTCGGATATTCAGCAATACCAGCCGAGATGGTTACGAAACGATCAATAGGCAATATGCTTTCTTCGACCGTTATTCGGATACGTTCAGCA
This sequence comes from Paenibacillus sp. FSL R5-0749, assembly GCF_038595085.1. Taxonomy (NCBI): domain Bacteria; kingdom Bacillati; phylum Bacillota; class Bacilli; order Caryophanales; family Paenibacillaceae; genus Paenibacillus; species Paenibacillus sp. FSL R5-0749. Next base: position 2,181,915 of record NZ_CP152005.1, on the reverse strand, counting down.
ATCTCAAAAGCCACGTTAGACTCGGAATTCCTTAACAAGACTACAAATTCCTCTCCACCAAAACGAGCACAGACATCTTCCGTGCGAACAGACAATTGAATGATGTTGGCAATGTGTTTCAGTACTTCATCCCCAGCATGATGCCCGAATGTATCATTAATGGACTTGAAGCGGTCAATATCCAGAACAATTATGGAGAATGGTGCTTCATCCTGAATCCATTCCTGAATGACTTCTTCGAAGGTTCTGCGATTGTTCATACCTGTTAAAACATCTGTTCTGGCATCATAGACAAGCTGGTTCTTCTGCTTCCTAAAGTTCGCCAACGCGCCAACAACGGTACGTGTGAGAAGGTCCGCCTCCCTGTTCCAATGAGGCTTCATCACCGGCAGATCCACTTGTCCCTTATCGACCTGATTCACCAAATCAGCGAGCAACACAAACGGACTGGCCAGCTTACGTGCCACCCGAAGTACAATTAGAGTCAGAATCAGGAAAGGCACAGAAGTGTACAGTAACAACATACGGATATGATGATTCAATTGATCGTACACCGTTTGGGTTGGAGACACGATGACGACGCCCCAGTCTGTTGACGGAACTTTGTAATAACCGGCAAGTGAATCCACACCTGCAAGGTTCTTGTATTGTTCTTTACCGTTCTCATTTATGAGCAGCTTCTGTACCACTTCATTTTTACTGACATTTTCCCCAATGCGGTTGGTGTTTGGGTGAAATAACAACGTGCCCTTCTTATCCACAATAAAAAAGTAGGAACCATTGCTTGTCTTGAGCTGACTGCCAAAAGACAGACTCAAAATATTATCTTCCTGCAAAAAGATATTTCCACCAATCGTTCCTTGGTACGCACCTGCCGAATCAAAGATCGGTTCACTGACAAATACAATTCTGCGTTTGGTTCGGGGTGTCTGGTACGCTTCGGAGATATAGGAAGCTCTCGATTTAATCGCTTCTTTTGCTGCATCTGAACTAACATGGTTACCTACGCTAGCCTGCGAGTAAGGTGAGGTAGACCTGACTACTCCTGCTTTATCTACCAAAGCAACGGAATTAAAAAAATTACTGCTATTGCGAACCAAATCCAATGTGGAATTCAATTCTTTAGCATTGGTTTGATCCATATCAGGGAAATATTGGGCTGCAAATTTCAAGCTCTCCTGCATGGAATTAAAAAGCGAATCCAGGGTTTGGCTCATTTGCACAGCGCTTGCATAGTTTAGCGTTAGGGTGTTATCAATGAGTGACTGTTTCTGAGATGTATAAGATGAGATGACCATGAGGGTCAATGTCATTAAGACGGATATGGTGACCAGCCCACCGAGTAAAGCTGTAAGACTGATTTTCTTGATGTTTTTTATTTTTCTTCGTAATTTGGATCTTTTGATCTGTGCAATCATTATTTACTTCCCCCGGATTTTCATGAAAAAGCATATTCCCTCTATCTTATACGAAAGTTGTTAAGATCAAATAAAGAGTTTGAGAAATCTTAACAATTACATCGTAAGATTGACGATTTAATGACATTTACTTTCCCTGGAAGAATCACTGTTCAGGTTCAGTCTGGATCAACGATGATATATCCTTCTTCCGGCTCCTGCTCAACAAACCCCGCCATGTGGGGAATCTGAAATTCGATCGCATGATGACTGCCCATTAAAATACGATTTTGAACTTCATCCGCTGTTTCTGTGGGCAATGCAAATGCATGTGTATAAGCAAAGTGTGCCTGAAGTGTCGTATAGATCGCACTCACAAGCCGGTCATTGCCAACATGACCGAACACATTAAGGAGCACAGCCCCTTTCTTGTCCAGCTTGTCCTTGACCAAGGCAAAAAAATCACTGGATATCAAATGCTCGGGTGTACCCGTTGCCGTAAACGCATCAACAATAATATAATCATATATCCCTGAAGGCTCCTGCCCTAATAATTCACGACCATCCCCAATGAGTACAGGACTTCCTTCATATCCAAAAAAAGTTCGGCTCAGCTCAGCGACCTCTGCGTCCAGCTCAGCCACCTTTACCTGACAATCAGACAAGTAGGTTGGCAATGTGCCAATACCATGTCCGACCACAAATACCTTCTCAAATTCAGGATGATTCAGTTCCATAAGATGTACCATCGCTCTTGGATACTCCAAGACCATCCGGGCAGGCTCATCCAGATCCATTGCGCCCTGCACAGCTGCATTGGAGAACTCCAATACACGAAATCGCCCCTTCTCTCCATATAGCTTTTTGGTATCATATACCGTCAGCTCATGCTGTTCACTTTTATTTCGATACAGAACTCTCACTAACCGTTCTCCCTTCGTGCTCTCACACCTATTCGACATATACCTTCATTCTATTACACGGGATGACAACATACCACCCTCTACTTGAGTGATCGCAGCAGAACAAAAAAAACCGCTCCCGATTGTACGGAAACGGATTTTTGACGAACCTCCCAACATCATTAAGACCCTATAGCCTCATGCAAAGCTCGGACATATTCCACGCCCAGATTAGAGAGAGAAGTACTCTTATGACTTATCCAGCCCACATTAATGGTTTCCTCACATTCCAGCGGTACAGGAATAATCTCGTTTCCGTTCAGATCAGCGCTAAGCACACCGGTAGAGATCGTATAACCATTCAAACCAATCAACAGGTTAAATAATGTTGCGCGGTCGTTGACCTGTATGCTCTTGGGGTGAGATAACGTACTCAGGATTTCTTCGGAAAAATGAAAGGAATTGTACTCTCCCTGGTCAAATGACAGATACGGATAATCTTGCAGCTGCTCAATCGCAACCGAATCCTGCTTCGCAAGCGGGTTCTTCACACTGATAAAGATATGGGGCTTAGCTGTGAACAAGCTTGTGAAGACCAGACCTGCATCTTTTAACAATTTGTTAATCACTTTGGCATTGAATTCATTCAAATACAGGATGCCAATCTCACTACGCAGGCTTTTCACATCCTGAATAATCTCGTAGGTCTTTGTCTCCCGAAGCGCCAACTCATATTCATCCTGACCATATTGCTGTACCAGACGAACAAAGGCATTCACCGCAAAAGCATAATGTTGTGTCGATACGGAGAAATGCTGCGGAGATGGCTTGGCGTTCAGATACCGATTCTCCAACAGTTCAGCCTGTTCTACCACCTGACGTGCGTAACTTAGAAATTCAACGCCCTCTTTGGACAGAGATATCCCCTTATTGGTACGTTCAAAAATGGTGATTCGTAACTCCTGCTCCAGATCCCGAATGGCATTCGACAGGCTGGGTTGCGAGATAAACAGGCGTTTGGCTGCTTCATTCATCGAGCCGCGTGTGGCCACTTCAATTACATATTTTAATTGTTGTAGAGTCAAGGCAGATTTCCTCTTTTCAATATCAATTGTCCGTCAAACGAATATGTTCTTTTTCTCAAAAACAGGCATCTGGTTTTCCCCGGTAATAGGGCACTCATCAGGAAACATACTTCGTTTATCCAACTTCTCATCGATAAAATCAACGACCTGCTGTAGCGAAGCAATCTGTGCTTCAACTTTGCTTCGATAATTCACCAGCCTTTCCCGCTCCTCCGGGAAATCTGCGAGATCCGAGTCTATGGACATATGCAAATAGGGCTTCATTTCCTCCAGAGACATTCCTGTTTTTTTGAGGCAAGTGATCAACTTCATCGTATGGATGTCCTCCGAGCGGTACACCCGATGGCGATTAGGCTTGCGTTCAGCCCGGGGAATCAGCCCGATCTTCTCATAATAACGAATGGTATCTTCCGATAATCCGGCCTGCTCTGACGTTTCTTTGATGGAGAACATGACATGGTCGCTCAACATATGGGCCTCCTCCACATTCATTTCTCTCCATATTACAACTTGGAGTTGACTCCAAGTCAAGCATGATCCATTCGAGCCCCCTCTTGACTTGGAGTCGACTCCAAGTTATAGAATGAGCGCAGCATACAGATTCGCTCTGTAATCCCATTCTTCTGGAGGTATATATGAATAACCAAAATCAGCTTCACACCGCTCTCATCACAGGCTCAACGTCAGGAATTGGTCTTGAACTGACACGCAAGTTATTGGATGAAGGATGGCAGGTAATCGGTCTCAACCGGTCGGCTTTCCCAGCCGAGGATACCGATATTCAGAACGCCTTACGTTCAGGCAAGCTGCGTTGGGTTCAGGCCAATCTGACCAACTACGATAGCCTGAGAACTGCACTGGATCAGATCAAATCTGATACCGATTCGATTGATGTCTTGTTTAACAATGCCGGGGGGAGCGCCTCCGAGCTTCGTTTCTCTGATCAGGGGCATGAACTACACTTCGAACTTCAGACGGTAATCCCTTATATCATTTACATGGAATTGGCTGAGCTATTGCTCAAAGGACAGATGAAGACAGTCATTAATACTTCCACCACCGCGTTCAAAATGGTCAAACAATTTGATCTAAACATCCTGGAACGTCCAGCTGAATTCAAAAAGCTGTTTGGTCCCTACGCCATTTCTAAGCTCGGCTTATCTCTGTGGACACGCGAGGTTGCCAAATCTGCCAAGGGAGATGGCATACAACTGCTAAGCGTAGATCCCGGTGGAAATAATACGCTACGGGGCAACAAAACATCCGGTCTGCCCTTCTATATCAAACCCATTATGAAATGGTTCTTTCCCCATCCGAGTCATGGCGCTTCATTGCTCTACCGTGCGGCTTTATCACCCACCAGACATGAATCCGGTACTTTCTTGGTGAAAAATAAAGCGACAGCGCTTCGTTTTACCGAGCAAGGTCCTGCCGTTCTCCATCGTGTACACGAAATCTACGAGCAGCGTTTTCGTACAACGCAGCGTGAAAAACCTGCCTCCACCCCATCCTAATCGTGATGTACCAGGAGGACGAAATATAACAAAAACACGCTGAGCGCCTAATGAACGGGCATCTTCAATCCGATCTGGAATTCTGCCTTCATCTGATTCGATAACCAGAAGATGTGACTGCATGCGGTCACGTCTTTTTTGTCGTTTGTCCCTCATATTATCCAGGCCCTGATTCATAGGTGTAGACATAACGATACCATGTCGCGTGTGACATGCCACTGAATCTGGAGGGATCACTCAATGACCAAAGGACAGCAACCAAATGATAAACCTCTTATCATCCCGCAACCCATTCGCAGTGATGGCGCTGGAGGACCTGATCTGGGACCCAGAGATGTCATGAGAGATATACAAAACCCCGATATGCTGGTACCTCCAGCTACCGATAACGGGTTATTGCCCAATCTGAGAATGTCTTTTTCCGATACCCATATGCAATTGAACCATGGGGGGTGGTCACGTGAAATTACCGTACGGGATCTTCCTGTTGCCACGACACTGGCTGGTGTGAACATGAGCCTGACACCCGGCGGTGTACGAGAACTCCATTGGCACCAGCAATCCGAATGGGCCTATATGATCTGGGGAACAGCGAGAATCACCTCGGTGGATCAGAACGGACGTAATTTTATTGCAGATGTTGGGCCGGGCGATCTCTGGTTTTTCCCAAAGGGTCTCCCCCATTCCATTCAAGGACTGGAGGATGGTTGTGAATTTCTACTCGTGTTTGATGACGGGTCCTTCTCCGATCTGAATACGTTATCCGTATCCGACTGGTTTGCCCATACACCACCGGAAGTATTGTCTGTCAATTTCGGCGTGCCCGAATCTGCTTTTCAGTCGATGCCGAAGGAACAGGTGTACATTTTCCAAGATACTGTCCCGGGCTCCATCGAGAGCCAGGAAGTTCAGTCGCCATACGGTACCGTTCCGCTCACTTTCAAACATCGATTGCTGGCGCAGGAACCACTCATTACACCTGGCGGAAGCGTCCGTATTGTAGACTCCACCAACTTTCCCATCTCTACTACTGTTGCAGCTGCACTTGTTGAGATCCGTCCTGGCGCCATGCGTGAACTGCACTGGCATCCTAATGCAGATGAATGGCAATATTATCTGACAGGACAAGGAAGAATGACCGTCTTTGGAGGCAATGGCATTGCTCGAACATTTGATTATCGGGCTGGAGATGTCGGATATGTTCCTGTCGCAATGGGACACTATATACAGAATACCGGTACAGACACTTTATGGTTTTTGGAAATATTCCGAAGTGATCGATTTGAGGATGTGTCCCTGAATCAATGGATGGCGTTAACCCCGCGGGATCTGGTCCGCGACAATCTGAATGCGCCCCCTGAGTTGCTCGATGCGCTGCGAAAAATAAAGTGGCCTGTAGTTTAATTTAGTATCTTCTCTATCATTTGAGCTGAAAAGGGGTAATTGTCAGAGAATCCCACTATACAAGGAGGAATATGAAGATGAGAGCCGTTACGTTTCAGGGAATGAAGGACATTCAAGTCAAAGAGGTTGAAGATCCCACACTGCAACAGAAGGATGACATTATCGTTCGTATTACTTCCACAGCCATATGTGGATCCGATCTGCACATTTATCAGGGAGCCCTGCCCGCTGCCAAAGATTATGTTATCGGTCATGAACCGATGGGCATTGTAGAAGAAGTCGGTCCGGAAGTAACACGTGTGAAGAAGGGGGACCGTGTGGTCCTGCCTTTTAATATCGCTTGTGGCGAATGTTTCTATTGCAATCATGACATGGAGAGTCAGTGCGATAATTCCAATGGCAATCCGGATATTCATACAGGCGGTTATTTTGGATTTACTGAGCGCTACGGCAACCACCCTGGAGGTCAGGCAGAGTTATTGCGTGTTCCCTATGGGAACTTCACACCGTTTGTGATCCCGGAATCCTGTGAATTGGAAGATGAGGCTTTATTGTTCCTGTCCGATGTTCTTCCAACCGCTTACTGGAGTGTCGAGAATGCGGGAGTTAAACCGGGAGATACAGTTACCGTACTCGGTAGTGGCCCCATTGGACTGATGACGCAAAAGTTCGCCTGGATGAAAGGTGCCAAACGCGTTATTGCTGTAGATCGCCTGCCCTATCGACTGGAGAAAGCCAAACGTTTGAACGATGCAGAGATTTTTAATTTTGAAGATTACGATGATATGGGTGAACACATTCGCGAGATTACACAAGGTGGAACCGACGTTGTCATCGACTGTGTAGGTATGGATGGCAAAAAAAGCACGCTGGAGGAAATTGGACAGAAGCTGAAATTGCATGGCGGTTCCCTGAGTGCCATCGAGATTGGCATGAAGGCCATTCGCAAATTCGGTACACTTCAACTTACAGGTGTATATGGTTCTTCCTACAACATGTTTCCATTAGGCAATCTGTTTGAACGTAATATCAATCTCAAAATGGGACAAGCTCCTGTTATACATTACATGCCTGAGTTATTCCGTAAAATCACAGCTGGTGAATTTGATCCAACCGAGATCATCTCCCATCGAATTCCACTGGAGAATGCAAGTGATGCGTATCGTATTTTCAACGATCATGAAGACGAATGTACCAAGGTTATACTAAAACCCTGAACTGTCGCTTTGATGATTATAAATATGCCAAAAAAACAAGCAGATCTACCTCCTCAAGGTACTCTGCTTGTTTTTGTTGATTAATATCCGCCCTTTTAGTCGTTCATAACCTGCTAACTTAATGGTCTGCTCTATCGAATCAGACATGAGTCGGCTTAGTCGCTTGAATATATACACTTTCTCCTTGGAAGCTGTCGAGCTTCCCGTTCGTTGTCACTTCAAAATCAAAAAATTTCCTGATGATGGACGGTGCGCTTAACATGCTTGCTTCAAGTACACCCCTCTCCTGTTCCGGCAGTGCTGCACGATCACACCACTCTTCAAACTTAAAGCGCTTCTGGAAAGAAACCATCGCTTCCATTCGGAAGCCCGCATACTCCAGCATATGAATCCATTCCGTCTTGCGCCATGCTCGAACATGGCTTGCATCTCGGCACTTCTCTACTTCATTGTAAAACTGGTCATTCTCATCACGTTCAGGTGCCACGTTGTCAATCAATAACAACCTTCCACCAGGCTTCATGACTCGCAACGCCTCGTGAACAAACGAAGAAACGTCCGGGAAATGGTGAGCCGCAATTCGGCAGGTCACAAGGTCAAAGACATCATCATCGAATGGTAGCTTCTCCGCATCCCCGGCTACAAAATCTACATTATCGTGTCCATTCCCCAGGATAAACTGTTCAGCTGCCTGCAGCATCTCCTTCGTTAAATCCAGGGCAGTCACCCGCTGAACAAGAGGAGCCAAAGCATTGGCGACATGTCCTCCTCCAGTGGCGATATCCAACACGTTCATATCTGGAGTAGCTTGAGATGAAGCCACGAGCAACTCGAGATCTTCACCTTTGGCATGTCCCGCACTCGTCACGTATTTTCCTGCATTTTTCGCAAACTGTTTCTGCACCTGACTCTTGATTACATCAGACATTCGAATTCCTCCTGCATAAGTTTCATTAGTTGAAACACTGTTTCATTATATATTTTTATTTTACCATATATTCATATGAATGCTAAATAAGCATTTTACACAAACACAAATTCAGAGGCAACTTTCCGTTGTCTGATGAAAAAGTTGAAACAAAAAAAAAACATCCCCCAGGTGAAATCCACCCAGGAGATGTTTCTAATATTCCTTACTTCACAAGCGTTGGTGATTTCTTCCACAAGCCCAGAATCAGACCGGAGATCACTGCACCAATGGCAACGGCAAGCAGGAACAATATTGCGTGGTTCGCCAGTGCAGCAACAAAGATGCCGCCGTGCGGAGCTGGTACATTAATGCTCCACAATTGTGTCAGTCCGCCCGCAACAGCAGAACCAATGATGCACGATGTCAATACACGAAGTGGATCAGCTGCTGCAAATGGAATTGCACCTTCCGTAATGAAAGACAATCCAAGAACATAGTTGGTCAAGCCCGATTTGCGTTCTTGCTCCGTAAATTTGGATTTGAAGAACGTCGTTGCCAGGGCAATTGCCAGAGGAGGCGCCATACCACCTGCCATAACTGCTGCCATCCAGGCACCGTCTGTGTTACCACTGGATGTGAATACCCCAATCGCGAACGTATATGCCGCTTTGTTGAACGGTCCGCCCATATCGATGGCCATCATGCCACCAAGTAACAAACCAAGCAATACTTTATTTCCTGTTCCCAGATTACCAAGTGCATCTACAAGCCATGTGTTCAGGGAACCAAAGATTGGATCGAAGACGTAGAAGCTGATTGCACCTACGATCAGCAAACCGAATACTGGATACAGCAAGATTGGTTTCAAGCCATCAATTGCTTTTGGCAAACCTTTCAATGCCTTACGAAGACCAATGACTACATAACCCGCCAGGAAACCGGCAGCCAGACCACCAAGGAAACCAGCGTTCGAGTTAACCGCCATCAATCCACCGACCATACCAGGCATCAGGGCTGGACGATCACCAATACTCATCGCGATAAATCCGGCAAGGACCGGAATCAGGAAGTGGAATGCACCTGTTCCGCCACCGATCGTTTGAAGCAGTTGCACAATCGGATTATCAGGACTAGCAATCTGCTCGAACAAGAAGGAGATTGCGAGAAGGATACCGCCACCAACAACAAATGGCAGCATATGAGAAATACCATTCATCAGATCTTTATAGATTTTGCTACCTACACTGATCTTGCCAGTGCTTGCTCCCTCTTCCTTGGTACCTCCGCCTTGACTGTGATAGATCGGTGCATCACCGTTAACAGCCTTGCGAATCAACTCTTCGGATTTGCGAATTCCATCGCTCACCGGTCTTTGTAGTACCGGTTTGCCATCGAAACGTGCCATCTCCACATTTTTGTCTGCGGCAACGATAACCCCTTTGGCGCGGGCAATCTCATCAGCCGTCAACACATTCTGTGCTCCTTCGGAACCGTTTGTCTCAACGCGAATGTTAATGCCCATTTCCTGAGCTTTCTTTTTAAGTGCATCTTCAGCCATGTAGGTATGCGCTATACCTGTCGGACAAGCTGTAACCGCAACAACAAAATCTTCCGAATTTTCATTACCCACAATGACACCAGAGGTATTCTGTTGCTGACCACTTGCAGAGCCGGATGTGGCATTTGCTGCTTTTTCCGCTTTTGCTTTCTCTTTGGCTGCTTCTTTTTCTGCTGCTTCCACCTGTTTGGCATCAAACAATGCACTGACTTCGGCGGGTGTATCTGTACTCATCAACTGTGAGATGAAATCGCTATCAATCAACAACCTGGAAAGAGCTGCAAGCGTACGCAGATGGGTATTTCCTGCGCCTTCTGGAGCGGCAATCATGAAGAACACGTGAGCTGGTTGGTCATCCAACGCTTCAAAATCAAGTCCATTCTTGCTCTTGGCGAATACAACCGTTGGTTCATTCACTGCTGTTGTTTTGGCATGCGGCATCGCAATTCCGCCACCGATACCCGTGCTGGATTCAGCTTCTCTTTTATAGATCATTTCCTTGAACAGGACCGGATCATTAATACGTCCGCTTCGGTTCAGGCTTGCAATTAGTTCATCAATAGCCTCATCTTTGGTTGTGGCTTGCAGGTCCATGATCATCGTTTCCTGGATCATTAAGTCTGTTATTCTCATCTTGGTACACTCCCTTAAGTTCAGTCGGCCTGCATAGGCAGGCCTCACTACATTACAATTACATTTACAATGAAAACCTTTATATGACCGTTAGACTAGATCGTCGTAATGGTTACTTGATTGCGTAATTCATCAATCAATTCACGTGTTGCCAGATCATCCGAGAAAGCCGTCGCACTTCCAGATGCAACCCCTGTACGGAAAGCTTCCAGCAGATCGCCGCTCTGTACATAGGTACCTACGAATCCGCCAATCATGGAGTCACCGGCACCAACGGAGTTTTTCACAGTACCTTTTGGCACACTCGCATGATGAACTTCCGCTTGAGTAATGAACAGTGCACCCTCGCCTGCCATGGAGATCAGTACATGTTTGGCTCCGGCTTCAAGCAACTTACGCCCGTATAAAATCAGTTCCTCGCGAGTCTCAATGGTTACACCGAACAGTTCGGCCAGTTCATGATGATTCGGCTTCACCAGCAATGGTGCATGTTCAAGAGCTTCCATTAACGCAGGGCCAGTTGTATCAATCACGAATTCCGCACCCGTTTGCTTGCAGACTTTAATGAGACGATCATAGAAATCTGTTCCAAGAGAAGGTGGTACGCTTCCGGAGAGAATGACGATATCTCCTTTTTGCAATGAAGACAATTTGTGAAGCAACTTCTCTGCCTCTTCTGCGCTTATCGCAGGTCCAAGACCATTAATCTCTGTCTCTTCCCCATGCTTCAGCTTGATGTTAATACGAGTATCGTCTGCAATTGTGACAAAATCTGTCCGGATGTTGTCTTCTTGCAACTTGTCATTAATGAAACGTCCTGTGAATCCACCAAGGAAACCAATGGCCGTGTTATCTGCGCCAAGTTGATTCAGTATACGAGAGACATTAATACCTTTGCCTCCAGGCAGCTTCAAATCCCGATTCATTCGATTCAATCCACCAAGCTTCAGCTCATCGACTTCCACGATGTAATCAATGGACGGATTAAGTGTTATTGTATATATCATCGTTATCCCTCAATTATTTTAGTTTTCTGGGCGATTCCAGGCCGCCAGTGTTCTGGCATCTGCTCGGTAATCAAATCAGCCTCCTCCAAATCAAACAATTTGGCAAAAGTAATTTCCCCTATTTTGCTGGAATCAGCCAGCACATAAGATTTTCCCGACAATTGATGTGCACGCCTTTTAATCAAGGCTTCCTCCGGATCCGGTGTTGTATACCCCATCTCAGGGTCTACTCCGTTGCTTCCAAGAAAACATTTATCAAAACGGAAATTATCCATGTTCTGTAATGCGATACTGCCAATGACTGCTTTTGTATGAATTTTCATCATACCTCCAAGCAAATAACTGCGAATACGCTTGCTTACCAAAGCTTCAACATGTGAAAGCCCATTGGTAACCACCGTTACGTCCTTCGCTTCAATAAATGGGATCATGGCTAACGTTGTTGTTCCCGCATCCAGATAGATGCATTCGCCATTTTCGATCTCCTGTGCAGCCAAACGGGCAATCGTTGTTTTTTGTTGAATGTTTTTGAACGTTTTTTCTTCCATGCCCGGTTCCAGCGTTTTTTCGTTCACCAGTGCGGCACCGCCGTGGATGCGTTTGAGCATCTGACGACTCTCCAGATCGATCAAGTCGCGCCTAATCGTTGATTCAGAAGCACCTAACACATCAACAAGCTCTTGCAATTTCACAATTCCCTGTACATGTAAGCGCTCTATAATTGCAGCATATCGTTCTTCAGTCAGCATCTTCATTCCTCCAACTGCTTCTATAGTATCATAATCTCCTCAAAAAACAACCATTTTCATTCAAAATAATTTAAAAACCTTCAAAAAGTTGCATCTTTCGACTTATTTTCTTGTCCAGTTGTCCCTTTCCCCAGCTCCTGAACACGCATCTGATAATCTAGACCCTATGTTACCAAAGGTGGTGACCTGATGACAGACCGTCCTTACAAACGGCGAAAACCCTGTGCCCTGCAAAAGAAAAAGAAAGATTCCCCTTCTCACTTTGGGTGGATCTCCTCCAACTGGAGCGGCTACGCTCGTTCAGGAACACGGAACCAATACCGTCGCATCTCAGCGGAATGGACTGTCCCTTATGTTCTACCTAGCACACGCTCCTCATATTCATCCGCATGGATTGGGATTGATGGCTTCAAGAACAGCAGTCTGATTCAGACCGGAACAGGTCACGACTGGATTCAAGGCAAGCCCAGCTATTATGCTTGGTGGGAGATCCTGCCTGACGCGGAGACCATTATTCCACAGCCCGTTTCCCCTGGTCATCGCATTCGAGCAGTCATCGCCAAATTAACGCGCAAAACCTGGTGCATTACGCTCTCTAATCTAACGTTAGGCTGGACCTTCCGCACCATTCAGTGTTATTCGGGTCCGCAATCCTCTGCGGAATGGATTGTTGAAGCCCCCACTGTTGGAAGATCCATCGGCTCAATGGCGCGGCTTACCCCTGTAACCTTCAACAAATGTCGCCTGAACGGACAATCTCCTGCTTTTCGTGCCTGCCAAAAGGGAATCATGATCCAAGGGCGGGGTATTGTCTCCATCCCCGGCACCCCTAATCGATGTAAAGATGGATTTACGGTTCGCCGCAACACTTGAGTATTTAATGATCGAAAGATGTTTAATACTTCATCTTTTTAAAGTTGGGGTCTCTAACCTTTCGTATCTCCATTAAAAATCCTGCAGCTCCAGCGCTATACGCGCGGCGTTGCAGGATTTTTCTTTTCATGGGAATCTCATGACATTTATGACTCTACAAGCCTTGCATCCGGTTTGGGTTTAAGCCATTTACCTTCCTCATTAATAAATGCCCCCTTGAAGCGGCCCATCTCCAATTGTTCAATCAGCCTCTCCTCGTCCATGACGAGAATCTCAGCGAGCTGCCCCGAGGTATAATAATGAGCGGGATTGTAATTGAGCAGCACAGGAACAGACGTATCATATAGTTCTTTGATCAGATTTTCAAAGGAATGCCGACCCAAGTTCTCCATATCTCTATAAAACTGCAAATGTTGGGACACCATATTACGAAAAGATTTATTCTCCAGGTGCAACCACAACGTATTGCAGGCCTGAACACTCATATGATTTTGTTCCACATCAAAATATTGCACTTCTTCGATCTTCATGTATTTCTCTTGAAATGCAACGATTTTAATCAAAGGTACATTCCGTTTGCGCGACGCTTTTTTCAAATGGGCTCTAAACTGTTCATAATTCATTTTTATTTCATTCATCTATTATCCCTGCCTTTAACATGTTCCAACCGACATTTTACAACAAATCGAAGGCAAGTGTAACCTTGATCATGTGAAAAACAAAAAAACGTGCAGCATCAAGTGCCACACGTTCTCTATCTTATGGGGATGCATTTACTCAGCAAGGGCACCCGTTTTCACCCACGTAGCCGTAAATTCCCGTTCTTCGTACGCATAGAATTGTTGTAAAATAACCTCCCGATCATCGAGGAACAATTGATCCGCGATGGCAGTGACCAGTTTGGGCACCGCACTCTTGGTCCCGGATATGGCAGATGCGGACAGACCACAGCTGGCGAGTGCAGAGTAATTAAATACAAACAGTCCATGCAACTGCTTCTCACCTTGTTCACTCCTGCTAGTCATGGCAAACCCGGAACTCAGGTATGGATGTGCATCCAGCAATACATTGCGGTGCTCTGGCGGAGCCTGGTAACAGTCCTCCCAACGCGCGATGTATGGCTCCACGAGTCTCAGTTCAGGACGGAGTGCCGGATCACTGAGCAGACCTGTGCTAATAATTAAAAAATCAAACGTATATTCTCCCTGTGCCGTATGCACAATTGCGCCTTGGTCCGTCGCTTCTACACTCAGCCAAGGCGAGTTCAGATGCAGTTCGAATCCAGGCCAGGCCGCCGCTCGATTAAACGTATCGTTGGTTGGCGGTTGATTGAATTTGAAGAAATGAGAGATCACTTCATATTTATCGGCAACCGGAAGAGCGTGAAATCGCTCAATCATACCGGATTGCTCCATCTGACGAATGGGATTCACACTAGGCAGTTGTTCCCGTCGTACAAATACATGAGCTTCCGCCACACCCGTGGCAAGAGCATAGCTTGCATTATCAAATGCAGAAGCACCGCCGCCAAGCACAGCAACCCTTTTACCTTTTAACCGATCAAAATTAATCGCTTCAGACGTATGGGCATACAGCTCCCGAGGTAATCTATCCGCAATCATGGATGGCACATGCCACTCTCCACCACCCTGTATTCCAGTAGCAAAGACGACTTTGCGAGCTAGTATGACATCCATCTGAGTTTCTGCCTTGTTCACATGAAGTCGATGCATTCCGTTCTCTACGGGCTCAACAAGTGTCAATTTCACCTCATTAAGCACAGGCAGATTCAGCACTTCCCGATACCAGCGCAAATAATTCATCCATTCTCCACGCGGGATCTTGTCTACCTCTTCCCAACCTTCCCGTCCGACCTGTGCTTCCCACCATGAACGAAAGGTTAACGAGGGGATACCCAGATCGATGGAAGTCAGATGCTTGGGAGTACGCAAAGTTACCATACGCGCATAAGTTTCCCAAGGCCCTTCAAGCCCTGATGGATTCTCGTCAATGACGACAATATTGGAGATCCGTTCCCGAAGAAGTCCAAAGGCCGCCCCTAATCCACTCTGACCCCCGCCCACAATGACAACATCATAGACATGACCCTCTGCATGTTCTCTTGGACGTACCCAGTTCGCGCCACCAAATGACAAATAATCCAGATCATTCTTCACACGTTCATTCAAAGCTTCCAGGCTCATGATTCATCAACCCTTTCGAGATACATATATAATCTAGTCTTTTTTAATTATTTTTGATGTAAGTTTGTTGTTAGTTAATATAAGAATAATTGTGCTATTACCTTGTGTTGTTGAACTATATTAGCGTTATTATATGGGTTATCGGAGATGAATTGAAGTTGGTGGTAGATTTATTGTCATCAAAACTAAAAATAACTGACATGCTTGTTAATCTGCACGAAATTCTTAATGGATGGTACCTTCCTCTTTTGATGGGCTTGCTTTTAGACGGAAAATTTGCAGAATATAAAAAAAAGACAGACCAAGATGTAATCTTGGTCTGTCTTATTAAAGGAATGCTATTGGCCGGCCTGTTCACGGCGCTGCAATTTCTCATTGGTTAATTTCTCGGGGGTCACATCATGACCAAGTGGGTCTACAACGGATACTGCCAGCATGGTTGTCAGTACCTGACCTCGAATAGCCTGCAAATATTGTTTTCTAAGCTCGTGTTGCTCGCTTTGTTCTGCTTTGGTCAAACCAACGCTGCTGCGTTGTTTTCGACTTAATTCGTTAATGCGTCCCAGAATAGGAATCATGAAATCCACCTCGCTTGTTAGTCCACTTTTCAAAAGATATTTCGAATATCTTCAAACTAACTTATTACAAGTTTACGAATTTGTCCATAGGCGCAATACGTTAAACAGCTTATTAGGTGATCTCATGCACAGACCAAAAAATACCATTTGTAGCGCCGCTGCCCAGGTTCAACGTAATCGTTAGCCCGTTTGCGGCATAGAACAATCCAATTACATCTCCAGCATTCAATGCCACTTCTACCGCCAAAGTAACAGAACTGCTCCCCAAGACTGCCCGTAGTGTAAGCAATGTAACGGCTACGTTCAAGATGGGCAACAAACCACTAACAAGCGTAGTTACCGTAGGTGATGTTCTCTGGACAAGAAAGGCTGGGTTAACCCCAGCGCCCAGTGATAAGGCGATCGCTGCGGTCGTTGCATAATTGATCGTGGCCACAATGGAATATCTTCCTGTCACTGGCACCGTATAATTTCCTGTCGTTGCGTTGAAGTTGGCATTACCATAATAAGGACTTGTTGTCGTCCAGTTGGTTAATTGTGTGCTCGTTGCTGTAGAAAGTGTAGCTAAGAAGGCCGAAAACCCTTCTGTAGCAAAGTTAGGCCCGGTTGGCCCGGTTGGCCCGGTGGCTCCTGTGGCTCCTGTGGCTCCTGTAGCCCCTGTGATACCTGTTGCTCCTGTAGTGCCAGTTATTCCCGTAGCTCCCGTTGCTCCTGTTGCACTCGTCACGCCGGTTGCACCCGTAATTCCGTTAGCCCCAGTTGGTCCTGTCGGGCCGGTTGCTCCAGTTCCCCCCGTAGAACCAGTCGCACCCGTAGTACCTGCTGTTCCGGTTACTCCTGTAACTCCGGTTGCACCCGTGCTTCCTGTGGCCCCTGCAACTCCCGTTATTCCCGTGGTGCCCGTTGCACCTGTAGTACCAGTTCCTCCCGTTGGCCCTGTTTCTCCAGTAGCCCCGGTGGCTCCCGTATTTCCTGTCGTTCCGGTTATGCCGGTGACCCCCGTAGTTCCAGTAACACCTGTTGCTCCGGTTGTGCCAGTGGCCCCAGTGGCTCCCGTTATACCTGTTGCTCCGGTAACCCCTGTGAATCCAGTTACACCTGTAAATCCAGTAATTCCTGTTTCGCCAGTGGCACCTGTTGGCCCTGTCGCACCCGTCGTACCTGTGACTCCGGTTATGCCGGTAATGCCGGTAGCCCCAGTCGATCCCGTTTCTCCAGTAGTACCAGTGGGTCCGGTAACACCAGTTGGACCTGTGACGCCAGTTATGCCGGTAACTCCTGTGGTACCTGTGACTCCCGTAAATCCAGTAATTCCTGTTTCGCCAGTGGCACCTGTTGGCCCTGTCACACCCGTCGTACCTGTGACTCCCGTAAGCCCCGTCGCTCCAGTAATACCAGTTACTCCAGTCTCACCTGTGATACCTGTATTCCCTGTTGCACCTGTTGACCCAGTCACACCTGTCGCACCCGTGATGCCGGTAATGCCGGTAGCCCCAGTCGATCCCGTTTCTCCAGTAGTACCAGTGGGTCCTGTAACGCCAGTTATGCCGGTAACTCCTGTGGCACCAGTTGCACCGGTTGACCCAGTCAGTCCCGTCGCACCTGTCGCACCCGTGATACCGATCGTACCGGTAGATCCGGTTGACCCAGTCGAGCCCGTTTCTCCAGTAGATCCTGTGGGTCCGGTAACACCAGTTGGACCTGTGACTCCGGTTACCCCTATCTCTCCTGTAATACCCGTGGCACCAGTTATGCCTGTAGTTCCTGTCTCGCCAGTAACTCCCGTGCTACCTGTTGCTCCCGTTGCTCCTGTGATTCCCGTTACGCCTGTGACACCCGTAAATCCAGTAATTCCTGTTTCGCCGGTCGCACCTGTTGGCCCTGTCACACCCGTCGTACCTGTGACACCGGTTATCCCTGTCGTGCCCTGTTCGCCAGTCGTGCCAGTGGCACCTGTTGCTCCCGTATTGCCAGTTTCCCCCGTGACTCCCGTAAATCCCGTCTCTCCAGTGATACCAGTTACCCCAGTCGCCCCTGTGATACCTGTGGCACCTGTTGCACCGGTTGACCCAGTCACACCCGTGATGCCGGTAATGCCGGTAGCCCCAGTAATTCCTGTGATTCCCGTTACGCCAGTTGCACCCGTAAATCCAGTAATTCCTGTTTCGCCGGTCGCACCTGTTGGCCCTGTCACACCCGTCGTACCTGTGACACCAGTTATCCCTGTCTCTCCTGTAATACCCGTGGCACCAGTTATGCCTGTAGTTCCTGTCTCGCCAGTAACTCCCGTGCTACCTGTTGCTCCCGTTGCTCCTGTGACACCTGTTAATCCAGTAATTCCAGTTTCGCCAGTTGCACCTGTTGGACCTGTGACACCGGTTATGCCTGTCGTGCCCTGTTCGCCAGTCGTGCCAGTGGCACCTGTTGCTCCCGTATTGCCAGTTTCCCCCGTGGCTCCCGTAAATCCCGTCTCTCCAGTGATACCAGTTACCCCAGTCGCCCCTGTGATACCTGTGGCACCAGTTGCACCGGTTGACCCAGTCACACCCGTCGCACCCGTGATGCCGGTGATGCCCGTGCTACCTGTTTCTCCAGTAATTCCAGTTTCTCCAGTAGTTCCTGTCGCACCTGTAACTCCTGTAGTTCCTGTCTCGCCAGTTGGCCCTGTAATACCCGTCGTACCTGTGACACCGGTTATCCCTGTCGTGCCCTGTTCGCCAGTCGTGCCAGTGGCACCTGTTGCTCCCGTATTGCCAGTTTCCCCCGTGACTCCCGTAAATCCCGTCTCTCCAGTGATACCAGTTACCCCAGTCGCCCCTGTGATACCTGTGGTACCAGTTACCCCAGTCGCCCCTGTGATACCTGTGGTACCAGTTGCACCGGTTGACCCAGTCACACCCGTCGCACCCGTGATGCCGGTGATGCCCGTGCTACCTGTTTCTCCAGTAATTCCAGTTTCTCCAGTAGTACCTGTCGCACCTGTAGCTCCTGTCTCGCCAGTAACTCCCGTGCTACCTGTTGCTCCCGTTGCTCCTGTGATTCCCGTTAAGCCTGTGACACCGGTTATGCCTGTCGTGCCCTGTTCGCCAGTCGTGCCAGTGGCACCTGTTGCCCCAGTCAGTCCCGTCACACCTGTGATACCTGTATTCCCTGTTACACCCGTAGCTCCTGTGATTCCCGTTACGCCTGTGACACCCGTAAATCCAGTAATTCCTGTTTCGCCAGTAGAACCAGTGGGGCCGGTAACACCAGTTGGACCTGTGACGCCGGTTATACCGGTAACTCCTGTTGTACCTGTGACTCCCGTAAGCCCCGTCTCTCCAGTAATACCCGTGGCACCAGTTGCACCGGTTGACCCAGTCACACCTGTCGCACCTGTGATGCCGGTAGATCCGGTAGCCCCAGTCGATCCCGTTTCTCCAGTAGTACCAGTGGGTCCAGTAACACCAGTTGGACCTGTGACGCCAGTTATGCCGGTAACTCCTGTGATTCCTGTGACGCCAGTTGCACCTGTTGGCCCAGTCACACCCGTCGTACCCGTGATGCCGGTGCTACCTGTTGCTCCAGTAATTCCAGTTTCTCCAGCGGTTCCTGTCGCACCTGTAACTCCTGTAGTTCCTGTCTCGCCAGTAAATCCCGTGATACCTGTTGCTCCCGTATTCCCAGTTCCCCCTGTTGCTCCCGTAAATCCCGTCTCTCCAGTGATACCAGTTACCCCAGTCGAACCTGTGATACCCGTGGCACCAGTTGCACCGGTTGACCCAGTCACACCCGTCGTACCCGTGATGCCGTCACTACCTGTTGCTCCAGTAATTCCTGTTTCTCCAGTGGTTCCTGTCGCACCTGTAACTCCTGTAGTTCCCGTAACGCCAGTTATGCCTGTAGTTCCTGTCTCGCCAGTAACTCCCGTGCTACCTGTTGCTCCCGTTACGCCAGTGACACCCGTAAATCCAGTAATTCCTGTTTCGCCAGTTACACCTGTTGACCCGGTAACACCCGTCGTACCTGTGACACCGGTTATGCCTGTCGTGCCCTGTTCGCCAGTCGTGCCAGTAGCACCTGTTGCTCCCGTATTGCCAGTTCCCCCCGTGACTCCCGTAAATCCCGTCTCTCCAGTGATACCAGTTACCCCAGTCGCCCCTGTGATACCCGTGGCGCCAGTTGCACCGATTGACCCAGTCACACCCGTTGTACCCGTGATGCCGGTGCTACCTGTTGCTCCAGTAATTCCAGTTTCTCCAGTGGTTCCTGTCGCACCTGTAACTCCTGTAGTTCCCGTAACGCCAGTTATGCCTGTAGGTCCTATCTCGCCAGTAACTCCCGTGGTACCTGTTGGTCCTGTAACACCAGTTACCCCAGTCTCACCTGTGATACCTGTATTCCCTGTAACACCCGTTGCTCCTGTGATTCCCGTTAAGCCTGTGACACCCGTAAATCCAGTAATTCCTGTTTGGCCGGTCGCACCTGTTGGTCCCGTCACACCCGTCGTACCTGTTGCTCCAGTCAATCCCGTTACACCTGTCGCACCCGTGATGCCTATAGATCCGGTAGCCCCAGTCGATCCTGTTTCTCCAGTTGCACCTGTTGGCCCAGTCACACCCGTCGTACCTGTGACTCCTGTAAAACCCATCTCTCCAGTGACACCGGTTATCCCTGTTGCTCCTGTTGGACCCGTCGCGCCTGTCTCGCCTGTTTGGCCGGTGACCCCGGTCAAACCAGTTGTACCCGTAACGCCAGTTAAGCCAGTCGCACCTGTGACTCCCGTTAGACCCGTTTCCCCCGTTACTCCGGTAATCCCCGTGATCCCAGTAAGTCCAGTTGCACCTGTCATTCCTATGGTTCCTGTATCTCCCGTAGATCCAGTTACCCCAATAGCACCAGTGGGACCCGTTACTCCTGCTACACCTGTAACTCCTGTCGTTCCGGTTGCACCATTTATTCCAGATGCACCCGTCGGGCCCGTGATTCCTGTAGTTCCGGTTACACCTGTGATGCCCGTGGTTCCGGTAATGCCAGTTGAACCTGTAACACCAGTCGGACCGGTGACCCCAGTTAACCCCGTTTCTCCAGTGATACCTGTTACTCCAGTCGCACCCGTAATACCAGTTGTACCCGTTATGCCAGTAGTCCCTGTAAAGCCTGTAATTCCTGAAGCACCAGTACTTCCAGTAGCTCCAGTTACACCCGTGGGTCCCGTGGCACCATCCGTACCTGCAACCCCGGTCACCCCTGTCTCTCCAGTGGCCCCGGTCGCCCCCATAATACCTGTCGTTCCAGTTGCTCCAGTAACTCCTGTGGTACCCGTACTTCCCGATGCCCCAGTAGGGCCAGTCGGACCGGTTGAGCCCGTAAAACCAGTTACTCCCGGCACACCGGTGGTGCCTGTAACACCTGTTAGACCAATAGCTCCTGTGATACCGGTGCTTCCTGTTGCTCCAGTTATGCCAGTAACTCCCGTTTCACCCGTAACACCAGTTATACCGGTCAATCCAGTTAGTCCTGTTTCACCAGTTGGTCCAGTTAGTCCAGTTAGTCCCATCACACCAAATCCAGTTGGACCAGTTGCTCCTGTAAATCCGCTGCTGCCCGTAAAGCCAGTTATACCAGTATTTCCTGTAGCACCGGTCACGCCTGTAATACCAAATCCAGTTATTCCAGTTGCGCCGGTTGTTCCTGTGACTCCAGTCGATCCGATGCCAGTTGCGCCTGTAGATCCTGTTGTTCCCGCCTCACCCGTTGGACCGGTCGTACCTGTGCTTCCTGTAGTTCCAGTTACTCCGGTACTTCCCGTGATTCCAGTTACTCCAGTTCGTCCTGTTAGACCGATTGCTCCCCTTTTGCCTGGAGACCCAGGATCTCCGATTAACCCTGTAGCTCCAGTTGCTCCAGTGTATCCTCTCATTCCCCGATACCCCCGTGGGCCTCGAAGGAAAGGGCTTCTGTGGCTTTTCTTTTTTTTGCATTTACGTCTGCTTTTCTTACAAGACTTATTCTTCTTAAGGCCAGAGTGCTTTTTTGATTTTTTGGCTTTCCGTCTAACTGTACTGGTTGAGGAGATTTTGCGTTTCTTTTTGGACATATCGCTCACAAGAAAATCCCACCTCCTTGTACACCACGTCAAATCTCCGCTTTTTACAATAGTACACTCTATGCCCAGGACTAGCTTTGTGCGCCCCTATTCAATATACCTATGAAATTCTCCGTAGTTAGTGATCAATCAATTACTTTTCTCAAAAAAATATATTCCCCTCTACTCTCCCCGCAACTCCTTAATCGTTAACGTAATTCCTTCTTCAAAAGACGTTGCCACAACTGGGCCAATCCGTTCCTCATACTTTTGTCTACTTAAGATCAGCGGGTCCACCGTCAGATATAACATCTCTACAATTTCTTTCATAACGGGTACACCCAGTCCAATCAATGACAGTCCCACTTTTCCTAACGCGATCACAGGTTTTCTACTCCCCGAAGCCTTCTGTGCCATATGCACAATCTCATGACCTGAGATAATCCCCGATCCAGGGATATTCCAGTTCTGTCCATACGTCGTCTCTCTGCTCGCCAACTCCACCACCATGACCGCAGCATCCGGTAAATAGATGTATTCTCTGGCTACCTTCATATTCCCGATAAAAAAAGCCATCTTGCCTTTCGCTATTGCTTCAAGCGTCGAACCCAGATAGGAAGCCTGATTGGCCGTTGGGCCATAATAGTCTGGCAAGCGAACGATCATCACCTGAGCTCTGCTCCATCTTGTGCTGAATAACATCTGTTCATAGGCAAGTCGTGTCTTGCCTTTGCGGGTATGTGGCTGTTTTGGATGTTCTTCCGTTACCTCTTTCATCTGTCTTTTGCCATAAGGATAGATTCCGTCTATTACAACCACGTTCAGACCCAAGTGTTCTGCCGCCGTCATGACGGATTCACCCAGCGGAATCAGCCTGCTCTCCATCTCGTTATACGGGACGTTCGCACAATGAAACATGACATCCGTTTCCTGAGAAGCGGCAATGATATCATCGGACCGAAATGCATCTCCCACTGCGATGTGCAAGTGATCCGGAGATCCCAACTTTGCCGCAAGTTGCTCCAGTTTTTGACGGGAGCGCCCAAATGCAATCGTAGAAATGCCCCGTCTAATTAATTCCTCCGTAATCGCTGCACCTGTTCCACCCGTAGCTCCAATAACAATAGCTCTTTTCATCATATACCGACCTCTTTCATTAATTTAGTGATTGATCAATTACTTCCTGAGAACAATATAAACCATAATTAGTGATTGATCAATAACTAAAATTCAAAAAGGGAATTTTCCTCCCTCTCTATCTCTCCTTCAGCTCCGGCATATCCAGTGCTGTAGATACATTACACAACATGCCGATCGCCAGGAAAATCATGGTTCTTTTGAGTGGTTCCGCAATTCCGGCAACTGTGAAAGCTTCCAGTACCATGCTTCGTACATCACTAATGCCCTTTTGCATGGCCTGACGAATGACTTCTTCCCGGATCGTTTGCGCTTGCATTTGAAGCAAGATTTCGCTCTTGTGAGATTCCAGAATCTTATCGTAAGCTTCAATCAGGTCATTTTCCAACTGATCCGGCGTCGCCGTCTCCACAACGATTCGGAACGATTCAATCACTCGTGTCCATGAGACTTCAATTGCAGTTAATAATAAAGCTTCTTTTGTTTTGAAAAAACGAAAGATATACGGCTGTGAGATCTGTGCACGTTCAGCCACTTGAGCTGTAGTCGCACGATAATAGCCAATCTCCGCGAAGACGTCAATCGCTGCAGAGATAATATCATTTCGCCGGTTAACCGATGCTGCTGAATCTTTAACCATCATTTTCCCCTTCCAACATACAGTTATGAATTGATCAATAACTTGAAGTATATCTGATTCCTGTAATCAACGCAAAGAAAGTAAAAGCTCATGCTGCCCCTGGCATACCAACATGCTCACTCTCCATTCGTTCACGCGTTTTTCCAGCAGATTCATTGCTGTAGAAGGTTGTGTAATCGGGATTCCGAATCCAGCTTCGGACAACTGTTGCAATAACCGTGTGTATGGCTTCCGTTCCTAACCTGATAAGCCAGACAACAATATCGGCGTATGAAGAACGGCGGTCCTTGCCATATGGGATGTTCGAATTGTTGTAGCTCAATGGCAAACGTATATCCATTATCGTTATGCTGATCCAACCATAAGCTTTGATCTTCCTTGATCTGTGCAAGCCGTTGATCCGTCTTCCATATTCTTTGATCATTAATCATGCGTGCATACAATTGTTGCACATTATGCGCAACCAGAGACCACATGACCTTATCACTCGCCCCTGTACTAATGGCTACCGCTCGCAGGACAGGCTCTAGATGTAACAACATTCTCTTCTTGAGCAAGCGACTCTCTGACCTGCGCTGAACAGGATCTTTACCCTCCAGAGAGGTTCTCTCCAGCAGAGTCTTATATCGCATGCCGCCTGTTCCATTCAATTCAAACCACACATCATCGTCCGCAATGCGAAGTGTCGTGTCGTATAGACTGAATGCAGAGATTACGGCCATTACCAACACCGAATAGCGCTTGGCAAAAAGTGTACCGACAGCTACACTCCCTTTTCCATCCAATTGAAGGCCTTGTTGCATAGCCTGTTCACGCAATATTAAGTCTCGTTTCTCTTCATCCAGCAGATCCTTCACACGGAAAGGATACTTGGAATCATCGCAGTCCACTCGGATCGTCGTCACAAAAAATTGCTGTAATACTTCCGCCATCTCGGAATAATCATACCCTGGATAATGTCCCATCTACTGAATCATATCTTCAACTTCGTTAATGATCTCGCTTCGCCCAATCGCTCCCCAGCCCTTAAACAACCAGAACGAGTCTGTCGTATAGACCTGATCTGCATCAACAGCCGGCACTCTCTTCCAGAGTGAGCTTGCATTGATGTTGTCTAAATAATCCTCGGCATTCGGATCAACCTCAAGAACGACGAAATTGGCATCAATATCTGCGATTTTCTCTATAGACAGGTCCTCACGCTGTTCGACAGGCGTCACAGCAGTGGGTACAAATCCAAGATCATGATACAACAGTATGTTGGTTGGATGCCCTTTTTCCGCATAAATTTGCAAAGTCTTCTCTCTGACACGCAAGTAAGCCAGCTTTTTCTGATCCAATTGTTCGATCTTCGCTTTGAGTTGTTCCGCCTGTTGCTCCACCTCTGCGATTTTCTCCTTGGCCAGATCTACCTTGTTGAACAACCCGGCTATGGTCAACAGATCCTGTGTCCAATACGTTGTGTCATCTTCATAATCCAGCCATTCGTTACCAAGTACAATCGTCGGAGCGATTTTCTCCAACTGCTCATATGTACTCTCAGCAGTCCGACTCTCAACAACGATGACATCGGGATTGATCTGAAGAATAGCCTCCAGATTAGGACTATCTGCCGACCCTACCGTTGGAACACCAGCAAGCTGATCTGCAAGATAAGGCAGATAATCTCCACCGTAACGAACTTCTACATTAACGCCTGCTGGTTTCTCACCGATCGTTAACATGTGATCGATGTAAGCGGCGGACAACACAACCATACGCTCTATCTTTTGCGGTACAACCGCGGTTCCTTTAAGATGCTCGATCGTTTGTGTACCACTCTCTTCCACAGATGTATCCTGTTGCTCAGGCATTGCTTCATTTACTTCCGATGTCTTGCCACATGCCGCCAGTACGAACACAAGCAAGGCCAACAGTATCATCGTTGCTGCTCTCTGTCTTACCATTTGTAGTAAATCCCCTCTACTATTTAATAATAATAATCATTATCATTATAGTAGGGAAAAGCGCATAAGCTTGCCATGGATTATTCCACGCTCTTCACTTGCACAAAATCACCGTACAGTAGCACCAAGCTGCTCTGCTACATATCGCATAGCCCACAGGCGTCCGGTTGGACCTAGCGTCTTGAAGAAAATATCTCCTGCATTATAGACATGGCCTTCTTGAACAGCCTTTAATGCCAACCATTCACTAGACTGCTGTAATTGCCTCAGTTGAGCGCCTGCCTCTTCTGTAGGATCGACCATTACAAACACATGATCCGCGTCATATAACTGCAAATCGCTAACTTTCGTCTCCACAGCCCACTGTTGTTCCGGAAAATGGCTAGGCAAATGGAAACCTAAATCATCATACAACAGGGCTCCTGTCTGGTTATTCAATCCATACATTCGGTAGAAATGAGAAGTCACCCGGATGAACATGGCACGCTGTTTCCCCCATCTCGATTGAATTCGTCTTCGAAGCAACTGACTCAGATTCGCATGCTGTTCAATCCACTGTACAGCCTGTTCGGTACGTCCCATAATGTCCGCCATATACAGAAGTCTTTCACCACAATGGTTGGTATGCTCCAGCATAGCGGTGGGTGCGATATGATGCAGGGATACATTCGGCTCCAAACGATCACTTGTAATGATCAGATCCGGTTGGACTCGCCTCAACCCGTCATAGTTCTGGTTGAAGCTGTCCAGGATAAGTCCCTGATGACTGTGTGCTTGAAGCTCAGGAACAGCAACATGGCGAGCCACTCTCTGACCATAAGATAGTGCGGACACTGGCGTCATACCAAGCGTTATTACGTAGTCATCCAACCCGTAATACAATGTGGCAATGCGACTCACTTTATTTTTCATATACAATGTCGGGGCGACACCTTCGTTTTTCTTGAAGACTCTGCTGAAATAGTGCTCATCCCTATAGCCCACCTGCTCCGCAATTTCCTTGATTTTGTCTGAAGAAAACAACAGCTGCTTGGCCTTCGCCATACGTTGTTTCAGGATGTATTCGATCGGAGTCATATTTAATTGCCGTTTGAACGTTCTTATAAAATGATTCACACTTAGCCCTGCCAAGCGGGCCATCTGATCGACTCGAATGTCTTTCATATACTGATGCGTCATGTATTCAAGTGCCCGATCCATCCCCGCTACAGGGGGAGCTGCTTCATTCACATGCATCATTAGCTGGATCAACAACTGATGCAAAAGATGTTTCCTGCGCGTCTTTTCCAAACTCGTAAACGAGTGTTTTCCACTCATCAGGTTATCCATCATCTCTTGAATATCACGTGTATTGGAAGGAACATTAAGTTTGCCCGTCACAGGAAAATCAACTGCATCGCTATGCCAAGTATTCCTGCTCCGGGTAAGTGTCACACAGGAAAATAAAATGATCTGATATCGGACTGGGGCTTCCATATCTGTGTGAAACTCCACATGCATTCCTGGTTTCAACAAAAACCAATCGTCTTGGGACACTATATGTATAACGTTATCCATAATCAAAGATCCCTTGCCAGCGATAACCCTGCAAATGGCGTATCTCTTCCAGACCCTGCGGCTGAGAGTCCCCGGATTGCTAGAGTACTGGCAGACGTGGACAGCAGAGAAATGTAGTTGCTCCAGTTGTTTGTTCCAATCATTTTCCTCCATGCTCACGTCCCCTCCCTGTTCTGATCCAATTCTATGTGAACTGATTACACTCTATTTTTCAGCTCCCAATAGTAAATTCTTTATACTATCCAACTGCAACTCCAGTGAATAGGGATCTTCCATGACGAACTCATCCTCTGTACCATCCAAGGAACCATAGGCGTAGACTTGTCCTTTCTGCACAGCAGGCAGACGTTTCCAAACCTCACTGTTCAGGATCTCTGTGGCGTCCTCACTACCCGAACCATATAAGAAGATATGATCTCCCATATACTCGGGCAGTACTTCAAGGGAGATCGTCTCGAATCCATCCTTCATTTCGAGTGCTTGCTGAGTTGGAGGCAGTTTCAGCATCTCATAGATCGTGGAACTACCATAGTTCCCGCCTTCTGCACCAAGTACATACAACGCTTTGTATCCTATTTGTATGATGGATACGGTCTCGCCTTCTTTAATCACACCACCAATCTGCTTCTTAGTCTCTTCGATATTCTCTTCATATGTCGTGATCCATTGCTCTGCTTCCTTCTCTTTTCCAAAAACACCAGCAATCCGGCGCAGCTTTTCCAGTGGGCCAGACGTTTTATCTCCTTCCCAATAAGGTAAAAAGACAGTCGTTGCAATTTTTTCGTAATCCTCAATATTTTTATCAATGGAACCGATAATGAGATCCGGCTCAAGTGACACTAACTTCTCCAGATTCATTGGGAACTCTCCTCCCAAATCCTCAATACCCGCTATAACATCAGCAGCAATGCCAGACTTTTCAATCCATCCTTCGTTCAGCATGAACGTTCTCACACCAACCGGTACAATGCCCAGTTTCAGCAGGTACCCCATATATTGATCTGAAGCAACACGCTGCGGATTGGCCGGAATTACCACATCTCCCCTCATTGTAGAGACGGTCCGCGTCTCCAACTGTGCAGTCGATTTCCCGAGGTCCGTTGCCTGGTTACCCGATTGTGTAGTAGCCGCGTTAGTCTCTGTTTGCGTACCACTTGCAGACGGTGCGGGACTGGAACAGGCCGCGAGTAATAGAGTAAGACACAGCAACATGCTTACAGCTGTCATTCTGAATTTTCCTTGCATCAGTAATTCCCCTCCAATATTCTTTTGATATTGATAATCAATATCATTATATAGTGAGGTATGTAGCGGATGAAGGGCATTTTCTTGCATCACACTGGGCAAATCTTGCTTTTGTTTCATTGCCAATGCCTTTTTCGAGTTATTTAACCGTTGGCTTAGACCTTTTTTGTAACGAATTGGTGATAGTCCTTTAATTTTTTTGAAACTGCGACTTAGTGAATGTGCATCTGGATAACCGACTTGCTCTGCAATCTGTTGCAACGTAGCACTCGTATGCACCAGAAGGTGTGCAACCCTCTCCATTCGGATCTGTCCAAGATATTGGATGGGACTGATGTTCAACTTTTGTTTGAACAATCTGGACAAGTGCCCCACGCTGCACTCCAATGCTTCTGCCATTACATCAAGAGCTATGGGTTCGTGCAGATGAGCATTCATATAATCAATAGCTTGTGTGACCGTGTCCGGTTTCCATGGTTGAATGGATTGTCTATGTAAGTCTTCCAACAAAGTATATACCCATTGATGAAATAGAGTTTTGGCATGCAGCTTAGCGAGTTTGGTGGACTGTTCCCACTCCCGTTTCAATTTTTCCATACATTGATGCATGTCCAGCGGATGGGTGGGCACAAGTGCGTATTGGTCATGGAACGGACGTTCATGATCCATCAGATGATGAATTTCCATACCACAGGGCAATGCAAGAATGGCTTTGTACAAAATCATATAATACGCCACGCCCGAATCCGTCTCCATGTTTAAGTATGCTTGCTTTCCGCCATGAATAACGTGGAATCCATCTACGATATAATTGTGTTGATCCATACGTATCCGTGCACTTCCGTCGATGATGTATAGATAGGCACTCGCTGGCAGTTGATAAGTCTTCAGCTTCTCGCCGGGATGCAAAGCATTTTGGCGTACATCCAGTATTTTGACAAAAACATGATTCCACAGCTTGATGTGATCATTCAAATTCATATCTTCTGCACTTACCCTCCGATTGCCATTTCCTCTTATTATAGATCAATTGATAATAATTCTCAATAACTCAACCCATCGATAGAAACTCATGCAGATGGACATTCTATACAGACTACAATGCTTCTGCACCGGGACAAATAGGTATAATTATCTTTTCTTCAGAACCTGTTGCAAAATCATAAAAGGCATGATATATTAATTGAGCCATCAATGATTGAGGCATCAACTATTGATACATCAATGATCGAGAGCATCCAAATAATCATTAGGCAATGGCATTGTATACTGGAACATCATTTATTGGTTAACATACGCCGTTGTTCATGATTCAGATTCACCCGGGAGGTCTAGTCATGACACGTATTGTTTCCAAAGAAGAACAGATCATCAACCTGCTGAACGTGCTGGGCAACAAAATCAGTCCCAAGTTCGAACGCTGCACAGGTATCAGTTCCTCACGCTTTGAAATTCTCCATGAACTGGATCAGGTCGATGAGATCAACCAGTCCATGCTGCAGAAAATCATTAACATTGATAGTGCTGCGATTACACGCCACTTGAAACAGCTTGAGGCAGACCTGATGGTCACAAGACGCAAAAACCCCGAAGATAATCGGGTAACTTTTGTTCGTCTCACGGACCACGGTCGAAAGCAGATTGAAGGTTACAAAGCAGAGAAGACCAATTTCATCAACCAGATTTTGCAGGATTTCAGTGAAGATGAAGTTCAGGCTCTCGCCGATTTTCTGGAACGTATGCAAAACAACTTTTAAACCCATATATAGAGGAGAGATTTAACCATGAGTACAATTCAAAGCAAATTCCAAAAAACAAATGATTTTAACGAAATTACCTACGGTCGCCGTTCTGTTAAGCTTTACGATCCTGAGGTGAAAATCAGCCGTGAAGAAATGACTGAAATTCTTGCAGAAGCTTCTCGTGCACCATCATCTGTTAACATGCAGCCTTGGCGTTTCCTAGTTGTAGATACAGCTGAAGGTAAAGAAAAACTTGCCCCTCTCGCGAAATTCAATCAAAACCAAGTGTTGACTTCCGCAGCTGTCGTTGGTGTATTTATCGATATGAATAATGTTGAGCATCTGGAAGAAATCTTCAGCAAAGCTGTAGAGCATGGCTATATGCCACAAGAAGTGAAGGATCAACAAGTGCAATTTGTTAAACCTTATTATGAGAATATGCCTGCTTCCGATCTTCGGGACGTTAACCTGATCGATGCTGGCCTTGCTTCCATGCAATTGATGCTTGCTGCACGTGCTCATGGTTATGACACCAACCCAATCGGTGGATATGAGAAAGATCAAATTGCAGAAACATTCGGCATGGACAAAGAGCGTTATCAACCGGTTATGTTGATCTCGATCGGTAAATCAGCCAAAGAAGGTCATCCTTCCTACCGTCTGCCAGTAGAAACAATCACAACTTGGGCATAATATCAGGAACGGTTTCCCTGTAAGTCACGATTATACTGGTCAATAAGCATACATTCCTAACACATTCCAAACAAACACAATATGGAGGTTATACATTATGATTATCATTCACGCTCATTTGCAAGTTAAACCGGACCAAGAGCAAGCATTCCTCGCAGCTGCAAAAGAACTGATTGCTGCAACACGTCAAGAAGAAGGTAACATCAGCTACGACCTGGCAAAAAGCACAGAAAAAGAACAACAATACACCATGATTGAACTGTGGAAAGATGAAGCTGCTACAGCTTCCCACAACACAAGCTCACATTTCCAAGCTTTTGTTCAACAAGCAGCAGCATTCATGGCCGCTCCAATGAACGTTGAGGTATTTGCTGGAGAACAAGTTAAAGCTTAATAGCTCATTAACTGCCATGCGTATCTAGCATGTGAAGGAAACCGTTCTTGGTCATATGACCAAGGGCGGTTTTTTAGTTTCCTTTTGAAAATGTGTTCACTTCAGATCCACAATTATCAGGTGTCCAATTTGAAGTGGACATTTATTGCATTGTGGATATGTTGTTCTTTTCCTTGGCATTTATACGAACATACATAACAAAAAACACGCCAATTAAGGCGTGTTTCTTCACTCATTAATTAGACATTGAAGAAGTGAATATGGATTACGCTCTCCGAGCAGGCGTGATACTTTGCGGATTGTTAAACACATTTTTCGGATCATACTTGGCTTTGACTCTCCGCAGTCTGGCATAGTTGGCTCCATAGTACACTGGACCGGAATTTTTGATTCCTTGGTCTGGAACGTTGATATAGGAACCGACAATGTATGGTTGCAATTTCGTGCGAGTATTACGAGCGAGTGCGATATTTTTAGCGGCATGGGATGGTTTGATCCACGTACTGGTCCATTCCACATAGAACTTCTCTTTCCGCCAGAAAAACGCGGTTGATCTAGGCGATTTGCGACTTACTGCTCCACCCCAGTTGAGGAAATAAAACCCGCCTGGTCCCTCTTCCAAGTTCTCCAAAAATGCACGCATCGTTTTGATGGCCTTATCAGGAAATGGTTTTCTTCCGAAACCGGAGGAGAACTGGTTACTGAACCTTTGCGTTTGAATCGGGTCAGGCTGCAATAAGAACTTCACAACTTCCGTGTAAGGCAACAAACGAACGATGGAACTTGTCGGTGTGCCGACACTTGTAATCGGCTGTAATAATCGGAGGGCCTCTGTTTTAGAGCCTAAGAACAGTCCCTCCATCATTACGTTACCACCCTTTTTCGGTCCGATGGACAACTCGCTGCCCAATCTCGTATCAACAGAGGGAGCCCACCGCTGCCATACTTTGAGCACCTTTTCGAATTGAGCCCATGGCCAGGTGATTTTAAATACTGTTGCTTTCGCTGGAGCCCGGCGCACTTTGAACTTGTAGCGGGTGTACACTCCGAAGTTACCACCGCCCCCTCCCCGGGAGGCCCAAAAAAGATCTGCATTACGATGTTTATTCGCCCGAATCACTTTTCCCTTGGCGTCCACCATCTCTACCTCAAGCAGGTTATCACTGATGAGACCAATGGTACGTTGGAGAGGCCCGATACCCCCACCTAATGTAATTCCACCAATCCCTACAGTAGGGCTGTCACCAAAAGGAGCGATGAATCCTTGCTTGGCGAGGGTATTCGCAATTCTTCCTACCCGGTTGCCTGTTCCGACAACGACGGTTCCATTTTTTTTATCGAGCTTGATGGAATTCAGATCACTCACGTCAATCACGATACCGCCATTCACCTGTGAAAGGTTCACTTCAAGCGCGTGTCTACCGCTCCGCGGCCGGATTGGCACATCATTCTCACGAGCCCATCGGATGGCATTGGAGACATCTTTTGTTTTCTGAGCAAAAACAAATACTTTAGGAAATCTGTCCGTATGCGGGTCCCAGTTCTTGCGCGCCGCTTCATATCCTGGATCACCTTTGTAAATAACCCGTCCGGTAAGCTTTGTTGATGATTTCACACATCCCACTCCCTGCTGAATAATTGTCCTACAGCCTCTGGTGCATCAAGCACTTTATACTGTATGAAGGGCATTCGCGGAGGGAATGGGCTAACGCCTTAATTTCAAAATTCGTGTTTCAGAGAAATCAAAAAGGAATTTCCCTTTCAGGCCACAGAACAGCCTTGAGGAAAATCCCTTTAATGTTGTTGAACTAGTCTCTGCTTAAATCGGAATCAATTTTGATTAATTTACGGGCTTCCTGTTCCTTTTCCCCATACCAGACCAGCACGTCGGCAAACAAATCCATGATGCGAATAAAATTCTGCTTGTCCGCATCCGAAATCTGATCTGCATATTTGAAAATTTCATCAAAGCAAAGCTCCCGCACAAATTCGGTATACTCGGCATATACCTCGCGCCCTTTTGCCGAAGGTTTGACGTAAATATCTTTGCGGTTGCCGCTTAAATGAAATTTTTCGAGCAGACCTTTTTCGGTCAGATTCTTCACATTCTTGGAAAATGTACTGCGGCTTACGCCCAGGCGTGCGGCCATTTCCGTCATCTTCTCTTCCTTGTCCTCGGCTTCCAGAATGTATTCCAGCGTCTGAATCTGTGAAGCCGAGAACATCATGTCTGTACCATAACTTCGCTGCAATTTATAGGTGTTCGAGTACGCGTTGCCGTATTTGATAATTTTCTCAATCAGTTCCCGATGGTCGCCCATCCAATCTAATTTCATGGATAATCCCTTTCATCATTCAGATTCTCTCTCTTACTCTACTGAAATCAGATTCGTTTTTCAATCCATGTGATTGCTTCTTCAATAACGTCATCACGGGTTGGTTCATTAAATATCTCATGCATCAGATGAGCATAAATTTTGAGTGTTTTATCGGTTGAAGCAATATCACCGTAAAAATCACGAGAATCCTTTTCGCTGACCAGCCCGTCATTCGCCCCATGCAGAACAAGTACGGGATCTATAAACTGCTCGGCGTTCTCCTTCAGCCATGTTATGCCATTTCCCAGGCTGTTAAACAAATCTACAGAGATTTGTTTTTCAACCAGCGGGTCATTCGCGTAAGCGGATACAACTGCGGGATCACTACATACGCCGCTACCCAGCTCATTCGGGAAATACGTGCCTGTAGGCAGATCCATGGGCAATTCTCCGGCAACTTTTGTATTGTAACGAGTGAGCGCTCCCGATAACACGATACCTTTAACCTTGCCTGGATATTTCGTTCCAAAAGACGAGGATGCGAAGCCGCCCATACTATGTCCGATAACAAATAGCGGTAGGTCGCCGCTCTCCTGCAATGCATGTTCCACTACAACGTTGACATCATCTATAATCTGGTGGAAATCACTGTAGAACGTACGTTGTCCTTCGGATCTGGCATGACCGCGATGATCGAATCGATATACGTTAAACCCGCGCTGACTCAGCTTCTCTGTCACATAATCATAGCGACCGGTATGTTCCGCTAATCCGTGCACAATAACGACAGCGGCTTTGGCATTTTCCACTGTATCCTTGCTGAAATAAAGCTGTGTACCGTCAAAGGATTGAATTGTTGTTTCAATTTTAGTCATATTATTTTCCATCCCTCTCTCTACGCTCAAGCACCAGGCAATTCTTTAGCACAGGGCGTTATTTAGTGTACTTAAGAATGAAGTACTGGTAATACACAATAGAATAAAATAAACATATTATGTTTAATAAGAACAATATCGTTTCTTATAGAAACAATATTAACACCGTCGTTCCCCCTTGTCTATATATAATTATAGCGCTTACAAAAAGAGTGTCTTCTACCTTTGGAAACATCCCTGATCTACTGTATCAAATTGATTTACAGCTCCATACGCGCGGATTTCGCCAGGCATTCGCTACATGAACATTCCATACAAAAAAACACCATCACATTTCGTAATGTGATGACGTTTCTTTGTTATGTTACCTAGAGATTCAGCCCCCTGACCTATCGCTGCCAGCGGATCAATTCTCTTCTGTTCGTTAATAGAACTGCGGTAGAAATGCGTAGAAAAGTCAGCTGTATCATCAGGTGATGATCTCATGCTCTACCACCCTGTAAACAACGACTTAGGACCCACATGCGCAGGAAAGAGTGGCAGAACTTCCTCAGCCAATTCCTGAATCACCTCCACGGGTGGCCGACTCGAAAATTGAATACCAAGTGCAGCGTGATTAACGCCCACCGCTCTCCATTCCTCCAAAAGCTGAATCAGACCTGCCCGTCCTGTACGCAATATGTATCCGCCTCGAAGCGGTGTTCGTGGATAATTAACATCTTCCACCAGATCAATCCATTCGTTCGTCATATGCGGTTTGAACATGCCATTAGGTATTTTCTCACGCCAGGCATTAATCTTACGTCCTAGCATCCGAGGACCGGAGTCATTAGCCGTCGCTTCGGGATAGGTAAGCCAGCCATCACTGTGCTCTGCTATCCAATCTAAAGACTGCCTGCTTGAACCCGTCACCACGAGCGGAATGCCACCTGCTGCGGGCTTCGGGAGCAATTCAAGTCCGCTCATATAACCAAGCGAAGATTGAATAGCGCCAGTTCTATCCTGTGTAAGCTCGCGGAAAAACTCCACCGTCTCTCGGAATCGTACATCGCGATGCTCTCCATCTATCCCATACGCCGGAAACTCAGCAGGACGATCACCTGATGCAATGCCTAGTACAAGTCGTCCGCCCGAAAGTACATCAATGGATGCGGCTGCCTTGGCTAAATCAATCGGATGACGAAGCGTGAAGATCGCACTTCCTGTTACTAGGGAGACGTTTTGGGTTCTTGCAGCAAGGTAGGCCAGATAAACAAATGGATCGAATACCTGTCCGGCGTCTCCAAATCCAGGATCAAATAAAGGGACATCTCGCACCCAAACGGCTGCAAAATTTCGTTGATCAATGCTTTCCACAAGGTTAGCTTGACCTTTTAGAACATCCATGTTTCCTTTATAAAATTGAAGTGGTAAAAACAGCCCAATCGTCAATTGGTCTGGGGCAAACATACGACGGAAACCAGGGTGTTGATTGAAGTTTTCTCCCCCGTGTGTTGACCGATTTTCGGTTCGTTCCATAGCATCTCTAAGTTTGTTCATCTCTTCTCCTCCTGAAACAATGGTAATCCATTATACGGATATCTTTTTAATTCGACCTGAACTGATATAATTGTAACAATCGATTGACCCCATAAATAGTGACAACTCTCAATAAAATAATAGGGTCAGTTTTGGCAACGAGGAGGATTAGTATGATTGAATTGACATTATTGTTGAACAGAGAGTCTGGAGGTCCGTTATACTCTCAGCTTTATCTCTATATTAAGAAAAATATTCTGAACGGAAAATTACCTGCCGATACCCGACTTCCCTCTATTCGCTCTCTATCTAGCCACCTCCACATAAGCCGTAATACAGTGGATATGGCGTATCAACAGTTATTAGCTGAAGGCTATGTCCAGAGTAGGCCTAGAAGTGGCTTATACATAATGGATTTGAAGCTGGAAGCATTGCCCCTATCCAATCTAGTGAGTAAGAAGTGGTTGGATAAAAGTATTCAGGTTAGTCCAGAGATTCGATACGATTTTCGTTATGGTGACGTAGATGCTGAACATTTTCCATTTGCCACTTGGCGCAAGTTATCCAATCAGAGCTTGCTCCAGAACCAAAGGAAGTTATTTTCTTATGGCGATCCTCTTGGAGAACCGGGACTTCGATCGGAAATTGCAAATTACCTGCACAGCTCCAGAGGAGTAAATTGTTCACCCGATCAAATTATAATTGGAGCTGGTGTTCAGTTCCTGCTAGGTGTGTTATCCGGATTAGTAGGTCACGTTAGTCAGGGTATCGCGATGGAAGACCCGGGATATGATGGTGTTCGGACGGTTTTTCAACATAAAGGTCTAAACATTCATCCTATCCCGTTGGAAGCAGATGGACTTCATATCCATAAGTTATACGAAAGCAATGCCCGCATCGTTTACATTACGCCGTCACATCAGTTCCCCTATGGCATGGTCATGCCGCTCGCCAAGAGAATGCAATTACTGAAATGGGCAACAGACCAGGATGGGATCATTATTGAGGATGATTACGATAGTGAGTTCAGATATGTCGGCAAACCGATCCCTTCCCTGCAGAGTCTGGATGCCCAACAGCGAACCGTGTACTTGGGGACATTTTCAAAGTGCCTTCTTCCTTCATTACGTATTGCGTATATGGTTCTACCACAGACCATGTTAGAGTTACACCGTAAACAAGACTACAGATTATATGATCAAACGGTCTCTCATTTTCAGCAGAACACCTTAGAGTTGTTTATGAGTAATGGACATTGGGAAGCTCACATTCGCAAGATGCGAAAAGTTTACCGACAAAAGCAATCCATACTGATCTCAACAATTCAAAAATTGATGGGCTCTAAGGTTACAATCATTGGTCAGGATGCAGGACTTCATATTTTATTGCGTGTACATAACGGGATGGATGAACACAAGCTGATTGGTACTGCTGAGAAGGAAGGAGTTCGGGTCTACCCCGTATCCTCCTTTTGGGCACAACCAGCTCAAGCGGAGCAATGCATGGTTCAGATTGGTTTTGGTGGATTGAGTATTAAGGATATTACAGAAGGAGTATATGCCCTACACCGGGCTTGGTTTTGGGTATGTTAAGAATGAAGCGGGGCCACAAATAAGCCGATCATTTTCACATAGAAAGAAACCCGCAAAACACTCGAAAATCCTTGTGTTAAGCGGGTTCTTTGCATATGAAACATAGAGTCATCTACATTTCTTATTTTACATTCTCTACATCATTCATCTCATCAACAGCCGTTTTACCAGCGATGCGTCCAAACGTAAAGATGTCTGTCAGAGCATTACCACCCAAACGGTTACCTGCATGAATACCTCCTGCTACTTCCCCGGCGGCATACAGATGTGCAATCGGCTGACCATTTTCATCCAATACACGGGTTTGGGTATCGATCTTAATCCCGCCCATCGTATGGTGAACGGCAGGTTTTCTAGGTGTAGCGTAGAATGGAGCCTTCTCGACTTTTAAGCTAAACGTATCCTTATGGAACTCCGGATCAAAGCCCGCATCCACATAAGAATTATACTTATCGATCGTTGTTCTAAGAGTCTCAGGGTCCATCTTGATTTTCACTGCCAGTTCTTCGATCGTATCTGCTCTAAACAGGGTACCTGCTTCGACTTGGCGATCTATCTTTTCCTGGCTGGTGTTCGCTGCGGTTTTCTTAATCTCATCATCAGCGATGAGGTAAAATAAACTTCCTTGCTCAATAGCCGCTTTGGTTAAGACATCTCGACCAGAGAATTCGTTAACGAACCGTTCTCCCTTTTTGTTAACAATGACAAAGTTTTCAGGAGGGACTTGCAGTCCACTGAAGAGTTCGCCCGTTTCCGGATCAGCTACAGGCATCATTTGAGTGAAACCCATGCCAGTCAGTGCCGCTCCGGCACTCTTACCAAGCGATATTCCATCACCTGTCATCGCGTAAGAATTCGTTGTTTTGATATCATCGTCAATATGGCTCCAGTAGGTGTTATATTCTTTGAGCATCTGTGTATTTGCACCAAAACCGCCGCTGGCAAGCACAACCGCTCTGGCATGAACCGTGATTTTCTGGCCATTGACACCCGTTGCAATCACACCTGCAATTTTGCCATCTTCGATGATCAGTTGTTTGACCGGGGTGTCTGTAATGATTTGTCCGCCATTCTCTTCTACATATTTGCTCAGTGCAATGATAAAGGCAGATCCATAACTTTTGACAGGCTTATGTCCACGGCGCCATAGGGCACCAACCGGAGCAAATACGATGCTCTTATCGTATTCAACACCGATCTCCTCCAGCCACGTCACACTTTCCAAGGCACGGTCTGTAAGTACTTTCACCAGATCGTATTGTCCATAGATCATGTCGCCATTCAGATCCGTACGTTTCCCCCCGAAATACGTTTGCATTCTGTGCAGCAGTGGGGAGTCGAATAGATACGCTTTGTCTGCCCCGAACTTGTCCTGATACGCTGCGAACTCTTCTTGTAGTGCATGGAAATCTTCGATATATTCCGGATGAATCAAGCTCTCATCGGTACGTAATAAATTCTCAATCGTCTGTCTTTCCCCTGGATTCTCACTAAACTGTTGTTGCCATATTGGATCTGCTGCATTGACAGGACCACCTGAACGGATCGTGTTCCCTCCAACGGCAGGGTATTTTTCAAGAACAATTGCACTTGCTCCATGTTGTAAAGCGGTAGCAGCAGCACTTAGTCCGGCACCACCTCCACCTACAACGACCACATCGCAAGTGTACTCTTCATCGTCCTTCATCTGGCTGCTGGCAGGTTTTGCACGTCTTTTCAGAATGTCCGGGTTAACTCCGGCCAGCTTAACCGCCTTGGCTACACCGTTAATGACAGCGTTACTGGTTTCGGAAGCACCTGACAGGGCATCCACATTGAGCGTCTGTCCCTCGATAATTTTATTCGGAATTCTTACAAAAACAACATCGGCGATCCCTTCGGTTTCCCCCTTGGCATCAATATCAATACTCTCGATTCGATTTTCACTAAAGGATACTTTCATCGGAAGATTTCCACTATGACCTATGGCATTAACCTCATATACACCCGGTTTATAGGTGAACTCCTCTTCTTCATTAAGCTGATTAGAGATTCTGGCGAAGCGCAGGAACCGCAGGAAACATACCTCCAGGAAATCAATCGTTCCTTCACTGTTCAGATTACCTGATTCGTCAAATGCTTGATGTGCACTTCCAAGTAAAAACTCATATCCTGGCATCACATTAGCTTCAACACCTGGTGCATCCAGGATTTGACGAAGGTGTAGCTGTGCACGCGAAGAGCCTTGTGTTCCCTGTGACGCACCAATGATCATTACGGGTTTGCCTGCAAGCGGATGAATTTCAAAGCTCAACCATTCAAGAATGCTTTTAAGCGATGAAGGGATGGAATGGTTATATTCGGGAGTCGCAATAATGACACCATCACTTGCACTAATTTTTTCATTAAACGTTTGTATGATTTCACTGTTCGTTTGGTTATCGGATTGATTAAACATCGGAACATCTGTAATTTCAAGGATTTCAATGGCTGCTCTGGATTCAAAATGTCCTTTCATGAACTGGAGCAGCTTGCGATTGTACGATTTCTTAGCATTTGTACCCACGATCGCTATGATTTTCATTATAATTAGCCCCCTACTCTTGCCAGGAAAATTTTTTCGTTTTTTTCTTCAAGGTCCTTTTGGACAACAGTTCCGTAGTGATCTCCGTGAACAAAACGAACTCTCTGAAGATTTCTTCCAGCTCCGCAACTTTCGCAGCATCAATAAGTTTACCGCCGGTATCAAATGCACTCTGGGATTTTCCCAGAAGAAACTCGCTGCTAGGCATCATTCTCGCACCCAGCTCAGGCGAATCCAGAATTTGTTTAAGATGCGCTTGCGCTCTGGAAGAACCAAGTGAACCGTGTGAAGCACCCACGATTAGAACGGGTTTATCAATTAAGGATTGCGTCGTGTAACTGATCCATTCCAACGCACTTTTCAGAACGGCAGGGATGGCATGATCATATTCCGGGGTGGCGATAATCACGCCATGGGCTTCGGCAATTCGATCGGATAGGTCTTTTACCTTTTCAGGGATATCAACCTCAGCATCCTCTATGTCATCTTTTTCAATAAAAGCAGGCAAATCCTTGATTTCATATAAATCAATCTTGGCCTCGCTCGAGAAATGCTTTTGCATAAATTGAAGCAGCATACGGTTCGTTGATACATCCGAATTGGTGCCCACAATAGCTAAATAATTCATCGTAATCCCCCTTCTGTCATTCGAAATGATATTCGTACATGTCAGACTCGTTCTTTCGGCATAACTCTAACATATCAAAGATGAAATGATCTAATAGTTATTCATTGCAGTTTGATAACCAATTTGTTATAATCAGCTCAAATTTAAAGTTTGTTATTTTTTTCACAAAGGGTGATGAACATGTCTAAATTAGAATCTCAGGATATCTTATGTTACATCGACAGCCTCTTGAAATACAGTAACTATAGCCGGGCTGCCCAATCCCTCTACATATCTCAGCCCTACCTCACAAAGGTTATCAAGAAAATCGAAATTGAGTTGGGCTGTGAGCTAATCACTCGCAATAAGCTTCCCTATCGATTAACCGAGCAGGGAAAAATATATTATCAGTATTTAACTTCACTCGAAAACAGCTACGCCAAGCTTATTAGGGAAATCTCATATGTATCGGATGTCGGCAATAAGGTGTTACGGATTGGGATTCTTCCCAGCCTTGGTTCTTATTTAACACCCCTTTTTTTACCTGCTTTTGTGGATCTTCATCCTGCTTGTACAATAAACCTTGTTGAGGATCTGCCGGAGAAAAACGAGAAGCGCCTCCAAAATAATGAGTTGGATTTCTGGATTGGTCAAAATTCGAGCAGTATATCCCCAAACTTGAACGCCGTTAGCTGGGGTAGGCACAGGTATCGAGCTGTTATTCCTCGTTGCTGTGAATTGTATCAGAAGCATGTTGCAGTGATTCCGGAGGAAACTTTTGATATCAGTACCATTTTGAATCAAAGACTCATTCTGACGTCCAAAGGCTCTGCAATCCGAAAACAGATTGATCAATTACTTAGTGTGTACAAGATACAACCCCAAATTGTCATGGAAAGTAACGAGATCCGCACGGTACTAAACCTTGCACAACATAATATGGGCGTGACCATTGTACCTGAAAGTGTGCATATCGAGGAGCATGCCTCGGAATACAATATCTATCCCCTTCCGATCGATAAGATCAGTTTGGATTATTTTATAGCACATCATGGAGAAAGAAAGCTGACTAGCGTTGATCATGACCTTATCCATACTTTTCTGAATCATGGACAACAATGTGCAGTGTAGGAGGCTGTCATGAACACTTTTACGAAAACGATCCCTCTCATGGGAACTAAAATATCCCTCTATATCGAAGGTGCACATGCTGAAAAACTCGTTCAGGAAGCAGCGGACATGCTGTTCCATTATGAGAAAGTCTTTAGTGCCAACAGTGATCACTCACAACTTGCTGTGCTTAAAAGAGAAGCCGCAACATATCCGCTCAACGTAGACAAGGAACTGTATGATCTCATCAAAATAGGCAAAGAACACAGTATGAACGAAAATTCTTTTCTGAATATTGCGATAGGCCCCTTAATTAAATTATGGAGAATTGGTTTCAGAGAGGCACATGTGCCAGAGGATTCGGATATCAAGAAGGTTCTGGAGCTCTTGAACCCTGAACATATACAGCTCGATGATGAGCAGCAGACCGTACATTTATTAAGAAAAGGCATGGAGATCGACCTTGGAGCTATTGCCAAAGGTTATTTTGCCGATCAAGTCATGGCATTTTTCAAGAAAAATGGAGCTGTCTCCGCTATGGTTGATATGGGCGGAAATGTGCTTGTTCATGGCGATTCCCCCTCCGGTTCCAGTCACTGGAACGTGGGAATACAGAATCCTTTTTTACCCAGAGGCAATGCAGCCGCACTCGTTAGCATCAGGGAACAATCCGTCGTTACCTCCGGCATATATGAGCGAGTTTTAGAGAAGGCAGGAACGCATTACCATCATATATTCAGTAGTAAAACAGGATATCCCATCGAAAGTAATATTGCTTCGTTAACGATTATTGCGGACAGATCGTTGGACTGCGATATCTATACGACAGAATTGTTTGGGTTAGATGCGATCTCCATTATTCATAAAGTAAATCAAATGAAGCATATCGAAGCTGCCGTCATTACAATAGAGGGTGACCTGGCCTACACCGACAATCTTAAGGGAAGAATCCATCCGATATCCGGGTAGAGTGATGAGATTGTTGACACTAGGTAAAGATATGCAAAAAAACGCTACCACAAGAAGTGGTAACGTTTTTAGCTTTGTTATTCCTTAATGCACGGAGTACGTTGCCTACATCAAACCCAACACATTATAGATCATTACTGCTGCTTCTGCACGGCTGGCATTCTTCTTTGGTGCAAACTCATCGTTACCTACACCGCTAATTATGCCTGCTGCCTGTATTGCCTCTACCGCTTGCTTCGCGTAGTTTGCGATGTTTGCTTCATCCTTGAAGGCAGTAGCTTCACCACTTGCTAACGCTAGTTGCTTTATTTGGATCGCCTTGTATACCATAACCGCCATATCTTCTCGCGTAATGTTCTCATGAACTCCGAATGTTCCACCTGGTTTCCCGTTCACAATCCCCAGCTTATGCGCGGTTGCGATATTACCGTGGTACCATTCGCCTTGCTTCACATCACTAAAACTTGTCGATGCGCGCTCATCCGATAACGCCAACATATTCATCAGCATGGTGATGAATTCTGCTCTTGTCACTTGACCCTTCGGATTAAACTCGCCGTCGTCTACACCCTTCACTATGCCTCTTGCTCCCAATCCCGAGATCGCATCCTTTGCCCAGGCTTGAGTCACATCCTGAAAGCTCGTTGCAACATACGCTACCGTATACTTGCTTGCATACGTTGGCTTGAACTCTACTTTTCCTGTCACTGCATTGTATTTACCATTCGTCACCACGCGTAGCTCTCCGTTGTCCTTCACATCGTATACGATGACGTTGTTTGGATTTTCGGCAGCTGTTAGGTTGTATGGCAATGCAATCACGAGATCATCTCTGCCATCAAACGCTGTAAGCTTCTTACCATCAATCGTTAACTCGATATCGTATACGAATTCACCGTTCAGCTGAGCTTGTGCACTAGTTGACAATTGATTAGCTGTTATTTTCTTAATCGACAATCCTAACGTTTTCCCCGCACTTGTTCCTGTTCCAAGCAGTTCGGTTGCCACGGTTACGACTGCCGAGCCTGTGTTGATCTCGATGCGATCTACGGTAGACGTTCCACTTGTTAAGCGTGCATCTACGGCTAGCTCAATCGTTAGCCCGTTCAAGCTTTGATCATCTTCGACTCGCACCCGTAGCTTACCGCCTGTCGTTTGATCAAGCGCACGCCTCACCGTATCTGCACTTACATTCACGTTAGAAGTACCGCTCTCATTTACGACTGGCTTAAAGGTTATTTGTCCGTTGTCCATCACCACTGGCTCACTTCCACCTGGAGTTGGTGGTGCTGTAGGTGCAGGAATATCACTGCCACCACTTCCATTACCACTGCCTGGTGCTTGTGGTGTTCCATCAACCAATGGTGTTACCGTTACCGTAGCGCTGGATGATAAACCACCATCTACTGTGGTGACTGTAATGCTTGCTGTTCCTGGTGCCACAGCGTTTACTTGACCTGTCGCAGTTACAGTGGCTACAGCTGGATTACTGGAGCGCCATGTTACTGCTTTTTTCGTTGCATTAGCTGGTAATACGGTAGCTGTCAATTGCCCTGATTGACCTTCTACGATGGACAATGTCGTTTTGTCCAAACTAATTCCGCTAACAGGTACGTTCTTCCCACTTAGTGCATCATATTC
This sequence comes from Paenibacillus sp. FSL R5-0749, assembly GCF_038595085.1. NCBI lineage: Bacteria > Bacillati > Bacillota > Bacilli > Caryophanales > Paenibacillaceae > Paenibacillus > Paenibacillus sp. FSL R5-0749. The sequence goes on along the minus strand of NZ_CP152005.1, from coordinate 2,137,270 downwards.
GCTTTGTTTAATCGGAATAACCGTTCCGTGACGCGGACTCGCAGGTAAATTGTAGTTGGAAGATAATGTCCAGACTCCTGATGCAAGATTGGTTGTCTCGAATGGAACATAACCTCTTCCACCAAACTCATCTACGAATAAATACCATTTTTCATCTGTATTTGATTTGAAGATCGTTGGACCCTCAACCCATTTCATGTTACCCACACCTTGATTAATCATCTTGAAGGCTGGATCCAAGATCGAGTCACCAACCTCTTGGAAGATCATCTTGCCAAATGGAGCAGAAGCTCCGTTGTCCTGCTCATCCTTCGTAAAACGATACACTTTTCCATCATGCTCAATCATCGTTGTGTCAATGATGGAATATCCATAATCCAAATATACTTGCGGTTCAGTAAACGTATAGAAATCTCTTGTCTTGCTATACATCATTTTTTGATATGCACTGCCTGTATGGGATGCATCATCAAACATTCTTGATGCCCAGAATACGATATATTCACCTGTAGTCTTGTCGTACATTATTTCTGGTGCCCAGGTATTACCCGCTTCCTCCGGTGCAACCTCTACCATTCGTTGATCTGTCCAGTTGACCAGATCATTCGATTCCCACACCATAATGGAACGACTGCCCCATGTCTGCGCTTTGCCCCAGTCACCATTGCCGTTAATTTTCAGATCAGTAGCAATCATGTAGAACTTGTCACCTTCAGGCGAACGAATAATGAATGGATCACGTACTCCCTTCTCCCCTAAGCTAGAGGTCAATACAGGTTTACCCTCATTCAATTCTCGCCAGTTCAACGGATCATTACCGTTACTTAGTGCAAAGTGAACTTGCTCACCTGTTGAAGTACCTTCTCCAGTGAAATATGTGAAGAAGTATCCCGCATATTTTTCATCAGCAGGCCGTTCCTTCACCTTCGCCATAAATTCCTTTGTAGTGGATGCTGAATTTAATGTAATCGTAGCTGTGAGCTTCACGTCTACATCTCCACTACCATGCGCCGGACGTTGTACTTCACCAGTCACTGAAATGACGTTTGGTTGAGCAGAAGCCCAAGTAATGGTTGTTCCATATAGTCCAGATTTCGGTAAAGAGAGATGACCTCTTACATCACTAATGTTATGAACGACTAGCGCTGCTTTTGCTTCATTTACAGAAGCGGCATCGCTTGGCAATGCCTTAACCATCAACGTAAAGGTTTTGTTAACTGTCTCTGTGCCATCTGTAAATACCGCTGTTAACGTTACAACTTGATCGCCCGTTGCGTTAGTTGGTCTGGTTACAGCACCTGTAGTTGAAATCACATTGCCCTTATCTGAAGTCCAGCTTATTGTTGTGCCATAAGCGCCTGATGTTGGCAAGGTTACATTGCTCATGATCGCATCTTTGGATGTATTCGAGCCAAGAAGATCATGAATGGTTAATTTCTCTTTCGCAGCCGATACAAACATGCCCTTCATCGAAGCAATCTTCTGATCTGCACGAGCCATCAGTGATGCAATATCTGCTGCTGTCATCGCACCATCAAAGATTTGGAAGTCTGCAATCAACCCGCCGAAGTATGGATCAGCCGGATAAAATGACTTCCCAATGGTTCCACTACTGCCTGAGATATTTTTTATTTGTTCTAACGTCATACCATTTGTTGAGCCTGATGCAACAGCAACTCCATCAATATAAAGCGTTAGTGTACCATCCGTGCCTGAAACAACCGTCGTAACCACTTTCCATTCATTGTTCTTCAAGCCCGTGGTCGAAGTTGAAGACTCATTATTCCAGGCATTGGTCGCGATACCTAAACGGGCCAGACCGTTAGCGTTATAACGTGGTGTGAAATACGTATAGTGCGTATTATTGTTCGGTCTTCCTAAAGCATATAACCACTCCGCAGCGTTTTTACCGCTCCAGTTCACAATGGATGAAACGGTCATATCCGTTAATCCATCGAGAACTCCTGGTGGCAGCTCTACATAGGAGTTTGTGGTGCCCCCAGTAAAGCTCAGCACACCCGCATCTTCTGTACGAATCCATTCTGCCTTAGACGGATTGATCCATTTACCGTTGAAGTTTCCTGTTTGGTCAATAACCGTCTCATGATCGATATCATTCATATTGTAGTGGAGAATGAGTTCTGCCCCAGATGGCTGCTCTACTGGAGGAGTAACGTCTTCATTAGCTAAAGTTGCAATCTCTTCACCGGATAACGCACGATTATAGATACGGAAATCATCCAATTTACCATCAAATAGACTATGAGAGCTGTTTCTCGATTTACCAATATAATTCATCGTTGTTTCCAGTAACATTCTCGGCTCCACGTTAAATGTCGAGCTGCGTTTAACCTCTTGACCATTCACGTACAATACGGCATCAAATTCATCCATTGTAATGGCAACATGCTGCCAAGTCTTCGTTGGTAATAGTCCAGCATTTCTCACTGCATATTTATAATCTGATCCGAGTTTCGTGCTGTCATTGCTAAATTTCTCTGTAAAAGGGGTTACGACAGCGAACTCTACACTTCCTGTATCCCCTTGTGTACTCAAGTACATCGTATTGCGGTTCACCTGTCTGCCTGTTTCGGAAGCAAAATCAAATATTCTTTGATTGGTCTGATTTCGATCCATTTGAACCCATGTAGAGAACGTTGCCTTCTCCAGATTCAAGGATTGAATCAAGTGATCTGGCAGCTTCACATATCCTGTTGATCCATTAAGCTCTAATGCACCACCCGTTTTACCGATCCGATCTTCTTCATTAATCGTTGCTCCACCTACGAGTGTTGCGTGATAGCCATTACCAGAAATGTCATTCAACGTTGTACCATTCACTGTATCTGCATCGAATGAGTAATGTACAACCGGATCTGTTGATGGCGCTGGACCTTTCCATGCATATTTCTCTTGCAAAGCATTATACTCTGCACGTGAGATTGGAATTACCGTCCCGTGTCGTGGTCCTGGCGGAAGTGCATATTGATCACTACTTAACACATTGTTTATATATTGCGTGCTACTGTCCAAGTCTGTTGTATATCGTACATGATATGGCCATGAATCAAGGAACAGATACCATTTGTCTTTATGAATATCTTTAAAAATCGTTTGTCCTTCGTTATTGCCATTTTTTCCGATCAAGCCAAGTTTGTTATCACGTGTACCCGGAACTGCGTCGTATTGAAGGCCATTTGCTGCAATACCGTCTTTGTCATAATAGAACGTTGGGGCCTTCTCCACATACACTTTCGTATTTACTTCTGATTTGGTGAATCGGTACAACATATCATTATGCTCAATAAACGTCGTATCAATGGTCGGAAGTGACTCATCAATCATGACCTTTGGCTCTGAAAAAGTGTAAAAGTCTCTTGTTGTTGCGTAGTACATCACATTGTACTGACCTTCAGGTCTTCCGTTATAATCACCATATGTCTCTGTGTTTTTCATTGATGATGCCCAAAATACGATATACTCACCAGTTACCGGATCATAGATCGCTTCTGGCGCCCACGTATTTCCTCCCGTCTTGGGAGCAACCTTGATCATTCGCTGCTCGCTCCAGTTCACGAGATCCTCTGACTCCCAAACCATCATGTAATGACTGCCTGTCATTTGAGCTTGATCAAAATTTGTACTTTCACCCATTTTCAAATCCGTTGCCAGCATATAGAACTTATCGCCTTCTGCTGACCGAATAACGAATGGATCACGAAGTCCCTTTTCCCCCATATTCGATTGCAGGATCGACTTTCCATTATTCAGCGCTTTCCAGAACAATGGATCTTCCGCTGTAGCGAAGGAGATCTCTTCACCACCCTCATATTCACCTGTAAAGTACGCAAAGAAGTACGCATCAGGCTTTACTGGCGCAGCTGCTTTTTTAATTGTAACGTTAAACGTTAGCTCTTTCGAAGCTGTACCATTCGTAATCGTAGCGATTAGCGTAACGGGTATATCCGTAGTTTGACGGCTCACCCAGCCTAATTGTGTAGCGTTACCAGCCGCTTCAGCCGTTCCTTTAACGACCGCCGGCCTGCTGGATGTCCATGTAATGGCGGAGCCTTGTTCACCTGTAGTGACAAGACGTAAGTTCCCTTTAACATTGTCCGCGTTGTAGATCTCTAATTGTTCAGCGTCCAGATCAACCTTCTGCTGATCATCGAATTGCTTCAAGATCGTAACCGGGAATACAGCCGCTCTAGATACGCCTTGATACGTTAAAGTAGCGGTAAGCTCTGCTTGAACATTACCTGCTTCAACAGCAGGACGTTGTACAGTACCACTGTTAGAAATGACCGTAGGATGACTGGAACTCCACGTGATGTTTACGCCGTTTTTACCACTCGTCGGTAAGGTAAGGTCTTTCGTTATCTTGTCAGCACTCTGATCTGCCCCGTCTAAGTAATGACCGATGTCAAGTTGATTCGCTGCATCATCAACAGTAAGCTGACGTATTTTGGAGATGTGAGTTGCTGCTTCTTGTTGATATAACTCGCCCATTTCCTGCTCTGTCAACGCACGATCATATACTTGGAAATCAGCCACGCTACCTTGAAGGTATGGATCGTTCGCGAAGATGGACTTACCGATAAAGCCAGAAAACGTAGCATCCGGATTAATAATGTCTGACAACTTTAGTCCCTTCGTATTACCTGAAGCAACCTTAACTCCATCAACGAATAATGTGATCTTGTTGCTAGCTTCAGAGAAGGACACCGTTACATGCTTCCACTGTCCACCGATCAGGTTGGAGTTTGCGCCACCTGTAACTAAGGCTTCGTTCGGCCAGCCATTTTTGGAGATGCCTGTAGCAATCATATTGCCTGATCCACTACCGTGACGCGGGGTTACGAAAAAATATTTGTTCGTTTCCGGCGTTAACACCGTACCCAAACCGAAAATCCAGCGATTCGTACCGTCATTCGTCCAGTTTACGATGGAAGATACGGTAATCTCATTCAGACCTTGTAATAGATCCTGTCGATTAGAGCCCTTCGGAATCTCAACATATCCACTGTTCGATGTAGAGCTTCCACCATTAAATGAAATAAAACCAACTTCACTATTTGAAATGAACTGTCCATTGTTTGGATTTTTAAATATTCCATCAAACGTAACTGCCTTGTTGGCAACATCCTTTAATACAAGTTGACCGTCTACTTCTTCGGTCATTTTCATGTTGTAATGAAGAATAAGATCATCTTTAAGTGATTTTCCCTTAACGGTAACGGCTGATGTAGCTGTAAACTCTCCATCTTCAGTCTGTACCGTAATTGTGGCATTACCCTCACTAACCGCTGTAACATTACCCGTTGAATTGACAAGCGCTACACTGGAGTCACTAGATGTCCAGACGACTCTTTTATTGGTTGCATTTGAAGGTGAGATTGTAGCCACTAATGTCTCGCTGTCCCCCATGGATAAACGAAGTGCAGCTTCATTAAGCGAAACCTCCTTAACGGCAATCTGCTCCACAGTAGCACCTTTAGGTAGTAAGGTAACCACGAACTCCTTCGTTGCCTGGCTTCCACCTAAAGAAATGGTTGCAGTTAACGTCACTTGTTGCTCCATTTCTCGTAAGGTCACTTCCCCAATTGTACTAACCGCACTCTCATCACTGGAAGTCCACGATATCCATGCGCCATACTTATTGGTAGAAGGAAGTTCAAGAGATTCTGTCACGGCAGATATATCACCTAACGTTAGCTCTATTTTTCCTTGTTGTACTTGCTTTTCATTAAATGATTGTTCATATACTGCCGCGATATCTTCATTATTTAGTGCCTCTCCGTAAATTCTCAAATCTTGAAAGCTGCCCGCAAAAGTAGCATCCCCTGAATAATTGGAGCGACCGATGTATGCTTGCAAATCCGTACCAAAGCTGGCTGTTGTTTTCTCTTTGGCGGCCGTGCCTATACTTACACCGTTAATGTAACCTGTAATAGAGCGTTCTGTGATGACCGTCGTATAGTGAACCCATTGACCTTGATATTGTGAGGTAGAAGCGCCTGATACTCCAATCTCAGTTGTCCAAGGCTGGTCCACATTATTGCGATCCGTAAATACAGACTTGAAATCACCACTTGGGTTCGATGGATTAAACAGCCAATAGTTCGTTGGTAATTTATTTTCAGCTGCTGGGGTACCGTAGAATAATGCGGAGTAGTTTCCGCTCCCCGTGTTATTTTTGATCCATACAGAAATCGTTGTATTTTCTTGATGATCAAACAATCCAGTAGGAAGCTGCACGTAGTTCGTAGTACTATCTGTTCCTCCAGGTAAAGTAAGACCATCGGCATACGTAATGTTGCCTACAGCCGTTCCATGTTTGCCATTACCGGATGTATCCTGTACATCCTCAAGCAGTGGATAATGCGCCAACATCATTGGTGTTATGGGGTCCGCTGAAGCTTGATTGTTAAATGGCAGAACAAAACTCAAACAGTTATTGAAGGTCAAAAATAAAACTAACGTTATGATTGAAATCCGCTTTCGCATAGCATTCTTCCCCTCGTTTAATATTCAAAAGCACACAATCCTTATTTCACCTTTAAAACAAGACCACCTCGCTCAAGGAGCTAAAGAAACACCCTGATATGAATGCGCTTACATTTCTCCTCATATTACGTCTTCCACCCTTCCAATTCAATGTAGTTTCTTGTTCATAAGGTGGATTTTTTTATTGCAATTTGAAATGAATGCAAACTGCGACACCATTCATATGAAGCAATCTACATGTACAGATGCGTACAAGATTATCAAAGCAATAAAACGGCATCTCTGCCGTTCTGGATGTATACGTATGGTTTATGTGTAAATTAAAGGATTTAACTCCTGATAGACTTAATATATATAGTTGGACGCTTGTCATATTGACAACGTGTCCGAATAAGATGTCGGTAAGCCGTGGGCGAACCGGATCAAAAAAATAAGGAGGATTTTCATTTATGCCAAAACGATTTAGCAGAATGCTCGCATTCCTCTGTTGCTTGGTCATGGTAGCGTCGCTAATGCCTACCAGCTATGCTGCCGCCACTGACAACATCGAGAACGCAGAAGCGAATGAAACACCCACCGCCATTTTTGGAACTCCCGAACTCGGGTCAAATGATCCCCTCTGGGACCAAACCATGGAGCATCACATCAACAAAAGCACGGTACCCACCGACCCGAGACCCCATGCCACGGGCACAGCAAGAATCCTTTGGGATCATGACTACCTGTATGCCCGCGTAGTTGTGAATGACAGTAATCTATATCAGGGAGCTGGCGCAGATCATCGGTATGACAGCCTGGAGTTTTATGTTGGTACCGGAACCAGCGGCTCAAATCAATGGCGAGTCAGCTCGACGGGTGTGTTTTCAGGGCAGGCCGCTCCAGGCAGGGCTGCATGGACCCAGATTACGGAAACCGGATACATCGTGGAAATGAGAATACCCAAAAGAAATTTGACCTTTGAGGAGGGACAGCTTACCTTTGAGGTCTATATTAATAACTCGACAGAAAACGGCGGTGACCGCTATGAAGTCGTTTCCTCTTTTGGAGTTCCAGACGCAGCTTACACCAGCTCTGATTCATTTACAGACAGCCTGCAGCTCATCCCAGCCAATGAATTAGACACCAGATTATCAATTACCGCCACTGCGGGACCGGGCGGCTCAATCATGTCGAACCCACCCGGGGATGTTCTGAGAGTAGATCGGGGCTCTAACAAAGAAATTACGTTTGCCCCCGATTACGGCAAAATTGTGGATACCGTAACAGTAGACGGCCAGACCGTGACTCTATCTGCTGGCACTTATACCTTTACGAATATTGAGGCTGATCATGCCATTCATGTGACATTCAAAAACGATCCGGACGCGGGGATACTTCCCTTTATCGTATGGAATGACAACTTCGCCAGTGGCGAGTACACAACGGCTGTTATCATTGATTTAGGCGAGGGGAAGTCGGCGTTAGGCTCCGCGCTTAATCCGGATTTATTTGCCTTATCGGCTAGGAACACGACCCTGAACGGCGAAGCAGTGACCTTTGAAGGACCACGCAAAATCACAAGGGTATACGCTAATGACGAGCCAAAGGTACGCGGCTATGTCGGGCCGATTAGCCATTCACCAGATTATCAGGACGGACTGACGAGCGGTCGTTACATCGTTGTTGAGTCTGAGTTTTATTCAGAGAGCGGCGGCAGTACAACGCTGGATGGCAGCAGTAACTCGACTAGGCAGGTCTACACCCTTGTTCAAAAGGGCGAAATCGTACTGACAGAAGGGAATTCGCTTCACAATGTGGTTTTTGAACAGGAAAAAGTGGTGAATCCAATCCTCGATAAATTTACAACATTCACGGACAATTCGGTCAATCGTTCGCTCTACCTTCACAAGGATGAAGACGGTAACGTGATGAAAGGATTGCCGCTGTATGTATATACCCACGGCATGTCACGCGGCGGCACAAACGCTGCGACAGACCAAAAAGCGGCCATGAAATCCGCCAACGGCTCCGTCGCTTTAATGAAAAAGATGGAGCAAAATCCCGATAAGTACGCCAGCCATATACTGAATCTTTCCTATAATGGCGTATCTGTTCCCTCCACAGAAAATGTTAAGAAGGTCATAGACGCCCTGATTGCCAGCGGTGAAGTAGATCCTAACCGTATTTACGCTGCAGGCTTCTCATGGGGTGGCCAGTATACGAATAACTTAGTTAATAGCTATCCCGGCTTCTTCGCTGCCGCCGCACCTATGGCCCCGGTAAGCGGTTCCCCGAACGCTAAAGACAATGACGCTCACAACACCCTGGCCTATTGGATGTTTTTAAATGCTCATAATGTTGGTAGCTACCAGACGAACCTCAATAACTTCATCAATAACAATATGCCAAAAATGGTCAACGCGAGGGCTTCGCGCTTTGAGAGTAATGAGGCTCTTACGTGGCCCTACAATCAATTTGATCAGCCGAATCTGAGGCCGAATCCGGCCAACACACCTGTTCTGGCTGATTATATAGCACATGAAGTTGAAGCGGCGGTGCTTTATAACCAGATCACTATGGGGAATTGGAGCATAGCTCCCACGGCGCAGTCCTCTAACTTGCCGGCTTGGAACAACGATTACACAGACGTCTTTGATTGGATGTTCGTGCAGAGAAAACCGTCCGTGCCTGATGCACCGAGTGGCTTCAAAGCGACAGCGGGTGACGGACAGGTCACATTGAGCTGGAATGCTCCTGCTGACGATGGTGGCAGCGCGATATTGGGCTACAAGGTATGGTATGGAAATGTAACACCGGTTGCATTGGAAGCGGCGGAGACCAAATATACCTTCAACAATCTGACAAACGGCCAAGGCTACAACTTCACCATCATCGCGGTGAACGCGAAGGGAGACGGCGCGGAGATCAGTGCTACGGCGACACCGATGAAGACGACGACTCCCACTGTACCTGATTCTGGCGGCAATACGGGCAACACCGGTAATACAAGCAACGTTGATAATTCAAGCAACACCGACAATACAGGCATCGGGACAGACCCTGGAACCGGAACCTCGAAGTCGACCTACACAGTGAATACACCGAAGGATAAACCCGCGGTCACAAACAAAAATGGCAACACCACCCTCCCCGGTGGCGGCGAGATTGCGACCAAAGGCGGGACGAAGATTAAGGTACCCGAAGGCACATCGATAGACGCAAACGGTGAGGTAACCATTCCGAAAGACAAAAGCGCCGAAGTGACACTACCTGGAGGCATCAGCACAGTGATCATTTCGGGTGGCTCAACGATCGCGAGCGACGGTACAGTCATAGTAGGCGGTAAAGACGCGCATGTGAACCTGTCAAACGGCAACCAGGTGCATCTCCACGGTGGATCGAAGATACGGAGCAGCGGAGCGGTTGTGGTAGGACCGGACGGAGCAAGAGTCGGTTTAAACAACGGCATGTCACTGAACATCCGTGAGGGTACGGAGCTGGTGTTCGATGATGCCACCCCACTGGGCTTCCTCGTGATAACGGGCAACCCTTTCAGGGATGCCAACATGGAAGACTGGTTCTACAACGATATAAATTTCGCCTACACATACGATCTTTTCAACGGCACGACGTCCACAATGTTCTCACCGGGCAGCGCAATGACGCGTGCAATGTTCGTGCAGGTACTGGCCAATCTTGAGAACGTAAACCTCTCCAGCTACACGAGTTCCCGCTTTAATGACGTGACGGACGGACAATGGTACACCGCGGCAGCCGAGTGGGCGGCCGAAAAAGGCATAGTCAACGGTACAAACGCAGACCTGTTTGACCCCAATTCGCCGTTAACGCGCGAGCAGCTGCTGGTGATACTTTACAACTACATGAACTACAAGGGCTATGAGATACCTGAAAGCTACTCTAAACCCTTCACGGATCAGAGTGAGATCAGCTCCTGGGCGTTGGAGGCCGTTCAGACGCTTCAAGGCAACGGCATTGTATTAGGCAAACCGGGCAACTTTTTTGTTCCCAAAGCCACCGCCACCCGCGCCGAAGTAGCCACGATCTTTGTAAGGTTTGTTGAATATCTGGCTAAGTGAAAGCGTATACAGAATTAAGGAGACCCCTCCCGGTTGGACAATATCAAGCCGGATGGGTCTCCTGTTTTCAAAATGCACTTTTTTTGACAACTCCCCGGTCAGGACTTTAAACCCTCGATTTTTGGTATTTAGAATATACGTCCCCAATTCCTTCTACTTCATTAATCATGTTCTGATTTATTTCACCACATAAAAAACGCCATCACACTAATGTGATGGCGTTCTTCGTTATGGAGCCTAGGGGGATCGAACCCCTGACCTCATCGCTGCCAGCGATGCGCTCTCCCAGCTGAGCTAAGGCCCCAGGATATGAAATAGATAACTTGTCCAACACTGCTAACGTTCCACAGGCGACTCCTATATCATATAAAATCCAGCTTTCGCTGTCAATCAATTTTTCAAGATCCAAAATGATTGGAGAAGAACAACCGATTTCACTGGTACACATGGACTGGAACTCCAGACTGCTCTTCTCCCTTTCCCACTTCACTAATCCTCCAGATCGTCTTTGGACAACAGGGATTTCAGTTCTTTCATGAACATATTGATATCTTTGAACTGACGATATACCGACGCGAAACGGACATACGCCACTTCATCGACTGGAAACAACTGTTCCATCAATAGCTCACCAATCTGACGACTCTCCACTTCAGCATCAGCTGTATTACGCAGGGATTTCTCGACTTCAGATACCATCATCTCCAACGTCTCAACGGAGACTGGACGTTTCTCACAGGCACGAATAAGCCCGCGAAGAATCTTGTCCCGGCTAAACTCTTCCCGGCTGCCATCTTTCTTGATAACAATCAATGGAGTTTCTTCAATCATCTCAAACGTTGTGAATCTTCGGGCACACTGTTCACACTCCCGGCGACGGCGAATGGATTTCGCTTCGTTGGCCGGACGCGAATCAAGCACTTTGGTACCCATATAACCGCAATAAGGACACTTCAAATCAGATCACTTCCCACGTTTTACTTTTTACCACATATTCCCTGTCTTGATTTTGTAATGAAAAATGCATTGCCGAGACATAATACTTTTACCAACTCACGAGGAGGTGAACAGCAATGGCACAAAGCAACGGTAACTCCAACAACCTGGTGGTAACTAAAGCTTCCGCAGCACTCGAGCAAATGAAATATGAAGTTGCTCAAGAACTCGGAATCAGCATCCCACAAGACGGATACCAAGGTAACATGACTTCTTACGAGAACGGTTCGATCGGTGGATACATCACGAAGCGTCTGGTAACAATTGCAGAACAGCAATTGGCAGGTCAATACCAATAATATCTGCATCGTAATACGCTACACAGAGGAGCATGGAGCGGCCGGTGAACAACCGGCCTGCTCTGTGCTTCTACTTATATACTTAGAACGTATTATAGATCTTTACATACTGATTATAATAATAAATGACCCTTTGTACATAGTGACGCGTCTCACCAAACGGAATATCCTTTACCGTATCGAACGAGCCATCCCATACACCATCTCTGAGCCAACTATTCACTTTTCCTGGACCCGCATTATAAGCAGCGATCATAACCGCTTCATTGCCACCAAATTGATCGGACAGATTGCGCAGATACCATGTGCCTAACTGAATATTTCGTTCAGGCTCGTGCTTCAATTCCTCCAGTGAAGTGTCGGGAATTTTGGCTTGTTCCAATATCCAGTTGGCCGTGTCCGGCATCAGCTGCATGAGTCCAATGGCACCTCGTTTGGATTCCTTGCTTGTCTTGAAATTGGTCTCCACTTTGATAATGGAAGCAATCAGAAACGGATCAACCTCATAGCTCTGAGATTGGGCACGAATCTCTTCCTTATAATGAATCGGATAGAACCATGCCATCCAGTTTGTATTCAGAAATAACACCAATACAAAGGACACAAACATCAACAGCAGTACTCGTTTCTTGCGCAATATTCTCATAACAAACCCTTACGCTGTAGATATGAGTCAATTTGCTGCTCCGTCTCAGTCCATAAACCGCTGTTATCGATGACAATGTCAGCCAACTGCTTTTTGCGCTCAATATCCATCTGTACATCCATCCGTGCCTCAGCGTGCGCTGCAGTCATTCCATCCCGACTCATCAAGCGATCTCGTTGAACCGCTCTCGGTACATAGACAACCATGACTTCCTCAAAGCCGTCTTCCAGACCCGATTCGTAGAGCAATGGAATATCAGATACCACAAGTTTATCCGGATGTTGCAACGCATATGCAGCAGCCCGTTCACGCATCTCTTTACGGATCGCCGGATGTGTGATAGCCTCCAATGCCTTTCGTTCCTCTGGTTGTTGGAAAACAAGACTTCCAAGCTTTTTCCGATCCAGTGTTCCATCTTCGTTCAGTATGGCTTGTCCAAACCGCTTAACAGCGGCGGCCAACACGGGATGCCCGGGCATCATAACTTCCCGGGCAATAACGTCTGCATCGATGAGCAACGCTCCCTTACTGGCGAGATAGGCGGAAACACTGCTTTTGCCTGTCGCGATCCCGCCGGTTAAGCCTATATTCATCGTTTCACCTCATAACAGCTTCATTATTCCCATAATCATTAACAATAGTGCCGGCAATACAGAGAGTCTTCGCATCCAGCGCAGGGCTGAGAATCGTAGTCCAACCTTCATGCCAAGTGACAGAAACGCCCCACTAAACAGGGCAATAATGAGTGCCGTCCAGAGCGTGGGGAATCCCAAAAGAGCCGCTCCCAGGCCTGCTCCAAACGCATCCAGAGACAGGGCAATCCCCAGCCACATCGCTTCCTGAGCAGATATACTTCCCGAGTTATCCATATCCGCCTTGGAAGGGCTGCGAAGGATCTGAATGACGACCCCCAGCTTACGGAGCTCCAGTGTAAATACCATTCGTTCGAGAGAACCACCCGTAGCCGATTGCTCCAGATCCAGTGCAAGCACCTGATTCCTGCCCTTGGAATCCGGCAGCGTCGCTTGTACGTTTCCCATCGCGTTAACCTTTGTTTCTTCTGTTCCCTCATCCGTTCCGTTGCCTGTTTCCAGCTGTTCTTTTCCTTGCTTTCGAATAAGTTGCAACAGTGACCATGCACCAATACCTATCAATATAACGGCGCCCACAATGGAAGCGATATCCGGTGACACGACATGGGACAACAGCACACCAACTTGCATCGACAAGGCAATAACCAATCCCGAACAGATCGAAATAACAGCGATAGATAACAGGGGAATCTTCGTCCTCCGTAACCCATATGTAATCCCGACTCCAAAACCATCTAAACTAAGCGCCAAAGCAAGCGCCAGCAATGAAATAAAATGATGCAGCACCCCGGACTCCTCCTCTGTGCGGTACTCGTGCCAACTGAAGATGCCAGTATGGGTATACGCCCGCTTATTTCTGCCATATCAGTATATGGAGGGAGGAATCCAAGGGTGCTATGATTTCATCATTTCGTTCATTCAGTTCAAGTTCAGCGGCTGACAGTTCGGACAAAAATGCGTACCACGACCACCAACCACCGTTTTTTCAATTAACGTACCACATGTTGCACAAGGCTCCGATTTGCGTCCATAGATTTTCAGTTGATGCTGGAACATGCCCATCTCACCCTGTCCGTTCACATAGGATTTGATGGATGAACCCCCTGCATTCACTGCATCTTGCAACGTAGCCACAATCGCTTCATGAAGCACCGTTAACTGCGCCTCGGTCAGAGTTTTGGCGATGGTCTCAGGATGGATGCCGGCGCGAAATAGAGCCTCGTCCACATAAATATTCCCGATACCCACCACATATGCCTGATTTAACAACACAGCTTTAATTTTGGTTGTTCGCTTGCCCACCGCCTCACGGAATGCGGTTACCGTAAAGGCCGGATCAAGCGGCTCCAATCCCAGCTTCAGCAAAGGTTTCGATATCAGTTCCTCACCTGTATTAAACAGATGCATCGTACCGAACTGGCGTACATCCTTATAACGCAATTCCGTACCATCATTAAAATGGAAGATTACATGTGTATGCTTCTCCACATCTTCATGCTGCTCGTACACGCCGTACCTTCCTTCCATCCGCAGATGGGAGACAAGCACCAGCCCGTCCAGCAAAATACGCAAAAACTTGCCTCGTCTCTCCACGCCAATTACGGTATGTCCCGCGAGTTCCATTGCAAATGCATCTATGTCGTCCGGCCGCTGAATAATTCGCGGCAAGCTAACGGTCACATGATCAATCGTTTTGCCCACAATAAGTTGATTCAATGTTCTTCTGACTGTTTCGACTTCCGGTAATTCCGGCATGATGTTCTCACCTCCCCTATATTATAACGGAAGATGGCGCTCAGCGGGACCCTTTTCTTATATCTCTAACATGGAAGGTCCGATTGTAAAATACCGGAAAAACCGCGCGCTGCTTGATTATTTCGCTTCGTACCAGTTATCCCCAAAGCTGACTTCAGCTTTCAGCGGAACTGACAGTTCCAATGCTTTTTCCATGACCGAAGGCACGAGTTCTTTCATCAGCTCCAATTCATCGGCAGGCACTTCGAACACAAGTTCATCGTGCACCTGAAGCAACATACGGCTCTTCAACTTGCGTTCCCGCAGTGCTTCATCCATCTGTACCATGGCCAGCTTGATGATATCTGCCGCAGTTCCCTGAATAGGTGTGTTCATCGCCGTACGCTCTGCGAAGGAGCGCAGATTGAAGTTGCTGGCATTAATCTCTGGCAGGTAACGACGTCGCTCAAGCAGCGTTTTAACGTAACCATCCTGGCGAGCTTCTTTCACAATGTCATCCATATATCGGCGCACACCCTGGAATACTTCAAAATACTGATCAATAAACTGCGCTGCCTCTTTACGAGTAATGTGCAGATTCTGTGATAAGCCATAATCACTTATTCCATATACGATACCAAAGTTAACTGCCTTGGCGGAACGACGCATATCCCCATCCACATCCTCAGGCTTCACGCCAAATACATCCGAAGCAGTCTTCGTATGAATATCCATATCATTGACAAATGCTTCCTTCAAGCGCTCATCGTCCGAAATATGTGCCAGAACACGCAGTTCAATCTGGGAATAGTCTGCTGCCAAAATGGACCAACCGGGTTCGGAAGGAACAAATACCTTCCGGATTTTGCGACCTTCTTCCATCCGAATCGGAATGTTCTGCAAGTTCGGGAATTGACTGCTAAGTCGTCCCGTTGCAGCAATGGTCTGACGATAATACGTATGCACCTTGCCATCTCGATCGGAGATCTCTTTGAGCAGTCCTTCCACATAAGTAGATTGCAGCTTGGCAAGCTGACGATATTGCAGGATATGCTTAACCACATCATTATAAGGCGCTAATTTCTCCAATACTTCAGCATCTGTGGAGTAGCCTGTTTTTGTTTTCTTCACGACCGGCAAGCCCAGTCTGTCGAACAAAATCTCCCCCAGTTGCTTCGGCGAATTCAGATTGAATTCTGTCCCTGACAACTTGTAAATCTCAGCCATAAGTCTGCTGATATGCTCTTCGAACTCGCTTCCCAGCGCCTGCAAATCGGCTGTATTAGCCTTAATACCCTGCTTCTCCATATCTGCCAGAATACGCGACAACGGCATCTCCAGCTCATGGAAAAGTGAGTTCATCTCATCGCCCTCCAGCGCCTGTTCCTGGAGAGGAATAATCGCTGCCACAGCAGCAGCTTTCCGGCAAAGGAAATCGCCCAGGATCTCTGCTTCCGGCACCTTATACTTGGCCCCTTTGCCCATAACCGTGTCATCCTCCACGAGTGATGGCAGACCATACTTGGTTGTGAGTCCACTAATTGTCTGGTTGGATTCCGTTGGATCAAGCAAATAAGCAGCCAGCTGTACATCGAATGATGCGCCAGCGAATTCAATTCCATGTGCATGTAGAGCCAGGTCTACACGATGAAGATCATACCCGCGCTTTGGTTGTTCTGAATTACCAAGCCATTCCCGCACTGAAGCAGCAGCATCGGAATGAAGCAATTCGGGAGATATGAACGTGTAGGTTCCAGCGGAACCTACAGCAAGTCCAATCAATTTTGCTTGGTGCGGGTTATCCCCATGTGTCTCCACGTGGAGGACATCAATGGAACCCAGGGAACTGAACAGCTCGCCTATGTTGTCCTCTGTTGCAATGGAGGACTCTACCTCGGCAGCAGGGACCGCTTCCTGTTCAGAAGCCAGGCTGCCGCTGAACGACAGACGTTCGAGCAAGGATTTGAATTCCAGCTTGGCCAGTGCAGGGCCAGCCTGTTCTTCTTTTAAACCGCCGAATTGCATATCCTCCCACGTCTGCTCAAGCGGAACTTCCCGGTGAATTGTCGCGAGTTGCTTGCTCATCCGGGCATCTTCGGCATGGGCCTCGATCTTTTCCTTCATCTTGCCTTTCAGTTCACTTGTACCATTCAGCACATCCTCCACCGATCCGAACTGGTGCAGCAGCTTCAACGCTGTTTTCTCTCCGACTCCGGGAATACCCGGAATATTATCAGACGCATCGCCCATCAGACCTTTGAGATCAATGATTTGCAGCGGCGTCAGACCATAACGCTCCTTAATCTGAGCAGGATCATACAGTTCAATATCGGTTACCCCTTTACGTGTCAGTCCGATATGTACATGTTCAGAGGCAAGCTGCAGCATATCTTTGTCACCCGATACAACAAGCACCTGTCTGCCCGCTTCATCTGCGCGTTTGGTCAACGTCCCGATAATGTCATCCGCTTCAAATCCTGCCAGCTCAAACTGGGCAATGCCAAGTCCTTTCAGCAGTTCTTTGAGCAATGGGAATTGCTCTGACAACTCTGGTGGTGTTTTCTCCCGACCACCCTTGTATTCCTGATATCCTTCGTGTCGGAACGTAACTTTGCCTGCATCAAATGCGACCATCACATGTGTAGGTTTATGCTCTTCAAGCAGTCTCAGCAGCATCGTGGTGAAGCCATATACGGCATTGGTATGCAGACCTTTCGAGTTGGTCAGAGGCGGCATTGCAAAAAACGCCCTGTAAATAATGCTATTTCCATCTATGAGAATAAACTTGTCCATTCCAGCACCTCGCGTATTATATGGTCAACCTCTTCAAATTACATCTATTCTCATGATACCATACCCACCTGTCACATCAAAAAGAATAGCCTCTTTTCACTTCATTTAATCGCAAAAAAGAACCTCCTCCACAGACAGCTGTACACAGCCTACCTGAGAGAAAGTCCTTTTCCATTCATATGATTGCATTACTTAATCAGCACTGATTCCCCAATTCCAAAGCCAAAGCAATACTCTTCTATTGATTCAGATCCGGACGTTTACCTGTGACCAGGTATACCGTGCTCTCACCAATGTTGGTTGCATGGTCGCCAATACGTTCAATGTAACGTCCGACCATCATCAGCAGCATAGCCTGAGAAGCCTGATTCGGATGCTCTGTCATTAACGTGTAGAGATCACTGATCATGTGGCTGTACAGTTGATCGACCTGATCATCCGTCTGAGCCATTTTGTAGGCCAGATCTGTGTTTTCTTTCAGGAAAGATTCGATGGATTCATCAATCATGGATTTCACGATTTCTGCCATCTGCGGGATATCCACCAGAGGTTTAATCAGCTTCTGTCCATCCATCCGGAGTGTCACCTTCGCCACGTCGAGAGCAAGATCTCCCATACGCTCCAGATCACTGGAGATTTTGAAAGCCACGATAATACGTCTGAGGTCCTTCGCCACCGGCTGTTGTGTAATGATCAGTTTGGAGCCAAGCTCCATAATTTTGTCTTCAAGGGCATTCAGATTCGCATCATTCTTGATGATGACCTGAGCTTTCTCCGCGTTCATCGTTTGTAAACTCTCAATAGCCCCATCCAGTGCTGCTCCTACATGTTCACCCATTTGCTTGAGCAAGGTACGCAGCTCTTCAAGCTCCTGATCAAATTCTTTTCTGCGAATCATAGATTTCATGTCCTCCTTATCCATCGTCTCCGGTTATGCCGGGATCATTCCAACTCAGCTCGCTTAACCGAACCTTCCAGAGATATAATCCTCGGTTCGGGAATCTTGCGGTGTGGAGAATAACGTCTCCGTATCAGCTGCCTCCACCACTTCACCATTCAGGAAAAATACCGTGCGTCCAGATACCCGTGCCGCCTGGTGCATATTGTGGGTAACCATAACGATGGTGTACTTGTGATGCAATTCCTTCACCAGCTCCTCAATTTTCAACGTGGAGATCGGGTCGAGTGCCGACGTTGCTTCATCCATCAGCAGAACGTCAGGCTGTACAGCCAGCGCCCGTGCAATACAGAGACGCTGCTGTTGTCCGCCAGACAGACTCAGTGCCGACTTTTTCAATACATCCTTCACTTCATCCCACAGTGCCGCATGGACAAGACTCTGTTCCACCAACCGATCCAGTTCAGCCTTCTGGGTTACCCCATGCAAGCGTGGTCCATAAGCGACGTTATCATAAATAGATTTAGGGAACGGATTCGGTTGTTGAAACACCATGCCGACCCGTTTGCGCAGTGTCTCCACTTCAATCTCATTACTGTAGATATCGGAGCCATTCAACATAACCTGTCCTTCCACACGAACACCCGGAATCATGTCATTCATCCGGTTCAATGTGCGAAGCAATGTCGATTTACCACAACCTGACGGCCCGATGAACGCAGTAACCGTTTTTTCCGGCAGATCCATCGATATATTTTTAAGCGCGTGATGCGTATCATAGTATAAATTAAGTTTATCAATGTGAATGAGGTCCTTCATGGATGTTCACTTCTCCTTCGCTGCAGGGACACGAAAACTCCCTTTACGTTGAGACCGATGCTGATAATCGTTCATCGCTACTCGGCCATCTTTAATATCCTACCCTCTCATTGTAAAAACCGTATCACTTTCATGTTAACGGAATGTAAAAAGACATCCTTAACCTTCATGATCTGCGTAATGGATCAATCTGATTCCTGATGTCTGCCTTAGCCTTATGGATTGCCTTATATTTTACTCACTATTCAAAACCATCTCATCCAGCTTTGTACGAATATGCTCTGCGACTTCTCCAGCTTTTCCGCCTTCCATGGCAATTTCCTCTGCTATACGGGACAGATCTCTCACCGCACTGTTCAGTTGCCGGAACGTGGCTCCCCCTGCAGTGACATGTACCGAACTGTCATCAATCTCCGCTCCGCTTGCCTTAACCAGTTCTACGGTCTGAAGGGTCAGTCCACCAATATTCTCCAGCAATGAAGACATGTTGCCTGCAACTTCACGGGTCTGTTTCGCCAGCGCTCGAATCTCGCCTGCAACAATCTGAAAACCTCGTCCATATTCACCGGCATGTGCTGCTTCGATGGAAGCATTCAGGGCAAGGAGCCCACTCTGATCTGCCAGGGATCGAATGGAATGTGCCATGCCTGAGCCTGTTTTGATCGAATTCAGCATGTGATCCGCATGTTGTCCTTGACTCTCCATGTGCTGATGTACCTGGTTATAGGAAGCATCGACATGCTTCAAACTCTCTTCGCCCCGCTTGGACAATGCCATGATCTCCCGGGCCTCATGAACGGTCTGATTCGCTGCATGCACCAGCTTGGTAACTGCTTCATTAATTCTCGTTATCTCCTGCCTGCTCTCCGATACCGTACGAACACGTTCTTCGGAAGACGCTTGTTGCAATCTGCGGGAGAGCGACATCACATCACGCATCGTCAGCACACCGAGCAGTCGATCCTGATCCGTAACGAGTAGACAATCGTAGAAATGTTGTTCATTCCGTCCAAGTGCGATATCGATAATTGTGGTCGCTTCCATATGAATATCTGCAATAACCGGTGATGTGTTCACGACTTGTATGACCGGCTTACGGTAGAATAGATCTGCGGCAAAACGGCCGTTTAACATCCGATATAACGTCTCTCTCATTAACAATCCAGTAGGTTTCATCTGCTCATCACATAATACAATGCAAGGGTACTCCTGACCCTGATTCATCATCGTCGCTGCTTCTCCACAGGTTGTGTGGACTCCGGCGACAGGAACCTGGCGGTAATAGTCTTGCAGATGGATTACAGGTTCTTCAGCAACCACCGTTACTCCATGATACTGTTGTTCAGGCGTCGTTAATTCTTCGTTATGTAAAACAACATGAGGCTGGTCAGGTTTCACTTCGAGCAACATGGGCATAAATGCGCAATCTCCTTTACGTATTAGCTCCGTCTTGAGATAGATTATGTAGGTATAAAGTATCACCCAGATAAGTCCATGCTACTCCCTCTACGTAAAGGAACATCCTCCTTTATGTTAAACGAATGTAAAATAAAACTCCCCGATCATTGCTAACTTGAATGATGGGGAGTTTTTCTTTTCACAACCAATTTATAACCTACACCACGAATGGAATCAATGTGAACCGATTCTGGGTCCAGCTCCAGCTTTTTGCGTAATGAGCTGACGTGTACGTCCACTGTTCGTTGACCTCCGATATAATCGAAGCCCCACACCGCGTTCATCAGATCATCCCTTGTCAGTACCACACCCGGCTTTTTGGCCAAATATAAAAGAACTTCGAATTCTTTCGGACGCAGACTGATGGATTGTCCACCCAGTGTCACTTCATATTTCAGAGGATAAATCTCAAGCTCTCCCAGAATAATTCGTGAACCATCCTTGTCATCAGGCTGTGGTAAGTCTTCACCATTGGAATAACGTCTTAATACGGCATCCACTCGGGCTAATAACTCAGATACACCAAATGGTTTGGTAATATAATCATCGGCACCCGATTTCAGTCCCTGTACTACCTCGGCTTCACCGTTCTTGGCGGTTAGAATGATAACAGGTGTACTTACCCCCTGTATTCTTAACTTATTCAGAATGTCCAGACCATTCATGCCCGGAAGCATCAGATCAAGCAAAATGAGATCAAATTCCTGAGACAAGGCCCGATCATATCCTGCAGATCCGTGATCCTCTGCCGTAACGTCATAACCTTCCTGTGTCAGGTTATACGTGAGTAATCTCGATAATGTAGGTTCATCCTCAATAACTAGCAAACGCTGTGCCATGATACCCCTTCTCTCTTCATAGGTTGTCTGTTGCCACAACACTTTTTCTATCATAGCACTAAATTGTTAACGCGGTGTAAAACAAAACAACCTTTTTACATTTTCCTACTTTATGTCTAGATCTCTTCATCCTGAATGAATGGAAGGATCACACGGAACGTTGTCCCCATGCCCAGCTCACTCTCAACAGACAATTTGCCATGATGCAATTCCACCAGATGTTTCACGATGGAAAGTCCAAGGCCCGTGCCCCCTGAATTACGGGATCTGCCTTTATCAACGCGATAGAATCGTTCGAAGATCCGCGGCAGATCTTTTTTCGGTATGCCAATGCCAGTATCCGACACCGCAAAGACCACTTCATCGTCGTTATCCATTGTCACCTGTAACTTCACTCGTCCGCCATCCGGGGTATAGTTGATTCCATTGGATAACAGATTGATGAAGATCTGCTTCATCTTGTCCTCATCCGCTTCAATGTACAGTTCCTCCGGAACATGCATTTCCAGACGAATCTGCTTTTTCTCCGCCACCTTGGACAGGGTGCCCAGCACCATTTCGAAGAAAGAGTGTACATGAACCGGTGAACATTGCAAAGGCGCGCGTTTGGATTCGATTTTGGATAACTCCAGAATATCCCCAATCAATCGGTTAAGTCGATCTCCTTCATCATAGATGATTTTCAGGAATGAACGCTCCGTCTCCTTATCCTGTACCCCGCCACTGAGCAACGTTTCGGCAAAGCCCTTGACCGCAGCAACAGGTGTTTTAAGCTCATGTGAGACATTCGCGACAAACTCACTGCGCATCGACTCCAATCGGCGAATCGCCGTCACGTCCTGCAACAGGAACAACATGCCTCGATACCCGCCATCATCTTCCGACATGGGTACGCCATCAATACGGATCAGTTTTTCCTCCGGGTTGAACACACTCACTTCTTCGTGCATCCGATCTTTCAGTGCAACACTCTCTTCAATGGTACGTGTTAATTCGTAGTGTCTTTTCAATTCAGTATAAGGCTTACCCGTAACTTTTCCTGCCTGAATACCAAGCATACGCTCTGCTTCCCGATTAACCAATGCAATGGATTGCCCTGCATCGATCATGACAATGCCTCCGGTCATGTTCGCGAGGACGCTCTGTAGCAAGGCTTCATTGTCACGAATCGTCTTCAGCTGGGACTGCAAGCTGTCTGCCATTCCGTTGATCGCAAGCCCCAACTGTCCGATCTCATCTCTACGCGTTACATCAACTCTCGCATCGTATTCCAGCTTGGTGATTCGATGAGCCACTTTTGTAATATGCTCAATCGGGGAGGTTAGTCCGCGTGCAACCCGATAACTGACAAATGCGACAATTAAGAACAGCAGTCCAAGTGCAGCAAACATAATCATCCAACCACGCTGAAGACCCTGATCAACCGCATGCAGACTCATTGAAAGACGGATGTAGCCATCAAATTTGCCGCTGGGCATTTCAATCATGTCACTTTGATCCGAATTGACAGGTAGTGCTACATACAGCATGTCCTGTCCCAGTGTTTCACTGTACCGTATGGACTGCCCGTATCCATCCCCAACCGCACCCAGAATTTCTTCCCGGTTCAAGTGATTATCCATCGCTGCCGGATTACTCTCGGAATCTCCAATGACGGTGCCGTCTTTATTGATGAAGGTCACCCGGGAATCCGTGAGGCGATCCAGTTCCAGCGCCCGATCTGAATAGTACTTTCGTGTGGCTTCCGAGGTTGGATCACTTGCATCATGGAAGGGAAACGTGGCTTTGAGCAAATTAATCTCCCGCACCATGGTTTGCTCCAATGCGGTTATGTGCGTAGTTTTAAACACTCTGCCCATTGTATATCCAGCTACAATGACGGATACACCGATCAGCACCATCATAATGATGGCAAGGCGAATTCGGAACGGTCTCATCTATCTCTTCCTTTATGATCAGATTAACATCTAATAATTGGCTCTATATTGAATCCAGTTCAATTCGGTCACCACGGGTGCCGGGATTGGAAATAACGAGAAACTCCACTTCTTCGTTGCTACGATTCATCATCTGATGCGGCATTCCGGGTGCAATCTCAATTCCTTCATGGGTTTCCAGCACGAACATTTCTCCGTTTAGTTCCATATATGCTTCACCACTAAGGATGAAAAAAAACTGACGGCTTACCGAATGAACATGTCGTGTTTCAGTCGTTCCTGCAGGCATTCGCTCATGAATGATGCTCAATTTATCGTTTTGAACAAGGTGCCAGCCATCGCACTGTGCACCCCATATATAATGCGCTGCATTCTGTTTGCTCATTTTCATATGACTTATCCCTCCAAGTATAATTGCTCGATCTATCATATCACAGATTAGAGAGATTCCAGTCAGCAAAGCTATTCGTACCATATCATATATGTATCAACGCAGATGCAGACTTTTGTAAACAGCTGCTAAACCGCATCTTAGACTTGCACAATTCCCTGATATAAAAAAGACGCACCGCTCAGCCATGCTGAATGCGATACGTCTCTCTATATAATCAATCCTATACGGATTCCGAATCATCTTAAAGCATTACCCGTTTACCACTTCACCGCCATTTACATGCATTACCTGTCCACTCACATACGATGAATCATCCGAAGCCAGATACACATATGCGGGAGCCAGTTCATCCGGTTGCCCTGGACGTTTCATCGGCTGGGTTGCGCCAAACTCACTTACTTTTTTCTCGTCAAAGGTGGATGGAATGAGCGGTGTCCAGATCGGCCCTGGTGCAACGGCATTAACACGAATTCCCTTCTCAATCACATTCATCGACAGAGAACGAGTGAACGAAGTGATTGCTCCTTTGGTAGATGAATAATCAAGCAAGGTCGGGCTGCCGCGATAAGCTGTGATGGATGTGGTGTTAATAATCGTACTGCCTTTCTTCAGATGTGGCAGAGCTGCCTGCGTCACATAGAACATGCCGAAGATATTGGTACGGAATGTTCGCTCCAGTTGCTCTGGTGTAATATCCTCCAGATTCTGCTGTGGGTGCTGTTCCGCAGCGTTATTCACGACAATGTCCAGTTTGCCCAATTCATCCACCGTCTGCTGAATCGACTTCTTCGCAAAGGCATCATCACCAATATCTCCAGCTATCAAGATACACTTGCGTCCTTCTTGTTCCACTTGGCGCTTCGTTTCCTTGGCATCTTCGTGCTCGCTCAGATATACAATGGCGACATCTGCGCCTTCCTTGGCGTATGTAACAGCTACAGCCCGTCCGATCCCACTGTCACCCCCTGTAATGAGCGCTACCTTTCCCGTCAGTTTACCTGCTGCCTTATATTCAGGCTTTTCAAATTCGGGTCTAGGATGCATCTCCGACTCGATTCCAGGTCGTTGATCCTGATGCTGTGCTGGCATTGTTTTTTCGTTTTGTGGTGTGGTTGACATCTAACATTCTCCTCTCAAAATGTGAACATGTTTGGATTACAGAAGACACGGACTTTAGCTGTAACCTTCCTTGTCTTTCGTTCTCTGAAAAAGTCTCATTCTGTAGGATGGCATGAACAGTCCAGATTATTCTTCTGTGATGAAAAGCAACTCAAGGCTCGGCGTGCTGTCTCTATCAGCGTCCTACCTTCTATTCGTTATTTACCACGCTCTTTGGATATCAAACAATCGATTTGCTTCAAAGCCTGTATTGCCAGAATTCGAAATTTATTCGAAATTAGACTGTTTCATGATACAAAGTGTATTCCTATGCTCCTTGGGCTGAGGTACAATGTACAGTATACAGATATGCTTTAGCTATCATTTTTACTGGTTTAATCATCCTAATCTAACATGGAGACCTGACAATGGAATCGCATATTAATTCATATATAACACTCGTAGCCACTTCAGCCGTGCTGAATGTCTTTTTGTGTTTATATACCTATTTCAGAAGATCCGAGATCCCCAGCTCCAAAATATTCATCCTCTACACAGCAGCACTCTCCATATACACGTTTGGATATGCAATTGAGCTGGCCAGCAACACGCTCGAGCAGATGAAGTTTTGGACCACCGTGGAGTATATAGGCATGCCCTTCTCCGCATCTCTTGGCCTCATGTTGATGATAAAATATACAGGAAAAACGTTATCCAAAAAGGCCACTGCCGCATTGTTTGTAATCCCTTCCATTACACTATGTATGGTAGCAACCAATGATTTTCATCATCTTTTTTATAAGAAAGTATGGCTGAGAGAAGATAGTCCCGTACCTCTGATGGATATCGCAGTAGGTCAATGGTATGTTGTACACGGCGCATTCACGTTCTCATGTCTGTTGTGTGCCTGCCTCATTCTGATCGGTCAATGGAAACACACCAAGAAGATGTACCGTCGACAATTACTTACACTGATTACTTCACAGATTATTCCTATGGTCGCAGCTTTTCTGTATTTGCTTGGCTTGACACCTGGTGGGATGGACCCCGTGCCGGTTCTCATGTGTATTACATCTGCGATGTATATCTGGGCCATTCTATCCTCTCGTCTCCTGACCATCGTGCCGATTGCTAAAGACAGTATTTTCGAGAGCATGCGCGAAGGAGTTATTGTACTGGATAGTTCCAATCGTCTGGTAGATTATAATCGATCACTTCGTGACATGTTGCCAGAGCTTAACCTCACCATGATTGGACAACCCTTGGATGAGATATGGCTTACTCTTGCCGGTGAGACTTTTCCCGTTCAATACGAGAAGGAAGGATTGCAAACGGATCTGTACTGGCAGTTAGCAGGTGAAACCGTCTGTTATCAGGTCAGAACATCTTATGTGTATAACAAGGATGCACAGATCGTGGGTAGCCTCATTATGCTCATTGATATAACAGAACAACGTTTCTTGCAAGAACAGCTAAAACAACTGGCTTATTTCGATGGTCTGACCAAAATCTATAATCGCACTCATTTTTTGCATAAAGGACGGGAGATGTTAAGCGAGGCTCGTCTTAATCAGCAGCCTGTTTCATTTATATTATTTGATATCGATTATTTTAAACGCATCAATGATACCTATGGACATGATGTAGGTGATCAGGCCATTATCCATGTAGTCTCTGTATGTAATCGATATTTGAGCCCTGAGATGTTGTTCGCCCGTTATGGAGGAGAAGAATTCGTTATCTCCCTTCCGGATACCTCTCTTCAAGAAGCCAAAGAACTTGCAGAGCAACTGAGAGTTGCCTTGTTGAATTCCCCCTTAGATGTTAAGGGAAATCCTATTACGCTGACCTCAAGCTTTGGTATCTCCCAATACAATGGAGGCATTGATTCGCTGGAATCCTTGTTACGTGATGCTGATACTGCGCTCTATGAGTCCAAGCGGAATGGTCGAAATGCTGTGTGTGCATATGCTATGAGTGCAACCTAACCCATGTAGACCTTACCTGATGGAGCATGGACGATGATATGTATGGTAAAGACTGCTGTAGTACCAACTCAAATAAAACAAGGAATGCTGATTCAACTTGGTAATAACAAAAATAGACAGCCGATGTGGCTGTCTATTTTCCATTTGTTTCCCGTAACGCTA
This sequence comes from Paenibacillus sp. FSL R5-0749, assembly GCF_038595085.1. Taxonomy (NCBI): domain Bacteria; kingdom Bacillati; phylum Bacillota; class Bacilli; order Caryophanales; family Paenibacillaceae; genus Paenibacillus; species Paenibacillus sp. FSL R5-0749. The sequence goes on along the minus strand of NZ_CP152005.1, from coordinate 2,110,033 downwards.
TCTTACATCCCATTCAGCTTGTCCTAATTACGTTTGCAAACGCTTAAGCAATGGAGACTAATACATCGTTGTAGGATGGATTAACCGTCCGCTACGCACTTAGATGACCTGATTATTCACCATCAGATACACCATGATAAGCAAGAATACAGCCAGAAGTGTACTGAACATACGGATCTTGCTTTGCTCAGGACCTACATCACGCTTGTTTTTCACACCTTCTGCAGCGAGTCGTAGCGGTTTGCCCATAATTCCTCCAATAGCGGCAATGGCCAAGAGAAGGACAACAACAACAGCCATCCAGACATGAGAATACTCACCTTTTGTCATCAGGTAACCGCCTGTTAGAAGTTGGATTACAAGTCCATACTGCGCGACTTTGTTCAAAGAACGTAGCGATGCAAATGCTCCCTCTTGTGCTGCAGCATTCAAAGTACGGATTTTACCGACCACAAATGGCAGAATCAAATAAAATCCCATCGCCAGTGCTCCAATAATATGGAGCAGATACATAATCATTGTCAAAATTTTCATCCTCCTCAACATTTTCGGTGTGCTATACATCACATCCCATTATACTGGGGATCTTATCCAAAGAAAAGAAAACCTCCGGGTTACCGGAGGTTTTCTTTTAGCTTCTGTTCAAAAAGTTCTCAAACTTACAGGTTTACTACTGAAATGACGTTACGAACCGAATCAGCAGATTTATCCAAGCCTGCTTTTTCTTCCGTTGTCAGGTCAAGCTCGAATATTTTCTCAATGCCGTTACCACCCAGAATGGTTGGTACACCGAGGAACAGATCATGATAGCCATATTCACCTTCAAGATAAGCGATGACTGGAATGATACGTTTCTTGTCCTTCAAAATCGCTTCGGTCATCTGAACAAGTGAAGCCGCCGGTGCGTAATACGCACTGCCGTTACCAAGCAGATTCACAATCTCACCACCGCCAACACGGGTGCGCTGCACGATGGATTCGATCCGGTCAGCCGGAATCAGGGTATCGATTGGAATGCCTCCCACGCTCGAATAACGAACGAGAGGCACCATATCGTCTCCGTGACCACCAAGAACGAATCCACGAACATCTTCAACAGATACGTTCAGCTCTTGCGCAATGAAGGTACAATAACGTGCTGTATCCAGAACACCTGACTGACCAATAACACGGTTTTTAGGAAAACCAAGGGTCTGATAAGCTGCATAAGTCATCGCATCTACCGGGTTACTTAGAATAATGACGATGGAATCAGGGCAATATTTTTTCACATTTTCACAAACGGACTTCACAATACCCGCATTCGTATTGACCAGATCGTCACGGCTCATACCCGGTTTACGGGCGATACCAGCGGTGATGATTACAATCTCAGAACCTGCAGTATCTTCGTAGTTGGAAGTACCGACGATATGACTGTCAAATCCTTGAACAGGACTTGCCTCCATCATATCGAGTGCTTTCCCCTTCGTCGGGTTCTCCAGCTGAGGAATATCAACCAGCACAACATCCCCGAGTTCTTTTTGGGCAAGCATTAATGCGGTCGTGGCGCCGGTAAAACCGGCGCCGACTACTGTGATTTTTTTGCGCTGAATAGTCAAGATTCACATCTCCCCTTACAGGTTTTTAATGATTTGATCCGCGAATTCAGAACATTTCACTTCAGTAGCGCCATCCATCAGACGTGCAAAGTCATACGTTACTGTTTTATTGTTAATGGATGTTTCCATACCTTTGTAGATCAGGTTAGCTGCTTCTTGCCATCCCAAGTGCTCAAGCAACATTACTCCGGACAGAATAACGGAACCAGGGTTCACGACATCTTTGTCCGCGTATTTAGGTGCAGTACCGTGAGTTGCTTCGAAGATAGCATGTCCTGTCACGTAGTTGATGTTCGCTCCAGGAGCGATACCAATTCCGCCAACTTGCGCTGCAAGTGCATCGGACAGATAGTCACCGTTCAGGTTCAAGGTTGCGATAACATCAAATTCGCCTGGACGAGTCAATACTTGTTGCAGAGCGATATCGGCAATCGCATCTTTTACGATGATTTTACCAGCATCTTCAGCGGCTTTTTGTGCTGCATTCGCTGCATCTGTACCTTCGTTATCTTTGATGATGTCATATTGTGCCCAAGTGAATACTTTGTCAGCGAACTCTTCTTCAGCCACTTCGTATCCCCAGTTTTTGAAGGCACCTTCGGTAAATTTCATGATATTACCTTTGTGTACCAAGGTAACACTCTTACGGTTATGATCAATTGCGTATTGAATTGCTGCACGTACCAAACGTTTTGAACCTTCGGAAGAAACTGGCTTGATACCAATACCGGAAGTTTCAGGGAAACGAATTTTGTTAGCACCCATCTCCTGTTGCAGGAACTGGATCACTTTTTTCACTTCTTCAGAACCTTCAGCATACTCGATTCCTGCATAGATATCTTCCGTATTCTCACGGAAAATAACCATGTCTACCAGCTCAGGACGTTTAACCGGAGAAGGTACACCGTCGAAATAACGAACAGGACGCAAGCAAGTATAGAGGTCAAGCTCTTGACGCAGGGCTACGTTCAGGGAACGGATACCGCCACCGATTGGTGTAGTCAATGGTCCTTTGATCGCTACGATATACTCACGAATGGCTTCCAATGTATCATTCGGCAACCACTCACCGTATGTATCGAATGCTTTTTGTCCAGCAAACACTTCATACCATGCGATTTTTTTGTTGCCATCATAGGCTTTTTCAACAGCTGCATCCAATACACGTTTGGAAGCTTTCCAGATATCACGGCCTGTACCGTCACCTTCGATAAATGGAATGATTGGGTTGCTAGGTACTTGAAGTGTACCGTTATCAATTTGAATTTTTTCGCCTTCAGTTGGGTGAGCAAATTTTTCTAATTTCATAGTTAAAATTCCTCCTAGGTTTCATATATGCAGTATTCATCATACCACTAGTCTTGTGGAGAGAAGGGTCCTGAGAGCTTAAGCTAGTAACGCCTCTACTTTCCAACCCTTCACCTCGTCCATATTATTATACTGTTTTTGTGGCTATTAGCGAAGTTCAATAGAAACGTATTTCTGTTCTGTAGGGCCAGTGTACTCCGCACGTGGACGAATGATGCGATTGTCCGCAAGCTGTTCCAAAATATGCGCAGTCCATCCAGACACCCGGCTGATGGCAAAGATCGGAGTGAACAATTCCTGTTCGATCTCCAGTTGGGTATATACAGAAGCAGAATAGAAGTCTACGTTAGGCTTCAGTCCTTTTTGTCCTGTAACCAGTTCCTCGATCTTCACTGACATATCATACAGGCGCGTATCATTGTTCATCTCGCCAAGTTCTCTGGACATCTTCTGTAGATGCTTGGCACGTGGATCACCGTTTTTGTACACCCGATGTCCAAAGCCCATGATCTTTTCACGATTATTCAATTTTTCCTGAATTGCCGCTTCAAGACGATCAGGCGTACCGATCTCATTCAACATTTTCATAACGGCTTCGTTAGCACCACCATGCAGTGGTCCCTTCAGTGCGCCAATGGCGGAAGTTACACCGGAATAGATATCCGACAGCGTAGCAACCGTTACACGAGCTGCAAATGTCGAAGCATTCAACTCGTGATCCGCATGCAGGACAAGGGCTTGGTCCAATGCTTTCACTGCGATCTCGGATGGTTCTTCACCAGTCATCATATATAAAAAGTTCTCTGCGATGGAAGCGCCTTCTTTTGGAGCCACAGGTTCTTTTCCCTGACGGATACGGGCGATGGCTGCCACAATCGTTGGCAACTGTGCTTGCAACTTAACCGCTTTGTTCTCATTCGCTTCTGTTGTCATCTCATCAGCTTGCTCGTCGTACAGTGCAAGTGCAGAGACAGCGGAACGAAGTGCTGCCATGGTACTGACGTTTTTCGGATACAATTGGATTTGTGCAATCAACTCGCTCGGAATCGGCGCGTAATCGCTCAGGCTTTTACGAAGGGATTTCAGTTCATCCGTTGTTGGCAATTTACCAAACCACAACAAATAGGCAACTTCTTCAAAGCTGGCATGTTCAGCCAAATCGTCGATATCGTAACCACGGTATGTGAGCACACCGTCTACAATAGAACTGATCGAAGAGGTTGTTGCAACGATGCCTTCCAGACCTTTGGTAGCTGTCATATTACATCTCTCCTTTAATAAGCGAAATCAGGAACCATTCCAGAGTGCATATAAGTGCCAAAGTGCACCTATCCTCTTTTTGTAAACATTTTCATTTTAAAATTAACAAATATTTCAAAATGCGGTTTTCCTATCTGTCAATCGGTATTTACTTATAACATCATACTGGATTTTGTCGTTTATGTGAACATGATGAGAGTTCATTCGCACATCAAACTTCTTTATCGGACCGATAAAGCATTTTTGAAAGCCTTTACAAAAACAAGGTTGACATTTAATGTTTTTTAAACAATTCTGTCGTATGAAGAACTTTATATTGCTATATTCTGTAATACTAAGGCATACTCTAGGCAAAAGAAAGAATCCAGGCGGAGCTTGCTCAAAATGTTAGCTCTTAAACAAGCTCTGGTAACCTTCCGGCGTTTCAAAACGTGGTAAATGCTCTATATTAATTAAGATAGCCATCTATTCTTAATACTGTTTTATAGATCATACATAGGTCGGCTTAATTGAAATAAGGAGAGTTGATGCTTGGATAAAATTATACTGAAACGTCTGCTCCGCGGCTTATGGGTTATCATTGCGACCATTCTGATCGCTGTTGCCATATACTTGCTGTTCCCGCTTCTGTATCCTTTTGCGATTGCCTGGATTATCGCTTATGCCATGAATCCATTAGTGAAACTGCTTCAGCATCGAGCACGGTTCCCCCGCTGGCTGGCTGTGACTCTTTCATTGATCGTTTATTTTGGTGCCATTGCGGTGGTGCTATCAGCGGCGATTACCCGCATGGTAAAAGAAGTCATTTCACTTACGACAAGCTTTGATCTTCATGTGGATGAAATCAAGGACACATTTGTGCGCTGGACCCAGAATGACACCATTCAGAGTTTGATTGGGCAGATCAATGAATTTTACAAAGAGAATCCCAACTACCAGGAAACCATTAACAGCAATATCAGCAAAACGACCGAAACGGTAGGTACAGCCGTGACGGATCTGGTCACCGGATTTTTCAATATGGTTCTGAGTCTCCTGACTTCCCTGCCCAACATGGGCGCGGTGTTAATTGTTGTTCTGCTGTCTACATTCTTCATCAGCAAAAGTTGGACCCGGCATAGTATCACCGTCTCGGGCTGGGTGCCCTCTTCCATTCGCAAGCCCATATCAGATATATGGACTGACCTGAAAAAGGCCTTGTTTGGGTATGTAAGAGCACAATTGATCATGATCTCAATTACAGCACTATTTGTCATGATTGGACTGCTTATATTGCAAGTGAAGTCAGCATTTACCATCGCTCTGTTTATTGGTCTGGTCGATCTGCTTCCTTACCTGGGTGTTGGTCTGGTCATGGTACCTTGGGCTGCATACCTGTTTATGAACGGGGATCTGTATCTGGGCATTGGCATTAGTATTATCTATCTGATTTTACTGATTGCCCGTCAGATTATTGAGCCGAAGGTACTTGCAAGTAGTGTAGGGCTCGACCCACTCGCCACATTGGTTGGCATGTTCGTGGGTTTGAAGTTGTTCGGTGTTCTGGGCTTAATTATTGGCCCTGTCAGTCTCGTGATTCTCGATGCGTTCAATCGGGCTAACGTATTACGCGACCTCCGAACGTATATCATCAACGGACGTGTCCGATGAGGCATCATCCTATGCGATGAGTACACAGGAAAAGCGGAAAAGGCTTCGTTCAACAGAAATCATCTGCTGAGCGGAGCCTTTTCCATTATGCAAAACAACTGGTGTTTCATTTCGGACGACGATAAAACGTAATTTTGCCACTTTTCATTTTTTTCTCCAGCCATCCCAGGAAGAACAGACGATAAACCGGACGTGTTAATGGAAATATCAGTGTAAACCCGATCAGATCCGTTACAAAACCTGGAATCAAGAGCAAGAAACCACCGACAAAAATAAAAAGTCCATCGACCATTTTTCTTCCAGGTACCTTGCCACGCTCCATCTCGGATTTGGCGTCTACAAGTACTTTTCGCCCTTCAAACTGCAACATTGCTATACCAATCAAGGACGTGAGAATCATGAGAAGCAATGTCTTTCCGGCTCCGATCCAGTCACTCATCAGAATAAAACCAAATAATTCAATCACCGGAATGATTAAGAGTAAAGCCCACATCCATTTTCGCATTGACGTATTACCCCTTTCCCGAAAGCCACACCTTTTCAAGCGCGCTGTATAGCTCAGAGGCTGCCTTATCCAGCCGAACTGGCTTCCAGTCTCCATTTACCCACACATGCTGGGTAGAACCTGTAACCAGCCGTTCTCCGGGGAGTGATTCATCAGCTGACCATACCCGTTCTCCAATCGCCATATGCTCATCAGGTTCTTCAGACATGCGTCTTATGTCGTACTCATAGTTCAGTCGCAGACCACTAAATGCAGCAATACGGGTGAAAATGATAATCTCATCATCATATCGGGCAGGCTTGTGATACTTCACATCCAGTCCGGTTACGGGAAGCAGTAACCCCTGTTCCTCCATTTTACGATATGTATACCCCATTTGGCGAATCATCTCAGTTCGACCGATTTCAAACCAATTTAAATAGTTCGCGTGGTAGACCACGCCCATCTGGTCACTTTCTTGATAGCGTACACGAAGACGTGCCGCATACCAGCTACCATTGATCTGTTCTCGCACGTGATCGGCCTCCTTCGTTCTAACATTCATACGTGTTACCTCGCTGCAAAGTGTCAATAAGATGGAAAAAAAAGCAACGGGACAATAACGCCCCATTGCTTCTTTCCTGTTGCTTCTCCATCCAATACGCTATTAAGCGTTGTTTGGAATTTGGCTTACTTTAATCAGGTTGGTAGAACCGGAACGACCCAAAGGTACACCTGCTGTAATCACAACCAGGTCTCCTTCTTTAACCAGTCCGGATTTTACGCCGCCTTCAATTGCATTTTCGAACAAAGCATCCGTGGAATCAACCAGTCTTCCTTTGACAGGAGTTACACCCCAAGCCAGAGCCAAACGACGGGAAGTTCTGTCTTCCGTAGTTACAGCGATGATTGGAGATTCTGGACGATACTTGGAAATCATGCGTGCAGTGTGTCCTGATTCAGTTGAAGTGATGATCGCTTTTGCGTTCAAATCTTGAGCTGAAAGGGCAACTGATTGACTGATTGCTTCCGTAACAGTTGTTTGTTGAGCAACACGTTGCTTCAGATACAGCTCTTGGTAAGGCAGAGCAGATTCTGCTTTTTCAGCAATACGGGACATGGTCAGAACGGATTCAACCGGGTATTTACCCGCAGCTGTCTCACCGGACAACATGATTGCGTCCGTGCCATCGAAGATCGCATTCGCCACGTCACTCGCTTCAGCACGTGTTGGACGTGGGTTACGCTGCATGGAATCCAACATTTGTGTAGCTGTGATTACCGGTTTACCTGCAACATTACATTTTTCGATCATGCGTTTTTGTACCAATGGTACTTCTTCCGCAGGAATCTCAACACCCAGGTCTCCACGAGCAACCATCAGGCCGTCAGATACTTCAAGGATCTCATCGAGGTTATCGACACCTTGTTGGTTTTCAATTTTGGAGATGATTTGGATATGTCCAGCATTGTGTTTTTCAAGCAATTCACGAATCTCAAGTACGTCACTCGCTTTACGTACAAAAGAAGCCGCGATGAAATCAACACCTTGCTCAATACCAAATACGATATCGTTAGCGTCTTTTTCGGTGATACCCGGCAGAGAAATGGCAACGCCCGGAACGTTAACACCTTTTTTGCTTTTGATCGATCCGCCGTTAACGATACGGCATTTGATCTCGGTGCCTTGCACTTCCACCACAGTCAGTCCGATCAGACCGTCGTCGATCAGAATTGTAGATCCCGGTTCAACATCATTCGGAAGATCTGTATACGTAATGGAAAGACGTTCTTTGGTTCCAAGAATTTCTTCTGTTGTCAAAGTGATGTACTCGTCTTGAACCAATTCGATCGGTTCTACTTCGAGTTTACCTGTCCGAATTTCCGGTCCTTTGGTGTCCAGCAAGATCGCTACTGTTTTGTTCAACTCTTCGCATGCTTGGCGAATCGCAATGATCCGTCCGCCGTGCTCATCGAAATCACCGTGGGAGAAGTTCAGACGGGCCACATTCATACCGGCCATAATCAATTTTTTGGTGTTCTCCAGAGATTCACTGGATGGACCAATGGTACATACAATTTTCGTTTTACGCATTTTGGGTTTCCTCCGATTTTAAAGGTATTACTCTTTATCTATTTTTCTTTTTCCAACTATTAAATTTACTATACTTTTGCTCATTTGTATAGGAAATTCGTCACACTATTCAACATTTCCCGACAAATTACTCGCGGCATCTACTTCTACAAGCTCTTGAGGAGCTTCAATGGATGCTTGAGGTTCAAACGTGACCGATCCAATTTTACGGAATTTCTCATACCGATCCTGTTTCAGCTGATCCCCGCTCCAACCCTTCATCTCGTCGAGATGACGGATCAAAGCTTCACTGATGAAAGCAGCAGACGCTTCATAATCCCGATGAGCACCGCCGCGTGGCTCAGGCACGATCTCTTCAATAACTTCCATCTCCAGAAGGTCCTTGGCTGTTATTTTCATCGCTTCAGCCGCTTGATCTGCCTTGGATGCATCCTTCCAGAGAATCGAAGCAGCCCCGTTCGGAGAGATCGCAGAATAGATTGCATGTTCCAGCATCAACACACGATTACCCACAGCCATAGCGAGAGCACCGCCGCTTCCACCTTCGCCGATGACCACAACTATAACAGGAACCGAAAGCTTCGCCATTTCCATCAGGTTGCGAGCAATAGCTTCCGATTGACCTCTCTCTTCTGCAGTATTACCCGGATACGCCCCTTTAGTATCAATAAACGTAATAATAGGACGGCCAAATTTGTTCGCTTGTTTCATCAGACGAAGTCCTTTTCGGAAACCTTCCGGATGAGCGCTGCCGAAAAAGCGGGCGATGTTATCCTTCGTATCTTTCCCCCGCTGTTGTCCGATTACCGTTACTGTCTTTCCATTCAACTTGGCAAGCCCGCCAACAACCGCAAGATCGTCTCCGAACATGCGATCACCGTGCAGCTCAATGAAGTCCGTAAATATCAATTGAATCAGATCTAGCGCCGTTGGGCGTTGCTGGTGCCGGGCCAGATGCATTTTCTGTGCTGCCGTTATGCCAGTGTAAATCTCTTCTTCAAGTCTATGGTAACGTTCTTCCAGGCGGGCAATCTCGTCCGTGAAGTCGATCCCTTTTTCCTGTCCAAACTGTACGAGTTCATCAATCTTTTTGCGCATCTCAACCAGAGGCGCTTCATATGGCAACTCACCCGCCATTTAGACCCCTCCTTTTTCACTATGCATATCCAGAAGCTTGCCAAGAGTGGCCCGAAGTTCTTTCCGGTGCACAACCATGTCCAGCTGACCGTGCTGCATATTAAATTCAGCCGTCTGGAAATCATCAGGTAACTTCTGACGGATGGTCTGTTCAATAACGATTCTGCCGGCAAAACCAAACACAGCGCCAGGTTCGGCAATATTAATATCGCCCAGACTCGCAAAACTTGCCGAGACTCCACCTGTCGTCGGGTCCGTGATGACCGAAATGTACAGCCCACCCTGTTCATCCAAACGGGATAAAGCTGCGCTTGTTTTGGCCATTTGCATGAGGCTGAGAATACTCTCCTGCATCCGGGCACCACCTGATGTGGAGAAAATGATCATTGGCAAGCGCTTCTCTGTTGCATGCTCAATGGCACGGGTAATTTTCTCCCCTACAACCGAACCCATGCTGCCTGTGAAGAAATCAAAGCTCATGACAGCCACAACTACAGGCAGGCCCTCAATGGTACCTTCCCCTGTAATTACCGCTTCCTTCAGGCCCGATTTCAGACGTTGTTGTTCCAATTTGTTGCTATATCCAGGAAAGCCAAGCGGATCAACTGATATCATATCAGCGTCAAACTCAACAAACCCTTGATCATCAAGTACCATAGCAATGCGCTCCATAGCGTTAAGACGCATATGGTAACCACAGGCAGGACATACTTTCAGATTTTTCTCCAATTCCTTGCTATATTGAATGGTGCCGCATTTGCTGCACTTGTTCATAAGCCCTTCAGGTATTTCACGTTTTGGGCGTTCTAGGACTTCCTGGCCTTCGCCGGGAAGTGCACGCTCGGAAGGTATGGTAGCGTACTTCCGTTTCTTCTGGAATATATCTTTGAACACAACTACACCTCTCCAGCCGTTGATTTGATGGCCGCAACCTGCAGTGCGCTGCTTGTGACAGCTTCATCCGCGTGCTACGGTAAACCGCTTACGACCCACACGCTGCCATGGGCCTTGTCCAGCATTCACAACAAAAAAATCCGCCGGTACAGGGCAAGGATCAGCGGCTTCTGTCAGCACGATTGATATTACCTGCAATAACCGAAAGATTGTTGCGCCGATGTTTTGAATCTATCTAGGTAGGGTCTCCGGGAGCAACCAGGTCGGTCCTAGTCCTAACAAAAAAAGAAGGAAGGACAGCAGCATACAATACATGCAAGTCGATTCCTCTCTCCGCTTACGCGGTTAGTCCCTTATGTACCGATGGTACTTCTTCCTCTGCCAAGGCACGTCGATGTCGAACGAATCAGGAATGCAGAATGGAATTCAACACTTCCTGGACCTCTTCCAATTCCCCAGAAGGGACGCGAATCTCAAATTGCTGCTTGGATAAACTGATGGGACGGGTCTGTACCAGAAAACCTTCTTCCGAAAGCCTGGTCTTAATCTTGTCCGCAACCTTTGCTGTCGGCGCAATGTAAATCACCGTCCACATGCCTTGTCCGCCCCCTAAGCTAATGTTCAGAGCCCGTATATTGGACTAATGATAACATACCTCACTTTTTTTCTGCAAGAAAGGGTTCGGGACCTTGGGGGAGAATTTGGGATCATGAGGGACATTAGTCCCCCACAAATAACTCATATGGTTGACGAAATCTTCTTATTGATACTTCTTCCATAAGCAGTCCTAAACGTATCAGGGCAGCGTCAGCCGCCCTTGGAGACCTTCATATAAGTCATAAGATTGATCACGGCATGCAGGCATGGAAATACAGGGGGTTAAAGGTCTGAGGGGTATTTTTTGGCTTTAATATTTTTGTGTGCAATCCGGGCAGAAGCTGCAGCGGCCACCCCTGCAACCAGGTCATCCAAAAAGACATGAATGGCTGTTGCATGTTCATTCAAATCATGAATGACACCTATTTTTTCTTTATCCAGATAACCAAAGCTGGTTAAACCAATCATACCATACACATGAGTAATGCCGAGGGCCAGAGTCTCGTCCACTCCATACAGGGATTCATCCGCTTCCATAATAGCTTGTAACGGTTGGGGCAAGAGTCGCTTCTCCGCAAGTTCGTCGAGAGCAATACCTGTATAAAGTGTATATTGCACCTCTCGTTTCTGCAGAACGGATTTCACGCTGGTAACACAGTCGTCCAAGGTCAGTTCGGGGTGGTACCCTTTTTGCAGACGGTATACAATTGCGGCGATTGCATCAATCTGTACCCCGCGCCGGGCCAGCATGGCTTCTACGATTTCATATGACATATCTCGACCTCCCGCATCAATACCCCGAGGACCACTCGGTCCTTCGGTGTTCTCAAGTGTATGCAGTAACCTGTTAAAATGTTCATAAAATGTGCGGATGGTGAAATCAGGACCGCGATACATCGATCACAAAAAACCTGTTCAGCATTTAGCTAAACAGGTTTCATATTGTTGGAATAAAGACGATCACTAACGAGATAACCGCTTATTTAATTTTGACCGTCCCTTCACCCAGCATCTTCTCCATGTCGGAGAACAGGGCTGGTGATGGTTTAATTCGGTAGGCATCACTCAGTGCAAGCAGCTTCTGTTGCTGCTCATAGAAGAGCACCGTCGCAACAGGTCCAGGGTGCTCCTGAAGCAGCTGCTTCAGACGTGCCAGAAGCTCAGGCTTCTCCGCATGCGGGGCAATCTTCACGAACACCCGCTGCTCCACCGCCCGCGGTTCTCGGCTCTGCGCCTGGCTGCCAGCCGCTTCAGCGGCACCGCCAGGCCGGGAAGCCGCAGCCGTGGCTGCGCCCATACCCGCCGCATCGCTGCGCGTCGCTGCCGAGCCTTGGCTCCCGCTGCTACGCGCAGCGGAAGCATCCCCGCCTGCGCTGCTGCGCTGCGCTTCGGCTCCTGCGCCCGCTGGCCGCCGCGGCGAAGCCGACGGCGCCGGGCGCGAAGAGCTGCCGCTGCCGGGCTTGCCGCGCCGGTCACGGCTACGCAGCTGCTGCTCCAGTGCCGCCTGTGACAACGGCACCACTTCCTCAGCCAGCAGCTTGAACCCTTCGTCCTGCTGCTGCACTTTGGCACGCACGACGAGCAATTCACCTTTCCCGACATGCTGCTGGCTACGCCGCCATACCTCGGGAAAGAGAACCACTTCGCAGCGTTCGATCTGGTCTTCCAGCTCCATGAACGCCATGGCCTTGCCCTGTTTCGTCGTAATTGACTTCACAGACACTACCATACCCGCGGCGACGGCCATTGTGTCGTCTGCCGCCTCGGTCAGCTCCATGATCCGGTCAGCCCCACTCGATTCAAGCACATCTTCATAGTCATCCAGCGGATGCCCGGAGAGATACAAGCCTAACAACTCACGCTCTAGCTCCAGTTGCTGCCCAGAGGAATAAGGAGGAATTTCCGGGTATTCAATCTCCCAGTTTGGCGTCTCCACAAAGTCGAACAATTGAATCTGCAGATCCTCACGTTCTTTGCGCCATTTCAACGCGGCTTCAACGGTCTCATCCAGCATCGCCAGCAATTGGGCCCGGTGTCCGGGTAATGTGTCAAAAGCTCCGGCCTGGATCAGCGATTCAATCACACGTTTGTTACATACACGCAGATCCACACGACGACAAAAATCGAGCAGACTGTCGAACGGTCTCTCCTGCCTTACGATCATAATGCTTTCCATGGCCTGGGTACCGACATTTTTCACAGCAGCCAGACCGAAGCGAATTGCACCCTTTGAGGTAGCCTTTACCAATTCCGGTTCCTTCTGGTTGTCGGTTGCTTCAGGCATGGCTGTCGATGCCTGCCACTCATATCCACCACTGTCCTCTTCGGAGCCAAGACCCGGATCATCCGGCAAAGGTGCTTCACCATATTCAGCTTGTCCCGAATGCTCCTCATGCTCATGAACGTGTTCTTCTCTGAAGGAACTTCCGTTACCGTTCGCGGTATGTTCTTCGGCCACGCTTCCGGTGTCACTCTCTGCATCGGCTCCCGCAGTCTGCTGCGATACAATGCTCTGATCCCCGGTGCCTGCGCTACCGGATGGTATAAATACAGGCGTAAACAAAATACCGCTCTCATTCACATCCGGCGGAAGCACCTCCATATCCATACGCCGACATTCCACCACGTACTCTGCCACTTTCCGATGACTGCCCATCACGGCTGTCAGCATGGATGCCATAAAGTGCACAGGATAATGCGCCTTTAGATAAGCCGTCTGGAATGCAAGCACACCATAAGCCGCGGCGTGAGCACGCGGGAAGCCATAGTTCGCAAACTTAACGATCATGTCATAAACAAGGTCAGCTTCTTCTTCGCTATACCCTTGCTTCAGACTGCCTTGTACAAAGTGACCACGCTCCAGATCCAGCACTTCCCGTTTCTTCTTGGAGACCGCTCTGCGAAGCAAATCTGCTTCACCCAGCGAGAAACCCGCCATCCGGGAGGCAATCTGCATGATCTGCTCTTGATACACGATGATGCCGTACGTATCTTTCAGAATAGGCTCCAGATCCACGTGCGGGTAATCCACTTCGATCTGTCCATGCTTACCCTGAATGTATTTGGATATGAACTCCATCGGACCCGGACGATACAAGGCAAGTACCGAGATCACATCTTCAAAACTACTTGGCTTCAAATCTTTCAGCACACGGCGTACACCGGCAGATTCCAGTTGGAATATGCCCATCGTGTCACCACGGCCGAGCATCTCGTAAGTCAAAGCATCATCATCGGGAATAAGACGGAAGTCCGGAATTTCTCCATGTTCCCCAATCCAGCGTACACACCGCTCAATGATTGAGAGGGTACGCAGACCGAGAAAGTCCATCTTAAGCAACCCAATTGACTCCAGGTTTTCCATGGAATACTGGGTCAACGCCGTCCCTTCACTGCCCTCCTGAAGCGGCACCGCATCGGTCAGCGGATCACGGGAGATGACCACCCCCGCTGCATGCGTGGAAGCATGACGTGGCATACCTTCGACCTTCACCGCCATATCCAGCAGTTCACGGGTTTTCGGCTTGGTTTCATACAGCGCCTTCAGCTCAGGTGTCGCTTCCATGGCCCGCTCGATGTTAATGCCGAGTTGCGCCGGAATCAACTTCGCAGCCTTGTCTACTTCGCCATAAGGCACATTCAGTGCTCGTCCCACATCACGTACAGCAGCACGGGCTGCCATCGTTCCAAAGGTAATAATCTGGGCGACATGGGCTTTGCCATATTTATGCGCGACATAATCAATGACCTCATCCCGCCGTTCATCGCTGAAGTCAATATCAATATCCGGCATGGAGATCCGCTCGGGATTCAAAAAACGTTCGAAGAGCAGGTTGTATTTCATCGGATCAACATCCGTGATGTGCAACGTGTAGGCTACCAGACTTCCTGCCGAGGAGCCCCGGCCTGGGCCAGTAACAATGCCTTGTTTATGCGCATAGGCGATAAAATCCCAGACAATCAGGAAATAATCGGAGAAGCCCATGCTGTCGATTACACCCAGTTCATACGACAAGCGTTGTTCGAGTTCGGATCGAAGCTTCGCATCAGTCCAGCGTGTGGTCTGCGTGTAACGCTCCTCCATGCCTTCTTCGCACAGTTGACGCAGATACGCCGAAGGGCTGAGCCCATCTGGAAGGGGTCTGTATTCCGGCAAAATCGATTTGCCGAACTCCAGCTTCAACTCACAGGATTCCGCAATGCGGACGGTATTCGCCAGAGCTTCCGGTACATGAGGAAACAAACGAGCCATCTCTTCTTCACTTTTCAGATAGAGCTGATTCGTTCCAATGCGGAGCCGATTCTCATCATCCACGGTCTTGCCCGTTCCGATACAGATCAGCACATCCTGAAGCTCCGCATCTTCTTCCGAAAGATAGTGGGCATCATTCGTCGCTACAAGCGGAATCTCAAGTTCAGCCGCCAGTTTGATCAACTGGGGATTCACCCTTTTTTGCTCGGAAAGCCCATGATCCTGAAGCTCCAGATAGAAGTCTTCACCAAAGATATTTTTATAACGCAACGCCGCACGCCGCGCTTCTTCCTCTCGTCCATGCAATAAGTGCTGAGGAACCTCGCCCCCCAGACAAGCGCTAAGACAGATAATTCCCTCATGATGGGCAGCCAGACTTTCCATATCGATACGTGGTTTGTAATGAAAACCTTCGAGATGTCCAATCGAGCACAATTTCATGAGATTACGGTATCCCGTCATGTTTTTGGCCAGCAAAATCAAATGATGAATCGGCTGATCCTTACGGCTTCCCCGCTCTTTGCGGGACCCAGCTGTCATGTATGCCTCGCAACCGATAATCGGCTTGATACCCCGTTCTATACATGCTTTATAAAAAGGAATTGCACCATACATTACGCCATGGTCGGTTAGCGCCAGTGTTGTCATTCCGAGATCTGCAGCCTTATTCACGAGATCCGGAATACGCGCAGCGCCGTCCAGCAAACTGTATTCGCTGTGAACGTGCAAATGCACAAAAGAACTCATGTTTTTTTCTTCCTTTCGCCGCAGATAGTCACAGCATCGGATCTTCTGATCCGTTTGCCGCTCTATCTTTCTCTTATATATGAATTAAATAAATAAAAAAACGGAATCACCTTAAAAAATCGTGACTACCTCTTAAAAGGAGACTTTATTATTCTATTTTATCATAACGTTCGGGGGCACGCCCATACAATAGAAGTACAAGCCGCTCCCCCTGTGACAGACCGAAGACAGGAGGTGTGCTGCTAGGTCTGAAAGGGGTGTTGCCAGTGAGCACATTTTTGTCCAAAGCCATTCTTGATTTCTTTATTGCGTTTGGAATCGTGCTGGGTGGCGCGATGATCGGAGGTATTGGAGCGGTGATTTCTCTCCAGCCTCCAACACAGACGATGCTCGATATTTCCGGGAAAATAAAGATATGGGCACTCGCAGCTGCTGTGGGTGGCACCATTGATCCCATGCGGGTCATCGAGAGCAATTTCCTGGATGGTAACCTGTCTCCAGCGGTCAAACAAATTCTGTATCTGATCTCTGCTTTTATGGGCGCACATATGGGAACAGAACTGGTAAAGTGGGTGTGCGGCGGAGGCCGGAGCTAATATGAGACAGGAACAGCGTTCATGAGAGTTCCGCCATTCTCCCGTTACCGCCCGCTGATGCGAATGACTGCTGTATTTGTTCTGGGAATGATCGCTGGATGCGTCGTCTACAATGGGGTATTTCACCTGAGTTACAATGCGTTGTGGCTGAACAATCAGGAGCTGCAGCTTCAGCTGCATCAGAATGAGGAGGATATCAAAACGCTGAAAAAATACAGTAAACGCCAAACCGTGATCAAGGAAATCAAGGTCCGTGCAGAAGAGTCCGATAAGGGGCCAGACGAGGCTTCTCTGAAAGTGATGTTACAGAAGCTCGGAGACGAACTTGAGGTGCTCCGCGGAAGAGATGTATTCAACATCGACGAGTATAGCAAAATGACGCGAATCATGCTGAATCAGAAAGTGTACTCCGTCAGGGAAAAGGAATACACCGTTCAGGTCAAAACGATGCTGGTCATGGAAGGCGTACTGCAAGTTTGGGTACAGATTCGCATGCATGTTCCTGCGTAACAGCAAAAAACTGCCCTTGTCTGCATCTCTCCATGGTACAATAAGGGCAGTAAATGCTTTCCAGAAAAGGAGCTGCGTCTTTGTGTTCATTGATGTACTCAAATATGTACTAATCGCTATCTTTACTGTTGCCATGGTTTTGGCAGCGTTGAACAGCATTCGTTCACACAGAAGCTCGGATGCTACCAGCGCTGGTCTGTACCGTTCGTGGATGAATATCTGGATGGGTGGTATGCTTGTTGTTCTTGCGCTGATCCTGATGTTTGTCTTCACGGGTTCCACCTTATCTGTGGTTGTGGAAGCGCTATTTCTAATTATGGGTGCGTATAATGTATTTGCCGGAATACGTAACCGCAGTTATTATGCGCGGATTCAACAACGGTCCAGTAACGGATCAGGTACAACTTCCGGACAATCTGCATGATTTGTTGAAGTGCTATGATTGTGTCTGTAAAAAAGAGAGTACTTCCCTTCATTAAGCGAAGCCAGAATGCGCTACAACGCAACCCGGCAAAGCTTCTCCATGAGGGAGTACTCTCTTTGTCTATACCTGAGGCAATACAACGTGCTAGGCGTGGTCAATGGACTGCAATGTCATTACAGCTTTGCATACCACACTGCCTTCACGTGTAACCACAATGTCCATTTTGCACGTTCGACGACTGGTTTCCAGAATTACAGGTCGAACCAGAATCTGATCCTCAATCTGTACCGGTCGAACAAAATAAGTCGTGACATTATCCACCACATGGTCGTTCCCTGTAACATCCCACGCTGCCCGCCGGCCAGCCTGTGTCATCACATTCAACAGAACGCCTTCGGAGATCGTACCCAGATCGGTTGCCATCTGAGGAATGATGAATCCGTGAAATAACAGTTCATTCTGATCACCGCGTTCCTCGGCAAACCCGTTCCAGATCAGATGATCAAACGTCTCTCCCAGTTGTGGCTGCTTCTGTGCATCCCGCATGGCCTGAAGCACTTCCTTGCGTGTGACGGATGCAATCAGTTTGCGGTTGCGATCCACGATTGGCAGAAAATCGATGCCCTCCCAGGTCATAATTTGCGCAGCGGAAGCAAGAGAGGTTTGCAGCGACGCCGTAATCGGGCGGCGAACGACACATTTCTCAATACTTTGATCCGCCGTCAGCTCACTGACATCCTTCAGACTGACAATGCCAATGACCCGGTTCCATTCATCCACGACTGGAAAGCGATGTTCACCCGTCTCCGAGACCAGCATATGAAAATCTGCGGCTGAGCTCGTGACTTTCAATACCTGCAAGCGAGGTTTCTGACCAATGATATCCTCAACAAGCATGATTTTTTTCTTAATCAGCCGGTCAAAGATCGCGCGGTTAATCATGGAAGCCACCGTGAATGTATCATGCCGGGATGAAATAATCGGTAGCCCAAGCTCGTCAGCCATAATTCTTACTTCACGGCTTGTCCCAAAACCACCCGTAATCAACACGCCCGCTCCCTGTTCGAGGGCAAGCGAGTGAGCATCCTCACGGTTACCCACAATTAACAGACTCCCAGCGTCAATATAACGCGCCATCGCCTGTTCTTTCATCGCACCTATCACATACTTGTGCAGTGGTTTGGCTAGACCTTCGTTACCACCCAGCACATGGCCCTCTACAATGGTCACAACATCAGCAAAGGTCAACTGTTCCGACATGCCCCGAGGTCTCTTCTCAATCCGAACGGTTCCAATTCGTTCCTTGGTCACGACCAGTCCGAAGTTCTCCGCCTCTTTTACGGCACGGTAAGCTGTCCCTTCACTTACACCGAGTTCCCGTGCAAGTCCACGCACTGATATTTTGCTGCCAACCTTCAGTTGTTCAATATGTTGAAGTAACTGTTCATGCTTCGTGACGTTCTCTTCCTGTCCGTCCAACTGTACCACCCCCGAAGATGCATCTGTACTATTCTGTACCTATTATAACACGCCTTCAGGAAAATAACCCCACTCCCATCTCATTCTCATAGGCAAGGTTCCCCCTCTGAGTTTAATCGATTAATTATCCTCTAATCCTGTATGTAGCAAAAAAGACCGGACCCCTTGAGTCAAGGGATTCCGGTCTCTCATGTTGTATCTACTACTGTACCTTATACAGACTCGCTCCGCTCCTGCTTGTCCAGCAGTTTCATCTCCCACTGCCGCAGCTTCGCCCGGCGAACGGCTTCCAGTGCACGTTTCTTCTCTTCATCTACACCGAGAATAAAATGTAGGTGTGCACCAACGATTAATAAGGAGAATAGCACCCATACGATGCCAAAAATATTAACCCAGTCCATTCCTCCAGCAAAGGAAATCCGCGGCAGTGCAATGACCAGCATCGACAACGCGATAAGCAGATAGATTACATGTTTTGCTTTTTTCAACCTCTTCACCATTCACAGCTCCTTCGTTCGTGATCGACTCTATATTCTAGTCTATGAACGGTAAGGGGCTAATATGAAAGGTTCAGGTAAAAAAACAAGACAACCTTTAGGTACGTGTTCATCCTTCGTAATCAAAAGTGGACTTTTTGAACTACCTTTTTACGCTTCAGCGCCACCGTACAGATGACCCAGGCTGTCTGCAATAATTTTGTTCACGTCTTCAATAATGACACTGAGACGACGCTCCGCATCAAACAAACGACGGATGTTCAGATTCAGACTCAGTACTTCAAACAGTTTCTCCATTTTCTCCATCTCATCCGGAGCTGGCATATCCCCGCTCATCATACGTTGTTGCAATTCCATTTGTTGATCACGAAAGTTATCCAGCATTGCTTTTGCATCCGGATCAGCTTCAATCAGCTTCATCGCGGAAGTAATCTCTTCCACCTCGCTGCTTTCTCTCAGTGCTTTGGCCAAATCATTGGCTTTGTCATAAATGTTCACTATTATTCCTCCTCAGATTGGTTTGTTCTTCCGTGTTAATACACGCTTTTCTCCGCGGTCAAACAAAGGCGGTCTGAAACAGGCCTTCGATATCCTGCCTCGAAATCAAATACATTTAATCCATATGGGTCAATCACCAAGGGTTATATGTCCTCATATGATGAAGCACATGCCATGTTCAGATGCCGTTCAACTTCGAGATCAGAC
The DNA here is from genome assembly GCF_038595085.1 of Paenibacillus sp. FSL R5-0749. Lineage (NCBI taxonomy): Bacteria > Bacillati > Bacillota > Bacilli > Caryophanales > Paenibacillaceae > Paenibacillus > Paenibacillus sp. FSL R5-0749. Next base: position 2,089,797 of record NZ_CP152005.1, on the reverse strand, counting down.
ATCAAGTTGCCGCCCGGAAGGAGATCCGTGATGTCCACTAAAAAAGTAACGATTCAGGTTACCGGCTCGGGCATCCTGCAGGACGACGTCATCATGCTGGGCGAAGGGGTGCTCAAGGCGCTTAAAATCCCTTCAGGAAGGCCGCTTCAGCTGCAATTTGGCTCTTTCCGTCGCGAAGTCACTGTCATTCCGGTTCCAAGGTATGATGGACTGCGCATCAATCAGACAGTTGCCAGCAAGACCGGTCTCGTTCCACGTTCGGTCCTGAGGGTATCCTATCGTTCAGCCAGCCGTACCCTTCGCCTTGGGCCCTACATCAGTGTACTGGTTAGCCAGGATTATCCCGATCAGCCCGATCGGCCCTTTGGCTCCATCACGATGTTCTGTCAAGAACTGGTGAACGCCTGCCGTAAGCAAGGCGCCTATGTATCCTTTTTCACACCGGAGGATATTGGAGCGGTAACGGGTTATATGAAAGGCTGGGTGTATGATGACGGCTGGAAAAAGACTGTTCTGCCTGTAGCAGACGTCGTCAATAACCGGCTAACGTCCCGCAAGCTTGAGAACAAACCTAGCGTACAGCATTTTATGAAAGAAGTAAAATCGCTCTACGGCACGCAAACCTTCAATGAAAAGTTTCTGGACAAAAACGAAGTATTTGACGCACTCAAGTCCATTTCAACGCTTAAACGAGTTCTTCCCGAGTCCCATTTGCTCAAAACATCCACCATGCTCAAGACGATGTGCAATCGGCATCCGGTTGTATTTCTGAAGCCCGTACGCGGTTCTTTGGGCAAAGGCATCATTCGGGTCTCACGTCAGACGGACGGAAGTTTCCTGACTCTGGCGACTGGCGTTGGGGGTACCCGGAAACAAACGTATGCTTCTCTGGATAAACTGTATGCCAGTATGGCTGGGAAAATGAAAACAACACGATATCAGATCCAACAAGGGCTGACTCTCATTGACCACAGTGGCAGGCCCGTGGATTTCCGTGCACTCGTGCAAAAGAACCGTACAGGTAAATGGAGTGTAACCTCCATCGTTGCACGAATTGCGGGCGGGAGTCACTATGTATCCAATCTGGCAAGAGGTGGAAGCCTCAGCACCGTCAAGGATGCTGTTGCCAAAACGCAGTTGTCCGGATCAGCCAAAGCTTCCGCATATGCAGGATTGCACACCGCAGCACTGGATATCGCCAAAGGGATTGAGAGTGCCATCCCTGCTCATTTTGGTGAACTCGGTATTGATCTGGCCCTTGATACCACTGGACGCGTATGGCTGCTCGAAGTCAACTCCAAACCATCCAAGAATGATAATACACCACTGAGTGAGAGCAAGATCCGCCCATCCGTCAAAGCCATGCTCGAATATTCCACGTATCTGGCGGGTTTTTGAAAAGTCATTCTACAAAGGAGAGGTGCAGCGAAATGTTTCCATCATCTGAGATCAAAACAATGGCCATTCTGGTGCGTGCAACTGAAGGCTCACCTCCCTTCACGGATGAACTTTTCTGCCGTCGTCTCAGCTTGGGGAGTGTGCGATACGCCCTTCAGATTATTGTGATTCCAATATCGGTTGATGCAGCCCATCCCCCTCTTCAATGGGGATATGTCTATCATCAAGGGAAGTGGAATTCGGTACCTGCCCCTGCGGTTGATCTTATTATGGATCGTTGCCTTCGCCCTCTCCCAAGGAACGTCAGACAACAGCTTAAGGAACAGATACGAACGAAGGACTCAGGTCAATATCGTTATTGGTCGGCTTCTCTTCCAGGAAAATGGGAGGTACATCGTCTGTTGTCCCGAAATCCTGAGTTGCGGTCACAACTTGCCCCCACCACCCGGATCGGATCGCATATTCCTTGGGAATCGTGGCTGGACCGTTGGCCCAAAGGATTATTCTTCAAACCGATATCCGGGACTCATGGCAAAAATACCTTTCGCCTGTCTCGGGGATTAACTCCATCCACATGGATCGCGGAGGGGCGTAACGAACACAATGAACCCTTTTTCCTTACATTCAACCATACTCAGGCTGTATCTTCCTGGCTGGCATTACAACAGGCTGAGCGCAAGATGATCGTGCAGCCCTATCTGGAGCTTAGCCATCAAGGAAGAGCATTCGACATACGGGCACTAATGCAAAAGAATGGGCACGGTCGCTGGACGCTTACCGGATGTATGGTACGAGAAGGACCCGAAGGTTCACTCACATCCAATCTTCACGGTGGGGGCAGAGCCTATCCGGCCCATGCATATCTGCTCCAGCGATATGGAACGACCCGTACAGAAACTCTGCTAAAGAACATCCGGCAGACTGCTACGCTAATCCCCACCCTGCTGGAGAGCCGTTTCGGCAGGTTAGCCGAATTGGGGCTTGATTTCGGAGCAGATGCAGAGGGCCAACTCTGGCTAATTGAAGTCAACTCCAAACCAGGCCGCACCTCATTCGCAGACGCGGGCGACCGACGCATGCATATCCTGACTTATACCCGGCCGCTTGCCTATGCCCGTTATCTGTTGCAACAACATGTTCTCACGGACGTCATTCGTCCAATGAAATTGTCGAATACATCCAGCAAAGCTGGCCTGAAACCCATCCCGATTCACGGCGGCTGAGGCCCGCAGTGCCTGCTTGCCATGGAGCCCAAGGATCTTTTCAGGATAGGAGGATAAATCATGAGTTTGACCTTTTGCAATCTGCATTTCACCAAGCAACCGGATAAAGTGGTTTATGTATCCAACGCTTTAATGAAGAGCCTCAATCTGTCCGGCAAAAAAACGGTGAACCTTCGCTTCGGGCGTGACCGGGTACCTGCAACGATCAAACCAATCAAAAAAGCAGGTAAACATCTGTATCTCGCTTCAGGTATCCGTAATATGATGAACGTTCCCAAACGGGGCAGTATTTATCTCCGGAATTTGCAAAATGATGAGGTTCAGTTAGGTCCGCTGATCGGCGTACTCTCTGATGGGCCTGCGACGAGCACTAATCCATTCGGTTCCCGTACGGGTTTCATCAAACAATTACTCCGTGAAGGCAGCCGAAAATCCTATATTTATGCCTTTACTCCCCGGGATATCAATTGGCAGAATGAGACGGTATCCGGTTTTTTTCTGAATGAAAACGGAAGCTTTACCCGTAAAACGGTACCTCTGCCCGATGTTGTCTACAATCGGTTACCAAGCCGTCGTTCCGATTTTTCACCTGCCATTAACCAACTACGAGAACGATTTGTTCGTCGGAAAATCCCGTTCTTCAACTGGAGCTTTTTCAACAAGTCGGATATCTATACATTGCTCGAGAATGAACCGGTGGCAGGTCGTTATATTCCCGAATCCATTACGAATCCGTCCGTTGAACAGATGAAGGAAATGTTGGAACGCCATCAGTTCGTCTATTATAAGCCCACCGCGGGAAGTCTGGGGAACGGGATCTATCGCCTGACTTATTCGCCCAAACGTGGTTACTTCGCTCGTTATCGCAAAAAAGGCGGTAATGCACTCCTTCGGTTTGGGTCCTTCAACAGCCTGATGCGCATGCTTCAGGGAAGACATGGTAAACAGCTTCGCGGATATGTTGTTCAGCAGGGAATACGTCTAATTGAGATTGATGAATGTCCAATTGATTTCCGTTTTCACATGCACAAAAACGGTAACAATCAATGGGTCGTTGTCGGGATTGGAGCCAAAAAGGCAGGACGTGGCAGTGTTACAACACACATCAAGAATGGCGGCTCCCTAATGACTCCTGAGCAGGCGCTCAGTCGCAACTTCGGCGATCGTGCGGGAGAAGTTCTTCAGCATGCCAAATCCGTCGCTATTACACTGGCCCAGGCGATTGAAACCCAGCACCAGCATCTGATTGGTGAGATTGGCTTTGATCTGGGCATTGATCAGGAGGAACATGTATGGATGTTCGAAGCGAACGCCAAACCCGGGCGCTCCATTTTCCGTCACCCTTCACTCCGAGTGGAGGGAAAATCATCGGTGGAGCACATTCTGGAACACTGCCTGTATTTGAGCAAGTTCCGGAAGAAGGAAGAAATTTGATGAGCCTTCATGATGATTTCAAACCTGTCATTGCTGTTTTGACCATGCATGATAATCAGCGTATGTTCAGGGGGAACCATCAAAATTTTCAGGATATCCTGCAGACAGGCGAGAGCATGGGATACGTGGTGTACATTGTGACTGTGCGGGATCTGAACGTGGGTGGTCCCACCGTGAAAGGATATACGTACAACAAGGGAAGCGGAAAGTGGGTGTCACAACCCTTCCCCCTTCCCCATGTTCTGTACAATCGTATTCCCAACCGGGAAGACGAAGGAAAACCTTCCGTTCAGCGCAAAATTGACGAATGCATGCAATCAGGAATCGAACTGTATAACCCGTTCTTTTTCAACAAATGGGATCTGTTCGAATGGCTTAAGAAGTCCAAATCAACTCAGCAACTGATCCCTTATACCCGTCGGATGCGAAGTGCTTCTTCTCTGGGTGCCGTTCTACGGAGCTATCCCTATCTGTACCTTAAGCCTGAGAGCGGCAAAGCGGGCAAAGGGATTATGATGCTTAAATTTCAGGAAAAAGAACGGCTTCCCTATCGACTCAAAATACAAACCACACGTAAAAGCATGACCTATAAAGCAGCTACACTCGCCAAGTTGTGGGCACGGATTCGCAAAGAAACCGGACATACGCCTTATATCATGCAACAAGGCATAGAACTGGCCTCCTCTCGTAAACGCCCCTTCGATCTGCGTGTTCTGGTACAAAAGAACAGCAAGGGGCAGTGGAGTGTGACCGGTGTAGGTGCGAGACTTGCTGGCTCCCGCAGTATTACAACGCATGTGCCACGCGGCGGGACCGTAGAAGACCCTGAGAAGCTGCTGACCGAGCTTTTTGGGGAAGAACTGACAACAACCCTGATGAAACGTGTGAAATCCACTTCATTAATGATCGCAAGGCAGGTAGAACGGGGATCGGGTTACACACTCGGAGAAATGTCCATGGATCTGGGCATTGATGACCTGGGGGAACTCTGGTTCTTTGAAGCCAATGCCAAACCCATGAAGTTCGATGAACCACAGATCAGACGGAGGTCATTGGAACGTATATTTCACTACAGCGCTTATCTTGCCCGTCAGTCCACACGATGATCGACAGGAATACTGCAAAAAGAAGGTGATTGCTTGTGTCCTCACCTGTTCTGGGCATTATGACGTTGTACTTAAATGAACATCGCGCTCTTGAAGAACGAAGCATCTATCGCAGAATGATTCTTGAAGGGCGCAAGCGGGGACTCGATATCTATGTGTTCACACCAGCCGACGTGCACCCTGGCGGCAAACAAATTGAAGCCATGGTTTATCATGAGGGAAAAGGCTGGTCCAGGGAATGGCGATCATTCCCGGACCTGATCTTCGATCGATGCCGGATACAGCGTAACCGCAGGTTTCAGCAACTGCTTGCTTTTCGCGAAAAGTATGGCCATCTGCTCTTTCTCAACAGACCTCTACGCAATAAATGGACCATCCACCAGACCCTGTTGCAAAAGTCCAACTTTCGAGAGCACCTGCCGGAAACCGCTCTATTTCAGGATATGTCCGATGTAAATCGGATGCTCAAAGTTTCTTCTCTGGTCTACCTCAAACCTATTAATGGAACAGGCGGACGTGGTATTCTGCGCATTGAACGCGGCAGTAGCGAGGCCAATACAGTGCTTGTTCAGGGGCGGGATCAGAAACGTCGTATCATCACTCCACGTAAAGTTCATTTATCACGATTAGGCTCGTTGCTCCAGCACTGGAATATGAAAGACAAGTATCTTGTACAAAAAGGCATTCAGCTTCAGCTTCCGAATGGACGTGTGCATGATTACCGCATGCTCGTTCAGAAGAACGGTGAAGGGCAATGGGAGCTTACGGGATGTGCCGGACGCATGGGTGCAGAAAAAAGTGTAACCTCCAATCTGCATGGCGGCGGTCAGGCAATCGCGATGAACCGACTCATGAAGCAATGGATCGATGATGACGACCTCCGAGCAGAGATTAACACAACTGCAGAGAAGTTTGGCATTGAAGTTGCTTCATTTCTGGAAGATACGTATGGGGACCTCTGTGAGTTGGCATTGGATTTGGCGATCGACAGGAGTGGACGCATCTACTTGCTTGAAGTGAATCCCAAACCGGCACGTGAAGTATTCGCTCGAATCGGTGAGCGGGATATCTATTATAAAGCCATCACTCAACCGCTGGAGTACGCCTTGTGGGTGTATCGCAATCAGCCCAGTCGCCCAGCCAAACCGATAAGAACCACCCGGCTTGCAAGCAACAGACCATCTGCATTGAAGAAAGCACGCAAAAAGAGATGATCCGTAGCAAAAATACAAGAGCGCCCAACCCGTAATTCAGCTCGGGTTGGGCGCTCTCATATGATGACTGACATTTTCAATTGAGGATTAGCTTATTCTGCTTCATCATACAGGCGCAACAATTCTGTAAAATCAGAGATGAGAACATCTGAGCCCGCAAGCTCCTCATCACGGCCGAAACCGGCGTAGGCACAACCGATGACCGCCTGACCGTTCATTTTACCAGCCTCCACATCAGAAGAACGATCCCCTACCATCCAGGCGTCCTGAATACGATGTTTCTCAAGCAGGATCTGCACCAGATTAATTTTGGAGGGAGTCTTGTACTGGCCAGCACTATATACCCCTTCAAATAAAGGCATAATCTCGTGTGCAAATGCCACACCCTTCACATAGTCCTCTAGCCCATTACTTGCGACAAAAAGACGTACTCCTTGTTGTTTCAGTGCTTGCAGCGTTTCTTTTACACCCGGATACAATTGGGAACTTCCTTGATCAAGCCCCTCAATTTCCAGTTGGAGCAGCAGTTCGTCTGCACGGCGATGTGCCGCTTCCGATGCCTCAGGCATAACCACTTTCCATATATCTTCGAGCAACATGCCCAAGCTTCCCAGCATGCGTTCCTCTGGTGGAGTTTCTCCTTCAAAATGCCCTTCGGCACGCAATGTATCAAATAGTTGCTGGTAAGCCGGCAACAACAGGGTCTCCGTCTGGAATAGCGTACCATCCATGTCAAAAATCATCGCTTCCGGTTTGAGCAATACCTTCTCTTTAGTCATGTCCAATGTTCCTTTCGGATTGGGATATGTATATGTAATTGGAATCGTTCCCTTCCCATGATAAACATAACGTTTGCACGTGTAAACCAACGATTGTAAAACATCGTCACCCTCAAACCTTATACACAAATAACCAAACCTTATATTACAGTTAAACAAACTATATACAAAAGAACTTTCTTTACGTATAATACTAAAAAATAGTGCTTTAGACACCTAATCTAAAGACCCATAATCATCACATTTCCAGTTTTTTCGACAACTACATATACCCCATAGAGAGGAATAACAAACATGAAAAAGCGTAAGACCTTCAAGATTTTTTATAAGATTGGATTAGGATATTTACTCGTGCTTGCTGTACTGGCTGGTTGCATCCTGCTGATTCAGAACAGCACAAGTCAGCTTCAACGGGAACTGGATTTTCTGGTCGATCACGATATGAGAGTACACGCCCTGACCTATGAGCTCGAAAGAAACATGGTGGATATGGAAACAGGTCAACGTGGTTACATCATCACCGGGCAGGACAATTACCTCGATCCCTACGTGCAAGGAAAAGGTGAGCTCATTACACTCCGAGACGAACTTGCTGCTTTGATTTCGGACAATCCGGATCAACTTGCACTTTTGGAAGACATACATACCAATATGGAGAACTGGGTCCAAGTCGCTGGAGAACCCGTGATTGCCCTTCGCCAAGCCAATAATACGCAAGCCATTCGAGATTTCTTCGCAGATGATCCAGGTAAAAGAGACATGGACCAGATTCGCACTGCCCTCGATACGTTTCGAACCAATGAACATACGTTAACCGAAAACCGTACAGAAGCGCTGAAGCAAAAAAATGCACTCCTGAACCTGGAACTATATGGGGCACTTGTCATTGTGGCCATCATCTCGTTCATCACTGCATTGGTCCTCTCACGCGCCATTGTTAAGAACATCCGTACGGTGAAGCAGGCATTGAATGACATCGGTTCTTCCAATGGTGACCTCACACTGAGAATCGCTACGCCAATGAAAGACGAAACTCGTGAACTTGCAGAGGCAGCTAATACAATGCTCGCTGGTTTGCAGCAAATGATGTTGGATGTTCAGAGCAATGCCATGATTCTGAGTACAGCTTCGGATCGATTGGATAAAGGGGTTGCCGATAGCCATCTTGCTGGAAAAGAGGTTGCCACTGCGATGGAACGTGTCGCGGAAGGGGCTGATGAACAGGTTGCTCTTACGCAAACCATGGTAGCCGCGATGCAGCAATCCCTCACCGGGCTTAATCGTGTCGCCTCCTCGGCAAGTGACGTTGCAGAACGTGCTGTGCGTACCGAATCCATTGCCATGGATGGGCAACAGCGCATTGATAATGCAGTAGGCAAAATGAGTTCCATTGAACAATCCTTCCTCTCTGTACAGGAAGCCATTAATGAAATTTCGATGATGTCTGATCAGGTGATCAACATTGCAGACTCCATGTCGGGTATTGCGAGACAAACGAATCTGCTTGCACTTAACGCCGGAATTGAAGCAGCCCGTGCTGGGGAGAATGGACGTGGCTTCGCTGTCGTTGCCTCGGAAATCCGTAATCTTGCAGATCAAAGTGCAACATCCGCGAAAGAGATTACAAGTATATTGGAAACCGTGGTAGCAGGTGTTCAAAGTACGGCTCAGGTCGTTGATGAGAGTACTCTACATGTGAATGAAGGGTTGCGAACCATTGAGGATGCAGGTAATGCCTTTTCAACGATTACTCAGCATATTCATAACCTCAGTGGTGAAGTTCTGGAGGTATCTGCGGTTGTCGAGGAGTTAACTTCCGGAAGTGAGGACGTAATGAAGTCCATTAATGAAGTATCGGCCGTTGTGGAAGACACGGCTTCAGCCACGGAAGAAGTATCTGCAATGACGGAGGAACAACTTGCTTCTCTGCAGGAGATGTCTGACACGTCCAAGCAGTTGAATGAAATGTCTGATGCACTTGATCAGCTGGTTAAGCGATTCAAGCTTGCGTAAGCTCTTCTAGTAAGGTTAAGTCGAAAGAAAAGATGATTTCTGTATTTACAGAAATCATCTTTTCCATTCTATCTCAGATGTACATAGAAACACCCTCAGAGTGAACGTTACTCAACTCTAAGGGTGTATTTGTACGAGACTACTGGTTATTTTTTATTTTTGCAGAACAAGAAAATCATTAAGCTTGTTATTCGTGCCTGTATCTGCCGGCTTCGTAATCCACTCCGCCAACAATGCCTGTAAAGTTTCTACCTCTGACACAGTCAACTTATGTTGGTAGCGTGGGTAATCTCTAAAAAATCGTTCAAGATTCATAGAAACATTACTTATTAATGGCTGCTCATGGTAATAAGTTGTTCCTGTAGCTACTGCATTTAATTTGGAAGCTGCCGCTTGATACTGGTAGATCTCCTCCTCCAAACCCCGTTCAGCATTTTTTCGCAATTGATCCTGAATATTCTCCGCATACGTTGTGAAAGATTGATTCATTTTGTCCTGAAGTCGATCATACTGAGTGTTCGAATTCCAGAGCATATAGGCTACAGCCAAATTTGAGAGAATGAGTAGGATGATGATATAGAAAGGCCATTTTTTTGCCCCCATCTGCTTCACTCCCTTGAAAGTATATTATTTATATTGTAGTTGAGCGAAACTATCCACTTCTGAAAACTTATCTTGTTGATTTAAAGACAAAGAACCTCCTATTGGAATAGAGACACTAGGCGAAATTGAGAAAACTTTCTCTTGGTGCCTATAGTATCCTAAAGTATCATAAAATGAGTTTAAGGTCCATTTACCACTTTCCCTAGGTTTTACAGTAAAACTAAGATACCCTCTTTCATCCCTGTAATTCATTGCAGGTGAAAACAAATTAAACTGAGCAGTGACGCCGCCAGGATGGTAACGTAATGTTGCATTATTCTCTGTATACTCACGCCAATCCATATTCAGTGGATTATAAGTATCGGTTTTATGAACGAAACTAGCTGTATTATTTAGAGGTGCTACATTGTTACTAAGGCCAATGGCCAAAATATCCTCTTTATTGTAATAAGCATTTTTAAGCCATTGGAATCTAACCGAAACCTGACCATTAGTATTGTAATAAGTCATATTTGTTTCAAGTCTTAGCCACGATGTTGTTGTAGTTTTACTGTCCCCAACACTCTGTATTGAAATTTCATTTTGCATTTCTTTAGCTATTTCATTTAAAGCTTCTTCTCTAGTCACTTTGGTGACTACTGTATTAGTATTGTCCTCGCTAAAAGACCTCATCATTTGATTATCTTCATTTATCAGGTGTACTAGTTTAAAATATTCGTCTTTATTAGATTTCATTCTTGGTTCCTTTGCCAGAAGTTTTTCCAAATCATTGTCAGTTAAATCACTAGCAAATTCAGTTGAAATCCCGTAACTTTGCACAATATGTTTTTCCTTTTCACTCCGATTGTCTTGATCTGCAAAAATCTGAGTGGGGGCACATAAAAATAAACATAAAGATATTATTAGTTTTTTACCTTTTACCATAATATACCTCCTTTGTAGTATATCTTGATTACCACAAACGAAGAAAAATTAAACATTTGAATTAGACTTAATTCCAAATAATATTAAATTTTGTCACTTTATTTCCGTGTTCCGTAACGCCTCAAGTACCAACTGCGCCTGATACCCATCGTTAAAATCATATATCTTGGCTGGTTGTCCTTGTATACGGGCAATGACATGTTTAAGTACAGGCAATTCACTCGCGGATTCAAGCACTTCCACTGGAGAAAGTGGCTGGCCCACTATGCCCGTCTTCAAATCTTCCCAATTTTCCAAGGCAATCGTGCCCTTCGTACCATACACCACCATGGATACTCGTTCTTCTCCCGCAAATTGAGACATGCCGTTTAGCTGAATTCGAGTCCCGTCTTCCAGTTCCAGTGCAGCCTGCACTTCAAGTTCACATTCTCCATTCTCAGGATATTGAACCTGAGTACTCACTACCCGGATGGCTCCGAACACCTTTTGAATCATATGAATCCAGTGAATCCCCACTTCAAGAATAAATCCACCCTGTTCCCGGCTCGTAATCCATGCATTCTGTTGCCATGATCGTGGCCACTGCGGGAATTGCAGAATGAGATCTATTTTGCGAATCGCCCCTACCGTACGCTGCTCGATCATCTCTTGCAACTTCAGCACGGAAGGTTCATGCGGCATTGAGAAATGGATGGCATGAATAACGCCCGCCTGCTCCGCTGCATCTAACATCACTTTGGCTTCTTCCACACTATTGGCAAGCGGTTTCTCACAGAACACATGAATTTTTCGCTCCAGTGCTTCCATGACAACCGGATAATGAAATTTCGGTGGAACTGCAATATACAACAGGTCAATCTGATGTTCATTTATCAATTGCTTGTAATCCGTATACGTTCGAACCTCGGGATGAGAAGCTGCAAAAGACGCCAGACCTTCCTCATTCGCATCACATACCGCAACAATTTCAATCGTGGTATCCATCTTCGTATTCTCGATTAGATGAACCATATGTAATCCCATTTTACCCAGACCAATCAGAGCCATCTTGATGACTGCCATTTTATCCCCTCCAAATTCCTTTCCAGTATAGCAGAAAGCAAAGAATTGCGAATGCGATGCGTTGATACGAAAAAGAAATAAAACGCTAGCTTACAAGTCGCTGGTTGTACCTGAAATTCATCATGGTTAGTCACCTTTTTACATTATTTGTAACTATACATAGATTGGGTAATTCGTTGCAGGGATATATAACCAGTTAATTTTACTTTATCCAGCAACACTTAAAGCGTTACCAACTTAAGAATCAGGAATTTAGACTCATAAAAACAAGTTGACAAAAAACCACAAAAAAAGATACTCTTCCTAATAACAATGAATATTTCCTCTTACAACCTTAGACATTGACTTGCATTCAACAAATGGAATATGCGTATGGTTCTATTAACCTATTTCATGAAGCGAGGTGTCCCGCGTGAGAACAGTTGCGGACTATTTGGCAGAAACTCTGCGTAATCTAGGCGTTACTCATGTCTTTGGTATTATTGGTAAGTCCATCTGTCCTGCTGTCCTGAAGATGGTGGATTACGGATTAGAATTCATTCCAGGCCGTCATGAATCCAGCTCAGGTTTTGCCGCATCCGGTTATGCATTACAGACGGGTAAACTCGGGGTTGCCTTTGCCACATCCGGTCCAGGCGGAACCAATCTGATTACTGCTGCAGCCCATGCAAAGGCCAACAATTTGCCCGTACTGTTTATTACGGGTCATCAATCCATTCAGGAACTGGGACTCCCCCAGTGTCAGGACTCCTCTTCCTATTTAGCTGATCTGGCCGAGATGTTCAAACCTGCTACACTTTTCAGCAAACTGGTTGAGCGTGGTGATCACTTCGGCACACTGCTGAATCATGCCCTTTCCATTGCACTCGGCCCTAATAAAGGCCCTGTTCATCTCTGCCTTCCTTTTGACGTACAGACCGAGCTGTTACCTCAATGCCGGATTGTCATTCCCGAACCGGAACCTCTGCTTAGTGTATCTAATCTGAATCGTATTCTTCCTCTCATTCAACAATCTGACCGTCCCTTAATTATTGCTGGTAAAGGTGTAAATCGCGCCAGAGCCCATGATGAATTGCTTCATCTGGCAGAATCGTTCAACATTCCCGTTATTACTACTCCTGGTGGAAAAGGAGCGATTGCGTGGGACCATCCCCTGTACCATGGACCTTGTGGTGTCGGTGGTTTCCCACATGCAGACGACATGCTGAACCAAAGTGACCTTTATATCGTACTTGGTTCACGTCTGAGTGACATGACCATCTGCAATCTGAAGCCTGATAACCACCCGGCACACCTCTTACAATTTGACGCTGATCCTACATTTGTAGGCAAGATTCTGAGCGCTCAAACCTTACATATCACCGGTGATTTGAAGGACAATCTGCAATATTTACTGGGTACACTAGAAGACCTCCCTACTCCTGTGAGAACTACGCCACCCATGGATTACACTATCCCTTTACCAGACCTCCCCCAACTGTCTCTGGCTTCTGTGCTGGACGGGATGAGCGATCTGCTGCCGTACGATCATACACTGTTTGTCGATGATGGCAGCCATGGATTTCATGCGGTCCAGCGATATAAAGTCAAGAAACCAGGCAGCTTTGTGTTTGACGCATACTTTGCATGCATGGGTAACGCCATTGGTATGGCGATAGGCGCAAAGGCCGCCTCCCCTGAAGAGACTATCGTATGTATCACCGGAGATGGATGTTTCATGATGCTGGGGACGGAGATCAATACCGCGGTATGCAACAATCTGAATGTCATTTTCATTGTTGTTAATAACAAACAACTGGACATGGCACTCAAAGGAATGGAAAAAACAACGGGCAGAATTGATGGCACAGTATATGAAGTTCCTATGGATGCAGCCAAATTTGCCGAATCTCTAGGTGCGGTTGCGTTTCGAGCAGAGACCCTTGCTGAGTTCTCATCTGCATTAAACACAGCCCAGACGTTGAATCGTGTAACTGTTATAGAACTTTTGACCGATCGGGATGAAATTCCACCCACGGCTCACCGCACCGTAACTTTGAATTAGGAGGAGCATATCATGAGTGAACATGTGGCTCAGGGACTCGACCGTTTTGCTAAACTTTCTGGGGAGTACGGTGCAAAAGCCCTTGCCCCCATCAAAGAACATTTTCCCGAGTTGTCTGAATTTATTATGGGGACGGCATACGGAGATATTTTTCAGCGCACCACGATTACGGATCAATGGAAGGAAGTTGCTATTATCTCTTCATTGATTACCCAAGGGCAGTATGAGCAATTGGGAGTACACTACACGATGGCTCTTAGTGTGGGAATGACGGTAGATCAGATCAAAGGAATATTGCTACATCTGGCACCATGTGTGGGGGCCCCGCGCATTATTAGCGCATTTAATATTTTGCTTGCTACCTTGGACGAAATACAGTAATTCACTTTTCTACATTTTTATACATGATTCGACTTTTTTATTGATCTTTTTACATTCCTACCTTTATAATATGGTTAAATTATCCTTCAAATCAGCTCTCATCTTAGAAGCTTTCAGCAGGGTCCAATTGGAGCTGTATATCCATTGGCAGGATAGCCTTAACTCATTTAAAGGAGAGAGATCAAGCATGGGAAATTTCATTCTTAAGACTGACGTTCCGAACAAGGTGTTAAACATTGAACTGGAGGGTTCTTTCTCTCAAGAAGACGGTTTGCGTTCCATCTCGGCCTATCAGGATACGATCGCTCCTATTAACACCAAGGAGTTCGACCTGAACATCGATTGCAAAAAGTTGAATGTTACTGCTCCGGAGATTGTTCCTCTTTTGGAAGGCTGCCTTCAAATGTTCAAAAAAGATGGATATAAAAAAGTCGTGTTGACCCTCGAGAACAACGCGATTCTAAAAATGCAATTGTCCCGACTTGGTCGGTCTGTTGGCCTGGACAATCTCGAAATCATATCTACCGTTACCACTTAATAAACCAGGCGGACAAGCTGTGAATTCACCCTTCCGCTCAAGAGGAGAATGAAGATGGCCGGAATTCGTATTGTAGATATCGATATCTATCACCCAACAACCAAGGTGCACAATGACTTTTATATTGAACATTTTGATGCAAGAGGTGTAGATATTCGTGGATTGTTAAAGGCACTTGGTCGTGATACACGTTATAAAATTGACAACGATGACGAAAATTCGCTAAGCATGGCCTTCGAGGCAGCCAGTAATCTACTGGAAAAAACCGGACTAACCGGTGCAGATATTGATCTGATTGCTTATGCAAGCCAAACGCCAGAATACATCTTTCCTACGAATTCCCTGATGATTCATCGCCTGATTAACGGAGCTTCTCACACGATCTGTATCGACAGTAACGCGAACTGTGCAGGCATGACTGCTGCTTTCGAACAGGTTAGCCGGCAGATGCTGGGCAATCCTCGGATTCGCCGGGCTTTAATCATTGGCTCGGATTACGTAGCTCCTCACGCCAGTCCCGATGATCCCGTGTACTTTGCCAATTTCGGTGATGCAGCAGCAGCGGTAATTATAGAGCGGGATGAACATGCTGTCGGTTTCATTGATTCCATCTATCAGACGGATACCTGTGTGTATGGCAATTCTCTTTTTCCTGCAGAGGGCTTGGCGAAGCTGGGCAAAACAGGTGTAGATGCGGGTGCCTTTCATGTGAAATTTATCCCTTTTGATGATTCCATCTGTGTGGATGCCGCTTCAGAGTCCATTCGTACCTTGCTGGCACGCAACGAGATTGGACCTGACGAGATCAGAGCCGCCTGCTTCTCCCAGCTATCCATTAGCAACATTCGCGCTGTATCCGAGAACGTTGGCATCGGTGATGATATTGCTGTCTATATCGGAGATGAGTTCGGATATACATCAACCAGCAGTCCGTTCATTGCATTGCATCGAGCGGTTACAACCGGGCAGATTCAGCGTGGTGACAAAGTGTTGTTCTGGACCGTTGGAGCCGGGTGGCAAAATGTTGCCATGGTGGTTGAATACTAGGTATACACTTCAAAATTTAATAAAACCATCTCTGGTACCACTACTAGAGATGGTTTTTTTGTTTCTCCATTTTCTTACCTATAACGTTCATTTGAGATTTATTACCTTTTACTGTGAAAATAGTCACTTACATATTATTACATAAAAACTATCATATAGAAGTAATTAAAATCCATAAAAGGAGATGTTTATGTTCAAGCACGATCTATATCTACCATTATCCTGAGTTGCTGCATTAAACATAGTCAAAATTCATTGGTAATTATTCTACACACATTCCATTTGAGAGAGGGAGTTTTGAGTTTGAAGTTAAGAAAATCGCTAACTTCATTATTATCCTTAGCTTTGTTATTAACTCCATTCAATCTTGTATTCGCAGATGGTAATATGGACACGATCACCATGAACAACGAGCTTAAAAAAAGGATCGAAGTCAACATCGATTCAGCAATCACAGGAAATGAGCGAGAAGTGATTGCTGACGTGATGGCCCGGCTCGACGAAGAAGATCGAGAAAATGTCATCTATGTCGCAGAAGATGGTGCTATTTACTCTAACAAGATGGAACTCAAAGAAACGACAGAAGTATATGATCTGGTTGAGAACAATGTCTATCAAAGTGCATCCGGAAAAGAACTTGTTGGTCCCGGAGTGTCCACGAATGATTTTTCAGCATCTGCTATTAAAGATGATACCCAAATTTCGCCCGCTGCCGAAGTACCTAATCCAAGCGGAGGTTCCGGTCCTTATCGAAGAGTTTTCTCAAATAATGGATACAACTGGTTAAGTACTTATGTTACCATCCCAGGTGCCCCATACGTAAAAGGAAATGTTTCAACGGATGTTCCTTATGTATATCTGGGAGGTTGGGGATCTAACGGAAATGGGATCGATGCAGGTTTACAATACAGCACAGCCTTTGATAATTGGTCCCCCACGACGCTAGCAAATGGAGCGATGGTTCCCAGTACTACTCGCTATCGTTCAAATCAAGACATTTATATGAAATTTTATGTGACCAATCCCAATGAATGTACGTTGGCAGTATCAGGAATCACAACGACTGGCGAACAATTGACAACAACGATTGTAAGAAGCGGGGTAAGTGGCTGGGATAAAAGCGGTATAGGGATGAGAGTAAAACGAATGACCACTATCGGTCAAAAACCCGAGAACATGAACACAGGTTCATCGATTAAAAATGTGCGCTGGCATGATATCACTGTAGGCTACTATTCTGGTAGCAATCTGATATATAGCAGTTGGGGCAGTGGACAAACCGGAGGATATCACTCTGTGCCATCCGATAAAGTAAGTGTCAATTATGTAAGCCCTGGTGAAGAAACCGTCAGCATACAACTGTAGTATCTATTAAACTGAAAAAGATGCTCTAAATGAAAGTAGCAGTTCCAAGATTATTCAATCTTGAGAACTGCTACTTTTAAAATTTTATAAAAGCGTTGTTATAAGAACCTGTGAACTATGTTTAATCTACCATTTCTGATTATCTGTAAACGGTCCCTTCGAATCTTGCAGCAACAATTCCATCCACCGTATGATAACTAACCAACACCAAGGTGCCTACATAACCGTCTGGCGTTTTATAGTCCGTAAGATATTTTGGTACTCCAAAACCTACAGGATAATAATGCACTACAGAAAAAGTTTTACTTTCAAGCATAGGAGATACTACGTCTGATACACTTGTACTGGTAATCGGTTGAACATTTGCCGCAGACACGCCTCCACTTGAAATGGAAGTGGTCAAAATAAAGGAACATGCAGTCAACATAAGAACTTTAGTAAGTCTCAAAATGATCATCTCCTTAATAGAATTTTTAACTACAATTTCATTGTATAATATGCGATTGTATTTTACAACAATATTTGTAAATTATATTATTATATGTAATTTAACCTTAAAAATTATTTATTTAATTTTATTATCTTTTCATACAAAAAAGCAGCCCTACTGGACTGCCAGACTTCTGCCTCGATATTAAATATTCAGAAAATTTTCTTTGTGTCCCGATCGTCTTTCAAAATCTCCACGGCTTCCCGGAACCTTAACGAATGCACGATCTCCCGTTCCCGCAGAAACTTCAGACTATCCTGTAGATCTACGTCATCGGTCAGATCGATTAACCATTGATATGTAGCCCGGGCTTTCTCTTCTGCTGCAATATCCTCATACAAATCCGCGATCGGATCTCCCTTCGAAGCAATGTATGCTGCAGTAAAAGGTACACCTGAGGAATTCGTGTAAAATAAAGCAGAATCACGCTGAGCATAATTAGGTGCAAGTCCCGCTTCTTCCAGTTGCTCCACTGACGCGTCCTTTGTTAACTTGTAGATCATGGTGGCAATCATCTCAAGGTGAGCAAATTCCTCTGTGCCTATGTCGTTCAGCAGCCCGATTATTTTGTCCGGAATGGTATACCGCTGGTTCAAGTACCGCAGAGCTGCTGCCAGCTCACCGTCCGCTCCTCCATATTGTTCAGCCAGCAATTTTGCCATATGAGGATCACATTTGCTAACCCGAACAGGATACTGCAATTTTTTCTCATACACCCACATGCAGAGCCCTCCTTTTTGAATAAAATCGAAATTGCTGGCATGTTCCCCGAGTCCCCGGCTTTACAACTTTGCACGGAAACCCGAGGGGATTATTTCACACCTGCCATGGCCACGGTGTCTGAGACCACTCCCAAGGATATTTGGAGAATGCATGACCAAAGTTCATCAGCGGTCCATACAATTGTTGAAATTCATGTGCAACTCTCATGCGCTCCTGACTGAATTTGTTGTACTGTTCAATACTCTGAAAATCACCCGGATGGGTGTCCAGATACAGATTCAGCTCAACTAATACAAAGTCCAGTGCCTGGAGCTCCTCTAACAGCTCGTAGTACCTTGCATCACAGGCTTTGGGTACTTCAGGCTCCATCCGACTCCACCTTCCTCCCTTTCGATCTCGCTGGTGTATAAGGGCTGTATAATGCAGGCCACAACGTTCCGATTCTTAAGGCTTCTGCCGGGCTGTACTGAGGCCAGCCCATAGGTTGAAATGGAATGAATAATTGCGGAGGAACCAGATACGTTCGAATCTTTACGGGTGGACAAGGATCAAACGGTCCCACAAATGGGACATAGGCTCGAAGCTGTGGATCTTTCACAGAATAACTCTCCTTTCTGCATGTTTATATGCACTCAACGTACCTTTAAAACAATTGCTTCCGTCTCTATATCCATATGTTTCAGGTCGGCAAGTTAATCCCCTTTTAACTGACACATCAAAAAAACCTCTGAAAGTCCACCATAAGGCGTTCCTTCAGAGGTCAATTTAGTGTGTTGACTGATCTTCTTCCGTATTCATGTCTTGTGGGACAGATTGCTTATACACTCGAACCCGGGTGATTCGTAAGCGAGAGGCTTCTTCCACTTCAAAAACGTACCCATTAAGCTCCTGCATTTTCCCCTTGGCCGGACTGCCTCCGAGCTCTTTAAACAGCCATCCACCAATCGTATCTACTTCCTCATCCTCAATGATGGCCCCAGTCCACTTATGAACTTCTTCAATAAGGGATCGACCATCAATGGAGAATGAATCGCCGGTGCGTTCCATATGCGGACGCTCATCCTCAAACTCGTCATACAAGTCTCCAACGATCTCTTCCAGAATCTCTTCCGCGGTCAGCAATCCAGCTGTGCCCCCATACTCATCCACGACCAGGGTCATCTGAGAATGTTTCTTCTGCATCATCCGCAATACCTGGCTAATCTCCATGGATTCGGGAACGTTCAAGATGGGACGGACAAGCGAAGCCAGATCACGTTGCTGCTCCGGGTCAGCCAGCAGCAGGTCTGTGATATGGATAAACCCTATAATCTCATCCTTGTCTTCTACTGCCACAGGATACCGGGAATGTTTGGTTGCATTAATAATCTCCAGATTTTCCTCCAAAGACATGTGGGTATACAAACAATCCATATCCGTACGAGGCAGCATGACTTCACGTGCCAGCATATCGGAGAAGTCAAAGATGTTATCCATCAGTTTGATCTCATCCTTATCAATGACCCCACTTTTGGCACTCTGCTTCATCAGTATACGAAGCTCATCTTCTGAGTGTGCTTCTCCTTCACTGGCAGGTTCGATACCTGCCAGACGCAGCAATGCATTGGCCGATACATTCAGTACCCAGATGAACGGAAAGAAAATTTTGTAGAACAACAGCAAAGGTGCAGATAAGAACAATGCCACACCGTCTGTTTTTTGAATCGCAAGTGATTTAGGGGCGAGCTCACCCAGAACAATATGCAGAAATGTAATGATACAAAAACCAATAATGACCGACACGGTCGAAATAAGTCCTGCATCTCCTACACCAAGTTTAAACATGAGTGGCTCAACGAGCAATTCCGAAATGGCCGGTTCTCCCAGCCACCCAAGTCCGAGCGATGTCAGCGTAATCCCGAACTGAGTCGCCGATAGATAGGAATCCAGTTTACTATTCACCTTTAATGCGTAACCAGCCATACGGTTTCCTTCACTCTGTAATTGAGTTAAGCGTGTCTGCCTTACTTTCACAAGCGAAAATTCTGCTGCAACAAATACGCCATTCAAAAATACGAGCAAAAAGACACAGACCAGATTAAATACTAGCTGCCCAAGATGAAACTCGGTATGAATATCCAAGTTGAAACTCCCCTTTTCTATCTATTTCAGGAATACACCTGGAATATCAACGTGTGATGGCTTTTCTGGATTTGAAATCCACACCTTTGTAATACATATCCGCTACGAGCAGGTTTGGCCCGCAACAGGATGCGATATCACAATGGCAGTTAACCGTCTGATTGAGCGGATGTTCCGCTGACCACTCATGGAACACCTCATCCAGCTTACGATCACGAATGTTGCCAAACGCCGGGATATCCGCAAAATCCGTCACATACACATTGCCTGTAAACATGTTGACGTTCACACGGTTGCGTCCGTCCGGATCGTTACGTACCGTCACATTTGGCTCGCTGTACAGTCGGTTAATCAATTCCCGATCCTGCTCAGCTGCACTGCATGCGAAGAATGGCAATGTCCCGAAGAGCATCCACATATCCTTGTCACGCACATCAAGCAAACGATGAATCGCCGCTCTCATATGATCCAGTGATAACACGGGCAGCGACGAAGCAAAGTTCGAGTTATACATCGGATGCACTTCATGGCGAACGCAGCCCATCTCACGAATCAATTGATGAATACCATCCAGCTTGTCATGCGTACGGAAGTTAATCATTGACTCCGCAGAGATAAACATGCCTGCTTCACTCAGTTTGCGGGAATTCTCAATCATTTTCTCATACATCTTCACCGCTACTTCACGTTTTACAGGTCTGCCACTATTTGCAAATCCGACTTGATGGAAATCGTCAGCATTCAGGTAGTTGAATGAGATATGCATGACGTCCAGATACGGTAAAAGCTGCTCATACCGGCTGATATCCAATGTCAAATTCGAATTAATCTGGGAACGAATTCCACGTCCCTTGGCATATTTGAGCAGTGGGATGATCATTTCATCCACTGTTTTCTGGCTAAAGCTTGGCTCGCCACCCGTCAGACTAATCGTCTGCAGATGCTCCACTTCATCCAATCGTTTCAGCATCAGAGGAAGCGGTAGAGCCGGTGCTTCGCGCATCGTAAGCATATCTCCCACAGCACAATGCTCACACCTCATATTACACAGATGTGTCACAGTCATTTCTACACTGGTCAGCACATGGCGTCCATATGTACGCAGAGAGCCGATCGGATCCCACGGATCATTGGTCGGCGATAAAGGCATCGGTTGTACCGATCCTGAGTTTAGCATGGTCATTGTTCTTCACCTTATTCCTTTTATTAACCTAAAAAGTTTTATTTACATCATACCTTGTGTTTCTCTTTTTGGAGTTATCTTTTATCATAGCACAATTTTGAATGCTCCGGCATACGTAGACCCTGTCCATTACATGACAAAAAACGCTCAGGCAACTCTGGACCGAATCACGAAACGGCCCCGATATTACGACATGAGCGCTAATCATCTTTCTAGTTGTTCAGCTTTGCACCTGTTCACTTTGGGCCGCAGATGGTGTATCCTCCACACCCTCTACACCTGTGATCATCACAGACAGAGCTGTCAGCAGGTTAATTTCATAAGGCGAAGATAAAGTCTGCCCGTCCGCATCTTTTAGAACACGGATCAGCGGACGTTGGGGAACACGTGAATGAATGGATGCAACTACCCCAACCTCTCCCGTACTGAGCTTAACTGAAAGACCTACTGGGTATATGGCTACACAATCCCTGAACTTCTCCAGCATCCGTTGTTCGTACAGGGTCCCTGAACCAGTGTACAGAACCTCGACAGCCTGATGCGGCAATAAGGCTTGCTTGTACACCCGATTCGTCGTCATGGCATCATAGGAATCAGCAAGCGCAATCCACTTGGCATATTCGTGAATTTCTTTGTCTTTCAACCCAAATGGATATCCGCTACCATCAATTCGTTCATGGTGCTGCAATGCACAATGCGCAGATAGAAGCGGTATGCCTGGTTCATCTTTGAGAATACGGTGTCCATATGTAGTGTGCTGCTGAATGATTTTAAATTCCTCGTCACTCAATCTGGAGGGTTTGTGCAGGATCTCAGGTGCAATCTGTGTCTTGCCAATATCATGCAACAAGGCGCCCAGACCAATCTCCATTAATTGCTGGCGTGTGTAACCCGAAGCGACACCAAGAACCAACGTGTACACACATACATTCAGAGAATGGTTATACAGGTCAAAATCACTGGAATTCATGTCCATCAGCATAATCATGGCTTCCTTCTGACTGCCGATGTCTTCCAGAATGGCATTCATCACACCACTAAGCGCTTTACCGAAATGAGGAATCTGATTTTTGGTTTTTAGTCCTGACATACTCTGAAATTGCTGCTTGATCTCTACCAATGCCTTCCTCTTGGTCTCTTCCTGCAACATATCAGGAACGATGATATCCTCAGTCGCAGCATCTTTGATATACACGTAACCAACCCCGAGATCTTTGAGCCGCCCAATCAATCGACTGGTTAGCTCTACATCCTCACTAAGTAATACCAGGCCTTCTTCACTATAAATTCGTTTCCCCAGCTTCATGCCAGGCTGCAATAGGTTTATATGTACTAAACGCACAGCCTATCCTCTCCCGCTCCGTAGATGTAATTACCACTAGCCGCCGCTTCAGCAGAAGGCAAGTCCTTTAATTTAGCTTTGATGCCAGCGGGCTCGCAGGCTGTCGTCCAGAGCCCCTGGTCGTTTAATTTCCGTTTCCAGCAGATCGCGTATGAATTCGGGAAGATGATAGAGCGTACGGGTTCCATGAGCCAGAGGAGGATACCCGACATTGAACGTAAACATGTCCAGTGTTCCAACGATATACTCACACTGTTCGTCCATAGGCTCCCCATTAATGGATATGGTCTGGATCTTCTCATAGGCAGGCGCATGCGGATTGTATTGAACTTCCATTCCATCCATACATAACGTACCTAGAATTTGACCACGAAAACCAAAGCCGACAATAGGCTTACCTGAAAATTCGTCCAGCAAGGACTGTTCAAGTGCTTCACGAATATGACTTCCACTCAAGCATATTGTACAAGCATTTATAGGAGATGGACATAGGGAATGCAACATTCCTTTTGTAATATTACCTTGTGGAAGATCTCCGAGAAGCTGACCTGCATTCACCAACGATAGCTGTGCCCCCGTGAAATGACGAACAGCTTGTGCAAGCAATGTTGCTAGCGGCGATTCCCGGTCATACGCGATGGGCAGTACCCGGTCTGTTATCACTGCCGTCTGATTAAGTGCCCTTTCGGCTTCCGCACGATCCGTAGCGATTGCCAGCGCGACCTGATCATCCAGTAATATACTCTTGGCAGCCATACAACCGCTACTTACCAGTTGAAGAGGTTCTCCCCCGCTTGTTCGTTCCAGAACCACTTTCCCAAGCCATTGTCCAAATTTCCCAGCTGCGCCCAGCACGGTCTGGCCTATGACTAATGGTTCTTCTAGAACATGATGGGTATGTCCACCGAGAATAACATCAATTCCAGTGATCTGCTCCGCCAGTCTCCGATCTGTGGAAAGTCCCAGATGTGAAAGAATAACCACCACATCCACTTCATCACGTAACGAATCTACTTGAGCACTTAGTGACTCCAGAGGGTCCAGAACATCCCACCCAAGAAGTTCGTAAAACGTGGTGAAAGGCGCAGTTGCCCCCAGCAGACCAATGCGAAATGGACCTTTCTCCACAATCAGAGAAGGTTTCATCCAGACTGGCGGAAGGCCAGTATCTTGCTCCACAACATTGCCGCATACCACAGGACACAGAAGGCCAGCATAGGACTGCGCGAGCTGATCTGCCGTAAACGTGAGTCCTTCGTTGTTACCAATTGTAATGGCATCGTAGCCCGTCAGGTTAATAACATCAACATTAGCCGTACCCAGTGTTCCCTCTGTTTCAACGGCCATCCGGTCCATATGATCACCGATATCCAATACAAGAAGGTTGCCACCTTGGTCCCGTTCCTCATTGATCATAGCGGCGATGGTGCTCATGGAGCCAAAGTGGCTATGAATGTCATTGGTGTGTAGAATCGTTAACGTTTGCTTCTCCCTGGTGCTCATCACACCGCCTCCCCTGCTCTTGAATAAACGTTCATTCTTCTAATGGATAAGCATAACATTTTCCACGTCGTTATGATATATTTAAAGGGTTTAAAGACCAAAAAGAGGTGGACCATATCCATGAAATTGACAATTCAACTATTTGCAGGCATTGCTGAACGCTTAAATACATCCCTTCTGGAGTTTGAATATATTGAAGGCATTCCAACCGCTGCCGAGATAAAAGAAAAACTGAGTCTGGCTTACCCTGAGGCAGCTTCTCAGATAAGGTCATCCTTTTTGGCCGTTAACCAACAGTACGCTCCTGCCGATACTATAATTAGATCAGAAGACGAACTTGCCTTAATACCTCCAGTCTCGGGAGGCGATGGTACGGATATATCCAATGAGCATCAATCTACTTTTCCTGAGCATCGGACGAAAGATGGCTTATTCCTGATTACAGAGTCCACCTTGTCTGTAGAAGCAACAACGGCGCTAGTGATTACCCCGAATCACGGGGCAGCTCTTACTTTTGTAGGTACGACTCGTGAAATGACTGGTGAACAGCGCACCGTCCATCTGGAGTATGAGGCCTATGTGCCAATGGCCCTTTCTCAGATGGCGGCTATTGGTGTGGAAATCTCCGATCGATGGCCTGGTGTGTTGTGTGCAATCAGTCACCGCATTGGCAAAGTGGATGTGGCAGAGATTAGTGTAGTCATTGCCGTATCCTCACCTCATCGCAACGATTGCTATGATGCAAGCCGCTACGCCATAGAGAGACTCAAACAGACCGTTCCGATCTGGAAAAAGGAAATCTGGGACGATGGATCAGAATGGAAGGGTCATCAATTAGGACCATGGAACCCCATGGAGAACTAAACAATGAGCCTTTACACCTTTTTAGACAGAGTGGGTTAATAGTAAATAAGTCGTTGTCAACCCATTTTTTTCTTGTTATTATAATGATATATGTCGATATTAGTCGAGGAAAAGGTGGTTTATACGTGAGAGTGCATGTTACTGATCTCAAACCTGGCGACCTGTTAAAAAATGATGTATACAACAGTTCGGGTCTCCACATCCTGATGAAAGGTTCCACCCTCAGTGAAGATGACCTGTCCAAGCTGCTGCAACATGGAATCGATTACGCAGATGTAGAACATACAACATCCGACCTACACTCTGATGCACAAACCTTACCTTCCGATCAAACCCGTCTGTTAACTAATCTGTTTAACGATACGATCAAAGGTACTGAGTCTCTATTTCAACAAGCGATGGAGAAGGGTTTTATTGATGAGACACAAGTCGATGAGATTTTGATTACCCTAACGGGACAGTTGGAAAAGCAGAAAGATGTTGTCTCCTTGTTGCTTATGCTGGACGGGGATAGCGATTATACGTATAACCATTCATTGCAAGTCGGAATGCTCGCTTTTTATATCGCCGGCTGGATGGGTTATAACCCCGAGGAATGTCTAACGGTAGCCAAAGCAGGATATCTTCATGATATTGGCAAGTCCAAGATTCCTTCTGAAATGTTACATAAACCTGGTAAATTGACCACGGAAGAATTTGACGAAATGAAGAAACACACATTCTATGGGTACGATATCATTAAAGAATCCACGCAGGATGAAATTCTGGCAACGGTTGCTCTTCAGCATCATGAGCGCGAGGATGGAAGTGGTTATCCCCATGGACTGCGAGGGGACGAGATCCACCCATATTCCCGTATAACGGCTGTAGCGGACGTTTACAGCGCCATGACGACCAATCGGGTGTATCAAACCAAACAGGAACTAATCTCTGTTCTGTGTGAACTGTACAGTCTCAGTTTCGGTCAGTTAAATGGTGAAGCCACGCAGGAACTGATCAAGCACATGTTGCCTAATTTTATCGGTAAACGGGTTCTGCTCTCCACGGGTCAGACGGGACTAATTGTGATGAATAATCCTGCAGATTACTTCCGCCCACTCGTTCAGACCTCTACTGCCTTTATTGATTTAGCGAAAGAAAGAGATATTGCTATCGTTGAGATCTATGTACAGTAACTGTTCATTGTACAAACATGCATACGAAGAACCAAAAAGTAGCTTAGATAGGCATAGCAAACTTAATAAGTTAATTATGACCAAAGGGAAGCCTTAATCGGCTTCCCTTTGTGTATTTCTATTCGATCATATTGGATTACACGCAGAATGCTTTTGTGATGATAACCAACAGAATGAACAGTACCAGGATTGCACCCGTGTTAGTGAACATATTGTATCCACCAACGCCACCTACTCCGCCTACGTTGCCTCCACAGCCATATCCTACTTCGCTCATGTGATTGCCTCCTCTTCATCAGGTATACCCTAACATATGACGTTTATCGACCTAATGAACCGGGCGAAGTGGCAACATTCCACAATTGGTTGTCTGCCTGGTTCTGCCCCGAGGATTCGAACTATTCATAAAAATAAATCCTGTCGTTCCGAATGATCTATATATTCTAATCCGAATGAACCTGGATGCCTTTTTCCTTACGGTGCATGATAACAAGTAATCTCCAAAAATCATAACTGCCTTTGTCGTTCATAATAAACGGACGATAATAATCATACGCTTGTTGCGCCCATGTAGGACAATCCATATTGGAAAGTTGCTTTTGTTGCTGAATCCAATCCCCTTGAATCTCCAGTGTCTTCTGCATGTCTTCAAATATTCTCTTCTGCTCAGCGGTCATCGGCGGAGCCTCCTGTTCCTGAGTCGCAGTTCCGTATTCGGCCGCCAGATATGCAGCCGGTTCCGTCACACCATCTTCACTGGCTGTATACCCGTAAGAGGGTGCACTTGTTTTACGAATCTCATAATGTACATGCGGACCAGTACTCTGACCCGTGCTTCCCTGATTACCGATCAGCTGGCCTCGTTTCACCAACTGTCCAACTGTTACGGCAATGCGAGAAAGGTGACCATAACAATGCAAGTAGCCTCGATGATCTTGAAGGGCAACTGTAAGCCCATAACCGCCGAATCCGGAGCCTGTAACTCCTTCGGAAGCAAAACGTACCCTGCCTTCCATAAAGGCATAGACAGGGCCATTCCACGGCTCTGTTACGAGATCAATTCCGCGGTGAAATGTTTGTCCACCATGAATGGGATGAATGCGATAGCCGAATGAACTTGTAATCCGATATCCCTCGAAAGGGTTAACGCTCATACACTCACATCCTTTTCTATCATTACATGCTTAAATCTATGAAATGGCTTGTGCTATTGGTCTTATTTTATTACAAATAAGCATTGCTCAGACTAGGGTTAAGCATAGCAGTATGCTTTTTTAGTCAAATTCTTTTCCCTTATATTTCGTTCTATACTAGAATCTGATCATTAATATGTACAATAAATGAACAGAACAGTATAAAAAAAAGACCGAGGAATTCACCTCGATCTTTTTTAGTATTACATGATTTAAGTTAGGTCGGATTCAGGACGAGAACGTCCCGATCTGCTGAATAATCCTTTTTGAATGGGATTAACCAATAGAGCCTTCCATTTCGAATTTGATCAATCTATTCATCTCAACAGCATATTCCATTGGCAATTCCTTCGTGAATGGCTCAATGAAGCCCATGATGATCATTTGTGTAGCTTCTGCATCCGTCAGACCGCGGCTCATCAGGTAGAAGAGCTGATCCTCGGACACTTTGGATACCGTAGCTTCATGCTCCAGCATGATGTTATCATTCATGATTTCATTGTAAGGAATTGTATCTGATGTGGACTCATTATCGAGAATGAGTGTATCACACTTGATGTTGGATTTCGCGCCCTCAGCTTGACGTCCAAAGGAAGCCAAACCACGGTACGTTACTTTACCACCATGTTTACTGATGGATTTGGATACGATCGTAGATGTTGTATCCGGAGCCAAGTGGATCATTTTCGCACCTGCATCCTGATGCTGGTTTTTACCAGCTACAGCGATGGAGAGTACGGAACCTTTAGCTCCACGACCTTTCAGTACAACCGCTGGATATTTCATCGTCAGTTTGGAACCGATGTTACCATCGACCCATTCCATCGTTGCATTTTCTTCTGCAACCGCACGTTTCGTAACGAGGTTGTAGATGTTTGGTGCCCAGTTTTGAATCGTTGTGTAACGAACACGAGCATTTTTCTTACAGATGATCTCAACGACCGCACTGTGCAGTGAGTTTGTGCTGTAGATCGGAGCTGTACAGCCCTCTACATAGTGAACAAAGCTGTCTTCGTCCGCAATGATAAGTGTACGCTCGAATTGCCCCATATTCTCGGAGTTGATCCGGAAGTAGGCTTGCAGAGGCACTTCACATTTAACGCCTTTAGGCACGTAGATGAAGCTTCCTCCAGACCATACCGCACTGTTCAATGCAGCAAATTTGTTATCTGCTGGCGGAATAACTGTTGCAAAATATTCACGCAGGATTTCCGGATGCTCTCTGAGAGCCGTATCCGTATCCATGAAGATTACCCCTTGATCTTCCAATTCCTTTTGCATGTTGTGATATACAACCTCAGATTCATACTGAGCCGATACCCCTGCAAGGAATTTTTGCTCTGCTTCAGGGATACCCAATTTATCAAAGGTTTCCTTGATTTCAGAAGGGACCTCTTCCCATGTTTTCCCTTGTTTTTCAGAAGCACGAACGTAGTACTGAATATCGTTGAAATCCAATCCGTCGAGATCTCCGCCCCATTTCGGCATCGGCATCTTTTCGAATTGCTTCAAGGATTTCAGACGGAATTCCAACATCCATTCCGGTTCGTTCTTAATCCGGGAAATCTCGGTAACTACTTCTGCAGTCAGACCTTTACCGGTTTGAAAGATGGATTTGTGCTCGTCGCGGAAACCATATTTATACTCTTCCATTTCTGGTGCTTTTTTAGCCATCTTGCTCTACCTCCCTATCGTTATTGTACTTTGTTCTCTTCGTCAATCCCTTTGCGTAATGCATTCCAGGCCAGAGTGGCACATTTGATGCGTGCAGGGAACTTGTTCACACCGGATAGGGCTTCGAGATCTTCATAATCGTCGAAATCGACTTCTTCACCTTTCATCAGTGAGGAAAAACGGTTAGCGATATCGAGTGCCTGTTCCATCGTTTTGCCTTTGACGGCCTCCGTCATCATTGATGCAGAGGACATGCTGATGGAGCAGCCTTCACCCGTATATTTGGCTTCCTGAACGATTCCGTCTTTCAGCAAAATTTGCAGTGAAATCCGGTCGCCGCACGTTGGATTGTTCAAATTCACCGTGACAGCGTCATTATCAAATGTTCCGCGGTTACGCGGGTTTTTGTAGTGGTCCATTATAACACGTCTGTACAGATCATCAAGTTGCATCGCCAAAGTACTCCTTTGTCTGGATTAAGGCGCTGACAAGCCGATCTACATCTTGTTCGTTATTGTATAGATAGAAGCTGGCACGAGCTGTTGAGCTAACTTCAAGCCAGCGCATTAGCGGTTGACAGCAATGGTGTCCGGCACGAATGGCTACGCCACTCGCATCCAGTACGGTTGCCACATCATGCGGATGAACATCCCCCAGATTAAAGGTAACAACACCCACATGCCGCTTCGCTGGGCCATAGATGGTTAACCCATCGATCTCGGCCAGACGTTCTGTTGCATAAGCTGCCAGCACACTCTCATGATGTGCAATCTCATCCATACCAATCTGTTCCAGGAAATCAATGGCAGCTCCCAATCCTACCGCACCTGCGATAATCGGGGTTCCACCTTCGAACTTCCAGGGAAGCTCTTTCCAGTTGGATTCGTATAGACCCACATCATCGATCATTTCACCGCCGAACTCAATAGGCTCCATGGACTCCAGCAGCGCCTTTTTGCCGTAGAGTGCACCGATTCCGGTTGGTCCGCACATTTTATGACCGGATAATGCATAGAAATCACAGTCCAGATCCTGCACGTCCACCTTCATATGAGGTGTGCTTTGTGCGCCATCAACAACGATGACAGCACCATTGCGGTGTGCAATTTCAGCAATTTGTTTCACAGGATGAATCAGACCCATAACATTGGATACATAAGCGATTGCTACAATTTTAGTATTGTTCGTAATCGTCTTCTCGACATCAGCCAGTTCAATATGACCGTCAGGCTGAAGCGGGATGTATTTCAATGTTGCACCTGTCTCCTTGGCAACTTGCTGCCAAGGAATCAGATTACTATGGTGCTCCATTTGCGTGATAACAATTTCATCGCCTTCTTTGCAATTGGCGCGGGCGTATGATGAAGCCACCAGATTCAGGGCTGTCGTTGTCCCGCGGGTAAAGATAATCTCCTGCGTACTACGTGCATTGATAAACTTGGCTACCTTCTCACGTGCGCCTTCGTAAGCGTCCGTTGCACGGCTTCCAAGGGTATGAACACCACGATGCACGTTGGAGTTCTCATACTCATAATAATGTTTGACCGCTTCAATCACAGCACGAGGCTTTTGTGAAGTTGCAGCACTATCTAAATATACGAGCGGGTGTCCGTTGATTTCCTGGTGGAGGATCGGGAACTGCTCGCGAATGGACGGGTTCATTGTCCCAGCTTCTTCTCAATCAGGGACTGCAATTGGGTACGCAGTGCTTCCAGAGGAATATCCGCCACCACCGGAGCCAGGAAGCCATAGATGATCAGGCGTTCGGCATCCGTACGGTTAATTCCGCGCGACATCAAGTAATGAATCTGCTCGGCATTGACTTGACCAACAGAAGCCGCGTGACCTGCTGTTACATCATCCTCATCAATCAGAAGGATTGGGTTAGCGTCTCCACGTGCTTTAGGGCTCAGCATCAATACTTTCTCTGTCTGCTGTCCATCAGCTTTGGTAGCGCCTTTCTCAATCTTCGTGATGCCGTTGATGATTGCAGAAGCTTCTTCACGCATAACTGCACGTGTAATCATCTGACTTGGCGTATTCTTGCCGAAGTGACGAGCTTCTGTGGTGTAGTTAATTTTCTGGGAACCGGAACCTACAGCGATAACTTTGGAGTCGGAACTTGATCCATTGCCTTTAAGCACAGTCATCGTGTTACTTGCTGTATCGCCATTGTTCATTTCACCAACGATCCACTCGATCGAAGCATCATTCTCCAAGACTGCACGACGGAATGAAACATCAGTTACATTCACACTCAGTTGATGAACCGATGCATAGCGTACTTTAGCACCAGATTTTGCGAATACTTCCACAACACCATTATGGAATACAGGTGCGGACAGTTCGCCGGATACATAGTTATCCACATAAGTTACTGAGCTGTTTGCTTCTGCAACCACGAGTACGTGAGGTGCAAACGTTGCAGATGCATCATCCGTAAGCAGCACTGCTTGCAGTGGTACTTCAATTTCAACATTCTTCGGAACATACAGGAACACCCCGCCGTTCCAAAGTGCCGCATGAAGTGCAGCAAGGGAATGCTCATCTGCTTTCACTGCTGTGTTCAGATATGGTTTTACCAAATCACTGTGTTCGCGAACCGCAGTAGCCAGATCCGTGAAGATAACTCCTTTTGCCGCCAGTTCAGCAGACACTTTAGAATATACCGCACCGGAATTGCGCTGGATAACCAGACTGCCTTCAGCTTGATCCTGAACCAGATCTTTGATAGAAGCAGGTACTTCTGTCAAAGAAGAAATAGCTTCACTTGCTTTATATGTTCCGTACTCGCTGACATTCCAGCGTTCGATTTTTTGTTTTTCCAGTTTAGGAAGCGCAAGCCCACTCGCAAGCTTCAAAGCTTCGAGTCGCTGTTCGGTCAACCAGCCGGGTTCATTGTTGCTTTCCGACAAGGCGCGAAGCGCTTCAGATTCAACCGGAAGAATTGTTTGTGTAGTCATTAATTAATCCTCCTCCGTTTTGTCTTTACGCTTCTTGACCTACAGTTTCGTCTGTAATTCCCAGCTCTTCCTTAACCCAGTCATATCCTTCAGCTTCCAGACGGTGTGCCAGTTCAGGTCCGCCGGATTTCACGATACGACCTTGCATCATAACGTGTACGTAGTCAGGAGTAATGTAGTTAAGCAGGCGTTGATAGTGAGTGATGATCAAGAAACCACGATCTTCGCTCTTCATTGCATTTACGCCGTTTGCCACGATTTTCAGAGCATCGATGTCCAGACCGGAGTCAATTTCATCAAGTACTACGATTTTCGGATCAAGCAGCATCATTTGCAGAATCTCGTTACGTTTTTTCTCACCACCGGAGAAACCTTCATTCAGGTAACGGTGAGCGAACTCAGGGTTCATGTCGAGTTCTTTCATTTTACCTTCCATTTGACGAATGAACTTGATCAGGGAGATCTCGTTACCTTCGCCACGACGTGCGTTAATTGCACTACGCAAGAAGTCGGAGTTAGTAACACCAGCAATTTCACTTGGATATTGCATAGCCAGGAAGAGACCTGCACGTGCACGCTCATCTACTGCCATATCCAATACATCTTCACCATCAAGTGTAATTGTACCGTCAGTTACTTCATATTTCGGATGGCCCATCAATGCAGAAGCCAAAGTTGATTTACCTGTTCCGTTCGGACCCATGATTGCGTGGATTTCTCCACCTTTCATTTCCAGGTTGATGCCTTTCAGGATTTCCTTACCTTCGATCGTCGCTTTCAGACCTTCAATGACGAAATTCGTAGCCATGTGTATTGTTTCCCTCCATTGATTAAATTGATGTTTGCTGTCGAAAACGAAAAAGCGCCTATTATATCTGAACAGGGCTTCCCCTGAATTTCTCTTGTACTCGAATCTTCAAAGCAAGAACACTTTAGAATAATTCTAAACTGATTCTCAATGATAATCAAGCTATTTCCTAAGAGTGTATATTCCTTGAAGGAAACATTATTCTTTCTGATTCTATAATAAATACCAGATTGAATCAAATGAGAAAACATCTTCTGCCGAGATGGACAGTGAGAAAAATCACAGAAAATCAAGCTTTTATCATATCTGCTGCACACTAATCCAAAAAAGGACTTATCCATATTATGGACAAGCCCCTTCATTAATAATATTACAATTTGAGCATCTCGTTAATCTTCTGTACCTGTTCGTCAAAATCCGCAACGTCCACCACTGGCGTCATTTCGCGCGGCACCGGACCATTCGGAATAGAAATCCATGAGCGACAGCCATTATATTCAGGCAATACGGGGATTTCCATCGGTTCTTTCAAAAGGTACACACGTAAAATCAATACATGGAGCGGATCTTTCCGTTTCCATTTCAAACGGTCTTCGGCAAAATCCGCTGTCCACATATGAAAGTCAAGAAGTCGATCCAGCATCTCCTGATCTCGTATCTCCAGATCCTGCGTTACTTCGGCATAAGCAGTAATGCGGATTGTCGAAGCTTCGGGCACCCATTCGGCCAATGATTCTTCAACAGAGGATTGATCCGAGGACTTAATCAGTTCTTTACGCTGATGTTCATAAGTCGGATACAGGTAAAACGCCGGACTTTTCAGCTCAAAATGTCGGGTTTCCTCTACAATCCCACCTTTGCGCATCACCATAATTTGGCGACCCGTTTCCAGTGCTTTGATTGCTGAGGCCCATTCTTTTAAAGCCGGTATCGTTGGTTCTAACATAAGCTGTTCCTCCCCCATCGTTCTTGTCAGCAGTATAGACGCTCAGGGCGTTTCTGACAACATGATCGGGGATCAGAAAGCTTACGAAAGAAACATACTTGTATTAGATTAGATCTTGTCTGTATTAACCCAGGAAAGAGCGAAGCATCCACATGTGTTTCTCAAGGTCAGCCTTGAAGCCTGTCAGCATATCGGATGTCGGTTGATCTTCAGCTGCATCTGCAACCTCGATACCTTCCTGATATTCATTCGAGAGTGTAGCAAAGTCTTCGATCAGGTTTTGCACCATTGTCTTCGCGTCTTCGCCACCAGCTGCCTCCTGGATAGAGGAAAGCTCCAGATACTCTTTCATTGTAGCCGCCGGGCTACCTTTGAGCGTAAGAATACGCTCTGCAATTTCATCCATTTGCACGGTAACTTCGTTGTAGAACTCTTCGAATTTCACATGCAACGTGAAGAAGTTAGGTCCTTTAACGTACCAGTGATAGTTATGAATTTTGACATACAATACGTTCAGGTTGGCTACCTGACGATTAAGTACTTGTTCCACCGATTTCGCTTGATCTGTTTTGTTTTTTGTAGCCATATTAATCCCATCCTTTTATTTAAAATTAGCCTGTCATGCCGTGATAAGCAGGTTGTCCCGCAAATGCATAACAGAGAGTTAATAATGTGTCACCGCTTGGTAGCGGAGAGGCTCATGATCAGCGTTTTTCTCAACTGTCCGGCCTATTTGTTTTTACCCTTGAACAGGAAGTTCGAATCAGGATCAACTTGGGTTGTCTCAAAAAAAAGTTCAAAAACCGCGCTATTTCCGATATACTGACATATACCAAGCAAAGAAGTGGGTTTTCCTGTTTCTTCATATATATGGAGGTGGCACCTTTGTCCCAATATCGCCCTTTAACCCCCCAGGATGCAATTGAACTGGCCAAAACATTACCGGGTCCATTTGCGGCAGATGCAAATCTGGATTGTCACGAGATCGGCGACGGCAATCTGAATTTGGTATTCCACATCACGGATCAGAACTCCGATAAAAGTATCATTATCAAACAGGCGCTTCCTTATGCGAAAGTGGTTGGAGAATCATGGCCACTCTCTCTTGTACGTGCCCGAATTGAACGTGAGATTCTTCAAGAAGAGTACCGTCTGTGTCCAGGGATGGTACCGGAAGTGTATCATTACGATGATGACCTCGCATTAACCGTTATGGAAGATCTGAGTGATCATGTGATCATGCGCAAGGGTCTGATTGAAGGTGTTTCCTATCCTCTTTTTGCACAGCATATTGGGGAATTCATGGCGAGAACGCTGTTCTTCACATCCGACTTGGGTATGGATCAGCAATTGAAGAAGGAACAACAGGGCAGATTCATTAACCCGGACCAATGCAAAATAACGGAAGATCTGATCTTTGATGAACCCTACCGGATCGCTGAAAAAAATAATTATGATGCTTCCATTGAAGATGCAGCTGACGCCCTTCGCACGGATGGGGAGCTCCACCTTGAAGTGGCCCTGCTGCGGGAAAAATTCCTGACACATGGACAGGCATTGCTTCATGGAGATCTGCATACAGGCAGTATTTTTGTTACACCTGAATCGACCAAAGTCATCGATCCCGAATTTGCATTTTACGGCCCCATGGGATTCGATGTCGGTGCAGTCCTTGCAAACCTGCTCTTAAATTACGCATCCCTGCCAGGATGGATTCAGGATGAGACTGCTTTACGTGAGCGTGAAACGCTTTTGCTGAATATGGTTCGTGATGTATGGACTGAATTCGAATCCCGTTTCCGTGCCCTCTGGGCTAACGACCTGGTGGATCCGATGGCAAAAACGCCTGGGTACCAGGAGCTGTATGTGCAGCAATTGTTCAGAGATTCGATCGGCTTCGCAGGTGCCAAAATGGTTCGTCGTATCGTGGGACTCGCTCACGTGGCGGATATAGATACCATTCCTAATGCAACTGAACGTGAACGTGCTCAGCGTAAATCATTGGCCATTGGTAAAGCGTTAATCAAAAACAATCGCCGTTTGAATACCATCGGTGAAGTACTGGATATTGTATCTACAGCGGTTACTACGACTAAGGCTTAACACAAGGAACGGAGGAACCACCCATGACAACCCCTGAATATCAGCCTCTGTCCTCTCTGATCTGGAAAAAGGACAAACTTGAAATGCTTGACCAGCGTCTATTGCCCGAAACCATTCTTATGCTGAAACTCTATACACCCGAGGAAGTATGGGAATCGATCCACTCCATGAAAGTACGCGGTGCTCCAGCGATAGGTATTGCTGCTGCATTTGGTGTTGTATTAGGTGCCAAATCATACGATGGAACAACCATTCAAGGCTGGCTGGATCATGTAAAATCCATCTGTGCTCATCTGGCGACTTCCCGTCCAACAGCAGTGAACCTGTTCTGGGCGCTGGATCGCATGATGCAAAGAGCAAATGTGGTCGTTGAATCCGGCTTGAGCCTGGAAGAGGGCAATGATGCCCTTGAAGTTGAAGCTCTGTTGATCCAGAAGGAAGATGAAGAAGTATGCCGCATGATCGGCGAGAATGCCCTACCTTTGTTCGAGGATGGTATGGGTGTGCTCACTCACTGTAATGCAGGCGGACTGGCTACAGCGAAATACGGTACGGCAACCGCTCCAATGTATCTCGCACAGGAACGCGGTATCCATTTGAAAGTATTTGCAGACGAGACTCGTCCTGTACTTCAGGGTGCACGACTGACTGCATTTGAGCTTCAGCAAGCCGGTATTGACGTTACGTTGCTCTGTGATAATATGGCAGGCATGGTGATGTCCAAAGGTTGGATTCAAGCCGTTATCGTCGGAACAGACCGGGTTGCAGCGAACGGTGACGTAGCTAACAAAATCGGGACCTACAGTGTGGCCGTTCTTGCGAAGGCTCACAACATTCCGTTCTATGTAGCCAGCCCATTGTCGACGATCGACTTGTCTACTCCATCCGGAGATCTTATTCCGATTGAGGAACGAGCTGCGGAAGAAGTCACTGAAGGATTTGGCAAACGTACAGCACCGCAAGGTGTTAAAGTATTCAATCCAGCATTTGACGTAACGCCTAACGAATATGTAACAGCTATCATCACGGAAAAAGGCGTTGTTCGCGCACCTTTCAAGGAAAATTTGGCTGCTTTGTTCGCAAAGGAAGAAGCTTAACTTAATAAGAGTATTCAAGAAGAGAGTGTCGTGTATAGCGTTGGTGCCTACGATGTGCCAGGCCAATATTACGATGCTAAAGAAGGGCTTCCCTTATGGGTAGCCCTTTTGTTAGTGATTAAATCATTTTCAACAAAGCCTCTACACCCGTCATGCCAACCGTAATGCCCATGGCCTCGGCCTCTGTTGTCACCGACTCCATAGGTGCATGCAATAACTGCTCCAGTGTACGCACACCAACCGCCCGAGCCGCAATAATTTTGCGATCCCCGAGCTTCTCATTAAGTAATCCCACATCGAGTGCTCCACACATGATATATCCTTTGGATGTATTAATGGTCAACAACGTTGTTTTGGGCAGCTTGACTTCTACCCCAACCAATACATGCTCTCCAACTACAATGGGCTCCATCGTCACCATAATTTCCCGATCCACCTCCTCTTCCACAGGTCACGATAATTGTATGCCTCATTCTGGATTGTCGTGTGGACACCTGCCGTGTTTGAGAAAATGTAGGAACTTATCTTCCGAATATTTTGTTGGTAATTCTTCTCGCAGACTTGGATGTAAAAGAATGCTTTCTGTGAAATATTAAAAAAGCCACCTCGGAAATGAGGCAGCTCTCATAATAATCATTTTTAAGTGTCTAAAAGTTTATCTCGGAGTGTTTGATAACATCTAATCAGCTTCTCGAGTTAAGAAGACGAGTTAATTTAACTGGTCAAAGTGGACCTACCTTAAAACGTATGCTCATCATTCTTTAATTTCCTTATCTCCGTTAACTCTCTTCTAATTCCCAGTACACGTCTATGAAGTACACTGCGGTCTACTGATTCAACTACCGAATTTTTGAACTTAATATCCAATGCACTTAATTGCTCCTGAGCTAGTTTCTTTTTATGTATTGGCTCTACTTGAAGATTATCAGTTCCAGACTTGATCGTCCTCAATCTCTTCTGCTTCATAATTTGTTCAAATACACTGTCCTCTTGACGCATGGTCTTCATTCCTTAATATGTGATAAACACATTGTATCATAACGAGAAGAGGACTGTTACATAATAAAGTACAGATGCTTAGAGTCGGGCATGATCCTATTTTGAAGATCAATATTATAGAGGGAAGTAAAATAAAAGAACAACCTTTACGGAGTTGATTTTGAGAAGACAGGTATTATATTTCTGAACTATTCCTTACCGATCTAATAAGCCCACTCTTTTCTTGATCCACCTCCTCTTCCACATGGTCACGATCATTGTTTTCCTCATTCTCAATTGTCTTGTGGATACCTAATAATGACCCGAATAATGATGTTCATTTGTAATATTTACCCAATTAATCATAATCATTTTTCCCCTTCTCTAGCACTATGATAAATTCATTTTTAATGATATAGTGGATTGAAGCGTTTTTTTAAGCTGACATATCTTTTAACGGGGCTGGGATGAATGAAAGAAA
This sequence comes from Paenibacillus sp. FSL R5-0749, assembly GCF_038595085.1. Lineage (NCBI taxonomy): Bacteria > Bacillati > Bacillota > Bacilli > Caryophanales > Paenibacillaceae > Paenibacillus > Paenibacillus sp. FSL R5-0749. The sequence continues at coordinate 2,051,022 of NZ_CP152005.1, read as the reverse complement.
CCTTATCCAATCAAGAGGAAATCGGCTTTTTATTTAATGTCGATATACTTATTAAGAGCCGCTCAAATGCATTGGCACTGCAGTCCCTGTTGGAGTTCATAAACAAAGAGGAACAAATTGCGGACTTTCGGATTCAATCCGGCATAGAGCTAGGCAAAATTATTGAAGCGACACTCCAGTCCAAGAAGGACTCTTTCGTCACACTTCACAATGAACGTAAAAAATCACAAGTGAGCGCGGCACAGAAGGCGTCCGGTTCTACGCAGACACCTACCTCAACTGCTCCAGCCAAAACACAGAACAAGCAAGAAACACCTGCTATTGAGAAAAAGACCTCTACTCAAACATCCAATATTTCCGAAGGAAATTCGTTTGATGCGTGGATTGACACGCTCATTAAAGAGAATCGACTTACCCGTATTGTGGTCAATAATAAGAACGGTAAACATCAGAGCATTCCATGCCGCATTTTGAATTTTGATCGGGATACTAGTATTGTGAGCATATACCATGTCGATGAAAAACAGGTGTATACGTTCCGAACCAATGAAATCGATGAGTTTCTGTAACCTACTTCATCGGAATAAACAAAAAGCAACTTGCGTTAGAATGACGGGACATTCTAACGCAAGTTGCTTTTTTAGTTCGATGGTTCATGTAGGATTGAACTCTCCGAGATTCCTTCGGCCCGATCAGGAGCGATCCTTACCTCGCTGCCATACATCTAATGCCAATAACAACCATCCAGCAATGAAGGCTACCCCACCAATCGGTGTGATGGCTCCTAGAATCTTGATACCAGAAATGCTAAGCACATACAAACTACCCGAGAACACGATAATCCCGATAAACAACAAACGTGCTGCCCACTTTAGTTTCGTCGATGCCCCAAGCTGACCAGCCGTCAAGCCAATAATGAGCAAGCCCAATGCATGAATCATGTGATATTGCACACCCGTCTCATATGTAGCGATGGCCGCCGGCCCAATCGTATCCTTAAGCATATGAGCACCAAATGCGCCGATCGCCACCGATAGCATGGTCATTACAGCTCCAAGCATCATCCATCTTCGTTGCATGTAAGTTCTCTCCCTTATTTCAACTACTCTTCACTCCTATCATTGTAGCGAATCCACTCCTCCTTTGCCAGTCGGGAGGAGACTTCAAAGATCATATGTCTGTTTATACTTAACAATTCTTTCTCCGCCCTATAAATTGTAGGAAACAAGCGTAAATCCTTGATTTTTATCGTTATTTATGGAAAAGTAAACAGGTATGTCATCGTTGTATTTTAAGTGCAAGTCCAAAAAAGTTGGTGTTTCAGTACCGGAAAGATGGGAACAAGCTAATAATTACTCATCAATTAGGTTAATAACACTCATAAGATGTTTAAGGGAGGCAAGTTACAATTATGGATAATCGCGATTCCTATAATTCAGGTTATAACAATACGGATCAGAACCCTGGCCATGCAGATCCATACAATAACAACAGTTATGATCCATACCCACCAGATCATGAGAGACAACCGATTGTACCACTGAAACATTCCGGACCTGGTATCGCCAGCTTTGTCATAGGATTGGTTGCGATTTTGGGTTACATTCTGATATTCTTTATTGCCACCATGGCTATAAACGAGTCCATCGGAGTGCTCACCCCGTTGCAGGCAGAAGAGATAGCCTTACATCCAGCAGTGGTTCTGGCTTCATTAGCCATTTTGGTCGGTCTGATTCTCAACCTCGCCGGAGGCATCCTTGGAATTATTGGTCTTGTCCTCAAGAATCGAAAGAAAGTCTTTGCCATAATCGGAACCATATTAAATGGAATGATGATTCTGTTATTCGTTGCACTTATTGTGATAGGCATGAACATGATGTAACGGTTTGCATCAGCGCCTTGTTTCCTTATAATTAAAATGAATGGGTCTACACATAAGTATAATCTATATTTTTTTGCCAAAATCATTGTTTTCAAAGGAGATTGACATGTCACGAATCAAAATTTTTGCGGACAGCACAAGTGATCTGGCTCCAGAATGGATCCAGCAGCACGATATCGGCATTATCCCCTTATATGTGGTGTTCGGTGATGAATCACTGAAAGATGGTGCTGAGATCAAGCCTGAACAGCTATATGAACGTGTCAGCCAAGATGGGCGTCTTCCCAAAACGGCTGCACCTTCCCCCGCTGATTTCATGACGGCATTTCAACCTTACATAGATCAAGGGGATGAGATTCTATATATCAGCTTATCTTCTGAACTTTCCTCTACCTATCAAAATGCACGACTAGCGAGTTCCGAGTTCCCCGAAGGTCGAATTTCGGTTATTGACTCACAAAATCTCTCATCGGGAATTGCACTGATGGTGATGAAAGCTGTATATGCTGCCGATCAAGGACAAAACCTGAATCAGATTACACACCTGATTGAGGCGATGAAACCAAATGTACGCACCGAGTTTGTCATCGATACCCTGGAGTATCTGCATAAAGGCGGTCGCTGTTCGGGCATGCAGAACCTGATTGGCAGCCTGCTCAAGATTCGCCCTGTCATCCGGGTAACGGATGGCAAGATGGCACCTGCTTATAAAGTACGCGGTAAACGGGAGAAAGCGCTGGAACAAATGCTAACTAATACACTTAGCCAGAAGGATCAGATCGATCCAGATCTGCTGATCGTTGTGCATACCATGGCCGAAGAGGATGCGTTGGACTTGCAGAAATCTTTGCAGGAACAGACGGGGGCCCGGGTGGAACTAACCACGGCTGGGTGTGTAATATGCAGTCACTGCGGCCCGAAAACAATTGGAATCATCTATAACACTGTTTTATAGTATTACACGCACCATCGTATCGTATTACCCAATCCTTTCTTCTGGATCTGTATGTGGTTACATCCATTACTTGGACAGACATACCGATACAACTAAAAAGGGCATTCCGAGCCTAATCGCTCAGGATGCCCTTTCATATTTTGCTATACTTTTGAATGACCTACATTTGATCCATTCTTCATCACGAAACAGATCAATAATTTTTGGTTCGCAAATCATCCAGACTTTTAAATACATACCCTTGCTTGCGTGCCTCATCAATAATGGAGCCGAGTGCTTCCGTGTTATCTTTGGATACCGAGTGAAGCAAAATGACAGCCCCTGGATGAAGTTGCTTCAATACCTCTTGATGAGCATATTGTGCACCACGTTGCACATTGGTATCCCAATCTTTGTAGGCAACAGACCAGAACACATTCACATAACCCTGAGCATGACTCTCCGCAAGCGTGCGATTGTTAAAGATTCCGCGCGGTGGGCGTAAAAAGGTCGCTTGTTGACCTGTCAGACGATTCACCTCTGATTTGACCTTCTCCAGTTCCACTTTAAGCTTTTCATTGGAGATACGGGTCATATCCGGATGACTCCATGAATGATTACCGACGATATGACCTTCAGCCGCCATGCGTTTGACCAACTCAGGCTGATCTTTCAGATAATGACCTGTTACAAAGAAAGCAGCTGGCACCTTCTTGGTACGCAAAACATCCAGTATGGCAGGCGTGAATCCATTCTCATACCCGTTATCAAACGTGAGATACAATTCCTTTTGCTTTGTATCCCCCAGGAAAATGGCATCGTTATGTTGTAAGATCGATTTGAAGCCTTCCTGATCAATGGAGGGCAGCTGACCGTTTTGACTCTTTTTGAAGCCAAAGTGATATGCTCCGGTAACCGGTGATGCTTCAGTCTGTGCCGGTACCATACTGATGGATAACAGTGCCACCAATATATATAGAACCATTCGCTTCATTCCATCCGCTCCTGTTCCTGAAAATTCGGCTAGTCGTTTGTATACACGAACACCTTCAGGTAATATGCCACAGGAACGGCTAATGTATGTAAATTATCAACGATCAAAACGTTTATTTTCAGGTTGTGGCGGAGATTGATAGAACAATTCAAGCAAGGTCTGGGGTTTGCCACTGGAAGCAAGCCATTCCCTCACGGTCTGTATGGCACGAGTCTGTCCATCTCCCCGATCACGCCATGTAAGCAGCTCGATAACTTTGATAATTAAGGCGGACATATTGTGATTATCCAGTTCAGAGCGTTCTGCCCTCAGCTTGTGATACAATGCCTCCTGTTCCCAATCCAGAAGAATCTCATCACCAATGGTTGGCTTCAACAAGGTATATGCTCTGTCACAACCTTTGCAACGAACAGTGCTGACCTGTTCATCTATAAATTCCACTCGAACATCCTGATGGCAATCCGGGCATTTGAATCCAACTTGTATGTTTTGTATGTTTTCGTTCATGGCCTTGTTCCTCCTGCGATGTGAGCATTCTACATCATTTCATGCAAAATACTCCTTGGATATATGCATATTGCTTATGTATGTACTACATCTATACCCGATATTTTGTCGATTCACGCTTATTTTGAAGAAATCTGTAAGGTGCTATAATCTTGTAAATATGTTAAAATATTATACATATCATGGTAGGGAAAAGGCGGGATACACATGTCGAAGGAAGAGCGCAATATAACCTGGCAATCATCCAACATCAAAAGACAAGACCGGGAGAAACAACATGGGCACCGTAGTCGTGCCATCTGGTTTACCGGGTTATCAGGTGCAGGAAAGTCATCCCTTGCATTTGCCCTGGAGCAATATCTCTATGACCAAGGCGTACGCTGTTATGTTCTGGACGGGGATAATGTTCGTCATGGACTGAACCGTGATCTCGGTTTTACAACAGGGGATCGTCAAGAAAATTTGCGGCGTATTGGCGAAGTGTCCAAGTTAATGGTAGATGCCGGGTTGTTTGTCCTTTCAGCCTTTATCTCTCCAGATGCACAGGATCGGGAGATGGTCAGACAGTTATTTGAACCCGATGATTTTATTGAAATCTATGTGCGCTGTTCAATTCAAGAATGTGAGCGGCGTGATCCCAAGGGTCTATACAAAAAAGCACGCAACGGTGATATCCCGCATTTCACAGGCATTTCGGCCCCCTATGATGTACCAAAATCTCCTTCATTCATCATCGATACAGAGCAATCGTCCATTGAGGAAGCCGTGCAAGAGATTGTACAACATTTGAAGCAGATCGGCGCTCTTCAGCTTCCGATCCCTTCCAATACAGCACTTGTTCATTAATCCTTGTCATTATACTAGCCCACTTACATGAAAGGCGCGCCCGCAGTGGCGCGCCTTTTAACATAATAATTGCTGGTTATCCTTCGATAAACGAATATACAGAAAAACTTACTTACTGTCCTACAACACCCGCTTGCATATTCAGAAGTTTACTGAACGTCCCTACCGGATCAGTTGATAACTGCTGGTACCCGCCCTCTTGAATCACCCGACCTTCATCGAGCACAATGACACGATCCGCTGTCCGAATCGTAGACAATCGGTGTGCAATCACGATAATGGTCACATGTCCTTTCAGTCGTTCCAGCGCCTCATGAATATACTGTTCATTCTCACTATCGAGCGCACTTGTTGCTTCATCCAGTACCAATACCGAAGGATTCCTCAGCATGGCCCGGGCAAGCACCAATCGCTGACGTTCGCCACCGGATAGACGAATACCTCGATCACCAATAATCGTATCCAGACCCTGCGGCAGCTTCCGTACAAAAGCCGCAGAGGAGGAAAACTGCAAAGCCTGCCACATCTGTTCTTCACTTGCATTGGGATCAACCAGACGCAGATTCTCACGAATACTGGTATGAAACAGGAAAGGGTCCTGGGAGACATATCCGATAGAACTTCTCCAGCTCAATAAACGCTCTTCTGACAGAGGAACACCGTCAATCAGAATACGACCGCTCTCTGGCCTTACAAGACCCATAATCAGATCGATTAGTGTGCTCTTGCCTGCTCCAGATTTACCCACAATCGCGGTCATGCCACTTGCGGGAATCGAAGCCTTTACATTCCTCAATGAGTACGTATCACTTCCCTCATAACGATAACAGACATCCTCACATGTGATCGATTCTTGAAATACCATGGGTTGAATCACATGAGACCCCGTCTCTCCCGCTGAAGCCACTTCTTCACTAATCTCACGACTTTTCGCCGTCTGAGCTTGCATTTCTCTTACCACACGGAACGCAGGCAGCATGGAGCTGATGTACTCCAGATTGGACTGAATCGCTGTAAATCTAGGCCATAAGCGGGAAAAAATAAGGATGATGAGCAGCAGACTTGCAGGTGGCACCGTCATTACACGAAGAGAAAGATAAATGAATGCCGCAATAATGATCGCCGCAGACATCCGATGAATCAGCTGTGTTCCACTGTTCAATTGGCTAAATTGAATGACATTGCGTTCAATCTGTCTGCACATACGCTCGAACCAATTCATGTGTGATCGCTCAAGCATATTGCTCTTAATATCCTTAATTCCGTTAAAATGCTCGGTTATGCCATTATAATAACTTTGCGAGAATCCAGAAGTCTGATCCCCGATCTGTTTGGCTCGCTTGACGAATTTTCTCAAGACCATAAAGAGCAGCAATCCACAGACCAACACAAGTGCTGTCAATTTCGCAGACAACCAGAAAGCCAGACCAATCTGTATGCCCGTAAAGATCAGGGAGGCTGTCATTTGCAGTACAATGCCTGTGCCTTGGCTGACACGTGCAAGCTCAGTCGTTAATATATGGTTAAAATCGGATTTTCGTTTTTGGAGAAAAAATGACCACTGCGCCATAATAATGGCACCATAGGTTTCCATGCGCAGCGTTCGTACAAATTGCTGCTGGATTCGAGTATTACGGATCGTCTGAAGACGCTGCATCCAGGCCTGTCCGGAGACAATCAATACAAAGGTGAACAATACGAGTAACAATTGGCCATTCTCAGAAAAACGATTCAACATTTGTCCAATCCAGGGAATGTTCAACCCAGCGGAGCCCATCTCAAATATACCGATCAGACTCAACATCGGAACAAGCATGTAGATCCCGATCCCTTCCATGAGACTGATACAGATCATCCCTAGCAGATTCCAATATAAAATGGGCCCCGTGACATGATGCAGCTTTCGCATAAAATACTTTAATTCCGAGATCATACTTTACCCCTCTCCGTGACCGTATACCTTTTAATTCGCCGCCAGAACCAGAGAAACGGACGTAACGGAAAGTACAGAAAAAACAAAGAACGCGGAAGCGGCAGTTGATCCACATCCCATGTACTTGGATATAACCGCTCAATAAAGAAAAACCACTTCTGTTTCGTACTTCGGAGTTTAAACAGATACGACGGATACGATTTCATATCAGCCGGACTTTCCAGCATATCATTCATGAACTCTGCGCCTTCACTCGCTAATCGTTTGCCTGTACGATCACTCAAGGACATCAAGGACCTGTACTCTGTATCCAGTGGCGTGTTCAGCAGATCTGATGCCAAGTGAAGAGCCTGTGAACCAATGGACAAACGTCCCTCCGCTTTCAGACGCCGTTCTACTTTTTTCACATCGAGTGGCATGCTTCGAATCATCTGATCGATATCCAGCAACCAACGCAGTCTGAACCAGCCATGACGTGCTCCATGGGTTACCAAATAAGCCCAGAGATCTTCTTGTTCAAGCATACGAACAGGTGTCTGTGTGTATGAACTGAACCGGCTCCGTTTCCACAACAATTCAAAATCGGTTTCTTTGCCCGAATCCGGGTTCAAACGCCAATGAATCTCCACTTGAGTCCTTTTGACCGGATGGATGTAACAGATATGATGTTCCCGCCATTTCCAGCTGCGAACCGTAGGTGCCCGCTCCCCTTCCTTGGATACGTAACCAAGGGTAGCCAGAATGCCTTCAGCCGCTTCCACATCATCGAACGGAATCAGAATATCCAGGTCTTTGGAGGTTCGCATGGATACATCACCATATAGATCATGAGCCAGCGCGGGCCCCTTCAGCGTAATATTACGGATGCCGTGTTCACGGAAAGCTCCACACACCTGTTCCATTTCAGCTGTCAGATGTAACATGCGGAACGTATTGGCCGTGTATTGTTGTCTCAAGCTCTCCATAACATCTGCTGGAATGATCACCGAGTTCAATTCTTTCATTTTCAAATAAAGGACAGAGTATAAGCGGTGATGATAGACCAGCCGCAGAAAGAGCTGCCAATCCGTTCCTTGTAAACCGGCCTTGCGTTCTTCAGGGGATAGAGCCGTCAGATCACCTCTAATGATGCTCAAAATCAGCTTAAGTTCCTTCGGAAATCCTGATGAATAGAGTTCACTTTCATGTATCATAGACAATCTCCCCAGATCCCTTCTCCGGACACCGTTTGCCAAACACGCCGACAACCGTATATTGGTCCATAGTATCAGCTCCGGTCACGATCAATTTACCACTTCGCAGCCAGGCATGAGCCATCATATGTCCTTGCTTATTCCGCGCAGTCCCCATGTATAACGTACTCTCTATCTTGCGACGCTCAAGCATCTTCATCCCGGCAATCGCCATTACAAGGCAGCGGCTTTCCCATAACGTATATTTACTAGCAAGCGAAATCGCTTTGGAAATATTCCGGATAGCGATGACCTCGCTGCGATCAATTCCTGTCATCGGCGTTTCAACCATGGGTGTACCCAGACCTGGGGCGATTTTGGCGAATGGCATAGCCTTCTGTATGCGCGCCCAGCCAAGGAAGAGATAGGCCTCCCATATCAGTCGACGCATCGCCCGCGGGAGCGAGAGATAAGCCTTTATTTTTCGCAACATCATGCTACACTCCGCGAGTAACGTCGATCAGACCTTCACGGGACAAATGTTCCAGGAACTGCACTACCTGCTCACGACATACATCCGGCTCAATCTCATACTCCGCAGCGAGTACGTCTACAACTTCACCCAGCGTGCGTTCTTCTGCGATCAGATCCCAGATTCGTCCTCCGGTACTTCCGAGATTATAGTATTTTCCAGAGCTAATGCTCATCATGACTTTCTCACTGCCCATGTCACTCACCAGATTGCCTTCCTTCCGGGTTACCCGGTCTTCCACATTCATCGGCGTAGTCGCTGTCATTATCCTGTGTGCACTCCTTTACGTATATGATCTGTAATCCGATCCACCATCTCAAATGCTGTAAACTCAGCACCCGTTCTGACCAATCTGCCAATCTCCACACTCGCTGAAAGTCTTGAAGCCGTCTCGAACAGCCACTGTGCCAATCCCTGTCTTGCAACGAGTCCACCACGGAACGTATGCGAGCATAAGAGATGCAATCGTTCCAGCCCCTTCACTTCAACCAGTTGAACGGACGAATAGTTTGCCTCCGGTTGTGGAGCGAGTTCGAAGATTCCGCCTAGTGGTACGGCCATCTCATGAAAATAGTGCTGAACAGGTATCGCATACTTCGTAATCTCCGCGTGAACCGTTGCATAATCCTGTTCCTTCATGCCGAAACCATCCAGACTGGGCTGCCACAATTTTTGTTGTGGATAACCAGGCGATACGATGGCTCTTCCCCCGGCACCCCAGGTGAGTGCAACGACATCATCGGTGAGAAGCGGATATCCGCGTGATGCCAGGGCAGCCGATAGTGTCGATTTGCCTGCTCCAGAATGTCCGACAAATGCGTAAGCCCACCCATCAATAACCACTGCACTACCATGCAATGGAAGAATGCCACGTTGCATCATTATGACCGCCATACACGTGCCCAGAATGAATAATCTGACCTTTTTCTCATCTGCACCCGATATAGGGGACACGACAATGCGCTTTCCTTGCTCTATCAGAAACAGACCTGTATCTTCGATTTTGAAAAAAAGGCTGCCCTCTCGTGCAACAAAGTTGTCGTTGCCTACATCCCAGTCCTCCCACAATGGGGTCAAATCTGAAGACTCGATGTGTACATCCGCTACATCCCAATCCGTCTCCGAATGCTTGGGTGCAATCTGAAGTTCAGGCATTCGAATTTGGCTCGACCAGCGTAGACCATACGCTACATAATGCACAAGCAACAATGAACGACGCCTCCTTCGTGATTAAATGTAAAAAAAGCCCTTATATTCATGTTGCTCAATATAAGGGCGGAGGCGAAATCTGGATTGGTACCATTTCCGCCCTTTAAGTATGATGACGCTGGTTAAAACTTAATAACTTAACAACTTAGGAAGTTGGATCATACAGATCCGCATCGTGATCAGTTACCCAGTCAATTTGTCTGTAGCCAGTACCGGCCATCGTTTGATTAACTTCCAACACTTCAAGAGCTGGAGCTTGCCATTCTTTCTTTTCGTTTTGCATTGTTTTCACCTCCCTTCATGTGCACATGGTCAAAATTTGCGAATAAAGCGGTATACGATCAGACTATGCATCATCAATCGCAGATCCGGATGTGAAGCGAGCTCCGGTCTCGGACTCGGAAAATTGGCCAGGGCAGATTGGATGCGCTCCGTGTTTAATATGCCAGCGACCTTGCTGTCAGAACACAACTCACGCAACTCGGCCGTAAACGACTCCCAATTTGGAATGATGCGATGTAGCCAATCCGCCGGTTGTACCCCCCGTACACGCTGATTCAGTCTGACCTTGTCGGGCAACTCGGGTGAAGTCGCCCGGCGAATCAATGAACGATCCGTTCCGTGCTTCACATATTGTTCAATCGGTACAGACAGACAGAATCGAATAACCCTGATGTCACTGGTCGGGTCACGTTCCCAAGCCCGATAACGGAGAGAACATTTTGTGGCTACGGCACCATTTTTATTCGCAATGGCCAGGTTATTGAATTTCTCGGCACGAACCTTGAGTGCATCCGCCTGCGCACCGCCTTGACGAACAATAATGGATTTGAGTCGTTCCAGCACACCCGTTCTTTGCGCAAAATCAGGATGGATCAATTGTACAGATGCGGCCTTGCTTGCTCCCTTGGACTGAGCCTTGAACCATTCCGGATATGCCTTTCGCCCCGTAATCTTGGCTATACGGGAGAAGGGCATGCCAGTCCGTTCACTATACTGCTGCATCTCACGGAACCAGCGGTACCATCGGCCACTTTTCAGCAGACTGGCGTAATAATCCAGAGCCGGCCCCCAGGAGATGGTGAAATTACCACGTGCGCCTGTGAGCAGAATACCTGCATCTTGCTGGCTTGCTTTTTCATAGAATCCGCGAATCCAGAATGAATTTTCAAAGTATTTATAGGGCATTTCCATAATGTCGAGCCACGTATCTATTTCACTAAGTGGGCTTCTGCCTTCAAAATCAAGGTAGTTCTCCGTAATATTGCCGACGTGATTAATCGTGGAACGTATGAAGGGCCTCTCATCGGCTAGCAACGTTTTTGACGTATAATCAGTGAAATCCGGTACGGGAACATAACTATAGGCATGCAGGCGTTTGCCCTGACTTCTCAGTGTTCCGGAAGCAAAACCTACCACGGCCCCCGAGTCCAGTCCTCCACTTAATGCGGCAGCCACCTGCCTGTGCGTTCGCAATCGTGATCCGACTGCCTGAGCGAATACCTCTCGGAACGCTTCTACATATTCACCGTCGGATTTGAGCCGTAGAGGTTCCACTTCATCCCAACGATGATATTGCTTCAGCTCCAGCCTGCCGTCACGGAAGACAAGTGTATGTGCAGAAGGCAGCTGGCTTACCCCACGATATACGGTCGAATTGATATCTGCTGAATCATGCATGTCGGGAATGGCAAGAAACTCAGATAGCCAGGTCTCATCAAGTTCTTTATGTACCCCTTCAAGCCCGAGCAACGGATTCATGAGTGTGCAGAAAGCAAATCGTGAACCATCGTGTCGGTAATAGAAAGCTCTCATGCCTGTAATGTCTCTCGCTGCATACAGTTTGCGATTCCGCTCATCCCATATGGCGAATACAAAATCCCCCAGCAATCGGACAGCTACATCGTCTCCCCAGCGCTGATAGGCACGCAAGATCAGTTCACTATCAGCCAACATAGCCAGTTCAGCTCTGGATATCTGTAATTGATCTGCCAGTTGTTCCCGATTATCCAGAATGGCATCTGCCGTGATCGTCAGGCCACTTTCCTCATCATATAAAGGCAATTTCTCGCTAACCGATTCCGGTGTAATCCATTGGGCATGACAGCTAAGAAAAGCCTCGTTGCCTTTCCACACTCCTGTTGTGTCCGCAGGCACATGCCCCAGGCTTGCATACAAGCGCCAGCTGTCTTCCCATAGCGCCTGTTGACCATCGTTATGAACAATTCCCGCTATGGCGCTCATGACTTTCCTCCCCGTAGAATCTTGCGCTGTGAAGCCCAGGCGCTGATCTGATGACCAAATGGTACCCATGATTTGATACGCTGTATTTTGCTTTGAGCAGAAGCCAACTGAACTTTCAGGCGTTCCCGCTCACTGTATCCCCGTTCCAGACGATGATCTGCCGCCCGTAATGCAGCTTGCAGTTGTCTGATCGTGACCAGTGCAGCCAGTGTAGGGTCTGTCTTTTCAGGTTCTTCGACAACTTGGTCATCAGGAGTCCCAGGTGGAGCATGAACGACAGAATCTGCTGGCTGCATTCGGTATTGCGGTTGCCACTGGCAACCGGTCGCTGCTGTCAACTGATGCGTGATCCGGTCGATAACCTCTTGATCAGGACTTGCATCATAATGGACTCCCGTCCATTGTTCGGCTTCTGCGAGCTGTTCACTGTATCCCATCCGGTGGAACAGATCTGCCCCCATCACACGGCAATACAATTCAACTTCACCCGGCTCCAATATGTTTTTCCAGTTGTTAACAGAACCCTGATGTGCCTCTTGATGCGAAGAAAGAAATGGATCACCCACGCCCATACTGTAAAACATGTCAGACTTCGGACTGTCCAGAAACTGTCCATATTGCTCCATACCCTGTTCATATCGAATTCCCAGAAATGCGCATAGTTTCTCAAGTTCTTCCTGAGGATTAGAAACTAATTGTTCATATTGCAACTCATACGCATTGGAGTGTGGTTCGGCAAAATAATCATTCAAGCGGAGCATCCCAAGTGTGAGATCCGCAGATTTCATATTTAATTTGGGGCTATGCAGACTATGAATCAGGTCGAATCCTTCTCCTGTATGGCGGTTTACCTTTTTGAATGATGCAGCTATGGCCAGAGGATTACGTTGGAGATGAATGCGCTTGGACTGAGGGAATAGACGATCCAGCCATTCAAGCATGTAATAGTACCGTGGAGATTTATCTACGATGAAGTCTGCTCCGCTACCCTCCAGGAATCCATTGTAGATCTCGAGAGCAAAACTTCGGCACGCCTTTTCGAAGACATCCTCGGGTACCATGGCATTGTAGAACTGACGAACGATGGAGCTACCACCATAAGCGCGTGAATCACCTTTGGGCAAATCGACAAGATTCATCAGAAACCACATTTCCTGGGTGGCAAATATACGACTGTGATTTTGCAGCATGACGGTGGATAAGGAACTACCACTGCGGGGAACACATAGTAAGAAAACAAGTCCGTTACCTTGAGCATCGATCAATGGCAGCCTCTCCTCTGTTCATTAGTATAAATATGTAGCCGGGATAGACCAGACTCTACCTTTGTGTTTGGCAAAACGAGTAACATGCACGCTATTGGTCAGTATTTTGCAATATTCCGGCGGAATCTTACACGGGAATGAAGCAAAACACATGGTTGTATTCGACAACTCTCAGATACAGTATGTATTCATAGTTTTACTCTATGATACAAAATGTATCATGTCAATCTTTTATTTTCACCTTTTCATAAATTCTTACTCTTACATGGTATTCTGCTGTCTGTCGTTTCAGCACTTCCTCCTAATTCATCTTGATTAAGATGCACAAATGCGAATAAGCTTCAGACATGTTCTGCGAAGAACAACGCCTGAAGCCATGAGTATTCCAACGAGAAGTTGGATATGACACCTATCAAAAAACTAACCAGTAGACCCTACATTTGAACTTTGCCCAGCAGAGTTCCGACACTCCCCTTACGCCCTTCTTCCTCATCTGCAAAAGTAGCATCCTGCATTCCCTTCTGTACGTTTACAGTTAACAATACTGCAATTCCGGCGACGAAAAAGAAAATGAGGGACAGAATTCCCCAACGTGTAGAACCTGTTATTTGCCCAACATAACCAAACACAAAGGGACCGAAGATCGAAGAGAATTTGCCTGTAATATTCACGAATCCAAAATACTCACCTGTTCTGCCAGCTGGCATCAGATTGCTGAACATGGAACGAGCTGTGGATTGACTTACACCCTGCACGACACCAACCAATCCAGCGAGCATATAGAAGTGAATCGCTTGTGTCATGAAATAACCGAGAATTACGATACATATGTATACAGATAAACTGAAGATCAATACCCGCTTCGCTCCCCAGCGCTGTGCCCAGGCTCCCAGTAACAAGGTGCAAGGAAAACCGATAAACTGGGTTAACAGTAGCGCCAACATCAAGTCGGCTGTACCTATGCCTATACTTGTCCCGTAGATCGTAGCCATCAGAATGATGGTATTAATGCCGTCATTAAAAAACCAGAAAGCCACCAGCATGCGGATTAACTGGGGAAAACGCCTCATCTGACGAAAGGTTTGCCGTAGTCTGCGAACACCCACCGCAGCATACCCTTTCCACGTGCCGGGCAGATCTGGTGATGCTGGCCGTCTCGGAGCATGGCGAAAGATCGGTATTGAGAACAAAAACCACCACAGCGACACGGAGATAAAAGCTAGCCTTGTGCCTGCCAATGTACTGCTCATCCCGAACCAGCCCGGTTGCTGAATCATCAGCATGTTCACTGCAAATAGCAAACCTCCTCCAATGTAACCATAGGCATAACCTTTGGAAGATATCATGTCTCTTCGTTCCACAGGTACCAGATCCGGCAGCATGGCATCGTAAAAGGTATTACCACCTGCAAAACCAATCGTAGATATGACCAGTAATGCGGAAGCAAGTAACCAGTCCCCTTCTCCGATTGCGCTGAATCCCAATGTGGCAAGGACACCAATGATTGCAAATATACGCAGGAAGTCGCCCTTCCGTCCTGACAAATCAGCCAGCGTGCCAAGCAGCGGTGTTAGCAGAGCTACGCACAACATGCCAATGGAATGGGTATAGGCCAGGTAGGATGCGGCCGTATCTGTATCCAGCGTAGCCGCAGCAACCGAAGCATAGAATACAGGCAGTACTGCTGCCAGCACAGTTGTCGCATATGCCGAGTTGGCCCAATCATACATAATCCAAGCCTTGATCGCCTTTTTATTCACATACATCCTTCCTTTTCATGCATCTCTATAGTCTGTGTTCAGAGAATCAAAAGTGGACTTTTTAAACAACCTCTATCAGATGCCAGATCGATGTCTTTCTCCTATTGTAAAGGAAGGATATCACACTTGTTCACTGTTTATGTAAAAAATGGAGCCGTTCTGTTCTTACGACACACCTTACCTCTGAGGTGAACTTGTGTAATTGTATCATTTTATATCCACTCTCATCACATATCGTCCTCGCCCGTGAATATACTTAATTACCGACAGGCCAAACTGTGCCGCGTAATCAATGGGGGGTGCCTACATGTCAAATTCACACCAGCCTTACTCGTTCGTCGTGTCGAAGGAAGATTGGTCGCTTCACCGCAAAGGGTACCAGGACCAACAGCGCCATCAGCAAAAGGTGAAAGATGTCATCAAGCAGAATCTGCCTGATCTGATTACGGAAGAAAACATCATCATGTCTGATGGAAAACAAATCATCAAGGTACCAATCCGCAGTCTGGATGAGTACCGTTTTGTGTATAACTACCAGAAGCAAAAACATGTCGGTCAAGGAGACGGTGACAGTCAGGTCGGAGACGTCATCGGTCGTGATCCCTCTGCTTCGCAGAAACCCGGCAAAGGCGAAAAGGCTGGCGATCAGCCGGGTCATGATATTGTGGAAGCCGAAGTTAGTATTGAGGAATTGGAAGATATGCTCTTCGCTGAGCTGGAATTACCCGATCTGAAGCAGAAAGATAAAGACTTGATTGAGACACATACGGTGGTATTCAACGATATTCGCAAAAAAGGCATGCAGTCCAATATTGACAAGAAACGTACCATTCTGGAGAATCTGCGTCGCAATGCAACGACCGGTACCCCGGGCATCCATCATATCAGTCCAGATGACCTCCGCTACAAGACATGGGAAGACAAAATTATTCCGCAATCCAATGCCGTTATTATTGCCATGATGGATACATCCGGGTCTATGGGTTCGTTTGAGAAATACTGCGCGCGCAGCTTTTTCTTCTGGATGACCCGTTTTCTACGCCGTCAGTATGAGAAAGTCGAGATTGTTTTCCTCGCCCATCATACGGAAGCCAAGGAAGTTACTGAAGAAGAGTTCTTTACCCGTGGCGAGAGCGGAGGCACCATCTGCTCCTCTGTATATATGAAGGCGTTGGATATTATTGACAGCCGTTATCCACCTTCAAGCTACAACATCTACCCTTTCCACTTCTCTGACGGGGATAATCTAACCTCGGATAATGAACGGTGTGTGAAGCTGATCGGGGAGTTAATGAAACGCAGCAACATGTTTGGGTACGGCGAGGTGAATCAGTACAACCGCAGCAGCACACTGATGTCAGCTTACCGTCATATCAAGATGGATCAGTTCATGTATTATGTGATCAAAGAAAAAGGCGAAGTGTACAAAGCTTTGCGCAGCTTTTTCCAGAAAAGGGAAGGAGGCAGCGTTAGATGACAGATGAGATTCGCGACCTCGAATACGCCATTGCCGAGATTATGGAGATTGCCAATGGATTCGGCCTGGATTATTACCCCATGCGGTACGAAATCTGCCCATCGGATATTATTTATACCTTTGGAGCTTATGGCATGCCGACCCGTTTCAGTCACTGGAGCTTCGGCAAAACTTTTCATAAGATGAAAATGCAATACGATTTTGGACTCAGCAAAATTTATGAGCTTGTCATCAATTCCAACCCTTGTTATGCCTTCCTGCTGGATGGCAATTCCCTGATTCAGAACAAATTGATTGTAGCCCACGTCCTGGCCCACTGCGATTTTTTCAAAAACAATGCCCGCTTCTCCAAGTCCAACCGTAATATGGTCGAAAGCATGGCCGCTACGGCCGACCGGATCAGCAATTATGAGATGGAGTATGGAACGGAAGCCGTTGAAGCATTTATCGATGCTGTCATTGCCATTCAGGAGCATGTAGACCCACAGCTGATTAAACCCCGCCATTTGGACAAACAACGCTATATGGAGATGAAAATGCGGGAGCAGCGCGGTGAGAAAGCACCCCGGCCGGAAGGTCGCTATGATGATCTCTGGTCACTTGATGATGTGCAGACCGAAGAATCACCCGCCGAAGGTATTCAGGTTCATCACTTTCCGCCTGAACCGGAGAAGGATGTCATGTGGTTTATTCAGGAATTCTCGGAAGTATTGACCGACTGGCAGCGGGATATCATGAGTATGATGCGTGAAGAGATGTTATATTTCTGGCCACAGATGGAAACCAAAATCATGAATGAAGGCTGGGCATCTTACTGGCATCAACGCATTATCCGTGAACTCGATCTGAACAGTGAAGACACGATTGAATTCGCGAAGCTCAACTCCTCTGTCGTGCAGCCATCCAAACAAAGTCTGAATCCGTATTATCTGGGACTGAAGATTTTCGAGGATATTGAACGGCGTTGGGATAACCCCACCCGTGAAGAACAGGAACGTTGGGGCCGCAAACCAGGGCAAGGTCGTGCCAAAATGTTCGAGGTACGTGAATTCGATTCCGATACCTCTTTTATCCGCAATTACATGACCAAGCAATTGACCGAAGATCTCGACCTCTACGTATTTGAGAAAAAAGGACCGGACTGGAAAATCACCGACAAGTCCTGGGAGAACATTCGGGATCAGCTCGTATTTTCACGTGTCAACGGGGGATCACCTTATCTGGTCGTGCAAGATGCTGACTATCTGCGGACAGGTGAACTCGTACTGAAACATCAATATGAGGGCATCGAGCTGGATTTAAAATACATGGAACGCACGTTGCCTTATCTGTATCGCCTCTGGGGGCGTACGGTACATGTAGAGACACGTGTAGAGGATAAACCGATCTGGTTTACGTATGATGGTAAGAAGCATCACCGCAAGTTTATGTGAGGTTATGATAAATGCTTATATCGTGAACGATATCATTAAAAGATATGATACCAAAAAGCGGCAAGTTCCCGACATACACGGGAACTTGCCGCTTGGCATACAAAAAATTAGGAAGGTAACGCTGGTGTACCATTACCCTGCAATCGCAGCGGCACAAAAAAATCATGCTCCACTTCACTCGCAGGCAGCGGACGACTGAAATAATATCCCTGAATTTCCCGGCAGTCATTCTGCATCAGAATATCGAGTTGGCCTTTCGTCTCAATGCCTTCGGCAATCACTTCCATCTTGAGATTCTGTGCCATCGATATAATGGTCGCCACAATCGCCTGATCGCTGTGACTCTCTGTAATGTCCGTCACGAATGAACGATCAATCTTAAGCTTGTGAATCGGGAAATGCTTCAGATAACTCAGGGAACTGTATCCCGTACCGAAATCATCCAAGCTGATTTTGACACCCAGTGCATTAAGTTCATTCAGAATTGCTGTAGATACCGTTGCATCCATCATCATGCTCTCTGTAATCTCCAGCTCCAGATAACGTGCCTCCAGTCCTGTCTCCAAGAGTGCATTCTTGACCTGTTCTACCAGGTTGGATTGATGGAACTGCTGGCTGGACAAGTTTACCGATACCGGAATGAGCGGCCCACCGCTGGCATGCCAGAGCTTCATCTGCCTGCACGCTTCGCGCAGCGTCCATTTCCCAATCTCATAGATCATACCTGTCTCTTCTGCAAGCGGGATGAACACATTGGGTGCAAGCAGCCCTTTAAGTGGATGGTTCCAACGTATAAGAGCCTCGACACCAATCATACGACTATCCTCGGTACGAATCTGCGGTTGATAGTACAGAACCATCTCATCGCGTTCCAACGCTTTACGCAGGTATCCTTCCAGCTCAATGCGTTCATAAAGTTCCGAATCCAGTTGGGCCGTGTAAAATTGGAAGCCATTTTTGCCGTTCTTCTTCACTTCATACATGGCGGAGTCCGCATGTTTCAGCAAAGCATCGACGCCCACTCCATGATGGGGATACATCGCAATTCCAATGCTGGCGGTCACGTAAAAGTCATTTTCCTTCAAGCGATAGGGTAACTGAATGGCTTCAACAATCTGTTTAGCAAGTTCTGCCACTCTTACCTCTGTCGCTTGATCATGGGTCACAACGAGTGTGAACTCGTCACCGCCCATGCGGGCCAGCATGACATTCTCCATAGCCAAGGGATCAGAAGCCTCTATGGCTTTCATAATCCGGTTGCTGACTTCTCTTAGAAATACATCTCCAACGGAGTGTCCCAAAGAGTCATTTATCATCTTGAATCGGTCTATATCCATCACCATAACAGCAAACGAATGTCCTTTTTCTTCTGAAGATTGGATTGTACATGCCAGCACCTCATCCAGCTTGCGCCGATTGGGCAGCCCCGTCAACGGATCATGCAAAGCTTGGTGACGAATATTCTCCTGAGCCTGCTTCTCCTCCGTAATGTCTTTGATCAGAATGTGGCTTCCCACATGATTACCATCAATGACAACCGGGACTACAACAATACTAAGGTCCAGAAGTTCACCCCGCACGTCTCTCATCTTGGCCATGTAATGCATCTGCTCCATCCCATGATCATCCCAATCAATGGAATCGAATTCACTGATCCATTCTATATCGATCTGCTGAACAATCTCATCAATGGAACGATTCATGACCCTTGTTTCAGGATAACCGGTGATTGTTGTTACTGCAGCATTAATGCCTTTGACAATGCCTTCCTTGTCTACTGAAATGATCGCATCCGAATGATTATGATACAGTGCCTGATACCATTGCTCGTTCTCATGAATCCGTCGATCCTTCTGGGACATACGCTGGTTGATAAATATGCCGAATAACGTCAAGCCCAAGGCAATAAATGTGCCCGATGCGATCAGGTAGGCGAGAATACCGGGTTCAATCTGCATCCCTGAACTTGCCATCGAGGCATGTGAATGATGGAACTGTGCGGCTGACATCCCAGTATAGTGCATGCCAGAGATTCCAACACCCATAATAAGACCGCTGCCCATCTTGTAAACCCAGGTATGTCTGGATTGATGATATCGGAAGAAAAACATGAGCCATAGTGCCGCAAATGAAGCAAGTGCTGCAATCAGAATGGATAACATCACTCTGCCAGGTTCATATGTAACCGGAGTCGACATCGCTGCCATTCCCACATAATGCATTGAGCTGATTCCGACTGTCATAAGCACTCCAGCAATCATGAGCTTGCTAATCCTGCCCGATTGTCTTCCCGCAATGTTCAAGGCTACCCCCGATGCGACAATAGCAAGTAGAACAGATAAAACAACCTTACCGGTGGAATAGGAGACTTGCGTAGGCAGAACAAAAGCCAGCATACCTACGAAATGCATGGACCAGATCCCCAGCCCCATCGAGACTGCACCGCAGGTAAGCCACACATTCCGCGCCATCCCGCTAGCCTGACTTACACGGCCTGCAAGGTCAAGGGCTGCGTACGAAGCTAACGATGCAATAATATAGGATAAAATAACAAGTTCTAAGTTGTACGTACCATGTAGGTGCTCCACTCACTCTGTCCTTTCAACCGGGAAATGCCTCATATGTATGCAAAAATGTAAAAAAGAAGCGAGTGCGCTGTCTGGATGACAGGCACTCCCTCCGCATCATTTGACTCGTGACCACAGACTCAGTTGAAGCCGTTATCATACATTGGAACCCGTTTATTTGAATGTATATAGTCTAAACGTCCCAGCCTTTAAAATCAACACTTATTTCCAGAAAAACGAGGTTTAATAGCTGACATTCTCATATTCTGATACACAGCTCAATATTCTATTTGCGAGTCAGTAACAGACTGCCAAAACCGGAAGTATCCTGATAAGAATTACCTGATGAATCACTCCAGATGGACACACTGCTTCGCTTGCCATCCCCCGCGCCATCATCATTAACTTGAAGATCGAATCCAATCCATCGTTGCCCTTCAGCACGAACGCTATCTAGTGGGATTGCCACTTCAACGGTATACCCTCCGCTTGTTAATCGGGTAGCTGATTTGAAGTTTTCTTTCCGTGCATTTCCTCCAAAAGAAGCCTCATTATCAAAGTTAACCCGGTACTGGGCGTCATCCTCCTGATAGAACGTTGTCTGATCTTTGTTTTGGTCAATAAAAATCTCGATCGAATCCTGCTCATGTGCATTAGAACTTAATTTGCTTCGCAGAGGATCTTTCACATCTGCCAATACGTACAGGTATTTTTCATCCCATAACAGCTGTGCAGTCGCCGTTGCACCTGAGTTTCCGATGACCCAGACATCTGTTTTAACAGATGCAGCCTTTTTCCAGATGTCATCCTTTTTCGCATCAATTACAGGTTTGCCATACGTGACCTTCGTTTGTTTCAAGACAGAACCCAGCTTCAGTTTCCCCCGGTTGGCTGGTTTATCAGGCTGTTGATTGGAAATATCATTCCAGACGATGGTAGCTGTCTTGCCCGCAGCATATTCATCCGTAATCCGAAAATCTAAAGACAAGACCTGGCCTTCAGCAAGTAAAGCAGCTGACATCGGCAGGGATGCATATACAACATAACCCGTTTTTGTCTCCTGTACGTTGTATGCATTCTTATCCTTGCCTTTACCGCCTTCCCGTTTGAATGTATACTGACCATTTGCAGACGGCGGATTTTTCTTCTTGGCAGTTAGATCAGCTTCAGAAGTGGCAGCGCCTGTACTCTTTACTTCTTCCGCGAGGAAAACCTGCACCTGATCCCCTTTGCGACGTGTGGTGTCCTTCACTTCCACTCGTAAATTCACCTTTTTGGCATCCCACATTACACGGGCCTCACCCGTAACTGCGGATACACCATCTGCCAGATGATTAATTCCAAGCCCTTTCACAGCACCCCATAGAACATCTTCCTGTCCTTTGTGATTTGGAAAAGAAGGGCTGGCCTTAAGTGCTGTCCACTCATTACGATAGATCGGAAGCGTGGTAGCATCCACCAGTGCCCAATAGGCCGGTTTTGCTTTCAATTTACGATCAAACAGCAATGGTGCATCTTTACGTCCTTTGACTGGATGATTATCAAGCCATGTACCGTCATCCGCAAGTCCCCAGACCGTAACACTGTCCATGACACCACGTTTTCCCAGGTCGTCAAACAGATCGAACAGCTCACGATAACGATAAGCTTGCTGCAACATTAATTCATCCGTAACAGGCATCTCCTGCTCAGAATTACTTGAATAGATCGAAACGTCCAGCTCTGTAACCTGTACGTTCACACCAAGAGCGATCACTTTCTCAAAAGCCTCACGAATGAGCTTTACATCCGGTCCGTACATGGACACATGCATCTGAAATCCAACCGCATCAATCGGTGTTCCTTTGGCAAGCAGCTTCTCTACAAGCTTCACCATATCATTCACCTTGTTTCCATTGCCCTCCATTCCATAGTCATTAATCACTAATACAGCATCCGGGTCAGCCTCGCGTGCATATCGGAAAGCCAGCTCAATGTAATCACTGTCATCTCCATCACCGTCCACATCCCCAATAATATCTCTCCATTTGGAACCACTCGCCTGATTGCGCAAGCCGCCTCCATCCGAGATGACTTCATTGACGACATCCCATGTATGAACCTTTCCTTTGTAACGAGTCACGATGGTCTGAATATGAGTTTTCATCCGTGCAAGCAACTGTTCACGCGTGGCAGGTTTGGAAGCATCATTCGGATCGGTAAAGAACCAGTCTGGCACCTGACTATGCCATAACAGAGTATGACCTCTTACCTCCATGTCATTTGCTTCGGCAAAGTTCACCAGACGATCTGCCTCTGACCAGACAAACTGCCCTTCCTTTGGTTGCATCGCAT
Source organism: Paenibacillus sp. FSL R5-0749 (assembly GCF_038595085.1). Classification (NCBI taxonomy): domain Bacteria; kingdom Bacillati; phylum Bacillota; class Bacilli; order Caryophanales; family Paenibacillaceae; genus Paenibacillus; species Paenibacillus sp. FSL R5-0749. The sequence continues at coordinate 2,027,933 of NZ_CP152005.1, read as the reverse complement.
CCATTTTCATAAAGTTGCCGGCTGTAATACTATTAAAATGTTTGGTCAACAACTGGGAATGCGGATCTTCTGCATCCAGTGCAGACTGGTCGATTGCCGCTCCCATGGCATAGTTTTTTCCCACGACATCCACTAGATTCGGAATGTTCGGCTCTATCTCTATTTTTTCGGCTTCGGTAATCAGAACATCATCCACGTAAAAAGTAATTGTATCTGCCGGCGTCACTTCCGCTGACGTCTTCCAGGGTGTCTCTGCATACATCCGGAATCCGGTGATGCCACTATTTTCCCCTGGAATCACCACATCCGCCTCGATTTTTTTCCATTGTCCTTTATTCAGGGTTGCAGAGGCAAATGTAGCATATTCACGAGTTGAAGCGTCGTTATTGTACTCTTTCTCCAGTGAACCGTTAATGACCTGACTGTCAGGTCCTTCATCGTACATGGCCCAAAACGAAATATGAACCGTGCTGCCCTTCTGTACATGGTCCATTACTTCAATTAAGGGTCCATGGAACGTTTCGGTACGGGAAGAGGTTCTCAGACTGCGTGTGCTGTCGTGACCTTGCGCTACGATATCAAGCTTTTCACTCGCCCGTGGACGCCATTGTCCCAACGCACCATCTTCAAAATTAGCCTCGAACAGCACTTCATCATCGCCCGTCTTAACGTCAGCAGCCGCTTGAGCACGTGTCCCTCCTGTTCCCACACTCGGGAACAAACTGAAGATCAATACCGCCGACAAGCACAAGCTCCACCATTTTCTCAAATGCATCCGATCTCCTCCTTGGTTGTTTGTGAAGAGTAACCTCTGTTCTGTCATGCGTCCGCCCTTCACAAGTTCGTTGGGCAGGATTGGATAGACATTATTCAACAGAAATTGTAAGCACTTTCATTATACGATTGCCAGCAAACTTTGTTTACCCGTTAAACTATAGGACTTCTTCTAAAATCTTCACCATAATATAGAACGACAAAAAGCACAGCTTGTTCGCTGTGCTACGTGTGAAACGTCTTTACACTTTTAAAGGCGCTGTCGTCTGACGGATGACCAAATTGGAAGGTTCCGTCACAACGGGTGGAGAATAAGACGGATTCTCAATCATGGCAATCAGATATTCTATGGACTTAATGCCAATCGAATAGATATTCTGATTCACCGTGGTCAGTCCCGGTTTGAATACTTCAGCATAATATGTGTTGTCAAATCCGACAACAGAAATATCTTCTGGCACACTCAGTCCATGCTTTTCAATTTCATGAATTGCCCCAAAGGCAGACATGTCTGATGCGCAGACAATCCCCGTCGGTTGATCCTGAAGTGCCAACAATCTTCTTGCAGCCTTGCTACCGCCATCAAATGAGTAATCGCAAACTTCCAGATATATCGTAGAATACGGAATGCCGCATTCTCGCAGTCCTTCCCGATATCCTTCCAATCGCAGATTAGCTACGGCAGGTCCGAGTGTTCCCGAGATATAAGCAATCTTGCGGTGTCCGAGCTCATACAGATGTTTGACACTCATGGAGATGCCGTTTGCGTTATCCGTAGTAATGTAACCGGCGCGTTTGCCCAACAGGTCCGTATCGATAAACATTGTTGGGATCTCTGCATCCACCAGTTCCTGAATACTCGCGTTATCTCTGCCTTCCCCGAATACCACCACACCATCCACATTACGACTGCGGCAATGTTTGATGAACGAGTACGTCGGATCATCGAATCGTGTAGACAACCGGACCAGATCATAACCACTGTTCTCTAGCGCAGTCTTAATCCCTTCCAGCAATTCCGACACAAAAGGGTTTGTAAATGGGACCGTCAACAATACACCTACCGTCCATGAACGGCGTTTTACAAGTCCACGTGCGACCACATTCGGTTGATATTTCAATAATTCGATGGCTATATTGACTTTTTTGCGTGTTTTTTCACTTACATCAGGATAATCGTTTATCACTTTGGAAACGGTTGCAACAGATACTCCCGCTTCCTTGGCCACATCATGGATAGAAGCCATCTGATCACCTCAACCTCTTTCAAATCCCCTGTCTCCGGCTGCATTTTCCATAACATCGGCAGGTTTGTCTACCCATTATAGCTTAAAACAGCCTGAAACGGTATGGAAGGTTCCTATTGCTTTTAACGTCTATTCCTGTTGTTCCAGATTCTTCAAATCCAGAGACAGTTTCTCCATTGTTGTTGCAAATACAGCCAGTTCAGCCGAGCGTGAAGCTTGGCTACGTGCTCCACGAGACGTATGATCCGACTCTTGCTGCACACTACTTAGTTTCTTCATGATCTGCTCTAGATTAGACTGAATTTTACCCTGGGCATCCCGGGAACTGGCTGCGAGCTTGCGCACCTCACTGGCGACGACCTCGAAGCCACGACCGAACTCTCCTGCATGAGCAGCTTCAATCGCTGCATTCAGGCCGACAAGATGACTCTGATCCGATATCTCGCGAATGAGTTCACCCATTTTTCCAATCTGCTGGATCTCCCCGGTCAACTCCGTGAGCAGAACTTGAGCCTGATCCTGAGAAGCAGCTGTTTCTTTGGCCACATTCGAGATAGCCAGCGCATTTTCATTCAGTTCACTGATCATGCCTGTAAGCTCTTGGGTAATTTGCGTGATCGCCTGCAAAGTATGTTGTTGATCATCGGCAAGCTGATGTAACTTTTCTTTTTCTTTCTTCTCATATGCCTCAAGGACAAGCTGTGAATCCAGATTAAACATTTTACTGAGCGCCTGAATGACAAGATGCCAGGAATCAGGGATAACCTGCTGGAATATGCTCGTTGCAATATCAAGGTAAACCATATAGGTACCCAGATAATAATCTTCGGACAGGCCAATACGGGAATGCACAAGCCCAATCGCAATACGTTGTTCAATATATGCGTCGTCCACGATTCCATCCGTCATCGATAACCAGTACATCTTCTGTGTTTCCTTTAGACGATCAATTGTAGAGAATCGGGCAATCAGATCTACCAGATCAGGATAATTCCCCACGTGATTGTAGAAATGATCCACCACTTCATTCACGACTTTTTTAAAAACAGGCCGATGATCGGCAAGCAGTGCCAGATCTCTTGCGGTTAATCCCATGTAATCAAGTTGCTTCTGTCTTGTTGCGGAAATACTGCTCATATCTGGTTCAGTCAGCTCCTTAATAAACACCATTACTTTAAATTGTAAATATATGTATTGATTATAGACTAAAATACCCAAACTTACATACACCTTTAGAACTAATTCACCGTAAAATTAACCTTATTTGTCAGTATTTCAGATTAATAAGATGCTTATGGAACTAAAAAGGCCCTGACTCTGCTGTGAAGGAGCCTCACAGCAGACATCAGAAGCCTGATCCGGAATGGTTCGTTGCCGATTAGCGATTAAGCAGACTGCCCACATAGCGTAGCAGTTCATTGGCGCTGGCTGCGGTATATCCATGTTCTTCAATTAAGCGTTTGATCACTTCATTCATTCGTTTCAATTGGGTTGCATCTGGTGTTTTGGTGGAGGTTGTAATCTTGACGATGTCTTTCAGATCTGTAAACAACTTCTTCTCAATCGCTTCACGCAGACGGTCATGGCTGCTGTACTCGAATTTGCGCTCCTTACGGGAGTACGCCGAGATTCGGATTAGAATCTCTTCCCTGAATGCTTTCTTTGCATTCTCGGAGATTCCGATCTGCTCCTCGATGGAACGCATCAAACGCTCATCCGGGTCCATTTCTTCATCCGTGAGTGGATCACGAATTTTGGACCAGTTGCAGAATGCTTCAATGTTGTCCAGATAGTTCTCAAATAATGTTCTCGCCGACTCCTCGAATGAGTACACAAATGCTTTCTGTACTTCCTTCTTGGCCAGTTCGTCATACTCCTTGCGTGCAAGAGCAATAAAATTCAGATAACGCTCCCGCTCTTCTTTCGTAATGGAAGCATGTTGGTCCAGACCGTCCTTGATGGCCCGCAGAATGTCCAACGCGTTAATGCACTGAAGATTTTGCTTGATCAAAGCACTGGAGATCCGATTGATGACATACCGCGGATCAATGCCGGACATCCCTTCATCCAGATACTCATTTTGCATCTCTCGCAGATCGGCTTCTTTATAACCTTCCACTTCCTCACCGTCATACATCCGCATTTTTTTCACGAGATCCATGCCTTGTTTCTTCGTTTCCTTCAAGCGGGTAAGTATGGAAAAAATGGCTGCAGTCCGCAATGCATGCGGTGCAATATGAACATGCTTCATGTCACTTTGCTGAATGAGCTTGGCATAGATTTTCTCTTCCTCGGATACTTTCAGGTTGTATGGAATCGGCATGACAATCATCCGGGATTGCAGTGCCTCATTCTTCTTGTTGGAGATAAAAGACTTATACTCCGATTCATTCGTATGCGCCACAATCATCTCATCTGCACTGATTAAGGCGAAACGTCCTGCTTTGAAATTCCCCTCCTGTGTAAGCGACAACAGATTCCACAGAAATTTCTCATCACACTTCAACATCTCCTGGAACTCCATCAATCCGCGGTTCGCCTTGTTCAACTCTCCATCAAAACGATAGGCACGTGGATCGGATTCAGAACCAAACTCGGTAATGGTGGAGAAGTCGATGCTACCCGTCAGATCGGCAATATCCTGCGATTTCGGATCGGAAGGACTGAATGTTCCTATCCCCACCCGATTATCCTCGGAAACAATAACCCGTTCCACAGGCACCTTGCTGATATCACCGCCATATTCGGTACGGAGTCTCATTTGGCAAGATGGGCAAAGGTTCCCCTCAATACGAACTCCAATTTCCTTTTCCACTTCAGGACGAAGTTCCAATGGAATCAGATGCAGTGGCTCCTCATGCATCGGGCATCCATCAATAGCATAGATAGCACCTTTTTTTGTCCGCGAGAATTGTTCAAGCCCCCGCTTCAGCAACGTCACTAGCGTCGATTTACCTCCACTTACGGGACCCATAAGCAGCAAGATCCGCTTACGTACATCCAGGCGGCGTGCTGCTGAGTGAAAGTATTCTTCAACCAGCTTTTCAATGGATCGATCCAATCCAAAGATCTCCTGCTCAAAAAACTTGTACCGCTTATGCCCACCTACTTCTTCAACGCCAAACGATTCAATCATTTCATACACTCTGGCGTGAGCCGTCATTGCCGGAGTCGGGTCCTCTCTCAGCAGTTCAATATAATCTTCAAATGTTCCGTTCCATGTCAAACGGTCACTCTCTGCCCGATGTTCCGCAACGCGTTCAAAAATATTCATGCTTGGTACCTCCCATGGCTCCTTTAGTGTGATTGTCAACCATTCCGAATGGTATGAAGAAATCAATAGAATTGCGGCTCCTGCTTGAATACCAATCTTGCGGTCCTGTGAAGTCCCGCCACCCTCTGTCCAAACATCTTGTTTTGTTGTGAAAAGTGTATTACATACCTATGCGGCAATTCGGATAAGTTGACCTCTTTTTTTCAATCCATGGCTTCGAATTTTGGCTTTTCCCTGTTCTATCAGACATCTTGTGCGTTCAGAAAAAAAAGAACGAATATGATATAATGAGGGTTCTAATTCAGGAAACCGGACAATGCGGTCAGAACTCTGACTACTTTGGGAAAGGAGCACGAACGATGGCTGTGCAATACGAAACCGAATTATATTCGCCTGTGAAGGCTTTCTTCGAGCAGCGTGGCTTCGACGTAAAGGCGGAAGTTAGACATTGTGACCTCGTAGGGGTCAGATCGGATCAGGAGGAACCACTGATTGTGGAGATGAAAAAAACATTTAATCTCTCCCTGTTGTTGCAAGGCATGCAGCGCTTGAAGCTTAGCCCGTTCGTGTATTTGGCCGTCGAGCGCAATCGCAGCAAACGTGGCGCCGTGAACCAACGCTGGAGCGAACTGACTGCATTATGCAGACAGCTTGGTCTGGGGCTGCTGACGGTCACATTTTACAAAACCAAACCTCCCTTAATTGATGTATTATGCGAGCCTTCTGCACAGACTCCCCTCACTGGCCGCAATCAGGTTGCTCGCAAAAGTGGTGTTCGGCGGAAACGCCTGCTTAAGGAATTCGACGAACGCAGCGGTGATTATAATACGGGAGGCAGCACACGCAGACAGCTGGTCACGGCATATCGTGAAAAGGCCTTACGAGTCGCATCTGCTCTGCGAACGAACGGAGAATCCTCTCCCGCCACACTTGCCAGACAGACGGGTGTAGGTTCTGCCGCGGCGATTCTGCAAAAGAATTATTATGGCTGGTTTGAACGCCTCTCCCGAGGGAAATATATTCTGACGATTAAGGGAGTACAAGCGTTAACCGAGCATGCACACATGCTTGAGGATAATGATATGATTGAACGAACCATTAATGAACTTGATGTAACGTATTCCGTATCTGGTGAACATAAGGACGACCTTGCACATATCGCTGAAACCGCGGAGCAATACTTGAAAAATACAGGCCATAACTGATATGGAAACACTCGAAGTACGTGATATGAAAATGAGAATGCAAAAACACCTGTAATCTCCAGAGGAGACAACAGGTGTTTTTATGTGTTACATATAGAAAATTGTTATTAGAAGCTTGCTGCTACTTCGGAAGCCAATTTCAGACCTGCAGTAACAATCTCTTCAGCACGATCTGCAGAAGCGTTATGTCCTTCAACGATAACCACTTCAGGGCTTTGAATACCCCACAAGCCGAGAACTGTTTTCAGGAAGTTCAGGGACATTTCAGCAGCTGCCATTGGACCTTCGGAGTACACGCCACCACGTGCGTTAAGCAAAGCTACTTTTTTGTCGCCAGCAAGTCCTACAGGACCTTCAGCAGTGTATTTGAATGTTTTACCAGCTTGGCTCAGGTAAGCAATGTAGTTTACCAATGGTGCAGGAACAGTGAAGTTCCAGAGCGGGAATGCAAATACCACTTTGTCAGCTGCCAAGAATTGATCTTGAAGCTGTGCTGCAAGTGAAGCTGCTTTTTGCTCGTCAGCTGTCAGTTCAAAACCGTTAGCTGCTTTGTAAGTACCTGTGATTGCAGTGTTACCATAGAATGGGAATTCTGTATTGTAGAGATCCAACTCAGTAACTGTGTCACCTGGGTGGGACTCTTTGTATGCGCTCAAGAATGCATCGTACAATTTAACGCTGACTGCTTGATCTGCAGGACGGTCATTTGCTTTAACGAATAAAATATTAGACATGTTGAATTTTCCCCCGTTAGATAAAATATATGAGTGCTCTTTCTGAACTGGCCACCATTGTAGCTTATATAAAGAAACCAACAACTCATTAATTCATATTATATATAAAAATGTTAGTGGATGCAATAACGTAATCACTTTGGTCATGAACCAATTTTAATTTTGCCACAATCTATTTTGGATCTGTCTTAGCTACGAGCCGTAAATTCGGAAATGGCTTCACTGATCAGATTCATGCCGAGCAGCAGTTCATCCCGACCCGGATGGCTAAAATTTAATCGAATGTAACGTTGATCCTGTACACCTGTAGAACATAGCGATCCAGGCAGAAAAGATACCCCTTTGGGCAGAGCAGCCTTAAGCAGAGCGCCACTATCCAATCCTTCCGGCAACTGTACCCACAGATACATTCCACCCTCAGGAATGTTGTATTGACACCCTTTCCAGCCTGGTCTCTTCAACAGTTCAAGCATCAGTTTGAGTCTTGTCTTATACTCCCGATTCAACATGGACAGGTGATCACTCCAACGAAACGGGGACTGGGCAAGCAATTGATACAACAGCCGCTGATTCATCGGGCTGGACTGACCATCGGCAATCCGTTTAACTGAGGCCATGGCCTGAATCAGTGCCGGGTGCCCCGCGGCCCATCCGGTTCGAAGAGCGGGCGCTACCGTTTTGCTGAATGAACCAATGTATAGAACATGTCCACCCTGATCTGCAGTATCCAGTGCAAAGAGTGAAGGGTATTTACGATAGAATTCCGTTGGCTCCAGGCCATCGAAATGAAGCTCCCCGTAAGAATCATCTTCCACTAGCAGTACACCATAGCGCGAACACAGTTCAAGGACAGCCTCCCGACGCTCCATACTCCACAAAGCACCTGTCGGATTTGAGAAACTGGGTGCAGCAAAAAGCAGCTTCGGTCTAACCTGCTGCATGTGATGCTCCAAAAGGTCTGGTAGTATGCCGTCCCGATCACCCATTACGGGCACAATCTTGGCTCCTTGCATTTCCAGAACCTCAAGACAGCCTGGAGATGTAGGATGTTCAACCAGTACGGAATCTCCTGGCTCAAGTAATAGACGCATCACGAGATCGATGGCCTGCTGGGTACCAGTGGTCAACAGAATCTGCTCGGGTACCGTTCGTATGCCTTTGCGTGCATTCCAGTCCTTGTTCAGCCACTCTCTTAGGGGGGTGTAGCCTGCTGGCTCTCCATATTGCAATGCGGAGGGGCCTGAACTAAAGACAGACACCGCTGCTTCTTCCAACAATTTGAAAGGAAACAACTCCTCCGCAGGCAATTCTTCTGCCAGAGAAATGAAATAATCTCTGCCAGACATCTCACGTATATCCCTCAGTGGTGATGACAAAAGCCTGTTGGTACGGGAAGCAAAGAAATATTTCATCGATCCGTTCCCCTTTCATCCCTATTCCGAAACTGTACTCGCAGTCCGCAGCCCTACAACCTATTCGTGCTCGCCATCGAATATGACCGGATGCATATCGACCAGTTGTGATAATAAGAAGAACAAACCCGACTCGTCAGGATCCCGTCTTCACTTGTCTTGCATGCAAGGCATAACGTTCAATGGCCTGTGCTCTGCTGCTTACTTCCAGCTTCACGTATATTTTACGCAGGTAATTATCAATGGAACGTCTGCTAACGTTGATCTCATTCGCTATTTTATCATAGGTTACACCCTGAACAATTCTTTCCATGATAAAAGTTTCGGTTTCTGTTAATTCAATTACACGTGATTCTGTCGGAGACTCCACAGGTTGCGCCCACTCCGCACTGTTTAACCACGCCAATGGAATGGACACATGGCCCTCACGTAACCCAGAGATCAGATGAATCAGCTGGCTAGGGGAAGCCTGTTTGGATAACATGCCGCTTGCACCAAGACTCATCAGATGACGAAACAGCTTCACATTATCTTCATCCGTCAGAATGATGATGTGACTGTGAGCTGACAGATTCTTCATCTGGGCAATATATTGATCGGCCGGGCCCTCTGGAAGACGATAATCCATCAGAATCAGATCAGGCTGGTGCATATTCACTAGATCGAGCCCTTCTGTTCCGGTCGAGGTCATGCCACGTACCGTCAGATCTTGCTGCTCTTCCAAAATCAATTTTGTACCGAGCATGCTGGTGGGGTGGATATCTACGATGACCACCTGCCATACTTTTTTCATTGTTGTTCCCCCTGTTATGTATTGGACAAATAGCTTCTAGCTTCTGTCATGATGATGCCATCGTCTATGCGACAGTCCGAGTATAGAAGAAGCATAGGTCGGATTATGTCGAAAAATAGAAAAACACAGGATGCAGCCGATAAAAAAGCTCTATTTTCACCGTATTTTGTTATAAAAACACCATGACGTCCATCTTCCCATCCCCGGAAAGGTAAAAATATAGTATAAATTTCCTGCATTTCTATCTAAAAAAGTCGAAAAACCTGCCCAAAGTTCCTACTTATTGCATCTATAAGAAATTGTATCCTAGGACTTCCTTCCGATGCAATCTCTTTTTACTCTATTAAGTAAAGAATTTCATTTTTGCGTAATCAATAGGGGCATGATAGAATGAGGACTGGAAAAATTTTTGTACCTATAAATGACCAGGAGTGATGATATGAAACCATCTGCCCCGCCCTCTGACATCCATCACACCCGGAGCGCCAAAGGCAAGGCCGGATCTTCAATCAAGCTGTTTCTGGTAATGTGGATTGTGCTCATTGCACTGGGAGTCGTTGGAACCTACTATTATAGTAACCATCTCCAGCAACAGATGATTAACCAGCTTCAGGCCCATAATCAGCAGCAGATTACAGCGTTAAAAACCGACTACGAAAATCAGCTAACAACGATATCTAAGGAAGTAGAAGACCTGCAGGGACAAGTTCAATCCTTCAATGAATTGCTGACTTTCACCAAGGATAATGCAAGTGACAAAACGGATAACAGCAACAAACTCTATACCCAGCTGAGCGAAGTCAAAAAACAACTGGAGACACTCCAGAAAAAGATGGACCTGCTCAAATGATTACACCCGTCAAACAGGTTAATCGTTTTTTTATGCTTGCACTCGCTCCTTTTGTTGGATTGATATTATGCCTGCTGGTGCTTCGTCCTCCGCTCGAACCCGGAGGTTTGATTTCTGCCGAACTGTCAGAGGATACGATTACACCCCGGGCCCAAGCAATTAGCCAAGAGCTTGCCGGGGCAAAAGAGGCTGCTGTCCAGACTTCTTCTTCTATTAAAAGAACGACACAGCTCTATAATAAAACAACAAGTACGATGTCTACACTCGTACAGAAGGCTTCCGCTCAGGCGGATCGTCCGGAAACGATCTACAACAAACGGATTACATCCAAGCTTGGCGTTCCATTTGAACGGGTAGACAGTGACCGGCTAACGATTGAACTGTACAGAGTGAATCCTGGCACCTATAAGGGCTATGCCATGAAGATTAAGCTAAAAGACCCCACTGCTATGCAGATGGCTCTGGACAGTGAACCTGGCCGTTCTGAGACAACCATGCAGGCTGTGAAGCGTAACGGCGCGATTGCCGGGATCAACGCAGGTGGATTTGCTGACAGTGGCGGTAAACGTTACCCACTTAGCACAACGGTTATGGATGGGAAATACGTGAACGGTTTTCAGGCCAGTTTCAAAGACCTGTTTTTTGTAGGACTTAACGATGCCGGCAAGCTGGTCGGAGGCAAGTTCTTCGATAAAAATTCACTGGACCGCCTGCGGCCACAGTTTGGGGCTACGTTTGTTCCGGTGCTGTTGCAGAATGGGCGTAAAACCACAATTCCCGATAAGTGGAAAGTATCACCCAAACGAGCACCACGTACGGTCATTGGCAATTATAAGGATGATCAATTGTTGATCATTGTAGTCGATGGATATAATGAAGGCGGAAGTTCCGGTGCTACCCTAGAAGAGTTGCAAGGACGGCTGTACAAGCTTGGGGTTATCGACGCCTATAATCTGGATGGCGGCGGATCTTCCTCGCTTATTCTGAATAATCGGGTTGTAAATAACCCGTCGGATGGCAGTCTAAGACCGGTACCCACACACTTTTTATTTTACAAATAATAGGGTGAAGCATTTCTTTTCTACCTATAATGGTTATAATAGAAGAAAATGAGCTTGTGCAGGAGGTGCGAAGGGTATGTCATTTTCACTGACATTCTGGATTATTGCAATTGTATTGACTCTCTTCATTACAGGCATTCTCACTTCATCCTACAACAATGACAAGACAAAAGGCTTGTAAAAGGCCAAGCCTCTCTCCGGAGAGGCTTTTTCTATTGCTTCATCCTTGAAATAACAAGAGGCAAGGCTTAAAAGAATGATTCGATTCTTCTAAGCCTTGCCTCTTGCTGTGCCGTTTGTTCCACGCATCAATCCAGTCAGGATACGCATATTCGGGATCAATAGCTTACCGCCCGTTCATTCCGCATGGATATAACAGCATCAGAAGGCATAGGTCCACTCACTGACCCACCCTCAACTAATGTCACATAGATTCGTTCATGATCGACGGGTTCTCCAGCAATAATTTTGATCAATTGTTCAGCGGCGAGTGATCCCCACTTGCGTTTGGAATAATCAATGCTTGCCAATCTCGGCTGGACGTACTTGCTCAATTCAATATTGTCGAATCCGATGACATCGACCTCCTGACCAACGCCAAGTGCACTTTCTGCCAGACGATCACACAAGCCAATAGCCATCTCATCATTGAGGCAGAATACTGCTGCGGGCCCATCATACTCCTGCACAATCTGATCTGCGGCTTGTTCTCCACCACTCTTTTCAAAATCTCCCGTGATCTCAATCCATTCCACATCGGCTTCACGTTCCGCAACCTGTCTCACAGCCTTTAATCGCTGCACAGAGTCAAACGAACCTTCCGGTCCTGTCACCACGTAGATTTTCTTATGTCCCTGCTCAATAAGATGTTCCATCGCAAGTGTCGCCCCGGCTTTATTATCCAACAGAACCTGATTAATGTTGGGATGATCCATCTCACGGTCCAATACAACGATTTTGTGGCCCCGATCGGCGTATTGCATCAGTTCCTCACTTGCAAACGTATGATCCAGAATGATTGCACCATCAATCATCCTCTCTGGAAGCATGCGATGGGATTGTTTACCACTGCACACGATCAGGTCATAGCCTTGAGCATTGCATACAGCTTTCATGCCACTCAGCAAGTCTCCATACACATCTCCGCTAAAATCGGTCAAGAATACACCCAGAATTTTGGATTCTCTCTTCTTCAGTGTTCTTGCAGCGGCATTTGGAACATAGTTCAGCTCTTTGGCAATGGCCAAAATTTTGGAACTCGTCTCATCGGTCACTTTGTTGCTACCATTAAGCGCATATGACACCGTAGAGATGGAAACTCCCGCCTGTTTGGCGATATCCTTGATACTGACCACATTCTTCGCTCCCCTGTTATGTTCATCAGGCCTTCCATAAGGAAAGGCCTGACACATTACTATTTCCATTCACCGGATTACACGAGTCTGAATGATTTCTTCTGAGTGTCCCGACTGTTTGCACCCACAAGAATATGGAACTCACCTCGATCACTGCGATGGCTTAAATCGGAATGGTGATAGCGAAGCTGTTCTTCATGTAACGTAAACGCAGCTATACCACTCTCTCCTGGAGCCAATGCAAGCTTCACATATCCTTTCAGTTCACGCATAGGACGAACGACTTCACCCGTCACATCCCGAATGTACAACTGAACAGTCTCTACACCTGTGCGATCACCCGTGTTTGTTACACGTACTTGGATACTCAAAGGCTCTTCGGCAGTCATCTCGTTACTGGACACTTCAAGATCACCATAAGAGAAAGAAGTGTATGAAAGACCATAACCGAACGGAAGCAAAGGTTCATTGGGACTGTCAATGTATTTCGAGACATAACGCTCTTCCGTTTTCTCCGGGTTCAACGGACGACCTGTATTGAAATGATTGTAATAGACCGGAATCTGACCTACGGACTGCGGGAAGGACATCGTCAGACGTGCAGATGGATTCACTACACCTGTCAGAACATCTGCGATCGCTGCTCCGCCTTCACTGCCTGGGAACCAGGCTTCAAGAACGGCATCCGATTCATCGATTACACCATGCAGATCCAATGGACGCCCGTTGAAAATAAAGCTGGCAATAGGTTTTCCCGCAGCTTTGAGCTGTTTAACCAATTCCAATTGGGCTGCTGGCAGACGAATATCCGTGCGTGATCCACCTTCTCCACTCATCTCCGAGTCTTCACCCAGAGCAAGGACAATCAGATCTGCTTTGCTTGCCACTTGAAGGGCTTCCGCAATCTGCTCAGCTGTAATCGTATGAACATCACTACCTTGAGCAAACTGAACTTTCCCACCCGTCAAGCGTTCTTGCAGAGCTGTTCCAAGCTTGACTGCATCTTCCTTAACTCCTTCACAGGACCACCAGCCCAGAATATCAGGACTCTGTGCAAAAGGACCAATAAGGGCTACGTTAGCGTCAGGTTGAAGCGGAAGCACGCTGTTATCATTTTTCAACAGGACAGCCGATTTGGTTGCCAGTTCATATGATACCTGACGGTGCTCTTTGGAGAACACAATCTCACGTTCACGAACCGGATCAGCTGCACGTAGCGGATTGTCGAACAATCCCAGCTTCTCTTTTAGTTGCAGTATTCGCAGAACGGCTTCATCAATGAGCTTCTCTTCCACTTCACCGCTCTCAATCAGCTCAGGCAAATGATGTACATAACAAGGTGTCATCATCTCCATATCTACGCCTGCGCGAATGGCACGGTATGCCGCTTCACGATCATCTTCCGCAGCACCATGCGCAATCATCTCGCGAATGGAAGCCCAATCCGAGATCAGCACGCCATCGAAGCCCCACTCGTCACGCAAAATGCCGCGCATCAACTTCTCATTGCCACTTGCCGGAATACCGTCAACCGTATTGAACGAAGTCATGACCATTTCTACACCCGCATCCAATGCAGCTTTGTACGCTGGCAAATAGTACTCACGCAGGTTACGCTCGGACATGTCCACCGTATTGTAATCCCGACCACCCTCAGCCGCTCCATACGCCGCAAAGTGTTTAACACAGGCTGCAAGACGATCAGGCTCATCCTTCAAGCTATCGCCCTGATATCCACGTACAAATGCAGCCGCGAACAAGCTGTTCAGATAAGGGTCTTCTCCTGTCGTTTCCATCACACGGCCCCAACGCGGGTCACGAACCAGATCCACCATAGGTGCAAAAGTAACATGCAAACCGGATACAGCTGATTCACGTGCTGCAATTTCAGCACTTTTCTCAGCCAGTTCTGTGTCCCATGAGCAACCGATCGCCAGTGGAATCGGGAAAATGGTTTTGAAACCATGAACGACGTCAGCCATGAACAACAGCGGAATGCCCAAACGGCTTTTTTTCATATAAGCTTGCTGTACATCAATGATGGCCTGTGCACCGGACAACCCTAGAATGGAACCACTGGCATCCACGGACTGCTCCGTAATTCCCATCTCTTCCATCGGCCCCGTGATCTGGCCTTCGACATTTGTTCCTTCATAGAAGTTGGCAGTCAACTGAAGAAGCTGAGCTGTTTTTTCCTCCAACGTCATCTGTTTTACCAGGTCTAGCAGCTGCTCGTTATTCATCTGATCGTATCCTCCACTTACAAGTTGTTGAAATAAAGAACCCGGCTGCGTTCGGGGAGAGACCGCGCACCGGGTTCAAAATTAATGACTGAACGATTACTAGAATTTCTCGTTTAGCTCATCCAGATAAGGTTGAACCAGGGACATTTTACTGTTCACCCATTCTTTCCAGTTTGCCTCCAGATCTCCGTTTTTGAGGATCAGGTTGGCATATTCGTTCTGGTAATCGAATGAAGCCTGACTCTTCGCTTTGGAATCATACAGGTTGACATCCCAATCGTATGCTGCAAGCGATTTGCCTTCTGTACCGAGTTTTGCTTTTTCTTGGAACAATTTCACGGCTCTATCACGGTAATCCTTTTTGATTGCTGGGTTTACAACGCTGAAGTCGTCACCGAGCAGATACAGACCTTCGAAACGTGCCGGGTATTTATCTTCCAATACTGTTCCTTCTGGCAACAAGCTAACCAGTTCTTGGTTCTCATCATATTTCCAATCCGTTCCTTCAAAGCCCATGTTGATGAGCAACTGTCCTTCTTTGGTTGCGGAGTAATCGATCAGATCCATGATCCGTTCGAATTTCTCGTCACTGATGTCCGGGTTGAAGATCAATGCGGACCAGAAGTTGGCTTGCTCCATGTTACGGTATTTACCGTCATCGCCCACTACGATTGCTGTGTGTACCAGTTCATCACTATCTACACCCAGATTTTTTCTCATATCCGAATCCAGACCTTGTCTGTACGAAGCGAGTCCACCCAGACTTGTTACAGCGGCTGTTCCTGTTACTTTGAAGTTGTTTTGACCTTCATTGTTTTTCCATGTGTAGAACTCAGGATTGAGCAATCCATCTTTATACGCTTTTTGCATCAATTTAAGTCCTGTCAGCGTTTCAGGATCTGCTGGTCCCCAGTGGAACTTGCCATCTTCACCCTTGTAGAACGGTGTGTCGGTCATGGCATGTACGCTGTTTGGCATAATCATGTTTGTCATGGCATCTGCTGCATTGTAGGACAATGGTACAAGTTTGTTACCTACTTTGCCTGGATCTTTTTCTTTCACCAGCGCAGCATATTCATTCAATTCCGTTGTTGTATAAGCATCTTTCAGTTCAAAACCAACGGCTTCAGCCCAGTCTTTACGAAGCGCAATGACACCAATTTGGTTCGTCAGTGGGTCAGCTGGTTTGTTCTCGAAATAGATTGGTCTAGGCAGGACGTATGTTCCACCTGTCAATTCTTCCAGCTTGTCTCCAAGACCCGTCAAATTGTAAGCTGCTGCAACGTTAGGCCAGCGTTCTTTCCAGTCATCCGGGAATTTGTAGAACAAACCTTGTTCAATGCTGTTAATGGCATCGCCATGTACATAGTTCCATACCGCTACATCCGGCAAGTCGCCAGAGTTAATCCACAGACGAAGCTTCTCGCCCCATGAATCCCAATCGATATAGTTGTAGTCCCATGTTACATTGAATTTGTCTGTCCAGAACTTGTGGAAGTCATTATCCAGGTTTCCGTTTTTGATTTCTGTCAGGTTAGCTACAGAGATGGTCAGGTTATCTTTGTAATTTCCCTCTGCATCTTTTTCGTTACCACCTGAAGCTCCTTGGCTGGAACAAGCGGTCACCATCAGCATAACTACACTAAGCGTGATGGCAAAGAGAGCTCTTACTGACAACTTTTTGTTCGTTTTCATGTTTTACCCCCATGTTTTTTAGTCAGATTTTATTGCAAAATCCTATACGTATAATCAGGTCTTGATTGCCCCTGTTAATACCCCTTTGGCAAAGTGTTTTTGCAGCATTGGGAAGAAACACATAATTGGTACCATGGTGACAAATACAGCTGCCATCTTCATACCCATGGAGAAGTTGCTCGCCTGGGCAGCATCCACACTGGATGCATTTGATGCATTCGTCGTAGATGTCACGATAATGTTTCGCAGTACATTCTGGAGCGGTAACTGATCCGCTTTTCGAAGGAATATCATCGCATCGTACCAACTGTTCCAGTAAGCCACACCGTAGAACAACGTGATTGTAGCCATAATTGGTGTAGCCAGCGGAAGAACGACAGAGAACAGAATTCTCCACTCTCCTGCTCCATCCAGTCTCGCCGATTCCAT
Source organism: Paenibacillus sp. FSL R5-0749 (assembly GCF_038595085.1). Classification (NCBI taxonomy): domain Bacteria; kingdom Bacillati; phylum Bacillota; class Bacilli; order Caryophanales; family Paenibacillaceae; genus Paenibacillus; species Paenibacillus sp. FSL R5-0749. The sequence goes on along the minus strand of NZ_CP152005.1, from coordinate 2,010,861 downwards.
CAGTGATTCAGGCAAGGTGTAGAAGTAGTTCATCATCAGAATCATGTTAAAAGCACTGAAGCTTCCCGCCAGGATAACGGACCAGAGCGTACCTGTAAGATGAAGTGATTTCATGATCAGGTACAGCGGTACGATACCACCATTAAAGATCATGGTGAACAGTACCAGGAAAAAGATAAATTTCTTAAACGGGAATTTGTTGCGACTAAGGCCATATGCCATGCTTGTTGTCAGGAACAAGCTGAGTGGCAAGCCGATGACTAGCAATATAATGGTATTTTTGTATCCCGACAGAATCGTTCCGTCAGCGAACAACGCCTTGTAGGAATCCAATGTCCATTGTTTAGGGAACATCAAAAATGGATTGTCAGCATATTCTTTCTGTGTTGCAAACGAGATCATGATAACATTCCAGAACGGAATCAGGATCATCAGGGCAAGCACGAGTAATACGGCGAAAATAATGTAATCGAGAAGTGTCATTCTTTCAGTACCAATTCTCGGTTTTTTGTTAGCTTTCTTGCTCATCTCATTTATCCTCCTCTCTTATCGGAACAAACCGTCTCCGCCAAGCCACTTGGCAAATCTGTCAGCAAGAAGCAGCAAGGCCATATTCACCAGGGAACGGAACAAGCTGACCGCTGTCGAGAATGAGAAATCGGTTGATGACTGGAACGTAATCCGATAGATATATACATCGAGTACTTCTGATACATTTTTGGTAGCAGCATTTGCCAAGTTGAAGATCTGGTCAAACCCGGAAGACATCAATCCACCAACCGAAAGAATAAACATGATTGTGATGGTTGGAAGGATGTTCGGTAAAGTAATTTTGAACATCTGTTGCATACGGGAAGCCCCGTCGATCTGTGCTGATTCATACTGATCCTGGTCAATACCGGAAATGGCAGCCAAGAATATAATTGCGCCCCATCCACTTGATTTCCAAATATCAGTTAACAGCAACATCGGTACAAAGTTAGATTCGGATCCAAGGAAATTAATCGTTGGCAATCCGAGTAATCCGAGCGCGCTGTTTACCAGTCCGTCATATGCCAGCACATTGATGACTACGCCGGATACGATGATCCAGGACAGAAAATGAGGGAACGTAAGAACGGTTTGGAACAATTTTTTCCCTCTGCGCATCCGCAATTCATTCAGCAACAACGCCAGAATGATCGGGAACGGGAATTGAATAATCAGTTTCAGAATATTGATGTACAGCGTACGCCATACTGCGTCAATAAAGGTTGGATCACGGAAAACATATTTGAAGTTCTCGAATCCGCTCCATGGACTTCCCCAGATGCCCAGGTTGGCCTTGTAATCTTTGAATGCCAGAGACAGGCCACCCATCGGCATGTAGGCAAACAGGATTAGCCAGACAAGCCCCGGAATAAGCAGGGTGTATGTCATACGGTGCTTCCAGATTTCAGTCCAGAGCGAATTGCCCTTCACGTTTCCCTTCAGCTTTTTGCTAGGTCCTTCGGCTGCAGGTTTCACATTGCATCTCCTCACTCTACTTTGGTCTTGTCATTGTACAGAAAATCAAACATCGTTCTCAGGTGGTGCTCCCAAAATCTCCATTCATGAGTCCCCGGCGTCTCCACATACCGAAAATCAAAAGCGGTCCCCTGCATGTATTTCGCGAAATCACGATTCATCTCTACGAAGGGGTCACGATCGCCACAGCAACTGAGGATATTAGGTAAAGAAACACCCTGTTCCAGCAGCTTGGCCGACAGTGCGTAAATATCCTGATTGGCTTTTACCTGTAAACGTTCTCCAAAAACCGCTTTCATTTCCTTGATCATGGTCGCTGGCATATGGGGATCATGAAGCCGTGTCTGAATATCCGTCACCCCGGATAGAGACACTATTTTGCGATACTTCTCTGGATAAGTTAGTCCACATTTCAGTGCACCATATCCGCCCATGGATAAACCGCCGACATACGTTTTCTCCGGATCAGGATTCAGATTGAGTAGACGCTCGCATACTTCAGGTAACTCCTGAGTGATGTAGTGGAAGTAATTCAGGCCGTATTCCATATCGGTGTAATAGCTTCGATTCGCTTCCGGCATAATGATGGTGCAACCATATTGCGCTGCATACATCTCAATTGTGGTTAATCGTTGCCAGGTACTCGCATTATCGCCTGCTCCGTGCAACAGATATAGGGTACCGCCTGAAGTCTCTCCGGAGTCACTGGACACAACATGTATGCTGGTATTCATGCATAAGGTTGGCGATCCAGTTTCGATCGTTATATGTGCCATAATGTAACCCCTCTCATCATCGCCTGCTGTCTTTACTCATTCGTTGCTCTGGCGTTGTTTTGCAGGCTGTTGTAGATTCCCTTGTATTACGATGGGTTATCGAAACGATTTTCTCGAATCGTTTCAAAACATAGCCAACGTTGATTCACTTGGTCTTCATTACAACACTTTTAAGGTGGAAGCGATTTCTTCGAATCGTTTCGAATAAATCATAAGCCCGATGAGTAAATCCTGTCAATAACCTTTTTACAAATTTCGCGTTATTTTCTCGAAAAAATGCTTTTTTACGTCTAAATTTGCGCCGAAAGACACTATTATTACGAAAAAATGAAATTTTAGTCAGTGTTATCACAACTTTAATTGACACCAAACCAGGTTTATACTAACATGAGTTCTGATTTTGCATTCGAATTACGGAAACGTTTCACCAACCGATTTTACTCAGGTTTCACCTGATATTAGGGAGGTTAATATGTCTGAGCAACTCAAAGATTTCATTCATACCATTACTGAGCAACAATTGAACGTGTTCTCCGTTCGCATATTACAAAAAGGGCATCTGCTTGCCTATTGGGACAGGGATAGGGATCAGCGCCGTGTACAACATTCCATAAGTAAATCCTTCACATGCATGGCTGTTGGTCTTGCGCTTGAAGAAGGTCTGTTACATCTGGATGCCACACTTGGTGATTATTTCACCTATAATCATGTATCGAGTGCACATTACAAGCTCCCATCTCCACGGGAATTGAAGTTACGTGACCTGCTCCAAATGTCTTCTGGTCATGATTCGCCGCCTCTTTGGGCTGATGAACGAGCTTCTTTGACCGAGAAAGATTGGGCGAAACATTATATGTCTCTCCCTCTGGATCGGATGCCCGGAGAACAATTTACATACAGCAGCGGGGATACGTTTATGATCTCAGCCATGTTTCAGGCAGCCACCGGCCAAACCGTGAAAGATTACCTGACTCCGCGATTATTTGAGCCTCTGGGCATTCATGATGTAGAGTGGGAAACCTCTCCACTGGGGGTAACACTCGGCTGTGCAGGACTTTGGATAAGCAATGAGGAACTGAGTCGATTTGGACAGTTACTGCTCCAGGAAGGCCTTTGGGAAGGCACACAGCTTATACCTGCGAATTGGATCAGACAAGCTACGTCCCGGCAGATCGAAACGACTGGAGATGGTGATTGGGGAAAAGGTTACGGATATCAGTTCTGGATGTGTTCCCATGAGGCTTACCGCGCCGATGGAGCCTATGGTCAGTTATGTATCATCCTTCCCTCGAAGGAAGCTGTCATATGTATTAACAGCGAGGAAGAAAACATGCAAGGCATCCTGAATGCCGTGTGGGATGAGATTTTACCTATATGCAACCAGCGTTAAATATTATATTCTTCTTATATTTCCGCGGAACTTACCATGCACTGAATACTGAAAACAAAACAAAAAAAACGCCACGGGGTTAATAAACCCCATGGCGTTACTTCTTACCCGTGCTGTGGAAGCTGAGTCATTTCATCTAAACATTGTGCGCATATGTAACGCTCTTTGAACTCGTTGACTTCCTCGATGGATCCGCAGAAAATACATTTTGGACGATATCTCTCCAGGATAATATGGTCCCCTTGTACTAAGATCTCTACAGGATCTCCCTCATTCATTTGATACCTTTTACGCAAAGATTTAGGCAATACGATCCTACCTAATTGGTCAACTTTGCGAACTACTCCAGCTGGCTTCATAGCTACGGCACACCTCTCCTATCTTACTCTAAATTTCTAGGTACATTTGTACTATGTTTATAGATTCGCCAAGATTTTGTCGAATCCTGCTGGAAATAAACATTTTTTGTCCTTTTTTTTGAAAAATGTTTTTTTACCGAATTCTAGCCGTTATTTATAACCGGAATTTATCCTTCTAACCCCGGAAAATTGAGCTGACGCAACGCTTCATATACAATAATTGCTGCCGAATTGGACAGGTTTAATGATCTAACGTCACCAGTCATTGGCATTTTCATGCATGTATCGGGATTTGCAGCAATTAATTCAGGTGGGAGGCCTTTGGTCTCTTTACCGAAAACGAGGAAATCCCCATCTTGAAAATTAAAGTCACTGTATCGGTTCTTCGCCTTCGTAGTTGCGTAGAAGAAGCGACCTTCCGGATATTTTTCCTGAACCTCTGCAAATGAGTCGTGGTATTCAATATGAACGGCATGCCAGTAGTCCAGCCCTGCCCGTTTCAATGTAGCATCATCTGTTCGAAATCCAAGTGGACGCACGAGATGCAGATGGGTTCCGGTGGCCGCACAAGTACGCGAAATATTTCCTGTGTTCGCCGGAATTTCTGGTTCAACCAGAACAATGTGTAAAGCCATATGTGTTCAATCTCCTTTTCAATTCGTGTTGATGACAACCCTCTAATCTTAAAGAAAAGCCCTCCACACGTCAATGTGGAAGGCTCTGGTAAGGCACAGGATTAGACACTATGGTCCATGACTCCGTACCCCTACTAATTATCCATTTGTCTTCTGGAAGTGACTCATGAAGTCTGTCAGTGCCTTAACACTCTCATAAGGAGCCGCATTGTAAATGGAGGCACGTAGACCACCCACACTGCGATGTCCCTTCAGACCTACGAATCCTTCTTCCTCCGATGCCTTGATGAACTTCTTCTCCAGTTCCTCCGAAGCAAGACGGAAGGTTACATTCATCAGGGAACGATCTTCCGGTTCCACACAACCACGGTAGAAATCACCGGAAGCATCAATTACGTTGTAAAGCAATTCAGCTTTTTTCGTATTTTTTTGCTCAATACCAGTTAATCCGCCCTGTTCTTCAATCCATTTTAATACTTCATTTACCATATATACTGAGAAGGATGGCGGCGTATTGTATAGGGAGTTGTTGTCTACATGCGTACTGTAACGAAGCATGGTTGGAATCGTTTTAGGCGATTCACTCACCAGTTCCTCACGAGCAATCACAACCGTAATCCCCGATGGTCCCAGGTTCTTCTGTGCACCTGCATAGATCATACCAAACTGATTGAGATCGAATGGTTTACAGAAAATATCACTCGACATGTCGGCAATCAGAGGTACTGAACCGGTATCCGGGAATGACTTAAATTGCGTACCTTCAATCGTTTCGTTGGAAGTAAGATGCACATAAGCCGTACGTTCAGGCAGGCTCAGATTCGAAACATCCGGCAATTTCATGAATTTCTCTGCTTCCGAAGATGCAGCAACATGTGTCTCGCCGATCAATTTCGCCTCAGACAGAGCCTTCTTGGCCCAGCTGCCGGTCATCACGTAACTTGCAGTCTGACCTGCACCGAGCAGATTCATTGGCAACATCGCGAACTGAGTGCTTGCACCGCCCTGCAGAAAGAGAACCTTGTATCCTTTTGGATTGCCTAGAAGCGACAACAACCGCTCCTGAGCTTCATTATGTACAGACTCATACACCGCTCCACGGTGAGACATCTCCATAATCGACATGCCTGTATTACGAAAATCTACAAATTCCGCCTGTGCACGCTCCAATACCTCAAGTGGTAACGCCGCAGGTCCTGCATTAAAGTTATACGCTCTTTTTGTCACAAAATCCCCCGCCCTTTCCATCCGTAACTCTGACATACAAACAGCATTTTGCACAATTCGATTAGACTCGCTCACGGGTATAAGATATAGACAAATTGAATCATTTCGATCTATATCTTACTTATTGAAAGTCGCTCTATGGATTTGTGCGAAATGCACTCAAAGTGAATATTATCGCTATGATATCAGTATTCTCTATCTGCTTCAAGGGCAATATGCACTGAAGTGTTCAATTCAGGCCATCAAATTCCTTTATCACCCTGCAAAGTTAAAGCACTACATTGTTTAATTCAAGGAAAAGCCCCCGAGATTGTGTCCCGGAGGCTTTAAGTTGCAACAAGTTCTGTTCCGACCCCGACCGATTAGCAGTCGAAGTAAAGGCTGTACTCGTGCGGATGAATGCGGATCGCTACTGCTTTCGCTTCATCGCGCTTGAGGTTGATGTAGTTTTCAATGAATTCTTTTGTGAATACGCCGCCTTCAGTCAAGAACTCGTTATCCGCTGCCAATGCATCCAGTGCTTCTTCGAGGGAAGCTGGCACACTGCGGATATTTTCTTTATCTGCATCAGACAGGTCATAGATGTTTTTGTCGAGCGGACCATATCCAAGTTCAGTTGGGTTGATTTTGCGTTTGATTCCATCCAGACCAGCCATCAACATTGCGGAGAATGCCAAGTATGGGTTAGCTGTGGAGTCTGGTGTACGGAACTCGATACGACAACCTTTTGGTGTCACAGCTGCAACCGGAATACGAACTGCTGCGGAACGGTTACCTTTGGAGTAAACCAAGTTAACTGGTGCTTCGTAACCAGGTACAAGACGTTTGAACGAGTTTGTACTCGGGTTAGTCAAAGCGATCAGTGCCGGAGCATGGTACAGGATACCTCCGATGTAGTGCAGAGCCATTTCACTCAGGTTAGCATATCCCGCTTTGTCATAGAACAATGGGGAATCGCCATCAAAGATGGATTGGTGAACGTGCATTCCGCTACCATTATCACCGAACAATGGTTTTGGCATGAATGTTGCTACTTTACCATATTGACGTGCAGTGTTGTGCACGATGTATTTGTATGCAAGCAGGTTGTCTGCTGTTTTCTTCAGTGTATCAAAACGGAAGTTGATTTCGGCTTGACCCGCTGTCGCCACTTCATGGTGATGACGCTCAATCGACAGACCCGCTTCTTCCAAAAGGCGACACATTTCGCTACGAATATCTTGTTGTGTATCGACTGGTGCTACTGGAACATATCCACCTTTAGTGCGTACTTTGAAGCCCAAGTTTCCGCCTTCTTCTTTGCGGTTCGTGTTCCATGAAGCTTCTTCGGAATCTACGTAGTAGGAAGAGCTGTTCGTGCCGCTCTCATAACGTACATCGTCGAAGATGAAGAACTCGGATTCAGGTGCGAAGAATGCCGCTGTACCTACACCGCTTTCTTGCAAATAAGCTTCTGCTTTAACAGCGATGCTACGTGGGTCACGCTCATAACGCTCGCCGTCTGGAGTGAAGATATCACACATAACATTTAATGTAGGGTGTGCAGTGAACGGATCGACATAAGTCGCTTCAGGGTCTGGCATCATAACCATATCGGACTCTTCAATTCCGCGGAAACCTTGGATAGAAGAACCGTCAAAAGCTACTCCATTTACGAACGTGTCTGCATCAACAGCCGAAGCTGGCAAGGAAATGTGATGTGCACGACCAGCTAAATCTACAAAACGAAAATCTACCCACTCGATGTTGTTCTCTTGAATTGATTTCAATACGTTTTCAACCGACATGTATTCGTCCTCCCAAATATTCCGAACATTAAACAACCCCACTAAGAAAATGTCTAAATTCGAATTTTTTTCTGTCGTCATTATAAATTTTAAAACCTGACATCGTCAATACTTATGTAAGGTATTTTTTGCGAGTATGTTAGCTATACTCACATTTTATAAATAACGTAAATTCAGATAACAACACAATTTATATATATTTAACTGGTTTAATGCGGTAAAGCGACCCCTTTTTATCCTAAATCATGGAAAAAACTTCACATCATAAATGTTTCTTATCACTATTGATTAATAAATACGTTCAAAGCTGCAAAATATGCAAAAAACCGAGCATCTATCTGATGCCGTCGCAATAAACGAGACCAGATGAGATGCCCGGATGATGTTCCAGACTTTGACTATGAATTCTATTATACGCCTACACGTGCGGGGAAGAATGCTGCTGGTTGTTTAGCTGTACTGAATGATTTACCCACGATTGGTGCCAATTTCTCCAGATCCTGCAACAGGTTCGCGAATTGATCAGGGAACAAGGATTGCACACCATCTCCTGTCATGGAGTTATCCGGATCGGTATGCATTTCAATGATCAGGCCATTGGCACCCGCAGCAACAGAAGCTTTTGTCATCGGCTCCACCAGTTCACGTCGTCCAGTACCATGGCTCGGGTCAGAAATAACCGGCAAATGGCTCAGAGACTGTAGAACAGGGATCGCTGACAGGTCAAGCGTATTACGTGTGTAAGATTCAAACGTACGAATACCACGTTCACACAGCATGACATTTGGATTACCACCCGCAAGAATGTATTCTGCCGCATTCAACAACTCATCATATGTTGCACTGAAGCCACGTTTCAACAATACCGGTTTGCCACACTCGCCCAATTTGCGCAGCAGGTCAAAGTTCTGCATGTTACGTGTACCTACTTGCAGAATATCTGCGTACTCGGCGCAAATATCCACATACTCAGGTGTCATAACTTCTGTAATGGTCAGCAGGTCATGTTTCTTACCTGCCTCTGCCATCATGATCAATCCCTCTACGCCCGTTCCCTGGAAGCTGTAAGGTCCTGTACGCGGCTTAAATGCACCCCCACGTAACACTTGCCCACCTGCAGCTTTTACAAGTCCCGCAATCTCATCAATCTGCGCAGCGGATTCAACTGCACACGGTCCACCCATGACGACAAGTTCTTTTCCGCCAATATCTACACCTTTGATGGAGATCACCGTATCTTCCGGATGGAAGTCACGGCTTGCCAACTTGTAGGACTTCGAGATTTTCACAACATTCTCGACACCTTTCATTTGGCGAAGATGCTCTTGCATTTTAGGTTCAACTTTGCCAATCAACCCAATTATAGTACGATCCTCTCCGCGAGAGATATGCACCTGAAGCCCTTCTTTTTCAATAACTGCTACGATATCCTGAATCTGTTCCTCCGGTGTGGCTTTGCCTGCAATAACGATCATATTAATTCCCATCCTTCCTTGTATGAGAGCACAATCAGTTTCTAACGTGCGTCTGATTAAACATATAAACTCTGTCGCGCTTAAACGCTTGTTCGCTTTTAAGCTTTTATCCATTAAAGTGAATATACCATAGATCTCCTGTTGCGTCAAGGTACACCTTCTTTATCCTATATTAAAAAGAACCCTGCTCCGCAGGCACCAAATTCGGTTCTGCATAACAGGATTCTTCTTATTCACATCTCGTTTGCAATTTACATACAGGTAGACTTACATTGCCTTCACACTACGGTGTACGTGTTTTTTCTCTAACTGGGGGCAGCAATTTGCTCATGTTCACGGTACGCTTAATCTCCCACGTCTCCGGCTTGTCATGCTCATACTGCTCCAAGTAAAGGATGACTTCCTTCGTAATCGGTGTAGGTGTTGATGCACCCGAAGTAACCGCCACCTTATTGACACCTTTCAGCCATTCTTGCTGAATCTCGGAGACATCCGATACACGGTAGGCCGTAACCCCCGCGATTTCCTCCGACACTTGTGCCAGACGGTTGGAGTTATTGCTGCGAGGATCACCCACTACAATAACCAGGTCTGCTTGACCTGCCTGTTCAGCAACAGCTTCCTGACGCACCTGAGTTGCGAGACAAATCTCATTATGAATCTCAGCGCCAGGGAACTTCTCCAACAGCCGGCTCATGATGTGTTTGATATCCCACTGGCTCATCGTGGTCTGATTCGTAATAAGGATTTTGCCTGGAGGTATGTTCAGTGCTTCGATCTCTTCTTCCTTCTCGATCAGATGAACGAGATCTGGTGCAACGCCTACGGCACCTTCTGGTTCAGGGTGATTCTTTTTGCCGATATAGATGATCTGATAACCCTCTGCCGTCTTCTCCCGAATGAGATCATGTGTCTTGGTGACATCAGGGCATGTTGCATCCACTGTTGTCAGTCCTTTATCCCTTGCCAGCTTACGCACTTCTGGAGATACACCATGAGCTGTAAAAATAATCGTGCCACTCTCCACTTGGCTCAAAATATCCATTCGGTTCGGACCATCCAATGTAATAATACCTTCCTCTTCAAAGGAATCCGTCACATGTTGGTTATGCACAATCATACCCAATATATAAATAGGTCGTGGTAAATCCAGATTGCGTGCCGCTTGACGCGCGAGCACCATCGCATCCACAACGCCGTAACAATATCCACGCGGCGAAATTCGTAGTACTTCCACTTGGTTGCCACCCGCTTTCTTTCTCGACAACATTGCCGATGTAATTGCAGTCCTGTCTATTATACCTTTATTCGATAGGCGGAGCAAAGACCACCGGCAACCAGATAATAAAGGTTGTTCCTTCTCCACGTCTGGTTACAACCTCGACCGATCCTTGGTGTTCCTCAATAATCCACTTCGCAATCGAAAGTCCCAGACCTATGCCGGGGGTAGCCCCACGGGATTCATCCGCTCGATAGAAGCGATCAAAGATAAACGGCACTTCATCCCGATCCATGCCAATACCGGTGTCGCTGATGCGCAGTCCCACCTGACCTTTGTATAGTACGGCATCCAGCGTTACAGAGCCGTCAGGTGTGTATTTAAACGCATTTTCGATGAAAATAAACAGCATCTGTTGCAGATAGTCCTTGCTACCATTCACATAGATACCATTGAGAATTGACAGATCACCTGTACGCCACTCCGCATGGTGATCCAGGAATTGCGATCTTCGCGCGACTTCCTGTACCAATATCTGCAGCGGGATCGGATTCAGTTCAATTTTTTGCCCTGTATCCGCTCTCGCCAATGACAACATGTCACTGATCAGCCTGCTCATGCGTTTTCCTTCATCGGCCATGTCTTCCAACGCCTCGACGGACATCTGTCTGACCGTTTCTTCATCCAGATTCGGTCGGTCTGTTGCCTCTTGATCCCACAGCTTCTTCAGGAAGTCCACGTTTCCCCGAATGGTAGTCAGCGGTGTACGCAGTTCATGCGATGCATCGGATACAAAGCGGCGCTGGGCAGCATTCGTCTCCTCCAAACCGCGGAATGACAATTCTGTACGCTCAAGCATATTATTAACCGTTTCGATCAGACGCCCGATCTCATCCTTAGGCCCCGCATATTGAATACGTACACTTAGGTCATCTCCTGATTGAATCTGATTTGCGGCATCAATGACATTCACGAGCGGACGCATCGACTTGCGGGCCAGAACAAGACCTGAGGTAATAGCGAGGGCCATCGCTACCAGCCAGCCAAAAACCAAAATATTAAGCAACGCTTCCAGCAGGCGCTCCTGTGAACTTACATTGGCTCCTACCTGAAGAATTCCACGTACTTCATTGGTACCTTGAAGAGAAAGGGGGAGCTGATTCACCAGAAACGGTGTGCCATCCACATAGATCTTCGATATGCCACGCTTTTCAAGAATTTCATTGGATTTCAATACCGGAAACTGAATCTGTAATTTCTTCATATTGCCAGAAATTATGCCCGAACGACTCTGATAATCCCAGAGTTGAATATATATTTGAGCCTCTTGAAGCTGGCTCTCTGTAAATGGGTCCAGATCCAACGACTGCGAAAGAGGGTTAACACCAATCTGCTCCGTAATCCGTGCACTCTTCACCTTCAATTGCTGTTCGACTTCCTGGTAGGAGTTAAAATACACAAAGGCATAGATTACAACGCCCCAAAAAATAAGCACAGCCGCCAAAATGCCAGAATACCATGCGGTTAGTCTTAACCGGATGGACATATCAGGAGTCACCTCTCAGAATATAACCGGCTCCCCGGATGGTCTGGATTAGACGTTTGCCACCGTATTCTTCGGTCTTCTGTCGGAGCATGGCGATGTATACTTCAAGCACGTTAGACTCACCGCTGTAATCATAACCCCAGATTTTATCCATAATCAGATCACGGGACAGTACCCGTCTTGGATTTTGCATAAACAGATTGAGCAGCTCGAATTCCTTGGCAGTCAGTTCCAGACGTTGCCCATCTCGGAGTACTTCACGTGAGTCATTGTCCAAAATGATATCTTCATACATTAAGCGGTTGTCCGGCGTACTTGCGCTATCTGACTTGCGGCGCAGCAATGCCCGGACACGCGCCAATAATTCTTCCAACGCAAAAGGTTTTACAAGGTAGTCATCGGCTCCCGTGTCCAGTCCGGTCACCCGGCTCTGTACCTCGTCCTTGGCAGTCAGCATTAGCACAGGCACTTTGCTGCCTGCTTCTCTCAATCTGCGACATACCTCAAATCCGTCAATCTGCGGCATCATCACATCCAGCACAACAATGTCCGGCTCCTTGTCCATCAGTTTACTAAGGCCTTCGGCTCCGTTGGAAGCAGTCTGTACCTCATATCCTTCAAAAGCCAAGCCCCGGCGGAGCATGGATACAATTTTTTCGTCATCATCCACAATCAAAATAGTTGAGCGCATGGTCTTTCTCCTTTATCCTAACGTTTTATCCCATTGTAACAGCCAGAAGCACAATCTGCATCTTCAAGTAGGCGTCTCAAATTCTTCACTGGTCCTTTGTAACCCTGCTTTATCAGGGCAAAAAAAGCGGAAGGGCCTTCAAACCCTTCCGCTCTTTCGATCCTTACCCGATATTTATGGTTGTTGCTGTTGGGTATCTGTTGTTTGTGAAGTATCAAAATCATTTTTATTCCCGATTTTGATTTTCAGATCCATTTTCTTACCGTCACGAACCACGTTCAATGTCACTTCACTGCCAATTTTCTGTTTCTTGATAAAATCAATCAGATCCTGACTTGTGGCGTACGGCGTACCATTAGCACCAGTGATGATGTCATATGCACGAAGATCTGCTTGGTAAGCCGGTGATTGGAAGATCGTGCTGGCTACGACAGAACCTTCGGTAATGTCTGTTCCCATTTGTTTAGCTACTTCAGGCGTGAGAGCCATCAGAGATGCACCGATAAATGGTACTGGCTCTTTGGGAACTTCTTTGTTCTCTTTGAGATATTTAACGGCTTCAGAGATAACGCTCGATGGGATCGCAAAGCCAATCCCTTGTGCATCTGCGCTTACTGCAACGTTCATTCCGATAACTTCCCCATTCAGGTTCAGCAACGGACCACCAGAGTTACCCGGATTAATCGAAGCATCTGTTTGCAGCAAATGGCTGTACTCACGTGTTTTTCCTGTTTCTTCATCTGGAATGCTGATTGTACGTTCTTTGGCACTCAGCACACCTGCTGTAACCGTGTGTTCGAATCCTTCAGGGTTACCGATCGCTACAAGCCACTCACCGACTTGAGTGCTGTTGGAGTCACCCAGTGGAGCTACAGGGAACGCATCGTCACCACTGTTTTTCTCAATTTTCAGTACAGCTAAATCCAGATCGAAGCTGCTTCCCAGAAGTTTAGCTTCATAAGGTTTACTGTTGTTCTCCAAGGTTACCTGGATTACGTCCGCACCCTGAACTACGTGTTGATTCGTCAGGATATATCCTTCTTTGTCAAAAATGAATCCGGAACCAATGCCTAGGGGTACTAATTGATTACTGCCTTGCTGTTGTTGCTGGCTCTGACCTTGATTGCCTTCCGTTCCGCCCCCATTACCGAAGAAGTATTGGTACAACGGATCACTTGTGTTCGATCCACCCTGACCCATTCCTGTACGCGAGGACTGTTTCGCGAGTGTTTCGATTTTGACAACAGCTGGACTTGTACTCGTCACTACGGAAGAGACATCTTCTTTGCCTGTTGGCAGTAACGATGCTGTCACATTGTTGCCTCCGCCTGTGTTTGTGGACGCTTCCTGTCCCGAGCTTTGATTTTCCGTGTTCGTAAGTGCAGTCTCCGGTGTGAACATGTTTGTTCTATCGGCTGTGTACATGAGAACGGTAATGACCAGCATGCCGGCAATAAAAGAGAACAACAGTGATCTTACAGATGAACGCGGCTTGCGGTTATTATAGTTCCAGTTGCCTTTGCCGCCATTCCCTTGATCTCCACCATTACCTGAGCCGTTTCCACCGCCTCCTGTTGATCTTGTCGCTTGCTCGGAGGATTGATTATTGTAGTAAGTAGGTACGGGTCTCACCGGATCAGGTTTTGTAATCTCTACATTTCCTTCTTCACGTTGATTATTGCTTCCCATGTGGTTTGCTGTATCTTCCTGATTCACGGACTGAAAAGGTCCATAAGAATAATAATAGGAGGATTCGTCCGTTCCGGAAGAATTGCGATTCTCCGTTTGTTTGGTTTCGTTTTCCTCGTCTTGACGGTTCGATCTATAATTGCGTTCGTCCATGCCTCTCTACCTCCCAATCTCTTATTCCCAAGAGATATTCTTTAACTGTCCTTATTTTGTACTTTAAACCTTAACCGTACCTTAAAAACAATTAAAAAGGAGATAAAAGCATGGAAGAATAGATTGTTTTTCCCGTCATAACGGGATTTTATCCTTTCGTTTTCACCCAGCCCTGACGATGCGCATAGATTGCCAATTGGGTTCGATCGTCCATCTCACATTTCATCAGCAGGTTGCTCACATGTGTTTTGACGGTTTTGATACTGATATGTAATTCTTCTCCAATGTCTTTGTTGGTCTTCCCCTCTGCAATAAGCAACAGCACTTCCTTTTCCCGTTCAGTCAAGCCAGATTCACTCTCTCTCGCTGTACGTTGCCTGATTCCCCGAGTCAATGCCTGCGACACATCACCTGTCATAACAGGCATGCCTCTGTAAGCCCCTTGAAGAGCATAGATCAATTCTTCAGCAGAGACTGTCTTGAGCACATAACTTACCGCACCCGCTTCAATCGCTTGCACAACAAGATCATCCTCCAGGAAACTGGTGAGCATCACGATCTTCATCCCTGGAAATTCAGTCATGATAGCTTGTGTTGCTTCTGCGCCATTCATGATCGGCATCATCAGATCCATGAGGATCAAGTCGGGCATTTCATTATCATTTAATTTGCGCAACTGATCAAGCGCATCCTGCCCATGGCCTGCTTCTCCCATCACATGAAAAGTAGGTTCCAGCATCAGATACGTTTTCAAGCCCATTCGTACCATGTCATGGTCATCCACAATCATTACGTTTACTTTCCCACTCATTTCGTCTCCCCCTTAATTCATTCAGAAACATTCGGAAATTTCGGGATCAATACCCGTACCGTCGTTCCCGCTCCCGGCTTCGATATAATCTGGACTTGCCCCCCAAGCTTCTCGGCCCGTTCACGCATGGTAGATAACCCATATGAACCTGGACGCTCGGCTTGATGCAAAAATCCCTGACCATCATCGCTGATGCTCATGCTGATCTGATGTTCACTCTCCCGTATGGACAGACTGACCACCCCTGCCTCTGCATGTTTCACAACATTGGCAACCGCCTCCTGAATAACAAGAAACAGCTGGTGCTCAATGGCATCCGAGATTCCGCCATCCAGTTCCAGCTCTTTCACACCTTTAAGACCATTCTGCCGGCAATAATCAGGAAACCAGCTATCCAGTGCCGCGCTGAGATCACGCCCTTCCAGCTCCACCGGTCGAAGTTGGGCAATGAGTCCTCGCATCTGTCGCTGCGCAATATGTGACATCTGAATTAACTGGTCCAGCACTTTACCGCCATGCTCCGGATTCATCTCCAGCAGACGTGGTAAGGATGAAGCCGACATATGCATGGCAAACAGCTGCTGGCTAACCGTGTCATGGAGATCCCTTGCCATTCGTTTGCGCTCTTCAAGCACAGCGCGCTCCGAGGCCTGCTCCTTCTCAATCACTTCCTGCTCACCGAGACGCTGAAGCAGTCTCATCTTTTTCTCAATCGAATCCATCATGACATTGAACTCCTGGTAGACACGACCGAACGAAGCGTCATCCGCTTCAGGCATGCGTACCGCCAGATTACCCTTGGACACTTTCAACATGTTAAGATCGAGCAGGTCGATCTTGCGCTGAAGTCGTAATGCGGCGATATATCCGGTGATAACGGTGGCCAGCACAATAACGGCAACATAGGTCCATGCCCTTTGACGGCCAGCCCCCATCAACACCTCTCCATATAATAGATAGAACCCACCCAGCGTAATCAGACCCGTTAACGCAAAATACATCATCAGTTCCCACTTATTGGCCTTGAGAATTGTTCGAATCATGCATTAACCCACCTTATTAACTTTGACGTCTCCGATAAACACACTTACAATAATGCGCACCTTTTTGCTTGCCTCACGATAATGGGCAGTTTCAGCCTGCGCACTACTCAGGAATCCGCCGCGTTTCTGATTCAACAATGACATGTCTCCAATGAATGAATTCGTCGTCACCGTCACACCCAGGTCCATATCTTCTGGTACAAATACTTTTACATCACCGATAAATGAAGAAATGACAATCTTCGTCTCACCGTATGGAATCTGTGCTTTGGTCAAATCAATAACGGTATCTCCGATAAAGGCCGAGATGTTCATCGGCTTCAACGAGAACACTTCCTGTCCCATATACAAATCCCCAATGAACGCTGATTTATTAATGGTATTGCCACTGCCATAATCCCCATAACCATTCCCGTAGTCATCATCATAATGTTTTTCATATCCAGTATCACTTGAGTTATGCGATTTATATTTCTTCTTATATTGATGCTCTTGTGATGATGAATCTGTTGATCCTGTGAAATGAGGGCCATATGAGGCGTTCTTCTGTTCCTGCTTAGGTTTGCCAAAAGTTTTCTCGAACTGTTCGTCAAACGAAGATGGCATTTCCAGATCCTCAGGAGACAACGGTTTATAAGGTTGCTCAGGTGCTGGAGGTGGCTGCATTTTATCATGATGTTTCCGGTCGCGACGTCGTGGCCCAATCAGTACGAATAATCCTCCGCCAATTAGCATAACCGGGATCAGGTAACGGATGAACTCCCCCATGGAGTAATCAATCCATCCCAGGTTACGGGCAAGAAAGTAACCACCAATCCCCAGTACGATGACCGGTCCAATAAAAGCATAACCCCCGTTGCGACGAATCTCGGAGATTCCCTTGGCCCCCCACCAGATTAAAAATAACGGCCAATATGTTCTGAAAATATATCCTACATCAATGTCATATCCCAATTGTCTGAACAAGATCATTGCACCTATAGCAATAAGAGGTATGCCAACCCACCAGCGGTCACGCGTAGATCGTTTCATCGCTCATGTCTCCTTCGTCTTTATTATGTATCCAGTGTAACTCAGACAAGGCAATGAGAACAGCGGCGGCAGGTGGAAGTCATCTCGGTCTCAAGACTGAGATGTGAGGATATTTTTGTAAAAAATTCGCATATGTAAAACACCCTGGAGCTGCTGCTCCAGGGTGCTGAATCATCATTGGGTTAATGAATCTTCATTTATTTTTTGTATTTGGATGCTTTGCCTTGACCTTGGCCAGTTTGGCCTGTGTTTTCTACACCGAACTCGGCATTGAATTTTTCATCAGGTGTTTGGAAATTATCTTGAACTTTGTTTTGAGCGGATTGCTTCACTTTAGATGCTGCATTCTCTTCTCCAAACTCTGCATTGTACTTCTCGTTCGGCGTTTGATACCCTTGTGATTTTTTAGCCACAACGAATCACCTCTCTCTTCATATTTACGATGCATTGCTGCACCGCGGGGTTCGTCCCCAGTCAGTATTATGTGGAGAGAGCACTTCTGTTATTCATGTTCACATGTGAAATTAAATGGCCTTGTCCAACCAAGAATCCGGTACAGATTTGTACACATTGATCGCATCAGCCAAATCGCTGAGCATCTTTTCTGTACACTTTCCAGCGCCTTGCCTGATCACCTGTACCTCCACATCCTTTTTGCCCCACTCCTTATACACTTGCTTGGTTGTCGGGAAATACAGATCAATTTTATTGCCTTTGATCGCCGAACCGGTATCTGCAACAATCCCGTATCCATAGCCCGGAATATATAGAATGGAGCCCATTGGAAACAACTTTGGATCAGCTGCAATCGTGGAGACGGTTTCTTTATCACGGCGTACTTTGACACCGGAATACGTAATTCCGTATTGTGGATGTTTGGGGCCTTTACCTGTAGACTCCACACCTGCCGTATATCCTGTTGCTGTCACCTTCTGTGTGCCAAGAACCTGTTCTGAACGTGGGGCAAGCACAGGCATAGATGGATTACCCACTTGTTTATCTGGAAGCTCCGGCTTTGGAATGACCATCGGTTGTGGTGACCACAGTAAAGCCATGTATACCATGGTTGTCAGTTGGGCCTCATCGCTGTATAGATGGTCGGCCTGTTCCGAAAATTCTTGATTAGACTTGCTCGAACGCTCAATCGAAGTCTCACTGCTTCGACTCTCGACATGAAGTACTGCACTTTCCTCTTCAAATGTATACGCATCCGCCTGATTCAGGCTGATCATTATTCCGGCGAACATTACACAACCAACCAGTAAACACCGTATCGTTTTCTTTTGAATTGAGAATTGCTTTTTCATTGTACAACCTCCCCCTCACTGCAAAGGTTTTCCAAAAAGCAATTAATCTATACTTTTCAAAATTGAAAACGACGAAAAAACGCCTGAACAACAAGGGAGTTCCCAAGTTACTCAGGCGTTTATTCAGATAAATCAACTCAGCTTATGCAATGGTTATCCCATAGATCAATGGTTCATTTACACCAAACGTGTTGCAATTTCCTCTTTCAATTGTGCAATAATTTCATCGACCGGTTTCATGCCCAGATCGCCTTCTCCACGCTTACGCACGGATACCGCTTCTGCATTACGCTCATTCTCACCGACAACAAACATATAAGGCATTTTCTCAAGCTGCGCCTCACGGATTTTATATCCAAGCTTCTCATTCCGCAGATCAGCTTCAGCAGAGATTCCCGCACGTTTCAGCTTCGCTTCCACTTCACGCGCATAATCGTCGAAGTTTCCGGATACCGGGATCACTTTGGCCTGAACCGGAGACAACCACAGCGGGAAAGCTCCTGCAAAGTTCTCCAGCAAGAATGCTGTGAAACGTTCCATCGTACTGATTACACCACGGTGAATAACGACCGGACGATGTTTCTGTCCGTCATCTCCCACATATTCAAGCTCAAAGCGCTCAGGCAACAGGAAGTCCAGTTGGACTGTAGACAATGTCTCTTCTTTGCCCAATGCTGTTTTGATCTGCACATCTAGCTTCGGACCGTAGAACGCAGCTTCACCTTCTGCTTCATAGAATGGAAGGTCAAGCTCTTCCACAACTTCACGCAGCATGCGTTGGGACATCTCCCACATCTCGTCGTTCTGGAAGTATTTCTCGGTATCCTTCGGATCGCGATAGGACAGACGGAAACGATATTCGTTGATACCGAAATCCTTGTACACGGTTTGAATCAACTCGATAACACGAGCGAACTCTTCTTTAATCTGATCCGGACGTGCAAAAATGTGTGAGTCATTAAGAGTCATTGCACGTACACGGTGCAGACCTGTCAACGCTCCTGACATTTCATAACGGTGCATCATGCCAAGCTCGGCAATACGGATTGGCAGATCACGGTAGCTGTGCATGCTGGACTTGTACACCATCATATGGTGAGGACAGTTCATTGGACGGAGAACGAGTTCCTCGTTATCCATAACCATTTTCGGGAACATATCTTCCTGGTAGTGCTCCCAGTGTCCAGATGTTTTGTACAATTCCACGTTACCCAGAACCGGTGTGTATACATGCTGGTATCCAAGGCTTTCTTCTAGATCTACAATATAGCGCTCCAGCGTACGGCGCAGCTTCGCACCGTTAGGCAACCAGATTGGCAGACCTTGGCCAACCAATTGGGAGAATGTGAACATTTCGAGCTCTTTACCCAGCTTGCGGTGATCCCGTTTGCGAGCCTCTTCGAGGAAGTGCAAATGCTCGTCCAGCTGTGCTTTTTTCACAAAAGCCGTACCATAGATACGTTGAAGCATTTTGTTTTTGCTATCTCCACGCCAGTAAGCACCAGCGACATTCATCAGTTTGAACACTTTGATTTTGCTAGTCGATGGCACGTGAGGACCACGACACAAGTCGAAGAATTCACCTTGCTCGTAAATCGTGATCACGCTGTCTTCGGGCAAGTCACGAATCAACTCAAGTTTGTAGGGATCGCCCACTTCTTCGAACGTTTTAATCGCATCCTCGCGGCTAACTTCCTTACGTACAATTGGCAAGTTCTCGTTTACAATACGCTCCATTTCCTTCTCGATCTTTTGCAGATCTTCAGGATTGAGCGGGTGTTCGAGGTCCATATCATAGTAAAAACCATCTTCGATGACCGGGCCAATACCAAGGCGTACCTCTTGGTTACCAAATAAACGTTTCACGGCTTGAGCCATCAAGTGAGCTGTACTATGACGCATCACTTCAAGTCCTTCTGGTGAATCCAAAGTTACGATCTCCACCAATGCTCCTTCATGAAGTGTTGTGGACAAGTCCACCACGATACCATCCAGCTTGCCGGCTACGGCATTTTTGCGCAATCCGCTGCTAATCGAAGCCGCTACGTCCTCAATGGTGCTGCCATCCGCGTACTCACGTACCGAACCATCCGGTAATTTAATGTTAACTGCCATTTGTCTCATTCCTCCTGTTAATGTAACCTTCATGTCCTAATGTTCATGGATTGATTATCTAATGCTATTCCAATCATTTTGCAAAGGAACGCAAAAAACACCCGTCCCGGCAAAGGGACGAGTGATATATACTCGTGGTTCCACCCTAATTCAGCTGATTCATCCTATTCGGAGACACAGCCCTCATTGGCATGACGATAACGGGCATGACCCGGCAGATCCTTACTCGCGGATAATCTCCAGTAAAGGCGATGTTCTAAATCCACTTTCAAAATTGCAGCTACAAAGGGGTAAACCATACGTGATAACCGGAGGAAATTTCAGCCAAGGTTCCTCTCTCTGCACCGATCTTGCGTGTGGTCGTTGTCTTTGTCAACGCTTTTGGTTCAATGGTTCACATGAAAAAATCATGGATCAACAGTTATTATAATTGCCGAGATCACTTGCGTCAAGACCTGTCAACAATCCTGAACGCAGCACTTCACATTCCGGGCAATGATGGCAGATTTGCACTTTGTCTTCAAAGATCTGGCAGATGGTCGAGATGATCGGCAGATCGGGGGTACGCGTATGCAGCATAACTTTCTCAGGAGAGATCGAGATGAGAGTACTTACAATCATATCTTCAATATCCATCTCCAGTTCCAGACCGGGCATTTCCACAACGACCTGTTCATCCTTTTGTACGGGTAACAGATTAAGTCCAGCATCCAGGACCTGAAATTCATGCATTCCCTTGTGTACAAGATGAACCAGAGGTACTTTGGCTTCTTGAAAAAAAACAAAATATTTTAACAGCCCCATAAACTCTTCATACTGCCGATCCATCCAGAATTCATCCAGCGCATACTCCACTAATTCCTGAAGCTCCTGTTTATATGGTCGTATGCGGAAGTTGATAATGCCTTCAAGGTGAAAAAAGTGAACATCCTCCAAATCCTGCCGTAGTCCGCTAGCCAACGTAGTACGACGGCGCTCCCGGAGTCCAGGTTGATCCAGATCACCATTTAATAGTAGTGGCATGCAGATTCGATTGACCTTCTCCACCTCATGCTCATCCATGACAGAACATGCCTTGGCGATCATATCCTCCACCATGTTACGTTCTTGTGTCTCCATAATGAAATCGGCGAGCCCAAGGGAGAGCAGATCACTAATCCGGGGAAGCCATTGCTGGAAGTCTTCGTGATTCTCATTCCCTCTGCACACCCAAGCTGCTCTTCCATCATTATGTTTGAAGACAAGCCTGAATCCTCTTTTACTTATATGTAAACCTTTGGTTTTTTCCTTGACACAACGATAAAATTGATCCGCTTCCTCTTGCCCAGATACATCGGTCCATACAGCAAACAGTTCCACAAGAATCACTCCTTTCCTTCCTCTTCAAAGTATATGGCAAGGCCGATGGGGATATACGAAGCGGATTGATGGAAAGCGTGTCATGATTTCTCAGTATATTATGAAGAGGTTTGGAGTTAAGACAAAAATGTGTTATTATTTTAATAACAGTATGTTTCACGGAAAAGGAGGGAAGCCAAAATGCGACAACAACCTAGAATACTCCACTACACGATCATTATCATTTTGTGCGTTTTCCAAGCCTTGTGCTTCCCTATTCCGACGCAGTCCGAATCTGCTGTTGGGGTATCTGTTGAAGCAACTTCCAACAAGGAAGTGCTGTTGCAAATACCCGAAATCCAGCAGAAACCTGTTATTCGCAAATATCCACAAGTCATGACCAAGCTGATTGCGGTTACGCATAATAAGCCTGTCTTTCTTGTCCTCGCATTGTTATTAATGCTGCGAATCCCTACAACGGGTCTGTCCTTTAAACCGTGGTATTGTCTGTTTAAACGCAGATTATTTCTGCTACCTATTAAGTTCACCAGTATGTATGTATCCCTCACCCCTATAGCACCAAAATACGCGAACGCTCTTCAGTAGCCGTTACGACGTATTTACAGGTTGCTTTTGCATGGAGACACCTCTGTATTGAAGACGGTGCGCTTGTGCATATCTTATAACCCTTATTGCACACGTTAGATACAAAGCGATGTTTATCGCCTTAACGAACGAACCTATTTTTGTTTTACCCACACTTACAAATTCAAATCATATGGCTGTGTCAGGAATTTCTGGCTCTGTTTACCCGCATCTTTTGATGTTCCCTAGAGCAGCAGATTATACATTTTCGGGAAATAAGCCTGTCTTCTGTGGCCAGCCCCTAAATATAAGGAGGCAACAATCCATGGATGTACGCGAAACAGACTTGCCGGGAATCGGCAAAAAATTTCAGATTGAAACAAGCAGCGGTGATAAAATTGTCATTATTATTCACGATGACGGTCGGCGGGAAATGTACCACTTCGAGTATGATGATCCCGATCAAAGCATCTCGATGATCACACTTGACGATTACGAAGCACGACAAATTGCTGCTATTGTAGGTGGATTAACTTACAAGCCAAAGCAGCTTGAAAATATTGAAGTCACGTTTGACGACCTGATTATCGAGTGGTACAAAATCGAACCATCCTTCGGATGTATCGGCAAATCCATCGGTGAATTGGATGTACGTCAAAACTCTGGGGCGACGGTTATTGCCGTTGTAGAAAAAAATCACAAAAAACACATCAGCCCAGGTCCGGAGGTAGTTATCAGTGCAGAATCCACGGTAGTAGCCGTTGGCGAACGCAATCAGCAGAAACTGTTTAAATCCCTCCTCCTGACTGGAAGGGGGTAAATAGATGGATCATCTGATATTCGAAGTAGGTCTGGCCCTTGTGCTCATTGCGGCAGCCGGCCTTTTATCAGCAAAACTAAGATTTTCGGTCGTTCCGTTTTATATTCTGATCGGGATGGCCGTTGGGCCACATGCCATGAAAATCTGGCATCTGGACTTCCGCTTCATTGAAAGCCAGCCTTTTATTGATTTCATGGGTCGGATCGGTATTCTGTTTCTTCTCTTCTACCTCGGACTTGAATTCTCGGTAGGTCGTTTAATTAAATCGGGTCGCTCTATTGCAGTTGGCGGCTCGATCTATATCGGAATTAACTTTACGCTGGGATTAATATTCGGTTTTATGTCCGGTTTCCCAGTTGCAGAAGCACTTATTATCGCAGGTATAACTACCATCTCTTCCAGTGCGATCGTGGCCAAGGTACTCGTTGATTTGAAACGAACAGCCAATCCGGAAACAGAGATGATATTGGGTATTATCATGTTCGAAGATGTATTCCTCGCTGTATATATCTCGATCTTGTCCGGACTTGTGCTTAGTGATTCATCCTCCATCGGAGGCGTGCTCATGTCCGCACTTATTGCCCTCGGATTCATGCTTATCGTCATAATTCTTGGACGCAAAGCAACGCCGCTACTAAACAAGTTGCTTAAAATACGATCGAATGAGCTATTCTCTCTTGTTGTATTCGGAGCTTTGTTCCTCGTAGCCGGCTTCTCTGAGACCATTCATGTTGCCGAAGCGATCGGTGCATTATTGGTTGGACTGGTGCTTGCTGAAACAGAACACGCGAAACGGATTGAGCACTTGATTCTGCCGTTCCGTGACTTCTTCGGAGCCATCTTCTTCTTCAGCTTCGGACTGTCCATTGATCCGTTGTCTCTGGGTGGCGAAGCCGTATGGTTAGCTCTGATTGCAGTTGTTATTACATTGTTCGGTAACTTCCTTGCAGGCATGATGGCCGGTCGCAGTGCAGGCCTATCGCCCAAAGCATCAGCCAATATTGGATTAACCATTGTGTCACGAGGTGAATTTTCCATCATCTTGGCCAACATGGGTAAAGCCGGAGGACTGCTGCCAATGATTCAACCATTTGCCGCACTGTATGTCCTAATTCTGGCTATTCTGGGGCCTTTATTAACCAAAGAGTCCAAACATGTATTCCGTTTATTGGATAAAATATTCAAGTTCAAAGATCCTCGGAAAAAGAAAGAAGAACCAAAGGTACTGCAGAAAGAAGGGTAATGCCTATGTCTGTGCAGAACAGACATACGATCGTACTTCGCGGCTCTGCGCCGGTCTTTCTGTGACTAACCCAGGGAGAATGGCTCGAAAGCCGCACAAAGGAGGATGACCTATGAAAGCACCTCTGATATCGGCTAATCCGGTGCCAGCCACCGCCAAGACCAGAATATCATCCACCCGCCGCTGGTTAAACCTATTGCTCGTGATTATGGGTGGAATTCTGGCCTCCGTAGGACTTGAATTGTTCTTACATCCCAATAAGATCATTATTGGAGGCATTACAGGCATTTCCTCCCTCTTCGCCCACTGGACGGAAATGAGGATTGGATTATTCCTATTTTTATTCAATGTTCCGTTCATATTTCTGTCCTACAAGATTGTGAAGAAGAAATTTGTATTGGTTACTGTGCTGGGTCTGGTTGTCTTTTCGATCGGTGCCATTGTGCTTCATCCCATGCCGCCACTTGTAGAGCACCCGCTGGCTGCCGCCATGTTTGGCGGATTATGTCTCGGACTTGGAATTGGGCTCGTCGTGCGGTACGGCGGGACACTGGATACGCTAGAAATCGGTGATCCCTCTTCCCGCCCACCTGAACGTGTATTTAGCGGAAAACGGATGCTTATCGAAAAAATAATCATGCTGCTTAACTTGTTAATACTGACAGCCGCAGGTGTTGTCTTTGGCTGGGACCAAGCGATGTATTCCGTAATCGCCTACCTTATTGCTTATGAAATGGTCTACATTGCGTTCAGGGGTTTCTCTTCCAAACGTAAAGTATGCATTTTGACCACACAAAGCTCTCAGGTTGAAAAAGCTGTACGCAAACGGCTGCGCCGTGAACCTGGAACGCTGGAAGCCACTTCTGACTCAACACAAATCGCGATGGCGGAAGGATGGATCAGGCAGATCCCCGGTGCACTTTATTATGAGGTACATGTTCTGGAGATGGTCTGGTTGAAGTCCATTGTGCGTCACATTGATCCGCATGCGGGCATTATGACCAATCCGGAAAAATAAAAAAAACGCTCTCTTTCCCTATGGATGGTATTGTCCACCAAGGTCAGAGAGCGTTTTTTTCTGTTATCCGATTTACTTATGATTATAGCTCAACGATGGCTTTGACTACATGTGAATCTGGCAAGAGCCATTGGTCGATTGTAGCAGGTAACTCATCAAACTCCACTCGGTGTGTGATATAACCATTCATACTTAATTTCTTTTGACGCAGGGTTGACAAGACTTGTTCAAAATCTTCACGGGTTGCGTTTCGGCTGCCCAGCATGCTCATCTCCCGCTTGTGAAACTCAGGATCATGGAAAGTAATATCCGCTTTCACCAGTCCGACGAAAATGAGTTGACCACTGTGCGCCACATATTGAATGGCCTCATTCATGGAATTCACGTTACCGGTTGCGTCGAAGACCGCTGTAGCATAGTCGCCTCCCGTAATTTCAGCCACTTGTTGTACAGCCTGTTCATTGGCCTGTACCAATTCATCCGCTCCAGCCCAAGTCCGGCTAAGCTCGAGCCTGTCCAGGTTACGGTCAACGGCAATAACATGGGCACCTGCCTGTTTGGCAAATGCCATGACGCCAAGCCCAATCGGGCCAGCTCCAATCACAACTACATGCTCACCAGGCTTAATTCCCGCTCTCCTGACCGCATGGGCTCCAATGCTTAAGGGTTCTACCATTGCGGTCTCATCCAGTGTCAAACCTTCTGCTGAAAGCAGATGTGAGACCGGCACGCTGATTCTTTCTCTCATGCCTCCGTCTACATGGACGCCCATGACTTGCATGGACACACAACAATTGGTTTTTCCACTGCGACAAGCAATACAATGACCGCAATGCAGATATGGAATAATGCTTACCTGATCCCCTGGACATAGCCCTGCATCGTTCGGACCGATCTCTTCAATAACACCCGCCAGTTCATGACCCAGCACGCGAGGATAGGTAAAGAATGGCTGATTGCCTTTATATGCATGCAGATCTGTTCCACAGATTCCAATCCGCCTTATCGCAACCAGCGCCTCTCCTTCCGCACGTTCCGGTTGAGGCAGGTCTTGCAGCTCTAAACGATCTATTTCTTCACACACAATGGCTCTCATCATTGTTCCCCCTTGAATGTTTCTAATGTCATGTTGTTATAACTCCGCATTATATTCAGGACGCCCGCTTGACCACGTCTCATTATGCAATGGAGCCAATATGCGCAGCACTTCATCCAGCAGCCCTTGATCTATCGGTTCTTCGATCCAGGCTGCGTTATTGACGATATTACGCTGATTAGCACTGCTCACCAGTGTAGTTGGAATACGTTCACTCGACGTGGAAAATTGCACGGCCAGCTTGGCAATGTCACTGCCTTGATCTGCACAGAATTGTGCAGCCTCCAGACAGAGCTGCTTCACCCGTTCACCTGCCGGATGCCAAGCAGGAGCACCTCGGGTGCTTAACAAGCCCATAGAAAGAGGCGAAGCATTCACGAGGCCAATTTCTTTCTTTTCCAACAAAGGCAACAAAGATAACAATGAGGTATCGTTCAATGAATAATGACAATACGAGATGATTGCATCCGCATTAATCTGTGGCAGAACCTTCTCGAACAATGGCAAGGGTAATCCGCAAATGCCCGCATGACGAATAACTCCCTGTTCTTTCAGACGCAGCAACGTTGGAAAAGCTTCTTCGATAATAATCTCTGCTGGCACAAATTCAATATCATGCAGGAACAAAATATCAATATAATCGGTATGCAATCGCTTGAGGCTCTCTTGTACACTATCCTGAATACGCTTACGTGAAAAATCAAACTCATTTTCCCCATACCGTCCGGCTTTGGTTGATAACATATATGAACTGCGCGGCAAGCTGCGGATAGCCTCACCCAACACCGTCTCTGCCTTTGTCAATCCATAATAAGGCGAAACGTCTATGTAATTCATTCCGGCATCTACAGCAGCATGTACAGTGCGAATTCCCTCTTCCCGGTCAATGTCACGAAATACAGAGCCAAGTGAGGATGCTCCAAAACTCAATACAGGAACGTCCAGTTCGGTCTTTCCAAGTGTTCTTCTCTTCATTGGTTTGCCCCTTCCAACATGTCTGACTACACAAGTTCCTTTTCATTGTAACAGTTCAATTACAATATAAAATATCGCCAATTGCGTAACATGTACTGTTTAATGACCTCAATCTCCAGAAAAAATCAAAAAGCCCGCCGTTCCTCCAGACGGAGTAGTCAGCGGGCTTGCTTCATTAATACTCATCTAACGATCAGCATATATGGAAGTGGTATACAAATATTATAATTAGTTCTGCATTACGAAATCTTCATGCACGGTATTCTCTTCATCGAACATGCGCAAGATGTCGTAACGGGTGTTACGTTGTGCGGGAATATAACCGGCCTCTCGAATCAAACGTAAAATGGATTCAATGTTCACTTTGTAAGTTGCACCCGCAGCAGATACAACGTTCTCTTCAATCATGGTGCTGCCGAAGTCATTACATCCAAATTCAAGCGACTTCTTACCGATCTCAGGACCCATGGTTACCCAAGAGGATTGAATGTTCTTAATATTATCAAGCACCAGTCGGCTGATGGCTACAGTCTTCAAGTACTCTTCCGGCGTCTGACGCTCCAGCTTAAGGTTGGTATTGTCTGGCTGGAAAGTCCAAGGAATGAACGCCAGGAAACCTTCGGAATCATACTTGTTCGCAATACATTCATCCTGAGCTTCACGTACACGGAGCAAGTGTAAAGCACGCTCTTCCATCGATTCACCAAGGCCGATAACCATCGTTGCCGTGGTATTCATGCCGATGCGGTGTGCAGTTTGCATAACGTCCATCCAATCCCGCCATGAACCTTTCAAACGGCTGATTTTCCGACGTGTACGGTCATCCAGAATTTCAGCGCCGCCGCCAGGCAAGGAATCCAGTCCAGCTTCGTGTATAGCACGAACAACCTCTTCCAATGTAAGGCCATCGGAGACTTCAACCATTTTCATAATCTCAGCAGGTGAGAACGAGTGCATCGTGATGTTCGGGAAACGCTCCTTGATGGCTTTCAACAGGTCTGTATAATAGCTGAAAGGCAAGTTTGGATTCGTACCACCTTGCATCAAAATTTCGGTACCATTCACATCTTCCGTTTCCTGAATCTTCTGGAAAATAACTTCATCTGGAAGCACATAACCTTCATCTGAACCAGGTCTGCGGTAGAAAGCACAAAAACGGCAGTACACATCACACACGTTCGTGTAGTTGACGTTACGCCCAATTACAAATGTTCTGTATGGCTCAGGGTGCATGCGTTTCATAACGACATTAGCAGCTGCCCCGATTTTGTCCACTTCATTGGATTCAAATAACTGAATCGTGTCTTCCAAGTCCAAACGTTCGCCCCGAAGGGCTTTATCTAAGATACGGTCTACCGTACTCATCGTAAAAAAGCCTCCCTCATGAAGAGAAATTATATAACGATCCGTCCCAACTTGTTCAAAAGAAGCAAGTTCTGGTGGCAACATCGCATTTCTGTACTCCACATATCGTAACACAGGTTACATGTGAAAAAAAGCACCTTATGTACAGGTGCTTTAAAAATAAGTAAAAATTTTTACATATGGAATGGAATTTATCCGAACTTAAGTGATACTCATAAGGGTATTTGGATACTCCCTTTTGTTAGGATTCCTGAAGTGCTTGTTCCAAATCTACAATCAGATCTTCGATATCTTCCAGACCTACCGAGAAACGCAGCAACCCGTCTGTAATGCCACGGTCCCGGCGAACCTCAGCCGGCATTGCTGCATGAGACATCATCGCTGGGTAGGACAGAATACTCTCGACAGCTCCCAGGCTTACAGCAACAATGGGTAGCTTCACCCGGTTAAGAACTGCTTTTGCACGATCTCCTGAACCGACGTCAAATGAAACGACAGCTCCATATCCTGTTGACTGGCGCTCATGTGCCTCGCGGCCCGGATGATCCTCCAGTCCAGGGTAAAAGACAGCGGTAATATCACTGCGCTCATTAAGCCATGCCGCAAGTCTGGCTGTACTCCGTTCACTATGAGCCATACGAGCCCCCAAGGTTTTCATCCCGCGCATCAGAAGCCAGGATTCTTGTGCCCCGAGTACAGTTCCAAGTCCATTCTGCAACTGTTTCAGTTGTACGCCAAGTGATTCCGTGCGAGCAACTGCTAAGCCTGCCAGCACATCACTATGCCCCCCTAGGAACTTGGTAGCACTATGTACGACGATATCCACACCAAGCTCAATTGGACGCTGATAGTACGGTGTCATAAAGGTGTTATCCAGAATCGTGATCAGGTCATGTTCCTTCGACCAGTCAGTTACGGCAGCGATATCCGTAATACGCAGAGTAGGGTTGGATGGTGTTTCCATATAAACTGCCTTGGTGTTTGGCTTGAGCGCCGCTTTTACTTCATCTATATTGGTCATGTCCACAAAAGTCGTCTCAATCTGCATACGGCTTAATATGGAAGTAAGCAACCGATACGTGCCTCCATATACATCTTCCGTTACAATCATGTGATCCCCTGCGGAGAACATCATGAACACGCTGGAGATCGCAGCCATCCCCGATGAATAGGCGAATCCTCGCGCTCCGCCCTCCAGCAGTGTGATGTAATCTTCCAGAGCCTGACGTGTCGGATTACCCGAACGACTGTAATCATGTTGAGGTGGATTGAAGATATCAAAATGATGGAAGGTTGAGGCTTGATAGATTGGCACACTGGAGGCTCCAGTTGTTTTGTCAATTTCATCACCAAAATGAAGCAATTTGGTATCAAATTTCAATTCAGAATTGGGCTTGTTGTTGGACTCACTCATGAGTGCACGCCTCCTTCAACTTCCTGTTGTGCAGCTGTCAGAGCATTGCCAAGATCTGCAATCAGATCATCCGCATGTTCAATGCCTACAGAGAACCGGAGCAGTCGGTCATCGACACCTACAGCATCACGAATTTCAAGCGGAATATCCGCATGCGTTTGTACCGCTGGGTAGGTCATGAGTGATTCCACTCCACCGAGACTTTCGGCAAAAGCAATCAGTTTGATATGACGCAGCAATGGTTCAACGTAACGTGCATCCTTCACTTTAAAAGAGAAAATACCTGTGTTACCTGTGGATTGTTTATTTTGTATCTCATACCCTGGATGATCCGACAGGCCTGGATGATACACTTCACCCACTGCTGGATGCTCAAGCAAATATTTGGCAATGGTAAGCGCATTGTACTCATGACGCTCCATGCGAAGAGCCAGCGTTTTCATCCCTTTCATCAACTGGTAGGAGTCACTTGGAGACAATACCGCTCCAATGGAATTATGCAGGAACGCCATCTCTGCAGATAATGCCTCACCCTTGGTTATAATTAGTCCGGCCAGCACATCATTGTGTCCGCCCAGATATTTGGTAGCGCTATGAATGATGATATCGGCACCCAGTTCAATCGGACGTTGGAAAAATGGAGTCAACAACGTGTTGTCAACAATGGTCAACAGGTTGTAACTTTTCGCCCAGGAAGCAACGGCTTCCACATCGGTGATCATCATCAATGGATTGGTTGGTGTCTCAATAAATACCGCTTTGGTATTTGGCTGACGAACCTTCTCCAGTGCTGCAAGGTCATTCGTATCTACATAACTGGCAGTTACGCCAAAACGAGACAGAATGCGTTCAAGCAGACGATAGGTTCCACCGTATAGATCCAACGATACAATCAGATGATCCCCTTGACCAAACATGGCAAAGATCGTTTGCAGTGCAGCCATACCCGAGCTACAGGCAAACCCCGCATCACCAGACTCTAGCGCTGCGGCTGCTTCTTCCAATACCTTACGGGTTGGATTCGTCGTACGAATATAATCAAACCCCGTGCTTTGTCCTAGCTTCGGGTGGCGAAACGCAGTGGATTGATAGATCGGAAAGTTAATGGCGCCTGTTACCGGTTCATTGATGGACCCTATTTGTGCTAAGCGGCTTTCGATTTTCAACTTGTTGTTGTCTTCCATTGCTGCATCCTCCTGTAATCTCGATTAGATTTGCGGGCCAATATCGTAAGGTGTTTCTTGATACACATAGTAATTGAGCCAGTTAGAGAATAATAAGTTGGCATGAGCGCGCCAGGTAGCCGGTGGCACACGGGAAGGATCGTTATTTGGATAATAGTGTCTAGGCAATGCAATATCCAACCCTCTGGCTACATCCCGGTCATACTCCCACTTTAATGAGAACGGGTCGTACTCGGCATGACCTGTGGCAAAAATTTGTTTGCCGTCTTTGGTCGCAACCAGGAAGATACCCGCTTCCTCGGATTCAGCCAAAATCTCTAAATTTTCATTCTTTTCAATATCTTCGCGTCTCACTTCCGTATGACGGGAATGTGGAACGTTGAATACTTCATCAAATCCACGCAACAATGGAACATGTGGTTTATTGATCGTATGTGGGAAAACGCCAAAGCACTTTTCATCAAGTGGTACTTTCGGCACATCAAAATGATGGTATAAACCTGCTTGGGAAGCCCAACATATGTGGAGGGTTGAAGTCACATTGGTTTTGGTCCATTCGAAGATCTCCTGGATCTCATTCCAATAGTTCACGTCTTCGAAATCCATCTGTTCCACCGGGGCACCCGTAATAATCATGCCATCGAAACGGCGGTGTTCAATCTCGTCGAAGGTTTTATAGAACAGATCCAAATACTCCTGAGACGTATTCTTCGACGTATGGGATTTTGGGTGTACGAGAACAACATCCACCTGAATAGGCGTGTTTCCGACCAGACGAAGCAATTGTGTTTCGGTCGTTTCCTTTGTCGGCATCAGGTTTAATATAGCGATACGGAGTGGACGAATATCCTGCTGGTATGCAGAAGTTTCATCCATGACGAAGATATTCTCTCCTTCAAGTACTTCTTTTGCTGGTAAAGTATCCGGAATTTTGATTGGCATGGTAAGTCTAACTCCTCCTTGTGCATAGATAGATGCAGCTGCCACTGGCTTGATGTCTTCATATCAATACAGTGACAGACTGCCTTGAGCTTGTAAAAACATTGAATTGCTCCTTCATCCAACGTTACAAACAACCTCAAGTTCCTTAGCGAAAATCACTGCTGAGAAGTCGGGGCATATGACAAAGACCTTCCTCGGATTTCGAGAAAGGTCATATGTAAATAGATATGCGCCTCTCTCATCTCTCAGTTACAACAGTGCCACTTGACACTAGGTCGCTGCAAGAATTAGCACCGTGCGGTATACCGCCGGTTGCCGGGTTTCATCGGGCCAGTCCCTCCACCTACTCTTGATAAGATTTCGCTGTATTAGATTGTAATTTAATATGGTTCACCGTCTACTTTATTACATTAATGCCTTTACGTCAAGGTGCAGTTCTCTGTCTGCTGTCCAGATCGGAACCGTTCTTCATCCGTTGTCATACACTGCCTCAGGGCGCGAAATAGACACATTTTTGCGCTTGAAAGCACCTTGTACCAGCGGTATACTAAACAAGGTGTTATAAACCCTTATGTGAGAGGTGACATATTAAATGGATGGCGACCCGAGGCCTGACTGGCAGCCGAATTCCGACAAACTGCATAGAGAATTGACATCAGCATGCCGGCAGCGGGACGTGACTTCCGTTTGATTATATAGTGAACGCAGCCCTGATCTCCAGGCTCCGCTGCCGACCGGCTGATTTGTTCTTTTTGCGCCCATAATGATAATATCCGCCGAGTTGGCGGGTGCAGAAGGAGTAGATTAACGATGAAAATCCGGTTGGTAAACAACGGTGTGTTTATTCCGGTGGACGATATTCAGCAGGCGCTGACTCCACCAGCGGAAGGATTTTACTGGATTGATGCAGATGTAGACGATTTGGCGGTACTTCAACCGCTGTTCTTGATGCATGATCTGGCTGTGGAAGACTGTCTTAGTGACGAAGAACAACGTCCGAAGATTGAAATTTATGAGAACCATTATTTTATTGTAATCAATAGCATACGTTTCGATGATGAAGAGATTTTTCTGCGTGCAGTCAACTTGTTCCTTGGCAGACATTTTATTATTAGTGTTACGAAGCAAAAGGTCAGCGAATTGCGCACACTGAAACCAATCCTGTGGGAACAGGAAATCAGTACACCGGATCGTCTGCTCTATTTGCTGGTTGACTTGATTGTTGATAATTATTTCACCGTAGGTGACCGAATTGAAGCACGGATTGAGAAGCTTGAGGAAGACATTCTGATGCATACCAAAAAGTCACATCTGAATGAAATCATCGGGCTGCGCAGTGAGATTCTGTGGCTGAAAAAAGTCCTTGGACCTCAGAAAGAGGTCATTAACACACTGAACAAAAAAGATCTGCGTCTCATCGATGATCAACTGCAAAAGTATTTCAGTGACATCTATGAAAATGCCGTAAAAATTTCGGAAACCTTTGAGACTTATCGCGACCTGATGGGCAACTTGCGAGAAGCCTACCAATCCAGTATAGCGAACCGGGCGAATGAGATCATGCGTGTGTTTACCGCCATTACCACGGTCTTCATGCCGCTGACGGTTATTACCGGAATATACGGTATGAACTTTACGAATATGCCCGAGCTTAACTGGAAATACAGCTATTTTGTTGTAATTGGCCTGATGGTTACACTGGGCCTGAGCATGTTCTTCATTTTCCGCAAAAAAGACTGGGTATGAACTCGTACGAAATAACAAAGACGATGCGCTCCTCTTGGAGGAACGCGTCGTCTTTTTCTATACCCTGCAACTAACTTACATTCCGCTCTGTCTCTGCATGCCGACGGAAGCGGATGCGAATCATGCGCAGTTTTTCATAGACCTGCTCCAGACTTCCTCCGTCGGGCTTCTCCGCTCCATACACCTTATGTAATACTGGCTTCAGGAACGTATCTCCCAGCTCCTCATATGCACTCCATACAGCCTCTTGTTCGTTCTCTGGCATCACAGCAAGCTCCACATCAAGAAGGCAATCGGTGTCATAACCTTCGAGATCCAGTGTCTCTAACAGCTCAATCAACTCGCGTCGGGATAATCCGGATCGATTAACGATTTCTTCTAACGTATGCCCTTCCTTCATGCCTTCAAGCACCTGCTTGCGCGTGGTGAACTTATCAAGTTCCTGTTTGTACTTCTGCTCTCTCTGCTTGTATAACCAGTTCTCATACTCTTCTTCCTTCAGCGCCGTGTACACCCATTCAAGCGGGAATGTCGTTGAACGCTCCAACCCGTTCGTAATCTCCATCCATTCCGCACCATAGTCGGTCGCTTTGCTCTCCCCTACGCCCGGCAATTGCATCAGTTCATCCATCGATTGCGGCACAAAGGCACTGATCAAACGCAGCAGACGATTCGTTGCAATAAAATACGGTGCCTTCCGGTCAGACACGGCTCTCTTTCTACGCCAGGCGCACAAATCCGTATATAACTGCTCATTGCCGTATAACTCACTGTAACAATGGAGTCGCTGCCCACCATAACTGCGCAACTTCAAATCATCATTCTCATGAAATAACCCCTGTAACTGCGGTCGGTATCCCTCACTCATCTGTATGGCGAGCTGATGACGATAAATATGAAGCAGTTCCTCCCAAGAAGTCCCTTCATACCAGATGCTGTCCTCACGTTCTCCTTCCTCGTAGCGACTCCATCCCAGCTGCCAACCATCCTCCTCTTCCCCAATCCATAGCTGTGCATACTCTGCATTTTGATCTGACATTCTGGACAATCTGTTCATGAAAATGACTTCCATCTCCGTTCCCTCCCTTTAACATTTCAGCCTAAACGGGTTAGCTACACTACCTAAAGGCAGCACAAAAAAACACCTCTCCTGCAAAATCCATGCAAGAGAGGTGCTTCCTCATTAACCGTACTATGCTGTTGCCCATATCATACCACAATGGTAAAATTCGTCAATCCCTTATTGATCTACTTATTTAATGCCAGTTTGGCAAGCGCCAGCGAACCACATAGTCCCGCATTGTCACCAAGTCCCGGTGAAACAACATACTGGTCAATCTCGGATTGAAGTGCGGGATGCTGAACATATCCAGCCAGCAACTCCTGCAGTTTGCTACGAACCATCGGGAACAGGTGCTCCTGCTTCATTACTCCGCCACCCATTACGATTTTCTGTGGAGAGAGAATGAGAACATAATTCATCAGTGCATGTGCCAGGTAATGTGCTTCAATCTCCCATGCTTTATGATCTGCAGGCAGTTCATAAGCCGGTTGCTCCCAACGTTTGTTAATGGCTGGGCCTGCTGCAAGGCCTTCGAGGCAGTCGCCATGATACGGACAGAAACCTTCGTATGTATCCTCCGGATGTCTGCGTACAATGATATGTCCCATCTCTGGATGTGACAATCCATGGACCATTTTACCGCCAACTACAGCACCTGCACCAATACCTGTACCCACCGTGATATACAGACAGCTCTCAAGACCTTGTGCAGCGCCCCAGGTTGCTTCTCCAAGTGCCGCACCATTCACATCCGTATCAAATGTCATCGGTACATCAAAATGCTCCTTGAGCTTGCCAATCACGTTATATTGTCCCCAATGTGGCTTCGGTGTTGTTGTGATATAGCCATACGTCGGGCTTCCTTCAATCGGATCAATCGGACCAAATGAACCTACGCCCAGAGCTTCAATGCCTTTGCCTTCAAAAAACGAAATCACTTGAGCCATTGTCTCTTCCGGTGTTGTTGTTGGAAAACTTACGCGTTCCAGAACTTCTCCGTTTTCTGTGCCAATACCACATACAAATTTGGTTCCGCCTGCTTCAATTGCGCCTAAGATCGTCATGTTAGTCACACTCCCAAGTTAGTTTAAAAAGGAAATCATTTTTCGTGCTTTACTTGATGACACTATAGTTATCCTGCTACTTGTTCTCCAGCTTGGACAATCGTTTCATTAACGTCTGCCTCCAGCTGTCTGACAGCGCAGAAATGGCTAGCAGCGCCTGGATACCTTCGACATTTTCTTTCCCCTGATGCATAATTCGATTGGCTTCAAGAACGGTCATTGATGCAGGATCGGTGCTGATCCGTCGAAATGTCGATGAAGGACTTACCTCACCTTCTTGCAGGACACGAAAGTAAAAGCCGGTATATCCACTCTCCTGAAAATATACAGGCAGTTCCTTATAATCATACCGCGCGCCCAGCTTGAAGCAAGGTTGTCTGGGCTGACTGACCTGCACTGTGGCTTCGCCCAACTCGTAGACATCACCAATCCGAACGACTTCTTCGGCACAGCCTTCAACCGTCAGATTTTCTCCACAAGCTCCCCAGTCCAGCTTGCGATCCATCAACTGTTCCAGCTCCGGATAACGACTGTAATCGTATACACAAACGGCCTTGTCAGGGCCTCCATGATGCACCAGATCCGCCTGCGCATCCCCTGTCATTCCAGTGAATGACAGGAAAACCGCGTCGGATACAGGGTGTTTCACAATGCCGCTCAGCACTTCACGCTTCTGCCCAGAGAGCGGTTGCAGCAGTCCTACATTGATGGCCAGAACAGCTGTACTACCCTCCTCTGGCTTTCGATCAGATGTGAGTGTCATTTGCGTCATCCCTCCCATAATCACTTTCTTTTAACGAACAGAGCCACCAAATACGAGTGTATTACTCAAAAGTCGACCTGGTGAGGTCAGCATTTTGCCCCCGGCGTACATGCCTGAAGATGCGCCACCATCCAGATTCATGGCCTGCTTCGCCCCAAGCTTTTGCATCACCGCTGCCCACTCCTTGATTGTTGCTCCGGAAACGGTAGCCAGCATAACAGAACCGTCCGCCATGATTGCGATACCACTTCTGGCTCCGGAAGCATTAAGAATCTTGGCATCCTTGAAACCTTCACTCGTCGGATTTACAGCTACCTTGCCGTCTTTCACCAGACGCGGACCTGCTCCCACAGCGGTCACCACATCTTGCCAAGGAATCTCTTTACCTGCTGCGTTCGTATATTTGTAATTCATTTCTACGGTTGAGCCAACGGTGAAACGATCTGAAGAGGACTTTTGGTTGCCTGTGAAGACCAGCACAGAGCCATTCTTAGGAATGGCTACATTGGTGTTAGGGACTTTTTTGGTCACGATGCCTTTCTCCATGACTACTGCAGTACCACCTTTGAACCCGACTGTCGCACCTCGTTCAGGTGTATACAGCATCGTAATGCTTGCATTCGCAGAGGGTGTTCGATTAATAAATGTCGCATACCAACTGCGTGATTTGCCTTTTGTATCTGTTACTTTACCTGTCAAACTCACCTGAAGTGAATCCATGATCGCCGAGCCATCTTCCTTAAATCCGATGGATGTTCCGTATCTTCCAATATGTATGACCTTACCATTTGCTATTAACATGCCGTATGGATCTGGTGCTCCGTTATATGCTTCGAAAAATGCTCCGTTAATGGCTGCTTGTGCACCGTAGGCTTTCACAATCGATGGCAATGTAGCCGTCTGGCCAACTTGCTTCTTCGCGAGTCCCACGGTAACCGGTGTTCCCTTCGGAATCGAAACGGTCTGTACGGTAAAATTACGTCCTGCTGCTTTTACTTTCTGTACTTTGGTGCTAATTGCTGCTTTGGCATCCACTGTCTGTGGCGCACTTACTGCTCCCGAAAGAATTATTGGCAAGGCCAGGACGAGGGCCATAGCCCCTGTCCACCACTTTTTGCCTGATCGTACGTTCTTCATGTTGCTCACCCTATTGCCACTCCCATCCAAGAGCCGAGGCTCTTCATCTCAAGTTGTTCAAACTTGTCCATCACCATATCCGGATCAAGACGCAATTCACAGATATCCAGCGCACAGGCAACCGGAACAGCACAATGAATCTCTGCCAGTTTGCGGGACAGATGAAGCATGTCCAGATCATTCTCAATCTTGTTACGCACCGAAGGGGTCAGTTTATCCATGTTGCTCAAAATCCCTTCAATGGAGCCATATTCCTGTACAAGCTTCAACGCTGTTTTCTCACCAATTCCCCGTACTCCGGGATAGTTGTCACTGGCATCTCCCATCAGACCCTTCATGTCAATGACTTGACGAGGTGTCAGTTGTTTCTCTGCCATGAGCGTTTCAGGATTGTACACCATGTAGTTGCCATGGCCTTTTTTCATAATAATGATACTCGTGCGATCATTAATCAGTTGCAACATGTCGTGGTCACCCGTCAGTACCATAACATTCATATCTGTCTCTTCGGTATAATACTTAGCAAGCGTCCCGATGCAATCGTCAGCTTCGAATCCTTGTGCACCTATATTCGGAATACCCAGACTATCCATGACTTCACGAATCAGGGCGAACTGGGGAATCAGGTCATCTGGAGCTTCAGACCGGTTGCCTTTGTAGGCTGCATATTCTTCACCGCGGAACGTCTTACCGCCCATATCCCAACAACATACGACATGACTTGGCCCAAAAGTCTGAACCGCATCCCAGAAATAACGGATAAATCCGTAGACTGCGTTGGTAGGCAATCCTGCCTTTGTACGTCTGATATATCCGCTTGCAGATGTCGCATAAAAAGCACGGAACAACACCGCCATACCGTCCACCAGCAACAAAGTAGGTTCATTACGTTGATTCACTTGAATTTGTTCTCTCCTATCCTGATCTAGCATATAAAATACGAAACTAATTCTATCATTATAGCATAGTTCCGCCAACCATCGTTCAGCCAAAAAAGCCCTGAATCTTGAACAATTCAAGGCTGGTATTCAGCACGCTTATGCGTTATTCCATTCCTGCTCGAACGTTTCTTCCTTGAAACCAACTGTCACCTTTTCTCCATCCGTAACAATCGGACGTTTGATCAACCGACCATTGGAAGCCAACAAACGAATCTGTTCATCAGCGGACATGCCTGGCAGCTTGTCCTTCAATTGTTGTTCTTTGTACACTTCCCCGCTCGTATTAAAGAACTTTTTCACCTCGAGCCCGCTTTTCTGGATCAATTCTGTTAGTTCAGATTCTGATGGTGGTGTGTCAAAAATGGGGATTAGCTCCAGCTCATGTCCTTGCGCTTCAAGCCACTTTACAGCTTTGCGGCATGTGCCGCATTTGGCATATTGATATACTTTTAAGTTGCTCATTTATTTGTTCCTCCTGTGTGGCTCCGGTGTGGCTCCGGTTTCGACTTCTCGCTTCCCTTGGTTTGCTTCGCAAATCCAAAAGTCGCTCCAAATCGATACCATCGCCATGTAATTTTACTGATTTTTGCGAATGAGATCAAAACACACATTCGCTATTTTTTTGGACCAAAACCATTTAGATTTAATATTTTTAAACGCTTTTACAGATTTGAAATTGCTGCCTCATCATTCAAACGCTGTTCCAGTGCGGCCATATCTGCTGGGAAAGGGGCCTGGAACGCTATGCGTTCCCGGAGAATCGGATGCTCAAACGTCAGTTCACAGGCATGTAATGCCTGACGTTCAATCCAGCTGTCCCGTTCTTCCCGAACAGCCATGGTCTGTTCATCAATCTCATGCACAGGTAGTGTCTTGTACATCCGATCTCCAATTAACGGGCAACCGATGGACGTCATATGTACCCTGATCTGATGGGTTCTTCCACTTTCCAGCTTGAGACTTATTGCACTGGCACTGCCCCCAGACCAACGTGTTAAAGTCGTGTACAACGTTCTTGCAGCGTAACCATCAGGCGTTACAATTCGGCGGTGTGGCTCTTCAGGATCCCTGTCAATCGGCCCATCCACTGACCCTTGTTCCGGGACGGGGCTGCCGTGTACAAACGCAATATATTTCTTGTCTACCGTCCCTGCAATCATCTGTTCAGATACGTGCTGGTGCACATACGGGTTCTTGGCTATAACCAGCACACCTGACGTTTCCTGATCAAGACGATGAATTGGTCTAAACCGGAATCGCTCACCCTTGGATTTCCAGTAATGAACGACTCCATTCGCCAAAGTACCTGTGTAATGTCCATGTGTCGGATGAACGATGATGCCTGCATCCTTGTTTACAACAAGTAAGTGCTCATCTTCATACAGAACGGTAAAGGGGATAGGTTCAGGCAAAATATCATCCGATTCCTCTTGCTCCATCCGAACTTCAACGACATCACCTGCAGCTACCTTGACGCTAATGTATACGCGCTCCCCATTAAGCATAACGCCTTGTTCCGTCAGCTTGATTTTGGACAAGAGCTTGCGGGACACCAGCAGCCGCCGCTGAAGCACGGTCTTCAGCAGCCAGCCATCTTCTTGCTCGGTCACCGTGTAGACAATGGGCGAATAGTATTGGCTCATTCTTTGCGGCGGAAGACTTTTTTGCTCCGCACATATTCAATATCGGCCACCTGTTGTCTCGCGTTGGCCGTCCGTGCAACTACGAAGAAATAATCAGACAGTCGGTTTAGATACCGCCGTACAGACGGATTAATATCCGTATGTTGTCCCAGTGTTACCGTGCGACGTTCTGCGCGGCGACATACGGTACGGCATACGTGCAAAGCAGAGGATAACTGGCTGCCACCTGGAATAATGAAGCGTTCCACTTTCGGATTCTCTGCATCATACTGGTCAATCCATTGCTCCAGACGTGTGACCATTTCATCTCTCACCTTATATTTGGTCTCACTAATCTTCACGAAGGCCAGATCCGACCCGCAATCGAACAATTCCTGCTGCACTTCCAGCAGATGTTCACGCAGATCGTCGAATTCGCCCTGAGCCGACTCAATAAGGCTAATCGCCTGACCGACAAAACAGTTCAATTCATCAATCGTACCATAAGCCTCTACTCGGTCATCATCCTTGATGACACGTCCACCAATAACCGAGGTCTGACCTTCGTCACCTGTTCGTGTATATATGCCCATCGTTATCCCTCCAATTGTTAATATCATTAATGAATACGGGAATGCTATTTTTTCAGAAACCAGTTTCTCGCTGTACACGTATATAAGAATTGGTGTGCTCTGCCGAGTATACGACAAATCGAAGGAAACCAAAAGCAAAGGGAGACGATTATGCAAAACTGGATAACCGATTTCATGGAACAATACGGCTACATAGGCATTGCACTCATTATTGCTCTTGAGAATGTATTCCCCCCGATTCCATCCGAAATCATCTTGCCATTTGGCGGTTTCTTGACCACTTACACCAGTCTAACTCTTCCAGGGGTTATTATCGCTGCTACCATCGGCTCCGTCCTTGGTGCTGTCATGCTGTATGGTATTGGTCTGCTCATTGACGTCGAGCGCCTTGAGAAAATTGTGGAACGTTGGGGACATGTGCTACGCATCAAAAAAGAGGATATTCACCGTGTCGATGCATGGTTTGACAAATATGGCATGTGGACCGTATTATTCTGCCGAATGGTTCCCCTCGTACGTAGTCTTATCTCCATTCCGGCAGGCATGTCCAATATGAAATTTGGTTTATTCCTTCTCTTTACAACCATTGGTACATTGATCTGGAATGTCATTCTTGTCTGCGTCGGTGCTGCGCTTGGCGCATCGTGGGAGAGCATTTTGCACTTTATGGACGTCTATTCCATCGTGGTGTACGTCATGCTAGCCATTATTGTTATCGGATGTATCATCTGGTGGATCAGACGTAGCAAAAAGAAAAAATAAAGAACGATGATTAAATAAAGCCTCCTCGCCACCCATTCGTGGTTAA
Organism: Paenibacillus sp. FSL R5-0749; assembly: GCF_038595085.1. Lineage (NCBI taxonomy): Bacteria > Bacillati > Bacillota > Bacilli > Caryophanales > Paenibacillaceae > Paenibacillus > Paenibacillus sp. FSL R5-0749. The sequence continues at coordinate 1,968,383 of NZ_CP152005.1, read as the reverse complement.
GGAGGCCTCTTTAAGTCACCCGTTTATGTCATCTCACTATCGTTCATCTTCATTTCGCATGCCCTGACTCTTAAGATCGATAGCCAGACCAGATACCAGCATGTACATCTTTTCAGCATGTATCTGCAGCATCCGGTTAACCGAAGCCATTCTCGCTGTAAATATTCGTTCTTCCTCGGTAGGATGTAATGTGCCATGCATTTCATTGGTAATCACAAGCAGCTTCCCCTGATAAGACAATAACGCATCAAGCAAAAGCTGTGTCTCTGATCGCTGCTGATTCAGATCCTCGGTTGCTCTGAAACTGGTAGCCATCCAGGAGGTCAAACTATCTACAATTACAATTCGCTGATCCGCCAAAAACAGATTGGATTCCCGATTAATCTGGGTGATCACCTCTGTCAGATGCTGACCGTTCCCGGCTTGAATGGCACGATAATGAGCGGATGGCAATTCGGGAATAACGGGATCATGATCACCAGTGGATAAATATACACCCTCCCGGCTAATCCCGGCTGCGTACTTGAGGGCAAACCGGGTTTTACCACTACCTATGCCGCCTGTGACCGTAATCAGCAATCCGCTTCCCTCCTTCCATAGCCATTCTGAATTTTCTTTACTCTGTCAGCGCCTTCAGCACTTTCTTGGATTCTTCGACATTGGAAGATGACACTGGAATGGTAGCGAACAGATTGCTCGCAGCATATTCTACATCTTTAAACATTTTCATATCTTCGAGCGGAATGCCGTAAAGATGTGATTCTTGTTTGATATCTGAACCTCCATCTCCTTCACCCTTCTCTACCAATACTCCACCCTCAAATACCCCCCGTTCAAACTTCTTGGGGTCAAAAGTATCATCCAGCGGAATATTGGAACCATTACTTCCATATTGTTTCATGTCAGATTCAGGCAAAATGAAGATATCATGTCCTCCAGCTGCGTACTCAACCATAATTTTCTGAACATCATACATCGCACTGGTGATCACTTCTACCTTGGGTTCCTCGCCCAGTTTCTGTTGCAGATTAGCCTGTAACTGTTCTGAGATTACAGATGGATTTCCTTGGTTATCAATGATAAAAATGGAAAAACCATCTTTACCACCACAACCAGCAAGCAGAAAAACGATAGAAACGATCGCAGTAAGCCCCCAAAATCTCTTCATTCCAGTTCCCCCTTTAGTCTCCTACGTCCAATATATCACAATTGTTCCACGCAAAAAAATAACCTGTTTGATCGGGCGATCACCCTGCCTTTGCACACACAAAAAAAGAAGACCCTCTCAGGTCTCCCTCTCTAATTCGATTAATGAAACGTTTCAATCCGGCATAAACGTTATTTTGCTTTGATCGGGTTAGCCTTCATATACTCATTAATCTTTAAATCCAGCAAACTGCTGATTTCAATTACAATATCGGATGTGAATGATTTCTCTTCGAGGAAGATCTGTTCCATCTTGCGACGAAGCATATGAATTTCATCTTCCAAGGAAATGTCATGCAAAGATGCGTTATCGGGTTTCACCGACCATCGGTCGCCATGATCGCCTTCTGCCAGAACGTGCCCACGATTCGTCGGTAAATCATATTCAACACAAAACAAAGCTAACCCCTCCTTGGAAAAATGTTTTCCAAATATATGAAAACTTATTTCAAATTGAAATTATATCACATTATTTTGTAAAAGAAAGTTATTTTTTTCCAACGATAACAATGTCACATTTGTAAAAAGATTCTACTTTAGTATTAACCCTCTTTTTGCAGTTTGTAAACAAAGTTTCCGATTCGTTCCAAAGCTTCATTCAATTGGGTTACAGAAGTAGCATAAGAACAGCGCAAGAAGCCTTCACCCTGAGGGCCAAAAACATTGCCGGGAACAGCAGCAACTTTATTCTCTGTTAACAATCGCTCAGCAAACAGGTCGGAACTCATACCTGTCTTTTGAATACTCGGGAATGCATAGAATGCTCCCTGAGGTTCATGACAATCAAGTCCAATATCCCTGAATCCCTGCACAATTAAACGTCTACGCTGATTATACGATTCTACCATCCGATCTTTCTCACCCAAACCGTTCGTCAATGCCTCAAGTGCAGCAACCTGACCCATGGCCGGTGCACACATTACTGTATACTGATGGATTTTGAGCATGGCTGCAATAAGCTCAGGATGACCACACATGTAACCGATCCGCCAACCTGTCATTGCAAATGCCTTCGAAAATCCGCTTACGAGAATTGTTCGCTCCTTCATGTCAGGAATAGCTGCAAAGCTAACATGTTTTTGTGTGTACGTCAATTCAGCATAGATTTCATCAGCGATTACAATCAGATCATGCTTTTTAATCACTTCAGCAATCGGCAGCCACTCTTCATACGTCATGATGGCCCCAGTGGGATTACTCGGATAACACAGAATAACCACTTTCGACTTCGGTGTGATGCCAGCTTCAAGTGCTTCGGCCGTTAACTTGAACTGATCTTTTGCGTAGGTTTCAACCCCAACCGGTATACCGCCACCGATTGAAGCGATTGGTGAATAAGCCACGTAGGAAGGTTCAGGAATGAGAATCTCGTCGCCAGGTACGATTAACGCACGCAAAGCCAGATCAATCGCTTCACTGCCACCCACGGTGACAATAATCTCATCCTTGGGATCGTATTTGGTATCAAACTGAGTATCCAGATATTCACTGATGGCTTCTCTCAACTTCGGCATACCTGCGTTGGATGTGTAACTGGTCATACCTCTTTCCAGCGAGTAGACACAGGCTTCACGCATATGCCAAGGTGTAACAAAATCAGGTTCACCCACACCCAATGTAATAATATCCTTGTTGTCTCCAACCAGATCAAAAAATTTACGAATTCCGGATGGAGGTATCTGCTGCACGAGGGGTGCCAGATAAGTTGTCATTTTCTTATTGTTCCCGGTTGTCTGTTCATTCACTATCATGACACATCTTCCTTTACGGCGAGATCATGAGACGGTTGTCTTCTTGATGGTCTTCAAAGATAATCCCGTCCTGCTTATATTTTTTAAGTATAAAATTCGTTTTGGTTGAAAGTACAGAGTCTATCGGAGACAGTTTCTCCGACACAAAATTAGCCACTTCACGCAGGTTGCCACCTTCCACTTCAACGAGCAGATCGTATGCACCTGACATGAGATATACGGATTTCACTTGCGGATAGAGATAAATGCGCTCGGCAATCCCTTCAAAGCCACGACCACGCTCCGGCGTGATCTGAACCTCAATCAGGGCCGTTACTTTTTCATCATCTATTTTGCTCCAGTTCACGACAGTTGCGTATTTCACGATGACGTGGTCTTGTTCAAGCTGCGCCACGGCGTTTTTGATCTTGTCTTCCGACTCCCCCAGCAGCGTCGACAGCAGTGTGGGAGTCCTTCTCGCGTCTTCCTTCAACAGATCCAGAACTTTTAATTGCAGATCGTTCAAATCTTTCATGGTTTTCCCTCCAGCGTCATCCAGGTTCCTGAAAATGAATTAATACTTATATTACATGAATTTAACGTTGATGCATAGACAAAAGACCGCCTGCCCTGAATTCGGGCAAGCGGTGGTATGGTCCTGGAACGTTAGGTGCTTCAAACCTCTTTTGCAAAGGTTACATGTAATAAGGGTTACCGTAATTCGGCTGATGCTGAGGCACATTAGGAGCTTGGCTATATGAGCTGTTCTGCGTATTCTTTTCCTGAATGAATTGCTGACACTTCTGTTGGGCCTGTTGTGCAGACTGGAGCTGCTTGTCCACATCCTGACGGAGTGCTTTGGCCGACACGGAATACATGTTGTTTTGCTGCATCAGATTGAACAGTTCTCCCTGTAATCTCAGGGTATCGTTCGTTAAATCGGTGAACATTCGACGTGTCATCGGGCAGGATGCTTCCGTAGTCGCAGTCGTATATTCGCGCGAGGTTCGTCTCAAATCTGCAAGAATAGACTTCAGCAGATCCTGCTCCTGCATAAAAGAGCCATTAGATGATAAAGATTGTGAATACATGCATTTTCCTCCTATACAGTTAGAATAGTGTCCAATTACTGAGCTTGTGTCGGGGCAAGAGACTGATGTTGCTGAAGCGCATTGACAAGCGTGTTCAGATGCTGTTCATGTGAGCGAACATAGTGATTCAGTGCCTGTTGAATTTGTGGATTATGTGTGATGAAAGCTGTTGCTGCACACTGCTTAATCAGCAGTTCTTCATTGGTGATCGAGTCCGCAATATAGTTTAATTCCTTGGGACTCAGTGCTTGCATCGTATGATTCTGCATGTTTCGCTGGCCTCCTCGGCATATAGTTTATGCGCAATTATTGTTAACCCGGTCACACAAAAGTATACAAATTTAATTCATAAAGGAGATGTTTCTAATGGATTTGGTCTATGGCACACCTTTTTGGCCCTCCACTTTTAATGCAACATTTGATTACTCTGCTCTGCAAGAAGACATCTCTTGTGACTGCCTCATCATTGGTGGAGGCATGGGGGGCGCATTGACATCTAAACTACTCACGGAGCAGGGTATTAATACCGTTGTCATTGACAAGAGAGATATTGCCCACGGCAGCAGTTCTGCCAATACAGGTCTTTTACAATATACCAATGACAAAACACTAACCTCATGTATCCATACTTTTGGTGAAGCGACAGGCGTACGCTTTTATGAGCTATGTCGTGAGGCCATGAAACAGCTTGCTCAAATTACAGACAGTTTAGATACAGACCCTTGGTTTATCCCTCGAACAAGTCTTTGTTTTGCAAGTAGCGAAGATGATGTAACTCTACTGAAGGAAGAATACGAGACGCTGAAACGTTATGGTTTTGAAGCTGAATTATGGGATGCCGACAAAATAAGCCAGCATTTTCCTTTCAGTAAACCCGCTGCCCTGTACACGATGGGAGATGCAGAAGTGAACCCCTATCGTTTTGTTCATGCCTTGTTTGAATCCGCAAATAATCGTGGCGCTCGAATTTATGGCCAGACGGAGATGATACACTGTGAGTACGATGAAGAAGGTGTATTATGTCACACTTCCAACGGTAAAATCCGTGCCAAGAAGGTTATATTTGCTGCCGGTTACGAGACACAGGACATCAAAAAGGATCGTGGAGCCTATCTGAAAACGACTTATGCAATTGCTACCAAACCATTGTCTGATCTTAGTGAATGGTCTGAACACAGCATGATTTGGGAGACGGCACGCCCCTATTTGTATATGCGAACAACACCCGACGGAAGAATCATCGCAGGCGGTTTGGATGAAGAAATACCTCGGGAGGATCAACGTGAAATACGGGCAAAACACCGGGGAGATACACTCCTGGAAGAGGTACGTTCCTATTTCCCTTTAGATGATCTTGAAGTCGATTATGCCTGGGGTGCCGTGTTTGGTAATACGAATGATGGTCTCCCTCTGATTGGTACCCATCCCGATTATCCGCATTCATATTTTGTAGAAGGATACGGAGGTAACGGGACCGTATACAGCATGATTGCTGCTTCCTTAATTGTGGATGCCATTGCCGGCAAACAGAATCCTGATATGGATCTGTTCTCACTCACACGCACAAGTAAACCATCTCCTGTGTAACAGGAAAACAAATCAATACAAATAGGGTACAGCACACGGAAAGTTCTCTTTCCTGTCGCTGTACCCTGTTTGTATTTCGAGACCTGCTAAGCCGCAGGCTCTTGCCCCTCCGTTCGGTTCAATAATTTGCGCATGAAGATCCATCCGATAAGTGGAGAAGCACCAAGGATAATAATAAGCCATGTTAACATGTGTAGAGACGGAGCATTAATGACCGTCACAATGAATATGGCCAATCCAAATAGTCTGCCAAGCATCAGGCATAATTCTCTCAAAACGACAAGTTCAACCCTTTTCTCCACATTTTCGCCACTGGTGCCCATCATGTCGAATCCCGCTGATATCATTGGAAGTACATACAACGGCATCGCAACAGCACTCCCAATTCCCATGATTAACAATGTACCATAGGTCACTTTCCAGAGAAGAGGAAGCAGCACAACGAGCAGAATGAGGGCCCCGATGAACATGCCTTTCGATCTGAACTGTGGTTTGAACCACTTCCCGGCTGCCCAATAACTTACGAGTGCCACAGCTGAAGTGATGAGTGAAAACTGCCCCAATTTGTACTCCTGTGCTGTGGCCAAATATACCAACAGTGCAATCAGGAAGGCAAAGACACCTTCCCGTGCGCCCTGAGCGAATAACCCCAAGGCTAAGGTCCTCCAGGGACTATTCGGTTTGGATAGCTGTATCCAGGGTTCAGACCAGCGGTATGTACCGCTCACCTTTCTTTTTTTTAGAAAAAAACTGAAGACTACCGCTATCACATAAATGACGAGTGATACCGTAAAGATGAGCCGATATCCTGTGTTGTCTGTCATGCGAGTAATAATCAGACCGGAGAACCACGGACCTATAATTCCGGTCATCGAGCCAAGTAACCCGACCCAGCCATTGAATAGATCCCTGTTTTCCCGATCCGTTATTTCAAAATACACAACATTAAATGCGATCCAGAACAGCCCCAGTGAACAACCTAATAGAATACCCAATGGCCATATCCAGTCTACTGCTTTGGAGCCAGCCCAGAGGACGATCATATAAAATATGCCGGACAGCGCAGTACCTAGTCGAAGTGCACTCATTTTATTGTGTTCCTTGACCCATTTGCCAGCAAGCCAGAATGTCAGTCCAATGGTCAGTTGCTGGCTGAGAGTAAACCATCCCAACATGGCATAATCCGGGCGGCTTCTCCACAGAAACACATTCAAAAAGGTTCCCGACAGTGCTCCGGCTAACGCAAACAATCCATTCACGCCCAAAAGCAGAATGGATTGTCGGCCTAAAGTAATCTTCATCTGCTCCTCCTTCATCCACCTGAAGTGAACTGTGTACAGGTAGGTCTTAGGGTTAACGTGCCCCAAGCAAGAGGAAAACATGATGAATCTTCAGGATTGCTTTGAAATTGTGGTTCGTATCTACGTGAAGCTTACTCTTGCGCACTCAGGTTCTGAATCAGACGCAGACGGTCATCCTCAGACAGACTGTATTGAACTTGGAAACATCCCGAGCATATATAGGTCAGCACCTTAAAAGGAGGTGACAATAGCGCCCCTTCGCCTGAAACTGCGTTAGCAACTGGCATGAAATTATCCTGCGTTGCAGCTTGTGTACCTGCGAGAATCATGAATTCCCGGCAATTCGGGCACTCCGGCACTTCTTCCTGATGATCAAGTTGCTTCTGAACACCTTGTTCATACTGAATGAGGTCATTACCCTCATCGGCATATTTGGTCAACGTTCGCAGCTCCGGCAATTTGAGTTCAACTTCATCCCCCCACAGATCTGTAAGATCCGTAGTCTGTTCCTCATCTTTTACATCATCCACATCATAGATGTCGTCCTCTGCATCATCGTTCTCTTCATCACCAATGTTAATGTTGAGCGTTCGATATCCCTTCAATTCATTGTGGCAGTATGGACACTCCTCTTCAGGGCCAAGTTCCTCATCCCATACAATTTCCGTTTGACACCAAGGGCATATTGTTGTTTCCATATTCAATCAACCTTTCTCTTTCATCTCATCATGTATTCATCACATAGATCACACCGATGGCAAAAAACACGATCGATGCCGCAAACAGAATCCGTATCAATATCTTCATGACCGTTCCCCCTAGATAATGCTCGCGCCAATAACAAACGACAGCGAGACTGAAATAATCATGGATATCAATCCGACAGCTCGGTTATCCGCTTCGATCTCCTTATCAATGGAGAACACGGGTGTCAGGAATTCGAACAAAAAATAGGCGGTAAGCAGAAGAACAAACCCAACAAAAGACCATGTCATGGCTTCATATACCGAAGACTTGGCTTGTATACAGAACCGCAGTACGTTGCAGATCCCAAAGATCTTGCCTCCTGTAGCCATCGCAACCGCCACATTGCCCTTCTTGATCTCCGTCCAGCATTTATACTTGGTCACCAGTTCGAAGCAAGCCAGAAATACAAGCAGCTCCATAATCGCTACCGAGAAAAAACCGAGTACCATCCCCAAAGGATGAGACAGCAATTGGTCAATGCTTTTTATCACGCACCGTTCCCCTCTCCCCATCTGCGACCTTCATGAATAAGGTCGCAGAATATCATTGATTCATGGACCGGCTATTCCAATTCTGCGACGGTCACACCGTTCCCGCCTTCTCCGTAATTGCCCAGCCGGTAACTTTTAATATGTTTATGCTTACGCAGGTAATCCTGAATACCGGAACGTAAAATTCCAGTACCTTTACCGTGAATAATATAAACTTGGCCCAGGTTGGCAAGGAAAGCTTCATCAATGAATCGGTCTGTCTCCATCAGGGCTTCTTCCAGGTTGGTGCCACGCAGATCCAATTCACTTTTCACATTGTCATCACGTGTGCGTTTCATACCGGTTACCGGTTTTTGCTTCGGTTTGGCTGCTGGAGCCGATTGTTGTAGTTCCAGGTCATCCAGGGATACTTTCATTTTCATAATCCCCAATTGTACCATAGCGTCTTTACTGCCCGACATCTCTACAACATGGCCTTTTTGATTCAAACTGTAGACAAGCACTTCATCACCAGGACCGATGGCACGAGTCTTCGGCGCTGTTGCCGTCTTCTTGACCGTTTTCCTGCGTTTCTCCGGTTCAGCCTCGTCCAGTTGTTTGCGGGCAGCAATGAGTTTGTGCTCCTTCACGGAAGCACCTTCCTCCATAGCCAACAGGCGAAGATCTGCTATAATCTTCTCCGCTTCCGCGCGTGCCTTGTCCACAATGCTGCGTGCATCTTCTTCTGCTTTTTCAATCCGGCGATCACGCTGCTGTTCCAGCTTCTCCAGTTCCGCCTGATGACGACTGCGTAATTTCTCCATGTCCTGGCGCAAGCTCTCCGCCTTCTCACGCTCTTGTTCAGCTGTAAGACGGTTCTCTTCCAGAGAAGCGATCATGTGCTCAATCCGTTGATCCTCTTCCTTCACTTCGCCACGGGCGTAGTCGAGAATGTAACCTGGCAGTCCCAGTCGCTCTGCAATGGCAAATGCATTACTTCGTCCAGGTACACCTACCAGAAGGCGATAGGTTGGACTCAATGTGTTAATGTCAAATTCCATACTGGCATTAATGACACCTTTACGCTCATAAGCGTATGCTTTCAGTTCACTGTAGTGGGTGGTTGCAACCATGCGACATCCCGTCCGGTGCATATGCTCCAGCATGGAGATCGCCAGTGCGGACCCTTCAGCCGGGTCTGTTCCTGCTCCAAGTTCATCGAGCAATACCAGACTCTTCGGCGTCATATTCTTCAGAATGCGAATGATGTTCGTCATATGACTGGAGAACGTACTCAGATTCTGCTCAATACTCTGCTCGTCCCCAATGTCTGCATAGATCGCATCAAATACACATAGCTGACTGCCATCCTCAGCCGGAACAAATAAACCGGACATCGCCATCAGGCTCAGCAATCCAATCGTTTTGAGCGTTACCGTCTTACCACCCGTATTGGGACCTGTCACGATAATGGATGTGTAATCATTGCCCAGCTCTATGTCGATTGGAACTACGTTTTCGATCGGTATCAATGGATGACGGCCCTTCTTCAGTTTGAGGAACCCGCGGTCATTCATGCGTGGTAATGTTGCTTTCAGTTCACGAGCCAGACGTGCTTTGGAGAAGATAAAATCGAGCGATCCCAGCAAGTCGACATCATACAGCAGCCATTCACCCTGCTCACTGACAAGTGCCGTCAATTTCTGCAAAATAATCTCTATTTCGCGTTCTTCCCGAATCCGGGTTTCGCGTAATTTGTTGTTCATGGCTACAATCGATTCCGGCTCAATGAACAATGTCGCACCCGAACCGGACTGATCGTGCACAATCCCGCCAAAGTACGAACGATATTCAGCTTTTACCGGAATAACAAAACGGTCTCCTCTGATGGTGATGAGCTGATCCTGCAACATCTTGGATACAGTAGAGGATCGAATCATGGAATCCAGCTTTTCGCGAATACGCGCTTCACCGCCTCGCAACTCACGACGAATCTGAGCCAACGTTACGCTTGCACTGTCGGCAACCTCTGCATTGTCGTCAATACAGATTTTGATGGCATCCTCAAGCGTTTTTTGCTCTGACAATTGGTCACTGATATAGAACAGAGATTCGATGGGCTCATCTTCATGCAAAGTACCAATCTGACGTTTCAATCGCCGCGCCGCAAAGGTCGTGTTGGATATTCCCAAAAGTTCGTGAGGGTTAAGTGTGCCTCCAATTTCAGCTCGTTTGATGGAAGCTGTAATATCTACAATTCCCCCAAACGACGGGGAGCCTTTCAAGCGATCGAATGTAAAGGCTTCATCGGTTTGCTGCAGCAACCGCTTCACTTCTTCAAGTTCACTGCTTGGTTCAAGTTGCTCCGCTTTCTTTTTTCCCATGCTCGTCTGGGCAAAGCTAAGCAATGTATTTAAAATTTTGCGATATTCCAATGTGTGTAAAATTTTCGTGTCCAAGTGTACAACTCCTTCCAAACTATATCTGTATTATAACGAAAGAAACTTTCTTACGCTATTTAACGAATCCTTCCACACATAACTTAAACCATAGCACCACAAACTACAGGTGTCAGGATTGTGCAACCTCTCCATCCCCTTGGAGTTGCCCTGCTCAGTTCAATCCGAAATAAAAGGAGGTAAACACCATGAATTTCCTGGGACATGTCGTGCGATTTATCATCGCCGCAATAGTATTAATGGTGGTTAGCTGGATCGTTCCCGGATTCGCCGTTGGTGGCTTCTGGAGCGCCCTGCTGCTTGCTCTCGTCATTGCCCTGCTCGGCTGGATTGTTGAAGGTATCTTCGGCAAAAGGGTCAACCCGTTTGGTCGCGGTATTGTCGGATTTATCGTTAGCGCACTGGTGATTTGGCTTGGTCAATATGTTGTAGATCATGTTGAAGTCAGCCTGCTCGGTGCCATTCTCGCTGCGCTGGTTATCGGGATTATCGATCTATTCATCCCGGTTTCCACCCCTTTTGATGCAGGACGAAGCTCCAAAAGTTAATCTACATTTCACCTTAACGTTCCAATGAATATTCGCTTAAACCTCTGAAGGCTCCGTGCCGGAAGAGGTTTATTTCATTTGGGCAGTACCCCTCTATGACATAGAAGCACAATTTTCAAAAAACCGACATACGCAGCGTGTACAGGCATCCACATATTGCGGTATGATGACTGGAGCAATCATTCAAATTTTATCCATATCAAGCTTAAGGAGGCACATGATGAAGAAAGGCATAACATGGCTTGCTGCCTGTATGTTAATTCTGGTCCTCGCCGCATGCGGAGGGACGAAGCAGTCCGCAGAATCTGGAAGTAATGGATCCGATGCTGAAGTTACAGCCAGTGAAGAACTGGTCATCAAGGCAAGCAACTACGAATTCGATCAACCTGAGTACCGACTCAAAAAAGGCGTTCCGGTTAAGATTGTTTATGAAAATGTAAATGGAAATCACGGTATACTTGTGCCTGAGCTGAATCTTCAACTGGATACCAGAAATAGCTCCAAAGTCATAACCCCAGACAAGGTTGGTGAGTTTGAAATGTCCTGTTCTGTCTTCTGTGGTTCAGGACACAGCAGCATGATCTCCAAAATTATTGTTGAAGAATAGGTTTCAAGACAAGGAGCCCCCGCAGCGACGGGAGCTCCTTCTTTAGTATAACAAATTGTACCAGAGTACGTTGCCCACGAGCCAGGTCTGCTACATTCATTCCGCTAGGTCTGGTCCTGTTCAATCAATTCAATCCATTCGTTATATTCCGTCTGCAATTTCTTATATTCATCATGCAACTGACGATATTCCGTGTTCAGTTGCTCTGCCTTCTCCTGCTCCATCTCGCGTTCCACCTGTAACAAACGTAATTGGTTGGCTGCTAGTTCGTAACGCTCTCCCATCTCAAGCAATTCGGTTTCCATCATCTCTTTCTCTTGCGTTGCTTCTGCACGTAACTTGTCCAGCTGTTGTCGTTCTTGCTCCAGTCCCTCCAGCAACTCGCTACTTGCAGCACTCTCACTCTTCCAAACCGTCAGTTCATTCTCAAGCGCGGCCCAACGTTCCTGCCAGGATTGCTCCTGAGCCGCCCATTCATCCGCACGGCGTTTCCATACTTGGTCGTTCTGCTCTGCTTGTTCAACGCTTGAGCGAAGTTCTTCTTCACGTCTCGTCAACTGCTCTAGGCGGGATGCCAATTCAGCCTGTTTGACCGACAGTTCTTCGTATTTGATCTGCCACTCCAGCGCTTCTTCCTCGGTCTGGGCCAGTTGGTTCTCTTGCTCGGAGTAGCGCTCGGAAAGTTTTGCTGAAGACTGTCTTGCTTCTTCAAGTGCTCTCACAATCTCTTGCTTCTCTGAACTCAATTCATCAATTTTGGAACTGTAACTCTCTTCCCGTTGTAATGCATCACTGTAATCGTTACGGATTTGTTTATAATTATCTTGAAGTCGGTCCAGATCTTCCCGAACAACATTTAACTCAACTTCAAGCTCTTTGCGTTTTTCTTCCAAGAGCTCAGCATCCTTCTGGTAATGGACAGCCTCTTCATGATTAAAACGAGACTCTTCCTTCACTACGGACAATTCATCATGAAGGGATTGCACACCAGATTCCAATGTTTCATTTTGTTCAGCAACTTCGAGAATCTGGTTCTCCAGGTCCCCGATCTCAGCCAACCGCTGTTCAGCAAGGTCTTTCCAGGATTGCTCACGTTCCGTAAGTGTGCCGATCTCATTCTGCAATGTACGCACCGCGGCATGAGCCTGTTCAAGCACCTTATGCAACCTGCGCTGCTCCTCTTCCGACTTCACTTCAGCCTCACGAAGGTTTTGGACTTCCTGTTCAAGCTGTGCGTGCTGCTCCTGAAGTTTGCGCAGCTGCGCTGTAAGAGAGGTTTCTCTCTCTACAGTTTCATTATACTTCTGTTTCCATTGTTGCTGTGCATCACGGGATTGCTGGGCAGCCTGCTCCGTTTCACGCAGAAGCTCCTGCAACTGAGACCGGTCCTCTTTCAACTGCTCCAGTTGTTGTTCCAGTTCCGTAATTCGGCGACTCTGAACTTCCTGCTCCTGTATACGGACTCCATGCTCATGACGCAACGTTTCCAATTGACCACGCTCGTGCTGGAGCTGCTGTTCTTGCTCTGCAACTGTGTCCTGCGCACTGATGAGCTGGGTCATTACTTCTTCCAATTGCGCCTCGACATCTAACAGTCGAGTCTCCGCCTGTTTACGTTGTTCCTCAAGCTGCTGCTTGAGCTTGCTTCGTTCATCTTGCAACAAGGCCTCTGCCACTGCAGCGGCTTCGGTTGCCTGCGATGCTGCTGCTTCCTTGGCTTGTTGCAATTGTTCCTCAAGGGCTGCTTCTTTCTCCATCCATTCGAGTTCCGACTGTTCGGATAAGGCTTTGAACTCTGCATTTAATTGGTTTATCTGGTTCAGGCGCTTCTGCTCCGCTTGTTCCTGCAAGGCAGCCCGCTCTTGATTCGCTTGATCCGTCAGAGCCTGAGTCTGTTCCAGCGCTTTTTCTTCAACCTGCTGGAGACGAAGCTCCATCTGTTGCTGAAGTTCGTTATATTGCAGTGCCGCTTCTTCCTGAGCTTTTTTCAGGTTATTCTCTGCTTGCTCCAACTCTAACAAAATGGCCGACTCGGCTTCTTCCTTGGCTGTCTGAACCTGTTGTGCAGCTTCGGCTTCTATTTGTTGACGTTCTGCAATGGCACGACTCTCGGCTGCTTTTAATTGAGCGGCAGCCTTATCCTGCAATTCCTTATATTGAGCCGCAGCTTTGGCCTGCACCTGCTGCAATTCGGCGGCAGAACGATTCTGAGCTTCTTTTAACTGAGAAGCGGCCTGTGCCTGTGCAGTTTTGAGCTGATTAGCCGCTTTTTCTTCCATTTCCTTCAGCTGTCTCGTTGCCTTCGCTTCTGCTTCCTTGAGTTGTGTTGCCGCCTTGGCCTCTGCTTCCTTGAGTTGTGCCGTTGCCTGGGCCTGCAATTTCTGCACTCGCTCCGTTGCCTGGGCACGTTCCTGCTCAAGCAGTGCGTTTAACTTGTCCATTTCTGCTTGCTTGTCCGTCTCAGCCTTTTGCAGCGCCTGCTCTGCTTCAAGCTTCAGCTTCTGCAATTCAGCTAGAGACTGGTCACGCCGTTCCAATTCTTGTTGATGTTCATTTTGTATGGCGTTCAATCGATTTAATTCGTTTCTCAGTTCTGTACGTTCTCCAGTAAGCATCTTCAGCTCATTCCGGATTTCCTGTGTCTGAAGAGACTGTTCAGCCATATGTACAGCCGCCAGCACCGCAATACGCGGAGTATCCAGACGGGAATTTTGCTTGGAGATCGCGCTCATACGCTCATCTACCAGGTTAGCTACTTGTTTCATATAGTCGGCACTGCTGCCAACCAGTTTATAGGAAGTCCCGTAGATCTCTACGGTGACGCGTGTACGATCAGGTGTAGTCACAGTTGTGCCCTCCTTCAAGTCTGTATGTTGATTCTAAGCTGTAATCACAAAAAAGTCACATCGATCCTCTAATGCTAAGGATTCGATGTGACTTCAAACAATTCCTGCTAATCTTTGTTCAAAAAATGTTCTTCTGTCCTATTTACGCAATTCCGCTCCGAATTGCTCTTCCAGACGAGCCACTACACGGGCATGAACTTCAGTAACTTCCTCATCGGTCAGTGTACGTTCATGATTCCGGTATACCAGTGCCATCGCCACGCTCTTCTTGTTTTCACCCAGCTTACTTCCAGTGAACACATCGAATACTTGTACAGTTTGTAACAACTCACCCGCCGATTCACGAATAGCGCGCAGCATATCTCCCGCTTCAACATCCTCATTCACAACAACCGCGATATCACGTTCCATGGCTGGGAAACGCGGAAGTTCACGATAACGAATGTCAGCGTCTGCTTCATTGTAGATCGATTCAAGTGCAATCTCTGCGATGTATACATCATTCAGATCATACTGCTGTTGCAGTTCCGGATGCAACTGACCCAATGTACCGATCAATGTGCCTTCTCCGCCATCCTTGCCTTCCAGATAAACTGATGCAGAACGTCCCGGATGGAAGCCTTCGGGGCTGTTCGCTACCAAGCGAATGCGTTGTTCCAGGCCTACATAAGCGAACAGTTGCTCAAGTGCACCTTTCAGGTCGAAGAAATCTACTTTCTCCGCTCCAACATTCCACTGCTGGTTTGCACGATTCCCGGTGAGCAGCAAGCCCAGTACTGGGATCTCATGGGGTTGCTTGGTCAGCTGATCTTCTTCGGTGAAGAACACGCTGCCCACTTCGAATACAGCCAGTGAATCCTGTTTACGGTTCATGTTATACACCGCTGCATCCAGCATTTGCGGCAAAATACTCGTACGAAGCACACTGCGGTCTTCACTCATCGGCATCGCGAGTTTCACGGCTTTACTGCCTTGTGTCAACGCCGGGAATAATGTCGCTTTATCCGGGTGCACAAAGGAATAACTGATCATTTCCTGCCAGCCACTGCCTGAGAGCACTCCACGAATAGTGCGGCGCATCGCTTGAGAGCGTGTATATGCCCCCGGAGTTGTCGGTCCTTCAATCCATGTGGTTGGAATGTTGTCGTATCCGTACAAGCGCGCAATCTCTTCGAACAAGTCTACATCAAGTGTAATATCCCCTCTGCGTGTTGGCACTTCCACATCCAGCAGTCCTTGCTCAGCATCACCACATGCAAAGTGCAAGCGAGCGAAGATCGTTTTCACCTCAAGCAAAGACAGATCTGTTCCCAGATAACGATTCAGCCTGTTCAGCGACAATTGAATGACACGTTTCTCCGCCGCTTCTGCCCCAGCTTCCACAATTCCCTGATGCACTTCACCCTCAGCATAACGCTGAATCAGTTCAGCCGCACGATCCAAAGCCGTAATCACCGCACCCGGGTCTACTTCCTTCTCAAAACGCATGCTTGCTTCGGAACGCAGCCCCAGTTGGCGCGACGTTTTCCGAACGGTTCCGCCGTCGAATTTGGCGGACTCCAAGAGCAGATTCACCGTACCTTCCGATACCTCGGAATTCTCGCCACCCATAACCCCAGCGATGGCTACAGGTTTCACGCCATCCGTAATGAGCAACATGTGCGGCTCCAGCTTGCGCTCCTGTCCATCAAGCGTAACGATCGTTTCGCCTTCGTTGGCCATACGCACTTCAATATGGCCTTTTTCCAGCTTATCCGCATCGAATGCATGTAACGGTTGACCATATTCCAGCATGACATAGTTCGTGATATCAACGATATTGTTGATTGGACGAACACCTGCAGCCATCAGACGGTTTTGCATCCAGAGCGGGGAAGCACCCAGCTTAATGCCGGTTACATAACGAGCCGCATAGTGACTGCATTGCTCCTGTGCCTTAATCTCTACAGAGATATGATTCGCAGCTGCATCACCCACTTCAACCAGTTGGTCTTTGGGATTCGGCAACTTCACTTCACGACCCAGAATGGCACCTACTTCATAAGCTGCACCACGCATGCTGAGACAGTCGGAGCGGTTCGGTGTCAGGTCCAGTTCCAGTACATGATCGTCGAGACCAAGAACCTGACTGATCGGCGTGCCAACCTCTGTTGTTTCCGGTAGAACAAGGATACCTTCCTGTTGATCTTTGGGCAGCAATTTATCGTTCATGCCGAGCTCTTTCGCAGAACAGATCATGCCAAGGGATACCACACCGCGCAGTTTGGCTTTTTTGATATCCAATCCACCTGGGAGCTTCGCTCCAACCAAAGCTACGACTACCTTTTGACCTGCATCCACATTTTTCGCACCACACACGATCTGCAGATCTTCTTCCTGACCGGCATCGATAACACACACATTCAGTTTGTCTGCATCCGGGTGTTTCTCCTTGCTCTTCACATAACCTACAACAACTTTATTCACGCCCTTGTTGCGGTTCTCCACTACATCAATCTCGACACCCGCACGGGTAATTTTCTCTGCCAATTCCTGTGGCGTCACACCTTCAAGGGAAATATAATCAGACAGCCAATCTGTCGATACTCTCATGGACGTTCACTTCCTTCATCTATAAATTGGTATTCCCGGTTCATAACGCTTGCTCTATATTTGTTGATCCATTGTATTGTTAAGTTACAGCCTTCCGAATTGCTTCAAGAAGGTCAGATCACTATTGTAGAAGTGACGGATATCATCGACACCATACTTCAGCATGGCGATACGTTCCACGCCCATTCCGAATGCAAAACCGCTGTATTTCTCCGGATCATAACCACCCATTTCCAGTACTTTCGGGTGAACCATACCGCCGCCCAAAATTTCGAGCCAGCCGGTTTGCTTACATACCCGACAGCCGCTGCCGCCACATTGTACACAGGTTACATCCACTTCCGCACTTGGCTCCGTGAACGGGAAGAAGCTTGGACGCAGACGAATCTCCGTGTGGGAACCGAACATTTCGCGCACGAATTGCAGCAGGGTTCCTTTCAGATCGCTCATACGAATGTTTTCGCTGATAACCAAACCTTCAACCTGGTTGAATTGGAAAGAGTGCGTCGCATCATCGTCATCACGGCGGTACACTTTACCTGGGCAGATGACTTTGACAGGCACTTCACCCTTCATGCTCTGCATGGTACGCACTTGAACCGGAGATGTATGGGTGCGCATCAACAAGTCTTCGGTAACATAGAAGGAATCCTGCATATCGCGCGCCGGGTGATTCTTCGGCAAGTTCAATGCTTCAAAGTTGTAATAATCCATCTCGACTTCAGGACCTTCCGCTACGCGGTATCCCATGCCGATGAAAATATCTTCGATCTCCTGTACCACTTTCGTCAGTGGGTGCAGTCCGCCTTGACGTCCACGACGTCCTGGCAGCGTCACATCAATTTTCTCGGATTGCAGACGCTTCGCCGTCTCTTCTTTCTGGAACTGATCCTGCTTGCTGTCGATGACTTCCTCAATGGCAGCCCGAACATCGTTGGCTACTTGACCAATAACCGGACGTTCCTCCGCACTAAGCGCACCCATACCACGCAAAATTTCAGTTAATGCACCCTTTTTCCCCAAATACTTCACACGCAGATCACTGAGCGTCTGTGGATCATTCACACCAGACAACTGCTCCAGCGCTTCGATCTTCAATGCCTCTAAACGTTCTTTCATGTGTAATTGCCCCCTTTTTGTGGTGTTTTTGCAACAAAAAAAAGGCCTTCTCTCCCCTGAAGGGACGAAAAGACCGTGGTACCACCCTTGTTAGACATCCATTGCTGCACGGGCCTTCTGGCCTGCAACTGGTTCTGTCTCACTTTGTACGGAATAACGACCGTTAACCGTTTGCCCCTACTGTTGCCTCTGTGTCTACACACAGACAAGTTCAGGGAACCGCTTCGGAGTGAATTTCGGCAGCCTTGTTCTACAGAAACGCTCTCAATCTACGGCGCTTCCTCCCTGTCCAGAGGCACTGCTTACTTGTCTCCATCATCACGTTTACTTGTTAGTTTCAAACCTCTAGAGGTTGTCAAAAAGTCCGCTTTTGATTACGAATGATGCCTCTTGGCATCAGCGTCGAATATCGGATTCAGCCGAAATGTCCGTTGCTCACGTAGTTTTCCTACGCTCCGCTACTCCATTTCTATCTTCATCCCATCTTCTCGGTACTGAAAACCGCTCTTTTTGAACACATACCCTATATCGATGTAATCATCGATGATCGTTCATAATTATATGCAAAATAGATCGAAATAGCAAGCCGTCCATGTTCTAATTTATGCTTGCGCCCTTATCTTTCAATTGTTTCAGACGCTGCTGGATTTTGCGAATCTCAGCTGCCTCGACTGCTCGCTCATTCGAATGCTCGGGCTGTGTCAGACTGTCTTTTCCAGCAGTGCTCACAGGAGACAGCAACTCCGACAGGCGCATCTCCAATCGCAACCGCTCGTCATCGGATTCCCGTGTCTCCAGCGCACGCTCCCGAAGTTTGCTGGACTGCTCCCAATCCGACACGCCTCCTTCAAACAGGGTTGCTGTGCCCCCAGCTTCCAGATCGCACAATCGATTCGCAAGTGTCTTCGTCAGCATCCGGTCATGAGATACAAGTACCAAAGCACCTGAAGCCTGTTTTAATACATTCTCCATGACTTCCTGGGTATCGATATCCAGATAGTTCGTCGGTTCGTCCAACACCAGCAGATTCGCTCCACCAAAATACAGTCTCAGAAATGCCACTCTGCACTTTTCCCCCATGCTCAAATCCCCAATACGCTTGAACACGTCATCCCTTGAAAACAGGAAACATCCCAGAATGGTACGTGCCGCACTTTGTGTCATGGATGGGAGGGTAAGCAAACTATCCAGCAATGTTAAACTCTCGGGAAGCCCTTCCAGCTCCTGTGAAAAGTATCCGATTTTCAGCTGTGGATGCCGTGTTACCTTGCCCTGCGACGCTTCCAGCTCACCAATCATCAACTTTAACAGTGTTGTCTTGCCCGTTCCATTAGGACCTCGTACGGCAAGCCGATCTCCGCGTTCAACGGTGATTCGAAGGTTACGAAGCACTGGCTCGTTACCTGTATATGAAAAACTCACCTCATCCAAGGCAACAAGCTGTCGTGCAGCCAGTGGATTCATCTGCAATTCCATGTTCAACTTTGCAGCTTCACGAGGTTTATCCACCCGTTCCCGCTCCAAACGTTCCAGCTGTTTTTGTTTTGCATGGTAACGTGAAATATTTTTGTTGGCTTTGGCCTTGTAGAAGCTCTGGGTGATCTTCACCTCCACATCGGTCGCTGAATTATGCGCTTTATGGAACCATTCCTGGTAGTTTCGAATCGTTTCTTCCAACGCCTTACGCTCCAGCTCCTGCCTGCGGTAGATCGTTTCCTGTTCCCGTAATTCACGCTCTTTGTGGAGCTTGTATTCGGAGTATCCTCCTTTGTATTTGGTTAGGGCATCTGCACTGAATTCAATCACTCCTGATGCTACCTCATCAATAAAGGTTCGATCGTGAGATACAAATAACAGCGTACCTTCGTATGAGGATAACCACTCTTCAAGCCAGCGCATGCTTCCCTCATCCAGATGATTCGTCGGTTCATCCAGGATCAGGAATTTGGGCTTGCTGACAAGAAGTCCTGCCAGGCGAGCCTTTGTTTTTTGTCCACCGCTCAAAGAATGATAGGGTCTGTTCCAATGCTCTGCGGATAGTCCAAGACGTGTCAGTACCTTCTCTACTTCAGTCTCCCACATGTAGCCGTTAAGCTGTTCATATTGCTCCATCACTTGCGTATAGGCTGCAAGCAGCTCATCATCCGCTTCAGTGCTAATGCTCAAACGTTGCTCCAGTTCTTCTAAACTCCGTTTCACTTCATAGATCTGACCGCTCTCACGCCGGACCGCATCCAATACATTCATGCCCGTCTCTATCTCCGAGCGCTGGCGCATGAATCCCCATTCCTGCTGCGGAATATACCGTTCAATCCGTCCACCACCGTGCTCTTCTCCCAAAATGATTCGTAACAACGTCGTCTTGCCGCATCCGTTACGACCCAGAATGGCAAGTCGCTCGCCCTCATTAATCTCCAAATTCAATCCTGTAAACAATTCAATGCCGTTCCATTCTTTTGATACTTCATGTAAGCGTACCAATGTCATCATGAGGCCTCATCCTTCCTGCATCCTTTTTGCTAAACAAAAAAAACCGCTGGCATCAGCCGGCGGTTTGGCAATTCAGGGTTGGATCAAGCATTCAAAGACAGATCTAAGGTAAGCTACGGCATGAACAAAGAAACCCCAAACACAGGGTACACGTAAACCTCCAAGGTCTACTTGTTCCATACCTGATCCCATAGCTGAATTTGGACACACGAATCCCCTCATTGCTCAGCCGCTCTGGCTGACTGCGTCATAAAACTGTCTGCAGTTAACTGGGGTCAATTCATGTGTTTTACTTCATGGGACGTATGGTTACCTCTCATTCATGTGTAGTATCAATTTCTCCGTTATTGTACCAGATCATTGTAAAAAAGCAAAGGTTATAAATTATTCTGAAAGAATACATATTACTCACCAATCTGATGACATGCAGTCTTCTGATGATTGCTTTTATTCAAAAGTTTCTTTTATGACAGAAAAAAAGCCCTTGCATCGCAAGGACTTCGGTTTTGCTTCGTTAAGCGGGTGATGGGAATCGAACCCACGCTATTAGCTTGGAAGGCTAAAGTTCTACCATTGAACTACACCCGCATGAATGAAGATTTAATTGTTAAGTTCCTTAGGAAGTTAACAGTGATTTTACAAATAATAATATACCATGATCTTTTATAGCATGCAAGTCATGTTATCCATTTTTTTCATTACGTATCAACATTAAAAAAGCAGGAGCACTCTTGCGCCCCCGCTGTTCCCTATCCTGTGGGCTTATCCACATCTCTCAAAAACTGCTTTTCAAATTCAGCGGCTTTAATCGGTTTGCTAAAGAAATAACCCTGAGCCTCATGACAGTGCTGATTGCGAAGAAAGATCATCTGGTCTTCGTTCTCCACGCCCTCGGCAGTCACTTTCAATTGTAAATGATGCGCCATTGAAGTGATGGTAGATACAATCGCAGCGTTATTGCTGTCCTCCATGACTTCATTCACGAATGAACGGTCAATCTTGAGCCGATCAATCGGCAGATCCTTCAGATAGTGCAACGAGCTGTATCCCGTTCCAAAATCATCAATACTGATGTGCACACCAATTTCTTTGATTTTGCGCAACTGTTCGAAAGATCGGTCTTTATCAAATGTCATGCTCTCTGTAATCTCCAGTTCAAGCCATACGGGCTCTAGTCCTGTCTCCTTGAGAATGCCATTGATATTGTCCAACAAATGGGAATGCCTGAATTGTCTCATCGACAGATTCACCGAAACACACAGCTTACGATAACCAGCTTCCTGCCACTGTTTGTTCTGTGCACACGCTTCACGAAGCACCCATTCGCCAAGAGGCACAATGAGCCCACTTTCTTCTGCCAGAGGAATAAATTCCGCCGGAGATACCGAGCCTCGCTGCGGATGCTGCCAACGAACCAATGCTTCCATACCCACGATTAGACCACTTTGCAGATTAACCTGCGGCTGGTAGACCAGGTAGAACTGACCTCGATCCAACGCCTTGCGCAGATCATTCTCAAGCTGCAAACGCTCCTGTGCCTTCATCTGCATCGCATGGGCAAAACGATTCAGTTCCATTCCTTGTTCCTTGGCACTGTGCAGAGCCGTATCCGCATTCTGAATGATCTCCTGTGGCGACTCACCATCATGCGGGAAAATGGCCATACCGATTCCAAGGGTAAGGTGATACTCATTGCCATCAACCAAAACGGGCTTTTCAAAAAGTTGAAGAATGGATCTTGTCCGGCGCAACGCCGTATTGGTTGAACTGAAATCTGTCATTGTCAACGCAAACTCATCTCTTCCCAGCCCAAAGACTTCTTCTCCTGGAAGTGACGAATGTTTCAGTCGTTGACCTACCTGACGCAAAACACGATTAGCTGCTTGCTGTCCGAGCGAATCATTAATGGTCTTGAACCGGTTAATATTCAGGACCAGTACACCAACAAGCTGTTCCTCGACCACGGCATCATCCATCATTATTTTCAATCGTTGTGAAAGCCGACGACGATTCGGAAGTCCTGTTACATCGTCATGATGAGCAATATAGTTCATCTTGGCCTCCGCGACCTGCTGTTGCAGGAAAGGTGTGTCCACTACGGACGTATACAGTCCTTTTTGAATGAAAAAATATGCCATACAATTACTCAGCAACCCCAGCAGCAGATTGAGATCATTCACCCCCGTTGCTGAAACAAAATAACATTCTCCAAAAAAGAAACATAAGATGCCGCATAGAATGGTTGGTACATCACCATCTTTGGATTTTTTCCATTGTACAAACAAAAGAACTGCAATAATGGCATAGAGCAACCCGACCATAAAATGAACCCGGGTGAAGATTCCACCAAGCACATCCCCATCAAGCATATTTGGCAACATGCTCCACTCCTGAATCGCCAATATGTACAAAATAACAAAGGCACCCAATGTTCCACTGAAGAGCAAGAACCTTCGTGGTAATGCAATTTCTTTCTCATTTAGGGTATATACGAGCAGCAAACCTACTGAACACACCAAAGATCCCATGGTTGACATCATTAAGGAGAACTCTGATTCCATCATGGCTCCATTTGGAATCTCTTCTGCAAATGAAACGATATGAACCAGTTCAAACAGACCAATCAATAAAAAGAGTGTTGTCAATAATGTTCTCCGAAGAGTTAGCTTCTGTGTCCGAAACAACCAGCTTTGATTGTAGATACCGATACAGGCCGCTGCCGCAGCGAATCCACCCAAGAGTGTCAAAACCGGGTAACCCGATAGGGTCAGATCAGAGCTTGAAGAGGAACGGAACCATTGACTTGCGAGGAAACACAATAAGCCGCAAACAGCGACCCAAATTATTTTTCTCTGATCTTGCAGATTAACCTTCATGCCGTGTTTTCCTTCCCGGGGTCACCTATCCTGAATTACATTAACCAAACTCAACAGCTTACTACATGATTCGACAAAAAACATATTAACCAACGTTCAATTCACATGCATACACATGCTATCTGGTACATAATAACATTTAAATCTGCATACGTGAACTAAAAAATAGTCACTCCTAGGAATATTTATTCATAAATATAGAGAAAAACAAGGCATTAAGAACTAAAAAAACATGGATCTCCAGTTAGAGTCCATGTTTTCCTAATTTGCAACTGTATATCAGACTATATTACTTATCAAAATTCACTTCTGGCGTTGTTAATTTATCATAGAAATCAACGACCTTATCCTTGTCTTCCGATGAGCGAATCGCCATCGCTGAACGTGGGTGCTCGTCCAACGCCCCTGTAATCATGTAAGGCAGAATGTAACCCCATTCTTCTTTTTCTCTCAGTGGAACCATCAACTGTTCCAATACACCAAGTACTGGACGCAGATTGTATTTAGTTCCTTTCAGATGAGCTACCAGCAATTCGGTTGGACAGTTTCCTGCCGCACGCCCCATACCATACACAGAAGCATCAAGCAGCTCAACGCCAAGTTCCGCCGCAACCAATGTGTTAGAAAACGCAAGCTGCATATTATTATGTGTGTGAACACCAAGACGTTTGTTAGGCAAATGAGTCTTGAACTTCTCTACCAGATATTTCACATCATTATGATCCAGACTACCGTAAGAATCGACAATGTAGACAACATCCACAGTACTTTCTTTGATCAATTCAAATGCTTCGAGCAGCTCATTCTCCATAACATTAGAGAGTGCCATAATATTAAGTGTAGTTTCATATCCACGATCATGGAATGTTTGAACCAGCGCAAGCGCCTTATCTACATCTTTGCTGTAGCAGGCAACCCGGATCAGATCCAGCATGCTCTCACTGCGAGGCAAGATATCATTCTCGTCCACACGTCCAACGTCAACCAGTGCAGACAGTTTGGTATTGCCTTTTTGAGGAATCACTTTACGCAAGAAATCATCATTCAGGAAACGCCATGGTCCTGCTTCCTCAGCACCTTTCAGTAACTTCGGAGAGTTTTTGTATCCAATTTCCATATAATCAACGCCAGCTTCATTCAACCCAGCATACAGCTGTTGAACAAAGTCCACGCTAAAGTCCCAATTATTTACCAATCCGCCATCACGGATCGTACAATCTACAATTTTGCAATGATTTGTCTTCATTAATGTCTGCTCCTTTTCTGACCAACTTGTGTATTCCTCTCATGATACTTGAACGTGACAAGAAAAGTAAAGGGATTCCGGACTTATTTACTTCGATAAGATTTCCAGATTCGATCAATCTCAACCATATCTGATGCATCTGGAACCTTTCCTCCATACCGCACGCTGTTATACGCATCTGGCAGTCTCGCAGACAGCTCATCCTCTTCTAGCTTCACACCATTCTGAATAATGGTCTGTGCAGCCTCGAGCGGAGTATGCGTCCCCTGTATTCCCACTCCTCGATGAGTAGCTCTATCGATCCAAGTCCGATAGTAATACCGAACACGTTCAGTCTCCTGAGCAGGTACCACTTCTTTTCTCCGAAACCAATTCTTCCGAACTTTTGCTGGCGCATCAAGTGTCTCACTCACATCGATATACTCCGTTCGTGGTTCTGCCTTCTTTTCACCAGGTTGTAACATTCCCTTGAATCGTTCCATGAGTCTGTTTATCGTTTTTCGTCCCAACCTCAGAAGCAGCCACAGGATTGCTCCTGCTACAGCACACATCACTACCCACCCCAGAATGTTCCAGAAGACTGAGGGCTCGGATGGGGGCTCTCTCCAGTCATTCGGGAGATTTAGCTGCTGATCGGGAGTGTCCATTGGCAATCGTGGCTCCTCGCCGGATATCGGGCCAAACCATCCCCTGATCCATGCGAGCAAGCGGTCACGTAGCGGTCCCAGCCATGCTGCGAGACTTGGGAAAGCACCGATCGCAACGATGACAATAAACATCCACATGAACCGCTGATGATTCGCACGTGCAAAATCTCGTAAAACCAATCTTCTCTTGCCATCATTGAGCATTGCCTGGTCCAGTTGCAGCATATATCGTCCAACCAGCCAAAAGGCAAAGCTGATCACTCCCGCAATATAGATCCATAGGGTATAGGTTCGTATCGGCTGCATGAATTCCAATGAATTCGAAGCAATCATAAGTACAATCGCACTGATTACACCCATAATCTGCAAACGCCATAACAATACAGAATGAAAGACTGGCTGGAAGGTCAGACCTGCATAAGCCGAGATGACTCCACACAGTATCAATGTGATGATATCCGGCATCGGGAGAATGAGGCTCATTCCTACAACGAGTCCGAAGAAAAATCCTACGAAAAGTGCCGTTACTCCACGAATAAATGTACTTTTCTCGCTAAAACCCGGAATTTTATGCTGAATGAATTGTCCCAACCAACCCACGAGAACAACCAGGATGAATAATATATACGGCAAATGTTCCATGGCATAGAATGAAGCGAGTGTAAATATCGGAAATAGGTATATACCAGCCATCAAGACGGCAAACATCGCTATGAGTCCCTTGGTCGCCGCTGCCTGTCTGCTGCTCATGCACTCACCGCCTTCGTATTCCCCTTTACGTCTTCTACCGGGAGAATCGTCACACGATGCCCTTGTTCATGCAGACGTGCAATCTCATGCTCCATAGCGGCAGATACATAGGATGTAATCAGCAGATAGCTACGGATTTGTTGTGCTTCTTCATTCAACCGCACTTCATCATTCAGGAATTGCTCCATGGGTACCATGCATTTCAGCTCTGTCTCCGCCATAGCTTCCAATAATCTTTCCAGATGGGGTGTGCCATAATCTGGCTCAATCCGAAGTGTATCGCGGCCGCCACCCACATGATAACCATTATGGGCGAAGCCTGCCGGTAGCCCTCTACCGATAGCATCCACTGCAGCCGTGGCAGCGTAACGGAGTGCCCGTTCAATCTTTTCGGGTCGAGTGACAACACTCCACATATCTGCAGATTCCTGAATATTGACTATAATCCAGGATTGCGGATCAGCTGTCCATCCCTGCTTGTAGACTTGTAATTCACCTGTACGTGCACTCGCTTTCCAGTGAATGCGATTCATGGGGTCACCTGCGCCATAAGGCCGAACACCCAGAATCAAGAAAGGATCTTCAACGATCCATCGTGATACTTCCACTTCTCCCTGCCATACCTGATAAATTGCAGGAAGATCCTCTGCATTCACTAATGAAGGATACACGACCATAGACATTTGCAAAGGAATCGGTTTGGTGGAACGCCACACGCCAAAGAGATCCCCACCTGTCATCGTTGCTGTATTTAATGGATAAATCCCACGCTGAGTACATGTAAAAGGATGCTTGCGCGTAATACGAGTAAACGGTTTCAACGTAAAAATACTCTTGTGGTTCTGATAGATTTCGCCTTGGCTAATATCCATACCTGAGCCGGAACGAAATACAAACGACACGGGCATCATCGATTCAAGTCTGAGCCACGGTACGGAGACCCGTTTCTCATTCGATATCGTCTCCACCATCTCAAGTTCATCTCCAGCATAACAACGCATCTTGCTGAATTGTCTACTGTACTTGAGGTTTCGCAATGCAGGTCGCCCGAACCACACACCGTGTATGACTACAACAATACCTCCAACAAGGACAAGCCATAATAATGCCATAAGCTTAACGTCCGCTTGTAGCGAGATTCTCCGTTGGCACTTCTGTCTGATTCAGAAGTTCCTGGATCATACGCTCCGCCAAGCCCTCTTGTTGTCTGACCCGGTTACGAAATACAAGCCGGTGGGCGAGCACGGGTTCCGCCAATACTTTAATATCATCCGGCAAAACAAAGTCTCTGCCATGCAGTGCAGCCCATGCCTGACTTGCCTTAAGTAATGCCTGAGCCCCGCGTGGACTTACGCCAAGTGAGAGCTCAGGATGTTGCCTTGTCGCTTCCGTTAACTGAATGATATATCGTAGCAAATCTTCGTTGATTTGCACGGTTTTATACGTATCCTGCGCCTTCAAAAGTTCTTCACGACTGATCACTGCCGTGAGATCATCAACAGAGCGTCTGGCTACCGTACGTCTCAAGATTTCTACACTCTCTTCACTGCTTGGATAACCCATGCGAATTTTCATCATAAAACGATCCATCTGAGCCTCAGGTAGCGGAAAAGTTCCCTGATTATCTACGGGGTTCTGGGTGGCGATAACGATAAATGGCCGTTCCAGCTGTCTCGTTGAGCCGTCGATACTGATCTGGCGTTCTTCCATGCACTCCAGCAAGCTTGATTGCGTACGCGGTGTAGCCCGGTTAATTTCATCGGCTAGTACAAGATTGGCAAACAAGGGCCCCGGTCTGAATTCAAAATCACCTTCTTTTTGATTAAAAAAGTGAATTCCTGTTAAGTCAGAGGGCAGCAAGTCTGGTGTAAACTGTATCCGTTGGAAGGTGCAGTCCAATGAAGAGGCCACCGATTTGGCGAGCATCGTTTTCCCGGTACCCGGTACATCCTCCAGCAGTACATGTCCTGACGCTATAATCGCTGTCATCACCAGCTCAATGGTATGCTCTTTTCCCACAATTACTTTTCCCACGTGATCCATCAATTGTTGATTCATTCGTTCCATTCCTTGGATTTCCATCTGCATCTCATCCTTCCGTTATGGAGCTTATGTATTCGCATTCATTACTAACTATAACCCTAATTGGCAACATAAAACAAAGGAGTCGGCAGATGGCCGACTCCTTGACTCCCCGCACTTCTCAAAATACCAAAGGCAACATAATCATAAAGCGCGTACCCTCGCCTTTTTTGCTATCCACAGAGATGGTACCTCCATGGTTCTTGATGATTCGGTAACTTACTGACAGTCCAAGTCCCGTTCCGCTCTCCTTGGTCGTGAAGAATGGATCAAACAGACGTACAAGCGTATTATGGTCCATCCCATGACCGTTATCCGCGATGGAGATCTGCACAAACTTGTTTTCCGTGGCAGTAGATATTCGAATTAGACCGGTATGTTCTTCACCGACTTCCTCGATCGCATCCATTGCATTTTTCACCATATTCAAAATAACCTGCTTAATCTGTTTGACATCAATGGACACATTCAGCGGGGCATCCCCTTCATCCAGAACGATCTCGCATCCCTTCATCAAACCTTCGCTTTCTGTCAGCAGGACCACCTCTTTGAGTAAAGAGTCGACAGACATCACGGTCTTCTGTGGAGCCGATGGTTTAGAAGAATTCAAAAATTCGTAGATGATGTCGTTCGCCCGATCAATCTCCGTCAGTATGATTCGCGCGTACTCGTCTTTGCCGAGCTGCAGCAAATGGGGCCTGAGCAGTTGGATGAACCCACGGATTGCAGTCAACGGATTACGAATTTCATGAGCAATAGATGCTGAAATCCGCCCCAGCATCGCAAGTTTGTCATTTTGATAAGCGGTCTGTTCGATTTGTTTATAATCAGATACATCTTTGACGCTGAACAAAAAGTCGCCATCCATCTGATCACCGTACGTTACAGTAACCAGCCAATGCCTGCCGTATTCATCGATCAACTCATGATAGCGCTTACGATGAAAAATGGTTTCCCGATAAATACGTAAAATTTTCTTTTTCTTGAATCGGCTCATCTGCGGATGATGCAGCATTTGCATCAGGGTGCAGCCGCTCAACAGACTTCTCGGAAGTTCCAACAACTTTGCCATCTGAACGTTAATAAACGTCAATACACCGTGACTGTCAAACAACATAATACCGCTATCCAGATGTTCCAGTACATTCTCGTACTTGTTGTTATCCAGATGCACAGGCGGGAATCCATCCGTTGGTTGAGGCACTGTATCCTGAAATTCACTAATCATGTCAGGTTCCTCCTTTTCACGTAAATGATAAACTTGCCATTCGGACATCATATCATCACAGAAACAGGAAGGGCCGATTTTATTTTTCATTACCGGTGCCCTTTCGTTGGGGGGCTGAGCCGAAAATATGGATGGCATGTCCGGAACTCAAGCTGGTCTATTCCCGGTAACCAACACTCGATCCGGAAAATCATATACGTTTGTTCCATTCCGACCTTCTCCTATTCCCAAACACGAACATTTTTTGCTCCGCCTCTTTTGCAAGTCTGCTTTTATCATAGACAAGTTTATAGAAGAGAGTCAATCGGAGAAAGTGTCGAATGGAAATTATTTTAAAAAAAACCTCGAATTAGTTCCAGAACAACAGCACAAAAACGAAGCCGTTTCACCCCTTAGGCAAATCAGCTTCGTTTTTAATATCTTTAATTTGTGATATATCCAAATTCATCTATAGTCAGGTCTTATTATGCTGAATTTTCAGTCTGCGCTGACTCATCACAGCTAATCGACGTTTAAGTTCACTTTCCCACTTCTCGTCTTTGGTTTCTTTGGCGAGCCTGAGCAAATCCAGAGCCATATCAATCTGGCGCTGCACAATGACCATGGCATCCTCGCTCTCACGGTTTACACAGTTTTCGAAAATGGCATCCTCATCTTCTGTAACATAATCTTGAAAGTCGATCTCGGATGCACCGTCTCCATGCGCATATTCGGCGAGAATTTCATATTCGTTTTCCACTTTATAATGCACCTCAACCCGATGACACACCGGGCAAAACAGCAGGGGAACATTATGAACCTGGGTGCGGTAATGCTTCAGCGTGCCCTTCGTTCCAACCATACTTGCCCCACAACAGTAACTCATTTTTGTTCACCCTCCTTATTACGTGCCGGGACTTTTTTTGTTAAAATGCATCCCGTACACTTCCAGCACTTCCGAAAAGGAATAGTTCCATCAGTGTATCACATTCATGTACAGATTATAAATGCAGAGCACCGGAATATTTACCGGGTTTCCATACCCTATTCGCCTTACTGGCCATCAATTCCTCTTTCAACAAATAAAAAGAAGACTTTCTTCTAATATATTATTAACACGCTTAGCTGCTTGTTCAAACACTTTTGATTAACTTCGTGATAACTTCTGGCAAAAGGGTGCAAAAAGCCCTCAATCCCTAACGGGATGAGGGCTTGAACAAAAACCGTTCAAGTTAACCTGGCCTTACAGGTTGTTGTCGCCTGGTTTCCAGTTCATTGCACACAATCCGCCGGATTGCAGTGCTTGCAGTACGCGAAGTGTTTCTTCAACACTACGGCCTACATCGTTGTGGTTAACCACTTGATATTTCAATTCGCCTTCTGGATCGATGATAAACAGGCCGCGCAATGCTACGCCTTCTTCTTCGATCAGAACGCCGTAATCTTTAGCCACTTGCTTCGTGATGTCGGAAGCCAGCGGGAAGTTCAACTGACCCAGACCATTGCTATCTACAGGTGTGTTGATCCATGCTTTATGGCTGTGTACGGAGTCTACGCTCACGCCAAGGATTTCAGTATCCAAAGCTTTGAATTGCTCAGAAGCAACGCTCAAAGCTGTAATTTCAGTTGGACACACAAATGTGAAGTCCAAAGGATAAAAGAAGAATACAAGCCATTTGCCACGATAATCGGACAGTTTAACGGAACCAAAATCTTGTCCATCTCCCGATACTGTTTCCATTGCGAAATCCGGTGCTGGTCTACCAACCAAACGTTCTGCCATAACTAAAAATTCCTCCTTTGGGATTATGTAAGCATCCATATGGATTGCTCATCATCAAGAAAAACGCGAACGCCTTTCCTGTAATTAAAATGATTTGATACTTGATAACAAGTACAAGTAAAATGTTATCATCCGGACTTCCCAAAGTCAAGATTATAACCATTATTTTTTTATAATAATTATAAATAAGGATTTTTCGTGCCAAAAATCATAAAGGAACAGCCCTCTGTACATTCCATAACTGGAAACAAAGGGCTGCCATGTTCTTGATAATATAATTACGCCTGTTTCTGAATAGCCGCTACAATCAAATCGCCCATTTCGGTCGTGCTGATCGCTGTGCTCTTGTCTACAGCAATATCACTCGTGCGGTGTCCTGCATTCAATACATTCGACACAGCTGCTTCAATGGCATCCGCACCTTCTGCATAACCAAAGGTTGTGCGGAACATCAACGCCAAAGAGAGAATGGTTGCAATCGGATTAGCGAGGCCTTGACCTGCGATATCCGGTGCAGAACCGTGTACCGGCTCATAGAGTCCGAAGCTGCCTTCTCCCAGTGATGCAGATGCAAGCATACCGATGGAACCCGTCAGCATCGCTGCTTCATCACTCAAGATATCTCCGAACATGTTTTCCGTTACAATAACATCGAAGCTGGCTGGGCGACGAAGCAATTGCATCGCACAGTTGTCTACCAACACATGCTCCAGTTCAACATCCGGATAATCCGGTGCTACCCGATTCACAACTTCACGCCAGAGACGGGAAGTTTCCAATACGTTGGCTTTGTCTACAGAAGCCAGCTTCTTGCGACGTCCTTGCGCAATTTCGAATGCCTGACGAACGATTCGCTCCACTTCTGTTACATTATATGCACAAGTATCTACGGCCTCTTCACCCTGTGCACTTTCACGTCTGAACTTCTCACCGAAGTAGATACCACCTGTCAATTCACGTACCACCATCAGATCTGTACCTTCAAGTACTTCCGGCTTCAACGTTGAGGCATCCTTCAAGCAATCAAATACGACAGCCGGACGCAGGTTGGAGAACAATCCGAGTGCTTTGCGAATACCCAGCAGGCCTGTTTCCGGGCGAAGCTCCTTGCTGTTGTTATCCCATTTTGGACCGCCAACCGCTCCAAGCAGGACTGCATCTGCACTTTTACACACGCTCAGTGTTTCTTCTGGAAGAGGTGTACCCTTCTCATCAATCGCGATTCCACCAAACAGGGCATGCTCTGTCTCAAAACGATAACCGAATACTTCCTCCGTACGTTTAAGAACTTTCTCAGCCTCAGCTACGACTTCAGGGCCGATTCCGTCACCTGCAATAACTGCAATTTTTTTCACGTCTGCCATTGGGTTGTCCACTCCTTATATTTCATTCATTAATTATTCATAAAGTAACGTCTCATATTAACTCTCTCTTTTGTATCATATTCCAAGGTCATTTGACCAAGATATACAATCTATGACTTTAATAGATTTTACCTATAAGCCGATAGAGATTAACTTTCACAAGTTGTTCCTGACCCTCCCGGTAGGGTAAAATATAGCTGAATTCAAATCAGGTACGCAGGAGGGATAAGCAACATGCAATATTCGTATTTGGGTAAATCAGGCCTCAAGGTCAGTCGAATCTGTCTCGGTACCATGAATTTCGGGCCTGCTACAGATGAAAAAGAAGCTTTCCGCATTATGGACGCAGCACTCGATGCAGGGGTGAACTTTTTTGATACCGCTAACATTTACGGTTGGGGTGAAAATTCCGGTCTTACCGAAGAAATTATCGGACGGTGGTTCAATCAAGGCGGTGGCAGACGTGAAAAAGTAGTGCTGGCCACCAAAGTCTATGGCTCCATGCATGATGATACAGATGGCCCCAACAACGAAGCTGGCCTCTCCGCCTACAAAATCAGACGGCATCTAGAGGGTTCCCTCCGCCGCTTGCAGACCGATCATATCGAGCTGTACCAGATGCACCATGTTGACCCAGCCGTATCATGGAATGAACTGTGGGGCGCATTTGAGAATGCCGTTCATCAAGGTAAAATCGGTTATGTAGGATCGAGTAACTTTGCTGCATGGCAGATTGCAATCGCTCAAAGCGAAGCCAACAATCGTCATTTCCTCGGCCTGGTATCCGAACAACACAAATATAGCCTCAACTGTCGTTTACCTGAGTTGGAAGTACTGCCTGCTGCCAAAGAACTGGGCCTCGGCGTCATTCCATGGAGTCCGCTTGATGGTGGGTTACTGGGACGTAATGCTCTGCAGAAGCTGGAAGGAACACGCAGTGGCGGCATCGCGGGACGAATTGAGCAGCAACAGACTCAGCTTGAAGACTTCGCAGCGCTCTGTCGTGATCTCGGTGAACCACAGGATACGGTGGCTTTGGCATGGGTTGCAGCCAATCCCGCAGTAACCGCTCCAATTATTGGACCGCGTACACTGGAGCAGTTTGAGACCGCACTCAAATGTCTGGATGTAACTTTGGATGAAGCCGTGCTCAAACGTCTGGATGAGATTTTCCCAGGTCCAGGTGGACATGCACCTAATGCATACGCGTGGTAATAACTTGATAGCGTATGGTAAGGCACGAGGTCACCGTAGAAACTACACCGTGTGGACCTGCCCTAATTATATATATTAAAAGCAAAAGAGTCTGACCCTCCATAGGAGAGTCAGACTCTTTACGTACCTCACTGAACGGAACATAGCAGGCCGAACGATCTTCTATATCCATTCGAAATGAGATACATCTTCCTGTCAGCGTACATTGCTGCACCGGAACGGAGCCTACAGGTTCACATTTACACGATTTGTGTATGTCTTGCGTTTCTCAATTAATTGATTCAGACCGTCTACATAGGCACGTGCACTTGCACCCAATATATCTGTGCTTACACCACGTCCTTGTACGGAAACCTGATTTTGAGTCAGCACAACATGTACTTCACCCAATGCATCCTTGCCATGTGTTACCGATTTGATCGAATAGTCAGACAACGTTACGTCTTCCCCACTTACTTGATCAATCGCATTGTAGATCGCATCTACCGATCCATTACCCTCCGCCTGCTTCTCAACCGTATCCCCGTCAAGCGTTGCAATGCGGACTTTGGCTGTTGGTACCGATTCATCTCCGTACGTAACAAAGATCGATTCCAGTTTATACACCTCGGGTGCATCCTGCAATTTCTCTTCAATTACGGCAAGCAGATCTTCGTCAGTAACTTCTTTTTTCTTATCAGCCAGCTCTTTGAACTGGGCAAATGCCCGATTCAATGCTTCTTCTTCCAACTCATAGCCAAGATCGATCAACCGCTCACGGAAGGCATGACGACCGGAATGTTTACCCAGTACAAGCTTGCTTTCCTTCAAACCGATGGACTCTGGCGTCATAATTTCGTACGTTGTTTTTTCCTTCAGCATGCCGTCCTGGTGAATGCCGGATTCATGTGCAAAGGCATTCGCCCCAACAATGGCTTTGTTTCCTGGCACAACCATACCTGTTAAACGGCTAACCAAACGACTGGTCCGTGCAATTTCAGATAACTGCAACGAGGTTTTCGCCTGGAAAAATTCCTGACGTGTCTCCAGCGCCATAGCAATTTCCTCGATCGCCGTGTTACCTGCACGTTCACCAATGCCATTGATCGTACCTTCGATCTGATCGGCCCCGTTGAGGATGGCTGCTAGTGTATTGGCCGTCGCCATACCCAGGTCATTATGACAGTGGGCACTCAGCTGTACCTTTTCAATCCCGTGCACATTCTCCTTGAGATGTTTGAAAATGTTTCCGTATTCATATGGACTGAGGTAACCCACCGTGTCCGGAATATTCACTACGGCTGCGCCTTCTTCAACAGCCATATTCACCATTTCCACGAGGAAATCATATTCAGTACGACCTGCATCCTCAAGTGAGAACTCGATCTTCGAAAATGTTTTCTTCGCATAACGAATCGCGGAACGAGCTGTATCCAGTACCTGCCCTTTGTCCATACGCAATTTATGTTGGCGGTGAATAGGTGAAGTTGCCAGGAAAACGTGAATACATGGGTCCTGTGCACCTTTAAGTGCTTCCTTAACCGCATCAATGTCTTGCTCTCTGGAACGGGACAAGCCAATTACGGTAACATTTTTAACCGCTTTTGCTACTGCATTGACAGCTGCCAGGTCGCCTGGAGATGCCGCCGGGAAACCAGCTTCCATCCGGTCAATGCCAAGCCGCTCGAGCTGATGGGCAATTTCCACCTTTTCACGAGTGTTCAGATTGACTCCCGGGGATTGCTCTCCATCACGCAGCGTTGTGTCAAATACATAGATTTTACGCACGCTTCGCACCTCCTGTACTTGTATTATAATGTTTCTCTGAACCAGCAATAGCGGCTCACGCATAAGCACGGCCGCTATTCCCAGTTAAAGCTCTAAGTTTACTTGAATACCTTAAAGTGCATGTTCTAAAAGTTAATGCTTACTTCTTGATCCAGTGCATCATCTCTCGCAATTGTCCGCCAACCACTTCGATTGGGTGTTCAGCTTCGTTACGACGAGTTGCTGTCAAGAATGCACGACCGGATTGGTTCTCCAGAATGAAGTCACGTGCGAATTTACCTTGTTGGATATCCGTCAGCACTTCTTTCATTGCTTTCTTCGTATCTTCCGTTACAACGCGAGGTCCAGTTACATAGTCACCGTACTCAGCTGTGTTACTGATGGAATCACGCATACTTGCAAGTCCGCCTTCATACATCATGTCAACGATCAGCTTCAGTTCGTGCAGACATTCGAAGTATGCCATTTCAGGAGCGTAACCCGCTTCTGTCAAAGTTTCGAATCCCGCTTTTACCAATGCACTTACACCACCACACAGAACAGCTTGCTCACCGAACAAATCAGTTTCTGTTTCTTCACGGAAGGAAGTTTCGATAACCCCTGCGCGTGTACAACCGATACCTTTAGCATAAGCCAAACCGATTTCTTTAGCTTTACCCGTTGCATCTTGCTCGATCGCGATCAAGCCCGGTACACCAAAACCTTCCACGTAAGTACGACGTACCATGTGACCAGGGGACTTAGGAGCTACCAGCAATACATCACTGTTTTTTGGAGCAACGATTTGACCGAAATGAACGTTGAAACCGTGGGAGAAGAGCAATGCAGCGCCTTCTTTGAGGTTTGGTTCGATTTCGTTTTTGTATACAGAAGCTTGAGTTTCGTCAGGAAGCAAGATTTGAACTACATCTGCGCGGCTTGTTGCTTCAGCCGGGGACAGAACTTCAAATCCGTCATTTTTTGCGGAGTCAAAGGATTTACCTTCACGAAGTCCGATGACCACGTTCAATCCACTATCACGAAGGTTTTGGGCTTGGGCGTGGCCCTGGCTACCATAACCGATTACCGCAATCGTTTTTCCTTTCAATACGTTAAGCTCTGCATCCTGTTCATAATAAGTAGTTACTGGCATGTTTATAAGTCCTCCTTTTATTGTAAAGAACCCTTCATTAATGAGCGGGTGTCTCAAGGGACCGACTCGCTTGAAGTGTCCAAAGCGTCTCAGGTCTGATCGATCCGTTCAGACACCCGCCCATTAATGCGGGAATGTATCTATCTTTTCAAGCGTTACATCACTAAAATGTTATATTGCAACTAGTAAGGGACTGACACTTTCACATAAGATCAACTATATATGTTAGCTCACCGTCGTCCCTTTTCATTCATTATAGCCTTATGCGTTGCCGCGTACCAATGCAGTTATGCCTGTACGGGACAATTCGCGAATGCCGTATGGCTTGAGCAATTCAATCATCGCATCAATTTTGTCCGTATCTCCGACCACCTGAACAATCAGGCTGCCTGGACCAACATCTACAACGGATGCGCGGAATGTTTCAACCACACCCAGAATCTCAGGACGCTCGGAAGGCTCTGCTTTAACTTTGATCAGGGCAAGTTCACGGGCTACCATCGGTTTCAGGCTGAAATCAACCACTTTGATC
This sequence comes from Paenibacillus sp. FSL R5-0749, assembly GCF_038595085.1. Taxonomy (NCBI): domain Bacteria; kingdom Bacillati; phylum Bacillota; class Bacilli; order Caryophanales; family Paenibacillaceae; genus Paenibacillus; species Paenibacillus sp. FSL R5-0749. The sequence continues at coordinate 1,930,989 of NZ_CP152005.1, read as the reverse complement.
ACATCGATGATTTTGTACAATTGTTTCTCAATCTGCTCCAGCGTTTTATCGTCACCAATGGTGACAATAACCATCCGGGAGAGTCCGGGTTCTTCTGATTGACCCACTGTAATACTCTCAATGTTAAATCCGCGTCGACCGAACAACCCCGATACCCGCTGAAGGACGCCTGGCTGATCGTTAACCAATATTGAAATCGTATGTCTAATCATTCCTCAGCATCCCCCATCAGCATTTGATCAATTGTTGCTCCCTGCGGAACCATCGGATACACATTTTCATCCTTGCGTACCACGAATTCTACAACGACTGGGCCTGGTGTATCCAGAGCTTCCTGCCAAGCACGTGCCGCTTCTTCTTTATTCGTTGCACGCAATCCTTTTACGCCATATGCTTCAGCCAGTTTTACAAAATCCGGACTTCCTGCCAGATCAATATGGCTGTAGCGGTTCTCATAGATGATCTCCTGCCATTGGCGGACCATTCCGAGCACCTGATTGTTAATGATTACAATTTTAACCGGTATATTGTTAATGGCACAGATCGCGAGTTCTTGGGAACACATCTGCATTCCGCCATCACCGTTAATCGAGATTACGAGTCTGTCCGGATTGGCCATCTGAGCACCAATGGCAGAAGGGAATCCAAAGCCCATCGTTCCGAGACCACCTGAAGTTACCCATGAACGCGGTTGATTAAATTTGTAATATTGTGCTGCCCACATCTGATGTTGTCCCACATCCGTAGTTACAATCGCTTCACCTTTGGTTGTATCATTCAGCATTTCAACAACCCACTGGGGTTTCAGCACTTCGTCTGAATCCGTATAGCTGTAAGGTTTCTCTTGCTTCCACTGTTTGATCTGGTCTCTCCATGCATCTGCACGCTCGGCACGTCCAACTTCTTTGTTAGCTATTTCCAGTACAGTCTTCACATCACCCACGATTGGAATATCAGTTGCAATGTTTTTACCAATCTCCGCCGGATCGATATCGATATGAACGATCTTGGCATGTGGAGCGAATCCATCCAGCTTGCCTGTTACCCGGTCATCGAATCGAGCACCGATATTAATCAGCAGATCCGCTTTTTGAATAGCCTGATTGGAAGTGTACGTTCCGTGCATACCTGGCATACCCGTCCATAATTCATGACCGCTTGGGAATGCACCCAGACCAAGGAGAGTGGTTGTAATTGGAATGCCTGTCTTCTCAACAAACTCGAACAGTTCTTCATGTCCACCCGAGTACACCACACCGCCACCAGCCAGAATCATTGGACGTTCTGCTTCCTGAATGGCTTGGGCCAAACGGTCAACCTGCAGTTTGTTTGGTACTGTCCGTGGATTGTACCCTCTCAATATAACAGGTTCAGTTGTCGGTTCAAACAATGTTTTGTTCGCTGATACATCTTTCGGGATGTCGATCAGGACAGGACCTTTACGACCGGTATTGGCAATATGGAATGCCTCATGAATTACACTGGACAGATCTTTTACATCTTTCACCAGGTAACTGTGTTTGGTGATTGGCATTGTAATCCCGGTAATGTCCGCTTCCTGGAAAGCATCTGACCCGATCAGGCTCGAAATAACATTCCCCGTAATGACTACGAGTGGTACTGAATCCATATATGCTGTTGCAATACCCGTAACCAGATTCGTTGCTCCTGGTCCGGATGTAGCGATGCAGACACCAACTTTGCCGCTTGCACGTGCATATCCGTCAGCTGCATGTATTGCTCCTTGTTCGTGACGAGTGAGAACGTGTTTGAAATCCTCGAAACCATACATCGCATCGTAAATGTACAACACTGCGCCGCCCGGGTAACCAAATACGCACTCAACACCTTCAAGTAACAAGCTTCTCAGCAGAATTTCGGATCCGCTAATGACCTCCGGCTTCATCCATTTTTCACGTAATTCATCTGTTGACCGTACTTCTGGAATTTGAGCTCCCATCAGTCATCCTCCTCTCGAAATTTACACCATTCTGACATTTAAAGTTACAAAAAAAACCTTCCATCCCTGCAAACAAGTTCATGCTTGCGAGGGACGAAAGGTTATCGCTTCCGTGGTACCACCCAACTTTGCCCGAAATTTCGCAATAACGGACCTTACCAGGTACAACAAAACGAATAGCTCAAACGAACATAGTCGTTTCCCATACCTGTTGTCTGTAACGCAGACATACGATTTTCCCTAATACGCGAAAGGAGTGACATCCAGTGCTTTTCAGGAAAACAGCTCCGAGGTGAGCTCGTATATAAGGGATAATGGTGGTGGTTTCAGCAATTCCAGCCACTCTCTGAGCAAAAGAGCCCTTAAAACTTCGTCCTCTTCATAGCCGATGAAATATTCTCGTTAAATGTTAGGAACATTATATGATTCCTCCAACCGATAAGTCAATACCTGTTTTGCATAAAAATTCAGAGAACCTTTCTTCCTCCCTCTTCAACCTTTAAGGTTGCCCTAATCCCAGCGCTTCATTCAGTCACCTTTTATCTTGCTTCGGGCATAGGATATACGAGCAGCGCGACTGGTCCTGAAAGGAGGCTCCGTATGGTGATTCGGCAACGCACATCCAAGCTGGATGATGGCGCCATCATGAAGCTGATTGACACTCAACTTGTGCCTCTCTCTCACATGAGTGAAAAAGAAATTAACAAAATCCGCAAAGAAATACCCCTGCGAATGAACAGGGGCATGACCTTTGTTGTCTCGCCGGAGCCAGATAAAGCTGCTGTGGCATTCATCCATTTTCTCATGCATGGGGAACTGCTCTATGTCGATATGATGGCTGTTAGCCTGAAAGAACAACGCAAACGTTACGGCCAAACTTTGCTGCTCAAAGCAGAGAGCTTTGCGGCATCCCGGGGATGTCGAAGATCGAAAGTGATGGTGGATGAAGGCAATACCAAAGGGCTTCAGTTTTATCAAAAAAATGGGTACAGCGCGATTCGATACATCATGATGAGCAGCTGCTACGAATTGGAAAAAACATTATAGAATCCCCTAGAAAAATCCTGGTGGACGTGGTCCTGGTCCATAAGGACCGAACCCAGGCCCTGGGCCAAAACCGCCACCAGGTCCTCCTGGTCCATAACCCGGCCCGTAGCCTGGACCATATCCCTGACCCGGTTTCGGGCCAGGTCCATATCCGGGACCAAAGCCGGGACCAGGTCCATAAGCATAAGGCAGTGTGGCAATAGCGAGCAGATCAAACAGTACCAATGGCAAAATCGCTTTTGTGCGTACTTTTTTGCCATTCAGACGCTTCAGTACCAGTTTGTTGCCGGATACTTTCAACAGCTTTCCCGTAACCCGAGTGCCGTCTTTTTTGATTGCAACAATATTTTTGCCTATTAATTTCATCGCTTCATCACGCGTAACTTGTTGTTTCATACTTTCCCCTCCTCCTCGGATCGTTCAAAACAGTGTATTCGTCCATCACTGAATTCGCCTGTTTCTTTGTCCCTACCTGAAAATATGGGTATCTGCACGAGAACCAAAGTGAACGTGAAAAAGCGGCCTGCCGAAGCTCATAAAAACAAAAAAGGCCCGCACATGGCGGACCTTTCCATCAAGCTTTTGGAAAGTAAATCAATATGTTGCACGTCGTTACCTTTTACCCGGATCATATGCTTCACCGAGTGCAGACGGAGCCGAAGATCGTCCAACCGCTGCAACAAGAACGATGATGGTAAGCAGGTATGGCAACATGAAAATAATTTCCTGGGGAATACTTTGTGACCATTCAAACAACTGCACATAGTTACGAATCGCTTGTGAGAATCCAAAGAAGACAGCCGCACCAAACGCACCAATCGGATTCCATTTACCAAAGATCATTGCTGCAATGGCAATATAACCTTGGCCGGAAACCGTATTGTGTGAGAATGTACCCGTTGTCGTCAACGTGATTGCAGCACCACCAATGGCTGCAAGCGCACCACTGATCATAACGCCAACATAGCGATAACGACGTACTTTAACACCAACCGTATCAGCCGCACTTGGATGTTCACCAACTGAACGAAGACGCAGACCAAATGGTGTTTTAAACATAATGTAATACGTCAGGAATACGAAAAGAATGGCCAGATATGTCGTTGGATATACGTTCTTGAAAAAAGCTTCTCCAAGCAACGGAATGTCTTTCAAGAATGGCACATCAAATTTGCTGAAGCCTTGAACCAATGGTGAATCACCAGAACCTTCGAACAACAGCTTAACCAAGTACAACGTACTTCCTGCTGCCAAAAAGTTAATGACAATACCACTGATAATCTGGTCTGCCTTAAATGTGATAGACGCAACGGCATGAATCAACGATACCAGTACGCCCAGTACAATCGCGAGCAAAACCCCCATCCAAGCCGATGTCGTTCCGCCCATACCCGCTTCTTGAGCATAGTGCGCCCCGATTCCAGCCGCAAAGGCACCGAAGACCATAAAACCTTCAAGTCCAAGGTTCGTAACACCTGATTTTTCCGAAAAAATTCCGCCGAGTGAAGCAAAAATCAATGCCGTAGCAAAGACAAGCGTCGTATTGATAATCTGCCCAATTGTCAACAAGTCCATCTACAACACCTTCTCTTTCTTACGCTTCGAATAGAACGGTTTGAGTATCCAGCGCACGATGCCTTGTGCCGCAATGAAGAAGATAATCGAACCGATCACAATCCGAATAATCTCAGGCGGAACATCCGCAGCAAAACTCATACCTGCAGATCCGTACGTGAGGGTACCAAACAACACTGCACCCAACAACACCCCAAACGGATGATTCAAACCAATCAGGGCAACTGCTATTCCGTCAAAACCTGTACCTGGTGAACCCGACATTACAGTCTGGTAATGGAACACACCAAGAACCTGGAATGCACCACCAAGACCGGCAAGCATACCACTGATAAACATTGCTTTTACGATATTCCGGTTAACATGCATACCTGCATATTCAGCCGCATTCGGGTTGTAACCTACCGCGCGAATTTCGAAACCTTGTTTAGTTTTCCACATATAGATATAGAAGAGCACAGCCATCACAAGAGCAATCAATGTCCCCATGTGCACACGGGAGTTACCCATTAGTTCAGATAACCATGTGAGACTGATCGAAGCCGATTCGCTGATATCGACCGAGCGATTCTCGCCCTTCAACAACAAGAATTGGCGTACGATAAGGTTCGCCAGATATAGACCAATCCAGTTCAACATGATACTGCTGATAACTTCATTGACCCCACGTGATGCTTTCAGATAACCAGCAATAGCTGCCCACAGACCACCAAACAATGCACCAGCAATCAAAGCCAGTGGCGCATGAAGGTAGATTGGCAAACCTGCAAATTTAACTCCTACAAAGGTTGCAGCAGTCATACCGACGAGAAATTGGCCTTCTCCCCCGATGTTAAACAACCCTGCACGTGATGCAAATGCAAATGCCAGTCCAGTCATAATTAACGGTGTCATTTCCCGTACCGCTTCACCAAAGTTGTACATGTCTCCAAATACCTTGGTGAACAATGCGCCGTAAGCTTCAATTGGATTGTAGCCACCAATCAGCATGACAACCCCACCGAGTATCAGACCCATAATAATGGCGACTACAGGCAAAATAAATGAATCTCGGGTAAACCATTTCAATACGTTATTCATGCGCAGTACCTCTCTTTTGGGTGCTGCCCGCCATCATCAAGCCGAGCTCCCTGTCATTGGTTTCTTCCGGCAGCACCTCGCCAACGATCTGGCCTTCATAGATGACAGCAATTCGGTCAGATACATTGATAATCTCATCCAGTTCAAATGAAATTAGCAGAACAGCCTTGCCTTGATCGCGTTGTGCAATCAGCTGCTTTTGCACGAACTCAATAGCCCCTACGTCCAAGCCACGGGTTGGCTGTGCAGCGATAAGCAATTCAGGATTTTTATCCACCTCACGTGCGATAATGGCCTTCTGCTGGTTTCCTCCAGACAAGGAACGGGCTTTGGTCTCGATGCTTGGTGTACGCACGTCAAATGCCTCCACAAGCCGCTTCGCCTGCTTTTTGATGGCATCGAAGTTAAGGAACCCCTTACGAGTGTATGGTGCCTTATAGTACGATTCCAGAACGATATTTTCGCTCACTGAAAAATCAAGTACAAGTCCGTGTTTATGTCGATCTTCCGGAATGTGGGCTACACCCGACTCCGAGATATGGCGCGGAGAATGATTGGACAGCTCCTTGCCCTCCAAAAGAATTGAACCACTGTCGACTTTACGAAGTCCGGTAAGGGCTTCAATCAGTTCACTTTGACCGTTACCATCCACGCCTGCGATACCAACAATCTCTCCAGCACGAACGTTCAGGTTAAGTTGGTTCAGGACTGCAATACCCTCTTTGTTCTTGGAAGTTAATTTGCTAACTTCGAGCACATTGGCACCAGGTGTAGCCGGCTTTTTGTCCACTTTGAATGTGACATTCCGCCCCACCATTTTCTCTGCCAGCTCATTCGGGTTCGTTTCCGAAGTTTTGACGGAATCAATGACTTTCCCCCGACGGATAATCGTTACGGTGTCGGAGATTTCCATAATCTCTTTCAATTTGTGCGTAATCAAGATGATTGACTTGCCTTCTGCGACGAGCTTCTTCATGATGATCATCAGTTCTTTGATTTCTTGAGGAGTCAATACGGCTGTAGGCTCGTCAAAAATAAGAATGTCCGCACCACGATACAATGTTTTAACAATCTCCACACGCTGCTGCATTCCGACAGAGATATCATGAATCTTGGCATGAGGATTTACTTTCAGTCCATACTGTTCGGATAGACGCTGAACTTCAGCGGCTGCTTTTTTATAATTAATATTGAGACCCTTCGTTGGTTCAGATCCCAAAATAATGTTCTCTGTTACCGTGAACGGCTGTACAAGCTTAAAGTGCTGATGCACCATGCCGATGCCAAGATCGATCGCTCGGTTAGGGCTGTCGATGATGACAGGCTTGCCATTCACTTCAATGGAACCTTCATCTGGCTGATAGAGACCAAATACAATATTCATCAACGTTGACTTACCAGCGCCGTTTTCGCCCAGTAGCGCATGGATCTCGCCTTTACGAAGCTGAAGGCTGATAGCGTCGTTGGCAACAATGCCTGGGAAACGCTTCGTAATTTGTTTTAACTCAACGACGGGGGTTGCTGCACCCATGTAATCACCCTTATAACTGATATAGTGTGGTTCCGCAAACGAAAGAAAAGCTCCTACCCGGAGCGTTGATACACAGTGACCTTGTACAATTGTTATGATGACTTGATCAAATGTTCCTGTTTTTGCAATCATAAGGCCGGTCTAGACCGGCCTCAATGATTATTCATCTGTGACTAAGACCAAAATTACTCTGTAGGAACTTTGATTTCGCCGCTGATGATTTTTTCTTTGTACTCATCTACTTTAGCAAGGATATCAGCAGATACGTTAGCAGTAGAAGTATCAGCAATACCTACACCGTTTTCTTTCAGTGTCAGGTTCTCAGAACCGCCAGCAAATGTACCATCAACAACTTCTTGGTTTACGCGTTTAACCGCTTCGTCTACTTTTTTGATCATGGAAGTCAAAGTAATCTCATCACCAAACTCAAGAGATTGGTCTTTGTCGACACCGATAACCCAAACATCTTGACCTTGTTTTTTACGTGCGCTTGCTTCGTTAAACACACCGTTACCAGTTGCGCCAGAAGCGTGGAAGATAATGTCTACGCCTTCATTGTAAAGTGTTGCTGCTGCTGCTTTACCCAAATCTGGTTTATCAAATGCACCTGTGTAGTTAGAAATGAATTGAGCATCAGGGTTAACTGCTTTTACACCTTCTCTGAATCCTACTTCAAACTTTTTGATCAGTGGGCTTTCCATACCGCCTACAAAACCAATTTTGTTCGTTTTTGTTGTCAGACCAGCAACAACACCAACCAAGAAGGATCCTTCTTCTTCAGCAAAAGTTACGGACTTAACATTAGGAGAATCCACTACGCTGTCAATGATCGCGAGTTTGGCATCCGGGTTTTGGTCAGCAACCGTTTTGATTGCATCAGCTAATTGGAAACCGATACCCCAAGTCAGATCATATCCACCCTTAACGAATTCGTTCAAGTTCGGAATGTACTCTTCATCGGATTTACTTTGCAGGTATTTAACGGCTACACCTGTTTCTGTTTCAGTCGCTTGCAGTGCTTCCCAAGCGGATTGGTTAAAGGATTTGTCATTAACTCCACCTACGTCAGTAACCATACCGATTTTGAGATCGGATTTCGCTTCAGTGGATGTGCCACCTGTATCTCCTCCGGCATTTGTTTCTTCTTTCGGTTTGCTACCACAACCTGCGAGCATAACCGATACCGCCAGCAACATTACCAAAGACAAGCTGAGCATCTTTTTCATTTTCTCTTTTTCCCCCTTAATGATATATCCTTCATTCCAATCCAGCCTACAATTGAACGGTTAACAGATAGCAGGAATGGCTTTTATGCAGAATGTATGGTTTCTTCGACATTAAAAGCGCATTCTCACCCTTGAAGCATTCTATCATCTGTCGAAAAACCGAACATTATGACATGGAGAGAAAAATTTAGGACTAGCCTACTAGAGGTGATTATACAATCAACCAGTGTTAAAATCCAGATGTTTCATCACCAAATATCACATATTTTTGTTCTTTTTTTATTGAAAACGCTTAATAATTTAGCGTTTTAACACACTAACGTTACAACGATGTGATGTTATATAACAAAAACATATCGTGAACTTTAGTGAGGAATGGAATTTACCTGTTTTCATTTGTATTATTTCACCGTTCGTATTTTATGTATTTCCACGGACTGTTATTCACCGGTTATCTGGTTTTCATTGTTCCCTGCCAGACCATAGCCTATTCGCTCTACTCATTCAGAGATTCACCTTCGGATTGCTTCCAAGCCGTAAAAAAAGCCGCCATATAGGTACGGCGGCTTGTATCATACAATTTTAAGCGTTGATTTTGCCTTTAGCTACAGTAGCCAAAGAGTTGAACGCATTGATGTCGTTAACGGCCAGATCAGCCAACATTTTGCGGTTCATGTCTACACCAGCAAGTTTCAAACCATGGATCAGTTTGTTGTAAGACAAACCATTCATACGTGCTGCTGCATTGATACGAACGATCCACAGTCTGCGGAAGTTACGTTTCGTGTTGCGACGGTCACGGTATGCGTATACCAGGGATTTCATTACTTGCTCGTTAGCTGTTTTAAAGATACGGTGTTTGGAACCGAAATAACCTCTTGCCAGTTTCAAAACCTTTTTATGACGACGACGTACTACAAAACCGCCTTTTACTCTTGCCATATTAAAGAACCTCCCAAATAAATATAAATGTATCCGTGGTATGTGTACGGCCGTAGCCGATCCCCCATACGGAATGTACTAATTAGAATTAGCCTTTCAAGTTAGCCAAACCTTGTTTCAAACGTCTAACATCCCCGGCAGCCATAACTGGGTTACCGTTCAGAACGCGCTTAGCACGTTTAGATTTGTGGGAAAGCAAGTGGTTTTTGTGAGCTTTGTAACGAAGGACTTTACCGGAACCGGTAATTTTGAAGCGTCCTTTCAAACTGCTGTGTGTTTTCATTTTAGGCATTTTGTGTTTCCTCCTCCAATGTTATCAGGCTTTAGGAGCCAAGATCATGATCATACTGCGGCCTTCCAATTTCGGTTGACGTTCAATAGTACAAAGTTCTGCAACTTCTACCTTAACGCGCTCCAAAATCCGTTGACCAATCGCGGCATGTGCAATTTCACGTCCGCGGTAACGAACAGAACATTTCACTTTGTCGCCTTCGTTCAAAAACTTAACTACATTACGAAGCTTCGTTTGATAATCGTGCTCCTCAATATTGGAACGGAACCATACTTCTTTAATGTCAACAATTTTCTGGTTCTTACGGGCTTCTTTTTCTTTCTTTTGTTGCTCATAGCGGAATTTGCCATAGTCCATAATACGACACACCGGCGGTTTAGCCTGTGGTGCCACATTGACCAGATCCAAATTCAGGTCAATCGCCATTTGCAGTGCTTCGCGAATGGGCGTGATCCCAATTTGTTCTCCTTCAGCTCCGACAAGGCGTACTTCCTTCGCCCGAATCTCATCATTAATCATGTGATCTTTACTAATAACCGTCCACCTCCAGGTCATTTTGAATATCCAGTTACACAAAAATAAAAGGGATGCCGGTCAAGCTACCGACATCCCTGTAATCAACACAATTCTTCATGAGTATACACTTCATAAATTATTGGGATCGTTGACCAGCCAACATAGTGTTGATCAGGTGAGAAGTCGGACTTCTACTTGTGATTCCATTGCTATTCATTTTGAATCCGTTTTAAAGCACTTGAATACTATAACATCCACGAAATGCATTGTCAACATCTTCACAACTTTTTTCTGAATTATACATTTGTTATATCCAATGTCGACAAAGTCACGTATCCATGTTCCTTATCCTTGTTTGCTCTGCACCTCATCGAGCCGCACAACACGTGTGTGTTGGGTGTGGCTCCACTGTTTGTTGTTCTGCGTGAAGAAAGCGTAGAACGTAATCGGGTACCAAGACAGCAGATAAATTGGGAACAAAATCAGATATAGATAAACTTTGGCAAAGGTAACCTTCTCCAGCGCCATGGATAACAGGAACGTCAGAATATTCAGACCAATAGCGACGAATCCAACCCATAACGGGAAGTACCCATAAATATTCGCAATGTGCGGACCATTGAATATGGCCATGTCTACCCACATCACAGCCGTCATCAGGAACGTAAGCAACACAACATAGACATTGGCTCCATAGATGGCAAGGTCAAATTTCACCAGGCTTCTTTCCTTAATGGACTGCCAGAGCAGCGGGAAGAAATATCTACGTGCAACTGTAAAGTGACCTTGCATCCAGCGCAGACGTTGTCTCGCTGAAGCTTTGAATGTTAATGGCTTCTCATCAAATACTTTGGCGTCATAGTTGAAAACAGGATACACGTTACGTTGAACACTACGCATCGTAAACTCCAGATCCTCAACCAGACTTGTTGCGCCCCAGCCAATTTCCTTCAACAGGTTGGTCTCGAAGCACATTCCGGTTCCTCCGAGGAAATTCGCCATATTCAAGTTATGACGAGACAACTGCCACAGACGGTTAATGTACCAGTAAGATACGCCGTAAGCTGCAGTAATCCAGGAATCCTCCGGATTTTTCGTATCAATATATCCTTGGATAACACGTGAACCATTGTTCAAGTCATCATTCATTTCAAGCAAGAAGTTACGGTCAACCAGGTTATCCGCGTCAAACATAACAACTGCGTCATACTGACGTGGCAATTTCCACAGGTACTTAAGCATCCATTCGATGGCATACCCTTTACCTCTTAGATCAGCGTTGGTACGTACGCAGGCATTCAACCCATGTTCTCTAACAATCTGAGCCGTTCCATCCGTACAGTTGTCACAGATGACAAACACATCGTACAGATCTTCCGGATAATCAAGTTGTTTCAAGTTCTCCATCAAGGCACCAATGACTTGTTCCTCATTGTGTGCTGCGACGAGTACAGCGAATGATTTTGTGGCTGGATAATGTTTCTTTTTCTTTTTCTTAATCAGACCGAACAGCGAAAACGTGAATTGGTACACGGCTAGCAGTGCCAGAATGACCTGCATCGTGACGAATATAGCGTCCAACATCGTTCTCTGTTACCCCCTTTTTTTCAAACCCAGTTTACTTAAGCATTTCTCTTCCTGATTCTGCAATTTATTTTTTTTGTAATGTGCAGAATATGACCCTGTTCTTTTGTGTAATACGTGAATTTATCAGGCAATGTTTCAAAGCTTGGTTGCTATCAGTTGGCTGCTTTATCGATTCTGTATTCTTTTCAGTCATTTGTCAAAACCCCAATTCCACTTTCTGAACGAGAAATGTGATCTTTAAACGCTGAATAGACACTTCGTGATACCACAACCTCGCATTCATGCCTGTTATATCTTATTTTCAGCCGTTTACTTGATTTTTATTTCTAAAGTCCCTGCTTTTTTCATCAGCATGTTATTCTTCGTCAGAGGCTCTATAACAAATAACGCAAACAGACCTCAAAAAGTTTAAACCAAAACTCACATTTTTTTTACCTCATTTCAGCCATGTTGAATCATTGTATCTTTTTTGGCTAACCCAAGTCAAAAAGTTAAGATGGGTATATATCCACTCTTTAACATGAATTTTACGTTCTTTACATGGGTTCTTCTTGAAAAGGACAACATTTAAAAATATGATAAACATATACCTGAAATAACCTCAAGTTCATGAAAAACGGTTATATATTAATCAGGACGAAACCGGATGCAGAAAATGACCGGAAATAATGCCACCATTACAGGTGGCCTGACTGGCAGGAGGCCAATATGAGCCGTTTATTCTTAAAGTTTCAAGATTATGATCGAAATGTTTTTATGTGGATCAACGGCCGACTTCATAACCGTTTTATGAATTTTTGGCTGTATTATTTCACCCATCTGGGTGGAGCAACTTCTTCTATTGCAGTATCTTTGTTAATCTGGCTGCTTGCTCCGGCTCCATGGAGCACAACAGGACTTCAAGCTTGCATCGCTCTTGCGGTCAGCCACATTCCTGTAGCCATCGCAAAAAAATTGTATCCCCGCATTAGACCTTATCTGGCCTTGCCGGATACAATTACATTTCGGAATCCCCTGACGGACCATTCGTTTCCATCAGGACACACAACTGCCATTTTTTCGGTCACGGTTCCATTTATGACCACTGATCCGATCTTATTGCTAATATTGTTGCCTGTGGCTCTTATTGTCGGATTCTCTCGCATTTATCTGGGATTACACTATCCTTCCGATGTTCTGGCAGGTGCCACAATAGGTACTTTAGTCGCACTTGCAACAGTTGCATTCTGGTCTTAAAGCCGATATGTTAGACTCAGAAAAACCTAGCAGGAACAGGTGAAGTAAGCGTGGAGAAAAAAAGAGTATTACTATTATCTGAAGGCTTTGGTACGGGTCATACTCAAGCCGCCTATGCACTGTCCAGCAATTTGCGAAAGCTCTCGTCAGATGTGCAGACGAAAGTGCTGGAACTGGGAAGTTTCTTAAATCCCAAGGTTGCACCTCTTATTATAACAGCATATAAAAAAACGGTTACCAACCAACCCAAACTTGTCGGATACGTATACAGACACCAATATAAAAAATCATTGAATCGGCTGACAACACTCGCATTGCACAAGCTGTTCTATACCCATACACGCAGCGTGGTGCGCCAGTTACGTCCCGATGCAATTGTCTGTACCCATCCGATCCCCAGTGCTGTCATAGCCAGACTGAAACGTCTGGGTGCACAGATTCCCCTTTGCACAGTCATCACCGACTATGATGCACATGGGACATGGATTAACCGTGAAGTAGACCTTTATCTGGTTTCTTCAGATGAGGTTAAGTCCAAACTATTGCTTCGTGGCGTACCTATAGACAAAATTCGAGTCACCGGCATTCCGGTGCATCCGAACTTCTGGGAACATCCCGGACGAGAAGAGATCCGAAGCAGATTCAACCTCAAAAATATGCCCACTGTACTGGTAATGGGCGGTGGTTGGGGCATGCTCAGCGACGAGCTGGTCCATCCGTTGCTGACACGGTTGCATAAAGATATTCAGATTATTTTTTGTCTGGGTCGCAATGATAAAGCACGGATCAGCATGGAACAGAACCCGATGTATCGCAAAGAGAACATTCATATTATCGGGTACACCAACGAAGTGGACAAATTGATGGAAGTCTCCGACCTGCTGATCACCAAACCTGGAGGAATGACATGCAGCGAAGGCTTAGCCAAAGGAATTCCGATGTTGTTTCACAATCCTATACCTGGTCAGGAAGAAGAAAACGTCCATTATTTTACCGCTAGAGGGTTGGGAGAACCCATATCTTCGTCTGACGTAGTTATTAAATGGATGAACAAACTGCTGCACCACTATCCGGATGTCGTACGTAAACGCAAACGTCATCTGGCGGAAATTGCCAAGGTTCATCCAATGGAAAGCGCTCAAAGTATTCTCGATCTGTTGGAGGACGTTCGTCCTTCATCCGCAGAAGAGGCCCATATATGAATTTATCCGAACATTTGCTGCTTCCCGCATATCTCGTCCAATTACGCCTTTAAGCGGCGGCTTCAAACAAACCTGCAACCACATTGAAAAGGTGCCTTCGACTTTGAAGGCACCTCTTCTGTATGAAGGAAAGTACAAATTTACTGAATGCCTGCTGATTTCAAGTACTCCTGCCACTGCTTGGTGTATTCTGACTGAATTTTTTCTAATCCCGCTTGTTTTGCCTTCTCCATAAATGTGTTCAACCCAGCCTCTACGTCTGCCACCAAACCCACATTAAGCGGATACAAATATTGTTTCTCAACTTGCTCCAATGCAGCTTTCTCGGCTTGATATGGAGTCCAGTCTTCCGCAAATCCGGTAAAAATATCTGGCTTTTTGATTTTGTCCAGATCCTCAAACATGGTCAGGACATCATCAAAGGTTTTATCATAGAGCATAAATTCCGGATTACGCCAAGCCCAGCCATTCATGCCCTCACGCGGGAAGCCGTTCGTTTGTGCATCCCCCACCATTTTGTAGTATCCATTATTATCTACCTCGAAGTTTTTGCCCTCCACGCCGTATTCAGTCAACCAATTATATCGTTTGTCTGTCACAAGCTTTTCGTAAAATGCCAATGCTTTTTCCGGGTTCTTACTACTGCGTGGAATCGCAAACCCATTGTGGATCGGGTGAACAGGTTGTGCAAACCCTTTTGCATTCGGGTAAGGGAAATAAGCCAGTTTCCAATCTGGATGCGTAGACTGCACCTTGATAACATCTGCATTAAATTTGTTAGGGTTCTCCCCGGACAGAACAACAGCCGCTTTTCCATTTTGCAGCAATGAGTTGGAAGTATCTTTTACATTCAGTACGTTTTTCGGGAAGAATCCTTTGTCCATCCAGCGTTTGTATGTTTTCAGGTCTTCCAGATGTTGTGCCGATCCCCAATAGGACGTCACGGTCGAAGGTGTGTCATACATAATATCCAATCCATATGGAAGTTGACCCGCTGTATTCACCAGCTTGGATGTCAGTTGACGGATACCATGCGTATGGTTGGCATTGCTATCCGCGATCGGAATCATATTGGGTTCGTTGGCCTTAATGCCTTCCAGATACGCTTCGAGTGTCTCGAGCGATTCTGGCTTCGGAAGATTGTACTTCTCGCGCAAATCCTCGCGGTACGCAATCCCCTCGGTTACATACTCAATCCAAGTAGATGGAACCGTATAGATTTTGTCATTGATTTTGACAGCATCCCACATGTCATCAGGGACATGAGCTTTAAGCGCTGGTGCTGCTTTAGGCAGCATTTCATCCAGTGCCAGAAACGCTCCCTTCTTAGCATAGGACTGGTAGAATGTCCAATCCGCTGTGAAGATCAGATCGATCGGCTGTCCGGAAGACAGCAGCAGTTTATATTTTTGATCCCAGTCGGTCCAGGAGGTGTAGTTGAATTTCACATTGACGTTCAGATCAGCCTCAGCCAGCTTATTAATCTCGGATTCAATGACAGGCAGATCTTTCGGAGCATCCCCAAGCATGTAAAATTGCAGTGTTACTTTATCACCTTTATTCTCGGATGTTCCCCCTTGCTCGCTTCCTTGCGCCGATCCCCCCGAACCATTGTTACATGCGGCAAGCACCCCGGCGAACAACATCAGGGCAAGTACCAGAGACAGGTGCCGAATTGTTTTGTTACGCATACGCATCCTCCCTTTTTGTGGTGAACCTTTATATGTTAGCGCAGACTCGCCATGTTTCAGACCGAAGATGATGCTAGCAGCCTGATATCCAGAGCGTGTTCACGTTCTAACCTTTCACTGCACCAATCGTAAGTCCTTTGACAAAATAACGTTGTACAAACGGATATAGGAACAAAATCGGTCCCGTCACAACGATCGCCATCGCCATCTTGGTTGATTCCGTAGGCACATCCTGACTAAGCGTGATCCCTGTGCCAATCGCCATCTGGTCAATAAAAGTAATCGTGTTCATCGTGTTATAGAGATAAAATTGCAGTTGGTAAATATCAGGATTGTTAATGAAGAGCGATGAGGTAAACCAGTCATTCCAGTACCCCAATGCCAGAAACAGACCTACAGTAGCAATCCCAGGCATCGCCAGTTTCAACACAATGCTGAAATAGATGCGGAAGTCGTTAGCTCCGTCAATCTTGGCTGACTCGATCAACTCATCCGGCACAGCCGAACGAATGAAGTTTTTCATCAAGATAATGAGGAACGGTGTCATCAACCCCGGGAAAATCAGTACGGTATACGTATCTGTGAGATTGAAGTAGTTCGCCAGCATAATGTACCAAGGCACAAGTCCCCCACCAAACAACGTTGTGAAGTAGATAAAAAATGAGAACGTGTTCCGATATTTAAAGTCCTTACGCTGGAGCACAAAGCCGGCCATCGTGATGAGAAACAGCCCTAGCGTGGTCCCCACCACCGTTGTAAAAACGGTTACCCCATAAGCCTTGAGTACCTGAGTTGGGAATTTGAACACCATTTTGTAACCTTCCAGGGAAAAGTCCGTTGGAAAGAGGTGATAGCCATCCCTTACAATGGATTCGTTGCTACTAAACGAACCGGATAGAATCAGAAGAAAAGGTAGCAGGCACATGATGGATAAGATAATGATGAAGCTATAGGAAATCAGTTGAAACATGAAAGTAAACTCCGAATCTCTGAGACGTGTATTCGTACGCGTGTGAGTATTCATTGGCGTGTTCATGATCGTACTCCCTTCTGCCCTGCGGGCGTTCTAGAACAAGGCGTAGTCCTCATTTACTTTGCGGATAATATAGTTGACGGTCATGATCAAAATGAATCCAAACAAGGACTGATACAGACCAGCAGCCGTTGCCATCCCGATATCAAACGTTACTTTCAGTGAACGATACACATACGTATCAATAATATCTGTAGCGTTGTACAACACCCCGTTGTTGCCGATCAGTTGATAGAACAGGTCAAACTGCCCCTTCATAATGCTGCCAAGCGAGAATAACAGCAGGATGACAAAGGTTGGCTTCAGCATCGGTACCGTAATGTACCAGATCCGCTGAAAAATGTTGGCCCCGTCGATTCGGGCAGCTTCATAATACTCGTCACTGATCCCCGTTATGGCGGCCAGATAGATGACCATGCTGTATCCGAGATTCTTCCACAGATAAAAGATGATGATCAAAAATACCCATATCCAAGGTGTATTATAAATATCCACCGGTCCAGCCTCGAAACGTTTGAGCACCGTGTTCACAAAACCCGACTCATAGTTGAACATGTTGTAAGCGATTACACTTAATAGTACAAACGAAATGAAGTACGGCAAGAACATGACGGATTGCGTAATTTTTTTGAATAACCTGCCACGGATTTCACTAAGCATGATCGCACAGAAGATCGCCAGTCCGTTTCCTAATATAATGAAGGCGAGGTTGTAACCCACAGTGTTGGTTGTGAGCTTCAGCAGCATTCCGGATTGCCATAGGAACTTAAAGTTCTCCAAACCGACAAATGGACTGCCAAACAGTCCGCCTTCAAAATCATACCGGGTGAACGCATAATAGATACCGACCATTGGAAAATACGAGTTAATCAGAAAAAAGATCAGCGTGGGCAACAGCATCAGAAACATGATTTTGTTTTTGTTCAATTCTTTGAGCATGGCTCGATCCCTCCCGAATTTCTTGCGGTGCTGCGTGGTGGAGCTCTCTTTTTATTGTAGGTGCTCCCTTCGCTCACGGATACTGAAGCTTCCCCTCAGAAAATGAACGATTCTGCGAAATAAACTATGAACAAAACGAACGAACCGTGAAATGAACAGACATCCACACGCATCCGTTCACAAATGTTGATATCGTGCATAGGCTGCAACTGGTGAACAATCCTGCGAAAGTTGAACTTTATGTAGAGAAAGTAGGCAAAACAGCCTGTCCAGCGTTGATGTAAACGCATACATAATATATAATTCAAGATACTCTTGTTCTTCTGCTCATCCAGGTATGAAGTCTGGCGTATGTATATGAAGTTCTATGTTCTCCACCCATAACAAGAGGTCCAAGGGGGAAAAAGAATGCGTAAACGTTCAGAGGACAGTCAGCAGGTCTTCACACGGATTCTGATCGGCATTATCATCAGTACCGTCGCCACCTTGCTTGTGGCTTCTTCTATTTTGTATGTCAACTATAATCGGATTGCTCTTCGCCAGGTGTATCGTACCGATATGAACAGCCTTACACAAACCAGCCGTGAAGTAGCCAAAATGACCGAGACTGCGAAATCATTGTCATATCAGATTTATCAGGACTACACCATCTCATCATTACTGCTTTATTCCAAACCGAATATCTATGAGATTACATCGGCGATGGAGCAGCTCGACAACTACCGCATGTCCCTTCCCTTTATCGAATCTATCTATGTATATAACTCTAAAAGCAATGAATTTTTTATCAGTTCCAACGTGCGTAATGGGCAGCAGTCCGTCTCGGAGATCGACGATCAGGGGATTACAAGCATCCTCCAACGCTTCCATGACTATAAACCTTTTGTTCCCATCCCGCGTACATATCAGGTCGGCTCTACTGAAGAAACAGAGGTCAACAGCTACACTTATCTCTGTTACGACACGATCAATGACAACGCGAAATTAAACTATGCTGTCATCGTTAATATCAAGGATGATTGGCTCAGTCCGAACATGAATGCTGTGGATCAACCAGGTAAGACCTTTATCGTGAATGAGAACGGGGATCTATTATCCGACTTTGGTGATCGTTCATTGATGAAAAATCTCTCCAGTGAAGCTTTTATGAAGCCAATTATGCAGGATGCGGAGCATTCCGCTTATTTTACCGAGAAGGTCGACGGAGAAAAATCACTCATCACCTATACCGCTCCCGATGATCTGGGCTGGCGTTATGTGAGAATAACACCGTATGATCTGATTACCTCAGATATACGGAGTATGCGTACACATACCGTTCTGTTTTGTGTTGGACTTCTCATCGCAGGGTTGCTGCTCTCTTACCTTGTATCCCGAAAACTATATCACCCTATTGATAAGGTGCTTGTTCGTTTACGTGTGATGGAAGCAGAGCGACGTGGCAGTCTTCATCTTTTACGGCAGGATTTTCTGCGTGGGGCCTTGCAGGGTCGTGAAACAGTAACTGGAGGTATGTTGGAAGAACGGATGAAGTTCTACGGTTCCTCCATTGATGTTCAGCGTGCTTCCAAACTCGTATTGCTGCGTATTGATCACTTTACGGAATTCTGCGAAACGTATCGTGATGAGACCCAGCTTGTCAAATACGCCATGATGAACATCTGCACCGAGACAGCCGATCTCCACTATAATGCGGAAGCTGTGGATATGGGCGGTGATCTGATCACACTCATTTTCAACGAGAAAGCGGAATACCAGGAACTTGAGCAACCTGCTAACAACCGGATAGAAGAGCTGCTGCGCATGATGCAGGCTGCTGTAATGACCCATCTGAAATGCTCCATCTCCTGTACGATTGGCACGGAGGAAGATTCATTGGAAGACAGTATTGCTTCCTACACCAGATCAGCCGAAGCTTCACTGCATCGTTTGTTCATGGGACCCGGCTGTCTGATCTATACTTCTGACATTATGGCTTATCACGCCAAAGAGTACGCATTCCCAGCAGGTAAGGAAAGACAGCTTGTCGATCATCTAATGACAGGCAAGACGCAAGAAGCCAAGCAAGTCTATGCAGATATCGTCGGTGAAACAGCCGCTTATCCCTTCACCGTCTTCCAGCTGGCCTTATCCCATCTGACGATGACACTCAACCATGTACGAAATACCCTTAAGAAAAATAATCAACTCACGCTTGATTCAGTATCAGATGGACTCATGCTGCCTGTGAAAGAAGCGGAAGACATCAGTGAAGTGCATGAACACTTCTATCGTATGTTTGATGAGCTTGGTTCCAAAGTTGAGGAGAAACGTACACTGAAGCACGAAGAGTTGATTCGCAAAATCAACGGCATTATTGAGCGGGACTATGCGGACCCTAACCTATGTCTAACTTCTATTGCAGATGAGCTTAGCATGTCGCCCATCTATGTAAGCAGGCTCTACAAACAGCTCACCCTGAAAGGGCTAACGGACGTGATTAATGAAACCCGCATAGCCAAGGCTCAACATCTGCTGGTAGAGACAGAGAACTCCGTTGCCGATATTGCCGAGAGGACCGGATTCACCAACAGTTCCTATTTCTATCGTATGTTCAAAAAGTTCAACGGTGTTACACCGAACGATTATCGCCGCAAAGAGTTTCATTCAGAGAACTTTTGAAATCATCCCAGGCGTGATTTTTAGGAGCACTTCACAACGCCAAAAAGAGCGACCTATGAGAATGAACCATTCCCCTCATGTGTCGCTCTTCTTTAATGAGTTTAAGTTAGATTTCGATTTTATTCCTGTTCCTGACCTTCACCAGACTCATCTGTCGCTTCGCGAACTTTATACTTGTCCAGACGTGTCTGCTGATACTCACGCAGTGCCTCTTCACCCACAATCACTTCAACCCGGTGAATGTTCATGCCTTTGCCCATGAATTTCTGCTCATACTCGGTCATCACATGTTCTTCGTTAAGTCCATCGCGATGCAGGTTCAAAGACAGATTCGTCATTTGCAGACCAAAGTCGGCAATGGCGTTGAGTGAGAAATCAAACAGCGTCTCCGAATCGGTTTTGAAATGAATCTGTCCTTTTGCATTAAGCAATTCCGTGTATTTCTTCAGGAAGCGCGGGTGCGTCAACCGGCGACGTGCATGCTTTGCTTTTGGCCACGGATCGCTGAAGTTCAAATAAATGCGTTCCAGTTCTTCCGGTTCAAAAACTTCCTCGATCTGTTCAATGTTTGCCAGCGCAAGTTTCAGGTTCGGTGGTGTCTCCACATCTGCCTGGCTCCACGCATTCCGAGCTTTCTCACTGGCACGACGCACCAGCTCATCATACATATCAATACCGATGAAATTAAATTCCGGATATTTATAACTCATTTGGCTGATAAATTGACCTTTACCCATACCAAATTCCACGAAGATCGGATGGTTATTGCCAAACAGTTCAGACCATTTTCCTTTATGTTGCTTGGGGTCCAGTACAACAAGATCAACTTGTTGCTCTAGATTTTCTCTTATCCCTTTTCTGCCACGTAAACGCATTTTATTCCTCCGTTTGTCCCATACTTGTCTCAGACTTATTTTGCCGAAGAACTCGCAAATTGTAAAGAGCAATGAAAAGGGAATCTTCGGATCTGCCACTTTGGGCAAATCTCAAAGATTCCCTCTTCGATTTATTTGGAATTGGGGTCCAACTACTTTAGTAGTTCATAGTCTACCTTATCTTGGTGTGAAAAATCAAATGTCTTTTCGAAAGCATCGCGAACTTTTTGTCTTGCAGCCGCTTTCACTTTCGGATTTCCATTAAAACGAACACCCGTTAAAGCCAGTGCTTCCTCTGCCGTCAATTCAACAGACACATGATTCAATTCATTGTTTTTTACTTGGGAATTCATTCATATCACCTCACGGTATAGTATGGTCCATGACGTCAACATTGATTCAAATGCTATGATGAATAGTACCCATTAGATGGTGTCTGACGCTGATTTAAATATAACATAAGGTGTAAACTATAGCAAGGAGAAAACCTTGATTTTACGGCCTATTTTGCGTTTTGGTTCCCTTTTTTTTTAGTTTTTTGATACAATGATAAAAGTTCATGAAGACACCTATAATCGCTATCCATCGTCTATGACGGAAATCGCATAGCGCTTCTTCTTTTATTCACGTATGATTACTGTAATTAGACAGCCAAAGGAGTACCTTGAAGATGAATGCACCTGCATTACAGTCCCCTCTCCTGTGGGGAGATAAACGATTCCATACCTGGAATTATGAGATGCGAGATCAATTCAACAATAAAGTTTTCAAAGTGATGCTGGATGCTGGATTCACCTGTCCCAACCGTGACGGTTCCATTGCCAAAGGTGGTTGTACCTTCTGCAGTGCGCGCGGATCAGGCGATTTTGCTGGCAGCAGACGTGAAGATCTGGTTACCCAATTCAATACGATTCGAGATAAACAGCACCTCAAGTGGCCTACAGCCCATTATATTGGTTACTTCCAAGCCTATACGAACACATATGCTCCGGTTGAGGAGCTTCGCGAATATTTTGAAGAAATTTTAGAGCAACCAGGTGTTGTTGGTCTGTCCATCGCCACGCGCCCGGATTGTTTGCCAGATGACGTTGTTGATTATTTGGCTGAACTGAACGAGCGCACATACTTGTGGGTTGAGATGGGGCTTCAAACGATCCACGATTCCACATCAACATTGATTAATCGGGCGCACGACACGAAGTGTTACGAAGAAGCGGTTGAGAAACTGCGCAAACGAAATATACGTGTGTGCACACATATCATATACGGTCTGCCTCAAGAAACGCATGAGATGATGCTGGACACAGGACGGGCAGTAGCCAATATGGATGTACAGGGCATCAAGATTCACCTGTTACATCTGATGCGTAAAACACCAATGGTAAAGCAATACGAAGCCGGTCTTTTACGTTTTCTCGATCAGGACGAGTATATCAAGCTGATCGTAGATACATTGGAGATGCTCCCGCCAGAAATGATCGTACACCGCCTTACAGGCGACGCACCGCGTGATCTGCTGATTGGACCAATGTGGTCCATGAACAAATGGGAAGTATTGAACTCCATTGATCGTGAGCTGCGAGAGCGGGATTCATGGCAGGGTAAGTATTGGAGGCGAGCATAGATGGGCTTTCTTTCGGTTCTCAGCTGTGCTCATCAGTGGATTGCTTCCCGTCTGCAGCCAGGTGATCTGGCCATAGATGCAACGGTTGGTACAGGAGCAGACACACTATTTTTGGCACAACAAGTAGGCAAACGTGGTCAAGTCATTGGATTCGATATTCAAAATGAAGCCCTTACGCTTGCACAGGCCCGGATTCGAAAACAAAACGACGAAGCCAAGCTTGGCTCCATCTCCATGCTTCAACTAAGTCATGATCGAATGGCAGAAGCCGTGCCGGAGTCATGGCTTGGTGCGGTTGGCGCAGTCATGTTTAATCTGGGGTATCTGCCTTCGGAAAATGCAGATTCCTCCATCATAACCAAGACTGACAGTACAATTGCTGCACTCGAGGCCGCACTCGCTTTATTACGTCCTCGCGGCATTATTACAGTTGTGCTCTACCCTGGTCATGACGGAGGCGCACAGGAAGCATCAGCCGTGTTGGAGTGGTCCTCTTCCCTGCCGGTAGGACAGGCACAGGTTGTGCTGTATCGCCAATTACAGCGAGAAACTTCTCCTTTTCTGATCGGAATTGAGAAAAAATAATTTCCTTTGTTCACCAAATACAATAAACTAGACACAATCGCAAGGTGAGCTGTTAACGGCTTCTCCTTCCTGCGATCTGTGTTCTAAATCTACATATGCAAACGTATTCACTTGTTTGTTCATGGCGATTGCATGCCCATGACTGATTAAAGCGATCCACCATTTCATATACTAGAGGAGAGATTACTGATGTCTACGCCATACCCATTACAATTCCAACCTGAATTCAAAGAACGTGTGTGGGGCGGTCGTGCGCTGGAGCAATTCGGCCTTACGCCCCCTGAAGGACATATCGGAGAAGGCTGGATGATAGCCGATCATCCAAACGGTACAACCAAGGTATTAAATGGAGCACTAGCTGGCAAGGGTCTGGATGAAGTTCGTGAACAACTGGGCACCGAATGGCTTGGAACCAAAGGCGTTTCCGAAAAAGGCGGTCGTTTCCCCCTTCTGATTAAGCTGCTTGACTGCAACGATGACCTGTCCGTTCAGGTTCATCCCACAGACGAGTATGAGGCACTTCCTCCTGGCGAGCTTGGCAAAACAGAAATGTGGTATGTACTCGACGCAAAACCGGGCGCGAACATCATCTACGGCCTGAATGAAGGCGTGGATCGGGCAACATTGAAAGAGGCATTGGAAAATGGCACGGTGATGGATACCCTTCGTCAGGTACCTGTAGAAGCTGGTGATACGTTCTTTATCCCTGCCGGAACCGTACATGCGCTCTGTGCAGGTGTCGTTGTCGCTGAGATTCAGCAAAACTCGGATACGACTTACCGGATTTACGATTACAATCGTCCTGGACTGGATGGTAAACCACGTGAGTTGCATGTTGAAGACTCATTGAATGTCACCGCCTATGAGGGTGCAGGTGCTTCAACAATGAAAACCAATAACGCTACTCCTGGTGAATGGCTCAAGCTTGCGGAATGTCCTTATTTTGTGGTGGAAAAAGGGGTTGTAACTGAACGCTGGGAACTCTCCACCAATCCTGACAGCTTCACAATTCTCGTTGTCTGTGAAGGAGAAGGCACTTTGGAGTGGGCACATGCTGCATCAGACCGCATTGAATTGAAAGCTGGACAATGTTATCTCTTGCCAGCCAATCTGGGTTCTTATACTTTAAACGGGAATACCACTGTTCTTCGCTCTTATCTGCCATAAATCAAGCTCATATGTAACCTGTGAAGGAGGAATTACACGAGATGCAGGAATCTACCTTTGCCTTGGTCGCTAGTGAAGGTACCCGTATTCATGTGTACCGCTGGCTTCCCGATCCGGAATGCGACGTTAAGGGTGTAGTGCAAATTGCACATGGCATGGGCGAGACGGCCGCCAGATACGCGGAATTTGCCAGCGTTCTTACTGAAAATGGCTATGCGGTCTATGCCAATGACCATCGGGGTCATGGCAAAACTGTGGAGAATGCCAAGCTACTCGGCAATGCTGGTGTCGATGCCTTCCGCTGGATGGCAAGTGATATGATTAATCTCGGCGAAGTAGCCGCCAAGGAGAACCCTGGGGTGCCCCTTTTTCTAATGGGACATAGCATGGGTTCATTCTTAGTACAACATCTTATGTACGCTGGTCACGAGCAGTACCATGCCTTTATTTTATCCGGGACAAACGGCAGACGCGGGCTGCTCCGGTTCGGAGAGAAGCTCGCTTTCTTGCAATGCGGCATACAGGGTGCTACTCATCCCAGCATGCTGCTCAACGCGATTGTATTTGGTGGATTCAACCGCTCTTTCCGCCCTGCAACGACACCGTTTGATTGGTTGTCCCGGGACGCACAAGAGGTTCAGCGATTCATTGATGATCCCCTGTGCGGGGCAGTCTGTACAGCAGGCTTTTTCCGCGACTTCTTCAAATTGCTGCTCGAAGTCCATCTTCCACACAATATGGAGCGCATACCTAAACACAAACCCGTATATCTGTTCTCAGGTGAAAAGGACCCCGTTGGACTTCATGGCAAAGGTGTTCTTAATCTGGTCTCCCAGTACAAGAAGCTTCAACTGGAGAATATCGAGTATCGCCTGTATCCGGGTGGACGCCACGAAATGCTGCATGAGATCAACCGAACAGAAGTGGCTCAGCATGTCGTAGACTGGCTAGAGCGGAATACCCCTAGCTCGAATACACACGATAGGCCTGTGAGCCTTACTGAAACAGCTGACTCTATATAATAGAACCGGAACAATACAATACTATTTATAGCAAAAGAAACCCCTGAATCGGATGTACAGCTCACGCTGCGCTCCAATTCAGGGGTTTCTTGTTAAGCGATATGAATAATAGCCTTGATCAAACGTTATGGATTAACCTTCAATCAACAGTGATTCCGGGTCTTCAAGCAGTTCTTTCACGGTCACAAGGAAACGTACAGCTTCACTGCCGTCGATAATTCGGTGATCGTAAGATAACGCGATGTACATCATTGGACGGTTCTCCATCCGCTCTGCATCAATCGCCACTGGACGAAGCTGGATCTTATGCATCCCCAGAATACCCACTTGTGGTGTATTCAGAATTGGCGTAGATAACAAGGAACCGAATGTTCCACCATTCGTGATGGTGAACGTTCCACCTTGCAGATCAGATAACGCCAGTGTGTTGGAACGAGCTTTGGATGCCAGGTCCGCAATGCTCTTCTCAATCTCGGCAAAGCCCAGACGATCGGCATCACGCACAACCGGTACAACCAGTCCTTCTTTCGCAGATACGGCAATGCCGATGTCATAATACTTTTTCAGTACAACATCTTCGCCATCAATCTCTGCGTTAATTGTAGGGAATTTTTTCAGAGCTCCCACAACTGCTTTGGTGAAGAAGGACATGAACCCGAGGTTAATCTCATGTTTCTCTTTGAACTTGTCCTTACGGCGTTTACGTACATCCATGATGGCAGTCATATCCACTTCATTAAACGTAGTCAACATGGCTGCAGTCTGCTGAGCCTCTACCAGACGTTTGGCAATGGTCGCACGACGGCGAGACATCCGCTGACGCTCCACTGGTTTGGTATACGTGGAACTTCCAGCTGCCGGAGCACTTGGTGCCGCAGGAGCTTTATTGGCAGGTGGAGCTGCCGGAGCAGGTGCCTGATTGTTATGGCTCTTCACGTCGTCCTGGTATACCCGTCCAATTGGATCTTTGCTCTGAACCTGATCCAACTCGATACCACGTTCACGTGCAAGCTTGCGAGCGGACGGTGAAGCCGTTTTGGCGCTGTCGGATGATTCCGGTGCCGCCGCAACAGGTGCTGTTGGTGTTGGTGCTTCAGGTGCAGGAGTAGCGGCCTTTTTCTCTTCTGCCGCTGCCGGTTCGGAAGCGGGTGCACCGCTTCCTCCTCCAGAGCCAGCTGAGAGTGTACCGATCGTTTCACCGATCTCTACCGTCTCTCCTTCCTGACGAATGATCTTCTCCAGCACACCGCTTTCTTCTGCGCTGATCTCGATATTTACTTTATCCGTTTCCAGTTCAAGAAGCACATCACCCTGATTAACGTTTTCCCCTTCTTTAACCATCCATCTGGATACAGTTCCCTCAGTTATTGACTCACCCATTGCAGGTACTTTAATTTCACTCACAGCTCTTACCTCCCCAGTGGAATATTATTCTTCGTCGTTTGTTTCAACGCAGATGTAATAATCTGTTGCTGTTCCATACTATGCACAAGCTGATAACCGCTGGAAGGACTTGCGTGTTCCGGGCGACCTTCGTATCTAACGGTTGTGCCTTCTGGAGCAACTTCGCGAAGACGAGGCTCCATGTAAGTCCAGGCGCCCATATTTTTGTTTTCTTCCTGTACCCATACCAGTTCTTTTACATTACTGAAACGTGCGAGGATACGTTTGATCTCTTCTGCCGGGAATGGATACAGCTGTTCCACTCGAATAATGTGAAGCCATGACCAATCTGCTTTATCTTTTTCAAAAGCATCTTCCAGGTCAATGGCAATCTTGCCACTGCACAGAATAATGCGCTCCACACGATCCGGCTGCGTACCCAGTCCAGCTTGCTCAAGCACAAGTTCGAATTTGCCTTCACTGAATTCCACTGCCGGTGATGCAACACGCGGATTCCGGATGAGACTTTTCGGTGACATCATCACAAGTGGACGGGCATCTTCCGTTTCAGTCAACGAAGCTTGACGACGCAACAAGTGGAAGTACTGGGAAGCACTCGACAAGTTGGCAACCGTCATGTTGTCTTCTGCACACAACTGAAGGAAGCGTTCCAGACGAGCACTTGTATGCTCAGGTCCCTGACCTTCATTCGCATGTGGAAGCAACATCACCAGACTGGATTTTTGAGACCACTTGGCACGACCTGCGGATACAAACTGGTCAAAAATAACCTGTGCACAGTTGGCAAAATCCCCGAATTGAGCTTCCCAGATGACCAGTGTATCTGGTGAATATACGTTATATCCGTATTCGAATCCAACAACGGATTCTTCAGACAACGGACTGTTATAGATGGCAAAGGATGCTCTTGCCTGTGGCAAGTGATGCAACGGACAGAACTTGGCTCCGTTCTCCGAATCATGCAGTACCAGATTCCGATGAGCGAATGTAGCGCGCTCGGCATCCTGTCCACTAATCCGAATTGGTTTGCCATCAGCGAGAATGGTTGCAAATGCGAGTGTCTCCGCAAGGCTCCAATCCACTTTTTCCCCTTCGTTCAGGGAAGTGCTCCGGCGTTGCAAAATGCGCTGTAGCTTCGGATACACATTGAAGTTCTCAGGCCATTTCAGCAGGTCCGCATTAATGCTGCGCAGATTCTCCAATGGTACGGCAGTAGGCGTAATTGTAACTGCTTCCGGCTCACTGATTTTCCGTTGGTAATATTCATGTACTTCATTTTTCTTCATCTGGTCATAAGCTTCTTTTAATTTGTTCGTTACTCCATCGCGAATGCTCGTAATGGACGCATCATCGATAACCGATTCCTGCTTCAATAGATCCTGATACAGGTGGCTTACCGTTGGATGGTTTTTCACCTTGTCATAAACGATAGGTTGAGTCGTTTCAGGATCATCAGTTTCATTATGGCCGTAACGACGGTAACCGATCAAGTCGATCAGGAAATCCTTTTTGAAACGATTGCGATACTCTGCTGCCATACGAATGGCTGCAATACAAGCTTCCGGATTGTCCGCATTCACGTGTACAATCGGAATTTCGTACCCTTTAGCAAGGTCACTTGCGTAGTATGTTGAACGGGAATCACCGCTATCTGTAGTGAAACCCAGACGATTGTTAACGATAATATGGATGGTTCCACCATTCTGATATCCTGGCAGAGCTTTGAAGTTAAGTGTCTCCGCAACGATCCCTTCTCCAGGGAATGCGGCATCACCGTGCATCAAAATGGTAGCTGCCTTCGTTACATCCTGTTTCGGATATCCAGGGTCACGACGGTCATCCTGAGCCGCACGTGCAAAACCCTGTACAACCGGATTGACGTATTCCAGATGGCTCGGGTTATTCGCCAGAGTAAGGCGGGCCTGCACAGTTTCCCCGTCTTTTACAAAACGGTTGGCACCCATATGATATTTGACATCCCCCGTCCAACCGTAGTTGATTCCCGTCGAACCTTCCGATGGAACCAGGTCTTTGTTCGGAGCATGATGGAATTCAGAGAAAATTTTGCTGTACGGTTTGCCTAATACATGGGCAAGTACGTTTAACCGTCCACGGTGGGCCATACCCATCAGAATGTGGCTAGATCCGGCTTCTGCCATGATACGAACAGCTTCATCCAGCATCGGTACAAGCACATCGTTACCCTCGATAGAGAAACGTTTCTGTCCAACAAATGTTTTGTGAAGATAGTCTTCAAATTGCTCAACTTCAACCAAACGTTCCAGCAAAGCCTTACGTTCTTTCGGCGTAAGTGGAGCTGGTGAAGTCCGGGATTCCGCACGGCGATTCAACCATTCACGTTCTTGAACTTCGTGCACATGACTGAATTCATAGGCCATGGGTCCAGTGTAAATCTGACGCAAGCGTTGGATTGCATCCCAACCGGTTGCGGTCTGTCCATCTGCACCTTCCCAGATCAGGGAAGCAGGCAAAGCTTTCAGATCTTCTTCGTTTAATTCAAAATGCTGAGGTTCCAGCAAAGATGTATCTGTATCTTCACTGATTCCAAGCGGGTCTATGTCTGCAGCAAGATGACCATACGTACGGATATTCCATACCAGCTTACCTGCTGTAACCGCTTTCTGTAATAATTGAATGTCCACGCTTCCGGAAGCCGATTGGGCGTTGCCGGAATTCGAGGTTGTGCGTGCATCCTTGCCAGACATTGGCGGTGCACCCCATTGTTCAAATAGTTCACGATAGGCCGGTGTAACCGAACCAGGGTCTTGAGCAAATAATTCATATTGTTCCTGTACGTATCCCATATTGGGGCCATAGTAACTTTCCCAGGGCTTCTTGTTGCCTTCCACGATCGTCATCGACGTTCCCTCCGTCTTGATTTAGTCATAAGTTTTTGACGGAAATCATTGACTAAGTCGTAATTTGCGTTCGTTCAACATTTTAAGCGAAATTTTTCATGAAGTCCAATAATCGTGCTGTTGGTGGTAGTAACGTTAGTCCGACGCTCCCGTCAAGGTTTGTCTGCGTTTTCAAAATCAAAGTAGAACAATGATTGTATATACCGTCGCACAGATGTCGAATACTGTCCTGATCCGTTCGAAGGTTACACTTTCTCCTCTTCTTCAAGTGAAGTCCGTGTTCTAATATCTATTCTATAAACTTTTACGCTCAGGAGCATTTCCTATTTTTAGCTCAATTGATGCATAAATTAGATGAATCGAAATTCATCGAGCAATTTGGTTAGAACAACGAACGCTTAATTATAACAAAATAGGCATATGATCTCCCATTTTACCTCCTTAATTGAATTGTGGTCCATTATGTTCAAAAACAAACCGTCAAGTTAAACATTAACCAATTGACATGACATTCAACAAATAATTGGTTTTTTCTTCAGGAGACCCACTAAAAAAGCTGGCCCAGACATGAATTATCCGAGCAGCTTATTTTGGATATAGCCAATTTGAGTTAACAATATAGGTGATGATGCGCATCAGGGTGTTCGTTCTGTTCTTTTACTAATCATATACTCTGCAAACGGCGTTAGGGAAAGATCAGTAGTTTGCTCCAGTGTAAACCAATCCGCGCCTAACGAATCTTCACCATCGGGTTCTTTTTTGATCTGATCCGGCTGACAAGCTGCGGTCAAAACAACATCGTACAGCATCCCGATATGGTGCAGCTCTTCCGGCTCACCTTGATGCACCCATTCCACAACCTTAGACTCCGCAGAACAAATCATTACTTGTAGATCGGTCAGGCCGGTCTCTTCTTCAATCTCACGATGAAGAGCTGCCTCTGGATGCTCACCAAACTCCAGCCTTCCGCCCGGTAAATCCCATTGCCCCTGATATGCTCCCCGTGCCTTATGAATCAACAGGATTTTTTGCTCCCAAGTGACCAAGCCATATACGCCAATATGTGTATACCGATTCACCTAAGTACTCTTCCTTTCGTCTTCATCCTCTGTAACAGCATCCAGATCTATGGCCATACGAATCATATCCACACAGCGAATACCATCCTCTATAATTTCTTCCTCATAGTGCCTCACAAAGAAATCACGATCAACCCCAATAATGCGGAAACCGCAACGTTGGTATAACTTCAATTGATGAAAGCTGGAGTTGCCTGTTCCAATCTCGAGAATCCGGCAGCCTAATCTGCGTGCAGCTTCCATCGCTTCCTTAATCATGTGTTTGCCTACACCTTGTCCCTGCAGTTCTTCCTGTACGGCAATATTAACTATCTCGGCAGTCTCCGGACGAGTCTTGAGCAATACGAACTCTCCAACCATCTCTCCTTCATACTCAGCAATAAAACAAACACCCCGACTCAGGTACTCATCAACAATTTCTTTTGAAGGATCAGCCATCAATAAAAGTTCGTATGGTCGCTCTTCTTCCCAATCCAAAATCCGGAACGACAATTTCATGCCAATCTCCACCTTTTCATCGTACAATATTCATTCTCGTTCTGTTTGCAGAAGCCTATGTATGGCAAATCTACAAATATATCATGCTTACTTCAACAAACTAGTTTACTCAATCTATTAAACACACACTGTTTCTCCTGGGCTAGTCATCTCCCATAAAAATAGTAACCTTCATTATACCATAATATTTGGATATAAATATATAGATATGGATGATACATTATGAGGCATTAATTTTATCCTAACCCAAGCTTAAATGCTCATGGATTAATTTCCATTCCCCATCAAGCCCAGCAACAAACACATTCGTTGCCCGCCCCTTTCCATAAGCCGGCTCTCCCTGATAAATCCCCTTCCAGTGGTAGGTATAAATACAAACTGCCTGATCTTTGCTAGTCGTAATCCACTTAACCTCTTCAGCACTGTAGACTTCTTCCTGGACTGTTTCCCAAGCGTTCTCAAAATAAGCCCGGATTTCGTCTGGAGTAGTGCATGACGTTCCTGTAAACCAATATACGGCATCTGGCGATAACCATTTGCTCACTTCATGAAACTGATGTGTATTCGTCGCTGCAATGTATCCTTCTAGGGCATGCTGGTATCCCATGATCTTCTCTCCCTTTCACGTTGATTTTATCGAACCCCACGCTGTTCAAGAGCGGAATCGCTATACAACATAAATGTCTCTTGCAGCGTACGTCCGGATGACTTCTCCCAGATCACACTCCGCTCAAACGTACCCTTTTGGAAAAATCGTGGGAGACGTTCAGCGAACCAGTCCTGCATAGGCAGCTCGGACACCCGCTTCATAGGCACCCATAACAGTTCGCCTTCGGGCGGATTCTGCAATAATTGTCCCTCGAATGAAGTCGCCAAATAGTTGAATACCATGTAACGTAATCCTTGTTCGGGATCACAGAATTCATCGAGTCCTTTATACGTAATCTCATTGACCGTTAAACCCGTCTCCTCCAGAACCTCCCGCACAGCACCATCCACAATGCTCTCCGGAAAGTCTACCTTTCCCCCAGGAGCGATGTATCCCGGAAATCCTTTGCGATCCGGCCGATTCATTAATAACACCTGATCATTCACTTTGTCCCATACCATACACATCGTTAATATCTCTATTCTGGTGTTCATATTCGTCCTCCTGCTAACATGCGCTTCTCTGCTGTACACTAACATTTCTGGGAATAACCTGTGTTTTCCTTCTTTATTCCCACGCTGATTTATTAGTAATTTCACTGATCTCACAGTACATTCCATGATGATATATATGCATACGAAAGGCGGACACCCTGTACATCAGAAGCCCGCCTGTTTTGTGATATTCTATGTTGCTCATTCCCCTAGCTTGGCGTTTCCAGTTCTCAGTTCAAATCCGTAATTAACACACGACGTTCCTTCCACTCAGCCCGGCGATAAGCCTGTTGCATACCAAATTTGCGGATACTTGCCTTCGGCACCGATTTATAAGGCAAAACGACCGTAAAGTCTTCATCAAACGGAAAAAAAGACAGGCCTACTTTTTCATTGGATAACCACTCTGCCTGAATCGGTTGTCTGGAACAGGCATCAAACGTGCAACTAAGCCCTTCTGCAAAAAAATCATAACGCGCAGCAGGTGTTCCAGGTTCCTCCATACATAGAAACAAACTGAGCTGATCGCAGAAAAGCATGATTTCCACATCGCTTTGCAGCCTCTGTTTCAATGCTTCAGCATCACCGCCAAGCTCTTTCTGCCAATTCAGCTGACGTTCGTGTTCTTGCTGGAGATAAGTTCGGATGTCTTCATCATCCTGAGCATTAGCACCCAGATTCTTCTGAAATAGCTCCGTATACATCAAACTGCACAATAATCCGGCGTAGAGGTTTTTCTGACAAACCTCTTCAATCCCTTTATGGTAGAATACAAAACGCGGACGCAAAGGAAAATCCCGAAACGAATATGGTGATTGGCTATAATCATTCCAGAACGGAGCAGCATCCAACTCAATCCAGCCCCGGTCATGTTCTCTCGCCGCCAGAATCAATTCATCCCGATGTGCAGCGTCGGCTAGTAATTCTTTCTTCCAGTGGGAAGCCATCTCTCCGGCTACTAATCCATGCTCATGCTGTGCGGTCAAAACAAAATCATGCTCTCTCTCATATATGATCATATGCTGTCACCCTTCCGCATGGTATACGTTGACTTTAACATAAATTGGGTTAAACTTTCCTATAAGTTGGTTTTCGCTCCATTTTCACGAAAGGCATTATGAAACGGACAATGTAAAGGTGTTGTCAGTTTCCTGAAATTTGGTACACTAAAGGTTGTGTCCACAATTATATTACATACAGAAAGCGGGATCTCATGAATTTATACTCTCCTTACATCGAGTTTAACCGCAAGGAATGGGCTGAACTTAAAGAACATCAGACCACTCTTCCACTGACGGAAGCCGAATTAGAACAGTTAAAGGGATTGAATGAAGAGGTATCGATTCAAGAAGTCGAAGATATATATTTGCCTCTTACCCACTTTATTGACCTATATGCAAGAGTTTCACGAGAGCTGAATCGACTAACGGCCTCCTTTATGAAAAAAGAAGCGCTCCCCACCCCCTACATCATCGGAATCGGGGGAAGTGTTGCCGTGGGCAAAAGTACAGCGGCCCGCTTGCTTCAGGCACTGCTCGCTCGAGGCAAGAATAGCCCGAAGGTTGACCTTGTCACAACCGACGGTTTCTTATATCCCAATGCCGTGCTGCAAGAGAAAGGCATCATGAACCGTAAGGGATTCCCGGAAAGCTATGATATCAAATCCCTGATTCAGTTCATGGGCGATGTGAAATCAGGCAAACCCGAAGTGAAAGCACCAGTGTATTCTCATCTCGCCTACGATGTCATTCAAGGAGAAGAGGTGCAGATCTGTCAACCGGATATTCTCATAATTGAAGGCATTAATGTACTTCAGGTCAAAAAAGAAACGCCTTTGCTGGTTAGTGATTTCTTCGATTTCTCCATCTACATTGACGCAGAAGAAGAGCATATAAGACACTGGTACGTTGAGCGTTTCAAGCTGCTCCGCAATACGGCATTCCAAGACACGGATTCCTTTTTCCATCAACGATTCGCCAATATTGATGAAGAAGAAACCGTGCGGACCGCCAACCAGATCTGGCAGGATATCAATGCCAAAAACCTGCATGAGAACATTTTGCCAACCAAAGGGCGTGCCAGACTGATTCTGAAAAAGGAAGCCGATCACTCCATTGGGCAGATTCAATTGCGCAAACTCTAAACAACACTCGTGCAAAATAAACCTTGATGTTATAACTAATTACCCTTAAAAGGAGAGAAAAACACATTGCAAACCCTGATTATACTCGGCAGCATTATGATGTTCCTGGCTGTTGCTTTGGGTGCTTTTGGCGCACACGCGCTCAAGCGCAAATTATCCGCTGACATGATCAAAATCTATGAAACCGGCGTTCAATATCACCTCATCCACGGACTGGGGATCATCCTGATTGGGCTTCTGGCAGACCATCTCGAATCCTCTTCACTCGTCATGCTTGCCGGATGGCTGATGTTCGCCGGCATCATCCTGTTCTCTGGCAGCCTGTACGCTTTAAGTGTTACGGGTGTTCGCAAATTGGGAGCCATTACGCCACTTGGTGGAGTCGCATTTTTGGCTGGATGGGTTATGATCATGATTGCCGCCTTATAAGCATCCCCTATGAATAAACGAAAAGAGTGTTCTGGCTGATATCCTATCGCTGGAGCACTCTTTTCCTGTTTAATCTGTCCAGATTCTGCGAATGGTGAACTGCCCTGCTTCTGGCCGCTGTTTCTCCAATACATACACATCCGGGTTCGAAAGTTTGGCCCACTCTTCATAGCCAAAGGATGGTTCATACTCACGAATAAGCAGTGATAACAAGTTCCCATGTGTAACCACGGCCCCATGCTGTTCAGGTCTGCTCCACAACTCTTCCAGAAGCGCCAGCCCCCTTGCAGCCGCGTTTCTGGAAGATTCCCCGCCTTCTTCCACCAAATCCACATCATCGTATGTACGTTTCAGTACATCCATCCAGTTAGGCAGATCCAAAGAGCTAAGTACCCTCTCCTGGAGACGTTCATCCGTATGTATATGTTGCAGCGTTGCCATGCCCAACGGCATAGCCGTCTGAACAGCCCTTTTCCACGGACTGGAGACAATATACGTAATGGATTGATCAGCCAAGATATCTGCAAGTTTTTCGGCTTGCCTGATCCCTTCATCTGTAAGCTCTGCATGGGGTTCCTGCCCTGTGGCCTTGGCGTGACGGATAAGATAAATGGACTGCATAGCGATCACCTCCTATGGTGTAACCTACATGGAGTTCTTCTCAAGATATTGGAGTGCCCTGTACATCTTCTCCTGCTCTTCCGGTCGGCCTGCTGAACTGAGGAAAGTGACCTGTTCCCCAATTCTGTCTCCATGCTGAGCAACCAATCCAAGGCGCTGCTTCAGATGATTTACGGTGCCTGTACTGCCATCAATAATCTGTATATGATCTGGCAGAACCGTGCGCAGAATGGACGTATAGAATGGATAATGAGTGCAGCCAAGCACCACTGTGCCATACACCTGAAGATCGAGATCTGCCAGCTTGAGCCGGAAATAATCAGCGATTTTGCGCGGATCAAAATCCAGCTGTTCGCACCATTCCACAAGTTCCGGCAGCGCAATGGAATCCACACTGTGGTGATCATCAACACGCGATACCAGTTCGTTATACTTGGTTTGGCTCAAGGTGAGGGCAGTGGCAAATACAAGCACTCTCTTCCCACTCTCACGATTCATCTCCACGGCTGGTTTCACCGCAGGCTCCATACCAATAATCGGGATATCGTACTTGGCGCGCAGATCTTTAACAGCCAGACTGGTTGCAGTATTACAAGCAATTACGATTGCTCGGACATCCTCCTGAACGATGGCTTCCACACAATCAAAAATATGTCCTCTCACCTCATCCGCAGATTTGGTTCCATACGGGACATGCAAGGTATCCGCGTAATACAGGAATTTTTCTTCGGGAAACTGTTGTAATGCCTTATGCAAAACGGTCAAACCACCGATGCCTGAATCAAAAAAAGCAATTTTCTTATTCAAGGATTTCACCTCTATAATGTATTATTTCGGGTTCCAAGAACCTCTCAATGCTGCTCATGCTGACTGGAGGTGAGGTTTGTATTTCCGGCTCATCACACACTACAGTGCTTGACGACTTGCGGGAACCATTCCGGTTACGGATCGTTCTTCTGATCGCTGTTGTCTCCAAAGCTTCTTGAATAAACTTATAGATGTATAAATTCGGAGACAAAGGCGAACGCTATCGCTTCTTCAGAATCGATTCCGTCCCCTCCATTATTTCCGCTAAGTCAGGTACTAGGGATGATGATGAACCATTATTCTACGTTTATTTTATACTGCCTGAGCCAGTCCTTGCCACTATGCCACGCCTCTACAGGGTTGTGCTCTCCAAGCATTTCGCTACTTGCCTGAGCGCCATGATCCATTCCTTGAGACCGTTCTCCGAACTGGATTCGAGTTGCTGTAACAGGAGAAGAAGTCCTTCCTTACCCGTATTCAGGATGTCCCTGTAAACCTCCGGGTTACCAGCAATGTAATCATTGGGATTGCTGCTGGTCAGCAGGAGAGGGTCACTAACTATCTGCTGCAGGTTGCTTTCGATGGTTGCTGATAATACTTGTTCTTCCGTCTGAGTCGAGCACGCCGTTACCGTCAGTGCAATACATCCAGATAACAAACCCAGAATCCATCTTCTGCGATTCACTGGACCACTCCTTTCAACAACGAGTTAACGCAACAGGGAAGCTGTCTGATCTAACTCCATAACCCATAACATCTCCGTCGCGTGATTGCCTGAACAACCAAACGAATTCACCGCATGGGTGATAAATTCAGCAAAGCTATCATCATAATTATACTCATCTCGGTAGATTCGGATATGCGCTTCAATGACATACTGAAGGTCCTTTTGTAGGAAAGTGCGGATCATCCAACATCACAGCCCTTCCTCAACTCCACAGTTGTGATACTGAAATCTACACCGAACTGAATTAATCCCAATTTACGGGCAACTTGCTGTGAAGCGAGATTATCCCAAGATGTACTGTAGATTGGCATGCGTCCACGTTCCTTGACATGATACTGCCAGCATTTTACCGTCTCCGCTGCATACCCATGTCCTCTATAACCAGGTGCCGTATAGAGACTTGCTTCCGCCCCATGTTCGGAAATCCGTGCGGAGCAGCACACTGCCACGGCAGAATCATCAATAACATAAGCCGAAACAGGCCATTTTTCATGTAAGAGATCTGTTAATTCAGGGAAATGCTCTGCCAGCAAATTACACTGCTCCTGACCAATCAACTGAACCTGCCGATTCCATTCGTCAGATGACTCAGGAAAGACATAGGCTGGTCCCATCCACACATGGTTAACTGGCTCAAAGGTCTGCACCTTTCGAATCAGTTTCGGAATATCCAATGGAAGCTCGCATTCCTTACTCAATTCATCCATCAGATCCGGCGGTAACTGCTCATGGTAATAGATCAGTGAACCGGCAGAAGCCAATCCGATAAATATGGCTGGAGCCTGCCCACCACCCGGCTCGTTAATGCTTAATAGACGCTGTTGCTCATTGATTGTATATAACGTGCTCGCTTGTATCTTCAACATTTCCATAGACGGCAGGTTCGATGTAGGAGCCATATCTATGAAGTTAACCTTTGCAATAATCGTTTGCCTTCACTGCCTTTACCTGCTTCCTGCTGATCCAGAAAATCGGGTAATTCACGTAAATCTGACGGCCGATATCCAGCCCCACATCCACAATTATGAAAGGTATAACCATGGCGATACAGAATCATCACTTTGGTCCATTGTTTGCTATCATTTTGTTTGGGCGCCTGGAAATCCTGTCCCATGCTAACCATAGACGCAGCACATTGTGGACATTTATATTCGAGTTGTTCCACAACTTCAGGGCGAAGGTCGTATCTGGAAACTTGTTTAAATGATTTGCGACAATTGAAGCATGCATAGATGTCTTTGTATGGTCCTGACATCGCATATCTGCACATCATCTGCACCCCCTTAATAATTTCCATTATACGGTATTTATCACACACATACGAATGGATTTTGCATATTTGCGAATAATTCGTATACGCGCTCCTTACCTTTGCATTGCAGCTTCTTTCCATGCCTCACCGAGTTCTGCAATCGATGCATACCGCTGGGACCGATCTGCGCTGACTGCACGTATCACAACCTGATATAAAGCCTCTCCAGCATCCCATCTATCATATGAATGGTCTTTCTCCCCACCCAGCAGCGCGAATGCCATGGCTCCCATATTGAATACATTGGTAACCGCATCTATGAGTGCACCCAGCTCGAATTCCTCTGGAGACATGAAACGGGAAGATCCCCACATACGCCCCATGGTATTGGTAAAAGAGCCCTTCCGATACAAGTCTATATCACAAATTTTCATGACGTACTTGTCAAAATCATAGATCAGACTGCCGTCATACAGATCAACAGCCACATACCCTCTCCGCTCCACCTCGATATGAAAATCAAGAATCTGCTCCATCGCGCCAATCCTTGTCTTCACCGGAAGTTGTCTGAACTGATAGTAGGGGGAACGAGGATCTTCATATTTGGCCGGAGGCGGAAATTTCCAGTGGTTATGAAGATTCTCCCCCTCCACCCAATCGAATACACAGACATACCCTTGCTCCGTTGCAAAATGATCCGTTAGTCGGATCAACGTGTCATGCTTCAAATCTTCATAGACGGAAACAGATGATTTCAGATTACGAATGGCTTCCGGGGGACTTCCCGTATGATTCGCATGAATGGTAAGTGCTCCCGCATACTTTACGAACAACCTCTTTCCATCCTTTTGCACGATACCGAAGGAGAGATTTCCTGAATCCTGCTGATCGAATACGCGAAAGACCGTACCCAAGGGCCGTAACCAATCAAATGAGTGAGACTCTTTCAAGACAAAGGAAATACCGTCGATCTCAAGTTCAACTTGACCTGTCATAGGACACCTCCTGCTGTGATATCTTCATCATATTGAATGCTACGTATAAAAGTAATTCATATGCGCCTCATCATATCCCTGACCATGGATCTCCAGTGCGTTACGCTCAATGCCATACACTTCAAATCCATATCGCTCGTATAAGCGTCTGGCTGATTCATTCGTCGTTACCACACTCAGATTAATTTGCTTGATGCCTTCCAGATATCTTCCCCGTTCCAAGACTTCCTGGAGCAATTGCGATGCCAGACCGTTTCCCCGATATGGCGTGGCAACATAGACGCCCCAGATTATGCCTTTGTGCCTGAGCTTCAGGCCATATTCTCTCTTGAAACCCATCATTCCCGCGAGTGTTCCTTCTGTTGTATATGCGCCCAAGATATAATCGTCGGGCTCGTTATGTATGCGTTCCTGCACTTCATTCATGGGAATCCGAATGGATAATTCAAAGGAAGCCCCGAAGGCTTCAGGATGTGTTTTCAATGCTTCCAGTCGAAACGGCCAGTATACATCTGCTTCATCCCGCTTAATATTGCGCATGATATAGGTTTCTTGCTTTCCATTTTCGTTCATTCTTCGACCACTCCCTCCATTTCATAAGGATAATCGATCTGGAGTTTCACATTTGCTGCCGCTTCCTGTCCTGCAAGCAACCCAACAACATAAATTCCCAGATCAATGGACGTGGCTACTCCACCGGCTGTAATTACGTTTCCATCCCGCACGATCCGGCTCTGAATAACCTCAGCAACGTACGGCTGAAGCAGATCATAGGTATACGGATGTGTCGTCGCTCTTTTACCAGACAAAAATCCAGCCGCTCCCAGCAGAAGAGAGCCTGTGCACACGGATACCTTCAGAGGAACAGACTCCGCTTGTTTCAACCAGCCTACAAATGCCTCGTCGTATCGCAGCTTACGCGTTCCCATGCCTCCAGGGACAAACACGAGATCATATTCCGACAGGTCAGGCTTCACTCGATCCACCTTCATCGTTAAACCAGACTCATCCGTGACCTGATCTGTTATTGCACAGGTTGCCCATGTTGTTCCTTTGGTTTGTTCAAAGAAATTCAACCGATTGATCACATCATAAAACCCAGCAAAATCAAGGAAAGTCAGTCCATCAAACAAAACGAATGCAATTTTCATTGGCAACCTCCGCTTATTTTAATTTGGAGAACTCTGGTTATGTTTTTGATTCCGATCCCGTTCCATCGCTTCCTTCACCCAATCACGTTCCAGCAGCTTGCTGTTGATTCGCAAGAGCAAGCCCACAATCACAAGAAGCAGAATAACAACAATGATTTCAAACACGAATCCACCCCTCTCTAGGAAATAGCCGCAATTCTGACTGGATACTGAAGTATATAATCTCTATTTTAAACCACGGGCAATGATCCATTCCAGCCACTTCCACGGTAGCAATGCTTTACCTATGATCAGCACACGCGATCCTTTGCCTAGCGCATATCGAAGCTTTGGTGCACGCATCCGTGCAATTCGTCCGATCAGATCTGCTACCTCCTGTGGGTCAGGTGCCGTCTCGCTTGCATGTTGAGAATAACGAAGGACCGCATCCAGCTTATGTTTATACGGAGAGTCCTCGCTCCGGTGAATCTCACCCAAACCTTTATTCCAGATTGGCGTACGATAAGCGCCTGGCTCAACCAATACCACGCGAACGCCGAACGAAGACATCTCATGCCGCAGACTTTCCGAGAATCCCTCCACAGCGAATTTGGAGGCAGCATATGGAGCATAACCCGGAAAACCGGACAACCCGCTGACACTGGACAAGTTAACAATTAGACCTTGCTTCTGTTCACGCATCACAGGCAGGACTGCACGTGTCACAGCGATTAACCCAAACAGATTCGTATCCATCTGGCGCCGCCAATCCTCCATCGATACTTCCTCAATGAACCCGCCAACCGCAAATCCTGCATTGTTCACCAGTATGTCGATGCGCCCATAATCCAGAACGACTTTGGTTATAGCTGCTTGCACCGATTCAGAATCCGTAACGTCCAACTGCTCATACACCAAACGTTCTGTTATGCCTGCCTCTCCTGCAAGTCTGACCAACTCTTCTTTTCGGTTCAGGTCACGCATGGTGGCAACAACAAGGTATCCCTGCTTGGCAAGAGTAATGGCCGTTAACATACCGAAGCCACTGGATGTGCCTGTAATGAGAGCCACGGGATCATATGCACCGGATATTGATATTCTTTTTTCCTTCGTTTCTTCATTTCTATCATTCTCTGTCTGCATCCGTTGCTGTCCATCTCCTATCTTGTATGTCACCACTGTCACGCAGCCACCTGCTCTCCCCCAATATTTTCTCACCAACTCAATCAAGCTGTCTCTCCACCCTGCGTAGCTTGGTGACCCCTGGTTTGAACGCATACGGAACGAATCTCACCTCCGGTAAAGTACAATCCATCCTGTCTGCCATCTTGTTCAATTCATGCAACACATCAGCCCTTACTTGCTCCATTGCTGCATTTCCACCAAGTACTAGCGATACCTCCATCGTCCCGTTCCCACGTTGCACCACACGATAATGTTCAATATCCGGCGAAGCCGCAATGACGGCGCGAGTAACGAAATCCGGAAAGACCGGTACAGACACACCCGTATGCAGTTGTTCAAAATAAAGCGTATCATCACAGCGGCCTTCAATCCGCTCAATCGCTGTAAACAGAGAACCGCAGGCACATGGCGTTGCCGCCTCGGTCAGAATATCATTCAGCCGATACCGGATGATCGGCTGTGATGTTCTGGAGAAGTCCGTAATAATGGGCACGAACCGGCGGGTGGCCGGGTCCATGTACTCTTTTTCAATATGGACTATATCCTCATTCAAATGCAGTGTGCCATAACGACAGGTCGCTCCCAGGAACCCTTCTGTACACTGGTAGACTTGATGAACGTTCTGTCCGAAGACCTGTTCCAGTACCTTGCGATCCAGGGGGTCCAACACCTCGGCAACCGAGATGATTTTATCCGGTACAGCGGTCAGGTGGCCTGCCACATAGGCGTCCGCCAACAGACGCAGCATGGATGGGGGAGCCACCCAGACGGTAGGTTGGTATTCTTCCAACCGTCTCACCAAGGTCTCCACACGTTCCAGAAGATCAAAGTACTGGAACTGTAACTTGCCGCGCTGCACCGATTCATACAGATTACTGTTGGCCCGCAGGAAAAACGCAATCTTCGCAGGTTTCCACAGCCCACCAGGCAGCAACTTGGCCAGCACCGTGCCCGTCCACGCATCCTGCTCCTGATCACTTACCAGAAATATTCCCCGGTTCCCTGACGTACCCGAGGACAATCCAACAGTCACTCCCTGAATGGAGGGTTTGAAGTCACGCGTTTCTTCACTTTCACCTGCTAGAGCCAACGCTTCATCCTTGGTAATACCTACCGTATTCAGTGTATCAAAGTTCTCCATCATGATTGATTTGTCAATCATCGGAAAGCTTCTCCAGTAGGATGCGTCCACGCCACCCCACCACTTTCGGTAAAACGGAGATCGGGCGCGGATCTGATGGACATGTCGAATAATCCGACGCTCTTGCCAGCGCTCCAGTTGTTCCCGCGTTTTCCATGTTCGCAGCCCGCGTGCAAGCGCATAATGTACTACAATACGAAGGGTATTGCTCATCGTTTCAGCCCTCCTGTGCCCCAAGCGTCCAGCACATCTCGGCAGTGACTCGGCACTATCCGAATGTCGGGAAACTGCTGATGCAGCTGAACCAACTTGTCAAAGTTACGGTGGTATTCCTGTCGATCAGACATAATGATACCCGCGAGCGCATGAGGCCTGCGCTGTTCACGAAAAGCCCGACTCGACCACACTGCATCCGCGCACAGGAAATAA
The DNA here is from genome assembly GCF_038595085.1 of Paenibacillus sp. FSL R5-0749. Taxonomy (NCBI): domain Bacteria; kingdom Bacillati; phylum Bacillota; class Bacilli; order Caryophanales; family Paenibacillaceae; genus Paenibacillus; species Paenibacillus sp. FSL R5-0749. Next base: position 1,887,336 of record NZ_CP152005.1, on the reverse strand, counting down.
TCATGTTCTTCTGTACGCAACAGAAGTCCCATCATGCCTTCCGCATGACCGGATACCTCCACCCCCAGCAGACTGCCATCGCCGAAGATATCGTAAACCTCATCATAAGGGAACGATTCTCCCGCTCTTGTCCACCGCTCCGGCTGACGCGTAACAGGCAAGGATCTGGCTACAAAATCTTCAGGCAACAATCCAGACAGATAACCTGCCTTCACAGCCGCAATCGGACCGAGTGAGCGCACAGCATCATAAGCTCTCGGCAAATAGATGAATTGTGCCTCCGGGAAATCTCGTACACCTGCGATGTGATCGCCATGAAAATGGGAGAGGATAATATACCGGATATCCGAAGCTTTCAGCCCAAGCCCAGCCAAAAAATGAACGGCACTATCCTCTTCACGATAGACAACCGGTGTAATATGACGATACAGTGCATTGGGCAGATGAGCCGTTTCCTTGAAAAAGCGGGAGCTATATCCCGTATCCAGCAGGATTGGTCCATGTACAGGGTGAATGATGCAGGCAAAACCTGCCGGGAAAGGCACCGGCTTCAACCGACCACCCCGCAGCGTCAGAAATTCTGGATGTGTACAGTAACCTGCTGCACCCAGATATAGTTCTACCGGAGTTGTTGTCAGCATGATCCAGCCCTCCACCAGTCTGCAAATTGTTGTAAACCTTCTTCAATAGACACCCGAGGGACGTATCCCAATCGCTCCTGTGCATCCGTAATATCCAATGTCTGCGGGATGGATAAGGAGCCAACGGTATACCTTGTCAACACAGGTTCACCCAGCGCAGGAATAAAGCCATGAACACGCTCGAGCAATGCTGCAACGCCATATGCTGCCTGATAAGGAATGTTTCGACGACGCAGAGGCATGTCCAGCATGCCAAACAAGCTGCTCACCAACTCATTAAACGCCCTCGGATCGCCATTGGAGATATTGTACGCTCTGCCGAGCGCTTCGTCCGGTGCATCACGGCACAATAACAGGGCGTCCACCACATTATCCACACAGGTCAGATCAATTAAAGCCTGTCCGCCACCGATCATGGGCACGCCGGATTTCGCATTGGCCGCGACAATTCGGGGAAACAACGTCTGGTCATACGGACCAAAGATCGCTCGCGGTCGAATCATGACCGACGGAAGTCCCTTTCTATGCCCTTCCATTACGACCTGTTCAGCGAGAAGCTTCGTGGCTGCGTAATGATTCGCTGGTTTGGATGGCAACGGGTCATTTTCATGTACGTTAAATCGTGGTATGTAGTTGAAATATACACTTGGAGTCGAGACATGTATGAATCGCTGTACATCATTTTTCAGGCAGCCATCCATGAGTTTCTGTGTTCCTTCCACATTACTTCCATAAAAGTCCCTATACTTCCCCCATGGTGATGATAGCGCCGCACAGTGAAAGGCCACATCCTGCCCCGTACACGCTTCATTTACTGCCGCCTCATCCCGTATATCTCCATTCAGGAATCGGATTCCTGCCGACTCAAGTTCTGCACCAACCTTGGACTGTCGGCCCATGCCTGTGACGTCCCATCCCTCTTTTGCAAGCCGTATCGCGAGGTGCCTGCCCAGACATCCCGTAGCTCCTGTAACCAATGCTCTCTTCATTGTTGTTCACCGTTCCATTCTATGTCGTGAGTCAAAGCTTCAGTCAGTGAGATTTTCTGTGATCTTGCCAGACGCCAGGCGGCCAGCACTACCGCGAATTGTTCAAAGAAAGGCTGAATATCCTGCCTTAAATAAACCACATCCCTCGCTCCGTGCCAGGCAGCTATCCATGCACGGAACTTGCCTTTGCCGAAGATCTGCTGTACTCCGCTTCCCAGCATGGGAAGCATGAGCATGGCTTTGCTACCCTTTGCGGGCGTGATCCATTTTCCTTCTTTGACCAACGTCTCCGGTTCAGTCAGTGCACGCACCAAGTCATCTCCGGGGTGAAACAGATGAATCCCACTCGTTGCCCTCGGATTACACTCAATTGCATACAGTTGCCCATCCTGAACCACTATAAAATCAAACCCAATCTGTCCGCTAAATCCCGTTCCTTCAACGAATTGTCTTACCCACGCAAGGGCACCCTCATGTTCCACCTGTTCAAAAAATACACTGGCCCCCACGCTTCCTGTGCGGTAGCGGCTATCGTAGGTGGCGTGCGCAACCAGTTGTCCTTCGTGGGCTATGCTGTATGTACACAACACCTGACCCGGAATGAAGGCCTGTGCAACCCAAGGGGAAGCAGAGGATAATTCCCCTTCTTCCGGAGGATCGTTACGTAAATGTCGATGCTTCTTTTTGCTTATGTGTCCTTCTTGCTCAGTCCCGCCCGTACCCTCATCGATCAAACGTGTAGGCATGCGAACTTTGGCTGCGAAGCGGGAATACACCGGTTTCCACACCCAATCTCCTGATTCTCCCAGAACAGACTGAGCTTCCATCCATTCCTGCTGATTGTTGATCAGGCGCGTATCCGGAACTGAAAGACCGAGTGACCCTGCAAGCTGGATAAAATCATATTTATGGTGCAGCTCATGTAATTGCTCCATGGTTGTAACCAGAACACGGCAATATGCACGCAGTCTGTCTGCCCCTTGAGCAACATAGAAGACTTCTTCACACATGGGGATCAGCAGGTCGATCTGCCAATCCTGTACCAACCGTTCCAGTTCCGCCAGATAAGTACGTGTGTCATGACGCGGCGATGGAACCACAGCGTACTGTTCCACTGCACGGGATGATCTGGTCAGATGCCGTACGACACTCTCCGCAACATAGACCCGATGGCCTGCACGATGAAGCATACGTGCCAGATCGAGCGTAACGGGAGCCCTTCCGCCTGTAAGCAGCACACGAAGAGAAGCAGCTGTACGATGTCCGGTTTCCCCAGATCTAGTAGTCAAAAATGAGTCCTCCCAATGATAATCCGGCAGCCGTGCCAATCATCAACACCCGATCTCCCCGCTGAATCCGCTGTTGTCTAATCGCTTCATGCAGACCCATCGGGATCGATGCCGCAATTGTATTGCCGTGATTTCGTGTGATGTCCATAAACCGATCTTCAGCAATGCCTAGCTTTTTGCGGATCAGTCTCATCGCCATGGCACTCCCCTGATGGGGAATCACCAATTGGAAATCCTCCATCCGATTCCCGGTCGCCTGCAACATACCACCAATGAATCCGGGTAAAAGTCTGGAAGCCATGCGGAAGATGGCCTGTCCATCCATATGAAATAGGTAAGGCTCAGGCTGATCTGCATTATAATTCGAAGCATGCTGCCGTGTACCGCCACCTGCTATCTCCGAGAAGCGAGCACCTCGGCTGTAGGTTTGAAGGGAAGCATGTACAATCTGTGAGGATGACCCTTCAGGCGAACGCTCAATAATAACGGCGGCTGCTCCATCTCCGAACAGGGCCGCACTCTCTTTATCCGACCAATTTAGTCCCGCTGAGGCAATCTCGGTGGCTACGAGCAGTACTCGCTGGTAACGTCCGGCATCTACCATATAGGAGATCACATCCAGTCCGTTCAGGAAACTCAGGCAGGTTGCATCCATATCAAAGGCGGGTACGCCCGAATCTTGCTGCCCCATGGCCTGCTGGATAAACACCGCCGTACTAGGCAACGGTTGTTCCTTCGTGCCACTGGTACACACCAGGCAGTCGATATCACTGAATTGTAATCCTGCATCCGCAAGTGCAGCTTCAGCAGCCCGCGCGCCCATGAAGGAGGAAGTCTCTTCACCCGAAGCATAATGGCGTACACCTACACCTGTGGCTTTGCTAACCCAGCCTGCAGGCACGCCCAAGCGGCGATCCAGTTCCTCATCGGTAACTTCCTGTTCAGGCAGGTACTTCCCTGTTCCCGCAATCCTCACTCTTCTAAGTTGCATTTCCCCAACCTCTTTCTGTTCATCTGACTGATAATAAGTTCGTATTCAAAAAGACCGATTTTCAGTACCGAGAAGATGGGATGAAGCTAGAAATGGAGTAGCGGAGCGTAGGAAAACTACGTGAGCAACGGACATTTCGGCTGAATTCCATATTCGATGCTGATGATGCCACTAGGCATCCTTCGTAATCAAAAGCGAACTTTTTGAAAAACCTCTATAAGTTCAGCTAATTAGTATTTACACAGAGACTCCGAAGACAGAACAACTTTCCGATCGCTGTTATCCCCAGATTTTTTTGATTCCCTTCTTAAAAAGGGAAAATCCGGGGATAAGCCGATGCTTCCGATGCAGCTTTCTTTCAGAAAGCTTTTGGGCGCACGCTTAGCTTCTTCAAGTTATTTCTGTCCTCTCCGTTATCGTGTAAATGTTTAGTTGAACATATATAAATGAAATGAGTCCTTAACCTCAAATGGCGAAACGCCATTTGATAGAAGCCTTAAAATATATAATAAAGGGCAGATGCCTCTGCCCTTGCTGTTGTGTTTTCTTTTGTATGAAATATTATTTCTTCTTACTCAGGATCTCGGCAAGAGCGACATCTAACGTTCCGTAGGTGAAAGTGAAGCCTTCCCTCTCCAGTCGCTCAGGAATGACCCATCGACTTTTGAGAACCAGCTCTGTTTCGGTCTTGATGAATCGTGCGCCCAGTTCAAGCATCCAGCGAGGAGAGGGCAGCGCGATCCGAACACCCATCTGTTCTCTCAGACGTGCCATGAGCTCCCGATTTGTAACCGGATGCGGAGAGGACGCATTGAACACACCATTTAAGTGCGGATGCTCTTGCAAATAGATCACCATGCGGAACAGATCCTCGATATGAATCCAGCTGAATTGCTGTGTTCCTGCACCTTGAGATCCTCCCAGGCCAAAACGGACCAGGTTCGTCATGGGCACCATCACGCCGCCCTCGCCCAGCACAATCGCAATTCGCAGTGCAATTTGACGTGTAGACGGCAAACTGAATTCAAAGAAAGCCTGTTCCCAAGCTTTGGCAACGTCGACCGAGAAGCCAGAGCCAATCTCGCCTTCTTTTTCCGTCATGGGACGATCTTCAGCATGTCTGTATATGGTCGCCGTACTCGAATTAATCCATAGTTCGGGAGGATGTTTACAAGCCAGGACGGCTTCCCCGAGAATACGTGTTGTACGCGTTCTGGATTCCAGAATGACTTTGCGATTCTCATCCGTATAACGGCAGTTCACCGATTTACCTGCCAGGTTAATCAACATCTCTGCTTCTTCCAGTGCCTCTATGATCCCTGTACGATCCTCCCAGGCAATATGACCGGGCTGACGCGAGATAATCAGCACCTCATAACCCAGCTTCCTGAACCTTTGGGCAAAATCCTGTCCAACAAAACCCGTTCCACCAGCTAATACAATCTTTTTCACGGTATCCCCTCATTTCCCATACTGGGTAAAGATTTCGCAAGAGATAGATCAACCTGTTTCTATGCATGCAAAATACAGATATTAGATTAAACCCCGCTGGTGACCCGTTGGTTTGATTTAATTCGCACCCAGCGCCGTGTACAAGCGATCCCGCTCTTCGATAGCCCATGTGTTTGCAGGGTTTTGTTCCAGTTGATATCGGAGCTCATCATAAAAGTCATGGATCATGAATCCGTCCGGCAAAGTCCCAAGCATGGCTGTAAAGTTGTACTCGGGCAGTGTTCTTTTTCCTTCACTGATCTGCTTCAGCCAGTCCATCCACTTCGCAAGAGTAAGCACTTCCTCCTGCCATAACTCAGCCTGTAACCCAAGCGCATCTTGAAGTTGTTCGTACGCCAATGGATCAGCGAAGACGCGGCAGGCCTGAACAGCCAGTGCATACAATTCAGTCACAGCAAGGCGTACCTCATGCTCAAGTTCGACTTCCAATCCTTCCAGATAGTCCTGAACCTGAATGCTCTCTCCATCATCATATAGTAGCGGGGCTTGGGCCAATAGGCGTACAATCTCTTCCATTTCTTGCATTGAAACTCGCTTCTGCTCATAGAGAGCAGGTAATTGATATGCTGTAATGATCATTCACTCCTACATCGTTCTTCTATTAATGACCTATATTATAACATGGTTTGGCAATCATCTATCAGGATAACTTGACTATCCACTACAAGTTGTAGTAGTTTATACGTACTACGTAGTGTAGTAATATGCTCGTTATGGACGCATAACGATGTTAAGGAGTGTTCACTGTGAACCAGATTCAAAAATTATCCGAAACAGAAATGGAGTTAATGGTCGTTATATGGTCATGCGATCCACCCGTCACCTCGACAGAGCTATTAGACATATTCGCTGAGAAAGGGAAAGCGTGGAAAGCGCAGACCATGTCTACCTTTCTGTCCAGATTGGTGGATAAAGGCGCTCTTACCGTGACGAGGCGTGGAAGAATCAATGATTACAAACCTCTTCTACAACCAGAAGACTATAAACTACAGGAAACACAGCACGTGCTTGATGGGCTTTATCAAGGTTCTGTCAAGAATTTGGTTTCGGCCATGTATGACGGCGATAAGCTTTCAGACGATGACATTTCAGAACTGAAAAAATGGCTTTCGGAAAAGTAGGTGCAGATCATGAACATCTTTTTTGAAATTCTGTGCAGCCTGACCGTGGCTGGAAGTATCGTTGCCATATGTATGTTGACACTGCGACTCATACCTGTATCTGTTTTTCCGACCAAGTGGCTCTACAGACTCGGTAAAATGGCTCTCTTGTTCTATCTGCTCCCGGTATCCCTTGGCCTTTCATGGCTTTTGGGTTTTGCATTCCCTCCTACATCAACTGTACCGAGTATGGAGCATGCAACATCTACAAGCTTACTTGCAGGGACATTTATCTCGGCACAAACCATTTCTGTAACTACAGCCTGGTCCCTGTTATGCATATGGGGCATTGGCGTCATCGGTTTTTCTGCATGGCAGGTGTACTGTTATCGGAGATTTTTGAATGAACTATCACGCACACGTATACCAGTTCTCTATGATAGTGAAGCCGCTATACAGCTGCCATTAATCAAAGAGGCTTTGGGTCTCCAACGCAATATCACGCTTGCTCACAGCACGGCAGTACGGAGCCCTATACTGGTCGGCTTGTTTAAACCAACCATATATCTTCCACCCGAAAATACGGTAAAGATGGACATCAAGATGGTGATTCATCATGAGTTGGTACATCTGAAACATCAAGATCTGTGGGTCAAGGCTCTGACCTTGGGGGTTAGTGCCCTGCACTGGTTCAATCCCCTGATTCATATGATTCGCCGGGACATTCATACCTGGAGCGAATTAGCCTGTGATGAAGATGTGGTGAAAGAGATGTCCCACGAAGAACGAAGACAATATGGTGAGACAATTTTAAATGTGATGGCGGGAACCAAGAATATGCCTGCTCAATTTTGTTCATCCCTGTCGGGTGAAGGCAAACAATTAAAAAGGAGATTGATGAACATGTTTAACGTGAAGAAACTGAACAAGAAACACTGGATGTTAAGTATGGGGGCCCTATTGCTTATTACAGGAGTAAGTACATCCACCGCAGTATGGGCATCAAACCATACGGTTAAAGTAGAGGCCAAGGCTACTGAAGCCGTGCCTGTTCCTACCGTATCTGAAACTCCTGAAATCGCAGCTTCTCCATCTAAATCCGGAATTTCTGAAGCTGTAACTGCTCCCGCTGCTTCCAAAACGCCTGAAATCGTGGCTATCCCTGAGGATGAAGTTTCAGAAAATATACCAGCTCCTTCGACTACTGAACCTTCTGAAGTTCAAGTTGTAGAACCAGCCACAGTTCCTTCTCCTGCTGGATCTTCTGAGATGGTAGCCCTCCCTTCCGAGGCTGCAACCGTTCCTTCTCCTGCCTCATCTTCTGAAATGGTAGCGCCTGCGGATCAGGTTTCTGAAGCTGTACTTGTTCCTTCAGAGAAGTAACACAACGTTAAGGAACAAGTACACCCATATATGCAAAAGGACGAAGCATAAGTATTACGCTTCGTCCTTTTTGCATATTAGATAAACGTTTTGATCGTAGCAAAATATTCACGGATCATGTTGACCGGCTTCAAATATCCCGGTGACGGGGCCGATATACCGTATTCTGCCGCGTACCCGTTCTTGGCAGCGATATATTTGGAACGGAACATATGATAGTCACTGGTGACAATCATGATCTCGGGGTGCTCCAATCCGGATTCATGAATGATTTTTTTGGAAAAGGCCAGATTCTCCTGTGTACTCGTCGAGCGATCTTCCATAATGACTTGGGCGGGGTTAATCCCCTGTTCAATCAGATAGTTTTTCATGGCAAGCGCTTCGGGAATCGATTCCCCGGGTCCCTGTCCACCCGATACAATCACCGGCGTCTGAGGGTGACTGCGAATGTAGTCCAGACTGGCATCTAACCTTTGCTTGAGGGTCAATGACAATTCCGTTCCCCGAATGCCTGAACCCAGAATAATGACATAGTCCGCTTCTTCCGGATCATTCGCACCAAGCTGTGTGAACACAAGTGCTTCAACAATGACAAAGGAGACGGCAACCACACCAAATCCGGTAAGGATAATCCGTTTCAGAATAACATGCTTCTGATAGTCAATCCGTCTTAGCACGATAAAAGCCACCGTGATCATTCCGAAAAACATGACCGCAAACCTCTGGCCCCAAAAGACCAGAAAAGCTACAAAACATGCCAACAGGACAAGATCAATGATCAGTCCGTTTTTCTGTAAGAACTTTTTCATCAATTCCGTAGACACTCCTTCTTGTACCTGCACTTCCGCAAATCACTTATCTTTCAGTCTGTTATTATCGTTAGTTTGGGCCACTGTTGTTGCCAGCACTTCTTCTGTACGCGTTGATTATAATAATCAGCATCCGTGAAGAACGGGCTTCGACGAACCATTAACGCATACAGATCACACAGACCATGAGGAGCGCAGATGTTAACCCGATCTTCTTCATCCAACTGTACCCCTATGGCAGTCACAATCTCTGGCCAATAGCGAAGAGCATCTTCAGTAGAAAGATAAGGATCTGTGCCATTGCGCAGATGCATTCTGGCCTGATTTTTGACCGACCACTTGGCATTGCCTGTCAACTCACGAAGCTGACACTCCAACTGTATGTCTCGTTCCTCTCGCAGATCTTGCGCATCGTAATAGACAACATCAATATCACTATGCAGCTCTCGAACAGCATATCCATGGAGAATATCCCAGATATAATTGCGAATATATCCTGCACCTATGTAACATTGTGGCAAATGGAGACCTCGGACTCTCCGCAGGTCATGCATTAATTGCTCGTGCTCCGCAATTGCCCGGATGAATTTCTCCTCATGCAACAAGTGGTCCTTCTCTTTACTCCCGATGCTCTACTCACTCCCTCAATCTATTCTACCTGCTTACTGTGCCTGCATCCAATATATCATGTTTGGGTGTCTCCGATAAAATGAACAAATCCCCTCAGGCGGTCACCTAAGTGTCATCTGAACAGATGCATCTTAAGGTCATTCACCTGAGGGGATTGCATGAAGAAATCTGATTCATTTTTTTAGTCAGCCCCACATCCCAATTAGCAAAATGCCGGCAAAAATAACGACGGAACAGAGAATACGCTTTTTCCCCTGCTGTTCTTTCAGCAGTAAAATACCGAGGAAGGCTGCAAATATCGTTCCTACTTCCCGAAGGGGACCCAGTCTTGCCATCGGTGCCTGCTGTAACGCAAACAGAAACAACAGATACGAGCCCGGATTCAGTAACGCGCCAAGCATAATGGTCGATCGATTCACCTTCCACTCCTGACGCAGTTGACGAGAAGCCAGCAACGCAGGGGTTAAACCGGCGACAAAACCAATGTTGGTCACTTCAAGTAATGATAAGGGTGAGATATGTTCCAGATTCAGCTTATCCACGAACACGTAACTGGTTGTACATAAACCTACACATAAAGCCATCAAAACCGGCTTCAATCCCGTTACACGCGAGCCCGTATTAACATCTCTGCTTCCGGCACCACTGAGCACCGTAAATCCGCCGAGCATACACGCAATGCCGATCCAGCCGTACAATGATAAGGTTTCACCCAGAAAAGTAACTCCGATCAGAGGTACCAATAAGGTGCTCGTTCCCCGCATAATCGGATAGATCTGAGATAGATCGCCGAGTTCGTAGGTCTGAGACAACAGCCAAGAGTACAATGCCTGCAAGCCCATCGACAGAATCAGTAGCGCATAGGCTGCCATGGATAAGGGTTCACGTGCCAATTCCACAATGAGTACAGGAAGCAATATAATCGTTGGAATCATCATAATGGACCACAAGAACACACTTTTATTCAGACTGCGCTTGGTAAACATGCTCCAGACGGCATGAGCCATCCCGGAAGCCAGTACCAGCATTATAGGTAAAATCATAATCAAAACGTTCCTCTCTACTCCATTACTCTTTTATATAATCTATTGTGCTGAAGCGCTCCCAGGTTGATGTTCTGGCTGCTCCTTCACGACAGAGCCGTCTTCCAGACGAAGCCATGTATCAAAGCTGCGTTGTCCCGCCTTCATCTGAATGATGCGTCCTCCGCGCAGCATGCCTTCCCTTCCATATGTACTGTGCCCACTCGAACGCCCGTAGCAGAGACGAATGCCATGGTAATTACCGTGAAAATCATTCACATGATCATGTCCGCAAAAGGTTCCCATCACATCGCCCATCTCCAGCAGTGCAGAGAACAGCCCCGAGTTCACTTGGGCAGAACAGACAGGCTCGTACTTGCTGCCATAGCAGATCTGCGTGTCCCACATGGACTGGTATTCAGGAATCGGGATATGAAAAAACGCCAAGGCGGGTAGCTTATCTCCGCGGCTGCGGCCGGAATTGACGCGTATGGATTCAGACATCAGCCACTGGATCTGATTGGGCTGAATCCAGTCATAGCCGGGAATAGACTCAACTGTGGAATAACTCCCTGAATCGAGGAAATACAATACTGCAGCCGGACTCCCATCCGGATCGGCTACCTCCAGCGTGTAATTGCTCATCCCTGCAATCTCGCTTGGACCAGGCTCTGTCACGTTATACTCATGCTCCTGAATGACATCCATTAATCCATCGGGAGTAATCCGATTTTCCGTATCGTGATTGCCGTACACAAATGCCCACGGAATGCCACACTCTTCCACAACTGCTACGGCCTCACGGAAAGCCTGCTCCGGATGCTCACATGCCTTTTTCCCCTGATCTACCGGCCCTGTATAGATCACATCCCCTGTAAACACAACCAGATCGGGTTGTTCCGCCTGAACAACGGTATTCATTAACTTCCGGGTTCTGATATCCTCAGGACGGCCGTCTTTCCAGTGCAGATCTGTAAACTGCACAATTTTAAACGTTCCATCTTTTTGAAAAGTCAGCTGTCGCTTCACTCTTTTGACCCCCTCATTAGTAAGTAAAAATACATGTTATATAATTATGATCTCGTTACACTCTGTATGTTGTTTCTTGTGACATTATGTTGTTTTATATGATCTTATCTTCACATGATAGTACTGTCAATACATCATTAACTTCATCATCACATCTCTGTCCCATGTTCTTGGATAACAAAATAATCAAGATCCTAGACGGTGCAGATTTATTTCTTTTAAAGTACACGTTCGGCAAATTGACAAGCTTTGCTTGACCTTTTAAACTATATAAATCAACATAAATCCACAAGACTACACGAATTATAAATTTAAAATACATATGTATACGCAATACAGGAGGTTCGACAACGTATGTCTCTAACGTACGAAGAGCGCAAAAACACTATTCTTACCCGTTTGGCTACCCAAGGGAAAGTTCAGGTTCAGGCTTTGGCAGATCTGTTTCAGGTATCTACAGAAACCATACGACGTGATCTGGATCGACTCGAAAAGGAAGGCGAATTGCGTAAAGTCTATGGCGGAGCTGTTCGTGTACGTTCAGGAATGATCGAAGCCCCTTTTCAAAAGCGTGCGCAGCTTCAGATGAGTGAGAAACAGCGCATCGGCATTGCAGCTGCCGCTCTGATTGAAGATGGTGAAACCGTGATGTTGGACAATGGCACAACAACACTGGAGATCATGCGTCAACTAAGAAATCGTTCACAGGTGACTGTCATCACCAACTCAGTTCCAATCCTCACCTGTGCGCTGGAAGGTTTTGCAGGTAAAATCATTTTTGCTGGAGGTGAAATCAATTCAGCGGTGCAAGCTTCCACGGGGCCAGTCACACATGAATTGCTGAGTCAGTTCAAAGTAAACAAAGCATTCATCTCTGCCGGCGGTGTTTCGTTAATGGATGGTGTAACAGACTATTTGCTGGAAGAAGCACTTGTTTCCCGCAGAATGATGGAACGAGCAGAAGAGTCCATTTTGGTAGCCGATCACACCAAATTTGGTCGATCCACGTTTGCACAGATCTCCCCCATGAATCACGTATCAATGGTCATTACAGACTCCGAATGTTCGACTGAATGGATTGAGGCCCTACATCAAATGGAGATTGAAACGGTTCACACGATTTGACAGTGTGAGCCATTTTTTATACCTTTATAAGGTATAATGATCGTTCTATCCTATTTTCAAGAGAGGACATTCCTGATTATGAGCAGCAAAAAAGAAATGCTTTTGAACGTGGCTGAAGAATTATTTTATCTTCATGGCTTCCACTCCATTGGATTGAAGCGAATTATCACAGATGCCGGGATCGCCATCATGACGTTATATAACCACTTTGAATCCAAGGATGACCTTATCGTTCAGGTGCTCCTCCGGCGCGAACAGCGTTATTTGGAACAGTTAAGGCAATATGCAAACAATAAAGAACAACCCATGTTTCTCAATCTGGCTGAAGGACATGCAACTTGGTTGAAAGAACACGAGTCAAGAGGTTGCTTGTTCTTACGCGCCAAAGAAGAATTCGGAGGTCATGCAGACCATATCATCGTCCAGACAGTGAATGCACATAAAAGACATATGAGAACGTTAATCCAAACATTGGCGCCTGCTGCAAGTGATCGAGATCTGATACGATTTGCCCTGCTGCTGGAGGGTTCTACGGCACTTGCTGAGACAGAAAATGTAAATGACGTCTGCCGAGAATTGATCCATATGACGCAAACCAGTTTCAAGTAGTCCTATTCCGGGTGAGTTAGTAGTTCAACTCACTTTTTTATTTAAGTGAAAATATAATGATCGTTCTATCTAAAAAGGCGGTGGATTTTATGAAAAAAATTATCTTTCCAGGCATTGCACTTATCGCTGTATGTTATGCATTCGGGCGATTCAGTTATGGATTGTTTATGCCGGAAATTTCGGAAGCCTTACACTTGAATGACGCAGCCTCCGGGGCGATTAACTCTGGAACGTATATTGCCTATTGTCTGTCCCTTCTAACGGCACCCCTGTTGATTAATCACAAGGGGCACCATTATGTCATTCAATTGGCAGGCATCAGCGCAGTGCTCGGATTAACCGGCATTGCCCTGTCTCAGAATGCATGGGTTCTTGCATTTAGTGTATTTCTAGCCGGTTTAAGTACAGGCTGGGCCTCTCCGGCACTCGGTAACACGGTTAATGCCGAACTTGCACCGGATCTGCAAGCCAGAGGCAACAGCTGGATTAATACAGGGACCAGCTTCGGAATTGTTATATCGGGTCCACTCTACTGGCTGTTCACGGATTACTGGCGTCTAACCTACATCCTGTTTGCCGTGATCGGTGTTGTAGTTCTGCTGTGGAACAGACGTGTCATTCCGGCAACCAAGACACTGCCTTGTACCAAGTCGCTCTGGACATGTATGAAACCAACCAGACCCGGGTCTGCTCTTCTGATGGCTTGTCTGTTAACAGGTGTTAGTTCCGCAATCTACTGGACCTTTGCCCGAAACTTCCTCACGGACGAGAAAGGGGCCTCCGATTCGGAAGCCGTGTTGTTCTGGATTGTGATGGGGGTTATGGGGATACTCGGCGGATGCGCCGGACGCATTATTGAACGTATTGAGATTGGGTGGTCCTACCGGATAGGTATACTTTTATTGGCTATCTCGCTGGGGGTAATCCTGCTTCCATCCATGGCGGCAAGCCTGATCTCTGCGATCATATTTGGCAGCACATATATTTTCCTGACCAGTGTATTTATCGTTTGGGCAACGCGACTATTCAGTCCCAATGTATCCATCGGAATTAGTCTTGCCTTTCTCGCGCTGGGTGTTGGGCAATTCCTCGGTTCATCCATGGCAGGTTACACGATTGAAGTGTTCTCCAATACAACGGCATTTCTGGCCTTTGCTGTACTCGGCCTGTTCGGATTGTTAATTCGAGTGAAATAAATGACAGAACAACGTTCTGATCGTTTTTTATTCTACTCGGCGTACACTTCCGGTCAGTCCATACTGAAGCCGTACATCTACAAAAGTAACTGTGGTCCCTTGCCCGATTGGGGATTGGGCCACGATGCCAACTTTGATCTCTTCGGGGCAATCAAGGCCAAAATAACGTACCAGTTTCCACTTCTCACCATCCTGGGAATAATGGAAAGCAAAGCTGCTGCCTGCACGGGCTACACGCAGATAAGGCTTGCTGACATCTACAGGGGATGATACACAATCATCCGAGTTGCCACGGGTCACAACACTGAGAATGGACGGCTGTTCTTCAAAAAATTCAAAGCAGACTTTAGCCCAATTCGTATCGTCCACCATTACCATCAGACAGCCCGAGTCATACTGTTCTTTCATGTCCACCTGTACTTGAGTGACGATGCTGAAATCTCCCTTGATTATCGTATGTAAAAATGGAGCTGAGGCTTTCACCGGGTCACCTCCCGGATCAATGAAAAAGTCACTGACTGGCGAAACGGTTATCGTTACTTTGCCATCTTCAATGGACCAATCTGCTGGCTCGTTCAGCCATCCCAGGTTGGCAGATAATGTCTGACCTGAACAATGTTCGAATAGATTCGTCATGTGGCACACCCTTTGTGTTGGAGTTTAAGCTGACTCATTTCTCTATTTGTATTCGGTATGTCTCATGGTTAATCCTGTATCCATCCCCGTTATCTTACACCCGTGTGTACGATTGGATGAACCGCTCGTCCCACACTTGTACCTCAATATAACGTTCCGGACCCTTATCGCCCTGACGGTTCCATTCCTGAGGCCAACCATAGGTTTGGATCACTTCGATGATTTCATCTTTGGTATAAATCTGCTTACGATAAGGTTTAGCATCGTCAAACCTCATTGTTGGAAACAAGTCCCCGTAGGTAAAACTCACAACATCGACAGGAAGATCCCCCCACGGAATGAGCACATGATCAGGTTCTGAATACCAGGACGACAACCATTCACATGCGCCAAGCGTCAGGTAATGGGGATATGATTGCAACGGCTTTCCACCTTTGGCAACAAACTGCTCATAAGCTCTATGCTCAAGCATTCTGCGAATAGCCATGTAATCTGCGGATCGCCGACTGGCAAAGTTCCTTCCCTGAAGACGGATCTGCTGAGTTACTTCTTCTGCTTCATCCGCAGACAGGCTGGAGAGATTTCTGAAAGGACCAAGACTTTGTTCAAAATAATGATAGGCATTCCAGTCGTTCAACCCTTCCACTCCCTTCATTATTAATAAGGTAATTTTATCCATAATATGATAAACTGGACATACGAGATTACTACAATGATATGAATTACAACAGGAGGAGATCAACCTATGTTTGGTGTTAACGTGAAAAAAATAGAAGATCAACTGGTCATCCGCTGGCAGTTCTCCAAAATCGAAATCCCCATCGCACATATCTCATCGGTCACTCTGGATGATACGTACGGTGGCAGCGAACCATCCGCCATTCGGATCGGTCCGGTTAATGGCACAAGCGAGAGGATTCTGATCCGTACGGTTAATCAATCATATATCTTATTCACGAACAGTGTGAATTTATATCCCAATATCCGAGATATGCTACAACCGGCAAACTAGATTTTGGTTCGAAACAGATTATAATGTTTCTCCAAAGGACAGCTCCATTTACATATGTACCCCACCAGAAAGAAGCGTGAGTATTCGCATGAATTGTTACAGCGAATACCCACGCTTCTTTCATCTCAATTCAACGCTCCACTTAACCCACTACACCTGAGCGCTCAATGCTCTCCACGAAATAACGCTGCACAAACAGATACAAAATAATCAGCGGTGCAATCGCCAGCAAAATACCTGTGTCCACAATCATGGCCACATAGTTCGGATCGGCCTTAATGCCCGAGTTCGAACCAAAGCCCATCAGTTGCGGAATCAACTGGTTCGCCTGAGCAGGCAAGGAAGCCACCTTCAGTGAGATCAGTGGACTTTCACTCATGAATAATGCCGAATAGAACGTATCGTTGTACTGCCACACAAAGGAGAACAGAATGACCGTAATCAGTGGTGAGATGGCATTGGGCAACATGATACGGGCAAACGTCTTGAATCCACCAGCGCCGTCAATCAGGGCGGCCTCCTCGATCTCCTTCGGCATGCCCTTGAAGAACTGTCGGAAGATGTAGATGAACAACCCCGCCTTCAGCCCTCCCGCTGTTGCCGCCGTAATCACGGAAGGCCAATACGTATTCAGCAGATTAATGCCATTCTTTCCGGTAAACAACTGGATGATGCCCATAAAGTCAAAGCTGCGGAAATGCAGATACATCGGCACCATGAGTGTGCTTGTTGGCACCAGAATGGTGAGAATGACCAGGATAAAGAGCACATTGCTACCTGGAAAAGAAAACCGGGCAAAGCCGTATCCGGCAAGTGCACAGGATATGGCTGTCAGAAGCGTTGTGATGGTAACGAACAATAACGTGTTTGCCAGCAGAGGCAGGTAATCCATCACTTGTGCCGCCAGCCGGATATTATCCAATGTAACGTTCTGAGGAATCATATAGATCGTTGGATTGTAGATATCCTGCTTATCCTTGAACGCCACTGACACTTTGAGAAATAACGGGTATAAAATAATAAATGAAATACCAATGACCAAAGCATATCTGAATATGGAATAGAGAAGGTCCGATGTCTTGTTTCGCACCCGCTGCATGTGGTAATTCTGCTTCGGAACTACCACCATGCGATCTGTCCCTGATGCAGCCATAATCTGAAGCCTCCCTCAATGTGAACTGTCAGTTGTAATGAACACGCCGTGATAACACCCATCCCACTACGATCAGTACAAGGCCAATCACCAGCGTATACAGCCAGGACATCGCCGAGCTTAAGCCAAAGTTCTGGGTTTTGAATGCGGTCTGATAGATCGCCTGTGTGACCAGACTTCCGGCAAAGGAATCAATGATGGTATAGATGACATTTGTCAGAATTAATGGACTGACCATGGGAAATGTTATTTTCCAGAACGATTCATAGGCTGTCGCCCCTTCGATCTTCGCAACCTCATACATGGATCCCGGTACTGATTGCAGCGCGGCGAGGAAGATCAGTATCTGCACACCCGAACTGCTAATAATCTCATAGATCCGCATGATGGCTTCAACGATGTAATCCACATAGGCCATTGGCAATCCCACATCCGCCAGCATCCGCACAATGGACACCACATTGAACGAGGCACTACCATCAGCGGCCGCATCGACAGCACTTGCATCCCCCATTAGATTGATTAATCCCGCAGACTCTGCTGCTGCAACTGCACTGGAAGCCAGAATAACCGGCAGAAAGAAGATCGCACGTGCCATCGTCCTACCTCTGAACTTCTGGTTAAGCAGTGTTGCTGTAAACAGACTGAAGAACAGAATCATCGGCACATTCAGCAACATCGCTCCTACGGAATCCACCAGAATCCGGTTGTATGTAGCATCAACCAGAAGCGCATCCTTGAAATTTTTGAATCCAACAAAGTCCAGAACGTATCCGCCAGGAGCAACCGACAGATTACTCAGACTGAACCGAATCGATTGCAGGAGCGGTGTGGCAAAGAGGAAGATGAAACCGAGCAGCCACGGCGAAATAAATGCAAATCCAAGCAGCGCTCTCCGTGACTTCAGCGATAATCGAATGGTTCTCATCGGTTCACTCCTCCCACCACATAATCCGTCCCGCCAACCGTCGTTCCATCCACAGTTACTGCATCCGCATTGTAATTGACAAGAATGGTTGTACCGCCAGTATAGGTGACTCGGACCACACCTTCCTGAATGCGTTCATGTCTGAGGATCTTCTCATTCACCACATCTCCCAGTACGTCTTCGGCCTGCTTATACAAAGCAATGGCGTCATCCACCCAATAACTGTACTCCGTTGCGTAGGCCGAATCATAATTTGTCAGCTTCAGCCTGGATGATGGTTCATAGGTCCATTGGAAATACGGAGCGGCCCCAAGCTCCAAGCTTCGCAGCAACTGTTTGCGGAGATCCTGATCCCCCGACATGTTCATTGGAGATGCCGCATAGTTCATGTATCCATGAATGACCATCGTAT
Organism: Paenibacillus sp. FSL R5-0749; assembly: GCF_038595085.1. Lineage (NCBI taxonomy): Bacteria > Bacillati > Bacillota > Bacilli > Caryophanales > Paenibacillaceae > Paenibacillus > Paenibacillus sp. FSL R5-0749. The sequence continues at coordinate 1,868,870 of NZ_CP152005.1, read as the reverse complement.
AAAAAGGTACTTCTTCATCGGTAATATTGAACCGACTTGACCCTGCGGGTACATTTACAACATGTTGTGCGCTACCCCAAGCATAGCTATTCGCTGCGGATACCATCAGGTTCGAATAGGACTGTGCCAACTTGCCCAGCTGCTCCTTCACTATGTTTTTTGCCGTCTCCCGATGAATCACCCGACTATCCCGGTAATCCGAAGTCAGGACCTGCCCCAGATCACGAAGGGATAATCCACCGAGGTCCAGTTGATTGAATTGATCAGTAAACTTACTCACCACATAAGGAAGCTTGGCGGCTGAGAGCAGATAATAGCTGTCCTTACTCTGATCCATACGATTAAGCGCAGAGTTGTATGGATACAGTTCTGCTGTCTCCTTAGTAACAAACCGCGCTGCATCCGAGGAAGGAGCAAAACGCATATCATCGTGATAAATATGCTGGAAAGCCACATCCGGGTACAAAGCTCCACCCGACTGCTCCAGCTTAGTTGACAATGCCTGAAGTTCGGAACGACTGCCTACTTCCTTGTCCAACTTCACCTGCGTTGGCGTATGATGGCTGACACCACCGCCGAACCATCCCTGATACCGCATTTGTACACGGTTCACACCATTCTGCTGTAACTTCGCTGCCATTTCAGTGGCCTGTTCGTACGTCGTCATAGCTAAAGTGGTCCGATAGGGTACGCTAAGGAACGAAGCCTTTTTGTCCACTGCACCAATCACATCCACATAGAACGGCAACTCCGTCTTTTCCGCGAGGGGTTTCAGCACATCCTGTTCTATTAACTGCTGTTGATACAGGCGGGCCATTCCCGAGTAACTGGCATCTTCTCCATGAAGGAAATGATAGCGGACCTGAATGTCTCCACGGTAAGGCTCTTCGCCAAGCAGCTGAATCTCCTGCATTTTCTGCGAGGTGTACATCTCCAGCTCATCCTCCCCCCGCAGGGAGAAGGTCGCATGCACATGGTTGTAGCTGTTCTGTCTGCCTCCAATATCCGCAGAGATACTGGCTATGCCGTCCCCTTTTTCAATGACTGCAAACCACGCATTCTCCCCGTTCTTCAGACCAAACACAGGCATATGCGCGGATTCACTAACCTGAGGACGACTGAGCGAATTATCATTCGGGTCTGCTCCATAGACACGCTGTACATACTGCTCTTCCTGGGTTTTCCCGTTGTTCAGGTGGATCAGACTACCCGAACCGTCAGGTACGAGCATGTAGCCTTCACCTTTCGTATCCACAGCACCAAAATAAGCGAGCAAATCAATACTTCGGATACGGTATTGCCCACTTTCCTCTATCTGACTCAGGGGCACGCTAACAACAAGCGCTCCCTTCTCCAATCGGTATTCCACAGAAATCACGAAGCTTGGCTTATCCGATACGCCTCCGCCTTCGACTCCATTCTCATGATTGTCATAAGCGAGATCGTCCGCCGTGTAACCTGCCGTCTCGAAGGCACTCAACATCTTGTTCAATACAAGCTGCTTCGAAATCTGTCCATCCAGCCGTTCCAGAATATCCGGATTGTTCTTGGTTGGATAGTAACGGGCAGATGTGTATCTAGCGACAGTCGCGTCCAGCTTGGAAAGAACCTTCTCCTCCAATCGCTGTTTGCTAATCAACTTCGGCAGTGCATCAATCCCAAGTGATGTATCACCCAGTGTATAGTTGACCCGAATCCCTTGATCGATCTGGCCCACTGTGAATTGTTTGTTGCTTATACTCGAACTGAAATTTGGAAAGTTCTCCAAAGTGCCCATCGAATCCCGGAAAGACACGTTCAACTGGGAGGACAGCACTTCTTTCTCATACGCAGAAGCAAGACCATCCTCAGCCCGTTCTTTCGGGTTGCTGTACCAGACCTCTCCACTTTTCCCGTCACGTACTGCAATTTCCGTTGTCTCCTCGTTATAGTACAGAGCCAAGCCCTGATCTTCGGCGACCAATTGCATACCAGGCACCCCCTGCGAAGAGTCGACAAGGAACTTCAATGGTTCCTCCGTGACAGGCATAGCTCTGGTTGTTGTGTCCAGATAAGCCGCAGCTTCTACGGCAGGAATGCCCCTGTTGTTTATATACAGCAGCCCGGCTGCAATCATGATTACAGCTGCACCACCAGCCAGCACCGTATATAGTCGTTGCCTTTGGTTCACGGATGCCGCCTCCTTTAGGTCCGAAAAATCAACTCGCGGTAGATGTTATAACCGAATTCGTACAACTGTTGCAGCATGCTGAAGACCAGTGCGCCAAGGAATACAATAATGCCCATCACGATGAGTGTCAGCACCATCGTAACGATCGTTTTAATCACCGTGTACTGGTGTACCGTCATCATGCCAATGAACAGAAGCAGTACAAACCAGAAAAACGCGATGCTATTGAACAGATAATAAAAAGCAGTCTCCTCCTGCACCATGAACCGGCTAATTACGATCATCGGGGCATAGACCAGAATAACGGGAATGAGCGAGTAGCCTGTCGCCAGCACGATTTCCCTGAACTTGCCTTCCCCTTCCATCAAGGTCGTTACTGCCCAATTGGCAGTGCACCATAGAAAGAAAGGCACCGCAACTGTGGCGATCTCAATGATGCTGTTAATCGTGCGAGGGTCGATGTAATTGACGAGAAATCCTGCATACTGCTTTTGCAGAATCATCATGACAATGGTAAGCGCGAGTGCTGCAAAAGCAACAAACAGCCGTCCCCGGTTATCCGACTTGAGGTCCCAGAATGCATCAATGGGGTGAAAAATGAGATGCAGCGGAAACTTAATGAAATCCTGCTTCACGATCGACCTGCCTCCTCCGTCTCCATTTAGCCGCCACCCGGGTCAGGATCAGAATGACAATCAGCGCAATCACAGCGGTCAGGAATGTACCAAAATGTTCCTTCATCATCTCTCGCCGATGCCTCTTGAACGCGACAGAATAACTCTTGCGATCCATCCCAAGTTCGAAGTACCCCAGCGCCTCCTCGTTTTTCTTCTCCATTAATAAGGACTTGCCGATACCGATATAGGCGATGTCATAGTTGGCATTCAGCTTAAGCACTTCTCTCCATATATTCACAGCTTCCGTGTCCTCGCCTCGATAGTGGAGTGCGACCGCTTCATTCACACGGGAACCAAAACGAGTTGGCTCGTAGACAACAAGATTGTTCTTCCCCCGGTCCAGAACCAAGTGGTGCTCACCCGATTGTTCAATCGCAACTGGCGTTTTGAGCGTGCCCACCTGATTTCCTTTGCCACCATATATGTAGAGCAGATGACCTTCATCGTCGTACGTGAACACCCGATTCTGTGTCGCATCCAGTACACTGTACATGCCGTCGCCGAGCACTTTCACATCAATCAGTTTGGATGGACCGGGATTGTTGCGGAACCGGATATCGCCTTTGACGTCGTAATAACCAAAACGTTTCAGTACATCTTCGCCAGACGGATTCAGCCGTTTGATCGGTTCATTCGAGCCTGGATCAATATTCGTCGCATACACGAATCCTTTGGGGTCAATATCCGCATTGGAGAACTCTGTTGGCACAAACAGAACCATCTGTGCACGCTGGGCTTTGGTGGATAACATGCGCCAGATATATTCGCCGTAGTCCCGCTCCACTTTGTTGGTACCGACGTATCCGATAAATGCCCCACTCTCATCAAACTGCATAATGCCTTCGTAGACCCCTTGTGCCACAACATATACGCGACCTACATGATCAACCGTCAGTTTCAAGGGCTGGAACTGGAATTGGGTCGACAGGATATCCGACTCCGGCTCGGTTATGATATGAAGCAGCCTCCCTTCTCCATCCAAAACAACCACTCGACTGTTTCCCGTATCGGCGATGTATATGTGTTCTTCTTCATTCACGAACAATCCGCCCGGAAGATTAAAGCTCTCTTTGCTGCCCTCTGTCATGAATCCATCGATAACGCGCAGCAACTTAAATTCCGGGTCCAATACGACAATTCGATTGTTGCCACTATCCAAAATGTAGATCAACCCGGACGGAGAAACGTTCACATCACCGGGGTCTTTGAACTCACTAATGCCGAGGTCACGGCCTGAAATGGTGCGCTCAGGCAGATAGGCATCTGGTGAAGGAACAGCCTCTTTCCAGTAGTTGTAGTTATAACTCTCATACGGCGCCGGGGAGGCCGCCGCAGGCACGGCATTCACCAGCAGCAGAGATACTGCCGCCAGGAGAACAAGCCATCTTTTCACTGTGCGTGCCATATCGTTCCCCCTTAATCCTTCATGCCCGAGCTCGCCATCGTCTCAATGATTCGGCTCTGAGAGAAAATAAATAGCGTGATCGGCACACTCATCAAAATCAGTGCTACCGCAGCACCTGCTCCTGCCCGGGATATTCCGCCCTGAATAATCTGACCTGCTGCATAATGCAGGGTCTTGAGCTGCTCGCTGTAGATGTACCCATTGCCATCACTGCCCCATAACATCTGGAACAGCAGAATGATCAATGTAAGCCAGGCTGGCTTCACATTGGGCATGACAATGGACCAGAAGATCCGGTATTCACTGGCACCATCAATCTTGGCCGCTTCCAGTAGCGCATCCGGGATCTGCTCCATGAACTGTTTCATCAGATACAACCCGAGTGAATAGGCAAATGCCGGGATGATAACAGCCCAGTACGTGTCAATCCATCCGAGCCATGACATGATCATATAGTTCGGAATGGCCGTCACCGCAGGTGTGAACATCAGTGATAGTACGACCACTTGGAACATGAATACTTTGCCTGGAAACTTGTGCTTCGCAAGCGGGTAGGCGGCTGCGGAAGCCAGAAGCACATGACCTACAATTCCGATACCTGTAATAAATACCGTGTTGAATATATAGCGTGAAAACGGCACCCACGAGTCACTCAGCAGATTCAGCAGATCTGTAAAGTTGCTGAATGTGGGATTTTTGACAAACAGCGTTGGCGGAAAGGTGAAAATCTCATCCAATGGTTTGAATGCATTGTTGATCGCATAGATCAACGGCAGCACCATGAAGGCACCAAATACGAGCAGAAGGGCAAACAGGGAGAGACTTCCTGATAGCGAGCGATTCACCCGCTTTTTTCCTGTTGCAATTGCAGCCATAGGTTATTCTCCCACCCTTCGAAGCAGTTTCTGTACCAGCAAGTTGGTGCCCACCATGATCATGAACAGCACGGTCGCAATCGCCGATGCGTATCCCATCTCAAACCGCGTTGTACCAAAGTCGATCAAGTGGGTGACCACCGTCTCTGCCGCATAGTTCACGCTTGGGAACCCGGCCAGTGCAATCGACACATCAGCCACGGCAAACGAAGTTGTGAGCTGAATGACCGCGCCGAACATGAGCTGTGGACGCATCGAAGGCAAGGTAATGTACCACAGCTCCTGCCAGCGATTTTTTATCCCATCCACCGCGCCCGCTTCATATAACGTCCGGTCCACCGTCTGCAAACCGGCGATAAATGCCAGAAATCCGGTGCCGAGACTCAGCCACAACTGCACGAGAATGAGGATGGGCATAATATAGGCTTCCGTCTTCAGCCACTGGATCGGTTCCAGCAGAAAACCCCATTTGATCAACAGCCCATTGGCAATACCATAACGATCTCCCGAGAAAATCATGAGCCAGATAAAATACACATTGCCCGAAATGGAGGGCGCGTAGAAGATCAACGTCATGAACGCTCTCCATTTCGGTGTTAACTCATTAATGATCCACGCGAAGACAAAACAGGCAATATAACTGATCGGCCCGGTAATAATGGCGAACAACAACGTATTCTTAATCGCAATCAGGAATACATCATCCTCCAGAAACAGGCGGGTATAGTTCTGCCAGCCAATGAAACGCGGGAATTCCAGCATATTAAAGTAGGTGAAGCTGAGTATGATCGAGATGACAACCGGAATCACGGTAAACATGACGAACAGCAGCATATAAGGTGCAAGCAGAACATAGGAATGTTTGCTGGCCTTCATTTCCTGGAGCTTCCAGCTCCACCACGATTTCATGCCCATCCTTGACGCTTTCTCAGGAGGACTGTTTTGTCCGTCTCGGAGTGATATTTGTGGCACGATTAACCCTCCCTCTGCTTACGGAAGACCAAATTCATTACGCTTCACTCGAATCTCGTCCTGAATATATTGGGTATAATCCATGATGGATTCCCTGGCTTCCACTTGGCCAACAACGGTTTTGTAAAATGCATTGAACAGATGGCGGCCTGTAAAATAACCACCAGGTACTTCGGGAATACCCTTCACTGTTTCAAATTGCGCCTTCAGATTGGCGTAATCCTCGGCAGGCCACGGCAGGGAATCCAGTGCCTTGATGTTGGCCGTTGGATAACGAGCCGCTGCGCCCATCAGACCTTCCATCTCCCGTCCGAATTCCGCCTGAATCGGTGCACTGGTCCACCATTTCATGAACGCCCACGCCGCATCCTGATCCTTGGCACCCTCCAGCATCATGACTGCACTGCCTCCACCCGGTACGTCCCGATTCAAGGTTCCATCCGCCTGAACGGTTCCCGGGACAGGAACGAATCCCCATAATCCCCGAATCTCTGGTGCAAATACGGACAGCTGGTTGTACATGGTGTAATCCGTTAGCCCAATAGGCATCTGTCCTGTCCGGAAACGGTTGGCAAAATCATATTCCCGTTCCAGCTTGTAATCGGTATAGAACTCTGTCCATCGCTTAAAGGTCTCAATCCCGATCCGGGAATCCAGATCCGATTCCTTGTCATCATTCCGATAGAAGGCGCCTCCGTTCTGAAGCAGCATTGTGGCATACTGCGAGTTCGGTGGAATATTGACCCCCTGCATATTGGCCTGGGTTACAACCGGCATGCCAAATTCCATATGGTTTTTGCTCAGAATCGCGAGCAGAGCCTCAACATCCTCCCAGTTCTGAGGTACTTCAAGTCCCAGTTCTTCGAGCACATCCTTACGGTAAAACAGCATGTTAAAGGTCTGCGTCTCCGGCAAGGCATATACGCCTGAGTCATAGGCATACGGTACGATTGCACTTTCCCTGAACTCCTGCTCTACGGTGCCATAGTCACTGAATTGCGTCAGATCTACAGCCGAATTCCGCATGGCAAAATTCACGGGCAGATCATTGCCGATCTGCATGGCAATATCGGGTCCTTCGTCCGACAAGGTCGCTGGCAGCAAGGTTCCCATGTTGACCAGCTTCAAGTTCACGTTAATGCCACTGTCTGGTGTAAATGTCTTGTCAATCATCGCCTTCATCGTATTCGCCTGGTCCCGCCCGCTGCCAATCCAGACGGTTACGGTGCGCTGATCTTCTGATGTAGCTACATTGCCGATCTGGTTATAATCAATGAAGAACGAATGATAGAATATCTTCGCTTCATGACCGAGCTTGGCAATTGGCCCCATGCCTGTACCGGGAATATCTTGGTCGATGGAAGTGACGTACAGGGCGTCGATCTCAAGGGGCTGCTCTCGTGCCTGCTGCACCCATGTGCCGAGACCCCCTGTGTTGGTTTTGTATGCTCCAAGCCTTCTTGGTATGGTATTTGGCTTGTCAATCATCTCGTCCAGTTGCTGCGCCATCGTCTTGATCAGTGCTTCCTGATCGCTGGACTGTCCTGATAGAAGACGAAGCTGTGCGGCCACGTCTTTGAGTCGTTTACTCTCCCCACTGAACACTTCCAGCAGGTTCGGGATCTGCTGTTCCACCCGATAATCCCGGAATTCATCGGGCTTGGTACCTGTAATCATCAGAATGCGCCGGTACATGGAGTTCAAGTTGTACAGACTGTCCTCCACATTTCGGATGAGGGGCGCAAAATCACCCAGGCTGTTCTCCAGCCGCAGCACATGTTTTCCTTTTTCCAATTGAAACTTGTATGCTTCCTTGCCACCCATGACGTCAATGCGATAGTCACTTTGATAACGAAAAGGCGCTTGGGCCATCTCTGCGAACGGAACTTCACCGTCAATGGTCAGTTTGCGAGTAGAATAGATGCCTTTGACAAAATTCTGCTGTGCGGTAAAACCGATATGATACAGTCCGCTCTCCGGCACATCCACTTCCCATTCAATCCATTGTCCTGGCAGACGCCAGTTAAAGCCACCAATCGTATTGATGCGTACCTGGGAAGCACTGTAAGGAGATACTGCAGAACTTGACCTTTCGCTCGTCGGGTATAACGTAGGTGAAGATTTGGCAATAGCAGCTTCTCCTTCAATGCGAATAAGGACATCCTTCGGCTGCCCGGAGGAATCCGACTGTTGTGCCTCCGCAGTCTCTGCGTAAGGAACGGCTGTCTTCTCATTGAAAAGGCGTATGGACCGAATCACCATGGGTTCACGCGAAGATTTTAGCGTTAGGGTGTGTTCCCCTTTTTCCAAATAAAACTTGAATGGAGCCTGCTCGTACCCGTCGGAGTCCTGAAACGTTTCTTCCATCCAGCGTGGTTGCTCTACTTGTCTCGGACGAAGGTCATTGCCTTGATTGTCCTGCTCCACAACATCTTTCTCATTGGCCCATACCCGATCAAACTGCAAATAGGCGGCTTCCGCAAAAGGAAGTTCACCGTCAATGTACAATGCACGTTCAATAGCTGAGCTCTTGCCTTCAATGGGATAATAGATTGCGGACAGGTTATACAGCCCGGTCTCCGGCACGTTAATGGTCCAATCGACTTGTCCGGTCTCTCCGGTACGGAGAGATACACCATCCATTCCCTCATAATTAGTGAGTTTGCGGACGTCTTCACCTTCGGCTCTTATGTAATCTCCCGCTTCAATGGTGATGTCCACACTTGGCTGTGAAGCCTGGTCTGTTCCAGAGCGATACTGTTCGTATCCCTTCTTCTGCCGGGTTTGCTGCAAGATCGCATCCACTTCAATGGCAGGCAGACTGCCAGGTGGAACATCTGCACCCTCATCAGCGCCGGAAGTTACATATAGAATGATGCAAGCTGCCGCCACGATGATCACTGTGGAGAATATCCATGTCTTACGTTGTAGAATTCCAGCCATCCTGCGAGTCCTCCTCATCAAGGCTGATGCCAGCAAAGCCGATTTGGTGGTTCAGGAAAAAGGGGCTCCGTGCAACATTGCCGACACGAGCCCCTGCCTGAATCGTTTGCTGGTGATAAGTGTTGTTATTGTTTGCCGAGTTTATCAATGGCAGCTTGTGCCTGTGCTTTGTATTTCTCAGCGGTTGCTGTGACGGAAGCATTGTCCTTGATGATATCGTTCACAAAATCCCCGAAAGGGTATCCCGTGTAGGCATCATCCAGCAAGATACGGCCTGTTCCAGCGATGTGCTCGCGAATGATGGCAATATCCTTCTCGTCGGTATAACGACTTTCCAGATAGTCCTGACCTGGATACTCTTCGATCTGCAGGATGTCGAAGGTCTCTTCATAGATTTGGTAGACGATCTTTGGATCCTCCACACCTTTTGGAATGAATTTTGCCGATGCCGCGTTGTTTGCATACGTTACCTCTTTGCTGCCCTGTGGCCCATTCGGAATGGGTACAACACCGACAGCAAAGGTGAGATCGCCCAACTGCCATTCAGCAGCAGTGAACAGAGCAACGTCTCCATCCTTAAAAGTGTTGCTCTCCTCCCAGTTGGTTTTGTCACCGGTTTTGACCTTCACGACGTTTTCCACGTTATACAGGCGTTTAACGAATTCGGTTGCTTCAATCGTTTTCGGATCAGATAATCCTTCCTTGCTATTGGCATCATCCACGATGGTTCCACCATTTGCAGCGGTAAAATGGCGAACGACATCAAGGGCCCAGCCAGAAAATCCATATACATCTGTTTTGCCGTCATTATTGGTATCTTTGGTTGCCTGCTTGGCGAGTTCCATGAATTTGTCCCAATCCCATTCGCCCTGGTTATACAATTCTTGTGGATCAGGTAATGACAGTTTCTTGAACAAGTCTCGGTTATAGTGAAGTCCCAGACCAATGCTGGTTGGTGATTCGAAGGCATATTCATTGCCTGCAATAGCAGGAAACTTTGTGATCAGGTTTGCTTCCTGGTTGATGTTGTTCTCAGGTGTAGTGAATTCGGAGAGGGGCAACAGTTGCCCTTTGAGGATGGCGGGTAGTGCGGATTTGTATTCCATCTGAACGATGTCGGCGAATGGTTCGCCGGCCAGTGCAGACGTGGTAAATTTGTTCATGTATTCTTCGAAAGGTACGTTGACGAACTCCAGTTTTACGTTGTATTTCTTCTCGACCTCTGCAATTTTATCGAGTCTGGCCTTATCGGAGGCGGTCTCTCCCGCCGGTTTCAGATCCCACCAGGCAGCAACCTTGATGACACGTCCACCCAGATCAGGCACATTTGCCACAGCTTCTTCCACTACGTCCTCTTTCTCTGTTTCAGCGACTTCGGTGCTGTTACCTGAGTTCGTTGTTCCCTCTGTTTCGCTTCCCGTCTGTGCTGTCCCCCCACCACTGCAAGCGGATACAAAAAGCATCACGGCCAATAACATCAGAGGTACAACATTCCATCTTCTAATCATGTTTTTAACAACCTCCCCGAATGTGTATACCAATCATGGTTCACCCTAAATCGCTAACCCCACTCAGAAACCAATCAAAAATAAACAACCACCACCATTTGTTATTTTATCGTTTGTTTTTGACAAACAAAATTTAACACAGCAAAATGTAAGCGTCAACATTTTTATTGTTAACATTTTCTATTTATTCTGATAAAATGCTGATAATATGGTTAAAACCCTGTTTTTACACTTACTAAAATCCTTATTCCTAAGTACACCTTATTAAAACCACAAATATAACTTTTATTATTTTGTTATTTTTAAATAATAACAAAATAATAATTTTACAGACAAAATTCGTCATTCTATCTGAAAATGTGCTTATCTTCACGTGGATTGCGTATCCTGAAATGCTGTGCTTCTCTAACATTTTGAATTCTCTGTCCGTTATTAGATTAAGAGAAATACATCATGCTATACTAGAATCAGTTGGATATCGCTCCAAACAAGGAATACGGCAGAATTACGAGTGTAAGGATGGTATGATGAAAACGAAGGTAACAATTCAGGAGATTGCACATTTTACAGGTTTGTCGAAATTCGCGGTGTCACGAGCTTTATCTGGAAAATCGGGAGTCAGCGATCAGACGAGGGATGTCATTCTCAAGGCCGCTGGCAAACTTGGGTATTTCAAAGATAACAGCCTCTTGTCTGGTGAACTGTCTCACAACAGTGAATCATCACATGACTCGAAAAACACACGTTCAAGCGGTACCATCTTGATTTTGTTTCCCAATGTTCGATACCAAAATCAGGACTCCGTATACTGGGGACCCGTCTTTAACGGGATTTCTTCCAAGCTGAACCAAAAAGGCATTAATATTCTAACCTTGACGGAACCATCCGCAGACCAGCTATTCACCCTACTCAACCCGGATGCCATTCGTGGAATCATTACCGTTGGCTCGATCTCGACCCCGATTCTGCTTGAAATCAAGCGGCTCAGTATTCCGGTTGTCATGGTCGATCATCTGGATCCTGTTTTTCACAGTGATAGCATATTCACCGATAACTTTGCATCCATGCGGGAGATCATGCTCTATTTGCTCCGCAAGGGCTTCAAAACTTTCCAGTTCGTTGGAAATATCGGGGATGCTCAAAGCTTCTATGAACGCTGGATTGCATACACTTCTGTACTTATGGGCCATGGGATGGAAATAAGTCAGATTCCCGAGCTGAGCAATCAGGCATTGGATGAGTTCCGCCAGACGTTCACTTCGGTAATCCATAAGGATAATCTGCCTGAAGTGTTTGTATGTGCGAATGATTTTTATGGGCTATATACCATAGAAGCCCTTGAGAGTATGGGGATTCGTGTACCCGATCAGTGCGTTGTCACGGGATTTGATAATCTATACGACCATATCCCATTACTGGCTACAGTCAATGTGAACAAGGAATTGCTCGGTGCGCGTGCGGTAGATCAGATGTTATGGCGCATAGCGAATCCAGAAAGCAATGTCGAGAAAAAGTTGATTCTTGCTGACGTCATCATCCGTGAACAGTTCGGCAAGCATAGCGGATAAAAGCAGAATATATGGTGGTAAATATGTGATAATACACATATTGAAGCATGCATGGAATAAAGTTTGTGTCCACACAGAACCACACGCCAAACACCCCTTTAACCGTATTTGAGCGGCTATCGGGGTATTTGCATTGTGTATGTTGTGTTCTACGTATCTGTACGCACATCATCCCACTCCTGATCCAGATAACAGATCAGCCAGTTCAAAGCACGGTGACGTTCATAAGCCACTCCACCATTCAAGCCGGCGGGAGGTGTTTTGTCATTGACACGACTATCCACACACACCCAGTTATAACGGTAGATCAGATCTGCTTCATCCAGAATCTCGCTCTTGCTACGCAGAGATGCACCGGAGAGAAAGTCGGCAAAGCTGTCCTTCTGTTGCAAATAACCGACATCCTTCCCTACGTTACACAACTCCGTTGGTGCACCCAATTTCTCCACATAACCAAGCGCCCACAACATGACGTGGTACGCCTCATATCCCCAAGAGAAGGCAATGATCTCGTGCTGCTCCGCTCCGTGTTGGTCGATAAACTTCTTCTCTAGGGGTGAAAAAAAGGAGTCAGCCTCATACTTGTCGATCACTTCCTGAACCAGAGCTGCGGTATCGTCCGCGCTTTCGCCTGCTCCCAGACACTCTCCCTTCAGCGCGGCAAGACACAAGGCAACCGCACGGCGCGCGACTTCCTCTTTACTCCGAATGGTGGTGTGCTCTTCTCCGGCCCTTGCAGGCAAGTTCGCATTATAAGGAATGCCTTGTTCCGTCAACCGTTGCTCTGAACGGTCTTTACGTTGAATTGCAGACTCTGTCTGGGTTCCAGCATCGTCCAGGAAACTGGTGTGCGCTGTCACCGTGTAATCCTCAACCTCAGATTCTCCATTCACGTCCAGCAATAACTGGCCATGTGCATTCAGCAGAGATCCTCCTCCCCAGAAAATGACGGCATCCAGAGCATCCGCCAAGCGCAGCAATTCGCCGAAGAATTCTTCCGAGATATCCTCTTCTGTCTCAATACCAATCACCATGTTCAGTGTGGAACATTTAATCAATACCTTTTCCTGGAGCGAAGCATTGCGCCCCTCAATCTGACTCAAAAATCCAAGCATCCCCTGAATCATGGTCGTAAATTCCTCAGGATGTGTCTGGCTGGTCATGATATTGAAACCTTTGGTTTTTTTACTCAGCCATTTTTTCTGAGTCACTTGAATATGGGTCTTGTCTTCCCTGCGTTTAATCGTACCCTCAGGATAAATGGATTGAATCACTTCAAACAGCTGATCCAGGTCAAACTGAGAGCTGTATATTGCACAATTTCTCATGAAGTTCACCCTCTCCGTTATCGTGTAAATGTTCAGTTGAACATATATGACTAATCCTTATACGGATCGAATTCATTACCTCCGGCCATGGCGACACCAACGGGACGTAGCACACGGTTGATTTTTAGCGTATTCGCATGTGCGTTCAGTACGTCTTGCAGTTTCTTATACACAAATGGACTTTCGTCTGTGCCCGCTCCCCGCAGTTCAACGCCGTAAGCACGAATCACCTCATGCATCTGTGCTTCGCTAATCTCACCGCCCATGCGTGTGCGCAGCTTGTAATTCATTTTGCCAGCCGCCTGGGTTCGGCTCATCGTGCGCCCTGCCCCATGTACGGTGCTGCGGAATGACTCGGTATTTTCTTCACTGTGGATCCCCTCCACAATCACCGAGATATCACCCATACTACCTCCGACAAAACCGAGCTGCCCAGGTGCCAGTGGCGTTGCACCTTTGCGAACCACGACGACCTCTTCACCCATATGCTGTTCTTTCCAGGCAAAGTTGTGATGGTTATGTACGGTGTATTCAGCATTTGCCCCGAGAATTCCAAGCACCTGTTCAATGACATAATCACGTCCTGCATAAGCGTATCTGCCCGCCAGAGTCATTCCATCCCAATACATATCACCCATTTCGCTGTTCAGGTTAAACAATGTAGGTGGCTGATCCATGGATTCACCCGGCGCTTTGCCACTGAACTGACGTCCTGCGGCAAGGTTAAGGAACCCACTCGCCACTTTGTGACCGAACCCGCGGCTGCCAAAGTGATTCGCGATCCACACCTTTCCCGTGGCCTCTTCTACAAAAATATCCACGAAATGATTGCCACTGCCTACGGTTCCAAGTTGGTTGCGTGCGAGCGTCTTCAGCTTATGCTGTAATCCTGGTTCAATGGTATCAAACAGCTTCCAGCTCGCGTCGTCGAACAGTTCATGATCCACGGGTGTTGGATTATTACGACCCACGCCGAAAGATATATTCGAATTGATGTCATCCATAATCGTCACAATCTGATCCCGAATATCATCCCACATCAGGTTGGTGCGCACAGCCTTGTTACCACAGGCAATATCATATCCGACACCTGACGGACTGATCATATTCCGATAAGCGACAACACCACCGATGGGTTGCGAGTAACCTTTGTGGTGGTCGGCCATCAGAGCCACACCCAAGACATCTCCATATTGCGAGCAAGTCACCGCCTGACTTACGGCGTTCTCCAGCGGCTCCCCCCAGACTTTAATGTTATCTACGATACGCATGATTGTGTTAACCTCCTATGTATTATTTTGAATATTTCATCTTAAATTTTGATCTGATACTTTCATTAGTTTAACAAAGATCAGCGTAGCTCGAAACGTTATCATCCTTCAGATCACCAATTATTTACACATAAAAAAAGAGAGCTCGGCTCCCTTTTATCACACGTTTGGAACTATTCACTTCTTGCTAATCTTAAATTTGAACGCCCAAGTCGCTGTGTTACCAGAATACCGACCTCTGTTCTCGGTCACCACCACAGAAAGCGTCTTGTTGGTTGACTTGGAGAACGAAGATAGTTTGACGTTGGTACTTTTACTCCCGTAATCGGGAATTTTGTCCTGTTCTTCAGCGACGGCCTCCAGTTTCAACGTACCTGTAGACTTCAGATTTAAGGTGACCGATGAACCCTCTTCCAGATCTTTGCCATTCACACTTGCTCCGATGGCCCATTCATTACCGACAGAATTGTTCTCGACAAGCTCTGCGCTCACCAACGTCACGGTGACCTTAACCGTTTTGGCGGCAGCATAGGAGGTTGGGGAACATACGGCGAATACCAGGCTCAGAATCATGAAAACATTAGCCCATTTTTTGAGCACGAGAGTGCCTCCCTCTTATTCGTTTCATTTGTTAAGACTATGCCTTATTCGCCATGTTCCTTAAGTAATCCTTCCACTTGTGTAAGAAATTTTCACTTGAATTATGTGTTCAAAAAGTGCGGTTTTCAGTACCAAGAAGATGGGATGAAGCTAGAAATGGAGTAGCAGAGCGTAGAGAAAACTACGTGAGCAACGGACATTTCGGCTGAATTCCATATTCGATGCTGAGATGCCACCAGGCATTCTTCGTAATCAAAATTGCACTTTTTGAACAACCTCTTGAATGGTTTTTTAAAGATGCTTCCGGTAACCCTGCACCTTCTCATCCTTGAAACCCAGCTTCTCATAAAATATATGCGCTTCCTTGCGCTGATCGCCAGACACCAGAATCATGTAACCACAGCCCAGATCTTTGGCAATCCGCTCAATCTGGAGCATCAATCTCTGCCCAATGCCCTGCCTACGCACTTGATCCGATACAATCACATTCTCTACCACCATGAACGGTTTGCATGGACCCACCAGATCCATACACTCAATCCCCATAACGGACCCAACCAGTTTACCATTGTGAAATGCACCAAGCACATGATAATGGGGATTCTGTTGTATGTAATGGAACATCTTTTTCATCTGCTGCTCATTGGTAGGCGTTCCCATCAACTCATTGTATAGCTGGCTTAGTGATGGTAAGTCTTCAAGTCCGATTTCTTTAATGGTAACCATTGTCATCCTCCTGATTTTATCCTATTTCGCGTATGTTTTCTTACGTGAGGTCCTTCTTAAAATAATAATGACTATGTCCAGTCGGTGCATTCTCGATCGTTGTGATCAATTGGTATCCGTGCTTCTTGTAAAATTCTGGTGCTTGATAGGAAAAGGTATTTAACATGACAAAATCACAAGATTTCTCTCGTGCAATTCGCTCGACTTCAAGCAACAACTGTGAACCATATCCCCGATGCCGCTGTTCAGAATCGACCCAGAGAATATCAACCTCCAGCCAGTTCCAGCAAAGTGTACTAATCACACCTGCAACAATCTCGCCAGTCTCATTTTTGATATTGAAATTCAACTCCTCGTAACGATGCCTTAATTCCTCGCCCACATGTGCAGCATTAAATGCAATAAGTTGCTGGCGAATATAATCTGAATCCTCTGAAGTACTTGGATTGATATTTCCTTTAGACATCCTCTTCTCCCCTATCATCATTACTCACAGCCTCATTCATTTCTTGCATATTTTAACATAAAGTTATCTCACACAAAATAAAAACAACGAACCTTCCATATAGGAAGGCACGTTGATGTAACTTGCATTAGTTCACATATGCTGTTCTAAGTTACGCTACTCTATTCCTCTCAGATCAACGTACACGTGACCTACACCGGTTCTGCCCAGAGGGTCGGTAGCTTTCACCTCAATCCGAATAGGCTCACTACTCGTCCCCAGTGCAGTAACGTATAGTTTCTGTCCAATCATTCTGACATCTGCCAGTTGTGGATCAGGGGAGTCAGCCTCTAGTGTGAGAGTTGATCTAACGTCATCTTCATCCTCAAACATAAAGGACAGGTCAATCTCAACCTCATCCCCATGAACATAAGCGGTATTACCCGCAGGTGCCTCTACCAATACAGGAGACGCATCATCGAAGTCATACCTGTCCAAACGTTGCAGCAACGTGTGATGCAGTGTGAAGTCAGGCTCTTCTCTCAGTGTTATGGGATTGTTACTCACATCCAGATATTGCAGATCAGGTAATCCAGCAATTCCAACGGGTAAATGAACAAGCTCATTACTGTTCATATCCAGTTCTTGCAAGGAGTCTAGTCCGCTCACATCCAATAAAGCAAGTCGATTATTCGCAAGATTCAGATACTCCAGCTGATCCAGTCCTGTCACATTAATTTGCGCAAGTTCGTTACCGGATAAATCAAGCCAATTCAAGCGATCAAATCCAGAGGCATCTGCTTTGCTTATTTCATTTCCGGAGAGGTCGATTTCAGTTACGTTCAGCCCTTTGAAGATCTCGACACCTGTCAGATCGGAAATGCCCGCATTTCTGGCATACAATCCTCCATTGGTCTGAATGAGAGCTTCCACCAATTCATCTTTGGTCAGTGGATCATCCACATCCTTTTGCAACCAATACGCAATAGCTCCAGCCAAATATGGATCAGGAAATTGACGACTTATCGTATTGGCCTGTACCTTAACGTTGAGTTGTGCCGTGACACTGGCACCCTGGACGTCAGCTGCTTTGATCGTCAACGTTGTTTCTCCAGCAGCCTGTGGAACAAGTCGAATCACTTTTTCTACGACAGTAGAGGAAACAATGGTTGCATCTCCGGTTATGACACTGAATTGCAATTCATCACCATCTGGATCACTAAAATACGTGGAGACATCCAAGTCCAATGCGGCATGATCTAGTGTAAGTTCCTGATCAGGCAAACCGCCACTACTAACCAGTGGCGCCCTGTTCCCCGTACCTGGATTGGACGGAGTGGAAGGATTCGTTGGCGTAGTTGGCGCAGATCCACCTCCTCCACCCGTACTTCCAGTTCCATTCCCTGGTGTCACCCCGGAATTACTGTTTGCGTTTCCTGCGCTATTGCCGCCTGAAGTTGTACCCTGCACCTCAATTCCCTTTCCTGGCTCATCAGGATTGGATTCCGAGTTGGTACCCCCTTGGTTCGCAGCTTTATCAAGCACTTGAATGACTTCAGTTGTGCGTAGCGCGATTACAGCCATTTCCTGTCTGGAGGTAGAACGCTTCGGCGCAAAGTTTCCATTGTCCCCTTTCAAGATTCCCAATTCAACAGCCTGTTGTACACTAGGCAATGCCCAGGCACTAATATCGGAAGTATCCTTAAATGACAACTCTTTGGTCAAATTTAATGTTTCACCATATCCTTTAGCCTTCAGAGCCCGAATAATTGTCGTTGCCAGCTCTTCCCTCGTTACCAGACCGGCAGGACGAAACGTACCATCGGGATAACCATTCATAATTCCTGCCACTTGAAGGGCATGAATATAGGTTCCATTCTCAGCGTTATGATCCAAATCCCTGAATAACAGATCTGGAAGCTGGACTGAGGACAACACGTTCAACTCCAATAGTTGAGCCAGCGTATACGCAAGGTCGCCTCTTGTTAACGTTGCGCTCGGGTTGAAATTCCCTGCTTTGTCCGCCAGAATCATCTGTTGCTCGGCAGCCCTTTCAATAGCTTGCTTGGCCCATGGTGCTGCCTGCTGCAAACCCCGAATGTTTACTGCATCAGTCGCTGCATGCACTGTCCCGGGAACAGAAATGACAGATAAAGACAGAAGGGCTGCCCAATAAGGCGAGACCTTACGGATCTTATTTTTCGTATGAACTTTACGTTCGGTTATTCGTGTTGACATCTCTTAACGTTACCTCCCACGTGAACATAACTCTGGTGTCAGCAAAGACTCGTCAGCGTTATTTGATTATCTTCATTGTAGGAGAGACCTTAACTCGAAAACAGTCTACAAAAGAGTAGACATCGTTTCACTACATCATAACAATCCCCGTTGCTCCGCAATCTGTACAGCATGAGTACGACTACTCGCACCCAACTTCGCGAACACTCGGCGAATGTGTGTATTAACGGTTCCGGGTGAAATGCCAAACTCGGCAGCAATCTGTTTGCTGGTCATGCCCTCAGCGATGTGACCGAATATTTTTTGCTCCATCGGGCTGAGTCCCACTTCCTTTGTATCCAGCTTCGCCTCTCCTACAGATGAGAGGCCGCCTCTTAACCGTTTGTCTCTTGCGAAAGCAGACAATAACTGTTTCACATAAGCCATTTTCACACCATCATCGTGTATTGCCTTCGTGCGACGCAGAGACAGGTAGTCCTGTAGTAGCCGCTTCATCTGTTCACCTTCAGCAACGAATGAACGGATATACCCTTCGGGTCCTCCCAGCACCAGAGCACGGGATAACGCCACAACACCGGCATCTGTAGATGCCTGCTTTTGCAGCATGATTGACTCTAGCAGAGCACACTCTACCTGTTCAGCAAGCAAGTCCCGTTCTTCAGCCAGTTTACGGATTCGTCTCAATTCCTCTCGTGCATAATCATACTGTTCAAGGATGATCATCGCACGTATGCGAACCATGGATCGAAAGATCTGATCACAGCTGAACTCAACAGCTGCATCTCCTTCGTTTGCAGGCTTAGTCAGAATGGTATGGGACGATTCCACCGGACTCATTTCAATTAAAATTCGGTGTTGATGTGCTTCCAGTACTGGCTGCCAGTATTCCATGTCCTTCACAGATAATAAACCTGATACCTGCTGAAGCAGCTTCAAACCTTCTTCAGGTCGGCCCATTGTAAGTTCAAGTCTGGCCTTGAGTACATACGCAGGAACGAGCAGCGCAGCCACCTTGATCTGCAAAGCCACTTCAAGCGCTCGGTCCGCATAACTTATCGCTTCTACAATTCGATCCTGTTCCATTAAAATCTCACCATATCCAACACCGTAATAGGACGTCACGTAGGCATGTTCAGCATACCAACGTTCCGTAATCGCCCCGAAGCAGGCTTCCCCACGCCTCAAGTAGCCATTAACACCATGAAAACTGCGCAGGCGCATGCTCTCTCTCCGGTCATAGTCCATATACTGAAAGGCAATATCATCGGGATATCCCTGATCAATATAGAACACCAAATAATGAGCCACCCCCTCTAAATCTCTGTTCAGATAGGCCATATAAGCTCGCATTACACATATAACTTGCAACAAATACTCGATAATCTCTGGTTCCAGCTGCCCTTGAAGATGCACCCGGATCACATGTTCCAGTTCATCAAGTTGCTTCACCATCTGTCCATAAGGCATTTCACGTGCAACAAGGAACAGATAAGACATATATAATTTGGGACGTGATTTCACGATCTCCAGTGGCACAACATCAAAGTATCGCCGGAGCGTCCACCACTCTCCCATAATAAAATGGGCGAACAACTCTTCCAGCAGTCTCGCTGCATCCTGCATATGCTGTCCGAGGATATAATGATCCAACGCTTCAGCCGTGTACCCTTGTTTCTCATACCAAACTGCAGCAAGACCATGTAATTCATTTACTTGTTCTGTGCCACAACGATCCAGTTCACGCTTTAGAAATGCATAGAACAAATGATGATAACGATACCAGTGTGCTTCCCGATCAAGTGGAACAAGAAAAAGATGCTCCTTCTCCAGTTGCCTTAACAATTGCGGAGCTTCCTGCATATTACTTAATACCTGACATAGACTGCTGTTCATTCTTCTCGTGATCGCTGTTCGGAGAAGAAATTGCTGCATTTGCGGTGACTGACGCTGGAATACCTCTTCGAGCAAGTAATCCGAAATCGTTCTCTCGCCAGTTGTTCCATAATCTTCACGAGACAGAGGTGATGATATCGAATTCATAGGGCTAACCGAAGCGTTTCCACCCCATGCGTGAGATAAAGCGAGCAGCTTCAAACCGGCAGCCCAACCCTCTGTCTGCTGTACCCATCCACGCGCATCTCCCCCGGTAATATCCAGGTGCATGATCTCTTGGCAAAATTCAATGCCCTCTTCTGGCGTAAATGCCAGTTCCTGAAGTGTATATTGCTTCAACTCACCTCTCAGACGCATCTTTTCAAGCATGAACGGAGGATATGTGCGACTAGACAGGACCAGATGAATGGATAGCGGAAGATTTTCAATAAAGTACTGCATCTGTTCATGAATCTCCGGCTGGGTAACTGCATGATAGTCATCCAGAATGAGTAGCGCATGTTGATTGGTCTGGGCAACACGGTTCAGCAATAATATCAATGCCGACCTGGGATCTACCGGGTACCGTTGCAAAAAATGCGGCAGTACATCCCCGCAGAGACCCTTACTCAAGCGATCCAGTGCATGAATAATGTAGAGCCAAAACTGAAGCGGGTCCTGATCTTTATCATCCAGGCAGACACAGGCTGCATGAATAGCTGCACTTCTCACCCAGCTACCTAAAAGTGTTGACTTCCCTGAACCCGCCGGGGCAGTCAACAACGTGACTTTGGATTGGAACAATTCTTCGTGTTGCAAACTTAGCCGTGGACGGTCCATTGTGTCCGCTGGCAAAGGTGGAAGTTCCAGTTTGGTTGTTAAAATCATAAATTGAAGCCAGTCCCCGTGGTGACCAGCGGTATGTTCCTGTTGCATGAGATCCTCCTGAATCAGCACCGTTGTGCCTGTTTTCCGATTCATTGTATGTATTTTCAGATACTCTAAGTATACAAGGAACCATGACTATGCCCCACATATTTTTGAACGGAAATCAACGACAAACAACCCCTGTACATGAAGTACAGGGTAACATTCGGATTATCGAACCATTATCCGATTGGCTCTTCTATTTTTCTGTCCGAAGCAACTGATAGTTCATTACAATATAATTCAATCCCGATAACAGCGTAACACCTGCCGCCAGCCATAATAGAATTAGGTCAACCCGAACCTCAGTCAGCAAACTGAACGAAACATTGTTCAACAAAATTGCAATAATCGCTGCCACCTGAAGCACCATTTTGATCTTGCCATATCGATCGGCTGCAAGAGCAATGCCCTGCTCCGTTGCCACCATTCGTAACGCTGTAATAACTATTTCACGCCCAATAATGATTACAGCAATCCATGAACTGATCATATTCTCCTGAATCATCAGGATTAACGCTACCGCAATCAACAGTTTATCCGCTAGCGGATCAAGAAGCTTCCCCAGGTTCGTGATTTGATTATATTTTCTCGCTACATACCCATCCAATTTATCCGTACCTGCCGCTACTGCAAATATAATAAGTGCAAACAACAAGCTACTCTGATTAAGGAAACAGAGCATAAACAATGGAATCAACGCAATTCTTGCCAACGTGATTTTATTTGCATAATTCATTGAACATCACCTCTCCTCGATTCAAATGTTATCCGTGGATCAGATTCCGTGACTCTATCATCATTTCGACTCAATTCCATTATCATCCTTTTTTCACGAGGTAATGTACTTAGAAAAAAAAGAACAGTCTGTATATATTACAGCTGCCCTTTACTCAAACTATTTTTGTTATATCAGCATACGCCCGATCCAATTCTACAAAGCTTCCTTAATCACCCGTTTATAATACCACACAGACAACAGACCAAAGATCGAATAT
This sequence comes from Paenibacillus sp. FSL R5-0749, assembly GCF_038595085.1. Classification (NCBI taxonomy): domain Bacteria; kingdom Bacillati; phylum Bacillota; class Bacilli; order Caryophanales; family Paenibacillaceae; genus Paenibacillus; species Paenibacillus sp. FSL R5-0749. The sequence continues at coordinate 1,846,347 of NZ_CP152005.1, read as the reverse complement.
AACAATGTATAGACAATCATGACAATGACCGTAGGTGTCGCCAGCTCCGTGCCAAAGAAAAACCAACCTGATTTCACGGCAAAGTAACTATGGCTCAATCCTACCATGAGTGGAATACCGAAGTTAAACAACTGCTTGATCTGAATGCCACGCAACAGATTGCCTCGCGTAAATCCGAGCTTTCGCAGAATGGTATAATTGCCCTTCTCCTCTTCACTCTCATTCATTTGTTTAAAGTACAGGATACATCCTGATGTAATTAAAAACGTCAAACCGAGGAATCCAACAATGAACATAATTAGGCCCATCGTGTTACGTTGGTTATTTCTGAACTCAACCTGGGAGAAACTTGGGGCTTCCAACTGCTGCTCCTTATATACGGCATAGGCATCTTCAGCCTGCCCCTCGTTCACAATACGTACACCATAGTAGTCAGCCCACTCGACTTTCTGCAGCTCGGGATCGATATCCTGCTTCAGTTGCTGATATACCGTCTCATCCACGACCGCTACAGGCGTGCCCCTAGTATAGTACGTGGGAAGGACGCCTTGTTTAGTTGTTCCGATCAGTTGTTGTGCCAGCCTATGTTTCAACCCGTGCAAGACGATTGGACCTTTCTCCTGAATGGAAATTAACTGCTGAATGGCATTTCCATATCCCATGAAGACCACTTCACCTGCTTGCACATCAATGTTATCTACCATGTTGTCACTCAGCACACTGCTGAACAACAGCTCCCCCATTGCGGAGTCATCCATCACTTCCTGTGCATCGATTTCAATATAGATAGGCTCTCTATGCTTCTCTTCATAAGCAATCTGTTTGTGTTCCAACTCCGCTACAAAACGACTTTTCACATCCTCCTGAGCAAAAGAGAAATCCTCCGGCAAACTTTCCTTGGCCTGAGCCTCTGCCGAATAATATGAAATGTAACTGAGTGACAACATGCCAATCGCAAGCGCAGATACGGTTGTAATAATCGTGAGCAGCAGGGCATTAGACTTCATGCGGAACATGATTGAAGATAACGATAACACCTCATGAATAGATAGGTAGCCGTTTTTGCTTTTGCGAACCAGATTAAAGATAAAACTTACCGACCCCTTATAGAACAGGTATGTCCCCAGTATGACCGAGAACAGAATCAGGATCATCGTATACATCAACTGCTGCATATCCATTGCCTCACCACTGAACAGCCGAGCAGACACGAAGTATCCATACACCATCAGGGCAATGCCCAAGACGCCAACAAACATCTGTCCAAACGACATCTTCTGCACCTGCTGCTCCGAAGTGGCCGACACCCGAAAGAGCGAGAGAATACTCTGGCGCTTGATAAAGATGTAATTCATCAGCATGATGAGCAGATACATCATCGTAAAGACGATCACCGTTTGCAGCAGTGCCATCGGAGAAAAGTACAGTTTGGTAATCGCATCCACACCGAGAATTTTGAACAATATCATCAATACAAGCTTGGACGCAAGAAAACCAATCAACACACCAATGGCCATGGAGCCAAAATAAAGGATACTGTTCTCGGCGCTCAAAATACCAAAAATTCTGCCCTTCGTCAGTCCAATCAACTGAAATAATCCAATTTCTTTGCTGCGTCGCTTAATAAAAATGGTATTGGCATATAACAGAAAAATACCGACAATACCGATTAATAATACCGAAGATGCGCCTATGGCTGCCGCACCTTTTGTTGAAGCAGCTACCTCATCCATGGAAGGATCATACTGTAACGTCACAAAGGAAAAATACAAAGCCACACTGAACACAAGCGCAAATACATAGAGATAATAATTCTTCAAGTTTTTCCTTAAATTACGGAAGATAATATAATTCAAGCTCATTGCTGCACACCACCCAATACGCCCTGGGTTTTGATAATGTCATTAAAGAACGATTGCCGGGACTCGTCTCCTTTATTCAGCTGGGTGTAGATCTGACCGTCTCGAATGAAGATCACTCTGCTGCAATAACTTGCAGCAACCGGATCATGGGTAACCATAATAATGGTTGCCTTTCGGGTACTGTTCATCTCACTTAACTTGCCGAGCAGATCGGAGGCAGACTTGGAATCGAGCGCTCCGGTTGGCTCATCCGCAAAGATGATACTTGGCTCATGGACAAATGCTCGTGCTGCTGAAGTCCGCTGCTTCTGCCCACCTGAAATCTCGGATGGATACTTGTCCTTCAATTCGTAGATGCCCAGTTCATTGGCAATCTGTTCAAACTTCCGGTGTGCCTCCTGTTTTGGAATACTCGTGATCGAGAGCGGCAATAATACATTTTCCTTCACCGTAAGGGTATCCAGCAGATTATATTCCTGAAAAATAAAGCCCAGATGATGTTTGCGGAACTCAGCCAGCTGTTTCTCCTTCATTCCGGTGAATTCCTTGCCCTCAATATCAATCGTGCCCTGGCTCACCCGATCGATGGAGGAAAGTACATTAAGCAGTGTCGTTTTACCCGAACCCGATGGCCCCATAATAACGACAAACTCTCCCTTGCTTACCCCGAGATCAATCCCCTTCAGCACTTCCTGTTTATTCAGTTTATTACCATAGACTTTATGAATTTTTTTGGCTTCCAGTATCCACATATCCCACTCACTCCTCTTTGAACTTCTGCAAAATGCCCATGTCTATATCATAGGCGGGATGTGCAGTGTTATCGTGTGATTCACCGAACAAAACCAAAAAGCATGTGACATTATTGTCACACGCCTGCAAGATGCACCATGTCGTTCTTTCGCGGAAAAGTAAGTGTGACGGTAGTGCCCTCGCCAGGAGAAGACTCTACATGAATGCGCATATGAAGGGTTTGGACCACCTGACGAACCAGATACAGCCCCATCCCAGTCGCCGCTCCATCCATTCTGCCTCGGGTAGACGTAAATCCTTTATCAAATATACGCGGCAGATCCTGAGCCTCAATCCCTCGCCCGTGATCCTTAATCCTCAGTATGACATGTCCATCCTGTTCCCGACTTTCAATGAGGATGTCCGATGAATCGCTATATTTCACCGCATTGCTCAACAACTGCCGGAGGATGAAGCCTAACCATTTGCTGTCTGTGAGCACACGCGATACCATCAACGACACATCAAAGCCAATCCCCTTGGATATGCACCACGATCTCAGTGCTCGAATCTCACTATTCAATATCGGTTCAAATTCCGTCTCTTCGATGAACAGATCATTATGCATGAACGGAATCCGCTTCTGATGAAGCTGCTGATCCAGCAACTGATGGATTCGTAACCATTCATATGTCATTTGGCTCTGTAGCTTATCATCTGGCAAGCGCTCGATCATCAGTTGCAACGCAGTCAGTGGGGTCTTCACCTCATGAATCCAGGACAACATCTCGTCCTTCTCCTGTTCCAGAGCGATAAAATGATGTGACGACTCCTTACGATATCGCTGTGTCTGGGAACTGAGGGCCTCATGTACGATGTGCTCATACGGACTATCGGCGATATCGAGTTCTCCCAGATTATAAGTTTGATCCCAGGTGCTCAACTTTTTATAGAAACGAGTCTCTTTCAGATATCTCGCCCAGATAAAAACAAGACATACCACCACATTCAGCACTACGATATACATCACAGATTGGAATGGAATAGACGAGTCCATGTAAGCTACCAATAAAATAATAAGTTGTATGCTTACCAGTAGACATAACCAACTAGCCCTTTCTCGTATGTACTTTCCGATCATGCTTCTGCCTCTTCCGTTGCCATGTAACCCTGACCTACCTTGGTTTCAATGTATCGCTCCAAGCCGATGGGTTCAAGCTTCTTTCGTAACCGATTAACGTTAACCGTCAGCGTATTATCACTCACGAAATGCTCATGATCCCACAAGCTCCGGATGAGATCCTCACGGGTAACGATCTGATTTTTGTGCTCCACCAGCACTTTAAGGATGAACATCTCATTTTTGGTTAACAGAACAGATTCATCCCTGCAAGTGAGTGTATTTTTCACATATTCAATTGCAGCACCGCGCCAAGTCCGGAGTTCAATATGCTCTGTATTGTAGTTGTACACCCTCCGCAGAGTTGCCTGAATCTTGGCAATCAATACATCGAAGTGAAACGGCTTCTGGATAAAATCGTCTGCACCCAAATGCATGGACATGACCATATCCGCAGGATGATCCCGTGAGGACAAAAAGATAATCGGCACATTGGAATGCGAACGAATGATTCGACACCAATGGAACCCGTCATATTGGGGCAACTGAATATCAATAATGACCAATTGCGGCTGAATTACGCTGTACTCCTGCAATACCTTGCCAAAGTCCTGCACACCATACACGTCATACGACCATTGGGATAACCGTTCCTTGATTTCATTAAATAACGATTCGTCGTCTTCAATGAGCATAATTTTAAACAAGAGAGTTCACCACGTTTCTGTTCTTCTAAGGTTGATTGTGTCCATCCATCCGCTCGATCAACTGTATCGCGACGTCTCGTGGCGATCTTAATTGGCCTGCTTCATACACTTGATTGAACATGCCTGCAAGCGCAAACTCCTCTGTACTTTTGCCTCGTGCAGCAGCCTGTAACTCCGTATCGACCATCCCCGGATCAAAAGCAATGATCTCAACAGGATTCTGTTGACCCGTTTGCTCCAAAGATACGCATTGGGTGAACATGTTCAATCCTGCTTTGGATGTACAGTACACTGCCATTGAAGGCGCGGGATAACTTCCCGAACCCGATGAGAGATTAACAATTTTACGTCTGGCGGACAGGTGATTGGTTTGTTGAATAAAAGATGAGCTCAGTATCATTGGCGCTGCAAGACTGATGTTAAGACTCTGACTTATCTCTGCGGCACTGCATTGTTCTATGGGTCCTAGAGGCTCCAGCATCGCTGCATTATTAATGAGTCCAATGCAATCAGCTTCCTGAGAAGGGATTTTGTCCAATACACGTGTAACCATATCATCAATCCCCGTCAGGTCGGCTAGATCGTACTGAACATGATGGTAACGCCCGCTCCACTCCTCGCTTGATTCCAACTCGTGCGAATGCCCGCGTGAAATGCCATAGACCCAGTCTCCCCTGGCTAGCAACAACTCCGCGAGCTGTTTCCCAATTCCTTTGGATGTACCTGTAATGATAAAATACCTCTGTCTCATATTCCCCCGCCTTCTCTCGCTCAATGCAGTATTAGTTAGACTCCACCCTATGACTTTATAACTCTATAACTACACGCCCGGTTTTCTCCACATGGTCACCCACAAAATGGGTAATCCAAAACAATTCTCATCCTGGCCCATCGCCTTCATCGGACGTAATTCCACACATTCAAATGGATCTTGTAGTAAATAACGGAGCTTTTCCTCCGTAAAGGCCAGTCCGCCTTTCATCGACTTCTCTTGATATACCTGCCAATCATCCATGACGCTCTCCGGCCCACCTTGACCGCCAAAACCAGGAGCAAAACAGCTCATCCCAAAGTATCCTCCGGGCTTGAGCGCTTGGTGAATCATCTCTATGTAAGGAATCCGCTGATGAGGTAGCAGATGATGCAGACAACCCGAGTCGTAGACAAGATCATATTCTTGCTGCGGGGCCAGTTCGAACACGGAGCGACATTCAAAATGTACGTCCAGTTGCTCTTCTGCCGCCCTCTCCTTAGCCCAGGCAATAGCTGTCTTGGAAAGATCATAAGCATCTACCTGATATCCTTGGCGGGTCAAATACAATGCATTTCTGCCTGGACCACAACCCAGTGCCAGTGCCTTGCCACCTGCCAGCAAACCTGCGTTCACATGCGCTACCAGATTCTCATCCGGTTTGTTTGGGAAAAAGGGTATGGGTCTGTTCCGATCCTCATAGAAAGGCTCCCAAAATTGCTTGGCAGATCTGAAGTCTGCATCGAGCATATCATATAGATCCTGTACACTTTTAATCGTTTTTTCCACTACCACATTCCTCCTTAAATCCTCCATCCGAACCTTCAGTTCAGACCATTCATTCCTCGTCATTTTCATTAAATCAGCTACACTTTATTATAACATTTTTAACCATTAATCCTCTATTTTTCTTGTATTTTTCTACTTTGAAATATAAGATTTTTCCAACAAAAAAACGACCGACTTGGATGTCGATCGCTAACAATTGTAGCAGTTATGAGTTACAGTTTACTTCGCCCGTTCCATGACTGCAAAGTAATTTTTTTCGTTATCAGCAAAGTTGAAGACACGCCCCGTTGGCATCTCGACAATCTCTCCGACCGTTACATGTTTTCCAGACAAGTCAGTATATAGTTGATCCAGATTTTCGGTAAAGAACATTAATGATGGTGTGCCCAGATTTACACCCGCCGACATCCGCTCGACAAACTCTTTGTCATGGAGAATAATGCTCGTCTGCGAATCTGGGGTAGGCGCAATCTCAATCCATCTCATGCCTTCATCAAGGTTTACTTCATCCACAATGTGGAATCCTGCAACTTCCGTCCAAAATGCCAGTGATTCATCTTGATTGTTGACATACAACATAATTTGGCCGACTTTGCTAAACATGCATCATTCACTCCTCTGATCATCTAATCTCTCAACATCCTGCTTATCATTCCTCAACTTCCAATAGAGTATAACATGCAGGACAGCTTTTTCATTATCTTTCTTTGGAGTGAAGTGGATTTCTTGAAGTTACTTATAATGTTTTGACAAGAGCCAGCCTATGGAACCCCGAGGTATAATAATTCATATCAATACCTTCCTTTTGAAAATTCATTCGTTCATAAAAAACGAGCGCTGCTTCATTTTCTGCATGATCAAGTGTGTAAAGCATGATATCACTACATCCAAATCCAGCTATTTTCATGCATATTTCAGTAATTAGTGTACGTGCTACACCTTGTCGAAGGTGTGATTTACACGTAACAACGCCAACGATTTCATATCGGTTAACCGTAGGCTGAAAGATATAACCAGCATGACCTATGACAACATCTGCTTCGTCAACCATGACATAATAAGCACTGATCCGTTCATCCATCATATTTAAAAATAAATTCCAGCGCGCAGGATACTGTTCGCGTATAAACGAAGGGAATTGAAAATTATGATCCGTCATCATTTTCAGCACTGCTGGCTGATCAATCGTTTGAAAAAGACGAATAGTCATCTTGCCACCCCCTCCCCTTAAAGATCACAGCTTCACAGAATCCAGCCAAATCCATGCTTGTCATTCCATCAAGTAAAACAAACGCCATTTTCATTGCCGCCACCCGTCCTCTCGTACCCGAATAATAAATAAAGTGTTTGATCAAAAGATCAAACACTTTGCCCAGGCGTACGGCATATAATATATGTGCTTCCTCGTGGTTCACTCCACGTTTACGCCAGTCACACACAATCGATATTTAACAACCAGTATCCATCACTCACACTATTGTATGCCTCTTAATTTCTTCGTAAGATAAAGTACAACATCGTCGTCCATAATCGTTTCTTCACCTGGCTGAATGTAATGATCGTGTCTGTGAACACCATGACCGTCCGGTATGTATCCGCGATGGGCATATAAAACTTGCGCTTTGCCATAATCGGAAAATACACCTACACCAATACCTGCTACATCCGTTCGTTCCGAAATAACTTCCTCTGCGCGGTCCATCAACCGTGAACCAATACCTTGGCGCTGGAACTTGATCAGCACATTGAAATCGTTAATTTCGGGAATGCCTTGTTCCCTGAAAGAAGGGTATTTGGAATGCCACAATACATTCACGTATCCGGCAAATTCTCCATTCAACTCCGCTACCAAGGTTACACGGTCCCCATTCTGTTGTTCAGCCAAGTAATGAAGATACTGCTCAGCGTATCTCCCCCATCCCTGCTCCTGAAACGCCTTGGATATGATTACAGGATCACTCTCATTTAATAATCTGATATGTACAGTCATTAATAAATTCTCCTTAATAAGATATTTATCCTAACTAAATTTCCAGTCGATCTCGAAGCGATGTAATATGAGCAACATGGTGTTTGCCATGCCAAGCGTACATGCCCAGATTATAATCCAGTCTCGTCGTTTCTTGCGATGAGGGATGATAGAATTGTTTGGCATAATCCGCATCTGTCAGTGCATTTAACAGAACCACCCACCGACGATGGAGCGCATCCAGAATTTGAAGTGAGAACTCAACATCCAGGTCCCTTGAATCACTCAGTTCAGCCCAACGCTCTTCATAATACGGTCGAATTGTAGGTGTATCCTCGGTCAGTGCCAACTTGAAACGAATCATACTGTTCATATGGCTGTCTGCCATGTGGTGAATGACCTGTTTGAGCATCCATCCACCTTCTCGATACGGCAGACTTAATTGCTCTTCACTCAGCCCCTTTACCGCTTCTCGCGCGCGTTCAGGTAGCTCAGCAATGTCCTGAATCCACTTCTCCCGCTGCGCCAAAGTAACTTCACCCGTGTGTACAAATGGGCCTATCGGAAATCGTTCGTCCATCCATTATTCCTCCTTGTTTGTATGATGAAAATAGCTCTTAATATTCTAACGTGCATATTCCATGAGCCAGCAGTCTCTCATCTGCCCTTCATGCAGCTCATGTTTCTCCAACAGCTTAATCCTTTGAAAACCACATTTCTCATAACAGGATATCGCTCGCAAGTTCCAGGATTGAGGGTCCATAACCACTTTACGGGCTTGTTTTTCATGAATGAGATAGGCCAGCATGGATTGCACCAGCAATGTTCCGATACCTTTGTTCCAATAATCTATCTCACCAATGAACTGATCCGTTCCATAGATGATCTCATCCGTGTCTCCATAACCATACTCCGTTCGTTCTTCTTCCTCAAGCTTATAGAACTGAATGTATCCTATGGGACTTCCTGCATACTCAACGATACAACGGGTAGCATCATCATCCTGATTGTAGAAATGCTCTCTTACCTGCTCCAGATCATGCGGCCGATCACGGCCTTCATAGTATTGAAGGACTTCCGGGTCAGTCAGCCACTTCACCAGCTGGTGTTCATCTTCTGTTTCCAAGAAACGTACGGTGATTCCGTTTGATTCATATACGCTCATCACTCTGCATACTCCTTAATGATCTCCAGATTTTCACCCGTAACCCAACTTAGATCCTTCCCCAACAACTGCTCGTTGTGAACATAATACACAATGGGATTTTCAAGCGGTTGAGTCGTTCCATCCAAGGATCTGAGCGTAAACCTCAACTTGTAACTCCCCATCTCATCAGGGATTGCAAACCCTATCAGATTCTCAGCTGATTTCCTCGTTTTCCCCTGCACCTTCAGATACTCTTCCAGAATGACTTGATCAAGATAGGAGCTGCCAACAGACGAAGGCACGTACCACGCATTATCTTGTTCTTCAGTGAATGTGGCTCCTCCCCACCCCGGGACAACGGGATACACCATATGTTGATCTTTGTCTTCTCTTTTTCGCGTTATCTCTAACTCTACCTCAACTGCATCCGTATCAATCTGCCTGATGGTACCTGCCATCACAACATCTTTGGCATTCACACTTGGAATAACATAGCTATAGATGAGCAGAGTCACCAAGAATATGATCGTTATTCCCGTAATCCACAATATTGTTCTTTTACGCATCTGTCTGCCTCCCGTCTGGTTAATCATACTTCTGGAGCAGCTCCTTCTCTGTTACAGATTGAGTTAACCTATCCAACTCAGGTGATGCCATCCAATCACTGGATGTATTCAATCCATGTTTGATTGTATGGATCGCGCTATGTGCAGACATGTATATATTGTGGTGGACTCCAGGTTGGACAATAATATGCTCTCCTTCACGCATCACTCGAATGGAAAACACCTGATCGTCTCCATAACTGGCATAAGCAATCCATCCGGATTGCACCACATAAAACTCCGTTAGACTGATATGTACATGACTGTTTTGCCATGCTCCCTGGGAAGAAGCAACGGTTCTGCAATAATAACTGCCATCTTCGGATATCATTTTATATTTCTGTTCCCCATTTGCCATCTGCTCAAAGCTGGTTTTGACACCGGTCTCACCATATTTCTGTTCTGAAAATTCTGTGTTCAATTGTCTTCATCTCCTGACAAAAAATCCCTTTAATCTAACATTCGACATCGACTAAGCGAATCTCCTGTTTGAATATGCGAATATCTTTGCCAAAATTTGAAACGCTTCTCTCCCAGCTTCCGTATTAAGGTCGAAGTCGTATGTATGCCCTATAATAAAACCATCTGATCTGGAGGTTGAGCGCATGTCATTTTTCAAGAAAATGTTAGCCAGTGTAGGTGTTGGAGCAGCCAAAGTAAATACGGAATTGCATACACCAGAGGTCACACCTGGAGGAATCATCTCGGGGGTTGTGTACATTGAAGGTGGAGATGTGGAACAGAACGTAGATCGAATCTATCTTTCAATCAAAACCCATTACATACGGGAGCACGATGATCGCAAAGTAAAAGAAACAGCCATTATCGCCAAATACCTGCTCACCGAAGGTTTTACTTTACAGCCTGGAGCCAAATTGGAGAAAGAATTTTCATTTGACCTGCCAGAAAATCTGCCAATTACACTGCATCGTGCAGAAGTTTGGGTAGAAACGGGGCTCGATATCTCAAGCGCGGTGGACCCATCAGACCGTGACAGACTGCATGTTGTTCCTAGCAAAGACATGAATACTGTGCTCGATGCGATCGATATTCTTGGCTTCAAGCTGCGTGAAGTCACCAACGACTATGCGCCGAAGCTTGGCGGAAATCTGCCATTTGTGCAGGAATTCGAATATGTACCAACAAACAAGTTCCGTGGACATCTGGATGAGTTGGAAGTCCTGTTCTATCCAATGGGCGATTCGCTCGAACTGTTATTACAGATCGACCGCCGTGCTCGTGGGCTCAGTGGAATATTCTCCGAAGCCATGGGGACGGATGAAAGTTTTGTCCGCTTGCATCTGTATGAAAGGCATCTGGCACGGGGTGCACATTCTGTCGCTCAAGGACTGGAAGAGGTTATTTCCAAACATATCTAGTCTGTAGTCTGTGAAAAAATAAAACCGTCCTCTATCAGATAAATCTGATGAAGGACGGTTTTTGGTTTTCCGGGTAATAAGACTTCGAAGTTCTCCCCGTGCAAAGACAGCGTAAGGAACATGGGACAGACATGTAGCTTACGAGGACACACCTTCAGGAACGCTGTGTCCAGCGTTGCATTCCTGATCGAAGACCGTAATATGCAGCGGCGAGCAAAATGAACCCGGCAACAGCCATAATCATGGATGTTGTATCCCATCGAACCATAGTTCCAAAGGCAACCTTGGATTGCAATGGGGTAACGGAAGAAGCGGTGCTTGTCAGATCAGGTGCGTAATTCATGGTCATGATCATGCCTTGCACAACATTCCAAGCTGCAAAACCGATGATGAATAACAGGGTAACCAGAACGGATTCCGTTGCTAATCTTTTGTTCATGTTTGTCATTTCGCCCCCTATTCCCAATTCAATTAGACAAGAAATGCTGCATCTCCTTTTTCAGCAGACCTTTGTTGGCATCCACATACTGATACAGCAAGTCGAAGCTTTCCTCGTTATCTGCTTGCATGCTTAAATTCGCGGCTTCCAATTCAATCTCCTGCAATACCTCATGAATCTGTTCCCCATGCGTTTGCAGGCTTGTCGTAATGTCATCTTCAGACAGGCCATTCACATTATCTCGCAATTGCCCGTTCGTTACGCCGGTTTCGGACAACATCTGCTCTATCTTCTTCAGGATCACGGCATCTGCATCATTGCCGATTCGTTCCATAGCTGTTATCGTCTCACTCAGATACTGCCCGCTGGCATTCTCAAGGAAACCGGTCATACCGTTCATGGAGAGCTCGGTATCCAGATCGATGATTAGAATGATATCTCGCAATACTTGCGGAAGTTCCGGCCCACTCTCTCGAATCGTTGCGAATTCAGCCCGATAAAGGTCCATGGCAACACTCCCCACCACTTCTTCACCTGACATCTCTTCAAACTGATCGAGTGGTAACAACTCCTGCAGTTCTTCTTGTAACTTGTTCATCTTTCTCTGCCTCCTGTATCTCTCTATCTGAATAGTTAAACGATTTTTTTACACTGGACCACTACGCGGCCAGAATAAACTTCCGCTCGCTGTTATCCCCAGATTTTTCTCATTCCCTTTATTAACGGGGAAACTCCAGTGATAAAGGCGAAGTGTATGCTTCCGAAGCAGCTTTCTTGCAGAAAGCTTTTAGCTCCGCTTCTTCAGTTTTTTTCTGTCCTCTCCGTTATCGTGTAAATGTCAAGCTCAACTACGCCGACACGTTATTACATCATAGCAGAATACATTATATAAGTTGAACTTATAGTAGTTAGTATAGTCTATCCTGTTATCAAATTTACAGGGAATATCGTCAAGTTAACATGCACTTGACCTCGGGAAAATGTTCTGCTGTTATGATCTTGGCATCACGAGTCTTGGGAGGGGTAATGATGCGCCTGGCCTTGTTCACAGACACCTATCTTCCGGAAACCAATGGTGTTGCTGGCACGCTCCACCGCTTGAGTAACCATCTGAACCGCAGAAGAATTGAACATCTGCTGTTTACTCCGAACTCCATCATTGAAGGAAGCCATGAGACTCAAGTCCGATCGGTTGCCAACATCCCTTTTTTTCTGTATCCTGAATGCCGCATTGCTCTACCCAACAGAGCTAACACTCATAAGCAGCTGCAAACCTTTCAACCCGATCTGCTGCATATCGCCACGCCTTTTAATATGGGGCTGCTTGGCCTGAGGTATGCGCTCAAACATCACCTTCCACATGTTGTCTCCTACCATACCCACTTTGATCGTTACCTCGAATATTACCGGTTGAAAAGCATGATCCCTCTCTATTGGAAATATATCCAATGGTTCCACCGCACCTGTGATGCAACCCTTGCCCCATCTCGGGAAACGATAAACACCCTTCAAGTCCAAGGCATTCAGCGTCTGAAGCTCTGGTCTCGCGGAATTGATTGCAACCTGTACTCCCCTGATAAACGCAGCTCGGATATCCGTGAACGATACCACATCACTGCTCCCCTTATTTTACTCTACGTTGGACGCATTGCCCCGGAAAAAGATATCGCTACGCTCACGACTACGATGCAACAGTTGCCCCAGGAAATGCAGTCCCGTGTACACTGGATTATCGTTGGTGACGGCCCATCTCTTCCCAAAATGCGTCTGCACTCCCCACCAAATGTCACCTTTACAGGTTATATGCACGGGGAAGACCTTGCTGTTATGTATGCTTCGGCAGATCTGTTTGTGTTTCCTTCCGCTACGGAGACATTTGGCAATGTGGTGCTGGAAGCGATGGCTTCAGGGCTTCCTGTGGTGGCGGCCAATGCCGGAGGTGTAAAGGATCTGGTATCCCACCACCGTAATGGAGTATTGTTCGAGCCAGGTCAGGCTGATGCACTGATTCGGGAGATATGTCTCTGGGGAAATCACGTGGACCAATTGAGGATGATGGGACTGGAAGGCAGAAAGCTGGCTGAACAGCGGTCGTGGGAGCATATTTTTGATACATTGATCGTGGATTATGAGGAAGCTATCGAACATCGGAATAGACAAACGAAAGATCGGATTATTACAGCCTGATCTGGTCGTAAAGACTTCATTCGTTAAAGACATATTATGTATTGATATTACGATATTAATATAAAGAGACATGATCTTATTGAACGGGATCATGTCTTTTATTGCATATATCTATTGGTTGAATTTAGTGTATGGGACTTTGATATCTACAAATCCTTTAGCGTAGGGTGCAACCTCATAAGGATAGAATCGGATGACGATCCCTTTGTCATACAAAAAGAATTCAGATGTTTGATCAAGCTGAAAATCATAAATATTCTCTTCAAAAATAGAAACTCCAGCATTATACATGGCTAATAAACTGTTGGAGATGGATCTCTCTACCTTCTCCATCTGAATATCATCTTTAACATACTCGCTTAGCTTCAGTTCTTCCCCTGTTCTTAAATCATAGTTATATGATGTTGTCGCATCCATTCCATGTGCTCCGCCAGTGTATACATGATCTTCATATACTACAGACAACTTTTCTTTTGCATTGTATTTTACACTGGCCATGGTAGTGTAGAAATAAGCTTTGTTTGATTGCTTTTCTTCTTTGTCCAGGCGAGCTGCTTTCACTGCGTGGAGTTTAAACGTCTTGTTCAACTTATCCGTCACAGATTTCTTTCCACCTGTTAGATGTATGTATGGCTGTCCTTTGTAATATTGGACCTTCGTTTTCACTGTAATCGTGTTGCCTGCCTCTACATGACTACTCGGAAGAATGACAGCAATTAGTACAGTGATCAACAGGTAATTAATCCATCTCCATTTTTTTCTTCCAGTTCTATCTTTCAATATTATTGGCAACCCCCTTGGGCTCAAATGATTTCGCTTCCTGCATTCTGTTCCATATGACCTGTGGAGTGCCCTTTAAGTCTGTTCCGCTCTGAACGTTGCCAATCCAGATGTCTTCTGCTCCCGGCTGTTGTAAATAGTGCCTAAGCGTCGCTTTGACCAGAATAGACGCATGTAAATCCAGTACCTCATCTTGCGGTATCCAGAATAACTCTCCTTCATCGGAAGGTACAAATTGTCGATGCTTCGTCTCTCCAAAATAGACAAATTGCTGCCAAATCCCACCACCGCTAACCTCTAACAGAATAGTTCGAAGTCGAAAGTGTTCGATATCCCCTGGCTTGAATCCGGTCTCTTCTTCAATCTCCCGATAGCTGGCAGTCATGGGTGCGTTCAGTTCCCCTTGCTCCAGATGCCCGCCTATACCGCCCCAAAATTCAAAATCAAACAATCTGCTGCCTGCCTTCTTCATCATCAACATGTCTGAGCCATTGCTCAAAAACGCTGTAGCCATCTGTCTAATCTCCATATGTACCTCGCTTTCGAAACTGTGATATTAGATTTTACTTATCTAACTGTCCTCTAAAGCAATTCCTTTAGCTCACTTAGATGTTCAATCGTATGTAAAGGACTAATCGTGATGCTGTCCTGCCAAGGTTGGTTGACCTTCATCCAGATGGTGCTCATGCCTACGCTTGCTGCACCTTGAATATCGTTCACCGGATGATCGCCAATGTAGATGCACTGCTCCGGAGTTAGACCGAAATGATCAAGTGCAAGTTGAAAGATGCGTGGATCAGGCTTTTTGACTCCTGCCTCTTCTGAAACAATAATATGGTCGTAGTCATCCCGGATACCGAGTTGATCGATTTTCCCATACTGAATATCAGTCTGCCCATTGGTAATTAACCCGGTTTGATATTTCCCCCGCAGATGCTGAACGACTTCTCGCGCCTGTTCCATTAGAACTGAACTTCGTACATACTCTCTGCCGTAGAACTCCATCAGTTCTGCATGTGGCGGATGCTCTGCCCATGGCAATTCATGCAACAATTCGTTGAACAGGAGGGGTTTGTCCTTATAACCATCCTGGTCTAGTTCAATAATTCGCTTGCTTATCTCTTCAGTTGACTCAAGGTGACCAAAATAAGTGTTCATTAAACGTTGCGTGAATCCGTCAAAAGTCATCGTTCTGTTTAGAATTGTATTGTCCAAATCAAAAATAACGGCTTTAATATGATTCATTCCTCTTCCCCCTGTTCAAGAATGTAAAGCAGTGCTTATTTTTTCTTTTTATGATAGTGATAACCCTTGCACAGACCCTTTTGCTTGGATTTGGCTGAACAGTTATGTCCACCGTTCTTATCCAGTCTGCCTGGATGAGCATAAGCGGAAGAAGATACACCAACAAGAACGACAAGAGACAGAATTACAATAACAACCTTTTTCATAAGTCACCCTTCGATCTACACCCTATGCTTTAGGGCTTATTACGTGCTATATCATTCTACATGAAAATCCACAATTGGGATATCCTTCATCTTTATTTTATGTGAGAATCCTCATATAACCTTAAATTGCTCCAGCGCATGGGTGACGCCATCTTCACTTGCCCGCAGGGTGACATAATCGGCGCTTTGTTTAATCCGTTCTCCGCCATTTCCCATCGCAATTCCGATTCCCGCATAGGTTAGCAGATCCACATCATTCTCCCCATCGCCAAAGGCCATTGTATCCTCTTTGGATATATTCAGGTAATTGAGGACTTTCTCTGCGGCTATCGATTTGCTGACTTCGCTTGCTTCCAGCACATTCACTACATACGGATGGAATCTCACGAATCGTAAAGAAGGAAATCTGGATTGGAATTTCTCCGTCTCCGTTTCATCCGCATATAAGCAGATACAATATACGTCCTGTTCCAACGTGCTGATTTTCTCCGGGGAAACCATGAGTCCAAGCGTATCTCTTAAGGCATCAGTAACACGACCATCTGCTGTACACAACCCGTTCGTCTCAAATGATTCTGTAAAATATGAAATACTGTGCCCCTGCAACTCGGCAAACTCACTGAATGCTCTTACCATCTGTGCAGAAAGTACAGACTTATGTATCACTTCATTACCTGCTTTGATCAATGCCCCATTAGCCGAAATGATCGTCTCGATTCCGAGATTTCTGAATTCTTCGCATAGATTATAGGGTCTACCTGTTACAAGTACGACTTGAACGCCTTTACGAATCAATTCCCGGATCGACTCTGCTGTACGCGGTGACAAACTCCGATCTATTTCGCTCAGCAATGTACCATCCACATCAAAGAACACAGCTTTCATCAAAATATCCTTCCTCCTCTATTAAAAGAGCAAGTACAGAATAACCTGATGCGGTCTTCCTGCACTTGCTCTTGCGATTTACCGGGTCTGAACATCTTGGGTACGTCCCATGTACCATAATTGAAATGATTCCGCCGTATCCAGGGGAATGTCGTGTGCACGATGATGCAGTACAGGTTTGGCACGGTTTACCGTATGAATGGAAGCAACACCGAACCAGCGCTGTAACACGTTACGGGTGATCTGTACTTCGATGACTTTCTCGCGTTTGGAGATAAAGAGTGTTGAAGTGAGCGCCCCAGTCCGAAGTTGAATGAAATTTTGATGTAAAGTGTATCTGGTATGGAAAAATTCCATCACTCTGCTTGTTGCAATCCACACGAGCAGAATCGCCGAAATCATCCACCAGGCATGCTTCTGCCCAAGAACAAATGGTTTGAAATACCACAATACACCTGTAATCATGATCCATCCCCAGCTTGGTTTGAGCAGACGCAGCCATAGTGATATTCTCGGAAGTTTTTCCATCTCCTGCGTCACCTGATAGGATGGTAGTATCTCTTCAATCATGGTATAGGCTTGCTTCACCGGCAAGAAGGGATAGAGCGAATTCACTTCCTGCTCGGATTCCCCCAGACTACCTGCAGTGGTCAGTTCTACTTCCGCTAGTCCAAGCAACCTTTTCATCGGAGACTGTGTAATTTTCACAGCCTGAACTCGTTCTTTCAAGATTGAAAATGACGTTTGTTCCATCATGCCCTTCGAGATATAGATCCGCTTGGTATCCGAGGTGATCTGAAAGTTTCCATACTTCACAAAGGTTCTGACAATCCCCAGAGCGATGGATATGACCAATAAAACCAAAATCATCAAACCGGCAATCCACCAGGAATCAAGCCAGGTTAAGAATAAACTTTCCGTTACTTCTTCATCGGGGAAGAAATCTTTCACCCAGGAATAAAGTGTACCCAGGACTGGAATCAATACGAGAAAGCTGAGCGAGGTAAACGACGCTTTGATTATGTCCTTGCGGGTCGAATGATAATGAACAACCCGTTCTTGTTTCTCTTTTGCAGGCAGAGACATGGCTTGATCGATTATAACAGAGT
The DNA here is from genome assembly GCF_038595085.1 of Paenibacillus sp. FSL R5-0749. Classification (NCBI taxonomy): domain Bacteria; kingdom Bacillati; phylum Bacillota; class Bacilli; order Caryophanales; family Paenibacillaceae; genus Paenibacillus; species Paenibacillus sp. FSL R5-0749. Next base: position 1,828,435 of record NZ_CP152005.1, on the reverse strand, counting down.
GGGATTTCGCCTCTCCCTCTTCCATATCTTTAACTGCATCCAACGGTTCATGTTCCTCTGTTGCTTCTACCGTTTCTGCTTCTGCATCTTCTGTCATATAACCCGCCACAATCTTCTCCAGCTGTTCTGCTTCGGAAAGTGAAACAACATGTAACTGAAAGGTAGCATCTTCTCCCTTAATCCCGGTCTCAAATCGGATTGATGTCACGTTGAACAGACGGTGAAACAGAGTCGTGTGGCGATTCACATTTTGCACTTTGGTATATGGTATCGTTCTTCGGGTGCGGTTAAACACACCACTATAGATGTGAAAGGCCTTATCGTCTGCAGTATAACGAGAGGTAAACCACTTCCAGATGATTGACACGATGCCGATGGAGATACCTGCATAAAAGGCGATCCTTCCATAGAAAAGCCATGGGGACTCTGAGCCCTGACGGAAAACAAACAAAAAAAGGATGATGGCAAACGAATTCTTCACCAGTTTCCACAGACTCCACAGTATGGTTAATGGATGATGTCGCTTCCTATCGATCATTCATCCACCTCATTAATCCGTGCATAGGACGCAATCTGATGACGGAGCGCAAGCGCGACTTCCTCAGGCAATGCCGGGATTTCATGCGATGACCCCATCGTGCCAACCGATACGGAATAGAGTCCATATTTTCGCATCAAAGGTCCCTGATTTGTTGTAACCGATTGTATCTTAGCCATGGGGATGATCTGATGTACCTTGGTTAGCGCCCCACGCTTCAATTGCAGAAACTCCTCATTCACATCATAGTACCAATGCTTATATAACCATGCAGGCTGGATGAAAATATCCCACGCCGCATAGAGCACGGATATGGCCGTAACCCCCCACAGGATCCAACTGATCCACGTCTTCCATCCATAGATGGAGTCGAGTATTAACAGTACGGCAAGGATCAGGAAACCTATGGCATTCCATAGGATGGCGCTAATTCTCCATAGATTTACCGCATGAGGGGAGAGCCGTTGCTCGGGTATCTTCCACTGGATTGACATATGTTCACTCCTTTTTCCTTCGGCTACATAAAAACACACATAATACACTGTACGAATAATCGTCTACGATCGATGCAGAAAGATTCACTTAGTAAAAGAGATGACCCCTGTAAAGTACAGGTCGTCATCTCTTTATTTGTAATCAAAAGCGGGCTTTTTGAACAACCTCTATAAAACCCTGTACGTTACATAGCCAAACCATATGATCTGTACCTTCACCCCAATAGTTCTTCGCTACGACATAGGGTTCACCGAATTTGCGTTGCCACTTCTTCTGTGCAATTCGATAGCCACTATCCAGGCAGAATTGTTTAATTCCACGCCGCTGAAGCTCAGTAACCAATGCGACTATGAGCGCCGAACCAATCCCTTGACCTTGAACCTCGGGCATCACGTAAAGGCTACCCAGCTCTCCAATATCATTCAGTCTGCCCTCTGTACATTCTCGAATCTCTTCACCACAAGGTCCATACGAGATTGTGCCTACAATGGACTTACCCATTTTGGCCACGAGGAAAAATATATTCGCTTCCTTGTTATGATCTGGCTGCAATGCAGTGTGAATTAATGCTCTCTTATGTGCTATTTCATCCTGGATATCATCCAGTAGCGAGCCTATGCCCTCCTGTTCAAATGCTGCCGGGATCGTTGTCTCGAATACCTGATACGCTCCATCTGCGTCCGATCGTGTCAATGGTTCAATAGTAATTTTGTCATCCACAGGTTCTTCTCCGTTCCATATACCTTCTTAATCTGTACGTCGCTGAATCAGTCTTCTTAGTTGATTCGCATCCTCAAGAGCAATGCTATATCCAATATGCGTGTCTTCCTCGTTTACTAACAGTCCTTGCATCTTGGGATCCATTCCTAGTGAAAAATCATACCGGGTAACCGAACCATCTGCATTATTAATACTCATCTTGTACTGCGTACCATAATCAATAATACCCGGTATACGCTCTGCCTTATGTATGGCCTCCATCATGATTTGAATCTCGTCAGGTCGATCAAACTCAACATCTTGGCATGGTTCCGAGGCGAGGTTGGGATTACACGTTAAAGTGATTAGTACAGGAAGCCCTTCTTCCGTGTTCGATTCATTCGGTTGACTGCATCCTGTAATGAACGTAGCAATGAAGAGCACCATCAAGAAACCTACATATTTCACCATATCACCTGCCTCCCTGACTTCGTAATGAATAGAGAAGTAACGATTACAGCATCTAGTGACTCAACTGAAATATCTAAATATCCGTAGTCATATTCAGTTACGTAACTCCGGGTCCCATGAAGACAACAAAGTGCTCAGTCGCTCTACGGTCTCTTCCACAAATACTTGGATCTTCTCCCCCGTAATGAACTCAGGAGTAATTCCAGGTTCTTCCACATTCAGAAAAGAAAACGTGTGGTCCCTCCAGCGTACAATCTCATCAGCAGTTAAGCGATCCATCATGTCATAACCTGGTGAACTGTTGATCAGCTGCCACACCTCTTCGCTCCAACTCGAACCTTGATAGAGATTGAAATCGATCTGGTCCGTCTCCTGATAGTATAAACGCGCCAGTTCTTCCTTGGATCTACTCGTACCTATGGATAAGTCTGCCTTGTTGACCCGTTCTACAAATTCAGGATGCACGCTGCGGAACCAGTAATAATCCGTTAGCACATGCATAAAGTACCCCCGCACAAACCACTTCCATCCTTCATCGATGAGTGGTTGCATATAGGATGAGTAGCGTTCGTGGAGCCCTCCAACGTAATCTCCATCATCTTTCGGGTTAAAATGGGTGTATTCCTTATCCTCTCTGGTTGTGCCTTCACGCATATGTATGGAATCCGGGGCGATGTTCCCCAGATAGAATGAACCTCGATCAGCCTGCATTTGCAGCGAGTCAGCAATCCGATTAGCAATATTGAGATGAACCATGGGTAGCGGCATAGAGTTGATCTCCTTTTATCGGGAAGTATTCTACATTAATTAAAAAAACGATATACCTACTGGTGGAACGTACAGATCACTGGAATAGTGTGACTCCGCTATGTTTCACCTTTTCACCGTAGATACATGATTAATCCTGTATTCTCTCCGCTTGCATTTGATCAAACAATTGCTCCAGATCCGTATGGTACTCCGGATGCTCCTTCACAAGCAGACTAATATATTCCGACCCACATTCATAGAACATCAAGCGGTTAAACGGGGCTGTGTCTCCCATATGATTGCTTTCCTGTCCGAATTTTGCCCGAATCAGATTCTCAATATAACGTGCGTAACCCTCGTTCCATTCCAACCAACTCCAGTACTCAGCTTGTTCTTCAGTTAATGAAGTAAACAACGCCTTTCTAGCTGTGTGTACTTGTGTTAGGTCTCTACTCTTCAAAGCAGACAACAATGCGTTAATCCGCTCCACAACGACTGCATCTTCATACGGAAACTCATAATCCAGTTCCCATGTCACACGCTTCAATTGCGTCATTTTATGTTTAATCTGAAGACGGTTGACGATTCGCTCATCATAACTCTCATATACATAGCAATGAACATATTCGTGGAACAAATAGACTTTCTGCTCCAGGTCTTTGAATGCTGCGTCCGTAACAATCGCACACATTCGTCCGTCCATATGAGGCACTGGCATGGCTGCAAGGCATTCATCTGGAATATATAAATCGTCCGGTACCGTCTTTACCCACTCATATTGTTGCGTCTTGGACGAATAATCATAGATATACAATAAAGCTTCATAGGCGACAACTACTGGATAATGTTCTGCAAACAAAGGATGTAGGCTAACCAAGTCTTTCTGAAGCTCGTTTAACTCGTTAATTTGCTCTAAAAAAGCTTCCATGTTGTGAACCTCTCTTTACTGAAATGATGCGTTAATCATACTAGATTAGGAGAGATAAAACACTGAGAGAAAAATGATAATTCTGTTCGAGTGTGAGATAGTGAACGTTAGAAACGTTCGCCGCGTTTCTCATACAGGTAGATATCCAGTGCCTGAATCCCACGCCGGGCCAGCTTAATAAACAGGATCAGCGCATACACACCGAGTCCATATAACGACACATTAATCAACATTAGAAACATTGTAATCATAATTGTTATTCCTCCTATGAACCTATTAAATTATCACTTCCTATTCTAGCATATTTTTCCTCAGTTAACTTTTATGGTGGATGTAAAGGTTATTCGGTGTGCTTATTGATTCAAAACAAAAAAATCCTCCACCTCCCTTTATGAAAGGTGGAAGATTTATAAACCGGTCTACCGTTTCCTAAGTTCGTTCACCACTGACTATATGCCAATGCTGATGCTTCGAGTCTTGATAACTGCCCAAGTTAGTTACAATCTTCGATGAGCCTGTCTGAGCTAACATGTCAGCAGCTACCTTTTTAATGACTTGCATCATTTCTAAGAGTAGCTCATCATTATTCTCTTCCTCTTCTGAAATGAAGGACTGAATATGCATCTTGGGAATTACAACAATGTGATGCTTGTAGTAGGGCAGAGTGTGATGATAAGCCATAACGTTCTTTGTTTCCATGACAACTTTAACTTGCGTTTTACCACTCAGCACCTCATCACAATAAAAGTCCTGCGTCATCATACTCCCCCTTCTTCAAAGTGCGTACGTTAGAGCGTAAACTTATGATTTGGTCAAGATTCCCTGATCCACGGATTTCTGAATAAGCTGCTGCGCATACTCCCACAATGTCTCGGAACCGTTCGCAATCTCACGGTTTCTGTTTAACACCTGTTCACTTGTAATGTTATATTTCTGCCATGTATCTCCCTCATTCTGATGGTTGTGGATAATAGGCTGCAATCGATCGAGAGATGAGGCAAATTGTGCTTCAGACGTCTGTTTTGCTTCAAACTCTAACCATAAGTGGAGTAGTTCTTCAGCCTGTTCCTTAGGCAACATACCAAACAGTCGATGAGCCGCTTTGAGTTCACGATCATATTTATCCGTATACCCCACCGTATCGTAGGCAAAAGTATCGCCGGCATCGATCTCAACCAGATCATGAACGAGAAGCATCTTAATGACTTTGAGCATATCCACATCCGTGTTGGCATGACTCTGTAAAACCAGCGCCATCATTGCCAGATGCCAAGAATGCTCTGCATCATTTTCAAGTCTCTCACCATGCATAATTCTCGTCTTTCGTTCAATCGTTTTGAGTTTATCAATCTCAATGAGAAATTGAATCTGATCCTGTAATGATTCGCTCATAGCACATCCTCCTTTATGTATAGATCAGGTATCCAATTCAACGTTCAGTTCACGCACAAAAACAGCTGTCCCCTTCATTCTGACATCCATATCCTCTCCATCCCGAATTACGCTCACTTGAACCTTTCCGTCTCTCTCAATCTCATGCCCTTGCTCTACCACAAACTGTACCTCATCGATCTCCGGTTTCACATAGGTTAAATAATAAGCACCCATCACCCCGGAGGCTGTTCCAGTCACTGGATCTTCCGTCGTACCTGAGTAAGGTGAAGAGAAATGTCTGGCATGCATCATCGCATCGGAATCACGAGTTTCGAAACAAAAAGGATGTAAGGAAGCTTTGGGATTCTCAATTAATATTCCTGGGAAAAGGAAAGAATCCGGTTTCATTTTCATAAAAGAGTTCAAATCACGAATGGGGATTAGTAATGTCCAGGCTCCTGTACTTCCATAAACGATTGGCATAGAATGATCCACTTCATCCAGAGTGAGGTTTATGGCGCTTACCAGCTTCTGGATATCCCCCTGGAACGGTATAAACTGCGGATGATCCTGTTTCATCTCCATGTAAATGATGTTGTCATTTCGCTCAAATCGAATAGGTAGTATGCCTACATTAGTTTCAATCGTGATTAACTCTCGGTCACCCAGCATACCACGTGTCTTTAATCCATACAGGGATGCCATTGTGGCATGTCCACACAGATTAATTTCATGACCAGGCGTAAAATAACGTAATCGGACGTCAGCTACTTCAGATTTCAACACAAATACCGTCTCATTAAAACCAACTTGATAAGCGATCTGCTGCATCTCCGCCTCACTGAAATGATCAGCATCAAAGACCACTCCTGCCGGGTTACCTTGACCAGGAACTGTGGAGAAAGCATCATAATGATAGACCTTAATATTACTCATCACTTGACCCACTTTCTCTGTAATCTACGAGACACACATTTCCATATAACTCTACTCTTTCACCATCAACTACAAGCCCGCCACCATCTTGGCATGCATATACAACTGTACGTTTAACACGGGTATACTCTCTTAATGAATCCAAGGCATCTTCCGAACCATCCCAGTGGGGTGCAAACTCAAAATCAACAAGACCCAGTGCTTTCATGTCTTTCAAATCTACATTGTTCTCATCTGCATCTTCCCCATACCCAGCGATCTCTATCGTAGGTGTCGTCAGAATACTGCCTGCGCTGACCCCAATCAGCATGCCGCCACTCTTGACATAGGAACGTAGCAAACCAAGCACATTTCTCTTCTGTAATAGACTTAGAAAATAAAACGTATTTCCGCCAGATAGATGTATCGCATCACACTCGAAAATAGAGCCAAATGTGTTCTCCTCGTACTGCAGATCAAGATCATAATATTGAATGTTGTCTATTCCTATTTGGTTATAGTAACGTCTAGTGTGCTCAAAATACCTTCGCTCCGCGTCGGAACATGATGGTATATAGCCGATGGAAGGCTGTTCACTGTGGAATAAGCTTCGTATTTTCTGATTCAATTTATCGTTAGATTCGAACACCAAATCACTTAGCAGAACCAACGTAGTCATCTGATTTCCTCCCGTATCTATTAGACTGGCTTAAACTCTCTATCCAAAATCGAGAAAAAATACTGGTCTGTCCACTGTTTGTTCCACCATAGTTCTTCCTGGAAGACGGCCTCCCGTGTCATACCCACATGCTGCATCAGTGCTGCTGAGCGGATGTTTTGTGAATTACACATGCCGACAACCTTATGAGCTTGTAACTCTTGAAATGCAAAATGTAGCAAAAGTCGGGTAGCTTCTCTCCCGTATCCTCTACCTGCGTATTCCGAAAGTACAGCGAATCCAAGTTCCCAGCTTTTTCGGTGATCCACGTAACTCCACATCTGAACAATACCAATGGATGTATCCTCTGGATCATTCACGCGCCGTATAACAAAATCATAAGCATACGGTTTCTCATCTGCGACAGCAAAATGGCTGCGATATTTCTCACGGACCTTTTCCTCATCTGTTTCAACAGTTTCCTCGAAGCTCCATACGCTTGTGTCACATTCAAGTTGACCTATGAAGTTGAGGTCTTGTTCTGTAACTGTAGTTATTTTAATTTCCTGTCCCACGAATTCCATGTGAATTCATCTCCTTAGGATTATGCCACCATTCCCATAGACTACTGCATCAGCCCGTTAATATATCTTCTGTGGCTTGCAGATGCTTCTTGAACCCACAAGTCCAACTCAACTCTACTCGCAAAAAATTGATCCTGAACCTTAATGAACGGGAACATTTTCCCATCAAAGAAACCTGATACGGTAAAGCTTCCTTGTTCCGCCTTAATAATACTCATCACCTGTTCTTCAGTCATACTCAGATACTCGGCAGTTTATTGCATCGTCAACAATACTTTATCGTTTGGTACTACTTGCTCTACTGCCTGAGTGAGTTCACTATTTCTCTCATGAGTGGTTAAAATTATACAGCCAATGATAAAGCAGATACCCAAAATGGCACTAGCTAAAAGTATAGAGAACGGAACAGATTTCATTTAAATCCTCCCTTGCTCAAAAGGGGTCTATGTCAGACCCAACATATTTTTTCTGTAAAGTGTAATAGAAGAGATTGTCTACTAACTCAGTGGACTTCAGAAAGTTTAACTTTTCTAACAAGCTCTGCGATTGAATATTTGCCTGCTCCACAGTCGCTTCAATAAAATCAAGATTCATCTCGTTCCAGCCAATTTCGAACATTGCGGTTAAAGCTTCTTGCATCAACCTTTGTCCCCAATAGTCTGGGGATAAGTCAAAGCCAATCTCTGCCTTCGACGGTGAATCCGTATTCCAACAGTGAAACCCCGCTGTACCTATGAATTCGCCATCTAATTTATGGAATAGACCATATCTGCAACCTGAATCTTCAATGTGAAATTGTATGATTTCTTTTGCTTCCTTTACATCGCGGCAAGGCTGAATATCCATAAATCGAGTTACATCCGGTTTAGCAAAATGTTCATACACATCCTGCCGGTCTGCTAAGGTTAATTCTCTGAGGTACAGACGTTCAGTCTCTACATTAGGAAAATGTATCATGACATGATCTCCTTTAAATCGTTAAACGTTTCGGATTGTGTACTGCCCGGCCTCACCAAGAAAATCACTTTTGGTTAATCCTTTTTCTCCGAGCAACATCCTGTAGTTCGATATTGTACCGTCATGTGAAATGACAAACGTGTAGCCCCTCTGTTTCCTGCACCACTCCAGAAGCTGTTCAGCTAATAGCTCGAATCGATGTGCATCCATCTGATTAATACTTTCCTTCCAACAATCCAGCCCCAAATCAAGCATTCTTATGTAAGTGTATTGATGGCTGAGTTCTTCCTTGGAATAGGTCTGATCGCAGACAAGAGGAACAAACTCCGGATTCTGAGGAAACATTCTTGGGCCAACCAACGGGCTGAACATAAGATTGCCTTTTGGTTCTAGCAGGCGCGCTGTTTCAATAGTACGTTTCGTTGGACTAACCAAGATGGTGTCTTCAGGCGATAAATTCACTTGTTTACGTAACGCTATAACTTGACGTTTTCCCAATTCAGTGAGACCAGGATGCAGGTAATTTAATTGATTAGGATAATCTAACAAGTGTTCACCATGACCATGACGAATAAATGTAATGTCCATAAGCCCTCTATTCCTCAAGCTTCTCAACTAATTATTTTTGTTTTCTTAGATACTCATCTTGCTGACCATCCATCGGACACTCCATTTATAAATCCCATGATGAATGAAAAAATAACGAGTCCGAGCAATAAAATCAAACTGGCTATACCCCATTTAAGCAAAATTTTCCTTTTGCTTTTAGCACCAACCCCTAACAATAAAGCTGTTACAACAATTAATGCTACTTCCAACAAGAGCATGAAAATAAACCTCCGTTATGTATTATGCTGAGCAGTTTTCATATATGTTCTGACCTGTTCTGCAAACCGAACTGCTTCCGCCTCCGTTTCAAAAGATCGTTTCGGAATCACATGTGCACTTGCCTTATTAATGAGAATAAAGAAATATTGTTTTGTCTCATTGAAGATTTCCAAACCTTTCCACTTCTATGAAAAATCAAGTTGTCTAAATAGGATGGCAATAGCCACAGGCAGCACACATACAGCGATCAGCACACCTTTCTCTTACAGTTTAAACATCGTAAATTTGTTCATTTGCCAGTAATCTTCTTCTCTCAGATGAATATGCATCATGTTACTAACTTCCTCCACTCGTTGCAATCTAGTCTGATATTACTCATAAATCTTGCCCATATACAGGATCTGAGCGCATCTCTTCCATGGGTTATCCGGCTTCTCGTAATGGCTTAATCCAGCTATCGACGCTTGTCCCCACTCCGCTGCCGCTTCCAAAAATGACGCTATTGAATCATTCTGCCATTCATCTGCATGACCTTCCCGATCCTTACTTAATTGTTGTAGGAAAACCATAAAGGTCACTTCATCTTCGACTTCATTTACAAGCTCAAATAACGTTTTTTTCATGTTGTTTTGTTCACCTGCTCTCGATTTCTTAGCTTCGTAAGGTTACTCCAGAATTTTTTCCAGTTTGCGCCTACAAACCTCCAGGTCGTAATCCGAGTTATCCAGCCATACCTTATCCATCTGAAGTAAGTCATAGATTTCGGACTCCAGCTTCTTTCTTTCCTGTAAAACTTGTACCGTACCCTGAACACCCTGATAACCTTGCGCTTCCCCCAAACCCTGATTCGTATAATAGTTAATAAAACCTTCTGACCATTCCTTCGGTCTTTCACGAACTGCCTTATCAAAGGTAAAGGATATATCTTTCTGGTCGATATAAATGAGAAGCGGATTCAGAGCATGAATGATACGACCCAAATCCAATACATACTGCATATTCTGCTCTTTGGTTTGATTGCATTTTACGAGACCCATGGTAAGTGGATTCTGGATAAAACAGCACTCAAATATCGTGATGTAATCATCATTCGTGCTTAGCACGTTTTGGGCAAAATCTTGCCACTTCTCGGTGATCAGCTTCACATTTTGCTCAAAAGAAATTTCGTAAATATCTAATATCCTGTACAATGTGATCAGGGAGCTCTATTCCCCATTGTTCTCTCATCTTACGATAAGGAATCAGAAAACCATCGCCATAGGCAGTCGCATTGCTTTCCAGAACCTCTCTGTATTCTTCATGTTTTTTCAATAAAACCTCAAAATCTCCAGCATCATAAAAAGCAACACCTTCGTAATCAGCAGGGTGATCCAGGTTGCCTTCCTGAAATAGTTGTACCTTTTTGCCTTGTCCCTTTAAAATTTCGGATACCATTTGGGCAACTGTTGACTTGCCTGAACCCGGTACACCTTCAATCAGTATTAATCGCCTTGTCATCATTGCATCACCCTTTATGTTATGTGAATGTGAAGATATAGAACTTCCATATGTCAGACATTATGTTATTAATCAATATCTGCAATAACCCATTTTGCAGAATCGCCATCTTCTTTCTTTTTCCAAAACACCATCGTATTGCTATACTCTTCGTCGTTCTCATTTAATTCGTTAACCATCACCACTGCCTGATAGAGATTACTTTGCTCCTGTATCGTTATGTCGCTCATGGAAGTAACCTTGCGAATTTTGTATCTTCCCATACCTAATATAGGAGATTCAGGATCAATCAGACTCATATATGCTGCTTCATCCTTTTCGTATAAATAACGCATACGGGCATTCATCAGTTTGACAATTTCCAATTGGTCTCCGTTATAGTTTGTTTCATCGAGATACTCTGGTGGAGTGTCTTCCTTCTCTTGGGATGTCGATATTTCTTCATTCTGTTGTGTCTCTTTTTCTGTGACATTTAAGGTTGAGGAATCTATTGTTTGCTGCGCATCTTCAGTGTTTGCCTGGTTCTGACAAGCCACCAGAAGCAGAAATAAAAATGGAACTACGGTTAACTTTTTCATATTCCGTCCTCCAATCACCAATCGTCTACATAAGAAGACTTCCTATCTATGTAAAATTTTCTCTCAAGGTACATCATAACCCATAATGTGGGATTTGCGAACGAACGAAATTAGCCATTCCAACGTATAAGGCATCTCACGCCAAAAACACGCTTCTCTGCACAAGTTACATCATGCATAGAGCGTGGATATCAGCAGAACTTTTTCCTAACTTTTTTAACTGTCCATAGTGAATCTAACTATCGATTCCATAGCATGTTCATTATGCCGACCGCTTCAATCAGGATTTCTTTTTCTTCATGATCCGAGAAAAGATAACTATACGTTGAAAAGATTCCCATATGGCGTATATGTCCACCTTTGTAATGAAGTCTCTTTTCGTCACCGTCGATTGTTTGCGTAAACGTACTGCCTTCATTCACATTATACGAAGCATGGATGCCATGTTCACTTGAGAGCCAGGCAACAAAATCCTCTTCGTTTGGATTGGTCATGACTAGAATAACGAGCAGAACAACAAATACAACAATGCCTGTTCTTAGTCCTGTCTTTCTCTTGCTACCATGTTGCGTGTATTCAGGCTTCATCTTGATCACCCATTTCTTGAACAGAAATCTCTACGCTCTTCGCCAAAACCCAACCACTCAATCCATATGAGGATGAGATCACCATGTACTTGTATTTCTCATCGATCAGCCGGTTATGCAATTCGTCATACGAATCATAACTGACAGGCCAGCAGTAGCCCTTTCCCGACTCTAACAATTCGCGATTAGATGGGATAAAATGCTCCAGATCCCACTCATCCAGATCCAAAATAATGCTGCCATGCAGCGGCGTATCGAACGCATGGGCCATTACACCAGAGAATAAGACATCCATATTTTTCGGCACAGCATGACTTGAACGAGTACGCATCCTGATTCTTTCGTTCTCTAAATCTACTTCGTAGCTTAATATGATGTTGTCATGCAAACTTGGCATACTCCCCCCTCCTTCCGATATGTCCGTTAACTCGTTTATCTTCAAACACCGTAATATCGTTTATAGTTCGAGACCCATTCCACTTTGGAGAAATCAACAAAATCATACGGCTCGCACTGTCTAAGGTACAGCAATTCCTTGTGCGCCTGTTCCCCCTCCATCTTTTCCAGGTAAAACAATGTCTCTTCATACCCTGCACCACATAATAACTGCACATCAAGATAACTGCTCGTATCCTGATTCTTTTGTTTAGCCTGCCAGATCAGCGTGGTGTCCTCTACAGTTCCGATACAGAACAACATAATGCACAATAGTTTTAGAACTTCGTTATCCTCTAAGTTTCGATTCTCTATCTCTTGGTGTAGCAGCTGTCGGATGTCCTTCCGGTTAAGCTCATCTGGTTCCAATCCGTACAGCTGCAACAGTTCTTCCTCGTTCATACGTGCACTCCCTGCCTACTTGAGAATGTTATTTAACTCTTCCGCTTTTTTCCTGCTATCTATTCTAGCATAAAAATAAAAAGCGATGATGTGCAGCACGATCGATAATAACCACATACCGGGGAACCAGGGAGCGATGAACTGGAACATATCTACCGAGAATAACCATACCATCGCCATACCTCCAGCAATATTGAATGTGGAAGAAATAACGATATTCCATACCGGTTTTAACGTAAAATGGTTCCACAGTATGTTATACATCACTCCAAACAACACAGCTGCAATGAGAGCAATACCCGCTATGTTCCATAAATAGGACATCTGAATGGGCAGATCACCAAAGAATATGGTTGCCAAGAGCGTGATCCATAGCGTCATCATCGTGAATACTTGAAAAAAAGAATGTCTAAGTTGAGTCATCATGATAATTTCCCCCTAAAGTTTTTAATATAAAATCGACTGACAAAGTAGCTGGAGCGATCGCTCAGGTCTACCTTAATTCGGGCATGGTCTGTTGCAGAGAATGCGGTGATGTATCGTGTATTAATGATCGTTTGATTATTAATTTTCACAAAATGAACGTCACCCAGATCCTCTTCTACAAATTTCAGACGTTTATTAAGCAAATACCTCTCCCCTGAGATCACCCGGACACAGCACATCCGATCCTCTGATTCAAAGGCAACCACCGAGCTCAATTGGATCTGCATATTGCGATTATTCTTGGCATGGATGACCGTTAATTGAGTTTCTGATTCGCAGATCGCCTGCTGAATACGATCCCACTTCGACTTTTCCTCCGGATGTGTAATGACCTTGGCTACCCTTTTTTCAACCGCCGTATCCTCTTCAAAAATGACTTTCATGTGTTGGCCCTCCTCTCACAACTCATATTACAAGCATAGTTACAACAATCCCACTGTATTGCGTTTTGTTGCAGGATTTTGCAAGTTTGTTGCATCGGCACTGCACAGATACCAAAAAGAACCACTCCATGGGAGCAGTTCTTCTATATACTCATCCGGAGCATTCAAGGCATGAGTTATTCTTTTCATATAATGGTGCTAGGTTAATGTTAATCGATCTCCAGATACATCTCCTGATTTTGCAGGATCATCTCGTTCATGTGTGTAATAGCTTCTTGTGCCACGGCTTGATAATTAGCATATAATGCTTCTGTTCTCTGAAGTAGGATCGGGTCCTTCTCCAGATCGGTTGGCAGCACCTCACGCCACACTTCATCCACCCAATTGTGTTCCGTAATCAGGCTTTCTATCTGATCCAGTACATTCACCATCTCATCTAAATGAAAAAACCGCATCCCATTTTTAATCCCATTCCAACTCTTGATCTGGGTGATGTTATACGCCGAAAACCAATAAAATTCTGCCAGACTCTTCGTGTGATTGTGATAGGAATAGAACAAAAATAAAGCTTGTTGCCCCTCATGTAACTGTCGGTATATCTCTGTTTTGGCAGCCATATCTCTGCCCCGCACGGAAACAAGCATCGGTTCAATACACAGCCAGCTTAATTGCTTGGAATATATATCTTCTGGCCGAAGTCTAGCCTTCATAACATGCTCCTCTCTATTCACTAATTTAAGGATTCTCTGGTGTATCCACGGCCGGTTCATTCTCTCCACCCATTCTGCGTCTGGATGTCTCCATCTTGCCTGTCGAAGGCACGTGTTCAGACGCTTTAGCTAATCCAAATTGGGGCATATTGACATATATGGTCTCGAAGGAACCCGACTGAGCTTTATATGTTTCATGATAGATCCCTACTGTTCCATCGGAACCAATGGAGCGGTTGAATCTTTTCCAGGCTTCCAAGTGCAGTCCGCCCCGTGCGTATTTCTCCAATTCATCGTAAGATCGCCAGTATTGAAGTAACGTCACCCCACGCCAGCTTATAAAATACTCTGTACTCAGAAATCCGGTCTCCGGATTCATATAGAGTTCTTTAATCATCGGGCCCATAGACTGTAGAACAGGCAGCCATTTATGTATAGCCCACAGACGATTAATCCTCATTCCGATGATAAATACAACAAATTCTCCATCAATTTGAGCTGAATATCTTCCCTTATATATGTTCGGCACGTCACTTCTCCTTCTCGTCCAACATGTACCTGCGTTCAATAAACTTGATCTTACTAGCAATATTAAAAGCTTGGCTTGTCGTCACACCCTCTTTAATAATATGACCCGCACTATCAAATAATCTGACGTTAGCCACATTAATTCTAATGACTTAGCACACTTATCCGCTTCTTTTCGATCTTCATATGACCATTTCACCCGATGTCTAATATGTTGAGGGACCCACTGTGATCTGAATTTCTTTAATTTTTTGTAGGAAATATACTTCTCGATTCTCTTTCCTCCCCTGGCCATACCATATACCAATGGACTTTCAGCCATACCATGACAATATAAAATGTACACCTCGCACCCGTTCGGAGTTGATTGTCCTTAATAACATTGGTAATTACCGCATACATCTGATCTGACCCCGACTCTCTAAATCTAGTTGATCCTCATATCGTCTGAGAACGTTTATTGGTCCAGATTCTCTGCTATTAAAATTCTTACATGCTGTTCGCGTTGTTGAATCTCATTTTGTTATTCTTCTGTTGGTAGTCCCACCCTTGTCTTATTGCATATTGAATAAGGTTGGATATCAGTCTGGATTCATGGACAAATATATCCCCTGTATCTTTCCAAGCAACATCGAACTCTACGAATGTGGATTTAAGCGAATTCGAATAAACCCGAATGACGATATCGTATGCTTGTTCATCCACAACGTACAGGAACAGTGTATTATTTACTACAATTTTACGGAGTTGTTTCCTGTATACCTTCAAGTAAATCCCTCCCTTACTTACACACTGCTGCGTAAATCCTTATAAACATCCCATTTCGTATACAATTGTTTTAACGCTAATCCTGTTGTATATATGAACTCTTGCATAGCTTCCATGGATAAAATATTTAAGTCACCCAAGTGTTCGTTGTCAGGGTTAGCTAAAAACTCCAGTTTCTTTCCCCTATACTGATACACCTCAGCTTCCAGCAATCCGCCTAAATCATATGCTTTTCCCACGTTCAGCTCACTTAACCAATCGCTGGCCTTGTCCCAATTCCGTAAAATCAGAAATTCAAGCTTCGTGACATCCTTCGTATACACGTTTCTTCCATTGGGGTGAACTTCATATGCAGGATATATATCGAATGTCCATACGCGGTCCGTATAGATATGGGCGATGTAACCGCACAGATATTGCATGAATTTGGGATCACTATAAGCTAACTTCTTGTTGGACTGAAAAAAGGCTTTAAGTTCTTCATCTGTTGCAAACCTTCCCGCCTCTGGCATGAGGTGGGTTTTTGCCTTTTCGGTACGAAGATTAGTTCTTACATGGATGGAATCAGGAGCTAGGCTCCCCAATAACAATTCAGAGGATGGCTTGGATATCAATCCCGATGCAATTGCAAAATGGACCATAGGCCAAGGCAATGTAAAAGCTCCTTTCTTTCTCTATCTGAACTATTCTATTATCGCGATCACTCGCGAAGCAATTTAGTCTCTCCTTGCTTCAAGTCTACAAATATAGGCTTCTGCACATTGTTAATTGTGGCATATATCAATCTCATCAAGATATCTGAAAACAAGCTGTAATGATTCCTTTTGTTCATCTTCAAATAAAAGAGTCATCTGGTCATCACAGAGTTTTCCTTCCAACTCCGCAATAACGTCAAATAAAAACATTACAAACACTACTTCATTTCCATCCGGATACGTATAGTGCATTCTCTCGCCCGTGTAGATGGAGGCCAATTTATAAGAACTAACGTCAAGCCCTGTTTCCTCTTTCACTTCTCTAATCATGGTTTCTTCGATTCGTTCACCTGGCTCCATACCACCACCAGGTAATCCCCAATCTCCATAATCAGATCTCTTTTGCAGCAGAACCCTTCCCATACGATCTCGAATAATAGCTCCACCGGTAACAACAATACGACTAGTCATGCCTCTGCCCCTCTCTGTTGAGTTACTTCAACAGCTCACAATTTCAATCAGGAAAATCTACGATTCATTCTTCATATCCCAAAATGCACAATGCATTTCCCATTTATCTCAGCATGCTTTGCCATGTTCGCAAGTTTATGTAATTCGTAGATTAATTCGACCTTATTGTATGCAAGTTTCTCGTAGTAGCCCTTTTGTACTTCTCCATCGACACAGTAACTCCCTGTTAGAACAATCGGATCTGTCGCATGACTAAATAGATCTATCCAGGCTTGAATCAATTTATGAAACTTCAACAATGCATCCTGCTCTTCAATAACGGTTATTCCACAGTTGTTCAGTCCACTACATCTCATACAGGTGGATGGATTCCATGTATCCAACCAGCGAAGGGAATCATAAATATATGCAATGAATTCGTCTTCCAGGGCCGCATAAAACTCTGACTTCAGCCCACTTTTATGTATGTTGCCATGAGAATCCCAGGAGTAGGAGGTATACATATACTCGTTTACTCGCGATTTGTTTTCAATCACAAAATGATGCTTGGGCATACCTGCTTTCTCCCCCTTACACGGTCATTCCTATAGACTCCTCTTTCTTCATCATAACCCATGTATTGGTAAATGGAAATTGAAAAAGATCCTATCCACCTCTCAACATAGGAGAAGCAAATCGGACCTAAAAAAATCAATTACATTCAAAAAACCTTTCATTCACTCAGAATCTCTGCCTCTTCGCACAAAAGTCTGGGACAAAATTCGGTGGCTACCAGCGATGTTGTCAATCTCAATGTTATATTCAGACTCGGTATATTCGATCTGATGTTGCTCATAATACTTTTTCCAGAATGAAACTGCTGCCGCATTGTTAGCGAGTTGTTCTACTTTGAATCTACCCTGAAATTGAGCAAAAACCAAGTCAACCGCTTGTGCTGCCAGCCCTTGCCCGCGATATTTTTGGACCAAGAACAACTCCTGCACGGTATAATCCACATCTTCCGGCACATATGGAGGTGAGCATACCAGTACGAATCCAATAACCTTCCCCTCATA
Organism: Paenibacillus sp. FSL R5-0749; assembly: GCF_038595085.1. NCBI lineage: Bacteria > Bacillati > Bacillota > Bacilli > Caryophanales > Paenibacillaceae > Paenibacillus > Paenibacillus sp. FSL R5-0749. Next base: position 1,810,643 of record NZ_CP152005.1, on the reverse strand, counting down.
CTGAATGAAAAACGGATATAATTCATCGCGTTCCAGATATAAATAGGTGTTCGTTGGATCATATTTCCCCTCTTCTAGTAGATCTTCGCCAGAATATTCTGACAGATCATATAAGTACAAGTTGAACAGGTTGAGAAACAATTCCTTTTGTTCTGCCAAAATACGCGTAATTTGCACATTCATCTTCATTCCACATCTCCCTTAGTTAATCAGTTGGTTCGTGACCCATACAGGACACTTTCCCGATATCCACAAAGAGCTTGCTGCGTCCTGTTCTCAATATATCGTTTCAACCCTAGCAGATATAGGCAAAGTTTGGTTTAAACCATAGAGTAACCATACATTCACGGTCGACATGCACATATGTAAAAAAAAGACTCCCTACAGAGTCCCATTATCAATCTTATCTTTATTTTCCACCAATTATCCTCTGGCATGTAGCCAATAATTATTGAATTATATAGGTTCAACTAAACTTTTTACACAAAAACGGAGAGGACAGAAATAACCTGAAGAAGCGGAGCGTTCGCCTTTATCACCGGATTTCCCCTTTAAAAAAGGAATCAAAAAAATCTGGGGATAACAGTGATCGGAAGGTTGTTCTGTCATTGGAGTGCAGTGTAAACCTCTTTAGTTGAATATATATAGATAATCAACCACAGGATATGAGATCACATTGCGGTCCCTGTACGTTGAGATCACCGCTTCGTGATGTGTGCTTAGAATTCCATTTTGCAACATTACCGGCCGGAAACCTCGCTCCATCGCTCCGTTGTAGGTGAATAGTACACATTCCTCTGCGGCAAAGCCGGCGATGATCACTAGTTCAATGCCATGACTCTTCAACACACGCTCCAGATCAGTCTGCCAGAAGGCATTGGATGCTTCCTTCGTAATCGTGATATCCTTCTCATTCACATCCACCTCGGGAATAATGCGATACTCATCTGGCGCCGCCTCTTCCATACCTTCCACATCCTGTACGTGAATGACCACATGATTATTCGTGCGCAGCACACCTGCAACATGATTAATGTACTCGCATGCATGGTCTATCGAAGTCTGGTCCATCTTTTTCCGCACAATACTCTCCTGCATATCAATAATCAGCAAACCTACTTTCATCTAATCTCTCCTCAACAATAAATTTAATGTCGCATGATTCAATATCTTCCCTTGTTTACACGGATAACTTAACTTAATCCTTGAATAGTTCATTCAGCATCCGGTCGCGGTTCTCCAGAAAACTGCGGGTAATCTGATAGTGGTCGGTATCCTCATAGGCTACCTCTTGAATATGGCTATCGTCAAAGCTTAAAATCTCTGCCCCCGGATACCCCAGCAAAATGGGAGAGTGCGTCGCAATAATGAATTGCGAAGTGCCTGACAGATCATGAAGGATACGCAATAAAGAGAGCTGCCTAGCAGGAGATAAAGCGGCTTCGGGCTCATCAAGCAGATAGATGCCTTTGGAACTGAAGCGATTGACGAACAGACTGAGAAAAGACTCCCCGTGCGATTGTTCATGCAATGAACGCCCGCCATAATATTGAAGCGATGCCGGCATCTCATCGACATGTGATGCGAATTGATAGAACGATTCAGAGCGCATGAAGAAACCATTCGTTATTTTGGGCAACCATGCCAGCCTGAGATAATTCCCGAGCGAGGATTCCGAAGCATGTGTCTCATAGGTATTATTCCTGCCGCCCCCTGCGGTATTGAATCCACATTGATGAGCGATGCCCTCTAGCAGCGTAGATTTCCCTGAACCATTTTCACCTACAAAAAAAGTAATGTTATTCGTGAGCTCCAAACGTTCCAACGAACGTATCGCGGGGATGTCAAAAGGATATTGGTTCCGATTCTCAATCTTGGCCGACATGAGTTCTACACTTCGAAGATACATAATTGTCCTCCCCTCTGTGTTCTATTTCAATCTAACGCTCAGATTCATTCCCTTTCCATCGTACCCTATAACGGGGTGCATATGAAACCGTATCAACCAAAAAAAGAGCAAGCCTTAGGCATACTCTTTCTTCAGGGTTAATTCAGTGTTAATAGACAAATCTGCGCTGTGCCCAATAGCTGAATACAAAGATGGACACCTCAGTTAACAGCTTGGCTGCGAGCAGCGGAATAATCAGCTTTTCATTATAAAAATACAGTAAACCGTAGTTTAATAACAGCACCAGTAGGACAAGTGAGAAGTATTTGGGCAAAGACTGCCGAACCTTCGAGGTTCGTCCAGCTGAAAATACGTACTTCCGATTAATCGTATAGTTGAAGATGGAGCTGCACAGTCTTGCTGCAACAACCGACAGAAACAGATTATGCGTGAAATACTGAATAACGAATAGTAATGCAAAATCAATTAGAGCAGACAGCAACGAAGATGTGCTGAACATCAGGATGGGCCTATAGATTCGGAACGAATCGACCAGCGGGCGGAAATGAGAGGATTCATTGTGATCCAGATACACCGTATCAATAAACTCCTCCGTAATCTCGTACCCTTCCTTGTGTGCACTTAACAGCATGTTCATCTCGTATTCAAACCGTTCCCCGGGGATCTGGTTCAGCCAGTCCAGCATGGCGTAGGGAAAACCGCGCAGACCCGTCTGTGTGTCATATACTTTGGTACCTGTCGTGAGGGAAAAGACCGCTCGTGTAACGGTGTTGCCAAAACGGCTCCGTGCTGGAATCTTACCACTGAAGCGACGGCTGCCGAGTACAATTCCGGGTGTCGTTTGTGCCAGCAGCACTTCGAAGATACGCTTAATATCATGTGGTAGATGCTGTCCGTCACTGTCCGCGCACACTACACCACCCTGAGGCCCATACTCCTTAATATACTGAAAGCCTGTCTTCAACGCCCTACCCTTCCCCAGATTGACGGGATGTGTCAGGATCGTACAGCCATAGGCTTCTGCCGTCTCGAAAATCCCACGGTAACCCGGGCCACTGCCATCATCCACAATCACAATAGGTCCAAGCTTAAATGTCTGTAACTGCAGAACGAGATTCAGCAAACGCACATCGGGTTCATAGGATGGAATTAATATCGTCATGATCCTTGTCCCTCCGTCAGATATAGAATGTCACTTACGCCACGTTCCTGGTTGCGCCCCAGTGGATTATTGACGACTCTGCCCATAAAATACATCGTGGATGAACCGCCGCCGTCCAGATTGTAGGCTTCGGTTGCTCCAAGGCCTTTCATGACATCGGCCAGTTCTGCCAAGGTCATGCCACGACTGTCGTCCTGCCGCCCGTCCACTACCACGAAGACGTAATGATTCGGAGCAATCATGCCGATTGCTGTTCTTGGATTCGCATCCTGGATGGAGCGGTTGCCGAAGTTGTTGTCAATTTTTACACTGCTAAAATCACTGACAATCTCGCCATCCTGAATCAGAATGGGTCCAAAGGATAATGTATTGGTGGCACCTTCGCTCAGCAGTTCCGAGGAAGAAATCTCGTTCTCGTTATATGTTTTCATCGTTCCGTCGTTGAACAGGGCCAGTGCATCCCGTGTTGGGCTGTCCCGGTACAATGTTCCATTTCGAATAATGACACCATCATCACGGAATCCATAATAATCACCATTAATGGCAAAGATCGCATTGTTGGCTGCGGCAATCTCTGACGTATTCTCGGTAATGTTCGTTCCAAAACTGTTATCCGCCAGTGCTGTTCTCAGGCTGCTTGCATCCGTTAGCTGAACATCAGCGACATAATACGTAATTTGATCCGAGCCAGATCCTGACTGTACCTTATCAATATGGACCTCCATATCATCGCTCGAATAATTCCAATCATCTGACGTTGCATTCACTTTAGTTGCGGTGGTCGGAGTACTGGTGGAATCATTCGTGTTGCCCGTTGCTGCCGTTGCTGTGTTCTCATCCGCTACAACCACCTGCACATGCCGGATCAGGTAACGGTCAGCCAAGCTGTACAGGATTCCACCTACTGCGAGCACAAGGACAAGTGTGATGATGAGCCATCTTCGCTTTCTAGGGGAGATCGGTCTTTTATGGGGGTCTTTCCGGGTTGGTTTCTGATAGATCTTCATCATGTCAAGCTCACCTCTTCATCTAAGTTCTTAAGGCCATATTAGGCCGGGGAGCTTAAATGAATCTGAAACTAAATAACTTGAACTAAAGAATATTCACACTGACACTACGATGACAGAACAACCTTCCAATCGCTGTTATTGTGTAAATGAATAGTTCAATAAAATAAGGTGATCCGTTTTCCCAATGAGGAAAGCAGATCACCTTGATTTTTAATCTATATAACCTTAAATGTCGCTGTTATTGTATAGATGTTTCGTTCAGCTTACAGATCAAAACATCTTCGTCAGAGCTTCCTGTTATACGTATGGAAATAGAGCATCATATGCGGGACAAGGCCGCTTTTCCAGGAATTCCGTTAACGCTGGTGGCTGCTGGGCATAGATATCCTTCAACGACGTTCCTTTATAGATGTTGCCAATGACGACAGGATGGCATAACTCACAGATGAGAATATCCCCGTTGCCGTGCAAGTGAAGTTGTTTCGTGCCATCCACACAATTAGAGAAATACACGCCCGGTTGCTCCCGCAAATTCAACTGTTCAGCAAACCGGTCCATACAGGTGAAATAGAGCGTTGTATCTGGCTTTTTATGCTCAATCAGCTCCGTTACAGATCGAACAAGAGACGCTCTGGATACAATCTGACTCCAATCGGTATGTGGCATCTTAATGCTGTTCTGGATCTCATGGATGCGCACACCCAGATCATATACCTTATCGCTAATGGCCTGCATGTTCGCTTGATTCCCTTCAAACAGTAGCGTTTCCAGTACCGTCTCCAGACCGGCTTCCGTGCACAAACGGATATTCTGCTTCAGTCTCTCATACATGCGAGGATGCACACGGTAGTACGCAGCATACGACTCCGCATCCGTATAATTGAACGAGATATGAATGTTGGACAAGCCTGCATCACGCAACGCGAGAATCCGTTCTTCTGTCAGCAGACTGGCATTACTGTTCAATTGTGTATCGATGCCATGTGCCGCACAGTACGTCACGATCTCCAGGCAATCCTGGTATTTTAGGGTAACTTCGCCCCCGGACAATCGCACGCGCTTAAGACGAGGAAGCTCACTAATAATACGGATGACTTCCTGACTACCGATGCACGCTCCATCGTCCCGATTGTAGGCGCAGCAATAGTCACATTTATAATTACAGTTCGATGTCACTCCAAATTCAAGCCCTTCCAGCTCATATACGCCGGGTGTTTCGAGTTCGAGTGATTTATATTTGTTTTTGGCTGTCAATTCGTTGTACCTCCTGGTTCCTTCATTCAATCCACATTTGGATAACTTGAAGAGTATAGCGGATGGCATCAGGTTCACGATATGACATTATGTACGTTGGTTGTTAAAAAAATAAAAACCCATTTCCTTAACGACAGGAACGGGCCAACACTTGTCATATGATTATTGGATTAAACAATATAGCATCTTTATTATATGTCAATGTTAGTATAAAAGTCTTCTTTTACAATGGCATACATCTTCAGATCCTGAAGTTCATTTTTTACCTTCATGTATTTCCTCAGCACACCTTCAAATTGCATGCCTGCCTTCTCCATGACTTTCGCGGAGCCCGTGTTCTTCACTAAACATTGAGCCTGGATTCGTTCCAATCCCACTTCGTCAAATCCAAATTGGATGATTCGTTTCACTACTTCGGTCATGTAGCCTTGATTCCAATATTGATCAGATAACACATATCCCAACTCGACTCTCCTGTTATCGCTATCACACCCTAGATAGTTACAACTCCCAATCAGTCTCTTGGTTTGTTTATCTTCAATGCCCCATGGGCCTATTAAATTCACATCATACCGGCTCATGACAAAATCCAAAAAAGCTTTGGTATCTTCTTTGCTCTGATGCGCGTCCCACGTGGTGAACTCCGAGACAGCGGGTACAACACAATAACTATACATATCATCCAGATCATCATAGGTAAGCCGCCGGAGTATCGTCCTTTCGGTCTCCAACACCGGAAATGGTTCGAAGAAACTTTCAATCATTTTCATAGATTCGCCTCCCTGAGATTGTTAAGAAAAGAAATCCATAACCGTTCGATCCGCGCTGCCTACTCATCTGTTATACAATCAAGGCCACAATCTGCGTGTCTTCCACTGCCCATCTTGCATCACATATTGGACTCGCACATGCTTGCGCTCTGAATCTCCCTGCCAGAACTCCACCTCTTGTGCATTCACAGCATATAGACGCCAATGAGATGTAACGACATCGGGGTCACGTTGGATACGTTCTTTCTGAGCTTCAATGGCATTATCCAGCACTTCCTCACTATTCAAAACCTCACTCTGATGCCCTGTCATGGCAACTGCTCGCGCTCCAGCTGAACGCTTGCGGAAATCATCAGCGCCCGCTTGATCTCCTTGATCCTCAGCAATTCCCTTTATCCGAATCTGTCTTCCCAGGGAAGGCCAGTAGAAGGTGAGAGCCACATGAGGGTTCTCCTTCAACTGCTGCCCTTTTCGGCTCTCCGAACTGGAGGCAAAATAGAACGTTTCGTCGATTACGTTTTTCAAAATCAACACCCGCGCATCAGGATAACCGTCGTGATCCACGGTGGAGATCGTCATGGCATGAGGTTCTTTCACTTCGTTCTCAACCGCCAATCTCAACCACTCCAAAAATAGCTTCCCTGGCCGCTCCGGCAACTGCCCCATATCCCACGTTGGAAATGGTCCAGATAACGACTTCAAATGTTGTAGCAGTTCAATGGGTTGATTACTCATGTCATCGCCTCCGTTTGCTATTTTATACCATTGTAATACATTGGGACCTATGAGTCTGTACATCCTGATTATGTCGACTGATCAGCTCTGGATCTAATAAACAACTACTCTAGATGACTTAATGCATTTGCACTACTTAGTTTCCAACCATGCCTTCCCTTTTCAACGGTATGTACACTGGTGTTGCCCATGGGATAAAAGCTGGACTGATTGCTCCATTCCCGATTCTCAAGCAGATAGTACAGGATGTTAATCACTCCGCCGTGAGTAACTAACAGAACATTGGACTTGAGTGTATTCTCCTCTAGACCTCTGAAAAGATTCTCGAAGGCGGTGCTTATCCGGCTATAAAAGTCTCTTGGACTTTCTCCTCCCGGAAAAGGGGAATGCATCTCAAGGGTGTTGAAATACACTCCTGGATAACGCACTTCCGCATCTTTATGAAGCATACCTGCCAACTCTCCGTTATTCATCTCCCGCCAATCTTTCTTTAAGCTAGCCTGCATGTTTAATCTCTTCTCAATTTCTCGTGTTGTCTGTGCTGCACGAGGAAGATCACTGCTCATGATGGTATGTATGTTGTACTCCTCAGCATGAAGATGCAAATACTCTCCCAGCCTCTTGGATTGATTGATCCCCTGTTCCGTGAGTCCACGCTCACTCCATCCGCCTCGATAGCCTTCCTCATCCATCCCATGCCTTACCAGATAAATTTTCAAGCTCTCTCCTCCTTTTCAGATTCCACTAAACAGATTCCTTAACATACATACCTACTTTACGTTTACAGAACTTTTCAATAGAATCAAATAAACCCGACCTCAGATAGCTTCTATCCAAAATCGGGCATTTCCTGCAACCCATTTATCTTACAAATGTATTATGAACTCGCTCTGATTTGATAAAGTAAGGAATCCAGATCGCACAAGTAAGTACCGACTTGCCAATATCTCTTAACGAGTTTCCATCCTCAAGTTCTCTCGCCATCGGAATCTGAAGCAACAATAAATAATCAATGACACTAACGGCTAGACTGACACTATAAAACATGATCATAAGACGAGGAAAGATCGATTTTTTACTATACAAAGCAATGATGGTATATATGCTAAACACTAAAAACAGTGCGTTATATACCGTTTCAAAAATAACGACCGGTCCCCATAGCGGGTGATAATATGCAGATTGCTCCGAAGTTAGCAACTCCCAAGTCTCTGTGGTAAGCATGGGCAAACAATACAGAACCAATTGGAGCGCCAGGAAAATCAACGTAAGAAATAATCCGATCTGGACGAGAATCAGCCAACCACCTAAACCCGATACGCCTAATGGACGGTAGTCTGTCTTTTGCTCTTGAATATGTGGTTCCACTTCGTAACACTTCCTTATACATTTTAGTTTTTTAGTTTTTCTGAGATGAGTCTTCCTCGTAATCGTACTCATACAAATCAAATCTATGGGTACTTCTTTCCCCTTACTACACGTGCGTTGTATGTATTGTCACACTTCTTATAGCTATCTCCCCATCCTCCTCTTATATAGAATTTTACACAACTTCCTTATTGTACTACGTGTGTCAAGAAAGCCAAAGAAGACCTTCGCTATACTTCCGCCATGTTCAGTTTAGTACGTGTACGTCATAATGCTCTTATACAGATGCAGATGGTGACTCTGCATTTGACGTCCAAAAAGGAGGATATGGATATGTCCAATTCCAAAGTAAACCTTTTGCCTTTTGCCGATATTTCAAGTTATGTCGAAGGCTTCGATATCGTTTCCACCCAGTGGGGCGGTGATGGCCTTGTCTATGTGCTGCTGATAAATCAGATCCCTAAAAGAAAACGAGGTATGTTCGTCCAAAGTAAATTGAACCAAAGCTATACGTACAAAGTGCTTATTGTGACAGATCAGACCATCGAGGAAATTGTCATTTGGGGACAGACGTTTAATTATCATTACGTACAACCATTACATGATCATCTGCTGCTCGTTGGAGCACGCTGTACGAATTACGGAAATGAACAGGTTGATCTGAACGCCAAAGTGTGTGATTTAGACGGAAATACCATTCGCGAGTTTTTGTTGGGAGACGGAATCCAAAGTGTGCAGGTCACAGAAAAGGGAACGATCTGGACCAGTTACTTTGATGAAGGGGTATTTGGTAACTACGGTTGGAGCGATCCGATTGGATCATATGGTCTGCTGGCCTGGGATGAGCACGGGAATAAACGATATGAAAATCGTGAAGCTGACATTGCGGATTGTTACGCACTCAATGTGGTGAATGAGAAGCAGGTCTGGTTCTACTTCTATACCGATTTTGAACTCGGTTGTATCTCAGGGGGCACCCGTGAACCCAACGTTACATTCATGAATCCAAACATCTCCGGTTCCTCCGGCTTCAGTACGGATGGTTATCATTTCTTGTTCGATGCCGGGTACGGTAAACATGGGACGTTTGTACTTAAGAAACTAGAGAAGCCCGGAAGATTGGGCAAAGGTCAGAAGATTGATTTGCTAAATGGAGATGGTAAGTCCTTCAAGCAGGCAAGGCAGGATTTTCGCCAACATCGTCTGCTACTCAGTGAAGGTAACTTGTTGTATCGGGTAACGATAGAGGAGATTACTTATGCTTCTGGTTCGGATTAAAGGAACGGAGTGAAGGGGTTACTTCTTAAAAGATAATCCCTCTTCTTCCAATGCGTTTCGCAGTTTAGGTATGGCAGATGGCCCGATTCCATGCAGCTTCAGGATCTCTTTCTCCGTATACTCCGCAAGTTGCAGTAGCGTGATTATGCCTTCATTCTCCAAGGCACGTCTGGCGGGAGCGGACAGCAAGGCTAGAAATCCCTCTGTCGGTTTACGTTCAGCTTCGCACGTTGGACAGGTTGGACAATCACTTTTTTTATAATACGAATGTCCTTGTTCGCATGTTCTGAGTGTTCCTTTATCGTTTGCCATGTGGACATCTCTCCTGGATTAAGTATTCAACCAGTTCTTCATATCTGAAATCATGCTTTCGTATTGTTCTAAAGCCTCCAACGTGCAAATGACTTGTGATGTTCCTACTGACTGTTCCTCTATGTCCGTACATTCTATCCACAGTGACCGTTTAAGACTATATTCGAGCCAGTCCAACTTTCCAGCAAAACCATGATCCAGAACCACTTCCCAATTGGCTGTTATACTGCCCACTCGCTTCTTATATCCACCTATAAAAGCCAAGAATTTCCCCTTATTGATATTTCCCGAGCTATCTACTGACCAATACACAGCTGTTTCTACCAGATCATGCATCGGATTGATATAACCTGCCGATTCCCAATCGATAACAATAGGTATGCCTTGTCTCCACATCACATTCTTCGGCTCCAGATCTCTGTGACTAATTACCTTATTGGATGCTAGCATTGAAGATGACTTCTTAGCCTTTGTGCTCCACTCATACAGCTTATCGATATTGGAATCCAGAATATCAATCCATTCCATATTCTCTTTCTTTCCTTTGTTCAGATAAAACATCCAATCTATTGTTTTAGGATTAGTTATCTGTGAACTATCCAATTCTAGTTTTCTAAAATCCGTTTTGTGGATATCTGCAAGGATCGTACCCATCAGAGAACTGTTATTGATCGTAACTTCATCTTGTTCCAAACGTTGACCCTCAATCCAATCAAATATTAGATAGAATTGATTATCAATGCTATGCAAAGCAGCACCCTTTATCCTTTTTGCAGGTAGAGCATGGATATGTTCAGCTACCACGTTTGCTATTTTTTCTGAATCAATATAATTCTGCACAGCAGAAGGTCTTATCATGATCTGGGGATTCAATGCCTTAACTGCATAATTAGCTTGCGTCGTTTCAATGCTGTACATTCGATGAAGAAGTCCACCTGAGATTGGTTTGGGCGAACTGATCAATTCACCAAGCTGTAATTCGCTACACAGTTTATTGAAATTCAAATTATATTGAGTATCGTTCATATGTCATCCCCTCATTTTGACTATTTGTCTGAAGCAAAGCTTACAAACCGTACTCAGCAAAAATGGCTGCATATTTCTTTTCAAATATCGTCCAGAGCTTTTCGGCTCCGTATTTGGCATGTAGTTGCTGTAAATAATACTTGGCTTCTTCCGTATCGCCGGCTTGTAGCAGGAAGCGGAAAGTTTCTTCACTTAAATGTAGCGCTGTCTTCGCCATATAATAATGGACTATATCTCTGGCCCCTGTTAGCGAGTGTAGGAATGAAATACCCTCTTCCAAATGTGAAACTAGTTCTTTCGATAAAGCGTCCTGATCAACATCAGGCGTTAGGGAATAGTGGTCTGGGGCGGATGGGACTATTTCCTCGATCCGGCAAGTAAAATGCGATTTGTTCTCCAATATGGCCCCACTCAAAGCAACGGACTGCAACTCCGCAAGCTCGGTGGAATGGACACTACAGTTAATATAAAACTGCACATGCCTGCTGCTGTTATACTTTGATTTCTGGACGTTGAACTTGTATATGAGGTTGTCATCCTCTTTGTAGAAATTCAGATCTTTCTTGGAATAGCCATGTTTGGCAAATAAGGGTTTGACGTCTGTATTGATGATCTTCTTAAACAGTTCCTGCATAAGATATCACTCCCAAGTCAGAGTTTATTGATTACGATGCTATCCCTTTTTTGTTCAAAATTCATACTTGTTCTATTTTATAAAAATAAGGGCCACACATGGATTCGTGCGTATACACGTACGTCCATGTAAACGCTCGATTGAAGATATAAATATCCTGCTCCGAATCAAAATCTGCAGCAATGATCCGATTCGCATGTTCGTATAAAAGTACCCAACCACCACTTTCATACATCACATATACTTCATCTTTCAGCTCGGCATTAAAAGCATCTCGTGCTTCATCATGTGTCAGACATTTCTGTTGTTCATAACTGAACATATGCCACTTGTACTCGCTATAATGGATAGACTCTTTGACCACATCATCGATATTATGGGCGAATGCCCTGTCCCATTGCTGTACAATCCTTTCGGATTCCTCGTACAGTTCGGAGACAACAACCCCTTTATCCTGCAAATTCTTCTTAAACATATATTCCTGATGGATACGCTCAATTCCCCAATATGCGCGGTTCAGTTCCAATTCGGGTAAAGTATCCAGCAGCTCGTTAATTTTATCTCGAATCATCATTACCTCCGTATGCTATCTGAAATTAAAATACCTGGCCCTCGCCTGACTATTCAGCTTCTTCTCGCAGCATATGAGCCAGTTGGTACATCTCTGCAATATCATATCTGTTCTGCTTCTGGAATCTTCGAATTGCTTCGTCGATCTCAACAACCTCCACCGCAACGACCTGCTCTCCATCCTCTGGATTCAGCGGATCAGCTACAAGTTCAACGTCTCCATAACCGATGATTCTTACAAAATGGGGGTGCGGGATATGCGGTCGATACGGTTCCAACGCACTGGATGTGCAATAGAATTGACCAAAAATCTGATAGGATCGCATTTCTGCCCCAAGTTCCTCCATCAGTTCACGCTTCAGTCCGTCCATATACGGCTCACCTGCTTCAAGCGTCCCCCCAGGCAGCTCCCAGTCTCCATTATCCAGTTGGAAAACAACACATTGATCCCCGACAAATGGAATGATGCTTATATTGCTCACCAGCGTTTCATCCACGATCTCATCCAATCTGAACTTTGCCTCAATAATGCCCCAATGAATCGACGTCGTCAGTGCCGGGAATTGTTCTGCATTCAAGCTGCTCATCCGCACCGTTCCTCTCTATGTAAAATAAAATCTCTCATTTATATACTTCTCCCAATTATAGATGAAAATGAAGAAAGAAGGCCACCTTCCCCTTGAGGGAATACATGACCTTCTCGTCCTTACCACATCAGATCGTTCCGTTTCTGACAAACTTACCTAATGTCTAATGCTGTACCAGCTTTCCCTTTTCCAAAAAAAGAACCCGGCTACAGAGCGGCAAAATCCGCTCATCATGCGTAACCATCACTGCACTCTTGCCCTGCTCCTTTACAAGCCGTGCAATCATGCCTACGATATCCAGCCCACGCTCCGCATCCAGGCTAGCTGTCGGTTCGTCCGCAAGCAGGACAGCCGGATCGTTCATCAACGCCCGTGCAATAGCGACCCGCTGACGTTCCCCGCCAGACAGCTTCTCCGTATATGCCTTCCGCCGATGAGTCAAGCCTACCGTATCCAGCAGCGCATCCACTCGTTTCTCCGCTTTGTTTTTATCCATTCCGGCGAGCTTCGCGACGACCATGAGTTGTTCTTCTACTTTCAGATAAGGAATGAGATTGGCACTTTGGAAAATAAAACCAAGCTGTTGAAGCCGTACATCAGATATGTCTTGTTTACTTTTGCCCATAATAGAAGACCCGTCCAGCAGAACCTGTCCTTCCGTTGGTTCAAGAAGTGCGCCAGCAATGGACAGGAATGTACTTTTGCCAGAGCCGGAAGGCCCCATCACAGCCACTAGTTCCCCTTCGGCCACCTCAAGGTCGAGCTTATCCAGAATCGTGCGTTTGCTGCCACCATCTTCAAAGGTCTGGGTAATTCCCTGTAACACCAATCGGTTTCTCATGCTGCTGTCCTCCCAATCGCATCAAGCGCATCAATTTTGGTAACCTTCCACACTGAAAATAATGAACCCGCCATAGACATTAAAATGAACAACACACAGGTCAGTGCGAGGGTGGATAAACCTAATTGAAACGGCATTGATGCTGGCAAGATGGACTCAAACAGTCGAACCAACAGTACGCTAATGACCAGACTACCAACCGATAGAATGAATACTTGTAACGAAACACTACCCGCCAGATATCCATTCCGCGTTCCAATCGCTTTCAATATGCCGAACTGACTCGTTTTCTGAATGGTGATGACATAGAAGAATACCGCAAGCACAAACGCTGAGATGACATATAGAAAAGCAATCATCATGAGCAACGATCCCTGCTCTTCCTTATATCCAGGAATGGCCGATACGGCATCCGACTTTGTGATGACTTCCGTATTAGGCATTGCAGCACTCAGTCCGTCTACCTGCTCACCCGCGTCCTTTACCGCAATGGCATTGTATATCGGCGAAATGGCATTGGTGTCGGCCGAACCTTGTGTAGTTCGTGAACCTCCTTGAAGTGTAAGCCATTCTTCTTCATTCAGGAACACGACCGGCGAGTGACTGAAAGACTCATTTTGTACAAATCCGCCGACGGTCCACTCCATTCCCGAAGCCTGATCGACGAGAACTGTGCCAATCGTTACGCCAGATTCAGACAACTTATGATCTACCACAACCTGCCCTTTTGTCTGATCCGTAATCGGAGTTCCTTCGGTAACCGTTGGAGCAAGCCAGCCTTCCGGGTTCACCATGAACAGCGTGACATCGATCTTCTTCGTGTCGTCCATTGGACTGACGGTTGTCATTTTCACACCGAGCGGCTCAGCGTTCTCTTGCCCCACCACGGAGCGAGCTTGATCGAGCTGATCCTGATCTACTTGTGAACGGGTAAACCGATGATTCGAATCCTGTTCCAGCACAAAGTGGGTTGCTGCCATATTTTTGACCGAAGCTGCGTTATCATACGCCAGCCCCTGTGCAAGACCTGTAACAAACAGTACCAGAAATGAAACCAGCACCATGATTGTAGCAATTAAGGCATACCGCCCTTTGGCATACCTCATTTCCCGAATAGCCAAGTACATGTTGTGTGACCTCCCTCTTGATAACCCAAGTATAGGAGGCGAAAATGAACGGAAAATGAATAACAGATTACATCTGCGGAAGGGTCACGGTAAAGACTGTACCTGCTGGAGAACTGGAAACCTCAATTGTACCGTCATGAGTTCGGATAATTTTCTGCACAATGGCAAGTCCAAGCCCGGTTCGTCCGGAAGAACGTTCCCGCGCACGGTCCACCCGATAGAATCGATCGAACAGGAAAGGCAGATGCTCCGCAGCAATTCCGTCTCCTGTATCCCGAATCTGAATCACACACTGGTTATCTGTCTGCTCAGCATGAATCTCAATGCTTCTTCCCTGTGGCAGATGATTCACTGCATTACCGAGAAGATTCATCCAAACTTGCATGAGCAGCACTTCATTGCCAATCAGCTGGATGGATTCGGGCACCGAAATCCGAAGCAACAGTTCTTTTTCTTCCAGTTGCCATTGCAGCACCTGAACCGCTTGCCGGAATTGATCCCGCAGAGAGAACTCCACTTTGGTCAGATCTTCGTTGCCTTGTTCAAGAGAGGACAGGAGAAGTAGCTGCTTGCTCAGCAAGGAGAGATGACGGCTCTCCTCCTCAATGATCGACGCATAGTGCTCCCGTTCCTGTTCAGGCAGATCCCGATCTGCCACCAATTGGGCAAACCCCTGTATCGAGGTCAGCGGCGATTGAATTTCATGGGATACGTTGGATACAAACTGCTGCCGCGCCTGATCCACTCTCTCCAATTCACGACTCATGGTCATGAAATGCTGAGCCAGTTGACCAATCTCATCACGCCGTGCAGTAGGCAATTTCAGATTATACTTTCCTTGTGCAATCCGCTTGGTCGCCTCGGACAGACGTTCAATCGGATTGACCAGATAACGGGTACTGATCAGAAAGATCAAAATACTAATGCCTATGGTAAATGCGCCAATCAGTGCAAAAAAGATTCGCAGCTCACCGAACTGCAGAATTACATCCGGACGCATAAAGAGAGCGTAATTCGCATTGCCTAGCTGTAGATGAACACCCACGGTGTTGCTTAATTGATTATCGAAGAAACCGGTAATGAACGGTTTGCTTGGAAACTGGGCGACGCCATGGTACACATCACCATTCAGCACCAGATCTACAGCTCGCTTGTCCAGGTCCTTCTCACGGAATTCGCGGCCGTAGAATTGGTCGTTGCCTTTTCCATCCGTTACATAGATTTCGTATCCAAGATCTGCGGCATTGTTCAAATACTGCTCCATTGTGTCCGGTTGCTGCTCCACAAATTGCTTCATTTGCGTCGCGATGCCCACCAGCTTCTCATCATTGAAGTCCTTGAGCTTCGCATGATAGTAGATGTTGGACAACAGAAAACCCAGTATGCCGCTGACCACAATTACCGCAACCGTAATAAGGAATACCCGGACGTACAAGGTCCTCAAGGTGCTTTCACCTCCATTTTGTAACCAATGCCCCGGACCGTTTGGATGACGAAATCATCCGTATAATCAGCAAACCGATCACGCAATCGCTTAATATGTACATCAACAGTACGGTCATCCCCTTCGTAATCTGCTCCCCAGACAAGTCGAATGAGTTCATCCCGAGAGAACAAACGTCCCGGAAACTGGGCAAGCTGTGAGAGTAATTCAAATTCCTTCATTGGTAAAAAGAGAATGGATTGCCCGTCCGTAACCTCCACATTGTTCCGATCGATCACGATCCGGTTCATGCGGATGATATCGCTGGATGTGCGATGGTATCGACGAAATAACGCCTTTACCCGGTAAACCAGTTCTTCGGGTTCAAACGGCTTGGTCACATACTCATCCGTTCCTTTCAAATAACCTTCTCTCTTGTCAGATAGCTGATCTCGTGCCGTCAGCAACATAATCGGAATGTCGTAATGCTGCCGAATGTAGTCACATAATTCCAGTCCGTCCATGCCTGGCATCATGACATCGAGAATCGCCAGATCGATCGGCGTTTCTTGCATCAGTTTGACCGCTTCCAGTCCATCCTGTGCTTCATGTACCCGATAGCCTTCCTTGGTCATGACATGCCTGAGGAGTGCTCTAATATTCGCATCATCGTCTGCCAGCAGCAGATGTTTCATATCGTTGTCCGCCCTTCTATGTAGCGAGAACATCTCACTATGATCCTGCACAGATGGTAGCACAAAAGCAATCTCATTCGCCAGCACGTGTATGGAGATCCCTTGGTATGTTTACATTTCCTTAAATCTGGTTGACACTACTATGAGGCGCAACTATAATAAAACCACAACATATGAACGAACGCTCATATATTCATTTGTTAGTGAGTAACCATTGCTAAAGCTTTATTTATAGCCATACAAGAAATCATATTACATAACGGAGCCTCGCTCCAAAGGAGAGGATTTATATGTCTGGACATCAACACAGTCATAACCAGGGGCACGATCATGGACACAACCACGCTCACACCACCAATAACAAAAAAGTATTGTTGTTTTCCTTCATTATTATTACCGTCTATATGATCGTTGAAGCCTTTGGCGGATTCATTACCAACAGTCTTGCTCTCATCTCGGATGCAGGTCATATGTTGTCCGATTCCATTGCGCTCGGGATCGCTTTGCTGGCGTTTACGTTTGGTGAAAAAGCCGTGAATACCGGCAAAACGTACGGATACAGAAGATTTGAAATTCTGGCTGCCACGTTGAACGGAATTACGTTAATCGCCATTGCGCTCTACATTTTCTACGAAGCCATTGGTCGATTCATTAACCCGCCAGAAGTTGCAACCGTAGGCATGTTAATCATCAGCGTCATTGGTTTACTCGTCAATATTCTGGTGGCCTGGATCATGATGCGTGGTAGCGATACGGAGAACAACCTGAATATGCGCGGCGCCTATCTTCATGTCATCAGCGACATGCTGGGGTCGGTTGGGGCCATTGCGGCGGCACTGCTCATGATGTTCTTTGGCTGGGGCTGGGCCGATCCACTGGCAAGTGTGATTGTCGCGGCACTGGTATTGCGAAGCGGGTTCTATGTCACCAAGTCATCCTTGCATATCTTAATGGAAGGTACTCCCGCCAATGTCGATGTGAATGAACTGGTGCAGACCATCAAACAAGTGGATGGCGTCAAAGGCGTACACGATGTGCATGTCTGGTCCATCACCAGTAACCTGAATGCGCTGACTGCTCATATCGTCGTAGATGGAACGATGGATGTGTATGCATCCGAGATCCTGGTTCAGAAGATTGAACATATGCTGGAACATAAAGAGATCAAACATGTGACGCTTCAAGTGGAGTCCGAGAAACATCTGCATGACACCTCGGTACTATGTACCGTCAAAGGCGACGCACCAGATGCTCACGCCCATCATCACCATTGATATGAATAGCTGTAAATAAAAACAGGACTTATTCCCGGTAGTGGAATAGTCCTGTTTTTCATTTTCCACGTAACTTTAATGCCTTTCAGGTGTTATGTAATACACATAGCATTATCGAATTAACCGGTTTTACACCGTCATTTTCTTAATATAACGAGGAGGTTATATCTACTCATGGGAAACTTCCGTAAGTTCATTTCAGTGATCCTTGTACTGGTAACGCTTCTTCTATTTCTTAACTACCAGGAGCTAAGAGAAAACAATAGACTACAAAACATCATCATCAATGGTATATATAATTGTCAAACCGACTGCGACAGCATTACTTTGAAGGAATAGAAAGGGGTAATAATCATGACAAATAGACCATTTTTCCCGTCTCTTCTGCTCTTCCTTCTTCTCACAGCCTGCGCTTCAGAAGCTCCTGCTGAAAATCATGATACTGAAGTTATCCTAACAAATGAAGCTTTGCCCATTATTACGAATGTTGAGACTAACTTTCCCGAAAAAGAAGGTTGGATTATACTTCCTACTGATAGCACAGAGATAAATATCACAGTAGAGGCGACCAACGCGGAAACACTTCTTTTCTGGGCCGTTCCAACAGGAACAGAGACTTGGGGAGAAAGAGAACTGATCGGATACGATACCAATGAGAACGATGGTTGGAAAATAACTTGGAATATTGCAGGTAAGTCTGTGCATCACCACATGACTGTTCAAGCATTAGGGAGTGACGGTAAGACTATTACAGATAAGACAATAAATATTACGAACGAGTAAGATCGATTTAAATCATTTAATTAACGAAAATATTTTTTTGATAAAGGAACCGCCCTACCCCAATAACTATTATCTTAAGTGGGACTCCATTATTTTTGTATATAAGTTATCTCTGAAATAAATGAAGAACGATTGGAGATGAATACAAATAGAGACTTTCACTAAAGGAGAGTCTCTTTTGTATTCCATATTTGTATTTTACTGAGCAACTATTTCGCTGCGGATAACAAGTTACACCCACATGATTTACCCGTTAAGCTGTGTCATCATTTCTTTCATATAACGTGTTCCATGAACCTCATTTTGAGGACTTACCTTTTCAATGCGAGCTAAGTCATCGGGTGTCAGTTCAATTGTTACAGCGTTCGTATTTTCCTCCAAATAGTTGATTCGTTTCGTTCCCGGAATCGGCAGTGCGTTATTAGCTATTGTCCAGGCTAAAGCCAATTGTGCAGGAGTACACTCCTTCTCCATCGCGATCTCTTCGATTTTATCCACAACTTCTATATTTTTGGCAAAATTGTCTCCTTGAAACCTCGGCATATATCTGCGCAGATCATTAACATGCAAATCTTCGAATCCCCGTAGCTCACCTGAGATAAACCCTCTGCTTAATGGACTGTATGCAATATGTGTAATATTCAGTTCTCTCGCGGTCGGTAGAATCTCGTCTTCAATATCCCGGCTCCACAGGGAATATTCGCTCTGCAACGCAGAAATCGGATGAACGGCGTGTGCCCGGCGTAAAGTGGAAGCCGATGCTTCCGACAAGCCAAGGCAGCGGACTTTTCCCTCTTTAACCAAGTCGGCCATCGCACCAACGGTTTCCTCAATCGGAATCTGAGGATCTACCCTGTGTTGGTAGTACAGATCAATATAGTCGGTATCCAGCCGGCGAAGACTTGCTTCTACAGCCTTTTTCACGTAATCTGGATGACCATTCAACGTCTCATAGTTCGGGGTGTACGCAAATTTGGTAGCAATAATCGCCTGATCGCGACGACCCTTCAGCGCTTTCCCCAGTAGTTCTTCATTATGACCATTACCATACACGTCAGCTGTATCTAGCAGTGTAACGCCAATCTCCAGCGCATGATGGATGGTCTTTATTGACTTCTCATCATTGGTTTCTCCGTACATCCCTGGAGACATGCCCATTATTCCCAATCCCATCGAAGATACGACGATATCGCTATTTCCCAGCACTCTTTGCTTCATTTCTCCATCTCTCCGTCCGTTAGTATTAGTCTAGTCTTTGCCGATGCTTTCCATTTGGTCTAGCAGCTTGCTTTCTGAAGGAAGCTTTCCTGTCTCTATGTCTTCATAGATCGTCAATTTGTTATCCACCGCTGCAAGTGCCTCGGCAATTTCAAGTTGGCGGCGATGTAATTCCTCTTTATATTCGTGAAGTATCGCTTTCCGTTGTGGAATCGTTGAATCCCCCTCCAGCGCCAGACTAACCATATGTTTCAATGTAGATACCTTCATACCCGTTGCCCGGAAACAGGACATCAGTCTCATCCAATCCAAATGTTCTTCCTCGAACATCCGATTGCCATGTTGATCCCGCCTAATGAAAGGGAGCAGTCCCTCCTTCTCGTAATAACGAATTTTATGTGCAGGACAACCCAGCCGCTCGGAAGCTTCTTTTATCGAAAAAGCCATAATGCTGACTCCTCCTTTATGTTCATTTTGGGATGCATTTGGCCTTTTCTTTTACATCCTAAGGCTTCATGTTCACATTAAGGCAAGCACTAATTTCAAAAAAACAATTTAACTGATCACTTTTTTTAACAAATGGAGGACATAACACACGCTTCAGTACTGGGAAGTAACGATTAGAGGAGATTTGCCGAGAAGATCGGTGAAAGCAGAAATACGGAGAAAAAGAACCTGGAGATGCTGGGGTTGTTTCACTTACTTCAAGCGTTGGGTGCCATAGAGTGCCCGAGCTTGATCTTAATTCAATTGTTCCTTGTCGGCGGATATACACGTATGGCGCTTGCCACCTTTGCCTTAATCCGATACGATATCGTTTAGTCTGAACTAAGGCATTCCGTGATAGCTTTAGAAACTTTGCTAGATCAAATTTCCTGACATAGTCGTTTCCATTCCTGCCATGCCTTCAAATATTCAGGCAGATCATCCGGATGATGCTTGTTACTCAGCCCAATTCGGCAATATAGATGAACCAGAGCTTCCTCAATCAATCTGGATTTTTCCATATTCACTTGCTCTAATAGATCGAACGCAGCAAATAAGGTTTCGGTGTTGATATCATCTGGCGAAGAGCTAAAGGCATACAAGAAATCATAGAGGATAGGCCCAACCATTGGAGAGGGATCAATAGCGCCGATGAGTTCATTTTGATCGTATACAAAATTATGAACTCCCGTATCGCCATGCAAAAGAAACTTCTCTTCTTCCTCAAGAAACAGACGATCCACTTTAGATTGAACCACATGATAATCATCTGTCGTTAACATACTTCCGATATTCATCTTCGCTTCATGAATGCTAATCTGATTGAATTCTTTCCATGTCCTCTGCGGGAACTCCATTCTGCCCCATGATTTCGTATCTGTAGAACGCACATATGAATTGAAGAGCTCTTTCACCAGACGAGTTAACCAGTCTCTCTTCTGTCCTCTGTTGAAATGAGTTGTGCCTTCGATATAGGAGTAAATCAGATAAGTGTTGTCCTGAGCAGTCAACAAAACTTCAGGCAATAACGAAGAACTCTTATACGTCTCCAAAAACTGCTGGGCAATATGTATCTGTTCAGGTTCATCCGATTTTAATATATAGTGCTTATTCAGACTTGTACTCAACCGATAAACACGTCCAGCGGTGGTACCTGACAAACGTTGAATTTCAGTGATCACTTCGTTGATATGATGTATCTTGAATAAGTTATTGATCTCATTTACCGTTGGATTGATTAACATATAGTTCTCCTCATACAACTAGGATCTTGATTCATTTGGTAAACATGCGGCGAGGTTAGCTTCGAATTGTACAGTGGGTTATCTTTCAAAATGGGCTCGTTCTTCTTGCTTGGAGCTAAAAATATAATCCGAATACTGGTTTGCCATGGGTGGAAGCTGATCCTCGGGGAAAAACTGCAACTCCTTCATCTCTTCATTATCGGGCATGAGTTGCCCAGATTGGATCCTACATTCAAATACGATAGTCAAATATTCGACCTGATGACCATTACTGTAAGTAAAACGTTGCTCTTCACCACCATATACCCCGATAACCTTCTCAGGTTCAACAACTAGACCTGTCTCTTCCAGTGCCTCTCTCACCATCGCTTGCGCCGGTGTCTCACCAAGCTCAATGGCTCCGGCAATCAAGCCCCAGGTTGATTCGTTATGTTTACGACCGAACAGGATCTCCCCTTGTTCATTTCGGATAATTCCAGCGACACCCGGCATAAAAATAAGCTCGTTGCCGATCTTGTCCCTGAGGTTTTTGTAATAGTCTGACATGCCCATACACAGTTACCTCCTGTTTTTTTATTCTCTGGATTCCCTTCCATGAATGATCCATTGTACGGCATCCCAAATATCTGCTGCGATATAATCAGGTTCGGTCTCCAACCATTTGTCTCTAAATTGGGTTAGTGAAGATTCCCCCCAGCCTGTTCTCACCATGATCTTGGTTGCTCCTACGGCATGGGCAGCAAGCATGTCTGTATCTCCCACATCACCAATGACTATGCATTTGGATAAATCCAGACCATGCTCCTCGGAAGCTTGCAGTAGCATCCCGGGTTTCGGCTTTCGGCAACTGCATTCTTGCTCATGCGGACATATATAGGAGTGATCGAATCCGTACTCGCGAAACTGCGCTTCAAAATCCTGAACACTTGCTTCTCCACGTGAGATTCGATATTGATTCGTAAACGCCAGTACCATAATTCCTTCTCGTTTCAAACACATAATGGCTTCTTGAGCATTGGGGTATAGGCTGAAATCTCTCGGATGAATAAAATGACCTGTCCCACCGATGGTTCCATCTCTATCTATAAAAACAGCTTGTATATTCCCATTTGCTTTCATCATGGTCTGTTCCTTTCCGAGAACATATTATTGTATCTCTCGCCTCGATCTAAAATTATTTCCCTATACTTTTTCATCGATTATATGCCTGCTATTATCTTGCTGCTTATGGTGTTGCTGTTTTTTGATTTCAGTTTTAAGATAGTGTACTTCTTTAATTAATGCGTCCAACTTTTTCGATGTTTTGGATGAATCTACGGCATACCGTATGATTGCCGCAAAGATAAGAACTACAATAATACTTATAATTGAGATCACTATAGCCCAGATAAATTCGAAAATGGTGCTCAACTCCTTGCTGTCAAAAAACTAAATTGTAAAACTCTTCTGAGAACCAAAACCATATCAACCCCAGGATCACCATAATGGTGCCTAGTACTTTTAATATTATTTCAATATGCTTAGGGGTATCACCATGAGGTGGGTTATCTTCGAACTCCCAATTCGGTTTAATTTCTCGATATCTCATCAGAACAAATACTTTGTATAAAAGGTCAGGAAAAAAGTAACACGCAACGCCCACGATAAATACGGGAGTAGATAAATAACCAAAGGTGCTGGTGGTCCATTCCATCTCTATTCCCTCCATCCTCCTTTTCCTTACTGAATTCCCGCCGTACCAAACGTATTTTCAATGGCATATTTATAACTTTCCCAATCAAAAAAGAATGGGCCCACCTGCAGTTTCTTGTCATTCAATATGAAATCTCTCCAGATCACCACATCATCTTCTCTATCAATCTTCACAGAAATAAACCCACATTCTTCATCCCCACACCAGGGACATACTAAAATCGGATATCTATCATGCAGGGATTCATGTGGCTTTTTAAGTAAAAAATAATCAATAAGAATTCTCTGATATTCATTGCTTCCCCATCTCAGACAAGGGATCAGATCATGTTTTTTCAGCCTTTGATAGAGCGATGTACCATCAATTATGATGTCAGCAAATCTCGTATTTTTATTCCCATCCTGTTCAGGATCAAACTCGTCGTATCTTGAAGCTAATTTGGTTTCTATGGTGCTTATTTTCACTATATTCCCTCCATATTCAGCCTCTGGTGTTCTCTCTCATTCTTCCTCTGCGAGAATATCGGTACAGCGAACAATTAATTCAGGCATATTCTCTCCATCAAATAGAACATGAAGCTCATATCCGTTATCGATCCGATACAGTTCTTGATACAACCAGTAAGTGCCTAGGATTCCACCGTCTTGCTTGATGATTTCAGGTGCAACCAGCGTAAGTTTATTTATATTGGTGAAGCCCCCGCGGGTGTCAAAACGAATGAGCACTTCATCCCCTGTCAACAGTTCCGTCACTGTACAATCATGAAATTGAAACCGGTTACGAATTTCATCCGGAATATCCTGTGCTATAATGACTTCCCGGTATTCATCCGATACACGCTCCATCTCTCTCCTATTTTCTGCGCTCTGTTTCTTTAGCTGTAGCATAACTTCTCTCGTACAGTAGCCCAACGTAAACACACGGATATCCGCAATTTGTTCAACGATTTTCTGTGGCAATTTCTCTGCCTTATATCGAAAATTCCATTCCATTGATTCTTTGTACTCTTCCTTGCATTTCTTCTCATCAAACGGAGGGCGTACATCATATTCTGCAATAAGTTTCTCGATATGCGCTCTTTGTTCCAGCGGCATGCGAAATACCATCTGATCCTCTTCCGTTATCTCTTCCCCGCTAAAAGCCTTCTCTACACGAGTCATGACCTGACCATCATGCTCCAGCATGAAACGCGGGTCCAAGTTATATAGCTCTCGCTCCTGCTCCACATGCGCTTTTTCCTTTCGTTTATATAGCCTTAAAAATAGATTCTCATCGAACTCATACGCTCCGCTATGTACTCTTATACCAAAATGAAGATGTGTCTGCTGACACAGCTCATACCATTCTTTCGTTAAAAATCTCATATGCACCTCTCCTGCTGATTTTTAGAATCTACTTTGCGATTGAAGCGTAAAGTTTTTTTATTTGTGACGAGAAATTAGCTGCACCTGGAATATGTGTGCGTTTAAAATAAGCTGTTAATTGTTTCGGATGATTTTTGACCATATCATATTCAATGATGGTGTTAGCGATAACAGATCTCGTAAAACCTAATACCTCGACCACTTCAGATCGATCTCCTGCCTCAAGCTCCTCGCCTTCTGAAAATTCTCCATCTGGATCATCTTCCAACTGTTCACTGAATGTTAATCGAGCTAGAACATAGGACATGATATGGTTCTTGTCTCTGTCCATCTGCTCCATGATCCACTGTATACACTCTTCTTCGGTTGGAGCCGAGACGCCAAACCCTTCCAGCACATATTTCCGTTCTTTAAATGAATCCATCAGCAACGATGCTTCAAAACTGGCATGCTCGACAAATTGGACCTGAGGACTAAGCTGAATGATTTCAGCTGTTACCTGTTTATACCAATCACTCGTTAGAAACTGCTCTATGGTTTGCATTGCTACGCCTCCCCTATTTTCAGCCTTAACTATTCCTTATACTCAACAGACGCACGGGTCTACGCCAAGGTTTGAAAAAATCTGTGTTTTATCTCTTTGTTATTCCGCTCTGCCCATTCATGCACAGCTTCTACCCCTGCGGACTCCTGGCCTCGTCGAAAATAAAAACATAGATCCATCGACACTAACCGTTTACCATAGAGTTTAATGCCAATCCGTCTGTAATTCATATAAATACACTCAATCTGAGATGCATCATATCTCTGATGTTTCATAGAAATCACATGATCGCTTTCCAACGTAATACTGGGTTTAGTGAAAAATAACCGCCAGATCAGAAAAACGATATAAACCAGAATATAGGTCAATATAGCGATCAGGAAGTACTTCAGAATCCCATTTTTATCGTAAATGCCATCCCTGAGAAGTATTGCTTCAATGACCAACATACATAGTAGACTCAACCATGCTCTTGGATAAATCGTCTTGTATATGATGAGTTCCACCTCCTAAACATTATCTACATGAATCCGAAGCCACTTCGAAGGGGCTTTCCTGGCAAAATGCTTTTCAACAAAATGCAAAATATCATCAATTCCGGGCAATGCCGCATTGTCTTTAGCTTCGTCAAACGTCATCCATTGGTACTCGGTATGTTCATGATTTAATCGGACAGGCTGGCTTTCATCCACATATCCTACGAATACGGGCGCGGTATAGATATAATCCTCCTTGGGTGAGTAAAATTGTTCAAATTGATTGGCAGAATACAACCGGACTTTCGTAATGCCTGTTTCCTCGTGAACTTCTCTCAGTGCAGCTTCCCATGCCTTCTCGCCCTTCTCTATCCCGCCGCCAACATAACACCATTCATTATGCAACATACGACCCGCCCGCTTTAACATCAGTACACGGTATTGATCGTGGCTTTTCTTCAACAGAACTACAGCCACGCCTTCACAACGAAAGGACACTGCCTGTTTCGCGTGCTCCGCACCATTCATCTTCCCGCCCCCTTCTCTTCGGAATCAAAGTCTTCCAGAACCTTAAACTTATCCCCGTGGATTTTGTCCAGATGATCTTCTCCCCAATAACACAAATGGTCCAGGGCAGGCTTAAGTCCCCAGCCGTAATCCGTTAACTCATACTCCACTTTGGGAGGAACCTCCGAATATACCTTGCGCTGCACAATCTCGTCCTTTTCCAGACCTCTGAGCTGTGTTGTCAGCATCTTCTGCGTAATGTCCGGTATCAATCGTCGAAGCTCTGACGTGCGTTTCCGTCCAGTCATCAAGTGATAGATAATCAAAGGCTTCCACTTCCCACCCATCACTTCCAAAGCCGCTTCCACGCCTACTTTATATTTCTTTGGAGCACTTGTTTCTCCATGTTCCGTCATTTTTGAACCCCTCCATAATCAGGCTGTATCCTAGGTGAAAACATAACCTTCTTGCTTCTCTTTTTCCATTTATTCAAGCCCATTTCGGGGCCGCCATTTAGGGTACTTCAATGTTCCTATGGAACTTTATTCTTCTTATAGAACATCAAAGTGCGTACTTCCAGATGTTTTCATACCTGTTTATAATAGCATCAGCCATTGAATTATGGCTACAAGACCGCAATCCAGAAAGGTAGTGAAAGACAAGATGAACGTACTCGTTGTAGTATCCCACCCGCGTAAAGATTCGTTGACCTTCCAGGTAGCTGAACGTTTTGCAAAAGGGCTTTCCGAGGCTGGTCACGGTTATGAAATATTGGATTTGCATGGAATTGGATTCGACCCGATTCTTCGTGAAAAGGATGAACCCGACTATACTCAAGAAAATCAGGTGTTCTCACCAGAGGTTGAAACGGAAATGAAACGATTGAAGAAGCACGATGCTGTGGCTTTTGTGTTTCCTCTCTGGTGGTGGCATCTGCCAGCCATGTTGAAAGGTTATGTGGATCGTGTCATGAACAATGGGTTTGCCTACGGCACGAACAAACTTCTTCATCAGCAGATATTGTGGATCGCTCTTTCGGGTGTGACGGAAGAACAGATGCATAAGCGTAACTATGGTGAATCAATTGCCAATCTGCTCAATGTGGGTATTGCCGATTACTGCGGCGTGTCCCGATCTAGGGTTGAGTTTTTATATGAAACGTTGGAATCCAAGCCTGATCATTATGAGGCATTACTGAACCATGCACATAACCTGGGACTGAATTATGCCAACGATCCTTCGACGCTTTAAAGGGCATTACAACCCCGATATGAAGTCTGAAGATCTGTTTTAATTTCTGTGGCCTGAAGCCTTCTTTGTGAACATAAAAATCACGTTAATCATCACGATGACCTCTTGCGTTTACGGTAAGAGAACAACTACGCTTGAACACGGCAAACAGGTCGCTCCGAAGAGCGACCCTGTCTGTGTGTCTTGCATTATTTTACGGTCGAGAGAAGAAACTTCTCCAACATACTAGTATCGGTTATGCTATGGTTGCAAGCTGTGTTATCCCTGCATACATACTGGGCAACAGAAGATATGTTATCCGGCGTATAGCTCTTGGTCTTCACGTTAAAGAATCCGAGCTCCTGATGACGATGACAGAACATGCAGTACCCTTTCTTGTTCGTGGCTGTAAGCCGTCCCTCAATACCGAGGAATTTGCCCTCATGCGGGTACACGATGAACAAGCGATCGGTAGCAATGTCGGTCCATCTCAGATAAGTTGTACGTGCGTAATCGATGGATTCCAGATCCGGTACTTTGAGCTTCTTTACCTTGGGAAACAGCTTCTGAATCTGCTTCGCGGATACTTGCGGAAATGGAATCAGATATGCTTCCAGCTGGTTCAGATAGGTCTGCAACTCATGTGTCTTCTCATACGTGGATAACTGCTCTAGCAGTTGCTTTTGTTCTGGCGTCAGATCATTGAAGATGCCAACGGCATTCGTGCTGACCGTATAACGGACCGTATCCAATACCTTGGAGTCCACGACCGAGCGCAGCGTTTTCAGCAGGAAATCAGCTTGTTTATGAATATAATTGAATTGATGATTGTGAATAAATGGTGCTTGCATGGCTTTCAGCCCCTTATATTTATTATGAAAATAAAGTAAGGTGCAAAGCCTGCGGGTTGAACCATGTTGATGTTGATTCCAGGGCAAACGATCTCATCTGGTCGCGCCCTACACAAAGTCCGCCCCTATTCAGGCTTTGCGTAAGGCTTTCTAGCGAACGAGCAATCCGGCATCATCCATATTGCCACGTCATAACCCCCAATACGATAGATATATCGAAATTATAACAGGGCAGCATAGTGTAGGCAACGGGCTTCGTTCCGATCTCCACTTTTCAGAAATATTGCCTACAAATTATACTTTATCTTTACATACCTCATATTCAATATTCCCATATCGACTGATGTCTCTAAGTATCCAACGATCTGGTTAAACGTAAAAACATTAAGATTTTCATTCAATATTGCGTTATCATATTCTATATCACCCAATACATATGGAACGAATTTTTCAACATCTTTTGATTTAACCTCATCTAATTCAGGCAATGTAGAAATGTAATTCAGCGACCTTCTTAATTCATCTGTGTATCCATAATGCTTTAATAACTTCCCATTCAATATTCTGAAATCATTATGATACAGTTTATATAATCCAGCGTCTGCATCCATTCTGTTTTTTAACCAAGGCAGATTGAAACCTTTCAACCAAATATCATCAGCAATCAAATGTGTAAAATAACCAAGTACATATAAGTCTTCTGCTTGCGATCTATATTTATGTATAAAGCCTTTGTAGTCAACGTTCCTTGAAAAGTCTTGTACTTCACCAGCAAAGAAATGTGACGAATCTTTTGATGAAACAGCATCCGGAGCGATACTTCCAAGTAAAAAAGGCGTCTTATCTTTGATTGATAGGCTATCAGCAATTCTATTTGCAATTAACAGATGCATTATTCTTGAACCCATATACCCTCCTACCCTTCAACGAATATTTGAGATCGAGCCTGGATGTTTCCAGTTTAACGAAATCGTTTCAAAACCTGTTGTTCTGCATAAAAATCATGGCAAGTACTTCTTCGCAGTTATTCGAACCATGTTCTTGCTGGTATTGGATTCCCAATGAACCTCCTTACCATATGCTTCACTAATTGCTCTTAACGGCAAATAAACTCTTCCATCTACCATTAATACTTTACTCTTTAGTTCAATTTGATTGTCGAACTCGGTAAAAGAGCTTTCCCCCACCTTAAAGGTTAACCTTGGTTTTGGATAATCATCTTTGTCGACATATGCAAATATTACACTTTTGGCTTCGTTATCCCACCATATTCCTTTACCAGGCACATCGAAATCTAGTACCTTCGTAATATAGGCTGGCGAAACGAGTATGTGGCCGTCAGAGATGATATAATCATTGGCCTCTACTAATTGAAATGTTTCCAAGTTAACCATAACTTCAATTGATTTCTTGGGAGCTTCAGCGCCTGCTTGAGTCTTTAGTTCTTTTTCATTAAGTAAGATATTGATCTTTTTCGGTGCGCTTGTGGCTGTAAAAGTCATGGATACGCTCAATAACGTCAAAGCAAGGGTAACAGCCATAATCTTCTTCACTTTGTCCACATCCTCCTATTGGTAAATGACTCATGCTCTTAATCAACTCTCATAGTACCATTTTATTCAATTAAAGGTAATATACTTCTATTCCCCAACACAAAAGAAGCCACCTCCCTGGCCTTCCCCAGTTCAGTGACTCCCTTTTCATAATACATTTCCTTTCAGTTGAGCAACACATGTTTACATTTACGTTCCCTACTCCTTAACAGCACCAACCACAATCCCAGTAACAAAGTACCGTTGCAGGAACGGATACACGAGCAGGATCGGCAGTGCGCTGATAAAGATCTGCGAAGCCCGAATGGTCCGTTGGGACAGGTTCTTCACCGCTTCCGGATCAAGC
Organism: Paenibacillus sp. FSL R5-0749; assembly: GCF_038595085.1. Taxonomy (NCBI): domain Bacteria; kingdom Bacillati; phylum Bacillota; class Bacilli; order Caryophanales; family Paenibacillaceae; genus Paenibacillus; species Paenibacillus sp. FSL R5-0749. The sequence goes on along the minus strand of NZ_CP152005.1, from coordinate 1,780,373 downwards.
TTCGACATGTCGGCCTGCACGATGATCGTCTGCATGAATGTCGCGAGTGGCAGCTTTTCCGCATCACGGATGTAGATGATCCCATCAAAGTATGCGTTCCAATGCCCAACCATCATGAACAGTGAAACCGTAGCAATAACAGGTACGGAGACCGGCAGATAGATTTTGATAAACGTCTGCAAGTGACCTGCCCCATCGATAAATGCAGCTTCCTCCAGATCCTTTGGAACGGTACGGAAGAAATTCAGCAACAGAATGATGTTGAACACCGCAACCAATCCCGGCAGGATCAAGGCCAGCAATGTGTTCATCAGACCCAGCTTCAGAATCAGGATATACCCCGGAATGAGGCCACCGCTGAACAGCATCGTGATGACAAAATACCACAGATAGATGTTACGTGCGCGGAACACCCGCGTCTCCTTGGAAAGTGCGTAGGCTGCAAGCGTATTGACGATTAACGCAAGCCCTGTACCGAGTACGGTCCGCTCCACGGATACCCACAAGGAGGAGAGGAAGTTCGTATTGGCAAATGTCTTGGCATATGCCTCCAATGTAAATCCAATCGGCCAGAACGTGACGAGACCAGCATTCGCAGGTGCAGATGCGCTAAGAGATACCATGAGCAAGTGATACAAAGGCAGCAAGCAGAGCAGTGAAAGCAGGGTCAGTAACACATTGTTGAATATGCTGAATATGCGGTAAGGCATCGTTTTATGATACATTCGTTCGTCCTCCTCTCTAGAAAATTCGGTATCCGGCGAATCGGTAAGCCAGTCGGTACGAGATCACAATCAGGATCAGGCTGATGACCGATTTGAACAGATTCACAGCGGTAGCGAAACTGAACTGTCCACTAAGCAGACCTTCTCTATACACAAACGTATCGATAATATCGCCTTGTTGGTAAATCAACGGACTATATAAGTTAAAGATCTGGTCAAAGTTGGCGTTAAGCACATTCCCCAGTGCCAAGGTTGCGATGACGATCCCAATCGGAATAAGTGCCGGGATGGTAATATACATCGTTTGCTTCCAGCGTCCTGCGCCGTCCACTTCAGCCGCTTCATATAGTGCCGGGTTAATGCCGGACAATGCCGCAAGAAAGATGATCGTGTTGAATCCAAACTCTTTCCAGACATCACTCGCAATAATCGTGAACCGGAACCAGCTGCCATCCCCCAGGAAGAAGATCGGCTTGATGCCGAATACCGAAACCAGGAACTGATTGACAATACCCGTCTGGGCCAGAATGTCGATCAGGATACCGGATAACGTTACCCAAGACAGAAAGTGTGGTAGATACACGAGCGTCTGAATCGTTCTTTTCAGCGCCATCTTCCGTACCTCGTTGAGCAATAAGGCGAAGACAAACGGAATGATTAGATTCATGACAATCTTCGTACAGGCAAAAAATAGCGTGTTCCACGTAATTTGCAGGAAGTAATCATTTTCCCACATGTACCTGAAGTGCTTCAGGCCTACCCATTCGGAATTGAAAAATCCCAGTGCAGGTTTATAATCTTGAAATGCCATCAAAATCCCGGACATCGGAATGTATGAAAATATAAAGACCATAATGGCCGCCGGCAACACCATGAAGTGCAGAATCCATGGCTGTTTGTAGCGTTTTTTTCTCTTTTGTTCCAGCTTGTTCCCAACGTTTGCCTGCGGGACCCGCTTACCCTCCAATTTAGCCTCCATAGCACTGCTCCTGTTCCCAAAAAAAGTTTTTGTGTGTGATGGGGTTCTCTGATATAAATAGTATCAAGCCATTCTGAGGTCTGCTATATAACATTGTTAGGCTTGATAGTGTTTTGTTAGGGCCATCCTAGAAGAAGTTGTTTACACACGAATTAGAAGGAGACTTTTTATGTATATATGGAAGCGCTTCATACCTTTTCAAAATAAAACCAGATCCCGATTCAGTCTATTCGCCAAAATAAATCTGTTAATTGTGGTCTTATTCATCCCCATTCTGATCATGTACACCTACTCCAACAACGTCACTTATGATGTCGTCAGCAAAGAACTGCAAATCTCCAACACGAAACAGCTCACGTTCTTGTCCAGTCAGATCGACTCCCGTATCAATCAGATGATGGATTTCAGCCTGATTCTCTCCCGTGATCCGAATGTCAGAGCCTTCAACGGCCTGAACATGTGGGATGATCGATATGACCGGATGCAGACCCGTTATGTAATTCAGGAGAAGATGACGCTTCAGACGAGCGTTACCGATATATGGCCTACCCGATATGCAGTGTATTCACAGCAGAATGAGGATGTCATCGCGAACTACAACCGAACTACCGGATATGATGAAGCCTATCTGAAAAAAAATATGAGCGGACAATGGACCTATGGGGACCAAAGTACCGAATCACAAGATGAGATGAAATCCTTCTACTGGTTCTTTACGGACTCCCTTGCCCAACCAGGAATGCTCACGGGAAGCAATCTGGTGATTGAAGCCAGCTTCAGCTATGAGAACATTCAGAATATGCTGGATACGTATAAAGCTGGCGGACAAGGCGATCCTTTCTTATATCACAAAGGAAATGCACCCATTCTGAATCGCAGTGCGGACAAGCAGTTATCCGCAGCACTTACTCAGTATCTGGATACGCACTCACCAGAGGATACCACACAGGACGTGGTCGAACTGAACGGAAAGAAATATCTGGTTAGCTCCGTGAAGTCCACCTATCTGGATTGGCATCTGGTTGACGTCATCCCGTTGTATCAGATTTTGAAACCCATCTCGCTCAGTCAGAATCTGTTCTACACCAGTATGATTTTGCTACTCGTTGTGGGCATCTCGGCTTCCATCCTGCTGTACCGAAATGTCCAGTATCCGATCAAACAGCTCATCAAAGGCTTACGCCGCGTAGAGCAGGGCGATTATTCTGTTCGACTGCATAGCAAAAACCAGAATGAATTCTCATTCCTGTTCCGCCGATTCAACGATATGTCCCATCAGATTCAGGATCTGATCGAGAATGTGTTCCATGAGAAGATTAGAGCCAGGGAAGCTACGCTGAAGCAATTACAAGCACAGATTAATCCGCATTTCCTATATAATTGTCTTGGCTATATCATCAACATGGCCCAGATGAAGGACGAACAAGCCGTGGTCTCCATGGCGCATAATCTAAGTGCGTATTATCGCTACACCACCCGTATGGAAAAGGAGACATCGTCGCTTCAGGAAGAGATCAAGCTGCTGATCAACTATCTGGATATCCAGAAGCTGCGCAATGGCCGAATTGAATATCACATTGATATTCCTGAGGACATGCTTGCCCAATCGGTGCCGCGATTAATGCTTCAACCGATGGTCGAGAATTCCGTCATACACGGTGTGGCGAAGTCCTATTCATCCGGGGAAATCCGAATTACCGGGGAGCGCAAGAATGGTTTTGGCAGAATATACATCGACGACGACGGACCCGGCCTAAGCCCCGAACAGTACGAAGCGCTGAACTTGAAGATGCAGGAACCTTTACAAGAAGAAATGGGCTGCGGCCTCTGGAATACGAATCAACGAATCATGCACACATTCGGAAGCCATTCCTACCTCCTATTCGGCCCCTCCCCACTTGGCGGATTCCGAACCGAAATTATCTGGGAGATATCAAAAGAGGATACGGAGCGAGGAGATTCTTCTAAGAGTTAAAGTTAATACAACCAATAAATTGAGATTTAATTTTGAACAAGATCATGTACACGATAACGCAGAGGACAGAAAAAACCTGAAGAAACGGAGTGCTCGCCTTTATCCCCAGATTTACACGTTTAAAAAATCAATCAATAAATCTGGGGGTAACAGCGATCGGAAGGTTATTCTGTCATCGGAGTGGCAAGTGTACATATGTCTGCGTTCAACCACCAAGGAGACAATACAAACATGCACATGATGATCGTAGACGATGAAGCACACTGGGTCGATAACCTGTCCATGACCAAACCCTGGCATACGCTGGGGATTGAACATGTGCATAAAGCCTACTCGGCCCACGAAGCACTACAAATGATTGACACCCACCCTATTGATATCGTGATCTCGGATATACAGATGCCCGAAATGACAGGTATAGAACTAATCGAACGTATCCGCATACGGGACAAAAAAATTAAATGCATCCTGTTATCCGGGTATTCCGAATTCGATTACGCCAAAAAAGCGATCCAGTTCGAAGCCGTAGACTATTTGTTGAAGCCGCCCACTGACGATGAACTAATGGGTGCTGTTCAGAAGGCCATTGATCAATTGAACAATGAATGGGAACTGGTCAGTTCACTGACACGAACGCAGTTTACGTTGCGAGAGAATCTCCCCCATTTACGAGGACGACTGCTCCTTGGGGCGTTGCAGGGACAACGAATCGCCGCTGCCGAATGGGAGCGGAAGCTCGCCAATTATGATCTCCCTTTTCACACCGGGGATGCCGCATTAATGTTGGTACGGTTGGAAGAAGAATTCGGACACTATGACAGCAATGATCAGACCCTGATCGAATATGCGATCATCAACATGGCGGAAGAGATTATGGGTGAGTTTATGGAAGTGTGGGGCGTGAAGGAGGAACACGGATATCTGGTGTTTTTGCTTCAGTTGAAAGAACGGAAAGGCGATATTGGCAAAGAAACCATGCTGGAGAAGCTATCGATTCAGCTTCAATCCAAAGTAAAACAGTTTCTGAAAGGCTCCCTCTCCATCGTTATCACCGAGTGGTTCACCTTCCCGGAACAGATTTACGATCGCTTCCGTCAGGCTTCGGCCTATTTCCGGCAGATCGTTGGCGACGAACGCGAATTTGTCATGCGTGTGAGCGATGTCGAGACGCCTGCAGCGCAAGGTCCACTCGACGTGTTGTACACCCCGCCCACCTTCATTAGCCTGTTGGAAAGTGGACAGTGGGATGCCGCCGAAGAGAAAATCCTCGCAGTCTGCGCCGAGTTGGATGAGAAATGGTCGGAATCCTGGGAACATTGCATGGAGGCAGGTTTTCTTATTACAGCTTCATTCACTAATATTGCTCACCGAAACAAGCTGACCCTGACCACTTTAATGGGAAATGATGTCGAGGATTTACAAAGTGGCGAAGTCTTCGCTACCATCAGCAAACTGCGGAAATGGTCGCTCAGCGTGCTCGGTAAACTCAAGGAAGGCACATCCAATGAGATCAAGGATATTCGTTCGGATTATGTGAAGAAGATTCAGGATTTTACAGATAAGAACCTGCATCTGGATGTCTCTTTGCGTGTATTGGCTGACCATGTCAATCTGCACCCGACCCACCTGTCCAAGATCTATAAGATCGAAACGGGCGAAGGCATCAGTGATTATATCTCGCGCCTGCGCATGGATCGGGCCTGCCACAAGCTGGTGACGACCACCAAAAAAGTATATGAAATCAGCATGGAGATTGGTTATATGGACCCGGCTTATTTTATCAAAGTGTTCAAGCGTCAATTCGGCGTTACGCCGCAAGAATACAGAGACCAGCACAAATAACATGACTGAAAACCTAATTTTTTGAACTTCATTTGCACATTCACTAATAGAGTCCTATGGAAACTAACAAACTCATATAGATGCCCTCCCGCCCAAATTGGTACAGTTACATTGTAAAGATCATACACCGTAGGGGGATTGAACAATGATCAAATTCAAAACATGGTGGTCACTGCTCATGGTTATCGCGCTCATCACGATCACTGCGTGCGGCAGTGGCGAGACAGCCAGTGACAATGGTACCGATAATACGCCGGGAACTGTCGGCTCAGCTGAAGCAGAAGCTGCTTTTGCCAAAGGAAAATATGACCCACCCATCGAGTTCAGTTCGGTATTAATGCCGAAGAAATACGTGCAAGGAGATACCAAAGAAAATAACGTGCACGATCGCTGGATGCTCGAAACGCTGGGTATGAAGCATAAAGATACTTGGTATCCGGCCAATGACGATCAATACAGACAAAAGCTGCAACTGGCTATCGCCTCTGGCGAGAAGCTCCCTGATTTCGTCACCGTACCCACCAATGCGGTACTGACCAATCAACTGATCGACTCCGGTCAATTCATCGCCATCGATGAGCTGTTCGACAAGTATGCGAGTCAGACCCTGAAAGATCACGCAGCAGCACATCCTGAACTGTGGTATCCGTTCACCAAGGACGGCAAGAAATACAACATGCCGATCATGGAGTACACCGATAACGACGATACACTGCTCTGGCTCCGTGAGGACTGGATGGAGAAGCTGAACCTGGAAGCTCCGAAAACCATCGCAGACCTTGAGAACATCATGGACAAATTCAAAAACGAGAACCCGGACGGTCTGTCTCCAGACAAAGTATTCCCGCTGGCGATCTCGCTGAAAAATAACACCAACACCTGGATGGGTCAGCTCGACTGGTTGTTCGGTGCTTACGGCACAATCGAAGAGCAATGGAACAAAGATGCAAACGGCAATCTCGAGTACGGCTCCGTTAACCCGGGTGCCAAACAAGCCCTTGCCAAGCTGGCTGAATGGATGGACAAAGGTTATATCCATGCTGACTCCGCTCTGTGGGACGAAGGCAAATCCGCTGAAAGCTGGACAGCTGGCAAAGCGGGCATTCTGCCTGGCGCCAACTGGGTACCGGACTGGCCTGCACCTGACCTGCTGAAGAACGTACCTGGCTCTAAGTATAAAGCTTACCCTGTTCCTGCTGGCCCAGACGGCAAGATCGGTACGAAGTGGCAGAACTCTGGTGTCAACGCAAGTATCATGATCAACAAGGATGCGAAGCATCCAGAAGCCATCTTCCTGTACTACAACTACCTGCTGGATAACCTTGCTAACCCGAAAGCGGGCAGTGAGTATGAATACGGCTTCGCCAAAGGTTACGACTGGGATATCATTGACGGACAACCGACCAGTGACAAAGAGAAGATCAAAGACTTCTCCAACGAATTCCCGTTCCTGACCGGCCCAGCACGTATCCCGGATCTGTACATGAAAACACTCGTGAAGCTGGCCAACGGCGAGAAGCCTGAAACACCTTACGAGAAACAAATGGCTGAATTCCGCAAACCGGAAAACTGGTATGCAGGTAAAGTCGTTATGTCCCAGATCGACGTCCGTAAACAAAACTACTTTACTGGCGCTGCAACGCCAACCATGGTATCCAAATGGAACCTGCTCCGCCAGTCCGAGATGGAAACCTTCAACAAAATCATCTACGGCAATCTGCCAATTGATGCCTTTGACCAATTCGTCGCCAACTGGAAATCCAATGGCGGAGATCAGATCACGCAAGAAGTGAATGATTGGTTTAAGTCGGTAAGCGCGAAGTAATATTTGGATTTTGGAAAAGTAGAGCGTTAAAAAAACAAGCCGAAGCGTGTAATTTACCGCTTCGACTTGTTTTTTAAGTTAAGATAGGGGTCGCTCCCCCTTACTTTTGGGTTCGCTTTAGTGGATCAAGCCTTCGTATCAATCTCCTCCGGCATTGACTTACCCAGCAAGGATACAGTGAGCTGAATGCCATCTCTTAGCCCTTGCATGTATAACCGCTCATTCTCTATTCCTTTACTGACAATGTAGCGGCTCTCCCACTTAGCATATTCGGGTTTCTGCTCGATATCCTTGCCAAAAAACAATCCTTCGAACGCTTCGTCCTTTTCCTCACGTACACGACTCAATTCAGGGTCATGCTCGATTTGGGCAGATACTTCATCTAGCCTTGCCTGAATCGCTTGTTGCAACCATGGTGGAAAATCCATAGCTTCTCCTCCCCTACGCGTTATGTACCTCATTCATCATCTTACAACTCGGTTATGTCTCGCCTTCATTTCACCCACTCGAGCCACCAGTTCGTCCACCCTTCGGCTCTGCTCCTGAACTTCGGGGTTGTCCCATAACGGAATCGCTTGCTTCAAGGATGCCTCACCTAGCTGATTAAGTTTGCGCCGTTCCTCTTCCAATAAGTCAAGCAACTGGCTCATACATCCACCTCTCTGATGGGTCTAAACTGCGCCATGTCTTGTTAATGCTAGACATGAGCAGTCACTTTTAATGCGATTATCGGTTTATTTTATTTTAATTCGATATCCGCATTAAAACAACCATTATTTCTCATACAATTTGGTTGAAATGAGGGGTGTACATAATGAAGCATAGACAAGAACCACCTGGCGACAAAAATATTATCGGTTCCCGAGTGGTGGCTATTCGTAAAAGTAAAGGCATTAAACAACGAGAATTCCTCGCGAAATTGCAAACGTTAGGCTTGGATATCAGTCAGACCAGTCTCTCACGTTTGGAGGGGCAATATCGTCTTGTTCAAGATTATGAAGTAGTGATGATTGCGAGGGCTTTGGAGGTTTCAGTGGGGTATTTGCTAGGGGAAGATGGAGATTAAATCATTAATATTCAAATATCGAGAATTTTCATTACTCCTTCCAAACAAAGACTCCTATTTGGTTAAATACTGAAGCAGAAATTTTTTCTATCTTCAGCTATTCTTCTTAGTGGCAATAAAAAGGTACTCTAGAACCTCTTTAATTCTTTAACTCCATTGAGTTAATCTTATCCTCGGTATAGTTATAATATTTTTGTTTTTATCGATACCAGTGGCTAGTCTTTATTAGTATCATAGATCAATAAATCGTAGGTTGCCTTATCAGTTTCAATTTTCACTGTTCTTACTTCTTTTCCACCTAAGAAGTCAGCTTTTTATGGAGAAATGACTTTTAATTTCACTTCGTTGTTAACGCTTTTAGTAAGTGTATTATTATGGTCTTCTTTGAGCTAATCCATATCAGATATATTCTTATTAAGAATAGCTAATTTAAGTTTTTCATATTGTTCATTACTAATAATTTTCTGATTTCTCAATTTATATAGTCGTTTGATTTCTTCAGATATATAATAGTCTTCTCTATCTTTATCTTTATCGAGCAATTTAGAAATCTTTGTAATTATAAAACCAATTATCACCATCTCTAGAATTTTCCCTGAGACTACATGAACTATTTGTAAAGTTCGGAGATAAAAGTTTACATTTATTAATTTTTGCAAGTCTTCAAGTGTTCCTGTCATTGGAAGAGAAAAGTTAATACCAAATGCAAAATAAAAGTAATCATATATATCTAAGTTAATACTTATTTTTCCTGTTACCTGAGCATAAACCAAACCCATATTATAAAACATTCCAAAAGTAAAACTTGGAACAATAAGAATTATAAGTAAAAGAATGATAAGTGCCGTACTTTGAGTTTTAGATGAAAGTTTATTAAAATCTTTATCATATTTTATAAATTTCATGAGTTCGATTAGAACTGCAATAACAAAAAATAGTATTTGAATCGTAAGCATGATGACAATGAAAGTGAAAATGACAAGAAACAACCTTTCATTAGCTTCAATATATTCTGTTTTAAAGTTTAGTCCGAATAATAAAAAAATTGATTGAACCATCCAAATGATAGGGGTAAAGATAAAGTATTTAATAGTAACCCTTTTTAATTTAAAATACCAATAAAAATTAAATATGATTAGTGCAAAATACATCACAATGAAGATTGAAAAACACACCGAATCCATCTTGATACTCCCTTCTGTTTTTGTATAGCTATCATCTAACGTTCCTGTATTCACCACCTAAGAATAATTGGTATCTGGCGAATAGCGAACCCAGTGCAGATGCCATGAACCACGAGATTTCACGATCACTATAGCCATAAAATATCTTGCATTATGTTTCATATAAATCATATCTTCAAAACTAGATATTTGGACAAATTAATCATTCCTAGATTTACTCATATAAATCTCTTAAAAACCTCGAATACCAGCATTATTAAAAAATTCAACATATTCATATGCATATGTGTTTTCTGTAGAAAATGATCCGTCTATCACATCAATCCGTGGTGATTAAATAAACTGACCGATTTCATTAATCATTGATAACCACTCAGTTTGAGCAACTACTCTCGAGAATACTCGGTTAAGTTTCAATTTCAATTCTTCTAGGTATTCTTTAAATCAGTTTTCCAATGAACCTTCCTCGTCTATTTCTCATAACAATCCTTTCTAAATCAATTACTGATAAGGTTAATGTATTCACGTCCCCTCAAGCGAGCGTATGCGAAGCGAGTAGGTTCGACATACTTTGCTAGTGCAGTTGCCCGCTGAATCTACTTTCTTGAAATGTCTCCCGCGGTTCGAGGGGAATACTCCAATGCGTCGATGGGTTGTTATCTGATTATTAACTTTTTGAGTTTACTGCACCTTCCTTTTTATTAATCATTATGTTCGATATAAATCTCTTTTACGAATTCTGAAAGTTTTTTTAGTTTAACTCCTTTAAAGATAATCAATTCATCAAACAACTGTTTTAATTGCCAAACCAAATATGCGAGAACATATACACCAATCGCAATAAAAATAATTAAATAGACAAATTGTTTTAAATTAATGTCTTCAGGAATTATATTTTTTGAAGCTTGATTCCAAATTGGAATAGCAATTGTTAAAAATAGTCCAATATTAAAGTATCCATTAATCTTATTTCTATCAGATTCGTCTTTTAATAATTGATATAATTCTTTAATTTTATCCTTTTCTTTCAACCTCAATTTGTATTCAATGAACTCTTTAATCTTTTTCTTTCGTACTTTTTTTAGTGCATTGCCATCCCAATGAAATTTCTTTTCTCTCTGTTCATACAAATTAATTAAAACAAGCTTGCATCCCTTATTTAATAAATATACCGCAATGATTTCCAATACAATAAATGGAACTAGAAAATAAAGTGGATTCCATTTCGAAATACAAAAAGGTAAATAACGGAATAACAGCCAAAATAACAATTAGAAATAATATGTAATATTTAAAGCTAACCTTCTTAAAAACTAATTTCCAATTAGTTAGTTTTTGATTATAGAATTCTAGCAATTCTTCTGTCAATTCAATCACCCTTTTATTGTTTTGTCTTCCTAAGGTTTAAGATAAGGTTCCTGTATTCACTACCCAGCGCAAGCTCGGTGTGCGGCGAATGTCGAACCCAAGAAAAATACCGTATCGGAAATTTATTGTTAGATGATTAAACTACTTCTTTAAGCTGTAAACGTTAACCAGTTACTTCTGAATTCTATATTCTTGTCCTCGTTCTTCTCACTTATGGTCTGAGGACTCAACCGTTTAATCAATATTTCCAATTCTTACGTTTATATTTTTTTTCTTACGCCCATAACTCACCTCGCATTTTTCTATTCTTTTGATCGCAGTATTTGGTCAGTTATTTAAGACACAGCTACAGTAGTTTTGGAAACTGATATCAAACACCATACGGAGTTTAAGGAGTAGTACTCTTGTAGAAATCAATGACTCTATCAAAGATCTCAATCTCTCGTTTTTTTATGTCTGGCAATGTTTCGCAATGCTTTACAATATGACGTACATTATCTGCTACAGTCTCTGCTTTATGAATCCCTACATAACCTGGTACCAGTTCATTAAGATAATGGAAGTATCTCATTTGAGGTTCAATCATGCGCAGATGTTTATCGAAATTCCTTCTGGATCTTGTCTGATCCATCTCCTTTCGCTTGCGCAGCTCATCTTCTTCCGCCCAGAATAGAACATATGCATCCGGTAATGATATTTCATTCTCTGATAACTTCTCTCTAAAAAAGTTCGCTGTTTCATCTAAAGATAGGTGCTTATAACCATATATCCAACTGTACCAAATCTTAAATACATCACCATCCAAAATCACATACTCATGTTGTTGATTCTTCTCAGCTGCTATATGCCATCTTTCGATTTGTCTCTCCAGTAACCACATCATAAGTTCCTTACCTTCAAGCTGAGGAGTTTCAAAAAGAATCCCTGTTTCTGGAACAATAAATGCATCATATTGTGTAGCGAACTGCTGACAAGTCGAACTTTTACCTACAGAACTGGCACCTTCGAGACAAATTATCGTCATTGAAATATATTACCTCCTGATATGACTCACAAAATAATTAATCAACCTTCACTGGCTCTTAAGTGATCATGTTGAATTTCATATTAGACTATGTATTGTAGATTTCTTTAATATTCAGCCATGTTTCATACCAGAATGTTTTTTGATTACATGGTTTTATTACTTTAACTTGGACCTCTTTTCGTTTCAAATAAACCGTGCCATCCACTTCAATGAGTCTATCGCCAAATGCAAATACAATATCCTTGCAGTCTTTGTGATAGTGGTTCTCTCTAGTTTCTGACCACTCCGCTTTTTCAATAGAATGTCGCTTTCTCATTATTCAAGATCCTCCTTTAAGAAAAACACCACTATTTACAACAAAAAGGAAGGCTGTCCCACATCATTAACACTTTGTTATACGATATTGATGAGCCTTAAGGTTCGTTTATTCCTATATAATGTTATCTGATGTCCATTCCTTCAAAGCGTGTTCTAAAAACTTTATTTCTTATTCTAATTCTTCATTATATGGATTTGCATACAAATCAACATCAATTTCAGCATGAATCATATTAACAAATTCGATAAAATCAGAATCGAAATAAAGAGCAGGCGTTTTCCCCTCTTCTATTCTTATTACAATGAAAAATTTTGTTCTTAATTGATGTTCAATCCGAATCGAATTGATCTCTTTTGTTTTGTTTCTTAACATATCGACTACTTTTATTAATTGGTGATTTACATCTAATGATTCTTCATAATCCGTACCTAATGTCCAAGATGTTTCTTTTATTCGATGTTTTTTGTTAATTATATCGCCTTTATAAGCCGTATTTGTAGGTTCAATTTTAAGTATTGAAGTTACATAATTCGGATCGAATTCATCTCCAAACAAACTAAAATAAGCCATTACTTTGGTTTTGTCTTTCAGGAGTCTCACCTCTTTAAAATGGATGTATGGATCTTACCTAACAATCAAAGATTCACGACTGGCTTCATCCTTAGATAGCTCTTATCTTAGGATGATTGAAATCCTCATTTAATCCAGAAATTCTTAATATCTTCTACTATGATTTCTGAAATATGTTTGGATGAATCCTGCGGATATAACCATATTGTTACGATAAGAGTTAAACATATCATTAATCCTAGAATAACTCGCCCAACGACTCTAAATCTGGTGTGTGTAAGCAAATAATAAACTAAACTAGATGAGATCAGAATAATCACGCCATTCACTATAAAGGTTAATGGCAAGCTTATAATTCTTCCTAATCCGGTGTTAGGATATTTTAATAAAAGTAAAATCTCTAATACTACAAATGGAACTGACAGTAGAACAATATAAAAAAAATGACTTTTGAATTTCCTTTCCACTACTGAACTCACCTACTCCAACTCTTCTAATACAATTTCACATAATATCATACATATCCATCCTCAGGTTCACCAACATCAAAGCCCAACACTTTTGACGCTTCCAACTTAAATGCTTCTATCCAAGAAGCCCAATCCTCGCTATTCATCTGCGCATAAAAGGATAACCCACTAGGCTCAACGGATGCTTCAATGAAGACCTCATCCTCTTCAGTACCAAACCAATGTGGAATTCCACTCTTATAACCCATCCACCCCGGCATACGCTCATATAGTTTAGCAACTTTAGCCCATAACTCATCAGGCAGGTCATACCTTATGTTTAGGTTGCAATGATGAGAAATTATATTGTCCATACCCATTCTCTCCTTCCACCGTAGATGTACTTCCAAAAATGCTCTTTATTATTATGTAAAATACTTATCTCTCCCACCACTTGATCAAAGTTCTATCTCCTGGTCTTTATACACTTTTTTCGTTATTGTTTTTGTATATTTTAATCTCGTGATTTCAATCAGATCATTTGGCTGCATCATATTCAAAATATGACTATCTTTTATTAAAATCTTGCTAGTACCTCGTCCCAATCCTCTGACTATAATGATATTTTTATTCTTCTTTACATCTACAATTTGTCCGATCGTTATGAACTGCTCTTGTTTCTTGAGATCAAGATATGTTAAAAGTCCAAGTATACAAAGCATTATGCAGCCAAACATATATCCTACAGTTGTCCATACAGGAGGATGATATACTAAGTATCTGGTAGTTAGTTGAATCCCAATTATAAAAATAAATAAAATGATGAGTAGGAATTGCTTTTTTAATTTCCCTTTAGCTCTTTCGTTCATAGTTCCTCCTTCTAAGTCAATTTCACCATAGCCGTTATTTCAGAATTCACTTACGTAACTCTAGTAACTTCAAGTCAATAATAAAGTTTTGTTGTTTCAGAATATCCAACCCGAGAAGACCTTTATGATCTTTAGGCAATATGCCTACATCAATCTCTATATTCTCAATGCTGTTTGTGTCAATTACAATCCTATCCATGATTTTGGTGTAAAAAGGAATACTCCCTCCAATCCCGTATGCTTCAAAATTGAATCCCCTGTTTCATAAGTAACGCCGATTTCCTCTAAAACATCAGGATTAATGATCGTATGTGAAGATCCAGTGTCTATAATGACATCATCTATTTTCAGTGTTCTTCCTCTAAATGTAACGGTAAGTGACGTTGTAATTAGCTGTCCATCATAGTTAATTTTAATTCGTATTACGTCTCACTCTCATTAATGGATCTTTACGGAGATGAATCACAAGGTCCTGATTCGAAGTATGATATACAACGTTACCAGGCTCTACTCGAAAAAACTCTTTATTCGCATCTTGTTCTGATACGGTACGAATTGGTGCAACTTCATCTACGATTTTTTTATTATCTTCCTCATGATATTGAATGATAGAAACCAGAACAAATTGGTCAGGGAACAGTTCTCTAACCTCTTGCCATTTCATGTGTTATACCTCCTGTTATTCGTATTGGTTCAACTTTCTATCATTTTAACATATCCCCCTGACTCGTATATCGTTCCTGCATTATTAACACTCGGCCTAATCCAATGTATCCTCATTCAAGTATGTAAAATGTACAAAGAAACCGTCTCCTTTGGTATATGGTTGCTCTCACTTCCATTTACTACTACGGAACGGTTTCTTTTGTTTTTCCCTCATGAAAAAACTGCCTGCTCACCCCAACAACGCCTGCTCAATCTGATCCACAATGCCATTGATCCCCATCGGCCCATAGCACCCAATCCATGTCGCAGCATCTACGGAATGTATTTGCTGTCGCTCACCCGAATCCAGCATTCCCCACACACGCTGTTCTGTCGCGGATATCCCATCCTGCATAAGCTCATTACTGAGCAAAAAGTAATGGCTGGCTTGTACAGCCGGTAGTCTATCAACCGAGATATGATAGGCTGTGTCAGCGGTATCGGATACAAATAACGGCACAGGCAGACCCAGATCACGGTACAGCACAGCGCCTGTACGATGTGCGGCAGAGTGTACACGAACCAGAGAGTCCAGCGGACGAATCAATGCCACACTTTTACCTGCCAGTACCGGAGCCAGTTCTTCGGACAGCAAAGCAGTACGTCGATGATAATCGGCAAGTATTCGTTTAGCCTCTGCTCGCTTGCCTGTCAGTTCACCGAACAGACTCAGGATGGTCTGCCAGCTCTCATTACGCTTGAACATAATCACTGGAGCAATCCGGCTTAACCGTTCATGATGCTGATCATGCACCTCGGTGCAGATAATCAGATCCGGTGACAATCGTTCTACCGCAAGCAGATCAGGGTACTCATACGTTCCGAGTAATTCGGTACCCTGAAGTCCTGCTCGGATATATTGAGGGAAATTGACCACGGCACTTCCCGATCCTACACTTCCTACTGGAGACAACCCAAGCGCTAGCAAATGATCGGCATATTGAACATCCAGTACGGCGATACGCTGTGGTGATTCAGTAACTTGATATTCACCTCGCATATGGCAGATCACCGGACCTTGGGCCGACTCGTGCGAGGAAGCTGTGCGATTCCGCAGTAAGGCTTGAGCATAGTTTTTATCTAGTTCTGAAACGGCAGCTAGTCTGTAACGCAGCGGAGGAACGCCATAATATTTCTTAAACGCCCTGCTGAAATAATACATGTCGCGGTAGCCCATTTTGTCAGCAATTTCCCCAATGGAAGCATCCGTATGAAGTAACATCCGAGACGCATTCTCCATCCGCAGCTGGATGACGTACTCCATTGGTCCGAGCTGCTTCTCTTGTTTGAATCGTCGCTGCAACTGCCTCACGCTGCATCCAGCGAGGGCTGCCAACTCTTTTAGCTCCAGATTCTGGCGATAATGCGATGATATATAGGACACGACAACATCCACCATATCGGACTCTGCTCCACCTTGACCACGTTCATACTCCATGATCAGTTCGTAGATCATCCCCTGGAGCAAAGCATTGGCATGAAAACGTTCCAGCCCTTCACCGCGACGCCATTTTGCAACGATTTTTTCCGCACTCTGAATCCATTCTGCTTGCGTCACAGGGTTCTGAATAAACGACGTTTGCAGCGGGTGTTTGCGATACGAGGGCAACGCATGAGAGGCTCCTTCCAGGGAAGAAGCCTTATACCTAATCACGATATAATAAAGTTCGTCTGATCTGGCCGTCAGTGTAAAGGTAGTTCCCTTCGCTACATGACAAGCAAAAGAAGCTCCAATGTGGCAAACTTCGCCATTCATTGCAAGCTCCCCTTCCCCGCCTACCGCCAGCAGCAACACATTTGAAGTTAATTCGGTTTCGTGAAGAACACTGCCAGTCTGCAAAGTACCACTATATCCGTCGATCATCTTGATCGTCGTATCACTCCATAGACTTGTCTGTTCTTGCAGCGGCATTTCTCTCATCTCCTGACAATCGCATAGGTAAATTGTTGCTGTTGTCATTTTAATTGAGATTCTTTCTCATTGTCAATTTTCGGACATTTGAGACAATACTCCCCTGACATCTGGTAATAGAAACAGCAGGTGATCCGCTCGCTTTTGGCAACATGCACATTGTCCTTACAATCTGTGAAGCGGGTTAACGGATTCTTCCTCTCACCAAACACCTCCCCGGATGCCACCTGTGTTAGATAGGAAAAGTCCTCTCGAATGATCTTACGTTCCTGCTCTGTCTCGCCTTCATCAGGAGCGAATAGTCGGCCAATCCGTACCATAATATTCTCCCAGAGAATGCTCATCGAAAGGGGTGCAATCGCAGCAAGTGTCTTTAACAGCGGTGTCAGCTGGACCGCAAACATCTCCTGGACCACTTTTTCCCGCCAAACGTTCCTGTCTCCAGTCAGTTCTTCAGCCTGAAGCCCGTTCACCGCTAGAAAAGGAAACCGTGTACCCTCCTCATGTTCTTCGAGCTTTGGATGATAGAGAAAGCTGTTCTCCAGCTGAAAGGTTACATGCTGATGATGAAACGTCATCGCGGTCACAAGCGGAGTCGTCCATAGATAGCCAAGCCGCTTGGCTAACATGGAGGCTGCGACTTTCATGTCAGGCGCATCGATATAGTTCTGAAACCAGCGGATATACTCTCGACACACCTCTTCGTCATGCAACTCACTCAAAGCAATGGTACGGACACTATGTTCAGGCGGCTCACCAAGCAAAATCGAATAATCCTCTACCGTCTCTTTCCATAAGTCTGTCGAGAGATATGGGTTCATATTAGTTCGATCCTAGCAGGGCTTCCGATGCCTGATCAACAATCAGATTAATTGCAAGCGGTCCGTAGTATGCAATCCACAGTGTTGAGTTTACATCATACGTGCGGTTATTTTTCACAGCATCGAGGGACTTCCACACTGGATTACTCAACATAGCCTCTGCTTCTGCCGCAAACAGCTCATCCGACAGTACAAAATAACGATCTGCCCCAATGTCAGGCACCTTTTCCATCGAGATTTCAACGGAACCATCTTCATTAATCTCCTGTACCAAAGCAGGCATCTTCAGCCCCAAGTCATTGTACATAATACCGCCAATGCGGTGCTCAATACCGTGAACACGAATGCCTTCTTTTCGTGGACGAATGATTGCCACCGTTTCATCGCCCAGCTTCTCTGACAATTTTGTCTTCAGCCCGGCAATTTTGTCTTCATACGCTGTGCGCACTTTCTCTGCCTCGTCCTGCTTGTCTGTAACTTGGGCAACCGTAGCTAACGTATCACGCCAGTCTTCATAGAAATCAAGTACTAAGGTAGGAGCAATTTTACTTACACTCTCATACTGTTTCTCTTGAAAGTCGGTCATGATGATCAGATCCGGGTCGAGTGCAACAATGGCTTCCAGGTTAGGCTCGTCCCGTGTACCCAGAACTTCTACGCCATTTGGTTGGTCTCCTAAATATTCTGGAAAATCCGTATTACCTCCAGCGATAACACTACCTGCTGGCTTCTCGCCAACCGCTAACATTTGATCCAGAAATTTAACATCAAGCACTGCAATTTTCTGTGGTTTTTCGTTTAGAGTGATGTCACCCTTCATACCCTTGATCGTTACGGGAAAAGCTCCGTCCGTCTGCGTTTCCGCATTCGCAGGTGTCTCCCCTGGTGTTGTTGCAGATTGCATACCGCTATCTGTACCTGTTGCAGCACCGCAAGCCGTCAATACAAGAATAAGGGCCAACATCAAGCCCATGAATAATCGTGATTTGTGAGCAGCATAGGCTTTGTTACCAGCCGCTTGCCCCTTTGTTCCTTGTTTCATTTGTAAATCCCCCTTATGTATACTGGTGATAATGATTTTCATTATCGAAACATAAAGAGAGTATATACGATCTCCGTATCGGGTTACCATGTACTTTTGCGACATTTGAGCCGGACTAATGCGACATCACGAGCACTTATCCACCCTTTAATGTTTCTGCAATGTACGCTTGCAATCGGTAGATTTCTGAAAGAAGCTCTTCTTCCTCCGGCGTATTCCCATACTCCCCCAGCCAGCGCGGTGTGCTGATATGCCACTCATCTGTCAGGTATTGCTTTTTAACCCGATACTCTAAAATATGTCCCAGGAAATATTCCAATGAGCCAAAGGATTGTTTATGACTATCCTTAATGATGGATTGTGTTTTTTCGATGATCACCTGCAACCTATATTGGATATGGTCTTCTGGATTCATAGCGTTAATTTCCATCAATGACTCCCCCTATCTCTATACACAAAAATGAATTAGTATATGATTTAAATGAGTCTCCCATTGCTAAACGTAGAATTCTGTTCTGATTAAATACAATAAATCGATGCCCAATGAGTATTGAGACATCGATTCCTATCATCTGATTATGGAGGTGAATAATGAGTATGCGACCAAACATGAAGTATGGCATTATTTTTAGCGTAGTTATTATTGTCGTTGTTCCTATTATCATTGGATTTTATATGTTAAACAACGTTGTTGATCCTGACGAGATTATGGTTACGAGAACTGAATTTTCTCCTGATCTTATTACTTTACAAGGTGGATTTGCAGACAGTATCAGCAGATATCATGGCTACTACCTTTCACATCGTAACAATTCACTTTTCATTCAGATTAAAGGCAGTAAACTTCCTATCGGTGGTAGTAAAGACTTCACAATTTCATTTTCTAATACTTATGGGAATGTTGATGAAATCTACTTATTAGGTCGAGGCAACGCTAAGAAAAAGATTTTGCCGAACCCCTAACTTTCATTGGAATGGATATCATATGATCTGACGCAAACAGCTTCAGTCTCTTCTGCTTAATTTCTTAAATGCCGAGTATTCCTGATCAGACTTCATATAACTTAATATCTTATCCGCACATGCAGCTGAGCTAAGCTCTTCCGTATTCACTTCCAGATCATATTCATCATAAGAGTAAATGTAGTCGAACTGGGAATGGGCCAGTCCAATCTCGCGATCTCCCCTGCTCTGCTCTCTTCTGGTGAGTTCTTCTTTTGAGCACTGTACACCTACAAACAATATCGGATAATCCGATATTAACTCATAAAAATCGTTAAACCACTTGTCATTGCTGATAACCGTATCCACGATGACATTCAAACCCATCTCCGAAAACAGTTTAATGGTTGCACAGTACAACGAATTGATGGGGTCGAACAGGATATCTGTCATCACATGGTGTTCCACTTCTCTTGTTGGTTCGATATCTGGATATGTAGTATCTATGAATTGGTCATAATTATGAAGAAATTGATCTACAGATAGATGATGAAACGGAATGTCTCCCTGATTCTTCATTTCCATCGCGATGCTGGTTTTCCCCGAACTTGATGTTCCGTTTAGAAATATAATGAGTCCTTTATCCACATTAATCACCCTTGTCTATTAAAATTGAACGAATGGACGAGTAATAGCCATATTTTTTTAGGGAGGCTTTATCTAAAATGGGTGTTATGCTATTCGGTCAAATTACCACTCTCTCCATTCTTCCGTAATGTCTTCACGTTCCTTTATATCAATAAAGTAACCATTGGCCTCATTCATTTCATTAAACCAGGTATGTATAATTAATTTACAATAATTTTCAGATATGTGTATAGTAGAAATGAGGCTAAATGCTTTCAATATACCAATCTAACAGAGAGGATGAGATCATGTCTTTTTTCAAAAGGAAGGTTGTACTAGTCTCTTTATTCGTATTGGCTATTTTTGCTGTTGCAATCGCTTACGCAAGTGGTCAATCGAAACTGGACGTTCCCATTCATAATGTCGTCAACCTTTCAGCTAACTCCCTAACATTTCATGAAATAGATAAGCTGGATGCATTCGCTGAACTGATCGTCATTGGTCATGCAACAGAAGATTTCAGAGATCGAGAGCATGTTATTACTGCATTTGATGACGGAACCATGCAATCCTTTCACACTAACACGAACATCAAGATTGATAAGATATTGAAGAAGCCCGATGATTTCCCTTCAGATCAAAACGAATTAACGATCATCGAACCCGTCAGTCTGGAAGGAGACGTCAAGTACACCGTTAATGACTATATGGAACTACAGAAGGGTGATAGAAGTGTGCTTTTCTTGATGAGAAATACTTTTGGTGATTATGGATTAATTAATGATAATCTCGGAAAATTCAGCTTGGAAGGGATAACTCAATATAGTGTACCTCAGTCCTCCACTCCACAAGCGTTATCAGAATACGAAACATTTCGTAACTCTATCATGGAGAAGTATAATCCGGATTAAGGTTTTCATGATGCAACGATCATCCCTTTGCGGAAATATCTGCTCCCTTCAATCTATTGCACTTCTTTATCAAGACTTACGGCAAATGATGAAGTTATCGATTTTTGTCTAAAATCATTGGGTATCACGTTAATCTTTACGTCTAGATGTATAGATTCAGGCAGATTCATTTCAGTTATATTCTCATAACCAATGAAGTAATAATGCTTTTCGTCCAGTTCTATCAATCCGCCACCTGTTGAGCCAGAAGTTGAAATCAAATGTCCGTCATGATAAATCTCACAAGTAATATTATATTCCTCCAAACTGAATCCTTTCACTTCATATCCAATCTTGATTTGATTTTCCGTGTAATCAGCATTTCGTAAACTGATCGCACCACCATTGACCATTTGGGTCTGAATTGCAATATTTGCTTCGGGCATCTCTGGTTTCTCTAATAGATAGCCTACTTTTAGGTACCATATAACTCCTAATACAACTACAGCAAGTACAATCAAAACAATGATAAACTTCTTTTCTTTTTTATTCATAATTCTTACTCCTTATATCTGAGTACTCTTAAAATTCTTTCCAAAGCTGTGTTTCAAATAATACATTACCCCTGTGCGATCACATCTGAAAACTTCTCTTTAGATATGTCCAATCCAATACTGTAGTCGCAAGTAATGGAATTAATAACCATAATGGGGTTTTAAATCAATTTAAATCTTGGATACACGGAGTAGGGCAGTTAGGTTATTAACTAAAGATGGTAGGGATGTTATGTGAAAAGAAAACTAATTATCTCACTTTTTTCAGTCATTATAATTCTGGTAGGGATTTATTGGTATGCTGACAGGGAACTAATCCTTCTCAAAACGGGTTCGACATTGCCATTACAATGGGATACTCCATATAATAACGATGAACAACCAATTCAGCTTACAGAACAGAATCAAGATTTAAAGAATCCAAATATACATCTTACAGAGCTCTACTACCTACCAACTTCAAAAAAACTACAATTTGGGTTATGGTACAGTAAAAGAGACTATCAACCGGATCAATCGAAAAAAATTCCAGATCGAATTTTCCAAGTCACGATCCATGATCAAAATGGTGAATTGTTTGAAGAAGATACCGTTGTTAAAACAGAAGGCCTGTTTGATGAGTTTCAACGTAGATCAATCTCTATAGATTTGGATAATCAAGACTCTATAGAAATAACCATTTCCTTGATTGAACAAGACGGAACGACAGTAACTCCAATTGAGTCAGCAACCATTAACGTACCGTTAGATAAAATAAAACAGTGATAAGCCTAACAATTTACAACACCCTTTAGTGTGGAGAGAATATTCTTATTGCAACATTACAATTTTTTTGAAAAAATCATCTACAAGAAGCCGGGTGGTTAAGTCCCCGGCTTCTTTGCTTTTCTCTAACCCAACAAGTACGAATGGCCTATGCATGAATATTACAGTATAACTTGTATCTAGCTTCTCTCACGCTACCTAGAATATTTTATTGATTCTTCCACAATTATTAGAGCTTATGATTTATTAAATTTTAGGTTTTACCACATTATCCTAGAAATATATTGTTAATTTTGTCCCGATCATAATCTAAAATCCAATCGTTATATTCTGAATAGATATCCACTAGCTCTTCCCTTGATGCTGAAATAACATCGCAGCCTCTATCATCATAGATATGAAATATCGTTTTCTTACTTATATTAATGAAATACACTTTGGCTTAATTCCAACATCATGATTACATATGGCTTTGATTAACTGATTATATTTCAAGTCCTCAACTCTACATTTAGTCCAGTACCTATACATGTTGTTCCTTGGGTCTAGGATGTCATCCGATTCACAATCCAAACCTGGAATTATCTCAAGGCTCACGGCTCTAATCGGCCCTTTCTTCTTGATATATTTTCTGTAAAGGTTCAATTTCTTCATTTTGTGTTTAGGCTTATCTGCAAAATAAGCTTGAGTTATAAATAGGACTTCATCTTCTTGATCATGGAGAGTCTTAAATAATTCAATTGATCGATGATAAACTTGTTCCATGTAATGCTCCTTATACATTCCAAACATCACAGGATTGCCAAGCTCGAATCGTATTGCAACATCCCAATTATAAAAAAGAGGCGGCTCTAGGGTCAGGTTTGGAAAATGCTCTGCCAGGTACGTTTTTAGTTCCATTCTGTGGCCTCCGTCTCTTCAATAGTTGCCGATTTGACATATGAAAAATTAACCCCAGAACATTCCGTTATGACCTTCGTCCACGATCTTGAGCTGTGTTTCAAAATCTTCATTGGCTTCAATATCATCGATGAAATGCCATTTGCCTTTACTGTCCTGCCTTGATCCGTTTTGCTTTGATTATCATGTTGTTTTCTCCGATTTAAATGATGCTTTTAATGTTATAAAAGGTGAAACGGAGCGCGGCTTATGCAATGGCAAGCCGCGTCAGGATGAGTTGCTGCTCCTAATGGAGCAGTACTTCATGGGGTTGCACCGCGTGCATTAGTGCGGTGCTCATGCTGCCATCACGAGCACACTTCCATGATGGCAACACTTGGTGCATCACGATAGCTGCGCCGTGATGCACGCAAAAAAGCGCCGCGACCTCATCGTCGTGGCGCTTCCTCCTGCTGCATAATGCCAATCGGCCATGCAGCTTTTGTTACGCTACTGCGTCCCATAGGTTCAGCATAACGTTTTCTTTCGATTTTTACAATTTTAACAATGGGGCTATGCTAATCATTTACGACTTAGGGAACAGATCACGAGCTGGATGTTTCTCCTCATCTAAAAGCTGCCTCTCAAGCCAACAGAGCCTGAGTAATCTGATCGATAATGCCATTGATGCCTGTGGGTCCATAACAGCCGATCCATGTCGCGGAATGGTCCGTCCTAACATCCCCGGGGTTCCGCATCGCTGGAGCTTCATTCATACCAATGATGTTCAACCTTTTATACCGCTAAATGTAATGCCGCTAATAAACGTCTTTTGAAGAAAAAAGAACAAAACAATAATAGGTAATGTCATCAAGGTGGATACCGCCATTAAAAGACCCCATTCGGACCCCTTTTGACTCTGAAATTGCTGCAATCCGAGCGAAACCGTGTAAGATGGTTCATTGGTTAAATAGAGCAAGGGGCCCATGAAATCAGTCCAGCTCCCCATAAATTGAAACAATGCCACGGCTAATACGGCGGATTTGGCTAGTGGAAACATGATCTGTAAATATATGCGGAACTCACTAGCACCGTCTAAGCGGGCTGCTTCGCGCAGGGCATCAGGCAGTCCCATGAAAAATTGCCGCAACAGAAAAATGTAAATGGGTACTCCAAAAAATTGGGGTACAATCAGTGGAAGAGGTGTCCCTACCCAACCTAATTTAGTAAACAACAGGAATAGAGGAATCATGGTCACCTGTCCGGGGATCATCATAACAGCAAGGGTAACAAAGAAAAGTAAACCTCTCCCACGGTACTCTAACTTGGCAAAACTATAGGCAACCAAGGGACAGGATATGATCACACCAAGCGTACTAACGATAGTTATAATCGCCGTGTTTTTCAGATATGTCCAGAAAGGGATATACTCAACAGCACGGGAATAATTACTCCACAGAATTGGACGCGGAATCCACTCTGGTGGGAATGTAAAGATTTGTGTGAGTGGTTTAAGAGAAGTCGAAAGCAGCCAAATGAACGGAATCATGAAAAATGCAGAAGCAACAATTAGACATACATAGGCTAACGCACGATTGATTCTTTTGATAGCGGTAGGATTCATCCCTTACTTCCTCCTCCTTATTTCCCCTGATAATGAACCCAGCGTTTAGAAGTAATAAAAATAATTCCGGTTAATGCCATAACGATAATAAATAAGATCCAGGCCATTGCGGAGGCATAACCCATTTTGAAATACCTGAATCCGTTCTCATATAAATACATGACGTAAAAAGTCATGGAATTTGCAGGAGTTCCTTGCCCTTTGGTCAACGTATAGGGAAGAGTAAACTGTTGGAATGCACCAATCATTCCCATGACAAGGTTGTAGAAAATAACGGGAGTGAGCAAAGGCAGGGTTACCTTTCTCGTTTTCTGAAACCAGTTAGCTCCATCGATTTGCGCCGCTTCATAGTACTCCTCAGGAATGTCTCCTAATCCAGCAAGGTAGATAACGACCGCTTGCCCAATACCCCAAAGCGACATCAGAATGAGAGAGGGCTTGGACCATGACTCACCACCAAGCCAAGCGGGTCCATCGATACCTATATTCGCTAATATCCCGTTCACCAATCCGAAGTTTGGATGTAACAGCCACATCCACAGAACAGCCAGAGCTACTTGTGGCACGAGAGTAGGTAAGAAAAAGATCGTTCTGAATACAGCCATACCCTTAACCTTCATATTCAACATCATAGCGAGTGCCACACCGAAAAATATACTTAATGGAACAAAAAATACCGTAAAATAAATCGTGTTGTATATGGATTTCCAAAACAGAGGATCATGAAAAAGATCTCTATAATTATTCATTCCGACAAATTCACCAGGCTGCAGAATGCTGTAAGTAGTGAAGCTGAAGTAGATGGACATTAGCATGGGAATTGCATAAAAGCATAGCAGCCCTATAGCCCAAGGTGAAGCAAATAGCCACCCAATCGCGTTAGTTCTGTGGAGTGCTCGTTTCCTTGCCGATGGAATTGCTTTTACTTGAACTGGATCGGCCAGTTTCGCCATGTACATTCTCCTTCCAATTGTCATTCATGAATAGGCAAGGAGAGAGAGTTCGCTCCCCTTGCCTACCGAGCACTCTATTTGTCGTATTTTTCTAAAGCCTTATTAACCGTCTCTGTTACTCTATCCAGGTTCTCTTTCGGAGTACCGTTACCGCGGGTAGCCTTTTCCGTAGCGGAAGCTAACTCATTCCACAGCAGTTGTCCTTCAGGAATAACTGGGCGGTTGTGTGAATTGGGCAAAATATTAATAAATTCCTTCATAATCGGATCGTCTTTGTAACCGTATTTGTCGTTAACCGAATCAATAACGGAAATTTGAGAGTCAGCGTTTAATAACGTTTGCCCCTCTTCTTTCCCTAAGAATTCGAGGAATTCCCAAGCAGCAGCAACGTTCTTGGCGCCTTTAGGGATAATAGCGGACCCGCCTCCCGACCATGTCGTAAAATTAGTACCTGTTGGGGTCGGTATGGGTGCAACACCGTAGTTTAAATCCGGCTTAAATTTTTCGATACCCTTCACCGTAAAGTTTCCACTTATCTTCATGCTGACTTGACCGGAAATGAACGGATCCATTTCCTCCGTACCCGCTGCACTTGTGAATCCGGCAATATCCTCGACATTGTATTTTTTACCGAAGTCGGTCATCCATTGTAATGCTTCCACGACTTTAGGATCATTTGCGGTAATTTTGCCGGTGGCAGCGTCCTGGAATTCTCCTCCAAATGCCCATCCCCAAGTATACAGCCAGCCTTGCGAATACCATGGGATGAACCCGATCCGTTTGAAACGTTTACCTTCCTTGATGGTTAACTTATCGGCGGCCGCTTCAAGCTCGGCGATCGTTTGTGGTGGTTTGTTGGGATCCAACCCTACTTCTGTGAAATGATCCTTATTGTAAAATAGCAGGCGAGAGTCCGTATCCATCGGCATTGCATAAAGCTTTCCTTGATAACTGGACTCCTCCCATGCAAATGGATAATACATTTCCTTACGTATTCCGGATTCTGCTGCCATCGAGGATAAGTCAGTCAGAGAACCTTGCGCAGCCCAAGTACCGACCTTAAATCGATCGAAAAGTGCAACGTCAGGAGGATTGCCGCCTGCGACTGCAGTCAGCAGCTTCTGGTCGGATCCCTCGTTAGATTCTGTATAAACCAAATTCATTTTGATCGTAGGGTTTTTCTCTTCAAATGCCTTCACGACTTTATTCATATTATCTAAATCAATGGAGGTAAGACCATGCCACATCGTAACCGTTGTAATCCCCTCTCCGGCCTGATCACCAGAGCCTCCCTTCGTTGAACAAGCCGTTACAAGCAGTAACATAACCAGAAAGCAAACAAGAATTGGAAATGCGAATCTTTTGGATCTCCTCATTCAAAGTCCCCCTTAAGTTAAATGAATTCGTTTAACTTGAATTCCTATAGAATCCACTTCATTTTCTGATCATCCACAACTTATGTAAGCGCTAACAACTCTGGTGATATGAACTATAAAATCAGAAAATGATGAACACCGTGAATTTGTTATAGGAGCCCACTAGTTATACTAAGTATATTAATATGACATTATAAAACATGTCAATTGCAATATTACGACATCACTATTCATGATGTATGGCTATAATTTAGATGTAGAGAGCGACGTTTCAAGGTTGGTTAACCTCCGGTCCCCTAACCAATTCCCTAATGTGAGACATGCTTAACCATAAGAAAAACGCCTATCCACATACTTCATAGAAGACAGACTGCGTCAAAACGAGGTTTTTCTTGCGATATCAGGTCAGGAAGGTCCCTGCTTGGAAGTTTGATATGTCTGATATCAAAAAAAGTGCCGAAAAGCCCATCGGGACTTCTCGACACTTTGAACAATATCCTTGCTTTGGTTTAAATGCACTTGAATAAACCCTATCCGTTATTTTTCACAACCATACGATGGTTAATAATGTTCAGCTCGGGAACTGCTGTTCCATGCAGTTGAGAGATTAACATGTCCACTGCCAATTCACCCATCTGCTTCTCATCCTGCTTAATATGAGTGAAGATGGGTTGACCCAAGTGATCGTTCAGGGAGTCGAAACAAACGATCTCGAATTCCTCCAGAGATTTCCCCATCGAGTGGATGACTTGAGCCAGCATGGTAGCTATTAGAAATTCCGATGCGACAAATGCCTTTACATCAGGGTGTTTTTTCAAAAAATGCTTTACTGTTTCTTTATCATTTTCAATCGCTGTTCCATTTATGTTCTTGGGAAGGGTGCCCTTCAAGTTCGTCAATACATAATCTTTGTTCAAATTCATTCCTTCCTGGGTGAAGGCAAACGTATATCCGAGCAGCCTTTCCTCCAATGTTGAAGTGTTCTCTTCCGGCGGAGATAAAAAGGCAATTTTTTTATGACCTTTGCTAATCAGATGACGCGTAAGATCCATGGCTGCTTTCTTATTGTCTGTATATACCGAACAAACCGGAATTCCTTTTAGATATCTATCGGCCAAAACAATTGGAAACCGATCTAATACAAGTCGGAGCAGTTCAGAATTATAGTGTTGACCATGAATGGGGGTCACGATTAATCCTTTGATGCCTAAACCAATAAATAAGTCGATCGCACGTTTTTCCTCATCCCGATCTCCGCAAGTTCGCTTGATAACGAGTTGATAATTATGCTCAGCACTCCGCTTTTCCATCGATCTAAGAAGTTCCAGGCCAAACTCGTCAGAAAAATTCGGTATAATAAACCCGATCACCCGCTTATCGTCCTCAGGAACCAAAGTTGTTCTTACCTCTGAATAATGCTTCGGTTCTTGTCCTCCAATGATACCATCGGCCACATATGAACCTTTTCCTTGTATTCGTTTAATAACCCCAGAATCTGACAATTTCTCCAGAGCCTTTTTAGATGTAATACGACTGACGCCAAATTTTTCAGCCAACTCTTTTTCAGAAGAGACCCGGTCACCTTCTTTTAAACGACCTTCTTTAATCTCTTGTACAATATAGCTATATATCTGCTCGTATAAATGCAATTCCACAAAACCACCCTGACATCATAATATTAATATACTAAGTATATTACACAAGAAGTAATTCGCAAAGTTACTGAGAATACCGACGAACTTCTGTAGCACGGAATAACAGGCCCTTAGTCTACAGCTCATTCCGGTTTATCTTGTGGATATGATGGTGGTGAATTTCCTTGAAGAAGGTCGAATGCCTCCTAGAGGCTTGATGATTGTACAGGCTTCCTTTCTAGTGTAAAAGTTCTCATAGATTCAGATTCAATACGTCTTTTATCTCTTATGAACGAAGTAATTTAAATTCCTTTAGATCAATAGCAAATTCTACTTCCGTCAGTATATCGAGTCCCAAAAGTCCGTTAATGTTGTGATATTTAAATGAAGTAAAATCTATGTATACATCCTTTAAAATAAAATCCCCTACCTGTATTTCCTCGATTCGCTTACTGAAGGAATGCTCTTTACCTCCAATCCCGTAGCTGGTTATGATTTCATCGTCCATACTCACTTGTATCCCAATCTCATCTACTTCATCCTGTGAAATCAAGCTGTGACTGGCTCCTGTATCGATCACAATGTTCGATATCACTTTCTTTTGCTTATTAAAATGGACTGTTATTTCCGTAAATAACAGTCCATCTCTATATTCAATATTCATTTAAAGATTTCTCCTTAATCCTATATTTTTCCTTACTTTCAGAACGATTTGATCTTTGGAAGTATGATAAACCAAAGTCTTGTCTCTACTGTTCAATAATTCACGAGTCGCTTCTTCATCACTGATCGGGCCAATCACAGCCACATCATCAATGATCTCTTGATTGTCGGTTTCTTCAGAATGAAGAACTTCGAATTTGACGAATTGATTCGGAAAGATTTGTTGAACTTCTTGCCATTTCATCATTGTCCCTCCTCTAATTTGATGGTTATATTATACCATCTCATGCCTATAACTCTCACTGGAATTTCACCTAACATTCCTGTATTCATGACGTCTCACTACCTTAAGCCCGAAAGGCGGCCGCGATGCGGTTAGCTGGTGTGGATGTGTCCGACTGATTTCGCTTTTCTGCTGCTGCCAATTTCTTCTTCGATTCCTCATTTATCTTCTGCCGGAACGAGGGCCGAATGGCCCGAAGCGTGAATATTATGTTAGCTGGAGTTAATGACTCCCATGAAATATGCCTTCGAGTTCTAACGACCTTCTTCGTTTTCCTCCTTATAAAAACATTCTCCATTCTTACATCCATATGTAATTTTCGAGTCAAAGTCTTCGTAATATATGACTTCATTAAAATCAGCAGGTGTGGTTCCTTTAATTTTCTCTAGCAAAGCTTTGCAGGCTTCCCTTGCGTTTGTTTGATTTTCCTTTTCATCATAACCAATTGCAGGTCCTGAAGGACCTTCATAAACAGTAAAGTACCACTTACTCGTATCATCGCTTACTTCTATTAAATAATAGTAAGCATCTTCAGCATTATCTGACTTATATAACGGTTCACCAAACAAAGTAAGAAGCGATCCTCTAAACTTCGCACTTTCTTCACCCGCAATAATGCCTATATCCAGAAATTTTGAGGATCCTAATGTTTCATCTTCTTCAGTAATAGCTTTATAGGAATACATTTCATTAAGCTCCTCATTCAAAGTACGATCATTTATTACATCATTTTGTTCGGAGCTCCTTCGCGTATTATCCGAACAGCCCAACAGAACTACTAAAATCAATAAAGTTATTAACTTATACATGTTTATCCTTTCTGGAATTTAGTAAAGGTTATAATGTTTCTTCATTAATTTCAGCTAACGTTACTGTATCCACGACGTCCCACCGACTTAAGCCCCGCAAGGGGCGGACTCAATGCGGTTAGTCGGCGCGGATGTGTCCGCTGAATCTTCCCGTTGCCATTCACATCTCGCGGACCGAGGAGCCGCCAGGCTCCGAAGCGTGGATATAATGTTAGCTGAAGTTCCTGTCTTCCTGAAATGCAATCATAAATACTCGTCTTTTAAAAACCATTGAAGCATCTTTGTCTTCATTCGATTCGCTATTTCTACATCTCTTTCCTTAATCCATTTATATAATGGTTCTTCTATAAATCCTAATAAGTCCTTTTTGCATTTCTTAAGGCATTCTACCAGTTCATTGTTGGTAATTTTAATGCTTAATAGTTCTTCCTTAAGAATTTCCGGATCATCTGACCATACTAAGGCGTAATCATCAAAATACTGAATTCCAGGCGATGGGTCATGCCCAAGCCATGGACTTTGTTTAGCTTGAATTGAATGTTCTATTGATTGAATTTCTTCTAGCCCACAACAGCAGCTAGGCAAGATAAATGTCTCATCATCCTGTATAAAAGCAACCCCGCCTAGTATCGCTACTTCATCTTCCTCAAATAGCTCTTTAAAAGATTCTTTAAAAGGCTTCGATACATCAATCCTGTTGTAGCCAAATAAATGTAATAAAAACAATTCAACTTCAGCCTCACTACTATTCGAGGATAAAAATGTGAACTCCTTCCGAGTCACTTCATTCTCAATCCATATAGGTTTATCGTAATAAGGTTCTCGGATTACTGGTTTTATATAAGACACCCTGAACTCCTCCTACTTAATCTCTTAATATTCATTCCAGGAATTTCAGCTAACGTTCCTGTATTCACGAACCCCGAAGGGGTTGTCTGCTGGAATCCCTCCTCGAAATGCATCCAGCAGACCAAGGCTCCGTTAGGAGCCGCTGCGTGAATATATTGTTATCGGATGTCAATGCCTTCCTCGTTTTAACTCACATTTGTCCGGTGGAAGTCAGTTCTAGAGGTTTAACTCTTCTCTATGCTTTTCAACAAATTCGTCTTTCGTTAATCCATACAAAATGAAGTCCATAAATTTGCCATTGATATAGACAACCTGTCTCCGTACGCCTTCCTGAATACATCCGAGATTCTCCATCATCTTTGCAGATGCTTCATTTCCCTCAAGAACATAGTCATTGAATTTATTAAGCCTTCGTTCCAGAAATGCGTACCTTAACAGAATCTTCATCGCTCTTGTACCATAACTCATACCACGATATTCTTTATCGATTACTATTCCGATACTGAACGTACCATTTCTTTCATCAATACTATTAAGATTGATACCTCCTATGCTTTCGCCTTCTAAGGTCTCAAGGGTAAACATGATTCTTCTATTTGTTGAGGAAAAATCAGCATTTTCCTCTGCAAATTTCTTTGAACCCGCAATAGTAGGCGGCAATTCTGTCGAACATTCTAGAAGACGACGTGCAGGAGTATCAAAATTACTAATATAATCTCCTTTCCAATCTGCTGAATGTATTGCACGTAATCTGACTTTATCATCCTGCCAAAAGTATTGACTATAATCTATTTTCATTGAATTATCCTCCATCGTTTGACCCTCCTCAATTTTCGTTTTCCCTAATACAAATATTGTTTGCAATGATTTCCGATAACGTTATTGTATTCACGACGTCCCACCGACTTAAGGACCCGCCAGGGTCCGGCCGCGATGCGGTTAGTCGGTGCGGATGTGTCCGGCTGACTTGACTTCTATGCTACTGTGATACTTCCCCGAATCCACTCCTAACTCCTGCCGGACCGAGGGCGTATGCCCGATGCGTGAATATGGTGTTATGGGATGTTCGGGACTTCCTGAGACACTTACAGTTTCTAATCATTATTGTAGAATTTCATTTCAAGTTCTTTACATGCAATCTCAAAAATCTCATCATACGTACATATAATTATATGTCTAAGATCAAGTCCTCTAACTTCTTTTATTGTTGCCAATAGGTTTGAATCAACTACTTCTATCAAACTTGAATGGACATTAACGTCTCTTAATATATTTGAATAACTTATGTCTAGATCCACCATATTGAAGTAGTAAATTCCTTTTACAATGAATTTATATGGAATGTAATTTTCATGATTTACTTGTGAACAAAGTCTTGCATTAATTTCTCGGATCAATTCCGCCTCAGAAGTAGATGTAAAATTTAGCTTATCTAAGAAGATTGCATCACGACCTGAAATTACACCTAATTCAGTATTCATTAATTGGTGTTGCATTGAGGTTCTCTCCCTTCTTCAGTATTGAATTTATATGGCTTTCCCGAATTTCCCATAACATCTAATTTATGTACTTCGTAAATACCACACTTCCAAAGTAATATCTGAACTACGTATATGATAACCTATGAGGCGATATATGCGAAGAAAAATTTGGTGAAAAAGGGAGAGATTTGAGATACTCAATCTCCCATGTCCATACGATCCAGTGGACTCTGAATACGCTGAATATTTTTCGTGCTCACATGCGTATATCGTTGTGTTGTTTGTGCACTCGTATGACCAAGAAGCTCCTGAATATAGCGCAGGTCTGTTCCATTTTCCAGCAAATGTGTAGCGAAAGAGTGCCGCAAAGCATGAATGCTGCATTTTTTTACAATACCCGCTCTTTGTCTAGCTTCTTCAAAAACCTTTTGTACACTGCGCTCCGTAAGATGTCGATCTGAAGACTGTCCCGGAAACAACCAACGATCGATTTTATATTCGGCGATGTACTTCTGTACAATCTCCCAAGCAAGATGGGAGAGAAGAGTTCTTCGATCCTTTTGACCTTTTCCCTGCCTTACGATAATGGTCTGACGCTCAATGTCCAGATCACTACAGCGTAGACGAACGATTTCGCCGACACGAAGCCCTGCCGAATAGGTTAGATAAAGAATTTTTTTGTGTTTGAGATTAGTCACAGTTTTCAGCAATTGGGTGACTTCTTTTTCGGACATGACATTGGGCAACTTATTTTGTTTTTTAGGACGTATATATTGAAACTCGGCAGGATGAAGTAACACATGTTTACAATAGAATCGGATCGCACTAATCGTCTGATTTACACTAGAATGGGAGACTCCTCGCTCAAGCAATCTCAAACAATATGTCTGGACATGAGATGCATGAATTTCTGTATCGATCTGAGGAAGACTGGTCACAAATCGTTCAATCTGATTACAGTATGCTTTACCCTCTCAATTTTAGAGCTTGTTGCAACTCATCTCTTCTCCATTGTGTTTTCTCTCCATGTAACT
Source organism: Paenibacillus sp. FSL R5-0749 (assembly GCF_038595085.1). NCBI lineage: Bacteria > Bacillati > Bacillota > Bacilli > Caryophanales > Paenibacillaceae > Paenibacillus > Paenibacillus sp. FSL R5-0749. The sequence goes on along the minus strand of NZ_CP152005.1, from coordinate 1,746,332 downwards.
TCCATTTTCTCAATATATCACTCTCCACCCACAGCTCCGGGGAAATCTCTACATCTCGCGCATCAAAGTGCTTTGTAAACTCCTGAAGAGATGTGTCTGAATAGGGGATGACCCAACGTTTCGTGTCAGGCTCCCACCTTCTTCCTGTTACCTGACGAATGCGCTGGATATACACCGTATTATACGGAATTTGCACATACAACGTATATCAGAACTTTTGGTTAAAATGATGGTGTTTTCTGCTTTATCTTTCATAAAAACTCTCCCTTCAGCTTAATTGGATTTATGAGTTCTATAAAATTAAAAAAATAAAAAAGGAAGATCATCTTCATCCCGTAAGGGAATCTAGTGATCTTCCGATGCTTTCGGAAATATGGTCGCTGAACCTACATGGCAGCGGCTTCTTCTCCCAGCGGCAGCGTGTAATACTGCGCCTGCTGCCCTTCGTGCTGCTGGTACACAACGACCAGCAGCGTCCGGCCTTTCGCGGTAAGCGGGCTGGCGCCAGCTAGCACACGCTCAAGCCGGAACGGAAGCACATCCAGTACGGTGTGCTTCTGCAGTTCCTTTTCGCCGAGACCAAGGTCGGCGAAAGCACGGGCACCCATGACCGTCTGTGCGGTCATGGCCGAGGTCATCGGCAACGCACGCGAAGCGTTGCCGTCTTCCCCGTCCGCCGCTCCATCCGCGGCGGACCCTGTTGCGTCGCCCGCAGGGAGCGACGCTGCACCCCCGGCATCGCTGCCGATCACACCCGCCGCATCTGCGGCAAAGTCTTCTCCGGCAGCGGCCGAACTTCCCACAGCGGCACTCGCACCCGTGCCGCTGCTTTCCAGCCATGCCGTGCCTGCGGCGCCAGCAACACGTGGCAGACGAACGTCTTCCGGACGTTCAGCCAACGTTTTCATATAACCCGCCCACTGGTCTTTCTGGAGCGGATCTTCCCACCAGATTTTGCGTGGTTTATATTTGTGGCCAAGGAAATAGTCCAGCTTCATCAGGCCAAGCACGACTTCCATATGCGGCGTGTTTCGCGACTCCAGGAAGCTGTGCAGACGAGTAAACAGATCTTCCAGTTGGTGCCCAATCTTCTGCCAACCCTGACCTTCCCAGTAATCCCCGAACGCCTGGAAGAAATCAAACGGCGAGTTGAACTCCTGCTCCATCAGATACTTCAGCGTATGGTCCATCCGATGTGCGTTCCAGTATTTCTCCAATACATCCTCCAGCCGCTTCAGGCGTACGATGTCGCTAAACGGCAACACATCACTACCCAAAATCTCATACGGCGCGTGATCCATATACGTATAGTTATACTTCTCCGCATCCAGACGCAGGCCCGTACCACGCAGCATTTTTAAGAATCCAAGTTGCAGTTCTTCCGGCCCCAGGGCAAATACATCGTTAAACGTCTTGCGGAACGTATTGTAATCTTCCTCCGGCAGTCCGGCGATGAGATCCAGATGCTGGTCGATTTTTCCACTGGCTTTGACTTTGTTGACGGTCCGGCTCAGCTTGGTAAAGTTCTGGCGACGTTTCACCAGTTCATTCGTCGGATCATTCGTGGATTGAACCCCGATTTCGAAGCGGAATGTGCCCGGCGGCGCATTCTCTGCCAGATAATCCAGTACCTCGGGACGCATAATGTCCGCCGTAATTTCAAACTGGAACACCGTCCCCTGATGATTCTCAATCAGGAATTTGAACATTTCGAGTGCATAATCCCGCTTGATGTTAAACGTCCGATCCACAAACTTGATCAGCTTCGCACCCTTCTCAATCAGGTACAGAATATCCGACTTCGTCCGCTCAATATCGTAATACCGCACGCCGACCTCAATACTGGACAGACAGAACTGACAACTGAACGGACAGCCCCGGCTGGTCTCAAAATAAACCACACGTTTCCCGAGGTCGGGAATATCCTCTTCAAATCGGTGCGGTGACGGCAGATCGTTCAGATCCGCTTTCGGCCGACCTGGCATGAGAATGACCTCTTCCCCTTTGCGATACGCCAGTCCATACACAAAGTGGAACTTCTTACTTCCTTCCAGCTCCGTCAACAGCTGATGCAGCGTCTCTTCCCCTTCACCCATCACGATGAAATCGACATTGGGAATTCGGTTCATCCAATATTCCGTGTCGTAGGACACTTCCGGCCCGCCCAGCAAAATTTTCACGTCAGGCATAACCTTTTTTAGATTATCAATGACCTTGATCGTCTCTTCGATATTCCAGATGTAACACGAGAACCCAATCACGTCCGCGCCGCGCTGGTACAGATCGGACACAATGTTCATGACTGGATCTTTGATCGTATACTCCGCCAGGTCAATATCAAAATCCTTCTCACTGTACGCCTTCAGACAACGCAAGGCCAAGGAGGTATGGATGTACTTTGCATTTAATGTAGAAAGAATAACCTTCATGGTTCACAACCTTTGCCTGGACACCCAGACCATATTTTTTGGTAAAAGTAAAGCTGCACAGCCATCCTGCCCCGGATGCTGTTCATGCAAACCTATTTGAACTAGCCATTCCATGTCTCATGGACATTTTCTACTTTTGTCTTTCAAAGAGTGGACACTCTTTTCAAAAAGACATATACACCCCGCCAAACCAAAAACACAACATACAGTGCGCAACCAAATAAATAAAACCACATATTGTACATGCTACTTTCAGACATCCCTAACGCCAATGTCCACCCTTTGAAAGACAATTCACCTTAATTTGTCCACAATACAGAGACACACTCTAGTCCAATTCCATTTCAAACTTAATTGCGCTCCGGCTTTCGACAGGTTTGAAGATATCCTCTGAATAGACATATAGCATCTCTACAATTCTTTAAGCTTTACGCACATGAGCCTCAAAGACCTGAAAGCGCGAATGTAACCACAATTCACACTTCATCCCAACTTGCTCATATCTGATTATACCTTCGCATACTACTCAAACTCGTAAAATGCATCATCATCCGTATCCACTTCTTCGCCCGATTGCTTCTGGAAAAACTCCAGGAACGGCAGTCCGTACTTGCGATACTTGACTTCACCGACCCCTTTGATATCCAGCATGTCACGTTCCGTCTGTGGACATACCACACTCATCTCGCGCAGGGTCGCGTCATTGAAGATAATGTACGACGGCACATGCTCTTTCGCCGCCAGATCACGACGGATCAGACGAAGTTGTTCAAATACCGTCTCGTTAACCGCAGATGGCATCGCATCGCGTCCACGACGTCCACCATAGTTTGTACCCGAAGCCGCCGCCGCTGTCTTGCGCACGACACGCTGCATCACCTCACGTTGACCCTTCAGCACTTCCACCGCAAGTGGTTGCAAACGAACGACCGGATACTGCCCCTCGGACAGCATCAGATATCCTTCCGATACCATCACGTTGATGATCTCCGATATCTCGCGCTCTGTGCGATTTCCCATCACACCGTAGGTTGGCAGGGAATCGAAGCCGTAATCGAGCACCTTTTTGGCACGGGAGCCTTTGAGCACCGAAGCGACCAGCGATACACCATACCGTTCACGCATGCGGTGAATGCAGCTGAATATTTTCTGTGCATCAATCGTCATATCTACCAGCTCGCGGTCGTCCGTACAGGAACTGCAAATGCCGCAAGGTGTATCGTCATGCACCTCACCGAAATAATCCAGCTGCGCACTGCGCAGACAACGCGTCGTGTAACAGTAATCCACCATCTGTTGCAGCTTCCGGTAATCGTTCTGTTTGCGGTCGCCCTCCATCGGATTCTGCTCAATCAGGAACTTCTGGGTGATAATGTCCTGTGCCCCAAATAGCAGAATACACTGACTGGGCTCTCCGTCCCGGCCTGCACGTCCGGCTTCCTGTACATATGCCTCCATGTTCTTCGGCATGCTGTTATGAATTACGTAACGCACGTTCGATTTATCAATCCCCATCCCGAACGCATTCGTTGCCACCATCACTCGGATATCATCGTACAAAAAAGCTTCCTGGCTCTGGGCCCGTTCATCGTCCGTCATGCCGGCATGGTAGCGTCCAGCTGGCAATCCCGCCTGCAACAAACGCTGATGCAGATCATCCACGTCCTTACGGGTGGCGGCATATACAATTCCAGGCTCGCTGGCATGCTCGCGCGCATAATTCAGGACAAAGTCCTTCTTGCTCTCGCCGCGAAGCACGCTAAACGCCAGATTATCCCGCCCAAGTCCGGTCACATACGTCTGCGGGTCCTGCAAACGCAGCAGCCGCAGAATATCGCCCATGACCTCGGGCGTCGCTGTTGCCGTGAAGGCCGCAACCACCGGCCGCTCCGGCAAACTGTCCACAAACGGCGCTACCGCCAGGTAGCTTGTCCGAAAATCATGTCCCCACTGAGACACACAGTGGGCCTCATCCACAGCAACGCACGAGATAGGCAAATAGCCCATCTCCTCGCGGAACCAATCCAGCTCCAGTCGCTCAGGCGCGACATAGAGCAACTTCAGCTCACCGCGCTGCGCCGCGCGGATGCGATCATTCACTTCTTTGCCGCTAAGTGTACTATTAATATACGCGGCAGCAATTCCGGCGGTCGTCAACGCATCGACCTGGTCCTTCATTAATGAGATCAACGGGGAGACAACAAGCGTCAGACCCGAATATAACAGAGCGGGGATCTGATAACAGATCGACTTACCGCCCCCGGTTGGCATAATGCCGAGCGTATCTTCACGTTCGAGCAGGCTGGCTACAATCTTTTTCTGTCCCTCACGGAAGTCGGGGTAGCCATAATATTTTTGCAGGAGACCCTGCGCTTCTTCAATAGTTGGTGTTTGCACACTCATGTAAAGACTCCTTACTTATCACCGGTGTTCTTCCACCAGCTTGGTCCGATCCGATTCTGACATCCGAAAGCGGCTCATATACCGCATCCTTGACAACAAAATGGCGTTCTCATGACTTGTCCGTCAAGCAAACGCCGCTCCCTTTAGTTTAACGGCCTAGCCCCGAATGAGCAACCGCGTTTTACTGTAAAATGCTCGAACCTGCTTTAATCAATAACATAATGTGTTACCATCAATTAACAAATAGCTTAAAGAGAGAACCTTGGCATATCTACATTTCCATTTCCATTTACTAATTGTTCCTAACCCCCCCCTACAAAGGAGAGTAATTTATTATGAAACAACAACATCCTCATGTGATTAATTCTTCAAACAAATCACCATCAAAGTCGTGGATACGTAGACATCCGATATTCAGCACATTATCATTATTAATTCTTGTACTGTTCGTTGCCGTATTCCTGTATTTCTGGCTCCGTCCATACTTCTCCACATTTGACCGTTCCGAGCTGGGAGATCTGAGTTATTCCATGCCTTCACGGAACGGTGAATATACTGCCGAGATTTATGGTGTACCTTACGGTGGTGCGGCAGGCGGCGTTACGATCTGGGTCGATGTGAAGAAGACAAATGCCCCTGAGGACTCCACGGTAAAAACGATCTATCGTGCCGAGCACCACGGGAATAACCATCTTGAATGGGAAAGTGAAAACACACTCCGGATTGAAAACTGGAATGAATACACGGATGAGACCATTACCCTCAATATCGATGACGAAATATATGATGGATGGGGCTGGGCGTGCAAAAGCTTACGGATGAAGGACCAATATGTGCACTGCCTGGTACCGGAAAAGTAAAAAATAGCTTAGCAGCTAAAATGACGTCCTGATACTCGGCTCTCATCTTGACGCATAATACTCACTGCATCCCACATCAGAAGTTCCACGATGAACGAGAAGCGTAAAAAGCCCCACTCACCGACTCTTTCGGTTAAGCGGGGCTTCTTTTGTTCATTAACAATTCGTATCTATCGGACTTAAAACATATGGCAGCATTATAATTTATCTATCACATCTATTCTGCTTCTGCTCTTTCAATTATGCTTCAATCTATTTTCCTTATTTCCTTCTCCCCGCTTCAAACGCTTCTGTCCTCATCAAGTCCCAATTCATCTCCCTACTTACGAGGTGACTCTGCACCACGTTCTTCCCGTTCCTTCATCTCTTTGCGCACCACTACTTCGAGTTTCTGCCGATTGGCAAGCAGCCCTGGATCGTTGGGCAAATACTCACGGGCTTTGGTGTTATGCATCAATGCCTGCTCCCAGTTGCCCAGATGGGCATAACAAAGGGAGAGCCGGGCATGCGGCAACCAGGTGCGACAGGCGATAGGTACCGGGCGCAGACCCGGATCGCGGCTGCTCACATCGACTGCCTGCATATACCAGTAGATCGCCGAGACGGGTTCATGCCGTTCATGGAAACAGGCAGCAATGGCGCAACAGAAATCGGCATGCGGCAGATCATACTGGAACGATTGCAGCAATGCCCCAAGCTTGCGGCCCGTCTCGCCCAGTCGTTCATAACATTCCGCCAGCCTCGCGCAGGCAATCAGGCGATCCTCGCGGTAACCGCTTGGCTGTTCCAGCAGCTTCGCGTACCCGCGTGCCGCCGCCGCATACTGCTGGCGGTCATAACATTCGCCTGCATAATAGAACAGCAGGCGACCTTGGGCTACGCCCTCTTCGGCGATCCATTTGCGCAGAATGCGCACGTTTCGCGCCGAATGATGTCCCGCTTCGCGGCGATGCGTGACGGCAATATCTGCCGTAATGACCTCGCCCCGCGGGAAGCTAAGCTGCTCGTGCAGCCGGCCATGCCAGCGGCACCCGGCATCCCGCTTGACCAGGCGAAGGCGTCGGTCCGTCACAAGCGGACTCCCCTCCGGCCCCTCGGCCAGCGTGTAGTTCAAGATCACAGCCGCCGCTTCCCCCTCAGACGGAAGCTGCTGCTTCAACACCTCCAGCTTCGCCCGTTCCGCGGGCAGCAGCACATCGTCCGCATCCAGCCACAGGATATACTCCTGCGTGGCCTTGGCGAATGACTCATTCCGCGCTGCTGCAAAGTCTTCCTTCCATTCATACGTGTAGACCTGGTTGGTGTACTGCGCAGCAATGTCCATCGTGCGATCTGATGAACCGGTATCCACAATGACGATCTCGTCAGCGATGCCAGCAACCGAGTCGAGACAGCGCGCTAGCATGCGTTCCTCGTTCTTCACAATCATGCATAGACTGATGGTGATCACGTTTTGAGCCCCTTCCTGTCAGACGCGTATTGCGAAATGTCATGACGGCTTTGCTCTTTCATTGACTAGTTACTTCAAACAAAGTACTAGCACTCTCATTCCCTCAAATCTCAAAGTCCAATAAAGAATACATCGACATCATTTTCACTATGGCTAACGAACCGAGGTAACGCTATTAGTTGTATTTCAGCCACTTGGAAAAACTAACGAATCTGAGGCGCGCTATCCTTGCGTTTTAGGCATGCATTCCTCTTTTATCACAGCTTTCTAATGAAATAGCGTCGCTTAGATTCGTTAGATTTGTCACCTCTCGAAAATCACCAATATAAGACGTGTGAGATTCGTTAGAACATAGACTGTCCTTGTCCTTGACTTAGGCTCTAACCCTGCCCTTGCCACTGTCTCTCCCCCTGCCTTGCCACTGGCCGTATCTCTTTTCTTTTTCCTGCCCTGTTCCCACCTTTACTGCTACCCATCCCCACTCTCCTGACGACGAAACCGTTTCACCTGCTCCACCGCACTGTCCAGTGCCTTCTTGCGTTGTTTCATTACGCGAAGATGCTGTTGTTCCACCTCGGCAAAATGTGCATGATCTAGCTCCATCCACTCCATCAGTTGATCTAACGTTGGCGACATATGAAGCTGTGTTCTCCGCCGTCTGCGGGCCACGCAACATAGATATTTATGATGAACTTCCAGTTTCAAGACTTCAAAATAGGGCATTAAACACATCGCCAGATTTCCTGCATAGAAGGTCTGCTTGTGATCATAGAACGGATGATATCCATATGGCACGGTTAATACCAGCGTCCCCTCTTCTTGCAACAGCCGATGAATCTGAATCAATAACGTCTCTGGATGAGCAAAATGCTCCAGCACTTCTCCCAGCAGTACCGTGTCAAAAGTCGTTCTGACCTTCCATTGCGTAATATCCAGCATCCGAAAATCCACATTATTCCTGACCGGCCTGGATTCTTTGGCAAGTTCTTCTTGTGCATACCGAATGCTCTCTTCCTCCAGATCAATGCCAGTGACACGAAATCCTTCACGTGCCAGCAGAATGGACGTAATGCCCTGACTGCACCCGACATCCAGGATGCGTTTGCCTGTCGCCTCACGGCACATCCAGTGGATACGCGTTCTCGTTGCTTCATGAGAATCTTCCGAGTTAATCTCGCCATAGTAACGTTCACTCACACGATCATGATTTGCCATGGGCGTCTCCCTGATCCTCGTCGGGGCCGATGGCAACTTCATGGTGAGCTGCACCATCCTCGACTGCCGTTTCTTTTTGTCCTACCGATGCTATACTCTCCTGTTGCTCGCGTACCCCCTTCACCTCAGGCCGCACAGGCTGGCCCAACAACACAATATTTCCTCCGTGGCATCCGGCCGTTGCGTTGCGTGTATCGAAGATCAGCTTCGCATGATCCGCCATCTCCTGATAATCGAATCCCGAATGATCCGTTGTGATGATCACCAAGTCAGCCCATGCCCACAATTCCGGCACCGCCGGACTAGCGTGCAGCACTGTGCCATCATCCTTGCGGAAGACAGGCACCATCGGATCGGTGAAAACGACTTCTGCCCCCGCTGCGCTCAGCAGCCGAAAGACGTCCAGCGCAGGTGATTCGCGCAAGTCATCGATGTCTTTTTTATAAGCCATACCCGCCAGCACAACGCGCGCGCGCCGCAGAGATATCCCCTTTTGCTCCAGCAATTCTGCTGAACGCTTCACTACGTTCTCTGGCATCTGTCGATTGGTTGCATCTGCCAGCTGGATGAATTGCAACTCCGATCCCTGCCGGCTTGCCGCCCAGGACAGATAGATCGGATCAATTGGGATACAGTGTCCGCCGATGCCTGGACCGGGATAGAATGGCATGTAACCAAACGGCTTGGTGGCCGCCGCACCCAGCACCTCCCAGATGTTCACGCCCATCTGTTCACAGGCCGGAGTCAGCTCATTGACGAGTGCAATGTTGACACTGCGAAATGTATTTTCGAACAGCTTCGCCGTCTCCGCTACCGTCGTTGAACTGACTGGAACAACTTCGTTGAGGAACGAGCCGTAGAACTGTTTACCATACTCCAGACAGGCAGGCGTAGAGCCGCCAATGATCTTTGGCGTATTTTTCACACCATAATGCACACTGCCGGGATCTACCCGTTCGGGAGAATAGCAAACGTAGAATTGTTCTCCTGCTTGCCAGCCGTTTGCCACTTCTATCGGTTGTTTCACGACTTCTTCCGTCGTGCCCGGATAAGTCGTGCTTTCCAATATAACAAGACTGCCCTCCTGCAAGTATGGAGTCATGCCATCCACCGCAGACGCAATATACGAGATATCCGGTTGATGCTCGGCAGTCAGCGGAGTGGGCACACAGATTACAATGACATTCGCCTGTGCCACTGCTGTATAATCCGTGCTGGCCGTGAACAAACCTGCCTTCATGAGAGACTGCAGGACTGCATCATCTATACCGATGACATACGAATGTCCGGCACGCAGCTTGGCTACCTTGGAGGTATCGATATCGATCCCGTGAACCTGATATCCTGCCTGGGCCATCTCGATGGCCATGGGCAAACCTACATAACCGAGACCGATGACAACAGCTTTCAAGGAGCGATCATGAATAGGTTGTATTGGGGTCGGTGGCTGTAATTCTTCTTTTCCTTCGTGCTGCTCATGCTGATGATTCTCTTCCATTCCTTCCAACTCCAAATGCTCCGCCTCCCTTCGCTGGGCGTGTCTAAAAACTCCATTGAAGCCGTTTTGAGACACACCCTAATCGATATAACCGCCTGCACGCAAAAAACGGGCAATCGCTGGTTTGTTCATCATGGCACTGTCCGAACGATACTCGGTGAAGTTCACATGAGACAGGCTGCTGTACTGATCCGTCAGTCCCTTGTCCTGGTGCTCCGGCAGGATCACATAATACTGTGCATCGTATTGACGAGTGCGCGGTGCTTCAAAGGGCGATATCAGCACTTCATGCAATTTCTCGCCCGGACGAATTCCGGTCACCTTGTAATCGAAGGATGGACGACCTGCCTGTTCCAACATGACGGAAGCCAGATCCGTCATCTTGCAAGCTTTCATTTTCATTACAAACGTCTCCCCGCCCACGGCTGCCTCAGCGGCCTTAAGCAGTAAATGTATGGCCTCGGTACGCGTAAGGAAAAAGCGGGTCATGCCTTTGTCTGTAATGGTCAGGCTCTTGCCTTCATCGATCTGGCGACGGAACAAGGGCACGACACTTCCGCTGGTTCCAAGCACATTACCGCCGCGGATGCAGACAAACCGGGTCCCTTCACTCAGCCAATTGGCACGGATCATCATTTTTTCACCCAAAGCCTTCGTCATGCCATATACGTTAATCGGATCTACCGCCTTATCCGTGGACACATCAATAACTTTGGGAATCTGCATACGGATCGCAGCCCGAATAATGTTCTGTGTGCCGATCACATTGGTCTTGAACGCCTCATCCGGCTGGTCCTCGCAGACCGGCACATGCTTCAGCGCAGCCAAATGGAAAAGCACATCCACGCCCCTGCATGCATCTTCCACTGCCCGATAATCCCGGATATCTCCAATGATGAATCGCAGACGCGGGTCATGGTTGAACTCACGCTGCATTGCAATCTGGGCGTATTCATTGCGTGACAGAAGGCGAATCTCAGCCGGGTCCTGTTCCAGCAGCACCTCGGTCAGCTTTTGACCCCAGGAGCCTGTTCCTCCGGTGATCAGAATCGTTTGTCCTTGAATCATCGATGAATCCCCCCTGATCAGATCATGAATTCGCGTAATACCTGGGCCATCTCATCCCGGCTTAATCGGTCTTTTGGCGGTACTTTTTTCACTGAAGTATTGTTTGAATGTACGATGTTGACATAATTGCGCGGAGCAAGCAGTTCATGCGGCAAGTCTATGACATTGCCATGTGTACCTCTGCCCGGAAGCTTGACCCGGTATCCGGATGCGTACTCCGCTGTTTTATACAGGTAGACATAGAATTGCGGAGAACGATGAAACGCTGGTGCCATTTCGTTGTTCACGCTATCCCAGAGATAGCCGTTCTGGTTAATCAGTGCCAACGTCTGCGGCTGTGGCTGTATATCGTAGAGTTGCTGAACAAAGGTTCTATGATACAGATCATCCGAATCCAGACGGGCAATATAGATATCCTCTGCTCCTTCAGCAAAAGCCAGAATGGCACGCACACTTTCAATATTTGTTCCAAAACGGATATTGGAAGGGAGCGGCTCTTGACCTGCCAGAATCTCCTGCATCAACTCCCCCGATTCCTTGGACAGCTTCACCACGGTCAGGAAATCCTGATTCGTCTGTGCCTTCAGGCAATGCAATGTGAACGTGCGGAAGATGCTCATTCGACGTTCCAGCCACTCCCGCGTCAATCGCTGCGGGTCCATCCCGTAATTGTTGAAGTTAATCTCAATCACAACTTTCCTGGACATAACATTCCTCCTCATGAACGCTACTGCATGATCCTTTTACAGCATACAGACCGTTTTCATAGTATTGATGTCGTCTCTCTGGATGCCGTCTCTCAATGAGCCACATCTATCACATTCATATCTCTTCCAAGCAACATCTCCTTTGGAATCCAGCACTCTATAACGTATGAAACGTTAATAGAAGCGGTACCGACAGATGTACTGACTTTCATATAAATAGATTCATATACGCCTGAAGATGAAGCCCTGCGGGTCGAACGTACATATCGTTGCTCCAGTCGCAACATAGAATAGAGCAGTTCTATTTTCAAAGGGGGCAATCGCTGAATGGATTCGATCTATCTTGAACTGGAAGGTGTGCTTGAGCAGCTTGAAACGGCGCTTCTTGAACAGCGTCCGCTCTCTCTTGTACGAGTCGGTGATGGCGAGAATATCGTCATGTCTCAAGAAACGGTGTGGACCACGGAACAGGTCCTTCAGGAGCGTTGGGCCAAGAAAGCCAATTTAGGACAAAAGGGATTGCGTCTTCCCAACCCGCAGCTCCGGGATGAAGTTGCCGCTTCCTTGCAACGGGCAGATATCGTTGGCGTTCTTCCCCGCGGTGACAGTACCATTAACGCGCCGGATTATCTCAAACGACCTCTGACCGATATGGTGTTTGCCCACTTTGGCATCTCTCCCTCACGGACTTGTCATGCCTGTGTCAATCGGGAGCTGGCACAAAATCCGCGTTTCTGGCAGATGCTTGCAGGCAAGCGTGTGCTTCTCGTTACCCGTGAGACCGAAGCCTTGCGTGCTACGCTCGAACGTGAGCCGTATCATTTAAACATCGTGACTGCGCTACCCTTCGACAGCTATGATCACATGCAGGAAACACTCGAGTGGATTCAGACGAATCAAGATACCTTTGATGTCGCTCTCTTCTCCTGTGGTGTCAACGCGGTTGTTCTTGCTGAGCGTACAGCTGCACTGGCCGGCAAAGTCGCCATCGACTTCGGCAAAGCCAACATCATCATTCTGAAAGGGCGTGCCAACTGATCCCCCTGGACACCTCCATCCTTCAGATGAGTGCGCCGCCTTGACTGTACAGACATTTGTATGACAAAAACCCCCGGCTCCTTAAGCCGGGGGTTTCATACTGAGCGCTAGTCGAGATATATTGCGACACGACCTTCTACTTCTGGTTTCTGGGAAATGAAACGAACTCTGCCGTCAACATAAGCGATGACGAGCACTCTGCTTATTGATATTACGCCTTCACAACTAACCAGTGGCTGCAATACCGTATAACATCTCCGGCCCGGTTCTTACTGCTGTGGACACCCCCGAGATGAACGAAGTATACACACTTTCCAGTGCGGGTGGTGCAGACAGGTCCTGAGCTGTGAACGAATGAAATTCGGCACCGCCGTTCTGTCCAATCGTCCCTTCAGCACGGTAGATGACATAGAATGGATCATATACGAATCCCCGTACCAGCTCCACCACAAAGGTATCTCCAAGTTCTCCCGTAACCCCCACTGTTCCGTTCAACGTAATAATGGGATTCACCACGCCTTGAGTCTGCAGACCAATCGCACCAAAAGCTGTCGGGGATTCTGACAGCGACAAACCGGGCTGTCCAACAGTTCCCGAGTTCATCGAAGTTCTCATATCGAGAAACACGCCCATGAGTAACACCTCCAATGCTATGGGATACCATATCCTATGAATCTCACAACTCTTCGGATTGGATGTATAGCAGTTTCATGAACCTATTTTTATTTGTCGACTGTTAATGGTATATTGGACTGCATAACGAAATGAACGGATCGTATGCACACAAGCGGTACAGGCTGTTCAGAAGGAGATTACTATTCATGAATAAACGCAAACGTCCAACAGGCAAAACATCGGCCTCGGCCAAGGGAAAATCATACGCAGGTTCATCTACAGCACGTTCCGGCAAGTCTAACTTCTCATCTGCAAAATCATCAGGTGCTTCCGCATCACGCAATACGGAGGAGAATAAAAAACCACTAGCTGCCAAATCATCAGCCGCACCGAAGAAAGCCGGAGGTAACAAATCCAAAAATGGCAGTGCTTCCAAGCGCCCGGGCAATGCCTATTATCGCAAGCAGGAACCACCACGCCAGTACAAAGTCACCGAACCGGACGAACTGCTGAACTTCCTGTTGCAGCATCTGAAATCGGGACGGAACGCGGTGAAGTCCATTCTGGGTCGTGGACAGGTGTCCGTGGATCAGAAAGTCGTAACCAAGTTTAATGAAGCGCTAACGCCAGGTCAGATTGTCTACATCCGAAAAGAAGGTGCAGTCGCTGCTCCATCCTTGACGGGTATTAACATTTTGCATGAAGACGATGATATCATCGTGATCCGCAAGGAAGCCGGACTGTTGTCCATTGCCGCTGACAAGACGGATGATCTGACAGCTTATCGCCAACTGACAGAGCATGTACGCCGCACCAATCCGCTGAACCGGATCTTTGTCGTCCATCGTCTGGATCGGGATACATCGGGTGTAATGATGTTTGCCAAAAGTGAAGAGGTACAGCAGAAACTGCAAAACAACTGGAAAGAAAATGTGCAGGACCGTGTCTACGTTGCCCTTGTTGAAGGTGCAGTAGCCAAAGAAGAAGGCACCATCTCTTCCTGGCTGAAGGAAACCAAAACACTGAAAATGTACTCCAGCTCTCGTCCGAATGATGGACAACATGCGATCACGCATTACAAACGTCTGAAGTCGAACCGCGACTTCTCTCTGCTGGAAGTACGTCTGGAAACAGGTCGCAAAAATCAAATTCGTGTGCACATGGAAGATCTTGGACATCCGATTGCCGGTGACCGAAAATATGGCGCACGCACAAGAGATCTCGGCCGTCTCGGACTTCATGCACGTATACTCTCATTTATTCATCCGACAACGGATGAGCTGATGTCATTTGAAACGGATATTCCGAAACCATTCCTGCATCCGTTCCGTGCAGATGCTCCACCTGCGAAATAACTGCATCTTTAGTGTGTGTCTATAGAAAATATAGAAAATTCACTGATCCATTGATCATGCCTGAAAGGAGGAACGGACACTGAAAAACCTGTTGATCACCGGTTACCGGGCACATGAATTGCAGATTTTTGGACAGAAGCATGAAGGTATTCCTTTTATCAAAAAGGCTATCTCATCCCGCTTAACGCCTATTGTCGAGGATGGTCTGGAATGGGTGCTGACGCCGGGACAATACGGTGTGGATCTGTGGGCATGCGAAGTCGTGATTGATCTGAAGAAGACGTATCCACATCTGAAACTATCGATCATTACTGCCTTTCAGAACCCCGAGGAACAATGGAAAGAAGACAAGCAGGAGTATTACCGTTCCATCCTCTCGGGTGTGGACTATTACGGTGCGATTAGCAATCAGCCTTATATTGGACCGTGGCAGTTCACTGCCCGGGATGACCTGTTGCTGCGTAAAAGCGACGGTCTTCTACTCGTTTATGATGAAGATGCCGGGGAAGGCAGTCCCCGTTTTGTGAAGGAAAAAGCCGTGAAGAAACAGCAGAATGAGGACTATACGATCATCAGTGTCACTTCAGAGGATATCCAATCGGTAGCTGAAGATGAGCGCATGAACGATATTGTAGACCTCGACGATTCTTCCTTCTGAATCATGCTCGATCAATGCAGACCGTTCAAGGTCCATCCGTTCACATCCATCATCAGAGGAGATTAACATTCCGTATGACGTACATATGTTTTTTTTGGAGTCAGGTTGGGTATAAGTAGTATTATAACTGCGATGATATGTCGTATGGGATAAGGGGAACTGCAACCATGACAATTACGCCAGAGCAGCGCATTCAACTGCATGGATTTAACAACCTGACCAAGTCGCTGAGCTTCAATATGTACGATATCTGTTATACGAAAACCAAAGACGAACGCGAAGCTTACATTGAATATATTGATGAACAATATAACGCCGACCGGCTAAGCAAGATTCTGAACAACGTCTCCGACATCATCGGGGCCCACGTGTTAAATGTTGCTAAGCAGGATTATGTGCCTCAAGGTGCCAGTGTGACGATCCTTGTCTCGGAAGGTCCTATTGTGGAGATCCCCGAAGAATCACTCGATGAATCTCCCGGCCCTCTGCCCGATAACGTCGTTATGCAACTGGACAAAAGTCATATCACGGTGCACACCTACCCAGAGTTTCACCCTAGTGAAGGCATCAGTACCTTTCGTGCCGACATCGACGTCTCCACCTGCGGTGAGATTTCACCGCTCAAGGCGCTTAATTATCTGATCCACTCGTTTGATACAGACATTATGACGATGGATTACCGGGTACGTGGCTTCACGCGGGACACCAGTGGACGCAAGCTGTTCATTGACCATGAGATCGGCTCGATTCAGAATTATATTCCCGACGAGATCAAGAACAGCTTTGACATGATTGACGTGAACGTCTATCAGGAGAATATTTTCCACACCAAATGTAAGCTGAAGGAATTCGACCTCGATAATTATCTGTTTGGGTACACCAAGGATAAGCTCAGCAAGAAGGAACAACAGGAGATTACGGAGTGGCTGAAGCTAGAGATGGACGAGATCTATTACGGCAAAAATATGAATCGTCCCACTTAAAAGTCTGCTGGAAGGCTGATCCAGAAAGCCAGCCAAGGTCTAAGACAAGATTTCATGAAGGCAAGGTTCTCTTCAAGAGCCTCCGGCATGTGCTTGTCTTTTTCTATGTTATGTTGACAGTGTGCAACTTTATTTTTTATTATAGGAGTAACTGTATTAATATGCAGTGAAGGAGACTGAGCCTGTGATCGAAACGAATACCACAAGACGTAACGAATCACTGTTACAAGCGCTTACTGCACAGCACAATGCCATTACCAACAACATAGCCAATGCAGACACGCCCAACTACAAAAAGAAAACGGTAGAGTTTCAGGAAGAGCTGAGACGGATCGTTGAGAATGGCAAAACAGATCAGCTCGCCATGAAGCGGACTCATGAAAAACACTTCCCTGTCAGTGATCCCCATTCTTCCATCGTACAGTACCGAATTGTCGAGAACAACGAAACCACGATGAACAATAACAACAATAACGTTGACATTGACAAGGAAATGGCGGACCTTTCAGAGAACCAACTCATGTATAACTACATGGTTGACCGGGTCAGTGGACATTACAAAAAAATGAAGAATTTATTGAATGATCTGAAATAATGAATGTACAAGCAGCCCGAAATGGCTGCTTTTTTTTGTTGTTTTTCAATGAATGTAGACGGTTTAGTGCCATTTTTCGGTATCTGCTCCTGTTCGTAGTATAATGGAATGAAATGAAAGATTTCATATCGTACAAAAGAGGTGCAACATGGCTCCACGTCATTTAAATGCTTTTCAAGGTTCAAAAGTCAGACTCGCAGCCCCATGCCCGGAAGATTGCATGCGTCTCTCCCGCTTCACGGACGATTACGAATATTTGCGCAACATGGATACCGATATTGCTGTTCCATTAACGCCGGATGAGACAGGCTCCTCCTCTGTCCGTCGAGACAACGGCTTTGAATTTGCATTACGTACACTGGAGGGAAATCGATTCATTGGCTTCACCGCCCTCTACCGGATTGAATGGAACAATCGCTCCGCCCGTCTGGCCATTGGCATCGGTGAAGAAAATGATCGGGGTAAAGGATATGGCAGCGATGCCCTTGCTCTGATTCTCCGATATGGCTTCCATGAATTGAACCTCAACCGGATTGCGCTGGAAGTCATCGAATACAATGAAGCCGCGAGACGCGCATACCTAAAAGCCGGATTTCGGGAAGAGGGGCGTCAGCGTTCTGCAGTTCTGCGGGATGGCATGCATTATGACCTGATCTCGATGAGTATCCTTGCGGAAGAATGGTCGGCACAGTCTGGGCTTCCATTGTCGTTCGGATCTAATCGTTCTGCCCCTGCTGCCGAATCCAGAAATAGGGTAGCTGCTGATTTTTCACCTCGCATTGGCGTAGGCGCGGTCATCCTGAATGATCGGGGCGAAGTGCTTCTCGCCTGGCGGAACCGCCAGCCTGAACAGCACACCTGGAGTATTCCTGGCGGGAAAGTAGATCCCTATGAGTCCCTGGAGACAGCCGTCATCCGTGAAATCAAGGAAGAAGTGAACCTGGATATCGCCATCGACAGCCTGCTCTGCACGGCGGAGACAATCCAGCCACAACAGCAGGAACATTGGATATCCGTGCTCTATTCCACCAAGGTGATTGGCGGCCATGCTCGTAATCTGGAAGAAGGCGGAGCCATCGGTGAGATCGGCTGGTTCCCGCTCCATGATCTGCCTTCTCCACTCGCTTGTTTTGCCGTACCTGGGCTGGAAGCTGTGAAGAAGCTATATAATGAATCCCTGTAATTAAATTATCTCATCAGATGGAGGTAATCCTTATGGATCATGCAGAACAGATGAATCAATTATTTCAGGCTGCACAGGCCGGAGATGCGGTAACCATTGCAGCAATTCTCGCTTCTCAGCCGGAACTCACCAATACGGAGAATCAGGATGGGTTAACTCCGCTGGGGTATGCCTCTCATTATGGACAAGCAGGAGCAGTTCGTGTTCTTCTGGAGCACGGAGCCAATGTTAACGCCCTGTCTCATTCGAAAATTTCCTTTATTCCGTCCAATACTGCACTGCACGCTGCTCTTGCGGGGGAACGTTCTTCCGAAGTAATCGGCCTTTTGCTTCAACATGGGGCATCCACGAGCATTTTGGACAGTGATGGACAATATGCACTGCACTCGGCAGCATTTCATACGGATCAGATCGAACTTATCGAGATGTTAATCCAGTATGGTGCAGATCCACATGCGCTGAACTCAGCGGGTCAGACCCCATTGGACATTGCACTTGAGCGCGGTAATACGTCTACAGCTTCATGTCTGCGAGCAGCCGTTGCAGCTCAGCAGCAATAATGTTTAGCTAGCTTGGACAATAACATGAATAACCGTCAGGACTCTTTTTGGAGTACAAAGAGAAGGTCTGACGGTTATTTGTGTTGTCCTCCACGTTCTCATATACATATGTAGTTCAACTTCTATAGAAATCACAATACATCATATTTTTTTCAGAAAACAAGAACCGTTTGACACCTTACACGGTCTAATACTCAACACAACCATGAAAGGAGGAGCCATGTGACCCCTACTCAGCTCACTATCGCCGCACAAAAAGGGGATGCCGAGGCTTTTGCAGCCTTGATGGAATTGCATCATAGTCGACTGTACCGTATCGCCTATGCCTACCTGCACAACGAAGGTGATGCACTGGAGGCCATTCAGGAATCAACCTTCCGGGCATTTCGTAAACTCAAAAAATTAAAAGAGCCATCCTACTTTGGCACTTGGCTCATCCGCATTCTGCTCAACTACTGCGCAGACGAACGCAAACGCAAAAGCCGTTTCAGCCCCGATACGGCGATTCATGAACCCAGCAGCTGGGATCGTCCTGCTGATCCTGATCTTGCTGCCGCCGTATCCAACCTTGATCGGGATTGTAAACAAATTATTATCCTGAGTTATTTTGAAGGTTTCTCCCTAACCGAAGTTGCTGATATTCTGGAAATCCCGACCGGAACCGTCAAATCCCGATTACATCGGGCACTCGGACAGCTCCGGGATCAACTTGAAATGAAAGGAGATGCATCTTCATGACGGATGAACAAAAATCATTCGACGCATTGGAAGAACGTCTGAATGCTCGTAAGACGGAATACGAAACCATGCCAGTACCGGATGCTGCCTCCCAGGCTGTGCAAGCGGGAATTCGTCAAGCTGCCCGTAAGCGAAAGTCCCGGCTGCGCTGGTATATGAGCTCCATCTCGGCTGCTGCCCTCATCCTGCTGTTTACGGGATGTATCCGTGTCTCTCCCGCTTTTGCATCCTTTGTGGAGCAATTGCCTGGCATGGAAGGCATTGTGAGCATGATTCGCCAGGACAAAGGATTAATGATGGCGATCGATCAGTCTCTCTTGCAGAAGGTCGGTGTCACCGACGAGCATGATGGTACTTCCTTGACCGTTGAAGGCATTATCACAGACGAGTCACGTATGGTCATTTTTTACACGATGAAAGGCATGAAAGATCCCGAGAAATTCAACTATGATATCGATCTGCTCGATGAGAACGGTAAAGATCTGCCTGTTGCGTTTAGTTACGCTTCACCTAAACCAGCTTCAGAAAGTGGTGTTTATGAGGATAAAATCGATGTCTCATTCACCGAATCTTTACCGCCACAAGAGCTAACCATTATATTTAAAGAACAGGATAAGGAAACGAATAACAAGTGGAAGGTCACCTTCCCAGTGGATCACAGCTTAACGAAAGACATGAAAAAAATCATCCCCGTAAACCAAACAATGACCGTGGACGGGCAGCGTATTCATGTAAAACAGGGCGTTCTGTATCCCACTCGCCTTGTACTTGACATCGAATATGATCGCAACAACCCCAAAAAAATCTTCGGCATTCCTGATCTGCATTTGGTAGATGAGCAAGGCCGAGCATGGCGAACGGATTCATCTTCCATCTCTGGCTCTGGAAATTCCGTCTTTTTCGAAAGCATGTATTTTTCCACTCCGAAAAAACTGACGCTCCAAGGGTCTGGTCTTTCAGCAGTGGATAAGAATGAATTAGTTATTAGTATCGATCCATTATTGGGTGAAATCCAAGGTGGCCCATCAAATTTGAAATTTTTGAAAAGCTCAGTCCAGGGCAAAAATCTGATCCTCGAGTTTTCAATTGCAGACGCTCAAAATGCTACTTCGGGGCTATCATTTACCAATGTCGAAGACAGTAAAGGGAACCCATTCGACATAAGTGAAGTAGGCTGGAGCCCTTCCGTCTTTGAAGCAAGAGTTGTCATTAAAAATGGGGCCGCAGCCAAAGGAAATCTGACAATGGAAATATTCTCTTATCCTGATCAAATTCGCGCACCGTTCTCTATTGATATTCCTGTGAATCCTTAATCTAAACGCAATGTGCTTTCAATAAATGGATTAATCTATATAATGGAAATATTCATGAAGATGAGCAAAGTGAACAGGAAAGGGTGTTTTCTCAATGAATCAACGTTCTATCCGTTATCCGCAGCCACTCGCTCCGGGAAATACCATCGGTGTAGCTGCACCCTCCAGCGGTGTAGGCGAATCCTTGCACCATTATCTTGAGGAGAGTAAACGCAACATGGAGCGCCTTGGTTTTGGCGTGATAGAAAGCCCATCGCTCCGCCAGAACATCAAATGTGTGAGTGCCTCCAAAGAGCAACGCGCCGAAGAGATGAATGAATTTCTTCGCAATCCGACTATTCAAGCCATTATCCCTCCATGGGGCGGGGAGTTTCTCATGGATATCCTGCCCCTGCTGGATTGGGAAACTTTGAAAACATTGCCGCCCAAATGGGTCATGGGTTATTCGGATATCAGCACCTTTTTATTCGCATACACCCTGCTCACCGGCACAGCGACAGCGCACGGCACCAATTATGTGGATTTAAGATCACACGCCCTTGATCCCGTAACTGCGCGCTGGATCGATGTATTACAGACCCCTTACGGCGGACAGATTACACAATCGTCTTCCACGCATTATCAATCGGAATGGAAAATGGAACTACCTGGATTTAACCTGGATACACCCTCACGCTGGAAACAGCTCGGCCATTCGGAAGATGCAGTTACCGCTGTATCGTTCTCCGGTCGACTGATCGGTGGCTGTATGGATACCATCACCTGTCTGATCGGCACCCCGTATGCACCCGTGCAATCGTTTTTGGATCAGTATTGTGCAGAAGAAGGAACCATCTGGTATCTGGAGAGCTGTGAGATGAGCGCAGGGGATATTTACCGTCATCTGTGGCAGATGAGACAGGCTGGCTGGTTTGCAGGCGTGAAAGGTTTCATGTTCGGCCGACCTGCGGGTTATTCCGATACGGCGGATTTCAACTTCACTGATGCTCTCTCCTCTGCACTTGGGGATCTGGATGTTCCTGTACTGTATGACGTGGATCTTGGCCATATGCCGCCCCAGTTAACCTTTGTGAATGGAGCATTGGGCAAAGTCGCCTATGAAAATGGACGCGGGAGCCTGGAGATGGCGTTTGTGTAATCACCCTTTGTAGGCAGATGCATACCTTGAAGTAAGAACTTATTTTGAGGAAGGGTTGTGCATCATGTCTGAATCCACATCCACGCCATCCATGCGTGTCGTGTATCAAGCCAATCAACCGATGCTTCAATCCGTGCAAAGTGTGCGGAATATGCTTCATCATACAGCCCGACAGCATATAGGCAAGAAGGTACAAGTCCAGAATATCGATGGTCAAGTGTGGGAAGGTGTCATCATCAGTGCAGACCGGGGGATTTTGTATCTCCAGGTTACCCCGATGCATGGATATCCTGAACCGCGCGCCTTGTTTGGACCTACGATTTTGCCGCTGGTGCTGTATGAATTGTTGGTTATTACCCTGTTGATGTAGGATATTGTTCCTGTTAATCCGTTTATATCCGAACCTGTTCAAAGAAGCTTCGCTCCTGAGATCTTCAAGTCTTGGGAACGAAGCTTTTTTATGGTCTTGGGGATGGTGCGGTATGATTCCTTGCGGGCGTGTGAAATATGATACAATGGTGTCGCACCACCCCATATCACTTATGAAACGGAGCTTGATCCGGTTGGAATACATACGTCATGATTCATCACCCGTATCACAAGTCGAGACGGGTATGATTGGCAACAACCCTACTGAACAATCCCGCGTAATTGCAATCTGTCTGCTCGCAGGCAAAATCATGCTGCAAAGTGGTGGTGAAACCTACCGTGTGGAAGATACGATGAAACGTATGGCCGCAGCGCTCGGTTTACCCCATTCACACAGTTACGTTGTGCCTACAGGCATCTTCTTCTCTGTTGATGCAACCGAACCCGCCAAGCTGATTCGTATCTCCGAGCGTACGACGGATCTGGATAAGGTATCCGAGGTGAATGCGGTCTCCCGCCGTATTGGACATGGTGAGCTATCCGCGCAGGAAGCCCATGAACTGTTGGTACAGATCGAAGGCAAGCCTTCCTCCTACTCAACGGCTGTACAGCTTACGGCCGCGGCGTTATCCAGTGGTTGTTTTACCATTATGTTTGGCGGAGGCTGGAGCGACTTTCTTCCTGCGCTGATCTGTGGGGGCATAGGTTATGCAGCCGTTATTGCCTTTCACCGGCTGGTACGGGTCAAATTTTTTGCCGAGCTTACAGCATCCTTCGTTATTGGCGTACTCGCGTTTCTCCTGATCTATATGGGAGTGGGCCATGAACGGGACAAAATTATTATTGGTTCGGTTATGCCGCTGGTTCCGGGGCTGCTGATTACCAATGCTGTACGTGACCTGATGGCCGGACATCTCGTCTCCGGACTATCCAAGGGAGCCGAGGCATTTCTGACCGCCTTTGCCATAGGGACCGGCATTGCAGTTGTATTTTCACTTTTTATGTAAGACGGAGGAATGCAGGATATGCTCCATTTTATTGAACAAGCCTTAACCAGTTTTGTCGCATCAGCCGCGTTTGGGATCATCTTCAACGCACCACGGCGCATGCTGCTCCACGGCGGATTTGTCGGCATGATCGGCTGGATGATCTATATCGTGCTTGAATATGCAGCGGATGCGGTGCCTGCTACCCTTGCAGCGACTATAGCCGTAGGTGTCATCAGCCAGGTATTCTCTCGCATGTTTCGTGCACCCGTCATTATCTTCAGCGTCGCAGGCATCATTCCTCTGGTTCCTGGTGGGCTGGCGTATAATGCGATGCGGAGTTTTGTGCAAAATGACTACAGTGCCGCCATGGAGATGGCCGCCAAAGCACTCATGTTATCCGGCGCTATTGCCGTAGGCCTAGTGTTATCCGAGGTGTTAAACCAGATGATACGCCGAATTCCCGCCTCGATCCGGACCAAATCATCATCGAAATGATTATTTTCCCCACATATGTAACACACGTAAGGCCCGTTAGCACACAGGATGAACTCTTGTATGCCAGCGGGCCTTACGTATCACTTCTTTTCAAACTATTCTTTTTACCACGAACGTATTCTTCACACGCACCGACCTCAGGAAATACGGAATGAAGATACAACACACCAGAATGGATCGTACGATCAGATGAAAAGCCGGAGTTGCATCAAGCACATGCTGTTCTCTTGGGATTTCATTTCGCGCAATCAGAATCCAGGTCACGATGCTTATGATCACATTCATCACGTACATCACCATCATCATACGTGGAAACTGTCGCTTCCGTTTATATAAAAGAATGAGATTCACGATAACGATTATCAATAAAATGATACTGCTTATGAAGCCAAACCACAGGAGTGGACGAATCATCTCCGTGTAGATCTGCGGGTCAACACCACGGCCGACTTCCCATCGAGCAGGGTCCATGATGACATTCACCTGCGATACATCCGAGATAAGAAACACTAGGGCAAGCCAAAGACTGATCTGGATTAAAATAAGCCATCCACCTAATCCGGAGATACCAGGCCGTTCCGGTCTTATACCGGTTTTAGGTTGCAGCGAGTTCATATCCGCATCTGTATCCGAGTTATTGTAGTTATGGTCCATGTCATCCTCCTGTTTACGCGTTATGTTAGATAAGAGAACATATTATATATTACAATCTGGATTCTGTATATTTTAGAGGACGAACGGAGCGTCTGGCCTAGGATCTCCTCGCTTAGACGTTATCGTATCGCACGTTTCATTACCGTTGCGAACAAATCCGCTGCAGCACCACTTCCTGACCTCATATAATGTTCTGCATCCGTATGATCAAACCCCATCCAGACCGCCGCAGTCCAGTTACTCGTGTAGCCAACAAACCACAGATCCCGATTGGCCTCCTTTCCCACACCAGGTAATGCAGCCTGTGTTGTTCCCGTTTTACCCGCTACCTTGTGCTGACCTAACTGTGCCCGACTCCCTGTTCCCTGACTGACTACATTTTGCAGCATTCTGGTCATGGCATTCGCCGTGCTAGAGGAGATTACCTGCTTATTTTCCGACTTATGAGCGTAGATTGTTCGTCCACGGGAATCTGTTATCTGGCGTATCAGATGGGCTCTGTTCAACTTGCCATTATTCGCAAACACGGTATAGGCCTGTGCCATCTTCATTGGAGACACCCCCTGATGCACACCTCCCAAGGCAATCGAGAGGTTCAGGTCTTCTTTCCCCAGTTCAATACCGAGTCGTGCCGCAAATTGATGTGCATATTTCAGTCCGGTTTCATGAAGCAGCCATACGGCTGGGGCATTGATGGACTTTTGCAGAGCTTGGGACATCGATATTGAACCGCTGTAACGCCCACCCAGATTGCTGGGCTGATAGTTGCCATAACTCATGCGTTTATCCGGCAGTATGCTCTCTGGCTTGAACTTCCCTAACTCCAACGCAGGGCCATATGCAATAATCGGTTTAAAAGAAGAGCCTGGCTGCCTGGCATCCATAATCGCCCGGTTGATGTCCCCTTTCAAGGGATTGCGTCCACCCATCATCGCTTTCACTTCACCGTTATGCTGGTCGATAATAACCATACTTGCCTGAACTTGCTCGTCTTGACGATCATCGGGGAATCGGGTTGTGTCTGCAAATGTGTCTTCCATCGCCAGTTGCGCCTGTTGGTCTAGCCCGGTTTGAATAACCCAACCTGCCGATTGAATCTCCACTTCACTTCTGCCTGTGATCCGGGAAGCCTCCTGAACCACAGCATCTATGGCAGACACATATGCGGGCTCGCTCAAGCCCGATGAAGTTGCTGTGTTCAATACGGTTTCAGGCGGCGTATAATCGACGCTACGAGCTTCAAGCATCTGCTTTCGTGTAATTAATCCCTGTTCATGCATGAGTCCAAGGATAACGGCACGTCTTTGTTTGGAAAGTTCAGGATGATCTACTGGATTGTATAGAGACGGACCTTTGGGCATTCCAGCCAATGTAGCCATCTGCCATAGTTCCAACTGGTGCATATCCTTCATCCCAAAATACCGCCAGGCTGCCGCTTTTACACCATACTGCTGGCGTCCCATGTAGATCTGATTCAGATACATCTCCAGAATTTCATCCTTGCTGTATTTCTTCTCAAGGGCCATCGCAATTGATATCTCATTCACCTTTCGACTTAATGTTTTATCCCCATTCAAATACAGATTTCTTGCCAATTGCTGCGTGATGGAGCTTCCTCCCTGACTCAGATTCATATGTATAATATCTTGCACAATGGCCCTGCCGAGACCGATGAAATCCAGTCCATCATGGTTGAAGAAACGTCGATCTTCTGTAGCCAAAAAAGCCTTCTTTAATAAATCCGGCATGGCATGCAGTTCAGCATATTCCGAATACCCTTTGGTCTGAGTAAGCAACCTCGAAATTTCGGTTCCCTCTGCATTCGTAATTATGGTTGAAGCAGCCACCTGCATAGCCTCTGGACGATTGCGAAGCACTCCTTCACCATAAGTAATCAGATAGAGATAGAAAAGCGCCAACATCACAACTACAACCACTGCTGCATCAAATACGTAATACATCCATCGCTTGCCCCTGTGCTTCAACATTCAGGCTCCTTGTGTACCTGTTCATCTAAAACTCCGCGTTCCAGTCCATCCCGTTGTGTACTCTCCAGAGCATGTTGAAGCAGCAATGTCTGTTCATACGCCAACCTGACCCAATGCTGAACTTCTACCTCGTCCTGACAGCGCCCTTGGATGATCTCATCCAGAGAGGAACGGACGCCGTATAGGGTAAGCTTTATCGGTAAATCAACCTGTGCATAACTAGTCTGAGCATTCTCCTTGTCTTCTTCCACATGTTGCTTTAGATCGGGTTGCTCATTGTACATAGACGCTCCCTCTATATCTCTGGTCTCATGTTTCCGTTCTGGTATGCTCAGCCCTTCCTCATGCAGGAGAGACGCAATCGTATTCAGATTGGCAGCAATCTGTCTTAGTTCACCACCACTGAGAACATCAATTCTTCCAGGGTTATGGCCCAATGCAAGTTCGGCTGTTCCGCGTGCAAGCTGACTGAGATCTTCCGCAATCTTCTGGGATCGAATCCAGAAAAAGATCGCAAACAAAGCTCCCCCAATGAAGATGAAGAACGGCTTTGTACCGATATGGTTGATTCCCCAGTTCATCATACGCGTTATCCATGCTGTATCAGGAAGGACATGGTTATGCGCAAATCGCAGCATGTGATAGACGACAAAAAGGAGGGCTGCGCTCAGTAACGCGCTTGCTCCTCCAATGTATATGTATCTTAGTCTTACAGTACTGAATCGGGACTTCATATTCGGTATCCTCCTCTATACAACAATATGGTAATAGAGGTAGAATACCGAATATTTCTTAATGAGGAAGTAGTTAACTTCTTACCAAATTCTTAATTATTATTCCTCTGAGTAATTACTTGGGGGAGGAGCCGTGACAGGGAATCGGGTAACAAAATCTGTTCTGCCATTTTCACTATAGGCAACGATACTTCCTCGATGTAATTCAATCATCGATTTGGCAATCGCCAGGCCGAGACCCGTGCCTCCCGTTTCACGGGAGCGGGATTTATCCACACGATAGAATCGTTCAAATAGATGGGGCAGATCTTGTGCCGGAATCGATTCACCATAATTACTGATGCGGATTACAGCCTCCTTACCTTCAAGAGCCATTCCAATCTCCATTCGTTTCCCTTGCGAACCATATCTTATAGCATTGCTGAACAGATTCTCATACGCTCTTACAAGCTCCCCCGGAGCAGCCTGTATCCATAGTGGCTCTTGCCCACCAACAAAATTGTAGGTCATCCCAGCATCCTCCAGCATGGGAGCAAACTCTTCAGCCAACTGCATCAGAAACGAATTCAGGTTCAACGCCTGCAAAGACAATGGAAGACTCCCGCCACTCACACGCGTATATTCGAATAAGTCATCGATCAGCTTACGAAGAGTCAGGGATTTCTCATAGGCAATGCTAACGTAATAGCGCATCTCAATCTCATCCTGGTAGCGATCCTTCTCAATGTACTCCAGAAATCCCAGAATAGAAGTGAGCGGTGTACGAAGATCATGTGATATCCCTGTAATCAGATCATTTTTGGCAGCAACTGCATTACGTTCTTCCTGAAGCGATAACTGCAATTGTTCAGCCATCTGATTAATGCTTGCAGCCACCACTCCGAATTCATCCGAGGTCTTCACTTCAATGCGATGTGATAACTCGCCTTTGGCAACTTCCTGAATTCCTGCCGTTATTTCGTCCAGAACCCGCATCACCTTGCGAGAGAACAGGAAAAAAAACAGCACAAAACTAAGCACACCTACCACAATCATTAAAGGCACCGAACCGATATTATTCACCAACCACCTAATCCCTTTGGCTGGAATGGAATAATCGGGATACGTCTGAGCTTCCAGAATAGTCTGCCCCACTTGACTGCCCCCGTACAAAATAACTGCAGTCAGTATGCCACTCAGCAGAAATGCATAGATAAATTTCCATCGGACTGTATTAATCAGCTTTGAATTCATAGTCGGAACTCCCTGCCTGTGTTCATGTCACATGACATCCTGTGAATGTGCATGTTTATTGCGGTTTGATCATTTTATAACCAACACCCCATACGGTCTGAATGAACTTGGGATGTTTGCTGTCGAGTTCAATTTTCTCACGAATCTTGCGAATATGCACCATGACGGTATTGTTAGACTCCATGAAATCTTCTTTCCAGACTTGACGATAGATCTGTTCCATACTGAGTACTGAACCCTGATGGCGTGCCAGTAATTCGAGAACAGCAAATTCACGCGGAGTCAGACGAACCGGCTGCTCATCCACCCAGACTTCATGTGTATCGGTATTAATGACCAGATCATCAATAATCCACTCATGCTCTTTGTTCTCCCGACCTTCATTGAAGGTATGATACCTGCGCAGCTGAGATTTCGCCCGTGCGACAAGTTCAAGCGGGTTAAACGGTTTGGTTACATAATCATCAGCACCGATGCTTAGCCCTGTGATTTTATCCATATCCATGCTTTTGGCGGACAGCATAATAATCGGCATTTTCTGCTCTTCCCGAATTTTCATACAAGCTTCTATTCCGTCCATATTCGGCATCATGACATCCAGAATAATGAGATCAATCGACTCTCTTTTCAATTGTTCCAGCGCTTCAAGCCCATCATTCGCGGTGAGAATCCGATAACCCTCGTTGCCAAAATAAATTTCCATCAGTTTAATAATCTCCTGCTCATCATCGACAAGCAGAATGGTTGCTGGCTGTGCCACGGCATTATTCCTTTCCCTTCCATAATTCATGATCTGTTCAAAGTATACCACCGAGGGATGAAACTGCGAAAATCATCATGATCTTCACGGACACGCTCGATCCTGGTCATCATCTCATGTGTCTCTTCCGGCTTCACCTGCTGAATCCATACCACAGAAGACACTAGCGCCATAGCCGTATACAGTGAATACAATCTCCAGAA
This sequence comes from Paenibacillus sp. FSL R5-0749, assembly GCF_038595085.1. NCBI lineage: Bacteria > Bacillati > Bacillota > Bacilli > Caryophanales > Paenibacillaceae > Paenibacillus > Paenibacillus sp. FSL R5-0749. The sequence goes on along the minus strand of NZ_CP152005.1, from coordinate 1,717,101 downwards.
TAACTCATCCGGTTCTTTGCCATCGAAGTAACCCTGAATCTGACCTATGGAATATGGAATACTGATCTCCGAAGCAAACAAACCCAGCTTCAAAAATTCATGAATGGGATCACCTTGATCATAACGATTAAAATCAATTACTCCTGCGAGCTTATCCTGCTGAACGACAAGATTGCTCGGGTGGAAATCATCATGCTGAAATCCATCTGGACGATTTTTCATCCAATCGAGATGGTCTGCGATAAACGTATGAATAGCCTGATCCTCTTTCATCACGATAGGGCACTGTTTATAGCGCTCCATGTAACGTTGATGCTTCGCGCTCTTGCGTGTGTACCATGATTCGACCTGTTCCTCCATCGGCAACTGGTGAATCAGCCTTAACTGTGCTCCTGCTTCCAAGCCAACGGCCCACTGCTGCTGTTCATTCAATTGAGGCAGTCTCTCGGACGCATCTTCGCCTTCAATGTAGCTAAGAATCATATAACCGTTCTTCTCATCCAATCTACCTGTGCCGAACGTTGCTGGACATAGTACACCTAATTGTTGCATGCTCTTCAAGCATTGATATTCCTTTTGCTTCATCCATTCCTCAGCAACATCATATACCCTCACCAACACATGACCTTGGCCAGGGACAAACATTTTGAATTTGGCATCCGCTGAATACCCCTTCATAACTGGTTCCATCTGCGTAGCCTGACCAAGTTCAGGAATCAGTTTTAACCTGTCAATCAACGTATTGTTCATCGATGCATCCCATGTATTGTGTTGTTCCACGTCCCGAATCCTCCGTTATTTCACGTATAACGTGCAGTATCGTCGGTCTATTCTTACTTTAACCCGTAATGTTTCCTATAACATGCTAGTATGTATTCTACTCATTTCTATTTAAAAAGAACTGATTCGGGTTCTTTGCCTGTCAGGGTCAGCATCGTATACAGTTGTCCTCGGTGATGGTATACATGTCCCATAATCTCAAGCAACCACTCCAGCCGACTATAGGATGCTCCCCAATATGAATTCGTCACATGCAGTAACTCTTCCGTGTTAAACTGCCTGTATCGTTCGTATAGATACATCTGGTTATCAATCAGAGCCTGCTTGATCTCACGGAGCGAATGCACCTGATTCTCAGCATAGAATTGAGCCATCTCTTCCTTCGATGCACCTTCCGAAATATACACATCCGCTCGGCAGATCATAGACAGATGAGCCAGTAGTTCTCCAATAGGCCGTTTACCTTCAATTGGAGTCAAAGCCAAATCTTCTTCCGACAGCTGATCACATATATCTATCAACGATGTTACAGCCACGTCAATATGTTTGAACGCAGATTGAATCAACAGCCCACTTCCTTTTTACTCCATTATACAGAACATATGTTCTATTATCAACCAAGATATCCCTCCCTAATATATACCCCAAATCTATATAAATTGAACAAAACATATACACAAAACGGAGAGTACAGAAAGGATCTGAAGAAGCGGAGCTAAAAGCTTTCTGCAAAAAACCTACATCGGAAGCATACGCTACCTCGGATTTCCCCTTTATAAAAAGAATTTAAAAAATCTGGGGATAACAGCGATCGGAAAATTGTTCTGTCATCGGAGTGTGCAGTTTAAATATTCTTTAGTTCAATTTATATAACAATCTACGAACAAAAAAGTCCTTCCTCCTTCTTATAGACGGGATTCAGGACATTTTGTTGCTTATATGAGTTCAAATCTTTGCTCAACTTGAGTATAACGAACAATACGTATGTTCGAACCGTCCAGCCTCCAGGTCAGACTTGCGAATGAAAAATTGCAGTTCCCCGCAATCCCACCATTGAAAACCTATGGCGTCATGTGTATCTATCTTCAACAGCAGCAGCGTATCGGATAATTCCTGCCATGTCCGATCCTCATCTCCGCCGTAATGCTTGGTCAGCTTATCTTCACACGCCTGCTCATTATAATCATATTCTTCGCCCAGTGCGATCTGTAATAAGGCCCGATGCTCGGCATCCGGATGCTGCCCATCAGGATATCCAAACATACCACCCCAGTTCAGCGTACTTGGATGATTCCAGCTCGACTCGAATTCAAGGTATCGGTCATACAGACTTACTTCCGCTTCGGTCTCATCGGTCTCAAGCAGAGACGGCGAGAGCTCGTTCAGTGCGGCGGTGTCAATATATGCATATGTAGGAAACTCCAGATTAGGCAGCACAGTCACCGAATGTGCAACAAACGGTGCTCCATCCAGCGCGGTATCCCCTTCAGGTTCTCGCCTTATCAGATTATGAGAACTTGGCTCAAAAATCACACGATGTTCAATGGGACAAGCAGATTCGTCCGTGCCAACGAAAAAGTATAACATTCCACGTTCAGGCAAAGTCCCGCGCCCATCATTCGGCGTATACGGCGACAAATCCACCAGGTTTAACTGGGCCAGGAAAGTCATTGGAATGCCTTCTTTTGTTACGGGCCATTCCATGTGACTCGGCAAATCCGGATGTCCACCCACACGTGAGTTTCCTGTCCTGCGATATTCGTCCAGTGTGGACACATCGAGGCGAATTCCCCAGCGGCTTGAGGACAACAGCAGATCGGCAGCAACTCCCAAACCATACTCCTCAAGTGTTTTACGGGCTTTTCTGGTCAGACGTTCACATTGTTCTGGCTTAATCATATAGATCCTCCCCTTTTGACAATACACCTATGCTGAGACATATTCAGGTTCACACCTGTATATTCTTCCGCCCGGCCGTCTTTCCCTGCTTCTAGCAAAAAAAGAGACTGACATTGCTTGTCAGTCTACTTCTTTACCCTATATTCCATTTAACGATTTGGATCAGAGGACTGTTCCTGGTAAGCACGCATATGCTCCTCACCGTCCAGGAATTCATGGGCTTGATGAGCTGCCATCACACCATGATAGCTGATATCCAAACCCAGTTCTTCCTCTTCCTCTGTCGATCGTACAGGCACAATTTTGCCAATCAACTTTAACCCGATCCAGGTCATGGCGAACCCCCAGACAACCAGTGCTGTAAGGCCAAGTGCCTGAACACCCAGCAGCCTCCAGCCGCCGCCCATGAATAATCCACCATCCGTGGCAAACAGACCTACAGCAATCGTGCCCCACATTCCGGATACGGCATGCACCGGGAAAGCACCAACTGGATCATCAATCTGTCGACGGTCCAGCCAGTTGGTGGCAGCCATCATCAATAAGCCGGATACTGCTCCAATGAATATCGCGGCTACATCGCCAACAAAAGCACAACCTGCCGTAATTCCGACCAGTCCCGCAAGCGAACCGTTAATGACCGAGGGTGCATCTGAACGATTGAAGCGGAATAACGTGTACAGCAACGTAACTGCACCACCTGAGGCCGCGGATAACATCGTAACAATCGCAATGTGACCAATTCTTACATCCGTGGCGCTGAGTGTACTACCCGCATTGAAGCCAAACCAGCCGAACCATAACAGAAATGCACCCACAGATGCTAGTGGCAGATTGCTCGGAAGTGCAATAGCACTTACGCCAAGAGGCGTGTATTTCCCTTTACGCGGACCAATGATAATTGCAGCAGCCAGTGCTGAGAATCCGCCGAGTGCATGGATGACAGCCGAACCGGCAAAGTCCTGCATCCCCAGCTGACTAAGCCAACCGCCGCCCCATGCCCAGTGTCCACCAATTGGGTAGATGATCGCCGTCATCAATATGATATAGAGTAGATAGGCACGGAAGTTGATCCGCTCAGCTACCGCTCCTGAAACGATGGAGATAACAGCAATCGTAAAAGCAGCCTGGAACAACCAGAATGTCTCCAGCGATACCGGTACGTCCAGATGAGACAAATCCCCATTCAGGAAAAATCCCGTTACTCCCACAAAACCACCAACGTCCGAACCATACATCAGTCCAAAACCGATGGCATAAAACAGCAACGTTCCAATTGTAATGTCAGCAAAAACCTTCATAATAATGTTCACACTATTTTTATAACGAACAAAGCCAGCCTCGAGCAGGGCGAATCCACCCTCCATCAATAAAATCATCGCTGCACTCAGTACGACCCAGACCGTATCGATTCCGGTGCTTAACGTTTCCAAAGTCATGCTTGTACATCCTCCGTTTCACTAAGCTGTCTGAGCTCACGGATGGTATCGGGCGCTAGCTCAATCTCGTCCCGCTCAATGCTGTCCGGATGCTTGATTCGTTCTGCGATCTGATCCAATTCACGTATGCGTCTGCGAATCTGTTCCATCTTGCGAAAACGTTCCTTCACCTGAACCATATATTCCACCGCCTGATGATGGGTTGCAGGGCGTCCCGCAAACCATTTGCGCACGGTCGACAACGATTGATAAGCGACCTCTTCCGCTCGACGCTTCTGTTCGAACTGTTCGATCTTCTGCTTGAGCGTTTGAATCTCATTTTCTTTTTTGACCTTCAGCCGTTCGATAAGGTACAATAAATCGGACGATGATATTTGCAATGCTGTGTGGTGATAAACCTCGTCGATTACTAACATATCATGTCAGGACTCCTTACATAACAAGTTACTTGTACCGATTATAGTTTGCCGGGGTTCGCCCGTCAATCTTTTTTTGGACTTGGCATAGATTGAAATGAACCGTTCAGAGAGAACGGCTTTTTTTATTGGGCACATAATACATCTAACAAGGCGAATCTTGCCTGGATTCGCATTCACTTATTCCATCCCCTATGCTTATAGAATAAGCATCCACATTTGGGGTAATGAACATACACAGACACCCTCATCACAGAAAACGTATATAAGGAGAGGATTACACGATGTTTACTCGTAATGACGATATACGCAGCCAAATCTGGGAAGCCGTCTCGGGGCTCGAAGAAGAACAATTGAACCGGAAGCCTTCACCCAAACAATGGAGTATTATGCAAGTACTACGTCATCTGAATCTGATGGAAAATGTAATTGGAAAGCAAGCCCGCCTTGCACTCGAAAAGGAACAGGTGGTGTCTGTGGACAAAAAACCATATGAACTATCGTTGGACCGCAGCCGCTCCGTCGAGGCACCACCCCATCTTCAACCTCCAGCAGCGCCTGAAGCACTCGAAGACGTACGCACCGATCTGGACGAATCTCACCAAGCGTTAAATAACTTTGCATTGGATCATGATCCTGATCTGCTGCGCAGCAAGTCCTTTCCTCATCCCGTATTCGGTGAGATGGATCTTACCCAATGGATTGACTTCGCAAGTTATCATGAGGAACGCCATCTGGGACAGATTCAAGAGATTAAGCATCAACTTGGCGTATAAGCACTAGCTACACTTTCACATAGTGAAGAATATATGTACGACAAAAAAACCTCCAATCCTATAAAATAGGTTGGAGGTTATCTTCAGTGTTCTTATGTTCCGATAAATTATGTTACGAAATAAGAACGGTACTTATATTTTTTTGCCTAGTATAGCCAAATCTCTGTTCACACCATCCAGCACGGCCACTTCGGGATAATATCCCCACTGTTCAAAACCATGCTTGCGCAACAATCCCAGACTCGGTTCATTATGCCCGAAGACAAATCCGAGAATGGTCGTAATTCCAAGTGCAGGACAAGCCGCAAATACCGTTTCAAGCAAACGTCCACCAGCCCCAATTCCGCGGCATTGCTGATCCACGTATACACTGACTTCCACCGTTCCATTATACGCAGGGCGCCCATAGAACGAGCTGAGACTTGCCCAAGCCACCACATGCCCTGCCTGCTTCATCACCCAAAGTGGACGATGATCCGGTGAATGGTCCTCGAACCACGGAACACGTTGCTCCACTGTCACCGGTTCCAAATCCGCTGTTACCATACGGCTCTCAATGGTGGAATTATAAATTTCTACAATCCTCGGCAAGTCCTCCAGGCGCGCATATTCAATCTGCACATCTTCCAGCTTCATCTATACTCCTCCATTAATCCAGATCGTTCTATATCATAGAGGATATTATAATGGAAAATAGAAGTTTTCGTCATCTCTTACATTCTGACAGAGAAATCTTTATATTTTTAAGTAAATATTTACACGACAACGGAGAGGACAGAACTAATCAGAAGAAGCGCAGCGTGCGCCTTTATCCCCAGATTTTCCCCTTTATACAAGGGAATCAATAAAATCTGGGGATAACAGCGATCGGAAGATGGTTCTGTCCGCGTAGTAGTTAAGTGTAAAATCAATGCTTTAACTTATATATAGAATTACTCTGGAAGTCCCTGAATGGTGTTGCCACGAGTTAACTGCTGACTCTGGTCAGCCCAGCGAATGTTCATCGAGCGAGATGTGAACAGATCGGGGCCGTCCGATACCTGGAAGTGCAGATGGGCTTCACTGGAGTTACCCGAATTGCCAAGCTCACCGATAGGGTCTCCCTGCTTGAGCTTATCTCCTTTTTTGACCGAAACACTGCCTTTCTTGAAATGTGCTGTGATGCTGTATTCACCGTTGCCATGGTCAATAACTACATAGTTACCCGCCGGCTCTTCCGGATTCATCACACCCGGTACATTGTCCGGAATATCGTTCTTGATTTCGACGACCGTTCCATCCGCAGCAGCATAGAGTGGTTCACCAAAAGCATGGTAGTTTTCATTTTCCTTAGCATCACCATGATAACTTGATTGTTCTTTTGTCCGAACGATATCCAGTGCATAGCGCTGGGTTTCATGCTCATAATGATAATTCGACATTACATCTTGACCTCCCCAGAATACATACCATTCCCCCTTCATCGGGAATTGGAACTCGGTTTTGGTGAGTTTGTCATCTGTGTCTTCATGAGCTTCCAACGGTTGAATTGACAGACCCTCAATCAGATTTTCGTCGGAAAAATAGGCGCGAATTCCTTTCGTCCCTGTCTGATCCTTCCAGGCAACCTCGGTTAATTGATTCATTTCGGCGTCTACCACTTGCTCCCACGATTCAACACCCTCCAGAAAAGGATCAGCGGTCGTTTTAAACTGCTCAAGCGTTACCGTTTCCTTCAATTCCGGGGAAAACTGGCTATAGATTGCATCCTTTGAACCGTTCATCAACGTATCTATGAAATTGTCCGGTGTAACCACTGAGCTCACCTCTGAAGTGGAGTTCTGCTCCTGATTGGTGTTCTCGCTCGCTTCATGATTGGACGCCTGTTCGGCTGACTGCTGCTCCGCCTGGTCGGAAGTAATCGCGTTGCCATTGCCGCAAGCAGACAATATCACGCACGCTCCAAGGGTTATTGCAAGGACCTTCCAGCCCTTTCTATGCTTAACGATCTGATGTGTCTGTTGCTCTGTTTTCATATGACCTTCCCAGTTCATTTTCTTTCAACATCCCTTCTGCTAATTCATTATACTTTCCAGTTAAGTGTACAGAATGAGTCTTATCCTTCGTCTAACCCCAACTTACCAGTAGTTAAACTCACCATGTCTTCTTAGGTTGCATAATTAAGACTCCGTTAAGATAGCATGTACGCTATACATCCCCATAGGATGGTATGATTATCAATACACACAACGGAAGTACCAGGAGGTCATTTTCTAACTATGGATAACGTCTCAATACTGCTTGTAGATGATGAACAAGCGATTCTGCATATGCTCAAAACCGTTCTGCTCAAAGAACAGTTTCTCGATATCGACACCGTAACAACAGGTGAAGCTGCCATTGAGGCTTGCAACAACAAGACGTATCATTGCATCGTGCTCGACATCATGCTCCCTGGCAAAAGCGGACTGGAAATCTGTCCTTTTCTACGGCAGGTCACCGATGCGCCCATCCTGTTCCTGACGGCCAAGACAACCGATTACGACAAATTAACGGGATTCGCTGTTGGTGGCGACGATTATGTGGCCAAACCTTTTAATCCGCTAGAAGTCGTTGCACGAATTAAATCCTTACTGAAGCGTTATTTGCCTTCAAAAACAGCTGCCATCTCGGAGCACATCCCATCGAACGTAAATACGTCATCTCCAAGCATGCCGGAAGGTGTGTACGACTTTGGACGATTTCAGGTGCTGGAATGGGCCGCTGAGCTTCGAGTTGAAGGAGAATCCGTATCCTGTCCGGCGCTTGTGTTTCAACTGCTGCTCTTTTTCTGCAAACATCCCAATCGCATCTTCACCAAGTCAGATCTGTATGAGCGGGTCTGGGGCTCAGAGGCCATCAGTGATGACAATACCGTGATGGTTCATATTCACCGCATTCGGGAACGCATTGAAGCAGATCCTTCCAATCCAGTGTATCTCGTTAACGTCCGAGGTCTGGGATACAAGCTCATTCAGCCGGAACATGTGTCACGCCCATGAGTATTCGTCGCAGATTAATGACCCGGTTTATCGGGATGCTTGCGGGAGCCGTCATTCTGATCATTCTTCTTGGGTCTGTAGCCACTTACTGGGTCGTGCAAAAGGTTAATGAAGTGAATTTGGTGGATGATTTTGCGCTTAACGGTCTGGATCAATTGATTAATACAGCAGAATTCATGCCAGACAATACCATCAAATATGACCCCAAATTGTTAAAGCAAGTGGATAAATATCAAGGCTGGCTCCAGGTGTTGGATGAACAAGGCAACGTCATTGATGATTACCACGCACCTGCTGATGTTCCTACTCACTATAAACCGGGAGAATTGATTGCATATTGGGAAAATCAAAAGCCTTTCCCTTATCAGATTGTCATACTCATCCGGGAGAAGAACGGGAAGAATTTCACTTTGTTGTATGGGGAGAGTAACCCGGCCAAATCGCTCATCAATAATATTCGTTCAGACCTCATTCTGACCAACGGGAAGTTTACTCTTCAACCGGGCCGACAGGAAGCCCTTCTTGCTGCTCATGCCTATCTTCAAGTCTTGGATGCGTCAGGACGAGAACTCTCCTCCTTTAACAAACCAGCTGTGGGTGTACCAAGCGAATACACCCTTCAGGAGTTGGTCTTGCAGATTCGCTATCCAAGTCGATCAGGCAAGTCTACTGCTACATGGTACGATGAGAAGAATGGAACCACTTGGTTGATTAGCATCCCTGGCGAGGCAAATGGTACAGGGAATTCGAATCCCTACCGTTTTATTCTGGAACCGGCATTGGTTATATTGATCGTGTCCATCATCATTCTGCTTGTCTTGCTTGCCTTCTGGTATGCCAACCGATTCGGCTCGCCCATGCTGCATATGCTCCAATGGTTACAGCGTCTGGAGCGAGGTCATTACGAGGAACCTACCGGAGCCTTCGGAGTGCCTCGCAGTCAGCGTCGTAACGGTAAGTGGAAGCGCAAATACAACGTGTATGCTGAAGTGCTTCGCTCCATGCAGGCCCTATCCTACACGTTGAAGCAAGATGAAGAACTTCGGAAACAGACCGATTCACTTCGGGAGGAATGGATTGCTGGCATAACTCACGATCTGAAGACGCCTCTATCCTCCATCCAGGGGTATGCCCATATGCTTGAAGCAGATAAATATAGCTGGACCGTGGAAGAAGTCAGGGAATTTGCAGGCATTATGCTCGATAAATCCATGTATATGGACAGGCTTATCAATGACCTTGCCATGACCTATCGATTACGCAGTGGCGGATATCAACCTGTGGTGGAAGAGACTGACGTAAATACGTTACTCCGTGATCTGATCCAACGCGCTGAACGAAACCCGGCTTATGGGGAAGGTCGCATCATATTCCAACCTTCCGAAGTGCCTGTGTATGGACTTGTCCATATCCCTTCGTTTGAACGAATTGTGGATAACCTGACCGCCAATGCCCTTCTTCATAATCCACCCGAGTCCATCCTCGTGGTCAGTGTGCACTCTGGTGAACATGCAGATGCATTCAGTATTCAGTTTGCCGATAATGGACGAGGCATGGACCCCGAGACGGTATGGAAGTTATTTGAACGATATTATCGCGGTACAGATACAGGTACATCGGACGTTGGATCAGGGCTGGGCATGGCCGTAACCAAAGGGTTGATTGAGGCGATGAAAGGGCATATTGAGGTACAGTCCACCCCTGGTGAAGGAACGATCATTCGTTTAGTATGGGATGGGCCGTCCGTAACGAATTAAAATGTTCCGCTTGACCTTTCCATTTTCAGTCTATATAATCGACACTCAATAACACCTGTTCCCATATATTGATATTGAATGCAACACATTTCAGGATAACTTTAATGAGTTAATCTAACATATTTGGCGATGACCAGAGACAAGATTTCGTTTGCGTGCTGCCCAGAGAGAGAAGGGATTGGTGAAACCTTCTTCAGCGAACGGACCGGAATTACCCCTCTGCAGCCGTGAACTCGAACCTCAGCATCTCGGACTCCCCTTGGGATGTTCGGCTTGTTGCCAGTAGAGTTCACCGCCTGATCCCCGATAGCGGATTCCAATGAGGGTTATGATGTTTCCTGTTCACGGCGGCTGGCCGAGAACAGAGTGCACCATAACCAAATTAGGGTGGAACCACGAGCCAAGCGCACTCGTCCCTTTTCCGGGACGGGTGTTTTTTGCGCTTTCATTTGATGAAATGGAGAGTGGTTCACATGAGCAAACAGGAAAACAGTAACTCCGCAAGCAACAAATCAGGTAACGAAATTAACAATCAAGCCAATGATCTGCCACCATCCAGTCAATCCATTAAGGTTCGTCTGCAAGGTGGAGATGTTCGTTCTTACGAAGCAGGCATCACTGTGGGTGCAGTCGCCTCATCCATCAGCACAAGTCTTGGAAAACAGGCGATCGGCGGTATTGCAGATGGTCAGAATATCGATCTCAATGGGGTGCTTGAGCAAGATTGCGAACTCGTCATTGTTACTTTGGACAGTGCGGAAGGCCTGTATCGTTACCGTCACAGCGCAGCACATGTGCTCGCACAGGCGCTCAAACGCATCTACGGTGCAGAACAAGTGAAACTGGGTATCGGCCCAGTCATTGAGGATGGATTCTATTACGATGTTGATCTGGAACATGCCTTGTCCATCAGTGATCTAGCTGCCATTGAGCGGGAAATGAACAAAATCATTCAGGAGAATCATAAGATCAGTCGGCGGGTCGTTAGCCGGGAGGAAGCCCTCCGCATCTTCGGAGCAATCCAGGACCCCTACAAGCTTGAACTCATTCAGGATTTGCCGGAGGACGCCGAGCTTTCGATCTATGATCAAGGAGAGTTCTTCGATCTGTGTCGCGGTCCCCATCTCCCATCCACTGGCCGGATCAAAGCGTTCAAGCTGCTGAATGTGGCTGGTGCGTACTGGCGGGGTAACTCGGATAATAAGATGCTGCAACGTATCTACGGCACTGCTTTCCCAAACAAAGCCCAGCTGGATGAACATCTGCACATGCTCGAAGAAGCGAAAAAACGGGATCACCGCAAACTCGGTAAAGAGCTTGAACTATTCATGTTCTCCGAAGAAGCGCCCGGCATGCCCTTCTATCTGCCTAAAGGCATGACTGTTCGTACTGAACTGGAGCAATTCTCGCGTGAGCTGCAATTACAGGAAGGTTATCAGGAAGTACGGACTCCGCTCATGATGAACAACCGGCTGTGGGAGCAATCCGGCCATTGGGAGCATTACAAGGACAATATGTACTTTTCGGAAGTGGACGATGCAACGTTTGCACTGAAACCAATGAATTGTCCCGGGCACATGCTGATCTTCAAAAATACACTCCATTCCTACCGCGAATTGCCAATTCGCATGATGGAATTCGGTCAAGTTCACCGTCATGAATTCTCAGGTGCCCTGAATGGCATGATGCGTGTGCGGACATTCTGCCAGGATGATGCGCATCTCTACGTCATGCCAGAGCAGATCGAGGACGAGATTAATCAGGCGATCTCACTGATCGGCCGTATGTATGATATCTTTGGATTCGAATATAAGATTGAGTTATCCACTCGACCGGAAGATTCCATGGGATCGGAAGAACTGTGGGATCAGGCGGAACGTGCATTGCAAAATGTACTGGATCGCCGGGGCGTGGAGTATCGCATTAACGAAGGAGACGGTGCCTTTTATGGACCGAAAATTGACTTTCATATCCTTGATGCACTGAAGCGCAGCTGGCAGTGCGGAACAATCCAGCTTGATTTTCAAATGCCGGAGAAGTTCGACCTCACTTACATTGGTGAGGATAGCCTGAAGCACCGTCCAGTCGTGATCCATCGTGCCATCTATGGTTCCATCGATCGTTTCATCGGTATCCTGACTGAGCACTATGCAGGAGCGTTCCCACTTTGGCTCGCACCTGTGCAAGTGAAGCTGCTGCCTGTATCGGATCATTACGCAGATTATGCGCTCCAAGTCCAGAGCCAGCTCCGGGCTGCGGGCATTCGGGTAGAAACAGATCTGCGCAGCGAGAAACTTGGATACAAAATCCGTGAAGCCCAGATGGAAAAAGTACCTTATTCGCTCGTGCTTGGTGAGAATGAGAAAAATGCCTCATCTGCCTCTGTCCGTGCATACGGTCAGGGAGATCAAGGCATTCAACGTATTGAAGCTTTTATTGAACTGGTTCAACAAGCTGTGAAGGCAAAAATATAAATGTTAATGCAACACAAGCTGATTCATTGGTCAATCATCAGCTTGTGTTGCATTACAATTTCTCATCAGGCTTTAGCCCGACTTGTTCTTCGCTCCACATCCAGAAACGCTCAGCTGAAGTATCATCAACGGCATGCGCCTTCAGCTGCTGCTCTTTCTGTTGATAGAAGTAACGCCCGGTGATGCCGACAACATCTGGGCTTGTAGCCAGATAAACAGCCGTTCGCGCCCCTTCTTCAGGGGACAGAAAAAAGGGAAGCTTGCCTACAAACGCCATAATGCGTGTGCCAAATCCGGTATTGCGATCTACACCAATACTCGTGCCCACCGCACCAGGATGCAGACAGTTCACCGTAACCGAGGTACCTGACAGTTTACGGGCCAGCGCTCGAGTGAACAACACATTAGCCAATTTGGATTGGGCATAGCTTTTGATAGGATTATAACCTTTGTGCAGATGTGGATCTTCGAAGTGGATTTTGCCGGCTTTGTATGCACCTGACGACACGTTTACAACCCGTCCCTGCGTTGCAGCTTTTAGAGGTTCGATCAAAAGCAAAGTCAGCAGAAAATGACCCAGATGGTTAATGCCGATACTCTGTTCGAACCCATCTGAGGTTTCCTTCCGCTTAATCATCACCACTCCCGCATTATTCACCAGAACGTCAAGGCGATCATGACGCTCGCGGAATGTGCGGGCAAACTGGCGTATACTTTCGAGTGAGCCGAGGTCACATAACATCAATTCAATTGCAGAAGAGCCGGACTGACGCACAGCCTCCTGAAGAGCATCCTGTCCGCGCTTCTCACTGCGGCATGCCATAATTACGTGATATCCTTGCTTTGCAAGTTCAATGGTGGTTGCCAAACCCATCCCTGAGTTGGCCCCTGTTACAATTGCTGTCTGAATGGACATGAGTACTTCCCTTCTGAACCAAAGGTTCTGAAATTAGAGGCGCGACGACGGACAATATGAGATAATGATAGGATCACATCTCGGTTTCCATGGGAGGACAAGTATGCTGACCAAAGATGACTTCAAAAAAGTTAAAAAACAAGCCAAACTTGAAATCGCACTACTCGAACAGGAATATCAGGAGATCTTGCAAAACGTTGATTCAACGCTGTATGAAAAATACGGTATTTTGGACAAAGAAGAAACACGTGAGTTCACCCGAAAACGCAAAAACCGAAGATATGCTTCACTGGTTATCGAACTATGCGCCATCATTGAACAGATGTTACATCAACTGTACAGACACGTATATCAGAAAAAGTTTAATTCGACCCAGCTGATGAAAACTCCTGCCTATCGGGCACGTTCCAACATGGAGATCATTCAAGCTGAACTGAGTAAAGAGTTCATTGCTCTGGAATCCGAAAAAGAACACTTCGCTGAAGCCCTCGGTCTGGTATTTCAGACAAGGAACAAACTTGTTCATGATAACTTTTCGTTTGTCTCCATCATTAAGGATGGCAGTAATGAAGAAGAAACGTTCGAATCACTGCTCCATACGGTCAAAAAATATAGAAAACACTTAAAATATAATCGCCCTGAATAACAACAATTATCGCTAAAAAAGAAAAGGAGGTGTACCGGACTACGGTCCGGATTACCATGAGCCAACCAACCCATTCGATTACTGTGCTACATCTTCAGATTCCCACACCTTCCGGGAACAGCCCCATATTCCCCGTCATGCTTCGTGATGAAGATGGCGTGACCTTGGTGGATACGGGCATGATTGGCCAATTTGCTGAACTTCAATCCGCATTGGAACACGAGGGCGTACATCTCTCGGACGTCAAACGTGTGATTATTACACATCAGGACATCGATCATATCGGTAATCTGGGCGCTCTTCTGGATGCTATCCCCGATCTGGAAATCTGGGCACATGCCGATGAGATTCCATATCTAACTGGTGAGAAACCTTTGATCAAGTTCACTCCTGAACGTCGTGCTCTGCTGCCTGCGCCCGTTCTGGCACTGGCAGACCAACTTCTCTTGCAGCTGCCCGAAGTGAACATCAGCAGAACGCTCGCAGACGGAGACCTGTTACCTCTGCAAGGAGGCACACAAGTCATTCATACACCTGGACATACCCCAGGTCATATCTGCTTGTATTTCGGAGAGCAGCAGTTCCTGCTTGCTGCCGATGAACTTCGTGTGGTTGATGATGAACTCGTTGGCCCTGCGCCACCTGCGACACCGGACATGCCTGAAGCACTCCGAAGCTTGAAGAAACTGACAGACCTTAAACTTGATAAAGTTCTCTGTTATCACGGCGGAGAGTACAACAATGATCCGGCTCAGCGTATTGCCACACTTGCGGAGAGCGCAGAATAAATAAGAACGCGGAACTGTGAATGTTCTGGCGACCATAACGCATCCTTTTAAATCTTGTAGATTGGTGTGGCACACCTACGTTGTACCCTCTTCAGGATTAGGATGACACATCCTTTACAATCAAGGAGCTGTCCCATAAGTCATGAATTTGACGGGACAGCTCCTTTGATTAATTAAGCATGTACATCTACTTCCATACTGGTATTGACGTATGGCAGATCCTATTGCGCACGATATGCACGCAGTATCTTATATTACACCGCTATATTTCACCACGCATGTGCACAGAATCTTTCTCCTTCCCGTTTGGCAAAACAATCCACCGAAAAATTCGTAACGTAAGTGTCAAGCTTATTGATTAGGTTCCACCTCTAACAAATCTGAGACAGACTTTAAACACTCTAATTGTTTGTAACGAATCTCAGACACCCTATACGTAGTATTTTGAGCTTTAAGATTTTCTAACGAACTCCAGACACCTTATTTACTCATTTCGTTGATTTCCTCGCAGGTTTCGAGTGAATTTTGGCGTTATAACGGGGCTGAGGTTCGTTACATTCTACAAACGCCACTATACCTCTATTTAAGGTGTGTCAGGTTTGTTAGAATAAATTAACTCTCCGGAGTAAGTACAATCAACTTGTCATCCCCATCACGTGGCGATCCTCGTCCATCCCGATTGTTCGTAAGCACATATAACTTTCCGTCCTCTCCAGCACTCACATTGCGAATCCGTCCCCACTCATCTTCGAAGATCGGTTCCACCTTCTCCACCTGTGTACCGTCTTCCGAAAGAGTAATCTTCAGCAACTGCTCTCCACGCAGATTTGCGGCAATCAGTGAGCCGGCCCAAGGTCCTTCTTCAACAAAAGCTACACCAGACGGCGCCCACGTATCATTCCCACTATGTGCGAGTGGAGCCTGATATGCACCATTGTCATCGTCGTCTCCCTCCACCTCGGGCCAGCCATAATTCTCACCCGCTACAATCCGGTTAATCTCATCATGATTACGTTGACCATGCTCAGTCGCATAGAGATAACCGTTGTCCGGGTTCCAGGCCAGTCCCTGTGCATTGCGGTGCCCCATGCTGTACACAGGTGAATTCGGCCACGGGTTGTCTGCAGGGATCGATCCATCGAGACCAATCCGCAGTATTTTACCCCCAAGGCTATCTTTGTTCTGTGACAGTTCCGGTTCATACCGCTCACCTGTTGTGATATAGAGCAACTTGTCCGGGCCAATCTTGATCCGCCCACCATTATGATTCGTTCCGCCTGGAATGTTACCAAGCAGTTCTTTGTCTATAACGGCTTTCCCCTCAGTCACCTTGAGGCGTAACACCCGATTGGCAATGTCGTCGCCTTCCAGATAGGAGTGGTACGCATACAAATAACCGTTCTCCTCAAAGTCCGGATCAGCTGCAAGACCCAACAGCCCTCCTTCACCTTCTTCATTAAACGGAGCTGAGAATTCAATCAATGGTTCAGGGGCCAGTTTTCCATCCTCAATAATCCGAATTGCACCAGGGCGCTCCGTTACAAACATCCGACCATCAGGCACACTTACAATCTCCCAGGGTGCATTCAATCCTTCAACCAGAACGGAAGCCTGATACGGAATAACCGCCTCTCCCTGCGCTCCACCCTCACTTCCACTCGAACCGGAGTTGCCTCCATTGGCTGTCTGTCCCTGACCGGTTCCCTGTCCCTGAGACGACGTCTGCTCTGTTCCACTAACAGAGGGATCGGCTGAAGAGCATGATGCTGTTAACAGTGCCACACTTAATAATGAAGCATACAGTGGAACGGTTCCTCGATTATTCATGATTACATCTCCCTTCGCAGATCGTACTTTTGTATAAAATAACGAAGCTAAACCTCAACGTATGGTTAATCTGTTGTTTTTATGTTGTTCTCTATAGTTGTGATGCTATTATTCATGTACAGCGGTTTCGCCCTGTATTACCCTTCACACCAGCCGCTCAAACGAAGAATTCAAGGGATTCAACCGATCTGAAATCACTACAGTTTGGAATTCCATCATATTCTTTTATAATAGAAAGATAGTAAGAATCGAAAGGTGGACAACTACACTTATGAATCAAAACCCTTTATCCCGTCTTGAAGCCGATCTGTCCGGGCAAGGATTGGACGCCATGCTGATCACAGATCCGAAACATATCTACTATTTAACTGGATTTGCGAGCAATCCGCATGAACGCTTCCTTGGTCTGGTTCTCGCACGCGGCGAAGAGCCCCTGCTGATTGTACCCGCACTTGACGCTGAAGCTGCGGCAGCCGCTTCTTCGGTATCCAACATTGCAACTCACACGGATACGGATAATCCGTATGCTTTGTTTGATCGTTATCAGGGGCGCTTGGGCCGAGTCGGTCTTGAAAAAGAATACGTGACGGTCGCACGTTATGAGCAGCTTACTGCCGCTCTTGGTGCTGCCAGCTTCCAAGATGTAGGCCCGTTGCTTCGCACATTACGTGTGAAAAAAACACCCGATGAGGTCGCCCGCATTCGCCATGCCATTCATCTGATTGAAGAAACTCTCCGTCAAGGCCTCTCTCATGTTCGCACAGGCGTAACCGAGATTGAACTTGTCGCCGAGATGGAGTATCAGATGAAAAAACTGGGAGCTGACGGCCCTTCCTTTGATACCATGGTGCTCACGGGACCCAAAACAGGTCTGCCACACGGGACACCGGGTGAACGGAAACTGCAACATGGTGACCTGTTGATGTTTGATATGGGTGTATATGCTGGTGGATATGCCTCGGACATCACGCGTACATTCGCCTTTGGGGATATCTCACCCGAACTCAAAACCATCTATAACACGGTGCTCGCAGCCAACGAAGCTGCCATCCAAATCGTGAAACCAGGCATCACCTGCGCAGAAGTGGATCGTGCGGCACGTCAGGTCACGGAAGAAGCAGGATACGGCGAGCGCTTTATGCATAGAGTAGGACATGGACTGGGTATTGACGTACATGAGTATCCTTCTCTCCATGGAGAGAATATGGACATCCTGAATGAAGGTACCGTATTCACGATTGAACCGGGCATATATACCGCAGCAGGCGGCGTGCGTATCGAAGATGATGTGATTGTGACCGAGACGGGTATCGAAGTTCTGACAACATATCCAAAAGAACTGCAAATCCTTAGCGACTAATCCAATTGGATCTATGTCAAAACAACACCATATCCATCTATGTTCAGCCGATCTTATGCATCATGAACCGCACTGCACGAAACTGCGCTGAGCTGTATCTTCAAAATAATATACTCCTTAGGCGTACGCCTCAGGCCTATATACAGAAAGAGTAGCAAGTACAATCGCGAATGCAAAATCCCGCAAATCCATGATATCATGGGTTGCGGGATTTTATTTATACGAAGCATATCCTAAGTTACTCCGTCGGCATCCTACGTGTCTTATTCCTGCTTACTCATTTAGCATTAGTCAAACTCATGCGTGATATCTTGCCAGGATTCCAGCTGTGGCAGCTGTTGCTTCCCCCAATAATCCAGAAACCATTGAATAATCGCAGTCGGATCTGTTGTGCTGTAGCTGTAATGACGGAAACCGTCCTCACCTTCCTGCAAACGAATCTCCGCCACCATGTGCCCTGGTTCCTCAAGCGCAGCAGCCTGCATATACATACTTCCCTCCACCAGCTCCGAAGGTACAAGTACTACGTATTCCTGCAATTCCAGATTGGTGATCAAGTCCACCAATAACGAGGCATTCATGCTATCATTCTCGTAGGTTGTGCCATTGCTTTCCAGTGTATAACGCAGTGTAGAGTACATATGCGATTCCCCTTTGGTTGATATCATCGTTGGATAATGATACATGCTCATAACGACAGGTTGTTTATATTATAACTTTTTCATAATAATGTAAAAAGGGTTTATCTTGTTTCGGGGACATGTGTTTTCTATAAAAAATCCCCTTGCAGAGTCCGAATTATAATGGACTGCACAAAGGGTGATTTTAAGTGATCCTCTTTGAATATTCTTTAAACTTCTTCCTTAAACTTAAAGCTGCGTGCAGCATACAGGAACGGTGTTCCAACCGCAGTTAATACAAATTTGATAATATACGTGGTCAGGAAGATCTCCAGCCATACATCCCAAGGATAGATGAACGCAAACGCGATTGTGCAGAACACCAGTGTATCCACAAATGAACTGATGATCGAACTGCCGTTGGTACGAATCCACAACTGATTGCGCCCTGGGGCCACCTTGCGTAACCAGGAATATAATCGTACATCCAGGAACTGACTGATGAAATAGGCGGTCAAACTTCCGAGAGCCAGACGTGGCAGCAGACCGAACAATGTTTTCATCGAATCCTGTGCAAAGTCCGTCGGTGCCGGCTCAAAGAACAACACCATCTGCATCAGAACCGTGGTCATGATGAGCGTAAAGAATCCGAACCATACAGCTTTGCGCGCTTCACCTGGTCCATATTTCTCATTGAGCAGATCACTGGTCAGGTACATGCTGACATACATCGTGTTGCCAAGCGTCAGTACAATGCCCATGATATCTATCGTTTTGGTCACCTGAATGTTGGCTATAACCGTAGCCACACCAATCCAGGCATAGAGACCTTTTTTACCGAACAAGCGGTAACACAACAGGAAAAATCCATAAGTTACGAGAACGAAAACCGCTCCCCACCCTAAGTTAAACATAAATACATACACTGCCTTCCTAGTTTTGATTACGCGGGATGGTTACGAACCGCGGTTTGGCTCAGGGCCAAAACATGAATACTCTATCACATTTCTCGTCCCATGAACAGAACTAAATAACTCCAAGTGTGCATGAGTCACTACGACCCTCCTATATTCCATGTGTTCCTCTCGACCATACTACGCTTTTCCTACCTCCATCTCTCTTACCACGAGCATCAAAAAGTATACGGATTCACACAACATGCACAGGTTTGATGATGTGATGGCTACAAAAAAAACCGCCCTCCGGATTCCTCCGAAGGACGGCTTTTCTCACTTGGCTTGCAAAAGGCTCTAGCTATCTTTCCACGAGCCTCTATCCAATCCAGTCTATTAAGCCTGAACAGCTGAATCCAGCTCACGGCTCTGATCATTGAATGTGTCATGATCATTTTCTTTCAAAATTTTGCTGGTTACAAGTCCAGAAGTCATGGACCCGTTCACGTTAAGCGCTGTACGACCCATGTCGATCAGCGGTTCAACAGAGATCAGCAATCCTGCCAAAGCTACAGGCAGGTTCATGGTGGACAATACAATCAGGGAAGCGAACGTTGCCCCGCCGCCAACACCTGCCACACCAAACGAACTGATCATAACAACAAGGATCAACGTCACGATGAAGTCCCAGCTCAGCGGGTCGATTCCGACCGTTGGAGCAATCATCACCGCCAGCATGGCCGGATAGATCCCGGCGCAGCCGTTTTGCCCAATTGTAGCACCAAAGCTTGCAGACAGATTCGCAATACCGTCCGATACGCCCAGTTTCTTCGTCTGTGTCTCCACATTCAGCGGGATCGACGCTGCACTTGAACGGGAGGTGAAGGCAAATACCAGTGTTGGCAGAACCTTTTTCACATACGTAATCGGATTGAACCCGGACAGTGAGATGATGATCAGGTGAATGATAAACATCACGATGAGGGCCACGTAGGACGCAATGACGAATTTGATCAACTTGAGAATTTCATCCGGATTCGTGGTCGCCGTCACTTTGGTGATAAGGGCCAGAATCCCGTATGGCGTAAGCCTGAGCACCAATGTTACAATCCGCATAACCACCGCGTATACGGCATTAACCATACCTCGGAATGTTTCCGCCTGTTGTGGTTTTTTGCGATCCAGTCCAAGTACAGCTACACCGATGAACGCGGAGAAGATAACGACCGCCAGTGTGGATGTACGACGTTCTCCTGTCATATCTGCAAATGGATTCGAAGGAATAAATTCCAGCACTTGCTGCGGAATGGTCTGATCCTTCACATCAACAAGACGTTCCTCCATCTTCTGACCCTGGGCGATCTCACGATCTCCACCTTCAATTTCAATGGAAGTAAGGTTAAAGCTAAGGCTCGTTACAATGCTGACCCCTGCAGCAATCGCTGTGGTGATCAACAGAATGGCAATGATGGAAACACTCATCTTACCGAGATTTTGCTTGCCCTTCAGATTCATGATGGCTGAGATGATCGACACCATGATCAATGGAATCACAACCATTTGCAACAAACGAACATATCCTGAACCGACCAGATTGAACCAATCGACTGATTTCGTAACTACATCAGAACCTGATGAGTACACCAATTGAAGAATAACCCCGTACACAACCCCCAGTCCAAGACCCGCAAATACGCGTTTCGTAAAGGAGATATGCTTTTTCTGCATCCAGTAGAGGATGCCAAGTAAAGCAAGCATCACCACTACATTCAATATGATTAGAAAAGTATCCATTTCTTTAAATCCTCCTCAGGCATGTGTGTAACCGGAACATATCCGATTTTCTCTTCTATTTCTTGTACTTCCAACAAGACATTTTACAATATACCATATAACAAACTATTCTGGTAGGTATTAATTGATATTATGTAATATGTATGTAACAGATTCATCAATTTCTGAAAAAAATACACCAATTCGTGAAAATTGTTCTATTCAACCTCCGGTTAATTTTGTAATATAGGTATATCCGCTTATTCCCAAGTTTTCTCAACATATAATTTAGGTCTTTCTTCATTGGTAGATAGGTCTTATGAGTACGGAAAAGCGATAATGTTAATGAACTTGACGTGAAAGGATGATCATATGTTTCGTAATCGCACCGTTGCCGGTAAAATCAGAGGCACCTTGTTCCTCGTTCTGCTGGTTGCTTCTCTGTTGTTCAGTATTAGTTTCTATGCCGTGTCGATGAATATTATTCAAAGTTACGTTCTACCGCAGTTCGACAAAGTCCTAAACACGTCCATTCAGGATATATACAAGAATACTTCTGCCTCCAAAATCCTACAGGTACAGAGTGGCGGAGCCGGTTCAGAAGGTGCTGCCATGACCGTGGAATCGTATCTGGCCGAAAAAGCAAAAGAACATAATCTAGATGCGGCTTACGTTGTTGCTATTCAGGACGGCTCAGCCAAAGTCGTTGTAGCCAACTCTTCCTCAGGTATGAAAGCCCAGGATGAGATCACTGTAGAGCCAGCAATGAACACAGCCATCGAGAGCAAAGAAATGGTAATCAGCGAAGTCTATTCGGACTCCTTTGGTGTACATAAAGCAGCATTCATTCCAATTGCAGGTAGTAATATGATTATGGCTGTGAGCATGGACGCCCAATTCATTCAGGATAAGATTACCCAGATTTTCTGGCTATGTCTTGGGATTACAGCATTAGTCTTTGTGCTCGGTTGGCTGATCTCCACTAGTATGATCAAAAGAGTAACCAAACCGATCATCAAGCTTGTCCAACATAGTAAACAAATATCCCAAGGTGATCTGACCGCTGAACTCCAGATCAAAGGCAAAGATGAAATTGCCCAGCTCGCTTCAAGCTTCCAGACGATGACACATAATCTGAAAGAAATGATCAGCCGTGCCTTGTCCACGTCCAATGAAGTGGTGTCAGGCTCCAATGACCTGCTTCAACGGGTTGAATCGATGTCTGGTATGGTACGGAACTCCAGCCGCTCTGCAGAAGATGCAGAGAAAGGCAGCATCAGCATTGCGTCAAGCGCATCCGAGAACGCCAGAGCCATGGAGGAAATTACGCAGGGCATCATGCATATTGCTTCATCTTCTGCCGAAGTATCCGAGCAGATTGGGGAAGCAGCCAATGAAGCAGTTAACGGTAACCGATTGGCTCAGAATGCCGTTGAGCAGATGGAACGTGTAGGCCAGACAGCAAGTGAATCACTACGGTATGTGGAGACCATGAATGAACGTTCGGTAGCCGTAGGTACCATTGTTGCTTCCATTTTTGAAATCACCAAACAGATCAACATGCTGTCACTCAACGCCTCCATTGAAGCAGCACGTGCCGGAGAGCATGGCCGCGGATTCGCTGTCGTTGCCGGAGAAGTTCGCAAACTTGCCGAACAATCCAAAACAGCCACAGAGGAAATCTCGGATTATCTGGGCACCATTCGAGAAGACGCTGAACGGTCTGTTGATGCCATGAACCGTGTTACCCAGGAGATTGGTTCAGGTACAACTGTTGTTCAACAAGCAGGCTCAGCCTTCCAGCAACTGAATGAATTGATCCAGAACGTCAATCTGACCATTCAGACCGTCTCTGCTTCGACACAACAAGTATCCGCTGGTGCTGAAGAAGTAAGTGCGTCCGTGGAAGAAACGGCACAGATTACGTCCAAATCCCGTGAGAGCATGTTACAGATTGCTTCAACAGCAGATCTTCAACTCAGCGAGATGGATTCACATTCGGATACGGTTCGCCATCTGCATGAACAAGCTGTAGAGCTGCAATCCGCCATGAAGAAATTCAAAATAAACTAACAGGTAAACCATTAACCCATCATCACCTGATTTAAACCTTATTTAATCATAGGATATACAATACCCCCATGCCGCTAACATTCCGTTTCCAGAGAACGGTTTGTCGGACATGGGGGTATTGTTGTATAAGAACTGTGTTATGACGATTATGAAATGCATTTAATCCATTTCATAATCAATACCTGAGCGTATTAATTACATTCCCATACTGATATATCACTTGATGTTTTCTCGCTCAGATCGGCTGTTGACTCTGTTCTCCTGCTCACTCCGGTAACTTAATACCCATTATCTCGTACACACGCTGCATATCCAATGCCGAACGCAATGATTCGGCTACCCGATCGAACTCCATCTCTTTACGTTCATGCGCACTGTATGTCTCCTGAAGCGGAACCAGTCCTTTTCCAACACGCAAACCATTCAGCCATGAACGTCGGAATTGATCACTTTCAAACAAACCATGTAGATAAGTTCCCCACACCCTGCCATCCGTTGTGCCCCAGCCTTCATGGAATGGTTCACCACCTGGATGGGAGATTTCAAACAATCCGGTGACATGCTCCGGCTCGTGGCACTCCGTAACACCCATATGAATCTCATATCCGTTTATAGGTAATGAAGCGTCAGCTGCATCTTGTTCACTATACAGAGGAACAGGATGATCAGGCTGCACTCGACCGGAAGCTCTAACCGTCTGTTTGTTCTGAAGAAACGTTGTCGATAGCGGAAGCCAGCCAAGTCCCTTCGCTTCCTGAATCTGATTTGCCTCCACAGCAAATGGGTCCTTCAGATGACGTCCCAGCATCTGGTATCCGCCACATATACCTACGATTTGGACATGCTCACGCTCGGTCTGGCTGGCGATTGCCTGCTCCAGACCAGACTCACGCAGAAATCCCAGATCCCCTATCGTATCCTTCGTACCCGGCAGAAGAATGGCATCCGGACTGCCCAATTCCTCTGGCGATGTCACGTAACGCACATTCACATCCGGCTCACGGGAAAGTGCATCGAAGTCTGTAAAGTTGGAAATTCGCGGATATCGGATCACCGCCAGATCCAGCTCGGTTTTGCCGGATTTCCCATGACGCATGGAGTCCAGCACCACTGAATCCTCTGCTTCAATCTGAATATCTCTTATGTAAGGCAATACACCTAATACTGGAATGCCTGTCCGTTCTTCGAGCCAATCGAGTCCAGGCTGCAACAGGGACAGATCACCGCGAAACTTGTTGATGATAAAACCCTTCACACGCTGGACCTCATGCGGCTCTAACAGCTCCAGTGTGCCAACGATGGAAGCAAATACCCCGCCCCGATCAATATCAGAGATCAGAATTACCGGTGCATCAGCCCAACCTGCCAGATTCATGTTGACGATATCCCGATCCTTCAGATTGATCTCGGCAGGACTGCCCGCCCCTTCCATCAGCACAATATCATAAGTGTCCCGTAGCCGGTTCAACGCATCCATAACCGTCTGCTTTGCTTCTGGCAGGAAATGCTGACGGTAGTCCGAAGCACTCATCTGGGCAAAAGGTACCCCATGCACCACGATCTGCGAATGCATGTCCCGCACCGGCTTGATCAAGATGGGGTTCATGTCGGTAGTCGCCTCAATACCGCAGGCTTCGGCCTGTGCCCCCTGGGCCCGACCAATCTCCTTGCCATCTTCCGTCACATAGGAATTCAGCGCCATATTCTGTGACTTGAACGGGGCTGGCTTGAAGCCATCCTGCTTGAATATACGGCATAATGCCGTTGTGATGACACTTTTACCCACATCGGAAGCCGTCCCTTGCAGCATGAGTACTGCTGCTGTTTGCTGTACAAGCTTACCCTCCACGATCTCTCCCCCTGTCTACGTGTTATCTCCAGATCACCATGCTGCCAACCTCATGCGTAACGCTCTCCAAACTGCTTCACACTTCAAAAGTTAAAGCCAGAACAGTCCTTGAAGCACGCTCAGCACGGTCAACAAAGCCGCCTCCAGTAGCTCATTCATGGCACCATACGTATCCCCGGTTAAACCGCCGAGTCGTTCACTGATCCGCGCAGCCACGAATCGGCCGATGTAATAACACGCCACAGGCAGTATAATAACGGCCGTCACCGGGTATAGCCACCATGGCAGTGTTCCCAGACCACTCAGCATTGCATCTGCAATCCCCATATCCGGCTTGAAAAGCCACACCGCGGCAAACGTAACTGCCCCTGCGATCAAGGTCAGCCCCACGGCTGAGCTGCGTGCACGCTGGACCTCTTTCCGCTCACCGAGTCCTTTGAACAATACGGCAAGTCCATCATCTCCGCGCGCATTCGGCCATGCAGACATCGCATACACCATGAACCAGCGGCTCCAGATCATGGGCAGGATCAACAGCGCACCATACACCCAGTGGCCCCGGGCAATGAAATCGGCGATCAGCGCCGCTTTCATCATCAGCAACAAGACGCAGGCGATCACGCCCATGGCCCCCACACGGCTGTCCTTCATAATCTCCAGCATTCGCTCACGAGTACAATAACTGAGCAAACCATCTGCCGTATCCATCCATCCGTCAAGATGAAGCCCACCAGTGAGCCACACCCATAGCGTCAAGGTCAGGACGGCAGCCGGAAAGGCGGGAAGCACTGCACCGCTTAAGGCTCCCGCGAGCCAGACACACAGACCGATTGCAGCACCGACCAGCGGATAAAAAACAACACTTTCACGCAGCAGCGGCGGGACAAAATCGATGTGCATTTTGACAGGGAAACGGGACAAAAATTGAAAAGCGGCTGCCGCGGCATGTTTGCGCTGAGGAGCAGGCGTGCCATCCTTCATAAGCGATACTCCTTGCTTTTCAGTTCAGTCGCAATGCCTACGGTCACCAGAAACACTTCACCGCATATCGCCGCAATGCGCTGATTTAATACACCGGCCAAATCCCTATATTTCCTGCCAAGGGCATATTCCGGTACGATCCCGTCCCCCACTTCATTTGTAACAAGAACGAGCAAACCGGGATAGATTCGAATCGCTTCAACCAGCGCATCCAAATGTCCCTGTAACACCTGCTTCTCGTCATGCTCATGTGCTAACAAAACATTCGTCAGCCAAAGCGTCAGGCAATCCACCAGAATGGTGGGTGCAGAAGTCCCTGTGTGCCCTTCACCCATGCAATTAATCAAAGCAGGCAGATGCATCGGCTCTTCCATCGTATGCCACAGATACCCCGATGCCTCGCGCTGCTGCTGATGCATGGCGATACGCTCACGCATTTCATCATCGTACGCCTGGGCTGTCGCCACATACCAGGCCTCCGAGGAACGCTGCATGCAGAGACGTTCGGCAAAGGAGCTTTTGCCACTGCGTGCCCCGCCCGTCACCAGTACACTCATCGGGAACCCTCTCTTTGCACGGATGAGTCATCCGACGCAGAGTCCGAAGCAGGGCTTGTCCCGTCTGAGACACCCGCGCTTGCAAAGGTCGCCATCTCGTTCAGAATAAGACATGCTGCGTCAATCAGATGAAGACTGAGCACACCACCTGTGCCTTCACCCAGACGCATGTCCAGATCCAGCATCGATTTCAGGTCCAGTTCACGCAGCAGCGCTCCATGTCCATTTTCATGTGAAGTATGAGAAGCGATCATATAAGCGGTGCTCAGGGGTGCAAGTTGTCTCGCAACCAGCGCCGCGGCGGTAGAGATGAACCCGTCTACAACAACCGGGCAACGATGAGCAGCTGCTGCGAGGATAACCCCCGTGAGTCCAGCAATCTCCAGTCCACCCACTTTGCATAGAACATCCAGTGCATCTTCCGGGTTCGGAGCGTTTACGCTAAGTGCCCGGCTGACTACAGCAGCCTTGCGCTGCAAGCCTGCATCATCAATGCCGGTACCTCTCCCCACGGCGGCGGCAGGTGCAACTCCGGTAAGTGCGCTCATTACCGCAGCACTTGCAGTGGTGTTGCCGATTCCCATCTCTCCGGTGACAAACAGCTGTGTTCCCTTCGCCACCTCTGCCGATACAACTTCGGCTCCTGCAAGGATAGCCCGAACGGCCTCATCCCGGGTCATCGCTGCACCTCGGGCCATGTTGGCCGTGCCTTTGCGAATTTTATGGGAAAGCAGGTCTGGATGTTCAAGATCGGCATTCACACCGATATCCACACAGATCACATCAGCTCCGGCGTGACGGGCAAGCACATTCACCGCAGCGCCCCCAGCGAGGAAATTCTGGACCATCTGCGGAGTTACTTCAGCAGGAAAAGCACTGATGCCTTCTTCCACTACGCCGTGATCTGCGGCCATGACAATGACCGCCCTGTGATCAAAACGCGGACGTGCATTACCCGTTATGCCAGCCAGGCGGATCACCAGCTCTTCCAATTTGCCCAGACTCCCTGGCGGCTTCGTCAACGAATCCACGTGCGCAGAGGTTTCTGCCGCCACTTCCTGATCAGGAGCGGTAATCCTTTTGGTTATTTGCTCCAACATCTGTTCATTATTCATACAACCAGCACTTCCTTCATCAAAATATGGGTTGCCCCGCTTCAATTAATCGATGTCCCGCCGTAGCAGCAGTTGAGGTATGGCATGGTCGGGATGGGAGACAATTGCGGGTTTGACGCGAAATATGTCCTGAATATTCGCTTCGTTGATTAACGTATGAGGTGTGCCCTTTCCCACCGCCATGCCCTCACGCAGCGCCAGAATGTGATCGCAAAATAATGCGGCCAGATTCAGATCATGCAGCACAGCCACAATCGTAATGTTATTTCTCTGTCGCCAGGCCGATAACAATTCCATGAATTGCAATTGATACTTAATATCCAGAAACGTGGTCGGCTCGTCCAGCAACAACAACCGTGGCTCCTGAGCCATGACTTTTGCTAGTGCGACCCGTTGCCGTTGTCCGCCGCTGAGCGCATCCAGTGGTCTGTCCGCGAGCTCCGTCAATCCCAGATCTTCAAGTACCCTGTCTACCACAAGTGCACCATCACCCGTTTCCCGCCCCAGCCAGTTCTGGTACGGATATCGCCCCATCTCCACCACGTCCCGTACGGGATAGGAGATAGGTGGCAAACCGTCCTGCTGCAATACAGCAATCATGCGTGACAAGTCCTTACGGCTGTATGAGCTGATATCCCGACCATCGATACGGATCTGACCTTCGCTTAACTGTTCCGTACCAGCAATAAGCTGGATCAGAGTGGACTTGCCGCTACCGTTTGGACCAACAATTCCCCACCAGTCACCTTCATCAACATGCCAGTCTATAGTACGCAATGCCTGATGATTACCATATGACTTTCCTGCTCCCTTAATGGAAATAAGTGAAGTTGAGTTTGAACCGGTACTGGAATTCATGGCATCATCCCCTTCTGCAACTTTTTATTCCGGTGCAGCAGGTAAGCAAAGAACGGCGCACCAACAAAGGCGGTGACCACCCCGAGCGGAATTTCAGTGGGCGCCAGCAACGACCTTGCGATGGTATCGGCCCACACCATGAAGATCGCTCCACCAATGGCAGACAAAGGTACCAGCAGTCGATAATCCGGCCCCACCAGCAGCCGTAACATATGCGGGATCACCAATCCAACGAAACCAATGACACCGGATACCGAGACAGCCCCTGCGGTCAGCAGTGTGCCTACTGCCAGCACGGAGAGCTTAAGCCTGTCCACGCCGATCCCGATATGTGCCGCTTGACGTTCTCCCAGCGCAAGCACATTTAACGAGCGTGCCCGGCTCCAGAGAAAGACCAGCCCCAGCAGAAAATACGGGAAAAGGATGGCCGTATACGACCACCCGCGTAATGCCAGACTTCCCATCGTCCAGTATATAATTTCATTAATCGTCTGTTTCGACATGGTCGACAGGAAGGAAACAACTGCTCCCAGGAAACTTTGCATGACCACACCAGCCAGAATGAGGCTGTGTGTTGGTATTTTACGCCCTTCACGAGCTAGTGCCATCACAAACCATAACGTGATTACACCCGTTAAAAATGCAATTAGAGGTAACGTCCAGATTCCGATCAGTGCGTACTGCAATCCGAAAAAAATCAGGAAAGCCGCCCCTACCGACGCACCGGATGATACACCGAGCGTAAACGGATCGGCCAGCGGATTACGCAGCACACCCTGGAAGCCCGCACCCGCAATAGCCAGTGAAGCCCCCACGAGCACAGCAAGCAGTACACGCGGAAAACGCACTTTCCAGATAATCTGTTCGGCTGCCTTATTCCAATCCGGTGTAATCCAGTCGCCCACCCAGGGAATTTTGTGAATCAGGATTCCGGCAATATCCCGAATTGGCAAAGCTACTGAACCAATGCCCGTGCAGATGAGCACAGTGAGCACCAGCAGCACCATGCCCGTCGTTCCGAACAGGATCAGCTTTTTACTCATTGGAACAAGTCAGGGTA
This sequence comes from Paenibacillus sp. FSL R5-0749, assembly GCF_038595085.1. Lineage (NCBI taxonomy): Bacteria > Bacillati > Bacillota > Bacilli > Caryophanales > Paenibacillaceae > Paenibacillus > Paenibacillus sp. FSL R5-0749. Next base: position 1,687,224 of record NZ_CP152005.1, on the reverse strand, counting down.
GATCGCTTTGGCTACTTCTTTCAACCCTTGAGTTACCCGTGGACCCGGACGGCTCAGCAGGTTGGCATCCAGGCCAATAACCGCGTCATTTTTCACAGCCGTAATTTGATCCCAGCCGCTGCGCGCCTTGATGATCTGATCCAGTGTTTTGGAGTTTTCATCAATTACATCGTTGGCATACAAGATTACATCGGGGTTGGAGGCAATCACGTTTTCTTCATTGATTTGGTACCAGCCTTTTTCGTTTGAGGCGATATTGGTTCCTCCGGCTACAGTGATCAGTTCGTCCATGAACTCACCTTTACCTACCGACCAACCTGGGGAGAATTCAACGTATACTTTTTTCTTCTCTTCCGGTTTAACTGCCTTCACCGCTTCGGTTACATCCGTCACGTCCTGTTTCATCTGAGTGATGATTTCTTGTGCTTTTTCCTGATGATCGGTGATTTTACCGAAGGTTTCGATATTGTTCATCACATCGTCAATGGATTTAGGATCCGTTTTGAAAATGGTAATACCGAGTTCGCGCAGCTTCTTCACGGCATCCTCACTCATCGAGATACCTGTAAAGACAATGTCGGCTTCAGATGCAATGATGGACTCTTCGTTGGGCTTGGTGATGCCACCCATTTTCGCTTTGGTTGTTGCTGCTTCCGGATAATCGTCATAGTCGGATACACCAACGATTTGATCGTCCAATCCAAGGGCAAACAGGGATTCCGTCTCAGCCGGAGACACGGATACAATTTTGGCTGGCGCCTTTTCAAAAGTGAAAGACTCACCCGTTGCATCCGTAACGGTCAGTGGATATTGTGTTTTGAGGTCCGTCTGCGCCTGGCCTTCGGACTGCTCCTGTGCCGGTTGCTGTGAAGTACCTGTGCCCTCGTTCGTTGTTGCATTGCCACATCCGGCCAAAGCCAGTACGAGTGCCGCTGCACTTAGCAGGGACGCTACGCTTTTCCAATTCTTGAAATTCATTCTGTTATTCTCCCCTTCTCTATTTGTGCTATTTTCTTGCATCGTGCTCAAACTCCTGCTCCCATGCCTTGGTGTTCCTGTACAAGTTAAACCCATCAATTTTACACAAATCCACTCCGATTGCAGTACCATCTTCCGATCGCTGTTATCCCCAGATTTGTTTGATTCCCTTTTCGAAAGGGAAAATCCGGGGATAAGCGTATGCTTCCAATGTAGCTTTCTTGTAGAAAGCTTTAAGCGAACACTTCGTTTCTTCAGATCGGTTCTGCACTCTTCGTTAACGTGTAAAAGTTCGGTTCTTTTACATGAACAATAAAAAATCCCCAATCCATACGTCCAGGATCAGGGATGACGTCTCGCATATGGCGATCTGTACATGTTCAACCAAGGGTTGTCCATGCGCATAGAATAGCCCGAAACGCTGTCCTTTCCTCGAAGGAACACCGGTTTGTACGTCCAGGGCAGGTAACCTGACTTACAGGAATCATCCTGTTTTACAGTGGCGGGACCGTGCCGGATTTGCACCGGCTTCCCCATTTCACCCTTGTGTGTTTCACGACTCGTACTAATCTGCCATGAAAACAGCCTTCACACGCGGGACCCTTGGTCGCTGATATGGTATATCATTGTCATGTAATTTCTGCATGTTATATACGCATTAGCCTTCACAGCCTGCACCGTATCTGTATCCATGCTGAAGTCACACTTCTGTTGTGATTATAGGGTATATTGTACATCCTTACAACCCGATTGGCGGAAAAGTCACTCTGCTTCCAAACCACTCATTCCCCTGTTGATCAAGCTGAACCTGAATCGCCTGTCCCGGGACAACATGTGTATCCCAGAATCCAAGCCCGGCAATCAGACGGGACAAGGCATACCGGATGACACCACCATGCGTAACCACAACTATGGTTGACTCGCGCCCCTCATCAACGTGCATCGAAGGACGACCCTCCAACAACATCTCTTGGAGAAAGGAATCCAACCGTCCCGTAAACTCCTGCCACGATTCCCCATCAGGCGGAGTGACCTTCTGCGGCGCATCAATCCAGTTTCGGTACTCAGGGTTATCCTTGAGCTGCTCATATGTTAGCCCTTCCCACTGTCCAAAATCAATTTCACGCAGACGCGAATCGAACTTCACCTCTCCGCTGGCATCAGGAAGAATCTGTTCCAGCGTCTGTCGGCAGCGCAGCAGATCACTGCAATATACCTCGTGCCACGAAACACGGCTCAATTGTTCATGAAGCGGAGCCAGTTCTTCTTTGGCATCTGGCAGCAGACCGATGTCGGTATGCCCCAGGTATCTTTTTTCCACATTCCATAGCGTTGTCCCGTGACGGACCCACAGAATGTTTCTTTTCATTGAAGCCGGTTGATCCGTATGTATGTCCTTGCCTGCATCCCCCTCATTTAGGGCCATAACAGCATCCCTCCTGCCAGCCAGCCACCCAGCGATATTAACACACAAAGTGCAACAAAAGCCCCTGCGGACCAGAACATTAGGCGTGATGTTCGCACAATATCCTCGGCTTCCATCGGCCGTGTGGCCTCGCCCATATAGGCACGAAACGAAGCAACTCCGTGATACACGTTATGTCCGCCAAGTCGGATGCCCAGTGCTCCAGCCACTGCTGATTCGGGAAACCCGCTATTCGGACTTGGATGCAGTCTTGCATCCCGAGCGACCATCCGTGCTGCTCCTTTGGCATCAAATTTCATGACCCAGGCACCCACGATTAACAGCATTGCGGTGAGCCGGGCGGGTATCCAGTTCGCCACATCATCCAGACGGGCCGAGGCCCAACCAAGATGCAGATACTTGTCATTTTTATATCCGACCATGGAATCCAGTGTGTTGACGGCACGATAAGCCATGGCTAGCGGAGCGCCTCCAATAAGCGCATAGAATAACGGGGATACAATGGCATCCACGATATTTTCGGCAACCGTCTCTACCGTTCCCCGCACAACCTCCGGTTCATCCAGATGCGCCGTATCACGTCCTACAATCATACTCAGTGAACGTCTGGCCGCCGGCCAATCCTGATGCTTCAGATGACGATACACTTCCATACCTGCATCCTTCAGCCCTTTTGAAGCAATGGTCGTTGCGATGAGCACCACTTCAGCTGCCGCCGCAATGACAGGATGAATCAATCCAAGCACATATACAAGTCCCCAAGTGATGGCAAAAGAACCCCCCGCAACCACAAGCGGGAACAACAGCCCTGCTCTCTTCAGCCCCGAATCTGTGTTCACACGCGAGCGAATAACACGCTCCAACGCCGAGATGCCTTTTCCCATGCCAATCACCGGGTGGGGAATCCAGCGCGGATCACCGATACATCGGTCTAACAGGTACGCCAGTATAATAATCCAGGCTCCAGCCATGCCTGTCCAGAACGGCCAGGTCCATAGATGCTCTATCTCAAAAGTCATTTGTGCCTGATCCTCTCTTTCCATAACAGTCCGGCCTGAAGGCTCTCCGTCACCGTGTCGTATACCAATCTGCCAATCGCCGCCCCCGCCGTAGTCGCCGTCCCGGCATAAGTGATCATCGGTTGTGGTTCCTCCACTGCCTGACGTACTGCAAACACAATGGCATCAGTTGTGGTGCCGGTGGCGGGCAACCCGTTCTCCGAATCCAAAACACCTGCATCCGCCAGCGCTGCCGCTTTGGCTTCCACCGCCGTCTGCACCGCATTCACCATCGCCCCGGTGGTCATGCGTCCATTCAACCAGAGCATGATGTTAATTGTACCCGGGACATAGGGCTGCTTCGTTAGATTCCGTGCTGAAGGAGCAGAACGCTTCATGTCGGAAGCCATCTTCTTATTTCCCGCTGCATCAAATACCGTTCTCTCCGAACCCGCGCGTGCTGCATTCGATACCCCCGCAGTGGTGCAGCACAGAAGACCAAATTCATCACTTGTAAATTCCTGAATGGAGGTATGCTCCAGCCTTACCGCTGTCAACAATCCGGCACATTGATCTTCTGGCTCATGCCATTCGTTCAGTGCTTGTTCGATATCACGCGGCGGATCATCACAGCGGTAATGCTTGTCCACATAGATATTAAATATGCGATCCAGTTCAAGCATCCCACCGCCATATACCGCACTCGACAACGCTTGGGCAGCCCTTGGGCTCTGTGCTTTGATATGTCGTTCAGATGCAGATATGTTTAGTCCCGGCCAGGAAGAGGCTGCATATTCATTCTCGTCTGTTTTTCCATTCGCGAAGTAGTTATAAAACGGGAGTGTCACTGCCGTTTCCCTCCCTGTTCCTGTTCCGAATCTTTCGTCTGCTCCTGCTGACTTGATTCATGAATGGAAGTCTGATCAGCATTCGGATCTCCCTTGCTTTCCAGCACGCTGCCCAGCACTTCGAGTAATGTGGCATTGGCGTCTGCATCCTTGACCGCGAAACGTACATGGCCTTCATCAAGTCCCGGATACATCGCACAGCTGCGAATCAGGATACCCCTTTGGCCCAGCGCCTCCTGCATGGATGCTGCTGTCCAAGGCGCCGGTACACGTGCCAAAATAAAGTTCGCTTCTCCCGGTGTCACCGCACATCCATACGCCTGCAGTCCAGCGATGAGATGTTCCCGTTCCCGCGTGATCTGTGATAGGGTCTCCTGTTCGTACCGTTCTCCACTGCGCAGACAGGCTTCACCTGCCATAAGCGCCAGACCGTTAACACTCCAGGTCACCTGTTTCTTCGTCAGTGCCTGGATGTATTCCGCACGGCCCAAAGCATATCCGAGACGCAAGCCCGGAATGGCATAAAACTTCGTCATCGAACGAATGATAATCACATTGGGATAGTCATTCAGATGTGCTGCCAGGGACTGGCGCCGGGCTAACGGAATAAAATCCATAAAGGCCTCGTCAATGACGAGTACGGTTCCCGTTTTTTCCGCTTTGCGGGCAAGCCTTTGCAATACCTCAAGCGGATATTGTACACCGTTCGGATTGTTGGGCTGACCGAGGAAGAACAGGTCTACCTTTTCCATGAGCTGTTCGATGTCCTCGGGTTCCGCTCGCCACGCCAGCTCTTCTCTTCCCTCTGTATGCACAACCTCGGCACCGAATTGTTGTGCCAACGCCCTATACTCTGAGAATCCCGGTTCCACCGTACCCACCTTGCGCGGGGAAAGCCCCAGCAGAATGAGCGCCATACTTTCGGCTGCACCATTGCCCACGGAAATCTGCTCCTGCATCACACCAAGACGCTCGCTCAGCAGTGCTTTGAATCTTCGATGCCCCGGATCGGGGTACCGAATCACGGACTGCAACCCTTGCTGTATAGACTCCAGCACTTCTCTGGGCGGACCGAGCGGATTAATGTTGGCACTGAAATCCAGAAATTCAGCGGCTTCCCCCCCAAATCGTGACGCAGCCGTCTCCACGTCCCCGCCATGTCCGAACACTTCGATATAACCGGTCATTCTTCCGTCATCCTTTCTGTATGTCCTTTTTATTATGGATGGCACGGGAGGTGTGGGTCAATCCTGTTTTCTTTGTGTCCCAACCATAATTCGTTTACAATAGAAGAGGAATTTCGGTTCCGTTTGATATCCAAGGTTCACTACATAAGGGACTAGCAATCCCTCACATACATTAATGGAGGAATGACCATGCTGTTTGTAGACAACCAGGGCATTACAGATCCTTCTGTAAACCTTGCCATTGAGGAGTACATTCTGAAGCATCTGCCGATGGAGGATGACAGCTATCTGCTGTTCTACATCAACCGTCCGTCGATCATCATCGGAAAGCACCAAAATACAATTGAAGAAATTAATATTGAGTACGTTCAGGATAACGGTGTGCAGGTGGTTCGTCGTCTTTCCGGCGGCGGAGCGGTATATCACGATCTGGGCAACCTGAATTTCAGTTTTATTACAGCGGATGACGGTCAATCCTTCCACAATTTCCGCAAGTTTACCCAGCCTGTCGTTGAAGCTTTGCACGAGCTTGGTGTAAATGCCGAGTTGACCGGGCGTAATGATCTGCAAGTGGGCGAAAAGAAAATTTCGGGCAACGCCCAGTTTTCCACACGTGGGCGCATGTTCAGTCATGGCACCTTGATGTTTGATCTGAATCTGGAGCATGTTCAGGCTTCCCTGAACGTCAATCCCGAGAAATTCAAATCCAAGAGCACTAAGTCCGTGCGCAGCCGGGTCGCCAACATACGGGATCTGATTGACACCAACCTGACGATCGAGCAGTTCCGTGATGAGCTTTTGCGTCACATTTTCAGAATGGAGCCTAAGGACGTTCCACAGTACACGCTCACTGAGAAGGACTGGGACAAAATCAAGGAAATCTCTGCTGAGCGTTATAACAACTGGGACTGGAACTATGGCTTGTCTCCGGAAAGCAATGTGAAGCACACTCGCAAATTCCCTGTCGGCATCATCGATCTGCGCATGAACATCAAGGATGGACGCATTGAGGATATCAAAATCTTTGGCGACTTCTTCGGTGTAGGCGATGTGGCGGATATCGAAAATATGCTGCGCGGCAAGCGTTATGAGGAATCCGAGGTGCGTACTGCACTTGAGGGCCTGGATGTAAAACATTACTTCGGCAACCTTGAGCTGGAAGACTTTATTGGCCTTGTTTTCCTGGAAGAGTAAGATTTAGATGGAAGTATAGTTTTAGAACGGAGTCTAAGATTACACGTTAACGGAGAAGACAGAATTTATCGGGAGAAGCGAAGCGTTCGCTTAAAGCTTTTTGAAAAAAAGCTACATCGGAAGCATACGCTTATCAACGGATTTCCCCTTAGGGGAATAGAATCAAAAATCCGGGGATAACAGCGATCGAAAGATGAATCTGTATTCGGAGTGGCCTCGTGTAAAACTTATTTTTTCGTTCGTTAGTATAGATACAGATAAAAAAGGAGAGAAACACAGATGACCTACAAATTGATTGCAATCGACATTGATGACACCCTGATCAACGACAACAAGGAAGTTACCCCTGCTACACAGACTGCACTGGAACAAGCAGTTGCCCATGGTGTAACGGTAACGCTGGCGACTGGACGTGCTTATGCTTCCGCACAAGCCCTCGCTCGTCAAACCGGACTTAACGTGCCAATTATTACGTATCAAGGCGCTTTGGTGAAAAACCTGCTGGACGAAAAAGTACTTTATGAGCGTTACGTTCCACAGGAAGCTTCCCGCAAATTGTATGATTACTGCCTGGAGAACAATCTCCACCTTCAAACATACATTGACGACAAGCTGTATGCCCGTGAGGAAAACGACAAGCTGCGTGATTATGCCAAACTAAACGGCACCCAATATTATATCGAATCTGATTTCATCAAAGTCATCGAACAGAAGACACCGAAGCTGCTTATTATCGATGAGCCTGACTACTTGGATAAGGTTGCTGTTGAACTGCGTGAATTGCTCGGACCTCAAGTGCATATTACCAAATCCAAACCTTACTTCCTCGAGATTATGCACAATGAAGGAACTAAAGGCCACGCCCTTACGTTCCTGGCTGATCACTTTGGTCACCAGCTCAGCGAGTGTATTGCCATCGGCGACTCCTGGAATGACCATGAGATGCTTGAAGTTGCTGGTCTTGGTGTAGCGATGGGAAATGCCATCCCTGCGTTGAAAGAGCTGGCAGACTACATTACCGCAAGTAATAACGAAGACGGTGTAAAAGAGGTTATTGAGAAGTTTGTATTGAACGCAGAGTAGATAAGGTCAACAAACAGCCCGGTCAGTGAATTTCACTGTGCAGGGCTGTTTTTTTGATGTTTAAAAATAAGTCATTTTGCTGTTTATAAGATTATATTTGGTATATTTTCTCTGTTATTTTTTATGTTTTGAGAGCAATAATGCGGTGATCAGGGATAACTGTAGTGAAATCGTAATCGCCATAGCTAAGATGACACGACCTGTATCTGGGACATCGTCAAAAAACAAAACAATAAAAAATACAATGAATGAGATTACAATGCTAGCTAAGAAATTAAGAATGATTTGTTTCATGTTTTGCCTCCTCCCCGACTCCCCCCCCACTTTTAAACTGCTTACTTGCTCAAGGCATGTTGAATAGACTCCAGCAGTTTCTTGATTCGGCCATCAGGCTCCAACTGAAAAGACGGAAGGAGCTCATCAATTCTTTGCTGAAACCGCTCAGGATCCTGTACACCAAGCTCTGCTCTTAACTCCAATTCTTCTTCGGAACCGTTATCATTCAGGATCATATTCAGAACGTCCGCTTTAAAAAATTCTCTTGGTGGAAGAATTAAAGCATTCATCAGGAACTGCAAAATAAAGAGATGCTTATTGTTTTCGTGACTCGCCTTTTTCATGGCCTGCTTGTTGAACAAATTGATATATTTCTGCGCAAAGGCGACCCCTTTCATTCGGGAATGCCCGATATGTACGACCCCTTTCCAACGCAGATCAGCCACAGAACTAAGCCACCAGGCCGGTTCAATTGCCTGCTGCATACGATGCAGTACTTGGCGTTCAAACTGTGGCTCAAGGTGCATTCGCTGCTCATCCAAACATTTCCCTATGGTCTCGGCTTCAATTGCAGCGACCGTCATGCCTTGGCCATGGATCGGATCGAAGCTGCAAAATGCATCGCCAAGTACGAGTAATCCGGAGGGCCAATTCTCCATGAGTTCAAAATGTTGACGGACAGATTCGGAAATACGGTATCCCCGCGGTCCTTGAAAAGGCTCCAGCTGGTCTATCAACGCTATGTTATCATCCGAAGCAAACAGAAGCTTGATTTGTTCTTGGAATTCATCTGGATGGGTTGAAGGATATTCATCTCCTCCTGCGTTAAACAGTAATAGTCCAGCGATATCATTTTCAATGCGCCACAACATGCCTGCACGCATTCCTTGCGCAGGATCGGATTCTGTTATGACCGTTGCCCAGTTATTTTGAATAGAGGGTGGTATCTTATAATAGCGAGTGCTGTAACCAAGAGACACCTTTAGTACTTCCGGCTCAGGCACGGACAGCCCTATCTTACCAAGCCATCTATTTAATTTGGAAGAACGTCCCGCAGCATCTATAACCATATCCGCTGCAAGCATTTCTTCCTGATGATCCCGGCCTCTTTCTTTGGTATACACACCTGTAATGGAACGCTGATCTTCTGATGCCATTAATCCCGTAACTTCTGTATTCGTTAAAAAGCTTATATGATCTATGTTCCGGACTCGCTGACGCAGTACCCATTCCAGCAAGGCTCTACTGCTCGATGCAATTTTGAATGAGGAAGCAGCATTCGCCTTATTCACCAATGTACCGTAGCGATTGGCAATCACAACTTTCTCTTCCTGTGAAGGAATGGCGCCAAGTGCGACCAATTCATCATTGTATCCGGGAAAGTAATGTTCCAAAATGAGTCCGCCGCGCGGTAATACACGATGTGGATGAAAGGATTGAGGCACACCCTGCCGATTCGCCGGCTCAGAAGGCAATTCATCTCGCTCAATGATACATACTTCATCATAATAATCAGATAACATCCTTGCAGTGATTAACCCTGCAATACCTGCCCCAATTACTAAAGCTTTTTTCATGTCGGACATCGCCACTTCATCCTCTCTAATCCATTATAATCCATCCATACTTATAGCTATATCAAAAAATTACTTATAATACCAATATACACTCGAAATCTCCTATCAAGTAAGAATCAATATCAGGATACTATATAGCTAAACTACAATAAGGAAATGATGTAGATGAAAATGATTGGTAAAAAGGTGGATTTGAGAGTTACCCGAACTCATAAATTGTTAACAATGGCGCTACTCGATCTGTTATGCGAGAAAGGCCAGCTATTCAGCAACATCACGATTAATGAAATATGTGACAAAGCTATGGTTCACCGGACCACGTTTTACAAACATTTTAAGGATAAATTTGCTCTACTGTCCTCCACCCTAACTTGGGTCCTTCGGGATTATTTACAAATGAATGTAGAAGATCGACTACAGCAGCCTTTGCAAAGCGTATCTAAAATTTTGTTTGGCAATGTACTGGAGACCGTCGTGCAGAACCAACAGAAGGATGAGGGCTTTAACAACTTTTTCATACATTTTATCGGAGAGATATTCAGAAGAGATTTTCTGGAATTGAAGAGAAGAGGTAAACAATTTTCACTTCCCATAGAACTGGTAGCCGAGTTTCGCTCGGGGGTAATTCGTTTACTTGTGACGTGGTGGATACAACATTTCGAAGAAAATGTTACAGCAGAACAGATGGATGAATACTACTACCAACTGGTTAACGAGAACATTATGTTGGAATAACAAACAGCTCAACCTAAAATCAAGAACTGATTTTGAGATGGAGCTGCATACTATTAGTCTTTACCTATTTTAAAACAGTTTCGGAAGCCTGCACTGTCACCCTCGCACGCTTTCCTTTTTTCAACCAGCCGCTCACCTTCTCATTCATCGCCAGCAGACCTGAAACGACCAGTACCACACCGATCCACGTAATCCAGCTGACATGCTCACCATAGACAACAGCGCCAAGCCCAACGGCGATGGGCGGTGAGATGTATAACCAGGTTGCCGGGAATAACGGATTGGTACGCGACATAATCCAGTAGAACAGACTATGCCCCACCATCGAGCCAATGACCGTCAGATAGATGACCGACGAGACTGCAGGCACCCAATCCAGAACAGACATATTCCACGATTCCGTTCCAGCAGAGAGCAGAGTCAGCAGCAATCCCCCGTACATCATCTGCACCGCATTAATGGCTACAGGACTAGCCTCCTTGAACTGATGAATGACCTTTTTGGAGTACAATGCGCCTGCCGAATAACAGACTTCCCCCACCAATACCGCAATACAGCCCCACATGAACAGGGAACCTGCACCAAGCGATACACCTGGCAGCACAACCAGAACCACACCGGTGAACCCGATTAGGCAGCCCACCATCATACGGGCAGATGTTTTTTGCCGTAACAGCGCCGTCTGCATTAGCATAATCATCAGCGGCCCTGTCGCTGACAAAATGGCACCTACACCCGAGCTCACATGCTGTTCAGCCCAATATAATGTGGCAAAGGTGCCGAAGGTCAGACCCGCTCCCGTCAACAGCATCTCCTTGCGGAACAGCAGGGACCAGCTCACTTTGCCCTTCATCCACATCCATGCAAACATCAGCGCTCCCGCGATTACAAAACGCAGTCCGGCTGACATAAAAGGCGGCATGCCAGCCTCCACTCCAATTTTAATAGCCAGAAACGTTGTACCGAAAATAAGACACATGACCGTAAATGCAATACCCACCATGAAAACCACTCCTTTATCTGTTCTTCATCATATCTCATGGTCTACAGAACAGAATGAACAAAACAGAACAGTTGTCGCCGATTAGCTGTTACAATAGAGTTCAAAAGGAGTGTGAGCCGGATGGGCAAAACCTTGATGATGACAGATAACAGCCTGAAATTATATGAGCAAGTCATCCATTATCTCGTTGTACGTATTGAAGCGGGAGAGTGGGCTGAACATGAAAAACTGCCATCTGTACGAAGCCTGTCCGAGCTGCTCGGCGTACATCGGCTGACCGTTTTCAAAGCCTATCAGGAGTTAAAGGAGCGCGGGAATGTTTATGTGAAGGACAAGTCCGGCTATTATGTGAGTCCAGCAACTCCATTCTCAGTAACAGATCAGGCGGATGATCCCGCCGTGTCTGCCTGGTTGCATTGGGACTCCCTCGCACATGTACAATCGCTTGAAGCCGAATTCCAGTTTTCCAAATCATTGATTGATCCCGCCTTGCTTCCCAATCGGTATTGGGGAGAACTGATGCGCGATCTGTTGGATCAATATCCACGTCTGCTTGGAACGTACTCCACGATTCAAGGAGATCTGGAATTGCGTAGTGCGATGGCAAGCCATCTGACAACCAAGGAACGCTTCTACCTCTCCGCAGACGAGGTGTTAATTACATCGGGTGCCCAGCAAGCGATTGACGTCATCTCGCGGACACTGGTCAAGCCCGGAGATCGGGTCTTGATGGAACGGCCTACGTATGGACCGGCAATGGAGATTTTCCGCAAACAAGGTGCCCGGCTCATCTTCACCGACATTCATCCCGAGGGTTATGATCTGGAGCAGATCGAACAGCTGATGAAGAGTGAGAAGCCACGCCTCTTTTATATGACACCGACCTTTCAGAATCCAACCGGTATTAATGTTCTAGTAGAACAGCGCAAACAGTTACCCGAACTTGCAGAACAGTACGGTTGTTTTCTGCTCGAGGACGACAGCACCTATGATATCTATTTTAAGGAGAAACCCCCTGCACCCATTTTCACCTATGACACCACGGGACACACCTTGTACATTCGCAGTTATAGCAAGTATGTTGCACCCGGGCTGCGGATTGCAGCCATCATATGCCGTCAGCGTTTCATGCCAGGACTACAGGCCGTAAAATCACTGACAGATAACGGATCGCCTCTCCTGAATCAGAAGCTTTTTCTCCGTTATTTTCAGTCAGAACGTATGCATCAGCATCTGTCCAAGCTGCGGACCGCCATTCAACTACGTATGGAAGTGATGGAACAATATCTGCTGGAAACGGACTGGACGTGGACCCGACCCGAGGGCGGACTCAACTTTTGGGTGGAGCTTCCGAAGGGCGTGGATACCGGAAGACTGCTTCACCGATGCATGGAACAATCCGTTGCCTTTGTACCCGGAACCGTATTCGATTCTTCGGATCATTCAGCCAGTCGCAAGCTGCGTTTGTCCTTCTCTTATGCACATGAGCAGCAGATTCGGGAAGGCATGAACAGGCTTATTACGTTAGCCAACGAAATGTAAAGTTTGATCTCCTTGAACATGAGCCACATCAAAAAAGTCGCCTTATGGCGACTTTACTTTTTTTATACTTTCTATACGTATCCGCTCTGCGCTTAAAGGTCTTTTCTTGCAAACAAGCGAATCGTAATGAGATAGGACACAGAAAACAAGCCAATAATGCCTACGAAAACCAATGTCATTGTCGACGTGGTAATCACGCCCTTCTCGCTCGCCACACTCATAAGGTAAGCAACCGGTTGCGCCAGTATAATCATGCAGAGCATAAAGATCGCATTGATGATGCCTGCCCCTTTTTTGCTAAGTCCGTAGAAAAGAGGCATGTATATGGAGACTAGCAAAAGCACCATACCTACCGAAATGACAATATCCATTAGTGAAAAATTCGGTTTGTTCAGTTCAGGATAATTTAGCTTCACAAGCTTGTGAATTCCATACGAGGCGAGCACCCCGAATACTGTATAGATTATAGCAGAGAGGTACTTGGCTTTCACAATCTGTTTGCGGCTAATCGGGAGCGTAACCAAAAATTTATGATTATGGTTTTTGATATCAATCATGGTTGCCAGCATGACCGATCCAAAAGCTGTGTAGATGCCTACAAAATACATCGACATTTCACTCTTTGGTATAAATGCGAGACTAAACACCACAAGGTATAATCCAATCGTCCATAGCGAACTTTTCAGTACAATAAAGTCTTTACGAAGTAGATTAAGCATATTTGCGTCCTCCCTTCGCGGTAAAGTAAATGAGGTCTTCCAACGTAGGTCTTTGTAAAAGAGCAAGTCTACCAAACAACTGTTCCGCCTCTGCCTTATGGTCCGACAACGCTTCAAAACCAACGGCTGTCTCGCGTATTCCAATGAAATGTTTCCGAATGTCGGAATCAAGCAGATCCATATCCCCTTTTACAATCGTATATCTTTCCAACACATCATCTTTGGCTTCATTAAACACCAGTTTTCCTTGATGAATAAACGTAATGTAGTCTGCAATACGTTCCAGATCGGTTGTAATATGCGTAGAGAAAATAATGGACCGTGTCTCGTCCTGTATCATATCCGCAAGAAGATCGAGCAGTTCCCGCCTAAACACAGGATCAAGCCCAGATGTCGGTTCATCCATAATCAGCAGATCTGCTTCATGTGACAGAGCTACGGCAAGAGAAAATTTTATCTTCATGCCTTTGGAAAGATCCTGGATCTTCTTTTTGGGAGATAGTTCGAACTGATCCAGATAGCCATTAAACGCTTTATCGTCCCATTTAGTGTAGAAAGGAGCGATCATTTGTGTCATTTCACGGATTGTTAGATGCTCATAGTAAAAACATTCATCAGACACAATGCCAAGGCGTTGCTTGATGTTAACTTCATGATTGGACATCTCGCTGCCCAATGTTCGGACACTTCCCTTATCGGGACCAATCAGCCCCGTGATCATTTTGATAATTGTACTCTTTCCCGCCCCATTGGGGCCAATGAGTCCTGTGATATATCCTTTTTTGACATCCAGAGATACATTATCCACTTTAAATAAGGGATACGTTTTGGTTACATTACGTAATTCGATGGCGTTCATCATGCTTACTCCTCCTCATACAACAATGTAAAGTGTTGGATTACATCCTGTGCACTCATACCCAGTTTTTTGCTCTCCCCAATTACTTCGAGCATTTTCTCTTCTAATTGTTTCATCCGTCGCTCCCGAATAAAATCCTGATTGACTCCAGATACGAAGCTACCTTTTCCTACAACTGAATCGATCAGCTTCTCCTTCTCCAGCTCTTCATAGACACGTTTAGTTGTAATAACACTGACTTGCAGATCCTTGGCGAGCTGCCTAATGGAAGGAAGACTATCTCCAGCAACCAATTCTCCGCTCAAGATGCTCTGTCTGATCTGAGTTAAAATCTGCATATAGATCGGATCGCTCGATGCGTTCGATATTAAAATGTTAATCTTTCCTCACCTCATTGATGTTGAATAGTTTTCGGTAGGTATAGTGTGTATATATAATATATACACTATACCTACCGATGGTCAATCTTTTTTCACATTATTCTCAATTCTGATTCGATCCATAGACATGGGCTGGCAAATCTGGACGACAAAAAAGAGGACGTCAGTTTCCTGTTCGTCCTCTTGGTTAATCAAGCCCGAAAGGTCACATGACCCTCCGGGCTACTGTTATGAGCTGGATATGACTTTATCCACCAATCCATATTCGACTGCTTCAGCAGCAGTCAGGAAATAATCTCGATCTGAGTCCTTCTCAATCCGCTCAATAGACTGTCCTGTATGATCGGCTAACAGCTTGTTAAGACGTTGACGATGTTGAATGATGCGGTTAGCATGAATCAGCATATCCGACGCCTGCCCTCGCGTACCGCCATGTGGCTGATGGATCATGATCTCACTGTTGGGCAACGCCATACGTTTGCCTTTTGTTCCACCCACCAACAATATCGTACCAAAACTTGCCGCCATACCTGTACAGATCGTGGAGATATCCGGCTTCACGAATTGCATCGTGTCATAGATCGAAAATCCCGCGGTCACCGACCCACCAGGGCTGTTAATGTACATCTGAATATCTTTCTCCGGGTCCTCGGCAGTCAAAAATAACAACTGAGCCACAATGGCATTTGCCATCTGATCTTCAATCTCCCCGGAAACCATAATAATTCGGTCTTTGAGCAAACGTGAATAAATATCATAACTCCGCTCACCACGAGCGGTCTGTTCCACTACATAGGGTACTACATTCATGTGTGTCGCCTCCTTGGTTTAGGCAACCATGTTGACCGTGTACCCACCTCCATACGACATCGCATTCGTTCCGGAAGCGGCGTACCCGTACATCACTGGCTGCATGGATGGAGACGGCAGAGTCTGCTGCAAAATGCTGCCGGCCACAGCCATCGGATCATCGGTCCGATTCAGGCACAGATCAATGATGCGCGCGGTATCTTCCGTGCGGAATGCCAGCAGATAGCTGCGCAGCTCCTGTTGATTGTCCTCCACTGAGCCCTCTCCATACTGCAATTCAGCGTCCGATTGTTCCAACCTGTGCCTCACCTCAGCGATGGCTGAACGGGCACGACTTAATGCTGCTTTCACAGCGCCTTCTGTCGTCTCCAGCATATCCGCAGTCTCTGCCGCCTTATAACCCATTAATTCACGCAATACATATATGGCTCGCTGCCAGGGTGGTAATTCACTAATTAATAACTGAACAGCAGATTCTAGCTCTTCAAAATGCTCTTCCTCTGCGAACTCTCGCATAACAGGCTTCAAGCCATCCAATATGGAATGCAATCTCTGTTGCTTCCGAAGCATATCAATCCAGCTGTTGCGAGCAATTCGGATCAGATAAGCTTCCCAGTTCATCTCTTTCGTCGTCTCGGAAGATTGCACCGCCGTGGACGACAATACTTTGAGACAGGTATCCTGAACCAAGTCCTCGGTCTCGGGTACAGATCTGGTCAGGGATAAGCAATACGCATATAACGGACCCATCAGGTCGGTTAAGACGGCATGAATGTCCTGGTTAACTGGATGTCCGGCGATATCACCGGATTCCAGATCAGGTTTATTTTTTAGTTCATCCTCTTGTGGTCTGTTCATGCGGCAATTCACGGACTTCACAAAGGCCATATCGGGGGCCCCCCTTTGCTGGTTCCTGATTATTGTGACTCACACTATGTAAACGAAGAACCTCCTCCAAAGGATACGCTCTTCTAAAATCATTTTTTCCCTGCTCCCACTTTTAAGTACGAAGGGTTCCAAGCGGCACTTTCATCCCGGTAAGAGCAATCGTAATGCCTTGATCCAGATTATAATTCTGGCGTACATCAACGTCATGGGACATATGTGTAAAATAGGTATGACCCGGTTTCAGTTCCCGCAGCAGCTCCTGTGCCTCGCGCATATCGTACACGGAACGTGTGGAGAATTCCGCATGTTCATGTACAAAGCTTGTTCCCAGCACCAGCATATCCAATCCGTGTAGCGGCTCTTTCTCGGATTCCTTCAGGTCAATGGCATCTGAACAGTACGCCCAGCTATACCCAACCCGATCCAGCCGATACGCGTACGAATACCCGTTATGCCCATGGCACACTTTCCAGGAATTCACCTTCCATCCCCCGAGTTCAATATCATCATCCGTTTCCAGAAAGTCCATATGACGCCCCAACCAGGGAAACTGTCCCTGAATGGTGGATATCACTTCACGTGGTGCATACAAACGTCCCTTTACACCCAACCAGCGGCACGCATCTGCCCATTCCGGCAATCCTCCAATATGGTCAAAATGGGCATGCGTGATGAGCAGCGTATGCACCATACGCAATCCCTGATCCTCCATCTGTGATCTCCAGTCCGGCCCGCAGTCGATCATGAATTGTTCACTCGCACCATCGCCATCATAGTCAATCAGAACAGAGGAACGTTTCCGTTTATTCTCTCCCGTAAGCCTCGCCTCTGTACACACTTCGCAATCGCAATACACACGTGGAACGCCCATCGCATCGCCAGTGCCCAGAAATGTTAGCTGATTCAATCTGCATTCCCCCCTGAATTCATGATATGTAAATTGTAATCGTGCACCTCTATTTTTGCAAAAAAAAGACCATCCCGCAGCAGTTATGCACTGCAATTCAGGACAGTCTGTGGTCTGACTGTTCACCGTCAGACTTCATCTCCGTGCTTCGCTCCATTCGGGAGCGTTCAACTCATATGAATTCAATGCTCGAACTACACCAGTGCGCGCAGCTTCAATGTCAATTCCTTACCCGCAGGTACATCCTTCGACTCCGTAATCACCCAGTTCGACGCAAGTCGCTTCGCCAGCACCTCTGCCTGCTCCGGTTTCAACTGTAATCCGGTAACGATTCCTTCACCCACCGTGAAGTCTTTCTCTGGCTGCACCTTAAAGGCCTTTTCCAACCAAATTCCGAGCCCACCACGCGTGTTAAAGGTAATCCGGTAGCCGTCTTTCACTGCTGTCTCCAGATTTTCACCGTGCTCGTCCGCATACGAGAAAAATTCATTATATCGGTATTCCTCTTCAGACACTGCGTCAAAAGCGGAAACGTCTTTGGCTTGAATGGCTTTTAAAATATCTTCCTCGGACATCCCCTTACCGCGGGCCTGCTCCAGTCGAATCGCTGTACTTTGGGATAATTTAATCTCTGAACTCATCCAATTCACGCCTTCCTGTTAGTACTATGTAACAATCATGATTCAGTATACCTCTATTATATCCTATTGGCAGTAAAAAACCTTCATCTCTACTTCCATTGAAATGAAGGTTTAGTATCCACATGCTCGGTTATCTATTCGATTACATCAGCAATACTCATAATCCCGCAAGCACCTGATACCACACGCCACGTTTGGAGTACAGCGTACTGCGTACCTCGTCCCATCCACCCAGATAGTTGATATCAAATAACCCTTCAGGTGTTGGGAATGTCGACTCCGTCTGTGCAAATACATCCGGGTCTACGGAACGAAAACCATGCTTCGCGAAAATCTGCTGTGCTTCTGGTGTACGCAGATATGCGACAAAGGCTTCAGCCAGTTCACGATTCCCATGTTTGTCGGCATACTTATTCACCACGACTGCCGGGTTCTCAATGAGGATCGTATTTTTCGGAATAACGATGTCGTAATCTACACCTTTGGCGATCCGGGCAAGCAATTCATTTTCATATGTGACGATTACATCACCTACGCCATATTCGAAAGCCGCCATCGAAGAACGCCCACTCTTGTCCAATGACTCAACGTTACGATGTACCTGTTCGAGAAAAGCTTTGGCTGCGGTAGGATCTTTCTTCCCCTCTTGCTCCTCCGACAGTTTCAATCCGGCACCATAAATGGCATTAATGTCCCATTGTGCGCCCCCAGATGTCTTTGGATTAGGGTAGAGTACCTTCACTCCCGGCTTGGTTAAATCCTGAAAATCATGAATTCCAAGCGGGTTGCCAGCTCTGGTGCCCAGAACAACAATCGAACGGGTGATCATGCCCTCATGAGGGGTCTGTTTCCAATCGGGGCTAACCAGATCGGCTTTGACCAGCTTGTCGATATCACTCTCCATCGCGAGCAAGGCCACATCCGCCTCGAATCCACCGACGATGGCTCTTGCCTGTGTACCCGAAGCTTCATAGGACTCCTGGAAGTTAATCGTCTGTCCGGTCTTTGCCTTCCACTCTTCCTGGAACTTGGGCAGCAACTCGCCTACAGCGTCTTTTGCTACACTATAAGCACCGATCACTAGCGTATTGGATGAATCGGTACCAGCGGGCTCATTCTGTTCGCTTGACTCCTCCTGCTTGCTGCATCCAGCGGTCATGCAGACGAGCAGAAGCATGAGGGCAACATATAAGAGTATGACTTTCTTCTTCCTCATCTGCATGGGCAGCCCCTTTCTTCCACTTGACTAAATCATCACCGGCATCGGATCTTCCTTCAGTCGGTTCTCAACCACCCAACTGTTGGAGTCATTGAACAGGTATGCACGGTGTACAAGAACGCGAATTTGTTGACCAATCTCCAAGGTCGTTTTCTCCAGGGAACGATAGGTGATTAACTTGTGCCCTTGTACATCCACCTCTACCATCCATTGACTACCGCGGAAATGAAGATGTTTGACTGTACCTTTTTCCGTTGCAGACAACATGGTGAACTCGTTTTTCAAGCCGATCTCAATATACTCCGGTCGAATTAGCGCTTTGGTGTGTTCACCCTCGACGGCATGTTCGAATCCTTTCAACTGGGAAGCATCCTCCACAACCGTAGACTCCCCGATAAATGTAGCGACAAACGGTGTCTGCGGGTTTTTGTAGATATCCCAAGGTGTGCCCTTCTGTTCCAGACGACCCTGGCTGATAATCATGATCTCGTCCGCCACTTCAATTGCTTCATCCTGGTCATGCGTTACAAAGATCGAAGTGATTCCCACTCGCTCGATGAGCTCCCGTAACCATGAACGCAGTTCCTGACGGATTTTGGCATCAATGGCCGCGAACGGTTCGTCCAGCAATAACAGCTGCGGCTCCGGGGCGAGTGCTCTGGCAAAAGCCACACGTTGACGCTGACCACCAGACAACTGATGTGGATAGCGCTGTTCGAAACCTTTTAACCCGGTCAGTTCAACAAGTTCCATAACCCGATCACGGATCTGGGCCTTCGGTGTCTTCTTGACCTTGAGTCCAAAAGCAATATTCTCAAATACCGTCATATGTTTGAACAGGGCATAGTTCTGGAATACAAATCCGATTCCACGCTCCTGTGGAGGCAGATGGTTCACGACTTTCCCATGAAAGCGAATCTCTCCGGAACCTGGATTCTCCAGACCCGCAAGCATCCGCAGAATGGAAGTCTTCCCGCCTCCGCTGGGTCCAAGCAGACCGATCAGATGGCCTTTGGCAATATCGAATGAGACATCTTTTACCGCATGAAAATCACCGAAATGTTTGTTCAGATCACGGACTTCTACATGCATATCAATGCACTTCCTTTCGCTTCTTGGCCCATTCCATCATGAGCAGCAGCCCGACGGAGAAGGTGACCAGCACCAATGCAACACCATTTGCGGCAGCCACATTAAAATTCTCAACATCCTGATACACCAGGGTTGTTGCTGTCTGCGTTTTGTTCATAATATTACCGGATACAACCAGCACTGCACCGAATTCCCCAAGTGAGCGCGCAACCGTCAAGACCAGACCATACACTACCGCCCAGCGGATCGAAGGCCATGTCACACTCCAGAACGTTCTCCAGCCGTAGGCGCCCAGTGTAGAAGCAGCCTCCTCTTGTTGAGAACCAAGTTCCTGCAGGACAGGCATAACCTCTCTTACCATTAGTGGAAAGGTAACAAATAACGTTGCGATCACCATACCCGGGAAGGCATAGACCACATTGAATCCAATCCCTTCAAAAAAAGCGCCCATAATGCTGTTAGGTCCCAACATCAACACAATCATCAAACCGCCAATGACAGGAGATACAGCATAAGGCAGGTCTACAATGCTGTTCAGCAGCCCTTTTATCCGTTCACTCAACCATCCGGCACGAACCAGATACAGAGCCATCATGATGCCAAACAATGTATTTAACAGGGTGACCACCAGGACCACCAGTCCGGTCATCATCAAAGCATGTAACGCCTCAGGGCGCATCAGCCCCGTCAGGAATCCACCTGCCCCGTCTTCAAATGCACCTATAAAAATGCGTCCAAGCGGGATGATCAGCAGTACGATAAATACCGCAAACGTCAATCCGATTAAGAGTCGTCTCATCGTCTTCTCCCCCGCATCTGCACCAGATTGATCAGCCAGAGGATCAGGAAGGAGAGCGTTAGGAGCAACACGGATACAGCAGCGGCGCCCGTGGGATTATCACTTTCAATCTCCCCGTAGATAAATACGGAAGCAGTCAGTGTTCTTCCCGGAATGTTACCAGCCACCAGCACGACAGCCCCGAATTCAGCCAGTCCTCTGGAGAAAGCGAGCATCCCTCCACTGATCATGCCAGGTGCCATGGATGGCAGAATAACTTGCATGAACGTGCGAGCCTTGGATGCCCCCATTGTGTACGAGGCCTCTTCCTCGGAAGGATCGATTTCTTCCAGCAAAGGCTGCACCGCACGGATCACAAACGGAAACGTGACAAAAGTCATCGCGATAACAATTGCGGGCTGGTGAAATACAATCTCAAACCCCATGGATTCTGCCAGTTTCCCGATGGCACTGACCGGACCCAATAGCAGCATAATCATCAAGCCGCCCACCGCTGTTGGCAGTGCAAACGGGAGATCAACCAGACTGTTAAGAAACGATCGGCCTACAAAGCGATACCTTGTCAGCACCCAGGCAATCATCGTGCCCAGAACCACATTAATCAGCGTAGCAATCACGGCCAACCGAATCGTCAGCAGTACGGCTTTCCACGCGATGGGGTCCATAATGCTCTGAACAAAGTTGCTCCATCCTTCAGAGAAGGAATTGACGTACACACCGATGATTGGAAGTACAATAAGTACGATAAAATATAACAATACGGTACTGCGGAATCCCCAAGTCCATCCCTTATGACGAAGAACGGTATTCATTGCTGCGTTCCCTCCCAGCCTCCGGCTTTAGCTCCGGTCGGCAGTCTTCCTGGCTTCAATATGACATTTTCCTAAGTTGGATGATATTACTTTATTATTATTCCCATTAGTCTACTTGGTTTTGCTTTTCTGATACTTTACCAGTTTGCAGTGCTAATCGTCAATGCTTTTATTGAATATAATTAGGCCAGATATAAGATCAATTCATTAAAATCGCACCTGTACACTGCGAGGCCAGAACAACCTTCCGATCACTGTTATCCCCAGATTTCTTTAATCCCCTTTTATTAAAGGGGAAATCCGGTGATGAAGGTGAAGCTTATGCTTCCGAAGCAGCTTTCTTACAGAAAGCTTTTAGCTTCCGCTTCTTCAGGTTATTTCTATCCTCTCCGTTATGAGGCAATTTTCTTTTTTCACCTTACATATGTGGTTTGTTTGGTATGTAGTGGTTAAGGTACAATCGAGGGTAAGAACAGAGATGATAAGGAGGAATTAAACATGTTATATACGAAGAATATATCCACTTCCACACGAGATGAAATGAAGGATATCACACGGGACGTGAAGCAGGTTGTCCAGAGTAGCGGTGTGCAGAACGGGACGGTGCTCATCTACTGCCCACATACAACCGCGGGTATCGCCATCAACGAGAATGCAGACCCGGATGTAAAACACGATGTCTTGTTACGTCTGGACGAAGTGTATCCTTGGGAGCATCCCAAGTACCGACATGCCGAAGGCAATACAGCCTCTCACCTCAAATCAATCACAACAGGGCCATCACAGACGGTGATTATTCACGAAGGCAGGTTGCTGCTTGGCCGCTGGCAAGGCATTTATTTTTGCGAATTTGACGGACCACGTGAGCGGGAGTACTTTCTCAAAATCATGGAAGGCTAGTTCCAGGCCAACAGGCCTGCATCTGTTCTTTCGTTTTTGCACACACAAACAGGCGGTCCACCCTCTTACCGGGTCGGAGCCGCCTGACTTGGTCTTCTGCGCTCATTAACTTTCGCGAGACAATGTGATAAAGAATTAAAGTTATGACAAATCACCGCCCTGAAGTGTAGGGGTGCAACAATTGCGCCATTATTGGACGCCAGACTCAGGCTGCTGACCCAGATTGCGGCACAGCACTTTGACATGAGACAGCGCAGACGATTCAATCTCCTCAAACGTTAAACGGTCCTGAATGTAATAAGAAATGAATCCGTGCATAGCCAAAAATAGCGTACGCGGTACCCTTTGAATATCCTCTTCCGTACAGTTCGCTTCGTTCATATACTGCCTTATAATCGATGCAAATAATTCGAAGCAGCGTCCCTGTTCGGTACGACAATAAGACAACAGTTCCTCGTCCCTGATCATAAACATAATCTCGTATTGATAGGGATTCTCCAGACCAAAACGAATAAACTCCATCATAATGTGCTCTACCTTGCTCACATCATCACGAACCGGCCTGACCATAGCTTGCAGCAGCAAATGCCCCAGATAATTGAAATCTTCAACCACGATGGCATAGAACAGCTCTGCCTTTTCCTTAAAGTGATAATACAGCGACCCATGACTATAGCCTAGATGCTGGCCGATGCTTCGCATCGAAATGGCGCGGTATCCTTTGGTAATAAAAAGGTGCCTCGCCGCCTCCAGTATCCGCTCCCTCGACAACTCCTGTTCGACTGCTCTTCTAGCCATATATTTTATTCCCCTTCAATAAAATAAAGCCGCTGTCCCTCCGTGATCCGGGATTGCCCTTGCGTCAAATCCGTGATCCAGGCTACAAAAGCCTCGGTTTCACTATCCGGCGGAAGACAAGTCAACGTAACCTTATCGGTGAATCCAGTTTCACCTGTACGGACTTCCCGGCTCCTTAACTCATTTTCCACTTTACCCAACCATGTATAATCCAGTTCAACAAACACTTCACGATGCAGCACGTTGGTAATGGCTTCTCCGGCTTCAATGGCTGCTACAGCTCCATCCGTATAAGCCCGAATTAACCCACCGGCTCCAAGCATGATTCCCCCAAAGTATCGTGTAACCACAATTGCCACATTTTTTAACTTCTGATTTTTAATTACTTCAAGAATGGGTTTCCCTGCTGTTCCGCTAGGTTCCCCGTCATCGGATTGCTTCTGGATCTCATCCCGCTCCCCAATCATGTACGCAGAGCAGTTATGAGTCGCATTCCAATGTTTTTTCTTGATATCATCAATAAAGGCAACGGCCTCTTCCTCTGTCGTGACCGGCATAATATGTCCGATAAATCGCGACTTCTTGATTACAATTTCCAGATTGCCCGGTCCTCGAACCGTGCGATAACGTTCAATCATCCCAAATCCAACTTTCTAGTCTTTTCCTAAGTCCCATTTTACAAGAAAGCAGTTCCCCGCGTGAACGCGGACGAACTGCCCTGGTTATCTATATCCGGGAACCCTGCATTACACTCAACAGTCATCCCCGGATAGAGTTACATTAGCTTATTTAACTATATGAGCAGACCGATGAATTATTCGGAAAGTCTCGCTTCAAGCGCTGCTTTCTCTTCTTCAAAGCCTGGTTTGCCCAGCAATGCAAACATATTTTTCTTGTACGCTTCCACGCCCGGTTGGTCAAATGGATTGACACCCAGCAGGTAGCCACTGATGCCGCATGCTTTTTCAAAGAAGTATACCAGATATCCGAAAGAATATGGAGTCATATCTGGAATGTTCACAATCAGATTTGGTACTTGACCATCTGTATGTGCAAGCAGTGTTCCCTGGAACGCTTTTTTGTTAACAAAGTCCATCGTTTTACCTTCAAGGAAGTTCAGACCATCCAAGTCATCCGGATCGGATTTGATCGAGATATGTTCTGCAACTTCAGTAACCTGAATCACGGTTTCGAAGATATTCCGGCTACCTTCCTGGATGAATTGACCCATGGAGTGCAAGTCTGTAGAGAAATCAACAGATGCTGGGTAGATCCCTTTGTAGTCTTTACCTTCACTCTCTCCGAATAACTGTTTCCACCACTCGGACACGAAGTGCAGGGATGGCTCATAGTTTACGAGAATCTCTGTGCCTTTTCCTTTACGATACAATGCATTACGAACAGCTGCATATTGATATGCTTCGTTCTCTGCTACGTTCGGGTTGCTGTATTCCTTGGATGCGTCAGCCGCACCTTGCATCATTTCTTCGATGCTGATACCCGCTGCTGCGATAGGCAGCAAACCTACAGCTGTCAGAACGGAGTAACGTCCACCTACATCGTCCGGAATAATGAAAGATTCATACCCTTCAGCATTCGCCAGTTCTTTCAATGCACCGCGCGCTTTGTCTGTTGTTGCATAGATGCGTTTGCGTGCTTCTTCCTTACCGTATTTCTCTTCCAATGCTGCACGGAAGATACGGAAAGCGATTGCCGGTTCTGTTGTTGTACCGGATTTGGAGATAACATTTACGGAGAAATCTTTGCCTTCAACCAGATCCAGCAAGTGAGTTACATATGTGGAACTGATATTGTTTCCTGCAAAATAGATTTCAGGCGTTTTGCGTTTATCTTTTGGCAGGTTGTTATAGAAAGAGTGTGTCAGCATTTCAATCGCTGCACGTGCACCCAGGTAAGATCCACCAATACCGATAACGATCAGTACTTCGGAGTCGCTTTGGATTTTGGCAGCTGCTTTTTGAATGCGGGCGAACTCTTCTTTGTCATAAGCCGTTGGCAGGTCAATCCAGCCCAGATAGTCGGACCCTGTTCCTGTTCCGTTGTGGAGCTGCTCATGAGCCAAACGAATTGGTTCTGCGAAATAATCCACTTCGTGCTGATTTACAAATTGCAATGCTGTGCTATAGTCAAATGTCACTTTTTTTGCCATGATCTCAAATACCTCCTGATTTCGGTTATAGTGCGTGTTTTCCGTATTCCATTCTAAACAACTTGCCTTAAGGATACTTCAAATCCACGGGGCTGACAAGCTTGCCGCTCGAACTTTGTCGTTCGTATTCAAGAAGCAAAAAGGGTAAACCGAATCCGCAGGTTGCGGTTCTGCTTACCCTTCTTATGTTATTCCGCCGGGTACGAGCAGACGTAGTCAGTAACGCTGCGTATCTCCAGTTTAAATTTGGATTCGGCAGGCACGTGGAACGTAGCTTGGCCTTGAATCTCTTGCCACTCTTCTTCTCCGGGAAGCAATACTTTCAGATCTCCGGACAGAATCTCCATAATTTCACGGGAATCCGTACCGAATTCATAACTGCCTGGAAGCATGATGCCCAGAGTCACTTTGCTGCCATCCCCCAAAATAACCGTTCTGCTGGTTACCTGACCTTCATAATAAATGTTGGCCTCTTTCACTACACTGACTTGATCGAATTGTGACATGCGTACCCGCTCCCCTGAAGTTAATGAAAACAAAAGGCAAAACAGATCAGGGCGATAATGAGTTACCGCCCATGTTCTGCGGAAATAACTTACTGCCATGGATCAGGAGAGCATGGTGCCCTCCCAACCATAGCAGCGCTTATGAAACTATTACAGCAATGCTTTTACGCGGCTAACCACGTTGTCCACTGTAAAGCCATACTCTTGGATAACACGGTCGCCAGGCGCGGAAGCACCGAATGTGCTGATTCCGAGAATGTCACCTTGATCTCCAACATATTTCTCCCAGCCCATTGGATAAGCCATTTCAATTGCAAGACGAGCTTTAACATCCGGAAGAAGAACGGACTCTCTGTAAGCTTTGTCCTGTTTCTCGAACAGATCCCAGCTTGGCATGCTGATTACGCGAACTTGAATGCCTTGTTCTGCAAGTGCTGCTTGAGCTTTAACAGCCAATTGCACTTCAGAACCTGTAGCGATGATTTGTGCTACCGGTTTGCCATCTTTTGCATCAGACACAACATAAGCACCACGTTTCACGTTCTCACGTGAACCTTCAACGGTACCTTCGAGGATCGGCAGGTTTTGACGAGTGAGTACGAGTGCAACCGGATTGCTCTTGTTCTCAAGCGCGTAAGCCCAAGCAGCCGAAGTTTCATTACCGTCAGCCGGACGAATAACCGTCAGGTTAGGGATGATACGCAGGGATGCCAGTTGCTCGATCGGTTCGTGCGTAGGACCGTCTTCACCAACAGCGATACTGTCGTGAGTCAGAACATACGTTACAGGCAATCCCATCAGGGCAGCCAGACGAACAGCCGGACGAAGGTAATCGGTAAATACGAAGAACGTACCTCCGAATACTTTCACACCACTGTGCAGTGCCATACCGTTCATTGCTCCAGCCATACCGAATTCACGGATACCGAAGTAGATGTTACGGCCGGAGTAATCTTCAGGTGTGAAGTTCTCCAGGTTATTCAAGTGAGTCATTGTGGAGCTTTCCAAGTCAGCAGATCCACCTGTCAGTTGTGGCACGTTATGTGCCAGACCGTTCAGAGCGTTACCGGATGCTACACGAGTGGAGAGCGCTTTGTCTGTTGCTGCATATTTAGGAAGATCACGGTCCCATCCTTCTGGAAGGTCGCCGTTAATCGCTGTTTCGAATTGAGCTGCCAGCTCAGGGTATGCTTTTTTGTACTCGGCAAATTTCTCGTCCCAAGCTTTATTAGCAGAGATACCACGATCTTTCACTTGTGCAAAGTGATCGCGAACTTCAGCTGGTACGTGGAAGTTTTCTTCATAAACCCATTTGTAATACTCTTTAGTCAATTTGGCTTCGTCTGCACCCAGTGGAGATCCGTGAGTACCGCCGTGGCCGCCTTTACCTTGTTTGTTCGGGCTACCATAACCAATAACCGTTTTAACTTCGATCAGTGTAGGACGCAGTGTATCTGCTTGACCTTCCTGAATTGCTTTTTCGATTGCAGGCAGATCGTTACCATCTTCTACGCGCAGCACTTGCCAGCCATAAGCTTCAAAACGCTTCGCGATACTTTCGGAAGAAGACAGATCCAATTTACCATCGAGTGTGATGTCATTGGAGTCGAACAACATGATCAATTTGCCTAGGTGCAAACGTCCAGCCAGGGAAGCTGATTCATGCGATACGCCTTCCATCAAGTCACCATCACCACAGATTGCGTAAGTGTAGTGGTCAACGACGTTGAACTTATCTTTATTGTAAGTTGCGCCCAGTTGAGCTTCAGCCATCGCCATACCTACAGCCATTGCAATACCTTGACCCAGTGGGCCTGTAGTTGCATCAACACCTGCAGTATGTCCGAATTCCGGGTGACCCGGTGTTTTGCTTCCCCATTGACGGAACTGTTTCAGTTCTTCCATTGGAAGATCATATCCGCTCAGGTGCAGCAAGCTGTACAGCAACATGGAGCCGTGTCCTGCAGACAGGACAAAACGGTCCCGGTTAACCCAAGTTGGGTGGTCCGGGTTATGAGTCATCGTTTTTGCAAAAAGTTGGTACCCCATTGGAGCGGAGCCCATAGGCATACCCGGATGTCCGGAATTTGCCTTCTCAATTGCATCAATCGCCAAAGTACGTACGGTCGTAATCGACAGGTTGTCGATTGTAGTATTTTCATCCTTTTGAATCGCTTCGTTCTTGTCAGTCATGGTTTGTCCTCCTCATGTCTTTAGATAAGTCGGGTGCGCAAGCGAATCCCTCTCATCATACAAGCAAACCGAATTTCACAATAAGTGAATCCGCTTGAGTGTTTCATTTTGACTTATTCACTTTTGTATTGTATCACTTGGCGTGAAGCTTTTCCATAACCTTCTTTTAGAAGTTCGTGAAAAATTGGTTGTTTGTGATGAACAATCCCTTGCCAATCAAGCAAAAACCGTATCAGGACAAGGCATTAAATTCCATAAACAGACCTATTAAGCCTCGCAAATCCATCGCATGAAGTATAACCTTTAACACGAAAACCATACACTTTTTAGATATCCAAGTTAAATTTACATAACATATCCTGAATATGGATTCGAAAGCGGGACTGTGGTTTACTTTTCAAAGTAAGTATCAATCATAGGAGGTTGTTATCATGTCTGTACCCGCTGCTCCCCCTACTAGGTACTCAAATCGTTCATTACCCTGGTTCCCGGGTATTTTAACAGGTATGGTTTCGGGCGTTGTCCTTGGATTCTTTCTCAAAACAATTCAGTTTTACACTGGTGAAAAGGTATATACCCTGCTTCTGAATATTGATTTTGTACCTGGACTTCCGCCAACCCTTCCCGAATGGATTGAATTCTCTCTGCATCTCGTCGTTTCCGTGTTCATCGGCATCTTCTATCTATGGTGGGTAGGGCGTTCAGGTCACCCGATGTTCAAAGGAATCTTGCTTGGAGCTGGATCGTCCCTGCTCTACATCCCGCTCTCTCAACTATCTTCACGTGTACCCGACCTTTACGATATAACAGCCATTATCTACTGGATAATCGGACATCTGTTATTCGGTATTGTGCTCGGCTTGTGCGGAAAGTATATCAGCGCGAAAAAAGCGACTCACCATTCGTAAACGAATGGGGTCGCTTTTTACTCAATCTGTTATGTGGTTCCGAATCAACCTTGCACAGTATTAAAGTATAAACTTAAAATACAACCGTCTTATTTTCATGAACGAGAACCCGGTCTTCAACATGCCATTTCACGGCACGTGCAAGCACAACACGCTCAATGGTACGTCCAATACGCTTCAGTTCGGTGACATCATCCCCGTGGCTTACACGTTGCACGTCTTGTTCAATAATCGGGCCGCCATCCAGTTCTTCCGTAACATAGTGCGCTGTCGCACCGATGATTTTGACACCACGGTTATACGCTTGTGCATACGGTTTACCACCCACAAAGGCGGGCAGGAATGAATGATGGATATTAATGATTCGATTGCGATAGTGCTCAATGAACATTGGAGAGATGATCTGCATGTAACGAGCCAGAATGATCACATCCACATCGTTGCCGATCACGTCCAGTTGACGCTGTTCCGCTTCTTTCTTGGTATCTGCTGTAACCGGAATATGATGATATGGAATGCCGAATGATTCTACATATTCTTTCATGTCCAGATGGTTGCTGACCACAAGCGCAATATCTGCATCCAGATCGCCTGCCTGCCATTGCCACAACAATTCCACCAGACAATGATCTTCTTTGGATACAAAGATAGCTAATTTCTTCTTGCGGCTAACCGCTGATAGCGTCCATTCCATTTGAAAACGGCTTGCCACTTCTGCAAAGTCTGCTTCCAGTTTCGGCAAATTGACCAACAATTGCGGAAGATCAAACTCAATTCGCATAAAGAACATGCCGCCAGCAGGGTCCATGGTGTACTGGTCCGACTGAACAATATTTGCTCCATGCTGATGCAGGAAATGAGATACCGCAGCTACAATTCCTGGACCATCCGGACAGGAAATGAGCATGCGCGCACGATCGGCGCGGTTTTTAGAATCAGGGCGTACTTGTTTAGCGTGGATCTCCATCGGGTTATTCTTCCTCCTTCAATATAAGCCATGACCTGCGGGGTTAACCCGCAAGCCATGCAATCAAGCGATGATTCAGTTGTTCTTCATTCAGATGTGGGAACAACGCAGCTTCAGTCACCATGTCATAGAGGCGTTCCAGCGGTTCACGCGGGTCTGCCTTTTTGGCTTTAGCATCATTTTTGAGCAGCGTCCACACATCCAGAATATACGAACGGGACTCAATCTCTTTACCTTTGAAAAAGTGTTGCAATTGTTCTACTTCTGTCAGGAATTCCTGGCCGAATCGACCGGCAACATCCCCACGAAGCAATGCAATCTCCACCTCATACATTGGGCGCTGTGTTTTAGCCTCTTTGCCAATCCAAGGTGTCTCCAGAATAAATGGACGTCCTTGAAGCTTCTCATGGTTAACAATGCGGTTAATCGCTTCAAACCCAATCCAGCCGGAGCCAATTGGAGTATGACGGTCCTTGTGCGCACCCACAGCATTCTTACTATCATTAATATGCATTACGGCAATGCGGTCAAGTCCTACCGTGCGATCGAATTGTTCCAATACACCGTCAAAATCGTTAACGATATCGTATCCGGCATCATGAATATGGCACGTATCCATACACACTGTCAGGCGCTCGTTATACGTTACTTTCTCGATAATCTGGGCGATCTCTTCAAAACTGCGACCCATCTCCGTACCTTTGCCAGCCATGGTTTCCAGAGCGATGTTCACATCTGTCTCTTTCACACCTTCCAGCACTTCATTCAACCCTTCTGCGATCCGTCCGATCCCATAATGGGCATCTTTATCTGTAAAAGCGCCGGGATGTAATACGATGTTTTTGACACCAATGGCATGAGTACGACGGATCTCTTCCTGTAGGAAATCTACAGCGAGTCTATACGTGTTGTCTTTGTATGAGCCAAGATTGATAATGTACGGTGCATGGACAACGATATCTTCCATTCCACCCTCTTGCATGGCTAGCTTACCTTCTTCAATATACATGGATTCAATTGGCTTGCGACGTGTATTCTGTGGTGCACCCGTATATATCATAAACGAACTGGAACCGTACGAGGACGCTTCCTTCGTTGCACTCAATAATCCCTTGTCCGAAAAGGACACGTGGGAGCCGATTTTCAGCATTATTGATCCCCCTTAATCTGAATTATCCCTTATTCTAACGCGATTATCGAAATAAATCTAGAAATGCGCTATAATTCGGGATAGAGGCTATTTTTGACAGCTAATTTATGGAACATGGGTAGGCGGAATCCGTCTTTCCGTGAAAATCAATGAACCGAGGTGACTCCGCAATGATTTTCGACTCCTACACGATGATACTGACCAGCAGTTCCCCCAGCAACTGGTTTATGAATACGATCGCATTCTGGACTTTTTTATTGCTTGGCAGCATGTGTATCGGTGGATTTTTCATGATGCGCAAGTTTTTGAAAGTGCTACCCAAAGCAGACGGAAAGTCCAAACTGGATTGGCAAAATTATTGGGTGGAAACCAGCCGTCATTTATGGACGGATGAAGCCAAAGCTTTTTTGGATCAGCTCGTCGAGCCTGTACCTGGGCCATTTCGTGACATCGCCAAACATTCCATTGCTGCAGAGATCGGTAAAATTGCAGTTGAAGACAACGCCACGGAAGTATCGAGAGATCATTGTATCAAAGGATACATTATTGCCACCCCGAAGCGGGATAATAAGTTTTTGGTAAAATTCTTGGAGAAAAACAAAATCGATTATTCCCCTTATCAACATTTGATTAAATAAAGTACAAAGATAAGTTAAGCCATATATAGATTTGGTTAATGTACAGATATGCTCCGTCAGGTAAGTCGTTCCCAACAAGCATTGCTTACCGTACGGGGCTGTTTGTCGATTCATGGGTGAATATCAGGGCAGTGAAATATAGAGAGGATGTTTGATATGAAAATTGCCATTTGTGGAGGTACCGGATTTGTGGGAGGAGCACTTGTAGATTACTGGCTGCAAGCCGGACACCATGTGAAAGTTATTACACGAAAACTGCCTGACCTGCATAATCCAAGTAAAAATCTTACATATATATCATGGGAGCAAGTCGAAGAACAACCTCACTTGCTTGAAGGTATGGACGCTCTCGTTAACCTTGCTGGAGAAACGCTGAATCAACGCTGGACAACCAAGGCAAAGCTGGAGATTGTTGAATCCCGAGTAACGACCGTAGCGCGGGTAGCCCGATTGGTAGAAACCCTGGAGCAAAAGCCGGAAGTGGTCGTTCAGGCTTCTGCCATGGCCATCTATGGAACCTCACCGAACGAAACCTTTGACGAAAGCAGTCCGCAAAAATCCATGAATTTTCCGTCCCGGGTCTCGGAACAGTGGGAAGTTGCTGCAGATGCAATCAAAAATGTAAGACTCGTTAAAATCCGGGTGAGTCTGGTTCTCGGTCATAAAAAAGGTGCTTTTCCATTGATGAAACTTCCTTATATGCTGGGTTTTGGCGGCAAAATCGGCAGTGGCAGACAGTGGACCAGCTGGATTCACATTATGGATATCGTAAGACTCATTGATTTTAGCATTCAAAATAAACAAGTGGCAGGTCCGGTCAATGCTTCCTCCCCGAACCCTGTCACCAATGATGAATTCGGTCGCACGGTGGGCAAGGTATATCATCGCCCTCACTGGTTCCCCGTACCCGGTTTCTTAATTAAAACCTTAGTTGGTGAACTATCCGTTGTTTTGCTTCAAGGGCAGAGAGTCATTCCGCAAAAAGCACTCGACCACGGATTCCAATTCACCTTCCCTACGTTAACTCAAGCGCTGGAAGACTTGAAACATCGTGGATTATCTGATTAATACAACTGCGGGACTGATCTTTGCTTATCCAACCGACCGATAAATGTAGACAGACTCCGCCAGTGTAAATGTATCTCCATCCGCCAAGGGATACTCCTTATAAGGAGCAAGAATATTACCCTGAAGAATAGTTCCATTCACTGAACCCAGATCCTTAATGACATAGCCCGATTTGTTCCGGCTCAATTCCACATGAGCACGGGACACACCGGTCGCTGTATCGACCCACTGAACCATGTCGGCTGATCTTCCGATGACAAAAGATGCTCCTTGCACATCCATCCGTTCATGTTGGTCACTGCTTCCCGATCTTCGTTCAAGATAATAAGACGCCTTCACCGGCCCTTCCCCATTAAAGTTACCTTTGGCCAGATTCTGCAGATTCACGGTTGCCTCCGCAACTGCATCCTGTCGAATTAGCTCTGAAGTTGAAGCTACCGATTCCACATGGCGCTGAACGAACGGTGGATCAGAGTGTTCAGGTGTCATATGCAGGCTTTGATAATGGGAATGCTCACTACCACCTTCTGACGCGGATGCAATCGTTTGGTTTATGCGTTCCACTGGCCTTTCAGCTGTATTCCAGCGCCAACTCTCCTGAAACGGTTCCTCTTCTTCTTCCGTCTGCTTCCCTTTGTTCTTACCTAAATTGAATGAAAAAGACCGCTTATTTTCTGGTTCATTACGAGTGATTCCCTTACGCTTCCAAGTCCATCCTGCTACACCAAGCAAACCAAGGCTCAGTACCATGCACAGGATCATCTGCGTCTGTCCCGGTTGCTCCATGTATATGAATCTCCATGCCAATGCCATGGCTACCATGCAGCCCAATATGACATAGGTTATTTTGGAGGTTGCAGGCTTTTCCTCTACTTCCATATCAACGGGCTCTAGCGAATCAGAATTATGCGGGTTACTTCGTCTCTTATCCATGCTGTTTGTACTCTCCAATGAAGATTGTCCAGGTGAGCGCCTGCCTGAAAAGGTCCGAGATCTCATCGGAAAGTCTTCAACCTCGGATTCACTCGTTTTCTGTGTCTGACGGAAATTTAGCACGGGCTCCACAGCAGCCTTTTGAACAGGCGCACCAGGTTGATCTGGACGAGAATAACTAGCGGATTGCCTGTTATCCCGCCCAGTAATTGACGAATGAAAATTACCTCGTAGATCATTCACGTTTTCCGATGTTCTGGACGAGAGAAATGCTGCACTTCCTCCATTCTCTTGCTCGTCCGCGTACAATTCCAGCAAGAGCTCTCGCAACTGTCTGATATCCCAGCGTTCATTGTCACATAACTGCAGAACACGCTGAATTCCTTCTCCCTGCAGTTCCTGTACATGGGCCATCAGCCTGATTACCAGCTCACGGAATTGCTGAGGCGTTGGATCAACTTCAACCGTATCCATGATTGGTACATAGACTATGCCAAGCTCACCCTGTTCGAATGAACCGTTGATGAACAAGTATTCTTCCTGGATCAATAATTTACGAGGCTCCAGCATATACTGTCGGCATTCCGTGAAGGCATCGGCTAATTGGAACAACAGACCGTACAGAACACGCAATTTGATTTTACTTGACTTTAACATCTGGGATAACATCTTGTACCCCGATATGTCGTACTGCAAAGTTACATTTCGGTCCACTTCCCGAATATGAACAGGAAGAAGTCGCGGAATCTGATTGGAGGACAGCATGCCCATCTGTACCCGGCTCAATTCCTCCATTCGTAATCCGTCCTCTTTCTCCAAAACCATAAACGCTCCGCCGTTACGAATAAAATCTCTCGTTAATCCATACATGCCAATCCTCTCTTTCCATTGTTATATAGGATCAACTAAAGAAAATGTAAAAAGTTTAGTTGATCTAAGTTGAGTTACAATATGTTACACTCTGCCACTCCAATTGTAGTGCCATCTTCTATCACTGTTACTCTCAAAACTTCTTTACTCCTTCACTCAAGGGAAAAGTCCTGAAATAAGCACCGTGATAAATCCAGGCAATACGGCCAGCATAAATGGAAACTTTAATGTCTTCTCTGTGTTCAGCAGCTTGAGGGAACCAAGCATGAAAAAACCGGCAAGATTGCCTGCCATGCCACGAATTCGTTTCGCTGAGTCCTTGCGGAATAGAAGTATCACTAAACCAATAGCTCCTGCATACAAAACAGAGTAAATAATCACATGAATGCCAAAAGCAAACCCCGTCCATGCGCCAATCGCACCAAACAATTTCACATCTCCTGCCCCTACTGCGCCAATGACATACATCAGAAACAAAATACCAAAACCTGCTGCAAATCCAGCAGCCGAGAATAAGAACCCATCCCAACCTCCCCATATGATATGGGCCAGTACACCTGCAACAGTCACGGGTAAAGTTAATCGATTTGGAATTTTCATGGATCGTATGTCAGTAATAAAAGCTGCAATAATGTATATGCCACAGGCAATGTAGAACCACTCCACTCTATCATCCCCTTCCTTATTTTCTGGAGGCCACGTTAAACGTAGTCTCCGTCTTGGTACCGTCTCCTGTCTCGACAACAAAACTCCATGTTCCTTCTGTTGTCCGAGTGCCAACAAACCAGGTCCATTCAATTATTCCATTCTCATCTGCGGTGGCCCATCCGATGTGCTTCGCAGAACTTTCACCTGACTTGTAAAATATCGTTAAATTCGCGCTCGCTCCTGGTTCTACCTTCACCTTGATCGTTGCATTGTTGCCTATGTAAGCCGGGTCAGGCTTAGACAATACCGTTGCTGAACCGGCAGTATCCCCGCTCCCTGCGCTACCATCTGCCCCTTCTCCGGTATCTCCAATCCATACCCGTTCTGCCGCAGCAGCCTGAATCCGAAGCGGTTTACTGAGAAAGGGGACTTTAACCGGCAATTCATAACTCAGTTCCAGTCGGAAATATGGATTTGTTTTGTTTTTGAGATCGGGTATGGAAATCCCATTCACATGAAGACGCTCCATGTTCAGCAGAGTTGGCTCGATAAAGGGTTGAAGCAGTGGTTTTACCGTGGGATCAAGCACGGTTTCCAAGACGGATGTCTTGATCTCCTGTAGTGGTTGTTCACCACTAGCCGCTGCTGAACGTACCCAATCACTTAATGGCTCGGGCAGAGAAGAAGCATAACCTTCTGCCCATTCCGTCAGAGACAACTCCGGTATCTTCCACCCTCCTCCAGAGCCTTCACCTCCGGCAGAATCAGAAGGTGTGAATGCAAGGGAAACAGGATATATTTTCGTTGATAACTGCTTCACCGCTTCCCCTGCTGTGCTCTGTAGCGCTGTGGAGATTAAAGTCATTTGCACAATGAAGATGAGAAACATGATAAAAAACAGAAAAACAGGTAACACCAGTGAGGCTTCCAGAACCATGCTGCCCTGTTCCTTTTTAGGAGGACATATCTGCTTATTCAGAGACTTCAAACGTTGCAATCTGATTAATCTTGTTAAACGATTCTGTAATTGTGCGTTTTCTTTTTCGTAATGTTGCTGCTTATCCATAATCCCTCCACCGAAACAATCCCGATCACTCAATAGGAATAATCCGCCTTCCGCTCAATGAAAAATCGCCCACCTTCAACCTGATCCTCACTACTCATAACTGCACCTATGCTTCTAACCACCCCTGGCAAAAACCACAACTTGATGCTACTTCGCATGTTACCCGAAGCATACGTCTGTTTCTCATCCGGATTCACACCCGTATTCAATCGAATTAACGCCAGCATTCTGGACATTTTGCGTTCATTGTTGCTGTGCATCAAGAGGAACAATCGAAGATGGTCCCTATACGTCAATTTGACTTTGATATATTTGGACAGTTCCACACTGCCCTCTTTTGCAAGTTTCACCATATCCGCAATAGCGTTTGTAATTCCATATAAAATGGCTGCCGATAACACCAAAAGTGGATTTCCCAACTTGCTGTGTTCAATTAATCCTTCTGCGGTTCGAATAGCGAGGCGCATCCCGAAGATTTCCGCATATGCCGCTGCGATGTTACCCGATGGATTATGAAACCCGTATACGATATACTCCAGTTCCTGATTCTCCAATTTGAGAACATCACCCGCATCTCCACCACCTTCAGTCCAGGTAAATAGCTGACCAAAATCCATGGAATTGAAATAGGCTAGAGCGTATTCATTCTGGAATAACTCATCACCCAGGCTATCCAGGAGACCTGACATCCCGCCAAACAAACTGTCCATTCCCTTCATGGCATCGCCACCAGAGTCATAGGGATCATCAGCAATCTCTGCCTTTTTGGACTCCTCACGACTAGCCTCATTAAAAGCTATATTAGCGTTGTAATACTCCTCCAGCTGTTTGAAAGCGTCCATGGAACCTGAACTTCCACTCTGAATCTGCGACAAGATTCGTTTAACTTCCTTTAATTTCCCTTTGGATTCCTTATCATTCGCTTTACGCTGAGCGTCCGAAACACGACCACTCTCCAGCTGCTGTTTACTCTGTTCGATGAGGTTGGCAGGGCCGCTGCGCACATAAGTATCCATGTATCGTTCTGTTATCTGGCTTGCCTGTCTAACCGCGGGTTTAATCGGAACACCGCTCATACCCGTGACACTGCGAAGCTGTGTATTCAATTCCATGTTGTCTCTTCTGACGTTAGAGAAGTCCGAATTCTGGGAAACCATCCGTGCCTTCAACTGATCGAACAGGCTATCTGCCCTCACAAGCTCCGAAGCAAGAGAACGTGCACTTTTGGCTTCAGTGCCCGATCCTGTAGATGCAGGGCTCGTTCCAGGCAGATTCGAATTGCCCACGTTGTCGTAACTTTCGTTCTCCGAACGGTTCTCCCCCTCCGTGATCACACGTTTCATTTCCTCATTGATCTTGCGTGCTTCTTCGATCTTGGCCTGTGCTTCCTCCAGCTTCGTTTGATGGGCCTGTAACGCCGGTTGTATGATCATGCTGATGCCCGTGACCACATTCCCAACACCCGTCCGATAACGAGCCAGTTCCAATATGTATTGTTGTTCTCTGAACGGCAATCCCTCATCTGCCCTTTGCTTGTTCAGATAATCCGCATAACGTGCCGCTGCCTCGGCAGCAGTCTCTGGTGTATCTTCCAGCATCTCATCGTAGATAGCCTGTGAAGGCGGGTCCATAATCAACTTCGGAAGATTCTTCAGTTTCTCTGCCGATTCCGTCTGATTGGCAATGGCCTCATCCAACAACTCTTCACGTTTGTCATATAACTTTTGTAATTTCTTCAGCAAGTCTACCGTGTGCGCGGCTTCCTTCATCTCGTCTGACATCGGTTTGAACCGATTGATTACTTCAACGGTAAAATCAACCGGAGCCCGATACTTCATATCCTCCTGAATCTGACGATTAAATATATCGTATCTTCCCAGTTCACGCTCCATGTTCAGCGAAGTTGTATCCCACTGGATATCCAGAATGGGAAATTTGTCTTTTACAGACGAGGGTTTCACACTATCATTCAGCACTTTCGCCATAATTGCATCCCCACTGCTGTCACCATACCCGAATAAACCGTACTCCCGCAGGGAGGTGTCATAGGCTGACATGACCGATCTCATTGCAGCATGAGTCATTCGTTCGGTCTGCACCTTGAAGGCAGCAATACGAGCATAATCAATAAATATGGCGACAAACATATAAACTCCCGCCAATATTAATATTAAAAAAAGGGTTACGGCTCCCAACTCACCGTCTTTTTTTCTAAACAGCTCCCCCCTCCTCCTTTTCTCATTTTTTGCTTTTGCCAAAATGCTGCACAACCTGTCCGGCCTCTGCCGCTGTACTGGTCGCCGCACCACCCTTGCCTTTAAACTTGGCTGCGTAATAACGGACCAAATCTACCGTTCGAATGAATTCCACCGGTTCAACAACTGCGGATGATCCTTGAGTTAGAACCCGGTTACCTGAATCAAACAAAAAGGAAGGAAGAGGCAAAGAAATCACTTGTTCCAGCTTGGTCGTTATTTTCCGCTGAATCAGAGAATTCTGATACTCAATCGTGCCTTTCATGGCTGAGGGCATATGTTGAACTGCTTGTGCCAATTTCTGTTCCGAGAGACTTCCGCCTTCACCAGCAGGTATTGAAACGCTAACCTGGTTGTCCGCTCCCGCCCAGCCAAACAGTGCTCCGAGCATCCGATCATCCGTCAGTCTCCAGTAAAGATTGTCATGTTCCCCAGCGACGAATTCACCTGTCATCGCCTGTTTGTGACTGTTGTCCCAGCTATAAGCTGCACGTTCGGAAGCTGCATAGGCATGTTGATTCAGGAATGTCTTTTGATACATGTACATGGTGAAGAATAGCAGTAACACCAAAATAAACAGCACAACAGGGAAGATCAGGGAGGCTTCAACGGTGAAGCTCCCTTCTTCCTTTTTCAGCCTAAGAATTCGGGAAGAATTCATTACTTTTTGTGTCTACTTTGTCAAGAAGGTCAGTCACCAATGCCTCTATTTGCTTTCTAAATATCACAGCAATAATGATAATAACCCCAATGATCAGAATCAGCTCCAACGTGCCAAGCCCGTCCTCTTCCTTCCAAAATCCAGCTACTTTTCTTTTCATCAATTCCATCATCCCAATTCCTCCTACATATTCATCATCATA
Source organism: Paenibacillus sp. FSL R5-0749 (assembly GCF_038595085.1). Classification (NCBI taxonomy): domain Bacteria; kingdom Bacillati; phylum Bacillota; class Bacilli; order Caryophanales; family Paenibacillaceae; genus Paenibacillus; species Paenibacillus sp. FSL R5-0749. Next base: position 1,647,318 of record NZ_CP152005.1, on the reverse strand, counting down.
AAAGCAGGTGTCCCGATCATAACCACAATCGTAAAAAAGATAAGTACCATCGGAAACACCAGTTTGGAAGAAGCCTGTTCTCCCTTCGCCCGACTGACAGCCTTGCGTTTCTCCCACAACACATGTGACAGATCCCTCAGCGCCAATACAAAGTCACCTCCCCCACGCCGGAAATTCAGCAGCACCGTTGTTGTAAAGATCGTCACTTCCTGTACACCGCAGCGGCGACTGAACTGTTCAAATGATTGTTGAAACGAGTAGCCATTATTCCAATCTCCCACGGTTTTTCTGAGTTCGTTGTACAGCGGATGATCTCGTTCCCCCTGGCTTGTGACACAGTGGACGATGGCACGCTGAACGGTCTCCCCGGCGCCTACTAATAGAACAATTCGGTTCAATAGCTCGGGCAGCTCCATAAGGATGTCCTGATCTCTCCGCTGGACCTTGGTATTGAGGTCTTTATAGAGTGCAAAAGGTAAAGCTATTCCTAATGCCAGTCCACCCACCATACCTCCGATGCCCATATCTCCAACAAGTGTTAACAGACAACCTGCCAGTAACATAAGCCACGTGTAGGTTAACATTTCAGCGCAATAGAGCATCGTTTTCTCCCCACTGTGCTGTATGCCATACATTTTCTGAATGGCATGTTGCATCCGAAACATGAGCACAGGCAATCTGCGTCCAATCTCGAACTTGTCCAGTATGAACAGGAATGGGCCATGCAATTTCTTCAGTCGTAATCCTTCCATATCCAGTTTGCGCAGATGCCGGTAGGTCTGTCCCCGGGTTCGATCCAGTACCAGCCATCCCGCTCCGAGCATCCCTGCGACTATAACGGGAAGCAGCATCGTTTCAGCTCCTTATACTTTGATATCCATAATGCGATTAATCCACAGATAGCAGCAGGCCAACACTGCAAGTGCACCAGTAGAGATGAGATATCCCATCCCGCTATATAATGGCTCCATAAAGTCCTTGGCGGTCAGATTGAGAAATATCAAAAAAATAAATGGAGCTGCAAACATGACCTTGGATTCAAATTTCTTCTGTGCCACTGCGACCATAATATCCTGCTGAATATCCAGCTTTTCCCCGATAACAGCCGAGGTGCGGCGCACGACTTCAACCAGATCCCCGCCCGTTCGTTTACAAGTAATGAACACATCTGCAAAGTTCGTAATATCCTCAATCTGTGCCCGATCCGAAAAGTCCTGTAGTGCCTCTTCAATCGGTTGTCCATACTCCATCCGTGTTCGCAATATCGTGAACTCACGAATCAGATCGGTATCTGCTTCCGGGTTCAACATTCGCAGATCCTCTACGGATTCCTTGAATCCATTTTCCACCGATTTTCCGGCGGCAAGTGCCGAAGATAATGCATATAATGCTTGTTTAAAATGTAAACTGAGTGTCATTCTTTTTCGTTCCAGCAGCACTTTAGTCCAATGTTTTGGTACCCATATACAGCCTGCAGCCAGGATTGCCCCAGCCAACCAGTGATGGTAGAACAGAATTCCGATGCCAAAAAACAACAGACCGCTAATCAGCATACAGACCATTCGCTGTCTCCGGGAAAGCGTATATACGGTGTAATCCGTCAACATCTGTCTGGCTTCACCCAACAGTAATCACCTTCCAATAACTTTAATTCACGTTGTTATCTGATGAATCCGATTCCATACTATATTGTTCTATGTATCCATCCAGCCATTCTCCGAGCCCAGACATCTGAATTTTATCCACCTGATTCAACTTTCCAACCTGTATTAGTCCACCAATAATTTTGCCTTCACGCTCTTCTTGCTCCTGGAAACGAAACAGTGGGTTCAGCAAAACCTCACCGTTCTGCATGCCAATCACTTCACTAATCTCTGTCACCCGCCGTGAGCGATCTCGTAGCCGGGACAGATGTACAAAAATATCAATTGCTGAACTAATCTGCTGCCTTACAACCGTAATGGGGAGATCCGCACCACTGAGCACCATCGTTTCCAGTCTGCTAATCATGTCCGAGATGGTATTCGCGTGCCCAGTTGATAAAGATCCATCATGACCTGTGTTCATGGCCTGTAACATATCCAGCGCTTCTGCGCCCCTTACCTCACCAATCACAATCCGATTCGGACGCATCCGTAAGGAAGACTTGATCAGATCCCGAATGGATATCTGCCCCTTGCCTTCGGTATTGGCATTCCGCGTTTCCAGTGACACCAGATTGGGTACCGTAACAATCTGTAACTCAGCCGAATCCTCAATGGTAATAATCCGCTCATCGGCAGGGATAAACTGGGATAGTGCGTTCAGGAAGGTCGTTTTTCCCGATCCGGTCCCCCCTCCAATGAAGATGTTATATTTGCTCCGTACCAATTGCTGCAATAATTCTGCCGCTTCTTCATGCAGGGCTCCCTTTTCAATCAGATCGGACATCTTCATCGGTTCACTGGGGAATTTACGAATCGTCATCGTGGGGCCTTTCAAGGCAATGGGAGGCAACACGATATTGACCCGTGAACCATCCTTTAAACGGGCATCTACGATTGGCGAAGACTCATTCACAATCCGGTTTACACCAGACACAATCATCTGAATAATATCCTCAAGCCGTTCCCTGGACTCAAATTCAAGGGTGATCTGGCTGACTTCACCTTCCTGCTCCACAAAAATCTCCTTGTGACTATTGATCATAATTTCCGTAATATCGGGATGATCCACAAGTGGCTGCAAAATATCCAATCCACGAAAGGAGTCAAACAATCGCTGTACCAGCGTGTGACGCTCTCCTGAGGTCAGATCATCCAGCTTCGGGTCGGTGAGAACTTTGCGTTCTATCCCTTGCCACAGTTCATCATCTCCTGCTGAAGAGGTTAAATCGAGCCCAGCTCTGACTTCCCTGCGCATCATCTGAAACTGTTCTTCACGATCCAGTATTCTATGGGTTGAATCCGTCATAGTGCCCACCGATCCTGCTTCTGAATTCGTCCCGTCTGCTTCAATTCTTCTTCGCCATCTTGTACCAGCATGGCACATAATCTCTTCACTTCACGTTGGAAGATCGGTGAACTAAGCAGGACTTCCTCCTGACTGAGTTGTTTCCAAGAAGGGATATAGGGCAACACTGCATCCAGATGCAGATCAGGACGTGGAAGTGCATTGATAACATTGTCCCGATATTTGTTAACTACAAAACGTGATCGGTCCATGATACTTTCGTACACCTCCGGCTTCGTTCGCTCTGCATGCTGCAACCATTGTCCCCATCGATGCATGGCAGATATATCATCCTCAACCAACCAGACAAATGCATCTGCTGTATCCAGCACCCCTTCACTGCGCCCATCCCAACCTGAGTCCCCATCCAGAATCAGCATGTCATATTGTCCGCTATCGGTTAAATAACGAAGCAGATTCGACGTATCCTCACGAGTCATTTGCAACAATTCTTTACGATTCGATAATGGCCAGAACACATCGGATTTCAATGCTTCATGCCGGACCACATATCCATCCACGTCCTTCGATAGCGCCTGTAACTGCTTGCCGGATTCCTTTCTGCCCACCTTCAGATCGTATAACAGGCGTGACAATCCCGTCTCGCCATCAGGCTGGCGCTGCCCACTTCTAGTTAGTCCCTTTTCCAGAAAAGGGAGCGTACTATCCAACGTCTCCAGATTCAGATAAAGAACAGCATATCCCGCAAGTCCCAGTTGCTTCGCCATATGCAGGGCTACCGCCGTTTTGCCACTTCCACCCGAAGCGGATACTACACCGATGGAGAGAGTTTCTTGTCCCGGAAGATGCACCTTCTTGCGGCGTGGTTGCCGGCAGGCATGCATCACAGCATCCAGCAAAGCAGGCAGAGGTTGGTACTTCAACAGCCGCTTGGCCTCATCCACCTCTTCCATGCCTTCACTAAGCATCAGCCAAGGTACACCTGATCCTTCTCCCCCGTTATTCAGCCAGTCATTCAGAAACTCCGGTTCCGCAATAACCAGATCCGGTAATTCCCGACCTTCTTGCTCATTCATATGCTCCCTGAAGGAATCCCCCTGGGAGAATGCCGTGAAACGAACATGAAAACCAGACGAGCTCCCCTGCACAAAATCCAGCCATGCGCTAATGTAATCTCTATCCTTCGAAACCAGAACAACCTTCAGTACAATCAAATTCCCCTTCCCTCCCTGTCAGAAAGCACAAAAAAGCACCGCCCAATAACCGCATGAATATGCAGTATATGGACGGTGCTTCCGTCACGTGCTATGAATGTATGGATAATATAGCATACAATTTCTGGTGGAGCAAGGGATTTATTTTAACCCTTCATCCTTAGGATTCATAGGGTGAATCGAACTCAATAATGTTACGGTCGGGATCAAGTACAAAAATCTGCGCGAATCCCGCTACACTATCAGGTCTGGCTTCGTACTCAATTCCCTGCTGCTCCAGCCAAGCGATAGTCCCTGAATAACTGGTCACCCAGATCGCAAAGTGGCCGTCCGTTGTATCAATCCCAGCCTCACGTAACGTGTGACCCTCCGGGTGCTGTAACAGATGAAGCTGCTGGCTACCGATGGCATACCATGTACCTGTGGAGCGAAAAGCCGGACGTTCAATCTCCTGCATTCCCAGTAACCCCGAATAGAATTTTTTCGCGACTTCCAGATCTCGTACAGCCAGACTAACATGGTGAATGTGTGCATATTCGATCATCTTTTGTCTCCCCTCTCTGCTTCATTATGACTATACTATAACACCTTGACACCTGAACATATTCTCTTTTAAAAAGAAAAACACCCCTGCTTGAATCCGGTGAACCTCGTGGCTCACACAGATCTAATTCAGAGGTGCGCGTAAACGGTACACAAGGATGTACGTCCATCGCTTCTTATGTTCTTCAGCATTTCATTAGGGCAGTTGTGCCAGCCAATTTACTTCGCGCTATCCAATGCTTCTTGTGGAATCTTGATCTCTTCCACTTGATCATGGTTGGAGAATGTACTGGTCATCTTCATGTCCATCGTCATTTTCTGTTCATTCTGTTCCATCTCCATGACCATGGCTACATCTGTACCTGCCGGCAAATACGTTTCTTTGTTGATCATGTATTTCATCTTCATGCTGGTGATATTCATCTGATCTAGCATCGCTTGCATCTGGGCATCCGAGCCGTTTTGCTCCATTACGGATTTGGCCAACTCTTTTACATTATCACCGGATACGTCAGCGTTAATCACATAATTGTCGCCTTCTTCGGTTACTTCAGTATCGTCTTGGATCTTTTTAAATTGCTCCAATTCACCTTCCGGATTCATGCTTGCTTTCATCTGCTCAATTAATGCAGCAGTTTGAGCTTCAGGAATCGCAACCCATTGGTCCCCAACTTGGGAGTAGATTTTATCCGAAGTGATATACTGCTTCACGTTCTGAGCTTCCTGTCCCGACATTTCCATTTTCATCTCTTGATAGATCATCATTGGATCTTTGATAATATCCATCTTGAGCGATGTTTTAACCTGTTGATCCTGGGACTGTTCACCCGCATCCAATTTCAGATTCTGATCAATGTTTGCTTCAGTTGTGAAGCTTTTCATTTCTTTCGTTGCTGCATTGGTTTTGGTAATCAGTTCGTCCAAGGTAGGGATCTTTGTTTCCTGCTCTGCAGGTGTATTGCCCTCGTTGGATGTTTCGTTGTTAGTGGCTGGCGGCGTTGCTGTATTATCTGTGTCGTTACCGCATGCTGCCAAGCTTACTGCTAATAATGCCCCGATAAATAATGTAGTCCACTTCTTCAAGTTGTTGTCCTCCCAAATTAGATATGATCTGTAGTCATTACCCAATTATTTCCGTTATTAATCATAAAAATCGATCTTTGATCTCCGGGGTAGGCAACATGCATGCTTCATCCTTGCCAAACCAGCGATAACGGTTGCGAGCAACCCAGTTATAGACTGCATTGCGAATAAATTTCGGTACAATAATGAACACATATAACAATGGATAAGGAAACTTCAGACCTTTAGCCAATCGCAGTGCGGCCGTTGAACGTGTATAGTATTTTCCATTCTCAATCAGAACAAAAGTATCCATACTGTCTGTCGACAGGTTACCCTTTACCAGCAGTTCCTTGGCCACATCCGATTGGAGCGAAGCAAAATGATATTTCCCTTCCGGGTCACGTTTGATAATCCATTTGGTTAAGCCCTGGCAGAAGTGACAGACGCCATCCACCAGTACGATGGGATGTCCCTGATGCACATCCGTTTGATTTGCTGTCATATTGGCTGCCTCCTATTGTTGCGGTTAGAGTAACTTACCCAATCTGAGCCATCTTGTTTCCTAATTCTAAAATTTAATTATAGAGGTGGTTCAAAAAGTCCACTTTTGAACACGCATTGTTAGGAAGTATAAAGAAAAAGAGCGCAGGCATTGTGCCCACGCTCGTATCTTGTCCGACAATTACTCAGCAATTGCCTTTTCCATCCATTGGTCATCGATCATTTGTTGATGCAGGTCACTTGCCCACTGGTCCATACATTTGCAAATGAAATCTTTGCGACATACTGGACAAGGCGTTTTCTGCAGACGGCTGATATTGGTCATCTTCCATTCCGGAGAACGGGAGTAGAATACACGGCATTTTGTACCGTCTACCAAATTCATTTTGAATTCGTACAATCCGTCTTCCTTGTTACCATAAGCTAGTTCTAAATCTGCAATACGCGGTCTATAAGACATGGATATCACCTGTTTAATTCAAATTTGGTTCATGCAATGACACTACTCAGTACTAAGTTATATTAAAGAAAATTCAGTTCAATGTCAACTCGCGCATGTCTACCCACCAAACAGAATATCCAGAATCGTCCCTACCTGCCCTTGTTTTTTACCTTTCAAAACATCCGGATCAAATACTTCAACATAGCCGCAGGAAGCACAAGCCACGAACAGGTAATGGTTATGTTGTATATCGAACATCTTGCTCAGGCCTGCTCCTGACATGGAAACTTCCTTAATGTTACAATCCGTGCCCCTGCATTTTGTACATACAAATCGGCGCTCGATCATCTCTTCAATACTCATCTTCGTTCCCCCTTTATGGAATGTGTAGCATGAAGTGGGAGTGCAATTATGTAAAAAGTACGCGATTGGACATCTGATCTCCTGCATCCTGCCCTTATATTATAATCAACACAAAACCCTGCCGATGGCCAGCAGGGCTTTGTACTCAAACGAACGAACATCAGGTATCTGAGATACCCTGCTCTATATGTTCCCCTTTGATTGGGTAGTCAAATCTTAGACTACGTTTAATACAACATCAATATTGCCACGTGTCGCTTTGGAATATGGACAGAAATCATGTGCCTTGCGAGCCAGATCTTCTGCTTGACTGTGATCCACACCTGGCATGCTAACGTCCAAGCGAACAGATAACTGGAAACCGTCATCCGCAGGGTCCTTACCAATGGATACGTTACTTGTAACGACCACATCCTCCAATTTCACGCCTGCTTTGCGTGCTACATTGGCTAGGGCACTTTCATAACATGCTCCATATCCAGCGGCGAAGAGCTGTTCAGGGTTGGTACCTTCACCACCGGAACCTCCAAGCTCTTTGGGCATTTTCAGATCATGTTTAAGCATGCCATCCGAAGAAGTCACCGAACCTGTACGTCCACCTTTAACTGTCGCTACTGCTGTATATAAAGCTTCCATTAAGAATCTCTCCCTTATCCGTATAGTTTTAAATGCCTTCAATTCAATTTAAACTTCTGGCTCAATTTGAAACGCATTTTATATCTTTATCAGCTTTTACATCTTTATTATTTTCATGCATCTTATCCACATATCTGTATTTTTTCCCGGGTTGGGTAATATACAAAAGAGCATTTTCAAATTAGAACATATTTTTTGTGTTAATACATAAAAGTTGCACTAGACAAAAATTATTGAAGGAGTACAATGTAACAATAAACATAAAAATTTAGATATATCTTGAGCGGTTCGTCCCGCATCACTATTCCAAAGAGTCAGGTGATAAACGTATGAGTAAAAAAAATCCATTCAACGCTCCTTCAAGTGAATCATTGTCTACTGCAGGCATAGCCCCTTCACTCGGAGAAGCACATAGTTCCATGAAAGTACCGCAGAATGCGGCATGGTGGAAGAAATTTCTCGCTTTTGTAGGGCCAGGGTATCTCGTGGCCGTAGGTTACATGGACCCCGGCAACTGGGCAACAGATATCGCCGGCGGATCGCAGTTCGGGTATACTTTGTTATCCGTCATCCTGCTCTCGAACATGATGGCCGTTGTACTTCAATCGTTGGCAGGAAAGCTTGGCATCGTCACTGGACGGGATCTGGCCCAAGCCTGCCGCGAACGCTTCAGCATGCCTGTTGTCGTCATGTTATGGATTCTGTGTGAACTGGCCATTGCGGCTACCGATCTGGCTGAGGTCATCGGTTCTGCCATCGCGTTAAAGCTCTTATTTAACATCCCCATGTTGTACGGAGTTATCATCACCGCCGTTGATGTACTCCTGATTCTTGTACTGCAAAACAAAGGCTTCCGCGCCTTGGAAACACTCGTCATCGTGCTGATGGCCACCATTGCCCTCTGCTTCGGGATTGACCTGTTCCTGGCAAAACCGGATATGGGCGGTGTTCTCCATGGTTTTGTCCCAAATGTGGAGATCCTGCAGAACCCTGCCATGCTCTATATTGCCATTGGTATTATAGGAGCAACCGTGATGCCGCATAATCTGTATCTGCATTCTTCCATTGTGCAGACGCGTCAGATCGAACAGACACCACAGGGCAAAAAAGAAGCGATTCGTTATTCGACCATGGACTCTACAATCGCGCTAACACTCGCCTTGTTCATCAATGCGGCCATCCTGATTGTATCAGCTGCTGTATTCCATAGTGCCGGCATGACGCAGGTTGCCGAGATCTCCGATGCCTACCACTTGCTCACCCCCCTATTAGGGACTACAATTGCAAGTATCCTGTTCGGTGTGGCTCTGTTAGCATCAGGCCAGAATTCTACCCTTACAGGTACACTCGCAGGGCAGATTGTTATGGAAGGTTTCCTCAACATTCGGATTCCGGCTTGGCTGCGCAGACTGGTCACACGTCTGATCGCCATCATCCCGGCAGTAATTGTCACAGCAATTGCAGGAGAACACGGCACAGAAGAACTGCTCATTTTGAGTCAGGTTGTACTGTCTCTTCAATTACCTTTTGCGGTAATCCCTCTGGTCATGTTCACGAGTGATAAAAAAAGCATGGGTGCATTCGCTAACAAATTGTGGCTCAAAATCATCTCATGGGTCATTGCCGCAATTATCGTTGTGTTGAATGTATATCTGATCATTCAGACGATCCGGTTATTCTAATCTCGTCATATCGACTAAACATCAAAAAGGCTGATCAACTCCGGTATTCAATACCAAGTTGATCAGCCTTTATTATTGCAGTACAGCGAGGTGTTTCTTTTTGTAGTAAAACTCCGAGCTCTAACAAATAATCATCTATTCCTGATCCGGCACCAGTAAAGGCAGGAGTTCATCCAATGAATCCACAGTCCAATCCGCGCGTTCGTCATCCGATCGGTCTGGCTGGAATCTTCCGTAGCCCTGCATAATTCGAATCGTACGCATACCCAGCTTCCGGGCAGGAATGATATCGTTATCAATCCGATCCCCGATCATGACGGCTTCCTCCGGTGCACAACCCGCCTGTTTCAGGGCTACAGCGTACAGCTCTGGATCTGGCTTGGACACCCCTTCTTCAGCCGAGCATGCCAGAACATCAACATACTTTCGCAGTCCGTAACTCTCCAGTCTTTCTTCCGTTCCAGGACTCTGATTGGCGATAATGCCAATGCGATAATACCGCGACAACTGCTGAAGAACGGAATCCGCTGAAGGAAAAGGTCGTTCAAGATCTTTTTTAAACTTCAGCTTGTCCTGAATCTGTTTCTGATGTCCTTCATCTTCAATGAATGTGCGAATTGCCACTCTCATGGGCCATTGTTCATATTTCTGATAACAGTTCGCGAACAGTTCACGTACCGCCTCAATCTTCACCGGATACCCCAAAGCACCGGCTTCGCGAACGAACTGTCCGATAATATCATCAACGGGGTCCCATTCATCCACTAGCGTATCTCCAACATCAAAAAACAACCACTTCAATCCACCCACATCCGGCACGCCAATTCCTCCTTGTAAGCCACAGGCAATCTAAAAGTTCGTGTTCAAAAAGTCTGGTTTTCAGTATCGAGAAGATGGAATGAAGCTAGAAATGGAGTAGCGGAGCGTAGGGAAAACTACGTGAGCAACGGACATTTCGGCTGAATTACATATTCGATGCTGATGATGCCGCTAGGCATCCTTCGTAATCAAAAGCGGACTTTTTGAACTACCTTTAACCTTTAAAACCATAAAAAAGAAGACTCACCATCATGCACGAGTCTCCTCAAATTTCCGTTTATCGATACATTCAATTATAACAGGCACCTTACACCTGAGCAATCTCAAGCTATGACATTACCCATTGAGGAGAAAGCCGACTTCCCCATTGAGTGAATATACAATCCGGTCTGCACCCATTCCCCGATAGATCCCCTTCGGATGGCTTTGCTCCGTAATGACGCATAGGGATTTCGATGTCCACGATCGACAGATCTGTAAATAACGACAGGTCAGATTCAGACTGTTCTCGAAAATAAACACGTTGCCAACGCTTGCCTGCGGCAAAAACCATTTTTGAGCTGCAGCCGTATTCATGCGAATGACATGTTCTACTCCGATTCTACGGAGTCTGCGCTCTTCCCCTGCACTGTTGGTTAGAACGGCAAACGGCATTTTTTTGTACATCAGCAATTTGATAAATTTGCGTCCTGCTTCATTAGGAGCAGTCACTAAGATCATCTCATTATCCATCATTCGTTCCTCCCTTGGCGTGAAAAGACAACAAAAAAGAAGCGTGGGGGACCAAGGCCTCCCGAACGCTTCTTAAAGAATCCATGGCGAAATCGCCATGAACCAGCGTACGGCTTGTTGCCTCTCCCTTTAACGCTTACGAGGTTAGCTGACGGATTCGGGCGCGAGAGTCGCCCTATTTCCGGCTGTCACCGGAAAATTCACCCCATGAATGCCTACTGTCCTGGACAGCGCATTCCGTTGGTTCCCCCGTTTCCCACTCATGAATGAATGGAAACTCAGCGATTAAAACATCGTTCGTATATCTTAAGTTAAGATTGAGCGATATTATCGTTTGTTTCGTTTTTCAGGTACAATTTAGTTTTAAATTGAAATTACGATATGAATCATACACCCGTGCCATGGCGGTGTAAAGTCCGGACAGATCACCGAATCGGCAGATTTTCGCCATTATTCATATATAATAACGCTTACAATACGGTTATACGCTATCCACCTCGTCAAGGCTATCTAATTCTCACTCTGGCGTAAATCACTTCGCAATTCATTCACGCATTCTGCACAACTTGCCAGTTTTGATTCTTTTAACACCATATTAGTTTTGCATTATTTAATTGTAACCAATATAATGAAAGGTATCAGATGATATCATGGAGGCGATTGAGATGACAGTCTACGATTACAAAGTGAATACCCTTCGCGGTCAAGAAGTTGAAATGTCCGACTACCGTGATAAAGTGTTACTGATTGTGAATACGGCAAGCTCATGCGGACTTACACCTCAATTCAAAGGTCTGCAAGAACTGCAAGACAAGTTCCAGGATGCGCCATTTGAAGTCCTTGGATTTCCAAGCAACCAGTTTGCCCAGGAAAAAGGTTCTTCCGACGATATCGCGGAGTTCTGTCAGATGAATTATGGCGTGAGCTTCCCTATGTTTGAGAAAATTGATGTGAATGGCTCAAGTGCTCACCCGCTCTTCCAACACCTTAGCAAAGAAGCACCCGGCCTGCTCGGCTCCAAAGCAATCAAATGGAATTTCACCAAATTCCTTGTGGATCAGAACGGACAGGTAGTTAAACGTTATGCTCCCAAAACAACACCTGACAAGATTGAAGAAGATATCAAGAACTTGCTGCAAAAATAGTACATCGGCCACCCTTTGCCGGAAGGTAGAGCACCCTTACCCCCGGTAATGGATGGCCTTTTTTTCAACTTCTGGTACCAGACTGTTCAAAAAGGCAAAAAAAGAAGCTTTCCATTAATGGAAAGCTTCTTCTTCATCGTTCATATGATGCGGTCGAGAGGACTCGAACCTCCACGGGCATACGCCCACTACCCCCTCAAGATAGCGTGTCTGCCATTCCACCACGACCGCATGTCGTAAATAATCGGCAACAGAATTGATTATACAGGGTTCAGAAATAAAAGTAAAGCATTTTTTAAACCTTCTTTTTTAGCTAGGCATTTTCCTCAAAAAACGCATATTCTCGTCATGTTTACCCATGAACTGCATATTATTAGATTTGATCCCCTCTTTTTCGGTAAGAGCCGATCTTGTTGATTCATTTATATATAGTCCTTCCTTATATATATTCCTCCCTGCACTTCGTCACATAAATAACATAATAAGTTATATAAAATGACACAAATATTAAATAACAGAATCTATTCATTAAATTCAACGGATACTATTGACAAAAAGCGGACGTTTATGGGATGATAACTATCATATAATTCGGATTTTCAAACATAAAGTTAACAAAAAGGAATATAAATGTCATCTAACATGACATTTAACGAACACAGGAGGCGAATGATGTGAACCGTGGGAATAAGCTGCTCGATTATGTCAAACTGCTTGATTCCTCTATTCAGGTTGGAGGGTTTACCCATTCCTTCGGCATGGATATCCATATCAGGGAGGGTACCATTCGTAATGCTGAAGATCTCGAATCATTCATGCGTTGTCAGTTGCATCCCAGCATTGTTCGTCTTGAAGGCATGGCCATCAAAGGCATCTATACCGCAGCAGATCACAAGGATACATGGCGGATAGCTCTGATCGATAAACTGGTCCATGTTCAGCGAACTCCTGGAGATCTCAGAGAACAAGCTGCCGCCATGGGAAAACGATTGATCAGACTGGCACGCGCTCTGCACCCCTGGATTGATTTTAGCCAGCTCGAACAGATCTTCGCCAAATATGATTCGGTTGGCTGCCTCTCCACTGTTCACGCCTGGATTAACCACCACCTCGACATCCCGGTCGAGGAAGCGGTCCTTGGTTACCTGCATTCAGCCATGAATGCCTGCATAACCGAAGCCTCCAAAGTCATTCCCCTGAATAACGATATAACCAAAGATCTGATGGTACGCCTGGCCTCAGATCTGGAGACTGAATGGAATACCGTAAGCGCCTCGGCTGCGGATGGACTGGCACAGCCAACCTCAATGTCCATGAAATCATTTTTCCCCAGTTTCCATATGCTTGGAGCTGGACTTCATGCCTACAGAGCCTAGTCCTCTTGATCCACAAACCCGCCCCCTTCCCTTCATCAAACAAACTAAAAAACACGCCGGCAACCTCCTTGCCGACGTGTTTTTTGTCATCTTATTTGTTTATTTAACGTATTTACGCCATTTAACATCACAAAATACACTTTTTTCCGTCTTTTTTAATTGTTAGATGACGGATTTACGTATATAATGAAATATACAGCTCGCATTTCTATATATTCTACATGAAGAAAGGGCGACTGAATACTACATTCTAACCAGGGGTGAACCCTTTTGAACAAGAACAAGAAAAAACCAGTCACTCCGTTCGGATGGGCCATCAAACGACGGCTAACCGAACTACAAGTGGACCAGAAGACCTTTTGTGAACAGCACGGCATCCCACCCTACCGTTTATCCAATCTCATCCACGGCACACGCAAAGCAACCCGATTCAGGCACATGGTCGCTGATATTTTGGATATTCCAGATGAACTGAGATAAGATTTCTGTCAAAGGAGGGTCCCATCCATGAGACATGTTACATCCGATCTGGAGAGACTGTCGTTCCAGTCCATACGTCACCAACTCATCATCGTTGATCATAATTGGATCATTCACAGTTGTAACCGCGCCTGGCAACAGGGGCTCGGCCAATCACCACCATACCCGGATGCGAATATTAATCATGCACATTACCTGCATCTGACGGAAGCCTGGGCAATACGAAGCAAGAACGCAAACACGGCACTTGTCGCACAGAATTTGAAAGAACGCGGAATACCCTTTAATCGAAATCATACATATGATATCTGCGTGTATACTGTATACAACGAAGAGAGGTGGTTTCGCGTGGAACTCACCCCTCTGTCTCACACGAATACAATTCTGGATACCGATCTAGCTTTGATTGCACACATGGATATTACCGAACAGAGGAAGACAGAACACCAATTGAAGAAGGCATTGTCTGAAGTGCGCACATTGCGTGGACTGCTGCCTATTTGCGCTGTCTGCAAACAAATCAAGGACGAAGAGGAACAGTGGACCTCCGTTGAGAATTATCTGGAGAAGCATACCCACGCCGAATTCACCCATGATATCTGTCCTGAATGCATCCGGCGGTTATATCCGAAATACTCGAATATCCTGGACAAGCGTTCCTGAAACCTAACTACTCAACACGCTAATTAACACTACACGGACAGATGATGTTCAAACTGCGACATATCCAGTTCCTGCGGTGTCCCATGCAGGGTGATGGTGCCTTTGTCCATGATATAGATATAATCGGCGGCACTCCTTACAAAATCAATACTTTGCTCCACCAGCAGAACAGAGAGGTCTCCCTTCGCCTTGAGCTGCAGAATAACCTGCCGAATGTCCTCCACGATAGAAGGCTGGATGCCTTCTGTCGGCTCATCAAGCAGTAACAACCCCGGACGTGAAGCCAATGCCCGGGCGAATGCCAATTGTTGCTGCTGTCCACCACTCAGATCCCCGCCCTGCCGTCCATACATCGTAGCAAGCACCGGGAACATCGCCAGCACATCCTCCGGGAACGTTTTTAATCCCGGAGCACTTGTCTCCAGACCAAGCAACAGGTTTTCTTTCACCGTAAGCTGCGGGAAAATCTCCCGCCCCTGCGGTACATAACCGATCCCTGCCCTTGCCCGCTTGGCTGTGTCCAAGGTGCATAACTCCTGATTTTGCCACTGAATACTGCCCTTGCGTGTTTTGAGCAGCCCCATTAATGTTTTCATCAACGTGGTTTTACCCACACCGTTACGCCCCATCAGACACACCACCTGTCCAGGCTGTACGTCAAGGTTCACACCGCGGAGCACATTGCTCTCCCCGTAGCCGGATTCAATTCGTTGCAGCGACAGCATGGTCATCCCTCCTTTTGCCTAGGTACACTTCTGCCACTTTCGGGTCTGCCTGCACCTCCGCCATCGTACCTTCCTTCAGCAGTTTCCCTTCATGCATTACCGTTACCTTGGATGCGAACTCTCGCACAAACTCCATATCATGCTCCACCACCACAACTGAGCGTTCACGCGCAATCTCTTGCAGGAGTCGCCCTGTCTTGTGCGTTTCTTCATCCGTCATGCCTGCGGCTGGTTCGTCCAGCAACAACACACGTGGCTCCTGCAGAAGCAACATGCCGATCTCCAGCCACTGCTTCTCCCCATGCGATAACGCTCCTGCACGAGTCTCAACGCGATCTTGCAGACCAATCTGGAGGGTAACACGCTCCATGGCAGCACTCATTTCCCCATATCGACGAATACCAATGGCTTGCAAAGGGGAACGTCGAGTCTCCGCCGCCAGCGTCAGATTTTCCTGCACCGTCAGACCCGCGAAGATTGATGGCGCCTGAAATTTGCGCCCTACACCTTTGCGAACAATCTGGTGTTCTCTCAGTTTCGTCAAGTCCGTGCCATCCCCCATCTTCACCGAGCCGGACAACGGTTTGGTTTTACCACAGATCACATCCAGCATCGTCGTTTTCCCTGCACCATTCGGTCCAATCAGAAAATGCAGATCATGCTCATGCAGCTTCAGATTCATGCCTTTGACAGCAACGAACCCGCCAAAGGCCACTGTAATATCCTCAGCTACAAGGACTGCCGAATCCTTAGTAGACTTCAGGTTTTTCCCGAGTGACTTGGACATGCGCACTCTCTCCTCTCCGCTTCAGCAAGCGAACAACATGACGATACACACCCACAATACCGTTCGGCATGAACAAAACTACCGTTACAAAGAGCCCACCAATGACAAACAACCATCCTTCAGGGTAAGCCTCGCTTATACCTGTTTTGGCTGCATTCAGTACCACCGCTCCGATGACCGCACCGATAAGCGTACCGCGACCACCCAACGCAACCCACAGAACCATCTCAATGGAGGGCACAATCCCCATCATGGATGGCGAGATAATACCGACTTGAAGAACAAACAACATGCCCGCGATGCCTGCAAGCGCACCAGAAAAAGCAAAAGCCAGCGTTTTATATCCTGCCGGATCATATCCGAGGAATCGCACCCGATTTTCTCCATCACGCGCAGCTTCGAGCACTTGGCCGAACCGACTGTTCACCATTCGACGACAGAGCACATAAGCAATCACCAGAACAGCAAGGGTTATATAGTAGAGAGCAATTGTTGTTCCAGCGGAATGAAGTGTAAAACCAAAGATTGAATTATATCCGGTAATGCCATTCGTCCCACCCGTCCATTCCTGTTTACCAATAAATAATGTCACTGTGATCAGAACCAAAGCCTGAGTCAGGATGGTAAAATAAACACCAGTGATCCGGTTACGGAACGTAAACCACCCCAGAGCAAAGGCGAGCAATGCTGGAAGGGCTATCCCCAATAGGAGGGCCACGGGGAAAGAGCGAAATGGTTCCCAGAACCATGGCAGACCACTGAGACCGCTCCATCCCATGAAGTCAGGAAGCGTTGCTCCACTGGCCTGGATCTTCAGATACATTGCCATCGCGTAACCACCCAGTCCAAAGAACACACCGTGCCCTAAACTCAGCACACCCCCATATCCCCAGATCAGATCGAGACCAATGGCCAGGATCGCCAGCGCCAAAAACTTGGCTAACAGACTCAGACGAAACTCCGTGGAGATCAGTGGAGCAAGACACATCATGATGAGCACAACCGCCCAGATGATCCTCATTTTCAGACTGCCAGTCTTGAGTAATGCCGACATGAACTAACCCCCTTCTTCACGTTAATCGAGACTCCGTGTACGCATTGCAACCAGGCCACGTGGTTTCCATTGCAGAAAAGCAACGATACACACAAATACCAGCACCTTGCCAATGGAGGCAGAGGTATACGTTTCGAACAGCGTGTTGAACATACCAATTCCCAGTGCACCACACACGGTTCCGACCAATTTCCCTACGCCACCCAGAACAACGACCATGAATGCATCCACAATATAATACGTGCCAAGGGAAGGGCCAATCGGACCAATGAGCGTTAATGCACAGCCAGCAATACCCGCGATGCCCGAACCAATGGCAAAGGTCATGCCATCCACCCGCCGAGTCGAAATTCCAAGGCATCCTGCCATACTCCGATTCTGCATCACAGCTCTCATTCGTCTTCCGGATGATGTTCGATAGATATAGAGATACATACACAACAGCACAACCGCAACCAATGCGATAATGAAAATTCGCTTGTACGGAAATACAATGCCATCCGAGATCGCCAATCCCCCATTGAGCCAAGCCGGACTGGATACCCCCACATTCGGCGCTCCGAATATCGTGCGGGCCAGCTGTTGCAGCATCATCCCTACGCCCCATGTCGCAAGCAGACTGTCCAGCGGCCTACCATATAGATGCCTGATCAGTACGACTTCTAGCAACCAGCCAATCAGAGCAGCTACAATGAACGCAATCGGCAAAGCCACAACAAAGTAGGCACCAAACCACGCCGCTGGAGCATAGGACATGAACAGATTTTGTGTTACATACGTTGCATATGCACCGATCATGATCAGTTCACCGTGAGCCATATTGATGACATTCATCAACCCAAACGTTACCGCCAGACCGAGTGCAATCAACAATAGAATTGAACTGATACTCAGACCATTGAACACCTGCAGGATAAACATATCCATCGTGATCCCCTCCTCCATACCGTGACTCTCGCTAATGCGCATGATTTCAATCCGTCTCAGTCACTACACATCCAATACATACACTCATCACATCAACGCTTTACCGCGATACGGTTAGAGGATGTGTTGTCACACCCTCGTTTCTGTTTCGGCTGCTTTGAAGCGAGTTATCTATGTTTATTACGGGGTTTCTATGTTATTTGGCGCTAAGGGAAGCTCCCCATTCATACGTTTTCAGATAAGGGTCCGGCTTGACAGGCGCACCAGAATTCCACAATTCCTTGAACTGTCCATCTTCCTGTACCTCACCGATCCGTACGGTTTTGTAGATATGCTGATTCTCTCCATCCACAGTCACCTTACCTTCCGGTGCATCAAACTCCAGACCCTTCGCAGCTGCCTTAACCTTCTCCACGTCGGTTGATCCTGCTTTTTCCACCGCTGCCTTCCAGAGATAAACTGCCACATATCCCGCTTCAATCGGATCTGCTGTCACCCGATCAGCACCGTATTTTTCTTTGTACTTGGCAACAAATGTGGCATTTTCAGGTGTATCCGTTGTCTGATAATAATTCCACGAAGCGAGATGCCCCTTCAATACGTCTGCGCCAATACCACGGATTTCTTCCTCCGCTACACTTACCGACAGGGTTGTCATCTGATCCGATGAGATTCCTGCGTCCTTCAATTGTTTGAAGAAGGCCACATTGCTATCCCCGTTCAGTGTATTGTATACAATATCCGGCTTCGCAGCCTTGATTTTACTAATGATGGTACTGTAATCCGTATGTCCCAGCGGTGTGTATTCCTCACCCACCACTTCGCCACCCTCAGCTGCGAGTTGTGCCTTAATGACCTGATTGGCCGTTTTCGGGAAAACATAATCCGAACCGAGCAGATAAAACGTCTTGCCCCTGTTCTCCAGTAACCAGGTTACGGATGGAACGATCTGCTGATTGGTTGTTGCTCCTGTATAAAAAATATTTGGCGACGATTCCAATCCTTCATATTGTACCGGGTAAAACAACAGACCTTTGTTCTGTTCGAACACCGGGAGCATAGCCTTCCGACTTGCAGAGGTCCATCCACCAAATACTGCAGCGACCTTATCCTGTTGCAGCAACTTTCCAGCCTTCTCCGCAAAAGTAGGCCAATCCGAAGCGCCATCCTCAATTACTGGCTCGATCTGCTTACCCAAAACTCCGCCCGCGGCGTTAATCTCTTCAATAGCAAGCATCTCGGCATCTTTAACAGATACCTCACTGATTGCCATCGTTCCGCTGAGGGAGTGAAGAATGCCAACTTTAATCGTATCATTGGATGCAGCCGGCTCTCCTGTACCACCCGAACCTGAGGCTTCAGGCGGCGCAGCACCCTCCACACATCCCGTCATGACAATGACCGCACCGAGCAAAACACTCCATAACTTGACCGACCTCTTCTTCAATAGCCTACACTCCCTTTTTTTAGTCTATTGCCGAACATTAAGGTCATTTACACCTGAAATGTTCGTTGATCCAAATTATGGAGTGTTACACTCTTCATGTCAATATAGCTTACATAATTTTATTTCATGCCTACTCATTTCATGCATGTTGCTAATAAGCTTTGAAGCTTATTGACAAAGGATCCACCCTGTGTGAGTATATTTAACATACAATATGTTCCACGAATATATCAGACATTATAAGCGAAAGGTCGGATTGCCTTGCACTGGACTGAACAGGAAAAGGAAAAACTCCTGATTACCGTGGCCGCTAACCTCGCCCGCGAACGAAGAGCACGCGGACTCAAGTTAAATGTTCCCGAAGCCATCGCTTTATTGACCTCCGAACTCATGGAACGGGCACGGGATGGAATGAGTGTTGCCGATTTAATGAGACACGGAGGTACCATCCTGACACGCGAAGACTGTATGGATGGTGTTCCTGATATGATCCCTGAAGTACAGGTAGAAGCCACATTTCCTGACGGTACCAAATTGGTTACTGTACATGAACCTATACGCTGAGAAAGGCAGGAGAAACCATGATTCCTGGTGAATATCGCTTGAAGCCAGATGACGATATCATCTGTCATCCGGATCGCCCAACTCTACGCCTGATTGTCCTGAACCGCGGCGACCGTCCCGTCCAGGTCGGCTCTCACGTTCACTTCTATGAAGTTAATGCCGCACTGGACTTTGATCGCACGTCAGCTTTTGGACATCGTCTGCATATTCCGGCAGGCACCGCCGTCCGTTTCGAACCCGGTGAAGAGAAACCCGTCGAACTCACGACCTTTGGCGGCAAACGCCAGATTCACGGATTCAATGGATTAACGGAAGGCTCAGCAGATCAACAACCCGATCCACAGAAACTGGAGGCATTCCTGAAGACGTTCTCCCCTCCCATACAGGATAGAGGTGAGCCTTCATGAAACGAATGAGTCGCGAGCAATATGCTTCGATGTTCGGACCCACAACCGGTGATGCCGTAAGGCTCGCAGATACCGAACTATGGGCAGAGATCGAACATGACTATGCTGTGTACGGAGATGAGAGCAAGTTCGGGGGTGGCAAAGTCATCCGCGACGGGATGGGCCAGTCCACCTCTGCCCTGCGCAGTGACGGTACTCCTGATACCGTTATTACCAACGCCATCATCATTGATCATTGGGGCATTGTAAAAGCAGACATCGGCATTCGGGATGGTCACATCTGCGCCATTGGCAAATCCGGTAACCCGGATACAATGGATGGGGTTCACCCCGCGCTGGTCATCGGCGCTTCCACCGAAATCATTGCTGGTGAAGGCATGATCGTAACCGCTGGCGGCATTGATACCCATATTCATTTCATCTGTCCACAGCAGATTCAGACTGCATTATCCTCCGGGGTAACGACCATGATTGGCGGCGGAACAGGACCAGCAACAGGAACCAAAGCCACCACCTGCACACCAGGGGCCTGGCACATTCACCGGATGCTGGAGTCCGCAGAAGCTTTTCCCATGAACATCGGTTACCTCGGCAAAGGCAACAGCTCCAGTACTGCACCTTTAATCGAACAGATTGAAGCGGGTGTAATCGGTCTGAAGCTGCACGAGGATTGGGGTACTACTCCGAGCGCTATCGATGCCTGCCTGACTGCCGCCGGTGAACATGATGTTCAAGTCGCTATTCATACCGATACACTGAACGAAACCGGATTTCTCGAAAACACACTGGCCGCGATCAATGGCCGGACAATCCACACGTACCATACGGAAGGCGCTGGTGGCGGACATGCACCGGACATTATTCGGGCCGCTGGGGAGTCCTACGTTATCCCCTCATCCACCAACCCAACACGACCGTACACACGCAACACTGTAGAAGAGCACCTGGATATGTTGATGGTGTGCCATCACCTGGACCCTTCCATCCCGGAAGATGTCGCTTTTGCCGATTCGCGGATTCGTCCCGAAACCATTGCGGCCGAAGACATTTTGCATGATCTTGGCGTGTTCAGCATCATCAGTTCCGATTCACAGGCCATGGGCCGAGTGGGCGAAGTCATTATACGCACTTGGCAGACAGCCGACAAGATGAAGAAACAGCGCGGCAAACTTGAACTCAACCCAGACTCACCTTCCGATAACGATCGGATCAAGCGATATGTCGCCAAATACACCATCAATCCGGCGATCGCCCATGGAATCGGACATCTCGTCGGTTCGGTGGAAGTCGGCAAGCTGGCAGATCTAACCATATGGAAACCGGCCTACTTTGGTGTAAAACCCGAGATTGTCATCAAGGGTGGCATGATTACATTCGCCCAGATGGGTGATCCCAATGCATCCATCCCGACCCCTCAGCCAGTATTTGGCAGACCGATGTTCGGAGCCTATGGAAGCGCCATTGCCAGCGGATCGATCACCTTTGTCTCCCAAGCCGCAGCAGATGCGGGAATCAAAGAGACATTAGGGCTGAAAAAGCGGGTTGAGCCTGTTAAAGGCTGCCGCTCGGTAAGCAAAAAAGACATGATCCACAATGACGTCACCCCTGTCATTGAGGTCGATCCCGAAACCTATGAGGTACGCGCCGACGGCGAACTGCTCACCTGTGAACCCGCAGACGAGTTGCCTATGGCACAGCGCTACTTTATGTTTTGATCTGAATACGGATTAGCTGATAAGGGGGCACTCATGATGAATAGTGGCACGAAGCTGCTCCGTTACGTTCAGCTGTTGGATTCAGCCCTGCCTATCGGTGGGTTCTCCCATTCCTTCGGTCTAGAGGCTTATACACATGATGGCACGGTACAAAATACTGCGCAGCTCGAACAGTTTATTCGCAGTCAGCTTCATTCCAGTCTTGTAAGACTAGATGGTCTTGCCATCAAAGGCGTCTATCAGGCAATACATCAGCAGGATGCCGCTCTACTTGCCCTGTATGACAAACGTGTCCACGCCCAGCGCTCCCCTCGGGAACTCAGGGAAAGCGGCCACAAAATGGGAAAGCGACTACTCAAGCTGGCCCGTTCACTCTATCCATGGATGGACTTCACCCTGATTGATGAGGCCATACGGGAACACGGCGCGTATTGCGGTATCACGACCATTCACGGTTATATCAACTATCAATTGGAGATTGCATTGGATGAAGCCGTTACCGGGCATCTGTATACCTCAGTTAACGCTTATGTGAACAGTGCACTTCGCCTTCTGCCCATCGGTCAAACCGAGGCGCAGATGTTGATTCAGAAGCTACTCGATGATATCGAAGCAGAATGGGCACTCATTCGGGAAAATGACCCGGAAGATATGCACAGCTTCGGAATCGCCCAGGAAATCTATGCTATGCGGCACGAGACCTTACCCGCACGGCTGTTTATGTCTTAACTACAACTTTATCTAACTTAGGAGGAATTGTTATGTGTGGAGGAGCTAATCATACGCATCATCCGGAGTGGGAACGTAAGGCATTTGATCGGAGTCGTCCGATGCGAATTGGCATTGGCGGACCCGTAGGTTCAGGCAAAACAGCCCTTGTCGAGAAGCTGTCCAAGGCACTGCGTACACGTTATAGCCTTGCTGTCATCACCAATGACATTTATACGAAGGAAGATGCCGAGATCTTGCTGCGTCAGAATGCACTGGCACCAGAGCGTATTATCGGTGTAGAGACAGGCGGATGCCCGCACACGGCTATTCGTGAGGATGCTTCCATGAATTTCGAAGCAGTTGACGAGTTGATTGAACGTTTCCCGGATCTGCAACTGATCTTTATCGAGAGCGGTGGTGACAATCTCTCCGCTGCATTCAGTCCAGAACTCGCTGATGTATTCATCTACATTATCGACGTTGCCCAAGGAGAGAAACTCCCGCGCAAAGGCGGACCTGGCATCACGCGTTCAGACCTGCTGTTGATCAACAAAACCGACCTCGCCCCTTACGTTGGAGCAAGCCTGGAAGTGATGAAAAATGATACCGAGCGGGTACGCGAAGGCCGCCCTTATGTCATGTCTAATCTAATGAGCGGTGAAGGTGTATCCGAGATCGTCCACTGGCTCGAACATCAATACATGGATGACGATGCTTCCGCTGCACATCTGCATTCACACAGCCATGAACATGGCACTCACTCACATTAATTCACCTTCTGTGCCCACCGGGACAGAGATGAATCGGAACGAAAGTACAGGTGAGCCTGTCACGCGCCGCAGCGAGCTTCGGGCCACCTTTGCCTTTCAAGGCGAGCGGACGGTTATGACCGATCGTTATTACAGCGCCCCTCTCCGGTTTAGCCGATCCTTTCGGCCTCCCGGAGGCGGGACCGAGTTATGCGTGTACACATCAGACGTCTCTCCCGGAGTCCTTAACGGGGATCATTATCATTCCGAGTGGGAATTAGGTGAAGGCACACATGTCATGCTGAGCAGCACATCAGCGACCAGACTTCATCCCACACCTTCCATTCCCTCATCCGTTAATCATCACTTTCGGTTGGGAAAAGGAGCTACGCTGGAATACTTCCCGGAATGCGTCATTCCCTTCAAAGGGAGTTCTTCTTCACTCGCAGTAACCTTTGAGCTGGATGAACAGGCCATTCTTGCCTATGCAGATATCTGGTCTGCCGGACGGATTCACCGGGGAGAAGCATTCCAGTTCGAGCGCTACCGCAGCTTGACGGAGATATGGCAAGGTAAGCAACTGGCTGTCTGGGATCGTTTCGGACTCGAACCGGCAACCGATGACCCCAAACACTCAGCATCTCTCCTTCACTACACACATACCGCTGCATTGTGGATAATCGCTCCGGGGCTTGGCACTGCGGAGTTGGAACAAGTCAGATCCGCGCTGCCACCCGATGGACGGATGCTCGCAGGTGCAAGTTTACTGGCAACGGGAGGCATCGGCGTTCGAATCCTTGGCATGGCCGCTTGGGAGCTTCAGGAGCAGTGTCTTCAGATCTGGAACACACTCCGTTCCCAACTGCTAGGCAAAGAAACTCTTGTCTTTCGTAAATAAGAGCATGAAACATGCATGGTTAATACAAAAAACCTCTGAACTATCTCCGAGTATGTTCGGATTAGTCCAGAGGTTTTTGTTCATTCAGTCTATGGATGCTGCTCATATCAGTTACGCTTCGTTCTCTTCAGAATTAATCTCTGATCTGTTCTCAGACTTATAACGATAGTCTCCTGCGTCTTTGCTTTCCTTGGATTTGCGGTAACGGGTGAATTCAATATATTCGCTGATAAAAGACTGTTCCACAGTCGATAATTCACTTTCCTGGCAATTCAATTGCCGCAAAACGTCAAAAAAATAATCCTCCCGTTTTTCCCGAACCATCGCTTCCTTCGATGGACGACCAATCATGAGCCAGTCAAGGCTCACATCAAAAAACGAAGCAATCTCAATTAATTTATTCGTACTCGGAATAGACTTGCCACGTTTCCAGTCACCCAGATTGCCTGTGCTAATCTTCAGCTGTTGGCAGAAAGCCTTCTTGGTCATTCCTCGTTCGGCAATCAGGTGTTCAATTCGCTCATAGATCGACTGCATACAAGAACCGCCTTCCAACCGTAATAATCAACTCATCTGCTTGAATTATACCACATTATTCCTGAATGCTCAGCCTTTATATACCTGGAACAGGATAAGGTATAGCGTATAACACAAAGATAGACTTCCATGAATGATCATGAAAGTCTATCTTATAACGTTGTTGCTGTGATGCGGTCGAGAGGACTCGAACCTCCACGGGTATACACCCACTACCCCCTCAAGATAGCGTGTCTGCCATTCCACCACGACCGCATATTCAATTGTAAAAATGGTGAGCCATGAAGGGCTCGAACCTTCGACACCCTGATTAAAAGTCAGGTGCTCTACCAACTGAGCTAATGGCTCTTGCTGTAAACTTCACCGGATGTGCCATGCTTCATTCTTGTTTATAAGAGCAATGACTTTGAGGATTTCTCAACGAAAATATAAATCTCATGAGGTGGTGAAGATATGACCCGTAGGGGATTCGAACCCCTGTTACCTCCGTGAAAGGGAGGTGTCTTAACCCCTTGACCAACGGGCCTTAATAACAAGTTGTCTTTCTTGGCGACAAGAATGAGTATACCACAGGACAATTTAAACTTGCAATACTTTTTTTAAAATTTATTTTTCAGGCTTTTTTGTCCATTTCAAACTGTTCTTCATAGAGCATTTTAGTCGACCTCCACATGCACGCCAATGTCACACCTGTACGGGGAAAAAGTAAATTCCTCATCAAAAAACTTACAAAACCTTACGTTGACTTATAACATTGCAAATCGCATTAGGAATACTTATAATTAAAGTATCATGATAAGTACGGTCATCCATACCCTTGGAGGTGACATGTTTGTTTCAAGAAGAACGAATGCAGCTCATTGTTGAACATCTTCACAAACACAATCGCATCTCAGCTGATGATATTGTCACTTTGTTTGATGTATCACGGGATACTGCTCGCAGGGATCTGATCAAGCTTGAGGAACAGGATGCCATCATTCGAACACGTGGCGGTGCAATTCTCCCCCCTCCTCCGCAAAAGTTCAGATCCTACAAAGACCGTTTACTCGATGTATCTGAGGAAAAAAGAGCCATTGGCAAACTCGCTGCCGCTATAGTAAGACAAGGCGAGATCATTATTCTCGATTCTTCCACGACCGTGCAGGCTTGTGCCGAGAATTTGAACGGCAAATCCTGTACCGTCATTACCAATTCGATTCATTCCGCTGATCTTCTCTCCAATCACACGGCTGTCCAGATTCGTTTGCTCGGTGGCAAAGTGGATAAGGAACAACGTTATGTCTATGGTACCTCTGTGATCGAGACACTTTCCCACTATTATGTAGATAAAGCCTTTATCGGAATTGGCGGTATCACTATGGACGGCTTCAGTGCTTCCGAAGAGGAAGGTAAAATTAAACACCAAATGATGAAAGCTGCCAAGAAAGTCATTGTTCTTGCAGATCAATCCAAGTTTGATAAACGATATGGTTATCGTTTTGCTGACTGGTCATTGGTGGATGTATTGATTACGGATCAATGGCCAACCCAAGAATGGCTTGTTTTTCTAGCCGAACAACAGGTTGAGATTCTCATTCCTGAACCTACAGATGATAAGGAGTTGTAAATATATGAAATTATTTGCCACAGATTTAGATGGAACTTTGTTGAACAGAGATAGCCAGATTAGCCCGGAGAATGCCGCAGCCATCCAAAAGGCCCAGCAATCCGGTATGAAAGTTACCATTGCTACAGGACGCGTCTATTCCGATGTGGTGACCATCAGCCGTGAAGGCGGGATCAAAACCCCAATTATCGGCTCTAACGGAGCTACGATTCATGATGCAGACGGTGAACGTCTATTCCATCTTCCGCTTGAGCGCGACACAGCTGCTTCCGTTATGCAGTGGCTGGAAGATCATGATGTCTATTATGAAGCTTCAACGCAACAAGGCATCTATGCCCCACTTAGCAGTCATGAAACCTTGCTCGCAGAGATGGAACGTGTTCTTGGTTCGAACCCTGGTGAGGACATTGCACGCATGATTCGGGGCATTAAGAAACATTATCAAAAAAAAGACTACCACCGGGTAAACAGCCACCTCGAAATTCCGGCAGAAGCCTATATCTATAATATTATGGCCTTCTCCATGAATCCGGACAAAGTAAAAACAGGACGAGAACACTTCGCTTCCCGAACGGATGTCGCTATGGTTGTATCCTTTGAGCACAACTTCGAAATGCAGCACCCGGACGTATCCAAAGGGAATGCCCTCACCAAACTGGCGGCTCACCTGAACATCTCCATGGAAGATACAGCAGCGATCGGGGATAACTTCAACGATGTCTCCATGTTAAAAATGGCAGGACTCGGCATCGCCATGGGTAATGGCGAACCCGAAATCCAGGCATTAGCCAAAGCCATAACGCTGACCAATGTGGAGAACGGCGTTGCACATGCCATTGAGTGCCTGCTTGAAGGTAGACCGGTAGCCCGTCCGGAAACGATTGTTGGAGAAGGACAGTAATCCCGCAACGGAATTAAATACTGAAGCTGCATGGTCGCCTGTAGATCCATGCAGCTTCTCTTCGTTTCATTTCAACTCAGCAGATCGAACGTGAGGCACGTCCTGTAACAAAATAATCAGTTGCTCGCCCCGATATGAACCCGGCAGTTGCAACGTGAACTCAAGCACAGTCTCTTCTATGGAGTCTGTGCTTGAATGCTGTTCTGTCTTAAATCCGATGACCGAGATCTTCTCTTGCCCCAGCAGTGCCAAAACACGTTTCAGGGCCTCTCCCTCATTCTGCAGATGGATGGTTAACGTCTCTGTTCGAGCGGATACCAACCAGCGTGTGGGCCTATGCAGTAACATCTGTGCTACGACAATAAGCAGTGTCACGCCTGCACCTGTCCAATACAGACCTGAACCGACAGCAAGTCCCATGCCTGCCGTAGCCCATATGCCAGCCGCTGTGGTCAATCCCCTGACCGTGTGGCGCTGTGTGAAGATCATGCCTGCTCCAATGAACCCCACACCGCTAACGACCTGTGCCGCAATCCTTGATGGATCAAGCGACAGATTGGCCCAGCCCGCCTGATCCTGGAATCCATACTTCGATACAATCATCATCAGGGCCGCGCCGACAGCGACTACAAAATGAGTACGAATTCCCGCCTCTTTCATTCGATTCTTGCGCTCATATCCGATTAACACACCACATATTCCAGCTATGAGTACACGCATCAAATATTCCAATTCCATGCACATCACCTCTTTTACTATGTATATGCTTACATTTGCTATCTTTACTATTACCCAATCTTTCACTGACTACATAAGTTGAATTAAAGATTATTACACTGGCACTACGATGACAGAACAACCTTCCAATCGCTGTTATCCCCAGATTTTTTCGATTCCCTTTTCTAAAGGGAAAATCCGGTGATAAAGGCGAACGCTTCGCTTCTTCAGTTTTTTTCTGTCCTCTTCGTTATCGTGTAAATGATTAATTCATCTTATACAATAAAAAGCCTTTACTCTGGTCAATTCTCTGACCGAAAATTGCTCCCTTGTCTCTCTCCCAATCCGAAATAATGTCTGAAATTATAGATCAGCGGATGCCATTCTTCTGGATTAATCTTGTTTGGTCCAGATATCAGTCGTGTGTGTGCATGCACCTTCAACGCTTTCACTTCCACAATCGCCATGAACGGTGTATGTTCGGGAATGCGTATGTGTTGTACAGCCGCTTCAATCTGGAGCGGACATTCGACTATTTTATCTGGAGCCACCTGAACGGAGCATTCGGATGTCAGTCCAGCTACAGTGAATTTATCATGACAATATTCATAGCCCATCTGCCTTTTCTCCTCAGGAACCGGGTTAACTCCCGTATAACGGCCTAATGCCTCAACCTGTCTCCACATGGTCGCATCTGGTAAATTAATCACACACTCCGGATGTCGAATCAGATTTTCATAGGCTTTCCCCTGTGTACCTATACCTAGCACCAGACAGTCCCCCAGCGCCCAGGATGAGGACAGTGGAGACACGTTGGTTGACCCATCCTCGTTTAATGTACTTAGCAGCAATACAGGGGTACCATAATATAAAATACTGGGATTAATCGTTTCATGTCGTACCACTGTGGAATTTTTGTTCAGCTGCCCAGTAGCAGCCTCCGGTTTCATTATCTTGTTCACCTTGTTCATTTTGTACCTCTCCTGTTCCAATCCATTCGTTTATAAGCTTCGTCTGATCCGTATGGGACGATACAACCGAATTGTAATACAGTAATAGTTCAGATATGATCGAAGTATGAATGTATACCCGAATATCACTGTTATTGCGTCGTTAATCGCTGATCCAAGTCGCTCCATTTTTCTGTCATCCTTACTGGATGGCCGGGCGTTGCCCGCAGGAGAGCTTGCTCATATGGCAGGTGTCACGCCCCAGACGGCAAGCAGTCATCTCGCCAAACTCGTAGAGGGAGGATTACTGGAAGTTGAACAGCAAGGCCGTCACCGATACTACCGTCTTGCAAACAAGGAAATTGCTAATCTGATTGAAACCATGGCCAGTATTGCTCCGCCTGTACAGATCCGCTCTCTCAAACAATCCAATCAGCTTCAACAACTGAGTTATGCACGGACCTGTTATGGGCATCTGGCCGGGAAATTAGGAATCTCGCTCTGTGAAGCCTTACTACAGAAGGGTTATCTTGAAGAGCCCGAAGAGGCACACAGCAAGGATTATCAAGTTACAGAAAAAGGAACACAGTGGTTCACTACGTTTGGAATTAAACTTCAGATGAAGCCAGGATCACGCCGTGCCATCGCTCGCAAATGTCTGGATTGGAGCGAACGCCGTCATCATCTCTCAGGCATGCTTGGGGAACAACTCAGACATCGATTATCGGAACTGGACTGGATTCGCCAAAAAACAGGAAGTCGCTCTGTCGAAGTAACGGAAGCAGGCAAGAAAGGTTTATACGAGGTGCTGGATATTTCACTTTAGCGATACAGAAAAATATACGAAGGATACTCCAAGATGAGAACGCAAAAAATCCCCTTCACACTGAACCGTTATCCGGTCAAATGTGAAGGGGATTTTGGGTTGAATCAGAACGGAGAGAGAGGGATACTCTCACTTCGTTCGAGACTGCGGAGTATTGCTAACGAAGCTTATGCTCCGACGAACCTTTAGGGTTCTCATCCCTTTGCAGAGAAGTTTAATTCAGAACGGAGAGAGAGGGATTCGAACCCTCGCACCGCTTACGCAGTCTAACCCCTTAGCAGAGGGTCCCCTTATAGCCACTTGGGTATCTCTCCAAGAAATGGCTCCCCGAACAGGGCTCGAACCTGTGACAACTCGATTAACAGTCGAGTGCTCTACCAACTGAGCTATCAGGGAAAATTAACTTGAATAAGATTAATTTATCATGATTAATAATCCAAGTCAACATGCCTTCCATCACTTT
The DNA here is from genome assembly GCF_038595085.1 of Paenibacillus sp. FSL R5-0749. Classification (NCBI taxonomy): domain Bacteria; kingdom Bacillati; phylum Bacillota; class Bacilli; order Caryophanales; family Paenibacillaceae; genus Paenibacillus; species Paenibacillus sp. FSL R5-0749. The sequence continues at coordinate 1,616,718 of NZ_CP152005.1, read as the reverse complement.
CTCCAATACATTGAATGATACTCACATCAGATATTCTGAAGGCCCAGCTTTCCCGCGCAACGACCACACCGGTAACGCTTCGGATCTATTTTCCGTTTGCGCAAATATTCCGTCCCACAGCTCTTGCACACCAGCTTATAACGATAAGGTAGCGGCTTTCTGCCTTTGCCATCAGGCAGAGATTGACAGTAACGCGAACCGCCCACCTTCTGCAATAAAGCCTTGAATTCCGGGTCACGATGCTGATAGCCGCGTCCACGAATATGCAGATGATAGTGGCACAGCTCATGCTTGATAATTTTTTCAACCTCATCTCGCCCGTAGGCTTCGAGTTGATGCGGATTGATCTCAATCCGGTGACTTTTGAGCATATAACGCCCTCCCGTCGTGGTCAGACGACTGTTAAACAACGCTTCATGGGTGAACGGTACTCCGAAATGATCCAGTGATACCTGTTCAATCCACTGTTGCAACTCCTCATTTTCCATCGGTGTCCTCTCCTTGCACCCCCTCGGAGCATTTGTTTTTCCGGCATAATACTTGAATTTTAACCGTTTCGTAGGCTACACTGTCAAGTAGAATGTATGAGGGGAGATTATTACTCGTTATGCCTACAATGCGCTATGTCATCCTGCAGCAGGAACAACAATTGCAGTTCGTGGAAATGCCGGCGGATTACGCCTATCAACTTAGCGCGCTCAATCTGCGCCTTCACAAGGAGATAGATAAACTCACGGCAGCAGATGTCCCTGTCCTGCCTTGGGCAATCGCCGAATGTGACAACCTCGATCTTCTGAACGAAAATCTTACGATCATCGGCGGCCTTGATTATATCAATGGGCTTGAAGAATCTTTTGCAGTACTACGTGAGAGCCATTATCCCTTGATTTCCTTGCTTACTGAAATCCGGGCGCTCCAGGCTCAATTGGAACAATGGTATGAAGAAGAGATGGAAGCTCTCTAATTCATCTGAGGTATCATTTTAAAATGACAAGTTCAAGAAGCGCAACTCCCAGCATTGGGAATTGTGCTTTTTGGCGATTAAGATAATGATTTGGCGGAGCTCCTCACTTAAGCCGCACAGTCCAGGCTATTGCCACATATGCTAACGTACAGATGAATTATGCAAGAGGAGGAGATACCCTTGCCTCAATGGCTTTGCAATCAACTGATGCGTGCATTTCACAAAAAGGATAGCCGCCAAATCAAGTTGCTGAACGAATGCTGGTTCTTTTATCGCAACAAACCAGCAAATAGCACACCACGCAGTGCAGAGAACGAACTTTAAAAGGTTTCCTAAAGTCTGCTTTGGATTATGAAGGATGGCCTTTAGAACACGCACTTTAAGAAAATGCACATATTCCCACCGTACTTATCAGAGGAATTAGAACGGACAACGGGACTATTACTGTCGACAACAAACAGCCTTCCCTGTTCAGGGAAGGCTGTTCTCCAATTCTGTTGCTTATTAAGACTGTTGCGCAGAAGCAGGCTTCTTCATCGTAAGGCCGACACGGCCTTTTTTGGTATCCACATTCATGACCCACACCGTTACATTATCCCCGACAGATACAACATCCATCGGATGTTTAACATATCCGTTGCTGAGCTGTGAGATATGGACAAGCCCATCACTCTTAATCCCAATATCAACAAAGGCACCAAAATCAATAACGTTCCGAACTGTACCTTGCAGCTCCATGCCTTCCACCAGATCCTCAATTTTCAATACATCTGTACGGAAGATTGGCAACGGCATCTCCTCACGCGGGTCACGACCCGGACGCTGCAAGCTGTCCAGAATGTCACGCAATGTAGGCACACCTACGTCCAGTTTCACAGCCAGTTGCTCCGGCTGTTGCTCGGACAGTAACACCGACAGTTCCTTGCTGCCGAGCTTGTCCAGTGCAACCTGAAGCTCCTTGAACAGCTGATCGACAACCTTGTAGGACTCAGGGTGAATTGGCGTACGATCCAATGGATTCTCACCCTCACCAATACGCATAAAGCCTACGCACTGCTCATAGGTTTTGGCACCCAGACGCGGCACCTTCTGAAGCTGACGGCGGTTCGTAAACCGGCCATTCTCTTCACGGTACTTCACAATGTTCTTGGCAATCGTAGCGTTAACTCCAGCCACATATGACAGCAACGAAGGTGAAGCCGTATTCACGTCCACACCGACATGGTTAACTGCAGATTCGACGACAGCCTTCAGGCTTTCTTCCAGAACCTTCTGGGAAACGTCATGCTGATATTGCCCCACACCAATAGCTTTTGGATCAATCTTAACCAACTCCGCAAGCGGATCTTGTACCCGGCGTGCAATGGAAGCTGCACTGCGCTCCGCAACATCCAGATCCGGGAACTCTTCCTGGGCCAGTTTGGATGCAGAATACACACTCGCCCCTGCTTCGTTAACAATCAGATACACCAGACTTTCATCACCGTTCTCCTGAATGATCTCGGCAACAAACTGCTCCGTTTCACGCGAGCCGGTACCATTACCAATGACGATCAGTCCGATATCATATTGCTTGATCATGCGGTGGAATACTTCCGCAGCTTCACGTTTCTTGTTGTGTGGTGGCGTTGGATAGGTCACAGCCACTTCCAGCAGCTTGCCCGTATCATCTACGACAGCCAGTTTACAGCCCGTACGATAGGCAGGATCGACACCCAGCACACGTTTGCCATGAATCGGTGGTTGAAGCAACAGATTACGCAGATTGGCCGAGAATACCGAGATGGCCTGATTTTCGCCTTTTTCCGTCAGTTCTCCACGAACTTCACGCTCGATGGAAGGCGCAATAAGCCGCTTGTATGCATCTTCAATCACATCACGCAGGATATCCTGCACGGCAGAAGCACCACGAATGATCTGTCCTTCCATATGACGATGGGCCGGTTCTGCCTGTACGTCCAGGCCAACTTTCAGAATATTCTCACGTTCCCCGCGATTAATCGCGAGAATTCGGTGTGGAGGCATCTTTTTGGCCAGTTCGCGGTAATCATAATAATTCTCGTACACGGACTCTTCTTGAGCATCCTTCGCTTCTGAAGTCAGCATTCCGTGATCCAAGGTGTACCGACGAATCCATGCACGAATGGCAGCATCGTCTGCGATGTTCTCAGCAAGAATGTCTTTGGCTCCCTGAAGTGCCGACTCCGCATCTTCTACGCCCAGTTCAGCATTGATATATTTCGCAGCTTCCTGGAGTACATTGCCTTGCTTCGGTTGACCCCAGATCCATACAGCAAGGGGCTCAAGACCTTTTTCCTTAGCCACGCTTGCACGCGTTTTCCGTTTCTGACGGAACGGACGATACAAATCTTCCACTTCCTGCAGCTTCACAGCCTGGGTAATGGAATTCTTCAGTTCTCCGGTCAGCTTGCCCTGTTCCTCTATAATACGGATGACTTCCAATTTGCGATCCTCAAGATTGCGCAGATAGACAATGCGTTCTTCAATCAATCGCAGCTGGTTCTCATCCAGCTCTCCAGTCATTTCTTTACGGTAGCGGGCGATAAATGGAATCGTATTGCCTTCGTCCAGAAGCTCCGATGTCGTACGGACCTGCTTCAAGGACAGTGACAGTTCCTTGGCTACCTGTTTGATGATTCGTTCATGGCGTTCTGCCTTTATTGTTTCTTCATTGGGTTCCAGAACCGTTTCCTGTTCAGACAAAATAAATCCCTCTTTCCTTCCTGAATCTGAATCGTTCGTTACAATCATTTCAGGGCAGCTTTGCTGCTGTAATTACAGTATAGTTGAACCATTTGTTTTTTCCACTCTATCCTATATTATCACAAATTCACATCCAGATTTCCATCAATCCGCAAGCATACAAGTTCTGACAGAATGATGTCATCCTCCAGCCTTCCCCATTACGGCAAAAAAAGACCGAAAAACGTCATCACGACGCTCCTCGATCCTCCCTTGTTTAAAAACTCTATATACAATAGCAATCTAATAAGTGAAACTACTCATTTACACTATGACGGAGAGGACAGAAAAAACCTGAAAAAGCGAAGCGTTCGCCTTTATCTCCGGATTTTCCCTTTGAGAAAGGGAATCAAAAAATCTGGGGATAACAGTGATTGGAAGGTTATTCTGTCATCGTAGTACCCGTGTAAATAAATTGTAGTTCACTTATCTAGACGCGTTCAAAGCGGAACAGTTCGCTCAGATAGTCTCCTGATGCACTGCCTACCGAAATACCGCCATACATCAAGGCATCGCCGGTAAAGGTCTCTGATCCGCCTTTCAGACGATAATCCGCATTCGGGTCCAATCCTTTCAGCTTCAGGCGCTGAAGAGGCGCATTAGGCTCGGAGAGCACACGGAAGTAGAATACAACCGCTTCACTTCCGTCTGGTGCAATAAACATCCACGCCGTCTCATTGCCTTCAAACGGACTGAGCAAGCGACGGAACGTTCCATATTGCACCGTTCCACGGATCTCCTTGTACAGCTCAACCTGGGCTTTCACGATGTCGTTCTCTTCCTCCGTGAATTTCGTCAGGTCCAGCTCATACCCGAAGTTGCCCGACATCGCCACATGTCCCCGAATCTCAAGAGAAGTGATCCGGTTCACCTGATGATTCGGTACCGCCGAGATATGCGATCCCATGGAGCTCACCGGATACACAAGACTGGTACCATATTGAATCCGCAGACGGGATATCGCATCCGTGTTATCACTTGTCCACGTCTGTGGCATGTAATAGAGCATACCTGGATCGAAGCGGCCACCACCACCTGAACAGCTCTCGAACAGAATGTTCGGGAACGCCGAAGTGATTCGTTCCATAACGTCATACAATCCAAGCATGTAACGGTGCGCAGTCTCACGCTGTCTGTCTGCCGGAAGCAATGCGGAACCCACCTCCGTCATATTGCGGTTCATATCCCATTTCACATAAGTGATTGGTGCAGAACCAAGTACGTCTGTTAACATGCGCACGATCTCATCACGTACATCCTGACGAGAGAAGTCGAGCACCAATTGTTGACGTCCTTCTGTCCGGCGACGGTCAGGAACATGAAGACACCAGTCCGGATGCGCACGATATAACTCACTGTCTGGTGAGATCATCTCAGGCTCAAACCACAGTCCGAACTGCATGTCCAGACCTGTTACGCGGTTTGCCAGATCATCCAGCCCCTGTGGCAATTTGTTTTTATCGACAATCCAGTCACCCAGCGAGGAGTTATCACTGTCCCGGTGTCCAAACCAACCATCATCCAGAACAAACAGCTCAATACCCAGCTTCTGCCCAGCGCGAGCAATCTGTTCAATCTTGTCCGCATTGAAACCAAAGTAAGTCGCTTCCCAGTTATTAACCAGTACCGGGCGCTCCGCATTGCGGAATTTGCCGCGTGCCAGACGCTCCCGATACAATTCGTGGTAGGACTGTGACATGCCATCCAAACCTGCAGCCGAATACACCATAACGGTCTCAGGTGTCTGGAAAGCTTCCTGTGGCTCCAGCTTCCAGCTGAACTCGAACGGGTTGATCCCAAGCGATACACGGGTGGTGTGGAACTGATCCACTTCAGCCTGTGCGGTGAAGCTACCACTATAGACGAGACTGAATCCGTAGACTTCACCTTGATCTTCATCCGTACCTGGTGTCATCAGCGCAATAAATGGATTTTGCTGGTGACTGCTTGAACCGCGACGACTCTCGATGCCTTGCAGGCCTGACGCAAGCGGTCTGCGCACGATATCACGTTCCCGTGTCCAAGCCCCTGACAATTGCAACAATTCATAATCCGCATGCGGGAAATCGACAGAAGAACTGAGCGCACGCACCACATTCACAGCGGTAGCGCTCTCATTCACGATACGCATGGAGCGTGTAATTGCATTAAATGCCGTAAAGGCTGTATAAGAAAGCTCGATCTTGATACCAGCGACGCGGTCTTCCAGCTCAATAACCAACGTCTCTGCTTCGTCATCGGATTCAACGTATGTTGCTGGCAGTCCGGTAAGTGCTGCCTTTCCTTTGACCAATCGATGACCTGTATACGTAAACTCCGAAACCGTTGAGCCATTCTCAAGTTCCAATTGGATTGCCGGATTACGGAAATCACTTGTGCCATACACTGGCAATTCCACTGGCAACGTATCGAAGGAGATCGTACGATCCTCTGGCACCGGGTTAGGGCTAAAGGACGCTCGTTCTGTCCGTACATGCAACCAGCTCAGATCGGTGTCGCGTAATTTTTTGCCATAATACAAATGCACCAAATATCCTGAAGGCAGTACCTGAAATACGTAACTGGCCTCACGGGTCTGTAAATGAAATTGAAGTTTCTCCTGATTGATGTAAATGCTCATATGTCTCCTCCACCTCTATATATAGGTCTTTCGGGTAAACGGTTTCTCAGGTTTCATTATAGCGAAAAGATCGCCAATGTTCTACGCTTTCATCAAGCTTTAATCAAAAGAGCGTACAACAGCCCGAAGGATGTCATACGCTCTTTTGGTTACAGTCTGAATTCAGTGTGTTCCCTTACAGGAACATCCATTGCCAACGGACAGCAGGGCAGCGTACAAAACGCTGGTTACTGCCTAAAAATCGATTAATCCCAGGCTGATCTGCAAGGCTTCGTTGACCAATTTCATGGTCTCCTCGTCCAGATGGGTAATCTTATCAGTCAGCCTCTGCTTATCGATCGTCCGTATTTGTTCGAGCAAAATAACCGAGTCCCGGTCAAAGCCATGAGCCGCCGCATCAATTTCAACATGCGTTGGCAGCTTTGCCTTCTGGATCTGGGCGGTGATAGCCGCCACAATACAAGTTGGACTAAACCGGTTGCCGATATCATTCTGGATCACCAGAACCGGCCTGACTCCACCTTGCTCGGAACCGACAACGGGAGAAAGATCCGCAAAAAAAACGTCACCACGTTTTACGATCAATGTCTACACCCCGCTAACTAAGCGGTCCAGAGTGCTGTCCGCATCTTCCTCCGCATGAAAGGCTTCGGATGCCATGGTCAGATTAATTTTTGCCATCTCCATGTACCCTCGCTGCATCGTTTCACGGATGTAACGTTTCTTACGCTCCGTTAAATACAGCTTCATAGCCTGCCTAATCAATTCGCTGCGGTTGGAATTCTCCAGCGCTACGATGCCATCCACTTCCTGCAAAAGATAATCAGGTAAACTGATCATGATCCGCTTGGTGTTCTGCAAGTTGGCCACCTTTCTTCCACCCCCACAAACCTTTCGCCATTGTGAACCAGTATTACGTTTTTCCAGAACTTTTATACAAAGGAATATATATGCCCCGAGTATATCAAGTATGCTGTACTCCATTATAAACACGGGGAACAATATTCGTACAGACCAAACATCTCAATTCAGGAATTAAATCCTCACTGTCATACAACATTCGAGATGCTCCGACAGTTTTCCTTCTGTTCTGAAAAAAAGTTTATTGGTAATGACGTCCAGTTTACCTGTCAGGATGTCAAAAGTGGATTAATTTTGGCGACTACTGCTCCCCCACGGGTATATACCCGTGGAATGCGGTGCGCCATCATGCAGATCACTTCATAAGCAATCGTACCGAGCTGGGATGCCACCTCGTCTGCGGTTATAACACCACCAGACTGATGACCGATGAGGACAACCTCTTCGCCGACTTGAATTTCTTCCGCTTCTTCTGCGAAAGATTGTAACGACACCATACACTGATCCATGCAGATTGTACCGACGACAGGGACGCGGCTGCCGCGTACAAGCACTTGTGCTTTACCTGTCAGCATTCTTGAGTATCCGTCTGCATATCCGATTGGCAGGGTCGCTATTCGTTCGTACCCTTGCGTAAAATAACGGGTTCCGTAACTGATCCCCCAATGGGGTGGCAGTGTTTTGACCAGAACCGCTTTCGTCTTCAGCGTCAATACCGGGGACAGCTTCACCACCTGATGATTCACCTCAGCCGAAGGATACAGTCCGTACAGGCTTATTCCCACACGTACCATATCATAAGACAATTCAGGTGTATCAATGGCAGCGGCGCTGTTCGCCGTATGTATAATCGGGATGGAACATCCCTGATCCCTGAGCGCATGAACCACGCCTTGGAACCGTCGATACTGCTCCAGTGTATAGGTTTTGTCTTCTTCATCCGCTCTGGCAAAATGGGTAAACATGCCTTCCAGCATCACCTGATTAAGCGAAGCTACTTCCTGGATGAAAGCCAATGCCTCATCGCCAGGTAATAGACCTAATCGGCCCATACCGCTGTCAATTTTAATATGAACCTTCAGTTTGTTAGCGAATGTGCTCGCATCCAAATGTCGAATGGCGTCAAGCACTTCCCTGCTGAACAGCGTGATGGTCACATCATGTTTCCATGCAGCAGCGATCCCTTCAGGCGGCGTATAACCCAACACCAGAATTGGAATCGTAATCCCATGTTGTCGCAGTTCCAGAGCTTCGTCAAGAAAAGCAACACTTAAGTAATCCACACCCACTCGTTCCAGTTCTCTGGCCATCTCCACCGCTCCGTGCCCATAAGCATTGGCCTTCACACAGGCGAGGAATTTCATGCCCTGAGGCAATGCCTTGCGGAAAGCTTCTACGTTAGTACACAAATGATCCAAATTGATGTCCGCTTGGGTCGGCCGATATTGTCCTTGCACGTTAAGTCACCTTCTCTAATCATCTTAATCCGGCTCACGTCAGACTCCATCGTAATGCTCCTGCATGTGACTGTCAAATGAACCGAAGTTTCACATTCAAAAACAGGTGCAAGGCGCGCCGTTTGAGGAACCAATGTGAATACAGAAGAAGACCGATAAGCGAGATTGACAGGGTATAATTTCACTTTTCACCCCATCAAAGAGCTGCTTATATCGATTATTTACCCGGTTCCCTCTGCATAGAAGCGCATTTTGCATTATTGGATGATGGAGCAGGAAAAATGGTTCCAGATAAATACCTGTCTCTCATCAAACAAAGCACCGGAGAACGGGTCTCCGATGCTTCTTAGCATTCCTTATGTTTATGCAACTATTCGTTCTTTTGTGCAAAAATCATTTGCCTGACTCTTCCTGCATTGATGTTGCGATGCGTACCATTTCGTTCTGAGGCAGGTCTGCACTGGTGATCCGATATTCTATGCCATCTGTCATCCATGTCAGAGTCTTCAATGCATCTCCGCTGATCATTCCCAATGTGAATCCAAGATCCACTACACTGGATGGAGCAAGCGATACAGCTCGATCCTGAGGTCTGGCTTCGAATATCGTGTAATTATAGGTTCCTTCATAACGAAGCATGACCGAATAGTCTCCTGCCTCTTCCAGGATCTGATCATCCTTGAGCTGTACGCCTTCCGGTGCATAGGTTGGTTGAATCACGCCGAAGCTGTCTGCCCCTTCCGGTTCAGCAAGTGTTGGCTCTTCGCCTTCCTGACCTGTTGCGGCCCCCTCTGTACCTTGCTGCTCTGTGTCCCCACCCACACCCGTCTGTCCATCAGTGACAGCTCCTTCTGGTTCAGGCGCAGTCTGAGGATTGGCTGGTTCTTTGCCGCCCTCATTACCGGTTTGCTCCACAGGAGTCACACCGGAGTCGGTTCCTGTCTTGCCGCCTTCTTCAGTACCGGCTGTCATGTTACGTTGCATGTCAAAGGCATCTTTCTCAAATTCAGTCCCGAATTTGAAGGAGTCAAATTTCACATCGACCACAACATTGGCATTGGAGTCGGATACCTCCACCTGTTTAGGTGCATAATCACTTTTGTTCAGCCAGATCTTCTGTCTGACAAGTGCATGTGTATTATAATTGGCAGCTACATCAAATACATAGCTCTCCTTCTCATCCGCAAACTGGCGGGTTGTATCCCCCGTAATGCTCCGAATCAATGTTTCATAGAGATATACCTGTCCTTGATTATCCGGCCAATTGCTCTGAAAACGGAAGCTTTTGTTCTGGCTCGGTGTCAAAACAAACACGCCTTCATCGTTACGCAGTACAATCTGTGTTACATCCTTTTTGGCATTCGTTAATGCAATACGATAATAGGAAGGCTTCTGATGCCACACCTCGACCTTGTACTGCTGCGGCGCATCTCCGGTATGCAGCGTCATCACGCCTGCCCCCTGGTAACTTTCCATCTCTCCTACGACTTCGTTCAGATCTTTGACCACAGCTGCCGCATCCTTCTTCCCGCAGGCGGCAAGTAAGGCCGATAAGACCAATACCATGGCAAGCATCCATGATATTCGGCGCATGACATCATCCCCTTTAGCACATGTTTTCACTTCAGGATTGTGCTTGCAGCAGAACCCCTACTTGATTAGTACATGTTATGAGGGACTTGTTCGATATATGCGGACTAGTTTGACAAGCAATCGGTGAAGTCGGTTAATACGGCATTGCTACGCAAAATCAGTCTCGGGTAGGATGTTAACTTTATCCAGAAAAGGCATAGTGAATTGTAGGGAATTATTCGTTTTATTGACTATGGGGAGGGAAGGATATGACAAGAACAAAGCTTCGCACATCACTGGAAGGACTGGATGAGTTCATTGATGATCAACTTCAACTATGGAATGGTGTCGGTACAGCGGTGGCTGTGATCCATAAGGATGAGGTCATCTGGCAAAAAGGCTACGGTTATCGTGACCTGGAATCCAAACTTGAAGTTACCCCTAATACGTTGTTTGCCATCGGTTCAAGTACCAAAGCCTTTACTGCAGCAACCGCTGCTCTCCTGGTTGATCAAGGAATACTGGATTGGGATGCCCCCGTGAAGTCGTACATGAAAGACTTCAAAATGTTCGATCCGGTCGCAACAGAACGTCTAACTATTCGCGACATGTTGTGTCATCGTTCCGGTCTTCCAAGGCATGAGTTGGTATGGTACAACTCCCCACGTACAAGAGAAGAACTTGTACACGCATTACAGTATCTGGAGCCAAATCAAGATTTCCGTAACAAATGGCAGTATCAAAACCTGATGTACATGACAGCCGGTTACCTTGTTGGACAGCTCAATGAAACTTCGTGGGAGCAGATGGTTCAAAATTCCCTATTTAATCCGCTCGGGATGAACTCAAGTCTGTTCTCAGTTGAAGAAATGCAACTCCAGTCAGACTATGCTTACCCTTACCTAGAGAAAGAGGGTCAGAATACGAGAATACCATTTCGTGTCATTGATGCCATAGGACCTGCTGGTTCCATTAACAGTAATCTAGTCGATATGATCGCATGGCTTCAATTCCAATTGAAACAAGGTCAATGGGAAGGAGCGTCACTGATCTCTAAGGAACAGATGAAGATTATGCATAGTCCTCAGATGACTAGTGATTCGCCGTTCATAAGCCAAGAGCTGCCTGTGAGTACATATGGTCTCGGTTGGATGATTGAGCCTTATCGTGGACATGCCATGATTCATCATGGTGGGGCTATTGATGGCTTTGCATCACAAGTTGCCTTTTTGCCAGAGGAGCAGATTGGAATCGTGGTTCTGAGCAATACCAACGGAAGTATAGTTCCGTATACGGTTGCTTTTCATATCATGGACCGACTGCTTGGACTTGAGCCCGTCAATTGGAGTTCCAAATTGAGCAAATTAATGGGGAACGAATCAGAAGAAACGGAGGCTAATCCGGAAAATCCTTTGGAAGTACCTATTCAAGCAGACACTGCCACTGAGGAAAAAATGGAAGAACCTCTCATCATACCTTGTGATCGTGCTCTCACCGCTTATGTGGGTATTTACACGCATCCTGGTTATGGCGAGATGTCTATTCAGGAAACAACGAACGGGTTGCAGGCAACCTTTAACGCCCTCGAAATGCCCATGGAATACACCGGAAAAGATACGTTCTCTGTCGAACTGGTCACATTCGGTCTGAAGGTCACATATACGTTCACCCTGAACGAATCATCAGAAGTTGCTCAATCCATCTCCATTCCTTTGTTGCTTGAGCCGGGTACAAAGCCTATTGAATTCAACAGAATTTCGTAAATGATCTGAACTGGTGAACATCTGCTTCATTTCCGTTGTGGTAGGTATCCATACCTACCACAACGGAATATACACCGGATAATTCGCATCCTCTTGCTCGGCACCAGGCTTTCTTTTCACCCACAGTCTGCGCAGATCAGGCAGACCATACCCCGCAACACGATAATCTCGCAGCGAATCATGATGGGCATGTTCTTCCTTGAAGCTGTAGGTTGGCAGAAGCAGCGCCTCCTGTATCAGTCGATCTTCCAGCTGAATCAATCTTCCCAACCGCTCCTCAGGTTCTTGAATCATCACCACACGTCCGCATTCCTGTTCCAGTTCATGTCTCCAGTAATCATTCATCGCAATCAGGAATAACGTGTTCCGGAAGGTATAAATCGTCACGAGGCTCAGCATGACATGATCATTGAAGACTTCTCCTGTATAGATCAGATCACAGTCCCTGAACCCATCTTGATAGACTGCATGGACCGGATCTCCCGGCATAATGTTGATATGTAGGCCGATCTGTTTACATCTCTCTGCAAACCAGACCATGTCTGCCTCCATCTTCTCTCCTTCTTCCACCCATAGACTTAAACTCTGCCCTTGGTATGAGCTACGACGTAATAATGCCGCGGCCTGCGCCAGTGAGGTCTCCACGGAAAGTGCGGGTATAGGTGTGACAGAAAAATTCGATTGTTCCGATTGCTTTTTCCATAACTCCCCTTGATCCGCACCCACTGTTGGTTGCTGTTCCTGTACTCGTCCTCGAATCAAACTGTAAGCAGCCTGTGTGTTTGTGCTCCCGAGCGCTTCCGACAGCTCATGTGCATTCAATAACTGTTGAACAGCCCGGCGAAAATTCACATCATGCTGCGGCCCTTCCTTTTGCATATTAAACGTCATATACACACCGCCCTGTATCTCATGCTGCACTGCACGAGGCTCCGCATCCGGAAATAAATCATGCTTGATGATGGACTCCGCCTTTGCCGAGTGGGGAAGCTGCCATACTTCAACGCGATCTACATAAGCACGCCCTCTGAAATAGGCCGGAAATACCTCAAGTACAAGCAGCTTCGAATCATGACGAGTCAATCGATAAGGTCCTGTTCCAATCGGATGAAGCGGGTTCATCTCCACATCTCTAGGCAGGATAGATGCACACATACTGCTCATCAGATCCGGGAACATGAAGTTGGGCTTATTCAACACAAAACGTACAGTCAACAGGTCATACGCCTCTATGCTCTCAATGGAACCAAACAGCGGCCTGCACGGGTTACTCTTATTAGAGATAATTCGATCAAAGGTAAACTTGACGTCCTCTGCATCCAGGATCCTTCCATGATGAAAAGGTATGCCTTTGTGCAGATAAAAGGTCCATTCCCTTCCATCCGCATCACTCTCCCATGCCATAGCCAGACTCGGTTCGCAGACTTGGCGTTCCCCATTATAACGAACCAAACGATCAAAGACCTCTGTAATAATGAATATTTCTCCCCACATCCCCGTCTGCGTAGGGTCGAGAGTCTTAAAAGGTGTATTCTGCGGAATCCGCAATGTATCCACCCGGCCTCTGTCTCCTTCATTCGAAAGCAGGCCGAATTGAGTCTGCATTTGCTGCATCAAATGTTCTCGCATCGTAATTGGCAAGGTGGCGGCCAGTTCATAGGCATCCTCCATCCTGTTGCCATTCAGTAAATCGTCGAACCGTTTACGCGCCACAGTAAGCAAAGGGACACAAAATAACAGCATCGATTTTTTGCCTCTGCCACGCTGTGGGTTCCACCTGACCCATCCGTTCTCCTTGAATTTGTTCATAATGAGGTTCATATTACGCATGGTGCAACATAAAAGATCAGCGAGTTCACCTACCGTTGTATGTACTTCTTGTTCATCATGCACATGTGGGAAGTTCAACCGCAGTTGAATGTAATGTTCTGATACGTCCATATATGCCCTTCCTTCTTCTCATTCTAAAATACGAAATCCACCCGGATGCTTCTACAGTTTTTCTTCAGGTTTTCCTCCATTATACTCAGTAACATCAACATGACCAGTGGGAAGGAAGAAGAACAATTTATGAAATACGCCGATCTGCACCCTAACATCCGAATACGTATCATTACAGATTTTTTCACCGATCTGACTCAGAAGTCCATCATTCCATTCATGGCGATCTATCTGAGTGTTCAGATTGGCGCAGGTGTGGCAGGGTTATTGCTAACGGTCAATATTGCGGCTTCCATGATTGTGGGTTTGTGGGCAGGATATTGGTCGGATCGAATAGGACGGAAGAAATTAATGGTGATTGCACAAACTTTGCAGGTCGTGGCTCTACTTTGTTTGGCTATTGCCAACTCGCCGTGGATGGATTCGATCATCGTCACTTGTCTCATGTTTCTGCTCAGCAGTCTAAGTTCAGGGATCACAGTGCCGATTGCGAATGCCATGATTGTCGACGTGAGCAGTGAACATGAACGTCATTATGTATATGGGTTACAATATTGGACAACAAACGTTGCTGTAACCTTTGGCGCACTGTTGGGCGGGCTATTTTTCGAATCATTTCGTTTCTTATTATTCAGTCTGGTGTGCCTGGAAAGTATGGTTACGCTGTTTATATTAGTCTTTATGATTCGGGAAACAATGGAAAAACGCGCACTCAATCATGGAGATCAATCCAATCATTCCGGTCCATCCACCAGAATATTGGAATCCAATGCTCCCATCCAGAGGAACATACTGAAAACGTACCGGGCGGTCTTTCAGGACAAACGTTTCATGGTATTTTTCACGGCTACGGTCCTTGCCGTTTCCCTGGAATTCCAGTTGGATAAATATATTGCGGTTCGTCTAAAAAGTGAATTCACCGCCCAACTGTTCGGCTCAGATATCTCTGGTCTGCGTATGTTCAGCCTGATTATGATCATCAACACTGTACTGGTTGCATTGGTTGCAATCCCATTCTCTAGATGGATGGGCCGCTTCCAGTCCCGAGCGATCATGACTGTCGGTATGTGCCTGTATACCGCAGGTTTCGCCGTTCTTGCTTTCAGCAACTGGGCTTGGCTACTTATATCATCCGCTATATTGCTGACCATTGGAGAATTGATGTACGCCCCTGTTCGTCAGGTCATGCTAGCCGGTATGATCCCAGATTCGGACCGGGCTGCCTACATGGCTGCTGACGGGTTGAGCTATAACGTGGCTGCACTACTCGGAAGTATCGGGTTAACCATTGGAGCCTTCCTGCCCTCATACGTAATGGCTGTTCTGTATGTACTCATGGGGCTTGCAGCACTCGTCTTTTTCCGAATGTCACTTCGGAAGACAGAGGAACAGCATCAACATCTGGCGTGTGCAGAGGCATCATGATATTACTTTTTCGGCAACAACATAATCACTAAGAGAGCCATGGCAGGCTCTCTTTTTCATGTCCAAACTCAACGCATACAAGTAAATTATTATTAACATTTTGTATATTATAGTTTACATTTAGTAAAATATCATGTACATTTTATTCATGGAGGTGAGCAAGTGGAAGAATTGCACAATCATGTTAGGGAGTTACGGGCCAGAGACCGGTTGTCCCAAGCGGAATTAGCCAAACTCATCGGCGCATCCCGTCAAACCATTGCCCTGATTGAACGCGGAGATTACTCCCCATCGGTCGTCCTGGCATTAAAAATAGCCCATGTCTTTCGTGAACCTGTAGAAAAAATCTTTGAATTGAAAGGTGGAGATTAAGATGAACAGAACAACTTCCCCGTCCAAAAAGAACAAGATGCGTCTTCCGTTGTATGCGGCAGGTGGTGCTGTAGTCGGTTTTCTCGGAGCCAGCGGAATCAACAAAATTCCATCTAATTTGAATTGGACGTTGTCCGTTTACTATGACTATGATCTTTTATTTGCATTACTGGCTGCTTCAGTGGTGGTTATGATGTTGTGGAACACGCTCAGTCTTGTTCGTACGCCATCTGTGCCTCCAACGGAAGATGAGGTGTATGGAGATTCTGACTCACTCATCTCTCCCGCTGAGCGTTCCCTCGGAAAAGCGATGATCCTCAGCGGATTGAGCGTTATTGTTGCGTTTACCTGGATCGCACTTGCTCTGTCCTTAAACGCTTCCAACAGAAACATGCCGAATTTTCCCGAACTGTTTAACCTCATGAATCTCTTTGCTGCGTGTATCTCTATTATCATCGTCGTTATACTGCAAACACTGACTGTGAAGCGATACAATCGCTATTTCCCTGATCGCGCACTGGATCTGAATTCACGCAACATGAAGAGGGATCATTTCGAGAAACTGGATGAAGGTGAGAAATGGATCGTATACCGTGCAGCCTATCGTTCTTTCCTGATGATGAACATTTTGCTTGGGATCGGCATGGTCTCCATGGTGTTATATTCAGCCCTCTTTAGCTTTGCTCCATTCCCAATTGTAATGCTCTCCGTCATCTGGATTGTCAACATTGGAATCTATTATCGTGAAACCTATCGTGCGAGTAATCAGTAATACATGGATAAGTAACTATTTTGTAAATATTTTCATAAAAGGAGTGTTTGCATGCATCTATCCAAACGAAAGACCCGCGTCAGGTTCACCTCCCTAATCGGAGCTTTCATGGCTGTTGTTCTGTCTCTTAGTCTATGGGTACCCGCAGTCCAGGCGGAGACCGCGACTCCAGTAACTGCTGAACAGGGGAAAACGAAAGCGCTGACAGGCGAATCAGCTACAGCATTTCTCGACTCATTCTTTGATTCCGCTGAGGCAAAAGCTCATTATGTTGGAGCCTCCGTTGTTGTTGTGAAGGATGGTAAAGTGCTGGCGGAAAAAGGATACGGCTATGCTGATCAGGAGAACAAAACGCCTATTGATCCGAAAAATACGGCCTTCCGTGTAGCCTCTGTCTCCAAAACATTCACGGCAGCAGCCGTGATGCAGCTGGCGGAGCAAGGCAAAGTTGACCTGCAAGCTGATTTTCAAACCTATGTAAAAGGGCTCGAATTCGATAATCCTTTTGACAAACCTGTAACTGTGGAGAACCTGCTCACACACACGACCGGATTCGAGATCCGTGATCCGCAGCAGGAAGACATCCATACTGATTTTGACAAATACATAACGATGGAGGATTACGCTCAGCAACACATGCCTCCCGTCGTTCGAGAGCCTGGCAGCGCCTACATGTACGATAATTTCTCGTTTTTGCTGCTCGGCATGATTGTGGAGAATGTTAGCGGAGAGCCCTTTGAATCCTATATGCAGCAGCATATCTTCAAACCACTAGGAATGAATAACAGCAGTTTCATACTGGACGAAAAATTCCAAAAGCAACTTGCTGTAGGCTATGATGCGGCACACAACCCGCTTGATCTGTATACCCTCTCTCCATCACCAATGCCTCAAGGTGGCATGCTGTCTACCGCTGAGGACATCGGGAAGTTCATGATTGCGTTCCTGAATGATGGCGTGAAGGACAACACACGTATTCTCAAGGAATCTACAGTGAAAAGCATGGAACAGTACCGTTCCTCCATTCATCCATTACTGCCCGATACCACTTACGGGTTCGAAGCACCGTTTCAGCTTCCTGGGGCAGGAAGCAGTTCGAGCGTGATTACCAAAGCAGGCGACCTGACAGGATTCAGCTCTTATCTATTTTTTATTCCTGAGCAAAACACAGGCGTCTTCCTGACCTATAATCAAAATGGAGCACTTCGTAATCTGTTCTACCCGGCATTCATCCAGAATTTCTTCCCGCAATATGCAGAGCCAGTGCAGTTCAAGGATTACACGCCACAATCCGTAGCTGAGCTGCAACGCTTTACCGGATTGTACGCAGACCTTCGACTTAGCACGATTGTAAGTTCTCTGAAAGGTGGCGACGATAAGCCAGGACATCTGAGCATTAACGATGTATTCCTGGGCCAACGCAATCTGATTCAAGTGGAAGATAATCTTTTCAAAGACGAATTGACCGGTCAATTCACAGCATTCAAAGAAAATGCAGATGGCACCACCTACCTGAAAGAACCTTACCTCAACCCTATGGGTTATGAGAAAAAAGGACAAAAGCCTGCGGGCTTCCGGGATGTTCGTGAGAACAGTCCTTATGCTGAAGCCATCTATGCAATACAATCTCTTGGATATTATGAGAATGATGCCAACAAGTCTTTCCAACCGAAGACAGCTGTAACACGAGCTGAATTCATTGAAAATACGCTTAAACTCAGTGGATTGAAGCCCAGCAAAACAACGCCACCTGCAGGCACCGACTGGGCAGACCATGCAGCAGCCGGATATATTCAACTTGGATATGAATTGGGTATGATTACGGGCACGAACGAACAGCAGTTTAAGCCGGATCAAGTGATTATCCGACAGGAAGCCATGGTCATGATGTGGAGAATTATGCAATTGCAATATCCTAGCGAACTTTTCAATGATGTGAAACTTGCGGGGCACACAGATCCCTGGGCTGTACCTGCTGTTCAGATGATGGCGAAGCTTGGTATCCATGGACCTGAGGCGAAGGTGATGGAGGATGGTTCCATTGATCTTCTTTCTCGCAAACCTCTGATTCGTCAAGAAGAGGCTGCTATCATGTATGCTTTAATCACACAGCCGACAGATCGCATCGTCGCTGAGTTAATGGCTGCTCAGCAGCCGCAAGCCGAACCTGCTGAAGGAGCAGAGCCTGCAGAAGATACATCAGAAATTGCACCGGTTCCTTCACCAGCGACGGTCCCTTCTGAAGTATCGGCACAATAAAAACAAAGTATCTCCATATTGATAAGATTTATCATGCTTATAAATGAGAAAAACAGGCTTGTTCAGAAGGATATAAACCTTCTTGAACAAGCCTGTTTCGTTACTTTTCTTACGTTATCGCTACTAGTAAATTTATTATATGTTACGGAGTAATAACCGTCTCTATGCGATCAACGAGGATACATGTGTGTTTCCGTTACGCTGATCAAACTTGGCTGCAACGGTCTGAGCATGCTCCGCAAAGTAATCAGCCAACTTGAGCAAGTCGCCGGGATCGCCTTCATACGGGAAGGATGCTGGCAAGCGCATGCGATACCCATCCGACTCTTTTTCTTCAGCCCAACGCCGCAATAACGGGGCTGCCTTCGCATAATACAACATTTTGGCATATGCATCTTCATGATCGGCTGCGAGTACCAGTGTTTCTTCGAGGACATCAATGCCTTTGGCCGGATTCGTAAGTGTGAGATACTCCATCTGCTCGGAAAAACTCTGCACAAAATCGTTCTCACCCTTGATCAAGCGGTATCCCTTGACCTGATATTTATCGGCTTCCTCCGTCCGCCCCAGACGATATAGCGGCATCAGAATTTCCGACAACGTTAGATGCGGAATCTCCGCACAGCTCATGCGTCCTTTGAGAATAGGCTTGGCCAATTCCAGCACCTTCTCGTCGTCTCCTTTTAGCATAAAATAACGCATAATCTCATCCTGCTCACATGCCTCACAGTCACTCATGAAGTCGCGGTCCAATGCTCTGAACTTGTCATAACTGCGCCCTGATTCCTCCAGCTCTCCAAAATCCATAAAGATGCGGAAACGATAGTACCAGTAAGAACGCTCACTGTAACCATAAGACTTGAACCGTGCTCCGAAGTCCTCCAACAGCTCCATAATCTTCTCGCGTGAGATTTCAGGGAAATCGGGCATTTTACCGAGAATCCATTTATATGACCACAATAACGTCTCTTCATCATACAGCTCTGGTTGCTGATCGAACTTGCCCAGTTGCCAGGAAAAAGCGATCAAAGCTTTCATCGGATATCCACAGAAGGTGGCTACATCCACAATCTCGGAGCGTGCTTCGTACGCCTCCTCAACCATACCATTGACATCGGCTACCCGCGCTGCTTCCTCCAAAAAACCGAGCTTCGCAGGACCACTAGGCAGTTGATAGGCCTCTTCCATCAAATCTTCAAAATCCATCTCTGTCTTCATCAGGCATCTCCCTCATGATTCATATTTGCGCGTAAACCCCAATCAATAAACCGTACAATTCCCTGGTTCAATACTTCAAGTTCCTGCTTGTTCATGGCGTAATGGCCCATCATCAGTGCGTTGACATACAACATTTCTATAGCAATCGGTGTCATCTGATTATCCGGTGAAGTCAGCACCCGTTTAATGATGGGATTGTTTACATTCAGATACAACGTCGAGTACCCTGCCGAATTAATGCCTGCCGACAACGAACCGAGAACAGAGGAGAATAAGTCAGTGCTCTCTTCGCTTGCTTTTTCCAACGCACGCAGCGTGGATGATTCCTGCGAAAGGGTAAACAACACCGGCAGATCCGATGGCTTGAAACCTTTCACTTCAGCCCGGCAGCGGAAACGTTGTAATGCCGAATCTGCCAACCGTAGCGCATCATAGTACTGGTTACGTTCAGCCGGTGCAACATCCGTGAATGTCATCGATACTTGATCTGGCTCAATTCGCTCGGTCTGTACATGGTTCAGTATGA
This sequence comes from Paenibacillus sp. FSL R5-0749, assembly GCF_038595085.1. Lineage (NCBI taxonomy): Bacteria > Bacillati > Bacillota > Bacilli > Caryophanales > Paenibacillaceae > Paenibacillus > Paenibacillus sp. FSL R5-0749. Next base: position 1,596,205 of record NZ_CP152005.1, on the reverse strand, counting down.
CAGGCAGCATCGCCATCAGTTCTTTATCGTAGATATAACCTGCGTTGACGACCAGCATGGACTGTGCTGAAGCCACATGGTGTATCTGACGATATTCATCAATGGAGCCGGTATAATACAGCGTATCCCCTTCATCAATCAGTTCACCCAGTTCCCGGTGTCCTCTCGTCGTCTCAAAAGGCAGCCAGCGGTGAATCATCGCGTAGAACGCCTGATCCTGAACAGCCAACGCCTTCATCGAAAGAGCATGCAGACGAATCAGCTTCTGCAAGCGTTCGGTCTGATTCTCAGCCATGTCAGCCAGCCCCGTACGCAGAGCGTCTCCAAGCTCGGAGCGCACTTCTTCCAGTTTTTCATTTTCATAGAAATGTTCTCTTGACGCCGTCGGTTGAAGCTCATCGGTCCAGATCAGACATTTCACGAAGAACGCCCACTCCGGCAAAATGTTCTCGGCTTTCTCCGAGATCAGCATTCGCTTCAGGTACACTCGGTGAGAACGCTTGGCATTCAGATTCACTGCATGCGGCAGCACATACGCAATGCCTCCCGTACGGCCCGTAGCCGTTGTCAGCGTGATGAAATCCTGAAACTTCTCCCCAAGCAGACGTTCACCAAAAGCAAGCACTTCCGCTCGGCAAGAACGGGCAAGCTCTGGGCGTGTTAGCCAGATCGGAGAATCCTGATTGACAACAGACTGCACCCCATCATGTATCAACGTGACTGGATAAGGAAGCAGAGCGCCGTAGTAAAATAAAGCTTCTTTCACATACTCCGCTTCAAAATAATGTGCTGCATCCGGTGTACAACGCAGATATACTTTCGTTCCGGGAGACAACTGTGTGTCCAATTGTCTAATCGTATATGTACCATCCGGCTTACCTCTCCACTCCATCGAGGGACCACCCTTAATCGATTGAGTCAGCATAACGATCTCATGACTTACCATGAAACAGCTGAGCAGACCAATACCGAAACGCCCAATAAACGATGTCTCGCCATCCAGCAGTGCCTGCTGCCCCCGCTTCGAGGATTGTCCAATCATCGCCAGAAACTCGTGGATATCCGCTTCGGTCAGGCCAACTCCGTTGTCCTCCACCATCATCGTCAATTGATCACCGGTTCCTGTCAGCTCAATCCTTGCTTCGCCCTGATATCCCGGCTCCACTTCCTTGCGTGCCGTGATCGCATCTGTTGCATTTTGCATAAGTTCACGCAAGAACACCTTGGGACTACTATATAGATGGTTGGATAAAATCTGAATCATCCCGCTCAGGTTCACTTGAAAACGATATTCATTGGATGCTGCCATGAGTCACTCACCTTCCTCTACGTCCAGAACACTATATGTACCCATATGATGTATTCATATGGATGTGTTAGACGAATTCATATGTAATTCAATTCATTACCACATTATGAATAGCAATGAAACGGATGTTCTACCATAAAATAAGGATACATGTTACACGCCATAGTGAAAACAAACCTGAGACCCGATTTCAGCCAGACTTCAGGGTAAATATGCACCCTGCATTCGGGACTATTGAAGCAGGAATAGATCTTTTTTGTCGTCCATTTGAACGATATCAGCCTACTGTACGTATAATCTCCAAACTCAGATCGGATGGTGAATATAGATGATTGAAGCACGCAACATATCCAAGCAATTCAAGGTACATCAAGCACTGCATGATGTCAGTTTCACAGTTCAACAAGGCAGTGTCACCGGATTAATTGGACCTAACGGTTCGGGCAAAACCACACTGATCCGCATCATGAATGGGGTCTTGGGTGCTTCCAGTGGACAGGTAACCATTAACGGATTGGACACCGCTCGTGAGGCCGAGAAAGTACTGGCCATATGTGGCACCCTTACCGAACAAAGTGGACTATATGAAAATATGAGTGGCCGTGACAATCTGACTTTCTTCGCAGATGTTTTTGGCCTGAAGCATGCCCAAGAACGTATCGACGAGCTTGTAACTCTGTTCGAGCTGCAGGATTATCAGCATCGAAAGGTCGGCACTTATAGCACAGGCATGAAGAAACGCCTGGGCCTTGCACGAGTACTCCTGCATCGTCCTTCCATCCTGTTTCTGGATGAGCCCACCAATGGCCTGGATCCGGATGGAATCCAGATGGTACTGCGTATCATCCGTCAATTAAATCAGGAAGAAAAGATGACGATTCTGGTCTCATCCCACGTGCTGTCCCAACTGTCAGCCGTCTGTGATCGTTATATTTTCCTGGAAAAGGGGCGCATCGTTGAGGAAGGCACGGAAAAGGAGATTGTTAGCCGGTACCTGTCCACTCCAAAACTCGAAGTTGAAGCCGACATGCCCGATGGATGGAACACAGCAACTGACTACACACCTGAAATAATCTCTGCACATCAAGCGACATTTCAGCTTACATCTCGTGAAGATATTCCATTACTGCTAAGGCAATTAACGGAGCTTGGTCAAGTCTATCAGGCCCGCATCACGGGCAGTGATCTGGAGAGTATCTATTTTGCCATAAGGGAGGCACACCACCATGAATAATCGCCAAGCCATACGTGCACTGATCCGTAAAGATATCCGGTCCGTCACAGCCAGCGTTCAGCTCTGGTTGCCCATGTTGATCGTTCCACTGATTATCGGAATCATCATGCCCTCTGCCCTTCTGTGGGCGGCCTCCAGAATGGAACTTCGTTCTCTGGGCAACATCAGCTTTTTGCTCGAATCATTGGATGCATTAACCCATGGTGGACAGATTCCTCAGCTTGCTTCCATGCCTACAGATAATCATCGTATTGTTTATTATTTGGCCATGTATATGTTCGCGCCCTTGTTTCTCATCATTCCGGTGATGGCCTCCAGTATTCTGACGGCCAATAGTTTCGCTGGTGAGAAGGAACGCAAGACGCTGGAAGGTTTATTGTTCACACCGATCAGTATGGACACACTTTTCAAAGGCAAAGTGTTGGCTGCCCTAATCCCTTCCCTTCTATTATCCTGGGTTACTTTCCTGATCTATGGAATCATTGCCAATATTCTGATGTACCCCTTGTTTGGAACGTTGATGTTTCCCAATCTGAACTGGATCATACTTGTGGTGTGGGTTGTTCCGGCTTGCAGTCTTATGGTCATTCTATTAAACGTATTGATCTCGGCCAAGGTTCGCGGGTTCCAGGAAGCCTATCAGCTCGGCGGATTGATTGTCCTTCCCCTGATCGCCTTAGTGGCTGGTCAAGCCAGTGGCATGCTGCTGATCGGTCCTTGGATGTTACTCTTGATCGGTGCATTGCTCCTGCTCATAAGTATGGTTCTTCTTCGTTTCGTCACCCAATGGAATAGTCGTCAGCAACTGGCGGAAAGTCAGATCTGAGATGTGCAGATTGAGAAATCAATAAACGCAGGTTATGATGTGGAGATATATGCTTTGGGATGATTATAGAGAGGAATGGAACAACCGCATGGAATCCAAACTGCTTCAAAAATTAAAATATGCTTCACAATTAACGGCACAGGAGAGGCATATTGTGGACTATATCCTGAACAATCCCGAAGTTGTATTTGATTCTACAGCCCATGAACTGGCTCAGCAGACCTATACAAGCTCATCCACCATTGTTCGCTTATGCAAAAAGCTGGGTACCAAAGGGTACCCAGACTTCCAGTTAAAGCTTGCTCTTGAATATCAACGGATACCTTCTGCGTTGCAGAAGCAGGATTCTCCATTCGCAGAACAAGGCAATGTGCTGGCTGCCATCGACTCGGTTCCTTACCTATATCAGCAAGCGCTGGAGGATACACGCGGGATGTTAAAGGCCCCCGTTTTACTACGAATCGCAAACTGGGTCAAAGAATCCGGACGTATCGATATCTATGGCAGTGATATGAATTATTATCTAGCTCAACAGGCTTGTGCCAAATGGAATGAACTCGGCATATCTGCAATTGCTCACAATAATGCCAACATGCATTACTTGAATACGATGAATCCCAACAGCCTGACGCTGTCTTTTGTTATATCACACACAGGTGAGAACCAATCCATGATTGAAGCGGCCAAAGTGCTGAGCAACAAACAGATGAAAGTTATCGCGGTCACGGGCAGCAACCATTCAACCTTGTCCAAACATTGTGACGAAACGTTACTCGCTTACGGATACAATGAACAATTAAGGCTGTCCAAAATGTCTTCGATGGTCTCGGTACTTTATATTTTCGACATGTTGTACATGAGTAGCATTAGTGACACGTATTAACGATTAACGCTGATCTGCTGCGAATACAATTCCGGCATCCTTACGCGCACCCATGAGTACACTCATCACAGACTGGCTGTGTTCGAGCAGTTCGTAACACCGGTTGTAATCCCCACCTGCATGGATGTCCCTGAACACTTCCCACTCATAGTAGAGCCAATTGGATTTGGTCTGGGCATTATACGCCTCAGCAGACTCATTTCCGATCTGAAGCTTGATCTCCCGGCAACCGTTTGCTCCCCCGACAACCTGAAGATACCCTTTCTCTCCCTGAATAAGCACAAAGTTCATGCTGCTTGTATCTTTGGCACCCACACATTCCGCAATAAACTCCGGATATTGGAGAACGACAACGCCTGACGTATCAATGCCGTTTGCATGCTGGTTCGCAGTATACGATACGGTATTCGGACTGCCGAACAGATTCATGACCAGATGAAGATTATATATATTAATATCCATCAGCGCTCCGCCAGAGAATTGTGGATTAAATACATTCGGTGTTCCCCCTGCAAGCAGATCATTGTATTTGCGTGAGTATTGACTGTAGTTACATTGGATGAGTTTGATTGGGCCAAGCTTTGGCAGCTGCTCCTGTATGACTTTAATATTGGGCAGATGAATGTTCGAGATGGCTTCAAACAGCAACAGATTTTTTTCTTTTGCAAGTGCAATCAGGGTTTCTGCTTCCTGAAGCGTGGACGTGAACGGTTTTTCACAGACAACATGTTTACCATGTTGAAGTGCCTGATAAGCCTGTTCGTAGTGCATGCTGTTTGGTGAAGCAATATAAATGAGATCTACATTTGTATCTGCAAATAGTGACCCCAGGTCCGTATGGATTGTATTTACTTCATATTTACTCGCAAGCTCCTGAGCTGTTTCTCTCTTCCGGGAGTACATCGCAGTACAAATGACATCTTCCAGTTCATTGATCGCGGATAGAACGGCATCCACAATGGACCCTGTACCGATCGTTGCTATATTCATCATATCGTTTCGCTCCTGTCGTTGATTAGTCAGTTGACTCTCTTCGCTGATTAAATGTTATGTTATCACGATCAAGTCAGGCGGAGAATGCTTTGGAGCCGGATTGGCAGCATCATTCGCAATTCCATTTCAGGTTTGAATGTGTATGAAATTCAATTTCATTCGCTTCTTTTTTCATGTTTGAGATCTAACATATCTTCCATAGTTTACCGATATAACATAAGAAATTAACGACATACATATAGAACGAAAGGGACGAGGAAAGCATGAAAACAGGGCATACATATTTACAACGCATCATCTGTACATTGCTGTTATTTACACTCATTGCAGCAGTGGCATTTGGAGGCGGGGGCGAAGCCCAGGCAGCTTCACTTAGCCAATCCACTGTGTATTATGAGTCCGACGGCGTTTTGTACAAAGTATCCGCGGATGGAAGCAATACAACAGAAGTATTAATTGATTTCCAAGGGGTGGACTTGCTCGCGGCAGGTTCTTATCTCTACTACACCCAGACTGCTTCTTCCACAACATTGCTTCGGGTTCCGAATGACGGGTCCAGCGATGCGGCAGAGACATTTGCAACAGATGTGCTCAGCTATTATACGGATAATGGATTCATCTATTATCTGGATGCTACAGGCACGATATATCGCGCTAATGGCAATAGTGACGCTTCAGCTGTTACCAAGATTGCGGACAAGGCTGATACCGACTTTCCGTTTCTCGTGGTAACCAAAGGGCGGGTTTACTATAACGCACTGGTTAATGGAAACACGTGGATCGTGTCCAAAACATCCAACGGCTCTGGAGCTGTGCAGCGAATTGCCGCAGGTGCAGTGGAAGGTCGTTATTTTACGAATCTGGCCAAAAACGAACTTCAACTCATGGTCAATACAGACCCATATGAGCAGTACTACTCTACCAATGCTGTTGTCATGTATAAGGTGAATTACAACACGGGCAAGGCCACTGCGGTAAATCCCAAAGCCAAACTGGATGTGAATGCAGTATACTCCGGTGGTTGGGGTAACAACCTTTACGTGTATAACAAAGGAATCGAGCTCGACAGTAACAAGGATTACAATTATGCCAAAGGCAAAGCGTTTGCGTTAACAACTTCAGCCAAAACACTTCAGCTTCATAGTAAAAGCGTTCGGGAAGTAAGTGCTCTAGGTACAGACAAGGTTGTCCTTATTGATGCAGACAAGAAGGCTTATGCCAAAACGGTCTCCGGCAACAAAGTAACCAAGTCCGCCAACCTGAACCTGAACAATGTAACGTATGTTGCGAATCAATTGACCAACGGCACGCCTACGGCTGCTTACATCTCGGGCAACAATGGTCTCTATTCGGTCAATACTGCTCTCAAGGTAACCAAACTTACCAGTGACGAATGGGATGCATTCCATATCAGAGATGATGTTACAGGCCTGTTCTACATCAATGCCAAAGATCAGTATCGCTTGTATCATGTGCAAACGGGCGGAACAGGCAAAAAAGTCATGAATGACGTTTTCCTGGACAATATTCTATTGGTGACACCATACTAATATATCCTGTTGATTCAAGTATGTAGCTCATTCTACGGACTTGTTTATAACAAAAAGGATTACCCTGCAGCCCTAGTGGCTCTCGGTAATCCTTTTTTGGTTGTCGAAAACTATTTGAAAAAAACATCTTCCATATGAGAATGATAATTGTTATCATTAAGAAAATAAGACAAAAGGATGGTCCGTATGACTGAACAGTTTCCCTTCATTGCTGAAACCTCATCTCTACCGCTCCTCTCCTCCATGTGCCGTATGCGTCGCGGGGAGAATTTCCGTGTGCAAGGCAAGACGGTGTCCCGGCCCATGCTCTGTCTTATTTTACAAGGAGACGGTGTTCTGGTCCTGAATGATACAGCCTATCCGGCTCAAGCGGGCAGCATATATGCACTGAAGCCAGGTACAACCATCGAGGCCGCTGCTCGCTCGAAGGTGACCGAATGTATTTTGCTAAGCATGGATACCGTTCGTTTGCAGCAAGTGCGAGGCGAGTGGAAAATGACCTCTTCACCTGGCTTTCCGCTGGATTGGCAAACAGGCAGGTTGCTAGTTCGTCACGAGCAGCAGGCTGTATCACGTTTGGAACAACTGTATGAGACCTATCGGGGCTGTCAGCCAGATCACTTTATCAGCATACATAGCCAATTGCATGAACTGCTGCAGTTTCTCTCGGAGAACCGGCTGGAAGCCAATCATGAGAAAGTGGACCCTGCCTTGGAACGCAGTATTATGTATATGCGACGCTACATGAGTGAAGGAATCAGCATGGATCAGCTTGCGAAGATTGCCGGTCTCACACCCAGCTCCTATTCACGCAGTTTCAAGAAAGCCAAAGGCATGTCGCCGACCGATTATCTCAATCGTTTACGGATAGATGAAGCCAAAAAAAAGCTGACCGAAGAAAACTGTGTTCTTAAAGACGTCGCGGTATCTGTAGGGTATGGCAACGAGTATTATTTTAGCCGCAAATTCAAACAAACCTTGGGGATTGCCCCCAGCGTATATATGAAAAAAGATCAACTTCGCGTAGCTACGGTATCCAACATGGGATTCGATCAGAATCTGACTTCGCTTGGATTGCGCCCTGTAGCTGTGCTGGAAGGAGTTCTTGACCGGGAATCGGATGAATATGAACATGAACGTCAATTAACCAGACAATTAGATCAACTTCGGCAGGCGAAGCCAGACCTGATCATCGGTGACTTTTACCATAAGTCCTATTACGATCGCCTGAAAAATATTGCACCCACCGTCATCTTGGAATCCACGGATGACTGGAAAGAGAACCATATTCGCATAGCCGAACTGGTCGGACGCGAGAAACAAGCGTTGCTGAATTTCAAGGAACTTGAGTTTCGCAAACTTGAAGCAGGATTGAACCTACAACCTTATTTCCGACAAAAACGGTTGACTCTGATGGAGGTCACGAATCAGTTCATTCGCTTACAAGGAACTGGCGAGCATCCATTAAATCATTTGTTGTATGCTGAATTGGGACTGCTCCCTGCCCAGCTTATATCTCCCGAAAATTCCAGAAATGATTATGCAGCAGATAGTATCCCTGTGCTGGACACGGATTACCTGTTGATTCACCGTGCTTCGCTTCAGCCTGCCAGTGAAAAGGTGTTCCGGCGCATGAAGCAAACGGCATCCTGGAATCGCTCCCCTGCCGTGTTACAAGGTAACGTTCATGATATCTCGAATTGGCATCAGTTATGCTGGACTCCAGGTGGCCAAATGCAGATACTGAATGAACTGCAACAGATTTCACAGCAGCCTGTAGCCTTTCCTCATGCAGGTCTGATTGGACATTAAATGTGAACATAGGTCAATACGATGGGCAAAGTTATCTTTTACATCGTGTTCCTTCATTATAATTCAGTAAGATATAGCACAAGCCAAAAGGGCCCTCTCCTCTAACGGAAAGGGCCCTTTGCATGTCATTATAGATGTTCCTTGATCTCTTCCTTCGGAACCAGCTTGTATATCTCTTCATCTTCCATGGTATCAATCAATCGATCCAACCATTTGTAATATGCTTCCGCTTGCAAAATCTTATGTTTGTCTTCCATCAGGGTCCGGATTAGTTCAACATCCGTCTCTTCATCCAGATCTTCAACTAGTCGATTCAGTTCTTCAATCGATTTGCGTAGAACCTGAAGGTTACTCTCCACGGCTTTTCTCCATTTAATCGCAAAATAATCCGTAAACGTCTGATGCCAGTCATATTCCACTTCATATAGGTCTTTTCTGGAGCCCTTGCTCCACACTTTATTTACCATTTTCAAATCCAGCAGTGTTCGTACACCTGTACTCATACTCGTTTTGCTCATTTCCATTTCCCGTCCCATATCGTCAAGGGTCATTGGTTTGTCTGCAAAAAATAGCAATCCATATAAGTGCCCCGTAGACAGCGTAACCCCGTAAAGATCCATATTACGTCCAATGGCTTCAATAACGCGCTTACGAATCTTCAGCACGGTTGCCTGCTGTTCCTCTTGTAAATGGTCCAAGCCCATGCTTGCAACCTCCATTCTGAACATTCCACAGTCTTTGGCGAAATCATTGCAACACTTTAAAAGTCCTGCTTACATGGGAAAGCTCTCGGCCGGACATCATATATGCCAGAGGGCTTTCATTCACCCAATGTATGAAAATGGGAACTTTACCAGGCTACAATTGCCTATGACTATCTTTTAACCAAAAAATTCAGCTTCAATTCAGCTCATTTTCTATTGTAGGAAAAGCATTGTCAAATGTAAAGCTGCCTTATTAGCCAGAATAAGGAGAATGACGGAGTATTTGGACGAAAAACTTTGTACAGTTTTTACTGTACAAACATTATGTACTGTTTATTCGGTTGATATACTGGTTAAGTATTGTTAGTATTAAACTCGTTACCCAGAAAGACGGGAAGCGAAGCAACAACTACCGGATTTCGTGGCTGGGCGCATAAGTGTATGGGCTTATGGATGCTGAAAGCCGTTCGAAGTGCACAACACATCAGAAGGGGTGAAAACATGACCATACTTGAAGTGAAAAACGTAAGTAAATTGTTTGGGCCCCAAACCGAGCAAGGTCTGCAATTACTGGAGCAAGGTTGGGGTAAAGAAAAGTTGGCCAAAGAAAAACAGATAACGGTTGGTGTCAACCGGGTCAACATGGATATTAAGGAAGGCGAGATTTTCGTTATTATGGGGCTGTCCGGGAGTGGTAAGTCCACACTGGTTCGGATGTTCAATCGTCTGATTGAACCAACCTCCGGAGAAATTCTGGTCCATGGTAAGGATCTACGCAAGATGAACAAAGAACAATTGCGCGAAGTGCGCCGGAAAACGATTAGCATGGTCTTCCAGAAGTTTGCGTTATTCCCGCACCGTACCGTTCTTGATAATGTGGAGTATGGATTGGAAATACAAAAAGTAGATAAGGAAGTTCGCCGGGAGAAGGCAAAAACCTCACTTGAGCTGGTTGGCCTGAAAGGCTGGGAAGACAAAATGCCAGATGAACTCAGTGGCGGGATGCAGCAACGTGTCGGCTTGGCGCGTGCACTTGCCAATGACCCGGAAGTACTACTGATGGATGAAGCCTTCAGTGCACTTGATCCATTGATTCGTCGTGATATGCAAGATGAGTTGATCGAGCTTCAGGATAAAATGAAAAAGACCATTATTTTCATTACCCATGACTTGGACGAAGCGCTGCGCATCGGCGATCGTATTGCCCTCATGAAAGACGGCGCAGTTGTGCAGATTGGTACACCGGAAGAGATTATGATTCAACCGGCCAACTCATACGTGGCCCGCTTCGTCGAAGACGTGGATCTGTCCAAGGTCCTTACAGCATCCCACGTAATGCGTCGCCCTGAAACGATTACACTTGATCGTGGTCCTCGTGTTGCCCTCGAATTAATGCGCGAACGCGGAATTTCCAACCTGTTTGTCATTGACCGTTCGAAAAAACTGCTTGGTGTCATCACAGCTGAAGATGCTACCCGTGCGATGCGCGAAAATAAAGTATTAAACGACATTCTGATCACAGACGGGCCTACTGTTGCGCCTGAGACCCTGATTCATGAATTATTCGAAATGGTAAGTTCAGCCCATGTGCCTCTCGCTGTTGTTGGTGAGAACGGCCGTCTGCAAGGTGTTATCGTCCGCGGTGCCCTGCTGGGTGCACTTAGCGGTGAAGTTGCAGTAAAGGAGGAACTTGTGAATGATTCCCAAAATACCACTAGCATCGTGGATTGAATCCATCGTTGACTGGATGAGCTCCTCGCTCTCCGGATTGTTTAATGTAATCTCTGTTGTTATTCAGGCAGTAGTCGGATTCTTCTCCGGGCTGTTCATGTTGCCCCATCCGCTTCTGTTCATTGCGATACTGGGTGTTCTAGCGTTCCTCGTAGGTCGCCTCCCATTGACACTATTTACGGTGATTGGATTCTTGCTGGTAGATAACCTTGGGTACTGGTCCCAATCCATGGACACACTCGGCCTGGTTATCACTTCAGGATTAATCTCCATTCTGATTGGTGTTCCGGTCGGAATCTGGCTGGCATATAGCAAAACTGCAGCACGCATAATCACACCGCTGCTTGACTTCATGCAGACAATGCCTGCATTTGTCTACTTGCTGCCTGCGGTTACATTCTTTAGCCTTGGTGTCGTTCCAGGTGTTATCGCATCCGTTATTTTTGCGATTCCACCAACGATTCGTCTGACTCATCTGGGTATCAGACAAGTATCTGGCGAATTGGTTGAAGCAGCCGATGCATTCGGCTCAACCTCCATGCAGAAGTTGTTCAAAGTACAGCTTCCACTCGCTTTGCCTACCGTGATGTCCGGTATTAACCAGACGATCATGCTGTCATTGTCCATGGTTGTTATTGCATCCATGATCGGTGCACAAGGTATTGGTGCGGAAGTCTATCGTGCGGTAACACAGCTGCAAATCGGTAAAGGTTTTGAAGCCGGTCTTGCCGTTGTTGTACTCGCGATTGTATTGGACCGTTTTACACAAAATCTGTTTATGCCAGGTCGCAAAAAGACCTCACGCGTAACAGCAAAGCAAAAAGCATGGATCACGGCTGCAGCAACATTCCTTGTGCTTGTCGCTGGTTTCTCACAATACTTCGTTGGTGGCACAACTTCAGCTGGTGGCAACAATTCAGCAGCCAACGCTGTAGGTAAAGAAGTTAATTATCAGATAATTGGTATTGATCCAGGGGCGGGTATCATGAAGTCCGCTGCAAAAGCGATTGAAGACTACAAGCTGACTGACTGGACTCTGATTGAAGGCTCTGGTGCAGCTATGACAGCCACACTGGACAAAGCAATCAAAAATGAAGAACCTATCATCATTACAGGTTGGACTCCGCACTGGATGTTCAACAAATATGACCTGAAATATTTGGAAGATCCAGAGAAATCTTTTGGTGATGCGGAAGAGATTCATACCATCGCCCGTAAAGGTCTGAAAGAAGATCACCCTGTTGCCTATGAATTCCTGTCCCGATTTAAGTGGACATCTGATGAAATGGGTGAAATGATGACTGCCATTCAGGAAGGTACCTCTGCTGAAGAAGCAGCTAAAGCATATGCCGAGAAGCATGCTGATCAAGTTGCTGAGTGGACCAAAGGTCTGACTCCCGTGAACGGTGATGCATTTAAACTAAGCTATGTGGCTTGGGATTCCGAAATCGCAAGTACCAACTTGCTGAAATATGTGATGGAAAACGAACTTGGTTACAAAGTTAACGCTCTGCAAGTAGAAGCTGGGCCAATGTGGACAGGTGTTGCCTCAGGCGATGTAGATGCCTCTCCAGCAGCTTGGTTGCCATTGACACACGCTGACTACTGGGAACGTTACAAAGATCAGGTCGACGATCTGGGTGCCAATATGACCGGTGTACGCACAGGTCTCGTGGTTCCTAAATATATGACTGAAGTAAACTCGATTGCAGATCTGGAGACAGGTGCTACTTCCTCCGCTCCATCGGCAAGTGCCAATGTGGGTAAAGAGGTCAATCATCAAATTATCGGTATCGATCCGGGTGCCGGAATTATGAGATCTACAGCAAGTGCCATTGAGAAATACGGTTTGTCTGACTGGAAACTGGTTGAAGGTTCAGGAGCCGCAATGACAGCTACGCTGGATAAAGCAGTTAAAAATAAGGAACCGGTCATCGTTACCGGTTGGACACCACATTGGATGTTCAACGCATATGACCTGAAATATCTGGAGGATCCGGAAGGCGTCTACGGTGAAGCCGAACAGATTCATACCATTGCCCGTAAAGGGTTAAAGGAAGACAAACCTGTCGCTTATGAATTCCTTGATCGCTTCTCTTGGACAACTGAAGAGATGGGTGAGATGATGATCGCTATTCAAAATGGAGAAGATGCTCAGCAAGCTGCTGCCGCTTATGTAGAAAAGCATAGTGACCAAGTGGCTGAGTGGACCAAAGGTCTAACCCCAGTGAATGGTGACCCCATCAAACTAAGTTATGTAGCCTGGGACTCCGAAATTGCAAGTACCAACTTGCTGGAGTATGTTCTGAAGGAAAAACTCGGTTACAATGTCACTTCCCTTCAAGTTGAAATCGGTCCAATGTGGACGGGCATCGCCAACGGTGATGTAGATGCTACGCCAGCCGCATGGTTGCCACTGACTTCATCCGATTATTACAACAAGTACAAGGATCAGATCGATGATCTGGGTCCGAATATGGACGGTGCCAAAACAGGTCTGGTTGTACCAGCCTATATGGACATCAACTCCATTGCAGATTTAAAAGATAATTAAACCAGATTGAGATGGATAAACCTGTATTTGGCAAAAAGACCACCGAAATTTTTCGGTGGTTTTTTTGATTGTAACTTTTACTTGGAAATGTCTTCAAACCTAATGAAGCCTGATTGTACCCAAGCATATTAGTAGGATCGCGCTAACGAATCGGAGACGCCTTATTCAAGGATATGAAGTGATTCCAGTAATCTAAAGAACCTGAGACACGCTATATCAGAATAAAACAGTCGTTTGGGGTGTTTTTGTCAGGGATTCCAGCATATAACGTGTCTGATGTTCCTTACATTTTAAAAAGAAGAGCTGAAGGCAAAATAAGACGTCCTGAGTTCCTTAGAAAATTAACTACCTTTCCCCAAGGATAAAGGCATTGACTTAAAGACATTTAAAATACTAATCTACACACCCTAACTAGTCTCGAAAATCTCAAGCATAAAGCTAGACGTACTAATTGTTACCTTCTACATTAAAGACTGTGAAACTGAATTATGTACTCAGGCTCTACAAATTTTTTCTTTTCTATTCTTCTCTATTCTTCTCTATTCCTACACTTTATCAATCAGTAGCAGTAATACACCAATGACAATCATGACAACACCGAGAATACCATATACCACTCTTGCGCCCTGCCGTCCAATGGTCTTCACAAAAATCCCTGCTCGAAAGCTCTTCATAAACCAGTCCCAATTGTTGATCCCACCGAGCAAACTAAAAATTCCTGCCGCGATGGCAAATAGTGCGATTAATACGGGTTGTTCTTGCATTTCGTCAACACTCCTTCAATATAATCCTGTCTACTATACCTTCGCTTGGTGAAAATGAACAGGCATTAATTAGTAAAAAAACAGCTCGCAGATGGAAGCCTGCGAGCTGTTCTAAACCGTCTGTATATGCGTTTATTGCTTTTGCAATTCAATTGCCGACAATAACAAGGTCACCACTTCCGCACGTGTTGCTTCAGCGAGAGGGTTAAATCTATTTTGCCCTGCTCCCTTCACCAGACCTGCATCATAAGCAGCAGCGATATATGGAACAGCCCAGGTTGGTACTTTATCTGCGTCCGCAAAGCTCAATGCCGGATTGGACGATACCGGAAGACCGAGTGCTCTGACAAGCATAACCGTCATTTCTACACGAGATACTTTGCCCGATGAACGGAAGGTATCATCCGTATACCCGCTAATGATGCCTTGCTCCACTGCCTGGGCAATAAAGGTTTGCGCCCACGCAGGTATGCCAGCAGCATCTTTAAACGTCAATGCCTTGTTGCTGGCCGGAAGTTCAAATGCTCTTGCCAGCATAACAATGAATTCGGCGCGTGTGGCTGGTGCATTTGGACGGAAATTACCATCCTGATACCCGTTCACAATTCCCCGGGAAATGGCCTGCTCAATGGCAGCTGCTGCCCAGTGATTCCCGATATCTTTCAGGTCTACAACCGGAGTGGTTGGATTCGTACCTCCTCCATTACCAGGAACGGTTGGTGTAGTTGGGTTCGTAGGATTGGTTGGTGTAGTCGGTGTGGTTGGAGTTACCGGTTGAGTAGGTGTTGTAGACCCTCCGCCACTGTTACCACTGCCCGGATTACTTCCATTATTGCCGCCACCATTACCAGGGTTACTTCCATTTCCGTCACCAGGAAGTGGCGTGCCTTTCAGATCCGTACTGCGTCCTTCCGTCTTTTGATCAACTGTACCTACACGGTCCAGATGTTCATGGAAGATTTCATAATCGACCAGATTTAATTCGTAGAATCGATTATCATCTTTCGCCGTTCTCATCGCACGATAGAAGTCTCCACCGTTAGCCATGAATGAATTGGTAGCAACGATATAATACCCGTTCGGATCGATATCCGAGTACGTACCATCTGTATTCTTAATCTGAACTTTGACCACACGTTGACCCTCTTGGGTTACGGTGTTGGACGTAGCATCAATTTTTTCGCCCGGTTTCGTGGAATCGTAGTAGAACCGCATACCTGCCACTTGCGGGAAGCGCCCTTCTCCTGTTTCCACACCACTTACTCCATTTTCCAGCGCAGCTGTGATTTCCTTACCTGTCATTTTTAACGCAGACAGGTTATTACCGAATGGCATCACAGTTAAGAGATTACCCAGCGTAATATCACCCGTCTGGAATGAAGCTCGAATGCCGCCGCCGTTCTGAATCGCGACGTATCCTTTGACATCATTCTCCTTTACAATGGATTTCACTTTTTCCAGCATGCCGTCTGTCATCAGGTTTCCTAGATTGGTTTCCTGTTTCCGCACAGTGCCCCGTTCTCCATCCAGGAAGACATTCGTTTTACCGATAACCGTTTTCTTGAATTGTTCCAACTGAGGCGCATAATCTTTCAGCTTGTTTGCGGCTTCCACATCATCAGCATAGACGAATTGGTCGTTAGCATCTTTTGCATCCAGACTCAGCAATTTGCCGTTCCACTTTTTCAATATACCTGCTTCATTAAACGTAACATCCAATTGACCAAGAGACACGTCATATTCACCAGTTTGTACAACCAATGTCGGCTCATCCTGGCTGCCCACCATAATCGGTTCTTTCAGAATGGTGTGTGAATGCCCACCTACCACAATGTCGATTCCTTCTACGGCCTCAGCTAATTTCAGATCCTCTGAGTAGCCTAGGTGAGTCAAAGCAATGATTTTATTGATACCTTCATTTTGCAGCATCTGTACAGTTGCTTGTGCACTTGCCTTATAATCTACAAACTTCAAGTCATCTCCCGGTGAAGAAAGAGATACTGTATCCGGTGTCGTCAGTCCGAAAATACCAACTCGCTCACCATTCACTTCCGTAATAATCGCCGGATAGATCTCGGCTTTTTCACCCGGATTCCCGATGTTATTGTTGTACAAACCACTCAAATTCGCATCTTTTGAATAATCAATATTGGCGCTCACGAATGGGAATTCTGCTTTCTCAATAAATTCTTTCAGTACGCTCGGACCTTTATCAAACTCATGATTACCGAAGGTCATGGCATCGTATCCGATCATGTTCATGAACTCCAGATCAGCCAAACCATTAAACAGATTGAAGTACAATGTGCCTGAGAAAACGTCCCCTGCATCCAGCACCAACGTGTTATCATTGCGTGCTTCCTTGATTGCCGTAACTCGGCGCGGAATGTTATCCAGATGCGCATGGGTATCGTTCGTGTGCAGTACGCGCAGGTTGAAGTCCCCTTCTTCCACCGGCTCTCCAATACTTAATTGTGCGAGCAGTGGATCATGGTCACTCACCCGTCCATCCGCTGCCTCAAAATCTGCATTCACATGCACCACTTCGATGGCTGCCGTTTCAGTCAGATTTTTGCTCACCAGGATGTGATCCAGCGTCTGAGAGTTGCCGTCGTAGATGTAGGAGTACCGCTGGTTTTCTGGCAGTTCGTTTACCAGATTGTCCAGTTCATTACCCTCAACAATGTTCAAGGTATTTGAGAATTGGAAGTCATTGAAATCACCGAGAACAGCAACATTTACCTCTGGGTCTTTATCTAGTAAGTCTTTCACAAAGCCATTCACCAGCGCAGCTTGCTTCGCACGTTGAACTTCACTGCTTCGAGTGGCAGGCTGTATGCTTCCAAACGGTTTCAGGTCTCCGCCTTTGGAATTGAAGTGGTTGGCAATCACCACCACACGTTCACCATTGAATTCGAATTCAGCGGCAAGTGGTTTGCGGGAGCTGGCGAACGCCTCATCCCCTGGTGCAATACGACCCGGGTTATTGGATAGACTGCCGTCAGCGCCTACCTGAATTGCTGTTGTCGCATTACCTTTAATTCCTTCTTTCAAGGACACTCGTGATTCCTTATATAGGAACCCAACTCGAATGTTGGCACCTGGTGCTCCGCCATCCTTGTTATTTTCCGGAGCGATATCTGTGTATTTATACGTGGGACCACCTTTGGCAGCAATTGCATCAATTAAAGTCTGGAAGCTCGCATCCGCAGCAGTGTTTCCACTGTCGGTTGCTCCATCATTATCTTGTACTTCCATAATGCCAATAATATCTGGATTTTTCAGATTATTCACAACAATACCGCCAATTTTAACCGCTCTAGCCGCATCCTTTTGACTGAAATTCTCTACATTGAACGTTGCAATCGTTAATTTGTCATCCGTAGGTTGAATATTGGTTATGGCTTGTGCAAGAGAACTCGGTGTGATTGCCGGAAGATTACCCTCAGGAATCACTTTAAAGTTCCCATTGGAGTATGTCATAACCCCTTTCACAGAGCCATCCAGCTTGTCTCCCGTTTTGACCGCTTGGGATGGTTTTTTATTGATGAACAGTCGTTGCGGATTAAGTGAACTCTCAAACGGCTCTACACCATCTCCTGTCAGAATGACGCCTCCTGCAGGTGTTCGTAACGGATTGTTCGGACCATTATCGATTACGACTGCCAGCCCTGGCTCACTTGAATACGGACCGACAATCGTGGCTTGATCGAGTTGCACCCTCATGCCTTCCAAGCTCTCGTAAAAGTCGATTGCATCCACATCCGGATTAAACTCACCGAACTGATCCGAATCAATGACGTTAGGGATCATTCGTCCGTCCTTCCCAAGGATCACAGGTTCAGGCAGTGTCTGATTTTCACCCTCAACCGTAATCGCTGTAGCCACTATTTCTGTTGTCGCCAGCTCGGTCGTTGCTGTCGCATATTCCTTCACTTGACCGGATACGCTGACTTTGTTGCCTACCGCCATGCCATGAGTGGATTTATAAATAAGGATACCCTCAGATGTTTTTATATCGTCATCTTCCATGCCAGGAATCTCCTGCATATAGAACGAACTTGCATTGACAATATGAGTCACGATACCTTCAACATTCTGGACAGCCAGACCATCATACAGGGAGCTATGAGATGCGCCTTGTATATCGTGAATTCTCAGGTTGTCCAGTTCCTGAAGAACGGTGTACGTAAAGCTATATACATGACTTGTATTGCCGCCTGATACGGCGATCGCTTTAACCACGGTATCTTCGTCTACTGTAATCGGGCCACTATACAGTGTAGATGTTTGGGTTGGTTCTGTTCCATCAACCGAATAATAAATTTCCGCTCCAGCTGTTGGTGAGGATAAGGTCACGGTTGATCCTTTGACAATACCACCTGACGGAACACTAGCTGTAACAGAAAGCAGATTTTCGACAACATCCGTTGCTGTACGCGGGATTAGTTCCAGTCCATAGCTTGCGTGGTAAGTCATGACACCTGTCACTTTTTCGTATGTTTTGCCTGTTGATAGTGCAGTGGGGCTATTCTTGGCATAGATCGTGATCTCTCCACCATCGACATCTGTCGCAAAAAAGGTGGAACTACTGCTTCTTGTCACTGTAACCCCATGAACTTCGACAAGCATTCCTTCATAAATGCCGCCCGCACCCTTACCTCCGCCTTCAGCAGGTGTAAAATCCTTGGAGGTCAATACAAGCGGTTCAGGAATTTCTTGTGCTTTGTCTAAAATCTTGATATATCCGCCTGGAAATCCTGCTTTATCCTTCTCGATCTGGAGCAGACCGTTATAAATGGTGAGCGGACCATATGCTTCTATCCGGTCACCGGGCTCCACAGTTGAATCCGTGCCCCGAATGACGATACCGGCATTCTCATCCTGAATGTATAGATTTGCCATCCCTCCGGATTCCTCTCGATAGGTGACAATCCCCTGAACGGTAACTGAAGTATTTTCCGGTTTGTTTCTGGCATCAGAGATTGAGATTGGGGTGTTGTCCACGATGGTGTAATTAAACAAAGCAATCGCACTATCCAGCAAGCCTTCTTTATGTGCATAGGCTTCAATGTGTATGGCATCATTTACCGTAATGGGAACTGTGTAAGGAAGAAACGCATTTTCATCATTTAACTTGTAATATACGGCAGCACCGACTGTAGTTGTTCCTAGGGCCACCTGTGTTCCTGCCGGAACTTCCCCTGAAGATGGGTTAGCTGTAACATTGGCTACTTCCGTTTCGGGTGTCTCATCCATGAGTTGAAAGGTTGTTGATGTAACGGAGCGTATACCTTTAGAAGTGAAATATTGAGATAACGTACCGTTGTTAATACGCACTTTGGATTGATACAAGGAGGGATTGCTTAGTAGTCCGAACGTGCTGCGAGGAACAGATGTGGGTACCTGCACAGGCATCATTTTGCTAATATCTCTTTCGGTTGGACTATCCGCAATAGCAAAATTGGTGTCTACAGTAAAGGGTGGATTCGAATTTACACTTGGACCGTTGCTGTAGGTCCCTACAACATAACCTTCAACTGTAGCGGTTGAATCATCCGAACCAAGAGCGAGCGCCTGTGTAACCGTTAATGGCTCGTCAGCTGCGGCGGCTTTACTGTTGAATAAGCCAGCAGGTATAGCTCCGGTAATCAACAGCACCACAGCTAAGAATAATCGAAGCCAACTCTTTATTTGCTTACTTTGCATCTTTCTCCTACCCCCATGTTATGAATTTTCAATCATTTGTTCAGACAGCTTGTACATTAGTTCAAATATAAGATAACTGAATAAGCGACCTGTGTAAACAATATTTCTTCGTTATGAAAGAAAATAGAACATGCACATTACAAAAATAAACAAAATCACATCATTCTCTTTCATATAGGACTAATAACGGGTACTAATTGTGACTTTTTGAACCTTATATCTACCATGCCTGTGCATAAAAAACTAATTCGCGTCATCTAAACTAACATACAAAGTGTAAAGCATATCTTCTTTCGACATTTTGTGATAACACCTATGACTCCATACATCATGAAAATTCCAACTTAAGTCTCACTGTTAAAATTCATATAATCATAAAGACACGACGATCAGGAATGATCGCCGCATCTTTATTTTGAGTTAGTCTACAATTATTTCTTCACCGTACTGTTATACTGCGCAATTTTGTCCGTAATTTGTTTGGCTGCTGCATCCAATGCTTCTTGCGGTGTACCTTGTCCATTCAGGACCGTTTCAATCGCTCCTTCAACAAGTTGTCGCGCTTCAGGGAATACACCCATTAATGCCCCGGATGTTGCTGTCGAATCCGCGGAAGCGTGCAATTGATCGACGGCTGTCTGAAATTGCGGGTACTTCGCCATATTATCCTTTAATACTTGCTCATTGTAGGCTGCTGTCGTAATAGGGAAATATCCTGTCGCAACGCTCCAGTTCGCTTGTACCTCTGGTGTAGCCAAATATTTGATGAATTCCCATGCTGCTTGCTGTTGCGCTTCCGATTTGTTGTTCATGATGTACAGGCTTGCTCCGCCAACCACAACGCCACCCTCTTTGGCATCTGACGGACGAGGCAGGAAGCCTGTTCCCAGTTCAAACTTGCCACCTGAACCTTCTACGATTTTACGCAGGCCCGCCGTGGAATCCAGAGTCATACCAATCTGCTGAGCGGTAAATGCTGCTGTTGTATCGTCTGTGCTACGCCCCAGATTGGAGAGGGTTTTCTCGTCGATCATCTTTTTCCACCACGTTAACGTCTTCACGCCTGCATCGGAATTCAACAGAGACTCTGTAGCTGCTTCCGTTCTTCCGTTACCATTGTTTACATAATCTGCATTCTGGTTTGCAAAGAACTGTTCCATGAACCAGCCGTAGATCGCCATCGACGCACCTGGCTTACCGTCTTTCGCCAGTGCTTTCGCCGCTTGCTCAAACTCTTCATACGTCTTCGGCGGGCTCTCCGGGTCCAAACCTGCTGCTTTGAACATATCCTTGTTGTAGTACAGGATTGGGTTCGATGTATTAAACGGCATGGCGTTCAATTTGCCATCGATGGTGTAATATCGGATGATGTTTGGTTCCAGTTGGGACAGATCGAACTGATCCTTGTCGATGAACTGTTGTACCGGCGTAATCATGCCTGAATCAATCATGAACTTGCTGCCAATCTCGTAGACCTGGATAATGTCAGGACCGCTGTCCGAGCCCATGGATGCTTTAAGTTTGTTCAGACTCTCATCGTACTTCCCTTGATAGATGGGCTTCACCTGAATGTCCGGATGACTGGCGTTAAAATCAGAGGCGAGTTGATTAATGGCTTTCTCCCCTGCGCCAGACATGGAGTGCCACCACGTCAGTTGTGTTGTTTCGGCGGCAGCCGCTTCTGCTTGAGCTCCACTCGCCGGGCTACTTGTTTCCGCTTTTGTTCCGCAAGCGGAGATAACCAACATGAGTGCTGCCAGCATTAATGCAAATGTTCCTCTTTTTTTCAACCGAAATCGCTCTCCTTTTATATGGCTCGCGCAATCATAAGTGCATAGGTGCTGCAAGATGGCCGTTCCGGATATGAATCGTTCTTTTGATCGCTGTTATCCCCGGATTTTTTCATTCCCCCTCTCAAAGGGGAAAATCCGGTGATAAAGGCGAACGCTTCGCTTCTTCAGAATCGATTCTTCTCCTTCACTACTTTTGCAGCTCTTCAAGAGACTTATTGAAAATGCGAGCCTCATTTATTCGCTCCTGGTATCCAACCCTTAAGACCTTGTACGAAGATACAAGGTTTAAATCAAAATCTTTAATACGGAACCTTTAGATTAAAAACTTAAGATCAAAACCTTAAGATCAAAACCTTCAGATATTCCATTCACTTGAATACTTGTGAAATACTATCTCCTTACCCCTTCAACGCGCCTACGGCCATTCCGCGGACAAGCTGTTTCAAGCCGAAGATCAGGAGTAGTAAGGATGGTAGAATCACCATTGCGGTTCCGGCAAATACCAGATTCCACGCGGTGGATTCCTGGAACTCCAGCATCGAGATCCCGATCTGTGCGGTTCTCATCTCCGGTGTATTGGTCACCAGCAGCGGCCAGAGATACGAATTGTACATGCTTAAGAATGAATAGATTGCCAGTGTTCCAAGTGCCGGACGGGACAAAGGCAGAACATGCGATATGAAATAACGAATATGACCACAACCGTCGATCCTCGCTGCTTCGAACAACTCCTTGGGCAGCTGCATGAAGAACTGTCTGAGCAGGAATGTACCAAACGCCGTCGCCAGAAATGGCACCGTAAGCCCCTGGTAAGTATCCAGCCAGCCCCAGCTGCGAACCGTAAGGTAATTCGGGATCATCGTGACTTCCCATGGAATCATCATCGTTGCCACAAACATGCTGAAGATGACGTTTTTGCCTTTGAACTGCATTTTCGCAAAAGCATAGGCTGCCATACTCGCTGTAATCAATTGACCAAGTGTCGTCAGTCCTGCGACAAGGAAGGTATTGCCGATAAATCGACCGATCGGAACAATATCGAATACTTCGCTAAAGTTGGACAGATCGATGGAATTCGGAATGATATGCGGCGGATAAGCGCTCGCATCTTCTGGCGTCATGACAGCCATGAAAAAGGTATACATCACCGGATACAGTACCAGTGCCGCACAGATCGTCAGTGCTCCGTACAACAGCGTTTTTGTCCATCTCGCACTCATTGGTAATGCACTTTCCTTTCTACCCATTTGAACTGGATCAGGGTCAGCAGCATAATTACCACGAACAGAATCAGTGCCTGTGCACTACCTGTACCAAAGCGGAAATTAACGAAGGCTTCCTGATAGATGGAATAGACAAACACATTCGTACTGTCCATCGGGCCACCCCGGGTTAGAATGTTGATCTGACCGAACGATTGAAAAGCGCCAATGATCGATACGACCGTAACAAAAAATAACGTTGGTGACAGTAGCGGCATCGAGATTTTACGAAACGTAAGCATTGCTCCTGCACCATCAATCTTGGCGCTCTCGTAGATCTCATCCGGTATGCCTGCCAAGCCACTGGATAGAATAATGTAGTTAAATCCGAGGTTCATCCAGATGGTCATGATGGAGATCGAGATCAGTGCCCAGTCCGGGCTGGTAAGCCAGGGGATTGGGTCAATGCCTACTTTGCCAAGCAGATAATTCAGCATGCCCAGGGTCGGATGGAATAGAAACTTCCAGATGACCGCTGACGAACCGACGGATAATACCACGGGCAGAGAGAACACAAATTGGAATACACGCATACCCTTGAAACGGTTGTGAGTCAGTGCAGCCAGAATCAGAGCGGCCAACATACCCGTAGGTACTGTAAACAGGACAAATAGTAATGTCACTTTCATGCCTTGCATAAACAGCCCCGATTGGAACACCGCCTTGAAGTTATCCATTCCTACATAAGCTGCAATCTGCCCCGTCGGATCTGTGGAATGCAGACTAAGGTACACGGACTTAAACATCGGGTAAAACAGAAACACTGCAAACAAAAGCAGCGATGGTGCCAGGAAACCATAGGCCAGCAGATTCTCCCGCATTCGCTGCACACGCAGCGAGGTTGCCCGGCGCTCACTCGTACCTGATACACGCCGTTTGGCCGCGGGCAAGCTGATCCGGTTATCAAGCTCACTCATCGGATTTTCTTCCCCCTTGTTTCACGCATTCAGTGTGTGTGAAAGGTTACATCCACTTCAGCACCACGTTATCTAGTGTAAGAGTCGAATGTCACAGCAAAATTCATTCTGAATCAACGTAACGTTAATCATGGACAAGGGACTTTACTCAAATGTGCATCCTTTCGAAAGCGGTATCCAGACCGGACCTCACGATAAAAAACCGCAAGAACTCCCCTTTTTGGAGATATCCCTGCGGTTCGATGTGTTAATGGAATATGAACGTATACCTATTAAAGAACGTGACTCATTTTACAATAATCTGTAAATCTTTCAAACGGGATGAAGCGATGAGCTGTTCAAGTTAACGATTCAGATGATAGGGCACCGTGGTGACAATCACGTCTTTGTAATTGATCAGATAGGCCCGGATCATGAAGCTGGTCTGGTTATGCAGTACATTTTGCCACCAATGCTTGGTGATGAATTGCGGAATCAATACGGTGATGTGATCGGTCTCGGCCGTTTTCCACTCCACGGTATCAATGAATTTCTTCAGCGGCCCCATAATACTGCGGTATCTCGATTTGATCACGACCAGACGAACACCGGGATTCCACTCTTCCCACTTCTGCTCCATCTTGCGTATCGCCTCATCATCGA
Source organism: Paenibacillus sp. FSL R5-0749 (assembly GCF_038595085.1). Classification (NCBI taxonomy): domain Bacteria; kingdom Bacillati; phylum Bacillota; class Bacilli; order Caryophanales; family Paenibacillaceae; genus Paenibacillus; species Paenibacillus sp. FSL R5-0749. The sequence continues at coordinate 1,571,522 of NZ_CP152005.1, read as the reverse complement.
ATCCAATGTACAGCGCGACCACGTGATCCGACATCGTCTGCGCATAACTGATCGTATTCATGACGACCCGGGTAATGCCAGCAACGGGAATGATGATGGTATTGCCTTTGTGGGCTGGTTTTTCCACCTGAATGTCAATTCGTAGCTCATCGGCAATGTTGCAATAGTGACGGTGAATACGCATGAACACATAGACAACAACCGGCAAAAAGATAAAAATGACCCATGTCTGCGTGAACTTGGTGAAAATAAAGATCAGGGTGATCGATAATGTAGTCAGCATACCGATCGTATTCACGAGCAGTTTCATCTGCCAGCCAGATGGTTTGACTTTGATCCAACGAATCATCATACCGAGCTGTGACAGGGTAAATGGAATGAACACCCCTACCGCATAGAGCGGAATCAGGCTTTCCGTATTTCCTTTGAACCCAACCACCAGTAAGGCAGACATCACACTAAGAAAAATGATTCCGTTCGAGAAACCAAGGCGGTCTCCTCTGACCATAAATGCATGTGGCATGAATTTATCTTTTGCCATCATGAAAGATAGTAGCGGAAAAGCCGAATATGCTGTGTTGGCAGCCAGGAACAGGATCAATGCTGTTACACCCTGAATGATAAAATACATCGCGCCCCTGCCAAACGTCGCTTCAGCAATCTGGGAAATGACCGTTGCTTTGGGATCAGGCTTCACTCCGTACCCATAAGCCAGTAAGGTGATACCGATGAACATGGCTCCTAATATACAACCCATAAGCAGTAATGTACCCGCGGCATTTTTCTCGGCTGGCTGCTTGAAGTTCGGGATCGCGTTACTTACCGCTTCCACGCCAGTCAAGGCCGAACATCCGGAGCTGAATGCTTTCAATAACAGAAACATACTCACATGGGATAGACTTGTTCCGAATTCTGTTGCAGCTGCTTCCATGCCCCCGGCAAGAAATTTGATTCCACCCGAGATAATCAGAATTGCAATTGAAAAGATAAACAGATAGATGGGGATCGCCAGCACAGACGCCGACTCCGTCACTCCCCGCAGATTCATGATGGTTAGAAAAACAATCATAATGAGTGCAATCACAACACTGTAGTCATGCAGCATAGGAAAAGCCGATGTAATCGCATCCGTGCCTGCGGACGAACTTACCGCAACGGTCAAAATATAATCGACCAGCAGAGATCCTCCGGCAATCAGACTGGATGTTGTACCCAGGTTATCCTTGGCTACGATATAAGCGCCGCCCCCTGTTGGATAAGCAAATATCGTCTGGCGATAGGAAAAAATTAAAATGACGAGTAATCCCAGCACGGCGATGGAAATTGGAACAGAGTACCACAGGGCGGCGAATCCGGCCGCAACAAGCACCAGCAAAATCTGTTCCGTACCGTAGGCAACGGACGATAGGGCATCCGAGGACAGGATGGCGAGCGCCTTCCATTTCCCCAATTTTTCTCCATCCAGTTCAGCCGATTTCATTGGCTTGCCTATTAAGATTCTCTTCATTTTGCCAAGCATGATTATAACTTCCTTCCATCTCTCATCTGTGAAGCATTGTTATTATGCAAAATCGCAGAGCCATTGACAATACGTCATTTCACCCGAATTTCGCCAGCGCGTGATAATGCATTCTACGATTCAATAATCGATAACAAAGCCATTCTTGTTCAGCAATTTGAACTTTTTTGAACCAAAATGACGTTTGTTCGTCAAAAAAAAGGAAATGACCTTCGGTTCAATGAACCAAAGACCACTTCCTTGATCTATGCGTTGACTGTACAGCAATGTAATTTCCCTGCATCTGCCTTGTCCAGACCTGTGCAGCTTCCTTATTCAGCTTATATTTAGCTGCCGAGAATGCCGGGACGAGGGGTTACGCCAAACGCTTGCGCCAGGGTGATCAGTTGTTCATCCGTAATTCTCTGCCGAATCTCGTGACCAGCAACCAGCATATACACTTGAGCTGCCTTCTCAATCGTCTCAATCAGACCAAAAGCCTCGTCAATCGTTGTGCCTGTTCCAAAGATGCCATGTTGCGGCCAGATGACCGCGTGGTATTCTTTCATTTTCTCCGCCGTTTCGCGGCCTATCTCGTTCGAACCAGGAATCATCCATGGAATAATGCCAATGCCATCCGGGAATACAACTACACACTCGGTGCACATCTGCCAGAGGGTCTTCGTAAATCTGGCCTCATCCAATTCGTGGATAAACGTCATGGCCAATACATGAGTGGCATGGTTGTGCATGACCACCCGATGGTTCGGGTCCAATTTCAAACGTTCAATATGGCTCATAAAATGTGTAGGTAATTCACTGGTTGGATTCGCCCCCGACTTCAATCCCCAGAGCACTTCCAGCTCCTGTCCATCTTGCGATACACGCAGCAACCCTAGATTACTCTCCGGATCAGCGAGTACATTTTTGAAATATTTACCCGATGCTGTCACGATAAAATACTTGCCTGCCAGCTCCTGCACCGAAAATGCTGGTTTGATCTTGCGGATCACATGATGGATATCGATATATGGTGCTACTTCCTCTTCCTCCAGCAGATAGCTGACATTGCCTCCATTGCGCTCATCCCAGCCATTCTTCCACATATGTTGTGTAATCTCCGCCATCTCTCGAACAAATGGAATATGGAAACCTGCAGCCTGTGTGTTGACGTTGGTAAGGGTCACGTTCATGATCAATCTCTCCTTATATTAAAAATCATATGCTTGCCACGTACATAGTAAGTTCCTTTTTTCACATTCATTATACCTTTGTTTATCTTTGATAGTCAATAACAAACAAAGAAATAATCTTTTATTTATTTTTGTTTAGTTTTGTTTATTTGAAAATAAAACAAAAAAATACCCCGCCGGCGCTCGGCGGGGTCATTCACACATCTATTTAACACGAGAAGGGGTTTACAAGAGTTATCATACCTCCGCTACCTTAATAGAAGCTGAAAGCGAAATAAAAAAAGCATGAAAACATACAGGGGTTCAGTATCTTCTTTACTTTCAGTACATATGTCTCTCAGTCCAAACTATTTTGTCTATTCTAGCATATGCTATTCTAGCTTTTCTCAGGAAAAGACATTCATAAAAAAGGAGATGAACCTATGGCAGTTCTTTCTACCGGCCCAATCGAGAATAACCTCTCTGGTGGCAGCAGGCCTACGCAACAAGTCACCATCAAAATGGTCAACACTGATTCCATTAATACGTCCAATATACTCATTGAAGGTTATTCTCTTAATGGAACGCGGACATTGTATGTTCAACAATCGGTCAATCTGAATCCCGGACAAGTCTTCTCCCAAACCTATTACGCCAACCTGGATGGATACGAATATGTATTTACCACGGGTGGAGGTGCGGCTGCGCTAACCGAAATTTCAGTATGGGGCAAAAACAACACTGGGCAAATCGTTACCGCACAACGCATTGTTTCAAAAGAACTATCTCCATAAAAGGGGGAATTATAATGGCTACAATCTCATCTGGTCCCATTGACAACACTGTATTTACTGGACAAAGGGCCACCCAGACAGTAACGATCAAAATTGATAATGCCGATCCAGTTAACTCCTCAAATGTTCTTATCGAAGGATATGTCCTGGACGGAACACGGACGTTATATGTATTGGAATCTATAACAGTTGGCCCCAATGCAGTTGCCACCCGGAACTACTATGCCAACCTGAATGGCTTCGAGTTTATTTTCACCACTGGCGGCTTGGCAGAAAGCTCAACGGAAATCTCCATGTGGGGTAAAAATAACACTGGACAATTGGTCGCTGCCCACCGACTGGTAACTTCTGAGTTACTTGGTGCTGAAGGCGGAACTCCCAACTTCGAGTGGGGACAGACGATCTACTGGGCTGATTCGAGTGCTCCAGGACCGGGCACCGGATCACCTTTTGATCCCTTTAATTCTCTCCAGGCTGCTATTGATGCAGCGACAAATAGTCCACTTGCGGTTACTTTTGGCATGAGAGCCCGTCTAATTATTCTCATTGCTGGCAATTCATCCTTCAATGAGGATATTGTCATTCCACCAGCAAGGCATGTGCAGCTTCTGGGTCTAGGTCCATGGCAACTGGGCAACTCTGATCTGGCCAACTTTGCTTCTTCCATCCCCCGCAACGTCACGATCCAAACGAGCCAGGCTGCAGAAGATGTCTATCTGGTTCAAGGACCTGCATTTGATGCTCGTCCTGTTACGGTCATAGGAACGTTTAATGACGGCACGTCCGTCAGCACACACACCAACTATACTGACGGGGCCATTATAAGCGGCGATGTCATTTTTCAGAACGTTGCTCCGGTTGACCCGTTCACAACCATTGAGTTTCAACTGCTCAATGCCAGAGTCGTGGGTAATATCGTACAATCCGGTCATATGGGCAATCTGAACACGTACCTGTATCACAGTCGCATCAACACCATGGTCCATACCGGTTTGAATATTCAACGTATGGTAGACAGTGTGTCAGACAGTACCATTAACGTTAGAGGATACTCTCACATTACCAATTCCACAATGAATGGCAATGTGACAGTTACACTCGCCTTGAGTGACGTCCCGCCAACAGGCATATTCAGCAGTCAATTTGGGACCATTACCTGGACAGGTCCTTTAACACTGGATACCGCCTCCAACTATTATTTTGTGAACAGCGGCTCTACACTTGTGGGAAGCAAAACCGTATTATTCAGCATCGCCTAACAAGTAACCCCTGTCCTTCATTGGTCAGGGGTTGCTTATTTTCAACATGTATGATGGATGCATATTTCCGGTGGGTTCATAGCGTTCATCACCTGTATACTCGAATCCCAGCTTGATCAAGATATGACGTGACACTTCATTATCCGGATGATGTCCGGCAAACAGTGCCTTCACGTTCTTTTCGTCAAACGCATAATCAATCACCGCCTGTGCAGCTTCCTGCGCGTATCCTTTCCCCCAGTGATCTCGGGTTAGATGAAATCCGAGTTCATAGATATCCTCTTCTGGCGAATACGGACGCAGACCGCAGCAACCAACAAACACCTCCGATTCTTTCTCAAAGAAAGGCCAATACTGCACCCCCGATTCCTTCTGCCTTTGAATCTCCTGTGTTAATCTCGCTTCTACTTCATCCTCACTCAGTGATCCATTACTGCTAATCCATTTGGCAACCTCATGATCGCCCCAAAGCGCAAATGCCAGTGCACGATCCCCTTCGTTCCACGTCGCACACTCCAGCCGTTCGGTTTCAAATAAAATGGTTCTGTTCATTATCGACTAACCTCCTGTATGCCAACACAAGTCTGTGCCGTCTATACCTTAAATTAATCGAATGAGCGTCAGGGTAAACAAAATTCATATTCTGTATACGTGCATTCCTTCTAGTGACACTTATAATTGCTTAGCCAATTTCTCAAATTGATTGATGTGAGGCTTGATCTCTTTCTCTACACTTTTTATAAAAGAACTAAATTGCTTGGGATTATACTCATCTCCAACACCAACACTTTTATATACTTTTCCCTTTTGATATGTAAACGAGAAGAAATAATTGTCTTTCAACCCATTCAAAATATTTCCGACATCCCCCCAAATTTCGAGACTCAATTTCGAATCTTTGTAAAGAAATGAATATGGCGGATCATATTCTCCATTTCGTACATCATAGCCTGCGATCCACTGATCTTTGGCAAATGTCCCCGTTTGGATTCGAGATTCCAGCCTTTCTCCAGTCAAAGCTATTTCATTAACCCAAAGTTCACCTTTACCATCCTTTTTATCATTCTTCCAATTCCCATCATACTTGGACTCTGTGATTCTGTCCTCTCCGCGTGTTATAACTTTATAAACCCCATGTCCTGATCGTTTCCCCTGTGCCCAACTCCCCTTGTAAGTTTTGGTTTTCCCCCAGCTCATGGTTCCACTCCCGTGAGGTTTTCCATTTATTGTCTCTCCATAATATGTAGCCCCATTGCCATACTCCAGGGTGGTCATCTCAGTCGCTGCCTGAGCAACATGTGGTGACAGGATTACAGTCAATCCTAACGTTATCCCCAAAATACAGTTGAACATCTTTCTAAACATCAAATCTCTCCTTCTTTCTCGTTGTATAAGAAATTCATTCTTATAACAACCTATTAATCAATAATAACGACCTCTAGTATAATATCACTTACAATCCAGAAGATTCCACACAAAATAAAGAAAAACCCCTGCCGACAACATGTCCGGCAGAGGTCAATCTACTGTATTACACCAATTAGAAGTCTGCTACGGCGAATTGAATTGTTCCGGAAGCTGCGCCTCCAAGGTTCGCTTGTAATGCAAAAACAAGAACATCACCTGCAGAAATCGTAAGACTGCTGTTTACTGGAACCGTGTAAGTGACTACGGGTGCATTAACACGAGTGATTACGAGAGATACGGGAAATGGTCCGTAGTTGTTCACTGTAGCGCTGGCATTGGTGCCTCCAGCCAGGTTTTCGTAGTAGGACTTGCCTACGCCAGCTGGAAGATTGTAATACTGTAATGGTAAAAGGATGGCCATTTGAAATCACCTCCTTTTGCTTTGATACGGTATTCTATGTTTGAAATCTATTAAAGCAACGGTGAATACCCTTGTCATAGTGTCCATTTTTGATAGACTTCATAGATTAATAGACCACTGTACGCCAAAAGCCCCACCGGAACGTCCGATGGAGCCAACTACTCTTACTTTAATATTACAGATTTAACTACGCATACAGCATGAAGAAATTTAATTCATGGCCCTGCTGCTTCAGATAATTATAGAGCTGCGAGCGGTGATGGAATACATGCGTTAACGTTTCAATCTGCCATTGTGCCTGCAAGTGACCGTGTTCCATATAGAAAGCTTTGGTAGAGCGGTTCAGATAATCTTCTTCGCTTAATCCCGTGATATAGGCTTTGTAGGATTCGAAATTACTCCACAATGTTGCTTCAAGCTTCTCGATATCCTGAGTCCCCGACAGGCTATTCTCTACCAGTCCAACCTCAGCTTCATCTTTTTCCTGCATGATGGCAAGGTCCGATGCGGTAATCTGGATAAAATGATGTACAAGCTCCACCAATGAACGCATATTCTCCTGTGGACGATACGACCAATCCTCCGGACGGATCAATCGAATTAACGAAGCGCCTGTCCGTACTCCTGTTTCCAGTTCAGTTAACAAATGATCCCGAATCTGCAATGTTCCATTCATATATGATGTCTCCCTTATCTTTTATTCTCACTCATGATCTTAGTATAACTGAAGACTCTACAGATCTATTGTACAAATCGGACAACATCCTGCCATGCTCTCTGGCTGCCGTCAACGGAGTCTCTCCATAAAACTTGCGAAATTGCCGAATCAGATGGGCTTGGTCAAAAAAACCATGATTCTGGGCAAGCATGGCCCAGTCTGCCGTGTTCCCCTGATGAATATCGCTCAGTACACGATGAAAACGAACCACCTCGCTGAATCGCTTGGGGCTGATTCCGACCCATTCCGAGAATCTGCGATGCAACTGCCGTTCACTGATCACTTCACGCATTGCCAGCTCCTGGACACTCATACGTCCCCCATCTATAAAAATACGGTGCAACACGTTTTTCATCAGATCGTTCTCAGATGTGCTGGTCTGCACGGACAACGGATTCAAATATGCGTTCATGACCTCTACCCGTTCTGCAAAACTATTCGTTTCAGCCATCCGTTCCTGAAGCTCGTTCAGCCCCTCCGGCCAACATTCCTGAAGGGCAACTCGCTTATCCGTAAACCACTCCAGAGGCATGCCATGGAAGATATGCGCTCCACCTGGGAAGAACCGGACACCAAAAGTATAATCTCCAGCAGGAGGACCATCATCAGATGGCTCAGGTATAGTGAATGGCTGTGTATAATTGCCACAATATGCATAGGCGTACTTTGAACGGACGTGATCATATTTAATCAGCATGTCCGTGCAACCATCAGGCAATACTCGGGCAGGTACAGATATCACCGACTGATCTCGACCTGCTCCCTTAGCAACATCCCTGCGTGTGCTTGAAAGAGATCCCGATTCCCAATAACAGGCCACATATGCCATTAAGCCGGTGGCGGGTATTTTCTCAACATAATAACTGTTCGAATACGTTCCATTCATCTGAATCGGCTTAAACAACGGGTGCAAGCTGTGATCCACTATGCAATCCTCCGATCACTAGAGTTGGTTACACATTATGTATTCATCTATCATACCATCAACCGCACAAATGAAGAAAAAAAGTGCCCTACCGGAGGACAATCCGATAGGGCCAGTCACACATCTATTTAACACGAGAAGGGGTTTACAAGACTTATCTTACCTCCGTAACCTTAATAGAAACTGAAATTGGGATGAAAAGAACATCAATTTTTCTAAAGTGTCTTGATCAGTATGGACGCAATTAACACAGATGCTGTTGTGACCGTTGTGAATCCCCCCACCAGCATTGGCGTTAAAATCTCATCGAGGATGGCTTTGCGTTCATTTTCATCACGTCCAACCGAACGGCTTACTTCCTCACAGATAATATAGTCCCCCGGAAAACCGAATAGTGCGGTCAGTGCTACAGGCAGACCTTTGAGCGGGTCCCATTTGAACAGCTTGGAACCGACAAATCCACCGATCAGCACCCCAACTACACCGATTGCGATAATGAATAACACCGGAATAATGGAACTAACCACCGCATCGAAAGTGATCGACTCCATACTTGTCATCACGACTACGATCAGACCTGTCATGGCAATCCCCGATGTACTTGCTTTATCCAGAATACGAGATGGGAATAGTCCAATCAGATGTCCTAGCACCCCAAGCAACAGAGCCCAGATACTGTAGCTAAGTCCGGTTACATTGCCCAGATAAATGGAGAGACTGCCCATAATGAACAAAAGCAACAGCAGAATAGGTGCGGTTTGGAAATGTTGTGGAAGGAATGTTTTGGCATTCGCTTCTTTAATGTTCACATTGGATTCGCCTGCAACCTTGTTCTCAAAAGCACCCTGTTTCTGTAGTTTCAGCGCATATCTGCGTAACATGTTGGTTGCAATCGGCATTCCCACGAGAGAGTGAATTCCCAGAATAACGGCTGGTATCGTAATCAGATGCCCCAAGTTCATCTCCTGCAACTTCGTCGTTGTGATCAGATATGAGATAATGCCACCGACAACCGGACTTGATCCGGCAACAGCGGTAGGATAACCATAGAACGGTGATACGATTAACAGGATAAGACCTGTCGCCGTGAGTGAGGCGAACAAAGAGATCAGTATTGCTTTATATTGGGAACGTATTAACTTCAGCGGTATTAATGTGCCCATGTGTACAATCAGCGGAGCCACCATGAGAGCCCCGAACGCAGTGAGAGCGGAGCTCGATACTACTCCTTTGGGAAATAACCCCGCCCAGTTCAGCAGCAAATATCCAATCAGAATCACAAGCAAGGAAGGAATTCGTGCTTTGGACCAGATCGAAACCAGTTCCCCTATAGCTAAAATAACAAGTAATACCGTGGCGATATATATCGGTTGACTAAACATGGTGTCTTCTCCCCATTCTCTATGTTGTCAGTGCAGTACATGCAGAACCATCTTTCTCTTTCTTATTTCAAGCGTTCACCTGATAAATAGACCTGTTCGATATTCTCTGTGTTTTCGAGCAGTCCGATATCCGTTAACGGATTCATATTTAATACCAGCAGATCAGCAGCTTTCCCCGGCTCAATCGTGCCGATCTCCGCTTCCATCTGCATCGCTCTTGCTGCATCTCGTGTTGCAGCAACAATCGCTTCCATCGGCGTAAATCCAACATCTTCCACAAGCAATCGCAGTTCGAGTGCATTCCCGCCATGTTCAACAGGTGCACACGTGCAGAAATCTGTCCCTACTGCAATGGTTACGCCTGCCTTACGCGCAATAATCATGTTCTCAATATGCTCCTGATATACACTTTTAGCTTTGCGGATGCCAAATTCGGGAACACCGTATTTATGCCCTTCTTTGATAATCCGATGTACAATGGCCAACGTTGGAACCAGAACCGCCTTTTGATCCAGCATCATGCCAATACCTTGTTCATCAATGTAGATTCCGTGTTCAATCGTGCGCACGCCCGCTTCCAGCGCATTTTTGATCCCCTGTGTACCTTGCGCATGTGCAGCCACATATGACTGTACCGCTTCCGCTTCATACACGATCGCCTTCAGCTCATCCAAGCGGAATTGCGACCAGCGAGGGTCATCTTTCTCCGAAAGCACCCCGCCTGTGGAACACACTTTAATGAAATCCGCCCCTTCACGGAACTGCGTACGTGTTGCCTTAATCACTTCGGGAACGCCGTCACACACGGTAAACATATTCAGTTCCGTTGGAATCATATGAATATCTGCATGTCCACCCGTCTGAGAGAGCATGTGACGGGATGTTTTAATTCGCGGCCCCTTCACCACACCTTCCTTAATCAGATCACGAATGTACACAGCAACGTGGCTGCCTACATCCCTGACGGTTGTAAAGCCCGCGTTGATCAGTTTCGGCAGATCCTGAAGTGCTCTTCCCATCTGAAGTTCATTGGCTTCGAGCGCCACCGCAGCCATATTCAAGTTTTTGGCCCCGTGCACGTGGACATGGGCATCAATTAATCCGGGCATCACCGTTTTGCCTGTTACATCAACAAGCTTGGCACTTTCCGGAACTGGAACGGTCGCCTTCGCACCCGCAGCTATGAATTTTCCGTTCTCAACCAGGACCACACTATCGGAAACAGGCTCTCCACCTTGTCCATCAATCAACAATGCACCTACAAAAGCAGTAATTTGACTCATCTGTACTCCACCTCATTTTCAGACTTGGTTGTCAGTTCAACTAAAGAATATTTACACTTCCACTCCGATGACAGAATAACCTTCCGATCGCTGTTATCCCCAGATTTTTTTGATCCCCTTCTCCAAAGGGAAAATCCGGGGATGGCGTATGCTTCCGAAGCAGCTTTCTTTCAGAAAGCTTTTAGGCGAACGCTTTGCTTCTTCACGTTATTTCTGTCCTCTCCGTTCTCGTGTAAAAAGTTAAGTTGAACTTCAATATTATTGATTTATAGCTCTATTGCTGTACTACGATAAAATTGTATAGTGTTAAAGTTAATGACATTATATAAGTTGCAAATGTATAATGTCATTGTTGATAACAACAGCATTTTGATATTTATTATGGTGATATACACAATATCGAATATAAATTACACAGCATAGTGAAGGTCATGTTATATATGTAAGCATTTGCCACCGTGTAAACACGAAAGGAGTACGTTTGCTATGATTCATGAAGCGGTTCGCTCATTTATGGTTCAGGTCTTTGGATCTGCTTCGTACGGAATCTGGATGAAGGACGAATACGATTTCCAATGGAATAACTGGCTGCGCGAAGGAGAGGTACCTGAATATACAGATCAAGAACAGATCGAGCCATCCTGGAAGATTCTCAGGTATACGTTTGATTTTCTGTCCAATATCAACATTCGTGTGGTGATCGATACCCAGAAACAACTCACCCTGCTACAAAGTGAACGTCTGGAGTCCTTGATTCGGGAAGGACTGCTGAAGCAGCAGATCGAGATGGAACGTGCACACAATGATCGATGGTTGACCGGACTGCGGGAGCTGACCTGTTCCCTGGAGTTGAACGACTTGTTATTCAAAATCATGGAGAATGCACTGCATGTCATCCCTTCTCTTTCCTGTGGACTGTTCATGATGGTTGATCCGGACTCTGGCAAGATGATCCCTAGAGCCAAGGTCGGTTTTCAGGATAGTGTGTATCAATATCAGGGCGAGCTGGATGAGGGCATTACGGGAAAAGTATACGAGAAAGGCATTGGCCGAATGTACAGCACACCGGATGATGCCTTTAAGGATATGGGCAATGTCAGTCAGGAGAATGCGGATATCATTGTACGTTCATTGCCTGATGGTGTTATGGCGAAAGGGCTTATCGCCGTTCCTGTGACGATGAACACCCATAAAATCGGAGTGATGCTGGTATACCAATTTGAACAACACAGACGATTTGCCCCACATGATCTGAATGTGATGCAGGGATTCGCGGATCAGGCAGCCATTGCGATCTCCAATGCCACCATGTATTCAGAACTGCTGGAAACGAACCGATATCTCGTTAGCCGCAATGAAATTCATAATCAATTCACGGCCCTTTCCATTGAACATGTGAGCCTTGAACATATCATTGAGACGGTTGGATCGATGTTGAAGCTTCCTACCTATTATGTGGACATGGCCAGAAATGACTGGTACCCCGTTCTCCCAGAAAGTGTCTTGCTAAGTGAGCTAGATATCTACACTGCTCTGGACAGTCAATTTAACCCCATCACCTTATCCGGTGGAACGGATCAAAGCGATTATTACCTGTATCCGATTGTGAATGGATCACTGATGCTTGGCTGTTTTGCCATCCAATTAGATCATCCGTTAGGTCAGCTGGATCATGTGATTTTGGAGCAAGGCGGAGCTATTGTCATGCTGGAGATGATGAACACCTACTCCCTCACCGAAATGTCCTATCGAAAAAACCAGGATTTCTTCAGCGATCTCGTGCAATATAGAGATCCACAGCAGTTGGAGGCACGACTTTCCAGCTTTCAATTGCCAGCCCATCAGTCCTTGTTCGTCGCACAATTGCAGCTCTATGGGGAACATCCCGATATGAAAACCACTGAAAATTGGGTGCGCAAATTGATTGGTTTTATCGAAAAGGAACTAGGCACCCGTGAACATCTGTTGTTCAGTGCACATCACAAAATTACGATTCTGGCTGCGGCACCCGAGCCCAAGGTCAGACATTGGATCATCAGCAGGTTGGAAACGGCTGTAGAGAAATGGACCACCTCCAAAACCCCTGCCCTATCTATCGGTATCGGCGGACTTTATCAAGGGCTTGAGTACGTGTCCAAAAGCAATGACGAGGCTACACGCTCGTTATCCTTTTTGCTGAAACAAAACAAAGCGGGCCTGATGCTCTACGAAGAAATCGGGATCAATCGGCTGTTTCTGAATCAGGAACCGTCTGATATTGAGAACTACATTCATGAAATTCTGTCGCCTCTTCAACAGCAAAAATCAGGAGAGCTTGAACTCACACTCAAAACCTACATTGCCGCAAATCGATCTGTGCAAGTCACAGCCGAACGTCTTCATATTCATACCAATACGCTGTACCTGCGTCTGCGCAAAATAGAGGAGATTCTACGCGTGGATCTGAACGATTCCGAGGGTTGGATGAAGGTGTATCTGGCATGTCATTTAAGTGATGTGTACTCTGTTGCCCCTAGGGCAGGTGGAGCATCAAAATTGTAACTTCATCAATTCAGTCCATGCAGTTTGCGAAAACGTTCGGGACTCATGCCTGTATGCCGTTTGAACATCGCACAGAAATAACTGGCGTTCTCGTAACCCACTCGATCAGCCACTTCATAGATTCGCAGCTCTCTTTCACTGAACATAAGTTGTTTGCTCCGATTGATCCGTTCCTGGTTCACGTAAAATACAGGCCTGATATGGAGCGCCTTCTGAAACAGCCTGCACAAATATTGGGGAGATACTACAGCCACATCGGCCAGTTCCTTCAGCGACAATGAACGATCCAGATGCTCTGCAATATAACGCAGCACAGGCTTCAATCGCTCCAGTTCATCATTATAATTGGCGGAAGCGATGAGCATTGGCTTTAGATCCAGCAGCAGGGCATATAATTGTTTGGAGCATTCCACATCGTAATCTGCGTAATCCGTCGTATCCCCATGCTCTCCTCTAACCAGAAGTTGCTCTAGGCCACGTAACAGCGTGGCTTTTCTGAGTCTGCACACGCTTGAACCGGTTATCCCCGCGTAAGATAATAACTGGCTGGCCTCTCTCCCCTGGAACGACACCCAAGCCAGCTCCCAACGATCACTGATGGGCATATATCGATGCGGAATATCAGGATACAGAAAGAAAACGTCTCCCGGGCTGACGATATACTCTTCTTCCTGTATAATCAGTCTCCCCTGGCCATGAATAATCTGATGGATCTGATAATCCGGGAATCCCTCTGGACGCTCGGTTTCATATTGGTGTTCCCAGTAACCAACCGTGGTCATATAGATGGGCAGGCGAGCAGCTTCTTCTGTTTTACCAAAAAAAATCCGGGTATCCATCCAGTACCCCCCTTTCTCCATCGTTAGTTTCATATTGTGATATATATGGGCAATATTCTTTATTCTCTAAGTCATCATTCAATTCTATAATGACAATATTATAACATTTCAGAAGGAGTTGCTGTTATGCGAAACAAATTGGTATACACCCCTCCGGCTAATGGATACCCGGAATGGAACAATAATCCTGAGACTTTTCAAGTAGGCCGTCTACCCGCACATGCGTCTATGGTAGCGTTTCCATCTGTAGCAGAAGCGTTATCCAATGAATCCAGCGCATCGCCATGGTACGCATCACTGAATGGTCAGTGGAAGTTTGCCTTTGCGGAGACACCGGAGCAACGGATCTCTTCCTTTTATGAGAACAACTATGATGCCAGTGACTGGGACGAGATCGCCGTTCCTTCCAACTGGCAGCTACAAGGTTACGATTATCCCCAATATACAAATATGACGTATCCGTGGGTCGAGCGTGAGCCTGAATTGAAGCCACCCTTTGCACCAACAACTTATAATCCGGTGGGTTCGTACATCCGTACGTTTACTGTTCCTGCAGACTGGAAAGACCGGCCTGTCCTGCTGCACTTTGAGGGCGTTGAATCCGCCTTTTATGTATGGGTTAACGGGGAGCTCGTCGGTTATAGCGAAGACACGTTCACACCCGCAGAATTCGATATCACTGCATATCTAACGGAAGGTGAAAACAAGCTGGCTGTAGAGGTATATCGATGGTGTGATGCGAGCTGGCTGGAGAATCAGGATTTCTGGCGGCTAAGCGGCATATTCCGTGGTGTATACCTGCATTCACCTTCCCCGGTTCAGATCGCCGATTTCTTTGTTCGCACTGAACTGGATGATGCCTATCAGGATGCGGAGCTGCTGCTGGATGTAAAATTATTCAATCATAACGCGGTGCAGACCACAGCCGGATTGTCCGTTCAGGCACAGCTCTATGATGCACAACAGCAGACTGTATTGAAGCAACCACTTACTGCGGCGGTCACTTTCCAGGGTGAGGATGAACTTTCATTCCAATTGTCAGCAGAGGTTATCCAGCCGCTTCTATGGAGCGCCGAGACTCCTCATCTGTATACACTTGTGCTGTCCATTCAGAATGAATCAGGCGAAACGCTGGAAGCGGTTCGCAGCCGGATCGGATTCCGCAAGTTTGAACTCAAGGATGGCCTGATGCAAATCAACGGCAAACGCATTGTATTCAAGGGCGTGAATCGTCATGAATTTTCCCCGGATACCGGTCGAGCCATTGGTCGGGAAGACATGATCCGTGACATCGAGCTGATGAAGTCCTATAACGTTAACGCTGTGCGTACATCCCATTATCCGAATCAGTCACTCTGGTACGAACTGTGTGATGAATATGGCCTCTATGTCATTGATGAAACGAATCTGGAGACTCACGGCACGTGGTACTATGGGCAAAAGGAAATGAATGAGAACAACATCCCGGCGAGTAAACCGGAATGGCGTAACAACGTCATCGATCGCTGTAACTCGATGTTCCAGCGAGACAAGAACCATCCTTCCGTTATTATCTGGTCTCTGGGTAACGAGTCCTTCGGCGGCGATAACTTCATCGCCATGTACGATTATCTGAAACAAGTCGATCCGACCCGTCTCGTTCATTATGAAGGGACTTTCCATTATCGCCCTTCCGATTCGGCAAGCGACATTGAATCGACGATGTATATCAGTCCTCAGGATGTAGAGAATTATGCTCGCATGCAAGGACCGAAGAAACCTTATATTATCTGTGAATACAGCCATGCCATGGGTAACTCCTGCGGCGGACTGCATCTGTATTGGGATCTGTTTGATAAATATGAAGTGTTGCAAGGTGCATTCATCTGGGACTGGGTCGATCAGTCCATTCGTACCACGACGGCAGACGGTGTAGAATATCTCGCATACGGCGGAGATTTCGGCGAATCCCCTCATGATGGCAATTTCTGCGGAAACGGACTGATTCTGGCCGATAAGACGGTTACACCGAAGCTGGAAGAAGTGAAGAAATGTTATCAGAACGTTCGTATGGAAGCCATTAATGTCAAAGACGGCCTGCTGCGCATCCGAAACCAGTTCCTGTTTACGGATCTGAGCGACTATTCGCTCGTATGGACAGTAACGCACGATGGCGTATCCGTAGAAAACGGTTCGTTGGACATCGCGGTACCTCCAGGGGAATCAGCTGAAGTGCGTATCCCTTACACGCCATCATCCGATCTGTTCCAGGAAGCGGTGCTGACTGTATCTCTGGTAACCAAAGTCGCAACCAAATGGGCAGGAGTCGGTCACGAAATTGCCTGGGATCAATTCGTGGTATCTCCGCGATTGCGTCCAATCCAACCGGTACACCAAGGACAGGGTAATTCGCCACAGGTTCAGGAGCTGCAAGATGAATTGAAAGTAGCAACAGGTCAAGTCACGTTGAGCTTCAACCCGGCTACTGGCGTGTTAACGTCTTATCAGATCAACAATCAGGAGCAATTGCTGGCACCTGTCCGCCCGAATTTCTGGAGAGCTATGACAGACAACGATATGGGGAACAAGCAGAATATGCGTTCTGCCTTCTGGAGAGATGCTCACGCTACCAACAGATTAATTCGCTTCGAGCACCATTCAGACGAGAATGGTATTCTCGTGACGACCGATTATACGTGGGATCAACATCCGGGATGTACGTTGTCCATCACGTACCGAATTAACCCGGATGGCATATTGGAAATCAGTCAAACGCTTATTCCAGGCGAGGGCCTACCTGATCTTCCGGAATTCGGTATGTTGCTGCAACTGAATAACAGCCTGGATACAATCTCTTGGTACGGCAGAGGCCCGCATGACAATTACGCAGACCGCCTAACCAGTGCACGTCTCGGCTATTACACAGGTGCGGTTCGAGATCAATTCGTTCCATACCTGAAACCACAAGAGTGTGGTAACAAAACCGATGTACGCTTTGCTGAAATCACGTCAACGGATGGTCAAAGTGGCCTGCACGTTGAAGCCAACATACCATTTGAGATCAATGCGTTGCCGTGGACACCTGAGGAACTCGAAGCCAATGATCATGTGTATAAATTACCTCAGAGTACACAGACTGTCGCCCGCATTAATTACAAACAAATGGGTGTCGGCGGGGATGATAGCTGGGGCGCACGTACCCACGCTGAATACACCTTGCCGGCCAACCGCGCGTATTCCTTCACCTTTACGGTAAGACCTGTATAACATCAAGCAAGCACTGCTGGCAGTATGCCGGCAGTGCTTTTTTTGTTGGGGACAGTGAGCATTGGAAGTTTGAACTTTTTGATGGAACCATTATAATGAATGAGGCGCAAATGGAATTGTGCCCGCTGGAATAGGCCCAATTCTACATATATCATTTTGGGCCACAGATGTTGAGACACACTTATTAAGCATTTGATACAGTACTATTCCAAATACCCGTCTACTACGAGGTGAGCATGTGCAATATCTTTTTACAGTCATCTTTATTCTTGGCTTACTTCCTTTCTTGGGATTTCTTGTTTTGATGATCCTCTCCATGCGCAAACATAACCGGATAACGATAAGACATACTATTCTATCCGTGCTATGCTTTGGAATGGCTTCAATAGGGTTGTATGGCATACTGACTTTATCTTCGAACTCCGCTCAGACTGGACAAGATCAGACAGTGGAACAAAATTCAGGTAATGTTACCACAGACAAAGAACAGGAAGCTGCAAATCAGACGAGTCCCTCAGGCTTCCACATGACTACCGAAGAGTTTAAAAACAAGTTTAATGGCGCCGTAGGCAAATACCGACTGAATGGTTTGAGTATTACCCGTTTAAATATGAAAGAGTCTTCCGAGCAGGTTACTAGCACTTTCGAGTATGTGTTCAATGACAAATTGCGCCTGGTTGGTGTAGTGAATGCAGATGAGAGCTTACAGGAAGTCACGTTATATGATACTGGTGATACAAGAGAACCAACGGGTGGAATTTTTTTGACCGCTATTGCCACGCTCATTCTCACAACCAATAGTGAGTACACGTATAACGATGCACAAGATGTCATTCAGGATATCGGTCTATTGGATCGTGATGTGAATCAGTCAGATTTCGATGGGGCAACGGTTAGAAATGGATTGGAATATCGCTTCAGCATCCAGGATCATGAACAATCTACTTTTAAAATAACTGTTGCGAAGTGAGATGCATTGGAGTAAAAAGGCCGCTCCATGAAGGAACGGCCTATCGGGTGATATGTTCTATGTACTATAGATTGACTCAGTGGTTGCCACCAAACCAATGATGAACACCTCCGCCATGCGAGATTTACTCAAAAGTTATAGTCTCGCTTTGATTGTTCCAACTCATTTTAAAGGTAATCGGATCTTTCATTTTCTCCGTCTCAGTTATTGTTCCCGACATCGTGAACGGTACCCCTTCTTCATCAAGTGATTTCCCCTGTTGTGATAAATTGTTGCCCGTAAGGTCAAACACAAAATCTTTTATACGCTTTTCATCACCGATGTAGGTTATCGTATAGATCCCTGTCGATCTCTGAAGAGATATATTCCAGTTATCGCTCTTTCCGCGGATGATATCATCCGCACCACAAGCTGAGACAATAGATACAAGCACTATAATACAAAGAATCATTGGCAGTTTATATAATTTCATAAAATCCCTCCTTTTAGGAATATACCCAAAAATGTGAGATGTGATATTTGCCTAATTATCCCCAGCATCTGCTCCAGTATAATGTGTCTCACCTTTGAATCACATGACTAATGATCTTCTGAGCATCGTACTTGACCCATCCCAACAGCGCTGAGCCCCGAGATGTTTGCCAAGGTAGTCCAACATAGTACAGTCCAGCAACCGGTGATACGCCTCTCTCGTGTATCATTTCACCTTTGGAATCAAAAGCAGTATGGATATCGATCCAACTATCATTTCGCTTAAATCCAGTCGCCCAGATCATATTGTCTATTCGTGTCTCACTCCCATCCTCATATAGGATGCGGTCATCTATCGCATTAATGGCACGTGGGCGCATGTTGACCTTCCCCTGGGTCATCAATTCTTTTAACGTATAGCCATAGACGTACTCAGGCTGATTCCGCAACCATTTTCCAACCATACGGTCAGCACTTGCACGTAATATTCCGAGCTTTTCGAAATACCAGAATATACTTCGTTTCATAATATGCAATGGCCTAAAGGTAATATTTCGAGCTATGGATATGTATACCATTTGTTGTTCATCTGCTGCTAACTCTACGGCGATTTGGGCACCCGAATTGCCTCCGCCTACAACTACTGTTGTGCCAGGGAGCAATTGAGAGCTATTTCGATACTCTGATGAATGAAGCTGAATTACACTCTCGGATAATGACTTTGCAAAAGATGGAACATTTGGGGTCTGGAAAGGCCCTGTGGCAACGATAATATTGCGCGCTTCAATTATTTCATCATTGGTTTCAGCATAGTACACCTCATCTTGCTCGGAGAGACGGGAGATTAAACAGTTTAACTTTATGGGAAGATGCATTTGCTTGGCGTAACTTTCAAAATAATCTGCAATTTCATCTTTGCTTGGCAGATCATTTTCGTTTCCACCAAGCGGCATTCCCGGTAACCCATCATACATTCGTGGGGTAAAAAGACGCAAGGAATCGTACCGTTTACGCCAAGATTCCCCGACAGATGAAGCAGCGTCAACGATTACAAAGGTTAAGCCCGACCTCTGAAGATAGTAACCTGCTGCCAATCCTGCTTGCCCAGCTCCGATAACCAATGCATCGTACATATGTATCATCTCCAATATCATTTATGTATTAATATATGAGCACTTATTCATATGTTTATTTTACTTAAGAGTTGGCTGTTTAGCAAGTGAAGAAATCATCACTGCCTTTTTTTCAAAAAATCATAAAAAGACTCCCTCGCGGGAGCCTTTACATATTTCAGCTGTGGGTTAGATCTAGCGTAACTTTGAACCTAAATATGATGATATTTTGTTTACCCGTTAGTTATTACCTGGTGTATCGGTCAATGTCATCCATCGCTGACTCGTGCTCTCTTCTATGGTGATCTTCGTGCTGACGGACATCGTTCTTTAACTTCGCTAAGAATCCCCAGCCCATAAAAGCAAGTAGCAGCACCGTAATCAGTGCATATGCAAAGCTATATAGATTCATGAAGAAGTTGATAAATATTGCAGCGAGCATCAAGCCCAG
Organism: Paenibacillus sp. FSL R5-0749; assembly: GCF_038595085.1. Lineage (NCBI taxonomy): Bacteria > Bacillati > Bacillota > Bacilli > Caryophanales > Paenibacillaceae > Paenibacillus > Paenibacillus sp. FSL R5-0749. The sequence goes on along the minus strand of NZ_CP152005.1, from coordinate 1,551,033 downwards.
AATCAACAATGTCCATTTTGTACCCTTTCTCAAAATCATTTCCTCCTTAATTAGCGTTTATCTCCAGAGAAACATTCAATATGCCAGACATCCCTTGTGCAGAAGAGGTATTCACATAATACCCCCCCGTCGACAGCGCTTTGTCACTATAATATGTATGCTCTTTTCCATCAGCCGGAATACTGCCAGACATGATCTTCGCTCCACTAGTCGATCCTTCATTAATGGTGAACGTAAAGTGTTTCGAACCCGTGTTTGTAAAACTCACTTTTACCAATGCAGATCCTGCTGCAATATCAAACCGATGCATATTTGCAGTACCCGCGAAATCCTCATTATTGATTACTGTTAATGAAGTACTTATAGATTCATTCGCTTTTACGAATCTCTCTTCATCTTGGGAAGTGAAATTGTAGATTAAGATGATAACCGCAGCAGAAACAAGAACTGCCACTATCATTTTTCTAATATGCTTCATGATATATGGCCCCCAAATCTCAATACTAACCTTCATCATACAACTGCAAATATCCTCTATGCAATAGGAAGCATAAATAAGGTAAATGCTAGTGGCTTAAATTATGAAAATACTCAATAAAACAAAAAAACCACTCCTTAATAGATATTAAGGAGTGGCCATTGATTTATCATTCATAACAGTGGCTGCTTCACGAATTCTCGTTACATCTAACGAGAATTCGCTCTGCCAGGCACATGATGCTTTAAAGGTTTTTACACCTTTATTACATCATGCCGCCCATTCCACCCATACCGCCCATGTCAGGCATTCCGCCGCCAGCACCTGCTGGTTCTGGTTTGTCAGCGATAACCGCTTCAGTAGTCAGGAACATTGCTGCTACGGAAGCAGCGTTTTGCAATGCATAACGAGTTACTTTCGCAGGGTCAACGATACCTGCTTCGATCATGTTAACCCACTCGCCAGTCGCAGCGTTGAAGCCTACGCCAGTTTGTTCTTTTTTCAGACGTTCCACGATTACGGAACCTTCTTCGCCAGCGTTAGCTGCGATTGTACGGATTGGTGCTTCCAAAGCGCGCAGGACGATGTTTACGCCTGTTTGCTCGTCACCGGACAGGGCTACGCCTGAAACCGCGTTGTATACGTTCATGAGCGCTGTACCACCACCGGATACGATACCTTCTTCAACCGCAGCGCGAGTTGCGTTCAGGGCATCTTCGATGCGAAGTTTGCGTTCTTTCAATTCTGTTTCAGTAGCCGCACCGACTTTGATTACTGCTACACCGCCGGACAATTTAGCCAGACGCTCTTGCAGTTTCTCTTTGTCGAACTCGGAAGTTGTTTCTTCCAGTTGTGTACGGATTTGGCTAACACGTGCATCGATATCGGATTTGTTACCAGCACCGTCAACGATGATTGTGTTTTCTTTAGTTACACGGATTTGACGAGCTGTACCCAGTTGTTCCACAACAGCGGATTTCAGGTCCAGACCCAGTTCTTCCGTAATCAATTGGCCACCAGTGAGGGCAGCGATGTCTTGCAGCATTGCTTTACGACGGTCACCGAATCCTGGAGCTTTAACAGCTACAGCATTGAATGTACCACGCAATTTGTTCACAACCAGCATAGCCAGTGCTTCGCCTTCGATATCTTCAGCGATCAATACCAGCGGTTTGCCTTGTTGAACGATTTTCTCAAGCAATGGCAAGATGTCTTGCGTGCTGGAGATTTTTTTGTCTGTGATCAGGATGTACGGATTGTCCAAAACAGCTTCCATTTTGTCCGTGTCTGTGATCATGTAAGGAGAGATGTATCCACGGTCGAATTGCATACCTTCAACCACTTCAAGCTCCGTAGCGAATCCACGGGATTCTTCTACAGTGATAACGCCGTCTTTACCTACTTTTTCCATAGCTTCAGCGATCAGTTCGCCTACTTCTTCGTCAGCTGCAGAGATTGCTGCAACTTGTGCGATGGATTGTTTGGTTTCAACCGGTTTGGAGATGGATTGCAGTTCAGCAACCGCAGCTTTAACCGCTTTGTCGATCCCTTTACGGATACCGATTGGGCTAGCACCTGCAGTTACGTTTTTCAGACCTTCTGTGATCAGCGCTTGCGCGAGTACAGTTGCTGTTGTAGTACCGTCACCGGCAACATCGTTGGTTTTAGTAGCTACTTCTTTAACCAGTTGTGCACCCATGTTCTCGAATGCATCTTCCAGTTCGATTTCTTTAGCAATCGTTACACCATCGTTAGTGATGAGCGGGCTTCCGAATTTTTTCTCCAGAACCACGTTACGGCCTTTAGGACCGAGTGTTACTTTTACTGCATTAGCCAATGCATCCACACCACGAAGCATGGAGCGACGAGCGTCTTCACTGAATTTAATGTCTTTAGCCATGTTAAGAAAACCTCCCTAGTTTTTGTTGGAAAATGGTATTGCTATATGGTTCGGTTATCCGATTAAATTTGAATTAGTCGAGAATCGCGTGAATATCGCTTTCTTTCATAATCAAATATTCTTTACCTTCGAACTTGATTTCTGTACCGGCATATTTGGAGAAAATAACGCGATCTCCTTCTTTCACTTCCAGAGCCACACGTACGCCGTCTTTCAATGCTCCAGCACCAACTGCAATGATTCTACCCTCTTGCGGTTTTTCTTTGGCGGAGTCCGGGAGTACGATCCCGAAAGAAGTTGTTTGCTCTTGCTCCAGTGGTTCTACCAATACGCGTTCACCTAAAGGTCTGATCATGAAAAATAGCCTCCTTTTGAAATTATATAACGTTACATTGTAGGTTGTAGCCATATGTATTAGCACTCGACAGTGTTCAGTGCTAACAACCAACTTTATGATACTCAACTTGAAGCATGATTTCAAGTCCTTTTGACGAATTCCTGTGAGAATTTACGTTGAATTTACACGAACATAGCCAAAGTACACCCGCTGTGCCTGGTTCTATGTGGAAATTCACTATTCTTATTTTACGAAATTCTTGAGCCCTTCTGCAACGTTAGCAGACAGTCCCTTTCCCATTGTATCCATTGTTGAACATAATATGCCTGCTTGTCCTGCCTAGCAGTGGAACAATCTACAACAATAGCCCGGAAAAGAACAAACCGTCTTCTCCGGGCATATTACAGTTACTGATCATCCCCACTCACACGCATACCAGTCATATACCAGCCATAATGAATGAGATATCCTGTGTTGCATTTTGATACCATCTTATGTTCTAACCCGCATGCTTCTTATCCTCGGCACGGACGTAACGGGATTCGATCTCTTCATCGGCCGCAAGCTGCTTGCGGTATACAATTGCGGATAATAATACACTGATCTCATATAACAGGAGCAAGGGAATCATCACCAGCAGATCGGATATGAAGTCTGGAGGTGTAATCACCACTGCAATGAAGATCAGGACAAAATAAGCCACTCTGCGCATCTTGCGAAGACGAATGGGATTCAGAATCCGCAGTCCTGTCAGAAACATAATAAGCAAAGGAAGCTCGAATAACAGGGATACAGGCAGCACAATGCCAAACAGGAAGCTGAAATACTGTTTCATCCCGTAGGTCTCCACAAGCCCCATCTTCTCCGTAATCGCTGTTGTAAAGGCGAGTGCCATCGGAAATATAACATAATACGAAAAAGCCATCCCTATAAGAAATAACAGAAATACATAGGGAACATACTTCAGCGTTGCTTTTCGTTCGCGCGGTTTAAGCCCCGGACTAACAAACTTCCAGATCTGATACACCGTAAACGGCAGCGTAATGATAAGTGAAAATAAACCCGCAATCTTCATGTAAATGCCAATACCGTCCCAGAACGAGAAGGCATGCAATACAAAACCTTTGGCCGACTCTGACTTGGTCAGATATTGGTATACCGGGTCCGCTACAAAAAATCCTGCAATCAGTCCCAGCACAAAAATACTTAATACGTAGATCAGCCGCTTCCGCAGCTCACTCAGATGTTCCGTAATCGACATTTCTTCCATTTGCTGCGTCATGCCTGCCCCCCATTATTGCCAGCTTAAAATACAAAACCCTTCCGGCAGGAAGGGATTTCTCTTTCATTGCCGTCAAGATTATTCCGGCAGGCGTTTATCAGCAGGCTTGTCTGCAGGTGTGCTCTCAGCCGCCAGTGGTTTTGCCTTCTCCTGCTCTTTGCGATTGGACGAGTCATCCTCAGAGATAATCTCGCGAGCGCCCTCTTTGAATTCACGGAAGGTACGCCCAACTGCACGTCCCAGTTCCGGAAGTTTGTTGGGTCCAAACAACAACAATGCAATCACGGCCAGCAAAATAAAACCCGTTGGTCCAATGGAACTTAACATTGATATTCCTCCTCGTCTCAAGCTTCAAAGATGCGCATATTCGGCCAGATGTTCATAGATGTCTTCTGCGTCGTTCTTAATTTAAGCCCATCATACCACAGATGTAACCACTTACATAACCCGCAATATTCACAAATAAGAGATATTACCTGAACAATGGTTTATGTCTAATCGGATATCATGCACGAGAGTCCGTACTCGCTTATTGCTTGAACTGACCGGTAACCATCAGCAGCGCTTCCGGCAGCTGATCCATAATGGCAGCCAGATGTTCGTGCACACCCTTTGGCGTGCCTGGGAGATTGACAATCAGCGTGCGACCACGAATGCCACAGACCCCACGGAACAGCATGGCAGAACGGTTTTTGCTCATTACACTGTACCGCATAGCCTCTGCCATCCCTGGAACTTCCCGTTCAATTACGCGCCGGGTCGCTTCTGGAGTAATATCACGAATGGCCAGCTCCGTTCCACCGGTAGTCAGCACCAGATCGGCGTGAAAATAATCCGTCATCTCAATCAAAGCCGCGATAATCTCATCGGGTTCATCCGGAACGATACGGTACTCCACGATTTGACCACCCAGCTCTTCTTCCACCAGCTCCCGAATGACTTGTGCACTCGTATCCTCACGTTCCCCGCGGGCTCCTTTGTCACTGGCTGTCAGGATTGCTGTTCTCCACACCATAAAGATCACCCTTCTCCTCTATGAAAATAAATATTGTCTATCGGCTGTAATCACCGTTTTTGCCACCACTCTTGGAATTCAGCATGGTTGGACCGATAATCATATCTTTTTGCATGGCCTTGCACATGTCATAGACCGTCAGTGCTGCAGCCGAGGCAGCCGTGAGCGCCTCCATCTCAACACCCGTCTTACCTTCGGTTTTGACAGTAACTTCAATGTGTAATTCATCCACTCCGTTATCATGAAAACGAATATCCACACCCGTCAGTGCCAGCGGATGGCACATCGGAATCCAGTCCGACGTTTTCTTCGCGCCTTGAATCCCGGCAATCTGAGCCACAGCCAGAACATCACCTTTGCCGATTCGGCCCTCCCGAATCGCTTCCAGTGTATCTGGATTCATCGTCACCTTGGTTACGGCCACAGCCGTACGCACGGTAATTTCCTTACCCGAAATATCAACCATCCGGGCCCGCCCCTGTTCATTAAAATGGGTCAGTTTTCCACCCGAAGCCTGGCCGTTGTTCACTTCTGAACTCAATCACATCACAACCCTTTATTCGATATGTAATATACCTTCGGTTGTTATCAACAGATCCATCCGCAGATCGAGCAGGTCCATCGGGATCTCCTCTTGTAACTGACCCGGCAATACCATCGCAGCCATCAAAGGTTTCTTGCCCGTCATCACACATGTTGCTGCAAGCGTCTCGGCAAAACGATCATAATAACCGCCTCCGTAACCAATACGCCCCCCATGCAGATCATAACCAAGCCCCGGTACCAGTACGAGATCGATATCCGGCCAATCTTCAGGCTTGAGAACTTCACAGGAATCCTTGGGTTCCGGTATCCCCCATATGCCTGGCTCCAGATCCCGTTCTCCGGTCACTCGCCGTAGCTCCATTCGAGGTGGGTTCGCCAACACTTTCGGTGCATACATCACATCTCCATGATTCCAGCCCTCTTGAAAAAGAAAAGCTGTGGATGCTTCGCTTCCATAGGACAGATAACTGAATATGACGAGTGGTCTGTTCATGACCTTACTCTTGGCCTGTCTAAGGCGATCCAGCTCACGCCTCATTCCAACGTTAATCTTAGTCATCGCCTGCTGATGCATGCTCGCATCCATCAGATCACGGCTCTGTCTCAGTCTGGATCGAAGCTGGCTTTTCAGTTCCGCATGATCCTGCATATCCTTGAATAACCTCCTGTTGATAGGGAAGGTACAAAAAAGCGCTCATTGAAAAACAATTTATATGTTATGACCAGTTGTCATCTTGTTGAAAAGGTTAAAATGATTCATTTTCTGCAAAATCCTCATGTAATAACATGCCTTCTTTCAGTTTATCATTGATTGATCAAAAAGACTACATGCCCCATGCGTTCCCAATCGGTGCAATTGCTCTGTATTTCATGTAAACTGGGATATAGTTGTCATATCAAGAACTGGACCTATGGAGGAACTTAATTTTATGCTGCTGCAAGTATCCGGAATTATCAAACGTTTTGGTGTCGATCCAATCCTGGACGGCGTGAACTTACAAATATTAGAACGCGAGCGCATCGGCCTCGTTGGTGTAAACGGTGCAGGAAAATCCACTTTGCTCAAAATTGTAGCTGGTGAAATGTCTTATGACGGGGGACAGATTTTCAAATCCAAAGAAACGACGCTCGGTTACCTGGCTCAGAATAGCGGGCTGCAATCCGATCGCACCATTTGGGAAGAAATGATGAACGTGTTCGCTCACCTGACACAGGCTGAAGCCGATTTGCGTCAGATGGAGCGCGATATTGCCGACCCTGCCCAGATGGAAGACGAGAAAAAGTACGCGGACCTGCTGGAACGTTATGCGAAACGCTCCGACTGGTTCAAGGACCATGGCGGTTATGAGATGGAAACCCGCATTCGCAGCGTATTGCACGGGATGGGATTCGGGGAATTTTCGCCGGATACCCCCATTGCTACGCTGAGCGGCGGGCAGAAGACACGCCTTGCACTTGCTCGCATTTTGCTTCAGGCACCCGATCTGCTCATGCTGGACGAGCCTACCAACTATCTCGATATCGCCACCCTCACCTGGTTGGAAGATTATCTGAGAGGTTATTCAGGCGCATTGCTCGTGGTATCCCATGACCGGTACTTCCTCGATCGGCTCGTAACGACCATCGTAGAGATCGAACGGCATCGCTCCAAAAAATATACGGGCAATTATAGCCGTTATATGGAACTCAAGGCTGCCGAATATGAGACGCAGATGAAGCAATATGAGAAACAACAGGGTGAAATCTCGAAGATGGAAGATTTTGTCCAGAAAAATATTGTACGTGCGTCGACGACCAAACGGGCTCAAAGTCGCCGGAAGGCCCTCGAAAAAATGGAGCGCCTAGATAAGCCGATGGGAGATTTGAAAAAAGCTCATTTTTCCTTCGAAACAGCCGTGATGTCTGGCAAAGAAGTGCTTCGTGTGGATCAACTGTCTGTCGCTTATGACGAGGCTTCTCCATTGTTCCGCAATGTATCCTTTGATCTGCGGCGCGGGGAAACCGTTGCTCTGATCGGTCCAAACGGAATCGGCAAATCCACCATGCTGAAGTGTCTAACCGGAAGTTTACGTCCTGTATCCGGGGATATCCAATGGGGAACGAAAGTCCAGATTGGCTATTATGATCAGGAACAGACGGGGCTCAATCCGTCCAACACGGTTCTGGAAGAACTGTGGAGTGCCTATCCGGGGATGGAAGAAGCACGTATTCGTACCGTACTGGGGAACTTTTTGTTCAGCGGTGACGATGTGCTCAAGAAAATCTCTTCCCTCAGCGGCGGCGAGAAAGCACGTGTCTCTCTATCCAAGCTGATGCTGAAGGAAGCCAATATGCTCATTCTGGACGAGCCTACGAACCATCTCGACCTGTTTGCCAAAGAGGTGCTGGAAGCGGCGTTAATGGATTATGAAGGTACCCTGCTGTTCATTTCCCATGACCGATACTTCCTCAACAAAATGGCCGAGCGCATTGTCGAGCTTCATCCAGGTGGAACAGAACACTATCTCGGAAATTATGATGATTATGTGGAGAAGAAACAGGAGCTTGAGGACATCGCACGCGAAGCTGCTGAGGCACGTCAAGCTTCATCCAAGAACTCTTCCAAATCCGATCCGAGTACAGCAACAACCGAAAAATCTGGAGCGGCTTCGTTCGAAGCGGAAAAACAAGCAAAGCGTGAAGAACGTAACCGGCAACGCAAGCAGGAAGCTCTGGAACAACAGATCGCGGAACTGGAAACGAAAATTACAGAGCTTGAGGAGCAGATGGCTCTGCCTGAAATCTACCAGGATTATATGAAGCTGCAAGAACTCCAGCAACAATCGGAGGAGCGCAAAGCAGAGCTCACCAAGGCGTATGAGGAGTGGGAAGAACTAGCTATGGAATAGCCCAAATTGAGAAACATGGCTTGAACAAGTCCTTACAAATATAGTTGTACCTCGGCTGATTCCTTACTGGGATCAGCTTTTTGTTTAAATTGGGGTGACTTGTTTTGGATTTTGTCAAATTCACTCGAATGAGGAGAAATATTTTTATACGCCCATCTTTCATACTTATCCACAGCAAAGCAAGATAGCAAGCACATTAATAACCTTAATTATACAGCGGTAGAATAGCCTTTTACACACAAAAACCATATTTATCCACCACGTTATCCACGTTATCCACAACTTTGTGGATAGTAAGGAGTCGTTCTATCCCCTAAACCCTTTTCGTTTCGAAAACTGCACTGGTTTGACTTTATCCCAGTTACCCACAATTTTCACTGGATATGTGGATAACTATAGTCACACCTTGACAAATAGACTTTCCCTCTCTTCATACTTCCTCCATAAAAAGACAAAAGCAGACCTCTGTCGTTCAAGGCCTGCCCGTTGTTTACTCACATGATGCAATGTAGATCAAATCGAATCACGATGAGTACTATACCTGCTGCACATACGATCTGACCCAGATGATCTACGCATGTGCTTGTTCATGATGTTCGGAAGGCTCCGCCTTCAGCCCAGCAGCATTGCAAGCCGCCACATAAGCCAAACCGGCAGCCATGACGATATCATTATGTGTTGCCGTTCCCCGGAACTCACGTCCTGCACGCTCCACGGTAACTACAGCCTCCGCACTTGCACCCTCTCCACCGCTCAAGGCATGCATCTCCATATCAACAAAAGCAATGTCATCCGAAATACTCTGACCAATCGCACGAATGGTCGCATCCACTGGACCCCCGCCAACGGCAGAGTAAGACTGTTCTCCAGCACTTGTGCGAATACGAACGGCGGCCATTCGATCTGTCATGCTGCCCGCCGTCACCTGCAATTCAACCAGCTCATAATCCTGTGCAGGAATATTCATGGTCTGGCTAACCATCTGCAGCAACTGGTCGTCACTGACCACTTTTTGCTGGTCTGCGGTTTCTTTGAACACCTCATACAATTGCTCCATTTGTTGCTCATCCGGCTCAAAACCGTATTTGCGAACCCGATCCTTCAGGGCGTGACGACCAGAGTGTTTGCCCAGAATAATCATGCTGCGAGGGATACCCAGCGCTTCCGGGTCCATAATCTCATAAGTGCTCCGATTCTTCAGCAGACCATCCTGATGGATGCCGGATTCATGCTGGAATGCATTACGTCCCACCACCGGTTTGTTGTATGCAATCGGGAAGTGCATGGCACGGCTAATCTGACGAGAAGTCTCATACAGCTGGTTCAGCTTAATGTTGGTCGTTGCACCAATTGCATCTCCCCGGGTCTCCAGAGCCATAATCAGTTCTTCCAGTGCACAGTTCCCCGTCCGTTCTCCGATACCATTGATCGTCACTTCAATCTGGGAAGCCCCATTGGCAATCGCGGCCAAACTATTCGCTACGGCCAGGCCCAGATCATTGTGACAGTGTGCACTATAGCGAACCTGATCGCCGCCTCTTGCACCCTCACGTACCCGGCGGAACATCTCGCCATACTCATGTGGCAGAGCATAACCAACCGTATCCGGCAGGTTGATAATACTCGCTCCAGCTTCAATAGCGACTTCAACCATTTCAATCAGATCGTCCATCTTGGTACGAGCCGCATCCATAGCAGTGAACTCTACGATGTCCGTGAACTGACGCGCATAAGATACCATCTCACGAGCGGTAGCCACCACTTCACTACGCGGACGGCGCAGCTGATGTTCTATATGAATATCCGAGGAAGAGATAAACAGGTGAATTCGGCGCCGTGCTGCATCCGCTGTTGCTTGAACGGCTGCATCAATATCACCTTTGACCGCACGCGCGAATCCACAGATCTCCACGTTCTGCAACTGTCTCGAAATCGCCTGAACCGCCGCGAACTCACCTGGACTGGAGATCGGGAATCCAGGCTCAATGACGTCAATCCCCAGAGATGCCAGTTGGTGTGCCAGTTCGATCTTTTGCTCGGGTTGCAGACTCGCTCCCGGTGCCTGTTCTCCATCGCGCAGCGTTGTATCAAAAATCTCAATCATGCGTTTGTTATTAATCGTTGTCATATTCATCAACCTCCATCAAATTTTATATTCATTTTTGTTACGATCCACGAGCCATAGAACACCCGCTGATCGCCATCAATGTTGTTATATATTTTGTTTGTAAATGCGTATGTCGTTAGTAGCTTAGTCCTTGGTAATCATTAGAGCCTATTGCATATTTAGTGCCTATACTTGATATTTCATGTTCATTTACTCGATGTTCCATATTCATTGCTCGTTTGTTAAATAGCCTACTTGCTTGTGACAGGCTGTACGTCGACTTACACCCTGTCTTTCTCCCTTTTCAATCTCCATATGGTTTATCCCATGCCCACCCTGCTGCCGGCAGCAAACACAAATAACCCGCCATCTCATATAAGAGACGGCGGGTTATTATCCCCTCCGCGGTACCACTCTCGCTTGATGGGTCAGGCTTGCGCCGGACTCCATCCACCTCGTCGTCTCCGATATCCGCTGAATGTGCGTGCACGTACATTCATCACTGGAATTCGGAGAAACACCCTATAACGCGGGTTAACCGTTGCTGTGTAACACATGTCGTTGTTCATTAGGACAACTGGGCTATTGAAATCGTCCCCACGCTTCCACAACTCCGTTCCCGGGCGAGATTCGAATGACTTAAGCCACTGCGTCGCACCACCCCGCAGCTCTCTGAGCGCTTTATCATTCTACTGCTCCCGTTCATCACATTTATCATATGACCTAAATTCAATCATCCTTATTTTAAAAATCAAAAAAAGCCTGCCACCTCATGCAATAATGCAAGAGACGACAGGCTGTTCACCTTCGCGGTACCACTCTTGTTGACTTCCTTCCTGTTCATTCAAGAGAACCCCTAGATGCTTTCGCACCTCCGGATCACTTGAAGCAGCCTGAAAGCCCCCTCAGTTATTGTCGGCAATCCTTGTAATAACGGTCCTTCCGACAACGGCCCATTCACGGAGGCAACCCGTAACCATGTACTTTGGGCCATAATCGGCCTTCGGATTCTCCCGGGGAGTCACCGTGTTCCATCGTTCCGCTTCCAGGTGAGTTTCAGGTTTCCTTCGACTGCGTTGCACCAACCCGCAGCTCTCTAAACCGGGAATTGACCTTACTGTTCCTGTTCATCGCGTTTATTCATTCAGGAAAATAACTTCCTGTTTAAATTTGTAACTAATATACATTCTTCACATGCAGGCTGTCAACTCTTAATCTCAAACGGCCTGTTTATAGGGACTGAACGGACCATGCCTCCAGGGAAAGCCCCGGGTCAGCTTTGGCATCAAATTCAGAGATTTCTCCCCGCTGCCATTTCAGATATGCAGCCGCTCCGATCATGGCCGCGTTATCCGTACAATATTCCATTGGCGGGATTAACAGCTCAAGCCCTTCCTTCGTGCATCGCTCCTGTAATGCAAAGCGCAATCCCCGGTTAGCGGCAACACCACCACACAACAGCAATTGTTTTGAACCATACTCACGAACGGCTCTTACTGCTTTCTCCACCAGGATTTCTACGACAGCTTCCTGGAAACCACGTGCAACGGCAGATGGCTCCAAGGTTTCTCCGCGCATTTTAGCCTGATTGAGCGCATTCAGTACAGCAGACTTCAGACCACTGAGACTGAAATCATATGAACCTGCTTCCAGCCATACCCTTGGTAGTGGTACCACATCCTCCGCTTCAGACGCCATCCGGTCCACATGCGGACCTCCCGGATAAGGACAGCCCAATGCACGTGCTACTTTGTCATAGGCTTCGCCGACGGCATCATCTCGCGTACGACCAATCAACTTGAACTTGCCTTCGGATTCCATATGCACAAGTTCTGTATGTCCACCCGATACGACCAGTGCCATCGCCGGGTATTGCAGTTCATGGGTAAGTCGGTTGGCATAAATATGCCCAGCAATATGGTGTGTGCCAATGAGCGGTTTGCCCAGTGCCATCGCCAGCGTTTTGGCCGCAACAATGCCTACCAGCAATGCCCCAACGAGTCCCGGGCCTTGCGTCACGGCAATTGCACTCAGATCACGCGGACGAATACCGGATTGTTCGATCGCCTGTTCCAGCATCAACGTAATGACTTCCACGTGTTTACGTGAAGCGACTTCAGGGACCACACCACCAAATGCCTTATGCGTCTCGATCTGACTTGAGATCAGATTGGACAGCACTTCCCGTCCGTCCTTGACTACAGCTACCGATGTTTCATCACAGCTTGTCTCCACCGCCAAAATGTAGGATGGTGCAGAATTTATTTTTTCATTGAGTTCGTTCATGAATCCAGTACGCTTCCTTCCTCTTCGCCGCTCCGGCCTGCAGACGGCAAGTTCGCCCACATAATCATCGCATCTTCCCCATTATCGGAGTAATACCCTTTACGAAGACCCGCCGATTCAAACCCTTTTTTCTGATATAAACGCTGAGCTATGCTGTTCGACACTCTGACCTCCAGCGTCATTCGTTCCATCCCGAGATAAGCCGCTGTACTCATTAATTCATCCAGTAACTTTTCGCCAAGCTTGCGTCCACGATACGCGCCTCTGACTGCAATGTTGGTAATATGGGCTTCATCCATAATCGTCCACATTCCGGCATAACCAATGGCTTTGCCTTCCAATTCCATCACCATATATTTAGCAAATTGATTGTGTGTCAATTCATTTTGAAATGCTTCTTCTGTCCAAGGCAGGGTAAAGGCCTCATGTTCAATCTCCATCACATCGGGAATATCCGCGAGTGTCATGAACCTGAACTGAAGCGATGCTTCCTGCTTATTATTCGCCACGTTGTCCATCTGCTTCCCCTCCCCTTCAGCTTTTGCGCAGCAGATTGGCTTCCGCTTCAGACAACTGGGTGTAGTTCGGCACCAGCGCATGCACGTCATCACGCTGACCTGCAAGCAGCGCGGCGGCGCCAAGCCGCCCAACCCAGCGGCCTTCCAGCTCATAAGGTACGAGCTGGAGCGCCGTTCCTGCGGGACAGCGAAGCTCCGCCGCTGCCGCAGCATGAGGGCCCGTCTCGCCGACGAACCAGACGGCTGCGGGCCGCTCTTCCGGCGCCGCCTCCGCCATTCGGGCGGCGAGGGCTTCCAGCCATCCGTCCATCTTGCGGATGGCATCAGGCGCCAGACGCCGGGGCGCATCGCTCCCGGCGGAGGCAAACAGCGCGGTGCACGCTTGACCGCGCCTTGCATCCACAAGCGGAACGATCCAGTGGACAGGGGCAGCACCTGTGCTGCCCTGGTCCGCGGATGGCGTTCCGCCAGCCCCTGCTGCGGCATCGTCTGCCGCAGCTTCCGCCTTGGCGGCAAGGCCGCTGTGCCAGCCGCCCCAGGCGAGGGCCTGAAGGCTGGACACCCCGGCTACGGGGATGTCCCACGCCCAGGCCAGTGTCTTCGCCGCGGTCACCGCAATGCGGATGCCCGTGTACGAGCCTGGCCCAACGCCAACGGCAATGCCATCCAGTTGGCCAGGCTGTGTGCTGCTGGCGGCCAGCAGCTGTTCCATCACCGGTACAACGTGTACCGAATGGTTGCGCTCAGCCCGTTCATTGCGTTCTTCCAGAAGCGCATGACCTTCCATCATCGCAGCAGCCATTACTGCGGTGGATGTATCCAACGCCAAAAACCGCTGACGCGGCTCTTTTTGTAAATCTTCCATCATCATTTGACCCCATTCTGTCTGAACTGTCGGCACAAGGCTGCATAAGTCTCGCCGTACCCATCCAGTGTAATCGTTCGATCCTCCAGGCCCGTTGTTTCAATCTGCACATGCAAGTGCTCTTGCGGCAGCAATTCGGGAATGATACTCGACCACTCCACCAGACTGACTCCGGCTCCATAGAAATATTCATCAAGTCCAAGCTCATCCGCTTCTTCCAGCGATATGCGATATACATCCATGTGATATAAAGGCAGACGCCCTTCGTACTCCTTGATTAGCGTGAATGTGGGACTGCTCACCACATCACGTACACCCAAATGCCAGGCAAATTTCTGCGAAAATGCCGTTTTACCCGCACCCAGATCACCATCCAAAGCAATTACCATGCCGGCGTTTGCCTGTCTGGCGAGTGCGGAAGCGAGTGCTTCTGTATCTGCAATGCCATGGGATAAAAACACCCACTGCTCGTGCGTCTGATTCAATATTCGCCCCACCTTTGGCGGTCTAGCCGCCTGAGTTCACTTTGAACCTTATTATATCGGTCCCTTTCTTCCCCCGCAACAACCCTAGCAAAAACCAAAAACCGGCACCTCCCGGTACCGGCCGTGTTATACATATATTCAGCTTTTATTCATTCTCGAATTGCTTAATAACAATATGCTACTTGTACCTACTCCTCCAAGCGATCCACACGTACCGTCTGGGTATTTCCTGGTCTGCTGCCAACCTGAACGGTCGCCATACCATTGGCTTCATCCACATTCTCGATCCAGACCGGATCTCCTTCCAGCGTAACGGCAATCGTATCCTTGGAATCATATATCGCTTTGGCACGCTTTGCATCCATCAACTTATTCATACTCCCCTTCCGGATCCTCATGTGATTCTCGAACCATGCTATCTGTTGTACTTTCACCAATATAACCGTTATCTTCCGTAACTTGTCCCCCGCCTAACCCTTCATTCACCATCCGGTCAATGTCGAGCATGAACGACTCCCGATCAAGGGGCAATTTTTCGGAGGTTACCGCTTCCCAGTTCACAGCTGTAGCGGGTGTATAGAATTCTTCTGCGCTTTCGGCTTCCGCAAGAGGATACGGAGAAAACGCATGCTTGTGTGCTTCCTCTTCATCCCGTCTGTTCTTCATTTCAGCACCTCCCAGCTTAATCATTGTGAGATCACTTCTGTTATCATCCCCGAGTCTCGTCGAACCATACGAATTCGTTCGTCCATAAGACGATTATCCCTTGCGCCATATGCCCATACTATTGAATATAAATCCGTGTTCAACAAATCCGGTTTTCAGTAACGGACATTCGGCTGACGTAATCAAAAGCTGAATTTTTGAACACCCTTTCGAAAGGAGCCGACCTATGCATACCGTCTGGAAAGGCGCAATCAGTTTTGGCCTTGTTCATGTCCCTGTCAAAATGTTCTCGGCTACCGAAGACAAAGACATCTCCATGCGCTATATCCATAAAGTCTGCGGCAGCCCGCTCGCTTATGTTCGCCAATGTCCATCCTGTGAAGTGGACGTCAAATGGGAAGAGATCACCAAAGGCTATGAATATGAAAAAGGAAAGTTCGTACTCTTCGAAAAAGATGAATTAGAAGCATTAAATGATTCCACCAACAAAACCATCACCATACTGGATTTTGTAGACTTAACTGAGATTGACCCGATTTATTTTCAGAAAACATATTACCTTTCGCCCGATCAGGCCGGAGGAAATGCCTACCAGCTGTTGATGAACGCGATGCGGGATACCGGCAAAATCGGCATCGCCAAAATCTCCATTCGTTCCAAGAGCAGTCTGGCTGCCATACGCGTGTTGGAAGATTGCCTCTCCATGGAGACGATTTTCTATCCGGACGAGATTCGTCCTGTCTCCCAGGTGCCCAACTTGCCGGAAGTGCAAAACGTGAATGAGAAGGAACTCACGATGGCAAAGCTGTTGATTGATCAATTGTCTACGCCTTTTGAACCTGGTAAATACACCGATGACTATCGCAACAAACTGCTTGATCTTATCCAGCACAAAGTGGCAGGCGAAGAAATCAAGATTGCTCCAGCCAAACCTGAAGCTAATGTGATGGATTTGATGGCTGCCTTACAGGCAAGCATCGAGGCGGTGAAACCTATTCCGGCTGACCCTGGGACAACAACGGCCAAACCGAAGAAACGCGCAGCGCGAAAAACGTCCGCTCAGGCGGCTGCCGGAGGGGAATCCGATGCACCTGCACCAGCCAAAAGGAAAAAGGCAGCACCCAAACCAAAAGTTTGAATGTCGTCAAGGCAAGAACGATTTTGTTATCTGCTCATGTAATGAAATTTACTCCAATCCGGCTTCACAGTCGGATTTTTTGTTTTTGTAAAATGCGATTGACGAAAGCTGATTTATATTTTATATTAACTTATGAAAAGTAACTTATTTATGAATATACAGTCACTCTGCAATCCTGCTTTAACAACATGCAATCTAATAATTCATCTTCAACGCATATACACATTCAAACGAGAACCCATATTATTTATTATCAGGAGGAAACAATCATGAATACGCCGTATCAAATCCCTGCCACAACCCATCTGGGTGAAGTGAGTCTCCGAATTATGAACCTGGACCGTTCGATTAAGTTCTATACCGATGTAGTTGGATTGAAATTACTGGAGCGGAGTGACAAAGTGGCTACGTTGACAGCTGACGGAAAACATTCCCTGCTGCGATTGGAAGAGCTCACGGATGGCATTACCCTGCCGGAACGCTCACACGCTGGCTTGTATCATTTCGCCATTCTGCTGCCTGACCGTAAGTCCCTGGGTCTCGCTCTTCGTAATCTGGCTGCATCCGGTATCGATATCGGTCAAGGCGATCACTTGGTCAGTGAAGCCTTCTATATCTCCGATCCTGATCAGAACGGAATTGAGATCTATGCTGACCGTGCACGTGATACCTGGAAACGGGATAGCGACAATAACTACGTGATGGCAAGTGATCCGGTTGATGTGGAAAGCCTGTTTGCCATATCGGAGAATGAACCTTGGCAAGGTCTGCCTGCTGGCACAGTTATCGGTCACGTTCATTTGCACGTCCGCAGCCTGGAAGAAGCCCGCAACTTCTACACCGGCATACTCGGTTTTGATATCGTGGGTAACTTCGCCAACATGTCAGCACTATTTGTATCCGCAGGCGGCTATCATCATCATCTGGGACTCAATATCTGGGCAGGAGTGAATGCACCTGTCAATCCAGATAACGCTACAGGAATTGATTACTTCACCATTGTGTACGCCACCAAGGAACAATTGGAACAGGCACTTGAACAATTACGTCAATCCGGTGCAGTCGTTACACCAGTAGAGGACACTTGGTTTACGGTAGACCCACAGAATATTCGTATACGTCTGACAACTGCGAACTGATTCTATGTAGCCGTTATAATACAATATGATTGCTTAACCACATGTTAATAAGCCCGGGTAACTGATTTCTCTACATCACAGAGAGGTCGGCTGCACGGGCTTTTTACATTGGCTTTTATAAAACTGGCACAATTGGTGCATTCTAACCAATACATAGACATGATCTGTTAAGGAGATACTTCATGATCGAAAAGGGACGTTTGACTGTTAGACAGCTCGCTTCACTTATGTTCCTGTGCACCATCGGGGAGCAAATTCTCGTCTTCCCTTCCATGATCACATCCTATGCTCATCAGGATGCCTGGTTATCAGCCTTGTTGGGAGTCGCAGGGGGCCTTGGAATACTCTTCATTATGCTTGTTGCCTACAGAACGCATCCCCGGCTGAATCTGATTCAAAATGCCCTTCGAACATTGGGACCCTGGATCGGGACATTGTTTGGTTCTTTTTATATTTTTTATTTCCTAATCAGCACCTCAACGTTCATTAGGGAGATTGGCGATTTTATGTCTACCCAGATCTTGCCGGAATCTCCATTAATGATCCTTCATTTGGTTTTTATGTGTGCACTTGTCTGGGGGCTTTTTTCCGGTCTGGAGAGCATTGGTAAGACTGCTGAGGTCTTTCTTCCTCTGATCGTATTGTTTCTGCTTTTTCTGACGGTATTTCTAATCCCCCATATACGTATAGCTAACATCCAACCTGTGCTTGCACAAGGCTTTCTTGATCCATTCAAAGGTTTTGTTGCTGTACTCACCTATCCTTACTGCGAGTTGTGCATCTTCATGATGCTCTTTCCCTACACGAAAGATGAGCCCCATCTGCAAAAGGACATTCTGTTCGCTGGCATGATTGGTGGATTGTTACTCACATTGACGCTAAGCATGTGTCTGTTCGTTATGGGACCATGGATGACGCAGCATCACTGGTTCGCTTCATTCAACCTTTCACAGAAGATCAATATCGGAAACTTTATGCAACGCGTCGAAGCCTTCATAACATCGGTCTGGATTATTGCTGTTTTCTTCAAAGCTGCTCTGTTCTTCTACGGTTTTATCCTGGGCGTCGCTCACCTGTTTCACTTGTCCAGTCACCGTTCTCTGATCCTGCCGGGTTCCATGCTTATTCTCGCCATGTCTATTCTAATCGCTCCGAACGAGACCTTTTATCTCAAGGTCATCATTCCCTATTGGATTGATTGGGATCTGACCTGTGGTATTGCACTTCCGTTACTGCTCATTCTGGTGCATCATATGAAGTCCCGCTTCCAAAAAATATAACAAAATTCTGAATGAACCTGCGCCGGATCATTAGGGCGAGGAAGGAGTTCCCCCATGTTCAAACCCCTGATTCCGTTCGAACCCATCTCCAGGGATACCTTGCCCACAGGACCTCAATGGATTGCACAAATCAAGTGGGATGGAGTCCGTATGCTTGCTTATGAGGACGGGCATGAGCTTCGCCTGGTGAATCGCAGGTTACATGATCGAACCGCACAGTATCCCGAGTTGGTCACACCACGTAATTTATGTTCAGGAGCATCCTATATCTTGGATGGAGAAGTAATTGCACTGGACCCGGACACCGGCAAACCTTCGTTTTATCACGTTCTGCGGCGGGATCGCATGAGCAGACCGGAAGGCATCGCCCAAGCCATACATCAGATTCCGGTCACGTATATGGTATTTGATATCCTGTTCTATGAGGGACAATGGGTGACGGATCAGCCTTTGGCAGATCGACAGCGCCTGTTGCACGAGGTTCTTAAGAGCGCTCCCCATGTTCAGGAGGTCACCAATACACTTGATGCCGCATCCCTGCTTACGGTCATGAGACAGCATCAGATGGAAGGCATCGTCTGCAAGGATCTCACCAGCACTTATGGCATACAGGGTAAGGATCAGCGCTGGCAGAAGGTCAAAATCATGCATGATGTATATGCCATGATCGGTGGAGTCACGTACCGAAGCGGTATTGTTAACGCCGTCGCGGTTGGCGTATATGATGGGCCTAACTTTGTCTATATTGGTCATGTCGGGACTGGCAAGCTGAACTCCAATACTTGGCGTGAACTTACCCATCAGGTTGAGCCTCTGATTAGGCAGGACCGACCGTTCCATAATGTACCCGAACGCAGTGCGGAAACCACCTGGGTAGAACCACGAATAGGTGTCAAAGTGCAATATATGGAACTGACGCATCATCGCACACTACGCCATCCCAGTATTCAGACCTTCGCAGAGGTAACCCGTGAGGATTGCCTGGCGAATCAGCTTCTTCAATGAATGAGTTCGTATATAGATTACGTATAGGAGGTGTTCGGTGTGGCCCCTAAGATTCAAGGAACCATCATAATAGAAGGCACAGAGCTAACCGTTACGAACCCGGACAAGCTGTTATGGCCGGAAGCAGGTGTCACCAAAGCAATCTATCTGCAAAAGCTGGCAGCTTTAGCTCCATACCTGCTCACATATACAAGCAATCGACTATTAACCACCATAAGATACCCCCATGGGGCGGGAGGGACATTTTTCTACCAAAAGAATGCCCCCGAACCCGTCCCGTATTATGTTCGGACTGAAGTACACGATGGCATCCGTTATGTGGTAATGAATGGACTGCCTGAATTATTGTGGCTCGGCAATCTGGCTGCACTTGAATTCCATCCTTCTCTTCATGCTGTCGGAAGCCTGCTGCCCTGTGAATGGATGATTGATCTGGACCCCTCTCAGGAACATGAGCCACGGATCATGCAGGCTGCACTCATCGTTGGAGAAACCTTGACTTCCCTTGGTCTGAGGTCCATTCCCAAAACTTCAGGGGCAACCGGAGTTCAGATTATCGTTCCTATTGTGCAAGGTGTTACCTTTGATGAATTGCGGGATATCGGTTATTTTGTTGGCAAATATGTCACGCAGAAGCACCCCGATCTGTTCACACTGGAACGACTCAAAAAGGATCGTGGAGACCGCATATATTTTGACTACCTCCAGCATTATGGTGGCAAGACCCTTGCGGCCCCCTATACACCTCGTGCCAAATCAGGAGCCACCGTATCTACGCCACTTACCTGGGATGAGGTTCGAAACAACGTCTCCATCCAGGATTACCATCTGATGAACATTGTGGAACGCCTGAATGATATCGGAGATTTGATCGCAGCCGTCGAGCCGCAACCGGTTGAACTCATTCTCAAGCATTTGAAGAAAAAATAGCCGACCCCTTATCACAAGGGAGTCGGCTATTATCATATATGCGTGGATAAATCGCTAATGGATACCTTTTTTCTTGAAACGTCCGCCCTTCACGTCGTGAATGTTACCGATCGCCACAAAAGCTTGCGGGTCCCAATCTTCAACGATGGACTTGAGTTTGGCTTCTTCCAAGCGGGTAATGACAACAAAGATGATCTTTTTCTCGTCCCCGCTGAATCCACCCTCGCCATCCAGGAAAGTTACACCACGACCAAGACGGTCTGTCAGGGCTGAACCGATATCACGATACTTCTCACTAATGATCCATACCGATTTGGACTGATCCAGTCCCTCATTCACGATATCAATCATCTTCATCGCAATATAATATGCAATCATGGAATACAGGGCATTCGGCCAACCGAATACAAATCCTGCACCTGCGAAAATAAATACGTTAATGAACAATACAATCTGTCCTACAGACAACGGTGACTTCTCACTAAGCAGGATAGCCACAATCTCCGTACCGTCCAGTGAACCGCCAGACCGAATAACGAGTCCAACACCCACACCCAGAATCAATCCGCCAAAAACTGCTCCCAGCAAAGGCTCACCCGGTGTTAATGCAGGAACATGGTGCAATAACGAAGTCCCGATGGACATGACCACGATCCCCAGCAATGTGGATAACGCAAATGTTTTACCAATCTGCTTGTAACCCAGAATCAGGAACGGCAAGTTGAGCAAGGTCAGGAATACGCCGAGTGGCAGATGTGTAAGCTCTGACACCATAATTGAAATCCCCGTAATCCCACCATCAATAACACCATTCGGTACGAGAAATACTTCAAGCGATACAGCCATTAGTGCAGCACCGATCAGAATCATCACAATACGTTGCAGCAGCTTTAAAGTAAACACCGAGCTTTTGACCCCGCGGTCAGCTTGCTTGGCTGTTAGTTCTTTCACCGTTACATTGGACATGGTATCCCCCCCGTTAAATCAGTGTGTGAATCCATTTTATAAATCATTTAAATACTCAGGGTGAATCGACATATAGAAAACAGCAAACTGCGTTCTACATGTACCCTGGCCATACAAGCACAAGCATCTAAAGGCGATATAAAATGGATTCAAAATGTTCTTCATCCCGGTTTGTACTTTCAAAAGAGAGCAAAAGGGAGCCTGTTTTCCCGCAGACTCCCCTCCTTCGCCAAGACATGATTTATATATCTATTATATCATAAAAGATCAAATTTGCGCAAAATACTAAGCAAAAAGAAGATAAATTCACAAAAAGTGAACTTATCTTCAGAAATCTGTCCTAAATCGGCTAAAGAAGCGGAGAAAGCATCCGAGAAAGCATTTCTGCGCCTTTTTGTCCCCGTGAACGCTTCTGAAATACCTTCCCATCGATCTGACTGCATTCCCCGAGATCACGTTCAAAGTCATTCATCAAACGCTGAATCGCAGAGGATTCGAACAGGACCGCCGTCAACTCGAAATTGCAGAAAAAACTGCGCATATCCATGTTGGCTGTTCCGACTGTAGCGAGCAACTCATCTACAATCATCACTTTGGCATGTACAAAACCTTTGCGATATTGGAAAAACTGCACACCTGCTCGCAACAGTTCCTCCACATAAGAAAGTGACGCCAGGTGTACGAGTTTTGAATCGGATTGATACGGAATGATAATTCTCACATCGACGCCACTGACTGCAGCTGTTTTGAGCGCCTCATATAATGCGGGATCAGGTATAAAATAAGGTGTGGTAATGTAGATCCGTTCACAAGCTACCGAAATGGCCCCAAAACACATCTCCTGAATCGCATCCCAGTCCTGATCCGGTCCGCTAGCCAATATCTGAATTCGCTCTTCCCCGCTACAGATATGCGGAGGAAATAATTCTGCAAGCTGGGGTTCGGTAATTCGCTCACCAGCAGCCAGTTTCCAGTCATTAAGGAACGTACTTTGCAGAAAGTATACAGCGTCTCCCTCAATCTGCACATGTGTATCCCGCCAGAAACCTACCTCTGGATATTGTCCAAGATAATCATCACCTACGTTAATACCGCCCACAAAGCCAACCCGTCCATCCACAACAACAATTTTGCGGTGGTTCCGGTAGTTCACTCTGCGGTCAATCGTAGCGATCAGCGGTGGGAGAAAATAATGGAATTCCACACCAGCATCCTGAAGTTTGCGGATAAAGCTTCCACTCATCTTGTGGCTGCCTAGACCGTCGCAGATAAACCGAACCTTCACTCCCTCTTGCGCCTTACGAATCATGACATCCTGAAACATGGTGCTGATGACATCATCACGGAAAATGTAAAATTCCACATGAAGATGGTGCTTTGCTTTTTTCATTTCTCTCAGCATTGCCGCAAATGCCTCTTCACCATTGGTGAGTACCGTACTGTGGTTACAACCCGTGATCGGGCTCTCCGACAGATGGGTTAACAGATTAAACAATCGATGCTGATGGCTGAAACGATCGCCAGGCATCTGTTCGACATCCCCGATGATGTGGGCTTGTTTCCAGATCGTTTCCTTCATTTCACGGAAGATTCGCGATCCACCCTTGCGGAGTTTTTTTCGTTTGTTATAATCCTGCGCCACGAAATAATACACTACAAAACCGATCAAAGGCACGCAGAACAAAATAAACAGCCAAGCCACAGCCTTAGCCGGATTCCGAAATTCCAGCAAAAGAATCGTGGCTGCCTGAAAAATAAATACGACTAATATAATGACCAGCCAGAACATTCGGCTTCCTCCTTAGGTGGCAAGCTTCATGACCTTGCCGTTCTCTCACTTACACAGCTTTGACGATTATGCATACAGCTAATCATAGATACCCAATGTAGCCCCTATTCGTAACGTTTGCTTAGATAAAACTTTACATAAGCAGACCGCATACTTGATTCTGGTAATCGGAATATCTCATCACAGGTTGTATATTATGACTGTGTTACCTTCTACATATCAGATTAATCATGATACAGAACCCCATTGCAGCGCCAATTTGCTCATCGTCCCTTCCAGACTCTTCCTCTTTTCTTCATGAGAAGGTGGTCTTCTTACGTAAAATTAGATATAATACTCGTTAAAAACTTATTACTTAAAGGAGAACAGTAGTGAATGGACAGTGAGAGGTATGCGTTAAATTTAATATTGGTTGCGTTTTTGATAGGACTTTCGGCGTTTTTTGTTGCAGTGGAGTTCGCTCTGGTACGGGTTCGTCCAAGCCGGATCGACCAAATGATTGCAGAAGGAAACAAGCGTGCGCTGGCTGTGAAACAAGCCGTTGCCAATCTGGATGGATATTTGTCCGCCTGCCAGCTCGGCATCACGATTACCTCTCTGGGACTGGGCTGGTTGGGTGAACCGACGGTAGAGAAGATTCTCCACCCTGTGTTCGAAAGCTTGCAAATTCCTGAGGCCGTTTCTTCATTCTTATCATTTGTTATTGCGTTTGCTTCCATCACGTATCTGCATGTTGTGGTTGGTGAACTTGCTCCAAAAACGATTGCAATCCGCAAAGCAGAAACTGTAGCCCTGCTGACGTCTACACCTATCATCTGGTTTAACCGAATTATGTATCCTTTTATCTGGCTGTTAAACGGCTCAGCGAACCAACTGGTGAAACTGTTCGGAATCAAACCTGCTTCCGAGCACGAAGATGCTCACTCTGAAGAAGAGTTGCAGATCATTATTAATGAAAGCTTCGAAAACGGTAAAATAAACCAAGCCGAGTTCGGTTATGTAAGCCGGATTTTTGCTTTTGATGAGATGTTAGCCAAAGAAATCATGGTACCCCGGACCGATATGGTCTGCCTTTATGTAAATAGAACGAATGAGGAAAACCTGGAGATTATTCGTGAAGAACAGTATACCCGTTTTCCAGTAGTTAATGAGAGCAAAGACGATATTATCGGTATCATTAATACGAAGCAATTCTTCCTGGAACTATACGGAAATGATGAGCCTGTCGATCTGTCTTCCCTGATTCAGCCTGTATCCGCTGTTCACGAAACAACTCCTGTAAAGGACTTGCTCAAGAAAATGCAGAAGGATGGCGTGCACATCGCCGTGCTGGTGGATGAATATGGAGGAACATCCGGAATTGTAACCATCGAGGATGTGCTTGAACAGATTGTCGGTGAGATCCGCGATGAGTTCGACGCAGACGAAGTGGAAGATATTCAGGTCATCAATGAGAACTATGTCATTATGGATGGCAAGGTTTCCTTATCGAAGGTGAACGACATGTTTATGTCCAGCCTGGATGCAGATGAGTGGGACACCATTGGTGGATGGCTCTACAGTCATCGTCCCGAGATGAACGAACAGGAAGAATATGAGTTCGAGAATCTTACTTTTGTTTTGCTGGAAAAAGACAAGAATCGGTTCTACAAAGTGGCCATTGTCCCCAAGGAACCATTGACGATGTCTGATTACACCGATGAAGACGACAAAGAGTCCAATCGGGTTAAATAAAGCACATTCATAAACAAAAAAAGAGGAGCAGCTGCCTACATTGGCAAGTGCTCCTCTTTTTTATTATTTTAGGCTCAATGTGTTACTCTTCTCCATATCATTTTAATACCCAATTCGCTATATCATCGATAATGGCTTTGGAGACATTAGACGACTCAGCGTACTCTTGACCAATCGAAAGTCCATCATAGCTGGATAAAAGATGATTTACCTTTGGATAGCTATTGTACGTTACATTGGAATGACCTTGAAGAGCCGATTTCCAGGTTTGGAACTGATTCATAGACACTTGCACATCGTTTTCGCCTTGTATAACAAGCATAGGAGTATTTTGCGTTTTAGCCAATTCCGCAGGCACATAATCTCTCTGCTCAAACCACCAATAAGCAGGTTGAAGTGGAAATGCCTCAGGAAGATGATCTATAGAGTATTGAGGATCTTTGACGATCGCAGCAGCATTTTTATAAAAAGCAGCTTGTTCTTTGATGATCTTCGTGTCTAAACCTAGCCGCTCCATCCGGTCTACCAATTCGTCCTGCTGCTCGATAAGCACATCCGCAAAGCTGCTACTTGGCGCAGCAAGCAGAATGCTTCCTGCAAGATCATGCTGCTTATCGTCAGCAATAATCAACGGTACTGCAAACCCGCCTTGACTATGTCCAGCCACAAAAATGGCTGTAGGATCAATATTTGAATTCTTTTTAAGCAAATCTACTGCATCGGCTACCTGATCTACACTTTCTTGTTTTAACGTGAATTTAGGCTGAGAAGCCACCTTATAGGTATGCTCATACGTGACCTTATCGTATCTCAATACGGCAACGCCTTGTGAAGCTAAACCTACCGCAAGATCACGGAATGGCTTCGCCCCACCAATGGCAGCATCTCGATTGCTAGGCCCAGAACCGTGTACCAGAATGACAACCGGGAAAGGTCCCTCTCCTTTGGGCAATGTTAATGTTCCTGGTAAAGCTAAATCGCCCTGACCCACCGTTATGTCTTGTTCTATGTACGCAGATGGGTCATCGTAGCTTGGTTTTTGATACACATCTGGAGTAGCGGCGGCAATATGCAAGTCATCCACAAGTCCATTATCATTCATTCTGACCGTAATATTAATACGAGTAAGCTCTGTCTTGAACGTGTAGGTGACATTGCGATGCACGGTGTTATTTTCTACGTGTTTAGCTATGGCTTTATTTGTGATTTTACCATTTTGTCCTTCTAATGCTGTCCATAACTGGCTCAACAACGCAGGAGACAACACTCCACTCACAGAGCTATGAACATACTTCGCAGCTTCCTTGCCATTGCCCTCACTTATAAGTGAAATGAACCGATCCTCAGTTGATGTCTTCAAAGTCTCGTTAAGAAATCCTTCATCCATGAAGGTAACCCCTTTCGTTAACCGAACAGGATTGCTTATGGGTACTACTTGCCCATTCACTATCGCCTGTTTCTCCCCTACCTTAACTACAATGATAAGTTCATTTTTGCGTATCGTGATCTGTCCTGTTTTTTGTTGCCAAGATACCTCTGCACCATTCTGTTCTGCAATCTCACGAATAGGAACCAGATTTTCATTCCCAGCGTGTTCTTCAGCAGCTGCTGAGATCGATGTCACGGGCAGGATGAGACATACGAAACTAAGAGACAGGAGTAGCTTTTTCCAATTGGTCATGGTCATATTTCCTCCAAATCATTTTTATAATATGCATAGTCTATGAGCTTTTATTGGCTCAGAACTCTGCTTAAAACAACAATAGCAATAATGAGTAACACTAGGACCCAAGATAGTGGACGAGCGAAGTTAATCGTCCAGCCTATGCCATAACGTTTTTCTACGGTAAAAGAAGGATCATTGGCATTGAAGTAAATAAAGCCAAGCTTCCAATAATCATCGTCATTCACAGGCTGCTCCCTGGAACGTTCGCGATCTTCCTGATGATTCCTAATTTTCCCACCGCCTTGTCTGCCTGTGAGAGACAACAAAATAGCACCTAATAAGATCCCCACTGAGGTGATCAGACTAATCGCTGTTAACAAGACCTGATTAGGAACGAACATATTTATCTGAATGAAGGCAAATAAGATGGTAAGAAGCAAGCCTGTTATGATCGTAAATAGAGACCACTTACGGCGGAATCGGATATGATCAGCAGCAAATTGGGCAGGATTAGATGGAGCAAGCTGTTGTTTGCTTGTTTTAATACTCCAGTTCACCAACATCATCAGTGCAATGATACCTAGCTGTACAAGGTTAATAGCCAGTACCGAAAGATAGGTTTTGGGCACACTGGAAGTGACATTGCCCTGAAGATCATATTTCATCGGAATGACGTTAGGCAGTGCGTTATAATTCAAGATTGTAATGATCGCAATGGCTACAATAATAGCTATGTGAACGAGAAACCAATAGTTGGAATAGGTGAGTTTATTTTGGCGGAAGGTGGTGTCGATTTTAACCCTTTGAGGTGCTTCTACAGTTGTAAGTGTTTCTTTTATCTTTTTCATCTTGAAATGAAATACTATGTGTAGTGCGGACCAGTACACAATGAATATCATGGTGCAAACACTGGTGATCATTGCGGTAGACTCTTCATTGGCAGATCGGAGTACATACAGACAGGCAAGAATAATCAGCCCGTTTCCGATCAGACTTACTGTGGTAAACGTTCTCCGGAGCTTACGTAAGACTGGTGTGTAGTAATTATATTGACTTACCGTAACCCCAAAGCTGATGGTTTCCCTTGTCACATAAGGTGCAAAGGATAAAAGTAGGGCTAATGGAGCAAAGATTAAAATGATAGGCAATATACTAAATAGTTGCATACATAACACACTCCCTTGATTCTTTATTCTTTGTTGTGACCCATCTTTACATCATCATACATTTGGTCTAATACCGCAGACAGTTCCTCTTTGGTCATTCCGCGACATATTGCTTCGGCAATAATCGGTCTTAATTCTCTTTGCTGCTTTTTCAAAAAATCATCCGTTAAATTAGGCATTCCATCAGGGTTTACCACAACGCCCTTTTGTCTATGAACCAGAATGTACCCGTCTTGCTTGAGTATTGTATAAGCCTTGTTGACTGTATGAAGGTTAACACCAATATCTGCGGCCAAATTCCGAACCGAAGGTAACGCCTCACCTAGCTGTAACTCTCCACTGGCAATGCCTTCAATAATTTGATAAACGAGTTGCGAATATATGGGAAGTTCAGATTGCATATCCAGTTGAATAATCAAGGGTTCACCTTCTTTTTTTGTTATCTGTTATATATCAAGTATAACAGCTATAACATAAGTGAGCAATAAAAATGAAAATAAAAAAATAAAGCCGCATATCCATCGTGAGTGCCAACTTACCTGACCCATCACCATTGATATGCGGCTTATCCTATTGAGCTTATTCTATGTGATTCAAAATAACCTTAGTGTTATCCTATGACAGCGGGATATTTTGAATGCTCTTCAAAGTTCAGTCTTATCTTCGACAATCCGATAATGGATTTTGCGAACGATAATTTTCAGAATCATATACAGCGGAATAACGATAATCATGCCCAGGATATTCCCCAGATCGGCACCCACGAGCAATAGAATAACGGTAGTGAGAGGATGAATATCAAGCTGTTTGCCATAAACGTAAGGTGAGATCAGGTTATCCTGAATTTGCTGTGCGATCACAATAATCACCAGTGACCAGATCGCCATCGAAGGGGATTCAATAAACGCGACAATGACAACCGGAATAGCTGCCAGCAATGCACCCACATAAGGGATAAAGTTCAGAATAATCGACACAACAGTCAACAGCAATGCATACGGCAGACCCAAGATAAGAAAACCGATGTACATCAGAATGCCCAGAGCAACATTAACAATGACCCTGCCAACAATATAGTTGCTTAGTGCTTCATCGATCTCATGGACGGTTTCTTCTCCATCCTTCCGATAATGCCTCGGCAACAATAAGGTCAGATTCGTTCCAAACTTGCTGCCTTCCTTGAGCATGTAATACAGCATGATCGGGAACGTCGCCAGAATGATAACCAGATTCGATACTACGGAGAATAACCCGGAGACGTAATCGGTAACCTGCGTGATCCCTTGGCTCAGAACATCGGATAATCGTGAGAATAGATTGGAATCATCAGGCAGGTATCTGGATACAAAATTGCTCTTTTCAAGTGCATTCAACTGTTCGCTGAGCGAAGTAACCAATGCTGGAGCATTCTCCACAAAATTCAGCAGCTGCTCTCTCAATGAAGGCCATACCAGTACACTAAAACCTGCAATCATCAATGCAGTCACGACATAAATGATCAGAACTGACAATGCACGCTTAATTTTGTGCCTTTCCATATAATCGACGAGCGGTCTAAGCAGATAATAGAAGAACCCGGCAATCAGCAGCGGAATGATGATGATATGAATCAGTGAGGTCAGGGGGCTGAATATAAAGTTTACTTTATCCCCAAGGTACACAATGAGCAGCAACAAAATAATTGCTGTACATATGCGGTAGAACTTGTTGTTAATCAAGGAACGTGATCCCTCCATGCGCTGCTCGGCCAAAGTGACTGCGGCGTTCATATGTATATAGTCATTTACTTATGGTACTAATTACCCTTAAATGACAGTCATGCCACAGGCGATGCTGATTATACACTGTTTTCTTACCAAGACAGCATTGGAGCAAAAAAAAGAAGCAGGCGTTAGCCTGCCACATCTCTTTTGCTGAATACAACCCAGGAAATCACCATGAAAATAACATAATACACTGCTAGGACTGCAATGGAGAAACCAAGTGTCATTCCTGCACTCGGACCACCCATGAGCGCAAAATCCGCTCCCGAGCTCATGTATTTGCTAAGGTCCATGTTGTTGAATAGAACATACTTGGCCCACTCATAACGGGCCGGATTAAATATGAGTGAGAAGATACTTTGTGAGAACATAATGAACAGGGATAAGCCAATTGCAAGTGCGCCTGAACGGAATACGGACGACACCATGAAGGCAATCGCAAGTGTAATGAACAGATCAACGTACAAATATCCCCATAACGTTAGTGCATTGCCACTCCCCGAAGGAGCATCATGCGAGAACAGCAGATAGGACATCCCTGTTGCCATGACAATGACAACCAGAGTACTCAAAATGCTGAAGATGATCACAGTGAGGTACTTGGAAGCCAGAATTTTGCTTCGTGACCATGGACGAATAAGCAGCAGTTTGATTGTTCCCCAAGTAAATTCGCCCGCGACCGCTTCCGCTGCAATCACAACACAGAAGATCGTATTCAGAAAGAATACAATCTGAACAGTGGTTACAGCCGCTTCCCAGAATGGAACACCAGCGGAACCCATTCCTTCTCGCAATAACACGGGCATTAACAGTGAGATCAGCACCAGAATTGATAACATGATCCAGGTACGTGGACGACGGAATATTTTCATATTTTCATTCAATATTAGATTACCGAAACTACCCAATGCCTCCACCCCCAGTGACTTGCAAGAATTGTTCTTCCAGGGTATGAGTCACGTTACGAATACCGTATACCTGAAACCCTTCGCTAACCAGCTTGGCATTGATATCTGGAATCTGCTCACGAGACACCCGTGCCACAAGCACATTGCCCTGTGCAGTAGCACCCTGAATCAGGTTGACAGCGCGTTCTGCATCATTCACTTCAAAAGCAACTTCAATTAATGCATCCGCACCCGTTTCAGCTCGAAGGTTTCTTACATCAATCAACTTGCCGTTCTGGATAATAGCCACCGTATCACACATCAGTTCCATCTCCGACAGCAAATGGCTGGAGACGAAGACCGTAATGCCTTCCGCCTGAGTGAGCTCACGCAAATAGTCTCTCAGTTCCCGTATGCCCTGTGGGTCCAGTCCATTGGTTGGCTCATCCAGTACAAGCAACTTTGGTTTATGTAATATCGCTTGTGCGACACCCAGACGCTGGCGCATGCCCAGTGAGTAGGTTTTGACTTTATCGTGAATACGGGCGGTAAGCCCGACACGCTCAATCGTTTCCGCAATTCGTTCCTTGGTAACTCCAGGTGACATGCGGGCAAAGTGTACGAGATTCTGATACCCGGTCAGAAACTTGTACATCTCCGGATTTTCCACAATGGCTCCTACCTGCGCTACCGCCTGCTCGAACTCATTCTTCACACTGTGTCCCGAGATTAAAATGTCACCCTTACTGATGGACATCAGTCCAACCATCATTCGGATCGTCGTTGTTTTCCCCGCGCCATTAGGTCCTAAAAAACCAAAAACCTGCCCCGGAGAAATATCCAGAGTCAGGTCGCTGACCAATGATCGGGAGGATATGATTTTGCTGACGCCCTGAATCCGGACGACCGGCTCCTGCTGCATTCAATCCCCTCCTTCATGGACGAACATATACATCATGCCCGTTTCTCATATGCACATAGTGTATCATAATCTTTAGTATATTGTCCCGCAAACTGGGATTTCCCCTGACGTTTCGCTTCAACTACACACGCTTCACAGCATCCAAGCGGCATTTCACTCCGGTAGAATCCGGTGCGAAATACGTGATTGCCTCCATTGCCCTCTTCCTTCATTTCGACAGAGCTCCTAGCGACCGACACAATCATCCCACAACTGACACAGTAAAAGCGGCCCGTTTCGATCAATGATATTCCTTCCCCTCACAAGGAGCTTAGAAGTCCTTGTTATTTGTCGTTAGACGCTGAAAATTGATACATTTTGTATCTATCTCGTAATTTACTTGACACCGGGACTGTTGTCAAGGCTTTACAGC
Source organism: Paenibacillus sp. FSL R5-0749 (assembly GCF_038595085.1). NCBI lineage: Bacteria > Bacillati > Bacillota > Bacilli > Caryophanales > Paenibacillaceae > Paenibacillus > Paenibacillus sp. FSL R5-0749. Next base: position 1,518,863 of record NZ_CP152005.1, on the reverse strand, counting down.
CATAAAAACGAGGAAAACACAAAAAAAGCTCCATAAATGCGACAAAAGTCTCGCATTCACAGAGCTTCATGTAAGGTAAATGATACAATTTGGTTCAATGTATAGGTGAATATCATCATGACAGAGTTCCAGTCTCTCTCACAACGATCCCACGATGCCTGATCAGTCACTATTGTCGACATGTGAGGTATCCTTATTCTTCTGATTTGGATAATACCAGAGTAATGTCCACTCATCACCGTCCTCTACCAGATAACAGGTCTGCACAATATCGAATTGGCCAAAGGTACCGGAGTACTTCTGGGTGACACGGATTCTGTAGGCTTCAGAAAATGGCTTAACGCCATCGATCACGGTTACATCGAATTCGCGCTCCGGCTTTTCCATCTCCAGTTCAAAGGTCTCCACGCCAAAATGCTGCATGAATATATGTGCTCGGTTCTGTACATATGCGCTTTTCGGAAACCGCTCTTTCATCAGCGGATGAAAGAGTTCCCACGAACTGCCGAAGTCACCCGTCTGCTCATATTTGTAAAATTCTTCAGCAACAGCTGCAGCTTCATCCGGTGTATCTGCACGAAATACATATGGAATGGTTCTGCCGATTAACCATAGTAACATTAGAATGATCGCAATGAAACCGATCTTCTTAAACAAAGCATTCCTATTCCTTCTTCGCAGCATGTCCCCGCCCTCCTTGTCCTACTCCATACTTATGATGGTTGGAAGACAAGTAGAAGCAGGTTCTGAAGACAGCATTTCCTGGGAAATCACTTATCGTAGATGGAAGCACGCCTTTTCTTTATAATCCTGCGAATAATGGAATGAAGTCCTGCATATATGGCAATTCCACAGCAACCACCGAGCAAATCCACTCCAACATCACGTATCGAGCTTGTCCGGTCCGGGCTGAACTGCTGAATATACTCATCGATAGAGGCTATGACGAACACTACAGCCAGAGCAGACACGATACTGGTCACAAGGGATGTTCTCCTGTATCGAAGCCCGCCATACACAAGCATGGCAAGCACAGCGTAGACAAATAAGTGCGCACTCTTGCGAAAGATGAACTCTGCAAAATCATACGGCCTCTGTTTCAGTGAATACTCGTACTCCCCGTAAGTGAATTGCACATCGGGAAGCGTAAAACCGATGTGCAATTTTTGAGACCATTTATGAAGCCAAGGCTGAATGTCTTGCTGTTGAGAGGATTGCGTTGACATGGACCAGATGACCAGAATCCAGATCACAATCAACAGCAGAGCAATGAGAAACCCGTACGTTCTTCGTACATGCTTTTGTCTCGCGCGCCCGGAGCCCTCCTCCATCATGTTGATCTTCACCACTTTCATATCTCTCTTTATTCTATTGATCCAACATACATGCCTCTGCCATTCGTACCTACATATACCTGACCATAGATTTGACGGTCTGCCGCCATAATTTGCGGCTCATTGCCTAGCCCAATTCCTTCACCTACTGGACCTATATTGTTCCAGGTTACTCCCATATCATCTGAACGGAAGAAACCATACACGTTATTAACGGTGCCGTATACATAGACGGCTGGAACCAATTTTCCTGGCTTAGCTTTTCCAAAGGCAAATAATTTGGAATTCTGCACGCTCTGGATTTTAGAAAATGTATTTCCCGAGTTCGTCGATGCATATAGTCCATCGGTTCCCAGACTTACCCATACGGCATTCGCCACACCTGGGGCAGCCTCGACTTTAATGAAGCTCGTATTGATATCCGTGTTAACAGGAAGACGAACTGTATTGGCTTTGGACCAGTTCGCACCTGCATCCGTTGAGCGATATAGATAACCAGCAGCGTACATATAAAATTTATATCCATTGATGCGATCCGCAGCCAGTGGATGGTTATAGGCGAAGACCATATTTCCCCCAATGGCCTGAAAAGGGGCACCATTCATATTTTGCCACGTTGCGCCACGATTCGTGCTTCTGACCGGATTACCTGTCTGAGGATAATAAACAATTACATTTGGATTAATGGCAGAATAGGCCACTCGCCCCAGTGTAGAGCCTGCCGGAACATTTACCGGAGTTACTGTAACTCCGTTATTGGAAGAGACAAATAAGCGTGTGGTCGTACCATACCAGTCACTGCTTCCGAGAAATATCATGTAATTCGGATTTGCCTCATGATAGTCAATACTCACAATTTCTCGCATACCTGCGAGCGGAATTTTATTAAGAGGAACATTATTTACATTGTCATGTCTAAATCCGACCTGATCCGTTAACCCACTAAAGAACGATACACCTTGAGGCGGTGTGGATGCAGTGAGTGCAACGACTTCTTCATGACCATCGGTAATGGCTTCCCAAGTACTCGACGTATTGCCAGTCAATCCATTGGTACCATTGATATTTTCCGTCTTGTACACGCCAAACCAGTCTGTAGCGTATACGGTGCCCGGATGAATTGGATCAAACTTGATACTGGATGTTGCTGAGAAAAACATGTTGGGTGTCCACCATGATGGTTTGGATACCAGCGTTTTATTAACTACAGTCCAACTAATTCCGCCGTTTACCGAACGATACAGGGGCAGATTATCTCCGCCTGTACGAACGGCTACCAGGATATGATTATCGTTATTGGGATCGATGGTGATCCCATAGTAAGAAGAGTAACTGGAACTTGGTGTGATATTCGTCCACTGCACACCATTGAACTTATAGACGCCCTGATTATCCGTGGTGACATATAAGGTTCCGTTCTTCGCCACAGTCATACGCGCAGGATATTCGGGACTTCTCCCGGTAAGCTGCCATGTGGTCTGCCCATTGCTTCTAGGTGCTTTGCTATAGACACCAATACCGCGAACTCCCGCATACACAACCTGACCTTGTTTCGTCACCGGATTTAATCCATATGCTACACTCCGTATGCCCTCACCGGCCAACCCGTTTGGTACATCCCACACTTTGCTCCACGTGGCTGCACCGTCACTGGAGGTGTATAATCCATCATATCGTGTACCGACGTGCAGGTAATTGGAATTGGTTGGATTCACAGCGATGCTCTCTCCCATGGCTCGATGAATATTTCCATTCGATTCATTCCGAAGATTAAGTCCGGTTCGAATCCAGGTTTCTCCTCGGTCTGTAGATTTTAGAATATCGCTTGGCCCCACATTCCCGTACTTCCCAGCAGCGATATACACGACATTGGGATTTTGCTGATCCAGCGCAATGCCATCCACACCATACAGATTGCTATCCTCATCTCCAAAATGATCAAGCAGTGGAACCCAATCTCCTGAAGTTACATCCAGTCGGTAGGCTCCCCCCACATCAGTTCGAGCGTAAACCAGATCAGGCTCAGTCGGATGAATGACCACACCTGTAACGTACCCCCCTCCACCAATGGGGATATTTTTCCATTGATAGTCTTGGGCTGATTGAACAACGTTTGTACTTGCGGGTATCATGAGCATATACATTAGTAGCACAATCAGGGATAATTTCAATAGCCTGGAGATACGCATCTGGTTCACCGCCCTATCTGATCATTTTAAATGGCCTTCAATCATCTGATGTATTCTGTCTCGCTCTGACTGTTCCACGATATAGTAATACACGCCGTCTATTTTCTTGCCTGTGCCTTTGATCTCTACAGATTCAATATGATTCAGCACCGGACGATAGTTGGAGAACATCTGCTTCATTTCATCAAAGGTAACGTCGGTTCTCACATGTGCACTGACTTCGTCCAGCAACGTCTCCAGTTGCAACACATTGGATACCTGGACCGTATTCTTCAGCACTTGTTTGATAATCTCCCGCTGGCGGTCATTACGCCCAAGATCTCCCTTTGGATCATCATAACGCATCCGCGAAAATCCCAAAGCAGCTTCACCATCCAGATGAATATTCCCCTGTTCAAACCGGTAACCCTCGTAGTCAAATGCGAACGGGTTATTCACGTCCACTCCACCCACCATGTCGATGACCTGTGCAAAGCCCTCCATATTCACTTTCATGTAGTAATGTATGGGAATGTCAAGCATTTGTTCCACCGTTTGCACAGACATGTTAACGCCCCCAAAGGCATAGGCATGGTTGATCTTATCCTCCGTGCCATGCCCAACGATACTAGTTCGGGTATCCCGGGGGATGTTAAACATAAGTACCGATTGTTTCGCAGGATTAACACTCAATACAATCATGGTGTCGGAGCGACCCCGATCATTCGAACGCTCATCCACACCCAGAATCAAAGCATTGAAAGGTTCCTCATTCTCCATGTCCACGGGGAAATCTCCCCCGCCCCTCTGGTCGACAATAGATACCTGCTTGATGGGCTCCCGGGGTTCATACATCTGATCTGCCGCTGATTTAACATGCAGATACAGATACACAGAATATCCAATCATAACGACTGCAACAAGGGAAATGGCACCTAATGTTATTTTAATCCCGCGTCTCATGTTATGGCCTCCGTCAGATAACTGCCGTTTTTCTTCCATCGATATTGGTTAGACCTGGACGACCGACGGAGTAGTATTGAAAGGGGGTGTCTTGAATCTGTTCTTCTCCATAAATATTTCTTCCATCAATCAGAATGGGCTGATTCATATGTGCTGCCAAATCGGTCAGATTAACCTCCATGAACTCTTTCCATTCGGTCAGAACACAGAGTGCATCAGCGCCCTCCGCTGCGTTCATCGCACGATCCTCCCACGTAATGGATGAAGAATCCACCTCTTTGCGGAAGTTCTCAGTAGCAATGGGGTCGTACGCCCGAATGACTGCTCCTTGCTCAAGCAAACGCTGAATGATCTCAATTGCCGGAGCATCCCGAACATCATCCGTATCCGGCTTGAAGGCGAGCCCCCAGATCGCAATCTCCTTCCCTTCAAGCGAGCCCAACGCGTCTTCCAGTTTGCGAATGACGTTGAAGCGTTGATCCTTGTTCACTTCCACCACCGACTTCAACAGTTTGAAGTCATAATCCACATTACCTGCAATTTGAATCAGAGCTTGTGTATCCTTAGGGAAACAGGACCCTCCGTAACCAATGCCTGCCTTGAGGAAGGAAGCACCGATTCGTCTGTCATAGCCCATACCCTCAGCAACGCGGCTGACATCTGCGCCTACTTTTTCACAGATGTTAGAAATTTCATTGATAAAGGAGATCTTGGTTGCCAGAAATGCGTTGGATGCATATTTAATCATTTCGGCTGAGCGAATATCCGTGACAATAATCTGATCGGTTAATGGCTGATGCAGCTCTTTCAAGGTGGCAATTGCCCGATCGCTATGTGTGCCAATGACTATCCGGTCAGGATACAGTGTGTCCTGCACAGCGGTACCTTCACGCAGGAACTCTGGTACCGATGCCATGTCAAATGGATGATTCGTCAAACTGCTGATCCATTCCTGAATACGATCGTTAGTTCCGACAGGAACAGTGCTTTTAGTCATTATTATTTTATAATTATCCATATGAGAACCAATTTCTCGTGCAACAAGCTCAATATAACTCAGATTCGCTTCGCCATTAGGCAGGGATGGTGTTCCTACAGCGATGATAATAATATCCGAACGACTGATGGCATCCTGAATGTTCGTCGTGAAGGACAGCCTACCCGCTTTCATATTGGCATTCATAATGTCCTTGAGACCCGGTTCATAGATCGGAACGTGACCATCCGTCAACAAATTCACTTTTTCCACATTATTGTCGACACAGATCACGTTATTTCCCAGTTCCGAAAAGCATACGCCTGATACCAAACCCACATACCCTGTGCCAATCACCGTAATATTCATTCCATAATCTCCCCCATGTCCTAATGTGTTGGTTACGCGTGCTTCACATATGTCTGAACAATGTCCTGCCATTCGGTAGACACTCTAACGATATCTTCCTCAATCAACTGGCTTCCGATCTGTACTTCGATGATCTCCAGTTCCGTAACGGCTCTGACGGAATGAAGCATGCTCCGGTCAATGACCACCGTATCTCCCTGCCCGATCATTCGGCTCTGCCCATCCAGAATCAATTCGCCTGTTCCCGATACAACCGTCCACACCTCATTGCGAAGCAAATGGTATTGATAACTCAGATTTTTCCCGGCACTGATGCAGATTCGTTTGGTAAGAACCTCACCACCAGCTTCGTTTCTGGTGTAATCCAGAACCCGGTAGCAACCCCACCTACGCTCCTCATACATGGGACGTTGATCCTCGTTCTTCAAGATTTCCTTGATGCGTGGACTTGCCTCTTTGTCACTGACCAGAATGCCATCCGGACTTACGGCCACCACCACATTCGACAAGCCCAATATGGCAACCGGAATGTTCAGTTCATTGACCAGATGTGTGTTCAGGGAATCGCCTGTAATCCACCCTTTTCCTACCACCGAAGTTCCCATCTCTTCCGTGAGTGTGTTCCATGTGCCTAGATCTTTCCAAAATCCGTTATACGGAATAGCGATAATCTGATTCGCCTTCTCGACAACCTGGTAATCAAAGCTGATCTTGTTCAATCTTCCGTATTGCTTCAGCATCTCGTCGTACTGGATCGGCAGTTCCATCTCAATCAGCAGATTGATCAAATAACCCAGCTTAAAAGCAAAAACCCCGCAATTCCATAATGCGGCCTGCTCCATCATAAGGACCGCATCGGATTCGCAGGGTTTCTCCTGGAACTTCGCTACATTGACGTATTCATCGTTATTTTCACTGGAAGATCGGGATTGCGGAATGATGTATCCGTACTTCTCTGACGGATAGGTCGGCACAACTCCCATTAAGGCCAGATCGGCACCTGACTTATCGAGTATCTCCGGCAAGGTTGCCAGCACTTCGAAGAATTCTTTTTCAACAAAAGGATCCACCGGCAACACTGCAATCGTCTCATTCAAACTCACACTCTCTACGGAATAAAGATAGGAGGCTGCCAGCGCAATTGCAGGAAACGTATCTCTCCGTTCTGGCTCCACGACCAGTCTCACATCATCTCCCAACTGAGAAGTCAGAATCTCGACCTGTGGCAAACTAGTTGCGATCAGCGCCTGTGATGCAAGTCCGGCATGATTCAACTGTCGCCATACCCGCTGTACCATGGATTCCGGACTCCCCCCCGGCCCATGGAGCACTTTAAGAAACTGCTTGGATCTGGAATCATTGGATAACGGCCAGAGTCGCTTGCCAGAACCACCGGATAACAGAATACTTCTCATAGGGCTGCACCATCTGACAGTACGACCGAACTCGCTCCCTTGCCGGTCTCGGTCTGCTTGGTATATGTGCTGGTCTGATTGGATTCGAGTCTGCCTGCTGGGTTGCTCTTGGTCCAGGCTGCATAATAATTCGAGTTCTTGCCATATGAATTATCCAGCAGGATATTCGGTTGATCCAGGAGACAGGCCAGAATGTGTCCATGCAGACGGGATGTCGTAATGGTTTGGTACTTATTGAATTCCTTAATGGCCGTATGTACCATCCGATCAGAGTATTTGTACCACAACCAGCGGGCGAAAGAGCTGCCTTTCCCTGACTTCAACCGGGATGTAATCATGCGAATGATTTTCCGGTCAACCCGGTTGTACAATGTCTCCCAGTCTTTAAACGTGGCTTTAGGTCCACTGACGGATTCGTAATGCACCTGATTCTGAGTCTTCTCAATGTCTTTACGGAAGAAATACAACATCTCTGCATTGGGCTTGCTCTTGGACTTCAGAGGCCACAATTGATGCGCCATATCGGGAGACAGATAAACATTTGTTTGTTGAAATTCTTTACTGGCTATCTCATAAGATAAGGTATCCCGGACAAAAAAGTGCACATCCTTATGACGATTGAATACTTGGGCTGTTTTTTTCAATTCAATATCACTTTTGTAAAACATCGTCTGAGGCAGAATGACAATCCGATGATTCGGATGCTGGGCAATCATTCGTTCTCTCAATTTCTGATGAGCAGGGTACAGGTCACCAAAGTTACCTCCCCCATGCAACACAATTGTGATACCTTCCGGTACCTTGAGAGACAAAGGGCAATCCAGAATGCTGTATCTGGCACGTACTTGAATATCATTGTCCCGGAAGAAAGCCTCAGTCCCTTTCATAATCAACAAGTCGCCACCATTGCTATGCACCGGGTAATCCAAATAATAGATTTCGGTACGCGGTGGAATGACCTTCAAAATCTGACGTAAATGTCCCTTCAACTCTTCCATTGGATGAATATTGTTAGTGCCCAGCATCTCCATCTCCTCCTTGGGTGACTCTTCTTCTTTTTTTGTTTAACCGTTCATAGAGAAACGGCAGATCTTCCTTGTCATAGAACATGGCGGCGAACTTCACCTTGAATACAATCTTCATCGCGGCCACAGTGACTACCATTCGTACAATGGACCCGATCAATAAAGCAATCGCAATTCCGTTGAGCCCCCATAGCGGGGTGAACACGAAGAACAAGGCCACCGTCACCGAGAGTGCAATGAGCTGTCTGATCATCACAAGCCCTGGTCGTCCAAGCGCATTAAATGCGGATGCCAGAATCCATGAACCACCACCAATGATGCATTCCACAGCCAAAATATAAAATGCGACGCTCGCTTCCAGGAATTCGGAGCCAAACAGAAGACCCATCAGGTAGTTCCCCACAAACATGGTAGGAATTACGATGATCATCATGACCATGAGCGAGATGCGGAAGGCTCTGCCAACCGTTCGAATAATCTGCTCTTGAGGCAATCCGGTCACTTTTGGGAAAACCACATTGCTAATCGCCGTCTGAACGGCATTATAGATTCGGGATAAGGCAAATACGACAGAATACAGTCCAAAATCACGCGGGGTGAGCAAAGCCAAAATAATGATTTTATCAAACTGGGTATACAGCGTTCCTAACAATTCAACGCCATACACCCTGCTGCCATAACCAAAAAGCTTCTTGGCTGAGCTCCGGTCCACCCGATCCTTGAACCATCTCAGTCTCAATTCATTACGGTTGGCATAGATGGCCCACGCCACCACGGAGAAGCTGGTTACAAAATAGATCGCAGCCGCGAGCTGAATGCTCAGCATGCCCAGGCCCCATAACACAAAAAGCCCACCTACATTAAACAGGGGGATCATCAACCGGATGCCATTATATACAGCAAATTTCTCCCGACTCTGCGAGAGGGCTGATATGAGATTGATGACAATAAGTACAGGAACCGTAGCAATCGTATACCATCTGGAGATCTGCACGACCTCCGGCGGAAAGCTGGAGAGCCAGAAAGGTAATCCAAACCAGGCCACAACACCAATGATGATGCACACTGGAACTTGAAAAAGAAAGCTTAATCGAACATACTGTGCACTCTTCTCGGTTGCACTCTGTTTGATGTTATAGATGATAGACGTGGGTAGTCCGAATCCGACCAATCCGGTTAAGAGCGCAGGCCAGAACAGGATGGCCGAGAATGCGCCCTTTCCCTCTACGCCGAACATGCGTGACGTCAAAATGGAAGACAGCATCGTCAGTGTCATGACCAGCAGATTGGTTCCACTTGTCTGAAATATGGCACTCATTAAGCCATTTCCTCTGAATACTTTGCGAAGTGCAACTTGCGCCATAGCGATCCTCATCCCTTACTGTTTTGACGAAGCGACCCAACAATCATGCCGTTTCGGTAACATACTTTGGCAAGCTGACGTGTGAACCGATCTGAATTATAGATGTAGATCAGAGAAGTTGTTATCCCCTGTGCCAGCTTGATGCCATGTTTGGCCGTACGCACAACACCCCGATCCTGATCACGAATGGCATCACTCACACCCTGCCAATAGATTCGGCGCAGAAACCAGTTCTTCGTCGTTCGCTCTTTGGCTACTTTATGTTGTACTGCCCCATACGGCGTGTAATATACCTTGAACTTTGTCCGTATTCTTGCAATTAACTCACTCTCTTCACTGGAGAGAAGATTGTTGCCCACTCTTCCAAGGTCTTCACGGAAGGGAGCCAGTTGATCAAAGACGGATAACCGAAAAGCCACATTCGCACCAAATGGAATATAGGGGCTTTTCATTTCAGTGACTTCATCTGCAAAATCCAGAATGGTGAACAGCGACCTATTCTCGGGTGGAATCCACATCGGTTCTGGCACTTCCCAGATCGGATCAATCTTGCCACCGACACATCCGATATCTTCGCTCATCTCAAACACACTAACGATCTGGCGAATCCAATCCCTGCAAGCAAAGGCATCATCGTCAAGAAACAGGATATACTCGCCGCGCGCCTCGTGAATGGCCCGGTTACGGGCTACAGACAAGCCTTGCTTTTCTTCCAACACATACCGGATCGAATGGGTCTCATGCTGCAAAATCGTTTGAAGCACGATTTCCCGTGTGTTATCTTTCGAATTATTATCAATCAGTATGATCTCATAGTCGCTGCTTGCGTAATTCTGTTGTATTGCACTTCGTATCGCCTCTACCGCATCATGTGCACGGTTATACGTACAGATCGCGACGGTTACCTTCATCATTTCATCCCCATATTGTTCAATTAGGTCCACCCTCTCATCTGCACTAACTGGAGTACAGGGTAAGTGTCCTTTGGGCAATCACTGGCCAATCCAGCCGCTCTAACGCTTTGACAAAACCACTGCCTTCCTGAAACTCCGATTGTTTTAAACGGATCATATTCATCGCTTTAAGCAATCCATCCGGATCGGAAGGTTCATAGAGTACTGCACAATCATCGGGCAGGTATTCCTCCAACAAGCCAATCCGTGGTGCCACCACCGGTTTACAGAAGGTCAAAGCCAGAATTGCACTACCAGAAGTTGCAATTTGCTTGTATGGCAGAATGATGGAATCGACCGCATCAAAATAGTCCGAATATTCATCATCTTCAATAAAATGAAAATGGGTATGAATATGACCGCTCTTGAGGAATTCTTCACCGAGATCGTAGTCCTTCACTTTTTTACCGGCAATCAACAAATGGGCCTGGTCCGAATCCAGTTCCTTGAATGCCTCCAGCAAATCATCCACGCCCTTGTAGGGTGACACCTGACCGAAGAACGCGTACACATAACTATCCTCCGGGATGCCAAACCGGGAGCGAATATTCACGCCTTTTCCCTGATACACGCCCTTGTAATGTCCATGCGGAATAACCTCGATCCGGCTGGGATCAATCCCGAACGTCGAACAGATCTCAGAGATCAGGGGTTTGCCCATGACAATCAGCTTGGAGCAGTTTCGGACAAGTATTTTTCTCATCCAATAATCGAAGCGCGTCTTACCGCTGTTGTGAGGCCAGATATTGTGCACCGTCCAAAACAACTTGACACCGCGCACACGCGCAAAACAAATCATCAAAACATATAGAATGGATTTGATCACGGTTGACAGCACGGATGAACCTCTGTAATAGAAGCTGGGCCAATGAAAATGCAGCACATCATTTTTTCTCAGTTTGATTAGATCTTTTTTGGTAAACTGTTTTACTTCCCATCCCTTGTTCTCAATGGAATCGGATAACAGCTCATTGAATTTATTGTTCTCAATCATCTTAGGCAGCATATACACCGTCGGATTTTCCATCCAGACACCTCTTACTTTAGTTTCATTCGCACAGGTTCCTCTGTATACGTTCCAACTGCGCGCCTTGCATGAAATCTCATCAGAAAACCTTGCATCATAATTTTGGTATTACGCTTGAGCAGCACCCAATCTTTCCACCAGGGATACAGCGACAGTGCTTTTTTCAAATAAACGTTATTGCGCAGAGTATTTCTCGACCATTCGAGCATTCGATAATGATGTAATTGGCGGCGTTTCTGTTCCTTGGACATATCGTTGTAGTATTTCAAAATAATTTTGCGTTGGCCTTTGTACTTGGCCGTTGTGGAGGTTGAAATGCGCGGCCCGCTATGGATATTGATATCCACGAGCGGTTCTTTCACATTCACGGCAATGTAGCCTCGTTTCAATATGCGCAGATAAAAATCATAGTCCTGAGCGGATGTCAGATTCTCATCGAATCGAACTTCACGGGCAAGCGAGGTGAGTACCATGATTTTGGACGTTTCCCCGATCCAATTGAATGTAAGCAGATCCTCATACCGTACAACATCACGAGGCTCCACCGACAATTTCCGTTTGACCAACTGATGCTGCTCATTCGTGTATGCGAGATACTTGCTGCAAAAGGTAAACGATTCCTGCGTACGCTCCAGCACTTCCGCCTGGGTTTTAATTTTGTCGGCCATCCATTCATCATCATCATCCAGGAAGGCAATGTACTTGCCATTGGCTTGGGATATCCCCACATTCCGTGCATGATTGGCTCCTTTGGGATATGGAACCCGAATGTACCGAATCCGTGAATCATCCCGGGCCCAAGCCTGACAGATCTCTGGCGTCTGGTCTTCTGATCCATCATCCACAATGAAAATCTCCAGATACGGATGTGTTTGCTCTCGTACACTTCTCAACGCATTTTTCAATAACTCGGCCCGGTTATGGGTCGTAATGATGCAAGATACCAAGGGGTTCATTTCATCACCTTTTCCTGTTCACTAGGATACCTTCACTTGAAGTGCATCATATATTCCTGACAGCCTGCCTACGAGAAGATTCATATCGAACCTATCCGATATAATCGCTCTGTTATATGAACCCATTCTTGCTCTAATCTCTTCATCCGTAATGAGATATTCCAGTGCTGATGTTAGCCCGTGCACATCTCCCGGCTCGATTAACAGCCCATTATGACCGGATGTAATCACTTCGGGAATGCCTCCGACGTTGGTCGATATAATGGGCAAGCCACAATTCATTGCTTCAAGTATGGCCATAGGTAATCCCTCATGATAAGAAGGCAGGACCAGCAGATCCGCTTCCCGCATCAGCTTTTCCTTTTGCTCTCCGTTAATCCAGCCGAGTACGTTGACACGCTCTTCGATTCCATACTGCTGTACAAGCGCTTTGACCTCTTCGACTTCGCCATCCCCCGCCAGATTGAAGGTAGCTGTAACGCCCAGCGCCTTTAATTGCTGAATAGACTGAAGCAGATCATAGACGCCTTTTCGCTCACCCAGTCTTCCCATGAAGAGAGCATTAACTGCAGCCTTCTGCTCTTTCGCAAAGGGCTCTTTCACAAAGACTCCGTTATAGAGCACCTCAATAGCTGTCTCCGGAACAATCGTGACAAAGTATTCTTTCCACGTCTGGGATAAGACAATCAATTTATCGGCTTGATTCAAAATGTAGTGACAATACTTGCGCTGCAGGGCGAATCGATTGTAGAAATCATCAAAGCTGGCCGCATGAATATGCATAATGACTGACTTTCGAAACAATTTTCTTGCGGTTAGCAGGAATAGTGACTTCCGATAAAAGCTTCCGTTGTTCGCCATATGAATATGAACAATATCCGGCTTGAACGTGTACAGCTTCATCCAGAATTGAATGAATCCCCGTATAAAAATAAGCAGCCGTGAGAACACGCTGCCCGTGATATACGTTTCCACCCGCTGCATGGCATACATATCAGAGATGGAAGAATCCTCAATGTTTTTGATTACACTCACAATTCCACCCATATCCTTCAAGGATGATCCAACAACCAATACTTTTGGTTTCATGATAGACTCCTTTTTTCATGGTTAATCTTCAGAATACTTACAGACTATTCACGTAATTTTTGATGGACGAGATCAGATCAGACTGTTTTCTCACATAAGGCTGGAACGTCTGCTGCTCTATGCAAGGAACCAGTTTTTGTAATTCAGCCTGACTCTCTGCAACGGCAACATAGCCGTTCTCCTGAAAAACCTTAGAAATCTCAAGTTGATGATCATCAACATGTTCACCCCACTCTTTCCGGCGCGGAATGACGATCACCGGCTTGCCGCGTTCGAGACAATTCGTGATGGAGCCAACACCCGCATGAGTGATAATACATCTGCTGCGCTGCACATATCCATTCATCTCTTCCTGCGTCAGGAAAGGAATTGCAGTGAAGTTTCGCGGCTGATACTCCGTATATCCCGACTGGGCAATAACTTCCTCTTCAATAATTCCAGCCTCAATCGCCTCATCAATAAGCTCGAACATGCGATTGAAGGGAAAGCGCTGGGTTCCAACAATAGCAAATATCAAAATAAAGCCCCCCTGTATTTTGCATTGGGATAGCTATCCTGCAACGTTTCCCACTGGATAAAGAACTCATCCGAGATTTTGTACATCAATCTCCCGGTTGCGCTGGAGGAATAGATTTTGGCATAACTTTCGATATAAATCAGCTTGGCACCGAAGATTTTACCGATGAGGCAAAATGGATATGTGGCCCCTGCCCCTGTCGTAATGATGACCTTCGGACGCTCGCGCAGATATAAAAAGAATGATTTGATAATGTTAGCCATAAAAATCAGCAAAAACATCGCATTCTTACGCTCTTGCTGCATTAAGAAGTATATTTTGCCCTGAGATGAATCTACTTTTCTGCTTTTGTTCTTCTCGGTAATCAGGAAATAATCATGTTCTTCAACCGCAGGTATAATCTTGGTCAATTCATCAAAATGACCGCCTGTAGAACTGATCAAACAGACCTTCATGTTCTAATCTCCTTTGAAAAGGATGCGTCCTTGGCTCGCTGTACCTGGATATCCACTTCTGCTTCCGCCCCTGAGTTGGAGTGTACTCCTTTTCCCGTAGCATATAATGCGTTCAGGAAGATACAGAATGGAGCAATCAGATGAACGGTGGACAGGGTATTGTCAAAAAAGGAATAGGTCAGGAAACCGATAATCATACCGGCAAAATACAAACGGATCATGCCGCTCAATCGGAAGAATACGGCACGGAATACCAGAAGCAACGATAGAAACAACAGGATGGCTCCAACTAACCCGCCATCGTAATAAAAACGAATGTATTCATTATGCGGAACGACGAAGCCAGAAAAGATACTTCCATCATTAGCCACGAGCGTTGAGCCGAGCCCACGTCCAAATATCGGATACTCATTCGCTTTGCCAATGAAATAGTTCCAGGCTACATCCCTTCCCGACAAGCCTTTGCTCTCTGATCTCATCTCATAGTTGTCCCACTGC
This sequence comes from Paenibacillus sp. FSL R5-0749, assembly GCF_038595085.1. Classification (NCBI taxonomy): domain Bacteria; kingdom Bacillati; phylum Bacillota; class Bacilli; order Caryophanales; family Paenibacillaceae; genus Paenibacillus; species Paenibacillus sp. FSL R5-0749. The sequence goes on along the minus strand of NZ_CP152005.1, from coordinate 1,503,755 downwards.
GCAATCACCATATAGGCGACGGCCACAACGAATAGAATGAGAGGAATAATGGCACTGACTCTGCCTTTGATGAAGGCTTTCAGTTGATCAAAAAGATAGACCAGAATAATTGGAATGAGTGCAATAAGTGGTCCCCTTGTTCCTGTCTGGACCAGAATAACCAGATGTGTCAAGGTAAGCATGTAATACAGTACAACCTGATGGCCTTGCTTGATCTGGATCAGACAGACGCAGATCGAGATAAAACACAACATGGCCAGATGCGCGGCGATATTAGCTCCCTGTAACCGGGTTACGCCCGACATCTCCAGGTTCGTAATGGACAATATGCCGGCGAGTTGCAGAATATAACCACCAGCGAGACTGAACAGTGGCAACCATGCGAGTACACGTATAATTCGTTGACTGATCTCTCTTGAAAAATGGGGCATCAGCAACAAAAAAGGAACAATGACTCCTAGAAAGGCCTTGAATGGATCCAGCGGATTAACCTTACTGGGCAGATCCGATAGAAAATAACTCTCCACAAATAAAAAAACAATTGCGAGTGCAGGATATATCAGATCTTTTCGAATACCAAATCGTAAAAAAAGAGACATGACAAAACCCAGAATCGCCAGCTTGTAGAAGGACAGCGAATCCAGTCCTGCCAGATGAATGCTAAATATCTTATCAATGGACAATGAGAAACTTACAATAAGAATCATAAAAATCCAGCTGGGCTGTTTAACATAAACGCCCAGCAGAATCACAGCTATAAGTGCAACAACTGAAACTAGCGGAAGATAGATTGCTGCGAAGACTATTATCAGTGAAAACAAAATGATGTTAAACGACTTCATATTTAATGCAGCAAGTATACCGGTTTTTTGCATATCTGCTATGCCACCTCAAAGCCAGAATCGTGTTTCAAAACGCATCCTTCGAACCTACCAGCACCTTGAACGTTCTGAAGATAATTTTGATATCCACCATCATGCTGCGTTCACGGGCATACGTCAGATCCAGCTCTACCATTTCTTCAAACCCAACACTATTGCGACCGCTGACTTGCCATAATCCCGTACATCCCGGGATCATCTGCAGGCGTTGTCTGTCATAGGAAGTGTAGTTCTTCACTTCTCTGGGCAGAGCTGGTCTGGGTCCTACGAGACTCATCTCACCTCTGAACACGTTCCACAACTGAGGCAGCTCATCCAGACTGGTCTTCCGAATGAACTTGCCAATGCGGGTAATGCGGGGGTCGTTTTTCATTTTGAACATATTCCCGTTCACTTCATTCTGATCAATCAGTTGTTCCAGCAAATCTTCAGCATTCGCAACCATGGACCTGAATTTGTACATATGAAACTCTTTCCCATTCTGTCCAACCCGGACCTGACGAAAAAAAACAGACCCCTGAGGGGCCTCGATTTTGATTAGTATTCCGATGACCGCAAACAAGGGGCACAAAATGATCAAACCTATGAAAGAACCCAGCAAATCGAGCATTCTTTTCATAAATAGATACACTTTATCCGCATTTTGTCCTGACATCGTTGATGCATTGTACCCCAGACTTGGGTCCATAACAATCTCCGCTTCCTTCGTTTGGGGAGATGGACTCATTCAAACTCCCCCCCGGCTGCATATTCTACCGACTCTTTTTCCAAAATATGTTGCAGTGCTTGCAGCATTGGAATTCTAAGTTCCTGTTTTTGCAGAGCGAAGTCAATGGTTGTCAGGATGAATCCCAGTTTCTCGCCCACGTCATAACGTACTCCCTCGAAATCGTAAGCATACACTCCTTGTGTCTCATTTAAACGCTGAATCGCATCTGTTAATTGAATCTCTCCCCCTTGGCCAATCTCTTGTTGTTCCAGATGTTCGAAAATCTCTGGACTCAGTACGTATCTCCCCATAATCGCCAGGTTGGAAGGCGCTGTGCCTTGGGCAGGTTTCTCTACGAACCTGAGAACCTCTGTCAAACGGCCATCCGATTGAAGCGGGTCCACAATGCCGTATCTGTCTGTTTGTTCAGCAAGTACGGTTTGTACGCCAACAATGGAATGTTGAACCTGATCATATTGATCAATCAATTGTTTGGTGCATGGCACTTCCGATACGACGATATCATCTCCGAGCAACACGGCAAAAGGTTCGTCACCGATAAAGTTACGTGCACACCAGACAGCATGACCAAGTCCTTTGGCCTCTTTTTGTCTTATGTAGTGGATATCCACGTTAGAGGATTTGCGAACCTCTTCAAGCAGGCCCAGCTTCCCTTTTTCCAGCAAGTTATGTTCCAGTTCAAAAGCGTTGTCGAAATGATCTTCAATCGCACGCTTCCCTTTACCTGTTACGATGATAATGTCTTCAATTCCAGAGGCAATGGCTTCCTCAACGATATACTGTATAGTTGGTTTGTCCACAATAGGGAGCATTTCTTTGGGCATCGCTTTCGTGGCTGGCAAAAAACGTGTACCCAGTCCAGCTGCAGGAATGATTGCTTTTCTCACTTTTTTCATAAATACCACCCTATCCTCTTTTTTTTTAGTTTAAAAGTTGAACCAGGGCATCTAACCCGTCCTCACGTCACACCTTCGACGATTAACGTCTAAGGTTCACTGAACCCACAGCATGACCGAGTGCCTACAGTGATAAAGGTGCAGTAGACATTACCTGTTTACCTGGAGCAACGGACAGAACTTTATTTCTCTCCGTAACCCACCGGAACTGCAACGTTTTTGATATTGTTCAGGATTGCGCCCAGGATTCGTGCATTCACATGCTCCAGAGCAGCCTTGGTCTTCTTCACCAATTCCTTCTTGACCTTGCCTGAGTTCACGACCAGCAGCACACCATCACACAGCGAACTCACAATGAGCGCATCCGTTACTGCGAGCACCGGTGGTGTGTCAAACATGATGACATCATATTGATCCTCTAACTTCTCCATCAGCCTCTTCATCCGGTTGGAACCGATCATCTCGGACGGATTGGGCGGAATTGGGCCGGAAGTGAATAACTGAAGATTATCGATATAGCTCTCTCTGAGCACTTCTTCCACACCGTACTGATTGGACAGCACACTGCTAAGCCCGATATGATTGGGTACGGAAAACACCTGGTGCAAAGAAGGGTTACGCAGATCGGCATCAATCAGCAGAACCTTTTTGCCTTCCTGAGCATAGGTGACCGCCAGGTTGCTAATGGTTGTGGTCTTGCCTTCACCGGCTTCGGCTGAAGCCACCATGATTTTTTTGATATGACTGTCGATTGAGGAGAACTGAATATTGGTCCGCAATTTACGGTACCCCTCCGAGATTTGAGATTTGGAGTTAAAATAGGTCACCAGACTGTTATTATCATTGGTTAGCCGTGACATATTTGCCATCCCCCACTTTCTGTTGAGATACGTAATTTTTCGTATTTTTCAGATCATCTTTTTTCATCTTGGATATCACCGTAAGCACAGGCAGGCCCAGTTCTTTTTCAAGTTCAGTCTCGGATTTGAATGTGTCATCCAGATAATCCATCAGGAATACAAGTGCAATCGCGAGCACAAAACCTGCGAACAGACTGACAATGATGCTTAATGTGGTTTTCATATTAATTGGAGATGCGTTACTATCCACTTTGGCTTCGCTGAGGATAGCGACATTATCGATTTTCATGATTAGGGGGATTTGAGATTGGAACACGTTGGAGATGGCATTGACCGTTTTTGCGGCTTTTTCGTAGGAAGTCCCCTGTACAGTTATGCTCATCACTTGGGATTCGCTGGCTGTAGAGACGGAGGTGCTATTCATGAGCTGTGCTGAGGTTAAGCCAAGGTCTGGATACGTGGAAGCCACTTTATCCATAATGGCTGAAGATTTAATAATTTCTCTGTAGGAGTTAATGAGTTTGATATTGGTTTGAATCATGCTGAAGTCCATCATCGCCTGGCCTTGAACATTGGAGGTCTGGTTCACGATAAGCTTGGAACTCGCCTCATAGATCGGTTGGGTGAAGAAAATACTTTTGACCCCTGCACCCACACCCGCTACCAGAGCAATTGCAACAATCAACCACAGTTTCTTTTGTAAGAGTCGAAAATATCCTTTCAGTTCCACTTTCATTCCTCCTATACGTTGTGATCTATCCTATGTAACTACCAGATGGACAGTAGCCATTTGCGAGGTTTCCAGCGTTCTGTGACAAGACACGAATTCGATAGGATGTGCGACGCATTCTCTGCAAGCCTCTTAACGGCCTCAGCTCCAAAACGACGCTCAATCACCCGCTCCCCTTCACTTATGGCAAATGTCCTTTTGCACGTATCATGTGCATCTGATGAAATGAAATGAAACCCGTTTTCTTTACAAAAATGAAAACACCACTGCCGAACTTTCCGTCCGAAAAGCCCAGTGAAAGATTGAGCCGTAAGCTGACATAGCCCGCCTTGACTCAAATAACCCGCCAACAACTTTGGCTTCTTCAAAATGATACGATTGCGTTCCGGATGAGCAATGATAGGGGTAATTCCCGCTATTCGTAATTCATGCAGTATCCTGGGGAACTGTGAGGGAATATGACCAAAGGGCAGTTCCAGCAACATGTAACGACTTCCGGCGAGTGTGCAGCACTTTCCTGCATATAAGTCTCCAATCAGGTTGTCATGCACCCTGATCTCCTGTCCGGGACGGATCTCCAGGCGAATGTTACGTTTGTGAAGTTCTGCATGTAGCAGGTTCACGGCCTGATTAACCACCATCGGTTCATTGTTGTATTGCCCGTTCAGGTGATGCGGAGTAGCAATAATGGAGGTGATTCCAGAGGCTGCCGCCTTCTCAGCCATCGCAACGGACTGCTCCATTCGAACAGGACCATCATCCAGACCGGATAATATGTGGCAGTGCATTTCAACCATATCCAAACTTCCTGAAATAGTATGAGCCCCCTCGCCCCTTTATTCATTGCGCAAATGCTTTTGGTGTTAAAGAACTAATGCATAACGCTATGAAATATAGTAAAATGGCGTTAAGTACATGTTTTGTTCAGAATTTGTTAAGAATCGACTTGGAATTATATGGTGAAATCAATGTAATGATAGGTTTTCTGCAGATCCTTCTGCTCTGTTGCCTTTTCATACTGAGAACGGGAAACCGTGGGAAACTGAACTTCAGTAAGCATTGTGTTTAACTGTCCAGTTATATATAGTTTCTGTTCGTGCTGAATATGCAAATTTGAATGATACATTGTGAGCTCTCCGAAGGGCTGTTTCCATTGCAACCTTGCGTGAAGTCTTACACATACATGATGATCTTCAACATCCAAACCTATGAGCATTTCTGATGATACTGGCAAGTTCAGGTCGCTCAGGAAGGTGATTGCTTGAGTGTCCATTCCAAGTAACAGAACAGGGCGTCTTTTGTGTTCTACCATTTTCTTATGAAACTCCTGAATGTACATATGGACATTTAATTTCATATCAGCCCATTCCTGAATTATTGATTGCATGGTTTCATTCCTTTAGAATGGATTAGCCTACATGGACTGCCTCTACTTCCTTCTCACAGGTATATGGTCCAGGCAACAAGGAGATACTTAAAATATCCCAAATGATACATTTTGTAACTCCATACGTCCAATTTACGATACAAAACGTATCATGTCAAGCGGTATTTGGACATGGTTCTTTTGATTTACGACAATTTGAGATGTCCTTAGACAGACCTATTTACAAATGGAAATGGGTTAAAGGAAACTTATGAGGAGTTACTCTTTTGCAGGAAAGCTGCCCTGATCAAAAACTTGGCTCAGGATTGTTTCTATATATATTTGATGTCGTTCAGGGGGAAATAGCTTATGAGCTACGGAAATCGCATTGCTGAATTACGGGAACAGCGGGGACTTACTCAAGAAGAACTTGCGAGCTCCATTCATATTACCAGAGCTGCTCTCTCCCACTACGAGAAGAACCGACGTAAACCGGACTTCGAAGTGTTAACGAGACTTGCTGACATCTTTGATGTGTCTATTGATTATCTTATAGGACGTACGAAGCAAAGCGATGTCGTGATGGATGAGGACGTACGTGAATTCGTTGATACCTTGGAGTTATCGGACAAAGAAGTGTTAGAACGCTTCGATCTGATGATTGATGGGAAGTCCTTAACGGAAGAAGAGGCACGTCGTTTTATTGCGTTTGTCCGCATGGAACGCAGCATGGACTAAACCCGAAAAGAGGACCCAGTTCCCAAGAGATGCTATCTCTGGCTTCTGGGCTTTTTTTTGTGTCCTAATTCCCTCCATTCCATGGTTATCTATTGTGTCAAGGACGCTTGTTGTTGACGGAGGATATGAAATGGTTCCAACGCTCCGGGTCGATTCCGCATTGCAGTAAAACTTTCATGATGTCCATCTGGGTTGCTTCGACTTGTTTCCCTGTCGGCCTACGATCGTCCCTGTTTGGATGCTTCATATTCATTCCGCTAACCTCTCTTATCTATATACTTTCCCTGCCCTCCAAAACTAGCCTTATTATACTTGAGAACGTTCCGTGATGTTGTCGTCTCATGACGATAACGTTTTTTGAAGGGGTTCTAATTTTGTCGAAAGCCAAATAGGAGCTATATGGTGCCAAAATGGCAACCATATAGCTCCTATTATTCTTCATACAACCTGTTCATGCACGTTCACCTTTGAACAAGGAGTTAACCCCCAGCACGTGCAAGTTCACGCATATTTGCTTCAAACGCTGCAAGCAGTGCTGCTTCTCCAGTCAAGCCCGTCGCCTGAACCCGTTCAATCTGCTCCGTCATACGCTTGAAGTCCTTCGGAATAACCCGAACGAACTGGTTCACCGCATCTTGCCAGTTATCCAGAACGCGCTGACCGACAGCACTTCCTGTATTGGCAACATGACGTTGAATCATACCTCGCAGATCTGCACTTTCGGCAACATCTTCGATACGCTCCAAAAGAACCATTTCCAGATTACAACGTTGCAAGAATGTGCCTTCCGGATCATACACATAGGCAATACCTCCGGACATCCCTGCTGCAAAGTTACGACCTGTATCGCCGAGTACAACGACACGTCCACCCGTCATATACTCACAACCATGGTCGCCTACCCCTTCAACGACTACTTTGGCACCGGAGTTACGTACAGCAAATCGCTCACCCGCAATACCACGGATATACGCTTCACCGCTTGTTGCACCGTAGAGAGCCGTGTTACCGATAATGATGTTATCTTCCGCCTCAAACGTTGCTTTCGGAGAAGGCATCACGGTCAGTTTACCTCCGGACAATCCTTTACCTACGTAGTCATTGGAATCCCCTTCAACGGTCAAGGTCATGCCTTTAGGTACAAAGGCCCCAAAGCTTTGTCCGGCAGAGCCGACAAATTTGAATTTAACCGTATCTTCAGGCAATCCTGCGAGTCCATATTTACGTGTGATCTCACTACCCAGAATGGTACCTACGGCACGGTTAACGTTCGTAATTGGAAGCACCGCTTCAACCGGTTGACCGGATTCAATAGCAGACTGTGCCAGTGGCAACAATTGCTGCATATCCAGCGTTTCTTCCAATTGGTGGTTCTGATGCTGTGTACGGTAACGTGCAGAGCCTTCCGGCATTTCAGGCACATGTAGCAATACAGACAGATCCACACCTTTTTTCTTCCAGTGATCTACGGCTTCTACCGTTTCGAGGCAATCTGTACGTCCGACCATCTCCTGAATGGTACGGAAACCAAGATCAGCCATGATCTCACGCACATCTTCAGCAACAAATCGCATGAAGTTAACCACATGAGCCGGATCACCCATATAATTTTTACGCAACTCCGGATTCTGTGTTGCTACACCCACCGGACAGGTATCCATTTGACAGACACGCATCATGATACAGCCAAGTGCAACGAGCGGTGCGGTAGAGAAACCATACTCTTCAGCTCCAAGCAAAGCTGCAATCGCCAAGTCACGGCCGTTAAGCATTTTGCCATCTGTTTCGAGTACGACGCGATCACGCAGATTGTTCAGCATCAACGTTTGATGTGTCTCTGCAAGACCCAGTTCCCACGGCATACCCGCATGTCGGATCGAACCTTGCGGAGATGCACCTGTACCACCGTCATAACCGCTGACGAGGATAATATCGGCACGCCCTTTGGCTACACCTGCCGCAATGGTACCCACGCCCACTTCCGATACGAGCTTAACGTTGATCTCAGCACGCGGATTGGCATTTTTCAAGTCATAGATCAGCTCTGCCAGATCCTCGATCGAATAGATATCGTGATGCGGCGGTGGCGAGATCAGACCTACACCCGGTGTTGAACCACGGACTTCAGCAACCCAAGGATACACTTTGCGTCCTGGCAGTTGTCCGCCTTCACCCGGTTTTGCTCCCTGTGCCATTTTGATCTGAATTTCGTCGGCATTAACCAAGTAGTTGGAAGTAACACCGAAACGTCCGGATGCGACCTGTTTAATAGCACTGCGACGGGAATCCCCGTTGCTATCTTTAATGAAGCGAGCCGGATCTTCTCCACCTTCACCAGTATTGGACTTACCTCCAACACGGTTCATTGCAATGGCAAGATCTTCATGCGCCTCTTTACTAATTGAACCGAAGGACATTGCACCCGTTTTGAAACGACGCATGATATCTTCTACGGATTCAACTTCTTCAAGTGGAATGGAAGCTCCAACCGGTTTCAGTTTCAGCATGGAGCGAATGGTCAACAGCTGATCATTCTCACCTTGCACAAGTTTGGAATATTTTTTATACAGCTTGTAATCTCCGGTACGAACTGCGTGTTGCAACGTATGAATGGTTTGCGGATTGAACAGATGCTCTTCTCCGTCGTTACGCCATTGATAATCGCCACCGGAATCCAATACTTTATCGTTACCGTCTTTATCCGTAAAGGCACGGTTGTGATGTGTCAGCGCTTCGGCTGCCACTTCTTCCAACCCAATTCCACCGATCCGGGAAGGTGTCCAGGTAAAGTAACGGTCAACGAAGTCTGATTTCAGACCCACCGCTTCAAAGATTTGAGCGCCACGATACGATTGAATCGTAGAAATCCCCATTTTGGACAACACTTTCGTAACGCCTTTGGTAGCTGCTTTAATGTAGTTTTTCACTGCTTTCTCATGCGAAATGCCACGAAGCAATCCTTGCTGAATCATGTCATCCAGCGTTTCAAAGGCCAGATAAGGGTTCACAGCACTCACACCGTAACCCAGCAGTAATGCGTAGTGGTGAATATCACGCGGCTCTGCTGATTCAAGCAAAATGCTGACTTTTGTTCTGGTTCCCTGACGAATCAGATGGTGATGCAGACCTGCTACAGCAAGCAATGCAGGAATGGCCGCATTCTCTGCGTCCACACCGCGGTCAGACAGGATCAGAATGTTATGACCTTTGTCGATGACCCGGTCCGCAGCTTCGAAGAGCAGATCCATTGCTTTGCGCAGTCCTTCTGCTCCTTCCGCAGCGGTGAAGAAAATCGGAATCGTCATGGAGCGGAAGCCTGGGCGACGCACATGGCGAATCTTCGCAAAGTCTTCATTGGACAATACCGGTGTATCCAGACGGATCTGGCGACAGCTCTCCGGTTCAGGGTTCAATAAGTTGCGCTCAGGACCAATGGTTGTTGCCGTAGACGTTACAATCTCTTCACGGATTGCATCGATTGGCGGGTTGGTTACCTGGGCGAACATCTGTTTAAAGTAGTTGTACAGACGCTGCGGACGATCCGATAGCACAGCCAGTGGTGCATCATAGCCCATCGAACCGGTAGCTTCCATACCTGTTGTCGCCATTGGCTCCAGGATTTTGCGAAGCTCTTCAAATGTATATCCATATGCCAGCTGAAGCTGGGTCACGTTATCATGTTTTGGATCAGGAAGTTCCGGTGCTTCCGGCAGCTCGCTCAGATCCATCAAATGCTCATCAAGCCAATCCTGATACGGATTCTCGGCTGCAATGATCGCTTTTACTTCTTCATCTGAGATGATGCGGCCTTCTTGTGTATCCACAAGCAACATCCGACCTGGACGCAGACGATCTTTGTACAGGATCTCTTCAGGCGCAATATCAAGCACCCCAACTTCTGAGGACAGGATAATGCGGTCATCCTTGGTTACATAATAACGAGCTGGACGCAAACCGTTACGGTCAAGTGTGGCACCAATCTGCAAACCATCTGTGAAGGCCATTGCTGCTGGTCCATCCCAAGGCTCCATCATTGTGCTGTGATATTCATAAAATGCCTTTTTGGCAGGGTCCATGCCCTCATCTGTGCTCCAAGGTTCAGGAACCATCATCATGGCCACGTGTGGCAGTGAACGACCACTAAGATACAGGAACTCCAGTGTGTTATCGAACATCGCTGTATCGGAACCATCCGGGTTAATGACCGGTTTCACTTTGGCGATGTCGTCACCGAACAATTCACTCTCGAACAAGGACTGCCGTGCATGCATCCAGTTCACGTTACCACGCATCGTATTGATCTCACCGTTGTGGATCATGAAGCGATACGGGTGGGCACGTTCCCAGCTTGGGAAGGTGTTCGTACTGAAACGGGAATGCACGAGTGCAAGCGCAGATTCTACGAGATCTTGCTGTAGATCCAGATAGAATTCTCCCACCTGTTCCGTTGTGAGCATGCCTTTATAAACAATTTTGCGACAAGACAAGCTTGGCAGGTAGAATGAACCACCTTCTGCTTCATCTGCCGAATATCGAATAGCCAACTCAGCGCGTCTGCGAATAACATACAGTTTACGTTCGAATCCAAGCTCATCCTTCACATCTGCGGATCTTCCAATGAACACCTGACGTACATAAGGTTTCGCTGCAAGTGCAGAACGGCCAAGCATTTCATCAAAAGTAGGCACATCCCGGAAACCCAGGAACGTCTGTCCTTCTTCTTCAATAATCTTCTTGAGGCTCTCTTCGTGCGCACTACGGATGGCAGGGTCTTGGGACATGAACAACATTCCCACGCCATAGAAGCCCTGCTCAGGTAATGCAAAACCAAGACGTTCCGCTTCCTGTGCAAAATAACGATGTGGAATCTGAATCAGGATACCCGCTCCGTCACCGGAATTCGGCTCACTTCCCTGTCCTCCACGGTGCTCCATGTTACTGAGCATGGTTAGTGCCTGACTAACGATATCGTGTGAAGGTACTCCTTTGATGTTGGCAACAAAACCCATTCCGCATGCGTCTTTTTCGAACTGCGGGTCATATAGACCCTGTTTTGGAGGTAATCCGATGTGTCTCATGGAACGCAACCTTTCTATAATGAAGTATTTCGGAAAGATCAAGAACATAGGCAACAGGCAACAATGAAACGGGAGGAGCTGGCCTTTCGCTTGCGATAGAGCCTGCTAGATAGAAGAGGTGACAGCATGAGACTGTCAAAAATAAGCCTGCTATTGGGCAGAAGCCATTGAATGAGTTGGGCTGATCCGGACGATCCGGCAAACAGCATCATGTATAAATCAACACGCAGCCGCTGGCACGGCTACTGAAATGGAGCGACGTTTTTTTGATATAGTTCTATTATTTTAACACCGACCTAACATCAGCGCAATTTAAACTTTTTAATACCTCTGATAAGAAATGTTTTGCAGTACAGCTTTACAGTAGTGACGTTTAAATTCATCTCTTTTTCGAATAATTATACACTTTTTAAGCCAGAGTACAACTGAATTAAATTGCTGACAGAAGAAAATCGTTCCATGTACCGCCTGCGTTTATCCATAATTCAACCAAATTTCCACTGTGGAAGCCAGCGAATCTTTACTTCTTTATGCATTTGTATACAAAATAGCCTGTAACCCCTTTTTGGGGTCACAGGCTATTTGCACTATTTGACTACTATATTGCATAATTTCACTACAAGAAAATAAAGTTTTTATTCAAAAATATGACCCTGCTGAAGATCAGGTTCGACTTATGCCGTCACAACTTGACCGGAATCAGCCTGTTCGACTTCTTTTTTCGGACGTCTGCCATTCCAAAGGAAGTAAGCAAGCGTCAGCAGAATAGATACACCTGCATAGATACTAAGAATTCCTGCCTGATGCCACATCACATCCAGATTACCACTCGATACAACAGCTTTGAAGCCCATAATGCTGTGTGTCATTGGCAACCAAGGGCTAAATGCCTGAAGCCACGATGGAATCAGTTCTACCGGGAATGTACCTGCACTAGCCGCAAGTTGGAAGACCAGCAGCAGAATGACAACATAACGTCCAGGCAGATCCAGCCAGGTTACAAGCGCCTGAACGATCAACATGAAGGTCAGCCCTGTAATAATGGTAAACAGATAGAACAGCCCTACACTGTGCGTCTCCAGTCCAAGACCATATAACATGAAGCTTGCCACGATAACCGATTGGAAGATACTCACGGAGCCAAATACCAGTGTCCGGCTGACAAAACGATTCCAGCCTGTTGCACCAGGTACGGACGTTTCCCGCATTTTCAATACAATCGTCGAAATCAATGATCCCACAAACAGACCGATCGACAGGAAGAACGGTGTCAATCCTGTACCATAATTGCTCACGTTCTCTGCTGTGTTCTCCGAAGAGTTCACCGGTTCAGCGAACATGTTCACCACATCATCCGTTTTCTTCACTTCGGATGTTTTCTGCGCGGCATCATTCAGCTTGGTTGCCAGTTCACTTGAACCATCTTTTAGCTCAGTAAGACCGTCAGCCAGTTTGCCTGCGCCATCACCCAGTTGCTTGGAACCATCGGTTAGTGAACTAACGCCACCACTGAGTTTGCCCACACCCGTTTGTAAAGCTGTTGTACCTGAGCCCAGCTGCTTGGCACCATTCGCCAACAATGTACCGCCACTTGCAGCATCACCCAATTTGCCGCTGAACTGCTTCAGACCATCGGAGAGTTTCGCTCCCCCTTGACTAAGCTGTCCGGCTCCAGCCAGCAATTGCTTCTGTCCATCTACCAGCTGGTCTGCACCAGCAAGTAGTTGCTTCTGACCACCATGGAGCTCGGATGCACCCGCGGCCAACTGCTGGTTGCCCTGATGCAGCTGATCTGCACCCTGTGCAAGCTTCTGCTCGCTCTCATGCAGTTGCGCACTTCCATCAGCAACCGCTTCACTCGCCGCAAGCAGTTTCTGTACATCCGCATTTTCGGCGAGTTCCGGGTTCGATGCAGCAAGCTGCTTCAATCCGGCGGCTACGCTCTGTGCTCCATCCGCAACCTTCCCACTGCCATCCACAGCCGATTGCAGGCCTGTTGCCAGTGTACCGCTGCCCTGAACGGCACTTTGCAGACCATCAGACAGCTTCGCACTGCCCTGTTCTGACGATGCCAGGCCAGCCTGCAACTTACTTGTACCATCCAGTGAAGATTGAAGGCCCGTTTCCAACTTGGCACTGCCATCCTTCAACTGATCTGCTCCGCTCTGAAGCTGGCTCGAAGCGGCAGCCTGAAGCTGTTGCAGACCCGATACAAGATTCGTTGTTCCACTTTCAAGCTTGGTCGCGCCCGTGTGCAACGCGTTAACCCCATCACTTAATGGAGAAAGTCCTTCCTGAAGTTCAAGCGTCCCGGATGCAAGCTTCGCCAAGTTATCCTTGAGCTTAACTGCACCATCATCCAGTTTGCCTGCGCCGGTATTCAGTTCACCAGCTCCATCACCCGCCTCCGCTAAGCCATCAGATACTTCGGAGAACTTGTCGAGCAAAGTCTCTGCATAGGATTCCGTTACTTTGGCTGATACTTTCGCTTTCAGATCCTTAATCGCAGTCTTGCCGATCTGTGCCCCGACAAAGCTGTAATTGCCATTCGGTTCGTAGATCAGGTCAGCCGGTGCCGGCTTGTCATCGAGCAACGTTGTTGCTTGAGATGAGAAGTTCTCCGGAATCGTAATTTGCATATAATATTTGTCATTACTCATGCCTTCTTTGGCTTGGCTCGCACTGACAAAGTCCCATTTAAAATCTGCATTTTTCTTCAGCTCATCCACCAGATCATTACCTACATGAAGTGATTTGCCCTCCAGCTCTGCGCCTTTATCCAGATTGACAACGGCAACCGGCATCTCATCCACATGACCATATGGGTCCCAATAAGCCGCCAGATAGATGCCACTATACAGGATCGGTATAAACATAATTGCAATAACAGGGATCAACACCTTCGGGTTTCTCACGGCCGATCCCACATCCTTGAAAAACACGGATAAAGATTTCATGTCATTTTCTCCCCTTAATCTCTCTGCTTCATGAGCAGGAATAACTATAATGAAATAAAATGTCGCGTTCCAGAAAAATTACCGAAACACGAAGTGACCATTTTCCTCAAACGGTCAATTTAAAGCAAAAAAACAAACCTGTCTTCCGACAAGCCTCGCTGCCACACATGTATGATAACCCTTATTTATAGTAGAATAAATTCGGATTACGTTACAGCAGCAATTCCTTCCATTAAGAAAAGGCGAAAGTAATTCTTGATTTCCTCTTTGCTCAGTGGTTGATGTTGTTTGTTCCAATCAGAGGTGAGTGCAATATACAAGCGAATCATCATAAAAGCGACCACTTGCGGATCACAATCCCGAATCTCTCCATTATCCTTCGCTTTCTCAAGCTCCCGGGCCAGAAAATCGGAAATAACTTTCTCCACTTTGTCCAACCCTTCCTTGGCCTGCAGTGTTCCAAAGTCCTTCAATTCCTGTGATAACTTAACCAGCAGTTCGTGATCACGGCGGAATTCCAACAACGCATCCAGCACCCGAAAGAGATTATCAAAAAATGCACTTTCCTGATGCACTTCACGATGTGCGATGTTCTTCATTTCCTGAATCACTTCTACCAGAATCTGATCAAACAATTGTTCCTTGTTGGTGAAAAACGTATAGATCGTTCCTTTGCCCACGTTCGCAATCTTGGCGACCTGGTCCATCGTAGTTGCTTTGTATCCAAACATGGCAAACGACTGGGCTGCTGCATGAATAACCTGCTGTCTCCTGTCAATCGGAGCCATCATATCCCTCCTTTTACTCCATTCAATGTTCATTCGTCCTACATAAATGACCAAAAATACAATTCGGTCATTCGGTCAAAATATACATTACCACCTCAGCAATAAGATTGCAACCCTAACATTTTAAATATTGTGTTAATTTTTTTTAACCGAAATGCAGTGGAAACTCCTTCTGTCGTCGTCTATAGTGTAAGATGACTCAAACATACGTATATAAATGAAGTCAGACTGTCTCAGACCAAGAGATATGGTGTAAATATTTATGGATGAAACATGATTCTGCGCTTCAATGTATATTCATGTAGTAATGTATAATTTATAGCTAACGAAAATGATGAATATCTTCATTATGAATTAAAACTTATGAATAAAGGTGAACTCATGCGAAAACCAAGAGTGCTCTTATTATCGGAAGGATTCGGTACCGGTCACACTCAGGCCGCTCATGCGCTGGCACATGGCATCAAAAAAGTCAGTCCACATGTTCACAGTCGTGTCATTGAACTAGGCAAATTTTTAAATCCAACGGTAGCTCCATTAATCTTTTCTGCATATCGAAAGACACTGTCGGTTCAACCCAAACTGGTCAGTCTGTTGTACCGCACACAGTACAACAAGTCATTAAATGGCTTTACCAAGCTGGCGTTGCATCGAATTTTCTATACACAGACAGCACAGGTCGTATCCCAACTGAAACCAGATGCGGTGATCTGTACCCATCCTTTTCCAAATGCAGTGATCTCCCGGCTCAAACGCCAGGGCCTGAATATCCCGCTCTATACCGTCGTGACGGATTATGACGTGCATGGAACATGGATTAATCCGGAAGTGAATAAATATCTGGTCTCCACCCCTCAGGTCAAAGCATTACTTGAAATTCGGGGGGTCGATCCCTCCCACATTCAGATTACAGGAATTCCTGTGCATCCTGACTTCTGGGAAGCGGGCGACAAAGTAAAGCTGCGGCAAGAGATGGGGCTTCAGAACATGCCTACTGCGCTGCTTATGGGTGGAGGCTGGGGACTTTCTTTTGATGAGGATCATATGAAAGCTCTCACGTCCTGGGCAGATCGTGTTCAATTGGTGTTTTGTCTTGGTAGCAACGAGAAAATGATTGCAAAAATGAAGGAGATGCCTTGCTTCCAGCACCCTAATATTCGTATTCTGGGATATACCCGTGAAGTAAGCAAACTGATGGATGTATCCGATGTGCTAATCACGAAGCCTGGTGGCATGACATGTACCGAAGCGTTGGCTAAGCGGTTACCCATGCTGTTCATTCCTCCGCTGGCGGGTCAAGAGGAAGAGAACTGTGAATACTTTGTACAAGCCGGATACGGCCAGGTCATCCACTCTGCCGATGTGATTACCAAACGTTTCAGCCAACTCTGTGAACAGGCATCCACTCAAGCTGAAAGCCCGCTGAACGTAGCACATATTACCGGCAGCCGTTCAGCCTATGATCCAACGTGTTGCGCCCAAGCTGTTCATGATTTATTATTCCCGACGACAGCCGAAGTTACGAAAACACCCGTAGAGCGATTCTCAGCCGGAATTGCTGCCACGTCCTTGTCAGGTACCAGAATCCCATTCTAACGTCTCTATGGACCTGTAGAACAGCTCTCATGAGGTGTTATAGAGGACAAGGCAAGTGCTCACGATATACAAAGAAGGTTCCCTTCCGAATTATTGGAAGGGAACCTTCTTTTATTTTCATTGATTTCGACCGTATGATTTGGCAGAAAAAGGGGTAATTTAGAGTATAACCATATTTTAAATAACGAAATAAAACTACGATTCAGGCTTTTTGAAGGGGCCGTGTGAAGCACACACTGTTAACTACCCTGCCTGTTTGCAGAATTTACGGGTCGATTACTTGTAGAAAGTATGATGACCGATCGTTTTTACTTTTTTCTGCGAGCGGGCAACTGTCAGATCGTCGGCAAGCGTCAATGATAAGAAATAATACGTATCATCGGCAACTTCCTTCTTCCCGTTCAGCGCAGCATTCACTGCTTTGATACTGTCCTCATTGGGAACCACACGTTTCAAACGTCCGTTCGCTACAGGACTGAACTGGGATTTCTGATAGATCACCTTGTAAATGGTATCGGGAAAATTGGCTGACCGCAGCCGGTTTAAGACAACATTGGCAACTGCCACTTTGCCTTCGTACGGTTCACCTTCCGCCTCTGCCATGACGATTTTTTGCAGCAGGAGCAGTTCTTTATCGGACACACTGTATGACCAGGTTGCGAGTTTCGAGTCTTCCTGGTTCAGAAGTTTGGTCCGCGTAAAGTATAGTTTTTGGGGGGGAGTTGTTACAGCAGCCACCGCTTTGGCACGTTCCACTTTGGCCAATTTCAGTGCAGCTTCTTTTTTGGCTTTGGCCGCAGCTACAGCTCTAGCTTTGTTCTTGGCCTTGGCTTCTTGCAATTCCTGCTTTTCTTGAGCAGTCGTCAACCAGTTCTTCGCTGGCAGAGATTCAGTCCACGCTACGGTTTGTGTAGACAGACTTGTCCCATCTTCCATCATGCGCCTCTCTTCTTGCGCAGATGTTTGTTTATTTTGCACAGAAGCCGCAAGTTCGGTCATCTGTTTACTATCACTAGCTTCATTCCACTTCCCCGTCGCCTGAACGACATTTACCCCCACTATACATACAAGCAGCACTGATAACATCGGTGCTACCCAACGATTCTTGCTTATAATGTTCATTCGAAGATTCCTCCTGTCGAAACATTTCCCTTATCTAAGTAACCCAAAAAAAAGAATTTGAATAACGATGGCTAATATTACATAGGGATAAACGTAATGTCAATGTGATTTTATGGCATAAAAATGATTATCAGGAAAAAGAGAACGTGTCCACGACCTCATACATTGGAGATTGTCCAAGCCTTGTCACATAAAGTACAATGTCCTCCACCATCCATGAATTAACACCTGAGGCATGTTCCGGAAGCACTCCAGATACCCCTTTATTCTCATTACCTGGGAGTTGTCCCAGATATTTTCTAGCAACGGTGATGTGGGGAGCATATGGTCTTAATTCAGCTTCGAATCCAAGAGTCGATGTGGCCTGAACGATTTGTTTTTGCAATGAAATCAACCGATCTATCTCTCCGCTAACACCCTTCCATAATACTTTAGGCGCTTCTTCAAGTCCAAATGTGCCCCAATCCGCAAGCTGAAGTTCAAACGCCTGGAATTCAACTGCTACTGAGCGCAACGCTTTCCGAAGATGTCCAATCTCACTAACAAGTGTATCTCCAAGAAATTGCAAGGTTATATGATAATCCCGATGATCTGTCCATTTACGAAAATCAAGCTTGTTCTGTACAAGCCTCGCGTCCATCTGAAGAGACTGCTGAACAGGACCAGGAAGACGAATCGCCACAAACAATCTTTCCCGTCGGGATGAATGATCCTGATGTGATTGGTTATTCATTGCATACACCTCTCTAAAGTTCGCTCTATTATTTCATAACTATACATATCGTTTCAAGTTGGGTAAGTATAGAGTGACACAAAGATAACCATTTGCAAATAAGGCTAGATTCCTGCATTTACCACCTTATGCACATCCAACATCAAATCTGATACACTTCAATTATCAAACTTATCAAACTATTGATCTCAGGAGGACCACACATTATGGGTAAAATTGTATGTTTTCCATCTCTATCCGAAGAACAGAAACAACGCATTCAGAATGCCGCACCGGGGTACACCCTGACATTCGGAAAAGCCAAGGAATCGGACCCTGCTGCGTTGAAAGAGGCTGAGATTATTCTCGGTTGGTCACCTCTTGTCACTGAACATGCATTGAGACAAGACAGCCTGTTGAAGTGGGTTCAGGTCTGGTCCGCTGGTGTGGACAATCTTCCTTTTGCAGATTTGCAGCAGAAGAACATTCAGGTCACCAGTGCAAATGGAGTTCACGCCATTCCAATCACCGAAATTATTCTGGGCATGATGTTATCCCACAGCCGCTGGCTGAGACAAGCCATGTTGCATCAACAGCAATCCGAATGGAAAGCTCCCGCCAACCCCCTACCCGAACTGCACGGTAAAACAGCGGTCATCGTTGGTGTAGGTGAGATTGGAACCGAAACAGCCCGCATCCTCAAAGCACTCGGCATGCGAACGATCGGAGTTCGTCGCTCAGGCAAAGATGTGCCCAACGTGGATCAGATGTACGACATGACCGGCCTACATGAAGCCTTGAGCCAAGGCGATTATGTGATTAACATTTTACCGTTGACCGATGAAACCAAACATATATATGATCAAACTGCATTTGAGCATTTCCAATCTGGTGCATGTTTCGTCAATGTGGGCCGCGGCCCCAGTGTGAAAACGGAAGCCTTGCTGAATGCACTCCAAAACGGCCAGGTTGCCTTCGCCGCACTGGACGTGTTCGAAGAAGAACCCCTTCCGGCAGACCACCCGTTATGGGGCATGGATAACGTCTTAATGACGCCACATATCGCAGGAAGCACGGAGCAATACACGGATCGTGCCCTCGATATTTTCGTCAAAAATCTGGAAGCTTATATAGCTGGCCAGACACTTCCGCTTAACCTGGTGGATTATAGTCATAAATATTAACACAAACATCCGTTCCCATGCAATATTGTGCAAATCAACTTGCTTCTTCTGGTTATTTCTGTCCTCTACGTTTCTCGTGTAAATCGTTAGTTCAATTAAAATGTACACAGTAAAAAACTCTACCTCTGGAAATTTCCTTAGAGGTAGAGTTTTGTTTTTTTATACTTACACACACAACCAAATATGACGTATAAACGTGCCTTTGTTTACTGTTCGGTACTCTTTTACTGTCCATCCCGCTTCCAACAAATGCTCTTCTACCCACTCTGTGGAAACAACCACGGCCCGTTTGGCCAATCTGCGCAAGCTCTCCAACATGGCTCGTTGCTCAGCATCTGGAAGTACAGAACAGAGATTATAGGGCATGTCCAAAATCGCTGCATCATACCGATCTTGCAGTTCATTCATATCCCCTAACGTGATTCGATCCGAATCAAATCCATAATGCGGCAGATTGATGCGTGCACCTCGGACAGCCAGAGGATTAAGGTCGTTACCTCTCGCATCAATTCCCATGGATAAAGCTTCAATGACAACTGTTCCCATACCGCAGCACGGATCAAGTAATCGATGGTTTTCCACGTTCGGAACAGCAATATTCACCAGCGCTCTGGCAAGCGTGATGCCAAATCCAGTTGAGTAATTTTGCGGCTTCTGCCGATGTATCTGCCATGATCGATCAGCTTCTGTCCACTGGCCCAAGATCCATTTTTCTCCTGTTTGGATTAGGCCGAAAGTCACCTTTGGCTGCTTCATCTGTGCCCTGCCTTTAATGCACATGCCGACTTCTTTTTCCAGCTGACGAGACTGTGCATAATCAGGGGCATGATCCCCTTCTTTCAGACATGTCACCTTAAATGTCTCTTCTGGCAACAGCCGAATCTCTTTGGCAAGAGGGAGCAGGTCAGTCACCGTATCGCCTTCACCGATTACATCTAATCTGCCATGGATAAAAGGACTACGTCCAGGTGATATACGTCGTTCAGACCACACATATGCTCCCCTATCCATACTGATCTCTGAACTCGGTTCAAGCAACGTATTCAGCTCCAGCATGCACAATTCACGCTCGTTCTCGTGGCAAGCAAAGGTGTAGAGGTATTTCCCAGAAGTAGTGTAACTACCAATTGTTTCATCAGGCAAAATTCTCCTCCCCTTCCTTCATTAATCATGTTTCTTCTATATAAACAGTAGCTCAGTGTATACATATCAAATATCAGCTGTTACGAATGCTTCAGGTAGTCATTGTATACAATGTTAGACTGCTAGACAACTATCCATTTCTTTGGACGTAACTATTTGGAAAGAAAAAAGTAAGGTGTACCCAGGATTGAGGGACACCTTACTTTATATTGAGATTCTCAACAGCCCGCGCAAGCATGAGCCAGTTTCTTCTATTATAAGAAGAAGGTTATATTTTTAATTTTTCAATGGATGTTAGCAAATCTTCCGATAATTCTTTCAGACTTTGAATATTGCCGCTAATCGTTTCCATGGAACTGACCTGCTCTTCCGCCGATGCAGAAACTTCTTCCACACTTGCTGCTGATTGTTCCGAAACAGCCGAAATCTGCTGACTGAAATCATTCATTCGTCCGCTTGCTTCCTGCATGCCTGCGAGGCCATCTGTCATGGTGCCAATCACACCAACCATGCCTTCCACCGATTCATTAATCGTACGGAAGAGCTGACCTGAAGCAAGTACATGCTCCTGACCCAGTTCGGTCTCCTGTACGCCTGTACGCAATTCCGCAACCACCCCTTGTGACTCCTGCTGAATATCCTCGGTAATCGCCGTGATCTCTTCGACCGAAGTCTGCACAGCTTCCGATAACTTCCGCACTTCTGAGGCCACTACGGCGAACCCGCGTCCACTCTCTCCCGCACGGGCTGCTTCAATGGAGGCATTCAATGCCAGCAGATTGGTTTGGCGTGCAATGTCATGAATGACCTGAACCAGCTTGGAGATATCTTCGTTTTTACGATTCAACCGTTCCATTTTGTTCATGGAAGTTGAGACCGCTCCGGAAATTTGCTGCATCTGCTGAACTGACTGTTCCATCGCTTTGCGACCATTCAGCCCTTGCTCCAGTACAAGATCCGACATGACGCGCAGCTGACTGCCTTGTTCCGTATGATTCTGAATGTGATCATTCAATGCTTCAACCGTACGGGCTGATTCCACGGCTGTCTCTGCCTGGCTCTCCGCAGCCTTGGCTGACTCTTCCATGGTCACTGCTATTTGGCGACTACCAATCTTAACCTCTTCGGATGAGATTGCCAGTTCCCCGCTCTGACGATTGACAGCTTCCGCAATTCGTCTGACGCTTAGCACCATGGAAGTCAGGTTACCTTTCATATCATTCACTGCTTTGGCCAGAACGCCGACTTCATCCTCATGTTTAGTATGTATATCCTGAACATTCAATTGGCCTTCTGCAATCAGTTTCACCGCGCTAATAACACGCAGCAGTGGTTTCACAACCTGTGAACGGATAATCGGAATGCTGATCGCTGTAATGACAATCATGACCAGAACGCCGATAATGATGATTAGTCTACCATCCTGTACCGATCTGATCGTTTGGGACGCCGCAATGTCAGACTGTTTCTGATTGTATTCCACGAGATAATCGAGATCAACTTGCATGGTGTCAAAGGAATCCGCACCCTTATCAGCAACTTCCTTCGCCAACTGTGTCTGACCCTCATCACTCAGCTTGATTGCTTGCGTATTAATCTTGAGATACGCTTCCCATTTGTTCTTGAACGCAGTCCAGTGATCGAGTTCCTCCGTAGACTTTTCCTGCTGGTCATAAATTTTAATTGTCTGTGTCGTTTCACGAATATACTTGGTACGCTCTTCTGACAAGGCTGCCTTGTCCGAGTTATCCGCGTCGAAGTGACGATAACTTAGCGAAAGAACGTGCTCCGTAGTATAATTTAACCGGTTAATTTGCTGGATTGATGGCATCCAATTGTTTGTAATCTCATTGGTGTTGGATTCGATTGAATTCATGCGGGTGACAATGGTGACACTCAAAATAATCAAACAGAGGATTAACAAGTAAAATGCGATGCTGATACGCAGACCGATACTTTTGATCTTAAATCTGCTGAACATATGATTTCCCCCCTTGACCTCTTCGGTCATCCCGAATTCAGGTGCTTTTGTCATTGTTTTCCCCTTCTTTTGACCTCTTGTCAAAAGAACTTATCTATATTATATCGATAGGAAAATAGACGTAAAGTATTATAACATTATTTTGTTATTAAGAAGCTTAATCTTGTAAATAATTGTCGAAATTCTACAAAGTAAAACCGAAGAACTGCAGCATTCGGAAAATTCCTGATCTGTAGTTCTTCGGTTTGTCCAAATTTCAACGGCTTATATCATAAAGTAGTCGTCCTACTTCAGTATGGCGGTCTTATGATCAGCCAGCAATCGGTAAGAATTCAGCCTGCGCTCATAATCTGGTCCTGCCGTAACCAGAAGCAACCGCTCCGTATCCAGCCTGCGACTTACTTGTTCCAATTGACCCCATACATGCTCAGGTGTACCTGCATAGTGCCGCTCTGATTCATGATGATCAGCACTGGCTGAGTCATTCGTGTTGGAGACCGCGATACCACTCGAATTCAGCTCGCTTAAACGTTCTTTTCCATCCGCCTTGCGTCTCTCTGCCATATCACGACTCCAGGCCAAGGCATCCGTCTCTGACTCCGCACACAATACGCTGACTGCCACCATAACTTCAGGTTCCTTCATGGTTGCACTGGGAACAAATCCTTCTCGGTATCGCCTTACAGCCTCTGTACCATCAGCATCACTCATGAATTGACCAAAGACATAACCCATGCCGAACCGTGCCGCAAATTCTGCGCTCTTCACGTTGGTCCCCAACATCCAAAGCGATAACGGAAGCTTTGGAATCGGACGAGCCGTCACAGGATGATCCTCGTAGGTATATCGATCTTCAAGCAGTTCCGTCAGTGCTGCAAGTGATTCAGGCAACTTGGACACATGTTGCAAGTAATTGCCACTAAGTGCCATTGTCGCATGAGGTCCACCGCCAGGAGCGCGTCCGAGCCCAAGCTCAACGCGCCCAGGATAGAGCGTCGCCAGCAGACGGAATGACTCTGCAACTTTGAGCGGGCTGTAATGGGGCAACAGGACCGCGCCAGAGCCGAGTTGGATCGTTGTCGTTCTTGCTCCGATGTGGGATAGCAGTACTTCGGGAGAGGCCGATGCCAGTTCAGCCATATCGTGATGCTCAGATGTCCAGTATCGGACGTATCCCCAAGCCTCGGCATGTTGCGCAAGTATCACCGATTGTTGAAGTGCCTGTTCCGCTGAGGCATCTTTTAACCTTGGAACAAGGTCAAGTACGCCCAGTCTGAACTTATCACTCATTCTTGCAGCCAAGCGTCTCATCTCCCTTTATATCGGTTCATTTTAATCCAGATCGTAGATGGAACCTACCTTCAGTCCATAAAGTTCATTGTATATTTTCTCGGCAAATGCATCCGTCATTCCTGCAATATAATCAATCACCATGTGTTCCCAGGTCCAGATCGGTTGCGCTTTGGCCTGATCTTTCTCATAGCGTTGCAGCCAGTCGGATGGAATAATGGATTTGGACGTTTCCGGATCGAGGAATGCATCCCATAATCGCTTAATCATCCACTCACTTCGCTTCTGTAGCCGTTGCACACGCAGGTCACGTATCATCGTCACCCATGCAAAACTCTTGAGCACACTTACTGTACGCAGCATATCAAGATCCTCAGCCCCTTCACGGACAAAGGTTACCTTCTTCCAGTCGCCATCGTCAATAACACCCAGGCTGCCTACAAAAAAGCTCACCCAATAAGCTTTCACCTCACGACGGGTACGTGAGTAATCATGCTCGCAGAATGGCATCTTTTCATTCCAGATGCGCAGGAACGAAGCGAGCACCTCCTCTACCTTTTGCCCAATTGCTTCCCGGGTCCATCCGTCCCAGAATAGATCCTCCAGTGTTGTAATCTTATCCACAATTAATCGATTCACATGCGGATCTTGCAGGAAATGCTCATGTACTTCAATTTTGCCTGCTTTGATCCCATCCTCCAGGTCATGCGAGGAGTATGCAATATCATCGCATAGGTCCATCAGCTGTGCTTCAAGCGTCTTCTTGCCTGCCGGCACGTTCCAACGTTCACGGATCTCACGAATATATTGCCACTCATGATGATACATGCCTTTCTTGCTCTCTGTCCCGGGGTACGGATACTTGTTGATTCCCAGTAATACCGCATCCGACAGGTTCAGTCCGTCGATATCCTCACGCTTCTCCAAATGCATAATGAGACGGAAATTGTGTGCGTTTCCTTCAAAATGCTCATATTTCCGTTTTAGCTCGGCACGGACTTCAGACTCCACCTTGGGAACTTTGGCGCTGCGGCTTTTTTTCATAATTTTCTTAGCCTCGGTGTTAATGAGGTCATCCAGAATACCATCTAATACTTCTTCACCTTTATGTCCAAACGGCGGGTGACCGAAATCATGTGCGATTGCAGCACACTCCACCACTTCTGAATCAATAATAAGGCCAGGGTTATCCGCACGGTCCCAGTCCACCTCGGGAAAACGACGAATCAGGCTGCGGGCAGCCTCTCGTGCAATCTGCGCCACCTCCAGGGAATGGGTCAAACGAGTACGATAATAATCACCCGTTCCTGCGCCAAACACCTGTGATTTGCCCTGTAACCGACGGAAGGTCGGTGAATGAATGAGTCTGGAATAGTCCCGTTCGTATGCTGCACGAGATCCATCCAATTTGGTTAGTTCAGGATATTGTCTATGTTCTCTCAGATCGTTCCATTGCATGGGGATCACTCCTAGCCGACTGTCTCTATTTTGAGTGATTATACACAACATCTGTGGTTTCGAAAAGTAAAACCTGTCTGCGATTGTCATCTCTTCTTACATCAACTTGTAATAAACAGTCCTATTCTTTTATTATACCCTGCCAGACTATCATTCGTGCATCTAAATGATCATGATTCATATTGAACTCACACTATCGTGACTTATGATGAAAAAAGTGACTTATACAGTTTGTGTGGCCGTTACGGTTACGGATCGTTCTTATGATCGCTGTTATTCCCAAATTTCTTTGATTCCCTTTTAAAAGGGAGAATTTCGGGAATAAAGGCGAACGCTTCGCTTCTTCAGAATCGATTCCGTCACCTTCACTACTTTTGCTGTTTGATTCACTCCCAATTTAAATGACATCACATTCCCTATAAAGGAGGAATTCTTCAAAACTTTGAAAGGCTAAAGAATTTCATTACGATGTTCATCCATCGCTGCAATGATAGTCTGCCTCCCCCACGCCCACCCCGTTGTGAGTAAAAACAAAAAAACCGACAGGACGTAAATGCCCTGTCGGATGATTATGGTGGATGCAGCGTTACGATTTAGCTACTAAACTTAATGTTCACGCAGTGACTCTTGAAGCGGCGTGAATGTTTGCATCAAGGATGTTATTGCACCCTTGTACGCCGGATTGTTACACCATAACCTTGCAGATATCGTTAGTAAACTCTACTGGGTCCTGAATTGGCAATCCCTCGATCAGCAATGCCTGATGGTACAGCAGACTTGTGTAGAGGTTCAGTTTCTCCTGATCCTGTGCGAAAGCGTCTTTCAATGATTTGAAGACATCATGATTCACGTTGATTTCAAGAACTTTGTCGGCTTGTACATTTTCGCTATTCGGCATAGCTTTCAGGATTTTCTCCATTTCAATCGTCAGCTCACCTTCAGTGGACAAACATACCGGGTGGCTTCTGAGACGTTTGGAAGCTTTAACGGCTTTGACTTTACCCGCCAATTGAGCTTGCATCGCTTCAAACAGCTCTTTGTTGTCGTTGTCTTGAGCGTCCGTTTCTTCTTGGTCCGCGCTATCTTCGATACCCAGGTCACCACTGGAGATGGATTTGAATTCTTTCTCCTTGTAGTTCATGATCATCTTGATTGCGAACTCATCGATGTCATCGGTAAAGTACAGTACTTCGTACCCTTTCTCAAGAACACCCTCGATCTGTGGCAGCTTCTCAATACGACTAATGGACTCACCGGAGGCATAATAGATGTACTTCTGGTCTTCCGGCATTCTGGAGACGTATTCGTCCAGGCTCACGAGTTTGCCCTCTTTGGAAGACGTGAACAACAGCAGATCCTGCAATGTATCTTTGTTCACACCATAGTCACTGTATACACCATATTTCAATTGACGACCAAACGCCTGGTAGAACTTCTCGTAGTTCTCACGCTCGTCCTTCAACAGGCTTTGCAGTTGGCTCTTGATTTTGTTCTTAATATTCTTCGCGATCAGGCTTAGCTGACGGTCATGTTGCAACATCTCACGGGAAATGTTCAGAGACAGGTCTTCCGAATCCACCATACCTTTGACAAACCCGAAGTAATCTGGCAACAGATCCCCGCATTTATCCATGATCAGTACACCGTTAGAGTAGAGTTCAAGGCCTTTTTCATACTCTTTGGTATAGTAGTCAAACGGCGTGTTCTCCGGAATAAACAGGATTGCATTATATACCACTGCGCCATCTGCGCTGATGTGCAGGTGTTTGAGCGGTTTGTCAAAACCGTAGCGTTTTTCCATATAGAAGTTATTGTAGTCTTCTTCAGTCAATTCGCTTTTATTTTTACGCCAGATCGGCACCATGCTGTTCACGGTTTGTTCTTCTTGGTACTCCTCGAACTCGTTCTCCGTGCCCTCTTTCGGACGTTGACCCGTCACATCCATCTTGATCGGGTAGCGAATGAAGTCGGAGTATTTCTTGATGATGGATCTCAGGCGGTACTCTTCCAAAAATTCGTCATACGAATCTTCTTCGGTATTTTCTTTGATCGTCAGCACGATCTCTGTACCTACGGAGTCTTTTTCAGCCGGTGTAATGGTGTATCCATCCGCGCCCTCGGACTCCCATTTCCAAGCCTCGTCGCTGCCCAGCGTTTTACTCGTTACGGTCAGCTTGTCCGCCACCATAAATGCCGAGTAGAAACCAACCCCAAATTGTCCGATGATGTTATGGCCGTCTTTGGCTTCATTTTCCTTCTTAAACGCCAGGGAACCACTCTTCGCGATAACCCCCAGATTGTTCTCCAGCTCTTCCTGCGTCATCCCGATACCGGTATCTGTCAGTGTGAGCGTGCGGTTTTCTTTGTCGATTGTAAGCTTGATGAAGTAGTCCTCTTTGTTGAAAACGAGCGTATCGTCTGTCAGTGCTCTGTAATAAATTTTATCAATGGCGTCACTGGAGTTGGAGATCAATTCTCTCAAAAAGATTTCTCTTTGGGTATAAATGGAGTTGATCATCATATCCAGCAAACGTTTGGATTCTGCCTGGAATTCTTTTTTAGCCATGAATGGTTGGACTCCTTTCAGATTTGGATATCGAATGATTCTTGATTGAAAATAGAAATAACTGAGATATACCTGCGACCATTAGTAGACTCAAAAACCTTTGAGCGCTCTAGTCCTCAGATAATGTGACTCACACTAATGAGTCATTGCAAAAAATAAGTGCATGACGTTCTGCCATGTAGCCGTTGCGGTTACGAATCGTTTTTCGGATCGCTGTTATCCCCAGATTTCTTTGATTCCTTTATATAAGGGAGTAATCCGGTGATAAAGGCGAACGCTTCGCTTCCTCCAAATCGATTTCGTCCCCTGCACTACTTTCGCATTTAATCAGGAACTTGTATGAGGATTAGAGCCTTCTATTTAGATGGAGTCTGTAGATTAAGCAAACATTTCGCTTCTTCAGGTCTGTGCGTCCCTTGGCTTCGCATGTCCTACTCAGGTTCAATAACTATTTTCAAAAACAGAATCATTCCATATGTAGGCGTATAGTAAAAACATCATTTGTTAGCACTCTAATGATCGGAGTGCTAAACCCTTCCTTTTATATAACATATGGGAAAATTGGGTGTCAATACGCAGGCGGTTATTTTAACAAAAAGATCGAATACCCTTCAACTTTGACACATCACCAATCATTTTAACGTAATCCCACAGGTAAAACAAAAGCCGCCTCGAACCAAAGTTCGAACCGGCTTATGGGGGAAGATCGTAATCTGTCCATTGGTATCGTGGATGGCTTTAAAACTTGTCTATTTAATGCGCCTCGGAATATCCTCGGGTTTGCAGTGTTGAGACTGCCGTATCGATGTGTTCGTATTGATATGTCCGTATTGCTATTTTTGTGTTGATATATTGTGTTGATATGTTCGTTGGTATATTGGTAACTTGGTCCTGTGATTGCTTGAATGTCTTGAGAAGTATGGCAGTCGCGCTAACGAACCTCAGAGGCGTTAAATGGCCTTTTTTGGATGAATCTGTAATCTAACGAACCCTAGACACGCTATTGCTAAATTTAATCCAATCTATGGAGCACATTCGAAAGTTTTTCACATATTAGGGTGTGTGAAGTTCGTTAGATCGGGAGATTGACTGGAAATCGCAAAATAGGACCTCCTAGGTTCGTTAGAGTTGGAGCAGAAGCTAGCATTACAGGTACAAATAGGGACGCGTTAAAAAGTAGCACATACGCTTAGTTTTATAGTTAGCAGTGCCGCATAAAAGCGTTACAGAAAAAGTTAGAATGCAGAATAAGGTTATAAAGTTACGGTTACGGTTACGGTTACGGTTACGGTTACGGTTACGGTTACGGTTACGGTTACGGTTACGGTTACGGTTACGGTTACGGTTACGGTTACGGTTACGGTTACGGTTAGAGCTTGAGGTTGAATATGAATACGAGTTTGAGTTTGAGTTTGAAAATTCTACTTTTTGGCCATTTTCGGATCAAGGGTATCACGGAGTCCATCGCCCATGAGGTTGAAGCCGAGGACGGTCAACATGATGGAAACGCCGGGGAAGATGAGTGTCCACGGTGCTTTTTGTATAAACTGACGGGAGTCCGACAGCATTTTCCCCCACTCCGGGTCGGGTGGTTGTGCACCCATGCCCAGAAATCCAAGTGCTGCGGCCTCGATGATCGCCGTTCCAATCCCGAGCGTACCCTGTACGATCAGCGGAGTAAGACTGTTGGGCAAGATGTGGCGGAATAAGATCCGCCCGTTGCCCGCCCCAAGTGTCCGCGCCGACGTAATGAATTCCTCCTGTCTCAAGCTGAGTACCCGTGAACGCACCAACCTTCCGTAAGTCGGGATGTTGACGATGGCGATGGCGAGCAGTGCATTTTGCAACGACGGGCCCATTATCGCCACAATGGCGATGGCCAGCAAAATCCCCGGGAATGCGAGCAAGATATCAAATAAACGCGAGATGAGCATGTCCGCCAATTTTCCATAAAATCCAGCAATCAGACCAAGCAGCGTACCCGCGATAATGGAACCAATGACAGAGAAGAAGCCCACCCACAAGGAAATGCGCGCTCCATGCAGCACTCTGGAAAACACGTCACGTCCCAGATCATCCGTACCAAACCAATGCTCTGCCGAAGGCGCCTGTAGCCGATCCACCAGCACCTGTTCTTTGTAATCGTAAGGTGCGATGTATGGCGCAAGGAAGGCCAACAGGATAAAAAACACGATAATAATCAAGCCCGCAAGCGCAAGCCGATTCTTCCGAAACGTTCTCCACGCTTCCCGCCATGGACCGGATGTGCTCGCCGACGCAGCATCAATGGATGGTCCGGTATTGGTCGATAATTTGGCCATGCGGCGTCTCCTTTCTTGGATATGAATGATTAATGAATCTCCTATTTATAACTAATCCGAGGATCGAACACGGCGTAGAGCAAGTCCACAATCAGGTTGATGACCACGAAAAAGAATGCCACGATCAGAATGCCACTCTGGATTACCGGATAGTCCCGCGAACTAATCGCTTCATATATATAACGTCCCACGCCCGGCCAAGCAAAGATCGTTTCGGTCAACACCGCACCCCCGAGCAACGATCCGGTCTGGATGCCGATAACCGTAAGCACGGGAATAAAAGCATTTTTAAGGGCATGTCCATATACGACAAAAAACGGGCCCAGTCCCTTCGCCTTTGCAGTACGAATGTAATCGGAACTCATCACTTCCAGCATGCTGGAACGGGTCATCCGGGCAATAACGGCCATTGGAATGGTGCCCAGCGCTATACTCGGAAGCAACAAATGTTTCGTTACGGTCCACAACTGATTCCATTGTCCAGCGATCATCGTGTCCAGCACATACAAGCCCGTAATGGCTTCCACCGGATCACGTGCATTCATGCGCCCAATGGATGGCAGCCACTGCAATTTGTTTGCAAACAGCCATTGTTCCATCAAACCGAGCCAGAAGATCGGCATGGATACACCCACTAAAGCAATGACCATACAACAATAATCAAACCAGGAGTTGTGCTTCCATGCACTGATAATCCCGGCATTCACCCCGATAATGACAGCAAACAACATACTTGCCATCGTTAATTCAAGGGTTGCTGTCAGATAAGGCACAATTTCCTGGGCAATAGGCACCTTGGTGCGGATGGATGTTCCGAGGTCGCCTTTGATCAAATCGCCCAAGTAGGCGAAATATTGCTGGAACCAGGGTTTATCCAGACCGAGCTGGTCACGGAGGGCCTGCTTGGATTGTTCGGTTGCCTTTTGCCCAAGTATGGTCTCGGCCGGATCACCCGGAATGGCATGGATGATGGAAAAGACAATCAGGGTCATGCCCAGCAGCACGGGCAGCAACACAAGCACACGTTTGACAATATAGCTGTTCAATCCTGTTCACCTGCCTTCGACATATCGTGCAAAATAAAAAGCGCTGGCAGATACGCATGCTTTGGATAGTTACGTCCGGATGTGGGTTCTGCCAAGCATTTCGTCTCACCAGCGCTTTAATAGAAAGAAATTACACCTACTCACTCCGAGGTGCAGTGCCCTCTTCAGAGTGATTCTCCACTCTCCGTTATCCTGAAATGGATAAGTTCAGCTTACGTCTGTATTATTCGAAGTAGGCACCAGCATAGGATTCACTGCCCAGCGGAGATGGTACAAAACCTTTCAGGTTCGATTTACCCGCCAGAATTGGCGTGGTGTGCACAAGTGGAATCCAAGGTGCGTCTTCCTTGATAATCATCTGTGCTTGTTTGTACAGCTCGGCACGTTTCTCCTGATCTGTTTCTTTCTGCGCATCCGTCAGCAGCACATGCAACTCTTCGTTGACGTAGAAGCTACGGTTGTTGCCCGGAATGGCGTCTTTGTCCAGCAATGTATACAGGAAGTTATCCGGGTCCCCGTTATCCCCCGTCCAACCGAGCATGTAGATATCGTCTTTCTCCCCGGCTTTGGCATCATCCAGATACGTCGCCCATTCTGGGGATTCGATGTTCGTGGTCACGCCGATTTTCTCAAAATCAGCCTGGATCGCTTCCGCTACTTTCTTGCCATCAGGCATATACGGGCGAGATACCGGCATGGCATAGAAGGTTACCGGATCAGGCAAACCGTCAGGGAAGCCAGCTTCGGCGAGTAGAGCTTTTGCTTTTTCCAGATCATATGGGTAATCCTCAATGGTATCGTTGTATCCCCACAGCGTTGGCGGCATCGGGTTGACAGCAGGCTCAGCTTGTCCAGCAAAGAACGCATCAATAAGTGCCTGTTTGTTCACCGCATGGTTGAGGGCTTGTCTGACTTTGACATTATCAAATGGTTTCTTCTTGAAGTTAAAGCCGATATACGCCACGTTGAACGGTGGACGCTCAATCTTCTGCAACTCACTGTTGCCTTCAAGGATGGACAGATCGTCCGGGTTCAAGTCTTCCATGACATCAATCTCGCCGTTTTGCAGGGCATTGAAGCGAGCGGTATTATCCGGAATCGAACGCACGATAACTTTGTTCAGCTTCGGCAGTCCTTCTTTCCAATAATCCTCGTTTTTCTCCAGGGTAATGGAGTCGTTACGCTTCCACTCTTTGAATACAAATGGTCCGGTGCCCACAGGCTCGCTCTTGAAGTTTTCTTTTTTCTCCTGAATCGCTTTTGGGCTGGCAATGCCGAATGGCGTCATCGCAATATTTTGCAGAAAAGGCGCTTGTGGCTGGTTCAATGTGAACTCCACCGTAGTCTCGTCCGTCGCCTTCACTTCCTTGATCACACGTCCGTCCTCTGGACCAAACATGGAGTCGTAATAATCGAAGGAGTCTCCTTCGAATTTATATTCACTCGCCGGATCACCCCAGCGGTTGTAGTTGAACACAACAGCCTCAGCGTTGAAGTCCGTACCATCATGGAATTTCACACCGGACTTCAGCTTAAACACATACTTGAGCCCATCCGCCGAAATCTCCCAGCTCTCTGCCAGTCCAGGAACGACTTCTGTTCCGCCTTCCTTGTAGTCCAGCAACGAGTCGAACACCTGATGTCCAATCTTCAGCGACTCTCCATCGGTCACAATTGCCGGGTCCAATGCCACCGAATCCCCGCCACGCCCCATAATCATCGTATCTTGCGCTTCTGTCACTTCGGCTGGTGGCTCGCTGCCTTCCGCCGGAGCAGGCGAATTCCCAGCCCCCTCATTGCTCGAACAGCCTGACAACACCAAGACGGTACTCAAAGCCAGAGTCAAAAAACCGGACATCCATTTCTTTCTCATTCGCATACGTACAACACCCTTCCCTGTCTCATAATGTGTGTGATGCTGGCATGAAAAAACTTCAATGATAGCCATTGGTTCGGTGCTTGCTTGTATCAATGAAAGGCTTTAGGTGCCTGTGATACCTGAATTAAAGTTCCGGGAGAAGTAAGGCATGTATATGAAACTTGAAAAAAGTATGGGAGAAAGATGAATAATGGATATAAGTAAACGCCAGATCATCCTGCGCATGGATTACGGATATGGACGATTAATTTTTATAGAGAAAGAAGACGTACAATGAACAAAATGCCTTGTGAGATGACTCTATGTAATGTAATGAAATGAATGAGATTGTTGCGATTTATTTGAACTAAGGTCAATAAGTAATAGCGAACGGTTACGGACCGGTAAGACCAAGTTCAAGTCACTAGATCAGAAATACAAATGGGCATATGGATACTACGCTGCTGGGTACCAATAACGTCTGTTCCTTGAGCGGGTCGCGGGTCCTCTTAAGTATGCAGTGTGGGAGCTGGACTAGGTATCGTTTGCAATACAGACGAAAGAAACTCAACATAGGCTAGGTTGTTTAGATCGTGTAAGTATTTTTAATACGGTGGTTGTCTCTTGCAGATTGGATGTGTAAAACGTATGAACGAGTCATCTTGAGATGTTGGATTGTACAGCAGGGAGACATTACAATAACTTCTTATGTTATGGTTCTGTCATGATGAGGAGGATTGTGTAAGTAAACCGTAGTGAAAAACAATTTCGTGTAACTTACTTTACATCACATTAATCAATTAGACAAGAGATTTACAGACATAAGTCTTCAACTTTATTATATGCGTTAATATTACTTACACAAAGCACAAAAAAGGAACACAGTTCGACAAAAAGCGTCTCGTGTTCCTTCTCCACTCCATCCACATTCATATAAAATCAACATTTTAATTTGCTAAAAATCAGTTCACTTTTTAAATAAACCTCTGCGATGCATTACGGTAATAAAACGGTAAAAATCATAACTCGCCCCATTATCGATGCTGAACAATGGATTTTTGGTGTCATACGCCAGTGCTGCATCCACAGCTGCTTTTGCCCATACTGGAACTTCCATTTGCTGACGCGCCTGCAGTTTGTCGACTTGGGATTTGAGCGCATCAAACGCTGCTTTCTCTTCGGCTGTCATCGGTTCGCCCCCTTTCGGTGGTTCGGTTGGTGGATTCGGATTACTTGGATTCGTTGGATTGGTTGGCTCCGGAGGTTTCGGAGTGGCTGCTGCGTATCTTGCTCTGAGCTGTGCCGCTGTTCCCTCGAATTCATTCATATCCACGTTGCCGCTGATGCCATTCACCTTGCCCGAATCCGTGTACTGCCAGAACGTCCAACGCTTCCATGCCGGCTGGTCGTCCGGTACACGGGTGTTGCTGTAACGCGCGATCCACAGATCGTATGAGCTGAGTGATGTGTCAAAATTCCCGGCAAAAGAATTGCCTGTGTATATGATCGGTTTTACACCTGTCAGACGTTGTAGTTCGGTTAAAAAAGCTTTGGCAACTGTATTCATCTGCGCTTTGCTCAGGTTGCCGGGGTTGTTCTCGTAGTCCATGACAGGTGGCAGTTGTAACGCCTTGGCGCCTCCAACTTTGTTCAGTGTATTGGCATAATGTGCCGCTTCTGCCTTGGCACCATCGGTAGATGTCGCGCGGAAGAAATGGTAGGTTCCCACCAGCATACCCGCCGCCAGTGCGCCTGTTACATTTTTCTGGTAATTTGGATCGGTATACGTCTGTCCCTCGGTTGCCTTGATGAATACAAATGTCATGCCACTTGCCTTCACCTTAGCCCAGTCAATATTGCCCTGGTATCGGGAGACGTCAATGCCCTGTGTGTTGCCTGAACTTCTCGTTTGCATGTTTCTCACACCCTTTATGCGGCAAATTGCCGTTTGTATATAGTTAATGCGGTTGGATCAGGGGTTGCTTGTGTGCGTGTCCCTTGTTGATGGTAATAGCTATGTTCAATGAGTATCTATCCTCTTAGGAAAAAATATCAAGCCGGTACGCGACCGTTCCAGATACGGATCGTTCTTATGATCGCTGTTGTCTCCAAATTTTTATGATTTATTATTCTAATGGTTAAAATTTAGAGACAAAGGCGACCGCTCCGCTTCTTCAGAATCGATTCCGTCTCTTTCACTACTTGTAGGCTACTGGTGCAGACTTTCGACTCTGTAGTGCTCTATATCCGCCACAGGACAATTTTTAATGAATGCTGAGTCTTTACTTCGTTTCATCTCTAATCTGTTGATCAACCTCCTCATGATCTGACTGTACAAAAGATTCTCTGGAATCAGGAGTATAGTTACCCGAGATCCCCCCGGTTCCCCCTTTTCCCTTGAGCACTTCAATGGCTTGCCGAATCACAGGCGGGATTGGAGCGCCCAACTTGCCCCCGTTTTCGATAATGGACAACAACTCATTTGCGATATAAAAAAAGGCGACCGCATCCCTGAACAAATGTCCGTCTCCCAGAACACCGTCCACCAGATGAGCCACCGATACCATTGCAAATATAAATACCTTCCGTGCAATGCCGAACATGCCGACATTACTTTCTAGCTTGCCAGTCATCCCCGCCGCTGCGATACCTGTTAGGTAGTCGAGGATGACGAACACAAGCAATACGCCGAGCACCCCTGACCAACCTCCGAAGAAGTAGGTTACCGAGCTGCTCATGAGTGCAATTCCCCATTTCCATAGGGTGTCCCATCGTTCCATAATTTCACCTCCATGCATAAAAATAAATAATATTTTATTTCAATAATATATTTTGAAGCATATAACTATTTTCATTACTCCATATTGTAATGAAACGTGTCTCTCAAGTTATAGAATTCCTAAATGTACCTAAATTAAAAATTTTCGAGCTCTTTTTGCACATCTTTTCTCAATTCTTCTGGGACATCTTCAATGCTAATCAAACTCTTTTGAATCAATCTAATATAAAGAGATTTCATACGTTTCTCCCTCCTTTTAACTCTAAAATAATGCTGTGTAACTCTATAAGGGCAAGTTGATTAATCTCAATTTCGTTTCTAAGGGTATTGTTTTCTTGCTGCAAGGCCTTAATTTCTTTAACTGGATCAACGATAGCTGGAGTATTTTCATATTCATAGTAAATTTCTTTCTCGTCCTTCTTTATAAACATAATCGGTTCTTTTCCAACAATCTCTTCAGGACTGGGCAATGTATCCAATTTAAAGTACTGCCTTTTATCCAATGGGTCAAATAGACTATCGTCAAAAAGGATCGTGGTTACCCTTCCAGTATCTTTACTAATATCTTCATAAAAAACGTACATATGCATATCCCCCTAACCTAGTATTTCCGCATTAATATTGTATACATTTATCCGACTCGAAAAAATAAATAGTATTTTATCAGGTCTGCTTCCATCACCGCTTGCAAATATTCCTTTTACATTAATGAATGAATACAACGAATCAGAAAAGTCTAATGATCTCTTGTATTTTCCACCTTCAGAATATATACCAAGAGCCAACTTACAATAATTCGAACCTGAGCTTTCTTCTTCAGCACCATACAAAATACCCATACCATTATCATCAGCCAAGATGCTATCGCTATACATAATGATTGATCGAGGATTAAAACTACGTGGTAATACATTAGTGATTTGTAGATTCTTTTCCCCTGTTTTAGCATTAATTAGAGTGACATTTGATGAACCAGTTGTCCGAACATGTAACATAGTCACCCCGTTTTGCATCCCAATTGCAAATCCTCCAAAGAAAGTAACAGCACAATACCATAAATATGTTCCATTATTTGAAAATTTATGAACACCCGTTTTACCGTTGAAACTAGCATGTAAATATATTTCACCATTCTTTCTATCCACACATACAGCTTCTTTTCCTGAATAATAATATGAAATAGTTGTGCGTATTCCACCAGAAGCGTCATAAACATTAACTCTATAGCTTTCCTTAACATAAACTAATCCATTATCATCAAGCTCCAAACTACTATAACCAAGAGGTTCAATCTGAAAACTTCTTAGCTGAACTCCATTCCTACAATCAAAAATGTAAACCTGAGATTCAGTAACATTATTTACGCTTCGACTAAATATAGTAGCTATTTCCAGTCTAACACTATTAACTGTAAGAGCGGATAAAGTCCATCCATTATTCATAGACGTGGTCCATCTTTCTACTCCAGCAGGATTAATGTTGGTTAGCTTATATAAATTTGTTCCTGATATGATACTACCAAAAGTTATGTTTCCTTCGATATCCACTCCGTATTTTATATCAGGTTGGCTATTCGAAAAAGTGGCAGCCAATGTTATCTGCATATCTTTCACTTTCTCAATTGGGACTTTCTTGTTCGGGCCATATATCTTCCCTACACGAAGTTTATGTTCTAGTCGTTCCCAATCATCACTCGTAGACGCTGATTCACCTAAGACGTTAAGCGAGTCTACGATACGTTGCTTAGCCTTAACGCCAGATTGCTTTAAATCAGCAATAGATGTAGTGCCCGTGCGATCACGAAATACTATATCACCATCTAAAAATTCATTTGCCAAAGTAAGGCTACGACTGTATTTATCACCAAAACCAAACCATGCTTTCCTTCCAGCCTCTATACCTTCGGGATATAATTGAGCGTACAGTCCATCAAGTTCAGGGGTTTCATTTACAATTGATAGTATTCCACCACTCCCAGTGAGAGTACCTCCATTCCTTGAAAGACTAGCATTCTTCGCACTAGTTTCAGCAGCTTTACGTGCATCGTTAACAGCCTTCTCTGTTGCAGCCACTATCTCAGACGATCCATCCATCCTACTAGACAACTGCACCTTACCCTTCTGCGTCAAAGACGCATCAGGAACATCGATCTCCCCTATCGCTTCACGAATTTCCTCTAAATCTTGCTTAGTCGCTACACCCTCATCAACCTTCTCCCAGTTCTGATCCAAATACTTATCCAGATCAAAATAGGTCGTCGATGGCGAGGAACGGTCAATCTTATTCAATCCCAAGTTCGGTGTTTTTGGTTCATTCATCTATGCTCCACCTCCTGCAAATTTATCCTGTCGGGTCTGTTCGATCTCCTCCAGCGTCATGCTTTCAACCTCCGAGATCGTCAAATACCGTAGACGGTACTCTACGGTCATATGTGCTGGTTTAATATCCTCAATCGCTGCCTTCAGATCATCCAGATTGGGCGGCAAGCCCCATGTGTCGATGAATCGGATTCGGATCAAGTACTCCTCGGGCGTAACGGATACATCAATCCCGCCACTTTCGTAGGCCTGCGCCACGTTCTTGAGCATGGAGCCTGAGACTTTACCGCTGCCGCGCATTTTGGAAATGATTACGGATCTCCGCTGGTCTTCTGGCTTGGCTTGATTTGTAGGAATCTGCAAATCCCGCTCATAACGTTCCAATGCCCAGGTCGCAGACTCCGGGTAGAATTGATCCAGCACACTTTCCAA
The DNA here is from genome assembly GCF_038595085.1 of Paenibacillus sp. FSL R5-0749. NCBI lineage: Bacteria > Bacillati > Bacillota > Bacilli > Caryophanales > Paenibacillaceae > Paenibacillus > Paenibacillus sp. FSL R5-0749. The sequence goes on along the minus strand of NZ_CP152005.1, from coordinate 1,464,925 downwards.
ACCCACAGTAAGCTTGTCTAACTCTACCCCTTCGGTCTCGGTAAGAAGCTGCATCTCCAGCACATTTTCATACAACGGGGGCAAAAGATTCATTAATACCTCTGCTTTACTCATGTCACCTTCACCGTCCCAAGAACGGCTACTGCGCCGGGGGCGATCTCCAGATTGGACATCCCACCATTCACCAGCAGATCGCTGTAATCGATTACGGGCGGAATATCCAGAATGACATTGGCAATACGTGTCCAACGAACTAACGGATCGGCAAAAGCCAGTTCTTTCAGATACGCCGTAACTCCCGTTTCAATCAGTGTCTTCACGCCCTCGTACGTTGAACCAGAAGCAAGCGTGACCTGTACCTCCACATCAATAGGAACCTCTTCCGCTCCCACGACTGTAACCACGGGTCCAATTGGAGCAGCACCTTCGCCCATTCCATTCTGGGTTGGATCGATATACTCTTGCACCGCCTTAATGACCGCATCAGCAGGTGTTTGCATTTCATTATTCAGCAATGCCACTTTGACTGTACCTGGCCCGTCCCATAGTGGAAAAGCCTTCGCTTTGCCAACCCCGGAATTTTCCCGCGCCCATAACTCATACTGATATTTGTTGGCACTCGTAACCGGACGGGAAACTTTATCCTGATAGCGATCATACAAGGCCTGATCCGTTTCCTCGTCTTCACCATGAACCAGCAACTGTGTCAATTCAGCCGTCGTCAGGCCGGCAATATAATCAATGGGCAGCAGAGCCCCCGTATACTCATTACCTTCCGCCCCTGCAACTTCACACTCCAACACATATTGCCCTGCTGCGATGCGTTCCACAACAACATACACCCGATCCCCCGTGGAAAAACGACTCTCCAAAGGAACCTCAACAGGCTTACCTTCGTTGTCCCGAAAACTTCCAGCCCAACGTGCCTTCGTGGCCGCTTTTCGACTAATGCCAGACCAAGCCACCGCGCGATCCAGATACTCTCCAGATGCTGTATCTGCAAACTTCAGATTGGCGTTCACATCCAGCTCGATATACATCTGAGCCATTTCTACAGCCGCAGGCGCAAGCGCATCATAGATAATACTGCCTTCACGTTTATCCACACCATCTGGTACCCTATCCAGCATTCTATTTAGAATAATTTCAAACGTCTGCCCTTCATACATCCATGTTCACCTCCGTCTCTTCCCTGAAGCTGCCAAAATCCGTTTCCACGGTAAATGAAACCCGTACCCCATCTACCTCGTGAACGAATTCGAACTCCGTTACATCCGAAATCCGATCATCCGGAAGCAACGCTTCGCGGATCCAGCGTTCCAGTTCAGATTCAACCATGGATTTCCCGGCCATTCCTTCCCAGGACCATTCCATGCCATAATCCGAAGAGTAGATTAGATGCTCGTAGCGACGTGTGGATAACGCTTTATACACCGCCTGTCTTACCGCATCTTTTCCATCCAGTTGCAGTCTGCCAATTCGCTGTCCTGAAGCTTGAAACACATACGTCAGACTTGGAAGCACAGCAGCTTCCTCCTGATCTTCTGCGCTCATCTGCGCACCCTGTGGAATCATGGATTCACCAGCCGATCCAGCACGACAAAGCTGTCTCCACCTTGAACACGCAACAACAAGACATGGTCACCCACGGTCCAAGCTTTGTTCACTACGGATTCCGGCAGTACCAGGAAAGGCTCAGCCAATGCCAGCCGTTGTTCAACGGTGATCTCCAGAGGCTGTGTGTTTGTCACGCTTCCGTACATTACCTGAACGGGAGACTTGGCATCTACAGCGGCAACCGCCGCCTTTTTAATCACGTCCAGCATCATTTATCGTTACACCACCTTCAAATCCAGCGACATCGTATGCACACCGCTCTGTACCTTATGCGTACATTCGTCCACCAGAAAATATTGATTAATCTTGAGTTCATCGATCTGGATGTTGACAAAACTGCCTGCCCTCACCTTGAAATCGCCAAGCGCATCCACTTTCAACGTCTGCGTCTCACGGTTACGGAGGGTCATCAGGGTCTTCAGCATGTCATCAATCTGGCCTTCGTTCAGGCCATCATCCGCTTTTTGGTACAAAAAAAGCAGCCCCCATTGACGGATGCTGCCTGAATCCTGATGAACAAACGTTTCTCTTTTTCCCGTATCCTTGTTATCCCGATAAAGCTTGATTTTGTTATACGTCTGGTCATCAATAGATCTTGTATAGCTGTAATCTGTGAGCAGACTGTTATCCCCAATGACAAAGCCGTAAGGCATCTCTTCCACATCCCGAAGCACCAGCTTGCCGAAATCATCGTAGAAGATGTAGTTTTTGCCATCATAGATCAGCGTTCGGTCGAGCGCCTCACAGATCATGTCGATCAGCTTTTTGTTATCAAACAGCATGCGTGGAATAACATATTTCGGCTGGATCAGCTCGCCCACCTTCAACTGAAAGTCGGTAGCAATTCGTTTGATCACATCTGTAGCGGTTGCGTTAACGAACTTGTACGTCTGATTTGCGGTTAGATAACGAGTCTGGTCGTAGGCTTTGATTTTGACACTTTCGTCCTTGCCGCTATCCACCGAGAAGATATATCCGTAAAATATGCCTACCTCGTTGCTGATATATTTCACGACATATCCATTCTCATAGGTGAATTTTTTATTCTGGTACAGACTGCCCTTGATCAACGTGAATTCCAGAGAGGAAGGCTTGCCGATGCGGGAGGTTTTGTACGTAATGTCGCCAGCAATTTCGCTAATGTCCCAGATGTTGCCCTGCTTGTCATCCAGCAATAACCGTTTCTTCAAGTTGGCTAGCTTATCATCCAGCCTGATCTGCTCTTGCATATTGCCTCTCCTTTCACGGAAGCTTGATCACAAGTCCAATCGGCAGCTTCTTCAGTTGTGCATCTTTGATGCCATTTAACTTCTGCATCTCTTTCCAGCGAGATCCATCTCCCAGATGGGCTTTGGCTACAGACCACAAGGAGTCTCCGGCTTTGAGTGTAACCGTCTTGGGCTGGATTTTTTCATTGGGCCGGGAGGCTTTGGTTTTTGTTTTTGAAGCAGTATTATCCTTGCTGTCCTTGAGCGGTACTACTTTTTTGGCGGCATAGAAAATGAACTGCTTCAGCTTGATATCATACTGGATATCCCCCACTGTACCCGCTGTCTCTTTCCAATCGAAGCTCTCAATGGAAACCGCCATATTAATGGTATACCTTGCACTGGAAAAGAACAGCCTGACGGGTCTGCCCGTCTGCATCCAGCCGATGATCTTTTTCACATATTCATAGGGATCACGGTAAAACTGCTTCTGAATTGCCGGATGTCTTGCATCATAGTTCAGATGGTACGGGCTGTAGTCTGCTGGAAAAATCCCGCTGAAACTGACTTCACGCAGCTTCGGCGACTTGATCACGTTAATTTCACCCAAAGCGCTCACGTTAAACGAACTGCCGTCTCCCGAATCCGAAAACTCAATGCTCTCTGGTGTCACCGGGAAAAACATGTATTCAGAGCGGTTATTGAAGCTGAGTTGAATATAATATTCCACTTATCCATACACCCCCTGGGCACTGGAGACGATCTGACTGTTCAGTCCATCGGTGATTTTGCTGATGATGCTGTCCACGTCATGTCCGCTGTTGATATCACCCGTAGTGACCTGAACAGTTGGCGTAAGGCTGACAAATCGCTGAATCGCCTGCATCTCTGCCAGCTCACGCATCAGTTTCAAGTCCTCGCTCGTCACATCCACTGTGCCATCCACGTCACCGATTTTGTCCACCTGTCCGATATTGTTGATTTTGTTGATGTTACTCATGTTGCTGTTGGGGACAACGGTGGGAGCAGGTGCTGTTGGTATTGAAGGCATAGGAGGTGTTTTGGGTATTTCAGGTGTGAAGCCTTTGCCAAAATTACCGCCTGGTAGACCTTTATCCTTGGAATCTGCATTCGAAGTTGAAGAGAAACCAGAAAGTAAATCCTCCGCAACCTTCTGACCATCTTCAAAAGCTTTAGGATTGTATTCTCCGTCCATTTTGAAGAAAGTCTTCACATCTTTATCACTCGTAGGCTCCCAAGATTCCAGACCTTTCTTCCACTCCTTTATTTGCTTGCCACCTAAATTAATATCTGAATCTTGAAACAAACCAATATTAAAGCCAAAAGTTTTGTTAACAAGTTTGATCAGACTGTTCAGTCCACCATTAATTCGTTCCATGGCATCTTCAATTACAGTTACGACGTTATAGAATAGATCAAGTATGAAAATCCCCGTATCTTTAAATAATTTCTGTAAAGCATACATCGGAGCTCTGAAAGCGTTGAAAATGGCCTCCCCCAGCGAAGCAAACAGATTCCACACTGTAGCCACAACTACGCGTACGATTTCCCCAAGCATCATAAATGAACCTATAATAACTCCAAGAATCTCTGTACCAGACATCCCCATCATGTTTAAAATTCCAATAACTGCGGCAATCGCAGCAATTGCTAAAAGAATCGGCCAATTTAACAATAACCACGCAGCAACCAGACTGTATACTTGGATAATGACCAAAGCCAGAGCTACAAGCGCAAGCGCCATAAGAATCGGCTGAATAATATCCCAGTTCTGCTGAATCACACTTGCTATATACAGAATGCCATCTACCAGCATCGTCAACGCGTTTGCCGCAACCGTAAATGCATTGCTAAGCCATTCAATAATGCCAGTGAATTCACCATTGGCAAAAGCCTCATTTAATCGATCTAGTAAAGGCGTCAACGCAACAAGAGCTGCCTGTCCAATCTGGCCGAGAACCCCATTAAACTGATTCACCAGTGCATTCCACTTCTGCAACGGTGAATCCAACATGGTATCAAAAGCCTGTTGGGTATAGCCTTGTTTTTGTAGAATAACATCAAGCTTTGTGATAAACCCATCCAGATTGGATGAATCAATACTTTGTTGCAGACCTGCTCCATTCAAAATCTCTTCTGGAATATTAAAAGAGCTTGCCAGTTCACCATTATCACCATTCATTGCGGCCACCAAAGCACCTGAGGCATCCGAAATACTTTTCCAGTCTGGAGAAAGCATGCTCAACCGTTTAGTCATGTCTCTCAGCTGATCAACCTGGTCCGTATTCTGCGCATACGGGATGAGAGATAGTGCACCTTGCAAAGCATCCGTAACATTCTGTCCGCTCTTGGAAGCTTCCGCACGGTAGCGATTAAAGATCGTCTCTCCCTGAGCATCATCACCCGTAGCAGCCATATAGCGATGCTTCAGATCCTCTTCCTGCGCCGCTGGTACAAGAACCGCTTGTCCTGCTGATTTCATCATGCTGATCCAGGATCGCACGCGTTGGGCTCCTTCTGCAAAAGCTGCGTTTACTTTGGCTTGTTCCTCGGATACCCCTTGTAACAGTTTGGATGCCATTGCAATACTGTTCAGTCGAGCAGAATTAAACATGGTACTTATAGCAGCAGGTAATTGTTGAAATTGCGTTACTATACGTGTTGAAGTAAGATACAGTCTTGCAAACATGGCATACATTTATTTCTCCCTCCTTTCCTTTTTATTTCTTCCGGGCGCGATTCTTGGACCGTTCTTTCTTCTCTTCTTCCACCCGGATGGAGATCATCGCATAGATCGCCGCTCGTTCTCGCATGGAGAAGGCCATTAGCTCGTGCGGCAAAATGTTTAATTCATGGAGAGCGTAATAAGCCAGATTGGCTTCGGAATCGCCCTCTTTAATTAGTTTTTTACGTCATCCACCAGTTCGTTCATATCCTGATTGAAGCCATTCAGCTTCTGGACCTGTTCACCGAGCGAAGCAAATTCCCCAGGCAATAGCATTTTCCGCAAAAGCGATTCCGCCCCCATCACGCCATATGACCGCTGGAGTTCTGCGTTTTTCAAATCAGGAAATACTACACTTGCGCTCATCAGGCGAGCCATGTAATCATTCGCATCAATGTCGGGTGTATAGACACCGTTCTTGCCCTTGATTTTGCGGGTAGCCGCTTTGCGGCATTCCTGGTTCTCGTCCTCGGTCATGCTGCGCAGTTTCCAGGCAACCGGTTCGCCTTTCTCATCCTTGAAACGGGGGGACACGATATACTCCTCCGTTGTATCCATTGCTGCATTTTGGGCAAAAAACATACTCAATCCACTCATGTATTGTTCCTCCTCTAAAGTTAGGCTCCCCGCCGCATGAAGCGGCGAAGAGCAGAAATATGACACGCCAAATAGCCCGTAACACAGGCAAGTTGAACAGGTTTCTTTTACAAACCCGCTGCTAAGTTAAACTGTTTATAAATCTTAAATTACTATGCTTTCCACGCTAAATTACTTAGGAAGGTTGAACGATACAGGCATATCGACATCTTCAAATGTAAAGCTCACTTCTTCCTCCAGCGCCTCTGCCTCGGTATCCAGGGATGCCATAATCACACTGTCGAGGTTGACGCCTTTGAGGGTCACGGTCTGTTTGCCAATTGTAGACGAAGGATCTTCGTTAGTCACTTCAATGTCGAAGTACGTGTCCACACCATTCTGCATGTACTGGAGCATAAGCTCGCGGAAACGGGATGTGGTATAAAAGATTGTCATGGAACCTGAACCGGACCAACCGGTTGCTTTGTGCTGTACGCCGCGACGCCCCAACGTTTTGACCTCTGCTTTTTGTTTCTCCACCGTTGCTTCCAATGTCTTCACATAGAACATTTCTTCCGTCTGTCCGTTAATCGTTGCGTATGCGCGGCCTTCCTGGCCGGAGATCGTGTCACTTGCTTTCAAAAATGCCATCTTAAACCACCTTCACTTTCATATATACTTTTTCAACGGAATCCACAGGTTGGACCTGAATCTCGATCAGAATACTGTCGGTTTCATTGCCCAGAGCAACAGTGATATCTGTTTTGGAATCAAAATTTTGAATGGCACCAATATCTTGAAGTTGCTTCAGATAAGTCACACATTGGGAACGGAACAGGCTGCGCCCATCTTCGTTGTTGTTCACTTTGCCGATGTAGTAGGACTCGAAGATCCGTTTCATGTCGTTAGCGATACCATCGAGTACACGGACAACACGGTTTTTGGCAAAATGACGTGCCTTATCCGGTGTCACCGAACGGAATGTATTTACATCCTGTTCTACCACCGCACGGTTGCTGCTCGCTGTAAACACAAACTCGCCATTACGCAATGCTGCTTCTGTCTCGGTATGTGTCAATCTGCCATTCACATCCACGGCATCGTCATACGCACGGAACGTCAGGGATTCATTCAGATTAGCCCCGGCTGTTGCACCAGCAGTCCAAGCTACCGTTTGTTTCGGCGTAAGAACGGTACCGTCTGCAAGTACAACACCATTTTTCACACTGATAATGCCTTCATGATCTGCAGCAGGATAATCGGACAGAACCAGTTGCACCTTCTTGCCCTCGGTATCACGCAAACGCTTGATGTAAGCTGTATAGACTGACTTGAGTGTGGCATCATCTGAGACCAGACCAACCGTGTTAAAATCCAGCACCTCTAGCTTGGTTAGGAAATCGGAATGGTCTTGGTTCGTTGCTGTACCATCCAAGCCACCTGTTAGTGGAAGTGACGCTGTAGCTGTAAGTGCACCTTCACCAGTAAATGTGACGTATGCGTTGGATTCCAGAGATTCGATGGTAGACGCGGTTTGTTTGTCCACTTCTTTACCCACAAGCAAAGTGGAGACATCCAATTGATCCGGATCATTAATATTCGCGGAGATTACAACAGCCAGATCATTACCACGTACGCCGCCGTGTTGGGCTGTGACTGTCAGTTTATCCAAAGTTGCCTTGGCTTTAGTACCTGCATTCAGTCGATAAAGAAGTAAGGTCTGTGCCCGTTTCAAAGCTTCGCGGATGAGCAGCAGTTGAGGTGCTGTCCAGTCATAGCCCAATTTGGCTTGTACATCTTCACCAGCTTGTACAGTCATGATCATGCCCGCTTGTCCCCATGACAATGGCAATGCCAAAGCCACCGTTCCCCGCTCTCCTACCGTACCGGGCAACGAGCCCTCTGATGCAAAATTCATATATACGCCGGGGCGTACCTTGTTTTGTGTTGTCCATGTTCCTCCAGCCATTATTGTGCCTCCCCATTCATAAATTGTTGGATGTGTTGCTGTGCTTCTTGCAAGGTGTACGTTTGTTGTTCCAGCAGAACTGCTGCCAAAATATCTTTTTCGATAAGGCTGAGTTGCCGGGATTCGGCGAACTGTGCTTTGCTGTATTTTGGATTGTTTTTCTGTGGAGTGTCTGTTTTTTTAGGGTCCGGTTCTTTTTTCGTAAACATTGCCAATGCGCCTCCTATTCCTTTCATGTAGATCCCCTCATTCGGTTAGTTAAGTTCAATAAAAAAAATAGCTATACTGACCACTTTAAGGACAGGATAACCATCGTTCGGTTGAACTAATATAGTTATTCTCTTGTAGCCTTAAGTGCGGTAGGTCGCTGTTCCAGTTGTTGCATGGTACGGGCGGACTCCGACACTTTGGTGGTTCGCATGGTATAGTACACCAGCATTCGTGGTGTGTCGTTCTCCGTTTCCCAACGCATTTCCGTTGCGCGATAGGATGTGCCCTCCACGTCGATGGTTTCCAGTGCTTCAAACAGCTCATCTGGCAGGGTTGCTGGGATATCGTTTGGATCGAGCCAGCGGATTTCAAAGGCATGAGACAGGACGAAGCGATCGCTGCGTTCCCTGGTGAGCTGAGCGGACAGCAAGCGGTAGGTTAAGCCTTTAGTATCTGGATTAGAGTTGTTATTTCCCGTTGACGGGTGGATCGAGATGTTCGTGAAGCGCTGTGAGAGTATTCTTGCAATGGCTGTAGTTAGTTGGTTTGTAGTCATAGTTCACCTCCTTTTTATCTGGTGAAATAATTCATGTCTAAAATTAATTAATTTTTTTGAATAGCACCCCATCCTGAAATTATATAAATATCTGTTCAGGACTGTTGTGTAAAAGACATAATCGGTATTCCAAACTTCTACACTCTTTTCATTAATATACAAAAACCAATTACGAGAACATGAGGTTATGTGTTATATAATTGGAAGCGAGTTACATTATATTTCTGCTCTAGTTCATCCCTACCGCTGCAAGAGCTTCAGCCACTTTATCACGGCTTTGTAATGGTACAGACTCCAACTTGATCAATCCTTTATGGATCATCATTACGTATACAGCTAACATATTGTTACCTCCTTTCAACCCACACGGTTCAAAAACCGAGCCAGGTTATTCGGCATTAGGAAGTGCTTTAAGCATTATCATGTGTAATTCCATCAACGCCAATTGATTTGCATTGTTTTCTTCGGTAAGTCTGGACAACCTCGTTTCTAAACTCTCTACGGCAATATAGTCATAGTAAAGCTTGTCCGATTCTGGGTTGAACATCAGGACTGGCTCCATATTGGGAATCGCTTCGGGGTTTGGTATGGCTGATTTGCTGTCTTTATAATCACCCTTTATGGTGTCGTTAACTCCGTAGTATATACCAACGACTCGACCTGTTTTTTGATAAACTATTTTCAAAGGGGTCCCTCCTTAACCGTAAATATAGTTATAATTGGATTCGAAATTAAAATTGGTTGTTGGGGTATTCCCCGTAGCCCGGCCAACTATTTTCACAATACCATCCATATCAAAGTTTGCTGGGGCATTTGCTACTGTGAAGGGATAGGAACCACTAAACGTACGGATCGTTCGATCGATACTGCTGATCAAATACTGGTAGTTTAAATAAGTTCTTGCTTGATTACCATAACCAAAGAAGGTCATAAAATTCCACATAGTTCCGTTTTTGTCAACAGCGACATACGTAAATATTGTCGTCCCGTTATATTGCGCCCAAAAAGATACGGGTGGCGTTGACGATTGGATATTGGGAAATAAGAATAGTTGCTTCGTCCCTGCTGGTTTTTCAACGACTGTAAACTCAAACGGCCGATCAGAATCAACGGGTTTATCTCTATGGGATGTATATTGAGCAAGAACCATACCCGAATTGCTAGGGTCTAACGTACCAACAACACCCCCAATTGTGGAGACACCACGCCGTAGGTTTTCTGGAATTAGGGTGGGTGTTGGTGTGGTCACCCATGACTCACCGTTGTAGTATCCAGTTGGTGGTCTTAAGAACACCCGATCACCAACCCATAATGTTGAATCTATGGCAGGCATGTGATGATTTTCTGCTGAACGGTTAGGCATCGTTCCTATTCTGCCGTTGCCAGCCACATTACTAAATGTCGCACTTGTCAACACTTGTGCTTCTGTTGCGTTGCCCGTAGACCGGACGACAGTAGTTAGCTTTGAGACAAGCTGTGCCCATGACTCTGATGTGGATGCCGATACACCTATGGAATTAAGCGCGGCAACCACATTCGCTTTTTGCTCAACTCCAAGCTGCTTTGCCGAGGTAGCCTCATCAAATGCTATCTTAACAGCGCTCGGCGTTGCCGCTTTGTCTTTTGCAGTGCTATTAGTAACATCAGACAACTGTACCTTCCCTTTTTGCGTCAAAGACGCATCGGGAATATCCATCTTGCTCACCGCTTCACGAAGCGTATCCAAATCCGCTTGTGTCGCAACACCTGCATCAATCTTCTCAAAAATTCCATTAATACTCTCCCGGGTCACATTCTCGTTTCCCAAGGGAAGAGGTAATTTCAGTCGATCTGTTTCTTTTGGCATTACGCCCACACCTCCAGTTCATTCCACGTCAAGGACGCGGCGTCCAGTTCATTCCATGTTTTCTGCTTCTTGTCCAGATCGTCCCAGACCAGATAACGATACTCATATTCCACGGCCATATGGGCCGGTTTCAATTCTTCAATCGCCCGTTTCAGATCATCGATATTGGGCGGGATGCCCATCGTATCCACAAAGCTCACCGTAAAACTCCACGCTTCCGGCTGAAAAGTTACATCCACCTTGCCTCCGGCATAAGCCTCAGCCACATTCGCAACCAGCCTGCCGGAGAATTTCCCGGCACCACGCAGCTTCGACTCCACCACAGCACGCCTTTGTTCCACAGGTTTGAGACGATGATCGGTCTCAATGCCAAGCTCCTGCTCCCAGAAGTCCAGCCCCCACGTCGCCGTCCGGACAAAAAACTGCTCCAACGTCTCATCCAGAGCCTGGTACAGCAGATCCATTTCGGTGCCTTTGGCCTGCATATCGGCTTGCATGACGCGCGAAGTCTCGTAATACCGTGGCAAATACGAGAACAACTCCCGCCCTTTCTCACTCGTCAGTCCAACATCTACAATAGAAGGAGCACTCATGACCAGCATCCTCCTTTCCTTTCACATTCGCGTGAACTCGCTCACTCCACGGGTTTACCGCCATCTGCCGAACGGCTTCCTTGCTTCCTGAACGACCTTCTCCACTACATTCCCGGAAAGCTTTCTCATCTTCCTTCCGCACGTTACACCTCACCATCTGCCCAACACTACTCATGCACATCCACCGTCCCCAGCACGGCTACCTGACTCGTGGTCATCTCAATATTCTGGTCGCTCACACCGTTCACGGTAAGCTCCGAATAGTCGATAATTGGCGGAATGTCCAGCAGGATCGCGGCAATGCGGGTGTAACGCACGAGTGGATCTGCAAAAGCCAACTGTTTCAGATACGCGGTCACCCCACGTTCGATCAATGCTCGCACATCAGCCAACGTCGCATCACTGGCCAGCGTCAACTTCACCTGAATGTTCATCGGCACTTCTTCTGCTGGCATCACGGACACCACTGGCCCCGCCGGCGCAACACCTTCACCTTGCCCATCCTGCGTTGGATCAACATACTTTTGTACCGCTGCCACCAGATCAGTACCTGCGGCACGTTTGTCCGTGTCCAACAAATACAATCCCACCGTACCTGGTCCCTGCCATAACGGTATAACCCGTGTTGCACCAACACCTGGCACTTCACTGGCCCACTGTACATATTGCGATTTGTTGCCGCTTGTCCCTTGGTTGCGGACTTTGGCATAAAAGCGTTCCAGCAGCGCGGTATCTGCCTCAACATCCGCACCGCCTTTGATCACCTCAACGTTAGTGACAGAAGTCACGCCACTTACAGGTGTAGACAGCACCGTTACCGTGCCCGCAGGCACATTGCTCTCTTTTCCAGCAACAAGCGCTCGCACGCCAACCACCCCGAAGCCCTCTGCATCCAGTTCCACACGTCCGACTGTCTCATATTCGAGCGAAGCTTCAGCAGACACTTCATCCGCGAGCGTAGCCACGACCGTTCCAGCAGGCACCACTTTCCCCGGCGTACCCACGAATCTCACAGCACCCTGAGCCGCCACCGCAGCCCGCCGCGTAATGCCGTGCTCTCCCGCCCGCAGATCCAGCTCTTCCGAACGAAAATTCGGATCACTGCTTGCAGCCGTACTTGCAAACCCCCGCCGCAGTAATTCCTGCGCCCACAACGCCGCCTCAGACAGCATAAACGCTACCGGAGCTTCCGCATCCCACAGAAACGAACCCTCCGACTTATCCAGATCCGCGGGCAGACGATCCAGCATACGCTGCATAATCTGTTCCTCCGTCTGGTCCTCCAAATAACGCGGAATCTCAGCCATCCCGTCAGATCACCTCACTTTCCAGAATAAACATCTCTTCCTGCACACTCGCCACCCGGCACGAGAACATGCACTGTTCCCGATTCCAATCGAATGTAAACTGGTCTACCGAATCCGTGCGTGGATCAGCCAATAGCGTTTCCGTCACCATCCTGGTAATTTCACTTTCCATCACGCCGCGACTATCACCATGACCCACCAGCTCCTCCAGCTCCGAACCATAGTCCCGAGAATAAATCACATGTCTGTACCTTGGGGTTTTCACGGCCTTGATGCACCATTGCACCCAGGCTTCATGCCCATCAGCAGCAGCGACTTTGCCACTTGGGGTCAGCACAAAATCGCCTGTATCGTAATCAAATCGCCAACTTCGTCCAAAGCGTACCTCTTCAGATGCCGCCCCCGACAGATCCTCCTCATCTCCCCAGACCATACCCGTTTCCGGGAACAAACTAGGCATTGGCACTCACCACCTTACACAGCACCACAATGTCGTTACCGCCATTCACCCGCATCGCCAGTACGCGATCTCCCGCTTTTAATCCTTTACCAAGAGACCACACCGCTTCTTCCACTTCCTCTTCTTGCAAAAGAAACCGTCCTGTGACCGTCGTTCCACCGTTTGCCACGTCAGGTATATCGGAAATCGCGCCAGCAGCCTCGCGCTCCGGTAATCCAAGCGTGCCCGGCAACTCGGCCACGAGATAATCCCGCACTTCGTGCTTGAAATCATCCAGCTTTACGCCGGAAGAGGTCATCGTACCCAATACCGCGCCCAGACCGCTCACGGCCTGACGGGAATGAGTACTCATCGCACCCCGCATGACGTCGGCAAAATGCCCATACGGATCATCTTTATTCAAGGTAAACCCTCCTTTTCACCAGCTCAGCCGTCCCCAGTTCCAATGTCATCGTTCCAGGTCCGGCAGACAGATCACGGCTGACCGACATGACGATTAACTTCAGTCCTTTTAACAACACGGCGTCCCCGGCGCGAATCGTATTCACATCCGGTGCGGAGATCGTAAAGGTCTCCTGAATCCCCGTCAGATGACTTTTCGCCAGTTTCTTCGCGGCGTTTGTCGATTTCACCTGATCGTCCTCGACCAGCTTTTGCAATGTGCCCAGTTCTTCCACACCATTCTGCTCAATCGCGAGCACTTTGGATGGAACCTCTTTGCCACTTCCAGACTCCGACGCTGCCATCACCTTCACTTTGGTGACCGCTCCTTCGAGCGTACGCATCTGGGTCAGATCAATCAGCCGATCCAGCTCATACACCTTCGCGTTACTGCCGACCTGAAATAGCTGCAATCCGCCGGGTGTCATCCGTGGATGATACATCTCCCCACCAGACTTGGCCGTTTCCTTCAGATCAGCAAACATCATCGAAAAGATCGTCTGTGACCGATACACGGCTTTGCCCAGCTTGGTCTTCGTATCCGGTAGCGTGCCGTATGGAATCTTCCACTCTTTGGCGTAGGTTTTGAGTCGTTGCGTAGCAGTCTGATCCTTCGGCAACAGGAACTCGTCCTCTGATTTTTCCAGATAGATCATCCGGTCGTACACCGTGAGAGATAGCCGCTTGGTGCCGCTGTTGGAACTCTCCACCTCCCAGATGACCGCAGGATGCAGCAAATGAACCATGGATTTTTCGCCAAAAGGAACCCCGCTAATCCGCACCGCCATGCCCGGTGAGATCGAAGGCAGACCCGAAGATGCAGACACCGCCAGCCGGATGTTGGCCTGATACGCAATCTGGTCCAGCGAGTCCTTCAGCGTAATTGTCTCTACCAGCTTGGTGATGTCATATTTGTCGTCGACAATGACCTTGTAGGTCATGGCATCACCAGCTTTTGCCCGGGCTTGATCCGGTTAGGATCAGTGCCGATGATCTTCTTGTTGAGCTTGTAGATCTCGTTCCATTTGGAACTGCTGCCCAGCTCAAGCTTTGCTATTTTGGACAGAGAGTCACCGGATTTGACGGTGTAGGTCTTGCTAGACTTTTTCAAATCCGTACGAGAACCTGACTTGCTCCCGGATGCAGCTGAGCCGACCTTCTCCACCTTGGAATCCCGCCATGTCCGCAGGGTTAAGTCGAAATAAATATCTCCGCTCTCCCCGCCCCGGAAGGTCGTATTGTGCGAGATCAGATATACCGGCACATTCACCCCCGTGTTGGTGATGATGAAGCGCAGCGGCTTTTTCGATATCAAAAACGTATTCAGCATATTCATCGCTACCCGCGGATCAGGCAAATCTTCGTACATGCAATAGGACGCATCATACTCTTTGGGAAAAAAAGAAGAGAAGGTGATCTCCTTCACCTTCTCCCCCTGCGCAAAATCAAACTCGCCATGCTCCAGCATATTAATCGTTTCGTACCCTTTGGAACGTGAGATCGTCAATTCTTCCGGTTTCACTGGAAATTGAAACTGCGTTTTCCCATCGATCAGAGTAAATTCCATTCTGATCCCTTCCACGTTATCTTCCAATACAGTCATAAACGGCCTCCTTTCTGCTTAGGCCATGATGGTTTTTCGGTTTTCCATCGCACGACGCACTTCCCCTACAATACGTTGTCCAACTTGACGTGATAGTCCATCGTAGTCAATGGCATTTTCACGAACGGTCACCTGCACAGCACCTGGTGGAATATTGATCGCAATCTGATTGGTAGTTTCGGTTTTGAAATCCTTCAAGTAACCGGACAGACTGCTCATCTGGTCTTCGGATATTTGTACCGTCATCGTAGACGATTTTCCATTCGTCTGCGTAGCACCGTTACCAAGCGCCATGGCTTGGTTTTGCATCATGCTTGTTCCCATGAAGCCAGCAGATGTAGGCTGACCGACCTTGCTGTTCATATAAGCCGTTGGGCCTGTCATGGCCAGTGCTGGTGGAATATAAGCAGGTGCCATCTGCGGCCCTGTTGGTAATTGCGACGGTGCAGCTACTGTTGCTGCCGAGACCGTCTTCTCTTCTTTTTTGGAACCAAAGCCGAAGAAGTTGGATATGCCATCGGTGATTTTTTTGGTTTTCTCAGAGACATAGTCCGCTGCACCCGACAATGCATCCCCTACACCCTCGGTAGCACTAGACATAAAGTTTCCAATATCCTTCGCTTTGTCTCCGATCCAACCGCCTGCTGCACTTCCGGCCCAACCACCTACTGCACCACCAACCCATGTCCCTATACCAGGTAAAAGTACACTACCGATGGCGCTACCAATCGCAGTGCCTGCTGTGCCGCCAATCATGGAACCTACCGCTCGACCACGTTCTTCCGGGGGTGCTGTCGCTACATTCGCCACGTCTGCGAGCATGCTTATGGGTCCGAGAAGCCTTTTGGCACCTTTGGCGAAACCTCCGCTCAAGCTGTCCATCAACCCACTACCTGCCAGCATATCGGTTAATGATCCGAGTGAACCAGAGTCTGCGAAGCCTAAGCCACCCATACCTCTAACTCTTCGTCCTCTTCTCCCATTTCTATTTCGATCGGGTGGAGGATTAGGCGGATCAGGTACAGGTGGCCTCGGTACCGGATTTGGTCTTGGGCCTGGATTCGGGCCGTTGCCTGATCTTCTACCACTTCGGTAGCCTCTTCTGCCCCGATCAGGGCCTCCGCCTCCACCCGCATTCGGTGTACGAACTCTGCGGTTTTTGCCCATCTTTCCACCTGTGCAACAGCAGCATTTGGAAGCCGGGCTTCTGGTTGGATCTGGTGCAGGACTGTCATCCTTTTTCTTTTTGAATAAACCAATAATATCCCCTACATTAAACGCTGCATCTTTCACATCATTGAATGCTTGAATTCCTTCAAGCCACTTTTCCCACCACTTTTTAGGTTCTTCTTCCTTGGCAGGATTATTGACCGTATTATTATTGCTCCCAATGTTCAGTGCCAACGAAGGCCCACTCGCCGGGTTCATCTTCCCCATCGCCACTTCGATCTTCTGCCGAACCTCAAGCGATACTGTACCCGAAGCCGTAACCATCTGGTCCCTGAAACTGTTCAGTTTCGCCAATGCGCGATCCAATGCTGGACTGAGCTTATCAATCAACCCAACCGTCGGTGTAATTCGCAGCCTGCTGATTCGCACAGCCATACTATAAATATGCTCCAACCTGCGCCCAGTCGTTCTCAGTTCATTGTTCACCTTGATTAGACTCTGATATCGAACTCTTCCCAGCCGTTCCGTAGAACGCTGGATCTGATCCAGGTATCGAAGGGTTGTCCGCATTTCGGCATTGGACTTGGATAGACCTACAATCATTTCTGCCATTTTTTCACCTCCTGCCTTATATCGTTATCTATTCATTTGCGAAGTGATCGCTGCCATTTCCTCTTCCGAGAACGCGATCAACAGCGAGCGCTCCCCGCGTGGCAAAGACCAGAACTCTCCGGGTCGGAGATGATGACGTACCCACATGTGATACAGGAACGTGGTCATTCCGCCGGAGTGAATCAGTTTTTTAGGTCTTCAATCTCCACACCGAAGCCGGACAGCTCCAGCACTTTATCACCTACAGCATCCAATTCACCCGCGAGCAGCATACGGCGAACCGCCTGTTCTCCACCAGACAGCTTCATGCGACCGGTAATGCGGGTATCCCCCCAGCCGGACAGTTCCAGGCTGCGTACTTTCAATTTCACGGTTGCTTCGGAAATGAGAAGCGCGTTAAATGTTTCCGTATCCACCTTTTCCTCGGTGCGGCCTTTGGTCGTTTTTCGAATTGTACAGCGTTCGCGAATGTGATCCACTTTGGAGGACGTCAGTCCACGCAAGGTCAACAGCAGATCCAGACGCTGAATCCGCACATTCTCCTCTGGCAAACGTTCTGCTGCTTCAAACAATTGATCCAAAATCTGTTCTTCGGACATATTTTCATTCATACTCATTGGGCGTTATCTCCTTCTTGCTCACATTTTGCAATCATAATGGTACACTAGCCACTCCGATGACAGAATAACCTTCCGATCGCTGTTATCCCCAGATTTTTTTGATTCCCCTCTTCAAGGGAAAATCCGGGGATAAAGGCGAACGCTCCACTTCTTCACGTTATTTCTGTCCTCTCCGTTATCGTGTAGATACTAAATTTGCTTTAAGTAGACAACAAAGAGACCGAGATCATCTCGGCCTCCATTAAAGTCCTTTTTAGTTCGCCACAATCGGATTTAACAATTCAAATCCTTCAAACGTGAAGCCCGTTTCCTCCGGTACTTCCTCACCCGCTGTCCAGTTGGCAAGCTGGATTTTGTCCACCATGCAACCTTTTAGCAGAACACTCTCGTGTCCATATGATTCAGGGTCGTTCAGCTTCGAAATAATCTCGAATTTGGTGAAGCCGCGCAGGATCATATCCGAAGTGACCTTGTAGCCCGTCATCGTGCCTGTTCCTTTTTTTGCGCCGTTTTTGTGCACTTTCCAGTCGTTACCGACCAGGTTCAGCTCACGCTTTTCAATCTCCACACTCGCTTCCAACTTGTTAATGTTTGTCTGCCACACACCATCAATATGCAGCTGACCATGGGTACCGAGAATTACTCTTGACGCATCCAACATACTTTTTCCTCCTTGAAATTAAAAATATCGTGTAAACCATCCGTTCATAGTAATTATTTTAGAAAAATAGTTCTTTCCTTCCACACAACCTTATTGCACGTAAAATATACCGAACAACTGCTCCATCACATCCGTCAGCTTCACATTCCATTGCAGGAATACCTGATCTGCCTCCGGTTTGAGAACTGGAGCAGTGCCATAATACGCCGGATCAAGAATGACATCGTAACCGTCAGCTTCAATCACATTGCTCTGTGCGAGCAGCGCCAAATAGGCCTTCATGGCACTAATCAGTGCCTGACGACCCTCTTCGGTATTGTTCACTTTACCGATATACGTATCTTCCGCGGAACGTTGCAGATCCGTGTTAATGGCGTCCAACACACGAATAGATCGGATTTTTTTCCACGCATTATTCTGGCCAGCGGCTGGCGTTACAAGTGTGTTTACACCGCGAAGTGCTTTCACCTGACGTCCATCATGGAAGAAAATAAATACGCCGTTCTGTACCGCCTGCTCCTGTTCTGCGCGCGTCCAGCGACGTGTCACATCATCGAACGGCGTAGCTGCATAAGTGGTAGATTGGTTCAGACGTTGTCCGGCGATCAGTCCTGCAACATAAGCAGACGTTTCTGCCGAGCTATAGAATGCATCTCCAAGGCGAACGCCTGTACCAACGTTAATCACACCTTCATGGTTGAGCGCAAGCGAACGTGCTGCTGCTTTTTGTGCTGCTGTAGCAGAGGTATCATCCGCTGCCGAACCGCCAAATACAGCCATCACTGGCTTGCCTTCACCACGCACACGTTTCACCCATGCCGCAAAGCTCGCAAGCAGAGGTGCATCAGCCGCCTGATCCAAAGCCAAGACGTCGAATTGCTCTCCTTCCAGCGCACCCTGCACAGCAATGTATTCCGCATTGGTTAGGTCATCATTGCCACTTACGCCGCCTTTGAATGCCGCACCCGCAACAGTAGCTACCACACCCGCACCATCACCAATCGCCTGCGCCGTCACCCAGACATTTCGTTCATCCGAATTAATCTCTTTTGCCAGAGAAGCTGCTGTGATATCCGCAGTCAGGAGCGCATACAACATCCGGTTACCTTCAAAGAGGCGCACTTCATGTTTCGTATTATCAATTACACCTGGCTGGATGGTGACGTAGAATCCATTCGCACGATCCCCAGGATACTTCGCATCCAGTTGCAGCACATTGGCATCACTGCTGTCCTTCAAGGTGAGCGTAGCTGTTTTGGCAGCAGCATTTGCTACCCGATAAGCGAGCAACTTCTTCGGCCCGCCCAACAGGGCAAGCTTCAAGGACGTATAAGCTGTACCGTTGTCCAGCGCATTCGCCGCATAGATACGTTCAATCGCCGCTTCGCTCCCTACTTCAACAAAAGTCCCTACAGGACCCCAGTTGGCCTTGATTGGAACAACGACCGTCCCCCGCGTTCCCGCTTGAATGGCCGAGGATGCTGCCGCCTGAAAATTCATATATAAGCCCGGAAGGACCGGACGATTCGTTTGCTCCCAAGTTCCACCTGCCATTATCCCTTCACCTTCGCTTTCATAAATTGGTTAATTCGTTCTTGCGTTTCTTCAATGGAAAACGTCTCTTGCGCCGCTTCGTACAGCGCACCGTACAGCACCTCTGCCTTAACGGCAAAGAGGGCTTCTGCATGATTCATCAGTTCGGCCCGTGTATACCGCGGGGCTGTCTGTTTGCTTTTTTTCACTGAGCTTGCCATAGCCATCTCACCTCATTTGTTGGACTACTAATTTCGTTAAACGATGAACTTATCGCTATGATTTTCGAACTACGCTACAAATTCAAGCTTTAATTCTAATCTTGGAACTTTAACCTTTAAGTTTGATCTATGAATTTTTGATCCTTTGAACCTATGAATATGAAGCTATAATGTTGAAGCTAGATCTATCATCTCAAAGCTACATTCTCATTCTAAAGTTATCATCTGGAACCACCTGTGATGGAGTTCCTCTGGGCTCAACATCTATTCCGTCCCTTTGCTATGGTGAATCCCACGAATCAATGGCACATTTGTACCCGGACGACGAATCCGCTGTTGCAACGTCAGTCGAATCTGACCATTCAGATACGCATCTGCCTGTAAATCTGCCGTGACCTCATCCACTGTAATATATCTCGTGTTACCTTCGTGCGCTTCGCCCCCCGTTTCATTGACGGCAAGACGAGATTGCACAGCAAGCTGTTCGACCAACCGAGTAACTGTGTGCCGTGTTAGCACTGTATGATCGGTGAGCACATGCCCAATCCACTGTTGTCGAACCTCCAATGCTGAAGTGCCCGCCACAGACGTGTTGCATCCGGCCAATCGCCATAACACAGACGGCGTATCGTATCCACCGGGCCAGGCATCCCCATATACCGACCAGTTCGAGCCAAGTTCTTGCTGTGTCCAGTCTTGAAGCGCAGCTAACCATCCATCTCCCGTTTCAGCGAGAGAAGGACCCCAGTCTTCGGGAATATACACCCCAAACCGCAGACTGCGTGTAAGCATGCCAAACCCGGCATCCACTCGATCACTATCTGAAGAACCCAGATAGATGCAGGTGAAGGCTACTCCTTCTTCGTCAATCAACCTTACCTGATGCAACCCTTTGATTAGTTCAGCTGACCAATCTTCCACTTGTTCAGCGCCGCCATCTTCCGGACGAGCGTATGGTGAGATTTTAATAATCCTTCGATATCCCGCCCAAGCAGACTTCGGCACTTCTTCGGCAAACGCAACCACGGCACAAGGCCCAGCCAACACTTCGCCTGAAGCAGGTACATCCAGCACACGATCATCCCAATCTGGAACAAGGACCGCGAGCTTCTGTTTCAGCGTTTTTTTAATGAGCGTACTCATTTTACCGGTGCTCATGACCGTGCTAATCTCATTGTTCATAGACACATTCATTTCGCCCCCTTTGGCTGCAAGTTTGAGATCTGCCCACACCGTGCAGCAACAATGCAGCAGCAGCAGTAGACTCCCCCTTTGAATTCAGAGTCTGTATGCTATCGAACCATTACAGAGACTACATTCACCGCATCAAAAAGACCGGCCATTTGGCCGGTCTGTACATTAGCGTATGTGCTTTCGGTGCGTCCCTTGTTGTTGATCCGATAATACAATCTTACACCCTTTCATCCCTAGCGCGGACGGTGTTCCGTACGACTTCGGTGCGATTAAGGGAGTTGTTCGGGTGGAAAAAAGACGATACTTGTATCATCCTTAAAAGGATACCTAAGTAAGCATTAAAATTAAGAACAAATAATTGATAAATTTATCCAAATATATTAATATTTCATTATCAAATTCGTTGTCGCTTACTTAAAACAGAGAGGAATGCCAATGAGTAAAACATTCAAGATCACTTCACTTGTCGTCTTATCAATTATACTCGGGATATCCTGCTGGGCTTATTTCGGACTGCTTGGTAATCCGCTCAAGAAAAATGATGCTGAACAACAGGTAACCACTTACCTGATCGAACAGAAAGGTTACTCCCCCGAACAGCTTATCGAAGTAAAAGGGACTTACTCCTCAAAAAGTTCTGAAGCACCTTACGGTGCCTCCGTAACATTCGCGGATGAAATAGAAGCGAAGTATAAATATATCATTTTTAACAACGGCGAGATTAAGCAGTACAGTCATACGAGTGATCACCCTAAACATGAGGAGCAAATGATGAGATAACAGTTTAGTTCAAAGTAACTTGCGGGTTCAACGTAATCTCAAATGCGCGGCCCCAGATGAAATCCGGATTCGCATATTCCAACAGTGCACTAGCATACGTCGCATAGGATAATTCGTCATTACAGATCTGCTTAATCGCCACATTGCCTGTCTGGAAGGCTGTCTTATTCGCAAGCGCCGTGGTATAAGTTTGCATCAGATCACGGAGCAATGTTTGCAGATGGGCATAATCTTCCTCCGAGTTGAACAGCAACATATTTTGATCTGAAAGAGTAGCCACATTGGTATACAACGCGTGAGCTCGGGAATACGTGCGAATCTCTGCAATCGCTACCGCTTTATAGTAATAATCTTTCAGGAAACGTTTAAACAACAAGGAGCCGTGTGCATTCATTGCATCTCGCAATTTATGCTCATGCTTCTCTGTGGTGATCAACGCGTACCTGGACTGCCCCATACCTACGGCAATACCGATCTTGTTGCCCGGTGTATTCCAAGCACTGTATCCCAACACCCGTCCGGTATATGGACTGCTCAGCAACGCTTCAGCAACATCAACATTCGCTGGACCTTTTCCCACAAAATCAATTAACACCGAAGGCAGGCCTTGCTCCCCATTCAGCGTCAACTGCTCCAACGCAGCCTGCACCTGATCCAGAGCGGTAATCGCAATAATCTCGATGTCGACGGCTGTGTTCTCTCCGGAAACTCCCGGGTGACCCTTGGTCATACGATCCAGTTCGGAAGCCATATCAAATGGAACAACTTGCTCGACCGATACAGCCACCAGCTGTTCATTATCCACACTAGTCATCGGATCCGTCACCACCTCCGGTTCAGGATATGCCGAATCCGCCACAAGCACACCGCCCACAATATCCACGTGACGAACCACATTCTCGTGTACGTCCATGTATTCATATGTGTTGATGATCGTATTGCCGTGAGGACCAAAATATTTCACGGCGTAACGTGTCTTCGCCCCGCCTCGGAACAACTGGTTAGCCATGCGAGCAACCAAAGCGTGCCCCAGACCATCCGCATCCGGCAAGATGATGGCACGATCCGGATTTTGTCCATTGGTTCCACTGAGCCATTCATTGATTCGTGCTTCTACATAGTTGATTTCATTAATCTGAACACCCTGCGTGTTGGCATCGTCGACACCCACGGCGAGGAAATCGATATAACCTGAGCGAGCCAGCTGATCCAAAATGTACAGATTTGTTTTGAATTTATGCTGTCTTGTATTGTAATACTGTTCTTTATCAAAATAGGTCGTTGTCCCATATTCCACTCCATCCGGGGACAGGTTATAACCTTGAATAATATCTTCAAATTCGGTGTATGTCTGACGCGGCTGCTGCATCAACGCACGGGACTCATTATATGCATCGAGTGCCAAACCATCTGCAAAAGAGGTTGTAGCCAGACGCATGATGGTATCCATTACGAACACAGGTTTACGTGGATATTTTTGCTTAATCACGCGGATTACATCCAGCAAACGAGTGGTTTCTCCATCGTATTCAGGATAGGTGCCTCCCCCATCTTCACGAAGCTGACGACTGCCAATCAGACCGCCATAGGCGAGCATATCGGATGAGATAATGAATCCGTCGACCTTGGCAGCATGTTTCAGAATAAAGTCGTGAATCTTGGATGGTTTTCCATAAACCGGCGTGGAGGTACCGAGCAGCGTTGTGCCATCTACGGTTTTCTCCGAGTCCAGACGATTCTTAATATCACTCAGGTTCGGTGTAACGATATGGATACCGGCTGCTTTCCCTTGCACAATCACATCATCCAGATTCGCTGGACGATCATCCAGTGGAACATACAATACTGTTTTCATATCACGTAGCCTCCTGTTATCTGTTTAGTCTTATTACCCGATCAGGGCAAGGGAACAATCACCGAATTAAAAAACCGGCCCCATGGCCGGTCTGTACTTTAGCGTATGAGCTGTCAGTGTTGTCTGCCTTGCTGCTGATCCGATAATACCATTTTACCGCCTTTGCCCACTCGTGCAGATGGTAATCGGGATGAATTACGCGTGAATGTGGTCGTCTCTATGGCGGTTAGAAGCCGATTTATTGTGAGGAATTCCTATCGATAACCCAACCAAACCCATCCTTTTGATGTTTATATGACGTAAGCAGTTTTCAAATTCTACGAACAATAAAGGATGAATATGACCATGAAGAAAAGGTATTTCTTCTATCTTTGGATTGCTGTCACCAGTTATATGGCGGGCCCCGCTATGTATGCGTTGGCGATGTACATCTTATATCAGGAAACAGATGTTATAACAACATCTCTCATTGGATGGACCACGGCAACATTCTTATCCGTTGGTATCCTGTTTATCCTGATTACAGTCATCGTGCTACGAGTGTTCAACATCTATTATTTCTGGCTGCAAACCCTGCTCTTCGAGTTGTTTTTCCTTGTCCTCGTCTATATGACCACTGTTCTTCTTGGGGCTGGCAACAGGGGACTGCCCCAGCTGTCCTTTCTATTTACACCCGAAGGCATCTCCTTATGGATTTTCTGGGGGAGTATTGCACTTATGAGTTCCTGGGGTATATGGGCAGCACGTCAGCCTATACGAAAATCGCCATACATGTTGGTGTCCCGAGTCATGCTGATCCTGTTTATCCTTGAAATTTGGCCTCGTTAAAAAGATACAGCCTGCCGATGATTCAGTAGAACAGAATAATGACAAAAAGGATGTCCTCCGTCAAACTCCTGACTGACGGACACCCCTTGTAAAATGTATGTTTCATCTCACGCGATGATATAACGAAAGTTCTCCCATGTTTCTGGTACGGGCTCCCCGTTCTTGGCATGATGATAGAAGCTGAACGGGAATTTGAATACATGACCTCCGTTCCAGTCACGGGAACGTCTATCGGTGAGCCAATATTCCAGTTCATGGGGCAACGCCACCGACCGTTCCGCTCGTGCTAGTGGCAGTAGATCTACAGGTGATTGTAATGTCGGCATCGCCTGTTCAATATCCACATCTCGGCTTAATCGTAATGCCTTCACCATGGTAAGAAATGGCGGGATGCCTTTGTGGAATAATGCCGGATAACCCAGTTCATATAATATGTTAAGCGCATGTCCGTAAGTCAGCATATGACCAATCAGGTCATGATGCGCTTCCGCGTGATAGATCGTCTGGAACGCACCAAGTTCATCCAGAATCAGACGTGACAACTGAACTGGATCTTCGACCTCGGGGAAACCATCACTTTTCTCTGGCTTCAGACTGCGAATTTCTTTCGTCGTTGTGTTCATCCAGGATCTTCCTGGGATGGTTCGATCGAATGAATCGATCAGTTCAACCAGCCGACCAATCTCATCCGCAGTGCCCCATCCATCCAGTTCGCGAATGGCTTTCAGACTGATTGCCCCGTAGATGGCCTGGTGTCCCACCCAGTGCAGCTCTCCAATGGTTCGATGCAATGCGTCCGTAATACACGCTTCGGCATCTTCCCTGGGCATCATCTCACCTATTGGAGAGGTCTGACCAGGGCTGATTCCATGCTGGCGAAGCATGGCTTTTGCTTCGGCGGTAACACTGCCGGCGGCAAGGGCAGTGAGACGATTTTCCCGCACCCAAAAATATGCTGCAATCGCACCCGCCCCATAATGGGCGTGCCACAGATCTCCTGTACGTTCCCGACTGGAAACGATAATCGATAGTCCTTCTTCCAACAAACGTCGATCCAAGCTTGCCACCACCCTTCATCATCTGTATTACGAAGTGGCTTTCTTTCAGAAAGCTTTCAGCTTCGCTTTTTCAGGTTTCTTCTGTCCTCTCTGTTATCGTGTAAATGTAGTTCAACTTATATATTCTGGTTAATAAATAAAGCGTTTACTTCTATAACATGATGGAATTGCTCCACATATGCCCGTTTTGACCCGGAATGAAAAGTTTAGCCTATTCGAAGCTTGCCCACGTCACGGATGGATACTTCCAGTGGATAGATCTGTGCTTTTTGCGTAGAGAAAAACCACGTCCGCTCCTTCTTCACCACAATAAATAAACCATGTACATCTCCTACAGGAGCAAAGGTTTCACTAACCTCCCCCCAGCGCGTGAGTCCCATCTGCTGAAGCTCATTCACCGTAGACAGAACATCATCCGACACCAATCCAACCTCACATACCTGTACGATGTCTTTCGCAGAGAAGTTATGATCTCTCTCGTTCTGAATACGATGATGAGCAATCAGCTCGATAATATTACTTGCCGGATCTTCGAAATAGAAAGAATGAGAGTTCCAATTCGTAGAGTACGTCTCATCCCGCTCCCCTTCCTTGCTTAAAACAACACGGGATGCAGCCCACTGTTTGGCTTCTTTGAATCGATTCGTCGGAATCATCCAGGCCACATGATAGAAGGGATCATGATCCGTCTCACACTGTTTGAATATCATCCTGGTCGATCCAACCTGAAGGTGGAAGGCCTGATCCGTCGCGTTGGACACCTCCATGCCTAACGTAACACTATAAAAATGCTTGAGCTCCTCCAGCCGAGTTGTGTATAACTGTAATTCTTCGATGATCATACGCTTCGCCCCTGCATCTTCTCCCACTCACTCCATGGCACCATGCCAAGTTCAGGCTTCGCTTCATCCGGGAGCATGGCGATGAATTCAAGCGAATGACCATCCGGGTCGTTAAAATATACAGATACCGCAGGCATCCAGCCAAAGACGTACAGTTCACCGATATCATCATCCAGGAAGTTGCGTGTCTTGATCCCTTTATTCTCCAAGTGAGCCACCGCATGTTTCATATCCTCGAGAGATACTTGAAAAGCAAAGTGCTGACGCTGCACCTTGGAAGGTTCCTTTTGCCACAATCCCAGCATGGCATTGCCTTTTCCACCTATCCAGTAGAAGGAGTTTCCGCGTTCTTTCTGCCCATAGGCATGAAGTAAACCCAAGACCGTTTCATAGAAATGATGGGATCTCTCCAGATCCGTCACGTTTAGATGTGTTTCAAATATGCCTGTAATCATGATGCTCAACCTCTTTTCCATTTTCGCCTTTTCTTCATTCTTTCTTAACTCGTGGATGCATTCCGCGCATTCGTTAACGTCTGGGCCAGATTCAAAAACGATCCAATAACCCGCTGCACCCGGTCCTCTATATCCTGCCTGCCTTCGTATTCTTCATATCCGTCAAATGTCGCTTCGAATCGTCTGCGCTGTGAACCCCCAATGGAGATCCACTCTTGTGCATTAATGCCATGCAGATTGCGAACAATCGCTTGCAGTTGTAAAAGCGAACTTACCCCCACTGCTCCGCCGGAGGAGCTAATGGACAAGACGGGTTTGCCGCTGAAATGAGCCTGACTCAGGTGATCCAGTGCATTTTTGAGCACACCGCTAATACTGCCGTGATACTCCGGTGTAGACAGGATGATTGCGTCCGCAGCGAGCATTCGCGTGTTCAGGTCTGCCAGATGTTCGTGATCCGCTTGTTTCTCATCTGGTGCGTAGAATGGGAGCGGTGACTTATACAGATCAAACAGGCTGGCCTGATGTCCTTGACCCCGAATAATCTCCACCGCATACTCTCCCAATCGTGTACTGGTTGCATTATTCCGATTGCTGCCTGCCAAAATAACAATATTCATTCATGTCACTCTCCTTGTTTTTTGGGTTCAAACGCTAACGTTCCTTCAACCGATCCGTCTTTGACTATCCTTATCTTACCTTTTTTCCACATTCAATTCGTCAGCAGATAGACTTAACTTGAATACCAAAAAAACTCAACCTTTAGGTTGAGTTTATACGACTTAAGTATGAAGATATGTCGGAAATGGTCAGACGACCCAGCCATTTCTTAACGCATGAAGAGCCGCTTGTGTCCGATCCGCCAACCCCAGTTTGTCGAGCAGATGACTGACATGGGTTTTGACCGTTTTTTCGGTAATGACCAATTGAACCGCAATTTCCTTGTTGCTCAGCCCTTGAGCAATCAATCCTAAGACCTCTTGTTCACGGCGAGTGAGCATATCCGGACCGCCAGAAGATGTTTGCGTTGTTTTCTCCACCTGCTTCAGCTCTGGATGTAGGGTGTCCGCCGACTGATCTGTCGGTATTTGCTTTGATAACTGTTCGCTCATCGACCCATCGGATGAAGCCATCACATGCATCAATTGACCTGCTGCCGCAGGATGTAATTCCACCTGACCCGCATGCACATTACGAATGGCCACAGCCAAGTCCTCTGGTTCAATATCCTTGAGCAGATATCCTTTCACCCCAGCGCGCACAGCAGGAACCACATGATCCTGATCGGAAAACGAGGTGAGCACAATGATTCGGGTTGTTGGCATTAGTGTACGCAGCCGTCTAGCTGTTTCGATTCCGTCCATGACCGGCATATGTAGATCCATTAATACCACGTCGGGTTTTAACGCTTCCGCCTGCGTCAGAGCTTCCTGTCCGTTCGATGCTTCACCAACAACCTCCATGTCTTGCTGTGTGCTCAAAAAAACGTGCAGTCCTCGTCTCACCATCGCATGATCATCTGCGAGCAAAATCGTAATCGGCATCTCTTCTCCCCCCTGACTTTATACGGATTCGAACGGAAGTGGAATGACTGCCGTTACTGTTGTTCCCTTGCGGGAAGAACTAACGATCTCCAACCTGCCCCCAAGCGATTCGGCCCGTTCCTTCATAATGGACAGGCCAAGTGAATTTCCAGACGATGTCTTTGGCCTTTGCGCACCGCCTATTCCGTGATCTGCAACGGTGAACACCACTTCATGCTCACTTAACTTGAGGCTGACCTCAGCAGAAGGAACATCCGCGTGTTTCCGTATATTATTCAGCGCTTCCTGCCCAATTCGCCATAATGCTTCTTCTATATTACGCGGTAAAGACCGCATTCCCGTCCGATTCATCACCACTTGAAGACCTTGGCTGGTACCGTATTCCTGTAACGCATGGAGTAGCCCTGCTTCCAGTCCTGCAGGACGTAGCTGCATAATTAATGCGCGCATTTCCTTAAGAGCCTCCTGAGACAAAGTCCGAATATCCTTCATCGCTTCCGCTGCCGGGTGGGCCTGTTCGGATGCTGTCAACATACTTTCCGCACCTTTAGCAGTTAACGATAGTGAAAATAGAATCTGATTAACCGAATCATGAAGATCACGTGCCAACCGGTTTCTCTCTTCCAGTCGTGCCAGTTCTCGGCGATTCTCCGCCAGCTTCAGACTCTCCCATGCAGCCGCAATATGCTCAGCCAATGCTTCCAGCATTTCAAGGTCTGCCTGTACAGGACCTGCTGTTCCTGTTCCTATTCCGATCACCAGAACTCCCGTTTCCCCTGGCGTATGATACGGGAGAGAAACAACCATTCCCGAGGCAATGGAATTCATCGTCTGGTCAGGCTCGTATAGACTAAGTATCTCAGCCACCTCTATTGCAGACAGAGATGTGGCACGATGACTATGGATTACCCGGTTCATGTGGTTTGCCGCTTCCGAGGATACCAGCGCACTGGATAATGTTCGAACCTTATTGTCTGCATACACTGCCTGCAAAACGAACATTCCGTTTTTCTGCTGAATGATTGCGGCAAAAGGCCAGTCATAATGCTGTCCAAGCAGCTGTACAACTTTTACAGAAAAGGCATCCGAATTGCTGCATTCGTTCACCGCAAGGCCCAAGGCCGTGCTGAACTCCCCTAGCTTGGCATACAGATCAGCTCGCTGCTGCTCCGCACGATACAATCTCATCCGATCCATCGCACTACCAATCTGGTACGCGACGCCCTGTAACAGTGCCAGTTCACTATCGCTAAAATGTTCCTTGGCTGGCGCAGCCACGTTGAGCAAGCCTAGCATTTTATCACCTGACCGCAGCGGAACGGTCGCATGGTGGGTAATATCGTGGGTATCTCCCCATTGGAATTCCACGGCATCCTCCAACCGTTTACAGTTAATGATGTTGACCGCATGATTCAGACGACCGTCCCTGAAGCGGTTCACACACCAACAAGTACCCGTTCGCATGGGCTCTTTATCTTTACGCAGTAATGCCGGGGGCAGATTGTAATCCGAAACACAGGCATAGTCTCCACGTTCATTAATCAGAAACATCCAGCCTGCTGTTAATCCGGTCAACTCCAGTAATTTGCCGACCACGGTATCCAGCATGAGGTTCAGATCATTGGACGTATTGAGCGTTTCTGCGATTGTCTTCAGCGTGACCATTTCCTGCATTCCGACTTCTTCCGACATGACAGTCTTCTCTCCTTTGGCTAATGCCAACTGTGGTTTGTTCAACTATTGTAACCAATCCACCTTGGATATTAAAGGATCAACTTCTTCAATCGATAACTTAGCCCAGCTTCTGCCGCTCCTTGCGGGACACAGACAACGGCTCCATATTAATTAGTCCTCGATCTGATAGAGCCAGCGCCATTTTGTAGAAAGCACGCGTACGAATCTTCGTATACGTGTCCTTGCTGACAGGCGGATCAAACACATGGTTATACACTTTATAATCAAACACATCATCGTCTTTCAGATATCGTTCGCATACGAGAACACGTTCCTTTTCACTCAGGCGGGACACCACAAAATCAATCGTATCGCAGTATGCCTGACGCGCTCGCTGCACATCCACATTATAGATCGCCGTTCGTGCCGTGGAATCCCCCGTCACATTGGTTGCACCGTGGAAACGCTCCGCATAACTTGCCGTCACCATAACCTCTCGTTCTTCAAATGCAATCGTTTTATAGATTCGATATTTCTCCAGCGCAGCTTCAACAGCCGTTTGCGTTTTGCGTCGGTCCAATTCGGGCAGCATCAATTCCATATTTATCTTCCTCCTTTAACATTAGGTATAGAATGAAAGTCTAGTAGCTTCGCATATTCACTCTGATGACAGAATAACCTTCCGATCGCTGTTATCCCCGGATTTCTTTGATTATATTTTCAAAAGTGGAAATCCAGTGATAAAGGCGAACACTTCGCTTCTCCAGCTTTTTTCTGCCCTCTTCGTTCTTGAGTACCTTAAAATTCATTCTATAAAAGTTAAACCCTCATGCTCTCATCTTTATTAGAGTTATCCAGATCTCTGAAATAATAACGACATTTTTTCAATTTCCCGCTGTTGCCTTTTGGAATCACTCCAAATCGGTATAATCCGGGGAATTCCCTTCTTCAAAGGGTGGTTTCTTAAACTCCAACCTGTGTCAATGTTACATTTTGTTCGTATGGTGTTCGTATTTCTATTTGAGGATACCACTTTCTGGAGATCGGAGTAAACCTTCATTTTGGTTCATTTTGACGATAAAATAAAACCTTCGCTCTCATTTCCTATGCCTTTTGGCATAATTGTTTCATATCCCTTTACCTAATGGTATATATACGTTATAGTACTGTTTAATTAATGAACTTCCGTATAAGTCATTTGATTTTTAATATTAAGAAGATGCCTTTGAAATATGTGTTAATGCACTTACCAAGAGCCAACGTAGTGGAGGAGACGGAATCGATTCTGAAGAAGCAAAGCGTTCGGCTTTAGCAACGGATTTCACCCTTTAGGAAAGGGATACAGGAAATCCGGGGATAACAGCGATCAAAAGAACGATCCGAATCCGGAACGGCGCACCCGCAGAGTTTTAGGGTTGTCGCATTCACCTTTCTTCTTAATATTAATTTCAAGCACTTGTACGAATCGAAGGAGTTGGCATACATGGTGGAGCACGCTTTTGGTCCTTATATGAAACAACTGCGCGAGCAACAGGGATACAGCATCAATCAGCTCGCCGAAGCAGCCGGAATAAGTAACTCACAGATTTCACGTATTGAAAATGGGGTCCGGGGTGTGCCGAAACCAGCAACTATCCGCAAGATTTCAGATGCACTCTCGGTGCCTTATACAGAGATGATGAAACAGGCTGGTTATATCGAACCAGGGAGTGCCACCGAACTTCAGGAAGTACCGGAATGGGCTACATACAAAGACCGTCGTGATTTCAAAAAGATGCTGGAGGACGATGATGATCTGATGTTTGACGGCATTCCACTCGATGAAGATGACAAGAAACGAATTAAGGATGTACTGACAGGTCTGTTCTGGGAAGCCAAACAGATGAACAAACGCAAAAAGACAGACGAATCGGACAATCGCCCATGAGGCACGACGAACTGAATTTAATGAAGCAGCAGGTGAGATCATATGGATGATATCGTAACAAAGCTGATTCGAAAACACCGGACCAACTGCCCTTTCAGCATTGCCCGCGCGGTTGGAATACAGATTCGTTTCACCAATTTGGGGAAATCCACCAAGGGGCTGTACTTCCGCAAGCTCCGGCGCAGGTTTATCGTCATACACAATGATTTGCCGCCGGAATGGCAACGGTTCGTGTGCGCCCATGAGCTTGGCCATGACCGGCTTCATAAAGGGATTAATCGATTCTTTCTGGAGGAACATTCCTATTTTGCTCCAGGCAAGCTGGAAAGACAGGCTAACCGTTTTGCCATTCAGTTACTAACCTCCGGGATAATGCCTGAACCGGATGAATCTTTGGAGAAATTTTGTTTACGTACCGGACTGCCGCGTGAAGTGCAGCATTTTTTTTACACCATTTAAGAACATACGTTCTTTGCGGAGATTATTTTTACCAGTACCAATATAAACATGTCACTTTCAGGTTACTTATTTTTACGTGATTCGCGAGATTTCCTAATAATAGTCTGTTAAAATACTATTTGAGCTATGTAAACGCTCTAGTAGATTATTATTTGGGGAGGTATCGGATTCATATGAAAATCTGGAAGAATTACGTTTCACTTCTGCTAACGGTCTGTTTGCTGTTTGGCAGTGTAGGTATTGCCGCGGCTGCAACGGACACCACTCCGGGCACAGGCAAACACATTACTATTCTACATACGAATGATACGCATGCCCGTGCAGTTGAATCTTCACCTGCCATGGGTTTTGCCAAAGTAGCTGGAATCGCTGACAAATATCGCAGTGAAAACCCGAACACACTCCTACTGGATGCCGGAGATGCTGTACATGGTACAACTTTTGCCACTCTCGTAAATGGTGAAAGCATCGTAAAAGTCATGAATGAAATGGGATACCAGGCCATCGTACCGGGTAACCACGAATTCAACTATGGTTCGGATCGCCTGATTGAACTGGCAGACATGATGAACTTCCCCATGCTGAGTGCCAACGTGAAGAAAAAAGACGGAACACGACTCTTTGATCCTTACCTCATCAAAGAGGTGGATGGCGTGAAGATCGGTATCATCGCTTTGACTACACCGGAAACGTTGTACAAAACGAATCCGAAAAACGTAGAAGGTCTTGATATTACAGATCCATCTGCGGAAGCCAAAGTTCTGGTAAACGAAATTCGCAGCAAAGTAGATGTTGTTGTTGTCTTGGGACACCTTGGACAAGACGCATCCAGCACGGATACTAGTTTCAAAGTCGTTAAAGAAGTTCCTGGCATCGATGTATTCATTGATGGTCACAGCCACACTGTACTGCAAGATGGTCTTGTATCCGATAATGGAACATTGATTGCAAGTGCAGGGGAATACACCAATTATGTGGGTGTCATCGATCTGTGGGTAGACGGTGGTAAAGTAACGAAGAAACAAGCAACTCTAATTGATGAAACGGAAGCAAAAGACATCAAACCGAATGAGAAAGTTGCAACTCTCGTAAACTCCATTCAAAAAGAACAAGAACCGATTTTGAAAGAAGAAGTAGCCAATACAGCTATACTGCTGGATGGTAAACGTGAACAAGTACGTGCAGGTGAAACTAACCTGGGTGACCTGCTTGCAGATGCCATTCGTGATGTCAGCAATGCCGATATCGCACTGACTAACGGTGGGGGTATCCGTGCTTCCATTGAGCAAGGTGTCGTAACCAAAGGTGATATCATCACAGTGCTTCCTTTTGGTAATCAAGTGGTAACTCTTGAAGTGAAGGGATCCGATATCCTGGCAGCCCTTGAAGTCGGTGTAGCCTCCTATCCGGAACCAAGCGGTGGATTCCCGCAAGTATCTGGAATCAAGTTCAAAATCGACGCTTCCGCTGCTGAAGGTAGCCGTGTACATTCCGTGACTGTTGGTGATAAAGCCCTTGATCCGGAAGCCACATACACGCTGGCAACCAATGATTTCACAGCTGTTGGTGGTGACGAATACACCATGTTTGCCAAATACCCAACAACAGGTATGTATGGCGCGCTGGACGAAGCATTGATCAATTACATGCAGAAGCTTGGCGCAGTTAACATCAAAACAGATGGTCGGATCAGTGAAGCGAAAAAACCTGCAGTAGAGCCGGAAACTCCGGCAACAGAAACACCAGCTCCAACCAAGCCACAACCAGAAACACCAAAACCGGAAAAACCGGTTAAACCAACACCAAGCAAACCAGCTCCAGCGAAACTGCATGTTGTGAAATCTGGAGATTCCCTGTACTCTATCTCCAAACAATACGGCACAACTTGGCAGGCATTGCAAAAGCTGAACAATATCAAAAATCCACACTGGATTTATCCAGGTCAACAATTGAAATTGCCCGCAGCTTCTTAAGCTCAGCAAAGTGCGTATAGGCGTGATCGCTGATATGGTTCAATTACATCACGAATCTATCTTGCCATAACAAAAAGGGAGTCCCTAAAGCCAGATTACTGGTTAAGGGACTCCCTTTTTTTCTATTCCATTTTTTAATATCTGTTGTTTAACATCCACCCATATCAGTTATGTTGAACATTTCCCGTGGACATATCCTGCTGATCTTGACAATCATTTGAAGTAAAAATAAATCCCTGCATGGACTTTACGGACCAAGTTTATCACGTGCCTTCGATACCGAACTATATAAAAACTCTCCAAAATTACTGTATTCATGCGGTTATTATACATTTGATTTCGACATCTCTGTCTTCTCAAAATTGCATACTTGCACATCAATCCGCCCTGAGCATGATGATCTCGAATTCCTTAATCATAAAACCATTTGTATACTGAATACAACGATCCCCATTTAGTTATTTCGTCTGATACAACAACTAAAATCTCGCCTATTTATATGTCTATAGCCCTCTTTTTCATACTCGAATTGGAATTTTGGCAATCAAAATGATCGACCGCATGATATTCGGTACTACTATATGAACTTATATCATTAGCCAAATAGATCTAGGAAGTGAGCTGTTCCTTCACATAACACACGGCTTCCTGGGCCGTTAACGAGATTCGCTTCGATTCACCTGATGCTGCAAGGGCGTGTGATCCCAGTTCAACCTGTCCTTCTGCTGCTCCTCGGCCAATCACGATCTGTACAGGCAATCCGATTAGCTCCGCATCCTTGAATTTCACACCTGGTCGTTCATCCCGGTCATCGACTAATACAGTGAAACCACCCTCGACCAATTGTTGTTCCAGTTCCAGCGTGAGTTGACGCTGCTGCTCATCCTTCCAGCTTACCGGAATCAGATGCACATCATATGGCGCCACAGTCGCAGGCCAACGTATGCCTTCATCTCCTGCATACTGTTCAGCTATCGCAGCCATCAGACGGGATACGCCAATGCCGTAACACCCCATGACTGGCGCACACTGGCGACCATTACGATCCAGGAATGAAGCACCCATGGCATCACTATATTTCGTTCCCAATTTGAAAATGTGTCCAACCTCAATGCCTTTGGTAAAACCAAGTGGTGAGCCACATGTTGGGCAAGCATCCCCTTCAGCAGCAAAACGGATTCGTTCTACTCGCTCCAATGCAAAATCAATGCCTGGGCGTACACCGGAAATATGCATATCCACTTCATTGGCTCCTGTGATTGCACTCTTCATCACTGCCACGTCAGCGTCCACCACCATCGGCAGATTCAGTCCAATCGGACCCAGAAAACCGACCTTCAGACTCGGATGTGCTGCAATGGCTGCATCGTCTGCAAGGATCAGTTCCTCTGCACCCAACACCTGCTTTAATGCGATATCATTCAGTTCATGATCTCCACGTACAAGGGCAGCAACGAGCCGACCGTCTGCCAGATAAAGTAGTGTTTTGATCATATGATTAGCAGCTTCGCCCACAAAGGCGCTTAACTCTGCAATCGTACGAACGCCAGGTGTCGAGATGCGTACTACGTTTTCCGCTCCTGAATGTTCATCCGCTTGAAGAGCGGAGTCTGCACTGGCAGAGTCGACTGGAACTTCCAAGCTCCCTTCTTTTTTCTCCGTATCTTCTAGAGTCTGATAATCAGCTTTCTCCAGATTTGCGGCATATCCGCAATGTTTGCAGGTGACAATTGTGTCCTCCCCCACATCAGCAAGAGCCATGAACTCGTGTGTTTCCCCCTGACCGCCAATCGTTCCTGCGTCCGCCTCGACACGGATATAGTCCAGACCACAACGTTCCAAAATGCGACTGTAAGCTGTATTCATCGCCTGATAGGTACGATCAAGTTCTTCCCAATCGGAAGCAAAGGAGTACGCATCTTTCATGATAAATTCACGACCGCGCAGCAATCCAAATCGAGGACGGCGTTCATCCCGGAACTTGGTTCCGATCTGGTACAGCGTGAATGGCAGCTTACGATACGAGTTCACCTCATCCCGCGCTAACGCAGTTACCACTTCTTCATGTGTTGGTCCAAGAGCAAACTCCCTTGCATGCCGATCCTTTAGACGCATTAATTCAGGACCATACTGGGTGTACCTTCCGGACTCTTCCCACAGTTCGGCTGGCTGCATAATCGGCAGTAATACTTCCTGACAACCGGCACGATCCATCTCTTCTCGAACGATCCGTTCAACGTTCAACAATATACGGCGTCCAAGAGGCAGGTAACTGTAGATTCCTGCTGCCAGTTGGCGAATCATACCGGAGCGCAGTAACCAGCGATGTCCGGCCGCATCTGCCTCCGCTGGCGCTTCACGTAATGTTGGAACAAACATTTCACTTTGACGCATCTGGACCACTCCCAATCTTCTTTTTTATTATCAAAATACGGCGTGTAAACAGCAAAAAGACACATCCGTCAAGGGACGAATGTGTCGTGGTACCACCCTTGTTTAACTGCATATTCATCCGTTCGCAACCTATGCGATCTGTAAAATGCAGTCCTACGGGGCATAACGGGCCCTGCCGGCGGATGTTGCAACCCTGAATGAGTATTCTCTTCCGCAGCTCGCGAGGTAGGAATTAGGAAGCAGCTACAGGAACCTTACACCATACTGTCCCCTCTCTGTTGAAGCTGGCTTGCACAATCATGTCCTCGTTATAACGCTGTTATCATTTTTGACCACATTAGTTCATTTACAAGTAATTGTCAACCAACTTAACCAAATACAACTCCTGAATAATACTCCACTACATCACGAATGAGCATAAACGCATCCCCATTGGTAAGATTGTTCTTGTCATGAATGCCAGCAAGTGTGTCGTCACTTATAAAGTTTTGCGTTTGCAATTGAGCAAGTGCATCTTCAAGTGAAGTTTCAGCTTCTGCAGATCCCATTGCCAGACATAACATATACGCAGCCTGATCCAACGTTAAAGGTAGACTTGAGGCATTCTCCATAGTGGCCAGAGCTTGATCGACACTGCCGGTGTAGGCTTCTGGGAACATCGACTGCATTCTTTTCAATTTACTTAAAAATCGTTCCGGATTCATTCCTTTATCCAGTTCCCAACCATCGTTATTATAATTGCCTGAAGTCATATACATACTCGCGGCAGCCAGCAATCCCTTGTAATCCTTATGTTCCATATACTTAGGCTGTTCGAAATGATGTACCTTTAGATCCATACCCTGTTTTTCCAGCATTTTGCGTAATTCAGATGCTCGCTCTTCAGAAGCTGAGAGTTCTCGGAAGGACTCCTTATGGACGTAGGCCAGTTTGACCGCCGCTCCTGCCGCTTCTCCCTCTGCCATTCCCAGCGGTACAACTCTCGCACTACCATGTGGGATTGTATCATAACTTGCTGCACGTCCGACGACAAGCATACCATCCACCTTTAGCGGAACAAGAGAACGAAAAGGTACACCATATTGAATCGGACTTAACATAATCGTGCCGGCATTTCCAACACTCGTGCTCTGAATATCAATATCGTATGAACCGTATCCAATGGCATCCCAATGATCACGATTTTCCATGACATCCGCTAAAGTTAATCGATACTCGCCATAGATGTGACGTGACTCCCTCACATAAAGCTCATTCGCTGTCCCAGCATATTGCAGCCCTGCGAATTCATCATAATTTTTCTTCAGAAAATCAACAATTCGTGGGGCTTCTTTATTCCCGATCTCCAAACCTTCTTTCACAGATATGGGATCTAACGGGTCTACCCCAAAGATCTGCATCGTGTTAACCAAGATTGTATCATCATTTTGTCTTCCAATATTCAGACTACGAATCTTAATATGTTGTGGATTGGAGGATTCATATTTTCGAGCATCACCGTACCCCCAAGCACTCATCTTATCAACCCCGGTTCCCTCTCTTTCCCTAAACTTTTGCCATACCTCATCTGTAACACCGCTTAGCTTGAATACGAGCGTAGAGACCATTTTGGATTTACCATCTCCAATATCTTGTCTACCGATGGAGTATGGAACTCCTGCAGCGGCTGCAATATCCGCATCTTGCGTCGCATCAATAATGGAGCGGGTTGATATCTGAACCGTTGTTCCGTCTTCTTTCGTTATGCTCATCCCCGTTATTGTCGTGTGATCTCCCGTAGATTGTTCAGTAAGAGGAACTAATTCCTTCGCGTTCATCAACAGGTCAATATTAGGTTCAGAACGAACCATCCGATAGAAAACGTTAGCTGCTGTATGGGTATCAAAAGAACTGCCCTCGATCTGGTCAAACCATTCCTGGAAAATGCCCTTGTTCAAAAAATCAGGCTGTCGCAAACTACTCAATAACTGCGGTTGTTCAGGGGAATAATTTAGATCCAGCGTATTAAGGCCTCCCTCGGTTAACAATCCGCCCAACATGTTGCGATCTCTGGCTTCCACCAGTAACACACGCATCCCATTACGAGCAGCTGATAAGGCAGCGGTAATACCTTCAGGGTCCGTTCCAGCTACAATCACGTTATAGGAATCTTTCAAGGTTAATGTAGATTCTACGTTCTCCAGTGGCTGCCATACATAATTATTATTAAATTTATAATTCTTGTTCCAAATATAAAATGCACCATAAGCAGCGCTCATTAACACAACAAACACACTAGCTGTAATTGCTGTTATTTTCATTTTTCTGCTAATCAAAGAAACAAACCTCCATATGTACTGTAAATTCAATAATAGAACTCATGAAGCAGTTTTCCTATGCTATACCAACAACCGACTAATTTCTCTCCTTTCCTGCATGAATAGGCATAAATAACAAAAAAACTTCCCAACATTTCAAACTGTGTTAGGAAGTTTTGATAATAATTCTACTTTTATGTCGCCATACATACAGACCAATATATAGGAAAGCCCCTAACTCCACTCATTATAACGACCACTTTTTGCGAAGTAAAGACTTACCAAAACCGGAAATGCATCTGTTAGATGATTAAACATTCCAACAGTTCGTTCATCCTGATTACAATGAATTCTCTGGCGATGGCTGACATGGAAGCATGTTCCCTGTAATATAGAGAAATAGAAATCTACCACAGGTATTAATCGATAAAGGAGCTTGTCCTATGCCATATATCATATATGATCTTGAATTCACGGTAAGCCGCAATACTCGCTATTCTTCTGAAATCATTGATATCGGCGCCGTCAAAGTTACGGAAAGTGCGGATGGATTGGCCGTTACGGACACGTTCCATACGTATGTTCGTCCTTCCAACAAATCCGTTCTGTCCACTGACACGATTCAGTTTACAGGCATCACGCAGAAAGATATTGATGCAGCCCCACTTTTTCCGGCAGCATTGATTCAATTCATTGCCTGGATGGGAAGTGACCCCTATTACATGTGTTCCTGGGGACCCGATGACCGCAGCAAACTGATCTCTCATTGTCGCACCCATCAACTGGATGTGGCCTGGATCACCAATCATAACGATCTCCAGCAACAATGGTCGCGCACCGTTCGCAAAGAAGGCAAGTTCCGTCAACTCGGTCTCGCTCAGGCTCTTGAAATCTGCGGCATTGAATTCGATGGTACCCAGCACCGCGCATTGGATGATGCCATCAATACAGCCAAGGTATTCATGCATCAATTCGACCGATTCACGCTGGAAAATAACTGTGCAGCCGATGATGAAGGCATTGCATCCAAGGTTGTCTATTCCAGCTCTACAGAAGATGAGGAGAAAGAATCTCCGTTTGGCAACCTGGCAAACCTGTTCAAATCCAAAGAGTAGCTCTACACAGCACGGTGCCTAATCGTGTGTTGCGATAGAATAGGAGCCTTCTAATCTCGACTTCTATTGTACATTTGCTGCCAATAGTTCAGGCGTTCTTTCATCTTGATGCGGCATATCTCTGGTTCGAGGATCTCCGCATCAGGTCCATATTTGGATATCCATACGAGAAACTCCTCAACGTCACTTAAAATGGCTTCAAATAACAGGCTACCTTCCGGTTCTATGGTTAAGATGGGGCGTATATAGAATTGTTCCTGCATTACACGCTCCACAGCATGGGGTGCAAATCGAATTTTGAACGCAGTCCACTCCGTACTTCCCTCATATGCCCAAGGAATGCGGAAGTGTGATTGTATGAGATAGTCCTCTTTTCGAAACGTACGCGGCAAGATCCGTATCCTTAGCAGCCGGCTCACCTGAAATATTCGAAGTTTCTCCGACAGGTGACAATACCCTAACAGCTCAAATCTGTATTCTTGCGGGATAAGACAGTAAGGATCTATGCGTACAATTCCTTTTTTCCCTTGAGACAGATACTCCGCTTCAATAGTGTTCTGTGAGATTCCAGCCTGAAGCAGGGTAATCAGGGATTGGTTCTGTGAATCATTATTTTCATGTTGCCATACGGGCAATCCCACTTTGAATAATCCACTTATTTGCTCCGACCATTCCACACGTTCTGTTTTGTTTTTCTGACTCGAAGCAACCACTTTCTCATACGCGCTCTCAAAAGCAGGTTTCAGCAAAGGACGAATATTCTCCATAACTTCAGCAAGATGCATGAAAGCTTGGGCTTCTTCATCAGACCAATTAAGCGGATACATGGCAAAATGGCTGATAAACATGTACCCTTGTCCGTGTCCCATATTGGCGATCGGGATATGCATTGCACTGAGGGCCTCCATGTCGCGGTATATCGTCCTTTCCGTCGTCTCGCATCGCTGGGCAAGCTCACGCGCCAGAATGCCTGGCTTGGCTTGTACCAGCGTGATAATGCGCATTAATCGGATTAGTCGGTCTGTCATTTTGCCGGACCCTCCACGATGTTGTTTCAATAAATTTGATACAACTCCATCCATAGTTTAATATGATATTGATACATACATTCGACCTTCTCCTAAACTTCACCTTCAAAACATATGTAGACTCGTTCTCTCTATACCGTAACCATCTGAAATCAACCCTATTCGCCTAATATCTTTTGTTCACGGTCATGATATCCGGTTGTAAACGTGATTTCATAATGACAACGCAGCTTCTCAACGATCTCGGCTTCTGTGTAATAATCCAGATCCTGCTTGCGTGCGGCTTCAATTAACAGCGCATCTGCATGACGACGCAACATATGACTCCCCTCTTGAACCCGGCCCCTTTCATAGGCACGTAAGGCTTGCTTGATCAACGGTACAGTTTCACTTAACTTAATGGTCTTTTCCACCTTCGGATCTTCCGGCTGTCTCAGCATGCCGAGATGACTGGTGTACTGAATATACAACTGCTCTCTTCGTAACAATACGCGTTGACTTTGCTTCAACTTCCTTGTGCTCCAGTAGGCTGAACATACCGCTGCTTTTCCTGATACATGGGGTCCCATGACGAATTCAAGCAAAATTTGTTTGCTCTCCCCTTTGTATACATCACCAAGCCTGAGTAACCAACCAATATCTGTTTCTTTGGAGCGACATCCATAGATGCCTTTGAGCTGTACCCCATATTCCGGTTTGAGCAAAAGTTCCAAATCTCTTGATACAATTTTGGGTGCTATTTTCCTAAGTCTTTTGGCAGGGGCACCGTTACGCCACTCTACCATCATATATACGGGGTCGGCTCCCCCTGTCGGTATGGCCTCTTTATTCCACGAATAAGATACTTCAAAGACTGAGTTCACTGGTAGTCTCTCCCCCGATTTATGTGTATTATCTTCTAAGTTATCAGGGTGAATGGACACTATATTGTCACGGAACACATGTTCCCATTAAATTTTTCCAATATATTAGTTTCTCGTCCCCAAATCCGCCTGAATACGACAATAAACGACGAAAAAGCCTGGCACTATGCCAAGCTTTTCAATCCTTAATCTATGACAAGTCCCAAATTAAACTGTAGGATGATCAATTCCCATTTTGTGTAAGTATTGTGTACCATCTGCTTGGGTTACCGGAGCATAGGTGACACTGTCAATGACCAGCTTACGCCCTACTGGCTCTCCGTTAACAGTGATCATAATTGTTTTGGTTGATGTGTTCTGATCTGTCGTATACATATGTTTCTACTCCTTCATGTTCGCGATCTTATATTCAATCGGATATATTGGTATCGTTCATTAAATTGCGTATTTGTGAATAGCATGCACCCGGAACTGAAGTGAAAGTTCTGTTAAAACGGTCCGGTGTGCTTGCCTATCGTTCTATTACCCCACAGATTTATATGCTAAACAGCCCTGTTCCTAAATCATTTTAAATATTTCGGGTAATAAAACGATATCATCTTGAACCCATCGTCCCGATTTTGACGTATAATGTAAGAGCCGTATTTCAACAATAGACGACGATTTCGGCGATTGCTCGATCTAACCGAAGAAAGAGGTGTTAACGATGCCAAAATCCATTCAGGGTTATTTCATTCGGGTGTTATTCACCACATGCATTCTATTTACCGTTTCGATCGCTTCGACAGCAAATGCAGCCAGTGCCAATATTTTTACAGATATATATAGCGGCTGGGAGCGAGTCTCCGAATTGCCTGGAGAAGTGAACGCTCTGCAGGAAAGTTACAAACAAACCATGGAGCAATTGAATCAAACATCCGCTCAGCTGGGACAAGCTCAGGCCAATGTCGAAGCATTTAAGACCCAGAACGAACAGCTACTGGCTCAGAACCAGAAACTTACTGAAATGGTAAGCAAATTGCAAGATGACCAGAATGCCAGAGCGGCTGCCAGCAAACGAATTCAGACGATGATCATCACTGTCGTTTCTCTTATATTGGGTTATTTTGTTCTGATTCGTGTGATGCGTTGGGGAATGCGTCGCCGTTCAGGCCGAGTATAAAAGACAGGAGCAACTGCATGAACATACACCTGAACCATGCTGAAGCAGGCGGAACTGGACAAGTCGTCACATTTTCACTGATTAAAGATGACCGCCTTCATATTCTGCATCCACAGCAAATAGTGGCCTTCCGCGGTCCAAGTGGGAGCCGCAATGATAAATTCATGAATATTACAGGCATATATCGCAAGAAAAAGCTGATTAAATCTGAAATTACCGGACCTTGCCAATTTGTGGCTGCCCTGCCTCCCGGATTCACCATGAAGGAAGTGGAGCTCACGGAGGACAGTGATCTGCTCTATGATTTCCGCCACCTGTTCTTCTACTCGGATGGTGTAACGATGCATACCAAAATCCAAAAAATCAAAAACATGCTGATCACCCGTGATGCAGTGAAAATGAAATTTTCCGGCAGAGGTAAAATCGGATTGCTCACTCAAGGCCAGGTCTGCCAACAGGAACTTCACCCAACAGCACCGCTGTATGTGGATGCCGGTAGCATCATTGCCTATCCCGAGAATGCACATCTGGAACTCACGGTATATGGTAACAACCTTGCCAGTCAGCATATGAATTATCATTGGAAGATGACAGGACATGGATCTGTACTCTTTCAGGCTGGACGTGAGAATCGTCGGTTGGAACAGGATCTCAACGATGAGGGTCTGTTCAAACGAATTCTGAAAGAAGTGATCCCTTTCGGGAATGTACTGATCAAATAAACATATCAAATAGACCGTTAGTTAATGAAGCCAACCGATTAACTGCCACTGTGCTCAAGTGGGGTGGTCACCACGCGGTTTCATGTTATAATGGTTCAGACAATTGAAGAAGAAAATCCGTGCCATAGGGCGTGTCTGAGAACTCCGAAGGAAGCAGATTTTGCCGAATTTTCGTTCCAAGCAAGGAAATTTTCCGCAGGCGTGCCGGGGCACGTCAAGGGAAAGTGACGCAGAATGGGGCGAAAAGGCGGTAAAAGATGCACTTCAGCGAGTTTTGAGACACGCCCTACGGCATGGGAGAGGTTCGCGAACTCCCTCTATAAGACTTGACCTTGTGATGGTCAGTATAAGTCTTGCGTACACGTTACTTAACGTAATGTACGTAAAAAACTAAGGACACTTGCTCATGGCTGCTTTTTTTGAAGCGGTTATCGAGAAGGTGTGTTTTTTGATGGATGCCAGTTCATGAACTTCTCTGTTCTTCCGACACTCTATGCCTTCGTGCATGGTTTGATCTCAAGAAGATAGAGAGGTTTTTTTATGTTGAACGAAGAAAAAGCAGTCGTTGTATTCAGCGGCGGTCAGGATAGCACCACGTGTCTGTTCTGGGCCAAACAACAGTTTGCCGAAGTCGAGGTTGTTACGTTTGATTACGGTCAGCGCCACAAGCTGGAGATTGAATGTGCTTCCGAGATCGCTCGCGATCTGGGCGTGCAGCAAACGGTTCTCGATATGAGCCTGTTAAACCAGCTTGCCCCCAACGCCCTCACGCGCACAGATGTTGAAATTACACATGAAGAAGGCGAACTGCCAAGTACATTTGTGGATGGACGGAATCTGCTGTTCCTCAGCTTTGCAGCCATTATGGCCAAACAA
Source organism: Paenibacillus sp. FSL R5-0749 (assembly GCF_038595085.1). NCBI lineage: Bacteria > Bacillati > Bacillota > Bacilli > Caryophanales > Paenibacillaceae > Paenibacillus > Paenibacillus sp. FSL R5-0749. The sequence goes on along the minus strand of NZ_CP152005.1, from coordinate 1,419,930 downwards.
AAAGGAGCTCGTCACCTGGTTACAGGTGTATGTGAGACGGATTTCAGCGGATACCCGGATTGCCGGGATTCATTTGTAAAGTCGATGAATGTGACACTTAATCTCTCGATGGACTACCCATTTGTCATTCATACGCCACTCATGTGGCTGGACAAAGCCCAAACGTGGAAGATGGCAGATGATCTCGGTGCCTTCGAATATGTTCGTGAGCGTACCCTGACCTGTTATAACGGCGTAATTGGCGATGGATGCGGAGAATGCCCTGCTTGCAAATTGCGCAAAGCCGGACTGGATCGTTATGTACAGCAACGTGCTGCTGCTGAATCGGCGGGAGTGGATGTACGATGAGAGAGCCGGGAACATTCCGTATTGTGGAGCATCTGCAACGAATAGGTGAAGATATCCTACCCACCCAGCTGCGCTATCACCGCAAACGTGTGCTTGTAAGCAAAGAATTCACCTTTGACGCGGCACATCATCTGCATTGTTATGAAGGCAAGTGCAAGAACTTGCACGGTCATACGTATAAAGTGATATTTGGCATCAGCGGTTATCCGGGTGAAACCGGGCTGACAGTTGATTTTGGACATATCAAGGATATATGGAAAACTCAGATTGAGGGTTATCTGGATCATCAGTACCTCAACGAGACACTTCCTTTAATGAATACAACAGCTGAAAATATGGTCGTTTGGCTGTTCGAACAGATGGAACATGCGCTTCAGACAGAGCCATATGCTGGACTAACCGACGGCGGACGGACAGAGTTTGTAAGGCTCTTCGAGACACCAACCAGTTACGCGGAAGCGAGACGGGAGTGGATGATTGATGAGTAGTGTTGTAGAACATGGGCCGTCGCGTGAACGTAACCAAGAGGCTCGCATCCCTGTGATGGAGATTTTTGGTCCGACGGTTCAAGGCGAAGGCATGGTCATCGGGCAAAAAACGATGTTTGTTCGCACCGCGGGTTGCGATTATCGCTGCTCCTGGTGCGACTCGGCCTTTACCTGGGACGGCAGTGGCAAGGACCAGATCCAGATGATTACGCCGGAGGGCGTATGGGAAGAATTGCGCCGCGTTGGCGGCACGCGTTTCTCCCATGTCACCATCTCCGGCGGTAATCCCGCCCTGCTCGCTTCGCTGGGCGGGTTGGTTGCCCTGCTGCGGGAGAACGGCATCCGCACCGCGGTGGAGACGCAGGGCTCCCGCTGGCAGCCTTGGCTGGCGGACATTGACGAAGTCACCGTCTCGCCCAAGCCACCCAGCTCCGGCATGGACACGGATTGGTCCGTGCTGGATGATCTGATCGGACGGCTAGCCGCTGGCCCGGCAGAACGAAGCCATAGTCTGAAGATCGTGATCTTCGATGAGACAGACCTGGGCTATGCCCGCCGTGTGCATGCACGATATCCGGGCACGGATCTATTTTTACAAACCGGGAACCCGGATGTGACTTCCGCCGATACGCCAGATCTGGCGTCCTCACTGCTTGCTCGTTATGAGTGGCTGATTGACCAAGTCAGTGCATCCGATGACCTGAATGATGTTCGTGTGCTTCCACAGCTTCATACGTTGGTATGGGGCAACAAACGCGGCGTCTAATGGGCAGTATTGGTGGAATGGGCGGCATGGATGAGAACGAAATGTCCTCAGACAATGAAGAGAATTAAACAGGCACGATTGAAGATTGCCTATTCATATATACCGCGAAGCTTCGGGCTTTGACGGAAACAAGGAGCGCTTAATAACCGATGAGACAACCTGATGAGATGCAAGATGTGACGTTGCTAGGCAACCAGAACGTAAAATATACGTTTGAGTACGATCCGGGCATTCTGGAGAGCTTTGATAACAAACATCCGTACCGTGATTATTTTGTTAAATTCAACTGCCCGGAGTTCACCAGCCTGTGCCCGATTACGGGTCAGCCAGACTTTGCAACGATCTATATTAGCTACATTCCTGATATCAAAATGGTCGAGAGCAAATCACTCAAGCTGTACCTGTTCAGCTTCCGCAACCATGGTGACTTCCACGAGGATTGTGTGAATATCATCATGAACGACCTGATCAAGCTGATGGACCCGCGCTACATCGAAGTATGGGGCAAATTCACACCGCGCGGTGGTATCTCCATTGACCCGTACACAAATTACGGTAAGCCGGGAACGAAGTACGAGCAGATGGCCGACCATCGCATGATGAATCATGATATGTATCCGGAGACAATTGATAATCGTTAAAGTAGTCTGGTTCATGCAATCTCTATAAAATAGAATCATTGAATGCCCAAAAGCCGAACTCTTCCATCTGAAGAAGTTCGGCTTTTTAGTATAAACCTGTAGAACCTCCGTGTCTCAATCCTAAGTTTGGAGTCAATTTCAAGTAGACTGATCTTCCTTCAGTTCTTTGACCTTTTTAACGTAATGTCTCAACATCAGCACACCAATCGATTGAAAAATGATAAATATGACGATAGCAGCAGATAGAGATTTCGGTGCAACATAGAGAGCCTGAAACGTGATTACAGCCATATATACAATGGTCATTACCAGTTCACGTCGAGCTGATTCATAAGGCGATAAGGATTTCAATGCCATCCCTCCCCTTTCCTTTTCATTCTAAAATATGGAATTTATTATTATGAAGTCTAAAGTAACACATTTCTTTTGTAAATGTACGTTTTCTCTTGTTCCCCTTGTCGGTCCAATCAATCTATCCTATTATGTAACAATATGCTTACACGCATAGAATACAACATCAGGCGCTGATCCCTCGTGACCGCGACCAAAGGAGAATTGTACATGTCTACACAAACCTCATTATCCAAGGACGCCGCAGCGCGTTCGAAAGCCCCACCCGGATTGGATGCACAAAGCACCGTTTACCGGATACTTATTGCGATCAGTCTGGTTCATCTGTTCAATGATTCGATCCAGTCGGTCATTCCAGCTATTTTCCCGATTCTGAAAGACTCGATGCATCTCACGTATACTCAGATCGGATGGATTTCTTTTGCGATCAACTTTACCGCATCCATTATGCAGCCTGTCGTAGGCTGGTTTGCTGATAAAAAACCAACGCCGTCCATTCTACCCATCGGTATGGGTTTTACATTTACGGGCATGTTGCTGTTGGCCTTTGCTGACAGTTATATGGCTGTCCTGATATCCGTTATCTTTGTCGGTCTGGGTTCTGCCGCTTTCCACCCGGAAGGTTCGCGGGTATCCCATATGGCTGCCGGTCAGCGCCGTGGACTGGCACAGTCCATCTTCCAAGTGGGCGGTAACGCGGGGCAGTCTCTTGCCCCATTGCTTACACGCTGGATCTTTATCCCGTTTGGACTGTTCGGTGCTATTGGATTTACAGGCATTGCCGCCATGGGAATCGCCGTTCAGATCTACATCGCCCGTTGGTATGGACGCATGCTGCAATCGGGTGGATATCTGCGTAGACAAGCTGCTGCCCGGCGTGCACCCAATCCAGCATTGTGCAAAAAGATCACTGCCGCCATTACGCTATTGATCTTGCTCGTCTTTGTTCGTTCCTGGTATATCGCTTCCATTGGCAGCTTCTACGCGTTTAATCTGAAAGATACCTTTGGATTGTCCACAGAGGACGCACAGATCTATATCTTCCTGTTCCTGGCTGCAGGAGCACTCGGTACGTTCTTCGGAGGACCTCTTGCGGATCGGTTCGGCAAACGTAATCTGATCTTCCTGTCCATGGCCGGAGCTGCTCCACTTGCTCTGTTGTTACCTTATGCGAATCTGTTCTGGACAGGTGTACTCTTAACCATTATTGGTTTTATCATGTTATCCAGCTTCTCGGTTACGGTGGTATATGCACAAATGCTGATTCCAGGCAAAATCGGAACGGTTTCCGGTCTGATCACAGGTCTGGCATTTGGTATGGGGGGGCTGGGTGCACTCGTGCTAGGGAACTGGATTGATGTTTTCGGTGTATCACCCGTGATGCAAATGTGCAGCTTCCTGCCCCTGCTAGGGATCTTCACATTCCTGCTTCCATCCGATAAATTGCTGAATATCTGGGCCAAAGAAAACGGTAGCGAAGAGTAAGCAATACATCAACAGGTGTCCACTTTTTATTCTATGTTAGATCCAATCCTTGAGTGGCAGCATCGCCATATACGATGTTATGCTGCGATAACGAACCTGACAGTTCTTATTTGAACGAATACTGCCGTTTTCGTAATCTAAAGAATCTGAGCAACGCTATTCCCGAGAAAACGGCTGAAAACTTTGGGATGTGCGTGTGCAATGAGTAAATAACGTGTCTGAGATTCTCTAGAAATCAGGATTAGTGAAATATCGCCAAATAACGTCAGCTGAGTTCGTTAGATTTCACTTTAGTCACTACATTTGAAGTCTAAATTAACGATTTAAACCATAACAACAAAAGGGGTTCCGCCAACTCTGTATTTACAGTTCGGCAGGAACCCTTTTTGTTATATTTAGATTTTCTCGTAATGATCCTCAACCATATCACTCATGTCTCACATCACAACGCTGTTAACCCGGGCTGTATGCAGTTCCTTCACATCTTCAAACTCAAGAAATACCATCACCGTATTTTTTATCGGATGATATGCTGCGTCATTTTCCATTTATGTGCCCTAGCACGCCTTTGGAAAACTTCCTTCATGGAACGAAAATGTGGAAAATCAGCTTCTTTGGAGTTGTCAGACACGCTATATAGCTTCATATAAAGAATATTTACACGGACACTCCGATGACAGAACAACCTTCCGATCGCTGTTATTCCCAGATTTTTTGATCCCTCTTCTAAAGGGGGAAATCCGGGAATACAGGCGCAAGCTTCGCTTCTTCAGGTTCTTTCTGTCCTCTCCGTTATTGTGTAAATGTTAAATCGAACCTATATAGTATTCTTCTGTAATATTACGTTTAGTACGTTTTCTCTAATATTACTTCAAACGCTGAAGGATCAGACGTTTTTTGTACAGCATTTTGCCTGCCTCCGCTACATCCCGGATCGTATTTTTGTTGCTCACTGATCCAAACACCATGCCGGCAATTGGAATGAGCTGGAACAGCTTCTTCCAGCCAAAGGATTCACTATAGGAATTAAAAACTTCTCGCCAGCCCTGCATCTGCGATACCACTTCAATCGGCTTGTCCGGGTCGTCGTATGCGGCGAGTTCTTCAATGATCGCTTTCTTGCCTACGATATCAGCGGATGAGAATTGCAGACATTTCACAATAAAGATGCGCTCCAGCGGTTCATCTGGATCATAGCCGTAACATAGCGCCATCTCCTGAAGCACCTTCAGGGAAAGTCCCATCACCATCGGAATATCTGCTGCAATAGTTACAATGCCACCAAAACCTGTAGCTGCACCCTGTGCCGCAGCAAATTTGGTTCGACTCTCGGTAATGTTATCAGCCACCTGGTCCAACACTTGAAGCGGCAACTTTTCCACACTATGAATCTTCGTTGTGCCCTCGGTTTCAGCTTCCTGCTCCAAACGATAGGTCGTATCTATCATGGAATAACCGGACTTCTCGGCTTCCTCTTGCAGCAGCTTAGCTACTTTTTTCTTCTGTACGAGGAACTTTCCCCCATGCTGGACATACTGCCCAACGTCGTTCAGGGAATCTCCAATTTTCTGTTTTAACGCTTTAGGCATCACTTTATCCAACATCGCAAAGGGCAAACGCCCAATTTTATCCCATATAAACAAGTCCTTCTGTTGTTTTTCCCATTTCAAAATCTGTTCCAGTTCCTGGTCCAAGGTTTCGCGTGAATCCATATATAATCCTCCTAATAGATTGTGCATCGTAATCTGTATCTTTCTCATACGCAGAAATCATCGTTGTGGTTGCTTTGTTTTATATCCAACACATTGACACCCATACCGCTCTTTCCTATCGTTTCCATACAAAAGAGCCCTTAAATCAGCATCACTCGCTAACCAAGGGCTCTCGTATTAAAAAGACATACTATATCTTATTTCGTTTCTGCTACTGCTTTTCCATCCGGTACCGGAACACCAAAATCAGGTGTGCCATCTTCACGCCAGCGAATCACTTGAGCACGGGCGTGACGGTTTGGATCATACAATGGATCGCCCTCGATATCTTTGTAATTACGCGCATGATAGATCAAGATATCCGTCTTGCCATCTGGTGATACAGTAAAGCTGTTATGACCTGGACCGTACTGTCCGTTCGCTTCACAGGTTTGAAACACCGGCTTGGGTGACTTCACCCAACTCGCCGGATCAAGCAGGTTGGCATCTTCATCTGCGGTGAGCAAACCCATACAATAATTGTAGTCGGTCGCGCTCGCCGAGTATCCAATAAATAACCGTCCATTGCGATGCATCACCGCAGGGCCTTCATTCACTTTAAAGCCGATGATTTCCCAATCATACTCCGGCGTAGAGATCATGACCTGTTCGCCGCGTAGCGTCCATGGGTTTTCCATTTCGGCAATGTACAGGTTCGAGTTACCCACGATATCGGGATCTTTCTGTGCCCAGACCAGATAGCGGATTCCCTTATGTTCAAAGGTCGTTGCATCCAGCGCAAATGATTCCCAGCGTGTATAGATCTGTCCCTTTTCTACCCACTCCCCTTCGAGTGGATTCGTAGAATCGTTCTCCAGCACATACATCCTGTGATCAAACAGACCTTCGTTGGTCTCACTGGTATGAGCCGCAGCGTAATGTATGTACCATTTGCCATCGATAAAATGAATCTCCGGTGCCCAGATGTTGGCACTCATCGGCCCCGTGTCACGCTTGGTCCAAGCCGTTACCGGCTCCGCATCTCTTAACTCTTCCAACGTCTCTGCTCGCCGGATTTCGATCCGGTCAAAGGCTGGTACGGAAGCGGAAAAATAATAGTAGCCGTCTGTATGACGGTACACCCACGGATCAGCACGCTGCTCCAGAATGGGATTAGTAAAGGTAATGGAATCTGTCATGGGAATGCTCCCCTTTCAAATGTGTGTGTGATAGCTCGGAGTTGAGGATGTAACGCATACGTGAAAAGAACAGGCAAGACATGGTGCACAGCGGACGTTCAGGGGTGGTAGGGCCTTGGTGCTCTCTTGTCCTCCGATTTCTTTTCCCACCGCTCCTAGCGGTTGAAATCGGATGCCAAACTCGCTCCTGCGGCTCCTTCCTCCCCCTCACTGCTTGTGCACCTTTGGTTCAGCAGCTCGCTCTTTTCGCGCTCGCGGGTTACACAACCTCACTTCGAGCCTTATATTGGCTCGGTATAATGGGGTTGACCGCTTCGCTGGGTCAACTCTCCCCATGTATTCAGAGCTGGCCGCAGAGCTATAGGCCAGCTTTGGTGCATAGCGGACGTTCAGGGGTGGGAGGGCCTTGGTGCTCTCTTGTCCTCCGATTTCTTTTTCCACCGCTCCTGGCGGTTGAAATCGGATGCCAAACTCGCTCCTGCGGATCCTTCCTCCCCCTCACTGCTTGTGCACCTTTGGTTCAGTAGCTCGCTCTTACCGCCCTCGCTGGGTTACAACCTCACTTCGAGCCTTATATTGGCTCGGTCTAATGGGGTTGACCGCTTCGCTTGGTCAACTCTCCCCATATTTAAGTACTTGATCGGCCTCAGACATTGGCCAGTATAAATGCATCTTGAATGTTTATTAGCAGCAATGTCTTGTGCGTTAACGCACCTTAAGAGGAAAGCTTTGGCATACACTGCGGACGTTCAGGGGTGGTAGGGCCTTGGTGCTCTCTTGTCCTCCGATTTCTTTTCCCACCGCTCCTAGCGGTTGAAATCGGATACCAAACTCGCTCCTGCGGATCCTTCCTCCCCCTCACTGCTTGTGCATCCTCGGCGTAGAGCTCGCGGGTTACGCGCTGCTTCCTGCCTTACTCCTCCGCTGCGCTAATCTGCTTGCCCCAGACCGCTACGCCGCGATCATCGAGGCCTGTTAGCACCAGCGTAGGCTGGCTTCTCTCCCAGTCCCAGGACGGGAGTAGCTTCAGCTCTTCTATGGAAGCTCCGCCCCATGGACTTTCTTTCCACGTCAGTGTCAATGTTTGTTGGCCATCAAATGTCCAGGTTCCAGAACCATTTTCGCTTTTAATTTTACCGTTACTTGTTAGGGTATAAGGCACTGCCTGAATCTGCCCGTCCACGGACGGATCAAGCGCCATGCCTTCCCACTCCCCGGCAATCATGGATTTCGGAATATCCTGGGCAGTCTCACCGGCGTACCGTTCAGGTGAAACCACAGGCCAGCCGTCCTTCGTCCATACCATTTTGCGTACATGCAGATAGGGCCAGTTTTTATCCGTCTCGCCCCGTGCATGATGCACAATATAATAATCGTCTCCGTCCTTGAGAACAGAGTTATGTCCGGGCGCTACCCAGCCCTCACCTTCTGTGAAGCGATAACCCCCCAGAATTTTGGTGCCGATCTCATATTGAGGCAGATGTTCTGTATCCAGCATGTTCATGCCATTCATGTCCGTGTACGGTCCTGTGATTGAATCGGCACGCGCAACCCGCACGTTATAGTCCTCGAATAAGGAATCATAGGAGACGAACAAATAGTACTTTTTGAACTCCGGGTTATACACGATGTATGGACCTTCGACTGCACCCTCTTCGGTTGCACGATCCCGTGCAGCAATGCGGGTACCATAACCCTCGTCCTTGAACTTTCCGGTATCCGGATCGAGTGGGGCAATATAGATGCCATCAAAAAACGAACCATATACCATCCACGAATTGCCCTCGGCATCCACAATGGGATTGGCATCAATGGCATTCAGTTTATCCTCTTCATTCGCAAGGGTTTTCACAACCAGCCCTTCATCTGTCCATGGGCCTTCCGGGGACTTAGCTGTCTGCAAACCAATGGCCGACTGGGTACTACCGAAACTGGATGCCGAATAGTACATCCGATAGGTGTCACCAGCCTGAATCACATCCGGCGCCCACAGGTTCACTGCACCTGTCCAATCCAGCGCTTCTTGCGGAATGCCTGGCAGAGCCTGGCCTACCCATGTCCAGTGGATCAGATCATCCGATTTGCGTACCATGACGCCGGGTTTCGGTTCTCCCGCTACACGAACGTCTGTGGAATAGACGTAGTAACCCTGGTCTGTTTTGATAATGGCCGGATCATGTGCATTGTTTACTGTCCAACGGGACTCGTCATCCAATATGGAGGTATCATACAGTTGGGTATCTTGAGGAGCTTCAGGAAAGACCGGACGGGACACCGTTTCTCCAGCCCCTTCTCCAGCACATCCCGTAGCCCCAGTAATCAACAACAGCAACATGGAAGCAACAACCCCTCTCTTCGAAAATGTCCACCCTCGGAAGTTCTTCCGCTGATTCATCCCTTCACTCCCGAGATGGCAACCGATTCAATAATCTGTTTTTGGAAGATCAGGAAGATGATCAACACTGGTAACAGAGCTACGATGGACGCCGCCATAATAAGTGGGTAATCGGTTTGAATCGCATACGTGGCATTGAAATTCGCTATAACGAGCTGTAACGTCTGCTTCTCCGGTGAGTTCAGATAGATAATTGGTGCCAGATAATCATTCCAGATGCCCATGAACCAGAGAATCAACTGTGCAGCGATCGCCGGTTTGATCAGTGGAAACGTAATGCTGGAGTACAGCCGGAAATAGGAGCTTCCATCGATTTTGGCTGCCTCAATAATCGCATCAGGCACACTAAGTAGATATTGGCGCAGGAAGAAAATCATGATGACGTTACCGAAAAGGCCTGGAACGATCAGTGGAAGCAGCGTATCCACCCAGCCCAGCTTCGCAAACATGATGAATTGCGGGATCATGACGGTCGGATAAGGAATCATCATGGATGCCAGCAATGCGAGGAACAATTTATTTTTGTGCGGGAATCTTAATTTGGCAAAAGCAAAGGCAGCGATACTGGACGTAAACGTACCCACCACCGTTACACTCACCGCAACGATGAGGCTGTTTTTGATCCCGCTGAGCAGCGGCCCTGCTTCCCAGATTTCTTTATACTTTCCAAACTGGAATACTTCAGGTATCCATACAGGCGGAAGCGCGAACACATCCTGCTTCTCCTTCAATGACGTGGACAACATCCAGATCAGTGGTGCAATCATCGCAATTGCACCAATCGCGAGTACGATAAAAATGATCGAATTCGTTAACTTCCTCTTTTGACTGTAAGACATCTCCGGTTCACTCCTTTCCTTGACAATCAATCCCCATCATAGGCTGATTTTTCGTTCATTTTGAATTGCACAAGGGTAATGACAAAAATGAAAATACCCAGAATCATGGCCATCGCTGAGGCATAACCCATCTGCAAGTTACTGAAGGCCTTCTGCCAGATGTAGAAAACGATTGATGCCGAAGAATATTCAGGACCACCCGTAGGTGTCATAATGTTCATCTCGGTGAATATCTGGGAACCGCCAATGATATTCGTAACGATCAGGAAAAAGGTAACCGGCTTCACCATCGGCCAGGTGATATTGCGGAAGATTTGGAATCCATTCGCTCCATCCAGCTCTGCCGCCTCGTAATATGTACGTGATACACTTTGCAGTGCTGCCAGGTACAATAACATCGTGTATCCCAAGCCTTTCCACACCGTCATAATAATCAGAGCGGGTTTGACCGTATCTTTGTTCGCGAGCCAGTTAGGGCCTTTAATCCCAAACAGGTCAAGGAACTGGTTCACCAGACCGTAATCTCCGTTGTACGCCCAGTTCCACATGATGGACACGGCAGCGAGTGAGGAAATAACCGGAATGTAGTAGATCACTCGGAATGTCGTTGTGCCCGGGATTTTACGATTCAGCCCCATTGCCAGCAATAGCGCCAACAACAGACCAATCGGGATACCAAGCATCAGGAAAAATGTGTTAAACATCGCTTTGTAAAAGAGGTCATCCGTGAGCAAATCCTTGAAGTTGGCCAGACCAATAAAATTCATCTGTCCCAGTCCGTCCCAATCCGTAAAGGAACCATATAGGGAGTAGAGGAACGGGAACATGACAAAGATCAGCAATCCAAGAATCGGAGGTAAAATAAACAGATATCCGTACAGCATCTCTTTGCGATACAAACTCGATTTCGTAATCACGGCGTTCACCCCTGTTTCTAGTATCAGCATGTGGCATTCTTCGATTGAACCTTGCCGATCAACGAATGCCACATGCCCGTATGGAACTCCACAAATTCCAACACGAATGATGCCAGCAGCATGATTGCACTCTGCCGGCATCGCTCTACCTATCTACTATTTCTGTGATTTCTTTTCTTGTTCAACTGCTTTATCGAGCAGCTTCTGCATTTTCGGCTGTTGCTGCTTCACATAGTCTGCGGCTGTAATCTTGCCATCCAATACCGGCTGGATGTCCGTGAAGAACAGATCATACCACTCCGCATTGTATGTGTAATTGCCTGGCAGAGCCCGACCGTAATCCTCAACGATATCAATGAATTCCTGTTTATTGGCTGGTTTCGTGGATGTATCTTTGGCCCACTCGTCTGCCATATCAAGCAAGTTTGGAATCTGTACCTTGGCATCCACCAGTTGCTGCATGCCTTCCTTCGAAGCCGTAAGGTAGTTCACCAATGCAGCAGCTTCTTCCGGATGTTTCGTTTTCGCGGATACCCCGATTCCGAGAGATCCAATCCACGTTGCCGATTTGCCAGTAGATCCCGCAGGGAATGGCAGCAAATCATAATCGAAAGGCAGTTTCTCAAATGTACTCATATCCCATGGTCCAACAGGGAAGAAAGCCATCTCACCTTTCATCCAGCGTTGGTACGTATCCAATGTTTGCGCTTCCTCAATGGAAGGTGTGATTTTGTATTTGTTTTGCATATCCGCGAAGAATTGCAGCGCTTCCGCGAATTTCGGATCATCAATCGTTACTTTTGTTTTAGTCTCATCCAACCAATCGCCGCCATTGCTCCATACAAAGGATTGCAGTGCCCACTGTACGTTGAAGCCAGTACCATACACATCGGGTTTTCCGTCCCCATTAGTATCCTTGGTCGCTTGCTGGTTTACTTTAATGAACTCTTCCCATGTATATGGTTTATCCTTGTCAGGGAAGGGAATGCCTTCTTTTTCAAACAAAGTTTTGTTGTATCCCAGTGCAAATGGCCCCAGATCCTTCGGCATACCGTAGATGTCGCCTTGTCCTGACATTTGGCCATCATAACGGTACAAGTCCACACCGTATTTCCAGATATTATCCAGATCAACATCCGGGTTATTTTCAACATACGGTGTAAGATTCATCAGTACATTACTGTTCACATACGCTTTCACATCGCCCGGATTGATGTAGAATACATCAGGCAAGCTGTTGCCTGTAATTGCCGCTCTCAGCTTGGTTGCATATTGATCCGCAGCCGTTACAATGATTTTGACTTTCACACCCGGATGATCTTCTTCGAATTTCTTGACCACCGCCTGGTATGCTTTCTGCTCGTCCGTACCACCGCGGAACATAAACGTTAACTCCTTGTCCCCATTTGAAGCGCTACTTCCTCCTCCGCAGCCCGCAAGTACCAGTGCACTTACTAGCATTAGAAGCATAAATGTGACCCAATTCTTTTTCTTTACCATCTGAACCCCTCCTGATCTGGACTTGTAACCGTATTCAATTGGATGAAATAAGATTTCTGTTGTTAAATTTATCAAATCCAGATCACTTTAGTCAACACTTTTATAAAACATTTTATATTTATATAAAATAAATCAATACATAGGCCAGCCACTGGCATCCCAAAGCAAGTCATTAATCAGCAATTTCGGATTGCCATTATCCTCTGCATCATAGGCATGTCTTGCGATGACATTACCGTTGTACACGTCCTGACCACCTGGACCTTTCCATTTCACATTGCCTGTATCCAATATCGTACCGCCACCATTCAACATATTGACTCCGTTTTTGTCCACATAAGGGCCTGTTATGCTGGTCGAACGTCCATAGACCATTTTGTAGGTACTGTTCACTCCTTGGCAGCAAGAATCGATGGAGGCAAACAGGTAATAATAGCCGCCACGGTATACAACACTTGGTCCTTCAATAGCACCTCCGTTATTCGGGCGCGCAGCAATGGATGTTATGCTGCCTGTCGGTTTCATCGTATTTTTGTCCAGCTTGACAATCTTCAAACCGCTCCAGAAAGAACCGAATGCCAGCCATGGATTGCCTGAAGCATCAATGACCAGATTCGGATCAATCGCATTATAATTATTGGCGGTCGTTGTCTGAAGCACCATCCCTTCGTCCTTCCATTGCCCTGCACCGATACTGTTCGCGGACGCGAGACCAATCGCAGACCGATTAGAACCAAAGGTGGAGATTGAATAATAGAGCCACACTTTTCCGTTATACTGCTCTACGTCCGGTGCCCATACATCCAATCCACTCTGCCCCGGAACCGCAGAAGCCCACCAGGATGGCTTACTCAGGAAGATTTGCGGAACCCGATACCAGGACGATCCATTATCCGATTTCAATACCTGAATGCCTGGCCCCGTTGAGAAGGTGTACCAGGAGCTGCCCTCTTTGATAATCGATGGATCATGAACAGCGATATCTCCGGTCAGATTCCAAAATGCTGCAAAAGCCCGTGATTGACCTGCAAGCAGCAACACTAAGACAAGCAATGCGGGTAATGCCCAACGATTCCTTTTGAACTTTTGTACCGTCTTCAACTTATCCAAACCTAACTCCACCTTTCAAATGGTTAATTTGGTTCATGATGTATTGAATCAATTTAGGTATAATAGGATTATAAAAGCGGTTACATTACATTTCAATGGTATATTTCAAATATACATGAACTGATTAACACTTATTTTAACCGTAATAGTGAACAAAAAGTGGATTACATTTTCATATTTGCGCTATACAGAAGGGTTTTGGCTTCTATTTCTCTGCCCTTCCCTTCCATGAGGGAATGATTTATAATTATCTGAAATAAAACATATAAATGTGCAAATGTCTGCATTGAAAAGAGACTTTGTTCAGAACGGGGAAAGGAATCCACCTATGATTTATATTAAAGATCTGATGTCGGGTGTGAATATCTTCAAAGCGCTCAGTTCAGAAATCCGGATTCAGATCATCGAGCTACTGGCCAAGAACCAAAGTCTTAATCTCAATGATCTCGCAACCAAACTGGGGCTGAGCAATGGCGCTATCACAATGCATATCAAAAAGCTTGAGGAGAGCGGATTGATCGAGATCAATACCGCCGTGGGCAAACATGGCATTCAGAAGATATGTTATCTCAATGAGGAAAAATTGATGGTTGATCTGCGTTCACAGGAAATAAATAATCGATACGAGGTTGAAATTCAGGTAGGCCACTACAGCGATTATCAAGCTGCACCTACATGCGGCCTTGCTACCCGGGACAGCATTGTTGGAGAGTTCGATGATCCGCGTTACTTTGCTGATCCACTGCGGATTGATGCGGAGATGATCTGGCTGGCTGAAGGTTACTTGGAGTATCGTATCCCTAACTACCTCAAGCCCAATCAGTTGTTTAGCGAAATTCAGCTATCCATGGAGCTGGGGTCGGAGGCACCTGGTTTTTGCGACAATTACCCTTCGGATATCTATTTCTACATCAATGGTATTGAGATTGGCTGCTGGACGAGTCCAGGCGATTTCGGCAATACACGCGGTACCTTTAACCCGGAATGGTGGCCTCCCCACTTGAATCAGTACGGCATGCTGAAGCTGATCCGGATTACGCAAGAGGGCAGCTATATCGACGGATGCCGCATCTCGGACGTAACGCTGGACCAGATTGGGTTGGATTACAAGAGCGATATTCACTTCCGCATTGCGGTTACGGACGGACCTTTGAACAAACGGGGCTTAACGATCTTTGGTAAAAACTTTGGTAACTACGGACAGAATCTGCTCGCTCGGGTTCTCTATAACGTGCAGGAAGAGTAGAGCCCACTCTACTCTAAACGTTGGAATAATAGCTCAACCAAACTTCTAAAATAACTGTTCCATACAACAACAACAATCTGTCTTCGAAAAGGGTGCTATCCAGCACTCTTTTTTTCATCTCGGCTAAGAACTTATTCAACCGAACTGGAATAAACCCACTGGATGATATGACTTTTACGAACCCTTTGTATTCATCCATTGTGTTCATCATGTCGTGATATAATATAGGCCTGTAATGACAAAATGGAATAACGGGCGGGGATATTTCTTGAAATTGGAGCGATTAATCTCAATCATATACAAACTGCTGAACCACGAAGTGTTGTCTGCTTCCACCTTGGCAGAAGAGTTTCAGGTGTCCCCGAGAACGATCTATCGGGATATTGATGTAATCTGTGCAGCCGGCTTCCCCGTCATTTCCCATCAGGGACTCAAGGGCGGCTACGGCATGATGGACGGATATAAAATGGATAAAAGCTTGCTTGGTTCATATGATGTGGATTCTCTGATTACGGTTTTTAGCAGTCTCTCCACGGTCTTTGAGGATGCACGTGCACAGGGCACAATTGAACGTCTGCAAACGATTGGACCGGAGCATCAGACCTCAAGTCTATCTGTGGATCTGGAGACTCGCCGAACGGAGCCTGATGCCCTTCCTCATCTGCGTACAGGGATTACGAAGCATCAGGTTGTACGTTTTGACTACATCAATACGAAAAATGAACACACCCCTCGCCATCTGGAGCCGGTAAGACTCCAGTTCAAATACCGTAATTGGTATGTATATGGATTTTGCCAGACACGGCAGGATTATCGCGAGTTCCGACTGTCCCGGATGATGAATGTGGCCCTGACATCGGAACACTTTCAACCACATCTTGAACTTCCTCAGGCGGAGGTTGTGTCCGATCCATCCTGGCAAGATCAAGTAAGTGATGTGGTATTTCGGGTGAACCCGGAAGCGCTAGCAGAAGCCATGGATCATTTTCAACAGGCAGATAAGCAATTTCACGAGGATGGCAGTATGACGATGCGCATCTCGGTTCATCAACCGTTACAAGCCAAGTGGTTATGGTCGTTTCTGCTTAGTTTGGGAAGTGGCGCTGAGGTGCTTGAACCGATTGAATTACGAGGTATTCTGAAAGAACAGCTTCGAGACGCACTTAAACTCTATGAAGAAGTATGACACGCTGTTGTCATACTTCTTTTTTTATAATCATTTTAGTAAGTAACCACATTCCTCGCCAAATTAAAGGAGACGATCATTCATGAATCATCCGGAACAAATGTATAACTACAACGCATGGGCTAATCAAACCATCCTGAACAGAATTAAAGAACTCCCCTCTTCTGTACTAAGTCAGGAAGTGAACAGTTCATTTCCAACCATCGCCCATGCTCTCAGCCATATCTATGCAGTGGATAAGATGTGGTATCTGGTGTTAACGGGCACCGGTATGCCCGAGGCACTCCAGGCATGCATGCCTCTCAATGGTGAAATTCATGGTTCAATAGATGAGTACATGCAAATGTTTGCCGATCTGTCGGCACAATATAGCGAATGGCTCCAAGGCCAAACCAATCTGGAACACACCGTACTGCTCGATAATCCATTTGCCGGCGTCCGCGAAACCCGCTTATCGGAAATGGTATTTCATCTGGTAAATCACGGGACCTACCACCGAGGTAATGTGTCTACCATGCTCCGTCAATTGGGGCATGCTTCCGTCATGAACGACTATTCTCTCTTCTGGTATCAAGAACCGGCTCAAGTATAGACAACGATGCGATGGAAAATGTACATTGTATCCCCGTGACATCGAGGGAAGAATTGAGAAGTTGGTTGCAGGAGCATGGAAAAGTCCAGAAATCTTGCTGGGTCATGGTTAGCTTGAAACCCACTCCGGATACTCTGCTGTATTTGGACGTGGTTGAGGAAGCGTTGTGCTTTGGCTGGATCGATGGAGTCAAAAAGAAACTATCCGATACTCAATTAGCACAGAGATTGTCGCCTAGAAGCAAACGCAGCTCATGGACTGAATTGAACAAGGAACGTGTCCGCCGTCTTGAAAAGTTAGGCCTCATGCATGACGAGGGTAGACAGGTACTACCTGTTATGGACCCAAATGCTTTCATTATGGATGGTGTGATCGAACAAAGGTTGAAAGAGAACCCGCAGGTTTATGCGAATTTCGCGGCATTCCCTGCCCTGTATCGAAACGTTCGAATCGATACGATTCAAAGTGTTAAACAGCAGCCCGCCTTATTCCAGAGCAGATTGGATAAATTCATAACCAACACGAAGGAAAATAAAATGTACGGTCAATGGCATGACAATGGACGGCTATTGGACTATTAAGATGCCTTGAAAATACGAAAGCAGGACCTCCTCGTAGGATGGTCCTGCTTGTTTTTTTGCATTTATACGTTGGCGAATCTCGGCCCAGACTCTCTGTTCACCTCTCCCCGCTCACACATCATATTCATTCGGGTGTTAATGATTCTGCCTGTATGTTTTGGGAGACTTACCAAAGGTCTTCTTGAACTGGCGGGTGAAATAATTACTGTCGTTAAATCCACATTCATACGAAATTTCCGTAATGGACATATTCCCGTTTTTCAACAAATGGCATGCCTTCTCCAGACGTAACTTCTGCAGATAAGAGATCGGGGTCATCTGATAATAGGATCGGAAAATCCGATTCAGATGCCTTATGGAGATATTCGACTTCCCCGCAATATCCTCCAACGACAGCGGCTCAAGATAATGATCTTCAATAAATGAAATGGCATTGGCCAGATGCATGAGATTATTACCTTCGATCCCTTTCTCCTGCGTATCATATTGTCTCGACAAATAAACAACCATCTCCGTAAGACGTGAGATCAACATGGTCTGATACCCTTGCTGTTTACTCTGATACTCCTCAATCATGAACGATATCAGTGATTCCACATACTCCAGACTGGAAATGGATAACGAAAGTTTACTCGGAAATGAATGAATATTACGATAAAACGGTTCCAAAACAAATAGCGCCTGGAAGCCGTTTGATTTTCTCAGATCGGGCCCGGCCGAAGCAAGCATCTCGGGACTGAACATAATATTACAGATCCTAAAATCATAAGGGTCTTTATAAGCGTGATGGGTGTCGCCATTAATTACAAATACGTTCCCCTTTTTGATAAAAAACTCCTCGGTGTTCACCACATGGGTTGCATGACCACTCAGAACAATGACAAGTTCCGTAAAATCCACATGATTATGAAGCTCCATGTCTTGGTCGTGTCCACCATACTGAATGAAAAATGGAAACTGCTGATCCGAAGTAAACCATCTCAAATATGCATTACTCAAAAGCATTCCCCTCCGCAAGCCATGTTGGGTTGAATGTCTATATCATGCTATTCGAGGACCGAAAAATCAAGGTTGGAAATGATTGAAGACGATATAATTCCCCTTGTAGCAAGGATACAGCTCAAACGCCCAGGTCCATATTACACTTTCGACATGAATAGGAGCATAACATGATGAAATATACCAATCCTGTAATTCCGGGGTTTTATCCGGATCCAAGTATCTGCCGTGTAGATGAAGACTATTATCTGGTAACCAGCACCTTTGAATATTTCCCTGGCGTGCCCATCTTCCATAGCAAAGACCTTGTGAACTGGCGACAGATCGGCCATGTCCTCACAACAACGGAGCAGCTCCCTTTAGCAAACGCAGGCAGCTCTGGCGGCATTTTTGCCCCAACACTGCGGTACCATGATGGCTGGTTCTATATGACAACAACCAATGTCAGCGGCGGCGGAAATTTTTATGTACGTAGTACCCAACCCGAAGGACCATGGTCTGCTCCGATTTTTGTTGATCAGGGGGGCATCGATCCCTCTTTTCTCTTCGATGAAGATGGACGAGTGTATTTTCAAACTGCTTGCAACGGTGATGAAGGCGAGGGCATCTATCAGTGCGAAATAGACCTTAAGACCGGAACGAGACTGTCAGATAGCCGACTAATCTGGACCGGAACCGGAGGAGCAGCCCCCGAAGCTCCCCACATGTATAAAATAAACGGCCTCTACTATCTGATGATCGCTGAAGGCGGAACCGAGTATGGCCATATGGAGACCATTGCTCGAAGCACAGGGCCATACGGACCATATGATCCATGTCCTCGTAATCCGATTCTCTCCAATCGGAGCATGAAATCCAGCATCCACGCAACCGGTCATGCAGACCTTGTCCAGATCCAGGATGGAAGCTGGTGGGCTGTATTTCTTGGCATTCGTCCAGCGGGTTACCCCATGCGGCACCATCTGGGACGCGAAACGTTCCTGGCACCCGTCACGTGGACGGATAACGGTTGGCCGATGATCGGTGTTGACGGACATATCGAGCAGGAGATGACGGGGCCTTTGCTAACTGAGCACCTTTGGTCGGATGAGCCTATCCGGGATGATTTTGACGAAGCATCATTAGGCTTGAACTGGATTTTCTTGCGTAACCCGGCTCCGGGTAGTTGGACTCTCACAGAAAATCCAGGACGGCTCATCTTGCGTGGTCATTCGGTTTCACTTGATGAGGGTAGAAATCCAGCCTTTATTGGGCGTCGATTGAGCCATTTCTTATGTAATATGGCGACCGAGCTATATTATGAGCCGCGTATGAACGGTGAGGAAGCCGGATTAACTGTATTTATGAATCATAAATACCATTATGATTTGGCTGTAACTCGGATTGACGGTCAGAAGAAAATCGTATTGCGGCGAACCGTCGGCTCTATGCGAACCGAACAGGTGCTTGATAGTGACAAAGGGCCAGTTGTATTACAAATCAAGGCTGACCGTAATCACTTTACGTTTCTCTATCAGCAGGGTTCATCCGATGCCATTGAAGTGGGTTTAGGAGAAACACATCTGTTATCTACCGAAGTGGCGAGTGGTTTCACAGGTGTAATGATAGCCATGTACGCTTATGCTCCATCAGAGGAGTGTACACCTGCAAGTTTCGATTGGTTTGACTATGAACCGCTGGATGAATAATCGTTTTAACTCCTATATTCAGTAATAGAAAATATAATATATGATCAGCTAAAGTTATCCCCTTAAAGTAGATACTCTTACCAAAGCCTTATGTGGTAGCATAAGGAAATGAGTAAACTTTGAGGGGATTTTGCTATCTGTATATTTTTCTCGAGGATTGCTCTGAAATATATAAAAGAACCATTGCTTTATTAGAGAAGTTCTCCTAGTATTTTTAGAAGGAACACCCCAGCAGCTCCCATTTTGGCAATACCTTCACTGCCCATATGAGAGCGCTATCGCTGCAGCACGAAAGAAAACGGGAGGTTGCAGATATGAAATGGAATCACTTCAAGTCCAAGCTTCTGCTTAAGTACACACTATCCTATATCTCCATCTTCCTTATTCCTCTTGTTATCCTAACCATCATTATTTATCACAATGCTGTGGACACGCTCCGTTCAGAGATTGAACAGACCAATGTTAATCAGCTCACTCAAGCCAAAACGGTCATTGATGATCGCATGAAGGAATTACAGGACATCGCCTTTCGCATCGCCTATGATGAGCAGTTAACGCGGTATTGGACCCACCATCCCTACTATAGCCGGGAATCCATTAACGCATTGGTCAAATACAAAGCCACCAGTTCCATTATCGATGAGTTATTCCTGTTTTTCCGCGGAGATGATAACATCTACTCTTCTCAAGGCTCGGAGAATCTGGATGTATTCACGGCCCGCTACAAATTTAATACCTGGAACCAAACGGACATGATCCGGGATTTGAATAACGTCCCGTTCCCCACGATACGACCAGCCGAGCAGGTCGTCCAAGGAACCCGAATCCCCAATTCCATGCTGGCCTACCTTGTACCGATTGCACCTAACAATATGCCCGCCCACGGAACCGTCATGTACCTGATTCACGAGTCCAATCTGACAGGCTTAATTGATTCCATCCTGAGTGATTATCACGGGATGACTTATATTTTCGATAATTACGGGCAAGTACTGGCAGCCAATTACAAAGGAGAAATCATATCCGAACAGGAAGTCAGCGCTCTGTTTTCACTTGAACCCGGTACGCACAGCATCTCCTTAAATCAAGAACCCCATTCGGTTGTATCCGTTAAATCGGATGCGGGTTGGACCTATGTCACCGCTATGCCAAGCAACCAGTTTTTCAGCCGAATTGTCCATATTCGCACCTTTATTATCCTTGTATTCTCGTTTGTGGTGACGATGGGCACGATCCTTGCCATCATGTTGGCCCGAAGACAATACCATCCCATTTCAGACTTAATGGAGTTCATTCGGTTGAAAAATGCTCCTGATACTTCTGCAACCACCAACGAGCTGGAATGGATCAAGAAAACACTGCATGATTATAGTCAGCGCGTAGATCTTCAAGAGCCCTATGCGCGCAATCATATTTTACTCATGTTGTTGAAGCACGGTCACACCGGAGATTTCCCTGCTGAATTTACGGATAAGCTTGGCATACACTTCAACCGATCCCATTATTTTGTCATGACCATGGGCTGGGAGATGCATGCTTTGCGTATTGGGGATGACCCCGAGCAGCCTACGGTCATGCAGCTGATGAACGATGTGGAGCTGCCGGAGTTGTCTGCATATGCTTACGGTGTGGAGTTGCCACAGGCAGACCAATTGGCCCTTATCGTGGGATTCGATGCCGAAATTGGGCATGAAGCTAGTCTCAATGCCCGTATGGAGCCTATTGTTGAAAAACTGCAATGGATGGTAGCAGAACACACCGGGGTCGCGCCCGCAATCGGGATAGGCAATCGATACACTTATCCGAAACAACTGAATCAGTCCTACATCGAGGCATCGACCGCTCTGGAAGCATCGATGCTGCACGGACAGGGAAGCAGTACATACTTTAACAACCTTTCCGGTTCCGCTGTGCAGAATTCTTCCTTCTGGGTCCCTAAGGATGTGTTATTGAAGCTGGTCCAGAGCTTAAAACAGGGCAGCTATGATGTGGCGGTTCAGATGGTTTCGACCGCGTTGAACAATTTGAAAACTGAAATGCCATCTGTACCGCTACTGCGTTGCATCTGCTTTGATATCCTGAATACTATGCTCAAAACCGCCTCGGAGCTTGGAATCCATCATGTGGTTGATCAACTTCCAAGGATCACGTCCTATGACTCATTGGAGGATCTGGAGAAGAAGCTGACAGGCCTTGCCGCTGAAATCTGCGCTCATGTCGAGGCGAAGAGTGAGACGGAAGAAAGCTCCCTGATGGATGAAATCGTTGCTTATATTGATGCCAATTACTCGGATTATGACCTCAGTCTGGGTACGATCTCATCAAAATTTACAATCTCTTCATCCTATTTCAGTCGTTCTTTCAAAGAAAAGATCGGCATGAATTTCACCCAATATATCTGGCAAAAACGGGTGGATGAGGTCATTCGGCTACTGCTGCATACAACCGATCCGTTAAAGGATATCATCACCCGCGTCGGTTATCTGGACACACCAAACTTCATCCGCAAATTCAAGAAAGAAACAGGTTATACCCCAGGGCAATACCGTAAAATGCACCGTCCCAACGGCTCTGCCGATTCCCCAGATGATGATGACGAGGAGTGTATTGGATAAATGGAGATATCACCTCTGTGACGCAGTGCGTGATTCATTAGACCAAAATAATGCAAACAAGGGGCCGTTCCATAAGTCATGCTCTTGACTTATGGAACGGCCCCTTCGTATGTTTTTAGTCCATATACATAATCTGATCCGCCTGCTCAGACTTACTTATCCTATTTTCCAGCCGGAAAATAATGAAGTCCTTGATGCAGTGCACCCAGCAAACGGTGGGTCGGATCACAGCCGTACTCCCAGAACATGATGCCGGCCAGACCTTGATCCTTTACGTAATCACATTTGCATTGGATCGATTCTTCATCATCATACGATATGAGACTGGACCCATTGAACAGAAACGGTGCACAGGCTTCCTCATCCCAATAACGGGTATAACCATTCTTGTTGATGTACTTCGCTTCCAGTTCGGCAAAGGATGGGCCGTAGCCGCCTGTGCTGCCAGCCATTTGATGAAGCCCGTGGTTTCGATCAGGAACCTCATTCCAGATCCGGGAATAGAACGCAGCTCCGATCACAATCTTCTCCTTCGGGACACCAGCGCGAACAAACAGGGCCACGGAAGCATCCGTACTAATTCGAAACAGATCTCCTGTTGGCGTGTACAGATTCGTATGGTGTCCGGTCAGAACCTGAAAACCGCCGCGCATATCATAGGTCATCAACTGCACGTAATCCAGGTACTGCTGCACCTCGGCCATCTCTGTGCCATCAACGTAGTATTGATCAGCCCCTGCCGCAATGGTGAGCAGATAATGACGGCCATCCGCTTCTCCCTTGGCACTCAGTGCCTCCCGCATCGTCTTGAGAAGTAAGGTAAAATTCCGTTTATCATCAGGGCTGGATGCAATACCGGCTTCACCATAACAAGGATACTCCCAATCCAGATCGATCCCGTCAAAAGGATATTCCTCCAGCACCCTAACCGCCGATGCTGCCATGCTTTCCCTTCCTGACTGGGTTGAGGCGGCTTCGGAAAAACCGCCCGCACTCCATCCGCCTACAGACAACAGTACCGTAAGATTCGGATGATCCCGCTTCATGTTCCGGATCACATGGCCATTTTTTAAATGCTCGGTGGTGATCATATCATTCTTAACATGTCCGAAGGCTACGTTCAGATGTGTTAACTTCAATAGATCCTCGTGTGTCATGTCAGGAAGAACAGAATCCACGGCATAACCTGCAGCAATATAATTCGTCACCCTCTTCACTCCGTCCCCTTCAATGATTGTGTTATCGCAGCAGCAACCTGCAGGGCTTCCTTCCCTGTACCGATCTTGTACCCGGAAGCCGAATAGCGAATCTGATACTGAGTATCCAGCACGAACAGATGTGGATAGCCCGCTTCGTAAGCAGCAGACTTCGAAATGAAACCGGACAAGGAAGCATAACTGGAATCTCGTACAAAAACCGTGCGTACAGGGAGCTTTGGATAACCAACAGGGTCAAAGGAAGCGTTCCATTCCATGATTCCGGTCACAAGCACGATGGGTATGCCCAGCTTATCCAGCGGTTCTGCCAGCTCGCACAGTTCACGGATCAGATGTTTCGTCGGTTCCCGCTCCGGTTCAATCCAGGCCGCGATGGCGCCCTCCGATCCCAGAAGTTCCTCCAGCTCCACCTCTGAACCATTCAGATGGGTCAGTATACTTCCTGGTGCAAGTTTACCCAGTACAGGAATATCAACCTCAATCTCGCGATAAGTTAACACAACCTCAGTTGTATCTCCGGCATTCACGGTAAAGTACACGAAGCGTACGTTTACCGTTCCATCTTTTAGACGAATGCCTGTCGTTAAGCGATAAGCGCCCGGTTCAACCTCATATGGCTCGCTATAGACATCCGTACTGCCATAAGGATATATCAGTGTCTTATAGATACCATCTTCCAGACGGGCAAACGAGAAGTTCTCAAAATAAGATGCTGCAGGGGTATCCTGCGTAGACTTTGGATCTCTACAAAGTTGGAGCTTTCCCCAGGTTGTACTTCCCTGAGTTGGAGGTAAGGTGAGACTAAACACCACATCCTCCCATCCTCTATCGCATAGATACTGTGGTTTCTGAGCGCTCGGATGTAATCGGGCCGGAATACCCAAACTGCGACATACCGCCACAAACAGTATATCCAGCGACTGAGCGTCTCCCTTCATTAGACTAAACGTTCCAATCGGATTCCCTTTGCCTTTTAGATTAGGAAGATCGTCATAGTATTCATATTGCTGTTCCAGCATTCGGACAAGTGTCGAGGGATTCTCCCTGAACGCTGCTGTCTCATCTGCCGAAAATGCATTCTGGAATACACTTCGATAAGGGACCAGCATCTCATAGGAGATCCGCGGACAGAGGATGTATCTCACAAACGTATCTTCCGCCCATGATCCTTGCTGCGAGAGCGCACCAATCAGATGATCGTGCAGCGTCTGGCGAGAGGTATCAATTAAATCTTTTTCATTCATCGACTCCAGCAGACGAAGCGGCCACTCACCGTATACATTGGAGCATTCCTCTATGAAAGCTGCAATTTCACGACTGTTGCCTCGTGCCTTCTGGAGAATATCCCACACCCGCACCTGGGGTAGTCCAACCGAATGAGCCAGTGAGACGGCCTCCTCTTGCCTCAAGAAAGTATCCTCATACTCGCTTCGGGTCTGTGCTCCTTCCTCCAGACGACGATTATGAATCTGAATCTGCTCTTCCGATAACGCAACCGTGTTCTCTCCATCCCCTTCTGGAGGAGGAACCATATCAAAGTCCACGCTCCCTGCCGGCTGCTCTGACGAATCCAGCACAAGCTCTACATGGTCGTTCCCCTGAGCATTGCATAGAATCTCACTCCACTTGCCGCCGCTGACCGCACGAATGAACAGATCACCATAGCCTGTCTTTAAGGTCGCTTCCCCTTGTGCGTCCGTCCTCACTTCGGCAATCGGATAGAATTCAGCTGCATTGTACAACTCAAAGCGAACGCTGGCACCGGATACGGGTTCTCCCTGCTCATTGTTCACTTTCACACGAATGGTGCGCGTCGGTGCATAGTTCTCAAGCAAATTAATTTCCGTAAATCCCTTATCGGAGAGCGTTATATCCTCCGGTCCGGGATAGTCGGCATAGATCCTCGTATTAATCAGCATGGCCCTGCGGGCTGGCGGGCTGAACCACCCTTGGTTCAGGCGGGCTTCCGGCTCGCAAGCCCCGATGTAATACCATTGGCCATCTGCCCAGGCTTCCACCCAGGCATGATTACTGTCACAGTGAGCCCAGCGCGGTGTGTACACCTGACGGGCAGGGATGCCGATGCTGCGAAGAGCAGCCACCGCCAGCGTGGATTCTTCGCCGCAGCGACCACGAGCATTTCGGATCATCGTCAGCGGTGATATCGTACGCAGATCACTGCCAATATAGGTCGCTTTCTCATGACACCAGTAATTGGTCTCCAGAATGGCATCTGCCATGGATAACTTCGCTGTCCGCTCGGCTAATTCGTCATAGATCAAACCGCGGAAATCTTCAATATTTTCCGTATTTATCCGATAAGGCAGCACAAAATGAAGGAACAGATGATCCGGAACGCGATCTCCCCAAGGCACACGTTTACGGGTGTCCAAAGCGTGGCGCACATGGCTCAAGAACAAGTCCCCGTTATAATCAGCCATGTCGTTTACCGGCATATAGGCATAGATATATTTCAATGCCCATGCCTCTTCTTGCGTTAGCTCCTGCTGAAAAATATCAAACAACTCCGATTGGCGGGCCTCTGCAAACTGCACCTTCTCTTGGAACTTCTCCTCGATCCTCGCCAAAGACTGTGCATCAAGGGAAAATATCAAGGTTTGACTGGTCATTATGTTCTCACTCCTTCCACAGCTTTCCGTCTTCCCGAATACAGATCAAGGCCGTGCCGTTCGAAGAAGGCGCAGTAATCTGAAACAGGCTGCGCGTCGTTTCAATTACAGGCTCACAACTCCACGAATCCTCACCCATAAGCAACTTCATATCTTGGGTAAATTCGCCATGGGTTTCATAATAATTGCGTTCACGGTAATAGAGCTTGCGAAGCTCCCATTTGATTCGTTCGTCTTCCGGCAACGCAAACGACTCATCCGTTCCGTCATTCGAGAATACAACATACCCCCATAACTCCGGGTAGTGCATGTTAATAATGCCCATAGGTGACCACACCCAGTTGTCCTCCGGATAAGGGTTGCCCGTATCCGGGTTCAGCACCTTGCGGTACTCACCGCCCTGTACCTCGGTCTGCCACTCCACACGTGAGAAGTTGACACGCCAGAATTCACCTGGTGCAGGTGGACGGTTTCCTTCGGCACATTCCTTTAGACTGGTCCAGGGAATCGCGACTTCCACACTCCATTTCCGGTTATCCGCCCCAGGATTGTTCAGTTCTCCATCGATATATACGGCCGTCTTGAGACCGCTGATATCCCAACCGTTAACCGGTGGCCCACCATCCCGATAAGGCTTCACCAATAACAGATCCCATACCGTATTGAGCGCATTGATCTCGAACTCATAATATTGATGGGAATCCCCGTCAGGATCGATAAAAATCTCGAAGTCATTATCATAGAAAATAACGGAATCACGCTCAGTCAAGGTAGCCCATATCTGATCTTCCATCAGCTCGGCAGCAAAGTAGAAATAGTCGTCATCCCACAGCATCTTTACCCGAGTCTGTTTCTCTGGCTTTGGACGAAGATCACCTTCGATATCAACGAAATCATCCGTCCAAGGGGCCGCCTCCCAAAATGCCTTATCCACACGGCCGTCTAACACCAACGGTTCTTGCGCACGCTTGCATATATAATGTTTGGGAGCATACTCAATCCTGGGCTCTGGCACTCCACTTCGGTTCATGTCACTCTCTCCAATTCGTAAGGGAGGGCATGCATCTATCGGCACACGCCCTCCCCGTAATGGTTAGTTATGGGTGACAACGGCTCCAGCGCCGCCGTACATTTCCAGCTCCTCATCGAATTCAAGCTTAAGAACGGTCACCTGTTCATGTGTGTCCTCCGGGGTCATCTTAATCCACGTTGTTCCCGGGATATTGAACCAAGGCACGCCCCCATGGATCTCATGATGAAGCTCTTTGCCTGAATGCAATACGGTAATCTTTTGGATCGGATTGCAGAGACCTTTGATGCACACATTCTCTTTTGGATCATCATACACAAACAGATACAACGTCTTTCGGTCCCCGGATACCGTGCTGCCCCCCAGATAATAGCGGGACATAATGCCTTCACCCGTTCCGAAGACAGCCTCCTCATGGGTTCGGATCCAAGCTCCCAGCCCAAGCAGAATATCCTCCTGCCTCTGATCGATGGTGCCATCTTCACGCGGACCAATATCCAGCAACATATTACCGCCCATCGAAATGCAATCACAGAACATCCGAATGATCTGATTCAGAGATTTATATTTATAATCAGTTGGTACATATCCCCAGGATGTGTTGATCGTGGTGCAGAATTCCCAAGGTCCCTCCGGTCTTGTAATCGGAATGCCCTGCTCAGGCGTTTTGTAATCCCCATACCCTTGAAGGCGGGAGTTGATGATGATTTCCGGGTTGAAGGAGTGCAGGTAATGCTTGAACTCCGGCAGATTCCACTGCTGTGCACTCCGTTCCCAATCCCCATCAAACCATAGCAGATCCACCTTTCCGTAATTCGTTAAAATCTCTCCCAGTTGATGGTTATTGAATTGCAGGAACTTCTGCCACTTTTCCTGATCCTGAACGCCGTCCACCGGACTTGAATACGGGTTGACATCGCTGAGATCGTCCGGCACCTTTTCCCCTTCATACACGCTAGGATAATCCGGGTGTGACCAATCAATGAGCGAGTAATACATCCCCAGATGAATCCCTTTCTCACGGATCGCTTCCGCATACTCCTTCACGATGTCCCTATTCGCCGGTGTCTGTTTGACGACATTCAGATCACTATATTGCGTATCCCATAATGCAACGCCATCATGATGCTTCGTTGTCAGTACCGCATACCGGGCTCCAGACTTCTCAATCAGGTCCGCCCACTTCTCTGCGTTGAATGCCGAAGCCGTAAACCCATTCAGTTGCTTCATATATTCATCGTAGGACATCCTGCCGTTATAGAAGGACCAAGACTCCGCAACCCCGTCTACCGCATAGATGCCGTAGTGGATGAATATCCCCAGCTTGGCTTCTTCAAACCATTTTTGCATATCTGTTCACACCTCCCCCGAGCATTGTGATATACGAAAAATATGAAAATCACTGAAGCTTGCGGTTATCTTCCTCCCTCCCTGGGAAATATGTTGGATCGACAGACTTTTTTTATTGTCCGGAATTCCAGCGGTCGTATGCTCCCTGATACAGTTCAATGATACGGTCACTGCCCATTTTCTTCATCTGTGCAATGTACTTATCCCAGTTCTCAAGGGGTTCCTG
Source organism: Paenibacillus sp. FSL R5-0749 (assembly GCF_038595085.1). NCBI lineage: Bacteria > Bacillati > Bacillota > Bacilli > Caryophanales > Paenibacillaceae > Paenibacillus > Paenibacillus sp. FSL R5-0749. Next base: position 1,390,840 of record NZ_CP152005.1, on the reverse strand, counting down.
ACCCGTCACAAACTTTGCTTCCATCTGCTTGACGTACGTATCCAGGTCAGACAATAGAGCGGTGGCTTCGCTTTGCTCTTCATTTGTCAGATAAACGTTAGGAAATGGTGCTTTACCAATAGGTACCAACTTCTCTTGATTCTGCTGGTCAATCCACTCATCAAATTCGGTGCGAAGACCCTTCGCTACTTCGGGATCATTAATCCCCGGTGTCAAGATACCAAAGTTCGGCGTGATTTTACCGCGGTATTCCTCACGATCCCCACCCCCAGGAACGGGCAGCCACTCTTTTACGTGATTTTCCTTGTCTTTGAATTGCCATAACACACCTTCCGGACCTTGATTGAACAGAGTCGCACCTTCATAGCTGTACAAGTAATCGATCCATCGCATCGTCGCCTCAGGCGACGGGTTGCTGCTCGTAATCGCAAAGGTACCGCGAGCTGACATACCCGGGTGTTTGCCGTATACCGGAGAGTCTGCCACTTCGCTCTTCACCGGTGTCATTAGCGGATGATCCGTGCTAGGTTCGCCGCCAAGTGTGAAATATGGATGGTAATCGTTGAACAGTGCAAGTCTGTTGCTTACACCTTTGGCTTTTTTCTGATCGCCTGTCTGAGAGAAGGTCTCATGATCCAGCAGGTCTTCCTTCCACAAGCGATTCATGAATGTCAGATACCCTTTGTAACCTTCTTCTTGATAAGGGTAGTGAACTTTTCCATCCTTATCGGAATAGATGCCTTCGTTGTACATTCCCCAGAAGCCGAAGAAAAACATGCGAAGATCATCCAGTTTTACAGAAGTCAGCGGAATTTCATCTTGCTGGCCATTGCCATTCGGATCTTCTTCTTTGACACGCTTGAGATACGTATACAATTCTTCCGTGGTCTTGGGCTCTTCTACGTTAAGCGCCTTTAGGAATTCCCCGTTGTACCACATTGGGCCTCTATACCACACGGCGGCTTTATCAATGAATGGGAGGGCATACATATGTCCATCAGGTGTTGTAAATGATTTGCGGACATCCGGGTTCTCATCGAGAATCTTTTTGATATTCGGGGCGTAACCTTCGTCAATGTATTTCTCCAACGGGATCAGGATGCCCTGGCTGCCATATGTCACCTGCTCGGCTGGCTTGAGGTCCGCAGCATAGAACATATCCGGCAAGTCTCCGCTCGCAAATACCAGATTTTTTTTCGTTTCAAAGCTGTCGATCGGTGAAAGCTGGTATTCCAGCTTGATGCCCGACAGTTTCTCCATTTCTTGCAGCACAGGCATCGTGCTCCAGTCGGCTACGCCGGCATCCTGGGACATGACCTTCAAGGTTAACGTTTTGTCTACAATGGGAAAGCCTTCTTTTTTGACTCCCTCAATTGTGGAGGTCGTGCTTCCGTCTTCATTGGTTGAACCACAAGCTGCAAGCAATGTTGCGAATAAGGTGAGACAGAGTGTAATGGATGAAGCCTTGCGAAGCTTTTTCATGACAACAACTCCCCTTGTTTAATGTGGTATATGGATTAAGATCAGCCCTTAACGGAACCGATCATAACACCCTGGACAAAGTAACGCTGAAGGAATGGATACACTGCAATGACAGGAAGGGTCGCAACAATAATGACAGCATATTTAACCAGTGCAGCAATCTCCGCTTTGGTATTCATCGCCGTTGCTGAAGAGGTATCAATGGCTCCTCCCCCTTGAGCTGCCATTTCCTGAAGCACGAGAATCTGCCGCAGAAAGAGCTGCAACGGATACTTGGAAGAATCATTTAGATAGATCATGGCGCTGAAATAGCTGTTCCAGTGTCCGACTCCATAAAAGAGTGCCATCACTGCAATGATTGGCATGGAGAGCGGAAGCACAATCTTGATGAACAACCGGGTGTTGGTACACCCATCAATATGCGCCGCTTCCTGCAGCTCCTTGGGAATCGTCGATTGGAAGAACGTACGACATACGATAATATTCCAGATGGATGCAGCTCCAGGCAGAATAAGTGCCCACATGCTGTTCACCATACCAAGATCCTTGACCAGCAGGTAACTTGGGACAAGCCCTCCGCCGAAGAACATCGTTACCATAAACATCGCCATGAAGAATCCGCGCCCCACAAAATCCGAGCGGCTGAGCGCATAGGCTGCTGGTAACGTGACAATCAGGTTGACGATGGTACCTACGACAGTGTAGATGATTGTATTTTTGTACCCGATCCAGATGTTGGTGTTCTCAAACACTCGGGCATAGCCCTCAAATGTAATTCCTTTCGGAAGTAACCACATCTCCCCGGAGCTTACGTATTTGGGATCACTAATTGAGGCACTGATGATGTATAGTAGCGGATACAACACAATCACGAGCGCCACTGTCAGATAGATGTAATTGCACACTAAGAACACCTTATCGCTTCTGCTTTCTTTCACTGCGGATGACATGTGTATTCCCTCCTTTTACCACAGGCTGTTTTCACTGGTACGACGTGCGATCTGATTCACGGTAATAAGCAGAATCGCATTAACTACGGAGTTGAACAATCCCACCGCCGTGGAGAAACTGTACTGTGCATCCACCAGACCCGACCGATAGACGAAGGTGGAGATGACATCGGACGAGCCCATGTTCAGCGGATTTTGCAGCAGCAGGATTTTCTCGAATCCGACGCCCAAAATACTGCCCATATTTAGAATTAACAAGATGGTGATCGTAGGAATGATGGCTGGTATGTTAATATGTAAAATCCGTTTAAACCGGCTCGCACCATCCACCACAGCCGCTTCATGCAGTTGCGGGTCTACGCCAGATAGGGCAGCAAGGTAAATGATCGTGCCCCAGCCTGCGCTTTGCCAGACTCCGGACAGTACGTACACTGTTTTGAACCACGCAGGGTCCGTCAGGAATTGAGGTGCCTGAAATCCAAGGGCTTCCACCAAATTGACAATCATGCCTGATGAGGGAGACAAAAAGGTAATGATCATGCCCGACATCACAACGACCGAAATAAAATGCGGTGCATACGTGACGGTCTGCACAGTACGCTTGAAGAAGGAATCCTTCACTTCATTGAACGCTAACGCCAGAATGATCGGCAGTGGAAAACCTATAGCCAACTCATATAAGCTGATGCTAAGTGTATTCCATAGCAAATCCCAGAAATAATAAGAATTGAAGAAACGGATGAAATGATCGAATCCGACCCATGGGCTTCCCGTGACACCAAGCGTTGGAATAAAATTTTTGAATGCAATTTGTATGCCGTACATCGGACCATAATGGAATATCAGAAAGTATAGAAAGGCTGGCGCGATAAACAGATACAACTCCCAGTTTCGAATCATCCTTCTCCCTAATTTATTTTTCTTACTGCTCGGATTGGTGTATACCGATAGGTTTTGCGACAAGGTGGACTTCCCATCTGGTTGCATCAGTTGTTTCCTCCTTTTTTGGTAACGCTTACATACCGAGTTTATGGTTCATTTCCCCATCCGTAAATATGCCATTTCAACCTTTCCATATAAAATCACCGAATATACTGTTACAACAGGGGTTTACACTTATGTTGCCAGCTTGTCATTGTCATTTTGGGGAAGTAAAACATGTAGAATTTGACCGGTTTCCCTCCTTAAGTGTCATTTAGGATTCCGTCACATGAACCTGGAAAGATGTCAGATCTTAAATGAGGTTAGAAAACAGGCATTAAAGTCAAAACCCACATATACGATCAGATACCGTGTTCATGTTTACAAGCATCATGCAGAATGTGGAGGTTTACAGATGTTACCGATGCGAAATTATGTAATATTACCTATCATACATCTATCGCATTTTACAAGCCCGTCATTGCTTGCTTTTATTCTATATTTCTCCTGTCTCTTTCGTATATATGTTGTTTTTATCTTTGCGTGCAGGATATAAAAATGCTTATAAACATTGAGTTTCCGAAGTCATATGTGTAGATTTTGCACAAGGTTTGCACGCTTAGACCCATAGATATTTGGGAAAATACTATTTAAAAATCACCGATTTCATAACATGAATTGGCCTTATAACCCAAGCAGTTATCCATTCAATTGATTTAAATGTAATATTATTTTTCTTTAAATGTAATATAAGTGAACATATAAGAACTTTTTTACGTTTGAAGTCAAATAAAAAAACCACTCTCCATATACGTATGGAGAGTGGTTTCCAGGATACAATTCGTTTATCCAGGATAGTTTATAGGGTTTGCAGTGAATTTACTTGCCTGAAGGTTGAGCTTCTGCCGTATATCCTGTTGGGATATCCGTTTCTGCAGTCACATTCGTGATAACCATCGGATACATCATGTCCGGGTCAGGTTGAATAATGGAATAGAGCACGATCGCGCGTCCATCCTTCTCCAGTTTCACATCATCAATCTTCAATCCATAACCAGGGTGTGGCATTTCAGCACTGAGTTTAACTTTGGTTGTTTTGTCATCAATCTTCGTTGTAGTCACTTCAGGTACGATCGCTTGTTGGCCTTCACCTGGATTGGTTGGAGCCGGCTCTGCTGAGCCGCCATTGCCGTGTTTATCCACGAATTCGAGTGCATTGAAGATCATGCTTGCAGCCTCCATACGGGTAAGCGACTGATCTGGACGGAAATTACCGTCCTTATCCAGTTCAATGATGTTCATGTTCAGCAAGTTCTGGACCGCAGATATGGCGTCCTTACCGATTTTATTTTCGTCCTTAACAAGATTATACTTCATGATGACTGGATAATTCCCGGTTGTGTTAATACCTTCATGAAGCAAAATAACAAATTGCTCGCGTGTCATTTTGCCCTGCGGGTTTACTTCTACCGGAATAGACAATCCATTTTGGGTAGCGGCCTGTACAGCATCCGCATACCATGTGTCCGGACTAATTTTATTCTGAGCGGCAGACGCCGCGTATGCATTTTTCAGACCAAATGCATTCACAATCAGTTGAACACCCTGTGGCTCGGACAATGCAAGATCTGGACGGAACAGATCCGCTGTTACTCCGTTAATAACACCTTTTGTTTTCAATGAATCCACAATCGACTTCTGACCCTCATCTTTCACATCTGAGAAAGCAAATACGGATGCACCTCCTGCTGTCAAAGAAACGCAGAGTGCAAGCGTTGCAGCCAATCCTTTTTTATGTTTCATTTCCTGGCACCTCCATATGATTAGTAAAGCCTATTTTTTACCTCTTCATTCCTACAGACGGGGTACCTATAGAAAATGTTTCAGTAATTTCGACATCTGGTGAATACAACACGGGAACACTGCATAGAACTTTTCTCCGCAGTCACTAATCCGATCCACCTGCCTGCTGCTAACTGACTTCGTTGACATCCCATCGGATTAGCGCAAAAATAAGAATAGAGAAATCCATCGGATGACGGATAAACAGCGAACCGGATCGCATACAGTAAGAGGGCACGACGCGCTAATAACAGGTGTCGGCCCTTTTCTTGACTCCACCCGCTGAACTGACTTCACCTATAACAAAAGGAGAACAATGCTTATGTCCAAGAAAGGATTACTTCGCGGTTATGTCGTATCGAACTGGCCTATCTATCTGTTTGCTGTTCTTCTGATTATTGCCTCCAATGTCGGGCAAGCATCCCTGCCCCGCATACTCGGCAGTTTCACGGATCAATTGATGCAGAACACACTCCAGATGCAGACAATCGTAAGGTACAGCCTGTCCCTTCTAGCTATTGCCATCGGCTATAATCTACTGTTCGGTACCGGACAGTTCATGATTATGAAGCTTGGTCGACGCTTCGAATTCATGACGCGTGAGCGTATATTCAGTAAGTTTTCCGAACTTAGCGAACATTATTTCTCCAAACAAGGGAACGGAAAACTGCTCAGTTATGTCATGAACGATGTTACTTCCGTACGTGAAGCAATATCCAATGGCGTGACACTCATGACCAATGCCACCTTCCTGCTGTTGTCCTGCATTGTGATGATGCTGCTTAGCGGGATTCCGTTGACACTCATTCTAATCAGCGTTGTACCTTTGCTGGCGATTCCATTTTTGGTCGTATTTTTCGGTCCGCGGATTCGCAAGCGCTCTCGTGAAGTACAGGAAGCCCTTGCAACCATGACGGAATCTGCAGAAGAACAGCTGGGCGGCATTCGCGTAACCAAGACGTTTGCCATCGAAGACAGTGCTCGTGCACGTTTTGGAACTACCGTCGATGCAATTAAGAGCAAACAGCTTCGGCTTGTTCGTCTGTCTTCCTTGTTTCAAGCCTTGCTCCCGCTGCTGGGAGCCATCTCACTGGTTGTTTCTCTGCTTGTCGGAGGTATGATGACCATGCAGAATTCCATTACACTCGGGAGTTTTGTCGCCCTAACCTTATATTTGCGCATTATCATGGGACCGCTTCAACAGATCGGTAATGTCATCAATACCGTTCAGCGCTCAGGCGCATCCTTGGAGCGGGTGAATGACCTGCTCAGCGAAGTAGCGGATGTGCGTGAACTTCCCGAAGCCACAGCGCTCCATACCGTACAAGATATCACCATGGAGAATCTAACCTTCTCCTATCCTGGCAGTTCATCCCCTGCTCTCAAACATATTCAACTCCATATTCGTGCCGGGCGAACGGTGGGTATTGTAGGCAAGACCGGCTCAGGTAAAAGCACCCTCGTTAAGCTGTTGCTGCGTACATATGAACCACCTGAAGGAACGATTCGCATCAATGGTACCGATATTCGGCAGCTATCGCTGGAAAGTCTGAGATCGCGCATCGCCTATGTCCCTCAGGATGGTTTCCTGTTTAGCACCACCATCCGGGATAACATCGCATTCAGCGACCGGGAAGTATCGCTGGATACAGTGGAACATAGTGCACGGCAAGCCATGATCTATGACAATATTGTCCGTTTTCCTGATCGCTTCGATACACGTCTTGGCGAACGTGGACTTACCCTGTCTGGTGGACAACGTCAGCGAACCAGCCTTGCAAGAGGACTGATCAAGCAAGCACAGTTACTTATTCTGGATGACAGCATGAGCGCGGTTGATGCCGTTACAGAGAGCGGTATTCTGCGCAGTTTGCGCGAGATCGGCAAGGGCAAGACCACATTGATCATCTCTCATCGCATCAGCGCGGTCCGTCACGCAGACGATATCATCGTTCTGGATGAAGGGCGCGTCGCTGAGCAGGGAACACATGCGCAGTTGATGGCTGCCAAGGGGTTATATGCGGCCACCTACCGTTTGCAGGAGGAGGGATTACATCATGTCTAACGCTGAACTTCGACCAGATGCAGAAGACGATCAGAGTAAACGAACTTCCTTCAAAGCGATGATGGCATACGCCAAACCGCATAAATGGGCTTTTGCCGGCATATTCTTCTGCTCACTGCTTGGCATATCGGCAGATCTACTGCAACCCTATCTGGTGAAGATCGCCATCGATGATCATCTGGCCATCGGCCAGACCAGTGTGGGCTTTCTCGTTCAGCTCGCAGCCATCTTTCTCGGGCTGGCTGTTATTAGTTTTATTTTTACCTATGTGCAGAATAATCTGTTGCAGCATGTGGGACAGAACATTGTATCCCGGATTCGAAAGGACCTGTTCAAACATATCTCCAAGATGTCCATGTCTTTCTTTGACCGTTTTCATATCGGCAGTCTAGTCACGAACGTATCCAGTGATACGGAAACCATCAGCAGCTTTTTCACCCAAGTCCTGCTCAGTCTGATTCGAGATGGTATGATGCTGGTGCTCATTATCGTCTTTATGTTCCAACTTGATCCTGTGCTCGCGGGTTACTCCCTGATCGTCCTGCCTGTCATTGCAGTGGTTGCGGTATTATTCCGTAGTCGACTGCGGAAGGCTTATCAGAATGCCCGTACGCGTCTTTCCCGTTTAATCGCATTTACAGCGGAGAACCTGTCCGGCATGTTCCTGATTCAGGCTTTTCACCAGGAAGAAGAACAGAAGAAACGTTTCTCGGAACAAAATGCGCTCCATCTGAAAGCCAACATTGCTCAAGCCCGCTCCAATGTCATATTCAACCGAACCTTTGATATCCTTGGCAATGCGGCACTGGTCATGATGGTCTGGCTTGGAGGTCGCGCGGTTCTGGGTGAGTCCCTGCAAGTCGGGGTATTATATGCGTTTATCAGTTATATTCGGCAGTTCTTCCAACCAATCAACCAGATTACGATGCAGTGGAATACATTCCAGTCCACCACCGTATCCATGGATCGCATCTGGAACATTCTGAATACGCGGCCTGAAGTTGCCGATCCTGAGACTAAGCAGGCCTCTTCGCTGGAACCTAGGAACGTGATGGGCCAGATTGATTTTAATGATGTGTCGTTTGGTTATCAGGCAGATCGGCCCCTGATCCAGCATATGAACCTGCACCTCTATCCAGGTGAAATGGTAGGGATCGTGGGCACAACAGGCGCTGGCAAAAGCACCCTGATCTCCCTTCTCAATCGCTTTTATGATGTAGACAAGGGCAGTATCGAAATTGATGGTACCGATATTCGGCAGTTGCCGCAGGCCAAACTTCATCGGATCGTGGGTCTGATTCAACAGGAACCATTCCTCTTCTCTGGTTCCATCATTGATAATGTGAGAATGTTTCGTGAGGATATCACGCGAGAGCAGGCAATTGAAGCCTGCCGTTTTGTCGGAGCACATGCCATGATTTCACGGTTGTCACAAGGATATGATACACATCTGTCCGAACGCGGAAGCGGGCTTTCCGCCGGGGAGCGGCAGTTGATATCGTTTGCCCGGATCGTTGTGTTCCAGCCCCGAGTGCTCATCCTGGATGAGGCAACGGCCAATCTGGATTCACACACGGAACAGCTCGTGCAGCAGGCTCTGGAATCGGTATCCCAAGGACGCACCACCATTGTCATTGCCCATCGTCTGTCCACAGTGATGCATGCGGACCGAATTCTGGTGATGGAGAATGGCGAGATTGTGGAGGAAGGCTCACATCAAGAGCTGATTGAGGCTCAAGGCGTGTATGCCGATCTGTACACGCATGCGCGTGATGCAGGTAAAAATTCAGCGATATCAGGGTAATGGACCTGAATTAAGTTCGTGTTAAACTATAGATCGGGCTAATGAATTCATCTGAGCCTGTGTTATAGCCAATAACGTTGAACATGCCGCTCTGCTCATGCAGGCGGCACGTTTGGCATATCGATCAGCATTGTTATGAGGAGGAACATCTATGCAGCAACCTGGAATACCCAAGCATGATTATCAGCAGATATATTACCGACGCAGCACCGCTCTATGGAAAGCAAGTCTATGCTTCCTTTTCCTTCTCTTGTGTGTGAGCCTATTATGGATCATCGTGGACGGACAAGCCGAAAGACTGGAGACGATATACTATTCCATCGCTGCCGTGCTGGGCATGTGGTTGGTCGGACCGCTATTCTTCATGTTCGTGTCACGACTAACCAGAAGCCCTGCCGTGTTGTTATCCTGGGATGATGATGCGTTGAACACGGGCAAGCGGAAGATTCCATGGAGCCGGATTCGCAAAGTCGAACTTGCATCACCTGCCCGCAGCAAGTGGCTCCTGTCTGCTTCTCCCATGATCGTTCTGTTCCTGAAAGACGGCACCCGGTCTCATATTCAGACCGATCATCTGCTCAGCAAAAAAGAGCTGAACCAAGCGGTGACTTTGCTTCAGGAGACTTTGCAGGAACAGAAGCAAGATCATGGACTATCGTGAGGGATGAGACAAGCCTCCCACACCACACATCACTGTGATTTCTCCACACCTATGGACAGGCTGACTCTGTAATTTCCGTAAGGCAGCAATGCTTCCAACAGTTGTCCAAGTTGCTCTGTGGTGCTGGTCTGCACCCGCATCAGATAACAGCCCTCTCCGCTGACTCGATGGACTTCAACGATGTCCTTACGATCAGCAATGAATGTACGAAAGGCAGCATGTCTGTCACCGGAGTTCAAGAAAACCGTGACAAAGGCCTGTAGGCCGAGGCCAAGGCGTTCCGGGTTCCATTTTACCGTGTACCCTTCGATTACCCCCAGGTCTTGCAGCTTGCGCACTCTTGCACCGACGGCCTGTCCCGTGAGATGAACCTCTTCACCGATCTCTTTGTGAGAACGTTTGGCATCCTGAATCAGGATCTGCAAAATACGGATATCTGTGTCATCTATCATTTCATTCATCTTGCTTCAGCAATCCTTTCACGGTGAAATTAGCTTAGCCTAATTCCATTCATCATGTTATGTACGCCGTTAAACGGGTTGTATACCATATAGGGTAATACTATTCAACAACCCGAAGGAGTGCAAATATCATGAAAATTCAATTGATTCGCAATGCAACACTGTGGCTGGAATACGGAGGGCTGAACATTCTCGTTGATCCCATGCTGATGGACGCCGAAGTCATGCCCGCATTCCCCAATACACCCAATGAGTTACGTAATCCAAGAGTAGCTCTGCCTGAAACCGAAACGGATTATCTGAATCCAGATCTGTTGATTGTGACACATACCCATCCCGATCACTGGGATGAAGCAGCGGCGAAACAACTTGGTAAAGACATTCCTCTAATCTGCCAGCCTGGGGATGAGCATGTATTTCTGGGTGCCGGATTCACAAATGTAACAGCTGTCGAAGAAAAACATGAGCATCACTCTGTCTCATTCGCCCGCACATCCGGACATCATGGCACAGGTGAAATCGGAGAACGTATGGGTAACGTGTCCGGTTTCGTACTTAAAGCAGATGGAGAACCCGTCACCTATATCGCTGGGGATACCATCTGGTGCGAAGAACCTGCTGAAGCCATTCGTCAATACACGCCTGAAGTCATTGTTGTGAATGCCGGCGGCGCACGCTTCGTGGAGGGTGATCCCATTACAATGGACGGGCCTGACGTTGTAGCCGTGAAGCGCCATGCGCCGTCTACTCATGTCATCGCCGTGCACATGGATGCGATTAATCATTGTATGATGTCTCGTACGGATCTTGCCACTTATCTGACATCCGAGCAGTTGGATGGTCAGGTACTCATTCCGCGTGATGGCGAAAGTTTTGAGTTTTAAGTTTTAAGGTTGGAGGTTGAAGGTTGGAGGTTGAAGTGAACGCTACGCTGAAGAGAAATAACCTTTCAAACGGGCGGGTGATTGTAACGAACTCAGCACACGCTATTCGTCTGTTTTCGGCTAATCTAATATTCTAACGAATCCTTTACACGTTATTCGCTATCTGGATGTGCTTTTCCCGAGATTTGCCCGTCATTTTACTATGATAAGGTGTCTCAGATTCGTTAAATTTCAACTATAAAGATAATCGACATAATAAGGTGTCCCAGGTTCGTTAGCACGTACGCAGATCACTGTGTACATGCAGTGTGTAACTGCGTAGTATGTGGTTTGTGGTTTGTAGTATGTAGTGTGTAATACGTACTATTTACTCCGTACTGTGTACTGTTTACTACATGTTCAACACACGTGTTACATCGATACCCTGCTTGCTACGCGTCAGCCACATTATTGCCCGTGTCGCCATGCCTTCTGTTCCCTATAAAATACGACGAAAAAGCTGGATGCATTGAACTTGCACCCAGCTTTTTTGATACATGAACCAAGCTAACCCGCAGGCATCCCTCTCGGACATCCAACCTGCAATCAGGTTCCCGTGCCTCACCTTTTACCTGATCCCTTATTGCACTTTCAAACGGATCACGTTCCATGACGCTTTCGCCAAGCTCGCTGTAATCAGGGTCTCGGATACCACTGCACCCCCGCGATTATGAGGAGCAACGCGGTTCGGTTGTGCGGCCGTATTCGATGCTTTGAGGTCATCACTTTCCAGCACGATATGCTCAATCAAGCTGCATTTCCCGAAACTGCGCAGATCCACTTCGAGCGGAAGCGCTTCTTCCAGATGACGGTTGACTGCGAATACAGTCACTTCACCCTGCTCTTCGTTATGAACTGCAATGCCCTCGAGATAAGGAACATCCGTGATTTGTTTGGTATCGTATTTCGGAGATTGGATCAATGGCACCAATGCCGTTCCACGTCCAAACAAGGACGTATGCATGAATGGATAGAAGATCGTCTGTCTCCACGAACCACCGCCCGTCTCTGTCATGATCGGCGCAATAACGTTAACGAGTTGTGCCAGACATGCCATTTTGACCCGATCCGCATGCTTGAGCATACTGATCAACATACAACCAACAAGCAGTGCGTCCTCATGGTTGTAGATATCCTCCAGCTGTGGCGGAGCAATCTGCCACGGATCCATTTTGGAGTCACTTTCATGGGAGTGATACCATACATTCCACTCGTCAAAGGACAGATACATGGTCTTTTTGCTGCGTTTCTTCGCTTTAATATAATCACAGGTTGCCTTCACGGTATCGATAAAACGATCCATTTCAAGTGAGCGTGCCAGGAACGTTGGCGTATCCTGCTCCTGATTACCATAGTACTGATGCAGGGACAGATACTCCACATGATCATACGTATGATCCAGCACGGTTGCTTCCCAATCCGGGAATGAAGGCATATTCAGATTCGAACTTCCGCAGGCTACCAGTTCAATGGTCGGGTCCGTCCACTTCATGACTTTTGCCGCTTCAACAGCAGCACGTCCATACTCTTCTGCCGTTTTGTGACCGATCTGCCAAGGACCATCCATCTCGTTGCCCAGACACCATGTTTTGATCGCATGCGGTTGCTTGTATCCATGCTTGATGCGAAGATCACTATAATACGAACCTTCCGGATGGTTGCTGTACTCTACAATATTGCGGGCTGCATCGGCGCCACGTGTTCCCAGATTAACGGCCATCATGACTTCGGAATTGGCCTGTTTCGCCCAGTCCACGAATTCGTTGAAGCCAAATTCATTGGTCTCAATTGTTCTCCAAGCCAGTTCCAGTCTGCGTTTGCGTTCTGACACAGGTCCAACCGAATCTTCCCAATTGTAACCGGATACAAAATTACCTCCTGGATAACGTACAATCGGTACGTGCAGCTCTTTGACCATCTCCAGCACATCCGTGCGAAAACCCTGTTCGTTCGCAGATGGATGTCCAGGCTCATATATTCCACCATACACGGCACGTCCAAGATGCTCAATGAATGAACCGTATAAACGCTTATCAACTACTCCAATAGTAAAATCTTTGTCTACCGTCATTTTTGCTTTTTCCATAATGAATTTCAACTCCCTAAGATTAATATAAAAATTAATTGATATTCTATGGATCAACGTTCATATTTATATTAAAATCGATTATAGCCTCAATTTCAACCTGAATTTTGCAAAATGTTATTCTTTTTACTGAATTTATGTTTAACTTAATTCTATAAAGACATATTGGAGGAACAACTGTGATCCGAGCAAATACCGATGCCGAATGGCTACCCCTATATGAAGCACTTGCCAGTGAAGTACGTTTACAGATTATCCGCCTTGTTGCCGAGACACCCATGAATGTGAAAGACCTCGCTGCTTCATTGGGTCTGAGTAGTGCCATCGTGACCATGCATGTCCGCAAACTTCAGGATGTGGGCATTATTCAGTCCAAAATGATACGCAAAGACGGTGGCACGCATAAAATGAACAGCCTTGCTGTAGACTGGATTGGCATTTCCATGCCGCAGGAAAGCGGCACAGCCCGCAAGCTGCACGAGGTTTCTGTACCTGTGGGACACTACACCCACTTTGACGTCTATCCAACATGCGGGCTGGCAACGTCCACTCAGGTGATTGGCCAGTACGATGACCCTCGCTATTTCCTCGACCCCGAGCGAATGCATGCCCATATTCTGTGGTTTGGCCGTGGATTTGTGGAATACAAAATTCCAAACTATATTTTATCCGGACAGCAGATCAACGCCATTGAACTGTCCCTGGAGATCGGATCAGAAGCCCCATCCGTTAATCCGAATTGGCCCTCGGATATTACTTTTATGCTCAATGGCATCCGATTGGGTGAATGGACAAGCCCTGGAGATTCAGGCAACGGACGCGGCATGTTCACCCCGGAATGGTGGAGCGACAGTGTCAATCAATATGGCATGCTCAAGGTACTGCGAATCACCAATGAGGGCACATTTATTGATGGACAACACCTATCCGCAATTACACTTTCAGATATCCCTGTCGAACGGAACCAGTGGACCCTTCGTCTATCTGTAGAGGAAGATGCCCAGCATGTAGGCGGACTCACATTGTATGGTGAGGGATTTGGCAACTACAATCAGGACATCCTGTTCCGCCTGTACTATCAGGATTGAATTGTTCGGTTCAATAGATAACACAAAAACACCTCCCACTCGCCCGTCAAAGGCAGAATGGAAGGTGTTTTGTATACCTATAAACATCCGCAGAATATCACAGCGGTTCTAAGAAAGTTCTTGTTCTAACCTACAGCGCACTGCCACCAAACAGGAAGCGGTACTCCCAATGTTTTCCAGATATATCACTAATCGTTACACCACCGCCGGCGTTGGAATACGTATGTAATACCTTGCCGTCGCCCAGGTAGATCCCTGTGTGCGTAATGGTTGCGCTGGATTTATTCACGCCCGAATACGATGATGCAGAACTGCCTTTATACGACATGAAATACATCAGATCCCCGCGCTTCAAGTTTTTCCAGTTGGTCTGAACAGCACCCTTAGCTTTCACATAGGCTCCCTGTTTACGAGAATCAGCTGGAAGTTTGATGCCAAGTGCATCGATAAAAGCCTGACGTATAAAGCTGGAACAGTCAAACGTAGCTGTGCTGTTACGACTCGCTCCGAATTCATACGGTGTACCCCAATATTTCATTCCCGCCGCAATAACTTTCTCCACAGACGCATTGCCGGTTTCCGATGTGGCACTATTTGAACCTGACCCGCTTGTACCGCCACTTACAGCTTGTGTGTATTTGGATGAAGAAGATATGTAGCCTGTCCGATTCGCAGAATCCTTAATCTTATACCAATCCGAACCGGATTGCTGAAGCACTGTTACCGTCTCCCCTTTAGCGATCAAGCGAACAACTTTCGCAGAAGAAGAAGGTGTTGTGCGTAGGTTTACGCCCCAAATTACTTTTACTTGTGAATTCTCAACAGCAGCTGCCGATACCTGTGCCGTTAGTGCTCCTGTCGTCAGACTTCCCATCAGCATCGATGCTGTGACACTTGCTGTAATAATTGTTTTCTTCCAATTCATGATGTCGAGTTCCCCCTGATGTTACAGAATTTTAACCTGGGTTGCTTCTCCCCGGCTTGCCCCATTGTAAACGGGCTATCCATAACGTTCATCAGCCAAAAGTCCTGTATTGATGCAGGCGCACTTGAGCACTAAGTAACAGGGTCTGTCCATCCTCTATTGGCAAAAAGCACTGCTGATTCCTTCTTTTACAAAGGTTAAATTATTGTAACTATTTGATATGCTTCATTTTTCACCGATAAAAGAGTTAGGTCAATCCTCATCCAGTACATGGGTCATATGAACTATATTTTAATGTTTAAAATCGCAAATATGGTAAACATTACTATGGTTCAATTTCTAATTACCGTTACCCATTTGAAGGTTTATTATAAAAAAAGAAAAAGCCAGGGATTTCTCCCCAGCTTAATCTGTATTTCTCGTGTCCTTAATGATCCTACTACTGGTTAAGTAGCTGTTTATTGATTAAGGTTCAATTCCCCATACCTTCGCGCCGTCCTGATAAGCTGTCACTTTCGTCCAAGCACTGAAGGCCGTTTGGGTGGAATCAAAGGAATAATCATTCGTTAGATCAAAATTCGTCCAGTTGTTTTTCGAGAAGCGCACCTGGATAATTCCGGTCTCGGCACCCGCTGCCAAACTGCCCGCACCTGATTTGAATCCAATCTCCAGATAGGTATCTGCCGTGCCCTTGGCCGGATCGATCGAAACAAAATGTCCTTCCACGTTACTGCTTCCAATCTGGGCATAATCACACCAGAAACTCAGATCAGCCGCACTATCCTTCGTGAAATAATACCGGAGCTTCACTTTGCTCAAGTCCACAGCAGTTGTACCTGTATTCTTCACATTGAACTGTGGAGTGATCGCATTGCCTGAAGTTCCTGAACCACCATTGCGATATTGTACTTCAAGTGCTCCCGTTGTGACCGGAGGGGCTAATGGGGTCAATACCAAGACATTCGAATTCGTCTGACCACTCGTATTCACGGCTACGATTCGGTAATTATATGCCGTACCATTCACCGCTGTAGCATCGGTATACGTCAGTGCAGTCAATCCCGTTGCCAGATCAGCATACGCCCCGTTGCCTACCGAACGCTGTACCTTATAACTTGTTGCTCCAGTCGATGCTGTCCATGTCAGTACCGCCTGGGCATTCCCAGCCGTTCCAGTAAGGTTGAATGCGCCTGGCACAACGACACCTGCGAGTGGTGTTGCAGATGCCTGTGTCGACGGTGCAGACTCACCTGCGGCATTCACCGCAGTGATGACATAATAATACGTTGTACCGTTGGTCAAGCCCGTATCCGTGAATGTTGATCCTGTGACCCCTGTTGCTACAGACGTATAAGGACCACCGTTCACTTCTGCACGTTTCACAGTATACGAGGCTGCACCAGCGGCTGCGTTCCAATTCAGAACCACCTGCTCGCTTCCTCCGGTTGCTGTTACGCCAGCAGGGGCACCGGGCACTTCCACTCCCGGACTATCGGAATCTCCAAGGAGTCGATCATACTCTCCATAAGCTGTGGCCATATCCACCTGTGACCAGAAGCGGTGATACGTAAAGGTAGGTGCTCCGTTCTCCCACTGCTTCGTGGTCGGGTTATACGACGTTTTGTACAGGTTATCCAGGTAAGCCCATGCCGGATCTTGCTTGATGGCCGGGCGCAGGTCGGAGTATCCAATATATACGCCATTGCCGCCTTTCGCTGGATCGGAAGGTACACCTGCTGTACCTGGAATCGTATTGCCTTGACCAAAGGTTCCGGACCAGTTGGCCGGGATATAGATCTCTTTGGCAAAGAAGCGGAAGTAGTCTTTACGCTCTTCTTCGGTAACGATACCCACACCATCATTGTAATCCCAAGCAGTATCCAACAGAGCTTCCGCCAGATCCTTGGCTTCTTGACCTTTCACACTAAGTGTGCCGTTCTCCGCCTGTGTCCCTGCCGCGAAGAAGGTCAGTGCTTTAACGTAACTTCCCAGAACTCCTGTGTCCTGCACGGGATCTTTGGTCGTTACACGGAAGTTCGGATTTTCCGTAAACGAACTGAAGCCGTTCCATTTGTCCGGTTGACCCTGCCATTCCTGACCACCCGGAATCCAGAACTCTCCCGGAGCCGGTGTTGTCGCTACCTGAACATTGGTTCCACCCAAAATGCGCTGTCCTGCCGCATTCAGATAGTAGCCTTGCGCATCCGTCACCGGACGCTCACCTACAAATACATAATCCTTGGACCAGTCAATCCACTTCGTGATCACTTTCTTGGCCATTTGGAAGTTCTCAGAGGACAGATCACCGCTCTCGGCAAGAATATAATACATCTCGGCTACACGCTCCAGCGGCCATGCCTGGAATCCAAACCATGTGTTGGAATCCGGGTCACGATACACGGGTGCTTCTTGATAGGCCATGTCATAGAAGGTACTAATTCCTGCCGGATAGGCCGCATAGGAACCACCGATACTGTTGGTTGCTCCCCCGCCAATGGCTCCTTCATGGGATTGCAGCCATGTGTAGAATTCCAGCTGACGTTTGAGCGTGGCATTCCAATCTGCCTTCGCTGTTGCTGATTCAGGAATCAGGCCGCCAGCCGGGTCAGACAAGGCATAGGCTGCAACCGGGTTTTGATAAGCCTGATGGGTGTGACTCGCTCCAATGCGCCAAGCCCAATCCCCACCTTGACCCAAACCACCGCCCCATGACGTATACCAAGCCATGAGATACATGTTGGAATCTTTACCTGTACCCGGCGTCGGTGTACCGTTCTTAGCACTTCCAATTTTCTGGAAGTATTTATCATACATGCCATAGCGCAGGTAGTCGCCCATCTTCTTCGCTTTATCCAGATATTCCGGGTTGTTGTATCCCATCTCCTTCGCCCAATACAGAACCTGAACAGCACGTGCATCGGCATCCGTTGCGTTGGTGTAACGCCATTGCGCTGACGGCGTCTGATTTTCCTTTGTGAACAAGCTCATGAAGCCTTCGTTTGCCTTACCAAAGGATTTATCATCCTGGGATGGATGCGGAATCGCTTCCCACACAGATTCCTGCTCCCCACGCTGGAATGTGTTCACATAGGTAGCCGTATGGGATGGATTCAACAGGTTACCGTATCCATACCAGTTATCCACATCCACCAGCCAGTGCATGAGATAAGTCTGATTGTCACCATAGGTCGCCTTCAGTTCAGCATCAATCGGGTCTTTACCCGCTGCATACTGCCCATTAAGTTGCGATGGATATTGATCCGGGAATGGTTTTTCCCCTGCATACGTAGCAGGGCTGTTCGGGTTGTATGAGCTCATCGTAGGCTGCTCTTCCTTGCCGTCACCTTCGTTGACCGGGATAATAAATTTTTCCATACTGTCCCATGCTGCTTCCAGTTGGGACCAGTCTCCCGTATAGTGACCATACATGGTCTCTAGCCATAGCCAGTAACTGTATGCCTCGGACGTCGTCATATGACCATAATCCGGGGCCTCACTCAGCAGGGTCTCAATGGAATGATAAGGTAGACCCTCTGGCGAGAAATATCCGTTTGCCGGATCTTTCAACTGTTCATACAATTGCAAAAACCGGGCTTCATTGATGCTGTCGGACTGAATCTCGATGGCCTGATCTGCGGCGTGTGCCGTTTGCGGCCCTGCCCACAGTCCGGTGTATCCGGTCAACATGACAGTACCCGCCAGCATGGCTGTTAAACTTTTTTTCGCAGCTGATTTCAACATTGATATATACCTCCCTGGAATAGTGGAATATAAATGCGTGTTCAAAAAGAGCGGTTTTCAGTACCGAGAAGATGGGATGAAGCTAGAAATGGCGTAGCGCAGCGTAGGGAAAACTACGTGAGCGACCACAATGTTTCCCAAGGAAACATTCTTCGTAAGCCTCCCACTTATTTCGGCTGAATTCCATATTCGATGCTGATGATGCCATCAGGCATCCTTCGTAATCAAAAGCGAACTTTTTGAACATCCTCTATAAGCGCTGTTGGTCTGCCCATGCTGCTCTTCGACTTATGACATTCAGCCAGTTACGGCTCCAAGCCCCATACTTTGTTGGTTCCCTGATACGCGGTTACCTTGTTCCATGCGGCAAAAGCCGTCTTGGAGGCATCATAGGAATAGTCATTACTTTGATCGAAATTGCTCCAGTTATTTTTGGAAAAGCGTGTCTGGATCACGCCGGTCTCTGCTCCAGCGGCCAAACTGCCTGCTCCGGACTTGAAGCTGATCTCCAGATACGTATCAGCTGTACCCTTCGCTGGATTCACCGCGACAAATGTTCCTTCAACATTGGCCGTACCCATCTGGGCATAATCACACCAGAACGTCATATCATCGGTACCATCCTTGGTAAAATAATATCGGATCTTCACTGTACTAAGATCGATTGCCTGTGTGCCGGTATTACTCACATTGAACTGCGGGGTCACCGCATTGCTTGAATTCCCGGACCCTCCACTGCGGTACTGCACTTCGAGTGTATCCGTCGTCACCGGAGGTGCAGAAGGCGTCAGTGCCAGGACATTGGACAGCGTCTGCACGTTCGCATTCATGGCTGCAATCCGGTAATTGTACGTGGTGCCATTCAGCGCAGTCGTATCCGTGTAAGTCAATATGGACAATCCGGTTGCCACATCCGCGTATGTTCCTCCTGCCACCGAACGTTGTACCTTATAGCTGGTAGCGCCCGAAGCTGCTGTCCAGGTCAGGACCGACTGTGCATTGCCAGCCGTCCCACTTAAAGTCAGTGCTCCCGGCACTGTTGAAGCTGCTTGCGGCGTAGCCGACACCTGCATAGAACCCGATGATTCCCCTGCTGAATTCACGGCAGTCACTACATAATAATAAGTGGTTCCATTCGTCAGCCCCGTGTTCGTATAGGTCAATTCATTCACACCCGTCGCGACAGTGGTATATGGCCCTCCACTTACCTCGGAACGCTTCACCGTATACGATTCAGCCCCGGAACCAGCTGTCCAGGTCAGGTTAACCTGACTGCTTCCCGCCACAGCCTGCACGCTAGCAGGTGCGCTTGGAACCGTAACTGGTGCCACACCAGGCTCCTGTCCGTACACCTTCACTCCGGCATCATAGACTGGAAGGTAGATGCTCTTCACAGGATTGCCTGTGGTCAGCGACTGGAACGAATGGTCATTGTTTGCATTCCATGCGCCCTGTGGGCCTGTAATGCGGAACTGTACTTCTTTGCGATAATTCCCTTCCCCACCGGGATAGATCTTCGTATTACCAAAGTTCGCCGTAATCGCATAGATATGCTGGGCTGCATTCACCACAACCGGTTGGGATACCGTCGCTCCCTCCGTATAGGAGGTGGTCACATGAACGTCCGATACAGTACGTCCAGCAGCATACACTTCACTCAAATCCAGGAAATATTTAAAAGACAGTTGATCTCCCATTCGGGCAGGCCAAGCGGAACGATTATTAAGCTGTGCCTGGATTTCCGTATAATTGGAACCGGATGATTTGATGGCAGCTTCCACAAAGAACTCCTCACCCTTGACCTCAGGTGCAGGGAAATTCGCAAGAGGTTGATGATTCTGACCAAACAATAGATTCATCTTTGCCAGTGCACCAGTAAAACCGGCATTGTAATCAGTTGCCACCTCATTGCTCACATAATCTCCGATATCATCGGTATATCCATCTGATGCATCCGGTCCGCCGACCATGGCACCATACAGAATGTGGCGATGGTTAGCCGGGATATCCTCGTTATTCAGCCACGAACTGTGAGCGGTTCGATGATGCGGATGTTGGGGTGCATTTTGCCCGTATCCGACCACATAACTGCTCTGACGCGGGTTATCACCCAGAATATAATTCATCTGCGAGACGGCGAAATCCTGATATCTTGATTTTTTCACAGGATCACTGACCCAGTCGGAGTATACGAAAGAAATAAAGGCTGCATTCGCTGCATAACGGAGCGAGCCCCATTGATCCAGCCACGCAAGACCTCCTGGCGTATACTTGACTCGTGTCCCATTAACTCCAACTGTCCAGTAATCCAGGTTGCGTTCTGTCGACTGAATAAATCTCGTCGCCTCCGGCATGTTCAAGTTGGACGTAATCCGGGCAAGCAGGATCTGGGCACCATAATGTTTACTGTCCCAACCTTGTGTCCAGGTATACGGCCAATTGGCTGAGCCTCCGCTAGAAGACCAACGGTCCGTAGCTGCAATGGCTTTGGACAAGTAAGCGCTATCATTAGTGGCTAAATATAACCATGCTCCACCCCATGCCAGCTCGTCTTCGTATCCTGTCCACGAGTTATAGAACGCTGCGGCATCCGTGATACAATCGGTGTATTCCCCACGATACGTATCTCCAAAGTTGTACAGCTCTTTGGCATGTTGGAGCAATCTGGCCGAGTATGCCGGGTCATCATCTGCAAATACAATCGACGACGCTGCCAGCGCTGCCGCCGTTTCTGCCGCCAGATCACTGCCTGGGCAGGAAGCATCAATCTTAAACGACGGACGATTCATCTGCATGACTTCTGCCGGTCCCCACCAGGCATGATCCGTATTACCTGCTCCGACTTGTCCCCATAATTCATTTGGTTTCGTATGCGCTTTCATAAAATAGTCGGTCGCCCATCGGATATTATCCTTGATCTCCTCCAGTTGTCCTGCCTGTTCATATCCGTCGCCGTATTCCACGACAGACCAAGCGAGCATCGTAGCGGAAGCAGCCATCGGAAAGCCGAATTTCACATGATCCCCGGCATCATACCACCCTCCGGTCAGATCGACGCCTACATCAGACCCATCCTGCATGCCTGAATTACCACGCCATTCGACCCGATTATTTGCTGGTAATGGCCCCGAACGCTGGGCTTCATAGAAGTAAATGGCTTTTTGCAGTGCTTCAGCATAGTTCTGATCTCCGGCGGCCGCATCCGCCTTACGAAGTCCTGTGTTCATCGAGAAACTCCCTGCCAATAATCCTGCCGATAACGCGATCATGGCGACTCGTCTCCACCAGCTCCCCTTCATGTTCAACTATTCATCTCCTCTTCATGAATATTCCTTATGCATTACTCTGGACTGCAAGTTTATATCGCTCCTCTCCATGGTGTATTTGAGTGTAAGTTCCACCATTAATTACCATTATAGCCGTTTGTTTTACTAGCTATATAAGCGTTGGTGACTTCTGAAATAACATTGTTGTGACCTAGTCTGCGTCAAACGACAAAAAAGCTGTATCTCTAACCCATATACGCGTTAGAGAAACAGCTTCTCGCCCTTGCTATAATCAATACCACAAATTAAATGGCATTCTGACCATTCCGTCTGTATATTCTTCTACCCTTAGGTATCCAAACATCTTAATGATTATACTTTGAACTTGTTAATCTGCTCCTGCAGTTCTTCAGCCATTTTGGATAATGAACCTGCGGATGAAGCGATCTCTTCCATGGAAGCCAACTGCTGTTGAGTTGCGGCAGACACATTATGAACCCCGCCTGCTGCCTCTCCGGCGATGTTGGAGATCTGACTTACATAGCCTACGACTTCAGTCGTACTCGCTGACATTTCTTCTGAACCAGCGGATACTTCTTGAATTTCACCCGCTACTTTGTTAACCGCATCCGAGATCTGCTCGAACGCTTGTCCTGCCGCAGTAACCATCTCGATTCCTGCTTCCGTCTCACTGCTGTTCACTTTGACTGCCTGAACAGCATGATCGGTATCTTTCTGAATCAACTGAACGAGATCCGTAATCCGTTGGGCTGATGTGGAAGATTCCTCAGCAAGCTTACGCACTTCTCCTGCAACTACAGCAAAACCACGTCCATGCTCTCCTGCTCGTGCGGCTTCAATGGCTGCATTCAGTGCAAGCAGATTGGTCTGCCGGGCAATGTTGTTGATTACCTCGGTAATGGTTCCAATCTCTGCTGAACGTTCCCCCAGCCCTGTTACCAACTCTGTAAGTGAAGCAATGGAATTTCGAACAGAACCCATCTGTTCAACCGCTTGCTGAATGATCATGTTCCCTTCGGAAGATTGATTCGCCGCATCCACAGCAGATACAGATACACTCTGGGCAAGCTCAGCAATCTGCTCCGACCCGAGAGCCATCTCATTCATCGCCTGTGAAGAACGCTTCACAATATCGACCTGATCGGACGTACCCACAGCCAATTCCTCTACCGTTTGGGAGATCTGTTCCGAAGCTTGGGTATTCTGCTCCGCACTTGCAAGAAGCTCTTCCGATGAAGCAGCTACCTGCTCGGAAGTCATTGATACCGATTCAATCATCTCGCGCAGATTACCCGACATGGTATTAAAGGAATTAGCCAACGTGCCTAATTCATCCTTATTCTTCAGTACAATTTTCTCGCCTGTCAGATCACCACTTGCTATTGCCATGGCAGCTTCATTCATCTTTTTGATTGGACGTGAGATGATGCTTGCAATGAAGAAAGCAATGAACATCGCAACCAGGAAGGCAAAAATTGTAACAGCCAAAATTACATTAAATGTATTTTCTGCAAGCAAAACAGACTCATTTGTTGCAGCATCCGATCCTTCATTGCCCAAATTAATTAACTTGGTGATAGAGTCATTTGCTGTGTACCACAGTGGATAAGCCTCCGTGTGTAAACGGCTAGACTCATCATAATTGTTGTTCAAACCAAATTCGACAAATGCCGGCATTTTCGCTACATAAGCATCATAATTCGTACTAAAATCATTATAGAGCTTAAGCGCTGCTTCGTTGTTTGCAATTAACGTTTGTAACTGTTTACGCTCATCTTCAATCTTGGTAAGCAGCAACTGTAGCGCTTCGTTCATCTTAGCCGACTCATCTTCGTTCTGTTCAACAATGATGGCCAGTGCGAGTCGTTCTACATCCGACACATCACCATTCATCTTTCCCAGTAAGCTCACACTCGGCATCCAGGTCTGATCCACTTCATTCGCCTTGCCAGACATACTATGAATCTGGACTAATGCGTAGCCACTTACAAAAACCAGCAGAATTACGACTGCCAGAAAACCAGTCAATAACTTGCCTCGAATCGTTAACCTCAATTTCCCCAACATATTCCCCCGCGTGTCTTCCACATTCCCCACTCCTCAACTTAGCGCATAAACTAATGCATATGAATAATATATCGTCACCTCTAGTCATGAATTGTAGATGTCAGAATTCAATTTCTGCAAATCTCATGTAACTTCGAAAATAAAGCAAAAGAAGCCTCCAATCTTTGGCAGAACCAGAGATACGAGACTTCTTTCAATAATAATAACTACCATCTATTCACTAGACATTTCTTTCAATCGCTAACCAAAAACACGCCGGTGTATGTTAATAAAGAAGTCAGGTATCGACTTGGTATAATTGCGGGTTGTAATCAGAACCACACTAAGCAGACTACCGAGAAGGAATCCTCCCAGAATATCCCCTGGATAATGCACACCAACGTATATACGAGACACCCCTGTCAACACAGCAAGTAATAGCATCCATAACCCCAAGCGACGCCCAATAAAGAATGAAGCAGCCGCGAGAGCAAATACAAAGGAGGCATGCTTACTTGGAAAAGATGGGTCAGGTACATGGGCAACCAGTTGATGTACGTTTCCCTCCACAAAAGGTCTTGGATGGCCGACCGCAGGTGATATGCCCCATTTCGCCAGAACTAACGCTGCAATGGATGCCACGCAAGCATAGAAAACGATACGCTGTTTGGATGGATCGCCAAGAAACCATACAATAACGAGTAGTGCAATCATAACCCAGACCGCATACTCCGATGATGTAATCATAAACCAGTCCAGAAATGGAATTTGGTCTGCAAACTGATTAATCCAATGAAATACGGATTGATTCATAACTGGCTTTTAATACCTCCATTACACACAACAAGATTATTTTTTACATATTAAATATTCACTAACTATTTGTCAAACAATCCTCACATTGACCGAAGTTACGAAATCAAAGAGGACATTTTACTTTCTTTTTGTTAAACTAGTTTGGGTTACATATCAGTTCAAACATAGAAAGGTGAAGATTATGCTTAAAAAATGGTTATGGGGTACAGCCCTGACCCTGATGCTTGCTGTCACAGGGGTCGTTGTATATTACGGATATTCGATTGTTCATTTTGCCAATAGCATCTCAACCACTTCTGGGACTTCATCCAACGCTTCCTCATCTGGCACAGACAGCGACTCAGATACCCCAACCACAACGATTCCCAGATGGGAGGGCCAGGAACGGGTGAACATTCTGCTGCTTGGCGGAGATTCAAGAGGTGACGATGCGGGACGCTCAGACTCGGTCATGGTCGCTTCTATTGATCCCGTCACGAAGAAAGCCCATCTATTCTCCGTACTGCGAGATACCTATGTCGCAATCCCCGGTCATGGAAAGAGCAGGCTCAATGCAGCCTTTTCCTACGGAGGTGCAGAGTTGACCAAACAAACCGTCAGTGATCTGCTCGGTATTCCCATTCAGCATTATGTGTACACGGACTTTACAGGCTTCATGGCACTCGTTGATGCGGTAGGTGGTATTGAGATTGATGTTGAGAAAGATATGTATTACACCAGCAAAGCGGATAAACATATGTATGACATCGATTTAAAAAAGGGATTGCAGCATATGGATGGCAAAACAGCCCTTCAATATGTTCGTTTCCGCCATGATGCTACCTCGGATTTCACCCGTACCGAACGGCAGCGAATCTTCATGACCGAACTGGCCAAAAAGATGCAGAGTACCACTTCGCTCTTCAAAATCCCGGATATCCTGGAAGCGATCGCACCTTACATAGAGACGGATCTTAGTCCGACCCAGATGTTGAAACTGGCGTCCCTTGGCTTCGATATCCATGCGAACGAAATAGACCAGCAGCAGATTCCACCGAACAAGCTGCTCACCAATGAACTGGTCGGCTCCGCTCAGGTGCTGGGTGTCGATGTAAGCAAACTCCAGTCCTATATTCAGAAACTATTTGAAGAAGATGCTGCTCCCTCGGAGTCTCCATCATCAGATGAACAGAACTGAGAATAACAGAGTTGAAAATGAAGCGATTATTAAACAACGTATATTTCAGTTTAATACCCACAAAAGAAGACGGCTTCGGCCGTCTTCTTTTGTACCTATTTTCCCCATTTAATGCAGCCTTAATGTTTAACAGGTACCCTTATATGATGAACTCCGGTTCCTGGAGGGAGGATTACATGTGAAAAAACCGCGAATAGCGGAATGGACCGAACTGCGTGGCATTGCCTTTCTGGCGATCGTCATGCAGCATAATATTGCCGAGTATATCTATCGCGCCGATATTGAACAACCCGATTCCATTATGCTGACTATGATTTATCATCTGACCCGTTTTGGTACGCCAACATTTGTATTTCTGTCGGGAGTCATGTTGTTTTACCATCACCATAACACCAAACCGGAATACCCTCGCTTCATTCGAAAGCGATTTGGCGATATCTATATACCGTTTGTGGTATGGACACTCATCTATTGGCTTGCTGTCCGAATTTTCACCCCTGCGTTCTGGGCCAGTGGCATACCGGATATGCGCAGTCTGGTTCGCGAACTGTTTCTACCACAGACCGGATATCATCTCTGGTTTGTCATTATGGTGTTTCAGTTCTATATTCTGTTCCCCCTGTTTTGGACAGGAGCAAAAGCCATTCAGAAGCGTATCCAAAACGTCATACGTTTCACGCCAATGCAAGTTATTGTGACATTAATTCTCTTTGCAGCTGCACTCTACGCTCTGCTTATGAAATGGTCCTACTACAATATGGGGGGCTGGACAGAATCCATGTCTGAGCCATGGTCAACGTTGCTGCAGTATCGCTCCTATTCATGGGTGATGTACTGGTTCTACTTTTTACTGGGTGCCGTATGCGCCTGGTCAGTCGATAGCTGGAGAAGTTGGACCACCAAGTTACTGCCATGGACCATCTGTCTGTTTATTGGGATGTATATATGGCTTGGTTACGATGTGCTCCGCGGGTCCGGGGATGTTGTTAATCTGAATATCTCCACCTATTTGAAACCAACCACATTTCTGATCATTATGGCCCAGATGCTTATGATGTATGGTTTCCTTGTACTGATGCGGAGCAAAGACACATGGTTTCAGCGCCTATTAGCCTGGATTGGCCGTTATTCGTTTGGTGGATATCTGGTTCATGCACTGGTGATCTACGCGATCGCTTACGTAACCAGACCGCTCCAACTCAGTGGATGGCATCTGCCTGTAACATTGCTATCGTTCCTTGTTACGGTTAGTATTGCTCTTGCAATCAGCTGGGCACTCTCCAAACTTCCTGGCTCACGTTTCACCGTAGGGTTAATGCGCAAACCACGTTCAACCCCGGATTCAGCTGGCGCTGTGGACAAAAGAAATTTACCTGAGCGAACCCCCTCACCCGGTGCAACTCGCAGTCCGGGAACAAGTGAGCCGTTTTAAAATAAAGAAGCGCGTCCCCTGATGGAGACACGCTTCTTTATTTTGCTTCGCTCGACGTTGATCGTCCCGGAACAGGTTCCTGGGGACCTGGGGCTGGATGCACGTTGCCCTTCTGATTCACAAATCTCTTCAGATCACCCGTTAACTGTTCCTTCAGCTTGTTAACCAGCTGTGTTTCGCTAATGCCTTTTGCCTGAGCAATCTCAGCCAAGGATTTCCCTCCCTGAAGCTGTTCATGAAGTTGAGCAGGGGTGACTCCAATAAACCGGGCAATTTCGCCTTTATCCACCATGGGACGTTTGCCATGGTGGGCAAATTCACGCCGCAAATCACGCAGCGGGGTATTGATGACCTTTTTTAACTTGGTATCCATGTCCGCCTTCGTGGCTGCAGCCTGATCCTTGGTGAGACACCCCTCTTCTACTGCTTGATCCAGACGCTGTGCAAGTGTAGGCTTCAACTTCTGCAATAACTGCTCCTCACTAAGTCCCTTACGCTCTTTCGCAATCTGGGACAACGTCTTGCCAAGTTCCATCTGTTCTTTCAGATCCCGAAGTCCAATGCCAAGCAAGTCTGCCGTTTCACCAATCATGAACAGACCGTGTCCTGCCTGCATGCATGGCTTCGCTGGTTTGCCGGAGGAAGAAGTTTTTGATGCACCACCATATTCCTCAGCCCGAGCCGTTGAATCAGCGAATGCTACATGTCCTGTTGCTGCTGTTATAACTACGGCTGCCAATCCGGCTGCCATCCATGTTTTCCATTTCAAATTCATTTTTCTGCCGCCTTTCCGATGTCGAAATCTCTGTACCTTCCTAGTTTGAGCCTAAAATCCACTTTTTTATGCCATAAAATACAAAAAGTCATCATTTTTCTCACAATTGATCACAAAAAATCCTATTTTTTTCATTTTATTTCAGCTATACTGAATGTAACTTCATGATTCAGTCGAACAGTCCTGGACCACCTTATCGCAGGAAGGACGAGACGTAACGATGCGGAAAGATTGGTTAGATCCGTTTAGCTCCGATCTGGAGGTCGTTTTTGCTTCAGCGGAACAACTCGTACGGGAATATCCAGAACCCTTGTCAGGGCATGCATTGGAGCAACTTCATTCGGTTAATCCCCTGTTACGAGATTCGGGGCACAGTTATATCGGGTATATCATCCCACTTTGGATGCAGTACTCGAATCAACTGCCTCAGGAGAAAGCACACCAATTAAGTACAGCCTGTCTGATTCACATGTTATATTTTCTGAATCAGGATGACGTGATGGATGAACAACCGGAGAATGCCGCTCTGAAGTTATCCCTGGGCAATTTATATTACATGGATGCACTTCAATCTTACTCGGCATTATTCGATCTTTCCTCCACGTTCTGGATCTATTTCAGACAATATGTAGTGGATTGGGCCGTGAGTGTTACGGGTGAGCATTTCATTGATTATTTTCAACAGAATCCCTTGTTGATTGCGCAAAAGGCTGCCCCTCTACTCATTGGAGCTACGGGTGCACTCCTTCTGTTGAATCAATCCGAGCGGATCATCCCAGTATGTTCTGCCATCAACATTACACTCATGACACTCCAGATGACCGATGACTTCACAGATACGCATCAAGATGCTGTGCATGGAAACTACAACAGCTACCTCTCCCACATATCCGCAGCACTGAATCACAACTATCCCGCTCATCCTCTTAGCGAACGTATACATGACAATGTATACAACACTCAACTCATGAACTCTTATGTAGACATTGCATTTCACTATAATCGTACATTAACATCGTCTAACTTAGGGATATCGCATCTCGAGGTGTTTGATTCTTATTTATGCAGCACTTTAGTACAAGCTGTTCAGGACATTACACAACGGAAGAAACGGCTCCTCCAAGGTGGGTTTCATCACTGGATCAGCGATCAACAGTTGGAATTATGAGCATAAGGACTAAGCTGATTCAGTTTAATTTCAAATATGAAGGGAATGTTGACGATGATGGTATCAGAGAAAACGTTGCATGAGGATATTATTGAAAAGGCTTGGACTGACGAGCATTTCAGACAACAATTGCACTCCAATCCGAAGCAAGCGCTTCGTGAAGCTTTCGGAATCATAATCCCGGAGCACATTCAGGTACGTACCGTTGAGGAGCAGCAGAATGATTATGTTCTTGTCATACCTCCCAATCCTTCCAAAGTAAATTATGATGTGAATTGCGGACCTTGGAGAAGTTAAATCGGGTGAGTTAAATTGGTAACGTAAGTGATTAGGGGTAGGGACAAAAAAAGCCGCTGTATCCTTCTGTGAGTTCGTCATTCGACGAACTCAGCAAAAGATACAACCGCTTCTGTTCCTACCCCTTTGGTACTTGTAAAGCTGATCTGTCCTTGCATCGCTTCAACAATTCGGAATGTCACCATCATGCCGAGACCAGTGCCTTTGATTTTATTGGAGAAATAAGGCTCGCCCAACCGGGAGAGTGCTTCCTCATCCATTCCCTCTCCATTATCCCTGACATGCACCTTAATAACCCCATCCTGCTTGTAAGCCCAGATATCAATCTGGCCTTGTCCCTGCAGAGCTTCAATACTGTTCTTGATAATGTTGATAAAAGCCTGCTTAAACTTCGAGGAATTGCCCCGAATATATAAATCTGGCGGAATGTCAGTGGTGATTTTGCCACCTTCCAGATTAGCCATCGGTACAAGGATACCTTCAATATGATTGAACTCATCCGAGATATTAAGCGAGATAATATGGTCGAATTCAGGTTTGGCAAAGGTAAGAAAGTCCGTGATAATGCCCGAAGCACGGTCAAGTTCCTCCAGTGCAATACGCACATATCCCTTATTTTTGTTGTCTTCCTGTTCTGTCATAAGTTGCAGGAACCCTCTTGTCACCTGAAGCGGATTACGTACTTCATGGGCAACGGAAGCTGCCAATTCGCTAATAATCTCCATCTTCTCGGATCGCTGCAACTCATTGTTGAATAACTCCAGTTCCTTGGAATACTCCAACACTTTGGTGTGTTTTTCGGCAAACCGACTTCCGAGAATGGCAATCAGCGAGATCACAAATGCAACCATGGACCATTTCCACCATAACAGATGATACGTCCCACTCCGCTGATAATACCACAACAGTTCAGCCACACTGATCAAGGCAAATGTACCGAATCCTGTCGCAAGCAGGATGGCTTCCCGATTTCGTTGCAGTGCTTTGGCGATGGTTCCAACCAACAGAATTGTCAGTAGGATGACCAGCACCATACCGACCACACGCTGTACGAGCAGATTGTAGAGAAACTCCCATTGCCCACCTGAAGTAACGTAGATAAATAGAGAGAACACAGCGATAACTGAATATATGAATGTTATTTTTCGCAGTTTGGTGAAGATACCATGCAGTCCCGGCCCGATAATCTGCTCAAAAAAATAACATAGCGCTGGCATTCCCAGCAGCATAGCCAGATCAAAGACTACCGAATACAGGTCACCATATACCTGATAGAATGTATACAAAAATTGCGAATACGTGATGATCATTGTGCCGATGGAACCCATCACCATGCATAGTGAGATCCACAATCCCTTATGGAATTTGCCAAGGAAGAACGTACAACTCAGCATCGTAATCGCTGTGAAAACAAAGGTCGCACCCAAAATGACATCAATAAGCCCGTTATGAATATATCTCTCCTGTAACGCAGCATAAGGTCCAACTTGAACAGTACCTTGTATGCCCAGACGACCTTTCTCATTTTGCGACCATACATAGAGCGTGTCACCCGAATTTTCGCTGGATAAGGGTAGTAACACCGCATTATTATCATAATTGTAATGGTAGTTCTCGTAGACCTTGCGGTCCTCCAGATAGATAACAATATGATTTCCTTTAATGTTCTCAAATCGAATGGCTGAGCTTTCTTCACTCAATTCAGGGATGGTCAGGCGAGTCCATAAGGAACTCGATCGATCCGTATTGCTATACTCTAACTTATCGATGCCCTGCTTTTCCCATATCTCATCTGTTCCCTTAACCTCACTTATGAACCCTTGATCGTCAACGTTCCCCCATTTTACTTCCCATCCTGTAATGGATGCAGGTTGCTGAATCGCTCCTGTAGTTGCAAAGACCATTCCATGTGGCATACCTAGAATAATCAATACACTCATCCATAAGATGACGATAGCTTTGGGCACATTTTTCATTCACAGCACCTCAAAGTTCCAATTTTCCCTATCTTAGATTCTCTCATTTATCATTCGCCACCATTTGTCACGTCACCTTCTTAGATAAAATGAATTTTCACATTTAAGTCGATTTATAGTTTTATTTCCATTTTATTGTTATGCATATATGATTAATCACGCAAGTCTTCGAACTGGTTCTCTATCATTTCCCGTTCTTTCTGTTCAACTTGACTACGGAATTCAAGCCACTGCTCTGTTTCCTCATCATCATAGATGGTCCATATATCGGAAAAAAGGAAATCCCGCAACTGTACAACTTGTCCGGACCATATTCCGCCTACCCAAAATAAACCGTCCGGACGACGGATGACGGTACGGGAGAAACCGGGTGTAGACGCCTTTTGCCCGATACGGATGCGTGTAATCATATTGCCCAGTGTGAACCAGTCCACTTGAGACCCCTCCCTTACATATTCAAGCTTAATCATAACATAGGCAAAACAGGAAAAGCTGTAAAAACGGTGACCGAGATTCAATCCTTTGCTTCAGGTGTAATGGTTTCTCAAAGCAAACAAACACGCTAAGGAGATGATTGCAATGAATGAGCCGCATCGTACAGTTGAGGTGGAACATAAGGATGTTCAGCATAAATCAGATTCAAGTATGGTCGCTTCCACATTTATTAAATATGCCGCTTATGTGATAATCTTTTTCGGATTCTTATACTTCCTGGTTAAATATGTATTCCCTAAATTCTAAGGCATTCATATCGTAGCAAACCCCGGGGATAATAAAATGTGCAAGATTACAACAATAGCGCTTTGGGTAACTACGGGGTAAGAAGCTTGGGCAACCAACAATGAAAGGAAGTGTTATTCATGTCTGACAAACCAATTAGTAACGAAGAGAGCGACCGCTATTATGACCGTTATCAGAGGTTCCGCGATATTCCGCCAGAGACGGAAGTCCCGGAAGGCGATATGGATACCTTTGATGAAGTTTCCGGCAGACGGATTGTAACGGAAGATGCGGATCTTGCACCCGTAGCCGCAACGGCTGTGGACGAGCCGGAATTGGATTCACGTTTGGCTGAGACACCTCTGGAATCTGTACCGGATGCAGACCTGCTGCAACCAAACAGTCCAGTTGATCCTGCTGCCCCCGATCCGGATGCACTCCATGGTACTGATCTGCTCAATGGTGCTGGTGCAGATGCCAAACCCGAGAACGATGTCCCACCACGACGTTAACGGCAGTTATGACATCCTGAATGAGGAGGTGCATACACGATGAAGGAAGATCGCGACAAACATACGCATGAACCGGATAATCTTGTGACCGAAAGGGATATTGACCCGGACTTCGGACTGTTCACTGAGGACTCCTTCCCCGAAGCACTTGAGGATGAGGATCAACGTGATGCGGTGGAGCATGCCATTCCTAAAGAGAAGGCTTCTCGCAAGCCCTCTTCGGATGGTCAATAAAGCCTTCCTATAAAAATTGAACTATAAAGTATTACACTTGCCACTCCGATGACAGAATAACCTTCTGATCGCTGTTATCCCCAGATTTTTTGATTCACTTTTCAAAGGTAATAATCCGGGGATAAAGGCGAGCACTCCGTTTCTTCAGATTATTTCTGCCCTCTACGTTCTCGTGTAAAAGATTAGTTCAACTTATATAGATCCGTAGTAGACTTAAAAAAGATGACGTCTGTAATTCCACAGCGTCATCTTTTTTCGTTTCGTTACCTGTAAGTTCAATTTCTCTTTGCAATTCAGTATCACCGCTTAGCGGAAATCTTGCCTGTTCCGGGCAGTTTGTGATCCAATCCCGACCACTTCGCTACAATCGCAGTGATGATCAGCGCAAGTCCATTAATGATAAATATCCAGCGTATTGGCAACCAGCCACCGAGAACGCCACCAATAATTGGTCCCGCCATCGTCCCGATCTGGGCAGCGGACTGGTTCAGACTAAAAGCCCTTCCCCTGAAACTTGATGCGGTAGCCTGCACAATCATGGCGTTAATGGCCGGAAATACAGCTGCAAAGAATAGACCATACACGAATCGCAAAATGCCAAATGCGATATAACCTGTTGTAAAGAACTGTAGAAGATTGCCTACAGCCCCGCCAACCAGTCCAATGATCAGCACTTTACCGTATCCGATCCTTGTACCAATCTTGCCCCAACGCGGTGCCATAATAACTGTCGCTACCCCCACCGCCGAGAAAATAATCCCTGAGCTGAGTGAGGCACGATCAGGCTGAACGCCCATTTCCATCACATAGACCGTCAAAAGTGGCTCCAGAATCATAACGGAGAATGTACATATGCCCATCATGCCAAGCACCGTCATAAACACACGATTCGCTCTCGCTTCACGAATGTCATCCATGACATGGGAACGAGCTTTATTTCGGTTGAAGTTCTCTTCTTTTACCCAAAAGGTTGCAATAATAGCTGATACCAATACAACAATTGCCGAAAACAAAAATGCATTCCGGTTGCCATAATAGTGACTCACCACGCCACCAATTAACGGTCCAATAATACCACCAGTGGCTCCAGCAGTAGACATAATACCCAGTGCATAACCGGTCTTCTCCTCAGGTGTATTTGTACCCACCAGGGCAATTGCTGCTGGAACAAACCCTGCAAGCAGACCCTGAAACAATCGAACAACAATTAGCGAATAGGGGTCCTGCACGAAATAATTGATAAGATACAAGACGGCAAGGCTGTATCCTGACCGGATGAGCATAGGTTTGCGCCCGTATTTATCAGCCAGCGAACCCCAGAATGGAGACACGAGCGCACTCGCGAGAAACGTAATGCCAAAGGCAAGTCCCGACCATAACTCCAGGTGATCACGAACCCCCAAGTCAGCACTTAGAAACAGGGGTAGAAATGGAATTGAGATCGAATACGCCGTGCTGCAAAAAAATACACCAATCCACAATATGATGAGATTTCGCTTCCACGAGAAGTTCATATACCCGCACGCCCTTTCCGTTACTGACGCCGGGACTGCCGTATATTGGAGCGGACGGAACAGACCCGTACGTCCCCGATGCGGAAGCATTTTCCTTATTTTACACCCAACATTCCATGAAGGCCATCCCTTGTTCACCACAACCACACGTATTACATTGCCATTCTGTCCACAAAAACGGTATGATAGTTGGGTAAATATCCAAATATGATTTGGAGTAAATATATCATGCAGAGATGCAAGGAGGAACGTTTTCATGTCTTTACGTTGGAAAAAAACAACCGCAGTATCGCTCGTTCTTGCGATGCTGCTTATCGTCATTAGTGGTTGCGGACGCCCTGCGTCCAGTGCCGAGCAAACGCCGGTGCCAGCCGCACCTGAAGGTCCAAACCCTGTGGCAACCATTGAGATGCAGGATGGTCAAAAGATCGTTATTGAGCTCTATCCGGAGATTGCGCCCAACACGGTGTATAACTTCATCTCCCTTGCGAATAAAGGGTTCTATGACGGCCTGATCTTTCACCGGGTCATTCCGGGCTTCATGATTCAGGGTGGAGATCCAGAGGGCAACGGTTCGGGCGGCCCAGGTTATACAATCAAAGGGGAATTCACTTCCAATGGTCACAAAAATCACCTGAATCATACTCGGGGAATCATTTCGATGGCACGTAAATCGGATAATCTGGATTCCGCAGGCTCCCAATTTTTCATCATGTTAGCGGATGCGGATTACCTGGATAATTCATATGCCACCTTTGGCAAGGTTACTGAAGGCATGGAAGTTGTTGATGGAATTGCAGCTCAGGAAATAGGTGAAGCTGACAAACCCGTTACGGATCAAGTCATGAAAAAGGTTACGGTGGACACCCACGGTCTGGAATATCCAGAACCGGTAAAAATGCCTTAATTAACATCCTTGCCAAACGGATGATAATCCATGGTTATGACTTGTTAATGAAGTCTGAACAAACAAAAGCTCTGTCCTGTGCGAATGTCACAAGGCAGAGCTTTATTTAATAATATTAATGATAGCGGTTACATATCTGACTTTATATAAAATGACCTCTTCCGGCATCATCCTCAATACATCCATCCCATCAAACGTAACCAGCCGATAATCGCAATCCATAACGGGCAGCTAAAGGCAACACCCCATGCAAGCCCTTTCAGTAAACCACGGTTTACTTCCACGAACAACGACTCCTTTCTCCAGGGAATAGTCGCAGTATCGGTAATAGTATATGATTTTATACCCGAATTCATTCGCCACGCAACCCTCATTTTCCTGCTTTTGTTCCGCAGATTCATGGAATGCTTTACGGGAACCTGATATACTATGACTACTGTACGATAAATGGAACCTGATTCATGTTTGGAAAGGAGATTTTCCTATGGCAAAATCCAAGAAACGCACTCCTGCTCCCAAAG
Organism: Paenibacillus sp. FSL R5-0749; assembly: GCF_038595085.1. Classification (NCBI taxonomy): domain Bacteria; kingdom Bacillati; phylum Bacillota; class Bacilli; order Caryophanales; family Paenibacillaceae; genus Paenibacillus; species Paenibacillus sp. FSL R5-0749. The sequence goes on along the minus strand of NZ_CP152005.1, from coordinate 1,354,509 downwards.
CGGCAGTAGCACAGGATAAACCCACAACACTGAAAGATCTGCTTAGCAGTGATGTGCTGGAGAAGCTGAAAGCTCAGGCAGATGAGACGAAGGCTGCCCAGGCGGCACTTAAAGAGAAGGAACGCCAGCAAGCAGAAGAAGCTCGCCAAGCGGAACAGAAGCGCCGGGATAACGACTTCGAATATCTGCTGAATAACAGCGCGATGGACTGGAAGAAACATAAGTAAGCCAGGGCATGATCTGAGGGTGTCTACTACCTCCCACATGCCAAAATAATATTGCAAGCCGACAGATCATGAAGCCGATCTGCTCACAGGACAGGGCCGCCTTGCGGTCCTGTTTTTTTGATATGGACACATATTGATTCACCAGTCTTGAGCCGGGTATGTAGAAGTAGAAGGTACAACGATATTCTAACTCATGGAGGGATCAGAGATGACTGAACAACGTTTGGAAGGCAAAGTTGCAATAGTAACTGGAGGTGGGTCGGGTATTGGGCAAGCTACCGCCATTCGATTCGCCGAGCATGGAGCCAAAGTCTACATGCTGGATCGTACACCGGAAACTGCAGAGGAAACCAAACAGACGATTGAAAAGGCTGGCGGAGAAGCGTATGTGATCGAATGTGATATCTCCAAACCGGACCAAGTGCAGAAGGCGATCAATCAGGCTGCGGCTGAAGCGGGCAAGCTGGATATCATATTTGCGAATGCCGGCATCAACGGAACGATGGCTCCGATTGAAACGATGGAAATGGAGGACTGGGACCAGACGATGGAGATCAACATGCGCGGAACCTTCGCAACCGTCAAATATGCCATCCCTCATCTGAAAGAACATGGTGGCAGCATCATAATCACCAGTTCCATCAACGGTAACCGGGTTTTCTCAGGAATCGGATTCTCTGCATACGCTTCCAGCAAAGCAGGACAAACTGCATTTACGAAGATGGCTGCATTGGAGCTGGCTCGTTATAAAATCCGTGTAAACGCCGTCTGCCCGGGAGCCATCGATACCAACATTGATGATAACACCTACCCGTCGGATGATCTGAAAGAAGTACAGATTCCTGTTGAATTCCCTGAGGGTCATGAACATCCGCTCAAGGGCGAACCTGGAACGTCGAAGCAAGTCGCTAACCTCGTTCTGTTCCTTGCTTCTGATGAAGCCTCTCATGTTACAGGTACACGAATCTACGTGGATGGTGCGGAATCTCTGCTCCGTGGATAAACATATCCATATACGTTGGCCCAATACAGGGACAACGCCCAAATATCCCGCAAGCGATCTGATCCGGTCAGATTACTGCGGGATATTCCATTTATAGGAAGTTTATAATTCGGTGCAGATGCAACTACAAGGATTATCCCTATATCGCGGAGCTTTTATTCTTTTTCACACGATCCTTCATTCGGTCTGGAATGGCAAAGAACAAGACGTACATCAGCGAAAACAAGACTAGCGCAAGTATCTCTTCCCCAAGGATGTACATGGGATACGGACCTAACATATCAAGCACTGAGGGTGTACTCGGCTTGTATCTCAAAAACATGTAATTTGCGTCAAGCAAAACATCTACAACGTATACAATGAGTGCTGCCACATTCACAAATATCATGGAACCTGCTACAGATCTCCAGCTAGGTCGCAGCTGCTCCACCCAGGTCATGTATAGTAAAGCCAGAATGATACAGGCATGAGCGACGAAAAATTGAATGAATCGAAAATGCGCATAAGCATAACCCAGATTAGGAGTCAGGATCGCCATAAGGGCTCCAGCAATGCCTGCAAACAGCAGCGCAGAATGTAACAGTCGACTGCGTGTCAGTAGTAACAATGCCGATAATAGCAGAGACAGACTGCATAATTCGAGTGGCAGTGATGTCTGCAGGCTCCATACGTCGCCGTACACATACCAGATTTGCAGCACGATTTCACAGGTAAACATGATACAGGCCAGAACAATCCGCAGTTTGCGGCGGGCCCCTTCTGACCAAGATCGAAGACGGTGTCGAAGCAAAAACAATAGCATAATAATTAATGCAATTAAGCTAATGGTTACGATATGTGAAGTGGAGAACAGGATAAACGGCTCTGCATCATAAGGGTCCAGCCATGGTGGATACGCCATGCATCTCTTCTCTCCTTTGCGAACATCTTAGCTACATTATCTCTCTTTAATGTTAACTTTTTCATTTTGCCATTGAATGAAAGAGCTGTCCAGTTGGAATTCTAAATAAGCATTGTAATTTAAATATCTTTATGTTAAGATAAATCCAGAACCGAACCAAACGAAAAGTTAGTAACTTTCTTAAACGGAAATCATTTTAAATAAACTCAAAATTTGTTCAATTGAACTAGGAGGAATAATTATGCAAATCAAAGGACTTCACCACGTATCCGCGCTAACAGCACATGCCGATCAGAACTATCGTTTCTACACCAATGTCATGGGTCTGCGCCTGATCAAAAAAACAGTCAACCAGGATGACGTGTCCGTCTACCATCTCTTCTATGGCGATGAGAAAGGCAATCCAGGTACAGAACTTACCTTCTTCGAGATTCCGATGGCTGGACAGACTCGTGAAGGTGTGAACAGCATCTCGGCAACATCACTGCGCGTTCCAAATGATGCGGCACTTACGTACTGGCAGCAACGTTTTGACGAATTCGAAGTCCCGCATGGAGAGATTGTTGAACGCGGTGGTCGTGCCACGCTCTCGTTCACAGACTTTGAAGGACAACGTCTGATTCTGGTCTCGGATGAAAACAATGCAGGTGTTGCTGGGGGTAAACCATGGGATCAGAGTCCTGTGCCTGCTGAATATGGCATTGTAGGTCTTGGTCCCATCCATCTTACGGTAAAAGATGCTTCCCTTACCGCTCCGGTTCTGACCGAACTGCTTGGTTTCAGAGCGAAAGGAAGTTATCCTGCCTTCACTCCTGGTCAGCCTGATGTACTCGTTTTTGAATCCGGTGAGGGTGGTAGCGGCTCCGAGGTGCATGTGGAAGAACGAAATGACCTTGCCCAAGAACGTCCAGGACGTGGCAGCGTACACCATGTTGCATTCCGCGTGGACAATGAAGAAGAACTGAAACAATGGGTGGAACGGGTTCATAACTTCCAATTCCCTAACTCCGGTTTTGTAGATCGTTTCTACTTCCGCTCCCTGTATTTCCGTGAAGCAAACGGGATTCTGTTCGAGCTTGCAACCGATGGTCCGGGATTTGATACAGACGAAGAAATGGAGCATCTGGGAGAATCATTGGCGCTGCCTCCATTCCTCGAAGGACGCCGCGCTGAGATTGAAGCGAATCTGAAACCACTGGATACCGTCATTCGTTAATCGCGCTTAAGCTGTACAATCCGGCATGAATCGAAAATAAAAACGATGTTCACCAGGCAACTCTGAATACCGGATACGGTTCAGGGATTGGCTAGTGAATCATCGTTTTTTTATGTGTATGCTTGCCTTGCCCCTTCTGTAAGGTGGCAAACTTGCAGATTGTGTTTTACTTCGTCAGATACGATGTTGTGAGCGGTACAAACAGAGCCGAACCCGGATCTTCAGATACAATCTCTACATAGACAGCGTCTGTACCTTTAACATCCACATCCAGACTCATCATACCGCTTTCTGGAGTGATATTGAACTTTTTGAGTGTCGCGAGATCCTGATCATAGATATGAATCTCCTGATTTCCTGTTAGCGCGGCAAGTTCCAAGTGTAGAGAAGAATACTTTTTATCCGTATTAATCTGGATATCATCCCCCTGTTTCTTAGGATCATTATGCAGATAAACATCCTTGTAATCCTTGCCTTTATATGTGGTATCCTTAGGATCTTTGGTGTGCCAAGCGGTAGATCCCAGTACGGATGTTCCAAGTGCACTCAGCGTTACTTTTCCGCTCGTTACGGGCGCAGATCCATTTGTTCCGCCAATCAGGACGGATGAAGTTGCACTGTCATACGTGATCTCTGTCCCAAGCAATGATCCCACAGCACGCACAGGCAAATAAGTTGTTCCGTTGTAAGTGATAGGCAACACCGTTTTACCATTGGCATCTTTGGCTTTCACCGTGGCACCATCCATTTTTAGCGTAATCTTGCTGTTTAGATAGGCTTTAATCTGCTCCAACCCTGTTGCTGCGAGCGCACCCGTCCCGATCCCAAGCGTTAATGTGCCTACCATCAAACCTAGTACAACCTTCTTCTTCATCAAAATCCCTCCTGAACGTTAAAATGATTTGTCCTTTATACATTTAAACCACTAAAGTGATAATGTCAATTGTTTACTGCATTTTTAGTACAAAGTTCCTATCTGTAGGCAGCACAAAAACGAGGCAGTATGTCCCAATTTTTTTCAGCCTCGCCCTGTTTCCCACTGTCTGCAAACGCAGATAAGGGATATTCTGTTCAGACGCTCACTACATTTCACATTCGAGAACTTCCAAATTCCCGCTGCACTACGTTATCAACACGATGTTATCAATCAAAGGATTCATAATATTCTTCTTCATATACTTCCATGCTGTATTTCAAATCTACCGCCTTCCACTCACCATCTTGATAGGCGTAAGCGAATGTCAGATCACCCGCATATAAAGCCGCACCATAAGATCCTGCTGCGGATACGACAAGTCGGCCATCCTCCACACTGTAATAGGTTACTCCACCGAATCCCAACTCTTTGTTATAAACGCCGCCACTCGTATCTTCCTCGATCCGTAAAGGTTCTGCTTGAACGCCATCAACGGCGACATCCACATCCACACGGTCTGATCTAACCGTAACTTTTGACTTCACATGCTGTTTCGCAATCTCATCCAGAGATTGCATCTTCATCTCTTCTAGCGTTACCGAATTAATGATACGTGCTTGTCCCAAATAAATACCTGTTCCATGCCCTTCCGTGTACAGAACAACGATCTCATTCTGTCCGTCTCCATTCAGATCCAGCTCGTGCACTTCGGGTTTGTAAGACCCGCCTTCTCCTTGCCAATCACTAAATTCTCTTGTCTTGCCGTCCACTTCCAGAATCATTCCGTTATATATATATCCCGAACCCTCAACTTTCATAGGGTATAATCTGACATTCTCATTCTCTGGAGCTACCGAAACGTATTCCTCTTTCACCGGGGTTGATTCCTGTGTTGTCTTCGCTGTGTCATGCAATTTATCTATATTGGAAGCCTCGACCGCTGCGGTCTGGCTGGATTGATCATCTATATTAAGCTGTTTTTGCGATTCATTCATGGTTCTGGCAGCCGAAGTTGTACTAATCGTAGCTACCGCCAAAATAATCATCAGCAGGATACCTGTCCAAGTTTTCAATATACTGGGCTCCTTTATCTGTTGTGATAATCCTATTATATCTTCATTTATCGCCCGCAAGTTGCGAATTTGTTAATCTTTCATAAAATAATCTTTACAAATTTCTGTTTTCACGAAAGAACGTTCGGCTTTAACCAGAATAAGCAAATTATTATGCCAAAACTGTTCTCAAAAAGCAAAAAAAATCCCGAACACAGCTTAAGGCTGCATCCGGAATGCTTTGGTTTTGTCCAATAACCGATCGGTTAATTGTCTCAGTTCTTCAGCCGAGGAAGAAATCTCCTCCATGATGGCTGTCTCTTCGTGTGCGGCATCCATGATTCGTCTCGCCTCATCCGAGAACGATCCGGCTTTCCCCTGGATCTTCTTCACATGACCATGCGTTTGCTCCACGCGGCCAGTCTGTTCTGCGATCTTGGAACCGATATCATGCGCGCCCTTCATAAATACTTCCACCGTGCCTGTCAGTTCATGCAACGTCTGATCCACAGAGATGGTCCGCTCCGATTCATTAACCACAAGACCATGCTGCTCATGAGACAGTTGTGCTGTCTCCCTGATTCGCTGCTGCACACGACTAATTAGCTCATTAATCCGATGGACCGATTCCTTACTCTCGTCTGCCAGCTTACGAATCTGCTGCGCCACGACTGCAAAACCAGATCCTTCTTCGCCAGCTCGTGCAGCCTCAATGGAAGCATTCAAGGCAAGTAATCCTGTTTCCTCAGCAATATTTTTGACAGACTGGGTAATTACCTCGATATCAGAGGCTTCCTTCTCCAATAGTAGCATTATGTCGCGGGAACGATTGTGCGACTCGGCCAGCTCGTCCATGCCTTTCATCAGCGATGAGAATGTCTGTTTCGTATGATCCACCGATCGTTCCATCTGACCGGACATCTCTGTCATGTCCATGGACTGGCTATGCATACGCTGGAAATCGTTCAGCATCTCATCCGCCGTGATCAGGGATTGATGGGAAGTAACCTTCTGCTCTTCTACACCTACCGCAATATGATCCACCGCTTCTGACATCATCTCGATCTGCTCCGCAGCTTGGGTAATCGCTTCACTAAGCGACTGCGCATTCTGTGATGTAGTTCGTGTACTGTCCGAAATATCGTTCACAATACTTCTGAGATTAGAGACCATTACACGAAAAGCATCATATAATACAGTAAGTTCATCCTGTGTACGCCGCTGCGGAATCTCCGTTGTCAGGTCACCAGATGAGACCTGTTGCGCCGCACGAGACAGATGAACAATCGGACGAGTCAGCCAGCGAGAGGCAAACCACCCGAGAATTCCGTTCCAACATACCCCCATGATCAGGATAATCGATATGTATACCCAATTCGGAATATCTAACGTAACCCAGTCTTTGACAAAAAATATAAAAAAGCCGCTAGTTCCGTACGTAATAATTGAGATTAGTACCAAACCTGCGACTGTCTTTGCGCCTAAAGTCCATTTCATGTTTACACCCCGTAGTCCTTTTTTCCTATTTTACCAATCATGTACCAAATTTCATGTGATATACATCACTGAAAACGTTCTATCCGCCCCATATTTACCGTTCATGCATGACTTCTCTATCATGAAGCGCATAATATATAAGACAAGCTTAGCCACCCCTCCTTTTCTCATAAAATTGAATAATATTCCATTTAATATCCTTAATTTTATTTATTATCGGCACAAGAGGCTAAATGATTTAGATTGGCATCCATTTTGCTTAAATGATATACTGAGTGCGCTTCGGCATTGCCGGAGCTGACCTATTTATTGGATGCCACTGGAGGCGAACGAAATGTCTACTATGTCCACAAGGACGGAGAAAGATTTTATCGGTGAAAAAGAAATTCCGGCTTATGCCTATTACGGCATTCAGACGGTGCGGGCCGTGGAGAACTTCCCGATTACCGGCGTTCCGGTACACCGGGAGCTGATCACAGCTCTGGCTGCGGTGAAAAAAGCAGCGGCAATTACGAATATGGAACTGAAAATGCTCCCAAGCAAAATCGGCGAAGTGATTGTCATGGCAGCTGAAGAAATGATGAAAGGCCATCATCTGGATCATTTTATTGTAGACTCCATTCAGGGCGGTGCAGGCACCTCCATGAATATGAATATGAACGAAATTTTGGCCAACCGCGGACTGGAACTGTTAACCAAAAGCAAGGGAGACTACTTCCACTGCAATCCGAACAACCATGTTAACATGTCCCAATCCACCAATGACGTGGTACCTACAGCACTGCGTATTGCGGCATATCAACTGTCCGAGACGTTACTCGCTACCATGAAGAGACTGCAGGAAGCATTCCATAAAAAAGAAGAAGAGTTCAACGATGTGGTCAAAGTAGGCCGTACCCATCTTCAGGATGCCGTGCCTATTCGCCTTGGACAAGAATTCGGAGCTTATGCCCGTGTCATCGGCAGGGATATCGAGCGTCTGGAATTCGCCAATCGCCGATTGCTTACGATTAACATGGGTGCAACTGCCGTAGGTACAGGGCTTAATGCGAAACCTGAATACATCGTTAAGGTTACGGAACACCTATCTGATGTTACCGGACTACCACTACAAACAGCTGAGGATCTCGTGGATGCGACACAGAACACGGATGCCTATCTGGAACTTTCGGCGGCACTGAAGGTATGTGCAGTCAGTCTGTCCAAGATCTGTAACGACATTCGCATGATGGCCTCAGGTCCGCGTGCAGGATTCAATGAACTACTCCTGCCACCGCGTCAGCCAGGGTCGTCCATTATGCCGGGCAAAGTCAATCCGGTAATGGCAGAAGTGATTAACCAGGTATCCTTCCAGGTGATGGGGAATGACCATACCATCTGCATGGCGTGTGAAGCTGGTCAATTCGAGCTGAATGTCATGGGCCCGGTCATTGCGTTTAACTTGCTGCAATCACTGAAAATCATGAATAACGGGATTGATGTGTTCACACGTTATGCGGTTGAAGAGATGGATGCTAACCGTGAGCGCTGCGAATTAATCATGAAACAAAGTTTCAGTGTGGTTACGGCGCTGAACCCACACTTAGGTTATAATGTGGCGGCTTCCATTGTGAAGGAAGCGCTCAAAACTGGACTTACCTTGCAAGAGATCATTCTGGAACGCGGACTGCTGACTCCGGAAGAACTGGAAGAGATTCTTCATCCGGAGCAGATGACCACGCCAGGAATTGCCGGGGAACATTTCCTGCGCAATATGGAACGCTTGTAGGAACTCTGGAAATCTAACGCAGGAACCGATACACCAATCATGCAACAATAACCCCCGCAGACCGTTCATCCGGTTCGCGGGGGTTATTGTTTGTTCAGAGATGGTAAGACAGACACCAGCTATTTGGTTAAGCCCATCGTTTACGCTCAAGGGAAGGCAGAATCTGAAGTTCCTCCCTGTACTTGGAAACCGTTCTGCGGGAGATGACAATCCCCTCTTCGGCAAGCAGTGTAGTCAAGTGACTATCCGAGTATGGCCGCTGTGTCTGTTCCGTACGAATGATTTCTTTTAATCTTCGTTTCACTACTGATGCTGATGTTTTATTCCCTGACGCTGTACGGATTCCCGAGGCAAAAAAAGCCCGGAGTTCATATACACCATATGGCGTGTGAATGTACTTACCACTGACGGCACGACTTACCGTTGATTCATGCATGCCAATCTTCTCTGCAATAATAGCCAGATTAAGCGGTTTTAACGCGGATGGGCCTTTGACCAAAAAGTCCTTTTGCTCTTCCATCACGGCCGCCAGCACACGCACTAAAGTCCTGCGCCGCAGGTGTACACTCCGAATAATCGCCCTCGCTTCTGCGGCGCGGTGAGCCCAGATTTCATCTGGCGCCGCTTCCCTGATCCAGCGGATGCACGCTTCATTCATCGATACACGAGGGTTACCTGACACATGTAGGCTGAAATGGGCCTCACCGTTACGCAACCCTACAATGGCATCTGGAATAATGTAATGTGGTCGTTCCGTACATCCGATGGATCGGCAGGGCTTGGGGTCGAGACGTGTAATATAGTCGTAGGCAACCTGAGCTTCCCGTGAAGTCATACCTAATCGACTCCCTGTTCTACCTGGGTGAAAAGGAACCAGTGCTTCCAATCCCGCTTCCACCATCCGCTCCGCATACAGCGCAGCCGATGAATCACGTCTAATCTGGAGCAACAGACATTCCTGCAAATTCCGCGCTCCTACACCAGCAGGGTCCAGCGATTGGAGCAGCTCTAGTCCCGCTACAATTTTGCTCATCGGTTGCTCAAGCGCTGCCTGCACCTCTGCCAGTTCAACGGTCAGATAACCATCATCATTGACGCATCCTGCCAAATACACTGCCGTATTTTCCAATTCCTCTGGAATTGTCATCACTCGAATTTGCGCAATCAGCAATTGTTCCAATGTAGACTCGGCACCTCTGACCTGAAGCAGCGGATCGTAGGAATCATACCTGCGCTGATCCAATCGCCGTGGAATTCGGGCAAGGGGCCCAGCTTGTTCTTCCAGTTCAAGAACTGGATTTTCCTCTGCCGCATCCAGCAAGTACCGAGTCAGATCCTGTCCGGACATGGTTAGCAAATGAAAGGATTGTTTCATCTCCGGCGTGATGGACAGCCGAATACGTTGTTCCTGCACCAACTGAACACCTAACATCCGTTTCCCTCCTTATGCCTAGCTGAGTAATAAGCATTTGTTTTTTATACGAACAAAAGGATTTGCAGGGATAATAGCATACTATTCACGCGATTGTAAGAGGAATTCCGTCCGATCATGAGTTTCTGTCTAGTATTTCTCCGATACCAGCTTCGCCTGTGTAAACAGCAGCAGATAGTCTCTTCCACCTGCCTTGGAATCCGTGCCTGACATGTTAAATCCGCCAAATGGATGCGTGCCCACCAGTGCTCCGGTACATTTCCGGTTGAAATACAGATTACCCGCGAAGTACTCGCGTCTGGCCTGCTCCAGATGTTCACGATTACGCGAGATCACCGCGCCGGTCAGTCCATAGTCGGTATTATTGGCGATATCCAATGCGTCCTGGAAAGATTCGGCTTTGATGAATGCAAGCACGGGTCCAAAAATCTCATCCTGAGCAATCCGGGCGTGGGGGTCCACATCGGCAATGATGGTTGGTTCAATGAAATAACCTTCAACATTCCCTGTACCGCCACCGTGCACAAGACGCCCCTCTCCCTTGCCAATCTCAATATACTCCGTGATCTTCGCATATGCCTTGTCATCGATAACCGGTCCAACCTGACTGCCAACTTCAAGTGGACTGCCCATCGTCAGTTTCTGTGTCCGTTCAATCACTTTTTGCAACACTTCATCATATACATCCTTATGAATAATCGCTCGGGAACACGCCGAACATTTCTGCCCGGAGAAACCAAATGCCGAAGCGGTAATGGACTCTGCCGCAAGCTCCAGATCACTGTCACTGTCTACAACGATGGAATCCTTGCCACCCATCTCTGCAATGACCCGTTTGATCCATTTCTGGCCTGGCGCTGTACGTGCTGCACGTTCATTAATTCGCAGTCCTACATCTCTGGAACCGGTGAAACTGATAAACCGAGTGAGCGCATGATCCACGAGATAATCGCCCACTTCACTGCCTGGTCCTGGTAAAAAGTTCACGACCCCATCCGGCAGGCCAACTTCTGCGAGCAGTTCCATAAATTTCGCGGCAATTACCGGAGTTGTGCTGGCAGGCTTTAATACCACCGTGTTGCCAGAGACCAGTGCAGCAGAGGTCATGCCTGCCATAATCGCCAGCGGGAAGTTCCAAGGTGGAATAACAATACCAACGCCCAGCGGTATATAACTCAGTTCATTATCTTCCCCTGCAATTCGCACGAGGGGCTGGGGTTCACTTAGTCGCTGCATATCCCGTGCATAGAATTCCATAAAATCAATGGCTTCCGCTGTATCCGCATCGGCTTCAGGCCAGGTTTTGCCGGCTTCATAGACCATCCATGCGGAGAATTCATGCTTGCGACGGCGCATAATGGCAGCTGCTTTGTATAGATATCGAGCCCGTTCATTCGGATCGGTATGTTTCCAAGTGTGGAATGTCTCCGCTGCTGTCTGAATGGCCTTTTCGGCCAATTCCTGATCTGCCTGATGGATCGTTCCGACGACTTGATTCTTGGCCGCGGGGTTCACGGACGTTAACTTGCGGCTGCTTGTTATTTTTTGCCCACCAATAATAATCGGGTATTCCTGCCCAAGTTCAGCTTCTACCTGACGAAGTGCGTCTTCAAATGCTTCCTGGTTCGCCTGGACCGCAAAGGGTGTGAATGGTTCGTTAACAAAAGGGATATTCATCAATGATTCCTCCTTCAGGATGTGGGGTTCACTGGCTGCTCGCCTGAATTATTTTGCATGTTACTCTTCACCAAATATATGTAGCAAAATCCGTGCCAACTCCGGTTGGACCTGAAATATTTTTCTTATTAAATTTTCGTGAAAAATAGTAGAGCCTCGCCAAATCTGGCATGCTTCTTGCTTCTATTAAGGGATAAAAAAAGCATGATTCCACCGAGCCTGAATCGAATGATGCACAATGCTGAAGGAGGAAACGAAAATGAGTGTAGGAACGGAAATATATCGCAAGACCTTATTGACCGTGGCAGGCAACAAAGCGGTAGAGAACCTGTCCATCAAATATGGCAAGAAGCTTGCAGGGAAGTTTATTGCAGGAAACACCTTGGAAGAAGCTCTCGATGAGATCCGCATACTCAATAATAAAGGCATAATGGCTACCCTCGATCATCTGGGCGAAGGTATCACCCGCCTGAGCGAAGCGGCATTATACAGGGATGAGTATATACGACTGGTAGAAGGCATCGCACGTGAAGGTGTAGACTCCAACGTGTCATTGAAACCAACCCAGATGGGCCTCGCTCTGGACCCGGAAGAGGGCTATCGAAATATCCGTGCCGTTGCCGCACAAGCCAAATTGCATGATCTATTTGTCCGAATTGATATGGAGGATAGTCCATTCACTCAAGCAACGCTGGATATTGTTCGAAGACTGCACTCGGAAGGACTGCACAATACGGGCACAGTCTTGCAAGCCTACCTGCATCGAACCGAAGAAGATACGCGTGATATGATTCGGGAAGGCATCCGGCTCCGGCTCGTTAAAGGTGCATACAAAGAACCCGGATCAGTCGCCTATCAAAATACCGCTGAAGTCATTCATCAATTCAAAACGATGATTCGTAATCACCTCGATCAGGGTGTATACACTGCGGTGGCCTCGCATGATGATCACATCATCCACTGGACAAAACAATATGCTAAAGACCGTGGAATTTCGCCAGATGCCTTTGAATTTCAGATGTTATATGGACTGCGCATGAGCGAACAGGAACGTCTCGCCAAAGAAGGCTATCGCATTCGCTGTTACGTCCCTTATGGCACCATGTGGTATCCGTACTATACGCGCCGTTTGGCCGAAAAACCGGCTAATCTCTGGATGGTCGTTAAGAATATGTTTCGATAAATAAATAACCATGCTCTCCTGTTTTTTGGGGAAAGCATGGTTATTTGAGCTATAATACTGAATTCTCAAATTTACACGATATCAACTCATTCATATGTCTAAAAAATAAGAATCCCCAAATTGAAATGTCCAATATAATAGACACATCTGTACCTCTTCATAAAGTTAAATCACACCACTTTCCTATTTAGTCCGTTCTATCTGCTCTATTTCTCAAAGATATATACGTTATGTTTTTTAACATAAAATTCACTTAGAGGCTTTGGATTCTAGCTAAAATCAACGCTTATCTTCGTTTCGATCCAATGTAATCGCATACAATTAAAAATGAATTTTTATTTATCAAGTCAATATCCCAACCTGCACACCTGATGTCAAAAAATATATACACAGCTTCATCAGAACGTTATAATATACATAATTTCACATTTACATTTTTTATAAGTATATGCTGCAACCGAGGTGATCCCGATGAGACATTTACTTCCTGAGCTGAATGCTTTGTTACGAACAGATATGAGTATTTTGGATGAAGTACTATATGACGAAACCACACCTCAGTCTATACCGTCAGAACTCCATATCGGTACGGACAGACCTGTCTTTGTACGCCGCAATACAGAATATGCCTGGTTGTACAGCCAACCCAATGGAACATTATCATATGGTCGTCTTCCTGTGCCTGTCGTCTCTGCTTCGATCGAACTTGCGGAAGTGATCCCTTTGTTTGCTAAGAGTCCCCTGTTATTAATAAAGAATAATCAGGGCGAATACGTGGGATATATCGCCGTATCCGATGTCCTGCATGCCATGATGCATGCGCATCGCCTGATAGAAGCTTATTTTGAGACCACACTGGAGACAGCAGGCTCAGCTCTGACATTAATTAATGAAGAGGCCAGGGTAGCCTACTGGACAACTGGCGCGGAGCATGTTTTTTCGATCAGCAAAAAAGACATCATCGGACAACCCGCAGCGGACTTTTTCCCTCCAGATCGGCTACAGTCTCTCAAGACGCTGTATACCGGCGAAACGGTCTATCGCAAACAGCATCAGCCACGGCCCGACCTGTTCGCTCTAATTAATGCCCGTCCTGTCCAACTGGATGGACATATTGTGGGCGCAGTTGCTGCTGAAGTGGATATAACAACTGAAATCCGATTACATCAGGAACTCTTACATATGACTTCCAAAGTCCAGCATCTGGAGAAAGCCGTTGCTCGGCTACGGCCCGAATTAGATCCATTCGCCAGAATCAAGGGCAGCAGCCCGGTCATTCAGCAGTGCTTGGAGACCATTCGCAAGATCAGTACCACCTCAGCAACCGTACTGATTCTCGGAGAGAGCGGTACAGGCAAGGAGTTATTCGCCAAAGCCATTCATGATCTTCGTGAATTGCAGACTGCACCATTCATCGCGATTAACTGCGGAGCAATCCCTGCTTCATTGTTTGAAAGTGAACTTTTTGGCTACGAGAAAGGCGCGTTCTCCGGAGCGGATCCCAAAGGCAAAAAGGGCAAGATTGAGCTTGCCGAAGGGGGGACGCTTTTTCTGGATGAGATCGGTGAGATGCCATTGGAATTGCAAGTGAAGCTGCTTCGGGTGTTGCAGGAGAAGAGTTATTTCCCCGTGGGCGGAACACGCATGAAACAGGCGGACTGCCGGATTATTGCTGCGACCAATCAGAATCTGCTGAATATGATTGCACGCAATCAATTCCGGGAAGATCTCTACTATCGGCTGAATGTCATTAACCTCGTCATCCCTCCACTTCGTGTACGCAAGGAGGATATATATGAATTAACCCAGACGTTCCTTCAAGAATTCTCTCTGCTCTATAACCGTCATATTGAGCTGGTTCCACCTGAAGTGTTTAAGTTTCTGTTCCAGTATGATTGGCCAGGCAATGTCCGTGAATTACGAAATGTGATAGAACGCTTGACCATCCTGACGACAGATGGCGAGGTGAAGCCGGAATATCTGCCTGACACCCTCACCTCCCTCATCGTGCATGAGCAGTCCGAAGTTCAACTGACCTCGGGAATCCATCCACAGGCCAATAGCGAATATCAGCAACATCCGAAGAAGTTGGGAGACGAACAAGAACCTCGAACTGTTGAAGCTGCAGACGAATTAGAGCATTCAGAGCATTCAGAGCATTCAGATCCAGTCTCCCCTGTTACCTTCCAGCAAAAATTGGACACCTATGAGGCGCAACTTCTGGTTCAATATCTGAAAGAAGCAGGTGGCAACAAACGAACACTCGCCAAACAACTCGGCATCTCCAGAGCAACGCTCTATAATCGCATGAAGAGGCTTGGTCTATGACCCGCCTCTTCTTGTCGTAATTACGGTTTGGATGGATCGGCAGCTACCTACAAAATCCGCGCCAAGCGAGTCAGCGCTGTTCTGAGATGGCGATAGAAGGTCGCCCGACTCATGGAACACGTCTGGGCTGCGGCAGTTGGATTGCCAGCATGCGTCCAGTAGGCCGCGTACAACAGCATCTGATCCTGCGGGGACAGACCATGAACTCTGCCTTCCAACAAATCCATGACATACAGCTGTAATTGGATACCATCCCTTACTCCTGTAACTCTGCCAGCGTATTCATGTAATTCTCCAGGAGATCGAAGGTATCCCAACATCTTGCGAACATCCTGTTCAGTCCAGACTGAGTCATCTGCATCCGTTGTTTCCGGCTGTATCCGATTCTCTGTTGCTTCCGGATCAAGCAGAGACATGACCCACTGTCCGAATTGCCCACTACGCAAATCCAATTCAAGTACGTCCGCCTGATGCTCAAAGCTGTCGCAGACCCGGGTGCTTGTTCTTCGCATCTGAAATCCAATACTTTGCAAAAACAGTTTCAGATGAGGATTCGTTGCGACGAGCATCGCTCGCGCACCATCACCCAGCAGTGCCAGTCGGTCCAGTGTCATGTATCCAACGAGCTCTTCCCGTGTATAACCAGGCACATCATCTCTTGCGGCAGCCAGCAAAGCAAAGTGTGTATCACTCTGATCCGGGTTATTTTCCAGCTCCTGTGGTGTGAAGCATTCATACATCTCATTCGGGAAATATTTTAACAGCAGCTCACTACTATCCTTATGCACAAGGACTGTAATGAACATGGCGATTGTCTCCCCAAGCTTGTCACGCATTAATACGATTCCTTCGGGATAACGGTGTGCCAGTTCATCCAGGAAGGGGCCATAGGGTACAGCCTGCCATGGTTCCACACTGTACTCGCACCATTGTTGTAACAGGCTGTGCAGAGCTGGCAGATCCTCGCTTCTCATCGTTTCCAGAGGTGAGAACAAGGAATCACGGGATACATCCGCGTACTTGCGGTATTGAAGCATGGATTCCTGACAGAGCAACAGCATCTTCCGGGCGATCTGGCGACGTTCATGTGGCCCCGCCTGTTCATGCAGTGGTTTTAGCAATTTCACAATCTTGATGCGCATGGTCTGCAGCCGATGAGGCTCACGTTGACGAAAGTCCCGGAGTAGATGTACCCTGGCCATATCATGCAGGGCAAGACCATCCGGGCCAGAACGGATAAACGACATCTGTCTCAGCATGTGGTACTCTTCTTGTGTCACGATCATATCCAGTACGGATGATAACAATTCCTGATTGGCTGTCTCAAGCAATGTCAGTACCTCTACCATGGGATGCAGACGAGGTGTAGTCAGTTCCAATAATAATCGAGCACTGATCATATGCGACAGTTCAGCCCATTCGGATTGCGGAAGATTCCTTCTCTGATCCGCAGCTTCTACAGCTAAGGCCAGACCCAGTGGATGCCCATCGGTCATTCTCGTAATGGTGCCTGCCATGCCCTGATTCAGAGAGCCTGCCACCATGATATATTCCGTAATCTCATCAACTGTAAAATGTTGAAGCCGCATCTGTATAAATCGCTGATGCAATCGGGGATGTGTCCGCCAAGTGGATGCCAATTCCGGGCGTGATGCAAGAATGACAAGTATGCCTCTTAACGGAAGTTTGGATACAAATACTTCCATAAACCAACTTTCTAACAGAGCCAGCTCTTCATAATTATCCACTGCAAGGACCATTCGCTTCTCGATTGATGTGTCTTTCAGCAGACTCAATGGCCGTGGGTATCCTTCACTATCCAATGTTTCCAATCCTAATGTAGAGGACAAATAATCCATAAAAACGGAAGGTGTCCCACCACATGATCGGCCATCCATCCAGATTGCTGTCGCACCTCGATTCCGAGAGACAGATAACATCTCTGAAAGCAATGAAGATTTACCGATACCTCCCATGCCGGTAATTGAAAATATGGTCAATGGGGCTTCTGGATGATTGAACCACCGTTCCAGTGTTGTCAGTTCCTTGATTCGACCAACAAAACGTTTGCCATCCTCAACATACTCGTCATATTGAGCCTCACTACTGTTTCCCATATATGTCCTCCGTACTAGATACTGGTACTTTTAATGTATTTATTTTTTCACCAAAATTGAGACTATATTGAGACGCACAGCTTCATGTGAAGTGATAGAATCTTGTTAAAAGCCAATTTATAGGGAATTATCAAAAAAGCGGATAGGAGAACATTTAACAGGGTATACATAACCCCTTCCGCGCTACTTCTCAATATAATGGATCATTCCGCCGATCAAGTTACGATTACCATGTACATGAGCATTTACTGATCTCGAATTCATGCTTCCCTTTCAAACCCTACTACCAGCCCGATATTCCAGGAAAGGCGGATTTGTGTGAGAATAAACCTCGATATCTGTAATCTGAGCGGACAACTCGGAATCAATCCAATACGACTTCAGGAGTGGCTGCACCAAAGCGGCATTTCAGCGGCAGCCATTGAAGCAGAAACAGACGGACGCCCCGACCGGTCATCACCCCCGTATCGCCTGGCTGCTCCCTCTTCATTATCACTAGCACCATCTTCTGGTCAAACGAAGCTTTATCGGGGCCGGCGCTCCACTTCCACCCTGCAACGCCTGCCTGTTTCATTACAACATACCCGGCGGATTAGTAAAAACTGCTAGACTGTGCACAAAGTAATGTAAAATCGATGCACAGTCTGTCTTGCATCCCTTTCACCGCATCAAGAGGATTGCCACTGTCCATTCTCGATCATCGCGTGTGCCAGTAGCGCCATCTCCAGACAGATTCTTCTCCCTTGATCCATGTAATCTGGCCCCATCAGTTCTTCCAGCTTCTCCAGTCTGTTGTACAACGTTTGCCGATGAATAAATAACTGGGCGGCTGCATCCCGTTTGGAACCAAAGTTCTGCAGGTAAGCATCCAATGTCTCTACCAATCGCAGGTGATGCGTTTGGTCATGTTCAATCAAGACACCCAGGTGATCCTGAACAAAGGGTTGAAGGAACGACTGGGGCAATGCCTTTAACATTTGATATATACCCATACGATCGTAAAAGTGAACATGTTCCATCTGATCTACCGACCTCGAAACTTCGATGACCTGATAGGCTTCCTGAAGGCTCTCCGGCAGACTGGTCAAACGGCTGCGGAACTTGCCAATTCCCACATGAATGATAACCTGCTTCAAGTTACGACTGGCAAACCGTTTCACGTCCAGGGCAATCCCTTCAAGCAATCGCAGCAGTTGATGACGTGCAGCAGCCGATACCGCTTCCTTGGCACAACACAGATATACCTGGTTGTTCTTCAGCATAATCAGGCTAGGCAGATTGTTCTTCTTGAGCAGGGAACGAAGCAGGACAAGAACATCCTGATGATTCGCTTCCATTCGCTCCCGGCCTGTGCCTTTCAATCGATGTTCAATCTCGATGACCCCACCTGCGAACCAGTACTGTCCCTTCACCAGCAATCGAAGCCCCATTCGAGTCTGAGCCTGGTCCTCCTGCTGGATGTTGCCATTCATCAGATCCTGGATCAGTTCATTTTGATTGCGGACCATCTTCTCTTCAAGAAACTGGGAACGAAGTGTGAGTGCTGCCGCTGCCTTCGCGGTGTAGTCAAGCAGCAGCTTGAGATATTCCACTGGAGCTGCCGGATGCACAATCATGCCTACAGCAGAAAAAACCTGGCCGAAGCAGACGACCGGATGGCACAGCAGAACTTTCTCTTCATCCATATGGAACCATAATTCGGTATCTGAATCATTCAAATCCAGATGTTCTACCTCTTGCTCATACCAGGTGTAGATGGTCTGTTCCACCTCCGGTACAAGTTCGGGCACAAAACTGCCCGGCTCCATGGACGAAATGTACACTACCGGTTTGGCAGCATACTCATGCAGCAGATTCAGCACAGCAGACATATCCGTACTCTGTAATGTTCGTTGCTGAAGCTGTCTTGAATAAGCTTCCAGACTTTTCAGCAACTGGTGTTGATGATTAATGAGCAGAGAGTGAATATCCTGTGTGATCTCGACAAAACGAACTGGTTGCTCGAATACAATCAGCGGAAACTCGTGTCTGTCCGCCAGTTCAATCAGTTCTTCCGGGATTCCGTGTATGCTGGTACCAAACTCCACACATAACCCCGCTGCCTCACTTCCAATGAGCTGCAGCAGATACTCTTCGCGACCTTCTTCCGATTGAAGCCACAGTCCAGTGGATAAAATAAGGTCATGGGGACTTACAAATGGAGATACATTCGTAATCTCAAGCACATGAACCCATCCTACCTGACGATTCACGCCATCCTTCCCTGCCGCTAATCGTGCTCGGCCAAATATCGGACGTGCAAGGATATCTTTAATCGTAAACACGCGGTCATTTTGCAATGGCAATCCCTCTTCGTGTTATTTTTTCTTACATTATAATCTATGGACAAATGTCCTGAACAGTCTTTTTCGACAATATGTTGAGTGATATTTCAAAACAATAGACATCAAGTAAGGTGCAAAACGAATATCCAGGTCATAAACTTGTAGTATAAGCTAACAACCAATAAATGGACGAGGTGCATGGTGATGAGAATCGGAATTCCCAAAGAAATCAAGAATAATGAGAATCGTGTAGCAATGACTCCGGCCGGGGCTGCTGATTTCATCAGAGCCGGTCACCAGGTGATGATTGAGCAAAGCGCAGGGATTGGCAGTGGATTCACGGATCATGAATATCAAGCTGCGGGCGCCGAGATTCGTCCTGATGCCAAGTCAGTGTGGAACGAGGCCGATATGATCATCAAAGTGAAAGAACCGCTTGCCAGTGAATATGAATATTTTCGTCCGGGGCTGATTCTGTTCACCTACCTGCACCTCGCAGCGGAACCTGAGCTTGCCAAGGCGCTTATCGCAAGTCGGGTAACAGCCATCGCCTATGAGACGCTGGAGGTCAACAGTACGCTGCCCCTGCTAACACCCATGAGTGAAGTTGCAGGCCGCATGGCCTCTCAGATTGGAGCACAGCTGCTGGAGAAGACCGAAGGTGGCAAGGGCATTTTGTTGTCCGGTGTACCTGGTGTCAGTCGGGGGAAAGTGGTCATTATTGGCGGCGGTACGGTGGGTACAAATGCAGCCAAGATTGCCATTGGCCTTGGAGCGGATGTAACCATCCTCGATCTGAATCTGAATCGGCTGCGCCAGCTGGATGATATCTTCGGCAATCAGATCCACACGCTGGTATCCAGCCCGTCCAACATTGCGGCAGCTGTTGCGGCGGCAGATCTGCTGATCTGTGCGGTGCTGATTCCGGGCGCCAAGGCGCCAACGCTAGTCAGGGAGCAGGTGGTGAAGACGATGGCACCGGGATCGGTCATTGTGGATGTGGCGATTGATCAAGGCGGGATCGTTGAGACCATTGATCATATCACCACCCACGATGAACCAACCTATGTGAAACATGGCGTCGTGCATTACGCGGTGGCGAACATGCCGGGCGCTGTGCCGCGTACGTCTACGGTGGCGCTGACCAACGCCACCATGCCTTATGCGCTGCAGTTGGCCAACCACGGTGCAGCAGCCGCGATTCGCGGCAGTTCGTCCATTCGCAGCGCGGTCAATGCGCTGAATGGACATATCACGTATGAGGCGGTTGCCCGGGATCTCGGGCATGCCTATGTTCCTGTGGGCCAGGCGCTGGAGAATGCCGCCGCTGTCCAGTAATCTGGATAGGATCGTTCCACCCCGGCGCCATGTCGCCAGGCCTGTGGAACGCAATAGAAGCGCGAGTCGGGTAGATGTTCTACCCGGCTCGCGCTTCTTGATTTTTTGCCACATATAAAATAGATTAATTCGGATAAGGCCTTGTCTTATGTTCATCCGGTTATGGCGCTTCAGACTGCCCGTTCACTGCATACTTCGCGGAAGTTGCAATCCCGGCAGGACCGGTGCGAAGGCATCGCTGTGAAATAGCTGACGTCCTTTGGACGGTTATAGTATTCATCCTCTACACAAGATCGCATCTCCTCGATGTAACGACCCACGTTCTCCTCCACTTTCCGAATATCCTCTTCTGTGGCTGTAAACTCCCGGTGTTTTCCCGTTAGCAGGTATTCCACTCGCAGCTCAATCTGCTCCAAGGGAACACGGTAGTGCTCTCTTACATACGATGCGTACAACATGAGCTGATCAGAGAAGTCATCCTCCTTGCCCGTCTTCCAGTCCACAATGACAATATTGCCGTTACTGCGCCGATACAATAAGTCCATCTTCACATACACACGTGTATCGTGCAGCATCATGGTATCCCATTTCTCGATCTCCAGAATGTCCGTGCTTGCCCGGGACAAGTCCTCCCACGTAAGCGTCTGGTACAGGTTACTGACACAGGCCGAAGCTCGCTCCTTAATCGTAGCGATTCGGTCATTTAACGTATCATCCCCGTAATAGATCTCGGACAGCATCGTGCGATTTTTGGGATTCAGTCGCCACTGATCCGCATCCATTGATTCCACATATGCCTGATTCAGCAGTTTGCGTATCGTCTGTTCCAGAAAGTGTTCACGCGGCTTATCCTTGCCCTCTTCCCTGCTGCGTACCGCCGACTCACACATCCGATGCGCAAGGTCTCCGAAGACTAGGTACAGATTACTAAGTTGTTTCAGACGGTACAGACGAACCTGCATCTCATCAGCAGAGTCTGTCTTCCAGCCGTTATGGGCACCGTAATAATGATAATAATATTTGCGCAGGCACTCATCGAACATACTCGCCCGCGACTGCGAATAAGACCATTGCGGGTATTGTGCCATAAGGATTTCTGCCTTTCTGTATGCCGGATCTGCATGAGATCCCTTAATGCTCACAGTATAAAGCCAGGGCAACATTGCCGCAAGCGCACTTCCGTTATTTTCTTCTGACGCAACCGTTTCCGATTCGATCCGTATCGTTTATATAGTAACATCACCAAAAGATGAAATTGCGGAGCAGAACGCATAATATACTTCATAGAGGGCAGTAAAAAGAGGACATTGAAACTGAAGAGCGGGATTTAAAATTTCTGTAGAGAACTGCCGGGGTGAGCGACCGGTAGGGTTACCGATAGGTTGAAGGTAGTGTGGCTATTGCCAGTAGAGTTGGAGGTAGTGTGTTGCCATTGCAGGTAGGATTGAAGGTTGGGTTGAAGGTAGCCTTGACCGAACCTTTAACGAAGGTAAGCTGAACTAGTCTGGCCCAGCTCTATCGAATCACATACACCTTATTACATGGATGTACAGCACGATCCAAATCTAACGAACTTCAGACACGTTATATAGTCTCATTCCGACTGGATCACGTGTTTACAGTGTGCAAACGAGCCAATAACGTGCCTCTGATTCGTTACATTCTAAGAACTGCCGATTTCAGCAAAATAAGACTTATACGGTTCGTTAGAATATGCACACTGATCTTTATATTGCAACGCGCGTGATGGCCCAGTGGACAATTCAAATTATAACTTATGCGTAAATTCTGTACAGGCATATCCAAAAAGGAGGCACCACCCATGAATCGACCGGATTGGTTCCAGGCGGAAGAAGCATTACAACAGATCCAAGTCATCGGAAGCGACCGGAATGAGCTCGTGAACATCATCGGCGATGTAGAAGGATTGAATTGCATTGGCACAGGTACGGATGCGGCTGTATTTACGTATGACGGTTTGCCGCAGTATGCCTTCAAGATGTACTCGGATCATACCTTGGACAAACTCGAAAATGAAAAGCAGGTATACGAACAACTCAAAGGTCTGCCATATTTCCCTACCTATTACGGCAGCGGCCGAAATGTTCTCGTAATTAGTTTTGAACCCGGAGATACCCTGCTGGAATGTCTGGAAAAAGGAATCCCCGTCCCCGAGCAGGTGATGCTCGATGTGGACGCAGCGCGAGAAGCCGTTCGCAGCCGCGGGCTGAACCCCCGTGATATTCATTTGAAAAATGTAATTCTTCAGGACGGGCGCGGGAAAGTGATTGACGTATCCGAATACATTCAGGACGGCAATGACAATCGCTGGGAGCATCTCGTCTGGGCCTATCACAACATCTATCCGCGAATCAAAGGAACGCCCATATCTCCGCGCATGCTGCAGACGATCAAATGGGGGTACAATCAGCTCGATCATGCCAATGTCAAAATGGACGATCTCTCCAAAAAGGCGAATAGATTGTTCTCCAGATTTATGAAATGAGTACGTTGTACACATTATAGGACAGTCTTGTTATTCTGATTCTGCAATCCAAACAACCCGGAAGAACGCCTTGAGTTGGCCTCGATCCGGGTTATTCTTCATGGATGTAAGTCCAAGTATGGAGTATGGTGATTAGTACATTGATAGTACAGTAATTACTGCCGTACGCTCTGCTTCTGCTTATAATCATGACTGCGAGTTGTATAGGAATACAAACACCATGATGCCTTTT
The DNA here is from genome assembly GCF_038595085.1 of Paenibacillus sp. FSL R5-0749. Lineage (NCBI taxonomy): Bacteria > Bacillati > Bacillota > Bacilli > Caryophanales > Paenibacillaceae > Paenibacillus > Paenibacillus sp. FSL R5-0749. Next base: position 1,330,792 of record NZ_CP152005.1, on the reverse strand, counting down.
TATCTGAGACTGCCATTATGATTGCATACTAATTGCGCTTAACCTTCTTTTCTCCCCCGCCCCTGTGAAGGGGTCATGCCCTTGTACTGTTTGTATAACTTCGTAAAATAATTGGCGTTGTCGCAGCCTACTCTGGCGGCGATCTCCGTAATGGTCAGACTGCTGCCTTGCAGGAGTTGTTCGGCCTCACTCATCCTGCACCCATTCACGTATTCCACAAAGGTGCGTCCGGTCAGCTTTTTGAACATTTTGCAGAAATGATACGCATTCAGTCCAACATGGCTTGCCGCTTCCGTAACAGACATCTTACCTGTGGGGTCCGCTTCAATCTGTGCAATCAACTGTTTGAAACGTTCGCGATTGGGAAAATACGATCCCACCGATCGATCCGGCAGCTGCTGCGGCATAAAGGTTCGCGCAAGCAGCGTGAATAAGGCATGCAGCTTGGACTTCACCACGAGCTGATAAGCCGGGGGCTGTAATGCCATTTCTTCCACAGCTTCATTTAGCAAAGAATAATAGCCTGTGCAGGCGATGTTTTCCTCTGCCGGTTTGACCGGAAATCTCACCCTTCCCTCCAGATACGGCGCGACATATTGCTCATGCACGGGATCGTGGGTGAAATCATGAAACAGTGCACGGTTGACTACAACGGAATCATAATGCACATCCCCCTCGTCCAAGGCATACCCCACATGCAACGTACCTCCAGGAATGATGATGACCTCACCTGCGCTAACCACATATGGTTTGCTATCAATATGAAACAGCGCACTTCCCTTGCGCATGACAATCAGTTCAAAATGTTCATGCCAATGCAAATACAGAATGCATTCTTCCGCTTTCATATCTGAGCATCGATTTTGGAACAGTTGAAATGGATGTGATTTATGGTCAATTCGGGTGTTTTCGTGAAGCGCTTTCAGATCCAGCACGACTTCTTCCCCCTCTTCACAAGATCCGACTAATATTACACAAGATTGTGTAGAGCCATCCCGTTAATGCACGGCTATAATGAGTGTGTCACGAAGTACTATAAGCCAATATTGGAGTGAAATACAACCATGAATAAATCATTACGCATCGGTACCCTTGTAGGCGGGCAGGACGCCGTCCGTGTTATCCCGCAGATCATGCAACATGGCTTCGAATCATTTAACCTGACCTTCTGGCAAACCACTGGTGATCTGGACCTGGCAGAGACAGCCAAACGTGTCCGTGAAATCGTGGATGAACAAGGTATTGTCATCTCTGCGGTGAGTGTATTTGGTAACCCGCTCACGGGAGCCGGGGACAACGCCGATACACTAGCAAGCTGGGAGCGGGTCATTGATCATGCACAGCTCTTCGGTGCAGATATCGTCTCCGGATTCACCGGACGATTAACCGATCAACCCATTAACGAGTCCATCCCCCGATTCAAGGAAGTATTTGGCGAACTGGCACGCCGGGCAGCAGACCGGGGTGTACGCATTGCTTTTGAAAACTGTGATATGGGTGGCACCTGGCAGACAGGCGACTGGAACATTGCCCATAACCCGACGGCCTGGGAGATGATGTTCGATGCTGTCCCAGATGAAAATGTTGGTCTGGAGTGGGAGCCTTGCCACCAAATGTCCAGCCTGATCGATCCGATACCGCAGCTGCGCAAATGGGCTCACAAAGTGTTCCACGTACATGGCAAAGATGCCACGATTGCCTGGGATATTGTCAAGGAATACGGCGTACACGGCCCACGTGAATTTGTCTGGCACCGCACACCCGGCTTCGGGGATAACAACTGGGCAGACATCATCACCATTCTGCGTCAGAACGGTTACCAGGGCACGATTGATATTGAAGGCTGGCATGATCCCGTCTACAAAGACGAACTCGAAATGACAGGACAGGTACATGCTTTGCGGTATTTGAAACAATGTCGCGGCGGCGATTTTGTGCCCAATCCGGTATAAAGTACTACACAACACAATCCATACGAAGGAGATGAGCGGATGAGTCATCCTTATCGGGTAATTATCGCTGGCTGCGGTGCCATGGCAAACACGTGGGCGGACTATGCCTTGCAAAGGCCGGATACAGAAATCGTCGGGCTGGTTGATCTGTATGAACAGACAGCCCTTGCTTTTGCTACAAGACACGGCCTCACCTGCCCTACGTTCACCGATATCCGCGAGGCCATTCAAGCGACTGGCGCGAATATCGTATTCGATGTCACGATTCCGGCGAGTCATTACGGCATTGCCATGACAGCGCTGAAGGAGGGATGTCATGTATTTGGCGAGAAACCCCTCGCAGAGTCCTTCTCCGACTGCACAGATATTGTGCAAACCTCTCGCAGTACAGGACATATTCAAGCCGTGATGCAGAATCGTCGGTTCGATCCACGTATCCGCGCCTATCAGCATCTCATTTCCGGCGGAGCTATAGGGCAGGTAGGTTACGCAGGAGCCGACTTCTTCATCGGACCTCATTTCGGGGGATTCCGGGATCTAATGGATAGCCCGCTGCTGCTCGATATGGCCATACATACGTTTGATCAGGCACGCTATATTCTCGGAGCCAACCCGGTATCAGTGTACTGCCATGAGTTCAATCCTCCAGGTTCCTGGTATCAGGGCAATGCGATGGCGTTATGTATATTTGAGATGTCCGATGGGTCCGTATTCAACTATCGCGGCTCCTGGTGCGCGGAGGGTGTACCCACATCATGGGAAGCAAGCTGGCGCGTAACGGGTGAAAAAGGAACTGCGATCTGGGATGGTCATGATGACATCTATGCTGAGGTGGTCACTGCGCAAAGCCTGGATGCTGACGGCAAACCATCCTTTTTCCAGCCAAGTGAGCGGATCGAAGCGGAACTGCCTGTCATGGACAAAACAGGTCATCATGGCTGCCTCGAAGACATGTTCGCTGCACTCGAATCAGGTCGATTGCCTGAAACGGATTGCAGTGATAACCAGTTCAGCATGGCTATGGTCCTCGCATCCCTCGAAAGCGCACGCACAGGCCAGAAAGTATTCATCGCCGATCTGCTGAAAAACACATAGAAAAGCCTGTGTACATCAATTAAACAAAGCCCAAACTGCAAAGTTCAGCAGTTTGGGCTTCATTGTTTTTTACCTACTCTCCTATTCTAAAAATGATGTCAAAAAAAGGTCATGCCAAATAGCAGAAGTAGTGTAGGGGACGAAATCGATTCTGAAGAAACGAAGTGTTCGCCTTTATCCCCGGATTTCGACTTTACAAGAGTCGATCAGGAAATCCGGGGATAACAGCGATCAAAAGAACGATTCGTAACCGAAACGGCTGCTTCGCGAGCAGTGAGCACTTTTTTTGAACTTACATCATTTTATAGAATCCCTTTCTTCATTGCCTTATACACCAGTTGCGAGAACAGGCTGTTGGACCAAGCAAACCATGGTCTGGTGAACGTGTTGGGATCATCGGCGTGGAAACCCTCGTGCATATATCCCGTATCCGCATCCGTGTTCTCCAGCAATTCAATCATGGCCAGCATTTCCTCGTCATTGTCTGCGGTCAGACCCTGCATGGATAACGCCATGTGCCAGATGTATCCCGGCGGGGTGTGCGGGCTACCGATCCCTTTGGCTGCCTTCCCTTCATAGTAGAACGGATTCTCCCTACTCAAAATAAATCGGCGTGTGTTCTGATACACAGCATCCTCCACCGAAGCATACTCCATATACGGGATGGACATCAGCCCAGGCGTGCCCGCATCATCCATCAGACAAAAGTTGCCGTAACCGTCCGTCTCATAGGCATAGATCTGTCCATACTCTGGATGACGATAAGTACCGTACAGGGAAATGCCATGTCTTATGTCTTCTTCCAATCGAGCCATCCGGCTCACCAGTTGTTCATCCCGGAACACCCACTTCGCGATTTCCCCCATCTGGCGCAAGGTTACCACAGCGAACATATTCGCCGGAATATTATAATGAAAATCACACGCATCATCACTCGGACGAAATCCGGACCAGATCATACCCGTATAATTCACAGGCATACCCAATCCTTCATTACGCAGCGTATCATGGGCTGGACAATTGCGACGCATGAACCGGTAAGATGAACGCTCTCCGTGGTGCTGTTCTGTCTCCCACAGGTCTACAATATTTTCCATCACTTTCTTGAATCGCTCATCGAATATATCCGTCAGCTCCGTCTCCCGCCAATATGTATAAGCCAGCTTCATGGAGAAACATAGAGAATCCAGCTCAAACTTCCGTTCCCATACCCATGGTGACATCTGCGTCTCATCATTGGCATCCCAATGCCATCCATTCGCCGTTTCATTGAACGCATTGGCATAGATATCCTTATCTGCATAAAATGTATGTTTTTTGATCAGGCCTCCGATGATTCGCTGTAACTTCTCGTCATGCTTCGCAAGTGGAACATAATGCATGACCTGCTCTACCGAATCCCTTAACCACATGGCAGGAATATCCCCAGTAATCACAAAGGTTGTCCCATCATCATGCAGCTTCGTCGTCGTTTCCAGGGTATTCGGAAAACAATTGCGAAACTGTTCCAGCAATCTCGGTCGATGTTGCAAACGCTCGTCCGCCTCAGTCAGAATATCCTGCACAGCTTGCGGCAATTCCAGGTGCTGCATAGGGATTTTCGGTAATCTGAACTGTTCCATAGATGTTATCTCCTTTGAATTAAAGTCTCACAAATTAGTATAAATGAACCCAAATACTAACTCTCACGCTATTGTTATTTTTGTTATGATAATTTATAATAACATTATTAGTTGTAAGTGTACTGTGTCAGACGATGATCGTCAATTCATAAAAGTCATCTTAATGCACATTTCAAACGTTTTTTTACATCTGCAATTGTACAAATTGCTCACATACGAAGGAGTAATGATATGTCACGCAAAGTATCCATTCAGACGCTGGCTGACCAGCTCGGATTATCCAAATATGCCGTCTCCCGCGCACTCAGTGGCAAGACGGGTGTCAGTGAAGCGACACGTGCTCGGGTACTGGAACTCGCCAGGGCTTTGGGATATCGCCAAAGTACCCCGGGGGCTACTAACAGTTCTACTGCCGCAAACCATGCAGATCCGTCCGATCCCCCGTTTGTTCTCATATGCATGAATCAGCTTAACCGCGGTGAACCCCACTACTGGCAACGTCTTCTGTCAGGCATGATCTCCGCTTGTAATGAACGTGGTTGGCATCATGCCATTGTATCTCCCTCACTCGGAGTGACGGACGAGAACACCTCTCCCGAAAAAGCTATTGCTCCTCATTTGGACTGGGAACGTTGTGCAGGAATTATTGTCATGGGTGCTTTTCCTCATACGGTTCTGCAACGCCTCTCTCAGACGGGTCGGCCTATTATTCTCGTAGATCATCAGGAGCCGCTGCTGAATTGTGATACGATCAGCCATGATAATCTGGAAGCTGGCATTACTGTTGCGAGATATCTAATGTCTATGAATTGCCGACGGATCGGACTCATCACAGATGATGGGCGTGCTGCAAGCTTCGCGCAGCGGAAGATCGGGATTGAGTTGGCCTTGAATCATTTCCATGTGGATACCAGTCATACGACCAGCTTCAGAGAATGGAATATTCCGTATGAGAACGGGGAATGGGTTAATCAGTTAGCCACTAACATTCAAAACATGCCAGGTGACGAACGTCCCGATGCCTGGATTGGTGTTAATGATGATATTGCCTTGCAGTGGATGCACAAATTACAGGAGATGGGCATCTCCACACCGAAACATTGCCTTGTCATCGGTATCGACAATGTACATTCTGCAGTGACTTCCTCCCCACCCCTGACAACGGTTAATCTGTGCAAAGAGGAGCTTGGACAACGTGCGGTTGAAGCTTTACAACGCCGGATCGAACGCCCGGGAACTCCGAAAGAAACGGTGATGTTATCGACTACGTTAATTCCAAGGGAATCGGCGTAATTCGGCGTGCGCCACCTCTCTTTTATGAAGATGAATTCGTTAGGTACAAGCTTTTCCCGCTATATCTGATGCATACGAAAAGAAGCCCCGCACAATGATGCAGGGCCTTTTCGTATATTAGTCATTTATACTTTTATATGTCTATACATTCACTCTTCAATCCTGTTGATCCATCCTTACTTCATCCCAAGCGTTTCTTCACTTCATGGCCAAAGATATACTAGTGGTTATTTCAGCCAAGGCAGGCTATCGTACGATGGAAGATCCACTTCCCAATTCACATCGCGATACTCTCTATTGACTACTGTTCTTTTCAAAGTGAATTTTGTACCCTTTTCTTCGTTAAACCCCCGAATTTTTAATTGCAGATCATCTTCAACGTATTCACCGTTATTATTAGGTTGATCCGGATAACCGTTCACTTCAACAGGATACTCTTTTCCATCCGAATCTACTGCAACCCAGCGATCACCCATGAAAGCATTTCGGAACGTCCCACTCCCCTTCAGAACTAGTGAATACCCTTCCTTTACATCAATCTTCGGAGGATCATACGATTCCATCAGTGGCTCGTACTCAAAATCATAGAATAATATTTTATCTCCAAGCTGTTCAAATTGTGCAAAAGTATAAAAATTCGTGTCTTTACGCCTCTTCTCCAGATCAACTTCCACTGATTTCTCTTCCTTCACCGGGAGGGTGTAACCATCCAGAACAAAGCGAATGTTCTTCGCATCTACCGTAACAAATGCAGGGTCCCATGTCTCAGACAACTTCAACGGTCCACCATTTCTTAAGTCACTCAGATCTTGGAGCTGAAACTTGGCTTGACGGGCATCTGGTCTTATTCCATTGAAAATTCGATATTCATTTGTTTCAGGAATCTCAAGATGGTAGATGATACTCATATAACTCGCCCAATTCTCATCAACTTTGCCACGAAGCTTATCCTCCAGCTTCACATTTAGATCTAGCCGGGTTCCATTTGGCGTACGTACAAGCTGTGTCATATCAAGCTTTAGTCCTTCTGGCGTCGTATATGTGTTATCCATAGAGTTTTCAACAGCCAATGTTTTGGCTTTGGTCATATCGATATTGAATTGGAAGCTCCAATCCACCTTAACATCTCTATCTTCGTAGGACTTCTTCTCGTAATCATAATATCTGCCCACATTTAAATTACGCAGTTCACCCCGCACGACAACTTTATCCGGAATTTCATCATAAAACTGGAATAACAACCGTTCAGTTAGAGGGCCCTTTGTTCTTGCATCTCTTGCAAGAGTGGCAACCTGTCGCCCCTCTTCATCCGTAACATGAATTCTCCCCATCGCATACAGTGACCGTGATAACCCTAATCCATCAGGTGTTGTTTGTTGCATGGTCATTACCATATGAGATCGGTCTACAAGCACGTCTTCAATTTTAAGCGTGTAGCCCTGGTCATTGATATGGATATCCGGATTAACCACAAGTCCAAGAGGTTTAAGACGTTTATAATCATCCGCAAAATAGGAATATTTCAATGCTTCAGGCACAGGTATGTTAGGCAATGGCAGACGATCCACAGCATTTACCGCGGGTTGCGCTGGCTCAGCTGTACGATCAAAAGCAAACCAGGCCCCTCCGGCAAGTATTACAACTGCCGCGGCGGCGATCCCCGTCCGGCGCTTCCAATGCGCTTTTATGGATTTTTTTACGAATGGACTTCCGTCTTCTCCACTTTCCATGGACACGCTATCCAGCTTCTGCATGAGCTTAAGCGTAAAATCGGAGTCCGGCTCCTCTCGATACAGATGATCTTCCCACAACCGATCTTCATCCTTTGAAATAGGCTTCATACGTGGCTAAACCTCCTTTGCGTTCCATTTGCTTCCTTAGCGTTTTTTTCCCGCGATAAAGGGCGTTACGCACTTTGGTTGAACTCAAACCCGTAACATCCGCAATCTCTTCATAGCTCAACTCGTTTGTGTACTTCAGTAATAACACCAGCCGATACGAATCAGGCAACTGTTCGAGATGTCGATATATTTCACGCTGCATCTCTTTATGCAGCACACGCTTTTCCGGTGTCTCGTTACTGACAGGTTCGATCCCCTGATCGACCGGAGACATGACGGGTTTCTTTTGCCGTATAAAATCCCGCATCCTATTCACCGCAATGGTGTACACCCACGACGAGAAACTCCTTCCCTCCCGCCTCGACGGAAGATATCGATAGATACGAATAAACGTATCCTGAGCGAGATCCTGTGCATCCGGATGACTCGCACCCATTCCGCGCATAATGCCATAGACTTTATTTTTATATCGATCTACTAGCACAGAGAACAACTGCTTATCCCCTGCAATAATGCGCTCAATAAGCTCCTCCTCCGGTATCTGTTGAGTCATGTAATCCCCCTTCTCTACAGCTTCCATGCATGGTTCTGTACTATATAGACGGAAACCATTCCCGAAACCTCTCACTTTATCCAAAAAAAAGAATTCGCCCTGATCGGCGATTGCCGACCGGGTGAACTCTGCGTACCAACATTCTTTGATCGCTGCTGCACATTCTCTATAGGTTTCGTGGTAGCCTATTACTGCTGCTATCTTACCTCTCCTGTCTTTCTTCCTCTTAATTCTCCCTGTTCTTGTCCGAAACAAAATCAGCAAGCTGTGAATAGATCGCCACAATCTCATCCATCGACATGCGCACGAGTCCACTGGACGATGGAGCGACGAATTCCTGAATTTCCTTGACGACCGGATCATCCTGAAATCCCCACTGCACTTTGGAACGTTTGCTGTACTGGGTGTATACCCCTTTTCCTACAAAACAGGCGATGTCCGGCCGGTACTCCTCCAGCTTTTGCCGCAAAATCTGGCGTCCTTCTGCATACTCTTCCTTCGTAATATCTTCCACACCTCTGGTGGGACGGGCCACGATATTGGTGAATCCGTACCCCAGCTTCAGCAACTCTCCATCCTCTTGTGCATCATATAAACGCGGCGTTAATCCCGACCGTTCAAGAATGCGCCAGAACCGGTTTCCTTTGTACGCGTAATGATGCCCCGTCTCTCCAGACGTAATGCTCGGATTGAAGCCAATAAACAATATCGATAAACCAACATCCAGATGATCTGGAATCATGATGCAACACCTCCTGATCTTTTTTAGCCTATTCCCACATTTGGTTGTGTATAAAATGATATAATAAGCAAAGCATTTTCGAAATCGGATGAAATTTTCATGAAAAAGGAAGCTGAACTAATGATTGCAGACATCATGCTTGAAGTCGTCCTACCCGTTTTTCTCCTGATCGCCGTCGGATCCTGGATGCAAAAGGTGTTCAAGCTGGACTTGTACACCCTCGCCAAAATCAATTTCTATTGTATTACCCCCGCAGCCGTCTTTATGAGCATGTATCACTCGGATATGTCGGGCGAATTGCTCGGGACTGTGACATTATTTTACGCAATCTATGTATTGATTCTCTATATTATAGGTTCAGTCGTGTCCCGTTCTCTCCGGATGAATAAAGGCATGAAGGCTGCCTTCAACAACAGTATTATGCTGGATAACGCAGGCAACTATGGCCTGCCCATTAATGCACTGGTATTCCGCGGCGATCCACTCGCCTCTTCCATTCAGGCGCTGGTCATGTCTTTACAGGCATTACTGACATTTACCTATGGCGTGTTGTCCATTCAAGGCGCGAAGCTCAAAGGTAATTACCGTGCGGTGATTATTGGATTTCTTAAAATGCCCGTTCCTTATGCGCTCTTGCTGGGGATTCTGTTTCACATGTGGAAGCTTCCCTTGCCGACGTTTCTGTCCATGCCACTGACCTATGCGCAGCAAAGTATGGTTGCCGTAGCGTTACTGACACTAGGGGCGCAGATTGTAAAATACCCAATCCGGCTGTACCGTCTTGATGTGTATATTAGCACATTTTTGCGACTCCTGATTGGCCCCGCGATCGGAATTTCGATTGTGCTCATGCTTGGATTGGAAGGCATTGCTGCACAGGCTCTCATTATCGCTTCGGGTATGCCGACAGGTGTCAACGCATCCATCCTGGCGGAAGAATACGATAACGAACCTGATTTTGCAGCCCAGACGGTGCTGATCTCAACGCTCTTGAACATCATCACGATTACCGCACTGATCTCTTATGCCAAAACGTTCTAGATGAGGATTGTTCATAAGTATATCCCTCCGTTAAGACCAAAATAAAATTTACAAGTCCACGCCCTTATAAAAGGTTGTGGGCTTCTTTGTTTATACTGTTCGTCCCATTTGCAGGAACAAAGTATTACGAAGAGCACATATTTAACCCGACCAAAGGACTGTTTTGCGCGTCAATTGCTTATTATCCGTTGCGAATAAACGTTTCGACCTTTAAAATTAGTGGGTAAATATTTCACAGCATTTCATTTTTGATCTATACATAATCTGTAGAAATTCTTAATTTTATCTTCCACGAGGTGAATGTCGTGACCAGGATTATTGTAACGCCTGAGCAGCTTCATGCAATTTCCAACCAATTTGCTCAAGCTTCGGAACATAGTCGTAGCATGATTAACAATTTAAGCAGACATATAAGTACGTTACAGGGCCAGTGGTCAGGAATCACACAGGAGCGTTTCTTTCAGAACTTTCAGGTGGCTCATCGGCAAATGGAGAGATTTTCTAGCTCAGTCTCTGCGATCGGCACGGAACTACATACCATTGCAACTCGTTTCTCACAAACGGATCAATCTCACGGGCATGGTGTACAGACCAGTTCAAGCCAATCCACTTCTGGGAAAGATGTAAAAACGACGCTATCGGATATATATGATCAAGGAAGTAAGTCTTGGAATAAAATGAATGGGATTCATGGAAATGTAGGCCTGATTGGAACAGGACTATATTCTGCTATGGCTACATCCATGGTACTCTCCAAAACGGTTCATTTCAAAGTAGATCCCCGGAACTCCAGCCGTGCCAAAATCCATAATGCTCCTTGGGTGAAGGGAAAGGGGAATTCCTTTCTGAGTAACATGGCACGGAAACTGGATAAACAATTCCGCAGCCCGGGTCTGGTCATGAAAGGATTGAAGGGTTTCGATCGACTTGCAGGTAAATTAAAAGTAGGTGATATCGGGCTTGGTTTCAACAAAGCCAACAGCTTCGGTCAATGGACCCGCAATGTTATTGCTGGTGTGAATAAAGGTCAATACGGTATGAAGATTTCCAAAATACCTACAATGATAAGCAAAAAACTGTTCCCTATCAACGTAGGACTTAATGTTTGGGATGAAGGGGTTAAAACAGTTTCCAAGTATAAGGAAGGAACATTAACCAAAACAGATCTCGCCGTGTCCACATCGAATATCGTGATCAAGTCTGCCTCTGCAGGAGCGGGGGCTATTGTTGGCGGGACCCTATTATCGTTTGCCGGGCCTGCAGGAACAGCAGTTGGAGCTTATGTAGGTGGAGCTATAGGTAGTTAAGCAGGAAAACATATAGCATCAGCGGCTGAAAAAGGAATTCGATGGGTTAGTAAACTCTTCAAGTAACACTTAGGAGGTATCCATGCAGCTCGTTACATACCAACGCAAATATGCAATTCGTCATACGTTGATATCTGCTCTTTTTATCATTGCTGGACTTGTCTTGATTGGAGATGTTATCTATGGTGACAATAGCGTACTTCAAACCTTGTACTTTACTAGTGCGGCATTCTTAAGCTTTTGGTTTGTGGGACGTCTGTTTATCTGGAACATCACGAGAGTATTTGGAACAAACATCTTATTTTCCTTCGATCTGTCTGGTATTAAGACAAATACAGGAATACAGATATCTTGGAAGGATATACGCACCATTGATTTCGTAGCACCGGGACTAAACAAATGGATTCAACCTACTCCATCCTATTACTTATTCAAAATGGTTGATGGAAAGAGCTATAAAGTTTATACGTATAGTCTACTGAAACATCAGGAAAACGATATTCTTAAATTACTTCGGAAAACCTGGAATGAGCACAAATGACCTTCTAAAAAAGGTAACTTGTATCTATCAATCTACATGGAAAGTAGGCGGTTAAGTTCATGAATAAACCACTTGTCACCTTATCCATTGAAGAATTCGGATTTGCGCTGGCCACACTTGGCGCGGAGGACATTGCAGCCGGTCTCCTAAAACCGATGTATGGCGAGTTATCTGAACAACACTGGGAACTCGTTCTAAGAGCTGCCTCTCACGGTCTTTTATCCAAGGGGCTCATCTTGCATATGGAAGATACCAAGATAGAGATCGAGCCGGAGTTCCTGAAGATGCTTATGCATTTTACCCAAAGCCACAGCATGATTAGAGCATACTCAGACAGCCTTGAACAAGAAAAGGTATTAACCATTCACAAAAGTACGGATAACAACGATACATACCTCTATCATTTGGCAGTGGATCAACGTGTGCATTTGTTCACCTGGACAGAACCTGAGGAATGGGAAGAGGAATTGTTCCAATTTTACATAGGGCAACACACACCTTTCATTGATCAACCTACTCAGTTCACGATAACAGAGGAACAATGGGCTATCCTGACGAACGAGGAAAACCATATGCTGTTAGATAGATTCATGGAGGATTGGGAGCTACCTCTAGAAACACGCGAGTTATTGAAGGTATGGCATAACTCTTTTGAAACCTCTGGATGTAGTGTGGATAACCTCAGTATCATTAATTATGCCGAAGATGTAATTCCTCTGCCGAATCAAGCTCTCCTGCTGCTTCATACCGAACAAGGTATCTGGAGCATGACTAGCAGAGATTCCACCAGTGAAAATAATTCTAACATCGAGATTGACCAGCATACCAATTCTTCCTTTCGTAAACAATTGCAAGAATGGATCGATCGTTTCGCGGTCCCTATCTCCCATACTTAAATGTGCAGCACACGCAAAAAAGTCCAAGAGCCACTACCTTTGGTCTCTTGGACTTCTTCCATTATTTAACCCATGAGCTCTCAACTGCCTGCTGAGCCTACTTGTCATGCAGCCTGCCATAGGACTATGATTCAAACGTCGTTCGTTCCGGGAACTTGCCGCCTTCCCTGAATAAACATCGTACCAGTCGCTGCGCGGCTCGGTTAAAGAAAAAGCTCGGACTTACACCATCCACATGAACAGGTTCTAGTTCCCTCACACTTTCCTTGATCTTATTCATCTCAATGAGCCCCATCTTACGCTCATTCGGTCCGAATCGATAAATAACCTTCTCCTCGTCCTCCGTCTGTTTCACCAGCAGAATTACGGATGCCATACAGGTTACCCCCTATCGTTACGTTATGAGATTCCATCAATCACTTGCCTACTCTAATTATTACCCAGATTCTAGGGGAAGGATATAGGACTTAAGTTAGTTATATCTAAATTAAATATCCTGATATAAAGATTTCCTAAAATGAGTCGTAAGGCTCACAAAACACCGTGTTAATACTATCCTTTTGGATAGTCACTGTCATGAAAGTGCGTACTGCCCAAGTTGTTTTTCTCCGTTTATACTAGGGCATATCTTGAATTACAAAGGAGAAAAACATATGACTACAACTCAAATCTATAGCCACGGTGTACCGTGGGAAGAAGCATTCAGCGTGGCTCAGGGATACAGCGTTAACGGTATGATCTACATTGCAGGGCAATTTTCGCATGATATGCAGGGGACGTTCATTGGTGTGGATGATATTGAAGCACAGGTTCGCCAGACACTGGATAACCTGGATCGCGTACTCGCAGGATTCAACGTGACCAAGTCGAACATTGCTGAACTGGAGATTTTCTTGGTTCATCCTCAAGAGCATCTTGAGCCATGTGTTGCCGTGTACAAAGAGTACATTGGTACGCATCGTCCAGCAGTTACGATGGTCGGCACATCGGGTCTGGCTTTCCCTCATCAACTGGTTGAGATTCGCGCGGTTGCACATACCAACTGATCCGGCTCACCTCAAGTCTTGCAGCAGAAAGCACACATATCTGATAAGGAACTTGCTTTAACAAAGTTTATACGCACATGAAGCCGGTTTGGATTAACTCCGAACCAGCTTCATCTTTATTTCTTATTCTTTTACTTTAACAGATTACAAACGCGGGTCTACTCGCTCCGACTCCAGCGATAGCGTTGCTAGCACACATTCATGAATTCGCTCCACTGGCTCTCTGCGTATAAAGCGCTCAATACCCTCCATGCCCAAAGCACTCTCCATTAAGGCGTGGCGTTCTTTTTTGGACGTTTTGCGTTTACGAAGTCGGGACAGATTTCCAGGTATCAGGTAATCCATTCCGTATATGATGTGTAAATATGCACGTCCTCGTACTTTAATCGCAGGCTGAATCATTTTGTTGTTATTCCAGGCGCGGAACATTTCAGGTTTGATGACAATACCTTCATGTCCTTCCGCGGTAATCTCATCCCACCAACGAATAACATCCGTTTCATCTGCCTCACTTGCGATCATGCGATATTCCGTCTCCATCATCAAGGTTGACATGCGAGCGAACTCACGGTTTTGTTCCATATGCCATTCATGTGTTTGCTCCCAAAATGCTCCTGAGCTATGTGCCAGTGTGTGGAACGGCGCAATCTGAATGTCTCCGATATCATCCACATCCCAGCAGTATTTCTGGAATACATCGCGGAACGTCTCGGCATTAGCAAGTTTACCTACTGTCTTCTGCAACCACTCATCTACATTCCGACCTGCCGCTTCAGCTTCACGCAGTTTGTCCAGAACCGTAGAACGATCCATAAGTGAGGCTTCGGCCACGTGTGCATATTGTGAAGCAATCAACTCGCGGGCCTTTAGATTCCAAGGAACGATCTCGGCATCGAGCAATACGAATTCCGTCTGATGACGTTCAAAATAACCATCTGCGGTCAAGTCCGCATGTAACTTCGAGAGCACACTCTGCTCTGTCGAAGGATCAAAAAAGGATCGGCCCGTCCGTGTCACAATATTCCCCAGCATCGGTCGGCCCACTCGTTGCACCGCAGCTTGCTCATCACGGAAAAGAAGTAAAATGGCCCGGCTGCCCATGTGTTTCTTCTCGGCAATCATACGGGTAACGCCCTGTGAGCGATAATACTGGAACGCATCATATGGATGCTCCAGATATCCCTCTACAGAACATACACCTGGCGGTGGACTCATCGTAGGCGGAATGTAGACCAGTTCTTCCAGCGGTACAGTAAAATGGGAGAACGTATCAATCGCCGTCTTCGCCACCTCACCGTGTACAGACACGTCCAGTTTAGATGCTGTCTGAACTGTGAAACCCTCCTTGAACTTACGTATATTGGGCGGAGCAAAACGCCGCTGTTCCCAGCGCTTTAATGGACTATCCGGATCTCCCGCATAATCCCGCTTCGCCGGAACACTGACTGCCTCACGTTCTGGCATTCGCCAAGCAGTGAGCATGCCACCAAAAACGACACCTTGATCAATATTGACCGTATCATTCACAATCGTAGGATATGGACGAGGATCATGTCCCCAAACGATGCATTCACCTGAATTGTGATCCACGTACCAATCCTTGCGCACCGGCCGACCTTGCTCATCCGTTCCGTCCACATCGCCATATCGGCAATAATCCTGAATGCGTTTGGACTGTTTCCCGATAAAATGATCTCGAATCCCTGCGTGTGCAACAACGACTTGTCTTACCTCATTGCGGGAAAACACCAGATGAGATGGTGCATCTAGCAGAAATGTCCTAAGTTCTGCACGTACTCGCTTCGCCGTCTCCTGACCATGCTCCTGCTCAAACTGTTGCAACTCCATCTCTACCCGTTCGTCACCATGATTCAGCGTAACATCACGACCATCCAGATAACGTGCAATCTTCCAGCCGTGATTGCTGTCAATCATGTAGGCGAGCTCGGCGTCACAATGACGTTGCCAGAACAACAGACATTTTAATGATTCTGGTCCACGACTCGTTACGTCGCCGACCGAAACCAATTTTCGTCCTTCAGGATGACGGTACAAGCCACTTGCATCCTCGTCCACATACCCGAGACGCACGATTAATTCCATCATTTCTTCGTAACAACCATGAATATCTCCGATGATATCTATACCTGTACCCATATCAGTCACCAGCGGATTGGATGTGCGGACAAACGCAATCTCATCCGGCTGCTTCAGCACATAACTGGCATCAAAGCCATCCTCACGGATCGAGCGTAATGTACGCTTGAACTGCTGGACCTGTTGCTTCACCCGTTGACGTCCACGCGGATACTCCCGCCGGGCATCACGTTCCAGAAGTTCTTTTTCCGGGATATCCAGTACGACTGCAATCACAGGGACGTGAGCCTTTCTTGCCACCTGAATCAGTCGCTCCCGATCCTCTGGATACAGATGTGTCGCATCCACCCAGGTCAGCTTGTTCAGACGACAGCGGGTTGCGAGCATCGCCTCCATCGCTTCAAAGGCTTTGGCCGATACTTGCTGATACTCGGCATAGATCACATCCGCTTCACTGCGGGGACGGTTTTTCCAATCCACATACTCATCATCTCCAACCAGCATGCGGAATTGATCGGACGAGACGGCTTCCGTGCGCCGAATGACGCTTTCTTCAACGAGGCGATCCAGCAACGTACTTTTGCCACTGTTGGATGGGCCGACGAGAACGATAATGCCTGCGTGGGGTAGACGAATCTCACGCTGTCTTTCCTCCGTCCAACTTTTCCGATCCTGCTGTTCTCTGCCATTATCCGAGATTTCGTTTGGTCTCATTTTTCTCCTCATGATTGACTCTCCTTTCTCCGCTCAAAAATGACCAGTTGAGTTGGTTGTCCATATCCTTCTGCATGCTCACCAATACCCTTAATTTCATAGCCATAGTTTCCGTGTTGCGTCCATTCTTCACACCGTGAAGCCAGCTCCGCACGGGTCCACTCAAAGCGATGATCATGGTGACGGAAACTTTCCTGCTCCATTGCGTACACTTCGTTATATTCCTTGTTGGGTGTAGTGACTAGCAGCACTTCTGGCTGATATTCGTTCATGATTGTGTCCATAATTCTGTTCAGACGATATTCCTCAATATGCTCAATCACTTCGCACAGGATCATGACGTCCTGGTTTTGCATCTGCTCGTCAAAATAAAAAAGTGAACCGATAATCGGCTCCGGCATAGCCACCACTCCAGAACGACCCTCCAGCTTCGCGAAGCGCTCCATCGCTCGTAGTCGTGACTGACCTGAAGGTTCAACGGCCATAATCGACTCCACACCTGGAATGTATGCCAAACGGGCAGACAGCTTTCCTTCACCCGCTCCCATATCCACAATGCTTCGTTTGGATGGTAACGCTGCAACCACATCTGTAATCGCTCGATAACGCAACTCGTTTAACCGTAAAGGCGGTTCAGATTGTTCAGATTGCCTGCCATTTCGTCCAGATGTACCTGTATCTGCATCCGTACCTACAACTGTACCTCTAGTATCTGCATTCAGTTGCTTCTCATCGCAATCGGAGTGGGACCCGGGATATTCTTGTTCTCCTTCTTCCTGAAGTCCCACGTTATTCTTCTGAATAACCGTATTCAAGACTTGAGCTATTCCGCTCTCCTGTCCAAAAGACGCAGACATAGCACCCTCTTGACGCTCATACTGCCGGATCAGTTCGGCAAAACGAAGCGTACGCTTCACAATGAGTTCTTTCAGTGGATGAGCATCCAGCCACCCTTCACCGTAACGCTTGATTTTATCGATCTCATCTTCACTGATGAAATAATGTTTGTAATTATCCAGCACTGGGATCAGCAGAAAAAGCTGACGCAGTGCATGTTGTACCGTGTTACGACCACGCAAGGTGATATGGCGAACTGTGCTTTTATTTTTCAGATCAAAGGAATAAGACAACTCTCCACGTTCCATCGAAACTGCGTATCCTAATGGCGAGAATAATTCCTCCACAACCCGATCCGGCAGATCGGAGGCCACCGGTCCAAAGATCATTTCCAACTCAAAAGAGTGACCTACCCATTGCACATAGTCTTCCTTGGGCTTGCCATTCAGGGCCGTCCCTAGCGCCCCACGTATGTAGGAGCAGAACAGGCTGCTCGTCACAAACTCACGATCATTGATATATTGCGTTATGTCATACCCATCAGGTGTGCCTCTGACCAGATCCACAGGATCAGGCTCGGCATGAATCAGCACTTCTGTTTCGGTCTCTGTTGTCTTGGTGTACACCATTCTTACACGCACACCTTTGTCTAAGCGATCATATATATTCAGCGGGTTCTTCGCTAACAAACGGGATACAACTCCCGCGTCAGCGCCGCTTGCCTTCAAGATCAGATGCATCAGTTCTCCTCCTTTTATTTGAAAATTTCATCACGCATCAGAGCGTGTCTGCAAACCTGTTGAAAGCCCCAGCATACTTGAACGTCCCGAAGCCAGAGCAGCACAAGTGCATGATGACGTTAACGAATCTCTGGCGTCTTATTTCATGATGAGAAGCGCCACCTAAAACCTAACGAACCAGAATCATGCTAAATGAAGCTAAACCGCCTTTTTCTATCCTTTTATCCGACTTTTTCGGGCAATAACGTGTCCCACGTTCCTTATAATTTAAAAAGACACTCTGGATGCCACATAAGATGTCCTGTGTTCCTTAGAACTTACTCTCCATCGCAAGTCTTCACAATCAGTCAGTCGACTTGGACTTTATAACGTTCTAGATGTGAACATCCCTCATTTGATCGCTCGCCTGGGGTAAGAACCGTCCTAATTATTCCCCTTCGCCCCACACCTCTTGCAATGCCAAACGAAAAATCCGATCCAATTCCTCCAATTGAATGATTTGCTCATTATCCATCTGTCCGGCCAGTTGTTCAAAATGCTCGATCTTCTCCGCCAAAAAAGTCTGTATTGCTGGCAACTGCGGCTCCAGATCCAGTTCCTCACCTGCCTTTTTCCGGCGCAGCAATTCATGAATTTCCGTATATAGCGGTGTAGTCGCAGGGACAAGTTCTTGCACCAGCTCTTCGAATTCCATCGGCGGCATCGCATCATGACGTTCGATCCAGCTACATGCGAGTAAGGGGCGCAGCACATAGAAATACTTTTTAATTCTTACTCGCTCACCTTGTAAATAATCCCGGAAATTGCCCTTCGCCATATTCAGATAATGATACATGCAGGACTTGGGCGAGAAGGTCAACGGTGAAAGTGCACGGATATGCTGTGCCACGTTGTATTGTTCATCATACTGGATGGGGGATTGCAACCACTCCAACAGGGGCGGATTTGATTTGCGAAACAGCTTCAACGCCTTGCGCAGATCCCAACCATTGATATCGAGCTGATCACTGATCGGGCGTTCAATAACATCCCTTCGATCCTCAATCGACAAGTACCATTCCAGCGGTCTCACATACAGAAAACGCACATCATAATCACTATCCTGGGAAGGAAATCCCCACGCCCGGCTGCCCGATTCACAGGCATAGATGATTCGTACCTTCTCCTCCTGTTCAATCTGCTTGAGCTGTTGTCTGATCGTATCTTTCATTTCTTCATGAACGTAGGTCATGGTCAGCCGCCTCCAAATTCCCTCAATTAAATCTCCATCGCTCTCACCCGGTTCGCAAGTGTATCATATCCGGCCACAGTCTCAGCAATATACGTCAATACCGTCTCACTCCAACCGTAGATGTAAAAGGTTTTGCCATCCCGTGGCGGTACCATTGCCTGCTGATAAGGTGCAATATCCACAATAAATGCCTTTAGCTCCGGATTCATCATCCGACGATATCGCTCAAGCTCGGCATATAACGGGCTGCCTTCATTTTGCTGTTCATCGGTAATCATAATGATCTGATCCACTTTCTCTCCGATATCCCGAAGTTCCCGCACGGGTCGACCTGTATCTGTTCCACCTTGTGCGCGAATCTGGTGAGCTTGAGAAAGAATGCTTTCATTCATCTGCGGGCGAGCATCCTCAACCAAATGGTCGAATAACCAGAACAGTGCGTTACCTCTCGTTTGTTTATAAAGTGCCAACGCCAGCACCGAACCAATGCGTAAATAATCCCCTTGCATGGAACCGGAACGATCCAGGAAAATAGCCGTTCTTCCCGGCAGCGTTGGCAGGTTGCCAATGGATAGCTCCACCGCTTGCCGCAAAGCATCCCGCAGCTCTTCCCTCGCAATCATTTCATACGCACTGGCGAATCGGAAAGGCAGTATTCGTGACTTACGTAGGGCCTCCACATCCGTTAGACGACGTGTAACGGCATCGATATTTTTTGCTTTCTCAAAAACCCCTGCCCGATCCATTGCGTTCAGATGACGCAGCAACGCAAAGGTCGGCATTTGTGACATTAACGCTTCCCACACCGTGCGTGTCGGTTGCATGATCGAGGTGACCACCGAGTACGGAAGTTTACCTTTCTCGATCAGATGCATCCGGCTTGCGGGGTTGGGCGTAGCTTTCAGTTCTTCCAGCGCTTGCAACTGTGGCAGTTCCGTAAGATCCACCTCATGCCCGCGCAAATAACGAAACAAGGCTTGCTGCTTCAGATCGATCGGTTTGGGGTGTGCTGTAGCGATCATATCACCCAGACTGTATCCTCGCCCGCGTCCGTTGTATTTGACCGCCCAGTATTCACTGATCCCGTTCAAAAAGAGACTCACCTGACGCTTCACTGCTCGACCGCCCTGCCCTCGACCCATTCCTCTCAGAATGGTCAGAAAATCAGCCAAGTCAGCCGGTGTCTGTACGACTTGGGAGAACACCTTTGCAAACTGATCCGCGTCCACTTTGGACAATAGTGCCAGCCCATATATAGGCTGTAATCGCATCAAACCTTCATTACGAGCATAGACCAGTGCCCGCGCCATATACCCTGCATCGACCGCAGCCATCTCCTGATGACTGACCATCGCGTCGTCCATCAGGAGATGGGTATCGGCATAGAACGTATTGTTCAATGTATTGGTCATCAACATCTGTATATATTGTTCCTCCACCAATCGCTCATAGGCTCCGTAGCCCCCATGATTACGTGTCGTTGGCTGAGGCTGGTTGAATAATTGTTTCGCTCTGCTCATCCCTCATGACCTCCTGGTGTGAGTCTAATGGCTGTTCTTTCATAATAAAATGTTCCGAGGAAAAAGGGGGGAAGGTATAATACCCGCTCTACCGCTGAGCTACACCGCCATGGACGGCGGCGATTGGATTCGAACCAACGACCTGGTCGATTAACAGTCGAAGTAACCCTCCCTGGCGCCTCGGAACCTTGATCCACAGTGCTTGTTGCTGCCCCGCTTCACAACCTCATTATGCCTCACACATCTGCACGCGAACATGGCGAAAGTATGACGACGACTGAATTTCTGCAATGGAGTCAACCTTTATAAGTTTAAAATGAAACCTGACACTCTTCCTGCTACAATAAAGGGATATCGTCAATGGAAAGTTCAAGAATGTTCCTATACCGCAGAATTGTTCTGCCAACATCGTCGTCCATTATATCCGCCTGACTCCAGGCCACCAAGGAGTGAATACTCATGGCTAAAGAGAGTTTTGACAAAGAAATTCAGTTCTTACGCATGTTATCCCTGACCAGTGGTGCATATACCCGCAAACAGTACGCCGAGCGGCTTGGCATATCCGTACATACCTTTGATAAAACCAATCGCAGGTTAAAAGAAATCATGCAGACCGTCGCTGATCAACGTTTAGGTTCCGAAGCAAGCCGGGAAATGGCAGACCTCGTGCGCTTCCAGTACGGAGAATCCGCAGAGCCCATGCTGCTCTTCCTCTTCCGCGCCAAGTCGATGAAAGAGACTGAAGTTCAGCGCCTTTCCGTCCTTTTGCATACCCTACAGAACACAGCCCTGACCGCAATGGAACTGCTGGACGCCTGCTGTGCTGATCTGCCGGAAGATCTGGCGTTACCTGACGAGAAAACCATTCGCTCTGATCTGAAATATCTGGAAGAGGTTGGCGTTATTCGAAAAGAGCCGGGTGGCAGACCGTATCGCTATGCTTTGGAGCAAGATGTCCTTACCGAATTAACCGTGGAGGAACAGCTGGAGTTGTATGATTTTGTGGATATAATGGCAAATACCCAGGTTCCTTCCGTACAGGGGTACTTATTGCGGGACAGTCTGAAGAAAGCCATTACCGCAAGTTTTCCGCAAGAAGAAGCCACCGAACCCTATATCTACAAGTATCACTATTATTCTCGTATCCTGGACGAAGCTCATCTCTACACGCTGCTTAGTGCGATTCGTCAGCGCAAGCGTGTGCAGTTCCTATACTATTCACCGAAAAAACCATCCAGCTACAGTTCACAGAATACGAACCCACGCTTTGAACGAGAAGCAGGTGGTCGATCCAACCGGATCGTGCCCCTTGAAGTAGTCTATGACCATCAGTATGGTCGTTGGTATGTCATTGGATTTCAGGGCCGCCGTGGCTTCGTGAAATTCCGCATGGAAGGCATAACCCAACTGGAGGAAGAGGATTCCGTAGAAGAGGAATACATGCTCGAGTTGAAGCAGCAGTGGACTGACATTAGTCGCTACAGTTGGCTGGTAGATACGGGAAATACCGTGACAGTTCAAGCTCGCTTTTTCCACCCGGAGCGAGGTCAGCGCAACTTCATTCTGGATCGGGTTCGTCTGCAAGGTCAATGGGGCAAGATCATACCCGAAACGGACCATTCCTTTCTCTACGAAATCCAGGTTAATGGTACCACCGAGATCAAACCGTGGTTACGAAGTTTTGGCTCAAGCTGCGAAATCATCGCACCTCAGAGACTACGCCAGGAGATGATCCAGGAATGGAAGGAGATTGCGGAATATTATGAACCTGTTCGAGAAGATGTTCAATTACCAGATGATGACCCGACTGAATGAAACCGGACTGTTTACCTGGACCTCACAGGAACGGGCCTGGCTTCGCATGATGCTGAATCACCCTGCCGCAAGAGAAGCCCTGAGCGCTGTAACATTGGATAAAATGCACAACATGCTGAACGGTGAGCAGGATTTGAATCTTCAGAACTATCTGACCGAAAAAGCCAAAAGTGAGGAAAACAGTGTCTCTCATCCACTACTTAGACCATTACGGCTAATCATTCTGCAACATCAGGGATTTCGAATGACAGGCCGCGTCCGCAATGGACGCACAAGCCATGATGAATTTGGTTTCCCGTATAAACTGGAGTATTCCATGGTCAAAAAAGAATGGTATGTGCTCTGGTACGCACCTCGCTTCGACAAACTCATGTCTACCAAGCTGCACAGCATCGTTGCCGTGGAAGCCCAACCGGTTGACCCGGATACCTCTTCTGGCTATACTGCCCGAATTGCTGCAATTACGGAGAAGCGCAAAACGACGATCACCATCGAAGTGTTGCCGGAGTTCAATCAGGAGCTGTCCCGAATCCTCTATGCTTTCTCATGCTTCGAGAAACAGGTCGAGTACACGGAAGCCAAGCAGACATATCGGATTGAGCTGACCATCCCGCGAAATGAGATGGATTATGTCTTATCCAAAATGCGTTTTCTCGGCAAACGGGTTCGAATCGCTGACCATCCAATGTTGCGGGAGCGAATGTCCGAGACTGCTGCGAAGGCATTGGCACGTTATGCGGAAAAAGAGCCTGATAACCATGCCGAACACTCCAATGAAGCTCAGCACCGCCAACATGAGGAAAAACCGCTTGCAAAAGCCGATGGTCATTGATTACGTAAGAGTGGATTAACCCTAACCTTTTGCCAAAAAATAAACCCATATGAAAAAGGTCTGGATGATCTCATCCAGACCTTTTTACTGTTCATGAGCCTAAACTAGGTTCCGCCACTGCTGGCAGCTGAATTTCGTCTCTTGTTGATCGCATGCACACCCATGACGACTGCAATTAATTCATATGTGTCCAGTTGTTCAGACTGGTTAACCAATACAAATGCCCCTGAACTAAACCAGCCACTGGTGCGACGGAAACTTGCCACGATGCGTCCACCACTTCCACTGACATCATATTCCTGCGAAAATGCGGGAGCAGACACATCGTATATACCGCGCGATCCTGCATCATACTCATACTTTTTGCTGAAGAAACTAAACCTCGCTCGCAATACGCCCAGATGTCTCCCATCGGCTGCAGTGATATCCCAACGATTGGTTAACATGCGGAATTTGCCGCTACAGACCAATCCCGAGTGATCGGATACATCGAGCGAAGAGCCAAAAACACTTTTCAAATCCAGATGTCCGGCCTGTTCCTGATTCGAATTCATAATTTCGGTGTAACCCGCATTAAAAAAATTATCCCTGAAGTATAGCTCCATATTACGTTCTCCTTTCCCTTACATGGCCCCTTTCGTTCTCTTTAACCGGGTTTAGCAACCAATGAATACGCTAAAGAATATTTACACTGTACACTCCGATGACAGAACAACCTTCCGATCGCTGTAATCCCCAGATTTTTTTGATTCCTTCTATGAGGGGAAATCCGGTGATAAAGGAGAACGCTCCGCTTCTTCAGGTCCTTTCTGTCCTCTCCGTTTTGTGTAAATGTCTAGTTCTATTTATATAGAATTACGTGTATTCATTGGGATGCGATTCAAAAAGTGAAATCTCGGTATGACAAAACGAGCAACTCTCGTCGCCCGTGTCGTTTTATTCTAACCTGCTTATAGCGCGGTCCTTAGACTTCAACTTTTTTGTTGTTCAGGTAAATGGTAGCCCACACCAGAATGATCGCTACGATCACTTCGAATATAGTGCTTCCCCACATGCCATCCGACCATAATACGCCATTGGCTGTGATTGAAATCCCTGTACTATTTTCGGTGTAACGGAACATCTCATTTGGACTGAAGCGTCCTGTCATAATCATATTCTCCAACCAGCCAATCAGATTAACGAGGACCAAGAATGCAACGATTCCGATCCATGGTCCGGTTCTCCAACGGAAGCTGCCTGCAATCGAGATCGAAAGGAAGATGATCACGGTCATGAATACGATAACCCATGCGATAAACAGTAACAAACTAACATAATCCGATACATGCAGACCTGAAAGATCAATATGGGTAGCCATGTTCATTCTGAGCTTCATTGAAATATAAATGTAGGCATGAATCGTAAATATAACGACTAATCCCAGCCCGCAAAGAGCTCCAAAGATCAAAGGAGACAACACATGCGATAGGCCTGTTACGGGTAAAAGACGGCGATTATAAGAGCGGATATTGGACGTGTATGTTTTGATCATTTTCACATAAACAGCCACACCTACTCCAACATAACCCATAATGCCAAGCACAACCCCTGCGACCTCAGACATGAAAAGGGATAGCGCCACTTGCGCAATAATCAAAATAACGAGCCCCGCCAGCAGTGTATTCCAGTTCCTTCTAAAGTCATACTTCAATAATGTCATCATTCCGCATAGACCTCCTTGAACATCTCATCCACACTTTTCCCATATTTCAGACGGAGCGTTTCCACTTCTTCCCGCATCACCAGTTGACCTTCACGAATGAAGACCACTTCATCAAAAATCCGTTCGATATCATTCACCAGATGTGTTGAAATGATCAGACTGCTGTCTTCATCATAGAATTTGACGATCGCATCCAGAATCTTGCCACGCGCAACCGGATCTACTCCGCCAATCGGTTCATCCAGCAGATATAGACGAGCCTTACGGGATAACGCCAGTGTTAGTTGCAGTCGTTCATTCATCCCTTTGGATAGATGCCGAACCCGATCACTCTCGACAAGGTTCATGAAATCGAGCATCTCCCGTGCCTTCTCCTCGTCAAAATCAGCATAGAAATCGCGGTAGTACGCAATCGCATCCCGCACTCTCATCCACTTCTCGGTTAATGGGCGATCCGGCATAAATGAAACCAATGACTTCGTATCCAGCCCAACAGGCTTACCTGTCACTTGAATCGTTCCGCTGGTAGGATGCAGCAAACCTGCAACCAGTTTCATAAGTGTGCTTTTTCCACTGCCATTACTACCCAGCAGGCCAACAATTCGGCCAGGAGCAATATCCAATGTAATATTACTGAGCGCTCTCTTATTGCCATAAGTCTTGTTAATCTGGTTCAGTTCAAGGATGTTACTCATGCGTTGTTCCTCCCTTTCCTTCCGCAACGGCATCGGCTACGATGGATAAAATATCCTGCTCTTCAATCCCCAGTTCCTGCATTCCGGTTAGAAAGCGTTCCAGCAACTCACTGGCCATCTCTTTTTTGATCGTCATAATCTTCCGCTCCTCACTTGTCACGTATCTGCCCAAGCCCCGTTTGGTTTCGACCACTTCTTCTCGCTCCAGTTCCTGAAATGTCCGTTGTACTGTATTGGGATTGATCTGTAATTCAGCCGCCAGTTCACGAACCGAAGGGATTTTGTCACCTGCCTGAAGTGTCCCGGTTACAATCTGTCTCTTGATGTACTGCATAATCTGCAGATATATTGGTAAGTTGTTATCAAATTCCATAGTCACAAAGCACTCGCTCCTCTCTGTACTGGTGTGTTAGTTACATAGTACACTAGTAATATAGTGTTGTAAAGCCCATTTGTCAAAATATATATTCGCTTCGTTGATGGACATGCTTCCGATTTCTGTGCACATACAAAAAAAAGAGCAGATCGTATAGATCTGCCCTGCATCGCTCAATATTCGTATTTTCACCTTACTCACATGCTTATCGTTCAAAGATACCATCTACACGATGTCTAAAGGTACCTTGCCTTTAGGTGCAGGGAAAGCCTCATCCAATCGGGTCCGTTCCTCTTGTGTCAAAACGATATTCACTGCTGCTGCATTGTCTGCCACATGATTCAGCTGTACCGCCTTGGGAATCGCCAGCACATCTCCGTCCCGGATCACCCAGGCTAATGCGATCTGAGAAGTTGTAACTCCTCGATCCTGCGCAATCTCCTGAATGACCGGATGCTCCAACAATTCACTCCGAAGTCTGCCCCCCTGAGCCAGTGGACAATATGCCATAACAGGAACGCTACGTTCCCGCATCCAGGGGAGCAAATCATGTTCAATACCACGCGAAGTTGCATTGTACAGTACCTGATTCACCATGCACAGAGAACCCTCTGGCAAACTCCATAATTCCTGCATATCCCTTGTGTCCAGATTCGAGACACCCCATCGCAGAATTTTACCGGACTGTTTCAATTGTTCCAAAGCCTGAACCGTCTCTTCGAGCGGTACACCTCCACGCCAGTGGAGCAAATACAGGTCCAGACGATCCGTTCCCAATCGCTTGAGAGAGCGCTCACAGGCCGTGATCATCTGCTTGCGATCTGCATGATGGGGATACACTTTCGATACGAGAAAGACTTCATCACGAAGGCCTGAGATAGCCTTTCCCGTAACAACTTCTGCTCCACCCTCTGCATACATCTCTGCCGTATCAATCACGGTCATTCCCAGTTCAATACCGGAACGCAATGCCCGTACTTCTTCTTCCTGGCTGGATTGCTTCTCTCCCATGTACCACGTGCCTTGTCCGATCGCGGGCAGGACAGTTCCATCTGGAAGCAGAATCGTGCGTGTCTGATCACCATGCATCATCTATATTCCTCCATTCTGAAGACTTTATGGACATTGTGACCTCTCTAACGATGACTATACGAATCATAAATCATGCCATCGCTTACATGTCTCCAGTGCCTCATCATCATGATATACAACTGATCCAGTGGCATGGTAAGGCTACTCTGGGCAACGCTGATGGTCGCATCGACCATATTGCTGTTGACCGTCATCAATTTGCGTTTCATCCCATTCTGACGATCCAGAAAGGCTTTCTCGTCCCGCAATTTAACCCCGATCATTTTCTGTCCCATCAATTCATACATAAAAATATTCTCAACGTCTTTCCAGGCCACTGCCCCTCCTGCGGTATAAGAAGATGCATCTACAAACCCATCCTCATTGATCACAAAAGAAGGTTCCTTCTTAATCATCTTTACCAGACTGTAGCAGAAACATAGCCCAAAAAACAAAATGGATAGTATTCCAATCACCCCCGAGAGGATGGAATCATTCGTAACTGAAGAACGATCAAAAATCAAAAAAAATCCGGCTGCCACAAAAAGTGCCGCCCCCGCCGTAAGCCACGCCATTCGTTTCCGGTTTGGATATTCTACATGCTGTTCATAGGATGTGCTCAACGTGACGTTCCTCCTTCATTACGACTGAATCTTACGCGTTCTATATAAACGAATGGCTATGAACCAAGTACTTAAATGTAGAACAGGAATTGCATTGTACATTAAACCAAATTCACCAATGTTAAACATTGAATTAAGACCATTTTTCGTCATTTCTGCGGTTATTCAACATTAGGATTCGTCATCTTTCGAGCAATTCCTTTAACACACTTATATGAATTGAACTAAAGAATTTTTACATGGGTCACTCCGATGACAGAACAACCTTCCGATCGCTGTTATCCCCAGATTTTTCGAATCCACTTTCTCAAAGTGAAAATCCGGGGATAGCCTATGCTTCCGATGCAGCTTTCTTTCAGAAAGCTTTTAGGCGAACGCTCCGCTTCTTCAGGTTATTTCTGTCCTCTACGTTACGTGCAAATATTTAATTCAATTAATATACATTGAGTTAAATGTCTTACTCCTCCTTCATTACACTTATTGTCCTGTCCCTTGCTTTCCGTTAATATAAATGGAAAGGTTAGGAAAATAGCCAATTCTAATTCATGGTGGGAGGACAAGCAATGATGAGTCAGCGCGGCATAACATCGGAAGATCTTTATCAGATTACATGGGTTAACGATCCGACCCCGTCTCCTCAAGGCGGACAACTGGTATATGTAAGCCGGAAAACGAATGAAGCACGTGACGGTTATTGTTCTCACCTGAGACTGCTGCATCTGGGGAGTCAGAAGGACAGGCCCTTTACCTCTGGAGAGAAGGATCATTCCCCTGCCTGGTCACCGGATGGGTCCCAGCTTGCTTTTTTACGAGAGGTTGATGGGAAACCCCAGGTGTGGATTATCGCAACAGATGGCGGAGAAGCACAGCAGATCAGTCACCTGAAACATGGCGTCAGCTCCTTGCTCTGGTCACCAGATGGCCATACCCTACTTGTGAAATCATCCGTGGATATGAGCGGAGAAGACGAATCAGAACATACCGATTCTAAAGACGATAACCATAAACTGCCGCAAGAACATGTTGTGGACCGAATTCGCATGAAATCAGATGCGGGCGGATTATGGGACGGAAAACGATCCCATCTCTTTGCTCTTGCACCCATTGATGCGGAAGCCATTCCTGTAACTACTGGTCACTATGACGTTGGAGACTACGCTTGGTCCCCGGACGGAACATCCATCGTATGGATTGCACAGATGCCCGAAGAAGGCGAGGAACACAACGATTACACCCTGACCAATCATGTGTACCTTGCCAAGGCAGACGGGTCGGATGTGCAGCAGTTGACCCCGGAAGGATATACGTTCAGCCGACTGACATTTGCACCGGATGGACATTCCCTGGCCCTGCTCGCCAGTGACCGTTCTTATGGAAATGCCACACTTGTGAAGTTATATACCCTGCCTGTATCAGGTGGTGAACCCGTATGTCTGAGCACGGATTGGGACGTACAGTTGAATCACAGCATTGTTGGTGATATGCGATCACATCTGACAACCACGGGACCTGTATTCAGCCGGGATGGTTCATCCATCCTCTGCCTAGCGACCATTCATGGTAGTGTACGCATCGCCAAATTCGCAATAGACGGCAGCAGTGCCGAGTATATATTGCCTGATGAACAGGAGATTTATCAATTTGCCGAATTGGAAAACGGACAGATCGTTGCTGCTGTTGCCAATACGCGAAATCCTGGTGATCTCTATATGTATAAACAACCGGAAGATTCCGGTGTAGAACCAATTCAGCTTACCCGCAGCAATCCACAGCTTGAGGATGAGATCCATCTTAGTTCACCCGAGACCTTCTGGTTCAACGCCTCGGATGGCCTGCGGCTGCAAGGGTGGATCATGAAACCTCGTGGTATGGTTGACGGGGTCAAAATCCCGACCATTCTGGAGATTCATGGCGGCCCGCACATGATGTATGGTTTCACATTCATGCACGAGTTCCAGATTCTAGCCGCACAAGGCTATGCTGTTGTGTACATCAATCCACGCGGAGGACTCGGATACGGACAGCAGTTTGTAGATGCCTGTCGTGGCGATTACGGCGGAGGCGACTATCGCGATCTCATGGAGAGCGTGGATTATGCCCTGTCCCAGTATGAATTTATTGATGAATCCAGACTGGGCGTAACCGGTGGCAGTTATGGTGGTTTCATGACCAACTGGATTGTTGGGCACACCGATCGCTTCAAAGCTGCTGTGACCCAACGTTCCATCTCCAACTGGTTATCTTTTTACGGCGTCAGTGACATTGGCTATTTCTTCACAGAAGATCAGATTGGCGGCAACGCGTGGGATGACACTGAAAAACTGTGGAAACATTCCCCGCTCGCTTATGTCGGCAACGTGAGTACTCCGCTGCTCATTTTGCATGGCGAACAGGATCTGCGGTGTCCGATTGAACAGGCCGAGCAATTATACATTGCGTTGAAACGGCGCAAGCAGACGACTCGTCTCGTTCGTTTCCCTGGGGCCAACCATGAATTGTCTCGCGGCGGTCATCCCCACTTAAGGGTACGCCGTCTGGAGCATATTACCGGTTGGTTTAACGAGTACCTGTAAACAACATCAAGTTCCCGAGAAGAATAGACCAGATATGAATTCAAACATAAAAGCCGCCCGTTGAAATCTGTTTCGATTTCAACGGACGGCTTTTGGCGTTACCTTTTGAATAATAGAAAAATACGGATCATTATACTTTGAATGACTCAAGCACGTTAGTATGAGGACATGTGGTTATACTCGTCGCTTACTCTTCGCCCCACACCACGGTAATTTCATTCAGATCGCTGTTGGTTGCAGACACAGAACCTGTGATGGTTACGGCATATTTACCATCTTCACGACCCACGATACTGAATCCGTCTGCCTCTATATCCTGCGTATTTTGAGTCAAGTTTTTGGTCTGATAATAGTCTTTGTAGGAGGTTCCAACGGTTAGCAACGTTTCTTTTGTTGTGTACGTGAGGACCACTTTTTTGTTGCCATCCATGATGTTCTCAACGAGACTTGTCGCCTTCGCATCCTTCGGTAATGGGAAATCTGCTGGCAGATACTTGGACTTCACACCTGCAGCCTGTGTGTTAGTACCTGTTGAAGGTGATGTTGATCCGTTGTTGCCTGTGGATGTAGACCCACCAGAGGAGCTTGATGAGCCGATGCTCACTTTATTGTTCTGGGAATCATATTTCACTTCAGTCTTCAGTGCATCCGCAATCGAACGAACGGGAAGATATGTACTACCCTGATATGTAATTGGCGCAAGCTTTTTGCCCTGGTCACCTGTCGGTGTGAATTTCTGTCCGTTCACTTCGATGGCGAGTCCATGGTTCAGATAAGCCTTGATCGTCTCCAGTTGTGTACCTGCATACACACCTGCCGATCCGGTTAACACCATGCCGAACACACTCGCAGTAATCAACCACTTCTTGTTTTTCATCCTAAACGCCTCCTGAGTTCAATTGTCAGCCTTATGCATCATACGATTCATGACAACCGCACGATTTACGCAAAAGACTCATGTCGTTATGCTCATCATGTATGGGTACGAGCTTATTCGAATAACAGCCCGTTGTTCCACCCAATGTTAGCCATATAATAGCATCTAACAAGAGGTTGTAAACGGTATATGAACAAAACAGGACAAAGGACGTATAAAAATAGTCTTTGTCGTATGACAGTTGTTCTCTGACTCGTTAAGTTGTTCTTATATGAATAAAGTCCTGAATTCCGGACCATACCTATGAAGCTCTGCTTGCACGTTCAAGAGTTGCGAAATGAACCGATATAGTAGATAATTATATGTCGATTGTGGTCGAGGGAACGGAATTCAAGGGGGATTTTTTGCAATGAACAATAACAGTACATTTGATCAATCTATTAACCGGATCTCAACTGGATCAGAGAAATGGGATGCACTTGAGGAAATCTTCGGCGCTGCGGATGCGCTTCCGATGTGGGTGGCGGATATGGATTTTGCTGCTCCACCATCCGTCATTGAGGCTTTGCAAACACGAATGGAACACGGGATATTTGGGTATACGGTGCGTACAGAAGCCTATCATGCAGCCGTTGCACGGTGGATGGAACGGCGCCACAACTGGAAAATTAACGATGACTGGATCGTGTTCACGCCAGGGATAGTACCCGCACTCAGCATTGCTGTACAACGATTTACGGATCCGGGAGATGCAGTGGTCATCCAGACTCCGGTGTATGCTCCCTTCTATGAAGTGGTACGTGGTCAAGGCCGTGAACTGATCACCAATCCTTTGGTAGAGAATAATGGTCATTACACGATGGATCTGGAACAACTGGAATCCAGCTTGCAGACCGGTCGGGTCAAAATGCTGATTCTGTGCAGTCCACATAATCCGGTTGGACGTGTATGGACTCGTGAGGAGCTTGAAGGCCTTACGTCGCTGTGTCTGCAATACAACGTACTGATAGTATCGGATGAAATTCATGCCGATCTTGTTCACCAGCGCGGAGCTCATACACCGCTGGCCCTGATCTCGGACGCCGTCTCCGATCTAAGTATCATCTGTACGGCTCCAAGCAAAACGTTCAACATTCCCGGCCTCTGCACGTCCAACATCATTATCCCCAATGCCAAGTTACGGGAATCGTTCGCGCAGGGTGTAAGAACGATGGGACTTGCCGGTATCAGCACACTGGGGGCTGTTGCAACCGAAGCTGCTTACAATGATGGCGAGGAATGGCTGGAAGAATGCCTTGCATATATCCATGGGAATATGGAGTATGTACAGCAATATGTTGCGGAACATATGCCAAAGATCAAAATGCATCTGCCCGAAGCAACCTATCTGTTATGGATGGATTTCCGGGAGCTGAATATCCCACATGCACAACTGTGCAATATGCTGCTTCATGAAGCAGGGCTTGCTTTTAATGACGGAAGCTCCTTTGGAACGGAAGGTACAGGATTCATGCGTATTAATGTAGCCTGTCCGCGTTCCACGGTTGAAGAGGCGATGCGCAGATTATCTGTGTTGCTCAGCAAACTGTCGGACAAATAAGCTGACAGTTACCTCTATGCACGTTGCGAACAGAACGTGTGCTGATCGATAAATGACGAATATCTGTAAAAGGGAAAAAGGGGTGCCCCGTAGTCAAGTCCATGACTCACATTCATGGTCAATGACTGCACAGGGGACACCCCTTTTCTTTTCTATTCTCTTCTTTTCTATTCAATCCATTTATTTATTGAAACATAATTAACCTTACAGTGACATCGACATCGGCATCGGAATAATTCTGTCGCACAACCTGTTCAGCAAATCCCGATCATGGCTTATGATCAGTAATCCCAGATCACGCTGGCGAGCCACGTCCATCACGGTATGCCAGATCTGTGCCTGCGTGATCGCATCCAGCATTGTGGTCATTTCATCTGCGATCACATAACGTGTCGATGTACCGAGTGCTCGCGCCACACAGAATCGTTGCAGTTCCCCACCGGATAATTCACCCGGTCTGCGGTCCAGCCAAGCTTGCTGAATCCCCAAAGCTTCGAGCAACTGCTCATCCTGTACAGCCGCCTCCTGAAGGACACGACGCATCCGCCAGCGTGGATTCACAGCTTTCTCCGGGTGCTGATACACCAGCTGAACCGGACATACCCCTGTACGAGGGAGCGGTTCACCATCCAGTAATACTTGTCCTGCCACGGGTTCGGCATATCCTGCAAGGATGCGCCCAAGACTTGTTTTCCCACAGCCACTCGGTCCCCACAAGCCAACGACTTCGCCTTGTTGCACCTGCATGTTCATCTGCTGAAACACCCACGATTTCTGATCGTAACGATAACTTACATCCTGTGCTTTAAGTGACATGGAGACACCTCACTTCTCCGCCTCGTATCTGACGAAGCGGAGGACGTTCAGAGATACATGCAGCGGTTGCTGCGCTACAGCGGGGAGCAAATGAACATCCTCTAATGATCCCTTGACCTGCCAACGGCTGGGAGCCTGGGAGTGGCCGAAATCCATTCTGCGGCAGCGCATTCCAAAGGGCTTTCGTATACGGATGGCGCAGTCGTTCTCCATTGCCCGTAAAATCATCCACCTGGGCTGTCTCTACATTGGCACCCGCATAAAATACAGCGATGCGATCGGCCGCCGTCAGTGCAGTCGTAACATCATGCGTAATCCATAGGATGCCTACACCTTGATCTGCGAGTTCGCGAAATTGCTTCATCGTCTCGGCCAGCACTTCGGGATGAATGCCTGGTGTCGGCTCATCGGCAATGATCAGCTTTGGCTGGCCTGAGGTCGCTGTAGCCATCAGCACTCGCCTTGCCATACCTCCGGACAACTCAAACGGGTATTTCTCGCCCGTTCCCCGTGGGAGTTGATAACGCTCCGTCAGCTCCTGCTCCGACTTTTTCACGTGGGATTGATTCATGAATCTGCGCTTCTGTCCGGCACCCCGGCTTACCGACTGAACCTGGCTCCCCACCTTCATCAGCGGGTCCAAATAACTGACGGATTGCGGAATTAACACCAGTTCGTCTCCACGCAGATGAAGCTGCCGCTCTGAGGTCAAGGGCTCGCCATTGTAGCTCATTCGACCTTCCAACTTGGCATTGGCAGGCAGAATACCCATGATGGCCTGCGCCAGCACACTTTTACCCGATCCGCTTGCGCCTACAATAGCGACAATCTCGCCCTCGTTTATGGAAAGATCCAGATTCTGAATGACATACGTCTGTTCGTGTCCAAACCAGCCGCGAGCGCGCCGAAACGACACCGATACTCCCTGAATATCAAGAAGAGCCATAGGCTACCTCACCTCCCTTGAACTACCTGTACCCGTCAACGTCTTCAGACTGTTGCCCAATACATCAAACGCACGAACAACCAGCAACAATGCCAGTCCCGGGAAAAAGGCGAGCCACCACATGCCAGCAGATAAATATCTCATCGACTCTGACAAAATAATGCCAATTGCTGGTTGCTGCGGGGATAACCCCAGCCCCAGAAACGTAATGGCTGCCTCATGCAGAATCGCATGGGGGAAAATTAACAGTACGCCTACAAACAGTTGCGGGACTAAATGTGGCAGCATATGCTGCACCGCAATCCGTAATCGCGATTGACCCAACTTGTGTGAAATCTGAATGTACTCCGCGGATTTCAGTTGAATCATCTCCGCTCGTACAATCCGGGCCAGATTCGGCCAGTGCGTCAGCGCGATGGCTGCCGCCACTCCTGCCAAACCCCCACCAAATACAAAGGCCAACATAACCAGCGATACCAGATGAGGCACACTCAGGAACAGGTCGATGATCCATGAGATTACCCGGTCAGCAACTCGGCTAGAAGCCGCCCCCAAACCCAGCAGTAGTGCGATCAATC
Source organism: Paenibacillus sp. FSL R5-0749 (assembly GCF_038595085.1). Taxonomy (NCBI): domain Bacteria; kingdom Bacillati; phylum Bacillota; class Bacilli; order Caryophanales; family Paenibacillaceae; genus Paenibacillus; species Paenibacillus sp. FSL R5-0749. Next base: position 1,295,217 of record NZ_CP152005.1, on the reverse strand, counting down.
CGCCACCACATGCAGCAAGTAGTCCCACTTGAATGCTGGTTGCCAGTCCTTTTAACGTACGCATGAACATATCTCTTCCGAGCCAATCTGTGCCAAATGGATGCGCCCAGGTTGGAGACAGATTTCGATCCATTAATGAAGTCAGCGTAGAACCAGCGGGTAGTAGCCTTCCCGTCGACCACACAAGGATAATCCAGATCACTGCAAGGCTTCCCCAGATCACCGCTCTTTGGCGAGGATTGCGGAAATGTTGGTCTTTGGTACGAGCATATCCTCCTCTTCTAGTTTGGCTTGTTTCTCGTTCAGCCCCCACTTGCAGAAATTCCGAAGTAATGTTGTACCTTATCTCTTGTTTTGCAGTTTTCACTTTCTGTACTTGGGCTGTATCTGCCGTCTGCTCAGAGGAACGTTCTACAGTCTGCTTCATGATATCAGCTCCTCCTTCATTCGTGGATCGATCAAGCGATACAGAATGTCGGCAATCATATTACCCGTAAAAACAAAAATCGCACTGCACATCACAAGTCCAAGCAGCAGTGGAACATCTCCACGCAACCCCGCTTGAACCGTTGCCTGACCAAGGCCAGGGTATGAAAATACCTGTTCTGCCAGCACAGCCCCGCCGAACAGTTCACTGAACGAAGCAAACTGCAGCGTGATCGCTGGCAAAACAACATGTCTGAACCCATGTCGACGAAACATCTGAAATCCACGCTCACCCCGTGCTCTCGCAAATAGAATATAATCCGAATCCAGCACATCCATGAGCTTCTGCCGGGTATGCAGCGCGATGGAAGCTACCCCGGTCAGACTGAGAGTCAACGCTGGCAGAATCATATGAATAGCCCGATCTCCCCAGGTCACCTGATCAGCCGACATCCCTGCGGGTACCCCAAGGCCAACTGGAAGCCATCCGAGCCACACTCCAAATACCATTAGCAGCAACAGCGCAATCCAGAATACCGGCGTAGAGGCCAGCGTGTAGCAATACCAGCAGATCAGGCGATCCAGCCTTGAATCTCTTCTCATGGCAGCAACTACACCCAGAGTGAACCCGTAGATACCAGACAGTAGCCAGGCTACAGCCATAAGCGCGACAGAATTCATGAATCTTTCCTGGATAATATCCGCTACAGGTTGTCTATAGATCATTGATGTTCCCAAATCTCCCTGAATCAGTGCTTGTCCCCAGGTCAGCAATCGTTCCATTGGAGAGTCATTCAATCCCCAACGCTCTTCGATTAAACTGCGCTGTTCCGCACTTACCCTGATCATGTCTCCACCAATGTAAGCTTCGATCGGGTCCACAGGGGAAAATTGCATTAATATAAAAGACACCACACTGACTCCAACCAATAGAGATACAAGTCGCAACACTTTATTACCAACAAATCTGGCCCATCCATTCCTGCCCGTCATCCAATCTCTCCCCAATTCAGGCTAAAGCTACCGCTATGCTTCTTATTTCGCGCTGTTATCCCAGGACCATTCCTCCAGATTGGATGTCACTGGCCAGCCGTGACCATGGGGGTGAATCTGCTGCTCGCCAATGTTTAATCCATTCGTAACCAGATACAGATGGTCTATATTTACGAGCCACGCCCAAGGTGCATCCCCCTGATAACTGAAACCTGTTGTGCCATCCCATTCCGCTTTTTGCCAGTAGGGCAATGCCTCTTCCTCACTGGTGGCCTGAAGGGCCTTCTCCATCCATGAATCCACCACAGGATTACTGTACAGTCCTACATTGTAATATCCCTCTCCCTTGTGGGTACTGCTATAGAGGTTATAGGTTTCCAGTGGATCATGACTGCCCCAACCAAATAATACAGCGTTGGAGTAAGCCATCTTTTTCGTCTCTTCACGGCTTTTGCCTTCAACATTGATTTTAATTCCCGCCTGGGCAACCATATCCGCAGCAGCTAAGGCCAGAGATTGTCTTGTTAAATCCCCTGCAAAATAAAGCAGATTGAACTCGGCTTTCGTGCCGTTTTTCTCGACGATACCATCACCATCTGCATCCACCCAGCCACCAGACGCCAGAATGCGCTTCGCTTCATCAAGATTGGCATCCGTAAATACAGCTTCTGCATTGCTCCAAGGCAGATCATCACTGACGGAATAAGCAGGACGACCATATCCTTCAAGTACACCCTCAACCAAAGCCTTACGATCAATCACGACATTCACCGCTTGGCGAATCGCCAGATCGGATGTCACATCATTCCCTGCGGGGAGACCATCGCCCGACTTGGCACCAGCAGGCTGCATGGGGAACATAATGCCCCGGTTATCTACCGTTTTTACGGCCTCTAATGTCATGCCATTCACCTGTTGTTTGCTAAATGCTGCCGGGATCGCAGCGATATCCACTGTACCTGCCTGTGCAGCAGCATAGGCCGCATCTTCATCCAGATAGAGGAAGGTGAGTTTGTGGAATGCAGACTTGTTACCGTAATACTCTTCATTGGCTTCAACGATGGCCTGTTGTCCTTTGTCCCACTGAACCAGCTTGTACGGTCCTGATCCAACCGGATGCTCTGCATAATCAGCACCATAGGCGTGTTCAGGCACAATACCGAGTGTCGTCAGCAGGCTGATGAATGTTGACTGCGGCGACTTCAGTGTGAATACGACCGTTTGATCATCAGGTGCCTGCACATCAGCCATATTCGTCAAATCAATCACAGAACCACTCTGAGCAGCCGTATCAAACGTAAATTTCACATCCTCAGACGTCAAAGGTTCCCCATCAGAGAACTTCACATCATCCCGAAGCGTAATCTTCCAGGTTAACCCATCTTCACTAACGGAGTATGCCGTAGCCAGATCGTTAACCAGTTGAAGCTTGGCGTCTCTCTTCAGCAAAGTACTCTGGAAAAGCGGTGAACCATATTGCCCCCATCCGGTTGTCGGATCAAACCCGCCTTCCGGCTCGGTACCAACAGCCAGCACCAATTCGTCTTTAGTGGGGGTAGTCCCCGGTTGTCCATTTTCTGCTGATGACGCTGCTGGTGCTGTCCCCTGCGCACAACCGGTTAATCCAATAGAACATACAAGCAGGATCCCTAATCCTGTTCTAACTTTTCGTTTTCCCCATCTCCATGAAAATCTGCCCATTCTGGTCGTTCCCCCTCTATTTTTGTGCTACTCTGATTCATTTCGTGTTACTTTTTACGGAAATTGTAGCACAAAACACAAAACTTATGTCAATAAAGTTAACTCATAAATCCAAATATTTTCATATTAGAAATAAAATATAGGGTAAACTCCATAATCGAGCCTCTGGATTGTTTTTATAAAGTCAGGTATTATAACAAACAACAAAAAAACAGACGGTTGGCATCTAACCAAAGGTCTGTTTTTTAGATTCGCTATATTTTCATAGAAATTAATTCACACTTCATTTCATCTTAATCGGCAGAACGATGATGATGACTGTGACCATGCTGATTCACACTGTGACTGTGATCCTGACTTTGATTCGGATTGTCTTCCTGATCTAGACTCTGAGTATGAGCCAGTTTGTTGAGTTCATCCACATAAGTCACAGAAAGCTCAGCATACAAGACCCCTTTTTGCACCTGGATCTGTTGATGCAGATGTCGCAACCGTCCCAGGTTTCCCCGTACTGCAATGACCTCCAGGCATTGGTCATGGTTCAGGTGTACATGCATATTGGAGATGATGTCATGATGCGCCTCATGCTGCAGCTCCATCAAGCGAATCGGAAGATCACTGATATGGTGATCATAGACCATCACAATGGTGCCAGCCACATCCTGATCGGATTGTAGTACAGAGGGTTGCAGTAATGTTTTGCGAACAAGATCACGGAAAGCTTCGGATCGGTTTTTGTATCCCTGTTCCTCAATATACTGGTCAAACTGCTCAATTAGAGGTGTCGGAAACGCCACCCCGAACCGGGTCAAATCTTCTTTGTCTGCCATGCTTCTCCTCCTGCGCCCTCATTTGCTTCGAGTGTACCACAGACTTGTCTGCTCATCGACTATACTGTTGCATAAATCGTACTGCCGAACGTATTGCCTGTTGACCAGCATCACTCTTCAGATCAAATTGATAATCATGTCCCAGCTTCTCTGAGGAGTTCGAGAAAAATAACGTTTCCGTATCAACATCAAGCCGCTTCAAGACTTGTGCCAGCTCAATCGATTGACTGGTCAACGGGTCATCATTGCCTGAGGTAATAAATGCAGGCGGGTACGCTTCGTTAACCTGAAGCACGGTCGACATTTCATTCAGTCTCGGGTAGTCTTCAAATGTTTTGACTCCCGTATATGACCAGAGAAATGTACGTATGAGTGGAAAGCCTGTTTCCGCTACTGTGCTCAGATTGTAAGGACCACAGAATAGAAGAACCCCACGTAATTCTTCTGGCTGAACGGATGGTGTTATATTCATCAGCTTGGCGAGGGATGGATTCGTCACCACGGCCGCAGTCTGACTTGCAATCTGGGCACCTGCCGAGTTGCCTGCGAGAAATATGTTATCCGGGTCACCCTGATACTCGCTGACATGGTTCTTCACGTAAGTCAAAACCTGATTCGTCTGGATCACGGGAGTGGGATATGTCGTATCTGGTGCGAGCGCATAATTCATACTGACGACAACGTAACCCTGCTTGGCTAATTGTACGGCATAATCTGCGATGTCCGCTTTGTCTCCCAAGACCCATCCACCGCCATGAACCCACAGCACGACAGGCAAAGGTTCCGATGTTTCGGAAGGATGATAGATATCCAGCGTACTGTCATTACGGCCTTCGTCTGCATAGGGCACATTCGCAACACGAGTTACGCCTTCCGAGATTATACGATCTTTGCTGTTCCTATCTTGATTAGCAATCTCAATGAATGATTTTAATAAAAATACCGTTATTTTGGGTGTGAATTGAGCACCCATTCCAACAAAACCTATGATGAAAATGAGTACAACGCTGGGAATCCAGTACCGTTTACGTTTAAACCCTCTTGCCCCCGTACGTTTTGCCTCCAACTTGGACTGCAACAGCTTCACCTCGTTCCATCATCATCGAAGCGTCTTTACATCTAAAGTGGTGTACGTTGCGGAGAGGACCGGGTTTCCTCTTATTTGGATCTCTTGGCGATTTCCTGTCTGACTTTCATATATGTAGTGGATACTTTTTGCTCCAAAGTGTGGATATGTTGTTTTGTACCTGCCCACTTCTCTGCTGCAGAAGCCAATGTGTTCAATGAGCTGAGTACACGCGACGTTTGGCCTTGCTTTGTATTCTGTTTGAACTGTTGTAGCGCGCCCGAATATCGTTCTTTTGCCAGAGTTGCCTGTTTTTTAGCCGTTTGAATCTGTTTTTTCGCCGAGTCGGCCCCTGCTAGCATAGCTCGTAAACGTTTTATTTCAGTGCTCTTCCGTTTACGCGCTTCAGCAAGTTCCTTTTTCTTGATCCGAATGTCTTCTCTGGCGAGCTGCACAACGGGTTTTAATGTCTCCGCCTGCGTACGGATTGCTGCACTCCATTCCTTATTTTTGATGGCTTTGGCTGCATCCAGCTGTCGATTGACTGAACTATAGAGGGCGAATAGCGGTTCATATCGGGCTTGGGTCTGTTTTACCTTTTCAGATAAAGCCGCGATTTTCGCGTCATCGGTTTGTCTTATTACTACACGCAATCGCTCCAATTCCGCGGTATTGGCGGCATGAAGTGTTTTTATTTTTTGTTCCCAAGCCTGCTCTTGAGCCTTCCAGTTCCCTACTTTCTCATACGTTTGCTTCAAGGTTAACTTGGTTTGGGCATCGGCTTTGTTCAAAACGGAGTCCCAGGCTTTCTGCGCGGTTACACCAAGATCTATGCCCGCCGCCTCGACTGAAGAAGCAAAATAGCTCATGCCTGTGCCGAACAAAATCACAAGTCCTATAAGTAGGCGTGATCCAAATAAAAGAGGAGCGAATGATCGCAAATGAGATCGTTGGACTTTACGTTGACGTGCTGCGTGACTACCGCTATGTCCTGTCAGAACACGAGATGGACCTACACTTGTCTCCATTGAAGCCATGTCCTCTAAAGCTAAATCTTCGATAGGCTGTCGGACCTTCGTTCCTTCCAAGAAACCATGATGGTCTATGAAGTGATGTGATCTTGATAATTCCAATAGGGAACAACTATATACCATCGCTAACATGGCCTCATGTCCATTTATCGTTTCCTTCCATGCTTCTGTTTGCATGCGTCTCTACACCCTCTCTTCTAAAATATGTAGCAGAATCGCCAACGAAATCAGCGAACGACAAAAAAGCACCCGCAAGACAGGCATTTGCCTGCTCTTACGGGTGCTTCCCTCATAAGCCGTTCCATATGAGATTCGATTGAACGAGTCGCTCGAACCTTCCCTTTTTCTAATATATTCCATTCGCTGTATCTGGTCAAGTCATGCTAGTTTTCCTGGTCTAATATCAACCCTTTAATCAACGGGTGAACCCTTCCCGCTTATGGTTAACAACCTATATAACTCAACTTATTGATTGACCAGTATAGCTTTCATTGCCTCTGTTAGGTCTTCTTCTTTCAGCATCATGTAGATGTTCTCGCCACGAGTCACATTCAACTTAATCTGGTAGATGGTATCTCTCTCTGTTAGATAACCAGACCGTTGACGTTTGAGCAGATCGCTAATGATTTCTTTATTTTGGGTTGCGACCTGCTTCTTGATACTTAGACTCCCATCGATATATTCGGGCTCCGGGTTCGCCCACTGAAGCGAACCCGGACTGTTGATCTCCTGCTTCACAAACTGTGCGGAGACAATCTCGTCTGCCTGGACAAGCAACTGGTCGTATAAGTTGTTCTCCTTCAACCAGGCCAGCACCCGATCATAGCTAGGTTTGATCTCAAAATTCCACATCTCCCTCGGTTGAGTTGGATCTTTCGAAGACGAGTCCTGATTCATCTCTGCGTAAGCAAACGACTGCCACGGAGAGCGCTGTTCTTCGTAGGTCTGATCCAAAATGTCCTGTCTCAATAGTTCCTTGAACTCACGGACTTGCTCCGGATTGCTGATGTACACCTTTCGGTATGAACTTGTGGAAGAACGAATGCCAAAACTTAATGCATCTTCTTCCAGCTTATACGTTTCAAAGGCAACTCTTTTGTAGTCCTGGGATTGTTTCAGAGCCATCAATTCCTGATGGAATTCAGCTTCTGGAATATAGTATTTACGTTTCATCACCTTGCCGTTATCCAGCTTGTAGTTAATATATACATACTCATCGTTACGCATCCCTGGATTGATCGGATCATTCAATAAAGGAAGATCGGAATCGACAATTTTTTGATGAAGAGCGATAACTGCCCCCATGTATTCCGAATCATTGGAATAGAGGTGACCGTCATCCATCTTCTGATTGACACCATTACTATAGATATAACGATCCCCGCCAAGCTTGATACTTTTAACCTTATTCAGTTCAGGCACTCGGGCAGCGTATCCATTCCAATCGGCAATAGGTACGTACAGTATCAGACCAGCGATAATACCATATAGAACCATCTTGGGTAGTAACTTGCTGCTCCAGATCAACCATGTTTTACGAATAATCATCTCGGCAACGATATAACCTACAATTCCACCAAGAATATATCCGAAGATTCCCCATCCGGCTGATTCTCTTGGAGCAATAATCGTGAAGTAAGCTCCGCCAATCAGAACAAGCGTAAACATTAAACCAAAGCGGAATATAGGTTTTACTAGAGTGAATGTAACTGCTTGTGTAGCGGACTCAACCTGTCTCTTTGCATAGAGCACATAAGTCAGCGGAATAAACAGGATTGTAAATATCGAATAGATTATAAGCTCTCCATTAGTGACAGGAGAATAACTGATTGAAGCTACACGAAGAACAAGTGACATTTCTTCCGCATTACGTCCCAATTCATCGTACGGATATCCAAGCAAATAATGCTGGAGATGAAGTGACATAATGAACCACACAACAACAGGTAACAAGAGTAGCGCGTACACGGTGAGCCCCTGCAATACAGATTGACCAATACACATGCCGACTGCCACAGTTAGCATGAACATAAACAGCGAGTAAATACTCATGCTCAAGCCCCACATCCAGATCGCACTGCCGTCAAACAGAAATGCAGGTTGGTCCAGCACTGCCCATACCCAGCCGGTAATCGCAGTTGTAATCCAGATTGGAAGCAGGATCATGGCATATCCAGTCAACAGATTAACCGTTAACAGATGTTTACGACGTAAAGGCAAACTATGGAACAGATCAGAAGGTGAACCAGATTGAATATATCGAAAAAGAAAGATTCCAGCCGCTACGGGTAGTGTAATGGCGAACAGAATCTGCACTTCACCATTGGCCTGAAACAGACTTGTAATCTGCTGTGGCACGTCCCTGTACTCCGTAGCGATATATAACGGTAACGAGAACAGCAACGTGATTAGATATAAAATGCCGATCCATCCATGCTGTCTGAAATTTTGGATCAGGATGCCCCGGTTACAGAACAATCGGTTGAATATCATACCCTGCGTCCTCCATTTCGTAGATAAAGATTTCTTCGAGCGTCAGAGGCAGTACATCCAGCAGATAAGGATCATGTATACGGAATTGATCCGTTACCTGTTGTCGGTTGCCTTTGACAATGTACAGGGATACACTTCCCCGTTTTTCTTCATGCAAAATATTAATCTGTTCATCCATGGCTTTGGCATGGTCCGGGTGGCGGAAAGCAACCTGAATTTTGTGCGTATCGGCCTTCAGATCATCGAGATCCTTCTCTACAATAATTCGGCCTTTGTGCATAATCGCCACATGGTCACACAGATCTTCAATCTCACGCAAGTTGTGTGACGAGATAACAATGGTTACCTGACGCTCAGCTGCTTCCTGGAAGAGCAAGTTTTTGATCTGCTGGCGCATGACCGGGTCGAGGCCGTCAATCGGCTCATCCATCAGCAGCACTTCAGGCATGCAGCTAAGTCCCAGCCATACGGCTGCCTGACGGCGCATGCCTTTGGACATGCGATGCAGCTTGCGTTTGATATCCAGTTTGAACACGGTGGCCAGTTGCTTGAACCGATCCTCATTCCAGTGTGGATATACGGAACGATAGAATGCAGCCATCTGTGTTATTGAAGATTGCGGGAAAAAATAGGGCGAATCTGCCATAAAAATCGTGCGGCCTTTGAGATCCATATTTTCATAAATCTCATTATCTTCGATACGTACTGTCCCGCTGTCCTGACGGTAAATGCCAGCCATCATTTTGAGCAGCGATGTCTTGCCTGCCCCGTTGGAACCGAGCAAACCATAGATCGATCCCTTATGTATGTTCATCGTTACGCCATCCACTGCCTTTTCCTGTTCAAACGCTTTGACGACTTGATTCAGCTCAATCATGAGGCTCCTCCTTCTCTATACGGGCCATCGCTTCCTCAAACAAAAGCGTCATATCCGCTTTGGTCATACCGGAATACGAAGCTTCTGCAATCAACTTCACCAGAGACTCTCTGATCTCATCTCTCATGGCTTCATTCGGATGTTCCACTGACGATGATACGAAGCTCCCTTTTCCCTGCAAAGAATAAATGTAACCTTCACGTTCAAGCTCGCGATACGCTTTCTGAATCGTATTCGGATTCACAGTCAGTTGCGTGGATAACGCACGAACGGAAGGAAGCTGCTCGTCGGGCTTTAGAATACCGTATACGATCATTTCTTTGACTTTGTCCACCAGTTGCTCGTAGATCGCCTTACGGCTGCGTACATCTAATTCGAACATCCCGCACCTCCTTTCTGTAAATGTTTGAAATAACCTATGGGTTTAAATGACTGTATCTGAAGTGTATTAGGTGTATTAACTGTACTACTATTATTAATACAGTTAAATCGGATTGTCAACCGTTAACTTTGACTTCCTGTTTTATTCGGAGTACGTTAAAAGAGATAACATATGGTTTATTTGACATATCAAATATTTGGGAGCAAGTTCGTCTCGACTTAGGACGGGATATAATTAGAGTGGCATTTATATGAGGTCAGGTGAGATAGGCTTACTGAAGTGATACGTCTACTTGAAGCGTTATGGTTATTTGATGTGATACGCCTACCCGGACCTTTGCTTGACGCTTATGACAGAATTACATGCAAAGGTTGTTCAGGTCTTTCCCCTTCCGTTATGATGGAGATGATCTATTGTTCAATAATCACTGTATCTTGATTACTTTTTTGTGCACGTTTAACCTGATTGATTGTTAGGTCTGTCATGCGCTATATGTTGTGTTGCTTGGTCGATTCATTGTCTGCACGGTGGTTGGCTGTTCAACAGGCATCTACATTAGAGTAGCAAGACTATATATTGGCTTTAAGTTTGGGTTTGCACAAATGAGCTACTATGAGGAGTCAAGTGTAGAGCCGCTCCATTATTCATGAGGCTTGTTGGTATGAAATTTGAAGATTGATATTTGTCTGTTCGTATGAGGTGCCAACTCGTGTTGTCCGCCCTGCGCATACATATTGTAGATATGTCTTTCAAAGGGTGGACACGGACATGTGTAATCAAGCTGAAATTAATATTCTGCATATAGATTGTTAACATTTCTTTAATCAAAAAACTTCTATATGTAGTGTTTCATTTATTTGGAGAGATATAGTACCTTTTTAGAAAAAGTGTCCACTCTTTGAAAGACAAAATTGAGATAAATGTTCTTTTGTAGTGGACAAATATATGATCGTATTTAACGGATACAAGTTGAACTATACATTCACAGAGAAATAAATATTCAGAAAATAAATATTCAAAGCAGGAATACAGCAGAAGAAGTGTAGCTGAAACATTCTGTAGGAAGCTACCTCCAAAGCATCTGTTACACCCTTAATACCTCACAAGGAGAATTCGAGATGAATGAACATAAACAGGATGAACAACAAAGTAATAAACCGAACGCATCACTCGAAGCTAATGGACACCCGGGAGAAATAACCGGGGAGATGATCACTTCAGATATCCGGTCGGTCCAAACAACTTCATCATCACGTGTGTTAATTGTCACTGCGGTGGATGCGGAAAAAGATGCGATCCTACGCGGCTTGGGCGACACGGCCGCGGAACGTTTTGACGTCATTGCTGCGGGCGTTGGCCCAGCCTCGGCCGCTGCGGGAACAGCCGCTACATTGGCATATGCCGTAGCGGCTGCAAGCACAAGTGCGTTGGCGCACGGTCCCACCGCGCCAAGCCCATCGGATGTGGCACAGACATCTGCCACATCTTCAAAGCCGGGGCCCCTTGCCGGGGCCGGATATTCACCAGCCTACAGGCTGGTGATCAGTGCCGGCATCGGCGGCGGGTTCCCCGGCCGGGCGGACGTCGGCTCCCTTGTGGTAGCCGACGCCATGGTTGCTGCCGATCTGGGCTCGCAGACGCCAGACGGCTTCCTTAGTGTGGACGAGCTCGGATTCGGCTCGTCCATTGTGGCGGCGGACGCGGAGCTTGCCGCTCGCCTGCGCCATGAGCTGCAGCGGGCCGGGCTCGCTGTCAGCGGAGGCACTGCGGTCACCGTGTCCACGGCGACCGGAACAGCGGAGACGGCCGCGGAGCTATTGCGCCGCGTGCCAGATGCCGCCGCCGAAGGCATGGAAGGCTTCGGCGTGGCAACAGCTGCCCAGCAGTTCGGCGTGCCAGCACTCGAACTGCGGGCCATATCCAACGCGGTCGGTCCACGCGACCGCGACGCTTGGCGCATCAAGGATGCCCTCGATGCGCTCCAGGCTGCAAGTTCCATTTTACGGGAGGTTATTACATCATGAAAATTGCATTTTCCCCTTGTCCAAATGATACATTTATCTTTCACGCGTGGGTGCACGGGCTGATCCCGGGCGCACCTGAGCTGGATGTCCGGTATGCTGATATTGATATTACCAATGGTCTGGCGGCTAATCCGGATGGACCCGACACACCTGAAGTGATGAAAATATCTTATGCAGCACTGCCATACGTGTTATCTGACTACGCTCTGCTTCCTGCTGGAGGCGCACTCGGCAGAGGATGCGGTCCGCTGGTTCTGACCGCAAACGGAACGACCGATCCAGCCTATCTGTCTGGACGACGAGTTGCTGTGCCGAGCGAACGCTCAACAGCATATCTATTATTTCGTCTGTGGGCAGCACAAAATGTTCCTGGCGGCGTAGGTGAGATTGTGGTCATGCCATTTGACCAGATCATGCCTGCTGTGCGGGACGGCAAGATCGATGCCGGACTTGTCATCCATGAAGCACGCTTCACGTACCAGAACTATGATCTCAAACTGATGACGGATCTTGGTAACTGGTGGGAAAGCGATACCGGTCTTCCGATTCCGCTCGGAGCAATCATTGCACGTCGCGACATGGATGCTCACGCCCTCGCCGGATGGGCACGCGCCTCCGTTGAATATGCATGGGCGCACCCGGATGAGTCGAGAGCATACGTGATGGAACATGCTCAAGAAATGGATCCTGACGTGGCTGCACAGCATATCGGACTGTATGTTAACGAATTCAGCGCTAATCTGGGCGATGATGGATATGGTGCGATTACTGCACTACTTGGACGTGCCATGAAAGAAGGACTCGTTCCCGAGTTCGATCTTGATCTGTTGCGGATCTAATATTTGATTTTTTTCAGCTATTTCTTAACTGTTTCTTTAGTTATTTCTTTAGTTATTTCTTTAGTTATTTCTTTATCTATTTTGTTAGCTATAATCTGTACGCTCTAAATCTAACGAACCCTACGCACCCTATTTAGCCTAATATCATGCGTTGAGAATTCTAACGAATCTCAGACACTCTATTCATCTAGAAATGGGGCATATCACTGAAATTTCGCTTATTTCCACACAATAACGCTTCTACGATTCGTTAGAATTGGGTATGTGCAAATTTTAAGCGAATAGCGTGCGCTGGGTTCGTTAGACTTGAGCGACACACGATCTCGACATAGAAGCAGAAAGAGCTGCCCCCTAACGTCAGATTCATGACGATGGGACAACTCTTTTTTTGACTTTATATACAATTCTATATTCAACTTCTTATTTCAACTTTTTATTCCACTTCATGTTCAACTTCATATCTATCACTCTACTCAACCCAAGATCAAAGCAGAAAGAACCCCATGCAACTCCATGCTCTCCACGTCATCTTGAACCCTACTGTACTCCATTATCCCAGCCCACTGCTCTCCCATTCACAATTGCGGTCTACGATACAAATCCAACCATCGCCTACGATCTGCTGCAACCGCAACCGAACGATAGCAAACCTTCCCTACGATTCAGCCACAATGGTGCGGATCATCATCCGCAGCGCATCCAGCATCACGGGTATAGGTAGCGAAGGGACGGAAGGCTGCAACACAGCCATCTCTGTCGAGGCAGGAAAGTGTACAAATCCGGCACGGATCGGAAGTTGCCCTACTCGAATGTGATCGAGCAACCGGTACATCGTGTTGTTGCAGATATACGTGCCTGCTGTATTAGAGACGGCTGAGGGAATACCTGCTGCTGACATGTCATTTACCATGGCTCGGATCGGCAACGTGGAGAACAAACCGTCTGGGCTGCCGTCTACAATGGGCTCGTCCACGGGACGTTGCCCCTGATTATCCGCGTAGGAGCCAGGCGGAATGTCTTTGACATTCACGGCAATCCGCTCCGGTGTGATGCATGTTCTGCCCTTGGCCAGCCCACAGGCGATGACAACATCTGGCCGATAGGCTTCCATCTCTGCGATGAGCAGGTCTGCACATTCATCGAAGTGCACGGGCAACAGTACTGTTTTTAGCTCAGCCCCCTCCACCACCTCGTTCGTAAGAGCTTCCATTAACGCTCCAGTCGGATTCACTGTGTCCCCGCCAAAAGGTTCAAACCCGGATATCAGAATTTTCACCATTACACGTCAGCTCCTGTCTGTTTACTCCGATTTGTAACGCAATCCCCACTGACCCCGAATCGTGTCCATCAGTTTCATAATTTCCAGGGATTCGTCCAGTTTAATCGTATTGCTCTCCGTCCGACCTTGGAGGATACAGCGTCCGGCTTCTTCTGCCTCAAAAGCATAACCAATACATGTTCGATCATCCGTGAATTTCTCCGGCTCGTCCTGACCGTTCACATGCAGATAAGCTTCTTTGCCCGCGAGGAACAAAGGCAGACGAATCTTGCCCTCCGTACCGTATATGACCGCTTCATTGCTGAGGTTCAGACGAATGGCAGCACTCAATGAAGCGGAGCGTCCCTCGGAATAGGACAACAACACGGAAAACTGCTCATCCACACCCGTCTCACCAATATTGGCCGCACTCCATACATGCTGGGGCTGTTCGCCAAAGATCATCGAAGCAAAGGAGATCGGGTACACCCCTGCATCAAGCAAAGCTCCTCCGCCCAGATCCGGATTAAGCAACCTTCCTTCCGGCTCCCAACCGGCACGGAATCCAAAGTCTGCCTGAAGCAAACGTACTTCACCAATTCGACCTTCTGCGATCCATGCTCTAGCTTGAGCAATCGGCGGCAAAAAGCGTGTCCACATCCCTTCCATCAGGAAAAGATTGCGCTCCCGTGCCGTCTCCACCAGTTGCTCCAGTTGACGCGCATTCATCGTAAACGGCTTTTCACAGAGCACCGCCTTACCTGCCTCGAGGCAAGCCATGACATTCTCCTTATGCACAGGATGTGGTGTTGCCACATAGATAATATCTACCTCAGGATCTTGAAGCATCTCATCATACGAGCCGTAAGCGCGTGCAAAACCATATTCAGCTGCAAACTTCTCCGCGCTTCCCTCTGTCCGCGAACCTACCGCTGCTTTCACTGCGTTCCCGGCATGCTCCAGATCCTTTGCAAACTGGGATGCAATCCATCCCGTGCCCATAATGCCCCAACGTACTTTGTCCCGTCCCGCTACTTCGGTCATTTTAAAGCCTCCCTAACTGCAAATGGTGTTGAAAAAGTTCATGATTCAGATCAGGCCAACAGGTTATCCCCTTTATTTTACCAAAAAGAAATGCCTACGTCAGAAAACGGTTTCGATTATTTACTTTTATATACGTTCATTAAACTTCCACCTTATCAGCAACTCGAACATATCTGTGTACATTTCAATTCTTCAGTAGATTTGCTAAGATTATCAGCAGACTAGGAGCCAAAAGGTCTTGTCCCGTGGCATGGTTGTAACTCACAATAATCCGGTTAAATCAACCATCATACCTGATTAACAACATCCTATCCCTGTCTTACAGGTATATAAAAATATCTGACTATACTGCGAAGGCCCAGACAGCAACGCAGCCAACAATTATAATCCAGCGACTCCGAGCTGACGGTAAGCTCTTGGTATAGTTATCACAAAGCGCGATCCAAAATCTGCACATGTGTCCACACGGCATGATCCGGGTATATGCCCCTATTCAATCCATACAATTCTTTCCTAATGCCACGCGATCAATGGATGTTCAACAAAGACGTTCAGGTCCGCCAAAATATCGTACGTTCCCGCTTCAATCATGACCTAAATAACTGTTCAATGATTACCTAATAACTTTTCAAAAGAGAGGAGGTCACAAGCACCATGACTACCATCCCTGGTACGGCCCACAGCGGCATCAATCCATACCTGTTGCATCAGCAGACAAATCCCCGTTCAGAAAAGGAACCCTCAAACCGGGCAGATCTGGATGCATTCCTGAATGATACCCTGATCGAACTTCGTCAGGCAGAACATATCATAACCCGTGGTAAATGGCGCTGGTCCACTACTGAACTTGCTCATCATACCTTTATATACATGCACAAATTCACAGGCCAACTGATCATGAATGGGACCGAATTCCACGTGGTTCGCAAATCAGCTTGTCTGTGCACACCCGGCGCTTCAATTGAACTGATCGGAGATGAAGACCATGATATTGAACTGTATATCATTCATTTCGATCTGTATCGGGCTACGGAGAAAACCAAAGCCAGACGCATCTACGAACGTGAACTCAGTTCACCAGTTACAGGCTGGATTCAGGGCCCCTTTTACGGTATACAGCGCATTGCCGTGCAGCTTACACACCTTAACAACGAAAATGCACAAAAAGACTTGAAGGCACAGCTCCTCCTGACGGAACTGTTGCATATGCTCTGGCCTCAACAACAAGAAGATCAGACTGACGCAGCGGCTGGGCAGGAGGAACCGGAACAGTGGCTCAGGTCCACCCTGCAATATATGCGTGAAAACTATATGTACGAAATCAAGCTGGAAAAGCTGGCTGAACTGGCCGACATGCATCCGTCCTATTACTCACAGCTATTCAAGAGCCGCATGCAGAAGAATCCGATTGAATACATCACTCATCTGCGTATGAACCGGGCCAAGGAATTGCTGCTCACTTCCGATCTGCGTATCCGTGATGTGGCTCGTGAAGTGGGTTACCGTGACGAATTCTATTTCAGCCGACGTTTCCGGAACCATGCTGGTTATGCGCCAACTTCCTATGCGAAGCAGGTTCACCGGAACATCGTGTCGCTCTCCTATCCATACACAGACCATCTGATGACACTTGGCGTCACACCATGCGCAGCTCAGATCCAGGGGCACCTGCCTCATCTGCCCAAATCGCTGGCACTGCCCTTCCATGCTTACGAACCGTGGGAACAAGGACGTCAGGCATTCCTCAATGTGAATCCTGATTTGATTCTGACCAAGGACAATGCCACTGCAAAAGCCATGGAGCATATTGGCGATGTCGCCCCTATCATCACCATTCCCTGGAACCAGACAGACGTCTTCGGTCATCTGCATCAGATCGCATCCATTGTGGATCGTACCCAAGCCGCGACAGATTGGCTGGATCGACATGAGCGCAAAGCGGAGCGTGCACGCAAAAAAATGAAGGAAATCGTCGGAGATATTACCGTTGCCGTTGGCACGTTAACGCCTAAAGGCCCACGGATGTACAGCCATCGCAACTTCGGACATGTCTTTTACCGCAGTCTGCAATTGGCCGTTCCTCAGCGCATTCAGACCGAACTGGCTGGCAAACCTCCCGGCGTCGGATTCAACTGGTTGCCCTTCACACCAGGAGAGTGGGATGGTTTGGAGGCAGATGTGCTGGTACTGGCGATTAATTCTATGCATGAAAAGGCAACACTATGGAAAGAGATGGCTTCGAATCCACTATGGAACAGCCATCCCGCGGTAAAAAACGGACGTGTGCATCTCATCGACTGGAACTCATGGGTCGTATATGCTCCATATTCCATCAACATCCAGCTCGATGAAGCGCTCTCTATGTTGACGAACAAACCTTCACTTTTGTAATCTAAAAAATGTCCATCTCCAGAATCTTAATTTATGCCATGTACGGGCCTGAATTAAGATTCTATAATGATGACTAATTGATAATGATAATCAATAACAATGAAATACGTTGTTGGTACCAAAGGAGTGACCCGTATTCAACATCCGGGACTGCCACATCGTCCATCTAATTCAAAAAAATCTGCGGTGACCGTTGGGCTGACGTTTTTGTCTGCCATAGCCATACTGCTGCTAAGTATGTTTGTCGCCATCTCGTTAGGTGCCAAAGGACTAACGCTGGAAACCGTATGGGCTGCCATATTCCAGTACAACCCGGCTTTGACACCACATCAGATTATTCATGAACTGCGGCTGCCTCGTGTGCTTGCAGCGGTTATCATCGGCGCTGCCTTTGCTGTTGCAGGAGCTTTAATGCAAGGCATTACACGTAATCCGCTGGCAGACACGGGCATTCTGGGCATCAATGCCGGAGCCACTTTTGTGGTAGCACTGAGCTTCGCCTTTTGGCCCGGACTGCCATATGGCTGGATCATGGTTTTATCATTCGTGGGGGCTGTCTTGGGCACACTGCTTATCTTCCTGCTTGGAATGGCAGCACCGGGTGGTCTGAATTCCATCAGACTGACGGTCGCAGGGGCAGTTATTGCAGCCATGTTAACCTCGCTCAGCACAGGCGTTGCCATTTATTTTGACCTGAGTCAGGATCTGGCCTTCTGGTATGCAGGAGGTTTTGGCGGAATTGAATGGCGGCATCTCAAGCTGATTCTTCCCGTGCTGCTCGCAACACTCGTCCTGATTATGCCACTCGCCCGGCGTGTATCCCTTATGTCACTCGGAGAAGAAGTCGCGATTAATCTCGGGATCAACCTGCGCTGGACGAGGTTTCTCGCCCTCGCAGCAGTTGTTGTGCTGGCTGGTGTGTCCGTGTCGGCAGTAGGCTCAATTGGATTTGTTGGACTCGTCATCCCCCATATCTCACGCAAACTGGTGGGTGTGGATTATCGACTCATCATTCCGATGTCTTCTCTGCTTGGTGCGATATTACTGGTGCTCGCCGATCTGGGCTCACGCATCGTGAACCCGCCGGAAGAACTCGCAGTAGGCATTATGGTCGCCTTTGTTGGTGTACCGTTCTTCCTATATCTGGCCCGTAAAGAAAGGAGGGCCTTATAGCGATGAATTTCAATACACCTTCACGATCACGAGGTAAACGTTCGTTAGTCGTCAGCATCACACTGTTCTGCATCGCCATTGCCGTTATTGTGATCAGCCTGAACACGGGAACCATTCGCCTCTCCCCAGTGGCTGTGTTACAGACCTTGCTTGGTCATGGCAGTTCGGATGATCAGATTGTTCTGTTTGATTACCGACTGCCTCGCATCCTGGTCACTGTACTGGCCGGAGCGGGACTTGGTATTGCCGGAGCAGCCTTGCAAGGGATTACCCGCAATCCGCTGGCGGACCCGGGCATTCTGGGATTACATGCAGGAGCAGCGTTTGGACTAATGGTGTTTGTTAGTCTCTCCTTTACAATGGATGGCTCTGTAGCCTTGCTGATTCCGTTGTTCGCTTTTGCAGGCAGTGTTGCCGCCGCCCTGATCATCATGCTGTTATCTTATGATCGCCATAACGGCGTATCTCCCATTAAGCTGATTCTGGTGGGAATCGCGGTAGCGGCCGGGTTCCATGCGTTGACCCTCTACTTATCCCTGCGTTTGGATGAAGACACCTACTCCTTTGCCGCCCGCTGGTTGGCAGGTAGCGTCTGGGGGCGGGATTGGATTCATGTGCAAGCGTTGCTTCCCTGGGTGGTGCTATGTATCTCGTACATTTGGAGTCGATCCAAAACGCTCGATGCCTTCAACCTTGGAGATGCTGCCGCAACCAGCATTGGGACGCCTGTTCGATCCCAGCGTATTATTTTGTTGCTCTGTGCCGTAGCCTTGTCTGCCGTCAGTGTATCGATGGCCGGGGGGATTGGCTTTATCGGTCTGGCCGCACCACATCTGGCGCGCAGACTTGTCGGTCCGATGCATCGGCATCTGATCCCTGCTGCCGGACTCATTGGGATGGTTATTCTGGTGAGCGCTGATACGATCGGGCGAACGATCTTTCAGCCTAACGCCATTCCGGCAGGTGTAGTGGTCGCCGCGATTGGCGCACCTTACTTTTTGTACCTGTTAGTACGAAGCAAGTGATCTTTTTTTTACAAAAACAATAATTACATCCCAGAGATGTTCAAGGAGAATGTGACTACCCATGTTAAAGAAAAATCTTATGCTTGTCATGAGTATCTGTCTGGTGCTTGTGCTCGCTGCCTGTGGAACGGCCAATAACTCGTCATCTGCTTCTGGTGGTTCATCCACGGATACTTCAACCAACAATCAGGACAACAGTGCAAGTTCAGGAGAACCACGTATTGCCTCCATGTCGATCCATCTGACCAATGATCTGCTATCACTCGGGATTACGCCAGTTGGTTCTGTTATCGGTGGCGAAGCCAAAGGGTTCCTGTCTCACGTTGCTGATCGTCTTCAAAATACAACGCCACTTGGTCCGGTTAAAGATCCGGATATGGAAGCTTTGCTTGCTCTAAAACCCGATGTAATCTATCTGGACGAAGAATTCTCCGGTGATGATATTGCCAAATTCGAAAAAATTGCTCCGGTGCATGTCTTCAATCTGGATGACGGTACATGGCGTGATCATCTGAAAGACATTGGCAAACTCGTGAATCGTGAGAAGGAAGCCGAGCAATACATTCAGGACTACGCGACTGAGACGGAAGAAGTGAAATCTCTGATTCATGACACGATTGGTGATGGTACAGTCATGGCGATTCGTGTTACTGCCAAAGAGTTGCGTGTGTTCAGTACACGCCGTCCCATGGGTCCCATTTTGTATGAGGATCTCGGTCTGACGCCTGCCAAAGGCATCACAGATATCGATTCAACGAAACCGTACCAGGTCGTCTCCCGTGAAATCTTGCCGGACTATGATGCAGATGCAATCTTTGTGGTTGTGAATTCGGATGATGAAGCCCAAACCATGTTCAAGGAGCTGCAAAACAATCCGATCTGGCAAGGTCTGAAAGCAGTCAAAGCCGGTCATGTCTACCCGATTGGGGCACAACCTTGGCTCGATTACTCATCAATCGGTAATAAAATGGCCATGGATGAAGCCAAAGAAATGTTCTCCAAAAAATAACAAAAAAAACCTCACTTTGAAATCGGAACAACGTTGGTATGAATCATACTGACGCTCTATTCCGGTCAAAGCTGAGGTTTTTTGTTTTGAATCTGTCAGCAGGCTGCGATCTACCCTTTTCCACCAAGCACGCTCACACTGTACAGACAATAATCTCAACATCCGTATCGGCAAAAGCTTTCTGAATAATTGGACTGACCTTCTCCCAGTTCAGTCTGTCCAAACCGCATCCGATCCGGGGCATCGCCAGTTTCGTAATCCCTTCCATCACACATACGTCCCGCATGGATTCTACCGCATTCGTCAACGATTGGTACGTCGGCTTATTGGAGAACTTTGCTTTGGTGACCAGATTGAGCGTCCGTCCTACCGGATAACATCGTCCAATCTCAAGCGGCTCTTGTTTGGCCTGTTCTTGTAGATTCTCCAAACCGAATCGCTCGCGGAACTGTACCGCAATGCCCTTGCCCATCCTTGCATCGGCTGATATGCAGTGCGCAAGCGAGTAATCATCTCCCAGATCAAATAAATCCTGTTGTCTCTCATGAAATTGCATGTCATCTCTCTCCTTTATCCTATTTACACAGATCCTTATTTTATTTATTAGACCTCTGCCAAAAAACGTTGAAATGCCTTTAATGTTCTCTGATCTGCTGATCGATCATATACGGCAAATACAATGCGTTCAAAGGCGTCCTTATAAGCCTCTCCCACTAACACATCATGAAAATACTTCGCCACTACTGCCGGTTCATTACGAAATACGCCGCAACCGTACGCACCCAGAACAATCGTGCGGTGACCATTCGCAACAGCCACATCCAGAATATAACGGATGCGTTCCTTCATCACCGATTCAATCTGTAAATCATCCGCTTCTCCACGCTCTTTCACCACACCCGCATTCACCGCCGGCGCAGTAATGAATGAGCATACATAATATTTATCCAGCAGCCTGTCTTCATCATCACGGATCACCGGAACATCCGGTGAATAGATCATATAATCCGAATAGAGACCCGATCGCTGTTTGCGATTGTAATCGTACATTTCATTCATTTGTGCGATGCACGGGTATAGTCCTGTCGCTCGGGCCAGACTCTCTTCCTGTGCCTGACTTCCGCCTAGGAAGCCACCGCCCGGATTTTTGGCCGATGCAAAGTTTAGACAGACCACATCTTCTCTTCCTTCAGCTACCGCCAAACGTGAAGCGGCTCCAAGTGTAGTCTCGCCAGTAACTTCAATACGACCCGGTGCAGCCTCAACTTCAGATGATGGGGCCGCGGGTTGAATTCCAACGTAAGCTTCTGTACGACGCTTTTCTCTGAGCCCGGACAATGCTGCCGGATGGTATAACACCGAATTTCGGATGGCTTGCTGCACATCGGTACCGATCCCAACCTTGCGATCATACCCATTTACGTAATGCCCTTCATCCAAAATAGCCAACGTCTGCTGTGCGATATTAGCCCGCTTGGAACGTGAATTGGAGCCACCATTACCCGTTGATCTACTAGAATCACTCATCTGAATCACTTCCTATATCTTGTCTTAGACGGGTCAGAATCTCACCCAGCCAATTGGTTCCCCGCCATGTTCTTCGATTGCGAATGCGCGGGTCTTCCTCCGCCAGTCCCACACCCCAGATGCGATCATCCGGGCTTGCTTCCACAAGGGTCGTTCCACGAGTGGCACGCAGTGCGGTTAGCAGTTCTTCGTTTTGTGTGAATTTGGCCAAATTGCCCTCGTAAACGATGCGCTGGCACTCAGCTTCCCATAACGTCTGGTCGAAACCTGCGACCTGTCTGCCCAGCTTTTTTTGTACCGAAGCAGAGCTTGCCTTCAGAATCTTGTCTGCCATGGTCTGATCCCCAAACAGCAGTGCTTTCTGGTGCATCATGTATTGCTCCGCACTCGTGTAGTGAACCCCGTTAACGGTAAAGTCCGCCGGGTGCCACTGTGAGAACGGCGATGCTGTCCGCCAGAAAAACGTAAACTTTTCCATCCATATCCCCTCTTTACTTGCTCCTCAAGTATACAACGATCCGGGCCTCTGGCCTGAATCACTTCGTACGAGTTCATTGGTTCCAACCGTTTCTATGGTGTATGCCTCTCGGGATTCAATCTGTATAAACGGGATGGTCGATGACCGGCGCTGCTCGCATATTCTCCCGTCTCAATGACCCAATCGGCGATTTTGCGCCGGAAAGCGGCAGCCAGCAGCTTTTTGCCACTGATGATCTCATGTACTTTCTGAAGTGCAGTCAGTGTGAACGTCTCCGGCATCAGATTGAATGCAATATCCGTATACTCGATCTTGGATCGCAGACGCTCAAGTGCATAATGAATGATTTTGGCATGATCAAATGCAATCCCCTGAACCTCACCCAAGGTCATACGATGGCTCCGTACTTTGCCTTCTATCGTTTCTTTTGTCTCAACAACGGCTGACAACTCTTCTGTTCCATTGGTCAAAATCAACTGCAGCCTGCGTTCTGTCACACGTCCACGCTCATGGATATGGCGCTTCTCTTCCAGAAGACGCTGCTCCACCCGAAACCAACTGGCTTCACTGGCATCATCACCGGCCTCAAGCTCCAGCTCGCTGCTATCCACCAGCGCCATATAGGAACAGCTGATAACCCGTGTACGTGGATCTCGATCGACATCTCCCCAGGTGTACAGTTGCTCCAGATAAATATCATCCAGCCCCGTCTCCGTCAACAATTCCCGCCGAGCAGCATCTTCCAGTGATTCCTGCATGGAGACAAATCCGCCCGGTAACGCCCACTGTCCCAGATAGGGATGGCCGCCTCGACGAATCAGCAGCAACTGGAGTTCGGGTTCCGCGAGCTTGCGATAATTATCCTGAGCTTCACTGCGGATCGTAAATACCAACATGTCCACGGTGACGGAAGGACGTTCATAATCGCCAGCATCATAGCTGTCCAAAAACTGTTCTTCACTAATATGTGCCTGATCCTGATGCTCCTGGTAATCGGGAGCATTTCCTCCAGAGGAACCTTCGTTAGTCATACGATATAAACCCCATTCTGTTATTAACATTTTGTTATTAACAATTAGATAATATCAATTTATCACATCGTTTTATCTCAGGTCAATATTTCCAATCCAAAATAAATGATCTGTATTCACTTGACGATATGTCAAATCAAACTTAAAATTTAGTTAGTCGACTAACTAAATGACGTGTTCAAAAATGTCTAGTTTTCAGTACCGAGAAGATGAAATGAAGGTAGAAATGGAGCGGATGATATGAACCCAGTCCACAATGATCGGTTAATGGGACAGCTATCCGAACTCGTGAAACTCAAACGTTACAAGGTTCATGAGAAACTTGTGAACCACCCCGAGTTATACCCGGGGCAGCCCCCTTTGTTGTTCCAGCTTGAACGGGAGGATGGCCAATCCCAGAAAAAACTGGCCGAACAACTTCAGCGCAGCCCCGCAACGGTAACCGTCATGCTCAAACGCATGGAAACATCCGGTTATGTGAGACGTGAAGCAGACCCGAAGGATCTGCGCAGTCTGCGGGTATACCTGACGGATCAGGGACGCTCCGCGCTGCAAGAATTGAGGATCGTGATTCAGGAGTTGGAACAGCAGGCTCAGAAAGATTTTACGCCGGAAGAATCCGAGATCATGTCTGCACTTGCACAGCGAATGCTCCAAAACCTGCGTGAATCCTGAGGTGATGCAAACTCTCGATATCGCTAATAACAACTGGCTTGAAGCAGCTAAAGGTTGATGAAATTGATTTACTTATGCAATTAAAACTGAGGTGATTTCCTATTGTGGACGTTAAAACGATTCTTGACACCGTATAAGTCAGCGGCGATCATCGCCCCGCTACTCATGGTACTTGAGGTAACCATGGATCTGCTCCAGCCCAAGCTGATGTCCAGCATCGTGGATGATGGTGTACTTGCAGGAAATCTGTCCCATATCGTAACTACAGGTCTGATCATGTTACTTGTTGCGTTAATCGGCTGGGTTGGCGGCGCAGGCTGCACACTCTATTCAAGCAAAGCTGCCGTAGGATACGGCACGGACCTGCGTCAGGAACTGTTTGATCATATTCAGACCTTCTCCTTCCGTAATCTGGATACGTTTCAGGAAGGATCTCTGATTACTCGTCTGACCAGTGATATTACACAGATGCAAACTTTTGTACAGATGCTGCTGCGGATGTTCATCCGTTCGCCGATGCTGATCATCGGTAGTATCATCATGGCATTTACGATTAGTGTGAATCTGGCTTTGATTCTTATTGCCACTGTGCCGGTACTGTTTATTATTTTATTTATTCTGATAAAAGCTTCCTATCCGCTGTTCGCCAGTGTTCAGAGCAAGCTTGATCAGGTCAACGCCGTGCTCCAGGAGAATCTTGCCGGCATCCGTGTCGTCAAGGCGTTTGCACGTGCACGTCTGGAGAAAAAGCGGTTCAAGCAATCCAACGAAGATTATACTTCAACCGCCCTCAAAGCCTGGCGTATAGTCACGCTGAATGCACCCGTGCTCAGCTTGATGCTGAACGCTACCATTGTAGCGGTGCTGTGGTTCGGAGGTTTCCAGGTAGTTGGAGGCGATATTGCTGCCGGAGATCTGATTGCTTTTATCAACTATGTCACGGTTGTACTCTCATCCCTCACGTCGATCGGCATGATGATGATGAGTTTCTCCCGAGCCAAGGTATCTGCCGCCCGGATCAACGAGGTGTTACATACACAGCCGGATATTCAATCAGGAAGCGATAACTCCAGGATTGTACAGTCACTTCCGTCTACCCGTGACCACCAGAGATCATCCCGTCCATCTCCTGTCGTGTCGCGCACAGCTGGTCAAGTGGAGTTCAGGGACGTGTCTTTCCGTTATGACGGAGACCATGCACTCTCTGGCATTAACCTGATCGCTCGCCCGGGTGAGAAAGTGGCCCTGATCGGTTCCACAGGTTCAGGCAAAACATCGCTGGTGCAGCTGATTCCCCGTCTGTATGATGCTTCGCAGGGTGAAGTGCTCGTGAATGGAGTGAACGTACGCAACTGGGATCTTCAGGATCTTCGTAGCCGTGTGTCAATTGTGCTCCAGGAATCCATTCTGTTCAGCGGCAGCATCCGGGATAACATTTGCTTTGGTCGGCCCGGTGCAACAGATGCTGAATTGCGAGCTGCGGCACAAGCTGCAGCTGCGGATGATTTTATTATGAAACTGAAAGACGGGTATGACACGGAACTGGGTCAGCGCGGAGTCAATCTGTCCGGTGGGCAGAAACAACGTATATCCATTGCACGTGCCCTGCTCATGCGACCGGAAGTGCTGATTCTGGATGATAGCACCAGTGCTGTGGATCTGCGCACAGAAGCAAGTATTCAGAAGGCATTGCAATCCTTGATGAAAGACAGTACCACCTTCTTGATTGCACAGCGGATCTCCTCCGTGAAGGATGCAGACTGTATATATGTTATTGATGAAGGACAGATCGTTGCCAGGGGCACACATGATGACCTTATGGCTCATTCATCTCACTACCAATCGATCTATTATTCGCAGCAACGGAAGGAGGATGTTCAATTTGGCTAAGCCTGCCTCTTCCTCCATACAACAAACGGTCGTGCCTCCCATCGGAAGACCCGGACCAGCGGGCAGAGGACCTGTTCCCAAAGTCAGAGCTAAAAATGCTCGCCACGCCTTAATCCGGGTATGGTCATACATGGGACGTCATCGCAAAGGAGTTATTGCTGCATTGGTGCTGACCGCTCTCGGAACACTGCTCAATCTGGCGGGACCTTATCTTCTCGGCCGTGCCGTTAATGAACATATCGTTCCCAAAGTAACAGCGGGTTTGCTGAAAGAATGTCTCCTCTTGCTGAGTGTTTATGTCCTTGGCTCACTCCTGATGTGGACTCAATCCTATGTCATGATTGGTGTGTCCCAACTGACCGTTAAAGATCTGCGTCATGCGTTGTTCTCCCGACTGCAAGAGCTGCCTGTCAGCTTTTTTGATAAAAATCAAAGCGGGGATCTGATGAGCCGGGCCACCAATGATATTGACAACGTATCTACAACGCTGAATCAAAGCGTAACCCAGTTGATGTCCAGTGCCATCCTGCTCGTTGGCTCTTTGTCGATCATGTTCGCACTTGATGTTCGGCTTACCCTGCTCAGTCTGGTGACGGTACCCTTAATTACCATCGCCACTCGTCTGATCGCGTCAAGAACACGCAAACATTTCACCGCCCAGCAAAAATTGCTCGGTGAACTGAATGGGTATGCTCAGGAAACCATTGCTGGACAGAAAGTCGTAGCGGCTTATAATCGTCAGGATCAGGCACATCAACATTTTCAGAACCTGAACGAGAAACTTCGTACATCCAGCACCCAGGCCCAGACTGTTTCGGGTTTGGTTGGGCCTACGATGAACGTGATGAACAATATCGGTTTTGCCATACTGGCTTCTGTAGGTGGATGGATGGCTTATCATGATCTGACGTCCATCGGACTAATTGTCAGTTTTCTCGCATACTCCCGCCAGATTGAGCGACCGCTGAGCGATCTGGCCAATCAGTACAATCTGATTCAGGCTGCCATTGCGGGTGCTGAACGTGTGTTTCACATCATGGATACGCCTGGCGAATATGTGGAGGAACAGAAGAAACAACTGGATCAGATTCAAGGTAAAGTTGTATTTGAGGATGTGTCCTTCGGGTACAGTGCGGAACGAGACATTCTGAAGAAGATCAGTTTTACTGCAAACCCTGGCGAGATGATTGCACTTGTTGGACCCACCGGCGCAGGTAAAACGACTATCATCAACCTGTTACCCCGTTTCTACGAGATTACAGGCGGACGGATTACCATTGATGGATGTGACATCTCGGAACTGGAGAAGGATCAACTCCGTCGGCAACTCGGCATTGTACTTCAGGATGCCTACCTGTTCTCGGGTACCATTCGCGACAATCTCGCCTATGGCAAGCCAGACGCAACAGATGAACAGATCAGGCAAGCAGCTATGCTTGCGAATGCACACTCATTCATCCGCAAACTGTCGCAAGGCTACGATACCCCCATCATTTCCGGGGGCAGCAATCTAAGCCAAGGACAACGACAGCTGCTGACCATTGCCCGGGCAATTCTGGCTGATCCGGCCATTCTTATTCTGGATGAAGCAACAAGCAGCATTGATACGCGTACTGAGATGAAGATCCAGGAAGCGATGCGGACGTTAATGAAGGATCGTACCAGCTTTGTCATCGCCCACAGACTGAGCACAATTCGTGAAGCCGATCAGATTCTCGTCATTAATGATGGACAGATCGCTGAACGTGGAAGCCATGACGCATTGATGCAGCAACAAGGATTCTACTATCAGTTACATCAGGGGCATCTAAATAAGTCGAACTAAAGCGTGTGGGGCGAGCTCTAACGAATCTGAGGCGTCTTATTCAAACTTTTGAAGCTCCTTCAGAAATCTAAGGAACCAGAGCCACGTTATATCCGAGTAAACAGGCGTTTTCAGCGTTTTTTTCATGTTTTTTTGGGAAATAACGTGTCTGAAGTTTCTTACAAATTAAAGTAAGGACCTGAGGGCCAAATAAGACGTCCTATGTTCCTTAGAAATTAGCTAAAATGATCTGAACCGATGTGGTTTGTGCACAATAGTTTATTCGAAATACAAAACGCCGCATGGGGTTCTTCAATCCCAATGCGGCGTTTTTTTGTTTTTTTTAAATGAAAGCATGCTGCTACTATCCCTATATTTGATATACGCATTACGTCTCCATTGGCAGATGAAGCGTGAAGGTTGAACCAACCCCCATTTCGCTATGGACAGTGATTTTGCCATTGTGGTCCTGAACGATTTTCTGGCAGAGTGCAAGTCCCAGTCCCGTCCCTTCTTCTTTAGTTGTATAAAAGGGATTAAAGATTGTGGATAGCGAATTTTCCGGAATGCCGCTTCCTGTATCTGTAATGGAAATAAGTACAGCGTCTCCTTCCTGTAACAAATCCATATGAACCTCGCCAGGGTCTGTCATTGCCTCAAAGGCGTTACGAATCAGATTGATCAATACCTGCACAATCTTATCCCGATCCATGTTGATTACGACTGGCTCATTCGACATTTCAAGTGTAATTCGATGTCCACGGGATGCCGCATCTGACTCGGTCAAAGACATCACCCGCTCAAGGCAGTGGCCCAATTGTTCCGGCTTCATATGATTGGCATGAGGTTTCGAAAACTGTAAAAATTCGGCCGTCAGATCGGTCACTCTCGTCACCTCACCCATAATCACTTCATACCATGGTGCGATATTAAATGCTTGTCCACGTGACAGCTGCAGGAATCCTCGAATTGCAGTAAGCGGGTTCCGAATTTCATGAGCCATCCCCGCGGCCAGTTCACCTACGGCCCTTAGCCTTTCGGAACGAAATACTTCTTCTTCATTTTTCAGCCATTTGCTGCGCTGTTGTTGAAGCAGTCTATCCTCGGCCACCGTCATAAAGTGCTGCAACGAATTCGACATTTCCGGGTACAGGGAGATACTATAGCTTACTTGGAGTCCTTGCAGCTGAACGGATAGCAATGACGACATTCGTTCTTCCACATCCTGTATCTCCGGCAAAACGACCGCGAATCGATCTCCTGCATACCGGGATATGCCATAGGCCTCGGTGAAATGATTGCTTATCATCTGGCCTGTACCTGTGATTACCGTACACCAAGGATCTTCTGAAGCTTTTTTATAACCGCTAAAGTTATTAACGTTCAAAAGGATAAGCAAAAAAGAGCGATGTTCTTCTACTGCCTTATTTAGCATCTCCATGTACCCTTCGTAATTCAGCAGTCCGGTCAGCGGATCATGGAGGGTGAGGAACCGATTTTTTTCCCGAAGTCTGCGCTTCTCGGTCTCACTGTTAACCAAGGTATGATATAAAAATATGATGACAATAGAGGTTAACAAATCAAACATGGATACCAGCAATGCATATGCATCTATAGGCACATAGGAAAGGCGAATCACCGTATATTCCAGCATAAACAGCAGTGAAATGGGCAAGGTCTGCGCTACACGCTGTTTGCCCTGGATCATGGAAAGGATGAGCATATAATACAACATGTTGCACCAGTTCAGCTCACTGAAATAATGGAATGTTCCGAGAAAAATCCATTGAAATTTCCTAAGTACAGGATATCTTCTCTCCCCATAAATACTTGCTACCAATAAAGTCCCCGAAAGCAACATGACTGCCAAATGAGGGGTAAGCCTTAGAACATAAGAGGACAGAATGACAAGCAAACAGCCCAGTGGGAAAATTACCATTTTCATCGTGTAACTTAGCAAATAGCCTCGCCCCCTTTGACATAAAACTCACATCAAACAACTTATGTACATGTATTATATCGATTATGATTAGCTGATGTTGTCGATTAATGGAGGCTGGTCAAATTCACATGAATGTATAATTTATGAAGGCAATAGGACATATGATGTAATTGTAATCGACAAAAGTGAAACAATTCCTCTACGCATGGTTAGTATTGTGTTACAATACATTAATGGATTAATTTAGGATAAATTCTTGGTTATGGAGGATGTCATATGACTACACAACGCAAACCACTGGGCTTCGGGACGCTGTCTCTGCTCGTACTGACGATGGGTCTTGCCTTTAACTTTCCATGGGGCAAAGCCAATTTTATGATCAGTCATTACCTTTTCAACTTAATAAACATACCTATTTATAGCAATGGAACTCAAGGACTTCACATTCCATTTGTAGTAGCAGCCCTCTTCTGGATTCCAGCCTTCCTGATCGCCAAAAAATATCGTGCGCATTATGGCACAAGTGTTGCCCGTAATGTGGCCGCATTTATGCTGGTATTTTGTATTATTGGTCCTATAATTACTGTCGTAGATTGGTTTGTAAATGCATAACGCTTAAAGCCAGCTCTCTATATCCCGAGAGCTGGCTTTTTTGCTGCTTTACCATATAAGATGAACAAATTGTTTACACGATAACGTAGAGGACAGAAATAACCTGAAGAAGCGGAGCGTGCGCCTTTATCCCCGGATTTTCACTTCTTTAGAAGGGAATCAAAAAATCTGGGGATAACAGCGATCAGAAGGTTGTTCTGTCATCGGAGTGACTGGTGTAACCTTTTCACGTTAATCTTATTTCTTCGCCATATACTTACGGATGTCAAAAGCCACCGCAGCAACAATGATCAATCCTTTGATAATCAATTGCCAGTACGGACTTACACCGATAAACGTCAGACCATAGTTAATGACCCCGAAGATCAGCACACCCGCCATAACTCCAGGTACCGTTCCAATACCACCCGCCGTTGATACGCCACCTACCACACATGCGGCAATCGCATCCAGCTCATACATATTACCGTAATTGTTTGTTGCTCCACCCGTTCGGGCTGCCTCAAGCACACCACCCAGGCCATATAACGCACCCGCAATGGCATACAGGGCAACCAGGTTGCGGGCCACATGAATTCCGGATACATGCGCTGCCTGAATGTTACCGCCGATCGCATACATATTTTTGCCGAGACGTGTTTTGTTAAAGATCACCCAGCAGATTAAAGCCACCGCAATAGCGATAAGGACAATATACGGGATGGAATAACCCCCGCCTAGATCAATGTATCCAGAGCCAATGACGGTAAAATCAGGTCTTAATCCTCCGATCGGCTGTGACTGGTTGGGTTCCGTATCAAAATAGATGGAGTTCAGTCCATACACGGCAACCATTGTACCCAGCGTTGCAATAAAAGGGGGTACATGTAATTTGGCGACAATCAGTCCATTGACCAAACCCACGAATAGACCTGCGGTGATTCCAACCAGAATCGGCAACAACACCGGCAAATGGGGCAGATCGGGGAAGAAGCGGTTCGCATACTCATCAATTTGCAGCATCGATGCCGATACAACAGCCGTCAGACCAACCACCCTTCCCGCGGACAGATCGACCCCACCCGTGACGAGGATAAAGGCTGCACCGAGTGCAATAATGGCCCGTGTGGAGGATTGCTGTAAGATGTCCCGCAGTGTAGAGAAGGCAAGGAAATTCGGATCAGCAATAGCTATACCAATGATGAGCAGAATCAATACGATAAAGATAGCGCGTTGTGTTACATAATTTTTCACTTGATTGATCATCTGTGTGTTCATCCGTTTCCCTCCTGACTAAGCCATCCGCTGCTGAGCGGCCAGCCTCATAATATCCTGCTCTGTTGCCTCGGCTCCGTCCACGATTCCGGTTAGACGCCCTTCGCTCATCACCATAATGCGATCCGACATACCAAGCAGTTCAGGCATCTCCGAACTAATCATAATAATGCTTTTGCCCTGACGAGCCAGTTCCGTAATAATGGTGTAAATCTCGAACTTGGCTCCTACATCGATTCCACGTGTCGGTTCATCCAGCAACAGAATCTCCGGATCGGTCAGCAACCAGCGGGCCAGCAGAACTTTCTGTTGATTACCACCCGACAGGTTTCGAATCAGCGTGTTAACTGAAGGCGTTTTGGTTCTGAACTTCTGCGTCTGTTCCCGTGCTTCTTCCCGTCCCTTTTTCTCATCCAGCAAGCCCACGCGATTGCGGTAGCGCCCCAGACTGGCAATGATCGTATTCTCATACACCGACAATACTGGGAATATTCCTGTAACCCTTCGTTCTTCCGTGAGCAACGCGATATTATGACGCTTCGCTGCTGCAGGGGAATTAATCTTCACCTTGCGCCCATGAATCGAAAGCGTACCTGAAGCGAGTCCGCGCAGTCCGAACAAGGATTCCATCAGTTCTGTCCGCTGTGCTCCAACCAAGCCGCCAATGCCGAGCACTTCACCTTTTCGCAGCTCAAAGGATACATCACAAAACGATTTGGACTGGTTGGATGTCAGACCCTCGGCCTTTAATATCACTTCACCGGGTACGTTGGTGCGTTCCGGGAAACGTTCATCCAGATCACGACCCACCATGCGTGTAATAATCAGATCTGTCGTTAAATCCGCAGCATCCCAAGTCCCGACAACGAAGCCATCACGCATGATTGTCACTTCATCCGAGATCGTCAGGATCTCCTCCATCTTGTGGGAAATGTAGATAATGGACACCCCCCGACTGCGTAGTTCATTAATAATGGCGAAGAGTTGCTCCACTTCCTTGCCTGTCAGGGAAGAGGTGGGTTCATCCATGACAATAACTTTGGAATTGAATGAGACCGCCTTGGCGATTTCCATCGATTGAATCTTGGAGACAGACAATGTTCCCGCTTGAGCCTTCGGATCAATATCCAGATTCAGGTCCTTAAACAGAGCCAGTGTATCGGAATACATCCGTTTCTCGTCCACCAGTATTCCCTTCATCGGAAAACGCCCCAGCCAGATATTCTCCATCACCGGTCGATGCGGGACCGGATTCAGCTCCTGATGAATCATGGATATGCCTTGCTGAAGTGCCGCCTTGGAATTCGGAATATCCACATCCTTTCCTTCGATGCGTATCGTTCCTTCATCCGGATGATACATCCCGAACAGACATTTCATTAGTGTGGATTTGCCCGCTCCATTCTCTCCCATCAAGGCGTGAACCGTTCCCGGCTTCACTTTAAATGTGACCTGACTTAGTGCCTGCACACCAGGAAATGCTTTCGAGACTCCATTCATCTCCAGCAGGTAAGGTGACTCCATCTTGGTTCCTCCCTTCCATATGACCAGCAAAAAAGGGACGTTACCCGAATGTCGGACGTCCCTGTCTCGTGCTGTTATTGGGCGTCGGCAATGTTGTCTTTGGTAATCTTTTTGTATGCAATCCAGACGTATTTACCATCGGTAATATCGTATTTGGTATTTTCCTTCGTTGGTGTTTCACCTTTGGCTAGTACGGAAGCCAGTGCCACCGTGGCTGCCCCCTGATTCTTGGCATCATTGAGCACCGTGCCCAGCATCGTTCCATCCTGTAGAGCCTGAATGGCTGGAGCTGTTGCATCCACACCTACAACCGGCATCGATTTGCCATCCTTGAAGTATCCGGCTGCTTTCAATGCCTCAATGGCACCCAAGGCCATGTCATCATTGTTCGCAAGAACGGCTTCAATCTTGTCGCCGTGGGATGCCAGGAACGCTTGCATTTTCTCCTGACCCTTCACACGGTCCCACATTGCCGTGTCTTCCGCCAATGCTTCCACTTCGATACCGGCATCCTGGATGGCCTGAACCGAATATTTGGTCCGAAGCTCTGCATCCTGGTGACCCGGTTCCCCTTTCAGCATGACGTATTGCAGTTTGCCATCGCCGTTTTTGTCGGCTTCCGGATGTGCCTTCCAGTAGTCCACAATCAGCTGTCCAGAGATCGTACCGGACTCCTCCGCTTTTGCTCCTACGTAGTACACTTTATCCCACTTGTTCATATCTTCAGCCACGGGCTCACGGTTAAGGAAAACCACTGGAATGTTCGCTGCCTTGGCCTTGTCAATAATGACACCTGCTGCCGTCCGGTCCACCGGATTCACGGCCATGGCATTGTATTTCTTGGACACAAACAGATCGACCTTCTCGTTCTGGGTTGGCTGTGCATTCTGGCTATCCACAATATCCAGAGTCGCAACACCTTCCGCTGCTGCGGTCATCGCATTACGTACCCCCGTCATGAATGTATCATCGAATTTGTAAATGGCGACACCAATCTTGGGCGTTCCCGTCCCGGCTGCTGTTTGGCCTCCTGTATCTGTTCCTGTACTTCCACCTGCGCTGTCTCCACCGCTACTGCAACCCGCCGCCACAACCATACATGCTGTAATCAACAGTGTCATCCATGTTTTCTTCATATCCTAATGACCTCCCCCAAGTTCATTCGGCTTAACCGATGTCTTTATTATGAAAGGGTTTACATTAAATTCGAATACAATATCTTCACCTGTTCTATCGAAATCTTCCTCAAGTTAAAAAACAGCTTAATTTCTTCATTCATCATTCGTTCCAGCATCCGTTCATTGTACAAAAGGAAACAACAGCTTCTGGTTATCCATCCAGAACATATTGTCTGTACTAACCAGCTTCGTCTCAAGTAGAACTCTCGATTGCACCTGTTGATTGTTCAGCCGTGCAACGGCTTGATTCAATCCCAGATAACCTGCGCTATATCCATTCTGGACGATAAGATGATCAAAGACCCCTTCTTGCAATTGCTCCAGTTGCTGTTGTTCACTGCCGAATCCAACAATTCTTATCTTGTCTGCAGAGTTGCGTCGATTCAGTTCATCAGCTGCTCCCAGTGAAGCCGGTTCCTGAAGAGTGATAAAGCCATCCACATCCTGCTGGTCCAGCAATTGCTTCGCAGTCTGCCAACATCCATCCCGTGTATTACATATCGATTTGGGTTCCACTTGAATATCAGGATACTGTACCAGGACTTCCATTACCCCCTGCTCTCTCTGAATCAGACCGGAATTAACGGGGTCTGGACCCAATAATGCTACACGCCCTCGCCCTTTTAGCAGCTCCGCCATGGCCTGGCCCGCCTGTCTCCCTGCCTCGACATTATCCATGGAGATGATACTGGTTACACCTTTCACGGGAAATTCATCGTTAAGCACAATGACAGGAACGATGGTTCCATCGGAATTCGATGTCTGTGCCTCCTGAATAATATTGCTAAGTGCCTTCTCACTCAGGGGATCAACCAATAGAGCTGATGCCCCCTGCTTCAGAGCCAATGCGGCAGCTTCAACCTGTGCTTGCTCTCGCACACTGCGAGACAACGTTTGGCTGTTCGCTTTTGCCTGTTTGACCTTCATCTGACTTCGATCAGCGTCCAGAAGGGCAGGTGTGTACACATGACCCTCGGAAGGGTATGCTTCCACGGTAATCAGTTCCACCCCACTCTCTTTGGCAGCCGCTTCGGCACCAAGCCGGATGGCTTCCGCAAGTTCGCCAGTGCCTGCTGGTGTAATCAGCGCAATACGTGATGGTACTGCCGCAGCATCTGGACTCGAGAGGCCACAGGCACTGCTTATAAGCAGACAGAAGCTTGCAACTGTCCCAGTTAACAACCGACGTTTCCGAAATCCCGGGATGCTCGCAGCAACCTTTTTCCAATACGTACAAATATTCAATCCTTTAACTCTACGGGCATCGTTCCTATTCGCTTGTTTGTCCGTCATCAGGCTCGACCTCCTTCTGCTGCGATTGAATGGGAATTCGAATCCATACCGTGGTGCCTTCTTCCAGCTCACTTGCAAATTCAAGACCATAACCCTCCCCGTAATAGAGCCGGATTCGGTCATGTACATTGCGTACCGCGACACCTGATCCTGCACCGCTTTTGACAACCGGACGGCCACTTAACAATCCCGACATCTGTTCTTCCGTCATGCCGACCCCATTATCTCTAATGCGAAACACCAGCTTGTTGTCCTCACAATAAACATCGACCTCAATACTTCCTTCGTCCATGTGGTACTCGATGCCATGAACAATGGCGTTCTCAATCAGGGGTTGAAGCACCAGCTTTAAGGTCAGGCATTCCAGGAGCGTCTCATCTGCCTGAATGTTAAAGTTGAATT
Source organism: Paenibacillus sp. FSL R5-0749 (assembly GCF_038595085.1). Classification (NCBI taxonomy): domain Bacteria; kingdom Bacillati; phylum Bacillota; class Bacilli; order Caryophanales; family Paenibacillaceae; genus Paenibacillus; species Paenibacillus sp. FSL R5-0749. The sequence goes on along the minus strand of NZ_CP152005.1, from coordinate 1,259,045 downwards.
TGCGTTTGAATCTCATCTGTTGAATCGTCAAATAATGCTGCGCATGCTCCAGCTCTTCCCTGACCGTGATAATCGTTTTACCTTGACTGAGACTGATGCGGAACAGGCGCGAAAGAGATGTGATCATCGTGATCACTTCCTCATTACGGCTCATGCCTACCATGCGCACCACGGAATTCAGCGTATTATACAAAAAATGCGGATTGATCTGGGCCTGCAAGGCTTCCAGCTCCAGACGACGCTTCTGCTCCTGTTCATGAATGATCTCATCCATCAGGGTTCGGATTTTATTGACCATCAGGTTGAAGCGACGCGATAAACGTTCCACTTCAAGCGGTCCTTCGATAGGCAACTCCACGTTGAAATCCCCGCGCTCCACAGCCTTCATCTTGCGCTCCATTCGCCGGATCGGACGAGTCAGACTGGAGGAAAGAAACAGCGATACGAGAATGACCAGCACGAGCACAACGACCAATACACGAATGAGATATCCGTTCACTTCCTGACGTGTTGTCATAATTTCATCCAAATAGGCCACACCGACAATTTTCCATCCAATATTGGCAACGGACTTCACGGTATTCAGCCTTTTCTGTCCATCTGCCTCATCTTCGTAACTGCCGGAAGCCACCAAAGCCTGTTCGATATTCTCACTTTTGAGTCCCATATACATCAATTGCTGCTGCGGATGGTACACAATATTGCCCGCACTCTCATCAATGATGTAGACGTATCCCCGTTGCCCCAGACTGACCCGGCGGCTCAATTCATCCATCTGTTTGAAATTGATATCGACCAGCAGGATAACCTGCCGATCCTGACCATTTTGCCGTATCGTTATGCCTTTGCTCATGGAAACGACCCATTTATATGGGCCTGTGTACATATTCTGAATATGAGGTAACGAGAAACTCAGGTGATCCGGCACACGAAGCGCAGACTGAAACCACCCTTGCTGTGTCACATGGGCACTCGGTTTTAATTCAGCTGTAGGTCGGTTCTTGAGCAATTGACCCGTGGAATCGAGCAGGGTAATCGAGATAATATCTTCACGACTGCTGAGCAATGTGTCGAGCTGTTTGTCCACCAACTCCCCTTCCCATTTCCCGTCACGCAGCATATGTTCCTCAATGGCACGGTACAGATGAGACATGCTGCGGACGTAATCCTCCAGGTTATAACTGACCTGATCCACAATCTGTCTCGTCGTCAGTTCCGCACTTCGCTCGGCAGCCTGCGTGAACTTGTCATGCAGAAGCATCGCCATGATGGTCAGCACCAGAACGATGAAGACGGAGAAGGACCACGTAATAATAAAACGGATACTGCTGACTCTGGACGAGCGCAGCCTGGAGCGAAATTGAATTTCCATGGAGTTCAACCACTTGGACCAGAACTTCATCGGATTGAACCTTCATGTGCTGCCTGGGAAGCCTGTTTACGATACTCTTTGGGCGAGACGCCAATATGTTTTTTGAAACAAAAACTGAAGTAGTTCGGTTCAGCAAAGCCAACCTGCTCCGCAATCTCAAACGACTTCAGCTCTGTCGAGCGAAGCAGTTCACGGGCTGCCTCCATCCGGATCTGCATCAGGTACTGCAGGAAGGTAAGCTGCACTTCTTTTTTGAAAATGCCACAAAAATAACCGGAGCTGATATGCAAATGTCCGCACACCTTCTGAATGGACAGATCCGGGTCGGCATAATGCTCTTTGGTGAAGACTAACGCCTGCTCAACAATATCCTTATATACATGCTGGCGACCACTGGCAATGCGATGTTGTACAAGTAGACAGACCTCCCGTACCTTCTTCTGTGCGTCAGTAAGACCTGGCAGTCGGAACAGATCTGCATACAATTGGAACCCTGCTCCAAAGATGTCCTCCATCTCTTCTCCGGATGCCTGCGCTGCCTTCCATACTGTTGTTAACACTTCAATCAGATAGAGCTGAATATCACTGCGCCCATGTTCCACTGTAATTTCCCGGAAAATGATCGCCAGTGCTTCCTCCAGTTCCACTTGTGTACCCGCCTTAAGACAACGTGTCAGCGTCTGCTGCTTCAACTCGTCGAACCGCAGCTTGCCCGCCGTCTGCCGCTCTACATCCGCGATATATATGATTGAATCCGTTCCGGGTACAAGCCGATAATCCAAGGCGAGCAGGGCATCTTCATAGGACTGATTCACCTCCGCAAGTGTATCCACGATCTGACCAGATCCCACCGTAGCGGGAATACGTAAGTAGTGATTGATGCTGCGCATCACATTTTCCAATGCCTTCTGTTGTCGCTTCGCGCCATCTGTACCGCCCAAGCGATCCACATAGAGCAGGACAATCGTCTCCTGATGCATAAAGGCATGACCAGCCCCGTGTTCCACCCATACTTCTGCCGCAATGTTAAGTGCAGCAAAGCGTTTCAGTTCAGCATCTTCCGATTGACGCAATGAACCTCCGGGAACGAATAGCTCAGACTGATCCGCTTCCTCAGATGTTGATTGGTTATGCCGCGGCGGCAGCTCGTTGAATACTTCCTCAGGTTTGTCCTTCTGCACATCTCCTTCCATATGCAGTGTCAATACAGACACCCCGTAGCGTTTTCCTGCCAGATCCAAACCACATTGTTTGGCTTTACTATGAATATATGTCGAAGATTTCTGCCGATGGAGCAGGGTCGCCATCAGATCTGCCTGCAGTAATGGCAAGCTGGTATGATAGTGCTCACGCAGCTGCTGTACATCTTCACGCTCGGCCACTTCAGCGGCCATCTGGGCGCGCAGTCTTGTGAGCAGTTCGGTGAGATGTCCTGCCGAGAACGGCTTCAACAGATATTCATCCACACTTAACGAGATGGCTTGCCTCGCATAATCAAATTCATCATATCCAGTTAAGATGACCACCTTCACAAGTGGATTACGCTTCCTCAATCTTTGCGCGAGTTCAAGACCATTCATGAAGGGCATGCTGATATCGGTCACCACAATATCCGGCTCCACCCGCTCCGCCATCTCCAAAGCTTCTCGCCCATTCTCAGCCAAACCGACAATCCGCAGATCGAGCGCTTCCCAATCGACCTCTACAACAAGTCCTTCCCGCACATCTTCTTCATCATCCACCAGCAGTACCCGGTACACGTTCGGATTCCTCCTTTTTATAATGGGCTGTATGCCCTAACAACTGATATATGTGTGATATTGTGAATCATTGGATTTCTTATTTCTCACCGAATTTATGCCAAATGCTAAGGAATCATGTTGATCAGATCCAAGGTTGCCATCATAATATACAATATTATCAGGGATATGTAATCGCTTTCTTCAAGAGAGGTAAGGCAACCCTGTCGGGCAGTGCCTAAGTGAAATGTGAAGGAGAGTATATGAATGCCAAGGTTAGGTTAAAGTAATACAAACACGGAAATTTTGAAGAACTTCTAATAAGAGGGGTTTAATTCTAACTATCATATGGATCCTTTATTCTTGTTTTCACCGCTGATTCGTACTTAATGCTTTGATATAAATCATTGTCGTATCTGGATTGGTGTGCCCCATCATCTCCGCCAAACGGTGCAGTGGCGTATGCTCTGCCATGGCGTAGCCAAAACGATGACGCAGATCATGTGAACTCAGACCTTCCAGCCCTGCTGCAATCATTACTTTTTTAATCAGATGGCGTAGTGCTCTCTCCGTTAAACGATCGTTTGTCTTTTCTGAAGGAAAAAGGTACGTATGATCGGTAGCAAAATCAGATAAGTACTGATTCAATATTACAATACACTGCATATTCAAAGGGACCTTACGCTCCCGGTTGCGTTTATCGGCTCTCACTGTCAGGTAAGCACTTCGTCTACCAAGTTCAATATCACCAGGCGTGAGATTGCATACCTCCATCGTTCGCAAGCCTGTATGGAACATAAGGGTCAGGATAGTCCGATCACGAAGAGAGTTAACGTACTCCACTGCCTCGAGGAACGCTTCTTCTTCTTCGGATGTCATTCGGCGTGGACTGACTTTGTCTTCCGGAATGAATTTTAATGCTTTGGAGGGGTCATGATTGAGTCTGGATTCCAGAACAGCCCATTTGAAAAAACGCTTCAGCGTAATCAACCTGCGGTTAATGGTGGCTGGTTTCAATAGCATAACCTTGTGTGAATCTTCACGATAATGGACTAAAGTGGATGTATCTACATCTTCAATTCTCAATGTAACCTTTTCCCCGAGCAGGGTGTTTTCCTTGTACCATTCAATAAAGTGCTTCAGATCACTTGCATATTCCTTCACGGTTTTGGGCTGTAATTCATCCTCATTGGCAAGCATATGAATGAATTCTTCTATCGTTGGCTCCCGCTGCACCGAAATCCCTGATGACTGATTCATTAGAAATCACCTCCAAATCTTGACTTATATTAGCGGACATGGTATTATAATATTAATCGATACATTAGCGGACATCAAGTCTGTGGTTTAAATGCACCAGGTGAGTGTCAATTTTTCAAATATACTCGTCATAATGATCGGCTAAAAACTTATTTTTTGGAGGAATCACATGCAAACAGGTACAGTGAAATGGTTCAACGCGGATAAAGGATTCGGCTTTATCGAAACTGAAGAAGGAACAGACGTATTCGTTCATTTCAGTGCAATTCAAGGTGAAGGTTACAAATCTTTGGACGAAGGTCAACGCGTTCAATTTGAAGTAACTCAAGGTAACCGTGGACCACAAGCTGAGAACGTTACTAAACTTTAATTATATGAAAGCTGCCTTATTAATAAGGCAGCTTTTTATTTACTCATAGGTTGTACAGCACAGAATTTCACACCCCAACAATGAAAGCGAGGTATTCCCCATGGATAAAGAACAATTGATCACAGAAGTAGCCAAGGCTGGCGGTTTCTCCAAGAAGAATGCTGAAAAGGCGGTAACCGTTGTACTGGACTCAATTCTGGAAGCTCTCAAAGAAGGTAAAGAAGTTCAACTGGTTGGATTCGGGAAATTTGAAGTACAGAAGCGTGAGGCAAGAACGGGAAGAAGTCGGAGAACAGGCAAAGAAATTCAACTACCTGCAGGTAAAGTTCCTGTATTCACAGCAGGCTTAAGCATGAAAGAAGCTTTAAATTAAACAACGCAACAACCCATTGAAAAGAGGTTTTTATTCAAACACACAATGATAATATGGATTTAAATGTCGTGTTTACTACCGTTGATGATATCATTAACTTTTATTCAGGCAAACAGACAAACACGGATCATGCAGAAACTCATACTCATTCAAAACCCCCACTAGCAAAGTCTGATTGCACTCTACGTCCCCCCATCCGCTAATCTAACATTTCATCTTGGACAACAAGAGGCCCTGATCCGCTCAAAACGGTCCAGGGCCTGATTTGCTTTGGTTAAATACACTTTCTACCTGCTCTACTTGCTGTTCAAAAGTCCGCGTAATATCTCTAGATCATATGTAGAGACAAGACGTTCCAGGTGCGTATCCAGCCACTCCTCATCCTGATCCCACCACTTCAATTCCAGCAGCAGTGCAATTGTTTCTTCATCAAAACGCTTTTTAACAGTTTTGGCTGGATTACCACCAACAATCGTATAGGGTTCGATATCCTTCACAACAGTTGAATTGGAGGCAACGATTGCCCCGTCTCCAATCGTGATACCAGGCATGATCGTCACATGTTGTCCAAGCCATACATCGTTCCCCAGTATCGTGTCACCCTTATATGGAAGCTGCTCAAGTGTAGGTGTCACACGATCCCATCCTCCACCGAAAATGTTAAAAGGATACGTCGTCATGCCCTCCATCCGATGATTCGCGCCATTCATAATGAATGTCACACCTTCCGCAATTGCACAGAACTTGCCAATAACCAGGCGATCACCAATAAAGTCATAATGATGTTGTATCCGGTCATAGAATTGCTCAATTGCTCTGGCGGATTGGTGTTATCGCTATAATACGTATAACCACCGATGTCCACGTTGGAACGTGGCGGCAGGTTTTGAATGTAACATACGGTGCGGATATTCTCATTGGGGAAAAGTTTTGTTTTATCAGGAGCCATATTGAAGTCCCTCCTTTTCCCTATTGTAACAGATATTATATCTTAAACGGACGAAGTGAAGTCTGGAGTTCTGTCGACACATCAGACAAAATAGCCGCAGAAGCCTTGATCTGCTCTACCGACTTGAGCTGTTCATGAACAGATTCGGCAGCCTGCTGTGAATTGGTACTGGCCGTCTGCGCATGGCGAGCGATCTCATGTACGGAAGCCACAATCTGCTCCACGCCTGCGGACATCTCTTCACTCGTCGCAGCCATGTCCTCAATCTCTGTCGCCATACGCAAGTTCGTATCCCGGATCAGGCTGAAGTTTTGTTCCGTTTCCCGGGTCAAGCGCAGCCCTTCTTGCACTTCATCCTTCACTCTCGACATGGCCGATAGCGATTGCTGCATATCTTGTTCCATGGCTTTGACCAGTTCTTCAATACGATCTGAAGAGTCTCCCGCTTGTTCAGCCAGTTTACGAACCTCGGTAGATACCACGGCAAATCCTCTGCCATGTTCCCCGGCTCTTGCCGCTTCAATCGATGCATTGAGGGCGAGCAGATTCGTTTGATTCGCAATCTCATGAATGGTGGAAACCATCTGGCTAATCTGTGCCGACTTCCCTTCCAGCATGCGAATGACTTCATCCGTTCTGGTAACGGAGGATTCAATCGTAGACATCTGCTGAACGGTAAGTTGCACCGCTTCACCTCCGGTCTCTGCCTGGTTGCGTGAATACATAGCAGAGTCAGAAATGCTGGAGGCCTTGTCTGCCATACGTTGTACGCCTATAGCCACTTCTTCCATCGCCTGCAGATTTTCTTCCGTACTGACCGTCTGACGCTCGGCTCCCTGCGCGACTTGTTCAACAGAAGATGCGATCTGTGCCGATTCATTACCCGTCTGATCCGCAATCTTGAGCAGCAATCCAGTCGAATGCTCTGCTTTCTCCGCAGCTTGAAGTCCACCCTGAATGATCATCTGCAGATTGCTTCTCATCTCATTGTATCCCGTGCCCAGCATGCCAATTTCATCTTTGACGTTATCGACTACAGGCTGTGTAAAATCACCTGTGCCCGCCCGCTTAATTGCCACGGATACCCGTTCGATTCGTACTCTCACCCTGCGAACGTACCACAGGATCAGGGTAATTGCGACCAACATTGCGAGCAGGAATACGATCAGGAATGTCTTGAGGAACGAGGAGATAATCACATCAATTAATGATTGAGAAGCACCAACATAGAAAATGCCGATAATCTCCCCGGATGCATTCTTGATGGGTTCATAGGCCGTTTGATATTTCTGACCCACAACCACGGCTTCACCGAAGTATTTTTCCCCTTGCTGCAAAACGATCTGGGCGACCTCTTCAGATACCTTCGTGCCAACAGCACGTTCCCCGTTTATCATAACATTCGTAGCGACACGTTCATCACCTCGGAAGATGGTCACCGTGTCCCCAGATGCTTGTCCAATCTCATCCACCAGTTCGAAGTTACCTTCCAGCGCGATATCTCCCTTGAATAATTGTCCGTCTTGAATGGCCCACTCTCCTGGATACTTATATGTAATGATACTATTCGCCATCTCCAAATCTCGCTTCGCCTTCTCTGTAGCGAATGTCGTAATCCCCTGTCTCATCTCCATGATTACACTTACCGCCACGGCTGAGGAGAAGACGATAAATATACTGATAACGATCAAACTGATTTTGGTACCGATGCTCATGCTTCGCATGTGTGTGAGCCACCCTTTTCCCTATGTAATTGTGGGGATATTCAAGCCGATTTCGAGTCTGTTTCGAATATCACTATAGTCTTATCGGTAGGAGCTTTCACATTTTTTATAATATTTCAGTGACTTTCATCACATTTAGTTGAAATTAAAAATCAAAGTTTTTCCGCTTTCTCCGTAATTATGTGAGAATGATCTGCTGGTTGGAAATTAAATATCAATCTGGAACGATAAATTAGATATGTCTTCGCTCCTTTCTAATCTACAAAAGCAGAACAAAAAGGGATTCGATCTGACCATCGAATCCCTTCTCTCATTCTCCGTACAACAACGTTGCTCCGCAGAAGATATTGCTTATTTGGATGTAAGGCTTACTTGTGCAGCAGCTTGATCCCAATCCACGGCTAATCCCAGTCCTTCTGAAATGAAGCGAACGGGTACGAGTGTACGACTGTTTTGAATGATCGCGGGGGCATCAATTTCAATTGTCTCTCCATTTACCATTGCTGTGCTACTTCCGATCTTGAGCACAAGAGTCTGGTCATTCAGAACGGTTGTTACGGTCTTCGCCGTTTTGTCCCAAGTCACTTCTGCACCAAGTGCTTCGAGGATTGCATACACAGGTACCATCACTCGGCCACTTTGCTGCAGTGGGTCCTGATCCGGGAATGTGATCGATTTACCATCGAGTGTTACAGTAATGGTTTTGTCACTTGTTCCGGATGAAGTATTCGAACCTGTCTCTTCCACAGTCTCAGGCAGCGGCGTTACTTCACGCCCAAGTTGCTCTTGCAGATTTGCAAGGCGGTTCAGTGCAAATGTGGTTAGTGACCCGGCTGCCATGGAACCCATACCTCCGCCTCCACCGCCAAAGTTACCGCCAGGACGTGTCTGCGTATTGCCTGTACTATCTGTTGTTCCTGTTCCCGTTGTGCCAACCGGAGGTGTTGCTCCATCTGGAGGTGTCATTCCTTCGAAACCTTCCGGCGGTGTCATGCCTTCCATGCCCTCAGGTGGTGTCATTCCCTCAAATCCTTCAGGTGGTGTACCGCCCATCCCCCCAGCGACATCTGCATTGGCAGAATAAGCAATGTTGGATTCAAACTGTTCTGTCGTATAGAATTTCGTTGGATCTGCTTCTACATATGGACGAATCTCATTGGCAAGATCAGTAATACGATTCTGAATGCCTTCCATATAGTCCGTCAGTTCATTGACGTAGCTCATATATTTTTCCTTATACTCCGGCACAGCAAGCAGATTATTAATCATCGGTACATTTTCCATGCTAATGCCCAGTACAGGCTCGTCCACAGATACGTTCGTTGCGTTGGTGTTGGTTGTGGTTGATCCGGTTGTTGCGCCACGTCCGCCTCCACCGGAGTATCCATTGAAGGACATGTTAAAGTCCCAAGGTACAACGGTAAACTTGCCATCCTCATCGCCATAGAGCATGTAGTTATGTCCTTTGTCGCCGCTATAGCTGTCATAGTTGCCGAAAACCATGTTGCCTGCAATATATTGAAGCGCCGAATCCACGTCCAGCACGCTCTCGATATCACCCTTTTCACCTTCTGGCATCTCGTTCAGCGTTTGGATGAAGGTTTTTAGTTTGGCTTTGTCCTTATCCGTACCCAAGTCTTTGGTGATTGTACTGTAGTCACTGCCCTCTTCATATTGAAGATAACTCTTCTCATCTGTATCATATAGCACGCCTTCTTCGTAATCCTCACCGTAGTTGCGTTCCAAGTAACTGTCATCTACGGCTTCAACCCCGGTGTAGAAACCGACCAGTTCGCCATTAACATACAGATTAACATAGTTTGTCATCGGCACATCCATGCCAATACTGCGAAGCGCTTCATAGTGAAGTACCTCACGCATATAGGATGGATCTGCATAGTTGTTATTGAGCACCATTTTGTCCAGTCCGAGCAAGGTTTGTGTTTTGTCGTATTTATCGAACTTCAGTCTGAAGCTGTATCGATCCGAATCCTCCATCGAGGCTACGGCTTTCAAGGTCAGATTCCCCTTGGTGGAGAAACCAACGTTGTCCAGCTTGTTGCCGTCCACGTCCACACTCACATTCTTGTAATCCTTATCGAGCGGACTTTCAAGCATACTCTTCCAGTCTGCATCATCAATCGTTACATTCACATCAATCACGTTGTCCGTCTGGAACAACGATTCATAAGCTTGTGTCACGCCTGCACTCGCGGTTGTCGCTGTGCTCTCTGCGGCAAATGCCGTATTTGGACCTGCCATCAGGCCAAAAGATGACGTTACCATAGTCACGGATAATGCCGTTACTGCAACTTTTCGTAATAGTATATTCAAATGATGAATCCTCCTTCTTGGTTTCTGTTAAGCAACTGAGGCTTATGTAACCATGGTAGAGGACGAACCTTTAGTGAATCTTAAATAACGACTACAACAAAAAGTAGCCCATCAGGCTACATAAGTTGAACTATGAATGTTACACCTTATCACTCCGATTGCAGTACCATTTTCCGATCGCTCTTATCCCCAGATTTTCATCATTCCCTTTGTTTATGGGGAAAATCCGGTGATAAAAGGCTAACGCTACGCTTCTTCAAATTGGTTCTGCACTCTCCGTTTAGGTGTAAAATTGAGCTTCAACTTATATAGATACCTGCTAGGCTACTTATTCTGATCCTTTATAGTTCGGTAACGGTCACACCTTCTGCTTGGTAGTAGTCCTCATTCACGTTGTTTAGAATGTTAGCGTTTAGCAGAATGCCGACTCCGGCAAACAAGCCGATTCCGTTTGTGTTACCTTCGATTCGGTTATCCTCGATCAACACATTCTCGGGATTCCCTTCGCCTATATTGCCAGCTCCAGCATCGCCTTTGTCGCGCTCAAGCCGTACGCCCCAGTATCCACTGGCAGTATTGTTACGAATCACATTGCCGCGAATTACCGTACCTGGTCCATTTAATACTTTGATTCCAGCCGCATCTGCAATCGTGGTTGTATTCTCGATGAGATTATCTTCAATTAGAGTATCGGGAGTACCCATCGTCACCGAAATACCGATCCGGCTGTTCTTGATTGTGTTGTCATGAATGTAGTTTCCTTTGCCAGACTTGCTGTGGTTGCTGGGCGCTGAACCCCCTGTATTGCCAAGCCCAATCCCTGCACCTGTCAGCACATCCGTAATGACATTGCCGGAGATTTCATTCAAATACTCCAGTTCACCATGAAGATCAATGGCATCCAGCTTGGTTCCATTAAATGTATTGCCGCGTAACACGTTATTGTGAGCCACAAACTGAATCAGTGCTCCATGTCTGAGATAAGGACCCTCAAATGCACTGTCCTCCACCACATTCCATAACGTATCATTATCAAAACCAAGTCGATCGGTCTTGGCCGTTCCCTGAATCGAAATTCCGTATCCTGAACCTCCGGGGCCCAGATCTGTTGCATTGCGAAAGGTTGCATGCTTCACAACAACATCGCGGCTGTGCTCAATTCGGATCGCCATTCGTTTGAACTTCTCCACAATTACGCCTTCAATTGTAATGTCATACGATGGTAACTCACCATAATTGGCGATGTGAATCAGACTATCCGGCCCCCCAGCGGAGGGATTATTGGATTGATGATCCGTCGTGTAGCTGCCGGACCAGGATGAAGTTAGGGTCATGTTGGATACGAGAATGCTATGCTGAGCTGATGCCTTCAGAACGGCACTGCCCGTTACCTGATCCAGCGATGTCTTGAGCACGGTTCCTTCACGGCTCTCTCCTCTCAGATTCACGCCGGATTTGAGCATCAGGTTGGTGGTTCCATCCGGCCCGGATAACAAATTGTACACTCCATTGGGTAAAAACACTTCATCACCCACCTCAGCCTCATCAATAGCAGCCTGTATTGCTGGTCGGTCATCACTCGTGTTGTCGGCAGGATTTGCTCCAAAATCCCGTACATCAATTGTACGTCCGGTCACGGCATGTGGAACATGGACAACATGTGGTGTGCCATCTGTTTCCGTCAGACCTGGGGCGATAAAGGGCATCGTCCCTTCAGGTGGTTGTGGCACGATATATGGAATCAGAGCCACAGGTGTCCCTCCCCCTGCAAAAGGGGCATACAGATGCACATCGGTCAGACTTGTGTAAATACTCGCATCTGAATTGCCATGCCCTGTGATTCGTACATAACGTGCAGAAGTGTCTGGGATATCAAATGCCTGCATTTCGGTTGTATCCCCACTGCTTTCGCCGTTGAATACCTGGGTCCACTGCTCACCGTCAACAGACGATTCCATCTCAAAAAAGGTCTTTCGGACATCCCCTTTGTAAAAACCAATCCCCACATAACCCACTGACTGTATCTGACCCAGATCAAATGTGATCCATTGCCCCTCCCCGGCAACAGACCAGCGTGTATAGCTGTTATTATCGATGGTATTGGTCGCTAGGTTGCCGTCGCTGCCACTTGCCGTGACAGAAGCCACAGGCAGGGACGATAACGGGACGTCTAGGGTTGTCATTTCGGTTGATAGAGCACTGCTGATATTGCCCGCCTCGTCAATTGCTTTCACTTGAAACGTATACGATGTCCCAGCTGCAAGTTCGCTGTCACGAAATGACCGCTTACTTTGTTCTGCCAGCAGGACTCCATCCCGATAAATTCGGTAGGCAGATACAGCTGTATCATCGCTGGCCGCTGGCCATCTTAGTTCCGCAAAATCTGTCCCCCAGTTGCGAACCTCAAGCTCAGCTCCCTGCTCCCATTCGGGTGACTGCGTGTCACTGCCTTCTTCGATCAAAGCAATGACTGTTAACTGTGGACGCGGATTGCTCGTTCCGTTCGCTTCCTTGGTGTATACGTTTATGGAAACACCCGTTGATTCCGCATCCGCAAGCAAAAATGCAACCTGCTCCGCATCTGGACGACTCTTCACAACATCGGTTACATCCAGTTCATAGACGGCCGGGCTTCCATTCCGATCTGCCGTAACCTGGAATGTGCCGAGCAGCGAACCTTCGCTCAGACTTTGGACCGGAGCATTCGACCAGGTTAACGATGATTCGCTCCAGTCTGTTACATTCAAACCGTACAGAGACAACGTGGTATCAATATTTGATGTGCCTTTCTTGGCGGCAATCCGCAATCGATACCGATCTCCTTCCGGCTCATTTCCAGTCATATTAAATTTGAAGTACACATATTTCTTGGTTGATGAAGTGGAAGAGATGCTCAGTAATCCGTTGCTGGAGCCCGTGGCCTGATTGAAATTCAGGTCAGGCTTGCTGCTGTCAATCGCCGCATCGTCGCTTGGCAGCTTACTGGCGATGACCTTTTCAATCAACGGTTTTTCTTCAGCCACTTCTTCATCTTCAGGCGAAGTGTCTTCAGGATTGCTTTTGAAAATAATAGGCTCCGTTACAATCCGGTTCTTCACATGTTCATCCATGAAAGCCCATGCCTCTGCATTCGCAGTCTCGGAAGCGGTCCCTGTAAATCCATGGCCCTGACCAGGCACGACTTTCAAATCCACAATCGGCACACCCGCAGATTGAAGCTGTCCCGCGAAAGTAACGCTGTCGGTATAGGGAATAGTGGCGTCAGCATCACCGTGCCGAATCCAGAATGGTGGATCATCTGGTGAGGCATACGTGCCCGGCATGGCAAGTCTGGCCTGCTCCGGAACATCGAACGCGCGATGCCCGCCAAGCAGAGCTGTGACCGAGCTATAGTTATTAGCAAATGTCGTTGTAAAATCAGCAGGTCCGTACCAGTCGGCGACCGCCTGCACTTTGTCGGAATACTCAGACCATCCGCCTGAACCTTCCAGATCAGGTATATCTACTGTCACCCCTGTATCGAGCTCTACAGTGTTACCAGCGACCATGTCCCCTGTCGTACCAAGCAATGCAGCCAGATGTCCGCCCGCCGATGATCCCCAGACACCAATACGGCTTGGGTCCAGATTGTACTGCTCAGCGTGAGCTCGCAGGTATCGAATAGCAAGCTTTACATCCTGAATCTGGGCAGGGAAAGGTGCCTCAGGCGTCAGTCGGTAGTCCAGAGACACACCGATGTAACCGCGTTTGAGTACATAGTTGCATATGGAGTTCAATGCCTGCTTCCGGTCCCCGTGATTCCATCCACCTCCATGGATATAGACCATGACTGGCATCGGTTCAGCTGCCGCTGTCTCGGGAACGGCAATGGACGAATACATCGCCCGCCCACCAGCCGTACCGATCTCCACATCCTCGTATAAAGTCACTCCTTGCGGTGGCGTGAATTCAGTATTCTCTTCTCCAGGCGGCACTGGGGATGGGGCAGGCGTTATTCCGGGAATAGCCTGACCGTATATGGCAACATTGTCGATATACATGTTGGCCTGCATGGCATCTCCTGTCCGAAATCTAATTTTGACCGTGCTGTTATTGTTCGCTTCCGAACCCAGCGTCCAGCTTTTTAGCGTATTGCCTTCCTTATTCTTCAGGTCCGGGGTGCCCGGGGGAAGTTCAAATGTCTCCAGCGTCGTCCAGGATGTGCCACCATCCTTCGACCATTCGATAATCACACTTCCACTTATATAGGAGGAAGCACGCGTGTAGTAGCTCAGCCGTATATTTCCGTATCCAGTCAAGTTTAGAGGCAGTGCAAGCGCATCGGTTCCGTCTATCTTGATCATATTGGGCAGCGAGGGAGCAGTCGTGGAAGATGACGTCTTGGCCTTGCTTCCACCTGCCCCTTCCTGCGACCAGGGAGCTCTCAATGCAATTCCACCTGTAGAGCCAAAATTGTCCGGGTCATCAAAGTTTTCCGCGTAAATCTCCAGCTCCGGGCCCTCCGGCTCCGGGACGTTTTCTGTTTCTTCCTGTATAGGGTTACGAATAGAGCTAGGAACTACATCTTCCATCGCCCGGACTTCATGCATGGGAACGATGGTGCCGTTAATGAGAATCATAGACATGGCAACAAGGACAACGCGCTTTTTCCACGTTTTGAACAAATTATTCACTTGTATCCCCTCCGCACGGTAGTCCAATCTCCTGACGTTATACCTTTGCAATTGCTGATGTTAATCATGCTTATGTCGAACAATTCTAGCGACGCGGTGCCGACACGCCTTCACCGTTCTTGAACTTCTCTGTGGCTTCCTTGATGGCCTGATCCCCGCCTTTGGATTTCCATTCCTCAACTACCTTTGGCCAATCGGAGATCGGCTCCTTGCCATATACCATCTTGATCATGTGTGTGAGCAATACCTGAGGAGGTGTATCCGAATTGGGAGCAATATCGGGATTCTGTACAAAAGCTTCCAAACGCGGATCAAAGTTAATGCCATCCCGACCTTCTTTGGCTAAAACCGTATCGTAAATATTCATCAGCTTTTTGCCTTCTTCAGTCAGGGATAGGGAGCCTTTGTTGTATGTTGTGTCCTGTACGAACCATAAGAACGATTGACGGTAACGCTCCTCGTCCACGCCAGCAGAGTCTGTCGGAGCTGTATATGAAATCACACCATTATCCTCTGTATAGGTCTCTCCTTCCGTACCGTACGTGAAGAACTTCTCCGCTTCGTCAGACACCATCCAGTTGAAAAAACGGATAATGGAAGCCGGATCGGCCGCATCCTTATTAATAAAGTAGGCACGTGTCACAGGACCGTACAGATAATAACCGCCTTTTCCATCCGGGCCGACAGGGGAAGGGATAATCTCGATTTTGGCATCGGGAACCGACGCTTTAATCTGCTTCTCCCACTGGATCAGTTCGTTGGCATTCATGGACCACATGCCTGCTTTGCCGGAGAGGATCGTATTTTTGAATACGGTGGAATTAATCGTTGCGAACTCTTTGTTGATAAGCCCTTCCTCATACATCGTCTTATACATCGTCAGGGCTTGCTGCATATTCTCGTTATCCATGAACTTCGGTACAATCTGGTCGCCCTGCTGCTCCATCATGGACAAGAACTGCTGCACATCATAGGCACCAAAGAAGGTATCCGCATATTTGAAATCCTCACGCCCCATATATGGATTCTCCACGCCAAGCTTTTTAAAGGCGCGCAGCACTTCCATTGTCTCCTCCACCGTAGTAGGCACCGGCAATCCGGTTTGATCCAGCAAATCCTTACGAATCCAGGTTGCCCGGCGGGATGGATTGGATAAATATTCAGGGATGGCATAGATCTGGCCGTCATGGGTGACCTGGTCCCAGGCTTCCTTCGGCACGGCTTTCAGTAAATCTTGCCCATACTGCTGCAACAACTCATCCAGTGGCTGAAATACTCCGGCTTCGACCGAGCCGGCCATCTCCTTGCCGTTGACGCCGCCGTCACCCTGCACCACATCAGGAATATCATTGGTGGCAAACATTTGCACCATTTTCTGCTCATATTCCTTATGAGGCACCAGGACAATTTTGAGATCGGTATTGGTCAGATCCTCCAGCCTTTTCACCCATTTATCCTGGTTGATGTCGGGCGACTTCTCCACATACGTATACGCCAGCGTTCGCAGTGACATGGAGAACCTCGTCTTGCCGTCTCCCCCATTCTCACCGGATTTCGCCCCGCTTCCAGTGCTGCATCCCGCCATGACGGTTGTTGCCAGCAATAGCGCCATGCCTGTGACCATCCACTTTTTCATACTACCCCTCTTTTCATCCTGATTTAGATTTAGGTACCACTCGTTGGTAAAGCGCTTTCAAATAGATGTTAAAACATCCCCACCGCCTGCAACAATGGGGATGTTTTAGATGAGATTGCGTTTTCTTTAGGTCAACACTTACTAGTACGTCTTGGATACCTCGATCTTCTTTGTTATACCGTTGTCGGTAAAATAGAGATGAATGCCGTGATCCTGGTCATCGATGAAATAAGGGACGTACTTCGGCTCCTCAATCTTATATGGCACAAGCAGCGTTACAATTCTATGGCTTAAAGCAGGCCGTGTTTCCGCGCTTAGATGATAATGTCTGTCCAGCCCTTCATACTCTGCCGGGTCCACCTCTGCGAATTGATCCGTCTGGCTGAGCGACAGTTCACCGGAGGAAGCATAGACAAATGTCCCCTCAAGCCCTGCCTTAGTACCGTTCAGACGGAAGGTCTGCCCTTTCAGCTGTAACGGGTGTAGTGCATGGAATAGCCATTGAACACTGTCCGGCTTCTTCAGGTCAATGTGGTCCACAATGACGAAGTAGGATGATTGCAGAAAATGTATTTCCCGTACAACACGCTTCACATGCGGTACGGTGCTGGCGTAGGCATCGGTCGCTACCGCGCGCACATAACCATCACCGTCTCGCCAATAGGCATCTTCGATCTGCCCGGTTGCCGCCATGTTCAGCACTTTGTTGTTCTCGGCATACTGACCTGCTCCGCCAATCAGCAGATTGTTTTTGGAGCGTGTCTGCCTGCGCCATTCCCGGTGAAAGGAACTTCCATGCGCGATATAATAGCCGGTATCCGCCGCAAGCGGCTCACCGAATGCATGCAGGGTAAAGCTGTTCTGATCCGCATGGCTATGGCTGATGGAGCCATAACGGCTTGACTTGAGTAGCAGCATCATATGCTCATCCGGATCATCCATCCGGTGATGCATAGCTACCCATCCCACATCCCGGAACCATTTGAGCGGCTCGATGTTCACAGGTGACTCTTCCTCCACCTGCGGATAATCGTGGCGATATACCAATTCGTCAAAGTTAAAATCCCACCAACCGTAGTTATAAAAGGCTCCCTCTGTCCCCGGATCGGATTGGCGTACACGCTCAAAGTACCACTGGTACCAGCGGTTGCCTGTAACACCTGCCAGTTGGCGCACAAGATAGCCTGTTTTCAAATTGACCGGGTCACCCAGCGTAGACTGATCTCCAAAACTGGCGCGCCGTGCATCAGGCGGGTACACGTAGAGTGGAAAATCCCCGGTACGCTGGAAGAACGGTCGACGGAAGAAGTCGATGCCCGCATAGTTTCGCAGCAGATTCATCGCTTCGGTTACATAGGCCATGCCTGTTGTCCAGTACATCGGTCCTTCGGCCCAACCCCCATCACTGCCACCCCAAGGGGAGTACAGACAGGCATAATAATCGATCGCATAATCCAGCCACGCTGCAGCTTGCTGCTCCTCATGCAACAAAGCCATACAGCACGGTACAAGTACGGAAGACAATGAACGAATTGCATGGCTGTCATAGGGCACATGATGAATCTTTGAGCGGACCATCACATGCTGGGCTACCTGTTCTGTCCGCCGCAGCAAACTGCGTCTTACCACATCTTGCTCTTCACTGTTCAACTCATCATTCAGCCAGTCATAGCCCCAAGCAAGCGCCGCTGCGACCCGAAAGGCTGCCTCATCGTTATAATCGCGGGAGGTTGTTCCCTCCGTATCCCAGGCCGCCACATGCAACAGCCAGGTTTTCGCCGTTTCAAGCAGCCGTTCGTCTCGAAGCACCCGCCCAGCGATACTCAGATGACGAATGGCATATAACACTTCCTGACAGTCAATGTACATTTGTCTCCACAACGCGGCGACACGTTTGTTCTCCGGGTAAGGCAGCGGTTCACGAATTGGCTCACGGTCTGCCCACGGTTCCACGGAATTTGCCATAAACACATCCCAGCCGCAATACGTGGAGTCGGACGCAACACCATCGGCAAGCGCATTCAGTCCACGCTCACCAAGCCACAGCCGTGGGTGAGATGTGTCTGTGCAAACGTATCGCTGTGCCCGGGAAGGTAGAGGTGTCTCCGGTAGTCCCGCTGGAACCGTAAACCGCCGCACCTCACTCCATGATGACATTTCCTGCTGTTTCTCCTGCACGGCATCCGTTTCGGCTTCGCTTCCTTGCTGCATTGATTGATCTATAAGCAGCGCATATCGCCAATAATACTCTCCAGGTTCAAACACCCGCTCAGGTGTGAAAAAATTATACGGGAGCGGCGTAAAGGTCATCGTCTCTTCTTTCTGAAAAGAAGGGCTCGCCGATACTTGCAGCAGATAGGCATTCTCATCCTCCTGCTGTGCCGCCATCCAGGTAAACCTTGGCGGATTCTCTGCCAGAATGGTATGTTCATCAGGTGCATAGTCCACATGGAACGGCCCGCTAATAGGTTGGTACAACAGTCTTTCTGCAAGCTTCCGTTTCACTTCCATCGTATCATTCCCTCCTTATCGCAATGTTGTAGCCTCAACGCATGTACATTCCGCCATTGATTTCTATCGTCTCTCCGGTGATAAAAGCCCCCAGGTCAGAACACAGGTACAACGCCGCTCCTGCAACATCATCGGGAGTCCCTTCCCGTCCAAGCGGGATGCTGCCTACTGCAGAAGTCCGGCCTTCTGCCGAGGTGAACGTAGCATGGAATGCCGTCTGTCCAATGAAGCCCGGTGAAAGGGCATTAACCGTAATCCCCCCAGGAGCCAGTTCTTTGGCAAGCCCTTTGGTTAACGCAATGACAGCCGCCTTGGAGGCTGCGTAAATAGCTGCACCCGGCCCGCCCCCGTTATGAGCCGCTACCGAGGTCAGATTGATAATTCGTCCGCCTCCAGCCGCCTTCATGCCAGGAATGACCGCTTTGGAGACAAATACGGCGCTCTTCAGATTGACATCCATAATCCGGCTGTAAAGCTCCTCGCTCATCGTTTCAATAGGGCTCCGCTCCACCAGATGCCCCGCATTATTGATTAACAAGTCAATTGGACCGCCGAAACGAAGCGTGATATCCCCAACCATCGATTCTATGGCATCCATATCGGTCACATCGGCCTGAAATGCCGCCGCTTCACCACCAGCATCCCGAATCGCTGCCACGACCTCCTCCGCCCGCTCCATATTATGCAGACCATTCACAGCCACCTTTGCCCCACAGCGAGCCAATGACCCGGCAATAGCAGCGCCAATCCCTCCACTGGAACCTGTTACCAACGCAATTTTGTTCTGCAAGTTAATATTCATGTTTGATCTTCCTCCCTGTTATTGGTTTCAATTACATTAAATCCGCTTGCTGTGCTGATCGGCCGGAAGCGCCATCGTAATGGTCGTTCCCAAGCCTCGCTCACTCTCAATCATCAAGCCATACGTTTCTCCAAATACCAGTTGAATCCGTCGATGGACATTCATGAGACCAATGCCTCCACGATGGTAGAAATCATCGGAATCTTCCCCTGCCAGACGATTTAATTCCAGACGGTCACGCAGCTTCTTCAGGCGTTCATCGTTCATGCCCATGCCGTTATCCTGCACGATCACAAGGAAGCGATCTTCCAGGCGCCGAGCATCGATGCGGATATAATGACCCGGTTCCATGCCCTGTGGAAACGCATGTTGCAGCACATTCTCCACCAGGGGCTGGAGGGTGAGACGAACCATTTTTTCCAGCAACAGATCCGGTGCAATGATGACCTCCACTTCAAGCTCCCGATCCATGCGATGTTTCATGATAGAAAGGTAGGCGAGCACATGCTTCAACTCATTGGCCACCGTAATTTCCTCCAGATTGGTCTGAATGGAATAACGGAGCATATGGGCCATCGATTCCACCATCTGTGCAATTTCTTCGGAGTCCTGTACAACGGCATAACATTTGATCGTCTCCAGCGTGTTGTAGAGAAAATGCGGATTGATCTGCAACTGGAGCGCCTGAAATTCCGCACGGTGTCGTTCCAACGCCTCCTGCTGTAGCTCAATTTCCGACTTCTGGCGGCGCAGCTCCGACTCATATACACTCTCAATCATGTCCGACAAACGGCTGACCATCAGATTATAGCTGCGGATCAGCACGCCAATCTCATCACGCCTTTCCTTCATCTCCACCTTGTTCCAGATTCCCTTCTCCGTCTGTCTCATTCCGTTCATCAGCACCCGAATGGGTTCCACTTGAGATGCTCCGATCCGATACGCCACAACAAGCGCAGCGAGCAAGGTTCCTGCACCAACCCATAATGTAGCTGAGCGAATCGTTGCAATCGGCCTTTGAAGCTCCGACAGCGGCACGGAAGCGACAAAGCGCCAGCCCGAATAGGCAGACAGTTCCGATATAAACAGCCGTTTGGTGCCATCCGTGTTCTGTTCCAGTGACCCTGCCTCCATGTGCATAAGTCTGTCCACGGTGCTGGATGACATCACGGTTTGCGCCTCCTCGACCCCAGGAAGGTAGATGACATTTCCGTTCTGATCCATCACATACTGATATCCCCCTTGACCGAGATCGAGTTCTCCCCAGATGTTGTCAAGCTCCAGCACATTCACTTCCATCGCCAGCACTCCGTTTGGTGTGTAGGAGGACATCCCCCTGATCCGGCGTGCAATCGTAATGACATTCGAACTCTGTCCACTGCGAATACTGCGGGTGAGCAACGTCGATTCGCCATTCGCAGGGGTCGTAGCGAGCAGCTCCTTATACTGCTGGGCAGCATCGATATCGGGTATGCCCGCTGAATTCTGGTTGTCATCGATGACAACCCGCCCGTTCTCCCCGATAACATACAGGAACTTGATCTGTGGATATAACATAAATACAGGCGGGAACACGTTCCTTTTAATCTGACGGCTGTACTCGTAATAGGCATAACTATCCTCCGAATTCATATCGAGGAAATGCTTCACACTTCCATTAGAGAGGATAGAGTACGTTGAGCGATCATAATTTTGCAAATACAGGTCGGTTTGGTACGCCGTATTACGCATCGTTTGGGCGATGTTGCCCGCCAACTGGTCGTTCATCTCAGTTGAGGCATAGGTGTAGGTAAACAAGCCGATAGCAGACAGGGACAACGTAATTACGATGGCAAAATGAAAGAACAGGCGGATCGACAAGCTGCGCTTCATCATTCAATGCCCAACTTGCTACGGTATTCGGACGGGGTCAGTCCGGTAATCTTCTTGAATGTCTTGGTAAAATGGGGATGATCCGCATACCCCACTTCGTAGGATATATCCGTAATCCGGTTGCCCGGCTGTTCCAGCATGCGTTTGGCCAGTTCCATTTTGCTGCGTATCCGGTATTGAATAAAGGTCTGACCTGTCGTCTGTTTAAACAGTTGGCTGAAATAGGACGGGTTCAGTCCCAACTTGGCGGCAATCTCGTCAAGCGACACTTCCCTGCGCAAATGCTGTTCCAGATAAGCCTTAGCTTCTTCCACCGGATGTTTGCGCTTGCCGCTGCGCTTTTCCTTGATCGTCTTCATCAACATATGGATTTCGTTGCCCAGAGCCTTGAAGCACTCTTTTGAGGAAGCGCTTTCATTAATCTGACTGGACGTACTCATGGTTCCGTTTCCCCGTGCATTCATTCTGGCTACAATCAATTCCAGCAATTCCTGAAAAAGCTCCGCTGTCTGCTCAGGCATCAGGGCATATGCCGGATAACGATCTGACCATGCTGCGAGCAACTCCGTCACATCGGATTGTCTTAGCTCCCATATCGCCTCTTCCAGACGCATCGCCCAATCGTTCAGCTCCCTCACGGGTACAAGAGAAACCGTAGGTTTATCCTCTTCGGATGCCAGCAATTTGAGCAGCAGTTCATGAAGCTCCTGTCGTCCCACAGGTTTCAGCAAATATCGCTTTACCCCATAATCCATACAGGCTCTTGCATATTCAAAGTCCGAATAACCGGAGACCACAACAATGCGTATCGTACTGCCTTGCTCGGATAAACGACGGCAGAGCTCAATACCGTCCATCGTTGGCATGCGGATATCCGTAAACAGGATGTGCGGCCGAAAGTCTCCCATCACTTGGAGAGCTTCTTCCCCATGTGCAGCCTGCCGAATCTCACAGTCGAACAGTCCCGCTTGTTTGATCATCTTCGCCAGACCCATTCGAATCATTGGCTCATCGTCCGTAATCAAGATTCTGAACATCGCCATTCCCCCGTTTCCGTCAGATCTGTATGTTGCTTGTACTTAAGATTTGACGGAGCCGACCATGATTCCTTTTACAAAATGCTTTTGCAGGAAAGGGTAAATGATAATGATCGGCAAGGTGGCGATAATAATGGTTGCCATTTTGATGCCTTCCGGCGATGTATGCGCAAGGGTGCTATAGACGGCAGAACCTGGATCGACGGAAATATCGTCACTTTCAAACAGCTTCTTGAGTGTTACCTGGATCGGCCACCAGGCCGGATCATTCAGATAATAGAGCGCCGTGGAATACGCATTCCAGTGGCCTACCGCATAGAAAATACCGAGTGATGCCATGGCCGGTTTGGACAATGGGATGACGATACGCCAGATGATACCGAATTCTCCACAGCCATCGATACGAGCAGCGTCAATCAGCTCACCCGGCAGCTGTGCGAAGAACGAGCGCATAACGAAGAAATTAAAGGCATTAATCGCTCCGGGCACAATCAGCACCAGTGGATTGTTAACCAGATGCAGTTCTTTCATCAGGATAAAGTTCGGAATGAGCGGCGCCGAGAATACGACGGTTACCAGGACAAACATGACAACGAGAGAGCGTCCCTTGTACTCTGGACGAGACACAGGATACGCAAGTGATGCCGTTGCCGCAAGATTGACCAGCGTCCCGAACAGCGTCACCCCAACCGATACCGCAAATGCCCTCCAGAATGCAGCATCGCCAAATACATATTCATAATTGATCCAGGTAAAATCAACAGGCCAGAAGCTAACCTTTCCACCCATGATCGCTTCCGAGCTGCTGAGTGATTGGGCCAGCACATTAATGAAAGGCAGAATCATCGTCAACGAGAGCAGCGTTAGAAAAACGAGATTACCAATGCGAAATATACGGTAACGGACACTGGGGGTACGCATAGAGCTCGCCTCCTAATACAGGCTTTCGCCGGTTGTTTTTTTGCTGAAGAAATTACCGAGTAGAACAAGCATCAAACCCACGACCGACTTGAACAATCCGATGGCCGTTGTATAACTGTATTGCTGTGAGAGAAGCCCGGCTTTGTAAATATACGTATCGAGAATTTCACCCGATTCCAGATTGAGCGGATTCAGGAATACAAACACACGCTCAAAGCCCAGATCGAGGAACTTCCCAATGTGCAGCAGGAGCAGGATCATAATCGTCGGCAGCAAGGATGGCAGGGTAATCGACCATATTTGCTTCAAACGTCCGGCTCCATCCACCTCTGCCGCCTCATACAGATCGGGATTGATGCCAGCAATGGCTGCCAGGAAAATAATCGTTCCATACCCAGAGTCACGCCAGATGCCGGAACCAATCAGAATGGAACGAATATACGAGTCTTCTCCAAGAAAGTAGATTGGTTGCATCCCCAGAAACCCAAGTGCCTTGTTCACCACCCCGGCATCCATCGAGAAAATGCCCATGAAGATTCCGCTAATAACGACCCAGGATAGAAAGTGAGGCATGTATACAATCGTTTGCAGCAACCGCTTAAATACAATCATCCGTACTTCATTTAGCAGAATGGCCAGTAAGATCGGTACCGGGAATGCAATTACCAGATCATATAGTCCAAGCAGAAGTGTATTATTGAGAATTCGCAAAAAGTCATAATGGCTGAACATCTTCTGGAAATGTTCCAATCCTACCCAATCACTGCCGGTGATACCTTTGAAAATGTTGTAGTTCTGAAAGGCAATGATGGAGCCGAAGAGAGGCACATATTTGAAGAGGAAAAAATACAGGATACCCGGTACGGAGAGCAGATATAGGATCCGGTATCGCCACAGATAACGTCCTGTATCTCCGAGCCGGGTGCCCAGACCAGACGAGTGAAGTCCGGTTGTTCCCCGGCTTGGTGGCACGATATCCGCCGGCTTCACGTCTTCTCCCCTCCCTGCTTCTGTGTTTGCATGGCTCTCAAATTATCAGGAACGTTCTCGTCCCATGGGATTTCATTAAATTCAACGGAAATATAATTCGGCTCACGGTCGATAATACGCGAGAGCTCGCGTGTGAACACCTCCACTATCTCCTGCTTTTGCTCATCCGTCCTGCCTTCATACAGCCTGATCGTAATTTCTGGCATCCGAGTTAAGCTCCCTTCAATCCATAATGTAAACGCTTTAACAACTTTATCTTAGCGCTCCTGCATAAGGGCAACAATGGACTGTCTTTTCGTTCTCTTGTGTTTTCTTTAGGTCATGGCAAACAAACCCAAAAGGTCCCCTTTATGAAAGGGGAGTCCCATTTATTTTGAAATTAGTCATCAATCCAACGTCTTGTTATATCATGTTTCAGTCCTTCTGACCTTGCATTAACAAACGTAATAATAAAGATCGAAAACGAAAAACACGCCCACAGAACCAGTACCTTAGAACCATTTTTGCACGAAAAGCTAATATTAATATGACTTTATAACGATATATTCTACGAAGTAACTTACCTGGGGGTCCTATAAGTGAAGTAGAACTTGTAACAATGCAAGAAGCACACTGCATCATAAGAGAATGTCACATAACCACAGTAAAAATAAGAATTATAGAAGTTGCACGATAATCATTTCCCACTAAATATTCGTTAGATTACATAGCGTATAGCATCCCATCCAGGTATAGTGCATTTTCATATTTGTAGAAGGAGTGAACCATCTTGTTTAATAAGCTTCGCTGGAGTACCATGCCTTTCTTTATCAAAAATTTGGTGATTTCATTCGGCAGTATCACGTTGATTGGTGTAATCCTGATCACTGCCGCATATCAATTGCAGAAAAACATTCTGGTTGAACAGCTGCACGACCAGGCTACCGTCATCACCCAGAAATGGTACGATGATCTCGACACTGCCAAAGTGGCAGAAGCGGCTAAGGAAAAAAGCTACTCCGGTCCTGTACAGCAGGAAATGAAAGCTTACCTTGATTCCATCCATGAGTTCTATCCAAACATCGCACAGGCGTACATTTTCGGTTCAGAACTTGAAGAAGGAGACGGAACGTCCATCATCGCCATTCCAACGAACCTGTTGCAACCATTTGAGGAAGGTAATCTGCCCGCAGGTGCCATGTATCCGCTACCTCAAAATAACGTTGTGGTGCTGGAACAGATGAAAAAGGACGGGAAGCCTGCTTTCAGTGACTTCTACACGGACGAGTACGGAACTTGGACCACTCTGATCTACCCTATTAATAATGCAGATGGCTCCATGTACGCTGCTCTTTACTTCGATGTTGATGCAAGTGCCGTTCCAAAAGGACTTAAGGAATTGCTTACGTACGGATTGATGTTCCTTGTCGGATTCCTGATCCTGTTCATGGTGTTGCAATTCATATTGCTGAAAAGAACGTTGCTTCCAATTCGCAACCTGATGAAAGGTATCGAAGAAGTCAGCACGGGTAATCTGGACGTAATCATCGACACCGGGCGAGATGATCTGGGTATCATCAACGAGAAGTTTAATGCGATGATCCATCGCTTCAATACAACCATCTATAAAGTACAGAATACTTCACATCACCTCTCGGAATCTTCCAAACAACTACTGGGCATTTCCGAGAAAAATAATGTGAACATTCAATCCATCAGCACAAATATTCGGGAGATCTCCACCGGACTGGTGTCTCAGGACAAAGCAACGGTAGAGAATGCACGTGCCATGACAGAGATGTCAACGGTCGTACAGACCATCGCCAGCAGTTCAGCTGATGTGGCAGACGAAGCACTCAGCATGGAGCAGCGCTCCAGTACAGGTAATGTGGTGATGCAGCAAGTTATTGAGCAGATGCGCTTGATCTCCGGTGCAGTACAAAATACGTCGAACTCGATTCAATCGTTGGAAAATAACTCGAATGAGATTAGCAACATTGTTAATCTCATTACGGAGATTGCCGGACAAACCAACTTGCTGGCGCTCAATGCTTCCATTGAGGCAGCACGCGCGGGTGAAGAAGGACGAGGTTTTGCCGTGGTTGCAGGCGAGGTGCGTAATCTGGCGGAACAATCCCAGGAATCAGCCAAGCAGATTCGACAATTAATTGAGGAGATCCAGCGGGATATCACTCAGTCTGCCGCGGCGATGCAGCTGGGTTCCAAGGAAGTAACGAAAGGCTTGGAAGTTACCCAAGAGACAGGTGTATTCTTCGAGAATATTCTGACTGCTACGAATAAAGTTGCAAACCAGATTCAGGATATCTCCAGTTCTACCGAAGAAATCTCGGCAAGTACACAAGAAATGTCTGCTACGGCGGATGAACTCTCTGCCAATGTCAGCAAGGCAGCGAATAGCAGTAAACAAATTGAGCAGTCCATTGAAGAGCAGGAAGCCTCCATGGCTGCCATTGTGAGTGCCTCCGATGAACTCTCGGTTGTATCCGAGCAGCTGCAAGAACTGATCTCATTCTTTAAAGTACGAGCAGAATAGAAGCAATAAGTCGCAGATAACCAAAATTACGACACAGTAAAAAACCAAGGCGCATGAGTGACTAACTCGAAGCCTTGGTTTTTTGTTGTTACCAGAGTAGGTGGATAGATTCCAGGTATCATTTAACAGACAGTAATTCTTCTGCATTTATAATCATCTTTTTCTCGTCATTGTAGCTGAATTGTTGAACCTCCACTCCACTCCACTCTATAATCCAGCAGCTGCTTTAATTTCTTTTCTCTGAGAAACGATTAACAATTGTAACTTTTCTGTTCCAAATGCTCCTGCTGAGAAAGCATTTGCTTTTGGGTAATAAACCATTCGAAATGATGTTCCATCTTGAAGATGCACACGTAAAAAAATTCCTGTCTCATGCTTGGATTTCTTATACACTTCATCAAAGCCAACGTATCGCAACGGCAGAAGCTCGTTCATGAATTCAGATGCGGCTTCCTGGGGGAAGTCACCAATTGAGCTGCCATCATTGCCGCTTTCAAGGCTGACTTTTTCCACTTTGCCTTCAATGTCCATCAGGTCTCCCATTGTCTTCGCATGGGGATTTTCTTTTGCTTCGTAAACCTTATTATTCGCTACCACGCGATAATGTGACTTATAACCTTTTAGTTCATATATAACCGTTCCAATTGGAAGATATGCCGCATCTCCATTCTCGGTCACGTGATCCGCACACACATGCTCGTTCAGCATGTAGCTCACTTCCCCTATCCTGTCCCCAATTTGCTCTGCAGGTACCTCTTTGGTCCCTTCGTTGTTTTGAAAGTATGTAACATCATTGAACATCAGAAAATCAATCCATTCAATGGTTCCCGGGCATCCCTTCGTTGATTCCTTTGCCACTTCTTCCGTATTCGTTTCATGGGGTTTGGATGTTATTTCCCCCTTATTCGATATTCCACAGCCAACAATAATGACTAGCATCAAAAGCATACTCAAACGCTGGCTCCAATATTTAAATGGTTTCATTCTCAATCACCTCAACCTATTAGACGGATTCAACGAAGACATAGTTACAAGCTTTTTTTCGCTCAGTATTTTACTCGTTAAACGCTCCGTCATTGCTTTTTCATATGAGCATCACATTCGCACCTATGGAACCTATCCCAGCACTTTTATGACAAAGATCACATCCACCTTCCCTGTTCAAGTGCTACATTTGTTAACGACCAACTGACCATAATAGTAAATCGGTCATAAAAGTTTTATCTTCCCATTTATCCTTTCAACCACAAGGAGGTGTAAATACCATGAAAACGATAGATCGAAGGCAACAGGTTATGGACTCTGCCGAGAAATCCTTTGCCCTGTTTGGCTACAAGGCCACAACGATGGAGCAGGTTGCGAGACTTGCCAATGTGGGCAAGGGAACGATCTATACTTTTTTCGAAAATAAAGAAGAACTGTTCAGCGAGATTCTGCGCTCGATCATTACGGACATGAGACAGATTACAGAGCAGACCGTGAAGGAAGAGAATTCCTTTCTGGATAACGTGCATATGAGTATGGACTCTCTGCTGGAGTACCGGGAGGAACATGAGTTGTTGATCAAGCTTTTTCAGGAGGTTAACGAGTTCGGTACACTGCAAGCCAAGGAAGGTTTGCAGCAAGTGGAGACAGCCATTCTCGAATATCTGGAGCGTCAGGTCAGCCGTGCCATGGAGTTAGAGCAGATTCGCAGAGACGATCCCAAACTGGTTTCTTTTGTCCTGCTGAAGCTGTATGTCACCTTAACCTCGGATTGGAACAAAGCGCATCCTACGCTGCATAAGGATCAGATCAAGGATTTTGTGGGCCTCTTTCTCAAGAATGGCTTATCCCCCACCTAGAGAAAGGCAACCCACTAGATCCAACACATAATAGAGATAGAACAAATGGATGAGCGTAAGGATAGGGAGAGAACATGATGAAATCATTCCACGTATTTGGGCAGGATCTAAAGTCCGCCTTCAAGAAACCAAAAGTATTTATTCCGATTCTCGTTGTACTGTTCATTCCGGTATTGTATAGCGGCCTGTTCCTGAATGCATTCTGGGACCCTTATGGCAAAATGAATGAATTACCTGTAGCCGTGGTCAACACGGATCAGGGTGCAGTCTACAACGACAAATCACTGGAGGTCGGTCAGAATCTGATCGATGAATTGAAAAAAAGCGATGATTTCAACTGGCAATTCGTCACTCGTGAACAAGCAGATCAAGGCATGGAAGACAATAAATATTATATGACGATTGTTATTCCGGAGGACTTTTCCTCCAGAGCAACGACATTGATGGATGAGCACCCTGAGCCAGCAGATCTGATCTACGAACCCAATGAAGGATACAACTTCCTCGCGGGTCAGATCGGTGGCACGGCGGTTAAACAAATCCGCTCCAAAGTTGCTGCCAAAGTCACAGAATCGTATACCGAAACGTTATTGGATCAGGTCGAAAAAATCTCAGGCGGTCTGGCGGATGCCGGGGATGGCGCAGGTCAGATTCATGATGGTGCGATCAAACTGGATGAGGGTGCTGCTACATTAAAAGAGAACCTCTCCAAACTGGTTGCTGGCACCGACAAGCTCGAAACGGGCGTGGTTTCGTTAGAAGAAGGTACGTCCACTCTCGCCCAAGGCACAGGTGATCTTCATACTGGCGCAAGTGCCCTTTCCAGTGGGCTATCCCAACTCGCAACAGCAGGCACGAAGCTGAGTGATGGAGCAACCCAGGCCGAAATGGGCGGCAAACAGTTACAGGCTGGTCTTCAATCTGCTCAGGAAGGCGCGGCTAAGCTGGATGCAGGGCTGGCGGCTTCCGAGGAAGGTAGTGCGAAGCTAACAGCTGGACTGCAAAGCACTGTTGAGGGCAGCGGCAAAGTTAGTGAAGGTGCCAAAGCGGTTGCACAAGGGCTCGCCCAATTGGCTGAAGCCAGTCCGGAACTGGCCGCAAGTCCTGCTGTTCAGCAGCTCCTGGCAGCAAGTCAGGCCGTAGCCGCTGGCAGTGAACAAGTGTATCAGGGCGGACAGCAGTTGGTCGCAGGCAGCCAAAACCTGTACGCTGCACAGCAGCAACTGCATCAAGGCAGCAGCCAGTTGGCACAGGGTGAACAACAACTCGTACAAGGTGCCACGCAATTATCCGCCGGACACGAAAAGCTTGCGACGGGCCTACAGCAATTCAATTCCAAATTATCCGAAGCAGCGTCTGGAGCAGCCAAACTTGCGGACGGTTCAGGTCAATTGGATGCGGGTGCAGGCAAGTTGGTTGCGGGTGTAAGCCAGCTCACAGACGGAATCTCAAAACTTGCAGATGGCTCACATAAGCTGGATGACGGTGCCGGTCAGTTAAAAGAAGGTACGTTGACGTTAACGGATGGCTCTGGTGAACTTGCCACCAAGCTGAATGAAGCGGCTGAGCAGACGGGGAGTGTGAAAAAGACCGATGAACTGGTAACGATGTATGCGGAGCCTGTTCAGGTCGATGAGCATAAATATAATGAGGTACCCAATTATGGTACAGGATTCTCGCCATACTTCCTGTCACTGGGGCTGTTTGTCGGGGCATTGATCGCCACGTTGGTTGTGCCAACACGCGGCAGCACGGTTAGCGAGGCAAGTGGCTGGAATCGTTTTGTGAGTAAAACGCTGGCTTTCACACTTATGAGTGCTGTGCAATCCCTACTTGCTTCGTGGCTCGTATTGTACGGCTTGGGTCTGAAAGTTCAGAGCGTTCCGTTGTTCCTCTTGTTCAGCTTTGTGACCAGCCTAAGTTTCATGTACATCATTCAGGCACTGGTGACTTGGTTGGAAAATCCGGGACGATTCCTCGCAATTCTGATGCTAATCTTCCAGCTTACGACCAGCGCGGGCACCTTCCCGCTCGAACTGATTCCAAACTGGTTGAAGGTGTTTAATCCATGGCTGCCTATGACCTATTCGGTAACAGGTTATAAAGCAGTTATCTCAAGCGGACAGTTCGGCGTGGCTTGGGATCAGCTCGGTATACTGTGCATCTTTGCGGTAATTGGTCTTGGAGGAACTCTAACGTACTTCCTGATGCACCGCACCACGGAGAGCGAAAACGTTAGCAGTGAAGTTGCACTTCACGCGTAGTATGAAAAAATAGACAAGGCATATCCCCTTGTCCTGACTCGCTGGATGATCGCAAGTCTGGGCTAAAAGGATATGCCTTTGTCTTTTTGTTAGTTTTGATATTGAGTTTAGCCAAGATCCTTCACAATGTGTTGGTTCAGAAAACTCAGTAAATCACCTTGCATGGAGCCAAGGGTAAGCATTTTCTTGATCATGCTAAATCGCCAATGGGTACCATTGAGCTGGAATGACCACATAGCGGAGAGCCCCATTCCAGATTTTAATTTTTGATTTTTCAGATCATCCAAAGCAAAATCAATTATTTCTACAACTTTCGAGGAAAATACATTGAGAAAGAGAACTTTTAATCTGTCTCTATTGATTAGTAAAATCGCTTTACTCGTCGGTGATGAAATCGTCTGTGAAATGGCGTAACAGGCCAGCATATCAGGTTCTCTGTATGGTTGAACTAAACGGTATATAGATTTTCTAGTGATCAATAGCATTTATATTCTTCCTATTCCTAGTATGTAGAGTACATATCAGAACTCGAGACAGCAAAAGAAAATAACAGCGCGAGCGTAATCAGTAATACATACAACGCTACACTGATGATTCCACAGACAAGGCCAGCAATGGCTAATCCTCTGCCCTGTTCCATGCGGGTCTTCATTTCTTTGAGCGATATAGAGGCAATGATGATGGCAACAATACCAATCAGTAATCCCACGTATGGAATTACGATGGACAATATGCCCAAGACAAGAGCTGCAATTGATTTACTATTGGTTTTTGGTATTACATAAGGTGGTGGTGGAAGTGAATCGTTATAATAACGATTCACATCATTTTCGCGATCGCGATGTTCCAACGTAGAACCTCTCCCTGTTTAATAAGTATGTTCATTATAATGTTTTAGAGGGCATGAGTGTACCACATTTTGTAAATAGCAAGTTGTTATTAATTTTATTTTATCCCTCCTCTGAACACGTAATTGAAGCGTAAGCTTAAACATTGTACTTCTAGAATATGAAGTTTAGAACTCGTTGTGATTTAGTATTTTTTTGTTTGGAATTATGAGTTATACCACTTATGCAATTCGAACACATTGGAATGTAGTGACTTATATCGTGTTGACCATGGTATTAATTATCTGGAATACATACCTGTGGACATAAGCTATTATTAAAAAAGAACGCAATCCCTTACTACTCATAGGATTGCGTTCTTTCCACATTTCTTAGATGCAATGTCTTCTATCCTTCCACTTCCACCCGCTGCAAAAATGTCCGAGTACGTGCAAGCTTTGGATTGCCGAAGATCTGTTCTGGCGGTCCCGCCTCTGCGATCTCCCCGTTATCCATGAAGAACACACGATCCGCAACATCACGGGCGAAGCCCATCTCATGCGTGACAATCATCATCGTCATGTTTTCCTGCGCAAGTTGTTTGATTACGCGTAACACTTCCCCGGTCAACTCCGGATCGAGGGCCGATGTCGGCTCATCAAACAGAAGAATGTCAGGCTGCATCATGAGTGCACGTGCAATGGCAACACGCTGTTTCTGTCCACCCGACAGATTGGCTGGATAGACATCAGCCTTGTCCGACAGTCCTACTTTGCCGAGTAATTCCAGACTGCGGTACCGGATGACACTTGAACTTTCTTTTTTCAAAGTCTTCGGTGCGAGTTCCAGATTAGCCTGTACGGTCAGGTGTGGGAACAGGTTGAAATGCTGGAATACCATACCCATACGATCCGTCATCTTGCGAATATCTGCGGCACCCGCGTAACGACCATTATCCACCAATGTCTGATCCTGAATGCGAATCGTTCCGCCCGAGATATCCTCCAGATGAATCAGGCTGCGCAGCATCGTACTTTTACCTGAACCCGAGGGCCCAATTACGGCGATCACTTCGCCTGGTTCCACATTGAAGGATACCTGCTTCAGCACATCAAGTGTGCCGAATGATTTTCTCAACTGATTTACTTCTATTATATGGGTCATATGCAGACAGTCCTTTGATTAATCAGATTTAATTTATTCATATGAAAACCGCTTCTCCAGCGCCTTGAACAGTAAAGTAAGCACGAGAGTCATGAGCAGATACATAATCGCCGCTACGAAGAACGGGATTAACTGCAAGTCCCGATTCACTGCCGCTTGGGCGTAATACAACAGCTCGGGTACAGCCACGGCATAGAGCAGTGCCGTATCCTTGATCAGCGTAATGGACTCATTGGCTGTTGCGGGCAGTACCACACGAATCATCTGAGGAATAATGACTTTGGTCATCGTCTGCCACTTCGTTAATCCAAGTACCTTTGCCGCCTCATGTTGCCCTTTATCAATGGACAGCAGCCCGCCTCTGAAGATTTCAGCAAAGTACGCCGCATAGTTCAAGATGAACGCAATCGCCGCTGCAACAAAGCGATCAAACACCAAATGCTCACCAATTACCGGAAGCAAAGGAAGGCCAAAACAAAAGAAAAACACCTGTAGAAGTAATGGGGTTCCCCGCATCACATATACATACGTATGGGCAAACCATGCCAATGGTTTAAACTGGCTCCTCATGGCGAGCGTTACAGCAAATCCAAGTGGGACAGACAATACAATGGCTACCAAAAACATGATGATCGTTGTTTGTGCACCCTCTAGCATAGGTTTTAAAATGGTCAATATATAATCCCAACTCATTATTTTGTCTCCTCTAATCTGTTAACCCCGCATTCCTCTGGGGCATGTATCGCTCCAGCGTGGAATACGGGGTCCGTTTTGTTCAAACTATATATCAGGTGTGTAACCTGTCTATTTCAGAACCTTGTCTTCACCCAACCATT
This sequence comes from Paenibacillus sp. FSL R5-0749, assembly GCF_038595085.1. NCBI lineage: Bacteria > Bacillati > Bacillota > Bacilli > Caryophanales > Paenibacillaceae > Paenibacillus > Paenibacillus sp. FSL R5-0749. Next base: position 1,225,014 of record NZ_CP152005.1, on the reverse strand, counting down.
GAGTGGAGATTTTAGCTGCTGTTCCGTCTGCATTGAGCTCATCCAAGGCTTTTTGCAGCTGATTCAGAAGCTCTTCATTGCCTTTTTTGATACCTATTCCATATTGTTCCGGTGCAAGAGATTCATCCAGCAGTTTGAATGCTCCCTCTTCCTTGGACATGTAGTATCTCGCGACTACTTCATCAATGATGACCGCATCCAGACGTTTTGTTTTCAAGTCAGTCAGAGCAAGCACGTTATCTTTGAATTCGGAAGCTTTTACTTTATCCTTCAGGGGACTAGCTGCCAGTGCATCTGCCGCCGAGGACAATGCCTGTAATCCCACATTTTTACCATCAAGTTCATCCAGCTTCGTAATTGGCGAGTCTGCCAAGGTAATCGCGACCTGACTGTTTTCCAGGTAAGGCTTCGTGAAGAGCACTTTCTCCTTGCGCTCATCCGTAATGGTGTATCCGTTCCAGATCATGTCGATCCGACCACTGTTCAGCTCTGATTCTTTGGAAGACCAGTCGATCGGCTGGAATGTGATTTCTTTACCCATTTTCTCCGCTGCAGCTCGTGCGTAATCAATATCAAAACCAACAATTTCATTCTGCTCATCTCGGAAACCCATTGGAGCAAACTTATCGTCAATGCCTACAACAATCGTGTTATCGTCTTTGCTTGCGGAACTGGAACAACCCGCTACAATCAATACACATATACTAATGAATAATAGTAGAATCGCTTTTTTTCTCAACTTGAACCCCTCCATATCTATAACCAAAACCAAACGCTTTAGTTCGTTACCACGTTATCAGAGATTTATAATAACATAGCATGGAAGAAGAGTCGAGTCTCTTGCCTATTTCCTTCTATTTCATGCAACTTAATTGTCAACAATTTGTGAAAAAGCTGCTTTCACTTGTGCCGTTTCCACGAGCTTCTCGCGTACAATCGAATTCCATAGCTCCAGGTTCTGAAGCTTCTTTAATTCCGTACCTGTCCATTGTTGGGCAGATTCACGACGTAAGGTATAGCTGGTATTCTCTAACTGGTAGACAACCTGCTCCAGATTATCGATCATCACAAAGTTCGCAATCGCATTATATACCAGTATCCGCTCAAGTTCCTCTGTATCCATCTCGTGCGTATCCAAGCTATAATTCACTTGAGCCGTGAACGTCTCCGGGTACAGTTGGTAACCATCCAATCTTTCTCGTAAAGGTAAGGCCTGATTCAAATGACTAAGGTTGGAATTATCACCCATGTAGGGACTGCGGTATTTCACTAAAGCGGCAAAATCATGCGTCAGCGGATTATTCTGCTCTGCTTCATACTGATCCTGCTGTGCCTCGATCCTCGGATTAACGAAACCCTCCACGAACACAAGGCCAACCACACCGAGAACAACGAGTGCAATAATCCATATATTTTTTCCTCTCATGACACATCACTCACTTCATATTTGCTAATGATCCGATACGCCCGATGCACTACCAAAGGAATAATAACGCTCAATAGCGGGATAGCAAAGGCAATGGCCATCACAGCAAATTGATAAGGTCCATCCACCTGAATGGGTCGATTAAACCAGATGTTGCTTCCAAATCGCAACGCCGCCTGTGTTCCCCATAGTACAATCATGAACACCGCCCATAACCACCAAATTCTGCGATTCCACCGCATAAAGGCATCGGTTTGAATCACTGTAGTTTTCACTGAAGTTGCCGGATCATTCGTCCTGTTGGTCAACATATACAATACATATGATCCCCCAACAAGGAGGCTCACGAGCATAAGCAGGTTGTTTATGGCGGAGCCTTGCATCACCACCCTCGTTGGAATGGTTATGATCCAGGCTATAAGGCAATATATCAGAGCAGACTGTAATAACGCTGTCCAGTACGGAACACGTTGCACTCTCCGATGGTCACTCATCACTTGATCCATACCAGCGATATGCTGAATGGCGGTCTGGAACGCCTTATCTTCACTCATCCCCTGCGAGATATAATCGTCAATCCGCGCAGCGAGATTACTGTGAATCTCTTCTTTTAATTCCCGATTATCCAATGTATCTGGTGAGTGAGCGAACAGACGATTCACATGACGGGTGATGCGTGCTTCCAATCTCATAGGTCTTCATCTCCTTTTTCTCCAGTGACAATCATACAATCAATCAGTGCCTTGGCTGCCTGCCAAGCTTGAACCTGCTCTCTATAGGCTTCGAGGCCTTGCACTGTAATCCGGTAATATTTGCGTCGTCCTCCCTGCGTCTCTTCCCCCCAGTAGGACTCCACATATCCACTCTTCTCCAACCTCTTCAAACTGGAATAAAGCGTAGGTTCCTTCAATTCAAACTGCTCTCCACTCTTGCGATAGATCTCCTTAATAATGCTGTAACCATAGTTATCAGAAGGTATAAGTACACTCAGAATGATGGGGTCAATATTGCCCCGAATCAGATCACTGTTAATTACTTGAACATCCATCTGCAAAATTCACCGACTTTCTTCCATCCTTCGTATACTATAAGACATATTACTATGTCTGTAAAGGTAATATGCATCACATGGTAAATACGCCTCAAAGTGAGCAACGTTGCAATATTCCTCTCTTGCTCTTCACCTGGAAGGAATAAAGAGGTGGTTATAATACAATTCATAAGCACGATGTGAACGTTACTTTAGCCTTCGTCCGCGGCGTCCAAAAAAATAAAACAGGGCTCCTCCAATTATGGAGAAGCCCTATACTCGTTTTGTCTATTGCTGCACTTTCTCACGATCCTTGCCTTTATCGGATTCACCTGCGTTTTTGTTGGCAGCATCACGATCCTGTTGCATCTCTTCAACGGTTTTCACCTTAAGACGTGCTGCACCTTCATACTCCTTCGTCGGAATAAGATTACCCGCAGCAAGTCTTGCTTCTGCGGCAGCAATCGCATCCCCGTACTGTGGCAGCCACTGAGCCTGTGCAACCAACATCTCATCGACCATCTGCCAGATCTCTTTTGGATTACATACGGCACCTACGAGCGGGTCCATCATGAACGCCTGACGAAGTAATTGGTCGTCTCCGTTCACCGCAGCTTCAACTGCCAGACGTTGCACGGAAATACTCACATTACATACCGCGGCTGGTCCTAGTGGCAGATCACCTACATGTGGCATAGAAATGCCGTTGCGATCCACATATCCTGGTGCTTCAATAATCGCATCGTCCGGCAGGTTCGAGATGACTCCTTGATTAACGGTATTAAAATGTCCGCGATAGACACGTCCGGTCTCAAGCCCTTCGATAATGTACGAACCATGCTCCTCGCCCCGTTTTTCGGGAATGAATTGCATCGGTTCATCCTTCATCCAGTTAGGGAAATCCGTCTCAAACCAGTTGCGCCCCTCGGTACATACCCGCAGATACCCACCTGTCTCTCCGTTGATCCAGTTGCCCAGGTCGATCCATTCGTTAATCTCTTCCGGACGTTTGCGGTACCACGGCACATATTCACTCAGATGACCATTCGATTCTGTACTGTAATATCCGAAGCGGCGCAGCATGTCGATCCGCACTTTTTCGGTGCGGCTGTACTCGGGATGTTTTTCGAAGGCTTCGAGCAGGTCACCTGTAAGATCTTTGCCTTCATGAGAAGCCTGAATATACCAGGTCTGATGGTTGATGCCGGCACAGATAATATCCACTTCACTCTTTTTCAAGCCAAAAGCTTCCGCAATCTGATGATGACCATGCTGTACGCCATGACACAGTCCGATCGTCCGCACACCGCCATACTTATTGCATGCCCATGTGAGCATCGCCATCGGATTGGAATAGTTCAAGAGAAGTACATCCGGTGCGCTCTGTTCACGAATATCTTTACAGATGTCCAGCATCTCGGCAATTCCGCGTTGTCCGTACATGATGCCACCTGCACACAGCGTATCGCCGACACATTGGTCTACCCCATATTTCAGTGGAATATCCACATCCGTTGCAAAAGCTTCCAGTCCACCAACACGAATCGTACACAGTACATACTTCGCATCTTTTAACGCTTCTTTCCGATCCGTTGTCGGCTGAATCTGAATATTCAATCCATTCTCACGAATATCCCGCTGACACAGCTCCGTCACCATGTCCAGATTGTGCTGGCTAATATCGCAGAACGCAATTTCGATGTTGTTAAACTCCGGTACCGTGAGCAAATCCCGCAGCAATCCCCGAGTGAATCCGATACTTCCTGCCCCGATAAACGCCACTTTAAACGACATGTTTATATCCTCCCCTAATCCGAATATTTCGCTTCGGTTAATGACTCTCTTCATGAAATCATTGTACCAACGCCAATAGGGGAAGCGTTATCAAAATCATGACCTGTTCAAGTCCCTGTTGTCAAAAATCCTAACTTTTAAAGACCAGATCCACTAATACACTTATCTTCGAAATTACTGCAAATGACTCATTCATCCGTCGGATATTGACTCACATGTCGTTCCATCGAGGAGCGAAATTCAACAGGCGTACAGCCGGTATATTTTTTGAATAACATATGAAAATACTGACGACTCCCTACTCCAACATAGTCGGAGATCTCAGAAATCGGAATATTCGTCTGCTGTAGCAGCATCTTGGCCTTCTCCATGCGAAGCATGGTCAGGTAATCGGTTGGTGTACGCTGCGTGTGCTGACGGAAAATGCGATGCAAATAACCCGGATGCAGATTGACGGCTGCGGCAATGTCCTTCATCTGAATATTGCGATCCATATTATGGTGCATGAATTCGATCGTTCGTTTGACATACAGCTCCGCCTGATCTGGCGCACTCCGGTTCATTTCTCCGCGCAGACGTGCTACACGGACTATCAACTGGATGAACAACGTGCGCACCAGCATTCCCTGTTCCGGGGACGACAGATTCCGGGCTTCGCGATGTTGTGCGCGGTCCTCTCTGGGAATAACGCCTAATGGGACAGAGGATCTTCCCTGCTCCAATAGACCACGCTGATCGAGCTCCAACACCAGACTTTTCATAATGTAATACACCTCTTCCGGGTCAGGCAGTACCAGATATGGCGAGGCATTGGCCAGCAAAGTGTGGACTTCTTCCTCTTCCTGTACGAGCTGTCGAATGGACAGCTGACCGGCTGGTGTTCCCGAGAATCCAAACTCTACATTGAGCATCCGGCAAGGCACGCCATCTTCCACCAGCAAACGGTGCGGGACGCCGGCATCGAGCATAATGAACTGCCCTTTTTTCAGAACAGCCTGTTCCGAGCTCCCGTCCGGCATCAGTACGTCCACACGACACATTCCCGAAATAATATACATAATCTCCATGGAATCATGATGGTGATAGGACATACGGTAGTTGTCCCATTGCTTATAATAGTACGCGTAAAAACGCGGCCCACAATCCTCTGTTCGCAATGCCTCCTGATACAGACTTCCTGCCCAGCGCTTCGAGATGCTCATGTCCATACCTCCAGTCCTTCAACGATCGATCCTCACTTTTCTCCATTGTAACAATTATGTAGGTTGGATATAAACTGTCTTGCTTAAAAGTCTCATTTGCATTATTTAATTAGACAAATATATAATTAGTATATTATCTAATATTTTATGTAAATGGTCTACAACTAAGGAGGTTTCCACGCATGAGTACCACCTTTCATCTGGTAAGACATGGACTTAAAGAACGACAAATCGGTGATGTCTCCCTCACTTCCGAAGGGGCGTTACAAGCCGAAGCCACAGCACTTCATTTTGCCAGAGCTGCCTTTCCTGTTACTAAAATTCTTACCAGCCCACTTCGGCGTGCCCAAGAAACTGCAAGTATGATTGCCCGCCATACCCATGCCCGTATAACCGAAGATCCTCGCCTGCGTGAACGTGCCAATTGGGGAGATTGCCCAGATCAGTCATTCGAAGAATTCATTGCGATGTGGGATCGATGTACGTCTGACCCAGATTACATTCCACCCGTGGGAGACTCGGCCAAACAGGCTGGTGAACGTCTGGCCTCCCGCTTAACCGAATTGACGAATGAAGAGCAGGAGAACAGTAACATTATTGTGGTTACACATGGTGGACTCATTACGGATTTCCTGGTGCAAACCTTCACCGAGCGCGAGCTTAATGTCTGGCATTCCGACTTTATAGCGATGCAGAATCAGCTTATTCCTGAGTGCTCCATCACCACCTTAATACATGATCAAGGTAAATACACCATAAAGGCATTCGCTTCTACCGCGCATCTAGACTCTAACTAAGGATGTAGAAGAATGACTTATCACGGATAGATTGAAAAACGCCAAGTGATGTCCACCGATCCTCATGTAAAAAAGCTCTGAAACCTCCATATGCCAAGACACATGGGAGATTCCAGAGCTTTAAAGCACTTCAATTATTTTCTGCCTTTACCTGGCGTGTAGAACTTGGGCAGCGGTACTTTGGACCAGTCGATATCCGATGCCATGTAGAAGGACGGATAAGAAGGCTGATTGTATCCACTGTTCTGTCCGGCAATACCTACACGATACATTGCATCATGCATCAGCGTGTACAACTTGCGGTCTGTCTTCTCGGTACTCAGATAGATGCGGATTGCTGAGCTGTCGGTGGTTCTCACCAGCATCTCTTCCCGCCAATCCCCGAAGATATCAGCTACAAGAGAAGGCGTACCTTTGGTGTAATTGTTAGTCAATGTGCCTGTTGCCGTCAGCAACGTGCCACGATTCCAATCCTTGATGGTTGGAGTAACATCAATCGCACCGTCTACGATCTGTGTCGTCATATCACCAGACCAACGGATATTCATATTCGTTCCCGGGGCTTGATCACTGATTTTCTGACCCTGTGCTGTCCATAAGCCTACAGCCCATGTCTCCAGACCGCGACGGTTTGGATCAACATCCCCCACCATGCCGCGTCCCGTATCTTTCCCTGTGTATCCGCCATAGATCACTTCTCCGGTCTTCGCATCCCGCAAGGAGTAGCCATATGGAGCCCACGGACCACCCTCGTGAACCATGAAGATCTCAAGTCCCGGACGATCCGGGTCGATATCTGCTACATGAAGGGCATCCCCATGACCCAGACGGGCAATCGTTCCCGGTGCAGCACTTTCGGCTGGCATCAGGTCTGTGGAGCTATACAGTACGCTACCATCATGATCAATTGTGGCTGAGCCATAGATGATCTCCTGTTTGCCGTCTCCATCCACATCCGCCACACTGAAATAGTGCGCGCCTTGGGTTGTAATCGAGCCGTACACGGGATCTGTGCCATCCACGCCATGCGGCCCGTCATTGAACGGATTTTTCATCGGTGTCCAGCCGCTGTCCACTTTCCATTCCTTTTTCAGCTTCTTGCCATCCCAGTTATAAGCAACCATGGTTGAACGTGTATAGTATCCGCGTGCAAAGATTGCAGATGGTTTCTTGCCATCCAGATAAGCCACGCCCGCCAGGAAACGGTCCACCCGATTGCCCGGTTCAATCCGTGCCATGGCATAATCGCCCCACATCAAGCCATCATCATGACGTTCAGGTTCGTAGGGGATCGTCTCCAGCTCTTTGCCTGATTTCCCTTCAAATACGGTGACATACTCCGGCCCATCCACGATAAAGCCTTCGAACTTGCGCAACTCATTTCGGTTGCTGCGTTCTACCGCGTAGACATCAATGAAGTAATCGGCCAAGCTCTCGGCATCCTGCTGAGATAATGGATAGTTATACTTTTTCTCCATTCCAAATGCCTCTTCCAATGTCGCAGGCCAGTTGCCCTTCACTACCTCTTCGTGTTTATGCCAGTTTCTGAACATATCCACCACGTGATCGTAGTAACCGTCAGCACTTAAACGATAATCATCCTCGTTCTTCACGCCTGCCTTGCGGTCTTCCTTCGGTAAGGTGATATACTTCTCGGATGTCACTTTTCCTTTTTTGTTATATTGGATTATTTTCGTGCCCGGAGCAGTCTTGAACATCATCTCAGCCTTGCCATCCCCGTCAAAATCGTAAACAAGCATCTGTGTATAATGAGCACCTGCGCGAATGTTGACTCCAAGATCGATCCGGTACAGCAATTGTCCGTCCAGGGTGTAAGCATCTACGTAGGTTTTACCCGTGTATCCTTTTTGCGATACATCCTTGGCGTTGGAAGGGTCCCATTTCACAAAAAACTCATATTGGCCATCCCCGTCCACATCACCCACGCTCATGTCATTGGCGGAATACGTATAGGCTTCGCCGGCAGGCGTCACCCCATCGGCCGGTTTTTGCAGTGGAATATCCACGTAGCCGTTCGCCCAAGGTTTGATGGATGCACTGCGTTTGCTCTCCTTACCCTTTTTGTTCACCGCTGCCACTTCATAACGGGAAGAGGATTTACCTGTGGCATCTACATAGTTGGTGCTATCCGTGACCGTAGCGATCTTTTTGCCATCACGATAGACGTTAAAGTCCGTACCTGTCAGCCCTTTATCGCTATACCCTGTGGCCTCGTCACCAAGCAATCTCCAGCTAAGAAAAACACCTTCGGATGTTGATGCAGCTACCAGACCGCGATCCAGATATTCCAGTTGAATCTCTTTCAAGTGACTGCCCCCCTTATGTGATTGCAGGCCACTCTCCGTTGTACTATTTCCATTCGAAGCTTCGGCTCCAGTGACTCCCGCTGTTCCTCCGATAAGCAAAGCTACGCTGAGTGCCGAAGAGAGTACCTTGGCTGCAAGTGGCAGCCGTGCCTTCCTGCGACCGGATTGCTGACCTGAAGCCGATCCCTTATGTACCGGCGCTGTTGTTTCTGAGTTCATCCACCTTCACGCTCCTTGAGACAGAATAGATGATGCTGATACACTTCGATGATGATTGAGCATTCAATTACCCGTATGGGCATTCGATCACCCATGTAGACCTCTTCAACGAATGATTCCAAACTTTAATGATTACGCTTACAAAATTAAAAAAGAGAAATCAGCTTGCCCGACTACCAGAGTGCGGTCCTCCTTTCATTCTCTTTCCAATCTGAGCGAGGTGATCCCGCCCATCCGGTTCTATTATAGACATCCTGCCTGCCAGACCCTAGGCAAATATCCGTCCAAAACGATCAATATTCAGTGTTTTTAGGAGTCACTTCGGAAATCAAACCGATGAACGATTCAAGCTGAAGCATGATTCCGACTCACCGCCAAGTTTTTTCTAACGAATCCCACGCACCCTATTAGGTGGTGAAACTGCAACAACGAATCCTAACGAATCTCAGTAACCTTATTTGGACCAAAACGAGTCTAAGAGGATCAAAATCTACCCAAATTAACTAAATAGCGTGTCTACGATTCGTTAGATTTATCAAATGCATCAATTCAACTGAATAGCGTGTCCTCTGTTCGTTAGAAAAGAAATAGGGCTGTCCCCTGCTCATTTTCATGAACAGAGGACAGTCCAGCCTGATACGCCCGCTCTTACATCCCTAATTACGGATCTTCAAGCGATTATACATACATTGTTCAAGTGAGAACTTCAATCTAGAATGACTCTTGTAATGCATAGCAAAAACCGCGATCCTCTAACACACTGAGGATCGCGGTTAAGACAGTTACAAATAAAGTTTAAGGCTCAATGCCCCATACCAGGTTTCCACCTTGATAGAGTGTTACCTTGTTCCAATCCTGATAGGATGTTTTCGTTGGATCGAAGGAGTAATCATTCGTCTCGTCAAAGTTGGACCAGTCTGTTTTGTACATGCGAAGCTGGATATCGCCAGTCTGTCCACCAGCCTGAATGCTACCAGCGCCAGCTGTGAAGCTCAGCTCTACATACGAGTCTGTGAAGGTGCGCTGAATATTGGCTCCGCCAACTTGAGCGTAATCAATGGCAGAATCCATTGCAGCCGATCCTTCTTTGGAGAAGTAATACCGGATCTTCAGATCACTCAGATTCACAGCAGTACTGCCCAGATTTTTAATGTTGAAATACGGTTTGATCTGGCTGTCCAGCGCATTGGTATCTCCAGCACGATATTGCAGGACAAGATCACTTGTCGGTACAACGACACTTTGAGGTGTCGCGGAAGCTACAGCAGAATTGGCACTTTGCCCTGCTGTGTTCACTGCACTTACCACATAATGATACGTTGTTCCGTTCGTCAGGGAAGTGTTGGTGTATGACGTACCACTCACATTCGTCGCGATTGTTGTGAACGGACCTGCTGCACTCAGCGCCCGTTTCACATTATAACTTGCTGCACCTGTAGAGGCAGTCCACGTCAGACTCACCTGTGCATTACCTGCGGTTGCTGTGAGCGTAGTCGGTGCAGCTGGCGCCGTTACACCTGCAACCGGTGTAGCAATTGCTGTGGCAGAGTTAACACTTTCACCTACAGCATTGGTTGCCGTGACCACATAATAATAGGTTGTGCCATTGATCAAGCCAGTGTTGGTGTAAGATGTTCCACTCACATTGGCTGCGATCGTTGTGAATGGACCTGATGCGCTCAGTCCCCGCTTCACGCTATAACTCGTTGCACCTGCAGAAGCCGTCCACGTCAAGGAGACCTGAGCGTTACCGGCAGTAGCCGTCAAAGTTGTGGGTGCAGCCGGAGCTGTATTACCTCCCGGAGGATTGCCTCCACCATTACTTGCAGGCAGCACAGGGAATGAGTTCTTCACCAGTGCCACGAATTGATCATGGAACCAGTGACCCGATACCGGAGCATTGGGCAATGCACCTGTTAGTACACCATCCCGAGTGGTGAAGGTCGGATCACACATCCGGTCGAAACCTTTGCCTTCGTTATTCGGAATTTCGGAACTGGAGCCATCGGATTCACCTGGAGGTTTCACCCAGACATAAGCATCCAGATGCGCTGGTCCTGGCGCTGCCTTAGGGACTTCCCCTATGCCAGCTCCACTGGCATTACACCAGTTCCCCCGATGCTCCCGGCGATCTACACGTCCGGAATTCACATAATCGTTGATGTTGCTGCCCGTAGCCGATGTTGGACGGTCTACCCCGCCCCAACCGTTCCGGCTAGTATCGATCAGGAAACCTGTGCTGCTTGGCCAGCCGGCTTGTACAAAATCGGTATACAGCGCAGCGGTGAAATCGGTTTCGTCAAAATACGGATTCCACTCATAAAACTTGGCTGATTTAATCGGTTGTCCACCGATATTGAGATCCGGGTTGGACAGGTTCGGCTCTCCCAGCGGTGTGGTATTCGCCGTGTTCGTAATGAAGCCATCTGCACTCTGCAGACCTGCCGCAGTATCATTTACTACGTCCGTATACAACGCAACTGCTGCAGAACGGTTGTTATCCCATCCAAGCCAGCCGGAGTGACCGATATCCAGATAGTTGTACACATTCGGAATCGCGTGCAGCTTGTCCAATGTATACTTCACACCGGCCTCATAGATACCTGTTGAGCTGGCTTGACCACAAGCTGGTGTACTCAGGTTGGTCACAAGGTTAGGCAGACTGTCCGGTTCAATGACAGCGATAATGCGAATATCCTGATACTTCGGATCTGCGAAGATATCTGCAATCACATCAATATAATCCGTTTTATACGTCTGTAGTGCAGCCTGTGTTAGTGGAAGTTCACCATTCGAAGCAAGGGCATGACAATCCCGACCTGGCAAGTTATAGATAACAAATGAAGCCGTTATTGGTGTCCCGGGTTTCTTTTGGGCAAGAACAGCATCGAGATGTTCCTCAACGCTTTTGCGACCCGCATTGTCCGTACCGCCATAGATCGCAGCAATCCGGTCAATCCACACTGCGGTTGGATACGATTTGACCGTCTCCATCTGTGCCTTCAGCGATGCATCATTGGTCAACGCAATGGACGTATCCACAAGAGCCGAATAGTCCTCATTCAAATAAGCTGTTGCCCCTACAAATGGATTATCCACATGTGCTTCAGCCGCCTGAGTCAGGCCCGGAGACATTCCCGGGAAAATCCCCGCCGCCAGCAGTGTTGCCGCCAACATTTGCTTTACTCCTTTGCGCAGGATCTTCTTACCTCTTGATCTGGTTTTCAATGTAGTCTTCATAGTTCCACCTTTCCTTTAGTTAGATTGGGTTGTACTCATGTCTGATCCTCTGTGTCATGATAATGCTTAGCACGAAGAGAACGTTCGGATGAGTTGGTTGTATCACCTCCATAAGAAATGGTTGTATAACAGGAATCTTGATCAAACAAATTGTGTGAGGGTGAACCATGAGAATGAGTATAATGTGGTGGGTGTGGGTGATTGTGTGTTAGACATGAAGAAGTGTGGAGATGGATTTACAGGATACTTGAATCTTTCACTTCAGTAAGCGCTTTCTTTAATCGGTTTAAAAAAAGGCCATCGCCTGCCCATCTACAAACTTGATGTTCGGTGTCACCTCCTTATGTACGATTATACGACATGTAAATATTACTGTAAATTGAATTAAATAAATTTAATTATATTTTTTTCCATAATCCAGGCAGGAATCTGGACACCCCTTGCCCCTAACCACACCAGAGGCTCATCCTGGCCTTATACCACAATGAACCTCGTGTTGATTAAGGTCGAATTTCACCCGTTTGTCTAGGGCAGAACAACGACATCTCCCGGTTTTAACCCACTTACCACTTCCGTCTTGTCCCCCGATTCCATTCCAGCCTTAATGGTCAGCGGCTCTGTCAGTCCGTTCCCTTTGTCTAACAGGACGTAAGGTTCGGTCTGATCCCGCATGATGGCCAAGCTGGACACAACCGTCACTTTATCCTTACGCATCGTCTCGATATCGCCTTCCAGACTCACGCCTCCATACATCCTTGCATCCGGCTTCAGATCAATGACCACGTCAAACTGCGAAGCCTGCTTGAGGTCTGTATCGGTACTCTTCCGGGCGAACTTGGACACCTTGCTTACCTTCCCGGTGAATTGCAGGTCTTTCTGCGCTGTCATTCGTACCTTAACCGGCATGCCCACCTTAAGTCTGAACATCTCTTCTTCGCCAACAATCGTCATGAATTTCAGTTTGCTGATATTGGTAATGGACCCGATTAGCTGTCCTTCCGTCACTGCACGTGTCTTGCTGTCCTCTTCATTCATCTGAAATATACCGGAGGCGGAAGCATACACAGTGGACTTGCTCATCACGGCCTGCTTTTTCTGTATCTCCTTCTCCTTCAGGACCAGTGCTTTTTGATTCAATTCATACGTCAGGCGTTTGGCTTCCCGGTCCGCAAATGCCTTCTTGCGCTCTTCTTCCGTCACGCCAAGCGGTTCGCTCATATTCGCCTGATCCAGGCTAACCTGATTCATCTTATTTTCAAGCTGGGCTTTCTCCAGATCGCTCTGCAATTGTTCGACTTCCGTTTGTAACGTGGACGTGTCGAGTGTAAACAGGATATCCCCCTTGCTCACCTGCTCACCACTTTTCACATGCCACTGCTGGATGTTCGAAGCATATGGAGCATAGATATCCGTCTGATCGGTATATACGGATTTCCCTTTTACCTGAATCGTTTGCGTCATCGTTTCTTGTGTAACATCAAACGTAATTGGCGGCGGGATCTCAACAGGTGCCTCCGGTTTTGGTTTGTACTTTTCATACAGCCAGTACCCCACACCTGCCAAAAGTACAACCGTGATGATGATTTTAATCCATTTCTTCATGTGCCCAATTTCCCTTTCGCTGATAAAATTACATTGATTTGATCACAGCTAATGCGTTGGTCCGCGATGCGCTAATTGCCGGATATATTCCCGAAACAACACCGACCAGCACAGCAAACACGATGCCGAGCGGCAGAGCGGACTGCTGAATAACCACGGTCATCGGACCACTGACCTGATCTGCCATCTGACTCGCGAGCAGACTGTTCACCCCGTCGAGGGCAGCAAAAGCAATTCCAACACCTGCCAAGCCGCCCATTAATCCAAGCATCGCTGCTTCCGTTATAAACATCTGGCGGATCTGCCACAGATTCGCCCCCAGCACCTTCATTACACCAATCTGCTTGCGCCGTTGATGCGTAGACATGATCATCGCTACAACAATGGACAACGAGGCCAGCAACATGATAAAACCACCGATGCCCAATGCCGCTTGTTGATACATCGCCAGTTGGCCAGCCATTGCTTCCTCCTGGAAGAGATTGCTCTGTGTATTTAACGTCAGCTTCTGGATCTGTTCTTCAACCTGGGATACATAGCGTTTATCCTCCACTTTGACCAAGGCTGAGTTCAGACGCTTGGCTGCACTACTATCCGCCTGTTGCAATCCAAGCTCATCCTGCAATGCACGTGCTGTGTCCAGCGGCAGATATACTTTTTTGTCACCCTGAGCACTCATCTCATCCATGTTGGAAGGTTTCGTAAGCTCGCCTGATACACGTACAGACCCACTCATTTTGGTTTTACTCGCATCCGCATAATCTTCATATCGGAACTGGACACGCTGCTGAACCAACTGATCCTGCTTGGATGACATTTCCGTATACTGCTGCAGGAGCTCATTGTTATATGGATCAGCATTCAACTGCTCGAATAACTTCTGAGTTACTTTCGGGTCTACAAGTCCGAATGCGGCCCCATAGCTGGTCACCGCCATACGACCATCCTCCGCCGCACGTCCCTCGGCATATTTATATCCGAACCCGCCCAGGGTCTGCAGCTCCGTGCCAATAACTTCAACGTATGTACTGCGACCATCCGGAAGCACCATCTCCAACGAATCCAGCTTTAACATGGGTGCCACAGCAACCACATGGGGAATTCTCTGAATAATCTGAATCTTCTCCAGCGTCAGCGCACCGCGTTCAAATGTCGAGCTCTGACCGCCCCCCTTGCCGTTCCCCGTACGTATGCCTTCATTGGGCGTAATTGTGATCTCATCCATCTTGTAATTGTCGTTCAATGTTTTCTCGCTATAGGCCTGTACGGACTGCCCCACGCTAAGTGCAATGATCATGGCGGCAGAACCGATGGACAACCCCATCATGCACAGCAGTGTGACCATTTTCCTGCGAATGATCTGTCCCCAGGCCATACGTGCTACATCCCGTATTCTCACATTTCCTCTCCTTTTGCCTCAAACTTCCCTTACAGCCTCTTCAACCAATATTCCATGTTGCAATGTAAGTACAACCTGCATCTGTTCCGCGACTTCTGCTTCATGTGTTACAATAACAAAGGTGGTATTCAGCTCCCGGTTAAGCTGCTGCAAAATTGCAATAATCTCTTCCTCTGTCTCGGTATCCAGATTCCCGGTAGGCTCATCTGCGAAGATCACCGAGGGTTCGGTAATGAGTGAGCGTGCAATACTGACACGTTGTTGTTGACCGCCCGACAACTGGGACGGGAACAAGTTTGCTTTTTCACTTAGTCCAACCTGATCCAATAGTTTCAATGCTTTTGCTTTGCGCTTCGAAGGGCTGATCCCCATGAACACCAACGGTAACTCTACATTTTCCCGAATCGTGAGATTGGACAGCAGCTCATACGACTGGAAAATAAATCCGATATGACTGCGCCTGAACTCAGCCAGGCGATTCTCACTGAAACGAACAATATCTTGTCCCGCAATCAGAATCCTGCCTTGATCCGGCTTCATCAGCCCCGCCATCAGATTCAGCAGCGTGGACTTGCCTGAACCTGAACTGCCCAGCAGCGCCACCATCTTGCCTTCTGCAATCGTCAGGTTGATGTCTTGAAGCACCGGTACGATTCCCTGGCTATTACGGAACGAGTGGGATAATTGATCAACTTGAAGCATTACTGCATGTCTTCCTTTCTACTTGCCAAGTATGTACAGAGGTTGTTCAAAAAGTCCCATTTTCTCGAGACGGAAACGGGTCTTCTATGAACATGTATGTATGAATTCGCGTAGCACATTCCCTTTTATTATAGGGTGGAGATGTATCCAGGCTGACCGGAGTTGTATCCAATTTGTAAATTGTCATAACAAAAAGACCTTGTCCGCATGGGAGCTGTCGCCAGCCTCATCCAGACCAAGGTCTTATCTTATACCTTCCATAGCTTACCAGGCTCTGAAACTAAAGCGGTACATTTCACTTTTATCCATGGTGCTTCCTACTGCAAATAGTTCGTCATCATTCCATCTGAGTTTGATGAAGCTATCAATATTACGGTAGATCACCGTATCTGACGAAAGCTTGCTGTCATTCAGATAGGCAATATGCAATTCATTCTTCTGATTCTGATTATCCATTGGCAAAAAATAAGCAATTCGCGATTGATCTGCATCCAGTTCGAAGCTCCAGATGGACCCTTTCAGGACCAGTTCATATTGCTTCTGTTCTGCGCGATACCGATATAATCCCTGCACCTTATTGATCGTTCCCTGGATGAGCATGTCCCCGTTCTTCAGTAACTTGTACTGTTGAATCTCTTCCATTGCCGCATATGCCTTCACTTCATGCGCATCCTCAAGCGACACACGATATATGGCATAGTTTTCTTTCAGCATCACCAGCATATAGAACTGCTTCAGATCTTCACTGACCTCAAAGACATCCATAACGATAAATGTATCACTCGATCCTTTTTCTTGTCCTTGTCCTGTTCCAGCAAACATGCCCATCAGCTCATCATGCGTGTAGATGGTCTGACTCGTTCCCTGCTTTAGATCGACTTGTTTGAATAAGAGATCATCCTGACCGATGTAGGATTCATTCCCTGTAAACACTCTGTAATACGAGTTATCGTTCGAAAGTTTGCGACGTTCCCCGCTCTGAATCATATACTCATACGTCGTCTTCTGCGCTTGACCCGCCCGATATTGGGAGTATATCAACTTCTTGTGATCCGGGCTGATGACTACACCGTAATCCGTATTCGTTGCAATATTTTTCACTTCATTATCATCCAGATGCAGGAGAGACAGCCGCAGCCCTGAATAGGAAGGTTCCGGTTGATTTAATATAATTGTATTTCGGTCTACCACTTCAAAATCATAGATTGCGAAGTCATTCGGAATCTTTGTTGCCGACTCGACTTGAATCGTACTGCTGGGCGGCGGCGCCAGACGGCTGTTGAATTGCTCGCTTGGCATAATCACCGTTCTTGGTTTGAGATTCCCCATACTGAACAGACTGCCGATTCCGAAAATTCCACTGACAAATGCGATTAACAGCCCTGACAACATCAATTTGTCACGGTGCTTTCGCCAGAATCCTGGATGTCTCATGCGTTCATTTCCCCCGGAAGACTGATATTTACTTGTGTCCCTTGCCGCATGATGCTCTTCATCTCCACTGTTCCTCCATGACGCTCCACGATGTTCTTCACAATAGACAAGCCCAGTCCTGCGCTGCCCTTCTCCACCCTGTTGATTCCTTTATCCTGGTAAAAGGGTTCAAATACATGCTGGAGTGCTTCAGCACCAATTCCTTCCCCCTGATCACGAAACACAATAGCGATAGTCTCACCTAACCGGAAGGATTGTACTTCAATGATTGAATTGACATCACTGTATTTAACCGAATTATCCAGAACGTTGAGGAATACCTCCTTCAGCTTGTCTCGATCTCCCTGTAGATACTGGTGTTCCTCCAGCTCATAGTGAATGCCTATATTGTACTTGCCCGCCTTAATCGACATGTCTTCACAAGCTTCACGAATAACATCCGATACATCGATACGTTCGAATCGGTACGCCTGAATGACCGCAGAGGAGACCGAGACCTCCAGGATATCCGCAACCATCGTGTTGAGACGCTGGCTTTCCTTGATAATATAATTCATGCCTTTGTCAAAAAAATCCTGATCGGTAAATCCGTTATCCCGCAATATCTGGGCGTATCCCAGAATGGTCGTTAGTGGTGTCTTCAGTTCATGTGTCACATTGTCAAAAAAGACTTTGCTTCGCGCCTGTACTTGATTCACTTCGTCCCGTTCTCGCTCAATCACATCAATCTGCTCCCGCACACGATCAATCATGATGGTGAAGCTTGAAGCCAGTTCACCAATCTCATCCTTAGTGGTTATCTGAATGTCTGCATTCAAACTCCCCTGAGCCACTTCCGCAGAACGTTTCGTGAGTACACGGATAGGTTGGGTGATTTTCCGGGAAATAAAGATGGAGGCGATAAATACAAATACGAAAATCACCGCCGCGAACAGTTTGATCGTATTTTGAAAACGCAGGTTGCGTTTGAACAAATCCGTGTAATCCTTCTCCATCTGCACAATTCCGATCAATTGTTGATCCATCTGAAGTGGAAAGGACAGACTGGAGGTGACACGACCTTTATTCACAACTGTGGTATACGCGATCTTGGATTGTATGGCCGCCTTCACATCAGGATGGTCAGACCGCATAGCGACATTAGCTTCACTGCCAGTAGATCCGTATGGTGAAGCATCAGGGCGATATACGGTAATTTTTCCGCCAACGGCTGAACCAATCTGCTCCGCAAGCTCGCGGCTTCCTGCTTCGAGCGAGTCTCTGCTCATGCGTTTGTTATGAATCAGGAAGTACTGATTCAGCGCGATATCCAGATTTTTCTTCGATTGCACCATGTCCTCATGCACTTCCCGATACATATTCTCCTGTGCCACCTTATTGGACAGAATCAGCAGAACGGAGAATCCGATAAAGACGATGACCGAGAAGAGCACCACCATTTTGAACTGGATGGTCCACTTCATGTCTGCACCTGAATATTCAACTTATACCCTACACCAAATACAGTCTCGATCATCGAAATGCCCTGCACACCACTATCCAATTTCTTGCGAATCCGTTGTATATGAATATCCACCGTTCGGGTATCTCCTGCAAAATCAAATCCCCATACCTTGTCCAGCAGTTCAGAACGTGTATGTACCTTACGATGATGGGTCACGAGAAATAACAACAGGTCATATTCCTTATTGGTGAGTCCTGCGCGTTCCCCGTCTTTCCACACTTCCCGTTCATCCTTGCGAATCTCAATATGCTTGCCAAGCCTGACCACCTCATAGGACTGATTCTCCAGTGTCTCGCTGATGAGATCAATCCGGCGAAAGATCGCCCGAATGCGCGCAACCACCTCACGGATATCAAAAGGTTTCGTGATATAATCATCTGCCCCAAGCTCCATGCCAAGTACCTTGTCCAGCATGTCAGACTTCGCAGTGATCATGATGACGGGTATCTTGGAGTTCACAGACAGTTGCCGACACACATCAAAACCGCTCATATCCGGTAGCATCAGATCCAGCAGGATCAGATCCGGCTTCGAATCCCGAAGCAGATTCAACCCCTCTTTACCCGTAGCTGCTTCCTTGATCTCAAATCCTTCCTTGCGTAACGAATAGGACAAAATATCTCGAATGGACTCCTCGTCCTCAATAATTAAAATCTCTTTTGGTCTCATGATACCCTCGTAATCTCCCTGCTCTATGGATTTCATCTGCCTATATTTTGTATCCCAAGCCTTGTGCTTGAATAGAGGGAAGCACGAAATGTTACAACTTCGATACAACTCTGAACCGTTTGGAAACAACCTCCCGATATACTTGGATCATAAGAGACTCATACCAGACCGGACCCAAGCCTGATCTGTATCCAAGGGGGATTCACATCATATGAACACTGCACAAATCAACGATGCTTATGTCAACTATAAATCAGAAATCACACGGTATCTATCCCATATCGTCAAACAGCCACAAGACGCAGAAGATCTGGCTCAGGATTGCTTCATTCGACTGATGAATGTGACCGTAGATATCCCTGAAGATCGACTCCTCTATTATCTCAAACGGATTGCCCGAAACCTTGCCATGGACAGTTTCCGCAGGCGAACCCGTACACTTAAACGTGACAGCCGTCTGGAGGTACCTACCCATCACCTCGACACACCCCAACTTGAAATTAATGAAGGCGTTCATGATCTTGTCTCCCATATCAACAACACGGAACACCGAAAAATATTAGAACTTCGCCTCATCCACGGATACTCCATCAAGGAAACGGCAGAGCTGGTGAATCGCAGTGAAGGCATGATTAAGTCTTCTGTCTTCCATGCCGTCAATCGAATTCGGGCCAAAGTCATCTCATAGAGATGGCTTTTTTTATGCAAAATCAACAGTGACGCCGGATGGGAGTGTTAAGACAGGACCGAAATACCTATGGATATGTCAAAAGACCCAATTTTACAAATATCGAGTTAATTTTTACAAATTGTTATGACTATGTGAGATTTTCATGTGGTAGAATATGGACGAACTCATGAATTAACTAATATCTGGGAGGGATTTGGTTGGGTAAATTAACAGGTATGCGCGGAGTATTTCTAAAATCACTCCTCGCATTGTCCATGGCTTTGCCGCTTCAGATCGGATTATGGAACGGAGATGCATCGGTTCATGCGGAAGGACCGACAGACCCGGCACCATTCATCCAAGCGAAGGTTGTGAACCAAAATGCAGGCAAGAAAGTATTGTTCGACAACTCACACGGCCAGACGGCTGGAGCAGCAGACTGGGTCATCGATGGAGGTTTCTCTGACTTCGGGAATGCACTCGCGAATGATGGTTATTATGTCAAAGAACTTCGCAAGACGACTCCATTTACCTATGATGATCTGAAAGAGTATAACGTATTCGTTATTGCAGAGCCTCAAATTCCTTTCAAAACATCCGAACAGGCAGCACTCAAACAATATGTTGAAACAGGCGGCAGCATCTTCTTCGTTGGAGATCACTATAATGCAGACCGTAATAAAAACCGCTGGGATGGCTCTGAAGTTATCAACGGCTATCGTCGTGGAGCATTCGAAGATCCAGCCAAAGGCATGAGCACAGATGAGCGTAATTCTGAAGCCATGCAAAACATCACCAGCTCGGACTGGTTGTCCGATAATTTTGGCGTACGATTCCGCTATAACGCACTTGGCGATATCAATGCCAATATCATTGTACCGGCAGATCAAGCCTTCGGCATCACAGAAGGTGTGTCGGCTGTAGCCATGCATGCCGGCTCAACCCTCGCAATCACTGATCCGGAAAAGGCAAAAGGCATTGTGTACCTGCCAAAAACCAACGCAAAATGGAACAACGCGGTGGACCAAGGCGTATACAACGGCGGCGGGATCGAAGAAGGTCCTTACGTAGCCGTATCCAAGCTTGGAGCAGGTAAGGCTGCCTTCATCGGTGACTCCTCTCCAGTAGAAGATGCATCGCCTAAATACTTGCGTGAAGAGACGGGCACACGCAAAACAACCTATGACGGATTCAAAGAAGTCGATGATGCCGTATTGCTCGTGAACACGGTGAACTGGCTTGCTACACAAGAGAACTACACGGACTTCACTCAAGTAAACGGACTTGAACTGGATACAGCTACAGCGCTGTTGCCATTCGAAGAGCCGGCTGCTTCTACAGAACCACAGGCTGAACCTTGGGCCGCACCTGCTGCCGGATACAAGTGGTACGATCGTTCCACGTTCAAGGCTGGTTCTTACGGCGGCCCTGCATCCAGCGCCAATGCTTCTTACAGCTTCGTGAAACAGGATACGCTTCCGAATGCAGAAGACTTCCAGATTCGTGTCGTTGTGGAGAACATGGCTCCAAACACAACCGTATCCGGTTATAGTGCTGGTATCTATCTGACTGGCGGAACACAGGTAGCCATGATTCAGAATGAAAGTGGTAGTTGGCCGACATCGTACGGTTACAGCTCCACATTCAGTGTAACCTCGGATAGCCAAGGTCGCGGGATCAAAGATCTGAATGTACGTATCAAACCGGGTACAACTGGCGCTGCAAGCCTGCGTCTCCGTCTGAACGGCAGTAACCTGATTACCAATGCCGTGACTGTTGGCAATGTGCCAGCTGAACAGCTTCCGGAAGAAGAAGGACCGATTCCAGCAGCGATTACCGTTGCTGAAGCACGCACCAAAGCTGTCGGTACGACCGTAACCATCGAAGGTGTTGTAACGACAGAACCAGGTGCATTCGGTGGACAAGCCTTTTATCTTCAAGATGAAACTGCCGGAATTTATGTCTTCCAACACACAAGTGGCTTTCATGCAGGTGACACGGTGAAAGTAACGGCAGCAACAACCATCTATAACAGCGAGTTCGAGCTTACCGACATCGTTGCGATTGAGAAAACAGGTACGGCTTCCGTACCTGCTCCAATTGAAGTTACAGCCATTACAGATGCGAACCAGGGTCAACTGGTTCAATTGAAAGATGTAACGATTGAGAATATCATCAGTGCTACACCGGCTGGATCTTTCGAATTTGACGCAGTGGCTGCGGACGGAGCAACTACACACATCCGTGTAGACACCCGTACAGGTGTGACAGATACTTCCTTTCCTTATACTGCTGGGGACAAAATTGATATCACAGGCGTTTCTGCTATTTTCAAAGACGTATATCAATTGAAACCTAGAAGCTTGAATGATTTTGTACCTGCTGAGGATCAAGGTGGAGGCGAACAGCCTTCCACTCCAGCTGCAGAAGCGCCGGGTAAACCGGTGCTTTCTTCTGATAATGGATATACGACTGGCCTGTTCGAAGGTGCGTATAACGTAAGCATGAACCTCTGGTGGGGCGAAAATGGTTCTGAATACAAACTGTATGAGAACGGCGTTCTCATTGATACGCAGAAGTTGACTGCGGCTACACCTTCTTCACAGTTTGCTAAAACCGCCATTACTGGCAAAACGAATGGCACGTATACTTACGTTGCCGAGCTGACCAATGACAAAGGCACAACACGCAGTGAGGTACTGACAGTACAAGTAACCAATGCCACTCCAGGCAAAGCAACATTGTCCCAAAACAACTGGGATGGTGATGGCAACTACAGCGTATCTATGAACCTCTGGTGGGGTACGAACGCTACCGAATACCGTCTCTATGAGAATGATGTATTGATTGATACACAAGCATTGAAAGCCGCTACACCCGCTTCTCAAAGTGCGGTTACGGAATTGTCCGGTCGTGCTAACGGAACATACACGTACCGCGCTGAGCTGATCAACGCCGCAGGCGTAACCAGCACAGAGACAATTACAGTTCAAGTAACCAAAGCGTTGCCTTTGGCTAGCTAGGTCTTAATAAAGAAGCCTGACTTTTAACCAAGCTACTAAAAAACCGAAACCAACATTGCCTGATTCAGGGCAACCTGGTTTCGGTTTTTTTTAGTTGAGCAGAGGAACATCGGAATACTTTGACTTTTACGGTACCAATTCACTCATGACGCTAAAGTGACTTGTTACTTATGAATCTCAGGGGCTGACGCTCTTGGGATCGCGGGCTTCTCGGCTCATTGACTCGTGCGCTTATGTATTGGGAGTTTCACGTGATACCCTTCCCCCTTAACGCGGCTAACGAATCTGACAGATCTTATTCAGCCATTTTGACCGAATTCTAAGATCTAACGAACCTCAGTGTCGCTATTTAACTATATTTCCGCTCCAAGAGGGTTAATTCAGGTTAGACTCAACAAATAGCGTCACTACGATTCGTTAGAATGCCAGTGACGCCTCATGTTACCAATAAGGACTCTCAAGTTCGTTAGACCAGCTCCTGCGACGACTATGGTTACATATTGTAAATGCAATGCAGAGCGTGGATTCATTTCAAACGTTCAGGCACATATCCATTTTTCACAAATAGAATGCTGTTCCATACCGCAGAACAAGCGGCCACGGCGATGATACTGATGACAAAAATCAAGTTCATGTGTGTAAACGTATAAGCGCTTCCCGTGAAAATAATCAGGATTGCACTGAGTCCAATATTTTCTCTGTTATGTTTTTTAAACTTCTGAAAAACCATTCTGTAGAGTAACAGGAGTACCATAAACCCAATCCATATATATTGAAATAATTCCATAGGTCACCTTCCTTTTGAAAAACTGATTACTTGTAATGGTTATCTATGAGGAATAATGATTAATATCCTTAATTGCCTTTATATAGGAATCTATTAATACTACATGTCATTGGAAATTAATTCAATCCTCGGTCTGCATATTCTTTGAACATCCTTATGAATAATGATCAGCACGGCAATAAAACATTCTGTTGTTGATTTACAGACACAAAAAAAAGACTATCCCTGGCTATATTTCTGGCAGCGAATAGTCCTCTCCTCTTACTCTATCATCTAACCTTACTTAATTATCTAATATACTTTATGGCACCACTATCTAATATGCCTCGTAGCCTCACATTAGCCTACACCAGCTTCTTACGAATATATCCCGAGATCAAGTCGATAATCGTGATCATCACGATAATTCCCAGCAGGATTATACCTACTCGCGGCCAGTTCCGTGTGCTAAGTGCAAAAATCAGCGGGGTTCCAATCCCCCCTGCTCCAATTACGCCGAGTATGGTCGCAGAACGTACATTAATCTCGAAACGATACAACGTATAATTCAGGAACCCAGGTATCACCTGCGGCAGGATGGCGAACCACAACTGCTGCATGCGATTGGCTCCAGAGGCAAGCAACGCCTCAGATGGGCCATAGTCGATATTCTCGACTTCATCTGCGTACAATTTGCCCAACATGCCGATGGAGTGTAATCCAAGGGCGAGTACCCCTGCGAACGATCCGGGACCCACTGCCTTGATGAACAACAAGGCCATGATTATCTCAGGGAACGTGCGGATGAAGCTGAGTACCATTTTCCCTGCACCCGAGATGGAACGATGCCCACTCATATTGCGGGCAGACCAGAAAGCAAACGGGATACAGAGTACTGCCGAGATTACGGTACCCAACACGGAAATCGCCAGTGTATCGAGCAGTCCCCGAAGTAGGTCTTCTCCCTCTGGCAAGTATACAAAATCCCAATCCGGTGAGAATATTCCGGCTACAATAGCCTTCATAATCTGGGCAGCAGTTTCCTTAAAGCCAGTGAATGGTACACCGGCGAGAGCCCAGACATATACAAGGATCAGCAGTAACACAATGACCCAGCGTAGCGGGTTCTTCCGTGGTTTTGGCCGGATGCGGCTTGTTTCATTTTTCATCATAGCAATTTCTCCCGCAGCTTAGTACTTACATAATCAATGACCAGAACAATGACGAGGGTAAACAGAATGATTACGCTGGTCTTGTCATACTCCAGGAAGCCAAGTGTGGCCTCATAATAGAGTCCAATTCCTCCGGCTCCCACCAGTCCGAGAATGGCAGCAGCACGTATATTAATTTCGAAAGCATACAGCACATAGGATGTGAACTGAGCAGCCAATTGCGGCACCACGCCATATACAATGAGCTGAATCCGGTTCATACCGACAGCCGTCATCGCTTCCAGCGGCCCCTGATCAATCGTTTCCAGTGTCTCATAGGTCAGCTTCGCAATCAGACCAACCGAGAACACAGCCAGTGCCAAGATTCCGGGGATTGGACCCAGACCAAACACAGCTACAAATAGAGCAGCAAGAAGCAGATCCGGTACAGTCCGAATCAGGTTCAGCAGAAAGCGCGCCGGATAATAGATCCAGCGACTCGGCATCAGGTTACCCGCGCAGATGATCGAGATCGGGATCGCAATAATGGCACCAATGGTTGTTCCAATCAGGGCCATTCGGATCGTTTCCAGCATGCCTTGCACGATATTATCAAAGTAACTCCACCGGGGTGGGAACATCTCCTTCAGCAGATCCAGCATGTTGGGAAAACCTTCAAACAGCTCCGTGAAGCTGGCATCCGTCTGCTTGGCACTGGCCCACAGAAGGAGCAGAATGATCACCAGGGTGAGCAGATGTTTCGTACGCCCAGGCGGTTTCGGGCGATTCACAACCTGAGCCGGGCTGGAACCAGGTTCCTTCCCCACTCCGCCTACATTCTGAAGTGGAACGTTGGACTGCCCCTTCATACCACAACTTCTCCCTGCTCATGCACAGCCTGCTTGTCCAGCAATTCGTCAGCGAGAATCGGTCTGCCGTATATTTCTGCAAAACGCTCATCCGTTGCCTCTTCCACCGGGCCATCGAATACGACCTCGCCTGCTCGCAATCCGACAATACGGGTCGCATACTCTCTCGCAAGATCAATAAAGTGAAGATTGACAATCGTGGTAATCCCAAGCTCCTGATTGATGCGTTTCAGGTCATCCATAACCTGCTTCGTTGTAAGCGGGTCGAGTGATGCAACTGGTTCGTCAGCCAGAATGATTTTTGCTTCCTGAGCCAGTACACGGGCAATAGCCACACGCTGTTGCTGACCACCAGACAACTGATCTGCACGGGAATAGGCTTTCTCTGAGATATTTACGCGATCCAGCGCCGTAAATGCAAGTTCAATATCCTCTTTGGGAAAACGACCCAGAATGGTACGCATGGTGGAATGATATCCAACGCGTCCAGCAAGTACGTTTCGGAGTACACTGGACCGTTTCACCAGATTGAAGCTTTGGAAAATCATGCCGATGTCACGTCTGATCATGCGTAGCCGTTTGCCCTGTGCCTTCGTGATGGAACTTCCGTTAATCAGAATCTCGCCCTCACTAATGTCGTGCAGCCGATTAATGGATCGCAGGAGAGTTGATTTACCCGCACCCGACAGACCCACTACAGCAATGAATTCCCCCTCCTCAAATTTTAGATTAATATTATCCAGGCCCTTGGTGCCGTTAGCGTAAGTTTTGGTAACGTTATGAAGCTCAATCATGGCAATAATCCTTCTTTCATTCATAATGATCAACCATACCTAAGTCCTTGCTATAATGGCACAAGCCAGCGCAGCGTAGATCACGCTGAACTGGCCTGTCCATTGCTACGATTAAGCTGTTCCCATCCAAGAGAGCGACTACAAAGTGAACAGATCCCGAACTACTTTTGGATCCAAATTATTCACCTTTCACTTTTTCGCCATACTGACGAACGATCTCAAACTTGCTATCATCGGATTCTACATAACCTTCATGCGTATAGATTTCTTTGATGATCTGGTGACCTTCCGTATCTTTACCGATATCGATGAAGGCTTGTTTGATCTTCGCAGTCCAATCGGCATTCATGTCTGTACGAACGGCAATGGTATCGTTAGGAATAGGCTCAGTGAACGCCAGTACACGTGTATCTTCAAATATAGTCGGATAGTCTTTGGCTACCGTGTTGCGGGCATCCTGGAAAATCGCTGCTGCATCAACGTCACCGTTCAATACAGCGATCACACCTTGGTCATGACCTTTCAACGTTACAGGTGTTACATCTTTTAATGGATCAATGCCTCTGTCGAGCAACAGACCTGCTGGCCATACATAACCTGCGGAAGACGTTACGTTTTGGTAAGCGACTTTTTTACCTTTAAGGTCTTCAATGGATTGAATCGGCGAATCTTTTTTCACGATAAACATGGATTTATAGGAATCCGCCAGTTGCTCTGTTGGAGCTCCAGTCTCATCATTTACACCAAAACGTTGTGCTTGCAGAATAACTTGTGCAGCGCCTTTTTCTTTCGCCAGTACATAAGCTGTCGGAGGCAAGAAACCTACGTCTACTTTGTTGGAAGCCATGGCTTCAATAATTGTGTTGTAGTCCGTGGATACGCTGACTTTTACCGGGATGCCCAGTTTGTCACCCAGCAACTTCTCGAGCGGTTTTGCTTTGGCTTCAAGCGTGTCTGCATTCTGGGAAGGAACAAATTGAACCGTCAATTCCGTTGGCACATAACCTTCGACAGGCTTCTCTGTCTCTGCCGTCGCCGTGCCGGATGCATTCGAACTCGCATTCTCCCCGTTAGCCGAACCAGTTGTACTACTAGACCCACAAGCACTCAGAAACAGAACCAAAATCAACAATGGTAAAAATAATGCAGACTTCTTCAAACGAACACCCTCCAAAGAGTTTCTATTTTTCAGTACTTGTCTACTATAATTGCCAAATATTTGCGCGATGTGAAACGAAATTTGGAGTTTTGTAAAGTTTCCTGTCAGGCTGTCAGCGCGACTTGTAGTCTGTTAAAATAGGCTCATTATGGTTGAAGATATGGGAAGAACTTATATATTAGAGGAGATTGTAAAATGACATCCATACACCCTACGGCAAGCTTCGATATTCTGTATACCAGTGATCTGCACGGGGCAATTCGCCCCATTCATTACAATACCAATGCGTACCGCCCGGCTGGGCTTGCCTTGCTGGCTTCCCTGATTCGTAAGGAACGCGAGCGTTCACCTGAACTGATGCTGGTGGATAACGGGGATCTGCTGCAAGGATCACCCTTGGCCTCTTATGCAGCTTCACAGATTTCCAACAACGAAGGGCATCCCTTCATCACAGTTCTAAATGAACTCGGTTATGATGCTGCGGTGATGGGTAACCACGAGTTCAACTATGGTCAGGATCTGCTGCGCCGAGCAGTTGAAGCTTCCAACTTCCCTTGGCTGTCAGCCAACATTGTTCATGCTGAGCACGACAGAGACAATGAATCAGAATCTTCGAAAGATCTTCCAACAGGTGCAGCTCTACCAGCCTTCGGCCCTCCCTATCTAATGAAGACACTCTCCTCCGGTGTTCGAATTGCACTCTTGGGTGCAACGACACATTATATCCCGAACTGGGAGCATCCGAAGAATATCGAAGGTCTGCAGTTCCTTGATGCCTTGGAGACCATTCGTACATGGGTTAACTATATACGCGAGCATGAACAACCAGATGTAATGGTTGTCAGTTATCATGGCGGGTTTGAGAGTGATCTGGAAACAGGAGAGCCTGCCGAACGGTTAACTGGAGAAAATCAAGGCTATGCCATCTGTCGGGACATCGAAGGCATCGATGTGCTGATTACCGGACATCAGCATCGTCAGCTTACCGCTACTATCCATGGTGTAACCGTCATTCAGCCGGGATTCAGCGGAAATGGTGCGGGGCATGTATCCGTTCAGTTGGAGCAATCATCGGGCGGGGAATGGAAGATTACAGATAAAAAGGCACGATTGTTGCTTTTGGATGAACATAATGAGGTCGAACCTGATGCTACAGTTATGAAGCTTACGGACGAGCTGGAAGCTGAAGCACAAGCATGGCTGGATCAACCGATTGGCGAGGTTGCTGGGGATTTGTCCATCTCCAATGCAACGGCTCTGCGGCTTAAGGCGCATCCTTTTATTGCTTTTGTACATCAAGTGCAGATGGAAGCGACTGGAGCGCAGCTCTCCAATACCGCCATGCTAAGTGAAGAAGCCCGTGGTTTCGGGAGTCACATCACCGTACGGGACGTGTTATCCAACTTTATCTATCCTAATACTCTGACCGTGCTGGAGCTGAGTGGTCAGGATGTCCGGGAGGCGTTGGAACAAACAGCTCGTTACTTTGAAGTAAATGCTTCTGGCGAGGTGGCAGTCAATCCGGCTTATATGGAACCCAAACCTCAGCATTATAATTACGATATGTGGGCTGGTATGGAATACGAGCTGGATATCTCCCAGCCTGTAGGTAGTCGAGTTGTGAAGCTGGAACGTGAAGGCAAGCCAATGGACATGGATGGCATGTACTCTGTTGTGATGAACAGCTACCGTGCTGCTGGCGGTGGAGATTATGCGATGTATCCAGGTAAAAAAGTGCTGCACGAAGGAGCCACGGATATGGCCGCACTGGTAGAGGATTACATCCGCAGACACCAACCTTTAACAGTGGAGCAGGCGGATAACTGGCGGGTTGTTGGTCGTAAGGGGGAATGACTGCTACTGTCGATGGACTCGGGTAAGTAATTTCGAAGGATTTAGAATGATCTAGAATGATTTAGGAGGGTTTAGGCGGCTTTAAGAGGATTTAGCATACAAGTTAGCGTGTGAGCTGCTTGTATGCTTGTGGGCTTGTAGGCCGTTTCTTGTTTTAAGCTACTAGTATGCTCATTTTTATTCTAAGGAACCTTGGGAGTCTTATTAGTGCCCCCTCCCCTCATTTTTAATTGTAAGGAACACCAGACACGCTATTTCCTAAAAATCTGAAGATTAACGCGATATACGGCTCAAAATCTCTAAATAGGGCGTCTCAGGTTCCTTAGATTTCCGTAGTTGCTTCATACTCCTGAATAACGTGTCTCCGATTCGTTAGCGCTCATCCCTTTGCGCCTCTCTCTGCTCACACCGTAATTGTAAGCGAGTGGAACGAGCCACCCCCTCGATGCTTAAAAGGGGCGTCCCGTCATATTCATGACAAGGACAGCCCCTTCTTTATTTTTACAATATCAACTCTACGACTTCTCAATCTGCCCCTAATTTACCGTAACCAATGTGCCGTGCTCATCTGCTGAACGTATCTCGGCTTCAATTAACTCAAGCGTGCCTGTTGCACTCTCTGGTGTACATACAGATACAGGCGTGCCCGTGTGAACAGACTGGATAAAATATTTGAGCTGGTGATAATATCCCGAGTCGGGTGACAGCTCCGCGACGAAACCAGAACCATGGTTGGGATTTACTTTTAGCTCTCCATTCTCAAAGACCAGATTCCCCTGCTCCAAATTCACCCGATACGTCATCGAGAAACCATAGTCTCCCCCCAACGTCCAGTCGGCTTGGGCATTCAGCACTTTTCCATCAGGGTACACATAATTGGTAGACACTGTATCATAACCGCTTCCCGGAATGACGTTGCGAGCGAGCGTGGATACTTGATCCGGTTTGCCAAACACCCAGTGAATAATATCCGCATCATGAATGTGCATATCTAATATGCAGCCCCCGCTTTTCTCCCCATCCAGGAACCACTCTTGAGGCAAACCCGAACCGCGGAAGAAATAACCTGCGTTGACCGCTCCATAACGACCATCTTCTACTACGGATTTTAGATAGGCATAGGCTGGCCAGAAGCGTAAACATTGCCCAATCATCAGTGTTTTTCCTGTCGCTTTGGCGGCTTCTGCCATCTTCCAGCCTTCCGCCGAATGGCGCGCAACCGGTTTCTCACACAATACATGATAACCTTTCTCCAGCAAGGAACATGTTAATTCAGCATGCAATGGTGTGGGCAGCGTAATATCAATGATATCCAGTTCCTCTTGCTCCAGCATCGCGTCGATATTGTCGTACAAACGATAAGGTGTGAGATCATATACCTCTTGCTCTGTTGCCATATTACCGGCTGCTTTACCGTGCTTCAATTCCTCTATTCTCAGATCGCAGATGGCTACCAATTCCACGGGTTCCCCTTCAGAGGCAAGGCGTACATAGTTGTCAAAATGCATACGTCCCATAAACCCAAAACCGATCAATCCCACTTTTAACATATTTCTACCTCCCATATCAAAATAGAATGAACACTCCAATAAACGTTGTTATCCGAATTTGTTACTGAGAACGCCCAAGAATGGCATCCATCGCTTTGGATGTATTGAAAATGATCTGCTTCGAATGATGAGCGTAAGGCGGAATCATCTCCGCAGTCACGTAGTTGTCGTAACCAATAGCCTGTAATGCCTGCATCACCGCCGGATAATTCACATCTCCAGCCAGCAGATCCACAAATCCATGAAGCCCTCCCGCTTGACGACGGTAATCCTTGAAGTGCACCTTTTTGATCCGATGACCCAGAATGCGAACCCACTGCTCCGGGTAACCGTTCTGCACGACATTGCCCACATCGAAATACGAACCTATATACTCTGAGCCAAAAGAATCAATAAAGGCACGCAGTTCTAACGGGGATACCAAAAACTTGTTCCATACGTTCTCAATGCCAATGGATACGCCTGCACTTTTCGCATACGGCAGCAGGTGCGCAAGGGCTTCTTGCGCCCGTTCATAAGCAACTTCATAATCCGTCACTTCGCTGTCTGGAATGAAATCCACACCAACCGCGCCCGGAATGACCAAAATGGTATCCACACCAAATGCCGCGGCAAGTTCCAACTGTTTTTTACACACATCCAGTGCTTTCGTGCGAATCTCCGGACGAGCGCTCGTCATCGGGTAATCCCAGTAGAACCCGGTTGCAAGTCCCGCGATTTCGAGTTCAGCTTCCTCCAGACGTCCCTGAATGTCACGAACCTCCTGATCTGTGGCAGACAGACTCAGTTCACCTTCTGCATTAAGGGATAGTTCAATCCCCTCAAAGCCAGCTTGCTTCGCCGTCTGAATACAATCCGTAATAGAGGCATCTCCTGGAAACGACCATATATTAATCCCTTTTTTCATCCGAATACCCTCCTCCAAAATATACAAACCTGTTCTTCAGTGATGCACAGCTATCCCAATTGAAAATAACCAAACCGGGCAGGTAGATGAAAGTTTACAGCCCCTGTGGGCTGCCATGCCTGATACTCCCGATCTCCCTGCACATTCTCATCAATACGGTACACGTTGACCCTCCAGCACGCCCCTTTAGTCAGGGGCGACTGGAAGTTACTCGCTGGAATATGGATCAGATACACCCGATGGCCCTGACGATCCACTTCCACAGACGTATGCAACCCCTCCAGCTGCCAGGTTACATCTGCCTGGAATGCTGAACCTTCGTCGTTATTGTGAATGAGTGCATCAAATATCACGTTGTGCGGACTGATCTCAAGTTCCATGTAGTTCCTGCCATCCCCCTGTTCATCAATGAACAGTTCAACCACATCCTGCTCGTATAATGGCTGGTTCCTTTCCGTGAAATCAGATACGACGTGATCATCCTGGCATACAAAGCGAATATGCAAGTATTCGGGATTCCAGCCAAATCGAACTTCTGTAGATTGATGAGGTGGTCTGCCTGTTACCGTGTCCACCAGTTCCACTGGAACACATCGCTCCCAATCCGTAGCCGTGGGAAATCCATTCTGTGCAACGGACCTGAGTCGTTCGCAACAATAACTCGTGCTCCGTTCCACCGGGAGAGAGTTCATGTCCATCCTCTCCTTTTTTAGCTTAATCCGTGATGTTGTCTCTCTCGTAAGAACATGTGATAATACATATATTATAAATAAATTACGTGATTATTTATTTAGGAGATAAAGAGATTATTTGCACAATTCCGTTTAGTTTCAATTAGATCTATTTGGCCCAATCTCATTGAAAAAGGAGATGGAACTTATGTCTCTGCAACAAGCGATATATCCTCTGCAACGAACCGTCACTTACAAGGAATGGTCCCCCAACGTGCATTATGCTCAATTCCAGAGCCTTCCTCCCGGCAAACTGGCAAAGCGGCGTTTGTATGATTTTGAACTTCTGTACGTCTCTCAAGGCGAAGCTGCAACTTATATGAACGATATTAATTTTAATCTGAAGGCTGGTCAGCTAATCTTGCTGCCTGCCGGTGTCTATCATCAGAATGAGGTGGTTTCCAGCCCGGAAGCACGTTTCATTGGCATTCATTTTGATTTCTTCAACGAATTGACCATTCAGACCGAGGCCGATATGGTTGTGAACGAAGAGACTGTTCTGCATCATAAATTCGCAGTGGAAGCTTGCGCAGAAGGCATGACGCCGCTATCCTTCAACCCGACCTATACCCCTTCTCCAGCTACCGTGCAGCTTATGGAACAATTGGTACATGAATTTACGATGCGCCCACCGGGATATGAGCTGGTATGCAAAGCCTTGATGCTGCAAATATTGACCCATCTGCTGCGTTCATCCTGGCGAAGTTCGTCACGCCATGATTCGGTACACGGAGAGAAGCTGGTTGAGCTCATGAAACGTATAGAGGGCGCCCCTTCCAATCCGTGGACCAATTCGGGCATCGCCAAACAATTAAACCTGAGTGTGGATCACATGGCCAAATTGTTCAAACAGATTGCGGGCATGCCGCCCAATGAATACATTCAATCCATCCGTCTAAGCGAGGCACGTAAGTTGCTGCGGGAAACCGATCATTCCATTGAGGCGGTCGGTGTACAAAGCGGTTACCCGGACATTCATTATTTCAGCCGCATGTTCCGCAAATATGAAGGCATTTCCCCCCGGGAATACCGGAAGTTGTCCAGAATGCTATAAAAAAGGAGCAGACTGCCGAGTGCAGTCTGCTCCTTGCTTTTTGAAATATCACGAACAACATAAATAGTTCATTTTTCTGTGCCAAACCATACCCTTTAATTCAGCCTATATAGATAATTTCCGCTCAATATCATTCTCTCTATTTCTATTGTAACGTTATTTTTATGTTTTTTATAGACTGTTTTTTTGGCGATTCCTACACTATACTGCTAAAATACAAATCTAAAAAAAGAGGTGCATCCGTATGAATGACCCAAAAAATGTATTAGATCATGGACCCTTTTTTCATGGTACTAAAGCAGAACTGAACATTGGAGATTTATTAGAACCGCAATACTTATCCAACTACCAAGATAAAAAATCTAACCACATTTACTTCACCGGAACATTAAATGCTGCTAAGTGGGGTGCTGAATTAGCAAAAACGAATGCCAAAGAAAGAATCTACATTGTAGAACCATTAGGAGATTTTGAAAATGATCCTAACTTAACGGATCAAAGATTCCCCGGCAATCCAACACGCTCATATCGATCTAAATCACCTCTAAAAATAGTAGCGGAATTAGCTTCCTGGGAAAGACACTCTGATGAAGAGATCAATCATATGCTCACCTCTTTAAAGAAACTAAGTGAAGAAGGGAAAAATGTGATCTACGATTAATTTCTTAAATCAAAAGTTCCCTTCGTCCAACTTGGACAAGGGAACTCTTGGGTTGATAGCTATTCTATTTTGCCATTGGAAGATTGGCGGAATATGCAGCGGTACGGAACGATCATTTTGACAGCCACTTCATATTGATGATCCAGATAATCGAGCAGCTGTTTAACCGCGAACATGCCCATCTCCAGCTTCGGTACATGAATGGTCGATAATGGCGGAGAGGTGAATTCGGATATTTCAATATTATCCACCCCAAAAAAGGCGATATCCTCCGGGATGCGGAGTCCCTGTTCTGTTGCAGCGCGCATGGCTGCAATGGCCATCATATCACTGGCGGCAAAAATGGCTGTAGGTCTATTCGCATTATTGGTAAATGCCTGCTTGGTCAATTCATAACTCAGCGAAACATCCCATTTCACATCAATAACCCAGTGATCATCAATCGTTAATCCCGCACCATTCATCGCACGTTGGTATCCAAGGAAACGTTTTTCCTCACGAAAATCATTCTTGTACTCCGCACCGCCAATGTAGGCAATGATCCGATGTCCTTGCTCAATCAGATGATTCGTGGCCTCTCTCGCCGCCTCTTCACGATCATAACCAACGACTGGAATGTCCGGGTCCGTAATGTCCACTCCAACAACAGTCCGTACATTAGCTTTGAGCCAGCGATAAGCTTCCGGGTCAATTCGTTCCACTACAATCATGCCATCAATCCGATGTTCCTTCACCAGAGATTGCAATTGTACGGTATCTCCATCGTTCTCGATGCTATACACAAATTCCAGCCGCATTCCCGCTTCAGCAAGCTGCTTCTCTATGCCTTCCATAATGACTGAAAAATAAGGGCTGTTGTATTTGTTCTGCGGAATGGCGACCACACAACCAATTGCATAGGCCGTTTTAGGTTCAGTCTTCTTTTTCTTGGCCGGACGCTGTGAGCGATAACCCAGCTCCTCAGCGGTGTCCCAGATCTTTTTGCGGGTTTCATCGCTGACCGATCGATTGACATCGTTCTTCATCACACGTGAAACGGTAGAGATCGATACACCAACGCGGTCTGCAATATCCTTCAATTTTGCCATGTGAAGTCCCCACCTTTCCTCTAATCTATGTATTTAAAACCCCATTCGTATTGGGGCAATTTCATTCCTGCATAACCAAATTTGCGGCAAATATAATTCTATATTTCAACTCATCATAAGTCAATACGATACGAGGCATCGAACAACAAGACACCCCCTTCCCTTTCCTTTCCAACCGCCCCTTACAACAAAGAACACAGTCTCCGTAACATAATAACGGCAGCCAGGGAACTCGATCTCCCCACGACTGCCGCCAATTGGTTATAGCCTTCTATTTCTCCACCTCTTTATCTGCTTATTGCATCTTGGAGGCCAAATCCTTCAATGCTGCGGTTAGGTCACCGTCCCCAGCGAGAGGAAGTTTGAGTGATTGCTCGCCGTACGTCCAGACCAGATCGGTTTTCTTGGTTGTAAATGGGGATACAATGCCATACTGCTGAGCATCCAGGAAGATTTTATTATCTTCACCTACAGTAGCGATATAAGCATCCGCTGCGGCCTTGTTAGCCGGAATGGAATAGCCTTGCTTTGCAAGTTCAGTCTGTCCATCCGGACCCGCAAGCCAGGCAAGCAGCTTGTATGCCGCCTCTTCATGCTTGGTGTTGGAACTGATCGCAAGACCTGCCGGCTGAACAACAGTTTGGTTTGTTTTGAATTTTGGTAAATACGAGATACCGTAATCTACGCCAGCCTCCTGGTAGTTGGTTGTATTCCAGCTGCCACCCGGATTCATCGCTACTTTGGATGTCGTAATCGCAAGATTCACCTGTCCACCTAAACCTTCAATCTGTGCAGGTGTGGTGTTGATCTTTTTATTTTTGGTCAAGTCAATAAAATAGTTCAGCACTTCCATCGCTTCAGGTGTCTCAAGCGCAAGGGAACCATCATCATTCACCAGCTTCGCACCATTGGACCACAGTTCCGGCTCCAGAAACCAATCCATCGTTGATCCTGGTGAAATGGACAAGCCCCACTGCTTGATGTTTCCGGCATCAAAACCCGCTTCGTCTGCGCTTTTCCCGTTCTTATCCAGCGTCAGCTTGGTTGCAATATCGGTAATTTCATCCCATGTGGGCTCGAGCGAAGGGACGGGAGCATCATGAGGATTCGTGGTTTCATTCTCAAAGATCGCCTTGTTGTAATACCATACGATGACGTTGGCATCGATAGGTAAGGATACTTGTTTACCCTGATACTGGTGAAGACCTAGCAGACTTTTGTCCACATTGTTCAGATCAAACTGATTTTCCGCCAGCAAGCCATCCAATTCCTTGAAAATACCCAGTTCGGCGTATTTCTCCACGTATGCATAACTCGTTTTGAACACGTCCGGCAGTGTTCCCCCCGCCGCATTCGCTGTCAGTCCGTCCCAATAGCTGCCCCAATCCTTGCCTTCCAGTTTGACCTTAATATCGGTATTGGCCTTCATGAACTGATCCAGCAGTTCCTGTGTACGATGAAGCTCTTCTGCCGTCCCCCATTGTGAGTACGTGATGGTTACCGGCTCGCCTGAGCCTTCACTGCTTCCGGAACCTCCAGAGTTGGCATTTTCCGACGATCCTCCATTCACACATCCACTGATGACCACCATTGTAGCAAGTACAAGTGCCCACACATTGAATAGCCGTTTGCTCTTCGCTTTCATATACACAGCTCCCCTTTAAGTCATATCAATAAGTCCTGTTCACCTGAAAACCGGAAAGCAGGCAGCCTCTCTACCCTTTGGTGCCCGTGAGCACCACCCCCTCAACGATATAACGTTGTGCAAACAGATATAGCAGACCGATCGGAACAATACTGATGAATGCTCCCGCAGCAAGTGCTGGCAGATCCTGGCTCGTCTGACCAATCAGGAGCTGCAAGCCTACGCTCAGGGTGAACATTTCTGCATTTTTGATATACAGGAACGGCCCCAGAAAATCGAGCCAGGAATTCACAAAGGCAAAAATGATGGTTGTCATAATAATGGGTTTGGACAGCGGCATAATCACTCGTGCATATACCGTCCAGCGATTGCCGCCATCGAGATATGTAGCTTCATCCAGCTCCTGGGGAATGGTCATGAAGAATTGGCGAAACAGGAAGATATAATAGGCGCCTCCGAGCCAGGCTGGAACAATGAGCGGCAACCAGGTGTCAATCCAGTTTAACTTGGAAAAAAGGACGTATGAGGGAATCATCATAATGGACGGGGGAATCATCAACGTAACAAGTACAACCGGGAACAACATATTACGGTATCTGTTCACAAAGCGGGAGAAACCGTAAGCGACAAGTGAACTGGACACCACCGCTCCCGCTGCAACAAAAAAGGAAATGAACAATGAGTTTTGAATCCACTGCCACATCATCGGCTGTACAGCGAACAATCGTTCAAAGGCTTCCAGACTGAATGTGTCTGGCAGGATGGTTGGAGGTATCTTATACGTTTCCGCTTTGGTTTTCAGCATGGTCGAGAGCATCCATACAAGAGGCCCTGCGAATAGCATTAACGCTGCGATCAGCAACGTATATTGGGACGTTTTTACCGCTATTTTTCGGCTATTCATGTAACTCTCCTCCTATCGTTCTCCCTCGTAGTACACAAAGCGGTTTGATACTTTCATCAGGATCAGGGTGACAAGTGAGATCACGGCGAACAGGAAAATGGACTGTGTCATCGCCATGCTGAATTTCAGATCGGTAAAGGCCGACTTGTAGATATTGTAGACAAATGTATAGGCAGAGTAGTTCGGACCACCCTTGGATAACAGGAGTGCTTCCGTAAACATCTGAAAGTTATACATGGTCTGAATAATGATGACAAACAGAATGGAAGGACTGATCATGGGCAGCGTAATCTGGAAAAATCGACGTATCCCGCTGGCACCATCGATGGCTGCCGCTTCATACAGATGTCTGGGTACATTTTTCAGTGCAGCCAGGAAGATCAGTACCCCGCTGCCGGAGATCCAGACCTGAAGCATGATGATGACCGGCTTAATCGTATGTTCCCCGCCAATCCAGTCCACTTTGCCTATACCAAGTGCGCCAAGTCCAGCGTTCAAGATGCCAAATTCGGAGTTGAATACAAGCCGCCAGATTATGACCGTTGCCACAATCGGCACCAAGGTCGGCAAATAGAAGAAGGTGCGGAACAAGGCAATTCCTTTGACATTAAAATTAAGCAGCATTGCCAGACCAAGCATGCCTGCTGTTACAATCGGAACACCAAATACTACAAAATACATCGTGTTCAGCAGACTTTTCAAAAAGATGGGATCGTCCATCATGTGTGTAAAATTATCGATCCCGACAAAGTTGAAGTTGGTTGCTCCAGGAAGTCTGGCATCCGTAAAGGCATAGAATACCGAGGTTCCAAAAGGAATCATAAAAAAGGTGATAAATCCAATGATCCAAGGCAAAATGAAGAGAAAGAACAGCAGCGTGTCATATTTTCTCAACCTGTTCATGATGACACCCCTCAGCCTGAAATTTCTTCTAAATAGACATACCGTTCTTCCAAAATGGATTTCTCTGCCGCCAGGGCAATAAGC
Source organism: Paenibacillus sp. FSL R5-0749 (assembly GCF_038595085.1). NCBI lineage: Bacteria > Bacillati > Bacillota > Bacilli > Caryophanales > Paenibacillaceae > Paenibacillus > Paenibacillus sp. FSL R5-0749. Next base: position 1,185,856 of record NZ_CP152005.1, on the reverse strand, counting down.
AACGCGTTACGACCAACCTGTGCACTTGCAAAAGGCTGCTTGCCTTCCTGTACACATTTAAGAAAATCAATACGCTGAGTCTGTCCCCCCGTATGACCGCCCATAATGGAATCCGAGGTCACATCAATCTCCAGATGATCCTTCGTCCAGTCCTGCCCGCCAACGATATCAATCGTCTTGTCATTACGGGCCACCATCTGACCGCCATTCTCTCCGATCAAGCCAATCTCAAGCCCTTCTCCCATCAGATTGCGCGGTTTCAGATACATGCATAGGCCCAGATTGGCCTTGCTGCCGTTATCATAATCAATGGTGATAAAGGCATGGTCGACGATGGAGGTATCCGAGATTTCTTTTGTCGGATAGTGACTGTATGAATTCTGAATCTGATTGCGCTCTCCTTGCTTCATCACATGCTGGCCTCCAGAGGCAAATACGCGGACAGGCTTCGCCTGGATCATCCAGTTGAAAATATCGAAGTGATGACAGTCCTTCTCTACAATCGCTCCCCCGGACTTGGTTTTGTCATAGAACCAATCCGCAGGTGGGAACGGGTCTCGGAATTCTTTGCACCACATCAATTTCACTTCGCCAAGACGGCCGTTCTCCAATTCCTTCTCCATTCGGCGATACAGATTCGAATACCGATAAACCAATCCGATCTGCAATACCTGTCCCGAGGCTTCCGCCGCTTCTATAATGGCATCACAGTCCTCAATGGTATGGGCGACCGGTTTCTCCAGAAATACATGCTTGCCAGCTTCCAAAAAAGCGACCGCTACTTCACGATGCAGATAGTTCGGCACACTGATGACCACCGCATCCAAATCTTCCTTGGCAAGCAGTTCATGATAATCACTAACTATAGTGGGGTTACTGTTCTTGAGTTCAGCCAGTGTACGTGCCACATTGGCCTCATTCATATCACAGATATAACGAACCTCACTCTCTTCGAGCAAATCAAAACCAATACAATGATGTGACCCCATGTCTCCTACACCGATAAAAGCCATTTTTATCTTCCCCATGCTTACACTCTCCGTTGCTCATAAATTTGCGGCAAATGCCTTGACACCAATTCGATGTAAAGAAATCTAACAAGACGATGACTATGTAACGATAGTAAAATAGTTTTATTTGCTTGTCAATTGGTTTTGGCTAGATTTTTAATTATTTTGCCGCAACATATTTTCAAGCGTTTTTATATACAAATAAACTACTTAACTCTGAAATTATCGCAAATTAAGCGTTTACATTTTTATTTCTATGTCACATAATTTATTGTAATTCTATTTTTATTGCGGCAAAATTAACATTGAATTCATAAAAATACCTGTTCATTTTTCAATTAGACACTCTCATTTTCAATAGAAAACTCAATAAATTCTGGAAAAAATCTGTTGAATCTCCTCTATTCATCCCCTATAATGCAATTTAGACGCGGAATTCAAGAACTAATATCACATTTTATATTTGCCGCAAACTAATTCCCTCATCTTTTCAGTCATTTACCCTCACTTACTACCATGATTCTTACATACAACGTCATTATCGTACCGCTCCATGCGGATTCGAAAGGAGTTGAGCTTCCTTAACTGTCCCTCATGACATGAAGGTGTGACAGAACGAGTTATCATCCATAATTCATTATTCAGGAGGTATACCATGACAAGATTATTTGATCGAAGTAAGAGGAGCTTTGGACTATTTTTGGCTTTTGTCCTCATGATTACCCTGCTTTTGCCTGCGGGAGCCTTACCCAAAGCCTCTGCTGCAACCATCACCATTGATGGCAATGTGAGCGACTGGAGCAGCGTTAGTACTCTCACGACCAATAGCGGCACAGCCCAGACGCTCAAAGTAACGAATGATGGGACCAACCTCTATCTGCTCGTTCAAGGCTCTGGTCTTAGTACGGCGATGGGCAACTTCTGGATTAACACCGATAATAATACTTCAACCGGTTACCAGGCTGCGGGCTGGGGGACTACAGGTGTGGAGTGGCTCCTTGAAAATACGGGATTATACCGCTATGGCGGCAGCGGAACCGACTGGAGCTGGAATTTCAACAGCACATTAACAAGCTCCCAATTCTACCGTAGCTCCTCCATCATCGAGGTTGCTATCCCTCTCTCGACACTGCAAATCAGTGCAGGCAGTACAGTTCGAGTCGGGTATATCGATAACAGCTCGGATACATCCAGACTGCCCGCAGCTGGACAAATACTGCCCGCTTATCTCCTGACCTCGTCTGGATCGGGCGGGGGTACGGGGAACAATACCGTGGTGAATCCTGTAGAGCTGGACAGCCCACTCAACAATCCATTCAAAGGCTGGGCGCCTTCGGCCAAGAGCACGACATATGCACAGCCGCACAGGCTCGTATATGCCGGCGTAACCTGGAAGGAGCTGGAGTCCACCAAAGGCACCTATGATTTTAGTGCGATTGAAGCCACCAATAATTTTGCCTACTGGAAAAGTAAAGGCGTCAAAGTGGTGTTTCGCTTCATTCTGGACAGCCCAACAGGACAGGCTCATCGGGATATTCCCGACTGGCTCTACAATGACATGGTTGCCCGTGGAGAATCACCCGGAACCGTATACAACGATACAACCGGAGGCATGGGCACAGGCAACAACATGGGCTTCTCCCCCAACTACAATTCCACCTATCTGCAAGAACGGCACCAATTAGCCATCGAAGCCATTGCCGCAAGGTACAATACGAATGATCGTCCGGTCGCTTTTGTCCAGATCGGTTCCCTCGGTCACTGGGGCGAGTTCCATACGTGGCCTTATGTCGGACCCAATGGTGAAACCAATTACACAGGCGCTTTCCCTACCAATGACATCTCGAACAAGTATGTTCAGCATTACATTGATGCCTTTGCTGGCAAAGAGGACAAAATGCAGGTTCTGATCCGCCGCAGTATCGCCTTGGCGAAAACCAACAATAAAGGCATGGTTATGGGCATGTTCAACGATGTGTTTGGACATAAAGACAGCTTCGATGCCGATTGGGGCTGGTACACAGGTACCCAGAATGGCTATTGGGATGACATCGGCCAGCAGCAACCAGGACACCCGAACTTCTGGGAAACCCGTATCTCTGGTGGAGAATTTTATGGCGGTGCCTCAGGAATGTTGGCATCCTTAACCTCCGGTAGCGGATTTACGGAAACATTGCGTCAAACGGAGCTAAGTAAACCAAGCTGGCTTGGACCGAATTCTCCGGCCTCACTCCCGCTGAATCATGCATTACAGGCCAATATTGACGCACTCAAGAAACGAATGGGTTACCACTTTGTCGTGAAGGAAATATCGCATCCATCCACCATTAGCGGAAGCACGTTTACCACAACGATTAAGGTGGAAAATAAAGGCGTACAGCATTTCCCGTTTGCTTGGCCGGTTGAGATTCAACTCCGCAGCGGCAATACCGTTGTTGCGAAGAAAACTACAAACATTAATCTGACCACATGGAAAACGGGTACCTACACCTTGACCGACTCCATTTCGGTCTCCGGTCTTACTGCTGGCACCTATGATATTGCGATTGCGATCATCGATCCATCAACAACTCAGCCTGGTGTGGACTTCGCCAATACGAATAAGCTGACAGACGGAGCATTTAAGCTGAGCAGTGTAACAAAGTAAATGTCAGGTTCAGATGCCGCGTTGTATAATGCGATGCATTTGTCAGTACATTTGTCAGTGCACTCGTCGGTGCATTCGCCATTGTACGTGTAAATTACAAGAGCAGGAAAGAAGGCATAATCCTCATGCCCTCCTTCCTGCTCTTCCTTTGATTGCACCGAGTGACCAACTCCACAATAGCTCGGCGATTCGCTTTCCCTTAGGTCAACCCTTTTTAACTTATACTTTGATTTCCTCAGCTTCAGCTTCCGACAAGGGCAACTCGCAGGTAGGTCCGAACGCTAACGAACATCAGGCACCTTATTCGAGGTTTTTTTAAATGATCTCAAAATGTAACGAACTTCAGAAGCCTTATATTCCGATTTCCAGGCCAGCATCAGCTTAAAATACGCTCATTCAGGTCAATAACATCTCTCTGGTTCGTTAGAATCTCACAACCTTTGTATTTCGCCAAATAGCTTTTGTCATGTTCGTTAAAGTTGTCGCACATATAAAAAAAGGATTGGGGCCCCCGTCTAGGGTCTCCAATCCTTTTGTCAATATTGAGCCTTGTCCACGTTAACGTCCTCACCAGAATAAAAGGTACTGCTCAAGTCATTTCCCAAACTTGAGCGCAAAGCGATCTTCAGCAGAACCAATTCCTGTATTCCTTAGTCACCTTGCCTTCCCTTACTGCACCTTATTGCGCTTTAATCCTCTATTGCGCCTTCTTACGCAACTGGCTGTAATACAGCTCGCTGTAGAAACCGCCTTGTTCCAGCAGCGCATCATGCGAACCTTGCTCCAGCAGATGCCCATCCTTCAGCACCAGAATTCGGTCGGCCTGCCGGATCGTGTTGAGCCTGTGAGCAATGACAAAGCTGGTTCGTCCCTGCATGAGACGTTGCAGCCCTTCCTGGATTTTGATCTCCGTGACGGTATCAATACTGCTCGTTGCTTCGTCCAGTACGAGGATGGAAGGGTCAGCCAGAATTGCCCGGGCAATGGCGAGCAACTGCTTCTGCCCCTGACTGATACCACTTCCGTCGGCCTGGAGCACTTTGTCGTACCCATCCTTCATTCGCACAATGAACGAATGGGCATTCGCCAGACGGGAGGCTTCTTCCACCTCTTCATCCGTTGCGTCCAGACGGCCAAACCGAATATTTTCCCGGATCGTACCCTGAAACAGGAATGAATCCTGAAGCACAAACGCCATATGAGACCGCAGATTCTCACGTCGAATGGTGGTCATATCACGACCATCTACCGTTAATGTTCCACCTGTCGGATCATAGAAACGGGATAACAGCTGAATCAATGTTGTTTTCCCCGCTCCGGTCGGACCTACCAGGGCAATCATCTCACCCGGTTTGGCTTCAAAGCTGATGTCATGCAAAATGTTACGTCCTTCATCGTATCCAAAGGATACTTTGTCGAAACGAACGGCTCCCTCCACTTTATCCAGAGATACCGCTGCCCCTTCATCCTTCGCTTCCTCATCTTCGTCCAGCACCTCGAATACACGCTCAGCCCCCGCAATTGCGGACAATAACGTATTCCACTGGTTCGCCAGATCGTTGAGCGGACGGGTAAACTGACGGGCATATTCCACAAAGATAATGATCACCCCGACCGTTACGGAACCCTGAATCGCCAGAATACCGCCGATGCCCGCGACAATCGCAAAGCTCAAGTTATTCAATCCATTCATCAGTTTGGGGATAAAACCAGAGATCGTCTGTGCCCAGAAACCGGAGATCCGGATGCGGGTATTCCGTTCCTCAAAACCGCGAATCACCCGCTCCTCTTGGGAGAATGCCTTAATGATCTTTTGCCCGGATAACGTCTCTTCAATATAACCGTTAAGTTCACCCAGATTGCGCTGCCGTTCCTTAAAGAGTGGTCCCGTTCTACGTGTAATCCAACGCATACCAATGGCCATCAAAGGCACAACGATAAAGGTAAGCAGGGTCAATAGCGGGCTGAGCCACAGCATAACGCCAAACGTTCCGAGCAGCGTTAATACACTTGAGAAAATCTGGATCGCTGAGCTGTTCAACGTACCGCTGACATTCTCGATATCATTGGTCACCCGACTCATAATCTCTCCCTGCTGGCGTTTACCGAAGAATGGAATCGGCAGCTTGTGCAGATGGGAGAACAGATCATACCGCATGCGGAACACGGTTTCCTGTGCAATTTCGATCATCCATATGTTTTGTAACCAGGATGTTAGAGAGAACAAGACGTACACTGCGGTTAATCCAATCAGAAACCGTGTCCAGCTTGAACCGGCTTCACCCGCGATGAAATCATCCACGGCCACCCCTACCATGTAGGGGCCAAGCAAAGCGAGTGCGGAGCTGGCAAGAACCATCAGCAATACCATGGACAGCTTGACCTTACGCCGTGCCAGATAGGTCCAGATCCGACCAAGTGTACCGGACCAGTTCTTCGCTCTTGCCTTGGGTTTGCGACCACCGCCTGATCGTAGCGTCTCCGGGTCAATCGGCGGTGGCGGCTGACGGAAAGGCTCAATGAATGCTTTGAACATGCTGTGCACCCTCCCCGTATTGTGATTCATGAATTCGACGATACAGCTCTGATGATTCCATCAGGTCTTCATGTTTTCCCTGTCCAATGAGTTGTCCATCATCCAGCAGCAGAATCAGATCCGCAGATGTTGTGGAACTGATCTTCTGCGTAATAATAAACGTGGTACACGACAATTCTTCCAGTGCATCCAGCAGTCTGCCTTCTGTCGCCACGTCCAGTGCGCTCGTGCTATCGTCCAGAATCAGAATACTTGGTCGGCGTACCAATGCTCGTGCAATGGATAGACGCTGCTTCTGACCACCGGAGAGATTGACGCCCCGTTGACCCAGCAAGGTATCATAACCGTTGGGTAAATTCTCTATTGTTTCGTGAATCTGGGCGCGCTTGGCGGCTTCCACGATCTCTTCCAATGTGGCATCTTCTCGGCCCCAGGCTATATTCTCCCGTATGGAACCGGTAAACAGCACAACCTCCTGAGGCACATAACCAATCGAACCACGCAGCATGGACAGATCCAGTTCTGTTGCATCCGTACCATCAATTCGGACCTTACCTTGATCCTCCGTGTATAACCGGGGAATAAGCTGCACCAGTGAAGATTTGCCTGAGCCTGTTGCTCCCATAATGGCAATACGTTCCCCCGCTTTTGCGGTGAATGTGATGTTGTCCAGCACTGTAATTTCACTATTCGGATAACTGAAACCTACGCTGCGGAATTCCACTGCACCCTGCACAGTGCGCTGTTTCTTCGCTGAGTATACAGATTGCGGAAAATGCGAAGATTGTACAGATCCAGCAGTTGGTGTAGTCGTTGATACCGCCTTATTCTGTTCAGTCTCTGACGTATCCTCCGTATTAAATACTTCATTCAGTCGTTGTGCCGAAGCGCTTGCTCTGGAGAACGTCACCAGAATCCATGATAATGCAGACATGGCACCAATGGTGCGAAGCAGATAGTTAATGACCGCAACCACTTCACCTACGGTTGCATTACCGGAGGCGATGTCAACTCGTCCAAACCATAACACGGCGATGATACAGACATTCATCATCAGCAGCATGAACGGCATCGTGGTCTCCGTCAGGCGCAGCGCGGAGATTGTGCCTTTCATCAGCTTGCCGCTGAATCCGGCAAAGCGTTCAATCTCATGGCCCATCCGTACGAAGACACGGATCAGCCGAATGCCTGTCAGATTCTCCTGGATGACTCCATTGACGGCATCCAGTCTGCGCTGCACATTGCGGAACAGCAGCGCTGCCTTTTTAATCATCCACACCACAACAATGAGGAGTACAGGTACCATGACAACCAGCAGCAACCCCAACCTCGGATTCACGATGACTGCCATAATCATGCTGCCAATGACCACCAGCGGTACACGTGTCATGAAGCGCAGACTCATGAAGACCGTGTCCTGAACCTGGGTCACATCTCCCGTTAATCGGGTAATCAGGGACGATGTCGCGAACCGATTAAAGACGGCATAAGAGAACGTTTGCACTTTGTCATACAACTTCTCCCGCAGATCGTATCCAAACCCCAGGCTCGCATGGGATGCAAAGAACGAACTGGCAATTCCGGCAGCAAAAGCCACGACAGCACTGCCAACCAGCACACCACCCCATAACCAGACGACCGACAGGTCTCCCTGCTGAATACCGTTATCAATGATCTTGGAGATCAGATAAGGCTGAGCCAGCTCCACTGCAAGCTCAATTAACATCATGACCAGGGCTGCAATCGCGGCAACTCGGTACTTCTTCAAGTAGTACAACAGCTTGATCATAAGCATTCCTCCGGCTCGGAGCACCCTAAACCGATAACACGTTCCAGCTCAGAGCCTCCATTAGACATGTTGATTTCTCCACTGCGTCCAATATGTAATCATTTCTATGTACACATATGGTTATTATAGCGTATTTTACAATGCCGCTTCTATTCTTATTACCCTACTTTTCCCAAACAACAAACTTATCATCATTTTGGCAGCAAAAAATGAAGCACCCCTTCGCTACAACGCATAGAACCCTAACCACCGATTATCCCGGTAGTCAGGGTTCTATGTGAGACCTAGGCATATAGCTCATTCGTTCAACGCATTCCAATTCTGTTCATCACTACTATGACTTTACTACTTTCACTTTCCGTAGATCTCCTCTACACGTTCTTCCTCATTTGTAGACAGCAGAACATTGAGCAGCCCCATGGCATTATTGGCATCACTTCTCGCCGTCTTATACATCTCGGCAAACGCCGCTTCATCCTGCTCCGGGTCCATCTCTGCAAGCTTGCCCCACGAAGTACGGGCTTTGTCGTATAGCGTACTAAGCGTGATGTCACGTGGATGCTGAGCAACAGGTGCCATGGATTCAAATTTTGCTGTCACACGGAAGAAATCCATAGAGTCCTGGAACGATGTACTGCTGTAATCCTTATTTTTCATTGCATCATCCGTAATCAACAGACCTTCACGGGCGATAAACAGCGTTTTCACCATGGCACGTTCCAGATTGGTTGCTTCTTCCCAGGTTACATAAGATTCGTCAGGTGCTTGTACAGTTGTGAAATAAGGAAAGGCATCATCAATCAACCGCTGTGAATCGGAATGAATCGGCACCTCTGCGTTCATGTCCACAACAGCATCACTATAATTGGCCACATTTATATTTTTGGAATCGTTCTCACTAACCCGGCGCACTGGATGATCCGTAAGAGGGATACGGATATAGCCAAGCTTATCCGCATACTGCTGCTTCAACTCTTCCAGTGTAGAGTCCTTTCCAATCTTGCCGTCATCAGTCGAAGAAGATTCTTTGGCGTCTGAACCTGTCTCCTCACCAGCAGTCGAACCGTTTGCTGCCGTTTCGGTTACAGCAGCATTCGAGCTGCTTGTTTCGGATGATGATGACGTCTCTTTCGCTCCACCACCACAAGCTGTCAGTATCGCTGCCAAACTGAACATAACCGTAAACGTCTTTATCGTATCATTCCATTTCATCATATGATCTTCCCCTATCGTATGTATATTCCTGAGAAACATTAACCTCTACTCCAACCCTTGAACAATTTATTTACAAAAATATCCTTTCAGATAACATAATCGATTCACAACTGAACACGTTCTACATTGTATCATAAGTCAAAAATGGGGTGTATACGACGATATACCTGTGTCTAAAGCCTTTTACTACTCGTGTATTAACTGACAAGATCGACACAAAAACACTGTCATCCGTATGGACAACAGTGTTCATGAAGTGTGATTATTTAATTCCTTTGGCCTTCTCCATGTGTTCTGACCGAATCTGAGGATCGGTCGAGTTCACCGATGATAAGAGGGCGTGAATCGCCTGAATATCCTTCTCTTGAAATACAGTCTCAGGAACTTCAGACTCAAGTCGTTCCGTCTTGCGCTGAATTGTCTCCACCAATTCATGGTCATAGATGATCAGTTCATCCGAATTCACATATCTTACAGCAGGATCAACACTAATGCGGCAACGGTTCGTGAAGGTCACCATGGAGACGAGACGCACTCTTTTGTAGTCTCCGAGGTGTGCATGAATGGCTTCCACATGTGCACGATGCTGCATGAGTGGATTGTACATTTTGACCCGGCTGCTGCTGACCGACCAATTGGCCTCTCTTCTTCCGCCGCGAATCTCACCTGTCGTCAGATTGCGGGTTTCGATTACAAAGATGGCCCGAGGTCCAATTACAACATGATCGATCTGCGAATAACCTGAGCGTGACTTCGGATTGGTAATAAGTAGATCGTTCAGCACTTTATACTCACTTGGAAGACCCATCAGCTGATCTGCTGTACTAGGCTCCTCCGGCGGGCGTGTCCAGTCCCCTTCCGCTTTTTTCTTGCGTTTACTGCGGACCATACGCGGAGGAATGGCTGTCGTCGATGGTAAAGCTGAAGCGGAGGCTGTAATCGGGTTCGCAAGCTCTGGCTGTGTCTTGAACAGAGACAGGATTTTCTTGAACATGGGCAAGCTCCGTTCTATTATAGTGTGGGTTACGGGTGACCATTACAGGAGGAATAACATCCTTTGACACATTCATTATGTAAACTTCTATTACTTATGTCGGATAAAGAGGGGTTAAAATAAAGGGTTAACGACCAAAATCTCTCTAATACGCAAAGTACATATGAACATTTAACCAATTCCGTGACTTTAGACGCATAAATAAGCCGTAAAATAAAAAAAACAGCGCAACCTTTCCTGAATCGAAAAAGAATGCGCTGCTGTTCTCTTGGTTGTTAAGCCTGAAGATAATAGGTGTAGAGAACCTGTGTCCCCTTCTCTTCCAGACCATTATTCGCTATTTCCTGGTACAGGGATTCGGCCAGAGCCAGCCCAGGCGTGTTCATGCCCATCTCTTTTGCAGACTCCAGTGCAATGCCCATGTCTTTGATAAAATGTTTCACATAGAATCCAGGCTCATAATCGCCTGCGATCATGCGCGGACCGAGATTGCTGAGTGACCAGCTTCCGGCTGCCCCGGTAGCAATGCTCTTCAGCACGGTCTCCGCGTCCAGACCAGACGTCTTGGCATAGGCGAGTGCTTCGCATACGCCCATCATGCCAGAGGCAATGGCAATCTGGTTGCACATTTTGGTATGCTGCCCGGCTCCTGCCTTGCCTTGCAGCACAATGTTGCTGCCCATCTGCTCAAACAGCGGACGCACGGCTTCAAAGGCCGCCGAGCTTCCTCCAACCATAATGGACAGCTTGGCATTCTGCGCTCCGATATCGCCGCCCGATACAGGCGCGTCCAGTGCATGCAGTCCTTTGGCTTCCGCAGCTTCAGAGATTCTTGCCGCCAAAAGCGGACTGGATGTTGTCATATCAATCAGATATGACCCCGGTTTAGCATTGGCTACGAGACCATCTTCACCGAGATAGATCTCCTCCACATCCTTGGGATAACCCACCATCGTGATGATGACATCACACGCGGCAGCCAGTTTGCCTGGTGTATCATGCCATACGGCGCCTTCTTTCACTAACGCTTCCGCCTTGGCAGCGGTTCGTGTGTACACATGCAGCGGATATCCCGCTTGCTGGATGTGCCCAGCCATGCTTTTCCCCATCACGCCTGTACCAATAAAGCCAACTTTCGTCTCTCCAGGTGCCTTCGTTGTATTTGTCATCGCAGGTTTCCTCCCTATTTTCCCTATTTCTCTATGCTTCGCTCAGTACTTGTCTTCGACATTGCTATATCTGTATGTTATAGCTTTCTGGTTAGTCCGTCCATCTCGTTTGCAGCTTTTTGTGAAAAAATCTGAAAAAGGAATCAATTTCCCATATGCTGTGCAACCTAACGGAAACTACCTTGAGCGGACGGTGAATGCAATGAGCCAGGAAAAAGGACAAATTACGATCTGGCTATCCTTTTCCATCATTTTATTAAGTGCCGGACTGGTCTGTCACGTCTTGTCCATTCCTGCAATTCTTGAAGAGGCTGGTCGGGACGGCTGGTTGTCAGTTGTTGTAGCTGCACCGCTCTTCATGTTGTTTCTATGCATGATGTTTATCGTTATTCGGCGCGTGCGTGGACAGCGGTTGACCGATTGGATCACCCGAGAGTTTGGCATTATTCCATCGTGGATTTTTCGCATAACCGCTGCAATTTTGCTGCTTGCTTTAGGGACACATACTTTATATGAAACAACGAACTGGACGGTATCTACCTATCTACCGTTCACACCCACCTATGTGTTAGCCGGAGTCGGTGTACTCGTTGCAGCATGGTCAGCAGCTAAAGGAATCCGTTCTATTGCCATGACTTCGAGCATCCTTCTGCCACTAGTTATTCTGCTTGGCTACTTCGTCATGTCTGCCAATATGAAGTATAAAGATTATGGTCAGTTATTCCCCATGATGGAACACGGCTTCGCTCCGATTATGCGGGGTATGATCTATTCTCTTGCCGGACTAATGGAGATTTGGATTCTAATGTTATTCCAGCATGAGATCAAAAGCAAACTGCGCTGGTGGCATGTCCTGTTACTTGGAATTTTCATGATCAGTATGGCCATTGGACCTACCATGGGAGCCATTGTGGAATTTGGACCGGAAGAGGCTGCCAAACAGCGAAACAGTCCCTATGAACAATGGAAACTTGTGAATATCGGCAAGTTGTTTCAGCACGTGGATTTTCTCTCCATATACCAATGGCTGAGCGGTTCATTCGCCCGAGTAGCCATCTCGATATATCTTATCGTGGACCTGCTGGATATCCGCAGACCGAAGAAGCGATATATCACCATTCTCTGTATCTCATTCGTTATGTGCGCTTTTGCCATCCAGTGGTGGCGCATTGATTATGTGGATTATTATGTGGACCATATCCAGTTTCCCGTCATGCTGGCTTATGTGGCAATCGTTACTGTCCTGTTAACGCTGGCCGCTCTCATTCACAAAAAGGACAAGGAGGTTGCTCAACATGTCGAATCCACCCAAAACAACACCAACAAAACCTGAACCGAATACACCTTTCCATATGACCGAACACAATCTGACAACCTTTTTTGCCGGGTCTGATGATGTCATCATCGATAAACATATATTTGGCGATTCGCAAATGAAGCTGATTATGTGCTATTGCAGCGGTATGGTCGATACTCAAGCCATCTATGATATCATTCTGCCAGATTTGAAAAGGACCTATGAATCAACTCATTTTGTTCGCATTTCTGACATCGAAAAAAATATCAGCCTCCAGTGGAGCACTCTTGATCTGAATGATCCGGCGTATGGGACTGAACTCATGTCCCTACGTGTATTTGAAGGACATATTCTAATCTGCCTCCCCTCTCTTCAAGCCATGTGGAGTCTAGACATTTCCAACATACCTACACGGACACCGGAAGAATCCACGACAGAAGTATCCATCCGTGGAGCGAGGGACGGTTTTATCGAACCTCTTGCAGTGAATGTCGCTTTGATTCGTACCAGACTGCGTACCAACCAATTAGCCTGCAATATCGAACTTATTGGCTCACGGTCAGCCACCAAGGTAGCATTGATGTATATCAAGAACATTGCCAATTCGGAATTAATTGATGAAGTCAAGCATCGTCTACGCACAATCCAAACAGAGCGTATCATGACGGCCAATGAACTTGAAGAGTTGTTATCACCTGCCAAGATCACCTTATTTCCGTTAACTCACTATACCGGCAGGCCAGACTTTGCAGCAGAATGCTTGCTCAATGGTCGCTTCATTCTTATTGTAGATGGTAATCCCAGTGCAATCATCGGACCCGTTAATCTGTTTCTGTTGCTCAAATCACCAGAAGATGCCAGCTTTCCTTTTTTACCTGTCAATGTAGGTCGCATGTTGAGGTTTATCGGTCTGTTGGTCACCATATTTTTGCCCGGATTTTATATTGCGTTAACCTCTTTTCATATGGATCAGATTCCTTTTCCACTCGTGGCAACAATATCTGTTGGACGGATGGGTTTGCCTATGGAATCGGGCATAGAAATGTTTCTAATCATGTTGCTGATGGAATTGTTCCGGGAAGCCGGGGTTCGTTTGCCAAGCGCCATCGGTCAGACCTTAACGGTCGTGGGTGGCTTGATTATCGGGGACTCAGCCATCCGTGCCGGTATGGTATCCCCGTTGATGATTGTCGTTATTGCAGTAACGGTGGTTGCTGGAGCAACCATTGTCAATCAAGTCATGACAAGTTCCATCCTGATTCTTCGTTTTCTATGTTTTGTCTTAGGGGTAACACTGGGCATCTACGGGTTCATTCTGTCAATGATTTTGTTTCTCATCTACCTGACTGATCTCAAGTCATTTGGCATCCCCTATCTGACGCCTTTAACCCCACTGAGTTTCAAACAAGCCCTCTCATCTTTATTCAAAATGCCAACGGGCATTGGCAAACGCAGACCTGTCTATTTGGAGACGCAGAAACCGCGCAAGGAAGGTAATGAACGATGAACAGACTGTTGCGTCGCTGTGTGCTAGGATTGTTGAGTCTTTCCCTAGTCCTCATGACGACCGGATGCTGGAGTGCATACGAAATTCAGCAGGTAGACTATGCAAAGGCGATCGGTATCGATTTCAAAGACGGTATGTATCACATTTATGTACAGACACTGGATTTTTCGAGTATAGCCAAAAGTGAGAGCTCCAGCAAAACTGCGGAAGCACCTCCGATCTGGGTTGGTCATGCTGAAGGGAAGACAATGAGTCTCGCGATGAACGAATTATGGCGTGCCTCACAATTACACATTGCCTGGGGACATGTGACCGCGATTGTACTTGCAGACGGAGTGTTGAATAACAAACACATCAAGGATGTGTTTGACATGCTCGGGCGCTTCCCCGAGGCCCGTTATACCACCTGGGTATATGGTACACGTGAACCTTTACTGGATATTTTGAGCACAGCATCCATCTACAATCTTTCACCGCTGGATAGCATCCTCCACAATCCTTTGCCCAGTTACATGGAAAACTCTTTATTTGCACCCGTACTCAGCTTCGAATTGATTGCAACGCACAATGATCCAGCAACTACGACGTATCTACCAGTCATTTCTTTGAATAAGGAACTCTGGCTCCAAAATAAAAAAGAACATGATCTGTTCCTGATCGAAGGAGCCTTTTTCGAGAGGACGGGAAAGAATTTTGAGTTCATGTCACACAATGATCTACCGGGTTACCACTGGCTAGTCAAAGGCATGCGCCGAGCACCCTTGCTGATCCAGAAGGACAATGTCATCTACGGCGCTCTCAGTGTTGGTCTGCCTACCATTAAAATTAAACCGATTATCCACGGAGATCACGTCACATTCTCTATTGATGCCAAATATCTAACAGCATTATATGAATATCTGGTTCCCATGCCATACGATGAAATGACCCGGGTAAGTGAAGATAAACTAAAAGAACAGATTATGGAAACGTATCGCCATGGCTTGGAACGAGGAGTTGATGTATTCGGCCTGCAAGAAAAACTGTACCGCAAAGACCCGAAATTGTGGCACAAGTTATCCGGTGACGGAGAAAAATTAATTCTATCCGAGGATTCTATTGAGGAACTCAATATACACCTTACGATCCCATATACAGGAAAATATAAGAGAAAAGTATAGAACCAAGCCATCCCGCTTATCATGAGGAACAACACAGGAGGATGGCTTATTTTTTTAGGTTATAATTCACCTCCTACTCTTCATTATCAAGAGATGAGTAGATAATATATCCTTCGTCGTTCAGACCTTTTATGTCCCATATCATCTCCTTAATCGGTTGCTGGATTACCGCAGGAGTCAGACCGTTCATAGCGAGGTCTTGTAACTTTCATTTCTTATAATAATCCATGACCCGCAACCGCGTAGTCAGGACCAACGTCTGAGGGATGAGCACAAAGACAATGTACATAAGTACAATTAACCATAGATGTGCGGCAAAATTCTCAGCACCGAATGATGGTTTCGGACGCTCAATCCAATACCACCAACACGGGATGGCAATAAACCATGTCAAGCCCGTAGAAAGGAACATATCTTTCACATCACTCCATAGAAAGCAGAACACCGCGACGAACAAAATAGGACCTGTCCAAGTATCCAGTATCGGTCCCCAGCTCTGGAAGACAAAGATGATGGCAGGATACAGAAGATTGATGGTCCAGCGCCAGATCAAATTGTTATAGATAAACATTATTCCTCCCAGCTCGAAAAATAAGGACGATTACTAAAGGTTCCGAGCTTTGCGTCGATCTTCGCGGTCGGCTTCTTCCATCTTCCTTATATATTGTTTTAATTGTTCTTTGTGTGCTTCTAGCTCTGCTAGTTTGGATGTAGTTCCTTCAAGAAACGCTGACATTTTTGCAGACAACTGTACAGCAGATTCTCCCTTCCAATCTTGCAGTCTTCCATATATGTTTCGCATCTGCTGCTCCTGTTGAATCAAGCGTTGCTGTAACTGTTCACACTGCTGGATCGCTCTTCTCAAATCTGACAGAGAGACAGATATTCTCCCCATATGTACACCTCCTGTAGTTCATTGCAGCTAAACTATTATCGATCTGCCAGAACAAAATCCTGTCTTTTCCGTTCGATATAATCTGCGATCTCTGTAATGGATTCTTGGTACCACCGATTAATCCGCTCCAACGTTGCCGTAGCATCATAGGCAATGGGTGTAAAGGACTGACTCTCACTTGTTGATATATGTGCTTGGAACATCTGGATTGAAGAGCGGGCATCATTGGCAAAGCCATGCAGACTTTCCCGCATCTGTCTGGAAGAATGTCCAAGCTCCTCAGGTGTTAGTTGAATAGTGCTCCCATGTCGGTCGCCAACATAGTATGCTGAGTTCTGTCTATTCATAGCGTCTGGACTGATTCCTAGTACTGTTGCCGCAAGTTGGCCGAACCCTCCCATAGCTGAACCATGCTTCTCAACCAGCATATTCATCGCTTCCTTAAACTCTTCTCTTGCCTTCATCATCTCTGAATAATTTTCTACTCTAGGCTGACCATCCACACGTTGCCCATCTATCGTAAACAATGTATTACTTATGTTCCCTTTCTCATCGAATGTAAAATGATCCATACTATGTGTTCTCTGACCGACTAGCATGGAATCCAAAAACTTGGATAATACACTCTGTTCTCCGGATATAGACGGGACACGAATAAATTCAAACGACCACTTGTTACCGAACAATCTTTGTTCCCACCACGTCTCGCGAGGTATCGGTAAGAACATGGGGATTGTCTCGTAACGATTAGCATCTTCAAAAGTAGAATTGATATAATAAGTAGCACCAACATGCTGCTCGGCATTCTTCACACCAGAACCCACAGAATCCCCTGGATGGACATAGGCCACATTCGTTTTCAGATAATCTCCGTTCCGAACCTTCTCTTGCAAATCATCAGGAAGTAAATTTACGATACTTGGCGGATTATAACTCGCTGATGATACTCCATTACGAATCGCAACATATTCGGCTTGAGCACCTCCCAACGAGTGTCCAGTGGTTGAGATATCAGCTTCCGGGTACTCCTCCTTTACTTTATCAAAGAGGTTCAGTGCCTGAATAAATTGATTATTCTGATACCTAGATTCAGCTTCAATAAAAGGCATTTGTTGATGCAGAGGCAGCGCCGCAATCTCTTCCTTATACTGCTCCATATAATTGTGAGTTTCCTCCAAATTCTTGGTTCGATTACCTACAACATCATTTAAATCAGTCTCCCAATCTGTTAGTACACTCCATTTGGGACGATCAGGGGGTTCAGTTCCCCGATAACCAATAATAACTTGATTATTATCCTCATTGTAAAACACAGTAGCATCAAATCCAGAACCATTTGTATCATGAAGCATGGCCCCCTTCGGTTCAACTATTGTCCAACCTGGAAGATTTTCATTCTTATATCCGGAAGATGGTAAATCTCGTTTGTATACCTCATCAGCAATGGTCCAATAGGTCTTATCATTTATGTATGTCATGATACCCCACCTTGTCTATTACATTAATTTGTATTAAAGTGTGCTTAGAGTTTATTTCCATAAAAGGAGAATTAACGCTTATGCGAATAAAACCTGCAGCTCTGACCTTACTTATTTTTCTATTCTTATTAGGAGGATGTTCAAGTATGTCTACCTCAGATAAGCAAAGTATTGTTGAAACAGCTACACCAATAAGTGTTGAGTACATAAAGAAATACTATAATGCGGACTTTATTGTAACGAGTCACGATATTGATGATCCTTCCATCCATTCACGTCTATATCTATACGGTCATATAACGGGACATGAGGATGAACGTATCACCGTTTCCTATAACTACGACTCACAGGAGGTTATCAGTGTAGAAGGACCAGGTTGGTTTATCGACAGTCGAAATCCAAAAAAGGAAGTACCTTCTTCCTGAGAAAAAACTGCAAAGTGATACACCAATTTTTATATTTCATTAGGAATGGCCTGGACAAAACGTCCAGGTCTCTTTTTTTTCAGTTGTTAGGTGTAGTTTATTTGTAACAATTTACCTGTATTTATATCCATTCATTATAAATCAATATCTATACACCCGAAAACAGATGCCTGCAAAAATAAGCAGAAAGTCTGTAATTTCGTTTGAATAGCTAAATAAATTTGAATTCATCTAGGCCGTTTTGACCAGATAAACCAGTGATATGCTTAATTATGGGAAAGAAATGAAGCGAGTAAGCATCATTTTGGATATAATTGCTCATACTACCTTCAGGAAATTATCGAAGGAGTGACAGTATGAGATTAAAAAGTATGATTGCTGTTGGAGCTGTGTTAACTTGCTCAACTTTGTTATGGGGATGTGGCAATGGCACTGCGAATAATGCTTCCCAGCAGCAGAATGACACCGTCCGATCGGAGAGTTGGAGCGATCCCAAACGACTGGAAGCTTCCCATCTCGAAGCACTTGAGCGTATGGAGAAAGATCATATCCACCGGATGGTTTCGCTTAGTGCAAGCACAGATGGAGACAAAGTAATGACCGTGCTTGATCGGTCGAGCCAGAAGCTGGAGGAGATGAGACCACTCGCCGAAATGCTCCAGCATGAAGGACATCCCGCTTTATTACAGCGAATTCAGGACATGTCAGGTGATATTCAAGGTTCCAAATCGGTCATTGCCGAGATGAAGAAATTGCCTCAGGATGGCAAGATTAAGATTCAATCCGAGAATTCCGATTCCTTGCATCACATCAGCAGCTTCCGCGATTACCACCAGTACATTCAGGGAAACGTACAATCTTTGAACAAGAATACTCATGATTTACACTAAACAGTATTGGTTCTGTTTACCCGAGTGACTCATCCTTGTAAAAAAAGCAAGGCTCTTTTATGAGATTAGTTACACTTCTTTATATGCAAAAGGTTAGACTGTGACGAGTAGTCCTGACCAACTCCCCTCACGGTCTAACCTCACTTCTCTACTACTCACTCGCACCCAGATACGTCAGTAACCCCGCCAGCGTCGTCACAATAAAGATGTGAATCCATACGTTGGCCGCTCCATACGACATGTTAAAAAACCCCAAATAGTTAAAAGAATCGCCTCCGTAACTACCCATTTGGAATATGAGTAGCATACACAGCAAAATACTGAACACGACCACGGTCAGCGCTCCGGCTTTTAACCTTCTGTCCTCATCCATTCGAAAAATCAACAAAACACCAAATACGAGCGCAATCAAAAACACAATAAATAACATACGGAATTGATCTCTCCTTATCTCTCTAGTTGTCTGCTACTCTACCCATAGAGATACCCAGATGAACATCGTGAATAACAAGACGGGCACCAGAGCACCTGTGGTTAAGATAATCCATAATGTCGCGGGCTTGATCCTTTGGCAGTATGCATCGATCTTACGCATTCGATCTTTACGCCATTTAGCGAACCTGAGCTGTCTGATCATCCGATTCAGAACAGTTTGTCTCTGCTCGCCCTCTTCGAATTCTTCGACCGCACGCCGTAACTCCTCGTATAATTGAGCCTCTTCCTGCCTTGCTACTGTAGGTGTAATCATCTGAACCTTCCTCCCATGAGCACATTATTGAGAGACCGCACCTGACCTTATCGAACCTCACTAACACGCCTATATATTTGTATTCCCCACCTAAATATGCCACTACATTACTTAAATAACACATTACAGACCTGCAAAGTTTGACGTTTTCACAAAAAAAATGAATAAACCAAAAAGCCCGGCATGGCCCGGACTTGGATTAATGCACACTTCATTATTATTTTGGATGGTTGACCTTCCACCAATATATCAGAGTCATAAATCTACCATCTTTTGTTATTGTAATCTCCCATATGATTATCGCTGATATTCCCCAGCCTATCAAATGTATCCTTGTATATTCGAATAATCGATTGAACCTTGCTAAAATCAGGGTCTTCGGGTCCGATGCCTTCCATGAACATTTTTTGAATGATCTCTTGAAAAAACTCCACTCTTGCATGAATCTGCTGCTGTTCTTGCTGAAGTATCTCTTCAAAACTATGATTTTCTATGTAACTCATGAGACCATCATCACCCTGATATGAACGATCATCGATTCGAGGATTTACTTCGAATTGTTCCGGATCGTCAGGCTGAAGATTTACGGTAGTTCGCAAATGAGATAGCATGATCTTTTCTTTTGCAAGCATCACGTGAAAATCCTTGTTCTTCAGCAAGTCCGCAACAATTAGGCTACACATATCCCGATTCTCGATTAGAATGCCATCAAATGGATGCAATGTCCAATGTCCATTGGACCAAAAAAGATTAAAATTAAATAACTGACTGCCGTATTTGTACTGAATGTTAATCTTGGTCTCGTCAATAATTTCGAATGAAAATTCCAGCATGTTAAGTAATCTCCTTCACACACTTCCAAAGTTTACCTTCATTCTATCAAACGCTCCATAAAAAATACAGAAGTTTAACGGTCATTCAACTCCGCAATCGACTCAGCCTTCTCGCTACTTGCAACAACGATTAATACACAGGCAATACCGGCAATAATGAGAGATAGCATACCCCTGGCCCCTTTCATTATGAAGCTGCAACATATATACATATGGTATGCAATAGAATGCAGTATATGCCCAGTATTCCCGCTTGAAAAATTGAATAAACCTGCATTGATCTCGACCTTAAGGATTTCTATGAATTCAAGCTATAGACGCAAAAAAGAGACGCACCAGCGCCTCTCTACTTCAATCCTATGAAAAAAATATGAAACTCAAACATAGAAACCAAATGTAAAACTAATCCAAATAAGAGCTTAACGAGTTGGCATCGGGTTGGTTTTTAGATTGAATATTCCCCGCCTTGGGAGCCTCCAGCCCCAACCTTTCACTCATGCCTGCATTGAGCGCAGTCATCTTGGCTGTATAGTCATTACAGCTCTCGATAATGCGGCGATTGGACTGCTCAGACAGATCGAGAGCAGACATCAGATCTCCGATGGCCTGGTTCACCGATTCCATGGACATGGCCGGTTTGGCTAACAAATCATTGGTCTTTTCTGTCGTTGTACGCAGTAATCTGGCATTTTCCTTGAACTGTTCTTCAATTGTTTTATTGGTTGCTTCCACAGCGGAAATGACCTTTTCCTGATCATTCAAAGCCATGGCAATCATGGCAGATACCGTAATCAGATTGGCTGTCTTATCAATGGCATTGTTCACGGAATCAATAAGTTTATCATTATTATCATTAATAATATCCGTAGCTGCAATAGCTTGATTATACAGCATGATCATTTCGGTCATGGATTGAGTGCGGGTAACCACCTTACGCAATCCACGCTCCAAGTGAGCCTTGCGGCTCTCATTCTCAGGCTTGGCAATCTCTGCCTCAAACAGATCCTTCAACTGATTACCAAAAGCAATTTTGGTTTGCAGGTTATAAATCTCCTGAATGGAAGACCGTTTTAACTGACGCATACTCACAATGCTCTCTTCCAGATTGTCCTTCCCATCCCGTAAACCATTAATAATACTATCAATATTGGTTCGCACAGACTGGTAACGGTAGACATAGTTCTTCAGTGGACTTTTGCGCAGTAACCGCCCTACAAAACTAACGTTTTTGCTCTGCTGTAAACTTTCACACTCATCTCTCAGCTTCAAGATCATCGTGGACACTTCAGCCCGATTGCCGGACATGAGATCATTCACAGGTCGATCCAGCATTTTCAGCGTTTGTCCCGCTTTTTCCTGTGTCTTCACACCCAGCTTGCCGATATCATCCATTAATAAATCCAGTTGAACAGCATCGGTTTGCGATACCTTTTGAATTAATTGGGTTGCCTCCTGATTAATCCGCTGCTGGTCATCCTGTTTTAATTGAATATATTCCGTTGCCATACCAACCATCCCTCCTATAATTCGGAGCTATTATACCTTTGATGAATAAGCTCTGCTTTGTTCTGAAGCTCCAATAGATCTTTATGTTCGATTGTAGATACAATCTCTGAAATCTTGGAATCGACATCCTTCAGGCCATTTAACAACATTCTGCGATTGGTTCGCTTGGCTTCTCCACTCAAACGGAGAAAAGGGTTAATAAAACCATTTAAATCTTTCAAAATCAATCTGCGCATCGTATGGTTAATATCCCCGTTGTTTAACTCTTTCAGTGCCGGAATGACTCGCTGCAATCTGGCAAAAAGGGCTAATGACTTCTCCACAATTTCATTGTCCAGTTCATTTTTTTGGCCCTCAGAGATCACCATATCTTCCAAAACTTCGAGATATTCAATGACTGGACCAAAAATAGGATCTGATTCTTCTTGTTGTGGCGAACGTCCTGCTTCCGATCGTCCAGAGGTTTCTGCACGTTCAGTGGTCGGACTGACCTCCTGGTTAGCAGATCGATTACCCACAGCTTGTTCCCCTGCTCCGCCGTTCATTTCAACAACTCTTCTGCGATCGGGGTCAGAACCAGATGTCTCAATGATTGGCCCAGGGGGCCTTGAAGGAATTATACCTCCGGCCATTGTCGCCAAAGCCGGGATTGCCCATGATACAAATTCAGGAACAAAGGGACTGCTTACAGCCGCAAGGCCATATCCAATCAGCGCACCCAGCCCGATTTTTGTTATGCGTAACATCGTTTATCCTCCTGCCTGTAACAACACATGATATACAATGAACAAATGAAGACTGCACTTGATCACTTGATTCCTGTGTAATTATCAAGATCATCTTCATAATCGTATTGTAAGAAAACCAGTCAGAAGGTGTCAATGTTTGGAAACTAATCTCTAATGGCTTCTAACTTTCTGCGTATCCATAATTAATGGTTGTTCCACATGACTTCCCAATATACCGTATTGCGGAGAAAGGGGGCCGACTTCATAACCCAGAGCCAGCTTCACAGCCAGATATGGGAAATTGATTCCCGAAAGGCAGGACACATGTAATCCCCCGGACATTCTTGGATTAATCTCCAGAAGTTTCGGAGTCTCTTTACGATATTTCATCTGGATGTTGAAGTTATATGGAATGCGATAAGCAGCAGCAACATCACTTGCAATTTTTAATAGTTCAGCATGCTCTTCAAGCCTTCTTAGTCGTCCACCTGCTTTGCAGCGAGGCACAGCCGCGAGCAGATTCCCCTCACTGTTAGCCAAACAATCTATACTGTATTCATAACCTTCGAGACGTTCCATGACCATAATGTTTGGAAAGGACTCCACAGTAGAAAAGGCACGGAAAGCATCTTCAAAAGAGATACGGTTCTGAGTGTGCCCAAACAACTCTTCCAATGGATTACGACTATTGTCGATCACCCGGAATCCCATGCCGCCTTCACCATTACATGGTTTGAAACACACCTCATGTCCAGTGTTGGAAAGTGCATCATAGGCCTGTTTGAATTGGGAGGCATTGCTGACAGTGAAGTAATCCGGAATATTCATGATTCCCAGTTCACGTACAGATTCATAGAAACGGTCTTTCTCCATCAATTGTTCCAACAACTCTGTATCCTTGCAAACCAGAACCTTGGTGCCGATCTCTTCGAAAAGATGAGCATTCTTACTGATATCCAGCATATGGAGACGTGGGATAAATATATGGATCTGATGTCTACGACAAAAATCAAGACAGAAATCAACATACTCTTTTCCCGTAACCTTTGGTTCCAACTCCGCATGATCACATCCCTGGAGTGCCATGTTATTCGGATCGGAATGCGTGCCGTAGATCTCGAACTGCATACCATCTTCGTTGTTTCGAATCAGATTCATATAGTGATACGCCACCGAGAACCAACGATTAAAATAAATACGGGTCTTGTTCATGAGACAGCATCTCCTATCGCAACATGGTGTGTAGAGCGGACATATTCCAATATCTCATCGGCGGCAAATATACCGGATTGTTCGGTGAACTGGTAAGGGATCACATCGGGATTCCGCTGCTTCTCCCGGTAAAGTTCGCCATGCCGTGGAGCAATAGCATAATCTGCGAAATCGAGTAAACAACGATCCAGTAAAGAGTCCCCAGAGGCTATAACAGGAACATGTCCGATCTGCTGTCGAACATGTTCTACCGCAGCGCTCTTGTTCACTCCAGAAGGAACAAGGTACAGCTTGCGCCCTTGGATGGAAGCCTCCCATCCCAACGCTCCCAACGCCTGAATCTTCTCTGTAACTTGCTCTAACGGCATACGGTCACGATGAATGACAAAGGCATAGAACAACTCATCACATAGTCGCTCCCCTGCAACCCAGTCGCTGTTCAGCACATCACCAAACATCTGTCTTACCTCATCTGCCGTAGCCGAATGCTGTTGAAGCTGAGAACGAACATATTCGTTCCAGGCCAGGTCCACTTCACCGTTAATTAGAATATTTCCACCATTACTCGTTATCGCATAAGCCGGAATGACATCCTGCTGAAAAATCCGAATACGCTGGTACTGCTCCACTGTCCGTGTAGTCACAGGGATAAATATAATATCTTCGGGGAGAGTCTTGAGACGATGCAACGCCTCGGCTGACATAAAGGCTGATAATTCACCACGAATCCATTCGGCTGGGACGAGTCCTGGGGCATCCTCGGAAACGCCCATCGAACGCCGGGAATAGATCAGGGTCTGATCCAGATCACTTGCATAAATCATTCGCCGCCCCCCTTTACCGATTGAATAATACCGCAGCATGAATAGCTCAATCCAGGGAACACTTCAACCGGGACACCCCGGTCTTGTGCGAGCAGCATAATATGTCTCAGATTAGGATTGTTCGGACGATCAATCAGGATCTTCCAAGGTACACGGCGCAATAGTACCCGCGTCGTCTCTCCGATCCCTGGCTTGATCAGATTCACATCACCGATACCGAATGCCTGTTGAATGGATTGGATATCCTGCATTCCCTGCCAGGTCACTTCGGGGGGATGAGCAAGTGCTTCATCCGCTTGAAGGGATGCCTCCTGTTCAACTTTGGCAAAGTAATCAGATACCTGGTCCACAAACACGTTGGACAGATCGGATGAAGCCCACTCTTTGTACCACTTGGCTCCATGGAAGTCTTCCGGTCCGATGAGGTCATCCCGCAGTACGGTACGGCTCATTAGGCCGGATACGGTTGAGTTCAGACAAGCGCTTGGGATCAGGTAATCTTCTCGGGTTCCATATGTAGCCGAGCATTGCCCGGGATCGGCCAACACGGCAAGATCATCATCCAATCTGATGCTATAACGTTCATTCAGGCTTTCACAAGCTTCCACCAGCACCTTGCGAATGGCTCCCTTGCCTGTCCAGCCATCAATGAATTGAATAGGTGCATGGAGTCCATGCTGCTGCCCAATATATAGAATGGCGTTCTCATCAATCCCTTTTCCACGAATAATGGAAATACTGTAATGAGGCATATCCACATTATATTTCATGGAAATATAACGTTTGACCAAAATGCCAATTGGCGTTCCGGCACGAGCGAGCGAGACCAGAACGGTATCCAGTCCCCTCTTGCGCACGATCATCTCCGCTACAACGGCGGCAGCCATAGCGACCTTCTCTGCAGATTGCGCCAATGTATCATGGAACAACTCAATATATTCATCCGTAGGGTGATACTCCACGGGCAGCATTTCCGAATAATGCACACCCGACTGAATGGCTTGTTCACGCTCTCCGGTCTCTTTTTCCAACTGAATATGACTTAAATCCTTCAACAGAAATACAACGTCAGACGGGTCATAACTGCCTAGTGGGTCAGGTGATTTAACTTTGCGCTTCAGCACACTCTCAATTGTAGGTAAGTTCATAGCTGTCTTCTCAGCCCTCCTGTGGAACACCGCAGTACACCACGTATATTTGCTTACATCCGAGTTGGGACAATACATCCAGCATAGGCTGCATTCGTTCTTCAGACATATGTCTTTCCATCAAAACAAAAATCTCATCATATTGCCCAGGTAATACATTGTATATATAATTGCGAACAGTCGGATCTTCTGGCGAAGCATATCCTTCACCTGCAACAACTGCATATCCTGGACGATTCACCGTATGGATTGGGCTCCGAGTCGTGGACTGATACATCACCCCGTCACCCATCTCAGCGGCAACTCGCATCGGAATATGCATAAACTCCCCTGTACCCATCACAAGGGTATGCCGGCCCTTCCTTTTTTCTCGCAACAGGGCTGCGATCCTGGAGATACCTGAGTCCAGACCAGCATTATGACTTGAATGAATGCCGAATCGGCCTGTGTACCGAAGATAAGGAGCCGACCAGCGATTCCCCTTCGAATCCGCAGATACAGCGCGCCATGGCTCCAGTTCACCGGCAACAGATATAACATGTATCAACGATGCGGATTCAGTACCCGTCTTCTCTCCAGAAGCATCGATAGATGGTTCGCCCATCACCTGAATTTTTCCTTTTAACAAGCATAGTGGAGTGATCGTTATTCCAAGTTCATGTTCCAGTGCTGTGAATTTCTGCTCATCTGCATCAGTCCGCCAATCCAGCAAAGACGCAATATAATATTGTTTGCGCGGATAGGTGCGCTGGATATCCCGAATAATGTTCAATGTGGTATTGCCCGTTGTGATCTCATCATCCACAAGAACAAGAGGTCCACCCTCTGCGAGTGATTCCGAGTCCAGAGCGTAACAGCGATGAGACATCGCATGAGAATGCTCCTCCTCGAATTGAATATCCGGCTCGATTTCAGGCAGGTACTCTCTTGTGGAATGAATATACGTTGCACGATCAGCGAACAGCTCGTACATGCTGTGTCCCAGAGCGGTAGCTGTCTCGGCAAAACCGACAAATCTCACGTCTTCAGGCAAAGTCATCTGAACTTTCATTAAAGACTCATAAGCCTCACGAGCTTGATCCGGATCAATTAATCCGCGGACCATGCATTGTTTCCACGCTGCAATTCGTTTGTCTTCTCCTTGACTTAAATCTTCATACAGCAGAACCGCCAGAGCCGCTCCGCTGAGCAGTGAAGTATACGGATTGACGGCAATATGCTTGCCAAGCAATTTACTGACAAAGAGAAATGATCGTTTTTTATTCAATCGAGCCGCCATGGAGAACAGATTCTCCAATGGAATTTCCAATGGATTATGTGTGGTCTCAATCGTGACATGGAATTGATCAAGAATAGGAAACGTATGTTTGTTCATGTTTGGGCAAGAGCCCGACATAATGCTGCTGTTCATGTAACACCCCATATATTTGTGATCGGATTAAAATTCGTTTCGCCCAACTCAAGTGTGGTTTAATCTCGTTCATCTTATTGGTATACGTGCTTTTGAAAACACCCATGCTTCCGTCATTACGGCCTACAATGCCCTGTGCGTCCATGAATTCTTCATGCGTTACGACATACATCGCCTGAACGGGCTTGATCTGTGTTGGATGAATGATCGTTTTTCCGACAATGCCATTCTCCTTATCCATCATGACCTCACGCATGAGTCCATCCATAGAGTTAGAGATGTATTTCATTCTCAGGTTCTTGCCCGGCTTACCTAGTGATTCTTCGAATGGCGTCTGTCTTAATTGGGGCTTGAATACACGCTCCCGCTGGCTAAAATACTCCCATACCGGCCCGGATATTACATAACCGTTGTCTGCACGTCCATATAGATTGATGATATCGGATATGCAATCACGTATGGTTGCAATATCATATATCGTGAGTTCCGGACTTCTTCTCAGACCAAACAAGCTTGAGAAATCCGTTGCACCAATTCGGATGTTCAGGATATAGGGAGCATACTCGTCCACAATCTGTTTCACTTGGATCAATGTATCCCAGCGTGTTTCCCGATAGATTACACCCGCTGTCTCCAAAATAGGCATAGCGTACAGGAGTGGATGAGTACTGTCTTTCTGCTGATTATATTCGTGAACAAGCTGCAGATAAGCCCTTCCATTCGTACAGTCAAACTTGGGAAGTGCCACACCTGTTAACAAGGTCATTCGCTCACCTAACACCTCAAAAAGATGTTCCAGCTGCTCCAGGGACCTCGTCCGGACAAAAAGCAAAGGCAATTGATTGGGCGATAACTTTCCCGTCTCCAGGTGCCCTGCTAGAAATGTAAGCTGCTGCGCCAAACATTGCTCCGCAAATTCTACTTGCTCGTCACCTACTGCATCTTCCAGGTCAATGATGATGGTCGTGAGTCCTTCATGCTTACCGTTCATAATATCGTCCGCAATATGCGGACGGGTGGCTGGCATGTACAAAGCAGCCCCAACAGCATATGCCAGTATTTCTTTGGAGGTTCGATGACTAAACGATACGGGTGAAGAAAAAAATAGCGCTTCTTCCTCCTCAGAGTTCAAAAAATTAAAATATTTCAGGTTATTCTCCTCCTTGCATCTTCTGACTTCAAGTCAGTCTGCATGATGAAATGAATGCTGTCGGGGTATAAAAACCAATCCCTCCAAGAAGCGGAGGGATTGAGGGCAGAGTTACATTTTTTAAGAGGTCTGACCTTTGTTTTCCTTTTTTCTTCTTGCCGAACCGAGGAGAATCGCTCCAGCAAATACAGCGACCAATAACGAGAAGAAGATCACGTTAGAGATATGGAAACCAAAAGCACTCAACATCATTTTCACTGAAATAATAGCAATAAGGATAAATGCCGCTTTTTCCAGTTCAGGAAACTTGTCAATAAGTTTAAGGAAGATCTGCGCAACACCACGCATCATGAGTACTCCGATGATACCTCCGAGGAAAAGTACCCAAATCTGCTCACTAATACCAAACGCCGCAATAACACTGTCAATACTGAAAGCAATATCCATCAGTTCGACCATGAGTACGGTTTTCCAGAATGAATATTGCTTGCCTTCCTGATTCTCGTCTTCCTGAGACTTGAATAGTCCTTTGTAGGCAATGTATAACAGGTATAATGCTCCGAGCACTTTGATCAAGGTGATCTTCACGAGGAATGTCCCCAGCCCAATCGCAATAAACCTGAAAATATAAGCTCCTAAGATACCATAGAATAATGCTCGCTTCTGCTGTTCCTTGGGCAGATGCTTAACCATAACAGCCAGTACCAGCGCGTTATCCGCAGACAGAAGCCCCTCCAGCAAGATCAAGCTACCAATAATCCCCCAGCTTACAGGGTCAGATAGTGTGGCTACAATCTCGGTCCAAGAGAAGAAATGGCCGTAGTTCTCACTAATGCTTTTAAAGAAATCACTAAACATGAAAAGGCAGCCTCCGCTAACTCAAATTGTTATTTACTGCCGGCAGTCCAGCGCATTCCCCACCCATGGGCTTCATCCAGGGCGCGGTGTCCATTGTAGAACTGGACAATTCTTTCAATACTGAACGTCTCATCATTCACGTTGCGGAACATGGCAATACCACACATTCCCAAGGAACTTCCATGTTCATTCATGCGGACGATAATATCAGGACCGTCTTTCTGGTTAATCGTTACGACTCCATCAGCCTGTGACCAGTTTTTGACACCTTCATAAATGTAAGTGAACACGAGGATACGCTTGATATGAGCAACACGTTCACCATTAATACGAAGATTCTCTCCAGTCCTCACTGACCCTGTCCGGTCATCCCCGTCCAGAGCTATGTACGGATATCGGTTAAGGGACCCGAATGATTCTCCAAGAGCCTGTATGACCCCTTTACTGCCATCCATCATTTCATAAAGGCAACCGAGATCCAGATCCACACTCTTGTTTCGCCCGAACAGCCCTCGGTTGGTCTGTTGATTCCAGTTGAGATTGATTAAAATCTCTCCGAGTCCTCCTGCATTTTTCTTCAGGTTAATCGTATCGCCTTTTTTCTTCAGCTCAATCTTGTTCAGATTCAGTTCAATCTTGGGTTGAGGCGGTTGAGCTGGCGGAGCCGGAGGCTTCGGCGCTGGGGGCTGAGGTACAGGAGGAGCAGATTGTGAAGATGAAGCATTATCCTCGACGCTCACGCCAAAATTGCCACACAATGCATTTAGTCCCCCGGCAAAACCGGAGCCAATCGCATTAAACTTCCATTCTCCGTTATGTCGATATAACTCGCCAATGACGATCGCCGTTTCCACGGTAAATCCACTAGCCAGATCATATCTCAATGCTTCCTGTCCGTTACTGGCATTCCCAAAGCGAATATAGGTATTCTGAACCTGACCAAAGCTTTGGTTTCTGGACTCACCTTCATAGATGGTCAGACTGAACGCAATTTTCTCAATACGGGCAGGAATTTTGCTCAGATCAATATCAAATTGCTTTTTGTCCGATTGCTGCGGTGTATCCTTGTACGTAATAAATGCCGTTGTTGGCTGGTTATAGAAGATAAAATCTTCATCACCGGATACTTTACCACCAGCCCCGAGAAGGAATGCAGATGTATCAAGTTCAAGCGCTGAAGGAGAATCCCAACCAATACCAATCGTAAGACGTGAAAGTCCCGGATTGGTTTTGGTCAGGTCCGTTTTTTGCCCTTTGACGACAGTTACAGCCATAACAGATTCACCTTTCTTCTCCTATTTGGCATCTAATCCGTAGTTCTCGCAGAGCGCAGCAAGTCCACCGGCGAAACCACTACCGATTGCCTGGAACTTCCAATCGGAACCTGAGCGGTAAAATTCACAGAAAACAACAGCCGTTTCCGTCGAGAAGTCTTCTCCCAGATCATAACGCAGAACTTCACGTTCGTTGGACGCATCTACGACGCGAACAAAAGCGTTGGACACCTGTCCAAAATTTTGTGCACGTGCTTCATAATCATAGATCGTTACGGTAATACCGATCCGGGTAATATTCGCAGGAACTTTGCTGAAGTCTACGATAATCTGCTCATCATCGCCTTCTCCCTCACCTGTACGGTTATCTCCCGTGTGAGTTAGTGACCCGGCACCGCCCGTTGGATTGTTGTAAAATACAAAATCGTCCGTTCCTTTGGCTTTACCGTCTTCATGAAGCAAAAATGCTGAAGCATCCAAGTCAAAATCGACTCCGCCGCTATATTTATTGGTATCCCATCCAAGGCCCACCACAACTTTTGTCAAACCAGGGTTTGTTTTGGTCAGATCAATACGTTGTCCTTTAGCCAAACTAATTGTCATATATTCGTCCACCTTTCTTCATGAGAGATGCCTACAGTAATGAAAAGGAAAACCGTCTAATCGACGGCTTCCCTGTCTTGTATAAGGTCAGAAATGGATATATTCACTGGAGCCTATTGCAAACCATAATCCCGTGTAAGGCCAACCAGACCATCCTGATAACCGCTACCAATCGCGCTGAATTTCCACTCACCGCTATGACGGTACAACTCGCCAACCACAACACCTGTTTCAATGGAGAAATCTTCACCAAGGTCGAAACGGATCAATTCCTCCGAATTCGCTTCGTTTACGATACGTACATATGCGCGGGATACCTGTCCAAAATTCTGGCTGCGCTCCTGTGCTTCATAGATGGTAATGGTGAATGCAATTTTCTCGACATCTGCCGGAACGTTAGGTAGGTCGATTTTTACTTGCTCATCATCGCCATCCCCTTCACCCGTACGGTTGTCACCCGTATGAACAACGGAACCATTTTCATTTTGCGGATTATTGAAGAAAATAAAATTCTTTTCTCCGTTAACCTTACCGTCAGCATTCGCACAGAACACGGATACATCCAGGTCAAAATCCTTGCCGCCATCATACTTATTGGTATCCCAGCCCAAACCTACAGTGATTTTGGCCAACCCCGGATTTGTTTTGGTTAAGTCGATCTTCTGACCTTTGGATAGATTGATAGCCATTCGATTCATCTCCGCTTCACGATATAATTAGATGCAAAATTGCATTATGCGTAATCATTTACTACGTATAACGACGAGCAAGCTCATCGATATGTACCGCATGAGCACCTTCACCGATTGCAGAGAATTTCCACTCTGCACCATGTCGATACATTTCGCCACAGATGAGGGCTGTCATGCCTGAATAACTATCGGATAGGTTAAACTTGACCAGCTCTTGAGAGTTTTTCCCATCCAAAATGCGTATATATGCACGCTCAATCATGCCAAAATCCTGTTTGCGATTCACACAATCATAGATGTTTACAACGATAAGAATTCTATGAACATCGGCAGGTACGGAGGAGAGGTTGATTCTGATTTGCTCATCGTCTCCTTCACCCTCGCCCGTTAGATTATCTCCTGAATGAACTACAGATCTACACAAACTTTGCTTGTTATGGAAACAGACCAGATTGGTTTCCTTCGTTAGACGACCATGCTCATCCAACAGCAATGCCGAAGCATCACAATCGATATTCGCCTGCTTCTTTCTTCCGAAGAATCCCTTGGAGGCTACTGGGTCCCAACCCAAACCGGCGATGACTTGAGTTAATCCTGCTTTGCCCTTGGTTAGATCGATTTTCTGTCCCTTGACCAAATTAATACCAGCCACTGATATTCACCTCCTTTCATCTTCAGATGCCTAGAGGGCTACAGACTAAATTCACCCGGATTCAAACCAAGAACCGTGCAAATTTCAGCTACGACTCTGCGCTCTTGATCATCAAAATTACCATCAGCAGCACCAATCGCACTACACACACCTACAATGACACGGCCGACTTCAGGCTTCGACTTAAACTTGGCAATTGCTTTCAAAGCTTCCTGTTTCCCGATCTCGGGAGAAAACTCGAAGTTATTGACATAATGATTGAAACGTTCGATAACAACCGCCATATCAAATACTTTCAATTCCTGACTCAGATTTATGTATCCTGCCATCTTATTCTTTTCTGAAGCATCTACGCTTCCATCCGCAAAAGCAACCAAGGCACAGCCTGCTACTACCGCATCCATAAAATCTTTATTCTTGAATCGTTTAACCTGGTCCTCAAGACCTTGCTTGGTTGAGTTAAGCCAGTTTCTAAATGAGCTCATATCCATCCCCCGTTACTAGATTCATTGCTTTTAAAACTAGCAAAATCCAATATTCATCTTTACATCCTAATTCATAGAAAAAAATAGTTAAATTATCCCTTAACTATACTCTATATTTTGTCATTTTTCTACATATAAAAACAAAAATCACTTCAATCCCCTGAAGTATGTTTTAAAGGGATATTATCTATTATTTAAATCCGGTACATTTTATTACAAATTTCGACACGAAAAAGAACGCTCTCTTTACAATCCTATGTTTTGAGGGTGTTTTGAGTAAATATATACATCATTTTCATGCACTAATCTTGCATTTCGCATAACAAAAAGCGGTAATTCACCCTGACCATATCGGGGGCAAATAACCGCTTTTTGTTACATATGAGATTTCAGTTCAGCCATTCTTCGTATCTGTTTACATTAGGCAATCAATGCATTCAGGCACACCGCACCCTGTGCACGCACATTAACAACAATAATTGGCGTGTCCAACATGTCGTGCATCCAAGACATATACTCTTCCACTTTTTCGTTCGGAAGAATTGTAAGGATAACCCCTGCGAATCCACCACCATGAATCCGACAAGCGCCGTCGCCCAGGTTTTGCAGATAATTCTCGGTCAGTGCCAGCGCGATGCCAATCTCTTGCTCCTTCACAGCACCACTCTGATATACATTCTGCAGCCACTTCCATGACGAGTTACCGGACGCGGTAATCAGTTTCAGGAAATCAGCAAAACGTCCATCCCGCAACGCCTGAACCTCTCCATCGACACGATTATTTTCCTCCAGGAAATGAAGCGCACGCAGCACGGCACGATCTCCAGCCGCTTCACGAACCTTCTTGAGGTTGGCGTAGATTGCGTCTGCCGTAATTTCCCGAACATACTCACTGCCCAGCGCCTGAGCAACCGCTCTCATCTCATTGGGCACAGCCGCGTAATCTTCCGTTAAATCGGCGTGGTTGCCACCCGTATTCACAATGACCAATGAGTACCCATTCTGTTGGAAATCCCACTGAACAGGCTCGATAACCGGCTGTGCAGGATTTTCAAAATCAATGGCAATCAGTCCGCCGTACGCACAAGCCATCTGATCCAGCAGACCGGAAGGTTTATTCCAATAATGGTTCTCCGCATACTGACCTATTTTGGCCAAAGTGACAACATCCATTGCTCCATCATTATAGAAGTGATTCAAAATCGTACAGATCAACATCTCGAATGACGCCGAAGAACTCACTCCAGATGCCGAGAACACGTTACTGGAGAGGTATGCTTGGAAGCCGCCTACCTTATATCCGAATTCTCCAAATCCCGCAGCCATACCGCGAATCAATGCTGTTGTGCCATCGTCTTCCGTATTTGGCGTGAGGTCCGTGAGATCGATTACATATTTCTTGTCATAGCCTTCTGAGTAAAAGGTAATTACCGACTCCGCAGTTGGTGCTGCCACTGCAATTGTATCCAGCGTAATGCTGCCCGCCAGCACTTTACCATGGTTATGATCGGTGTGATTGCCGCCAATCTCACTGCGTCCTGACGCGCTGAACAACTTGCTTCCTTCTTGTGCGCCAAAGTACTCTTCGAACGTTGCGTTCAACTTCGTGTAACGTGCAGTCTGTTCCGCTACTTGTGATTGTCCATACATTTGGGCAAGCAAGGCTTGACCCTCCGTGGATTGGATCAGATTCAATGGTTGTGTCGTCATTAATAATCCTCCTATGGATGTGCAGCTTTTATTTTTGGGCTGTTGGTGAACATCGTTGTCGCATCTGTTTCATGCCTTATTCCTCTCCCATTATCTCAGCTTCGCAGCGGAAAAGGTAGGGTAGAATTGAAAGTTTGTAAGCGTTTTGTGAAGTTATTTAATGTAAAAATAGGATTGAAAACCATTTTGCAATAACTTACATTGTTATTAAGTGAAAACACATTATTTCCCAATCTTCTTGTAGCTATGCTTTACATCTTATTGGTGGAGGGAACGATGAAAATCAAATCGAACTATACCAAGTTATTTGGTGCATTCTCGCTGACATTTTTGGGTGATGGACTCACGCTTGCTGCGGTTCCTTGGCTCATATCCACACTTACAAGCGATACGCTGTATGCCTCTGTTACCATGACGGCACTTCGTCTCCCCTGGCTTCTCTTTAGTCTACCCGTAGGTGTTCTCATTGACCGATACTCACGCAAACGTATGCTAATTGGGGCTGGCTTTACACGAATGATTCTTCTGCTTGCTCTGACGTTATGTATCTGGGGAGGATGGGTGAGCATTCCGATTCTGGCTCTGTTCATGTTCGGGATCGGGCTTAGCCGGGTCGTATTCGACAGTACGGTGCAGACGGTCATCCCTCAACTGGTAGATGAGAGTAAGTTGGAAAAAGCCAATGGGCAGTTCACCGCCGGACAGTTAATCACAAGTGATATTCTGGGCGTTGCTCTGGGAGGGTTCATTATAACCCTGCATATTGTTTTTCCTTTTGCCATAGACGCGGTAACGGCTGTTATTGCTCTGCTCTTTTTGATCAGTTTGAAGGGAAACTTCTACCCAGGAGATACCGAAACAACCAAGAAGCAAGTTCGCCCGATGATGAATTGGAAACGCGAGATGTGGTCCGGTATTCAATATGTCTATCATGATCGTTTTCTCCGCGGATTAGCCATTCTGTCTGTCACCATTACGCTGATGTATTCGATCATTCTGGCTACTCAGATCTTCTTTGTACGAGATGTGCTTCGGTTGGATGCTTTTGCATTCGGTATGCTCATCTCCATCGCAACCATCGGCAGCATTGTAGGAAGCCAGGCTGTTGCATATATGCGCAAGAAATGGAGTACAAAACAATTAATTATCTCCTCCATTCTGTGCATGGGAATCATCTACGGTGTGGTGGGTCTTACTACTAATGCGTACTTGGTAGGCAGTCTGTACTTCTGTGCTGCATTTTTCATTATTGTCTACAATGTGACCCGTTCCTCCATCCTGCAACGTTCCGTTCCTAATGAGATGCTTGGCCGGGTCGGAAGTGTGTTTCGCTTTCTATCCTTTGGCATCAGTGCTATTGGTACGCTTCTCGGCGGATTATTGGTGCGGGTTAGTGAAACGACGTTCGATCGCGTATTCTCGCTGCAACTCCCTTATCTCTTGCTAAGCTTGATCTATATCCTGTCTGCGCTAGTATTCACGATAAAGATGAAGAATCATGCAGAGAGCCAGCAGCCTAACATCAACGCTTGACTGTTACGTTAGGTCATACTTGATAATGATCTCATGCTTACATGAGGGAGAGATTAAGGATGAAAATTACCGCGTTACGTTCAGATCAAATTTATGAAGAGATCCTCCAGGCTGCACCCGATAAGAAATTGGAGTTATACCGCGAGCGAATGATGGGTCCCTTTATGAACAAATGGAACATTCAACAGATCCCGTTTCGATCTCAAGAGCCTAATGGCTTCGATGTGATCACGATGAATAACTTTATGAATATCGCTCCCGCAGATATCACACCTGAGATTAACGAATCGTTAGCTGCGATCTCGTCTGAAGCATTTTGGCAACAGTGTCATGAAGCTGTTCATACGAGTCTATCCACCTTTATAGAGCACGGAATTGAGCTATCGGTCTCCGAATATCTATATACCATTTTATTGGGTGATAAGAATAGCCCTTCACTGACCATGAACGAAGGCATCAGCGGAGATGGTGGAATCCCAGGTTACATTATTGCGAACCTAATCCCGAGTAGATATACTCTACCTCGTATGCAATCCGTTTTAGCCCATGAGTGCAATCATAATGTGAGATATCAATATATCCAGTGGAATCCACAGATTACGCTTGGCGAGATGGTTGTTAGCGAGGGGTTGGCTGAGAGCTTTGCGACATCCCTGTATGGAGAAGAGTTGCTAGGCCCCTGGGTAGCCAAAACGGATATGGGGACTTTGAACAACGTAATCAAACCGAAGATGAAAGATCAGTTGCATGTCACTGGTTTTGACCAGATTAATCCGTATCTATACGGCGATGAACTTGCCACACTGCAAAATTTCACGCCCGTAGGTATGCCCTATGCGGCTGGCTATGCCTGCGGTTATCACCTAATTCAATACTACTTGAACAAAACAGGTACACCGATCACCGAAGCAACTATTACTCCGGCAAGTGTTATCCTTGCTGAAACAAAGGACTTTTGGAATGAAGACACCCTATTTCACCGTTAAATATATTATTCAGATCACAGGCATCACCAAACGCGCATTACACTATTACGATAAAACGGATCTCTTGAAACCGAGCAAAGTCGAAGACAATGGCTATCGGTATTACGATCAAGAGGCACTGGGGGATCTGCAAATGATCCTCTTGTTCAAAGAAATGAATTTCTCCTTGAAAGACATTGCCGCCATGATGCAACTTTCGAAAGGTGAACAAAAAGATATTCTAAAAGAGCACCGCAGTACACTCGTTCAACGCAAACAAAAACTCGAAACCATCATCGACCAGTTGGACGAGTATGTGGATGGGACAGATATCTCTCATCTTCATCTGTTTGACGACTCTTCCATTCTGTCCATTCAAGAACAATATGAATCTGAGGCAAAGTTCATCTACGGAGATACTGAGAAATATCGGGAATTCGAAGCGAATGTGAACCAGCTGTCTGCGGAAGAGCAAGAACAAGCCTACCAGCAGTTTTCGATCAACATGGAGCAGGTATTTCGGGAGTTGGCGAAGCATCAGGATCTACCTCCTGCTTCTGGTGAGGTACAAGTGTTAGTGCGTGAATGGAAGAGTTGCCTGGAGCAGTTTATGGTCTGTGATGCTGAGATTTTGAGATGTATCGCAGAAGCCTATACGACGGATCGTCGCTATGCGGGTTATTTCGACCAGTTTGGTGATGGGGACTTTTTGAGGTTTTTGTATCAAGCGATTATGTTTTATGTGGAGGGTGGGGAAGAACTTTGAGTCCCGTTTCCTAGTATTAGTATGGTTTCAAAAGTAGACTCCACAGTAAATGTCTCCCCTGCGTATTGTGCACAACGTCCATTTATCCCGATTCGCCTGATGTAGCGTTTGCTATAGCTTCATTATCCACTTATAAACCACAACTCTCCAAATTTAAAATTCACAGTTACGAAAGAAATTAAGAAGTCCTCCTTTTTTCCTGGTCCATTTGTATTAATGTATATAAATTCCACATAAATAGAAATGTCAGTTTATTAAGTAAAGAGGTGATCATACATGAAAACAAAAAGTGAAAAGCTACCAACTCTCTTTTTACTTATATACGCTGTCCTAATGCTTGTAATTTACAGTATCTATCTATTTTTAGAGAATACCCGATTAAGTCACTCTCAACAATGGCTATCTGAAGGTATCTTAACCCAAGATGATGTTAATTCCATAAGCCAAACCGGAAGATGGACAACCATCTCAGAATCTGCGTTCCTCATTCTATTCGTGATTGCATTCATTTTTGTAATGTATCAATTTCAGAAAAAACCTTTAAAACACTTTCTCATCTTCAATGCAGCATTATTCATTGGGATTGCACTAATTAGTTACGTGGTTTCACTTGCTAGCTCCATGCCGATAGGTAATTCAGTTCAACCCGTTATTATCCCTGCGTTTTTACTTGTTGCCCTGTGTATCTATACGTTATGGAAAACAAGAAATGGAAAATAGAAACCAGACTACATACCATAAAACGGTGTGTAGTCTGGTTTTTCGTTTAACTAGGGTTCCCCCGCTCAAAATACACATGCAACCGATACAGACAAATCTCCTTCGTCCAGCGATACAGCAACGCCCGTTCCTCCGCATCCTGCACCTGCACATTCAGTGAGAAC
The DNA here is from genome assembly GCF_038595085.1 of Paenibacillus sp. FSL R5-0749. NCBI lineage: Bacteria > Bacillati > Bacillota > Bacilli > Caryophanales > Paenibacillaceae > Paenibacillus > Paenibacillus sp. FSL R5-0749. Next base: position 1,146,862 of record NZ_CP152005.1, on the reverse strand, counting down.
AGGCCATCCTCGAATCGTGTCATGCTGCCCTTTGCCCCGCTCCACATAGACATTGGCATATCAATAATCAGTTTCTCAATCCGTGTTGCCGTCCTCTCGTTCCATTCCCAGAGCGCCAGCTTGTCCTTGTCTGAAAAGTCTTTCCGTTTCCGGTATTCCTTCTCCGTCAGATACGTATGGAAAAATCCAGCCATCTCCCCCGGCGTGATCGGGTCCATCCAATGCGCTTCGCCTCGCTCCAGCATGTACAGTAGCACGATCATCTTGTAGCTTTTGTTCATGATCGTCTTCTCTACATCGCGCAGCCACGCCTCATGCCGGACGTACATTTCTCCCTCGGTCGGGGACAGCAACTCCGCCCAATACAGAAATCCAACATAGGAACCGAATTCGCTCCGATACCCGACACTCTTCGAACGCCCCATGAGGTGCAGCTCCAGATACGTCGGAATACGCCCCAGCTCTCGCTTCACATCCAGAAAATCCTGATGCAGCTTCTCGCGGCGCGGTAACCGTTTGCGGCTCAGCTCCTGGAGCAGGTCCACTACCCGGGTCTCCAGATGAATCCCACAGTTAGCCGGAACCTCAGGCACAGCCGAATCCATCGTTTTTCCGCTTCGCTCCTCATCTCCGCGCACATCCAGAAGGCTCAGCTTCACATCCGCATTCCGGTAGTTTCCGATCAGGTCGATGATGACACAATGCGATTTGCCCTCCGCCAGTCGTAGACCACGCCCCACCTGCTGGGTGAACACGGTGAGTGACTCCGTTGGACGCACGAACAGTAGCGTATCCACACGTGGAATATCCGTCCCTTCGTTGAACAGATCCACCGTCAGCACAACCTCCAGCTCACCCGCATCAAGCTGCCGAATCGCTTCCTCCCGCGACATCTCCGATGTACGCGAATGCAGACTGAGTACCTTCACGCCCTGACTTCGGAAATACGCAGCTACAAAGTCTGCCTGCCGGATCGACGAGCAAAAGCCAATCGTTCTCGTCTGTTTGTGCCGGACCCAGGCTGCATAGATCGTCTCTACGTGCTCCTCTTGCAATTGAACGGCCATGAGCTGTTCCTCATCATACTTTGTCCCGATCCAGCGAATCTGCGAATAATCCGTATCGTCGAATACTCCGTAATATTGAAATGGCGCCAGCCAACCTCGCCGGATCGCTTCAATAAAATGCATCTGATACGCCACATTCCCATCACAGAGTGCATACACATCCTTGCCATCCAGTCGATCCGGGGTCGCCGTAATGCCCAGCAGGAACTTCGGCTGAAAATGCTCAATCACTGACATATATGTCTTCGCCGCCGCATGATGGAACTCATCCACCACGATCAGATCAAATGCATCCACCGCAAAACCATCCCGGTGCTTCTGCATACTCAGCGTAAAGATTGAAGCATACACACAATCCGTGGCTCCATTCTTATACTGTCCGTTATAGATGCCATGACTGCGCTCCGGCATGATCCGTTGAAAAGACCTCTTCGCCTGAAACAGAATCTCTTCCCGGTGCGCCACAAACAACACCCTCCTGAACCGCTGCGCGAAGAAACCCGCCAGATACGTTTTGCCAAGCCCAGTCGCCATAACGACCATCGCCTTGTCGTACTGCTCCTCCATCGTGCCATGAAGTGCTTCGAGGGCATCCAACTGCGCAAATCGCGGTTGAATCGGCACCAGTGACAGCTCGGCGGTCTCTTCCTCCTTGTCCTCTGGCAGACCCGTCCCAAACTCCGCTTCTTCCATCTCCGTAATGCGCTGGATCATCTCCGGATTCTTCTGGTGATATTTGCGGTACTCTTCCTCATACAGTTCAATCGAATCCGGGTTCACCGGCAAGGTTGTCTCGTGGTAGAAGCTCTGCATGAACTTGTCCAACGCCATCTGGAACGTATACGGCTCCGCCTCCGCATTCATCGCGAGATTCCATTCATACCCCGTCTTTAGCGCCGTGAACGAAAAGTTGGACGAGCCGACGATCAGTAGTCCTTCGCCGTTGTCATGATCAAACAAATACGCTTTCGGGTGAAAAGAAGTGCCCATACTTCGCCACAGCCGTGTCTCGATTCGTGGATCGACCTCACACAATGCCCGCAAGCCCTCCGGCTGCGTGATATACAGATAGTCTCCCGCGAGCATTCGTACTTCTGCCCCACGCTCCGCCGCCCGCTTTAAATGCGGCGCAAGTAGCTTCACACCAGACTGCATGATAAAGGACGTCATAATATAAATCCCGGACGCATGCTGCATCCGGGAAATGAGTTCGTCTGCCAAGTTATCTGTAATGAGTTTAACGTTAAGCTTCGTCGACATCGATCAGATACACCCGTTCCTGGAATCCACCGCGCGCCTCGGCTTTGTCTGCCCGCAGCTTATCCAACTGCGCCGCATTCGCTCCATGCACCTCCGCCAGCGCCCGGATCACTTCGAGCATATCGGCCAGTTCTTCCAGCGCTTCCTGATCGCTTCCTGCACTCATGTATTCTTCCGATTCTTCTTGCAGCTTTGTTCTTAGTTCCTGCTTATACTCCTCCGGGTCCAGAATGCTTGTGCGACATTCCTTACCGCTGGATGTAATAATATGCGGAATCTTGTCCCGCACCAATTTGTTGTATGTAGGCATGTGGTATAACATCCTTTCTGCTGTGAGAGCCTTCAAGCCTCGCGCCAGAATCTCCCTTTTTGCCATTATACCATTTGCTATGGGGAGGGATCGGTTGATTTAATAGAAAACGATCAACAAACACACCAACGGGCACGCCGTCAACAATGCCGCTGTAAAACTGATCTGTGCCGCGACTCGTCCTCCGGTAAACTCTTGCCGTGAAAAGAACATCCAGATCGAGAGATACGTAGCGCCTAGTGGAAATGAAATTATCCCTTTAAACGTACTCGGTTCCATATACCCAGTCATCAAGCTTTTACCGATTAGGATTAATGTGACCAATTCCAATATAGATAATATGAAAAACGCGATAGCAATTACTCTTTTCAAGATGTACACCTACTTTCCAGACGCAAAGCAAAGAGCACCCTTTGTATTCTCTGCATCATATATCCTTTATTTGGATGATGTCATCTTATAAGCGTAACATAGATAAATCAAACATATAACCCAAATGATCAATAAAAAAACATCTTACTCTGATGAATCATCCTTCAATCGAGTGGTTAACTCGTCCAATATCTCTTCTGTTCGTTGAAGAAGCTTTTCGATGTTGTTCAGTTCTAGTGGCTGGTCATGTGGGTAATCTACTAGGGAGGACATATGTTGCATCGTACCCATGAACAAGGCAATATCCAATCCGGGTTCAGTGTCCGTATGCACTAAAGGCAAGATTTCATTCATGGTGAGTTCCTTGGGTGGATGTACTGAGTGATACTTATGGATATAAAGCGCCTTAATCATGGAGGCTAGAGCCCAATCACAGAGAATGAGGCAGGCTTTAAACTGATTGTGATTACGCATGATGGTGGCAAGTTTGAGATGATACTTAGCATGTTGGTGATAGTCCAATATTGTAGTATGTAGCATGTGATAAGCAGGAGTTTGTTTGGATCTAGGTTGTGTGGAGATATCATGGTCTTGCGAACGTGGAGTAAAATCTACTTGGTGATTACAATGTGCTTCGGTTATGGACCAATTTCTTGCCATTGTCATCCCTCCAAAGAGTTAATACCAGTATTATACAATAAAATGATACCTATAGTAATCAAATAAATTATTTGTATTCTTCGTTTGGTGTTTACCTTGAGGAAACTTGTCTACACTTTTGAACATAGAGAGGTGAATACCATGAACGAGGACAGAGAAGTTTTGAAGCTGGTCGGAGCCAGAATTCGCGCACTACGCAAAGAAAGAGGGTATTCACAGGAATCCCTCGGAGAAAAAGGTGGATTTCATTTTTCATACATAGGACAGATCGAACGTGGAGAAAAGAACGTTTCTTTGGTGAATTTAGCAAAGATCGCTGAGTCACTTGAAGTAAATCTAATGCAGCTCTTCGCTTATGTTGATGAAGACATTCACTTCACAGAGTCAGAAGTAGTTATACAGGAGATTGTAGCCATGCTGAGAGATGCTTCCCCGGACAGTATTCATCTAACTAAAAATGTGATACGTGAAATTTTAAAGTGATCTTGAACATATAAAAAAACAAAGGCAAGGCAGCTAGTAAGCTGCTTTGCCTTTATATTGTAACGTTTCATACAATAAGATTCTGATTTATGAAATCAAACTCTAAAAGTTGAAGATAATACTTCATCTGGAATTTTCCCTAGAAAATAATCTTCTATTAAATCCCAAAATTCTTCAGAATTCACTTCTCGTTCAAATAAAAAGTTGAGCATAGAAACAGACAGCCTGTGTCTATTATACACATTTTCTAATATTCTATTATTATACATTGAAGGGTTAGCGACTATTCTCTCTAAATGAGCCTTAGAATTTATACGTATGAATATTTCAGGATTATCTCCTCCATTTATTTGATATAATACCAACCCAAGTGATTCGAGTAGTCCAAGATGTAGAAAAACTTTTTCTTGTTCTGTGTCTATGGACTTTGGCAAAAAGACTTCATATTGACTCTCCGTTTTTTTTATTAAATTTTTGTGTCTTAAAAGTTGAAGGGTTTCACTCTGTATCCAATCTATAAAGCTAGAGTAGCCTGTACTAGTAAAATAATATTCTTTGTCTTTTTGTTCCGAGTTACGCTTAAGAAATTGAGTATAGAAGTTATTTTTTTTTCTCATGAGTCGATCATAACTATAGGCACTATTCATTATTATCTCTGCAAGATTCTCATTGCTATATAATGATCCTTTAAATTTATTTTTAATTTTTTTTGCTAGATCATTTACGGAAAAATAAGTTTGATTCATAGCATAATCACTAAACCATTCTGCAATAGCATCAGTCCATAAACTCAAAGAACTAAGCATTCTACTGGCATCTGTTTCTTTTATATCTAAGTCTAATTTCATAACAGAAATAAAATACTGACTGAAAGGCATATCTTTACTATATTCTTTATTAAAAAACAGTCTTTTAAAATTAGGAAACGAAATACTAGAATAATGATCAATCCACATTTGCTTCATGTTTAATGCATATACATCCCCATTTTTCCTGTTTTCAGATAATTTCCGAACGTTATTAAAATATATAGAATATTTAGCAGGTATGGTTGTCCATGTTTCCCTAGTAATAATAAAATACTCTTTGGCGAACACACTACGTGGTCTGGCTACTATTGGCGAATATTGTACTTTTAAATTAAAGTCTTTCTCGATTATCAAGAGAGCAGTCTTAACTTTGTGGTCAAAGTTTTCTTCCTCATTTTCTGATCCTGTCTGAAAAATATATCTAAATTCATCTGCGCTAACTAGAATATTCCTTATATTACCTTCTTTTTGCTTTTCTAAGATGTTTAGAATTTTTGAAATCACTTGAACTAACTGATTTTTACGAATTGTTGAAATTCCATGAAGTCGTTGAACATGAACGAAATCTTTGGGTAAAAAATCAAAGTACGCATAACCAAACTCAAGATTTCGGGCTACACGACCTATTTCCTGAACATAATCACATACATTCCCAGTAGGTGCGAAATGATATACATTTTCAATATCTGGGATGTCAATCCCCATACCAAAAGCTTTTGTTGCAAGCATTATACAGGATTCACTTCTTTTAAAACTTAAGTAATTTTCATTTTTTTCTTCTTTATTCAAAGGACCATAATATTTTGTAAGGCTCTCTCTCAATTTTAAACTACCGTAGATTTCACAATAAGCATAAAAATCATTAATTAACCTTATACCGGGGAAATATACAAGTGTCTTACTCTCTTCATGGACAAATTTTTCAAGTCTGATTAACATTATTTTTTTCTTTTCAGCTAAATACTCATTGTACTTTCTTTCCTCATCCTTTTTCTTTTTTTTTATTCTAATTTCGATATTATCACGTTTAATGTAGCCGAAATAACTAATAGGTATATTTAATCCGAGACTATCTCTAGTTTCAGTGTACATATCTTCAATTCCACCATATATCGCAGTTGCTGTAAATGTTGCAACAGGAAACTTTTTTTCTTTTCTGAGTTTGTTTAAATAATTTCCCAAGTACCAATAATCTGATCGAAATGCTTTCCCCCATGTTGTCACAATATGTGCCTCGTCAATGACAAATAATCCAATTGGTCTTTCACCAATAAGCATTGTTATATCAGACCTGCTTAACAAAGTTTCCGGTGAAATATATAATATGTTAATTTCTCCATTTTTTATACTTTCAGCAGTCTGCATTCTTTCAATCGGCGAAATTGAAGAATTAATAGTTGCTGACATATTTATATTTTTTTGTTGTAAACCCTCCACTTGATCAGTCATTAAACCGATCAATGGTGTTATTACAATAGTTACTGCCTGGTATTTGTCAGCAAGATATATTGCTGGTATTTGAAACATCAAAGATTTTCCTGCTCCAGTAGGAGATGTAACAAATACATCTCGATAACTCTCTCCACTTAAAGCACGTCCTGCTTGTTGTACAATGTCGTCTATAATCTGTCCCTGGGATACCTCAATAGTATTTTTGTTGTGTCTGATCTCATGTATATTCTCATAAATACGTAAATTTCTAAATTGTTCGAATTTCCAATATTTTTTCAAGATACTTAGATATTCACTTTCATTCAAATCTTGTTTTTCTTCAATAGTCTTAGAAATAAGCTCAATCTGATAATTATCTTCATAATTTTTTTGTAAAGTTCTCAATCTGTCTAAGTAATTATTTGTATAACATTCTAAATCACCTGAAAATGCAACTTTAATAATACCAGGAGGGAAAGAGTGAGAAATTACTTTCCCTAAAAAAGATATGAATGAAGTTTCATCGTCAGATAACTCTATCTCAGCCTCTTCATAAGTACTTTGTGAACGGATTGGATTTAATTGAGCAGATTGGTAAAATTCAATTTCATTTAAATGTCCAAAATCATCAGAATATGTAACATATGGTCCACCATCAATGACTTTATAATTACCATAATATTTTTGAATTAAACTTACCTGTTCATTCCCATTGTCATCTTCTTCAGGTTCATCCTCTGAAAGAAATGTGTACATACTATTAATATTCTCAATATCATAAACACTAGGAAAAGTAAGATGATATAAGTTGTTTTTTACAACTTTGATCTCAAAATACAAATTAATAATTGACCAGTCTAACATAATCAACTCTTCAAAAGTACACCATACTAATGTATTAGAAGTACCCGCTCCTTTAGATATCGCTTCTAACAAAGCATCTTTCTTAGAATTATCTAATTGTTGAATGGAACAATTTAAAGAAATTTTAAGTAATTTTTCATAAGGAACTTGTTTAAGAAAACTCCTGCTAAATCCCTTAAAAACTATTAAGTGTTTGTTTTCTGAACCTAACTTTTCATAAAGTCTCTGTAAACTTTGATTAAAATTCATACTCTATCTCCTTTAGAATGAAATTTTAGCTTTGATGGCTATTTTATGTAACCTTTTTAGTGCCTTTGATTCAATTTGTCTGATACGTTCTCGAGTTAAATTATAAACAAGTCCAATTTCTTCTAAAGTTTTTGGAAAGTCATCATTTAAACCAAATCTTAAAATCAAAATATTTTTCTGGCGCTCATCTAAATATTCTAAGAGACCTAAGATGTTCTTTGAAACTATTTTTTTTTCAAACACAAGAGCAGGATCATTGTATTCTAAGGGGACTTCAGACAAAAGTTCCAATCTATCATTAGGTAAAAACTCAAGTATTTCTGTTTCTTGTCCCTCACCTCCTACAGGACTATTAATTGACATTAAATTCAAAAACCTATGTTCAGCTAATTTCAACATGTAATACTTATCTATAGAGATGCCTAATTCTGAACAAATATTATTTACCATTTCTAATGTACCATCAAAAGATTTTTTTGTTTCCAATCTCTTTAAACTGATAATTTTCTCAAGAAAATGTACAGGAATTCGTACATTTGTTCCTTTGCTCATAATCGCCCGTATAATTGATTGCTTAATCCAATGAACTGCATATGTCGAAAACTGCGTCTCTTTATTGTGATCAAAACGATTGATTGCTTTTAGCAATCCAATATTCCCTTCGCTAATTAAATCCCCTTCCGATAAATCATGCATCATATAGTTCTTATACTTACTAACCATCTTCAAGACTAGCTTCTGATTGATATAAATTAGTTGTTCTAATGCCTGAATATTCGCAGTCTGATGAAATATTTTAATCAAATTCAAATTTTCTGTATAAAAATTAAAATTATCTTTAAAATATGATTTTTGATTTGGTTCTTTTTTTATATCTGTAACAGGACTGCTAGGCATTAGGCTCATAGATAAAATATCTTCAATTGATAAATCATCATCCCCAGACTTTTTCGAATCCGTATCATAAGAAGTATTTTCTAAATTACTGGAGCAGTCTGTCGGTGATAGAGCGATATCAATCTGTATAGATCTATATTCTTTGAGTAAAAGAAATTCATGAACTGTATTAGACTGGATAGATATATTCAAGCTCTCTTCTATCTTCTTCTTCGCTTTAGAAAGAAGAATGGGTCTTTTTACAGGAAAGACTATTTCAAACCAGTTTAATTGGATAATCAGTTCGTTAATAGATAAGCTCATATCTAACACACTACCTTTCTCAGAAAAATAGCATCCATTATTGCCAACCAAACATCAGTTTCATAAAAGCTCATCTTAAGCTGCTGATTACCTAGCCTCTTAACTAGAGTTCAAGCATATACATAACCTGCTATTTTAAATATAAACCGAGCTTTCAATCTCATCAATTACAATATTAAGTTTACAAACCATTTTTCTTCAATCTCAAACAATACACTTATTCGCCACCGCCACCATCTTCGCAGGCATCTCTTCCCTTAATCGCCATACAAAGCTCATCGGCTTGTTTCCCTCATGACTCACATAATCCGCTTCGCCCAAGAAGACAAATGGAGACGTATAGCCATGCTCCTCCTTATACTCTCGTACGAACAGCACGATCCGGTTACCTGTCTCGCGGTGATGAATATACCGTTGTGCGGTAGCCGTATGCTCCGACACCCGACTCTGAGTCTGCCAATGGAAGAGACGCTCGTTGATCGCATAATCCTCATACAGCGTAGATGGTGAGAAATCTTTGTCCGACTTGTTCAATGTAATGAAGAAGACATCCGTCTGCTCATCGGCAAAATACTTCACGCCTTCACGGAAGGCGGGTGATTGCTGGGCATTCCAATAACCGAAGGCGGCAAGCACTTGGTCCATGGAGTACATACAGTGGATATCCAGTGGACAAGTGTACGGGAACGAATTACTTTTATCCACAAATCGCAGATGAGCCAGATTATATTTGAAAATATCCACAAGCTCTGCTCGGAATGCTTCACAAGACAGCACACGCTGCACACCTTCTTCGATGCTGCTCAACCCTAGTTTCTCAGGCGCGGCCCGGTGGAAAGTGTAATAGAACATGGTGAGCATACGCTGTTCATCAGCGTTGGTCGGTTCTTTCCCTTTTTCAATGTAGTCAATCAGGAACGTCAGCCAGCTTCGGGAGTTGATCGTCAGCACAGATGGCAATCTGCGGATGTACTCATCCTGCTCACTCTCGATTGGCTCTGTCAGTCCGGCTTCGGCCAACATACCCCTGAAATACCTTTTCCCCGTACGTCCACCATACAATTCAACTAGTGTCATCCCGTGATGTTCCACAAAATGAGCCAGTGTCAGCGGCAGTCCAGTGTCTTGCTGGAACGTTTGCAGCTTCTGGATCAACGCTCTGCGATTACGACTCATCTGCTTGAGGTTGCGCATGACGTATTCCTTCGCTTGTTTTTCCAATTGAATGAACGTGCCACGTGGCAGGTTCGAGAAGCCATTCTCGACGTAGTACGAGATGGAATGTTTGGTAGCGCCGATCAGAGCGCGGAATTTATCCTGGAACCTGTACTCCTGATGCGCTTGTCCGATGAAGTCGAGCACGGTCAGGCACTCTTTGCCATCCGCCATCCGTAGTCCACGTCCCAACTGTTGCAGGAATACGGTCAGACTTTCGGTAGGACGCAGGAACAGAATGGTGTTCACCTCAGGGATATCCACGCCCTCATTGTACAGATCCACGACAAACACCATGCGCAGTTCCCCATTCACCAGCTGTCCTTTCGCAGAATGACGTTCCTGTTCACTCGACCCGCCATGCAGGGCTATGGATGGAATGCCGGCTTCGTTAAATATTTTTGCCATATACATTGCATGATCCACCCCTACGCAGAACCCAAGCCCCTTCACATCGTCCAGATCGGTTACGTATTTGTTCAGACTTTGGATGATCTGGTTGGCACGGATTTTGTTATGAGTATAGAGCTTCTCCAGTTCGTTCAGATCGTAGCCTTTGCGCGACCACTTTACCTGGGATAGATCGACAGTATCGGTGACGCCAAAATACTGGAAGGGACTCAGTAGTTTCCGGTCAATGGCATCAGTTAGGCGGATCTCGGCGGCAATCGTATGATCGAAGTAGGCGGTAATGTCTTTGCCATCCATCCGTTCAGGCGTAGCAGTGAGTCCGAGTAGAATCTGCGGTTCGTAATGGGACAACAGTTTCTGGTACGAAGGCGCTGCGGCATGGTGGAATTCATCCACAATGATGTAATCGTAGTAGTCTCGGCTGGTGATCTCCGTCAGCTTCATAGCGTTAAGGCTCTGAATGCTAACAAACAAGTGGTCCAGCGCCTCTGCTCGGTGATTTCCGACATGCAGCTCGCCAAAGTTCATATCCTTCAGGATATACCGGAACGTGTCCCGGCTCTGCTTCAAAATTTCTCCCCGATGGGCGACAAAAAGCAACTTTGCTCCCGCATGGCTCGCACGGAAACGCTTATAATCGAAGGCTGAAATGACCGTTTTGCCAACGCCTGTGGCGGCGACGATTAGGTTGCGGATTCGTCCATACAGCGTACGCTCGGCGTGCAGCTGTTCCAGCACTTCTTTTTGATAATCGTAAGGCTGAATGTCGAGGTGAAAGTGGTTAGAATGATCTTTTTTACGATTCAGAGCTGCCTTCAACTGTGCCTCATGTCCTTCATTCTCAGCCACATATCGGGTGAATTCGCGGTCATTCCAGTAGCTTTCGAAGGTCGCTTCAATCTTGCGCAGCACGTCGAGTGAATCCTTCTCCGTCACCTTAAGGTTCCACTCCATACCACTGGTCAGCGCCGGGTTGGACAGGTTGGAAGAGCCGACATAGGCGGTGGTGAATCCAGTATCACGGTGGAAAATGTACGTTTTGGCGTGCAGTCGGGTCACTTTGGTATCATACGAAATCTGGATTTCGGTGTTAGGTAATTTGCTAAGTTCAGTTATAGCCTTGAGGTCGGTTGCTTCCATATAGGTGGTCGTGATGATCCGCAGTTTCCCACCGCCCGCTGTGAATTGTTGAAGCTGTTCCAGTAGCAGGCGAAGCCCACTGAATTTGATAAATGACACCAACCAATCGATCCGATCGGCGGTCATGATCTCCTTCTGCAACTCCAATAACATACTCGGTTCGGATTTTGCACCTGTGAATAAAGAGCTTTGGGAGATCGGTGTATCTGGACGAATGATTCGGGTATCCCGGACCGCACGAATGCTGTTCAGCTTGGAATACACATGGGTCAACACTTCCCCCTGCTCATCGAGTTGCAATTCGTTGTACTCTTCTTCCCCTAGTGTGCCTTTGAGGGTAGCAATGATCTCATTACATGTTCGGATCTGCGCCAACACTGCCGTCTTATCTTCCGTCTGTTCCCGCACAATCTTGAGCGCTCGCCGGGTCACCGCCGCCAAATACGTGGACAGCAGTTTGCGTGCTTCCTCTGCATCCAGCTTCTCGGTTCCAATGTTATACACATCCTGGTCCAGCGCCGAAATCTCCTGTCTGGTGATCGTATTGATAAGCTGTTCATATATGCCTTGTTTCATGAATATACCTCGTGTGGGTGTAGGATAGTTGTGGATCGTTCTCTATGTATATGGTGATCTAAAAATTGCTTCTTCTATATTATCGACCAATTGGTGGAAGATTTCATTAGTTGTTTGATTTCATAGGAAAAAGCACCTCTACTTTTGGTTTGGTAGAAGTGCCTGAATCTTAATTATGTGTTTCACTCAAATGTTGTTTGGATCTATATAACACCAATTATTATTGTAGGATGCCTTTATCTGTTTCATATCTTCTAGATTGTAAAACCAATCTTCTTCAATCCATACTCTTGCATCTGGGAATTCATTCAGAAAAGCAAAAAGGAATTTAAATAATAAATCCTCATTATCATCAAAGTCATCAGAAACAGTTTGAAATTTCGAAATGAACTTAAACCAGCTATTGCATAGACTCATTTTCTATATTTTCAACTTCTAACATCTTCTGTTCAACCCATTTCATAACCATTTCTGCCTCCTCTAGAGCAATCACTCCCCTTTTGCTTTTAAATTTGTAAGTTTCATAAGCCCATAGTAATATAATTTTCACAAATTCAACCGTCTCTAACTTACAGATCGGTTCAACTTCATCTTCTTCCTCATCGTAAAATGGATCTTCAATTATTGTATAGTCTTTATGTGATATGACGCTGGATGCATTTCCTCCATGTCTATATTCGGGTATCTCCCCCCTTAACAAATCAAGATAATTCTCAATATCTTTCTTCAAATCTTCATATCTCCAAGGTATATCAGATCCTAAGGGATCACTTATCATACTGGCGAACTCTAGTGTTTTTTCCTCGTCAAAATCCAATACAACCATATTAAATTCATCCATATATTTCAGTTTATAATTATATTTTATCATCACGAATTTAGCTCCAATTCAGTATATTGGGTATAGTCGCAATTCAGATACTGTCTATCATAGTTAAAGTATTTTTAATTCACACAGCTATGCGGATATTTCATCATTCGTACCTTGGATTCAAAGCCTCTCTCCAAACGTCATCATCAACAAAATCTAGATTATTCTCTTGAAAATAATTTCGGGTCTCTTGCTCCAGATCATTCAATATTTTGGGCCAATCCTTTTCGTTTGTATCCTTGGATTCAAAATCCCCAACAATGTTCAGCCATCGCTGATTTAAATGCTGATACTCCTCAATTCTAGCCTTAAGTTCAGCTGTTACAGGATAAATGGCTATATCCAGCCTCACGAATGTCATTCCCATACGGTGAAGGGTAAGTGGCATTATGTCTTCTGGAGCTAAGCCAGCTGTGAATAATGCTGCAGGTTTGACCAACCAATTGGCTTCTTGACTGAAACTTAGATTCATCAAATTATACTTATTGATTATCTGTATCATATCTGTAAAGTTATAATAAAGCTGGCTAGCCTGCTCTCCATCCTCGACCATCTCGTTTGTTATTTTGTCATTCTCCAGTATTCGGTTAAATAAACTATCATTATTGATAATCGCACTCTTCAGATCAACAAGATCTTGGCGGACATTCATCGTTAGATACTGTTCATACATTCTTTTCTCTTTATAAAAGCTATAGGTTAGAATAAGTAAGATCACAAAGGCAGTACAACATCCGATCATCAAAAGTCGTTTTTTTAGTATCATAGCAAGCTGTTCTCCTAATTTTTTTATAGTAAGAAGCACCTCTACGTTTGTGTGGTAGAAGTGCCTTTAAGTAGTTCATTTACCTGCTGCTTCTTTAGCTTGGTAGCTCCTTTTTAATATAAGGACGGTCAAGTAGTAGAAGAATCTTTGAAGTTAGATATTCTGTTTGATATTCATCCAACCGATTATTGACCGTCAACAGACCATTTTCCATTCTAAGCAGTTGTGTAGAACCATCTTCTAGGAACAAAAGATTACCCTCAGTATGTTTTATAAGCTTACTAATAATTCTGAACATATGCTCTATACCTTCTGAAAAAGTACTACCAAACAATTGAGTTCTAATGCATACATTCACATCTAAGTTATAATGCTTTTTAACAAAAGTGATATCAGAAATATCCTCAATTTCAAGAAACAACGTAAAAAATCTGCAGCCAATCACTATTTCATCTTCATTTATTTGGAAAGAAGCTTTCTCATTAACCAATTTAGTCACATATCGCTCGATCAGCTCCCCCAAAGAATTATGATCGAGCTTACTTTGTAAAAATAATTCATAGTCCATCTATTAATCCTCCCCAAACACCCGTGTTATGTTGCCGTCCTTAACGAATAAAATCTCTTTCAGATTTTTCAAATCTCCCGTTGGATTTGCTTTTCTGATAATTCCTTGACTAAGTTCACTAACTTTTTCAGTGGGAAATTCATCTAGGTTAACAACGATTCTTTCTGCTTGCGTTTTAGTTTTCGTTGCTATATTTCGAAGAATATTATCTACGTTTGCATCTTCCTTGGGCGAGTAACAGTCAAAAACCTTACCCTGAATTAAAAAGTCAGGATTAGAAGTTGCCTTGATTCCATAGCCATTTCCGCCATTTATTTCGTCTAACATTTTGATTTCATAACCTTGTTCGGCTGAGAAATCAGCAGTTTCATTTTGTTTTTTTATCCCGTGGGAATCACCTACTCCATAATTCCCAGTTGGTTTACTTCCCTTTGGTAAAGTAGGCTCAGTCATATCTCTATCACCGGTCCCACCGTTCCCCTTGTCCGATTCCTTCTTACCTCCACCTGATCCACCCAGATCAGTATGCTTATCATCCATCGAACGAAATGCTTTGCCAAACAAAACATACGCCAGGGCCTGTCCTGTCATCGCGCCACCGTAATATCCTGCTCCACTCTCATCAATCTGTTTCTTCTGGTCTTCTACAAATTGCTCTATGTCAGACCTCGCGGTCCCCGTACCCCAAGCGGTATCCCATGCAAACTGAATACCACGCCCAACGTCTATAACTTTGCCCACGGTCATGGCATATGCCACACTGCCTATTGTACTGAATGGGTTAGCGAAGAATGCTTCTGCCTTCTGGCCCATTCCCGTTATTGTTTCTCCTATGGATTTATCAAGCAGTCCTACAGCGAAATTGCGCTTCAGCTCTTCTGGGATGTACAATGCCACCTCGCCTGAGCCGTCCGTTGTTCTAAAGTTCATGGCGATAAACGTAAACTCATTCTGGATCTTGTCCAATAGCCCGAGTGTAGTCGGGAACACTTCTTTTGCCTGCATAAAATCCCAGAAGAAACGCTCTCCGGTCACACCCGACCAATCGGATTGCAACATATAGATGGATTTCTCCAGTTCCCAGACCATTCGCTCCAGTTCCTGTTTCTTCTGCTGGACCAATCGAGCTTTCTCGTCCAACACATCGGGATGTACCTGAATACGTTGCATCCTATCTTCACCCGCCAACCTGACCATAGTTTATGTACCTAAATTTTAACAAGTGAGAGTGAGGATTGGAATCAAACGGAAGGATCATTTCCTCAGAGGTTATCCGGTAGTTGGGCAACATCCTTGGGTAACCATTTTTGCACATTAATGCATGAATCAATACCGTTATGTCGACGGGAGTCTTGTACAAAAAGAACGACTTCTATACAGATAGAAGTCGCACAAGATAACGATACAGCATGATTATATCTTCTTTAAGACACTACAAATTGTACGACAATTGGAGTCCCATCGTTCAATGCATCTCCACCGGGAATTGTAATTGTAGTCGTCGTAGCAGAGGATGTATCTGCTGTTTGCATAAGGCCATTAATATAAAGATTGTAGTAGTTGTAGGTGCCTGGAAATGCGGTTGCAGCTACACCCGCGTCGTTTGTAAAGGCAGTCGCAGCTATCGCAAACGTCGCTCCAGTCCCGGTTCCATCACCAATGGTTGCAGCAAATCTCAAACTGTTCTGAAATGGTGTCACGAGTGGCATGTTTCTCACCTCCTACCTAACATAGTATATGTGGTAGATTCGAGCGCAGTGAGGGCAAAGGAACCGGTAGACAAAACCAATTTTAACCATTTATGATATTGGTTGTTATTATAATAACCTCGATAATAATAGGTGTCCCTGCAAAGATCACACCGTTTTGTGACGAAAAAGACAACCTATCCGCACTTACACTATATGAGTTTCCTGGTTGGACGACCCCGTTGATATAAAGATTGTTAAAACTGTTAAGTCCAATCCCGGCAAATTCGGTTATGCTGCCGCCATCGTCATTAGTGAATGCTGTGGCAGGAATTATAACTGAGGCCGACAAATCCAGATCGGTATCCGGAAAATAGAAGTAACGATTTGCCGTAGGAATAATTTCAATTCCGGGTACGGTACCCGGCGGACCTTGCTCACCTTGAGGCCCTGCCGGACCTTGTGCTCCCGGAACTCCCGGTTCACCCGGATCACCTTGAGGCCCTGCCGGACCTTGTGCTCCCGGAATCCCCGGCTGACCCGGATTACCTTGAGGGCCTACGGGACCCTGTGCTCCGGGAGTCCCCGATTCACCCGGCTCACCCCGAGGGCCTGCGGGACCCTGCGCTCCGGGAACTCCACGTTGACCCGGCTCACCTGGAGGGCCAACGGGACCCTGCACTCCGGGAGCTCCCGGTTGACCCGGCTCACCCTGAGGGCCAACGGGACCCTGCGCTCCGGGAACCCCCGGTTGACCCGGCTCACCCTGAGGGCCAACGGGACCCTGCGCTCCGGGAACCCCCGGTTGACCCTGCTCGCCATGAGATCCGGCGGGGCCTTGGGCGCCTGCCACACCTTGCGTCCCTGGGAGACTCACAGTCTTTAATTCATGTTGTCTCGACGGAGCATGCAAGGGGATCGGCTCAGCACATACTAGGTTGCTGCCTCCCCCTCTCGGTAATGCAATGACTTTTTTGTCACGGGCCATTTTCTGTGATCTTACTGGACGCTTCAGGGCGCAGCGCTTTCTTCGGCACACTTTACGAACCATTTTATATTTACGTTTTCCTGAAATTTTGTTTTTGTATTTGGATTTCAATCTAGAACGACTGGTTCTTAATCGGTTGAGGGTGGCTGTCCTCTTCTTCAGATACTTCAAAATGGTCATCTCCTTAGGCCAAGACACACAGTATATATGCCCTATACTATGTCCTTAACACATTCGGAGAGTGTGCGAATAACTATGAGTGAAGCCCAATAAAAAAGACAAGAGTCCTGCTATAGCTGTCCTTTGTCTTGCTAGCATGACTTCATTGTCTCCTCACCAGGACCGCAATTCTCGATCCAGTTCCAGGTTATTTTGATGAATCAATAGATCTTTCTCGTCCATAGGCAAGAAACATTCATTAGCCAGATATTTCGAGTATTCGTGCACGTTTTTAATAGACTCTTACTTCTTCTTAAAATGCTGAACGATCTCTTCCGGTTCCTGCGTCTCCAGTGTAATCTCGCCTTTCTCGAACAGGATCATGTACGGATATGATTTCAGACCAAAAATCTTCTCATAATCAAACTTGTTTTCATCACGCACATTATAAAAGGTTACGTTAGTAATTGGGCCTTCTGCCCTCAAATTCTCGTTATTCACTTCACTTAATTGCGCCTGTAGATCAACAATAAATGGCCGCTCCGCCGTACGGTCAGTAAATACAATTAAAGAAGCATCGTTCCTCTGAAACTGAGTTAATTGTTCAATGGCCTTTTCTCTATTATTTTGACCACAGCCTGTCAATACGAATATCAACATACATAACAACCAGAACCTCTTCATTAAACTCCTCCTCCAAAATACAATAATTGTTACTACTTATTAATAGTTGCGTAACACGATATCGTCATTCCATTAGAGTAGGAACTACAAAGAGTTCATTCATGAGCACCATGAATGAACTCTTTTTTGTTAATCTCCACCGCCACCTGAGTCGCCTCCACCGGAATCCCCAGAATCTCCATGATCCGATCCATGATGGTGTCCACCAGAACTGTCGTGATGGTGATGTGAATGCCCGCTATCATACCCTGTTGAGCTACCGCTATATCCCGTGCTGCTACCTGGTGACCCCGTCTCCAAAGTTCCAGTCACGTAATTCAAACGCTCATATGGATACTCCGCAGCTAACATGGGACGAAATACTCCACGTAGATGCAATGCTAGTGCTAATAATGGCGCGTGTGTAAGCGTGGAGGAAACAGGCACACTATCTACTTGTTCCGCTTTCAGTTGCACCAAACGTCTGAGTTCCGGATCGACATGATTCTGAAGTGGGCTCCAATCGGTCTTACGTGCACAACGTGATCCAATCCCGAGCACCAGAGCCGTCTGTAAAATGCGTTCAATGTTCTCCGCGGATTCGTGCAGACGATCTACTGGAATTCCTTTCTTATAGCGTCTACGCCAGCGGCGCATGGAGACAGCCCAATCCCGTGCAGAAGAATCTACTACACGAGCAGGCAGGATTAGACGTAGTAACAGCGACAAGATAATCACGCCAATGAACATACTGTTCTCGGCTGATTCCCCCGTAGCGGACAGTGTTATTGTGACCAGTAATCCTACACTAGCCAGCTGATAAGCCCAGCGCACTCGAATTCGCTTTACAGCTACCAACCAGAGCACCACTGTCACAGCGAGAGCTATACTCCCCTGAATCCCCACCCCATTGGAGAAGCATAGTTCGCAGGTCAAGATAAACAATACAGGAAACACGAGCATCACAAGCAGTCGGAGCAGGAGGGGAGTTCGGATCAAACGTTTCCAGTCCTGTCTTGTCTCAAGAACGCTATTCTTCCATGCCTTCAATCCCTGCTCTATTACTTTTTCCTTACGACGATAATGCTGCATCTCTTCGGACTGTGTACTTTGCTTCGAGCTTGGTCCTGCCAGCGTATCCAGCCGGAATCGCTGTTGACCGAAGCTATATTCTTTCAGCATCCATTGCAAAAGTAGGCGTTCGTCTTCATTTACCGCAGCAGCAGGTTGCTCATTTCGATACTCCAGTGTGGTATTTGGCCCATACTTGTCATCCCGATATCTCTTTTTGGCTTGCACGATGCGCAGGGATAACACCCGAGAACGGGTTAACTGGAATAACGACGCCTGTGTATCCCTCAACTTCAATCGTCCCTTACTGCGTAAATAAGCCAGAAACAAAGGGTCCGCCTGCTCCACTTCTTCATCCGAATATGTACCTTGGCTTAAGTAATTCCGAATCCAGATTAGACATTGC
This sequence comes from Paenibacillus sp. FSL R5-0749, assembly GCF_038595085.1. Classification (NCBI taxonomy): domain Bacteria; kingdom Bacillati; phylum Bacillota; class Bacilli; order Caryophanales; family Paenibacillaceae; genus Paenibacillus; species Paenibacillus sp. FSL R5-0749. The sequence goes on along the minus strand of NZ_CP152005.1, from coordinate 1,127,635 downwards.
ACAATGAACATGGCGACCAGCACCCACATCAATGGCTCACTAAAGCTAAGAATCCAACTATCCTGCAATACCAAGGCTTGTTCCTGTGCGAAGGCTTGTACTTGATGGTTTGTTGAAGCAATAGATGTCGATAACACGTAATTCACCTGATGAACTCCTTCCATAATATGACGATTCGATCTACTTTCTATAAACCTATTTATGTGATGAAAGAATCGAATATTACTTCGGAAGAGAGAAGATATTTTCCTTTTCACAATCGGTTAACACATAGAACGTACGCCCCTGTTCACTTTTTATCGTACCGATGCCTTTACATGTATTCGTGGTTTCACCCTGCCCTGAGCCATACATATCTCTTGAATCATCATATGTGGTTTGAATCACCTTGCCGTCATATACCAGTTCGTGGATTACGGGCCCACCTTCAATCGTGTACTGGGTTACCCGGACTTGATTCGGTTGCTCTTTGCTCACGTGCTTCATGAATATCCTCCACTTGTCGCCGTTTCGCATACCGTTCATGAGTACAACCACATCTCCACTCTGCTCTGCCTGTTCAGGGTTATGCGGTTCGATAATGTCAGGAAAAGAAGTCATGACTTCTTCAGAATCAATGGTCTGCTGATGAATTGGATTACAACCTGTTAACAATCCGATCAATATACATAGAGTGAGTATGCACTTTCTCATTGGATCACCTCAATATGTACAACGTTAAAAATACTCTATTGGTTATATTCTCTCTTTATGTTCTGTCTCTAAAATAGCATGAGTGCTCAGCACTCTTCATTCTCGCTCGCTCGTTATGACTATAAAAAATCCTCTTCAAGTAACTCAATGTTCTGATAGAACATCGGTTACTTGAAGAGGATTGATCGGTTACTCTACTTCTCGAACCGGAACCAGTCGAAGTCAAACTGACTTCCCGGCAAGAAGATAAAGATTACCTTTTGCACACCTGTCACCCGTTCAAGCTCAATTACACGCTCCTCATATCCTTCGGATTGTGTGAACTCAACCAATTGGTTACTCTGTCCGTCCGCACCTGCGAAGCGGATATGAATCGTATTGATATCAATCGGTGAATGGCCATGAATGACGAGCTTCGACGTGCCTTCTGCCGTAAAGTCCATATTTTCAAACTCCAGCGATACATTGTTCCCGATGCCTTCCACTCGATCACCTTCAATATTGAAGGTATCTCCATAAAGATGGTCACAGGATGCAGCCGCATTTTGTTCAAAGGCCCGACTCTGGCGCTCAAACGAGAACCCTTTAATATGAATCTTCTGCTTCAACACAAAGCAGATCGATGTAATCCCACTCAGGCGTTTGGACAACTGATACGTCTCTTCCTGGTACACATTCCATTTGGATTCCTTGTCATATACCACATCCGCGATCATTGTGCTGCCCTCTTCGTCAGGCATGCCTTCCCAGATCTGAATGAAGTACTCTTCGCTCGACAAGGCAAAGATCGGAATGGTGATCGTATCGGAACCATAGGGTCCAAAGTCGATATTGCGGAAGCCTACATGTGTCTCCCCGTCCCGACTCGTGGCCACGCCGCGTTCGTTACCGTTACCAACCTCACCTTTGGTGTAATCATATAATCCGCCCGTGATGAAGCCGTATGGATCTTTGTAAGCTGTTCCGAGACCCTCCGCCTTGAATTCCAGCTGGGAGATGAGTTTTGTTTTGTCCGTACCATTCGTACTGGTAGCGCGAAGTCGGAACGCCCCGTCACCAATCGCAGATACTTTCACCGTATGTTGATTCTCTCCATTGCCATCCGTTCCCGCAGGAAGGACTTCCACCTTGGCTATGTTGGATTCAATGCCGCCATCATTGACAGCAGCCCACTCGATATCCCGATAGGACGTGTTCTCCGGATACAGCTTGACGGTTACGACCAACTCCGGGTTGGACGGATCGAGCAACTGTCCTGATTCGCTGATGATCTCGATTTTCCGCAAAGGAATCTCCTGAGCACTGCCCGTCAGCACCGGACGTTCTTCATTGACCATGAAGACGGAATGCACTTCTTTTATATCACCATCGACATCCGTCGCACCCACAACCTGCACTTCATACTCAGCTGCGGCACCTTCCAATCCTTCCGAAGATACTTCGATCCGTACTGTCCCAGCCTCATCTGTTGCTCCGATAATGGCCATCAGTTTACCGCTAAACAACCTTCTGCTGAGTCCTTTGTATGGATCATAGTCCGTGCTGTCCCCGTTATCCAGACCCAGTAATCGCCCTGCACCAGACACCTGAACCTGGACGCGGTTGTTGGCATTGTGCACCGGATTACCCGCTTCGTCTTCCACCGTAATTTCCACGAAAATGAGATCTGTGCCGCTCGCCTGTAACTGCTCCCGATCCGCATGCAGACGAATCTTCTTCGCATCCGTAAAGGAGCGTTGTACATCGGTTGCAATCACAACACCGTTCTCATCATAAGCGATCGCCTTCAGCTCACCCTCTTCATAAGGGACTTTCCACCAGCCAGATAGCTGTGTTCCATGCGCATGGTCAATATCGTAGGTGCCAATCGTCTTACCGTTAAGTTGCAGCTCAATCTTCGGCGCGTTGCTGCACACACGTACATCAATGATCTGACCCGGGTTGAAATCCCAATAAGGGAATAGGTGAACCATCGGATTTTTCTTATAATCCGTCCATGCTGCCTGGTAGATATAATAAGCGTCTTTCGGGAATGTTGCCGTGTCTAGCTGTCCAAAATACGAATTCTTCGTATGATACGGAGTCGGTTCACCAATATAGTCGAATCCGGTCCACAGGAATTGCCCCAGTGAGTACGGACGATCCCGCTCAGCCAAAATGCAATATTCTGCCGACTTCGCGCCCCAGCTTGTCGTGCTGTTCCCGAGTGCCGAGCACTGCTCGTCATCATCAGCCAGGATCGGCTGTTCGAACGGGAAGTGATAGATGCCACGACTTTGCACCACTGATGAGGTCTCACTGCCATAGATGATCCAGTCCGGATGTTCTGCATGATGTTGGTCGTAGTATTTTTCCGCGTAGTTGTAACCTGCCAGCTTCACGATATCCGCACATTTCTGTGCATTTTCCCATGGCATATAGTTGGAACCAATCGTCACGCCCGCATTGCCTTTTGGATCAAATTCCAGCACATAATCCATCAGCATCCGAGTGACTTCCTGGCCGCGCTCATCCGCATGGGTATCATAAATTTCGTTCCCGATACTCCACATGATTAGACTGACATGGTTACGGTCACGTTTCACCCAGCTCTTCACGTCCGTATGCGCCCACTCCGGGAAAAACCTCGCATAGTCATATGGCGTTTTGGCCCGTTCCCACATATCGAAGGCTTCAGATACCACGAGCATACCCATCTCGTCCGCAAGTTCCATGAACTCTTTGGCTGGCATATTATGCGCAGTTCGAATGGCGTTAACGCCCATTTCTTTGAGCAAAACGAATCTTCTACGCAATGCCGTCAGGTTAAATGCCGCTCCCAATGCCCCGAGATCATGGTGTTCACACACGCCATTCATCTTCGTATGGACCCCATTCAGATAGAAACCTTCACTCGAATCCAGCTTAACGTCCTTGAATCCAATACGTTGGGATACAGCCTCAATGATCTCTTCACTCTGATCTTCCGAGATCAGTTTCAGTTCGGTGACCAGCTCATACAGATGTGGTGCATCCGGGCTCCACAGGTTTGGATTCTCCACAATGATCTGTTGGCTATCTGTCGATACAACCGCGTTCTCACCCACCGAAACCGCAACATTCGCTTGGCTGGATGCCACCACCTGACCTTCATACCGGATCGTATGCACCAACTCTGTCTGCTGATTCTGTTCCAGGTTCAGTTCCGTATCCACTTCCACCTGCCAGCCATCTGGCTGTTGCTTGATAGATACATACGTTCCATCCGTAACAATATGGTTGCGATCTCTTGTCTTCAGCCACACATGGCGATAGATTCCAGCCCCGGAATACCATCTGCTGTTCGGGCTCTGATGCACCACTTTGACCACAATCTCATTGTCGCCTTCCACCAGTGCATTCGTGATCTCATGTTCAAAAGCAGAATATCCATACTTCCACTCCCCAACCAGCTGCCCATTCACATACACGGACGAATCCATGTATACGCCATCAAAACAGAGCACAAGTTGCTGCTCATCCTTCTCATAATGGAACGTCTTGCGGTACCATCCAATGCTATCCTCGTACAGTTCGAGCGTATTATATATCAGCCAATCATGGGGAAGCTCCACAGGTTCATACACCAGACCTGCAGGTTCCGTAACATCCAGCTTACTTTTCGCAAATTGCCATCCATCATTAAAAAGCCTCTTCTGATTCATCGTAGATTCTCACTTTCTTGAAGTAAATTATGATTGCGGTTACAACAGTTGATATCGATTTTTACGAAAACCTTTTCGGTAATACTAATTATGACTATAACACATAACCCGATTATACCATCAGTCTCTTTCCTGTAACTCCATTCCATAAGAATTTTTAGCCAGATTGTTGAACGTTTTAATCCCCTCCAAGCATTTCAACTCCCAATAACAACAAGCCAAAAAGGCAACCCGTCAAACGGGTCACCTTCTCTGTTCCATATCTATCCCTTATAAAAAGGGTTCCACCCTATGCCTTTGCCCGATGGCATCGCGCCAGGCACCCCATCCGCTTCAAGCAGCGGACGGACAACCAACTTCACGGGCCACGCCTCGCTCTCAAATATCGCATGTGCAAGGGCGGCCCGGTCACCCTCTGGAAGCTGCACATGAGTCAGCGCTTCCTTCCAAGCCTGCTCCGTGATCTCCCATAACTTCGTTTCCGGGATGTGATACACTTCGCTCATTGCCTCCATGATCGCAGCCAGATTCACCTGCGTCCCCAGCGACTGAACATAGAAGATCAACTTCTGGATCGTCTCGTTATACAGGCTGTTCGAGTATCCTGGGCGAATATGATAGGCAGGGTCTGCAATGCCATGCTGATCCAGATAAGGCTGATGCAGACGTACGGAATCATGATCGCGGAACAATAGACCTTTTACCTGATTATCCCGTAACACCAGACAGCAGTTCTGACCATGAATCTCAGGTACAACACCCACCTTGAACAGACGCATCACGATATCATAGAACGTCGTAGCTATACTCGTATAGAATTCCACCACGTCCGTACTGCTAAGGTCATCTCCCAGAATCTCCGTTAATAGATGATGTCCATCCAGATTTACACCCAGTGCTGCCATGGGGATGACTTTGTAGGATTCATCCAACAACTCAGCGGGATACACACGAATCTGTGCAGCCAGATGGCGGGGATGATCGTCGAACAGTCCCATGGATTCCGGCATAAAACCCCACCAGTTCTGCTCTTCGCACATATATACCTTGTCCTTCAACGTCTCGTCACAAGCAACGGCCTGTCTTAACATCTGTTCTCCAGCAAGACCATTCAGCAGCTTGACCACTGGCAGATAACGAGCAGCCCCCAGCGACAGCACACTAACGGGCAGCTTGAGCATCAGATTAGATTCGGTTGACGGAGCCATCGAGCGCAGAGAGGATGTGGCCTGTACGTCGCCCGCTTCTATATCCAGTACAACAATGCTGCCCTCTTCAATCTCTCCAGTGAAGCGAGGCAGAATGACATGCTGCAATTGCCACGGATGAACAGGCATCGGCAGATATTCGTCGAAAGTGATTCCTTTACGAGCAAACTCGGCTTCCACCACTTCACGCTGAACATCGTCTAAGACGTCCAAAATGGACAACCCATCTTCGCAACCTTGCTGCACGGCATCCAAACGTATAGCCACCCAGCGCAGCGGAATCGCCTTCCCGAATTCCGCTGCATACTGTGTTACATCTTCTGCGTTGAATCCCACCTTGGCTTTGGACGATGGGTGGAACGGACGATCCCGCAATGCAGCAACACGCTCACCTTTGATAAACCACTCATAAGCAGTCGCCGGAACGTTGGCGGACAGGTACTGGACTTGTTCCCAGCCCAGAGCATACTGCTCTACAGCAATATCCAGACTAGTCAGGAATTCCGCCACTCCGGGTTGCCTATATTCTTCATCTGACACAGCCCTCTGTAACACTGCACGTCCAACCTCAGCCGGAGAATCAAGCAGAACCCAGCTTCCATCTGTTTTCTCTTCGTAGATCGGTGAACCCTGAACCCATTGAATCGCCTGTCTTACTCCTGTTTCGATCAGACACAATACACCATGCGTATGCAATCTAATGTAAGAATCACTATTCTGTCTCTGCACCTCGCCGTCATATTCCTTATACAATCTTCTGAACGGTGCAGGTGCTGCGGCAAAATCAATGAATGGGTGATCCTCCAGTGGGAGTAATTGCTCGGCCAAAAATGAATTCATCAGATCCGCCATAATCCGGCGTTCAGCGGCTTGCAGACTGGAACGCTTCATCAGTGTTGACATCATTATTGTCCTCCGTTAGATAATGGAATGCCGGGTGCGGATGCCCCAGAAAATCATGATGCGAGATGGTCCAGCAATAAGCTCCAGACTTTTCAAACAAAACAATGTCTCCCACCTGCAGCAGTGCTACCTCCGCATCAGAATGCATGCGATCCTTGGGTGTACACAGCTCACCTACGATATGGACTCGACCATCCCTTACCTCTGGCCGGGCAAATGAATGCTTCCAACGCTCCGTCGCCATAATCTGAAACGGGTGGTTATGTCCCCATGAAGCAGGCAGACGATGATGATGCGTACCTCCCCTTAACACAGCAAAATGCTGATCATGAGAAGTTTTGATATCCGTAACTTCTGCTACGTAATACCCGTGGTCTGCCACCAAAAGTCGGCCCGATTCAAAATACAACTCGCCTCCACGTGAAGCAAGGCGCTGTCTAGCTTCACTTTGCTCCAGCAGGGAAGTGAATAAGGGCCAGTCAAATCCCGGACTTCCATCATACGTCACACCGAATCCTCCTCCTGCATTCACCACTTCCACAGGAAGACCATACTGGTGCTGCCACTGCTCTACCTTTTGCAAATACAGCTCAATCATCTCGGCGTGCAGCCTGGCGTCCATATTGTTGGACAAAGAGTGAAAATGGAACCCGCTCAACCGAATCATACCCGCGCCTTCCACACGAATGAGCTCGATCGCTTCTTCCACTGCCTCTTCGTCGATTCCAAAAGGACTTGGTCCGCCGCCCATGACGATCTTCGTCCGGGGTAACGTACTGCTTCGCAGATTAATTCGGAGCAGAATGCGAACCTCATGAGCTTGACCACGGTCATGCTCACTGTGATGTTCATACGCGTCCTCCTGTGCCTGCTTCTGTCCTCGCATGTGCTTGCCTTCGTGCGCCTGCGCCTGATTCATTGCTCGCTCTTTCGCAATCGCAATGATGCGCCGCAGCTCCAGCAGACTCTCCACATGGATGTAACTCACGCCATGCTCAATGGCCAGTCGCAGCTCGCTCTCCTTTTTACCCGGACCTCCAAACAGAATCGGAACCTCTCGACTTACAGCTCTAACCTTGAGCAACTCTCCAATGGAAGCCACTTCAAAGCCCTTTACCAATGGAAGCAACGCCTCAATGATGCGTTGATCTGGATTCGCCTTGATAGCGTAAAACAACTGTGTATTTCCAGGCATGCTGCTCAGCATCTGACGTACCTGTTCCTGCATGCCAGCCAGATCATAGATATACGCACATACCGGGTCTTCCATCCCTCGTTGAAGTTCATCGATCGCCTGCCATACACTTGGTTTCATATCTGCCCACCCGCATTCCTGTAGTCATTCCGTTTTTGGATATACGCCCGAAATGCCGTATTCCGATCATCACCCAGCACGTATATATGTACTCCCCGCTCAGCCCAGAGCGCCATGTCGTCCACGCCTCTCGTGACCGTAGCATATGGTACTTCGCACTGCTGCGCAGTAGCATGCAATTCATCCAGCGCACGTCTCACATCCGGGTGCTCGGTCTGCCATGGCACGCCGAGGGATTGCGACAGATCCGCCGCACCTTCCAATACAAAACTCACCTGGGGATGAGACAGAATCCGTGCACTTTGCCGAACGCCCTCTGCACTTTCAATCATGGGGACAATCATCACTTGTTCGTTCGCTTCCCCAATGTATCCCGTGAGCGGATATTTCCCGAATACCCCAGGACGACCACTGTTCAGACTCCGCATGCCAAACGGATGATAGTAGGCGTATCGAACCGCTTCTTCCACCTGCTCCAGCTGCTCAACATGCGGAATAACGATGCCCTGTGCGCCACAGTCCAGCACTTTAAGAATCTCCGCTCGCTCCACCTTCGAGATACGCACCAACGGAGTTAGGCCAACCAGTTCCGCCGCCCGAATTAAATCTTCTACCGATTCCATCGATGTTGTGGCATGTTCCAGATCAATAATGACAAAATCATATTCCGCATGTCCGATCATCTCAATGATGACTGGATGTGGTATGGATACAAAAAGGCCATAAACCGGCTGTTTGCGTGCAATTTTTTCCTTCAGCGTATTAATTCTCATTCGACGATTCCCTTTAATTCGGGCGTTCCCTGTGATTCCAGTGCATCCTTCGATACCTTGAGCGGATTGCTCGCCTTACGGAAATACAACTCCCCATCCCCATACAGACGGCGCTTGGTCATCTCTTCGATCAGTGCATCTTCGGCAAAAAGGTCAAAGGCAACGAACCGCTCTGCGTATTCCGGGTGCTGCTTCTGATATTCCACAATTACACCTGCGCACAGCTGCCAGAATGACTGCTCTGACAATCCAAACTTCTCAAAGGCCAACGCAATATCCGTCATGCAGATAAAGAAGAATGCGTCATACGTATAGTCACGGACTTCCGACACATCTCCCGCATAGATGAAAGAGTACCGATTGAACTTGCGATGCGTTTCCGGCTCGGGGTTCAGCTTCGGTGCCTGTTCCGGGTGTAACAGTTGATCCGGTACGTAGCGAACACCATCATGCAGGTCCTTGATTATGATCCGTTTCGGCAGATCATCTTCCAGTACCAAAATGATATTCTGAGCATGAGACTCCAGCGCAATCCCGTGCGCATAGAGCAGATGAATAATCGGCAGGGTAACCGTGCGAACCAGAGCCTCGCTCCACTTTGCCACACCATGTCGTTCTACAACATCCTGGATAAATGGAACACCATCCAGCTGCACCAACATCAGCGCGTTCAGCGGCCACGCCGTCTCACCTTGCTTCAGGTGAAGCGATACATTCTCCCGCCAGATGGCTCCAAGTGTGCCGTAGGCACGTCCATATTGCGTTGCAGGCAACTGCTCATAACGGAACGATAGTCCCATGATTTCTTTTAAAATGCCAAACTGCTCTTGCTGCAACAGCTCATCATCACGAACGAGATTATCCAGCCAATCGCTGATTAACGGAGCGTTCTGGGTCGTATGCTGTGCCAGTATACGTGTGCTTGACGTATTGGTAATGCTGAGGGCCAGCTTGATGTAAGGGGCTTCCGGATTAATCCGGTTCGACAGCGAACGGATCGACTGCTGCGCACGATAGGGCGTAGACGATGGACCGAGATACACCATATCTCCATCCATCAGTTGACGGGCATATACCGACTCCAACTGATGCTCCCACTGCCATGGATGAACCGGAATGAACACATATCGATCACTCGCGTCAGAACCTGTCTGCCCATCACCCTCCAGAACCTCTTGAAATTGCTCTACGTCCTCCGCAGTCAGATGCTGCCTTACCAATTCTTCAGAACTATAGCCCGCGGATACAGCGGTCTGAGCAAGTTCTTTTTTTACAGCAACCCAGACTAATGAAACCTCCGAGTTAAATTCAGGGCCATAGGCCTTATTGTCTTTCAAAGAAAATCCCAACCTCGACTTATAACTCGGGTGATATAGATGACCGTCGGTCATGTGACTTTCGAGCGCATCATAATGCCGATCTACTAGCGGAATGTTCAAAGGCAATATCGCCTGGCACTGGCTGTCTTTTGCCATCGTTTCGAGCAGCTCCTGAATAAAAGCCGTCACATTCGCACCCTTTAATGAATTCAGCACGATTTCCTCCAAAAACAGATCCAGATCGGTGCAGGCTACGCCTTCCCTTTGAATCGAACCCTTCTTCACCTTCACCCGGCCAAATGAAAACTTCCGCTCCGCTTCACACGTGTACGCTACAGATTCGCCAGAAGATGTGAGGCCGATGGTTCGCCACTCGCTCCCACTGACTTGGCTGTCCAAAATGCCCTCGAACCACATCGCCTCCAATGTCTGTCGCATGATCCGTTCCTGTACACTCACGTAGACTGCTTCTGTCCTGCCGCTTGTTTCAGCCCTGTATCCCACGACTCCCACGCACTTCACTCCCTATTCTTTTCATTGGATTGTTCACCGGCACATAAACCGGAGTCTGGCTGATCCCTCTTAGACAACTCACCAAGTTTTGTTTGGCCAGAAATGCATCCATCGTCAGCAGATGTTGCACATATGCATTGCCCGTTCGTTCCAGTTCACCCTCAAGCACCTCACGTACCTGCTTCCAATAATGCTCCTCCGGAACGTTCACATCTCGCGCCAGGGCATGAATCAGAGACCCCAGATGATTGACGATAAAATAGTACGATGTCCGCGCCCAGGCGTTCTCTCGCGAATAAAATAATAAATCGGACGCAGCACGATCCTGCTCACGGATAAGTTCCTCATCCACACTGACCCCTTCCAGATCGCGGACGATAAAGTCCACAGGCATGCCATCCTTTAATGTCACAAGTGTATTCTGCAGATGCGCTTCAAAATGAATGCCTTTCTCTCCCGCCGCCCGTACAATAGGTAGAAGAGAACATCGCAGATAATGATCCAGCCAACGCTCAGCATTGATACGCCCACCCCCCAGCATCGTCATCAACCTGGAACGCATCCCTGGAAGTGGTGTCTCAACCAAACTAGATAAGACATACGTATTCGCAGGGTCGAACTCAATGGGTCGATAAGCTATCGTAAACAGGCTCGTTAACTCTTCATCATCAAAAGCACAAGTCGCCACACCTGTCTCATACGCAATATGGGTATTCGGCTCAGCACCGAAACAGTCATGCTGCCTGACGTATCTGGAGGCATCCAGTGTTCTGCGCATCTGCTCAGCACTATTGGTGCGAATCATGTTGGTAATCTGCATGTTCAGTGACAGCTTGATATTGCAGTTCCATTCCGGAACATAGACCGTACGTACCGAAGAGGTTGGATAGACGGGAGGACCCGCAGTGCCAAGCAGAATTAATTTTCCATCTTGAAAATAGTGCTGTATCTCGGTCAACCGTGATAGGTAAGCGTATTGCCATGGATGGACGGGCAGCAGCCCATACATTTCACTCTTTTCTTTTAAAATCGGCTGCACATGGCTCCGCAGGAGTTCTTGCAAATCCATTACCGCCTCGTCATCCACCCATTCCTGCACGTAGACGTCCTGCCTCACCGCGATATAACAGAGTTGAAACGATGTGCGTAGCTCCGGACTGTACTTCCGAACATCCTGCTCGCTGAAGCCTTTGGAATTCTTCGGAAAAGGGTGAAACGGATGACCATATAACAGTGACTGTTCCGATGTCCGATAGTCGTGGATTTCGAGACCGGCCGCTTGTCCGATATACAACGTAAGGTTACCTACGCTGTTATCTACCTTTTGTGCAAAATCTCTGGCACACGCCACCTCGACACGATTCGTATTCTCACTCAATGGATGTACATTCTCCAGCTCAAGTGAACTCTTCATTTGGACCGTACTCTTCAACATTCCATGTTGGTCCGAACTCGCTCCCTGTTCCCCATCTCCAATTAGCTCAGATGTGATCCAGCGAACCAGGTCGCGATCATGCACCGCTTCTCCGCCAGATTCCATGCTGAGATATTCATGCTCTCCCATCGCAGAGTAATAGGATAGTTGTCCTGTCACCGTCACCCCACTGGCTGGAAAAGCAACCGCGTACGTCAGCTTATTCGGATTGATCCGAATATCATTTTCCTTCTCTAACGCAAGCTCACGGATGTAACAGTTCAGCAGAAGCTTGCACGAATGTTCATGAGCCTGCTGCTCTGCCTCAGACCGGAGCTTGTTTTCCATCTCGAACAATGATGCCAACCTTCTTTCGGGTTATAAGTAGTACCAGGGGAAGTGTAAGCAGTATGGCGCAGCCAAGGCCGAGGCAGATCTCTTTGAGCGCTCCCCATTTTGCCATCTCCATAGATGTTCCTGCCCCGGCTAGCCATTGCCAGCGCATATCGTAGTACAGAGTCATACCCATCACTGCAAACGAAGAAGCCAGCCGCTCAATCGTGGTCGATAAAACCGACCCTTCGTGCATGTCTTCGTCCGGTAATGCTTGCAGACCAATCGCAGATATACTCATGCCTGACAGGCCAACGCCAATTCCACGGCACGCCATGAGCATGCCTATAATCCAGATCGATGCTGCCATGGGCAGAACGGCAAACGACAAGATCGATATCGACACCAGCAACGTGCCCCATGCGATAAAATGCATGGATCGACCACGATCCAGCAGACTGCCTCCGATCCACATGAACAGACTTGTGCAGATCGACAAGGGTATGAACAGCGCACCGGACAAGGCCGGCGACAGGTGGAAGACATCCTGGAACAATAATGGCAATGCAAAGATCACGCCAAACATGACACAATCCTGAATGGTCGAGATCAGCACAGTCAGTGGAAAGACGGCATTACGCCGCAGCAACTGGTAACGTATCAGTGGTTCCTTGCGACCGTTCTCGGTCTGGACAAAACGAATAAGTAACACCACACCGAGCGCAATCAGCAGCCAAGGTACCCATACCGCTGCGACAGGACTCGCATACAACTGTACGCCCAGACTAAGGGCACCTACCGAACAGATCAGCAGCATGATACTGGTTGGATGCCATCGTTTCCTACGGGCGGGAATATAAGTCTGAATGACTCGACCGCACCCGATAAACGAGAATATAGCCAGCGGTACATTGAGCCAGAACAGCATTTCAAGCCGTCCATACTGAATGATGAAGCCGCCCAGCGTTGGCCCAGCCGCAGGAGCAAGCATAAGCAGCAACCCCCACGCTCCTGTAATTCGTCCCCTTACCTCCGGTCCATATACATCAAACAACAACACAAGCGATAACGGAATCATCAGCCCGGCGGCAACCCCATGCATGAAACGCACAAGCAACAGTACCTCAATCGAGTGATAAAACAGTGCACCTGCCACTGAGAACACGCCATAGATGGTGATACCCAGCATATACGTCTGCTTCCGGCCCAGTCGGTCTACGATCAGGGAAGCCAGCGGCATCGTTAACGTCATGGCCAGCATGTAGAGGGCGATGATCCATCCGCCTGCTGTCGTAGAGATCTGATAATATTGCACAAAATAAGGCAGCAGCAGATTAAATGCACTGTTGGTCAGTACCAGCGAAAAAGCACCGAGCAGAATCGCGAGTAATACGGCATGCCTCTTCATTAGGGACAGCTTCAGCATGCAGCCGTTGCTAAGGCAATTGCTTCAGCTACCGATTTCTCAAAGATCGCCAGAATCGCGCCCGATTCTTGCTCCGTAATATTCAGCGGCGGCAGAAAACGAACAACCGCTGAATGGCGCCCGCCCAGTTCCACAATTAATCCATTCTTGAAACATTCACGTTGAATAGACTCAGCAAGTGCACCATTAGGCAGATAATGTCCCAGACGATCCTTGCGGCCTGCCGGATTAACCACCTCAACGCCGATCATCAGTCCTCTGCCTCGGACGTCACCAATCTCGGCATAGCGCTCTTTCAATGCATTCAGTTGCTTCATGAACTGCTCACTGCGCAGATGTACATTGTGTAGAACATCCTGTTCCCGGATATAACGAAGTGTGGCCAGTCCCGCAGCCATGGCCAGCTGATTGCCACGGAACGTTCCTGTGTGTGCACCAGGCTGCCATTGGTCCAGCTCTTCCTTATAGATGACGACAGACATGGGCAGACTTCCGCCAACCGCTTTGGAGCAGATAATTACATCGGGTACAATTCCGGCATGTTCAAATGAAAACATACGGCCTGTGCGTCCGATGCCTGTCTGCACTTCGTCGATAATGAGTGGAATGCTTCGCTCTGCTGTGATTCGGCGCAGCTCCTTCAGCCATTCAATGTCTGCTGGAATCGCCCCGCCTTCGCCCTGCACCGTCTCCACAATGACTCCGCACGGTGCAGCAATACCACTCTCGCAATCATCGAGCAAGTTCTCGATATACTGTGCACTTAACCGGGCCGTCATGCCCTCACCAACACCAAAAGGGCAGCGGTATTCATAAGGAAACGGCAGGAAATGTACATCTGGCAGCAGGCTTTGCAGATGCTGTTTCTTGCTCAGGTTGCCACTCATCGACATGGTTGCTTGGGTCGAACCGTGATAACCTCCCTGAAAGGCAAGAATGGATTTGCCACCTGTTGCATGTTTGACCAGCTTAATAGCTGCTTCTACAGCATCCGCTCCAGTTGGACCACAGAACTGGATTTTGGACTTATTTTGCATCGCTGCTGGAAGAATGGAGAACAATTCTTGCATATATGAAAGCTTCAGCGGCGTTGCCAAATCCAGAGTATGTAGCGGAATCTGCTGATCCAGGACATCGCGGATAGCATTGATTACCGTGTCATGGTTATGCCCCAGCGCCAATGTTCCTGCACCAGCCAGGCAATCGTAGAATACGCGGCCATCCGTATCGGTAACCTTCACCCCATGGGCCTTGCTAATAACAAGCGGGAAATGTCTGGGGTACGATCTTGCATTGGATTCCTTCTCATTTTGCATCTTCAGATATTCCGTCTGCACTTCTACTGACATAGCCCTTTAACGCTCCTTATCATCGATTCAGGCTTAACTGCTGCCTGTAATTTCTTGTTCTGCATTTTGCATATGGCATGGTATGGATTCAAAATCAGGCAAGGTCCGAATTATAAATAAGGGTATCCGTCATCTGATATCCGTTATATATTGTCGTCTATCCGTTGTTATAAGTTATATGACTTAGATTCAAGTTGTTCCTGACACAAGTATTCCAGGTATAACCGCACCACGTCACGAGTTGTCCCCCCATGGGGAAAGACGTGGTGTGTGAGATCTGGCAAGGCGTTCACTTCCAGAATGCCCCCTTCTTCTCTGGAGATCGGCGTGCGGATATCACGACAACGAACATCGACCCCTGCTACATCAATCTGAAGAGTTTGGGCCGCCTGAACGATCATTCGCGCATTCTCGGGATGAATGATCTCGGTACAATCCTTGTAGAATTCACTGATTTTTCCGGCGGCTGAGTTACGGAGATCATATAGCTCAATTTCTTCACCAGCGGCAGGAACTTCATCCAGGCTTGTGCCTTGTGCATGTAATACCTCCAGCAGTCGTTCCGTTTCTGCATGCACCTGGGGAAAGGCTTCATACTCGCCAATGGACGTAATCTTCATTCGTTCCTGATTCAACTGTTCGATTAATGTGCGAACGGTTGAAGTTCCATCCCCCTCGACATAGACAGGTCGATACTCATTCACAGCCGCCACTTCACCGTTAATGATCAGCACTCTGTAATCGATTCCGGTCACATATTGCTGCAACATAATGCTGCTGCCGTGCACACTCGCAAGATGAATGGCTGCCTCCAGTTCATCTTCAGTACGCACATCCAGCGTCACGCCCATGCTGCTGCTCGCATCCAGTGGTTTCACCACAATGGAGCGGTATCTATTCAGAAAAGCTACTGCTTCACTCCCCATCTCCGGGATCACGATATAGGAAGGTACAGGCATGCCCTGTTCATGCAGCAGCATATTACATGCCTGCTTGTTCTTCGCAAGCAATCCGGCGATTAACGGCAGACGATGAGATCTGGTTTTGTTAATGATGATCTGCTTGTCCCCTACTGCCAGCTTCAGAAAGTCCTCGCATCCCTCAAGAAAGGGCTCACAGGTGATCCCCATTTCCCTCGCCTTGCTTATAATGAGTCGGTTTTGCAGATTATGAATCCCTTTCGGAAACACTGAAAATCCTCCTCGATCGAATGAAGGTACTCGCTCCTATATAAGTTGAATTAAAGATTATTTACACCAACACTACAATGACAGGACAACCTTCCAATCGTTGTTATCCCCAGGTTTTTTCTGTCCTCTCCGTTGCATGTAAATGATTAATTCAACTTATAATGCTCCTACGTTCATCAATATTTATTGTAGTATGATATTGATAATGATTATCAATATCATATAAAATCTATTTTATGGCAATTCGATCTTTGTTGTCAATAATAAACTTTTAAGGAAAAATAAGATTGATTTCGGGCTAGATTTATGCAGGGGTGGTTTTGTTACATCGAAGAACAGGTACAACAAGCGGCAAGCTCTGGATTGTATGAAACCAAGAGCTTGCCTGTTCCTGTTATCTTCATTAAACGCAGAAGTGTTGACGAGGTGGGTTGAAAAAAATAGCGATATCGCTTGAATCATCATTCGTCGAATCATTAATTGAAGTAATCAAGCCAACTGAGTGTAACGCTGCTCCCCATTCAGTTTCCTTCCCCTTCCATGCGGGATGCAGGTTGGTGTACCGAAGAGTGGATCAACCGCAATCTCACACTCCATCTGGAAGACCTTACGGACCATCTCCTGCGTAATGATGTCTTCCGGTTTACCTTCCGCGTAGATGGACTTGTTGTGAACAGCCACAATGTGATGCGCATACCGACATGCCAGATTCAGATCATGAAGTACCATGACAATCGTGCGTCCTTCCCGTTCATTCAACTCAAACAATAGATCCAGGATATCAATCTGATGAGTCATATCCAGATAGGTTGTAGGTTCATCCAGCAGCAGCGTTTCCGTACCCTGTGCGAGGGTCATTGCAATCCAGGCACGCTGACGTTGTCCACCGGACAGGGCATCTACAGGCCGATCCGCAAGTTCAGTCAGATGCGTGGACTCCAGTGCCAGCTTGACCATGCGCTCATCCTCTCGTGACCACTGCTTCAACCATGTCTGATGCGGATAACGTCCTTGCTTCACCAGTTGGTTCACCGTCAGGCCTTCCGGGGCAGTCGGACCCTGTGGCAGGATGGACATGCGTCTTGAAATCTCCTTGGTCGGCAGCTTCGCAATCTCTTCACCATCCAGCAGCACGGAACCTGAACTGGATTTCAGCAACCGGGCCATCGTACGCAGCAGCGTAGATTTACCACATCCGTTGCTGCCAATCAGAACGGTGATCTGTCCCTTGGGAATGGTCAGGTTCAAATTATCAATAATGGGATCTGCTCCATAGGAGATCGTAAGCTCCTTGGCTTCCAGAATACTCACAGTCCTCTCCTCCTCAAAACTGATTTCGATTCTTGAACAACAAATACAGGAAAAACGGTGCGCCTACGCCTGCGGTGAATACCCCTGCGGGAACGTCAAGCGGTAGAAAGGCCGTACGTGCTATGAGATCTGCGGCAAATACGAGCAGAGCACCAACCAGTCCAGACACGATCAGCATACTGCCAAACATCCGACCGACCAGTTTCCGGGCAATATGTGGTGCGATCAGACCTACAAAACCAATGGTTCCGGCCACAGCCACGGCGATTCCCGCAAGCAGTACACTGCATAACAGCAATGCAGAACGATGCCACTGTACCGTTACACCCAGCCCTGTGGCCAAGTCATCCCCGAACTCCTGTGCATTCAGGCTGCGGGCGAACCAGATCGCCAGCGGTACAACAATCACAATAACCGGCAATATGGTTCGAACATCGGTCCACGATGCTCCATACACGCTTCCTGTCAGCCAGATATAGGCTTGACCTGCCGTGTAGAACGGACTCAGGATCAGCATAAAGGTCGTCCCGGCACCGGTAATGGCTGACACTCCAATCCCGATTAACACCAAGCGGATCGGACTGACTCCCTTTTTCCAGGCAAGCATGTAGATGATCAATGCCGTCAGAAGTGCACCGACAATGGCAAATAGCGGCAATAACTTGATGCTCACCGCTCCGCCCAGCAACGTAACAAACCCCACAGCCGCAACAGCCGCACCGCCAGTGATACCGATGACATCCGGTGAGGCCAATGGATTACGGATAATACCTTGCAGGAGTGCACCTGACATACCGAGCGCTGCACCCACAAGCAGGGACAATAACACTCGTGGCAATCTCAGGGTCAGCACGACGAAGTCGTGTTCCCCTTCGTTCAGACCAAATATCGTTCGAAGTACATCCAGCGGAGAAATAAAGTCACTGCCCACACTGGTACCGACTACTCCTGCAACTACAAACAAGAGCATACACACACTGATGACAACCAGTGATTTTCGTTCCATTTGCATCGATAAGGTGTCTTTTTTATTGCGGAAAGTCAACATCTTCCTCATATCTTCGTCACCCCCTTGCGGGCAATGTATACGAAGAAAGGTCCGCCAATCAATGCAGTCATGACACCGAGTGGAACTTCCTGCGGCATGATTACCAGTCTGGCAACCACATCTGCGGACAGCAGCAGAATGGCTCCCCCTACAATAGAGTAAGGAACGAGCCAGCGGTAATCATTGCCCACCAGTGCACGCATGATATGCGGAACAACCAGACCGACCAGACCGATCGAACCGGCTACGGCAACCGAACCACCCGCTAGCAATACGGTAACAACGCCCATGAGCACCTTGACCAGAAGTACATTCTGTCCCATGCCTTTGGCGATATCGTCTCCCGTCAATAGCAGATTGATCGCTCTGCCCATGAACAGAGAGACAATGGCTGCGGCTGTCATGTACGGCAGAACGGGATATAACATATCCAATGTCCGCCCGCTAACTGAACCGGCAAGCCAGAAGAGCACATCCTGTAATCCGGTTCCATCCAACACGAGAATCGCCTGTGTGAACGAGGCAAACAATGCCGAGATTGCCGTCCCCGCCAGTACAATTTTGATCGGTGTCAGGCCATCCCGACCAAGGGAACCCAAGGCATACACAATCGCCGCGGCAACCGCAGCTCCGGCAAAACCAAACCACATCATGGTGGTCAGCGAGGATACGGACAATACTACGATGGCAATGACAATAAAAAAGATTGCCCCTGCATTGATCCCGAACACACTTGGTGATGCAAGCGGATTACGTGTCAATGCCTGCATCAGTGCACCTGCCACAGCCAAACTTGCACCAACGACAGCGGCAATAATGGTACGTGGCAAGCGCTCCGTCAGCAGAACAACATGTTCCACAGAACTCTCGTCGTAGAATTGCAGTGCATCCCATGCCATCTGAAATGTGATATGCGTGCGTCCCAGAATCATACTGGCAAGGCAGGCAAACAGAAGTAATATGAATAAACCAGCCAGCCCATAGATCTTGGCGCTTGCCTTTGTAAAAAGGGGAAACATATTCTCACTCTTTCATCTGTAAAATGAAAAGGACCTGCCTGCCCATACACTTCGTTAACGAATGTCCTGGTGCACGGCAGGTCCTGCTCCTGTTAGTTAGTTAGTTAGTTAGTTCAGGTTGAACTGCTTATATAGATCGTCCAGCATCATATTCGCAGATGTGTATCCACCTGCCATGTTCCAGGCCACTTCATCAACCTGAACCAGTTGGTTGTTCTTGACTGCATCAAGATTCTTCCACAGCGGACTGCTGGTCCAATCATCATAATTTTTCTGAATCGCATCAGTTTCGGTGCCTGAATTGAAGTTAAAGATCATGTCCGCATTCATGTCCGGAATATTCTCTTTGGAAGTCAATTCAACTCCCCATGTGTCTGCATCATGTCCTTCGGGTCTGGTGAATCCAAGCTCTTTCAGAATTTTACCTGCATAACCCATGTAGAAAATACGAACCTGATCGGCTCTAAAATTCGTGATGGTTGCTTCAATTGGCAGACGATCACCCATTTTCTCTTTGAAATCTGCTACACGGGCATCCCAATCTGACAACAGTTTATCCGATTGCTCAACCATATTCATCGCTTCCCCAGCCATCTTCACGGTTTCTTTCCAATCAAACAGGGTCTCCGTTACTACCGTTGGTGCGATCTGGGACAATTGATCATAGATCTCTTCATGTCTGATCTTCGTAGCAATAATCAAGTCAGGTTTCAATTTGTTGATCTCCTCCAGATTGGGCTGGGATTCCTGTCCTACTTGTGGAACTCCATCCAGATCGGCTTTCAGATATTCATAGACGGGCTGCTGAACCCATGATTCAACCACGCCTGTCGGTTTCACGCCCAGTGCAACGACTACATCATTAGCACCTTGGAACAGCGTCACGATCTTTTGCGGTGTTCCCTTTATTGTCGTTTCACCCATGGCATGCTTGATCACTCGGGTCTGGTCTTCAGACCCACTGGCAGTTGTATCACTTTCATTATTACTTGCAGCTTGACTGGACGTATTTGTCGTCTCGGCACTTCCCCCCGAAGCACAACCAGCAAGCAGTGAAATCATCAGAATAAATGCTGCATAAATGTATAGCTTTTTCTTTACTTTATACATGTAACTTGTCTCCCCTTTTTATCTAAATGATATTGAATCTCATTATCAATTGTATTGTAATGGAGATGAAATCATTATACAAGCATTTTATTTGGGAAAACTTCTCACTCGCTCGTAGCTCCTATTACTTCTGAAAACAACTATAGATAGATACATATTAATTAAGACCATATAATATATATCGATACAATACGCATCCCTACTCACCATATATGTAATTTTTACCCTTATGCGAATTAGCCCCATTTCTCATCGTAATTCTTCTTCATCTAATACAATGTAATTTTGCTAGTAAATTAATTATTCATTTTTATGCATTTGAAAAGGATTTTACTGTAAAACTCTTCCTGTAATTTCTTGTCGCACTATGTTAGATTATCCATTGAAATAAAATCACATCTATAGATAGGGGATATTGGCACGTGAAGAAATCATGGTTACTATCAATCATTATGAGTTTTGTTTTGCTCGGCGGGGTGTTCGCACCTGCAGGGTCTTATGCCGCTGCTGCGGATGACTCAACCACCACATATTCGGAAGAAGAATACTATGAAGAAGTTGACACGTCCGAACAAGAACCGATTCCTACGGTTGAAGAAGAAGATTTCCTGGACTACCTGAATCAGTTGGATCTCGCAGCAGTATATGAGGAGAGAGCTTTCAATGCACTGGGAGGCGGATTTTACATTACATCTTCCAATCGCAAGTCCGTGTTCCTGAAACTGACCAACACTGCAATTCCTAACTACACCAAATATGTATCCAAGCTGAAACTGATTAAACCGCAAACTGCAGAGTTGCAAAAAATCCATGCCAGCCTGATCAAAGGGAGCTATACGCAACTGGAAGGATTCCAACTCGCCAAAAAAGCGGTCTCCAAAACTACGGTAAACAGCGCTGTCCTGAAACAAGCCAATGCCAAAATTGCTGCCGGCAAGAAAAATATCGAGAAATATCAAAAAGAACTGTCTGCCTACGCCAATAGTCTTGGATATGATTTCTAAAAAACAATTTTGAAATTTAAGGAAAAAAAGTGTTTTCTTTTGCTGAGTTAGTTCGTATAATAGCACTATAATCAAAAGGCTATGCTGCCGAAAGGTACAACCTCGTGAACAATAGAGGTTGTGCCTTTTTTGCGTTTTATGGCCGCATTGATCTGAAATCTCATCATCTAACGAGGAGTGATTCACATGATTCTTGAAGCCATTTATCATCGTCCCAAACTCAATTGGTCCTATGCTTATGATCGCTCGACCATGCATTTGCGTCTTCGTTCCAAACGCGGTGATCTGGATGCGGTGATTGCCATTACCGGGGACAAATATGCCTGGGATCGAACAATCACACACATCCCCATGCGCATCTTTGCCCGGGATGAGATGTTCGACTATTGGGAAGCCGAGACCTCACCTCCCTATCGCAGATTACGGTATGGCTTCCAATTGATTCAGGGAGAGGAATCGGTCTGGATGACGGAGCGCGGATTCGAGCAGGCGCTGCCTGACCATCCACTGGAGTTTTTTGATTTTCCATTTATGAATCCGGTCGACATTTTTGAACCGCCTGCGTGGGTGAAGGACGCCGTGTTTTATCAGATTTTCCCCGAACGTTATGCCAATGGCGATCCATCTATCAGTCCCAACAATGCTGAACCCTGGGGAGGGGAACCCACACCTGTGAACTTCTTCGGCGGGGACCTGCAAGGTGTGCTTGATCATCTGGATCACATCAGCCAGTTGGGCATCAATGCCATCTATTTCTGTCCGCTGTTCGAGGCCACCACGAATCATAAATATAATACAGGCGATTATATGAAGGTCGATCCTCACTTTGGAACCAATGAACAGTTCAAGACCTTTGTGGATGCATGTCATCAGCGCGGCATACGTGTCGTTCTGGATGCGGTGTTCAATCATTCCGGCAGAGAGTTCCCTCCTTTTGTCGATGTCATGAAAAATGGAGCCGATTCCCCCTACGCAGACTGGTTCTATATCAAAGACTGGCCGCCTCGTGTGGAAGATGGCATACCCACATATGATACCTTTGCCTTTGAACCGCTTATGCCAAAGCTGAACACGGAACACCCTGACGTGAAGGCATACCTGCTGGAGGTCGGACGGTTCTGGATCGAGGAGATGGACATTGACGGATGGAGGCTCGATGTGGCCAACGAGGTGGATCATCAGTTCTGGCGCGAATTCCGTCAGACGGTAAAAGCCATCAAACCTGATGCGTATCTGCTCGGTGAGATCTGGCATGATTCGCTCATGTGGCTTCAGGGAGACCAATTCGATGCCGTGATGAATTATCCGTTTACCAATTCGGTATTGGACTATACCGTGAACGGAAAGCTCGACGGTCTCGGATTTGCCAATGAGATCGGCAAACTGCTTGCAGCCT
Organism: Paenibacillus sp. FSL R5-0749; assembly: GCF_038595085.1. Taxonomy (NCBI): domain Bacteria; kingdom Bacillati; phylum Bacillota; class Bacilli; order Caryophanales; family Paenibacillaceae; genus Paenibacillus; species Paenibacillus sp. FSL R5-0749. The sequence continues at coordinate 1,104,628 of NZ_CP152005.1, read as the reverse complement.
ATTCACAAACGGTTACTGAAGCTGCCTTCAATCTGCTTGGAAGTCATGATACACCCAGACTGCTGACCTTGTGTGATGGAGACGAGCGCAAGATGAAACTTGCCGTTACATTGCTGCTTACGTATCCAGGTGTGCCATGTATTTATTATGGAGACGAAGTCGGGCTTGACGGGGGATATGATCCGGGTTGCCGCAAGTGTATGGAATGGGATGAGACCAAGCAGAACCGTGAACTTCTGGAATTCTTCACCCATACGATTGCCCTTCGCAAACAGCACCCTGCGCTGCGCAGCACGGAACTGAAGATTGTATATGCAAAAACCGGAGACCCTTGTCTTGCCATCGAACGATCGGATTCGCATACGGGTGAGCGCATGCTTCTTGTGCTGAATGCAGGAGATGAGCCATGTACTCTTGAACTGCCTTTGGCAGATCGTAACGTTTGGCGAAATCTGTACACATCAAACGAAGTGGAATCCCGGCAAAATAAACTGACCCTCGATCTGGAAGCTTACGGCTTCTCGCTACTGCAAATGGAGGTCAAACAACCTGCGGAAGCTTGATATAAATACAGCTAACAAGGCGATATAACTCCAAAAGAGGCTGTCCTCCAGGTCATATTGACGACCAGGGACAGCCTCTCCTGCATCTTATGCGTTTTATATGTCATATTCTAACGAACCAAGCACACGTTATTTGCTTCATTATATCCGGGCTAAATGTCTAACGAATCAGAGAAATGTTATTTTGTTTAATTAGTCGATTTTCGCAAGCAGAAGCGGTGTTTTCGACGGAATAACGTTGCTGAGATTCGTTAAGTTTTACTTTTCTTGATCATCCCCTTAATACGACGTTTGAGGTTCGTTAGCGGTAGCGATTCAATTGAGATAAAACTCATTGGTGGCAGCAACCTATTTCCCAGCCGAGGCGAAGGATATCGACATCGACGGTTTACGAATTTTCTTCATTCTCGAACTTACGAGTTCTCCCTGTGTAATTACGATTTTCTGCGGAATCTTATAAGAAGGCAGCTTGTCCCGGCAATATTCCCAGATGGACCGCCGCAGATCGGTTAGAGTACATTCTGTAGCCAGCCGGATAGTCACCTTCACTCTCTGACCCGTGATACCACTCGGTTCTCCCGAAACTACCGCCGCTTCAATACATTCCATCTCTTCCAGCACACCCTCAACCTCGGCAGGATATACCTTCCGTCCCCCTATGTTAATAATCTCCGAACGGCGACCCAAAATGCGAATGTACCCCTGCTCCAATACGGCTTCATCTCCGGTACGCAGCCATCCATCCTCCGTAAAAGGTGATGGTGCATTCAGATATCCGATCATCGCTGTTGCTGTACGAATCTGTAATTCTCCTTCCACCACCCGGTACTTGACCTCTTCATCTTGAATGCAGAACAGTAGAGAACCTGGTTCTTTGGAACGGGTTGGCAGAATACCAAGTTCAGACATACCATAGGCCTGTATCGTCCTGATCTGTGGAAATCTCCGATTCCAGGCTGCCAGTACGGACTCAGGCATCACTTCCGATCCGTATGATACAACCTCGAGACTGGACAGGTCATACCCTTCATCGTTTCTGCCCAACAGCAACAGATTCATGAATGTTGGGGAGACGGGCAGCGCCTGCACACGAAACTTCTCAATCGTCCGGCACACTTCTTCGGGAGATCGATCCGCAATGATACACAGACATCCCCCACTGGACAGGGACTGCAGCATGGTATTCACACCGCCGATATGATCAAACATCATGAATGGAATCGTTCGCAAGGGCCGAACCCGCCGGCGAAAACGATATAACAGCCGATCTGCACGATGCACAGTCGCTTTACTCACTCCGGTCGATCCGGATGAAAAGAGTACCAGGCCTCCTACACCCTCCTGTGCCAGCGTAGATAACAACACAGGTATCTCTCCAGAAGTTTCACACGTTTGCCGAATGCACAGCTTGCCATCTTCAACGCCCAATCGCCATTTCACCTGTGCCAGTTCAATATATTCCTGTCGTTTGGCTTCAACCAGGTACCGATCCATGGGGAGCAGGATACACCCTTGCCCGAGCAAAGCAACCAATGCTGCCGCTGCATATGGGGAATAGTCTTCCTCCAGCGTTACAAGTTGCCCCGTTAGCCCTTCTGCTATAATCCACTCACTCATGACGCCAACCTGTTCCAACAGCCACTGATAGCTGTACTCCTGATCCTTCCAGATCAGTGCAGGATGCTGTCCCTGTTCCTCGAATCGTTCAAGCAAGAATTGGTTTAACATTTTGCTTCCTCCTCACCGGCAGGCGAATATTGTTGTGCGAGATAATCAACAAGTGAGCCTACCGTCTGATAGGGACTTTCCGGCATGGAAGCAGCAGCTATCTCCGCCAGAGCAGCTCCCATTCCCGTACCCCAACGATCTTCGATTCCCTGCTCCACCACAGCAAGCAATGACACGAGTTCCAGCGAATCCAGTTGTCCATTTCGTCCGTATAGCGGAGCGTTACCGCCCTCACCAAGCGGAATCGATGTATTATGGTATGCATTTAACTCCCGGCAACTATCCAGCACGATACGAAGCAAAGCCTCCCTGTGTTCTTGTTCAATCATTGGCACGGTCTGACGTTGAAAGCAATCTGCCTGAGGCATGGACTGTCGAAGCGACTCATACCAGTGCCATTCATCCGTGATCAACATTTTAATGACACCTGTAAGCTGTACTTTCCAGTGCTCGCGGTTCTTCATCCGGCTGACCTGCAGCATATTGTATGCCTTCTCCCACCGTACAATGATGTCGCTGAATTTTCTTGCATATTGATCAAGTGGTGAACCTAGCCATAAGGCAGACTCCTGAAGAAGATCTCGAAGAAAATACCGGCTCCATCGCATATCGAAGAGCAGACCCGAAATTAACATTTCATTGGCTTGATCTCCTTCTTTCGTCCCATGTAACGTATCCATGAGCTGCAGAGACACCGCATGTCCAAAATAATAATTCCTCTCTCCTTGTGTAATCGTCCGGCCTGTCAGAAATTCTTCAATCTGCGTTGTTATCGCTTGGTTCAACATGTCTCGGTACCCGGCAGAGTCAAGCTGCACAGTTGCCCGAATGTCCATGGTGCCAAACGTTCGGAGTTTCTCTTTGCGCTTCGCCTGAGCAAGCTCGGGTATGCATTGGTTCCCTTTCCAGAAATCATGAAAGGCTCTTTGAGCAACCTTCCCCTTGTACTTGGAGGGCACTGGATCATAGACGTGAACATGCTCATCTTCCAGACCATACACGGCAATCCAATGGTCTACCAGATGCAGTCGGGAGCCTTGCTTCACGTGTTTGCGAATGTATTCGGGATTCTGATAATCCTCACAATAAGGCAGATGATAACTGGTTCCTGTAGCCAAAAAAAGCCCCCCATCGCCGATATGCTGCCTAATCTGCGCCTTGCCTTCCTCGAAGCTGTCCAGTTCTCGCTGACCATACATCTCCCAGATCGGCTCAACATAATCCAGTTTGTGAAAATAAGGCTTCACCAGTCCGTTATCCCCGCACGATGGAAGGCTGTACAACCGGCTTGCCGCCAGCAGTGCAAGACTTGTGATGGATCCTTGCTGATGGAGCACTTCATGAATCAGAGGGAAATTGCAGGGATAATAATAGGGAATGTCCAGCACTGGAGCGAATGAAGGAATGATCATTTTGGGCCTCCTGTTCCCGTTTTGGCTGAAGTACTGCCCCAGGATTGGATTAAATAATGTACAGACATATCATCTGTCGCTCGAAATACACGATTGACAACAGGTTTGCCATCCACATCGGTCTCGAAGCGGCGGAAACCCCGAGTAAACCGGAAGGAGAATCCACTATCACGCGGAACTCGGTAACAACCTTCATATCGACCTATACCGGAACGGACAAGCTTCATGCCCATCCCACCATAGATCGTTTCCTGCGTCCCTTCCTCTGAGGCTACCTCTGCATGAATGCAGACCTCCACATGAGTGGACAATTCAGGAACTACAGTATAGATGCGTGTAGCAGACAGTCCCCCCATAGTCAGCGTGATGGATGCACTTCCAATACCGACAGGCACCAGTTCTCCATTCGAACGAACCTGGATTACATCCGGGTCACTTGAAGTATAATTTCCATGCAGCAGACTCCGAACCCATCCGCTCTCGTAGTGCATTAGTGCATTGATACACACGGTCATTCCACCCTGTAGTCCGATGACATCCCTGCCAAGCAGTTGAAGCGAGGTGGGTTTACCTACGTGGCCGAACATGTATAGTAACGGGAGATGAACGCGTGCTCCCCAGTCACCTTCCTGATGACAGGCATCCGGCTGTTCCAGAAATGCCAACTCCTCATCCGATCTGACTCCGCGTTCAAGTAATTGATGAGCTACCCTTCTGACCTGGGAAGGCAGAAACAGGCCTTCCGTGTCTCCAATATCTATCCACATCCGAACGTCGGGTACCTCTTCTGGCAAGCGATACATGTTTTCTTCCAACAGCCCGCTTTCCGATGTTTCGTCCAGCTGCACATCCACATAGAATGGCGACATCATGATCAGTTTTCCGAAAACATCCGAATTTCGCATCCCCATGTGCAATGTACAAAGTGCCGCAGCAGATGAACCCAACAGCCCGGTATTCTCCTTGTCCGGCAACGTCCGGTACCGATGATCAATGAGCGGCTTGAGTTCATGAATGATAAAATGCTCATAGGCGATGCCTGAGCACCCCACACTCACGGCCTCTCTCTCCGGAGCGATGAAGTGATAGAATTCGTTGTGCGTGACTGGACGGACATGCGTAATGCCGACAATAATCAGTGATTCAATCTGCCCAGAAGAAATAAGACCGTCTGCTGCCTGATCGATATTCCATGTTTCATTGCCTGGCCCGGACGGACCAAAAGCCCGCTGCCCTGCATGAACGTACAGAACCGGATAACGCCGAGCTGTATGCTCATGGTAACCGGGCGGGAGATACACATAAATGTTGCGGATATTGCCCAGCCGTGACGCCTGAATGCCTTCCAAACATTCGATGACAGAATGGGTACTCAACGATCATCAACCGCCTCTCTTCTCCCGATTCGACTGCATAATACAAATAACCCCGCCTCAGAAGAGACGGGGTTGTCCCATAACACACGTGCGTGTCCCGGGATACATAGCCCTTATATTGTGAATCTGCGAATAGTTTAATGCGCGAACGTGCTTTTGTAAACATAAAAATAGAAAATAAATGCTCTCAAAAAAGTTATTGACATAAGATCCAATATTTCTTACGATAACGTTGTGATCATAACTCGAGGGCCATGCTTTTAAACCAGAGCGGTTTAGGACAACCCCGGTAACTCCCGAAGGAGATGCCGGGGTTGTTGGCGTGTCAAAAGGAGGGAAGTCTTCAATCCACTGCGTATCATTCCATTGTATTGAAAGCGCTATTATTCAAAAGCCAGGTTGGTTGTTTATCTAAACTATTACATTCACGAGAAGGGTGGATTACTATGTTTCAAATGGCCAAACGCGTACTCCTCAGCACAACACTGACACTCAGTTTACTTGCAGGAGGCGCACTTCCCTATCTGCCTGCTTCCGCGATCTATGCCGATGCGGATACCGCAGTTACCAACAAGCAGAACTTCAGTACAGACGTCATCTATCAGATCTTTACGGACCGCTTCCTGGACGGCAATCCTTCCAACAATCCCACTGGAGCTGCCTACGATGCCACTTGCAGCAACCTGAAGTTGTATTGCGGAGGCGACTGGCAGGGCCTGATCAACAAAATCAACGATAACTATTTCAGCGATCTGGGCGTTACCGCATTGTGGATCTCCCAGCCGGTTGAGAATATCTTCGCCACGATCAACTATGGCGGCGTAATCAACACAGCTTATCATGGCTACTGGGCACGTGATTTCAAGAAGACCAATCCGTATTTCGGAACGATGGCTGACTTTCAGAATCTGATTACGACCGCTCACGCCAAAGGCATCAAGATCGTCATTGACTTTGCACCGAACCATACGTCTCCTGCCATGGAAACCGATACGTCCTTTGCTGAGAATGGCAAGTTGTACGATAACGGTAATCTGGTTGGCGGATACACAAATGATACGAATGGCTATTTCCATCACAACGGCGGCTCCGATTTTTCCTCCCTGGAGAATGGTATCTACAAAAACCTCTATGACCTGGCTGACCTGAATCATAATAACAGTACCATTGACCAATATTTCAAAGATGCAATCAAGCTATGGCTTGATATGGGCGTGGACGGGATTCGTGTTGATGCGGTGAAACATATGCCTCTCGGCTGGCAAAAGAGCTGGATGTCCTCCATCTATGCACATAAACCTGTATTCACCTTCGGTGAATGGTTCCTGGGATCTGCTGCATCCGATGCGGATAACACGGAATTTGCCAATGAATCCGGGATGAGCCTGCTTGATTTCCGCTTTAACTCTGCCGTACGTAACGTCTTCCGGGATAACACATCCAACATGTATGCTCTCGATTCGATGATTACAGGCACAGCAGCAGATTATAATCAGGTAAATGATCAAGTTACGTTTATCGACAACCATGATATGGATCGCTTCAAAACAAGTGCCGTCAATAACCGTCGTCTGGAACAGGCGCTGGCGTTCACGCTGACTTCACGCGGCGTACCTGCCATCTATTATGGTACCGAACAGTATCTGACAGGTAACGGGGACCCTGACAATCGGGCCAAAATGCCTTCTTTCTCCAAAACAACAACGGCTTTCAACGTCATCAGCAAGCTGGCCCCTCTTCGCAAATCCAATCCGGCTATTGCCTACGGCTCCACGCAGCAACGCTGGATCAATAATGATGTGTATATCTATGAACGCAAATTCGGCAAAAGTGTAGCTGTTGTTGCCGTGAACCGTAATCTCTCCACACCAGCGAGCATTGCGAATCTAAGCACTTCACTGCCAACAGGCAACTACACCGATGTACTGGGCGGCGCACTGAACGGTAATAACATCACTTCCACCAATGGTACCGTCTCTTCATTCACGCTTGCTGCCGGGGCAACCGCGGTCTGGCAGTATACAACAAGCGAAACAACACCAACGATTGGACATGTAGGTCCGGTGATGGGCAAACCAGGTAATGTTGTTACGATTAGCGGACGTGGATTTGGCTCCACCAAAGGTACCGTATACTTCGGTACAACAGCCGTTACTGGTGCAGCCATTGCATCCTGGGAAGATACACAGATCAAAGTGACGATCCCGGCTGTTGCCGCAGGCAATTATGCTGTGAAAGTAGCTGCGGATGGCGTCAACAGCAATGCCTATAACAACTTCACCATCCTTACAGGTGATCAGGTCACTGTACGATTCGTCATTAACAACGCTTCCACCACACTGGGTCAGAACATCTATCTGACAGGTAATGTGGCAGAACTGGGCAACTGGAGTACGGGCACAACAGCTATTGGGCCTGCATTCAATCAGGTTATCCACGCCTACCCAACTTGGTACTATGATGTGAGCGTTCCTGCCGGTAAACAACTGGAGTTCAAATTCTTCAAGAAAAATGGGGCAACCATTACGTGGGAAGGTGGTTCCAACCACACATTTACCACACCAGCCAGCGGTACAGCGACTGTAAATGTAAACTGGCAATAGAATATTCTGTCCACAAGTTAACCCGGAGTAGTTACGCTAACGCAGCGTATGCTCCGGGTTTTGTTTTATTTTGTTTTGTTTAACTTAGCCAGAATGCTTAGGTTCTTCATAAGCTGCGAAGATTACCTCTATCCCACTCTCTACCGATGTGTACATGTGGTTCAATCCATATCATGCATACTCCCTACTACGTTTTATTGATAGGTTCGAATCGACTTCAATGTTGTGGCTGCCAGAATACCTGTGGCCAACAGCAATATGCCCACGCCTTGCAGCACAGAAGCTGCCCCCCACTGATCTGCCAATACGGAGACAACCGTCAATCCCAGAATAGGCGCTGTACTGGTGATTGTTCCAACGACGCCATAGACCCTTCCTTGCAGCTCGTCCGGTACGGCTGTCCTCAGCATAATTTGGGTGAGCATCGTACAGCAGGCGAACATCGCTCCTCCGCCCACGATTAACGGCAACGCCATGATTGGTGAGGATACATTCGCCAAAAAAATATAGAGTGGGCCTAAAACAATCAGACCGATAAATACCCATCTCCCTCTTCGCTTCAATCGTTTCGCCGAAGCAATCAGCAGTGCAGAGCCCATCATATATCCAAGTGGAATACAGGTCTCAATTAATCCAAACTGTACCGGATTCGCCTCCCATACCTTAACTGCCATCACTTGAACCAGCATCATGGCTGACATGAAAAACAAGATTAGCACTGGATTGAGCAATACAATGGATCGAATCAGACGATTCCGATAGATGTAGCCAAACGAACTGTGCCATTCCTGAACAAACGTGGTCTGCTGACTAACGGATCGCTGTACTTCAGGAAAGTGGCCCGCCATCAGCACACAGACTGCGGACAACAGAAAGGTTGCCCCTGTAATTAATATAGCGACGAATCCTCCAAATGCAGCCACAGCAACGCCCGCCGCGGCCAGACCGCTGATTCGGGCAAGATTATCCACCATATGAATGGTTCCGGTTGCTTGTTGAATATGCTCCCTGCCTACCATACTTGCCACTGAGGCGTGGAATGCAGGTGCCTGAAACAGACTTGAAAACATGGAGAGTGAGAGCAACAGCAGTACCACCGGGAACGGCGCATGCCAACCAAATAAGCTAATCGCAATCAGTACAGCCATGACGCCGCGGAATACATCCGAGGCCAGCATCAGCTTCCTGCGATCCAATCGGTCTGCAACCGTACCCGCCACCGATCCAAACAGAAAGCTGACGGCCATATTGCAGATCTGTACGGCCGCCATGCTCTTCGCACTCCCTGTGGTCTGTAACACCCACAGACTGATCGCAATCCCATTAAAGCAATCCCCGAATACGGAGATACCATAGCCGTACAATATCCTCCGAAAGGTAACATTACGCCAAAGCGTTCGCGGAGTCTTGGCATTTTGCAATGCAGCTTGTCCTCCTTGATATCCCATAACCTCGGGCTCACTGGACGGGTTTATGCCCATACATCACGTTCCTCCCTAATCAAGATTCGAGCCCATATAGAACCAGGCACTTCCGCAGTTCTGTCAGTCGAAAAAGACATGACATTACGGAAGTGCCTGGTTGAAGTGCCATATTTACCGCGGCTGACTATGCTGTTATGGCACGGCATTACCCTTTGGAAGCACCTGCTGTCAGCCCTTGAACAAGGAATCGCTGGAGGAATACAAACAGCAGGGTAATTGGAATGGCGATCAGTACCGCCCCCGCAGCAAACATCGTAAAGTTACTGTCCTGATAACGGTTGACCAGATCCCACATGCCCACCGCCAGCGTCCAATTTTCCTTCGTCCGCAATACCAGCCGGGCGAAGATAAAGTCCATCCACGCACCGGTAAAACTGGTTAGTGCCACATAGGTTAGCATCGGCTTGGATAAGGGCAGGATGATGCTGGTAAATACCCGCAGGTGACTGGCACCATCCATGCGAGCAGCTTCGTCCAGACTGCGAGGAATCGTATCAAAGAAACCTTTGACGATAAATCCACCCAGTACTGCTCCGGATGAATAGACCAGGATGAGCGCAGCGTGGGTGTCGAGCAATTTAACTTGCAGCAAAATGATATAGATCGCAATCATGCTCATAAAGCTTGGGAACATGCCAAGAATCAGCATGGTGGAGAGAATGGTTTTACGTCCACGGAAGCGGAAGCGGGACAGTGCGTACATCCCGAGTGTCACCATCAACGTGGAGAAGATCATCGTGAAAAAGGCAATTTTCAGCGTATTCATATACCATCTTCCGTACATAAAAGACGGGTTATTGAATAACTCACCGTAATGAGTCAGCGTGAATGCTTCGGGCCACAACCGTTCACTGAACAATGCCGCACCCGGTCTCAGGGAAGAGAGAAAGATCCAGAGTACCGGGTAGATGGAGACAATAGCGATAATCACCAATAACACATAACTCAGAGCCAGTCGCAGCGGATTATTACGTGTCTTCATTGAATCATGTCCTCCTCCTTGAATGATTTGGAGCGGCGGAAGTTCCAGATGGAGAATAAAGCGATGATAAGGAAGATAATAATCCCTACCGCTGAAGCCATATTGAACTTGTTATTGTCGAGCGTGAGCTTGTAGAGCCAGGTTACCAAGAGGTCTGTCGCCCCCGCGTACTGATAATCTCCGCGTAGCGGATTTCCGTTCGTCAGCAGGAAGATGACATTGAAGTTGTTGAAGTTTCCGGCGAACTGCATGATGAGTACCGGAGTTGTAGCAAAAAGAATGAACGGCATCGTAATAATTCGGAATTTCTGAAATGCGGATGCTCCATCCACTTCGGCAGCCTCGTAGAGATCACGAGGGATGGCCGTCAATACACCCAGAATAAGCACCATACTGACGGGAATACCGATCCACATGTTGACAACAATGACGGTGACTTTCGCCCAGAACGGATCTGTCAGCCAAGGTAATCCCTCCAGCCCAAACGCTCGCATGTACGTATTGATTGGTCCAAACTGGCCATTGAACAGATTACGCATGAGCAGCAAAGAAATGATCTGCGGGATCGCATAAGGCAAAATAAAAATCGTGCGCCATAGCTTCTTGAAGCGTATGCCCCGCTGTTCTATCAACAGTGCCACAAGCACACCGCCAAAATAGGTGGTGACTGTCGCCAGAATGGCCCAGATGACCGTCCAGGTCAGTACGCCATAGAAGGTCTGGCTCCAGGATTTCAACTGAATCAGATCACTGAACGTCTTGAAGCCAACCCAGTCCACGAGTTTGGCTGGCGGAATATGATCCGGGGCTGAGTAGTTGGTAAATGCAATCGTGATCGTAAACAGAATCGGCATAACGGTGAAAAACAGAATGCCCAGTGCCGGAATGGACAGAAACAGGTAGGGAAAGTTTTTGTCCATCATGTTTCGAAGCGAAGCCCCTGCGCCCAGGGTCTTCTTCCCTTCTTCCCTGGCGACTCCCGTGACGTATGCATCCCGAATATTCAGGATGTAGATCAGAATAAACACAAAAAACACCAGTAGTACGATAATGCCATCCAACAGTAAAAAGATGGAATGGTCTCCCCTTTGAAGTACGGTGGACCCATTCACTTTGACAAAACGCTGTGTATTTTCCCCCAGTGTCCATATGCCCCATACAGCCTGTGACAGACGAGGAAGCAGGTACGCAAGCCCTGCTCCCTCCAGTAACAGTAGACAAATCCCCTTAATCCATTGTCGATTGTACAGCTGTCCAAGACCTTGCAGTATGATGGAACATATAGCCGCTGTCATCCGGTGTTGTCTTTCCCTGTTCGGTCCAACGGGCACCGGGACATGCTGCTGCTGCATTTGCTCTCTCCTCCCCGCCTATTGCTAACGTGTATACATTGAACTAAGTGTGCTTACACTGTACCTCTCCGTTTTTGTGTAAATATGAAGTTCAATCTATACAATTCTTATGCATATCTTCGGATTCGTCGTTCGTCCCTATTGGACGGTAGCAAGGCTTTCCTGGATCTGTTTCACGGCATTGTCCAGCGATGCCTTCACGTCCTTATCGGTATCCCATATATCCGTAATCGCAGACGTGATTGGTCCCCATACGCTGTCCATGGCAGGAAGGGAAGGCATTGGTGTAGAGTTGTTGAACTGTTCCAAGAACGCCTTATTGATTGGGTCCTCCTGCACCTTCGAATCAGCAGCCACGTTTTTGTTCGCAGGGAGTGTACCGTTTAGATCAAAGTTCTCCATCTGAGCCTCTTCATTGGAAAGGAACGCTGCCAAAAGCTTCGATGCATTTGGGTATTGTGTAAATGCATTTACATAATAGGCTTTAACACCTGAGAAGGAGGTCATCGGTTTGCCATCAATTGCCGGAAGCGGAGCAACGCCAAAATCAATACCGGCATTGCGATAATCGGCAATGGTCCACGGACCGTTAATATCCATAGCCAGCTTGCCGCTGGAGAATAATCCTTTTTTGATATCATAGTTCACGTCACCCATCTTGAGCGGCAGTACTTCCGACTTCAGCTTCTGCAAGAACTGTCCACCCTTCAGTGCTCCTTCGTTATTCAGACCGAGATCCCCGCTATCCATCCCGTTGTCCCCAAAAATATAACCGCCCTGTGAAGCCAGGAACGCATAGTTATAGTAAAATTGCTGCAATTCCCACATCAGCGCATATTGATTGGATTTCACGTTATTGAACGTCTTGGCGAAGCTGATAATCTCATCAAAGTTTTTCGGAGCTTCTGGATACAATGCTTTGTTGTAAAAGAGAGCATACGTCTCCACGCTGTACGGATAGCCGTACAGGATATCCTTGAACGTTACCGCCTTCAGTGCGTTGTCGCTGGTGTTCTCTGCGGTTTCTGCTTCAAATATGTCATTGGGCAGAATAAGTCCCGCCTCTGAAGCGCTACCAATCTTATCATGTGGGAAAACGACAACATCTGCCGCGAGACCCGCCGGGCCATCCGTCGTTAGTTTGGTGACCTGATCGGTTGGAGGTAGCTCCTCCATTTTGACCGTTACCCCGTACTTCTCTTCGAATTTTTTGGCTCTTTGCTCAATAAAACTGCTTTGATTTTTGTCCTCCCAGATCACCAGGGTTGCCCCTTCTTCCGGTTGAAGATTCTCAGCTGTCAGCTCTACCACTTCCTCCGGATTTTCACCTGCCGTAGTTGGAGATGGACTTCCGCCTCCAGCCCCGCATGCAGCCAGTGTGAAAGCCATCATGACGGACAATGTTGCCCCTTGCCATTTTCTCATGTAAAATGTCCCCTTCCCTCTGCTTGGTCCAACAATGTTCGCGCTTTTCACCCTTTTGTCTGCGTATGTTGTCAGGTTTTGCATTCCATGTTCACTTTTGTACAAACGTTTGCTCAAATGGAAGACAAGATGACTCCTTCGTTCAATATGTAGGGGGAAATAAGTCAAGAAGTATGTAAATTCATAGATGTAAGCGCTACAATAACAATCACATCATACAATACCTAACTTTCTTTGCACAAACGTTTGCACAAGCCATATTTGCTCAATTTTAACCAATTTACCTCTTCTACCTACAGTAATTTCCTATTTCCTTGTTCAGACTCTTTCTTCCTTTATTTTACTTCCTGTGCAACTCATATGTGGCAGTTAGCAATTGATTTATCGTATCCTTTGGATTACCATAGGAGAATATTTATACGATTGTTCAGAAGGGATTTTTTACATGATTACGATCAAGGATATTGCCAAATTGGCGGGTGTTTCCCCTTCTACAGTGTCACGAGTGATTTCCAACCATCCCAGAATCAGCACCAAGACGTCTCTCAAAGTGAAGCAAATCATGAAAGAATTAAACTACCATCCCAACATCATGGCGAAGAGCCTGGTTTCCAAGACGACCCATACCCTTGGCATTATGCTTCCGCGTCCTGCTGAAGAGTTGTTTCAGAATTACTTTTTCGGGGAACTGCTGCGGGGTATTATTACACATGCCACCCGTATGAATTATGAATTGCTGCTAACCACTGAAACTTCATCAGACAATGAACTGCACGCGATCTCCCGTCTTGTTCATGGTCGCAGAGTGGATGGCATTCTGTTGCTTGGGTCCAAACGAGACGATCCCATCATTTCATTTTTGGAAGCGGAAAAGTTTCCTTTTGTGTTAATCGGTCGCAGCGAAGCTCATCCCAATGCCCCCATGGTGGATAACGATAATGTACAGACTGCTTATGATGCGACACATCATCTGATCGCCCAAGGGCATACGCGAATCGGATTTGTCAGCGGCCCACCGGACATTACGTTATCGCATGATCGCATGCTAGGATACCAAAAAGCGCTTGCCCAAGCCGGGCTGGATGCCGATAGTGACTGGATTGTGGAAGGTGAATTTCTGCAGGAAAGTGGATTCAGGGCCATGTCGCTGTTCATGTCCTTGCCGAACAGACCCACCGCAATCGTTGTCATTGATGACAATGTGGCCTTCGGGGTACTGAGAGCTCTTGCCGAGCTTCATTATCTGGTGCCTGAGGATATCAGCGTGGTCAGTTTTAACAATATTGCTTTATCGGAGCTGGCTTCACCACCCTTAAGCTCTATAGACATTGGAACCTATCAGCTGGGCTATACAGCCGTTCAGGTCTTGTTGAAAATTCTAAGCGGGGAACCACAGCCTCATAATCCGGTCATTATTCCCCATCGTCTGATCGTGCGTGAATCCTCACTCTTTTCCAAACCAAAACCACCCTCAAACTGATTCATTTCGAGCATCCGTGTAGAAATGCAAACGTTTGTCCTATACGGGATATGGCGCTGTGATCCACCGTTCTCGGAGTAACACAAAAAAGAAGCCGCATATGGTTATGCGGCTTCCTGACTGTTCGCACTATTTCGGTACTTCATGCTCGACTGCGCTTGAATGGATTAATAGGAACTCCAACCTGCATCAGCCGTAACGACGGTTCCGTTCACGAAGCTGGACTCGTCCGACCCAAGGAACAAGGCCACCTTGGCGATCTCTTCACTCGTCCCGATGCGTGGGTTGATTGCCATGCCCAGCTGTTGCCGTCCTGCACCGTATGGGCTAATGTCGGCCATGGATGCGCTGATGTTGGTTGCCACGGCACCTGGGGCGATCGCATTACAACGAATGCCTTGCTCAGCATACATATACCCTGTATTTTTGGTGAAGCCCACGACCGCATGTTTGGAGGCCGTATAGGCTGCTCCTGCACGTCCGCCGTGCAATCCACCTGCCGAAGCAATGTTCACGATGACGCCTTTTTGTTTTTCCAGGAAGATCGGTAATACCTTACGCGTTGTCCGCATCACACTGGTTGTGTTCACAGCGAACAATCTCTCCCACTTCTCATCCGTTATATCCGCTGCAGGCTCCATGCCATCCATAATGCCCGCATTGTTAATCAGAATATCTACTGTACCGTATGTGCTCACCGTCGTATCAATCAGATTCTGCACATCTTCTTCTTTGGCTACATTGGCCAGAACCACAATCGCTTCCCCGCCCTGTGCCTTAATATCATTCACAACCGCCTGTGCGGATTCCTCGTTAATATCCGATACGACTACTTTCGCTCCCTCTTGGGCATACAACATCGCGATCGCTTTCCCCATACCTGAACCAGCACCTGTCACAACTGCCACTTTATCTTGAAGTTTCATTCCATGTATCCTCCTTTGTGTATTCGTTTACAATAAGTTAACAAACAAATGTTCATTAACTCTTATCCTTAGTATAATAAGTCATAGCAATTCACTTCAATCAGTAAAAGCTTGTCCAGTTGTACGTTAAACAACACTATTAAGCCCAAATGTACTTTAACTATTTAAGTGAACTATATAAATTGAACTAAACAGTTACACAAAACGGAGAGGACAGAAAGAACCTGAAAAAGCGGAGCTAAAAGCTTTCTGCAAGAAAGCTGCATCGGAAGCATATGCTTCGCCTTTATCCCCGGATTTACCCCTTTATAAAAGGAATCAAAAAAATCTGGGGATAACAGCGATTGGAAGGTTGTTCTGTCATCGAAGTGGCCAGTGTAAATATTCTTTAGTTCAACTTATATAGAGAGGAGGAAAATAGATGTCTGAGACCCCGAATTCGATGGACCGAAGAATCAAAAAATCAAAAGCTGCGCTGAAGGATGCTCTCATCCATCTGATGCAAAAACATCCCTTTAAAGAAATATCCATTACGGATATTGTCGAGCGCGCCGACCTGAATCGAGGTACTTTCTACAGACATTATCAGTATAAAGAAGACCTGTTCAACGAAATCATCGATGATGTGATTCAGGATCTGGTGACTTCTTTTCGCAAACCCTATCAAGGGTTGAAAGAGTTCGAGGTCGGTCTGATGCCCTCTTCGGCCATCACCATATTTGAACATGTGCACCAGCATGCACAATTCTACACACTGGTTGTACAGTCCGAGGCTTCGTCCAACTTTCAACGCATGATCTGTGATGTTCTTCGCGATCTCTCCTTACAGGATCTGAACCATATCTTCCCGCAGCACATTAACCATGAACTGTTGGCAAGTTACCAGTCTCATGCGATATTCGGCATGATCATGGAGTGGATCAGGCAGGATTTCAAGCACAGCCCCGCCTACATGGCCGAGGAGTTATTCAAGATCATTCATTACAGACCTGACAATGTCGTGTTAAAAGATGATTATTGAGGGGGATTTTGAAAAAAAGCGGCAACTCTATTTTTATGTAAATGTATTCCTGTAATTTCTGATAATGATATGTTAGGTTATCCAGTGGAATACAACCAAAGGAGGATGACAATACATTTGAAGAAGTCGTGGATTATATCATTGATTACCAGTTTTGTTTTGCTTGGAGGAGTTCTTTTCTCTCCAGCCGCTTCTGCTGATGCTGCCAAAGTAGCAACATCTACATATTCAGATTCAGATCAGAGTTATAGTGAAAACGAAGATAATTTGAACAAAGAACTTATGGACGAATTAGAATTAGATGATGCAGAACAGGAGCTCACTAAAGATCAAAAGGATTTCGAAGAATATCTCGAACAAATATCTCGCCTTGTACCTTATGAGAATAAAGCAATCGACACATTGGGTAGTGTGGGAGGTGAGGTGAGTTCAACCAATCGCAAGTCCATGTACCTCAAACTTACGAATACGGTGATCCCTAATTATACAAAAACGGTATCCATGTTAAAACAAATCAAACCTTCTAATCCTGAACTTAAGAAAATACATGCCTATTATGTCAAGGGAAGCTACCTTCAGCTGGAAGGATACTTGTTGTACAAACAAGCCGTTTCTAAAAACAAAGTAAATTCCAAGATACTGCAACAAGGTCGTGCCAAAGTACGTGCGGCTGGCGTTCTCCTCGACCAATACGAGCAACAGATATACCCTTATGCGCGGAATATTGGGTATCTACATTAGTACCAATCTTCATAGAGAACCAAAAAGCGACCATTCCTCATGCTTAATGAGGAACGATCGCTTTTTCTAATTATACAAATGATAGCCAGCGAACAAGTGACATTGTATTTCTTTCTCTTCTGTTTACAGCCCTAGCTTCTGCCCCTTCTCCAAACGCTGTATCTGTTGCTCTCCAGTATCTGCAAGCTCACGGAACTGGTTAATCGTTTCACGCATTCTTGGCAAGGCTTCCTGCTTATACAAACTGATTGAATCGAGTGCTGACAATACATCGGTGAACGCCTGTTTCATCGTATCCACGGAAATGCTGGCTTCATATGCCTGTTTCTGAATGGCAATCCCCTGATCCTTGAGCATTTTGGATGTACCGGCAATCAAATCATTGGTTGTCTGGTTCAGCAATTCAATCTTCTGCAATACAATCTTCTGATTATACAAAGCACTCGCTACCGTAACGGCAATTTTCAGTGCCGAGATCGTTACATTCTTGGCCCGGTCTACCCCTCGAATTAGTTCCTTGTTGTTACGGATGACCACTTCAATCGCCATGATGCCCTGTTGATTCACGACCAGCATTTGCTGCAGGTCCATGACCCGCTGACGGAGTGGGAACAACACTTCCTCTGTAATAAAGCGGACTTTCTCTGGGTCCTCATTGCGGACCTTGGCGGCTTCAATCTGCGCGTCGATGGACTCATCCATGAGCACACCAAGCTGAATCTCCTTTTGCAGTCGTTTGGTGAGTTCTCTCAGGTTCTGTTGTTCGATCTCCAGCGTCGTATTATCGTTACGCAGGGTGGATCTGCCTTTATCCAAAGAGGTTACGATGTCAGCGATGACTGCGTCAGCCTTCTGATATTTCAGGAAATAGGCGCGAAGCGGATTGAACAATTTCCCGAGGAAACCGGTCTTGGCAAAGTCGACCACGCTCGGGTCGAGATCCTTCAGTTGCATATGCAGCTCGGTCAAACCTTTGGCGACCTGACCGCCTTCGTCTCCCGTCTTGGACAGATGTCCAACGGAGACTTGAAGCAAGGCGTTTTTCTCAGAAGAGGATCTCATCGTATTCATGCCAAAGCCATCAATGGATTGCAGAATCTCTTTGCGCTTCTCCAGGGATTCGAGATCCAGTGTCATAATCATCTCTACGTTGGCATTGGCCACTTGTTGAAGCTCCGCGACCTCGGCGGGCACGGGTTTCACCTCTTCTTCAATCACCTTCTGAATTTCCTTCTGGCTTGGTATTTCCATTGAAAATGACATCTAAGTTCCCCCTTTAAATTTACATCTGTACGTTAAACAGGTTCCCGATCTTGTACACGACATCGTCGGTATCGGCATTGATGCTTGCCGCTTCGTTAATGCTGGAGATGCTCTCCAGAGCCTTAATGTCCGCGTTGTATCCAATCGTATAGATCGGCACTTGGTACGTCTCGACCAGATCCCGGATATCCTTCAGGGTATGACCTTCATTGGTCTCGCCATCACTCAGAACAAAGATTAACGGCTTCACATTCGGATTAGCAACCATGTAATCTTCCAGCATCTTCATCGCTACCACGATCCCGTCAAAAGTAGCCGTCCCTCCGCCAGCTTGCAGACTATCCACTGTTCCGACAAACATGGACTGTTGGTTCGTATCATACTTGGCAATGGGCAGATTCACGGTTACCCCGCTGGAGTAAGAAACCAAGCCAATACTGTTGTCTGTACCCAGGTACTTCTGACCTTTGCGCAGGGACTCCTTCAGTCGGTTAAGCGGTTCGCCGTCCATGCTTCCGGATACATCCGTCACGAACACAGCGGCAATCGGTTTGCTACCGTTTTTCTTTTCTTTCCATACTTTCTGTGCAGACAACAACGTGCCGCCATCCACGGTGGCCAGTTCGGATTTGTAATCCTGCAACCCGTTGAAACCAAACTCTTCCGCTGATTGTTGATACTTCGCCTGGGTTACAAATTCCGCAAACTTTTGGATAATCTCCTGTTTGTTCTTCGGCAATTGTCCCAATGCATACAGCGGACTGTCATGTCTCACGCCAAAAGGTGTAAAGACGTAACCACTCTTCAGATCGGCAGTATTCACATACGTCTGGTATTCGAGTACAAAGGCATCCAGTCGGCCTGACTTGGCAGCTTCCCGCATCTGAATGGTTGTCGAGGCTGTAAACGGTACATTCGTCTGGAATTTCTCAAATCCCTCAATCGCCTTCTCGCCCAGCGGATTGGCGCTATCATAAGTATTCAGAGCAGTCACCAGGAAGTTCAGTCCTGTGGAGCTGGCAAATGGATCGGTATATCCCATCGCGAGTTCATTGTTGGCAATCGCTTCGGTTACGGTTTTTACATTCACGGAGCCGTAAGTATCAACCAGTGCATCATACTTGGCTTTGGAAATGACAATACCAGGGACATTCCCAACCAATCGCTTGGAAACCATCTCTGTTTTCACCCCACTGGCCTCAACCATCTCGCCCCACAGTTCATTAGAAGGCGTGAATGCATCAGGTATATACTTGCCCGACTTGATATAATCGGTAGCCGTTCCGGAGGCAATGTTGCGGATTTTGACGGATACCTGTTTCCCGCCAACGGTAATTTTTGCTTTGTTGAATTCCTCGCCCACTTCAGTTAACCAGCCATCTACCCCGCTACCTGACTTCTCTGTGGAAGAGAAGATTTCGACGTAATCATTCGTTGTATTCTCTACGGCAATTGCGAATTTGGAGATATCCGGCAGCGATTCTGCTACGTCGACCGGATCGAGATCAATCTGTCCTTTGACCGGTTCTGCCGTCGCTGGTGCAATGTTTGCGTACAGTTTGCCCAGTTCCTTACCTGCATTCTCTGTGCTCACCTGTGTGGTCGACTTGCCAAAGTTCGATGTTAATGTTATTCCTGCATAGACCAGACCGAATACGAGTACCAGCATTACAATCGATATGAAAAAAAACTTTCCCTTCTTGGCCATACGAGCAACCCCTCACTGTCTGTATAATTTGGTGTGCTTGATTAACTGATCAATCTCCTGCATACAAGGCATCTGTTCAATATCTCCTGCTTCAAAGCTGTCGAGGCGTGAAATCTCAAGTAACAACTGATCCAGCTTGAGCAAAATTTCCTCATTGGTGTGTAATGCATTCTTCACATAAGACAAATAATCGTTGTATACCTTGGTTTTTTCCTGAAAAAGTTTCTGGGGTAGGTTTGAGGATTTGGATTTCATCATGTTGGCATAGTCTGCTTCATCGAATACATTCAACCGATTCAGTACACTGCGGATATTCAGGTATAACAGCTTCTCCACTTCCATCGTGACTGATGCGAATTTTTTGTAGCTAAGTTCCCCCGGATCAAACCGCTGATGAAGCACATTCAGAAGTGTTTCTTTCTTCTTTTTCATCCGGCTAAGTTGAGACAGCCCCAGCGTAATATCTTCTTCGAGGACTTTGATGCGTCTATAAAAAGATAAAGCTTCCACATAATCTTCATGTGTTTCGATATGCTTCACGGGCAGAACCACCGGCTGTCTGAACAGCATGGTGTAACTGCCATATAAGAGTGCCATTGCACTGCCGAACAACAGGGTAACGGATAGCGAAGTTGTGAATGCACCCTCCCCGAAATTCAGCCCGATAAAGCCGGGTGAGAATGCCAGAACATTCACAGCAACAACAACAAGGATTAATCCCATGAATTGTATGTACTTAATCATGTTCAATCATCCGACCTCCTTTCATGTTATATATTGAAGCTATATGTCGTTATTTTCCTGTTCCACTTTTTCTATTGTACATGATGTTAACGCTCTCAGGTGGATAACATTGGATAATGGAATACTCATAATATACGTGGTTTGGGCTTATCCCATTTCATATTTTCAGGGACAACGTGGAACTTGGCAGGAAATGTTGTGGTCAATCCATACAAAGTGAGTTTTACAAGACAGCAGATTGTGGATAAGAAATGTTATCAGGTAATACGTGGAAAATGGCTATGCGTGTCATTTTTTATATAAGACTTGTCTGAAAAATAAGCAATGTAAAACAGGGGTCACAAGAACACTCACACAACATGTCAGAACTACAAACACTACTGAAGCATAAAAAAAGACGAAACGGAGATCATCCAATTTCGCCTCTTATGCGTTGTTTCTTCGTTTAAGGTTGGGTTATCTATAGCTAACGAACTGAGGTAACGTTATTGGGTGCATGTCAGCTCATTTGAAAATGCAACGAACCTGAGACACGTTATATTCGTGTATTAGGTGTAAAAACGTTGTTTATCGCCTATTTCAGATGAAATAGCGTCGCTGAGATTCGTTACATTTTCCACCTCATCCAATTTGCTCGGTTAAGGCGTGTAGGGTTCGTTAGCATTAGAAAACAACTGCCTTATCGCTTCCTCTGTAGCGGACAGGTTGACGCTTCGCACTACCTGAGCTTGAACAACGAATCCAGCGGAATGTGCAATTCAGGATACAAGACAGATATCATCGTTTCCTGCTCAGTATACAGATGACGGGTCTGATAACTGCCATCCTCCAACGTGTACACATGGACGGTTTGATTCCCGGGGTCAACAATCCAGTATTCGTTCACGCCGTATTTCTGATACAAGTTAAATTTTTCATTAAAATCCTTTAGCGCAGTCGAAGGCGATAACACCTCGATAATTAAAGAAGGTGCACCGTGACAGCCATTCTTAGATATCTGGTCTTTGGAGCAAACCACCGATAAATCAGGCTGTACAACTTGATCTGGCAGGTCATATTGTTCATTTTCGCTAAAATACACATCAAAAGGGGCAACAAACACGAAACATTTCCGATTCTGAAAAAAAGTCCGCAAAGAGAAGTGCAGCTCACCCACAATAAACTGGTGCAATGAAGTGGGTGCTGGAGACATATTAAAAGCTTTGCCGTTAATTAATTCCCATGCCCCCTCCCAAGTTAACCAATCCTGAAAGTTATACGTACCTTTATTATCGGGTTTTGCCACACTTCCAACCTCCTCTTCCCAACTAACCGTAATTTATTATCATTATAACATTGTGTTTGCGCCTTTTCACACCATGCCTCTTATCATGCAAAGAGAGATTCGGGTTTGCTTCGCGTAGTGCGTACCTCGACAACTTTCCCGGCACAGCCATTGTCGCCCTCCGCCTGGAACATGACCTTAACGCTGTCTTTACCTGATGTAACGGACTCAGGAATATCATAGGTCACATAGAATACGTCGCCGATTTTGTTCATATGAATTCGCTGCTCTCCAATGCGTGTGCCATCCACGGTAATGGTGAACTGTCTGTTGTATAACGTACCTTCCCGTTCAAATGTAGAATAATCTCCACCCCAATAGGCCACACATAGATAATTGGTTGCGGCGCGATCCACCGCCAGTTGGTAACTGAAGTAAGCCCCACTGAAACCAAAAGCCTCTCGCCACATATGCAACTTCTTACGTCCATCTGTGGTTGAACCGTTATAATGCTCCCCACGGCAGTTGCTATCCAGTTGATGTCCGATCTCATCCTGCTGACCATCCGCCTGAACCCTGTCGATCGTGATGTCGTTCAACTCTTTCTCTAACGCATCACCTTCATCGTTAAACGGCCAATACACGGTATAAAATTCATGGTGCACATCATAGAACGGAATCAGCTTCACGGGTTCTCCCGTGGAAGTGACATCCTTGCTAAGTTCAAATGTTAACGTGTCTGCATCTACGACCTTGATCCACTGTCGCACATCCTCCTGCTCCGTCCAGATCACAGGTACGGGTGCGGTCTTGGGATTCAATGCTGTTTCGTCCACAATTGTGTCCTCTGGCAGACCCTCGCTTCCCAGTGCACCGGCGAGTACAATCGGGCCGTACAGAAAGGCTACTTTGTGCACATCATCCCGGGCAGTGTACTGGCGAAGCGACATTGGCAGTGTGATTGTAATGACATCGCCCGCTGTCCAGGTGCGGTCGATGGAAAGATAGCCGGGTTCCATCCGTGTATACGGATGTGCCGTATCCCCGTTGACGGTTGCCGTCATTGGCTGTTGCAGCCATGAGGGCACGCGTAATCTTAGATGAGCCGAGGCGCTGCCGCCGGTGATCGTCAGGGTCACCTTTTCCGAATAAGGAAAGTCGGTTTCGAGCTTCAGGGATATTCCCTGAGACGTCCAATCCAGCTGGGAAGCGATATACAGGTTGACGTACAGGTCTTGCTCGTCTTCGAAATAGATCGCCTCGGCATATTTGCCCGGGTTCTCCATGCCTGATCCTGTACAGCACCACCAGGCGGTATCGTGAGTACCATAGATTTTGTAGTGGCCTTGCAGCGTTGATGCAAAATACGTTTTGTTCCCCGTATCGGGGTCCTGCGTGCCGAGGATGTGATTGTAGATGGCGTTTTCATAATAGTCCATGTAGGCACTATCGTGATTCCAGGCGAAGAGTTGTTTCGTCAAATGCATCATGTTGTGAGTACAGCAGCTCTCTCCTGTTTTGATACCAAGACTCTCCATGCCCTTCGCTTCATAATGCTCCGAAATGCTCGTCGCTCCAAATACGTAAGAACGATGATGTACCGTCGTGTCCCAGAAAAACTCTGCTGCTGTCCGATAACTCTCACGGGTATGGTCCTGATTGTAGATTTCGGCAGCACCGATCACTTTGGGAATCTGAGTATTGGCGTGTTTGCCTTGAAGATCGTCCTGCTTGTGTTCCAAGGGTCTCAGAATCAATTGATGGGTAAACTTATTGGCGATCTCAAGGTATAAGGCTGTCCCCGTAATCCCATACAGTTGTGCAAAAACCTCATTCATGCCCCCGTGCTCACTCTGTAGCATCGTCTGGATCTGTTCTTCCGTCATGGTCTTCAGACCTTCTACTGCCCAGTCCGCGAACCGTGTTACCACATCTAGTGCCTGACCGTTGCCAGTGAGTCTGTAGGCGTCAATCAGACCGCGATAGATTTTGTGCACACTGTACCAGGGAACCCAGTACTCCCCGATGTTAAATCCACCAATATGTTCGGCGCGAAATGCGATGCGGAACGCTTCTTCTGACAAACCGCCGATGTACCCACTTCCCGTAGTCTGCTGGATTCTCGCAAGTTCCGTGACTGCATAATCCAGTGTTTCTTTTAACGTCTTATTCCCGGTTGCCTGATACGTCACAGCCAGGGCAGACAGATAATGACCGAGGGAATGTCCGCTGATGGTACGAGCCTCCCAACCCCCATATCGCTCTTTTCGGGCAGGTAAACCATGAGCCTCAAAGCATGGGGCCAGGAATCGATCGATATCCAGCGATAACAGGTAACGCTCCCCGACCTCTTGTGATGTTTGGAACACACCGTTTAACAACTCTACATGTTCCGGTCCCAGAAATCCCTTTTTCGTATCAATCATGACACTCACTCCTTCACGGTATGTACTAGACAGATATCCACTTGTATTTTCATTGATATATCCAGAGGGGTAAAATCCGTGTTCTGTCCCATATGCCCTATACTCAAAAACCCTCTTTATCACTTGAATATCCCCATAGTATCAAATAAAATGTAATAACATCAGACTCATAATCCTAGAAAAGGTGGATAAATCCGTCCTATGCAAAAGCCACTGGAACATTACCTGTGCGGCAAGTTCATATCCGACGGCAACTGGAGCCATATGAGACGCAGCATGCCCGTTCACGAGATCATTTTGATGCTGGAAGGTGAGATGTACATCGCGGAGGACGACGAAAAGTACGTGGTTCGTGCCAATGATCTGTTGTTTCTACACGCCGGTCGTACACATTATGGCTACCAGATTAGCGACACACCCGTCAGCTTCTACTGGGTTCACTATGCTGCCAAGTCAGCAGAATTCAATCGGCTCAGGACACATGCCACCATTCAGGTACCTTCCATGGCCAATCAGTTATTCAAGCAGCTGCTGCATGTGTCATCCTTCTCACCGGAGGAAGCCGACGCTGCACTACTATTGTTGTTCAGAGAACTGGAGCGTAATATAGAGGCCGATTATCGCCCGCACAATGCGATTGTGGACCATATCTGCAAGTGGGTCGATATTCATCTGCATACAAACATTACGGTGAGTCAGATTGCAGAGAATTTTAATTTTAACAAAGACTATATCTCCAAAATGGTGAAACGCGAGAAAGGTACCGGGCTCAAAACCTATATCCTCACCGAACGTATTCGCCGGGCGAAACAACTGCTGCTCAATACCAATGCCAGTGTAAAAGAAATCGCCGGACAGTGCGGATTCTCCGATTACAAGCTGTTCCTGCGCATGTTCAAACAATACGAAGGCAATACGCCAACCGAATATCGCAATCATCTGTATTCCACACAGCTCAATCGCTGATATGCTTTGACCTATAGAAATGACTGAGTGAACTATAGAAAATTTGAATGAATCGGATGGAATCCGTTATGGTAAAATGCAAGAAAACTCTATATCATACTTAACCCATAAGAGAAGAGGAATTAAAAGATGACAACGGCTGCCGTTACGATTCATCCCGCCACAGAAACGGACCATCCAGAGATTGTAGATATCCTTATTGCAAGTTATGCCGAGTATCGGGAGACTTTTGAGCAAAATGAACGCTGGGAGGCCTACTTAAAAGACATTAGAGAGTCCGTGGTTAATCCGTACCTGACACAATTATGGATCGCCAAGATTGATGATCAGATTGTTGGTACAGTCCAATTGTTCGAAACAGCGCGCAAGGCTTATCCAGACTTTGAATTGCCAATCGATTATCCGTTTATTCGGCTGTTAGGTGTTGATCCAAAATGGAGAGGTCATGGGATCGCCAGAGCATTGCTCCAGCAATGTGTGGAATCTGCCAAAGACATGGGCAAAAATACGGTGTATTTATATACGGGAGGTCAGATGGTGAATGCCATCCGTTTATATGAGCGTTTTGGATTCTATGAGGATAAGGAATTCAGCTCCGAGAGTAGCGGGGGTAAGGCGATTTGCTACCGCTATGATTCCTAGTTTTGGGTATTAGCTTAACGAACCGCGATCAGCGGAATTGATTCATAATGAGTAGCTAGTGAAAGCTCACTGTTCTACTTGAATAAAGCGAAAAAGACCATTCATGCGGATGAACGGCCTTTTTCGCGATCTAAAATTTATACTTCAATTACGTTGATATGAAAATCTATCCTTGTTAGTGAGAAGTTAGCGAAAAGTCTTTAGCCGCCGATCTCCACCAAAATCTTCGCATGGCTCTTGTCGCTCATCAACAGCTCCAGCCCTTCCTCTACGATGTCGTCCAGTTTAATTTTTTTGGTGATGACCTGTTTCACATCAAGCGACCCTTCCGCAATCAATGAGATTACTTCAGGGAAAATGTGACGATAGGCCAGCGTTGCTGTCAGATTCGCTTCCTTCACCAGAAGATCGAAGAAGTTCACTTGGAGCGGATTTGGAATCGCCGCGATCACAACAACTTCTCCACCTTTTTTGACAACCGCAACGGCACTGTCCATGGTTGGTTGCACTCCCGCTGCTTCATAAGCCACATCGATGCCACCCGATTGTTGCAAAATCACTTCGGTTGCATTAACTTTGGCACTATTCACCGGAACAGCTCCCAGCTTGGCTGCCAAGTCCAAACGTTCCTCAAATACATCGACTGCATAGATTTCAGAAGCGCCTGCTGCTTTGGCAGACAGAATGGTCAATAATCCAATTGGACCGGCTCCGTACACGGCTACCTTATTCCCCACTTTCAATTTGCTGTGTCGAACCGCATGAAACGCTACTGCCGTAGGCTCTACGAGGGCACCTTCTTCGAAGGTTACGTTATCCGGGATGGGATGTACCATATAGGATTCAACAACAACATACTCCGCAAAACCACCATCACCATTCAGTCCAACGAATCCAAATTGAGTACACTGGTTATAACGCCCCTGGATACAGTATTCGCATTTTCCACAGTGGTACAATGGCTCTACCACAACTCGCTGCCCCACACTGATACCGCTTACATTACTACCCAATTCACTCACGGTTCCTGCAAATTCATGACCCAATGTGAGCGGTGCTTTCTGTCCTGAGAGCGGATGATTCTCGCCTTCTTGAATGCCCACACCATGATGATAAGCATGCAAGTCACTGCCGCAGATCCCCGCATATTCCACTTTGATTTTGACTTGTCCTGCTTGAGCAACCGGAACCTCGCGATCTTCAACACGCACATCTTTATGGGCATACCATACTGCTGCTTTCATGAAGTTCATCCCCTTTATATGATTGTCTATATATTATATCGCTGTTCATGTATTATTCATATTTATAGATACTAATGTTAACATTAGTTGTATTAATGCTAAACGGAGATGAACTCATGAATCTGGAACAGCTCGAATATGTCGTTGAAATTGCGAAAACCCAATCCTTCTCCGCCGCCTCGGAGCATCTGCATGTCACACAATCGGCGATCAGCCAATCGGTTCATCGTCTGGAGAAAGAAATGGGGATCATCCTGTTCGAACGCTCGCGGCAGGGAACTCATCCCACGCCCGAAGGCAAACAATTCATAGCCAAGGCACTGGACATTTTACAGCGGATTGATGAATTGAAATCTCTGAACGCAGAAGCCTCCTCTCTTAGCGGTGAGCTTCATGTGGCTACTTTTCCAAGTGTCATGCCCTATCTTGTCCAGTCTGCTGCAGATATGAAGCGTGAGCACCCGCAACTTAACATCTCCATTGAAGAGAAAGGGTCCATGGAAATTATCGAGGATATTCGGAATAACAAAACCCATCTGGGCTTTATCGCGATCTATGCCAAGCAATTGCGGGAATTCGATGGACTTCACTTCAGTCCCATGTACTCGGGCAAGCTGGTAATTGGTACTCATCACCTGTCTGAACTTGCCAAGCACAGCCGTGTTTCACCAGATCAATTAAAAGAACACAAGCTTGCACTCTATCGAGATGGTTTCATCGAAGACTTTCTCAGGGAATTCACCTATGATCATGGATATCTGTCCATTTTGTTCAAAACAAATAATTCAGAAGCCATCAACATGGTGTTACGAAACGATATTGCTGCCACGATTGGTCACGACTTTTCCTTTTACCAAAATCCATTATGGAAGGAAGGTCTGGTGAAGATGGTAGAGATCGCTGGAATCGATCAACCCAAAATGCAGATTGGCTTCGTGCAGACGGAATCCAAAGAGGCCGCCGTAGCCGCAGAACGATTCGCCCGACGCTTCAGACAGGCGATAGAGCTGGATCATCTATCAAAGTGATATGAAAAACAAAAAGTGCTCCACGCCTCTGAAGGAAGTTTGGGATACACACCAACTTCTCCAGGAACGGAGCACTTTTTTATACCTTACATCGTTACACTGACTATACAACAGACCAGTTTTTTTCTGCTGCCTCTTACGTAAACTATGGCTACAGCATACTCCAACTACAAAAACTATACTTTTACTTTACGCACGGCTTCGCTCATCTCGTTGGTCTGCTGCTCCAGCATGGTGGAGGTCTGCGCCACCCTGTTGAACATGGCCGACTGTTCACGCATCAAGCGATAGATTTCATCCGAATGATCCGAGACCCCGGCTGAGATCTGCGAGATCGTATTGACGGAGGCTGCGGCCTCTTCCGATCCTGCCGAGATTTCCTCTGCCGCAGCGGAGACTTCTTGAATACGATGAGTCACCAGTTGGAACGCATCAACCACATGGGCGAAAGCTTGCTCCGCTTCTGCGGTAATCGTAACACCTTGTCCAATCTCCTGCGCGGTAACCCCCATCTGTGAGCCAATCTGCTGTGATTCTTGTTGAATGCGAAGCAGCAGGTCGGAGATCCGTTCCATAGATGTGCTTGAGGCCTCAGCCAGCTTGCGAACTTCATCCGCCACAACCGCAAAACCTTTGCCGTGTTCTCCTGCATGAGCTGCCTCAATGGATGCATTAAGTGCAAGCAGCTTCGTCTGACTCGCAAAATCACGAACCGTGTGCAAGGCACCACCAATCTCCTGGGAATAGTTGTTCAGCACCTGAACCATCGTTACAACTTCACCTGAGACATGCGAGATGCTCTCCATCTGTGTTTTCATCAATGTCATGCTCTGTTTACCGGACTCTGCTGTAGCAAGCGCACTTGTTGCTGCATCCGATACGATCATGGAGGATTCGGAAATCTCCGTTATGCCTTTGGCAATCTCCTCCATCGCATTCGCACTATCGCTCGCGCCCTGCTTCTGCGTATGCGCCCCTTGCCTGATCTGTTCGACTGACTGATCAACCGTCCTGCTCATCTCAATCATCTCTTCGGTACTGCGATTAAATTCCTTCGTAGATTCCGATAAAATATTGGTGGTTACTGCCACGCCTTCAACCATGTTACTCACGATCTTGTTCAAGTTGCCGGACATATGTATCATTGCTTGATATGTGGTTCCAATCTCATCTTTGCTTTTCAGACGGTAAGACGTCAAAATTTGGTTGGCTTCTGCAAGCTCACCCTGCGCCATTTTTTCCACACTCGCCTTCAGCGGTTGAAGTGGTCGCAGCCCCCTTACGATAAACGTCATGACAACGGCAATACCTATAAGGGTAATTAGTAGCAATAAGGCATAGAAGGGAATACTGGATTTCATGATATCCGATTCAATGTTTCCGATCACCGATACCGCCGTATCGATACCAATTACACCTGTTACAGTGCCATTACTATCGAGCATAGGAGCGTAAGAGGAAATATAGTTGCCATAATCCTCATTATTAATAATTGAAGAACTGGCTGGTTGCCCCTGCAACAGCTTCTGGACAGCCTCCTGAGGGACATCCGTGACTTCATTAATCGGTGAAGCTTTATCCGCATCCTTCATACCGTCCACCATAATAAGCGGGGTACCTTTGTCATCTATTTTGACGAAATAGACATACATTGCACCAATCCTTACACGAAAATCATCCAGTTCATCACGAATCTTCAAGAATGCGTCATTCTCTTTGGGATCCTTGGCAAACTCGGCATAAGATGCTGTATCCAGCTGATTCACATAACTCTGAGCAATTTGGATATTGTAACTCGAAATGGCCTCCTGTGCAGCCAGTTTCATATTGGCCACCTGTAACAGCATGCTGCCAACAGCTATAATCGTCATGGCCAGTGTAACGACTGCAACAATGCGTACAACCAAACGTTTTCTAAAAAAACCGATCATCCGCTCCTCTTCCTCTCCCGTGAACCCAAGCCTTTTTGACTAGACGCTACCCAAAAAACGCATGCTTGAAGCACTAAGTATGGGAAAATAGTAAACGAATATGTCGAATTAGGCAAGAAAATATTGGGTTGAAATAAAAACGCTATCATGGTTGTGGTAGCTTTGGTCGATGGAACTGCATTTAGGCTTAAATGAGTTATGTTTATTCAGTATTAGGAGTGTTGTGTAGGAAGGTTGATTGAATCAACACATGTACTATAATAATCGAAACTAAAAGAGGGATGGTGTTTCTCAATTGAAAACTTTTTATTGTGATCTGGAAATTACCTTGGATGTCATTGGCGGAAAGTGGAGACCTCTTATTCTGTATTATTTATTAAAAGGTCCTAAACGGACCGGTGAATTGAAAAGACTCATGCCAACCATTTCTCAGAAAATGTTAGTCCAGTCATTACGGGAGTTGGAGGGTGATAATCTAGTTATAAGAACAATGTACAATCAGGTACCACCAAAAGTGGAATATTCAATATCAGAAATGGGTATGTCACTTGAACCCACTCTGCGAGCTCTTTGTGAATGGGGTCAGAATTATGCAGAGAAGACATTGAGCAAGGATGAATATCAGAGAATAAATGTAGAATAGAGTAATTTCAAAATCAATTTATGATCTGATTCATCACAATTATCACTTTTTGGTTACTATATAACCAAAAAGTACGTACTATTTTAAAAGTGCTACATGGTACATAATGAGCCTTGTAATATAAAGAAAATAAAAGAATTGAGGAGTGTGTAACGATGTCAACAACCAACAAACAAGTCATTCTCAATATCCGTTTCAAAATTAAGCCCGGTAAGAAAGAAACTTTCCGCGACAATCTATTCGCGATGATTAGCCATTTCAAAAGTGAACCCACTTTTGTTAATGCGATCGTCTCCGATGATCTTGATCATTCTGATGATCTGGTGATCTATGAAATCTGGCAAGGAACAAGAGAAAGTTGGATTCAAGATGAACTTACTAAACCTTATCGTGCTGAGTATGAAGGTGCGCTTACCAACCTCATTGATGATAGAATCGTAAGCTGGCTTGAACCAGTCGGTGAATGGGGTAGTACACTGACGAATGTAAGACGGTAAGTTTTCAAGATGAGCATGTGAAACAAAATATTTTCATGTATTTATAGACGTTCAAAGGAGTTGTAAATATGGGGAAAATACTTATTACTGGAGCAACAGGTAATCTCGGAAGCAGAACGCTAGAACTTCTTCTCAAAAAAGTTCCGTCAAATCAGGTGGCTATATTAGTCCGTAATCCGGAATCTGATAAAGTGGCAAGATTGATTAAAGAAGGTGTGGAAGCCCATCAAGGCGACTATTTTGATTATAACTCTCTTCTACAAGCTTTTGATGGTGTTGAAAAAGTGATGCTCATTTCCGCCGTAGCATTTACCGATCGCAATACACAACATTTCAACGTCATCGCTGCTGCAAAGCAGGCTGGGGTTAAGCAAGTCATCTTCACGTCGATCATACGAAAAGAAAATTCAAATCTAATTTTGCCCGAAGTAACGATGTCAGACTTATTCGCTGAACAAACGCTTAAAGCATCCGGATTAGACTATACAATCCTGCGGAATCCACCGTATCTTGAAGTCATAAATTCGTTCTCTGGAGATGCACTTAAATTTGGAAGTGTGCGAGTACCAAAGGGTTCCGGTAAAGTATCCGCTGCATCTCTGGATGATTTGGCGGCAGCCAACGTAGCCGTTCTCACCGAAAACGGGCACGAAAATAAGTCATATACTCTAAGCGGCAGTGAGGGAAGCTCTTTCGAAGATATCGCTGCAGCCCTCTCGGAGATTAGTGAAATCAATATCCCTTATGAGGCAATTAGCGAAACCGAATATATAGACACTATGGTAGCGAATGGCTTACCTGTTCATATGACTGATTTCTTATTAGGTTGGATGCGGGCAATCAACACTGGAGAATTCTCGGAAACGTCTGGAGATCTTGAACGTCTGATTGGCCGAAAACCAATGTCATATAAGGAATTCTTTAAAATCAAATCTCCGTTTTCTAAAGTTGAAGATTGAAAGCTGACATGCACTTAAACAAAAAGGGCGAAGCATAATCTAGTACGCTTTGGTGAAATCGCCGCAAAGTACTCCACCCCTTGGGAAAAGCTACCCAAAGATTAGATATATGTCTAAATAATTAATAGGAAAGTGTTAATGTCCATTCTAGCAATCGGTTCTGGTTATAGAACAAAATATATTCGCTCAAAGTGTATAAAATAGGGACTGCTAAAAGCAGCCCCTATTTTACTTATAAAGTTTTCTCATTAATGATGACTACCCATTCATACTAAACTGTTCGTCCATTCGTCCTCCTGAATCTAATCAGGGACCAGATGATCAGCAACGCAAGCACGGCAAGACAGATGCTAATGCTGAACCGATTACCTTCATCGAACACAAACATCACAGCAATCACACTGAGACATAGTACCACCACTCCGGTGATGTAAGGGAAACCCCAAACTTTGAAGGTTGGTTGAACCGGATATCTCTTCCGCAGTTTTAACTGTGATGAGGCAATACAGATCCACACAAGGATGACCACAAAGCCCGGAACTGCGAGCAATACACGGAACAGTTGATCCTGCGCGAACAGACCAAGCATGGAACCTCCGAGCAATACAACCGCGCACACCAGCAAGGTATTAACCGGGCTGCCGTTACGATTTGTCTGTGATAATGCCTTCGGAGCTTCACCACCCACTGCCATGGAATGCATCATCCGGGATGCACCGTAGATCCCTGAATTTGCAGCGGACAGAACTGCCGTCACCAAAATAAAGTTCATAATGTGTGCTGCTCCTGGTAGTCCCGTTGAGGCGAGTACCTGTACAAACGGACTGCTTTCCGGCCCAATCTCATTCCATGGGATGAGACCACAGATGATGAGAATCGGCAAGGTGAAGAACAGAATAATTCGAAGCATGAAATTGCCCACGATTTTGGGCATCACTTTTTCTGCATTTTCCGTCTCCGTCAGAGTCAGACCAATCAGCTCCGATCCACCATAAGAGAACATGACCACAAGCAGTGCCGAGAAGATCGATGACCAACCGTTGGGGAAGAACCCGCCTGCTTGTGTATAATTTTGCAGATAAGGGGTGTTATCACTTGGAATAATGCCAAAGATCAACCCTGCACCCAGGAAGATAAAAATGATGATCATGGCAATTTTAATCCCGGCCAGCCAGAACTCAAATTCCCCGAACACACCCACACTGAGCAGATTAACCAGTATAATGAACGCCGCACACGCCAGACTCAGCATCCACAACGGTACTTCTGTAAACCAATACTGCAAAAAGCTCCCGGCGGCAATCACCTCAATAACACATACCGATAACCATAGGAAGCAATACATCCATCCCATAACAAAGGAAACTCGGCTACCGAATGCTTCCTGCACGAAGTCTTTCATATTCTTGTTTTTATACACCGTAGCCATCTCCGCCATCGCGGCCATAACCACCAGCAGCAATAATCCGGCAAAAATGTACGTGATAATAACGCCCGGACCTGCGAGTCCGATTGTCTCTGCGCTGCCTTTGAAAATCCCTGTACCAATGACACCGCCCATAGCCATAAAACTGATGTGTCTTGGTTTAAGCTTCTTCTGTAGTGTTCCTTCTGTCTGAGCCAATTCAAATCCTCCTGATGTAAAAAACGTCTGTAATACTGTCTTGTTTCATAGACATAATGTCCAGTATACCCTATTGTCCAGCAATCAGCCCAGAAGTTCCTTATGGCCAATTCATCCCAAGCATATTTGGACATAACCTATGTTTTATACCCCACAATGGCACAAAGCAATCTGTATACAATCTAGGTAAGCACCACAGCAATTATAGGACATAACACTAAGACGGCAAACAGCGGATTCATCTGATCTAGCCACCAATATATCATCCACAGCTCCCTCCACCCTTTTCATAGCATGGTCCATGTTACATCATTGCGTGTATTCTACTCTTTTTCCAACTTTAAAAATGTACGATATGTTGCAAAATAAATAAAAACCAGCATCCTGTACAAACAGAATGCTGGTTTCTCATGCGAATCCATTTAGATTGTTTTCGTCATAAATGCGCTGTTCGGGTCCAAAATATAGTCCGCGAATGGTTCGCAATATTCGAATCCGAAATCTTCATACAGCTTCCTTGCCGGGATAAATGAATCCATTGAACCCGTCTCCAGACTAATTCGTTTATAGCCACGTTCTGTGGCAACCTCCATAATGTGAGCCAAAATTTTTCTCGCTACGCCTTTTCTCAAGTGGGCCGAAGCCGTACGCATCGACTTCAATTCTGCATGTTCTGGATCAAGTTCTTTGATGGCTCCGCAGCCCAGTAGTTCATCCGCTTCCCATGCACACCAGAATGTAATTTCAGGCTTCTTGAGTCCATCCAGATTCAACGCATGAATACTCTCTGGAGGCGAATCCGCTGCCATCCCTTGCAAGTGCTCCGCGATTAATGCCTTCACTTGTACTCCACTCAAATCATCCACTTTGATCTCCAAAACATATCACTCCTGCTGACATTTTTATTGGTTCTATCACTGAATGCATTTCGATTAATTCATCTTACTACCGTGTTAGGTTTCATGACAAGAGGCCACTTATATGCAATAAAATGTTCTATTGTGATCCATCTGTAATTTCCAGTATGATGAGGCTATCAGATGTAAAAGGAGAACCCTATGACACTAACAACGGATAACCTGTTTTATAGCACACGATTGAAAATGACACCCCCACGTGCTGAAGATGTGCAGACCATGCTGCAATGGAACGAAGACCCGGAATATCTACGGAATGTGGATACTGATCTTGCCATTCCCTATTCAGAGAAACAGTTGGAAGATGAGGGCGAGACTAAGAACAAGGAAGTGTACTTCAGACTTCGCACGCATGAAGAGGATACGCTGATTGGTTTTGTCGTCATTCATAGCATTGAATGGAATAACCGCTGCGGACAGCTTGCCATTGGCATCGGACTTGCGGAACATCGCAACAAGGGATATGGCACGGAAGCGTTGAATCTTATTTTACGATATGCATTCCACGAGATGAATCTGGACCGGGTTGGTCTCGATGTCATCGCCTACAATGCCAAAGCGATTCGCTCCTATGAGAAGGTTGGTTTTCAATTGGAAGGTCGGGCACGTTCAGCAGTATATCGTGATGGCAAACGTTACGACCGCTTAATGATGGGAATCCTGAGATCAGAATGGGAAACACACAATCAGATCCATACGGAGGGTGAACATGCATGACCAAGAATGTAGAAGTTACTGCGTTTATTGAACAGATTCAGATCCCCTGGCAAGTACAGGTCGCTGAACAATTGCGACAAATGGTGCATGATACCATCCCAGACGTGCAGGAACGCGTGCAATACAAGAAACCTCATTTTTTGAAAAACGGAAGTTACGCTGCGGTCATCTCTCCATCCAAACAAGCCGTATCCTTCACGATCTTTCATGCAACCGGACTTGATCTACCCGATGGCATATTTGAAGGCCCGGAAGAACGCAAAACGATCAAGCTCAAGGAAAAAGATACGCCGGATTATGAGTGGTTGGCTGGTTTGTTAAAGCAGGCATCTGCGGAATTGTAGACGGATGTATTGAACAGGAGCATACGCTCGCAGTAGGAGTAACTTAGGTGTTATTATGCTGGCGGCTAGTGTGTATGAGTAGTAATTGCGCGGGCGGTGTGTACGAGATGGGTTAATGTTCGGGTTCGGGTTCGGGTTCGGGCCGAACGCTAACGAATCGGACACACCTTATATCGCAGTTATACAGCCATATGAAATTCTAACGAATCTCAGCAGTCTTATTACAGACAAAACCTCTGATTTGCTTCGAAAACACCTGGCATAAGAAGCAATAACATCGCTACGATTCGTTAGAATTCTACAGTGCTGCAAAATCGCCTAATAAGACGTGCTGGGTTCGTTACATTGTGTGCGTACGACAAAGCTGCCCAAGCACGCAGAAAAACCGCCCATTCTCTCACTGCTGACTAAATAACTAACATAAAAAAGGCTAATTGGAGCAGATAGCCTCCTTGTATCCTGCGCAGAGCAAGCAAAAAGGCATCCATGAAGTTCAAGAACTTACGGGATGCCTTATATAGTCATAGTATGATTGCAACTGTCCACTCTCTTACAACCGAATCGGTCCTGTAGTACTATAGATGTGTTAATGGCTTATAATCATAGCTTCCACCTCAAGATTGCTGGTACGATACGGCGGTCATCTGACACGGCTCACATATGAACATGTAATACATGCCCTCACCATATTCCTCAACCTCACCCCAATCCAGTTGTGCGACAGCCTTCATTCTCGCGGAACAGCATGGACATGGTGGATACTCCGCATCCTGAACCCAACCCGGATGGCCCCCGATCTGAGATAGCGATGGCTCCATCCCCCACTCACTGGCATGGAATGCATGACGCGATGCATTCGCAATCCTAAACTGCCGGCCGACATCCGGTGCAAGTTCACCATAGTCTTCCAGGTCAATCTCATCCATTCCCATAGGCATGACATTATGAGAACTCCATAACGGTTCCCCTGCTGCGTCCAATTCCATGTAAACCACGCCATAACTACTGCATATCACGCAAGTCTGGATCTGAAGTCGCTCAGCATGCCAAGACACATCCCGCAGTGCCGGATGCTTAACATCCAGATTAATTAAGGACGTTAACGCACTACCACACCATGGACAACCTTGAGCGCTCGGGGTCAGCATCAATAGCGAATCTCCGGATATTGCCACGTTATTTTCTTCATTTTCTGTTACTTTATAGAGTGAATAACTTGGGGTGGTGAATAACGCTCTGCACTGCCCGTCTTTCGTAAGCTCCCATCCAGCTTCAGTGGTGTAATGCTCAGGTGCCACGTACGACTCGCTCGTCCAAGATGGCGGAGATTGTCTCCATTGCCGGAACCGCTGCACGACAACATCGTCCCCGATATGGGCCAACATGAGCAATATGTGGTTTCGATTCTCATCATCGGTGTTCACCTGCTGCAAAAGACGATCTCGAACTTCAGGCGAGGCACTTTTAACCAAAATCGCAGGATAATAGATCTCCTGCTCCAGCAGCTCAGGAATTTCGGCGGTCAACGATATATCATGGTAGCAAACAAGGTATATCAGGATATCTTTGCCGGTATCTTCATCACCCGCTTGAATCCGCTGCATCGCATAATCCTTCATCTGATCTTGTTGCTCTGCAGACAAGGATAGATATACCTCTTCCTTGGATTGTTCATAGGGTACATAACGAATTAGAGGATCGCGAACCTGAGGTTCATGCATGATTTTCAATACTTCGACCGGGTCTGTGATACCTGCATACAAGTTCACGTCACGTCGATTCGCTTCAATATACCTCTGGCGCTCCTCGCGCTCCATCTCCTGCTTGCAAGGCATGCATAATCCACCTGTTCTGGCAGCCGTTGCTGGCAAAATGGTATTTGCACATGCCTCCCGTATACACGGAATTCGTTCTGTCATCTTCCAACCTCCTTCAACGATTGCCAATCGTTCAACTCATGTAACCAGTAACCCATGTCCCTCGATATCCATGGAAAACACGCCACAATGTGACGTGCTTGTCCAACTCATATTGCAATACTGCCTGTTTCGTATCTGCAAAATACAGATCAGTGATGTCCCAACTGGTCCTTGGTGAATTCGTAAAAGGCAAGCGCGTCTTCACTGCTGGCAAAGCCGGCCTGAGCCATTTTCTCACTGCCGCCACCTTTGCCCTGGTAGGCACCAAGATTGCCTTTGAAGAAAGGTCCGCAAGCCCATTCAGGCGGCTGTCCGTTCTGTGCCAGAACAACTTTCGCCTCGGAGATACTGGCAAAGAGTACGAGACCTTCATGGTCTGTCGTCAATTTGGTAGCCAGGCTCTGCATATCCTTGAGCGATTTGTCTTCAAAGACCTGAGCAATCACCAGCCCTTCGCGAGCAGCCAGAAGTTGCTCCGCATAGTAGGCATCATTGGTTGTTTTCACTGCATTCAGCTCAGTTTGCAGCTGTTTTTGCTCCAGTTCCATTTTCTCAATACGCTCCAATAATTCGTCCTTGCTGGTCTTTAATTTAACCATAATGCTATTGAGCACATGTTGAACGG
This sequence comes from Paenibacillus sp. FSL R5-0749, assembly GCF_038595085.1. NCBI lineage: Bacteria > Bacillati > Bacillota > Bacilli > Caryophanales > Paenibacillaceae > Paenibacillus > Paenibacillus sp. FSL R5-0749. Next base: position 1,066,074 of record NZ_CP152005.1, on the reverse strand, counting down.
ATGTGAATTCATTCAGCGCCCTTGTTCCACATTTGAAATAAATACGGGTACCGCCCTTCACTTTTTCGGTCTTTAACAGTTTGATGATGCCGATTTCACCTGTCGCCGACACATGGGTTCCGCCGCAGGCGTTATACTCCACACCTTCGATCTCGACGATACGAATGTCTTCTGTTACCGTAGGTTGCTTCACCAGCGGCAATTGTGCAGCCTCTTCTGCCGTAACCCAAGACGTGTTGATGCGAGCATTACGATAGATCTGACGATTCACCTCTTGTTCAATGATGGTCAATTGATCCGCTCCCAACTCAGCAGCCACATCAATCGTGTCATACTCCGTACCGAGATGGAAACTGAGCGTCATCGCTTCAGCCACTTTCAACGTCATTGCCGATAACAAATGCTGTCCCGTATGCTGCTGCATATGATCGAATCTTCGCGCCCAATCCAGCTCGCACTGTACCTCGCTCTGTTCAGGAGCACGTTCCAGCTTATGCCATACCTCTCCGTCTTCGATGTTTACATCCAGTACAGCGATGCCGCCAATCTGTCCCACATCACAAGGTTGTCCACCCCCATGCGGGTAAAAAGCAGTCTCCGCCAGCGTGACATATACACCATCTTCCTTGTCTACTTTGCCAGTAATTGTTGTATGCCACTCTCTTGTATAAGCAGAGTCATAATAGATTTTTTGAGTCATTGAATCATCCAGATCCCTTCTCATTCATATAGATACCACTTTTGTTGCCCGTTTGACATATCGCATTACGCATCATTAGAACCCTTATATCTGCTCTCAAGCTTACACTATTTAACATTATCAAGCCAATAACACTAGAGTAACAGTGAGATACAGTTCATAAGCCTATTCAGCATGCTGAGCGTTGTCCTATCCATTGTCTAGGGAAGTGCAGTATTAGGATTGGAAGCGGGCTATACTCGGTTTATTAAACATGGTTATGTATGGGGTATTCAAGCGTGCAGAGAACAGGACATTCGGAAGGAAACTGGAGGCTCATTAGTTGATACGAAGGGGAGCTAAGTCCGCTTTCTCTGACTCCCCCTTTAGTTGTAGCTAATAAATCGCTAGCTGTGTATTATCTACATTAAACATTAAATCAGACAACTTTTTTAAAGGTTTATGGCTATACTTTACACGCATCATAGATTCCTATACCTCATACTGCACCTCTGTATACATTATAGATAATAATGACTCAGGAGCTTTTCATCGATCTCCACACTTTCCAACTTTGAAATTAAGTCGCTTAATGCATTCTCTTCTATAGTCTTGATTTTTTTCAGTTTTTCAATGATAGAAGTTATACTGGTGGCGTTCTCATTTTTGTTATATATTATAGCCAAATTTCTTAAAATTTTTGAATCCGATTCGATTTCAGAATATATTTTTATAAGCTCGTCAGCATCGTCCAAATAATGATGTTCTTTCAAATAATCTAATCTATCCAACATCACACGCTTATGCTCCCACATGGTATGAAAGATTCGTATATCAATCTTTTCCTTTGATGTACTAACTTGATCACTTAAATATTGAACAATATGATCATAGATGGATAATCCAAAGATCCAATTAGAAGGAGTGCTCATAGAACGATAATGATAAGATGAATTGAGACTAAACCTTAGCTCCTTCAAAGATCTAATAATCAATTTTAGATCAAAATGATAATTATGCTCTGGGTTATACGATAATAAACATACATATTCTCTATTTTTTGTTTTATCACAATGGTTAAAAGCGACTAGAAACTCTTCAAAGCCTACCTCATATTCTCCGAATATAACATCTGAATTATAGCCTGATACATAAAATTTTAATGTCTCTTTGTTATAACCGAAAATTAACATTTCATGCGGCAAAGCATATTTTTTATACGCCTTTTTATGGGCAATATAACTTTCATCCACATACAAATGAATATATTGATTTTGATCAATAGAATCACAAATAAAGCTGATGATGCCCCCCATATATTTTTCCAAAAAGTGTTGGTTGATCTTTTGATAGTTAATGAGAGGACAACTCATAAAGAAATCATACCAAGGCAAGTTAGATGTATAAAACGACAAGAATTTCCCTTCTGGAAAGTTTCCAGCACAAATCAATTGAATATAATTACTGTAAAACCAAGCCTCCGATTGTTTATGCTGCATTACAATTGAGAGTGGATAGGCATTACATAGGTAACCATGTACAGAAGGTCTTATCATTGGCAGTTTTATATCGCTCATAACTTCTACCTCCGTATTATTTTTTTTCAAAAACTATAAGCTTCCTCCGTCAGATACGGATGTGAGAAATCTGATCGCTTGTGCAGACTCCATACTCCTATAAGTATATGAATTATCACCTGTAATTTCCATATAGAGTTTATTATAGAAGTTTTCAATAAGCGCATTTAGGTTGACTATGTACTCTTTACAACGGAGGAGCTGTCTCAAAAGGAATTCACCCTCGCTCCAATTGCTAACGAACCCAACACAGGTTCATTACCACAAAAAAACACAGCAAAGAGGATGTCCCCCGTCATATTCATGACTTATGGACATCCTCTTCGTAGAAACACTCTATAATTTTACAGTTGCGAGTTTGTCGACAGCTTTACTTCATCGACTCGGACAGCTCTGTGAATATAACACCCAGCGCATACGCGCCAGCATCTGGGTACCCCAGACTGCGATCGCCGACGGTACCTGCGCGGCCCATACGTGCCACGATATCTTCTGTTTTCTTCGCACCTTCAACGGCTGCTGCTGCACCTTTGGCAAATGCAGTTTTGAAGTCATCACCAGACTCCGCACTTTGTGTCCAGGAATCGGCACATGGAACGAGTGCATCGATCAAAGTTTTGTCGCCTACAACGGCACCACGTCCGAAGGAACGCTCTCCAGTAGACTGAATCCCTTGCACGGCTGCATGCATCATCTCAGCGAACTCAGCAACGTTTAATTGCTGTTTATCCCCTACAGCTTTGCCAGCCGCACGGAATGCCGAACCCCAGATTGGGCCGGATGCGCCGCCACAATATTCCATGATGACCAAGGAGCATGCATCCAAGAACGATCCGATATCTTTTTTATGTTCGTTAATGATGTGATTCCATTCGCGTTTCAACTGGCGGAAGCCTTTAGCCACACTCATACCGAAGTCGCCATCACCGGCATGGGAATCCAGTTCACAGAACGGTACCTCGTTCTTGATGATGATCTCACCCATTTTATCGATCAGATAGACGACATTGTCCAATGAAAATTGATTGCCTTCGATTACCGCAGCAGATGCATCCGTCTCCACTTCATAAGATACGGGAGCGTCTTCACCAACAACCGCTTCCAACGCTTCGGAATACGCCACTTGTGCCACTGGAGGACCGGATACTTTAAACGCAGGAGTATCACTTTCCTTGAACAACAGCGTTTTCAGTTCATCATCCAGTTTCAGAATCGTAACCGATGCCCCTGCCATATCGATACTTGTCATGTAGTTGCCTACAAACGTAGTCGCAACCTTTAGACCTGCATGTCCTGCAAGCTCACGTTGAACGGAATTGTTGAGCAGGTACAGTTCTTGCAGTGGCGTTGCACCAAAACCATTCACGAGTACCGCAATCTCAGCGGATGCATCCTTATCCAGCTTCATGTCTGCGAGCAACGCTTCAACCATACGTCCTGCCAATTCATCCGCAGATACGATTTTCTCACGACGAATTCCTGGCTCACCATGAATCCCTACGCCGAATTCCATCTCGTCTTCAGCAATTTCGAAGGTAGGCGTACCTTTGGCTGGCACGGTACAGGATGTGAATCCAAAACCAATACTGCGAACATTCTGAGCTGCTTTCTCAGCAACGGATTTCACATCTGCCAGGCTGCGGCCTTCTTCGGCTGCTGCTCCGGCAATCTTGTGAACCAGTACAGTTCCCGCAACACCGCGGCGTCCTACCGTGTACAAGCTGTCTTGCACAGCGATATCATCCTCAACACGAACATACTGTACGTCAATGCCATCTTCTTCAGCCAGATGCGCTGCATTCTTGAAGTTCATCATGTCACCGCTATAGTTCTTGATGATCAGGAGTGTACCCTTGTTGCTAGCTGTTGCCTTAATCGCTTGATACACCTGGATTTGAGAAGGAGATGCGAATACATCTCCACATACCGCTGCATCCAGCATCCCTTTACCCACATAACCTGCGTGAGCCGGTTCATGTCCGCTGCCGCCACCACTGATCAGGCTGACTTTATCAGCCTGAATCTCTCTGCGTTTGATGACTTTATATTTTTTCAGAAATTCAAGCTCCGGGTGTGCAAGCGCAATCCCGTTACACATTTCCATAACAACATGTTCAGCTTGGTTAATAATTTTTTTCATTATTTTGCCTCCCGGCGTGCTGCTTTGTACTCACGACCCATTCGGTCAGCCGCAGCAATGGCAGCAGCCACTTCAGGAACGGTGATTGGGAATGGCATCGCGTGAATGGATTCTTCCGGAATACAAGCGATCTCTGCCACTTTCAACAGCTCTTCCTGACTAATTGTATCTACACCGATATCCGCCAAGCTGATCGGCAGTCCTACTTCGAGACAGAAGTCCATGACTTCATGCAGCTCTTCGGTTGGTGCATTTTCAAGAACGAGTTGTGCAATCGTACCGAAAGATACTTTTTCCCCGTGGAAGAAGTGATGTGTTCCCTCCAAAACAGTCAAACCGTTGTGGATCGCATGTGCTGCGGCCAGACCGCCACTTTCGAATCCAAGGCCAGACAACAGAATGTTGGTCTCAACGATGTTCTCCAGCGCTTGGGTCACGACGTTGCTGTCACTTGCCACTTTCGCTTTTGCACCATCAGTTAGCAGCATCTCATAACACAGTTTTGCCAAGGCAAGTGCCGCATTGGTACCTACTGCGGATGGTGTATATCCTTCACGAGAACCCATTGGCAAACTTGCGTTTACACGGGAATAGGATTTCGCTGTTGCTCTTGCTTCGAAGTATGTAGAGAGCGCATCTCCCATACCGGATACGAGGAAACGTGTTGGTGCGTTGGCGATTACCGTGGTATCGACGAGAACGACACTTGGGCTTTGTTTAAAGTAAGCATAGTCATCGAACGAACCTTCCGGTGTGTACAATACAGCGGAGTGACTTGTCGGTGCGTCTGTTGCCGCAATTGTTGGGCAGATGATCAATGCTTCGCCTTCAGCCACACATTTGGCTGCATCAATGGATTTACCGCCACCAAGACCGATGGTAGAGTCACATCCTTTTTCCTTCGCGATTGCTTGCAGACGCGCAACTTCCTCACGGGAACATTCCCCTTTAAAACCGCTTTCAACAAATGTAATATTGAATTTTTCAGCTGTTGCATCAAGCTTTGCTTTGACACGCTGTACATCATCCGGATGTGCGATCAGCAAGGCAGATTCTCCAAAGGATTTCACAAAGTACCCCAGGTTCAACAATTCGTCTTCGCCTTGTACATATTTGGTTGGGCTGATAAATGCTTTTCTCATATTAATATAGCCTCCTAAAGGATATGGAATGGTGTAGTGAATACATTAAATTTTAATCTCTTGCAATTGACCTTAATATAACGCATAGCCAGCAGGTTTACAGTGGACTTTGATAACAAATTATTATAACTTACAATCGTAATTTTTTGCTTTTTGGTGCAATCATGGTATGTTATTGTCATGAGATGGTTGAATTTTGACCTCCCATCATACATTACCCGTCATCATTACATCTTAATATGTACAACTTGCTAACTTTTAACGGCCTAAATCATGAATTAGGTTAGATATGGAGGTTGCACCAATGATCAAAGAATATCTGCATATCAATAAAATTTTGGACCTTAATAAATGGAAGCGTCTACAAGATTCTCTTGCAACAGTAACCAAACTGGCGATCCTCACCGTTGATTATAAAGGCATTCCTGTAACCAGTCACAGCAGTTGTCAGGCCTTCTGCCAGAACGTACGCAAAGACCCCGAGCTGCTCCCCTACTGCCAAAAATGTGATTCACGCGGCGGTCTGGAAGCCGTTCGGTTGAATGAGCCTTATGTGTATTTATGCCATTTCAATATTATAGATATCGCGATTCCGATTACAATCGATGGTAAATATATCGGCGCCGTCATGGCAGGACAAGTGAAACTCGCCGATCCCGAGAAAGGTAGCGACTTGGAGCAAATTGTCACGTCCAAAAACGTACCCATGCATGCAGCGAAGCTGGAGGAATTAAAGGATGATTACGCCCAGCTGCCTGTGATGACCTATGAAGAGATTGTGAAAATCTCCAACATGTTATCCCTGCTCTGCAACTACATTGTGGAGGAAGCGCTCAACAAAAATTTATTAGTTGAAATGTTCGAGAAAGCTTCAGGCAATCAGGAGTCTCTGAACCTCTCCACCATTCTGCCGGGTTACTCCATTCGTAATATCGAGTCGATCAAAAAAGAAATGACCAATGCGATTGCGGATGCCTATCTCAAGAACAGCCCAAGTGATGCGGAAAGCTCCAGTCCCGTGCTTCAGCCTGCTTTTGAATACATTCATAGTCACAAAAGCGAACAGGTTTCGCTCAAACAAATGGCTGATCTGTGCCACCTGAGTCCGAGTTATTTCAGCAGATTGTTTGCCAAGGAAACGGGTGAGAATTTCACAACCTACCTGGCACGGCTCAAAATTAAGTGGGCCAAGCAATTGCTGGAGGTCACCGACATGCCTGTCTCACAGATCAGTGATGAGCTGGGATTCAATGAATCGGGATATTTTATCAAAATATTCAAAAAGTTCGAGGAAATTACGCCTGCCCTCTATCGTAAATACATACAGGAGAACATGTAGGTGCACTGATATCTTTTTCATATCAAAGATGGGGGTAAAAGATATTTCACCTATTAATCTGCCATTGCTACAATGGAGTCCAGATCACATAGGGAGGCGGCATGGATGGAGTATCGCAAGTTAGGAAACAGTGGATTAACCGTCAGTGAGATTTCACTGGGGAATTGGATTACGCATGGAGCGCAAGTACATGATGGAATAGCAGAAGCTTGTGTAAGCGCCGCTTTGGATGCAGGCATTACCACATTTGATACGGCAGACGTGTACTCGAATACGAAGGCAGAAACCGTCTTGGGACAGGCTCTTAAGGATATACGAAGAGAAAGTATTGAACTATGCACCAAAGTCTGTCACCCAACCGGCACAGGTCATAATGACCGCGGACTTTCACGTAAACACATCATGGAAGCATGCAATGGTTCATTACGGCGGCTACAGACTGATTATATCGATGTCTATTATGCTCACCGTTATGATTACAGCACGCCGCTGGAAGAGACGTTTCTGGCATTCTCCGACCTGGTGCGTCAGGGCAAGGTTCACTACATCGGGGTGAGTGAATGGAACGCGGATCAGATTGCAAGAGGAGCCGCTTTGGCGCGGGAACTTCATGTACCCTTCATTGCAAGTCAGCCCCAATATTCAATGTTATGGCGTGTGATTGAGCAAAAAGTGGTACCTGCAAGCGATCAGGCAGGACTTGGACAGATTACATGGTCTCCTCTGGCTCAGGGTATACTATCAGGCAAATATGTGCCTAACGAAGCGTTGCCCGCCGGATCACGTGCAGCTGGGGAGGCAGGTGCACCCTTTTTCAATAAACTGGCTGGTCAGTGGCTACGCGAAGATGTTCTTACCGCTGTGCAACAGCTTGTTCCGCTCGCTAAAGAGATTGGTCTAACTCTTCCTCAACTCGCTGTGGCGTGGGTTCTTCAGCACTCGTATGTCAGTTCCGTTATTATTGGCGCATCTCGGCCGGAGCAGGTATTGGAAAATGTAAAAGCCTCCGGTGTGAAACTGGACTCTGCGATCATGACTCGTATTGATAAAATACTGAATCCTTGGATTGAGCGTGATCCAACCAAGACGGGATAGTTTCTTTTTTCACTACTCACAACATACTAAGTTGAACTAATCATTTACACGAAAACGGAGAGGACAAAAAAACCTGAAAAAGCGGAGCTAAAAGCTTTCTGCAAGAAAGCTACTTCGGAAGCATACACTTCGCCTTTAGCACCAGATTTCCCCTTGAGAAAGGGATCGAAAAAATCTGGGGATAACAGCGATTGGAAGGTTGTTCTGTCATCGCAGTGTAAGTGTAAATAACCTTTAGTGCAACTCGTATTCCCGCTCAACAATGTCCATAAAACGGGATACCACTTCCTGATTCATATCCGTCCGCCATGCCGTATACAACGGTACGGAGGGCGGATTTTCTTGTAAGGGAAGAAAGACCACACCCTTTCGCTGGAACACATCCACCGAGGAGGGAACAATGGAAATCCCCATGCCCGCTGCAACTAGATTTACAATCGTATACATCTGGATCGCTTCCTGCGTAATTCGTGGATTTACACCATGTGCTCTACAATAGTCCAGAACCATTCGATGAAATGGGGAGCCAAGATGCCGTGGGAATAAAATAAAATCTTCATCCGCCAGTTCCCGAATCGAAACTTGAGACTGGGCTGCCATGGAGTGATGATCAGGCAACACGGCGAGCAACGTTTCCTCCTGACAGGGGCGGAAGGAAACATGCCGGGTATCTTCCTGATACCGCAAAAATCCAATATGGATCTGTCCGTCTTCCAATGCCTGTAATTGTTGGGACGAAGTCATCTCATGTAGTGTCAATTCAATCTGCGGATATGCAGTGCGAAATTTTCTAAGCACCTCCACCATGATCCCGCCCGAAGCGGAGTCCACGAAGGCTACGGATATATGTCCAATGATACCTTGATCAGCCTTTTGTGTAAGCTGAATGGATCGATCAAGTTGGGCCATGATGAGTCTGGCCTGTTCCAGAAAGATGGCACCCGCTGGCGTCAAACGAACCATTTTTCTCGTGCGCTCCAATAACTTTACGCCAAGCTCTTCCTCCAGATTTTGAATCTGCTGGCTCAAAGGTGGCTGCGTCATGTTTAATTTTTCCGCTGCACGGTGAAAATGAAGCTCCTCCGCCACGGTTATAAAATATCTTAACTTACGAATATCCATAGGTCTGTTGCGCTTCCTTCCGTCTCCCTGTTAATTCATCTGTTCCTGTACCCAGATCGCGGACTCCGTCAGCTGCGTCATTAAATCATTAAAATCTGCTGCAATCTCTCGAATTGGCGTATCTCCTGCATCGTGGATCAACATCAGGATCTTGCCCGAGGTCTGATCGAGCATAGCCATACTTCCTTCGCCAAATCCACCAATCGGGAACGGATTGAGATCATCTGAAAGCTGGTACTCTTTCTTAACTTCACGGTAGACTTCCAGAAACTCGGGATATGCCCAATCCAGTTCTTTGGCTGAATACAAGGCTGGATCGCCGAAATTACATGCTCCGAATTCGAGCAGAAGTGCACGGTACGCTGCGGGCAGTTTTACGTTATACTTCTGCTCAATATCCTCAATGCTCTGTTGCGTTTCCGGCGCGCACCCTTCTCCCATTGTCGTATCGTAAGCTTTCACCAAAAGATCACGAATCGGTTCCAATTCGATCGACTTCACTTGGACTCCTCCTTTACACTAGAATCCTCTTGTTATCTCACCTGTGTACGCAATTCTTGATCCAGCCATTCCAGTGCTGCACGCAGCTTATCTTGGGGAAGTTTCTCATAACGATCCCCCGTGGACAATTCAAAAGCACAGCTGTTCGCACTTGTTTTGTTCAGATATGAAGTCATTCCTATGCCATATCGCTGAGCCATTTGCACAAGAAGGGGTTCAACTTCGTCAGCAGCGAGCGCAAAGTGCACATGGAACATATTGGATACCGGGACCTCAGGCAAGGTATGTATCCCGTGACACGCATTCAATAGAGATGCCAGTTCTTTAGCCTGCTCATAATAAAGCTCCATTTTGCCAATCCGTTCATTGAAATAATACTGGGAACTCAGAATATACGGATACAGGCCAATCAGATCACCGCCGTGCCGCCGTTTCCATACTTTCGACTCTTGCATCACATCCGTGTCCCCGGCCAATATGGCCCCCGCAATGCCCCCGATCCCTTTGTAAAAGGACACATACACCGTATCAAACAGACTGCAAATCTCCGCAGGCGTTTTCTCGTAATAGGGAGTAATCTCAAACAGGCGTGCCCCGTCCAGATGCAGCTTAATTCCGCGTTCACGGCAATAGGCCGAGATCGCTTCGAGTTCTTCATACGCTGGCAATTGCCCGCCAATCTCGCGTTGTGGCAGTTCCAAGAGCAGGCAGGCAATGTCCTGATCAAGCGCTTGTACATCTTGCAAACGAATCAGCCGCTCCTTGTCCGCCAGCAAAATCGATTCAATCTGGTGTAATTCCTTCAATCCGTTTTCTTCATGGATTTCCAAATGACATAGGGGGTGGTAAGCTACTCGCTTCACTCCTATGCGGTCACACCAGATTCGTAACGCAATCTGCTGCGCCATCGTTCCGCTTGGGAAGAATACCGCCGATTCCTTGCCGAGAATGTCAGCCATCTGTTGCTGAAATTCTTCAATGATCGGGCCATTGCCGTAGTGATCACTGAAGGTCTCCCCATCCATCTGGTCCAGTACGTTCTGAAGCACCTTCACCTGGCGACTGCCATGACCGCCCACAATAAATTCTACCTGATTAAATGCATCAGCCAATGTTAACGTAGTATCCTCCAAAGCCATTCACTCCTTTAATAATGCGTGTTCAAAAGCTTACTTTTTCAATAACGGCTATAGTTCTGGTTCTGTAATGATCTGTACCAGAGCGCTTAGCGCACTTGATATATGTTCACCACGGGAATACACAAATCCTACTTCCAACCGGCAATAGGGATCTGGCAAAGACATCACCGCGATCTCACCTCTTAATTCTGCTTTGGTAACTGAAGATCGTGGCAGCAATGATACACCGAGCCCGGCAGATACCCCATTCAGAATCGTGTCCAGTGTTCCATATTCCATAATGCTCAGTGAGTGGATACCCTGATCTTGCAGAAAGGATTCCGCCTGAGTGCGATGTGTGCAGCCGATCTCAAAAAACAACATTGGCTTGGATAATAACTCGTGTATCTCATGCACTCCAGGTTGAGCGATCAACACCAATTCCTCGTCATACATCTTCATATAGTTCAGATCAGGATGATCGATTGGGCCATATATTAACGCCCCATGCAATTCATGTTGGATCACCTTCTGATTCAGCTCATGGGTCCCACCCGTGACAAGCGAGTGTTGTACCTCCGGGTAGCATGAGCTGTATTCAGCCAGGAGCGGCGTGAGGAAAGTGGAAGCTGCTGTTTCAATGGCACCCAGACGAAGCATGCCGGAAGGCGGATTTCCCACTTGTGTGGCCTGCTCTGCTTCATATAATAATTGCAAAATTCGATCCGCATACACAAGCAGATTCTCGCCCGCTGGTGTAAGAGACATCCCCCGATTGGAACGATGAAACAGCGGAACCTGTAGCTGTGTCTCCAACTGTTTGATTCGTGTGGTCACATTGGATTGTACATAATTGAGTGCGAGTGCAGCTTTACTGATACTACCTTCGCGGGCAACCGCCTGAAATATTTTTAAATCACCTGCATCCATACCCTGATCACCTGCTCGTCGTTTATATCGGCATTCTACATCATCGATTCATGCAAAGTGCTTATCTATTATTTTCAATGATACTGACCATCATTTTTGTTCATTTTACGTGAATCTGCACCATCTGTACAATGAGGCTCAGTAGTGAAATCCGATTATATCGACAGGAGGAATATTGAATATGAAAGCTATCGTACATTCAGGCCAGAGCGGCCTTGCAGGTCTTCAATATACAGAGTCAACATCTCGGGTACCCGAAGCCGGGGAAGTGCAGATTCAATTAAAATCCGCTGGTATCAACCATCGGGATCTATTTGTCATGGCAGGACGCAGTACTCAGGACACCCCGCTCATTCCCGGTTCCGATGGAGCAGGTATTATTGTTGGGATTGGCGAAGGAGTAAGTGGACTCGCGATAGGGGATGAAGTCATTATCCATCCTACGCTCGGTTGGGAAGTTGCGAATAACGTACCCATCGTGCCCGATATTGTTGGAGGTCCTACGGATGGAACACTGGCTCAATATATAACGTTGCCTGCTGAAAATGCCCTGCCTAAACCAGTCCACCTATCTTGGGAGGAAGCAGGCGTGTTACCCCTTTCAGCGCTGACGGCCTATCGCGCCTTATTTACTCGCGGCGTATTAAAGCAAGGTGAACATGTGCTCATTCCCGGTATTGGTGGTGGTGTGGCGACCTATGCCCTGCTCATGGCTGTCGCTGCCGGCGCGAAGGTGACTGTCACCTCCAGAAGTGAAGCCAAAAGAAATGATGCACTGCGCTTGGGTGCTACCCATGCACTGGATAGTCATGCCGATTGGAATTTGCAGAACGATTTGGAACCTGTGGACATGATCTTGGATAGCATCGGGCAAGCCATGTTCCCAAAATATTTTGATATAATTAAACCAGGTGCACGTATCGTGATGTATGGTGCAAGCTCGGGGGATGATCTGACTCTACCAATTCGCTCTATCTTCTTCCCGCAGATCAGTCTGATCGGCACCTCTATGGGCAGCCGTGAGGAGTTTGTGCAGATGCTGCAATGGGTGGAGCAACATGATATACATCCTGTGATTGATAGCGTATATCCGTTGCAGGACGTAGCGAAAGCGTTCGAACGTATAGAAAATGGCGAGCAGTTTGGTAATCTGGCTATACGTATGGAGTGAAATCTATTTTGAGATGGGCCTTCATGATTTGTTAAAATATTGATTTATGATAATGGGGTGAATTCATTTGACCCGTCTCGCTAAACGTATACTAATTTTTCTGGTCGCTATTATGCTTTTGGCCCAAATTCCTGTGTTAAAAGAAACTTTAGCCCGCGGAGTTACTGCGCTATATGTGAAGATAAAGTATCCAGAACATTCCTTTCAATTCAAAGACTTCATATACGAGTCTCATTTCGGGAACTATATCATTTCTTATACTGATCAAGATAAACAACTCATTACTCTGATGCTTGAGCCCAAATTTTTACCGGTGATCATTATATATGATCCATTGAATGAGCCCATGAAAGACTAGTTACTTTACGATATTAATCATTCAGGAGGTGTAAATACATATGAACAATCGTTCGCATCTGATAGAATTGGTTCGCAAACTAATGGACGCCGAAGGAACCGAAGCCGAGTTGGATGACATGTTGACGGAGCTACAACAACAGGTGCCTCACGCTGAGATCAGTAACCTGATTTACTGGGATGATCGAGACCTGACGCCAGAACAGATTGTAGAGGAGGCGTTGGCAGCTCGTCCGATCATTCTTCCGCCCCCATCTTCATATTCTTCAGGAGGTGAATGATGCAGATGTCTGATATTAATCATTTCAATCATAACAACAATGAACACCCTGATTTTAACGAAATCAGTGGTGAAGAGAAAATCCAGGCACTTCGTGATCTGATCGAACTAACCGATAGCGAACTTACACATCAAGTTCTATCTATCGGTATGGATACACATGAAGAGGATCTCATCCGTATCGAAGCATGGCGAGCTTTGGGCATGGCAGAGTCTTCCTCACTTTTAGATGAAATTCGTCATGCTGCCGCACAACTTGTTCGTGACTCGGAAGAAGATGAGGATGTACAGATTTATGCGTTACAGACTCTGGCCTTGTTACCTGCTACGGAAGCTGAGATTACGTTGGCCCATGATGTATTGTCGGGGAATGCCTATATATTACTTCAAGGTGCAGCTTTTGCTATTCTTGCTGCTCACAAACATGTTCCGGGCGCAGTCCTTGCGCTAAAATCTCTTCAATCTCATCCGCATTTCGGCGCTTCCGCCAAGCGAGAACTGCATTCCATATCAGGAAGTGATGATTTATGAATCAGGACCATGAACCATTTTCATCGGGAACGCCAGGAGCATCAGAAGAAGCAGAAGCATCAGGAGAGCATGCTACGCAGGCTGTTTACCTCACCCAAGGTGAGATCAACGCCCTACAGAAAGCTATTCTGTTCCTCAAGTTTGAATCTGAAGAGACGGCCTCCTTGCTCTATGCAGGCAGTCCGCTACTGAACAGTGTGTTGGAAAAGGTACGGGATGTCAGCTCATTTGGTGAGTACGCCAAAGAACTTCACTCTCGTCCAAACGAATATGCGGAGCGTTTTATGCGCGCCAAGGTGGAGCGTTCCTATGCAGAAGAATTGGCACCGCGTGAACGAACAGAGGAGCAGAAGAACGAAATTCTTAGATCCTGCATGTATCCGTATCCGGTTAAATGAAAAAATCCTCCATACTCTCTTTCAGAGCATGGAGGATTTTCATTTCGTTATTAGGATGTACCCTCTGTTAAACTGAACGTCATTGTAGCAAATACAAGTCTACGGTGTATGTTTGTCCACGTACTGTAGAGTTCCTTTAGGAAACTCATTCCATTCACCGGTTAATGAGAACTGTTGTGAACCTGTATATATCCCCCGTTTTCGAATAAACGTCCCGCCAGCAGGCATGAATTGATCATGTGAAGTTGGGTCACCTAGGACATCTACGATTCGTCCATCTTTTCTCAGAACGAACGCAACGACATTATACTCATTCGGATTATACAATTCCAATTCATCATTATAGTACCAAGCTGACGTTATATCGAAAAAGTCGTAAAAAGTATAATTGATGTTTAAATAAGGTAACCCTGAAGTAACATCAGATATGTTTCTTGTTGTCACTTTCATTGTGGATGTCTTTTTCATCCATTGATGAACTTCCAACTGATATCCGGTTGCTTTATGCGACGGATCACCGTCACCTGTGTAATAAAGTTGAACTACACTGCGTCCGTCCCCTGCGTCTGCATACTGAGAGAAGAACAACTCTGAGGTGCCCTGATTTTTCGAGTTTACCTGAACGACCACGGCCCTACCGTCATCCCCTATGATCCAGAATAATAACGGAGATACACTCAAAGGGATCTGGGAAGAATTAATCGTATCCGGTCCTGTAAACGTCGAATCCGGCGTACCGCTATATACTTTAAAACTCGTCTGCCCAGGGAACCAATTGGAAGCTGTAAGGGTCAGAGGATCTATGACGCCGGACTTCGTATTGATCTGCATAACCCCACCGTTAACCAGAGAAGCAGTGCGAACGTTGAAGGTGTAATCTACCTGTCCACCTTTCCCATCCTTTGCTGTTATCGTTAAAGGGGCAACGACATTCCCTGTTCCTGGTTTTAGTATAATCTGGTTACCATTAATGCTTGCATTCACCGCTTCATTTGAGCTGTTGCTTATCGTGAATTGCATCGCATCTCCATCGGGGTCACTGAACAGTTGACTCAGATCATACGTGCGCTCATTCGTTACATTAGGTGTCAATACTTGTTCGTAAATGCTACTCACTACCTCAGGGGCCAAGTTAGGGCCAGTAGGCTCTCCTTGTATAGTCACGCCAAAGGATGCTTGTTCGCTACGACCTTTCTGGTCATATACCGTTAACGTGACTGTCGTATTTCCTGTAGCAACTGGAGCAACAGTTATCTGTGAGCTATTGGTAGAGACCGTCGCAATATTGGGATCTGCTGAGGAAGCATCCACTGTTAACGTAGCTGAATCAAAATTCAGCAGGTACGATGTCAGATCAAGATTCAGAACAGACCAAGGCCATGTTACCGTTTGATCCGGAATTGAACTGATATTCCCAGATTCAAGAACTTCAATGTCAATATAGGCTGACGCTTCTTTTCCATACATATCTTTTGCTTTGATGTTAGCTTGAAATTTACCAACCTGTCTTGGATGAATAATCAGCTTGTTTTCTTGAATATCCACCGCTGCGATCAGGAGATTATTGAAATCAAGTGGTGTATTAAACTCTAATGCATCTCCATCGGGATCATTAAAATAATCCGAGAGATTAATGACCGCATCTTCCTTACCTACAAACACCGTTTGAGCAGGTAGATGCTGAGTAAGCACTGGAGAAGCATTAGGCTTACGGTTAACCCTTATCTGAAATGCAGTTGAAATGAGACCACCTTTTCCATCCTCAACTGAATAATAAATGATGTATTCTCCAAATTCTATAGCGGTAAAGTTCAGTACACCCGCTTCCTCCTTAACAATTAAGTGAGGATTAGAGGAGTATGCACTGAATGTGAGTGGGTCACCATCCGGATCTGTATAATAATCATTCAAGTCAACCGAGGGGATAGGATCTGTGAGGAAACCCAGGTATGCTTCAACCCATCCTGGTGAATTTCCTACCGGATTATGATTTGGAACGAGTAGAATATCGATTTCAAAGAAATCTGTAGTGATTCCTCCGTTACCGTCATTCACTATGTACGATATCGTATACGTCCCATTTTGAAGTGATGTTAACTTCAGTTCACCCTCATTTTCCTCTACTGTTACCCCGTCTGGATTGGATGAAGTCGCTGTATACGTCAAAGGATCACCGTCTGGATCAGTATATCCCTCGTTCAACTTTACTACAGGGATGTCTTCCCCCAGGTATACCTCTATTTTCGATGGGGCTTCCCCCACGGGCGCACGATTGAGTGGTGGCAGAACAACAACTTTCATGTCAAGCTCAGTAACTCCCGTACTGCCATCATCTGCTATTTGCCCATCATCTACCTTAATTTTAAGAATAACTTCACCTGCCTTTTTAGGCGTTAACCTCAGTACAGATTCAGCATAGTTCGATTTCACAATTTCAGTGTGCACGATTTCCGGGGCACTGTTTGTTACACTGTATAGCAACTCCGATTCATACTTCACATCATCCATAAAATAGACCATGAGATCTACATCCTTGCTACCTGACTCAGCTATCAATTCCTGATCAGGAATTGATGATGCAAGAGGAGGTCTATTCACGTAGACTTCAAATGTGGATCTCAGCCTTTTACCACGGCCGTCATTGGAAGTTACTGTTATGGTAGCCGTGCCATCCTCCAAGGGAACAACATCCAATTGCGATCCATTCAGGATAACCTTTACAACGGCAGGTTTGGATGAACTGACCGTATAAGTTACCAAGTCACCATCCGGATCTGTCACATAGTTGTTTAGGTTTAACGTTGCCCCTTGTCCATTCCGTGTAAACTTGTGACTTTCGAATGATTTGAGTAGTTCAGGAGCACGATTGGCAACAACAGGAGATGTTCCGCCTCCACTCCCCCCACTTGCTCCCCCTAATGAAGAAGATACCGGATTTGGAGATGACGTTCCTGTATTTCCACTTACAGCTGAAGACGAGACTCCAGCAGCCAAAGAAATCTCCGAAACTTTCACATTGCCCGCTACATTAACCTGGGCGGAAGGGTTATTCACTTGAAGTTGTTGAATGGAGCCTGATGCATTAATGTTGACAGCGCCTGTCCCATCGACATTAAGTTGCTGTAAAGTGATGTTACCGTTGAGTTGGAGGGACTTGGATGTATTCACTTGAACCGTATCAACGGCTCCTTGTAGCTCTACTTTGCTTGTACCTTCGAGAATATTTAATAACGGGAGATTAGCTGTTTTCCCGATATCAAGCATACTGTCTGATCTAATGTTGACTTCTTGAGTACGGGTATCCCCTGTTAGTGCCACATGTACATCGCTTTTATCTACATCCACATTATTGAGAGTGGAATTGTCAAATACAGCCGTATTACTGTCACCGCCATAAACGAAAACAGACTGTTTCACACTGATATTTTTGGCATAAAAATCATGTTTGACCTCGGGGGCAATCGTCAGCTTGCCCTCGACTGTAAGTCCTTCCACTGAAACAAAGTCTGCCTTCGTCGTTAGATCCCCATGAATTACGGCGTCTCCACCCTCCAATAGCAGATTTCCGCTAAATTCAGCTTTTCCTGAGGCCGCATCCTGACCCCCCGTTCTAATTTCCAACCCCTTGATCTCGGTGAGTGTATGATTTTGACTCTTAAACCGTATTCCAGCCTGAACCAGTACAGCCTTATTGCGATTATTCAAAAGGCCTCCCACTTGTTCAGAAATCTGATAGACAACACCGTTGATCTGAATCTGCTTTCCTTCGATTGACTGAATGACAGACAAGCGGTTTTCCGGGAATAGGGCCGACAACAACATGCCTATGGCTTCACCCCGAACAAGCCCTTGTTTAACTTTATTTGGTCCCTGATATTCGCTTAGAATTTCAGCCTTCTCAGCAGTTCGAATGTATGGAGCAGCCCATGTACTCGCTTCTTTCCAATCTGAGGGGAGAGAATCTCCCTGAACTTCTTGTTTAGCCAAAGCCGTGGCTCTTACAAGAACCGTCACCAGTTCCTGTCCAGTAATCTGGGCCTGTGGACGGAAACGTCCTGTTGCATCTCCTTGTAAAATCCCCGCCTTCTTGACCGCCTGAATCGAAGGTGCTGACCAACTAGTAGATTTCACATCCGTAAAAGATGCTGAGACTGACTTGTCCAGTGTGAGACCCAGAGCTTGAGCAAGAACAACTGCCAGTTCCTGACGGGTGATTGGGTCAGCTGCACGAACATCCCCATCCGGATCACCTTTGATGAACCCCATGGTTACGGCCCTATTCATAACATCGTTTAATTTGCTATTGTTATTATCATCTGAGGATATGTCAGACACAGACATAATCTGTGCCTCCGACTTATCATGTTGTGCAGATACAGGTACAGTGTTGGAAAGAAGCAACGCAATCAAAGCGAGCTGCACAGTCCTTCTTATTTTGGGCATAGATGTTCTCCTTCATGTGGGATATTCAAAATTAAGGAATCGAAGGTGAGGATGTGTAGTTACCCAGACCGTTGTAATAGTTCTCTCCTTGTTGGATCCATCGTGCTCCTTCATAATTTGCATCACCACGAACATTGCCTGACGTCCTTGTTAAAGATTGCGCAGGCTTCAAGATGGCTGTATCCATAGGTTCCCCATCGTTAATCTGATAGAGTATCAAAGTAATGTCTTGGGGTTGATCAATATCAAAATTAAAAGACACATAATAGATTTCGTCCTCATTGATCGTGAAATCTGTGGAGTCATCGGCAATGACCATTGTTTTATAAGGTGCAATGATAGTTCCAGGAGCAAACGTAATCGGATCGTCTATATCACTACGTTTAATTTCAAACTGACTGAGTTCAATTGGTTTGGACGTTGGATTATACAGTTCGATCGCTTGAGTAGTGCCTTCTCCCCAGACCACCTCGGAAATAAACAGGCTCTTTCCTGCATCCGGGTCCTCCACCTTAACCGTGAATGTGGTCTCAGCGTCTTTACCAGCGGGATCAGTAGCCTTGACGCTAACGGTGGCAGAACCTTTAACGTTCTTGAGATCTAAAGTCAATATATCTCCTTGTACACTCACTTCTACCACAGCGGGATCAGAAGATTGCGCTGAATACGATAGAATGTCGCCATCCATATCAGCGAACACATCAGCCAAATCAACTGTCTTACTCACGGTACCCAATTCAACCGTAACAGTTGGCAGTGTTTTTACCACTTCAGGAGCATGGTTGATTGGTGGTTGTGGGATGATGATAGGCGGTAAAGGCGGGAATGGTGGTGGAACAAAGGCCGGTTTCACCAAATAAATGAATGTAGCCGATACACTTCCTCCTTTTCCATCTGCAGCTTTCACCGTAACCGTGGTTTGCCCTATAGCAACGTCCACAATTTTTAATTTTGAACCCTGAATATTCGCAGTAGCGATATTATGATCGATTTCGGTAATTTCATAGTTTAGCTCATCCTCATCTGGATCAGTAAATACAGCTCCAAGATCAACCTCTTGCATGCCTTGTCCGAAAAACACCATCATGTCAGAGATGTTAGACTGAACAACAGGCGGTTTATTCTGAGGAGACGGAGGTACAATAACCGGCGGCTCAGGTTCTGGAGTCGGAGTCGGTGTAGGAGTTGTTGGTGTCGCTGATCCTGAGCCAGAATTGGAGTTGTTTGCCACGGTATTGCTGGATGGTGCGGTTAGTGGTGGTGCACTACGAATGATCTGTGAGGTTACACCGCCTTTTGGAAGAATAACTGTATTTGTTTTTACACTTGTCGGTAATTGAATAATGGATTTCACGTCTTTTAACACAATTTCCTTCCACGTTCCACTTCCTAGAACAGTGACTTTGTCAGTCGTATCTACGGTTACCGCATCGATATCTCCATCAATCGTTATCGCACTTACGCCTGGCTTTAATACAACCTTGGACAAGGTATCAGCCTTGAGAGCAACATGATTTGAAGAGACTGTGACCACACCTTGATAGGAGGTACCGACCAAATTTAATTTCACGTAATTTTGTGGCGTGCCTGCTTGGGTGATCTGGATTTCTGATAAGGCAGACAGGTTACGTGTACGTGCATCATAAGTAATTACTGCGTTCTGCAATGCTTCTTTGTTCTCGTCATTCAAAATTCTTTGCAATGCCTGACTAATCACAAATGGACGTCCATCCACATAAGCAATATCTCCGTCCAGTGCAGTCAAAGAGGCTGTCCGCTCACCCGTCTGGAAAACATCAACGAGAACTTTTGCTATATCTTGCCGCTCCACCAAAGCCTTGGATTCGAATTTCCCCTCATTGGAATCCAATAACCCCAGTTTCAACGCCGTATGTACCTGTTCTTTAGCCCAACCACTTATCGTAGATTCATCTGCAAGCGTCTGCTGTTGGCCTCCCTTTGCTCCTTGTGTTCCTGTAACTCTTACCAAAATGGAAGCAAGCTCTTCACGACGAATCGGATCGTTAGCACGGAAATTACCTGTTGCATCACTGGTCATCCATCCCTCTTGACGAATTGCTTCAATATAAGGAGTGGCCCAATCTGAATGGTTAAGCCCAGTGTTGGAAGTCTTATCAGTCTCTAATTGTGATGCTTTGGCCAACAACACAGCCATTTCTCTCCGAGTCAAAGGCTTATCAGGGTGAAATGATCCATCTGGATAACCCGAGATCAACCCTTTCTCTACTGCTTCCTTTACCGCTTGAAGAGAGGACGATCGTATATCGTTCTGATCTGTAAAAACCGATGATACGGAGACTGTTGCTTCTCCGGTTTGCTCTGCTGCGTTGACAAATTGAGTTCCCCACAGCATGCCTACTACCAGTGAAGTCAGCAACACTTTTTTCCAATCCTGATTCATATTTGTTCCTCCCAATAAAACTTCGTTTTCCGCACAAATTTTATCAAGATACTCTGAACAATTTCTGAACGAAACAACTAGTAAAAAAACCAGATAAAAGAAGATTATATCGATGTAACCCATACAAATTTCACTTAACATGGGGATACATTGTTCTATATAAATTTCAGAATTACGGAACGAGAAAAATATGCAAATAACTATTCAAAAAATGCAAACAATATGAACCCATATTATAAGTTCACATCCAAAATAAACTTTAACTGATTAAAGATATTCTTTCTGAAAAAGCGTGTTACTATCTCAAAAATCGTTATAATAAAAGGAACTTGGTGAGATTTGTAAGTTAATGCAATCATTCAACTTAACTACTGGAGGATAATTATGGAAACGGAAGCTCTACGGAACGTGGAACAACTTGCTCTGAAGAAACACAAGATTTACAAACAAAGCTTAATCAGGTACCTTGCACGCTCCATGCTGGCCAGTATGTTTATCGGATTCGGCGTCATCGTGGCGTTTAAGACAGGTAACTTCTTTTATATGGAGCAGTCCCCGTTTACCTATCCGATGGCAGCCATTACGTTTGGCGCGGCCATCATCCTGATCGCCTACGGTGGGGGTGACCTGTTCACGGGCAATACGTTCTATTACACGTATGCGGCGCTGCGCAAGAAACTGCGCTGGTTCGAAGTGATCAAGCTGTGGATTGCAAGTTATAGCGGTAATCTGATGGGCGCAGCCGTGTTTGCCTTGTTAATCTACCTGACCGGATTGTTCGACTCGTCTCAGGTGAATGGGTTTCTGTTAAGCGTGGTGGAGCACAAGATGGAGGTCCCAACCATGCAGCTCTTTTTCCGGGGAATTTTGTGTAACTGGCTCGTATGTATGGCATTCTTTGTCCCGATGTTCATGAAGGAGAATGGAGCCAAAATGTTTGCCATGATGCTCTTTGTGTTCTGCTTCTTCATCTCGGGATATGAGCACAGCATCGCCAATATGTGTACGTTCGCGATCGCGCTTGTGCTGAATCACCCGGGGACGATCTCATTTGAAGGTGTGCTTCACAACCTGGTGCCCGTGACCTTGGGTAATCTGGTGGGTGGTGTGCTGCTGATGGGCTTTATGTATTATGCGGTGAACAAACCTTTTCTGGATGAAGAGACACATTAATCTCCGGTAAAAAAAAGATCCCCTTCCGGCCCGGTCCATTGACCGAGGCTAACCGGTAAGAGAAACGACAACCCCCCGGCAACCTTCCCATCTCAGGGGAAAGGTTGCCGGGGGGTTTGTCTATGGGCAAGCTTACATTACCCCGCCTGCCTCTTATCATTTATCAGCCTATTCGAAAAAACTCCAAAAGCCTTTTACCATGCCATCCTTTCATCTGCACTCTAATCCCCAAGCTTGAATTAATGCTCTGTCCCCATTTTCGGGTTCCAACGGAAAGTAACTGCCGATTGGGAAGTCAGTACATATCGAAACGTATCTCCATCCATGACTACATCAAAGGAAACATCTGCCTCACCCGTATTAGCTGCAACCAGCACCATCGTTCCATTCGGATTGCGGAAGGCAACGTTCTCGATCTGCCCATGTTCTTGCGTGGAATCCACTCTTACAGCTCCCGGACGCACATAACGGCTGATGTGGCCCAACGCATAATACTCGACATTTCTAGTGATTTCATCACTGTCCGGGTCAATCGTCACAACCCCACGGCAGTTCTCACAGCCCCCGTTCGTGGGACCACCTTGCGGATCGAGTGCAATGTTCCAGAGCAGTATATTCTTCGCCCAGTTGCGAGGTGCACCAATGATGAGATTGGACATCTGCCAGCTCAGATTCTCGCCAAAATCAGGACTCCACTCCCCACCACTACATTCGGTAAAATAAATATTTTTGTCTGGGAAGCGCTCATGCACTTCCGACATGGCAGATGGATCACCTGCATAACAGTGAAAAGCAGATCCATCGATATAGGCAGCAGCCTGCTCATCACCCAGCACCTTGCCGGTATATTCGACCGCCCGATCCCAGTTATGATCATATGCGATGATTCGTGTATCCAGTCCCGCATCCTGTAGTGCCGGGCCGAGATCATCCCGAATGAACATAGCTTGTTCTTCGGCCCCCATACTCATACTCGGATATTTATCCGAGGTGAACTCCGGTTCATTTTGCAACGTGATCCCGTAGATGGGAATGCCCTTCGCCTGATAAGCTTCGATATACTTCACAAAATATCTCGCATAAGCTTCATATACCTTGGGATTGTTATAATCCAGATACCAGCCGTTAGTGGTCTTCTCTTCCCCGTACTTCATCCAAGCCGGGGCCGTCCACGGTGTGCCCAACACTTTAAGATCCGGTTTCAATCCAGCTACACGCTCCAATATATTCACAACATCCTGATCTTTATCGATCGAAAAGTGTTGCATCTCATAATCCGTGCCGGACTCAATATCATCATAGGTATAGCTTGAAGCCTCACCTGATTCACCCACCGAATAATCGGAAGCACCAATCGTATGACGCACCATATCCATGTTTAGCCCTTCCATTGTAAACAGTTCCTTCAGTAGTTGTTCTTGCTTTTCCTCTGGAAGCTGATCAATCAGATGTACCGATGAACCTGTCATCGCTGCACCGAATCCATCCATGGTTTGATACGTCTTATCCGGGTTAATCTGTATGGTGAACTCCGACGAAGAAGTGTCTGACTCCTGCGTTGAAGCGACTGAAGAGCCTGTGTCTGCATCATTCTGATCTGTAATTGGAATAGGCTTTTGTGGTGTAAGCAGATTTTGCTGATCTCCTGTGGTTAACCATACTTCGGCCGCTCTCAGCTTGTCCACAACCGGTGGCGGAGCGGGTTCTTCACTTCGGTTGAAGATAATCCAGACCCCAACACCGAAACAACAAACAGCGATGAACAGGATGATCCATCGTTTGGGATGCTCACGCCAGCCCATGTTCATCACACTTCACTCTCCTTCCATTATGGAAAAAGCCGCGGCCATTAGGCCACGACTCATTTTTGCGATCTCCCTGACTTCACTTTTATTTACCGGACTTGCTTCCGATATTCACACTGCCTGTCAGACGGATATCATCTGATGCACTGCCGACATACACTTGAACTTTACCCTTAGGCATTACCCATTCATGGGATGTTTCATCCCAATAGGACAGTGCACTGCGATCCAGTTGAATGTTCACTTTTTGCTGCTTGCCTGCCTTCAGATCAACCTTTGCCCAACCAGCAAGCTGCTTCTCTGGCGTCTCCACTTTGGTTGGCAGATTGCCGACATAGACCTGTACCACTTCTGCACCGGAAACTTTGCCGGTATTGCGCAGGTTCAGAGACACTTCAACGGTTGCTTTGTCGCCTTTGCCAGTGTTCTTCACATGCAGATTACGATAATTAAAATCGGTATACGACAGTCCGTGTCCAAAGGCGAACGCAGGTGTCATGCCTTCTTTGTCGTATCCTTTGTACCCTACAAAGATACCTTCGGAGTAGTTACCCACCCCATTTACACCCGGGAATTGTTTCGCAGTAGATACCGGGGTCTGGGAATCATCAGATGGGAACGTCACCGGCAATTTACCGGATGGATTCACATCGCCGAATAGCACACGTGCCACGGCATTCCCTTGTTCCTGACCTGCATACCAAGCCTGAACGATGGATGGCACTTCTTTTTGCCAGGAATCCATCTCAACAGCACGACCACTCATTTGTACCACGATCGTTTTTGGATTGGCTGCCGCAACCTTGCGAATAAGCTGCTCCTGATTATTCGGCAGCTCCAGATCCGAACGGTCGACATAACCTTCACTGTCATACGTACGAGTTACCACGACGGCAACATCGGATTTTTTCGCCAGATCAACTGCTTTTTGCATTTTGATATCAACAGCGTCCTCTGGAGCTTCCCAGCCAAAACGAACCTGCGCACCCATATCGTGATTGGACTGTACCGGGAAATCGGTACGATACTCAATCCGAATGTCGTGGGACTCGCCTTCTTTGAACGTAATTTCTTTCTTCGTTGTACTCAGTGTTTCACCTTGATTGTCTACGAGCAACTCATCATCCACATACAGTTTCGCAGAACCGAGACTGGTCAGGGACAGTTTATATTCGCCCGTTTGAGGTGCTGTGATTGCCCCTGTCCAACGAGCTGACATTTTGGCATTGAATTTGGTTGGTGTCACGGGAAGCTTGGAAGATTGTGCGTTAAAACCTTCATAGTTGTAGAATCCAAGATTCATGTTGACCTGATTGTCTGTACGGACCAGAGAAGGGCTACCCTCCATATCTTTATTCGTCCAGTATTCAGCACGCAGACCGTATTCCGCACGATCTGTACCATAGTCTCTTTCACTTTTTTGAGCATCTGCTGGCGATAAAAGAGTGGAAGGTACGGCAGACGGTCCATTAAATGCATCTCCTGCGGAGATTGGATCAGTTCCGGCCGCATATTTTACATCCACACCGTTACCGGCACGGTTACGGATACCTTGCAGTGGACTTACGGTATACGTCGGGTTAACCAGACTGCTACCACCACCAGCAGCTGATGCGTTATCTGCATCCGGTCCGATGACCGCGATGGATTTCACGTCTTTCTTGGAAAGTGGCAGTACATTATCGTTGTTTTGCAAAAGAACCATGCTCTCTTCTGCAATTTCACGCGCTTGTTTGCCGTCTTTCTTGGCATTGATTTGTGTATTCGTTACAGGATTATCGAAAAGCCCTTTATCGAACATCTGAAGCAAAATGCGTCTAACCTTCTCATCAATCGTTTGCTCGCTGACTTCGCCTTTGTTCACGGCTTCCAGCAATTTGTCTCCCCATTTGCCATACGGCTCCCCAGGTGTCTCCAGATCCAGACCCGCATTGGCGGATTTGACAGTGCTGAAGTTTGCACCGTAATCACTCATGACGAACCCTTCGAAGCCAAACTGATCCTTAAGGACATCGGTCAGCATCTCCTTGTTCTCACAAGCGTATGTACCGTTCACCTGGTTAAATGAACACATTGCGGAACCGAGATCCGCTTTTTGAACCATCGCTTGGAACGGACGTGCATAGACTTCCTGAATGGCACGTTCGCTGGCTGTTGCATTGGTGGTGAAACGCTCCGTCTCCTGGTTGTTCAGGATGTAGTGTTTCGCTGTAGCGATAACCGGATTGCTTTGAATCCCGTTTACATACGCTGCACCCATACCGGAAGCCAGCAATGGATCTTCACCGAGCGATTCAAAGTTCCGGGAACCCCATGGTGTACGTGCAATATCCAGCCCAGGGCCGAGAACTACATTATGTGTTGTATCATGTGCTTCCTGACCGATCAGATCACCATATTTCTTGGCAAGATTAGTGTCCCAGGAAGCAGCTAGCGCAATTGGTGCAGGCAGTGCCGTAGACTTTTTGTCCTGCACATCCGGGTTGGCCACACGTACCCCTGCAGGTCCATCTGCCATCTGTAATGCCGGAATGCCGAGGCGCTCCAATCCATCATTATAGAAACCATAATAGTTATTTACTTTACCAGTTACGAATCCAACTTTCTCCTCCAGCGTCATCTCCTTGAGCAACAGCTCGGTGCGTTCCTTCGCAGATAAGGATTTGTTCATCCAAGGCCGATCAGCCCCGAATTCCGCCTCCGCGGCGAAGGCATGCAGCGGCATAGCCGCAACCGCCACGATGATTAATAGCATAAACCATCGTTTGAGGAAAATTAGATTGAGTCTTCTGTTCATGTTGTAAGTTCTCCCTCTCTCTTGATCATTTTTCTTGTGCACATATTGAATACATGTATACAAGGGAATGCAAACTGGCTTGATCCCAGTCTTTCAAGCATTCAGGTCGTCCTGCACATGGCTTCGGAAACTGCAGCCTGCAAGCAAGACAGCAGATTTCGCTTCCTAACGATAGCCGACATGATCATGAATTACACCCCCTTAAATTTGGTAAATAACAGATTATACCGAGCCTAGTCCTTTGGAATCATCTCACTTTAAATTCAGATAACATAACAAGAAAGCGAATTATTTACAGTTCCGTAACTATTTCCGAACCAATTCTCTACTTTTAAAAACAGTCGGTTCGACCCACTCCTCACCAACCAATTAATACAATTAATTAACATATTAAGGAATATGTTGAGATACTCTGGGTCCCAGGTCTATTTGTAACCGGAACCAATCCGGCCCATTGATTTATCCAAAAATATAAAAGCAACTGAAGTCCCTTTTATCAGGTTCCTCAGCCGCTTTATGTTGAAGTCTCTCCCGCTTGTTCACGAGATTCGGAGATACATTGAAAATCGGGGTAACAAATAAAAAAAACCGCCCCACAGGGCGGTTCACTTCTAATTCACTAACTTCTAATTCTGTAACTGTGCAAGAATCTGCGGGTCCTTGATCTTCTTATCTTCGGCAAGCAACATCACCTTGGACAGAATCTCGGCCGTTCTCGGATCTTCATCCAGGAATGGCAGGAAGATTCGACCCCGATGCTGACTGTGCACTGGTACGATATGAAGGGCACCTGTGGCTTGTTTGAATACATTGCCACTACCCAGATGAACAGCATACTCACCCAATTTACCATCAATCCGTGCGTAATTCCCGTCCAGACGTACATTTTCGATCTTCAGCAGACGCAACGACTCGTTCACAATGACATGGCGCATCTCGATTGTGGTCAGGCTGGCTTCCGGATCTACACCTCCCACATGTGCAACACTGACCACCAGATCGATGTCACGCATAACTTCCGAGAAGAACGTCAGCGGCACATCTTGCAACGGTACAGGTTTGTAGCTCTTGCGATCGTAGAACTGCACCATCTCCAGTGTTGGCGCCTCAGTATCTGCCGGTGAGAACCAATCCGCCATAGCATAGAGATTCGCAATCAGATTATGCTCGTAGCTTACCTTTTGCAGACCTTCTTCATAACTGACTGTCCATTGGCGTCCTTTGAGCAGAGCTACTGCTTTTTTCGGTTGAATCTGATACCCGGCATATCGGCGGGACACCGTACCATTAGCCAATTCGTCCTCGTTAGGAAGATATAATTCACGAAATACCTGCTTGAACGGTTGACGGTCCTGGCGGGTGAACAGATCCCGTTGGAATTCACTCCAGCTTCCGCTCTGATACAGATGAAGCGGATGAGCAATCAACAGTTGATCCTGTTCCGCTAGGACATGGATCGTACCCTCTGGTCCTGGAGCAACCAGACCACTGGACGAACCATCGAATCTTCCCATCTTGTCACCTGACTGGAATACAAGCGTTCTTACCAGCGGATGTATAACCGGATTTTGCATCAGACTGGCAATTTCCTGACGTGTAAAGGATGTTCCAGCCGTCATCGAACGCTCCAGCTCCTGTCTTGCCCGACGATACTGATCCACCAGATCCGATTTGAGCTCTTTCAGTTCAGCGATATATCCATCTTTTTTGAACCGGGCAGGTACAGATTTGAGTGTCTTGCCTTTGCTAACGATAACCATCTCGGGCTGGCCTTCCTCATCAATGACCAATTGTGCTGTCGTGTCAGCATCCAATGCATGTGGCTCAAAGAAAGTCTTCATTTCATCGAGCTTACGTGCTTCCATGTCCCACATCAGCCGCGTAACATCGGCATAGCCAGCATTACGAGCAAGGTTACCCAGTGCAATCTGTGATGCTACACCTTCACTTGCGCGGCGTTGTGCGCCGAATTGCTTGCTCTGCGTCAGGAATTTCTGAATGAAGTCGTAACGCTCACGCAGGTCCTGTTCACGATTTACGGCGAATGGAATCAGACTGTAAGTTAATAAATGATCTTTGTTTCGCTTGTCTGACACGGAATCACGCATATCCTCCAGCCGAAGCTTGCCCAGTGCAGCATCCGCGAACAATTGAGATCTGCGATGGTTGGCTCCCCCGGAAATATACTTGGCACAATCGTATAAGAGATTGAACCGTTCCTCCCCGACAGCAGCATAAGCTTCTTCAAACCAAGCGATATCAAACGCACCTTCATTAAAGTCCTGTGGTGAGATTGGAGAATAGTGGGCCACGATGGTTTCTTTCTCCGCAGTAAAGCGTTCATTGATATGAGCATGGAAGTACCATGCCGCACTGCGAAGACCTTCCCATCCCAGATGTTTTGCAACAATCTCCATCCACTGTGGCGCGTACATGGCTGCTTCCAGCAATTTTTTCTCTTTAATCGGGTATTTCTGGAGCAACTCTCCGAGTTGTTTCTCATCTTCTCCATCCCGTGGATGACAATTCTGAATCAGATAGCTGAACGTCTCTTTGCGTGTTGTGTTGTCCCCATAACTGTAGATATATCCACGAACAAAGGTATCCTGATCCATCGCAGAGACTAGATGTACCCAGTGTTCCATGCCTTCAATTCGTTCCAGTTTCATGGCAAGTGTACTTACTTCTGTAGAGAGTTCTCCCCGGGTCAGCTCGATTTCCAGAATCCGATTAACGACCGTATCCCGTAAGTGAATCAGCTTCGGGTCACTTGCGATCTCTTCCGTACGAGTGGATGTTAAGTTCCGAATAAACATCAGACGATTCCCACCGACCAGAACCTGTCTATATATCTCCTGTTCGTCAATCAGGTTTAACTGGTACGCACGGAGGAAATCTTCAAGTGACAGTAAAGACAGCGGCTCACTACGCTCTACAAGACTGGTGAACTGGTAAGCCGTCTGGAAGAAACGTTTGAAGCTGTTATCGTCATGGATTTTGCCACGAACCACATAATTCCAGGGTGCAGTCAGAATATGAAGCATGCCTGACTCCTTCTCGAGTCGATCAGCAGGCATACTCGCAATAATAGAGGCCCAGGTTTTCTCGGCTATCTCAAACGTGTCGATCGGATCGCTATCCAGAAATGCCGCCGATATAAGCGCCACTACCTGATCCTTATACGGTAACGAATTCAGCATCTGCTGCAGTTTTTCGATATCCTCCAGCGGATAGATTTGTTCAGCAAACGTCTTGCGCCAGCCTTCCAGTAACGGAATCTTTTGCAGTTCTTCGTAGTCATACTGATCATGGAAGTAACTGTAATGGTCGCTCAATTTGCCATTGAAATCCCGGAGCTGTATAACCATATACAACTGCATTAACTCCATACTGCTAAACTCGCCATGTTGAATATAGTTCTCCCATACCTCATGAAGCGGAAACTGCTGCATATGCTTCATTTCATTGCGCTCTCCATACGGAACCTTGGAGCGAAGACTCGCTCCAACTAACAATGTTTCTTTATAGCCAGCGTAGTACTCCACTTCATACTCATAATCCCTGTGTTCATGCACCAATTCATTGAGACCCTCCAGAAAAGGTCTGGTCTTATCCAGAGAGAGCGTGAAGATGTCCTTCGGAGTAACGTCCTTGAGATCACGCATCTCATCCAGCAATGGCTCACGTCGCTTCGGATCAAATAAACCAAATCCATTGGAGGCTGTGTAACGACTCCCCTGATCGGTCAGCTTATCCAGCAGTTTCTGTTCCTTGGCAGTTGGTGTCTCAATAAGCTGCGCCAATGGCTGTAATGCCTCCTGCTGATCTGCCCGCTCCGGATCTGCCGCAATCTCGGTCAACAATTCGAGTGCGCCCAGACGCTGCAACTCACTCTTAGCCTGCAAAAGTCGCTTCAGTGAGACCGTCAATTGGTCTATAGGTTGCAGTAATAATACATGGATGACCTTCTGACGAAGTGAGCCTGTCTTGAGCTTCATCAGTGCCTCCATCTGTTCCATCTCTTCAACTGTCAACGTGAGCAGCTTCGCCTTGGCGAGTGCACTCTCCCGGTTACTCATACTTTTATCAGACAGACTCTCAAACACAAACTGTCTTTGCACCTCATTCTCAGGATGCTGAACAAACTGGGATAACAGTTCTCCACGCAGTTCCGGGCTTAGGCGGTCCTTGATTGCAATGACTTCGCCGATCCATTCCGGGTCCATATCATAAGCGGCCAGATATAACATTTTTTTGACTACATCATCCATATCAATCCGGTAGTGAACATACTCAAGTACACCCGATGGTCCGCCTGACCCGCCTTTTGGAATGACACCCAGCATCTGTTTGAATCGTTCAAAGTCCTGACGCCGCAAGGCCTTATCTTCAAGAGCCTGCAATGGCCACACGTAAACGCTACGCTGATTCTCACCATTCTCGAAACTCCAGTTATACATATACATGGCGTCATAGTTGGTCACAATCCAGTGCATTAACTCGGTATCCTGCGCTTCCAAATACCGACGTGCAATGTCCAATCGAAGCTCTCGGTTCTGGCTGTTAGCCAGTACATATTGGGCAACGATCTTCTGATATAATTGGCCTTGATCCATAATCTCGATGATCTTGCTCTTCAAATCATTCTCTTCGATGACTGCTGTCGCCCACAGGCTGATAAAGAGTTTGTTCGCGTTCGCTTCCTGCTGCCAGGCTTCTCGTACCTCTGGTTGTACCAGCGCCTCATGAGCCTGTTCAATGAGCTGTGCAGCAACTCGCTGATTGGCTGCTTCTATGCCGATCCCCGTCCAGACAGCGAGCGCTCTTACCACAGAACTGAAACGAATCAGGTTGTTGTCGATAATGATTTTTAATATGTAAATATAGGCTTCCAGTGTTCCTTCATCCATCCGCTCCACAATGCTTTGGCGCAGACCTTCCTGCAACCGTGCTGCAACCAGCAGCTCACCTACCATCTGATAGGCTTCCACCTGATCGCTCATGAATATGCCCTTTATCATTTCATGGGTTAACAGTGCATTCTGATTGTCACCATATATAATATCGTGCAGCGCCTGCTTCATACCTCCGCCCTGATGATCCAGTTCATACGCGATACAATCCGCCAGGACCCAACGGATCTCATGCAGATAATCCAGCTTGTACTCACGAAGTGACACATATTCTTCCAGAGAAAAATTATTCATTTCCATCCGGAACAACCCCATCAGTTTACGGATGACCTGTGCTACATGCTGCCCCGGATCGGATGTGCGGAAGGGCCTGCGTTCATAGTTGTTACTGTATGGGAAACGGGTCGCACGCTCTGCAATATAACGGAATCGTGCAACCAATGACTCACTCGCCAGATGCTGGAGCACATCCAATAGTGGCTGGAATAATGGCTTCTGTGTCTCTGCAGCCAGCCTTTCAAGCAACTTTTCTGTATTCAAAAACATCTTTTCGTCTCCACGCAAATACGTAGACCCGGCGATCTCCACAACATAACCTGCCAACTCAAGCTGTACCCCTGTTAACGACTTGGCTCTTTCCTGCAATTCATCCATATACACCTGCACTTGATCTTCCTGATTCATCCTGTTCTCCTCCTTCATCACTCTCTACCACAGACGTCCGGCAAGCATTGTAAATCGGATAAACACCACGTTGTCGCCGTCTTGTATCAAAATTGACTTGTCCAGTTCCTGCAATTCTTCATCGTTGAGAAACACTTTGTACAATCCATCCTCATAGGCAGTTATAGCTGTCTCCATCGCGCCATTCAGATCAGGAACACCCTCATTGTATACTGCGCCAAACCCGACTTTCCCCGCCGCTCCCTGCGATTCAATATCATCCGGCATCAGGTAGGCGAGCAATTCCGCCTGTTGCTTCTTGTCCTGAAGAGCTTTTACTTGCAGAGCCACCATATTTTCAATGAGCTGCCTTAGCGTATGAGTTGTTTCCGGAAGTTCAGCAGCTTGCTTGGCAAGTACCGGCTTGCGCTTACCCAGACTTTTTACCGTTATCCATATGTTCAC
This sequence comes from Paenibacillus sp. FSL R5-0749, assembly GCF_038595085.1. NCBI lineage: Bacteria > Bacillati > Bacillota > Bacilli > Caryophanales > Paenibacillaceae > Paenibacillus > Paenibacillus sp. FSL R5-0749. The sequence continues at coordinate 1,033,013 of NZ_CP152005.1, read as the reverse complement.
TGTCATGCCCCCTCTGTCCTGCCCTATTTGAAGAAGCTTCCATAAGCCCCGATATCTATACCACGATGCGTAATAACCTAAACTCACAATGACGATCTATCCCAAAATAAAATTAAAAATACGTACATATGTACCCCTAATGAACATCATAACTAAAATTCAATCCATATTCATGAGCCAATCCTCATGTTTACGTGGAACCACGGAACTATGAACTACTTGCGTAGATATACGCAAAATCAGCTAATACACTCTTTCTGGATTGCCCCCATGTTAAATTCTTCTATCTTACTGTTGATAGCATTAGTGGTTGGTCACCCTGAGATATGAACCAAGTTGTTTATAAGGTACAAAAAGACGCCCCAACCGTATATATGGTAGGGGCGTCTTCGGAATCTTACAGCGAGGTTTAAACTAAGCTTGCAGTGGGTCTTACCACAATTTCATTCACATCCACCTCAGCCGGCTGGTTGATCGCATATAGTATGCTTTGAGCGATAGCCGTAGCTGGAATGGATATGCTCCGATAATCTTTCATAAACTCCCGTGCTCCATGATCAGAGATGGATTCGGCAAGTTCGGATTCAGTCACACCTGGCGATACAAGGGTCACGCGGATATCTGAGCCTACCTCCTGTCGCAGACCCTCCGAGATCGCCCGGACAGCGTACTTGGTTGCACAATATACTGCGGCTGTTGGTGTCACGGCATAAGCTCCAATGGAAGCGATATTAACAAACTGCCCGAAACCCTGTTCTTTCATAACGGGCAGCCCAGCTGCAATACCGTGTAGAACACCCCGAATATTAACATCAATCATACGATTCCACTCGTCCACTTTTAGTGCTTCAAGGGTTGATAGTGGCATGACCCCGGCATTATTAACTATCACATCCAAACGTCCATAACGACTGAGCGCAAGCTCTACGATCGTTTGCATGTCTTCCAGCTGTGTAACATCAAGGGCATGATATTCTACTGAACCACCTTCCGAGCGAATGGCGGAAGCCAGCACCTCTAGGCGATCCACTCGTCTTGCACCAATAACAACATGTGCTCCCTGCTCTGCTAACAGACGCGCTGTTGCCTCCCCAATTCCGCTGCTTGCACCCGTGATTACAACGACTTTCCCTTTTACATTAAACATATCGACTTCTCTCCCTATTAGGTATTTGATTGTGCATCTTCTCTGTACAGAACCATGCCTGCATGATAAAGCACGCCTTCCTTAAAGTCTCCATCCGCAGTAAAGCCAGTATCATCCACATATTCAATATGATCTCCTTCGACTACATATCGACCTTGGTACGCACTTTGCCTATCTCCCCGTGATTCGTCATAACGACCGGAAGGAAGCAGTTCATGTCGGATGTACCCGTCCTTCGTCACCCACATTCCTACATACGGGTGCTCCAATTCTGGTCTGTCTTCTGATCTATTACCTGCCATATTTCCACGTCACTCCTTTCTGTTGCCAACAGATTCAATTGCTTAATTTCATTATGTAGTCGATCAGTCTCTGTACGATAGAAGAATCCCACAGTATTCTTGCCTATTCGTCCAACGCATTTTAAAATGGTTATGAGTATCAGGAAAGGGGGCCTGCAATCCATGCTATCCAAAACGGAACAGGGTACAGCTATTATTGAGCAGCAACAGGAATTGGCCCGCTTAATCGGTCGTTTCGCCCACGATGACGGGATTCATCTAACAGCAATTCCTTCGCTTGCTTTGATCCGTGCTTCCCAGGTTTCAGAGCCCATTCATACCGTGCACGAACCCGCCTTGTGCATTGTGGCCCAAGGTTCCAAACTGGTTATTCTCGGACAAGAGAGCTATACCTATGACTCTTCACAGTATCTGGTCGCTTCCATAAACTTGCCTATTTCAGGACAAGTGGTACAGGCAACGACAGAACACCCTTATCTCTGCTTACGACTTGATTTTGATTCGGGGCAGGTTTTTGATCTTGTTCAAGATTCTCCTTCCGCACACACCAAATCCAACAACTCAACACGTCGTGGGTTGTTTGTAAGCTCAAACAAACCTCCGCTTCTGGAAGCCGTAATCCGATTGGTCAGATTGCTGGATACACCTGAAGATATACCTGCACTTGCACCTCTTATGACTCGTGAGATTCTATATCGCCTGATTCAGGATGAACACGGACATTCCATCAGGCAGTTTGCAGTCCAAAACAGTCATGCACAGCATATCGCCCAAGTCATTGAAGTCATTCACTCCGAATACGCCCATCCACTGCGAATCGAGCAATTGGCTTCCATGATTAACATGAGTACGTCCTCATTGCATTATCATTTCAAAGCCGTTACCGCCATGAGCCCACTGCAATATCAAAAACAGATTCGATTGCAGGAGGCCCGGCGAATGTTACTTGCAGGTTCAACCGATGCGGCCGATGCGGCATTCCAGGTTGGGTACGAGAGTCCTTCCCAGTTCAGTCGGGAGTACGCCCGCATGTATGGCCTTCCTCCTAAAAGTGATATCAAGCGCCTTCGCCATACACTCCAGATCGAGGGCTAAATTCAAGGAAAAAGCCAGCTCTCAACAAATATGAGGGCTGGCTTTCTTGTAATTGTAATTGCTGATGAAATAGAAAATCTTAGGACCCTCCAAGCACCTTATCTTCAATGACCGGCGCCGGTATTTCTCTAATCTCAATCGATTCTTCCGGAGCAAAGCTCTGGATCTTCATCGGGATAGAATCCAAATGCTTGTACTCTTCGGTCTTGGTTGGTCTGGTTACAATTTCACCGTTTTTGTCTTTCTGATAAATCACACGTTGCGTCGGTAAACCCGTATTTACATCAATGGTCACCACTTCCTTGTGGAGTGCGTCTTCAGAAACAGCCTTTTGCTCGTTACGCTCTGTAGCAGAACGGGAGTGTGTTCCCGCAGTTTCCAGTACGGTCCAATCCTGACCTTGTAATTCTTCTTTAGCATTTTCCAACAGCGAGTTCTGTAGCAACTTCTCATTTTCAGCAGCTATGTTGTCCGGCATGGTCCAAGTGTTCCCAACCAATTTTCCCGTCTCAAAATCTCGACCATACGAAGTGATTTTCTTACCACCATCTTCAATAATCATTTTGTAATGAAGCTGGTTATCACGGTATTCCTCAGTGACTTCTGTCAAATTCACACGGTCCCGATAGCGAACGATATATGATCCGTCTTCAAACGATTCCTTAATATAATCCACCTTACCCTGGGTCGCCTTAAGTGCTGCTGCTTCAACATCGCTTTGAGCACTAACTATAGACGGCTTGTTCAAGTACATGTAGCCACATACAGATGCAGCTACCAGTGGTAGGGTGAGTAGTGAAACCAATGTTTTCTTTTTCAAAGGTTTGACCACCTCTTATTTAGTCAGTATATATTCTTAACGCTTTATTCTGCTTTTAAGTTCCAGTCATTTACATATCCGTTCTCGAAGTTAGCATTAGAGCAGCTTATGATGCCTGGAAACCTGTATGCTGAAACCTGTATGGATTATTTGGCTAATCGCAATGGTCGAATGGTTACTGCCGCCGTCTTGAATCCGGGCATACGGCAGAACGGGTCCAGTTCCGGTCGGGTTGCCCGATTCACATTTTGAACACCACCCCAATGCATCGGCACAAACAAGGTATCCTCCCGAATGGAATCCTTGATGCGCGAACGAACCGTGAAACTTCCGTACTCCGATTGTATCTCTACCCACTCTCCATCGTGAATACGATGACGGGCAGCGGTAACCGGATGAAGCTCAACGAAGTTCTCCAATTCACGAGCTGCAAGTGCCGGACTGCGATGCGTCTGCACCCCTGTAAGATAATGAGGGAGCACACGTCCGTTGGTAAGAATTAAGGGGAATTCCGGTGATATATCATTCCATCCCAGGCTTGACTCACATGTGAATGCCGCTTTGCCATCGGGATGTGCGAATCGATCACCGAATAACAGGCCTTCTCCTTGCTCTTCAAGGGAAGAACACGGCCAGTATACCCCTTTCTCGTTACGCAAACGCTCATAGGTAATGCCATAGTAATCAGCCACTCCACCACGGCTCGCCAACCGAAGCTCATTAAAGATATCCTCAGCAGTTTCATATTCAAAGTAAGAAACTTTACCCAATTGCGCGGCAATCCGGCATAATATCTCCCAATCATTGAGCGTTTCGCCCGGCGCAGGCCGCCCCTGTTCACGGAGCAGAACACGCCCCTCCAGATTGGTCAGTGTACCTTCATTCTCCATATAAGAGGTAACCGGAAGAACCAGATCCGCCATTCGTGCAGTCTCGGACAGAAACATATCTGCCACGATTAGAAAATCCAGCTTACGCAAACCTTCTTCCACCAAACGCACATTAGGATTGGATACAACCGGATTGGAGCCCATCACAAGCAAAGCCCGAATCTCCTGGTCATGAACTTTCTCCATCATCTCGTAGGCCGAGACTCCTTTACCCGGTAAACTTGCAGGGTCCACGCCCCAGATCGATGCCACATAGGCACGATCAGCTTCATTTTCAATCGATCGATAGCCCGGCAGCTGGTCAGCCTTCTGCCCATGCTCCCGTCCACCCTGCCCGTTTCCCTGACCTGTGATCGCACCATATCCACAGCCTTCTCGGCCAATTTTGCCAGTCGCTAACACCAGGTTGAGAAAGTGTCTGACAGCCATATGTCCATCCGTCTGTTGCTCAACGCCACGTGCTGTCATGATCATGCCTGTCTCTGCCTCACCATAGGCCAGTGCAGCCTGACGAATCAGGGCCAGATCGACTCCACATGCTAGTGCCGACTGTTCGAGTTGGAGATCAGCCAACCCTTGTATCAATTGCTCGTATCCATGCGTTCGTTCTCCTATAAAATGAGGATCCACCAATCCGGCATCGATCAATATTTTTAACATGGTATCCGCCAACAAGGCATCCGTTCCGGGCTTTACCTGCAAGTGAAGATCGGCAATCGCAGCGGTTGCCGTCTTACGGGGATCGATAACGATGAGAAAGGCCCCATTCTCCTTCGCCTGATTAAAGTACGGCAAGAGTGTAGGTTGGCATTCTGCGATATTGGTTCCGGCAAGTATAATACAGCCCGCTTTCGGTATATCGGACAGGCGGAACGTTAGTCCTCGGTCCATTCCAAATACTTTACTTCCGGCCGAGGCGGCAGCTGACATACAGAATCGTCCATTATAGTCGATATATTTCGTCCCCAAAACTACCCTGGCGAACTTGCCGAGCAGATAGGCTGTCTCATTTGTTAAAGATCCGCCTCCGTATACTCCAACCGTATCTGCTCCGTATGAATCTTTCAAGTTCTGAAACCGCTGTGCGATAGTCTGAACAGCCTCCTCCCAGGAACAGGGTTCAAGCTCACCATTGCGACGAATCAGCGGATGCATTAATCGTTGACCACTGAGCGCATGCTGATGAGCATTCATACCCTTCACACACAGCCTGCCCTGAGAAGCTTCATTCGGAACGCCTTGGACCGTATATTCCGCTCGGCTCTGACCTGCAACAGGTGCGGCCAGTTCTTCAACTGTCATCTTGCATTGCACACTGCAATATGGACACTGTGTTTCTTTTACATACAGCTTGGATACCGCCATTTCCGAAGTTATCGATAATTCCATTTTCCCATCCCTGCCTTTCAGCTGTAATACTGATCCGTTTCAGACGGTGCCCTGCACCGCGGGAGATTCAAGAAATTGCTTCATCGGGGATGCTGAAGCCACATCCCGCTCATAATGATGAATCGCAACAAGTTCCTTCTGTAGTTGGTCATCCAGCAGCGTTTCCCGAATCGACATGAATCCCAATCGTTCCGTCCATGCCCATAACGGCTCATCATACCAAGCGGTTTGGCGATACCATTGAAGGCAGGCTGATGCAAGCATAGCCGCTTGCATCTCTGTCTCAGCCACCCCAAGCAACTCACCTTCCTTCACCGGATGCTCTGCATGACCACCTGCATAGATCTCCCATCCAGCTGGTGAAGCCAGCAAACCAATATCCTGAACCAGTGCGCTCACTAATGACCCCGGCCCTGGTGCAACCCCTATATTCACGGATGACGGCATCACTGCACCGATCCAACTGGCACGAAGCTGGGCAGCCAACCTACTGACATCTCTGGCATAGGATGACGACGGGATATGATTATCCCAGCGCACCTGAACCTCGGAGTGACCTTCGAACTCTGGAGCAACTTTCGTTTCAATGGATACTTGCAAGTAATAGTGGATCACTGGACGACATACAGCACAGCCAAGCTTCGAACCCCAACCCAACTTCTGCAAGATCAAAGGTAGATCTGTATTCGGAACAACGATGTCAGCCAGCATTTCCTTCAGTTCTGCATGCCCAAGCGCCGTACAACTGCATACAGACATTGGAGCAGGTTTATCTGGTGTGGCTTCCACTCCAGTACCCCCGTTATTTTTCAGGTTATGCGTATGTTTCAACAGTGCAGCCACCATCGGGCGACAGCCACCACATGAACCAGAAGCCTTCGTCTGTTCCTTCACCTGATCTGCCGTCTCGAGGCCCTGTTCCTGAATCGCCTTCATAATGGCAGCCTTGGTCACATTGTTACAGGCACATACGGTCTCCTGAACTGGTAATGCCGCAGCAGCCATCTCAGCCGGGTCTGGGGCCCCTTCACGCGGAGCCAATTCCGCTACATCCGCACCTCGTTGCACCAGTCCAAGCAAAGCCGTTCCTTCCGCTGTATCTCCAAATAAAATGGCGCCACGCACTTTGCCAGCCTGCATCAGTACCTTTTTGTATGTGCCTTGAATGCCATCCAGATGTTGAATTGCAGTCTGTACACCTTCACCACTAATCTCGCCGGCTGAGAAAACATCAACTCCCGATACCTTCAACTGTGAGTAGGGAATCGATCCTTTGTATTCATGCGTTTCCTGTCCACAGAGCGTACGTGCGAGCACCTTCCCCTGTTCGTATAAGGGGGCCACCAGACCATAACTGATTCCCCGATGTTCGGCACATTCCCCAACTGCGTATATATCCGGTACATTGGTGCGCATATAGTCATCTACCACAATTGCCCGATTTGTGGCAATTCCACTTCGTCTGGCGAGATCCACATTTGGCCGAATGCCTACAGCGACAATGATAACCTGAGCTTCAAGCTTGGAACCATCTGTGAACAGCAACCCCTGCGCCTGTGATCGTCCGGTAATTTTCTGCGTGTTTTTGGACAAAAGAAAGGACATACCCTGGTCTTCAAGTTGCTTCTGAAGCATCGCAGCTGCTTTTTGATCCAACTGTCGGTTCATAATGTAAGGTGCATTATGAATCACCACAGCTTCCATCCCCAGATGCAGCAACCCACGTGCAGCCTCCAGTCCAAGTAATCCACCCCCAATAACGGCGGCCTTGCGAAATTCTCTGGAATAGTCGGACATACGCATACAATCATCAATGGTTCGGAAGGACATGACCCGCTCTTTATCCACTCCTGGAATCGGTGGAATAAACGGTGAAGACCCTGTCGCCAGAATCAAGACATCATATGTTTCTCTTAGGCCGGATTCAGTCTCTATATATTTCCCTCGGGTATCAATTCGGTGTACCGTCTCACCTGTGCATAGCCGGATTTGATGCTCGGCATACCAGCCCCAGTCATTGATTATGATATCCTGTAGCGAATGCTCCCCCTGCAATACTTTTGATAACATGATCCGATTGTAATTGGGACGGGGTTCATTGCCGTAGATTACAATCTCATACGTATCAGGCTCCAGTGCGATGATCTCTTCAACACACTTCATTCCTGCCATGCCATTCCCGATAATCACCAGTTTGCTTCTGCTCATGGGCTGCCCCCTATCTCTCTCACCTGAAAATAAACAGAAAAATCCCTTCTCCATCATTCGGAAAAGGGCACCGTTGCCTCCGGAATCCACACGCCATTGTGTGGATTCATATTAGATTCAGATTAAGGGAATCCAAATACAATGTCAATATAATTAACATCAAAACCACGAAACACGATCAAAAAAAGAATTAATTAAAATTACGTGTAATTTTTGTTGACATGACCATTTTCTCTTGCTTATAATTTGAATCAAAATCACAGTGCTGTGATCAACTCAGATGCGGGAACACAATGACGTGTACCGCCTGTCGGCAACGGGGCCGCAAATCGTTCTGATCTGGACGAATTGCGGCCTTTTTCTGCCTCAACAAGCACATAGACAAATTACGAAGATCTTAATTGGATGAGGAGCGATGATGGATGATGGAGAGCAAAAGTTTTTGGAAAAGCGGGCATAAGCCCACCCTGTTCGGGGCATTTATGTACTTTGACATCAGTTTTATGATATGGGGGATGCTGGGTCCACTCGCAGTTGTCATCGCATTGGACTATCCGATGACTCCATTGGAAAAGGCCAATCTGGTCGCATTGCCTATTCTTGGCGGCTCCATCCTGCGACTTGTACTCGGCTTCATGTCTGATTATATCGGTCCGAAACTAACCGCACAGATCGGGATGCTCGTCACTCTGGTTCCCTTATTACTCGGCTGGTTATGGGTTGACTCCTTAAGCCAGCTTTACGTGGTGGCACTCTTGCTGGGTGTGGCTGGTGCCTCCTTTGCTGCTGCGTTGCCGCTGGCGGGCCAATGGTATGGCAAAGAGCACCAGGGTCTTGCCATGGGTATCGCCGGGGCGGGTAACAGCGGAACCGTACTCGCGACGTTGTTTGCCAATCGCTTGGCTACGCATTTTGGCAGCTGGGAAGTTGTGTTCGGACTTGCTATTATCCCGATTGCTCTCGTATTTATTCTCTTTTCTCTCTTTGCCAAGAATAGTCCTAACCGGCCTGAGCCCAAAAAATTGTCCCAATATGGAAGTCTGCTTAAACAAAAAGATGCTTGGGTGTTCTGTGCCTTCTATTGTGTAACCTTTGGCGGCTTCGTTGGATTATGTAACTATCTAACCATCTTCTTCAACACCCAGTATGGACTTTCACCTGTTCGAGCCGCAGATATTACCACCTTCTGTGTCATTGCAGGCAGCTTCTTCCGGCCTGTAGGGGGTTATCTGGCAGACAAAATTGGTGGAACCCGCATGCTGACTTTCCTTTATACAGGAGCCTGCGTCATGTTGATTGGAGTATCCTTCATGCCACCACTTCCTGTTGTAGTGGTCATGCTGTTCCTCGGTATGATGTGTTTGGGAGCTGGAAATGGATCCGTGTTCCAACTGGTTCCGCAACGCTTCGGTAACGAGATTGGCCTGATGACAGGCATTGTAGGCGCGGCTGGCGGGTTGGGCGGATACGCACTGCCGCTGATTCTCGGTCAACTGTATAGCAGCTACCAATCCTACACTCCAGGCTTCGTCATTCTTAGCCTGATTGCTGCAGCTTCCCTGTTCCTTGTTCTCTTCATGCAATCCCGCTGGCGTGTAAGCTGGTTGAGTCGGGGCAGCAAAGGCTTAGCGGAATCAACGCCTCTCTCTTCGTAAGGCATGCAAACACTTGCCTGTTAATAGGGTTCCGTGATACGAATGATTCGCGTATAACCAAAGGAACAGCGTGGCCTCACCAGGCTGCGCTGTTCCTTTGGTTATTTCAGCTGTTCTTTTAAGCTTAAGAAGAATATTTTTGAAGAACAATCACCGCATTATGACCGCCAAAACCAAAGGAATTGGACATTCCAATCCGCAAATCTGCTCTTCTTGCCTCATTGGGTACATAGTCCAGATCACATTCAGGGTCACTCTGCTCCTGATTGATGGTTGGAGGAATGATGCCATGACGCAGGCTTTGAATAAGTGAGATCGCCTCCGCACCACCAGCTGCACCAAGCATATGTCCTGTCATGGACTTATTCGCTGTGACCGGAACATCATAGGCAGCTTCCCCGAAAAGTTGCTTAATCGCTCTCGTCTCAGAGAGATCGCCCGCCTCCGTACTGGTGGCATGAGCATTAATTACATCGATGTCTTCAGGTTCAATCTGAGCTTCTTTAAGCGCTGCTTTCATTGCCAGATATGCCCCCCGTCCTTCCGGGTGGGTTGCTACCATATGATATGCATCTGAACTGGCACCATATCCAATTACTTCGGCAAGAATATTTGCCCCTCGTTCCAGTGCATGAGATAGTGACTCAACAACCAGAATCCCAGCGCCCTCCGCCATGACAAAACCGTCTCTCCCCGCATCAAATGGACGGCTTGCTGCATGGAACGCTTCATTTCTTGTTGACAACGCTGTCGCATTACCGAAGCTTGCCAGTGACACTTCAGTTACAGCGGCTTCTGTCCCGCCAGCAATAATGACATCGGCTCCACCATGACGAATAAGACGGAAAGCCTCTCCAATGGCTGTATTGCCAATGGAACAAGCGGTTACTGGCGACAATGTCGGCCCCCAGCAACCAAACCTCATACTAACCATAGCTGCAGCCATATTGGATATCATCATAGGTACGAGTGTTGGACTGACTCTCGCAGGTCCCCGATCAGACAGGACCTTGCCTTGTTCCATCAATGTCTGAATTCCGCCTATTCCTGAACCAATATATACACCTACCCGTTCGCGATCCAGTTCGTCCATCACAAGACCCGATTGGGATACTGCCTGGTCCGCAGCAGCAACAGCGAATTGAACGAAGCGGTCCATACGCCTTGCTTCCTTGCGTCCAAATTGCTCTTCACCATCAAAATCACGGACCACACCAGCGATTCTGGTTTTATAGGAAGCTGTATCAAAATGTTCTATTGTTGATATTCCTGATCTACCCTCAATTAATCCATTCCAGAATGTATGTACATCATTTCCCAAAGGAGAGATGACTCCCATACCTGTAATGACGACTCGTTCCATATCCATCCTCCTTCAGCGCTGTTATCTTCCTTCATTCTTACGCTATGCCACTAATAGTGCACTTTTGAATATCCTATTACAAGTTGTCAATTATAATAGTATAATGACTACCATGATAACGAGGACGGAAGGTGATGGATTGAACTACGATGTCAGGTTACAGGCATTGTCTACTTTTCTAAAAACACAGCGTTCCAAAATTTCTCCCGAATCTGTCGGTTTACCCACTGGAAGCCGGCGCAGAACGCCTGGTTTGAGGAGAGAAGAGGTTTCCCAACTGGCAGGTGTAAGTACAACATGGTATACCTGGCTTGAACAAGGTCGGGATATTCAGGTATCCCATTCGGTTTTGGACAACATCGCTTCAGCACTAAGACTTACTGCGGATGAGCGAAAATATCTGTTTTCACTTGCCATGGAACATCACTCCGAACTGCCGACACTGGAAGAAGAACCTGTTCAACTTCACCCTTCCTTGCAGAAAATTTTGCAAGAGCTTCATCACTGCCCTACCGTGATCTCGGATCGGCGTTGTTACATTGTTGGCTGGAATGATGCAGCCCGGCATGTTTTTATGGATTTTGAACAGATTGCCCCCGAACAGCGGAATATGATCAGTCTGTTATTTGATCGAAAGGAGTTTCGCAGGCTCGCGGTGAACTGGGAGGATTTTGTTAGCGGATTTCTGGCGATATTTCGTGCTTATTATGGTCAGTATGTTGATGATGAATGGTATAATTTATTTTTGGACGACATGATGAACAGACATCACGATTTTCACACCCTTTGGAAACAAAGCAGCGTCAGCAGCGCCCCGGACGTATTAATCGAATTCAGGCACTCCAAAGCAGGCAAAATGTTGTTTGATCTGACTTCGTTGCAGGTTCAGGGTAGTTCCGATCTGCGTTGCAGTGTCTACACCCCTGCACCAGAGACAGCCACCGAGCGCAAACTGATGCGCCTGATCGAGCGTGAAGCTCATCCACATTTGGGCGAGCAATAAACCAGATTCTCTCACCTTCTTGGAGTCATGTTAGAGTCTTGACATCCTCATGCAGCCTGTTTTAAATATCAGGTATATTAAGTTAATCCATGGATCTTAATCCTTCTACAAGAAGGGGGTTCAGAAAGGAATATCATGACGAAAGTGCTTATCATAGAGGACGACAACATGTTAGGCGATACATTATCCTTGTATTTACAAGGTGAAGGGTATGATGTTACCCGTGTCGATAACGCAAGAGATGGTCTTCTACAGCTTCAAGCGCGGCCTGATATCCTGCTTCTTGACTTGCTGCTCCCTGATTCGGGTAATAAGAATCCTTGTTCTCTCATGCGCCAACATACGGCAATCCCCATCATTGTCATCTCTTCGTTAACCGAAGTATCCGAACGTATTCGATCATTAACAGATGGGGCTGATGACTATGTATGTAAACCTTTCAGCATGCAGGAACTGAAAGCACGTATTGAGGCTGTATTGCGTCGTTACGCCATATTGAACAGCTCTATTGTCACTGAACAGGAAACTGGAATATCTCTCGATCTGGCGCGAAGAACCGTTCTGTTAAATAACCAGCGAGTGGAGATGACATTTTCCGAATTTGAGATCATGAAGCTGTTTATCCTCAATCCTGGCAAGGTCTACAGCCGGTATGCCCTGATTGAAGCCATTCGTGGTATTGATGCCGGCATTAATGATCGCACCATCGATGTGCACATTACCAAGCTTCGCAAAAAAATCGAGAACAATCCGAAAAACCCCCAATACATTCAAACCATCTGGGGGGTCGGATATAAGTTTACTCCTTAAAATAATATAACTTTATTCAGGTCACCATGGCAGAGACCCGGTAATTTTATCAATTTCCTGTTGCACCTTCTCTAATACCGAGTTCAGTGCCTTTTCTTCGAGTAACGGATCGGATAAGAGCAGCTCCAGCTGGAGAACCGCACACATCAGGTCCACTGCATGCAGATTCGCAGCTACGCCTCGAAGAGAATGAACATTACGGATTACTTCAGTAATCTGCTGTTGCTGAAGCTGTGCCGCCAGCTTTTGCTGAAACGAACCATACTCCGTCCTGAATTTCGTAAGCGCATATTGCAGAATATGCGGCTTGCCGTCCATCTGTCTAATGGCCTTATCTGAATCGATTCCATTGATATCTCTTATGCCTTTTAGATCAATCCATATGTCCAACATATCTGCGATCTGTTGTTCCTGTATGGGCTTAGTCAGGATTGCATTCATGCCCGCTTCAAGATATAGCTCATCGTCCCTTTTTAAAGCATTCGCTGTAAGCGCGATAATGGGTGTACGGTCATATTTCCTCATCTTGCGAATGTGCCTTGCTGCATCAATACCATTCATATCTGGCATTAAGAGATCCATCAGAATCAGTTCCCATGTTTGTTCGTGCAATTTCTCCAAAACCTCTGTGCCACTGTCTGCTACCGTCACCTTGAATCCGATATGCTCCAGCATGGCCCGAATGGCCAATTGATTGATTTCATGATCTTCAGCTATCAGAATGTGGCCTTTCAGGTTACGCGAATGGAACTCGTCGCCTTCGCTCATCCGCTTGTCCTCTAATGGCCCTTCACCCTGAAGTGCAAGTAACACTTCGAACAATCCCAGACGTGTAATCGGTTTGATCATCATGAGATCCGGGCGAAAGGATCTCTCCTCACTCCACAGGGCATTTTCACTAAAGGCATGGGTATAACCCACCATCTGAAATTTGGTTCGATTCAATCGCTTCATCAGGTTGTTCCAAGGTAAACGATGGTGTGCGTGTGCTGCATCCATATTTATCATCAATAATATTGAACTTATCCCCTCTGCCTTTGGTATACACCAATCACTTTCCATCATATGGTTCAACGAAGGATACAGCTTCGGCTTCATCCCGAATGAGTGGAGGATCTGCTTCAAATTCGCACCCATTCGTTCATCTTCCTCAACGATCACCACATCATCCGCGTAATATAGAAGAGGGTATGTTTGCAGAAAGGAACTTTCTTCTTCCGATTCTGCCAGTTCAAATATCAAGTCGAATGAGAACAGACTGTACTCTCCCAGAACACTATCCACCTGCAAACTTCCTCCCAAGGAGTTCACCAGAAGGTAACAGATAACCAGTCCGAGTCCAGAACCCCCATATGCTCGATACGTCGAAGGCTCCGCTTGAGTAAACGGTACAAACAGCCGCTCCAGTTGCTCAGATGAGATTCCAATTCCCGTGTCCTCTATCTCAAAACGAACCTGTACCCGCTCCGCCTCCAATGAGAGTACCTCTACCTTAAGTGTTACATAGCCATGCTCCGTAAATTTAATCGCATTACTCAGCAGATTCAATAAAACCTGTTCAAGTCGGAACGGATCACCAATCACCGTTAACGGCAGATCTGGATCGGTTGAAAAGATCACTTCGATATCTTTATTTCCGATAGCTACACCAATCTGATCTGCCACACGTTTGATCACATCCTCCGGTGAAAAAGGAACCTTCTCCAAAATCAATTTGCCTGCCTCAATTTTCGAAAAATCAAGAATATCATTTACGAGGGCAAGCAAGGTTTGGGAGGACGCATTCATTTTACTCAAATAATCCTTCTGTTGTGGAGATAGATCCGTTCGTTGAAGCAACAACGAAAAGCTGATAATGCCACTCAGTGGGGTACGAATCTCGTGGCTCATGAATGCGAGAAACTCACTCTTCGCCTGACTTGCTTTGTCAGCCTTAACACGTCTATAGTGATCCGAAATGTCACGAATGACTGTCTTAATTTTCTCACTTGAGTTTAGTCCTTTGACAGGGTACAGGTGAACCCGGACATGCTGCTCATGACCTTCTCCAATAATAAAACTCAGTTCCGTATCCTGGGCTATATTGTGATGCAAGGCCTTTTGAAAAATGAACAACCAGTTATCCAACTGCTCAATGAATAACAATTCTTCAAGTTGATGACCAAGCACTTCCTGCCTGCTGAGACCGAGCACATCCAGAAATTTCTGATTAACCGACACAATACACCTGTTGCTGTCCATACCGACGAACCAGTCTGCCGACACACGCTCAAGCGTTCGATATCGCTCTTCACTTTCTTGAATCCTTCGTTTAACCGCTCTGTGTTCCGTGATATCGAGTCCAAATCCCATGACATACTTCACCACGCCCTCTTCTCGAAGAGGGCGAACTTTCACCAGCGAATAGACCCCTTCATGGTCAATCTCGTAAAAAAAAGATTCCCCTTCCCAGGCCCGGTTAAACTGCTTTCGCAGAAATTCTATCTTTTCCTGAGGTAAAATGTTCAACGTACCCAGCTTGTCATATTGCTTCAGACTACTCATATCCAGACCCAGTCGGGAGAGCATCTCTCCTTCAAGCAGAAGATATTCAAATTTCCCATTCTGTTTATGGATTTTAAACGTAAAACCAGGCTGCATCCGAAGCATCTCCAGCATTTCCTGATCCCTTTGAATGACCAATCTCCTGTATCGATGATTTTGGTTCAGATAGTACAGGAATAATATAACGAAGAGCATGCAGATACCTTGAAAAAGGAGAATCTGTCCCAACATTAGCAGAGAAGGAGAATATATCTTTAGTACGAAAAACTCATACACAGTTATCAGCAGCAACGCTCCAGACAACCACTTTTGCATAAATCCCTTAACATACTGAAAGATCAGGCATACGGCTACAACAAATAACAACTCTGCCAACGCATACTGCCAGTTCTCCAACAAAGGATTACGCCCCATATTAATGCGAAAAATCCACATGAATGCAAAAGTAACAAAGGCAGAGCCAGTTCCACCAAAATAAGCGGCGAGCAGATATACACTGGCCCGGAAATTCAACAATGTTCCATCCTCAAGCACAATAGAGAAATAATAGAGCGCCGTACCCAACATGCTCAGTGTAATACCAATAATGATCCGAGTCGTGATGGATGTAGAACGGGTAGCATTGGTTTGGTTCAGATAGTGATGAGTCAGGAAAACAAAGATCAAAATTAGCGTGAAATTTAACACAAGATCGCGTAGCAAATGGTCACCGTCCACATTACGACTTCAGGATTTCATGCATTCAATGAATGTTGCCAGATTCACGTTCGCAGTCCCCCGGTACACAAATCATAGTATGCCAGGCTCCCTTATTCAATTGACGATATTGACCTTTTTTTTGAAAATAATTCCCACTTTCAGCTAACATACCCTTATCACAAAACAACGATTTTTTTTTATGAAAATTCATCATTAAAAATACTGATATAAAAGAGAGAATCGTTCAAATAAACCGATGTAATCGTAACTTGAGCTTCCCAAAATTCCTGATCTACCTTCATCAGTTTGGCTACGCCGGACCAGGTCTGATTTCCTCTCCAGTGCGTATCCATTAGCAATCGGGCAGGCTGACCTATGGTGCTTTCCCGTGAGAATCCTGTTTTGGTTACATAAACGGAATTCACATCTAGAATCACACCCTCCTCATCTGTAATCATGACCGCATCCGTTAGCAGCAAGAAGGCTTTGAGTTCTGGTTGCATGGCTGTCCACTCCCTCTGATGAAACATCATGTGATGCTGTCCCTGTGTGATATTCGTATCTACGATCCCGATTAATACTTAAACTGTCTAATCAGGTGCTGTAACTCTTCCGCCATGGTAGACAAGCCACGAGCCGAGGCAGAAATCTGCTCCATCGCTGCCAGCTGCTCCTCTGAGGAAGCGGCCACTTCTTCGGAAGTTGCAGCGTTGCCTGACGCAATGCCAGCCAACTCATTGGATACAGCAGATACTTCCTGTACACCTGCTGTAATCTCTTGTGACGTAGCTGCAATCTCTTCAATCTGAGGTGTCGTTTCACGCATGCTATCCAGAATGCGTTCAAACTTTCGAATCGCTTCTGTAGAGATCTCCATGCCCTCTCCCACCTCTGAAGTTACCTTCTCCATCATGCGAACGGAAGCAGCCATATCTTCCTGTACCGCCGTAGTCAGCACGGTAATTTCATTGACAGACTGCCCGGATTGTTCTGCCAACTTGCGAACCTCTGCTGCTACAACGGCGAATCCATTGCCATGTGTACCTGCACGAGCAGCTTCGATGGATGCGTTCAGTGCGAGCAGGTTTGTCTGTTTGGCGATGTTTCCGATTAACTCCGTGATCGCTGAAATTTGGTGTGATCGTTCATATAACGCCTGAATCAATTGATTTGTCTGTTCTACCGTCTCTTGAATCGATTGCATCTGACTCACCGTCTGTTTGACGGTGTTGCCGCCTTCTTCCGCTTGTACGGTTGTATGTTTAGCCAAATCAGCAACATGTATGGAACGTTCGGCGATCCTCGTAATGCCAATCGTGATTTCATTCATGGCCTGATGGTTATGTTCAATTCCCTGGGTCTGTTTCTCTGCGCCACTCGCAATTTCCTGAATAGCTCGTGCTACTTGCTCACTGGCTGCACTGGTTGATTCCGCACTCTGAGTCATTTCATCCGATGAGATAACGACCTGATTGGCGCTGTTCTCCACATTTTGGATTAATACACGCAGGTTGCTCTGCATTTTGCCAAATGCTTCACTCAGTTCACCAATCTCATCATTACTTGTACTTGTAATCGTCTGGGTTAGATCTCCTTCACTCACCTGAATCGCCTGAACCTTCAACTGACGAATCGGTTTAACAATCGATCGCATCACCAGCCAGATGATCATAATTCCGATGACGAGAAAAGAAACAATTACCATAATCGTTCGATTCAAAATGGGCGCAGCAGCATCCTCTACTTCAGAGGAGAACATGGTGCCAGCGACCTTCCATCCCGTGGATGCATTCGTAGCGTAATACATGACCTTATCCATCTGATCAAAGGTATATCTAAAGTTACCGGATTCGTTCGTATACACTTGAGTCCAAAAATCTTCTGTTGCATCTGTTCCAGGTTGCATTGTCGGATGATAGATATACTTTTCACTGGCATCCAGCAGAATCAGATGCCCTTGCTCTCCAACTTTAATTCCGCTAACCAATTGGCTAATGTCCGACAGATCGAGATCCAGCTGGACCACACCGGATTGGTCTTCCAATGCCTTTGCAATCGTAATGGTGATCTCTTTTGTCTCAGCAGATATATAGGGATCTGTAACAATCACCTGCTGTGGAGTTCCCATGGCTTCCGTGTACCATGGTCTGGTTCGCGGATCATAATCTTCAGGCATCTCCGCATCAGAGGACATGAGATACACACCTGCCTCTGTGCCCACACCTATGGTGATGATGTCTGTGTTCTGCGCAGCATACCCCTTCAATTCGTTCACAACCCGAACCTCGGCATCTTCCTGTCTTAATTGCTCTGCAAGTGTTTTGGCATAGTATTCAATATGATTCCGTTTGGCATTGATTGAGAGATC
Source organism: Paenibacillus sp. FSL R5-0749 (assembly GCF_038595085.1). Taxonomy (NCBI): domain Bacteria; kingdom Bacillati; phylum Bacillota; class Bacilli; order Caryophanales; family Paenibacillaceae; genus Paenibacillus; species Paenibacillus sp. FSL R5-0749. The sequence continues at coordinate 1,014,720 of NZ_CP152005.1, read as the reverse complement.
AATCGTCGCACTGGCAAGGTTCACGTTTTCCATCGCACTATGTAAAATTTGCTTCTCTACTTCACCTTTGGCACTGTTATACGATAAGATTCCAATACTTAACGAAGGAATGGCCAGGAAAGCAATAAAGGACACCACCAGCTTTGTCTTAAAGCTCTTATGTATCTTGTTGAACCAGGTCGGTTTGCTATTGTTTTGGGACAATTTTCTCTACCTCTTCCAGATTAATTTTACAACCTTCCAATCGCTGTTATCCCCCAGATTTTTTTAATTCCCCTTTTTCAGGAACATCCGGTGATAGCTTATGCTTCCGATGCAGCTTTCTTTCAGAAAGCTTTTAGGCGACCGCTTCGCTTTTTTAGTTTTTTCTGTCCTCTCCGTTTTCGTGTAAATGATTAATACATCTTATATAGCTTTTATATAGCTCTCATAGAGTGTAAACCATCTTTCTAAAAACTAGGTCTCCATTTTTGTAAAAGACATTTTTCACGCTCAAAAAGACAATAAAATCTCTTAATTTATAATCCTAAAGAACTATTTTCAAACAAATTATACAAAAAAACTATTAAATAAAATGTTCCGGGGATATGACCTAATTGTTAACTTTCTAAATACTTGTTAATAAGCACGTGAGGACAAAAAAAAAGATCCAAGCGTTATCGCTTAGATCTCAAGACTATTCACGTTGTTCTCACGTATTCTCTATTTAAATGCCGGGATAGCGATATCTGCATATTTCTCTTCGAAGAAGGCTTTGACCTCCGGGCCCGCCATACGTTTAGCCAGCTTCTGGATCGCTTCGGAGTCCTTATTATCTTCACGGGCAACCAGAGTGATGGCAAAATGGGAATCATCCTTCTCGGTTAACAGTGCATCCTTTTTCGGTGTAAGACCGAGCGGACTGGCATAAGCAGGTGTCATGGCTACCAGATCAGCGTCATCCATCATGCGTGCAAGCATCAACAAGTCCACTTCCTCAAACTTGAAGTTCTTCGTATTCTCGGTGATATCTGCCTGTGTAGCGTTAAAACCTACGCCTTCTTTCAGCTTAATCAATCCGTTCTGCTCCAGCATCACAAGAGAGCGACCAATGTTGGAAGGATCGTTCGCAATGGCGATCGTTGCACCTTCTGGCAATTCCTCAATCGTTTTGTACTTTTTGGAGTAGCCGCCGTAGATAGCATTATAGATGGGCTGCACGGGCACCAGGTTCGCATTGTTTGCTTCATTATATTGATTCATGTAAGGCACGTGTTGGAAGAAGTTTGCATCTACTTCCTTGTTCGCGAGTGCTGTATTCGGTTGAACGTTATCCGACAATACAACAACTTCCAGATTGACGCCATCTTCCTTCAAGAGTGGTTTAACAATATCCAGTACGTCTGTCATTGGCGGAATCAATGTGGCCACTTTCAGTGTAACTTCTTGTGCAGCTTGTGTATCTTCTTTCGTTCCTTCAGCCGCAGGTGTTTCTTCTTTTTTGCCACAAGCAGCTACGACAAGCATTACTGCAAGCAACATAAGCATCATTTTTGCTTTCATTGTATGTCTACCCCTCATCATATAATCTGTATTGGTCTTCCTTGTTACTGCACTTTCTTCAATCATGTACCGTGTCACTACGCTCAGGATCTGCGATCCAGCCAGCGGGACAATCTGCTGCCTGTGAATTGGATCATCTGTACCAGGATAATCATAATGATGATCGTAAATACCATGATCTCCGTTTCGAAGCGCTGATAACCGTAGCGAATGGCAAAATCTCCAACCCCGCCGCCACCTACAATGCCCATCACCGTCGAGTAGGAGATAAAGCTAATCGTAGCTGTGGTGAGTCCCAGTACAAGGCCAGATCTTGCCTCCACATACAGGAATTTCACCACGAGCTGCATCGTCGATGCCCCCATGGATGATGCAGCTTCAACCACGCCCTTCGGTACATCCAGCAACGCTTGTTCCACGAGTCTGGCATAGTAGGCAATCGCAATGACCGAGAGTGGAACGGTTGCCGCCAGTGTACCGATCGACGTTCCAACGACGATTCGTGTGAATGGAATCATGAAGACAACCAGCAGTAAGAATGGAAACGAACGAATGATGTTGACGATACTGCCGAGTACAAAAGACAACGTTTGATTCTGATACCGTTGTCCTCTCCGGAATAAGTACAGAAGTGTACCCAGAGGTAACCCGATCAGAACAGCCGCTGCAATGGAAATGCCTACCATGACAAAAGTCTCTCCGATCGCTTGCCATATCTCATGCTGATACTTCAGTACAGATTCAGGTAACCTCATGACTTGTCCCCCTGTTCTGTCTGACGGAACAAAGACGAACCTGCCATCCCATATTCATCACCCGCAAGCAAGGAGGTCAGCAGATCCGGCTGCGGAGCGGGAATACTGCTCACTTCCGCTTCAGTCAATGTTCGTACGAGTCGCCCATCCTTCATGACGGATACCCTGTGACATAGTCTACGAGCCACTTCCATCTCATGCGTCACGACGACAATGGTCACGCCCAGCGTTTCATTGATATGACGTAGCACATCCAGTATGCCATTCGTAGTCTGTGGATCAAGCGAAGAGGTCGGTTCATCACAGAGAAGCACATCCGGACGACTGGCGAGTGCGCGTGCAATCGCCACACGTTGCTTCTGTCCTCCGCTAAGCTGAGCAGGATATTGACCCGCTTTGTCTTCCAGTCCAACAAACCTAAGCACCTCAAGTCCACGCTCGACTCGCTGTGTACGGGACATCCCGGCCAGTTCCAGCGGCATACAGACATTGCCACTCACCGTCCGATTACTGACCAGATTGAAGTGCTGAAAGATCATGCCAATGGACCTTCGTGCCAGACGCAAAGTGCGCTCATTCATCTGGGTCAGGTGCTGCCCATTCACAACAACCTCACCCTCATCCGGCTTTTCCAGACCATTGAGCATCCGCAGAAGCGTGGATTTGCCTGCGCCACTCGAACCGATGATGCCGTGAATTTCGCCTTGTCCCACTTCGAGCGACACCGAGCTTAACGCTTCGAATCCCTGATCTGCACGGGAACCGCGCTCGTTATAACGTTTGCTTACACCATATAATGAGATCATGGAGAGTCCTCCCGTGAATGATCATGCATGGTTCTTCAAGAACACATGAAGAAAGCCCGCACAGCCGATAACCGGAGCGCGAGCAATCCTGTTCATTTATAATAAATCAACATCCCTGATGAGACAAGCTTTTAAGGTGAGATTGCCTCCTGAAGGCGGCTGGCTTCATACACGCGAAAACGTCCGTTGGACGAACCCACATACACTTCATTGCCGATCCGGTTGATCGTTCCGTTCTTCGCATCCCGGTCGCGATGCTCCGGGTTTCCCATCGCCACGTCATGTACACGACCTAACAAGGCTCCATTGTTTTTATTCAATACCAACCAATTCTCATCCATGGGCAGCAGCAACTGATCATCAATGACCAGATAGCTCCCCTGATTCGTGGGATACCTGAGAGTGGCAACCGTATCTTTGGCATTCCAACGCGTCTCCCCCGTATCATAATTCAAAGCCGCGGGGTAACCATTTTTAATTACATATAACTGATCATCTTCCACCAGTCCTCGTTCAATTTTGCCCTTGAGCGTCCACCGTGTTTTGCCTGTCTTGGCATCGTACAGGGTGGTTGTAAAATCTTCATACTCTCCGTAATGGTCGCCGTTTTGATTCTCACGGATCAACAGCATGCCATCATTCAGCTCCTCCAATCTCTGTCCTACCCGAGCAGGAAATTGTGCAAGCTTTTTCCCCGTGTTCAGATCAAGCAGCAGCCACTGATTATCTAACGATAGCCATCTTCCAGCATTCCTGGTTACAAAGGGATCCAGACGTTCAATTCCATCAAAATATGGATCATTCCCAAGTTGTTCTATAGTAGATCGCTTGGCCTTCAAGCTCCATACAGTTCGCCCTGATTGCGGATCGGCTGCAGTCAGCTTATTCTTTTCCCAATACAACACATAAGGGTCATCTGCACTCTTGTTCAATAATTCATAACCTTTCGCGAGTTTTCGCGTCCACAATGTTTTTCCGTTTGCACTATCCAGTACCGTCAACCAACTGTTGCTTGAGCTATCAACAACCGGGCTATCCACGACCACAACGTTTTTCGCAGCAGTGATGCCATTTAGTCTAAAATTTTGCTTAGGGGTGTACGTCCACGTGACCTTCCCGCTCTTCAAGTTCAGATGACGAATACGATCCACGTATTTTTTCTTGTCAGGGTCATAATCATTGTAGATTGTAACGTATTGGCGTGCTGTATCCACCTCAGCCTGCTGTCTTCCAAAACCCCCATTAATCCTCCATAATTTCTGGCCCGTATGACGGTCAAGGGCATATATGGAACCTTCGTAGTAGCCCCCGCTAAATCCACCGTCATCCCCCTTCATCAGGAGTACATCATCCGTGGCTACCTGTAAAAAAGTGTAATTAATATTCCCCTGGTTAGTCCAGACCGGTTTCCAAGGGATTGTCTTCGGCAGCGTTGTGCCGTACATTTTTGTCGTAAACCCATATTCATCCGCCCGACTGATATTCCAATCAGAAACGACAGCATTTCGATCATGCTGTGGTAGATTCCAGCGAGTTCTGACCAGCTTGCCATTCTTGTTGAATGTGACCAAAAATTGTCCATCTTGCCGCTCATATCTCCAGGTCTGTCCAATACTCATTGCATACCCTGTATCATTTAGATTGCCTGAACCCTCTCTCCAATCGGGCTCGCCTAACCACTCGGCCACTTGTTTGGAGGTGGTTGCCTTGTTCAGCTTAATATCCGTCAAATGACGAATAACCGAGGTCGGTAGCGATGTATTCTGTTGGAACCAACCATCAGCCACATTCTTCCTCTGCTCTAGAGCCCCTGCCTTGATCCAGAAGAGTCCTGGCCGATACGTGGAGGATTCTTTACTCCAGGTTCGTGGAGCAATGGAGACGCCATACCATCCTTTCCACTTTGCAACAATAACAGCTTTACTTGTTAGCGCTTTCTCAAAAGTCCAGGTTGTAGCACTGTCTGGAGCCAGATACAGCTTGCTGCCCGATTGGATCTTGAGACTTTGCGGAGCTGTTTCCGTCATGCTTCTGCTCTCCTTCATTGCATACCAACTTGGCAGCCAGAAGTCTCCATGATCGGATGACTTAAGCTGCAACCACTCGCCTCGAACCGATGCCAACCTATACTTCTCGTTTTTTGTAGTATAGTATTCAATCTTCATTTGGTCAGGAGCCACACTGCTGTCCCTCCTGTTTTGAAACAGGGGAATATCATTCATGAGCGTAACGGAGTCTCCTTGTTTGTAGGCCAACTTTGTTGATAAGGCTTGGGGACTTGCTCCCAAAGCTTGGGGCGTTGTAACCGAAGCTTGTCCTCCAAGCACTACCTTTTGTGAATCAAGCATCATCCATCCCGTCAACAGTACAGCTGATAATCCAGTCATGGTAATCCACTTGTACCCCATCCCCTGCCAGTCAGGACCCGTCTTCACTCTCGTTCATCCCCATCCATTAGAAGTTATTTCCATATAGACGTTGTGCGCAGGAAAAAGTTACCGTTTACCTCAATATATTTCTCTCTATCTCCCAGTATTACCTTACATCTACCATCGTAGCATGATAAGGAAAGGTAATCCCGATGTAATAAGCAGCTGTTAAGGTGAGGATATAATAAAATACAAACCACAGATCAGCTCGGGAATAGCCCATCTGAATGTAATACGTTCGGCTCGCCCCATCCGTGAATCCCTTCGCTTCCATCGCTACCGCCATTCGCTGTGCACGACGAATGCTCTGTGCCAGCAGAGGAATAGCATAACGCTTGAGTGTACCATACACGTTCCAGTGCGAACCGCGCTGCCTTGTTCCACGAATACGAATAGCGTAACGGAGCGTCTGGAATTCATCCAGCAAAATGGGGATCATGCGCATCGCGGCCAGAAAGCTATAGGCATATTTTGCAGGAAGCTTCCACTGCTGCATCAGGGAATAAAATAGCCGTACTGGCTTGGTCGTAAGACCAAAGAGTAACCCAGCCGCGGCCATAGTCAGCGAGCGAAAACCCAAGTGTAGACCGCGATAGAAGCTCTCTTCGGTGATGTGAATCAGCCCCCACTTATACCAAGTGGTCTCTCCCTTGCCAAACATCATCATGCCCGCAGACGTAGAGATAAACACCAGAATGAATGGTGATGCGTACAGAATCAATCTGTACCACGGATGGCCTGTCCAGCACAGTAATAACATCATTACCACCGCAACATTGGCCATTACATTCAGATTGTGAATAAGGATAACGATGACAAACATCAGTGTCAGAATAATCATCTTCAACCCCGGATTAACGGAATGAAGCCAGGTTTCACGATGAGGAAACGACAGTTGCATCACTTAACCTCCCCTCATCCACCGACCAGATTCGGGTGCAATATCTTTTTACAATTTCACGATCATGGGTAACCATAACGATAGCTGTTCCTTCACGCCGCAATTGCTCCAGTTGTGCTAACATGGCGAACGTATTACGGGCATCCTGTCCAAAAGTGGGTTCATCCAGCAACAGAATTCGCTGCTCTCTGACCAATGCGGACGCCACACTCAAACGTCGTTTCTGCCCCATCGATAATTGGTAGGGATGGCGCTCGGACAAGTCGATTAGTCCAAATTGATTCAGCATATGATGAGTCCTGGCATGTCTTTCTTCCGTTGTAAGCCTGCCCCCCAGCAATGAGAATTCCACTTCTTCCGCGACGGTGTTGGTTACAAATTGAAACTCCGGGTTCTGAAAGACAAACGCAATCTGATCTGCAAGCTGTTCCGTTTTGCCAGAAGGCTGACCGTGCACCTCATAATGACCTGTTGTTTTCAGGATATTCATCAGAGATAACAACAATGAACTCTTGCCAGCTCCATTGGCTCCGACAATACCAATCCAATCTCCGTGCCATACCTTGGCCTGTTCCACCTGAATGAAAGGTGTTTTTCCACGCCATCCAGTGAACTGCTGCAAGTCCAGTGCAGGCTGATCGGCTGACGATACAGGCGATAAGGATGATACATGAGATACGGGGAAAATCTTCGTTGCATCAGATAAGCCAGACGACTGCTGTGCTTCCAAGCTTGAGGTCCCCTGATTCTCACACGCTTGAAGCTCTCCATAAGTTCCCTCTTCTTCTTTTGTTACCCTCTCCTGCTCATGCTCTTCCCACACGCCTGGATACCAGATTCCATAATCCCTCAACTTGCTCCGTTCATCCGTGAATACCTGCTGTGCTGGCCCATCCGCCACAATCTTTCCTTCAGGTGATAAGACAATGATGCGGTCGACCATATCTACAATCTCGTTTATTTTGTGTTCAACGATGATGATCGTTTTATCACTGGCGATCCGTTTGACGGTATCCCACACCTGGGAAGTCCCCTCATCATCTAACAGTGCCGTGGGTTCATCCAAAAACAATACCTCCGGGTCCATGGCAAGCATCGAGGCAATCGCAAGACGTTGCTTCATCCCCTGAGACATGGACTGGATCAATACACGGTTCTGTTCCAAGGATAACCCCACTTGTTTCAGATAATATTTAATCAGAGCAGGCATCTCTTCACGCGGAATACTTCGGTTTTCCAGAACAAATGCGATCTCTTCATCCGTAAAGGACATGCAGAACTGGGTATCCGGATCTTGAAAGACCACTCCTGCTTTGACGGGAACCTGAATATCATCACATTTCATCGGAATTTCAACCGAACGAGGCATCAGACCGCTCAAGATTTGTAATAACGTCGATTTACCGGAGCCACTTGGTCCAAGCAGCAGCACTTTCTCCCCTTGACGCACAGAAAGAGACAAGCCTTGAAATACCAAGGCTTTCTCTCCCGGGAACTTGCATCTTAGATTCATCACACTTACCGCCTGCGAATTCCCATCTCCGCTCATCTAATCCAACGCCTCATAATCCTGTTTGGATACCGGTCTGAGGGAACGTGTTACACCAGTCAGTTCCAAAGCTTTGGCGAGGTAATAAGCAAACACTCCTGCAATCAGGATGCTTCCGATGAAGCGAAAACCGATGAATAACGTATAATTCCAGGCCGAGAGTGAATCGATATAGCCATACTGATAATCCAGCAAAAGCGAGGCCGCTGCGGCTCCAATGGCTGCAAGACAAGTGACAAACAGATTGGTTTTACGATACAGGAATGCTGCGAAGAAGATCTCGGCTCCCAATCCTTGCAACAGACCATACACCAGTGTGGACATGCCCCATTCACTGCCCAGAAAAGCACTTACCGTTGAAGCCGCAACCTCGGCCAAGATAGCCACGCCTGGTTTACGAATGATGACAAATGCAAACGTGCCCGCCATAAACCACATGCCGTAGATCATCTGCTCCGCATGAACGCCGAATGGTTTCATCAAGTCATACGTAGGTCCCCATATCTTGTAAATCACCCCAAACACCACTGCGATTACGATGGTTACCAGAATATCCGTTAATTTCAATCGTTTGTTGCCTGTTGTTGTTGCCATGTTCTCTACGTCCTTCCTCTGTCCCCTGTGGGGTTGTAAAAGTGTGTGTTCAAAAAGACTGGTTGAACAACCTCTAAAAATAAACAAAAAAAGCCTCCCCGGTTCCGGGCAGGCCTAACACGCAGTATACAATCCTCACAATGATGTATTGGGTGGATGTCGAAATACGGAATATCAACCATCCCTCTCCGCCCTGGCAGATACACCACCACAGTTCAAAAAGGTCTGTTGTTCATCCACGTTCATTCCCACAATTCACCCTTACATATTGCAAATCCATGTTCTCTACGCTGGCATTACCCAGATCAGATATACGGTCAGCGGCACAAGGCCACTCTCTCAGCCCAACTTCATTGAGCTCCCGGTTCACTTATTTCATTGCTTCTAATGTACATCAGATGGGTATTTGTGGCAATCCCCAGAAGTATCACCATGCTTCATTTGGGGTAAATGAACAGGGGATATCTATTGCACACTTTCCATAATATGAAACATTTAGGTTATGTAGTCCGTCTGAAATACTAGAAGGGAGATTGATAGTAATGAAAATGTACAACTCTGCTTGGCAGCTCAAAACATGGAAAATGATCCTTGCCGCTTCGATACTTACCGCAGGTACGGCACCTGCCTTACTCTCATCCACTGTGGCGGAAGCCGCGGCAACTGAACCTAAACCGACAGCTTATATTAACAATGTTCAAGCTCAATATGAAGTTGTCATCCGGCAGGGGACCATGTACGTGGCATTGACTGAGCTTCAATTCCTCGGCAACTATACGTTTGGCTACAATAACAAAACAAAAGAGATCAGCATTAGCACAGGCAGCGATAATTATGTCCTTAAACCTAATAGCAAGACAATGAAGAAAAATGACCAAAATGCAACATTGTCTTCCGCCCCGATTCTGGTGAATGGTAAAGCGATGCTTCCGCTCCGTGCCATTGGTGAGGCTTTTGGTACGAAGGTGCAGTGGAATCAGAAGGCCAAGGAAGCCTACATTTACACTACCGATGCTACGATTGTAAAAGAATATAACAGTTCTGATCTGACTGTGGCGCGCGAAGCCGCACTTCATCTGCCACGCTTCTCTGAACTCGGACAAACACGTCTGGATATTCGCAACCCTCTGGGTCCGGTGGATTCCTCCATTAAATACATTTTTGAACAAGGCAAAAAAGATCGTTTCTTCGTTGTGGAGGATAACGATCTGGTCAGTTATTATGTTCTTAAAAATGGAAGTGCACTGCTGCAATGGCAGGCAAACATCAGCAATAATGCAGGAACTATCGGTGACCTGTTCTTTATTAAAACCAAAGCCGTGGCTGAAGCAGGAACTCGTCCTTCCGTAGCAGGTCAAACACTCGTATCATTCAAGTACTCTCGCATGCTTGAGGAAACCTCATATGAGGTCATAAACAAATTGGGCTCCACGGATACCGGTTCCGTTGCCCCCGAGCATGGCAAAGTCATCGTTGAGGTTCCAGGAGAGAAATAATATGTGCCTCCACAATGAAACATTACTCAGCAGAACTATACTATGGTGACATCTGCATTACAAAGAGCGTTCCTCAAAGTCAGTGTGACAATGACCTTGGGACGCTCTTTTTTTGGCGTTATATTCCGGCTTACTTCCAAATTAAGTGGAGCTTATATTTTTAACAACTCCAGCGATTGAGTCTCTCGTTTAATATTGGACATTGCCGGATTGACTGGTTTTACCTGAAGCAAATCCCTTGAACAGGGTTGGCACTTTGGAATAGCGGGTATTCGTAATTTTCCCTTGAGATACACTGCTATCTGTACGCATAATAGCATCTTTCACATTGGAAATATTGGAGTTATCCAGCGTCATGTTAACTGCGAAGGTTGTTCCACCATTTTGACGTACCAGCTTGCCGATATCATCTGCACGGAAATTTTTGATGTTAATCGTTCCGGCTGCATTGATCTGGAATACTTTATCATAGGCCTTATACGCCGCACCGCCGGTAATGTTGACCGTTCCGGCCGACTTCAATGTGAGTGCATCCTCACCCACATCCTCCCAGACTACATTCGATATATTACAGTTACCATAACAGTGAACACCATCGGCAGCAGGGTATCCGATATTTACATTTTTGAGGGTAGCCCCTGCCTCCAGACGAAATACCGGTTTCTGATTCTCTGCTTGAGACCCGTCACCCAATGTGGAAGGATTGGCTACAAATGTTTTGCCTTGACCGTCATAAGTCGTGCCCGCTGGAACAATAATCGTTGAATTAACAACTGTAGGCGCAGCAGCAGCCGGAACCGCACCAAATATGGAAGCTACCAAACCAGCAGACAACAACAACGTCAACATTTTTTTCATTACTTTATTCCTCCCTTATTCTCTCGTTATTGGATCGTGTACAAGCCTGGGCTTGTACTGAAAGTTCGCATGAGGTGCACCTCTGCCTAACTCACAACCTAATCCTACCAAATAAGGAAGGTAACTAGAATAATCATTAGATCAGATATATCCTGACATCGCATAATGACTGTCATATCGGCATTTTTTTGCAAGTCAGGGTCTTTGAACAATATGCTGATATCAACCTCTGGTATGCTCATTTGTAACGTAAGTACCACTTACTTTAATCCCCAGTAAACAAGAAAGATCACTACATTTGTCTTTCAAATGTGTGATCTTAAATGGCTTCCAGCTTGCTGATATAAGATGTCAGGCTCCAAACCTCTGACGATAACCGCACTTTCGACACAACTCTTCCACAGCTTCCCGCTTGGAAAAGCCATATACCAGATTGTTCGCTCGCTCCCCTTCAATGATCTCTGAGAATGACTTCTCGTGCACATTACCCAGGTTAATCACACCCTCGCCATCGAGACAGCATGGAACCACCGTTCCATCCACTAGCACAGCCGCCTGACTACGCAATGCGTGGCAGAAGCCTTTGCCGTCATCTTCAGGTGCATCCAGACTTGGCCACTGGAACTCGTGGTCCTGATTCAGGTATACATTCGGAGCAATTTTGACGCCGCTGCCTGGAACCACTTTTTCCTCAATGCGGAAGTCCAGATTGAATTCACGTTCCAGCACTTCAAGGGTCTCCCGATTTCGATTCATCTGAGCATTCGTGAAGTTATCCTGCGTCAGATTCCACAGTCGGAATGAAATGATGACATTGTGCTTAACGGCCTCGTGTACAAAGGACAAAATATGACGCAGGTATCCGTCACGATCTGTTGAACCTTCGTGCCCATCGAAGCTGTGCAGGGAGAAGTTCATCTGACGCAGCGCCGGTTTACCAAGCAATTTATGCTGAGTCTTGGGCAGCAGTGTACCATTCGTTGTAATATTCACCTTGAGTCCCTTCTCGTGTGCGGAATCTAGCAGAAGATCTATTTTGGGATGCAACAAGGGTTCGCCTTTGACATGTAGATAAATATGATTGGTATGTGGTTTAACTTGTTCCAGTATATTGTTGAAGACTTCAGGGTCAATGAATCCTTTGGCACGCTGCGTCTGCGGACAGAAGCTGCAAGCCAGATTGCAGATACTCGTGATCTCAATATATACTTTTTTGAACGTTTTCAACTTGGGTCCCCATTCTGCCTAGGAGGGAGAACAATCCCACCTGCATTTTGTGATCCGGCCTGTACGGCCCATCCCTATTATATCGAGTTCATGAGCCAAGGTAAATCAGAGAACGGGTTTATCGGGTTGAGTCAAATGATTTGGCTAGTGCCAAATGAACAGATTCAATCGCATGAATATGTGTTGTATCAAATAATGGAACTTCTGAATCCTCTACTTTTACTAATAATCCAATTTCGGTGCAACCTAATATGACTCCCTCAGCTCCATCATCAACCAGCCTTTGAATCACCTTTTTATAATAATCCCTTGATAAGGGTTCAATTTTTCCTAAACATAATTCCTCATATATTATTTTATTGACAACTTTTCTATCCTCTTCATTCGGTATCAAAACCTTAATACCATTAAATTCAATTCGTTTTTTATAAAAGTCTTGTTCCATCGTATATTTGGTGCCGAGTAAACCAACCGTACTTATATGGGACTTATGAATTTGATTTGCTGTTGCATCAGCAATGTGTACGATGGGTAGTGTCACTTTTTCTTCAATATGTTTAATCACTTTATGCATCGTATTTGTACAAATTACAATCATTTCTGCTCCTGCCTTTTCCAAAGACTGGGCAGCATTCCCCAATAATTCACCAGCACTTTCCCAATCACCTTCAGCTTGATAACGCTCGACTTCTTCAAAATCCACGCTATATAAAATGCACTTGGCTGAATGCAATCCTCCCAATTTATTTTTCACTTCTTCATTAATAATTCGATAATATTCTAACGATGACTCCCAGCTCATTCCACCAATAAGACCAATCGTTTTCATATTACACTCACCCTTCCATTGATTACATCCCGAAAGCAGTATATAGAAATTCAGTAGATATTGTATCGTATCTATTTCATTAAATAAACCTGCCACAGTAAGAGGAGTTGAGGAAACTGGTGCAATTCCGGCAACGAATTAATGCTTCTGCCCGAATGATCTGGCTGTGCAATCCGAATAATCCGACCGGAACCATTTTCAGATCAGTACTCACATTCTTTCTGAGCGCCCCCTTTACATTCCACTTGCATGTGATATATGCTGAACACACAACTGCATATCTTGAACAATGCACTAGGGGAGCCTTACGGCTGAGACGAATCGATGATTCGGACCCTTTGAACCTGATCTGGATCATACCAGCGGAGGGAAGTGGAGCGGCCTTTCAGTAAGCAGATTTTTTCATGTTGATTATGAATTTTAATGTGAATTGAACTTACAGACCCACTCATTTCTCCGGAAATGGGTGGGTCTTTTTCGCGTTCTGCGGGCAGATCAGCAGGTGTAATGAAAGATCCCGCAGTTTGAAGTTGAATTTGGAATAACAAGGGGGAACAGAACGAGATGGATAATAACATAATCATTCACAACATGAGCTACGCTTTCCCGGGAAAAAGGGATTCCCCCGTGCTCTCCAATGTGTCGATGCGTGTTGCCAACGGCGAATTCGTCTCGCTCATCGGCTCCAGCGGCTCCGGTAAAAGCACCCTTTTCAAGCTGCTGGCAGGCCTGCTTGAGCCAACCCACGGAACCATTGAAATTCCTTGGGTCCCTGAAGGAAAGCGACTGGGGCAGGTGGCCTACATGCCGCAAAAGGACCTCCTGTTATCCTGGCGAACCGTCATGGAGAATTGCATGCTCCCCGCTGAACTTGCTCCAAGGCGACAGGATAAGGGAAAAATTCGCGCAGACATTATGGCAGGGCTCGACAGATTTGGCTTATCCGGCTACGCGCATGCTTACCCGGACGAGCTGTCGGGTGGCATGCGCCAACGTGTCGCGCTGCTTCGTACTTTGTTGACAGGTGGCCAACTCATGCTGCTGGATGAACCATTCGGCGCACTCGATGCCTTAACCAAACGCGAGATGCATCGCTGGCTACTGGAGCTGTGGGAAGATCTGGGCAAAACCGTGTTGTTCATTACGCATGATATTGAAGAGGCCCTGCTACTCAGTGATCGGATTATCCTGTTAACTCCGGGGAGCCAAGGCCAACCGCTACAAGATTTGACGGTACCTTTGCCACGTCCAAGACATTCGGACATGATCTACGAACCGGCGCTCGTTCAGATGAGACGACGACTGGAGGAACAATTGCATGCGAGAGAATAACTTGGGAAACTGCATGAAGAATAACGTAAGGGGTTGGCTTGACCGTCATGGTCTGTTTCTTTGGCTCCTGCTCTTGCTGCTTGTCTTCTGGGAGTGGATTGTGCGTATGGGATGGGTGCCCTCCTTCATCATTCCAGCCCCAACGGCGATTGCCAACTCCCTGTATGAGCATCGTCACCTCCTGCTGGCTACACATCTGCCTGCTACCTTGATGGAGGTTGTTGTTGGTTTTGGCTTGTCCATTGGTGCCGGAATTGCACTTGCAACTGGTATGCATATGAATCGGTCGATTGAAAAAGCGTTATATCCCTTCATCGTAATCAGTCAGACGATCCCGTTGATTGCCCTGTCCCCCGTCTTCATTCTATGGTTTGGCTACACGCTGTGGAGCAAAGTTGCGGTTGTGTTCCTGATCGCCTTCTTTCCCATTGTGGTGAGTACCTACGATGGACTTCGCCAAGGCGATCCAGAGCAGCGTGAACTACTGCTCACCATGGGAGCCAGCACGTGGGATATTTTTCGCAAACTCCAGGTTCCACTGGCACTTCCCGCCTTCTTCTCGGGGTTAAAGATGTCTGTGGTGTACTGCGTGGTTGGTGCAACGATAGGCGAATGGCTCGGTGGCAGTAAAGGTCTCGGATACTTCAGCCGCCGCATGTCCAGCAACATGAACACGGACGCGATGTTCGCCGCTATTGTGCTGTTATCCCTGCTCGGGATCGTTTTGTTTGTACTGATTGCCTGGCTGGAGAAACGGTTTGGCACTCGGCGCCATGAAGCGAAAAAATAGCTGGATAAAACGTAGAGAGAATTTAGATTTTAGATGTTACTACAAGAATTACGCTCTACACAACATAACTTATGCACCATTTCAGCAGCTAACTTCAATCAGTACTTTGTCATCTTGTCCGTTAACATACTGCTGTCCATTGTCTACAAACCCAAACGATGAAATGAGGAACTTCATTTATGACTAACAAAGGTATATACTCCCTGCTTCCCATTATGCTCATAAGCCTGTTGCTGATCGTTAGCGGATGCGGCAACACGGGTGCTGGCAAAAACACGCCAACAACAGAATCGGAAACCAATGCACAGCAAGCAAACTCGCCTGTAACAGAACCAGCATCAGACACCAAAGATAAACTGTCCATCATGCTCGACTGGTACCCCAATGCAGTACATTCCTTCATCTATGTAGCTCAGGAAAAAGGATACTTTGCAGACCAAGGTCTCGATGTCGACATTCAGATGCCTGCGGATACCAATGATTCACTCAAACTTGTTGCTGCCGGTAAAATTGATCTGGCTCTAAGCTATCAGCCTCAAATCTTGCTCGCGCGTAGTGAGAACATTCCTGTACGTTCCATTGCTGCTGTTGTTCGCCACCCGCTCGTACATCTGTTGACCGAAGCGAATGGCAACGTGCGTTCACCCAAAGACCTTGAAGGAAAGACGGTTGGCTATTCTTCGATTCCGCTGTATGACGCGATGGTACGGACGATGATCAGCCAAGATGGTGGCAACCCAGACAACATGAATCTGGTCGACGTTGGATTCGATCTGATTCCTTCCCTGGCTTCCGGACAGGCGGACGCGATTATGGGTGGTTTTATTAACCATGAACAATTGATTTTGGAGAAAGAAGGCCATGCCATGAAATCGATTAACCCTGTCGACTATGGCGTGCCTGATTATTATGAATTGGTCCTGACCGCAAGTGAAGCTGGTATGGAAGCCAAAAAAGAACAACTTACCCGGTTCGTCAAAGCGATCCAGGAAGGACAGAAATATGTCACGGAGCATTCAGAAGAAGCCTTGAATATTCTGCTTGCTCATGAGAATGAAACATCTCCGCTTGACCCGGAGATCGAAACCAAAAGCCTGGCTATTCTACTGCCGCTCATGAATGAAGAAGGTCAACCGTTTGGTCGGCAGGAAATGGAGTCGTGGGAGAATGTACGTGCATGGCTCGTTGCAACTGAAATGATTCCTGAATCGGTGAAAGCCGAGGATGCGTTTATAAATCTGCAAGGAGAGTAAGTAAAGAAAAGCCACGAGAATGAAGGGAAAATGACTAAAAGAAATGGATCGGCAAGTAAGAGGAATGAATAGAAAGTTAGCAAGGACGAGGCGTTAGGGGCAACAAGGTTTGCGAATGTAAAAGGTTTCCGTAATGGAACTGGCTGGAGCAAGGAGTGGAGAATCATAATCTTTAGTAATTCTACGTGACTTGATGTGCAATTGAGTACCTTGAAATGCATTTGGATGGCATGATATGCGATCGAGTACCTTGTATGCGTTTGGATGACATGGTATGCGATCAAGTACCTTGTATACGTTTGGATGACATAGTATGCGATCGAGTACCTTGTAAACGTTTGGATGACATGGTATGCGATCGAGTACCTTGTATACGTTTAGGCGGCTTGGAGCTATGCATTTGTTCATGTACATTAGAGCACATCTTCAAATCTACCGGGAGCTGAATCGCGTCCTAATGTGTTCGGAGTAGAGCATGCGGCGAGCGCTAACGAATCTGAGACGTCTTATTCGAGGATTTAAAGCAGTCTCAGAAATCTAAGGAATCTGAGACACGCAATATTAGAATAAACAGCCGTTTGCATCGTTTTAATCAAGGAATTCAGGGAAATAACGTGTCTGACGTTCCTTACATTTCAAAAGTAGGATTTGACAGACAAATAAGATGTCCCGGGTTCTTTAGAAACACCGTCTAAACCTGCGGAAGGAATTCGCCAAAAGAGCTACCAGCTTGGTTTAGGTTTGGGTTTCAAGACTATATTTGAACGCCAATTCCTTCACTATACCGCTTGCCTGAATTAGGAGACTTACCCTGGGTTCATTGCGTTGTTGTACTATCGCGTTTTTGTATTATTACTATTTTTTGCGAATTACATTTTTATGTGGCTCTACCTTTTAGCTGTTTCAATCAAGGCTAGATATTGATCGTTTGTTCTTCCATATCCAGTTACATTAATCCATCTTTATTGCATTATGAATTGGATTTATCTTTTACATCTGCTTTTACCGCTGTAACGTCTCTCGGTGTCTTTACACTATTCGCCCTGCTCAACACTGAGACTCATATCCTATTATTCTGTTGAGTGACTCTGCATATCAGGCTTCTGCCGGTGGCGTTACTTCAAAACAAGGAGGAAATTATATGTCTTATCTGAAACGTGTTCGTACGCAAAATCCGCTGGTACACAATATCACCAACCTTGTCGTTGCTCCCTTTACAGCCAATGGTTTGCTTGCACTTGGTGCATCCCCATTTATGGCCTATGCTCATGAAGAGGTCGCTGATGTTGCCAAGATGTCAGGAGCCGTGGTGCTCAACATTGGCACACTCGATGATAAAATCGTTCAGGCCATCCGTCTGGCAGGCCAATCGGCTAATGCGCATCATGTGCCTGTGGTGCTAGATCCCGTCGGCGCAGGCGCAACCGCCTATCGTACAGAAACCGTTCAGATGCTCGTTCGTGAGCTTCGCCTCACGGTACTGCGCGGCAATGTGGCGGAGGTTGCCAATGTCATCGGTGAGAGCTGGAGTATCAAAGGTGTGGACGCGGGATCAGGTGAGGGTGACCGGATCGGCATAGCGGAGCGGGCAGCGCATAAACTTGGCTGTGTCGTGGTCATTACCGGTAAAGAAGATATCATTACCGATGGACAATCTACATTCCTCACGAGTAATGGACATGCCCTGCTCACTCAGGTCACAGGTGCTGGCTGTCTGCTAAGTTCGGTGATTGGCGCTTTTACAGCCATTGCGGAATCCGAAGACGATCTTCCAGGCAGTGTTGTTGAAGCACTCGCTTTTTATGGCGTAGCGGCTGAACTGGCGGCAGAGAAGACGGCTCATCAGGGGCCGGGCAGCTTCCAGATTGAATTCTTGAATCAACTGGCACAAGTAACACCCGACCTTGTGGCAGAACGCGCACAGATTCGTCTGATCCGTGGAGGTGTGGTATGAGCATTCCTCAAGCCCTAACCATTGCAGGCTCCGATAACGGGGGCGGTGCAGGAATTCAGGCTGATCTGAAAACATTTCAGGAGCTTGGCGTATACGGCATGACGGTTATCACCGCTATTGCTGCACAAAATACAACAGGTGTACAGGGAGTCTTCCCCATCCCTTACGATGGCATTGCCCAGCAATTGGACTCAACCGGAGAAGACTTTCAGCCAACTGCGGTGAAGACCGGCATGTTATATAGTGCCGAGATTATTCGACTCGTCGCTGAGAAGTGGCAGCAATATGATTGGTCTAATCTGGTCATCGATCCCGTGATGGTCGCCAAAGGCGGAGCCCCCCTGCTCCAGCAGGAAGCTGTACAGGCGCTGATTACAGAGCTGTTGCCCCATGCCCTGATCACAACACCTAATATTCCGGAAGCCGAACTGCTTACCGGAATGTCCATCACGAATCTTAGTCAGCGGGAAGAAGCCGCGAGACGGATTGTACAAATGGGCTCGACGTATGCTTTGGTCAAAGGTGGTCATGATGAAGGAAGTGGCATGATCGTGGATGTAGTCTACGATGGGCAGTCTTTTCATTATCTGGAGAATGTTCGTGTGGTAACACGTCATACACACGGAACGGGATGCACGTACTCTGCTGCGATCACCGCAGAGTTAGCCAAGGGTTCACCTGTTCTGGCTGCCGTAACGACCGCGAGAGCATTCATTCAGGCAGCCATTGAAGACGAGCTGGGGATTGGGGCCGGACATGGGCCAACAAATCATTTTGCGTATCAGCGCAGACAGCGGGGTGAGCAGTGATGCGCCCTTGGGATGCAGAAGCGGTACAACGTGCGATGCAGGTGTATTTGGTCATGGGCAGCGTAAATACGACGCAAGACCCCGTCGAGGTGCTGCGCCAAGCCATTGCTGGCGGCATTACGCTATTCCAGTTCCGCGAAAAGGGAACTGGCGCCCTGATCGGCGAAGCTCGCATGACGCTTGCGATGCGGCTTCGCGAGGTGTGCAGCCAGCACGAGGTCCCGTTCATCGTGAACGATGATGTGGAGCTGGCTGTAGCGGTGGAGGCCGACGGCGTGCATGTCGGCCAGGATGATGCGGACGCGGCGCTGGTACGCGCCCGCATTGGCGCTGGGCGGATGCTTGGCGTATCCGCCCACGCTGTGGGTGAGGCGCGCCGTGCTGTGCAGGCGGGCGCCGACTACCTTGGCGTCGGGCCCATGTACCCGACGCGCTCCAAAGCGGATGCCCACGCTGTGCTGGGCCCCGCAGGGGTGGCGGAACTGCGCGCCGCAGGCATCGCAGTTCCGATTGTGGGTATCGGCGGCATTACGCCCGATACCACGGCCGCCGTGATGGCGGCTGGAGCCGACGGCGTAGCCGTCATCTCCGCCATCGCGGGCGCGGCCGATGTGTGCACAGCGGCTGCGCAGTTCGCTGCGGCAGTGCGCGGGATGCGGGCGTAGCCTTGCTTCCCTGCACAGCCAGCCCGTGGGCTGCACCGAATACATGGTGCAGCCACAACCCACAACCAATCGCTCTCCTCTCCATAACAGAGGAGCTCCACAACACCCCGGCGGCGCGGCAGCAACTCATGTCTTCGACATCAAAGCGCAGCCGCCACCCTACAGTGACTGAATAATACAATTATTTCGTCCACCTATTCACATCTAGCCATATCTAGCCACATTCCAATCAGCCCTAGTCACATCCAGTAACCAATCCATGATCAAGATGCAGCTTCCTGCCGCATCTTTTTTTTTCATTTTCAACTGTTGACTCTCACGTAACGTGACACTGTACAATCAGTGTTGTAAGGAGGTTTCACTCATGGCCATGAAGGTAAAAGAAGTTGCTGAACTTGCCTCAATCAGTGTGCGCACACTGCATCACTATGATGAGATCGGGCTATTAACTCCGGACGAAGTAACTGCTGCCGGGTATCGATTATATTCAGACGCCAACCTGGAACGATTGCAGCAGATTTTGTTTTTCAAGGAACTCGACTTCTCTCTGAAGGAGATCAAATACATTATAACCAACCCCTCCTTCAATCCGGAAGAAGCACTTAAAATGCATCGACTTATACTGCTGGAGAAGCGCCAACGCTTGGACCAGATGATTGCTACCATTGATAAAACAGTCCTACACGTGAGAGGAGACATTAAAATGACAGCCAAAGAACAATTCGAAGGATTTAATTTTAGCCAGAATCCGTATGAACAGGAAGCGCGCGAACGGTGGGGAGACCATGCTGTAGACCAGGCAAATCAGAAGCTGTACAGTAAATCAACCACGGCGCAGAAAGCGCTATCCGATCAAATGAACGAAATCTACAAACATCTGGCTTCACTTCGTCACACAGAACCGGCATCTGCGGAGGCACAGTCTGGCATCAAAGAGTGGTACACTTGGCTAAACCAAATGGGAAGCTACTCGCCTGAAGCCTTCAGAGGACTTGGTCAGATGTACGTGGACGATGAGCGCTTCACGCGTAATATTGATCAGTTTGGCGATGGTTTGGCAGTATTCATGAGAGATGCTATGGCTGTATTTGCTGACCAAAACAAATAATATAGCCCTGTCTTCAAACACAAGCAATATATTCACTCTCATTGCCATCAGATGAGCGCTGTAAACGATCGTCTGTAACTTGGACCTCTGTCCTATAGTGGTAAACGTTATCTCTCGTCATCAGCCTTATTCGCTGTATATGAGATCAGGATATTATAACCTTCCTCCTGCGTTGGTTATATCGTTCTTGGAATTAACCTTATGAACAAGCTGGATATATCCTAGGTACGTTGCAAATAATTTGATCCATCCAAGTTATTACATCAGTTATGAGCCATAACCCGCCTACAGCCTAGTAAATACATAAAAGGACGTACGCCCTCTCAGGCGTTACGTCCCTTTTATGTATTCAAGTACCTCAGCCGCAATGTGAACTAGCCTAACTGCTGATCACTCTGAGTACTTTATGAATATCTTTTAAAGTAGATGCTCTTTACTACTTTCTGCTCCCCGTCCTTCGATATAACTTCACCAGATGCTTAGGATGATGAGCATTAAGTTTCTTCTGTCAGACGTCCTTCATTTTGCTACCAGCGTCCACCGTCTATCGGATTAAGCTCTTGGCGCGTGATCCGATGAAGTTGCGTCTGAAGCCAGACTGGTTCTCGCCATCCGACCAGGAATCTGCCATGCAGATACAATCGCAAGCACAATGAATAACAAATCAATCGGTTGACTGAAATAGTCCTGGAAGGTTTCTGCAAACGCGCTGATCATCTCGCTATCAAACACGAGTTCCATCACGCTTACATCGCCAAACAGTTCGGAAGTAAAATAAACCACCGTCAGATATTTCCCCAGCAAAATGCCAACGAGCGCAAACAGTACGGCAATAACTTTATGTACTGTCGCAATTCGTTTATTGGAGAACAATACAACGGCGTAACCCGTGAGTGCTCCAATCAAAATCGCAATCAATCCTACCTCATACTCGGTCATTGCAGCAATTGCCGCCCAGACGATGCCCCCAAGAATGGCTGCAATTAAGCCACCAATGATGGGCATACCAATTTTAACTCCTTGTTTCTCTTCCACGTTGTCTTTCCCTCCTGAGTCATGCATATGCTTCTTTTCCAGAATTCACCTTTCCTATGAAACCACAAAAAGGCCTATTACTCAACATTTTTCTACTGTTGACCATAAAAAACATCCCTTCCATCAGCATAATAGCCGTAGAAGGGATGTTGTCCGTATCTATATTTTAGATATAACCACTGTAATTCAGAAAACTACATTGAAAAACGCATTCTCTCTTATCTTTGCGCTTCCTTGGCAGGCTGAATGACAGCTGCAATCTGTGCCAAAATAGCATCCACCGATGCCGGATCATGCACATCATACTCATCAATGTTCAGACGCAGCACAGGGCAAGCCGTAAACTGATCAATCCACACAGAATAACGCTCATGCATGTGTTCCCAGTATGAGCGATCCGTCTGAATCTCCATCTCGCGTCCGCGTTCCGTAATACGGTTTAAAATTGAAGGCAGACTTCCTTCCAAATAGATCAGTACATCTGGATGTGGGAAATACGGTGTCATCACCATCGCTTCAAACAAACTGCTGTATGTCTCGAAATCTGTAGCAGACATGGTTCCTTGATCTGCATGCATTTGTGCAAAAATGCCCGTATCTTCATAGATGGAACGATCCTGTACGAATCCCCCACCCAGTTCAAAAATCTTTTTCTGTTCCTTGAAGCGCTCTGCCAGGAAATAAATCTGCAGATGGAAGCTCCAACGCTCAAAGTCATGATAGAACTTCTCCAAATATGGATTATGATCCACTTGCTCCAAAGAAGTCTTGAAATTCAAGCGCTGTGCGAGTGCAGCTGTTAACGTGGATTTACCCACTCCAACCGTACCTGCTACCGTAATTAATGCATTCGTTGGAATGCCATAGTTATTCATATAATATACTCCTTTACCTGATTAACAATTTGCCTGAAGTGTTCAGGATGTTCCACAAAGTCAAGTTGCTCTGCATTGACCTTAATGATTACTGGCGGATTTGAGCTATTCGCAAGATAGTCCATACCTGTTTTGTAATCAGCGATCAGTTGTTCCATATATGCCGGGTCCATGTCCTGCTCAAATGAGCGTCCACGCTTGTTAATGCGGTACATCAGCGTATCGAGTTCAGCTTCAATATAAAGCACCAGATTGGGCTTGGGCAGATCATCTGTTAACAGATGATAAATTTGACGGTATTTATCCCGTTTCGTTCCTTTTAAGGTACGATCGGCAAAAATCATATTTTTATAAATATGGTAGTCCGAAATAACTGGGGTATTCTGCTCTACATAATGAGCACCCGTGTCTTCCAGTTGTTTAAACCGATTACACAGAAAGAACATTTCCAATTGGAAACTCCACTCGTCGATATCCTGATAAAAGGAAGCCAGAAATGGATTCTCTTCTACAATTTCTTTAACTAACGGAAGATTCAATTCATGGGAAAGCATCGTTGCCAGCGTTGTTTTCCCCGCTCCGATCGGACCTTCCACGGCAATAAACGGGGCTGATTTCATTGTGTTCACTGTTCCTCCTCGTACTTATGCGTGTTTCCGTTTTCTATATAGACCTCACCTATTGTATCACAGCTTTAAGGATTGGAACGCCAGTATTTTATGTATATAACAAGTCAAATCAGAACCAATGAATTACATTAAAATAAAAAAAGACACACTCGATATGATCAAGTGTGTCCTTCGATTGCTTGGCGGCGTCCTACTCTCCCAGGACCCTGCGGTCCAAGTACCATCGGCGCTAGAGGGCTTAACGGTCGTGTTCGGGATGGGTACGTGTGGAACCCCTCCGCCATCGCCACCAAACGCATAGCTTACATTTCAGAGATCGTTCTCTGAAAACTAGATTCGAAACGAAACATGCGAACTACAACTTGCTATTGGATAAGCCCTCGACCGATTAGTACTGGTCAGCTCCATGCATTGCTGCACTTCCACCCCCAGCCTATCTACCTCGTCGTCTTCAAGGGGTCTTACATACTGGGAAATCTCATCTTGAGGGGGGCTTCACGCTTAGATGCTTTCAGCGTTTATCCCGTCCGTACATAGCTACCCAGCGGTGCTCCTGGCGGAACAACTGGTACACCAGCGGTACGTCCATCCCGGTCCTCTCGTACTAAGGACAGCTCCTCTCAAATTTCCTACGCCCACGACAGATAGGGACCGAACTGTCTCACGACGTTCTGAACCCAGCTCGCGTACCGCTTTAATGGGCGAACAGCCCAACCCTTGGGACCTACTTCAGCCCCAGGATGCGATGAGCCGACATCGAGGTGCCAAACCTCCCCGTCGATGTGGACTCTTGGGGGAGATAAGCCTGTTATCCCCAGGGTAGCTTTTATCCGTTGAGCGATGGCCCTTCCATGCGGTACCACCGGATCACTAAGCCCGACTTTCGTCCCTGCTCGACTTGTAGGTCTCGCAGTCAAGCTCCCTTATGCCTTTGCACTCTTCGAATGATTTCCAACCATTCTGAGGGAACCTTTGGGCGCCTCCGTTACTCTTTAGGAGGCGACCGCCCCAGTCAAACTGCCCACCTGACACTGTCCCCGCACCGGATTACGGTACCAGGTTAGAACCTAGATACGATCAGGGTGGTATCCCAACGTTGCCTCCACGCAAGCTGGCGCTCACGCTTCAAAGGCTCCCACCTATCCTGTACAGATCGTACCCAAATTCAATATCAAGCTGCAGTAAAGCTCCATGGGGTCTTTCCGTCTTGTCGCGGGTAACCTGCATCTTCACAGGTATTAAAATTTCACCGGATCTCTCGTTGAGACAGCGCCCAAGTCGTTACGCCATTCGTGCGGGTCAGAATTTACCTGACAAGGAATTTCGCTACCTTAGGACCGTTATAGTTACGGCCGCCGTTTACTGGGGCTTCGGTTCACAGCTTCGGATTGCTCCTAACCACTCCCCTTAACCTTCCAGCACCGGGCAGGCGTCAGCCCGTATACTTCGCCTTACGGCTTCGCACAGACCTGTGTTTTTGCTAAACAGTCGCTTGGGCCTTTTCACTGCGGCCCCCTCGTGCTATTCACACTACCGGGGCACCCCTTCTCCCGAAGTTACGGGGTCATTTTGCCGAGTTCCTTAACGAGAGTTCTTCCGCGCGCCTTAGAATACTCTTCTCGCCTACCTGTGTCGGTTTGCGGTACGGGCACCTTCACCTGGCTAGAGGCTTTTCTTGGCAGTGTGAGATCATGACCTTCGCTACTACAATTTTCGCTCCCCATCACAGCTCAGCCTTACGATGTGCGGATTTGCCTACACATCAGCCTCACTGCTTAGACGGACATCCATCAGTCCGCGTCACTACCCTACTGCGTCCCCCCATTGCTCATAACGGCTTACGGTGGTACAGGAATTTCGACCTGTTGTCCTTCGACTACGCCTTTCGGCCTCGCCTTAGGTCCCGACTTACCCTGAGCGGACGAGCCTTCCTCAGGAACCCTTAGGCTTTCGGCGGATCAGATTCTCACTGATCTTTTCGTTACTCATACCGGCATTCTCACTTGTATAATGTCCAGCGCTCCTTACGGTACACCTTCAACCCTTATACAACGCTCCCCTACCCCTGATGCAAGCATCAAGCCATAGCTTCGGTGGTGTGTTTAGCCCCGTTACATTTTCGGCGCAGAGTCACTCGACCAGTGAGCTATTACGCACTCTTTCAATGGTGGCTGCTTCTAAGCCAACATCCTGGTTGTCTGTGCAACTCCACATCCTTTCCCACTTAACACACACTTGGGGACCTTAGCTGATGGTCTGGGCTGTTTCCCTTTTGACAATGGATCTTAGCACTCACTGTCTGACTCCCGGAAGTAAGTCTATGGCATTCGGAGTTTGACTGAGCTTGGTAACCCTTGCGGGCCCCGCACCCAATCAGTGCTCTACCTCCACGACTCTGTTTTCCGAGGCTAGCCCTAAAGCTATTTCGGGGAGAACCAGCTATCTCCGAGTTCGATTGGAATTTCTCCGCTACCCCCACCTCATCCCCGCACTTTTCAACGTGCGTGGGTTCGGGCCTCCAGTGCGTGTTACCGCACCTTCACCCTGGACAGGGGTAGATCACCCGGTTTCGGGTCTACGTCCACGTACTATGTCGCCCTATTCAGACTCGCTTTCGCTGCGGCTCCGGCTCTTCACCTTAACCTTGCACGGGAACGTAACTCGCCGGTTCATTCTACAAAAGGCACGCCATCACCCCTAAAACGGGCTCTGACTTTTTGTAAGCACACGGTTTCAGGTTCTATTTCACTCCCCTTCCGGGGTGCTTTTCACCTTTCCCTCACGGTACTGCTTCACTATCGGTCGCTAGGAAGTATTTAGCCTTGGCAGATGGTCCTGCCGGATTCATACGGGGTTTCACGTGCCCCGCACTACTCGGGATCCGTCTCGGAGAGAATCAACTTTCAATTACAGGGCTTTTACCTTCTTTGGCGGGCCTTTCCAGACCTCTTCGTTTAACTGACTCCTTTGTAACTCCATGTGAGACGTCCCACAACCCCAAAGAGCAAGCTCTCTGGTTTGGGCTTCTCCGCGTTCGCTCGCCGCTACTGACGGAATCACTATTGTTTTCTCTTCCTCAGGGTACTTAGATGTTTCAGTTCCCCTGGTATGCCTCTACACAACCTATGTATTCAGTTGTGAGTAACTGGAAATTACCCCAGCTGGGTTTCCCCATTCGGACACCCCCGGATCAAAGCTTGCTTACAGCTCCCCGAGGCAGTTTCGTTGTTCGCCACGTCCTTCATCGGCTCCTAGCGCCTAGGCATCCTCCGTGTGCTCTTAGTAGCTTAACCATTGCGCTCGTGTTCGAGCTGTCGCTCCGCTTGGTTTGCTTGCGCAAATCCAAAAGTCGCTCCATTTCGATCACTCGCTCCAGCAATCTACCGTTTTTATTTAAACTTGTTATACACAAGTTCAGCTAAAAAGGAATGTTCTAATTCGCATTTACTTTCGTTTCGATATCTAGTTTTCAAAGAACAAGCTCCATGCAAAAGCAAGCTGTTTGAGAGTTTGAGCTCTCAAAACTGAGCAACGAGTGAGTAACTAGCCGACCTGGCTAGTTTGTGCAGATCCAGTCTGCTATTTGAATGTTTCCACGCGGGAAACGATTCTCCATAGAAAGGAGGTGATCCAGCCGCACCTTCCGATACGGCTACCTTGTTACGACTTCACCCCAATCATCTATCCCACCTTCGGCGGCTGGCTCCTTGCGGTTACCCCACCGACTTCGGGTGTTATAAACTCTCGTGGTGTGACGGGCGGTGTGTACAAGACCCGGGAACGTATTCACCGCGGCATGCTGATCCGCGATTACTAGCAATTCCGACTTCATGCAGGCGAGTTGCAGCCTGCAATCCGAACTGAGACCGGCTTTTTAGGATTCGTTCCACCTCGCGGCTTCACAGCCCGTTGTACCGGCCATTGTAGTACGTGTGTAGCCCAGGTCATAAGGGGCATGATGATTTGACGTCATCCCCACCTTCCTCCGGTTTGTCACCGGCAGTCACCTTAGAGTGCCCACCCGAAGTGCTGGCAACTAAGATCAAGGGTTGCGCTCGTTGCGGGACTTAACCCAACATCTCACGACACGAGCTGACGACAACCATGCACCACCTGTCTAGCATGTCCCGAAGGAAAGGACTATCTCTAGCCCGGTCATGCTGATGTCAAGACCTGGTAAGGTTCTTCGCGTTGCTTCGAATTAAACCACATACTCCACTGCTTGTGCGGGTCCCCGTCAATTCCTTTGAGTTTCAGTCTTGCGACCGTACTCCCCAGGCGGAGTGCTTAATGTGTTAACTTCGGCACCAAGGGTATCGAAACCCCTAACACCTAGCACTCATCGTTTACGGCGTGGACTACCAGGGTATCTAATCCTGTTTGCTCCCCACGCTTTCGCGCCTCAGCGTCAGTTACAGCCCAGAGAGTCGCCTTCGCCACTGGTGTTCCTCCACATATCTACGCATTTCACCGCTACACGTGGAATTCCACTCTCCTCTTCTGCACTCAAGTCACCCAGTTTCCAGTGCGATCCGGGGTTGAGCCCCGGGATTAAACACCAGACTTAAATGACCGCCTGCGCGCGCTTTACGCCCAATAATTCCGGACAACGCTTGCCCCCTACGTATTACCGCGGCTGCTGGCACGTAGTTAGCCGGGGCTTTCTTCTCAGGTACCGTCACCTTGAGAGCAGTTACTCTCCCAAGCGTTCTTCCCTGGCAACAGAGCTTTACGATCCGAAAACCTTCATCACTCACGCGGCATTGCTCCGTCAGGCTTTCGCCCATTGCGGAAGATTCCCTACTGCTGCCTCCCGTAGGAGTCTGGGCCGTGTCTCAGTCCCAGTGTGGCCGATCACCCTCTCAGGTCGGCTACGCATCGTCGCCTTGGTGAGCCGTTACCCCACCAACTAGCTAATGCGCCGCAGGCCCATCCCCAAGTGACAGATTGCTCCGTCTTTCCAGTTTCCTTCAGGCGAAGAAAACAATTATTCGGTATTAGCTACCGTTTCCGGTAGTTGTCCCAAACTTGAGGGCAGGTTGCCTACGTGTTACTCACCCGTCCGCCGCTAAGTCTCAAAGAAGCAAGCTTCTTATCAACTCCGCTCGACTTGCATGTATTAGGCATGCCGCCAGCGTTCGTCCTGAGCCAGGATCAAACTCTCCAATAAAGTATTGAAAAGAGCGATAAGCTCATTTTGAATCTGACGAGATTAAAATCTCAATTGTGCTCCAGTCGATCCAAGCCAAGGCTTGTCTCAAACTTTCGCGTTCATTCTGCAAGCAGAATGTTTACTCACTCGTTGTTCAGTTTTCAAAGATCAAACTTGTTTCGTTACCGAATGTCGTTCTCTTCAGCAACTCTTATATAATATCATGTCCGAACCAACTTTGCAAGCTCTTTTTTTAAGTTTCTTTCGAAGCTCATTTCATTCGCTTGCCGCACCGTGTTTCTCGTGTTTTCTTGGCCGGACTAATAATATATCACGCCAGATCATCAATTGCAACACTTTATTAAAAATACTTATTTAGTTGCAGCCCTTCTTGGCTCATCACCTTTCTCTTCATTAATAAAATATGTATAGACACATATTTATGAGTATAAGATTCATTTCTACTTCAAACATAATATTAGCCCTCATTTATAATAGACTGTAAGCAGCCATAACAATGAGGGCTAATATACTCACTTTTGAACGATATCCTTTAATCCTTTCAAAAACCGACTGGAAGCATAACAGATCTGACCGTTCACCATCTGAATCTCCCTCGTGGCAAAATCAATTTCTGAAATATTATCTTTATTCACTACATACGAGTTATGACAACGATAAAACCTGCTGTCCATCTCAAGTAAAGCTTTCAATTTTCCATAGAACTCAACTTGACGATTTTTAGCATGAAGAATCACTTTATGTAATTGCGGAGAGGTTTCAAAAAATAAAATATCGTTGTATTCAATACTGATGACTTTATCTCCAGACTTTGTTTGAAAAATTTTACGACTGTTTTGTTTATTTTGAACATATCGCTGATTTGCCGTATTAATACATTCGATAACCCGTTTTTGTATATCAGTGAAATTATCTTTTGTAATATAGTCCATTGCTTCTACTTTATAAGTAAATGTTAGATAGGTCAGCTCTGAATGTGTCGTCACAAATACTATGGCTCCCTGAGTATCATATTGACGAATTTCCGCTCCGAGTGCAATTCCACTCTTCTCTTCCTGAATGTCTACATCCAAAAAATATAGACCTGTTGTATTATTTTGCTGGAGATATTCAATAATATCATTAGAATGTGCAGTAGAGACAACAACCTTCATATCTAAGTTCTCTATCATAATATAGTCCGTTACATATTTGGTTAAACGTTTGCGTTGTTCTTCATCATCTTCACAAATAAAAATCTCCAACATGCCCTTCCCCCCACTTAAACTGAGTTATCCTAATATCACACTGCTCGCAGATCTATTGGCATCACTATTGAACGAGGGCTCGAGCACTTCTAATATTTGAATAAATGTCTTTTCTTTGCGCTCCGTATCCAGAGCAACGCCCTTGCACTGTGAAACCATCTCTTTTAAGTTGCTAAGACCAAGTCCACGATTGTTGCCTTTGGTTGAGAAGCCCTTTTCAAAAAGTTTATATAATGCAGGAGTTTCCTCTCTACAACTGTTCATAACCACAATTAATATGCCTTTTTCGTTACGAATCAGTGCTAAATTCACAATCGGTTCGTCACAATGAATCGCTTCTTCGATAGCATTATCTAGCAAAATCCCTACACATCGGCATAATTGAATGGAATCCATATTGATGTGCTCAATAGGCTCAATCACCTCAATTACCGCATCAATGTTCAACTCTTGTGCTTTAATCATCTTGGCAGAAATGACACCTTTTAATTCCTGTACTTTCAGATTATGTAATTGCCCTAACTTGTATGTATTAGACTGCATTCCTTGGCTGATTGGCATAATCTTTTTTTCAAAGTAAATTTGTAACTGTTCCATATCTTTATTTCGAATAAATTCAGACATACTCAGAAGAATATTAATATAATCATGTCGGAATTTCTGCATGTCAGTATATAAGTGTTCCAAATTTTCCGTGTACTCTGTTAATTGTTCATACTGTTCCTGTCGATTCTGAAGTGCCGACTCTTTCATAACTGTTCGAGTTAATGCAACGAAAACTCCAATTAACAATGCAAAATAGAATATAAAAAGAATACTATTCGCTTGAATGTTCTCATCGGAAAAACCTTGTCGTTGTCCTATCCATATGTTTATATAAAAAATCACAACAGTAAAAATGGATAAAATCGATAGATATAAACCATATTTTTTCAAAAACATATCTCGGCTATTTAACTTTGTAAAAAGTCCCCTAACTATTGCACTCATTAGAAATGTTAAAACCATAGTTCCCGTCACAGAAAGTAACATATGGAAACCATTATTTTGAATAGATGCATTAGAACCACCGATAATCCTGATATTTATTACACCACATATGTAATCGCTTATGACCATAAAAATAAGCGTAATCGTAGGAATTAGAATGCTAAGAATAAACTTTCTCAATTTGTAATACACGCTTAACATTAGAAACAATAAAACTATAAAACTAGCTGCTGATCCCATAACTAAAAAAAAGAAATATCCTAGAATGCTTGAAACAATGGCCATAAAAGCAACATACTTCGGACTAAATTGATTCTTCAACATAATAGGAATAGACAAACTAAAGGTTACCATTTGAATTATAGAACCAATAATCAGCAACATTATCGATAACCTTCTCTCTATGTGATAAAGATTGAGCGATTCTTGCCTGTAATAAATTCTGAATCATTAACAAAAATTAGCAGGAGTTCATAATCATGATTATATGAAATAATGTAAAATTTATCAACAAAATAGTCTATCTTACTGTTTCACCAGTCCATAGCTGGGTACAAAGTAAGATAGACTATTAGGATAAATCAGGTAATATTTAACTACTCCTTATTACTCAACAACAATTCGCTCGGGATTTTAGACTCATAATTAAAAAGTGAACAGCTCGTTTCCATCGCTATCTCTCCACTTTTAATCGCCATTACCTCCATTGATTTCGCTACATTATTCTTAAATCCGTCCAACAGCATCTGTTTCATATTTTTCATAATTTCTAACACTCCTCTTAAGTATTTTGTATGTTACGGGAAGAATTGAAATGATCTGTAACAACATGCCTGTCATCATTAATGTTTTCACCGTATGACTTGGACATAAAAGTGCAATTAAAGTGAGAATTACTGCCGTTCGTACAGAAGCCATTCTCAGTTTCTTTCTTCTCTTCGCTCCAAGAAGTGGGAATTTGTCAGTATCTGCTGGCGCATATCGATACAAAAGCACTGCAGAGATCAATCCAGTAATTAAAACCATATCGTTGCCAATCATTATGTATGAGCATATGTAAGGTAAACCAACGAATAACATGACGCTGATCATGCTGCATCTGAAGCTTGTACTGGCATGCAATCCAAATGATATTCGACGGACAGCATAATATGTAGCATGTACAATTAACGTTTCCAGAAGCAGATTGAATAAGAGAGCCAGACCATAGACCAAAACACTTTTCATGGTATTAATCAATAACGTTTCAATACCAAGCTTCATCTTTAAGTATCGAATGTGTTCTCCATCACGCTCCTTGTTAATCCATAGTGCAATCTTACTAGCCAATGATTCCGTTAAGCTGGTATGTACTGCGGGTTGTTCTTGTATGTTGATCACCTCTCTGGTACTAATTATAGGGGAGTAAAGACCTATACATCCGTTCCCTTCCTACTATTGATTCTTTCCGTCACAAACGTACATGATCTGCCTTTACCTATGTCATAAGCGCTTCATAATGTCACGTAACTGCATGAAAAGACAAAACCACCACGATTTCGTAGTCTGTACGACTACTAACCGTGGTGGTTTTTCTATTTCTTGATTCAGGAAGCAATGAGTAATCTCAGTACCTCCCTTATATCAACTTTTTGCGGTACAACCAAACTACATATTTCTTTATCATCTTTCATAAAGCTATAACCTGTAAGGAACGGAAATCGTTTGAATTGTATACGAAACACTTCTTGTCCATGTATTAATTCTGAAACAACTTCACTTATCTCATAGATTGAATAATCAGCTAGAAGTCCCATTTTCAACGCTTTCCCCAGTGCCTCTTTACAACTGAAGAATATATAGGCAAATTGTAAAGCTGGGTAAAGATGTTCTATAAGTTTTTTCTCGGCCTCACTAAGCATCTCTGCAATCGGGATATCTGAACGTATGGTCTCTATATCAACTCCGACTACGTTATCCTTGCTGTATAGTACAGAAAGAGCATACGTCTTAGAGTGACTTAATCCCACTTCGAACAGATTGTCATGAATCAGCGGAAAACGCAGGCTCCCATATTCAACAGAGATATTACTCATCTCCCCATGATATGAGGGAAATTGATCCTTCAGATTTTTTTTAATAGCATATCGCCCGACCAGAAACTCTTTCCTTCGGCCTTCATTGGTTATGTTATCGTATATTTCATGCTCATAAGGACTCAAGATGTCGTCAGCCTCAATCTCTTGCTCACTAATAGCAATCAGATTTGGAGTAATCATACGCATTCACCTCAATGTGCCAGCATTCTTGATTTGAAATGCAACATATAGAGCACTAGCAAATCAATGATAAAACCTGCATTTACCAACATTATAAATCCAAGATAAATACTCTGGCCGATAGAATCAATTGGGAATTTAACAAGAATAACTGCTGAGATCAAGAGACTCACGGCTGCACACCAAGGTACTACTTTTGAAGATCTGTAATGAACTTTACGATAGAGCCCCATAGCAATCATCAATATACCGGGAAGAAGCAGTGAATCCTGTATATTGAAAAAGTTAACATCACCATTTCCAAACGTATACACGGGGAGTTTTATACACAACAGAATACCTGTAATAATTAATAGATTGTCTATCCATTTACGATGTTTTCCAAGCATGATGGCAAACCAGGCTGTAAAAATATTCAGGTAGGATAAGGTAATAACGAATAATGAGAACACAATTCCCCCAATGAACCAATACGTTTCCGACGGAAGAAACTGATCCTTTCCTACATAATGGAGAAAAAGAGCAATGTAGATACCCACTACAATCAGTTTTAATCCCCAGTACCACTTCATGCTTCCCGTAAATGTTTTCCTAAATGAAGGGTCTTGACCTGCATGATGCAGTTCATACTTTCGGAGCAGAAAATCATAAATTGTACGCTGCATCATATTCTTCTCCTAACATTTTGGTAATCTCATTGACTGTCGGATTCTCAATAATATCAAAGAAACTGAGATCACTGTGGAACGAATGATTAATCTCTCTTGCAATCTCCCAGATCGTAATTGAATCGATAGCGAACTCAAACAAATTGGTCTGTTCAGTGATGTCCGCATTCAAATACCGCTGTAAAATTCGAATAAGTCTTTTCGTTTTGGTAATAAAATAATGCTCATACAACGTTTTAGTATCGGTCTTCCCGTTCCCTGTCAAAGGCAATTCGCTAACATAAGCTATTTTGGACGGGATCATGTAAATAGGAAGCAATCGTTTTAGTTGGCTTGCTATATTTTCTTGGCGTGTTGTAACAGCAAGGTAGATTTTTTTATCCTGTACAAAAGCATGACAGTTGGAGATACCCAACGACTTTACAGTAGATTCGATTTCCTGAAGATCAATGCGGTAACCATTAATTTTAACCTGGGTATCTTTTCTTCCCATATAGATTATTCGGCCGTTTGCATTCACTCGTACAAGGTCACCCGTCTTATACACAGGTAGGCCATTCCAGCTAATAAAAGATTCCTTCGTCTTCTCGGGGTTACCAAGGTATCCTAAGGCTACTCCCTCTCCCGCTGCGTAAAGTTCCCCTTCATTACTCATCTCGCCTTGCTCATTAACGATATATACTTCCGTTCCGAAAATTGGCGTTCCTATTGCAATCTCGTCCACAGAACCTTCCATTACATCTAGTGTAGTGAAAACAGTGTTCTCCGTAGGTCCGTATCCGTTAATAACTTTCGTAAATGGCAGGACCTTCTCCACATGTGACAAGCTTAGCTGCTCCCCGCCCACAATAACATGACTTAATTTCTTGAACATTTCAGGTTTTTTATCCACCCAAAAATTAAACAAGGAACTCGTTATCCACATGATATCTATTTCTTGTTGAATTCGTTTTTCAACCAGATAAATGTTCAGAACCTCTGTTTTGGAAAGTAGCGCAATGGTCATGCCACTAAGCAATCCCCCCCAGATCTCAATAATTGAAGCATCAAATTCCAGAGGACTGATATGAGAGATGGTCTTAGCTGCGTCCCATCCCAAACGATCTTCATGCAATAATCGCACCACTCCACGATCAGGAATTCCCACTGCTTTGGGAAGGGATGTTGTTCCCGATGTGAAAATGACATAACACATTTGATCCTCTGTTCTCGTTACACCTGACCACTCTTCCATCCTTTGATGATCTACCTCAAAAACAGATTCGATGGTTATCTTAATGCCCAGTGTTTGTCTCATATACTCCTTACGAGTCTCTGGATAGTCTTTATTAATAACCGTATATGCTGCACCATGTTTTAATATGGCGATCATTGCAGCAATAGCTTCTATGCTTCTCTCCAGTTCAATAGCAACAATATCATTAACGGATACCCCTTTTTCTTCTAGCCAGTCATAGTACTGGTTCGACAATGCATTCAATTCTCCATAAGTAACCGTACGATTCGTTTCGGAAATGGCAATCTTGTTCTTATACATCTCCACGCTTTGCTGAAGCATTCCAAGTAAACTCATATTCTAACCCCTCCTCAGATAATGGTCTTATTTGAATTAGTAATAAAATCAATAACATGCAGACTGACTTGATTCTGGTGGTCATATAAGAAGAAATGTCCAGAAGGGTAGAAATGATACTGTACATCATTCTCGGAAAGGTCTGTCCAATAATCTTCATCGGCGACAGACAGATCCTGCTGACCTAGAAAAACAGCAATTTGAACTTTTTCATCAAATGTATAGCTCTGATAGTTGTTGACGACATTGTACGTATTCACTGCATTAATGTCATGGCGAAGCGCTGGCAGAAACAGCTTACGCATCTGTGCAGAATCAAACTGCCTTTCTTTAATCAATCCGTAATGTTTGCAGCGTAGAAGAAGTTCCTCATCTCCTGATAAATCCTCATTTCGAATATCTATTCGATGAGGCGGAGTAGCGGCCATAAAAATCAGTTTGACTATGTTGTAGCCTTCCCTGATTAGCATTTGTGCAACTTCATAGGCAACAATTGAACCCATACTGTATCCAAGCAACATGATTTCTTCTTCTTTATTCATTGTTGCTGTAATTCTCATGTATAGATCGGCCGCATTCTCTTGAATGGACTGATACGCTGTCTCAGAAAACCGTCTCCCATGCCCAGCATATTCCACAGACATGATCTGCATATGGGGATACTTGTTTTTGATTTGATTTTGTAGTTCAACAAATACATTTACATGAGCTCCAGCATAAGGAAAACATATCAGTTGCATGTCTATTTCCTCCTCTATCCTTCATCAGGATTCATATGAATGACTAAGTTATACACGTTACCATGCATTGAATACATGGGCATTGTAATCCAATGATAATCATTCACTTGATTCGTCCATTGATCCGGTTCTATCTTGCCTATATAGGAGTTTGGCTGAGTAACAACTCTACCCTGTAGCTCTTTGTTATTTTTCTTCGATTCCAGCAAACGACATAATCCTATTAGTCCATAGTATCCAATCATGTATTGAGCATGCTGTTTGAGATATCCTCCCTTTAAACCAGGGAATACCTTCTGTACATTTTTCAAACAGGAAAACTCAGCAGTATCATCGATCTCATTAGCTCTTCCATACAGGTCCATAAATATCTCATCTGTAGGAAGTACCCCGGCATCTGCCAGAGATTGAAGCACCAGTTTTTTAACTGCATTGCGATTAATTACAGGACTTCCCATAGTGCCTGCGGTGATATCTTTAATCTCAGCAAGAATGTGATCTCCATCTGCAAGGGCTTGCTGCCTTTCTTTAATTAGAAAGGCAACGCCTCCTTCTGAAAAATAGTGCCCCGAAGCACCTTGTTCGAATGGTTGAGTGAATCGATCAGAACCAAACCCAAAGTTGGATAACTCATGGGGGAATGGCATCGTACTAGCGCAAGAACCACCGACCAAGGCTGTGTTAAACTTCCCCTTTTTAACGGCGTTATACCCGCTATATAAAGCCCCTATACCTGAAGTTGATGCTTCGCTTACCATCTGAATTGCTGGCGGCCTGGATAAACGTAGCATTTTCAGATATGCCAACGGATCAAGTAACTCTATAGCCTTCATGAAATCAACACCCTGCATTCCCAAATAGGCCGATTTGGATATCAAGTCTGTTTGTGCACTTCCGTTGGATACCAACACATCGTGCTTCGTTGTCACGACATTCTGATTGATGAGCGACTGAAACAACGATAGTGTGATTCTTTCACTGGAGAGCAAATATGTTGTTTTTTCCTCATCTATGCCTTCTAAAGCAAATCTTTCTTCAATGGATGGATAGAAAATCCCATCGAATGAGCTAGCTCCGTGGAAATCTTGACTAAAGCGCTCGCTCAACTGCTCTATTCTATTTTCCCAGAGCTTGTCCTTGCTATGGAGAAGCTGCTTCGCTTGCGAATCATCCTTCGCCGGCATATCCCAACGGTAGTCTACTATGACGACACGAGAACTGGATTTACTCATGCTGCAGCCTCTTCCATCAGCTCTTTCACATATTCACTTAACTGCACAATCGTCGGGTAGATAAATACATCAGCAACCTCTATATCAATGTTAAACTGCTCTGCAATAGGCCCGTAAATACCAAATGCTTTGAGAGAATCTCCACCCAGATCGGTAAAGCTCTTATGCACATCAATCTCATTAAGATCAAGCACCGAAGCAAATACGACGGTAACAAACTTCTCAATATCATCCTGACGATCCGTCCCAGTTACAGTTAAAGAACCATAATCCTTGATCTGATAAGGACGAGCCTCCTCCTCTTCCCCTTCCACATTATTTCGAGATTTCCCATCACTGTAACCGCTTGGTAACTGGATATATGCGCCTAAATATTCTTCGACCTTGGATGTGTTAAATTCACCTGCAATAAAACCGGAGTCTCCCGCATGAAGCGAAAGTTTAATATATTCTCTGCCCTCCATGTTAGTAACAGATTTCATTAAGAGATGTTCATCCGCGGCATCCAGATCTCCGAAATTAAGGGCCATTCCCGTTTCTTTCCATCCCGGCCACTGTATTGCTGTTATTAACGAATCAGATAGTGCCGTCCCTTCCAAAAATGCATTAGCCACGGTATAAGAGAACTGGCCGGCAGAACCTGTAATTGTAGTCATTGAAGAACTGGTAACAAAGAATTGTAACTTGTCTACGTCGACATACTTTTGAAGCAAAAGTGTACCCGTAACCTTTGGTGCTATAATATTTTTGAATTCATCCTCCGTTTTGGAGAACAACATGCCTTCCTCTGGAACTCCCGCCAAATGAATAATTCCAGCTATATTATATTTCGCTTGAATTCTAGTTATAGTTGTCTGTACTTCAGACTCATGTGAAATATCGCAAGGGTAGAACTCCAGGTCAGCCCCTTTAGATATCAGCTTATTCAATTTATTTAGTTTGCTGTCTTCATATGGTGTGCGTTCTTGTTTGGAAGCGAGGGCTGCTTGGATATCCGTACGTCCCAATACCGCTATGTGTACTTCGGCATTCACATCGAGTAGCTGCTCAATATATTCAAGCCCGATACCCCCGTAACCCCCTGTGACAATAACGCAGTCATCCTTCAACAAGTCTACAGATCTCTGCTTCAAATCTTTATTTTCGATGAGAGATTCTTCGTATATGATTCCATCATTAACAATGACTTTTTTACCGTCCAGTTCACTGCGAGCAGCGACCTTTAACAACTCGGTAATATTAAACTCGGAGATCTGAATCATTTGTGTGGTGAAACCCGTATTCTCCAAACCCACAATCCGACCTGAACTCAGCATTGCATATTGAAGCGGGTTAACTTGAAGCTCGTCTTTCCCCAAAGCAAGACCCTGATCAGCTGCAAAAATTAATTTACCGCCTCTCTTGAGGAACTTGTTAGCTGTCTTGGAGAATAGGAAGTACTTCATCATCTCATCTTCAATTTTCCCGGGATCAGATATGTCCAATCCAATCCACGGTGCATAAACTACCAGATCATATCTAACCCCTGTTGTTATCTGATCTAATTGTTCATAATTCACATGAGTTATTGTAGAAGATTCAGGCGTTGAAACCAGATCATTGCATATGAGCAACACTTGTTTGTCTCCCCAATGTTCTTCTTCTCCACCTGTAAACTCAACCGTTGAACGTCCCCACCCAATAGTATGAAGATACGGCTTAAATAACATATTAGCAAAAGACTTCATAACATATTTATCTACATAAGCAACTAGATCCCCCTGATCATTGTACACATGGATGTGCGCAGTGATTACATCATGATCACCGGTAATGTCATAAAGAAGTTCGGTGACGGAATACATCTTCTTGGTGAATCTTACTCCTGTATAGGTAAACCGACCATAAGACAAGGGAAGATATGTCTTCTGGCGAGCCTGAGCCCGTTCATATACCATAGCCCCCAGAATTCCATCCAACATGGAAGGATGCAGATGGTAGGCGTCAAGATCTTCAAGGAACTCCTCTTGCAGATCAAGTGAGAGAAGCAATTTGGAATCGGCCATATGAACCATCCGGAAGTCCTGAGCGATAAAGTTCCAACGTCCTTTGAAGAAGTTATTTTCCTCTTCTGTACTTCCCATCGTTGTAGGTTTCAATTGATTCTGTACCTCTGAGGACAAATCAAGCTTATGCTTCTCCATTACTTCCTGAGGTTTAAGTGTAAAGACCGCATGAGTCGTATACTGCTCCAGATCATCATTCTCGTACGAGAGAACCTCAATATCCAGTTGCTTAGCAGACAGTTTGTTAACATGAATCAGGAAACGTTTATCTGTTTTATCATCGAGCTGAATCAGATTTTTGAAATACAACTTTTCTAACGTGAACGCAGGTTCGTCAAAGTATAAGGAAGCTAACTCAGCAGCCAATTCGGTATAGGTGGTACCCGAGAACGTACGCTTACCTCCAATCCGATGATCATCCACGAACCAATCATCTGGGGATAAGTTGACTTGGTACACATCCGATTTGGCGGATCTGATCACTTGCTCTTGAATTAATGTCGCTTTCACTGGAAGACTTGGACCTGATTGAACAGGTGGACTATATCGTTTAACTGTAGCCCATAGAATATCAGATTTGAATTCGTAACCTGGTAATGTTACAGTTCTGGCCTTCTCATATGGATATTCGTCAAATGTCGTCTCGTACCCATCCAGTTTGAGTTGAATAAGCTCATTCAAGTCAAATTGTCTATAGTCTGTTTTCAATTGATAATGGATAAGTTTTTTCATATCCGTTGTTACTTCACGATCACTGGTCGTAAAGATTTCATCTGTTGGCACTTGGCCTTCCAGCAATGTTATCGCCGCTCTTACTTTTGTTATGAATTCTTCCATTGAATTAGCTTGGAAACCAACTCCTGTATTAAACCAGTTTCTTCTATGAATAAGGGTATATGAAATATCTTGTAATCTATATTCGCTCATGTATTCTTCATGCCGCACGTACTTGTACAACATCTTGATTAATTGATTAGTCGATTGTGCCGTGAAAACAAATGGAAAGGTCAGTTGATTATGATCTGATTCGCTTATAGCGTGCTCATATTCCTCAAGAATCACATGAGCATTGGTACCGCTGAATCCAAAGGAACTGATTCCTCCTCGACGCGGGTACTTTCCTTTGATCCACTTCTCAGCCTGAGTAGGAATGTAGAATGGACTATCCACAAACTTGATATATTCATTCGGAGCTTCAAAAGAATGGTTGGGGAAGATTTCCTGATTACGAAGAGCCAGCGACATCTTAATCAATCCGCCTACCCCTGCTGCTCCTACGGTATGACCAATATTTTCTTTCAAACTTGTTAATGCACAAAAGCCGCGTTTGTTCACATATTTTTTATATGCATCCGTTAGCCCTCGAACTTCAATCGGATCGCCAAGTTTCGTGCCCGTTCCGTGTGCATCAATGTAATCCACCGTTTCAGGTGAGATATGGCTGCTTGTATAGGCATCCAGTAGAAGATCCTTTTGAGCATGTGGATTAGGGGCGGTCAAACCGTTAGATTTGCCATCACTATTAATCATGCTGCCACGGATAATAGAATAAATGTTATCATTGTCTGCTATCGCATCTTTCAACCTTTTCAGAATGACAATACCGACACCTTCGCCAAAGATCGTTCCTTGAGATTCGGCATCAAATACTTTCAGGAAGGAACGCGGTGTCTCCACATTACTGTATTGATCGAGTACGCTACCTTGACGTGGGAATAGTCCAAGAGCAATACCGCCAACAATTGCTGTATCAATCTCTTTATCCCGAAGTGTTTTCAATGCTATATGTGCAGCGACCAACGAGGAAGAACAAGCTGTATCAACGACAAACGAACCTCCGGACAAGTTATATATATAATTGAGACGACTTGCCAGTATGCCTTCCCAGTTTCCTGAGTTTATATGATTGGAGTCCTCTTCAATCTCGGAACGATAACTTGCTGTAATGGATTTGTCTTTGCCTACATAGATAGCTGTTTTGCTATCCTTAACATCGGATAGGCGAATACCTGCATCCTCCAAAGCAAGATAGGAGTGCTTCATAACCAAACGATGCGTGGGATCAATATATCTGGCTTCGTCCTGACTGATACCGAAAAATTCATAATCAAAGGAATCAATATCATCGAGATAAGATCCCTTTTCTTTACACAATCTCTCCAGGAATTCCTCT
Organism: Paenibacillus sp. FSL R5-0749; assembly: GCF_038595085.1. Taxonomy (NCBI): domain Bacteria; kingdom Bacillati; phylum Bacillota; class Bacilli; order Caryophanales; family Paenibacillaceae; genus Paenibacillus; species Paenibacillus sp. FSL R5-0749. Next base: position 973,185 of record NZ_CP152005.1, on the reverse strand, counting down.
GGTGTGATCTTTAAATGTTTGGCTCCGTTGTGCAGATAAGTGTGATCTTCGGGAATATAAGCAATTCGACCTTTAGGAAATTCCTTAAACCCCTGCTTTCCATTTTTAACCGTTTGGTAAAACTCAAATGTATCTTTGATATCACTGTATTCGCATGACATGCCTACTATCGCAATATCATCTGGAATAATCTCTTCTAATAAGTCTTTGCCTACTGCTGAATCAAGTTGGCCCTTTTGAATCTGACCGAAGATATACTCACTCGCCTTCATGTTCAATCGCCTCTTTCATGATTATTATTTATTGAGAAATGCCAGCATCTCTGCTGCATCATAATGACCATCACTTTGTTCTGTCACTGCCTCCTGGTTGTCCAGCTGATTGATAAGATCAACCTGACCCTGTATCGTTGCAATAGAGAACAATGTTGTTACATCGAATTGTCCAGGAAACGCTAGATTCAATTCATCACATAAATGTACGATTGTAATAGAGTCCCCTCCTTGTTCAAAGAAACTAACATTATGGTCGTAATCATCTTCACCAAGAGTTCTCCCCCATGCAGCAACGATATGATCTTTAACACGATCAGAACCCGTGTATACCTTCTCAGTTTGTTTCTTCCTGTGCATTTTTGTAACAGGACTGAAGAGAGAAGAATATTCATCTGCTGTACGTTTTAGCTTAAAGAGAGCAGCCGACTTGGCATTCGATTGAATGAACCGATTTAATAATGGAATGCCCTCTGCACTGGTTAATTTCTCGAAATAATAATCTTCCATTCCTGCTGACATACCTACATCCTGCCAACCCGTTAGATTGAGAACTCTTACATTCGTATTCGTTAAGGGCAAGCCCGATTGATATGCATTAGCCATGGAATACTCCGCTTGTCCCATCGCCCCAATTACACCCGCTAGTGAGGAAAAATGAATGATCTCTTGCACTTCTGAGAAATACATTCCCAACAGATGTGAACCTTCTATTTTACTTTTTGTTTTCGCACAAAACTCATTCCTGGACTTGTTAACAAACAATCCCTGAGCCGGCTCACCTGCAAAGTTCAAAATATAATCAAGTTTGCCATGATACTGAGCAGCAAAAGAAGAAACTTCATCCTCATTAGATATATCCAACTTGAGATAACTCACATTATCTCTTGATGGCAGACCATCCCACACGGACCTTCTTCCCGCAGCTATGATATGGATGTCAGCATATCGATCAGCCAAATCTCTTGTGTATGCCTCACCAATTCCAGAACTGGCCCCAACGATCAGTACAGTCTTACCTTCGGAGAATTTGTCCCGGGATGATTCATCCACTTTCAAACTCTTCAAACGCAGGATATAGAACTTACCTTCCCGGTGAATAATATGTTGCTCCGACCCATAGTCAACTCGCTCCACATCCGTTGAATATGTATGATCTGTATCCACAACAATAACTTCACTATTCACTTCCAGTCTTAAGGCATAGGCACCCATGGCTATGGAACGATTTAACGCATTCATTTTGGGATACTCACTCTTCTTATCTGTGTATCCTAAAACTCCTGAATTCACGTAATAGAACTTTTTCATATGCAGGATTTTATTTAAACTGATTAGCACTTTTCCAAGGGTATACGTCTCATCCGCAACACGATCTATCTCTGTATAATTCCGGTCCCACAGGTATACGTGCTTTAACATATCTTTCTCTTGAAGCCCTATCGCCTTCTCGTTGATTTCTGTTAGTTCCGTAAAATAGACTATTGGACTATCAAGTTGAAGTTGGGAACGCAAGGATTCATGTACAAAATGGATCGCTTCGGATGGACTGTACGAATGTTGTGTAAACGTTGCAGGTATAATCTCTTCTTGCTTAAAATATGAACTCGATTCTTCCTTGTTAAGAGCATTTTTCACTTTATAATGATCAGCAGATAGAATAAGATTCCACTGTCCATCGAACAAATTAACATTAAGTGATAGGATGATGTTTCCTCGTTCATCCATGGTGCGATCTACTAATTCTATTTCCGAATAGAATTCTTCTCCTACAAGTTCAAACTGCTCAAAACGGATATCGCTCCAATACCATGGAAACACAATCTGTTCCGGTTCAGCCATTCGGTTTAGAGCATTGAAGGCAGGATCGAGAATGGAGGGATAAAAGCTATACATTGAGAATTCCACTTTGTACTCTGAAGGAGGTCTCAGCTTAACTACAGCTCTTGTATGTTCTTGATTAGTCCATAAACGATCTACTACATCCCATCTTCGGGATACAGCAATATCTTCTACTCCTTCGCCCCCAACTTGGCTTGTTACAGCGACTTCCATAAGTTCTCCTGCTTCTATTCTCTGATCCAGCTCTGTAGCCGTTCTTCTTACCGGTTTGTGCAATGAAGATTTATCATGTAACTCAAACTGTAGCCAAGTCTTCAACACACCAGCAGTCGTATATGTTACAACCACCTTTAAGGTTTTCTTATCCAGTTTGAGTAGAATCGTCAGAGGGCCATCTTGAACCGCCATCTGATTCATAATGTGAAGACCATTAATGTCATAGTGCTCAAGAGTGTACGGTGTACAACCTAACCCCTGGGCTATCATTTCAAAAATACTTGTACCCACAAGCAGATGTTTTCCATTGAACTGATGTTCACGAATCTCCCATTGTCTTTTACTGTGTAAAGGAAACTGCACGATAAGCCACTCATCCGTTTCCAAGCGCTGAAGATCATCTTGTACTGTGAATGAATTTTCATCCAATGGGAACCAGTAACTCTTTAAATTCAATGGCAATTCCTTAACTTTGGATGGCACCGAACAGCTATATTGTTGAAGAATAACGTGAGCATTTGTACCCGTCATGCCGAAGGAACTAATACCTGCAAGCGCATGTTCTTCCAGCGGAACAGACTGATCCGGAATATAGAAAGCTGATGTTTCAAAATCAATCTCCTCATTGGGAATCTGAAAATCCGGATGAGGTAACACAACGCGGTTACGTAAAGATAAGGCCGACTTAATCAATGAGAACAATCCTGATGTTACATCCAGATGTCCGAAATTGGACTTACATGCTGTCAGAGCAATTTTCTGTTTTGTTTTAACACGTTCTGAAAAGTAATTACTCAGGCTCTCAAATTCGATCGTGTCTCCGATAGCCGTCCCCGTACCGTGTGCTTCAATAAATGCCAGCTGCTGCATCTCATCCTGAAGGGGAGCCCATGCCTGTTCTATCAGTCGTTCTTGCGCATCCGGGTTAGGCGAAGACATATTCATCGTTTGACCATCGTTATTCATGGCGTAGCTGCGGATCAGACCATAGATAAAGTTACCATCCCGTTCTGCATCCTCCTTCCGTTTGAGAATTACAGAACCTACGCCCTCTCCAATGGATGTACCTGTGCTTCGATCATCAAAGGTACGCGTCCTAGCATCTGTTGCCAAAATGTCTACCAATTTATCGGACTTGTACCCCGGCTTAACATAAAGATTAGAACTAACGACTATAGCCTGATCAATAATCCCTTGTCTAAGATCATTTGACGCTTGAATAATAGATACCAGTGATGATGAACAGGCCGTATCCGTCATTATGGAAGCACCACGCAAGTCATAGATATATTGGATGCGACTTGATATGGTCGAGTTTAGCATCCCAAGCAGATCCGGTTTCAACTTACGCTGCTGCAACAATAATTGATATTGATATTGCTGTGTGGAGTTCACACTTGCATATACACTGGTTTGTGTACCGCGGATCTGCTCAAGACAACCCGCATCATTCAGTGCCCGGGTGGCTGATAACAGGGTCAATCTCTGGTTAGGATCCATAAAATCAGCACTTTTTTGTGCGATGTTGAAATATTTATGATCAAATTGATCGATATGTTCAAGATATGAACCTGGCATGAATATGTCCTCAACCAGTTCACCAATCTGTGCATGCCTGTTAGTCGGAAATTTCCCCACAGAAATTCGCTTGTCACGTATTTTATTCCATGCATCATTCATATTCCCACACCCTGGAAGCGTAAGGTCCATACCGATAATGGCAATATCTCCTATACTCAATCCTTTTCCTCCTCTCCTTGATCAGCTTCCAGGGATTTATCCCGCTTTCCAGGCTAATTTGTTGCGATAATGCATGATTTGTTCCTCTGGAACTTTTTTGGTCCGAAGAATGAGCTCCAACAAGGATAACGTTTTTTCTACATCCTCAGCCGTTGCCTCTTTTCCAATCTGTGATTTGATCTGGTTATATCCACTAATCACAATATTTTCATATGCTTCCGAATCTTCATTATTATTTTTGGTCGAGACAATAATCCCTAGTGCTCGCGAAAAGACACTGTAGTGTTTATTGACTTCGATGTCGTCTTTCAGTTCATTACTAAGCTTTGAGAGTTGCTCCTCGTTGTGGAGGGCGTGCACTTGGACCTGATTTCCAAGCATTTTGACAAACATTCCGTTCGGGGATAAATCAATGAATACTTGAATGCCCTGCTTCACTGCATAATCTACAGACTGTGTCCAACAGACGGGATTTACCATCTGACTGGATATCCCCTTCTGAACATTAGAAGGCTGATACGGTCTTGCGAATTCGTTGCTAATGACTTCAGTACTCCAATATGGGTTAAACGAGAAACTGTTCAACTGATTGTAAACTTCGTCTGCCGCTGCCTGCATGTAATGAGTATGAAAAGCGCCACTGACTCCTAAAGGAACAGACTCTACCTTGTTTTGTTTGACGAAGTCCTGCAGATCAGCCTTCTTACCTGCAATGACCGTTTGCTTAGAAGAATTATAATTGGCTATATAGATATCTTGTCTATCGCTCAACCACGATTCAACCTTCTCCGGTGAAGCAAACACAGCTGTCATACCCGTACTTTCTTGTGTATCAATTGCTTTTTTCATGGCAGTTCCTCGCACATCTACCAGTTTTAATCCCTCACTATAGCTTAGAGCACCTGCAATGGTTAGTGCTGTAATCTCACCCAGGCTGTGTCCAAGAACGATGCTAGGATATAAACCCACATGTTCCCGGTACAATTGATACATGCACATGGACCCTACATAGGTTGCCAATTGTGCTTTTCGTGTGTCTTGGCTTAGATCAGAACAGAACCACTCTCTGATCGGCTCCTGCAACTGTGTCTCTGCTTGCTCAATCCATTTTAGTGTTTGTTTATTTTTCAGCCATGCTTCCTTTACTTCCTCGCTAATTTTAGTTCCTTGTCCTGCCAACATTAATGCAATTTTCATATCGAGTTATCCTCCTTATAATCGTTCAAGAATTTTATGTGTCAGCATTTCGGAAGTATAGTGATTAAAGAAATCACTTATTTTTAGATTCACTTTGAATTGTTCTCGTATTCTTTTTTTGAACTTTACCAAGAGTGTCGAATCCATACCGAGATCAAAAAAGCTTTCTTCTGCATGTACAGTCTGCTCATTCAGCAATGTGCATACCATCCCGGATACCTCTTTGTATATAACTTCATAGTTATCTTCTCTTAAGATAACGTTTGGAGAAGCGTTATCTCCATCTGTCTTAGTTTCATCTTTCAAACGTAACATTTGATCCAGCCCTATTTCCGTATCAGCGTATAATGCATGGACATTACGACTAAAAATAGATAACAGTTGTTCCATGTCTTCCGAACTATATTCGCTGTATATCATTGTTATATGAAGTTCATTCAGTTGTTTATATATCGAGAAGTGAAGACCATATTTTTCATCGCGATATGTCTCGATTTCATGGAGTGTTATTGCATGCTCATGACTAAGCGTAGTCTCGATCAGACTTCCTGATTTGTAGTCAAAAATGATATCCCGAAAAATGTTCATACATTTCATGGACTCCCGATATCTCACAGCATCATAATGGCTGCTCGTTGTCAGATCCTTGAATATCTGTTGTTGAACTTCTGCAGTGAGTTGCTCCACGCTTGAATAATTCTGTGTATCAAACCTCTTATGAAAAGGAACTAACTGAACAAAGTTTCCAAGTGCTCTAAAATTGGTCTGATTTCTACCCAGATACGGATAAGCCAGATACACGGAGTTATGGTTCAGCCAGCCGGCTACACTGATTGCAAAAGCAGTCAGACATAAAGAGAAATCCGTGTATTTGTGTTTGACCATACTCCCCAGTTTCACAGTTTCACTTCGATAGTTCACATGCTCACTCTGTTTGTTGAGCAACCGAGATTTAAATCCTTCATATTCTCCAAAATCAACTGTATTACGCTGTGAGTTAATATTAGAATCCGTATGTTCTTCCACCGAACTGCATTGGAAGGCCAATGGCTCATCCGAGAGATATGCTGCAATTACATCTTGCAAAAAAAGATTAATACTTAAGCCATCAAGTAACGCATGATGTACATTAACAAAAAGGTAATCATTGGTTTCATCAGCCACCTTACATAATACAATTTTGACTAACTCTTTATCTTCCACCGATATCAAGTGAGCATCGAGCATTGCTTGAGGTTCAAACTTAGACTGTGAGCAAATTTCAATTGTAGGTACTTCTGCCGTGATCCATCTCTCAATGTCAGAAGCAATTCGATAGGAAGTCCGGAAAATATCAAATTGTTCAAAGTATAATGTAAGCAGATTATACATTTTGGCAACATTGAGCCCTTCCCCAAACTTCACAATCATGGGAATATTGTAAGCCGTAGGATTCAGTAAACTGCTATTAATGATTCTTTTTTCACTATCACTAGCCGGCTTTGACATCATTCACAATCTCTCCTAAGGTGCGTGTAAATAGCATATCCAGATCTATCGGATAACCCTCTCCTCCTAATTTCCAGATGACTTCCATTGCTTTAATAGAGTCACCACCCAGCTCCAAAAAAGTCTTACTCATGATTAGCTCACTTTGGAGTACACTTGTCATTACTTCTGCAACCTTGTTCACACTATTGGACTCCTGATCTTTATGTCGGTTCATTGCTTGCATGTCTGTTTTACCATTGTTATTCATCGGGATTTTGCCCACCACCTTAACTGTTGGTATCATATAATCTGGCAGTATATTGCGAAGATGCTGACGGAATGGTTCGAGTTCGATCATATCCGTTACAAACAGGTACAGCCGTGTACCATCATAATGAGCCAGACACTCTTTATTTAGGCCATAGTTGTATGCACAACGTTCAATCTCGCCAAGTTCAATCCGATATCCAGAGACTTTAACCTGCCGATCTGCTCGCTCGACATAGTTCAATTCCCCTCCAGCACTCTCATAAACAACATCGCCTGTCCGATAATAGCGTTGCCCCTCCCAGTACGCAAACGCTTTTTCATTCGCTTGGTCATTGTCGATGTAGCCTCTCATCAAACCTGAGTCAGATAACAATAACTGTCCTTGTTCTCCACGGTTAACCGGTATGCCACTTTCATCCAGAATGAGAGAATTTCCCTGGTCAAACATCTTCCCGATCGGAATCTCTGTTTCATCCCCAATTACCCTATATCGGGTGGCAAAGACTGTGGTCTCCGTTGGGCCATACACATTGTACACATTGCAATATTGCGCCGCTTCATGCAGATGTTTGATGGAAGCACGTTCACCCCCCGTTAAGATGAGTTGCAACTTGCTCAAGTCCTCCACACATTCTTCAACATATAGATTAAACAATCGTGTTGTCAGAAATACCGTATCGATCTCTTCCAAAATCTCTGGGAGGATATCAAAGTCTAGACTATCATCCTTACTTACCATTCTAAGTGTCATCCCATTCAGCAATCCGCCAAAAATTTCGTAGACGGATGCATCGAATTCAAGAGGAGCAAATTGACCAATTACATTGCCTTCGTAGAATTCATTTTGTCTCACAATTTTTTCAATAGATCGATCTTCAATAGCTACAGCCTTAGGCTCGCCAGTTGATCCAGAAGTGAAGATAATGTATAAAAGACTGTTGGCTTGGCGAGAAGCTTGCTGTACCCCCAATACGTCTTGTACCACATTTTGACGAGCACACTCTTGCTTCTCTATTTCATTAAGACTACGAAGTACGACTTTGCCATTCACTTTAGTACGCATTTTATTTTTGCGATGGTTCGGATAGTCTTGTGGAATGACGCAATATGCAGCCCCCGCTCGGACAACTCCCAGCATGAGAATGATCGCCTCCAACTTATCCTCCGCCTCAATAGTTACCACATCTTCATTGGCTATTTTTTGCCACATTAAATTTTCGGCTACCCTGGCTGTCAGTATATCCAATTGACCATACGTCAGCGTCTTTGAGGAATCCTTAATCGCAATTTTCTCCTTATGCGTATTGAAACTCCAATCTAATTCTTCTAATACATTCAACAGAAATCCCCCTTTCAGACAAGACAGTTTTTCAGCGTTGTATCCATTAGATCTAACATAAATCGAATTTGCTCTTCACTGTATTGGCTTGGATTATATTCAATTTCGATCTGTGCGTTACCATTCACTAGAAAAACACGAATATATAGTTCAAATTTGTTTAAGTTATCCGCAGGAATATATTGAAAGTATCTGAACATATCTTCTTCATAGGAATAGACAACTGGATGATCCATGTTACATCGTGTTGGTGGTTCCATGCTCCGCTCTGCAAACGCACTGAGATTATCCAAAGAGATCTGTTTGATCGTTGCTAAAATGTCGCGTCCCCTAACAATTCTTCGGGACTGCATCTGTACAAAACAACCAATCTCATGAAATGCTCCCATACTCATACGCCAATTACCTATAGTTCCATACACGCTGCCTGTGCAAGTCTGTTCTAATACCGATTCCCATAATCCTTGAAAAACTGAATTTCTGGTTACTTTCAACAAGGTTGAAATTTGATCAATATGTTGAAATTGTTCAGGTTTCAATTGTTTTATTAGACGTTCCAAATGACCTTTTTTAGTTGTTACATGCATATTTTGTCCAGATAGCCTTAAGAATTCTTCCTTAGTAAAAGAAGACTTGTTGGTTTGTAACTCATTAATTCGTTGGTAAAAACCGAAGTCGCTATCTGGTGAATTCCGAGATCGTCCTGCAAGGTGATCCATAAACATAGATTCAAAGTTTCGAATACCCCATCCGTCAATACAGATATGGTGAAATTCAATTAGTAAATACATCTTTTGTTTATACTCTGCGAATTGAGTTCTCCAGGGATATTCTTTGGTAAGATCGATCATTTCTTTCCTTTGCTTTAAATAAATTTCGGGATGTTCATCTAAATAGATCTGCGGAATTTCAAATTGATGTGGGTCCAGGCGGTGATAAACTTGATTAAACATTCGGTGCTCCGCATCATAGGTATACCGGGTCTGTAAGGTTTGACACTCCTGTATTGTTATTAAAAGAGCAGTGCAGACCTCCTTAAGACTAACAGGTTCTGGAATTTCATAGATGAATGGCAAACGATACACAGGCAATTGATTGCAGATAAACATTTTTCGTTGTATATATGTCAGTTCGCTAGATTGAAGAAGGTCCATCTGATGTTACCCCTCCTTCAATATCCATAGGAATTATCTGAAACTCCCTCAAAGCTCGCTCAAAAGTAACCATTATCCGTCTTTCTTCTTCTGAGTCATATACGTTACTATCGATATACACACTCAGTTGGGAATTTGAAAAACCTCTACGCAGCTGAACGAAAATTTGAAACTTGGATAATCCATCAAATTCAATCGTTTCATCAAATATAGATGAATCCTCAGGCTCTTCCCCTTCTTGCAGTGTTTGAAAAACAACACGAGGATAGGAGAGATTAAATCCATGTTCATTCAAATCCATTAAAGATACCGTTTGGTTCATTCTTGCAATATAAAGGCTGTTCTTCAGAATATCCGAATTCGTAGTAGAGAAGAACAAAGGTAAGACTCTGGCAAATGAACCAATGACCTGACTGGTTCGTGCTATAACACGCCCATGATAGACAGCACCAATATATCCCTCTTCGTAATCAAAATACCTGGATAATGAATAATGGACTACGTTTAGTATCCTTAATTCTGTCTCTTCGAAATTCGGTATGCCTATATCCAGGTTCCAGTGATATGGATGAAAGTATCCACTACCAAGAGAAGATTTACCCGGATTGTGGAATTGTTTGTACGGAAGAAGACTTTCCCATTGCTTGAGGGCTATAGAGGTAGCATGACTGTACTCCTCTGCCAATGAAGCATATTGCGAATATACAGGTTTATGATTGTTATAACACTCTGTTATCTGATCTTTTAGGATTTGAATACCCATATGATCAATAAGTATATGATGAATATTGAAGTACAGATACATATCTCCTGTAGAATTCAAATGAACAAGTTTGAAGTCCCATAATTGTGAGTGAGGATGTATACGAAGTGTTTCTTGATCTCGCTGTAGATCGCTTAAATCTCCTACATCCACCCATTCAATATGTACCTGCTGCTGAGGCATTACTGAAGCTATAAACTGGCCATCCTGCATTTCAAATGAAGTGAAAAAAATATCATTTCCTTGAATAACCTGTTCAATAGCTTCCTTAACCCTTTCCATATGGTTGGCTGCCTGAGACGTTAGACGTAAAGCATAACTTACATTGTACATATCCGTATTTATGAAACGAAAACTATCAATAAAGATTGTTTTCAAAAAGCCAGGAAGATGATAATGATTAGGGTTAGTCGATTCTGGTCCATCCTCCCGTTCTGAAATGGACTTTTTACTGAGTTTTTGTTTCAATTCTTTAATTGTAGAAGAAGTATAAATATCATGGTAAGACAATTGAACGTCATAGTACTCGTAGGCATCTGTAATGATCTGAGCAATCTCGAAAGAGGTGATATCCGTATCCAGTAGATGATCTTCTTCGTTATATCGCTCAAATAAAAGTTGGAGTGTAGAACTCCGCTGAGTTTTACCAGCACTAATAGTGGCGCTGTTTTTTGGCTCAACTTCACCTTTTTTGATACTTACTTCCTGCCCACTCATACTTAACTGCTCATCGAGATTAATACTATTCAATTCAAGTACCATCTCTCCCAAACAATCACATACGCCCTTTACTAACGTGTTATCGTAACGAAACTCCATATACAGACCGTCTTCATATTCATTGAATTGGGTATGGTTATCATATTTGTACAAATAATCTCCCAAAACAAAGGTTGAGAACACTTCAGAATGGGCAATTGGATCTGACATTCGTGTATAAGAGACGACCAAGTCAAAACCCTTCACGCCAATAAGATTCATATATTCCTCATAAGTTAATGCACTTGAAGATTCAATAGCCACAAAAAAATTCTTGAACAGAGCTTTAGCGTTATCCTTGTAACTCAGCTGTTCTGACAGTTGGAATGAATACGGAACAACATCTGTATAATTACCAATCTGATTTTGTTCTGTCTGATGATTCCGCCGTGATATAACTATCCCGAAACGGGATTGTCTACGCTCCGTTGCAAGAGCTATTGCATATAATATGACACCAAATTTGGTAATCCGGAGCTTTTGTGCCAATGATCCTATGGCTTCCCACACTTGTGATGACAATTTGACTTTTCCATAAACGGGATCTTCCAATGGCTCATGAGCAGAGAAATGGGATATGGACTTAAAGGATTCGAAATAGTCATGGAGCATCGATGAATCTTTTTTTCGAATTGTTAGGGACCTCTCTGGCATATCGTACAGACCAGCAGGAACAGAGAACTCACCATGAAGCACTGAATATTCCAATGCGGTCATGAACTCGTTCATCGAATCGCCATCAAACACCAGATGATGGATAAGAAATTCAATTCTGCACTCCGCTTCATCTATATAGTATTTTGCCAACCCTTCTCCCTCAAAAACATCCAGTTTGACATCCTGAAGAGAAATATGACTTCTAAATGAATTAGGCGTGTTTAGCCTTGAACAAAAAGCATATTGGGACTCCTTCTGTACAATGGTTAATCCTAAAGCTTTATGGCCTTCCATTACTCGTTCAATAGCATCAGCTATATTACAAACCGCCCACTTAGAATCATATTTCACGGTGAAGAATATATCGTAGTTCTTACGATGTTTCTCGGCATACAGAATTTTTTCGTGTAGAGATGATAGATTGGATAATTCGATGGTTTGCGCAACCTGAATGGTCAAGATAATCCGTCCTCCGATCTCCATCGTGTATCCCCGGCATCTCCCTTCAATTCGAGGATGTACCGGGAAAACGAGGTTCTGCTATATTTTATACGCTGGAAGAGCTTAAATATCTTCTGTTCTCACTCTTGTCAGTAGTACAAAAATAACCGCAGCACAGACGAACAAACTGATAATATGCACTGTAATCATGCTACTGTTACCTGTAAACCCACTGAACATCTCATTGTTCAACTCTGTAATCCAATGGGTAGGCAATACACTTGCAATCTTTTGCATACCTTCAGGCATAATTGAACTTGGCCAGAGTGTTCCGCCTAACATCGCCAGAGGAAGTGATACTACGGTAATAAGCAACCGCCCGGTAGACATTTTGGTTGTACGACTTACAAGCAGTAACCCAATACCTGCCGCGATCATATTGAGTAATCCATACGCCAACACGAGCAATAGAAGTTCTCCGAACGATAAAGACAGATCAATTTGGAAAACTCCGGTCATCAGAGCAATCATAAGTATAAATTGTCCTACACCGATGACTGCAAACACACTTACGGTCTGCACATAGTAGCTCAATTTACTGCTCGCTGCCAGTAATAAACGCTGGGTCGTGGTATGCACCTTATCACCAAGGAATAACAGTGTATTCGTCATTGTAAGGAACATAATGATAAACACAATCATATTGAATGAACTCGTTAATACCACCGCATTAGGGTTTCCAAGAATCTTCTGTTCCACTTGTATTGGAGCTTTGGTTGCTGCAGCTTCTTTCATACCTGCGGTTAATGATTCTTCACTGGTGGCATTTTTGGCCAATGTTTTTAAAACAGAGAATACACTATTCAGTTTAATCTCCAACGAGTTTGAATTGAAATTCTGCTCATTCACGTAACTATTCACCTTGAGCAGATCCGGATCATTAAATATGTCCTGAGTGCTTGAAGGGAATACAATTCCCAGATTGGTACTATGATGAATAGCATCATCTGCCGAAGCTGCTTGAGTAATGGTGACATTCTGCTTCTTCAGCATATCCGTGATATAAGAATTCACAGCTGAATCTTCTACATACATCGTAAGTGTGACCTTGGTTGCTTCCTCATATTGCGCTACTACAGAATACGTAAATACAACTGGCAACAACAAGATTAAGATAAAGGTAAGTTTTCGCTTGAAAATACGTCTTAAATACAGTTCGAATACCCGCATCTTATCGTGCCTCCTTTCTTGTGAGGGAGTACACTGCAATTAGAACAAATCCCATTGCAGCAATAAGGGCAGTAAATACAGGCATCAAATCAATTACGCCTTGCCCAATATAATCGAACATTGGACGTTGGAACACTTCATTGATGCTTATGGAACTGAGCTCACCCATATCAAGTTTAACGAATCCGCCACCCACAAATGTCATAACCGGAATCAACAATGTCACTACACCATCCACTTGTTTGATTCGGCGTCCAATAACCCCCAAGAGCAAACCTAGAGCGTTAAAGAAAATTGAACCTGCGATAATGATGAAGAATACAAACATCATGTTGTCTCCATAGCTGACGTTGAAGAAGAGTTTTGCACAGAATACAATGACTGCGCCTTGAAGAATAGATATCGTACATCCTGTTAGAAACTGCCCCATAATTAATGCTGTTTTGGAAATTGGACTAACCAGATAACGATCTCCCAGTGCTTCACTGTACTCTTCCTGTACAAAGTTCATGGTATTAGCCAAACCATATACAAGAATCAGAACTAACATAGTCACGCCATAATAGCTCATCGCTGAAATATTGGAACCACTCTCCGTGGAAGCCTCTGTTGCAGTTCCCGGAGCAACCAACATGTTACTATACTCATGTGAATATACGATATTCGGATTGCCCGCACTCGCAACTTCCATTGCCAGGTAGCCATCACCATAGGCTGATAGGGCCAGGTCTGTAATATTAACTTTCTCAATATTATTATCCTTACCATACACCGTGATGTTACCGTTCTTATTTTTCTCATACTCACTTGTTAGATCTTTAGGCAGATATATATACTGTTCTACCTCTCCAGACTCCAACATCTTGAGCGCTTGTGTGCTACTAGAGCCTACCTTGACATTAAACATCTCTTTGTTGTCTTCACTACTAAGGAATGAAACAATATTTTTCCCAACATCTCCACTATCTTCATTGACCACAACTGTTGAAATCTGAGATATGATAGTGGACTTTGTTTCCTTATCTCCTGTCTGAAACACACCAGACAATGCATTCCCCAGAATCATAATCAAAAGAAGCGGCAACAGGATGTAATTGACAAATACGACAGGGTTCTGAAGCTTACGCTTCATACTCGTTGCAAATATCGTCCACATAGATCTAATCCCTCAGATTCTTTCTTGTTAATTTGAAAAACACTTGTTCCAGATTAGGGGTAATATATTGAAAGCTTTTCACATCTTCGCCAAAAGACTCCTTGATCTGACTTATTGCATTCACGTCATTTTTAGGGACTCCCAACTCGACATTGTTGCCTTCTGCCAGTAATACAACATAATCCTCAAGCTGCTTGGTGTACGCCGTACTTTTACGTTGTAGCTCCAAACGGATGATAGCCTGGTCTGTATGTTCCTGAATTACATCATTGAGCTTACCTTGGCAGAGCAATTGTCCATCATCGATAATTCCGACATGAGAGCAAATTCGTTCAACTTCCTCCATGTAGTGAGAAATATAGATAACGGTTGTTCCAAGTTGATTCAACTCTATAATGGCATCCAAAATTCGATTACGGGATTGTGGATCAACACCCACTGTTGGCTCATCAAGTATGATGACATCCGGGTTGTGGACAATACCACAAGCAATATTGAGTCTTCTTTTCATGCCACCCGAGAATTTTTTAGGTTTTTGTTTGCGTTCTTCCCACAGTCCAACAAATTCAAGGGCAAAACGAACCTGTTTCTTCAAACGCTCTCCCTTTAATCCGTACAGTTTACCGAAAAACAATACATTCTCATAAGCAGATAGGTCATAAATCAAGGCCAAATCCTGTGGAACATAACCTACTCGTTTGTTTGTGCTTGCATTGAGATGTTCGTTAAACCACTGAATTTTACCATTTTGAGGTTTATCCAGCCCAAGCATAACTCTGGTTAAAGTAGATTTCCCTGCCCCATTGGGACCAAGTAAGCCGTAAATCTGACGATCTCCAACCGATAAGGATAATTGTTTTAGTACTGGTTTCTTTTTGTTATAACTGAATTGAATATTCTCTCCAGTAAATACCGTTTGCATATTCGTTTACCTCCTAGATTTGTTGTGCCTTTTATGTAAACTTAGTGTAGCACTCAATCTCATCACTTAAACTTTCATGTCATAACAGGCACGTATGAAGTAATAACTGTACTTTCTGAAACAGATTTTGGCTTCGTAACCGTTAAAACATGACCTCTGATTATTAGGCTCAATAACAAAAACAACGATCCTGAAGATACGATATATCGTATCTTCAGGATCGTTGCTGCACATCAGATCTTTCTTAATTATGTTTAGGCTGTAACCGTTGCGACTGTGGGTTGGGCAGACTTGTTCTTTTGCATGCCAACTCGCAGCAGCGTAATCCCCCACGTTATAACCGCGATCAACAGAAGATGAATCATGTATCCACCTACGGCTTCTCCACTATAGATCAAACGCATAAATCCCTGTACCCCATTGGAGGCGGGCAGAAAGTTTCCAATATGACGATAGAATGGCGCCAGCATCTCGGCTGGAATGATATTTCCTGCAGTCATCAACTGGAGCGGAACCATCGCCACATTAAATAGAGGGCCTGCATTGCCAAACAGGGCAAAACTCATTTGTGTGAAACAGATACAAGCCAGACTCACCAGCACATGATACAGATACAACGCGCCGAAGGAGCTCGCCACATCCGTGAACTGAAGAGCGACTGTATCCACAATCAGAGGAACGATCACAGCTATACACAATAACAGCAATTGCCGTCCCCAGAAGATTTCCCATTTGGAGTGATTACGCTTCATGATATTCGACGTGATATTGAACTGAATGTTCATGGTCATCGCAGCAATGTAGGTGATAAAACCCAGAATCATAGGCAGCATCGATGTAGCAAAATCACTGACACTGTTCGTTTTATTAATTTCAGCCTTCACAGGCCCTTCATTCATCTTCGCCATCGCTTGTCCAATAGCTGAACTCAGTTCATCGCTGTTTATACTATCGTTATTAAGTGTCACTTGAACCTTGGATTCCAGAATCCCTTGACCCATTTGTGCAGTCATTCCGGTCGCCGCATGTTCCACAATGGATTTGGCTACATCGGCATTTCCCTGATTGATATAAAAGGACAAACTCGCGTCTGTACCGCCTGCAATCTGGTCAGTGAATCCTTCCGGAATAACAATAACCATCGCATAGTTACCCGCATTCATCTGTTTCTCGGCTTCCTGTGAAGAATTCAGAACATTGACATGGAAAGGCGCGAGCGTTTCAATCTGCTTCTGCGCCTCTGTTCCCTGTGTCCCGTCTTCGTTCACCAAAGCAACTTGAAGTTGATCTACTCTCTCCGTGGCTTGATGATAACCCGTCATCCAGATCACAACAAATAACAGCGGAACAATCAATGCAAATACCAACCCTATTTTTGTCTGTGGCACTTTAAGAAAATCTTTGAAGCTTTTCATTCGTTCACGACTCCCATTAGTTAAAATTAAAATAATTGCACTACATATATATGCACATGCACATATATGTCCAAAAAAATTTATTTCATCTTTTCATAGATGCGATTCATCACATTCATGAATACTTCCAGCTCTTCAGGGGAACATTCGGCGAGTGCCTCTTGCTCTTGCTGTTTTGCCTTTGGTGTCAGATCGTTATTCATTTCCAGTCCTTCCGCCGTCAAACAAAGCAATACCGCTCTGCGGTCCTGTGGATCTTCTTCTCTTGTCACCAGACCTTTACGAATCAACTTGTCTATAATTTTACCCACAGTTGTTTGGTCCCGAACGGTTAATTCAGCCAGTTTTTTCTGTGATATATGACTTCCAGCCTTGCTCAATTCATTCAGAACTGCAAATTGTTCCGGAGTAATATCCTGTTCACTCAGATTTCTGGTTGTTGTTTTTTTATAGGCCAGATACGTCCGTGACAGAATCAGTCCAAGTGGATTTTCATCCATATTAACAGGCATACTGATGCTCCTTTCTCCATATAGTAGCACTACCATCTAATTTGCGTAAGCTCTATATTATTACCAAATCTACACTACTGTCAATTTAATTTTCTATATTTCCAAACAAAAAGAGACCCACCCGTTAGTCAGGCAGCTCTCTCCTCTGGCATCGTCAAACCACACTTACTCGGGCTTGCCACTTGAAGTTTCGGTATCGTCCTTCTTCTTCGTACCTTTACTTTTATAAGGCTTCGGTGTACTTTTTGCCCGGTTAGCGGCGGCTTGCCAACGGTTCCAGCCTTTTTTTCCCGTGCCACGGCCGGTGCCGCCTTTACCTTTTGCTTTACTCATGTTATCACTCCAATAATCCTGTATATGCTTAAAAATGACCGTCCTCGGTAACTTATTATGCAACCCAGCCCATCTAATTCACTTCCAGCATCTCTTATTATACCAAAAATCCACGTCTTTACGTCCATTTCCATAAATCATTGTATTGTTATTCTGTTATGAAAGCGGTATAGTGGACATAATTGAAAGAGGAAGCTGTATCTTCTTCGGGATTGTTACTGGTAAGCAGGCGATACCCAAACCAAGGCTGTCTATGGAGCCTTAGTTTGGGTTTTTTGTTATTATTATGACCATTGAGGTGAAACACATATATGATCATTCGTCAGATTTTCAACAACAATGTCATCCGGGCTGAGAACCAGGTTGGTCACGAATTTGTTGTCATTGGCAACGGTCTTGGCTTTAAAAAGAAAAACGGCCAGCCCGTGGATGAGGATAAAATTGAAAAAACCTTTGTGCTGAAATCAGATAAAATACCGCAAAAGCTCATTGATCTGATTGGGGAAACATCGGTTGAATATTTGAAGTTAGCAGACGAAATTGTGGGCCATGCCAAAAAGGAAATGGGCGATATTTTTAGTGATAATATCTATATATCATTAATCGATCATATTCAGTTTGCCATTACCCGGTACCGTAAATCCGTCGGGCTGAAGAATTCCCTTTTGTGGCAAATTAAGAAGTTTTACAAGAAGGAATTTGGGGTTGGTATGAATGCTGTGGAGCTGATCCAGGAACAATTCGGCATCCAAATGGATGAACATGAGGCAAGTTTTATTGCCATGCATTTTGTCAACGCACGCCAAGATGCTCAAGGCATGAAACAGACCGTTGAAATTACCGAAGTTATTGATGATATCTTCAACATTGTGACCAACCATTACCACATCGCCCTGGATGAAAATTCATTTAATTATTCCCGGTTTATTACCCATCTGCAATACTTTGTGCAGCGAATGTTAAGTAATGAACAGGAGCAATTTGCTTCAGGCGATAACTTTCTGTATGAGCAAGTGAAAGACAAATATAGCAAGGCTTTTCAGTGCACCCAGTTGATTAATCATTATCTTGAAGACAAGTTTGAAAGTGCCATGTCCATTGATGAAAAGGTGTATTTGACGATCCATATTCAACGTGTCACTTCCCGTAACGATTTGCTTGACGCGGAATAAAAAAAGCTTGCAAACGATTACGGCGTCATATATAGTAGGTCTCACAACTTAACGACAAGGATTGTTACTGCTCAAGCAGGCGATACCTAAATGATTGGCAACAGGTCATCTTTCCGATGATCATAGCCATTCGTTTAGGTATTTTTTTGTTTTCAGGCAATCTTAACAACAAAGGAGAATGAACATGGATCATAAAAAAATGGGGGATGACATCGTTCGTCTCGTCGGCGGAGAAGCCAATATCAATGGTCTTGTCCACTGTGCGACCCGGCTGAGATTTGACCTGAAAGATTCGAAAAAGGCCGAACGCGAAACGCTTGAAAAACACGATGGTATTATTACCGTTGTCGAAAGCGGCGGCCAGTTCCAGGTTGTCATCGGTAGTAACGTGGCTCATGTATATGCGGAGATTATGAAAAACCGGGATTTTGGAGGAGATTCCTCCTCATCGGCTGAGTCCACAGGGGAAAAAACCTCGCTGTTATCCAAAGTTTTTGAAATTATATCCGGAAGTTTCTCGCCGTTAATCCCGGCTATGGCAGGATCAGGTATGCTAAAAGCTTTGCTGACAGTCCTGACCATGCTCGGATGGATGTCGGATACAAGTGACACATACTTGATTTTATCCGCTGCCGGCAACGCTGTATTTTATTTCTTGCCCATTTTCCTTGGGATCACACTGGGTATGAAGCTGAAAGCCAATCCTTATGTAGCTGGCGTAATTGGTGCCGCTCTGATGGAGCCGAGCTTCACCGGGCTGATGGATAAGGGCTCAGATGTATCGTTCCTGGGTATACCGGTTGTGATGATGAATTATTCAGCCAGCGTATTCCCAATCTTCATATCGATCAGCATCTACGCTGTTCTGGATAAGTTACTTAAGAAGATCATTTTGAAAGACCTGCAATTGTTCCTTGTTCCGATGATTGCTTTGATGATTATGGTTCCTCTATCCGCTATGGCCTTTGGACCGTTCGGTACTACGGTAGGTGACTGGATCTCATCCGGCGTAACTTGGCTCATTGGTGTCAGCGGTATATTATCAGGGATTGTACTCGGTGGATTCATGACCTTCATGGTTGTCTTTGGACTCCACTGGGGCTTTACTCCCATCACGATACAGAATATCGGGGTTGGCGGCGATCCGATTGAAGCCATGGCTGCTGCAGCTGTATTTGCACAAATCGGTGTAGCCTTCGGTATTTTCCTGAAAGCCAAAAAGAATAAAACCCTGCGAACCCTTGCTGGCTCGACCAGCCTTACCGGTTTACTTGCAGGAGTAACTGAACCAATCGTATACGGTCTGATCTTGCGTTATAAACGTGTGATTCCTATCGTAGTTATCGCAGGTGCGATCGGCGGTGCCATTAATGGTCACTTTGGCGTTAAAATGACTGCTTATGTGTTCCACAATATTTTTGCCATTCCTGTCTACACACCAACGGTTGTCTACGTGATTGCGATTGCCTGCTCCTTTGCGGTAGCCGCGGTATTAACGGTGATGTTTGGTTATGAAAGCAAAACGAAAGACACAGCTTCCGAGAAAAATGAATCTGGTTCCAGCACATCAGCTGAAAGTACGCCGGTAGACCTTCCTGTCGTACCTGAGACCAAAACAACAGAAATCAAAAAGGAACAAATTCATAGTCCACTTACGGGTAAAGTCGTAGCACTGAGTACCATTAATGACCCAGCTTTTTCGACTGGTGCTATGGGCAAAGGTTTGGCGATTGTACCTGAGATTGGTGAAGTTGTCGCTCCGGTAGATGGTGTTGTCACTTCCCTCTTCCCGACTGGACATGCCATTGGATTAACCACCAACGCAGGAACAGAAATCCTGATTCATATCGGCATCAATACAGTAGCGTTAAAGGGAAAACACTTCTCTCCTGTCGTTCAGGAAGGGGATATCGTCAGACAGGGCGATCTGTTGATCCAGTTTGACATCGATAAGATCAAGGAAGCCGGATACGAAACCGTAACCCCTGTCATTGTGACCCTAACGAAGCAAGAAGTGGATGTGTTCGAAACGAATCAAGAGCAGGTAGAGAAAAATGATGTCCTGCTGACTCTCGTTGTCTGACACAACTTATCTATACGAATTCAACTTAGGAGGAACTAACCATGAAACATACTCAACTAAAGCCATTTCCTAAAGATTTCTTCTGGGGAGGTTCAACCTCTGCCTATCAGATTGAGGGAGCCTGGAATGAAGATGGTAAAGGCCCTTCTGTCATCGATATGGGAAACCATGTCGAAGGTGTAACCGACTTCAAGGTAACCAGTGATCACTATCATATGTACAAAGAAGATGTAGCATTGCTGGCTGAAATGGGCTTCAAAGCCTACCGTTTCTCGATCGCATGGACACGCATCTATCCGCAAGGAGCAGGTGAAGTGAATCCTAAGGGTCTAGCCTTTTACGATTCTCTCATTAATGAATTAATTAAATATGGTATTGAGCCCATTGTGACCATGTACCACTTCGACCTTCCTTATGCGCTTGAAGAAAAAGGAGGCTGGTCCAACCGTGCCACAATTGATGCATTTGAACAATATGCCAAGACCCTTTATGAGAACTACGGAGATCGGGTTAAATATTGGTTGACCATTAACGAACAAAATATGCTGATCCTGCATCCTGGCTCTCTGGGGACACTGGATACAACACTTTTTGATCCGCAAAAAACACTGTATCAGCAAAATCACCATATGCTGGTTGCTCAAGCTAAAGCCATGGTCCTATGTCATGATATGCTGCCTGAAGCCAAGATTGGCCCAGCTCCCAATATCGGTGTAATTTACCCGGCGAGCTCCAAACCAGAAGATACACTCGCGGCTGATAACTATGCTGCCATTCGTAACTGGCTCTATCTCGATATGGCGGTATACGGACGTTATAATCATATTGCCTGGAGTTATCTCGAAGAGAAAGGATATACTCCCATCATTGAAGATGGAGATATGGACATCCTGGCGCAAGGAAATCCTGACTTTATTGCGTTTAACTACTACACTTCCCAGACGGTTGGTGAAAGTCTGAACGATGGTAATGACTTCTCTCATACAGGAGACCAGCATGAAATTGTGGGTGAACCAGGCGCATATAGAGGATCTGTGAATCCCAATCTGCAAAAAACGGAGTTTGGCTGGGAAATCGATCCGGTCGGCTTCCGCTCTACCCTGCGTCAGATCTACTCTCGCTATCATCTGCCGTTAATTGTTACGGAAAACGGTCTGGGTGCATTTGATAAACTGGAGGAAGGCGACGTGGTTAACGATCCGTATCGTATTGAATTTTTCAATAAACATATCGAACAGATTCAACTGGCGATCACGGACGGCGTAGATGTATTTGGCTTCTGCCCTTGGTCTGCAATCGATCTGGTCAGCACACATCAAGGGTCGAGCAAACGTTATGGATTCATCTATGTGGATCGTGAGGAATTCGATATCAAGGAATTGAGACGTATCCGCAAACAGAGTTTCCACTGGTATCAAAAACTGATTGAAACGAATGGAGAAATTCGTTAATACCTTAATCCTTTAATATCATAATAAAAAACAGTCGACCACACATTAGGTGTGATCGACTGTTTTTTTGTGTTAATATACTTCTTTTCCAATAATAAAATTACATTTCTGTCTTCGGTTGTTTCACCGTTTTGACCTCTCTGAGTACCCGCAGGGATAACAGGAAACAGATCGCCAGAACGGCAGCTGCTGAAACGTAAGGATAGTTAATATTCACATCGAACAGTGCTCCAGCTACAATCGGGCCTGCGATATTCCCCAAGCTGGTATACGCCGAGTTCAGTCCAGCCACAAAACCCTGCTGTTCCTGTGCCAGTTTGGACATCTGTGTACTGATGGCCGGACGCAAAATGTCCATACCCAGAAACACGATAAACGTTACGACAAGAATGAGCCAATACGTGTGCACGAACAAGGTCAACAATACAAATACGGCTACAAACAACAGACAGACCGAAATAACCATCTTTTCACCAAATCGGTTGAGCAACCAACCAATCAGGGATACTTGCACCACCGCACCCGCGATGGAACCAAATGTAATAATGAATGCAATGTCTTTCGTGGTGAAACCAAACTTGTGATCCACAAACAATGAAAATACGGTCTCATAGTTTGCCAGACCAAATGCCATAACAAACACAATAATCAAGCTGAAGAAGTAGGGTTCACGGTACGAATTCAGTAATTGAGATATCATGCCCGGAGCTTTGACATTCGACTCGCCAGCCACAGGTTTACTTTGCTCTCCTGTGCTTCGGGTAGATTCAGGCAAAATAATTAATGTAATGATGGATGCCAGCAAACCGGCAACCCCTGCGGCGTAGAACGGAATTCGAATGCCAAAGTCAGCAATGTATCCACCAATTCCCGGTCCGATGATAAATCCGGTTGTAATGGCTGCATTGATCAAGCCCATCCCTTTACCGCGTTCTTCCTCCGTAGTAATATCCGCAGTGTAAGCCATAACCGCCGGGAAGATCATCGCTGCTCCAATCCCACCAAGCATACGGGCTGCGAAGAGCAGCACCGGTGCATTAACCGCACCAAACATAAACTCCGATACGGCAAAGATCAGCATACCGCCAACGATAATTTTTTTACGTCCCCACGTATCCGACCAACGACCCGCAAGCGGGGAGAACAGAAACTGTGTAAAGGAAAATGCCGCGACCAGCAATCCAACTGTGAAGCCAGTGATTTGGAGAAGATCCATATACGCAGGCATAATCGGCACAACCAGACCAATACCCGTAAAAACAAGAAAAATATTAAACATTAACAGCAGCAATGCGCCCCTGTTCCGTGTTAGTAATGCCATGATTCCATCCTCCG
Source organism: Paenibacillus sp. FSL R5-0749 (assembly GCF_038595085.1). Classification (NCBI taxonomy): domain Bacteria; kingdom Bacillati; phylum Bacillota; class Bacilli; order Caryophanales; family Paenibacillaceae; genus Paenibacillus; species Paenibacillus sp. FSL R5-0749. Next base: position 949,456 of record NZ_CP152005.1, on the reverse strand, counting down.
TAGTTGTCAAAATGTTGCTTAAGCTTTATCTTTTGCAATGCCATGCAAGAATACACTGGCAGCCTGGCGGTATAACGCAAGAGCCTGTTCAGGCTCCATGCCCCGTGACATCTGGCTTAGGCCAATAATGGTACTTTCCAAGATCAGTGCGAGATGATCTACATTGTCTGCTTTGAACTCGCCGCTCTCAATGCCTTGTTCTATCATTTGTTTATTAAATTGAATATGCCGCTCAAACATCAAGGAGATCCGTTCCTCAATATCATTTTCTTTCTTCTCCCCAGTGAAGAACTCATCAGCCGCCTTCGTCAGTGGATGATTCATGTCATCCATGACGAGTTGTTCAGCCAGTCCGTAAATCTTTTCCGTGGACGTGCGATAGAGATGTTCCTTGGCCGCCCAGCTCGCTTCCCACTCCCGATCCCACTCATCGATTAGATAGAGGAACAGACCTTCCTTACTTTTAAAATGGTAATATATATTGCCTTTACTGCTACCCGTCGCAGCTACAATATCCTCAATGGACGTTGCTTTATAGCCTTTCTGTACAAAAAGGGCTTTGGAAGCATCCGCAAGTTTCTTCTTGGTCTGCTCGGTTTGAAGTTGTTTTTTATTCATATTCATTCCATTCACTCCGTTCCATGCATACTGAACATTCGTTCTGTATTTTAACAGATGCATTGAATATAAGCAATCAAAAAGGAGACTTGGCACATCGGCCAACCCTCCCTCCACAATCATTTCACTTTTTTACCTTTGCCATGCAATATTTTCAGTTGACCATTCTCGTAATGGTACCTCTATCTAGATTATAGCTGTCGTGCCTGGAATTTCAAACGGCTTTTGTCCACGTCCACCTGGTTAACCTGTAGTCGGCATACCCCTTCGCCGTTTGGTGAATCTGGATTACGATATATTGCTTTTTACCAATACGATAGCGATAACCTTTCACGTTTGAACGAATTATAATGAATGCAAAAAAACTTCCTATACAACTATAGGAAGGATCTACATACATATTTTTGTCATGCCGAAGGAAAAGTGCTTAGATCCATATAGGAACTTCCCGCAGATGATCATCCATATCCTGAAAACTCCATCCGTACATGAATCCTTGATCCTGCGGTTCGTTGATTTCTTCAGGTCTTGAACAGGTAAATTGACAAAAATCTGCATAGAACAGATTCCAACTCAAAATAGAACCTCGCGAATACGCTGTCAATTGAATATAATGAAGACATTCCAACTTGTGAGGTGACACGGATGTTGCTCCGTATTGTTCGAAGTACATAGTGGTCGGGCTGGGTCAAAACGCGTACCAGCTATTAAGGGATACGTCTGTCCATTTGACCCCATTCGATCATTTACAATAGAACGATTCGGCACAACTCTCTTGTCCTGTTTAATCAAACTCACATTGGAGGAAATGTAAATGAAAAACAATATAGATTATGCTGACTTTTATGAACGCGTAGGCCGGACGAATGGCTGGAACTTCAGCTCCATGAATGTTGTCTCGGAGAACATCGGATGGAACTTCTATGAGGAAGTTGTTCGCCGTACGCGATCGTCCGATCTGTTACTTGATATTGGAACAGGCGGTGGAGAAGCTGTTTTGTCCATTGCGGGAAAGGCCTTGTTATTGGTGGGAATCGACCTTGCTCAAGGAATGATTGAGACCGCACAGCAGAATCTTCAGACTAAGGGAACTCATTCCAATGTACGCTTTCTTCAAATGGACGCAGAAAAACTGGCTTTTCCTGATTCTTTCTTTAATGTGGTATCCTCCAGACACTCCCGGTTCTCTGCTTCAGAAGTTTTCAGGGTACTTGATACGGGTGGGATTTTTCTAACTCAGCAGGTCAGCGAACACGATAAATCCAACATTTCAGAAGTTTTCGGCCGTGGACAAAGCCTTGGCATTCAACCTGGCACTTTGATGGAACGTTACAAGCATGAACTTCACGAAGCTGGATTTCATGACATTCAGGCCCGTGAATATGATGCGATTGAGTATTACGCCACACCGGATGATTTGCTGTTTCTGCTCACCCATGCACCGATCATTCCCGGTTTTGGAGAAACTGCCTCTGACCTTGAGCGATTCCAGCAGTTTGTGGAAACATATCGATGCGATCAAGGCATTCGCACCAATTCGGCCCGTTTTATGCTAACTGCAAGGAAATAAGCAGAAGTTCAAAGGATAAGTAATGGCCAGGGCTATCCCCTCGTATGAACTGGGGATAGCCCTTTTATACATTTATTTTTTGTTCCGGAGAGCTAATTCTTTTGGTGAAAAGATATGGATGGAGTTTTTATTTTTTAGCCACGTATTTCCTTTTGCGATGAAGATATATATTCCAGACCAGCAAATGTAGAAATATCGCGGTAAACAGACCTGGATTATAGCGGACTTAGCACAGAGGTATTACTGGACAACAAAAAACTCATACCCTGATTCTGTGTGAATAATAGTTGCTACACTACCATTCACACAAGGAGAATCAGTCCATGAGTTAATCACATCTCAGTATAATGAATTCTTCAACCCGCTTTTTAATAAATGTATATCGTTCGTTTACTGTTCCGTCAATTTAAGCTTCTCCAAGAACGGCTTCAAGCGATCCACCACATAATGGCTGCCGCCGCGGCCGTTGACTTCCTCGATTACCGCTGCCACCAGAAAAGACGGTGATTCAGTATCAAAGGTGACGAAGAAGCCATTCTCCAGCCCTTGCTCACCCTTCTTCGCTTTCAGTTCTGCCGTGCCAGTCTTACCTGCAAGACTGCCACCAACAGAACTCAATGTGTGTGCCGTACCACCTTGGCGAGATACGACTTCTCTCAGAGCGTCTTTGACCGTATTTGCCACCTCCGGTGTAATGATCACCTCGGGGTCAGAGGTTTCTTTGCCAGCAGTCAGAACAGGCTTCACCAGCTTTCCTTCATTCACAAATGGCGTAAAGGCAGCGGCGAGATGAATTGGCGACATTAACATTTCACCCTGTCCATAGGATGTGTCAGCCAACAGCACCTCGGAGGAAAGGTCTTTATGAGCTTCATTCGCATATTGACTTGGCTTCAGGTACAGTTCATCCAACCCGAAATTGTCATCAAACCCGAACTTTTGAATTCCGTCGATGAACTTTGCACTGCCCATCTCGGTGGCTTCCATCGCAAAATAAATATTATCAGAATACACCAGAGCATCGACCATACTGACAGGGCTCAGGCTTTTCACCCGTTTGACGTAATATCCGCCCCAACTGTCGTCCTTACGCCACTGCAAACCGGAAATCTCGTGGGTTTTGTCCGCTGTCGTTACCTTCTCCATTAGGCCTGCTGCCGCAGTTATTGCTTTGAAGGTTGATCCTGGAGCATATCGAGTAGTGACTCTATTGATAAAAGGAAGCTTCTCATTCGCCGAATAAGCATCCCACTCTGCCTGTGTAAGTCCTGTAACCATCTTGTTCGGGTTATAGGAAGGCGCGCTCACCAACGCCAGCAAGTTGCCGTCCGTCGGATTCATCAGAACCATCGCACCGGCGTCTCCACCACTGGACAATGTCTGATACAATTTCTTCTGTTGTTTGGAGCTAATCGTCAGTTGAACATTCTGTCCATCTACAGCATCCTTGCGAATAAGCTCAGAACGGGAGTTGCCGGATTCATCCGTAATTTCAATCAATCCACCCCGTTCACCACGCAGCTGTTTCTCCATGGACTGCTCCAAACCCGCTTTGCCAATCCAATCCTCTGCGCGATAATAGCCTTCTGTATCCTTATCCAGATCTTCCTTGGTGGCTTTACGCACGTAACCAATCAGGTGCGCAGCCGCATCGCCGAGGGGATAATAACGAATTTCCTTGCTTTGCATCGTAACCCCGCTCAAAGATTCTGGCACGTCAAACTCCTCTGTTGAACCAATCGGGACAAAGTACTCCGGCTTCACCCATGTCTGTGCAAGCGCCTTGTGAATGGCATCTTCCGAAACCTGATAATGATTTGCGATTTGGGTAATCATCTGGTCCGGGTTATCACCAAGTTTCCCAGGTACAATGCCCCATTCGTTCATCGTACCCTTGGTAGCCAATGGCAAACCATCACGATCCACAATGTCTCCACGCTCAGGGAACAGTGTCCTCACGCGTACCTTACTGCCCTTAATCATGTCATTCAGGATCAGCGAGGGCTGCCAGTTAATTTTCCAACTTTTTCTTCCATCTTCAAGCTCCTGTCGGACCAGTTTCAATGTATGCGTCTCACTGACTTCCCCCAAAAAGGTTGTCAGCTGCAGGTTATAATCCACCTCATATGTATCCGGGTTTTGTTTCTCTGCATCGGTCTTGCTGCCATCGGCCGCCGTTTCGGCAATATCCACTGGCTTAACCTCTGCCTTGACGGTGGATACTTCCATACCTGAATAGATCGCATTGTATTTTTCAACAAATTGTTCCTTGTTCATGCCGGACTCTTGCAGCGAAGCAGACGTCATCAAGGTATACAGCTGGTCAAACTCCTTTTTTTGCAGATGCTCTACGTACTGATTCACGGTAGTCTGGGGCTTGGCTTCTGCTTCTTTGTTATTCTGCATGTATAGATACATTCCGATTCCACCTGCAAACAAGATGGGTAGCAGTCCGTACATTAATTTACGTTTGGATTTCATGGTTACATCACCTCTAATATACACTATAGATTTCCAGCGCCATTTAAACAATGAAACAAATCTGACGAATTTATCATTAAAAATAGCCGAAAGCTCACATAATATGTTTAAATAAGGATAGTGAGATTACATACTAAAGCTTTTTTGCTATGCAAAAGGCTGAAAAGGAGCCCGATGATGGAAATCAGCTATTTTTTACTCCCCAAAGCCGAAGTGGCCTATATCAAGTCTACCGCTTCCATGAAAGATGCTATTGAGCAATTGGAATCGCACCACTACACCGCCATTCCCGTGATTGACCAGGATGGAAAATATGTTGCTACCCTGTCCGAAGGCGATTTGTTATGGAAAATGCGAAATACACCCGGATTGACTTTTGATACGATGGATCAGGTTCAAGTCCATGAGATTAACAATCGGGTATATAATGAATGTGTATTCATTGAGGCTGAGATGGAGGATATGCTGACACTTGCAGCAGACCAAAATTTTGTGCCTGTGGTGGATGTCGATCGTGTCTTCCTCGGTATTATCCGTCGTAAGGATATTATTGAATACTATACGCGTAACATTTCGGATTAGATGAAGTCGAACATGCCGTAATAATTGAAAGGGTACTCCTATGGTCATGTTTGGCCAAACCGGGGTACCCTTTTCGTTGCATGGTATGGATATGGAATTGGCTCTACTTGCGTCTAGCCCGCTCTTCCTTATAATAACTCAGTACGTCCTTCGAACTTCCCTGAAATGCCCGCTCTCTGCCGAACTCATACGCCTGGTGCAGATACATATACGCCTCGTCATGCTGTTCAAGTCTCATGCAGATCATGCCGAGATCGATCAATGGACTCGTATTTCTATCCGTACTCCGCGTATGTAACGATATCTCAGCCCACGGCTTCGCCAGTTCATATTGCTTCAGATCGATATGTGCATTCGCGTGGCAGGACGCGATCCAGCTTGCAATCTCCCATTCCATCTTTGGCTCCGGCAACATGCCCCATGCCTGATCATAATGGATAAGTGCTTGTTCATGCTGCTGCGTCTCATCCAGCACATTACCGGCTTCTACGGTCTCAATAATTTGTCGCTCCAGTTCGGCATGTTCCGGTGTCAGATCTTTCATTGCACCGTCTCCTCCTCCAGGACGAAATACCATTCCAGAAAAGCATTGAAATCAGCCCACTGCGGTTTGCTCTCGCCATTAAGAAACCGTTCGATGGACTCCCCCAATTCCACCAGTACTACTTCTCCCGTCCGACGATTGTAGAAAAATCCACCTTCACCTTCAAAACTGTCCAGTGGAATATACGCCTCGGGAAGTCCCAGTGTAAGCTGTGCTACATTCATGTCTTCCATATATACGGTGTTCTCCATAAACCAGCAGATCTGATACAACTCCTGATGCCTGCTGTAAAAAGTCGGTCCATCCTCTGCATGTAAATAAAATTGGGCAAAATCCGAATGAAGATCAATCTCAAGCTTCCGTAATGCGTCTTCGTATGCCGTTGGAACATCTTCATGCCACCAACCTTGTTCCTGGCAATAATCAATTACTTTATGGGATAACATCGTAAGCCTCCTGATATAATTTTTCTCACACAGATTTTACAGGTATCCAGATTTGGGGAGGTGTGCCGTGACCTTTATACACTTCAAGTTCCGGAATACCTGCATGCTTATATGTAGTGGAAGGAAACCACTCTGTCATAATATGGTGCCACAACCGTTGTATCGCCTCGGGCTCTAATTCATCGGCCTCAAATACAGCCCAATGAGACGCGGGAAGTTCGATCGACACCAGGCCTTCAGGCACTTCACCTGTGTGAGAAGTGGCAATCCAGTACTCCATTTGATTGTCCTGCAACTCCCTCTGATCTACACAGATACCCACCAGACCGGGAATAGCTCCGTTATTGAACCCGTTTAAACGTTCCTCAATCCCATCTGCCAAAGCCTCCTGCCACATCTTGGGGATCCCTCTTAAATTCTCACCATCCACACAAGAAAATGTTTGTTTGATTCCCACAAAGGTAAGCGGCTGCTGTTCAATTACATGTTCATTCACATTCATTCGATGGACTCCTCTCCAAGAGCGATACGGGGCACTGTTCTCCATGACCCATTCGTGAAAACATTGGTAGGCGCTGCTGGCATCGGGGGCCGTAAAAAGATACGTTCCCTCCACCTCTCGGCGACTCATCCTGGAATCTGCAAGATCCCGATCCTCTTCTTCGTTCAAAACAATTCGATACGCCCCATCTTCCTCGCGGAAGCCAAGGGCGTGTACATTCGTATGTTGTTTATAGTAGCCCAGCTGCAGAACAGCTGGTTGCTCTTCTGCCATTTTGCCTGTGAAGGCTGGATTGGGGAACTCCTCATCGAAACTGGCTTCATCGGGTGCGATACCTTGATAGAAACCGTTAACTACATTGCCTAGCAGATTCACAATCTGATGTGCGTAGACATATGGAAACTGTTTAATCTCATACACATCACGATCCAACTGATGCCATTGCAAATACTCCATGATTTTGGAATAGGTGAAACTAACGGCACTGGAAAGTTCTCGATCCAAAGGCTGATTGGCAGTAAGACGAGTCAGTTCCATAATACTGTTCACGTATTGCCAGAATAGTTCCTGATCGAAACGTGCTTCCTCATGCAGCATATACAACAAGGTATTCTCTTCTGCTCGTGCATTTTGCATCAGGATCTGAAGTGCTTGTTCCATATATGATATAACCTCCGATATGTCCTACAGTTACTGTATCAAAAGAGAAGGTAGATTGGAAATAGTGCCAGTATTCCTATTCAAACGAAACATGCCGGATTCACGTTCACCTTCCATTTCCTTATTCTGGTGCAACTTTCTTCTTACTCGTTCGTCTAACTACTGACCAACGACGAAGGAGATGACTATGCGAATAACTTGCAGCCCCGGTTTTCCTGGAAGCATGATTGGAACCATTAATCTTCAGCCATCGAAGTATTACAGCCCACCTTCCATAAACAGTAAGATTACAGATTATGTTGATGCCGAACTCGTAACCATTCCCTATGTGGAGGATCCGGCATTCGGATCACACTTTGACGTCATGGAGGTCATGAACGGAACTTATAAAGATGAAATGCATGTCAGTTACGATGTGGAGTTTACGATTGATGTAGATAAACAAGGTTATATTACGCAATTTGAACATACGTTCCAGCTGGAACGTTATCTGGACCTAGTTCGCACACAGTCCTATAAAGTAATCAAGACAAACTGGCGTGCACAAACATTTCATGTGATGACATACAGTTACCTGGAGGAAGTTATTCATCCGAAGAATGTTCTGTTTAAATGTAACAATGCCGAAGATGTCTTCGTCGTGGCTGAACTAATACCTCATCGTGTTGGTGGCATTGTGGTACAACCCAATAATCTTTATCTTCACTTCCGTGCATTAATCTCGGCACGTGACGATCTGTACCCATTAGAATATATGTGTGAGCCTGATTTCGATCTGAGTCTCGACTAACCAAATAGATACATATGTAGAAAGAGCATGAGCTGCCCCGAATCAGCGGGGTAACCTGTGCTCAAAACCAGCTCGGGGATTCTACATTCGATTTCCCAAGCTGGTTTGTTAGTTATGAGGATTGATTCTGGTATGGGATGTGACTTACGTTCAATGTTTAATCTATGGGATCACTGTTTACGTGTAGACTTTACATCGGATGACCAAATTGCTCCGCTTGTTCAGCCATCTTCTGACTCAATTTTGCTCTGAGTGCACTCATCCATTCCGGCTCATGTGAAAATTGCTCTTCGGCAGACCGAAGCACACGCACGTATCCATATAGATTGGCAAACCGGCGACATGCGGGGAACATGCTCTCCAGATCATAACGTTCTCCCGCCTTGGACCAGTACCCGTTCAGGAACCATTGTTTCTTCTGCTCCCATTGCTCAGGCTCGATCTCCTCACGCAGACTATCCAGACTTCGCTCCACATCCATCGCGTACCAGTGATACATCGAGTCATCGAAATCAATGGCATAACAAGACTGTTTTTTTTCGTCATAGAAGACATTGTCCGGTTCAAAATCGTAGTGGATAAGTCCAAAATTTTGCTTGTTTATCGGCCATGCTGCAAAATACGTTCGAAGAAGCTCTACCTCGTTCAGAGCAGCCGCCTCCGCAGGAAACCCCTCCAAAATCTTCTGCATCCAATCCAAAACATCTGTATAGGTCCAGCGTTGCTTCTCCTTTTGCTCAGGTATGAATGATCGCGATAAATGATGCAGTTCACCCAAAGCCTCACCATAGCTGTACAGGATGGAGTCATTCAGTTCAATGCTCCCTAACTGCGATCCGGGTACTCGCTTGAATACGGAAGCGTAGTATGTTCCCCACGGCGTGTGAGTCTCTACGAGTTCTGTTCCTGAATGGGCAGGTACCACCTCCATGGCTCCATAATGATTCGTTCGAAGATAACGGAGGAAATCCAGTTCAGCGCTAAGGTTGATTTTATTCTTTTCCTCTACCGGGGCAAATCGAAGCAATCGGACCTCTCCCTGATCTCTAAACGGATACACGGCATTGGAGGATATGCGATAATACTGAAACATATCCAGTGACTCGGGATCATAACTCCAATTCTTTAGAATCATCTCGGCAAGGTTGTTATTTTGAAATAAATATTTTAATGATAACATGGGCATTTCTCCTTTTTGATCATTTCGTGTGGATGGTTTATAGCCATCGTGTGCCTATTTTTGCGCGCAAAAAGCCGCAGGCTATGCCTGCGGCTTTTAAAAATTCTGAGTGTATGAGAAATTTGCACAAGCAAATAAACCTCGCATACGCCAGAAAAATTGAGCAGTTATATCCCTATATGTCGGCAGAACTCAGATCGGACTGGGAAACAAGATGTGCTTCCCCCTTCGTCTGCTGGTCTGCCGGAATTATTCAGTTCATTCTTACCTTATTTGTAGTGATCGAACATACCATCTTAGACCGTCGTTTCATGACGCTCACTCCCTTCAAAAAAACCAGTTGTTTCCATAATAGCCGATAACCCTATTGTAAGCAATTACAAAATGACGATAATCCCATCATCTTTTACTGCACAACCATCATCCGTTCCACCGTCTCAGAGTTATCCTTATACCACACCATCACGATATTTTCTTTTTGAAGATCAGACACTTGAATGGACGTATTCGCACTCGGGCTTGATTTGCCCGAGCGTGGCATCCCCATGCCTTCAGTGATAGTGACATCATCTTTTATATTCAATTTCAATTCCATTCCGGTATCCTTCCATTCCATGCTTGGAGATGAGGTGTCCTGCATTTCAAGTAACGCCAGCGTAACTGTGTTTCCCTCCACGGAGACGATTCTACCCGTAATGTCGGCATTCATCGTCCCCTGCGTCATGTCGGGACTGCCTGTTCGATCATTCGTGCCCGGGGTACCCCTTCCACCTCTTGGTGTTCCTCCGTTCATGCCCAGACCGCCACCATTTGGCATCCCAAACCCGTTCATGCCTTGCACAGAACCGGTGTTGGTAATATTCTGGGCGGTTATAACATCGCAAGCCGTCAGCATAACCAAGCATCCTAGCAACAGGAATAGCGTAACCGATGTGAAATATTGTTTTTTTCGCATATGATCACCTTTTTCTCAGGGAATATTGCTCCAAGGTACCTTTACGATGGAATATGAAGTCATACATGTCTTTGAACCCCATATAGGACAGCACAACCAACAACGGATATACAGGATAGATGTATCTGGACTTAATCTCCCAGAGAATATAAAAACCGATGAATCCGAGAATGACCAGAATCAATGAAACTTCATCATACCTTTTACGACGAATTCCACCGATCAACCGAATGAGAATAAAACAGTACATCAGGAAATTCATCACATAAACGATCCAGAGTAATCCCGTCCGATAAGCCGAATCCCCCTGCAACAGTTCTGTTATTGCATTGGTATAGCTATAGGACCCTGCGATTGCGCCTCCCCTTCCTCTTCCGGCACCGATGGAACTTTCATTGCCGATTCCGTATCGGTCCATCTGGTATGTCCCTTCGGTCCAGGTCCATATGATCTTTTTGTAGTACATCTGCACCAAGTCACTCGCACTTGCTTCAGACAGCTTGTTACCAATCTCCTGTTTGAACAATGCTGCGCTGTCGGCCTTATTGTAGTTGGCCTGTCTCTGATAGATCTGATAACTCTCCATGTTGTCCCAGAAGCCAAAACGCTCCAGATTAATCCCCATATTTAGCCACATATAGACTGGTGCAGCATTCTCTCCAACAGGTTCGTTTACAGCACCGGAAGATTGAAGAACTGCATTCTGAGTCCAGGTTGGTACATTAAACAACATAGCTAGCACACCGATGGAAATGACAACTTTCTTCACTCCGATGCTCCGCATATTCAGCAAAATATAGATGATAGCAGCGATTAGCACGATAACACCGATGCTTCGAAAGTAATTGCCCATCGCGAGAAAAATGGCGGCAATGACGATTGTTTTCCAAGACTTTTCACGCACAAAACGAATGATAAAGTATAAACACGATGTCAGAAATGCTGTGGCAATCACATCGTTATAGATCAGGTTGTTCAGGAACAAGGACGGCAGGTACGTCGCTGCAAAGATCAACACACCGTAATCACGTTCAGTGGATCTGTCATTCACTTGTTTATAAATAAGGTAAATCATGAATGTGGTTAATGTTGAAAACAAAATATTGAATAGTTTGATAACCAGATAGTTGTCCGGGAACAGGTACAGCAACGTCTTCAGGTACAGTACGATCGAGTAGTTAAACGGGAACATGTGCAAATAACCGCCCGTTTCAAACGAGGAGTAATCCTGGTCATAGAGCATGTTCATGGCGAGTGAAAGAACCGTCTGCGAATCATCCGTAGGCACTCTTGGAAATACGAAAATGATGATAATCTGAATGGCCAGAGAACATAACAGCACGATTGGAATGACAACTTTCGGACTGTATTTGTTCAGTTTCAGACACAGAGCATATAATCCGACACCAGAACCAAGAAGCAAAAGAATGACCGGCAGAAAAATACTCCACTGCTGCATGCCCAAAATGGGATTGTCCCCATACAAGGCGTAGTTGTACTGTGCCCGAACCAACAAGGATGAAGCAATAAACACCGCAACAAACACGAGCAAAATGAGATAAAACGACTTATGCAGCATCTTAGACATGCCAAAACTCCTTTTCCATTACAGGATTCCGTGAGTATTATAATCGCTCTGGCTGAAAAATCGCTGAATTTGAACACCAATTCCATCCACAAAACTAACGAATTATACCTTTAATGTCGATAACATACATCGAATACATAATCATATCATTTTTAACTAGAAGGAGATTAGAACATGTTTATTCAAAAAAGGTACATCCGCTCGTTACTCTTTCTTCCTCTGGCAAGTCTGTCTCTGGCAGGTCTGTTGTTTATGCTGCTCGGAACGCAGCCAATCGCTGCGGCCCCTGTCGACAGTCTGCTGCCTGAGCGAAGTGAACAAGAAATCAGTCAAAAATGGACGCAATGGATGAGTGGCAGGAACCAAACTGCTACATTCACTCAGAATCCCTCGATCAAGGCACCTTACGTCGCTGGTGTAGTAAGTGATTCCACATTAGAGCAAGCTTTAGGAGCAGCCAACTTCTATCGTTATATCTCCGGTCTGGATGGGGATCTCGTTCTGGACGCTGCGCTTAATCGTCAAGCCCAACATGGAGCAGTTGTGGTCTCTACCGGAGAATTGACTCATTTCCCGGCCCGTCCTGCCGATATGCCAAAAGACTTTTTTGATCTGGGCGCCAAATCGGCTTCAAGTTCCAATCTGTATGCTGCATATGGTGCTCAAGGAAATCTTGCAGTCAAAAGCGTAGAAGCTTATATGGATGATTCGGATGCCAGCAACATTGCTGCACTCGGCCATCGTCGCTGGATTTTGAGTCCGCAACTGAAGAAAGTCGGCTTCGGGATCGCATCCAGGGACAACAAAAACTATGCGAGCCACTTCAGCACTATGCAAGTGATGGATACAAGCCGTTCAGGAAAACTCAATTACAATTACAACTTGTATCCGAACAAAGGTGCATTCCCGATTGAAGCATTCCATGTGTCACAAGCCTGGTCTGCACAGCTGAATCCAGACGTCTTTGCGAAGCCTTCCAATTCCGAGGTACAGGTAGAGATCGTGCGTTCATCCGATCAGAAAACATGGGTACTGGGAGCAAAAACGCCGGTTAGCAGTGATCCTGCAAAGGCCTTTTTCAATGTAAATACCGATGGTTACGGATATAACTACGCTGTCATTTTCCGCCCGGATAGCTTGAAAGCCCTGAAGGCAGGCGATATGTTCAACGTTCGCATTACCGGTTTGAAAAAGAAAAACGGGTCCAAAGCAGAAATTTCATATCAGACTCGTTTCTTCTCGGTTAGCAACCCTTCACAAGAGCCTGGTACTAATCCACAGAATCCTGGGACAGAACCTGGAACAGAGCCACAAGAACCGGATACCGGGAACGAGGATTACCTGGATAATCATCTGATGCAATTCGTATATACAGCGGATCGAACGCTGACAGTACGCGGAACCCTCACCGCTTATGCAGGCAAAACATTCTCTTTCCAGATCCACGGTCCTTCACCTGACGAAAAGCATATTCGTACTGAAACGGTGAAGCTGGATGCTGACGGTCGATTTAGTCTAACCGTTCCCAATCTGGGCGTGTCCGATCTGACGATCTATTTGCAAGTGGACCCAAGCTTTATGTACTTGATTCCTACGGCAAGTAATTCAGACGTCACGTATTACTTCGAATAGAACGGGAGCAAGAGTACTGGAATAACTAAAGTAAAATGAAGTAGTGATCGGATTAAAAAAATTCAACAACAAAAACAGTCGGAATGCATAGGCATCCGACTGTTTTTTGGTTTATGATACGAGCTTTTGTTTACTATAGATTCAGTAGTGCATATTAAATTCAAAAAATGTCTAAGTATACTGCTCCTTGAATTCATTCATATACAGAACATCAATACAACCTGACCAATTCAGAATCGAACCGATAAAATCTTGTATGTCTAGTCCCTTCATTTCATACGTTTCTGCTGTATTTACTGTACCCGACGCATCTTCGATCAGAGTTACTTTAAACCCCTCATGTTCAGCATTAATCGCAGTAAACAGACAACAATACTCCATGTTAAATCCAACAATGAATACATGTTCAATCTGATGATCCAGCAGCCATTTTTTCAGCTCCGTATTACTGAACGCACTTGGTTTACTTTTCTCCAGAATAGGATGTTCCCCAGTATCGACAACGATCTGCACATTGGTACTTTTCGCATAATAGAGAGAGGATTCCTCATTGTCCTGGTCCAGATGTTTGGTAAACACAATAGGCCAGTTCATCTTTTCAAAAATAGCAATGACAGACTGAATCTTTGCAATTGGAACAGATACATCCCTTAGACTTGTAAGTCCATGCTGCACATCAAGTACAATTAACCCTTTATTCACCCGGTATCTCCTTCCATAGATAGGCCTGTCTATCGCCATCACTCAGTTTTTCCGTTTCTTTTCCAGCGCGATCTCCACATTTTCTTTCACCCGAAACTCCACAATCCGGCGGATCAGATCCTCCGGCAATGGCTGATCCAGCGGAAACTGGACAGATCCCTTGGCCCCTTTATACTTGGAGAGTTCCTCCTTGAACGCCAAAATTCCACTGGGAGCAGGGTAGAAGCCAATATGATGCTGGTATGCGGCAAAATGAATCAAATTCCCATGCTGTGCATACGTAGGCATCTTGTAACTGATCTTCTCTTCGGCGTTCGGAGCTGCTTCACGAATTATCTGTCTTAACGCCTGTAATCTCACCTGTACATCGGGTGCAAACTCGGAGATATATTCATCTACCAGCACCGAATAATGGTTACTCTCAGCCATCGGGGACTCCTTCCACCACGGATACAGCAATGGTCTCGTGGTACGGGCATATTTGCTTATATTGTACTTCAGATGGACGAGGAGAACAGCTATTTTCATGCAATTTGAAATGTAGAATTAAGCCTGAATTTACAGCGTCATGGCCCGACCATTTCGCATCAGATAATCTTCTTTTGTTTTGTAATCCGGCATAATGCTGCCAATACGCCGCCAGAAGGAGCGATCATGATTCATGTGGTGAATATGGCAAAGTTCATGAATGATGACATAATCGATTACTTCCAGTGGCGCCATTGCCAGGCGGTAATTGAACGTAAGCTTTTTGTCCCAGCTGCAACTTCCCCACTTCGTGGGAGAATCTACGATTTCTATCGACTTCGGCTTCACCTTCAACTCCTGCTGATAACGACCGATGCGCTCCCCAATCATGCGTTTACATTCGGCAAAATAAAACTTCTTCAGATTCGCTCGTAGCTCCTCTTCTGTAAGCCCCTCTACAGGAATTAATTCATGCAGTGCATGTTCCTTGCCAAAAAGCAAAAACATCCCCTTGCCCTCATCTTCGTATTCCTTCGCTTGAGGACCCTCGAGCGCCCGCTGCATCAGAGCGGACTTCTTCAAAATCACATCTCCATGCTGCTCCACAAGTTGCCGGATCATGTCTTCACTGGTACCATTGGGTGCTTTGATCGTTACCATATAAGGCAAGTCCATCGTGATGGAAACTTTCTTGCGTTTGCCGTATTCGATATGACAGTTAATGTTATGGCCTTGCATCTCTATCGTTAACATAATGCGCTCCGCTTCTGGCACTCCGATGACAGAACAACCTTCCGATCGCTGTTATCCCCAGATTTTTTTGATTCCTTTTTAAAAGGAAAAATCCGTGGATAAAGGCGAACACTTCGCTTCTTCAGGTTATTTCTGTCCTCTCCGTTAATGTGTAAAAGATATATACATTCTTTCAACCAAATCAAATTGTATACCATCTCCAACCAATATGCATACTGTTCGGCGATATATATTCGTATTGTATTTTTATTCATTAATATGTATTATTATTAAATTATAAAATCGGAGGTTGAATATGACGCATACAACGGATACAGAACACAAAACCATTGAAGAGATATCTCTTAACCACTGGCAGCCCTTGTCTACCTTACTATATGACGGCTGGGTACTGCGTTTTGCCAAAGGGTATACCAAACGTGCCAATTCCATTCAACCCATCTACTACTCCACACTGGATGTGCATGAAAAAATTGAGGAATGTGAGCGTATCTATGCTTCCAATCAGTTAAGTACGATTTTCAAAATCACGCCGTTTATTCAGCCGGATCATCTCGACCAGCTTTTGCAGGACAAAGGGTATGCTGTTGTGGATCTGACTCGTATCCAGATTCGGAGCCTAGATGACATCAAAGAACCTGTGCACCAAGCTGTACAGATTGACGAACAGTTGACCACTACGTGGCTGGATCACTTTTGCCGACTGAACAAGGTGAATGATCTGCAACGGGAAACGACAGAACTTATGTTGAACAATATTCGCACAAAGGCAGGTTTCATCTCGCTGTTACTTGACGGGCAAGTCGTCGCTTGTGGATTTGGTGTAATCGAACGCGGCTATGTTGGGTTGTATGATATCATTACAGATGCTAACTTTCGGAATCAGGGACTTGCTGAACAGATGATCCTTCACCTCCTCCATTGGGCAAAAGAGAATGGCGCCACGTCCAGTTATCTGCAAGTTGTTGCAAATAATGCACCTGCGGTAAAGCTCTACGCCAAGCTTGGTTATTCGGAAGTATATAGCTACTGGTACAGAGTCAAAGAATGGAACAAGTCCTGATCAAGCTGACAGCAAAAACTGCCCTCCTCCTATTTAGAGGAAAGGCAGTTCTCCGTACTCTTTTCTACAAAGGCAGCTTCACCAGCACCTCATAATTCACGCCAGCTTGGATATTCTTGATGATGTCACCTTCTATACGTTCACCGTCAACATACACTTCAATCGTCTGGACTGTTGCATCCTTCTTCATGTTCACGTTCAGCTCAGCCCCGCGGAACAACCGCGTAACTGATGCCTCGTTCCAATCGGCAGGAAGTTGCGGACGAACCTGAAGCCCTTGTGCGTGACCTTGCAGGCCGAACAATCCATCGATCAGGCAACGATACACCCAAGGCACTGTGCCGGTGTTGAACAAATGACTCGAGCGCCCGGCTGTACGTGGGAATTGACGATAAGCTCCGCGATAATAATTTGGGATAAATACAGGCAGTTGACCCCGTTGGAGAATATCCTCGGCATCGGGCCCCGGAATCATTTTACGCAGCAGACGATACGCCTTCTCCTTCTCACCCACCAGATACAATGCATAAATATAGAAAGCTGCCGCGTGGTTGTACACTGCACCATTCTCTGCACTTCCCGGATGTTTCTGCGTGACACGGCCTACATCTTCCCGCATCGCTGTGAAAGACGGCGCGAGCTTCTCGACACCATATGGCGTCTCCAATTGCTCCTCTACCGCGCGGATTAACTTCTCCTGTTTCTCCTGATCGGCAGCACCGCTCATAAGTGCCCAGCTCTGAGGATTGATATAGATGCGCCCTTCCACGTCTTTGCTCACACCGAACACTACATTATCATCCGTAATGCCTCGGGCATACCAGTCCCCATCCCACAGGTACTCATTCGCTGTCGCATTCGTCTGATTGGCTTCCTGGCGGAATTCCGCTGCAACCTCGGCATGGCCTGCCTGTTCAGCAAGATCTGCCCACACATTAAAAGCATATGCCGTTGCAATGGTCAGCCAGCCGGATACGCCTTTGCCTTTGTATCCCACCATGTTCATCGGATCACACCAGTCACCCTGATTGATATAGTTCAACCCACGCGCATCCCGCTCATGGATCAACCAGCGCATCGCGAGATTCATATGTTCCAGTACGGAAAGCTTCTGCTGACTGTCTGTAAAAGCAACCTGTTCCTCCAGAATGCCATAGTCATTGGTTTCATCCAGATAAGTCTTCATACAGACCGGGAGCCAGATACAGTGATCGGTATGAGGAATCTGGTTAATATATTTCAATTCTGCATCCGGGTGCAAAATAATGCCGTCCGGCATGGCGCCGCTAATATGCTGTTGTGACAATGCAGTCAGGAACGCAGCCCGCGCAACCTGCGGTTGAATGTAACTCATCCCCATATTATCCTGCAGATAATTCCGGGTCTGTGGATCGGTCGAGAGACGGTTTGTTTTCCCGTGATAATACATCTGCCGAGGCAGCCAGTGATTCACGACATTATCCAGCCAGCCATCCGGTGTCTGGATCTGGATGTTCCCCTGCCCTTCTGCAACATAAGCCGCATATTCCTGCTCGGCAGCCGTAAAACCATCCTGTCCTTCCACATTCTGCTTCACAAAATAATGCTGACGGATGCCCTCAATCTCTGCCTCATCATGAGCCGGGCCAAAGATAAATCGGTAGGCCTGCTCAGCACCAGCTTCCAGATCTACTCTGTATTGCAATACGGCCACAGGTGTCTCATATCGCGCATCTCCACCAGCGAGTGTCTCCGACTGAAGTCCAGAAGGATGATGAAGTCCCCCTTCACCTTCAAAGCTCTCTTGATTCACTTCCCAGGCGGTCGGTTGGTGATCTGCAAGCAGATAGGTTTTGTCACTGTAGGTTTTGATTTTGCTATAATCCTGATATTTCTGGTACGGCGTAACCGCCGAGCAGACAATGCCCTGTAAATCTTCCACATAGGAACCGGACTGGTTCATCCATGACATATAACCGACCGTATAATACGGGTAGATACTCAGCTTGCGTTTTCTCGAAGACAGATTGGTTACCTTTACACGCCACAGCTCCATGACATCTTCCCTCGGCAGACGCAGGGACATCTCGATGCAAATGTCGTCCTGAATCACTTTCCAATGAATATCATGTTTGCCTACAGCGAACGTATAACTATCCGCCTGCTTGCAAACCGGTTCATACGGGGCCGAGAAGATTTCGCCACTTACTTCATCTTTAATGTAAACAAACCGACCCGGATGGTGGGCATAGTATGGCTGCTCCGGTTGCATAAATGTCTTCGCTTCCAGGTTAGGCGCGTACGAATATTTGGCAGGTTCGGGCTGCATAAATTGGGCGACAGCGTACCCCCGACAATTCACATGAATCATCATCTTTTCATTCCAAAGAAATCCGGATGCCTTCGGTAAACTTGTCGGGCTTGTCAGTTCAACATATTGATTATCTTCCGTTGCTTTAATCATCTCTGATCCTCGCTTTCAGATTATGGAGTCAAAAGTCAGAAAACGTTTTAGGTAACTTGTATACAACTTGGTCCATTATAACACGAGAACGCTTACAGAAAATCAAAAACTAAAAAAGAGCTGAAAAATCAGCTCCGATTCCGTTCCAATTGTTTTTCGATGCCCAACCTGTCAATCTGAATCCAATATTCTGCAATCCGTTCGTTTGCCACCCGGTATACCGCGCTCGCAATTTCGATCACTGGCAAGTTCGTTGGTGTATATCCGTCCACGTCTCCTACAAGGGTACCGGTTTGTTTCCAGCGCACATAGACTTTATCCCCTTGTGTCAGCAACTCCTGGATCTCAAGTGAGAAATCCCCGTAAGCTTCGATCATCTCTCGCACATGATCCGCATAATCGGAAGGCGTTCGGGTCACCGTGACCTCTTCTTCGGATATCACTTGATGGGCCAGTACCTGTTCCGCCATTACAGTGCTTGCATAATCCGGATTCCGGCCTGATCGGACCTCTTCAAAAAAGGATCTGACAATCTGTTCTGCTATCATCTGAGCCACTCCAGTCTATTCAAAATATCCGATTATATATAAATATGTAGTAATTCTTGTATTTTAACATGGAACACACGCTACGGAATCACATCTGTTCTATTGTTCTACAGGACTTAAAACCTACCCTCTTACCTTGACAATGCGTCAATATGACCATAAACTAGCAAAGGATGTCAGGAAATTAATAGGAGGTTTAGCCGTTAAGAGGATTGAGTATGGGTTTTAACCATATCTGATAATCTTTCGGTGTGTAGAACTAGCCATTAGAGTCACTCAGAAAAACAAGAAAGCGGTGTATCATGAAACGTCTATTTTTTATTATGTTTGCGCTCACCCTGTTACTGGCTGGATGCCAGAGTAATGAACAGGAAAGCAGTCCGTCCGAGAATAATCCTACAGAAGTCGTAGAAGGTTCTACCATTTTAAGTTTGAAGCAGAAATACGGCTCTGAATCGGAACAAGCGATCATGCCGATGTACAACGTAGCTCAGGATGAAGAATTTACGTTCAAGTTTAAAGCAGATTTACGTAAAAGTAACCTGCGAGCTAGTGACATTATTAGTGTACATACCGATATTAAAGCACTCAAAGCAAGCGATGTATATGCCATTCCCGAGACAAACGACAATAGTGTTTCCATTAAACCTCTTGGATGGGGCGTTTTAAGTTCAGATTCCATGATGAACAAGGATCAAAGTTCTTGGGGCGGTGCCCCCATTTATTACATTCGTCTGAATTATGATCCAGATGCTGAGAAGCTAACACTACTCGATCAGCCCATCATTATTCCGTTTACAGTGAAATCGGAGTTACCTGTGCCCAACCTAAGATATGAGATTGATAAAGACAGACGGTTCAAGCTGGTCTGGGACAAAGTTGAAGGTGCCACTGAATATAAAATTTATAAACGTTCTGACCTAACCAACTTCGAAACCAATGTACCTCTAACTGGCGCAGAGGACGCTTTCAGTAATAGTCTGCCTTTAGATATTGCGGTAACGACAGAGACGTCTTTCAATGATTTTTTGAGAGACGGAAAAGGCGGGCTAGGCACTTATAATGAAATGATAACTACCACTCAGAACCATGGTATACGAGGAGAATATTATGTCACTGCAATCGGCGGAGGCAAAGAATCCAATTTTAGCAGAGGTGTCCCTACAGCTCCGCTTGCTTCCCAGTTACCAACATCTCTGAAAGAACAATTGTATAGGGAGAAATTAAAGAATATAGATATACTTCCTCAGAAAGTAACAGTTGAGTACAATGACGGCTCTCTAGCTCGTGAAACCATTGTCTATGATACCAAAAGCGTAGAAATTTCAGAGTTCAATGAGACGAATATTCCTTTTCACGTTAAAGGAACTGCTTTGAAAAGTTACGTACGCGTAGAAAATGTGACCCAAGCAGACCTGGACAGACTTGCTCAGCAAACCGTAGCCGATTCCAGCAACGGACTGGTGGAACCGAAGAATGACACACCTTACGTTCCTGCCCCTGATGTGCCAACGATCATCAACAATCATGATGCACCTGAGTCTGCAACAGACACAGAAGAAGCACCGGTAGCGGAAACTCCAACTACAGAGTCCACAACCGATACTGAGACTTCAGAGAATGCAGCTGATCCGGTAACCACCGAGGCTTCTAGTGATAGTTCCGAGAGCGCCTCCGAGGAAACTTCGAACGAAGAACCTGCTCCAGCTCCTGAAGCTGTAGAAGACAACCTGGTAGATGAACAGAAATCCAATACACAGCAAAATGTAGAACAAGGTAATCAGGAAACTGTGCCCCAACCTGCTACAGGTGATGCAATGATCAATGCAGATTCCGCATTGGAAGAAGTTTTGGCCAAAAACATGATTGCGGCACAAGATAAAATTTCGTTAAAGGCTTTTCCCGAGGCTCAAAATTTCACGACACTCTCGGATGTGGTTCTGAAAGTGATGTACCAGAATCCATTGATTCTTGGTGTGGAAGGTTTCGAATATAACTACGGTACGCTTACCCTTTCGATTCATTACAATGAGTCTGCAAGTGGTATTCAGAAGAAGCAAAATGAGATTATTGCCAAAGCAAACGAAGTCGTGGCTTCCATCATCAAGGATGGCATGAACGAAGACGAGAAACGTAAAGCCATCTACGATTATCTGAACGATAACGCGAAGTATGACGATGCAGCGCTGGAGAATGCAGAGCAGAACAATTTCAAAAATGTCGACCCACAGTTCAATGACTCGTTTACTACTTACGGTATTCTAGTCAAAGGTGTTGGGGTATGTGCCAGCTATGCCTCCGTCTACAAATTGCTTTCCGATCTCTCGGGACTGGAAAGCATCGTCGTAACGGGAGCTTCCAGCGGCGTTCCACATGCTTGGAACAAGGTCAAAATCGGAAACGAATGGTTCCATGTCGATGCCACCAACAATCTGACCAACTCCGGCATCCCTTACTTCCTGTACAATGCCAACGATGAGACTGCTGCCAGTCAGAAAACGATAGCAGATAAGGATTACTGGCTTGATTCCGAACTCGCGATGTTCGATGGCGAGAGCGATGCCAATGATTATTATGTGCAGAATGATCTCGAAGTCGCTTCCATTACTGAGTACAAAACCAAGGCTGAGAGTGAACTTAAAAAAGGAGAGAACCGGGTCATTCTCCGTTTTGCCTCACCTGTCGATTCTGATGAGCTCATGACAGCTGCCGGTGAAGCCCTTGCTGCTGTGGATGAAGCCCTACTGAACACGGCGCAATTGGCCACGCTCGGCAGTTATGCCATTCTGGACCCGAAACCAGAACAGAAGTAACTTAATTTCACTAAAAATCCCCTTTGCTTTCCAACAAGCAAAGGGGATTTTTAGTCTGTTATTGGATGGCTTCAAGCCAGCAATTTAACCTGTTGCAATCTGGTAATAAAAGAAGAAATAAATGCTTTCTCTTTTGTAAGATTCTCTTGCAATCTCTCACTTATTTTACGGAGTGTACTTGCATCACGCGTTATATTGTATTTGAGAACAATATTTCTCAATTTAAAGTAGTCCTGTTTCAGACCAGTGCTTGCTTCCATAAATGCTGCATCTGGCTCAATGATTGATTTCTCCATTAAGTAAGATAAACGCAACTCCATCAGCAGCTTATGTTCATACAAAAGATGAAAAACTCGTGAATCCAATTCTTCCCCAACTAGGGCTGCCTGCTCAATATCGGTAAAGATGCGCTGAATGGCTTGCATTCCAAAATCGTATTGCTGATCCCTTACTAAATCATATGTCTCCCTTGATTGAAGATAGTTTTCCATCGCCGTTATTATCTGTTCTACATGGACGGCGTAATTGATATTCTCGATCGGCTTAAGAAATCTCATCTCTGTCCAAAAACTGTACTCATTAGACATGCTCCAGTAGCCTTTCTCAAGTTCATCCAGACTACATAAGGTTTGTATGAATTTACCATCTTCCAGATTATCAGCAATGTAGATCACATTTTGTTCCAGATCATACCCGTACACCAATAGTTCATGCATGAGATGTTCTTTTTGATAATAGTCTGTACACCCAATGTAATATCTGTCTGCATAAATATATAGATAATATCCCATATCTATTGATTCCGTAATCACTTGCTTAAGCGATTTTCCCCATTTGTTAATCACAATTTCTTGTGGCAGGTTGTAAAAAGAAATTCCAGGGCAGGTACCTAGCAGAAACTGATGAGAATCAAACGAAAAAATTCCCCATCCATGTGCGTACCTGATCTGTATAAAGTTATTGAAAATCCATGGCCATAAATCTTCGTGCATAATGGATGTTAATGCCCCATAAGATGTGTACGTGCTAATGACAGGGTCACCTAGTTTAAGTACATTCTTGGCCATTACAGAATTCCTCCTTCGATTCCTAGGCATAGTGTATTCTTCTGAACAGATTCATTGTATAAGCAACGCACTCTTAAATCTGGGAGCTAAGAACATGTTCTTGAATATATTACCATGTACCCTTCCCGTTTTAAATAAGAACGCTTTCATATATAAAAATATTTATTTCTCTAATCTTAACGAAAAAAAAGAGGATGCCGCCCCCCACTATGGAGATGGTATCCTCTGAGACTATAATCGGATTATCTAAAACCTTACGGACTAACCGTACCACCATTTGCATTCAATGTTTCGCCGCTCACATAGCTGGATTCCTGGCTTGCCAGGAACACAAATGCCGGAGCCATCTCGGCAGGTTGTCCTGCACGACCAAGCGGTGTATTGGAACCAAACTCGGCCAGCTTCTCGACGGGTTGTCCACCTACAACTTGCAGCGGTGTCCATACCGGACCTGGTGCAACAACATTGACACGAATTCCTTTGCTGCCCACCTGTTGGGCCAATGCTTTGCTAAACGTGTTAATGGCTGCCTTCGTTGTCGCATAGTCCAGCAGGATTGGCGAAGGCTTGTACGCCTGAATCGACGATGTGTTGATAATAGAGCTGCCCGGCTTCATGTGTTTCACGGCTGTTTTACAGAGCCAGAACATGGAATAGACATTTGTTTTGAACGTTGCATCAAACTGCTCGGTGGTCAGATCCGCGATTTGCTCTACAAACTGCTGTTTCCCTGCCACGTTAGCTAGGATATCAATCCCACCAAGCTCTTTGACCGCAGATTCAATGAGTTCTTCACAGTATTTCTCATCCTTCAGATCACCTGGCATCGTAATTGCTTTGCGGCCAGCTTCCTCAATCAGCTTCACGACTTCCTGTGCATCTGCTTCCTCTTCCGGTAGATATGCCAGGACAACATCTGCACCTTCACGGGCAAACGCAATCGCTGCCGCGCGGCCAATCCCGCTGTCTGCTCCGGTCACAACCGCTTTGCGGCCTGTTAAACGTCCGCTACCTTTATAACTTTTCTCACCCGCATCAGGAACAGGAGTCATCTCACGCTGAAGTCCCGGCTCATCCTGTTGCTGTTTCCACTCCGGTGTAGCCTTCGGATATTGTGTCGTTGGATCTTGCATGGTGTGCTGGTCTTGATTAGCCATGTTCAATTCCTCCTTGGATATTTATAGTGATCACTACAATCACAGAAGTTGTTTTCATAAAAGTTTCACTCTTTTCTTTGTAACCGAGATTGGCCAAATTTAAACTGGACCTGCCCCATTTTCGTTGGCAACTGTCTGGCTTAGAATCTACGGAGATTAGAGAATTTTATATCAAACATGTATTTCCAGATAAAAAAAAGCACTCCCTGAATGATGCTGAATCACCCGCAGGTTCTCCAGTCATTTCAAGGAATGCACGTATGATATTACGATATAAGTTGATTACTGAATATTAGATTAGCGACCTTTGCCGCCATCTATGCGTTGTCTTTTTCCGATGCCAAATGCGAAATATCCAGCCACCACGATAGCCATGAACGTAGCTCCAACTATCAGAGGCAAGCGCGTATCCGGGTTAAACGCCATACCGATGATAACGAGGATCAGATACACGATGATAATGTAATTGCTGATCGGGAACCATTTGGACTTAAAGTTATGATCCGCCATCTCGTTGCCCCAGCGCTTTCTGAATCGGAACTGACTGAACGCCAGCGCGAACCATGGAACCATGCCTGGAAGAACACTTGCGCTATAGATGTACAGGAATAGCTTGGAGTCTGGCATCAGATAGTTCAGTACAACTCCGATTAACAACAAGGAGATCGTAATGACGATACTGTTGCGGGGAACCCCACCTTTGGACAGCTTTTTGAAAAAGGCAGGTGCCTGCCCATTCTCAGCCAACGTGTACAGCATCCGTCCCGCACTGTAGATTCCGCTGTTGCAACCCGACATGGCCGCCGTGAGCACCACAAAGTTGATGATTCCCGCTGCAGCAACAATGCCGACCTTGGCAAAGGTGAGCACAAACGGACTGCCTGTCTCCCCTACCTCGTTCCACGGGTACAAGGTCACGATGACAAATATGGCACCGACGTAGAAAATAAGAATACGCCACACGATATTTTTGATCGCTTTACGCAAGGTGTGTTTCGGATTCTCCGCTTCGCCTGCTGTAATACCGACCATCTCCACCCCCTGATAAGCAGCCGTGACGATACACAGCGCGAAGAGGAAACCTTTGATGCCTCCAGGGAAGAAGCCACCATGGCTGAACAGATTCGATAGTCCGATTGGCTGCCCCCCATTCCCCCATCCGAAGAAGATCAGCCCCGTTCCAATCACGATCATGGCTACAATAGCCGTTACTTTGATCATCGCAAACCAGAATTCAAATTCCCCATAGAACTTCACAGCCGCCAGATTCGCCGCCGCAATGATGAGCACCCCGGCAAGTGCCGGCAGCCACTGTGGAATATCCGGGAACCAATACCCGACATAGATGCCAATTGCCGTAACTTCCGCCATTCCAACTGTAACCCACAGGAACCAATAACTCCAGGCGGTGAGGAATCCGGCAAGCGGACTAATATATTTGTGAGCAAATGTCGCAAACGAACCCGTGACTGGCTCCTGAATCAGCATTTCCCCCATAATACGCATGACAAAAAAGATAATGATACCGGCCAGCAAATAGGCAAGCAGCACGGATGGACCTGCCCATTTGATCGTACTCGCCGATCCCATGAACAAGCCAACACCGATTGTACCTCCGAGTGCAATCAGCTCAACATGGCGGGGCTTTAGCCCTCTAGATAGTTGCTTTGATTCCAAGCGATTCTCCCCTTTTCTTGTGTACAGCTTCTTGATGTAATTTTTTAATTTTCACATTCACATTAACGCAATGCAGAATTGCTTCACCAAATTGTACGAGATGTGCCGCAGAAATACAACAAGGAATGTGAGGAAACGGATTCACTACACATATAGGTATAGGATAACCGCTTAATGAATATGGCAGACAACTGATTCAACAATTCCTCGCAGTGTTGTGTAATCATAGCGCCAGACTTCCTTTTCCCCGACTCTACAGGGAGGTCACTGGAACCGCTATGGACAGCTCACGTATTGTAACTTTGGGTATTATGCGACTTGTCGTTATCGATCTGCTTGTATAAAATTGATAAATAGGAGGCTTCACATGCCTGACTTCTTACTGGTCTTATTTTTGTTTAACCTTTCTCTATTCCTGCTTCATGAAATGGATGCGATCAGGCGGTCCGAGTGGAAATTGTTTATTGTATTAAAAAATATGAAAGATGATAAAGCCTACAGGTATTTCACCTGGATTCACTTGCCAATGTACACTATCATCCTCTCTCTGCTCTTTAGCTCCTATCAAACGATTACATTCTGGGTGCTGGATATCTTTTTCATCATACATACCGTGTTGCACTTCTTTTTCGAGAAGCACCCGCACAATGAATTTAAAAATGGATTCTCCAGAACATTCATATATCCAATGGGAATAATTTCTTTAATTCATTTAATATTCCTAATCATCTGATCTCTCAATGACGGCAGGATGAAAGATTGACTATGATATTTTCTTAAAATGGAGGTAAGCCCTATGCAACAACCTCATGCAGAACGAGTTGAATTATTCGTTTCCAACACTCAGATCATCAAGAAGTCGTTCAAATGGCAACATGGGATGATTCACCGTCTGGCCGCCCTGCTCTATGCAGCGGAGAATAAAGTTGCTGATGCAGAAGCTATTCGCCAAAGCCAAGAGTTGATTAAACAAAACACAAAACTCTTCTCTGCCTTCAGAGGTAATTCTGCCATTAGCATTGCTACCATGCTCTCCCTTACAACGGATGAGAACACAAAGCTGGCAGATACCCTGCATGTCTATGATCTGATGAAAGAGATCAAATTCCGCAACTCGGATTATCTCGTTATTGCCGCCTATCAGATTGCAACTCAGGTGTCACCCGAGCAGTTTCAACCTACGGTGGAGCGAGCAAAATCATTTTATGACGGCATGAAAGCAGAGCATCGCTTCCTTACTGGGCAGGATGACTACATTTTCGCTGCCATGTTAGCCCTTTCCGATCTCGACGTGCATACTGGTGTGGCACGAATGGAACAACTCTACGGGGAATTGAAACCAGAGTTCTCTTCCAGAAACAGTGTGCAGGCGTTAACACAGGTACTCGTTCTTGGAGAGGATACCCCGGATGCAGGGACTCGTGTGATTGCCTTAAATGAAGCTTTTCGTCAAAGGAATCTCCGAATGGATAAAACGTACACATTACCTTCTCTCGGGTTACTTTCTCTACTGCCCTCGGACAGAGACGCATTAGT
The DNA here is from genome assembly GCF_038595085.1 of Paenibacillus sp. FSL R5-0749. NCBI lineage: Bacteria > Bacillati > Bacillota > Bacilli > Caryophanales > Paenibacillaceae > Paenibacillus > Paenibacillus sp. FSL R5-0749. The sequence continues at coordinate 921,681 of NZ_CP152005.1, read as the reverse complement.
GGATGAAGTCGCGGAGACAAATGACTGGTTACGGACTCAAAAAGGTTTCGGTGCATGGTCGATCGATAAACAGGAGCTGCTTCTGTTCTCATCCGCGTTGATAGCCATTCAATATGTGGAGAATCTGCGAAACGGTATGCTAACGACAGCGATCTCAACCAGCATCACGAATATTATCATCGCTCAACAAGCAGCCATGGCCGCAGCTGCCGCAGCATCGGCTGCTGCCGCTTCTTCATCATCTTCCAACTAACAAGGACCAGGTTGCCTTGAATATGAGTTAAAAAAGACCCTCCCGAGTTCAAGTTCACTCGGAAGGGTCTTAAAGCATTCATGCATACATCTTAAATAATATTCATCTTCGCTATGATACAATCCCCGTATCTCGGAACTCTTCCAGAAAATCATTCAGCCAATCCTCGCCATAATCCAGAGCTCCCATATCACTTTCGATAAAAGCAACATCCAGACCCATCACCCAGAACCTTCGAGCGATAATAAAGAGATCAACCGCCTGTTCATCTGCATCCGTAAACTTCCGGACCGACCGGTATCCTTTCATCAACGCATCCCATAGTCTTTGTTTCTGCCCTGAATCACCCGACTGCCGTTTCCGAATTTTCACTTGGGCCAGATCGTAAGCACGCCAGCTTTTGGCTGCCCATTCGAAGTCATAATGAATAAACGAATGCTCCTGTTGAAATGCATTGTTATTCCCATGCATATCACCATGGCACAGACCAAAGTCCAGGTCTTGGCTGGAAGTGGCAAAGATGCGTTCTTTTAATGCTGTTGCAAACGTATGGAGGAATGCTGCTGCTTCATGGTTCTCACCGATATACCGGATGATTCTTTCTAAGGGTTCGTCGATGAGAAATTTCAAATCAAGCTCATATCGCGGCAGCCCCACGTTCACCTGATCCATAGCCTTATGCAATTCAGCGGCAGATTGACCAAAGGCGTAACAAGACTCCTCATCCTCCAAGTTGTTCTCCGTGCCCTCAATATAACTAAACATTACAGCAACCCGTTTGCCTTCTGCCGCCTCCAGCACCGTATATCCAGTCTCATCTCTCTTCTGAATATATTCTCCAATATCGGTATGTTCCGCAGAACCTAGAACGTTCTTGAGTTGAGACAATAACGAAAGCTCATACTGAACATCTTCCTCCGTGATTTCAGTGCGGTAGATCCGGAGAATATAGATACCACTGGACGTGCGAACCCGGTAGGTATCATTCAATCCTCTAAGCCAAAACAAACATTCTTCCCATGTTCCAAGGTCATACTGATTGCTCAATGCAGACTCCAGATACCTGGGGTTAAGCACTGAACGTAAAGCAGTCGGTTGAATGGACATATGTATACTCCTTCACTCTGAAATGATATTTAGTTCAACTTAACACCGAAACCGAGCTGACCCAGTTCATTACGATATCCTGCAACCCACAACTTGCCACCCGATACCCAGTACATGTTACTCTTACTTGTTTCAATGAGCGTCACATTCTGGTACGAACGTTGAGCTTCCTTTGTATCGGCATATACGATCGTGCCCGCATTATACCCCATGAAGAGCATCTCATTTTTGTCGGTAATCACCAGGGCTCCGTTATCCGCAGCAGATATGGACTTGTACACCAAATCTTCCTGAGGGTAGTAATATCCTGTTTTCGTAATCCGAATGGGTCCCCTGTTAATCATGATTGGCTTATACATCTTCTGAGTCACATTGAAGCCCAATTGGCGTGAAGAATTGCTACCCCAAGCCCATAGATTTCCTTTTTGATCAATTGCGATGAGGTACGGATTGTTCGCTCCTGAGGAAGAAATCTGCCGTATGTTCTTGAATCCTTGAATAGGTGTTGCTATCGTTTCGGTTTCTTTCATATTCGTGTCCCAGAACCAGACCGTACCATCCTTTTTCACAGCGTAAGCTCGATTCAGATCACCAATGGTTACATCAATAACACCTGTAATCCCAATTTTCCTCGAATGATTTTTCAGAAGTTTCATACCTGTACCTGGAGCCCCACCAAGTTGATACACATTACCTGAATGAGTTAACAACACAACCCCGTTACTATAAACATCCATCTTTTTGATTGCTTCAGGTACAAGAGTAACCTTCTGAGGTGTTCCAGTTTTCGTTTGAATGCCTAAATAGTTCAGATCACCCCAGCCAAACAGTTCCCCTTGCTTGGTTAAATACAGTGAAAAGCGATCTCCCGCTCCGACTTGGCTAACGTTAGATACCTTGTTGATTTTCGTAACAGGCAGTACTGGATAAATACTATTGTTAAGTTCATTATGTAAATTATCTCCCCAACCATATAACGTACCGTCAGCGGTAAGAGCAATAACATGCGTATCACTTGCTGCTACTGATATCGGTTTAACCACTTGTTTGATCTGTTTTGCAAAATGCACATCGGGTGCAGCGCTGCCTACTCCATATTGGGAATAATCAATGATCACCTTTGTTTGCGGGGTATAGTCGTCCTTATATTTATCATATTCTCCCTCGGGGAGATGATCAGGATCTACATAGTAAATATTCGTATCCACCTTCGGCACGGGCAAAGGATAGTCCGGGGAGATACTGGATTCCTTTCCTCGTTCATCATAGAAGGATATTGTAATGGAATTTCGCTGTACCTGTGCAGCATCTATGGGAATAGTAGTCACGGCAAAATATCCATTTTTATTCGCTGGCACCGTTGTTTCAAACAAGATAACGCGCTTATACTCTTTCTTCTTCCCAACGATGACAAAATCTCCTGTACTCACTCGTAAGCTAACTTTTTCATTTTTGGAATTATAGCCTACCCCTTCAATAAAAATGCTGCCATCCTCGTTCGGTGTATATCGGTAGCTTGCTATCGGCCCTTCCTCAGCATACGTGGGTTCAATGAATACCAGGGAAGACATCACTAGCGCAATCGTCAGGCAAACGGTGAACCATTTTCGGTAGAACACATTATTCCCTTCCTTCTTTATTAATATATTCTTAATATATCGTACATAGGAATTTATTGGAATGATATCTAGACCCTCTATAAATTAATCTTATGAAAAATAAAAAAAGACGTGAGCGCACACTGCTCCCACGTCTGAAATTTGCCTGATGGGTGGAACCTTTTTTCAAAATGTCGATCTTACGGCCTATATTTATAATCAAAGTTCATTTTAACACGCACTCTTTTGGTGATCATACAGGGTTACTTGCATTGGCCCGCTTTCCAGTCTTCAGCCGGTTCATACGCTCTGGATCGGTTCCAGCGCTCGACAATACAGCACATTCACGAAAGGCAAAATGTTTGCACCCCTTACACTTCTCCTCGTTCAAATGCTGTAACGCATAATTAATGGCTTCCCCAGTATGTTCAAACCGATGTGCAGGATTTAAACGCTCTAACAGACCCGTTCGTTTCAACATCTCAAGCGGCTGCTCCTGTATGCCCGATAACAATACAATCCTGCCCGACCGTTCAAAATGCTTGATTAAACTCGCCAGGTTAGCCTCGCCTGTTGTATCCATAAAGGGTACCTTACCCATGCGCAACAGCAAAATGCCCGGTCGACGATGAATGGAATCCATGACCGACTTCTCGAACATATCTGCCGCACCAAAAAATAAAGGTCCTTCAATCGTATATAAGCTGATCTGCGGACAGTCATGTCCTTCCCGAACCATGTGGGCCATGACTTTCTCATGTTTATGCTCGGGATCGGGCAGTACTTTGGCAACCTTCAACATCTCACTCATCCGCTTAACGAATAAAACAACAGCCAGAATCAACCCCACCTCTACAGCCGTCGTTAAACTTGTAAATACAGTAAGCAAAAAGGTAATGAGCAGAACGAGTGAATCGCTCGTTTTGGTTCTCATGACATGCATGAAGGATCTCCGTTCACTCATGTTCCAAGCCACCAGCATCAGAACGGGAGCCATACTGGCAAGAGGAATGTGGGATGCATATGGCGCAAAGAGAACAAGTACCAGCAGTACCACTACACCGTGAATCACGCCAGACCATGGCGATACTGCGCCGGATTTGATATTCGTTGCCGTACGTGCAATCGCTCCTGTTGCAGGAATGCCCCCGAATAGCGGCGTCACCATATTAGCAATCCCCTGCCCAATCAACTCCCGATTGCTGTTATGTCGACTTCCGGTCATGCCATCGGCAACCACAGCTGACAGCAACGACTCAATGCCACCCAGCATGGCAATGACAAAAGCGGGTTGCAGCAAGTTCATGATACGTTCCCAAGTGATCTCCGGCACATGAAACTGAGGCAAGGCGTTAGGTATGGCGCCAAAGGACGAACCGATCGTAGCCACCTGCCCTTCAAAAAAGAACGCTGCGACGACCGTCGAAAGAATCAGTCCCACCAGTGATGCAGGAACCTTCGGTGCAAACTTGGGCAAAAGCAGAAGAACAGCCAGACAGATTCCAGCTGTAAGCACGCTGTATATATTAACTGTCGAGATATGCATCCCAATTTCTTTCATATTGGACCAGAAGTCCTCATGCTTCTCGATGCCGCGAAGTCCCAGGAAGTTCGGAATCTGTCCGCTAAAAATAATAACGGCGATTCCTGCCGTGAAACCGATTGTCACCGGCCTGGGAATGAACTTGATTAATGCCCCAAGCTTGAATACGCCCATAAGAACAAGCATCAAACCAGCCATCATTCCCGCGATCAACAGATTCTCATATCCATACTGCATCACAATGGCGAATAGAATCGGAATGAATGCACCCGTTGGCCCGCCAATCTGGAACTTAGACCCACCCAGCAAGGAAATGAGAATCCCTGCGATTATTGTGGTATACAATCCATACTCCGGTTTGACCCCGGAAGCGATGGCAAAGGCCATACCGAGTGGAATTGCAATAATACCTACAATCAGCCCCGATAACAGATCCTTGCGAAAAGCGGCAGCATTGTAACCTGCATATCTCCCCATCCATCTCATGTACAAAAACCTTCTTTTCTTCATATATTTAAATATTTGAATATAAATAAAAGACTACTCCCCCGCACACATCCGTCAATCGGATTGCACACTATTTCCGGCAGGAGACTAACACAAAAAACAAGAACCTCCGGTGATGACACCCAGTTGCTCTTGTTTGTTGTGTCAGGACTCTTTACGAATGTCTTCCAACATGGAAATGGCATCAACCAGATGATTGTCAAAAATCTGTTTGGTGACTGCCAGCAGGTCCTTAATCAGCGGATCACGCAGCGAATAGGTGACGGTTGTGCCTTCTTTGATTCCATGAACAACGTTTTTGCTGCGCAGTACAGCCAGTTGTTGTGAAACAGCAGAGCCTTCCGATCCCAGAATGCTTTGCAGTTCATTCACATTCTTGGCTCCTTCACTCAGCAGCTCCAGAATCTGAATCCGCATCGGGTGTGCCAACGCTTTGAAAAAATCCGCTTTAAACTGTTGTATGCTTTGATTCATACGCTATGCCCCTTCAATCGAACTTTTGAAGATGCAAATATCATAACATAGAACGGATACCATGCTTTACTCTAACCGTAAACGATTCGATGGAAAAATTAAGATTGACCATGCAGTACACTTCAACCTTTATACTTTATTTATATTCTTCTTCACAGATCTTATATCTGAACTCCATCAGGAAGGGTGATTCCTCAATGAATCTGTATATCCATAATCATAAACGCTCGTTGACGAGTTTTCTATTCGAGAAATATATCGCAACGTTAGATACCAAAAAGAATTTTTCAACACGCGAGCTTACTCGCAAACATCTGGATCATATGGGCTTGGAAAACATTAAACCCTATACCTTGGCTAAAACAAAATGGTCATCTTCCATCAAAGAACGCTCCCATGAAGACATGCAGGTATTCACATTAAACGATCAGCATTCCCGTGAACAGAGGGTCATTCTCTACATTCATGGCGGGGCGCATACACACCAGCCGCTCTCTTTACACTGGAAATTCATGGACCGCATGGCTCAGGCTCTGAATGCCAAGGTGGTTGCTCCCATCTATCCAAAGGTTCCTCATTTTAATTATCAGCACACGTATCCGAAACTGCTCAATCTATATCGGGATTTGCTCGCCTCTGTGGACGACCCGGCACAACTCACCATTATGGGGGACTCCGCAGGAGGCAACATATCCCTAGCCTTAGCCCATTATCTGAAAATGCATGATCTCTCGCAGCCCAAAGATATCATCTTGTTATCACCTTGTGTGGATATGGTGCTGGACAATCCGGTCATATTTGAATACGAGACCCGCGACCCGATGCTCGCTGTGGAAGGATATGATGTCATCCGGCGAATCTGGGCAGCTGATAAACCTCTAAATGACCCGTTAATCAGTCCAATCTACGGAGATTTCGCCGGCCTTGGCAGAATCAGCATCTTTATCGGAACTCACGAAGGTTTGTTTCCTGATAATATGAAGCTCGACAAGCTGCTGACGGATCAGAAAATCGATCACCAAACATACGTTTATCCCAAAATGAATCATGTCTTCGTCCTCTATCCGATTCCGGAAGCCAGGGATGCTCAGCGTAAAATTGTTAACATCATAAAAAGCTCAGCACATGAAGCTGGACAATAAACTGTAACGCGGCCCCACTCCCCACAGTTTTCGCTTAAACAAAAAGAAAAAAAAGCTCAATCCCTGGACTACCGCCACCGGATTGAGCTTACTTGCTGTTATTCTGTCATCTAACTAACTTTCATAGGAACCATATTCAAACCAGTCAAAATCCGCTACCTGATCCGATGAAGTCCCGTTGCTGCTGCTAAACATTCCGATACAGCAGCCAACAAAGCCGCCGGCCACTTCAGTGCTCAGGCTGCTTGTATCCACCTGTTCCGCAACCAGATGATACTGACTTCCATCCGTGCTGTAGTAGAAGTTGAGTTGCTGACCTGTCGCGGCCAATTTGATATACACCCGCGATACTTCATCATCCAGCGCGACCTGCGCAATGTGAGTATCCTGACCATCTATACAGGTCACCACACGCAGCATCTGCTGTTTCTCAACCAGTGCACGCTCAATACGTACATGATACTGATCGTTCTGAATGACGACAACACCAGCCGTCTCATTTGCATTACCGGGCACAAATTCCATCGCTGTAGCTGCCACGTAATCCATATGCCTTTGCCGCAGGCAGACAAAGCTGGAATTCTCTTTTTCCTTCAATGTTTGCGGTTTCAGCTTCAATCGCAGATATCCTTTTCGCTCGGTTAATGAATACAGGTCTTCCTGAGGATTGCGCAAAAACATCCACTGCAAGCCCAGACGATCACTGTCAAAATGGTCAAAACGCAGTTGGGGCTCTACCGGAACAGGTTTTAAATCCAGCGTACCCTGCTCCTCCAGGATGCCGCGCCCTTCATTGACAACTGGCCATCCGTCCTCCCAAATGACCGAAGCAAGGAACGTCTCCCGCCCCAGATTGCTGAAGCTCCCACCGTAAGGACGCGAAGCAAGCATGACCATGAACCATTGACCGTTCGCAGCCTGCACCAAGTCGGCATGTCCCACATTAACAATAGGGTATCGTTTGCCCAAATGGCGATGTGTAATGATTGGATTATTGGGATTTCCAACGTACCCTTCGGTTAAGCTTTGGCTACGCGCAATGGTCACGGCATGGTTGGGTCCTGTGCCGCCCTCTGCAATCAATAAATAGTAATATTCGTCGATCTTATACAGATGCGGTCCTTCAGGCCAAATAACATCAACCATGGCCCCACGCCAGAGCACGTAACTGTCCCCCACCAGTTTCATGGTGGTCAGATCAAGCTCCCTCAGCCAAACTTCCCAGTTTCCGTTATAACGAACTCCCTCGGAACAAGGACGTGTACCCAGGTAATATGCTTTGCCGTCATCGAAGAAAATCGTAGGGTCTATTCCTTCTGCGCCTTCGATAAAATAAGGATCAGACCATGGCCCAGCCGGATCGGTAGCGGTTACAACAAAATTGCCGCCATGTGATACGTTGGTTGTAATCATATAGAAGGTCCCTTCATGATACCGAAGCGTTGGAGCGAATATTCCTTGTGAATGCCCTGCTCCCTGAAGATTCAATTGTGAAGGGCGATCCAGTACATTGCCAATCTGTTTCCAATGTGCAAGATCACGGCTCTGAAAGATCGGAACCCCAGGAAAATAGGCAAAAGTCGAGGTCACCAAATAAAAATCTTCACCCACCCGACAAACGGACGGATCTGGATAAAACCCGGGCATAATCGGATTGTTAAACGAGCATTGTTCGTTTTGATTTGCATTTTTCATTCTTTTACCCCTCCAATGGTGAGTCCAGTGACAAAGTATTTTTGCAAGAACGGATACAGTAAAACGATCGGCATGGCCGTCACAACCGTGATTGCTGCACGAATGGATACAGGAGTCACCATGTTGGTCACATTTTTGTATGAATCCACGTTGACGGTTCCACCCTGTGAGGTCGCAGAGGATAATAATTTCATAAGCTCATACTGCAAAGTGGTCAAATTCCGATTACCCGCCGTGTACAACATGGAGTCAAACCAGGAGTTCCACTGACCTACAGCAATGAACAGAGCAACTGTAGCCAACACCGGCTTGGACAGCGGAAGCACGATGCGCATGAAAATCCGAAAATCTCCAGCTCCATCCATCTTCGCTGATTCTATCAATCCCTCCGAGAGTCCCTGAATGTAGGTACGAATGACAATCATGTTGAACACCCCGATCAAGCCGGGAATAATGTATACCCAGAAGCTGTTCAGCAGCCCCACTTGTTTGATCAGCATGTATCCTGGAATTAAACCGCCGCTGAAATACATCGTTACTACGAACAGCGTCGTGACCAATTTGTTAAACATATACTCCTTGCGGCTCAGCACATAGGCCAACATCGCGGTACAGAACAGTTGCACAACCGTTCCAACCACGGTTCGGGCAACCGAAATAAATGCAGCTTGTGTCAGATTCGGATTCTGGAATACGGAGACATAATTTTGCAGTGTCCATTCCCTCGGCCAGAGATAGATCCCTCCGCGGATCGTATCCAGCCCGTTATTGAAAGATACGGCAATGGTGTTTAAAAAAGGATATAACGTAACAACCATGACAAGCAACATAAATATGCCATTCGTGATGGAAAAAATTGAATCACCCAAGCTTCGTCTTCTACGAAATCGCTTCACAGTTCTGCCCCCTTATCATATCAACCGCTCTTCACCAAGAGACTTGGCAATCCCGTTAGCGATAAATATGAGCACGAGACTGACCACACTTTTGAAAATGCCTGCGGCGGTGGCAAGTGAGTAGTTGCCGAGATTAATTCCGTATTTCAAAACAAAAATATCGATTGTCTCGGACACATCCTGCACAAGTCCGTTCCCCAGCAAGTATTGAATCTCAAAACCTGCGTTCAGTACGTTACCCACGTTGATGATAAGCAGGATAATGATCGTTGGTTTGATGCTTGGAAGTGTGACATTGAACATTTTGCGAAAGCGGCCGGCTCCGTCAATGGAAGCTGCTTCGTATAAGCTCGGATTAATCGACGCCATGGCCGCCAGATAGATGATCGTACCCCAGCCAATTTCCTTCCACATGCTGGATAGACCCACAATCCCCCAGAAGTATTTGGGTTCCGCAAAAAAGTTGATCGGTGCATCAATCAGACCCAATTTTGTCAGCAGTACATTCACAATTCCGGTTTCCGTTGACAATACATTCGCAACGATCCCTGTTACGATGATCCACGACAGGAAATGCGGAAGGTAAGAGACCGTCTGTACCACGCGTTTGAACAATACCATCCGCAGCTCATTCAATAAGAGCGCCAGACCAATTGAACCGACAAATCCCAGAAACAGACTGATCAGGCTCATCGCCAGCGTATTGCGAATGACACGTAAAAATGTAGGGTCCGTGAATAACGTTCGAAAATGATCCAGCCCAACCCAATCCTGCTCCATAAAACCAATGCCCGGTCTATAATTCTGAAAAGCCATCAACCAGCCCCATAATGGCCCATACGCAAAAATAGCGATAAACGCAATAAACGGAAATGACATCCACATTAATTGTCGCTGACTTTTCATTCTGGACAGGTTGTACCCGATCCAGCTTGTTCCCGCTGGGATATGGCTGGTCTTTAACGAAGGCTGCAGCTCCTTTTTGGCCATGTTTTTTCTCTCCTTGCTGACGAGTTTATCTATATCACCCAGTCTGGATGAATCGATTCCTTTCCTATCCAATCTTCCCGAATCTGGCGTGTAAGAAAGGCTACGGGGTTCCCCATAGCCTTCCGGTGTGACAGGCCTTTATCCCCACAGTTCCATACGTCTGCGAACTTCTTCCGTCAGCGCATCTTCATACGCTTTAATATCTGCACTCTCCTTGAGCGTGGCTTGATACTCTTCCCAAGCCTTATCAAATTCGGCTGGTGAAGTCATAATCACCTTTGGCAGCCATTTGCGTTTAACATCGTCCATCTTCTGTCTGGCAATGGTCTCCGGTTTATTCGGTTCGAAATTATAGGTATAGATCGGGAACCACGGTTCATTTTCCTCCGCAGGCTCCAGGAAGTCGGTAAACTTCGTATATCCATAAGCCTTGAGCACTTTTTTATCGATGTCATTCAATGTGGCAAGGTACTCCTCCGACTGCTCCTTAGGATCAAGAGCATTCTTCCCATCAGCGGTCATGCCTTCATGATGCGGGAAATAGACCAATGGGCTTCCCGTATTCGCAAGCACCCAGTCCGGATCTTTGGAATTCGCACGTTGCTCTTCATTTCTGGAGAACACGCCTTTGTCATCCACCTGGTAATCCACGCCTTCCTGTCCCCAGGTTCTCAATACCTCTATCTCAGGGTCCAGCAAATCATTAATATATTGAAGTGCCCCTTCGATATCCTCGCAACTCTTAGTAATGGCCAAGCCACCATTTACGTTAAGGATTGGATTGTTCTGATAACGTCCTTTGACATCCTCGGAGAGTGTGATGGACAACGGTACATAGGTTTTGTCATACAATTTTTGCTTCACGAGTGATGCTTCGGCGTCAAGGAACTGCCATCCTTGATCCACCATGCCCAGCACACGTCCGGTTGAAATTTTGGATATATATTGATCATAGTTTGCTGTAAAGGTTTCGTTATCGACCAGGCCTTGATGATATGCTTCATTGATCTTCTTGAAATATGCTTTCGCTTCGGGAATAGTATTATAGTTTTTGGCCGTCAGCGTTTCTTTATCAACGATGGCTGCGCCTTCGTTAGGATAACCAGCCATGAAGAGCGGAGGGTTCTCCAGTGCGAAATAACGCCAGTCATAAGAGATAATCTCGAATCCAATGGTTGGCTGACCATCAACGGTCGGATGCGCTGCTTTGTACCGTTCAATCAAGTCAAAGTATTGGTCAAGTGTTTTGATGGTCGGATAATTATCCCATTCCAGTACGGCCTTCTGAATCCAGAACGCTTCTCCATCATGGGTTACTTTCATCGACTTTTCTTGTATATTGCCGAACTGAGGAATGAAGTAGATATGTCCATCCGTCGTATTTTTCATCTTCTTCCAGTCTTCACCCAGGTAATTTTTGATGTTTGGATATTTATCGATGTAATCCTCAAGTGGTACTAACGCCCCTGCTGCTACCAGTTGCTGAGTACCGTCACTCCCATCGATAAAGTCGGGATATTCGCCGCCTGCAATGAGCACACCAATTCGTTCTTTGGCTGTTTGGCCCGTAAGCCAGTCCATCGTAACTCTGACGCCTGTTTTCTCCTCAATGGCTTTTAACACCCGATTATCGTCAGGCGCAATTTTCCCAGGTACGGCAAAAAAGGCTGAAAACTGTTTTAATTCCCTTCCATCTGCTGTTGTTTCCCCTTTCGAGGACGATCCCGGTGTACATCCAGCGAGTGCAATGACCAGTATTAAAGCTAGCAGAGCACTATACTTGATTCTTTTTCTAACATCCTTTTTCATCATGACCCCTCCATCGATTATATTGACAGAAGCTTTTTGGAAAGCGCTTTCCAAAGGCTGACTTAAAATTATCATGCTTCCATGCCCCTCTCAACGGGATAAACTATAGACGGAATCCCACTAATTCCAGTATCTGCGAAAAAAATATCCCGCCGCTCCGTCAAGGAGTGCAGGATGTTGAATCAAGAGAGTACGCAGCATGGGCACTTTTACGATATTGTGCAGGCGTCTCCCCCATGAGTTTCTCGAACCGGCTAATAAAATAATCGGAGTCCCGATATCCCACCATTGTTGCAATCTCGTATACTCTTTGATCTGTTCTGCGCAACAGCCGCGCGGCCTCCTCTATTCGCAATTGATTCAAATAATCACTGAAGCTGATCGAGTAATGCTTTTTGAAAATCTGTCCCAGATATGCGCTGTTCATGTAGAACTGCTCTCCCAGCAGCTTCAGGCTGATATTCTCTCTGTAATGCTCGTGAATGAAGGCCTCAATCTTGGCTAATATGCCCATCCCTTTCGACTTTTGCTGCTCCTTCAGCTCCTCTGCACACATAAGCGAGAACTCACATAAATGTTCAATGTTTTCCTCCATGGATAACATCGCGTAGTTCACCTTCAGAAAAGCCGATTCCATCAGCCTGGAATCTGGAGTAACCGTATCGTTATTCACAAGATCCAGCAAATTGTATGCCAAATAGTGCAAGTGGATTCGGACAATAGCAGGCTCGATTCGCTCATCCAGAAAATATTGAAAAATGGCCTTTGCATGGCTGTATAGCTCATCCGTCTGCTGTTCCTCGATAGACTTGACCAGCCCATCAAACAATTGTTTTTCGAATTGACCAGGCCGATTAACAAATAAGTTCGTATCCATAAGCTCGAAATAATAAATGGGCCCACACGTGGTGAAGAAACGTAAGTTTTTCATTATGCTGCAGGATTGATAAGACTCATGCAGCGCCTCCAACCCCTGTACTTCCTTCCCGACATAACAAGCAACCACCGCCCCTTGATCGCGGCTCAGCTCGGTATGTAGTTGGGTCAAATAGTGCTCCAAGGCCGCTGCCTTACGTTTCACCATCGAATCCGTAACAATGAGCAGAATCGCATTTTTATCACCTGTGAACGGCTTCAAAACTTGCCCCGGCAAGGGCTCACCCACCCATGCCTCAACCCGAGCGCACCAATCCGTTCCCTGTTCTGGAATGCCTTCCACCTCAATCAGAATGCAACGCATTGTGCCAGCATCTTGATAGTGCGGCTGCAGACTCGTAACAGCCTCCTCCTCAGCCACCCCAAGCAAGATTGACTGCATATGCTGAGCCATAATCATTTGATCCTTTTTTTGCTGATAACGCTTCTCTTCTGTCCGCGCATGAAATGCATCCCTGAACTCCTCCAGCACCTGTACCAGTTCTGTCTTCACGATAGGCTTGAGAATGTAGTCATTCACCTGATATTTAATTGCCTGCTTGGCATATCCGAACTCATAGAATCCACTAAGCAGAATCAGCTTGATATCACCGTTATATTGCTCATACAAGGTTTGAGCAAGCTGCATGCCGTCCATTTCCGGCATCTTGATGTCGGAAATGACCAGATCCGGCTGCACAGCGCGTATGGCTTCCAATGCCTGCTTGCCATTGGAAGCCTGACCACAAATCTGGAAACCGTAAGACTCCCAATCAATTAACAATTGAAGTCCTTGGCGAATAAATGGCTCATCGTCCACAATCAGCACGTTGATCATATCCTCGCTCCTTATTCTTGGGATGCCAGCATAAGAGGAATTTGAATGCCAATCGTTGTCCCCTTCCCCTTTTCACTGAATATGTGCACCTGAACGAAATCATCAAAATACATCCGTAGCCGAATATATGCATTCATCATGCCAATGCTGCTAAGCTCGCTCATCCGATCCATACTCGGGTCTTGCATCATTTTGCGGAGCGAGGACAGCTTGTCCTGATCCATACCGACGCCGGTGTCTCGAATGGAAATGTAGAGCGCATTACTTCGAATTTCGAATAATACCTCCACGATCCCATCATTCGCTGTCCCTTCAATGCCATGGATACAAGCATTCTCCACAAAGGTGAGAACGGTTAGTTTGGGTATCATCATCGCAGCAATGGATTCGTCAGTGATCCTGATTGCAAATTGCAGCTTTTCGCCAAAGCGATACTGCTGAATACTCAGATAACTTTCCACGAAATTGATTTCTTGTGCGATGGTAATCAGATCGTCGCCCCAATTGATCGTCTGACGCAGCAGCAGTGCCAGTCTATGAATGACATCGGAGGTCTCAAGCTCTTGCTTGATCAAACTCCGCATACGGATCGTTTCAAGCGTGTTGAACATGAAATGGGGATTCACCTGACTCTGAAGGGCTTTCAGCTCCGCCTGCTTCTTGGAGAGCTCAAGGGCTTGCCGCTCCACTTGACCCTTAAACACAATTTCAATCAAGTTCTTGATCTTGATGACCATCATGTTATAACTATGGGTCAGGCTACCGATCTCGTCCTTGCCCACAGGTCCCGATATCACTTCAAATTTCTCATGCTTCACTTGATCCAGGTGCTTCGCTATCCGATCAACTCTGATGACCAGTGATCTGGATATCAACCAGATCAGCAGTGTGGGCACCAACAGATTAAGAATGATCAGCAACGTCAAATTAAGCTTGGAATTAACAATCTCCGACAGAACGTCCAATTTCTCCGTGCTGACGAAAATCTGCCAATCCTCGGATACGACGGGAATCGATTGCATGGATTGAACAGGATCAATTGGACTGTTTGCAATCAGATTAAATGGCTGGCGCGTCTGATTCATTTCGGAATCGTTCGAGAAAATGACCCTGCCATCCGAAACGACATATACCTTCCCGTTCGCTCCCTCATTTTTAAGCGATTTGTTGATGAAAGAATAGTCCAGATCAACCTTTAACACCTTTTCAACCTGCTGCTCCCCAAAGTAATCCAGCTTGCGAATAATGCTGACTTTGCGTCCTCCCTGACTTTGCGACATCTCTGCCTGCTGCTTGTCAAAATACGAATAGATCATGATATGGTCGCTTGTGTTCATCAGCGCTTGATACCAATCACTTTTCTTCACCTCATCATCCAGCTTAATGAAGTTTCCTCCATTGACGAAGGTATCATTTCCAACATAAAACGTAACTTGGTTCACCTGCTGATAGCTGTAATAGTACCTGACCAGATTGTTGTTGCTAAGCATATCATAGTAGGCAGAGTAATAGTCTTCCTGATCGCGGTACTTGGACTCCATGAACCGGTTCAGCGTTCCATCGGTATAGAGAAAATTGGACACATACAAGCTATTGTCTATACTGTTTCGCAGGTTGAACTTGATCCTTTGCTGCATTTCATTGAATCGGCTATGCTCCTTCTCCTCAATGTTACCTTTGATGCTTAGGTAAAACACGGTATTTGTGACCAGAACCGGAACCAGCACACAAAAAATGAACAATATGTACAACTTCGTTTTGAGGCTCCAATCATCCAGAAACTGAATGCGCTTACAGTGCATCTTGCGGCTCATGTCTTATCGTTGTCTCCTCTTACATTGACATCCACATTATTATAACGAGTAAGGGAATGATTGGATACTCCAATCCAGGAATTCGGGAGGCCTATAATTCAACCTCCCGATCGACTGGCCCAACAGGACAGATACGAATACCTCACATATTTTCGTATGAACCCGATTTGATCCTACGTAGAGACGACGATCACGTTATAATTTTAGGAGCATTTCATACTGGCCAACATGATACGTAAAACCTGATTTGACCAGGAGGAAATCTTCCATCGGTTTGAGATGAGATTCCACATTGAGGACACTGATTATTGGCGATTCTGTGCGCTTGACCATCTCTGTCAGGATGCTGCTTGCAATACCTTTGCCCCGATAATTTGGGTTCACTGCAAGCTGTGGAATATCACCTGTTTTTTGATCTATAATGCCATAGCCAACAATTTTGTCATCCTGACGTGCAACTACATAGCTAAAAGCTTCTGGTACAGCGTAGATGGAATCTATTGAATTTTGCCAGGAGGGCTCCACATCCCAAAATTCCTTAAACTGCTCCAAATCAATTCTCTCCACACATTCCACTGTGCAGGCCGTTTTCGGTATGAATTTATCTTTTTCCAGCTGGAAACATGCGAATTCCCTTTGAATTTTGAAGTTTTGTTTACTGTAAAGCTGAACTGCAGATTCGTTGGATTGGATGACTTCCAGCAGATATTGCGCTATATTTTTTTCTTTTAGCAGCTTTCGAATATTCAAGAGCAGATGGCTTGTAATGCCCTGCCGTCTGCATTCTTGTACAACGCCTGTCCCAAGGTCATATGCAGTTGCCTTTCCATTCCAGCTTCGAAGTCCATTGATAACAAATCCGACCATTCTCCCATCTTTAAAGGCTCCCATAGATATTTCGGGGTGATACCCTCTTCGTTGGAGCATTTGTTGAAACTTCCAAAAGGGCAGACCCATTTTAACCTGATAGTCGGAGAACGCATCCACAAACGCTTGGTGAAGTGTTTCCGTGCTTATCTTGTCCAACATTTTATAACTGTACATTAGGGCACTCTCTCCTTTGAAAGGATGAAAACAATAATATATTTAGGGCTCATGATCCCTATCCTTATTTAAATATTCTACTAAATAGTTTTAACACGATACAGTAATATCCGTACTATACAATCTGCTTCCTTGAGAGTTTTCAGACACGCCCTAATCACTAAATAGACCGCTCCCTGGTTAAGGGATACGGTCTATTTAATCATTATTTATTCTATGGGGATACCGATTTGGTTAAACCAATTTTGGTGATCACCGTATCATACGGCTCCAATTCCATGGTCTGTTTCCCATGCTCTGTATGGATCGTCGTGGACTGAACCTGATCGCTATTATTGATCACAACCAATATGTTGCTTTCAGGGTAGTAAGCGCACTCGGTATACAAGTTATCCGTGATGTACAATGTTTCATGGAATTCATTGCCCGCAAATCGAATCAAATTCAGAAGTAATCTTGTATTTGCCCAGCTGAATTCGAAGGAAGGCAGGTAGATCCCTTTTCCTTTTCCAAAAGCATGTGTGGACAACGTGATCTGACCATTCGTTTCACTCATTACAGCTGCTGATCCATCAGTAAGATAAATGTTCTTTTTCGGAAGTATGCTGGCCCCCTCAGGCACCAAACCATACTCATCACTAACCTCATAGGACCATTTTCCATGAACAACCCTTGCACCTGTATCCTCATCTACCCCAAGCACATGAGCCATTCTAAAATAGCTGTCGTACCCGTGGGTCGCTGTGGGCTGGTTGATCCCCATAAATGTACCGCCTTCGTACACCCACTGGGTTAGGATGTCTACACATTGGTGGTCTTTCCAGTGCTCTCCACCGCTCCATGCTGAACCCGCAGAACCCGCATTAATGACAACATCCACATCCTTCAATACGCCCTGACGAATATCCTCAAAATCAATAAACTGCACGTCAACAGGTAATCCGGCTAATGCCTCATTCACATGAATCAGATCATGCATATGCGTTTCATGAAAATGACCGGACAAGGTCCACGATCTTAACTTGCCCCAGCTATGCAGAACGGCTACTTTTGTCTTGATCTGATAAGGTTTTCCCTTCTGATGGAGCTCTTTCATTTCCCTGAATTCATGGGCAATCTTCTCAATGTAATCCACAAAATCAGGATAAGGCTCAACCAGATGCAAATACCCACCCAGTCCTATCCGGTCGATTGACTCACGCAGCAGCGCACGCCGAATATTAATCCAATATTTCTTTGCATCAAGGGTAGGATCTCCGCCTTCCTTGAAGGTAGGAAGCCCGCCTAAGCCAACCGGGAACAAGTAGGGATGCAATCGAATCTCATGGGTATCAGCCTTAACGCCTGAGCACATTCTAGCCTCATAACCGGAGAACACACATTTGATCATGCCGTCGAATCCAAACTCCTGAAAGCGATCATTGTACGGCTCCATGCCCACCCAGCTGTCATCATAGAAGACATACGCCAGCTTGTCATGCTTGTGCACCATATCAATTAATTTCTTACCGAATTCAATGACAAAATCATTGATAAAGGCCATCCAGTCCAGTTTGCGCTGATCCGCAGGCATATGAGTGACCTGATATTTACCGCCATTCACAAAGTCCTCGGCTGAGAGTGAATACCCAAATTTCTGAGCAAACAGATCCAGCGCTCTCGAACTTACCGTGAAATCGTATGAACCCCAATCCGACAACAGATGGCGATTCCGTTCATCACTGCCCCAGATCCAGGCGAAGTTATAGAATAGCGATGTAAAACGTACAACCGTTGTTTCTGGATGATTTTGGCACCAATTTTCCATCCAATCCAGCAGATAGGTTTGCGTTTCCGTATAGATTGGGTCAATCTGCATCAGATGCTCTTTATCCCAGTTATTCGTCGTATGATTGTACATGGATATCTCTTCCCAGATCCGATAGACCATGAAACTTACCGTGTATTTATGCCAGGGAGCAACGCCAGTAATCACTACATTGCCAGATTCCCTTTCATAATTCCATTGTGCTCTTGGTACCTCTTCTCCAGTCGTTCGATCATATACCTGCCAATACTTAAACGCTTCTTTGGAATCATTCACCCTGAATTGTTCAGCAAAAAAATCCTCCATCAGATAGATGGATACATAATCTTGTACAGCGACCTTCGGATTCGTAATGAGAAAACATTGCTGCAGCTTATCCAGATTACGGGATGCCCACTCATTATGATCCCGAATGATGCAAATGGTTGAATAGATGCCATATCCGGCATTAATAATCTCGTCAGACAATTTCGTACCGTCACTGTCACGGATCACATCAGCACCCCAGCGATCGGCAAGTTCCAGCGTAAGCGCCTCATAACCGGATTCTCCCGGCAGTGTAAAGGAGCCTTTGGTTAATTTGGACAATTGGGTTCCCTCCCTATCTCAACATATCGGACAGAAAAGCGAGTGCCAGGCCCTGACCCCAGCCTTGAATCCAGTCTTTAGGAATATTGCGATAGCCATCCCGATCCTTCATCACTGCTGTACCGCCAGATACACCAAGCACACGGCCATCTTCGCTAATGTTGTTCAGGATGCCTTCGAGTGCCTTTTGCACATATTTGGTATGCAGTGGGTTGCCGTTATTAATCATTGCCGCTGCAATACCCGCGGAAGCTGATACCTCTTCATACGATTCTACGTCATCCAGCACCGTACGCCACAAGCCGTTCTCGGTCTGTACCAGCTTCAGAGCCGCCAATTGATCGCGAAGAGCACATTCTACATCCATACATTGCGGATACAGATACCAGTCGTTCAATTGCGGCTTCACTTGAGACATTGTATAGGCGCCCCAAGCGTTCGCTCTCCCCCAGTAAAATCCGGACATATGATCCTTGTTGATATTGTTATAACCGTGATACCACAGACTGCTGCTTGGATCCTGAAGGTACTTGATATGCCAGTAATACTGATTCAGCGCATCCTGAATCATGGCTTCATCCTTTAATTTGCTACCTACACGGAGCAGGAAAAATGCCGCCATAAACAAGGTGTCCGCCCAAGCCTGTTCCGGAAAATCATTGGACACGGATACTGTATGCTGAAGGACATTGTCTCCAAAGCGAAGTGCATGGTTCTGGAGATAATCAACCTTGCTGAGAACAATATCCCAATACTTCTGATCCCCTGTTTCTTCATATAAAGTGATGAGCACATGACCCATGGCACATGTATTTACCGTCCAACTTGGCAGACCCAGCTCGATATATTCGTCTGCCCATTTCACCAGCCTGTCCAGAATCTCTTGGTTGCCTGTCGTCTGATAGGCTCTGGATACACCATAATAGGCCACACCGCCGGGCCAATCCCATGTCAGATCCATATCCAGTGTTTTCTTGGTAACATTCTCGATTACGTGAAGAATCTGTTCTCTGTCATATTTCACTTGAAGCATTGTTATTCCCCTCTCCCTGCGCACACACCCCCAAGTGCGCCTTGAGAGGTGTCCGTCCATTTGTAAACGCTTTACTTATTCCATTGTACGCAGTAAAATAGTCTCAATCTAAGCATATTCACAACAAAAGTGCGCAATTTCAATCATTTATACATAGGAGCCCTCGACAATGCCCAAACCGAAGAAACCTGTCATTGAATATCGTCACTACAGCCTGCCCATTGATTTCCCTGTCCTGTTACTCAGTGGAGACCGCTGGAGAATATCCGATATCAAGAGTGAGCATCTTCATTTCCATAACCACATGGAGATTGGCATCTGTTATTCGGATGAAGGGGTCATGGAGATTAAGGGGGAATCTGTACCGTTTCGGGCAGGCGACGTCACGTTCATTCCCCGTTACCTTCCGCATACCACATATAGTTCACCTAATAACGCCAGCCTGTGGGCATATATCTTTTTTTCACCGGAAGAACTCTTCCGCCATTCACTCAAAACAGCCCAAAACCACATTGAACCGAATCTATGGGCGATTCAGGGAACCAATTGCATTCTGAATAAGGAGCAGCATCCCAAAATTCACTCACTCGCAACATCAATCGTAGAAGAGATTAAGCAGCAGTCCCCCTATTATCGGGAGAGCGCGTACGGCTTATTGATGTCTCTATACATCGAACTGCTTCGACTTCATGCAAGCAACGAGAGCTGGTCAGCCCAGAATCAGGAACGGGAACGAGACCTCCAAGGAGACTTGGTCATCTCACCCGTGCTGGAGTTTATCACCAAAAACTATATGATGCCTGTGACCATCGATTACCTCGCTGATCTGTGTCATCTGAGTACAACGCATTTTCGGCGCAAGTTCCATGAAATTATGGGAACCACACCGCTTGATTTTCTGAACAGTACCCGAATTGAAGAGGCATGCAAGCGATTGAAAAGCACGGACGCCTCCATCCTGTCCATCTCCGAGCAAGTCGGCTTCCGATCCATCTCCAGCTTTAACCGCTGCTTCGTCAAACTGATGGGACAATCACCCAAAGCCTGGCGCAAAGCAGCCCATACAGAAGCACAGTCTGCAAAAGCATCAATACTGGAATTCACGGGGTGGGTATGAAGGATTTTGTCGAAATATGATTGCACCCCCCAGAGATATTCGCTACAATGCCGATAGAATACAAGAGATTTGGTTCGAATCTACCAATGGTTCATACAACCTCTAAAGGAGCAGCATTTCGTGTTATTAAAAATTTCAGGCGTTGTCCTGACGGTTGTAGTTGCTGTTACCGTACTGCTCCTGTCAACAATCAGAGAACCCCAATCTGCGGCTCTTCTTGCCCGTCAAGGTGTTATGGATCTATCGGGCTGGAACCCGGAACAAGACGAGCGGATCAAGCTGGACGGTGAGTGGGAATTTTACTGGAACAAGTTGCTTCCTGTTGAATCTGCAACTCCGAATCAGGTTGGTCCAACAATAGCACCCGATACATATGCAAAGGTTCCCGGTTCATGGAATCGAATTAAAATGGACGGCGAACGACTGCCAACCCACGGCTTCGCCACGTATCGACTGGTGCTCCGAAATGTACCAG
The DNA here is from genome assembly GCF_038595085.1 of Paenibacillus sp. FSL R5-0749. Lineage (NCBI taxonomy): Bacteria > Bacillati > Bacillota > Bacilli > Caryophanales > Paenibacillaceae > Paenibacillus > Paenibacillus sp. FSL R5-0749. The sequence goes on along the minus strand of NZ_CP152005.1, from coordinate 900,036 downwards.
TTGAAGGAACGCTGGCTATCAAAAAAATGAACATCCGTTTTGCCAGCGAAATCTATATCAATGGCAACAAGCTACTGGAAGACGGACATGCCGTGGAGAAATCAGCGGGATATCGACCGGGAAACTCCCCACAGATCGGCTTCTTTCCTTATCATGGCGGTGACATTGAAATTGTGATCCGGGTGGCTAATTATGATTACGCGGACGCTGGCATTCCGGGGCCACTCTTTTTCGGCGAACAAGCAGCCATGCTGAAAAAACATCAAATCAGCACAGCCGTTGAATTCGGCACACTTGCTGTCCTGGCTACCATTTCGATCATATTCCTTATCAGTTACCTGGGGTCTGCTCTCTACCGAAACAGGGACGATTCCCTGCTGCTGCTTGGTCTAGTCTGTCTGCTGTATGCGCTCTATAACGGCATGATCAGCGAACGTGTGTTATCCATGGTGAACATGGAAATCTCCTTTAGCACGCTTTATAAATTAAAAGATTTCTGCTCCGTTGCATGCCTGGGTCTGCTGACCTTTTACTTCTACCGATTCAAAACAGGCATCTTGACCAGTCTGCTTACAACGGTAATCCTGATTATCTTCGGAGCTTACTTATGCATGGTCGCGCTCCTGCCTATTTCCATCTACGGGCTGGCTGCACCTTACGTTGTCGTTATGTACACGTTAATGTTGCTCTGGTTGTTATATCAATGCGCATCACAGTTTCTGACGAGTGAGAAGGGTGATCGGCTGTCTACTTTCTTGTGGTATGCGGCTCTCTTAAGCATCATGCTGTACTGTCTGGACATTAATCTCTTCTCCATCTCGCTAAAGGAAAATATGAACATCGGGCAGGTCTCCATTGTCCTGTTCAGCATCCTGATGTTGTTTCTGGCGGTACTTCGGTTCTTCGAGTCATATCGTACAGTCCGTGCGCTAAAAGATCAGTTGCTCTTGCTGGATAAGGTGAAAGATGACTTCCTGTCGAACACCTCGCATGAGCTCAAAACACCGCTGAATGCCATTGTGAACATCAGTGAGAGCCTGCTCAAAGGTGCCGAAGGTCCGCTTACCAACGAACAGGCGCATAACCTGGCGATCGTGACGGGTAGCGGCAGACGATTAACCTACCTGGTCGATGAATTACTGGATTATTCGAAAATGAAACATGGCGACATCCCGCTTTACCGGTCTTCAACCGATCTGTACTCGTTTGTCGAATCGGTCATGCGTATGCACTCCTTCCTGCTTGGCTCGAAAATGGTGGAGCTCGTTAATCGCATCCCGGCTCATTTCCCGCCAATCTATGCGGATGGCAACCGACTGATTCAGATTTTACATAATCTGATCGGTAATGCCGTCAAATTCACGGAAAAAGGTACAGTAAGCATCGAAGCTGCCGTTGTTCATGGCAAAGCGGAAATCCGCATTATCGATACCGGTCGTGGCATCGGCAAGGACAAGCTGGAGCATATCTTCCTGCCATTCGAGCAGGAAGCAGATACAGGACCAGTCGTTGCCGGAGGCACCGGACTTGGACTAAGCATTACACGCAAGCTGGTAGAGCTGCATGGAGGAACCATTCATGCAGAATCGGCACCTGGCATGGGGGCCACGTTCATCCTGACTTTTCCGTTGGCCGATGGCAAAGGTGAGAAACGATCCAACGTCAAGCCAATTACCATAGCTCCTACAAGTCATGGTAATCAGTTACTAAGGTTCGAAGAACCAACGATTGTGGAAGGGCATCTCAACGAATGGATCATCGTTGTGGACGACGACTCGGCTAATTTACAGACCATAGTGAATCTCTTGAAGTTGGAGGGCTACTGTTATGCGGTAACCTCACGTTCCCCTTCTGTACTGGATCTGCTCGACCAGCTTCCTTCCGTACATCTGGTCATTGCTGACATTATGATGCCGGACATGTCAGGGTACGAATTGTTGGAACGGATCAGGGAACGTTACTCTCCTTCCGAGCTTCCGGTGCTTATGCTGACGGCAAGTAATAAAGCCAACCAGTTGAAGCTGGCTTTGGAGAAAGGTGCCAATGATTTCGTATCAAAACCGTTTGAATCAGAGGAATTGCTGGCACGGATCGGCGGTTTGACCCGGATGATAACGTCTGTTCAAGCCGCGCGAGATGCCGAGATATCCTTTTTGCGGTCACAGATGAACCCGCACTTTCTGTATAACGCTCTGAATGCCATTGCCGAATTGTGTGTAGATGCGCCAAATCAGGCAGAACAATTGATTTTGCAATTATCGAGTTACTTAAGGCGCAGTGTGCACTTCAAACATCTGGACTCCAAAACCAGCCTGATGAACGAACTGGAGATGATCGAAGCATACGTTGCCATTGAGCAGGCACGCTTTGGCTCACGGCTGGAGGTCATTATTGATGTGGATGCGGACGTGAACCGAAATATGGACATTCCGCCCCTCACGTTGCAACCCCTGATTGAAAACGCGATTCGGCACGGGCTGATGTCCAGCATTCGCGGTGGTCGCGTCATATTGTCCATTCGTAATCTGAATGATACGGAAACACGTTTCTCTATCGAGGACAACGGAATCGGCATAACCAAGCAAAGAATGGAGGAAATTCGGCAATCCACGGACGGCAGTAACGGCGTGGGAATATGGAATATCTCCAGCCGGTTGAACCTGCTGTATGGCAGACACCTTCAGATGGAAAGTCTGGACGGCGAGGGAACGCGCATTACATTTGATCTTCCCAATCAACGTATTAGCACAGATGGGAACGGGGGTTATGAGACATGATAAAAGTCATCATCGTGGATGATGAGGATCTGTCGCTCAAGCGACTGAATCGTATTTTGACAGAAAGCGGAGAAGTTGAAGTATGTCGTGCGTTTCACGATCCGGAGGAAGCCTGTGAATACGCGGCAGAGAATAGCTTCGATGCAGCATTTCTGGACATTACAATGCCTCGCATTTCGGGTATGCACCTCATTGGTGAATTGCGGAAACATCACCCTTTGCTTCCCATCGTGTTGGTGACCGGATATGAGGAATATGCGGTGCAGGCCTTCGACAAAGAGGTGATCGATTACGTTATTAAACCGGTCACGGCAGAGCGACTGAATCGCAGCATTCAGCGGTTGCAGCAGCAGCTTCACAAATCCGTGACAACGCCAGGGCCAGCGGTGCCAGAACCGAAACTGAACGTTCGTCTGTTTGGTGAATTCACCGTGTTCGGTGGAGCCGGAGCAGATAGCCCCATCAAACTTAGAACGCCCAAAACGGAAGAGTTACTCGCCTTCTTGTTGTATACCAAGTCAACCACCCGCGATGCATTGGCTGATACGTTGTGGAAGGACCTCAGTCCGCAGAAGGCCTGGACGAACATCAATTCCACATTGTATTACGTGCGGCGTGCCATCGGCGACAACAGTGACGTGCCAATCATTCTTAAGGACAGGAATGGCATTCGTATTGACCGAGATGCAATCAACTGCGATTTGTACGAGTTTGAGGCCTTGTTCCGCCAGATGCGTCAGGCCTCGGCACATCGTCCAGAGCTCTTCGAGCGGATGGACACATTGTATACGGGTGAACTCCTGAAAGGAAGGCACTATGAGTGGGCTTTCGCGTGGTCCAGACAGCTGGAACTGGATTTCCTCATGACGATGGAAACCGCTGCCCACTATCACGCGAAGAAAGGCGAGACGTTACGGGCGCTGTATTATTTTGAACGTATCCTCCAGATTGATTCGATTCGGGAAGATATTCATCGTGAGATCATCCTGTTGTATCTGTCGCTTGGACGAAGAACCGAAGCGCAGCGACAGTATCTTGTTCTGGAGGAACTACTCAAAGAAGAACTTGGCTCCAGTCCGGCAGCGGAAATCAAGCAACTGTTGCGACAGTCCTGAAATAGCAAAAAAGCCCATGCCTTGGCATACTGAACTGCTCCTATCGTAGTCTTCTATGGTTTACTACGACAGGGAGCAGTTCGGTGTTCCTTTAGGCTTGGGCTTTTTGCCATAAATGGACGTTCATTCGTCCATAACTGATGATATTACATCATCAGGGTCTAGAATCAATTACTCATTGATAAGTTTTTCTGTATTAAGGGTAAACCCTTCAATCACGACATCTTCGTCCACTTCAATCATGATGCAACGTCTGCCTTGATAGTTCACCTGTTTCACATATCTTAGGTCTTGCGGGCTAACCGAAATCGTAGCAACCTTAGTTTCGATCTTGATGGACTTGGACGTAAACTTCGGCATAACACTGGTCGCTTTCATCTCATAATTCTTGTTGTCCACGATCGTTTCGAAGGCACGTTCCACTTTCTCCGTTGTCAGATCTTCCACACCACTTGCGGTCAGTACACGTTCCAGATCCTTATAATCCAGCTTCGGAGGTTCTTCCTCATGAGACTCTTCATTTATTTCGATAACGCGGTTGATCTCCTCATATACATGTGCAATGGTGGCTGAATCGAGCTGTTCACCGGCCACTTCCTTGACGATATCCTCGAAGATCGCCCGTTCTTCCAGTGCGGTTACGGATCTTTCGCCATTCAGTACATTTTCAACAAAATGTGGGTCCGGGAAATTGGATTTCCCGGTGCAATATAGAACACGATTCACATCGGAGTAGTTGTCCGTTACGCTCGGGTACAGGAACCCTTGCTCTGGCGTGCTTAATTTGATAATCGGATCGACAATAATGTTGTATTTGAATTCTCTCTCCACATAGTCAAACAAGAGCGTTTTCCGCTGTTTCTCCGTGGAGTTCACGCTGCACAGAATGAAGGGATGGGCGAACACCTCATTCTTCTCACTCTCTTCCGTGGCTTCGTTTCTAGCCTTAGTCGGCAGATAATACTGTCCGCGCACGAACGTAGCTACCATATCCCGCTCATACTTGGCATCCACCAACATTCGATCCACGAGCAACAGCATGAGATCCTGCCATTCGTCCGGGTCACCTGTGACCAGAGCCTGGTGAAGCAATACCTGAGCCGGGTCCTCCGCTGCTTCCTGGAACTTCAACTCAAACAGCTTCTGATCCAGATCGCCTGTCAGCAGCTTTTTGAAATTGCCCATGTACAGCTCCTGCTTCTCTCTGTCCACCAGTTCGAACGGGTGACGCTCCCAGTGATAGACCTCGTTGGTTTCCTTCGTAATATAGACGTTGAGAATATCGTAAATATTCAGTAAATCGTGATCGAGTTTAAACTGCTTGCGTATATGCGCGACTTCTTTTTTATTCATATTGGATTCGGCAACTCCTTAGATATGTTTCTGGCTTTATTAGTATAAAGGATCGACAGAGAATTTGTTGACTAACTTGTTGCTTGACGGTTAATGGATTTCAGTTACACACGCACGTGATAATCACAACAACACAAATAGGGAGACACTCTTTACATGCATACGAGCACCTCCTGTATGTGTTACATCCCTGATGTTCTAGTCTATCACATTACAGCGATTGCCATTAACATCTTACATATTTACGCTTGAACCCTGTCCGCCCTTTTTCCACTGCCTTTTGGATATTCTCTGAGGCATTCAGAAGCTTGCTCTTTGGCATGTCCTTGTTCACTTCGACAGGTCCCACGGCCTTGGCCGTCTCCACCGCCTGATCGTGCAACGGTTGATAGGATGTTGCAACGGTATACAGGAAGTTGTTCATCGAATATTTCGTTCGTTCCGGAGATTCGTGAATCGTCCTTTTTACCTGTTCCAGCATCTCCGTCAGTTTATTCTCAGAAAACTCACTATCCTTTCGACTGCCGAGCAACCAACAGTAACAGCTCCATCCTGCTGACATTTTGAGCTCATCTCCGCTCGCAATCCACTTATCCGAAACTTCTTGAGCAATATCCGTCTCTGCCAGCGTGACGGCAACGATAAAGTCAGAGATCATGTAAAAATAAGCAGCATCGATCCAACGGTCAAAATCAGCTTCCGTCATCGCTTGAGGATCGGCAATCACGCCCGCAAAGTACATCGCATCATAATTTCCCGTCTCGTATAGTTGCTCCGCCAAAGGTTGATCCTTTTTGATCCGCTTCGCCATTGGTTTCATCGCCCCGGTTGCCACGCCAAATAGCGGTTCATGCGCACCATTGGAGATGTAGATTTTTTTCGTTCGTTCTTTACCCAGCGCTTCCAGCTCTTGCATCACTTCATCTAGATTCATTTGGTGACACTCCCCATCCTATCATTTATATATCTGATCATATCAAACAGAATCTTATGTTTAACGAACTACCGATGGAAAATCACACATTATCCTGTTCGAGCATGATTACCGACCATAGTATTCATAGTATCATTCCCCACAGATTCCTGAAAAGATAACATAAATTCTGTGCAGATAGACATTTTTCCTTCCTTAAATGCTTCTCCCCACCACTTCTGAATACCTGCCCAAAGTCTGGATTGAAGCAATCATTCCTCTCAGCACAGCTGAGCAACATATGTCCATGTCCAAGCAACGTTAAGCTATGGCAGGAATCATCGCTCATCGTTTATGTTCAGTTTAGTATCGTTAACGAAATTGAGGAGAGGAAGGATGCGAGATCATGAGCAACAATCAAGTATTAGGCTTTGCCCCTGCGCTGGGCTGGAATTCGTGGAATACCTTTACGTGGGATATTAATGAACAATTAATTCGGGATGTCGCTGATGTTTTTGTATCGGAAGGTTATCTGGCCGCTGGCTACGAGTATATCGTCATTGATGATTGCTGGAGCCTGAAGGAACGGGATGAAAGTGGCAACCTGGTGGCTGACCCGGAGAAGTTCCCCAGCGGAATGAAAGCGCTCTCTGATTACATCCATAGCAAAGGACTGAAGTTCGGCATGTATTCATGCGTGGGTACGCATACTTGTGCCGGATATCCAGGCAGCTTTGAGCATGAATTCCAGGATGCTGCCCTTTTTGCCGAATGGGGCGTTGACTATTTGAAATATGATTATTGCTTCAAGCCACGACATATCTCAGGAGAGCTGCTGTACAAACGAATGAGCCTGGCGCTGAAAAACTGCGGTCGCGATATCCTGTTCTCCGCCTGCAACTGGGGAGCTGACGACGTATACGACTGGATTCGGGAATCGGGTGCCCACATGTATCGCTCCACTGGCGATATCCGCGACAACTGGGACTCAGTAAAGGAACTTGCCCTATCTCAATTGGGGAAACAAAGCTACACCGGCTCCTTCTGCCATAACGATATGGATATGCTAATCGTTGGTATGTACGGTGGAAGCAACAATGATTATATTGGCAGTATCGGCGGATGCAACGACATCGAATATAAAACCCACTTCTCCCTCTGGTCCATGATGGGTTCTCCATTAATGATCGGATGCGACGTGCGCAAGGCTAACCAGATCACCAAAGATATTCTCCTGAATCCTGACCTTCTTGCCATCAATCAGGATGTAGAAGCTCGCGGCGCTTACCGCATTAAACCAGAGCCGCAATGGTTTCACACAGACGATGTCTTTATGCTGGTGAAGGTACTTACAGATGGTGATCTGGCTATTGGCTTCTTCAACCTGAGCGACAGCCAGCGGGAGTTGTCTTTGCAGTTTTGGGATATGGGTCTGCCTTACGCTGCCGGTTATGCTCTGTCGCTGTACGACTGCTGGGAACATAAAGAGCTTGGCGTGTTCCGTGAACGCTTCGCTCCCGTTGTCGCAGCACATGATTGCCTCATCGTCCGGGCCAAACTGGTGAAATAATGGCTCAACATCGCCTATGCACCTCCTGTCAGGTCCCGCTCTCTTCAGACGATGTGGGCATCTATCTCAAATTGATCTCGCGCTCTGCCCAGCAATTTCTGTGCATCGATTGTCTTGGAGTGAAACTGAACTGTGGACGCGAGCCCATTGAAAAGCTGATACGTTATTTCCGCGAGTCCGGGAACTGCGCCCTGTTCCGTTAACGTTATGCCTTGGTCTGGTGCAGCATCATGAACGCTGTTGGTGTATGTGAAGTGGATTTCTTGAATACTTTGGAAAAATATAACGGATCATTGTAGCCGACGGAGTAGGCTACCGATTGAATCGGCAGACCTGATGTCTTCAGCAGCTCACAGGCGCGCTGGATTCGGCAGGAGGTAATATACTCCAGAACAGACTTGCCGGTTGCTCCTTTAAACAGACGAAACAAATAGCTGCGCTCCAGATTGACTGCCTTTACAATCTCCGTGACGGTCAATGTCGGCTTCCAGTAGTTCTGCTCGATGTACTTTCTCGCCAACCAGACATAATCCTTGGCCTCCACCTGCGGCCTCTTTGGATAAAACTCCATATAGTAGGAGAGCAGCAGACGCAAACGCGCATCCGCCCGCAGCAATTCATAGGATGATGCACCTGCGTTCCAGGCAAGGTGATAAAAAGGCTGCAGTGTCTCCGGTGAGATCGTCACTACGGGTTGTACTTCTGAAAGCTGCGTTAGCCCCAGCAACCGTCCGGCATCCTCACCGCTAAACTCCACCCAGACATACTCCCATGGATCTTGCGGGTCTGGATAATAATAAATCTCCTTTTGCGGAAATATGATAAAGCTTTCCCCTGTAACTAACCGAAATACGCGGCCGCCCGTCTCCAGCGTCCCTTGACCGCGGATAATATAATGCAGCGCATAAACGTCACGCACGCCTGGCCCCCATTGATGAGAATTAGCTGGCTTGTGACCACCGCTGATAAAATACAAATTACTGGCTCTGTTACTCTCATGCCAAATCGGATTCAACCTTGATTCCCCCATTTCTACAGCTACCCTGTTCTCGCGTTCGGTTTATCTTAATATCGTTAATCAGATGTTCGGTAACGCTTACAACCTAAATCCAGAGAGGAGATTGTTGTTATGCTTAGAATGGTTACGGTAGAACATGGACAAGTGCAAGGACTGCCTGCGGCGGATCCGCGGATTACCAGCTTCAAGGGAATTCCTTTTGCCGCACCTCCTGTAGGTGAGAACCGCTGGCGTGCTCCGCAGCCGCAGTCGAACTGGGACGGTGTACTGCAAGCTTTCGATTTTGCCCCTATCTCCATGCAAGCCCCAACAGTCATCGATGATAACAATATCTACACCCGCGAATGGGCAGTTGATCCTGACCTGCCCATGGACGAGGATTGTCTGTATCTGAATGTCTGGACACCCGCCAAGCGCACGGACGAGAAGTTGCCTGTCTTTGTCTGGTACTTTGGCGGGGGCCTACAGGTTGGCCATACGGCCGAAATGGAATTTGATGGCGAACGAATCGCTCGCAGAGGTATTGTCGTTGTGACGATTAATTATCGACTGAATGCCTTTGGTTTCCTGTGTCATCCCGAGATTAGCGCTGAATCTCCCCATGCACCCGCCAACTTCGGTCATCTCGATCAGCAAGCAGGCACGCAGTGGGTCAAACGCAACATTGCCGCCTTTGGCGGTGATCCGGACCAGATCACCATCGGTGGACAGTCGGCAGGCGGAGGAAGTGTACTCAGCCAGATGACCTCTCCGCAAAATAAGGGCTTGTTCCAGCGAGCCGTCATTATGAGCGGCATGGCTACGGAGTTGTACCCGAAAGTCCGCGTGCCTTCTGTCCGTTCCACACTGCGGGATGCAGAGCAGGCCGGGGTTGCATTTTTCGACTTCCTGGGGGTATCTTCCCTTACAGAAGCGAGACAACTGGATGCTGAATTTCTCCGTGACAAAGCACTCGAATACAAAAGCTTCTGGGGAACCATCATCGACGATCAATTCTGCGCAGGCGATCCGTTTACTCGTTTTGTTCAGCAGGAGCGCGAGGCGATCCCCGTCATGCTGGGGCATACATCTTCCGAATTCTGGACCCGTCCCGCCGCAGCCAATCTGGAAGAACTGAAACAGATGGCTGTGGAGCTGTTCGGCGAGGATGCTCCTGCCTTTTTGAAGCTATGTGAGACCGAGACCGGCCAAATCGAGCAGGCTTTGCAACAAGCATCAGTACGCATGATCCAACATGCCATTCTGCTCGCCATCCGCGCGAACAGCGGTCATGCGTCTGAGACGCCTCTTTATTATTATAACTTTGACGCCGAGATTCCGGGATGGGACCAGCCGGGAACCTTTCACTCCGTCGATCTGTGGTTTTTCTTCGAGACATTGGCCAAGTGCTGGCGGCCTTTCACGGGCAAACATTATGATCTGGCGCGCCAGATGTGCAATTATTTATCCAATTTTATTGCTACAGGTGACCCGAACGGTCCAGATTCCACCGGAAAACGGATGCCTCATTGGATTCCTTGTACTACGGAACAGCCGTATCTCATGGAATTTGGCGATCAGTCTCAATTACAGCAGGCTGAGCCTGGACCGATGCTCTCGTTTCTCATTGAACAATATTTCAAGAAACAGAATGAACCTGTTGTTTGAGACATGAGGCTTGCCCTCTGACGATATCGTAAGAGCCATGCGAATGCATGGCTCTTTTAATACAATAACATCTCTCTTTTCCCATTATATATGAGTCTGTGTTGGTTTATTGGAGATGACAGGTAGCGTAATTTGTAGTGAAAACGTATCTTCTTCCTGTGACACCTTCAACGTCCCGTTGTGCTGTTCGATCATTTTCTGACAACTAACGAGCCCAATTTCGTTGCTATCTTTCTTTTTGCCAACACGTTTAATCTTATTCTCCACCTCAAGAGTGACCCATTGTTGCTTCAAAGAAATCTGGATATGAACGGGAAACACTGGATCGGCATATTTTCGAATATTTGAAAATATGTTATCCATTACGCGACGCATGGCGACCAGATTGACTTCAAGTAAAAACTCCTCATGATGTGCATCTGTCTGAACCTGCACATCGATATCGTTTAAAACCACTAATTGTTCATCGATGAGTTGATCGATAAGCGCTCTGCCCTCATACCTTTCAAATTCTATTTCCTCTTCTTCAGCGGCAGAGGATACCGTGAAATATTCAAATAGTTTGTCCGACAGCACTTTGATCTGATAGGCCTTCTCCCGGCTATTATGAATATACTGCAACAGATCCTCATGTGTTTTATACTTGTTGAGCTCTATGATATCCATATACCCCAATAGAATCGTGAGTGGCGTTCGTAAATCATGGGAAATCGCCGTGATCAATTCGCGGTTGGCCATCCTGACCCTCTCCTCGCTGCCGAGCCGCTCCACAAAAGATTTCCTCATCTCATCTATACTCTGGGCCAAAGATGACAGTTCATCCTTTCCCGATACCGTAATCGAATATTCCAAATTTCCACCTTCAAGTATTTTGATCTCTTGTTCAAGCAGGCCAATATACGACGTTTTCTTATTAATTATCAGTAGAAAGGAAACGATGAACACGATAGCTGCTATGAAAACACCAATAATCAGAATGAGGTTGTAATATTGATACTCATAAAAGCCAACCAAATATATTTGGGCATCCTGATCCGCAAAATGGATGGTGGTGATGGGTATTTTCGATGGTACAAATTGAGTTAACAGCTCCTCGTTAATGGCAGGATCAATCTCCGTGTTAGAGGAAAATATCAACTTTTCTTTTGCAAAAATATACAGATTTAAGTAGCGCTCATGACTTATCCAATCAGACAATTGCTCATGATTACGTGTTGACACGTTCTGATTGTTCACGAACGCTTCGAATCGTTCAAGCGCATCTTGCTGCCTGTTCTCTACAAAAGTGGATTTGCTTAAATAACTATCCAATACAGTCTCGCCAACAACTTGTAAAATAACGAAAGTACTTACGGCTATGACCAAAGAGATGACAACCGCCAGAACCAGTTTAATCTTCAGTTTCTTTCCCATTAGTAATCTATTCAATTTTGTACCCCTTCCCCCAAACGGTCTTCACATATTTAGGGTTCTGCGGGTCATCCTCCAGTTTGCCTCTCAAATTACGAATATGAACCATCACCGTGTTATTACACGTATAAAAGTAGGGTTGCCCCCAAACACTCTCATATATGTTTTCTGCAGAGAACACCTTTCGTCGCTTCTTAGCCAGCAGCAGCAAAATCTGGTATTCAATTTCAGTTAGAGCAATTTCCTTCTTCCCAACAAACACGGCTTTTGAATCCTGATGGACGGTAAGATCTTTAACGATGATTTGATCCGTTTCTTCAGTTTTCTCCTTGCCCCGATAAACGTAATACCTCCGCAGTAAGGCCTTCACTCTTGAAACGAGTTCTGTATAGGAGAAGGGTTTGGACAAGAAGTCATCACTGCCGGAAGAAAAGGCCAATTGTTTGTCAGAATCCTGCGTTTTCGCCGTGAGAAACAGGATCGGTGCGCTTGTTTGTTCACGAATCTCCAGACATGCCTTCAGGCCCGATTTATTGGGCATCATCATATCCAAGATAATGAGATCCGTCTCTTCGTTTACTTTATCAATCGCATCTTGACCATCTATCGCTTCAATGACTTCATAATTCTCGCTCTCTAATAAAATCCTTACAATTTCACGAATTTCGCTGTTATCATCAGCAATTAGAATTTTCTTACTCATCTGATCCCTCCGTCTAATTTCAGTATAATATGCGCTATTGGCGACTACCAGCAAATACAATCGACTTAAGAATTCTTCAGAAGTTATGTAGTTATCTCTTAATAACTTCGCCTTATACTGTAAATATCTAAAGGTTATTACACAAAGGAGTCGTCAGCTATGCCACAACCCTCGAAAAAAGTAATGACTAACCTATTGTTGGGTCTGTTCCTCATGTTGTTCATTGGTCTGCTGGTCTATTATTCTCCTGCCATAATTAAAATCATGTCTTCCATGGACAACTTCAGAGAATATATTCATTCAACCGGACATTGGGGTCCAATCATGTTCATCTTATTCCAGATTCTTCAGATCGTGGTTGCACCTATTCCAGGAGAAGTGGTGCAAGTCGCAGGCGGATATATTTACGGTACAGCCATTGGTTCATTGTATACAACGATAGGTTTGATACTCGGCTCAGCGATCGCCTTTTATTTCACTCGTTTTATCGGTCGGGCTTACATTTCACGGCTGCTGCAAAAGAAAAATTATAAGTGGATGTCGTTTATACATGATGAGAAGAAGTTCTCCGCTTTTTTATTTATCTTTTTCGTGATACCCGGCTTGCCCAAAGACATGCTTGTGTTTGTTGCCGCTCTTACCTCAATTCGTTCGTTTAAGTTCTTCATGATCCTTATCGTCGGTCGGCTGCCATGGATCATTGCATCTGCCGCCGTGGGGTCCACCATTCATATGCAACAATATACAATCGCCATTAGTATTTCTGTTATCGCTGTAATCGGGTTCGTGCTCGGTTATATCTATAGGGAGAAATTGGTGGGATTGTTCTCCCGGTCTGACACAACCAGAACGAAAGCCAAACTCAAAGCTACACCCAGCTATAGTAAAGAATAGTGTGTTTGGTAGAATGAAAAGAAATACAATACGAACAAAGCCAATCTATTGATATGAACACTGGAGGTATATCTCATGCAAAACCTTGAAACCAATCGATTAATCCTACGAAATTTCACCGCAACAGACGCAGCCGGACTGTTGGAATACACAGCAAATCCCAGAGTGAATTGCTTTATGGATCACCGAATTTCAACACTGGAAGACGCGGCGGCGGAGGTCGCAAAAAGAAGCAATGACGATTCCCAAATCGCAGTCTGCCTGAAAGACAGTAACGAGCTGATCGGTGAGCTGTTTGGCATGAGGGAAGATCAGGATCCTGATACAGATAAGGATTCGAATTCAGATACGTATAGTATTGGTTGGAATTTTAATGGAAGATTCGAAGGGAAGGGGTACGCAAGTGAAAGCGCTAATGCTTTCATCGAGCACCTCTTTATGGAACAGGGAATAAGAAGAGTGTACGCCTATGTCGAGGATGATAACTTTCGTTCCCAGAAACTGTGTGAGAAGCTGGGCATGCGCCGGGAAGGTCTTTTTTTGGAGTTCATTTCATTTGTCAAAAATGAGGACGGCACACCGAAATATGAAAATACGTATCAATATGCACTGTTGAAAAAGGAATGGCTGGCACAGCGTGAAGTACAGAAATAAAGCCTTACAAGCCTCATCATTCGTAAAAAGATTATAGACATGAGAACGTAACCATGCGTACGTTCCACAACAAATACGGCGGCTTCTCCCTGGATAGATTCCAGAGGAAAAGTCGCCGTTTTATTATCGCGCAGAACACTATTGATCGAGCAATGTGTTTATACGGTCACAATACATTCAACTTGAATCCTAGACGGTGCCGCCCCAATATTGCTTTGCAATCTTCTGCCCTTGATCAATCTTCGCCCATTGCTGAGCTTCACTTAATTCGTTACCGCCATCACAGGATGCAAAGCCGCATTGATGAGACAGCAGCAGTCGATCCTTATCGAGGATTTTGGATGCTTCGTCCAGCAAACGGACAACACGTGTTTCATCATCAAGGGTACTCGTTTTGGAGGAAAGCAAACCCAATACAATTTCCGTTTCCGGTCTGTCCTTGAACACTTCCAGAGCTTCGATGGAACCCGCACGATCATCATCCCACTCCAGGAAGAAACGGTCATACTTCAATTGCTTCAGGAACAGATTGGCGATTTTCACATACGATCCACCGCCCATGTTACGGGAATCATAATTACCGCGGCAGTTATGTGTCCACATTTTCAAGCCCAGGCTATGTCCGAAGTCAATCACGGTATTGTTAATATCAATGAATTCAGAAGCGAGACCTTGTACTTCATCTTGATTAATATGCTCCCCTGTAAATGGAGAGTTCGGGTTGTCGTCTGCAAACAGTTCCCACAAGCAATCATCGAATTGCAGAATTTTACCGCCCACTGCAGCGAATTCTTCGACGAATTCCTTATACGCGATTACTAGGCCCTCTTTGAGCTCCTGTTTGTTCTGATAAACGGAATCTGTACCCCCAATGTTATCTGACCAGGAGAGTTCACCGAAAATATGGGATGGCGATGGTACGCAAAGTTTCGTTTGCTGGTCACCCGCCGTGTCTTGCAGTTGTTGGAACAACTGAATGAAATGATGATTCTTTCCGCTTAATTTGTCCGTGATGCGCAGTCCAATATCTTTGCGTGTTTCATACTTCGAAGTTCCGTCCACATCTCTGAAGAAATAGCCGTGATCCGCGATGTAACGCTTCACACCGCCAAATCCCCATACAAAGTCCAGATGCCACATCGATTTGGAGAATTCACCATCGGTAACAACGGACAAGTTATGTTCGATCTCCTTGGCTACAACTTGTTTGATAGCCTCCGTCTCGCACTTCTCATATCCTTCGTAGTTTTCATAGAACGGATATTGGATATCATCGTTATGTTCAATTTGCGTTTTATATTTCAGCAGCTCTTCCGGCCGCAATAAACTTCCTACGATCTGGAACTTGTCAGTCATGTAAATTACCCCCTCGTTGTATACCATGATCATATCACGCCGAGAGCAGTTAGAAGGGATACTTAAAAACCATAACTGGTTATAGTTAAAAGCTATACCCACTTGTTAGCAGATTTCATTGAATTCGTCACAGTGTATCTCTATCCATGACAGTTATTTAAATTTCACACCGTACGACGACGCAGTTCATAGAAATATTGCACCGCTGGATGTTTTAATTTGATCTGCTCGGACATGTTCAGAATTCGTTTTTTGCCAACCCGTCTGTCCATTAAAGCCAGAACATTATACAAAATATCATTGCTCTCCAGATTATCTTCTATAGAAGTAGATAAATATGTGGTAGCTGCAACGGTAAAATTTGATTTACTGAGTGCAGCCTGTGCCCCCAAAAGCGCTTTGGCATGTACGGAGATTTTTCTGCTCCTTGCCATGATATGCAATCGATCCTCGGGGATATTGCCTTTGGACTCTTGCCGGATAACTTCAATCTCATCTTCACTTACAGGAATGAGAATGTTAGGGTCGTTCTTAATCTCCTGTTCCGTCTGATACCAACGGATCGGCGTTGAAGTATCACTCATATTCAGGATGTTCTTTTGATCTACGGTAATGTAACAATTGCCTGATTTATCAGGGGCATAGCGATAGCTGGTTGCACGATACTCCACTTTTCCAATTAACGCGGGACTAAGAAAACTCTCTAATTGTTGCTTCAGTTTACTCCAGGACATAGATCCTCCTATTATCAAAAGCCTACCGCACGTATTGCGGTGATCATTTTATATACTTTTCAATCCATCAATCCTACGGAAACTCATCTAAAATTATAACATAGCCAAACAAAGCAAAGTCCCCTATTCAATCTGAAAACAGATTCAATCCCTCTGTTCGTCGTATCCGCAGATTAAATCCAGTAATTGGTTTAACATTCCTCATGTGATAAACTTGCAGAAATTATCTGCTTTCTATCCATCTATCATTGCCTATCATTACGAAAATACGATGTCATTCACAAGGAGAGGGATTTTAAATGGCTAAGAAGAAAGCAACCTTACCTGCTCATATGGAAAAACTCGTTAAAGATAATGATATTTCTGCTGTAAAAGAAGTATTCGAGCAATGTGAATGGGATGCCCGTGGGGGCTATAGCAAAGGTACAGCCCTCAGCTTTCGTCAAATATCGGATGAAGTGGTCGGCTGGCTAGTAGAGCAAGGGGCAGATATTAATGCACGTGACAAATATCAACGCACGCCTTTACATGCCCATGCCTCACACTGGTCAGGAAATGTAGCCCTGTTTCTTGAATTAGGTGCGGATCTGGACGCTGTGGACTACCAAAATGAAACACCCTTACATGCAGCGGTCAGTGGATATAGAACCACAGTGGTTCAAGCGTTGGTAAACCATGGCGCTGCGATTAACGTAGAAAATAAACAGGGAAATACGCCATTAGCCAAGGGCTTAGTCAATTGCAGGAATAGTGATATTGTCAATCTAGCGGAGATTGCCGCAATTCTGCTGGATGCCGGAGCATCGCTCACCCCGGATATGAAAGAATCGGTGAAGCGGATCGGTAAGGATTTTGAATTCGCCCGTGAGAAGTTCAATAAGGACAAGGTCGATGGAGTTTCAGACGCGCTGATTAAACTGTACCCGTTATTTAATGTTGAGCCGGTCGCGAATCGGATCATGCACGATGGAACCACCCCCATTCAGGTAAAAGAAACCACCTGGCCCAAGCAGCACCAAGAGCTGTGGGAATATCTTGTCCCGGCCCAGGGACATGCGCAAACGGTGCAGGGAGAGATGATCCGCATCACAGGGCGCGTGTCTCATGAAGTATTAGATAATGGCGGAGGTAACTGGGATAGCGAGTATCGCAAGATGCTGGATGCACTGATTCGTCACCTGGGCACTGGTGAGCCACTCACCCCGGCACTTCTCCAAGAAGCATCAGACTTGGTCAGCAGGCTTCATGATGGATATGATTTTGATGCGCCTGCCAGATTATCCGAGTTGGCGGTATTATGGGTAGTAACGAACCCTCAGCCGATCGCCATGGCCCAACCGGAGTATACGCGTTAACGTTCCAAGGATAGACGACAACAGCTAAAAAAGAAGCGGAGTTATTCCCGCTTCTTTTTTAGCTGTTATTTTCTTAATAATCGTCAATACATCATAACTACTACTCTTTCCTGACTAAGTGCGAGTAATACTCGACATGGCTTGAGAGCCTACCGTGGATGAAGTTGCTAATATATCGGGATACCCTCATGATTTCCCACTTTGGAAGTACTCCTAAATAACGTAACTCTTCAATCCCTGTTAGTTTGTTGACCGGAGTATGACGCTTGCCCACACCAAAACTAACCTTACTTATCGTCCGTTCTTTATCCGAACTCGGAAACTTAAATCCCACGTTCCTCCGCCTCAACTTGATCCTTATTTCCAAATTCATGGAGCAGCGTACGAACTTCACTTGTCGACTTGGCGTTCATTAGGCTGTTTCTGAGTTCACTTGCTCCTCGAAATCCGCGGACATAGACTTTAAAGAAACGGGCAAGCGCGCTGAACGAACGTGGCTCCTGTCCTGAATATTGATCATGGAGATCCAGATGCAGCCGTAGCAGATCAAGCAATTCCTCACTGCTGTGTTCCTTCGGCTCCTTCTCAAACGCAAACGGATTCTGGAAAATACCGCGTCCAATCATAATGCCATCCACACCATATTGCTCCGCGAGTCTAACGCCTGTCTCACGGTCCGGAATATCCCCGTTAATCGTCAGAAGTGTATTCGGTGCGATCTCATCACGAAGCTGCTTAATCTCCGGAATCAGTTCCCAGTGAGCGTCTACCTTGCTCATTTCTTCTCTCGTCCGCAAGTGGATGGACAGATTCACGATGTCCTGTTGCAAAATATGAGTTAACCAGTCGCGCCATTCGTCGACTTCCGTGAATCCGAGACGCGTTTTTACACTGACTGGCAGTCCTCCGGCCTTCGCCGCCTGAATAATCTCCGCCGCAAGAGCCGGGCGGCAGATCAAGCCGCTTCCTTTTCCATTCTCAGCCACATTCGCTACAGGACAGCCCATATTAATATCGATACCTTTAAAGCCTTCTTTCGCCATGCCAATACTCATCTCACGAAAGAATTCCGGTTTATCTCCCCAGATGTGAGCCACAATCGGCTGTTCATCTGCTGTAAATGTCAAACGCCCACGCACGCTCTTGTGCCCCTCCGGGTGACAATAACTCTCCGTGTTCGCAAATTCCGTAAAAAATACATCTGGTCGTCCTGCTTCACTTACCACATGACGAAACACAACATCCGTCACATCCTCCATCGGTGCCAATATAAAAAATGGTCGTGGCAATTCACGCCAAAAATTGTCTTTCGTCATATCCAAAACCTCTCTATGCATACTAGGGAACTTCTTTATCCCGAAAATTAAATCATCTGTAACCGATTATATCACACCCCCGAGAGAAGCATACTTCTCCCGCCAGCCTGAATAAACAACGTCGACTACGTAGGAATGGATATCTAAATATCTTGAATGTACCATTATAAAACCACTGCTTGGCGCAAGACAACTTCATTATCCACATTTATACTAACTTCTTTTTTCCATCTGTTCATTCCTATGCATTCACTTTATTTAACCCATCAAGGAGTAGCTATATATGTTTGACATCATAATATATCATATATATTATAGATACATGTAATCTTTAATTAAAATCAGACAGTGTCAGACCTTGCTCGAGATTGCAGTTTAACATACAACAGACAGTACAGTTAGAAAGGAGATCAATAAACATGGATGTACTAAAAAGTCAGTACGAAATGATTAAACGGACAAGGGAATCCCTCTTCCGAATGTGTGAAAACATGTCCCCCACAGCGTATATTAAACCGGTAGAAGCTTTAGGTGGAGATTCAATTCGTAACCTGCATGTTCATGTTACAGATTGTTATCGCGTATGGTTAGGTGTGCGTGGTCTTGGGCGATCCATGCCCAAAATAAAACCAGAATCCATCCAAAATGTTCAGCAGATGCGTAAATTATTTGAGGCGACAGACTTACTCGTTAACGAATTCCTGCAGAATTTTAGAAGCAACTGGAACCCCGACATTCAATCCAGTTGGATGAGTGAAACCGCCGAATTAAGTGAATTATGGCTTTTTACACATTGCACAACCCATGAATTCCATCATCGGGGACAAATCGCAAAAATAGCCAGACTACTCGGATACATCCCGCCCAAAATGAATTTAGCAAAATAAAATGAGCCTGGAATCATCTATTTAACAAAATAGATCAACGGTATGCCATTCTACTGAATTCTTATCAAGTATAGGCTTTTTTGTTATGCCTTTTTTTCGACACATTAAAGATAATGAATATCTTGCTAGGCTTCATCTTCTCTCTTTATGAAACGTGTTTTCATACCGGGAAATCAGGAAGATTAGATATATTATGAATCCAACTGTACACCCTGAATGGGAAAAAAGCGGAATGAGCACTAATTAGCACTCATTCCGCTTTTCTAGCTTCCCCGGACTGTACCTTACGAATCATCCAAAAGTTTATCGATTACCACCTAGATTAGATTCGATTTCTGTAACAATCTCTGCATGATCGTGGCAATCTCGGCACGTGTGATCTTACCTTTTGGCGCCAATAAAGACTGGCTGCGACCCTGCACAAGACCGTACTTCACGCTGTCCACTGCACTGATGCGTGCCCATGAGGATACAGTAGTCTCATCTTGGAACATCTGGAGTGTGGCATCTAAAGACTCTGCGTTCAGGCTATCTTTTAATCCAGTAATCGTCATCGCTTTCGCCAATATAACCATCGCTTGTTCTCTTGTAATCGTTTCGTTAGGATGGAAAGTACCATCCTCGAAGCCGTTGATCAGCCCATATGCATGTGCTGTGCGGATAGCACCATTGTACCAATCCTCAGTCTTCACATCCGTAAATGGAGTTTCCCCATTCTCCGGACGAAGTCCCAGACCACGAACAACGATGGCAGCGAACTCTGCACGAGTCACGGCTCGATCAGGATTGAAGATACCATTGCCAACGCCCTCCACAATCATGCGAGATCCCATATCATTTACAGCTTCTTTACCCCAATGATGCATTACGTCTGTAAATTGTAATGGATGCCACACTACTGCATATGTGCTATTAGTCAGGCTGTTAATTTGAGCTTCGTATCGGCCATTGTTTTGACGTACTTTGGTCGGGACATGACGAACTGATCCGTCTGGCTCCACGACAACGCCAGTTGTAATTTTGTTCGGATCTATGCCTTCTGGCATAGCTATCGTTCTTTCGACATATGCATCGAAGTTTTTTACTTCAACAGACTTGTCACCATAAACGGCATTAACTGTAAAATTAAGCGGCTGAGCAATCAGAGTTAAATCATTGTGAGCGACTGCGCGATCTACAATGTCCGATTGAACTGAGGTCGGAGCTGCAATTTCAATCTGTACCTTGATTTCCTGCAAGTCATTAGACACTCCAACTTGGCTCGCAATCTCCCCAATGCGGATTTGTCCAGCAGGAACAGTGTACGAAGCCTGCTCTGTTTTGAATTCGAGAATAGCTTGATAATCTTCCATCGTTTTAATCATCTCGCCTGTAAACTCACCCACAAAAACGTCGTACGTTTGATTAATAGGAATTGTGACAACCGCGTGTTGTCCTTCCTCTGCCAATCTGTCATTCAGCTTCTGCTGATCTACTACAATTGTCAATGCGGTTTGTTGGTCACGCCGGGATATGATCGCTTGTCCAGCATTTTCCACTTTTCCATTAACCAAAATATTGACGCCTGTAGTTGGTGTTGTTGTCGGTGGTGTGACAGGCGTTAACTGTGGGTTTGATGGAGCTTGTGTTACAGGCGGGTTGGTTGACGGAGCAGAGGCCGCTGCAGGCACAACTGCATTGGACCTAGTCGAATCTGTACTTTTGCCTGCACCGTTAATGGCTTTCACCGTAAACGTATAGCTTATTCCGTTACTCAATCCCGGTACTGTTATTGGACTAGTGCTGCCTGTAATTATCGTATTCCCAGGCGATACAGTCACTTCGTATCCCGTAATTGGACTTCCACCATCATGGACTGGCGCTGCAAATCTTACGGTCGCTTGTCCGTTGCCCGATGTCGCTGTCACATCTGTTGGCGATCCCGGAACGCTTGATGGAATTACACTTACTTGATTGGAGGCTTCACTAAGCCCTCCCTTATTCTCTGCTTTTACAACAAAGTAATATGTCTTGCCGTTAACCAACTCAGGAATGGTATAAGGTGATGATGCCTCGGCTGTGATTTCAACCCTATGATCAGGATCATCATCTGTTGCCATGTAAATTCGGTACTCTACATCGGGTTCCGTTTCCCATTTCAACGTGACATGACCATCCCCAGGTTCGGCTGTCAGATTCCGAGGGTTGGCTGGCGCATTAGGCAGATTTACGGCCTGTATTACTTTGAAAGTGACTGGTACCATCAGATCTGCTGTCAACGTAACCGTTGCTGTATATGTTCCTGCGGGCAATCCGTCCTTGGCACGGAGAGTGAACTCTGTCTGATCTCCAGCGATCAATTCAGCATCCGGCTGCGTAATAACAAAGGCATCCGAATCATGCCCGCTCAGAGAGGCAGATAAATGAACCAGATTTCCTGTTCCCGTATGCTGAATGGATACGCTGTTCGTTTCCTGAGTACCGGATTCATAATCGAGCATGAGCGGTTCCAATGTGCGATCTTCAATTGGAGCAATCGTATACGTTGGAGCTGCTGTCACCGTAAGAACCATGCTGCCTTTTTTGCTGATATCTGCTGTTGAGGTCGCGTAAATGGTATATTCCCCTGGCTCGGCATCGGCTTCTACCGTAACATAGCCGGAATCGCTGACCTTCACCTTGTTGGTTGCATCGCTACTGCTCCACATCACCGTTACATCCGCTCCGCCTACGGTATCAACCGTTGCCGTCAGTTGTCTGCTCTCTCCCTGCATAAGGCTGTCCGTAATCGGATTAACCGTGACGCTGTTCACGGCCGGTGCATACGTCACCTTAATGGTTGCCGTTGCAACCTTGGTTAGATCGTACACGGATGTCGCTGTAATCACATAGTCACCTGGCACGGCATCGGAAGCAACGCTAACATTTCCCATGCTGCTTACGGTTACCTTGTTGCTGGAATCGTTGCTCGTCCACATCACGGAAGAATCGGCTCCACCTACCGCAGTTACCGTGGCAGTGAGTTGCTCGGTTCTTCCTTGTGCGACAGAAGCATTTTCCGGATTGACAGCGATATTGTGAATAGCTGGCGCATACATCACGGTAACGGTTGCCCTTCCCATCTTGCTGCTGTCTTCAATCGATGTAGCTGTTATCGTATAATCCCCTGGTACAGCATCCGCTGCAACCGTTACGAAGCCGGTATTACTTACAGAGACTTTGCCGGTTAGATCACTGCTGCTCCATGTTACCTCCGTCGAAGCTCCACCGACTGCCTCAACGATTGCCTCTAACTGTGTACCATCTCCTTGCACGATGCTTGCTGGATCAGGCGTAACGATAACTCCGTTTACTGCTGGTGCATACGTCACCGTAATGGTTGCTGTACCCACCTTACTGCTGTCTACCGTCGAAGTTGCCGTAATGGTGTAGTTCCCTGGCATAGCGTCTGGGGCAACCGTCACGAAGCCGGTATCGCTTACCTCAACCTTGTGATCCGTATCACTGCTGGCCCATGTCACCGTTGCTCCCGCCCCACCTACAGCGTTTACCGTTGCGACCAGTTGTCTGCTCTCTCCTTGCATCAAACTGTCGGTATCTGGGCTAACACTAACGCTATTAACAGCTGGTGCATAGGTAACCGTAATGACCGCTGATTGCCTCTTACCCGTATCATAAGTGGAAGATGCTGTAATGGTGTAGTCGCCCGGTGCAGCATCCGATGCTACACTAACCTTCCCCGTTGCATCTACCGTTACTTTGTTACTGAGATCACTGCTATGCCAGCTTACCGTGTCTGGCGCTCCACCTACGGCAACTACCGTTGCCGTTAACTGGGTGCTCTCACCCTGCATCAGGCTATCCGTACTTGGATTAACGGTTATACTCTGAACTGCTGGTGCATATGTCACCGTAACGGTTGATGTAGCTGTCTTGGTACTATCGAACGTGGAAGTCGCCGTGATGATGTAATTACCTGGTGTTGCGTCCCGTGCAACTGTAACTAAACCCGTAGCATTAACTGCGACCTTGTTCGTTGCATCACTACTGCTCCATGTCACCGTTGTTGGCGCCTCTCCTACGGCGTTAACAGCAGCCGATAGTTGCCTGCTTCCACCCTGCATCGTACTTGTCGTGATCGGGCTCACAGTTACACTGGTGACGCTTGGTGGAGGCGGCGGCGTGAATTGGGCTGCCCTTATATTTACCACTTTTCTGTCATCCTCGTCCCACACCGCATACAGCGCTCCATTCATTGCTGTTATGGCAGGATTTCTGGCGGTTTTAGTTGCAAAAGCATTCAAGCCACCATTTCTTCCATTTTCGGCTAGAGCCCATCCATTGCCGTTATACTTTTTTATGCGGATCTTGAAAACGGGAACTCCGCTTACCCATTCTCCTGAATTTTCGGACCAAGTGGCATATAATTCATTATTCAAACTAGCTAACTGAACTTCAAAAGCACGCATCCCTATATTTACGTTGATACCATATTCGCCATCTCCATCAATATTAGTCCAGGTGATGCCGTCAAATTTTTTGACACGGATCTGATCATCCGTGCTATATTGACCACCGCGGGCTTCTACCCATGCTACATACAGATGATCATCGATAACACTTAAGACCGGGGTTATTGCGTTGTTCCAACTAACCTTGTTCAATCCAACTCCACCGTCGACTACTGTCCAATTGTTGCCATCATACTTCTTAGCACGCACCGAATAATAGCCGGTACCCACTTTTTCAGACCATAGAGCATATAAATCATTACCATATACAGCCATGACGGGGCTACCTGCTCCACTGCCTGGACTCACGTTCAACCCATCTGCTCCGCCCCCGTCAAGGCTTGTCCACGTGACGCCATTATACTTCTTAGCGCGAATCTTAGCTGCTTCTGTCCAGATTGCGTACAACTCATTATTGTATTCAGCCAACTTGGGAGTACCCGCGCTTACGGAGGGACTTTCATTAATTCCTTCTGTGCTTCCTCCTTCAGCATTTGTCCAGCTCGTACCATCATATTTTTTGACCCGAATCTGGCCAATAGAAGAAGTTTTCATTTCCGTCCAAGACAAATATAGAGCGTTATTGTACACGGCGAGGGTCGGAGATACGACATCTTTGGTTAAATCGTAATTCAGACCATATGTTGGGTGACCGCCGTCAACACTAATCCAGTTTGAGCCATTAAACTTTTTAACTCTGATCTGGCTAATTGTAGGCGTACTCGGAATCGTTTCTTTCCATGCCACATAAATCTCACCATTCCATTCCACTATGGCAGGTTTTTCACCCCTCATGGCTGAATTTACATTAATGCCAGTTGCTCCATTCCCATCAATGATCGACCAGCCGGATGCCGCCGAAGTTACACCGCCCCCAATCACTAAAGATGGTATAAAAAGAATGATGGCTAGAAACAGATGTGCCATTCTTCGAAAATTTCCGTATTTCTTACTTGCTCCCCCCACTGAAATCATTACATGTCTCCCCCTCCGCAATATTAATCAGTTGCATTCTACTCAGCATAACGGAGTACACCTTAAAAAAACCTTAAAAAACGATGTTATTCGACTTTATTCGACGACATTAATCATACCCGTCCACCAATCCACATTTTCAGTTAACTATCCATCAAATAAATACAAAAAGAGCCCCACCGCATGTACGATGGAACCCATTGATATAACACATGTTCTCTTAAGACAGCCCATTAGGAATATGAAAGGCAACGCTCGTTCCATGCCCAGGTTCACTCGTTAGTACCAGTGAAGTTCCGTATTCAAATCTCAATCGCTTATCGATATTTCGTAAACCTACTCCTTGCTGGACGGCCGATTCGCTATGTTCAAGTAATATCTTCATACGGTCGGGAGGAATTCCGACTCCGTCATCGGATACAACAAATAACCAATCCTCTTCTAATCTCTGCACTATCAATTTCACTGTTCCGCCTTCAATTCGATCTCCGATGCCGTGGCGAATCGCATTTTCGATCAACGGCTGAAGCAGCAACGGTGGTATCTGTAAACGATATGCCTCTTCAGGAATCTCATATTGGAAGCAAATACGGTCCCTGAATCTTGCCTGCTCAATCTGTACATAGGTTTGAATAAGCTTGAATTCCTCATCGAGTTCGATGCGTTTATCTGAATTGCTGAACCGAAAGCTTCCTCGCAAATAATCAGCCAACGCGATGATCATGCTCCGTGCACGCTCTATATCTGTATAACTGGAGGCAACGATACTATTAAGAACGTTATATAGAAAATGCGGCTTGATCTGCGATTGAAGGAAAGCCACTTCCATATATACTGCACGTCCCAATGATTCCTTCATGGCAAGCAAACTTCCGATTCGGGCTTTTAATTCTTCCAAATCAAACGGTTTGGGCAAGTAGTCGTTTGCTCCAACCTGATATGCAGCCACCTTATCCTGTGGTTGAATTGCCGCAGTAACCATCAACACGGGCAACTCCAGGAGTGAATAGCGCTTGCGAATTTCTTGACATACTTCGTATCCGGACATGCCTGGCATCATCAGGTCCAGAATGACAAGGTCAATTCTGCCCGGTTCATCGATCTGGCGAAGTGCTTCGTATCCATCTTTGACTGCGATGATCCGATAGTCATGGGATTGTAGCGTATCCAGCAAAACCTTCAGATTGACATACTGATCATCAACGATCAAAATCGTGCGCTTACCAGCGGCATTCGCAATATACGGTGTAGGAAACGAATACTCGTTCTCCAAAGGTTGAATGTAAGATGCTGATGAATGGTCCGAGCTAGCTATATTTTCATTATTTGACGTTGCCCGCTGCAGGGTAAACGTGAATGTCGTCCCCACGTCCAGGGTTGAGCTCACGGATAGTGTCCCCCCTTGCAGATTGATCAGCTGCTTAGCGATAGACAGCCCAAGCCCGGAGCCGCGTTGGCTTACTTCTTCCATGGATTTGAACGGCTCAAAGATAGACGGCATATCCTCCGGATGTATACCCGCTCCCGTATCCTGTACTTCGAATTGCAACAGGCCTTCTTGTTCCTTCCCGGCAACAATGATCGTTCCGTTCTCTGTGTACTTGATTGCATTGTCCAGCAGATTGCTAATGACCTGACTTAACCTGATTTCATCAGCATAAGCGAGCGGCAAGTCCGCTGGCACCTGATTGACGAGTTGAATCTCCTTTTCCGCACTGAGATAAGAGTAGAAACGGATTTGCATCTCTACGACTGAACGGACATCGACTGGCGCCGGATCAATTCTAAGCTCCCCCTGTTTAAGCTTCGACAAGTCCAGAATGTCATAGACAATCTGAGAAAGCTTCCTGGTAATATCGATCATCAACTGAAGCTTCTCTCGTTGCCCTGACGTAGGAGGTAACGCAGTATCATCAAGCATAGACCGGGATATGTTCATAACACCATGAAGAGGCGTCTTGAATTCGTGTGAGGTACGTGCGAGAAAATCATCCTTGTGCTTGTCCGCCTCCATTAACTGACCCGAGAGTTCCTCTATTCTCTGGAATGCGTTTGAGAAGCGGAGCGACATCAATAGTGCAAGCATGAGCAGTACAAGAAATGGCTCGACGGGTGGCAGCGAATAGATCGGAACGCCAAAGTAGACGTTTAAGTTCTGGTTCAACACTAGCGCGTTCAAAGCCATCGCCGCCACAGCCAGATACCAGCTGCCAGCCACTCTATTTAGAACAGCATATACAAACACATAGGTGGCGTACAACAAAGCTAACGTGACGTACAGTGATGTCACAAGGCGAAACGGCCCTGTCGTAATTTGCGTAGCAAAGCCCATATGCAAGAGAAGTAAAGCACCTCCTGATAGTAGTCCTGCCTTCGTAAATCCTCTATAACTGTAGGGACGAAAAGCAGTATACACATACAAGAAAAATCCTACACCTACCCCAATGGTCAACACCATTTGAATGCGAAAATATAGCCAAAATGGAAGTGGGCCCAGCGCATCGAACAGCACCCTCTCACCGCTGATGCTTGTAAACGCTGCAATAAATACACAGACGAGTCCGAATACAACAAGGGACTGATCATTCCTGCGCTGAGAAAATAATCCGATAAAATACAGCCCCATGATCAGGAAGGCTGTTAGGGCAATCCAATCGTGTGCTGTCGCGACATCCCGAATTTTCGCAATTTGGTCAGCCTTGCCAAATTGGATAGACTCCCCGATTCCACTCGTTACCCGGAATTCATGGTTGGCAACTTCGATCACGATATCGTTCCAGCCTGGCTTTAAAGTGAAATAACTGACATATGGCTTGTTAAGCGCCCAATAATCGTCTTTGTGATCGGGATACCCGCTTGAGCCCACGACTTGCCCGTTGACGATAAGCCTATTGGAGATCAATATGGCTGCCGTCTTCATTCCATATATGACGCTATCGTCATCAATTAAAAGCTTCAAACGATACGTTGCCACACCCAACGTATCCATCTGTTTGGACCATGACCCGGGCACCTGAATGAAAGAAGGGGCTTCATCTCCCGCTTCCTCAGAGGTGAGGGGATGGCTGAAGAGTAGTCGATTCGGGTAAAACTCCCATTGCCCGTCCAGCCGGACGACACCCTTCTCCTGAAATGCCCAATTGGTTAAGTCCATGACTCCATTGGCCGCCATCGGCATCGTTTTCTTGTTAAAAGTAAAGTATGTTAACAGCATACCGTAAGTCGCGAACAACATTGTCAATGTAATTAGGATCGCAACGATTTTGCGTTTCATTGAAATGTGCGCCCCGATCCCTCCATCGTGTTCTGAATCAATAACAACGTCTCCTCCTCCAGTTCTGTTCCAAGTTGAATGCGCACGGCTTGCTCTAACTCCTGACTTACACGGTATGCCTCACTCCGGTTACTGAGTTCCAGATGAATTCTAATCAACTCACGTCCATCGATCTCGGAGTCAGGAACAAGTGCCAGTAATCGCTGTAAGCTATTAGCTGCAAACAAAAGCTTTCCTTGGCTACGATAATACATATACCATTTGCGAAGTGCACGGACATACAACGACTTGATATTCAACTGTCTGGCAATTGCCCAGTCAAAATTGCATCCATCCATATAATCTCCGACGTACATCTCGTTCATCTGATCATAATGAAGCTCATTTATGTGCTCTTCCGCCAATATTTTATTTAACAATGTCTCGAATTGAGAGACATCTATTGTAATGTCGTTCAGTTCAGCGGAAAACCCCTGATTTCCTTTACGGATATGAATTGCTACGCCATGCTCTGTCAAGCTTCTTCGAAGATAAGAAAGACAGGTGTACAAATACGATTTGGCTTTATCGAGATCGTAACCCGGCCACAACGCCTCTATAATGACAGCGGCATTTACGCGCTTACCTTCATGATGAATTAGAAATGCGCATAGCTCCCGCTCTTTTTTCGTTTTCCATATAACTTCCTTGCCCGTATCGCCTGGTGATATGATATGGAATCCTCCGAGAGAAAGAACTGACGGAACTAAAAGCTTATTTTCCTCTGTTAGACTGGACTGCTTGTACAGATCTTTGGTTATCCGTGCCACCGTATTCTGTAAACGGCTCACCGTAAACGGCTTTAACAGATAGTCGGTTGAATCAATCTCAAACGCTTCTAATGCATACTCGGCATAGGCCGTCGTGAAAATGATCGGCAACTCAGGAGAAATGCTTCTTATTCGCCGAGCTGCTTCGGTACCCTTCATACCCGGCATTTGGATATCCAAAAACACAGCATCTATCATGGTTCGGTTTAAATCTTCCAACGCCTGAAGGGGATTTAGATATCTTCCAGCGATCTCCACATTCCCCATTTGACCAAGCAATATTTCAAGCAGATCTAGTGCATCTTCTTCATCGTCAATCAACATAACACGGATCATTGGCTGTTCTCCTTTTTCGTTCATGCTAAAGATTAGCGGCCTTGAATCAATGTTTACATCCAAATTTATTTATACATATATATCGGGCGGTTGGCTTCGTCTCTTTAGATTCTGATATGTTGAGTGGAATTCATCTTGCCGAACTGGAAAAGCTCCTCTACAATGAAGCTCGACAGGCATTTAACCTGCAGATCGACATTCCGAGGAGGCTTGACTTAAATATGGAAATTTCACTGGATATCATAAAAGATAAAGTCGAATGCTTGCAGGCTTATGACTTTCATGAACTGGCGCGAGCGATCGAAGAACGTATTGAAATCAATAAGGCATTAATGCTGCGTGTAAAGCAAGTCCAACATCAAGTAACGTTTGATCCTATTCGCACCAAAATGTTATATAGCGCAGTTGTGCATTTTGCCTTAGATTAATGGACCAAGACTTTGAATAGTGAATACCAGATTACTGACTTAATTGCAATTACGGCATGGTCATATTATGTAGTTACTATTGAGGGTTAAGGAGAGAATACCATGCAAGAATTAATATTTATGAAGAATTATAAAAACAACGAAGTACTGCGCAAGAGTTTTTTCGAGCTTGCTGCCGAGACTTTTGATATTGATTTTGAAAATTGGTACCAGCACGGATGCTGGGGCGAGAACTACATCCCTTTTTCATTTGTGGACGGAGATCGGGTTGTTGCCAATGCTCCCGTTAACATCCTTGAGCTCATCATTCACGGGGAGCAGAAAAAAGCGATTCAAATCGGTACAGTAATGACACATCCCGACTATCGAGGGAAAGGACTATCCACTCGTTTAATGAACAGAATTTTAGAGGAATACGAGAACAAATACGATCTCATGTACCTTTTTGCCAATGAATCGGTGCTTGATTTTTACCCCAAGTTTGGTTTTAAGCCGGTGGAAGAACATCTTTTTTCAATGGATTATACGGCAAAAAAATCACCCAAACCTGCGAACCTTCAGAGGCTCGATGTTACTATCTCGGATGATTTACATCTTATTCAAAAATTCGCATCGGAAAGATTGCCGGTTTCTCGGCATTTCGGAACCGCCCAGACGCAAGGCATACTCATGTTTTATTGCCTGAATGTCTTTAGTAATGATATTAATTACTTAGAAGATGAAAACGTCATTGTTATTTATCAGAAAGAAGACAATCATATTGAGCTCTTCGACGTTGTTAGCTTAAACGAAATAAATATGAAAGATATCTTGGATAAGATTGCAGATGAGGATACAGAGACAATCACCTTCCATTTCACACCAGATGCAACAGAACATCTCGTTCTAAAAAGTACCGCTACCCATGAAGGCTTATTTGTAAGAACCCCCGGTGAGCATCTCTACCCGGTGCAAGTTAAACATCCGATTACATCGATTGCTTGATGTATCTTCGGACCAACCTTATATCAGCACTATGCTCTGCATTGAAGACAGATCAGTAAGAGTGGGCTTCCCCGCTCTTTTTTTATGATCAAAGATTGATCTTCTGCTCCTTCTTCTTTCGAATTGACCTTAGAAATAACCCGAAACCAACAAACAAAACGGTTGTCACAATCCCCGTGGTTGGACTGAACCAGAATTCCCCTGCTTGGGTTAACGTGATGATCCCTGCTACGGATACCAACAAGGTCGGTACTCCATCCTCCACAGCGTGCATGATCACACATGGCCATACAGATTCGGTCAGACGGTATATTTCAACATACATTATGGACCAGGCAATCATCAACACACACCCTAGGATCATAAAGTTCAATCTGGTCGTATTCTCGAAATACGTTTCCGGTAGGAAAACCATATAATACGCAGCATGCCATAAAGCCCATATAAGGCCTGACACAAAATAGAGCGCCCAATCGTTCAGCTTCAATTCAATCAATTTGGGAGTCAGATAGCCGCGCCAGGCAAACTCTTCAAAAATGTTCTTCATAAAACTGCCTGCAATAGAAACCCCGATAAGCGGCAGCAATGTATTTAGCTCAACATCAGCAGCACGGGCACTATTGAAAAGGAAGGCAAGACCTACAACAATCACCATCACAACCGGATAGATGAGAAGAGCCGCACCATACCATTTCAAATTGCCCTCCAGCTTGAATCTCACACCAATATCTTTCCAATCTCGATTCACAATTCGCAGTAAAAGCATCATGAGTAACGGCAGGATTAGCCACAATCCCATTCCTAACGAATTTTCTGCTGGCTGCTCCGGCATCATCGTATCCACCCATACACCAATCCAGCCACTTGCTAATACGACCACCATGAATACAAGCAGACTGAGCTTTATTCTTGCTGCTGACATATTGACAAGCACCTCCTGTCAGGATTGTTCCACTCTTCGCCTCGCTGTGCTGATGACATCTTCCGCTGCACTGTTCATCAGACGGATCATCTCTTGTTCCGTGTACTCTTCCGGCAACATTTCATTCGCGGCCATCACGCTGATCCCTACCTGAAACATCTTCATCTTGAGCAAAATGGTTTGCAGTTCATCATCTGATAATCCATTCAGATCAGGGTCCATTCTCATCACGTGTATAAAGCTTTTCATTTCCTCCTCATTGTGCTTCGCTTGATCATTTTTCTTCATCACAATATCCCGAAACAATACAGGGTACTCTCTGGCAAAACGGATGCTGGCAGCACCAATATCCTGAAACGGATGTCCTGAATTCTGCTCCCGCAGCATTTGTCTGCTCAACTCGAAGGTTTTCTGATATACACCTTCTAACAATTCGCCTACCTCTTTGAAATTCACATAGATCGGTGCAATGGACCCTCCCAGCTTCTCTGCCACCTTGCGAATTGTAATGAATTCAATGCCTTCTGTTCTTGCGATTTCAAATGCCGCATCAATAATTTGATCTTTAGTAAATTTCTTTTTGGGTGCCATATGTCTCCTCCTGCCATAAATGCAACGATAAATTTCAAACGTTATATATCATATGATATATATTGTCCAAGCCACACGTCAACTACATTTTTTTCAATATAATCAAGCTCTCACAGGAGTATACAAGGTATAATGAAGTCAGATGACCGTTTGGCATAAATTGATGAACATCATAACGAAGGAGAGGACATTTGTGGCGTTTATTCCGTTAAACTGTCCCAATTGCAACGGACGAATTGAATACAAGAAGGATGAGGTTTTAAAGTGTCCCTATTGTGAAACAGAGCTTCTATTGAAGCAAAATAATGTCTATTACGTGGACCAGACCATTAATCATTACCATGGAACGCCTCCCAAGGCAACACCGAAGCAGGCTGTCTCCGTAAAGCTTTTACTTATACTGATGCTGGTGTTAACCGGTGCCATCGGTACTTATGTGTACTCCAATGTCAGCTCTACTCATTCACCAACAGAAGCCAAACTGCCTATGCGAAAGATGCCTGAAAGCGAGGTTCTACTCTCCTTTTTGCGAGATATCTTCGATAAAGGGACTGCCCTGCCGACTGAGGATGAACTTGCTCGTATTCGTTACTTAACTGTAGACTATTCGGATAATGACCAGTGGGAGTTTACATACAGCTTCTCCGACCCCTTCAGCGATGAACAGGCTGAGAAAATCACTTATGTTACTCAGGACAAGAAACTGAATAACCAGGAGATCGATCAGCGGGATTTTGAAGCCTTTACGGGACTGACGGCACTCGATCTGACGAATACCTATGAAATCTCCCAGACGGATCAAACCACTTTGGCCCATATGTCCGGATTAAAAAGTTATGGAGGCGCTTTTAACGAATCCTTTAGCAAATTTTCGGGCTACTTTGGCGACAAGACTAACATTACGGAGCTTTCCACTCAGCTTCGCAGCAATCAGGAATTGGCCATGCTGCTGGAGTTTCCTAATCTGAGCTCGTTATCCATTACCTATGTGGATGAATCCGTAACGGATTTCTTTCTGTTGAACAAGCTGCCGCTCAAGTCCCTGTCGCTCACCTTTGTCGATGAACTGGGATGGTTATCCTCCATGACCGGGCTGTCATCCTTATCCATACAATACAGTGAAACCACAGACCTGCAACCGCTGTACGCCTTGACCCAGCTTCAGGAGCTTCAGCTATCCTTTTTAACAAATGTAAAGTCTATCGACTTTGTACAAAATATGCCTGCTCTACAAACGCTTGATCTCGAAAGCGTAAACTTCTCAAGCCTGGAGCCCTTGGACGGCAAGGCCTCTATTACTTCACTGCGCCTAGCTTCTCTAAGTCAACTTAGTTCGGTAAAGGCCATCAATAGCCTGTCCTCTTTGCGGGAATTAACGTTGTCCGGCTACTACGAGAATGCAGAAGCGCTGACATTACCTAAGGCAACGCGAGTAGAAATTCCAAGCGCTTTTCTCGCCGGACTGAAAGCGCCCGCCGCAACCAGCCTGACGCTCCGTGGCGGAAGTGGCGAGTTGAATTTGGCGGCGCTGGGGAAATTCCCGAAACTTAAGCAACTCTCCCTCTCGGAGGTCAGTGAAGTAACCCGTCTGGGCGCCCTGGACGGCTTATCCAGCCTGGAGACTCTAAGCATTTACGACTCGTCACTATATCAGGAGAGCGATGCTTTATTTCGTTTGAAGCAGATCAAATCTCTGATGTGCTCCGAGTGCAGGCTGAACTTTGAAGAAAAATCGGCCACGGAGAACAGCGTACTTGAACATTTGACCTTAGAGCAGCCGTATTTCAGCATAAACAATACCTCTGTTACTGAAGTTGACCAAATGATGCCTTACTTTGCGAAACTGCCCGCTCTGCGTTCCTTTACTCTGCAAGACAGCAATTTGGCTTCTCTCGAATTCATGAGTAACTGGCAGGCCATAGAAGAGCTTCATCTCGAGAATAATGCCATTTCCAATATCGAGACCCTAAGCCAACTGCCTGATCTGAAAAAGGTGTATCTCTCCGGTAATTCCGTCCAAAACAAATCCGTGCTTGGTACGGTTGTGCATGTGTATTAATTACCGCCTGGGATGATGGGGAGTTTTAGACTACTACAGTTAATGGATGGTATTAAAACAAAGACAAAAAGGGGTTCCCCTTATGCAGTTCTTCCTGCATGGGGGAACCCTTTCGGTGTTTTAAGTCAAGTCAGAAGCCTTCAATATTCTTTGGACGATAGCTGCAACCTCAGCACGGGTGATGTTGGCATCCAGAGATCAGTCTCCCCATATAAAGAGGGATCTTGACGAAACAAACAAGCGGCTACCTAATCGGCAACCGCTTTATCGGACATGCTTATTAAATATCGTAGTTATTCGAAGGACTGTGATCGATAACGGATTGCACGACTCGTTTAACCACGGATTTCGCGGCATCCTGGATGGACATTCCGCCGATCTCGTCCGCGTTAACTTCAATAAATCCTTTGCCCCCGATGATCTCTCGAGCTGTCTCAAGTTCGCCCGCACTGATAGAATCATGGGATACCAGTGAGATCAGGCCGGCGTCGTTCAACACCTTTGCCATCTCTGCCGTTCCGCGGAGCGTTTCTCCACTGACGCTCTCAAGCAGCATCGTATGGTAACCGGATGACATTAGTCGCTTCTCCACTTCCTTGGCGAGAGCTACCGTATCCGAGCCAGCAAACCATACCGTGAGCGGAGATTGTCCTTTCTGCTGGGCGCGAACATCTCTCGTGATTCCCGTATCCAGCGTGGCAAATCGGCTTTCTCCCTTCAGAGCTTGATCGATGACTCCGCAAGCAGACGTCATGTTGGTGACACGATCAATGAGGATAAAACCTCCGATGCTCTTATTGTGTTCAAAGGAATCGAAGACGATCTGATCCGACAGCGTGAATTCACACTTGGCCAATTCGTTCTTAACAATTTGATCGGCCGGAACGGTATGGCCCGTGTTAATGTCAATTTTATGGGTAATCGCCGTTACAGTGCCTGGAAGAGTCTTCGTTCCGACCTTTACCCAATAATGCTTGCCCGGAGTCAGGACGGAATCGTCCATCCACAGGATTGTAGAAGCGAAGCTGTCAGCTTCTTGGACTTGATTGTCCATCGTGAGCACACAACCTCGCGAGACATCAACTTCGCGGTCCAGTTGTATCGTAACTGGTTGGCCAGCATAAGCCGAATCCTGAGCTTGGTCCGTCACCAAAATCCGCTTAACCTTGGCTTTCTCCCGACTTGGCAGAGTCATGAGTTCGTCTCCGACCGAAATCTTTCCAGCCTCGATCTGGCCCTGGAACCCACGGAACGTGTGGTCCGGTCTGCTTACACGCTGAACTGGCATCATGAAAGGCTTCGTATCATCGGTAGTATGAACATCTATACTTTCCAAATACGGTAATAATGCTAACCCCTCGTACCAGGGTGCATTCGGCGACTGGGTTGTAATGTTGTCCCCTTCCGTAGCGGACACGGGAATGACCTGAATGCTCTTGATTTGGAATTCGGCCGTCGTTTGGATGAACTCTTCCTTGATTGCCTCGAACGTCCTCTGATCGAAACCGACCAGATCCATCTTGTTCACAGCCAATACGAGATGCTTGATCCCCATCAGGGCGCAGATCCGGGCATGGCGTTTGGTCTGGGTAATGATGCCTTTGGTAGCGTCCACCAGAATGATGGCTAGATCGGCAAAGGAAGCGCCTACAGCCATGTTGCGCGTATACTCTTCGTGTCCCGGTGTGTCCGCCACGATGAAGGAACGATGAGACGTCGTAAAATAACGATATGCCACATCAATGGTAATCCCTTGTTCGCGTTCGGCCAGCAAACCATCCAGGAGCAGCGAGTAGTCGATTTTGCCGCCTCGGCTTCCCAATCGACTATCGAGCTCAAGCGCGCGTTCTTGATCGGCAAATAGCAGCTTGGCTTCATAGAGCATATGTCCGATCAGCGTGGACTTGCCATCATCCACACTTCCACAGGTAATGAATTTAAGTAGACTCTTCATGTTAGAAATAGCCCTCCCGTTTGCGTCGTTCCATGCTTCCCGCCGCTTCTTGATCGATAACCCGACTGGTCCGTTCGGAAGATAACGCACCCAATGTCTCCTCAATGATCTCATCCAGCGTAACAGCATCGGACTCGACTCCGCCCGTGAGCGGGTAACAACCCAACGTGCGGAAGCGAATCTTCTTCATCTCTACCTTCTCGCCAGGCTCAAGCTTTATCCGCTCGTCATCCACCATGATGATATGCCCGTCACGATTAACGATCGGTCTTACGTCGGCGGAGTAAAGCGGAACGATATCGATGTTCTCCCGACGAATGTATTGCCAGATATCCTTCTCAGTCCAGTTGGACAGCGGAAAGACTCGAATGCTCTCTCCCTTGTTGATTCTCGTGTTGAACAGCTTCCACATCTCCGGACGTTGGTTCTTAGGGTCCCACGAGTGATTCTTGTTCCGGAACGAGAAAATCCGCTCCTTCGCACGCGACTTCTCCTCATCACGTCTTCCGCCACCGAACGCAACCGTGAATCCGTATTTGTCCAATCCCTGCTTCAGGGCTGTGGTTTTCATAATGTCGGTATATGCGGAACCATGGTCGAAGGGGTTAATTCCTTGTTGAATAGCCTCTTCATTTGAGTGCACGATCATCTCGATACCAAATTCCTTCGCTTTTCGGTCGCGGAACTCAATCATTTCCTTGAATTTCCAGGTTGTATCGATATGCATGAATGGGAACGGCGGCTTCTCGGGGTAGAAAGCCTTTAGGGCCAAGTGCAACATGACCGAGCTGTCCTTGCCGACGGAATACAACATGACCGGTTTCTCGCACTCCGCTGCTACTTCTCTGATAATGTATATCGCTTCAGCCTCAAGTTGATCCAGATGTGTTAATTCTTGCATGGCAAGGCGGCCTCCTTTTTAATCCTCACTAAAACCATCGTATTTATAAACTTATCCTATCAGATTCCATCTTTATTGCAAAGTGGAAAAAAGCAAAATTTATGATGTGTATGTGTTGGATCGACTATACTCAGCATGGAATAGCCGTTCCTCCTATAATAAAATCGCCTGAACGAATGAGTTGTGCTGAGCTGCAAATGGAATCGGAGGGACATGGGACTTGAGCTTCATCTCGAAAACAATGCCATTTCCAATATCGAGACTCTAAGTCAGCTGCCTAATCTGCAAAAGGTGTACCTATCCGGTAATACCGTACAAAACAAATCCGTGCCTGGTACGGATGTGCACTTATATTAATTACCGCCTGGGATAATGGGAGTTTTAGACTAGTTAATGGATGGTATTGAAACAAAGACAAAAAAGAGGTCGAAAATATATGAAATTCTCGACCTCTTTTTGTTTATCTTTAGCTTTCTAACCATCATCGCTACACTCCAGAACGTTGCGGATTGACCGTGCCAAAGATATGATACGGTGTTATCCCCTTTGTAAATAGACTATCGATCAGCTTGATCAATTCCTCCGACGATAGATCTTTGTCTCTGTGTATCCAAAGACGAAACATAGATATTAATGTAGATATGTAAAACTCGATGATGTATGGTGCCAAGACATCATCTGTTGAAAAATCCATAATCAATCGTTCAAAGGGAATTTCTCTTTTCAAGCGTTCCACAAAATGAACAGAACCATAGTCGCCCAATACAGCTTTAAGAACTGAAATTTCCTCTGCATTTTCCAAGCATTGAAGTGCATCTTGGATAGTATGTGTAGAAAACTCTCTTCCTGCCATTTCCTCCTTAATCGATTTCAACATACGCTCTTCAACGCAGTCCAACAACTCATAGATATCTGTAAAGTATTGATAAAATGTACTCCGGTTATATCCTGATTGGTTAGCAATCTCTTGAATGGATATCTTTTCGATTGGTTTTCGGCAATATAAATCACAGAATACATTTATAAATGTCTGCCTTGTTTTTTCCGTAATTTCAGGTTGCTTTTTCATTGTTAACCTCCATTTTCTGTTGAATTGATTATACGACAGATATTAAAAATCTGATGGTTGATGACCAAATAGTGAATCTATACAATAACATTATACAACACGTTGTTGGATCATCAACAAAGAGGAATATGGATATTAGGAGGCTAAGATGAGAATTTTATTTTTCGGTAGAGGTGTAATATCGACCCAATACGCTTGGGCTTTAGAGAAGGCAGGGCATACCGTTGAGTTTTACGTTAGAAAAGGGAGGAAAGAAACGTTCGGAAGTCATATCGCGCTTGAAATGTGGGACGCACGAAGAGGAAAACAGTTCATCCAAGAAAGCTGGAAAATCAAGCTGCATGAGGAGATAAGCCCAAATTATGATCTCATTATTGCGAGTGTCAACACGGAGCAACTTCCCGAAGCAGCAAGAATACTTTCGACTACTGCTGGTAACACCCCGATCCTAATATTCAATAATATTTGGCAGGATTTAAAATCATCAATCTTGCCCCTGTCTATGAACAATGTTGTCTTTGGGTTCCCAGGAGCAGGAGGCGGCATTGAGGACAATAAGCTTAAGGGCGGCTTTTTAAAAACGATATTTCTGGAAAAACCACGGGTAGGCACGGAACAGATAAACAACAAGGTCAAAGAACTATTTGAAAGCGCCAATTTTAAAATCAATTGGATCAAGGATATGCAAAGCTGGCTATGGAATCATTTTGCCATGAATGCGGCGATGGAGACCGAGGTGTTAAAACGAGGAAGTTTCCCATCAGTCTTGAATCATAGTGACTCATTCGCAAATGTCGGTAAGAGTATGCGGGAAATGACCCCTGTACTTAAAGCAAGAGGCGCAAAGATGGACGCGATTACTCTATTGTTGACCAAGATCCCACCGGCACTTCTCGGCCTGCTGTTTAACAAGGTTATTTTTGCAAAGGGCAGCTTACCACGACTTTTCATTGAATACAATAATAGTACGTCCAGTTTTGCTGTACTTGAAGTTGTGAGAGAAGCCCAAAAGTTAGGTATACCTTTGCCACGTCTAACCTCCGCATTAGAAAACACTGAACACCACAAAGTTATTAAAAACGGATAAACTGGAAAACTTGATATTGTTCAGATCACCATCAACTCTACTAATGATTATATAAACCATCGAACAACTCACCATTGAGGGGCTGTATAAGGAATGATAGAAGCAGAGCCACCCATGAAGGGCGGCTCTTTTATTATGCCTTACAGGGCTTGTAAGGGTTTTAGTCTTTCCTGACCAGCCTGTTGATGCGGCTCATTTCTAGCAATATTAGATGTGATTATACCTGAAAGCCTTTAACATTAAAAATAATTGATTATTAAAATGTATTTCATTCGTATATATTTTTGTAAATAAACCAATGCACTTGTCTATGATTTCCCCAGTGAACTTTTGGGACATGATGGCTTTATTCGAATAGATCCTTACTGTCTTCCAGTCATGAATAATTTGGTCCAATAACGGGTCAAGCGTATGTTTTGCATTGATATGATCAATGTTGTACTTATAGAGAGTATTTAACCTGTATTTCTCAGAACATTTTCTATAAATCGTACTGCTCAGTGTTTCTATAATCGTTTCATTTTTTATAATGAGCTCGTAATTTTCTGCGAGCAACAGGATATTATTCAAACTTTCCGTTATTTCATTTTGATACCTGCACATATTTTCTACGAATGTATTGATGGTTGTGTGTGCTGAATTCTTATTGTTCAATATCTCATGATTACCGGGGGCCACTAGCGCATATTCCCAAAAGTAGTCTGGCATCTTTACGTGTTCCGAAGTCATGCATGACCATTTAAATTCTGAAAATGACAGAGCATATTGTCTGTATTCTGTAATATCATCAACCGTATATATCTCCTCGTTCGTAAGATTGAAGCCATAGACAAAAACAGGATGCAGTCCATGTTTTTGGTTATAGTAAAAGTCTCTCCCGCGTTGATAAAATAAATCAATAAATATGGAAATCGGATGACCACTAGAAATAGAATTGATGATCTCATCTTGTAACGTATCTAGTGCAGGGGATTTTTTACGAATAGATATCCCCATTTCCTCAAGGATCTGATCTCCCTCCTCAAGATCCAACACCTCTAACTTGAAATATCCTCTTGTTTGTATTTTTTGTTTATCAAATCTATAAATAGTAATGACATTATTCAAAATCGACAGCTCATCTTTTTTAAAATACCTGGCAAGCGTTAATAACAAATTGTAGCCGCAATTAAAATAAGGAAAATTATGATGAGGAAACATTTTCGTCATGCCGTCGAAAGGCTGAAAGGTGTCCAGGGAAATAATTTCTTCCATAAAATATTTCTCCTAACCTAGGACGTGTCTTGAAACCTACTGAAGTGCATCTTTTACCGCCTTTTCGCCCCCTGCTACGTCAATTTCCCTTGACGTGCCCCGGCACGCCTGCGGAAAACTTCCTGGCTTGGAACGAAAATTCAGCAAAATCTGCCGCCTTCAGAGTTTTCAGACACGCCCAAAAATTATTGTTGATATCACGGCTATATTACCTCTTAACAAGGTTCATCATACGGTATTGCCGCGTTCCAGCCTTCATCTCTTCATATTTCTTCGAGCCGGGCAATGCGATGAATTCATGGATATCTCCAATATTCGTGCTTGAATTGGCGTTATTCGCAATTCCTTGTGTGCCAGTACGCTGCTTCGCACTCTCATCACATGATAGAAGAACATTCGAAGTCACATCCTGATTGCGGATTACAGACAGGCCTGCTTCCTCTAACAGCCTGACGTTTTGCGCTACTTGATCTCCCAGCATCAGCTCCGTATACAGAAATACGCCACCAACTCTCATGATCCGGTATACCTCTTCATAGAATCGTGATCGGTTCGGATAGGCATGTGCGGATTCTATATTTAACACCACATCGAAGCTCTCGTCAGCAAACGGTATATTCTCCGCATCGCCGACGAGATACAAAGATTCACCCAATCGGGATTTGGCATTGCAAAAGGCAATATTCGCCGGGCAGATGTCGAGACCGACAATAGACAGCGGCTTGAAATATTTAGACAGAGCCGCTATGTTCCCTCCCCTGCCGCATCCGATGTCGATCACCTGCCGCTCCCGAATCGCCGTCTTACCCACTGTTTCAAGCAGCAGCTTGACCGAATTTCTATTCCATGCATCGCCCGGCTCGAGCACCGCATGTTGCTCATTCTCGTGCGGGACGTAACCATAGTTCAAGAAGGTGGCGAATCGGCCTATACCGGACAGCGCAAGGGAGTGCGAAATCTCGCTATAATCCCGAATTTCAGCCTCTTTTCGGTTCCATTCGGAAGGGTGGACAAACTGTTCTCGCCGGTCGAGCATCGATAAGTAACGATCATCGTTCGTATATACCGCATCGCAGCTGCAGCATTGCAGCACTGCCTCCGACTGCTCCAGCTCGCCCTTGCAGCTGGAGCATACCAACCTTGCATGCAGATTCTGTAACATGACTATCGCCCAGCCGACGTATGCATTTGATTCAACGCGTACACATTATAGTAATTTGGGATATTCAAATCTTCGTAATAATCGATCACGGCATAGAAGCCGTTGGTTTGGAAGATGTTCTCGAGCCTGCTGATCTGCTCTCCGTCCAGTCCGTGTACCTCCATTACAATTTGTCTGATTTTGCCCCAATCTTCTGGCTCTATGCCTTCCAGCACCTCGAACTCACTTTTTTCCACGTCGATTTTGAGCAGATCAATTTGGTTCAGACCGTAAAAGCGGATCATTTCAGAGATCGTAGTTAGCTTGCAACGATAGATTTGTTCATTCAGAAGCTTCGGCGACATAAGATGATCGACAAAGCGGTTTAGCATTCGCGGGTCAGCGAAATTATCTTCGTAATGGTTGATTAACCCGTATCGGAGATCTTGATCGTGGTTCTCCCTGTATTTGATCTGGACAGAGTCCGTAGACATCGTAGGAAAATAGGCAAACTCCGCTTCCTTGATCTCATTGGAAAGCCCGACATTAACCGTCGTTACGCGAGGCAGCGAACTCGTATTCATCTTCAAGAGATTAAAAGTCGGCGGCAGTGGCTCAAAAGCATATACCCTGCAGTCGCTCTTGCTGCTGACATATAGGCTGAACATGCCGATATTAGCCCCAACGTCCAAGACCGTGCCATGATCCGGGAGCGTAATACCGTGCTTGAAATACATCTCTTTGTGAAAAATCTCATTGTAGAGGAACTCGGTCTCGCCTTCGTTGTTTTGATAGATTTCGATCCCGTTGTGCAGCCGTTTCTTTTCGATAGCCTTTGTCTGCAACGGATGGCTCTCATGCTCCGTCCTGCTCATTCGATTCACCTTCTCAACAATTTGTTTTTTGGGCATTTCTCTAACTGCTGGCGCTTTCATAGCGTTTGACGGCCAGCTTCCAGAACAGCCTGACCACGATAAGCGATATAACGGGAGCTACAAAAATCCATATC
Organism: Paenibacillus sp. FSL R5-0749; assembly: GCF_038595085.1. Taxonomy (NCBI): domain Bacteria; kingdom Bacillati; phylum Bacillota; class Bacilli; order Caryophanales; family Paenibacillaceae; genus Paenibacillus; species Paenibacillus sp. FSL R5-0749. The sequence goes on along the minus strand of NZ_CP152005.1, from coordinate 857,051 downwards.
CCAAGGAACAAGTCCAATCGATCGATCAAATAAACCGACGGCATGTTGGTGATGAACAAGATCGGCACAACATACAGCCCTATTCTCCGCAGCCATTTGGGGTATATGTACATCGGCATATTGTTTAAATCCCAACATTTGTCGAGTATTTCGAAGATCGAACCGGACTTCACCGTCCAGAAGGCAAGAATTTGCGGAAGTAGAAGCACCGAATAGGTCACGATCGTGCTACTCAAGATCACGCCGATATATCCGGCCACGTGGATAAAGCTTGGCTCGATGTCAAGACGCCGCCAAGCCAGTACGATCATCGTGATCCCGGCGATCAGGTTCGGGATCGGAAACGCGAAGTTAACGTGCCGAAATGAAATCATGAACTGCAGCGAAAGCGGCTTCGTCATATACAAGTCCAGCGTCCCGTTGCGGATATGGCCGGCGAATCTATAAAAGTTATCCATAAACAGTCCTGTATAGATCGCGATCATAATCGTATAGGTTCCGGTGAAGATCATCATCTGGTCAGGAGAAATGCCATTGATTTCGATCCCGAGCTGGAAAACGAACAAGATATAGATCAGCTTGGAAAACAGAAATACAGTCTCCATGATCAAACCGGAGTAGAAATTCGCTTTGTATTCCATGTAACCGACCAAGCTGTTCTTTGCGAAAATAAAGAACATACGTACATGCTTCCGAAACTCCGTCAAGCTGATACTCACAGATCTAACCTCCAACGGCTACATATTTCCTCATCCCGGAATCCCACGACAACTTCGAAATTATCATAAGCGCAATTACCCAGACCACCTGTAAGAGAAGCCCGCGCACGATTTCATGAATCGCCATGCTCCCATTGATGATGTTAACCGGGAAGAATACGACATATTGAAACGGTAAGTAGCTGGAGATTCTGGCAAACGTATCTCCGAAAATATTAAGCGGAAAGATGGCACCACTGAGCAGATAGACGCCTTGGTTGAACGCGATATAAACGCCCCAAACCTCGGTAATGATGAACGCGAGAGCACTAATCGAATAAAAAAGCAGGAAGTTGATGAGCAGTCCGAACAGAATGCTGACCAGGAACATAACGATCTGCACCCCTCTAAGGTGAAACCCCCAAATCTGAGTAAAAACGATCATCAGTATGACGAATAAGACAAGGACGACCCCGATCTGAACCGTTTTCCCACCGAAAAAATTGCATATCCGATAGCTGAAATAATGAATGGGCTGAGCGATAAATTTGCTCAGTCCACCCGTCTTGATATCATTCGCGATTTCCCCTTCGAAGCCGGCAGAAACCAGCTTGGAGACAACGCCAGACAACACGGAATAAATGATGATCTGTGAATACGTATAGCCGTTAATAATCTCTTGCGGCGAACTGCGAAACACGGCCGTCCAGAGGAAGCATTGGACGAGAATGATGAAGCCGCCGCTGATAATACTCATAAAGAAATCGGTCCGATACTCCATCGCATTCTGAAGTGCAAGAATGTACGTCCTTTTATACTTCTGCAAGGCTTTCATGTTTGACCCCATCTTTCTGATACAAGCTTTCGATGCCTCGCTCGACAGGTATATCTTCCACTGTGAAATCGAGGATCGGGAACCGGTCCAGCATCATCTTGGAAAGCCGCTGGAGGTCATGCTTATCGATCTCCATGACCGCATTCATGCCGTCATGTTCCATAATAGCGCCATAGTCGCTTAGCGCCTGCCTCGGCACTTCGTCCGTAAATTGCAGCTTGATGATCTTTTTTGCATGAAACAATTCGTTCACACGCCGAAGATCGCCATCGTATACGATCTTCCCTTGATTGATGATGATCGTGCGTTTGCATAAATCCTCAATATCCGCCATGTAGTGGCTTGTCAGAATGACCGTTGCTTTCGTCTGCTGGTTATAATACTTCAGGAACTCCCGAATGCGCTTCTGCGAAATCAGATCGAGTCCGATTGTAGGCTCATCCAGGAAAATCACCTTAGGCCGGTGGATGAGCGACGCAATTAGCTCCATCTTCATCCGTTCCCCCAGCGAAAGCCTGCGCACCTGAATATTGAGCAGATCTTTAACACCAAGCATCTCCGTAAGCTCATCCAGGACAAGGTTGTAGGGCTTATCCTCGACCTCATAAATGCATTTGTTCAGGTACAACGATTCGTTCGCCGGTAAATCCCACCACAACTGCGATTTCTGCCCCATCACGATCGAGAACTGCATCTTGAATTCTTTTTTTCGCTCCCAAGGGATATAGCCTAATACCGTCGCTTGCCCGCTTGTCGGATACAAGATGCCGGACAGCATCTTAAGCGTAGTCGTTTTGCCGGAACCGTTCGGGCCTAAGAACCCGACCATCTCGCCTTGCTCGATGACAAGTGATATTTCGCTAACCGCTTCTTTGATCAGTGATTTCCGCTTCACTAAATTTTTCAGCGATTTTTTGAACCCCAATTCTTTTTCGTAGTAATTGAAGCTTTTGGATAAGCGTTCCACTTGGATAATGCTCACTGATTCACCTCATTTATGCTCATGTAGAATAGTTAAACACCGTGCAAATGCAAGACACTGCACTTGGAACATGCCGGTGTCAGTCGTTCATCCATCATTTCCCTTATCCTTCTGTAGGTCATGCCGTGCCATAATTCCTGTACGGACGCTTCATTTAAATTGCCGATCTCGAACTCCTTGAAAAATTTGCACGCAACAATCGTTCCATCGGGCGTAATGTCCATCCGGTTCGAGAGAGCCAGGCACTTCTTGTTCATCGTGCCTTTACTCCTCACCTCTTTGCCGAGCACGAAATCTTCGATCTGGTCATAATCCAGATTCGGCTGGTAGCGTAAACGCATTTTCCAGACCCGATTATTCACCCGGTCCAACTCGCTCATCAAAGCAGGGATACGCTCCGGATCGAGCTTGTAGTTAAAGGCGTGCCAGCTTCGTTCGCCCTTGTGCTCGCTCGCCGGAAGGAAGTCGAACTTCTGGTCAAAATAATCGTCCATTCCCTGCGTGCATTCGTCCGAGATGTACCACGGGAAGCAGACCATGACCATATCTACACCGACGCCCTCCAGAAAGTCCAACAAATCATAAAGCTTGTCGGTCATCCCATCGTTAACGACGGTATGGATCGTAATTTTGCCCCTGAATCGGTTTTCCTTGCGCAGCTCGACTAGCATCCGAATAGCATCTATCGCCTTGTTAAATACCCCTTTGCCGCGAAGCGCATCATTCTCTTCTTCGAATCCATCAAGTGCAATGAGCAGCTCCAGGTTGTCGGAGATTCTCAGCAAGGTGTCCAGCTTTCGCTCGATCAGCATCGCGTTCGTACAGATCGTCGTCTCGCGAGGATGGGCTTCAAGCAAATCGGCCAAACGGTCGAAATGGCTGTATACGAGCGGCTCGCCGCCCCAGATATAGAGTCTCGACTTGGCTGGTTCCGTCTCAAGGATCAGCTTCTCCAGCAGCCCGTAGTCGAGCTGCTCCCGCTGCTGCTCCGGTGTCATAAAGTGATGGTAGCCAGTGTCGTTCCATTGATAACAATGCTTGCAGCGCAAGTTGCATTGGTTCGTCAGTTTAATCCCGACCGACTCTGGCAACGGTGTCGCGTAACCCGCTATTTTTTCCATGTTCCGCTTGGTTTCCACCGTATTCTTGATCGTACGTTTCAATATTTGCAAATCCTTTGGGGAACGTTTAATCTCTGATTTCGGATTCATATCAACACCACCCCTCTTAAACCTATTAGGTCATTCACATGAATCAATAGATATAATACCTTGAACAAGCCGTGCAGATCGGAAGCATATTTTTTTTCATATACGCGCGATAATCTTTGTACTTGTCACTACTCCAGATATCCATCAAGCTCTCTTCGTTCACGTTGCCAAAGGTCAAATCATAGAAGGCATGGCAGGGCGAAACGTCGCCCCTTGCTGTAATCTCTGCATAAACCCATGGAAGGGAGCAGCGATTTCGTTTATCAGCCATCTGATGGAATTGCCCCGAGAAATAGTTGCTCAAATTTTGCTCATCTATCGTTTTCGGATAGGTGATCACATGAATGCTGTTTTTCAAGCAATACGCTTTAACATTATTGAGCTGTCTCGTCAATTCCGGAATATCGATCTGGCTGAACGAACTGGTGTCCCGCCACACCATCCCCTTGGCATAAGGAGCTTCATGCACGTCGAATTTGTCACTAAGAACCTCCACATATTGGGCATACTGCTCTTCCGTTGCGTAGAGCTGCACTTCCATGCTGATATGGTCCAACATCGACAAGTCGATATGCTTAAAGAAAAATTCCTCAACGTACATATAGTTCAAGGGCGTAATGATAAAGGATACACCCATTTTCGGAAATTGCTTGCCCTTGCTTTCCCGAAGCTCATAAAGCTTCTCGATCCCCTTGATTACTTTCTTGAATACGCCTTTGCCTCTCTGCTTATCGTTGATTTCCTCAGGGCCGTCGAGAGACATCCAGATCTTATTTGGAGCAGTCTCGACAAGCATCTCGGCATGCTGCTCAAGCAATGTGCCGTTCGTGGGGAAATCTGCTTTACTTCCATAGTGATTGATCATGGCGAGAATGTCGCCCAGCCAAGGGTACATCAGTGGCTCGCCACCGAAGAAATCGTAATATGGCTTGCCCGGGCTGCACTCGACGATGATCTTTTTAATGAGATCCGGATCCAGATGCGCTAACGTTTTTTTGCTTTTGTACGGCCCTTCGAGTCCCCACTCATAGCACATCTTGCATCGTAAATTACACTCCTCCAACAGCTGCATGACAATCCATCTCGGATAGCTTGTCATTGTCTTATCTTGGACGACACTCAATTTGTTTACGCTCATCGCATAACCCCTTTTGCCATTGAAATGTTACCCCTTCGTTAACGCGACTCTCGCACAATAATGATCCACATAATTCGTTCGTTCTCCGGGTCTGTTCATGATCGCTTGATGCATCTCCTTAAGGACCTCTACGGAAAAATCCATCTCCCGCCACTTCTCGTAGCGGATTCCGAACCCCAGAGACTCCCACAATTCCAAATTGCTAAGCTCGTGACTTCCGAACGGCTCCAGCAAAATAAGAGGGGTACCGGATGCAAGCGAGTCGATTAATGTGCCCGCTCCCGGCTTGGCCACGATAGCCATCGCCTCCGAAGCGATATCGAATAACCAATGATGATCAACCTCAGCGGCGTATGACTTCGTGCCTTCTCCCGTTATTTCGATGTATGGCGGAAACTCGTGCAGGCCGTTCGCATTCTTCACCCATGCACACCATTCCGGATCATTCATCCAATATCGGTGATCGGGATCGGGCTTCGCTTCCTTCCAATCGTAAGCTACGATATCAAGCCCGTAGCTATGGCCGGCAAGCTCTGGAATTGTACTTTGATAAGTGCCCATCCCCCAGCCGCCGCCATGAACAACAAGCCGCCGCTTCCTTGAGTCGAAGGGCATTGGCGTACGATGAAGAACCGGGATTTCGCATCGAATCTCCATCTTGTCGGTGTCATAGAGACAAGCATTGTAATAATACTCGTCGTAGTGAGGATGAAACTTCTTCAAGCTCTTCCAGGACGGGGCCAGATCTGAATCGACGTAGAGCAGGTCTACATGAATTCGATTCGGCAGCATCTTCTCCCTATACAAATCAAGAATATAGATCCAGTGTCCGGATAGCGATATGAATTCGTATCGGTCTTCCGCTTTCCACGCCTCCAGCAACAGCTCGACCAGGGCATAATCAATGCTGCCCCGGATATCCATCGGCATTCGGGCCGATAGATTGGCAAGTGCGAAATTATTGTGATAAGCCCTTCTGCTGTCTACAATATGATCCATCTTGTCTTGCTCCAAATAGCTTTCGAACACGAGTACTTCCGTCGCGATATCCCTTTTCTCGAAATCACTTGCAGCTAACAGACCGGGAATATAGAAACCCAGACCGAAACCCGAGCATAGAATCGTCACTTTCCGCTTACCCATAAAATTTCTTCCTCCATTCATGGCTTCAAGCGCTTCGGACTGCATCAGCGGGCGATCTTGAAGGATAACGACGACAGCACCTCCTTAACCTTAGCGATCAATCGTTCGTTATCCCATTCCCCTTCAATCAACGAATAATATAATCTGCCTTTCACCTGCTTATTCCGGATCCCCTTGCACTCATTGATGACTTTGTTAATAAGGAGCGTATTCGCGCTTAACGGTAAAATACCGAATCCTCGATCAGGCTTATATAGAACACCCTCGCGGTCCAGCGATTCAAGCAATTGATCGAATGATACATCGCAGGCAAACTGTAAATTCACATGCGTCATGCTCCCTGCCGTGTCGTGCTTCTTCAGGTAGCGGTCAACGTAATGCTTGATCAGACTCATCGATCTTCTGGCATTCACCTCAACAATCGGAACGATGCGGCCGTCTGTCAACAGCATGGAATCGACGCATACGTCGCCGTGATAACCCGACCGATAAAGCTCGCGAGCCGCCCGTTTCATTACATCAAAATACTTCGCTTCCTGCAGCATATGAAGCAACCTATCGTCTGCTGTATAGGAGCCTTGGTAAGCGAAATTGTGATTGACCAACTGCTGCACTGAGATATGTCGATAAGTACCGTCCGGATCGATGTGGAATTGGCAAGAAAAATCCAATTCCTTGCGGCGGAACGGCTCAACAATAAACCGAACCGTTTTTCCCTTGCTGCACTGATCGGCGACATAGGATGTGACTCGCCGCAAAATCGCTTCCGACTCGATCAACAAATTCCCTTTCCCCGATACCCCAAACTCATCTTTGATCAGGAAGGGTCCTTGATTCAGCAAAGTCAAGCCGCTTGCCAGCAGCTCTTCGGGAGAATAGACCGTCTGGCTGTCACACTGAAGATCAAGGCGACGGTTCAATTCGGTTGAATACAGCTTCGAATTGACAGTCTGAACCGTTTCGATAGCTGGAAAATCCTGTTCCAGCCCGTAACGCGCTGCAGTACGATCCGCCCCCGGAATGATTGCAAAGGGCGACAACCGGGCGCCATCCAGCAAGTAGAGATCCATGTCCCCCATTCGATCGGCTGATGTGAGCAGGTCGAATATATTGGCGGTTCTGCCTGCGCTTCCTACATCAGGACTCTCGAGATCGGTTGAATTAGAAAGAAATTTAAATCCGATCTCATGCAAATACGCTTTATGGCAAACGTTCATTCGATAGCGAGTAATGAGCCTATCCGGCGCCTCGCAAAATGGGAAGAGCAGCTCATCCATGGCCATCACGATATTCTCCATTTCAGGATCGTGAAACGACGGCAGTTTGGCTAGATTAGGGTCGCGCCAGAAGCGTTCCGCATCAAATGTCCCGATAATGAGCTCGAACTTGCGTCTATCGTTCATACAGGTGCTGTCTTCTGTAGCTCCGAGATATAATTGCAGAAGGTCGTTACCGACTCCATAAGATCGAAGTCGAATTGTTCAAAATCGATTTCAATACCGAAACGCTCTTCCACATTTAATACAAAAGTAATTAGCTGTAGGGAGTCCAATCCCCCGTCTTCCATGATGTTGGAATGCTCGTTCAAACGGTTTGCCAGCTCAGCGTCTTCCTTGATTTCGCTTATCATCGCTATGATTTGTTCTTGCATAGGTACCTCCCGTTTAATGGATATATTGACCCTGGTAATAATGGATCGTTCTAGCGAGTGCATCATGTAAACTGATCGCCGGTTCCCAGTTCATAATCGTCCTTGAAATGGTAATATCCGGCTTCCTTCTCCTTGGATCGTCTTCCGGCAGCGGGAGAAACTCTAACTGCGCGTTGGACTTCATTAACTCCTTCAATATTTGGGCGACTTCAAGTATGGTGACTTCCTCCGGATTCCCCAAATTGACTGGCTGTTCATACGTGGTGCTCATCAGTCTCACAATCCCTTCCAGCAAATCGTCGATATACTGAAAGCTTCTCGTCTGTCTGCCGTCGCCATAAATCGTAAGGTTTTGCTTGGACATAATTTCATTAATGAAATTGGTAATGACGCGTCCGTCATGTAGATCCATCTTCGGGCCGAATGTATTGAAGATCCGAATGACCCTTACCGGTATACCGTATTTCCTGTTCATCCAGTAGGTGATCGCCTCTGCATAGCGCTTCGCTTCGTTGTAGCAGCTTCTTGCTCCAATCGAATTCACGTTGCCATAGTAGCTCTCCGGCTGAGGGTGAACAGTTGGGTTACCGTAGATCTCGCTTGTTGAAGCCAAGAAGAAGGCAGCCTGCTTCTCTTTGGCCAGATACAGCAGATGCATCGTCCCTTCGCTGTTGACCCTCATCGTTTCGATCGGATAGGACAAATATTTAGGCGGACTGGCAGGGCTTGCAAAATGCATCACCCAATCGACAGGGCCTTCAATTGCGAGCGGATAAATGACGTCATGCTCGATAAACTTGAAATTTGGCGACCGTAAGAGATTGTCTATGTTGACAGTAGACCCGGTCAGAAAATTATCGACGCCGATAACGGAATGGCCTTCCCGCAGCAGCCTCTCGGCAAGGTTGGAACCGATGAAACCTGCAACTCCTGTTAATACAATGAATATTATGATCCCCACCCTTGCTTAAGGTTTGTGAAACCACTATTAATTCAATCGAACAGGTATAATGCTATGCATGAATCACAAGATGTCGGGTCAAATAAAAGGAGAGATTCTTGAGGTGAGCTGATTCGCTGTGGTTGTGCCGGAAAAAAGCGCTTGAAGCAATGCGGATCGTTGAAAGACAAGAAGGCGATAAGCTGTCAGCAAACGGAATCGTTAAGACAAGAGCAACAGTTTGGCTTACTCCATACGCTGTATCGCAACGATTATAATCCCGGCATCACTCCCTCCATAAATATGCCCGGATTACCACGGGCTTCGAGCTAAGGCTTCTATTCAGGTGCAAGAAAAGATATCCACAACTGAGATCATCTGCTCCCTCAACATTACTGAATGTCTACTTTCTTCAGCCATCGTTCAAGGAATATGGATTCTTCATTTTCTATATTCGTAATCAGCGTTTGTAAACTTTCGGAAATACTCGTATCCTTTGTCAAATTATATTTAATCGTTAGATTCACAAGGATCTTTGCTTTAATTTCAATAGCTGTGAATTCATCTATATGCTCTTGATTTAATTCAATTAAATGCTGATTATCGTACAAGTACTTGAATCTTAGCGTCATTATCTTCTTATGATCATAAAGTAAATGAAAGGGTCTTATATCAAGCATAGCCTTATGTTCCGATGTCTCTTTCGCATAATTAAATAGAGTTGTATATATTTGCATGCCGAAGTCAAGATTATGCCTGTCGCCCCCGTAGTTAAACATCTCCCAATACTCCGGCGTTTTCTTAGTGAAATAATTTCTTATCGAATTCACTAGGGTATCTGCACTGAATTTATCCTGATAATGATCATTGAATGTATACAGGTAAACCATTTCTCTCAGATAATCATGATTCGTTGTTAGATGATTCTTGTCGAACGCAAGATTGAAATCAGTAAATGATATCTCAGCCTGACTATACACCCCGTTCTTAAAAAAATCGGAAACATACAATATCTCTCTATCCAAATCATAGCCGTAAACAAATATGTCATGATGCAATTGAAGTTTATTGTAGCGATCGCTTAAGGGCACGTAGAAATAATTGATCATGGTATGGACATAGTTATTGGCATTAATATTTTCTACAATAAAATGAATAACAGAGTCCCATTTCGTTGTTACAGTATCTCTATGTAGCTTTTGAGTAGTAATCCATTTGCACGCATCCGAAGGCCGCAGCTCATAAGTCAGAGGGAAATAAAAATCTCCCCAATGGTGTTTATAATCTTTGTTAATAAATAATTGAATATAATTGCTATATATCCATGGGTGTGCGCACTCGTAATGGGTAAGGATCGACAAGAGATGAGCATGTTGCGTATAGGTTGTAATCATCGGATAACTGACCGGCAATATTTTTCTGCCCAATGTTTGAGTTGAATTCTTCAACCTTCGTTCACCCCTGGTTATTTGGTTAAATGGCTTAAGGATTCCGAATCAGTATATCTCATTTAGCAATAAGCGCTTCGTACTTGCTCTGTCCAGTTTTCCTGTCTTTGTTTTTGGAATGTTATCTACAATCCTCCATTGTCTAGGCACTTTATACGATGACAAATGCAATTTGCAATGTCGTGTCAGTGCATCTATATCAACCAGGCAATCATTAAAGACTTTCAGAAATGCGATGGGCACTTCACCTAACAAATTATCGTGTACACCAACAACCATGACCTCCTCCACTTCTTTCAAGCCGTACAAAAATTCCTCGATTTCTTCCGGATAGATATTGATACCGCCGGATATAATGATATTCTTCTTTCGGCCTGTGAGTATAAGACATCCTGATTCATTCCAATATCCCAAATCTCCTGTCTTCAACCAGCCCTCAACAATGGTAGCGTTCGTTAGCTCCGGGTTTTTGTAATAACCGAGCATCACATTCGGGCCCTTGACCCAAATTTCTCCGATAGCTGCTCCTTCAACCTCATTCTCTTCTTCGTCGACAAGACGAATAGAAACGTCATTGATGGGTGATCCACAGGATAAGCTGCGCTCTCCCCGTTCCATCATGCTCACCCGCGGAGAAGCTTCGGTCAATCCATAGGTTTGAATAATGTCCGAGTGAGGAAATACAGTCTGAAGATGGTCTACTAATTTCGCGGGAATCGCCGCACCGCTAATTACAATAAATTCAATTGAATCAAAGGCACTCCAGTTCTTTGACTGATGGAAATCGGAAACAAAGTGCATCAATTGCGTAGGCACCGCTGAGAATCCCGTGACCGCCTTATTCTGAAACAGTTTAAACGCTGTGCGCGGCAGCAAAGGCAAGCTGATAAGTTTAATTCGGGTTCCATATAACATGCAAGAAATCAATTGCGTGACAATCGTAGAACTGAAATGAACGGGCATCGTTACAAGAAACGAATCTTGATCCGTATACCCCACCTTTCCGCCATGTGCCAACGCATTCGTTAATACATTCCAATGGGATAACATAACGATTTTAGATTTTCCGGTTGTGCCTGATGTAGGAAGGAGAATCGCACATTGATTGGGATTGGACTGATTGGTTAACGAGATCGATTCGAACGCAGGCATTGGTTCTTGCGATATATCCTGAGCGGTAACCCAAGGAATATCGCAATTTAAATGCGCAGGCTGTGCAGATTTGCTGATAACCAATTTGGCGTCACTGGCATTTAAAATATTTTCAATTTCAGTATTGGATGCCGAATAAGGAACCGGTACTAACACAAAACCGCAGAATTGAATGCCAAGCGCCGCAAAAATGAACAAGGGCTCATTATTTGTGTATAATGCAAGATGACTTCCGGACTCAAGCTCAAAATTCTTGTGGATGTATAAAGCAATCAAATAAGCTTCTGTCATCACCTCTGCGTAAGTCCATTGCTGCTTTAGATCTTCAAGGATAATATGATCTTGGCGATCAGAGGCCTCTAGAAATAGACGCTGAATGATAGTCATCATAGCGTTTTCTCAGTCAAATAATTAAGGATTAATTCAGTCGTGGAGAACTTCTCAAATAACAGATCTTCATCAGGGATCGAGATATTAAACTTCGATTCCATTAAAACAATAAGCTTGACGAAGCCTACTGAATCGATCCCTTGGTCCAACAAACGGGTATCGTGGTCTTCAGAGTACTCGATGTCCAGCTCAGCAAAAATTTCATCTTTCAAGATCAATTCTATTGATTTAGACATCATATTCCCCCGTTAGATAATCTTTAGAAAGGCTGATTAAAGAGGATGGTATACGTGATGAGCAAGTGAAAGTAATTGTGCAGAAGAATAAGTCCATAACGATGGACAAGGTGAATTTGCACTGAAAGAGTTGTTTGCATAGTTGTATGCAGAGATTCTGCAATTCATGCTGGAGGCGGAGTATGACACGATGCAGGACATAAAAAGCTTGATGCGAAGAGTACAACGACGGAAGTACTTGAGGGTTCCTTCGTCAACATCGCAAAGCCTAAAGAAAAAAGCATTTTCCCAAGCAATGAAGCGTTGCTGAAAATGCTCTACAAAACTACGATGAATGTCACTCGTAAATGGACAGTGCGTGTACAAAACCGGGAATAAGTACACCATCAAATCTCCATTTTCTTCCTCGGCGGAATTGAACTATATTGCGTAAAGTTTTGCTTGGGAGCGTTTACACTAGTAGTTTTACAGCACCAAGCGCCTGATATATTAAATATAATTACATATATGCCAATTGTCAACAGTTTCGAAAAGCCCGTTGATGCCCTCTGGAATTCCATTGTCATCTGGCTGTTCCTAGTATTACAGGTACAAAAAAAAACACGGAAGAACAACTCCGTGCCTATATAAAGCAAGACGGTTCAATCAAAGCCATACATTACATATTTCCAATCCTCAATCAATAAGGAAGTTGGAACAACGAGAGGCGTAGGAATTAGTCCTGCCCCTTCCATTTGAGCATCGCCACCGACTCAACATGCACCGTGTGTGGGAACATATCCACTGGCGTTACCTCAACCGTGCGATACCCGCCATCCTCCAGCACACGTAGATCACGTGCCAACGTGCTTGGGTTACAACTCACGTACACTACGCGCTCCGGCTTCATCTCCAGGATGGTATCCAGCAAACGTGGATCGCAGCCCTTACGCGGTGGATCGACAACAATTACGTCGGCTTCGATGCCTTGTTCTTTCCAGCGTGGAATAACGTCCTCGGATGCGCCAACTTCGAACTTCACGTTACGCATCTCGTTCAAGAGCGCATTGCTGCGAGCATCCTCAATCGCTTCAGGTACAATCTCTACCCCGTACACTTGATCCGCATGTTGTGCGAGGAAAAGAGAAATCGTTCCAATGCCGCAATAGGCATCAATTACCGTCTCTTTGCCGCTCAGTCCGGCATATTCTACCGTCTTCCCATACAGTACTTCCGTCTGCACCGGATTCACCTGATAGAACGAACGCGCCGAGATCGCAAACTGTACATCACCGATATAATCATAAATTACATCACGGCCCCACAGTACTCGGGTCTCATCGCCAAAAATGACGTTGGTCTGTTTCTTGTTCACATTCTGGCAGATGCTCGCCACATGCGGAATCGCTTCACGGATACTGCCGATCCATTCGTCTTTGTACGGAATATCTCGACCATTGGTGACCAGTACGAGCATCATCTCGCCTGTACGGAACGCCTTCTTCACAACCACATGGCGCAGCAAGCCGCGACCTGTCTCTTCGTTATAAGCACTGATTCCAAAATGACTGCCGATCTCCTTCACCTTCGCAACCACTTCGTCGTTATGCTCATGCTGAATAAGACAGCTCTCCATATCGATGATCCGATGGCTTCCTTTGGCGTAAAATCCACCTACCAGGCCACCCTCGGTCACACCAATTGGCACCTGTGCCTTATTCCGATAGCGCCATGGCTCGTCCATACCCATCGTAGACAGTACACGAATGCCCTGCTCCGTATCTTCTCCGTTCATGACACCTTCAAGGCGAAGTCGAATACGATTGCTGCCGATCATTTGCACTTCAGAAGTAGCCGGTTCAGTTGTCTGATTTGCATCACCAACTGAAGCGTCATCCTGCACGTTGGATCCCAACGTCTCCGCATCCTCCACCATCACGTTCAATTTGCCAATCCGCTGCAAATTATCTACGACCAACTGGCGTTTCCACGCAAGCTGTCCGGCATAGCTCATATGCTGGATCTGGCAGCCTCCGCACTGATCATAGATCGGGCAAGGCGCGGACACACGATCCGGGCTGGCGTTCACGATCTCCAGTAACTTGGCGTAGCCATACTGCTTCTTGGTTTTCATCACGCGCACGCGTACGGTTTCACCTGGAAGCGCACCCTGCACAAAGAGCGTGTATCCATTCGCACGACCTACGCCCTCACCGTCATGGTTCATACCAATGATGTCGATGACGGTCTCTTCATTTTTGCTAACGGGCAGCCCTTCGATTGGTGCAGATTCACGCGCTCTCCCCTTCGGACGAACGGCAGAAAGAGATGCGCTTTGTGACCGCACCTCTTTTCCTTGCTGACGTGATGATTGACTTGGCTGACGGGACGCTGAAGCGTTCCCTTGCCCCTGAGAGGCAGCCGAATTCCGGCGGTTTTTTCCACGACCGCTGCGGTTCGTATTAGACAACGTACATTCACTTCTTTCTTCTTATATAGTACCCTGCCTGTGCAGGCGAGGGAAAAATCTCATTTTTCATTTTGTTCCTGATTCTAACGAATCTGGCATACCTTATTCACATCAAAAATAACGTTCCGAATTTCTAATGAACTTCAGAAACGTTATATCAACCTCAGATGGTGTTTTATGACCTTATTAGATCATTTTCTCCAAAATAACGACGTTGAGATTCGTTCGATTCGCAGCTTCGGCGATTTCGCCACTTTTAAGGCTTTCTGAGTTCGTTAAGCTCAGACGCACGGTGACCACATGAGATTATACGCGATCCCACCGTACACAGCAACTGGAAAATCCACTACCATCCGCCTTACCGCAGAGCTGAATCCAACTCTCCTCAACAGTTATGCGATACTGTGCAACCACCGCTGCAGCTTCATAGCTTTTCTGAGGCGATCAACATTGCTTTTCGCAAGCGACCCCTAGTGCCCCCAGCATCCACATTTTTAACGATACAATTGCAGATGATGCTTGAGGTTCGTAAATGTGGCTGGCAGCGTGCCGCCCAACTCTCCATCGAGGTTCAGTTGCACATAGCCTGGCGACGTAACTTCCATATGACTTGTCTGGAAATGAACCACTTTCTTATCGTTCAGATGCTCCCCACGCAGCGCGAGCGTGACGAGGCGGATCATATCAGCCAGATTACATTTGCGGACACCGATCACATCGAACAGACCATCGTCAATGGTTGCACCTGGAGCCAACTTCTCGAAGCCCCCGACCGAATTGGTATTGGCGATGAGGAATAACATGAATTCATCATGAATCTCTTCCTGACCGTCGGCGCGAATAATCAGCTCCTGAGGAGACAGGCTCGCCATTTTCTCAATACCCTTCATATAATAGGCCAGTTGCCCAATCATCGTTTTCAGACGACTCGGTACTTCATAGGTCAGTTCAGTTAATGATCCGCCACCGGCGATGTTGATAAAATATTTATCATTCGCTTTGCCCAGATCGAGCGGACGAAGCTGCTGGTTAATGACCAGATCCACGTAATCTTCCCACTGTCTCGGAATGCCGAGTGCACGCGCAAAATCATTCGTTGTTCCCAAAGGAAACACACCCAGCGGAGGACGGTTCTCCCGCTCGGCCATACCGTTGATGACTTCGTACAACGTACCATCGCCACCAGCAGCAATAATCATGTCATAGCCGCGTTCAATCGCGAGTTCAGCTTCGCGGGTTGCATCACCTTCACCTGTTGTTGCATGACATGAAGCTTCAATACCACCTTGATCCAAACGCTGCAAAATATCAGCCAGACGTTTCTTCATTTCTTCCCGGCCTGAGGTCGGATTATATATTAAGCGAGCTTTTTTCATCTCATACGCCACCTATTCCACATTATCCATGAGTCTATACGACCTCATAATCTTACCTTGCATCAGTCCACAAAAGGGCAAAACTTTAACACAACAATGAACTTCCGTTCATTCTGCTCTAATCTTTCGTCTTACCTATATCTATGCATCAGGAATTCCGTCTCATTCCAAAGCCTTTAACTCCTATCATATCATCAAATGTAAAGATGTCCTAGCCTATAATCTATAAGTATATTTTTTCATATATGTACCCACTAATCCATCTAATACCCAATAAACATCCTGCACCAGTCCTGAATCTTTCCCACTGCCTTTTATGTAAAATAGTCTCATTATTCAACCATTCTGCCCGCTTGCACAGGAATTAGTCTTCGGTTTCGATACCTTCATCTGATTATGACATGGATATACTACAAATTTACAAATCTTAAGATAAAAAGATAAATAATATAAACCTTTTTACACTATAGTCTTAGTGCACCCTCCCCCAGCATCACACCTTATCAGCGAAGGAGAATTAGGAATGAAAAAAATTGTGTTAATGCTCCTGGCCTTTCTTATGGCATGTGTTCCTTGGGTCACCGTTGTTGAAGCAGCGGAGATTAATCATGATCAGGTTGTCGGATTTCAGGAACTCTCACCCGTTACCGTGACACAACAAGCAGCCAAGCGTTTTCAGCCTTTTCTCAAAGTCTATCATGGTTGTGTGCCTTTCCCCGCAGTGGATCAACAGGGCAATACCAGTGCTGGTTTGAATACGTCCGGGTCATCGAATGGAAACTGTAGCTCCAGTACAGGACAGATTTACTCCCGTTCCGCTTGGCACAATGGGGTGTGGGCTATCATGTATTCGTGGTATTTCCCCAAAGACTCCCCCTCCCCTGGACTCGGCCATCGTCATGATTGGGAAGGTATCGTCGTGTGGGTGGATAATCCGGCAGCGGCCAATCCCCAAATCCTCTCCATCGCGTATTCCGGTCACGGCCAGTTCACCAACGTCACACCGAGCAATACCAATACACAAGGTAACCATCCGTTAATTTCCTATAATAGCACCTGGCCGCTAAACCATGAACTTGGTGTTACTAACACTGTTGGGGGAACACAACCTTTAATCGGATGGGACGACCTGACTTCTGCGGCACGAAATGCGCTTAATACTACGGACTTTGGCAGCGCCAACGTACCTTTTAACGATAACAATTTCACGAACAATCTGAACAAGGCTTGGTTTAGGTAAAAAAATCCCCTTCAAGTGAACGGTTCACTTGAAGGGGATTTCATATGAAGTGATTCGTATCACGATCGCTATAGGTTCAGCTGATACTTGCCGCAAGGAAACTCCTCGGAGTATAGCTCTCTTTACTCGAAGTATCGGGCGTTCTCTCGTCATCGTATCTCCGTCTCACTTCAGCCAACCTCAAAATCCAATTTTTCTGCCAGCTCGCAATTGTTTGTACCAGAAGTATACGGTGCAGCCCACACAATAGCCCACCAAGGCGGCACTTGCAGCTGCAAGAAGCATGACAGCAAATAGATAACCTGCGACCGTCCAGCCAAGTGAAAATGAAATGATCGCCAGAGAAAGGAAGAGCACAGCCAGAATATTGTTGAATCGCTGCAGCTCCACTGCCTGCGTTTCTGTCCCTTTATCGGTCAACACAACTTTCCCAATTTGCACAAACAGATTAAGCTTTCCACCGGAAGCCAGACCAACCACCTGAATGCTCCACAGCGCGCCCAGAACTACAAGTGGATTAAACACAAAAGAAAGTAAAACAAACAACACAATACCGACCTGATTCGCTTTCACATAGCGCATGGGCACTTCTCGCATCAGAATATCACCTTATTCCTATTTTATTAGTTGGTTTTATTGTAGTCGGTATTGGGTTAATGAGCAAGAGTACACTTTATTTAAGGGGAGTAAAATCTCTTTTCAGCACGTCCCAATGGGGTGTCGGGATACCTGTTGTCTTTTTCCAATCGTTAAATACATTATTTAGTGCCTCAATCTCTCCAAAAGAACCCGCAATCAGCTTATGGATTGGAAGCACACTATAGATCTTCAACAGAAGGTACAACGTCCGTTGATGCTTACGAATCATTTTAGCCTGAATCTCCGGTATAATCGTTATGCCCATTGCCTCAAGTACGCTGAAGCCCTCATCCATCGCCCTAATCATATGATGAATTTGCTTTCTGTTCCCGTCCAACTTGATCAACTCAAACTTCTCATTAAAGCTCACTGCATTCAGCATCAGAATGGGCACAATATGGCTTTTCAACCAGGCATCAATATCGCTTAGAACATTCAACTTGTATTTCACATGTTGGAAAGCTTGATCCAGCAAAGGTTTAAATTTGATATCACCGTCCAGACTGCCAATCACCATTTGTCCGCTGCCTCCACCGATCGATAACATGCGGTCTTTTTCACGCTTCCCTCCACTCACGTGGAATCCAAACGCGATCTGTTTTGCCACCTTGCTGTTTGCCTCCAAAAAGTTTTGCATGCTTCGTGCATCTGCGTTGTTACCTACGATTACAATATTGCTGCTCTGATTGTCTGCCAGAATAGGTAATATTGAAGGAAAATCATTATATTTCATCACAACAAAAATCAGATCATATTGGTCATCCACCTCCAACGTTCTGGTGACCCGAACCGGATCAACTGTCGTTTTGAATTGAAACATATGCCGGATGACGACTCCATCCTTCTCCAGCTCCTCTGCCCGCTTCCCTCTAGCCAGAACAGTGACATCATTGCCACCGCGTACCAGGACGTGCGCCAGTTGACTCCCCAGAACCCCCGCACCATACACTAATATTTTCATTGGTTATCCCTCAATTTCATATTTTATGAATAATCGTTGTTTTATCAACATTTGTTGATAAAATAAGAGTAACAAAGCACCTACTATGCTTCAATCGTTAAAATATCCGCTTTTGTTGAATAATCAACGAATGTTTCCTTATTGTTGAAAACCATCTATAGGAGGGGCCATGGACAGACGAGTACTCAAGACACGAAAGGCGATAATCGAAGCTTTTGTCGGGTTACTGGAGGAACAGGATTTCGAGCAAATTACGATAAACGATATTGCTGATCGGGCTAACGTAAACCGAGGAACCATCTATTTGCATTACGCTGACAAGTTCGACCTGTTGGATCAATGCATTGAGACCTATTTGCAAAAGTTGTTGGATGCCTGCATGATCGAAAGCTCTACTACAACACCTGTTACGGCCAAGGATGCGCTGCTCAGAACTTTCCGTTATCTGGAACAGTATGCCTCTACCTATACTACACTTCTAACCAAAAAAGGTATTCCGGCATTCCGTAGTAAGTTGATGACATTGTTGGTCCAGGGAGTACAGGATCAGATGGATGCCTGTGGCATCCAGGAAGGTATGAAAAAAGAGATTACCCTACAGTTTCTTGCTTCCGCTGCTGTAGGCCTCCTGGAGTGGTGGATTATGAATGCCATGCCTTATCCGGCCGAGGAGATCGTTGACCAATTAATAGATCTACTGGAACTACATCTGAATTTGCACGCTCCCATAAGTGGGTAACCTGGCCCTCGTTCGAGTGTTCGAGTGGTCTACAACAAACAAAAAACCACGTCCTTGGACGTGGTTTTGATATACTTCACGAAGAAGCTCCAACCTCATTACATCTATCCAGCAAAATCTGGATCTGGCGCTCCAGCCACTGCCCAAGCAATGGATGTGGCAACAGCGTCTCACCACTATACTCATAATCCAGTTCCTTCAATCGGTCCGGGATTACGTTCCTCGTGAAGTAACCGGCACTCAAAAACAGCGGCGCCACAATAACCCGGTTCCCCCGCTCTTCGCTCCAATACTTCACTTTGTCATACACGCTCTCCGGATTTAGCAAGGCATAATCCGTATGGGCTACACCACTAACTTCCTGCACAAGCTCTGCAAGGGAAGAAATTCCGGCTTCCCAACGCTCGCGAAAACCATCATGAATACTCCCATGTCCCACCAGCAGAATCGTCTCCTGCTCAGGCTGCTGCGAGAGTGACTTGACCTTATCCCACACCATCACGGCAATATCCGGATCGTTATCTACTGGATAACCGAAGTGAACCCGAGCCTTGACATGGAACGGCTCCAGATCCGTTTCGCGATCAGGTGTTTCCTTTGCACCAATGGCATATTCAATTTCATCCACATGTGTACTCCCGGATGAAACAAATAGAGGTACGACCAGAATATCGGTTACGCCTTGTGCTTCTAGTCGGTCGATACCGTCCTGGATTAAGCGTCCTTCCACTAGTTCAAGAAAACCAGCTTCAACTGGCAATGGAATAGGCAGATTCAACCGGGAGATCGCGTCATCGACGGATTCCACCCAGGTCTGCTCCTGTGAACCGTGACTGATGATGAGTACGCCCGGCTTCTTCATGTTAGCGTCCCAGGCGTTCCAGCGTCATTTTATAACCATCATTGCCGTAATTCAGGCAGCGTTTGACACGTGAGATTGTAGCTGTGCTCGCACCTGTCTCTGCTTCAATCTGGTTATACGTATTGCCTTTACCCAACATACGAGCCACTTCCAGCCGTTGGGACATGGATTGGATCTCGTTTACTGTGCAGAGGTCATCAAAGAAAACATAACACTCTTCAATATCTTTTAACGTCAAAATAGCCTCAAATAGTTGTTCAATGCTTTTATCATTTAGCTTTTTCAGCTGCATTTCATCATCATCCCCTAGCGGTTACTGTGTACCTACATTGTACTCACACTGAGTTGGTATTTCAAGCGTTACCGATTTCACGCACTACAGAATAAAAATACATGTTACCGCTTACAAAAGGTACTATTGTCCTCCCCTCGCGCACATCAGATGAAATTACCCCGCTATTTCCCAGTTTTCACCTGTATATATCCGATTACTTATGTAGGATTTCAACCCGTTAAATTGTGACAATTTTGTGTCTAAACTACATTTTACTCTTTGACAACCTGCCATCATGCCATGCGCCCAAATCCGCAAATATCCCGTTTTCCGGGATACCCGCCTACGCCGTCTCTCCGCGAATGACATACAGTATAACAAAAGGGAGTTCCACTACCGCATATGATGTACACTGTCATGAAACTTGTGGAACGCAATTCCGAAATCCAATAGAAGGAACGTGATCGTTCATGCCACAGCATTATTATCACCGCCAGCCAGCACAAGGGCACCGACCGTCTTCTCATACACATCGGCAGGCACATACTTCTGCCTATGTGCCGCCCGGTATGGTTCAGCGGTCTTTAAATGAAACTCAGATTCAACCGATGTACCCTGGAGTAGAGCCCCATTACCCGGGCTTCGGTGAAGTCGAAGCATCTGCAGTCGTACCCTATGGGCAAGGTGTAGCTGGAGGGAACTTATACGGAGGTGCAGCACAGGTTGTTGCCCCAGCTCCGGTACCGACACCTGCTTCTGGCAGTTCAGGCTTTTCATTAGCTAACATCGGTGAGTTAAAAGGAATGATCGACCGTTTCGGCGGTATTGATGGAATCATGAGTGGAATAGGCAAAATGCAAAAGGTCGTCGGCGGCATCCAGCAGATGGCTCCGATGATGAAACTCGTTATGGGCATTCTGCCTTTTGGAAAAGGTAAAAGTAATAACAGCGCGGCTGACGCAGACTATGAAGAATATACACCGCCCCGGAGACGGAAGCGCAAGCGGACGAATAAACAAACGAGCACTCCACGTCGTCGCAACACAACTCCAGTACGCCGCAAATCCAATTCCACGAAGCGCCGTCCCAAAAGTCGCAAACGTTAAACTCATCCAGGCACCCCCATACAGAAGGTGGGTGCCTTAACCGCGTTCATCACTACACACATAAAATTCCAGGAACCTATGTTCTTATTTCTGCAACTTTGAGGTATACTGGATAGTAACTAAAGGAGGCGGACCATGGAACTTTTCAAAGACAAATACACGCCCGCATTAATCGATCGGACAGGCGAACTGTTGCATCAATTCTACCCAGAGCTGGATACACAGCTATTTCATGAATTGGTTTTCGCTGAAGGCTGGGGACAGTTGGAATTCAAAGGGCGCATTCGCCGAATCACACTGGCGTTGACCGAAGTGCTGCCCAATAATTATGAAGAAGCGTTACATATTATCGAACAAGCCGCTCCGAATATGAGAGGTGTTGAATATCTGTTTGTACCGGATTTTATCGAAGTGAACGGACTTGAGCCGGAGGATTACGAGTTATCCATGAAGTATCTGACCCTCTTCACACCTTATTCCAGCTCCGAGTTTGCGGTACGCCCGTTTATTGAACGTTATCCCATGCAAACGATGAAACATATGATGGCGTGGGCAGATAGCCACAATGAGCATATCCGCAGACTTGCCAGTGAGGGGAGTAGGCCACGTTTGCCATGGGGCGCCAAACTTCAGAACTTTATCACTGATCCAACACCTGTACTTCCGATTCTGCACGCATTGAAACAGGACGAGTCCCTCTATGTGCGCAAAAGTGTTGCCAATCATCTGAATGACATCTCCAAAGACCACCCCGAACTGGTCCTGGATCTGGCCACCACCTGGTATGGACAACACGCCCACACAGATTGGATTGTCCGGCATGCCAGCAGGTCCTTACTGAAGAAAGGACATCCCAAAGCACTAAGTCTTTTTGGTTATAACGAGCAGGATTCCATTCACATTGAGCAGCTTCAGCTTGTACAAGATACGATTGCCATTGGCGAGGATCTTCATTTTTCATTTGATGTTGTTAATGAGAGTGGTGAGTCACAGATGCTGCGAATTGAATATGAGATGGGTTATATGAAGGCAAACGGCAAGCAGGCTCCCAAACGATTCAAATGCTCTGATAAAATGTATCCGACAGGCAGAACCAAGGTAGCCACCAAACAGTCGTTCAAAATCATTACAACGAGAAAATACTATGCCGGATTACATACGCTAACGATTGTAGTGAATGGTCAAGCGGCAGCAACAACTTCTTTTGTTCTTGAAATGGAGTAACAGGAAGCAATCGTAAGTTATACACATCTCACTCCAAAGAAATACTTATTCACATGTGGATAGAATATTTTTAGCATATCTATAGCAGCATCAGAAAG
Source organism: Paenibacillus sp. FSL R5-0749 (assembly GCF_038595085.1). NCBI lineage: Bacteria > Bacillati > Bacillota > Bacilli > Caryophanales > Paenibacillaceae > Paenibacillus > Paenibacillus sp. FSL R5-0749. Next base: position 834,259 of record NZ_CP152005.1, on the reverse strand, counting down.
GCCACCTGGCAAACATCATCTCCCTACAGTTATTTCTGCCTGAGATCATGACCCAGTGGCCTTTTTTATATGTAATTCTAACTGCAATTCCCCTTACCTACCCTCACCGCTATCCAAATGTAACACGTTCTACTTAAACCATCCACGCTTCACAAACCAGGCCACCATACTTCCGCCAAGCACAAACATCAACAGCAGCACCGCCCCATACCCAAACTTCCATTGAAGCTCAGGCATATAGGCAAAGTTCATGCCATAAATACCCGCGATCAGCGTGAGCGGCATAAATACAGTCGTAATCACCGTAAGTGTCTTCATAATCTGATTCATCCGGTTGGAGTTCAGGGAAATATAACTGTCGCGCAGGTCGGCCGTCATCTCCCGATCGGCTTCAATCATGTCCGTCAGCTTCAATAAATGGTCATAGATATCGGTAAAATAAGCCGTATGTTCGCCTGTTCGCTGCACATGCTGGGAGTTCACCACTCGATAGAGCAGATCCCGCATCGGTACAACCGTTCTTCTGAGCTTCAGCAATCGGCTTCGCAAGTCAAACACCTGATTCATCAGGTCTTCAACGGACTCTTGTCCACCCCGGTTCTCCAGTTCAGCCAGTTCATCCTCAATGGCAAATAGGGACGGAAAATAATGATCGACCAGCTTGTCCATCACCGTATAGGCCGCTGCCACCGGACCCCGGGCCCAGATCGTACGTTCATGTGCATGATGCAATAATCGCTCCCACGCTTCATCCACTTCCTCCAGTACACCATGATGAAAGGATACAAGGAAGTTCGCTCCGAGAAACAAGTCAACCTCCTCGGCTTCCAGTGTGGACGGGTTCAGTGCATGCAGTACAAGAAACTGCAGATTTTCATAATAATCAAGCTTTGGCCGCTGCAACACATGCAGACAGTCCTCAATAGCTAAGGGGTGAAAATGAAAATATGTATCCAGCAAACGGCTTTCCTCTTCCGTTGGCTGGTTAAAATCCGCCCATACCCAGGCGTAATCGTTCAGATCCAGCTGTGTAAGCGGTACGTTCACGGAGACTTGATGTTCTCGTGTAATGGCGAGTGTACGAATCATAAATCAGACCACGTCCTTGTCCTGTATCTTTACGTCATTGTACAACGTTAACCATAGACACGTCTCCCACGTGTCCCCAAATATCCACAGACACCTACAAACTCGACAACAAAAAAAGCCAACCCTGTTGGCTTCTCTCATTTCCCTATCCACAGTTCCCTGTATCCACAGGAATATCTTCTTTTGGTTTATCATTCCACGGATGGCTATCCACATATCCAGCCTGTCCACACGTTCATGCACAGGCGTCTCTTGATTTTGGTTGTATAATTGTCCACATATCCCGATATTCACACAGTTATGAACAGTTTGTCTGGTAACCCCGGATTCGTACGGGATCACTTCTCTTTTTAGAAAATAATCCAGTACAGCAATCCTGCCAGTCCAGCAGTGATTGGAATCGTAATGAACCACGTAATAATGATACGTCCAGCAAGTCCCCATTTCACAGCAGAGAAACGTTTTGCGGAACCCACACCCAGAATAGCTGATGTGATCGCGTGCGTTGTACTAACTGGAAGGTGAAGCAACGTTGCTGTGAAAATAACGGAAGCAGCTGACAGATCGGCGGCAAAACCGTTAATCGGTTCAATTTTAAAGATTTTGGTACCCATCGTTTTGATGATTTTCCAACCACCAATGGATGTACCCAGAGCCATCGCGGTTGCTGCTGAGATTTTAACCCACAGCGGCACTTCCAGATGATCTTGTACACCTGCTGCAACCAAAGCAAACGTAATAATACCCATTGCTTTCTGTGCATCATTCGTACCATGTGTGAAAGCTTGCAGTGCTGCCGTGAAAATCTGTACCGTACGGAAACCTTTATTCACGTTATGCGGACTGCGTTTGGCAAAAATGTATTTGAGAATCGTCATGACCACATAACCGATGGCAAATGCGATTAGAGGTGATAATAGCAAACCTCCGACAATATCAATGAACCCGCTCCACTTCACTTTATCGGAACCTGCGCCAACGAGCACGGCACCAGCAAGGGCTCCAATCAATGCGTGTGATGAAGAAGACGGAATACCAAACCACCATGTAACCAGGTTCCAGATAATCGCAGCGATCAAGGTGACTATGACGACCTCGATCCCGTTATCTAGCGTGGTGGGGTCGGTTACACTCCCCCCAATCGTCTTCGCGACGCCTGTAAACATCATCGCACCGACAAAGTTCATTACCGCTGCCAAAAGGATCGCGCGACGTGGCGTTAGTGCCCGTGTCGATACTGAAGTAGCAATGGCATTGGCCGTGTCGTGAAAACCGTTGATGAAGTCAAACGCCAGTGCAAGGAAGACGACTATACCTAATACCCAAATCGTTGTTTCCATTATTCTCTGGCTCCTTAAGAATTACGCATGATGATGGATTCGAGCACATTTGCTACGTGTTCACAAGCATCCGTTGTTGTCTCAAGACGTTCGTAAATTTCCTTACGTTTGATCAATTCAATCGGATCAGGAACGGTAGCGAAAAGGTTCTTGATACACATGCGCAACACTTCATCACCCTGATTTTCCAGATCATTCAATCGAATCGTGTACTCACGAATCGCCAGCAATTTTTTCTGAGACAGCAAATGAATAGCCTTCTGAATTTCGTAAGCCGATTGGCGCAAAATTTCAGCAAATTGCACGATATATTCGTCAGGATCCGTCAGTTGGTACATATAGAAACGGGAAGCCGTTGCTTCGAGTCCGTCCAATACGTCATCAAGTGTTGTTGTCAGCTCCATAATATCATCGCGTTCGATCGGCGTGATAAACGTTTTGTTGAGTTCCGTAATGATTGTGTGCACATAGTCATCACATTGGGACTCGTACTTCTTCATTTCATTGGCAAAAAGAGTCACATCCTGAAGGTTGGAAACATGCTGGGAGAAATAATCTGCCGCTTGAACAACCGTATCTGCCATGTTCTCCAGTGTCTCAAAAAATATATCCTTCTTCTTCTTAAGCTTCATAGCCCTATCCCCTTTACGGAAAAAATTGCCGATAACCGATGAAACATGAAATGACAACCTTTGATATCTTATCATATTTGTTTCATGGTTTGTACAAAAGGTGTGATCCTTTTTTATATTCTTATCACATTAATCTGAAATGAATCTTAATTATTTGGAATAATGGTAAATTCAAGTCAAGATTTTACACTGCGTTTACAATTCGACATCCAAAGACAGAATCGACACGATTCTATTTTTCACGCTAAGATACAATATAACGCCTTTTCGATAACAAAATGCATACCTGTTTCATTGTTTTCTTTCATTACATCCTTCATTGCTGCACAGCCAGCTTCACATGACTGGAGAATTCCGGTTGATTGGGAACAATGCTGATAAAGGTTTTACCCGGCACAAGAGCCACTTCACTGCCATCCTGAACAAACCGGATAATATCCCCCTGTTTCTTCAACCACTGCCCACGAATCATTTTTCCCTTCTGGAACAACATGGCTTCCCCGCCCTGTTCCAAATTGACGGACAACCGACCTACACTATCGAGCACCTTGTGATCTGCACCTGCCACAATGATATTCGCTGCGCCAAGTGCAGTCCCATTATCCAGATCCTGATCTGCTTTACCATTCACCATTCTCATATATCGTCCGCTAACTTCATCATAATCATACGTCACCCGGTAACTATCCAATAAATAATGGATGTCGAATTGCTTCACTGCCTCTCCTGCGGATGTCGCGCCTTCTTCGTTATAGATGTAAACGGGGGATTTAAACTCATGGCTGTAACCCTTGATGTCTGCCCCTTCTCTTAATTTGTCCGCTGAAGTATACAGATTGTGTGGCGCTTTACGATCCTTGGAACGCCAGAAGTAAGGTCCACCATTCGAGATTTCATCCATATGCTGTTTCTGCTGCCTTTGCAAAATGGAATATGCCTCCGGACTGCCTCCGGCATGAACAAGCACCCCATCGTAACTCTCGCCAAGCTCAATCAGATATGGACGTATACTGCGAACAGGTCCAACCGTCTCAGCACCGCCTTCACTCTGGAAGATGGCTATAAACCGGGTAATGCCTCCCTCTGCGAGGATTTCAAGAATGATATCGGCGGAACTCAGACCCGATTGGGGCCGAGCCGCTGGTGCATTATTAATCATGACGGCAAGGGGACGACGCGTAATCGCTTCATCTACAGGCAGACCTGTAAGAGGTGCTGTGTAGAGTGAAGCGTTGGACTCCTCCACAGTCTGTTCTTCTTGTACAGGTGCAGGTGTCGGTTCTGGCTGAAGTGGCATCTGAGACGTCTCCTGGTTTTGGCAGGCAACAAGGCTCAATGAGAGAATTAACAGGGATGCAGCCGATGCTGCTTTGTTCCATTTAAAAAGCTTCAATATAGGACCTCCTGAACGATATGGCCTGGTTCTAAGTTGTGATATATGTCTCATGTGGGCAACCATTTCACGTATTTCTTTCCATTTAATCACACCCCATCCGATTTGTCTGCGCCCTGAAGGCCTTGATACAGCGTGAAATTCATATTTGAAACAGTGAATAGCGAGAAAAATATGTCCTAAATGTGAACTTCTCAAACCTTACTTAAAATTTGAACTAGATTGTGATTTTAATCACAAACAAAACGACTTTTGGACTATACAATAAAGACATCAAAGGTGATCACTTAGAAAAAACAAAAACAACACACACTAGATTCCATGAAGGAGTGGTTCATATGTTCAGCTTCAACCAATGGCTTAGAGAAAACAAAGTGGCAATGTGGATTTTGACAGTACTTCGGGTGTATATCGGTTACGATTGGATGACTCACGGATGGGGCAAATTGACTGGCGGATTCCAAGCTGGCGGGTTCCTCGCCGGGGCAGTCGGTAAAGCAACGGGTGAAAATCCAACAGTTCAAGCATGGTGGGGAACGTTCCTTGAAAAATTCGCAGTACCAAACGCAGGATTGTTCGACTTCATCATTCCGCTTGGTGAATTCCTTGTAGGTGTAGGACTCATTCTCGGATGCTTCACAACACTGGCTGCGCTGATGGCTCTCGTGATGAACTTCGCGTTCCTCTTCTCGGGTACAGTAAGCACGAACGCTCAACTGGTTCTGATGCAAATCTTCCTAGTAGTTGCTGGTGCAAATGCAGGTAAAATCGGTCTGGATCACTGGGTACTGCCTTACCTTCGCGGATTGATCACTCGTAACAAAGGTAATCACCCAAAAGACACACCAACGATTAGCCCAACTCATAAAACAGCTTAAACAATAATCAACAACGCTGCCGCCCTGCTCTCCATCCCCCGGAGAGCAGGGCTTTTTGCTTTTCAAGATATCCTGAATGTCCTGACTGACTTGCCCATCCACAGAATATCATATTATGATGAACATAAAGTTGAACTTTAAAGGAGTACACGATATGCCGACCCAGCGACGTCTTGAGACCGATGCAGACTTCCAGGAAGCCATGAATATGAAGTATAAGGTTCGAGTTTTTAAAGATAATCACCAGATTGACTCGGGTGGCATTATTATCCGTTTTGACAGCAATACCGTAGTTGTACAATCCAGTGTCAGTGAACTTGCTTATCATTCGCGTACAGACTGTGAATTGTTCGAAATTCGCAAATAAAGATCCATTGCATGCATAAGTCCTCGTATTGAAAAAAGGTTCCTTTAGCCCATCAAGGGTCTAAAGGAACCTTCTTTTATTTATATATTGTAATGGTATACATTAACACATGTTATCCGTACCCAACTGGTTTCTGACACCATATTCAGGCTGTTGTCTGTTCCAAGTTACACGCCGTCTCCAAACTGCCAACAGTTCAAACTGAGTGTTCCATAAGGGTAAGACTGGAATAGACGCTTCGCTGATCGGGACATATCCGCTGTACCCATCGCGTAGAACAAAGGCGCAAGGTGTTCTGTCCCATACGACGGCACTGCCATACGTGCATGAGGGGCTTTTTTCTCATATTGAAACAGTTCTCTTGTGTTCCACTGCTCCAAGCGATCCCCAATCCAGTTATCAAATTCCACCGCCCACTCCTGCGGTTCATCCGTATCGCCCAACATACGTAAATTGTGAACCGTTCCACCGCTGCCAATGATCAGCACATCATCATGACGCAGCTGTTCCAGCATTCGGCCAATATCATACTGTTCCTGCGGCGTACGCAGCGAGTCTACAGATACAGCAATCACAGGGATATTCGCTTCGGGATACATATGGAGCAACGGTACCCATACGCCATGATCCAATCCTCGGCCTCGAATCGGCTGATGCGCAAGATTGCTACGGGTGAACAAAGCACATATCTCGTTCGCCAGATCTGGCTGCCCGGATGCAGGGTATTCCATCGTATACATCGTAGAAGGAAATCCATAAAAGTCATGCAAGGTCTGATGTGTATCATCCATCGTCACGGACGGTTCAGGACAATCCCAATGTGCCGTAAATACGACAATGGCTTTCGGAGCCGGCAGCCTGTCTCCAAGCTGGTTCAAGAAGTGAGTGTAGTCATTGCTCTCCACCGCCAGAGCGGGAGAACCATGCGCAATGAAAAGTGCGGGTAATGTCATTGCTGCCAACCTCCAGACACGGATAGAATGCTTACTCTTCTATTTTACCCCTAAGAAGGCGCTTTTCCAAGCTGACATCCCCAAACCGTTGCAATCCTGCCATTTATATCATCCAGTGCTGCCAATCCTGCTCGATCTTTTGACGTTCACCCAGCCACTCTCTGGTACGCGTAATTAGCTGTTCCCGCTCTTTACCTGAAGAGAAGGTATGATCGCCCTGGAAGATGATCTCCTTGTCGCAACGCCCTTCCTGACGCATCCAGAATACCTTTTGATACAGGAATGCGTAATCTACAGGAATAATCTCATCTGACGTGCCATGCATGACGAGAACATCACCGCTAAACTTGACTGCTTCCTGGAATGGTTGATGTTCAGCGAGAGATTCGAAGAAGGTAGGTGTGAATTTGTATCCAAGATAATCAGCCGCACCCAGTTTCACGCCTTCATCGTAGACTTCCCGTCCCGTAATCTTCACGATATCATTGAATGGATAACCCACGGAGGACCACATCACCAGATTCTTGACACGTTTATCGCGCACAGCTGTTAGTAATGCAACGGCACCACCCAGACTATGACCAATCAGCGTTACGCGTGTAGGATCTACATCACTGCAATTCACCGCGTAATCCAGCACCGAGCGTGTCTGCAGCACCATGGACTCCAGTCCCTCCGCTCCATACTCCCCACTGCTCTCTCCGCAACCGATATAATCGAAACGCAGAACCAGATAACCGTCTTCAGCCAGCTCACGGGCAGTCTTTACAAACAAACGGTCCACACCGATCCGACTACCCACGAAACCGTGGCAGATGACTGCCAAAGGTACGCGCTGCTGACTCTTCTCCTCCTTGATATCTTTCACAACCGGATAGTGAATCGTGGCTGTTAATTCTTCCTGTCCATGACGGATACTGATCTGACGTTCCATACCGATTTCCCCTTTCCACGCTTAGCCTGTTAAGTTTCATTTATTAAATATATATAATCCGATAAGTTTAGTGTGTATTAAGATGTTATTCATATATTATCATCCCGTAACCTGCAAGTCAACGTAAGGAAGGACCCTTTCTATGTCGAATGCCAGTCTTCATTTTATCGGATGATAAGCGCAAAAAAATGAGCCATGCTGATGACAGCTGGCCCGGATATCTTTTATCTTTTTGGAATTCAAACCAAGGGTTGCAGGATCGTTATTCGTAGCTTCTGCGGAACATCTCGTGGGTCTCCACCCGTCCATTCCACTCATGCTCATGACCCGAATCACTATTGTCCCAGAAACTTCTCCCCCTCAAATTCCCATCTGTCAGTTCTTCTGCATACTCCGTGTCCTCCAGATTCTCCTCAAAGGATACAACCTCGTCCACAACTCCACGGGAGTTGCTGTTCAGTAGCAGCTTACGCGTCAAATCTGTTTGTTTGTCCATAACAAGCACACTCCAATCTTGGATTTCTGTTGGAAATGCTACTATTGTGATGGAATTGGCTGCTCTTTATGCATACTTCACACAATCGTTAGATCTGTGATGCCTGAGGTATTTTTTCACATGAATGGGGGAAAATAAACGAACAATCATTGGCAGCATATGCCTCGGAATCCTTCTGCCGAAAGGAATGAATTCATGGAACATTTATTGGAATGGATTCAACAACACGGTAAACTGGTACTGTTATGCACCTGTGTCATTCTGGCCTGTGTGGGCATCTGGGCCAACCATGAGCAGCTTTTTAATAAGGAATGACTTTGCGAAACGAGAGCCCTTCCCGTATACTAAAATACCGTCAGGGTCTTCAGATAACTGGAAGATCAGAACGTGTGTAGACAGGGGGAGCAATCATTGGGGATTTCCTATAAGAAACTGAAAGAAATACAGAATCGGCAAATAACCGAGATGAGTCGTATGACACCTGAACATGTGAAATTGTATGACGAGATCAGCACCATTGCGCGTCATGCACCAGCGGACGAGAGAACACAGGAAGAATGGATTCTCTCCGCAGGAAAAGCAATCGTGCAGGCTCAGCGGGATAACAAACCCGCACGCGAGCTATACGGACCTGATCTGGAACAAGACATCCATGCACAGCTCGGGATAACAGATACAGCACCGAAGAAGACGGCTGCCACTGAGGTGGGTACATCCACTCCAACCCGTGGTCAGAATGCATCAGCTTCATCGAAAAAGAAAGCCAACGATGCTGAACCACAGCCAGCGGAGAATGCCGAGCCAGCGAAACGGACACCAAAGTGGTATGCCATGATCGCATGGGCCGCACTGTCTTTTGTCATGCTGATCCAAGGATGTGCAGGATTGTTCGTGGGTTGGAATGGTGGAGACACGGAACCATTCCAACACATCAGTCTGTTCTCTCTGATCGTTGCAGCCGTTGGCGGAATCGCATTGGTAGAGATGCTCCGCCGCCTTGCTGAGCGACCAGACGATGAAGGAGCGGACCGAAATAAGGTACCTAAGCTCAATATTCGGGGGATCGTCATCTACATCGTAGTCGTGGTACTCGTGCTGTTTGTCGGGTATCCGCTCCGTGATAAACTTCCGGTATTTGCACTAGCTCCATGGGTGAGTGCAGTGATCGGCATTGTGGGGCTTGCTACGTTACGGCCTTTATTCGGTCAAAAGAAAACAGCATAACACGTTATATCATGGATTAAGGGGCCTTAGGGGTCCCTTTTTCATGTTCTGACGAAATAACGCTTCTGACTAATAGATACACGTAAAAGGGTCACGGGAACACTTTACGAATTCGTGAGGTCTTTTTCCATTTGGAGCTGGTGCCGATGTTTGATTCCTTTGCCTGGTGTTTCTCCAAACTCCCGCTTGAACATCCGGATAAAATAGTTCACTTCCATGCCGATGTTCTCTGCCGCCTCTCGCACGCTTGCACTTGGATGCTTGTTCAACCAGTCCGAAGCCTTCTGCAACCGCAATCGCTGCATATATTGATGTCCTGTCACGCCATAATGATGATGAAACAATCGATTGAGATGCTGCACCGAATAACCCACTGCGTCAGCGACATGCCTCAATAACAGGTCATCCTGATAATGTGTATGCATCAATGCTACTGCCCGGATGAGTGCCTCCTTGCCCATATCGGACTCCCGATTCGAACCGGTTACTATCTCCTCCTGCACCATAGATGATCCAATATCCACACGACCGACATCCGATGCAATTTTTGATTGTGCTATATCCAAAATGAGCTGGTAGATCAGAGTTGATGTGTTCCACATCTCCGTTGCTCCTTGATCCAGCGCGTGCCAGAGATCTGCTAACCGCGACCAGATGAATTCAAAACTGGAGATGGAATACGGCTCGTTCTGAAGCAAACCTGCGCTATGAAGTACCGATCCAGCAGATGCACCGCCAATACCGATATAACCAAGTTCTTCTTTGGATTTGGAATGAGGCACATACTCATGCGCAACCTCGGGTTCCACGATGAATAACTGCCCTGCTCCCATCGTCCACGTCCCTTTTCCCGGAATCCTGAACTGCCCTTCACCACCCCGTGACAAAAACAACTGATACACCGGAAATCCATCCGGTCTATGCAGAACTTTCGCTTCCTGCGTGCCCACACAATACAGGTACAGTGGCAACCGGGAATCCGGCTGGCCCGTCAAACGAAACGCAAGCATTCCATCATTCCTTTCGGCTCATAGGCTTCTAGCTTATTCCTTCTATTATCTATCGGGTTGTCCTATTGCAGCAATGGTCTAAGGAACCTTTTTGGCGACAAGATTTTCAAAACGCAAGTTTGAAATTTATGCTAAACGATCGTTCTTCAGGCATATTGAAAACTCCCCTTCCAGTAGGAAAGGGAGTCCGAGTTTACTGCAGTTTAGATTTTTACGCTCAGCTCTGTGGTGTTTGGACCTCACTCGATGCAGGTGGATTGGTAGAAGACGTCTGATCCTGTGTAGGTGCAGGTGTAGACTGAGCCTTCTCAAGCTTGAATGTATCCGATGGGCCCGAAAGTGTATGTTTATTTGTTGTTGTATCTCCAGCAACGGAAAGAATGTACACCTTGTAGTCACTTCCTTCCACCAGATTCGTTCCTGTTGAATCTATAGCCGTTGTAGTTAAAGTCACTTCAACCACTGCAGGATTTCCAATTTGGTAACTGGTGTTAGAGGTTGCTGTTGTAACATCCAAACTATCTGTTCCTTTAACAATAAAGAGTCGATATTCAGAAATTCCAGTTCCAGGATTAGGTTTAATAAAGGTAAGCTTATAACTCGCCTCGTCTACTGTACCGGAATTCTGCAAACCCGTAATAGTGGCAGCCTGAACAAATGTTGGTTGTGCATAGATATTAAATTCATTGGATGCCGGTGATAGATTAGATGCGCGAGATGTATTGTTGGACAGGGACATAACAAACACTTTGTATTTCTGTCCAACAATTAGAGCTTTTCCGTTAATGTCAGGGTACCCACCATTAAGTACGATAGGCGTGCCTGCTCTACTTAAATCTAGGTCGTTATAAGAACCTGAATTAAGACCAAGCGCTGAGCTTACAGTGAAACCATTTACCTGATTCGAAGGCACGATGAAAATACGATATTTAGCAATTCCCGTTTCATTTGATGCTTTATCAAAATTAATAGTTACATCAGAAGGGTCACTTGCCTGTTGCCCCTGATCTTTGACGGTTACATTCACTTTACTCACTGCTGTCACGGCAGTAGCTGAAGTTAGAGTAATGGCACCGGAAGGCGATGACAATGCATTTGCCAGAGAAGCATTGTTATTCACGGCCATCACATATACTTGGTAGGCCACATCATTACGAATCGGTTCGTTATCCACTGTTCTTGAGCTACTTGTTAAAGTAACAGTCTGATTAGCTCCTGTTTTACTGACGGTTCTGTAATACGCGCTGCTCACACCATTCGCTATGTTCAGATTAAACGTGCTGCCCGCTTTCACCACAAACACCCGATAATGATTCACATTCGTCTCATCCGCGGATTTATTAAATGTCACACGCAAATCACGGCCATCTCCGTTATCACCAATATCCGTTGCACCCACATTGCTCGGAGCCGTTATAGCCGCGTTCTGTGTCAGCGTAATTTGGGAAGAGTAACCAGACAACGCATTCTGACTGGAGTTTCCGTTGTTATTCACCGACAGCACGAATACCCGATAAGCAACGTTATTGGTAATCGTGTAACCATTAGTGTCTACCGCATAGTTCGGAAGCGTAAAGGACAGGTTACCACCCGTTTTGTTCACCTGTGTGTAGTTGCTTGACGCATTAGCTGCGCTCAACGTAAAGCTGCCCACATTAGCGGAACGAACGACATATACACGGTAGGCAGAGATTCTGGATTCATCCGCAGCTTTGTTGAACGAAACCCGCAGATCACGACCATCACCGTAGTCACTAATATCCGCAACAGCCAGGTTGCTGATAACTCCCGCATTACCGTTCGTTGTAAGTCTCAGCACAGTGGAGGAAGCTGACAGCGCATTGGTGTATCCATTTTGCTGATTGCCCACTGCCATCACGTAGATGCGATAATCTTGCAGATTCGTTACATTATAACCACTTGTATCCTTCATGGATGAAGGCAATGTCGTTGTAATGTTGTTGCCTGTTTTGTTCACCGTATAATACAGACTGGAGGACAGATTGCTTGCTGTCGTCAGATTGAAGCTGCTGGCAACCGAGTTGCGCACCACGAAGACGCGATAGTTCGCCACCTTGGACTCATCCGATGAACGGTTGAAACTCACTTGAATGTCACGACCATCTCCATAATCCGAGTTGTCTCTCACCTGCGTAATTACCGGAGACGTTGCTGTGTTCAATGACAATGTAAGTGAAGAAGATGCTGCGGACAGCTTGCTGTCTGTTGTTGTATTTGTGCTTACAGACAAGATGTATACTACATATGCTGTACCGCTCTTAATCAATTCGCCGGACGTATCCCGAGTCGAAGAAGTCAGCTGACTTTTGACCGCAGCGGTGTTGCCTTTGTATATAATCGTGGAGTTTGCACTGGACACTTTGTTCGCTGCAGCCAGATTGAATGCAGAAGAATCCTTCGCTTTAACAACAAATGCACGATAATACGTAATGTTCGATGTCGTGCTCGGCTGTGTGAAGTTGATCTCCAGATCGCGGCCATCGCCATAGTCACTAATATCTGCGGCACGCAGACTTGTAACTGCCTGTACTGTGGATTTCACAATATTGAGCTTCAATGCCTGGGAAGACCAGTTCAATGCATTTTTATAATTATTGCTGCTGTTACCAACAGTTAGAACATACAGGCGATACGTTTCATTGCTATTGAGCAAATCCCCGTTTACGTCACGCGTCTGTGCATTAAGCGTCAGTTTCGGGTTGCTGCCATTCGGTGTTACAGATGTATAGTTCGCAGAAGGTACGGCCGATGCTGCCGACTCCGTGAAGGTATTCACATCGCGTGTTTTCACCAACATAATCCGGTAAGCAGAGACCGCCTTCTCCGACGTTGGACGTGTGAAGCTCACGGTCAGGTCACGACCATCCCCGTTACTTCCGGATACCGAACCATAGATGTTCCATGCAGCATATTGTGTCTCGTCCACTGGTGGCGTTGCCGTTGTCTTGATATCTACACGCTGATTGCGCGAGTTCCAGAATACTTTCTCTCCAAAAGCTTCACTGACAAAACGAATCGGAACCATCGTGTTGCCCTTAATCGTGTTTGCAGGTACATCCAGCGATATCGCTTCCCCGTTGATGTATGCCGTTTTGGAACCGAGTGTCAATGTAACTTCCTGATCGTCGCGAGTTGCAACAATCGTTTTGGTTCTGTTTGTGTACTGTACCTTCGCATCCAATCCTTCAAAAATTGACCGCAGCGGAACCAGTACGCGCCCACCTTTCATCACAGGTGCCTGAGCAGATGATAACTCTGCATCATTAATATATATGCTGATCCTCGCAGCTGCATCCATAACCGACGTTGGAAGTGCGGACATCAGCATGGCCGATACAGCCAGCGCTGACATTACCTTCTTCACTTGTGTTCCTCCTGCTTTCCTCATATCCCATATCCCCATTCTCGCATGTAGTTAACATCGAAATAGATTCGTTGTTCTTTTCATTCATTCCTGTATTTACCTGTGCACAACTAAGACGTTCAGATCAGCTCAAAAGTTTCCAGTTGTACAAAAAATATTTTCGCAGAAATCTTCCTCTATCTTCCACCCTCCAAAAGTTAAAAATAACAGAAGAATTTGTCACTATTCCGCAACCTCATCCTGCCCCAATTGCGTTAATGTATAGTGACTAGTGAACAACGCCTATCATTTTCTTAACTACGGGGAGGTTCATATCTATGACATCATCGTTCCAATCTGCCAAACGTAAAGGCATGCGTACTTTTATTACTGCAACCGCCGTCCTTATGCTGCTCCAATCGGCTGTCGCTCCATTATCCGGAGTTGCTTCTGCCGCTTCTTCCAGTACAGATTCCAAAGTCACAACTGCCAGTTCAACAACCATATATCAAACATTTCAGTCCATACTCTACAAAAAGAACGGACTGCCTGCCGCGGATACTTATCTCGAATCTCATATCAAAAAAGTAACAAAACATCACGCCACCCTGATGGTGCTTCAATTGGAGAATGCTCGCCTGAAGGCGCTGAGTGCCATGACGGACCGCCTGCTCGTTCCTAACGTTCAGGACAAGATGCTCAAGGCATACAAGATGAATGATAGCTTCACCAAACTCATAGAGCGTACCCAGGACTCCGATCTGCGTGCACTGCTAAAAGAAGCCCGTGACAGTGGCTACCGCCTCGTCATGCTCGAAGGCTCCCTCTATCCCATAATGAATTATGCGGCATTCGTGAAATATTCATCTGATATTACAGCAGATATCTCAAGCTATATCAGTATCATGACGAAGGAAACGAAAAAATTGCCTGCGGATGACGGAGCTCTAATCATTGGCTATCAGGAAATTCTCCTTCGAGCACTCAGCCAGGAAAAATTCTTGGAACTCTATCCGAAATCAAATCGGGCCAAGCAGGTGCATAATCTGTTAAACAGTTATACCATGTATACTTTTTATGGGCTGAACAATACACCGCTGTTTGATTATGACACGAACAAAATGGTTGCGAACGCCCAAAGAGGCTACATCGGCGTCTTGCAGCGTCTTGCATCCGTTGATAGTGAGTTCCTGACTAAGCTGGATGCCTTTATGGACGTGGTGAAAGAATCGAAGTATGAGAAAACGGCTGCTGTCGAGAAATGGCTGGAGCAGCATGTGCCGGTCAGTGATTATGCCAATTAATGAGTCAATGCGCTCTTTTCCCATATTAACATTGAGGCCTAAATATTTAGGGTACGTTACAACATCTCATTACGACAAAAAACCGCCACAGGATCTCCCTGTAGCGGTTTCTTCTTGGTTTCTTACTCTATTGAAGTGGCTTGACCATATGATTATACTCATGTCCTGCGATGACAATGACATCGTCTTTGACATATCCCTGCCGTTCATAGAGCATTAGCGCACGGCCGTTGTCCCGTTCTACAATCAGGGATACCTGCGAGTGACCCAGATCTCTGCCCTGCTGCTCAAAAGCAGCCATCAGTGCCCGGCCGATGCCCTGCCCCTGATAAGCTTCACTTACCGAGAGAGTATCCAGATAATACTCACCCGGGCGGGTTTCTTTAACCAAAGCATACTTCTCATCCCGACTTCGTCCAGGGCGATTCAGAATCGGCTGGTCCAGATGATCCGCTTCACCGCCATCATAGGCTACGAGAATTCCCGCCACAAGTCCATCCTGCTCCATCACCGTTACGTGACGATAGCTAATCCGATTGTCTTCCTGTACATAGAACGCCTGCAAAATCTGCATCGCCTTATCATGATCCGCCTCACCCGCGAGCGCGTAAGCAATATCTCCTATCGCCTGAACCAACAATGGAATGACTTGATCTACATCTTCTATGCGCCCTGGTCTGATCAGAGGAGATGTTTCTTGGTGATCTGATTGCATACTTCATTTCACCTCCGACTGCATGTCTGACTGCCTTGTTGAATAATTCATCAGATTAACATGTTGAACAGATTCAGGTTTTTGTTCAGCTCAGTATAGGCGATACCTTTGCGGTTCATACGTTCAATGAGCGGTTGGTAATCTTCCTTGTACATCAGCTCAATGCCCACCAGGGCAGGGCCATTTTCCTTATCATGCTTCTTCGTATATTCAAACCGGGTGATATCATCATTCTTCCCTAGAACTTCCTCCAGGAATTCACGTAAAGCTCCCGCACGCTGTGGGAAATTAACCATGAAATAATACTTCAGACCTTCGTAGATGAGAGAACGTTCTTTGATCTCCTGCATCCGGTCAATATCGTTGTTCCCGCCACTAATGACACAGACCACCGTCTTGCCCACAATTTGCTCACGATACTGCTCCAGCGCCGCAACTGCCAAGGAACCGGCAGGCTCAACCACGATTGCATTTTCATTATAGAGCTCCAGAATGGTTGTGCAAGCTTTGCCTTCCGGCACTTTCACAATGTCATCAAGTATACTGCTGCAGATATCATAGGTCAGGTCGCCAACTCGCTTCACCGCTGCGCCATCCACGAATTTATCAATATCATCCAGCGTTACAACCTGTTTGCGGAACATCGCCTCACTCATGGAAGCTGCCCCAAGTGGCTCAACACCAATGATTCGTGTCTCCGGACTCACGGTTTTCATGTAGGTTCCCACACCGGCCGCCAGCCCTCCGCCACCAATCGTCACGAACACATAGTCGGCATTCTCATCGAGACTTTCCATGATTTCCATCGCTACTGTACCATTACCTGCAATAATCTTCGGTTGATCAAACGGATGGATGAACGTCATGCCCTGTTCGTCACATGCACGCATCGCTTCAGCATACGCATCATCATACGTATCCCCGATCAGCACCACTTCAACGTTGTCACCACCAAAACGTCTTACCTGTTTCACCTTTTGGTTCGGGGTTGTACTCGGCATGAAGATTTTGCCGTTAATTCCAAGGGCATTACAGCTAAAAGCGACGCCTTGGGCATGGTTACCCGCACTTGCACAGACAATACCCTTCTCCATCTCGGCTGGTGTCAGACTGCGAATCATATTATAGGCACCCCGAATTTTGAACGAGCGCACCACTTGAAGGTCTTCCCTTTTCAGATACACATTACAGTTATATTTGGCCGACAATACAGCGTCCCGCTGCAACGGCGTTCTTACAATGACCTCACGCAGCACATGATGTGCACGCACGATATCTTCCATGCCAACACTGGCACGGCCGGGATTTGTGGTTCCCGTTGGTTCTTGTTCAACTGGTTTCATGTTGTCTCCACACTCCGCTTTTATGGTCTAGCAATGTCGCGCACTGCTTTTCTTTGTATTGTATCACTTTTGTTCTGTTCTTGCGCTTGAGCTTACATCATTTATCATTCGTACAATTTCATCGATAATGACCTGAGGGTCTGTATATATAACCATATGTCCCGATTGATCTGCCCCAATCCATCTTGCATTGGATAGCTTGCCCACCGTCTGGCGATGCGCCTTGATGAGTGCAGGTCTGATTTTCCCCTCTCCCTTACCCGGTTTCGTACCCGAGATCACGCTGACTTCCAGATTATCCAGAGCCGGAGGATGTTCCAGCAGCGCTGCCATGTCAGTCAGAAATGTTTTGCCCTCCGCAAGCATCGTGCTGGCTGCTCGTAAAGTAAAATCTTCCTTGAGGTGATCCGCCGCCACATCGTCAGGCTGAATGCTTCCCGCTTTGCTGCCGAGCAACCTATATAAACCCGTACGTGCCATGATTGGAATAAGGAAACCATTGAAGGCAAAGCTCATCTTAGTAAGTTTGGAAAAATACATTTCACAATGCTCGTCTGATGGATCTACCAGAATAATGCCACGTAATCGAGACAGATGTGCAGCCGCCGCAGCCCGTACGATCGGACCTCCCCAGCTATGTCCAACCAGAATGAAAGGCCCCGGACCCAGCGCAGTCAGCAGTTCCCCAAGATCCCCTGCAATGCGTTCAAGGCTACGGGGAGCCGCGTCTACATCACTTCGTCCCGCCCCTGCCCTGTCATACACGACGGCGCGTGCATGCTCAGCAATGGCTGGTGCAACTAATCCCCAGTTCGATCTGGAGGCACCCATGCCGGATTCAAATACAACCGTAAGTTCTCCTGTTCCCCTGGACATATAATGTAATTTGCGACCATCGCGGGTCTGAACAAACGCACTTGAGCCAAACGTATGTGAGCTAGAGTTAGGATTCATATTCCCCTCCTGATTACAAGCATAATCATCTTTCACCGATCTAATTGAAAATCATTATCAATTACTCCATTATAGAATACTCCATCCTTTACCACAACCATGTTGATTCATCAATGTTACAGCCGTCCTGTCGTTTCTATCACCTTCTGTTGCGTTGCATGGATTATCCCCTATCCCACCGTTCCTTTCTCCCTCTTTTCCCTTATGCAAAAAGAAAACCCGATCCACAATCGGATCGGGTAACTGTACCAGCCACTATGCGGCTGGTCCTCACATACACCTTCTTGTTGCTTCGTGCGCAGTTCCTGCACGGATTGCACATTCGCTTAACCCAAGGATGGTTGAATACTCGGTTTAAGGCTACTGCCCCTTATCCCCGAATACCATGATCCTTGTTGTTCAGCTGCTCCAGAAGCTCGTTCATCGCTTCTTCCGTCATGGCCCCACCGCTAAACGCAACCAGTGCACGCAGTGGCATATATTTCATCATTGCATCCATCATATCTGCATGATCACCCGCATCCTCGCCACCGAACCCGCTGGCTTCCTGGAATTGTTGCAAAGCCTGTTCGAGCAGCTTTTTATGGGCCGGATCACGCTGGATATCCCCCAATGTGCTGTTACGCGTATAGGTTGGAAGGAATGTCGCTGTAGACTCTACATTCACCCGTGTTTGCACATGGATGTCCCGTGAGGAACTGCCCACTTGAATCTCGAACTCTCCAGTCTCCACATGCCAGTCCTTCATATCTACATTGTAATAGGCGAATGAACGCTTGTTTAGTGTAAAGCTCACTACTTTTGACTCTCCCGGTTCAAGCGCTACTTTGGCAAAAGCCTTCAGTTCTTTGACTGGACGAATAACTGTGCTCTCTACGTCGCTGACATATAGTTGTACAATCTCCTTGCCCGCTCTGTCTCCGGTATTAGTGACCCGAACTTGCACATTCACCTCATCCTGATCGGTCAGTTCCGTGCGATCTACCTTCAGGTCGGCATATTCAAATGTGGTATAACTCAGTCCATAACCAAACGGGAACAGGGGCTCCAGCTCTTTTTTGTCATAATAGCGGTAACCCACAAAGATACCTTCCCGATAATCGACACGATCCCCTTCGCCCGGGAAGTTCAGATAAGATGGATTATGGCTGAGTTTGGCAGGGAATGTCTCTGCCAGTTTGCCGGACGGATTCACCTCTCCGTACAACAGATCGGCTATCGCTCCACCAACCGCCTGTCCACCAAGATACGCTTCGAGCACCGCTTGCACCTTCGGCAGCCAAGGCATCTCCACTGGAGATCCGTTGCTCAGCACAACGACGACGCGTGATTGAACCTTCGCAATCTCTTCAATCAGCCGGATATGATTGTCAGGCAGGCGCAGATGGGAACGATCATACCCTTCGGATTCATAACGATCCGGCAATCCAACGAACACTACAGCGGTATCCGCTGATTGCGCTGCCTGGACAGCCTCATGCATCAATGTCTCATCCACATCATCCGCTTCAATCCGATAACCTGGGGCATAGGAGAAGGTTACACCTTCGCCAGCCACCCGTGTCATCTCTTCCACAATATCATCCACTTTGGTCGGATTAATGTGGGAACTGCCACCGCCCTGGAAGCGGGGTTTACGCGCAAATGCTCCGATTAACGCCACTTTTCCTTCACGCCCCAGCGGCAGAAGACCTTCTTCATTTTTCAGCAAAACCATACTCTCGGCTGCCACCTTGCGCGCAAGTTGGTGATGCTCATCCTTGTTATATGTAGCCCCTTCTTTCTTTTGATCAACGGCATTGAAGATCAGCGTAAGCAGACGCTCCACCGCTCGATCCAGCTTGTCCAGCGGCAATTGTCCGCTCTCTACGGCATCAATCACTTTACGCTCACCAATTCCACCACTTGTTGGCATCTCTAGTTCCAGTCCTGCCGCAAGGGCGTCTGCACGTTCATTGACCGCGCCCCAGTCGGATACCACAAGACCTTCGTGTCCCCATTCGTCTTTCAGGATGTCGGTAAGCAACCATTCATTCTCACCAGCATACGTACCGTTCACCTTATTGTAGGAACACATCACCGTCCACGGCTGTCCATCCTTCACCGCACCTTCGAAGCTCGCAAGATAGATCTCGCGCAGCGTCCGTTCATCCACCACTGCATCAATCGACATGCGCCGTTCTTCCTGATTATTGACTGCAAAGTGTTTGAGAGACGTACCCACGCCCTGACTCTGTACACCCTGAATATGACCTGTAGCCATCTGCGTGGATAACAACGGATCTTCGGAAAAGTATTCAAAATTACGTCCGCCCAGTGGGGAACGTTTAATATTCACACCCGGCCCAAGCAATACCGCTACATCCTCAGCCTGACATTCCTCACCCAAGGCTACTCCGACCTGACGCGCCAGATCCTTGTCCCATGAACTAGCCAGTCCTGCCGCAGAGGGGAAACAGGTTGCGGGCACGCTCGACGTCAGACCGAGATGATCTGCACTGCCATCCTGCTTGCGTAGCCCATGAGGTCCGTCCGTCACCATGATGGAAGGAATGCCATGACGCTCCACCCCTTTCAGATGCCAAAAGTTCAGCCCCGAGCACATACCCGCTTTCTCCTCCAGTGTCATCCGCTGTACCAGTTCCTTGATGTTACGTTCCACATTAACCCCTCCAGTTCATGATGTTAGTACAATTTACACTGCACTCCGATGACAGAACACTTCGTTTCTTCAAGTTTTTTCTGTATTTTCCGTTGTCATGTAAATCTTTAGTTGGATTTAAGTAATATAACAAGAATACATCTTCAACTATTGATTATTCAAATGTTTACCCCTTCGTCTCGCTTACATAACAGCAGCTTTTCGTTTGCTTCACAAGCCAAAAATAAAATAAAAAACAGCCCGATTTCAATTTCATCAGGACTGTTTTTTATTGCTTTAGCTTCACAATATTTGGGATTAATCATACCGCTCATTCAATAAGAAAATACCCAACTTACGCCTGTGTCTTAAACCAAGCTGCCGCAGCTTCTGCCTCGGTACGAGTCAACTGATGACCCTGACGCTCCCAATACGTGTTTACATCGGCACCTGCACCACTGAGCAGCGAAGCAAGTTCCTCAGTTTCACGTCTTGGTACAATCGGATCGTTCTCGCCTGCACCGATGAACACAGGCAGACCTTTCAGATCTGGCAATTCCAGACCACGCAGCGGTACCATTGGATGATGCAGAATTGCACCTTTGAATACATCCGCTTGATGGAAGATCAGGCTTGCCGCAATGTTGGCACCGTTAGAGTAGCCCAGTGCATACACGTTGGACCGATCGAAACCATACTCCACCGCAGCTGCATCTACAAAAGATCCCAGCTCTGCCGTACGAGCAATCAGATCTTCTTCATCAAAAATACCTTCGGCCAAGCGGCGGAAGAAACGGGGCATCCCGTTCTCCGATACGTTACCTCGCACCCCAAGTATGCCAGCTTCTGGCGCGATCATCTCGGCAAGACCGATCAGATCGTTCTCGGTTCCGCCTGTGCCATGAAGCAACAGGATTGTTGGCGCATCCGGCTGAGCACCTGCTTTATAGATATGTTTCATTGTATTAGTTGTGGTCATGATTTGGACTCTCCTTTCCATTCACGTACTTCAATTCGTGGCAACAATTGTTCAATCTGTTCGCGCTGTGGTTCATACCATTCAGGCAACATCAGTTTCTCACCCATGCTCTCTGCGGGTTCATCCCGTGCAAACCCCGGAGGATCGGTAGCCAATTCGAACAGTATGCCTCCCGGCTCCCGGAAATACACAGCGTTGAAGTATTGACGGTCAATGACTGGTGTTGGATGATACCCGGATTGTTCAAGATCCTGCTGAATTTGCTCATGCTCCGTGTAGTCTTTGGCACGCCATGCAATATGGTGAACCGTTCCGGCTCCGCCAATCCCGCGTTGAATGCCTGTAGACTGAATGTCAATGATCTGGCCAATATCGCCGCTTGCCTGTAGACGAAGGAGTCCGTTCTCTTCACCAACCTGCTCCAGACCCAGTTTGCTCACCAGTACATCCATGGTTTTCTCAGGAACGTGGCTGAACAATACAGCACCGCCGAATCCTTTGATGGCATGCTCCGGTGTCACACCGTTGAAACTCCAGCTGCTTGGCTGACCACCTTCGCGCTCAACCAGTTCAAGCAACAAGCCACCTTTATCGAAGAAACGAATGTACTGCTCACCGAATCTCGTTTTATCTTCATACGGAATGTCGAAGGAAGTAAGACGTTCTTTCCAGAAAGGCAAGCTTCCTACAGGTACCGCATATACGGTAACTCCAGTCTGACCTGAACCAATAACACCTCTTCTTGAATTCTGCTGTGGGAAAAAGGTGATGATTGTGCCCGGTGCACCCTGCTCATTCCCATAATACAAGTGATACACGTCTGGTGCATCAAAGTTAATTGTTTTTTTTACCAATCTAAGACCCAACACACCTGCGTAAAAATCAACGTTTTTCTGTGCATCGTCTACAAAAGCTGTAATGTGATGAATGCCTGAAGTTCTGAACATAATCTCCACTCCCTTGGTTTTAGTAATATCATAAGTTAGATGCGCTTCTTTTATTTATTGTATTGCTTTTGTTATTTATCTTTAAATTAAGATTCTTTAAATTTATATTAATCCATTGCACCTCAATATGCAAGCTTTTATTTTAAAATTAAGATGTAAACCAAAAAGCAGGCCCCGATCACATCGGGAACCTGCTTTTATCGTTAGAAGAATTACGTTGCTTCACTTCGATACTTCGTTAATGCTGTAATTTCTTTTTAACACTGCTGCTTAAACCAATTTCATTCTTTTGGGAGGATTCACCAAATCTTTGTGCTCGTATTCATCCTTGATATCTCCGACAATCTCTTCAAGGATATCCTCCATCGTAACCATACCTACCGTAACACCTGCCTCGTTTTTCACGGTTGCAATGTGTACACGGCTTTGCTGCATCTGAATCAGCACGTCCTTGATCGGAGAACGCTCGGAGAAACTCGGCGTATTATGGACAAATGTCTCCATATTAAAGGCACGGCCTGCAGCCACACTTGTCAGCATTTCTTTGGTATTGATGAAACCAACAAAATGCGTCTGATCTCCATTTGCAATAACAGGATATCTCGTGTATTCATGTCGATTCAGCGTCTCAATGATCTGATCAAGCGGCATTTCTTTATTCAAGGTAACGATTTTGTCTCTTGGAATCATGATCTCCTGAAGCAAACGCTCATCAAAAGCAAAAATGTTCTTCAGATAGTCCAGCTCCGTCTGGTTGATCTCACCACTCTCATAGCTCTGTGCCATAATCAGCTTCAGTTCTTCTTCCGAGTGAACGGTATCATGCCCAGCAGGTTTTACACCAAATATGCCAAGCAACAGACGAGCAGCTCCATTCAGCGCGTAGATGAACGGATTCATGATTTTACCGAACCAGTACAGTGGTGGTGCCAGCAGCAGCGTCATTCTCTCTGCAAACTGAATCGCCAGTGTTTTCGGTGCCAATTCACCAATAACCACGTGCAGGAACGTAATAATCGCGAGAGCAATACCATAGGAAAGCACGGTAGACAACGCCGCTGGCACTTCCAAGCGCTCAAATAGCGGGTGCAGCATTTTCTCAACGGTAGGTTCACCCAAGGCTCCCAATACGAGCGCCGTAATGGTAATCCCCAATTGACATGCCGACAGATAATAATCCAGGTTGTGTGCCACTTTTTTGGCCAGTACTGCCTTTTTGTTACCTTCCGAGATCAGTTGATCGATTCGGGACATCCGTACTTTAAGAATTGCAAATTCGGCTCCAACGAAAAAGGCTGTCAGACCTATAAATACGGCTACTAAAAATAAATTCAAGGCTATTATTCCGTCCAATGATTTCCCTCAGGTTGAGGGATTCACCTCCAAGTAAAATTTATATTAAGGTTGCTCAGACCACTCCGATGACAGAATAACCTTCCGACCGCTGTTATCCCCAGATTTTTTTGATCCTTATATAAAAGGGGAAAATCCGGGGATAAAGGCGGACGCTTCGCTTCTTCAGTCTATTCTGTCCTCTCCGTTATCGCAAAAACATTTAAATTTTAAAAATTTCCGGGTAAGATCACGCCAGATCGCTTGCACCTTCCTCAACTTCAGCGCCGCTCACTCGTTCCAGAAGAACTTGCTTGATGTGATAATTTTCGGCATCGACAACGGTCCAGACATAATCACCGTGTTCTACCGTGTCGCCTTTTTCCACACCCACACCCTTCTGGTACTGAATCCATCCGGCTACGGTATCCATCTCTTCGTTTCCTTCAAAGCTAAGCCCAAACTGCCGCTCCACTTCATCCAAAAGGACCCGACCATTAATGAGATATTGATTCTCTCCGGTCTCCTGAATATCAGCCACCTCATCGGCATCGAATTCATCACGAATCTCACCGACCAGCTCCTCCAGAATATCCTCCATCGTAATGATTCCCGAAGTACCGCCGTATTCATCCACAACCACGGCCATGTGTACACGTTCCTGCTGCATTTTAATCATCGCATCCTGGATACGTGTAACTTCGGAAACGAATGGGATCTCACGAACGAACTCGCTCAGTTGATACGATCTTGCAGCAACCATATCCGGCAAAATCTTTTTCACATTCACGACGCCGATAATGCGGTCCTTGTCCCCATCCTCGATGACAGGGTAACGTGAATAGTTATGTTCATCCAATATAGGAATAATATCGTCATAGGTCATATCCTGATCTAATGTCACCAGTTCCGTACGTGGTACCATGATGTCTTTGGCATCACGTTCGTCGAATACAAATACATTTTCCAGATAAGAAAGCTTGGTCTTGTTGTTCTCGTCACCTTCATAACTCTGGTTCATGATGATCTTGATCTCGTCTTCCGAGTAGGCTTGATCATGTTCGGCAGGCTTCACACCGAATCCCCGCAGAATAACACGTGAGGCTCCATTAAGTGCCCAGATGAACGGATACATGATTTTACCAAACCAATATAAAGGCGGCGAGAGCAATAACGTCAGTTTTTCCGAAAACTGAATCGCCAATGTTTTGGGTGCCATCTCACCAACAACCACATGCAAGAATGTGACGAGGATAAAGGCAATTGCATATGAGGCAATGGATGAGATTGAAGCAGGCACATCTAAATAATTGAATACCGGGTATAACAATCTCTCAACCGTCGGTTTTCCGAGTGCTCCCAGTCCCAGAGCGGTGACTGTAATACCGAGCTGACAGGCTGACAGATAATAATCCAGGTCCGAGACAACTTTTTTGGCGAGTACGGCCTTTTTATTGCCCTCGGCAACCAGTTGATCCACTCTTGATGTACGAATTTTGACTACAGCGAACTCCGATGCTACGAAAAATGCAGTCAATGCAATCAAGATAATAAGTAAAGCGATATTCAATATGGTAATTATGTCCAATGATTTCCCCGATTCTCAGGGATTCACCTCCAGAGATAGTTACAGCGTGATCCGTTAACTGTGTTAACCATTCATCCGCTGTTAGTCTTTCAACACGACGTCTGCCTTATATAAAATCGATTTCAATGATAATTTTTGTATAAGTCTTACGTTTTGACCTTGTAAAATTACAAAACAGGAATTCAAGATGAAGTCAATGACTTGCAGAAACTTCTTCATTCAAATCGGGTTACCCCTCATGCTGTCAATTGTTCCTCGCTTAACTCCACCTAGATTCGCCATTTGGACAATTTACAATATCGCCTACCCAATAGATATCCACCTCCCCTCGTACTCATTCCTGTTTCCGAAAAGTATACCATGTTTCCCTCTCAACCATCCAGTTGCACGTTATGGTTTGGAACAAGGTTACAGTATAATGTTCACAAATTAGTCTCTATGTATGTTACGTACTTTATATAATATGAATAATATGGCCTTATAATGTGATATTGTTCACAAGTTTAGTATAGTCCGATTTCTAAAAATACTACCCTGTACCTCTGGGCATTAAACATCCTGAACATCCAGGTTTAATCCTGTTTCGTCTCTTTCCCCTATCTTTCACCTATGAACAAGTCCGATCGTTTACACAAGATACATCTATATACGAAGCAAAGAGCCCGCAGGATGCAAATACCTTTCCGGTACACATCTTTACGGACTCTTTGTTCATTCTATACCAGTGCTTTAGCAGCAATATCCGTCCGCTGATGTTTGCCATCGAACTGGATATGCTCCGCCTGTGCATAGGCTTTGTTTCTAGCTTCGGCAATATCAGCACCAAGGCCCACAACGCCCAGAATTCGTCCACCGTTGGTGACCCAGTCTCCTGCTTCATTACGCGATGTACCTGCGTGGAATACCACCGCATCATCCACATGATCCAGTCCTTCAATAACTACACCTTTGGCATAAGGACCCGGATATCCGCCTGAAGCAAGTACCACACATACAGCAGCTTCATCGCTCCATTCAATCTCAATGTCAGCCAGCTTGCCATGGACAGTTGCCCAGAAGATATCAAACAAATCACTCTTCAGACGCGGCAAAACAACCTGTGTTTCCGGATCACCGAAACGTGCGTTGAACTCAATCGTTTTGGGTTTACCATCGGGCGAGATCATCAATCCGGCAAACAATACACCCTGGAATGGACGTCCCTCGGACACCATTGCTTTAGCC
Organism: Paenibacillus sp. FSL R5-0749; assembly: GCF_038595085.1. Lineage (NCBI taxonomy): Bacteria > Bacillati > Bacillota > Bacilli > Caryophanales > Paenibacillaceae > Paenibacillus > Paenibacillus sp. FSL R5-0749. Next base: position 807,552 of record NZ_CP152005.1, on the reverse strand, counting down.
GTTGGTTTGATGATCGTTTCCACAGCCTCCTCAATAATGGAAGCCGGGATATGTGGCAATGGTGAATATGTCCCCATACCGCCTGTGTTTGGCCCCTGATCATTATCGAACACGGGTTTGTGATCCTGTGCTGCGGCCATCGGACGAACCGTTTCCCCATCAACAAAGGCCAGAATGGACATTTCTTGACCTGCCAGGAATTCCTCGATGATCACTTTCGCTCCCGCTTCACCAAACACTTTATCCACCATGATGCTGCGAAGTGCCTGATCAGCCTCAGCACGGGAATAAGCTACCGTCACACCTTTGCCCGCTGCCAGTCCATCTGCCTTGATGACAACCGGAATGGTTTGTTCATTCAGGTATGCTTGAGCCTGTTCGTAGTTATCGAATTTCTCATAGGCTGCCGTTGGAATGTTGTATTTGTGCAGCAGATCCTTCATGAACGTTTTACTTCCCTCGATCTCTGCTGCATTGCGACGAGGTCCGAATACCGGAATACCAGTGGAGTCAAATGCATCCACGATCCCATCCGCCAGCGGATCATCCGGACCAATAACCACTAATCCTACTTGAAGCTCTACAGCAAGAGCCGTTAGTTGATCGAATTCATTCACCGCAATCGCATGACACTCAGCGAGCTGAGCAATACCTGCATTTCCCGGTGCACAGTGAATCTTGCCTACCTTTGGACTCTTCGCCAGCGCCCAGATGATTGCGTGCTCCCGGCCACCGCCGCCTACTACCAGAATATCCATTCGCTCTGTTCCCCCTCCGTGCATAACAGTATTTGTTACGCTACTGCGTATTGAACAACCTAAAAAATAGGGGGTGTACCATAAGTCATAAGTATGACTGGCGACACCCCTTATTTGAACCTTTTACGCTCTAGTGTTTGAAGTGACGAACGCCTGTGAAGACCATGGCAATTCCGTATTCATTGGCTACTTTGATGGATTCTTCATCTTTGATCGAACCGCCAGGTTGAATTACCGCTGTAATGCCGGCTTTTGCTGCCAGTTCCAGCGTATCCCCCATTGGGAAGAATGCATCTGATGCCAGAATAGCGCCTTTTGCTTGCTCGCCAGCTTGCTCAATCGCAATTTTGGCTGCACCCACACGATTCATTTGTCCAGCGCCCACACCTACTGTCATGTCATTCGAAGCTAGTACAATCGCGTTGGATTTCACGTGTTTAACTACTTTCCAGCCAAACAACAGCTGTTTCAGTTCTTCTTCCGATGGTGCACGATCCGTTACCACGTTCAGTTCGCTCGCTTCGATGGAATGTACATCGGACTGTTGTACGATCATACCACCGTCGATGGAAGTTACCACGAATTGGCTCTCCCGTTTACGAGCAGCGTTCAGTTCACCCGTTTTGAGCAAACGAATGTTTTTCTTCTTCGTCAGGATATCGAGTGCCTCTTGCGTAAAGTCAGGAGCAAGCACGATTTCCAGGAAAATCTCGCTCAATTTGCCCGCTGTATCGCTATCTATAATGCGGTTGGCTGCCACAATTCCACCAAAGATGGACGTTGGATCTGCAGCATATGCCTTGCTGTAAGCTTCATAGATACTTGCGCCAATGCCTACGCCGCATGGGTTCATATGTTTAACCGCGACAACCGCAGGCTCTTCAAATTCTTTTACAATCTGCAATGCTGCGTTTGCATCGTTGATGTTATTGTAAGACAACTCTTTGCCATGCAATTGCTCGGCTGTTGTCAACGTATCTTGAGCAGCCAGCGGTTTGCGGTAGAATGCCGCCTGCTGGTGTGGATTTTCGCCGTAACGCAAATCCTGGAGTTTTTCGTAAGTAACCGTCAGACGCTCTGGCAGTGGATCACCATTCAGGTTGGAGAGATAGTCAGAAATAACTGCATCGTAAGCCGCTGTATGGCGGAACACTTTTGCCGCAAGCCGTTTGCGTGTTTCGAGAGTGGTATCTCCATTGCTGCGAACTTCTTCAAGCACCTGCCCATAATCTGCTGTGTCAACAACGACACTAACAAAAGCATGGTTTTTGGCAGCAGAACGAAGCATGGTAGGACCACCGATATCAATGTTCTCGATCGCGTCTTCGTATGTTACGTCCGGCTTGGCGATAGTATCTTGGAAGGGATACAGGTTCACGACAACGAGGTCGATATAATCCAGTCCGTTCTCTTCCATCTGGCGCTTATGCTCTTCGCTGTCACGAACAGCCAGCAACCCACCATGTACTGCCGGATGCAATGTTTTGACACGTCCGTCCATAATTTCCGGGAATCCGGTCACATCCGAAATTCCGATGACAGGTACGCCTTCCTTCGACAATAGGCTGCTTGTACCTCCTGTCGAAATAATCTCCACACCCATTTGTGACAGCTCGCGGCAAAAGTCCACGATGCCTGTTTTATCCCATACGCTGACCAGCGCTCTTTTGATACTCACAATATGCTCCTCCTTTAATGTCCCATGGCTTCGCGTTTCCTGACGAAACACAGCCGATTTATTTCCCGAGAAATATCACAAAATGCGTACCAATTTTCGACTTCTGTTATATAAGCGGAACTAAGATGTTTACACGGGACACTCCGATGACAGAACAACCTTCTAATCGCTGTTATCCCCAGATTTTTTGATTCCCTTTTCTTAAAGGGAAAATCCGGTGATAAGCCTATGCTTCCGAAGCAGCTTTCTTTCAGAAAGCTCTTAGGCGAACGCTTCGCTTTTTCAGGTTTTTTCTGTCCTCTCCGTTAATGTGTAAAAAAATTTCAACTTATATCAAACCGGTTTGTTAACAGTGACGTGACGCCCATCCAATTGAACCAGCCCTTGAGCGAACCAAGATACCACTTCAGGATATAGCTGCTGTTCGGCTGCATGAATGGCTTTGCTGATCGTTTCAGGCGTATCCTCTGGCAGAATGGGAACCGGATGCTGGGCAATAATCGGGCCAGTATCCATACCTCCATCTACGAAATGCACAGTCACACCAGTCACTTTCACACCATACTCAAGTGCTTGTCCAATCGCATCCTTGCCTGCAAACGCCGGCAGTAAGGACGGATGAATGTTAATCAACCGCCCTGCGTAACGATCCACCACAACCGAAGTCAACAATCTCATATATCCGGCAAGAACGACCAAGTCGATCTCTTTGGATTCTAGCACTTCCACGATCTCAGCCTCATAGGCTTCACGGGAAGCATAATTTTTCGGAGTAAACAGATGACAATCCACGCCTGCATCCTGTGCCCGCTGCACAACACGTGCAGACGGTTTATCACACACGAGCAGATCTACGGATGCATTCAGCCCACCGTTCCGTACTGCATCGACCAATGACTGAAAGTTAGTCCCTTCACCCGAGGCAAATACAGCTATGCGGTAGTTCGCCATTAAACATCCGCTCCCGTGAAGGTTACTCGCGCGTCTCCTTCAGTAACACGTCCAATGATGTACGCTTCTTCACCAGATGCTTTCAGTTGTTGCAGTGCTTCCGTTGCATCTGCTTCATTAACGACCAGTACAAGCCCAACACCCATGTTAAAGGTGGTGAACATGTCACGGTTCGAGACAGATCCTTTTTCCTGTAACAGGTTGAAAATCGGCAGGATCGGCCAAGAGCCGTAGTTAATATCCACATTCACGTTGCTCGGCAACATACGTGGGATATTCTCGATGAAGCCACCACCTGTAATGTGTGCCATGCCTTTTACTTTTACCTTTTCCAGCAGGGACAACAGGGGTTTAACATAGATCTTCGTAGGTTCCAGCAGGGAATCCCCCAGCTTACCGCCCAGTTCCGCTACTTCATCATGCAGATCAAGTCCCGCATCTTCCAACAAAAGTCTGCGTACCAGCGAGAATCCGTTACTGTGTACACCGCTAGAGGCCAATCCAATCACAGTGTCGCCAGGGGCGATGGTTGTGCCGTTGATGATCTTCGCTTTGTCCACGATACCTACCGTGAATCCGGCAATATCGTATTCGCCTTCACTGTACATGCCCGGCATCTCTGCCGTCTCGCCACCAATCAGCGCACAACCCGATTGATGACAGCCTTCAGCGATACCCGCAACAATAGCTTCGATCTTCTCAGGAATAACTTTGTCACATGCCAGATAGTCGAGGAAGAAGAGTGGTTCTGCACCCTGTACCACAATGTCGTTCACACACATGGCTACCGCGTCGATTCCGATGGTATCGTGACGATCCATCGCAAATGCAATCTTCAGCTTGGTGCCTACGCCATCCGTACCGGATACAAGCACTGGCTCATCGTATTTATCTTTGTTCAAACCGAACAGGGCACCGAATCCACCCAGATCTGTCATCACTTCCGGACGGAAGGTACGCTTCACGTGTTTTTTCATCCGTTCAACCGCTTCATTACCTGCCGCGATATCGACGCCGGCCTTTTTATATGCTTCGGACACAACCATCACACCCTTCATATCTTATAAAAATTGAACCAGCGTATTAACACGTACCCCTTCGATGACTGGACAACCTTTCGATTGCCGTTATCTCCAGATTTTATCGTGTCAATGTTAAGTCCAACCTACCTATCCTTGCTCCATCTCTAACAGATGGTTTTGTACCAATTCAAATCCGGCTACGCCGAGCGTATTAAACTGACTATACTCTTCTATCGGGAGGTTACGAATGTACTCATCACCGCAGTATAAATGTCCGGCACACTGAAACACTTTCAGCTTTTCCTTTTCGGGCGTCAAAGGTGTGTTACCCACGATCCTCCACGACCCGTTTCGGATATTGGCCGGAGAAGTAAATATGATGTTGGTTCTACGCTTTCCAAAGGAATAGAAGAGAAAATGGCCATCTTCCAAACTTACGGTTTCGTCACGCTGAATGCTCATCACGCCGAACGAAAATGCCTTTTTGAAACGGCCTTTAAGTGCGCATACCACCTGGCATACCGCAAATCGGCCATCCTTCATCGGAATCAGGAACACGTCACCTTCGTTATAACTCTTTCTCATCTGCATGGATTAACAGCTGCAGCCGAATTTTTCTTCGCCGCCAAAGTCGAGGCGGGTTGGGTAATCATTATCAAAACATGCGAGGCAAAGCCCGCCCTTGGGATCATCCTGATTATCTCCCTGAATGGATGCAATCAGTCCATCCGGACTGAGGAATGACAGGGAATCCGCATTAATTTCACGGCAGATCTCTTCCACCGACAGCTGTGAAGCGATCAATTCGCGGCTGTCCGGTGTATCGATGCCATAGAAACAAGGGTTTTTGAAAGGTGGCGATGTAATGCGTACATGAACTTCCGTTGCTCCTGCATCACGCAGCATGTTCACGATCCGACGGGAGGTCGTTCCCCGTACAATCGAGTCGTCAATCATGACCACACGTTTGCCTTCGACAACACGACGCACAGCGCTCAGCTTCATCTTCACGCCCTGCTCCCGCAATTCCTGGCTTGGTTGGATAAACGTACGTCCGGTGTATTTGTTCTTGATCATACCCATCTCATACGGAATACCCGTTTGCTCCGCATAACCAATGGCCGCTGAGATACTGGAATCTGGTACCCCCGTAACCAAGTCCGCATCTACAAACGACTCAATCGCCATCCGGCTTCCCATCCGTTTACGGGCAGCATGTTGGTTCGCACCGTTCATATCACTATCTGGACGAGCAAAATATATATATTCCATCGCGCATAAAGCCTTCCGGTGCTTGTGATGATCAAAGCGATCTTCGTGCAGACCATCTGCATCCAGCACAAGCAGTTCACCGGGTTCAATATCACGAATTAACTCTGCGCCGATTGTTTCCAGTGCACAAGTCTCGGATGCAAACAGATACGCATCTCCCAGCTTACCCATCGTCAGCGGACGTAGTCCGTGTGGATCGGAAGCCACGAGCAACTTGTCGTTGGTCATGATCAGAAACGCATAACCGCCGACAATGCGCTGGAATGCCTCTTTTGCTGCTTCCACAAGCCCTTTGGAGGAACGTGCAATCAGATGCGCAATAACCTCGGTATCACTTGTTGTTTGGAAAATGGAACCGCTCTGCTCCAGCTCACGCCGGATCGTTGGTGCATTTACAATGTTACCGTTAGTCGCTACTGCCAGATCGCCATCACGGTATTTGAATACCAATGGCTGTGCGTTCGTCAGTTTACTGTCACCGCTTGTTGAATACCGGACATGTCCAATGGAAATATCCCCGGTTAACGTCTGCATCAGATCTTTGGTGAATACTTCTTTCACCAGACCCATGCCGCGATGATAGTTAAACTGGCTGCCATCACTCACACACATGCCCGCACTTTCTTCTCCCCGATGTTGTAGCGCATGCAGTCCATAATAGGAGAGTGAAGCCGCGTCAGGATGTCTGAACACCCCGAACACGCCGCATTCTTCCTTCAATTTGTCGAGTCCTTCCTTGCCGGACCCTTCATTATAATAATCGCCTGTCCACAACGGTCCTGTCATCAGTTCATGAGACATGGAATCGCATCCTCCCAGACCTGAGCCAAACCTCCTACAGGTTCGCTCACGGCTGATGTTCCGTTCAGTTCAATCGTCAGGTTACTTCCTTCTACACGTCCAATCACAGCTACAGGTACACCGCGCTCACGTACAAATGCTTCAAGTTTACCCGCTTGCTCTGGCGTAGCCGACAACAAGATACGGGATTGGCTCTCACTGAACAGGGCGTGATCTGCACGCAGTGCAGTCTCCACATTCACCTGTGCGCCTACATTACCGCTGATACATGATTCTGCAAGTGCTACAGCCAGGCCACCTTCAGACAAGTCATGCGCCGAGCGAACGAGACCGGATTGAATAGCTTCAAGCACCGTGCTAAGCAACGCTTTTTCTGTTTGCAAGTTCAGTTCTGGCGGACGGCCTTCCGTCTGACCATGAACGGCGTATTGCAGCTCGCTGCCGCCGAGTTCAGCTTTGGTTTCACCGAGGAGAATGATGACATCTCCTTCGGATTTGAATGCTTGTGTCGTGATATGATCCGTATCATGAACCAGACCTACCATACCGACCACTGGCGTTGGATAGATGGAGCCTTTGGCGTTTTCATTGTACAGACTTACGTTACCACCGATGACCGGCGTATCCAGCACACGGCAAGCTTCTGCCATACCATCTACCGCTTTCTCCATTTGCCAGAAAATATCCGGCTTCTCCGGGTTACCAAAGTTGAGGTTATCCGTAATTGCCAGCGGCTCTGCACCAGAACATACAATGTTACGCGCAGCTTCACTAACCGCAATTCTTCCACCAACTTCAGGATCAAGGTATACATAACGTCCATTACAGTCCGTTGTCATCGCAAGACCTTTGCGTGTTCCACGAATGGTAACTACGGCTGCATCCGAACCTGGACGAACGGCAGTGCTTGTACGCACCATGTAATCATATTGATCATACACCCATTTCTTACTTGCAACCGTTGGTGAAGCCAGTACTTGTTTCAGCGCTCCGCCGAGATCCGACACTTCGTCGTAACGAAGCGTGTCGATGGAAGCACTTTGCTCATAGTACGCAGGTACAGAAGATGGTTTGTCATACACTGGGCACTCGTCAACTAGTGCTGTTACTGGCATGTCTCCAACTACTTCACCGTGGTGGATCAGTTTCAGACGACCGTCATCCGTTACTTTACCAACTTTGGCACAGATTACGCCCCAACGTTCAAAGATTTCCATCGCCTGCGCCTCATCCTTGGGCTCAACGACGAACAACATACGCTCCTGAGACTCGGACAGCATCATCTCATAAGGTGTCATGCCTTCTTCACGTTGTGGCACCTGATCCAGATACAATTCCAGACCGTTACCCGCTTTACTTGCCATCTCTGCACTTGAACATGTCAGACCCGCAGCGCCCATATCCTGAATTCCGAGCACGATGCCCGTGTCGATCAATTCCAGACAGGATTCCATGACCAGTTTCTCCATGAACGGATCACCAACCTGAACCGCTGTCCGTTGGGACTCGGATTCTTCTGTCAGCTCAACGGATGCAAACGTTGCACCGTGGATACCGTCACGACCTGTTGGTGGGCCAACGTAGTACACCGGGTTACCTACACCTTTGGCTACACCGCGCTGAATCTTGTCATGATCAATCAGACCCACACACATGGCGTTAACCAGCGGATTGCCTTCGTAGCTCTCGTCAAACATCACTTCACCTGCAACGGTAGGAATACCGATACAGTTACCATATCCCGCAATACCGGCTACGACATGCTCAAACAAATATTTAACACGATCGCTCTCCAACTTGCCGAAACGAAGAGAGTTCAGCAATGCAACCGGTCTAGCTCCCATGGAGAAAATATCACGGATAATGCCACCAACGCCTGTTGCCGCGCCTTGATAAGGCTCTACCGCGGAAGGGTGGTTATGGCTTTCAATTTTGAAAACAACGGCTTGGTTGTCACCGATATCCACGATTCCGGCACCTTCACCAGGTCCCATCAGGACACGTGGTCCACTTGTCGGGAAACGACGCAAGAGCGGCTTGGAGTTTTTGTATGCGCAGTGCTCAGACCACATGACACTGAACACACCAATTTCCGTGTAGTTTGGCTTGCGGCCCATGAACTCACAGATCAGCTCATACTCGCTGTCAGACACGCCCATCTGTGCGTAAAGTTTATGTTCTGCGACCTGTTCTGCTGTTGGTTCCTTAGCGGATAGCTGCTGCGTCATGCCGATCCCTCCATGCTTTCAAAATAGATGTAAACATACGTTTGCCGTCTTCCGAACCTAGCAGTGAATCCACTGCACGCTCTGGATGCGGCATCATGCCGACTACGTTTCCACCCTCGTTGCAGATTCCCGCGATATCACCCAGGGAACCATTCGGGTTGGTACCATACGTAAATACGATCTGGTTGTTCGCTTGCAGACTCGCGAGCGTCTCCTCGTCGCAATAATAGTTACCTTCACCGTGAGCAATTGGGATGACAATCTCTTCGCCCGGTGCATAGTCACGTGTAAATGGTGTATCTGCATTCGCCACTTTCAATACCGTATCGTGACAACGGAATTTCAGAGATGTGTTACGGATCAATGCCCCAGGGAGCAAGCCTGCTTCCGTCAGAATCTGGAATCCGTTGCAAATGCCCAAAATATATTTACCTTGTTCAGCAGCTTTCGCTACCTCGTTCATTACCGGTGCAAAGCGAGAAATCGCTCCACAACGCAGGTAGTCCCCGTAAGAAAAACCACCCGGAACCAAAATACAATCATAAGCCGAAAGATCTGTAGCCGTGTGCCATACATAATCAACCTCTTGTCCAATCGCATCTTCCACTGCCTTGTAACAGTCGATGTCGCAGTTGGAGCCAGGGAACACAAGAACTGCAAATTTCATGAGATTAACCCTCCAATTCGTAGCGGTAATCTTCAACAACGGTGTTGGCCAGCAGCTTTTCACACATGACTTTCAAACGTTTCTCCGCTTCCGCACGATCTGTTGTATCCAGGTTGAGTTCCATGACTTTACCGATCCGTACACTTTCCACTTCGTTGAATCCCATGGAATGCAGGGCTCCTTGAACAGCTACGCCTTGCGGGTCGAGTACGCTTTGCTTAATAGTGACATATACGGTTGCTTTGATCATGATCCTTATGTTCCTCCTCAGTAATGAACGGGATAAATGCTTTACGCTGTTAAAAATGGGGTGTGGAGCTTGCTCCGGGGCGGATTGTTCTTCCGGTCGCTTGTTGTCCCCAGGTTTTTTTTGATTGTTTTGGCCCGCTGTGCGGTCAAAACCCGGGGACAAAGGCGAACGCTATCGCTCCTTTAAGAACAATTCCGCCCCTACGCTAGTCCATGCGACGTTTTTTAAAGGCCTAAACCTTTTACGTTGTACGGTGTGTAATTGTCTAGTGCTTGCTCCCAGGCGGATTGTTCTTTCCGGTCGCTTGTTATCCCCAGGTTTTTGGATTGTTTTGGCCCGCTTTGCGGTCAAAACCCGGGGACAAAGGCGAACGCTATCGCTCCTTTAAGAACAATTCCGCCCCTACGCTAGTCCATGCGACGTTTTTTAAAGGCCTAAACCTTTTACGTTGTACGGTGTGTAATGGTCAAACCAGACCATTCGTGAAAACAATTTAATTTATTGTGCCGTTAGACGGTTATAAATATCGACGTATCTGGCGGTTGTTGCTTCAACTACGGCTTGCGGGAGTGGATCCGGTTTGCTGTTCTTGTCCCAATCCGTTCCAGCAAGATAGGTGCGCACTGGCTCTTTATCCATGCTATCGATCTCGATGTCGAGTTCATAATTCTCTTTGGCCCAGAAGCGTGAAGCATCTGGGGTGAAGATTTCATCAATCAGGATGACCTTGCCATCCACGATGCCGAACTCGAATTTGCAGTCTGCCAGAATGATGCCACGCTGATCACAGTAATCACGAGCGAATTCGTACAGGCGCAGGCTTTTTTCCTGAAGCTCCATTGCAAGTCCGTCGCCCACCAGTTCTTTCATGCGATCCATCGAAATGTCCTCGTCATGCCCTACATCATTTTTGGCTGCCGGGGTGAAAATGGGAACTTCGAGTTTGGCGTTCTTGCGCAGCCCTTCAGGCAGTTTAATGCCATTCACTTCACCGCTCGTCTCGTATTGTCTCCATCCACCACCAGTGATGTATCCACGCACGACACATTCAATATCAATGCGTTCTGCTTTGCGGGTTACCATGATGCGGTCTTTGAGCAATTCTGGGTCTGTGACCAGATCACCCAATTTGTTCACATCGGTATGAATCACGTGATTCTCCATCATGCTGCCTGTCAGTTCAAACCAGAAACTGCTGAGCTTGTTCAGTACGTTTCCTTTCTCGGGAACTGCCGGGTCCAGCACATAATCAAATGCCGAGATTCGGTCGGTAACCACGATCAGAAAATGTTCACCCAGATCGTACAATTCACGTACTTTTCCTTTATATAACAGAGGTGCTTTAACGAGATCTGCCGCAGTGGACAGTGCCATGGGTTCACCTTCTTTCAGGAGATGTAAAGTATACGTCCAATTCCCCTCATCACGCGGGGCCACTCCGAATACAGAACAACCTTCCGATCGCTGTTATCCCCGGATTTTTCTGATCCCCTTTCTCAAGGGGAAAATCCTGTGATAAAGGCGAGCGCTTTGCTTCTTCAGGTTTTTTCTGCCTTCTCCGTTCCAGCGTGAACACATAATTAACCTATACTTTTAGGGAGTAGACTAATTCAAAGCCTTAATATATTAGTCGTTCAAACCTAGCTTTTTGAAGATCGTATCGACGTGCTTCAGGTGCCATGACGGGTTGAACGCATCTGCGATTTCCTCTTCGTTCAGTACTTCGGTGATTTCCGGGGTGGATTTCACGATATCCTGGAACTGACGTTGTTCTTCCCATGCTTGCATCGCACGTGGTTGAACGGTATCGTATGCTTGCTCACGGCTGAAGCCTTTGTCGATCAGCTTCGTCATTACACGGCCAGAGAATGGCACACCGAAGGTGCGCTCCATGTTGCGTTTCATGTTCTCAGGGAATACCGTCAGGTTCTTCACGATGTTACCAAAACGGTTCAACATGTAGTTCAGCAACATCGTTGCATCCGGCAGAATGATACGTTCTACAGAAGAGTGCGAGATGTCGCGTTCATGCCAGAGCGTTACGTTCTCATATGCCGATACCATATGTCCGCGAATGACGCGGGACAAGCCAGAGATGTTTTCACTACCGATCGGATTACGCTTGTGCGGCATCGCGGAAGATCCTTTTTGACCTTTAGCAAAAGCTTCTTCCACTTCACGGAATTCACTCTTCTGCAGTGCACGTACCTCTGTTGCGAACTTGTCCAGGGACGTTGCGATCAATGCCAGTGTAGCCATATACTCCGCGTGACGGTCACGTTGCAGTGTTTGAGTGGAGATTGGCGCCGGTTTCGTACCCAACTTCTCGCAGACAAACTCTTCAACAAATGGATCGATGTTCGCGTACGTTCCTACTGCGCCTGAGATTTTGCCGTATTGTACGTTGTCTGCTGCATGACGGAAACGCTCCAGGTTCCGTTTCATCTCTTCATGCCACAACGCCATTTTCAGTCCAAATGTTGTTGGCTCTGCATGTACCCCGTGCGTACGTCCCATCATTGGTGTGTGCTGATAAGTCAGTGCTTTTTCACGAAGAATTTCAATGAAATTCACGATATCCTTCTCCAGAATCTCATTCGCTTGACGCAGTACATAACCCAAAGCCGTATCCACGACATCTGTGGAAGTCAGTCCGTAGTGCACCCATTTCCGCTCCGCACCCAGACTTTCAGATACCGTACGTGTAAATGCGATTACGTCATGACGTGTTTCCTTTTCAATCTCATAGATGCGGTCGATGTCAAAAGATGCGTTCTGACGAAGCAATGCTGCTTCTTCCTTAGGGATTACACCCAGTTCGGCCCACGCCTCACATGCACATATTTCAACTTCCAGCCACGATTGGAATTTGTTCTCTTCGGTCCAGATGGCTCTCATTTCGGGTCTGCTATAACGTTCAATCATGAATTTGTATTCCTCCAGAGGTTAGTTTGTTCAATCCATTGCAATCCTTCTTCAACATCCTGACAAAGCAGATTCACATGCCCCATCTTACGTCCTGTTTTCGCTTCGGTTTTACCATATATGTGAAGCTTGGGAATCACACCGAGTTCTATCGCTTCTGCATCAGGTTGCCCTGTTCTGGCGATGATGCCTTCCAGATGTTCTCCAAGCACATTGACCATGACGACCGGGCTCAATAACGAAGTGTCCCCAAGTGGTAATCCGCAGATCGCACGGATATGTTGTTCGAACTGAGAAGTGGCACAAGCTTCCATCGTATAGTGACCGGAATTATGTGGTCTTGGCGCCAGTTCGTTGACATACAGTCTTCCATCCGCCGCCACAAACAGTTCCACTGCCAGCAGCCCGACAGCCTTCATCGATTCAGCTACCGCTGCTGCCAGCTTTTGCGCTTCAATCTGGATGTCTGCAGCAACTCTAGCCGGTACAATGGAAGCATGCAAAATGTTATTCACATGAATGTTCTCCGCTGGCGGGAACGTTTTGATCTCTCCATTGGTACTGCGCGCTACGACGACCGAAATCTCGCATTCAAACTTGATGAATTGTTCCAGCACCAGTTCCGCACCTGTAGCTGCGAGCTCTTCATACGCAGCCACAGCCTCCTTCGCCTCTCGGATTACGCGCTGGCCTTTGCCATCGTAACCTCCAGTCACCGTCTTCAGTACACAAGGCACGCCAAGTTCACTTACAGCAGCAAGCATCGTATCCGCACTAGTGATCTCACGATAAGGCGCAACTCTTACTCCAGCGGCTTCAATTGCACGTTTTTCACGTAATCGATGTTGTGTGGTGTACAGCAACGCACTTCCTTGCGGAACGTAGGACTCACGCTCGAGCAGTCCAGCGACTTCTGCATCCACATTTTCGAATTCATACGTAATAACATCACATTGCCGAGCCAGTTCAAGCGCAGCTTTGGCATCGTCATATCCCGCTTCAATCTGACGAGCAACTTGACCACAAGGCGCATCCGAAGCGGGATCAAGGGTAACAAATCGATACCCCATTGCCGTTCCTGCGAGCGTCATCATACGTCCCAGCTGTCCGCCTCCAAGAATGCCGATAGTTGTTTTCCCCGGTAGCAGGACATTTTTCAGTTCTCCTGCTATGCCGGATTGGTTGGCGGCTCTACTCATAGTTCTTCACTGCTTTCGAGTACTTCTTGTTTGATGCGCTCTCTTCGAGCTTCAGAGCGACGTTGGACATCCGGGTCAAAAGCACCGATCATTTGAGCTGCCAGCAATCCTGCATTCGTTGCCCCTGCCTTCCCAATCGCTACAGTTGCGACGGGAATACCACCTGGCATCTGAACAATGGACAACAAGGAATCGAGACCGTTCAATGCTTTGGATTGAACCGGTACGCCAATGACTGGAAGCATCGTTTTGGCTGCAACCATACCGGGTAGATGTGCTGCCCCGCCTGCGCCTGCAATGATCACCTTGAATCCTCGATCAATTGCTTGCTCTGCGTATTCGAACATCAAATCCGGTGTACGATGGGCGGAGACCACTTTTTTCTCATATCCAATTTCCAGTTCGTCCAACACCTCGCACGCATGTTTCATCGTTTCCCAATCCGACTTACTGCCCATAATTACAGCGACTTGCAGTGACATGAATACATCCAACTCCCGTCTGAGCTTTTTTGATTACATCTGACCAATAAGAAACTCCTATTACATGTGAAATGAAAAAATCCGCTACCCGCGAAAACATCACATTTTCTTCGGACACCGGACTCCAAGAAATACGTATCCCTCATTTGGGCATGCCAAAAGGGGGCTTGCTGTCCGCATCTGGTTGCATGCGACTCTCAGCCGTATCTCCTCGTAGTCCGGAAATTTACGGTTCCCGGGTAGATACTTCCGGGCCCTATTCCCGGCGTTATACGAGCAAATATCTATCAAACTATCTTCGTTCATTTTTGTAATCTCTTATTACACATTTCGTTCCTACTCGACCTTATTCTTACCTGATCGACACATCTAACATTTTAACAATCCCCTACAGCTAATGTCAACTTAAAGACGAACATTTAACATATTGACAAATATAATGTTCGGGAATTGCTTCATTAAATTCGGTTAGACATCCATTTCATCCCATAAAAGAAAGCCGGCTCCTCTTCAATCTCTCGAAGGCAACCGGCTTCCTGCTTTTCAGTGCGTACACACTGCATCCATTATTTTACGATCAGTACTGGAACCTGAGCATGCTGCACCACATTGTGACTGACACTCCCCAGGACAAATTCCCGAATTCCACCGAGTCCGCGGCTGCCAATAATAATGATATCCGAATCATTTTCTTTGGCAAAATCAAGCAACACTTCCGCAGCCGCTCCTTGAATCAGATCTACATTGGCCGTTACACCAGCAGCCTGAAGTCGTTCTTTCGCTTCATCTGTTGTTTGCACCGCCAAATTGTAGTAGTCATTATTAAGTGAAGGTGGCAGAGGCGCCAATCCCTCACCGATGAATACACGCGGGAAATCAAAAGCATGAATGACATCCAGTACAGCATTCGGGGACACTTTGGCTAGCTCAATTGCACGATCAAGTGCTTTATTTGAAGCTTTGGAACCATCATAAGCCACTAATATTTTGGAGAATAACATGTGAATCCCGTCCCTTCCTTTATATGTAGAGCACGCGAAGCAAGCTTCGGTCTGACATCCATTAAACTAATATAACCATATAACTCCTTAAACGTACCGGAGCCACAATGAACCATTTATACGAATGAATTTACATATAAATCCTTACGGTGACGATGAACGATTACGCATTTGTTCCAAGTGTTCATTGAATAAAATAACCATAGATTACCGCATTCAGGAACAATAACAACGGAATGCCAATGGTGAAGCTGGGATGTTTGGTCTTATGCCTTTTCCGATACATCGCGATCCAGACTCCCAAAGCACCGCCAATAAAAGCAAGCAAGAATAACGTCCGTTCGGGTGTACGGTCACGACGCTGTTGTGCACGCCTCTTATCATCCGACATCACCAGATAACCCACTACATTAATAAATAAAAACCACAATATAAGTCCGGTTTGCATATAATTCTAGCGATCCCCCTGTCCCGGGACATCTCCCTGTCTCCATTATAGTCCTCATTAGAGACACGTTCAACGCACCGGTGGGGAACCGCAGTATTTTGCGAGGCACGCGTTAAGATCGACAGTTTAGATAATTTTAGGACTCCTGCTTAGGAATACCGTTCAGACTGGGTACTCTTTTGGCTGCTTTGGCTGGACGAACATCGATGTTTTCTTCCCTAATGCTGTCTTTGTTCTGCTGGTTATGGATCTTTTCGGGTTTGTTGTGCGGCATACGGGTATCACCTCCTTGGCTTACGTTGCCTGAAAACGGAGGATCTTATACCCCTTCACATGGTTGATTAGGTACACACGCAGCAATCACTTTCCATAGCGCCAGTTATTCGCAACTAGCGTTACATGAGGATGCGATCTGTCCTAACTCAGAGCTTGCTCTACTCTCCCTTTTTCTCCATAGCCGCCTTCAACAGCTCTCCAAGGTTAGACCCAATGGACTCCTGCTTCGCATATTGTTTCACGAGTTTTTGCTGATCGCGTTTGTTCACATGCTGTTTGTCCTTATTCAATGTTTCTGTAATACCACAAGGCAGACATTGCACGTATAGCCCCGCTTTGCCTTCTTTGATTTCCATCTTTTTGTGGCACTGCGCACAACGACGATTGGACAATCTTTTCTCGGCCGAACGACGATATCCACAGTCCTCCGTAGGACATACAAGGAACTTGCCGCGCTTGCCCTTCTTCTCCAATAATCGCGCATTGCAGTCAGGGCAGTGGCTATTGGACACATTATGCGGCTTGTATTCTGCTTTGCTGCCTTTTACCGTTGACACCAGCTCTTTGGCCATAGAACGAATGCTGTCCAGGAAAGGGCCTGGCTGTCCTTGCCCACGAGCGATGCGCTCCAGTTCAGCTTCCCAGCGGGCAGTCAGATCCGGTGTACGCAGCTGCGGAGCAGCCAGTTCAATTAACTGTTTTCCTTTGCCGGTTGGATGCATACTGTTGCCTTGACGATCTATCGTATCGGAACTGACCAGCTTCTCAATAATATCCGCCCGTGTAGCCGCAGTGCCGAGTCCATGCTTTTCCATCTGGGAAAGTAAAGCGGCTTCGGTATACCGTTTAGGCGGCATCGTCCGTCCACTTTTAATATGGCAACGCTGAACCGTCACGGACTGTCCTTGCTGCACATCAGGCAAAAGCGCACGCTCATGGTCTGCTGCATCGTCAGCACGGTCATCGTCATCATCGCTGTAATCACCGCCGTACACTTCGCGCCATCCGCTTTCTTTCACCGTTGTACCTTTGACATGGAAGGAATCATTCCCCACTTGAACCGTGATTGCAACCGAATCGTACTTCGCTGCCGGATAGAACAGGCTGATAAAACGACGTACAATCAGATCGTACAATTTGCGTTCCTCCGGGTTCAATTGATTCAGAAGTACCGTTTGCTCCGTGGGAATAATGGCATGGTGATCGGTCACTTTGCTGTCATCCACAATACGTTTGGTGATATTCAGATTTTTGCGCAGCAAAGGACGTGCCAGAGACGCATAAGGTCCAATGGCTACACTGTCCAGACGTTCTTTCAATGTAGCTGTCATGTCGGCAGTCAGATATCGGCTGTCCGTACGTGGGTACGTCACGAGTTTGTGCTGCTCATATAGACGTTGCAGGACATTTGAGGTTTGCTTTGCCGAGAAACCATATTTCCGGTTGGCATCCCGCTGCAGTTCCGTCAGGTCATATGCCAGTGGATGTGGCTCTACTTTCTCACTTTTCTTCACCTGGGCAATCGTGCCCTTACGCCCGTCTACCCGCTTCTTCAATTCTTGCATTTCTTGAGGGTTGAATATGCGCGAATCTCCCCCTGCTGCCCGCCACACAGCCTGAAAATCTCCTAAATCTGCCGTTAACGTCTCATACTCCTGAGAGCGAAACCCATTAATTTCATTTTCTCTATCCATAATCATGCCCAAGGTCGGCGTTTGCACCCGTCCAGCAGACAACTGCGCATTGAAACGAACAGTTAGCGCACGAGTCACGTTAAGTCCAATCATCCAGTCGGCCTCTGCCCGGCAACGTGCTGATTCATAGAGACGGTCGAACTGACTGCCTGGCTTTAGCGAAGCAAATCCGTCTTTGATCGCCTTATCTGTCTGAGATGAAATCCATAGACGTTTGAATGATTTTTTCCACCCCGCCATCTGCATGATCCAACGGGCCAGCAATTCACCCTCACGGGCCGCATCTGTGGCAATGACCAGCTCGCCCACATCCTGACGTTTCATCAACTGCTGTACGGCTTTATATTGATGATTGGTCTCTTTCAGTACCTTCAGTTTCGTACGCTCTGGCAGAATCGGCAAATCCTCCAGATTCCATGTGGCATACTTCTTATCGTAATCCTCTGGCTCAGCTAATCCAACCAGATGCCCCAGCGCCCAGGTAACGATATATTTCGGGCCTTCCATATAACTTTTATGTTTATCACGCGCGCCCATAACTCTGGCTATTTCGCGTGCTACAGATGGTTTTTCTGCGAGTACTAATGTCTTCACTTCATATCTCTTCCTCTCTGGTAGAACGTTATGTCTCTTTTATTCCTATCTTTTCATTATATCATCTCGCACTAAAGGTATGCTCTGTGATCTCCATTCCCTCATCTTACTCCCATTCTGTTTCTAATGTTTAATCAATATATCGAATTCATGTCACATTTATTTACATAAGAATAATTAATAGTTTTACTGTGATCAAGTAAATAGAAGCATGGATAAGGTTTTATACCGATCGATATTGATGTATACGTTTTTTTGGATAAATATAAACCTTGTAAGATTACCTAACATAACTATACAATGTGTCAAAAGCATAGAAACAGAATCGCTGTTAACACACATCAATGAGACACAGGAAGGGAGCGTGGATGCATGACTTATCATGGATCTGTATTGAAAAAAAGTGGGGCTTTGTTACTGGCGGGAGCTGTCGTTGCCACAACATGGGGAGGAACATTACCTTCGGCATCAGCCGCAACGGCAACGCCTACAAGCAAAACAACAGTAGCAGCTGTCTCCAAAGGGAAAGCGCCTGCTACGCCGGCAGCATTTGTTCAAGCCATGGAAGAAGCCGCTACACTTGCAGGTGTTCCTTTTACCATGGACAAGCTCTCCGGAACAACCGTACAACGTAAAGATGCTGCGGTTGCCTTGCAACAATGGCTCAAGCTGGATTCGACTACCGAATCATTCAAGGATGTCCCGGATGAATCCACCTTTGCAGGTGCTGTCGGTGCATTGAACACTGCGGGGTTGATGAAAGGCTATACGGAATCCCTCTTCCTTCCAAATGCTGTACTTACCGAGAATGACCTCTCCATACTGAAAGATCGCATCTATAATTACATAAAACCGTTTGTCCTGGAGGAAGCAACCATCATGGATCTCCAGGCCGCTATGACGCAAGGAAAACTGACATCAAAAGAACTGGTTCAGAAATATCTGGACCGCATTGAAAAATACGATGATCAGGGTGTAAGCATCAATGCGGTATTAACCCTGAACCCGGATGCGCTCCAAATCGCGGAGCAATTGGATGAAGAACGTGCAGCTCAAGGTGCCCGCGGACCTCTGCATGGCGTTCCAATTCTGGTGAAAGACAATTTCGATACCAATGACATGCCGACAACTGCAGGTTGTATCTGTCTTAAGGATTCCATTCCTGCTCACGATGCTGAACAAGTGAAGAAACTCAAAGCAGCTGGCGCCATTATCTTGGGCAAAACAAACCTGCATGAATTCGCATTTGGCATCACAACATCCAGCTCATTGGGTGGACAAACATTGAATCCATACGCCCTGGACCACTATCCAGGTGGCTCAAGCGGTGGAACAGGCGCTGCCATTGCATCTAACTTTGCCGCAGCTGGCATGGGTACAGACACTGGCGGTTCGATCCGAATCCCTTCCAGCTTCAACAGCCTTGTGGGTATCCGCCCAACCATCGGACTATCCAGCCGTGAAGGCATTATCCCATTGGCTTTGACACAGGATGTCGGTGGACCAATGGCTCGTACCGTAAGTGATGCCGCAATCATGCTGGATGCTACAGCCGGCTATGACAAAAAAGATGTCGCTACAGCTTACGCGGTTGGGAAAATCCCTTCCAGCTACACTGACTTCTTGGATGTAAATGGACTGAAAGGTGCGCGCATCGGTGTGGCCACCGAACTCATCCCAAGTACCAAAGCTGAAGAAAAAGCCGTTGCTGACGTAATCAACACAGCTGTTGAAGAATTGAAATCACTTGGCGCTACCGCAGTTCCAATTTCTATCCCGAACTTGGCTGAGATCAACAAATACCCAAGCCTTAGTGGATATGAATTCAAGTTCCAGCTGAATGACTATTTGGAATCATTGGGTGCAGATGCTCCATACCACAGTCTGTCCGAGATCATCGCTTCCGGAGAGTTTGATAAGTCCCAAGAACAATCCATGAAGACTCGGGATGCACGCCAAACCCTGGAGACTACCGAATATAAGGATATCGTCCTGAAACGTACCCAAGTTACACGTGAATCCTTGCTGAAAGTAATGGCAGATAATAATCTGGATGCCATCATCTATCCTACGTCCACACAAGCCGCTGGTGTTATTGGCGAAGGACAAAACTCTGGTGGTAACAACCGTTTGAGTCCATTCTCCGGCTTCCCGGCGATCACGGTTCCTGCTGGTTTCACAACCGATGGTCTGCCTGTAGGCATGGAGTTCTTGGGTCGTGCCTTTGATGAAGGAACTTTGATCAAGCTGGCTTACAGCTACGAACAAGGTACACATCACCGCCAAGCGCCTAAGCTTACGCCGTAAAATATTTATGGGATTAAGCATTTCCTGTTAACACAAAAAACAGATGCATTCATATCATTTTATTTAAACGAGTTCTCACTAAAGAGACCACCCTCTTCATGACTGAATGGAGTCCGGGTGGTCTCTTTTATTTTCTCTATTTATTTTTGTGTTGCATACAGTCGTATGTTATCCATTACTAAACTTTGTCCGGTACGCCCCACTTCAGCACCAGACCTGCGTAAGTCAGACCACCGCCAAAACCAAAGAGAGCTACAGTCTGTCCTTCTTTCAATTTCCCTTCATCCACTGCAAGCTGTAAAGCAAGCGGAATGGAGGCAGCAGATGTGTTTCCACGATACTCGACGCTGGTTAAAGTACGTTCCAAAGGGACCGGGCCACGTTCGCAAACAGCCTCAATCATTCTCATGTTGGCACTATGCGGGACAAACCAGTCAATCTGTTCAGGTCTTAATTCAGCTTTTCCTATAAGCTTATCCAATTGCTCTGGAATCGTCCGTACAGCCCACTTATATACCTCTCGTCCATTCTGAACCAAACAACCTTCGCCCTGTAAAGGCACTCCATCCATCTCTGAAGACAGACCACTCTTATAAAGATGGATACCGCCTTCTCCATGCGTACCGGATATCGCTGCCATAAAGTCACCTTCATCATGTGCAGCTCTCTCAACCAAGAAGGCTCCAGCTCCGTCCCCAAACAGGACACAAGTCGTGCGGTCTGTGTAATCCGTAATTTTGGATAACGTCTCTGCGCCGATAACTAGCACTTTGCGGTACATTCCACTGGTCACCAGACTGTCAGCAAGCTGCAGCCCGTAGGAAAAACCAGCGCATGCCGCATTTAGATCAAGTACACCCGTGTGGTGGATCTTAAGATTAGCCTGTACTCTGGATGCCGTACTTGGAAATGCATATTCAGGTGTGCTGGTAGCCACAAGAATCATATCCACATCTTCTATACTAACTCCATAACGAGTTATCATATCTTCTACAGCCTTCGTAGCCAGGTCAGATACATATTGGTCTTCAGCTGCAATTCGCCGTTCTCTCATGCCTGTACGTTGCACAATCCATTCGTCACTTGTCTCGACTAATTTCTCCAGATCAGCATTCGTTAATATTCGATCCGGTACATATGCTCCCATTGCCGTGATCGTTGCCTTTGATTGATGATTCATATCGGCATTCACCTCATTTGGTTTTTCATCATTATAGCACTAAGTATTAGGACTTGGTACTAATTTTATAAAATATTTATTATGATTCTTTCGTTAGTTGTTTATTTTAAAATGATCTCTTCATTTATTACCCAGAGCAATACAAACGATGGCATGCATTTTTGATGAAGAATTGTGAATATCCCCTGACTAACATGAAGAATCTCTTAATTAAATGCGTTTTTTATAGACAGTTCATTCCAACAGGGGGAAAATAAACAGATTACCCTACATTACTAAAGAATAGAGATGACCTATACCCATGAAAGAATTAAATATCCTTGCCATTTCCGGAAGTCTACGCAATCAGTCCTCCAATACGTTACTAATGCACGCCATAATTAAGCTGGCTCACACTAACCTTAAGTTTGAAGTATACGATGGATTAAATGATCTGCCGCATTTTAACCCTGACCTCGATGTCGAGGAGGGTCCAGTGTCCATACAGAACTTGAGAGCCCAACTTAAGCATTCGGACGGTGTCCTTATCTGCACGCCAGAGTATGGAAATGGTGTTCCCGGGGTCTTAAAAAACGCACTAGATTGGGTTGTATCTTCTGGAGAATGGCTCAATAAACCCACTATTGCCATCGCTGCTTCCCCAAGCCCCATGGGAGGTGACAAAGCCCATGCTTCCTTATTGCTGACACTAAACATGATCAATGCACAAGTTCTACAGGAGGGCTGTTTAATTATTCCTCATATTACCTTGAAAATGAACAAACAAGGCGTCATCATTGATTCGGAAACCCAGCATGCATTGCAGAACTCCCTTTCAATCCTTGAGGATGCTTGCAATCAAATAAAAGGCTAGACAAATGTTGTACTAATCCCTGATAGAGAAATGATCCTTTTAAAGTTATTTAACATTCTCATAAATATTGAAATAAAAAACAGCCTTGGTTATTTACCAGGGCTGTTAAGGTTTATATAAGTATTTAGGATTAAAATAAAAAAGACACACTCGATATGATCAAGTGTGTCCTTCGATTGCTTGGCGGCATCCTACTCTCCCAGGACCCTGCGGTCCAAGTACCATCGGCGCTAGAGGGCTTAACGGTCGTGTTCGGGATGGGTACGTGTGGAACCCCTCCGCCATCGCCACCAAACGCGTAGCTTACATTTCAGAGATCGTTCTCTGAAAACTAGATTCGAAACGAAACATGCGAACTACAACTTGCATATTTGGATAAGCCCTCGACCGATTAGTACTGGTCAGCTCCATGCATTGCTGCACTTCCACCCCCAGCCTATCTACCTCGTCGTCTTCAAGGGGTCTTACATACTGGGAAATCTCATCTTGAGGGGGGCTTCACGCTTAGATGCTTTCAGCGTTTATCCCGTCCGTACATAGCTACCCAGCGGTGCTCCTGGCGGAACAACTGGTACACCAGCGGTACGTCCATCCCGGTCCTCTCGTACTAAGGACAGCTCCTCTCAAATTTCCTACGCCCACGACAGATAGGGACCGAACTGTCTCACGACGTTCTGAACCCAGCTCGCGTACCGCTTTAATGGGCGAACAGCCCAACCCTTGGGACCTACTTCAGCCCCAGGATGCGATGAGCCGACATCGAGGTGCCAAACCTCCCCGTCGATGTGGACTCTTGGGGGAGATAAGCCTGTTATCCCCAGGGTAGCTTTTATCCGTTGAGCGATGGCCCTTCCATGCGGTACCACCGGATCACTAAGCCCGACTTTCGTCCCTGCTCGACTTGTAGGTCTCGCAGTCAAGCTCCCTTATGCCTTTGCACTCTTCGAATGATTTCCAACCATTCTGAGGGAACCTTTGGGCGCCTCCGTTACTCTTTAGGAGGCGACCGCCCCAGTCAAACTGCCCACCTGACACTGTCCCCGCACCGGATTACGGTACCAGGTTAGAACCTAGATACGATCAGGGTGGTATCCCAACGTTGCCTCCACGCAAGCTGGCGCTCACGTTTCAAAGGCTCCCACCTATCCTGTACAGATCGTACCCAAATTCAATATCAAGCTGCAGTAAAGCTCCATGGGGTCTTTCCGTCTTGTCGCGGGTAACCTGCATCTTCACAGGTATTAAAATTTCACCGGATCTCTCGTTGAGACAGCGCCCAAGTCGTTACGCCATTCGTGCGGGTCAGAATTTACCTGACAAGGAATTTCGCTACCTTAGGACCGTTATAGTTACGGCCGCCGTTTACTGGGGCTTCGGTTCACAGCTTCGGATTGCTCCTAACCACTCCCCTTAACCTTCCAGCACCGGGCAGGCGTCAGCCCGTATACTTCGCCTTACGGCTTCGCACAGACCTGTGTTTTTGCTAAACAGTCGCTTGGGCCTTTTCACTGCGGCCCCCTCGTGCTATTCACACTACCGGGGCACCCCTTCTCCCGAAGTTACGGGGTCATTTTGCCGAGTTCCTTAACGAGAGTTCTTCCGCGCGCCTTAGAATACTCTTCTCGCCTACCTGTGTCGGTTTGCGGTACGGGCACCTTCACCTGGCTAGAGGCTTTTCTTGGCAGTGTGAGATCATGACCTTCGCTACTACAATTTTCGCTCCCCATCACAGCTCAGCCTTATGATGTGCGGATTTGCCTACACATCAGCCTTACTGCTTAGACGGACATCCATCAGTCCGCGTCACTACCCTACTGCGTCCCCCCATTGCTCATAACGGCTTACGGTGGTACAGGAATTTCGACCTGTTGTCCTTCGACTACGCCTTTCGGCCTCGCCTTAGGTCCCGACTTACCCTGAGCGGACGAGCCTTCCTCAGGAACCCTTAGGCTTTCGGCGGATCAGATTCTCACTGATCTTTTCGTTACTCATACCGGCATTCTCACTTGTATAATGTCCAGCGCTCCTTACGGTACACCTTCAACCCTTATACAACGCTCCCCTACCCCTGATGCAAGCATCAAGCCATAGCTTCGGTGGTGTGTTTAGCCCCGTTACATTTTCGGCGCAGAGTCACTCGACCAGTGAGCTATTACGCACTCTTTCAATGGTGGCTGCTTCTAAGCCAACATCCTGGTTGTCTGTGCAACTCCACATCCTTTCCCACTTAACACACACTTGGGGACCTTAGCTGATGGTCTGGGCTGTTTCCCTTTTGACAATGGATCTTAGCACTCACTGTCTGACTCCCGGAAGTAAGTCTATGGCATTCGGAGTTTGACTGAGCTTGGTAACCCTTGCGGGCCCCGCACCCAATCAGTGCTCTACCTCCACGACTCTGTTTTCCGAGGCTAGCCCTAAAGCTATTTCGGGGAGAACCAGCTATCTCCGAGTTCGATTGGAATTTCTCCGCTACCCCCACCTCATCCCCGCACTTTTCAACGTGCGTGGGTTCGGGCCTCCAGTGCGTGTTACCGCACCTTCACCCTGGACAGGGGTAGATCACCCGGTTTCGGGTCTACGTCCACGTACTACATCGCCCTATTCAGACTCGCTTTCGCTGCGGCTCCGGCTCTTCACCTTAACCTTGCACGGGAACGTAACTCGCCGGTTCATTCTACAAAAGGCACGCCATCACCCCTAAAACGGGCTCTGACTTTTTGTAAGCACACGGTTTCAGGTTCTATTTCACTCCCCTTCCGGGGTGCTTTTCACCTTTCCCTCACGGTACTGCTTCACTATCGGTCGCTAGGAAGTATTTAGCCTTGGCAGATGGTCCTGCCGGATTCATACGGGGTTTCACGTGCCCCGCACTACTCGGGATCCGTCTCGGAGGGAACAGACTTTCAACTACAGGGCTTTTACCTTCTTTGGCGGGCCTTTCCAGACCTCTTCGCTTAACCGGTTCCTTTGTAACTCCATGTGAGACGTCCCACAACCCCAAAGAGCAAGCTCTCTGGTTTGGGCTTCTCCGCGTTCGCTCGCCGCTACTGACGGAATCACTATTGTTTTCTCTTCCTCAGGGTACTTAGATGTTTCAGTTCCCCTGGTATGCCTCTACACAACCTATGTATTCAGTTATGAGTAACTGGAAATTACCCCAGCTGGGTTTCCCCATTCGGACACCCCCGGATCAAAGCTTGCTTACAGCTCCCCGAGGCAGTTTCGTTGTTCGCCACGTCCTTCATCGGCTCCTAGCGCCTAGGCATCCTCCGTGTGCTCTTAGTAGCTTAACCTCGTGCTCCGGTTTCGACTGCTCGCTTCCCTTGTTTTGCTTGCGCAAAGCCAAAAGTCGCTCCCATTCGATACCATCGTACGTGCAATCTACCGTTTTTATTGAAACTTGTTTACACAAGTTCAGCTAAAAAGGAATGTTCTAATTCGCATTTACTTTCGTTTCGATATCTAGTTTTCAAAGAACAAGCTCCATGCAAAAGCAAGCTGTTTGAGAGTTTGAGCTCTCAAAACTGAGCAACGAGTGAGTAACTAGCCGACCTGGCTAGATTTTGTATTTGAATGTTTCCACGCGGGAAACGATTCTCCATAGAAAGGAGGTGATCCAGCCGCACCTTCCGATACGGCTACCTTGTTACGACTTCACCCCAATCATCTATCCCACCTTCGGCGGCTGGCTCCTTGCGGTTACCCCACCGACTTCGGGTGTTATAAACTCTCGTGGTGTGACGGGCGGTGTGTACAAGACCCGGGAACGTATTCACCGCGGCATGCTGATCCGCGATTACTAGCAATTCCGACTTCATGCAGGCGAGTTGCAGCCTGCAATCCGAACTGAGACCGGCTTTTTAGGATTCGTTCCACCTCGCGGCTTCACAGCCCGTTGTACCGGCCATTGTAGTACGTGTGTAGCCCAGGTCATAAGGGGCATGATGATTTGACGTCATCCCCACCTTCCTCCGGTTTGTCACCGGCAGTCACCTTAGAGTGCCCACCCGAAGTGCTGGCAACTAAGATCAAGGGTTGCGCTCGTTGCGGGACTTAACCCAACATCTCACGACACGAGCTGACGACAACCATGCACCACCTGTCTCCTCTGTCCCGAAGGAAAGATACATCTCTGCATCGATCAGAGGGATGTCAAGACCTGGTAAGGTTCTTCGCGTTGCTTCGAATTAAACCACATACTCCACTGCTTGTGCGGGTCCCCGTCAATTCCTTTGAGTTTCAGTCTTGCGACCGTACTCCCCAGGCGGAGTGCTTAATGTGTTAACTTCGGCACCAAGGGTATCGAAACCCCTAACACCTAGCACTCATCGTTTACGGCGTGGACTACCAGGGTATCTAATCCTGTTTGCTCCCCACGCTTTCGCGCCTCAGCGTCAGTTACAGCCCAGAGAGTCGCCTTCGCCACTGGTGTTCCTCCACATATCTACGCATTTCACCGCTACACGTGGAATTCCACTCTCCTCTTCTGCACTCAAGTCACCCAGTTTCCAGTGCGATCCGGGGTTGAGCCCCGGGATTAAACACCAGACTTAAATGACCGCCTGCGCGCGCTTTACGCCCAATAATTCCGGACAACGCTTGCCCCCTACGTATTACCGCGGCTGCTGGCACGTAGTTAGCCGGGGCTTTCTTCTCAGGTACCGTCACCTTGAGAGCAGTTACTCTCCCAAGCGTTCTTCCCTGGCAACAGAGCTTTACGATCCGAAAACCTTCATCACTCACGCGGCATTGCTCCGTCAGGCTTTCGCCCATTGCGGAAGATTCCCTACTGCTGCCTCCCGTAGGAGTCTGGGCCGTGTCTCAGTCCCAGTGTGGCCGATCACCCTCTCAGGTCGGCTACGCATCGTCGCCTTGGTGAGCCGTTACCCCACCAACTAGCTAATGCGCCGCAGGCCCATCCCCAAGTGACAGATTGCTCCGTCTTTCCAGTTTCCTTCAGGCGAAGAAAACAATTATTCGGTATTAGCTACCGTTTCCGGTAGTTGTCCCAAACTTGAGGGCAGGTTGCCTACGTGTTACTCACCCGTCCGCCGCTAAGTCTCAAAGAAGCAAGCTTCTTATCAACTCCGCTCGACTTGCATGTATTAGGCATGCCGCCAGCGTTCGTCCTGAGCCAGGATCAAACTCTCCAATAAAGTATTGAAAAGAGCGATAAGCTCATTTTGAATCTGACGAGATTAAACATCTCATTTGTGCTCCAGTCGATTCAAGCCAAGGCTTGTTTCAAACTTTCGCGTTCATTCTGCAAGCAGAATGTTTACTCACTCGTTGTTCAGTTTTCAAAGATCAAACTTGTTTCGTTACCGAATGTCGTTCTCTTCAGCAACTCTTATATAATATCATGTCCGAACCAACTTTGCAAGCTCTTTTTTTAAGTTTCTTTCGAAGCTCATTTCATTCGCTTGCCGCACCGTGTATCTCGTGTTTTCTTGGCCGGAATTAGAATATACCATGTACAGTTATCGGATGCAAGTTTTTTTTTTCGAATAAGATTAGTTTCTTCAAATATATTATCCATAGTCCTTTAACAAGCATTTCCTCAGTGTCGGACGTATGATACGTATGAATCCCCCCCCGTACGATTAACCAATCCTATTGTAGAGAAAACTCCTTTTCTATACACGCTACCACAATTGCGCTAATGACATTCAGATCACGAGAAGTTCACTTCACTATTATCCTTCATTTTAAAAGAAAGAATAGTATAGAATCTTCATACTTATAGAAACATGCTAACTGTATGATCTCATTGGATAATTAATCAACAGATCATAGAGCATTATACTCATTCCTTCTATTATAGAAGGAAAACAATTTTGAAATTCATTTTACTCAAGAAAAGAAAACAAAAAAAGCGAAAGCTCCGGGTTTAGATCCCGTGGCTTCCGCTTTTCTTTCATATATAAGACTACATACTTAATACAGTATTCTTCCTCACAACTATTGTATGCTTACTCCCCGCCAATAAATACGTATCGGCAGACTACAATGATTGCCAAGATCCACATGAGCCAGTGAATTTTAACTTTACGCTCTGTAACCAAGTTACTGAACACCGCCAGAATCACATAAGATACGATACCTGCGGAGATCCCGTTTGCAATTCCGCCTGTGAAAGGCATCAATACAATGGTAAGGAACGCTGGGAAAGCTTGCAGGAAATCATCCCACTCGATGCTACGTACTTGACTCATCATAAGCACACCCACGATGATCAATGCCGGAGCTGTCGCAGCGGATGGAACAACCAGCGCAAGCGGAGCGATAAACAGGGCCAAAATGAACAACAAACCTGTCGTTACCGAAGTCAGTCCTGTACGTCCACCCGCCTCAACGCCTGAAGCACTTTCAACGTATGCCGTAATTGTACTTGTACCCAGCGCAGCACCTGCACTGACACCAACTGCATCGACGAGCATCGCTTTACCGATCGTTTTCTCGCCTTTTTTCTTGTCCTTCATAATCCCCATACGTGTTGCCGTACCTACCATCGTACCGAACGTGTCGAACAATTCAACGAAGGTGAAGATGAAGATGATCTCGAACAATCCGAGACTGATAGCACCTTTCAAATCCAGTTGTCCAACTGCCAGATCGCTGAAGTTAGGCAACCAGCTTGCGCCTGAAAGACCACTCAGATTCGTAACACCCATTGGAATACCAATCAGCGTTGTTACTACGATCCCGATCAGCAGAGCGCCTTTGACACGCATAACCATCAGTATAGCAATCAGGAGCAAACCAATCAGAGCCAGCAATGCATCGTGATGTGTTACAAAGTTGCCCAATGACAGGTTAAAACTGCTACCCGGAATCGGCTGACTCAGGTCTGCGTCTGGTGCGACATTAACGGTTACCGCCACGAGATTAGCAAGTTTGAAACCGATGATGGTAATAAAGAGACCGATACCCACCGTAATGGCCATTTTGATCGACTGCGGAACTGCCACAAGCAGCATTTGCCGAATCTTTGTCACGGTCAAAATAATGAACACGATACCGGAAAGGAATACCGCTCCGAGAGCAGCCTGCCAAGTAATCGCCCCGTTCGAACTTAGAACAACAGTCATGAAGTACGCATTCAATCCCATACCTGGTGCAAGCGCGATTGGAATATTCACGAACAATCCCATAATAATAGTCATTAATCCGGCACCGACGGCTGTTGCAAAGAATACTGCATTATCCGACATACCCGCTCCGGCCTGTCCCAAGAACAACGTATTTACGAAAAGAATGTAAGCCATTGTCATAAAGGTAGTAAGACCCGCAACAATCTCCGTTCTAACATTTGTTCCGTTTTCTTTTAATTTAAAAAAACGATCCATAATTCACTAACTCCCCCTTAGAGATGTTGAAGCCATATTGAAAAACGACAAATGACCCTGATGAATATTCTTCACCCAGGGTTCAGCTGACAAGGAGCGGCACGATGCCATTTACTAAGAACAAAAAAAATTCTAATGTGCGTGATGTCCCGCAATCATGTAGAATTCCTGTGCTCAGCCTTCTCCTCTTCGTAGCCAGATCATTAGGGTGATCTCGTAGAGACTCTCAGGCCAATTCCCGAGATTATACGAATTAGTATGCGCTATTTGTTTGTTTCCCATCACTATTTTAGGAGGGCAATATGTTTTTGTCAATCATAAAAACGAATGTTAATATCGATATCCTATAATATCGTTCGTATTATTTAACAGATTGAACCAGTTCAGCGGTTTACAACCCAATTGTATGCGCTTTTTTCGGTGAAATCTCTAGGGAATATGTTCATTCTGTCAGACTAGAAAGTTCAGCAGTTTAACATAAAAAAGCTAGCCTGATCAAAGGGCGAAAAGCGCTCTAATCTGGCCAGCTTATGTTTCTGATGCGTTTTGGCAATCAGGTGAATAGTCAATGTTAATTAGGTATATGGAGCAATTGGCGACATGTTCCGGAGCTTTTTTTACCGGATCAGTCCTATGTTAGTTAAATCTCTGTCTGTGGAGCATCCTGTCCCTCTTGTTGTTCCTGATTCGTGTTCGTTGTTAAGTCCGGGTTTCTGGTCTGATCGGAAGAAGCATCCGCTGCCTCTAAGTTCACAAGTGGAAAGTCTCCTGAACCGGAAGCCAGGTCTTGCATACCTGAACCGCACCCTGCCAACATCACCATCAGAAATGCACTTCCAATGCCCATTTTCCATTTGCTCATATAGTCGGTTTTACGCATACATTCAATCTCCTTTCAGTAGCCATATTAGCTCTTAGTATATCCTTATTGTACAGCCTGGACCTGAAAGAATCATGAAATGAACTTTAAAATGGGATGAAATTCTAGAGATTATTAATAAGGAACAGCGCCTGGATTAATGTTTACTCATACGGTACGGTACGCAATAAAAAAGACTCCCTTCTATTTGCTAAACACCGCAGATAAAAGAGAGTCTTTTTTCAATCTATTGTTAAGGCGTATATCCTATTCCCACTCGATCGTTGCAGGTGGTTTGGATGTTACATCATAAACGATACGGTTGACGTTATCCACTTCGTTAACGATCCGTACGGAGATTTTCTCCAGCACATCCCAAGGGATACGTGCCCAGTCCGCAGTCATACCGTCAATGGATGTTACGGCACGGATACCTACAGTGTAGGAATACGTACGAGCATCACCCATAACGCCGACACTCTTCATGTTCGGCAGGGCTGTGAAGTACTGCCAGATTTCGCGGTCGAGGCCGGCTTTGGCAATCTCTTCGCGCAGGATGTAGTCCGAATCACGAACAATTTTGAGTTTCTCTTCAGTAACCTCACCCAGAACACGGATCGCAAGACCCGGACCAGGGAATGGCTGACGGTGTACAATTTCGTCCGGCAGGCCACACTCGGTACCGACTTTACGTACTTCATCCTTGAACAACGTGCTCAGTGGCTCGATGAGTTTGAAGTTCATGTCCTCAGGCAGACCGCCCACGTTGTGGTGGGATTTGATCGTCTGTGCAGTCGCTGTGCCACTTTCCACGATGTCCGTGTACAGTGTACCTTGCGCCAGGAATGCAAAATCATCGAACTGCTTGGACTCTTCGTCAAATACGTAAATAAACTCGTTACCGATAATTTTACGTTTTTGTTCTGGATCATCCACGCCAGCCAGCTTGGACATGAAGCGTTCTTGAGCATCAATTTTGACAACTTTCATGTCGAATTTGCCAACAAACGTCTCCATTACACTTTCAGCTTCGCCTTTGCGCAACAGACCGTGGTCGATAAACATACATGTCAGTTGATCACCAATGGCTTTGTGAAGCAATGCAGCAACAACGGAAGAATCTACGCCACCGCTAAGAGCACACAGTACTTTACTGTCGCCCACTTTTTCACGAATGTCTTTGATCGTGTCATCGATGAATGTTTCCATCGTCCAGTTGCCTTCACAACCACAGATTTCGAACAGGAAGTTGCGAATCATGTCGTTACCTCGAACTGAGTGACGTACCTCCGGATGGAACTGAACAGCATACAATTTACGCTCATCGTCGCTCATGGCAGCGATTGGCGCACTTTCCGTGCCTGCATCCAATTTGAAACCTGGAGGAAGTGTAACCACGTGGTCACCGTGACTCATCCATACGGTATGTTCACCTTCAATGCCTTTTGCAAGTGCAGATCCAGCAGCAAATTCAAGGTCTGCTTTACCATACTCACGCTTCTCGGAACGCTCTACTTTACCTTCGAGCTGTTGAGCCATAAGCTGCATCCCGTAACAGATCCCGAAGATCGGCAAGCCCAGGTCATAGACAGCCGGGTCCACGTGTGGAGCATTCTCAGCGTATACGCTGGACGGCCCACCTGAAAATACGATCCCTTTTGGTGCCAATTCTGCGATCTTCTCCGCCGGTGTATTATACGGCAAAAGCTCACTGTATACGCCAAGATCCCGGATTCTTCTGGCGATTAACTGGTTGTATTGGCCCCCAAAGTCAAGGACAACCACAATCTCATTCTGCTTATTCATAACCGTGCCTCCCTCAATTCAATGAAACTAATTATACGCAACGACAAAACATACCGTCAAGGAAAGGCGAAACTCCTTTTTTCGACATATCAAAACAGGATTACCAAATGCCTCTAAATATGAAATTCCGATCAGAAAACATGGCAGCAAGATGCTGGTTCAAGTGTATGATCGTGGAAAGACGCCTCGTTCGCAGCGGAGCGCGAAAGGCGTCTTATGTGTAACATGCAACAATGGACAACCGAAGCACAATAGAACAGATGCGCCAGTGGTGATCATCTGCTGCTGCAACCTGCCAATCTGTATCGGAAGCGATAGCGAGATTGCAATCACCGGCAGGTTGTGTGGCCTCCATGTTGTAACATCCTTGGGTTACAACGCCTGCAATCGCCGGGCCAAACGAAGTGCCCGGCGCAGGAAGTCCAGACTGTCTGCGCGCAGCGGACGGTCTGGCCCGTACAGCAGCCGTTCCCAGTCGGCTGCAAACCGCGCGATGTCCGCGCCGTCCGCGCATGCGGCCAATGCCGGTGATGCTGCATATTCTCGCAGCGTCATCCCCGGCGGCCGCGGGCCGTACCGGCGCGCAAGCGCGGCCCAGACCGGAGCGGCGGCGCCCAGCAGCCGCTCGCGGTCTGGAAAGCTGCTGCGCGGCCATGCCAGCAGCAGCCTGATCCGCAGCGCGGGGCGTAGCCGTCGCATGCGGATCACAGCAGCGGCGCCCAGCAGGGCCGCTGCGACAAGGGCTGCCGCGAGCCCCGGCTCCGCGGCAATGGCCCGTGCGCGGGCGAGCAGCCATGCGCCCGCGTTAGCCCATCCGCCGCTCATATACGGCGGAGTCTCTACAACAGGCTGCGGCCCGGCGAGTGCTGCCACATCTTCACCCGCGCCTTGCGCCATGGTGAAGCCCGGCGTAGCCTCGAACGGCATCCAGCCTGCACCTGGAAAATACACCTCTACCCAGGAATGTGCATCTCCTTGGGAAATGATATATTGTCCCGGTGTATTCGGGTCAGCTATTCCAGTCCCGAAGCCTTTAACCCAGCGTGCAGGAATTCCCTCTGCACGCAGCAACACAATCATGGCAGTGGAGAAATGATTACAATACCCCTGCCGTGTGACGAATAGAAAATCGTCCACAAAATCTGTTCCACGCGGTGGCATACGGGTATCAAGCGTATACTCGGCATGAGCAGCCAGATAAGTCTTGACGGCTTGTACAGCGTCATACCGAGTCTCACTGCCTTGAATGATTTCCTTGGCGAGCGTCTGCACCCGACCCGGGAGAGATGTGGGCAATTGCAGATATGTCCTCCGTATAGAGGCAGGATCTTTCCCTTTATTCGCATTCCCTAACAGACGTAACTGTTCCGGCGAGGCCACAGGAAACATGACGTCTGCCGTATAATTTTTAACCATATGATCTTCGCCGGCGTTTGCAAGCCACAACGTTGCGGAATCTCGATTAGATAACAACGTAAGCATGTTCTCCTCATTATTGCTGTTCTTATCTTGAAACGATACATTCAGCGGGATTCCCCCGGTAAATAACGGATTCGGCCCTTTCCATTCCCGTTTCATCGTGACTGTTTGGCGAATACGTTTCCAATAGGTTTGATTCTCCCAACCATCAGAACGCAGGACTCCGTAAGGACTGGCCGTTTCAAAGCTTTGCTCTGGGTCACTCCAGGTACTACCGTTATAATATGAACGAGTCTCTCCTCGCCAATACGTCACTTCCGGACTCTTTGCTGTAAAAAAGAGGGCATTCCCCTGCACCAGAGGTGCTCCCATGGGCGCATCTGCCGTGCTATATCCCGTTACCGCCGTTGCAGCAGGGATGCTACTGTGCTGTGTATAACCTGCCCAGCGAGCTATGCGTTCACCCATCTGCTCCAGGGATATGCGTTCCGGTTGAGGTATGGAAGCGAACTGACCAGGTAACGCAGAGAAAAGGACCATACCTGTGGAAGCAACAATGGTTATAACGCTCCAACGGCCATAGGGACTGCCACGATAACTCGGGGTAGTTACTCCTCCGTTGAGGCGTAGTAGCTGAAGCAGAGCCTGAATTAGAAAAGTCCATAACACAGACCGTATTACTGAAGCATATACATCCAACCCCGCAAAGGATTCAAGCAGAAGCAAGTATACTAGCGTTGCACTGCCAAATAGCATAACGCTTCTACGCAGCAATACAAGGGATTGCACAGAAGCCATGAGCATGCTCCAACCGCACATCATGAACAGTCCTCTCGTTTCTGTACTAATCGAGTGGAATCGCCAGTTATCCATAAAGGTGTCCATATCCGCTGAAAGTATTCCCGGGTATGCAACCGCCCAACGGGCAGGATCACTTCCTCCATACATCAGACATAGCGCAGCGAGTGCAATAAATAATCGGATCAGTATTCCGGTGATCCACCCTGTACGAATTAACCCAACGAGCAGCAATGCTCCAGTTAACCCCGCCATTACGGACAAGAAACGTTCACTGCCCTGCTGACCTGATGACGTAACAGGATATATCCACTCCAGAGACAGTATAAGTAAAATGGCGGAAATAAAGATCCTATACAGAACCGGCACTCTAACAGATCCCTCATCCTTTATCTCTGTAAGAGAAGTGTGGTTCACATTTCTAACTACAGAATGGACCGATTCTAATCTCAGACGGGCTGTTGACGCTTTGTCAGCCGCCACAGTGGAATTGGGTTCCTGGTTTTTATTACGCTCCCACATCCGTTACCTCCACCCTTCCCAATGAAGATAACGCAACGTCTGTAACCGCTTGAATCAATACCCCGGTGTGACGAAGCCGCTCTATACTTGAGCTGTCATGCTCAATTCCAGTCATGAATCTATCCTTTGATCCTAGCTGGTTCGTTTCAGCCAATTGCACCTCTACACGATAACCTGAACCCATTGCAGTTATAATCCATTCGGTCAGAACCTGATCGATCTTGCCTGTGAGAACCACAATTCGCGAACCGCGCGCCAGTCCATCCAGCATCTCCGTTCGGAGTGAAACCGACACGGATTGGGCTGTGGATATTCGTGCCCCTGCTAGTCTGTCCAGACCATGACACTCATCATCTGCCTGGAATGACCCATGTCGCCATTGATCTTGTTCATCACAGCTCTTATCTCCGCCTTCCATCCACAGATGATAAGGAATGTCGTCCCGCTCAGCCGTATGAATCCAGCGGGCGGCTGCACCCACCACTCGTTCAAAAGCAGGTGCTTCCATAGTCTCTGGCTGTTTTACCTCATAACCCGATGTGCCTTCATACACAAGGATGCCCAGTGAAGCCAGATCTGTGGTATCGGGCAGAAAGGTCTGAAGTTGCCCCGTTTTGGCTGTGCTTTTCCAATGAATACGTCCCAGCGGGTCACCCTGTTGATATTCACGGAACTCGGGGCTACGGTTTCCCTGGCTATTTCTTCTCTCCGACAGAGTCCCTTCGATCATCGCTGCGAATTCTGCTGAATCCCCCTCCCCCCAAGCCGATGCTTGAGGAACAACAATCAAGGGGGTGCCGCCTGCGGTCTCTGTAGAGTGGGTATTCCAGCCAAACAGATCTCCCCAGTACAATCTGCCCGTATCCCATCTGTAGACCCCTCTGCGTAAACCGGAACATTCATATTGATAGGAAAATTGCCGCCGAGTTCCCGGGAAAATTAATTTGCGATGAACACCTGCAGGTGAATTTTCACACAGAACGATCCATAACAATGGAATACGACATTCGAATTCCAGTTCGACTTGAACCCGCACCCGCTCGCCTGCCTCAATCCGATTCGCATGTATTTTCCGACGGATGTGAATACGCCGTGGTCCGAACCAATGGAGAAGCAGACCTCCTATGAACATCAAGCAAGCCATAATGGATAGAAACAACGCCGCTTTGCCACCATGCCACTGATATAAGGAAGCCAAAGCCACCACAAGGACAGCACTCAACATCCGTTGTCCCAGAGCAGTCATTGCCTCCGTCCCCTTCCCTGTGATGCCATTTGTACAGGAACAGGGACGGATGACAAGGCTTCTTCAATGACTTGGACTTGTCCCCAAACCTCCGCTCTGTTCTGGGCCTTCAATTGAATTCGATGTGAGAGAACAGGCACAGCCAACTCTTTCACATCATCGGGAATGACATAACTGCGTCCTTGAAGGTAGGCAAACGACTGCGCCGCAGCCATCCAGGCCAGTGTTCCACGCGGGCTGATGCCCAATCTGACCGCCGGAAGGCTGCGAGAGGCTACAGCAACGGCCACCAGATACTGTTTGACGACCGGGTCAACATGTACCTGTTTGACTTCACGCTGCATGGCTACAACTTCTTCAGCAAGCAGGACAGGGCGAAGTTCATCAAGCTCTTCTCTACCTTGCATCCGACTTAACAATTCCAATTCCTGTTCCGGATCGGGATACCCCAGTCCAATCCTCATGATAAATCGATCCAGCTGCGCTTCAGGCAGCCGGTACGTACCCTCAAACTGTAACGGATTCTGTGTCGCCAGCAGAAAGAAGGGGCGTGGCAAGGCATAGGTTGTTCCATCAACCGTAATACGTCGTTCCTCCATTGCCTCCAGCAGGGCAGACTGAGTCCGGGGTGAAGCCCGGTTTATTTCATCCGCCAAGACAACGTTGGACATGACAGGTCCGGGGCGAAACTTGAATTCAGCTGTATGTGGATGATAGATTGAAGTGCCCGTAACATCTGCCGGCATGACATCGGACGTGAATTGAATCCGGCCCATGGAGCAGTCCAACGCGGAAGCAACGGCACGAACCAGCATGGTTTTACCGGTACCCGGCACATCTTCCAGAAGTACATGCCCCCCACTGAGCATTGCAGTGAGAACATAACGAATCTCTGTTTTTTTGCCAACAATCACACTTTCAACACGCTTCATGACCCTGTTTAACAATTCAACCGCATGTTCATGTTCCATTCGGATATAAGACATTTCTCCTGATCTCCTTCCGTCCATCGGCATTTCTGAACCATAGTAATCTATGATTCAGTGTTGCCCGGAAGTAGAGAGAATAGTCCTGCAAGCATGACTTTCTTCAGATCATTTTATACTTAAATATGAGATTCATTGCCGAAATGGACCTGGAAGCGCCCGCCTTTACCGTCCACTCTGCCTTATTACTGGTTAAGGAATTCACTTTTAACCCCATCTGCTCCAGTAACTCACGTAACGGAACCCAGATGGTTCCCCCCTGACTCTGTACTGCTCCTGTTTCAATTACCCCTGTTGAGCTCAGTGTTCCGCTCACACTGTCTGCATGAATCGTTCTTTCCTTCCATACTGCTGTGGCTGTCCTTGTCTCTGGGTCCCAGCGCGTGCTGCCCCCGAATTTTTTCATGAATGTACGCAAAGGCACCATGATTCGCTCCCCATCCATTCGGAATTCTCCAGGTTGTAAGGTTGCCGCAGCCAATCCTACCTCTATCTTCAGCTTCTTGCTTGTGAGCCACAACGCAGCATTACCTTCTACATGCTCTGCGATCCATGCCTTTCCCGGAGCCTTGCGGAACTTATACTTAGCATCGGGATGAACTCGGAATTGAACCGGCTGATCCGAACTCTTTATGATGTCAAAACGGTATCCGTGATCACGATAATATTTGATAATACCCGGAAGTGCTTTTACCGTTTCAGCGTGCGCACCTCCATCATGCATCAGGACAATCACCGAACGTGTTCCCGCAGGTACTTTGGTGGAATTTTTAAGGATTTCTTTGGCCGGAACACCTTTTCGTTTGGAATCTCCACTATCGACATTCCAGTCCATGACGGTGTATCCACCCAATTGCAGCAGATCAAAATAACTCTGGTCAAAATGTCCGTAGGTACCTCCTGGCGCTCGCACCAGATTCGGACGGAAACCAGTTATACGCTCCAGCACGTCTTCTGTCTGCTTGATCTGGTTCCAGAACACTTTAAAATCACTGTACAGCTGTTTGTATTGATGATTAAACGTATGATTGCCCAGAGCATGTCCATGCTCCACCAGCGACCGGATTAACTCGGGATAACGCTCTGCCTGCTCACCCAGCACAAAAAAAGTGGCCAGAACCTGCTCTTTGCGCAAAATATCCAATACTTCTCGTGTATGGTTACCCGGTCCGTCGTCAAAACTCAGATAGACGACCTTGTCTTGCGTATTCTTATCTTCCCTGATCGAATCATCTGAGCCAGAAGCAGAAGATGCATACGCGGTGCCAGCGTATACAGCGAACACACATAGTAATATCGCAATTCGCACGAGAATGACAGACCATTGTCCAGATAAAAACGTATGTATGGATGTTACGGGAATTTCCCCTGTTCCCTTGATTCTTAATTCCGGTCTCTGTACCATTTACGAATCGCCCTCCACCGTCTCTAGTGAATTTGCTGATAGACTTCAGCAGATTTGTTAGAATTATATGGAGGCTTTCTTGAAAAAAGACGCCTTTTTGTTTAATATTTTTTCACAATTTGGTATGGTGTGTGATTGATTCTTCGTTTCAGATTAGGTAGCATAATGGACAGGCAGAACGTATTCAAAACACCTTGGAGAGGATTCATGCTCCCACCCCGTCTTCAGGAGAGTGAAATCTATTGGAATTGCTTGAGAAGATCCAACATTTGTTTGGGTCCTACGGATACAGCGTATTGTTTTTTGGCTTGTTGCTTGAATTCATCGCACTTCCCTTTCCTGGTGAAACAACGATGGCTTACGCAGGGTTTCTCTCCTACAAGGGTCATCTCGACTTCGGAATCCTCACCATATTGGCTTTTCTGGGAACAACGATAGGCATGACCATCACTTATTTTATTGGAGCCAGAGCAGGACTGCCCTTTATAACACGATACGGAAAATGGTTTCTGCTGAAGCAGGACAAGCTCGATAAAACGCAAAAGTGGTTCGCCAAGTATGGTAATGCTTTAATCTTCATCGGTTATTTCATTCCGGGAGTACGGCATTTCACCGGATATTTCGCGGGAATAGCTGCTGTTCCTTTTCGCAAGTTCGCTCTCTACGCTTATTCGGGCGCGCTGTTCTGGGTTGTACTGTTTCTGGGCATCGGCAAAATATTCGGCCCCCAGTGGAATGCCGTATTCCATCTGGCTCATCAATATGCAGCATATATCGTGGGAGGAATTGGCTTATTGCTTATTGTTGCCGTGCTTTACCATTACCGCAAAGCATGGGTATCAAGATCCGCCGTATCCAAGTCAGCCCCTGTTCGTCAAAGACAAAAGTAAATTCGGGCAAACGTCCATCTATAATAAGTAAGCAAGGAGTTGCGAATAATCGCGGCTCTTTTTTTTTCGTTTTTTTTCAATTAAACTCTGTAATCACTTCATCACCTCCTCCAAAATAAACACTTACTCAAACGGAATGATGAACTATCATTCTTTTTTGTGATAATCCGAATTCATCCAGGTCATACTAACTTGCAAATATAGGATGTATAGGGGGTGAAGGTATGAGTGAACCAAACGTGGAGCATCAAGATCAGAGGCAAATCTCACCGAATCTCAGCGAAAATATGGATTACTGTAAGCAAGTCATGGGGAACAGCAATGACTTGATGATGCGCACTCTCCAGTGTCTACATAAATGGCCTGCCGTCATGTTGTACATTGATGGATTAGTGGATGTGCAGATCCTGAATCATTCCATCCTGGAATCCCTGTTAAAGACACATGACCTCCCGGAATTTTCGGCAGATGAAGAGCATCTAAGCTACATTCAAAATGATATTTTAGCCGCGAGCAATGTCATTCTGGTGGATGACATGGAGGATGTGCTCAATGCTCTCCTGTCAGGATCGGCTATTCTGCTGATCGAAGGTTGTGTGCGTGGATTGAAAATAGCTGCCGCCGGTTGGGAAGACCGTGCTGTGGGTGAACCCATCTCACAGACCGTTGTCCGGGGTCCCATGGAAGGATTCAATGAAAATCTGCGTACGAATACAGCCTTGATCCGCAAACGGATTCGGGACCCTCATCTCTGGATCGAAGAAAGAGAGATTGGTCGTATCACCAAAACAAGGGTTGCTGTCTTATATCTGAAACATACCGTTGATGCAGGTGTCGTGGAGGAACTAAGGCGGAGGCTCGATGAGATCGATATTGATGGGATTCTGGAAAGCGGGTATATCGAAGAACTTGTACAGGATGAAACAGGCACGCTATTTCCTACCGTTTACAATAGTGAACGTCCGGATACGGTTTGTGCTGCCTTGCTTGAGGGGAGAGTAGCCATCATTGTAGATGGAACGCCTTTTGTACTACTGGTCCCGGCATTGTTCGTGCATTTCTTCCAGTCACCGGAGGATTACTATCAACGGGCCGATATCAGCACATTGATTCGTATGATTCGATATCTGTCCTTTTTCATCGCTCTGCTGGCCCCATCCTTCTATATTGCTATTACCACTTTTCACCAAGAGATGCTGCCCACCAATCTGCTTATTAGTCTGGCAGCTCAACGTGAAGGCGTGCCTTTTCCCGCATTCATTGAAGCTATACTTATGGAATTGACCTATGAAATTTTGCGGGAAGCAGGCATACGGATTCCGAAAACCGTTGGTCAGGCCGTCTCCATTGTCGGGACGCTGGTTATCGGCCAGGCAGCCGTTGATGCAGGGGTTGTCTCCGCTGCAATGGTTATTATCGTTTCCATTACGGCTATATCCAGTTATGTCATTCCAGAGAATGGACTATCCATCTCTGTTCGAATTCTGCGATTTGTATTGATGATACTTGCGGCAGCATTTGGTTTCTACGGTATTCTCATTGTTCTGCTCATTACGGTTACCCATCTATGCAGCTTGCGTTCTTTTGGCGTACCTTATATGTCTCCCTTTGCACCTTTCATTCAGAAAGATCTGAAGGATACTCTGTTTCGTGTACCTTGGTCCCATATGAAAACACGTCCACTCTCTACAGGTACACCGAACAAAACCAGACAAGCCAGCAAAAAAACGAAGCGTTAATTCGGTAAGGAGAATAATGTATGAACAAGTGCTTCCGATTAATCCTATGCATTACATTCCTGCTCCCTCTCCTTACCGGATGCTGGGACCGCCAGGAATTGAATGAACTTGGCATTATGCTGGGTCTTGGTGTAGATAAGGATGGTGATCTGATTAAAGTGAGCGCTCAGGTCGTTGTACCGAATGAAGTATCCTCCAAATCGGGCGGAGGGAATGGCACTCCTGTCACACAGTATGAAGCCTCCGCATCCACACTGTTTGAAGCAATTCAAAAGCTGACTGAGACAAGTCCGCGCCGCATATTCATGGCCCATATCCGTATACTGGTGTTCGGTGAGGAATATGCCCGCAAAGAAGGCATCTACGATGTCATTGAAGCGTTAATGAGAGAACCTACTGCGAGACCCGATTATTACGTTATCGTTGCTCGAAATACAACAGCTTCCAAGGTACTGGATACACTTACTCCATTGGAG
Organism: Paenibacillus sp. FSL R5-0749; assembly: GCF_038595085.1. Taxonomy (NCBI): domain Bacteria; kingdom Bacillati; phylum Bacillota; class Bacilli; order Caryophanales; family Paenibacillaceae; genus Paenibacillus; species Paenibacillus sp. FSL R5-0749. The sequence goes on along the minus strand of NZ_CP152005.1, from coordinate 765,468 downwards.
AATTTACCTGCAGAGAAGATATTTAATTCCCTCGACGTCTCCGCCAAAACCTGGTCACCCACAACTACTGTCACTGGAGATCAGTTGATGGAGTATATGCTGGCTCCCGGAATACAGCCCGTAATCACCGGTGTAGAGGTTGTAGGCAATACTACGAGAAGCGGAAGCAAAGATAATATCTCGACAATCACGTCCCCCGCTCGTCTCAATTCGACGGGATTAAGTGTCTTCAAGAAGGACAAACTAATCGGCTGGTTAACTGAAGATGAATCCAAAGGATACAACTATATTCGCAACAACGTGGTATCTACCATAGGTCACTTGCCTTGCCAAAAGGGCGGTAATGTGACTTTCAAAACCCTTCGTACCAAGACGAAACGAAAAGCGAAGGTTATCCATGACCAGCCAGTAATTCATATCAAAATAAAAAATGTGTCTTCCATTGGTGCAGTTGAGTGCGGAATCCGAATTGGTTCAATGAAAACGCTCAAAGAGTTGGAAAAAGACAGTGAAGAGCGGCTAATCGAGCTAATGGAAAAATCAGTGAAATCGGTTCGGCGAAAATTCCATACCGATATTTTTGGATTTGGTCAGGAAGTATATCATGCCGATCCTGGATTTTTCAAAAAGATTGAGAAGGATTGGGATCAATATTTTGAGAACCTGGATGTCACGTATGAAGCCAATGTTCAGATCAAACGGGTAGGTACACTGGATGATTCATTCAAGGAGGATTTGAAGGAGTGAGATCGGATGTTGATTACAATTACTGTCATTGTCATAGCGGGCCTTATAGGCTTGTTTGATCTGCCGGGTCTTATCCGCCGTAAGGAATGGAGGGAAACAGCTGTGTATAGCGGCATGCTCATCATTGCCACAGGGTTTAGTATAATCGCAGCAAACCTGTGGGATTTTCCGAGTCCGCTCTATATCATCATGTGGATCTATGAACCTGTTAATCAATTCTTGGCGCATCTGACGGGAACCTAGAAAAAGGAGAGGACGATTATGCTTGAACACGGGCGCCTTGGAACAAGACAATTGACCACTCTCACTTTTTTGATGGTGGTAGGAGATATGATGCTGATCTACCCCTCAGTCATCACATCCTACGCAAAACAAGACGCCTGGATCTGTGCTTTCATAGGCATTCCTCTGGGAATGGCACTACTGGCCATGATCCTGAAGTTGTGCAGTTTGCACCCAGAAAAAAATCTGGTACAAATGGCACGAAGCATTCTGGGGTTCTGGCCAGGTACTCTCTTTTCCTGCTTCTACCTGTTCTTTTTTATTATTGGTGCTTCCACTCATACGAGAGAAGTTGGCGATTTCATGACCTCTCAAATCTTCCAGTACACTCCCATTCGTATCATCATTCTGATGTTTGTCATCGTGATCGGCTGGGGAGTATTCCACGGATTAGAGGCGATGGGTCGAAGCAGTGAACTACTGATGCCTGTCGTTATTGTGTTTATTGTCGTCCTTGCATTCTGCCTGCTTCCCCAGATTGATGCCAGCAATCTGAAACCAGTAAGTGATACGAATATGGTCTCTATTTCACAGGGCATTCTGGTAAGCATTATATATCCAATTGGTGAAGTCGTCCCCATCATGATGATTCTGCCCTACGTTGCCAAGCAGGCTCATCGAACAAGGGACGTACTTATCGCAGCAGGCCTAGGCAATCTGGTATTGGCAACACTTGTTACCATATCCCTGCTGGTCTTGGGTGCCTTTCTCACACAACACAACATATATGCTTCTTTTGTTTTATCCCAGAAAATTAGTATTGGAAGCTTCTTTGAACGTATTGAAGCTGTTATGGCCTCTTCCTGGCTGATCTCCACTTACTTCAAAGCGATGATATACTTATACGCCTTTATTGTTGGTTGTGCGGAACTGTTCAAGCTTAAGCAGTATCGGATGCTTGTGCTCCCAGCGTCGCTACTCGTTTTTGGATTAGCCAATCTTGTCTCACCAAGCGTAACCTTTATCGTAATCACCGTTGTTCCCTATTGGGTAGATTGGGATACTACGCTGGGGATCATTCTGCCCGGCTGTCTCCTGCTGATCCAGTTGCTCAAGTCGAACAGAAAATCATCGGTTACTCACAGCAACTCCTCACAGGAATGAATACTTTTTACGGGAAGGAGCCTGGTATAGATGAATAATTGAAGTTCATCAACGAATGTCATCCATGCTGAATTTAGTGAAGGAGTGTAAGGTCTATGTTAATTAAGGAGAAAATCACCATTAGGCAATTTACACTGCTCACCTTCCTGGTCATGGTCGGAGACATGATTCTGCTCTATCCCTCCGTGGTTACTGCTTCCGGTAAGCAGGATGCATGGTTCTGTTCTCTTATCGGTCAGCCGATCGGCTTACTCATTATATGGGTTCTTTACAAACTTCATCAGACACATCCTGATCTGTCACTTATTGAAATCTGCCAAAAAATACTTGGCCGATGGGTAGGAGCTGTTTTGTCATCTGCATATCTGTTCTATTTCGCCATAGGTGCTGCCATATGTATCCGTGAAGTTGGCGACTTCATGACTACACAGATCTATCTTCAGACCCCCATCCGGGTCATTCTGATTATACTTATGTGCGCTCTTATCTGGGGAGTTATGCATGGTTTGAATACAATAGGAGGAAGCAGTGAAATGCTGACGCCGATCGTTGTTGCATTTATGATCCTGTTATTCATGGGGCTGATCCCCCAAGTAAACAGTTCACATCTACAGCCTTTCTTGAACACCCCCTGGCTCCAACTGATTCAATCTACCATTAGGGGGGCTTTCACTTCCTTTGGTGAACTAATCGTGATTACCATGGTTCTCCCGTATGTTGTGTCAGGACCTCATATCAAACGGGACATGTTACTCGCCACCTTATGTGGAGGCTTAATGTTAACCACTCTGCTGCTCATTTCCCTGATGATCTTTGGTCCCTTTCTGACCCAACATGACATCTACATCTCCTATACCCTGTCTCAAAAAATTAATATTGGCAATTTTTTCGAGCGAATTGAGGCGTTCATGGCGACCGCCTGGTTGATTGCCACCTATTTCAAAAGCCTGCTGTACATGTTTTCTTTTGTCATTGGAATAGCACAACTATTTCGGTTGAAAACATACAAGCCTCTCATCCTGCCATCAGCCATGTTACTATTCGCTTTAGCTGTACTGATATCTCCCAATGTCATTTTCTACACCAATACGATCATGCCCGCCTGGGTGGATTGGGATATCACTGTAAGCTTTATTATTCCGCTATTCCTTCTGCTTGTGCATCGGCTTCGTTCTGGCAAGAGCAAGAACAATTCACCCAGTCATAAACGATTGCCCACCTAAAAAGGCTGTGTTCACGGTAAATCCCGCGAAACACAGCCTTTGGTGATGAAACGGATAAGATGTATTCATTCATACATGTCCCGGTTATTACATTACAACGCCTTCACTGCGTCAAGAGCAGCCTCAATATGTCCTTTGACCCGAACTTTGGACCACTCCTGGATCAATCTACCCTCTTCATCAATCAGAAAAGTGGAGCGAACCATACCCATATACTCCTTGCCATACATTTTCTTGAGTTGCCATACACCGTATTGCTCGGCTACAGCGTGCTCTTCATCTGACAACAAGGTGAACGGTAGTCCATATTTGGCGATAAACTTGTCATGCTGTTTCATCGGATCAACACTAATCCCGAGAATGACCGTGTTCAGCCCTTCAAATTCAGCATGTCGATCCCGGAAATCACAAGCCTGTTGCGTACAGGACGAGGTCATATCCTTGGGATAAAAATAAAGCAGCACCCGCTGTCCGCGGTAATCGGAAAGCTTCACCTTCTCCCCCGTACTGGACGGCAGCTCAAAATCCGGTGCCACTTCGCCTACAGTTAACGTCATGTCAATTCCTCCCTAGTCTCGCCCACGAATTGCGTTGAGGGCATTTTATGATCCTGCTCCACGATACCGTTTCACGCCATAATTCCACAAAAGCAAACCCACGGAACCAAACACCAACCCCATCACAGGTGTCAGCAGTGCCATGCGATGCATCTCGGACCTCTCCAGAAACAAGGCAGCCGGATAAATGCCAACAAAGGCAAACGGAATGACCCAGGTCAGCAGCACCTGAATAGCACGGTTGTAGATCGTTACCGGGTAACGCCCATATCCCTGGATGTTATACATCAATGGCAGAATACCTGTTGGTGCGTCCGAATAAAAGGACAACGAAGTCAGTGTGGTATAGATTCCGGCATAGATCATGACTGAGCTAAGCGCCAAAATAATCAAGGCAGGAATATGCCACCATTCCAGCACCAGGCCCATCTCTGCTCCGCTGAAGATCATAATGATCAAGCCGATAAACGAGCCCACGAGTGCAGGCGGGTCTACATTTTCAAGCAAGATCTGGAACAGATTATGTGCAGGGCGTGTTAGGATACGATCCATCTCGCCTTTGACGATATACCGCTCACTGAATCCCCACAGATTGATAAAACAACTGAAGATGCCATAGGGCACCATAAAATATCCATAAACAAAGAGCACTTCACTCTCACTCCAGCCGCCCAGGTTATCCGTATGGCGAAAGACCACAAAGATAAAGATCAGGTTGGTTGCCTGGAACAGCAGATCCGATAGGATCTCCACCCAGAAATCAGCACGGTACGTGAGTCGTGTTTTCATGTAGTTCTTCAAATATTCCCAGATCAGACCCATATAGTACATTCTGTTATCCCCCTTGCACGAACAGACGCTTGCGCGCCTTACGCCAGATCAGTACCATCGGAAGTAGCAGCAAGGCAAACCAGAACACCTGAATACCGAGTACATTCCAGATAGCGGTACCTTCCACTCTTCCCGTGAAGACCGAACCGGGCAGATACGTAATGGCCTGAAAAGGCAATACCTTCATCACCGCGGACATCCAGCCTGGATACAGACTGATCGGGATGATGAGACCGGAGAACAAATCAACCACGACGCGTTTCATGCGCATCATGCCTTCATTATTTTCCACAAAGAATGCCGCCAGTCCCGTGATCACATTAATCTGGGAATTAATGAGGAAACTGAAGAACAGCATGACGAGAAAGCCAATCCACGCCGACGGCGCCGTAGGCAGTTCAACCGGGAACAGCAGAATGGCAATGAGCATCCCCGGAATCATGAGGAGCAGGAAGCGGAAAATGCCTTCGCCAAGACCCTGCATCATTTTGACCATAACGTAATTGATTGGCCTGATGAATTGAATCGCAATGGAGCCATCCCGTATGTCTGCGGCAATCTCTCGGTCCAGGTTGTTAAAGTAAAAGGCACGTGCCATCCAGGATACAGCGATGTAGGTTGTCATCTGTGCTGCCGTAAAGCCGCCAAGTTCACCACTGCTGCCATAAATGGCTTGCCAGGTAAAGTAATACACGCCGATATTCAGCGTATATATCAAAATGCCAGAGTAATAATTCACCCGGTATGCCAGCATCGTTAGAAAACGGATGCGCATGAAATCAATAAAGGCACTATTCATCTTAGGATACACTCACCGCTTCTTTCCCTGCTCCCACAATCTCGGGACGCTCGGCGGAACCGGATTGGTAAATACTGCGCACAATCTCATCCGTGTTGATCTCGATAATCTGAATATCGGTAATATCGGCTTGTCCAACGACACGTCCGAGTACATCCGAAACGTTCAATTCCAGTGGAATCCATACGGATGCAGACAATTCATTCTCTACCGTCCAACGTACAGGTAACGCCGCAGTCCATTCCTGCATCTGACTCATGTTGTGAGCTGAACCGAACTTGAAGCGGATTTCCCGTTCCTTGCCCCATTGGGACTTCAGATGATCCAGACCTCCATCATAGATGATGTTACCCGCATCAAGCATGATCACCCTGGAACATAGGGCCTCAATATCCTGCAAATCATGGGTTGTGAGCAGAATGGTTGTTCCATGCTCCTTGTTCATGTCCTTCAAGAAATCCCGAATTTCCGACTTCACCACAATGTCCAAACCAATGGTTGGTTCATCCAGAAAAACAATACTCGGGTTGTGCAACAATGCTGCCACCAACTCGCAGCGCATACGCTGACCAAGACTGAGCTTGCGCACCGGACGACTGAGCAGGTCCTGAAGCTGCAATCGCTCAACCAGTTCATCCAGCCTTTTCCGGAAATCGACCTCTCCTACACGATATACTTTACGCAATAAATGGAAGGATTCGATAACGCCAATATCCCACCACAATTGACTGCGCTGACCAAAAACAACACCAATATTCTGTACAAACTTCTCCCGTTCCTGATACGGAACATATCCACCAACCGATATTTGCCCTGAAGTAGGCACCAAAATGCCGGTCAACATCTTGATTGTTGTTGATTTACCGGCACCGTTCTCCCCGATATATCCGCATATTTCGCCCTGCGGAATCTGAAATGAAATATCATTTACAGCCAATACCTCCTGGTATTGACGTGCAAACAGGTCCTGGAACGCGCCCTTCAGCCCACCTCGGCTTTTCTGGACGCTAAACGACTTGCGCAAATCTTTGACATCAATCGCCAGCATGATTATACCTCACTTGGATTTTGTTGAAATTGCTTGTAGCCCAAAAAGAAATTATAATGGTATCAGTCAAAATTCAGCAATACCTGAACTCGTTTTTTATTTCATCTCAAATACAAAGGAGAGCTAGCATGACCAGAAAGACGAAGAGAACCATCTGGATTTCTCTTGCCGCCTTCGTGTTAATTGTCGGAGGAGCTGCGGCATACTATTTCGGTTCTATTCTCAATCAGTTGGACGGTTTGGCAAAAGACGGTGACGAATCACCATTCGCCGGTATCGAAAATGTGGAGAAAGTCAATACACCTGACCCACCCAAATGGGAAGGCACAGAGACGGTCAATATTCTCGTTATGGGTGTCGATGCGCGCGGATTGAAAAAAGGTGAAGTTCCCCGCTCCGACAGCATGATGGTCGTATCGCTCGACCCACTTACCAAAAAAATCAATCTATTCTCCATTCTGCGCGACACATACGTCGATATTGACGGGTATGGTAAAGAGCGGATCAACACTGCCATCACCCATGGCCCGAATGCAGCGATGCAAGCTGCCGGCGACCTGCTCGGCATTCCTGTACAGTATTATGTGTATACGGATTTCCAAGGATTCATCAAATTGGTGGATGCCGTTGGCGGTGTTGATTTTAATGTGGAGAAAGACATGCACTATACAAGTAAAGCAGACAATAACGAATACGATATTGATCTCAAAAAAGGGTATCAGCATCTGGATGGCGAGACAGCTCTCATGTACGTTCGTTTCCGTCATGATGCGATGTCGGATTTCGCTCGTTCCGAGCGTCAGCGTGAATTGCTGAAAGCTGTTACGGCAAAAATGCAGTCCACCACTACCATAGCCAAACTGCCTGCCATTCTGGAACAGGTTAATCCTTACGTAGATACGAATCTGACACTCTCCGATATGTGGAAGCTGGGTGGACTCGGATACCAGAGCAGCATGAACGGCAGTGAGCAGATCCCACCAATGAACCTGTTGAAAGAAGAACGTACAGCAGGTGGTGCGCAAGTATTAACGGTTACAAATGAAGAAAAATTGAAGCAGCATATTCAGGATATTATTCACCCGCCTGCTACAACAGATGATAGTACGACCAGCACCGAAGATAAAACAGCCAGTGGTGACGATCAGAAGTCAGAACAACCGGCTCAGTAATCTAAACATGCAGAGGGCAGCCATTACGCTGCCCTCTCGTTGTGCCCGGCTATACTATTATGAGAAAATCATCATATCTTTCTGTGGCTTGTACCTTTATTATATTTTGAATTACGAAAGGAAGTTATCTTATGAAACCATCACGTTCCCGTTCCGAGCTTCTATACGCAGAAGCACTTGAACATATTGTAGGAGGGGTGAACAGCCCTTCACGCTCGTTTAAAGCCGTTGGCGGCGGTGCACCTGTATTTATGAAAAAAGCCCAGGGCGCCCACTTCTGGGATGTTGATGACAACCGTTACATTGATTATCTGGCCGCTTACGGTCCGATTGTTACAGGACATGCCCACCCTCATATTACGCAGGCAATTACAGAAGCTGCAGCCAATGGAGTACTGTACGGTACCCCGACTGAATTAGAGATCAAGCTTGCCAAAATGCTGAAGGAAGCCATTCCTTCTATGGATAAAGTACGCTTTGTTAACTCCGGTACAGAGGCGGTCATGACTACGATTCGGGTAGCTCGTGCCTATACCAAACGTAACAAGATCGTTAAATTCGCCGGATGTTACCATGGTCACTCGGATCTGGTGCTTGTGGCGGCCGGTTCTGGCCCATCCACGCTGGGTATCCCGGATAGTGCCGGCATTCCTACCAGTATTGCGCAAGAGGTCATCACCGTGCCTTACAATGACCTGGATAGCCTCAAAGCTGCACTGGAGCACTGGGGTGACGATGTTGCCGCAGTCATGGTTGAACCGATCGTTGGCAACTTCGGTATGGTTATGCCGGAACCCGGCTTCCTGGAAGGTCTCTGTGCCATGACACGCGCCAACGGCTCACTGGTTATTTATGACGAGGTGATTACGGCTTTCCGTTTCCATTACGGTTCCACACAGACGTATGCCGGGCTCGATAATCATGCGGAGATTGAACCGGATCTGACGGCTCTTGGTAAAATTATTGGTGGCGGCCTGCCCATCGGTGCTTACGGCGGACGCAAACACGTTATGGAGCAGGTTGCTCCGCTCGGCCCGGCTTATCAAGCGGGAACGATGGCTGGTAACCCTGCATCCATCTCGGCGGGTATCGCATGTCTGGAGGTCCTGCAAGGCGCAGGTGTATACGAGGAGATGGAACGCCTTGCTATCGACCTGACAGCAGGTCTGCAAGCTTCTGCTGACCGTCATGGGATTGCACTGACAATCAACCGGATTCGCGGTGCATTCTCCACCCATTTCTGTGATCACCCGGTGACGAATTACGATCATGCTCAAGACACAGACGGAGAACGGTTCGCTTCCTTCTTCCGTCACATGCTGGACCGTGGCATTAACCTCGCTCCATCCAAATATGAGGCTTGGTTCCTGACCACGGCTCATACAGACGAGGATGTTCAGGCTACATTGGAAGCCGCAGAAGCTTCCTTCAAGGCAATGGCTCAGGAATAACCCGAACAATTAATTCTTCAGATGTAATACAAAATAGTTGAGAGACAGCAACTACGAAAAGAGGCGTCCAACAAGTGTTCAACTTGTGCGGACGCCTTTGTTTTTTTACAAATAGGGGTGATTGGTTTACATAGGGTTAGGATGAGATGTTATGCAACATCTTCAAGCGTAGCTTATTAATAGGGTGCACTGTTATGATCCTGCCATTACTTAACTTATCTCTGACTGATCTGCAGCTTCAAAATTTCCTCTCGGATCACCTGCATCCCTTCCTCGATTCGCTGCTTCGGCACATTGGAGATGTTCAATCGCAACATCTGATCCTGATGTACCTGATAGGTTCCCTCTGGATAATACCGTTCAGTCGTATCAACGATGACTCCGCGCTTTTGAAGCCGGGATAGCAGAACACGAAGCGGCATATCACCCGCCAAAGGTAACACCGTATGCTCTCCTCCTGTTCGAGGAGCGTCCATAAACGGAGCAAAGTCTGGATAGGCGTCCAGCTGCTCCTGCACCGTGTGCATCCGGGCAGCATAACGGTTACGAATCACTTTTCTGTGATGAGCAAACATGCCGCTATGGACATAGATCTCCAGAGCAGCTTGAGACAGGACGGAAGTGTCGATATCAAGCATTTTTTTGTAAGCACCAAAAGATTGAATGAGTGGTAAAGGCAGAACGGCTACACCAATACGCAAGCCTGGAAACAGAATTTTGGAGTAACTCTTCAGATAGATGACCCGGCCTTCCGTATCATAGGACCATAGCGGGTCCTGTTTCGTATTGTCCTCCAGATCAGACAGATAATCATCCTCCACCAGATACACATCGTACCGCTGAGCAAGCCGGATCAGTCTCTTCTTCTCCGCAACCGTTAACGATGTACCAATCGGATTGTGAAAGCGTGGCATGACATAGAAAAACTTGATCTCTTCCTCTGCGAACTGACGTTCAAGCGATGCCCAGTCAAGCCCATCTTGGGTACGTCTCACACCAGCAATAGGTACATTTAATCCACCCAATAGGGAAGGCATATTGTGATAGGTCGGTAGTTCAAGCATTACTGTTCTTTTTCCATTGGGAAAAGGCATCAACGCAAGTACAGCCAGCGCCTGTTGCACACCTGATGTGATAAAGAACTGCTCTGTTCTTGCAAAAACCTGATAATCCGCAAACTGCTTCTGCAACAGCAGAATTAGCGAAGGCAATCCCTGATCTGTTCCATACATAAACAACTCTGCCTGTTTCTTCTCCATCGCCTGATCCACGCAATGACGAAAGTCCGCATAAGGGAACACCCGCGGATCCGGAGCAGCCGAAGCGAAGTCCAATGCTCCCTGCCAGTCCATATCCTGAGCACCTGTCCCGTTCTGTACGGCATAATAGCCGGATTGAGGGATGGCGTACACCAAATGCCGCTGTTCCAACCATTCATATGCACGAATTGCTGTGCTTACACTGCATTGATACTGTTCAGCTATAACTCGCACGGCTGGCAGTCGGATGCCCTTATCTGCCCACTGGCGACGATCCTGCTGCTGCATCTGTTCCTGAATCCATTGCTTTATAGCTTCGGCAATCACTTCATATTTTCTCACCGCACCCACTCCTCTCCTATAACTGTACCGATACAGTTTAACCTTTTATCTATTGTAGCACGATGCACCCGGCAGTATATTGAATAAGGCAAGCACGTGCCTTGAACCTGACATATTTCAGGATGATAAAGATCATACGCTATGACAAATGTATTGGAGGAGCATTCATGAACACAGCACATACTCGGGGATACGCATATATCGCAGCTGTATTGTACGCGGCTATTATCGGTCTATCTTTTCTATTTGTTAAAATGACGGTCACTGTTGCACATCCCATTGATGTGCTTGCCCACCGATTTGCGTTGTCGCTAATCGTTGTTAGCATTCCTGTCGTTTTGGGTTGGATCAAAATCCGACTGAACCTTCATGATCTGTGGCGAATTATTCCACTTGGGCTGTTATCTCCCGTCCTATTTTTTGCCTTTCAAGCCTTTGGACTCGTCTCGTCCAACTCATCGGAAGCGGGTATTATTCAGGCTATGGCCCCTGTTTTCACTCTCATTCTCGCTTCTGTCTTCTTGAAAGAACGAACATCCACCCTGCAGAAGCTATTCCTGCTGCTGTCTGTCGCTGGAGTTGTTTTTATTTTCATGATGCAAGGTAATGGCATGTCTTTGGGTAACCTGAAGGGCATTGCATTATTGCTGTTATCCACGGTGTGTTTTGCAGGTTATGGCGTACTTGCGAGACCATTAACCCAGAAGTACAAACCGATGGAATTAACATGGGTCACGCTGATGGTTGGCTGTGTTGTATTTAACGCAGTCTCCTTGGTCCGACATGCTTCAAGCAGTTCCATGATGGACTACATCAAACCACTGGGAGATGCCTCCTATCTGGGTGCCCTTGCTTATCTGGCGATCCTCTCCACCATGATCTCCACCCTGCTTGCGAGCTATGCCCTGACCCATCTGGAGGCGTCCCAGATGAGTGTATTCAGCAACCTGTCCACACTCATCTCCATCGTAGGAGGTGCATGGATATTGCACGAACCTGTTGGTAGTCATCACTATATTGGTGCATTGTTGATTATCGCAGGTGTGCTTGGCACCAATATGAGCGGTCGCAAACATAGGCTGGTCAGTGGAATCAAAGAGTGATATAATTCTGGAAATTGTAAACATTTGTTATCCGCGATGATGAAGAGAAGTACATATGTCAGGATGCTACAGAGAGCCGGCGGCTGGTGGGAGTCGGTGCATCGGATATGTGGAAATGGGCTTCGGAGTTCCAAGTTGAACAAAGTCTGTATCCTTTCCTAGGAATACATACTTTCAGTAGGCGAGGCGGCATGTCCAGCCGTTATCCATGGACAGGATATCGATAGGCATGGAAGCTCATAAAAGAGCTCCTGGTAGATACCTCATCCGTATCCCTCAAGTGGGCCGCAACAGAGCGGCCAATGAAGGTGGCACCGCGAGGCACAAGCTTCGTCCTTTATTCTGTTCCCAACCGGGGAATGAGATAAAAGACGAAGCTTTTTTGATTTTTTTGCAGGCTGAAAGGAGGTGATGGTCGTGGAAGACGGCTGGTGGCGACAGCTCAATGTTGAAGAATCACAAAACCAAAGGAGAATAAACCATGAACAAAAAGAAGGATATTATTTTGACAGGAGATCGGACTACCGGACAACTTCATCTCGGCCATTACGTAGGCAGCCTGCGCAGTCGGGTACAATTGCAGGAAGAGTACAAAACCTATATTTTACTGGCAGATGTTCAGGCACTCACCACCCACTATGATCAACCTGGCCTGATTGCAGATAGTGTTCATCAAGTCACGCTTGATTACCTCGCCGTAGGCATTGATCCGAACAAAGCTACCCTGTTCATTCAATCCATGATTCCGGAAATTGCGGAATTGACTGTGATCTTCTCCATGTTTGTTACCGTCAATACACTCCGGCATAATCCGACTATCAAGAGCGAAGCACGTGATCGCGGATATACCGACCTGTACTACGGATTTCTCGGATATCCGGTCAGTCAGGCTGCTGATATTGCATTCTGTAAAGCCACCCTTGTTCCAGCAGGGGAAGATCAGATTCCTCACATTGAGACAGCACGAAAATTGGTTCGCCGGTTCAACGAGTTATACGCTCCCATTCTCCCAGAACCCCGCATTTTGACCGGAGAGCGGCTTGGAGGGCTGGATGGCGTTGGTAAGATGAGCAAAAGCATGGGCAATGCGATCTCATTAAATGCAAGTCCTGAGGATGTAAAAGCTAAATTGATCAAGGCCAAGACAGATCCTGCCCGCATCCATCGTTCCGATCCGGGACATCCGGATATCTGCCCTGTTTTTGCCTATCATCAGCTTTTCCGCAAGGAGAACGCAGTCGAAATACATGCCAGTTGTAGTCAAGGCCGGATTGGATGCAAAGATTGTAAACAGATCGCAGGTGAAGCCATCAATGATCTGCTTGCTCCTTTTCGCGAACGACGTAATTATTATGAACAGCGTGATGATCAGGTGAAAGAGATTCTTATCGAGGGTACCCGTGAGGCTAGAAAAGCGGCCCAGGAAACGATGTTAGAGGTAAGAGATGCCATGGGCATTCGTTATTTCGACTGACGGTATGAAGGGCTTCAAACACGTTAACACTGCTGAGGACAGTCTAATGGGAAAAGGGGACTCTTCAGCATGAAACGAACACAGCCTTCTTTTTTACAAGCCATGATGTTGATCATGTTATCCGTTGGCTTGATCAGCCATGTTCTGATTATTCCTGCCCTTTTGGCTGCGGCCAAAAGGGATTCTTGGATTTCCGTCCTGCTATCTGCCGGACCATTTCTGATATTCGCGCTAATGCTCGCTTATGTCTCTCGTTTCCTTCAGCATCAAACGCTGCATGATTGGTTAACTTCCCGTCTCGGAAAGCCCATTGGCATGTTATTTCGAGTTGGTAACAGCCTCTTTTTTCTCAGCGTCATCTACTTCACCCTGCACGATACCACGGCTTGGGCTAAAACGAACTATCTGACCGAAACGCCCGTATTGGTAACCAGTATTGCCCTGATGTCTCTCTGTGCCTACGCTGCGTATAAAGGTATTCGCTCGCTGGCCTTTACCGCAGGGTTAGTCCTGCCACTAGTTGTCTTGTTAGGTTTCTATGTTGCTATCGTAAATACCCAATACAAGGACTACAGCCGTCTGTTGCCTGTTCTTGAACATGGATGGCATCCCATTCTTAATGGCATGGTCTACAGTCTTGCAGGCATGTTTGAACTGCTGTTCATCTGGTACATCCAGCCTCATCTCACCAAACGTATACGTGTATGGCAGTATCTGATGCTCGCACTCATTCTTGTAGGACTAACTGTCGGCCCACTCATTGGGGCGATTGTGGAATTCGATCCTTTTGAGGCTGCCAAAATGAGATATCCCGCCTTTGAAGAATGGCGAATTGCCTCTTTGGGCAAATACATTGCCCAGACCGACTTCTTTTCCATCTACCAATGGCTGGCAGGTGCATTCACCCGAATTAGTCTTGCCATGTATATTGTAGTAGAAATATGGAATATTAAGAGCTCTACCAAAAGGCTTATCAGTTGTATCTCGTTGGGTGTCTTCTTTATCCTGACCATGTTGTATCCTCTGGATGATATGACCTTCGAAAAGCTTCTGGTCGAATACATATTCCCGTTCAATCTCATATATCTGAGCGGACTTGCGATTATAGCAACGACGGTTGCCTTTATCCATTCACGCCATCAGAGGAGGAAACATCATGGAGCATCAAAAGATTGACACCACGTCCCATGAAACACTGCTTGCCTCTTTGAAAGAGCAGTTCAATCCATGCGCAGATGTTGTTATTCAGACCTTTCCTGTCAAAGATGAATCCGATCAGCCAGTCATCTTACTGTATTGCGAAGGGCTTGTCGACGGTAAACAAATCAACCAATTTATTATCCCACGTTTAGAGCGGCACGCCCTAATCATTGAGGAATCACATCCCAAAGAGTTGGGATTAACCTTAAATCCGATTGAGGATATCACCAATTTCAAGAAACTTAATCTGTTGATTTTTAGTGGACAGCTATTGATCATCTTTGATAACGGTGTTCAAGCCTGCAGTCTGGATATTGCTGATATTCCAGGACGCAGTCCAGAAGAATCAGCTATTGAGACCTCAGTTAAAGGCCCTCGCGATGGATTCACCGAAGAACTCACGACCAACGTCGCCCTTATTCGCAAACGAATGAAAACATCTTCGATGTGTTACGAGAAATATGTCAAAGGCGGTCGTACTCAAACTGCCATTGGACTACTGTATGTAAAAGATATTATTAATCCAGACATTCTAAAAGAAGCACGACACAATCTGGATCAAATTGAGATTGACGGCATTATAGGTAGCTCCATCATGGAGCGAGCTGTCATGGGAGGGGTTCGGAGCATCTTTCCGCTCACGGATAACACTGAACGTCCTGATTTTGTTGTCGATTCCCTGTTAAATGGACGTTTTGCCGTTCTCATTGAAGGTTCTCCAGTAGCGGTCATCGCGCCAACTACACTTTTCAATCAATTGAAATCTCCTGAAGATAGGAGTACACCCTTTTTCATCGTTACCTTCGAACGAATCTTGCGCATCTCCGGACTGCTGATTGCCTGTTTCTTCCCAGCCTTCTATATTGGGCTGACCAGTTTCAATGTGGAACAGATACCGCTACCGCTCTTGGCTACAATTGCTGGTACTCGAATGGGCCTGCCTATGCCTGTGACACTGGAAGCATTTCTAATGATTTTTATGTTCGAGCTATTCAACGAAGCTGGTCGCAGGTTACCACGTGCATTGGGCCAGACCGTCAGCGTGGTCGGCGGGCTTATCATTGGGGATGCCGCTATTCGCGCAGGGATTACGTCTCCTACCATCATAGTCACGGTAGCCATTTCAGTTATCTCCAGCTATATTCTCGTGAACACCGTGCTGAGCGGAGCTACCGCCCAGGTTCGGATCGGGATGCTTCTCATCTCTTCCATTCTTGGATTATTCGGATTCATGATTGGACTATTCGCCCTGTTGGTTCACCTTGTATCCTTAGAATGTTATGGAGTGTCTTATCTGACGCCCGTCTCTCCCTACATTCCAGGAGATTTCACGCAGGCCGTATCCATGCCACCGTCCATGAATAAAAATAAGCGTCCGGAAGCACTTCACACCCAAGATTCAACTCGTCGGAGAAAACGCCCATGATCCGATGGACGTCCATGACTTGCCTACTTGTGGGGTGCTTGATCCTGCTAACCGGATGCTGGGATTCCAAGGAAGTGCAAAGTATTAACTTCATCACAGCGATAGGAATAGACTATGTGGACAACCAATATATTGCGTATGCCCAATTGATAGACTTCTCGAGTATTGCAAAACAGGAAACACCAACTTCCCGGGAAACAAGGGACATGTGGATAGGACGAGGCAAGGGTACAACTCTGAGCATGGCTATTAATGACTTGTATGAAACATCACAGCAGCAAACGCTCTGGACTCATGTTAAGGCCATTGTTTTATCAAAAAATGCTTTGGACGGAAAGTTGGAGGATATATTTAATACGTTGCTGCATTCAGGTCAACTGAGATATACACCTTGGATTTATGCGACTGAGCAGGACATTCCGGAAGTACTATCCCCTTCTGCGCTGCTGAACCAATCCGCCCAGACCATTGAGATATTCGAACCCATGAGGCTATACAAACAGCATTCGGGTTACGAACCTATTCGGCTACATCAGCTTCTCGATGGATTACGGGAACCAGCTTCCGTCATTCTCTTACCTTCGGTCTCCACAAGGAATGAGACGTGGTTCAATGGCGATAAAAACCCACCTCTGGTTAGAATGGATGGATTTTATGTCATTTCCCAAGGCAAAAGTCAGGGTAGAGTTGCAGGAGCAGATGCAGACGGTACACGATATGTGAAATATAAGCGTGTTCATCAATATCCTTTGTACGTGTATGGGAATGGCGGAAAGACTCCTGATTTAACCCTGATGCTTCGTAATCCCAAGACCAGAATCACGGCCAGGAAACAAGGAGACGGCGTCACATTCGATATGGTTACCTCGGTCAAAAGTTCCATCACCGAAGACCATGGAGCCCCGCGCACGCCACACGCCATGGAACAAGAAGCGGAAAAACAGATCGAATCCGAGATTCGAGATACGTTCGAAAAAAACAAGTCACGCAAGATTGATTCATATGGTCTTGCAGAACATCTCTATCGCCACAATCTACCCTTGTGGCAGCAAGAGGTCTCTCAACGGTCTGATCCCCTTGAGCGTTTCAAGCTTGGTAAAGTGGAAGTGCATGTGGATATCCTTAATGCAAGCACGTATAAATACAGTAAATAAAAGAAGACCTGTGACCTGCATGGTCTTCTTTTGGGTTTGAATTTCGTGCCAAGTTGATACGTTATTTTAATGGATAAGCCATGACACTCATCAGAGCCAATTCTGGCTGGGTGGTGTCCAAACGACTGTACTGAATGATGACTGGGATATTGCTTGAAACCGTGATGGCATAAGGTACGCCTGACGGGATAGACTGCTCTCCCGATTGTAGCGATGCGGTACGAATATGTTTTGTTCTTCTCGCTGGCACCTCCGCCACAATATCTTCGAGTGGTTCTCTGTCTTCAAAATAGATTGTGATGTTCAGTTCCGCATCGGCGGCACCTGTGTTTAATACACAGATGCTCTCGTGACTTTCCAGTGTGCCGCTGCTCTCCGGCGGGATGTAGCCATCAGGGATAACCCAGTAGGTATGACCTGTGGCTGTCGGATCGTTCTTATGGGCTGATGCACCTTGTTTGGTCGGCTCCAATGTCATTGAAATATATCCTCCAATCATTAAGTTAAAATCGGGTGGGCTCGCACGGTAGTCGCTCCGATGGACGGATCGGGCTGTGGGCCGCTGTTGGCTCGGGATTTCTTTGGCTCATTCGCGGGGGCAAACTCTTAAAAATCCGGTGGGCTCGCACGGTAGTCGCTCCGATGGACGGATCGGGCTGTGGGCCGCTGTTGGCTCGGGATTTCTATTTTTTCCCCCTCATCAGGGGAAATCCCGCTCCAAAGGCGGACGCTTCGCTCCCTCTACCCGATTCCGTCCTCCTCCGCTGCTATGCTCGCCGAACTGATTTTAAAAAATTATTGCCTTCGCTCTTCGCTGGGCAACTTTTTGCTGGCTCGTTACTTCGTTTAACTCGCTACCGTTTTTAAACCCTGAATAACTCGCACGGCAGTCGCTCCGGTGGACGGATCGGGCTATGGGCCGCTGTTGGCTCGGGATTTCTATTTATGCCCCCTCAGCAGGGGAAATCCCGCTCCAAAGGCGGACGCTTCGCTCCCTCTACCCGATTCCGTTCTCCTCCACTGCTACGCTCGCCGAACTGATTTAAAAAAATTATTGCCCTCGCTATTCGCTGGGCAGCTTTTTGCTGGCTCGTTACTTCGTTTAACTCGCTACAGTTCTTAAACCTTAAAATAACTCGCACGGTAGTCGCTTCGATGGACTGATCAGGCTATGGGCCGCTGTTGGATCGGGATTTCTATTTATTCCCCCTCAGCAGGGGAAATCCCGCTCCAAAGGCGGACGCTTCGCTCCCTCTACCCGATTCCGTCCTCCTCCGCTGCTATGCTCGCCGAACTGATTTAAAAAATTATTGCCTTCGCTCTTCGCTGGGCAACTTTGTTTCGCTCGTTACTTCGTTTAACTCGCTTAATAATTAAGGGCATGAACCTACCGCAGATACATCTGCAATGGTTGTAATTGCAACTCGCGGATGGCTTCTGCCACCTGCTGGGCAAGGCGGCGGGCGCCGCGTTCTTGAAAATGCGTGTTATCCTCCACACCCGAAGGGAAGTTCACATACTCTCCTGGCAGCACCCACATAAAGTCGTCCTTGGTGCCCTCAACGCCCGCCTGCTCGAACAGACGGCGGCTGCGCTCAGCCAGATCGATCAGCGGTACACCTTCCTGTTCCGCCAGCTCACGTACGGCGATGATATAATCGCCATGCGTATCAGTCAATGTGCCATCATCCGCGAAATAACGACGATGCACCGGGGTTATGAGCACCGGACGTGCCTTGGCTTCACGGGCAGCATCGATATACTTTTTCAAATATTCCTTATATGTTGTGAATGGGTCGGTCCCACGTTCAGGGTCCGGCTTCTCATCGTTATGTCCAAATTGAATAAACAGAAAATCCTCGGGTTTGATTCGCTCCAGAATAGCGCTGAGCCTGCCTTCATTCATAAAGCTGCGGGAACTGCGCCCTGACTGGGCATGATTATCCACTGCCACATCATGTTTGAACTGTGCTGGCAATAGCTGGCCCCAACCACAATACGGATACCCACTTTCCGGCTGGTCCGTTACGGTTGAATCCCCGGCAAGAAATATAGTCATGGTCTGATTCGCAAGGGTGATCTCTAACGCATTAATTCTTGGCGCGGGACCGGAGAATGACAGACGAAGTCTGCCGCCACGAACAACGACCGAGAATCGCATCTCTGCAAATTGCCCAGGAAGTGTACGAATGGTTGGCAGTACAAGCCTGCCCTCACCAGCTTTCACACGGGTTACTGTCTCAGCCAATTCATCACCTGCAACAAGTAAAACTTGATAGGTTCCATCGGGAACATCCACAATGAAGGATGCTTTGAGCGGAATACAGAAGCTCGAACGCAATCGGGCAGACATGGTTGTCTGCCCCGGGTTGTTATGATGTTGTTTCGTGGAATTCGACACGTCATCATCTCCGATGCGTTGTTTCTCATACACCAGAGAACCCGCTTCGAATCCGTATCCGTCTCGTTCCTCATATGCGGTTGTTGCAGTTACTTTCAGATAATCCCCTGTCTCATCTGCTCTTCCCGAGTCCGGTCCAAAGTTAAACTTCCAGCTGGTCACGGACACTGCCTGGCCCTCTGCCGCTGCCTCCATGGCAACGGCCTGACGATCCTGAGCTTTATTCAAAAGCGATAACCTCCTTGGTTAACTTTCGTAAACGTTCAATCGGGCAAGATACGAAGATATACAGTTAAGCCTGCTTATCCTTTCAATCCGCTGGTACTCATCCCTTGAACAATTTGTTTCTGGAAGATGAAGAACACAGCTACAACCGGAACCAGACTGACGATGGACATCGCGAACATTGCGCCCCAGTTGGAAGCAGATTCGCTATCCAGGAACATTTTCAGTGCCATCGATACGGTATATTTCTCAGGCGAGTTGAGGTACAATACCGGACCGAGCAGATCCTCCCATCTCCAGTAGAAGGAGAAAATTGCTGCAGTTGCCAGAGAAGACTTGATCAGCGGCATAATAATCTGAATATATAATCTGAATTTGTTACATCCATCGATGGTTGCAGCCTCATCCAGCTCCTTCGGAATTGTTCGAATGAACTGTACCATCAGGAAGATGAAGAACGGCATTCCGAAGAATGTAGGGACAACAATTGGCAGAATCGTATTCAGCCAACCGAGCTTCGTGAAGATAATGTATTGAGGAACCAAGACCACGTCATGTGGCAGCATCAGCGTCAACATCATAATGGAGAACCAGAAGCTACGACCTTTGAAGCTAAGTCTGGCAAAACCAAAAGCGATCAGCGATGACGATATCACAGCACCGATGGTAGATATAACTACAATTACAAGGGAGTTGGTGATGTAATCCATGAACGGTCTTCCTGCTGTGCCTTTCCAACCATCCACATAGTTACTCCAGATCCACTCTGCTGGAAACAGGGTATCTGCGGTAACAAAGATCGTACGACTTTCCTTGAATGAACTGAAGAGCATCCAGAGTACGGGATAGAGCATCAGGAGGGCAAGAGCTGCAACGAACAGGTGATACACGGGCCATTTTACATTTTTCCATACCATCATCGTTACTTCCCTCCTTCAGATTCGTAGAATACCCAGTACTTGGATGTCAGGAACACAGCCACCGTGAGCATACCAATCATAATGAGCATGATCCAGGCCATTGCCGAAGCATACCCCATGTTGTTAAACATAAATGCCTGACGGAACAGATACAGGGAGTACAGCATGGTACCATCCATTGGGCCGCCTTCGCCTTTGGAGATAATGTAAGCAGGTACGAAGGTCATGAATGCCCCAATTGTCTGCATGATCATATTGAACAGGACGATTGGGCTAAGAAGCGGCAAGGTGATGCTGAAAAATTTCCGAACCGGATTCGCTCCATCCACACCTGCTGCCTCGTACATCTCAGGGGAGATATTTTTGAGCCCAGCCAGGAAGATCAGCATGGACGAACCGAACTGCCACACAGACAGTGAGATCAGCATAACCAGGGACGCATTCGGGTCACCAAACCAGCTTATAGGCCCAATCCCAATTGCCGTTAGAGCGCTGTTGATAACACCCTCATTACTGAAGAGGTTACGCCACATAATAGATACAGCCACACTACCGCCGATAATGGATGGCAGGTAATACAACGTCCGGTACGTTCCAATCATACGAGAGCCAGTGTTGAGGACCATCGCTACGAAGAGGGCAAAGATCAATCTTAACGGAACCCCAATGAATACATACAGAAACGTCACTTTGACCGAGTTCCAATACTTCGGGTCATCAAAAAACATTTTGGTGTAGTTATCGAGCCCAATCCACCGCGGAGAAGTGAACAAGTTATAACTCGTGAACGACATATATAAGGATACAAACATGGGGATGAGTGTGAAGCCCAGGAATCCAATAATAAACGGGCTTATGAACGCATATCCGGTTAAGTTTCGACGTAACGACGAATACTGCCTCAATGGAACGAACCTCCTTCATGGATCAGCTTGCTCTCTCATCCTTACTTCGGTCATCTGGACGGGGAAAGGCCCTCGCATTCGCGAGCAGCCCCATTCCCGACCATCCCTGAAGTGGGACGAGCAAGCTATCATTCAACTGTTATTTATTGTTTGCAAGTACCGATTCGGCATTTTTGCGGAATGTTTCTGCTGCCTGTTCAGGTGTGATTTTGCCAAAGTTCAACTCTTCAACCACATCGGCCAGAGCAGAGATTACTTCCGGTGAACCCACCGGTGGCGGTGAACTCATTGGTGAAGCCTTAGGCTCCATTGCGGCTACGAATTCAAAGACCTGTTTCGTGGCGTCACTCAGCTCAGGTGCGATGGCTTCCTTGATTGCTCCGGAGATTGGTACACCGCGCTCCCCTTTGATCAGTTTGTTGGCTTCCACGTCATTCACCCAGAAATCAATGAATTTAGCCGCTTCTTCCTTCACTTTGGAGTTGGATGTTACACCCCAATACATACTTGGTTGCATATAAAGTCCTTTTTCCATATCAGGTCCTGGCATTGGAGCAATTTCGAGCGGACGGTTCGCTACCTGTTGCAAAGCTACGAACTGGTTGGACCACTGCCATACGCCAATTCCTTTTTCCTTCACGAGATCCGATTCCTCAATAATGCCTTTGGTTTGGTTGGCTACATCCGGTGTAGGTGCTGCGCCCTGCTCAATCATACGGCGCATAAGTCCGAAGAATTCAACAAACAATTGGTCATCATCATAACCAAGACCTGTGCCTTCCGCATTGTATAGCGACAAGCCTTTGGTACGCAGGAAGTAATGGAAGAAGATATCCGGAGCTACCCCTCCATCCAAATACAGACCTTTCTCAGCGGCTTGTTTACCCAGTGCTTCGTACGACTCCCAAGTCATATTGTCAGGGATTGCATCCACGCCTGCTTTTTTAAGCAACGCCGGATCATATTGGAAGCCCAGAACGTTAACACCGGCAGGTACACCGTATTGTTTGCCATTAATTACACCTGTGCTAATTACATTCTCAGACACATCGTCCACTTTGATCTGGTTGCCCAGATAAGGAGCTAGATCCTCAAGCTGACCATTCTGTGCATATTGGCTGATGTAGGAAATATCCATCTGAACGATGTCAGGCAATTGATTTGCTGCTGCTTGTGGTGCGAGCTTTTTCCAGTAGTCATCAAATGAAGCATATTCCACGTCAATTTTGACATTCGGATTTTTCGACTTGTACAGGTCAATGACCTTCTGTGTATATTCATGCCTTGCATCCGAACCCCACCAAGCGATCCGCAGAGTAACCGATCCATCCGAAGACCCCTGTTCGCTTCCTCCACCTGAACTACATGCCGCTGTAAAAACGAGCAACGCAGCCATCATCAGGAATATTGCCTTTTTCACCATGCCAATCTCCCCTTTTATGTTGATATGGTTGTGTGAACGCGTTATCCTCTTATTTCTGATAACGCTTTCACAAACTTGTTAATGTCATTTTCGCAAATGTACGACCAGAGTTGAATACACAAAACCGTCTTGTTGGTTCAAAAAACAGAGGAGGACAACAGCCCCTCTCAGCGCTGTTCATCCTCCCCAGACATGATTCATACGATTGATATCCCATTGTTATATGCCGCTCCTGCGGAATTCCGTAGGTGTCATACCGGTCCATTTTTTGAACACCTGACTGAAATATTGCGAATTACCGCCGAATCCGAACAACTCAGCGAGTTCGAATACTTTAACATCCCCGCCTCTGCGGATATGATCACACGCCCGTTCGATGCGCAGACGATTGACGTAATTGGAGAAATTCTCGCCCGTGACTTTTTTGAAAATCTTGCCCAGATAATCCGGATTCATATATAACATCTGATGAGCGACTCCATTGAGCGAGAGATCTGCCTCTCCATAATGACGATCCACGATATCCATCATCTTCTCCACGGCGGAAGACTGGCGACTGATGTGGTTTTTGTAATACCCGGAAGTTAGCCGGGCTGCACTGCTTGCAACAAAAGTTTTTAATCCAGATAACGTATCGATATGAGGTAGTTCCGCCATACGCTGGGTGAATTCTGTTGCCTCCTCGGGCGGACATACATGAACCATCGCAGAATACAGCTGCACTACATAAGAACGAGTCACCTCAATCTCCAACTGCTGACGCGATAATAGATCAAACAGACGATCCACCTCTGCCGCGGTTTCTTCTGTATTGCCCGATTTGATCAACTGACACAGTTGCTCCGCATCCTGTTCTACATGCACGCCGTCGCATTCTCCTGCCAGAACGAGATCATTCTTCGTGATCAGTTTGCCTTCACCAATAAAAAAACGATGGTTCAGATACTGCAATGCCTCACGAAACAACCGCCGGGACTGGATCATTCGATCTGCTTCACTCAGCGCAGCGGTCACTTCCAGTTTATACAGTCTGGTAAATGCAGCCCGAACCTCTTCAATATTTTCTTCCAATCGGCCCGGATCAGTTGAATCCGCAAGCAGAATCAGAAGTTTGCCTTCAATGGTAGTGCTTAACAGTACATCCGGTAGCAGATCACTGGCAATGTTTTTGATCGCAAATAAGTGACTGTAATCATGCTCATCTACGATTCGGAACAGCAGTAACCGAACTGTGTTCTCTTCAAGCTCCAGATCGAACAGCTCCTGATAATATTCCAGATCAACTGGCCCATAGGTTCGGTTGGTCATGAATTCTAGCAGAAATTGCTCCTTCACATGCGGAAGGACACGCTGCAATCGCTGTTTCATCTCACCAGCAACATGCTCCTTCACTTGAGCATCCTGATGTTCCTGCAACAGTTCGGTTAACGCATCATGGATCTGATTCTCATTACATGGTTTGAGCAAATAATGCTTCACACCATATTGCATCGCCCTGCGGGCATACTCGAACTCCTTGTAGCCGGATAACATGATGAAACGTACCCCTGGATATGCTTCCGATGCCTTCTCTATGAGTCCGAGACCATCCAGACCAGGCATGGAGATATCCGTAATAATAATGTCAGGTCTCGACTGCCCGATTTTGTCCAATGCTTCAATCCCATTCCTCGCCGTACCCACCAATTCCGTACCTGCCGCGGCCCAATCGACCACTTGGGAAATCCCCTCCAGAATGACACGTTCATCATCTACGAGCATCACTTTGTACATCGTCATCGTCCTCTCTGATCCAAGGTATGCTGATCGATACTACAGTTCCTGATCCGGGCTTGCTGCTCATCACCATTCCACCTTCATCACCGAAGGTCAGTCTGATTCGTTCCTGGATGTTAGATAACCCAATGCCCTGTCCTCTTGTCTGAATACGTCCTTCGTGTAGTTGTTCCAGAAATTCCGGTGTCATCCCCGGACCGTCGTCTTCGACTTCGATAATCACCTTATCTCCATCTGCTCTCGCCCGAATACGAATTCGGCATGGTTCAATGCTTGGTTCGAGTGCATAATGTATGGCGTTCTCCACGAGTGGCTGTAACGTTAACTTGGGAATCCGGGCCGTTCCCACCTCAGGAGCAATCTCCATGTCAAAATTAAGTCTCTCCTCAAAACGGGTGCGCTGAATGGTCACGTAACTGCGGACAATGTCCAGCTCTCTTTCCAGCGTGATCCACTTCTCGGACATATTCACAGAGCTACGCAGCAGAAATCCAAGCGCCTCAACCATTTCCGAGATCTGTCGTTGCTTCTGCACTTTGGCCAACCAGTTAATTGATTCCAACGTGTTATATAGAAAATGTGGATTAATCTGCGCCTGAAGCGCTTTCAACTCCGTCTCACGAATCACCAATTGCTTGGCATAGTTCTCATCAATCAATTCACGTATCCGTTGAAGCATCATCTTGAAGGTGCGATGCAGCAGCCCCACCTCATTCTGTGGAGATATGGGAACATTGCCAAGGGCAGCCTCCTCCAGTTTATCCAAATCGCCTTTTTCGATATTACGCATCTTTTTGATCAACTGCGCAATCGGGTGGGTGATACTGCGAGAAAACTTCGCTCCAATAATCAGTGCGACCAGAAAAATCATAATAAAGATGACCGTGACCAGCTGTTTGACAAACTGAATTTGTTTAAACATCTGATCAAAAGGCGTCGTATATAGGTAAGTCCAGTCAGTGTAGGAAGAGTTGGCCCGGGCGACAAAATAACGACCATGCTCAAACATGGCGATGCCATAAGGTTGGGTCCGCTTCAATTCTGACTCTATCTCAGCTTCACTGACTGCTGATTCTGTTGGATAGATCACTTCTTTTCCATCCGTAATCAACAACTGGGAGTCCTCTGCCGGTTCTTGCATCTGATCCTGGACAATTCGGTCCAGACGGACACGGATAATCAGCGTACCGAGCTTTTCCAGCGTAAACGCCCCACCCGTAAAAGATTTCACCTGTCGGACGGATAAAAGCCTAGCTTGTTGATCCCCGCTGGTATGCCACACATTGGACCCCGAATATCGGTCTCCCAATGTCACCAGTTCCTTCTGTTTTGTCTCCGAAATTCCTTCCCGGTTCCCTGCAGCCATAACGTTATTATCATTATCGATAAATAGCATGGAATAGACGTATTTCTCAGACCCTGCATAAGCAACTAACCGGTTAGTAATTTTTTTGCGCAGACCATTTTTCTCGTAACCTGTCTCGGCCTTTTCAAGTTGAAGCAGATATTGCTGAAGCGGCTCATCTGACATCACCTTGAAAGAGAGGCTGGACATCTCACGCAGTTGATTCTCAATGCCTACTGAAGACATATTGAGGACTTGCGAGGACTTCTCGTAGATTTGACGATCATAGATGCTGAACACATATCGGAGTACAGACGCATAAAACGTAAAGCTGATTAACATCAAAATGCCAATAAGAAGAATCGTTTTGTGATGAATCGGCAGTGTTGTGAAAGCGTTCTTAATTTTAGTCATCCTAAGCGCTCCTTTGCCTTGCGAAGGGTGCTGTCGTGTTATGGTTTAATCGTTTTATTGTAAGTTATTTTCATATTTACACATCCATTGGGCATCTGACAAGATATATTTATCCAACATTTCAGGTCATTAGAGGAGTGATCCATCTGTGTCAGCAACTCAAAAAGAACACAAAACAGCCAGAATGCCTTGAACAAATCAAGGCATTCTGGCTGTTGAATCACATCATGCTAAAGCATGAAACATATCTTACGGATTAACAAAAACAGTTTTCAGCTTCGCTACATATTGCACATCAAAGCCAAGTCCTTCAGCTACCATGGCAAGGGGTACATAGGTTTTAGACTCTTTGCCTACCTTATTCAGAAATGCAGGTGTATCCACGTTAACCGATGCTCCATTTACCTTCACTGCATTAGCACCAATCTTCACAGCAACCTTCCGATCTCCATATGTAATGGTTGCGGTTGAAGTCTTGTTATCCCATACCGTAGTGGCACCAACAGCGTTCACGATATCTTGAATCGCCACAAAGTTTTTGCCGTTACGGATAATTGGTTTGTACGGTGTATTCAAGGTTTTACCACTCACGATAATATTCATGGGTTCACCTGTGGCAGGTGCAGTCAGCTTGGTGTAATCTCCCCAGATCGTTTTGGCAAATACTTCGGCAATGGCCGCATATCCGAATTGATTCGGGTGGAAATCACGATCTTTGATCATATGAGTCATCGTGCCTTCACCGCCAACAAACTCTTTGGCCACGTGTGCGACTTTGACATTGGTTCCTTGAGCAGAGAATTTAGCTGCGATTCCATCAATCGTCTGTGTGAAACCTTGGGATGCCTCCATCAGTTTGGCATAAAGTGCCTTGCCCGCTACTTCTGGCATCGGTTGATATTGGTCTGCGATGACAATTGTAGCGGTCGGATTAATTTCATGGATCGTATTAATCGTTGCACTAACATTGTCTGTATATGTTGCAAGTAATTCTTTTAACTTCGCTTGCAGTTCCTGATCACTCAGTTTGTCTGCTGTACCAAGAAGCTCAGATACATCATTTCCCCCAATGGTAATTGCAACCAGATTGGCTTGCGCTACACTCTCACGGATTGCAGCAGTATTGGCTCCGATCTGTCCCGCTCTTGGATCAGGAAGACTTGGTTGAATGGCTTCGGAAGTCAGTGTTTTACCATCCTTAATTGCAGTAGTGAAGTTTTTCAGACCACTGGTCTTAAGTCCCGCAATCCCGTAGTTGTCCACCTGTGTACGTCCGTGCAGCAAACCTTGCTCCTGCAGACGTTCGACATAACCATAAGGCAATTCTTTCGTGTTGGGCTCATAACCTACCGTTATGGAATCTCCCAATGTGACGATGCGGAACTCCTTAGTTACGGCCACTGCATCTTTCTTCGCAGTCAGCGAAGCTTCGTTTGTACCCGCTGGCAGTACACTTGTTGTGGTGTCAGCCGCGTGTGCAGGCAATGCAGAAGATGTGAAGAGCAGCATTCCTGCCAACATGCTCGCTGTTAAACCGGCAGCCGTATTTTCCCATATCCGTTTACGCTTCATTCAGGTAACACTCCTTTTCGTGAATCTATCTTCATTCACACTAATATATAGTACATCGCTCATTCCAATGATATAAGTTCGTGTTACTCTATTCTATCATTTTAAAGCAGGCGCTGTCCTCTCTGCTGGAAGTGCGCATGAAATAACAGACTCCCGGATGGGGAGTCTGTTACTGGTGAAGCACAGCTATGACGTTCAGTGATTAGTTAAGATTGCGGCTTATCCGAGTCTTCGGCATTCGAATGACCCTTGTCGCTCTCCGGTTTGTTCCCGGTAGCTCGCTCCAGATATCGATCATAACGATCATCCAACTCGCGTGCCATCTTCCGGTACTTTAACGTTTCCTCGACAATCGGATCACGCTCTGTCTGGATTCGCACTTCATATTTGGGAGGAATCAACTGACGTTCACGCTGATCGGTGTCGCCGGACTCTTCCATGTCCCCTTCCGTCAGCATATCACTGAGCCGTCGTTCCAGTTCTTTGGATTCATCCATTGTTCTCGCTCCTTTAATTAAAGTCATACATGCGTTAATTATTACTATTGTACGTTCACTTCGTGTACAGAACCATCTTCCGATCGCTGTTATCCCCAGATTTCTTTGATTCCCCTTTCCAAGGTAGAAATCCGGTGATAAAGGCGTAGCATATGCTTACGAAGCAGCTTTCTTTCAGAAAGCTTTTAGCTCCGCTTCTTCAGATGCTTTCTGTCCCCTCCGTTAATGTACAATTAAAAATAATTAAAGCATCGATGAGCTGAATAAACTCACTCCAGACCCGTTGCTTTCGCTTCCTTCAACACATCCGTCAGTGCATCATGGATTTTGCCATTGCTGGCAACGACATGACTTACTGACAGTTGATAAGGTGTTCCGATGGTATCTGTTACCTTACCGCCGGATTCTTCAACCAACAGCGCACCTGCGGCAATATCCCACGGTTTCAACCCAACTTCGGTGTAGGCGCTGAGACGCCCTGCGGCAACATATGCCAGATGAAGAGCGGCAGATCCGCCTGCACGCAAGTTACGAACTTGCGGAGCCAGCGCCTGCACAGCAGCCATATTCAGTGGCAACGCAAAGGTTGTGTCTGCTGGGAATCCAACCGCAATCAGACTCTGAGCCAAATTCTGTTCACCAGATACTTGCATCCGGTTGCCGTGAACGTAAGCTCCTTTACCTTTTTCCGCAACAAACATTTCATCACGGGAAGGGTCGTAGATCACGCCGACAATGACTTCACCATTATGAGCCAATGCGATAGACACCGAGTAAAACGGGAATCCGTGTACGAAGTTCGTCGTTCCATCCACCGGATCAACAATCCACAGGAACTCTTCTTCCTCGGCCTCTTTCAATGCTTTTGCCGAAGCTTCCGGTCCCGGTTCGACGCCTTCTTCACCCAGAATGGCATGGTGGGGAAAATGCGTAAGAATCAGGCGGCGGATCATCTGCTCCGCTCCTTTATCCACTTCGGTCACCAGATCTTGGGGTGAATACTTGGTGCCAAGTTCAGCTACCGTCCCAAGACGGCTTTTGATCCATTCGCCAGCTTTGGAAGCTGCATTAATAGCAACGGCAGTATAGCTTTTGCTTGTCACGACATAAGGTATCTTTTCCTTCTCATTCAAAGCGTTCACTCTACTTTCTATATCAATCTACGAAAAGTTGAAATACTTGTTAAAAGTATACGCCCCGCAGGTCGTAAAGTTTCTCGTTGCCCAAGCCCCTTTTGGCTCTACGGATGAATGATGACGGTAGACTCGTCCACCCACTCCACGCCTTCTTCGTGATAGAATGCCAGCTTCTGCATCAGCTGCACAAGAGCCTCATCCTTGCGTTTGGCCTCAATCATCACGTCAAGCCTTGGGGTGTCTGCTGCGATATGACGCAAGAAGTCGAGCATAGGCTCTACCTCCACGCCATCCGCATGACCTCGCACATCCTTTTCACTCTTCGGACTGGAGACATGAATTTTGGGTGGCAATGGCTGATCAGCCGGTGAATCTGCCTGGGCAAGCGGTGACTCCCAGGTCTTCAGAATATCAGGCCACAGATCCCATGGCTGTTCTCCCTCGTTGTTCACCCACTGGTGGTGGATATCCAATACCATGGGTAATCCCAGGCGCTGGCACACGGCCAGTGTCTCGGGTGCGTTGAATGTTTTGTCATCATTTTCGAGTGTGAGCCGCTCCTGAATGTCCCGATCCAGCTTCAAAAAATTTTCTTCAAAACGAAGCGCCGCCGAAGGCTTGTCCCCGTATGCACCACCAATATGTATATTGTTCTTGGCAGTGGCATTCAGTCCCATGGCATCCAGCATCCGAACATGATGACGAAGGTCGCGAATCGAGTTGCGCAGAACTTGCTCACGGGGTGTACTAAGTACGGTAAAATGATCCGGATGAAAGGAGACACGCATATGATTTCCCTTCACAAAATCACCAATGGCCGCAAAGTCCTGCTTCAGAGCCGGGAACGGGTCCCAGTCATTCAGATCCTCGTGTGTTGCCAGTGGAATCAATTTGGAAGAGAAGCGATATACATGAATATGGCTGCCCTTGTTGTGCCTGAGCAAACGTAATGTATTATGCAGGTTCTCGGCTGCAATCCGTTCGAGCTTGCGGATCGCTGCTTCCCTGTCATCGATTTTGTTAAAACTCGACATGGTCATGGTCCGGGAAGGCGAGGCATTCTCTATGAGCACGGACATGGCCACGTAACCAAAGCGTACGAGCATGAATTTCTTCCTCTCTATTAGGGCGGAGAACCTGCAAGGCATGTTCAGCCGTCAGGATGTACCGTCACTGTATATAACCAAGTTTTACCCTAAAAGAGTGACCATAATCGTATTCTGGCAAATCAGTCCATCCAACCCGCATTCCCGGTCAAAATCACTACTCCTGCGCTTGTTCTCCAAAGAACATCTCATCGGCAAGCGCGGTCTGGATACGTGATTCTTCCTCCGTCAGTTTGCGGATCAGTTGCATCTCCACTTCGGTTACTTCTTGCCCCTGGAAGTTGATCTCTGCAATGGAAACCACGATCTTCACGATGGCTACAGCCACGTTATCCGGTGTGTATGCAATCACTTTCTGGCCGGTAGGAAATACCCGGAAGCCCTGTTTGACCATTTTGCCGCGTCCGTATTCAAGCAGTTCGAACAGCTCCTGCTCACTCTTGAACTTGCATACGGAATTGAATTCAGTCTGAAATCCCATGCATATCCCTCCTGATCTTGTGGTTGCAGGCTACGCCTGTACGCCGTTCTCGTAATTCAGTGCCTGCTTGCGGTTGTAACGCTCCAGTGCCAGCTCAATCATGCGATCCAGCAATTCGGCATACGATACACCTGTCTCACGCCAAAGAAGTGGATACATGCTGTATGGTGTGAAACCAGGCATGGTGTTCACTTCATTAATAAGCAATGCGCCGTCATTTTTTCGAATGAAGAAGTCCGCACGTGAAATGCCGTTACCTTCAATCGCACGGAACGCCTGGAGAGCTGCCTCACGAATACGATCTGCGGCCTCCGGGTCCAGTGGAGCTGGGATCAGCATCTGTGATTGACCATCAATATACTTGGCTGCATAGTCATAATACTCACCGGAGGATACGATCTCGCCTGGAACGGAAGCCATTGGCTCGTCATTGCCGAGCACGCTAACCTCAACTTCACGTGCTTCAACGAACTCCTCAATGACCACCTTCGTATCATACCGTAGTGCGAACTCGACAGCTGTCTTCAGCTCATCGCGGTTACGCGCTTTGGAGATGCCCACACTGGAGCCCAGATTGGCCGGTTTGATAAAACAAGGATACCCCAGCTGATCTTCGACCTGTACGATCATTTCGTGCTCTGTCTGCTTCCATTGTGTAGCATTAAAATACGTAAAGGCACATTGGTCAATGCCAGCCTGTGCAAACAGCTTTTTCATGACCACTTTGTCCATGCCGCCAGCCGAAGCGAGTACACCTGCACCTACATATGGCATATCCGCCATCTCGAACATGCCCTGAATGGTGCCATCCTCGCCAAACGTACCATGCAGCAGAGGGAACATTACGTCCAGCGCTTCTGCTCCGCCATACAAACGGCCAAACAGTGCGTTAAGCGCATCCTGCGTTCCACCCGCCGATT
Organism: Paenibacillus sp. FSL R5-0749; assembly: GCF_038595085.1. Taxonomy (NCBI): domain Bacteria; kingdom Bacillati; phylum Bacillota; class Bacilli; order Caryophanales; family Paenibacillaceae; genus Paenibacillus; species Paenibacillus sp. FSL R5-0749. The sequence goes on along the minus strand of NZ_CP152005.1, from coordinate 733,175 downwards.
GCTCCAGCTTCAAATCTTCAATCTGCGCGAACGGCGCATGCATGACAGGTCCTTTTTTCCACGTCCCCTGCTTGGAGATATAAAAAGGAACCAGTTCATACTTTTCATAATCAAATGCGTTTGTTACAGCGAACGCCGTTTGCAGCGACACCTCATGCTCGCCTGATTTTCCGCCGTACACGACGCCTACTTTTAATTTATCCATACTCATGTGTACCCTCCGATTATCTGTGCCTGATGCTGTCATGCTTGCATGCTCAGCACCCTTGTTTTTCTGCTTGTGTTATCTGGTCTTATTTTACACGGAACTGGATGTCTGCGTCACCGCATCCCGAAAATCTTTCGTGTTCAAAACTCATCTGAAATATGAAAAAGCCGGTATACCGTCCGCTCCGTCCAAGCGTAAGAATCCCGGTAATCCCAAAATCGGTGACGGCTGCTAACCGTGTGTGCGTTGACCAGCGGCATACCACCTGCATCAAACGCGGTCACAACGGTGCTGTGCTGAAATCGTCCATCTCCATCCCAATCGTAGAGAATAACATCACCGAGCATCAGCTGCTCAGGACGCTCCACTTCTGTCGCGGTCAGACCCCAGCTGCTGCCTGACAAATAACGCTCCAGACTATTGGAGACTGCCCAGCTGTAACTCCACATTTCGGAGCCGTTCACATACCCCTTATACCACCAGCCGGCTTCTCTTCTACCAGTATAGTGGATGGGTGCCCCCCCTGCAAAGAGACATTGAGACACGTAATTAGTGCAATCCACATCAAATTCCTCAAAGGCCGGATTTCCCGCATTCCACCACCGATCCGCATAGGCAACCGCCAAATCTCTGCGATAGGCTTGTTGCCGTGAGCTTCTTCCCTGACCCAGCACTTCCCGATTCAGCAACGGTCGATTCATCGCCTGTACAAAATCAGCTTGTTGAAACGGACGCCCTTCCCCGGCAGGGCGACGCTCCGGCACTTCTCGCTCAACCCGTCCAATGATCCATCCACCACTCTGCCGCAGAAAGGTTAACCGCTCCCGCTCAATCCGGTCCTCCCGGTGGGTGATACCGCTCTTCTCATAGAACAGTCTGCTGTACAATTGTACATCCACCACGGCCTCTTCCTGTCCATCCATAAGCGTGCGTACAAGCTTGGCGCTGGTCTCGCTGCGAAGAGGCACGGCGCGCCGCTTACGATACCATTCGTCCAGCCTTGCCATACGCTCTCCCCGTTCCACCACGAATTCAGGATCGGTAACGATCCGTTCGCTGGTCTGTGGACGGTAGTCGATCTCACAGCGATTGTACTGGTTCACGTAAGTATATAAGGCACTCTTCCATTCCCGTTCCAAGCCTATGTCCCCCTTTGGCATGAGTTATGTCCGGAATATTCATTGCGTATATAAACTCCTACTATTCATATGAGAGGGTCCCCGGTTGTATGTACACGGCTCGGGAAGGAGGTCCAAAATTCGGCAAATACAGGTACACGAGATATCTTATTCCTGCCCGCTTCACGAAAACGCCTTCATTGGTCCAAATGCTTGCTTGATCAGGCAAAAAGACCTTTACGTACGGAGGTGAAAACGGTATACTTAATACTAAAGTCATGATTATGAAATTACGTTTCATCTGATGAAACTAACGAACAAGAACACGGAACGATGAAGGCCTGTTCTTCACCTAAATGAACGTTTTCTTCATCTCACCGACACATCCCAAGGAGGTACATGTATGTCAGCAAAGAATCATTTCTCCGCCGCTCGCAGTCTTGAGGTTGGAGGCAAGTCTTACCGCTACTACAGTCTCGATGCTCTTCAGGAAAACGGCCACGGCGATCTTTCCAGACTCCCTTTCTCCATTAAAGTGTTGCTTGAAGCAGCAATTCGTCAATTCGACGGACGTGCCATTACCGAAGAACATGTAAAACAACTGACCGGCTGGGCAGATGGCCGTGATAATAACAAGGAAATTCCATTCATTCCTGCACGTATCGTACTGCAGGATTTCACCGGTGTACCGGTTGTCGTTGACCTCGCTGCAATGCGTGATACTGTGAAAAAAGCAGGCGGCGATCCGAAACAGATCAACCCGCTCGTACCCGTCGATCTCGTTATCGACCACTCTGTTATGGTTGATGCTTTTGGTACCAACGATGCACTTGATTACAATATCAAAGTTGAGTTCGAGCGTAATGAAGAGCGTTACCGCTTCTTGCGTTGGGCGCAAACGGCATTCAACAACTTCCGTGCAGTTCCACCATCCACAGGGATCGTTCACCAGGTTAACCTGGAGTATCTGGCTTCCGTGGCAGCAACGAAAACTGTTGACGGCGAGACCGTTGTATTCCCGGATTCCCTCGTAGGTACTGACTCCCACACCACCATGATCAACGGACTTGGCGTTGTTGGTTGGGGTGTTGGTGGAATCGAGGCCGAAGCAGGTATGCTGGGCCAACCGCTTTACTTTGTAACACCGGACGTTATCGGTTTCAAACTGACAGGCAGCCTGAGTGAAGGCGCAACAGCAACGGATCTGGCACTGACAGTTACCCAATTGCTTCGTAAAAAAGGCGTTGTTGGTAAATTCGTAGAGTTCTACGGACCTGGTCTTGCCAACATCGGTCTGGCTGACCGTGCAACAGTAGCCAACATGGCACCAGAGTACGGCGCAACGATCGGTTTCTTCCCTGTCGATAGTGAAACGTTGAACTATCTGCGCAGCACTGGCCGTCCTGACGAGCAAGTGGAGTTGGTTGAAGCTTACTACAAAGCTCAAGGCATGTTCCGTACTTCCAGCACCGTTGACCCTGAATTCACAGATGTGATTGAACTGGATCTCGGCTCTGTTGTACCAAGTCTTGCAGGACCAAAACGTCCACAGGATCGCATCGAGCTGACACAAATGAAAGAAAGCTTCAACAGCATCATCCGTACACCTGTAGATAAAGGCGGATACGGGCTGAGCGATGAGAAAATCGAACAAACCGTACCTGTCAAGCACCCGAACGGTTCCACCAGTGAACTGAAAGCAGGCGCTGTTGTGATCGCGGCGATCACAAGTTGTACGAATACTTCGAATCCAAGTGTTATGGTTGGAGCAGGACTGCTGGCGAAAAAAGCAGTTGAACGCGGCCTGACCAAGCCAGGATATGTGAAAAGCAGTCTGACTCCAGGTTCCCTTGTTGTTACCGAGTACCTGGAAAAAGCAGGCCTGATTCCATATCTGGACCAACTCGGATTCAACGTTGCCGGCTACGGCTGTGCGACTTGCATCGGTAACTCCGGCCCACTTCCAGACGAAGTGAGCGAAGCGATTGCTGAGAACGATATGACCGTTGCGGCTGTATTGTCCGGTAACCGTAACTTTGAAGGCCGTGTGCACGCACAAGTTAAAGCCAACTACCTGGCATCTCCACCACTCGTTGTGGCATATGCACTTGCAGGTACTGTGAATATTGACTTTGAAACCGATCCAATCGGTTATGATACGAACAATGAGCCTGTATTCCTGAAAGACCTCTGGCCTAGCTCCGAGGAAATCAAGGATACCATCGCTAGTTCCCTGAACGCTCAGATGTTCCGCAACAAGTACGAGAACGTATTTACAGCCAATGAGCGTTGGAATGCAATCTCTGTACCGGAAGGTGAATTGTACGAGTGGGATCCAAATTCCACGTACATTCAGAATCCTCCGTTCTTCCAAGAACTTGGCGACAAGTTGAACGATATCGCAGATATCCGTTCTGCACGCGTTATGGCATTGCTTGCGGATTCCGTAACAACGGACCATATCTCGCCAGCAGGTAATATTGCGGTATCCAGCCCGGCTGGACTGTACTTGAAAGAGCATGGCGTAGAGCGCAAAGACTTCAACTCCTACGGTTCACGTCGTGGTAACCATGAAGTAATGATGCGTGGTACGTTCGCCAATATTCGTATCCGTAACCAGGTTGCTCCGGGCACCGAGGGCGGTATCACGAAGTACCTGCCAACGGACGAAGAAATGTCCATCTACGATGCTTCCATGAAGTATCAAGATGAAGGACAGAACCTGATCGTTATCGCAGGTAAAGAGTACGGTACAGGAAGCTCCCGTGACTGGGCGGCAAAAGGTACATTCCTGCTCGGCGTCAAAGCCGTTATCGCCGAAAGCTTCGAGCGGATTCACCGTAGTAACCTGGTCGGCATGGGCGTAATGCCATTGCAATTCCAAGAGGGTCACGGCTGGTCCAGCCTTGGTCTGAACGGACGTGAAACGTATGACATTACGGGTCTCAGCAATGATGTGAAGCCAGGACAAGAGTTGAAAGTTACCGTAACTCGTGAAGACGGTACGCAGTTCGACTTCCCTGTTATCGCTCGTCTGGACAGTATGGTTGACGTGGATTACTACCATAACGGCGGTATCCTGCAAACCGTATTGCGTCAAATGATGAAAAAAGCTTAATGATATGAATCATTAATGTGATAAAGTGAGACAGAAAAGCTCCCCACCATGTGCAATCTGCACAGGAATGGGGAGCTTTTTTTGCTTTGCTTTTCATATCGGCATACCTTTTAAAATCATCAATTCTCAATTCAACGACCTGCTAATGCCCAATGTGATGTGAGGCTTGATCGAACAGTTGAATCGTGCCCATGATCAGAAACAGACACGACAGAGCAATTAACGAACCTCCGACCCATCTAGACATGATCAATCGCTCCGTAATCTGTTTTTCCGAAGCATCCGTTACCTTGTGTGGATACACGAGAAACATTAGCCCTACACTAATGAACAGTATCGCGATGATAATCAACGTAATCCCTCCTTACACGTGACTCTCCTTAGAGGTTAACTTCGTCGTCTCGCGGGATTCTCCTCCCACCAACACCCTTTTCAGGCCAATGGCCATGGTGAAAATGATATATCCAATCAAGCCGCCGAGCGTGTTAAGCATCAGGTCATCCACATCAAATATGCCCATGCCAGTCACTAACTGTGTCACCTCATAGCCCAGACTGAGCAGCAGGGACAGCAGGAATACCTTTATTCCAGAGAATAGTTTGTTACCCGTCAGAACAGGAATGAAGATACCCAGTGGGATAAAAGCCAGAACATTCCCTACCAGATGGATAGCTGTACCTGGACGATGTGATGACAGGCTGTTCCAGTCTCGTGAAATTTCCTGAAATGGCGTCAGGTTGACGGTTCGCGTATGAATAAGATCCGGTTGTTGCAAGAATGCCATCAGTCGAACCTTCACGATGCCAAAGTCGACAGCACTTCCTTTGAACAGGATCAGCTTCGTCAGCAGATATAAATAGATAATGAACACGGCAGTCCAAAGGATGTAATGTTTGCTTTTCTTCTGGTTGTTGTGTTTCATGTTGTTTGGCCTCCCTTGTGTTGCCCTGTTATTTCTTTACGGTGACAATGACGCCGTCCATGTTGTCACCCGATATTTCAGTTTCGCCGTGCTCAGGTATGTAAACAGTCGTATCTCCAGTGGCTCGATAATAGCGGATATGATACGTCTCATCCTCTACTTCAACAGAGATGTTCTCCTTCTCCTTCAACATATCTAGGTACTCCTCCAGTACCAGATTGTTCTTATGCATGATCGCACTGTGGGGCAACCCCACATACCGAAAGTGCCATGGTTCATATTGAATACCCGTGATGCTTACTTTATCTTTCGGGTAACGCAAGATAAATCCGTATTTCCATGCATTTTTCTCCAGCCAGTCACCCTCCGGTGCTTCATTCATGGCAGCCAGACTTGAACCGACATCCAGGGATAAGCCAAGATTATGCTCACTGTGACCTGCAGGAAGTGCATAGTCTGAACCCATTTCCTGATATAGCTCGTCCTGCTTCTCAAAGTCCCTGTACCCACTGCTCATGAGAAAATATCGAACTCCCTCTTCCCCTGCTGCCTCAACCATCTTCTGAAACTCCTGCGCCACCAGTCGGGATAACATGATTTTCCGATCCATTATTCCATATCCACGAAGCAGATCATCCTCATCCGCCACATATACAATATCGGATCTAACCCCCTCCTCGTAAACGGGGTATTGCTTATTAACCAGTAACAAATTGCCCTTATGTACCTGATCCTGAATATTTCCTGTGACGGATACCGTATAACCTGCGGGATTTTCACGCGTATTCTGAATCTCGATGGGCAGCTCATTCTTCTGCTGAAGCCATCCCGGTGATTGTGTAACAATATATCCAACCAAAACGATACATATTAAAAAGCCCCACTTTTTCATGCTTGTTCCTCCTTTTAACTCATACATCAAGGATAGACAAAACAAGTTAAAGAAAAAGCAGGGCAATTTTAAAGTTTTTCTTAAATTATACGTTGAACCTTATTGGAATACCGGCAAACGAACTTCGAATTGCGTCCGTACCACATCGCTCTGGGCCGAAATCGTACCGTCATGCTGCTCTACAATATTGCGGGCAATAAATAGGCCAAGGCCTGTCCCACCCTCTTGAGGGGTTCGGGCACGATCTCCTGTGTAATACATATCGAAGATATGTGGCAATTCCTCCGGACGAATATGTCCCCCATAGTTAATCACCTGAATAATGATCCGGTCTGCATCACGATATCCGTTAATATCCACGTACATGCCATCCTTGCCGTGCCGTGCAGCGTTAATCAGCAGATTCTCGAACACACGAGCCAGCAGCTCACCATCACCGGAGATGGTAAGTTCAGTGTCTATTTTCAAACGGGTAATCAGATGATTCTTTTCAAATACAGGATAGAGCTCTTCGTTCATCTGCTTCAGCAGTTCGCTAAGATCCAGCCGTGTTTTGTTTATAGGCAACATGCCATAATTCATACGGGTAATTTCGAACAAATCATCAATCAGCTTCTCCAGACGCTGTGATTTGGTGAATGCAATCGATGTAAAGTGTCTTACTTGCTCCTCTGTCAGCTGATCATCCTTCATGAGCAGGTCCAAATATCCAAGCACAGAGGTCAGCGGCGTTCGCAGGTCATGCGCAAGGTTTACGATAAGCTGGTCTTTGCTGTTCTCGGCAAAGTCACCTCGTTCCACCGCTTCCCTTAGCTTCTCACTTGCCAGATTCACATCCTCCGCAATCGTACCCAACTCATCCTTCGAAGAAATCTGTACACGATGCTGAAAGTCTCCATTCGCCAAGTGATTAATGCCTGCGGAAATCTCTTTGAAATACGTGACATAGGGTCTTGTAAACAAGTAGAAAAACAAAATCGCAAGCGGGATGAAGAGCAGCATAAAAACATATAGATCGCCAATACTTCTCATGATATTACGATATTCCGCCAGCGGATCTTCTCTCCTGACCCCTGCATAATACATCTGCAACAGCCTGTACACGATAAATGTTACGACGCCAGAAGACAGCATGCTCAGACCGACCAGCATAATCATCGTTGTGCGAAAGCTTCTGCGTTTAGTCATTGAACGTGTACCCCACGCCCCAGATGGTTTTGATAAACTTGTTCTTGTCCACATCTTCTCCGAGCTTCTTGCGCAGCGTCCGAATATGTACCATAACGGTATTGCCACTTTCGAAATAAGCCTCTCCCCATACCTTTTCAAAAATACTTTCTGCGCTAAAGACCTGTTTTGGATTGCTCGCAAGCAACACTAAAATATCAAATTCCTTCGGTGTTAACTCCAGCGGTTTACCGTAAAGCGTCACGCTATGCTGCTCCGGTACAATGACAAGTCCGCCCTTTTCCAGAATCGAGCGCTGAACCGCCGCTGTGGACTGGCTGAATTGCAATGAGCGCCGCAATTGAGAATTCACGCGTGCTACAAGCTCCATCGGGTTAAACGGTTTGGTCATATAATCATCGGCACCCATCACCAGCCCCGTAATTTTATCCATGTCCGAGGTTTTGGCACTCAGGAAAATGATCGGAAAATGATGCTGCTCCCGTATTTTACGAGTCACCTCGTACCCGTCCATACCCGGCATCATAATGTCCAGTACGGCCAAATCAATGGCATGTGTCTGAATCGCATGTAGTGCCGACTGTCCGTCAGATGCCTTGACGGTATGATAGCCTTCTTTTTGTAAATGTAAAGCCACCAGATCCGCGATCTCTACTTCATCGTCCGCAATCAGAACCGTAATTCGCTTCATTGCTTATTTCACTCCTATATGGGATGCTGAGCAATATAACACCTATGAATCTAACAGATAAGTACAAGATAAACAATTGAAAGCAATATTCCCTCTTCCAAAGGGGAAAATCCGGTGATAGCGTATGCTTCCGAAGCTTCCTTCCAGAAAGCTTTTAGGCGAGCGCTTCGCTTCTCCAGTTTTTTTCTGTCCTCTCTGTTCAAGTGTAAAAGAAATAGCTCATTTATATAAACACAAATAAAAAAAGGAAGAGGTAGCTATGAAACTGGAGCGTTTGTTAGCCATCGTTGTACTGCTTATCAACCGGGGGCGATTACAGGCAAAAGACCTGGCCGATATGTTTGAAGTTTCCATCCGGACGATCTATCGGGATATCGACACATTGGGACAAGCCGGGATTCCGGTCGTGACCTATCAGGGAGCAAGCGGAGGCATCGGTCTGGCGGAAGGGTATCGTCTGGATCGCAATCTGTTAACTGACAAGGATCTTGTTTCCATCGTCACCGCCCTGCGCAGCATATCCACCTCACATACAAATGCTGCACGTGAACTACTGGTGGAGAAACTAAGCAGTATCGTTCCGGAAGCCAAAAATGAAGATTTTCAAGCCAGCACGCACCGATTCATCGTGGATCATTCAACGTGGACGCACCCTGAAGCGCTACAACAGAAATTAAAAGTTATTGATCAGGGAATTGATCAGCTTCAATGCATTTATTTTGCCTATTGCAGCGCCGAAGGTGCACAGACCTATCGTACAGTTGAACCCCACACGCTTGTGCTGAAGAGGCACGCGTGGTATCTGTATGCTTTTTGCCATGAACGAAATGAATTCCGCATGTTCAAGCTGGTTCGTATGAAAGACGTCTCTCTTGCTGCAGAGCACTTTGAACGAAAATCCATCAACCTTCAAGACCGACCGTGGCAGCAGGAATGGAGCCGACCAGACAACCAGATTGGGATTACCCTGAGATTCCATGCCCGTGTCCATCATCTTGCGGAGGAATGGTTCGGTATTGAAAATGTATTGCCTGACGGGAACGGCTATTATATCAGCCAGGTCGCTTTTCCAGAAGATAACTGGCTGTACGGCTTCATCTTGGGCTTTGGGGCGGATGTTGAGGTGCTGGAACCCTTGCATATTCGGGATAATGTGTGCCGTATAGCCGAACAAATTGTTCAAAATTATAAAACATCCGCTCAAACCTGACAGACAGCTGTCCAGTTCCTCCCCGTATACTTCAAATATGTTCAGGTTGAAGTTGCATATATACCCAAGGAGGAATAAAAGATGAACGTTACTGTATGTCAAAGCTGTGGCATGCCACTCACCATCCCTGCCCAATTCGGAACGGAGGCAGATGGAGGCACAACCCGTGAGTACTGTATCTATTGTTACAAGGATGGGAAGTTTGCACAGCCAGGAATCTCGCTTGAAGGCATGACGGAGATGTGCACCGCCATTCTGAAGGACGAGGGCATGGATGAGGAATCCGCTCGTTCGATGCTGCGTAATCAGCTTCCTTTTTTGAAACGTTGGCGCACGAATACAACGGATCAACACGAAGTATCTCCGGCTGCAAACTCTGCCACTTCTGCTATACCGGGTCAGGTTACAACAACTCAATCGTTATCTGCCCAGCCCGTTCGTTATGTCACCCTTCCGGGCAAACGCCTAGCCGGCATATCCGCCCGCACAACCAATGCCATTGAGATTAGTGGCAAAGGCTGTATCCAAGGTCTTTGGAACAATTATTTTGCCTCAGAGCATCTCCCTGCACCCGAAGCTACTCGTTATGGCTGTTACACGAATTATACCGATGGCATAAACGGAGAGTACACCATACTGGTAGGGCATGAGATCAGTTCGGAGGAATCATTGCCTGAAGGATTGGACGACATTCTGCTCCCGCCTGCAACTTACGCCATATTCACTTCCAGAAAAGGGCCAATGGCAGAGGTTGCTCACGAAGCCTGGGGAGCCGTATGGGCATGGGAGAAGCAAAGTGATCGTACGTTCACCGGAGATTTTGAATTGTATGATGAACGCAGCCTGAATCCCGAAAATGCACAAGTCGATATATACATCGCCGTTCGAGATAGTAGATAAAACCAACACTATATCAACTCAGACTGGATCCAAATTTTCCTCACATCCTTCTGCATATCATGCAAGCTGCCGAGTTCACCCGGCAGTTTTTTTGATGTTCCTCCCGTGATACAACCGCCTATAGTACCAAGTTAGTTAGCATGGAACCTACCTATTCAACCAGACAATATGCCTCATAAGCGGGTACCATTGACTTCCTTAAAATTGGGACTATTCACATAACAACCGATTCCATCCTCCCACACAAAACCTTTCAAATCAGGTTCTTTACTCCTGAATTTCCCTAAAACCGTTTACATCTCCTGAATACGGGGTAAAATCACTACAATCCAATTGGAATTACGCTTTAAACTCTTCTATTTCGTCTAACAAGTCACATATACCTATATGCGCACCTGGCAGGGTAACCTGTCGAAATACATAATTCACAAATATGCTTCAAAGGAGGAACCAAGATGATCCGCATGCCTATTCAGCAAATGATCCCGTACCATCACCAATATCCGCGCAACACGGCGACCACTGCTCCTAAAAAGGAGAATGAGAACACTCAAGGTCTATCCTTTCATGAAATTTTACAGCAAAAAATGGCGAAGAAAAATGCTTCTCCTTCCCTTAGATAAAATGAAAGCTGGACGATTGCCAGTCCGGTTATGAACCGTCTTTCCGCAGCTTGGCGGGAGGACGGTTATTGGCGTTGAATCGCAAACAACTGTACAGTTCTCAGGCATGTTTCTATAATGGTTTAAATATCTACGATTACCATGACATTATACGAACTGTAAAAGGGGATTTAGCACATGAACACCATCGGTTGTTTTCACGCTCACTATTCCAACATCGCCTTAATTGAAGAGACGCTCGCTGCTTATGAAGTTGAATTGGTGCATTACGTCGATCCAGGCCTGGATCGTCTTAAACATGACGCTGACTTTTCAGATGTCGTCATCCACGAGAAAGTAGCTCAGACGCTCCGATGGATCGCCGAGTGTCATGCCGATGCCATTCTGGTCACGTGTACCCTGTTTGCGGCAGTACTGGAGCAGGAAGCCACAGAGGTCCCTGTGCCTGTGATCGGCATAGATGATCCGCTATTGCAGGAGATGCGGCAAGTACCAGGAGATTACATCATAGCCTTCACCAACCCGGCAACCATTGAAGGAACGATGGCACGGCTGAATCAGGCATTACAGCAAGAGAATGAGAATGAGCATCCCTACATTGCAAATACATATCAGACGGAAGCGGTGTGCATCCCTGGGACATTTGAGTTGATTATGCGTGGAGATCAGCAAGGGTATTTCGAAGCGGTGCGTGAGGGATTACAGCAGATTGCTGAGCAGTATCCGAGTAAAACGGTAGTGGCAGCTCAACTGTCTATGGCTCCCGCTGCTGCACAGGTTACTGCAGACACAGGCATTGCGATCCATAGTCCGCTGGCATTGCTTGCGGCATATTTGGAGAAGAATTTGGAAGTGGCTCGACAGTAGCGGCTGATTTGGAGTGACATATTACAATCACTAAAAATATGTGAAAAGCAGTATGTAGGCTCCTTTGCAAAATAAAAATGCTCTCGAACAAGAGCATTTCAAATGGTATAATCACTTTGTACAGCCAATTTGTGGTGGGAAATAGGCTTGCCTCCACTGGGAGGTGATCCTATGAACTTCTCTTTTAACGACGTAATCGTGTTCGCGATGTTAATTATTGCGCTCCTGACATACATCGATCGTAAAAAGAAGTGACCCGCCACAGGTTGACGGCCTGACGGGTCACTTCATCTGAACTTGCTGCACTCGGAGGAATACCCACCGCAAATGCTGTGCAGGAGTAGCCATTGGCCTGGCTACTCTTATTGGTGTTTACTTACATTCATTTTATTAAACATCTGCTAGACAATCAACCATAATACTGATAAAAAGTATTAGGAAGCTGATCAATAAGAGAAAAATACGACATGATATCATTATTCTCACCTTCAAACGATGTCAGACTGCCAAGGTTAAGCTGTACCAGCGCCTAGGAGCGTGTCCGATACTCCTCAGCCTTTTCCTGCATGCCAGCTATCACAGCCTCATTCTCGGACAATCCTTTATCTGCCGCAAAGGCACGAATGTCCTGCGTAATGCGCATGCTGCAGAACTTCGGTCCGCACATGGAGCAGAAATGTGCCTCCTTAGCCCCTTCTGCCGGCAGCGTCTCATCATGGTAGGAAAGCGCCCGTTCCGGGTCGAGTGACAGGTTAAACTGATCCCGCCAGCGGAACTCGAAGCGTGCCTTGGACAATGCATCATCCCGGCGCTGAGCACGCGGATGGCCTTTCGCCAGATCAGCGGCATGGGCCGCGATCTTGTAGGCAATAACCCCTTCGCGCACATCATCCTTGTTAGGCAAGCCCAGATGTTCTTTTGGCGTGACGTAACAGAGCATGGACGTGCCAAACCAGCCAATCATAGCCGCACCAATGGCGGACGTAATGTGATCGTATCCCGGGGCAATATCGGTCGTCAGTGGCCCCAAAGTGTAGAAAGGTGCCTCTTGGCATATCTCCATCTGTAGATCCACATTCTCCTTGATCTTGTGCATCGGTACATGCCCCGGGCCCTCGATCATCACCTGCACATCATGTTTCCATGCGATCTGTGTCAGTTCCCCGAGCGTAGCCAGTTCCGCCATCTGAGCTTCGTCATTCGCATCGTAGATACTGCCTGGACGAAGTCCATCTCCCAGCGAAAACGCCACATCATACCTTTTCATAATCTCGCAGATTTCTTCGAAATGAGTGTATAAAAAATTCTCCTGATGATGCGCAAGGCACCATGCTGCCATAATGGACCCACCCCGGGATACAATACCTGTCATCCGCTTGGCGGTCATGGGGATATAACGCAGCAGCACACCTGCATGAATCGTAAAGTAGTCCACGCCCTGCTCTGCCTGCTCAATGAGCGTGTCTCGGTACAATTCCCAGGTCAGCGCTTCCGCTTCGCCATTCACCTTCTCCAGTGCCTGATACAGCGGCACCGTACCAATCGGTACAGGTGAATTACGGATGATCCATTCCCGTGTCGTATGAATGTTTTTGCCTGTAGACAGATCCATCACGGTATCAGATCCCCATCGTACCGCCCAAGTCATCTTCTCGACCTCTTCCTCGATGGAGGAAGATACGGCAGAGTTACCTATATTAGCATTGATCTTCACGTGAAAATGACGACCGATCAACATCGGCTCACTCTCCGGGTGATTGATGTTGGATGGCAGAATCGCCCGTCCACTCGCCAGCTCCTGCCGCACAAATTCCGGTTCCACCCCTTCACGGATAGCGGCATACTCCATTTCTGGTGTAATGACGCCCTGCCTTGCGTAGTGCATCTGGGTGACAGAGCGCCCAGCCTGAGCACGCAGTGGTGGTCCCAGAAATCCAGGGTATTCCTCTGCCCCGGCTCTCCGCCCTCCGGGCTTTAGTCCGTTATCCTCGGGTTGAACGGCTCTGCCCTCATATGCTTCAACATCACCGCGTTCCATAATCCAATGATTTCGGAGCGCGGGTAATCCCTTCCGAATATCCATCTGGAATTCGGGATCAGTCATGGGGCCGCTCGTATCGTAGACACGTAGCGGTTCGTTATGCTCCACCCCTTGGGGAGTATTCGTGTCATGAAGGGCTATCTCACGCTCAGGTACAGCTATGTCCGGCCGTGAGCCCTGAATGTAGACTTTGCGGCTGCCCGGAAAGGGCTGAACCCGTCCAGCCGCTCCTGTTTCCTTTTCCACCTGCTGACCGTTATGTTCCTGTTCCATCGCTTGTTGTCCCGTTTGATTTCCTGTACTCATGTTTGCTCGTCTCCTCCTCCGTGTTCGTTCACTTGGTTTGGTTGGCATCGTCATCAGCTCGCTTATGCACCTGTCCCAAATCATGCAGAGCGCAGAGAAGAAAGAGCGATCCTACACCAGACCAAGGGGGAGACATTATTCATGTACAGTTAACAACAGAACGGAGGTTACCACAGATCATGGATCTATAATGACTGCTCTCTCCAAGCCCACTTTTGCAGGTTATTGAAAAAACAGTCCATGGAATGTGTATTATCTCGCCCGTCCACTGTATATAAAAAAAGCCGGCCCCCGAAGGAACCGACTTTAATGTCCATCACCAATAATGCTCCTGGTTGCAGCTCCATAACGGAGTCCTGCAAGAGTCACACATGTGGTGGTTGTGGTCATATCGCCGATTACTTCCCTACGCTGGTATGATCCAGATCAGGTGCAAAGGGTCCGGAATCTCATGCGATTCCGTCTCAGTCCGGACAATTCGGACTCCCCCAGTAACGTTAAAAGTTGCGGCATACATAAGCCGCTGTTCATATTCAATGAAGCTGACCCCGATGGGCCGTCCATTACAGAGTAGCGCAACCGGAACATAAAAACAACCTTTATATTCCAGAACACCAACCCAATTGGAGAAAAACCTTACATCAATATCAGGATAACATGAGCCCCATCTGCGTAGCAGCTTCCTTTAGCACAGGTGCGTATTCGTGCAAAGTCTCCTGCGAAAGTCGGCTGACAGGCCCTGAGACCGAGAGAGCAGCTGCAATATTGCCTCGGCGATCCATAATCGGTACAGATACTGCTGCAGCTCCCGGCTCACGCTCCTCATAACTCGTCGCATATCCGTTATCCCGGATATCTCCCATTTGCGCCAAATACACCGCCGGATCAATAAACACCGGCCACTCCGGCCCGTTCATCAGTTCCTCACGATCCTCATCCGTGGCAAACGCCATCAAGACTTTGCTGGATGCGCCAACAGACAGCGGAAGTCTAACACCAACGGGAGCAACTCGGCGAATCGCCTGATCACTTTGCACCGCCTGAATCCGAATCCGTTCACTTCCATCACGCAGGTACAGACTCACGGTCTCCCCCAATCGATCTCTCAGTCGCTCCATCGCAGGCAGCAGCAGAATAGCGGGATCATCACTGCGGGACATATGAGCCGACAGCTCCCAGATTCGGATGCCTAGTCGATACTTCTCTGTTGCTGCATCGCGGATTACGAATCCTCGATCCTCCAGTGTAGCCATCAAGCGGTGCACTGTACTTTTGTGCAGGCCGATCTGGCTGGCAATCTCGGTGAGTCCCAGATCACTGCGTGTGGTAAAACATAATAATATATCCAGCGCCCGTTCCACAGCCCGGACGGTTAACTTGCGATCTTCCATGGCATAATGCCCTCCTCATGTTTCATCACATGAAACTTGGTTACATAAATTATATGAGAAACGGTCTCATCTGTAAACCAAAAAGAGCCAAAATTGAAATAGACCAACGTGTAAAATTTTCCTTTTTATAAGACTTAATCCCCTGTAATTTACACACTAAGGTAA
This sequence comes from Paenibacillus sp. FSL R5-0749, assembly GCF_038595085.1. Taxonomy (NCBI): domain Bacteria; kingdom Bacillati; phylum Bacillota; class Bacilli; order Caryophanales; family Paenibacillaceae; genus Paenibacillus; species Paenibacillus sp. FSL R5-0749. Next base: position 717,535 of record NZ_CP152005.1, on the reverse strand, counting down.
TGTTACCCATATATCTTAAGAACTATATAACAATTGCGTAACAAATGCCCTCAATCAATTGACTTTGACTATATTGGAACATACGATAAAGATATATTACATTAAGATATCGCTCTGAAGCAGGCTCTGAAATAAACGCAATTCTCTTTTCATGTCGTTGTTATCTTCAACTGAACTTCAAAGGAGGGGCATTCATGTATCCAACATCCCAGAGCGAAGCCCCGCTGCAAACAAAAGTGTCCGATCTGCCCTCTTCCCTATCACCGAGGCTGATTCGGTTCAAACATATTATCGTAGCGCTGCTGCTCTCCGTTGTATTTTTTCTATTGTTTTGTTTTATTGCACTGCATGGTTACATCGCATGGGTATTATCCAACCCGACTGTAGCGCCTGTCTTCTCCAATCCGATGCAGGCCAAGAATATGAAGTACGAAGACATCACGTTCCCGGCAGCAGATGGCAGCCGGACAATGCAAGGATGGTATATCCCTGCTGACAATGCCGCAAGCAAAACGATTATTTTCAGTCACGGCTATGGTGCCAATCGTGAAGAAACATGGGTACCCATGTATGACCTGGCACACTATGCCCATCAACTTGGCTTCAATGTGGTCATGTTCGATTATGGCTTCGCCTCACAGGTGAACAAAGCTGTAGCCACAGGTGGCAAGGCTGAGTCACAGCAATTGCTGGGTGCCATCCAGTTCGCCAAGCAGCGCGGTGCGCAGGAACTGGTAGTCTGGGGTTTCTCCATGGGTGCCGGTACGGCGCTTCAAACCGGACTGATTACACAGGAAGTGGATGCGATGATTCTGGACAGTACGTTCCTGCTTGAGCCGGATACGCTGTACCACAACATTCATAACCAGATCGATCTCCCGCGTCAGCCTACACTGGAGATCATGAAGCTGTTGTTCCCTGTTCTGAATGGTACCGGATTGCAGCAGATTCCATACCAGGAAGTGAAAAAGGAAGATTATCCGTTCCCGATTTTCTTCATTCATGGTACGGAAGATGAGAAGGCGCCTTATCCGATTGCAGAACAGCTCGCCGCTAACCAGACCAATCCGTACTCGGATGTATGGATCGTCCAGGATGCACACCATGAGTTGATCTTCCGGGAGCATCCAAAGGAATATCTGCGCCGTGTCTCGACTTTCCTGAGTCATGTAACGAAAACAAGCAGTGACGATGTGCAGAACACGAATAGTGGAGAATAATCAAACTTCAATCATCGAATTTCCCGTTGATTCTTGAGCCCCTCAGGGGCTCTTTTTTTTGCACTCATAGGACAACAGCCCGGCGGAATATACTCTTGGGACGCATGAAGCAACGGTCTACATATGCGATGAAATTCAACTGAAGGAGGCCCACCATATATGAACTGGGATGGATATGGTCACCTGCTGCCTCTGCGGACCTTGGAAGAAATCCGTTTCTGGAAAGAGCAGGAGAAAGAACATACACTCGTCATTCGTGCACTGGTGCCCGATCTGGAGCCCCCATACGTCAAGCTTTTGGAGGAATGGGAGGCTACCTTTGCGAACACTGAGCGAGTAGCGAATCAGCTGCTAAAACAACTATTGCCCGCAACCCATCCGCCTGCTCCCTACATCGTTCGTTGTATCGATCAACTTGTGTCGGCTGCTCGGCAGCAATCGAGAGAGTTCATCAAACAGCTGTATGTTCTTCTGGAGCAAAGTGCTGCGGTGCAAGCTGTTCCGCTTGCCAAAGTACTTATTTTGCATTTGATCCGCGAATCAGAGTATTTTCTAGGCGTATTGGATACGCTTGGCCAACCTGGCATCTTGCGAGAAACAAATTTGGAGCCGTCACTTTTTCTGGAAAATGCACTGCATACGTCAGGGTCAGCAACCACCCATCGCCAAGCTTCAGAAGCTCCAATTTCTCAAGAAGGGAATGTAAACGCACCTGCTACTTCAGCGCAGATTCAATCCACAACCGTTCAAGCGCCTTCTACCGGAACAACACAAGCCACGCCCAGCACTACTGCACCTCCCGTAAAAGAAAAGCCGGTTCCCATTGGAGGGCACACACTGCCCCCTCTTCCCTATGCGTACAATGCGCTGGAGCCACATATTGATGAACTAACGATGCGTATCCATCACGATAAACACCATCAATCTTATGTGGACGGACTAAATGTAGCAGAGAAGAAGCTGGCGGAATCGCGAAAAAAGAATAACTTTGAACTCATCAAGCATTGGGAACGTGAACTCGCCTTCAACGGGGCAGGCCACTACCTGCATACGATCTTCTGGACAATTATGAATCCTGCTGGCGGCGGTAAACCTTCCGGTATGCTCGCAGAGCAGATCAAGCGGGATTTCGGAAGTTATGAAGCGTTCAAGAATCAATTCACGGAAGCGGCGAACAAAGTGGAAGGCAGTGGCTGGGCGATGCTTGTCTGGAGCCCAAGAGCACATCGTCTGGAGATTTTGCAGGCGGAAAAACACCAGAACCTGTCCCAGTCCGATATCGTTCCACTCCTGCCGCTGGATGTGTGGGAACATGCCTATTATCTGAAACACCAGAATGAACGCAAAAAGTATATCGAGGATTGGTGGAATGTCGTCTACTGGCCCGCTGTTGCCGAGCGTTACGAAACAGCACGCAAGTTGTTGTGGCCGCCTTATTAAGCTTGAGCTTAGTTAGATGGAATGAAAAGAGATATCTCCAGCCGAATGACTGCAAGATATCTCTTTTTGGTGTAAACAAAAAAGCAAGCCCCATGTAATAGAGACTTGCTTATCTTTTGAGAGACTTTCTATTTCAAAATGCTTATGCTCACTTAAGAAGCACAGCCCTCGCACGCTACATAGTTGTCGCCAACTTGTTTGCTAATAGCGATCAGGTCGCCCAGCTTGATATCTGCCTCATCGGTAAACTCCAGATCGGCGATACGAGCAACGATCAGTGCAGCAGCCTCTTCCTTGCTTGTTGCCATCTGGCTGAACTCAGACTTTTCGCCTGTAGATACAACCTCATATAAGTACGTATATCTCAACGTCTCCATCCTAACACTCTCCTTCCGAAATCACATCATATCATCTCTATTACCCAATTCCAAGTCCGATTATCAAGAACTCAGTCATAGCGCAGCTTCATCTGCTCAGCTGTCAGACGCACTTCTTCAGAGCCAACGCTAAGCACTTTGCTAGCTTCCGCCTGTGGATAGCGATCACGCAGAGTTCGTACCAATGAGGCGGTATAGGCTGCGGCAGAAGGGACACCTGCCAACTCCTTCAGACTGGCCATCGTGCCCGGCTGAACATCAGGATATCCTTCACTGGCTCCGCCTGATGCATGTTGATAGAATTGACGCACGTCTGCTGCCAGTTGATCTCCCTGCCCCTCCACGATGATAAAAGCAGTAATAATATACGCCTTTGCCTGTCTGCGCTGGGCAATACCACAGAATTTCAGCCCACCTACACTGACATCATAATCCCCCGGGCAAAAAGCACCCTGGACCTCACCTGTTTGCGCCTGGTTTGACCATGGCGTCAGCGAGTCGGCAATAATCGAAGCCATCTCCCGAAAATCATCATGGATATTGATCGCATGTCCGGGATTAGGCAGAATCAATGACACGTTAACTACCCCTGGATTCAGAGGTACGGCCGCTCCACCGGAAGGTCGAACACAGACTGCTGTCCCTTGGCTTCTTATCCGTTCCATCGCTTCTACAGCCCGTGGCAACCTGCGGTCACGCAGACCGGCTACAAAGGCATCTGGATGTCGCCATATGTGTGCAACTGGCAGATGCCCTGCCCCAACCCGTCTGCACATGACTTCTTCCCATGCAAAAGCGTCGAGTACACTACTGCCTTGTCGCTTGAGTGGTGTCTCCCAGATTTGCAGGCGCAATGTAGCATGTTTATCTGCTTGTAGTTTCTTTTCCGACTGTATCGGGTCTCTTGAATGGGAAGATGCACTCATCGTTCCATTACCTCCGGCTTAACGAATTCGTATGTATTCAGTATATATAGAAATGATAACGCCATATATAAATAAGCCGGTTCCCCTGGGAACACGGCTTATTTATATCCTGTCCTGCGGCTTCAGAAGCTCCCGCTTCCAAAACCACAAGGACCTACTGATTCGGCTTGTCCATGAAGTGGACGTACCGAATTTTAATCTTTTACCAAAGACAGGAACTCTGCACGTTGTGCCGGATTCTCACGGAAAGAACCACGTACAGCAGACGTTACCGTCTTGCTTCCCGGTTTCTTCACGCCGCGGGAACACATGCACAAGTGCTCACCTTCCACCACGACCATCACGCCATGAGGCTCGACAGCTTCTGTCAGAATGTCAGCGATCTGTGAAGTAATACGTTCCTGAACCTGCAGGCGACGTGTTACCGCTTCAACCAGACGAGCCATTTTGCTCAAACCAACGATCTTGCCGCTTGGTACATACCCAATGTGCACTTTGCCGAAAAACGGCGCCATATGGTGCTCACACTGGCTGTAGTAGACGATATCCTTGACGATAACCAGTTCTTCATGATTCTCGTCAAACGTGACACCGAGCACATCGCGCGGATCTACTTCATATCCACCAAAAATTTCTTCATACATTCGGGTCACACGTGCAGGCGTTTCAAGCAGCCCTTCACGTGTACTATCTTCTCCGATCAATTTCAGGATCTGCTCTACATGATATTCGATCTTTTCCCGATTGTCGGATACTTTTGAATTCACATAATCTTTAACGCCAGCCACTGCCGAACGCCTCCTTTCGAACCACTACTGTAAGAGGTTGTTCAAAAAGTCCGCTTCAGGTACTGAAAACCCAACTTTTTTGAACACGCACTTTAAGCAGTTATTCCCTGCTATTATTTTCGGCGGCCCGAACTTTTACGCGCAGGATGCTGTTGCGGCTGAGGCATTTTCGCTCCTGGCTGCTGATTCTTCATCATCTGCTGGGCACGCTGCATTTGCTTGCCATTCAGGTTGTAGCCCATTTGCTTCGCCATTTTCTGAAGCATGTCCGGATTGCTTTGCATTTTCTCGAGTTGTTTACGCAAGTAGAACACCCCGATGAAAAATCCCCCGACCAGACCAACAATCAATGTGATAATCGGTATAACAATATCCATCTCTTAGACACCTCTGTATGCATTCTAAAAAGCCTGATAATCCGTGTCAATTCATGATGTTAAGCGCACATGTTGCAAACCTGACACAGACCGGATTTCCTGAAAGTATCATAGCATTTCCGCACGCCTTGAGCAAACGGATTTTCCAGTTGAACCGCACACAAGCTACGTCATGACGGCTTCAATGAAAACGGTTGTATGCTGAGCCAGATCAATTTCAACCACATCCAGAGAATAACGCGTACTTCCGCGCGCCACCCGGATTACAGGTCTGCCGGGCAATCCCCGATGTTGACGCACAATGACGCCAGTCTCTTTGGTAGACAGTCGTACTGCAGTACCGTTGGGATACACGGATACACTCTTGTTGAACTCGATCAGAATGTCCCGATCCAGCTTTGTACCAGACAACGCCATCATCTCTTCACATGCCTCGTGTGGCAACAGACTGTCCTTCAATAACCCATTAATAAGATTATCATAGATATTAGCCACACTGACGATTCTCGCAAACAGATGGATGTCATTCCCTTTAATACCTCTTGGCATACCTGTACCATCAACATGCTCATGATGTTGCAGGGATGTATGGGCGACCAACAGACTGAACTCCCGCTTGTTCTTAATCACTTCGAATCCCCGCCATGTATGGTGCAGCGAAGAATTTGCAACCGAGCCACTGCCAGGAGGTTCCCCCACTTTGCCAATATCATGCAATAATGCCCCCACAGCAAGGTCCTTCAGTTGATTATAATTGAGTCCCATATTCAGTCCGATGACCGAAGATAACAAACATACATTCATCGCATGAACATACTGTGCATTGTCTTTGGTACGAATATCGGTAAGCTGCACGAGCAGCTCACGTCCGTTCAGTACATCGTTTAGCAACTTCTCTATACTGAGGGCGACCTTTCTAGGACTCCAATCTTTGCCGGATCGAATGGATTCGAGTGTGACACTCATTTCGTTAATTATTGCCCGTTTCGTGGTTTCATCCAGAATGTCCTCTGTATCCACATCTTTGTACGCTTCATCCTGGATGTATAGCATGGTCACGCCAATACGCTTCAGCGTATTGACCATATATACGGTGAGCTGGACTCCGGCGGACAACAGTACCGTACCGTTACTGGAATATACCGTCTTGCCCAGAAGTTCCCCCGCTTCCACGCTCTCCACGTTTACATACTTCATGAACGTCCCCCGCTCTTACGATTGCTGCTCCAATGCGAGCAATTGCTCCTTGGTTTGCAGACCGCCTACATAACCCACCAGGGTTCCGTCTTTACCGCTGATGCGGTGACAGGGAATAATAATCGGAATCGGATTCTTGCTAATGGCGTCCAGAACTGCACGAACAGCCTTGGGTCTGCCGATCTTTTCCGCAACCTGTTGGTGTGATGAGGCCTCTCCATAAGATATATCGGACAGAACTTGCCATACTTGTAGCTGGAATGGTGTTCCAAGCTGATCAAGCTGCAAGTCGAACGTTTTTCTCTCCCCTGCAAAATACTGCTGTACCTGCTTTGCAGCTTCGCTGAGCTTCTCTTCATTCTTCTCATATCGATACTCGCCAATCCAGGTACGGGCCCATTGTTGCAGATGAGCCTCACGTACGTGAAATGCGCCAAAATCAATGTGACACAGTCCTTCATCCGTCGCGCATAACGTAAGTGTACCAATCGGTGTCAGTACCTCATCGTAGTATACCGGCTTGCCATGAAGACCCGTAACTGCAGAAGGTCTCCACGCTGCGGCTTCTGGTTTGGCAGGCTGTGCAGGCTCCTCACTACCCGGTTCAATCCCCAGTTCATTCCCCGCTTCCATTTTCAAATCCTGTTGTAACGCACGCAAGGCATTATTCTCGTTGTTCTGTTCCTCTTGCTGCTTCTCACTCACTTGCCCAGCTTGTGGCTGTTTGGGTAAGGTCTCGGACGAACGCAGTCGCTCCTCGGCCTTCTGCAGCATGCTTAGTACGTTCCCATCTTGTTCGTTAGCGGCAGCTTCCCCAATTGCTCTCATGGCGTCTTCTCCTCCAATTCTGCTTAACGCCCAGGCTGCGGTTCCCCGCAACTCGGGGCGCGGATCACGTTTTAATACTTCTGTAAGTTTGGGTACAGCACTTTTGTCTTTGAAATTGCCCAGGGCAATAACGGCATTGCGTTGAATTGGCTTCTTGCCCCGCCAAGCGGCAGAACTCTGACCGAAACGTTCCTTAAATTCCCGATTACCGATATCCAGTAACGGCAGCAGGAGTGGCTTCACAATCTCCGGATCGGGGTGAAACTCGGGATGGTGATCCCAGTTCTTGCCCCGGTTCTTCGGACAGACAATCTGACATGTGTCACAACCGTACAGACGGTTGCCTATTTTCAGCATAAATTCTTCATCCACGAACCCTTTCGTCTGGGTTACAAAAGAAATACAACGCTGTGAATTCAACTGCCCCGGCCCAACCAATGCGCCTGTCGGACAAGCATCAATACATTTCGTACATTCACCACAGTCTTCGGTCACAGGAGTGTCCGGTTGAAAAGGAATATTCGTTACCAGTTCCCCGAGAAAAATCCATGAACCGAATTTGGGTGATATAATGGCACAGTTCTTGGCGCTAAAACCAATCCCCGCACGCTGGGACACCGCACGATCCACCAGTGCTCCTGTGTCTACCATGCTTTCGATCATGGCTTCAGGTACACGTTCACGTATAAAGTTTACCAACTTGTCCATCGCTGTACGCAGCACCTGATGATAGTCCTGACCCCAAGCTGAACGGGCAAAAATGCCGCGATACGCACCAGGCTCCGATTTCGGTGGATTCACCATCTTGGACTGATACGCTACTGCTATCGCAATAAGAGACGCCGGTTCGCCCTCCTTCAAGGAAGGGTGTACCCTTTTTTCAATATCTGGTTCTTCAAAACCTGAAGCATACCCCTTATCCCGCGACTGCTCCAACAGCGACTTCAGGGAAACAAAGGGATCCGCCGAAGCAAATCCGATATCATCAATGCCCAGTCCGGGGCCAGCTGCCTTGATCTCCTGTTTTAACTTCTCCCATACGGAGGCTTCCTGTGCTGCCCCGGTCTGTACGCTCGTCATTTCTCTTCCCTCTCTTCTTCCGACACGTATTCCGTAAATAGTGAACGCCCGCCTCACGGTAAGAGGACAGGCGTTAATTTCTATATATGCCTTGCTTACTTGCATTCAAAACGGATCGAGTCTATATGGTTTAACGCAAAATGCAGTCTGAAGTTGTTGTCCTGTCAGCATTTTACAATTTCTTCAATTCAGAAAACGGCCAGAAAATAAATTCAGCCTTGCCTACAATCTGGTCAGATGTAATACTGCCAAACACTCGGCTATCCTTACTTTTGCCTTCATGACGATTATCTCCCATCACGAAGAAATGATCCGGCTCCAGTGTGATTGGGCCAAAATCGGGATCTTGCACCTCGATATCGGTGTATGTTTCCGCTTGACGCTCGCCGTTCACATACAGATGGTGATCCCTGACTTCAATGGTATCTCCCGGAAGTCCTACAATCCGTTTTACCAGAAAATCCCTCTTCTCCACACCTTCACTTGGATCACGAAGTACAATTACATCGGATCGGGAAGGTGTATCCAGATGATATACAATTTTGTTCACGAAAAGACGATCTCGCTCAACCAATGTCGGCTGCATGGACTGTCCCTTGACCATCGAAAGATTAAACACAAACAGGTTAAGCAGCATCATGATGACAAAAGCAACAACAATCGTTTTGACCCAGTCCCACAGCTCGACCACCCAGGATTTCTCCGGTTGTTCAGGCTTTGGCGGTTGATTACGTTCCTCGGAAGCCATATGTTCCATTGAATGATGATTGGAATTCAAAGGGACACCTCATTTATTAATTAGTTGAATTGAGCTTGCAAAATGATGATCATACTCCCCTTCAGTCTACTTCATTTGGAAGAGTGAAACAATTGGTTATGAGCACCAATACCTTGGATATCATGTGTATAGCCTGGTTAGGCGCAGTGGTCTAATTGAATGGGAGACACCGAAGCGTGTTCAGAGAATGAGAAAATCAGAGGAATATTACGTAAAGGTCCTTCATACAAATAGAAAGGCACATCTCTCACGTTCTTACACGTTAAAGAGATATGCCTAATATGAAATGAACATCTTTTTTATTTCTTTTTAAACATGCAAACTAAGCTTTAGACAAAATACTAAGATTCTGGAAAGCGCTCATAATCTGATTGGCACCGTAACCCATAGCTTCATATAGAGGCATGGCTACTTTGTTGTGCTCATCACCCGCCACCCATACCTGGCTGACTTTACGCTGCTGGAACCTTTGTTCCATAGCCTCGACAAGTGTTTTGCCGACTCCACGGCGACGATAGTCTGGATGTACCGCAATACGGTAGATGCAACCCTGGTTTTGATCAATCGTACCGATCAAAGCGCCGACGAGGTCTCCCTCTTCTTCCGCAACCATGATCAGGTCAGAATCCCATGACAATTGACGGGCAAACGGGCCCATCGTGTTCTCATAACACTCTTCCGATAGCGCAACCTGGAGAAGCTCCGTCATCTGGCTTGCATCACTCAACTGAAAGGAACGAACGTGCATGTCTTAAATCTCCCTTTTCGTTAGCTTAGATGAGGTTTTTTACAAAAAGGAGTTCCCTTTTACCAAAAACCCAATGTTCATATAATGACAAAAAACGAGAAAATACCGCTTCTTCGTCAATTAAACCATACTTTACTCCATAAAACACGCATTTTCTTTTGAAAGCGCTTAATTGTAACCGTTTACAATACGATTATTCAAGTTTTTGCTTTTTTGTCTATTAAAATCACATAAATATATTCATAAAGGGTAAAATATGTTTGTTATCTCTGGCCCATGATTAAATCAACGCTTCGGGGGACTTAATAAACAAAAATGTTGCTTAATTAGCCCGAATGCGGTTTAATATTAGTGGCAAGGGTATTATTACATATGTACCTGATTTAAAAAAAACCTAAAATCTCAGGAGGTATTTCATTATGGCTTTTCAATTACCGGCACTTCCTTACGCTAACGACGCATTGGAACCACATATCGATGCACAAACGATGGAAATTCACCACGATCGCCATCACAATACTTATGTAACGAACTTGAACGCAGCTCTGGAAAGCGCTCCTGAACTGCAAGAAAAAAGCTTGGAAGATCTGATTGCTAACCTTGACAGCGTACCTGAAGGCATCCGCACAGCGGTTCGCAACAATGGTGGTGGACATGCTAACCACAGCTTGTTCTGGGAAATCATCGGACCTAACGGCGGCGGCGCTCCTACAGGCGATATCGCTGCAGCAATTGATAGCGAACTGGGTGGCTTTGATAAATTCAAAGAAGATTTCGCTAAAGCAGCTACAACTCGCTTCGGTTCCGGCTGGGCTTGGCTCGTAGTTGGCAAAGATGGCAAGTTGTCCATCACTAGCACACCTAACCAAGACAGCCCTCTCTTCGAAGGTCTGACTCCGGTTCTGGGTCTGGATGTATGGGAGCACGCTTACTACCTGAAATATCAAAACAAACGTCCTGATTACATCGGTGCTTTCTGGAATGTAATCAACTGGGATGAAGTTAACAAGCGTTACGCTTCTGCAAAATAAGACTGTTCGCATGCAACAGTTAACATAAAAGAGAGCCTGATTCGGTCATCGTGACCGTGATCAGGCTCTCTTTTTGTTATCGCAATCGGTATAGTTATAGTTAATGGATATCTTTTCTAACGAACCACAGACACGCTATTGCTCCATATTTCATCGTATCGTGAACCTAACGAATCTCAGCATAACTATTCCCCAAAATAAGGGCGTTGATTCGCACTTTTAGGTTAATTTAGCTAAGATAACGTCACTCAGATTCGTTAGCTCCCCCATTTAATCATTCACTTGATCATACGCACCGGCAAAATAACTGCTGATCAGCTTCAGAAATATATTCGGAAATGCCATCTTGTCCATATCTTCCGGTCCGATCCAGCGGTAGGTCAAGCCATCGCCTTTCCCTGTCAGTGTCGGAGTGTTCAGCGCCAGTTCACTAACATCAGATGGGGACATTAACTTCTCTCCATCGTTAAGCGATGTTGAGATAATGTTCTGCGAATCAGGCGTGCCTGGCTCCGATGAATGCGTTGTGGCTGACTCAGGTGACACAGCAGAAGATGAGGCTGTGCCCTCCTTCGTTGCCGCCTGTGCGTCGTAGGCGGCTCTGGCTTCCGCTGCGATTAGCGGAAGCTCACTGCTCTGGTCCTGCTCGGTGCACTTGTACACCTGCAGGCTCCAGACAATGTGGCTGAACACATGCTCCGCATGGGTAGCCAGCCCTTCCGGGCGGGCAGCGAAGCCTTCCGCCCACAGACTGCCGGCCAGCAAGGCCATGGCCGGCTCATCCGCCAGCGGCGCCGCCTTCTTGCTGGCTGCGGCGGGCGCCGCGAGCACATGCGGCAGCTCCCACATCCGGGCCAGCAGGCCCGTGTCTGGGCGCTGGCGCACAAGCACTTGGCCGCGGTGATCGCCGCGGCCCTCCACAATCGCGACCAGCCGCTGCTCAGGGCGCGGCGGCTTCGCCTTGGTCTTGACCGGCAGCGTAAGCTCTCTTCCGGCGATGCGGCCGGAACATTGCTCCATGACCGGGCAAGTCAGGCAGTGCGGCGCTTTGGGCGTGCACACCAGCGCGCCAAGTTCCATCAGCGCCTGATTGAAATCACGCGCTCGCCCTTCCGGAATGAGCTCTCCTGCGAGCTCTTCCATCAACACCCGGGTGCTGCCCTTCATAATGTCCTCATCAATGAGGAAGTATCGGGACAGGACCCGCATAACATTGCCATCTACCGCAGGCTGCGGCTGGTTGAAGGCAATGCTGAGAATGGCCCCGGCAGTATACGGGCCAACCCCTTTTAATGCGAAGACAGCCTGCTTGTCCTGAGGCATCTCGCCTCCGTGCAGCTCCATGACTTGTCTCGCAGCCGCCTGAAGATTACGTGCACGGGAGTAATAGCCGAGTCCCTCCCAATTTTTCAGAACATCCTCCTCGGGTGCTTCCGCAAGTGCCTGCACGGTTGGAAAATTCCCGATAAAACGATTGAAATACGGAATGACCGTATCGACCCGTGTCTGCTGAAGCATAATCTCTGATACCCACGTAAAATACGGATTGTTGTGGCGACGCCACGGCAAATCCCGTCGGTTGATCATATACCAGTCCAGCAAATTCACGCTGAAATGTTGTTTCTGTTCCTGTAAACCCATATTTCCGTCCTCTCCTATTGCCAAGCTAGCTACTTTTCCATCTGTTCTACGATCGCAAAGGCCGCTGCCAATTCCGTCTGATGCGTAATGCTCAAATGTATGTCATATTGTTTGTCGTATGGCAGCTGCAGGCGTTCCCAGGCCTGACTGGACAGCGAGGCCACCGGACGTCCTGTCCCATCAGGCAGCACTTCGATGTCAGTAAAGCCCATAATGCCACCAATACCGCACCCAAATGCCTTGGACACCGCTTCTTTCGCTGCAAATCGACCGGATACAAACTCCGTCATCCGCTTCCCTCGACGAACCGCGATCTCCCGCTCTGCTGGCGTTAATATTCGTTTCAAAAAAGCTTCCGCATGGCGACCGGACAGCAGCTTCCGCATACGTCCAATCTCCAGCACATCATTGCCAATGCCATATATCATCAACGCTTCACCCGCTTAATCTTTTATACTGTAAGAGGTTGTTCAAAAGTCCCACCTTCTCGGTACTGAAAACCGCTCTTTTTGAACATGCATTGTAAAATATCCCCATTCAATCACATGATCCGTAACTCTCCGAACACGTATTCTATTGTAGCAGGAGGGGCGTCCAGAAGCGAGTACCTATCGGCATTACCATATATGCTAAAATATAAATCAGGAATCGTCTGAAATTCTGAGGAGGTCTGAATTATGCCCATCACTTTTGAATTGCCCACTGACGTAGATGCTATCATTCGCGGCGACTTTTTCCCTGCACAACACCCCGCTCAGGGCGTCATCATTCTGTCTCACGGATACAAAGGTTTCAAAGACTGGGGTATGTTCCCTTACGCAGCTTCACAGCTAAGCCAGACGCATCATGTATTGACCTTTAATTTCTCTCACAACGGTATCGGTGAATATCCGGAGCAATTCTCAGAACTGGAAAAGTTCGCAGTCAATACCTACAGCCGGGAGCTTGCCGATCTGGCCCTGGTACTGGAGCATGTAGCTACACAACCTGAATTCACCGGACTTCCTGTGTACCTAGTTGGTCATAGTCGCGGTGCGGGCGTAAGTCTCGTCTATGCACTGGATCATCCCGAACAGGTGGCAGGTGTCATCTCCTGGAATGGCGTAACCAATCTGGATCTCTTCACAGCGGAGCAAAAAGAAGAAATGCGTACGCAGGGCCGCAGCCATGTCGTTAACGGACGTACAGGTCAGCAGATGCCACTGGACGTGTCTATACTGGAAGACCTGGACAAGCACAGCGAACGTTACGCTATTATTGACCGCCTGTCTTCTTCACCTTTGCGAGTCGCACTCATTCAGGGAACGGAAGATCCGCAGCGTCTTCGGGAGGGTTCTGCTGCACTTGTTCAAGCCCGTCCTGATATCCCATGGCACCAGATTAATGAGGGAAACCATACCTTCAATACTGTTCATCCATTTAAAGAAACAACTCCGCAACTGGAACAAGTCATCACCCAGACCCTGCAACAGATCAAAGACTGGAGTAGCTAACTCTTCTTTAATATTGTAGTCACCTGGATTTTTGCAGTTTCTCGATCCACATAAAAAAAGAGTCACTGTGTGAGCAGTGACTCTTTTGCATTCCCTAAGAGGGAATGTATTTCAATATTGGTGTTAACAGCTTATAACAAGCTTGCTCATCCATCCGTATTAGATACCCGGAATGGCATTGCGTTTGTGATGTGTACGCGTATAGAACGCTTCGAGGCGCTCTTGGGCAGCCGGATCGATCTGTTTTCCTTCGAGATAATCACTGTTCGCTTCATAAGAAATTCCCAGCTCATCTTCGTCCGTCTGACCTTCCCATAGCCCTGCAGATGGTGCCTTGTCCAAAATAGCCTGTGGCACTTTCAAATATGCTGCCAGCTGGCGTACCTGACGTTTGTTCAGCGTGCTCAGTGGTGTGATATCGACAGCACCATCGCCCCATTTGGTATAGAAGCCCGTGATGGCTTCGGACGCATGATCCGTACCTACAACGAGCAGGTTTTCTTCAAACGAAAGCGCATATTGCATCACCATACGAGTTCTCGCCTTAACGTTACCTTTGCCTTGGTGAGTCATATGGCGTGGGCTGCCCAAGGATTTGAATCCTTGCTCCACTTCCAGTGCAATCTCGTTCACCGCATCTTCAATATTCGTTTCCACAACATGCTTCAGATCGTATGCTTTCGCTACAGCGTAGCTGTGGTCGATATCGGATTGTTCACCATAAGGTTGGAACACACCCAGCGTTTTGTACTCTTGTTTATTCTCTTCCGTAAGCTCGTCCGTCGCTTTTTTGCAAAGCGCCGTTGCCACTGCACTGTCAATACCGCCGCTGATCGCAATCAGCAAACCCTTGGCACCCGCATTTTTAACATACGTCTTCAGAAAATCAACACGCTTGCGTACTTCCTCTTCTTCATTAATGCTTGGTTTAACCTTCAATTCAGCGATGATCTGTTGTTGCAAACTCATCGTTCACACACCCCGTTTCTAAATTAATGAAATTTGATGTCCATCTTGAAAGGTACGAATGGTTCAATAACCTTATCTATCCAAAATGAAACGCCCCGGCATCGGTGATCCGAAGGGCGGGGCGTTCTATGGAGCGAATTAACGGCAATAACGTTCAAATGCATTTGTCAGATCAGCCGCAATTTCCTCTGCAGAACGGTCTTCCACTTGATGACGCTCGATAAAGTGAACGAGTTCTCCGTCTTTCATCAGAGCGATGGACGGTGAAGATGGAGGATACGGTGCAAAGAATTCACGTGCTTTTGCAGTTGCTTCCTTGTCCTGACCAGCAAATACAGTGTACAGGTGATCCGGTGTAATATCGTGTTGAAGTGCTTGGGACACCCCTGGACGGCATTGACCTGCGGCACATCCGCAGACAGAGTTAATGACAACCAGTGCTGTTCCTTTTGCATCTGGAAGACTTGCTTCCACTTCTTCAGGAGTACGCAACTCCTGGATTCCTAGACGAGTTAACTCATCCCGCATGGGTTGAACCATATCTTTCATGTATTGATCAAATGACATTGACATTCGGTTTCACTCCTTATAAATGGTTGTTCTATGATCTCGATCGAATTAAAGGCGAATAACTCTCCAAAACAACGTTACATTCATATCGAACATTATGGATGTAATGATGTGCTATTCCTATTATACATCCATAAGCAATGAAAGCAAGATTCAGAAACCGCCTGCGGAAAGGCTTCTTCTATAATATTATGTCTCATTGTCTGGCAAAATATGCTGAATGACTAACGTTCAAATGCCACTTTGAAGGTGGTACCCTGACCTTCCTCCGATTCCACAGTGATGGTTCCATTATGTCGTTCCACAATACTCAGGCACATCGACAATCCAAGTCCGGTTCCCTTGGCTTTTGTCGTGTAAAAAGGTTCAAACAGCTTTTCCTTCTTCACCCGGGGTATACCCGGTCCTGTGTCACGTACACACAGTTCCACCTTATCATCCACGATCCGCGTTTCCAGCGTAAGCACACCCTTCTCGTTCATGGCTTCCATCCCGTTACGGGCCAGGTTCAATACCACCTGTTTGATTTCCTTGGAATTGAGATGCAACTTCGGCACATTATGGGCGAGCATGAGTTCAATACTCTGACCACGCAGGTTCGCATCCGCCCATAACAATGGACTGAGTTCATGGATGATATCGTGCAGCTGGGATTCCTCTTTCTCGGCAATACGATTCTGAGCCAGAGACAAAAAATCATTAATGATACTGTTGGCCCGATCCAGCTCTTCCAGAACGATCCGGTAATAGTGATCCAGGGAGTCCGGACTCTTTTCCTGCATCAGTTGAAGAAAGCCCCGCACAACTGCCATGGGATTACGCACCTCATGCGTAATGCTTGCAGCCATCTGCCCTACCAGACTGAGACGATCCACATTATCGAGTTCACTTCGCAGCATCTCAAGCTCCGTGATATCCTGAATGATCAGCATGGCTCCTGTTACTTCTCTCGCAGACTCTGTTGAAAAGGCATAGATCGGAACGGTTCGGGATTGCAAGACGTTTGCACCGTAACGAACGGTCAATCCACTAATCTCACCATGAACGACGGCTCTGCGAATGCTTTTATCCATCTTGTCCGCCTGACCTTGTTCAACAAATTGAGTGGCAGGCTGTCCAATGAGATCAGGGGTGGAGGTACAGGGAAGCTGTTCTCTTGCCATTTGCTTCATCATCTCATTGACAAACATCACTGTGCCTTGTTTATCTACGGTGGCAATGGAGAGCGGCACTGCGTTCAGAATCTGATGAAGTTTCTCCGATTCGTCTATGTATCGGTTGTGTACTTCCGAGAGATGCTGCTCCAGTCCGCGATAGTGCTTCATCCGTTCCAGCCATAGCAGACTCAGAATGCCTGCAACAATGGCTCCTGCGGTATATCCAAGAGCTGTAAGTATCAGGTAGGTTGCAGAGTACGTGGATTCATTCTGGAGGGATGCGATCCATAACAGACTCGTTACAACCAGTTCCATTGTAATTAGGATAATGAGGATCGTCATTTTGCGTGAAGGTGTATTATGCTTGAATCGTTTGGCAGACAACCATACAATAGGATAGAGAAGAATGCCCGTATGAAGGAGAAATCCGTACAGATCATAGGGATGCGCAAACAGAAAATAGAAGAGAATATGTAGAATGGACAGCGTTACGCCTATAGCGGTTTTACAATACAAAATAACAAGTATCACAGGTACAATACTTAATGATATGGGTACAGCTACCGGGCTTGCATAGAGTGCAAATAGCAGACACAATAGCATGCTCAGGGCACTTGTCACAGCAAAACTGGTATAAACGGTTCCGGCATGATCCATTTTGGCAATAGCCCGCTTGGAGAGTACCAGACGGAATAAGGGAATCAGAAATACCGCCGTCCCTGCCAGCAGTACTTGTAAAAGCATGTCCTTTAACGCAACCACAATGCCATCTCCTCCTCTGCCTGCACATTCCCTCATGTATTTCTGATTAAAACATAGGCGACAGTATATTACAATATATCCCTTAAGACTGCACAATAGAACTGCCACAACTCCATTATATTTCAGAAAAAGCCAGGAGTAGACACAGTTTACGTAAAACAGACAAAATCAATGAAAAAAGAGGGTAATAACATATGTATGATGTCATTGTAATTGGTGGCGGATCCGCGGGCCTGATGGCTTGCGTTGCAGCTGCCGAGCACGGAGCATCCGTGCTTCTGCTGGATAAAGGAGATCAACTGGGTCGTAAACTCGGCATCTCTGGCGGAGGTCGATGCAATGTAACCAATGCCAAGGAAACGGATGAACTCATCCGACACATTCCGGGTAATGGACGCTTTTTATATAGTTCATTTCAGAATCTGGACAACCAGGGAATCATGCGTTTCTTCGAGAATCTCGGAATCGCCCTGAAAGAAGAAGACAACGGCAGAATGTTCCCAGTAACCGATAAAGCAAAAACAGTTGTGGATGCGCTGGTAGGCAAAATTGTCTCCCTCGGCGTTGAGATTCGTACCAAAGAACCGGTGAAGGAACTCATTCAGAACGGTCAGCAAGTACAGGGTGTTAAATTGATGTCCGGCAAAACGATCCTTGGACGTTCTGTCATTATCGCTACTGGTGGCAAATCCGTACCTCAAACCGGATCAACCGGAGACGGTTACCCCTGGGCTGAGGCTGCGGGTCACACGATTACGGAGTTGTATCCAACCGAAGTGCCTATTGTATCTGGGGAGAGTTGGATTCAATCCAAAGAACTGCAAGGTTTGTCATTGAGGGATATCGGCTTATCTGTATTGGACGCTAAAGGAAAAACCGTCATCTCCCATCGCGGGGATATGATCTTCACGCATTTTGGAGTGTCTGGACCGGTTGCATTGCGTTGTAGCCAATTTATCCGCAAAGTTCAGATGAAGTCTGGAAACCCGCAGGTCATCATGAGCATTGATCTGTTCCCAAAGCTATCCGCAGGTGCATTGGAAGCACAGGTTCAACAGGTATTGGAACAAGAGTCCCGCAAGGCTGTCAAAAACATACTGAAAACATGGGTTCCAGAGCGCATGATTCCATTAATGATGAAACGGGCAGAGATCAGTGATGACCTTACGTTCCACCATTTCCCCAAAGGCATGTTAAGCAACTTATGTGGGTTAATGAAAGCTTTTACCTTCCGTGCAGACGGAACGAGATCACTCAAAGAAGCCTTCGTCACTGGGGGAGGAATTCACTTAAAGGAAATATACCCAAAAACAATGGAATCCAAGCTGCTGCCTGGACTATTCTTTTGCGGTGAAGTGCTGGATATTCACGGCTACACCGGCGGATATAATATCACTGCTGCTTTCTCCACCGGATATACGGCTGGCATGCATGCGGCTGAATATAAGCACGCTACATTATAGTAGAGGTTGTTCAAAAAAGTCCGCTTTTGATTACAACTCATGCCTACTGGCATCATCAGCGATGAATTGCTTCAGATGTCAAAAACCCCGATATCCACTGTCTGTGGAGTATCGGGGTTTTTGGGCATTATTTCATTTTAGTAAGACGGAACGAACCACTCTTAGCTTGTGATCTTTCCCTTCTATGCCTTGACACTGCCTGAGAATCCATCAGCTGAATCATCGTATGTCGGGTCCTCGCTATAGTTATGTCTGCCCTGCTCCGTCTGGCTTCCCTGGTTTCCGCTCGCATACCCCTCATTCCAGTCCTCATTCACGAGATGAGCCGGAATTGATATGTTCTGAAACTGATCCAGTTCTTCCGTCTGCGAGGCAAATACAGCACTTCCCCCATGAGATTGTACAATCTCTACAGCAGACTGAGGATCTTGGCGATCTGTGGGGATATACAATTCCAGCGGGCCAGACTGATATGGCTTATATCCCAATTCCTCCAAGGTTGCCTTGGCGGCATTCAACGCTGAACCGTCTGAGAAATGCACCTGTAGTTCGCTATTATCCATCATCATTATCTCTTCCTCCTTGCTACAGCTAATCTCTCATCACCCATAGATGAGATTCTTCTTCTATAGCATGGTCAGTTATAGCGCGTGATATGCTCTAACTTAGTAAGGAATTCCTTTAGGCACGTGTAAGCCGAACCCATCCGGCAATCGATAATACACAAAGTCCGAAGGCCACCGCCCCTGCAGCTGTCAGAATACCCACGATCCAGCCGAGCCAGGCCAATCCCAGCGTGAATCCCATCAGAATACCAATCGGAATGAACAACATTCGAACCATCATAGAACCTGCACGATGCAGGGCCTCCGAGTCATACGTTATAAGCTGAACATAGTCCGACGTTGCAAAGACATCCCAGGAACGATAAAACATCACCGTCAACATGATGATTAATAACGCACACACGATGACATTGACCGGAAAAGGGGGTAATGCAACTGCTGCAATGGATAGTCCGCCAAGCTGCAAATACAATTTCATCGTGGCCGAGTTCCGAAAAAACGCCTTGAACGCAATCTCTGCTGTCCGATTCGCGATGGAACGATTGCGTAACAGTTTCCGTGGTTTGCGGAAGATTATGGACCGTGTTCGTGGAGCTTTCGGCTTGCTCACCGCCCGACTTAACATTAGAGCTGTAAGCTGCAGCCTGCTCCGCAGATCCTCTCGTACATCCCCTTCAAACGTTCCCTTCATTAACAGCCTCATCTGTCCAACGGTAATCAGAAGAAGCATGATAAGCACGATGCCAAAGATAATTTTCCACGTCTGTTCATGCATCCATGATGTCGCATGGATGGTCATATAACCTATGCCAATCACGAGAGGGACCATCCGAATCCAGCGTCGCCAACCCGTATATCGAACCTTCGTGATATGTAGTGTTATCGCTTGAAATGAAGCTACTGCGCCGAACCAGACAGCCATAAGTGCAATCTGGAGATTCGACATCTCATAGACACGGGACCACAGAGGAGCAGTTAGTGCTGTAACCAAGATCATCTTGCCCAGATGTTGCAGACAGGACCGGTAGAGCCCTTGCCTCATTAGGGTGCGCATCCACAACGACCTTGATTTCAAAAACAATACATCCGCTTCCTCCACAAATATCAGCACACCCCCGGTAAGCATGACCACGTCAATTAGCCCGGTCAGTACGGGAAGTGGTAATCCTGTTGCCCATGCAGGCAGCATTTTGGTCCATAAACTCATGTACCACCCAATCAGATAGAGCAGACCCGGAACAAGCAGGTATACCCACACCGTCCAATCCACGACGAGTCTGAGGTTTTTCATCTGCTCCCTGAAATGCTCTTTGCGTCTTCGCTTGTATAAACGAAGTGGTGTATAACGCCGGGAAGTTTCCATCCTCTCTCACCCTCTCTATCTAAGTCGTCAGTATATCAAAACAGTCGAACAAAGAGGCTCCCGGCAGTCCTGCCACTTCACGGATCTCATCCAATGTACCCTCGGCAGCAGATCTGCCAGAAGCAATCAGAATAAATCGGTCGCAGATTCGTTCAGCGGTATCCAGCACATGCGTAGACATGAGCACACCCGCACCACGGCGGCGTTCATCATCAAGTAATTTCAGAAAATCCTTGGTTGCACGGGGGTCCAATCCGATGAACGGCTCGTCCACGATATAGATATCCGGCGAAGACAGAAAACCGATCATCAGCATCATTTTCTGCCGCATGCCCTTCGAAAAACTGGCTGGAAGATCATTCCGAACGTGGTCCATGCCGAAGCGAACCAACAACTCCTCCGCTCTGGCGACAAAGACCTCTTCTTCCATTTCATACGCTGCTGCGGCCAGATCAAGATGTTCCCATAGGGTCATATATTCGTAAAAAACCGGTTGCTCCGGGATATAGGCATAGCGACCATCTCCCCCAATTGTCACTTCATAGTTTGCATGTTCCAGCAGACCAAGCAGTGTTTTGATCGTGGTACTTTTGCCCGCACCATTTGGACCGATAATACCTACCAGCTCTCCTCGCGCCACATTCATTCGAATATTGCGAATGGTCGATTGTCCTGGCTCGTATCCTGCCTCTGTAATATGTACGTCCAATATGGACTCCTGTGTAACTGTACCTCCATACTCTATCTTCATATCGAACACTCCTGTTCTGATTCGGGGCTTATTAGATCAACTCATTTTATTGTATACGATTTGTGAGCTGTTTGTTTGATCATTTTGAGCGTTTTTATTTCGGCAAAAAAAGAAGCAGGGGTTCCGGAGCCCCTGCTTCTTCATATTACAGTGAAAATCTCATATTACCGATTTGTCTCCACCACAGATGTAGTTTCACTTTCTGCATCCGCATCTACGTTCAGACCCAGATCCAAGCTTCCACGACTTTCATTCGTAAAGTTACTGCTCGTGTTGCGATCACGATCGTTTACGCTGTTAGTGCGTTCAGTTTGAGTCATTGTTGCACTTTCACCTTCCGCTTTGGCGTTCAGACCCAGATCCAGTGCTCCACGACTTTCGTTCGTGAAGTTACTGCTTGCGTTACGCTCGCTGTCTTTCACGCTGTTGTTGCGTTCGGATTGAGCCATTGTTGCACTCTCACCTTCGGCTTTCGCGTTCAGACCCAGATCCAAGCTTCCACGACTTTCGTTCGTGAAGTTACTGCTTGCGTTACGCTCGCTGTCTTTCACGCTGTTGTTGCGTTCGGATTGAGCCATTGTTGCACTCTCACCTTCGGCTTTCGCGTTCAGACCCAGATCCAGTGCTCCACGACTTTCGTTCGTGAAGTTACTGCTTGCGTTACGCTCGCTGTCTTTCACGCTGTTGTTGCGTTCAGTTTGAGCCATTGTTGCACTCTCACCTTCCGCTTTGGCGTTCAGACCCAAATCCAGCGCACCGCGGCTTTCATTCATGAAGTTACTGCTCGTGTTGCGATCACGGTCGTTCACGCTGTTGTTACGTTCAGATTGAGTCATTGTTGCACTCTCACCTTCCGCTTTGGCGTTCAGACCCAGATCCAAGCTTCCACGACTTTCATTCGCGAAGTTACTGCTCGTGTTGCGATCACGGTCATTCACGCTGTTGTTGCGTTCAGTTTGAGCCATTGTTGCACTCTCACCTTCCGCTTTGGCGTTCAGACCCAGATCCAAGCTTCCACGACTTTCATTCATGAAGTTACTGCTCGTGTTACGCTCACGGTCGTTCACGCTGTTGTTACGTTCAGTTTGAGTCATTGTTGCGCTCTCACCTTCCGCTTTGGCGTTCAGGCCCAGATCCAAGCTTCCACGGCTTTCATTCATGAAGTTACTGCTCGTGTTACGCTCACGGTCGTTCACGCTGTTGTTGCGTTCAGTTTGAGTCATTGTTGCGCTCTCACCTTCCGCTTTGGCGTTCAGACCCAGATCCAGCGCACCACGGCTTTCATTCATGAAATTACTGCTCGTGTTACGCTCACGGTCGTTCACGCTGTTATTGCGTTCAGTTTGAGTCATTGTTGCGCTCTCACCTTCCGCTTTGGCGTTCAGGCCCAGATCCAAGCTTCCACGGCTTTCATTCATGAAGTTACTGCTCGTGTTACGCTCACGGTCGTTCACGCTGTTGTTGCGTTCAGTTTGAGTCATTGTTGCGCTCTCACCTTCCGCTTTGGCGTTCAGACCCAGATCCAGCGCACCACGGCTTTCATTCATGAAATTACTGCTCGTGTTACGCTCACGGTCGTTCACGCTGTTATTGCGTTCAGTTTGAGTCATTGTTGCACTCTCACCTTCCGCATTAAGGTTCAGACCGAGACCCAGCGCTCCACGGCTTTCGCTCGTATAGCTGCTGTTTACGTTCCGACCATCGCCGCCTCGTGAATAATCGCTCATCGTTGTACCTTCTCCCGACACATTGGCATTCAAGCCAAGGCCTAGCTTGCCAGAACTGCTACGCTCAGCAGTGTGGTCGGAAGAATGATCATTGTATCGGTTCGTGCTCTCTGAGGATAAGCCGGCATTGAGTCCAAGATCCAAATTCAATGCTCCGCTTGCACTGGATGAACCTCCATAGCTACCATTGGTACCGTAACCTGTGTCCCGGTGTCCTGACAGAAGAGATCCCAGTTCCAGACGCAAACCTGCATTCAGATCCAGATTACCATTACTGTTATTGCTATAGCTATCTGCGTAAGTTGCCTGCGAAGCTCCCAGCAATCCAGCCACCAACGTACCCGACAATACCGACAATTTTACCCAACGATTCACTTTTTTCATGATTATATACACTCCTTCTCAATTTTGGTTGAATTAACGCCAATGTTGTCTATGAGAAAGAGGTATATTGCGGCGGTCGTCCCGGTGGTGCCTGTGACCATTGACTGAACCCATCCAGGCGTTCCATTCGGAAAGCAAAATCATAATCCGGCGTAACCAGACCTGTTGTTGCTCCCGGAAGTGCAGCTGCTGGAGCGGTTGCTCCACCTCCAGTTACACCTGACGCACCGGAGCTTGTCCCGGCGGAAGCATTCGCTGCTCCGGGAGAAGTTGCCGCAACAGACCAACTTGTTGGTCGTTCTGTGCGAGGCTGCAATGGAGATGCTGCATTATCATCATCTTGTTTCGAATTGGCTTCCAGGTTGCTCCGCACTTGTTCAGTGACAGATGGTTTAACAGTGTTCTGATCCACGAGGAATAACTCGTTATCAGGCAAATCTGCATTGACATCGGAATCCTGTGTCAGATCGGTTCCGTCAACAGGCAGTGCCTGCGGGACAACAGGTTGTTCTGGACGTACTCCTGGTTCCGGGGTGACCTCAATCACGTTGCCCGTAACCTGAACTGCGTCCTGCCCTTCCACGTTGTTCTGTGATGAAACAGGATCTGCGAGTGCACTCGTATTGGAAGTTTTAACATTCGGTGTTTTGACGACCGGCTGTTGTTCCGGAGTGACTACAGGCCGTTCCGGCTTCACACTTGGAATCTCCACCTTCTCCTGATCAGGATTGAGTTCAGCGGATACGTCTACAACAGGAACTTCTGCTTTCACAGAAGGTAGCTGGACATTCCCCTTACTCAGATCCACTTGAGATGAAGAGATATTGACCGAAGTAACCTCGGGTACATCCACCTTCACGGAAGGTAATTCAACCTTACCCTGCCGAAGGTTAGTTTTCACAGCAGACGTCTCTGCCTTGATTACCTCGGGTACCTCTGCGGTAACCTCGGGCAAGGAAGCTGTACCTTCGTTCAGATTCACCTGACTGCTTGATACATCGGCTTTGATCACCGGCGTATCCGCCTGTACAGACGGCAGTTCAACGGTTCCCTCCTTCGCATCAATACCTATCTCTGATGTTCCGGCCGATCCAAGCGGTGTATCTACTTTCAGCTCAGATACACTCAGCTTACCTGTGGATTCATTCGCTTTGATCGACGGAACTTCAACAT
Organism: Paenibacillus sp. FSL R5-0749; assembly: GCF_038595085.1. NCBI lineage: Bacteria > Bacillati > Bacillota > Bacilli > Caryophanales > Paenibacillaceae > Paenibacillus > Paenibacillus sp. FSL R5-0749. The sequence continues at coordinate 692,726 of NZ_CP152005.1, read as the reverse complement.
CCAATAATGGTGTGGACACCGATACCGACGGAGTCAGGTTCAACCCGCCATCCGAATCGCGTGAGAGCAGATTCAGCGACAATCCGCTGGACGGTTTTTCAGAAGATATCTGAGCATCATCCGCATACACATGCGAAGATCCAAACCCCAGCATCAAGGTCCCGGCAAGTATTGCCAGTGGTATGCTTCCAAGACGTACTATGGATTTTGGTAACTTTACATTCAAGTTGCTTCACCCCCTTTCCGCTACTGCGTTGGTTGGTGGGACAAGGCATATGAGTTTTCCCCTAGGAATAATTAGAATACAGGGATTTCTGCCTGTTCCTCATTAAACGTGAAGGCGTTTACTCAAACGCATTTTAATCAAAAACTTTAAATTTGAAGTAAATTCAAACCTTCATTTCAATTGTTCTAACCTGAACAGATCCGGCATGTTTTTAGTCGCCTGCAATCATGGTCTTGGCGGCAATGGAGCCATTCAGATCGGCTTTTTCCCTGTTGCGTCTCATCAAATAAATCAAACCAAGCAGGGTCAGCAAAATACCTGAACAGACAAAAGCTGGCACTACACCGAATGAGGTGACCATGAATCCACCTACCACCGGGCCCATAATATTACTGGCTGTCATAATGCTGCCTACCGTTCCAAATACCCTGCCTGTCATTGGCTCGGGTGTCTGTTCCTGCAACAGGATTTGAAAGGGTACAATCGCAAACCCAATTCCAACACCTGCCAAGGCAAAGAGGGATGCTAGCAGCAGATTGGCACCCAGCCCGGCGTGCGGCCAAATTCCAACAATAACACCGGCTCCGCCGATAACCAGACCCATGAGTATGGTACCCAGACCCATTTTCAAAACATGCCCTGCATGCTTCCACTTCCGCACACTCATCGCTGCAATTAATGTACCTACACCACTGGCCGCCACACACCATCCCAGCAGATCACTTGAAATTCCGGGAAGCTGTCTGAATAACACCACGGTCTGTGAATCGGCAAATTGCAGAAAAAGTATGGCTGAAGCAAGCAAGATCAGAGACGTTCCTACATGAGGGAGAGATGCGAGCATGCGGATGCCCTCCTGTGTATCCTTCCAAAAAGAGTCTTTAGGGCGGTTGCGAACACCCCCAGCTGTCTCTTCCTCTACTTCTGTTACGTTATGAATTGCAGATTGGATCACCCGCGTTCCAGGAATCCACAATAAAATGATGACGGAAATCAGAAAAGACGCTGAATCGAGAACAAAACACCAGGTGATGCCAAAAGCGGCTACCAACAGCCCTCCAAGCGCTGGACCGATAATTTTGGACATCTGTTCAATGATTGAGCTAATGGATACAGCTTGCGCAAGCTGCTCATGAGGTACAATTTCTTTCAGTTTTCCGTTCTTCGCAGGAGAAAAAATGACATCGAACAGGGATTTGAGGACAAGCAGTAGGTAGACATGCCAGATCTGATCAGCAAAAATCAACGCACCCACGATGATGATCCGTGCACCATCAGCTACAATCATCAGCCATTTTCGGTTTAGACGATCCGCAAGCGTGCCCGCGAATGGCCCTGTCAACAGAACAGGTAGTGCTGCAGATAGTGTGACAAATGTAATCTCCCATGGCGTTGCATTCCAGCGGATACCCACGAGGGTCAGGATTGCGAGCAGATGCAGCCAATCTCCCAGATTGGAAATGGCCTGAGCTACCATCAATGTTACAAAAGATCGGTTATTCTTCAGCGGTCGATGTCCTTCAAACGTTAAATCACTTGTCATGCTTCTTCTCCCCCATTACCTTCCGAATTCATGATATGAACTCATTATAAGAGAGCAGGGCTTGACTCAACCTCCTGCCAGAGGCGGAGAAGAAGCGGCACCTCAAGGATGATTTTTCGGTATGGTGAATGATCAAATTTTAAATGCTAAAAATGCAAATCTTGTGACATATCGCATGTTTTTCGTAGAAATAGAAGTTTACAATTAAACCATGGTGACAACCTGAATCTTCAAACATAACTAACCAACTAACCAACGCATATAAGTTGAAATTATTTTTAATATGAACAGCATAACGATGGGGATAACAGTGATTGGAAGGTTGTTCTATGCTCATCGTGGAAGGTTGTAACTTCATCATTTCAACTTATAAAACTAATCTGAAAAGGCGGGATCAGCATGCTGGAATTACAAGAAATCGGAACCGAACGTTCACTTCATCTGTACCGCACCTTGGCCCAGACATTCAAGAGCGTGAATGAACACGCTGTATCCGGAAGCAAAGTGCATGGCTTCAACCCCACCGCATACGGGGTGCTCGAAGTGTTATATATGAAAGGAGCTCAGCCGATTCAACAGGTTGGTGCACAGCTTCTGCTGCAAAGCGGGAATGTGACCTATGTGATTGATAAGCTAGAGCAAAAAGGATTGTTGCACCGCAAACATTGTCCGCAAGACAGACGGATCATTTTTGTGGAACTAACGGAAGAAGGCCAGCGCACCATGGATGACATCTATCCAGGCTATGCGATGAAGATCGATCGTGCTGTCAGTGGACTGAGTGAGGAAGACAAGGAATTGCTGTCCGAACTTTTGGGAAGGCTTGCACATTCTGCAGACCGTTTATCAGCGAACAGCTAGAGCTTATCTTCAAACCAGCCGAAAGCTGGAGCGTAACTGAATGTTCTGGAGCAGATATGGAGCGGGAGTCCTAACGAACCTGTGACGTCATATTCAGGGGTTTGAAGCGCTCGCAGCATTTTAAGGAATCTGACACACGCTATCCTTGAATAAACAGCCTTATACAAAGTGTTTTTCAGGTGATTTCGGGACATAACGTGTCTCATGTTTCTTACAATTTTAAAAGAGCAGCAGAAGGCCAAATAAGATGTCCTCCGTTCCTTAGAAATTTCGTCTGGAAGATTCACCAGGATGAGCATGTACTTTAAAATGCTTTTGACTCGGACATCCTCCAGCGTATCCCTCTCCTGAGTGAAGGTACACTCTAGTCCAATGCATGTGTGCCAATCAACAAAAAAACCGGATTTGCCTGACAACGGCGAATCCGGTTTTTCGTATACATCCACTTTTTACTTCGAGCCTTGAGGTTGTGGTGGAGCATCTGCATCTTCGGGTACAATTAAACGTTTGCGTAGAGCAAGCGTCGTTACCCAGGAGACCAGTGCAATGACAAACATAATGACAAATAAAGAATGCAAGCTTCCTTCCAGCACGCTCCGCAGTAGCGCCCACTTATCATCCGATAGCGCCGCATCCGTATGTGGTGCTAGCAGTTCGTTCAGATCATTCTCCGATATTCCGGCCTCAGCCAGATTCTGCTCACTCGACAACGTGGAGATCCGATAATTCAACCAAGTGCCAAAAGCTGCTGCACCAATCGTCTGTCCCAAGGTACGCATGAACGTATGCAGTGCCGTAGAAGAACCACGTTCCTTATATCCTACGGAAGACTGCGAGATAATGGTAAAGATCGTAAACGCAAATCCGAAGCCGAGACCATAAATAAAGGTCAAAATAAATAGCACAGCCTGCGGGGATGTCCCTCCCACCAGAAAGAGCCCACCCGATCCGACCGCAATGCCGGTTACTCCAATCAATGCGGTCAACCGTGATCCAATCTTCATCAGCAGACGACCTGCGAGCACACTACCAATGAGCCAACCGACCGACATCGGTGCGAGTAGCAACCCCGATTCAGTCGCATTCCCTCCCCGAACCCCCTGCACCCAGAGCGGCAAATAACTGGTCAGACCGATCATCAGGGTACTGGTTAACAATCCGGCGATATTCGCCACACGAATGTCCCGAATTCGGAACAGATGTAGTGGAACCATTGGGGCCTGAGCTCTTTTTTCCACCACAAAAAATAAAATAATAAACAGAGCGGCAACCACACTCAGTCCTACAATCAACGGAGAACTCCAGGCATAATACTGCCCACCCGCCGACAGGACAAATAACAATGCGGTAATGCCCACCGTGAAGGTCAGCGCACCGACATAGTCAATTTTGGCTGTCCGTGGAGAGATATCTTCCTTCAGGTAACGAAATACAAACCACATCGCGAGCAGTCCAAACGGCACATTAAAACCAAAGATCCACTGCCAACCAAGATTGTCTACAAAATAACCACCAAGCAGCGGTCCTGCCAAAGACGAAATCCCCCAAACGGAGCTGATCCAGCCCTGGATTTTGCCACGTTCTTCAATGGAGTAGATATCCCCAATAATCGTAAATGTAACAGGAACTACCGCCCCCGCACCAATCCCCTGAATAGCACGGAAAATGATCAATTGCTCCATATTCTGCGACAGACAGCATAAGAGTGAACCCAGCAAAAATAAGGCACAACCAATCAGAAATACAGGCTTTCGTCCGTACAAGTCACTAATTTTGCCGAAAATGGGCGTACTCACAGCCATCGTCAGCAGGTATGCAGTGAAAATCCAGCTCAGCAGTTGTACACTCCCCAACTCACTGACAATGGTAGGCCCTGCCGGACCAATTACGGTGCCTTCAATCGCTGACAGAAATGTTGCGAGCAACAGCCCCGTCAAGATGAAACTGCGCTTCAAACCTCCAGTTGCATTCACACGAACCCTTCTCTCTTTGTTCTCTATATAATTGGTGCTTCTCCAACTTTGTTCTGTTTCTTCGTTTACGTGTAAATAAAAAACAAATATATACTGTCTCTTTATTTGCCTTTCTTGCGAAGAAACTCATCATACAACATCGAATACATCACCATATCCTTGTATCCGGTGGATGTATGTTGCACCTGACGCAGCAGCCCTTCTCGCGTGAAGCCGCGGTTCGTCAGGAACTCACCGGAAGCCACATTACGCGGATCAACCAGCGCTTCAATTCGATTAAGCCCCATGGTCTCATACCCGAAGGGCAGCAATGCCGAGAAAGCCTCTGTCATATAACCGTGACGCCAATAGTCCCGTCCCAGCTCATAACCGATTTCCCCACGGAATGCGCCTTCAAGCTGCCATGTGTTGAATCCACAGCTGCCAATGAGCTTGCCTGTTTCTTTGAGTTCGATCCCCCAGCGGATCGCGTCCTCTTCCCCTGCCATTTGGTTGAGCAGTCCAATCATGTCCGCCGCTTCGCTTGTCCCAATCATGGGTGCAAGATTCATGTAACGGGTCACCTCGCGATCTGACCAGCATGCGAACATCTGGGCCGCATCCCTGCGACGCATTTTACGCAGACGAAGCCGCGCAGTCTCCATTTCGGGAATTCTTCCTTTGCATTTATACATATAAGACACTCCGATCCGATCCATCTCCGCAGACCATAAGATTCATTAGTCATCTAATCATAACCTGCGCCGAATGGCAACTGTTCAGTCACGGATACACGTCAAAAAACCGGGCCAATATCGCTCCCGGTCTTGTTGTCCGTATGGATCCATTCAAGTTTGAATGAATCACGTCATCGTGCTTGTCCGAATAAATTCTAGGCTTTGGACGTTTTCTTGTCCTTCGCCAGCAATTCGTCGCTAACCCGGCCAAGTACGGTGGTGATTTCCTTGAATTCTTCAATACCAGTCCCGGTTAGGCTCCATTGGTCCCCGTGGGCGGTCAGGAAGTTCTCCTGTGTCAGGTGTTCAAGCTCCTGCTTGATCTCCCGCTCTCCAACGCGATATCCCCGTTCTTCCAATAGGGGCAGCGCCTCGCTAACGTTCAAATCCTGATTTTGGGCGAAATATAGTAGATGAATCCGTACAAAAAGATTCTGTACCTCTGCATGCATAAGCCAAGCTCCTTCCCGGGTTGTAGCCCTCCGTGGTTGCTAAGTAATTACCCCACGCAAGAAGCTGAGAAACAGGAGGATTCTTCTGGTATTCCCTTGCCTTTCCGAAATCCTCCGCTTGACTAACCGCATACTCTGCACTATCTTGAAAATAAGTACCATTTTGCTCGGGAGGGTGATTTACATGTTTCAAGCTGTTTCCTATGAAGGAACACGAAGTGAGCAGCACACCGCCGTCCTGGGACAGTTAAGTGCTCTGATCCGCGATGAACCTAGTGCGATTGCCAATCTGGCGAACGCTGCTGCGCTGCTCAATGTATTTATGACCGACACCAACTGGGTCGGCTTCTATCTGTATGATGGAAAAGAACTGGTCCTCGGACCATTCCAAGGACTGCCTGCCTGTATCCGAATTCCACTGGGACGTGGGGTATGCGGCACATCTGCTGCGGAAAAACGTACCCTGGTCGTTGACGATGTTCATGCCTTCCCAGGCCATATTGCCTGTGATGCAGCATCGAACAGTGAGATTGTTGTACCTATTATCATAAACGGTGAACTGTACGGGGTGCTGGATATCGACAGCCCGATCAAAAACCGTTTTGATGACGAAGACCGCATCTTCCTGGAGAAAGCCGTAAGCCTGCTTACTGAGCAGTTGGAAGCAACCGTATCTATTTAGGAAATGATGAACAAGGTGATCGGAGACTTCATCACACACGATGGTGAATGACCTGTAATAACAAAGAGCGCAGTCCTCCTAGAGGTCTGCGCTCTTTGTTATCCAAGTTGTTTCACACCCATGTTCTTGCTCGCCCATGTTACTTTATGCATCTAGGATAGATCGTGTTCCGCTTTAATCATCATCCCGTCCCGCAGGAATTCAGCCAGCCTCGGGTGGTAACCATCATACATCTGGCGGAAATTTTTATGCTCTACATACAGATTGGCCAAATCCCGATAGATCTCAGCAGTGGGTGTATAATAACCTTTGATCCATTCAAGATGCCTGTCAATAATCCGTTGCACTTTCGCACTACCGGGTTCCAATCCATCCTCAATGGCCTGTTGCAAGTCAAGATGAACCTGATCAATTTTCGCTTGGGAATCCAGATAATCTTCTTTCGATTTTAACTCCTGGTCAGACTTCTGAACGCCCTCTTTCTGCATTCGTTTCACATCATTATTGACAGAGTTAGAACCCGATTCATTTAATAACTGATGACGCCCCTTATCCACAAAACCGATATACAGCTCATGTTCGTCCATTTCCTGTTCTCCTAGCAAATGCGCGATCGTTTTGTCCAGTGTCTGAATCAAACCATGCAAGCGGAGTGCCTTCTCCAGAATCTCAATGCGATGCTGTTTCATGATGCGTATGACATCCTGAGGATCATCCCTTAGCATAGGGCCAATCTCATTTTCCTCCATACCTACTTCCTTACAGAAAAGGATTTGCTGGAGTCTCATTAATTCCTGCTTTTCATAATAGATAGCTTCATCCGAATCCCCAAAGGCCGGATTCAGAAGACCTGTCTGCGCATACTGGCTCAGTTCGTTCAGACTTACGCCTGACATTCCTGATACATCAACCATGGAATATGCCATTTGAATACACCTCCTGCCTGTCCTGCAACTCCAGAGTTCAGGCTTATTATTTCATACTGCATTTTATTTGAATAATGAGAGAATATAAGACTTTCGGCAGTGCTGTACCGCTTCATTCCGCTCGTGCTATGGTTGGGTACATCATGCTTCGGTAATATTAGCGGCGTTTGGTCAGTTAAGTTGCGGTATGTTAACTATGTTATACCCGTCTCATCAGATGTGAACCCGCAGTCAGTGAAGAATCCGTATGTATTTTTTAAACTTTTTCCATGATCTTCAATTAAAAAATCCTGTGCCACTATTCTGGCACAGGAGCGTGTAGTTATATTTCCTTAACATACGGTATATTGAATAAAATAATGGAAGAAAGTTATCCTTTGTTAAACATGACAAACTTCAATTCTGTCATTTCTTCTACTGCATATTTTACACCTTCACGACCGATACCGCTCTGTTTCACACCGCCGTAAGGCATATGATCCACTCGGAACGTGGGAATATCATTAATCATAACTCCGCCTGCTTCGATCTGATCGACAGCATGGAGGGCGGTATGAATATCGTTTGTAAATACCCCTGCCTGAAGTCCGTAGATAGAATCGTTGACATGTTCAATACCCTCTTCAACGGAATCTACCGGATTGATCACCACGATGGGTGCAAACACTTCCTGGCAGGATACCTTGGCATCACGTGGAACGTTCACCAGCACCGTTGGACGCAGAACGCCTCCTTCAGCTTGACCGCCTGCTGCCACTTTAGCCCCGGCCTGTTTGGCTTCTTCAATCCAGTCGAGTGTACGCTGTACATCCTTGGAGGTAATCAGTGCAGACACCACCGTATCCGGGCTCAGTGGGTCTCCGATCACCACTTGTTTAGCCGCTTCAGCGAAACGCCGGATGAATTCTTCCGAGATATCACGATGTACGTAAATGCGCTGTAGGGAAATACATACCTGTCCCTGATACGTAAAAGCACCCGTCACACAACGCGGAACCACTTTGTCCAGATCTGCGTCCTTATCCACAATCACCGCTGCATTCGACCCAAGCTCCAATGTCACGCGTTTTAGTCCTGCTTTGCTGCGAATGCTCGTACCTACTGCTGGACTGCCTGTAAACGTAATATGGGCAACACGAGGGTGTTCAACAAGCACATCCCCAATAGTTTTGCCGTCACCACTCACAACGTTCAATGCACCATCCGGCAATCCGGCTTCCTGAAGCAGATTAGCGATGTAATAGGAGGACAGGGGTGTCTGCTCCGCAGGTTTGAGAACAATGGTATTGCCTGCTGCCAGCGCTGGGCCTACCTTATGTGCTACCAGGTTCATTGGAAAATTAAAAGGCGTAATCGCACCGATGACACCTAGAGGTTGCCGCATCGTATAGCCGATACGCCCTTCTCCCCCTTTGGCTGCATCCATCGGAACCGTCTCACCGGTCAGCCGCTTGGCTTCTTCGGCGGCAAAACGATACGTTTCCACCGTACGGTCAACCTCGGCCAGTGCTGCGGTAATCGGCTTCGCCGCTTCAAGCGCAATGATTCGCGCTGCTTCTTCCTTGCGTTCTTCAAGCATGGAGGACAACTTGTACAGAATATCTGCACGCTGATGTGCAGGCATCTGGCGCATTGCCTTCCCGGCCTGAACCGCAGCTGCAACAGCAGCCTCCGCTTCCTCGGCTGAAGCCGACGAGACTTCTGCCAGCGTTTCCCCGGAGTATGGTGCTTGAAGTGTTTTATAATCTACGGATTCGGTCGGTTTGCCACCGATGAACAGATGTTGTTTTTTCATATGCTGCATCCTCCATCCAATAATGACTACAAAAATATGACGGTATATTACCTTATCTATTTATACACTACTTTGGGCCCCTCAACCCACTCACTTATTTAACCGTCAGGACAGGGCACTCTGCATGTTTTAATACGCCATGGCTGACACTACCCAAAATCATCTCTGCGAGCATGCCTTTCCCGCCTGTACCTATTACGATCATTCCACAATCTCGTTCGCGCGCCACACGACAGATCTCATTGACGGGATCACCCGCAATCAGCAGGGTCTCATATGCAACGTCTCTTCCAGACAACTGTCTGGTCACAGGCTCTATGATATGTTTCCCTTCTTCAGCAATCCGAGCTTCCAAATCAACACCCAATGCAGGCTCATTAATAGAGATAGCAGGATTGACATGCACGATCAACAGACTTGCGGGTTGTTTCATATCCTCAGCCAGAATCAGCGCTTGCTCCAAAGCCTTATGCGCATGATCCGAACCATCAACAGCAACCAATATACGTTTCAGCATTGCAATTCCTCCTGTGAATTAATGAGATGTAATGGCGGAATCGATATCCCGCAGATGACGACGGCGTACTAACAGTACAACGACACCAATGAGAACCATTAATGCGCCAAAATAAAACGGTGTTTCCGGCAGGAACCACTCGGACAATTTACCTGCAAGCCATGGAGCAAGTGCACCACCAAGGAAACGAACGAAGCTGTATGCAGCAGAAGCAACCGAACGCTCCACAGGTGCAGCTTCCATAACAGCCGTTGTAATCAATGTGTTGTTAATCCCAAGGAAGATCCCTGCCACAATGACCGCCACTATAACGGTAGTTGGTGACCCCATCACCGTACCCATGGCCATAACAACCAGATCGATCGCGAACAATGTAAGCATGACACTCATGGACGGCACCGAACCGAATCGGCGTTGCAGTCTTGGAGCAACAAATACCGACGTAATGGCCAGCATCAGTCCCCAACCAAAGAATACATAACCCAAGCCGTGCTCATCCAGATTCATGACATAAGGTGAATAGGCCATCAAAGTAAAGAAACCAAAGTTATATAGGAAGGCGGTAATCGCCAAAGTTTTCAGTGAAGGATAACTTAATGCTTTGAACGGATCGGACAACGAACTGCGTGTTTTTGGTTTTGCCATTTTGGGCAACATAAATGTAATGCTGATAAAAGCAATTGCCATTAGTACAGCCACGCCATAGAACGGGCCACGCCAAGAGATGGAACCCAGCTCACCACCTAGCAGCGGACCAACTGCAATCCCGAGACCGAGTGCTGCTTCATACAAAATAATAGCCTTGGCTGTCCCTGAAGTGGACAGTCCCACAATAGCGGATAACGCTGTTGCGATGAACAAGGCATTACCAAGTCCCCAACCGCCCCGGTATCCAACCAATGCACCTACCGTGTCTGAGGTACCCCCGAGGAAAGAGAAGATAATAATCAACAATATGCCGCTAAGCAGCGTCCATTTCACACCGATCCGGCTGGATACGACACCCGTAATCAGCATCGCTACCCCCGTTACAGCGTTATAGCTGGTGAATAGCAGCGACACCTGGCTTTTGGAAGCATGCAGCTGATCTGCAATTGCGGGCAAGATTGGGTCAACCAGACCCAGACCCATAAAGGATATGATACATGCAAAGGCGACCGCCCATACCGCTCTCGGTTGAGACAGCAAGCCTCCACGGGATGACGGCAATTCGTCCGGTAATGATGGCTCTCTTTTCATACGTAATTCCTCCTGTGAATGATTTATGTGGTGAATTTTTTTATTTGAAAATGTTGCGAAAGACAATGAAAACCCGTGTTCATTTTCAGAATTAGAGGTGACAAAACGGCACAAATGACACCGGAACATCCGGTGTTTGTACAGGATTGCCACAGTCACTATGGTGCTCACTCCATGTAGCGATTATGTGTATATACAGTTTTGTATATAACTTTGATTGGCTTCGGGTTACCCGTCTTCATCACTCTGCGGATCGTGTGCCTGTAATTTCTGAATACCGCTCCGAACGCGTTCTCGCAGCTCTTCCAATTCAGTCTGTACGGCATGTATGCTCTGAAGTTTCTGCTCAATCAGTTGCAGCTGACCATCTAGTGTTGTTTCCATCGTGTTGAGCTTCTCAATACGCTCTCTCACTTCGGTCGTCTGCTGGTAGTCAAAACGTTGTTCGTTCAGTGCATCTGCTGTTGCCACATAAGTATGTAGCTCCTGAAGAGAGAATCCAAGTACCTCTTTGGCACGAACCACCTTCTTCAGAAAATTGATATCGTCACGAGTGTACAACCGCGTTCCGCCATCTGTCCGCTGAGGTGAAGGCATGACACCAATCTCTTCATAATACCGAATGGTTCGCTTGGTCAAACCGCATTCCTTGGCTACGTCATCGATTTTATATAAACTCATTTCCCTCACCTCTCTTATATGTCCGTAATGTTATGTATATAATTATATATAATATTGACGTTAACGTCAACGTTAGATTTCGTGCCTGAAGTCTTATCGAGTTTAGCAGCGTGTTCGCTTCTCCAATTTCAACAAAAAAAAGACCCGCTTCACTCGCGAGTCTTCCTCTCTACACTATTCATTTAATTCTCCTTAACCGTTCTGCTCATTTTGTTGCTGTTGCGCTCGCTGCATTTGCTTCAAACGACCTTCAACTCTGGTAAACAGTCTGAACGTATAGAACCCTGTAGCAACCAGACTCAGCACCAAAGCTCGTACATCCGTAAGCCAGAAACCGATAATGCCAAATATCGTGATAATCACACCAAATTGCATCATCAGATTGGCACTATAACTTTGCGCTTCGTCCCACAACTCGGGATTACTCATTGCACGCGGGGTTCGATACCCATATATCCCGTTAATCATTTTCGGTGGTTTTTTGAACACCATTAACCCCAGAATGAAATAGCACACACCAATGATGATCCCAACTACTGCTCCTGTCAAAACGTTCTCCCCTTCTCTGTTGTCTTCCATCGACCTGCTTACACTGGCACTTCGATGACAGAATAACCTTTCAGGTTATTTCGTCTTCTCCGTTCTCGTGTAAATTGTGCAGTCAGTTAGACTTATCTACATAAAAATATAAAAACGGCTCTACGTATATACGAAGAGCCGCCTGGATCGTTTCGTAAACTTAGATATTCTTCACACGAAGTACACGCATGGCGTTCAGGACAGCCAGTACTGTGACACCGACATCCGAGAATACCGCTTCCCACATGGTGGCAATGCCGAACACACCCAGTAGCAGGAAGATCGCTTTAACCCCCAGAGCAAACGCGATATTTTGCCACACAATCATGCGTGTACGCTTTGCAATGCGGATTGCGCTCGCAAGTTTGGACGGTTCATCGGTCATGATGACCACGTCTGCCGCTTCAATGGCAGCATCTGAACCGAGTCCACCCATCGCTACGCCCACGTCGGCTCGTGCCAGCACAGGTGTATCGTTGATACCATCACCGACAAACACCATTTTTTCCTTCGGAGATTTGGCCGCTTCCAATTGCTCCAGTCGTTCGACTTTATCCTGTGGCAACAATTCAGCATAGACCTCATCCACACCCAGCTCGCGTCCTACCGCTTCACCCACGGCTTTGGCATCTCCTGTCAGCATAACCGTTTTGCGGATGCCAAGCTTCTTCAGCGCCTGAATAGCAGCTGCTGCATCGTCCTTCACTTCATCAGCAATGATCAGATGACCAACATATGTGCCAGCTTCAGCAACATGCACTATCGTTCCGGCCGTCTCAGGTGTGGTATAGGATATACCGGCCTGCTTCATTAATTTAGCGTTGCCTGCCAGCACTTCCCTACCATCCACGCTCACCTTGATCCCGTGTCCGGCAACTTCATCATAACCTTCTACACCTTGCGCGGGAATCGCTTTGGCCCAAGCTGCGCGAATGGATTCGGCAATCGGATGATTGGAATTAGCTTCGGCAATGGCTGCCAGTTTCATTAGTTCTTCTTCCGTGCGTTCGCCTTCGGGGCGAATGGCTGTTACTTTGAATACACCTTTGGTTAGTGTACCCGTTTTATCAAAAACGACAACTTTCACATCGTTTAATGCTTCAAGATAGTTACTGCCTTTGACAAGAATCCCGTTACGTGAAGCCGCTCCGATACCACCGAAGAATCCAAGTGGAATAGATACCACCAGCGCACAAGGGCATGAGATGACCAGGAAGACCAATGCACGATAGATCCAGTCGGCAAATGTTGCACCACTGAGTATCAACGGCGGAACAAATGCAATCAGGGCTGCAAGGATCACAACAACCGGGGTGTAATAACGGGCGAATTTACTAATAAAATGCTCTGTTTTTGCCTTCCGGCTACTCGCGTTCTGCACCAGATCCAAAATTTTGGATACCGTTGATTCACCAAACGTTTTGGTTACTTCAATGGTCAACATCCCGTTTTTGTTTACAAATCCACTAAGTGCATCACGTCCGGGCTCCAGCTCACGAGGTACTGACTCACCTGTCAGGGCAGAAGTGTCCACCATGGAACGCCCAGCTTGAACGATACCATCCAGCGGTACTCGCTCTCCTGCCTTCACGACAATACGATCACCGATCCGTACGTCTTCCGGAGATACCCGCCGTGTCTCGTCACCCGAACCCGTCAGGATATTCGCGTAGTCCGGGCGAATGTCCATCAGGGACTGAATGGACTTACGTGACCGATTAACCGCCATGCCCTGAAACAGCTCTCCGAGCTGATAGAAGAGCATGACCGCTACCCCTTCCGGATACTCTCCAATGGCAAAGGCACCCAAGGTAGCGACGGACATGAGGAAGTATTCATCGAACACCTGACCGCGGATGATGTTTTTGGACGCCTGGAGCACGATATCTCCCCCGGCAATCAGATACGCGAGCGCATATAGGGTGAACTGTGCCCAGCCCTCCAGCGGCGACCAGATCGCAGCTGCGAGCAACACAGAACCGGCAGCAAGACGAGCAAGCAATATTTTGGTCTGACCTGCACCATGTTCATGTGAATGGCCTGCATGAGCATCGTGATCATGGGTATGGCTGTGATCGTGATTATGTCCAGCATGACTTCCGTGATCGTGTGTGTTTCCCTGCGGATCTCCATGATCATGAGTATGCGAGTGATCGCCATGTGTATGTGAATGTCCATGATCATGTCCGGCATGGTCATGACTGTGTTCGTGTGAACCAGCCGCACTCCCTGCATGAGTCTGTACATGTCCGTTTACTTGTTTTCCTTTTTCCGAGATACGAATATGAGGCTCCAGCCGAAGCACTTTGCGCTTCGCTTCTTCCACTACTTGTTCATCCATATCGGAGGTGGTGTGTAGCGATAATGTTTTAGTAACAAAATTGACGGAGCATTCATTAATGCCCTTAATTTTTTTAACGCCGTTCTCGATCTTTAATGCGCAGTTCGCACAGTCTAATCCATCAAGCAGCAGTTCCCTTTTCACCTGTTCCTGTCCGGTTCCCATGTGAATTCTCCCCTTTGCAGTACAAAAACAATGTTATCATCCAACTACATTCAATATATGAGCATTCATTCATATGTTTAATTACCCCTATTATATGCACGCCCAAACATGAGTGTCAACATCCGTTGTTGATTTTTCATACAGATTATGCTAATAGTAATCATTTCGCTTTAGGCCGTTTTTGGATATAATAGAGCTATAGTTGTTAACATAGGCGGTGATATGAAATGGAACAACCGGTTAAAGCACCAAGCGAATGTGATGCAACCTGCTCGGGTACTGAAGCGGATGTGCAGACGATTCGCACTTCACTCATAGATCGGGATACCTCTTCCGAGATGGCAGATTGGTTCAAGGCATTCAGCGACCCAACACGGCTACGTATTATTGATGCGCTGTTACAGAAGGAATTATGTGTGCATGACCTGACGGTTCTGCTCGACATGGGACAGTCGGCCATTTCACACCAGTTGCGTTCACTCCGCAATATGCGGATCGTCAAGCGGCGCAAGGAAGGCAAGACCGTGTACTACTCTCTGGATGATACTCATATTGAGCAGATTTTCCTGCAAACGCTCCAGCATATTAAACACAGCTAGGCAGCCGCCAAGCTGGTTCATGAAGAAGAACCCCCGCCTCTCGGCTATATGCCGATGGACGGGGGTTCTTCTTGGTAAGGATACCGTTTTGTACAGAATACAAAGTGACTATCCCTTCCCATTACCGATCAGTTGGAGCATACCACTTCGGTTATAAAAGATTGTTCTTGTTTGGATCGTACAGGCCGGATCTGTCCTTGAACCAGTTAAAGATATGCGATACACATACTTTCAGCACCGCGTATCCTGGAACAGCGAGCAGAATGCCTACGACTCCGAACAGATTACCCGAAGTCAGGATGACAAAGATAATCGTGATGGGATGGATCTTCAACGTTTTACCCATGATCTGTGGTGAGATGAATTTACCTTCGATTAACTGCACAATCGTCCATACCGCAACCATCTTCAGCAGCATCACCGGCGAAGTGACGAGTGCCACGATCAACGCAGGTGTAATGGCAATTGCAGGTCCCAAGTACGGAACAACACTTGTAAACGATGCGATTATTGCAAGAATCAGTGCATAATCCAGACCAATGACCATATATCCGATGTAGAGCAGAATACCGATGCAGAAGCTGACGATAATCTGTCCACGGATGAATGAACTGATCTGGTGATTGATGTCTTCCAGCACATGCATGGCGCCTGTACGACTCTTGATTGGCAGGAAAGACAGAATTTTCGCCGGCAGCTTCTTGCCGTCTTTCAGCAGATAGAACAGGATGAACGGGACCGTTACGATGGACAGCACGGTCTCCGTGAAAGCTCCGAGGAATCCGCCCAACTTGGTCCAGGTCGAGTTCAGAATTTCAGTGGCCTTTTGGGAGATGGTTCCCCACCAATCCTGAGAATTCAAATTCACCGTCTCCTGGAACTGACCGAACAGTTTACTGCCCGTAAGCTCCTCAAACTGCTGTTTTACCGTCTCACTGTACGTTGGGAAATTCTCAATCAGCCCCACAATCTGGTTACGCACAACCGGAATAACCGCCAACACGACGACTGTCAGAATGCCTCCAATTGCAAGATACAGGATCAGAATGGACCAGCCGCGCTTGATTTTCCATCTCTCCATCACATCCACAATCGGATTCAGCAGATAGTAGAGTATGCCTGACAGAATGATAGGTAAAACAATGGTTTTGATGAGTACTGCGAGTGGATGAAGAACAAAGGATACTTTGGTCAAAACCATGACGTTTAGTCCCACCAACAGCAGAATCAGCAGAAATAGGACAAACTTGTTGTTAAGAAAAAATCGCTTGAACCGCTCCGGCCAAACGCGGGGTTGCTCAGGTTGCTCCATAGGCGTGTCGTCCTCTCATATGTATCCTTAATCAAAACAAGCTGTAAATCTGATAAATGTCCCTTGCCTGAAAAAAATAAAGTCCCTTGTACAAGCCAACATATGTATAACTCTCTGGATTTATACGTATGGCGCTGATTAACCGTTTCAAATTAAACCGGTAAAGTCATTTTACCCCATAATGAGTCTTCTGCCCCACATGAATTATTTGAAAATTTTCCCTATTCAAAAACGGTCCGCCTCACTGGGAGACGAACCGTAAATTTGGATCTATAGCTTACTGTTAAGCCAGCTTTTATGGTGAAAATTTAAGATTAGGCTTTTCCCGCCAATTGTGCGATTAACTCATAGGAATGCAGACGCGCCTTATGATCATAGATCATCGACGTAATAATCAGCTCATCTGCCTGCGTCTGCCGAATGAAGGATTCCAGCTGTCCACGAACGGTTTCTGGGGAACCATTAACAGCGGCCTTCAGCGTCTGCTCCACACCAGCTTTCTCACGGTCCGTCCACTTGCCTTCCATCTCAGCCGGAGGCTGTACCAATCCCGTTGTGCCGCGAATAATGTTCAGGAACTGCTGTTGCATCGTTGTACCCAGCCATGCTGCTTCCTCATCTGTATCCGCAACAACAGCGTTGACCCCAACAATCACATGTGGTTCCTTCAAGTGATCAGATGGTTGGAAATTGTTTCGATACGTTTCCAGTGCAATCCGGGTGTAATCGGGCGAGAAGTGACTGGCAAAAGCAAACGGCAATCCCAGCTGACCTGCCAGACGTGCGCTGAAATCACTGGACCCGAGCAGATAGATTGGAATATTCAATCCTTCTCCAGGAACTGCGCGAACAGGCGCATGATAAGATGTCGCCGAAGCATCAAAGTATGCTCTGAGCTCTGCGAGCAGCTCCGGGAAATCTTCCCCGCTATTCAGATCTTTGCGTAGCGCAAGCGATGTCCGGCGATCACTGCCTGGTGCACGTCCCAGTCCCAAGTCAATTCTGCCAGGATACAAGGATTCCAGTGTACCGAACTGCTCAGCGATGACAAGCGGTGCATGGTTGGGCAACATGATACCTCCTGAACCCAGACGAATCGTTTTGGTTCCACCAGCCAGATATCCAATAACGACCGAGGTTGCAGAAGAAGCAATACCTTGCATGTTGTGATGTTCTGCTACCCAGTAACGGTGATATCCCCAACGCTCAGCATGCTGTGCCAGATCCAGACTGTTGCGCAAGGCATCGGCTGGTGTTGCGCCTACAACAACTGGAGCCAAATCAAGGATGGAAAGCTTAACGTCTTGGATATGTTCTTTATGAGATGAAGCTGTATTTTCTGTAGTCATTATCGTTTAATCCCCTCGATGATTATATTTTTGTATATCCAGATATATAGATTAATTAAATCGCAACTGGATGTAGTGATGTGATACTGAACTAGCCGTTTACATCCGGACGGAATCCCTGCCTGCATGTGCATCCTAGTTTCCGTTCCGGCATCCGGCTTATAACTCGTTCTGCACGTACTCGGCAAACTGACGGATCGTCTCTTCGTTGCGCCGATAATACGTCCATTGTCCTCTTCGCTCGGAGAGCAGTAACCCTGCCTTGAGCATGGTCAGCAGATAACTGGATATAACCGACTGAGCCAGTCCAGCCTTCAGTTGAATCGTGCCGACACAGATTCCGTTTTTGCCCCCATCCGGATGCTGGGACAGTTCCAGCGGTGAAAAGTGTTGCTCCGGGCTTTTGAGCCACAACAGGATTTGTCTACGTGTCTCGTTCGATAATGCTTTGAATATAAGTATAGGTTCCATGGGTACGATTATACCCCCTTTCAGGCATTTTGCAAACACATGAACAAACAAACCGACTCATGATCGAGTCGGTCTGGTATCATATGGAATTCCTATAGAGAACCAAAATCTATATTAGAATTTGGTCGTTACCGTCTGTTTAACCTGATCCAACATGGCTTGATATGCAAGTGCATCCAGGTATCCAATACTACCGAAGAGCAGATGATCTACGGCTTCAATGCCTACAAAATCGAAGATACCTACGTCCGAAGTTATTTTCAATCCAGCAGTCATGCCAATCTGATCATAAATTTCACTTGGTGTACCATGTGTGTTGATGATGAGTCCTTTTTTGCCTGTCAGCAATTTCTCGATACCCGCTTCACCCGCTGCATATGCAAAACCATAGGCGAATACACGGTCAACATATCCTTTCATAATGGCAGGAAGTCCTGTCCACCAGATCGGATAGATGAATGTAATGGCTTCTGCGTCGGTAACATACTGTTGCTCTGTCGCGATATCCTGTGGTGTCTGTCCTGCGCGCATGGAAGCTGTATCGGCTTCAGTCAGTACGGGTTGGAATCCAAGCTTATACAAGTCACGAACAACCACTTCATGGCCTTGAGCTTCGAGAGCTTCTACAGCAGTATTGAGGATTGCGTTATTAAAGCTGTCTGTGTGCGGGTGAGCATATACGATAAGATGTTTCATAGTGTGAATCCCTCCAGGTTTGGTTTGAGTTAGGTTTCGAAAATGGGGTTACATTGATACGTTCCCGAATACATAGATATCTATGTATATGGGTAAAAAATATTAGGGCTCCTCTGCCTCCATCCCAGTCAAATCTGGAAAGGGTTGCAGACAGAAGAGTTCATTCATTATAACTTTCGGACAATAATGGACAGCAAACTCTCCAATTGCTCCGACTGTTCATCGGACAGGCCACTATAGATGATGTCATTAATCTGCTCGGATACCTGATGGAAGATCGGTTCGAGCCGCTTCCCCTGCTCAGTGAGGCGAATCATCGTCACCCGGCTATCTTCGGCACTCTTGCTGCGTTCAACATAACCGAGCTTCTCCAGCTTGTTGACCAGTACCGTTACCGTTGGTTGCGTGCGTTGAACACGTTCTGCCAACATCTTGATTGACAGCGTCTCTTCACGGTACAAGAACATCAATACATCCCCATGAGAAGGTACAATGCCTGTCACTTCATGCTGTTCCAATTCGTGAACAATCCGTTTGTTGACATGATCTCTGATTCTTGCAATCAGTGCAATTGCGTTGTATTTTGGCATGACCTCATTATACATAGACATCTATGTATGTTCAAGTTCTTTTTTATCTAAAAACAAAAAAGCCCGATAGTTTCCATCCTTGTACCTGTGGAAACTATCGGGCTGTTTCGATCCTGTTTTGTTTTTCTGATCCTCTATACTATAATGTTAGATCTTGATCTTAAACCTTGATATTAGATCATCGTTCCTTGACTCATGTTGAATTTTGCTGAATTCAGTTAATCCATTGGGAGATTTTCTCAACCGATTGTCGGGACTTTTCACGCGTGGGCTCCTCTACCCGATAACCGAAGGCTGCCATCACCGAGACGTCCCATGCACCATTCTCCAGCAAACCCTCTTCTTCCATAATTCGATGGACATCGTCACGACTGAAACCTTCGATCGGACAAGAATCAATCTCGATTTGAGCTGCCGCCGTCATCATGTTGCCAAGTGCAATATACGTCTGTTTGGATGCCCAGTCGAATAATGATCGTGGATTATCCAGAATTCTCTGGTTATTTTGGAACTTTCCATAAGCCTGACTTGTTAGCTCAAATACGTCCTCCGGCATTCCTTTTGTTTCCTTCAACATGTATTCCGCATAGGGAGAATTATAACTGGCATCGGACCGGGCCAAAATAACAACAAAATGGCTTGCTGTTGCCAATTGCTTTTGAGCGCCGGAAGAAACTTCGGACAGACGCTTGCGCAGGTTCGGATTTTGTACAATCAGAAATTTCCACGGTTCAAGTCCAATGGAACTTGGAGATAATCTGCCGGTTTCCAATATAAATTGGAAATCCTCATCCGAAATTTTGCGGGTATCATCAAAGATCTTTGTTGCATGTCGGAAATGATAAGCCTTTAAAATGTCTTCCTTTTTCTTTGACTTTGCTGTAACTTCCATGGAGCTCCACGTCCTTTTTTATATTTTTTATGTTGAATCGTTAGTCTCTAATTTTGGATTTGCTTAAGTATTAGTTTAGAATCTATATCCTAAAATGAAAAGTACGCACATTATTGTTTCTAAGTTTCCAAAAGTAACTATTGTGTCCTAACAAGGAAAATAGCCGTTGCTGGATCATATATCTTCTCCCCAGACGGCATTTTTTCACACATGAAGTTTACAGTTGCTCCATAAATTCATTTTCAGAAATGACGGTATATCCTTCTTGTCTCAGCAATGCTGAGGTGACACCTTCTCCAGCTACCATGTGGTTGGCAAAACTCCCATCATAGATCATCTGTGTACCACAGGACGGACTGAACTCCTTCAATACCACACATGACACATTCAATTTTCGCGCCCAATCGAGCGTCTGATAGGCTCCCTTGATATACAGGTCCGTGACGTCCTTGCCACTTTTCTCGATCACTTTTGCAATGCCTGCCAGTACATCCTTGCCTGTTCCACCGATAATTTCAGCCGGTTCCCGTGGAGTGGAGAATCCGCCAAGTAACTCCGGACACACCATCTTCGCCTGCTCCTGCTCCACAAGCTCCTGAATCTTCTCATCCAGGCTCGCTGTTCCATTGTAACGGCAAGCTATCCCCGCCAGACAAGAACTCACCAAATATTTCATCATTATCTCCTTGTGTTCATTCTATTGATGAATTAAATTGTAACATGTAAGATCAAGCTCTATAACTCGCCTCTGGTGATCATCGTAATTTTTACATCTTCATTGTAGCGAACCCGTATAACATCTTTCGGCGACTCTAGTTTAAATATGGCAATCCCCGGATTATCAACTTCCCTATGAAGAGTGTATCCTTGGAGGTTAACGTTAAATACCTCTTTAATCATCGCCCCTACCTGCTCCCTGAGGATAGACTCCTTTACGTCATAAATCTCCTGATGATACGCTTCTACTTCGTCCCAATTAGTAAAATCATTTCGATATAAATTCTCCCCAATTACAGAGTAAACTTTAGTTTCTTCTCCTACAATCATTTGAACTAAATAATGATCATTGAAACTAAGATTAATTACATCTCTCCCAATTTCATCATCTTTGGTACGACTTACCCCCCTAAGTTTTAGAGAAGTTTCACCGAATACTGCCTTAACGGCATCCTCCGCATCTGCCAGCACTGCCTGAGATACCTGATCAGGACTAAGCTCGCCTGTAATCGAGATAGCCTGATCCTGTTGCCATACAATCTCCCCATAATTACTCTCATTCACTAATGTTAATGTCGTATGTGATATCGGCTCCAACTCCCCTTGCTTCATACTCACATAACGTTGAACGGATACAGGTTTAAGCGTTGGAGTGCTGCCTATACTTTGCAAAAGCGATGGAACTTGACGCAGGTAACGGTGCTCCAGCTCGCTTGGCTGCATCTCTCGTCTCATTCCTACTTCACGCAGATTGCCTGTTGTCGCATCTAGCCATATCTGCGCATACTCCTTCTCACTTTCATGTCCAGCCTCTACATATATTCTGCCGGACACAGGCAAATCTTCCACTTTCGTAATCTTCAGCTGTTTACCCAGATCATCTCGCATCGTAGTCGCAACATTTCTTTTCATTTTGTCGGTCAGCAGATTTGTGTTCAAACCATCGGATAACTGTAATGCTGCTGTCGGATAGACCTGCTCGATCACAGGTTTCACCAGTTTTCCCTCATCCCAGCTCCATAGGAACAATCCAGCGGCAATAACCACCGCACCCGCGCCGGCAACAAGAGGCCCTCTTCTAAGGCGACGCTTGTGTGACACGTTGCCTACTTGCGGTCTAAACGGTCTGGGCGACCTATAACTTTGCTCCAAACCATCTCCCAGACTCCCCTCCTCCGACTTCTTCATCCACTCCACCTGTTGAAGCACCTTTTGCTTGTGATCCGCTGTAAAAGGAGACGATGCAAACGGTCCCTTCCGGATCTCCTTTTCCCATTGCTCATCCTTGTGTTTCATTCGCTTCGCTCCTCCCATTGTTTCCGTACCTTATTCTTACCTCGGGATAGTCTGGATTTTACTGTGCCTGAGCTGATTTTCAACATCTCTGCAATCTCACTTGTCGTAAGCTCATACTTCAGATTCAGCAAAAGAATCTCCCTGAACTTCTTCGGCAAAGCCAGAACAATATCCCAGATTTCATGGACATGCTCCTTACGCATCACTTCCATCTCAGCCGAAGGATGTGTAGGCTGCTCTGCAATCATGACTCTTTGGCTCGAACCCACACGCTCTGTCTCCATGGGTAAGGTCTCTCCCCACAGACTGCTACGAAAAAATTTAGATTTTCGATATGTAAAAGTCGTGTTTCTAGTAATCGTCAACAGCCATGTTTTTAGTGAGCACTCTCCGCGATAATGAGCAACCCCCGAGTACGCCCGAATAAAAACTTCCTGTGACAATTCATCTGCCTGTTCGGCACTTTTGGTCAGAAAATAAGCGTAATTCCACACGTCGTTTCCGTAGTCATCCATAATGCTGCTAAGTGTGTAATTGTCGATGGTCTGAGCCTGTGCCAGAAATTGATAATCCAACTGTTGTTCACCTCACTTAATATGACTGGATCAATTGTGGTTTGGTTCCCTGTTTTGAACATTATTTCTTATTATTGTAGCAAAATAAAAAACAGCGTGTTCAATATCACTGAACACACCGATTTATTCAAGTAGTTCCGGTCATTTGAATGACCGATCAACTTTCTGATCGCTGTTACTATCAAATTTCTCCTTACTCCTTCATACTTTAACCGCAGCAATCATCAGAAACATCGGTCTCCGATTTTCGTCTCGCATGCCAGGAACCTGTTCAATCATCTCCGGTGATGGTTTGGATTCAGCCACCTGCTCAATGGCAAACCCGGCCTTAATGAGTTCATTCATATGTGTTGCCAGTGTA
The DNA here is from genome assembly GCF_038595085.1 of Paenibacillus sp. FSL R5-0749. Classification (NCBI taxonomy): domain Bacteria; kingdom Bacillati; phylum Bacillota; class Bacilli; order Caryophanales; family Paenibacillaceae; genus Paenibacillus; species Paenibacillus sp. FSL R5-0749. Next base: position 669,172 of record NZ_CP152005.1, on the reverse strand, counting down.
CGATGATATTTAACCACATCCTGATTCAGAAAGTTCGCCACACGCTTCCCTTCATCGTGGTAATCATCCACGGGCCAGTGCAGGATCTCACCTTCGGGTCCGTAATGCCAATCCTGCGCAGCGCGAGCGGTAAAGATGGGATGTTCGGAGGAAAGGACAAACGTGCCACCTTGAATAAGACATTCATTGATTTTGGCATACACCGTGTCTAACTGTTCAATATAATGCAAAGCCAGCGAACTGATCACAACGTCGAATTGTCCCGGTGCAAAATCAATATCTTCAATCGCCAGCTGCTCGTACTGGATCTGTGGATCGTCCGTCATCTCACGAGCCCGCTGGAGCATATTCTCAGACAGATCTACACCAATTACTGAACTCGCTTGTTGCTCGCGTGCATACCGACAATGCCAACCAAAACCACATCCCAAATCCAGAACACGCTTGTCTTTTAAATTCGGCAGAAGTGTCTGCAGTTCATGCCACTCTCCAGCAGCCTCCAGCCCTTGAACAGAACGAGCCATCTTACTGTAGTTATCAAAAAATTCCGATTCATCGTATTTATTTTGTTTCATCAAGAGATTCCTCCCGCCTTATAAAATATCAACCTACTCTACCACATAAACGATATTCAAACGCAAAAGTTGCCAAGAGAATTCAAGCCGTGTTATCATACAGAACGAACGTTCAGTATTATTGTATACAGAATGAACATTCAGTTTACTAACGGAGGTCAATATGAATACGAATTGGACGCATCCATTGGAAGGGCAATCGGTAGGCAAAGCTTTTATTAGCTACCTTGTGCCTTCTGTATTGGGGATGCTGGTGGTTGCTTTTAATTTTATTATCGACGGCATTATGGTGGGACACAAACTGGGCTCTACCGCGATGGCCGGGATCGGCATTGCCTCTCCTGTTTACACGCTTTTTGTTGCCATGTCACTGTGGATTGGTATGGGCGGGGCAACGTTGTATTCTAACGCTATGGGTAGAAAAGATATCACATCAGCCAAACAAATTTTCACCAAATCCATTATGCTCATAATGCTCGTTACGATGGCTATTGGTTATACTGCATTTACGTTTAAAGACAAGCTGGTATACTCCCTCGGTGCTAATGCCGAGACTTTCCCGTTTGCTTCGGACTACATGAATATCATGTTGTTGTTCGGATTTGTCTTTACCATTGAAAATGCACTCTCTGTTTTTGTTCGGAACGACGGGAATCCCAACACATCCATGTACGCTCAGATAACGTTTGCTGTGGCCAATATCGTCATTAATTATGTAACATTGTATGTACTCGAATGGGGTGTACGCGGTGTGGCCATCGGTACTATCGTATCGGCTTCTCTTGCGCTGCTTGTCCTGTTCACTCACTTTTTCAAAAAAACAAATAATCTCACGTTCACCCGGTTCAAATGGAACAACAAACTGCTGGCTTCCCTTCTACTCATTGGTTTCCCCAGCTTTCTGGCTGAACTTGGCATGTCGGTCTTCTCTGTCTCTCACAATATCTCCATGGACCGCATTGCGGGTACGGATGGTGTAGCTTCCTTTACCGTGCTGAACTACATTCATGGTGTTGTATTGTTGGCTTTCCTGGGTCTGGCATCCGCTGCCCAACCTCTGATAAGCTATTATCACGGTGCCAGTCAGGTTACACGGGTACAACAAACGATACGTTTAGCCACGAAAACGGCTCTGGCATGCGGTCTACTGTTACTGCTTATTGTTCAAATCGGTGCACCTTATTTCGTGCAAATCTTTGGAAACTTCAGTAGCGGCGTAACGGATAATGCCGTATACGGATTACGTATATTTACATTTGCTTATGTGTTTATGGGTGTTAACTTTGTCATGAGCACCTATTTTCAATCTGTAGGTAATGCCAAAATGGCCATCTGGATTACAGCTGCACGTGAGATGATCATCATGATTGCACTGATTGCAGTCCTCCCTTCCTTCTTTGGTGTAACGGGTGTATGGCTTGCCGTACCGTTATCTGAGATGCTCGTTCTTGCAACTATAGCCGTATACTATAGAAAACGATCCCTTAAGGATCGAATAAACGCGTTGCAGGCTGAATAACGTTATCAGATGAGTTAACGGCATCAGATGAAAGATAAATGGAACGCGGATAGCATGTAGGTAGACCCCATAAATAATTAAACAAAAATCTAAACAAGCCCTGCACGATCCATAAAGATCGGTCAGGGCTTTGTTATGTTTTGTCCTATATTAGATATAAGCAATTAGATACGTATATCGAATCGGCCATTGCTATCCGTTGTTGCGTTTGCAATTTCCTTAGGGGTAGCTACGCCCTTTCCATTGGCTGAGGCTTGGGCAGGTGGCGCCTCCTTAGCAACGGTTGTACCTGCTCCTTGAGAGCTTTGCTGTGCAATCTGCGCCTCAATCTGCTTGATCTGCTGTTCAAGCTGTTTGGTCTTTGTCTCCTTTGTCTTCTCATCGTCCTTGCTGGACTGGACTTTCTCCAGTTGAGCCTCAAGCTTCGTCTTTTGTTTCTCTAAACTACTTGAATTTTCCGAACTCGAAGATGTCGATATGTATGATGTTGTGGAGCTGGCTGCAGAAGATATATTCATTATGGTTCTCCTCCTCTTTACATGGCTTCACTATATCCCATCCCACTGAAACGTACGTTAAAATCAACTGAAAGGTTGCTGAACGAAGCTATGAGAGTCCGGAATTCAAATAGATGAAATACATATAGTAGCTTTAATCAATAGTCAGTCTAATCATACAGTGTAGGCCCTGGTGCACTCTGATCTGTAAAGTTAGTTGTTTCCCTGTGTAAATAAAAACAAAAAAGACACACTCGATATGATCAAGTGTGTCCTTCGATTGCTTGGCGGCGTCCTACTCTCCCAGGACCCTGCGGTCCAAGTACCATCGGCGCTAGAGGGCTTAACGGTCGTGTTCGGGATGGGTACGTGTGGAACCCCTCCGCCATCGCCACCAAACGCGATTTGTCGAAGCATAGCTTCTTGAAATCAGATATGGAACTGAAAATCATACACACATTCTGTGATGTACCAATTTTCATTTCAGAGATCGTTCTCTGAAAACTAGATTCGAAACGAAACATGCGAATGATCACTTGCTATTGGATAAGCCCTCGACCGATTAGTACTGGTCAGCTCCATGCATTGCTGCACTTCCACCCCCAGCCTATCTACCTCGTCGTCTTCAAGGGGTCTTACATACTGGGAAATCTCATCTTGAGGGGGGCTTCACGCTTAGATGCTTTCAGCGTTTATCCCGTCCGTACATAGCTACCCAGCGGTGCTCCTGGCGGAACAACTGGTACACCAGCGGTACGTCCATCCCGGTCCTCTCGTACTAAGGACAGCTCCTCTCAAATTTCCTACGCCCACGACAGATAGGGACCGAACTGTCTCACGACGTTCTGAACCCAGCTCGCGTACCGCTTTAATGGGCGAACAGCCCAACCCTTGGGACCTACTTCAGCCCCAGGATGCGATGAGCCGACATCGAGGTGCCAAACCTCCCCGTCGATGTGGACTCTTGGGGGAGATAAGCCTGTTATCCCCAGGGTAGCTTTTATCCGTTGAGCGATGGCCCTTCCATGCGGTACCACCGGATCACTAAGCCCGACTTTCGTCCCTGCTCGACTTGTAGGTCTCGCAGTCAAGCTCCCTTATGCCTTTGCACTCTTCGAATGATTTCCAACCATTCTGAGGGAACCTTTGGGCGCCTCCGTTACTCTTTAGGAGGCGACCGCCCCAGTCAAACTGCCCACCTGACACTGTCCCCGCACCGGATTACGGTACCAGGTTAGAACCTAGATACGATCAGGGTGGTATCCCAACGTTGCCTCCACGCAAGCTGGCGCTCACGCTTCAAAGGCTCCCACCTATCCTGTACAGATCGTACCCAAATTCAATATCAAGCTGCAGTAAAGCTCCATGGGGTCTTTCCGTCTTGTCGCGGGTAACCTGCATCTTCACAGGTATTAAAATTTCACCGGATCTCTCGTTGAGACAGCGCCCAAGTCGTTACGCCATTCGTGCGGGTCAGAATTTACCTGACAAGGAATTTCGCTACCTTAGGACCGTTATAGTTACGGCCGCCGTTTACTGGGGCTTCGGTTCACAGCTTCGGATTGCTCCTAACCACTCCCCTTAACCTTCCAGCACCGGGCAGGCGTCAGCCCGTATACTTCGCCTTACGGCTTCGCACAGACCTGTGTTTTTGCTAAACAGTCGCTTGGGCCTTTTCACTGCGGCCCCCTCGTGCTATTCACACTACCGGGGCACCCCTTCTCCCGAAGTTACGGGGTCATTTTGCCGAGTTCCTTAACGAGAGTTCTTCCGCGCGCCTTAGAATACTCTTCTCGCCTACCTGTGTCGGTTTGCGGTACGGGCACCTTCACCTGGCTAGAGGCTTTTCTTGGCAGTGTGAGATCATGACCTTCGCTACTACAATTTTCGCTCCCCATCACAGCTCAGCCTTACGATGTGCGGATTTGCCTACACATCAGCCTCACTGCTTAGACGGACATCCATCAGTCCGCGTCACTACCCTACTGCGTCCCCCCATTGCTCATAACGGCTTACGGTGGTACAGGAATTTCGACCTGTTGTCCTTCGACTACGCCTTTCGGCCTCGCCTTAGGTCCCGACTTACCCTGAGCGGACGAGCCTTCCTCAGGAACCCTTAGGCTTTCGGCGGATCAGATTCTCACTGATCTTTTCGTTACTCATACCGGCATTCTCACTTGTATAATGTCCAGCGCTCCTTACGGTACACCTTCAACCCTTATACAACGCTCCCCTACCCCTGATGCAAGCATCAAGCCATAGCTTCGGTGGTGTGTTTAGCCCCGTTACATTTTCGGCGCAGAGTCACTCGACCAGTGAGCTATTACGCACTCTTTCAATGGTGGCTGCTTCTAAGCCAACATCCTGGTTGTCTGTGCAACTCCACATCCTTTCCCACTTAACACACACTTGGGGACCTTAGCTGATGGTCTGGGCTGTTTCCCTTTTGACAATGGATCTTAGCACTCACTGTCTGACTCCCGGAAGTAAGTCTATGGCATTCGGAGTTTGACTGAGCTTGGTAACCCTTGCGGGCCCCGCACCCAATCAGTGCTCTACCTCCACGACTCTGTTTTCCGAGGCTAGCCCTAAAGCTATTTCGGGGAGAACCAGCTATCTCCGAGTTCGATTGGAATTTCTCCGCTACCCCCACCTCATCCCCGCACTTTTCAACGTGCGTGGGTTCGGGCCTCCAGTGCGTGTTACCGCACCTTCACCCTGGACAGGGGTAGATCACCCGGTTTCGGGTCTACGTCCACGTACTACATCGCCCTATTCAGACTCGCTTTCGCTGCGGCTCCGGCTCTTCACCTTAACCTTGCACGGGAACGTAACTCGCCGGTTCATTCTACAAAAGGCACGCCATCACCCCTAAAACGGGCTCTGACTTTTTGTAAGCACACGGTTTCAGGTTCTATTTCACTCCCCTTCCGGGGTGCTTTTCACCTTTCCCTCACGGTACTGCTTCACTATCGGTCGCTAGGAAGTATTTAGCCTTGGCAGATGGTCCTGCCGGATTCATACGGGGTTTCACGTGCCCCGCACTACTCGGGATCCGTCTCGGAGGGAACAGACTTTCAACTACAGGGCTTTTACCTTCTTTGGCGGGCCTTTCCAGACCTCTTCGCTTAACCGGTTCCTTTGTAACTCCATGTGAGACGTCCCACAACCCCAAAGAGCAAGCTCTCTGGTTTGGGCTTCTCCGCGTTCGCTCGCCGCTACTGACGGAATCACTATTGTTTTCTCTTCCTCAGGGTACTTAGATGTTTCAGTTCCCCTGGTATGCCTCTACACAACCTATGTATTCAGTTATGAGTAACTGGAAATTACCCCAGCTGGGTTTCCCCATTCGGACACCCCCGGATCAAAGCTTGCTTACAGCTCCCCGAGGCAGTTTCGTTGTTCGCCACGTCCTTCATCGGCTCCTAGCGCCTAGGCATCCTCCGTGTGCTCTTAGTAGCTTAACCATTGCGCTCGTGTTCGAGCTGTCGCTCCGCTTGGTTTGCTTGCGCAAATCCAAAAGTCGCTCCATTTCGATCACTCGCTCCAGCAATCTACCGTTTTTATTTAAACTTGTTATACACAAGTTCAGCTAAAAAGGAATGTTCTAATTCGCATTTACTTTCGTTTCGATATCTAGTTTTCAAAGAACAAGCTCCATGCAAAAGCAAGCTGTTTGAGAGTTTGAGCTCTCAAAACTGAGCAACGAGTGAGTTAAAAGCTTTACGAAGTAAAGCTCGCTTCGGAAGCATGCTTCCTGAAGACTTGTATTTGAATGTTTCCACGCGGGAAACGATTCTCCATAGAAAGGAGGTGATCCAGCCGCACCTTCCGATACGGCTACCTTGTTACGACTTCACCCCAATCATCTATCCCACCTTCGGCGGCTGGCTCCTTGCGGTTACCCCACCGACTTCGGGTGTTATAAACTCTCGTGGTGTGACGGGCGGTGTGTACAAGACCCGGGAACGTATTCACCGCGGCATGCTGATCCGCGATTACTAGCAATTCCGACTTCATGCAGGCGAGTTGCAGCCTGCAATCCGAACTGAGACCGGCTTTTTAGGATTCGTTCCACCTCGCGGCTTCACAGCCCGTTGTACCGGCCATTGTAGTACGTGTGTAGCCCAGGTCATAAGGGGCATGATGATTTGACGTCATCCCCACCTTCCTCCGGTTTGTCACCGGCAGTCACCTTAGAGTGCCCACCCGAAGTGCTGGCAACTAAGATCAAGGGTTGCGCTCGTTGCGGGACTTAACCCAACATCTCACGACACGAGCTGACGACAACCATGCACCACCTGTCTCCTCTGTCCCGAAGGAAAGATACATCTCTGCATCGATCAGAGGGATGTCAAGACCTGGTAAGGTTCTTCGCGTTGCTTCGAATTAAACCACATACTCCACTGCTTGTGCGGGTCCCCGTCAATTCCTTTGAGTTTCAGTCTTGCGACCGTACTCCCCAGGCGGAGTGCTTAATGTGTTAACTTCGGCACCAAGGGTATCGAAACCCCTAACACCTAGCACTCATCGTTTACGGCGTGGACTACCAGGGTATCTAATCCTGTTTGCTCCCCACGCTTTCGCGCCTCAGCGTCAGTTACAGCCCAGAGAGTCGCCTTCGCCACTGGTGTTCCTCCACATATCTACGCATTTCACCGCTACACGTGGAATTCCACTCTCCTCTTCTGCACTCAAGTCACCCAGTTTCCAGTGCGATCCGGGGTTGAGCCCCGGGATTAAACACCAGACTTAAATGACCGCCTGCGCGCGCTTTACGCCCAATAATTCCGGACAACGCTTGCCCCCTACGTATTACCGCGGCTGCTGGCACGTAGTTAGCCGGGGCTTTCTTCTCAGGTACCGTCACCTTGAGAGCAGTTACTCTCCCAAGCGTTCTTCCCTGGCAACAGAGCTTTACGATCCGAAAACCTTCATCACTCACGCGGCATTGCTCCGTCAGGCTTTCGCCCATTGCGGAAGATTCCCTACTGCTGCCTCCCGTAGGAGTCTGGGCCGTGTCTCAGTCCCAGTGTGGCCGATCACCCTCTCAGGTCGGCTACGCATCGTCGCCTTGGTGAGCCGTTACCCCACCAACTAGCTAATGCGCCGCAGGCCCATCCCCAAGTGACAGATTGCTCCGTCTTTCCAGTTTCCTTCAGGCGAAGAAAACAACTATTCGGTATTAGCTACCGTTTCCGGTAGTTGTCCCAAACTTGAGGGCAGGTTGCCTACGTGTTACTCACCCGTCCGCCGCTAAGTCTCAAAGAAGCAAGCTTCTTATCAACTCCGCTCGACTTGCATGTATTAGGCATGCCGCCAGCGTTCGTCCTGAGCCAGGATCAAACTCTCCAATAAAGTATTGAAAAGAGCGATAAGCTCATTTTGAATCTGACGAGATTAAACATCTCATTTGTGCTCCAGTCGATCCAAGCCAAGGCTTGTCTCAAACTTTCGCGTTCATTCTGCAAGCAGAATGTTTACTCACTCGTTGTTCAGTTTTCAAAGATCAAACTTGTTTCGTTACCGAATGTCGTTCTCTTCAGCAACTCTTATATAATATCATGTCCGAACCAACTTTGCAAGCTCTTTTTTCAAGTTTCTTTCGAAGCTTATTTCATTCGCTTGCCGCACCGTGTTTCTCGTGTTTTTTTGGCCGGAAATAGAATATACCATGCAGCAAACGCACTTGTAAAGAGTTAATTTCTAAAAATATTAATTTTACAATCTAACCCTATTAAGGACCTTGAATCTACAATGTTATCATATGTTTAATTGTGTTATCATGCACACTTGAGCTTCACTATCTAATCTGTCTTTCTTCTATATATAAGAAGGTAACCCTCTCAACTCTCTTATTCGAGACGAAAGGGTTGCCTTCTATAATAATCTATATTTATTTACGTTCTACTTTATATCCTTTATCTTCAAGCAATTTCACGATACCGTGATCGCCCAGGTAGTGTGCCGCGCCAACAACAATGAAATACTCCTCGCCTTTGCCGTTTTTCAAGTAACCATCGATTTTGTCCGCCATACCAATGTTACGATCAACCAGCATTGCTTTGTTGTACTCCTCGTTCGTGGAGAAGCTGTTAGTCAGTTCTAGTAATTGCTCGTCATTACCCGTTTTCCACATCTCAGCCATCTGATTCACACTGTTATCCAGCACGTCGAAGTTCTCGATTGTCGCTTTCAAAGTTTCCTCTTGTGTTTCTTTGGAAAAGTCGTTAAACATGCCAAGTTGAGATTGATAACTTTCCAACTCAATAACTGGGAGTTTGCGCTCGATTGCTTTCTGGATGAAATACAGATCCACTCCTGCTGACGCTTCGTATCCAGCCGTTGCGGACTTCAAACTTGCGAGTGTGCTCTCTACTACCCAAGGCTTAAATGCATCCAAAGCGTTAGGCTCTAAACCATTTTTCTTCAGTACATCGCCCAGCTTCGTATAGGTTTCACTGGAAATGTGATCTTTCAGTGTTGTTCCATCCTGATATGAACCCAGGCTTAGAACCAGCTTTTGCTGCTCTTCGTCAGCCGCTTTGCTAATATCAATCTCTACCCCAAGATAGTCAGCTTCCGCAAATGCTTCCTCAAACTCCGGACGCAATGGATAGAAGCTCTCATCCGCAATATGCATAGACCCTACCAGATAGACCGTGTTGCCATTGCTTTCCACTTCCCACATGAAGCCACGTCCACCCGTTTGAGGAGTTTCCGTTGCTCCATCTTTGGATACCAGCAGCACGGTGCGTGTTGCAGCATCCCAGCGCACTTCATAACCCGCTGCATCTCCAACGATGCGGATTGGAGCATACGTCACACCGTTGATACGTGTAAGTTTGCTTTTCAGTGTAATCGTTTTGCCATCAATCACAGCCGTAATCGTATCATCTGTCGCAGTTGTTAGCTTCACGTCCATCGCATCCAGTGTAGTCCGCAATGGAACCAAGGTTGTACCTTTATCTACGATTGGTGCTCCTGTAGCATATTTCACTGCCTGGTCATTGACCTTGACAGAAGTTTCTTGTGGAGCAGCCATAGCCGGTACGGCAGATGTGAGCAAGCCTACCGAGATGGTGAGAGATAAGAGCATGCGTTTCCAATTCTTCATATTATGTATTCTCCTTTAGTGAATATATTTGCCGACCCATTTTAATAGAATGGACATACCTAGATATTACGGATAAAGGCGGGAATTGGTGCCACTCCACAAACGGAGCAGCACTCTTTCCCTTCATTACTCTCAATAGATAAGAAATAACAGAAACGAATCCGTCACATAGTTTCGATGCTAGATATTCGCAAAGTCCAAGCTATTCCATGATAAATAGATACTGATTAGAGCCAGGAAAAAGAATGCTATAGAAACCTTCCGATTCCCCCGCAGCTTCACTCCATATGAGACGAAGAAAATAGCGATAGCTAGTTTAGAGATGCTTTGGTAGTAGCCCTGCTCTGAAAAGGCCGAACTGCTAAACACAATTGAAAGTAGCAGTGTAGAGAGAATTAGTGCTTTAAACCACAGCGGGTCCCTCAAGAACTGTATAAAGAACCCTTTTAACTGCTGCATGATCATCAGCCGCCCTCTCCTGAACTCTACTTAGATCTTATAAGCCTTCATGGCCTTAAATAACTCTTTAAAGGTTGGACGTTTACCGTACATCAGCACACCTGTGCGATAGATTTTGGCTGCAAGCCATCCGAAGATGATAATGGACACAATGAGAATCGCTAATGAAGTTAGAATCTCCCAAGTCGGTGCAACTCCCGCACCGATCCGTACCAGAATCGCGGTCGGCGACGTGAATGGAATGAAGCTTGCGATTTTCAACAACAGAATGTTCGGTGTAGAAATACTGAAGATCGCAATATAGAAGGATACAAGCGACAACATCGTAATCGGCAGAACAGCCTGACCCAGTTCTTCCGTACGGCTTACCATTGAGCCAATGGCAGCGAACAACACGGCATACAGGAAGTAGCCCAGAATGTAGAATATGAGTCCATACACAATAACCGCAATATTCACATCACTCAGACTCATATTGAAATCACCTAACACTGCACGGTTATGCGGTAGCAGGATATTTCCGGCAACCACTGCTCCGAAGATCCCGATTTGCAGCATGCCCACCATGAAAATACCGATGATTTTACCAAACATCTGACTGAGCGGGGATACACTCGTAATCAGAATCTCCATAATACGCGAGCTCTTCTCCGCTGTGATCTCTGAAGCAATCATGTTGCCTGTCATCATGGTCGAGGTGAACAGCAGGATGATCAGCAAGTACACCACAATATAGTTAATCGGGCTCATCGCACCTTCTGACTCAGCACCGGCCCCACTTCCATCCGTACTCAAGCTTTGCTCGGTGAGCTTCACAGGTGTTGTAATCAGTTCCTTCTGCTCCGCTGTGAGTACATCTTTCACAACCACATCCAGCTTCACACTCTGCAATGCAGCTTCAATGGATGCAATAATCTGAGGTGATACATCTTCTGCTGAATATAGAATGGGTTGTGGGAACTCCTGTCCAGCAACCGCTTCAAACTTCAGATAGCCATCGGTAAGCCCTGCTTCCGCATCCGCTGCAAGAGCCGCTTCATCCTTGTCTCCACTGGCAATGAATCGATAGACCTGATCCCCTTGCGCCGACGAGAAACTCTCCAGTTTCTCGGAAACTTCAGGCTGCCCTGCGCTCAGAAGACCAATATTTACAGGATTGCTACTTGAAGCTCCGCCAATGGAACCTCCATTAAATAAGGTAATGAAATATGGAACATTGAGTCCGATTGAGATTAAAAGTGCAAGTACAATGGTCGTCACCATGAATGATTTCGTTTTAACCTTGTTTTTAAATGTAAAGCCCGTAATCGTTCCCATTTTATTCATTCGACTCACCTACCTCACGAATAAAGATTTGGTTAAGCGTTGGTTCCTTCAGTTCAAAGTGTTCCACTGTCGTCTGAGTCATGGCTGTTCTCAAAATCTCTTGAGCTGCTTCCACCTGACTAATATGTATCAGGTAACCACGCTCATTCCGCTCGACTTTCTTCACACCAGGCAACTGTTCAAGCCCCTCCACACTTCCAACTGTACCCAGGAACACCTGCTCACGTGGATAACGGCTCTTAATCTCCTTGATCTCGCCTTGTACCACCGTGTTGGAACGATGCAGAATGGTGATCTGGCGACACAACTCTTCAACGTGTTCCATGCGATGTGTCGAGAACAGAATAGCTGTACCTTCATCTCGTAATTCCTTGACAGTGGATTTGAGTAATTCCACATTCACAGGATCCAGCCCGCTGAACGCTTCATCCAGAATGAGAATCTGCGGTCTATGCACTACAGCTGCAATAAAGCCCATCTTCTGCTGATTACCTTTGGATAACTCCTCAATCTTCTTATCGTAATATTCCGGAACTTCGAACCGATCCAACCAGTATTTGAGACTTTGATCTGCATCCTTACCATTCATGCCACGAAGCCGTGCCAGATAATTAATCTGTTCGCTGACTTTCACCTTCGGGTACAATCCACGCTCTTCCGGAAGATAACCCATAATCTGCTGCAACTCTGTGTTGTAAGGCTTGCCATTGTACAGGATATTCCCCCCGTCCGGGTGAATCAGTCCAAGCACCATGCGCATCGTTGTTGTTTTGCCTGCACCATTGGCTCCGAGCAGTCCGTAAATCTCCCCTTCTTTTACATTGAGCGTAACTCCATTAACGGCTGTTTTGTCTGCATATTGCTTGACGACTTGCTTCAATTCCAATCGGTTCATCATTTATCGTCTCCCTTCGGTTATTTCCACTGTACGGGTGCATACCCGGCAATCCAGAACGCCAGCACTTCATCCAATTCCAAGTTGCGGATTTTCAATACTCGGTTATTCGATAGCTCCAGTCTCTCCTGCGCTTCGCTGACCCGGGTTGTAATGACACGAACCAGCCCTCTTTCTTCCAAAGAAGATTCCACAACACCCGGGATACTCTCTGGCCTTAAGTCTCCTTCATACCAGACTTCTTTCCACTGATCGAGCACCATGTCTTTCTCGGCCATACCCAGTGACTGACCACGGTGCATCAAGACGATGTAATCCGCAAGTCTTTTGACTTCATCTGCTATATGTGTGGCAATCAGAATCGTGGTGTCCCCCTCAGCCATGAAGGTACGGAACTGCTCAACCATCACTTTCCAGGCAAAGGGGTCCAGTCCTGATGAAGGCTCATCCAAAAGCAATAATCTGGGGCGAGCTGCAATCGCAGCAGCAATCTCGAATTTCCGCCGCTCTCCCTTGGACATTTTGTTCAGCTTCACATCAACGGGTACTTCCATATCGTGAATCAGTTGATCGAACAACTTCATATCCCATCGCGGGTACCAGTAGGCCCGAAATTCAGCTGCTTCCTGTGCTGTTATCCGATTCTCTTCAAGCCCGGCATTGTCAGCCACAAAACCGATCTGTTGTCTCAGTTCAAGGGGAAGTGGTCCCTCACGTTCCTTCCCAAACCATATAATCTGCCCGGCATCTGGCAGCACCACTTGTTGCAGCATGTTAAGAAGTGTGCTTTTTCCAGAACCGTTATGACCGAGAATAGCAACTACATACCCTTCCGGGATGGTCAGATCAATCGGGCCAATTACTCTGCGTTTTCGCATCTTGGATACACCGTTCAACTGAACTGCTATGGGTTCCATGTATGAATCACTCCCTTACTTCGCGTAAATAGCCTTCAGGACTTCCCGGAACAGGCTCTCCATCTCTTCTTCCGTACAGCCTACCGATTTTCCAGACTGCACCGCAGCCTGCATCGCTTCCTGTGCGGCCTTCAATCTATAATTTTCTCTATCGCCGGCTTCTACCTGGGCCACAAATGTACCTGTCCCCTGCTTCGTACGAAGCAGGCCTTCATTCTCCAGATCCTGATAGACCCGTCTAACCGTAATCACACTGCAATTCAGCGCTCCGGCGAACTCACGAATGGACGGCAAATGTGTTCCCTCCTCCAATTGACCCGTTATAATTAAAGATCTTAATTGATTTTCAATTTGGTGGTATAAAGGTTCAGCGCTATTTTCATTAATTTGAATGGGTATTTTCACATCTTGCACCTCGCCCTCCGGTACACTCCAGTCTGTTGCCTGACCGTGCCGGTCTCATCCTGTATTCGTACATAAGTCATTTTAATTTAAATCCCGAAGAACCAGCTTCTTCAGCGTCAAGCGGCTAAACAACCATAATCCTGCGATACCAGCCACCAGAGCAATCCACATGATCGGGGAAAGCAACCCCCATGATTTACTCGCATCCATCACCATTCGAAAGCCGTAACTGCCTGACATTCGAATCAATAAGGATATGCCAATCGCAAGGGGTACAAAAAGCGTACTGAGAACCAAGTATTTCTTGCCACTATTCAGAAACTCTCCGTAAATATATAATCCTGTTACCAAAAGTCCATAACCTGTACAGGTCAGGCTAAAAGCCAGATATTGATCCCATCGGAATCCTTCGGCATGAAGGCTAACCACGTATAACGATCCGTAGAAAAAAATACCATTGTAAGCAAACGCCATTAGAGCTTGCTGTAACCTGGACCACATCACCGCTTGTTCAGGGATCGGGATTCTGCGATAGTAGGCCAACATCTGCGTATAGGAATCCTCCTGTATGTAACGGAAGGAGCGCCTGCAGAACATGAACCCTTGAAATGGCAACATGATTAAAAAGAAGGAATCCACTACAGGATTAATGAAATCTGTCTGTTGTTGTCCCAATAACATCACACCGCTCATGCCGCCAGTGTATATCATGAATATTGCAGACCATAGCCATTGGAGCTTATCCTTACTCGTCTGGTTGCGGGTCAACCACCACGCCTGCTTCCATTCGTTCATATGCATGCCTGCCTTTCAGTTGTCATTCACTCATCTTGCGCACTGTAATCACTGTGTTTACTGTATATATCAATATACACAGTATACAGACCGAATACTGATCCCGTCAACCCCTAATTTTCCTGAATCAGGAAGATGGGATGGGACACGGTTCAAATTTACGTTAAAATAAATTATAGTCACGGATCAAAGAAAGGAAGATTACAACTATGGATTGGCTGGTCGAGATCGGGTTTGTGCTCCTTTTCCTTATCGTCGTTATCTGGTTGATCCTCCGGGATGAACCTCATCGTCATTCTGCCAAAAAAGGCAGACACCGCAGACACCGTAACAACGGTTATGCCGACTCTGCTTCGGGATATCCGGTCATTACAGGAGATGAATCCTACGATCGACATGTCAGACACACACCGGATCACAAACATCATGATTCAGATTTTTCATCAGGCATACATTCTCATCACGGCAGCGATAGTGGTAGCAGCGATTCTGGAGGAGATAGTGGCGGTGGCGACAGTGGGGGTGGCGGGGATTAAACAAACATCATTCCCGATCACAAAAGAAGGGCTGTACCCGTTATTGTGTAAACACAATTCGGGTACAGCCCTTTGCCGTTCTCTAGCACCTGTTAGAAGAAGAGGCCTTGCGATTAAACGAGGTTATAACCACTAGGCAGACTGCGGTTGGCGCGGATCGCACGAATCTCGGCCAGAGTCAGCCGCTCATTCGTGGAGATCAGGGATTCCACGTCATTGCCACGGATAAGATCATCCAAATCTCTCAAGTTGGTGTTGCCGCGGAAGACACGGAATCCCCCCTGAAAGTTAGGCCGTGTGAACACAACGAGTGTTGCATTGGAACTTGTTGAGAAAAAACGCAGGCTCTCCACCCCATCCAAAATATTGTCCAGGTTACGAAGACCCGTGTTGCCACGATAGATGCGGCTTCTTCCTCTGTAGTTCTCTTCTGAATACACGGTAAGGCGTGGATACGTTTGACTGACATTGACTGTTTTTTTCATTTTGTTTCCCCCTCTCGAACTCATTCTATGAATGAATGAGAGAGGTAGCGTGGACGAATCTTCTGCTAGATTCGTCCATTTTCATATTTTCAGAAGATCATAGTGACGCACGCACGATTAGCCCGAGGTTGTGCCCCCACTTTTACACGCCGAGAATAGCTTCCCACACCGGACGTGTATGACCACCAGGATATAAGAGATATAGAAGAACATACACAACAACACCTGTTAATGCTGACCCGAACCAGATCATGGACGTGAACCTGCCCCAGCGGCGATGTGTTCCGAACTTCTTTTTGAACCCCAACACCAGTGTTGAAATACCGAATATCGCTGCCACGGTAGCCAGGATAATATGAAAAATTAGAAATATCCGATAAAAGATCTCCAGATCCGGGTCTCCACCCCAAGCCGTATTACCTACGAATATTGTGCGAGACATATAGATCACAAAGAAGATTAGAGCTGCAATCGCACCTGCTACCATGGCGGACTGATGAGCCTCGCGTTTGCCCCGAATAATCAGTACCCATCCAATCCCCACCAGTACTGCACTTATCACAATGAAAGAAGTACTGATCGTAGGTAGCCAAAAATACATATCCATCGTGTGTTCCCCCTCTTGTCAGAACATTGACTTAATTATTTGGCAGCCGGATTGAGTGGCCCCCCAGCGCCCCCTGCAGGATACGAATCATCATCATCTTCCTGCTTCTCTTTCCGATACCATTGGAAAAAGACATAGGCCAGCATGGAGGCGAAGATCCCTTCCTGAATAAACTTCATTACAATGCCACCCACCTGCTGATCTTCCTTCGCGGAGGACAGGAAGTTGAAGAAGGCCGGTCCACCGAATGAGCGAAGTAAAGCCGTAGAATCCCCAGACACACAATACCGCATGGCTTCAGCCCATACTGCCGGGTTGCTGTACGTCTGATACAACGGCTCGGACGCAAAAATAATCAATCCACACGCAGGCGTGAGCAGCACCATATTCAGAAAAATAAAACCGATCTTGGATAGACCCGAAGCTTGTCTGCCTTCTGGTAACGGATTCAGCAATGTCCACCACATGAGCATCGAGGTGATAAACAGTGCAATATAATACAACCGGTGAACGGTAAAATTCAGCATAACGTAATCATGTACAATCGGTAAGTGATACAGCGAAAACAGCCCGTTAAAGATCACTGCCGCAACGATCGGATGAGCCAGGAACGATAGCTGGCGTGTTGGCAGCCAACGTACGACTCTGAGCCATACCCAGATCGGCAAACCTTTCATCATCAGCGGCGGCGCTACCAGATAAGAGAACGCCATGCTTACCATGTGAAAACTAAACATCACGTGACCAAGCAGATTAAATGGTCCAGCTTGAGCCAGATAGAGGACAAACAACCCTGTAATAAACATGATTTTCTGACCGGCAGTCGCAGGCTCTGCATCTTTTATTTGCTCGCTTAACGGTCCCACGAGCACTAAATACGCCGCAGCAATGATCAGAAATAAAGCCAATATAAGTGGACTCCATAAGTCGTTGAAGCTAAAATATTGCAACCCGAGCATACGGGAAACCTCCCCGTGACCTGATTTGGTTGTTGCCTTTATTTCTTTGTGAAGATTCATTCGCCAAAAAGGGGAAAAGACGGCGGCATTGCGCCGCCGCCATCTCTTTTACCACCAGACCCAATAAAGTGCCATAATGATGCACGTAAAGGCTACGAAGAAGCCAAAGGCCATGAACAGGATTGGCATCAAATGCCCTTTATCCTTCATGTGCATCCAGTAACCCAACTGAACGAATACCTGAAGAATAGCCATCACGAGCAAAATAATTATTGTAAAGGTTGTGTTGACCCCTCCGGCAGAAGCAGCCGCAAACGCAATCAGCGTGAGAATAATGGAGAAAACAAACACCACGACGTGTTTCTGTGGCCCTTCCGTCCGGTGACGGTGCTTCACAGGCTGTTGATCTGTCTTATCCTGTGCTGACATGTGTTACCCCACCTTTCCGAGCAGGTACACGACCGTAAAGATGAACACCCAGACCACGTCAATAAAGTGCCAGTACATTGCGGAGACGTATACTTTAGGTGCAGTTACGACCGTCAATCCTTTTTTGAACAGCTGCCCAATAATGATTCCGATCCACACAATACCGAAAGCAACGTGCGCTCCGTGGAACCCGACCAGTGTATAGAATGCTGAACTAAAGGCACTGGTAGTCATGCCAAACTCTTTATGTTTCACATACTCATAGAACTCGTATATCTCCAGCGCGAGGAATCCCATACCCAGTACCACCGTGATGCCAAGCCACAATGCCAGTGCATCTCGCTTGCCCTTATGCATGGCCTGAATTGCAAATACACTCGTCAAACTACTGACCAAGAGAATGAACGTTGCAGCGGCCACGAGTGGCAGGTGAAACAGTTCATTCGCCGTAGGTCCATCATTGGTTTGGCCACGAAGAGCCAGGAAGGTAGCAAAGAGCGTACCGAACAGTACCGTCTCTCCGCCAAGGAACAACCAGAAGGCAATCAGCTTGTTACGTCCCTCCAGCGTTGCTTTCTCCGGTTCATGCGGCAATTTGTCGTTCACCGGTTCGGCATGTGAGGTTGTCATGTTCTAGCCCCCTTCTCATCCTGATCCTCCGGTTCAATATGCCAGCCATGATCATCATAAAGTGAACGCAGTGCCATTGATCCAAATGTAATCAGAAGACCAATAACAACTACAATATAATTGTTAAACAATACATTCATAAACGCATTACCGAATTCATCCTTGCTGAACATCAAACCAAGTCCGGCAATAAAGATCCCCACAGACATTACAAACGGCAACGGCGTTGCTGATGGCATATGAATCGAACCCACGGGTTCTGCTGGTGTCATCTCCGTATGTCCTGCCATCTTTTCCTTCCAGTACGCATCAATTCCACGTACCAGCGGAGTCTGCTTGAAATTGTATTCCGGCGGCGGTGAAGGAATGGACCATTCCAAAGTACGACCGTCTTCCCACGGATCGTTTGGCGCACCAGCCGGTTTTCTCATGGTGATTACGATGTTCGCGAGGAACAAGATAACTCCCACACCCATCAGAAATGCCCCGACGGAGCTGACCAGATTGAACAGATCAAAATCCTGATTCGGCAAATATGTAACGATCCGGCGCTGCATTCCCATCAGACCGAGGAAATGCTGTACAAAGAACGTTAATTGGAAACCAATCATAAATGTCCAGAATGTCCATTTTCCAAGTGTTTCACTCAGAATACGTCCGAACATCTTCGGCCACCAGTAATGCAATCCCGAGAACAAGCCGAGTACAAGTCCCCCTACAATAACGTAGTGAAAGTGGGCTACAACAAAGTACGTATCATGGAATTGGAAATCCGCCGGAGCAGATGCCAGCATGACACCGGTAACACCACCCATAACGAAGGTTGGAACGAATCCAACAGCAAACAGGTTCGCCGCTGTAAAGCGGATCTGTCCACCCCACATCGTAAAGAGCCAGTTAAAGATTTTGATCCCGGTAGGTACGGCAATCAACATTGTCGAGATGGAGAATAGCGCGTTGGCTACATTACCTAGACCTGTTGTAAACATGTGATGCGCCCATACCATGAAGCCCAGGAAGGCAATCAGGATGGTGGCAAATACCATGGAGCTGTAACCGAACAGCCGTTTACGCGAGAAGGTCGGAATAACCTCCGAGATGATACCAAATGCCGGCAAAATCAAAATGTATACTTCCGGGTGCCCGAAAATCCAGAAGATGTGCTGCCAGAGTACGGGATTACCGCCCCCTGCTACATCGAAGAAATTCGCTCCCAGTATACGATCAAACGTCAAAAGTACAAGCCCTACCGTGATGGCAGGAAAAGCAAAAAGAATAATGGCAGATGTAATAAATGTCGTCCATGTAAACATCGGCATCCGCATGTAGGACATGCCTGGAGCACGCATTGTAATAATCGTTGCGAGAAAGTTAATGCCCCCGATGAGTGTTCCCAGACCCGCGATCTGAAGACCGATGGTATAGAAATCCACACCATGCGTTCCACTGTACTCACTGCCCGAAAGCGGCGTATATGAGGTCCAGCCCGCATCCGGTGCTCCTCCCATAACCCAGCTCAGGTTCAACAGCAGTCCCCCAAAAAGGAACGTCCAGAAACCAAGTGCGTTAAGAAAAGGAAAGGCAACGTCCCGTGCACCGATCTGCAAAGGCACGACTGCATTCATAATGGCAAAAATAAGTGGCATGACACCAAGGAAAATCATCGTTGTTCCATGCATGGTAATCAATTCGTTGAAGACCTGTGCCGATACAAAATCATTCATAGGCTTCATCAGTTGAATCCGAATTAAAATGGCTTCAATGCCGCCGATTCCAAAGAAAAATCCACCCGCAACCAAATAGAGAATGGCGATTTTTTTGTGATCGACGGTGGTGATCCAATCCATCAAGCCCCTGTACCTCTTGACGCTATGCGCATGAGCCAAGGTTGTGTACCCCCTTCTTCGTCCTTGCTGTTCTATTCATAGTCCAATTTGTAGTTGGCCAGATATTCGGCAATTCCGTCGATTTCTTCATCCGTCAACCCAAGATCCTTGGGATTCGGCATGGTATTGCCCGGCTTCACGGATTGTGGATCATGGAGCCATTCTTTCATGTTATCCAGTACCGGACTACCTTCTTCCTGTCCCTCACGAGAATTCAGCAAAATGCCTGCGACAGATTCCTTGCCGCCAATTCCCGTCAAGTTAGGTGCTACGGGTCCACCTTGATCGCCAACAGCGTGGCAAGAAAGGCAGTTTGTTTTGAATTTCTCGGCTAATTGAGTATCTTCAGGAAGGACTGCAGGTGCTTTCATCTGATTCACCCATCTGTCAAAGGATTCCTGACTCACTGCTTTTACCTTGAATTCCATGAAGGCATGCGATCTGCCACATAACTCGGCACATTTACCGCGGTAAACACCTTCATTCGGTGCAGAGAAACTGAACTTGTTAAGTGTTCCATCCGGGTTTGTGTCCATTTTGCCCGCAAGTGACGGCACCCAGAAGGAGTGAAGCACGTCAGCGGTTTTAAGTTCAAATGCGATTTTTGTTCCGGTCGGGATGATGAGATCTTGAGCGGTGGTTACGTCATATTGAGGATAAGTGAATTCCCACCAGTACTGATGCGAGGTGACTTGGACCTTAAGTGCATTTTTGTCATTGGACAGATCTTCGCCTTGGGCAAAAATCGTTTGGACTGTCGGTACTGCCAGCACAATAACCAGCAATAACGGAATGGCTGTCCATATTACTTCCAGCTTGAAATTACCTTCAACCTGTTCAGGCATGTCGGTCTGCCCGGATCTTCTACGAAACCGGATCAGAACATAGGCCGCTATAGCAAATACAATGATGAGCACCACGATCATAATCGTGATGGATAACTTCATCAGATCATATTGGCCTTGCGCCACAGGACCCTGAGGTTTCATTACCGACAAGTCTTCCCGCCCGCATGCGGATAGCAGCAAAGAGAACACCGCCAGCAAGGGGAGAATTCGCTTTGCAACCTGCCACTGTTTCATCATTGATCTACCCCACTTTTTTACGTTTTCGTAGATTACCGTTGTCGTTCAGTAGAAAGGCAACAAAAGGTACGTTTCAGCACGATACGCATAATCCTCTTCATCATACAGAACGCTTACAAAAATAACGCTTCCAGTACTCCCGTGATTTCCTGCTCAGGGCATGTCTGCGCATTCTTCCAATTCATTCTATATGCTTCAATCACTTATTAAATATAAGTTGAGGGTATGATTTTGTCAATCTTTGGACACATGTTCACAAATTGTTCACTTTATGTAAAAAACCGCTCTACAACTTGATTTGCAAACGATTTCAGTTAAAAGTATTACACTCTACATTTGAAAATTTTTGCCAAATTTCGGTGATAAAACTCGATTTATTGGTGATTTTTCTCACATTCAAAACATGCGATATTATGCAAAAGAAAGGTCCGATTTTATGGAAGACCTCTTCCATGTCCATTCAGAAAACATACCTATCGCTCCATACCGCTACATTCAAGCTCAAAACAGCATGGAGCATTCCTCCGAAAGGTTCAATTCATTTCCTCATCTTCACCTTCACCTTAATTCTTCTCATGTACCATTGGTCAGAATCAAGGGGCCATCCCCAGTAATCGCAACTGTATGCTCATACTGCACTCCCCAGCTGCCATCTACCGTCCTTACTGTCCATCCATCTTCATCCCATACAACGGCCCCGGAACTGCCTTTCGTAAATATGGGTTCAATGGTAATGACCATGCCCTCGGTGAGCATCGTGCCCGTTCTGCGTTTGCCATACGGCAACACATTTGGCGGCTCATGAATATATTGACCAATTCCATGACCGATGAGGGGCTTTACAATTCCGTAACGATACAATCTGGCTGTTCGTTCAATGGCACTTCCAATATCTCCGAGCGTATTCCCTGGAACTGCCTGGGCAATCGCCCGCTCAAGGGCCTTCTCCGTGCGTCTCATCAGCTTGCGAATGGATCTGCTTGGTTCACCAATGCCATATGTCCAGGCCGAGTCAGCAAGCCAGCCGTCTTTGTTCACCACCATATCGATGGTCACTACATCCCCACTCGCCAGTTCTTCTTCTCCCGGAAATCCGTGGCAGACCACTTCATTGACAGAGGCACATGTGGCGTACGGATATCCTTTATATCCTTTCTGCTCCGGTGTGGCCCCATGTGCTGCCAGAAACCCTTCCACCCGCTCGTTGATCTCCGCTGTCGTGATCCCAGGTATCATCCACTGCTCAATATGTTGGTGACAACTTCGCAAAATTCGTCCAGCTTCCCGCATGTAGCCAATCTCTTCTTTGGTTTTTAAAATAGGGTCCACATGCATTCATCCTTCCCGCTGTAGGTGTACTCCCATATATATGCAGCAGGAACGCAAAAAAAACCGTCTGCCGGAGCTTATCGCCCGGAAGACGGTTCTATTCATTATCGGAACAGTATAATCAGAGTTGTGTGTTGTTTCAGGACACGGAAGAATCCATCTTGACAAGCTCATGCTCAACCACAGAAGTCAATTCTTCCTCGTATCCACCCGTAATCCGGTATTTTCTCACGTACTCCTTCACGAATTTTTTTGGATCTTTAGGACGGAAAATCCGAGTCATTTCCCTCAAACTTTCTTTGACCTCATTGTGACCTTTCGTTGCCATTGTAATTCCCTCCCAAAACGTTGAAAGTGAATGCTCCGTTTAGAGAATGCCGAATAAGTCTTAAATGCCATCCATGAAGTTGTGTGCGCGGCTTAAAGCAAGCTTTAGGTCGGGAACCTCGCTAGAAAGCAAGTACCTGACACTATAAATACCCGATATGATTCGGAATGAATCATAATCTTATTGTATCATATTCGGAAGTATCTTACGACTTGACGATTTCCTCTAATAAATATAACGGTTTTCATGCCCAAAAAGTTTAATTCCGAATCATATGTTATGAATGCCACCATTCTATACGGAATTAATATATCCAGCATAACACTGAACTATTCGGGGGATATTATCACGGACAACCCATACAGTTAAATTAATGGTATCTAAAAGGAGGCGCCGTTTCATGGAACGCAAAGAACAGGATATGCTGCCCCTTTCACATGAAAAGGTGGAAGTCGACGGAGTATATATCAACGAAGCTGGACGTGAGGAACATCTGCATCGTGGGCAACACTTCCCGGCAGATCCCGTTCTCGGCAAGTCAGAATGGAAGCTGACGGAGTATGCTTTTGATAATCATCATGAAGGACGTACCGATGAAAGATTGGTTCCCAAGGAAAACGATACAGATAAAATGGGCAAGATCACAAACCCTCGCAGACAGATCGAGGGCGGAAGATAATATTGTTTGATTTGTTAGTCGGATAAATTCACAGGTTCAGTTCTGTCCCTCTCCTTCATAGCCTAATAAAAAAAGGTTAAAGGAGGCTGGACCGGATGTCCCCCATGAAATCGTCTAGCGGTCTGGATGAAAATATTGCCGGTATGCTCTGTTATCTGTTTACCTTTGTAGGCGGGATTGTTTTTCTCGCGGTAGAGAAGCGGAGTCGGTTCGTGCTATTTCATGCGCTGCAATCCGTAACCGTCTTTGGCATCATTATGGTTGGGCATGTATTATCGACTTTTCTTCCCTTATTTGGACCATTGGTGGCATCCTTGTTATCCCTGCTCGGTGTGGTGGTCTGGCTCATCATGGTGGTCACCAGCTTGCAGGGGAAATGGCTAAAGCTGCCGTGGGTTGGCGATTTTGCAGAGAAACAGATGCGCCATCTGTAACTTTAGGAAGACATGATGCAAAAGAAAAGACGATCCCCCCTTTCAAACAGGGTGTGGATCGTCTTTTCAATTATATATCGGCTTCTATATACATTCGTTGTTTAGCATGTAAAGGTGACTTATTCATGTGATTGAACATTCACAACATAAATGATAGATGTCATAAACCATTCATGCTGTAAATCACGATGTATCAACCTGCTTAAATGTTCATCTTATGAAGGGTGTATTCAGGAACAGTTAACATAACTATCATGCTGGATTATAGGTCTAGTTCGGCTATTAAGCCGACTTATCTGCTTCTCCAAGGATGGCATCTGCTTGTTGCTCAGCCATTTTGGCAGCTGTTTCCTTGGTGCCCAGACCGTTGAACAGCAGGTTCATGAAAATCGCTGTGAAGCTTCCTGCTATGATGCCGTTACCGAGCATAATCTGAGCCCAGTCCGGTGCACCAGCAAACAACTCAGGCACAACGGTAACTCCCAACCCCATACCTACAGAACAAGCAATGACAAACAAATTCTCATGACGGTTTAGATCGACCTGACTACCGATAATCCGAATACCGGATGATACCACCATGCCGAACAAGGCTACCATGGCTCCACCAAGAACTGCCCCCGGAACGAGCTGTGCAAGCGCAGCAATCTTCGGCACAAATCCGATGACCACCAGGAGTCCACCAGCCACAACAATGACATCACGTGTCTTCACACGTGTCATCTGTACCAGACCTACATTCTGCGAATACGTTGTATATGGGAACGAGTTGAAAATACCGCCCAACACAATAGCCAGACCTTCCGCACGATAACCACGGGCCAGATCCTTGGAGGACAGGTCCTTTTCCAAAATTTTGCCCAGAGCCATAAATACACCTGTGGACTCGGCCACACTGACAATCGCCACCAGAATCATTGTCAAGATAGGCACAATCTCAAAGGTCGGTGTACCGAAGTAAAACGGCTGAACAACATGGAACCAACCTGCATCGCGAATAGGAGCAAAATTAACCTCGCCCATAAATCCTGCCGCCACCGTACCAACGAGCAGACCAATCAGTACCGAGATGGAACGGATGAATCCAGTTGTGAAACGTGTCATCAGGATGATAAATAACAGTACACCGAATCCAAGCAACAGATTCGTTCCACTACCAAAGTCCGGTTGGCCCTGACCGCCACCCAGATCATGGAAAGCAACCGGGATCAGCGTCAGACCAATTATGGTCACAACCGAACCTGTCACGACAGGAGGGAAAAGCCTGATCAGCTTCCCAAAGAGACCAGAGAAGATCAATACAAACAATCCGGAAGCAATAATGGCCCCGTAGATGGCAGATACCCCACTATTCATCCCAATGAGAATCATCGGAGACACGGCCTGGAATGCACAACCGAGCATGACAGGCAGACCTACGCCAAAATATTTATTTCCCCATACCTGAAGCAGTGTAGCCACACCACATGCGAGCAAATCAATGGCAATGAGATAGGTTAACTGTTCCTGTGTAAAGCCCAGTGCGTTACTAACGATCAGTGGAACGACAACGGCTCCTGCATACATGGCAAGCACATGTTGAAGTCCGAGTGAGAACGTTTTGATTGGATGCCGATGCCGCTGAAAAATACGTTCGCGTGCCATATTAGTTCGTGCCCTCCTCGTCCGCAAATGTAACCTGTCCATCTGACAAAGCCCCGATGCGAACCAGTGATTCCACACGGTATCCTGCTTCTTTCAGCAAGCGACCTCCCGGTTGGAATGCTTTTTCAATAACAATACCGATGCCAACCACTTCTGCTCCAACCTGCTCCACAATGCGAGCCAGCCCAAATGCTGCTTCACCGTTTGCCAGAAAATCGTCAATGATCAATACGCGATCCCCAGGCTTCATGAATTTCTTGGCAACGGTAATTTCATTCGTTTCTTGCTTCGTGAAGGAGTAGACCTTCTCCACCAGAATGTCTTCCGTCAGTGTGAGCGACTTCTGCTTCCGTGCAAAAATAAGTGGTACGTTCAGCTCCAACGCGGTCATGATGCCTGGCGCAATCCCTGACGATTCAATCGTTAGCACACGTGTGATATTTTCGCCTTCAAAACGACGAATGAATTCCTTGCCCACTTCCTTCATCAGAACCGGGTCCATCTGGTGGTTCAGAAATGAATCCACTTTGAGTACTTGCTCGGACAGGACAATACCTTCCTGTCTTACCTTGTCTTTTAACAATTGCATTGCAATTCTTCCCCCTGAATGCCCTCCGCACAGAAACCCACATGCCACTTCAATCTCATGGTAAAAAGCAAAAAGCCCGCCTTTTCACACGCTGCGGAATAACCGGAGACGGGAAAAGACGGACTTGTACGTATATGGACAAGCCGTATGGATGCTGCAAATGTACTGGAAGGACATTAGAGCCGAAGTTCACTCCTGAGACGTCAAACTCCATACAGTCTATCCAGAAACAGATAAAAGCTACTTGAACCTGCTCTTCAGTGAAACTGTCTGAGAATGATCTCATGCCAACCATACAAAACATTGCAACATCTTTCCCGTAGTCCGATCATTCCGGTGATCGGGTAGAGACATGCAGGCCTATTCCTGCACATATACGAGTAACGGCATATTTAATTTTTTGGCTCCATGATTCGTTACAATGTATGATCGCGAACCTGAATGTAAAAGGCTATACATAACTGACAATGTTAGAAGTATACCGAATCGGCGGCATGAAATAAAGAAGTATTTTCATGGAAGTTGCGGAAACTTGTCTTAATTTGCAAACAGGGGGTGATAGGAATCCATTTTTTATGTACAATATGAGAACGGAAGCGCGGATCCGAACGGAGAATGGATGGAACCGCGGCCTACATTATGAATTGAAATGATCAAAGGAGATATGCAGACATGAAAGGCGTACTTAAAGAATTCAAGGAGTTTGCCGTCCGCGGCAACGTCATCGATCTGGCGGTCGGTGTGATTATTGGGGCTGCTTTTGGTAAAATCGTCACATCGCTTGTGAATGATATCATCATGCCTCCGGTTGGAAAACTGCTGGGTGGAATCGACTTCAGTCAGAAAATCATCAACCTGGATCGGGATATGAAAACAGCAAATGGACAGGACATCACCACACTTGCTCAAGCTAACGAAGCTGGGGCTACCGTAATTGCTTATGGTCAGTTCATCAACGTCATGATTGATTTTCTTATCGTTGCGTTCTGTATCTTCATGCTTGTGAAGGGTATCAACTACCTCAAAAGCAAGGAACACAAAAAGCCCGAGCCGCAAAAAACGACCAAGGCTTGCAAGTATTGCCTATCTGAAATCCCAGCCGCGGCTACCCGCTGCTCACACTGTACTTCAGAGCTGGAACCAGAAGGAAGCGGCGCAACAGCGTAATTACAATTGGGTTAAATCGTACACCGATGTGGCTTCCTGATAAATCCTGATGCGAATGCCGAGAACAACTTCCCGACTTGTTAGGGTATATGTATGAAAAGCTAAGCACAAAGACTTAATATGATATGGCGTAGCTTAAAGGTTCCACCGTAAAGGTGGGGCCTTCTTTTATGCCTTACATACATGTATTACATTTACTGCCCCGTTGAATTTCATTCGCCGCATCTTTATGAACTAGAAACGGCGTGGCAGCAAATGCTCCAGAATCGACTTCAGATCCTTATCTTCCTTGTAAACTTCTTCTCCGGTGTCCAGTTCTGTCACGCGAATATATTCAAAGTTTGCCGAAGCATCCACTGGCTTGAACAACAATTGAGCCTCATCTTCCAAACGTACATTGAATCCCATATCCTTAAACATGCTGCTTAACTGACTATTAGCCGGTTCCTGACCTTGCCCTACAAATATAAGTCCTCGAAGGCTTTTACGCTCCTGAGGTTGCGGATAAATCACCTGAAAGTGTACAATGCATTCCATACGATCGTTCCCCTTTCGTTTAAAACAGACTTTGTGAAATTTTGAACTTTAAAAACTGCTATATAAGGAGATACGTTTCATGAGCCCAGAACGTTTCGACATTTATGATGATCAGCAACATTGGATCGGTACAGCGCCACGTAGCGAGGTCCATGCCAAAGGATATTGGCACCGTTCATTCCACTGCTGGATTGTGCGTGACGAAGGCGAACAACGTCAGGTTCTTTTTCAGCGGCGGCGTGATGTTAAGGATACCTTCCCTGGATGTTACGACATTACAGCAGCAGGCCATCTCACCGCAGGTGAACAACTGCAAGACGCCAGTCGTGAGCTGGAGGAAGAATTGGGTGTAGATGTATCTTTCAATGCACTGACCTATCTATTCACGGCTACACAGCAGCTCCAAGGAGAAGTCCGTGGTGTTCCATTCGTAGATCGGGAATTCAGTGCGGTCTATGGATTATGTCTGAACCAGCCGCTTGAAGCCTACGTTCTGCAGCCCAGCGAGGTGGATAGCCTGTATGAGGTGCCGTTGGATGATCTACTCGCTCTGTTCCGCAGTGAAATCCACGTCATTCAAGCTACCGGAGTTCAGACTCAGCCGTCAAGCGATCATGCAGCTTATCAACCGGAGCGTATCGTTCGTGAGATTCGGGCAACGGAATTTGTACCTCATGGCACTGCTTATTATACGGACGTGCTGGAGGCACTGTATCACGTGCCCAAAGATTGATCATGTACAATCCGGTTCAACCCGATCCAGTTCAATCGAATGTTCATAGCTTCATTTTCTCAAAAATAGCATCACTTCATACCTTTACTATTGACCTGACTGGAAACAGATGCTGTGACGAACATCACTGTCATACCTCAAACCAGCATAAACAGGCGTCTGCCTCTCGGGCAGCGCCTGCTTTATGTACGCAAGTATTGTTTCATCAAGATCAGGAAAGGTACCTTTGTGCTAGATGTTCACTCCATCGGGAGTGAATTCATTAATGATCTGCCTAGCTCTTCCCACCCTCTCCTGAAGGCGAAGACCAGTACCGTGCTGAGAGTTCTTCGTACCGGTGTCCATAGCGGGACTCCAGTTCCTCACCCATATCCTGTTCCAGCTCGTACAATACCAGTTCTTGAGCAAAATGATTCAGCAGCAACCCGGTCATTACCGGATGCTCCGTCACCACTGCCTGCGTAGCGCATGATTCCCCGCGCATGCCCAGCATGCACCAGCGGCGGTCTATGACCAGAGAGAATTTCCGACCGTTACCTGCTCCATACAAAGGCAACCCCGGCCAAGGGACAGGCTGATCCAGCATGCCTTCACCACCATCACACGACCATAACAGCCGTACACCGCGAGCTTCAGCTTGCTGTAAATCATTACGTAACAGCTCTGCCTCTTCACGCCAGACGTCGACAACAATCTCATGCTGAGCCTCAGCCAATTCACGGCTCAGATTCTCAAACACATTTTTGTCACCCTCCATGTTATAGAAGACAGGCTTCTCCGGTTCACTCTTGGGCATGCTGCTCTGGACATAATCCAGAGAGGTACGCATCTGATCGGAGATCATACGTGTCATCTCCTCAGGCTTCAGCACACTATACTTCGCAGGCTCCCCCGGACTGCACCGCAGGAAACCACGTTGTTCCAGCCGTTGCAGGGTCGCATACACATTGGAACGGGACACGCCCAGCCGCTTCGCAACCTCATATCCTGAAGCTGATCCCTGGCGGGCGAGTTCCACCATAATTTTAGATTCCATCTCGGTAAATCCGAGATGACGCAAATGATGCAGCAGTTGGTCCATATTCCCGTCCCCCCATGCTGTCAGCAACCCGCACTGCCTCACATTGATGCGGCAGTGCTTCTACTGCATCAGATCTGTTCGGCTCCGCAACGCGGGCACCATTTCGAACCTTTGGGTAGCTCGGCTGCACAAATCTGACAGTTCACCATTTCGCGTGAAACCTCGGTCTGTACGTCCACCTTGTTCACGATTGGGTTATTTTCCTTCCAGTAGCGGATGCGTTCGTCCAGTTCTTGCTGACGCTCACGTTCCCGTTGCATCTCTTCATCTCTGCGACGTTCCCACTCTGCATCGAACGCTTCCTTTTCTTCCTGCGTAAATTCCGTACTGTTATATTCGGATTCCGTCTCCAGATCGGCTATGGACGGAATGACCGTGTGATACGGCTCGTCTTCCTCCAGTTCCAATTCGGCTGGCGCATCGTAGAAGTCCGGCTCCGGAGTTTGGTTCTGTGCCACAGCTGCCTCTTGTCTCGCAGCTGTGGTTGCTCCTGCAATGCCTGCACTTCCTGCTGTAGGTGCTGCTGTCTTGAGTTCACCCAACTTGCATCCACATTTAGGGCAGAAGTTGGCGTCCAGGGAAGCGACATGTCCACATTCGCACAACCGTTCATTCTTCAACTCTGCAATCTTGTTGCGCAGGCCATCAATCTCGTCCTGCAATTCGTCGCAGAGTCGCGACAGTTCCACCATCTCTTTTTCTGCACGCGTCATATCCTGTGCCCGATAACCCTCATAGAAGATGCGACCCATATCTGTAAAATGGACTTCCTGTTCCTGTTGCAAGCCCACAATCTGGTTGTTCAATTTCCCAATCTCAACGGCGTGCTGGGCACGCTCTGTTGCTTTGTTCGCTCCGTCTTTGATGCGTTGAAGCAGTTTCATGACCATTCCTCCTCTGTCCCGTCAAAACCAATATTATCATTTAAATTTTTAGAGGTTATTCAAAAAGTCCGCTTTTGATTACGAAGGATGCCAGCGGCATCATCAGCATCGAATATGGCATTCAGCCGAATAAGAATATCCTTACGAAGTATGCTTCCTTCGGAAACATTGTAGTTGCTCACGTAGTTTTCCCTACGCTCCGCTACTCCATTTCTAGCTTCATTCCATCTTCTCGGTACTGAAAACCAGACTTTTTGAACACATACTTGTGGTAAATTAGCATATTACATCTTTCATGCAAAATGCTCAGGCATATAACTTATACGATATCATGCCAAAAAGTTGCGTAATCTTGTGCAGGTGCCCGTTTAATACCGATACTGGATGAAATCGGGGGCTTTCGTCAAGACCATACGTTCGGGTATAATGAAGCTTTGGCCCTACTTAACCGCCTGATTAGGCAACTAACTCTATCATACCAATTTACAATGCGATTGTGAAAAGGGCAAATGGTTTACTTTTAGCTGGGATAGTCCTATCCCTGAATGCATACAGAGGTGGATGAAACATGTTAAGTCCGAACTCAACGTTCTACCCCCGTCCGCTCGGGGTTACCCCGGCGGCATCCCTGCCCCAGTCCCCGTCTGCTCCGCTGGAGACCAGTCGGCAACTCGTGGGCAATGATCAACAAGATGCCTTTTACTTTCGTTCTCTGGAAGAGGCTGGCATTAAGCTAAATGCACCACAAATCTCGGCAGTCCGTCACGGCAGAGGACCTATTCTGACGCTTGCCGGAGCCGGTTGTGGCAAAACGACTGTACTCGCTGCAAGAGCCGGCTACCTCATAGAGGTCAGCGGTGTACATGCGGGCAGTATCCTGCTGGTGACGTTCACCAACAAAGCCGCCACCGAGATGAAAGACCGGATCGCCGCATTGCCAGGTATACGTCCGGCAGCTGCGAGAGCCGTGCAGGCTCGCACCTTCCACTCTTTTGCGCTGACATTACTGCGTCATTATGGCGTGCAGGAAGAGATTTTTGGCGAGTCACGGGCCCAGCATACGGTGCTCAAGATGCTTTTGCGCCAAAATGGCATGAGTGAAGCCTTCCAGCCTGAAAGTTTGCTGGCGATGCTGTCCGCGTGGAAGATGCAAGGATCGGAAACTACCGACCTGCCTGAAAAATCGCAGGAGGAACGCGATGCCAAGCGTGTTCTGCTTGGTTACGAAGCCTGGAAGCAGGAGCGGGGCAAAATGGACTTTGACGATATTTTACTGCGCGCTGCCGCTCTGCTTCGTGACCCGGCTGTCCTGGGGCCGCTTCAGAAACGTTTTCAGTACATTATGGTGGATGAGTTCCAGGATACCAACCATCTGCAATATGAGATTGTGCAAAAACTGGCTTCCGCCCACCGCAACCTGATGGTTGTAGGAGATGATGACCAGACGATCTATACCTTTAATGGCGCACGCCAGGAATCGATTTTGGAATTCGATAAAGTATACCCCGGTGCACGCATTGTGACGCTGGATATCAATTATCGCAGTGATGCACGCATTCTTGGACTCGGAAGCGAATTGGTCGCCCGTAATAAACGCAGACGTGACAAACGGCTGCGTGCCGCCGGAAACCGCGGAGATGCACCGCGTTTTGCCACACCATCCAATGCGGAGGAAGAAGCGGCGTGGGTCGTGAATCAGCTCTGCCAACAGGTTGAAGAAGGACAGCACACCTATCGGGATATTGCGATTCTTCACCGGACTGCAAGCAGCAGCCGGGCTGTATTCGAGCAGCTTGTGTTGAAAGATGTGCCTTTTGTACAGCATGGTGCCTCCCCGGTGTTCTACGACCAGTCTCTCATCAGGCCCCTGATGGATCATCTACGTCTGTCTCTTGATCCACGAGCCATGGATGCTCTTCCCAGTGCGCTGGGACCGCTCTACGTTTCAAGGGATGCTGGCCTGGAATGGATACAGCGCTGCGAACAACAACAGGCGAAAAAATATCCACTCATCCATCTGGTGAAATGGGACAAGCTGAAACCATTCCAGCAGGAACAGGTCAAAGAGCGCATCAAGCTGATCAAATCACTGCATAAACTAAAGCCAATTATCGCCATTCAGGAAATGCGCAGGCAGTTCTACGACAAGTATATGGAAAGTGGTGATCCCAGCATCTTCACCCATTATAAGGAAACGATGCTGGAAACCCTGGATGAATTCGAAGCTGCCGTCAAAAAATTCGAAACGGTGGAAGAGTTCATCCAGTTCGCGGATGAGTTATCCCGCAGACACCGGGAGATGGAATCTCTACGCCGCGCACAGGACAGTGACGCAGTACAGTTGATGACCATTCACCGGGCCAAAGGACTGGAGTTCCCTTGTGTGTACTGGATCGGAGCCAGTGAGGGAATTGTGCCTCACAGTACAGCACTGCGACAGGATATCCCCGAAGATCAAAAGGCTGCGCTTGCTGTGCAGCAGACAGACGCCGAGCTGGACATGGCCTTGGAGGAAGAACGCAGGCTTGCCTATGTTGCCATCACAAGGGCCAAGCAGTACTTGTATGTCACTTCACCCGCATCTCATCACGGAAAGCCAGCGGATGTGTCCCGCTTCCTGCTTGAAGCCTTCGGCATGGAAGTTCCAGATAAACGCAAACCTCGTGAGGAGAGTCGGACCAGCAGCCCGACTTCATATGGCAAAGGCAATGGATCATATGCCCGTTCGGGGTCGGGTGGCCGTTCCGAAGGTCGGGATGTAGCACAACGCCGTGCCATCAACCACAGTGACCGTCGTGACTTCGAGGTCCACAATGAACGGGATGAGGATCGCCTTGGAGAACGGCGTGGTAGTGGGGAAATTCGCAATCATAAGGCGTTCAGTACCACAGGTATAAGTCCAACAGCTGCGAGTTCCTCCCGTATACAGTCCCACAGTTCAGGTTCAGCCTCGGGTAATGCTGAGCGCACGGAGACCGTTGCGGTCTGGAAATGCAGTTCGTCCACCTGTAAAGCGTGGCTAAGACAGAAACCGGCTGTGCCCTCTGCCAAAACAAACAAGAAGGCATCATCCGGTCCTCCCGCCTGTCCCCTGTGTTCAGGATCGATGGAGGCCGGTACCCGCCAAGTTCCTGTAACGGGGAGATTTGGGAAATAAACGATACGGGATACAGATATAGCTCGTTTCAGGGCGCTTTTTGCTGTTTATTAACAGTAGAAGCGTCTTTTTTCCATTTCAGAATGGGGGTTGGATTATGCAGGACGGCAAACAACATCTGTATGTATCGGTAACTCATAACTTGATTGAACAAACAAAGAACGAATCTACACCCTTTGAGGTGTTGGTGGATGACGAACAGTTGGGCCGATTAAACGACCTGATGAAGGTGCTGGAGGATGACGATGCCTACACATTGCAACGGGCTCCCGTACCCTACAAATCGGCAGACCACGATGAGGCAACAGAGCAATTTTCGGATGGCATGACTCTGCTGTACACTTTTCTGTATGACCATGGCACGCCGGATACCCGGCAGGCGATTGAGAGCATGAACGTGCTTCCAAGGCTGCAGGATACGGATTATGATGACCCTGGATACGAGAATTCACCACTGAATAAATGACCTGATGCGAAAAAGCATGCGCAACCGCAGATCACGCGGAAGACGCATGCTTTTTAATATTACGAAGAATAACCGTCCCGTACACTGGACTCAATCCAGACGAATCTCCTGGCCTTTCTCAGCGGATTCGTAGATTCCGCACAGCATGCGTGTGGAAGCCACCCCATCCGCAATTGGACTGATCGGCTCCGTCCCGTTCAGGCAACAATCCACAAAGTGGTCGATCTGGTTCTGAAATGCACTATGAATATGGAGACCCGTATTGTCCGTCTGAGGTTCAATATTCAGGATGGTATTATTTTTCTCCGTGACGATGATTGTCTCCGGCTCCAATTCGAACCCACCACGCTCACCGTATAATTTCACTGAAGATTCATCTCCGCGTGCATGCAAGGTAAAGCTTACATCCACCGCCAGCGAAGCCCCATTTTCAAACCGAATGAGTGCATTCGCCATATCTTCCACGTCATTCACAGCTGCGCTGTAGTCGGCTGCTTTGTAAAAAGAAAGATGTTCGATATGGGCACGATTGCCCAGCTTCCGATACGTATTACCACTGACGGAAACAGGCTTGGGCTTGCCCATCAAATACCAACACTGATCAATGATATGTACGCCCAGATCAATCAGGGGGCCTCCGCCAGAACGGCTTTTGTCAGCGAACCAACCGCCTGGATTACCGTGACGACGCAGAATGGAAGCTTTGGCATAATACAATTCACCAAACTCTCCGGCATCTATGAATCTGCGCATCATCTGCATATTGTTGTCATACCGCCGCACAAATCCAACGGTAAACGTACGTCCGCTCTTCTTCACCGCTTCTTCAATCCGCAGTGCATCTTCCACATTGGTTGCGACCGGTTTCTCCAACAGTACGTGCTTGCCTGCCTCCAGTGCAGCAATGGCGAATTCCGCATGTGTATTATTCCAGGTACAGATACTGACGGCATCGACATGCGGGTCCTCCAGCATCTCCCGATAATCGGTGTACACGGATTGAGCATCATACTTCTGTGCCGCAGCTTTAGCCCGCTCTTCGTTCAGATCACAGATGGCATAGATGACAGCATCCTCATTTTTGGCGTAACACCTCATATGAAGATCCGAGATGGATCCTGTACCGATCATTCCAATGTGCAGCATTTGTTTTGTGCTCATCATCGTCCTCCCTTCCTTTTCCACAACTTCCACAACATCACTATCGTCTAGTCTGCCCGCAGCATGCCTTCGTAAATACCCGGGGTTGAATTTTCGATCTTCACAGCACCCAATGTTCGGGCATAGAAATCCACAGGTCCTGCTGATCCGATAATGGCATAACCATAACCGTCCGCCTTCATCGCATGCATACAGGCCAGTAACAGGGCTGTGCCTACACCTTTGCCCCGTGCATCCTGGCTCACGCCTGTAGGTCCAAAGAAGTTGCGACATGTCGCTTCGTAACAGGCAAATCCGATCATTTTCCCATGCTCAACGGCGATGTAACAGGACACGGGCTGACGTGCAAAAGCGACCTCACATTCATCCACCCAAGCTTGGCTAAAATGTGACCTCACCCAATCCAGTACAAGTTGTTTCTCTGGGGCAATGGCTCTTCGAATCACAATGGAGGATTCCTGAAGCTTTCTCAGTCCACTCTCTTGCTCCGGTAAACGATAGAGCGCTACTAACATATCACTCATCTAAACGGTTCCTCCTCGTACTTGAATGTGAAATAGGACAACGGTTTGGCCACCTACCTGAAATTAACCTGATCCTGCTGCCGATAACCTGCAATACAAGCGATATTTCAAATTCAAACTAACATACCGCTTAGATTCATTGCATGCCAACTGCAACACTGAGACGATCTGTCCCGTCTATTAACTTGAAGCGTGGCTCTAAGGAAGATTTTACCGCGACATTACAAAGATTAGAAGGGATGAATATTGATGAATAACAACATGAAAAAAGTAAGTGCGCTGATGGCCCTATCCATGGCATTGGGTGGTGGAGCCGCTTATGCAGCAACACTGGACAACACACAACCAGTCCATCAAACATCCATTTCAGCAGATAGTAACACAGCTGGTGCAGTAAACGTATCCGTGAATGGTGCATCCATTTCCGATGGTTACTGGAACAAGGATGGCAAAGTAGCCATGATTCCACTGCGTGATCTTACCGAAGCACTGGGTATTGAACTGAAATGGCATAAAGAAAATAAAACCGCGGAGCTGACGCGAGGTGTTCTCTGGACACAGGTAATCACAGGCAAAGATCAATATTCCGTAAATAAAATGCTGCTCACACTGGGTACAGCACCCGAAATCACAGGCGGCACGTTGTATGTACCGGCTTCTTTTGCCGAAAAGGTACTGCATGGACAAGTGAACACAACAGGAAATCAGGTGACGATCTCTAGTGAAGAGGACGTGAAGACGATCACTGAGCGTGGTGTGATTACCAGAATCTCGAACCAGGATAAATATAAGTCCATCCAGATTGGCGGTGCAGGGTTGGATGGCATCGTGCTCAATCTGAGCGATGAGACGAAATTCATCTCCGTTGAGGGAAAAGAGATTGCACTGACTGATCTGGCCATCGGCATGAACGTGGAAGCTGAGCATTCCATGATCACTACCCGCAGTCTGCCACCACAAACCCCGACCTATAAAGTCACTGTACTGGATGCGGCTACAGCATCTGAGGCACAACCTAAAGAGGTACTGG
The DNA here is from genome assembly GCF_038595085.1 of Paenibacillus sp. FSL R5-0749. NCBI lineage: Bacteria > Bacillati > Bacillota > Bacilli > Caryophanales > Paenibacillaceae > Paenibacillus > Paenibacillus sp. FSL R5-0749. Next base: position 632,307 of record NZ_CP152005.1, on the reverse strand, counting down.
GTACAGCGGGTACAATTGAAGATGTAAGAAATGCAGAAGGTCTTATCTCACAGATTGAGATCACAGGTTCACGTTTAACCGAGACGGCTCCTGACCATGTCGTGCTGAATATCGCTAAAGATACGCTGCTCGTGAACCACGAAGGTGAGACGGTGAAAGCTGAAGAACTGACTAAAGGAACTAAAGTGATTGGGTACTACAGCCCTATGCTAACACGCAGTCTGCCTCCAATCGGAACGGCATGGAAAGTGGTTGTTGAAACACCAGCAGCACAACTGGAAGCGAAATAAATCGATTAATAAACGAGACTGGTTGAGCTGAGGCATATGTTCTATGTTGCTAACGGCATGCATATCTTGGCTTGGTGTCAGGAGGGCGTCGCATCATAATGTCCAGCAGCGAAGTCAATAAAAATAACCTTATCCGCTTGTCTTCCGACAGGCATGGGTAAGGTTATTTTTTTGGGTTTTTGGGTTTTTGGAGCGTATTTTCAAACTCGCTTCAAAGCGAAGCACACCTGAACTTGTCCGGAGCAAGCACTTGCAACGTACGCTGTATACGACATGCGCCTGAAAAAGACATGCTCTGCATAGGAATGTAAGAGCAAACGGAATTAGCGCTGACGAATCTGAGACGTCTTATTCAAGGATTTGAAGTACCTGTAAAAACCTAAGGAATCTCAGCCACGCTATGTGTGAATAAACAGCTGTTTACAGCGTTTCTGTCAGGCTAATTCGGAAAATAACGTGCCTGATGTTCCTTACATTTTCAGAAGAAGACCTGAGGGCCAAATAAGACGTCCTGAGTTCCTTAGAAAATCTTCACGATAAGCTAGATCGCCAGATCAACCACCTTGGACTTCATCTTCAACAATCGCTTCCACTTCAATCTCAACCATCAACAAGGGATCAATGAGTGCGCTAACTTCAACCATGGTGGCTACAGGCTGAATATGTCCAAAATATTCACCGTGGGCCTTGCCAACTTCCTCCCACCTGGAGATATCGGTCACAAACATTCGGGTTCTAACGACATGCGACATGTCAGCCCCCAACTCTTTCAGCGCATTCTCAATCGTCTGCAAAACGAACCTCGTCTGTGCATACGGATCACCTGCTCCAATGACTACACCATCTTGCATTGCGGTTGTACCCGCCACTTCGATTCGGTTCCCTACACGGATGGCACGGCAATATCCCACCAACGGTTCCCATGGGGAACCGGTAAATACCTGCTGTCTACTCATTTTTCTCGTCCCTCGCTTTGCTTTGGTTGTATGTATCTCATCTGATTAAACATGAATTATATCAGTCCGCCAGCATCTCAGACAATAGAATAGATTTTAATTCTATTATAGTGCAACTTCAGTACGTGGTGCCCTGCTTCATGACAAGGTGGTCAGCCAGCATCATTTTTTACACAGAAAAAAATCCCCTGAATGACTGCTCATGGTTTAGATCAAGAGCAGTCATTCAGGGGATTTCAGGAAAATTAGCGTTTAATAAGGACAAAGCAATCCAGATTACAACTTGATATTCGCCTCATCGAAGTATTCTTCCAGGGTTAACCCACTTTTCGCCACATCTGGTGCCAAATCGGTACCGATGTACCGGATATGCCAAGGCTCATAGACGTAACCGGTTATATCTTCTTCACCTTGCAAATAACGGATGACGTATCCATATTCTGCAGCGTGTTCAGCGAGCCACTGGCCTTCCTTCGATGTGCCGAATACCTCTTCCAGCACATTGCCCACACTCGGACTGGATACATCAATGGCAAGACCCGTCTGATGCTCGCTTCGGCCTGGAACAGAGCTTACACGATCCGTGTATTCCTGACCTTTGGTTTTGACATTGTTGTTGTAGATGGACACTTGACGTTGATATGAACGATAACCAGACACCGCACGAAGCTCAATGCCATCCGCTTTTGCACCTGCAAACAACTTCTCCAGTGCCTCCGCCGCTTCCTTGCGCATATGCCGCTTCTCGTGAGGTTCGTCGAAGGAGAACGGTACATTGGGTTCCACCAGATCGTCCGGCTCGTACCCTTCAGGCAGACTGCGTTGTTTGTTCACAATGACCGTCATAGACGTGGCATTGGTCACCACAGCTTCTGCGTCAATTGTTGTTTGCAGTGCGCTGATGCTACGTTTCTCCATCAATGGATCTTCCGCTGTCGCGCCGTTACCATCGTCTGAAGAACCCTGCTCTTCGCCAGTCGATGCATTCCCGGACTCGCCATCCGTGCCTTCACCGCTGTTGCCAGCAGATGATGTATCATCCCCGCCAGCGTTGTCACCATCAGATCCCTTATCCTCCGTAAAATGAACGGTTGTGCCGTCAGACTCCTGTTGTGTGTTACCTGTTCCATTCGGATTCTGGCTCTCCTCTGTGCCTGAACCGTTCTGGCACGCCGCAAGCAATGCTCCGCATATCATCAATGAGGACAGCATAACCACCATGCGGCGCTGTCTTCCTGTATGTGATTTCATGTAAAAACTCCTATCGCAATAATATAAATGTTGTCTAGTTGTCTGCGTGCAGTGTTCCCTGCGAAAGTATACCTTAATTGACAGCGAAGCTCCACCGGTAAAGACCTCCTTTAGAAGAGATCTTCATGAACATATACGGGTTGTACAGCCTGTATGATCGTTTTTTGGACTTTTAGAGAAACATTCCCGCGGAAATGAAATGAATTGAATCATGCAACATGCTGCAATACAAACAAGCAGAGGTGATCTGAGATCTCCCCCGCTCTGATGGGTGTATCATTTGGTTGCCGGGCTGTCCGTCTTCTTCTGGACAGCCTGCCACATCCGCGCAGCTACACGCTCGCGGATCAAATCCAGCCCTGCGGTGGCCGGCAAGCCTTGCAGCAGCGCCGTTAGCTCCGGCAAGGCCGGCGGCTTGCCCGGCTGCGTAAGGCGCACCTCAACGGCACCAAAGCCTGGCCCCGGCTGGTGCATGGCGCCGTCCGCGGCAGCCTCGGCGATCCACTCGCCGACGGCCGCGCCGCCTTCGCCGCCCCGCACTTGCGGGCGGCCAGCCGTTTCCGCTGCGCGGCCGGTGGCGCCGGGATCATGGGCGAGTTCCTCCGCCCATGCCCCCAGCACGCCGGCGAGCAGCGCTTCGCGCGGCAAGCCGGCGTGCGCCAGCTGCAGCAGCGGCTCGGCCGCGAGGCACGCGGCTACGGCGCGCTCAGCGGCCGCAGCATGCGCGCAGCTCGGGCGGCCGCAGGTGCACGCCACGGACGCGCTGGCCGTGGCTGCGCCTGGCGAGCCCTCGGGCGCTTGCGCAGCCGGCAGCAGCCCGGCAAGCTCCTCGGGCGCCGGGCCGCCGCGCAGCAGGGCGTACAGCGTCAGCGGGCGCTTGCGCAGCTGAACCAGCACAGCCTCGCGCTCGGCTTCGCTCAGTCGCGCAGGCGTTCCCGTGATCGTGAACACGCCGGCAACGGCTGTTCCAGTCTCCCCTGCCTCAGCGGAACCGTGCGCTTCCTGCCCCGCCGCGTCCGCTGCTGTATTTACTTCTGCTGTCCATCCACCGGGGGACATATGCAGCTCGATCTTCCATTTTTCGCTCACAACAATCCCCCTTTCTCAACATCTATATTCCCCTGAATGATCAAGGTCACAGCCACGTCTCACCCTGAAGAGATATCAGGCCACGCAGCTCATCATCCGACATCTCGGTCAGCCAATTCTCACCTGAACCAACAACCTGTTCGGAAAGTGCCTTCTTGCTCTCAATCAGCTCATCAATCCGTTCCTCCAGTGTTCCCTGACAGATCAGCTTATGCACTTGCACGTTGCGATTCTGCCCGATTCGGAATACACGGTCCGTCGCCTGATTTTCAACCGCAGGATTCCACCACCGGTCATAGTGAACGACATGACTCGCCCGTGTCAGATTCAGACCTACACCTCCGGCACGAAGAGACAGGACAAACATGGACGGACCCTCTCCTTTTTGGAAGGTCTCCACCATCTCATCCCTTTGCGCCTTCGACACCCCACCATGCAGGAAATACGGTTCTTCCTCATATCGCTGTTTCAACCTCGACACCAACAGATCTCCCATAGCAACATACTGAGTGAATATCAGGGCCGATTCCCCGTTATCACGGATGGCGTCCAGCAGTTCAAGCAATCGTTCCATCTTACCGGATGCCTCTGCCTTGCCATGATCTTTCCGATTGCTGTCCGCCAGCACCGGATGATCACAGATCTGCTTGAGCTTGGTCAGGGAGGACAGTACAATCCCCTTCCGTGCAATGCCATTTCTGCCGTCCAGACCACCCATCAGATCATCCACCACACGCTGGTACAGCACTGTCTGCTCCGGCGTCAGAGAACAGTAGGATTTCAGTTCAAGCTTCTCTGGCAGATCCTTGCGAATATCCGGATCACTTTTCAGCCTGCGCAGCATGAATGGAGATACCAGTCGATGGAGTTCACGCAAGGAAGCTGCATTTTCTTCGGATGGCCCCAGTCCCGTATACCGCTGGCGGAACGATGAAGCTGTGCCCAGATATCCCGGATTGAGAAACTGGAAAATCGACCAAAGTTCGCTCAATCGGTTCTCTACAGGCGTTCCCGTCATCGCAATACGATGAAGTGTAGACAGGCGCATCACGCTTTGCGCTTGTTTGGTACGGTAGTTCTTAATATATTGGGCCTCATCCAGCACAATGGTGGACCAGTGCAATGAAGCCAGATCCGGGCCATCTCTGCCTGCCAGATGATAGGTCGTCAGTACAATGTCATGCGTCTGTGCTTCAGCCTGAAACTCATTCCCGTGCAACCGTTGTCCGCCATGATGAATATATAGCGACAGATCCGGGGCAAACCGCTTCAGTTCACGCTGCCAGTTTCCAAGCAACGAGGTAGGACACACAATAAGTGCAGGCAAATGATCAGGCTGCTCATTCGCAAGCTGATCCGCCGGGAAAGAATCATCGGATCCATCCAGCATTTCATACTCACGTGCTTCCTCTGCAGCCGCCTGGCGTTCTTCGTGTTTGCGATCCAGCAGACAGGTAATGACCTGAATGGTCTTCCCAAGTCCCATATCATCCGCAAGACATACGCCAAAGCCCAGATCACGCATCGCGGATAACCATTGGAAACCTCGTTCCTGGTAAGGTCTTAGTTCACCATGCAACTCTGCCGGAACCTGACGAGGTTCAATGCTGCGAAGCACCTGTCCATCAAGCAGAAAAGCAAGCATCCCATCGGATTCGGCGCCAAAGACAGAAAGACCCTTCCACGCGGAATCCTCCCCTTCATCCGCAGCCAGATGCAGCCATTCGGAGAGAGGCATATATTGTTCTTCTTCTTTTTTCATATAACGCAGGACTTGGCGAATCTCTTTTGTATCCACTTCAATCCACTCACCGCGGAACATGACGTAGGGAACTGTGGATTCAGCCAAAGCTGCCAGCTCCTCTGCGGTTACGGGCTTGCCATCCAGCATGGGCTCTGCTTTGAATGCAACCAATTGTTCCATGCCCAGTGCCGATGTGGCTCCAGGCAACCGCTCTGTTCCCCGATTCAACATCTGCAAACGAAGTCCTGCACGGCGTTTTCCGGCACGACTCCACTTTGAAGGCATGAGAACGGTTATGCCAGCCTTCTGCAAACGCGGAACCGCATGCGTTAGAAATTCAAAGAAACCCTGCTGTTCCAGCTTAATTCCCTCCGGACGAGCAGTAAGCAGCGCCGTCTCCAGTTCAGGTGCCAATTCTGCTGCTTGACCGAGCGCCATCAATAACTGCTCTGCCGCCGAGGTATATAACACTTTCCCCCGGTCCAGATCTCGCTCCGGATGGGCCCAGATGGTCCGCGCAGGCAGCCTCAGGCTTGGTTCCTGCTCACTGTCCACCCAAAAGCTGACTCCCCATATGGTTTCATGTTCGCCAAGTGGAGGCTCCAGACGGAGCGCCAGCTTCAATTGGCCTTCAGCAGGCGCCATCTCTTCTGCGCCGACGATCGGCATCGACGTTCCACCAACTTCTTGCAGCGTATGAATAAATGCTGTCATATCATCCGTTGGCCCTTGCACCGTCACTGGACGGAACATCGAGATCAGACTGTTCCACCAAAGTTCGGCTACTGACGAAGAGCCGCGTCGATATGGCGTGCGGTAACGGGACAGTTCACTGTCCATGCCCTCCAGTTCACTTGTTACTACAGCATGAATCATGCCACTCATGAATGAAAATAATACCGCAGCTCCTGCTTCTTCACGCGTTTCCGGTTCCAATGAAGCATAAGCTCCAGGAGCAGAAAGCCCAATTGGAGGCATCGCTTCAGCCAGATCACGGAAGCGTTCAATATCATCCTCTGACTGCAAGCGCGGCCGCCATACACCTGTCAATGTCTCTTGCCCGGTCCGTCGCCGTGCTCCGGTCTTTGCTGCGAATTCAGCTGATGGAGCAATGGCTCCCCGCAACAGCAGCTCCTGTGTGAACTGCGCCGCTTTGATCCAGTAACGCATCTCTTCTCCAACCTGAATTCCGGCTGCATTAAACAAACGGTCATCCCATTGCAGCAGCAATCTAAAAGCATCCTTAGGCGAGACGGCTAACCCTTCCAATGTGCGCCCCAACAGTTGACGCCGCTTCGTGTTCTTGGCTTCAGCCGTGTTCCTCAGCGGATTCGGCCAGCGCAGCTCCGCGAGACGCAGAGCGGCAGGCTGAAACAGACGACCCCCGTCGCCAAAATTCAACCGTCTTACCACGTGGCTCCATGCATCCACACGCGGTTCCGATGTTTCACCGGAAAAACAAAAAAATACGTCACCAAGCCATACTCCATACAGCGATTGCATCATTAAAGTCTCCCGTCATCCCTTCGCATTGTTACTCTCCATCATATACGAAAATGACCGGATTTAAAAACCTTTGCCCACAAAAAGTGCTTATTTCAATCGTTATCGGCATAAAAAAATGTCCCTTCTCCCGAAAAGCGGATGAGGAACATTTGGGTCAATCCAAGGATAATACTGAGTATTGAAAGAATTACGGATCATTATCTTACGATGATCTGATCAAGCTGCCCAGCAATACATCCAGGTTCAAAATGCCTGCACGATGATCTGCACAGAACCCGATTTTGTCAAAAACGCCAAGCATGAAACGGCGGTGCTCCTCAGCAGGTTCTTCGAAACGATCGTAACTTACAACAGAATCAACCATATCGACGATCAGAGGTACGAATCCTCCTTTGTAAGGCACCACAATAATACGTGTAGAAGAGGTATCCACCTGGTCCGGCATGCCTAACAATACACGAAGACTCACTACTGAAACGACCTTACCGTACAGCGAAGCAAAACCTCTGATCTCTGGACTTCCAAACGGGACCGTAGTCACCTGCACCATTCTGATGATCTCATGAACTTCATCAATACGTAGGGCAAAGATCTGGTCTCCTACCGAAAAATTAATATATTGCATTCCCTCATCCATAGTTATCCCCATACCCTCTCATTCCGTATAATCAGACTACTTTCGTCTCATTAGATGTTACTTTGGTGTATCGGTTATTTTTGATCAAATGTTTAGGCTTCAGATCAATTTTGCCAACTTCAACAGGCGTTGTATTACAGTTTTGATGAGAGGGTGGAAATCCGTCGTTTCAAAATTGAGCGTAAGTAACCTGACATTCGATTTATTATTTTATATTCAAAAAAACCAAAGAGTCGGCATTAAGCTGATCTTTGGCCTTTTTTATCCCCATATATTATGGATCTGTTTCTATGTTTTCAAATACTTGGAACAAAAACACGATATTCCTGTGGATAACTTGTTTTTTCACTTCAAAACGACTGTTTTATCGAATGAAAACAGGAGTTATACCTGTTTTGTGGATAAGTTGTGCACATATTGCACACATGTTGTGGATATGTTTAGCGTTTCATGTGGATATTCATTATTTTAATGTGGACATGTTGTGTATTTGTTTGTAAATCTGACGTAAAATCTGAATTTCCACTCCAGTTTATCCATTACTGTGGACACGTTGTGGACATGCTCAAATCCCTTCAGTACAGATACGCAGTTATTCAGTTATTCCACCAATTCACCCTGCCGCATGATCAGCTTGTCATCGATGTACACGTCCGGCTTTTGCACAACAGCATCAATATGTACACCCGCCGCAATCGTTCCCCCGAATGTGTTATTGCTGCCAAAGGCGACATGGATCGTGCCATACACCTTCTCATCTTCCAGCACTACACCCGTGATTCGTGCCTTGTTATTGGTACCAATGCCGAATTCGCCGAGAAAGCGACCATCGCCATCTCCAAGGGTGTCCAGTAATTGAGCCCCGTCTGGTCCTTCAGCTGACACCAATCGCCCTTCCTTGACGGTTAATAACATCGGTTCGCGGAGTGCCCCAATTCCAGCAACGGAACCATCTACAACGATACTGCCCTCGCCCTTACCCTCAACGGGAGCAATATAAGCTTCTCCTGAAGGCAAGTTACCCGATTCACCGGGGTTCAAATACATGCCTGTACTTGGTACACCGTTACGATTCTCTATAGAAAAGGAAAGACTATGACCCTGCTTCTCTATTCGCACATGGCGACCTGCGGTTAACAGAGCCGTCACCTTCTCGGTCAACGCCTTCACTTGCGAATACTCAGCTGTAATGGCTCCATTCATGAACATATCCTCTGTCATGCCGGGCATCGTTGCCACTCGGGTCCCTGAAGCAGCGGCTTGTTTGCGTGCCTGGGTATGCGTTAATGAATATCGAGTTACACACACCGCTACATCTGCCCGAATCATGGCCTCTGCAATCGGTGCAGGCGGCTCTTCTCCTGATCTGCTGCGTTCCTCCATAATTAGCAGGACAGACTCCGCGCCAAGTGCTTTTCCTGCCTCATAGATGGATTCGGCCAAATCCCGTTTCATATCGTCTGCGACAACCACCAGATTTTCTCCACTGCGTAATCCCAGACACTCCGTTAGCACCTTTTTACTGATTTCTACACGTTGCTTGCTCATATATTCATCTCTCCTGTCTAGGTTTCAGCTCTTCACAACTCGACTTGACCCCTTTCGACAATCGACCAGAGATTCCTGCATGGCCAAATCTGAACTCACTTCAAGGTATCGGCCCATTCGGCGAGGATTGCAGCTGTCTCCTTATACTGAAATGTCGGAAAGTAATGTCCGTAGGGCACATCTATGCGTTTGACCTGTGAGTTCATATCCTGTGGATAGTGATATTCCCGATCTTCCTTGCCCCATACGACTAAAGTATGGTTGGTGTGATCATCAGCCCACTCTTTCATCCAGGAAAATGAACTGACTCTTCCCCGCTTGCCGGAGTGGATCCACCGCAACAAATCTGCATTTGCCCCCGCAATTCGAGGGGATTGGAGACTGGAGCGTATCCTTTTGGCCATCATATGGTCCATACCCTTTTTGTCTTCCCCACTGATATATACACTGAACATTCGCTCCCAACTCTTCTCCGATCGAAGACGAAGCAAAGACCGCATCACACCTCTTGGCAAACGGGAAATCCATCTTAGCACATTCGGATTCGAATTATTGGCAACTGGCTGAAGCAATCCCAGTCGAATGTCTGTCCGCCCACTACGCAACTGTGCGGCAGCCACGATAGCTGCGCCTATCGAATGACCCACCAGCTTCACAGGACCCTCGAACTCATCAAGCGCCTTGAGTAGTGTACCCACCTGACCTTCAAACGCTTCATCTACCTGATGTACAGGGGATCGTCCGAATCCTGCCAGATCCATTAACCAAACCGGGTTACCTGTCTCTTTCCAAAGCTGTTCTCCCAAAGGCAACATCTCATCGGCAGATTGAAGCAGACCATGCACAATAATCCACGGCTCTCCTTCACCCTCCCAACCGATCATAGCCATATTCCCACTCCGTGACCGGATATAATCTGCCGGAACCTCCTCAGGTAACGGTGTATACCGAAGACGGTAGTCCAGATCTGCTGTAACCAGCGGAAGCTGTTCCCTGATGTCCGGCCAGGATTGCCCCATACGTGTGAACAGCGCCTCCGTCTCCTCGACCGGGAATGACCTGTTGGTAATAAAAGCAACCGACTCCGCTGGAACACCAGTGAGGCGAGTGCCCCCTGATTTCATTGCCCATTGAATCCAAGGCAGTGGTAGAGTTCCTTTGGGTTTGGGTACATCCAATTCATCTGCCAGAAGATGCAGCAGTTCCTTCATATTGGGACTGTCTTCCTTGCGTGCCAATAGTGGATAGGTTCCACCTGCCGGGTCTTCTTCCTTGGATAGAAAAACAAGCGTTCGTGCAACAATATCATTCTCCACCAGGGGTAACCAATAGGATGAACCCCGGCACTACGGGCATAAGTCGCTTTTGAATCGCCTGAATGAGCAGCCCAATCCCACCCGTTTGCTCCGTTTCCCCAGTCGGGCGCGGTCCAACCACAGTACTCGGATTCACAACGGACAAGGGATAGTTATGCTCTTCCGCATGTTCACGAATAAGAAGATCGGCATGAAATTTCATCTCTTCATATGCACTTTCCTGATCACCCACATGGTCGACCTGAAGATAACCTCCCTGTTCGTTCCGCTGTCCATAGGGACTCATGAAACCAACCACGTGGATAAAGTGTCTCAGTCCTCGGGTACCGTGAATTTCTTGAGCAAGCTGGGCCACTTCTCTCGCCCCGTTCATGAATATCTGCTCAGCTACCTTTCGTTCCAGGGTAACGTCCATCGTTCCCCCGGCATGAATGATTACATTCGCTTTAACAACACGTTCCCGGTCCACTGTGGTAAGTCCAAGACCCGAGATGGATAAATCACCAGTAATAAAGGTGATTCTGGTGGAATCCTTCACTCCATAAGCCTTCAACACCGTTCCGGCACGCTGTTCTGATCGAACCAGCAAGAGCAATTGTGCGTCTCCCTGCGCGAGTTGTTTGACCGTTTCTTTGCCGATAAAACCGGTGCTGCCTGTCATGAAAATAATTGTTGGTTCCATATCAGACGCGCTCAATACCTGATGAATTTTTGTTGTATTTGAAGCTAAGTTATCTTTAGTGGATACTTGGATCTTATGTACGTCCATTCCGTTATCGCTCCTTTTAGTACTATATAGTACTATTTTTATTCAAAAAAAGCTTCGTTTACCGAAGCATCTGACAAAACGTACGTGCTGATTGTTCAATAATGCCTACATCACGCGCAGTTCCCGCAAGGATTAGTGAACCTTCCAATGCTGCAACAAACAACAACGCAGCCGGTCCCGGCTCGATTTCTTTGCGAAATTCACCACGATCCAAACCTTGCTGAAACAGCTTCTCCACCATAGGTCTAAGCTCACGAAAGAATCTGGATATGCTCTCCTTCACTTGGGGTGCACTGTCAGGTGTCTGCATATATAACGTGACAAAAGGACAGCTCCCTTCGTAATTCCGGCCCTCAATACCTGCCGACAGCATTGCAATAAATGAGTAGATGCGCTCCTCCACTCCTCGCTCACGCTGACTGAGAAGCAGATACAGCTCCGACTCATACTGGGCAATCCAGTATTGTACCACGGCCTGAAGCAATTCCTCCTTGTTTTTAAAGTGATAATAGATATTGGACTTGGATACCCCACTTACTCTTACGACCTCATCCATGCTGACATAGCTGTACCCCTGACGCAGAAACAATTGTGCAGCCACTTCAACTGCCTTGGTCCGGTTCACCGGATTGGAACTCTTGGATTTGGCAGGTCGCGAGTTCATTTTTTGATTTGTCATATTTAGAACTATACAGTACTAGTTGATTGAAAACAAGTATTTCTGTTAACAATAGAACTGCTTCCGCACAAACTCATCCATACTTGTCCACATGTAGCGTGTTATACACAGATGATATCCACATATGGTATTAACTATGTGTTAAATCCATCATGAGATCGTTAACTGCTTTTGGGTTATCCACACCTCCTCCGGTTGAACCACCAAAAAAGGCCAACCAGAACGTATCTGGCTGACCTTTCGTACAATTCATTTCCCAACCTTTAACAACTGTTACCTGCTTCAAATCGAAGGTTTACTGTCTCCGGCAATCATCGGATCGGTGCCTTGAAGTGGCAATCTGTTCTCCAGCCTTATGGCGACAAACAGGATGATCGTCACCGTAACACCGATTGTTCCTAACAGTACGCCTGTGTTCTCCTGCCCCATAAGGGACAGCGGTAGTGCCAGTACCAGCGGGACAACCGATCTTGTAAATTGAGTGGCAAACGTTGATCTTCCCGACCACTTCATGGTCTCTTCGCGGCTGCGCAAGTTATCAAACATGACTGATCTTTGCATAATACGAGTCCGATTAAACACAAACCCAAGCATAAATCCACAGATTAACGACACCGCAAACACCTGTACCGTGCCAATGATGATATCAATAACACCGATCAGTATAAATAGATACATTGGAATTCGGTGTTCCCACTTACGAATCAGCGTTGCAAGAAAGGCCCCAAGCCCCATCGCAGCTCCGATAGCCCCGTAACGGGATGAATCCCAATTGTAGATGTCATGGAACAAAATCGGTACGATAAAATTGATTGCTCCCAATTGCACGGTTAATACAACCACCGCCAATATGGTCATGTTCAGTACTTTTTTCGCACAGCATCGGAGTAGGTAATCTGCGGAGCCTCCGTTTTTTCTTTCTGTACGTTCTGCTCAGCCTGACCGGATCGGGACAGAATTGGAATGAGCCATGGAGCCATCATCCCCACAGCCAGCGTCACCATCAGTACCGTTGAGATCATTGGCAGTCCGCCTATACTGAGCAAAACTCCAGTTACCGCACTTCCTCCAAATGCACCAATTTGAATTGCCGTCTGCAAGTCATGCGAGGCCTTGTGTGATTTGATTTTTCCATCCAACACCATCTGGGACATGTAGATTTCCAGGCTCTGATTGGTCAAAAACAGAATTACGGAGAATACGCCACCAATCAGATATAAACCATACACATTGGTATTGCCGGCAAATTGAATTAAAAACACAAGCAGAAATACAATACCCAGGATGCGCGCTAAGCTGAAAATTAGCAAGGGTCGTTCTTTAAGTGCAGTTTTAAGAAAAAAGCTATACTTCTGCAATAAAATAGGTACCAAACTCATGATCGTAATAATAATACTCAGATGAGTAATCGACCCACCCTGCTCCAGTACCGACCAGATCAGGGTAATGTTTAGAATGGTATCTCCACATAAGGTAATGGACAGGAAGAGGATGAATAAAATAGTCTGTATCATTGAAGCTGTCTCACCTCAGCAACTTGCAAATCCAGCTTTTGTTCCAGCAATCTTGCGGCTTGTTTTACCGATTCGATGTCCTCAGGACCCTGATATTTGGTACGTACAGACAGCAGACCTGTAATATCGAATCCCTTCGGAGCAGAATGGACCACTCTACCTTTGGCAGCAACCGGATAATACGCCCGGTACCTCACATCGTCTGCTGCCTCACCACTGGCATTATTCAACACCTTGCCATCACGGTACACAAACTTGATACAGGTTGCGCACTTGGGAGCCGTTCTTTTCGCAAAATGGGCAGCCAACTTCTCCTCCCCTGAAGACCACAAGCATGGGCGGTCACCAGATCTGTGCCGTACACATCGCGAATATTACGATAGACATGCCCACCACTGATACGGCAGCTGAACTCCACCACTTTATACTCATCGTTGGCGTTCTGCCTGGCTTCAACGTTAAACAGCCCATTTACAAGTTTCAGACCTGTGCATATTTGCTGAGCCATCTCGCAAAGTTCTTGTTCCACATTGGATTCTCCCTGAAAAGGTAGCGTATATTCGTCCTCTTCAAAGTAAGGACCTGGCATTCTGAGCTTGTTATGGACTCCGCCCAGATAAAACCGTCCATTCACAACTACGCCATCCAGCGTAATCTCTTCCCCGGGCAGGAACTCTTCAATCAGCGCTATTGCAGGACATTCCTCGTCAAAATATAGCCCCGATTGCGAAATGGCAAGTTGCGAGATACTATCGAAGGCCTCCTTCAATTCGGGATACGAATGAACGAGCGCAACATGGCTGCTGGATGCGGCCAATGTGGGTTTAATAATAACCGGATAGCCTACACTTGCCGCCGCTGAAACAGCCTCATCCAACGTATTTACAGCATAAAATTCAGGACAGGCCACGTCCTCCTGTTTCAAGAACTGACGCTGTCTGGACTTGTCTCTGGCAATTTCGGCCGCTTGGACAGGAATATCCTGTCTTCCCAATCCTTCATTCAATCTCGCATTCAGTACAATATCCGTTTCCTGCCAGGTAATGAAAAACGGAACGCCTAATTGTCTAGCCTGCAAGATCATTTCTTCCACATTCTCGTACTTGGGAATATGCTGAACAGACCGAAAGCGCGGATCTTGTTCATATCCAGAAACAGAGGTCCATAAATGGACCTCTTCGAAAATTCTCCCCAGAGCTTCAATATGATCCCCGTGCAGAGAAAAACCTTTTCTCATAAGCAAACCAACGGAGGAACGAGTCATGCCAGAACCTCTTCTTTCGGCTGCTCCACAAACTCCAAAGCGATAATGTACAACGTTCCATTCTCCCCGGCTTTGGAGGAATGCACCGTATTAGCCGGAAGCAGAATGCGGTCACCAGGCGTGCAATGCAGTTCTCCTTCTTCAGTGAAGAAGGTAATATCTCCATTTATAATCAAAAGTGTTTCGTCTGTAGGATGGGTATGGGATTTGTGCTCCCTGAATGGTGTATCTCTTTGTACCTCTACCGAACCGGTTACAGGCAGCAATTGCATTACAGCTTCTTCAAGTGTTACGTCAGACCCTTTGATATATTGAACTGAACTCATAGTATTCCTCCTCATATGATGAAATGGGCATTGCGCTGTAGCGGAAACTTCGTTGGTATCTGGAATAAAATATTGCAGCCACTCTCGATTATTCGGATCCCCATAGATCCCTAGATGAGGGAATGGATCAATTGCATCGTATTGCCGAAGCAAGCTTCGCACCAAATCCTTGGATTTATCTCCTTTTGGTGTTCCCAAGCCAATCGAATCAAAGACCCATCGGGGTTGAAAGGTAATCATGTATGTATTGGCACGTCTGCTCCTTCTGACCTCATGTGCTGGTGTGTTACAAACGACAAAAATGGGTTCCCCATGAAAGCAAAATTCCCACAAGGGATCCTTCTCTTCATTCGGTATGAACTCTGGCCATTCTTTCAAGTCAATGGTGTGCAGCCGGGTCAGGATGGACCAAAATGTATGCTGATATTCATCGATGGATAGATCCTTATCAATATTAAAGAACGTGACCATGGAGGTGTAGTTTCCAAAGCTCCTTGCCTGTTCCACGTATTCTCTCAATGCCTTTCCCAGTTCTTCTATGGAATGGTCATTCACATCATCAAAAAAGGAGAAACGTAGCTCATTACGGTTAAGTCCCATGGAACCAAATATGCAGGGAAACCGTGGATTATCACCAGTCATGTCCTTCTCAAAATGCTCAAATTCCTGCTTTCTCCAATCATGACTACCCAGTCTCTTCACATCAGCGTTATCTAGCAACAACCCAAAGCCCTCCTAGAATGGTTTTATTGGTGAACCAGGACAAACTTGTCATGTAGTTCTAGAAGTTGTTTTCTAACGAATTCGATATCTGGACCTTCCACAATGGCATATCCGGATCGGGACATCGTATCTCGACCACCTGAAATGGACTGACCCGATGTATAGTTAATTCGAATATCAATGAGTCCTTCCATCGATTTGAAATCTTCTGCGGATGAGATACTTTCGATCTTGCCTACAGCAGATGGGAAGTTAACCGCACCTGTGTACTTGCCTGTACTAACCAAGGCTGGAGCTTCATATATTCCAAGTTCTGTTTGAATGGCTGCATCAAACAAGTTCACCTGATGGGAATTCAACACCATAGGCGGAATGATGACAATGCCTCCAATGCGTGCTCCAATCTCTCCAAAGCAGATCTCCCCATTCGGCAGAAGGAATACCTCTGCATGGAACACACTGTTACGTATTCCGAGTGTCCGTATGATCTCTTCATTGAACGACTGCATCCGTTCCACATATTCATAATGTGTGTTAGCGGGATAACAGATCGTGCCGGAAGGGCGATCATTCTGGACAATCTCAAGACAATTAAACAAATATTCAGAGACGGAGGAAAATACAAGCTCACCTTCTGAAACGATCGAATCAATATGAAACTCCCTACCCGTAATGAATTCCTCAATGAGCACTGATTCCCGATTCCAGGATTGGCTGATATACTTCTCAAGCTCCTCTTGATTATTGAGCTTGTACGTCATGATCGTCGCCCAGCCGCTAATCGGTTTGATAATGATGGGAAAACCAATGCCTGCGACAATCTTTCTGATCTGTACTGCATTGGACGCAATACGCGTCTGTGACGTGTGGATTCCCGCCTGCCGTAATGTTTCCTTCATGATCCATTTGTTCCGAACCGTCTCGGCCTGATTCTTTTGAATACCAGGTATGCCAAAACGTGATCTGAGATACCCACCGGTCTCCACCACATTTTCGGTCGGGGCAATGACGCGCTCCACATCATATTCATCCAAAATGCGCTCAAAAACCTCTTCCACCTGATCAATCCGAGTAATATCCTCCACTTCGAACACAGCACTGAACAACCCTTCTGGTAAAGAATAAAATTGTTCATATCCCTTCTCTACTAACAAAATGTTGGTTGTATCCGATATGTTGGACAACGCTTCGAGAAACCCCGTTTTGGTGTTCATTCGCTTGTCACACAGAAATACAATATCTCTCATAAAGAACTTCACCTCCAATTCAAAATTCTTAACTATCTGTTATATTTTTCTATAATATGGATATGACATGGAACTGTCAATCTAAAAATTACAAATATTTAAAATTCGGCTATTTGTTGCCACTTTGTGTACTAACAACAGGTTGTAGACATCATACAAACACCTCCACCATCTGTATTAGTCGATCTGTTACTTCATATTTGCACTTTTTAACTGGGAATTTTCACATCAAAAAAGGTGACTCCAATTCATCCGGAGTCACCTTTTTTATGTTTTTTTCTTATTCCCACATTTATTAATCGAGTGGATGGGACCTGTTATTTTTTCAGACTATCCCAGTTCTGTTGTAATGCATCAAGCAATCCGGCTTTATCCGATTTGCCTGCAACGTAAGCCTGAATCGTGCTGCCATACTCTTGTGGAACGCCTTCAGGGAAACGGTTGAAGTTCCAGCTGAGGGTTTTATTTTCCTGGCTATACTTCATGATCTCTGTGGCGAGGTCACCCAGATCTTCCTCGGATGCCGTGATGGAACTGAACGCCGGAATGAACTTGAATTCTTTCGTCATGTATTGTTTCCCGATGTCCGAAGTTACGAGCCACTCCAGGAATTCTTTTGCTTCCGGTTTCACTTGGGAATTCTTATTTACCACCCAGTAGTTCGGTACGCCGACAAACAATTTGTCATTGGGTTCATTGTTAATTGGCATTGGCAGGATACCCAGATTCAGATCGGGATCAATTCCATCGATCTGTACTTGCGTCCAGTTCCCTTGCTGCATCATCGCCGCTTCTCCACTCGCAAACAACGTAACTTGCGTATTGTAGTCGGTTGTCAGCGGGTTTTTATTGCTATATTTCAGCGTTAAGTCGAGCAAGTTAATCCAGTCGTTGAACACCTGATTGCCAGGGATTTTCTCCGTGCTTTCGTTCAATCCCTGGATGAATTTCACCGGATCTGCCTGATTGGCAAATGCCACGTTTACATTATGATTGCCCAGCACCCACCACTCCTGATATCCGTTCGAGAACGGGGTAATGCCTGCGGCTTGAAGTTTCTGTGCAGCTTGATCCAACTGTTCCAGTGTCGTTGGAATTTCGGTAATACCCGCTTTTTGGAAGAGGTCTTTGTTATAAATGAAACCGTAACCCTCCAGCGCGAGCGGCTGTCCATAGAGTTTGCCGTCTTTGGTCATTGGCTCTTTAGCTACTTCGAGCGCATCTTTGGCCCATGATTCTCCAGACAGATCTTCCAGATATTCAAGCCATGTATCCAGTTCACGATATCCACCTACGTTGAAAATGTCCGGTTGTTCGCCTGCGGCAAACTTGGCTTTCAATGCAGCACCGTAATCACTACCACCACCTACGGTTTGAATGTCCAGTTTAACGCCTGGATGTGAGGATTCGTACTCCGCTTTGAGACGATTAAGCGCTTCCGCAATCTCAACTTTGAATTGGAAGATTTTAATAGTTTTGTCCCCGGCAGCAGCTTCGCTACCACCTTGAGCATCCGTGTTGACCGGACTGCCACTCTTGTCCCCATTGCCACATCCCGCGAGCATTACCGAAAAAGCAATCAGCATAAGCAACGTCAACTTCGTCATTCTTTTCATACATACACTCTCCCTATAGTAGTTTCAGTATAACAGTTCCACTAATGCATATTTACACTGGCACTCCGATGACAGAATAACCTTCCCCTGAAGCGTGTTTTCATTCTAACGAACCGAGCGCACGTTATTCGCACCTATTTGCACAGGCTCACATTCTAACGAATCACAGCGACGTTATTTCGTCGATTTGGTCGAATTTTAAGGCTCTGACGCCGTTTTTCACCTGAATAACGTTCCTGAGATTCGTTAAAGTTTGTATTCCTTGATTATCCACCTATTAAGATGCGGTGGATTCGTTAGCGCTTTGAAAAAGGAGCATACCATCACTCTGTACAAAAAGTTCCTGGCTATACACGCTTCTTTCTTGGTCATTTCTCTTTATTGCTCTCTTCCCCAGAAATCATGCCCAAGCTATGCGGGCATGACTTCCCTTTGCACACTCCATGCGAGGTGGGAGCAAAGGGATCAAGAATGCGTTGCAGGAGCGGAGCGTTCGCCTTTGAAACTCGGTGGCTTCCTTGCCCTAATACATTCTGGCCACCGAGGAGCAACAGCGACCGAAAGCGCAACTTGAGCCCTGCGGCGACCCTTCCCTCGCACTCATCACTTGAGCCCGTAGCGCCCCTACACACAAACTCACCTTCTGTCTTATCGAACCTGGACTTTAAATCTTTTCTTTCTTGGTCATCTCTTGAAGGAGCTCTATTCTTTATTACTCTCTTCCCCAGAAGTCATGCCCAAGCTAAGCGGGCATGACTTCCCTTTGCACACCTCCATGCGAGGTGGGAGCAAAGGGATCAAGAATGCGTTGCAGGAGCGGAGCGTTCGCCTTTGAAACTCGGTGGCTTCCTTGCCCTAATACATTCTGGCCACCGAGGAGCAACAGCGACCGAAAGCGCAACTTGAGCCCGCCGGCGACCCTGCCCTCGCACTCATCCTTTAACTGATCCAGCCGTAATCCCCTGAATGATATACTTCTGCATCAGCAGGAAGAAGATGATAATCGGCATGATGCCTAGCACAAGGGCCGGCAAGGCCAGATCCCATTGCTTCGTATATTGCCCAAAGAGTGCAAAGGTCGCAATCGGGATCGTACGCAGGTTCGAGCTTTGTAGGATCAGGGACGGGAGTAGATAATCATTCCAGATCCAGAGTGTGTTCAGAATGATGACGGTTACATACATCGGTTTCATCAGTGGAAATACGATTCGGAAGAACACCCCGTAGGCAGAACTTCCATCCACCCGAGCCGCTTCCTCAATCTCCAGTGGGACGGATTTCACGAATCCGTGGAACAGAAAGACAGACATCGGTGCCCCGAAACCGAGATAACAGATGATAAGTCCCCCAAGGCTATCGATTAGCCCGAGATTACTGGTTACCGTAACAAGTGGAATCATGATAGACTGGAACGGAATCACCATGGCGGCAATGAACATGCCGAACAAAATCCGGTTGAACCGGGTATCGCTGCGAACCATTCGGTACGCGGCCATGGAACTGATCAGCACTAGCAACAGATTGCTGACTACGGTAACGATAAGCGAGTTCATCAGCGCAGACGGGAAGTTAATTTTCTCCCAGGCGTTCGCATAGTTGCCCCATTGGAATACCTCCGGCCATGCAGCCGAATTAGTGAGCAGGTCACCGAAGGTTTTAACCGAGTTCACAAACAGGAAGTAAAACGGAACCAGGAATAAAAGTCCAATGAGTACCATGATAATCTCGGTTAGAATGGTACTAAAGCGGTAATTTTTCGTCGTCTCCATTAGGCTTCTACCTCCTTGCTCTTCGTCAGACGTACCTGAATCATGGTGATGATGGCAACGATTACGAAGAACACGAGTGCTTTGGCCGTTCCGATGCCATATCTGTTGTTCACAAAGGCTTCATTGTAAATATTGAGTGCAACCGACTCTGTTGATCCGAATGGTCCACCTTTGGTCAGCGACAGATTGAGATCGAACATTTTGAACGACCAGGAGATCGCCAGGAACAGACAGATTGTTACACCTGGCATAATGAGCGGAAGAATGATGCTCCGCAGTACCTGCCAGCGACTTGCGCCATCAATCTCGGCAGCTTCCAGCAGATCAGGGGATACATTCGTCAGAGATGAGATGTAGATAACCATCAGATATCCTGCGGTCTGCCATACAAACACAATCACGATTCCCCAGAAGGCGGTTGGTTCGTCTCCCAGCCAAGGAAGGTTGAAGAAGGACCAGCCTGTTACATCGCCTACTGCTGAAAACCCTTTCACAAATATGAACTGCCAGATAAAGCCGAGCAACAACCCACCGATCACGTTAGGCATGAAAAAGATCGTACGCAGAATGTTTCTCGTCTTGAGCGGTTTGGTCAGGAAATAGGCCAGGAAAAAGCCAATTACATTGGTTAGTACCAC
This sequence comes from Paenibacillus sp. FSL R5-0749, assembly GCF_038595085.1. Taxonomy (NCBI): domain Bacteria; kingdom Bacillati; phylum Bacillota; class Bacilli; order Caryophanales; family Paenibacillaceae; genus Paenibacillus; species Paenibacillus sp. FSL R5-0749. The sequence continues at coordinate 611,425 of NZ_CP152005.1, read as the reverse complement.
ACCAACCACGGTGAATCGCACCGTAAACCAAAACGCCGTTTGGAACTTGGGATCATTCGCAAAAACATGTACGAAGTTATCGAACCCTACCCAATTAATGTTCTCGGATACCCCGTTCCAATCCGTGAAGGAGTACACCATGCCAAGCAGGAAAGGGACCACGATGATGAGAATAAAAAACACGATGGAGGGACCCACGAACACGAGCTGCTGTAACAGCTGTGAAGATTTGCGATGCTTCATATCGTTCTCCCCTTCTATAGATGGATGAAATTGGTCTCTTTCTCTATTAAACTCCAATATCGCTGAGGGAAACACCGACCCTCGTGAACAGTTGGGGGTAAAATATTGTCCTATCTTTAACCTGCAACCAGAAGGGGTGGACCGATGTCCAAATACTACAGTATACGCACCAAATTGATTGCCTTTATGCTCATCGCTACCACGCTTCCGCTGCTTGCGTCGATCAGCATGACATTTATCCAGACCAAAACTGCCCTGCGGGAACAGGCTGTTGAAGAGAACAAACGCCTGATCTACCAAGCGTCCACGAATCTCAATAACTATGTGGATAACGTGGCCAGAGCGTCGCTTGCTGTGTATAACGACCCAAACTTCCTGCGTAACTTGGCGAAGATTCCTGGTGATTATCGTGCAGTGGCTGAAGTGTACACTACTTTGCAGACCATCCGTGCGGCTGTGCCGGATGTTTTTCAGCTGTATTTGCACTCTTTTGCTGCCAATCAATCCACCTTAATTACGAATCCCTTTCCGAAGCGGGAGGAACGCAAACAGGCCTATTCCGGATCGCTTCATGGAAAAACAGGCGGTGACAGCCCGGACATTTGGGTGGAATCGGCACATATGAGTCACACGTACGGATTCAAGGCCGCCTCCCCTGATGATCCTGCAAGAACAGTCATTACCTTGCATCGGGTAATCAAGGATATTCCGTCCACCGAGCGTCTGGGTGTTCTCGCCATTGATCTGAATATGAATACCATTGCAGCCATCTGCGGCAGACTGTATGATCCGGCTAAGGAACAGATCTATGTTGTGGACGGTCAGAATCAGATCATCTACCAGGGACGTTCCGAGGTCAATTATACCGATGCACTTCGAGAGGAAACAGCTAGTGAGCTGAATATCGCACGAAATAACGCGGGTACAGCCCAGAATGTCGCAGGACATTTTGAACAGGATCGTTCCATGTATGTGTACCAGCAGCTTGGCAGCACGTACGCGGACTGGACCATCGTCAAACAGATTCCGAATGAGACGTTATACGCCAGAGCGACCACACTCACGTGGAATAACGCAATGATTGCCATCGCAGCACTTGTATTGGTCATTGTCGCAACCTTGTTCATCTCCATCCGAATCACCGGTCCGCTCAAGCAGCTCATGCGGTATATGAACCAGATCCAAGCCGGGCGTCTGCATGTGGATATCCACCTATCCAGCCGAGATGAATTCGGGGTGCTTGCTCGTCATTTCCGGGATATGATGGATACAGTAAATAATCTTATTTTGCGGGAATATCGACTTGAAATTGCCAATAAGACGAATCAACTCAAAGCGTTGCAAGCGCAAATTCATCCACATTTTCTGTATAATACATTGCAATCCATCGGTACACTTGCCCTTCAACAGCAAGGACAACGGGCGTATACACTACTTTCTTCCCTATCCAAAATGCTGCGCTACAGCATGCGGGATCAGACCGGCGTGACCTTACGCGAGGAAGCAGAGCATGCCCGGTTATATCTGGAACTTCAGCAGGAGCGATTCGGTGACCGCCTTCAGGTGGATTTGGATTTTGCCGAAGATACCCTGTCTGTCGAAATGCCAAGAATGACGTTACAACCTTTAATTGAGAACTATTTTAAACATGGGGCAGATATTCAGCCAGGTAAAGGTCACATCTCCCTATCCAGCCGTCGGATCAATGATCATTGGATTGAAATCGAACTGAATAATAACGGACCCTCCATACCAGAAGATAAATTACTGGAGATTCGGGGATGGCTCCATCCAAATCACATATCAACCGGGTTAGCCACGCAAGAATCCGATGAGTCCGAGTCCATTGGTCTACGAAATGTGATGCGCAGACTTCAATTGAACTCACATCCCGGTCACTCAGCCAGACTTGAGGTCAGCAATCGGGAACCCAATGGTGTGAAGATCAGGGTTATACTATACGCGGGAGAGTGAACAACATGAAGGCACTGCTTGTAGATGATGAAAAACATGTCCGCGATGCCATAAGGTTGCTTGGTCATTGGAAAGACTTTGGTATTGATACAATAATTGAAGCGGCAGACGGGGATGAAGCCATTGCCTCCATCACGGCACATCAACCTCAAATCATTCTCAGTGACATGCGTATGCCAGGCAAGGACGGTATGGCGTTGCTCGAATGGATATCCGTTCATACCCCACACAGCAAGGTGCTGGTTATTAGCGGATATGATGATTTTGAACTCGTGAGGCATGCCATCCGGCACGGTGGTATGGACTACCTGCTAAAACCTGTGGAAGCAGATGAGCTGAATGCATCTCTATTGAAGGCCGTTACAGCTTGGGAAGAGGAGGATGCTGTTCGGTTGCAATCCACCAGACAATCCATTGTCGTTAATCGAATGCGTCCCCACTATCAGGATCGTCTGTTAACCGAACTTGCCGTCGGAAGAGGCAATGGCCCCTCTCATCTGCAGCGATTGCAGGATGAGTTGTATCTCCCGGGTATAATCCCTGTCTGTAGCGTCGCTGTCACCAGCCTGTCCCATCTGGATGCAGGTTGTCTGGCAAAGTATCGCAGTCAACCCGACTTGCTTGTGTTCTCGGTGCTCAATATCTGCGCTGAGATGTTATCCACCCCAGACGAAGGCGTCATGTTTCGCCAGTTGGATCAGCCCGATGAGATCGTTCTGCTACATTGGGGTCCCCCCACTTCATTGCAGCCTATTCTGGACAAGGTCAATCATGGATTGGAGCAGACGATTCAGCGCCAGCTTCATTTCGGCATCTCCACCTGTGACTCATATCCTGGCGGCATCTCAGCAGCCTATATGGAGGCAAGTTCAAGGCTGTGGCGACGCAATGCTGTGCATACCAAACAGCGAATTCATGCTTCTGTGGAATCATCCAATGGGAATAAAATCAGGCGCTTGACTGCCCATGAAGAACCTATGCGGATGGCAGCCATGAGCTTGCGGGCTTCGAGTGTATCTGCTGCGGTTGCCGAATGGCTTGACCCAATTACTGATCTTGAGGTTGTCAGTGCCGAGCAGATCCAGCAATGGATCGATGAGCTGGAATGGATGCTGAGCCGCTGGCTTGATGATACGGCAGGTTCGTCATTCAAAGAGGAAGAAGTGACGGAGGAACAGTCTATTCCCTTTGCCGAGTTACCATTTGACGCTGATGGGTTGTTATCCTATCCCCTGCTTCGTTCCTTGTTGGAGCAACGACTGCTTGCCGCAGGAAAAGCGCTCACCGCGCATCACCACGCCAATCCTGATCCCATGAGTGAGATTGCACGATATATGGACGCCCATTATCAGGAGGACCTGTCCTTGCAGCAGATTGCCGCGCGTTTCTATCTGAGCCGGGAGTATATTTCCCGAAAATTCAAACAGCAATTTGGCCTGAACTGGTCGGAATATCTCGGCAAATTGCGAATCAATAACGCGAAGCTGCTACTGCAAAACCCCTCCCTGCGAGTCGCCAAAATTGCGGAGATGGTTGGATTCCAGGATGAAAAGTATTTCAGCAAAGTGTTCAAAAAAATGGAGGGCATCACGCCAGCGGAATATCGTAAAACATTATTGGAGGCCGGTACTTAACGGGTACCGGTTCAAAATTTATTTGAGTTAAAAAGAGTACTCCCCTATGACCAGTCGGGAGTACTCTTTTGTATTTTACTTTTAACAGAGAATCACTTATTTCATAACGACGGTTTCGCTCTTTCTGCTCACCGATCCCGTAAGATCACCGCGGGGACAAGACGAATGTAGATTAACTCCCCTGCAAGCTCCACCATCGTCTGTGTAACAATAACAGCAGCAGCCATGGTTGCCCATTCCGGCGGGAGTGCCAGGGCCAGTGGCAGAACGACCAGCGAATTCCGTGTAGCTGAACTGAATATCAACGCTCGTCCTGCGCCTGGATTCAATCCAAACCAAGTAGCAATAAGCCGAGATATCCAAGGCATAATGATTAGAAAAGCAACATAGATCGGGATCACATTCACGATGATCGCCATATCATTGTAGACTTTACCGATCTGGGAAGCGACAACCACGATCAGCGCGAGTGCCATCATCGGAACCGGCAGCCACGCCGTCGCATTCATGACCCGCTCACCACTCGCTTTACCTCTGGAGAGAACCTGTGTAACGACAGCGAGCAACAGCGGAATAACGATCAGGAACAGAAAAGCCTCCACGAACGGCCCTATCTGCATGACCTGCGCCACCTCAGCACCCATCAAAACCCATAAGTAAAACGGCAACAGGATCATTTGTATAACAAATAAAAGGGGGGTTGCGGCCAGCATCAGTTTCTCATTGCCCCTGCCGAGCTGTGTGAACACAATGACGTAATCAATACAGGGGGTTAACAGTACCAGATACACTCCGATCAGAACGCCAGGTGATTGCGGAAAGACCAGTGTAAGCAACCATACGACTACAGGTACAACGATAAAATTAGCTGCCAGTAACGCCCCCATGAATCGAAGATTCGACCAGGACTCTTTTAACTGTAAAAAAGGAATCTGTACAAACATGCTATATAACAGAACAGCAAGTACAGGGGACACAGTGTAGTGTAAAACATTCCCCCATGCCGGTAAACTCAGCCCTATCACTGCTCCTAATAATAGTGCAATGACATAGAACCAGGTTTGCTGTCTCTCCATCGTTTCTCGTGTAAGCATTCTCTTCCTCCACTTCTAAATGGGGCATCCTGAGCATGGACATATTTCTGCTCCGTTTCGCGTACATTGGGACAGAGTGCCGTTCCAGCATAACGTCAGAGCACAAGGATCCGTAAGATCAACTTGTGAATTTTTTGCGGCTGTTATTAGAATGTGCAAGAACTGGGTATATTCATTGTAGACTGACCCGTGGTTCATTCATTCGTCAAACCAAGGAGGAAACACCATGTCACGTAACAATCCGTACAAGTGGTTAAACGCGATTGGTTTTATCGCTGTAATTATCGTGAACTATCTTTCCAACGCTCTGCCGATCGGGGGCAGAACCAACAAGGAAGTATCGGATATGTACCCTGTGCTACTCACACCTTCTGGCTATGCCTTTGCTATATGGGGTTTGATCTACTTGCTGCTTGCAGGCTTTGTGATCTATCAGTTCGTGCCTGCTTCGTGGAAAAGGGACTCCATCACCCGTCTCGGGTATTGGTTCCTGGCAAGCTGTGCCTTTAACGTAGCCTGGATTTTCGCTTTTCAAAACTTGCAGATCGGTCTCGCTTTACTGATTATTGTACTGCTTCTGTTGTGTCTGATCGTGTTGTATGTAAAAACACGTACCATTACTGTTCCGACCACTGCTGAGATCTGGCTTGTGAAGCTGCCATTCAGCATCTATCTGGGATGGGTTAGCGTGGCTACGATCATCAATACTGCTGTGCTGTTATATAAAATCGGCTGGGATGGTTTTGGTCTCAGCGAACCGACCTGGACGATCATTATGCTCATTGTGGGAATGGTGCTGGCTGTACTCGTTAGCTTCCGTTATCGGGATAGTGTATATCCACTGGTATTCACGTGGGCGTACATCGCCATAGCCCTTAAACAAAAGGATGTCACTTCCGTATATTATACGGCAATCATCATTGCGATCGTACTGGCAATTTACGCGATATGGCTGTTCTTCGCCCGTAATCAGGATCGCGATTGAGCGACTGCCATTCTAACGCAAAAACATAAAGCAAAAAGCCGATTCTGGTCATTTTCATTCGACCTGAAATCGGCTTTTTATATATACCGGCGTGAATGAGGACTGTCCTATTTCAGGGCAATAACTTCAATCTCCACCAGTGCGTCTTTTGGCAAACGTGCCACTTCCACTGCACTGCGTGCAGGATATGGCTGTTCAAAGAACGTGCTGTACACTTCATTCACAGGAACAAAGTCATTCATGTCCTTCAGGAACACCGTCGTTTTCACGATTTTATCCATGCTTGTACCTGCTGCTTCAAGAATAGCCTTCACATTGCTCAGGGACAGACGTGTCTGCTCCTGTACATCTGCACCGAATTCTCCCGTTTGGGGATTCAGGCCAAGCTGTCCGGACGTGTAGATGAAATCGCCTGCATCAACGGCTTGACTGTATGGACCAATGGCGCCTGGCGCCTGATCGGTAGAGATTGGTTTTTTCATGGACGAGTTCTCCTTCATGTTCGTTATCCTGCTACCGCAAGGAGTCAGGGTTCGAACTCATTTTTGTTGCCTATTATACCACGATCTACCTCCAGCGAGAAACGCTCCTCACTGGCCACTATGAAGTAAACAATTCATTCAAAGGTTCTTATCCCCGTCCACGCCAAGAACATGAATGACATCATTCGGGTATACATGATTTCCAATCGCTTGCACCAGTGCAATATTCGTCATGGCCTGTGCAATGGTTGCGGCGTGGACTGCCCGGTATTTGTCTGCTCTGCCTTTCATCCAGCGATCCAGCAACTTCATGGCATGAGCGGCCATCTGTTCACCTAACCGCTTCTCATTTCGATCTCCCAGAATTAAGGAAGGACGGAAGATATGCAAAGATTGAAAACCGATAACAGACAATGCATCCTCCATCTCCCCTTTGGTCCGACTGTAAAAGACCCGGGAACCTGCACTCGCGCCCATGGAGGAGATCACCAGCATCTGGGGTACCCCATGTTGCTTCGCAAGCATAGCCGCACGAACAGGGTAATGATAATCCACCTGACGGAAATTTTCCTGACTGCCTGCTTTTTTGATCGTTGTACCCAAACAGCAGTACAGATCATTGATTCCATCGAATAATTCGCCTTGGCTCTCCAGCTGTTCCCAATTCACCACATGCTGTTCCAATTTGGGATGTTGCAGCTCAAGCGGACGTCTAACCAGAACGCGAACCTGACTGTATGCCGAGTGCTCCAGCAGATGATGAACCAGCAATTCGCCTACAAGTCCCGTGGCTCCAGTCACCATGGCTTTCCGTTCGAGACGATTCAAATACATCCCTCCACTTCGCCATCTTTTTTGAATTCATACCAGTGTATATAGTTCATTACTATTTTAACAGTACGCGACGTCCAAGGGTAAACGTAAGAATGAGCATGACTACACCAACCCCCACCTGAAATCCATAGGCTGAGATCCAGGCCAGCGCGTCGGACCAGTTCTCCATCTTTTCATACAACCAGCCACCCAGCAGCGGCCCAAGAAATGAAGTCACTCCCGTCAGAGCCGAATATACGGCGACAAACATCGGTCTTTCACTTTTGGGGGTGTCTCCGATCGTAAAGTTAAATGCCAACTGATTGAATCCACCCACCCCGATCCCAAGAAAGATATGAGATAGAAATAGTGCAATCAATACGGGCATGAACGACATTAATCCCCAAGACAGACAGGAGAGTGCGATGACCGGTAATGTCCAAAATAGGAGGGTTTTGTTGCTAAACCTGGCATTGAGATTGCCCCAGACATAGAAACCTGCCATCATAACCAGCGTCTGGACCACCGTGATCAGGGATACAGTCTGATAATTAATGTTTAATAGATCGAGCATAACATAGGAATAAAGCGGAACAATCAAGGTCTGGATTAATAACCAGACAGCCAGAAACAGCGTTGCTTTCAGGAATGAACGATCCTGGAACGGCTTGATAAACATCCGCCAGAAAACCTTTTCGGTAGAACGCTCGAATGGTACATCCGGATAAAAGAAATAAATGACTGTATTGGCAATAGCGCAGATCCAAACCGGAATAAACAGGATCAGAAAGCCTATTTCTCCGGGGTAACGGTCCAATACAATACCACCTGCGAATAAGCATACGCTTCCAAGAGCATTCAGAATCGTATTTCGAATTCCGAAGTAACGCCCTCTCACCTTGGCAGGTACGATGTCGCCAATCAGTGAAGTCCAGATCATGCCGCCGATCGTATTCGATATAAAAGCAACCGTATACACACCAATATATACGCTTACCCACCACTCTTTGGGGAAGATAAACGGGATCAGTCCCGTCGCACTCCATAAGATACGATGTGTGCCCACAAATAAAAGCAGCATACGTTTGCGACTGCGAATACGTTGCATCCAGTAAGCTGCTCCGATCTGGGCAATGTTTACGAAGGTCGTAATGGCGAGCACAAAACCGATATGTCTCGACCCGGCCCCAAGGTATAGCAGAAACCCGGTTAAGAACGGGCCTCCCAGCAATGTCTGTAAAATAATTGCCGGTACACCCTCCCATGTTGCAATTGATAAATTTGTGCGTTGTGTCGAACCCTTGCGCCGTGGTTTGCTTGCTGACGGGGGAGGGTTAACGTTGACCGTCTTCTGTATGGGGATACACTCCTTAGACCGGGTCTCAAAAGCCGGTCGATGCTAGTTGTCATCCCAAATTCTACTCACGGCGCGGAGGTTGTCAACTCATTTTTTCACGGTTCAACGGAAGATAGAGATGGAAGGTGCTTCCCTTGCCTTCAACGCTCTCAAGTTCAATCGAACCTCCCAGTAATCTCGCCAAATCCCGACTGATCGAGAGACCAAGTCCGGTACCACCAAATTTCCGACTAATCGACCCGTCAGCCTGCTGAAATGCTTCAAATATGGAATGATGCTTGTCCTCAGAAATACCAATACCGGTGTCCTGAACGGAGAAAACGAGCCACCCATTCTGAATACCTGCATTCTTCCTCTGCTTGGTACTTACAGTCAGCGTGACCTTCCCTCGGTGAGTGAACTTGATGGCATTCGACATCAGATTCCGCAAAATCTGTTGAACCCGCTGGGGATCAGACCAGAGTGTGTCGGGCAGTCCCGGCTTCTTATCCATCTGCAACTGAATACCCTTTTTCTCGGCAACCAGTTGGAAGTGGCTCATGGCATCTTCGGTAAGTTGTGCCACACTGATATCCTCCAGTACTATATCCAGTCGCCCCGCTTCGACTTTGGACAGATCCAAAATATCGTTAATGAGTGTGAGCAGTTCCTGTCCGGATTGGTCGATCATGGTGGCGAAACGTACAATATCCTCGGGGTCCATCGTGTCCGCGTTCTCGCTGATCATCTGGGCAAAGTTAATAACACTGTTCAATGGTGTACGCAACTCATGTGACATATTGGCGAGAAATTCGGATTTGTACTGTGAGGCGATCATCAATTGTTTCGCTCGATCCTCCAGTACAATCTGGGCTTTCTGTAGCTCTTCCTTTTGCACAGATAATAGCCGGTTCGTACTTTGGATAAGCAAAATCCGGTTCTGTTCATTCTGAAAATCACGTAATATAAACGCAAACATAAGGCTTAACAAAATACCTGCCGGAAGCGTGTAAGGCATAATATGAGAGAAAAAATATGTAGCCGGGATGACGCCAAAGATAGCGATGCCCACACTATTGACCACATTGACGATAATTACAACAAGGATGCCTTTTGTGATCAGTCTGAAATCGCTGCGTCTCATCCATATATTTAAACCCGCACATATTACACCGAGTAAAGTCATATTAATTACCGCTGCCACCGTAGCATCCGTGATACCAAACGTTAACCTGGATAAACCTATCCCTACACCCACAATAATTACACTATAGGGTTGTCTGTACGTTAGAACGGCAACAATTATAGGAACATAACGAAGGTCAAATACCACTTCATCCGTGAGTTGAAATCCAAAAACCGTACTGATCCAGCCTGCAAAAACAAGGACAAGCACTGAACCGATCTGTTTCATTCGGGAAGAAGCACGTATGACGATATATTTATAGAACACACTGGCAAGATAGGCAATCGTTATAAGCATCCCCATATTCAATACGAACATTTTCAAAAATTGCATTTACTCACTCCTGTTGTCCCGACTTTACTGGCCTTGTTACCATCGTCCGTATGTGTTTCTATCATATCATGTCCATTGAAATTACTGCATTCCTTCTTCGTCAAAAAAGTACACAAAAATACACAAATCAGGATTCAATTTGTGTGCGGAACGTAGTAAAATATATTGTTGTTCAAATTTGAACTACTATATAGATTGAACTAAAGAAATAGATATTTGCTAGGGGCATGTTCATCGGAACATGAATGAAAGGAGAACGCTGTTGTGCAATTGTTAAAAAGTAAATCCTATTGGCTGTCATTAAGTTTGATGTTGTCATTGGCTGTCATGGGGCTATTCTATGATATTCTTAATAGTCCGGAACGCGGGTTCGTAATACTTAATTCCTCGCTTGACCAGATCATTCCCTATGTACCCGCCATGTCCATTCCATATTTGGGCTGGTACCCATTTGTATTCGGTGTGCTCGCCTACCTGTGTGCCAAGGATCGTCTGACGTATTATCGCGTCTTGTTATCCATGAATATCTGTGTCTGGATCTGTTATCTCATCTACTTCAACTTTCAGACCATGGTACCGCGCCCGGAACTGACGGGTACAGGCATGGGCGTATCTGTTCTCGGATGGCTCTACAGCCAGGACCGCCCGTTTAATTGTTTTCCAAGTATTCATTCGCTGCACTCTTATCTGGTTATGCGTGCCGTTCTCTCGGTTCCAAGCATTCGCAAACCCATTAAGCTGTTGGTGGCTGCAGGAGCAGCGACCATTATCGTATCCACGCTTATGATCAAACAACATGTGATCTATGACGCCTTGGGTGCCATCATACTCGGCGAATGTGTTCTCACCATCATAACCGGCCTCGCTCTACACCGGAGACGCAGAAAAGAATCGAAGTGGACAGAGGGGATCAACTGATCCCTCACTTCGATGGTTTCTGAAGATGCTGTTGTCGTCTCCATTCATCAATAAACAAACCTGCAAAATAGGGGTCCCATTGGGTCCCTTTTCCTTCTTCCAAAATCGTTAGCGCTTTCTCGTGACTCATCCCATTCCGATAAGGTCGATCCGACGTCATGGCATCAAAAGCATCCGCTACTGCTATGATGCGGCCAAAAAGGGGAATATCTTCACCAGCCATCCCATCCGGGTATCCTTTGCCATCATATCTCTCATGGTGAGAACGTACACCCGGCAGAAAGTCCGCCATGGCATCAATAGGCTCTATCTGTAACAGAATGCTCTCTCCCTGCACGGGATGTGTGCGAATAATCGCGAATTCTTCATCGCTCAGTTTTCCATCCTTCAGCAGTACCTCATCCGGTATGCCGATTTTCCCGATATCATGGAGTAGAGCTGATTTGTACAATAAATCCGCCTGTTCCTCATTCATTCCGCTCAGCTTGCCAATCATCAGTGAATACTCGGCCACCCGCATGGAATGCCCTGCGGTGTACTTATCTCGAGCGTCCAAAGCCGCCGCCAGCATCGAAAAATAACTTTGCAACAACTGTCGATTACGTTCCTGCCTCATCTCAAGCCGATTAATCATCATATTAAAGCCGGAGATCAGTGCAGAAAATTCATCCGCATACAGATCAGGAGCTCTTCTGCCGAGGTCTCCCTCCTGAATTCGGTTCATCTCCTGTGTCAATTCAGCAACCGGATCACGAACATCCCGAATCAACAGCCAGCTTCCCACCAGTGCAAATCCAGCACCAAGCACAACGATGACAATCCCCCACAGAATGTACTCTCTCGCAAATTCTCTGTCCATATACTGAAGCCGGATTGAGGTAGCGAGGAAAAATAAAAATAACGGGAACAATCCGATGAGTGATGTACTTAGCTGAAATTTACGCTGGATCGATACCAGGATACGTCCTCCCAGTGAAGGCTCCATCCCGTATTGGATTTTGCCTCGATGACGGACCTCAAGTAACAAGGGTCTTATCGCCCTCACCGTCAGGTAATACTCAATGAGCGCATGCATGATGGCAATCAAAAATGCACATGCGGCAGCCACTACTATGTACACGTACGGGAACTCAAGCCACCCCGTGGATATCATCCATATGGTTAATCCCGCTGCCGGAATCGAAAAACCAAGCATGTGCGGACCCATAATTCGATATATGGTCTGTCCCGGGAAACGATGAATTTTCTCGTACATATGGTTCAATTCGTCTCGCTCGTGATGCTCGGAAGTGAAAAATTGTCTTATGGGTCCAAGCTGCACCCACAGCGTAATTAACTCTGCAACCAGCATGAACAAAATTGAAATCAGTACAATGCCGATGAGTCGAACAAATTGAATATCGGGTATTTGTAATGTAGATACCATAACCACTGTACCAACAACAAAAACAGCTGCCAGTGAACCGATCAGATAATTGCGTATCAGGCGAAAGATAAATGAACGGTATGCTTCCAACTGAACCCCTCACTCTCTATGTGCAAACCCGTTCTCCCTTGATATGCGGGAAAATTAGGGTATTTCCTTCTATTTGTTTATCGGTTGCACCGCCAAAAAAAATTAATAAAATTCAATGGATGGGTACCAAGATCTCCACTGTCGAATCGTTTCAAAAAATTTGGCCCTGTCTCGTCTTCTGGTGGTAATCTGTAAAACACGAAAAGGCTGCTCCACAACCGGAGCAGCCTTTGGTGATATATCCTATATTTATCCTTTGATCTTGGCAGCCAGAATCATCGTACCCCTTGGTTCCTCCCCCATGGCATCCGGTTCTAGCGTGATCGCAACCGTGTCATAGTCGTTGGCCGAATCCAGTGTGTAGTATACCGCACCCGTCCCATCACGACTAAGGAACGTCCCCGCATTCTGAGGCGTATCTCCCTTGATCAACCACACCTGAAATGCCTCATTGCCTTCCAGATTCGGCAGGTTCTCAGCCTGCACAACCAAGTGAGTGCCTTTGCTGTCAATTACGATGGTTGCGAGACCCTGAGCTACAATATCCTGCGTTGCAGGATTCAGCTTCACTGCCTCGCCAGTCTGCATGCCCTGTGCAGGTTCCAGCGCTGATGCCAGCTGCTCTTGCAGCTGCGCATTCTGCGCCTGTACCTGCACCAATTGCTCTTGTGTAGCCGACGAGCCCGCCGCTTGCTGCGTCAGCGAGTCGATCTGGCTCTGCAGCTGCGCCGCGTACACGCCAAGCACCAGCGCCGCTGCCGCAAGGCCGGCGCTGGCCACGCGCCAGGCGCGGCTGCTGCGCGCACGCGCGCGCCCTTGAGGCTGCCATGGCTGTGCCTGGGCAGCCTCTTCTCCCCGGGCCGCAGGCACCGCCGTTACCGGCGGCAGGCCTGGCCCGGGCTGCGCCGCACGTTCGTGCTGCGGCGCAAGATCCTCCTGAAGCACCACGGGTGCTTCAGGTTCTGCAGGAGCAGCCGCCGACTTCGCCTCGGCGCTCTCCTGCACATGTCCGAGCACGTTGCCCAGCACGCGTGCTCGCATGCCTGGCGGCGGTGCTACAGGTTCCGCCGCAAGTGGCAGGAAGCCAGTCACTTCCTGCAATTCCCTCACCTCCTGGCGACAAGTTTCGCAAGTTGCCATATGGGCTTCAAACGCTGCCACTTCCTCTGCTTCCAGTCCGCCCAGCACATACATCGGTGCCAGATCAGACCACTCCTCATGTCGCTCTATCATGGATGTATGCCCTCCCTTCCCGCGTCCGGATGCAATTCAGCATCGGCCAGCAACTTTTGGAGCTGTCGCATGGCAAGCCTGACACGGCTCTTTACTGTACCCAGCGGAATCCCGAATCGGCTGGATACTTCCTGCTGGGTTAATCCCGCATAATAAATCGATTCTATAACTTGCTGCTGATCACCATTCAGTTGGGACAACGCCTCTTTAATCCGAGTGCCTTCCCATTTACGCTGCACTTCTTCTTCCGTATTCGTATGCTCATCGGCATAGGCCGCCAGTGTCTCGTGTTCAACTGAAGTAGCCGCTGCCCCTTTCGATCTCCGCCTCAGCATGTCCACTGCTATGTTGCGCGTAATCGCAAACATCCATGTGGTCAGCTTCCCCTGTGAGGCATCGTATCGTTCAGCATTATTCCAGACCCGCATAAAAAGTTCCTGAACGGTCTCTTCGGCCGTCATGGGATCGCCAACGATCCGATAGGCAAAAGAATACACCGCTCGCTCATAACGGTCATATAAAAGCTCCAGTGCGGAGGAATCACGTTCCGCAATCTGTCGCATTAACCTGCTGTCCTCCATCGATTCAGTCATGCGAGGGCCCCTTTCTGTTTCTTCCCTCTTATTATAACCTACGCAGAATCTTTTGAAGAGGATTACCTCAATTGAGAAATAGTTTGAAAAAATTCTGTTTATTTTCAAACGAATATTTCAGCTATTGTCTTGAAGGACTACCCGAAAAACATGTTTTTCTGTTCGTACTTTCCTTTTTATTGCAATAAATTACAACCTGTGGTATAGTATAAGAGTTGTATTAAACAACCTCATATGATTTCTGTCTTCTTTAAACCCCGGAATATTTTCTTCATGCTGCGACCGCAGCGAATTAAGCACAATCAACCTATGAAGATTGAAGAACCTGCATCACAATAACCCGGTAGTACAGAGTTTCACAAGATGTTCCCATTCACACTGGCGCGGTCATCGGAGCCGCAAGGACAAAAGAGAGGTAGGGCTTTTGTTGTTTTGGATATCACTTATTCTTGAGAAGATTGAAAACATACACAAAGCACCCGGAATTGGGTTCCGGGTGTTTATCCATGTCTACATACACATTTCAAGCACCGTCTACACACTGTCAGACCCCGTTCCCTCAGTTGAACAGTCTCTCCTTCCGCCTATCGGGCTCACCAGACGCTAACGAATCCTGCACACCTTATATTGAGGATTTCTACGGTATGTAAAATCTAACAAATCCCAGCAACGTTAATCCATGTCACTTCATGAGTATAAGCTCCAAATGTGCCCAAATTCAGCTCATTAGACGTCTACGATTCGTTAAACTCTTGAAACGTCAGAAATTCATGGAATAGAGCCTGTGGAGTTCGTTAAAGAACGATTCACAAAGTAAAAAAGGGACACCGCAGGATGAGATCCTACGCTGTCCCGTTCTGACTCATGAGTACTTTATGCCCCAACATGGAACATAGTGTTTATTTAAAGTTGATGAGTCAGCCCCTATCGTAATGATCCACGATCAGCGAAAGCCTCTTTGCATTCGTAACCAATTAGATGAACATCGTTTTGGAGATAATAACCAGCAGTATGAACAGTACAAGGATCGTACCCATGGAACCCCAGCTTCCGCCGCCATGCCCATAGGATACTCCGCAACCCTGTTGATAACCATGCATCATTGGAGCCTGATTGGCATGGTGTCCGTATCCATAGCCATATCCCATTGGCATTGTTCCACAACCATATCCATACCCATGCATTTCATGACCTGTGTATTGGTATCCTTGCATATGCTCATAACCTCCCATATGTCCGTATACATGCCCCTGTCCGTTCGGTGAATTCGGTTTTACTTCGCTCATTGTTCATTCCTCCTTAACATTTGCCTACACCCCTAAGCTATGTATTCAGCCTACCTCTGGACCGGGCTATCGCCCTACTTCCGACAAAATGGGCGTTTAGCCGTTAAGTAACCATCTCTTTTTTCGAAAGAATAACGTCCTTGCACACTCGTAAATCCCATTCAATTCTTCCGTTCACCATAAGCTAACTCCTCTCCCTGGCTCTCCACCATGCTTGTCCTCTAGAAAAAAACCCCACCGGTTGCCCGGCAGAGCTCGCCATATTATACCCAGAATGATTTAGTAATGATTACGAGAAGAATGAACAGAACCAGGATTGCTCCGGTTGATGTCCAGCCGCCATAGCCTACGCCTTCAACTACATTGCTCATGCAGAACCCTCCTTTACGAATATATTAGGGTCCAAGCCGGTTATTAGATCAGGAATGCTTTAGAAATAATGACCAACAAGATAAAGAGAACCAAGATCGCGCCAGTCGATGTCCATGCGCCGCCGTATCCACCTACTACTCCACTCATGTAAACCCCTCCTTTGATTTGAGGTACAGTTCACTATATGCACCAATCACACATGGGACCGGGCTCAGGTCGAAAATGGGCGGTTCTTTTCACAGATTATTCTCTGAACATACATACAGGATTAGTTCTCAAGGTCTGTCTGTTATGTTCAAACACGTTTAAGTCATAAATAAATCTCACGGGTATATCAACCGTATGTATGTACACCAAACATTTGAATAAAAATGTTACGAATTACGATGAAGATTTCATACGAATTAGCGGAGGATACACCAACGCCACTTTGATTGGAGCTTCATTGGTAGTTGCCGATTAAACTGTTAAATGAGCATACAAAAAGGCCAGCTCTTGAAGAGACTGGTCTTTTGGACATTCGATTAAAGGATGTGGCGTATTTACATAACTAACAACCAACCATATATATTAGGAATTAATTGGGTCTTGCCTGAAGTGACGTCAGTTTATCCTGTACCGATTGTAACTTCTGTATACTTGAGGCATCCGGTTTGTCACGACGGTCGTCAATTTTGACGGATGTGGACACACGCTGGGCACCTGACAGAAACGGTGCTTCATGCAGAGCCGCAATTGCTGTAAAGATCTCATTAAGCGGTCCCTCAATAATGGTGCTCATGGAAGTCAACTGATATGTAATGCCCCGCTGATGTTCCAATACCTTTTGCATGTCCGCCACATAACTGCTTAGACTCGTTGTACCCGTTCCGATTGGAATGACAGTCACTTCTGCTATTGCCATTTTGCTCCGCCTCCTCTGGGCCCCGTGAACAACCGCTGCCGCTTATTTTAGTCGAAATTTGACTACTTTTATTCTACCAGTTGAATGCGTTACAATTCAAACTGACGTGAACACGTCATTCAAAATGTTCAAAAATTTTTTTTGATAAATCTTCAAATCTTCCAGTCCTTTTCCTTTGCGGATTCCTCGCTTAAATGGTATACTCGGAATTACGTTTTACTGGTTCTGCCCACTTTACAAACACAATATGTTGGGTTACAGTATGTTGACAGCTACAAAATGTAGTAACGCTAGATTTCTCCGCTTCTAATAGTCACCTTCTGCATTCTCGCGAAAAACAGGATGA
Source organism: Paenibacillus sp. FSL R5-0749 (assembly GCF_038595085.1). Lineage (NCBI taxonomy): Bacteria > Bacillati > Bacillota > Bacilli > Caryophanales > Paenibacillaceae > Paenibacillus > Paenibacillus sp. FSL R5-0749. Next base: position 594,177 of record NZ_CP152005.1, on the reverse strand, counting down.
AATCACCTCCAAAGGCACGTCCCTGTAGGTGTAAATCGCTTTCTCGAAACAGAGTTGACACAGAGGTTAACGGGGCTGTTTGGACTGCATCCGGTATCCTCAAACTACAGGCACATCTGCATATAGACAAAAGCTTACATAAGCACCCTTCTCTGTCGATATCCTGAACCTTCAAGACAGCAAGGAAGCCAGAGCATCCATGGGCATTTTCAGCCGCGAGGCGGGAGAATGCTTTTTATATGAGCATGTTCTGCATTGTGCTGCTTTGTGCGCTCAAGTTGAGCGATCTAAGACATGATTTGTCGCCGCCGTTTCAGTCCGCAAAACGTAACCCTATTTCTTTTTCTCACCGTAAGAAAGACACTCAATTCTTTATATAAAGAATTTCTCCAATTTATCTCTTAAACATGCGAAAGCGAGGAATATTCATGCCACAAGTTGTGACCAAGCCGAACAACCGCCAGCTTGCCTTTGATGATATGCGTATCTCGGTATATGCCGACCGTATCCTGGAAGGACTGGACATGCTCGACAAGGAACGTCTGGTACGCGGGGTAAACAGCAAGCTCCGCCGTGATGAAGTTACCGGAGACGAGATCAGCAACGCTTTTATGATGAGCGCACTGGAACTGGTAACCAAAGAGGAGCCTAACTGGAAATTTGCAGCGGCACGCTCCCTGCTCACTTCCCTGTACAAAAAAGCGGCTACCAACCGCAGATACAAGTCTTACCCGGACGAGCCTTATGGGGCATTCCATCCTCTTCTTGTAGACCTCGTGAAAAAAGGCATCTACCGTGAAGAATTGCTGGAATGTTACACCAAAGAACAGATTGATGAACTTGCGGAGTGCATTGACTATCGCAACGATCTGCTCTTCGATTATATCGGCTTGCTCACACTGGCAGAACGTTACCTTGCTCACGATTTTGACGGAAAAGTAATGGAGTTGCCTCAAGAGCGTTATATGGTTATTGCGATGTACCTGATGCATCAGGAGCCTGCTGAGAAACGTATGGAACTCGTCAAGGAAGCTTACTGGGCGATGAGCAACATGTATATGACAGCAGCTACACCTACGATGTCCAATGCGGGCAAAAAAGTGGCTGGACAGCTCTCCAGCTGCTTCATTGATACTGTGGACGACTCACTTGAAGGTATCTTCGATTCCAATACAGATGTAGCCCGTCTGAGCAAAATGGGCGGCGGCATCGGCGTTTACCTTGGTAAAGTCAGAGCTCGTGGATCGGATATCCGTGGACACAAAAACACAAGTTCCGGTGTAATCCCTTGGATTCGCCAACTGAATAATACAGCGGTCAGCGTAGACCAGCTTGGTACACGTAAAGGTGCCATTGCCGTATATCTGGACGTCTTCCACAAAGACATTCTGGCCTTCCTTGATCTGAAGCTGAACAACGGTGACGAACGGATGCGTGCACATGACGTATTCCACGGCATCTGTCTGCCTGACCTGTTCATGGAGCGAGTAGCCAGCCGCGGTGAGTGGAGTCTGTTCTGCCCGCACGAAACGAAAAAAGTGATGGGCTGGAAAGATGAGAACGGTCGTGCACTCGGACTGGAAGATTTCTATGATGAAACTGTAGGCGCAGGCGCGTTCCGTGAGAAGTATGAGGAAGCGGTCAACCACCCACTGTTGTCCCGTATCACGGTTCAGGCGATTGATATCATGAAACGTGTGATGAAATCCCAACTGGAAACAGGTACGCCGTACATGTTCTACCGGGATACCGTTAACCGTTCGAACCCGAACAGTGCACACGGCATGGTATACTCTTCCAACCTTTGTACCGAAATCATGCAGAACCAATCTGCGACTGTAGTTGAAAAGGAAGAGCTCGTTACCAAGGATGGACAAACCCGCATCGTGATTTCCAAAGTACCTGGCGATTTCGTAGTCTGCAACCTGAACTCGATTCACTTGGCACGTGCTGTACCTCATGATGTATTGGAACGTCTGGTACCGATTCAGGTTCGTATGCTGGACAACGTTATCGATATCAACAACATTGAAGTGCTGCAAGCCCAATACACCAACAGTCAATACCGTGCGGTTGGTCTGGGAACCTTCGGACTTCATCATCTGCTTGCTCTTGAAGGCATTCGTTGGGAATCGGAAGAAGCTGTCACATATAACGATAATCTCTATGAAAAAATTAACTATCTGCTTGTGAAAGCCAGCATGGAACTTTCAAAGGAAAAAGGACATTATCCGAAATTCCAAGGTTCCGATTGGCAAACAGGCAAATACTTCGACCAACGGGAATACACAACTGGTGAGCGCGTGGGCGAATTCGTTACAACAGAACAATGGAAAGAACTGCAAGCACAGGTTCAGCAAAACGGTGTCCGTAACGCTTGGATGTTCGCCATTGCACCAAATGGTTCAACGTCCATAATTGCAGGTTCAACAGCCAGCATTGATCCACTTTACGAACTGTTGTCCTATGAAGAGAAAACGACATACAAGATTGCCAATCCGGCACCTGATCTGTCCGAAAAAACGATCTGGTACTACAAAACAGCATTCATGGTCGATCAACATGCTTCCATTAATATGGCTGCTGCTCGTCAACGCCACGTCGATCAGGGACAGAGCTTCAACCTGTATGTTCGTCCGGATATCAAAGCAACGGAATTCCTGGAACTGCACTTGCACGCCTGGAGAGCCGGCATGAAATCGACGTATTACGTTCGTAGCCGGGCATTAACCATTGAAGAATGCGATTCCTGCGCAAGCTAAGTTTTATCCATGATAGAGCAGATTGACTAGATTCACGATGACCACCAGGGCATCCTGTTTTGATTGCAAAATGGCGTTGCCCTGGTTCTTTTTTGCCTAAAACACGATCACAGCATCGCAAGATGTTAATATAGATGCCACATTATATATAAAAGAATTAATGATTACACGATAACGAAGAGGACAGAACAAAGCTGAAGAAACGGAGCGTTCGCCTTTATCACCGGATTTTCCCTTTAAAAGAGGGAATCAATAAAATCAGGGGATAACAGTGATCGGAAGGTTGTTCTGTCATCGTAGTTATGCAGTGTAAATTCATTCAAGGAGTGAACGGACGATGCAAGTACAGAAAATTTTTAACACCGAAGCCCCTAACCAATCCACCCGTATTATTGAAGGTGAATGCTCCGGTATCCTGAACTGGAACGACATTCGCATGCCACATATGTACAAATTGTACAAAGTACTGCTGCTCAACCACTGGATTGCAGACGAGATTCCCATGTCCAAAGATGCTTCCCAGTTTGCTCAACTGGATGAGGAAGAACAACGTACATTCAAAATCAACATCTCCCTGCTCGCGGTACTTGATTCCATGCAGACGATGTTTGTGGGTGACGTAAAACGTTACTTTACCGATTCTTCACTCGAAGCGATCTCGGCCATTATTGGACAGCAGGAAGTTGTTCATAACCAATCGTATTCCTACGTCCTCTCTTCCATCGTATCTGATCGGGAGCAAAAGGAAATTTTTGAATACTGGAAACATGATCCGGTGCTGCTCGACCGCAACCGTTTCATCGCTGATATCTATCAGAACTTCCGGGACGAGCCGTCTCCACAGACGTTCTTCCAAGCCATGGTGGCCGATCTGGTACTCGAAGGAATCTTCTTCTATAGTACATTTGCCTTCTTCTACAACCTGGCCCGTGACCAGAAAATGATGGCAACCAGCCAGATGATTTCCTATATCCAGCGAGATGAAAATCAACACTGTTACTTCTTTGCTGAAGTGTACAAACAGTTGCTGGTGGACTTCCCTGAACTGAACACACCTGAGAACATGGAATATGTATACACAACCATTAATCGTGCGGTTGAGCTCGAAACCAACTGGGCACATTACACGCTCAGCAACGTACGCGGCATTGACCTGAACGAGCTGGAAGATTACATCAAGTACATCGCCAACAAACGTCTGCGTCTGATGGGTATGGAAAAAGCATATGAAGGTGTGGATGTAAACTGCATGCCTTGGATCAAACCATTCTCCGATGAAGCACTGAATGCAACCAAAACCGACTTCTTCGAAGCCAAATCCCGTAACTACGGTAAAGTTGGTGACGATAACGGATTTGACGATTTGTAAAATCTTCTGATCAAGTATCCCGATATAAATAAGCACACATTAAAGCACTCCCTTTGATAGAATGCCTTCATGGCTATCTGCATGCGGGAGTGTTTTTTTGCCTCTTAACCCTGTAAGATAGTTTGTAAAAGACTCACATCCCTCCCAACGAAATGAGGCCTATTCATGGAAAGAGAACTGCTGGAACAAATCAACTTGTGGCATGAGCAGGACCAATTCAGTCTCATTATTGAACGTATCGAGCATATCCCCGTCTCAGAACGGGATTATGATCTGATTGGTCAACTCGCCAGAGCCTATAACAATGACGCACGTTACCGCGAAGCCATTCAACAACTAATGTCTGTCGCGGAACAAGGGGTAAACGATCCGCTCTGGCAATATCGCTTAGGGTACGCGTACTGTTATATCGCCGACTATGAACAAGCACTATTGGCGTTTGAGAGAGCTAACGAACTTCAGCCACATGATGAATCAACCCTTGAATTTCTAAGTCAGATTCGACCTTTTACCGAGAAGATGCGACGGGATCGACAACGCCATGAAGAACACGTTACAGCATGGGAGCAGCGTGGCACGTTGAACCATCTTCGTGCTGCTTCAGGAACGTACGACCCAGTGACATTCTGGAAGCAGAGTGATTATGCACGGGATAACCATGTGTCGGCCCCCTTTGACGAAGACATGATTGTATCGCTTGAACATGAATTTGGTTACAAGCTCCCTGCCTCCTATATTCAGCTTATGCATACCCAAAATGGTGGAATCCCTACACGAACGGTGTTCCCAACCGAAGAAGCAACCTCCTGGGCTGTGGACCATATTGAGATTTCAAGTATTTTGGGGATCGGCCGGGACAAGATGTATTCCCTTGGAGGAGAGTTTGGGAGTCGGTTCATGATCGAAGATTGGGGATACCCTGACCTGGGGATTGTGATCTGTGATTGTCCATCCGCTGGCCATGATGTCGTTATGTTAGATTATCGCTTCTGTGGTCCTGAGGGCGAACCCTGTGTCGTTCATGTGGATCAGGAACATGATTATGAGATTACATATCTGGCGCCGAATTTTGAAGCTTTCATCCGTGGATTGGTCGATGAGGACTGGTATGACCTGTCTGACGAAGAGAATGAGGACTAAACTTCAGGAGGATCCGGCCATATGACAACCCGTATCTATTTTGGTTCCAATCAACTTGGCGAAGTGGCTGCCATTTCATTGCAGGACGCGCTGAATGAACTTGAACTGGGAACCCTTGAAGACTATCAACGAACGGATAAAGGGGTTATGGGGCAGACCTTGCTCATTCGAACTTCCCGTGGAGAGTATATTCTGAAAGGCAATCCTCTATATGCAGGACAGTTACAGGAAGAAAAGTTCTTTGTAGAACAACTGGCGAAACATACGTCCATTCCTGTCCCTGACCCCTATTTATTACAGGAAGATACCGAACTTCTAGGCTGGAGTTATGCCATCATGCCGCGCCTGCCCGGAAATCACCTGTATGATCCAGCATTCCAGGCTTCACTGTCACAGCAGGATCAGGAAGAGATCGCCTGTATGCTTGCCCATACTTTGGCTGAGCTGCACCGCTGGAAGGTGCCTGACGCTGGGGAATATGATCCTGTAGCGCAGCAGATTGTTTCCTTTGCAGGCGATTATCTGGACTGGTTGTACGGAACCATTCGCCACTGGTTACATGATGCGGAGCAATACTCGGTGATTACGGATGACGATGTTCAGTGGGTGGACGAGCAATTCAAGAATGCTGAACCGGCATTTCGTTCCAAAGCTGTTCCGAGTTTTGTCATGGGAGACTTCAAGGTCGAGAATATTCTGATTCAACATGTGGACGACCGTTCAGGTTGGCAGATTAGTGGTCTGTTTGATTTTACAACGGCCTATTTTGGAGACGGCACAGCTGACCTAACCAAAATATCCACCAGGTATGTTCGTGAGGGGCAACCAGAGCTGGCCGCACAGTTTCTTCGCTGCTACCGGGATCTGGTCTGTGCAGCAGATGAGGAGAAATGCGAACACTTCCGCACACGTCTCAGCATGCATCTGCTCTATCAACGTATCTTGTGGTGGGGGGAAGCCAAAGCGACAGGACAAGTGACGTGGGCAGCCGACCTGCCTTTTGCAAAGTGGGCGGAGCAGTCCATCGATTCAATTCTTGCATTGCTGGATGAGTAGATTTGGACAGGTCGCTCAAGGATAGCGGCCTTCCAAACTAACGTATGTATCATATATGTCGACCAACATCTGGACGCACGGATAGAACCGCCAAAGATCAATAATGATCTCTGGCGGTTTTGGTCATCTCACTATATCTCAGTCAATGATGGAATCTTCAACTTAAGCCTGTGCGACGGGTGACTCCTGATGTTTCTGCAAAAACTCCAGCATCCGGCGATACACGAGAATCTCGTTTGCCTTTCTGGAGAAGCCATGGCCCTCATCGTCCAGAACGATGTATTCCACATCAAGTCCCTTCGACTGGAGCGCAGCCACGATCTGATCGGACTCGGCCTTCACGACCCTTGGATCATTGGCCCCCTGAATGACCAGCATTGGGTTAACCATCTGATCGAGATACGTAATCGGTGAATCCTTCGTTAAACGTTCGCGGTCACGGACAGGATCACCCAGCCAGTTATCCATCATCGGCTTCCAGTCTTCCGGTACGGATTCCAGGAATGTGAACAGGTTACTTGGCCCAAAAATATCAACCGCAGCCCGGAACAGCTCCGGATGGCGTCCTGCCAATAACAGGGTCATGTATCCCCCATAACTTCCACCTACCACAAACAACCGCTCTGGCGAGGTAATTCCCTGATCAAACAGCCAGTTGATCCCGGCAACACAGTCCAGTCTTGGCCCTTCGCCCCAATCTCGTTCAACTAATTTGACGAACTCCGCACCATATCCGGTACTGCCCCGGAAATTCGGTGCAAAGATATGATAGCCCTGCGCGAGCATCATCTGGAACATCGGCCGAAAAAACTTCGCTTCGGAGGCTTGCGGCCCACCATGAGGCCAAAATACAGTGTATCCATTGGCCTGCTCTGGCTTTGCTTTGAACAAGAGAGCTTCAATCTCCAGTCCGTCATAGGATTTATAACGAATAACGTCAGGGTACACGAGATCACTTGGGTCAAGTCCCGTTACCCGATTGGCCGTCAGCGACTCCCATGAATCAGCACCTGCCATTTTGCGATAAATATTATGCGGCTGGATTGCTCCACGTCCGAGGATATACACATTGCCAGCCTTCGTCACGTTCACCTGCTCTATCGTATCCAGCGGCATATCTACGCGCCGAGGCTCATCGGCATTTTTGCCTAATACGTACATACGATTCTCCGGCCCTGTAAGTGTCCAGAAATATAAGGTCTCGGAAGCCTGATGCCAGCGGATAAACTCCACATCTTCCCCTTTGATTTTGCACAATGAACGGAATTCGCGGGTATCGATACGGTACTCAGCCACATAGGAATATGCCGAGCCATCATTGGTAATGAACAGAAGGCGATTGTCATCTGCAAAAATCAGATCGGATACCTGACTATGACGTTCTGAGGATGGCAAAATTACCATTTCTTCATCGTTACGATACAGATGTGCCGTCTGATACGTATTCGAGTACATTTTGAGAATGACATAACTCTTCTCGTCAGGACTTATAGCAACCAGGCTGCTCGTAACCTCTTCTCCACTGTATAACAGTTCGTCTTCCCCTGTCTCCAGATCGATGCGCCGTGAATTCAGATAGTTCGGATTACCCGCGCTGGTGACATAATAGAGACGTTGTCCATCCTCGGACAACTCTGAGAAATAACAGCGATCATTCGGTTCCGCCGGAACCACAGGCAATGGAACCCCACCCTCGGGTGGAAGTGCATACAGATGATAGTTCTCATCTCCATCCCGATCAAACGCGGTAAGAAGATGCCGTCCTTGCGGGTCTGCTTTGATAAATTGACTGCTCTGATTCAAGTACGTTAAAGGATACGGATACCCTCCAGGCAAATCCATTGCCCAAATATTCGGCTGACCGTTCAGATTGCTGTCCATGAACAAACGTTTCTCGTCTGCCGATACGGCAAAATGCGAAATGCGGTACGTCTGAAAATATTGCTCAACATCCGGTTTAGGGAACTGAATCATGACAAACCTCCTTGGAATTGAACCAATGAATTTAACATTGGTAAATTAAGGTACCATTTGTCCATATTATAGGTAATGCCAATGTTTAGACAATAGATATGTGAGTTACAATCTCGAATTTTCTTTATTTTCACATGGAAATCATGGATAAAAGGTCATATGAGCCTTATCTTCACGGTAATAATCCAACCTTTGCTTCATCGTGCCTGTATGCAATTCGAACAGATGTCCATCCGGATCGGTAAAATATACAGAAGCAGCATCCCGCGGATCTCTTGGCCTTCCAGGTAGAATGTCCGCCCCGGCTGCTCGAAGTTGCTGCACAGATTCGTCGAACTCTTCTTCTTTAACAGTAAAAGCAATATGAGTATAGGTTCGTTCCGTATAATTGCGAATAACATCCTCCTGATTCAGGGCGATCCACAGACCGGCCAACTCGAAATAAGCCAGTTTGCGTCCTTTCACTTGAATTCGGGCACCGAGAGCCTGCTCATAAAAGGTAATGGACCGCTCCAGATTGGATACGGAAAAGCACAAATGATTAATTCCTTGAATATTCATGTGGCTCCTGACACCTCCATCGATTTAAGGATCTATCCTTATTATGGTATATTTTGCGCAAAAAACAACCGCTGTGCCTGCTCCTCTCGCACATCCTTCTGGGCGAATGCATAGGTTATCCGTATCAATGAACGTTCGAGGAGGATGTAAAGCGAATGAATCCTGTCTATCCTTTTTATGGTGAGAAAACAGTCTGCAAAGAGCAAAAACTGGCATTTCCACCCCAGCATCAGGACCAGCAACCCGGTCTGGAAACCCTGATGGTACCTGAACCAATTAGTGAAGATCCCGCTTATATCGGCAGCTGCAAACTCGAAGGCAAAGTTGCCATTATTACGGGTGGTGATAGCGGAATTGGCCGGGCAGCAGCCATCGCTTTTGCCAAGGAAGGTGCAGATATCGTCATCGCTTATCTATATGAACGGACAGACGCCGAAAGGACTCGTGAACGGATCGAAGAGCTGGGACAGCGCTGCCTATTAATCGAGATCGATCTCCGCCTAAAGAAAAACTGTGAGGCTGTCATTCGCACAACGATGGAGACCTATGGAAAGATCGATATTCTGGTCAACAACCATGGCGTGCAATATGTGCAACCAAGCATTGTCGATATTACGGAAGAGCAGCTATACCATACCTTTCAGACGAACGTGTTCGCTTATTTCTTTCTGATCCAGGCCGCTCTCCCCCATCTGTGCAGAGATGCCTCCATCATTAATACGGCTTCCATTACAGCATACAAAGGTAACGTCCAGTTGATCGATTATTCCTCCACCAAAGGAGCTGTTGTGTCGCTCACTCGTGTACTTTCCCAATCCCTCGCAGCACAGGGAATCCGCGTGAATTCTGTTGCACCTGGTCCCATCTGGACACCTCTTATTCCTGCCAGCTTCTCCGCGGAGGATGTGCAAGTATTTGGAACGGAGACACCTATGGGTCGGGCTGGTCAGCCATATGAACTGGCGGCAGCTTACGTCTATCTCGCCTCCCGTGATTCTTCCTACGTCACAGGTGAATGCATTCATGTCAATGGCGGCGATATGGTGACGACATAGGCTAGTGTGGAATGTGGGTGATATCGTTAACCGATGTCACTCCACTTGGTAGAAACGTACAGATGATTAGCCAGATCGGGATGGACCGTATTTTTGAACATGTGCTGCTGATGTCAGGTTGGATTTGGCAGGTGTGGCAGGATATCGGTTGTCCGGTTGCGAAGAGGGTTAGGAGTATGATCCGGTGATGCCGGAACCTGACATCTTGTGACAAGGAGCTGAACAACCTGATGAACTTTGATCCACTCTACCAACCGTACCCCTCGTACCGCGTGCCTGTGTATGCGAAGCAAGGCATGGTCGCCACGTCACAGCCACTGGCTGCACAAGCCGGTCTGGATGTATTGAAAAAAGGCGGCAATGCCATCGATGCCGCCATTGCAACTGCGGCAGCACTCACCGTGCTGGAGCCCACGTCCAATGGCATTGGAGGCGATGCTTTTGCCCTCATCTGGACCGAGGGCAAACTGCATGGCCTGAATGCCAGCGGCCCTGCGCCTCAGGGCATATCCATTGAGGCGCTTCAAGCGGCAGGCCATACGGAGATGCCGAAGCTTGGGGTTGTGCCGGTGACGGTGCCTGGCGCACCGGCGGGTTGGGCTGAGCTGAGCCGCCGTTTCGGGCGGCTCACGCTGGCGGAAGCGTTGGAGCCAGCTATCCGCTATGCGGAGGAAGGTTATCCGCTTGCGCCTGGGCTGGCCCGCCACTGGGCAAGGGCAGCCGAGATCTATGCACGCCAGGGTGATGCGAAGGCAGGGCGGGCGTGGTTTGAGACATTTGCTCCAGGCGGGCGTGTTCCCGCAGCTGGAGAGATGTGGCGCTCGCCGGATCATGCGGCGACTTTGCGCCAGATTGGCGAGAGCGAAGCGCGAGACTTTTACGAAGGAGAACTGGCCGAACGCATTCATTCCTTTATGGCGGAGCACGGGGGTTATCTGACTCGTGAGGATCTGAAAGCTTTTCAGCCGGAGTGGGTTGATCCGATCTCCGTCTCCTATCGTGGATATGATGTATGGGAGATTCCGCCGAATGGACAAGGCTTGATCGCTCTGGCGGCACTTAATCTGCTGAAAGGTTACGAATTCGACGAGAAAGAATCTGTTCTGGCATATCATCAGCAGCTCGAAGCCATGAAACTGGCATTTGCCGATGGGGAGAAATACATTACGGAAGAACGCAAAATGGGCGTATCGGTCGAGGAACTGCTATCTGAGGCATATGCGGAAGAACGGCGCAAACTCATTGGTGATACTGCACGTGCACCCGAGGCAGGTGATCCACGAGCAAGTGGAACGGTCTATCTGGCTACAGCGGACGGTGAAGGCAACATGGTTTCCTTTATCCAGAGTAACTATATGGGCTTCGGGTCTGGACTTGTTGTGCCGGGGACAGGCATTTCCCTGCAAAATCGTGGACACAACTTCTCACTGGACCCGAATCATGCAAACGCTCTGGAGCCTGGCAAACGCACATATCATACAATCATTCCGGGGTTCCTCACCCGTGGCAACGAAGCGGTCGGGCCATTCGGTGTCATGGGTGGTTTCATGCAACCACAGGGTCATGTACAGGTGGTCATGAATACAATCGATTATCATCTGAACCCACAAGCTGCCCTGGATTCTCCACGCTGGCAGTGGACGAAGGGCAAAACGATTCTCGTGGAACCAGGTTTCCCGCAGCACATTGCACAGGCACTCGCCCGCAAGGGACATGATATCCAAGTGGCACTTGATCCATCCCAATTTGGACGCGGTCAGATTATCTGGCGCAATCTGGACAATGGCGTATTATGCGGCGGTACGGAAACGCGAGCGGATGGCTCCATTTCGGCTTGGTAAGCTCATGCCATTTCATTTATAAAGACAAATGTGGATATCACGACCCGCTTCTCATATCCGCTAGTTCATTTCAAAGACACAATAGAGATGATTCATGTGATCTCTGTTGTGTCTTTTTTGTCTTTTTAGAGTTTTTAACATCAGTAAACAACAGGCTGTAGTTATTCAAGCCCCCTTTTAACCAAAGAAATGTAAAACTAATGTATAATTCATGAAATATTTTTATATTTACGTAAATTTTCACTACATACCATAAATCACAATGCCTCTCTGTCCGATATAGATAGAGGGAAATCAGCAAAAAGCGACTATAGAAATGAGGGTACCACACATGAAAATAAACAAGAACAGACGCGCAGGTCTCACCATAATGATGATTCTGACGGTACTGATCCTGGGGGCATGTTCAGCTAATAATACAACAACGGCAACAGACACAAGAACAAAGGTCGGGATCGTACTCACGGAAGTGGGTCTGGGTGACCGTTCTTTCAATGATGCTGCTTTTAATGGGCTGGTTCAGGCCAGAGACGAGAAAAGCATTGTCTTTGACTATCGTGAACCGGGCGATAAATTAACTGCCGAAGCTGCATTTGAAGAGTTTGCGGAAGCCAAATTCGATCTGATTATCGGCCTGAGTGATACGATCCAAGCAGATATGGAGAAAGTTGCAGCCAAATATCCTGACCAGCAGTTCCTCGTGATTGATAGTCAGTCCGAATTGCCTAACATTGCCTCCATCTCCTTCCGGGCGGAAGAAGGAAGTTATCTGGCAGGTGTGATTGCCGCTATGGCCACAACCGAAAATCATGTTGGTTTCCTTGGTGGGATGGAGATCCCGCTCCTTCGTGATTTCGAGCAAGGTTTTAAGCAAGGTGTTCTGGCTGTCAAGCCGGATGCAACCGTGGATGCCGTCTACGCAGGGGACTTCGGTAATGCCGATCTGGGTGAACAACTGGCTGCACAGATGATTCAGGACAAGGGCGCTGACGTGATCTATGTGGCTGCCGGTCTCACAGGTGTTGGTGCACTGACGGAGATTCAGAAATTAGGGAAATACGCCATCGGTGTAGATACCGATCAATTCTTTTTGGCGGAAAAAGCGATTCTGACGTCCATGCTGAAAAATGTGGATGTCTCCATCTATAATGCCGTGAACACGTTTATTCAAAACAACCATACCTTCCCTCAAAAGGAACTCGTGGAGGGGCTGGCGGAGAACGCCGTGGGTCTGACTGCTCTACATAATATCACGCTCAGTGATGAACAACAGAAAACCTTCGAAGATCTGAAAGCCAAGATCTCTTCCGGTCAAATCAAAATTATGCTTGATCAATAACCCCATCGGATACAAGGAGGTACGCCCATGAAACTACAGGGAAAACTAATACTTAATGCTCTAATTTCACTACTTCTATGCCTTGCGCTGGTCGCTTATATCATCATGCAATTGCTCGGTATGAATGCCAAAAATCAAAATCTGGTACCAGCCATGCTCAAGGTTAGTGAACTGAATGCCAATCAGATTCAGACCCAGCAGGCGCTAGATGTCTATTCGTTCTCCATGACAGCGGGAAATCAGGACGCAGTACTCCGCTTGCTGGATGAAGGTCAAAAGATGATTCAGGAGCTTACGGACGGATTACTGGAAACGGATCAGCAATTGCAACTCATTCAGTCCATCCAGACAAAATTAGAAGCTCTGAACCAGGGAGCTACCGAAGCAATGACCGAGATGAACAGTGCGGAAGCGAAACGTTACAGCACTCGGGTTCGCGGCATACAGAATGATATCTATTCGTTAGATGAGATGACTCGGGATCGTTATGATCAATATACCGTTGATTTGGAGCGTGACATTCAGCAAACGTGGCAAGTCGCTCTTGGTGGAGCCATCGTATTGCTTGTCGCCGTAATGTTGTTCAACATGTATACGTCACGGCAGATCGCCCGGCGTATTCGTACACTCAAGGACGCCGCGGGACAAATTGCGAACGGTGACCTGACCGGACAATTACCGGAAGCTCGGGGCAAAGATGAACTCGATGATCTGAGTCGCTCCTTCGGTATCATGACCCATAATATCCGTGGCATTATTCAATCGATTGGCGCAGCTGGTCATCGTGTCGATCTGATGGCGCAAGATATTGACCGCGGCAACGATACGGCCCAAGCGATCGTGCAGCAAGTATCCCGCACCACGGAGGAACTCTCGATTGGTAGTCAAAAGATTGCCGAGGATCTGAGTGAAACGGTGATGGTTGTGGACAAAATGCAGTCTACCTTCAATAGTAATCTGGAGGCCACCTCCCAATCGGTAATCGATGGTCGCGAAGTATTAACTACCGTTGAGGAAGGTAATAAGGCTGTAGCGGAGCAACTCCGACTGGCCGAAGTGAATCGTATGGCGATGTCCGAGGTGGAACAAACGGTGCGGGAACTGGAAGAAAGCGCAGTTCGAATAACTACGATGACTGCGTATGTATCGGAGATTGCCAAACAAACGACCATGCTCTCGTTGAATGCCTCCATAGAGGCTGCTCGCGCTGGAGAAGCCGGACGTGGATTCGCTGTTGTTGCCGGCGAGGTGAACAAACTCGCCGAACAATCTGCGCAATCGGTTAAGCATATCTATGCCGCCGTGGGCGAAATCACGACCTCCATGGACAAGGTGAAGAACTCTGTTGCACAGAGCATGCAGCTATACGGTGAACAGGAACAAGCCACCAGCCAGACTCGTGAATCCTTCTCTGCCATTCGTGAAAGTGTGGAGCGCATTAGTACGGGTATCCACCAGCTTGCTGAGGACATGCAGCACTCCAATGAACTCAGTACACAAGTGCAACAGGCCATTGAAAATATCAGTGCCATCACCGAGCAGTCGGCGGCCAGCAGTGAAGAGATCACCGCCTCCACGTCGGAACAACAACGTTCCTTCGCTGATGCAAGCGTCAAGGTGAAGTCACTGCGTGATATCAGTGCGGAGATGCATCAGGAACTGCTTCGATTCCGGCTGTAGGCAGGATGTCGGGATAGTTCGGGCTGTAAGCAAGTTGGCCGAAGAATTTGGGCTGCGTGCATCCCAGCATGCAGTGCCCTGCTTCATGACAAGGGTGAAAAGGTAGGTTGGATGCAGGTCAGATGTAGGTTGGATGAAGTTTATATGCTGTTAGATGCTGATTATAGGTGCGCTATAGGTAGGTTATAGGTAGGTTTAGGTGGGCCTGGATCATGCAGCGTGAATATACAAACCAATAAAGGGGAGCCTCCGTCATGAATTATGACAGGGCTCCCCTTTTCAGTAGCTAATCGTTGTTTCATCTAAGATTTTTTCTTTTTGGCGATAAGAAAGTATATCAATTATACTAAACATTTCCACGAAACCGAGAGGACAGACAGATAATAAGAAGCGTAGCTACAAGTTTTCTGTAAGAAAACTAGCTCGGAAACGTATGCTACGCCTAGAACCTCTGAAAGAAAGCAACTTCAGATGCATATGCTATCCCGGATTTCCCCCTTTATAAAAGGAATCCTAAAATTCTGGGGTTAATGGGGTTAACAGCGATCGGAAGGTTGTTCTGTCCTCGGAATGTCCAGTGTACATGATCTGTTAGTTCAACAACTTATATAGATAACAAGACATCAACGTTTCAGATCCAAAAGTGTAACGAACCGAGCAAGCCTTATTGAGCGATTAATTGGGGATTATAAAATCTAACGAATCTCAGGCGCTCTATTTCCTGATTTAGCCCGGTTTTTCGAGTGTTTTCTCTGAAATACACAGAAATAACGTGGATAGGGTTCGTTAGCTTTGCTCCTCGATGTAAAACCGTGGTATAAGGTGTCTCAGGTTCGTTATGACCCTTGGCATTGATCATTTATGTTGGGTGTAGGGTGTTGAGCATTTGAGAATTGATGCATGAGCATTGGGCATTGAGAAGTGACCATCAAGAGTGTGCATTGAATACTGAGTACTTGGTACTCAATGGATAGTGAGCAATATGCACTCTTCTACTTTTAGTGTGCTGGAACACTGGCTCGTCGGGTCACTTGCGGTTTGGAAATGAAGCGACATAGACAGTTAGTTATCCAATCGCGATCTTGCCCCGCACCTGCACCATCCTCAGAGTGCGTCGATGATGTCTCCCGCCAGCAGGGACGATGGGTCACCGCGCAGCAGTGCTGCTCGTTCGGCGGCCTGTCCGTGGAGATATACGCCGAACGCGGCAGCTTGCTCCGCGCCGAGCCCTTGGGCAAGCAGACCGGCGATGATGCCGGTCAATACGTCTCCGGCACCGCCAGTCGCCATGCCGGCGTGTCCGGTGGTGTTGATGTACGCCTCGCCGGATGGCGTTGCGATGACCGTTCGTGCTCCCTTGAGCACAAGGGTCACGCCCTGCTCGCGGGCGTACTGGGCAGCGTGTCCAATGCGGTCACGCTGCACTTCCTGGGTCGACATGCCCAGCAGTCGACCCATCTCGCCAGGGTGCGGCGTCAGGATTGTCGCCGCACTTCGCTTGCCCCAGTCGCGAGGCCCATGTGGGCCCGTGTCTGCCAGCATGTTGAGGGCGTCCGCGTCAATGACGAGCGGACGATCCGTATGTTGCCACAGACGGCGAAGCCAGTCTGTGTCGCCCTTGAAACGGCCGAGGCCCGGGCCGGTCGCAAGCACGTCGCGGCTCTCCGCGAGACGCAGCACGGCGGAGGCGGAAGCCGCGTTCCATTCGCCGCTGTCGCCATCGGCGGCGGCAGCGAGCATGAGCTCGGGCACGGTGCCGATGACATGCGGCAGCAGTGCCGCGGGCAGCGCCCATGTGGCGAGCCCGCAGCCTGCGCGCAGCGCGGCCTTGGCCGAGAGCAGGCCTGCGCCGCTCATCGGCAGACTTCCTGCGGCCAGCAATACGTGGCCGTAGGTGCCCTTATGGCCGTCCGGTGCCCGGAGGCGGCCTGTATCCACGCGCAGCGCATCGCGCAGCACCTCGTCCGTCAGCAGACGGACCGAGGGGCCATGCTCTGGCGCAAGCCGCGTGGGAATGCCGATGGCGCGCACCACAATGCGCCCCGCGGCAGAAGCGCCCGGGTACTGCACCAGCCCGCGCTTGAGCAGCGCAAGGCATACGGTCACCCGGGCTTGAATGCAGGGCTCGTACACCTCTCCGGTATCGGCGTCCAACCCGCTTGGCACATCGGCGGACACGATCGGCTTGCCGCTGTCGTTCGCCGCCTTAACCAGCGCCGCGTAAGCTCCCCGCGGCGCTCCCCGCGAGCCGGTGCCCAGCAGCGCATCCACGATGCCTGTGCACCGGCTGAAGTCCACGGCTTCGCGCCCGTGGACAAGAGCAGGGATGCCAAGCTTCGCGGCGGCATCCCGTTGCACTGCGGCTTCGCCCCGCAGTGCCTCAGGGGCATCGGCGTAGACCAATGTCACGCCAAGCCCTGCTTCAACCAAATGGCGCGCGGCCACCAAGCCATCGCCGCCATTATTGCCCTTGCCGATCAGCATGTACCACTGCTGATCTCCCGGGTGCTCCATCACCAGCGCCGGATCGGCGATGATGTCGCCACCATAACCTTGCCGATCGCCTGGCCCAGTGTGTGCCCGCCTCGCATCACCTTTACTGCTATAACCAAGCTGCCCTGAATTCGCAAGCCAGCCTGCTTCCTGCCCTTCCCGGCACAGCTTGATTACTTCCTCGGCTATAGCGCGGCCCGCATTCTCCATCAGACTGGCTGCTGGAATACCAAGCTGATGAATCGTATGCTCGTCCACAGCTCTCATCTGTTCAGCAGTCACGATAAACAACGCTCATCCCTCCCGTGCAAGCTTATCTCATACCTAAAAGCAACAATTTCGCACCTGAAACCTGCATCCTGTATGTGTCCGGATATCTTGCCCTTTCCCTCATCCAGTTACCGTGATGTACTCCACGCCTCATCTGAAGCTTTATCGATCCCGTTTACGAAATCTTAAGATTCAGCCCCAGACTATTTGTCTACGCTTAATACCCCACCGTAAACCGTGCCTGAATAAACTGCGGATCGTCCAGTTCGTCCACCAAAGCTGCTGCAAAATCACCAACGGAAATCGAGCTTTCCCCGATATCATCCGTGATCACACGGTTCATCCCTACTCGGAACTGACCTGTCCGACGTCCTGTTGTGATTGTCGCAGCAGGGCTCATGTAGGTCCAGTGAATACCCGATGCTTCAATCAGCTCATATGCATCTGCATGTGCTTTCGCCAGCGGTTTGACTTCTTCCGGGAATCCCGGCGTATCCATCAGCATATCACCGGAATCCGTGAGCAAACTTCCCGCTCCACCAACCACTACCAAACGTCCTGCTTTTGCCCGGCGCACACCCTCGATCAACGAACGTGTCACTTCCAGCATCTCTTCTTCTCCACCGAATTTCGGCCCATATGCACTCACAACCGCTTCCTGACCCGCTGCAAAATCAGCCACCTGATCCGGGTTAAGCAGATCTCCCTGTTCTACACGCAAACGCTCATGCACCATCTCAATTTTGGATGGATCACGTACCACTGCTGTCACTTCATGTCCACGATCCATCAGCTCCCACAGTATCGTCTTGCCAATCGCACCGGTTGCTCCAAAAATGGCTACTTTCATATCAATTCCCTCTTTTCTATAGATATTATCTCAACAACTTACCGTTATTTTAATACTTAATCCCATTGTTATATACCTTAAACGGCTCACGCCATCTTAAACCGGATGTGACATCTTGTAAACGTTAATGTTATTCATTTAACCTCTGATACTATGCACCAGGCCACGAACAACACGTCACCAACCTCTTTTCCATTTCATATCATTACCTTAACCATCGCCAAAAAAGCCGCATTTGCGGCTTCAACATCACGTATTTATCTTACGTAGAGACTCTACTGTAGGTTAGAAAATCAACAGCCTTCTGCGCCCAGATTCGCTCCGAATAAGCCTCATGTGCCATATCCTGTACAATATGAAGCTCAATCCTGCCTTCAGCTCCAGACAACCGCTTGTTTTCCATAATGTCCCGATACAATCTTTCCGTCTGCTCTACAGGGCACAATTGATCCTCCTGCCCATGAATAAATTGAATATCCACCTTACTGAGCCCGGATATATAAGCTATTGGACTTCGATCCCGCAGAGCAGATGGATCATGCAACAGCTCACCAATTTCCGTTTGCAAGAATGATCTCAGCTTCGCTCCGCCACCGTTGTATAGTCCTTCCAGATCCGTGAAAGGTGCACAGGCAACCACATTACTCCATAGCGCCGGACTTTTACCTGCTACAAGCAATGCCAGATAAGCCCCATAGCTCACGCCATAGAGAGAGATGTTTGAATAGGAAGATAACATCTGCTCCCGCATGAACTGGATGACATCTGCATCCACGCCGCCCCAGTCGTTCTGAATGAGCATCTTGTAATCCGTGCCAAACCCTGAGCTGCCGGGATAGTTCAACCCGATGACCCTCACTCCTGCCTGATATAATCCTCTGATGACCGGACTAAAACTGTCAAACAGGCAATTATGAGGCCCCCCATGAAGATAGATAGCCACCTGTTCAGCACCCTCCGGGTGCATGTCCATATACGGAATCACGTCCTGTCCATAACGAATCCTTCCATAGATTACATCTGGTTCCTCGTCGAGATGGTTGCCAATTCTCTCATCTCTCTCAACCGGAAAAGGGGTAATCGTACTGATTTGCTCTGAAAATCGGTATAATCCCGGCGCTGGAGGGCGGACGATAGATTCATATTTTCCGATCAATCCCTGCCTGTCCCTGCTGAGCACAGCCTGTGTCAGGATTCCCGGATAATCACGTAGCTCAAATCTCTTCTCTCTGTCCAATGTATATTGAACATATTGCCATCTGCCAGAGGTTATCCCTTCACAGAGCACGAGCGGTTGATCTGGATCGAGTTGCATTCTGATCAGTTCAGAGAAGGGTTCGTTATCCCTAGAACATACGTGTACCGTACCCTCTCCTTGCCTGATCCACCCGGGCTGAAAACCATGTTCCACAGGAATGGATACCGCTACGAGGTCACCCTGCTTATCCATCACAGGGTAGGCATATTCCGTATAGGGTATTTCGGATGATGGAAGGATGTCTTCGGAATACGAATACACTCTTCCGAATCCACCAACGTTTACGCCAACCTCTCGTGTGGTTGCAGACCAGAATACAAATTGCGGCTGATGCAGATCAGGAGTAACCCATCTCGCTTCATCCTTGTCCGGATCATAAAGACCTATACGAACAGACCCAGACCGATGTCTAATGGAAAACAGCAGGAGTAATCGGTCCTCTTGCCGAGCAGCTTGCATCACAGGAAATGGAAACTTCACATATCGGCTCTGAACCAGAATTGCATGCTCCTCATTCTCGTATATATGAAGCCATTTCCCCGCCTTGTCCTGTGTAATCACCAGAACCTGATTCTTGCCAATGAACTGCATATGCTGCGTGTGCCGCTCTGATGCTGTCTCGTGTTCAGAAAGGCTCTGCCTGCCATCAATGCGGCCTCTATCATCAATACTGCACCATTCGCATGTATTGTCATCATAGCCCAAAAGCATACTAGTGCGTTCCTTATTCACACTCATCCGTGTCAGGAATGGATCGCCCAACCCGATTTCCTCCTCTCATTCCAGTGCTTTAACTGCCCCCATCCCTCCAACTGTAATTCCAGTTGATTGATATACTGATCTTGCGTGTATGCATCTATAGGTGTAACTGTCCCCAATCTGTCTAACGTTTCCCGAATCAACCTGATCTGTGGCAGACTGGCAACCGGTAGCCCCTTCATCAACAGACGGTACACCCGGGATGCCTGTTCCTCTAACCCTTGAGTAATGAGCGCCCCGGCGATTTCCACCGCACGACCAAGCAGTTTGGAATGAACCGTGTTTGTCTTCATACGTAACACTTGAATCAACAGTTCATATTCCTGCTCCTGCTCACCAAGCTGTTGATGTAATACCATTTTTAATTGCAGCACATGCCCCAGCCAATCTGCGTACGTATCAACACATCGCTTCTCCGCAGCCAGCAACGTCTTACCTGCCTCTGCATAGTGCCCCGCCCGGAGCTGCAACCCCGCAATATTGAGTAGTGTCTGAATCTGAAAAACTCGCTGATCAGGTCCCTCAGGAAGCTGTCGTATACGCTGTCCGGCCTGACGCTCCAACGTAATTGCACGTTCTACATTGCCCTCCTGCATCTCAATTAATGCTTCACCATTATCAAGCGCAGCCCATTTTCCGGTACGATACGTTTCCGTTAGTTCTTCTTGGGCAACGATTTCCCTTGCTTTCGAATAACAGTGTCGTGCTTCGGCATAATGCTTCCCGTTTTTGGTCAACAGCTGCCCCAGCTCAAACCAGAGCACTGCCTGCTGTGTCACTGACAACCGTTGAAATAACGAATTATGTTCAAAGAATTGAAAACAGGACATGTAACGGGCCGGATTATCCGATTTGGACAACAAAATCCAGGCCAGCCTGTTATAGAGCGCCAATGCGGCCTCTTTCTTCTTCCCTTTATCCTTGCTTACCGTCTGTAAATGTTCCTCTAACAAACGTCGGGTCTGATCAGGTGTATCCCTGACAAGGGATACCGGAAGTTTGGCTATGTCCTCAGGATTGCTCGCTATGGTTGGATATCGATGAAAAAAAAGTACGACACTTACTCCCCTTAATTTCTGTCGATACAGGATATAGTGGATGGCTCCCAGATCCGCAGGGTGGAGGTAGGAAGATACTTCAACCAGAACCCATCTCCTATTGCCAGGTGTCCACCCTGATCTTTGGAATCTCAATAACGCATTTTTACATGCTACAAGGTCATCTATGGGTTTAACCGGATTTAATTGATAGATCAGCGGGAGAGTAGCATACGGATCATCAACCACAATTTGAATAGCTTTATCTTGCCAATGCATTCTCAATTTTTGAATTTCATCTTTAACTGCATCCGATGCCCCTTCAACGACAAACAACCCGGGTTCATGACTCACACGAAACCATTTACTTCTCAGATCGTGATAATCCGTACTTTCCAGGGGGAGAGGCATCATGAAAGCTCACTCACTTTCGTGATCCGGCATACATGTATAAGTCCAGGCACCTGTTGTAAATTCAGTGCCTTCATCAATTGATAACTGCCCCGGTTGTTTGCATCCAGTGAGGCTTTAATCCGCTGATCCGGATCTGAACTGCACCGATGGAAGCCATAGGCAGCAAGCCAACGGGCCCAACCTTGACGTTTCGCTTCAGGTATCGTGAAGATATGAGCAAGGAGTATACTGCCGAACTCATCGCTTAACAGGCAGCCCCCGATCTTCCTTCCCTCCAGTTCCACAAGGCCGGAACCCTTCAGCAACTTGCCGTACACCCCCTCATCAATATCTCGGATAGCTTGGTGAGCAGCTTCCCAACTTGGACAGGTAGGATCACTGTCCTGGAGCAAGTGTGCCAGAGAATCCGCCTGCCCCTCCGCAGACATCCAAACCGCGTCTTCATTAGGCATAGCCGGCACAGGAACGTCCTTCAGCTTGCCGAAAAACCGGTATCGATGAGCCAGAACATCTGCCCGGTATCCAAGCTTCTCCCACGGAAATGAAGCAGGCGTGGTCGCATAGAGAGAGGACCATGTCATATTGTCCAAAACGGATAACATTCGATCTTCCCAATAAGAATTGGAATGCGTTTCACTCCATAAATCCAGTGTATACTGCCCTTCTCCCTGATCAATTACCATGAGCGAAGACAGGATATCCTCATTTTCAGGTTCAACGGCATAATAGCGATCACCCGCCTTTCCCGATTCATGCTGACATTGCGGCAGAAGTTCAGACATGGATGTTAGCATCATACACTTTTCCCTCCCTGTCATAATCAAAACCTGAATAAACCAGTGGTTCGGATGCAACAGACGGATAAAACCGGCGTAGCAGGAATGTATAGATCCCCATATAACCTGTCATATAATCCGGGGAGAAGGACTCCATGTCCTCCAAAGGCCACATCCATATGTCCTCCCGTTGATCACTGCGCAATACATGCAAGCTCTGTGTGTATTCCGCTAGTTTGGTTTCATACCTGCCTGGGAACCTGCGATTGGCCAAGAGCAGAAAATCTCCGTTACCTGCAATTCCGTGACACTGCCCAAAAGAAGCAAATACCGTCGCCTGTGCCACTGCATCTGCTGCTTGAAGTCCCAGTCTGGTACAGAGGGGATCTTGCAAAATATCAGCCGCTGCCATTAGAAATCGACCAATACCCGCCGATCCATTACACCAGTGCACCCAGAGTGTATCCGGTTTTTCCGGCGATGCGGGCCACAGACTCACGCCATTCTGCCCTCCATGACTTGTACGATCAAGTGTATGTACAATTCGCTTCACAGCAGAATAGTACGCTTCCTTCCCTGTACGCTCTGCCAAGGCGAGTAGATAATACCCGATGCCTGCAATGCCATGAGAGAATCCAAGGGAATGATGACCTTTTTTGTCCGATTTATCTTTTACTTTCCACAAACTCAATGATTCGTCTGTCTGCTCTTCTTGTTCCAAAATATAGACACCCAGTTCCTCCGCTCTTGTCAGAAGTTCAGGGCGGCCTCCAATACGGTATATTTCAAGCAGCATCAGTCCCAAACCCGCAGCTCCATGACTAATATTGGTCTGCACCGGATCATGTAGGGCGATTTCCAATGCCAGATCCTCTGCACGTTGAAGCAGCGATGGATCATTTATTCGTTCAGCCGTCTCTGCCATTGCCCAGGGTACAGCGCCATATCCAAAGTATAATGCTACAGGTGTCTCATCTGGAACGTAAGGGTGATTCGTCAAAATCCATTCCAACACTTCATACGCATATTGATGGTATTGTCTGTTCTCTGTAATCTGACCAAGCTGATTAAAACCAAAAATCATCCCTGTCCAGCCAAAGTTAAAATTCGCCGGATGGAACATCTTGCTCATGCTGTTTTCCGGGAACAGTTGATGGGGACTATTGAAATCAAGAGAAGTATACAGTGTGTTTACCATACGCTCCGCCTGACGGAGCACTTCTTCTGGCTCCATATTGCATTCATCCTTCTCTATTACATCCCTGCTTCCTCCTGATCGGACCTCTTGCTGCTCCAGTAATGCAACCAACGTTTTACGAATTTCTGATAACTTCACATATCCGCCAGACATGATCTCAATACCCAGACTTCCCAAGCCACGAAGTTGTGTATTACTTTGATGATCCAGATAAGCTTGTGCAGCTTCCAGATGAGATTGCCGATATTTCAGATAGGGGTCAATGGATGAAGCCATGTAATAAAAGACGGCTCCCAGTGCATACAGATCATCCCCATAACTGGAGCGCCTGCTGTGCTCACGCCCTCGTGGCACATAACCCGGAGTATGACCAGTCAATGGATCGGCATGGGTCTCATCACTTCTAACATAAGCCAGTTCAAGATCAATCAGGCGTACACTTCCGTCCGTCAGCACAACAATATTGTTGGGCGTCAGATCATTGATCACAATCCCTTTATCGTGACATTGCTGTACCATATCCAGAATATGTACACCCATCTGATACATATCCGCCCGGTTGTAATCTACAGCTACATGTCTGCGATGGATATATTCACGCAAGCTGATACTTTCAAAATACTCCAGAATCAGGTAGCGGTTATTTTCAGTACTAAACAGATCAAACGGTCGTGGGGTAACCCCCGTATCCTTCATCAGATCAAGCACCCGATATTCATTATCCAGATAGTCATGCGCAGACCGCCCACCACCGTCTACACGCATACGGTAGACTGCTTCTTTCATGACAGCCTGTTCATACGATGTGCCAGAGATAAGAAATACTCCGCCCTTGCCGGATTTCTTGAGTACACGCCTTACACGAATGTTTCGTATACCAAACTCATTGTTATTGGAATCGGCATGACGAGAAGTCACCTGATTTGTCTCCATGTCCTGAATCCGCAGCAATTCCTCGGGTTCATTCACCCAATCCGGCTTATATCTGCCGGGCGCTCTTCGATCCTCCTCCAGCTCACCTTCTGGATTCTGGATAGCATACACTTTTGCACCCGAATAACGGTCATAGTAGAAACGATCCGTGAATGCACCATAACGGTAAAATACACACTGGCTGCCGAGGTATGCCCGATCTGTCGGAATAGCCGGTCCTTCCAGATCACCTGTACATGAATGCATTAATTCAAGTAACTTCAAGAACTGTTCTTCGTCTCGTGCGTAGATGGTGACACATTTCCCAGTCTGAGGGAGAGGTATGGAACCGTTAGATGTTTCAATCAGTTTCAGCCCACTGCTCACTACTTTCCATTGCACTTCATTTTCTGTGAGAACAGGTGCAATACGGCGCAGCAATTCAGCTCCTTCCACAGGAATAACCGATATATGGATTTTCCATCCCTGCGCGGGAAGCCTTAATTCCTTCGGTCTAAAACAAATCCAATGGCCGTCATTCGACCATTGGATGGATTGGGGAAGTTCCCGGATTATATGTTCCAAAGCGTTCTCAAAGGCGTCCTTCTTGGGGGTTACGCTTGCGAATTTCAATGAGAATCACTCCTTTTTGGATAAAGTAAGAGGGGGAGGTACAATTATTTTAGTAATGCGCGAAAACCAAAGACTTATCTTTCAAATGATTCAGTGAATAGAGCGTGTAAAGAAGTTCCTAGCTCTCGACAACGATTGTTTGTGAGCTAGTCCAGCTGCACACTGTACACAAGCTTGTTTCCTCAAACATGTTGTTATCCTCTTCAACCTCTAGTGCCATCAAATCCTGTACAGATAAAATTTCCTTGTTTTCCATGATAAATTACCTCCCATTTGTCTCCCCCTCTTATAAACCAAATTCTACATAAATTTTGAATTTCCTTCTTTTTAATTGAATTATTTTACATAAATTATTCATTGAATCCATTTATTCGCCTGACTATGTCAAATTACTTGTTTCCTCGGACTAAAAAGAGGTGCAGTATGACATCAGATTCCGTACTACATAGAGGTCGTTTGTTGCCTCGTGCGCTTGCTCCGTTCTTCACGGAAAGGTCGAACAAACAGGCTTGCCATGCCCATACAAATAACAAATGTACCAATCCCCATGTACACCCATGAAGGGTTGTACGTTTCAATGAACCATCCTCCCAGTAACAAACCAAGCGGATTACTAACACCACTCATCAAAACACCCATGCTGTTCATGACACGTCCTCTTTTTTCTTCCGGTGTGGATAAAAGAATCGATGTAACCAAAGGTACGTTCACAAGAGCAAGTCCCAGCATCAACAAAAATGAACACGCAATAGCGATATACAGGTTAGGAAACATCGGCATGAGCAGCAAACTTGTACCTGAGATAAGATAACTAATCAAAAACCAGTGAGCGAGCGAGAGCCTTTTGGCATATTTGCCACTGAGCAGAGAGCCTGCAATACTGCCAGCGGCAAAGGCTGACTGAAGAAGACCGTAGCCTTGTGGTCCGGCTTGCAGCACCATATTGGCAAAAATCGGCGTAAAAATGTGCAGTGGTGCACCCGCAAAATTGATAATGGCTCCAAAGATAATGCAGCAGGCCAAAATTTTACGGGAAAACAGGAAGGTAATTCCCTGCATGCTATCTTTGACAAAACCAGAGACTCCTTTTTGTTTAACGACTTTGGTTACAGGGATGCGGATAAAGAAAATGGATATGGCGGATAACAGAAACGTAACTGCATAGATAAACAAGATGGACTGAACGGAGATGAGCGCAATCAATATCCCCCCCATGGCGTATCCAAGCAATTCAATCGTTTTGGAGGAAGAGTTCAGTAATGCATTAGCTGGAGCTAATTGTTTTGTAGGTTCTGGCAAAATTGCGGGGATGACTGTCTGGGTAGCGGGATTAAACAAAAATCCAAGGATGGCAATGAGCAGATTGGCTGCGTAAATATGCCAAGGAAGCATGGAACCTGTCATGAACAAAAGCGCTAGAAGACAGGCTATACCTGCGCGCAGTATATCTGTCCAGATCAAAAGTTGTTTCTTCGGCAGGCGATCGCTGATCGTAGCCAGGGGGATGCCTAGAAATGCATAGATCAGATAAGGCAGCATCGGAATCAGTGCAGCAGCGAGTGCCGACTCCGTTAATTGCAGGATATACCACATCGTCGCCATAGAAAATAAAATCTGTCCTGCCCCGGAAATCAATCTGCCAACAAGAAGCACTACAAAAGAAGGAAGGCGTAAAACCGCTCGATAGCTGTCGCCGCGAATTTCACTTTTCATCTTTTTCACGCACCTCTCCCTCGTACGTAACAGATTCATCATCACTATTACGATGCAGACGCGCTACTAAACCAGAATCTCGAATGGTTTGTTGTATCTTGGCTTTTACCCGTTCCAGTTCGGCCGTATACTCGCGTATCTCGTTTAATAAGGTCTGATGTGTTCGTATTCCTTCCCTAATCAGCATCGCAGTTGCGTCAGAACGGTTTTTGGCTAACTCAAGAAATACAAGCTGATCAATAATATCAATCTCTTCCTGACTTAATCGAACGGAAACTACCCCCTTGGCTCCCGAAAGGTTTTTGTTCGCCTGCTCTACAGATCGTTCCACCATCTGGTTAAACTGAGCTTTCTGGTCATTGTACATATTCATTTCCTCCATTCTTCACAAGCGCATCTGTATATTGTAATTTGTAAATCGTAAATTGGTTATTATTTACATTATACCTGTAAATAAATGGTTGTAAAGCAAAAAAACCTTTGGATATCCAAAGGTTCGCTGAATAGGTTATTTAATTAGTTCGCTACTCTCCCTGTCTCCACCACATACCCTCCGATTTCGGACTGGTATACTCAAATCCAAACTGAGCATACAGGCGATCCGCAGGAACATCCGCCAGCAAACTGACCAAACCTCGAGCAGGCACAACGTCACGCAGATAATTCATGATCTCGCTCATGATCAGTTTTCCATAACCCATTCCCTGAAGATCCGGGTGTACAGCAATATCGACGACCTGAAAAAAGCAACCTCCATCTCCAATCACTCGCCCCATACCTACCAGCATATCCTCTTCACGCAGACATACGGCAAACAGGCTATTCGGTAGTCCAATCTCCGCCCCTTCCCTGCTCATCGGACTAAGGCCGGCAATCTGTCGCAGGGAAAGATACTCCCCAGCTGCGGGTGGTGTGTGTTCAATATTCACATGATCCATGAATTGTGCCCCTTTCTGCTTGAATTCATCTACTTCCTGTGTAATAGTGAGAGAAAGCTTACGTGAAGCGTGTTTCATGATACGTGAAGTTGCTGCAAAGGAGGAACAAGTGTGTTTCAACGTGGGATTGAAGATCTAACATCGCGCCCAGGTGCTGTGGCTGTGCTGCTTGGCGTCATGGCTGTGCTTCTGGGGATATACATATGGTCTGCCACTGAAGTTCGCCGCAGCCACGAAAGGCGAATGCGAAGGATACGAGATACATTATACATAAGTACAGCCCTCTTGGGACAACTTACCATCCAGGAAAATCGGAATTATGAACCATCGGAACCCGAACATAACGATCTGATCACAGCAATGTTAGCCTGCAAAGCCGCATCTTACCTATCCCCTCAACTACAGGATCAGATTCGTGACTGTATCAAGGAACATGACCCTGCCAAACTCGGCCTTATGCACAGAGCACTGGAACGAGAATGCACCGTATTATCAGATGAACTCAGCCGGGATACACATGCAGATCATTGGGGCACAGCGGTCTGGACCATCCTTCGGCCGGTAGCCGAACCAGCCGCATTAGCGGCTACAGGGTTTCTGGTTACAGATCTGGTATTAGGTCAACGGATGTTGGATGTGCCTGTAGACTCATGGGAGAGCATATTGCCATGGATTCGCGCAGTTTCCCTAATGATCACCATCATATATGGTTACCTGCTCTGGGCCAGCCCACGTCGGGATAAGCCACGTACAGTATTCAAATTACTCTCCTTGGTGATCGCGCTGTGCTCCTTACTCCACCTGATTGGAATTGTTGCTGCGCCCTACGCTCTTGCATTACAGTTAATCTTGTTCACTTCAGGCTTCAGTCTGACCGGAACACGCTCTCGCAGTGATCGCCCTTATGCAGGGCATACGGAGCTGGAACCAACGAAGCAACCCTCTACGGAGATGGAAGTGAATACACGTCGTAAATCAGTTCCCAATACCGACGAATAACTAACGCATTCAGCCGATTTTCTAAGGAACATCAGACACGTTATTTCCCAAAATCTATCGACAAAAACGCTAAAAAAGCCGATCATGTACGCCTTGGCTTTCAGTAGGTTTGACGTCACGATCTTCATTCTGCAAGTCTGTACGCAAAAAGGGCTGAAGCTACGTTGTAGTTTCAGCCCTTTTCTATATTACTAATTTTGTCTTGCGAAGAATTGAACGCTAGCACTAATTACTTTGCTTATTTGGCTGCAACATGTGCAATGATACGTCCTTTTTCATAGGTGACCGTAACGTTATAACCATCTGCCGTTACACTGTCGAATTCACCTGTAATTCCATTCGCGGTGATTAACGTAATATCTTTGGAGCCTTCAATCTTATGGTTGGACAAGTCCAGATTCAGGCTTCCTCCATCAATGTAGAGCTTTCTGCCGACATTCAGTTGACTGTTGCCATTAGCGACAACCAATTCCAGCGTGCCCTTATCCATGGTGAAGTTTCTATTCAAGTTTAATGCTCCATCCACATTCACAACAACCGTTCCATTCTCTACATACAGATCACCTGTACCAAAAGCCGTTGCAGATTCAGCTACCAGTGTTCCTGCTTGCAGTAAGGTTCCGCCTGTGTAGCTATTTTTTCCTGTTAGTGTAAGTGTTCCTGTTCCCTTTTTCGTGAGCATTCCACTGCCGGTGATATCATTTCTCCACCAGTCTTCTGCATTAAATCGTCCTTTGGAAGCATCCATATCCACAGTTACATTGTTTAAGAATGCACCGTATCCATCCGCAGCCGTGACCAGATCAATTCTACCCCAGCCCTTGGATTCATCCAGTACAGGATATCCAGAGTCAATGGATGTTGTATACAATACTTGTCTACGCTGCTCATCTGTTAAATACGGTTGACGTGTTTCCAACAGCGCTTCTGCTCCTTGCGGTACAACGGGAGCCAAACCTTTAGTTCCTGTTTGTGGTAGACCATATGTCATCTTCTCTCTATAGAAGGCTTTATTGGCATCATAATCTTCCCATTTGTGTACATCATAAGCACTCTTAAATGTGTAATCCTCTGTTACGGTGTGTGCATATTCATACAGACTCATATTTTTTTCCTTGGCTGCAGCTCCAAATACTTCACCTGCATTCTCATAGCCTTTCTCTAACACATCTTTGTTCTCAGCCTTATTAAGTGCATATGCCGCCATGGCTGTGGATTGTATTCTTCCGCCTATAACATCAAGCGGTGAGTGCATCCCCGTTACGACTCGATTCTCTCCCAACTGAGCTGCTCTCGTTAACAATTCAGCGAATCGTTCTGGCGTAGCGTATGCCAAAGGAAATACGGATAAGTAAGCTGCACTGGTATGTCCGCTCGGGAATCCGCCATCTTTTCCTCTTCCATCCTCAGCAATTCGTTTGACATAAGTTAAGGCAGGAATAAGCTTAACGTTAGTTTCGTATTGCTGGTAATGTTTTTCTCCGGTTGATTTGGTGCCGCCTGAAGCCAGAGGTACTTCTTTTTTCTCACCTTCGCCCATGGTTTCCCATACAGGCAGACCTTTGCTATCGACAACCTCTTTCACTTCTCCATTGGAATTCATTCTCCACGGTCTTGGGGAAGAGTAGAAATATTTAGAGGGATTAGATGAGGCAGGAATTTTGAATCGAACCAGATCAACCAAATTAACCAGGTCTGAAAGCTCCGTTTTTGCATCCCAATCTCCAATACCTTGGCTTTCATCTTCCACCGTTTCTTCGGTCAACACCTTATTCATATCGTCCACCGTTCGTTCAACGTTTGTCTTTGGCTTGATGATATCTACATACGTGTTAGCCAACGGACCAAAGCCCTCCATCACACTATAAATCTTATCCCTTTGATCATCATAATAGGCTGCCAAAGCCTCCTCATCCGTGCGGTTTTGTGTGACCTTCTCTACATATCTGATATTGGCTTCCCAAGTCGCTTTGTTTCGGATCTCTTCATTTGCATATGTTTTCTGATCAGCGACGGGTACGGTTGGATCATTCTTAAAGCCGTCATAATAGGGGGACGGTCCATCTCCATACTTTGCATTCTTCCCATCAGCCCCAATTTTGGTTGCCGCTGTTCCGTCTCTCCAATCTGCTTGATTCATGGACCATACTTGATCAAAACCGTCCAAAATATCAATAAACGGATTGGTTTCCGCAATATTTTTCAAGGTGTCGTCTCCAGCATTGGCTCCGTCCTTCACGGCGGACAACCGGGCTTCATCTGCTGGAGGATTAACATTCAGTACGGCTGCCGTTCCTTTTGGCTTAGCTGGTTTGGCAGCCGTAGTCGCATCTGCTTCTACCGCCTTAACGAGTGCTGACACGGCTTCGGCACGAGTAATGGAATCAAGCGGTTTGAAGCTTCCATCTGCATATCCGGCAATAATTTTCGCTGCAGCAGTTCCACCTACAGCCCCCTTGCTCCATGCCGCAATAGAAGATGAATCGCTAAAGACATTTGCTGCTGTTTCATTCGACTCCAAATTTAGAATACCAGCAATGACTTTAGCTGCTTCCTGACGTGTAATCGGATCTTGCGGCTTCATGGTGCCATCCGCATATCCATCTATATATCCATTCGCATTTGCGATCGAAACTGCTTCGTAATACCACGCACTCTCCGACACATCGTTAAAGGTAACTTCAGCTTGTCCGGAATATCCAAACGCTCCATTTACCAAATTCATAAATTCTGCTCTGGTAATATACGTGTTCGGTTTGAATGAACGATCCAGGTAGCCCCGAATTAATCCTTCATCGCCCCATGCTTGAATATTTGCTTCCGCCCAGTGTCCCTTAATATCGGAGAACTGAATCTTCTGATCGGCTGCAAAACTCTTCTCTGCAAACGTCGGACCTACCATAGACAACATTAGAAGTAGTGCCAGTGACTTTTTAAGTGGTTTTCTCATGGCTTACTAATACACGCTCCCCTAATCGTAAATTCATTTTCACTTCTGCGTCAGCATATGAGGACGAAAGTCTCTATCCAGATGTCTGATCTGCCGTTAATGTAGCATTAGGGAGCATTTCGCATCTATAGAACATATTCCGTTTTATATCAAAATCGTACGTTCCGATGATTTCCACCCCCAAAAAACAGAAGAAATACTAGTTTCGTTAATTAAGATATCTTTTTATGTAAACGCTTTATTAAATTGGTGTAAAATATGAGCAAGACGTTTGTTAAATTTCGGTCAACATGATTTCTCGTCCTCGGCCTGCTATATAATGATGAAGTTGTCTAGAAATGAGGAATTGAAGGGGGAAAAAGGATGCGTACGCCATTTCAGTCTGTGAGATCCAAGATGGTTCTTTCCTACCTCGCTGTCGTTCTTGTCATTGCGCTTCTTTTCGGCTCCATTTTCTATCTCTTCTTCTCCCATCAATACAGCAAAGAGATCCGAATCAATAATCAATTGTCGCTGAAAAGCACGGTTAATACTATTGAGAGCTCCGTAATCCAGAAGGTGAATCAGGTCTACCTGTCCCTGGTACTCGGTAACGCTGCAAATATCAATTTGGATAGCTTAAAAGGAAACCACAGCAAAATTTTGGACATCGAACAGTCCCTCATAAATATGGTGCAAAATTATTCCGATCTCATTGAAGCTATTCATGTGTACGATGCTAAGAACCACTTCGTTGTCTCATCTATATATGGGCTGATGCTCTATGGGGACACGCCTTCAAGTGCGGATCATACGACGGAATGGATTGCTGCGATGAAAGAAACCGAAGAAAGCTCCTTATGGATGCAGACTCGCATGGTTCCTCAGGATGCATATATCGAATCGCGGGGACAGAGCAACATGAGCCCTATCATTTCCTATGTCCACAGTTACCCGTTTCAATCTTCTGGAAAAGACAGCAAGGTCATGATTGCGATTGATATCAAAGAGTCAGCAATCAGTCAGATCATTAAAAATATGCTCCCTGCTGATTATGCGAATACATTAATTATCGATCAGGATGGAACTGTCATCTCTGCCGCAGACAAAACGTTAATAGGCAGTGCAACGGAAGAGAATCTGACTCAGTCACTGCTCTCTCTTCATTCTTCAGATGAGAACTTCGCGCCTGTATTTAACCATGACTCTTCTGTCGTTACGCAAGATCAATTTAAAGGAAATGCATGGCGAATCTATACGACCACGCCTAATGAGAGCTTCTACTATAAGCTGGATAGCTTGAAGGAAATTTCAGTTCTACTAGGCTTATTGGCTGTAGCGGTTGGGATCGCGATGTCGTCCATCTTCACCAGGGCCAACTATAGTCCACTAAAACAAATCCTGAATAACATCAGGAGCCGGATGGATAGCCCAACCAGCCTCAAGCAGGACGAATACCGGTTCATCGATACAACGTTTAACAGTCTGTCCAATAAAGTTGATAGTCTTGAAGAAACCTTGCAGGCCAATCATAAGATGATTAAGCATAGTATCATGCTGAACATGTTGAATAACCGATTTACACCGGAAGAGCTGACAGAGCAACTGCAATCTGTGCATATTTCAATGGATTACTCCCGCTTCCGCTGCATCGTCATTGACCCCGTCAATGAGAAGTGGAAAGATCTACAGCCACGACAGTTGCAGCATACGTTGTACACGATGATTCAGCAACTTGAGATGGCAGACATGGAAGAAACAAAGCTGCTCGCAGAGGAATTGCAGGATCACAAAATCGGTGTAATCATCTGTACCAATCAATCCGAGGAACCTCTCTCTGATCACATTATTAACTTTATTCACACGGAGGCAAGAAGCAGATTTGGCCTTGAATTTGTACTTTCGTTAGGCGGCTGGGTAGAGCACTTCACGATGATTCACACAAGCTATCATCAGGCGAATGCCTTGATTCGATACAGCTACTTCTTTCCCGATCAGTCCGCCATTCAGGATCTTGATCTGCTGAACAGGGAAGCCAGCGGTCTGGAGATTCCGGAATCATATCTCATTAACTTCGAGAAAAAATTGCAGACTCGGGATATGCAAGGTTCGGTTCAGGTCATTCAGGAATTGGTAGCGATAATAAAGGAAGGCTCCTATTCAGCCGAATACAGTCGTATCATCTTATTAAAAACGGTATCTATATACGCTGAATGTATTCAACAGATGCGCCTGCAACCTGCCGAGGCGAGTTCATTGAATTTGTACAAGCAATTTTCATTGTTCTACAATATCAATCGCTATTCGGAATGGATGATTCATCTCGTGACTGAATTTGTGATGCACATGGAGAAACGAAGCGAGGTACGGAGTGTGGATACCATATCGGCGGTCAAAGCCTATATTCACGAGCACTTGTCGGGCGATCTCACGCTGGATCATGTCTCAGAGCAAGTATTCATCAGCCCTAAATATCTCAGTAAACTCTTCAAAGAAGAAACCGGGATTGTCTATTCCGAATATGTTACAAATCAGCGAATGGAACGCGCCCGGGAACTCATGACACAGCGTGAAATTACGGTTGAGCAGGTCGCAAGCACAGTCGGTTACCGTACTCCTGCCTATTTCATTAAGAAGTTCAAAGAAATTCACGGCTGTACGCCAAAAAACTTCATGCGCAGTCTAATGGAGCAGTAATCTATATAGGTTGAATTTTAAGAAGGTTGTTCTGTCATCGAAGTGTCCATGTAAATATTCCTTGATTGAACCTATATAGAATTTAAAATTAGGAAAGGAGCTGCTATGAACATAAACCTTTCAAGAAAGTTATGTCTATTGATTGCTGCATCTATTCTTATAGGATTGATGAGTGGGTGTACCTTTCTAGGGAGAGAAACAGCACAAGTGCAGCAGGACCATCTAGCAAGCGCTGAGAAGAATACAGTACCACAGTATACGATATCCTGGACCATGCATCAGAATATCCCTGTTCCTGAGGACGCGGAGATGATTGCCTATATTGAGGATCGGTTTGATATCGATCTGGAGGTGTGGAACCTTGAGAACAAGCGGTACGAGGAACTGCTGGACCTGGAGCTGGCTCAGGGAAAAATACCGGATCTGTTCCGGATCAGGCAACCGCATGATCTGCTGAAGTATCAAATGCAAGGCGTGTTAGCGGAGATTCCCCCTGAAGCACTTGAACAATATGCGCCCAATATTGTACAGCGAATTCGTGATTATGACTCACGTTATTTGGAGTACGGAAAAATAAATGGCAGCATCTATGGAATTCCGGTCATCAATCAGACCAACATCTATCGGACTCCTGTCGTATACCGGGAGGACTGGCTTAAGAAGCTGGGTCTGGACGTTCCTAAAACATTAGATGAATTTGAAACGGTCATGTATGCTTTTGCCAAAGGTGATCCGGACGGTAATGGTAAACAGGATACGTATGGGCTATCCAGAGAAGGCTTAAATGTCGTATTTGGCGCCTTTGGACAATCTGTTTTTACCGAGCAACTTTATTTTAATGAAAAAAACAACCAACTCGTGATCGGCGCTTTGGAGCCTGAGATGAAACAAGCCTTGGAGTATATACAGAAATGGTATCGGGATGGAATTATTGATCCTGAGTTTATCACGGGAGAGAATAAAGGCGGCTATAAACATCTGTCCCACACTTTTATTAATGGCAAAATCGGGATGACGTCGATGGGAAATTACTATCATTGGAATCAAGCGGGAGATTACAGTGTCCTCAATGAAAATGGCGAGGAAACTCCGGTGGAGCCCTCGTTCAACGTCAGTGAGCTACTACAGAAGAATGCAGCCGCCAGGATAGTATTCGGTTCACCGGTTATAGGTCCTGATGGACATAGCGGTTCCAAAGGGAATAATCTGCTCATGAATTTTATTGCTATAGGTGCTGAGGCTGCAAACGAGCCGGGAAAACTGGAGAAAATCTTGGAGATACTTGATTATGTAAGTGCCAACCCCGATCCGGTCGAGCAGATCAAAATGGAGTATGGCCTCCCAGGAAAGCACTGGGACTGGAGTGCTGCAGATTCAAAATCGTTCCACTTGCTTCGCCCATACAACCGAATGGAGAATTACACGAATATGATCGGCTCAAGTATTGGCATGATGGTTCCAGGTGCCCCCTCGGACAAACGTGAACAATGGGCTGCATCTGCAGGGTTGACCGAGAATGGTATCTATAATCGCCTGGAGGTTGCAACCCCTGCCCTGATTCAATATTCATCGGAGTTAATTCGTATGAGAGACAGAGCATATATCTCCATCATCACCGGCGATCAGCCTGTGGGGTATTTCGATATCTTTGTGGAAGAATTCATGGATGCAGGTGGGCAACAGGTGCTGCTTGAAGCGAATCAATGGTATAAGGCGCGTAAGGAAACAAGTCGCACGCAATAGGAGGACATATGGGAAGCGTCACATCAAAAAGCCACTACACTACCATCCTTGCTTCCCTGACGCAACGCACTCTCTATCCCTTCGCACTCGCATTCGATCCGCGAAGTGGACGGGCTGAATTGCTTCGTGCCGTGCTTCCAGTTTTGGAGGCGTTGCCTGAGGGCGTGTTCTCAAAACGCTTGCGTTCGGTCCGCTCCATCTGTACAATCTGACCTTCGTGCACCACGATGTGTAGAGAACCAAACTCCATGTCATTCAGTTGTCCGGCAATTCGGTCCAACCATACCTCATCCACTTTTAACGGCTTAGCCATAGAGCCGCCTCCTCTTCTCGGGCTGCTGCCCGCCATATTCCTAAGTCCGTTTTCATCCAACTTATTTATAAATCATTCTTATCCAACCTATATACTTGGTTTATACATTATCAGGGCTTCCAGTAGCTGTCAATCTGTATTTTCTTCATCCCATAATATATAATTGATCCGCTTTGTATCACTTTTCCGAAACCGCTTTGTGTCCAAGCCAGCTCTTGAGTAACAACGTGGCGAGAGCCAAAATCAGGAGCAGGGAAGCTACGGCAAATGAAGCCGAGAATTGATATTCGTTATACAAAATTTCCACATGCAGCGGCAGCGTATTGGTCTCTCCGCGGATATGTCCGGACACCACAGATACCGCTCCGAACTCGCCCATGGCACGGGCATTACACAGAATAATACCGTACAGCAGCCCCCATTTGATGTTGGGCAAGGTTACACTCCAGAAGATTCGCCACCCGGAAGCACCTAGCGTAACCGCTGCTTCCTCTTCCCGGGTTCCCTGGTCCTCCATGAGTGGAATTAACTCCCTCGCTACAAAGGGGAACGTAATAAACAGCGTTGCAATGACGATGCCTGGCAGCGCAAAAATGATTTTGATATCATGTTCGGACAGCCATGGCCCAAACCACCCATTCGAACCAAAGACCAACACAAAGATCAAGCCGCCCACCACAGGTGAGATCGAAAAGGGAAGATCAATCAGGGTGATCATGAGTCCCTTGCCTTTGAACTGGAACTTGGTAATGACCCAGGCAGCAGCCACACCAAATATCGTATTCAGCGGCACGGTAATCGCCGCAACCAATAACGTGAGTTTCAGTGCAGACATGGCATCCGGCTCGGTAAGAGCCGCAATGTATACGCCCCAGCCCTGTTTCAGGGCCTCCATGAGCACGATCACCAGCGGCAGAATAAGCAGCCATAAGAGTACAAGACTCGCCAGTCCAATTAACAACCATTTGACCCATGGAGCTTCCGTTGTTGCACGGTTGGTTCCGCGGCCAGCTCGTACGGGTGGAACAGGACTCAGTGGAACGGAACCCGCCATATGCTGCACCTCCTTTGGTATGGGTAAGTGACGTCTTTAACTATCCTTATTCCATCATGCTTCATCGTCATGCCCTGCCCGCCTTCCGACTCCAGCGTTGCAAGGAATTAATGATCAGCAGCAGGATGAAAGAAACCAGAAGCAGCAGCAAAGCTACCGCTGTAGCGCCTGCATAATCGAACTGCTCCAGCTTGGCCATGATCAGCAAGGGGGCAATCTCCGTTTTCATCGGCATATTACCTGAAATAAATACAACAGAGCCGTATTCACCAATGCCCCGGGCAAAGGCCAGAGCAAACCCCGTTAACAACGGGGGGATCAGATCCGGCAGCAGAATCGTACGGAATATCCGCCATCTTCCTGCGCCCAGTGTGGCAGCCGCTTCTTCCACCTCCGCCTCCAGCTCCTCCAATACCGGTTGCACCGTACGAACCACGAACGGAATGCCGATAAACATCAGCGCCAGCGTAATCCCAGCCTGGGAGTAAGCGAGCTTAATGCCCAAAGGCTCTACAAACTGTCCAATCCAGCCATTGCCGGCATAGATCGCTGTGAGGGCAACCCCCGCTACCGCCGTTGGCAAGGCAAAAGGCAGATCAATGACCGCATCGAAGAGCCGTTTGCCAGGAAATTCATACCGAACAAGCACCCATGCCAGGAGTAGCCCCAGCACGAGATCAATCAGAGCCGCTGCACCTGCGGTCAGAAAGCTGACCTGGAAGGAAGCAAATACCCTGGGATTGGTCGCAACCTCAATCATGGTTGCCCACGTCAGCCCTGTTGAGTTAAACAACAGCGCCGCCAATGGAATAAGTACAACCAGGCTCAGGTAGAGCACACTGTAACCCATCGTTAATCCGAATCCCGGCAATGTGCGTCTCCTCGCCAACATCACCTTGCTCATGTACGTTCATCCTCTCTGCCTTCAGCCGGTAAGGCTGGTTGGCCGCTTACAGCGCGATTGATCGGGTCTTCTATGAACAAAGCAATCTTAGCTGCCTGGAACATAGATCTGGTCGAAGATACCACCATCATTGAAATGTTTGGCCTGAGTATCCCGCCATGTACCGAATACATCTTTCAATGTGAACAGTTCAAGCGCCGGGAACTGATCTTTGAATTTTTCCTCCACGCTGTCCAGCGTTGGGCGGTAATAATTTTCAGCGGCAATCGTCTGTCCTTCTTCACTGTACAAATATTTCAGGTAGGCATCCGCCACGTCGCGGCTTCCTTTTTTGTCTGCATTTTTGTCCACAATCGCAACCGGGGGTTCTGCTAAGATACTAACCGAAGGCACGACAATATCGAATTTGTCCGGACCCAGCTCTTTTACCGATAGGAAAGCTTCATTCTCCCAGGCAAGTAGCACATCCCCAATGCCACGTTCAACAAACGTTGTCGTAGATCCGCGAGCACCCGAATCCAGCACAGGCGCATGTTTGAACAATTCACCAACGAATTCCTTCGCTTTCTCTTCATCATTGTTATTGTGCTTAAGGGCATACCCCCATGCCGCCAGATAATTCCAGCGTGCCCCGCCGGACGTTTTGGGATTCGGGGTGATGACTTGGGTATCCCCTTTGATCAGATCATCCCAGTCCTTGATGCCTTTGGGATTGCCTTTACGTACAAGGAATACAATCGTAGAGGTATACGGAGAGCTGTTATGCTCGTATTTGTCCTGCCAACCTTCGTTAATCAGACCTTTATCTTCAATCGCATCAATATCGTATCCCAATGCCAGTGTCACCACGTCTGCATCCAGTCCGTCGATAACCGAACGACTCTGTTTGCCCGATCCCCCGTGGGATTGCTTGATCGTCACTTCCTGGCCCTTCTCTTTCAACCAATGCGCCGCAAACGCTTTGTTATATTGCTCATAGAGTTCCCGTGTTGGATCGTAGGAAACATTCAGCAGTTCGATAGGCTTAGTCCCTTCCTTGCCACCTTCCGCTCCCCCTGATGTTCCTGCTGCACTGGACCCGCCGCTATCCGACCCGCATGCTGCCAGTACCCCTGTTAACACCAGTGCCAGACCAACCAGAATACCCTTGTGAATTCTCTTTTTCATCAAAAACACTCCCCCGATATCAATCTGCATGACTACCCCAGGCCGGCTGAACAGGATCGAACGCCCCGTAAAAAAACAAGAAGACGGAGGAACCCCCGCGCACTTCTCCCCATAAAGTCATGCCGGCCCTGGGCCGTGTATGCTTTCATCCGGAAAGGATGCGCTGCGGTGTTCCTCCGTCTATACGGTGAGAACGTTATTCTGTTCAGGTTGCATGTTTTATTATTCCTACCTGTTTAGTAAGTTATATACGTATAATAAAGGCAGTCTATATACCTGTCAAACGTTTTTTCCGATTTTTACCGGATTTCTGCACCATTGGCAAAAAAAGAGGAACAACGAACCATCGGCCGTTGTTCCCTTCAGCGAATCCCATGCTTCGCTGTTTACGATAAACATGTGCGGAGTTGGTCAGCCACACCTTGTCCATTCCTCATCTGCCCGCATACCGGATATTCGGTACCGGTGGTGGGTTCATGCCTTCGCCCAGATAAAAGCCGGTGTGCGGCGGCTGATTATAGGCTACATTTTGCCAAGCGACGCCAAGACGGTACACCGGATCATGCATCAGCGTGTAGATGCGTTTGTCGGTAACTGCTGTTGTGGTATAGATCCGCAGTGCTGAGCTGTCATTGGTCCGCCACACGACTTCCTCTCTCCAGTCCCCGAAGAGATCGGCCTGCAGATTCGGTGTAGACTTGGTTCCGTTGTTGGAAGAAACGCCGGATGCGGTGAGCAGGTTCATCGTTGTGCTGTTGGTATAATTCCACTTGTCGATTCGGTTGCTGTCCAACAGTTCACGGAGCAGGTCGCCATCCCACCAGATCCCAAAATTCGTGGAGGAAGGCAGGGTTGTCCCGAGTTTCTGCCCTTTGGCTGTGTACAGGCTGCCGTCTGCCCACACTTCGGCACCTTTATATCTTGGATCAATATCTGCTGCCATGCCGCGTCCAATATCCTTCGTTGTTTTGACTCCCCAGATTAATTGGCCTGTACCCGCATCACGGAATTCCACTCCGGCATTGGACGGTGTCTCATGGACCTGAAACACCTCAAGTCCAGGGCGGTCAGGGTCCAAGTCACTCAGATGCATGGCATCGCCATGATGAAGCCCTGTCGTATATAAGCCTTTGCCGTTATCATCCACCGCCATGGCGCCATAGACAATCTCGTCTTTCCCATCTCCATCTACGTCCGCCACACTCAGATTGTGATTGCCCTGTCCGGCATAACCCGAATTGCCCGAGGTATTGGAATCAAATGTCCACTGTTTGGTCAGCTGTCCATTCCGCCAGTTATACGCCACCAGTACTGTGCGGGTGTAGTATCCACGGGCCATGACCAGGCTTGGGCGCTCCCCATCCAGATAAGCAATGGCAGCAAGGAATCGGTCCACCCGGTTGCCATAGTTATCTCCCCAGTCGGACACATTGCCACGAGCTGGTTCGTAGTTCACCGTGGAGAGCGCTTTGCCAGTCTGCCCATTGAAGACCGTCAGGAATTCGGGGCCAGATAATACATAACCGCTGGAATTGCGGTAATCCTTGCTGGCATCCCCGATGACCACGCCAGTGCCATCCTTGGTGCCATCGGCTGTTTTCATGGCAACTTCGGCTTTGCCATCACCGTCGAGATCGTACACCATGAACTGGGTGTAGTGAGCGCCGGCACGGATATTTTTGCCCAAACCAATTCGCCAGAGGCGTGTTCCATTCAATTTGTAGGCATCGATAAACACTTCCCCGGTATAACCGCTCTGAGAGTTATCCTTGGAGTTGGAGGGATCCCACTTCACGATCAATTCATACTCACCATCACCATCCAGGTCACCTGCACTGGCATCGTTGGCACTGTAAGTGTAGGCTACTCCATCAGGTGTTGTCCCACCAGCGGGTACACTGAGCGGTACAGATAGATAGTTGTTGCCCCATACGCTTGCTGCCGCTGAAGCAGCCTGCTCCGTTCCACTGACTACAGCGCGAACTGTGTATTTGGAACTGCTTGTCCCGCTTGCATCCTGAAGGTTCGTGCTGTTCGTTATGGGTGTAGCGTTCACCTTGGTTCCGTCCCGATAGACGTTAAACGATACATTCGAACCTTCCGTACCCAGAAGCCGCCAACTGACAAAAACACCTGTCCCCGTCTTCACAGCCACCACACCGCGATCGAGATATTCCATCTGTCTTGCACCCGCTGCATGTGTTACTGGCGTGTTGCCAAGGCCTAGCGAAGTGACCAGTAACGCGGAACTCAGCAGGGATACTCCGGCTGTACGTAATGTGCGCTTCCACAATGATGATCCTTTTCCCATAAACAATTGCCTCCCCAATTGTAGTGGTAAGCCCGCTGCCCTTGTAGCGCCATTTTTTGTGTAAGCGCTTTAATATATTTATTTTAAATTAAACATATAATTCCATCTATAGGTCTAATTTAGTAATTAAATGGATGGCATATAAAAAAGCCGAAGGATTTCTCCTTCGACTTATATAATTACAACTTATACCACAGGCGCAACACATACCGGACGAGGCAGTTCCAGCTTGAACCCGTTATGTGTCAAACGTCCGTCTTCTTCGCTGATCTGGAAACCTACGAGATTATTGCTATCCTGATTCGCCACGACCAGAATCCCACCCGGCAAAATATTGAAGTTACGCGGTGTCTGCCCAATCGTGGACGTCCACTCTACGGCTTCCAGCTCACCGCTCTCTTGGTCAATATGGTAGAGTACGATGCTGTCATCTCCCCGATTGGATGCATACAGGAAACGTCCACATGGAGATACACGGATGTCCGCAGCGGTA
This sequence comes from Paenibacillus sp. FSL R5-0749, assembly GCF_038595085.1. Lineage (NCBI taxonomy): Bacteria > Bacillati > Bacillota > Bacilli > Caryophanales > Paenibacillaceae > Paenibacillus > Paenibacillus sp. FSL R5-0749. The sequence goes on along the minus strand of NZ_CP152005.1, from coordinate 551,539 downwards.
CCCTCGCCTTTATGCCCTTCTGGAAGTGTGGATATGTGCTGCACCGTAGTGAATTCCCCTCTGCGCTCATCGTATAGGAATGCCGTAACCGTGTTGTTTAATTCATTGATGACATATGCCCACTTCGAGTTGGGATGGAACACAAGATGCCTTGGCCCTGCGCCTGGTGGCTGATCCATCTCACGATGGGTTACCAGACGTCCTTCTTCCAACCGATACACAATGATCTGATCCAGACCGAGGTCACATACGACAGCATACTGTCCGGACGGATCTGGCTGAATGGAGTGTGCATGCGGCCCTTCCTGGCGATCTTCGTTGATTCCACTTCCCGTGTGCTCCACCCATGCACTCATCTCACCAAGCGTCCCCTGGTCGCCTACCGGAAATACATTGACACTGCCGCTGCTATAGTTGGATGAGAACACCCACTGACCATCCTTCGAGACAGACACATAACATGGAGAAGCTCCACGGGTCTGCTTTCGATCCATCAGGTGCAGTTCACTCGTAGCCGCATCTCTGCGATACACCAACACCTCTCCCTCGTCCATCTCACTCGCCACATACAGACAGTTGCCATCCGGGCATAGCGCCAGATAAGACGGATTATTCACACCATCCATGTGATTGACGATTCGCATCTCTCCTGTATCCGTATTCAACGCACATAGAAATATTCCTGGTTCTTCCGCTGACGCATACGTACCTGTATAGAAAAGTGTTTCCTGAGTTGTGACTGGTTCCATATCTCAATCTCTCCCTTATCCTATATATTCTCTGGTCTCATTCTTCCCACTATGATGTACTTACCCAATTCACGGGCAACTGCTTCACTTCCTGTAACGTGGCTTTCTATATTCAGAATAACTCCGCTCAGCGCTCTCATATCTGTCATTGACTCCCTTACCCCCGCTCACCATAATACAAAGTATGAGACCTAACAACAGACCACCCCTACAGCGTAAATCTGACGGATTTCGTATGCAAAAACTCATGGTGCTTCCAGACTCACTGCTGCAAGAAACCGCAGCTTATCCGGCCACGTCCGGATTATACGTTACCGATATCGGTTACTTTCACGAAGCGGAACATCATTACCGTGACCGTCCCGATGGTTGTGAATCACACATTCTGATGTACTGTGCCCAAGGCACAGGTTGGTATACGATGGAGGGCAGCAAGACATATGATGTCCGCCCGGGAAACCTTGTCGTATTGCCTGCAAATATTCCTCATGTGTATGGTGCCAACGTAGCTGAACCATGGAGTATCTTCTGGATTCATCTGCGCGGGGAACACGCTTTAACCTACATAGAACCATTGCTAACCCATCATATTACTACGATGCCACCGACCAAGGCCCAAAAATGGCTCGAGCTGTTCCATGAATGTTACGGCGCGCTAGAGACGGGTTACTCCATGCAGACGATGACATATGCCTCCCAGATTATCGGTTATATGCTTGGTATGCTTGCTTATGGACCGGAGACGACAGGAACAGATGGTGGGATTGTGAGCAGCAAACGTGCGGCAGAACAATCCGTTCAATACATGCTGGAGCACCTGGAGAACGGAATCACCCTCAAGGAACTGGCGGCACATGCCCGGCTGTCTGTCCCTCATTACTCACAGTTGTTCAAGCAAGCGACCGGGCATTCGCCTATCGATTATTTCCTGCGGCTCAAGATCCAGCATTCCTGCCGCTATCTGGATTTTACCGATTGGACTGTGAAGCAGATCAGTTCCGAGCTTGGATTCAAGGACCCATACTACTTCTCCCGTCTGTTCAGCAAAATGATGGGACGTTCACCCACGGATTATCGAAATAAATCCAAAGGATAGGTGCCGTATGCTTCACAAGTGCTTTCAACTAAAATCTTTTGGAATGGTTATCTACTCCATTGGAAAATTTCAGCAACCTTTTGAACAGTAGGGTCGTCTATAGGGGCAAATAACTTTTATATAAAGGGATCATCCCTGGAAAAGTGAGGCGAACCTATTATGAAAAAAAATATACTGGCTACATTAACTGCGGGAGCTCTGCTCACACTGTCTCTAAGTGCAGGCCCGATCAACGCTGCGCAGGCCCAATTCACGGATATTCAAGGTATCACAGGAGCAGACAAAATCGAATCTCTCCATCAGGATGGATTCATCAAAGGTGTGAGCGACAGCTTGTTCAAACCTGAACTGGAGTTAAATAACGCCCAGGGCATTCAACTGATTGCGGACGGACTGAATCTGAATCTAGATACGATTCGGTTTATCAAAATGCCGGTACCAAGTGACTACTTCTCTGCTGTAAAAGATGGCGTGTGGTATAGTGACGCATTTATCCGCGCCCAATATAATGGCATTCAGATGTCACAGGATATCGATCCGTCCAAACCACTCACTCGTGAACAATTCACCCTGTTCCTGATGCAAGGCATCGAGGCCAAAGGCGGTCTGCCGATGATTAATATCAAACCTGTGGACATTACCGATGAAAAGGAACTTACCCCTGCGTATCAAGGCGCCATTCAGCGTTCACTCGTTCTCAAAATTAATGAACTGGATGCCGACGGCAACTTCAAACCGAAACAAACGATTACTCGTGCCGAAGCAGCAGTGATGATGTATAACGCAATTGAATACATGGAATCGTTCCATGCACCGCAAATCCCGGAAATACCTGAAAAGTAATCATTTCATGGTGGAAACCACGAATTCACTTGAGTAGTGAATCCGCTCAAGTGGAGTCACCGTGAGTGGACTTTTCCATACAGCCCCCATATGCCAAACAGCCGCACCTTCCCTCAGCAGGAAAGCGCGGCTGTTTGTATTATACCTATATCACTGATGCGATCATCAGATTGTAGCTTTATAACTTAGAAAGTTCTGACTTAGAAAGAACCTTTAACAACAACCTCAGACAACGGTAAACGTCCTGACGGGCGAGCTGGCTGCGCTGCTTTACCTACAGTGATCAGCAACGTTGGCACAAACCGTGCAGGAATGTTGAAGGTTTCAATCAGTTTTTGTGGATTATATCCACCGATTGGACAAGTATCGTAACCCAGGGAGCGTGCAGCAAGCATGATATTTTGGGAAGCAAAGGATGCATTGCGGATCGCTTCATCGCGAGCGATTTGCGGGCTTTGGTAAGCACCGTTGATCTGTCCAACCAATGCGTCACGAACCTCAGCAGTCAGTGCGCCTGCTTCAACAGCTTGATCGTAGATTACGGTGTTACGGTTCGCTTCCAAATCTCCGAGAACAGCAATGGTAACTGAGCTTTCCACGATTTGACTTTGACCGTAAGCAACTGGCAGCAATTTCGCTTTGTCTGCTTCGGATTCAATGACGAGGAATCTCCAGTGTTGCAGGTTCCATGAAGATGGTGCTTCCGCAGCTGCTGTCAAAATCGCATTGAGATCAGCTTCAGGCAATACAAACCCTTTTTCGTACTTTTTGACAGCATGGCGTTCGCTAATGACGCGAAGTGTTTCATTTTTTTCAATGCCTGACATGTGTTCCACTCCCCAGAATCTATTTTTTGTGTTTTTCTTCTACTTTCGCAAAGGATCTTGAAGTCAACTCTACCGAGTATTGCCTTCCGAAAATAACATCAGCGCAGACGCTCTCTCCTCATCTGTGTTCACGTTATGCCCGGAATCGCTTTAAAACCATCGATGGATCTTTCACCGGAGCATAAGCCCATACCATAACCAGTCGACCATATGAACCTTACCACCATGCCTGACTAAACCAAAGCCATATCTCGAAAGACCTTTGATTATGGAATCTGTCAGGACTTCTCTTTTACAGACAATCCGTCTAGTGATAAGTCACATGCATCGCCACGACCTATACGTTCTTTTACGTCCTGAATGGATATACGGTCAAAATAAGCGCTTAGCGCCTCTTCGCCCCCGTTATATATGTTCCCCATCACATCCTGCATATTGGAAGATACCACGCACGATGAACCGGACTCTCCTGAACACCAGCTTGGACCGAGTGAACCGCCGGCTACCAGTCTGTACAATTCACCAAGCTTAATCTCTTCACTTGCACGGCTAAGCAAGTACCCACCATGAGCACCTTCCTTGGTCGTCAGGTAACCATGCTTGCGCAGAACGCTTAGTACCTTACGGACTCTGGCCGGGTGTGTACCCACACTCTGGGACAAATCTTCACTATTGGCCATACACTCATCTCTCATCGACAGAAAAACAAGACAATGCACCGCTATGGTAAATTCGCTGTTCATTACTTACTCCCTTCCCGGCTTACAACACCGATGAACTTCACCCAAGGTAAGTATAACTGTCATTATATGAATAACAGTTATGTTTGTCAACTTTCACCCAGGATGGGGATCACATATGATTTTTCCTGTTATACCAATACTTACAGCTCATCCACACCATTAAGCTTGGATCAAGTTCTCATCTGCGTTTTAATCCAAAAAGAACAAAAAAAGTGAGCCTTTCGCTAGGCGAAGGGCTCCAATAAGATAGACATATGAAAGGGCTTACGTGATTATTATAATCGGTAATCTTCATTTTGAAAACGCTTTTTTTGTAAAGTGACTCATTATTTAAAAAAATATTTTTTAGAACAAAGTAAACTCTGGCTATTGCCAAAACTAATGTCATTAGTTATTATACTAATATCATTAGTTTTAAGGAGGATTCCTCGATGCGCATTACCCGAGAATTTGATGTCGTTCAGATTACGTTTTTTCCGAGACTCTTCCCTGTGAACGTATACCTGGTTGAAGAGGAAGATGGATTAACCCTGATTGATGCCGGAATACCATTCAGTCTTAAGGGCATCTTGGCAACTGCCCAGTCCCTTGGTAAGCCCATTACCAGGATCATTCTGACTCATGCTCATAGCGATCATATTGGTGCATTGGATCTTCTCAAAGAAGCACTGCCCCAAGCCGAGGTCTACATCTCCAGACGGGATGTTCGGCTATTGGAGGGAGATACTTCCCTTCTTCCCGGTGAGTCTCAAACCCCGGTACGCGGCGGCGTGCCCAAGCCCAAAGCAGTACGCACCCAGCCAGACCACTTGCTGGATGATGGTGACCAGATTGGTTCGCTGGCTGCCATTGCCTCACCAGGACATACGCCGGGGCATATGTCCTTCATGGATACGCGCAGCCGTGTGCTTATTGCTGGCGACGCGTACCAGCTGCAAGGCGGCCTTGCCGTATCCGGCCGCATGCGCCCGCTCTTCCCGTTCCCCGCGCTGGCGACGTGGAACCGCGAAGCGGCTCTGGCCAGCGCGAAGCGCCTGGCGGAGCTGGAACCGTCCGTACTGGCTGTAGGCCACGGACGGATGCTGCGCCAGCCCGCGGCCGCCATGCGCGCGGCAACCGCTGATGCTCAGCAGCGGTTCGGTCTTGCCGGGGGGCAATTATGAGCCCCCGGCAAGGGCTGGATCGCGGCGCTCTGCTCAGCGCCGCCGCCCAGCTTGCTGACAGCGACGGCTTTCAGGCGCTGACACTGGCCGCACTCGCCCAGCGTCTGGATGTGCGCTCGCCATCGCTCTACAACCACATCAGCGGACTTCCCGGGCTTCGCCAGGAAATGGCGCTGATGTCCGTACAACAGCTCAGCCGAGCATTAACCACGGCTACGGCTGACCGCACAGGCGACGATGCCATCCAGGCCATCGCTGCGGCATACATTGGCTTCGTTCGCGAGCACCCTGGGCTCTACGAAGCCTCATTTCATGCTCCGGACCGCGAGGAGCCACAGCTCGCTGCGGCCAGCACAGCCACACTGGAGCTGCTGCTGCACAGCTTGCAGCCCTACCCGCTAACCGAAGCAGACGCCTTGCACGCTGTTCGTGGTTTGCGGAGCCTCTGCCATGGATTTGCTTCCATTGAGGCACAGGGCGGCTTCGGCATGAATTTTGATCCAGACGAAAGTCTGCGTCTGACCGTATCCGCCTTCCTGCATGGACTCCGACATCTTCATCAGGACTAACAAAGCAAGCATTTCATCATGAAAAAGGACTGCAGATCCGCTGCAGTCCTTATTGCATTGCTGTGTACTACGGGTATCCCCCATGAATTCGACAATCATAATGTTATAGTTACGCCAATTACGCTAAGTACTTTCAACACAGTAACACCCACTTTGAACTCGACTTTCATCGCATTGCGTTATTTACCATTTCTGTTGATACCAAAGAAAAAGAGCGTTTTGGTTGCGAGATACCTTGAATGGTGCCTCTGACTAACCTGTAACTGAAATCTAACGAACCGAGGACACTCTATAACGACGATTAGAGTAATTAACAAAAACTAACGAACTCCACACGTCTTATTTCGCAGAAAACTCGCAGTTGAATAGTAAAAATGAGCATATTCCGTCATTTAACGTGTCTGTGATTCGTTAGATCTGCCAATGTACCCCATTGGGCCGAATAAGATGTGCTGGGTTCGTTAGATCGTGCTACGTACGGTACTTCTGATCATAATGCACACAGTAAGTAGTACCACTTTTTTAATACCATTTCTGCTATAGCTCACGCCGCCCGCAGTGGGATGATTCTTTTTACCAACCCCGCAACAAGTTTCATTACTCACTCATGGCAATGAGCGGCTGAAATAAATGTAAGTTTCCCAGTCCCATTTCACTTCGCAAACTGACCCTTGCTTAATCCGCCTTGGCACTCAACTACACTTTTACGCCTTACATCTACGCACCTTCTCTAATATGTACATCTCCCGTTCCTCAGTCGGGTAGAACGGCCTTTCGCCGTCTGTTCCCCATCCGAACGTTTTTTCTTTACAACCATCCTATGGCCATTGCTGCCGTCCATCCTGCACTTCCTCTAAAATATGCTTCATCACGGGCACATACACCTTCCAGTAGAACATGTCAGGAATATCTTTCTGATCTGGCGTAAGTTTGGACCGGACGACCTCCCATCCCCGAATTCGGCGCCAGAAGGAATAATGCTTCATCTCTCCGAATGACCCTGCCATGTAATACGATCGATTATAGTCGTCGTAGCGCACAAGTGCAGCAAATTCCGCAGGTATTCCTGCATTCGCCAGCTTCTGCTGGCCTGCCTCCGTCAGATCAGTCTTATACCAAGCCAATATGGAATCCTGTTGTTGCGGCAAAATGATATCAAACCAGCCACTGTATTGAATGTCCTGGCTTATGCCACTCCAATCTCTGCCTTCCTGTGTAAATGCAACCTGTACATCTCCTGTCTTTACGTCCGTGCCTTTCTCCAGCACGATAACCTGCCCATCTGAACCAACTAGCAGAATACCGGCTCCGGAATAAGGCCATTTTTTCTTCTCTCGCTGCTCATAACTCGCCTGAACCCACTGAGGGACTTCTTCCATGCTTTGCAGATTAGATACCGATTTCCCTTGCCATCCACTGCTGTTCACCCCCAAGATGGGATACAGCTGCTCTCTCGTCATCTTCGAAGCCGTATTCGCCATTGCACTGTATTCGGCAACAATCGTTACCCCTTTATACGCAGCCTCGCGAATCTTCTGGGTATCATATATCGTTAGTCCTTCATAGATTCCGTCTTGTTTCCGTCCCTTCTTCTGTGCAGACAGACTACTCCGGTTCGCCGTCAGATAGATCAGATCCGTATCAGTGACCTCATCTGGCAGCAGTTGCTTCATCCGGGGAAGCCCGTTCTGAATATCATAGCCGTAATAATCCTCTTCGTATGAGTAGTATTCCCCTGTGTGCTGTACAATCTTCTGCTGATTCAGAAGCCAGACTAATCCCTTATGCCCCTGATAGGACGAGTCTGGTCTGCTTTTGTCAATAATCATGATGTTCAGCGGGACAGGGGCCTGAGATTGCCACATAATCCAGGGGACAACCAGCACCACCGATACCACTGTAAAACAAGCCAGCGTCCACATCGTGGCTGGCCTGTAACTTTTTTTCATGAAGCATCTTCCTCCTTGCTTTGTTCCAAGGTATGGCCCAAGTTACCGTTAGATTACCCCAATCCATTCCTGATCTCCTTCTCCTCTGCCTTCCTCAATCCCATAGCATGCAAGATGCCAATCATACGAAATATATTGTTCAGCGGTCTGAACCAGAACGTCTCCGAACAAGCGTATACTAGCAGACGCGTCACCTCTCTGGACGTGTACGCTTTGCGTGAACACCATATTTCGAACATGACCATACCTGCGGAAAACAGTGAACCGTAGAGCATCAGCAGTAGAGCAATAATGATGCACAGGTTGATATCTACCAACTGAAGTCCTATGCCTGAGATGAACAGCAATAACGCTCCCAGTTCCATCACAGGTCCCAGCAATTCGATCAGAATAAAATACGGGATGGATACCATCCCCATCCAGCCGAAGGCTGGATTAAAAATCATGCTCCGCTGGGCCCATAGACTGCTCGCAAGCTGCATATACCAGCGGGTTCGCTGTCTGCGCAGCTGACGCCATGTACCCGGTACTTCTACCCTGCAGATCGGATCGGGAATGTATATAATACGACCCCGTTCCCGAATTCGCTTCATATGTTTTTGCAACCGCATCACAAGTTCCATGTGACCGGCCTGATCACCGCGCCTATAACCACCGACTTCCATCACCCGGTTCTTTTTGAATACACCGAATACTTGAGCCGTAAATAAAAGCACATTAATATTGTAACGAACGAGTCCCACACCGCCAATTAAAAAAGCACGCACGTATTCAATGCTTTGCATCACATACAACGTACTGCCCGTCGGTGTTGTGCTATTATCCGTCAATTCCGCATGAGCCGTATTTCTAGGAACCATAAGATCTACTCGTCCACTACAAGCAACGACCTCTTCTCCTGGTAGAGCATCCATAACGGGTTTCATAATCTTCACCAGTGCATCCCGTTCCAGAAATGTCCGGGGTCCAACAGAGGCGATATAAGGATATTGCGAGATATTCAGACCTGCATTTAAGGAGTCCATTCGTCCTCCATACGCCTTGTCGATCACAATCAGACGATGATGCAGCCTGGATTGGTAGACACCTTTAATCTGAGCCGTCTCCTGACCGAGTCCCGAGTAATGAACTTTACTCCGAATGGGCATCAGATCATAGGTTTCCATTAACCGCGGCATTGTTCCATCCTCTGATCCGTCATTAATGATAATAACTTCATAGCGTGCATATTGAATCTCCAATAGACCGTTAATTCGCTGCACGATCGTATTCTCGCTATTACGCGTCGGAACAAGCAGAGATACCGCCGGAGCCAATTCTTCGTCCAACATCTCATGATATTGCAGCGGGTCCAGATCCCTTCTCAGGATCATTGTGCGAGCGGCAGCAACTACCAGAACACTGCACATCACAATCGCTAGCACCAGATAGACAAATATCCCCTCGTAACATGCCAAAACAAAACTCCGCAGCATCTCAATCCATCTTTCGTCCATACTGCATCCTTTCCAGCGTTTCTTCCGCTATCTGCCTTGCATATCTATCCGGATGGTTTACAGCTGTATCCCGGAGTTCTTCAAGTCCCTGGTCGTAACGGGCGAGGGAATTCGCCGCCTCCTGTCTGATCTGAAAAGAAGGATCACCCATCATCACCTTCAGTCGAGGAATAAAAGCATCCGCATGAATATCGCCCATAAGCCGGGTCACTGTTAGTCTTTCAGAACGTTGTCTTTCCTCGCCAGCTTCGTTCCATACCAGCAATAGACCCTTCAGCATATCTTCACGGCATCTGCCCACTTGAGCCAATGCCTGATAAGCATGGGTACGCAGCAGTGCATCCTCTTCAAGAATGAGCTTATCCAGCAAAATAAAAGCACTCTCCGTCTGGTCATCCCGAATACGAATGGCATGGACGATATTGGACTGGACCTGATAAGGTACATTCTTGAAATGATCCTTCAGACGAGTCCAGGACGAATCGGTAAGCAGCAGCAGAATCTGCAGAACCTGCGAATTGGACCATACACATTGCTCACGCATCAATTCCTTCACAATTCGGAAATAACCGGTTCTGGCATATATGCGCAAAATGATGAAGCGTTCAAGCGGTGTGCAGGAGGTAACACGGAGCATATCCTCTAACCTCGGCAGAAGCTCCACCATATGAAACTGTTCAATATATAACAACGTGTTGACCCATTCACTCCACTTTCCCGTCTTCAGAACGGACCGGTATGAACTTCCGAAGACTTGCCAGGATAATAGACGAATTCGCAGAATCTCCTGCTCTACCGGACCTTGAGCGAGCCTTTCCAATAACAACTGCTGCAAAACGATCTGTTGATCTCCAGTCATATTCAATACATCTACACCGATTTCTCCGTTGTTCAGATATTGCTGTAGATATGAACCTTCTGCAAGTAATTCCTGCCTCAGTGTTGTCTTAACTTTTTCCCTGCGTTTGCTGTTATACTTCAACCATAAAATATAACTATAGATAACCAGCAAAAGAATCAGTACACTTGCACATATGAGGCTAACCACATGTACCAGCCAATCTGTATTACCTGCAAGCCATCCCGTATGATGTGAACCGATGAGCTTAGTATACATCCATTGTTGTCCAATCATTGTATGATTTCCCCTTAATCGAATAAACGGCCTTACAACGGGCACAATAATACAAAAATTTCAAATAAACCCTGTGAATACATATCGGGTATATGATACACTAAGCTTTCTATCGGCTATATGCGTTTGTGATATAATAGGAACTGAAAATTCCGGCAATTCGTACTGGGTTCCGGATCTACGGATAATATATTATTCCAGAAAGAGGGAGTTCTACGTGGCTCAAATCAGTCCGTACTACCTGCAAATTGGAGCAACCGTGGGCATGCTCGTCATGGCACTGCTTGCCATCTTCATCCGCATGAAAGCCAGTCACAGACCGGTGACCATTCGCAAAATCCTTATTCCCCCGCTCGGCATGAGCACAGGATTTCTTATGTTTGTTGTACCGGAGACACATATTCCTTTACTCTGGGCATTCATTGCATTTCTGGTGGGCTGGTTCCTTTTCTCCTATCCCCTCATTCGCAGTACACGGTTTGAACGAGTAGGTGAAGAGATTTTCGCCACGCGCTCCCGCAGCTTTGCTTTCATTCTGCTTGGATTGCTGGCCGTACGCTTAATTCTGCATGAAGTCATTCAGCGATATGTAAGCATTCCGCAAACAGGCGGACTATTCTTCCTATTGGCCTTCGGCATGATTGTACGCTGGCGTGTATATATGTACAAACACTACAAAGAAGTGCTGGTTGCCGAACACTAGTCATCATAAGCAGCCCACACACAGATCTACAGAAAAAAGACACGTTCTGATACACCATCGGTGTGCAGAACGTGTCTTTTCGTTTTCATCTACTTATTAAATTGTAAAACCATGCGATATCTATTCTGGATCTGCAACCTTAACCAGCTGCTTGCCCAGATTATCTCCAGAGAATAGGCCCATGAATGCTTCTGGCGTCTGTTCAAACCCGTCCACAATGTTTTCTTCATACTGGAGATGACCTTCCTTGATCCATTTCGCCAACTTGGCGCGGCCTTCCTTGAAGGATTTGGTGTAGTCACCCAACAGGAACCCTTTCATTAATGCTGTATTGGTTAAGAGCAACGTCTGTGGACGCATCCCGATATCCGGTTTCTCCAGATTATAAGACGAGATCTGACCGCATAACGGAATACGTGCATTCCGATTAATGTGGCGCAAGACTGCATCCGAGATGTCGCCGCCCACATTGTCGAAGTAGACGTCCACGCCATCCGGGCAAGCCCGTTCAATGGCCGCTGATATATCCGGCTCTTTCTTGTAGTTCAATACCACGTCGAAGCCCAGTTTTTCTTTCAAATAGACGCATTTCTCATCAGAGCCTGCAATACCGACTACGCGTGCTCCTACGATTTTACCAATCTGACCTGCGATCATGCCTACCGCTCCGGCTGCTCCCGATACAACAACCGTTTCGCCGTCCTTCGGCTTTCCAATATCTTCCATGCCAAAATAAGCTGTCAGACCCGTCAGGCCCAGTGCGCCCAGGTATGCCGTGATTGGTGCCTCTTCGGTATCAATCAGCGACAAATCCGTTGTATTCACTGCGGCGTATTGTTGCCAGCCCCACATGCCGGATACGAGATCTCCTTTGCGCAGATTAGGTTCCGAAGATTCCACAACCTGCCCAATGGCTCCACCCTTAATCACTTCATTCAACGCGTACGGTGCAGCATAGGACTTTGTATCTTTCATGCGGCCCCGCATGTACGGATCGACCGACAAATATAATGTACGTACCAGGACTTGCCCAGCTTCCGGTTCAGGAAGAGGTGCATCAATAAATTTGAAATTTCCTCTGGATGGGGCACCTTCGGGACGAGACGCAAGTACGATCTGTTTATTTACAGACACCAAAATTACCTCCTTGTTGCCAAGTGGACGCAAGGTTAACCCTTGTCAGCTGAGATCCCTCACCACTGGCTCTGTGTTATCACTTCTTATTAGTTTAAACCGAAACAGGCGGATCACAAACGTGGGCCGCCTTGAAATATGCAAATATCGTCACATTGTAGCTGCTTTTAGCTATTATTGTGCTGTCAAAATCACAGGACCGTCTGCTGTGATCGCAATCGTATGTTCATACTGGGCAGACAGACTTCCATCCATAGTACGTGCAGTCCATCCATCCGAATCCAGCTTGCTGCGATACGTACCAATGTTCAACATCGGTTCAATCGTAATAACCATACCTTCCTTCAGACGTGGACCCCGATGTGGCGGACCATAGTGAGGGACTTGTGGTTCCTCATGCATCTTCTCACCAATGCCGTGTCCAATAAACTCGCGTACAACCGACATACCTTCACCCTCTGCATAGACTTGAATGGCATGGGAGATATCGCCGATCCGGTTACCCACCACGGCCAATTCAATACCTTTGTACAGTGACTTTTTGGTTACATCCAGCAGATGTTGCGCTTCTGGGGTTACTTCACCTACAGCATATGACCAAGCCGAATCGGCGAGCCAGCCATTCAGATTAACCACCATGTCGATGGTAACGATATCGCCGTCTTTCAGTGCATATTTTCCCGGAAACCCATGACAGATCACATCATTAACCGACGCACATGTCGCATATTGGTATCCGTTATATCCCTTTTGTTCCGGCGTAGCGCCATTTTTCTTCATAAAAGCCTCTGCAAACTGGTCGATCTCCTGTGTCGTAATGCCCGGACGAATCATCTTTGCAATTTCTCTATGGCACGCGGCGAGAATTTCTCCGGCTTTTTTCATATATTCAATCTGCTCTTTGGTCTTCAACGTAATCATAACAACTACTCCTGTCCGTTAAAATCTTATCCTGTCCTCTATTGTAACGCTAAACGCGCAAAATAAAAAATGTCGTGCAACAGCAACATCCTATTATACGCCAAGCTCCTGTCCAATGAATACAATTATCCATGAAAAACTCGAAACCCCTTCGGATCTGGCCACGTATATGGTTAAAACAGTTGAAGTCGAAAGGGTGAAAGCTCATGTTCAAAAAAATCATCGGTAAACTTATCGATTCCAAATCTTCATCTCACCGCAAACGTTACAGTTCTTCGGACAGACGCTCATATAAACGTCACAGCAGTTCCTCCGGCAAGCGTTCCTACAAGCGCTATTCTTCTTCGGATGTGAAATATAGGGACAGCCGCAGTGGCTCCGGGTATTACAAAAGCAGAAAATACAGCTCCAGCTAAGCGGCCTTTACTCCTGCTACTAAAAAGTAATCATCAGCCTGCTCAGTGGACAGGTCCATATATCAATGATGTAACAAAAATAAAGGGGTGTTCGCTAGCCATACACACGGCTAACAGAACACCCCTTTATTGTTTCTTTATATGTATGTATCAATTTTGCTGATTTTGATGTCTTAATGCCTCAATGAAGCAAATTCGCTTATCCACCGAGAACGAGTAATACACTTTAAATAGAGCTTTGTTTCTTCCTGAGTGAAACGAACACTGCCGATTTGAGCGAGAGCCTGTCTTGCTGAAGGTGTCCACTGGATCAACATCTATAAATTCCCTTTTTCAATTGCGTCAATTATATCATCTGTGGAGTAGACCCTACCCGAAGAGATATCCTTCTTGGCATGTAAAATTAAAGTTTTGAGTTCGTGATCACTTTCTATTTCTTCCTGAACGACGTTTTCCAGCGACTTGATTAAATAATGCTTTCCTTCGATATCCACAATGGTATCTTTTTTGCTATGAAACCACGTTTTGAATAATTCGGCATGATCGCCTTCCAGTTTTTTAAGCATATGATGAATCGCCTCCTTCAACGTATAATTGTTATTCATTATATCATTCAACCCACTGTTCTGATACGTTATGCATGTATCAGTAAAAAGGAAAAAGACCCCTACAGATATCATACGAAGAGGTCACGAATAACCAATATAGGTCCGCCTATAGAACTTATTCATCTTACCTTCATCAACACACGTTCCATCTCTGCCCGTAACTCCATTGCTCCGCCTTCATAACCCGGGCGAAGTCCCAGGAGCCGCTCCAGCATCTGGTGCAATTCCGGCGTAAGCTTAAGTTCCTCCTGCCAGCTGGCAGGTTCACGACCCTTCTCTGGCTCGTAAGCCGAATACAGCATAAAGAGAAGAAAGTGGCCGATATCCTGCAAGTCATGATCCGGTGTAGCGGGTTCATCTTCAGGCTCAGGGACTTCACGCATACGTCGCTTTAACTCCGGCAACAACGGCTCCCCCAAGCGTCTCGCCAGGCCAAAGTCAATTAGATGCACCTTCCCTTCACGTAAAATAACATTGGGAATCCGCACATCTCCATGAATATATCCCTGCTCATGCACATGAGCCACTGGCGCCAGTAGTTGACCAGCCAATTCCAGACATTCCCGCTCCGTATATCGAAGACCTTGCTCAAATATGCAATCTTCCAGCGTCTGGCCACGAATATACTCGGTAACGATATAACTTCGTCTCCCGAATGTGAACACATCCAATAGATCGGGAATCGCCGGATGATGCAGAAGTTTCATCACGTCCGCCTCCCGCTCCAGCAGATGTGCAGCGAGTCTTCCCTTGCTGGGCTTGGACTCCTTCAACGCCACTTCCCTGCCGTTCTGCTCATCTGTACACAGGTATGTCAGCCCATAGCTCCCCATACCCAGCAATTCCTGTATTGTATATCGCTCAGCAAGGGCCGTCCCTTTCCGACGAGGACGGTCTGTCCACAGTCCGAGCAATCTTTGCCAAATTCGTCGCAGCTCCACAGATCCTCCCACACCAGCTTTCCGAACTCATCCCGGTCTGTTTCTATACCGAGCGATCCATGGCCAGTCTTCATGTTGTATGGAGCTTATTATATCAGGCCGATCATGCAAAATCACGATGAGCCATAGTCCGTTGCTTAAGCTTCCTTATGCTTCTTGGGCAGGAATCCAAACAACATACGCAGGGATACTCCTTTGGGTTTGCGTTTTCTTCCCTGGAAACTGCGCAGATTGGTCACGAGTTCGCGATCTCGCTCTTCCTCCAGCTTCTCATTCATCCATAGGCGTTGTTTCTCCATCTGTTCCTGCAGGGCCATATGCGTCTCTGCCAAGTGCTGAAGTGTCAACTCCAATTCATCAACCCGCTGTTGCAGCAACTGTACCCGATCGTCCTGCTGCTGTTCTACAGCACCGTATGTTACCTCACTTACCAGTTGTCCCAGACCCTCATAGGATCTCAGATTGCCGATGGATTCCGGGCCCTCAGGAGATGTTGATGGCATGACTGTCGCTGCACATTCGGACTCTGAAAGACCTTCAATCCCCACCACAGGTACATCTATTTCCGCTACAGCTACAGGTGCCTCTGGGGCCAAGACAGTCACCACAGCATCAGCCAAGGGCAGATTATGCTCTCTGAGTTCGGTCATGAGGCGTTCAATGCACTCGATGTCGTCGGACTTGAATAGTCTGGATTTGTTGGCGGAACGTTCGAACCGGTATCCCTGCTCTTCCAGTGCCGCCGCATATTTACGAAGAGTACTGGCACCTATGCCCAGGCTCTTGGCCGTTTCCGTCGTTGCTCCTGCTTCTTCAATCATCATTAATTCCCTCCCGGAATGAAGTCTTTTGGGAATCCATTTCATAATACCTTTAGTGAGTTATGAATGGACTCTTGGATAAAACATTACGGCTTCAGCGTTCCTTTTTGGAACCGTCATCGGATCGGGGCAACCTGTCTCATGGATCAAGTATGTTAATCTTTTGCTTGTCCGTATGTATTCGTCGGCTTCTCGGCAGATCCCTTTGACGGTTTTGTTCTGTTTCTGCGGATTCCTAAGAAGTTTTGTCAGGTATATATTCCGCACAAATAACCCCGAATCCGACAACGAGCATGAATGCTGTCATGTCGAATGACACAGGTGCAAATGCCGTCAAATCATATGATTATGAATTATTCATGTCAATTTTGTTAACTCCGTTACTCCAATACGCTCCCGCGATAGCGGATATCATTGCTGTACTGCTTTTTCGTGTGTTATCTTATGTAACGTAGAAGTGCATTCCGGCATAAAATAAAGAACTATACTTAACATAGAACGCGTTAGTAACGGAAAATATCAATCTAATTGGGGGCTGAACGGAAGTGTTAGGCAAATCAGGTAAAGTAGCGGTGATCGGGGCGGGCCTTGTCGGTTCAAGTTGTGCGTATTCCATGATCAATCAATCCATATGCAGAGAAATTATGATGGTTGACCGGACGTATGACCGTGCCGTAGCACAGGCACTGGATTTCTCCCATTGTATGGACTTTACACATAACCGAACCAAAGTATATGCGGGCACGTACGCGGATTGTGGCAATATGGATGTGATTATCTTAACCGCAGGGGCGAATCCGAAGCCAGGACAGACACGGCTGGATATTTTGGAGGAAGCAGAGTCCATCGCCAAAGACATCGTGGTTCCCATCATGAACAGTGGATTTAACGGGATTTTTGTCGTCGCTGCTAATCCGGTTGACATAGTAACTTATATGGTATGGAAGTTATCAGGTCTTCCCCGTGAGCATGTTATCGGCACAGGGACGTCCATTGACTCTTCACGACTCAAAACGCTGCTGTCTGAAGTCTTCTCCATCGATCCACGCAGTGTGCATGGTTATGCGCTCGGGGAGCATGGAGAATCCCAGTTCGTGGCCTGGTCACATGTGACCATTGGTGGCAAACCGATTATGCACATTTTGGATCAGCACAAGGAGCGCTTCAAACATCTGGATCTGGACGATATTGCCCGCAAAACGAAGGATGCCGGTTGGGAGATCTTTACCCGTAAAGGCTCTACTCAATTCGGAATCGGCAATGCCCTCGCGCACATTACCCGTTCAATCCTCAATGATGAACACAAGATCATCGCCGTATCCGCTATTCTGGATGGTGAGTACAATCAACATAATGTCTGCGTCGGTGTTCCTGCAATCATCGGAGGAGATGGCATTCAAGAGGTGATTGAATTGAATCTGGATGCGGCGGAACGCCAAAAATTCAATAATTCCTGTGAGATACTATCCGGCAATATCAATCGTCTCACATTAGCATAACTCATTCGTGTACCACTCTACTTCGATATGCTTCGGCTCATCTTGAAAAGCCTGTCAACGCAAACACGCCAATCACACTCCATCTGAGGAGTATGATTGGCGTGTTTGCGTTTGTTATTTTCACAGCTACATCGTTATCGTTAACAGATCGTTATTCAGTTCGGTGCAAGCTGGGGTTCGTCCCTTGGCCCCCATTGCTGTAACACCCGTTTCAACTCACTTAGCATGACCGGTTTGCTAATAAAATCACGCATACCAATCTCCAGACAAGCTTCCTTATCCTCACGTTTGGCATTGCCTGTAACTGCAATGATTGGAGGTATACGATCCCTTGGAATCAGGCGGTGTAACAGGTCTGTCGCCTTAAGTCCATCCATCACCGGCATATGAATATCCATCAGAACAATATCATAAGCATTCTGAGAGATGGCATCAATTGCTTCTACGCCGTTGGTACACACATCTGCCTGGTACCCCAGCTTCTCCAGATATTCTCGCAAAATCTTGCGGTTCACTGGATGATCCTCTGCCACCAGAATACGCATGGCGACCTTGTCACTCTGACGTGTACGATCATGATGGAACTGACTTGCTGTCTGTTCGGCTGAAGCATCTACACTTGCCGCAGGAACAGCAAATCGGAAGGTTGAGCCTTCCCCTTCTGTACTCTCGACACTAATACTACCTCCCATGATCTCCACGAGTCGCTTGGAGATGACCAGTCCCAGCCCCGTACCACCATATTTACGGTTAATCACCGGATGCAGTTGAGAGAAGGACTGGAACAACTGATCCAGCTTGTCAGCCGGGATGCCAATTCCCGTATCTTGCACAGCAAAATCAAGCACGCTATCTTCAGGCTTTCTGCCTTTGATAATATCCACGGTAACATCAATGCTTCCCTGATCCGTGAACTTAAGCGCATTGCCAACCAAGTTCACCAGAATCTGCCGGATACGTATGGCGTCACCAACCATGAATTCAGGGATGCTTGGATTGAGACGATATCTGATTTCCAGATGTTTCTCATCTGCGCGGGGTTTAAACAGTTCGGCAACCTGTTCCAGCATCTTACGTAATGCAAACGGCTCATAAGCCAAGGCCATTTTCCCGGATTCCAGCTTACTAAAGTCCAAAATATCATTAAGGATGTTCAGCAGTGCATCACCACTATCCTGAATAATCTCGGCATATTCACGCTGTTCTTCCGACAGATCGGTACCGATCAATAATTCGGTCATCCCCACAATCCCGTTCATCGGTGTCCGGATCTCATGGCTGACCATCGACAGAAATTCCGACTTGGCCTGAGCTGCCAGCTCAGCCGTCTCTTTAGCACGTACAATTTCACGCTCGCCAGTCACGTCATTAAACACAACCACCGCGCCCTGAATCTGTCCCTGTTCAATAATCGGCGTCACCTGGTACTGCACCAGAAAGCTGCTGCCATCTTTACGCCAGAACACATCTTCTTTGATTGAACGACTTTGTCCATCCAGCACGGTCATGTGGATCGGGCACTCTTCTATTGGGAAATGACTTCCATCTGCACGAGTGCAATGGATAATCGGATGTGAATTCTTGCCAATGAACTCTTGCGCCTCATAACCGAACATGGAGGCTGCTGCAGGGTTCATAAACATGGTGACTCCATCCGCATCCAAACCATATATTCCTTCTGTCACCGTGTTAAGGATCAGCTCATGTTGCTTGCTTAGCTCCTGAATCCGTTCCGTGTATTCCTTACGTTCGGTAATATCGGACACGATACCATAGACGCCTACCATTTCCTTATCCACAATAATGGGCACATTCGTAACGGATACTTCAATCTTCCGACCTCTGGAATTGACGATTCGGGTCTCATAATACTGAGGTTCACCCTTCTTCACCATTTCAAAATAGTGTTCGCCGTACTGCACTTCACATTTATCCAGATTGGATAGAAAAGATTTGCCAATCAGCTTATTACGCGGAATATCCAGCATTTGCACAAGTTTGCTGTTCACAGCACTATACTTGCCTTCCAGATTCAACGAATACACAGCTGCCGGATTATGTTCGAACAGCGATCTGTATCGCTGACGACTTTCCCGAAGACGTCTGTCCGCATCCTTATGCTGGGTAATATCCCTGCTGATGCTTACAATCTGGACACTCTTGCCACGCTCTTCGGTCACAGGCTTCGCCAAGGTCTCCATCCAGATATAGTGTCCCTTCTTGTGCAACACACGCATCTTGCAGCCATTGCCGATCTTGGAAAGATCCATAGGGTCCGGGTAATCTCCCGGATAACAATAATCCTTGAAGGACTTTCCTGTGACTTCCTCCGGCTTATAACCCAGCAAGGTGTGCACAGAAGGTGAGACATATAACAACTCTCCATCTATAGCACAAGTCGTAATCAGATCTTGTGCATGGTCAGCCAGCACCTGATATTTCTCCTGTGCCTCCTTAAGCTCACGTTGCACTCTCAGGATATCGGTAACATCTTTGGCAATACCATAGATTCCTACAACTTCGTTTCCATCCGTTATAGGCACATACGTGATCTCTGCTTGTTTCAGGGAACCATCTTTATGATAAAAGGTAATGGAATTACTGACTGAACGTCCAGCCAGTACCTCTTTAATATATTCATTGCGTAAATTTGCACTGTCCGGAGGACAGAGCTGATTCTGATTCATACGAATCAAGCCATCCAGTGTATACCCCGACATCCGCTCCACCGAGGGATTAGCATCAATATAATTTCCATGGATGTCCATCACATAAATGGCATCCGGGTGGTTAAAAAACAGTGATTGGTAAGAACTTCCCTCAGAAATAATGCGCTTCAGGGTTTCCGTTTTATTAATATCCAAGGCTTACCCCTCTTTTCTCAGCCAATATCTTCATCTAACAACAGGGATATATTATCCCTTGCCGAAATGGGCCTACCCTCGAATAACCATGTAAGCCTGCCTAGAAACAGCTTTTTTTATTTTACCAGATTCTCGTCTCATTTTGCTTACAATCTATGATTTAATTCACATGTTGTGTGATGTAATACTTGGAATTTTAATTTTTGCTTAGAAGGCGTTTCCTAATGCATGTAAGTTATATAAGGTAGAAAGCCACGACATAAAATTAACGATACATTTTGTATCAAACAGGCTATAATCGTTAAAAAACGTTTTTGACGAAGGTGAGGATGAATGAATCATGCTGCCCAACAGAGTTAAAATTGCCTATGGCAAATTAAGAGGCTTGACCATTTTTGGTAAAATTCAGCCCTCAATGGGCCTACTGCCACGGATCAGGGGAAAAGTATATCTCAATAAACATGGTGATTTGCAGGTGGGAAAGCGGCTTAACATCATAGGTAAACCTTGGGGAACCCAACTAACTGTGGTCAAAGGGGCGCGATTAACGATTGGCGATGACGTCATGATTAATGCCGGTGTGGGGATCGCCGCCAACGTAGAGGTGACCATCGGTAATAACGTCATGATCGGGCCTCGAACAAGCATATTTGACAGTGCTTATCACCGAATTGATTCACTGGATGATGGGAGCCAGACTGCCAAGCGAATTGTCATTCAGGATAATGCCTGGATTGGTACAGGCGCGCTCATTCTGCCCGGCGTGACAATTGGCAGGAATGCCGTCGTGGCAGCTGGAAGCACGGTGACCAAAGATGTACCCGAGAATACACTTGTAGCCGGAGCGCCGGCCAAAATCATTCGGGAACTGACCATTCATGACGGTTGGGTAAGACATTAGAAAAAATCCCCTCAAGCTCACATACAATAGAACGTTGCATGTTTTGCTTAAAAGAGGATCTTGGCCATAGGATAACTAGGGATATATTCAATTATTCAGATTTCTTTCTTCGCAAAATACAGCATACCAATTCCTATGAAAATGACAGCACTGCCCCCAACGACTGACAACAGCGTCAGCAGCGGTACGTTATAGGCTCCGAAACCTCCGCCGTCTACGGGTGTCATCAGAATCATCGGTTGCGCCCAAGGATAATACGGTCCATATGCCGCTGAGTTGACGATGAGGATATTGGGCACGGTCAGTGCAAAATTCAATGCGAGCGGTGCAGCAAAGCTGCTCCACACGAGAGAAACGAACATCTGCAGGGCAGCCAGTGGTACACAGGCCAACAGCCCAAGCAGCAGTTTGCTCGCCAAGAATCCCCAAGGTATTGGCATCGTAATGCCATGGATCATGCCTGCCAGCAGAATGGATATCAACAACAACACTTGTGTACCCGCCAGAAGCATAAGTACAATCGTCAGTTTGCCTGCGTATACACCTGAACGTGTGAGCGGCAGAACCAGCATCTGCTTCCACCCTCCTCCTGCATGTTCGAAACGACAGACAAAGGACGTAAACACGCCAGTCAGCATCGGCAACAGGAGTAATCCGTGCAAGAAGACCATGGTGCCCATCAAAACCTGCCAACTCCCTGATGGAGTGGACAACAGTCCGATGAGCAGTGCAATAAGTGGACTTAACAGAATCAGGAGCCATATGGGTGACTTGCCCATCTTCAAGCGCTCAGCCGATAGAATGCGAAAATACGTTGTCGCAAAGCTCATATCAGGCCACATCCTTCCGGCTAAAATGCACCATACCCAACAACAGGATCAAGAGACCCAGACCTGCCCCCATGCCTGCATACAGATATGGATTAGGTCCATTCCAAGCCATCTGTGCCCAAGCAAGTGGAAAATACGGTGAGATACTGAGCGCGAACATGCCTGTTATCGCGAGAACAATTCCCAGAGTGACGGGAAGCGCCTGATTTTTATTGACCATTGTGAGCCATAACTCCAACGACAACACGGGAAGCGCACCAGCTAATGGCAACAGCCCCAGCTTGATGGCATGCGTCCAAGGGATCTCACTGGCATGGAATCCGAGGATCAGACCCAGACCTATAATTCCTGCGGTTAGTAGTAGGCAGGAGATTACCAGCAGCAGACAAGCCAGCAAGAACTTGGCCAGATACACGGCCGGTCTTGAAATTGGCATCGCTAGCAACTGTTTCCACGATCCTTGTTCATGCTCGACACTCGCGATCATGGAGCTGAGAATGGTTGCTCCCAGCATCAGGGACAACGGTACAAAGACAACTACATTGCCGAGCAATCCGCCCCACAGGTTATCCGCATACTGTTCTTTCAGATAGTCCAACCGTAAGCCAAAATTAAGCGCCTGCATCGCTGTCAATCCAAACGGGGCCAGAAAAACGAGAAACCAAATTCCCTTGCCCCGAATCTTGAGCCAGTCCGAGGATAATGCACGTCCGGTCATATGGAAGCCCCCTCGCCAATGACCCGCATAAACAGATCTTCCAGCGACTGACGCTGTTCCTCAACACGATACACATCATGATCCTGTTCAATTAATCGGCGCACAAGCAGTGCAACCGAAGGGTTATCCATATAAGGGAACGTTAACGCAGAACCTTGTCGCTGACCAAATTGCCCCTGCTCTCTCGCCAGTTTCATGGCCTCTTCCGGCTCGGAAACCGTTAAGCGGATAGAACTACCCGTCTGACTATGCAGACTCGCAATGGTATCCTGGAGCACCATCTTGCCTTCACGGATAATGCCGACACGACTTGCCATCTGTTCGACTTCACTCAACAAGTGGCTGGAAACGAGAACGGTAATGCCATGTTCCAGAGGCATGCGTTTGATCAGTTCACGAATCTCCTGAATACCGGCCGGATCAAGCCCATTCGTTGGTTCGTCCAGAATCAGCAGCTCCGGTTCACCCAGCAAAGCGCTGGCAATACCCAGACGTTGCTTCATGCCAAGGGAATACCCCTTCACTGAACGTTTGGCATCCTTAGTCAGATCTACAATGGACAGCACTTCAGCAATTCTTGATTTCGGGACATTGAGGATGCGGCGCAAAGTTTCGAGATTCTCTACCGCATTCAGATGTCCGTAATAAGAAGGGTATTCCACTAGGGAACCCACACGGCGCAGAATGTCCATGCGCTCCTTGCGGATATCCTTGTCAAAGACACGGATCACGCCTTTGGTTGGTTTAATCAAGCCGAGAAGCATGCGAATCGTTGTTGTTTTGCCGGCACCGTTGGGACCGAGGAAGCCGTAGATATCTCCCTTTTTAATATGCAGATCAAGTTCACGGACCGCTGCACGGTCCCGGTATGTTTTCCATAGATTCGCTGTTTGAATAATATTTTCACTCACTGTATGATCACCTCGGAACTATCGTAACCTTCCAAGGTTAAAGCCAAGGTGGTCTCCAGTTTAAGTTTAGTTTAAAAAAGAGATCTTAAGGGTTCGTTGTGTCCTTACTTCCCTTACCACTGTAGATGTATGTCCGAACGCCCGTATCGGAACTGTCTACCCGCTTGCGCAGTCCCATCTCACGAATTAACAGGTCTACAATGGATAAACCCAGACCTGTGCCTTTGGTGTCGGAATCCTGCTGCATTCCCGGACCGAGATCCTGAATAACGATAGCCGTCTCCCCCTGAATCTCCCGGGTTGAGATGCCAATATATTTCCCGCTGGCGGCATGGCGGATCACGTTCTGGAACAGATTATCCAGAATACGGCGCATGCCTTGTTCATCCATATGCCAGATCAACGGTTCATCCGGCAGATCAATATCAATTTCGAATTGCTCTTTCTCCCAGACCGGATACCAGGCCGCTGCCGTTTCTCTGACAATCCGCAGCATATCTTTCTCTTCCAGCTTCAGCGTATATTTACCGCTCGTGAGCAAATTATAGGATAACATGTTGTCAATGAGCCCGCCGAGATCCTCCATCTTCGCTTCCATGCGATGTAATGAACGGTCACCTTGCTCGCTTAGCGCTTCCTTATGCAAAGCATGCATATGTCCACGAATCACCGTTAGCGGGGTGCGTAGATCGTGGGAAAGCCCCGCAATCAGACGTTTGCGCAATTGTTCTTCCTCACGCTCACGCTGGCGGCTATCGGACAGTTGATGCACCATCTGGTTAAATGATTCCTCCAGTTGACCGATCTCATCTGACCGGCGGATATCAACCGGAAGCGGAATGCCCTCCTTGCCCGGGGTCATCATCGCCGTCTGTAAGCGAATAAGTCGTTTGCGAATGCGCGCGAAGAAGAGAATCGACATGATGATGAAAATCATGAAGATGATCGTCATCACAATGCCAAGATACAGGAGCTCCATCGGCCAGTTACTCTGTGTCGTTTGCAGAAGTGATCGCGGCACTTCTATGATCATGAAGCCCTGTCCCTTGTCCTTTTCACCTCCACCGATGTATGTAACTACGGTTAGCGGATCTCGATAGGAAGCTTCTTTCATGAATTGAACCGTGTTGCTCACATTCCATATGGCCGGAATTCGAGTCTCTGCCGTTTTCCCGGAATCCAGTGACCATCTCAATGTCGTGTCTGTCCCGCCATCCGGCGATGTGGAATTCAGAAGCGTTACATCTTCACCACCGAGAATAAAGAGGGTCTCACCGCTCGCATTCACACGATACATGGAAGACTTGGGGTACGATGCATGTAATTGCTCCAAACGGGCCTTAATCTCCTCATCTGAAGCACCATTCAGGTTCACCGCTTCACGCGACCATAGGTTACTGATCCGGGTAACATCACCGTACGGTGCCGCTTGATTCGTATTTGTGTTGTTCACTACGACAACATATATGATGGATATGATCGGCAGAACGACGGGCACGAATAATACGGCCGCCAGAATCAGGATGATATATCTGGACATCAAGGACCGCCCAAAGCGTAGCTTGCCCTGCCTGGTTTGCTTATGCTTAGGAACCATGCGCGGTTCTCCTTTGCGTTCTCCATTCATCGTCTTCCGTGCTCTGAACCGTCGGATCATGGCTTCTTCACACGATATCCCACACCGCGGACCGTCTGAATAACGACTGGATTGGCCGGGTCAAGCTCCAGCTTCTCGCGAAGATGTCGAATATGTACCATTAAAGTCTTGTCCCCATCCAGATAAGGCTCGTTCCAGACGGCTTCATAGATCTGCTCTTTGGTTCGAATCATGCCCATATGTCGTAGCAGGTAAGCGAAGATGTGGAACTGTTTCCCCGATAAAACAATTTCATCCCCCGTCTCCTCATTGACGATGCGGTTGTCCTTCTCATAGATGGAGAGATGATCCAGCTTCAGAGCTGTATCCGATGAGACCGCAGTTCCCGCCTTACGCAGTTGGACCTCAATCCGGGCAGCCAGTTCATCGGGGTGAAATGGTTTCGTTACATAGTCATCGGCAAAATCGAGACCGTGCAACTTGTCGTCAATGGACGTTCTCGCCGAGAGCATGACAATGGGCACGGCTGGATGTTCTTTTTTCAGTCGCTGGCCCACCGTAAATCCATCCAGCCCGGGCAGCATGACATCCAGAATAATGAGTGAGCAACCAACAGCAGCCTCCGCTGCACCTTCACCACTGCCGAGCCATACCACCTCATAACCACGCTCCTCCAGATCGGCTCTGACCCAAGTTGCAATCTCCGTATCATCTTCAATGTATAACAGTTTGGTTTTCATTCGAATATTCGTTTCCTTTCCGCCCCCATTGGGTTAATGATATATCTGAGCATCATCATAAAAAAGCTATCTATAACAGATGGATTCAAATCTTGTTATCTTGTTATCTTGTTGAAGCCATGTTGAATTCCTTTACGTTACCACACATTCTAATTATAGCTTATCCATTAACGTGGGGAATGTTATATCAATCAAATCGACCAAGTACATATTATACCTACACCTGACGGGAGGAATTTCATTATGCTGCTGGAAGCCATCTATCATCAACCGAAACGCAATTGGGCCTATGCCTATGACCAAGACACAATTCATCTGCGCCTGCGCGCCAAAAAGAATGATCTGACTGAGGTACATGCCCTGACTGGAGACAAATATGCATGGGATGCAACCAAAGCGCTGGTTCCTTTAACAAAGTTCACCTCTGACTCGATGTTCGATTACTTCGAGGGCGAGGTGAAACCTCCCTACCACCGACTAAAATACTCTTTTCTTCTCAAAAGTGGAGATGAACAGATCTGGATGACCGAGACGGACTTCCAGGAAGAAGAACCGGACGATCCGGGTCGTATGTTCCAGTTCCCTTATATTCATGCAGGAGCTGTATTCACACCCCCTGCATGGGTTAAGGATGCCGTGTTCTATCAGATTTTCCCTGAACGATTCGCGAACGGCAACCCGGATATTAGTCCGGAAAAGGTGGAACCGTGGGGTGGCGAGCCGACACCTTTCAATTTCTTCGGCGGTGACCTTCAGGGTGTGATCGACCATCTGGATTACATCAGTGATCTGGGCATTAATGCGATCTACTTCACACCCATCTTTGAAGCTACCACCAATCACAAATACGATACCGAAGACTACCTGCGGGTAGACCGGCATTTTGGTGACGCAGATACCGTGAAGCGACTGGTCGAGCTGTGCCACGCACGTGGAATTCGCGTCTTGCTGGATGCTGTGTTCAACCATTCCGGGAAGACGTTTGCCCCGTTTGTGGATGTGCAGAAGAACGGAGAACAATCCAAATACAAGGACTGGTTCCATGTACATGAATTCCCGCTGGACGTGAAAGACGGCATTCCTACGTATGAGACTTTCGGATTCGAAGCGCACATGCCTAAGTTGAATACGGAGAATCCCGAGGTTAAGGCCTATCTGCTGGAGGTTGCCGAGTACTGGATTAAGGAAGTGGGTGCAGACGGATGGCGACTGGATGTTGCCGACGAAGTGGATGATGCCTTCTGGCGTGATTTCCGCCGTGTGGTCAAAGCCGCTAATCCGGATGCCTACATTCTGGGCGAAGTATGGAACGAGTCTTCTTCCTGGCTACAAGGCGACCAGTTCGATGCGTCCATGAACTATCCGTTTACCGATGCCGTGAATGCTTTCTTTGTAAAAAATACAATGCATGCCGAACAGTTCGCGAACTCCATCGGTCGGCAATTATCCCGTTATCCGCTTCAAGCCAGCGAAGTTGCATTCAACCTGCTGGACAGTCACGATACCCCGCGGCTGCTCACGCTATGTGAAGGCGACCAGCGCAAGATGAAGCTAGCTGCGTTATTCCAGTTCAGTTACATGGGCGCGCCGTGCATCTATTACGGAGACGAGATTGGCATGGACGGTGACCATGATCCGGGCTGCCGTAAATGCATGGAATGGGATGAAGCGAAGCAGGACCGTGAGCTGCTCGACTTTTATCAGAAACTGATCTCCCTGCGTCATGCTCATCCTGCCCTGCGTGCAGAAGGCACCGTTCGTTTCCTGCAGGCTCGCTCGGATGGCAGCCAATTGGTATTCGAACGGCAGAATGAAGAGGAACGCATTCTGGTTCTGTTCAATCGCTCGGAAGAGACGGCTATTGTCGAGCTGGAGGCGGGTGACGAGGAATGGACCGAGCTATTCGGTGGAAACCATCGTACCGCCAAGGATGATGGCGTGTTTGCCATTGAATTGCCCGCGTATGGATATGCCGTACTGAGTACGGCTGTAAGCCAGGACTAGATTCATAATACAAATATATCTGAAGTCACTTATAAGTAGCCTAGCTTCACATCATTTGGCGGCATTAAACAAGCGTCCTGCAGAACCCGAATTCGGGTTCGCGGACGCTTGTTTTTATATCGCCGTTATACATCATCATGTCACTGGTTATTCCTCGGTGACCCCCGTTCAGATTAAACCTGAGGATCCGTTTCCGCTTGAACAGTATCCGTCCCACTTGTAGTTGTGTCAGCATCCGCTGGCTTCGACTCCGTCTCAGGCTCTGCACGCTTGGCCTTCGGTTTAGCCAGCTTCTGCATCATTTTGCGACCCGTTGGTGTCTGAGCCAACCCACCTTGGGCTGTCTCCCGGTGGCGGCTCGGCATCGCACTGCCTACTTCCAGCATCACGTCGATGACTTCATCTGACGGAATAGCACTACGCACTCCGGCCAATGCCATGTCGGCCGCAGCCAGCGCCGTAACGGCACCCAGTCCGTTACGTACGATGCATGGAATTTCAACGAGACCTGCGACCGGATCGCAGATCAGGCCCAGTGTATTTTTTAACGCTAGACCAACGGCATGAACGACCTGTTCCGGTGTACCTCCACGCAGTTCAACCATGGCACCCGCAGCCATGCCGATCGCGGAACCCACTTCTGCCTGACAGCCACCTTCTGCACCAGAGATAAATGAATTGTTGGCAATAACATAACCAATCGCTCCCGCGCAGAACAACCCATTCACCAAATGTTCGTCCGTCCAGCCAAATCGCTCCTGTGAGCTGATAAAAACACCAGGGATGATGCCGCAGGAACCGGCTGTAGGTGTTGCCACAATCCGGCCCATAGAGGCATTCACTTCAGATACACACAGGGCATACGCCATGGCAAGTGCGGAAGCATCTCCTGAGCAAGTCTCACCTTTGCGAATGTACTCGGCCATTTTTTTACCGTCTCCACCCGTTAATCCACTACGTGATGTGGTATCTTCCGTTAACCCTTTACGCACCGCTTCCTTCATCACCTGATAATATTCAGACATCTGTTTCACAACATCCGCTTCCGGTGTATTGGTCTCCTGAACCTGCTCCTCGATCATCAATTGAGCAATCGTTTTGGATTCCGCTGTACAGATCGTATTCAGTTCATGTAAATGTTTAAATCGCATCCGAATCAACTCCTCTCTTCAAATCGATGACACGAATGTCCAGTACATGATCCAGCTCTTTTAGACGCTTGAGCATATCAGGATTCGGCACGCCGTCCATCTCCATCGCAGTAAGTGCTTCGCCATCACGGGCTTTACGATCCACCTGCATATACCCGATGTTAACCCCAGATGAACTGATCGTGGACGTTACCGAGGCAAGCACCCCTGCCTTGTCTGCATGTCGCAGCACGAGTGTCGGAAACTCACCACTAATCTGGACACGAAAATCATTCATCGCATGCACCGACACACTACCACCACCAATAGAAGCACCGATTAAGGAACATGTACGCCCTTCATGCCACAACTCAATTTTGACCGTATTGGGATGAGGAGCAGGCAGACCGCTTGTATAAAACTCAACCTCCATACCCGCTTCCTCTGCGTATTGCTCCGCATCTGGGATGCGCGGATCGTCTGTAACATAATCCAGCAGACCGCCGATCAGTGCCAGATCTGTTCCGTGGCCCTGATACGTATCAGCAAATGAACCGTAGAGCGTCAGCCGGGCACGTTCAGGCGTACAACCTAGCCACTGACGCGCAATTCTTCCCAGTCTTGCTGCTCCAGCTGTATGTGAACTTGAAGGCCCCGTCATCGACGGACCAATAATTGAGAAAACATCTTTAAATCGCACCTCATAACCCTCCAATTGTATTCGTCATTTCCATCCAGATCCCATGCCATAATGTTCCTTTATTACTGAATGATGACATCAAAAAAGGACAGAAGAAGGCCACAGGCCCTCTCTCTGTCCTCGATACCTGAGAGTTTCACGATCAGCAGTGTCTCACGACAAGGTGCATGCCCTGCAATTGCAGACAAGTCACCAGACTGACTGATCATATACCCCTTGGGTGGCGCAGTTCGCGCACTCTCCAGAGTTGCGTCCAACGATGGTACATTTACCTGAGAGATTAACCACTGGGCCGGGTGCGCAGCAGCTTGCTCCTTCGGTGCCTGAACACTAGCCATTGCTCGGCTAACTCAGGTCTCTCCCGCTCGTTATCATCCGCTGTATGGAACCATTCTGAGCGTATGTCAGAACAGTAATGGAAATCGTTCATTCTTCTTCATTAAGATTAATCGACCGGAAGATCAGTGTCAACAAACTTAACGATTTCTTTGGATGTATTTCCTTCATTTTCGATTGATTCGATGAAAACCAGAATATTTTGTCAGCTTTCATCACATTAATTCGGTAAAATAAACTTTTTAAACAGATTATTTCATTTCCCTTCAATTCATAAAGCGCTTACTACTATTTATGATATTATCCACGAAACTGTTCGGGTATTCAGGCAACCATAATTTTTGCACTACCTGTTCATAGCCCTTCCGGATCTGCACATCTGAATTATAATTCACAGTTCGTAGAAGATACTCTCGTTCTGTACATAAGGTCTGCAATACTTGCTGCATAACTTCGGCATGCGATCTTTCATCCATTCGTGCCTAGACTCGTTCGCCATCTGAAAAGCATAATAACCAAGTGTAAAGATCAGCATGAACCCTTCCATTAAACGGATATCTCGATTCGTCAGTGGTGCGATCTGTTTGGTGTATCCAGATAAGAATATGTCACGTTCCTCCCGACTGAACATAAGCGCTGCCCCTCCGGCATCGAAAAGATAATAACCATAACCGTGTAGACAAAAATCAATCATGGACATCCCCTGATCCGTGATCAGCAGATTATTGCGAGTAATATCTCCATGAATAACGCCCCAGGTCTTTTCATGGAGAGGGTACGCTCCTAACTGCTCGTTAATGTTCTCAAACGTCTCCCGAAGCAGATCGAAGTCTTCCGTTGTAAAAATTCCCAATCGAACTCCCTCTTCCAGCTGCCCTAGCATGACCAAATTCTCATGGACATTACCATATGCCGGGCGTACCTTAGTTCGATCTGTCTGATTCTGCACACGTCCATATTGATGAAGCATCTGCAGCTGAGCACCAAGATCATATATCTGCTCTGTTGTCAGGCGTTCTCCCTGTTGGATGTCCCTGCCCTCAATCCATTCCAGTACTGTACAGCAGATTTCTTTACCTTCTTCACTTGTCCATAACGTGACCCAATCTCCCGATACATTGCGTACCGGATGTTGGACGCGTAATGCTGTTGTTGCATTTAACTCATGAAGCAGGTCCATCTCTGCCTCCAATGCAGAAGGCGTGTGCTGAATGCCTGACATACTTGCATATGCTGCTTGATGGATACGGAGCAGATACTCCTGCCCGCTTGCTTCATCAACGACATGATACGTCAGATTCTCGTTATGACGAATATAGGAAACGACAGGTTTTTCAATCGCGTAATTCTGTATGACCTGTGCTGCCACATGGTCGTAAGACCTCTGATCCGTAGTGATTATCAACATCTCCTTTAAATTCATGTAAACGCTATCTTTGTACTAAATATCGTAGCATAATGTTGATCCTGCATACAGAAAACCCCACTGTAATTATAAAATAAAAAGCACAACCCCCGAACAAACGTCCAGGCATTGTGCTTCTGTCTCTATTTATTTCTTCATCTCTCTGTCTGTTGCTCTATGTGACACTCCACTCCATGATCCAATTATCCGAAACGCCCCATAATGTATTCTTGCGTCAGACGATTGTCCGGGTTCGTGAAAATATGCTCTGTATCCCCGTGCTCAATCATGCTGCCCAGATAGAAGTAAGCTGTATAATCCGAAATACGTGCTGCCTGCTGCATGTTATGGGTAACAATAACAATCCGCAGCTCCTTCTTGAGCTCGGTAATCAATTCTTCAACTTTACCCGTGGATACCGGGTCTAGTGCAGATGCAGGCTCATCGAGTAGCAGAATCTGCGGATCAACAGACAGGGCGCGGGCGATACATAACCGCTGCTGTTGTCCACCTGAGAGAGACAAGGCTGATTCATTCAGCCTGTCTTTCACTTCGTCCCAAAGCGCAGCACGACGCAAGCTTTTTTCCACAATCTCATCCAGTGCCTTCTTACTCTTCGTACCACGGTAGCGGGGGCCAAACGCGATATTGTTGTAGATGGACTTATGAAAAGGATTCGGCTTCTGCCACACCATGCCAATCTTCTGGCGAAGCTTGATTACATCGGTTCCAGGCTCATTCAGATCGTTACCGTCCATCCAGATATGTCCCTCTGTGCGGGAACCGGCGATCTCGTCGTTCATTCGGTTAAGCGACCGCAGGAACGTAGATTTACCACACCCAGACGGCCCGATGAGCGCCGTTACGCTCGATTCCGGAAACGTCAGACTGATCTGCTTGACCGCCTGAAAATGTCCATAATATATGCTTAACTGTTCCGTACCAAAAGGTATGGCCATGTTGGTTCCTCCTTATTTCGAAGCTGTCATGCGGCGGAATACAACCCGACCGATCCAGCGCGCACTTAGATTGAACGCCAGCACGAGAATGACAAGCACGGCGGATGCCCCTGCTGCCACCTCTTTGGAATCTGGTCCAATGCCTTCACTGTTCACTTTCCAGATATGGACAGCAAGTGTCTCTGCCGGACGGAACGGATTAAGCGGTGATCTCGGACTCGTCGGATTCCAATCTGTAAAGTCCAATGGCGGACTACTCATACCTGCGGTGAACATCAATGCTGCCGCCTCACCGAAGATCCGGCCCGATGCCAGAATCGTACCCGTAATCAAGCTCGGCAATGCCACAGGCAGCAGAATGGAAGTGATAATCTTCCACTTGGATAGTCCAAGTGCCAGACCTGCTTCCTTCTGTTCCTTCGGAACGGCCCGGAAGGCCTGCTCCGTTGTCCGCACCATCAGTGGCAAGTTAAAGATCGCCAGAGCCAGGGCACCCGAGATCAGGGAGAAACCAAGACCAAATTGATTGACTAGCAACAAGAGACCAAACAAACCGATAACGATGGAAGGGAATGATGACAACACTTCAACGACAAGACGAATGAAGCTGGTGATCTTGCCTGGCTTGGCGTATTCCGCCATGTAAATCCCACCACCCCATCCGAGTGGAATGGTCACAATCAACGTCAGAATCAACAGGAATACGGAGTTAAAGAGCTGTGGACCAATCCCCCCGCCACCTTTAAGCAACTGGGGTGCGCTCGTCAGGAAGTTCCAGCTAATATGTCCAATGCCTCTATACATGATGAAGCCAAGCAGACCGAGCAATATAATAACAATGAACAGGGCCAATACAACGATAACGGATGTTGCAATTTTATCTACCGTCTTTGCCTTCATTTTCATACCCGGTTCCTCCTTTCAAGCAGGCGAACCAGAATGACGAAGACAAATGTCATCACCAGCAGGACAAGCGCCATACTCCACAGTGCATTGTTATGAACAGAACCCATCGTGGTGTTACCCATGCTGAGTGTAATTACACTTGTTAATGTTGAAGCCGATTCAAGCAAGGATGTTGGAACATGCGGTGCATTACCGATAACCATCTGCACAGCAAGGGCCTCACCAAAAGCACGGGCCATACCCAATACGACACCTGTCAACAAAGCTGGCAAAGTCGTTGGAATGATGACACGGTAGATGGTTTGCCAGCGAGTGGCACCCAGTGCGTACGAGGATTCACGCAATCCTTTAGGCAACGCGGACAAAGCGTCTGCCATAATGCTTGTTACCGTAGGAAGAATCATTACCGCGAGAACAAGACATCCGGCTGCAATCCCGACGCCTGTTCCACCAAAGATACTGCGCAGCAAAGGTACGATGACACTCAGACCGATAAATCCATACACAACGGACGGAATTCCGGACAAGAGCTCAATCGCAGGTTGCAATATCTTTTTCCCTTTACCGGGTACAATCTCTGTCATGAAGAGTGCTGCACACAGACCAAGTGGACTAGCAATCAATGCTGCAAGCAAGGTTGTAATGAAAGAACCTGTAATGAACGGCAATGCCCCGTAGAACGCAGGTTCTCCAGTTGGATTCCACGTCTTTCCACCAAGGAATTCGCTTATGCTTATTCCATTTTGGAAAAATGTGGACAGTCCCTTGGACGCTACAAAATAAACAATGGAAAACATGACAACGATCAGGAAAACGACACAAATCGACGTATAGATCCGTCCCGTCCACTCTTCCCAATAATGTTTTTCTTTTAAGGGCCGGCGCGGTTTCAACTTGTTATTCATTACCGTTCCCCCTTCGGTCTGTTCCATAACAACCATCCTTCTATAGTAGAATTAATGCAAAATATGGGATTATTTCAGAGCAAACCGCGTAAAGAGGCGGGACCTAAGTCCGCCTCTTTCGCTGTATGCGCAAGTTCAAAGATTATTGAACCACATTACCTGCTGCATCGCGTTTTACTTTCATGCCTGACATTGGAATGTATCCAAGTTCTGTCACGTCGTTTTGTTGAATTTCGTCACTCAAGATATAGTCCAGGAACGCTTTTGTTGCCGCATC
Source organism: Paenibacillus sp. FSL R5-0749 (assembly GCF_038595085.1). Lineage (NCBI taxonomy): Bacteria > Bacillati > Bacillota > Bacilli > Caryophanales > Paenibacillaceae > Paenibacillus > Paenibacillus sp. FSL R5-0749. The sequence continues at coordinate 516,743 of NZ_CP152005.1, read as the reverse complement.
CGGCTCACCTTTGGTGTACATGTGCTCGTAAGCCCACACTGGATAAGTTCCTGCTTCTACGTTCTCAACTGTTGCTTCTACACCTTCGTATTTCAACACTTGCAAGCTGTCATCCAAGTAAGACAGGGCAAGGTAACCAATAGCACCTGGTGTTTCAGCTACCAATTTTTTTACGTTACCAGAAGAATCTTCTTGAATCGAACCTTGGATATCATCCATTTTTGCACCCAATGCATACTTCTCGAACGTTGCACGCGTACCGGAACTACTTGGACGGTTTACAATAACAATTGCTTTATCCGCGCCACCAACGTCTTTCCAGTTCGTCACTTTACCGGAGAAAATGTCGACCAGTTGTTGCTTCGTCAAATCTTCTACACCTGCATCTTTGTTGCTAACTGGAGCCATAGCTACTACGGCTACTTGATGGTCAACCAGTTCTTTTACTTTGGCTTCGTCCTCCAGCTTCTCTTCTGCGAATACATCAGAGTTACCGATTGTAGCTTGTCCGTCAGATACTTGTGTCAAACCAGTACCACTACCGCCACCTTGAACTTGAACCGTTACGTTTTTATATTCATCAACTGCCATAAATTTCTGTCCAGCTTGTTCTACCAGAGGTAACAATGCTGTCGATCCGACTGCCAGAATGTTACCGCTAAGCTCAGCAGTAGCTTCCCCTGAACCATTGCTTGCAGCACCCTCTGTACCCGCGTCATTTTTCGATCCGCATGCAGCGAGCACCAGTACGAACGTTAAGGTCATCAAAATAAACGGCAACTTTTTAAACATGTTTTGTTTTCCTCCCCCAATGTAGTGATGGCGTTTTGTGAATTTGTTTGTTCACCATCAACTCTTTAATCATTGTAGTTTCGGTATGTCATCTTAAAATCAGTGTTTTGTAAACGCAATGTTAAAAATATCGGCTGTATATTGAAAATCATTTGAGACAAATTTGCGCTGAAGCGGGCGCTTCGGTAACGGACGTTGTTTCAATCCGTATTATGTCCAGATTCACAAGAAAGAAATTTACTTATAGATATATAAAGTAGCTGATACCATGAGTGGCCGTTCCGGTTACGGATCGTTCTTCTGATCGCTGTTGTCTCCAAATTTCTCTGATCAACAATTTGATTGTTGAAATTTGGAGACAAAGGCGAACGCTTCGCTTCTTCAGAATCGATTCCGTCCCCTCCACTACGCTCGTGGTTTTATCTGCACATTAAGATTCAAGGAACATATCATTCTTTTCTTACAGGCAAAAACGCAATACAATCGTTCCGTTCCCTGCGCTGTGTCAGCGCTCGTTGTATCTCAGGCATATCAATGATCTGCCTGGCTAGTATGCAAAAAAGAGGATGTCCCATACGTCATGAATATGACGGGGGGACATCCTCATTTCGTGTTATTGTAATGAACCTGACACACGCTATTCGCTCCCATTTGCCCAGATCTAAAAACTAACGAATCTCAGACACGTTATTTCGTCGATTTAGTTGATTTTTTAGGATTTGAAGTCCTTTTATGACGAAATAGCGTTACTGAAGTTCGTTAAATCTCGCAACCGTTGATGATCCGCCTTTTAAGGTGCGGTAGGTTCATTAGCGCTTGGAGCGAAGCAGAATTCCTTTTGAGACAGCCCTTTATGTAATTGGTTAGGTGCATAATAGAAATAGAGAATTTTCATTCCTTCTATAGAAGAAACAGAAGAGGAACAAAAAAACTGCCTCGCTGCCAGTGCGTAGCACCAGCTGGAGAGCAGCCTTTTACAATACATTGAATGATTATTAGATGTTCCTATTGTAAAACTACTTTTTCTAACCCAGAATCCATAACCACAATGCCAGACCTGCTAGGGTAATGAACAAGGTTGGAATGGTCAGGATGATACCTGCTTTGAAATAATACCTCCATGTGATCTTCACACCTTTACGGGATAACACATGCAGCCATAGCAATGTGGCAAGTGAACCAATCGGCGTCATTTTGGGACCTAGATCGGAACCAATGACATTGGCATAGATGAATGCCTCTTGGATGATCCCTTCGGTGTGCGCACCCTGGATGGCTAGCAGGTTAATCAATACGGTAGGCAAGTTGTTCATCAGCGATGACAATACGGCCGCTATAATGCCCATTCCGAGCGAAGCGGCCAGCAGGCCATGCTCTGCTATGGCATCTAGCCAGCGGCTCAGATGAGCCGTTAATCCTGCATTACGCAGTCCATATACGACGATGTACATACCCACGGAGAACACCACAATCGACCACGGTGCTTCCTTGATGACCCGTTTCAGATCAACTGCCTCGCTCTTGCGTGCCAGTAAAGCGAACAGCAGTGCAACCGAGCCCACAATCACCGACACGGGAATCGGCAGGAACTCACTGGATGCGTAAGCCACCAATAGCAGCCCTAGCATGAACCAGGCAATGCGAAACATCCGTGGATCACGTATTGCCTCTTTCGGGTCGCGAGCCGCAGAGATGTCATAGCGAAGGGGGATGCTTTTGCGATAGAACAAAAATAACATTCCCGTACTCGCTACAATCGAGATCAGATTCGGCACGGCCATGCGTACCGCATACTCCACAAAGGTAATACCAAAGAAATCGGCAGACACAATGTTAACCAAATTGCTGACGACCAGCGGCAACGATGTGGTATCTGCGATAAATCCACTCGCCATTACAAAAGCCAGTACCATCCGCTCATCAAACTTTAATGCACGCACCATCGCCAGCACAATTGGTGTCAGGATGAGCGCTGCACCATCATTTGCGAACAGGGCCGACACTGCAGCACCGAGTAAAATGGAGTAGAAGAACAATCTGCGACCGTCTCCTCCAGCGAGTCTAGCCATGTGAAGAGCGGCCCATTCGAAGAAACCCGTCTCGTCGAGAATGAGAGAAATCATAATAATACCGACAAAGGCCAACGTTGCATTCCATACAATGGACGCTACATCCGAGGCATCGTTCAAGCTTACGACTCCACACAGCAAGGCAACCAAAGCCCCACCCGATGCAGTCCAACCAATTCCCAACCCACGAGGTTGCCAGATCACCAAAGTGATTGTCACTACAAAAATCAGTATTGCTACGTATACCATAAAGCCTCCTGCTGTACCCTGTATTCATATATTATTTCGTTTATTCAATCTTATGTTGTTAGATTACACCGCTATATGCTCGGAATAACCAGACGATATATTTATACAGGGCTACAGGAACATTGTCTATCTTTATTTTTCTTCTATTATAAAAATTGTGGTAAATTATGGTTTAAAGTGTTGGGATTTATTCTTTGCCTTTATCTTTCGGCGTATCCTCTACCATCTTGAACATACCAAGCAATCCCTGCAGTTGTTCCGCCATACTGTTCAGATGTGCCGATGAGGATGCAATCTCTTCTACCGATGCCAGTTGTTCTTGCGAAGATGCAGATACGGATTCTGTATTCGCAGCCGATTCCTGGGTCACATTCGAGATATCGCTCATCGCCTTGGCAACGTGGGATGCCCCACTCTCCAGTTGTTTCGTTGTTTCAGACAAGTCATCCAAGGTATGAACCGCCTCTTCCACCGCCTCCCGAATCTGGGCAAAGGATTGTCCAGACGTATTCACGGCCTGAATCCCTTCTCCCACACGCGTCTGAGCCGCATTCATGGCGATTAGAGCGGCATCCATGTCCTGACGGATATTATGAACGACCTCGCCGATCTGCGCTGCCGAACTTCCGGATTCTTCTGCCAATTTGCGAACTTCTCCGGCTACAACAGCAAACCCACGCCCCGAATCACCCGCTCTGGCCGCTTCAATGGAAGCATTCAATGCGAGCAAGTTCGTTTGTTTGGAGATGGATGCAATGACATCCACCATGCTACCAATCTCAACGGAACGGGCATTCAGAGATTGAACCACCGTCCCTAGCTGCTCTACGGTTTCCTGAATGCTGTTCATCTGCTCTACAGCTTGTCCTGCTGCCTCATTACCAGAAGAAGCCGCTCCGGACGTATTCCGCATATTCGCCGTAATGGATTGCACACGCTCCGACATCATCCGAACATCTTCGGCCATTCGGCTCATCTGTCCCGATCCATCTTTCACACTGTTTACCTGCTGCTCAGCACCTTCGGCCAGTTCCTGAATGGCCTGTGTTGAATGTTCAATCGCTTTGGTGGTTTGTTCAGCACTGGCAGACAATTCTTGAGAAGAAGCAGATACTTGCTCTGTCGTTTCCTGTACACCAAGAATCATCATTCGCAGGTTATCGACCATACGTTCAAAATATTTTGCCAGTTCCCCGACTTCATCTTTACGTCCAGTTTCCATTTTCACGGTCAAGTCACCTTTACTTACCGCTCTGGCCGATTCCTGAAGTCGTTTGATTGGACGCAGCATGGAGCGTGTAAACCAGATAATGAAGATGAGCGTAAGGAACGTGGCCGCCAGGATCACTATAAATGTAATCATGCGAATGTCCTTGCTCGCATTGGTTATTTCGTTTTTGAACATCGTGCCGGCAATTTTCCAGCCCGTTGCTTCATTGGTAGCAAAGATCATCATTTTCGGTTGCTCATTGAATACATAATCGAATTGACCTTCTTTACCCTCATACATTTCATCCAGCAAACCACTAGCTTCCTGTGTACCTGCATCTGCTACAGGCGATACGACATAATTTTTGTTTGCATCCAAAATAATGACGTAGCCCTCTTTACCCACCTTAATGGATGCTTGCTCTTGCAGGTCTGTTAGATCCAGAGACAAACCGACAACACCGGATTGGTCCTTTAATGTTTTGGAGATAAATACAACGGCAACGCCATCGGTATTAACAGACACAGCGGATACAACGGCTGTACCCGGCTTTTCCATCGCTAGTTTGTACCACTCCCGCTCCCTAGGATCATATGCATCTCCCCGCGTACTGCTTGCTGTTGCTTTACCCCGAACCATGACTCCTTCCGTTGTTCCCACAAAAATGTTCATGGCATCGGGATGCAAGCCCAGATATTGCTCCAGCTTCAACTGAAGCTCTGGACTATCGTTCTCCCCTTTGACCAAGCTCGGATCAAGGGCATCCGCAAAATAGTTAATGTCATGGATCTTGTAGTTCACTTGGCTTTCTACAATGGTATTGGCCGTACTCACACTTTGCTTGGCACTATCCACTAATTGTCCTTGTACGCCATCTTCAGCCATCGTTAGTGTGATCAAGCCGATCGCCAAGCTTGGCAGGAGCAGAACGGCCAGGAAGGAGACCAATAGTTTGTTCCTTATATTCCAGACGAAACCTTTCTTTTTCTTCTTCTTTTTATTTTGATTATGTTTTGGTTTAGCAGGTTTCGCTGCTTTCATTGGTGTATTATCCTGAGTTTCACTCATGTCTTTATCCCCCTCTAAATGTAAAAATGCCCTCTTTCTTTGTATGTATGAATCAATCTAAAAGGCTTATCTTATATATCGGCTAAATGAGGGGATTTATTTGAGAGAAAAATGTGCAGGCACGCCAAACAAGCCACCTCTGATCAGAAGTGACTTGTACAAGGTACGGATTACTAATTATTCCATGTATTAGATGAAGTATTAGAGTACGGATCGCCTGGAGGTTGTGCCGAGGGTTTACCAAAATAGTAGCCCTGTGCAAGTTCAATACCTATGGAGCGACAGAATTCAAACTCTTCCATCCGTTCGATCCCCTCGGCAAGGACTTGACCTCCAAATCGACTCGACATCTCAACAATATGAAGAATTTGCTGTTGTTTGGTCGAATCCTGATCACAACGATCAATAAGACTTCGATCTATTTTGACAAAATCCGGTTCTAACCGATTCATCAACTCTATTGTTGAATATCCAGCACCCACATCATCCAGTGCAACCGACATTCCACGGGAACGATACACCTCAAATATCTGCTGCAAGATGGGCATATGTTGGATCTGCTCTGTTTCCACGACTTCAAACACAAAATCTTTAGGGTCCAGCGAAAGACGTTCAATCGCTTCAAACGTATGTGTCAGACAATATTCGGGATTATATATGGAGGAAGGCAGGAAATTTACGAAGCGTTTCACACCATGCGGCAAAAAAACAGCACTGGTCTCAATGGCAGTAATTCGCGCCATTCGATCCAGAAAAGAATGTAGTCCAGTCTCGCGTGCGACTTCAAATAATTCATAGGAACTGAAGGATTTTCCATTCTCAGCAGGACGAAGCAAAAACTCGTATCCGATAATCTGCTCCGATGCATCAACGATGGGCTGCATATGACTGCTGAATTCATGCTCCAGAATAATGGAAACAAGCTCCGCATGCCTGAAACGTGACTCCTGCATGCTTAGACTAATCCAGCTTTCTTCATTCGCCTGTTCGTATAAAGGCATAATCTGAACGGTTAGGGAATCACGTAATGTCGAATCCATTTCGCTGATCTTTTCTATTAAGCTCTGAACCGCCTCAAGATTCGAAAAATGCATCCACATCATATCATCCGACGTCTCGATAAGTCTTCCCGGCGTTTGCAGCGCTTCCAGCAAAGCGGGGGAAATGGGACGCAGGTACAAGGTACCTTGGCCCTCTATAGGATAGATTGGACTGCAGCCACTGCAATTCATGTAGGACCCCCTTGCCAATTTATGATTCCATGTCCATTAATGATTACTGTTATATACCCAAAGTTTGTAAATATTATATCATGGGTCTTAAAATTAATCTCTACTGTTTTGATGACTTCGTATATGACGGTTGTTGAAACAAATATATTCAAAATTTGCAGAAAAAAGACCGACAGTCTGATGACTGTCGGTCTCCTCCTCTCCGCTTATTAAACGTTATGAAGCGGGAATCACGATTTTCTGTCCAACTTTCAGGTTATGCACATTTGAGATTTTGTTAGCTGTTGCCAGCTTGCGCCAGTCCACACCATATTTCAAACCGATGCGGTACAGGTTATCCCCTTTTTTCACCACGTATACAACCTTGTTGCTAGTTGCCGGTTTCTCAGGTTGTGGCTTAGGCGTTGGTGTTGGAGTTGGTTTAGGCGTCGGTGCTGGCTCCGTACCTGTTTCAGGTGTTGTCGTTGCTTCACCTGTCAGTTTCAAGCCATACTCTGCAAAACCTTCTTTGTTCGTACCGATGAACGACATCGCCGGATTCGCTTCAACCAGGCCTTTCGCATCCGGGGAAGAAGCAAACACAACTTCAAGATCGTTCAACGCCGCTGCAGTTACACCCGCAGATGGTTTGATTGGTGCCAGGGACCAGTTACCGTCCGCTGCCGGATTAATCGTTTTGTTTTCACGGATGTAGTCGATAATCACTTGACGGTTCTCATCCGGTGCAGCCAGAACGATCCGTTTGCCGTCCGGGTTAGCCAGTTTGGATGAAGAAGCACGGTAGTTATTTGTCGCTACAATGAATTTTTGCGCTGGGTCAACCGGTTTGCCGTTAAAGCTCAGGTCCTTAATCCGGCTTGCAGATGCATTAACGATCGCAGCTTTGCCATCGTATTTGGCTGGTTGGGTCACATCAATCTGATACGTTACCCCATCGATAACATCGAAGTTGTAAGTTGGGAAGTCATTATTGATCAGTTGCTGTTGTCCACCTTTAGCCGGGTCGATCTGGTTGAACTGGCCTGCAGACCATTCCAGCCATTCTTTCAGTTCTGCGCCGTTAACCATTACAGCATGTACCGTATTTGGATACACGTACAGGTCAGCAACGTTTTTGATCGCAATGGTGCCTTTAGGAATATTCGTGTAATATGAAGCGCCTGAACGTCCACCGGCCTTGAATGGAGCACCTGCAGACAATACAGGAATTTTCTCATACTCCGTACCTTGCATATGTTTTTCGACATACCATTTCTGTGCATTCGTTACGATCTGAATGGATGGGTCATCCTGAACCAGAGCGAAGAAGCTGTTGATCGGTGCTGTCGTTTCGCCTACTGGACCACGAACATACTCCAATGTACCTTCATGCTCTTCATGAACCGCATCAATGATGTCTTTATCCGCATCTACCAGTGGCTTTTTGTTCTCAGTGTCATAGATCGGGCGTGCTTCCGTTTTGGAATCCACCACTTTCCATTTGCCATCTACCAGCTCCAGATCCAGATCGATAATACCCAGATGATCACCCCAGAAACCTGGCTCAACAGCAGGAACGCCATTGATTGTGCCTTTCTCAAGGTCTACCCCTTTTTTGCCGGCAAAATCAGCACTTGGGAATACTTTGTGAGCATGTCCAAACAGAATGGCATTAATGCCTTCTACCTGACTCAGGTACAGTACGGAGTTCTCCATCAGGTCCGTTTGAGGGATATCCTCAAATCCGGAGTGAGGAATAGCTACAATAATGTCCGCACCTTCGGCCTTCATTTTTGGAATGAATTTTTTAGCGGTAGCAATAATATCCTTGGCGATGACTTTACCTTCAAGGTTAGCACTGTCCCACTGCATGACTTGTGGCGGTACAAATCCGATCACACCCACTTTGATCGTATGTTCCTTGCCAGTCTCGTCCGTTACTTTTTTATCCAAAATCTCATACGGTGTGAAGTAATTCTTGTCATTCGTCTCATCATCATCACCATCGTCTACATAGACATTGGCATTAATGTAAGGGAAGTTCGCTCCCTCCAGCGTCATGTCCAGGAAGTCCAGACCATAGTTGAACTCATGGTTACCGATGTTACCTGCATCATAATCGAGCAGATTCATCGCTTTATATACAGGGTGAGTCTCACCCTTTTTCAGTGGATCAATCTTCGCCACATAGTCTCCCAGCGGGTTACCCTGAATCAGATCACCATTGTCGAACAGCAAGCTGTTCTTGGCTTCATCACGCGCTTTCTTGATCAGTGTAGCTGTTTTGGCAAGTCCATACTGGTCTGTCTCTTTGTCGGAATAGTAGTCGTAGTTAATCAGATTGTCATGAATGTCTGTTGTCTCCATGATCCGCAGTTTAACTTTGGCAGCATCCGCAGCCGATACAGGTACCGGAAACACCGCAAGCACGTTTAATGCAACCAAAGCGGCAGTCAGGCTTGATAATACTTTTTTACTCGTTTTCAAAATAACCCCTCCCGGTTATGTACATTGAATCATGCATTATTGGGCAAACGAAGAGCGCAGAAAAAAGATAGATTTCATGGGTTGTGCGTACTGACGCTCTGATGACATGCATCCGAATTTCAGGTAAGTTTATCTCACATGAACATCTATTTATGTCTGTGCTTGTCGTTTACATTCCAAATCATAACGCAATGTTCAGCCATTGAAAAGCATTATTTTTTACATTACCCGCACATATCTAGGCCGGTTTACATTATCATGCGTGATTTCGACATTTTTTTCAACATTTTAGTAGGTATTTAGTGCTCACTAGCTTTAAAATACGTATATTACATGTTTCTTACATGTATATCCATTCATCATTATTCACTCATATCAAAAACCGTGAAACCTTAAAGGCTTTCACGGTTGGAGTGAACTCTGCGCGCATTCCGCATAAGGACGCTATTTGGCAGAGGTTATTTTCATCGTTGGATTATTGTTCCCACACATGATGTTCATGATCTTTCCCTGTATATTCAATACGAGTCGGAGTGATGTCCAGAATGACATAGTTCGGATCATTAGGTCCATCGAACCACGCCTTCAGTTCGTCATTCCATACTTGCTCACGCAAACCTTCGTTCTTGGTCACTTCACAGGTTCCTTCAATCTCAACGACTTCCTTGGAACCACCAGCCTCATAACCAAGCAGCAGGCTAACATTCGGATTATTCTCCAGTTCCTCTACTTTGTGTGTACGGCGGTTCGTTGCCAGATGAATGTTCAGTCCATCGTTGAAAAGCGCCATATAGCGGGATTTCGGTTTACCATTCTCTACAGTCGAGAAGCTGCAAAAAGGGTTGTTTTCCAATGCTTTTACAATGTTTTGTTCCAATTCAGTCTGGTTCATGGGAAGTGCTCCTTTCGGTTTGGGGGAATATTGGGAGGACTATGTAGGCGGCCGTTCCGGGTACGGATCGTTCTTTGGATCGCTGTTATCTCACGATGATCCTGATCTCTTCCTCATATACATTGGATTAAAACCGATTCACACTGGCACTACGATGACAGAACAACCTTCCAATCGCTGTTACCCCCAGATTTTCTGATTCCCTTCTCTCAAAGGGAAAAATCCGGTGATAAAGGCGAGCGCTTCGCTTTTTCAGGTTTCTTCTGTCCTCTCCGTTATCGTGTGAATGCTTAATTCCAAAGGATATATGAATAAAAATTCAAGATACATGCGAACGCTTCGCTTCCTCAGAATCGATTCCGTCCCCTCCACTACGTCTACCGTTCTCCCAATTAAGGGTGAATAATAAAAAGTACAAGAGAAGTGTAGTTGTTACTCTCTCTTTTGTTTAATGACAGTTCATTAATCGCTTATCACTAGCGCCAGCTTAATGCTGCTCTGTAATAAGCCTGTACTTATAGTGTACCCACCTCACCTATGGTGAATCCCATGAACCTGTTTGCAAACGTGACAAAATTGGAAAAGTCCTTTATGAAAATGTTTACATACAGGGATTAGCCCTTATGGCTCCTATGATCATTTTAATTCAAATCTCCAAGATAAATAGAAGATGAGCCTAATTGAAGCAGTAGCTCACCAATGGTTTTTGGATATAAACGAACCTGAGACAGCTCTTCCAGAGCAATCCATTCCACGGCGACTTGATGGTCGTCAGGATTGGAGCCTTCAAAAATAGTTGCCTCCGGATTGATCAGGCTGCACGCAAAATAAAATTCAACCTGGTGGATATCTGCATCCCACTCGGCGAATTCATGATTTTTTCCGATATACTCTCGAATATGCAACAACTCTCCCACGTTCACAGCCTGGCCAATCTCCTCCAGACATTCACGTGCGACCGCATCCTTGAGTTCTTCACCTTTCTCCTGTCCTCCACCCGGGAACACATAAGCGGTACCATATTGGTCTTCCAGCCGAATGACCAGCAGTCGTCCATCCTGCACAATAACGGCCTTCGCCGAGTTGCGTATGGGTTTCATTCTGTTCTTTCACTCCTTGTCATTTCAAAATTATGCGCGGATAACTGAATGCCTTCCGATTCCAGCACACGACGAATCTCTTGAGCAAATGCTAGAGCATTCGCTCCGTCACCGTGGATGCAGACCGTCTCTGCCTTCATGGAAACCCGCGTGCCATCCGTGTGTACAACCACGCCGTCTTTCACCATCTGGAGCACTTGAGCAATCGCTTGTCCAGACTCTTCAATGACAGCCCCCGCTTGGCTTCGAGGGGTTAGCTTACCATCCGCCCCATAGGTTCGATCCGCAAACACCTCGCTCACACTGCGCAGACCGATGCGATCCGCAGCGTGAATCAGCTTACTGCCCGCCAGACCATACAAATATAGCTCGGGTTGTACTTGATAGATCGCCTCCACGATGGCTTCAGCAAGCTTCGTATCTTCTGCAGCCATATTGTATAAGGCGCCGTGCGGTTTCACGTGATGCATTCGCCCCCCACTTGCACGGACAAAGGCATCCAGCGCACCGATCTGATACACCACCATGTCATATGCTTCCCGTGGCGTAATGTCCATACGTCTTCTGCCAAACCCTTGCAGATCCGGTAATCCGGGGTGAGCGCCAATTGCCACCTGATGCTCCAATGCCTTCTCCACCGTGATCCGCATCGTAGCCGGGTCCCCTGCATGAAACCCGCAGGCTATATTGGCTGACGTAATTAAGGGCAGAATGGCTTCGTCCGATAACGTGCGATATATACCATAACTTTCGCCCAGATCACAATTGATATCCAAGGTTTTTGAGGTATTCATTGAGCGCCCTCCATTCTTGCCATTCTTCTGCGTATCAGCTTATCCATGAGCTGCATATTGATCTCCTGTTCCATGTACAACTGTCGGGCTTGATCATGCGTAATCTGTGCAAAAGAAATTCGGGTTCCCGGCCTAGCCTGAGCCAGGATTGGCATATCCACCTGAGCTACCTGTGCTATGACAGGATAACCTCCAATCGTCTGATGGTCTGCCATCAAGATGATCGGCTGACCATCGGGTGGCACCTGCACCGTGCCATAGGTAACGGCTTCTGACAGCCGATCCAGCGGCTGATTCAGCTCCAGTCTGGAGCCTTGCAGGCGATAGCCCATCCGATCGGATTGCGGAGAGATTACGTATTTTTCGGCATAGAAATGTCCCAGACTTGCCTCGCTGAACAGCGAGCTGTCCTTGCTCTCCATCACACGAATAACAGCTCTCCCATAATAGTCAGGTCTTTCACGTTCAGATAAGAACCACGCAGGTGCCAATATTCGGCGGCCCCGCTCACTTTCTTCTACCTGCTGCTCCATACGTTTCATCCATACTTGTGCTTCACCAGAAGGTTCACCTGTAGATAACAGGTCTGCCGCACGCAGGGCTCTTCCTTCCACACCGCCAATACCTGTCTTAAGATCTGTACTTCGACTGCCCATCACTTCCGGTGCAGCTATTCCACCCGCTAACGCCAGATAACAACGCAAGCCATGACGACACGGGCCAAATTTCATTACACTTCCAGCCCGCACCAGCACAGGACGCCACAAAGGTACAGGCAGATGATCCACCGTTGCTGTCAGATCCCCCCCACATAATGAGACTAGCTGGCTCTCCTGAAATCGAAGCTCCGGCCCCGTCATCGTCATCTCCAGCAGTGCTGCATTTCGGGGATTGCCCACAAGCATATTGGCGGCTCTGGCTGCAAAGGTGTCCATGACCCCGCCAGGATGAATACCATACCGGCGATAGCCGGTTCTGCCTTCATCCTGAATGGTAGATAACAGCCCAGGACGAATCACTTCAACACTCATCGTTCATCCTCCATCCGCTTCAACGCCAGATAGTCCTGCTTCGTAATCTGTTCAAATCGAACCCGATCACCTGCTGCCAGCAAACTTGGTACCTTCTCATCCGGCCGAAACAACCGGAGGGGCGTTCGTCCAATACATTGCCATCCTCCGGGTGTATCTACCGGATAGATTCCCGTCTGTTTGCCCCCAATCCCTACTGTACCGGCCTCTACCCGAAGCCTTGGCGTTGCCCGTCTGGGCGTAGCAATCCGTTCAGATAACCCACCGAGATACGGAAAACCTGGGGCAAATCCAATCATATGGACCAGATAATCCCCGGATGTATGAATTGCAATAACGTCCTCTGAGGTCAGTCCATGCTCACTGGCAACATAGTCCAGATCAGGCCCCCATTCGCCACCGTAACATACGGGAATCGTGACCGTTCTGGGCTTGTCTTGTACGGATTCCTTCAATTGGTTCAACTGTTGAAGCAGAGCGCGGCACAACTCGGGGTACGGGGAGATGAACGGATTATAAAATAGTGTAACGGATGTGTATGAAGGCACCCATTCGATCATGGCAGGCAGAGTTCTTTTTTCCAGCAAAGCACATACAGACGCCACTCTGCGCTGTACCGCGACAGACAAGTGATCCCCGCAATCGATGATAACGGCTGTCTCACCCAGCGGAAACAAAATCTCCTTTGTCCAAGCATACGGTAATTCGCTCATTCGCGATCTCCCCTCTGTCCACACGTTTAGCGTATCGTTATTTATCTCTCTCCAATGTCAGCAATACTAGTGAACGAACCGCCGGAAACGGCTCGTCTTCTTCTGTACGTATCGCAAGATACAGTGTCTGCAAAAACAGACGCACATTCAGGTCCCTATGACTGGTATCCAGAAATGATCTGTTTACTGCCTTAGTTTCTTGATGAAGGGAATCGATCCACAACGTAATATCTTTTTGCTCCAGCAGATTGCGACGAAGAATGGTCACTACAGCATGCGCTATTCGCTGATCTTCATCATGGATGTAAACGTCACTTGATTCGGTTATTTTCCGACTGATTGCATGCAGAAGTTCCAGCAGTTCCATTCGCTCCAGATATGGTGACTGAGCCAGGTCTTCAACCGCATCCGCCGCATGTGCGGGGGCATGCGCCCAGCCCTTATCATCGACATAGCCGCGAAGATCTTTTTCACATGCCAGATATGTAATTAACCGTTGATGAATCCCTGCGATATCCACCTTGTTCAGGAAAGGTTTCTCTCGATCCACATTCAGGATTGGAGGCAGTAACAATATGGAGAACGTCCGTGTAAACACACTGTCCGTTCCCTGCTCTCCGATGCCATGGAAGAGGTGCTGGTCATCCAGAGCCAACTGCAACAGATGCCTCAGCTCGTCTTCCGTAAATACACCCTTTCCAATCCAGGTTGCAAACGTAATATAGATCAATTCATCCCGCAGGACAGGGTCAGGACTGCCAATATGTTTCATCATATGCAGCGCCAATTCGTAAGGTTGTTCCACATGGTTTATGGACCGATTAGCTGACTGGATATGCTGCAATTTTTGCTTTAACGTCAGAGCATCCATCTATTGTGCATCCTTGGACGAATTCAAATGCACGCTGCAATTGTACAGTTCGCATTGCCATGTATCATCTTTCTTGGCAATCCGCGTAATGGATGTATTGGACAGCTTCACACTAATATCAAGCTCAGGCACCAGACCTCGTAATGTATTCCGCAGGACGGCTCCGTGACTGACCACGATTACTTTGCCATCAGGATGCTGCTGTACAATCTCTTCAAGCACTGCACTGCCTCGAACAGTCCCTGCATCTGCAAGCTCCCGTCCCAGATCCAGGGTACTCCAGTCCGCTCCCCACTTGGCTAACCGTTCCTCTTCCGTCGTTCCTTCGACCTGTCCTCCGCCCATCTCGCGAAGTCTGGAGTCCAGATGGATCTCCTGAATGCCCAAGCGATCACCAATGATGCGAGCCGTCTCACTTGCACGTTCCAAGTCACTTGCATAGATGGCATCCCATGATTCCTCTGCCAGTCTCGTTGCAAGTAAAACCGCTTGTTCCCTTCCCTCCTGATCCAGCGGATTGTCCGTCTGGCCCTGAGAACGTTTTTCCTTATTCCACGCTGTGCTTCCATGGCGAATCAGTGCAATTTCAGTCATTGTTGTTCCTCACCTTTTTCGATATGAAGTTCATCTTCTGTAAAATGTTTGCGTGCCTTTGGCTTGGCAAATTTGCCGCCGTTATATTGAGCAGATCCATTTCTCGGGATCGAGAGACTGTCCCACGCTGTTTCTTTAAGCATTTTTGCGGCAAATACAATCTGTCCGATATGATATGGATAGTGCGCCAATTGCCGAATAATGGCCTCCATGACGGTATGCCCTTCATTGCGAATATATATGATATGAGACAATTGTTCCGGGGTAAATGAACGAATGGCTTCGAGCAGGCATGTCCAGCCTTCCTCCCATTTGGCAATCAACTCTTCCCGGGAAGCAATATCATTCACGAATTCGGCATCCCGTTCACGCCAAGGTTTCTCTCCATCTGTTGTCAGTACATCTGTCCAACGGGACAGCATATTGCCCCAGAGATGTTTTACAATCACCGCGATGCTGTTCGCGTCTTCATTCCAGGATTGAAACAACTGCTCGGACTCCAGTTGCGCCATAGCTTTTTCCCCGAGCTGCTTGTAATACAGAAATTGCTTCTCCGCCGTTTCCAGAAAAACCTGATTCATATCCATCCGTTAACCACCCTTCGAAAAAAGTAATATCGCCCTGATCACGTTCATCCCGATACGTCACTTGCCTTTATTCAGGAAATGAGAATGTACCATCAGCATTCGGTTCAAATGGAATGACTTTACGTACTGCATCCAAATTAAGTTCTCCATAAATATGTGGAAATAGTTCATTCAATTCGTATAGATCTTCATACACCAGTTCCGGCTTTAACGCCTTCTCATCAATACTAAGCAATAACAGATCCGTGCGACCTGCATAATATTGCCCGGCTACCCATGGAATCTGTTCCTTGGTGGAACAATGAATGAATCCGTCTGTCTCCAGGCTGTCTGGTGCATACTCACTGCCCTTGGACACTTCCTCCCACAATGAACGGGAAATAATACTGTAGATCATGGTTCCGCCTCCTTCATTTTCTGCGATGTACCCTATGTGTCGTTGGAAATATTATAGATCATCCCGGATACGGGAGTACATTTTTTGATCTGTAAAGATACCTTTGATCTTCAACTGTTTACGCAGCAAACCTTCATACGACATGCCCAGTTTCTCCATGACACGTGCTGAGCCTATGTTGCCTGCATTACATTTCCCTTCCAGCCGGTTGCAGTCCAGTTCCTGAAAACAATAATCCACGATGGGTTGCATCGCTTCTACAGCAAGCCCCTTGCCCCATTGACTGCTGGCTATCGCGTATCCCAATTCAGCACTTTGCATGTCTTCGTTGAGATGAAAAATGCCACCTCTCCCGATTAACGTCCCTGTTTCCTTCAGGACAAAAGCCCAGATATGGACCGTTTTCCGTTCATAATTATCCAGTACCCGCTGAATATATTGCATTGAATCTTCAACCGTCTCATGGCAATTCCACAAGCTTTGCTGACTCACCCTTGGATCAGAGGCAAACGCATAATATTCGTCGAGATCATCCATCGTAAGACGTCTCAGTCTTAAGCGCTGTGTTTCGAATTCGGGTGATTCGGCAAAAAGTTTTTCTACATTCATTCAGCATACCTCCATGATTCACTTGAGTTCAGGTTCCACCCATCTTATTTCTCAGGAAATAACGATCGATCATAACCATGCATAGAATACCGACCGTATATCGAATCAGATCGATCACCAGAAAACCATGTCCCAAAATAAGTGCACCCCATACGGTTGAACGTATTTCAATCAGCCAAGGCGTCTGAATCAACTGTGTGAACTCAATCATCCAGCTGAATGCACAGCTCAAACACATCGCCCATACCAAACTGCGACGAGGCCACACCATGCGTACTCCGAAATAAATCATACCCGCCCAACATGCATCCCCGAAATGTTCGTACACCCAACCCGGCAATCGTTCACCATAGTGTCTGGATGCGAGTCCTGCCGCCATGGTCATCATGACTGCGAAGAAATAGATCAGCCTGTCTCTGATAAGTACGATTTTCAATCAATCACACGCCTTCATCAAGCACTTGTAAAATAAATTGCGTTTTGGCAGCGGTATACGATTCCCTGTCTTCCTTATTCTCATCAGCAAGCTTCATCTTAAGGGCGGCGTAAGCTTCCACCAGATCTGGGCGTTTTCTGAGCACATCCCGAAACTGCATTTGACGATTCCAACGTTCTTCTCCCGGGCGCATCAGATGAAGGTGTACAGATCTCTTGCCATCCTTAACCTTCACCCAGAATCGTCTATAATCCCGACCATCCAGTTCAGGCGGAACGTAGTTCCAGCCCAACGGATTCAACTGATCGGCAATCCGATCCATGTCATCCCATGACTGAACCTCTGCCATCAGATCAATAATGGGTTTGGCGGGTAACCCTGGTATGGATGTACTTCCAATATGTTCGAATTGATGGATATTAAATTGCTCTAAAAGGTGTTGAAGTTGCCGAATTTCTTCCTGAGCCTGCAAGTCCCAATTCGGATTGGGCGGAGCGATCTCTACCGACTCTGTCGCCCAGGCAGGCCAGTTTTCCGGTTGCATTGGATCTGTCATTCAGGTATCTCCTCTTCCACATGACATCTTAAATGGTAACCTTCTCTGTATTTTTCATAGGTGCGTTGCTTCATGCATTCAATCGTAGTACTCCGTTGAAATGTAAGTATGGAACTTAGGGATAGAAGAAGATATTTCAGGTAAGCCAGATCACTAGAGTTAGGGTCCGAGCTGATAATCGAAGCTTTCATATTCATCCCACCCATTCCCGTTATATTGTTGTTAAAACAGAAGGCATTCCAGATCCCTATTTCTATATATCCAAAAAGGAGCGTATGTCTACGCCCCTAATTGTCTGATACCCTTGATCATATAATGCTGTTAACGTGATGATGTACTGAATTTTTGGATTGATGCAAAGTGCTTCATTATATATAAATTTATTTTACCGTAACAGGGATGGTCACTTTTTTGTTGCCCCACTTAGCCGTTATGGATGTTTTACCTTTGCCTACAGCTACAATCTTGCCATTCGTTACTGTCGCTACGCTCGGCTTTGTGCTACTCCACACCGCACTGTCAGTCACAACAGTGGTTTTACCCGTATCATACTGGGCCATCACACTCAGCGTTGTACTTCCCTGTGGGGATAAAACCAGTTTTTTCTGACCTGTAATCAGCTTTTTGAGCAAAGGTACAACGGTAACCTCTGCCTTTATTGTCTGATTTTGATAAGTTCCTGTCAAGGTGGCTTTTCCTTCAGTCAGCGTTTTGACTGCTCCATTTTTTACGATAGCTACATTTGTATTGGAAGAGGTCCATATCACTTGTTTTGAAAGGTTGATCGTCTTGCCGTTTGCATAGGTGCCAATCACCTTCAATGCTTTTGACTTCTTGATATTCAGCTGCATGGATGCAGGTGTAACCTCAACTTTGGTAATTTCGTCCGTCACAGCAACGGGCACTTTCACAATCGTTGTTCCGTATTTGCCTTGAAGCAATACTCTGCCTGGCGTAACGCCTTTGATTTTACCGTTTTCCAGCACAGCCGCGCTACTTGATACCGACCATACAATCTCAGACGTCACATCCTCTACCTTTCCGTTCGCACGGGTAATGCTTACTTTCGGGAGGGTGTTTTCACTGCCTTTAACAAAATTATAGGAGTTTGGTGAAGCTTTGATGCTTTTAATCTTCTCCTGAACTTGCACAACCAACTGGGCCTTAACCCCGTCTACTTCTGCAAAAATGGTTGCTTCGCCTGCGGCCACAGCCTTGACTTTGCCTTTCACCATCGTTGCAACTGCTGCATTACTGGTGGACCAAGTCACGCCTTCGGTAACATCCTGCTTATTATCAAAACCTTCTACCGTGGCCATCACCTGAAGTGTAGCTGTTTCGGATACACTCATCTTCTGCGGACTGTTATTGGTTATTTCAATCGATGTCACATCACCTGTAGCCGCCAAGGCCAACGAAGGGACAAGTATTGTTAATGTCATAATTAGAGCAAGCGTGCCTCGAAGCGCCAGTTTGATTCTACTCATTTCTATCTCCATCTCCCATAATCCAATATTTTACTTCTATTATATTATATCGGATACGATTAGCATAAAGTTGAATAACGTAAGTGGGAGTCTTGGAACAATTCATGATTTTCATTGTATAATATGGGAAGGTCGCGTAATACTGTTTTAATAAACCTAAAAGATGGGGGTGGGATATGTATGATCGAAAAGAATTTGCTTGATATGGTTTCACCTAAAAATAATCGTAAACGTATGAAAGCTATCGTCACTTCGACATCCACCATGATTCGTCCTGAAGACGAAATGGTTCTATTGATGAAAACAGCCCGCAATCGTTTCAAAAAGGCCCTTGAATCTGGACAAATTGAAATCATTAACGAGCGTGAATGGAAGCTGCGTTAACATTTAAGAAATAATTTCATTTACTTACATATAACGAAGAAATTTGTGATCAAGAAAGTAAGCTATACCTTAGGTCCGAGCACTAACCAAATCTGTTAAATTTGGCACAAATTTTTAGGGGATTGGTTGATTCAATAGCGTTACCGTTTAAAAGGGGATGTCCCTCGTCACATGTAACTTGACGTGTGGAACATCCCCTTTTCTACTGCCTAAAGCGTCACATAACCTCTCTACTTCACTTCATCCTGCTCTGGCAAAATCAAGCTCTCCACGCCTCCCATATAGGGCCGCAGGGCTACCGGAATGCGAATGCTTCCATCCTCTTGCTGATGATTCTCAAGCAACGGAATCAGGATACGCGGCGATGCCACCGCCGTATTATTCAGCGTGTGACAATAGGCCAACTTACCCTCGGCATCCAGGCAACGAATATTCGAACGGCGAGCCTGAAAATCATGCAGATTCGACGACGAATGGGTTTCCCCATATGCACCACGGCTCGGCATCCAGGTCTCGATGTCATACTGTTTGTACGTTTTCTGCGACATATCTCCGGTGCACACGGCGACAACACGATACGGCAGTTCAAGTAATTGCAGCAATTCCTCAGCGTGTCCCGTAATCTCTTGCAGCATGCGCTCCGATTCTTCCGCATCAGGGGCACAGAGAATGACCTGCTCGACTTTGGCAAACTGATGCACACGGTACAATCCGCGTACATCACGTCCGCCGGAGCCAACCTCACTACGGAAACACGTCGATACCGCGGCCAGCTTCACCGGCTCCTTCACATCGACAATCTCATCCGCATAATACGAGACAAGCGGCACTTCAGAAGTCCCCACCAGCCACTTGTTCTCCCCTTTGAGTTCGTAGACCTGATCCCGACCCGTTGGGAAGAATCCGGTGTTCACCAGCGCATCCTCCCTGACCATCAGCGGAACCTCCATTGGTGTAAAGCCGTGCTTCAGCAACAGATCCAGCGCCAGTTGCTGTACTGCCCGATGTAATAACAGGCCAGCGCCTTTCAATACATAGCTTCTTGTACCACCAATCTTAACGCCACGGGGAATATCGATCAGATCATGCAACTCCCCAAGTTCCACGTGATCTTTGGTGGTATACTCGAACGTTGGAACCTCTCCCACACGTCGCAATTCCACATTATCCGCATCCGACGTGCCTTTCGGGGTATCCGGGGATACGATATTAGGTACCAGCCATTGCAGCCTGGTTACTTCCTCCTGCACAGGGGCGAGCTTCGCTTCCACCTGTTCCAACTGTTCATTGATCTGTTTCACCTGCGCCCGCAAACCATCGGCCTCTTCCCGATTCCCGGCTTGCATGAGTCTGCCGATGTCTGCGGATAACGTATTGCGTAATCTGCGCCCTTCTTCCGATTCCTGCAAAAGTGCTCTGCGTTCCTCATCCCGCTCCAGCAATGTGCGAATGTTAATCTTGATTTTTTTCCCGTCTGCTGCCGCCTGAACCTCTTCTGCGTGTGCCCGAATCCACTTCATTTCCAACATGGTCACCGTCTCCTTTGGCTGTAAAAATACAAAGAGCGCCCTCATCCCTTGGGACGAGGAGCGCTCTGCTCGCGGTGCCACCCAACTTGCTGAATCAGGATATCCTGCTTCCAGCCTCTTGGTCCGCGATAACGGGCGGTTCCGGTTAACTTGGGGAAATATCGCTCCCCTGGCGAAAACGCCTCCGAGTTGGATGCTCATCAACGGCATGGTCCGATCTGTAATTGTTGTGTCTCAGTATATACGAACGATAGACCAGATTGCAACCTTTTGTATCGATCAGGAATTCATGGCACAACGTAACCTGTCCTGTTATGATAGACTTTGTCTTCATGGTTGCGCTTTATTGTGATCCTCAATTTATGTATATATGTAGAAGGAGTTCTTTATGAAAAAATTACTTTGGATCGGGTGTCTCTCCTATTTCCTCATTGGACTTGCCCACGTTGTGCTTGGTTCCATTCTGCCCGTTGCACTGGAACATTACGGCAAAGATTATAGCCAGGGCGGGACATTGATCTTCGCTCAATTTGCCGGATTCCTGGGCGGTGTATTGTTATCTCCGTGGCTGAACCGACGCTTTGGTAAAAGGGGAGGCCTGTTAATCGCGACAGCATTGCTCTGTATCGCAGAATTATCCTACATGCTGTTGCCGCCATGGGGCTGGATGTACGTCATCGCACCCGCTGCCGGTTTCGGATTCGGAATGGTTGAAGCTGTCATTGGCACCATTATCATCGCTGCAATCAAAGACAATACGGCTGTTGCCATGAGCCGACTGGAAGTGTTATTCGGGATCGGAGCGATGGTCATGCCGCTCATGGCCAGCGGTCTGATTGCTGCCGGATACTGGCGTTTATCCTTTCTCGTTGTTGCGATCTGCGCAGCGCTGACCTTTGCTTTCTGGGCGAAAGGATCATTCGGTGAGCTGGACAAGGTTCTGGAGCGACGGAAGCCAGCCGATGCTTCGAGACACACTCACACTGCCAGTGCATCAGGTGAACCGCATTCCGCAGATACCCGTATACCCGGCCCAACCTATCGTGGACGCAACCTGACTCTTCTGGTTCTGTTCGTCCTGTTCTTCTTCCTTTATGTTGGCACCGAGATGAGCCTTGCAAACTTCATGCCAGCGATCCTGATTGAGAAAATGAACATGAAGGAAGCCGGAGCAGCGCTTAGTGTCACCTGCTTCTGGATTGCCATGTCTGTAGGACGACTCTTCGCGGGATATATTGCAGAGAAATTCCAGTACCGCGTCTATGTGCTGTACAGTTGTCTTGCATCTGTGCTTTTGTTAATGGTGTTTCCATTTACAGACCAAATCTGGTCTGCGTTTCTCATCATCTTGCTACTCGGACTTGCCATGTCAGGCATTTTCTCGATTGCCCTAGTCTTCGCCAGTAAACTGCTGCCTGGAACCGAAGAATCCACACCTAGCATTTTGATTGCCTCAGGTGGGGTTGGCGGTGCCATTTTGCCTTTGACCACGGGATGGAGTCTTGATCATCTGGCGGTTAATCAATCCGCATGGATGCTTGCTATCTTTGCAGTTGGCCTGCTTGTCATTAGCGTGATCACGTACCAGTGGCAGAACAAACATTTGGTCGATCCAGCGACTTAACAGCTATGGGTGATACAGTCCAGAGCGATAGAATCAGAATTACCTATTAAAGAAATCGAAATGTCTACTGTCATGACTTGACGGTAGACATTTTTGGTAGCGTTACTCTGTTTTTTACGAACCCAGCACACGCTATTCTGCTCCATTTCTGTATGTTCGAAATCTAACGAACCTTAGAGAAGTTATTGTAGATAATTAGCTTCAAATCAAGGTCTTGTTGCATTTTTTTGGCATATTAACGCCGCTAAGATTCGTTAGATTTTTCATTCCCCAAGAACCGACTTAATAAAGTGTTCTCGATTCGTTACGATCTATTCATTTGCACAAGATTGCCCAGGAAATACTTTAAGGCCATCGGAATTACACACTTTTGTTAACAGTAGGCATTATAGGCCCGTTGCTCTTGATGAATTTACCGAATACATATCGTACGAGCGGCCCTAGAATGATCAACTGATATGGAAGTGCCAGACTGAAATTACGAGCGATTGTATGCAGGTACGTACCAAGTACGGATACCCCATTTAATTGGTCCGCAAGATACGCCGAGATCATTCCATACAAGGACATGATCAGAACCATACCAATCACCATAAAAAATGACATGACCAGCACACCAAGGATCTTGTTGGACTTGTCAAAAGGTAAGGAAAATGCAATTTTTCTCGCTACTGGGCCAACAATGAAGGACTCTACCAGAAAAGCGATGACAAAACACAATAGGAATTGAAACAGGATCTCAAGCGGGGACAACTTGCCAAGTATCCCAGTGTGCCACAAATTGAAAGTCATCATCACCAGGACCATTCCTGTACACATCATTAAGCCGAAAATAATTTGTTCCTTCTTGCTCGTTGGCAATTCTCTCATCCTCTCTGTTTACCTTCGTAATTATAGAGATGATGACCCCCACCACATAAGTGAACATTCCGTGAACAAATCTGATTTTCAAGTTTTGATAAACCGGAGAAAAAGTTAAGCTCAAGAGAATACGTTTTTTTCTACAACATAAATTTCCAGAGAAAAGACAGTTTGGATAACGCTGTGATTGCTATTCGTTTGAAAACAGAGCCTTTCTGATTCGTAGATTCTGCTGGATGTTCATCTTTAACCGCAAGTGTACTATGTGCACGTTTGATATCCATAGCCTCTGTTAGTTGGTTGGCAAATGCAGAACCGGAAATGACTACAGCGGATTCGGTATTGAGGAAGGCAGATCTGGGATCAAGATTATACGAACCAACCATGCTGAGGTAATCATCCATGACAAATGATTTGCCGTGTATGGAATAAGGGCCTTCGTATTCATATATGGCCAGACTGGTATCAAGCAACCGTTTTTTAGAGCTTAAGTATCCCGCGAAAGCCAAAGGGTTAGGGGTCTGTTGGATTGAATTGGTTAGCATGACCCATTCTGCTTTTGGATTCATCGACAGATGTACGGCTTTCTCCATTTTCTTGGTGGGAATGGCATATGGCGTCTGAAGGTACACTTTCGACTTTGCTTCATTGGCGAAATGAACAAATGTCCTCCACATGATGGGGTCTTTATACAGCCTTTTAATTGGATTGTGAATGAAAGCAACGTGGTCGGAATGAAGAGCTCCTCGAACCCATTCCTTGGGCAACACTTTCACAAAAGGATCACTCTGAGCCTGGGCTTTTTGATATAAATCAGCCAGCTGAGCCAGCTCTTTTAACCCTTTTGCATGATGCTGACGTTTTGCATGTTTTTCTGGTTTGGTGAATGGATGGTTCCATAACTGATCTAGATATTGTTTCATTTCAACAACCGTGCTGTTCGTATTATCGTTTGCATTGTAAACAAGGACATCGCGATCAAAAACATAGTCTTTTGGGGGTTGCAATGCCATATATTTATCACCAATATTTTGGCCGCCAATGATTCCATATGTGTTGTCGACAAGAAGGATCTTGTCATGCAGACGATTATGCCATGTCCATGGCATAAATAGGTGGAGTGGTTCATAATATCTTAATTCGACATTGGGATGAGCTGCAATGGCATCTGGAATATCACGCAATCCTCCGCGCATGCTGTGAAAAATCCCGTCTAAAATGATTCGAACTTGAACACCCCGATCAGCCGCATCGAATAAAGCAGCAAAAAAAAGCTGAGATGTTTTTCCTTTTTGAATGGAGTAATAGGCCAGGTCGATGCTTGTTTTTGCCTCTCGAATGGTCTGGATTCTCACCTGACCCGATTGAAAGCCGTCCTCCAGGAGCATTACGCGATCTGTTGTACTTCCTCTTGTTAACGATTTTTGCATATCCGTATTTTCAATAGCAGATGGAGACGGAACCAAAAATAAAAGGTAGGCTGTGAAAAAAATGTAGGCACTATAACACAGAATCATTGCGATTATGGTTTTAAGGATCATTCAGTACTCCCCCATTTTTATGTAAAAGTATTTATTGGTATAGCAGTACTATCTCCTTTTGTACCTAAATTATGTTGTTTAAATGAATCAAGCTGCTCGGCTCAAGGCCAAACGATCAAAAACTAATCACCGAAGCGGCTTAGAAGCAAATAGACGATGACCGGAAATCCGTTCCCATCCAGTTCCTGACTGGACACGACTGGGCCTCTGGCCTATAATTACACCTAGTAATGCCCGTAACTTCATAGTTTCCCAGGGGAGTCGGAATTGGCCGGCTGAGAGTGTATCCCACCAAGATACTAACCCTTAGACCTGATCTGGATCATGCCAGCGTAGGAATCGGAGTATATCGAAATGGCACAGCCCTATGGCTGAACGCCACCTCTCTAACGCCTGCACGCGTCCCGGATTACGGGGCGCTTTTTTAATGTTCTTTTATATAGCCAGAGAGCTAAAAAAAGTGACGTTATCCGGATCATAGCTGGTATAAATCTGTCGATTTATGCAAGAAGCTTGGATATGAAGCCAAGGAGTACCCGTGCCACTGGCCGGACATACCGAAGGAGAGAATCACAGATGAAATGGCGTAAAACAATGGGACTGTTGCTCTTATGTGTACTACTGGTGACTGTGGTCGCATGTGGCGGTAAAGAAGCTGCCCCGGCTGAACAGAACGGCAGCACGAATACGGAGAGCAGCAATGAAGGTGACAACGCAGCCCTCAAGGATGTTAAAGTGGTGCTCGACTGGACACCAAATACGAATCATACCGGCTTGTATGCGGCCGTAGATCAAGGTTTTTATAAGGCTGAAGGTTTGAACGTGGAGATTGTTCAGCCAGGTGCCGGCGGCGCCGATACGATGGTTGCTTCCAATGAAGTGCCATTTGGCGTAAGTTATCAGGAAAGTGTAACTCAAGCCCGTACACAAGGGGTTCCACTCGTCTCCATCGCAGCGGTTATTCAGCATAATACATCCGGATTTGCTGCTCCGGCAGATCGGAATATTAAATCACCGAAAGATTTTGAAGGCAAAACCTATGGCGGCTGGGGTTCCCCTGTGGAAGAAGCCGTGATGCAATCCATTATGGAAGGCGAAGGCGCCGACGTATCCAAAGTGAAAAACATTAACATGGGTGATGCCGACTTTTTCACCGCTGTGAAACGGGATATTGATTTTGCATGGATTTTCTACGCCTGGACGGGGATTGAAGCTGAACTGCGCGGGGAACCGATCGACATGTTATATGTGAAGGATTATTCAGATGCACTGGATTACTACACGCCTGTGCTCGTAACGAACGAGCAGACCATTCAGAACGATCCTGAGCTGGTGACAGCATTCCTGAAAGCCACTTCAGAAGGATATCAATACGCAATTGATCATCCTGAAGACGCCGCAAACATTCTAATCAAGGCTGTACCGGATTTGGACAAGGAATTGGTACTGGCAAGCCAGAAATGGTTGAGTCCGAAGTACACGGATGACGCCCCACGCTGGGGAGAACAGAAACAGGAAGTGTGGCAGAACTACACTGACTGGATGTTTAGCAAAAAACTGCTGGATGAACAGGTCGACGTGAGCAAAGCATATACGAACGCGTTTTTACCCCAATAAAATTTCTCATATAAAACGAACTTAATATTTACACGAGGACGGAGAGGACAGAAATAACGTGAAATAGCGAAGCGGTCGCCTTTATCACCGGATTTTCCCTTTAGAGAAAGGGAATCAAAAAAATCTGGGGATAACAGCGATTGGAAGGTTATTCTGTCATCGAAGTGGCAAGTGTAACCGTCATTAGTTCATTTTATATATCACGAAAGGAGCCGTGATCTCTCATGGCAAGCACATTACTTAGCATTCAGGTTATTCCAAAAACGCCAAATGGCGAGAACTCTTACCCTTATGTAGATCGCGCCATTGAAGTTATTCAGCAATCCGGCCTAAAATATCAGGTGAACGCGCTCGACACCACGATGGAAGGGGAACTGGAGGAACTGCTGGAGGTTGTCCGCAAAATGCACGAAGTACTCGTCGAGGCTGGCAGCCCAAGCATCATCTCCCAGATTAAAATCGCCCATAGCCCTACTGGCTTCAGCATGGATACCCTGACGGAGAAGTACCGCTAATGAATGCCTATTTCAAAAGTGTATGGCCGCCCTTCGTGGCGGTTATTCTCTTTATAGCGATATGGCAGGGAGCTGTATCCCTGTTCCACATCGAGAAATGGATGCTGCCCGCACCGTCCGATATCGCCCGCGAAGCGGCATCCCAAGCGGAGCGACTGGGCATGCATGCCTCCGCAACCATTCAGTTAACGCTGATCGGATTCGCCGCTGGAACAGCGGTTGGATTATTGATTGCAATGGTGCTGCATTTGGTTCCTTTTCTCAAGTCAGCCCTGTATCCTTTACTTATTCTTAGTCAAAATATACCGACCATCGCGCTCGCACCGCTCCTGTTAATCTGGTTCGGATTCGGGCTGTTGCCCAAGCTGATTACCATCATATTAGTCTGCTTTTTCCCCGTTGCGGTGGCGGCCATGGACGGCTTGACCCGTACAGATGCAGCGATGATGAACTATATGCGCATGGCTGGTGCCAAACGTCGTCATATCTTCTGGAAGCTGGAGCTTCCCCATGCACTACCATCAGTATTCTCCGGTATCAAAATCGCCGCTACCTATAGCGTGATGGGCGCCATCATTGCCGAATGGATTGGTGCAGACAAGGGTATTGGTTATTATATGATGCTGCAAAAATCAGCTTATCGCACAGATCGCTTATTCGTGGCGATCATGATTATTGTTGCGCTCAGCTTGCTGCTCTTCCTGCTCATCGCGCTGCTGGAGAAGCTGCTCGTGCGCTGGCGGCCACAGAAGCGATAACAAAGCATGTAAGTCTATATATTAGGAAGTGATCAGCATATGAATCAGCAACAGGACGAACACGTCCAGCCTGAACGGGGAGCACGCACATTGGAACCAAAGCACGGTGAAAAAATTTACTCGACTAATTCCGGGCTACCGACATATACGACTGCTGCTTCGGTTCCACCTGCACTGGACGTCGTGGATGTTCATGCATCATTTCGTGAACGACGGAGCAGGCTACCGGTGTTGAACGGCCTGTCCCTGACTGTGAAGCAAGGTGAGTTTGTCGCTATCGTTGGGCCATCCGGCTGTGGCAAAAGCACCCTGTTCCATATCATCGGTGGTCTGCTGAAGCCACAGGAAGGGCAAGTGCTCATGAACGGTCACGATGTTACGGGCCAACGTGGCAGGATCAGTTATATGCCACAACAGTCTGCCCTTTTCCCTTGGCGTACCATTGAAGACAATGTACTGCTTGCTGGTGAAGTAGCTATGGATACTCCTCCCCGGGCTGAAGCACTTGCGGAGGCTCGAAAATGGTTAAGTAGCGTGGGTCTTGCCGGATTCGAGCAGGCATACCCGCATATGCTGTCGGGCGGTATGCAGCAACGCGCTGCATTCCTGCGCGCCCTGCTTAGTCCGCAGGAGTTGATGCTGCTGGACGAACCCTTCAGCGCGCTGGATGCACTCACACGTAGCGACATGCAGCGCTGGCTGCTCGATATCTGGGAACAGAACCGTCGTTCGGTGCTGTTCATCACCCATAATATCGAAGAAGCATTGCTGCTTGCGGATCGGGTCTATGTATTATCCAACCGGCCTGCAACGGTGTTGCATGAGGTACATGTTCCTTTTGATCGCCCTAGACGAGAAGAAATTACGGAGGAATCCGCCTTTCTGGAGCGTAAACGGCAGATTGCACAGTGGATGAGAGAAGAACAGCAGAAAGCCCGCCTATCTTGATAGCGCGGGTTTTAAAGTTATTATTTTCCTTTAATGGGTGATCCACCACAAGAAATTCTGCGTAACATAGTTAAAATATATAGGAACACAAGGAGGAATTCCCTCGTGCATTCTCAAGCTTTTGCACCATTGATCGATGCTCATATTCACTTGGATCAGTATACCCCTGATGAACAACGTGAGATGTTGCTATCATTTTCGTCTCAGCAGGTGGAAGCGGTCATTGCGGTATCCATGAATCTGGCTTCTGCCCAGGCCAATCTGGAGCTTGCTAATCAATATCCACGCACTATATATCCGGCCTTCGGTTTCCATCCGGAACAGGAACTGCCATCCACCGCAGAGATGGACCTGTTCTTCCAATGGATTGAGCAGCATATGGGACAAGCCACAGCTATCGGAGAAGTCGGCCTTCCCTATTACAATCGACTGGAGGCTGAGCAAGCAGGAAAGAGCTTCGATCAGAGCGGGTATATCGAGCTGCTTGAACGTTTCATCCAACTCGCGAAAAAGCACAACAAACCGCTTGTCCTTCATGCTGTATACGAAGATGCGGATATCGTCTGTGATCTGCTGGAGCAAAATCATTTCCGACGTGCTCATTTCCACTGGTTCAAAGGGTCCCGCGAAACGGTAAAACGCATGGCAGACAACGGTTATTTCATCTCTTTCACGCCGGATATTCGTTATGAAGATGAGATTCGTGAACTCGCCCGGCAATATCCAGCAGAACAAGTCATGGCCGAGACCGACGGCCCTTGGCCCTTCGAAGGGCCGTTTCAGGGACGAATGACACACCCTGCAATGACCAGACAAGTCATTCAAGCATGGAGTGAGATCACCGGCATGGGAACCGACCGGGCCGCCCGTCTCTTTTATCAGAATACAAAGCGTTTCTATGGCTTAACTTGATTACAATCTGGTAGAAGCAAGCGCACTCGCTTGCCCTGCCAGCACAACACAAAGAAGCCAGTCGACTTTTCCCCGACTGACTTCTAATTTACATAGATATAAGTTGAACAAAATTTTTACACAGGAACGTAGAGGACAGAAATAACCCGAGGAAGCAACGCGTTCGCCTTTATAACCAGATTTTCACCTTTTTAAAAGTGGATTGAAAAATCTGGGGATAACAGCGATCGGAGGGTTGTTCTGTCATCGGAGTAGCAGGTGTAACTACCTTCCGTTCAACTTAACGCTTCAGGAATCCTTTGCCTTCCAGGAACGGTCTCACCTGCAACCGTGCCGGCTCAGTCAGGCGCTTCGCCATCAGTTCGGACCATGGGGTCGTTCGTTCTCCATTGGTCCGTTCTTTCATGTACGCAGTTGTAGTCTCATCATACTGCTCAACACCTTGAAGGCTCTGCTCGGCATTATAGCGATTATGATGCAGAACGGCTTTCAATGGCAGGCGTGGCCGAATTCCTGTTTCCTGATCTGCAACACCAATACACATGCCGTACACCGGATATACGCCTTCCGGCAATCCCAACAGCTCAGCGACTTCTTCAATCCGAGTACGAAGCCCGCCGATATATACAATTCCGAAGCCAAGAGATTCGGCTGCAAGAGCGGCATTCTGGGAAGCCAGAGCAGCATCAATCGTGGCTACCATGAAATTCTCGGTCGAATCGGCATACGATTCCTTCTCAGGAAGATGACGTTTCGCAGCATCACTCAGCCGATATAGGTCAGCACACCACACGAGAAACACGGGACATTCATTGACGTAGGCCTGATTGCCTGCCAATTCAGCCAGCTTGGCTTTTTGCTCCGATTCAGTCACGGCAATCACGGTGTAAGCTTGTACACTGCTTGAAGAAGAAGCCATCTGCCCTGCCGATACAATGGCTGCAAGCTGCTCATCACTTACCGGGTCAGGCTTAAATTTTCGTACAGAGCGGTGTTTCATCATCAACTCAATGGTTTCATTCATGGCGGTTCACTCCCAATCCTCGAAGTACGAACTCAATGGTCTGCTCCGCGAGCTCGTCTGTATTCATATGTTGATAATCAAAGCCAAATCGTGAATTCTTGGCCCGTTTGTGTGCCAAAGCCACACCCATAACCTGAAGCATTGCATAAGATACGGACTCGATTTGGAACAATCCCTGGTCCTTTCCTTCTTGCAGCAGTTCCCTCACGCGTGTCCAGACGGGGTCCAGAAAACGAAATACGGTCGCTGTGCGATGTGTACGCAGTGTAATTTCAAGCTGCACAATATCGCTCATCTCCCGATCTGTCATCGTGAACTTCACAACTTCACCAATAATTCGTCGGATACCTTCCACAGGCGAGGACATGGACTCTTCCGCCAACGAGTTCATCATATGATCGGGGAAGAAATGTTCAAATAATGCCTCGAACACCTTTTCTTTGCCGCCAAAATGGTATGACACCAGCGACACATTCGCACCCGCCTCATCACAGATTTGACGAACACTCGTCCCGTCATACCCCTGCTGTGCAAAAAGCTTCTTGGCTGCAAGCAATATCCTCGTTTTGATATCCAACTCCGGTTCCGTCATTCCGTCCCGCTCCCTCTTGTCCGTTCATCTCATTCGCTCTAGCTCAAGGACAGCAGCCAGCGAATCATCTGTCTATTATATTACACCAAGCACCCCGATGAAAATCATCGGGGTGCTTGTCCTATCCTATTGTCCTATCTTATGAAGCCGTTACATGTATCTGTTGTATTAGTTGTGTGCTTGAACCGGGCGTGGTGCACCAGCTGGCATGCGTTGTTTTTTCAACAACGTCACAACCAGTGACAGAGCAACAGCAACCAACAGTACAATGACGATAGATCCTGCAGCAGACTGAACTCCTGGGCCTCCCAATTGCACGCTCAGAATACCCTGAACGGCGTATGTTGCAGGCAGGTACTGCCCAATGCCGCTATAGAAGCTGTTCAGCAATTCACGCGGTACCATAGCACCGGAAGATACCAGTTGCAAGGACAGTGAGATGATGTTGAACAGACTTCCTGCCGGTCCGAAACAGATCAGGAAGAACTGGGAGAAGAACATGAACGTACACAGGAAGAGTGCCTGGAACAACCAGAACGCAACGAATCCTTGTGCAATCTGTCCGCCCAATGCAACGATCAGCGATGATCCCAACAAGGAAACGACCAATGCAGAACCCACGTTAATGACAACTCTCGCGCCAAACAAAGTCAAGCGGGAATAGGTAGATGACAGCATACCCATGGCTGTCTGCAGGTTCATCCCCATAATCATGGCACCTACATAGGAAGCCAGTACCATCATCATCGGCACCATCTGATTATTCATCCCGTTAACTGGGTTGATGGACGTTGTTGTTCCTTCCACTCGGGTAGCCAGGTTCGCAGCAGCTTCAGCAGCCTGATCGGCAGGCGCACCTGAAGCAGTTAACACCGTCTGAACGCCTTGTGCTGTAGCTTGTTTGTTAATCGTGTTTGTCACACTTTGTGATACACCTTGCATCATGCTTTTAATCGTAACCGGGTTCGCTTCATTAATGGTGTATTTAATCTCGGCGGTTGAGCCAGCCGTCTGAAGCAGTTCGTTGAACCCAGCCGGAATATCCAGCACCATGTGTACTTTGTGATGATTCAACTGATCCAACGCTTCAGCTGCACTCAGATTGGATACGGTATGGAAAGGCAGTGTTCCTGCGAGCGAATCCGCAATTCCTTTGGACATTTCACCATCCTCGTTCACAATCGCAACCGTTAATTCTTTCGTACGGTCATTTACTCCAGAATATGCGGTCATCCAGATCACGCTAAAGATCACTTGGAACATAAGTGCTGTTACGATCCCTACAATCACTGGCGGTTTTTTAAACAATGTACGTAAAGCCTGTAACATAAAAGGTGTCCTCCATTACTCAAAATAGTTCTAATTTGATTTAAACAGTTGTTTGAATCAAACGATCGTTTAAATTTTATGTGAATATGACCATATTGTCAACTCATTTTTGAAATATTCAGAAAATATAAGATTTATTCATGAATGTAATTAATTCATTTTCACAAAATAGCATAATACCAACTTTTCTCCATAGAAAAGGACATCTAGACCAACGATTCAGGCCGTACTTCTCTGGCGATTCAAACTGTCTCTTCTCAACAAAAAGCGCGGCCCGCCTGCAGCGAACCGCGCATGTAATATCCTCACTTTGTTACAATGAGGCATTGAATATCTCTGTAAACATGGGCCGGTCAGCCATTTCTATTCAGCTTCATGCGTTGCAGTCGCAGCGCATTCAGGACAACCGACACGGAACTGAACGCCATCGCCGCCCCTGCCAGCCATGGGGCCAAGAAGCCAACTGCCGCAATGGGAATACCAATAACGTTGTATCCGAGTGCCCAGAATAAGTTTTGTTTGATATTCCCCATCGTGCGCCGGCTCATCTCAATCGCATCTGCAATGCTGTTCAGATCACCACGCATCAAGGTAATATCCGCCGCTTCCATCGCTACATCCGTTCCTGTTCCAATGGCCATCCCAATATCAGCAGTAGCGAGTGCTGGAGCATCATTAATGCCGTCACCTACCATCGCAACTTTCAGGCCACTCTCCTGAAGTTTCTTCACTTCTGCAGCTTTACCTTCGGGAAGAACCTCAGCCAGCACTTTACCGATCCCTGCCTGTTCCGCTACAGCTCGAGCAGTCCGCTCATTGTCTCCAGTGATCATGATCACATCAATCCCCATCGCCTGAAGACGACCGATCGCTTCACGAGAGGTATCCTTAATGGTGTCAGCCACTGCCACAATGCCTGCCCACTGACCATCTACCGCTACCAGCATCGCTGTACGCCCCTGCTCTTCCAGTCGGTTCATCTGCTGAACGGTTTCCTCAGAGACATTGACCTGTGCATCCGCAAGCAATCGCCGTGTACCAACCAGGATCTCCTGCCCTTGTACTGAAGCTCGCACACCATATCCCGGTATGTTCTCGAACTTCTCTGTTGAGGTCAGCTCCAGACCCTTGGCACGGATACCTGCAACAATCGCCTCTGCCAGCGGATGCTCCGAACTCTGTTCAGCCGCTCCCACATGCTCAAGCAGATCGGATTCCGTCCAATTCGGAGCCGTGATAACGTCGGTAAGCACGGGTTTACCTTGAGTCACTGTACCTGTTTTGTCGAGCACCACGGTCTGAATCTGTTGTGCGGACTCCAGATGTTCGCCGCCTTTGAACAGAATGCCGTACTCAGCGGCACGGCCTGATCCAGCCATGACTGAGGTCGGCGTGGCCAGCCCAAGTGCACATGGACAGGCAATGACGAGCACAGCAATCGCTTTTTCAAGGGAACCCGCAAAGTCACCCGGACTTGCAAACAGATACCAGATCAGGAATGTCAGCGCGGCTATGCCAACGACGATCGGAACAAATATGCCTGATATAACATCTGCGATCCGTTGAATCGGTGCTTTGGAACCCTGCGCCTGCTCTACCACTTTGATGATCTGGGACAACGCCGTGTCCGATCCCACTCGTGTCGCACGCAGTCGTAATACGCCATTTTTGTTCAACGTAGCACCTGTAACGGCATCTCCCGGTTTTTTATCCACGGGAAGGCTCTCTCCGCTTAGCATGGATTCATCCACAGAGGATTGCCCCTCCTCAACGACACCATCTACAGGTATGCTGTCACCCGGCTTCACCAGAACGAGCTCCCCTACCGCAACATATGCAGCAGGAACCATAACTTCCTGTCCATCCCGGATGACACGGGCTTCACGTGGAGCCAGTTCAATCAAGCTTTTAATCGCCTGTGAAGAGCGGCCTTTCGCCACAGCTTCGAACCATTTTCCCAGTAAAATTAACGTAATTAGAATCGCACTTGTCTCATAATAGAGTTCTACCGAAGGCATGGCGGCTGTGCCCGTTCCCATTGCCCCATGATCCACCGACGCAAAAGGCAAGTACCCACTGGATAACGTCAGATACAGACTGTAGAAAAACGCTGCGCTGGTACCCAGTGCGACAAGAACATCCATATTCGCGCTGCGGTTGCGTAGTGCTTTGTACGCTCCTACATAGAACTGCCACCCAATCACGAACTGTACCGGTGTTGCCAGCAGCAGTTGGAACCACGGGTTCATGAACAGCTCAGGTACATAGATTCCGGATGTGAACGAGAAATGCCCCACCATGGCCCACAGCAACGGAATCGATAACAAAGCCGATATCATCCATCTCCACTTTTTGCGTTGCAGCTCACGTTCACGAACCGATGTAGTCTGTTCTTGCGTCAATTGCAGTTCAGCACCGTAGCCCATTTGCTTAATCTTGGCGGTAATATCCGAAGGTTTCAATGAGCCCGCGGCATATTCAATATGCCCGGTCTCCAGCGCCAGATTCACATTCGCCTGAGATACCCCGGGTAGTCGGGAAAGACCTTTTTCAATCCGCGCAGAACAGGCAGCACACGTCATACCGGTGATGTTCAGATCTACTGATTCGGACACCGTACCGTAGCCAAGCGCCTCTACTTTATCCCGCAACGCATTCACGTTGGTTGTCTTCGGATCATATGAAACGGTTGCCTGTTCAATCGCAAGGTTCACATTGGCCTGATGCACACCCTCCATGCGGGACAAGCCTTTCTCCACTCGTGTCGAACATGCGGCACAGGTCATGCCCGTGATGTGAAGTGTTGTCTTCAGTCCAGGCGCGTCTGCCATAGGGGGCAAAGGTGTAGGTTCTGATGATGTATCCATTGGTTTATTCGTTGAGTTATCCATCATGTCAGCTCCTTTCATGTCGATTCAAATTATTATATGTTGCAATCAATTATACCCCCAAGGGGTATGTATCGGACAGAAAATTAGGCTTAAACCTGACTCGTAGGAAAAAAGACCTCTGACCTCTTTTTACCCAAGAGCATGTTCGGTTTAAGCCTGTAATGCCATTAGACTACATCGTATCCCTGATCTTCAATTGCAGCTTTGATCTGATCCACGTTCACTTTCTGCTCATCATATTCCACAGCTACCGTTCCCGCTGCCAGATCCACGTGACCACTCGCCCCAGCATTCTTCACAGCCTCTTCAACCGACTTCACACAGTGATTGCAAGACATTCCCGTAACGTTCAACGTAACATTAGACATTGTAAATTCCTCCTTGGGATATATTAAAATGATAAAATTAATTAGGTGAATTGATTCAGCTTACTTCATTAACTTCCGCATCGTAACCAGCAGTTCATCCACAACCTCATGTTCACCAGCTTGAATACGCTCAACAATACAGCTCTTCATATGGCCTTCAAGAAGAAGTTTGCCTACTGAATTAAGAGCAGACTGAGCCGCCGCAATCTGCGTCAGTACATCATCACAGTACGTATCCTTCTCAATCAATCCCTTGATCCCGCGAATCTGACCTTCCACACGGTTCAAACGAGAAACCAGGTTACTCTTCATCTCCTGCGAATGATGACTCTTGCGCACATGCTTCCCATCACTGCCTTCGACATGACAGGATACTGCTTCTTGAACTGTAGCCGAAGCTTCCGTCGAATCGGACATGGAGGATTGCAAAGGTTCCTCGGGATGGCTCTGATGATCCATCATGAACACCCCTTTTCTTTCGTTCTTTTCTAAGAGTAACATACCCCATGGGGGTATTCAAGTTCATTTTGATATTTTGTTAAAAATAGATGATTGCTTGTTCGATTGATAAAGAGCAGTACATCTTACAAGGTATATTCCATCCTGCTGCTGCGAACGACCAGACCCATCTGTTCATAGAAAGCCTGTGCGTCCCAGTTAAACGTCGACACGGATAATTCCACGCTGTCTGCCTGAAGCTCTCTTCCTAGCTCGATGAATGCCTGGATCAACTGTTTGCCCGTTCCTTGGCCCCGATGCTTGGTATCCACTACAAGTTCATGGATGTACAGCATCTTGCGATCCACCATCAATGGGTTATCCTGAATTACACTCAACTGCGCACTCCCGTAACCCAGAATCAAGCCTGTTTCTAAAGACTCGGCAACATACAGGTATCGCTTGTCCGTTTCCAGTAGTTCGGTAAACTCCCTTTCCTCCATTCTAGTCTCTAACACTCTGTATAGATCCGGCCGCGCCTCGACATGCATCTGGTGCAGTTCATCCATCAACAATGACACGCCAGAGTAGTCCCTGAGTTCTGCCTTTCGAATGTTAACATTCCCCTTCGTGCTCATCCCATCACTCTTTCGTCTGTTGAATTTTACATTATTATACAACCAAAAAGCAGATACCATAAGGGTACCTGCTTCGCTAAATTTATCTTCCTTCCATCAAGCCCATAGGATGTTCATGTTGATTATTTTTTCGAAGATGTATTTCCTTCATTAAAAGCAACAGGTGATGGCTTCGCTGCCCATTCGTCCGCCTGTGGCTCAATGTCTACTCCGCTCAAGATTTTCTTTTTCTCCATCAAGGAATCCCCGTCTTCATCCAGCTTGTTGCGAATTTCCGCCTCATCCTGAGGTTGATTGTTCTGTGTCATCGTAGAGTCCTCCCTTTTTCGTATTCATGGTGATGTTCCTTTATATAACGTGCCCATTTTCTGCATTATCATTCTTCGCGAGGGATAGACATCAGGGCTAACGAATCCTACACACCTTATATTGGCAAATATAGACGGAGTGGAAATTTAACGAATCTCAGAAACGTTATTTAACGGTAATTCATTATAATGGATTGAAAACAGGCATTAATTCCGGCATTAGCGTGCCAACGATTCGTTAGATTTTCATACTTGCGATATCCCCTCGAATAAGACGTGCTGGGTTCGTTAGGTGAAACAGTACACCATTCATAACCTCCACTTCTCACATCAGCTTATACTCACAAATCCCTAAAACAATTATCGTCGATAAAATTCCCCAACTTTTTTGGGCGCAAAAAAAGGGCATTCCCCCAGACCATTTTCATGACCCTACGGAATGCCCTCTTTCCTTATGTCCACCTCAGGTGGACGTTTAACCGATTAAATTACTAGCTTTGTATTACGCCTGATCCTGGCGAGCAAGCGCGACTAGCGCACGTAGCGCTGCATTAATCTCACGCTCCACCGCTTGTCCAACCGCATCCGTATGCGGATCATACTCAGCAGCCAGGTCGCTGTCCGCGAACCCGTCAATCGCGACAATGGCTCCGGCACGAGCGCCACGCAAGGTGCTGACGATGTAGAGTGCCGCAATTTCCATCTCGGCTGCAAGTGCTCCAGCCTGCTTGTACTTGCGATGTGGAATCTCTTCCACGCCTGCAAAGAACGCATCCAGCGTTACGGTGATACCCACACCAACTTTACCCGCTGCAGTCGCAGATTCGGCATTTGCTGCGTTCCCCTGCTCACGAGCAGCTTCGATCAACGCTTGCGTCACCCCAATATCCGCTACCGCTGGGAAACCATCCGGCACCAGTTGGCGAGTCAACCCATCTGTACGAACGGCTGCTGTACTCACAATCACACTACCTGCCGGAAAATCCGCTGTATACGATCCCGCCGTACCTACACGAATCAGAGTTGTTACACCCGCTCGAATCAATTCCTCGAAGCAGACAGCCGCTCCAGGTGACCCTACACCATGGCTGACCACAGCGATCTGTAACCCTCCGTACAGACCAACAAACGTGCGATACTCCCGACTGAACGCCAGTTCTCTCGCCTGCTCCAGCTTACGGGAAATCTTCTCCGCACGTGCCGGATCACCACAGACGACGGCATATGCCGGCATGTCTTCCGAATGAATCTGCAAAATAGGCATCAACATATCAATCAAACTCCTTCTTCGTCCACTCATCTTCCGGAATCGGCAGATCTTCACCCGAGAAGCGCTGCTCCTTGAACGGATCGGCAAAATGGTGGAAACCATTCACTTCCCAGAAGCCGTTACGGTCTTCGGTCATAAACTCCAAACCACGTATCCACTTCGCACTCTTCCAGAAGTAAAGTTGTGGCACGACCATGCGCAACGGAAAACCATGCTTGGGCGTCAGTGGCTCGCCGTTATATTTGAATGCAAGCAGCACATCGTCATGCATCAATTCTTCGAGCGGTACATTTGTCTCATAATCATGATCCGCATGGATCATGACGTATTTCGCTTCCGGTTTAACGCCAAGAAGTTTCACAAAATCAGAGAAGCGAATGCCTTCCCACGGCGTATCGAATTTCGACCAGCGTGTGACACAGTGAATATCACTTACCGTGTTCACCTGAGGCATCGCCTGCAACTCGGCCAGGGAGAAGACCTTCTCTTCTTCCACTTCGCCGAATACCTTCAAGTCCCAGGTGGACAGGTCATATTCTGGCACTTCCCCTTCATGCAGAATCGGAAATTTCTCCGTCAACATCTGTCCCGGCGGCAAGCGATCTCCATAATCATTGCCCGCTTTGGGTGCCGGGGCTTTTCCTTTTTTCAAACGTTCAGCCTTGTTATGCAAGTGGAATTCCTCCTTCTTTTGCTGCCTCTACATCGGCATTCAGGAATTAACGCGAGCTTCCGCCCGCTTTCAGTGCATCCTGCGCATAGGTACGGTCTTTGAAAAAGAACATCGCGACCAGCGTCACAATATACGGCAACATCAATGTGAAATGGGTTGGCAAGGAGAAGCCTTGCAGACGAATACTCAATGCCTCCATGAAGCCGAACAACACACTGGAGCCCATGACGCCAAGCGGATTCGCTTGTCCCAGCATCGTTGCTACGAGTGCAATGAAGCCACGACCCGCGGTCATGCCTTCGGTGAACATCGTCACCTGACCGAGCGACAACTGCGCGCCAGCCAGAGCACACAACACACCGCACATTAGAACCGCACCATACTGGATGCCGCGTACCTTGATCCCGATGCTCTGTGCTGCAATCGGATTCTCACCGACAGAGCGCAGGCGGAAGCCGGATACACTTTTGAACAGATAGAATTGCAGTCCAATCACGAGCACAATACCGAGGTAAACCAAGGGACTATGTCCCGATAATACATCGCCCAACCACGGAATGTCCTTAATCAGCGGAATATCCCACTTGGGAAGTCCCACCATGTCTTTGTCGTAGTATGCACCTTTTACATCAAAAATCGCACGCAGTGCAAAGGTCGTCACCCCCGCAGCCAGGAAGTTGAGCGAGATCCCGACCACGATGGCGTTGGCCTTGAGATTAATACTTATAAAAGCAAAGAGCGCCGAGAATAACATCACAATAATAATGGAAAAGAGTACAGCCAGCAGCACATTGCCAAACAGATAATTACCGACAATGGCGGAGAATGCACCGATCAAAACCAGTCCTTCGAGACCCACGTTGAACAGACCGACACGGGAACATAAAGCCCCACCGAGCGCTGCAAGCAGGATTGGAGTCATAATCCGCAAGGTTGAGCCAAACATGGCTGCATCAAACAGTTGTTGCATTGGACTTTTTCTCCTTTCTCCGCTTCAGGAATGAATAACCGATCTGAGCTGATACAAATAATGTCAATACGGCCTGGATGACACTGCCGACTTCAAGCGGCACATCCGTATTCCGTTCCATCCCCATGGCACCTGTCTGTAACGCAGCCAGCAAAATAGCTGCTACAGCTGTACCGAGTGGATGCGAGCGGGCAAGCAGCGTGGCCATAATGCCGCTCCAGGCGTAACTTGCAGAAGATAGCGATCCATCAAGGAAACGGTACTGTGTACCGAGCACTTCCCCCGCACCTGCCAGTCCAGCAAGTCCACCACTGATGACCATGGACAGCATCATCATGCGAATGCGGCGAACACCGCCGTAGGTTGCAAAGGACGGGTTGCTGCCGAGCATGCGGATCTCGTAACCCGTCACCGTTTTGTGAGTGAACCAGTAGATCAGAATAGCCGCGACAATGGCAATGATGAAGCCGGCATGCAGTCCCATACCTTGGAACAACTTCGGCAACCAGATACTCTGATCAATCATAGGTGTCTGAGCCATCGCTGCAGATCCAGTCCGATCCTTGAATGGATAGGAGACCATGTATCCGCCAAAATAAATAGCGATATAGTTAAGTAGTAAGGTTGTAATCAATAGATTCATGCCGAAACGAGCATCCAGCCAACCTGCAAACAGAGACCAGATTCCCCCGGCAACAATACCTGCGACAATCGCAGCAATACACACGAACCAGCCCGGGCCTGGCAGGTAGAGCGCCGTGAGCGCGGCACTGAGCCCGCCAAGAATCATCTGGCCTTCGGCTCCCATATTGAAAAATCCGGCACGAAATGCCAAGGCTACGCCAAGTCCCGCCAGGATGATCGGTGTGGAACGAGCCAGTGTATTGGTGAAGAAGTAGAAGTTGCCGAAGGCCCCTTTCCACATCTCCGCATACGTATCCACCACATTACCGCCAACAATCAGAATCGCCACAGCCCCTGCAATCAGACCGATGAATACGGCAAGCAGCGGCTGTACGAGTCCGCGAAGTGTTTCTTTTACCCGATTCATATCCGCTCTTTCCCTCCTGCCATTAACAAACTGATCTGTTCCTCCGTCGCTTCCTCTGCTCTCAGTTCTCCGGCAATTTCGCCTTCATACATCACTATAATGCGATCCGATAATTGCAAAATCTCAGACAACTCCGATGAAATGAGAAGAATACCTGCACCCTCACTGCGTTTACGTAGCAATTCGGCATGAATCGTCTCCATCGCTCCGATATCCACACCACGAGTCGGTTCGGCTGCAATTAGAAACGGTGTATCCTGTGCGAATTCACGAGCGGCAATCAGCTTCTGCAAATTACCTCCAGACAGAAACTGTGCCTTGGTTTCCGCAGAACCCGTCTTGATGCTGAACTGTTTGATCCAACTTTCTACCATTGTTCTTGCTGCTTTCGCTTTGATAATGCCACGTGATTGCAAGCGATGATGATGTCCCATCAGCCCGTTCTCACGAACGCTCGCATCCTTGGCCGCTCCCCACATATAACGATCTTCCGGGATATGAGCAAGTCCATGCTCCCGAATGCGCCGTACAGGCCAATTGGTTGTATCCTGCCCGGAGAGCACAACGCGACCACTATCCGCCTTACGCAGTCCCGCAATCACTTGAATCAATTCCGACTGGCCGTTACCCGAGATACCGGCTATGCCAACGACTTCGCCTTTACGAACCTCCATATGGATCTTCTTGAGCGCCGAACGATCCTTGGCGCCAGACAGATTGACCCCTTCCACCTGAAGCACCGCTTCGGCAGGAACCGATGGCTGCTTGTCCATACGCACAAGTTCACGACCAACCATCAGACGGGATAATTCCTCCACATGTGTATCCTTGGCTTCGAGCGTACCCGTTACCTGACCATCCCGAAGTACCGTAATCCGGTCGGCTACATCCATGACTTCTTGCAGCTTGTGCGTGATTAGTACAAAGGTTTTGCCCAGCTTTGCGAGTGATTTCATGTTCGTTAGCAGTTCCTTTACTTCCAGAGGCGTCAGTACTGCCGAAGGTTCATCCAATATAATGATGTCTGCGCCCTGATGCAGCACCTTGAGAATTTCAACACGCTGCTGCATGCCAAGCGGGCACTCGGATACTTTTTTCCACGGGTCAACCGGCATGCCATATTGTTTACCAAGCTCATTCACCTGGGCCGCTGCTTTTTTACGGTCAAATACACCTGCCGCTGCCGGTTCGCGTCCAATCACGATGTTCTCCGCCACCGTAAAGGAAGGGAACAGCATGAAATGCTGGTGCACCATGCCGATGCCATTTGCCATCGCCTGGGACGGCGTAGCGAAGCTCACTTCGCGTCCACGGACTTTGATTGTTCCTGACGTAGGCTGTTCCATACCGTACAGCATACGCATCAAGGTTGTTTTACCGGCCCCGTTCTCACCTACAAGGGCATGAATCTCTCCCTCACGCAAATTAAAACGGATGTCACGGTTCGCGGTGAAGCCGCCGTATTTCTTCGTAATGTGCTCCATCTCCAACAGCATATCTCGCGTCGCTCCTCTCAGTTCAACTTAAAAGGTTACACTCGCCACTACGATGACAGAACAACCTTCCGATCGCTGTTATCCCCAGATTTTTCGATTCCCTTTATGTAAAGGGGAAAATCCGGAGATAAAGGCGAGGTGTATGCTTCCGAAGTAGCTTTCTTTCAGAAAGCTTTTAGCTTAGCTTCTTCAGGTTATTTCTGTCCTCTTCGTTATCGTGTAAACGATAAGTTGAACATATACTGGTCATTTAATAGCAGCAAAACCGGCTGCCTGATCGGGCAGCCGGCTGATCCATTCCATCACTCATTCATTGAAAAGAACAATTCAAAACTATTGTTGCAATGGATCTTTGACTACGATTTTACCGGATACGATATCATCCTTGATTGCTTTCACTTTGTCGATTACTTCTTGTCCAACAAAAGCATTCAGCGGGGATTCGCTATCACGTGTAACATAAGTCAGGCCCACACCGTCTTCTTTCAAGCCATAGTTCACTGCACCTGCTTTGAAGTTGCCTTCTACAAAATCTTTCACAGTCTCATAAGCAACGGTATCGGTTGATTTCAATTGAGATAATACGATATGTTCGGGGTCTTCAACCGTACGGTCCGTATCCTGACCTGAAGTATAGAAGCCTTTTTCTTTCGCTGCTTCGAACACACCCAGATCACCTACAGCGGATGCGCCAGCGATGAAATCAGCGCCTTTGCCGAATTGTACGAGTGCCAATTCTTTGGCTTTGGCCGGGTCATTAAATCCACCTACATAGTTCACGAGGAATTCTGCATCCGGATTTACGGATTCCAATCCCGCTTTGAAACCTTCTGTATATTTCTTAATCAATGGTACGTCCATTGCTGCGATCATGCCGACTTTGTCTGTTTTGGTGGACAATCCAGCGGCTGCACCGAGCAGGTACGCCCCTTCATATTCACGGAAACCAACGCTACGTACGTTAGGCAGATCCACGGTTGTATCTACAATTGCAAAGGACTTATCCGGATTTTCTGCAGCGACTTTCTTCAATGCATCTTCTGCCTGGAAAGTTGCTGTAATAATCAGATCATAATTCTCGGCAACCGCAGCACGCAGATTTTGTTCAAATGCTGCCGGGTCTGTCGATTCAATTGTCTTGGTGTCTACTTTGAATTCTTCGCCTGCTTTTTTGAAGCCTTCATCCATCTGTACAAAGAAAGGGTTAACCCCTATTTTTTCGGGAAGTACGAGGGCCATCCGAAGAGATTTCTCCGAATCACTGCCTTGGGCGGATTGTTCGTCTTTGGAAGCCGAATTCCCACAAGCTGCCAACAAAATAGCCAACATGATGATCGATAAGACGAACGATAAACCTCTTTTCATTTTGAAAATACCCCTTTTCAATATTCTTTTTTCTTATCCTAGCGGATACTGTCGATCCTTGTCAATAAATCTTTGAGCGTATACACTCAATTAGAATATATTTGATGATTTGCTTTCTACCAAGCTTTGGAAACCGCTTTATAGCAAGCTTTTTTTCCGTTGACATCCAGCGCGTCTCCGTGCTAAAGTCAATCCAATTATTCTATTCTGATAGGATTTGTCAGAATTATAACCGAAAGCTACTCATTTTCCAACCCATTTTAAGGAGGCTATTCATTTGAAAAAAATCACCCAGATCACGTTGGCGGCCCTGCTCGCCGCTCCGGTAACACTCGGCAGTCTAAGCTTGCCCGCTTCTGCTTCTGCAGCATCTGCAACTCCGGCTAAACCAACCACTTCACAAAGTGTCAAAGGACCGTTAGCTCAGGCTCCAGTCGCTTATACGGAAAGCGCAGCGGATTTTGCTCAATTCTTGCAAGCAAAGTACAATATTCAATTGCCGCAACAGATAACCAAAGGTGATTTCATTCAAGCCATTGCAGCCGTTACGGAAGCCACTCAAGCAATTGACAGTGAAGCCAAAGCTCCTGTCTTTACCGATCTGGCC
This sequence comes from Paenibacillus sp. FSL R5-0749, assembly GCF_038595085.1. NCBI lineage: Bacteria > Bacillati > Bacillota > Bacilli > Caryophanales > Paenibacillaceae > Paenibacillus > Paenibacillus sp. FSL R5-0749. The sequence continues at coordinate 471,881 of NZ_CP152005.1, read as the reverse complement.
TCTGGTGATTCTTCTTATGATGCTGCCGTTTCCTTATTCAATAGTGGGGTTATTACAGGTACAGAAGTACGTGCCAAGGATCAACTGAGCACTTATGCCGCCGTCTTCATCGCGGTGAAAGCAGCCGGATTCAAGGAACTCGCTTATACATATCCTGCCGAGAAAACGGCCAAAGCACTTGCCAAAGTTGGCATTAGCCCGAACCGTGTTCAGGGACAAGCCGCACAGGAACTGGCTGCAGCGATCGATACAGGCCTGATTCCCGAAAATCTGTACCCCGCTCTCCTAAAGGGTGGCGTAGCAAGTAAAGATTTCGCTAATACTTTGCTTGGACGTGTTCTGGTCAGTCAAGGGAAATACAAACATGAGATTGGACGTTCCGGCGATGCGGACATCTATTCCAAACTGTATGCTGCATATCGCACAGCGGATCTGATCGAATCACCTGAGCTGAGAAAGATTGTGGATCAGGCCCTGCGAGACGATCTCGTCACAGGTTATAATCTGAAGGATAGCCGTTTTGATTCCAACTTTATCGATGAACTGACACTTACCTACGGTCACGATAACATTCAACATGCTGTACAGTTGGTTGGTTTGCTACGTAGCGAAGGCATTGACGCCGATGTACAATTCCAGCCGAAGACATCTGCCTTCATTTATTTGAAGGAATGGGGCGAGCCGAAGGAAACACCAGACTATAAAGTGACACAGATCGAGAACGGTAACTATATTGCCTCTGCGAAGGAGTATGATATTCAGTTCGAGTTCAACAATGTGGCAGACAAAGTCCGCTTCAATGATATTGTTCTGAAATATGCCAAGAAGAACAGTGACACTACATCACCATTGATTCTCAGTTCCTGGTGGCAACCACTGTATTACTCACCAACGGCATTGGCCAACTATCCGGTCATTTCCAATAATAAGATCGCGCTTGGCAATTACTATGCTCAGTCCTTCTCTCTGAAGGAAAATGCCAAATCCATTCGGGAAGGTTTCCTGAAACTCGCTCCTGATGCAGACATTACAACATATGACTTCTGGGTGGATCAGCCTTTCTTCAACTATCTGAACGGTGGTTCCGAATAAAATAAATTCCATTTCCAACCGAATTAAAGCTCGTATTTTGCCATTATAAGTAACCGTCTTTACTGAATTCATCAGGGTTTTCGACCCTTTGGTTCGTAAAGACGGTTTTTTGTTCAGCATTTTGCAAATTTCTTCTAAAAAATCATTTTTCTCATGCAGGAATTACCAATATCAGGTCGAATCCTTTATGTACACAAACACGCAATCCTATTGCACATCTCCGCATGAACAGGAGTTACTTATGGTATATGACGGTATTTTACTCGGCTTGATCGTTGGATTTTTTCGAGGCGGGCTGCGGCATGGGCTCCATCAGTTTGCATCACTCAAGTTGCGAAGTGGCTGGATTTTCCCTGTATTGCTTCTAATCCAGTTCTTTATTTTCTATCTGCAGGAACGATTCGAATGGGTGGCATCTATTAATGGTTATCTCTTTGCTGCCGTCTACATTACAGGGCTCGCATTTTTGTGGCTCAATAGGCACCATACCGGTTTTATGCTCATCTGGATTGGTGTGTTTCTCAATTTTGCCGTGATGGCTGTCAACGGTGGACGTATGCCGGTTTCTGTGGAAGCCTCCGCTGTATTGGGACCCTACTATGTAGATATGCTCCGGGAAGGCGGAGCCGTATCGAAGCATTTTATGATGGATGCGTCTACACGTTTGCCTTTTCTCGGTGATATCATCCCACTCTCCAGCCCTTATCCACGAACTCAAGTTATCAGCATCGGTGATGTAGTCATGAACGTTGGCATATTCCTTTTTATCCAGTACATGATGGTGAATCGGGACAAAAAGGCTGTGCAACCTGCTAAAACTCATCAGGCTTGACGAGAACCAGGTAGACTCCAAGGAAGGGAGGTCTTCTCCATGAAAAAATTTGAAGGTGTGAAATATTCCCGCATTGTCATCAACGCAATCATCGTGGCTTCTGTCGTTGTAGCACTAACTTCGGGATACAAGCTGGGCGGCTAGTATCCATACCGCCAAACAAGACAAACAGGCTGCCAGCGGCCTGTTTTTTCTTTCTGGATTTTTGCCAGGCAAATTGGTATGTTATACGTCTATATAGTATATCCCTATACAAGAACACCCATTATATACACATCAAGAGTAGACTAAACCCAAGCAGGAGATTTTTTATGAACTTTATTCGTAACCTTATCCATAAGGCAGATCGAAGCAGTCTGTATGTTATTTTGCTTAGTTGTACCGGGATCGGTGTTTTTCTGTACATGAACAAGTGGTCTTACCTTCATCTAACCACGGCGGATTGGGTCATGGTCTATACCATGCTGGGTGCGGCGCTAATTCTGGATTATTTCACGTTTCAGATTCCACCCAAAGGCAATCAGCAATCCATGGATTCATCGGTATACCTTGCCTGTATATTCATGTTTGGAGGAGCTTTCAGTTTATCTGTACTGCTTCCTGTCTCCATCATTCTGTTAATCAAAGAGCGCAAGCTCACCTGGTGGAAACACATTGTCAATTTCAGCATCTACAGTCTCATGATTACGGGAGCAGCTGCCGTGTTTGAGTGGACTGGCGGGCAATCGGGAACGCTGGACGGCTATAATCTGCTTCCTTATTTTGCAGCGCTTGCGGCCTATTTCATCATCAACACGATTACACTTGGCTTATTCTTTCATTTCTCAACGAAAGATGCATTACAGCAGATGAAGCGGGCATTTGTTACCGAATCCTTGCTGGTTTATTTATGTACGCTGATTCTGGCGCTTGTCCTGACGATTCTGGTTGTACACAATGGCGTGCTCGGTCTGTTGTTGTACTTAAGTCTCAGTATTCTGCTCTCCCATGCATTCAAGCAATTGTTTGTCATGTATCAGACCATTGAGGAGAAAGCTAACACGGATCAACGCACAGGTCTGTTCAACCATAGTTATTTTGAAAGTATGTTGGAAAATGAACTGACCGCCGCTCGTACGCAGGGAACACCGCTCTGTCTGGGACTGATTGATATCGATGATTTCAAAAAGTATAACGATCGGTTTGGCCACCTCCAAGGCGACAGCCTGCTGGCCCTGCTGGGGGATTTTCTAATGCGAAAGACCGAAGGTACACCTGTTACCGCCTTTCGTTATGGAGGGGAAGAGTTCACACTTCTCATGCCAGGAATGGAATTGGACGAATCCTACAAGTTTATGAATAAGCTGCGCAAACAACTAAATGACACGCCGTTTGAAGGCGTTGAAGTGTTTCCGCACGGTTGTCTCTCCTTCTCGGGTGGCGTCGCACCCTATCAGGTGGATATGTATAACAAATCCCAACTCGTGGATCAGGCGGATAAAGCACTGTATTATGCGAAGAAACAGGGCAAAAACAACGTGCACCGCCACGGAAGCAATGATGGCATGGAACACGAGATTGATCTGGTACAGGACGTTCGTGACATCGAGCAACAGCTCAATCTGTTCAGATACAAGGACATGGATACGTTTAAACATTCCAAACGGGTCTACAAATATGCACTGGATATCAGTGAACTGCTTGCACTGGACAATGCGGAGAAACGCCGTTTCGTGCTGGGAGCACTGATTCATGACATCGGCAAACTGGAGATTCCCTGGTCTATTCTGAACAAGAAAGACAAGCTCACCGCAGAAGAATGGGAAACGATCAAGGGACATGTCACCTGGGGTAAAAAAATGGTGATCACGAACGATCGCTTCGCCGATCTGATTCCGTATATTGAACTTCACCACGAGCGCTATGATGGCAAGGGCTATCCTTACGGCCTGAAGGGTAACGAGATTCCCCGGCTGTGCCGGATGTTGACCGTCATTGACTCCTTTGATGCCATGACGACAGAGCGACCGTATCAGGAGACCAAGAACGTGGAGGAAGCCATTCGGGAGCTGCGCGCATGTTCGGGTTCGCAGTTTGATCCGGAGCTTGCCGAGTTATTCATTCGATATATTGAGAAAAGAACCGCTCAACAACAGTTGCTTTAAGATAATGAAGCTTTCTATGTATGCTCTTAAAAAGTCAAAGCGCTATCCCCGGTCTGATCGGAGATAGCGCCATTTTCATTTTCATGGAATGAATCGTACACCAGACAGCTTCATTCTCGTGCAGATTCTACATTAAGATTTGGTATTCAGTTCATGTGAGGTCTGATGCAGCTCTTTGATCATCTGCTGCAAAAACATGTTGTCTTGGCGACTGATACCGTGCTGATTGTCTTGAACAAGCATCTGGTGAATGTTCTTTTTGAGCAATTCACTGCGACGTTCCAATACTTCTTGACTCATGTTGTTGCTTCACTCCTTAACATGTTTTGTAATGAATTCACGTTCTATATAAGTATAGAGGACCTTCTCCGATAGGGAAAACGGACTCAGCCTTCCTCAGCTGTTCACACCAACCCTCACCTAGCGTGACAACATTTCACCCCTTGTCATTCTTAGATATCCTTCTAAATACTCCCTGATCCTCCCCAGCTTTCTCCAAAGACACAGACTAGGGTCTTGGACAAGCTTGCGTTATAATGATCCCATCCCTGTATAAATAAATTACCTTATTAAGCTAATCCTAGGTCAAAGGAGTTCTGCATTCATGTCCTATAAACAAATTAAATGGATGATTCTGCTGATCCCCACATTCACGGTTGGCATCTGGGAATATATTCGCCATCAGTTTCTGATGCCGTACCTTTCGATGGACGCCGGGAACTGGTTAACACCCGTCATTGTTTATCTCGTCAGTGTGACACTGCTCAGCCGATTGTTCCACATGCTCGAAGGTGCCAGGGCTGCTCTGGAGCAGGAACGCGCAGCGAAAGCAGCTCTGGAAGCTCGTGACCAATTGGCCCGGGAACTTCATGATGGCATATCTCAGTCTCTTTTCCTGCTGTCCGTGAAGACCGATAAAGCGGGCCGTAGTCTGGCAGGGAGCGGACATGAGCATGAGATCCAGGAGATTCAAAAAACCGTGCATGAAGTCAATACATATGTAAGGCAAGCGATTGCCCAGTTGCGCTATGTTCCCTCCTCTACCACGGCACCCGAGATTATCTCGCTGCATGCGCAGGTCGAAGTGCTCGTGAAGGAAACCGTACCCGGCGCACAGATTCACTGGGATCTGAACGGTGTAACCTTCTCTGCCAAGGAGCAAGTGGAACTGCTCGCCTGTATCCGGGAGGGTTTACTGAATGTACGCAAACATGCACAGGCTACCCGCGTTCAGGTTCATGCGGAGGGTAACCCAATTGCCTGGTTCATTTATATTCAGGATAATGGGAATGGACTAAGCGGAGATCCTCTTCATCTGAAGGATCGGTACGGACTACGAATTACGAAGGAACGTGCTGCCGAGATGGGTTGGTCTTTTACCCTCGATTCAAGACCGGGGCATACACGAATGACGATAGGAAAGGAGCATGCTTAGTATGGAACATGTACGTGTATTGGTTGTTGACGATCATGCGCATGCGCGTGAAGCAATCTGTAGCATTTTATCCGAGGACAGCCTGTTTGAAGTGATTGGTACAGCTTCGAATGGACAGGAAGCGTTGGAGCTTACCGGACAATGGATGCCTGACCTGATCCTGATGGACGTGCAGATGCCGGAGATGGATGGGCTGGAAGCCACCCGTCAGATCAAGCTGCGATTCCCTTATGTTATTGTTGTTATGGTCACGGTATCGGATGATGTGACCTTCCTGTTCGAAGCACTAAAGCAAGGTGCTCAAGGCTATTTGCTCAAAAATCTGACGCCTTCTACCTGGCTTGAATACCTGCGCGCCATCGTCAGCGACGATGCACCGCTCAGCAAGGAACTGGCCTACCGGATTTTGCAGGAGTTTCCCGCACCACGCAGTGAAGATGTGCAAGATAATCCACTTACGGCGCGGGAACTTGAGATTCTGCAATGGGTATCCGCGGGATACACCAATCGGGAGATCGCTGATCAGCTCGGTATTTCAGACCAGACGGTGAAGAATCACCTAAAAAACATTTTGCAGAAGCTCCAGCTGGAAAACCGGGTACAACTCACCCGCTATGCGCTAGAGAGTGGGCTTGCGGGACGTAAGCTTCGCAAATAGCGCAGCTTCGTGGTGATATGTGAATGGTAGCACGAACGTATCGCATACCCATATGAGATTTGTAACATGAGACGAGATGGTGCTCTACACCATACACATTCATGCTTTTGTCACAATTATGAAGACCAAATCGTTTTTTTATAGCCCAATGTAGTCATACGCAGTCATTTTGGACAAAGTTATAATGGGATAGATTGTGTATAAAGGGCCAGGAATGACTACAAATCTATAACCTGAGGGTGATGATTTTTTGATTTTGACAAGCTTTACCCTGAAATGGGGCAAACGGCACTGGGCATTGATCACCAGCCTGTTGCTTGTGTGCTGCCTTGTTATGCCACAGTGGGCATCTGCCCATGCTTATATTGTTAAGGCTTCGCCAGGAGAGAACGAGATACTCGTAACGGCTCCGGAGCGGCTGACGCTGGAGTTCAACGAATCCTTGCAGACGGCTTTTTATGATATCAAAATTACCGGGCCTGACGGTACTCAGGCAGACGATGGAAATGTACAGATCGATGCGGAACGCCCTCATATTCTGGAGACTGGCCTGCGGGCCGGACTCGGGAACGGGACTTATGCCGTCAACTGGAAAGCGGTATCTGCCGATGGGCACCCGATTCAAGGCGCCTATGTTTTCCATATCGGAGAACCGTCTGGTTCTCCTGCCGGACTCAGTGATCTTACATCTGGTTCCGGTTCAACAGGTGGACCGCTGAAATGGATCGTATCCCTGACAGACTGGATTCAGTATCTCGGATTATCTGTCATCCTGGGGACACTTGCATTCTTGCTGCTGCGAATCGCACCAACATCCATGACAAGAGAACCTATGGACGTTCCGGGTAGCTACAGATTGTTATGGATCAGCTATGCTGCCGCTTCCTTTGCCGCTCTGGTCAGCTTGCCACTGAATACGTTATATGAATCTGGTGTGGCTCTGAGCGAACTAAGCTGGGCACTGATCGGGAGTGCGCTCAAACTGACATCTTTTGGCCAAATCTGGATGTTACAGATGCTCATTGTCATGCTATTGGCCGTCACGATTCTCTCCGGATATGATCGCGATCGATCCATCCGTGCTCGCATCTGGTCTTCTTACGGCTCACTCGTGCTCGTGCTTGGATGGCTGTTCACTCATGCCATGACGGGACATCCGGCTGCGGCGGATCAACGCGCTCTCGCCATTGCCATGGACTTCGTGCACCTGATCGGTGCCGCTTTCTGGATTGGTGCATTGACTGCCATGGCGATATGTCTGCCTCCACTCGCCGACAAGCTGCCTTCGAAGGTGCGAGGAGAAGTCTACTGGACTGCCATACGTAGATTCACCGCTTGGGGGATCGGCGCCGTAGCCGCTCTGGTGGCTACAGGAATATATAGCAGTCTGATTATTCTACCAGCGCCGGTACTGACCTCCTTGTTCACTACAGCCTATGGTCTTGTGCTGATCGGCAAGATCGTCCTGTTGATTGTGATGGTTATCTTGGCATGGCGTCATGCGCGACTCGCTAGAGCAGCAACAGGGAGCAGATTATCCGGCAGCCTGAAAGCCGAGCTTGTTACTGGTGCTGTAATTCTCGCTCTAGCCGCCGTATTGACACATCTGTCACCGGGGCAACCAGCAGCAGTCGGACCGTATCAGGAGACGAAGACTACAGAAGATGGCTCAGCGATCACACTTCAGGTGAGTCCCAATGTGACAGGAGAGAACCAATTCGAAGTCGATGTGAAACGTGCAGATGGCAGTATCGTTAATGATCTGGAACAGATCACACTGTCACTTACACATCTGGACATGGATATGGGGATCTATGAGATCACCATTCCGAAAAACGATACCGGTGTATACAAGGCTGAAGATTACATCTCCATGCCTGGACGTTGGAATATCAAGGTACATCTGCTTACCAAAACGCTGGATGCACTGGATGCCGAATTCGAGATCGACACTGCCAAACCATAGTTACACAACGTTGATATTGAAAAGTGACCCAATCTAAAATTAGTGTTTCTACGAACTGCAAGTGTAGTGAAGGGAACGAAATTGATTCTGGAAAAGCGAAGCTCTCTGCTTTATTCCCGGATTTGAACTGACTTATTATAAATTTAACTAATGTTTACACTGAAACGGAGAGGACAGAAAAAACCTGAAAAAGCGAAGCGTTCGCCTTTATCACCGGATTTTCCCTTTGAGAAAAGGGAATCAAAAAAATCTGGGGATAACAGCGATTGGAGGGTTATTCTGTCATCGGAGTGTATGTGTAAACCTCATTTAGTTTAATTGATATAGTTGCATAAGAAAATCCGGGAATAACGGTGATCCATAGAACAATTCGTAACCGAAAGGGTACCTTTGCAGAACGTGGACACTCATTTAAGAAAATGGGCCGCATCATATATGATAAGAACTGAGAGGGGTTATTTATTTTGAAGAAAACATCATGGATTTCCAAACTAACATCCACTATCGCAACAGGTACCGCGGCATTCATGCTATTCGCCGGATTCGCTAGCGCTCACGTTACTGTTAGCCCATCCGTTGCACAGACAAGCGCATGGCAGACATACACGATTAAGATTCCATCCGAGAAAGATCTGCCTACAACCAAAATCACCATGAAAGTACCCGAAGGTGTGGCATTCAAGCAATATCAACCACTGGCAGGCTGGAAAATCACCACAGAGAAGAACGATTCCAATGAAGTCACATCGATCACATGGGAAATTGAAGGCGATAACGAGGGTATCATCGCAGGACAATTCCAACAGTTCAACTTTGTTGCACAGAACCCTAAGGCGGAAGCTGAAGTCGCTTGGGATGCCTTCCAATACTACAGCGATGGCAGTATTGTAGAATGGACAGGCCAGCCAAGTGATGCCAACCCACACAGTATTACAACGATTAGTGAAGATCCGGCTGCTGTTGGTAATGCTGCGGCAGGTGGAGGTCATGCCAACGATGGACATGATAGTGCAGGTACAGAAACAGGCACTGGTGATAATGCAGCTACCGATGATAGCAAAGCAAACGATGACACTACGCTGGGCGATGCACTTAACGACACTGTTACAGGTGAGCCGAATAACACGGATACAGACCCGGGTACATTGAAGCTTCAACAGGCCACATTGATTGTATCCATTCTGGCCCTGATCCTCTCCTTCCTGGGAATTGCATTGGCGACACGTCGCAAAAAACGTTAAGAACGATATGCAGCACGCGATAACTTGAGATAACTAAGAAGCCTATGGCATACGGGATCAACCCCGATGTACCATAGGCTTCTTTTTTGTCTATCCATGCTGATTGCCATCCGCAATATGGCATCAGCCAACCACTCTTTTAGCGTTCCTGATCCGTCTGGATCATAATTTCAATATATTGCAGCAAGCTTTTCTTCTGCATTTCGATGGATTGAATACGTTTGGACAGGCCCGCAAAAAACTCTTCAATCTGCTGCCTTGTATAATCAGCAGACTGCCCTTTCCAATCGTTCAGGCGACTGTATAGCGCCCTCGCTTCCTGTTCATCGGCTTGCAGACGGGCAAGCAGCTGTGTCAGTTCTTTTTCCGCAATTCGAAGATCATTCAATTCCACCAGCAATTGTCCACCCACTTGCGTTCCCCTCCCCCATGTACGTGATAGCGACACTAACCAACCTGATTCCTAATTAAAATGAACCGGACTCTCGTCCGCCTGCCGGAAGGCATCTGCTTTCTCATCAATAAAGTTCAGGAACTGGCTGGTATGTTTCATATGCCATGTGCTAAGTTCTTGAATCGACGCGTCCAGTTGGGTGACAATGGGCTCCAGCCTGCGACTTCGGCTTGTATGCAGGTATTGAGCCATGCGGCTTCGTACCTGATTCAGCTCAGCATTGCATTGCTGTGCATTTTGCTTCCACCGGGAGGCGACACTTTTCAGTTCTTCTGGCGTTACCTGAATCAAGCCGGATGCACCTGCCCCAAGAGCCATACCGCCGCCAGACCTGAAACCTAACGGACCGAGGTTCTTGCTGAACGGCCCCATGTGATCCATAAGGCGTGGTGAATAGCGGACTCTCTCTCCAGTAATCGGATCATACAGATCATTGGATATGTATCCATTTTTGAAATTATATTGATCCAGACTGTGATAGTTCTCTCCGCCAAATGAGTTCTTGGCTTTATCAATAATGCCCACTCCATCGTTTGCATCCTCATAATTGGAATTAATGTAGTACGTCGATCCCACATGTCGGTCATATCCGCCCAGCGTTCCGCTGGCTACCAGATCACTGGGATTGGCATAGTTCACAACCTGCCCGTCGAACTCACCCGCTTCAGCCCGGCGACGCATTTCTGGCGTCAAATTGCCCATTACCGATGGTGCACTAAACGTTACGGCTGGAATTCCGGTATAAGCAGAAGCATATTGTGCATTTCCCCCACCCAAGGAATGTCCAGTCATCGAGAAATTCAGATCCTTATGCTTGTTCTGCATGTGACTTGCGTAGTCTTCTGATTGATACATCTGATTGGCCCAGCCTGTCGGGGAAACGGTTTTTTCAATATCTTTTACGCGATCACCGGTCCAGTTCTCCACGTCTCTTACCCTGTCACCAGCCCAATTCTCCACTTTGGATATGCCCGTAAAATCCTTGACGCCTTGCACCCCTTTGTCGAGCCAATCCGGTGTAAGATTATCAACAAAATTCCCGGCCTCCTGCTGACCCTTGCGAATCAACTCTCCGCCCCCAATACGACCATCCATGACGAAGTCTGGTACCGAACGATCCAGAGACGCACTTCCTTCTGTACCACGATAAGCAATGACGGCTTCCTTGGTCTCGGGATTATAAAATGTTACGGCATCAAAACCGGAAAGTTTGTTACTTTCCGTCCCTTCAAGGACCTCCCATCCGGGAAGTTCCGTTAATTTGTCTCCAGCCTTTTGATCCTGATAGGCCAGATCAGACATCGTTTTATACGTTTCATCATCAATGTTGGACCCGTTACTCAATAACTACACCTCCCTTTATTTAGCGTATGGATCATGTCCCTTGGCCATCATCACTTCTTCAATCTCAGGGCTAATGACCAGGTTCTTGGTTACCTTCTTTTTGTAGTCATACGAAATGCCAAAACTCTGATCTTCGTGATCTTTCACATGGCCTTTCAGCCCAATCTGGGACACTGCCATCTCCGGCAACAACTCTTTGCTTGTAATCACAACATCCAGCTCGAACTTCTGCTTGAAGTGCTGAATTACGGTTGCTTCAGCTTCCTTGTATAGCGCTTCCTTCTCACTTGCATTCATGTTCTGACAACCTCCCAGAAATATAGTCAACACCATCATTAGTGTGAATAAACCCTTCAACCATCCTGCACGTTTAATACGGATTCCTCCTCTGGGTAGAATCAGGGTGTTCCACCATATGTGAAGCACACCCTATTCATCTGTTACCTGCATCATAGTACAAAATCAACATGAGCCATATCGGCTAACAGAATCGTTTTCATGTAACTTTCTTCCTATATGATTCATTCAGGGTACTTTGGTGTACATTACCCCGTTTCCTAATTCTTGCAACAGATACATGAGATTTTTCCCACGCACGACAAAAAGAGCCTGCTCTTTGTAAGAGCAGCCCTCCTTTTTGCCGTACTTAACGTTCCTACTCAAGCACCATCCGCAGAGCGGTCAGCGCAATCCCGATAATAAATCCGGTAACGGCTCCGTTGATCCGAATCCACTGCAGATCCTGCCCCACCTTATCTTCAATCATTGAGATCAAGGAGGCGTTATCCATTTTGTCTACATTTTCACGCACGAGGTTACCGATTTTGGAATGATTTTTCTCCAGCAGTGTTGTGACGCCATCTACGATCTTGGCATTTATGCTTGTCATCAACTCGTGATCCGACCGCAGATCAACCAATACCCGTTCAATGGCAGGCAGAGCATATGTATCTACATACTGTCCATCTTCCATCGCGGCGAGTGCCTTGTCTCTCAATTCAATGAGTTTGTTCAGCACCGTTTCCTCTGCGTTCCAGCCCTCCAGCATATTGTTCTTCCAGCCGTTGATTCCATCTTGCATAGCCTCGCTCATGGCCAATCGCACCGCCTGGGTACGTACCATATCAAGCACTTTGTACCTTAGAGCGCTGCCTTCACGTTTCATATCCTCTACCCGATCGAAGAGATATCCTTGCAAAATGCCACCCAAACGCTCCTCGTTCATATAACCAAGGAACGCATTCATCGCAAACTGCATCAATCCGTTCATTTGAATGCCGCTGATCGCTTTCATTCCGCTTTCACCCAAAAACATCACATTCTCGGGTTTAACCAGCCACTCTTCGGCTTGCTTCAGTCCATAGTCCAGTGCTTTAGCATCGTAACCCCGCTCTGTCATCTGATGAGCAGCCCGTTCCAGAATCGGACCCAGATCAAAAGCGCCCGCCTGTGACTTGATCTCAGACGCTACGAGTGGAGCAATCTGCTCTAACGGCAGACCCGCCAGAATTCGTTTGCAGAGTGTATCAATCATGGTCTTGATCCCGTCATTGTGAAGCTCACGTGTCAACGTATCGAGCACCGTCTCTGCTGCTTTGAAATCTGCAATTTTCTCGGTAATGCTGTCTTTGTTAAGTAAGTTATTCTCTACTGCGGAGACCAGACCTTCGGTCATTTTATCCCGATTTTTTGGCAGCAATGCCGTATGCGGAATGGGAATGCCGAGCGGGTGACGGAATAGGGCGGTCACTGCGAACCAGTCCGCAAGTCCCCCTACAAGTCCCGCTTCAAATGATCCTACAAGCAACTTGCCCACGGGAACGCCCTGGAACGGCAAGGATGCTGCAAATCCCGCTCCCATCACCACGAGAGACCAGGCTGCTGCTTTTTTGGTTTGTTTAGGTTTAGCCATTGTATTCTTGCTCCTTTATCATTAAATCGCACGGCCCGGCCTGTACCGGATTCCGTACTCCATCGTTTCTTATGTAAACTCTCCAATAGCAAAAGTCTTGACTTCCATATATCGTATACTTCATCTTATCACCCACAAGCGTCAAAACCAAACCTGTGCTTGGCCAAAAAAGGACATTTATGGTGTTTACCTCGTAAAACGGTTCGCTCCCTTTTCCTATACCAGGAATAATTTAGTATAATTCATCATAACGGCCCTCCTATATGGATTGGCTGCTGAACAGCAGGGTAATTACATAGTGGAACAATGAATCAATCAGAGGAGGAATTTCGGACCATGAAACACGTGCAGGACACAACCACGCTCTATAACGGAGTCAAAATGCCATGGCTGGGTTTTGGAGTATTCAAAGTTAAAGACGGGGACGAAGTCGTTCATGCTGTCAAAACGGCCATTCAAGCCGGGTATCGCAGCATCGATACAGCCAAAGCGTATAACAACGAAACAGGTGTCGCTCAGGGTATTCGTGAATCTGGAGTAGCCCGTGAAGATCTGTTCATTACTACGAAAGTGTGGAATAGCGATCAGGGATACGAATCCACACTGGCCGCCTTCGAATCAAGTATGGAACGACTCGAACTGGAGTATCTGGATCTCTATCTCATCCACTGGCCGGTCAAAGGCAAGTACAAAGATACATGGCGAGCGCTGGAGAAACTCCACAAGGAAGGACGCATCCGCGCAATCGGTGTGAGCAATTTCCAGATTCATCATCTGGAAGACCTCATGATTGATGCCACGGTCAAACCAGCGGTTAATCAGGTCGAGCTTCATCCACTACTGATTCAATCGGAGCTTCGGGAATATTGCAACAAACATCAGATTCAGATCGAAGCCTGGTCTCCGCTCGGACAAGGTCATCTGATGGATCATCCGTTGCTTCAGGACATCGCTGCCAAATACAGCAAATCCCCTGCACAAGTCATTCTGCGCTGGGATCTGCAGAACGGCATCGTGACCATACCCAAATCCGTCACGCCTGAGCGTATTCGCGCGAACGCCGATCTCTACGATTTTGAGTTAACTTCAGAAGAAGTAGAGCAGATTAACGGACTGAACGAGAACAAACGCTTTGGTTCTGATCCCGACAACTTTAATTTTTAATATAAACATCTTAATTCGATAACACCCGCCCTCGACCTTAGAGGAGCGGGTGTTTTGTCATGTGATGTTATAGACAATCTATTCGTAGTTAAGAATGGAGGCGAGGCCCGCTATCCTACTCAGTGCCGTTTTTGTGCCCCAAAAAAAGTTTTTTGACCATTTAAAACTATTTGATCTCCTCATCAGTCTAACGAGTGTCAAGCGAACTCAAGCACTTATATGGAATCCAGGCCTGGAACGAGCAGTGACTTGAATATTTAGGTTTATCATGGGGGGATCAGGAGTGATTAGACTGAACCATAGAAAGACAAAGGAAGAACAGTTCAGCGAAAAAATAACAGCAATTCAGAATAAATTATATCGATTGGCGTACTGCTATGTTAAAAATGAACAAGAAGCGCTGGATATCGTATCCGAAGCGGTCTATAAAGGGTTCATCGCTTATGGAAAAATGGAATCCATGACTTATTTCGATTCCTGGATGTCACGAATCGTGATTAACACAGCGATAGATCATATTCGACGGAATCAACGAGTGACCTATATGGAGGATCATGTACAGGAATTTGTGGCTCCAGAACGAGGGGCATCCGTGGAAGAGAAAATGGATCTGTACGATGCACTGGATCGACTCGTGCCTGAAGATAGGGCCTATATTATATTAAAATTTTTTGGTAATATGCGTTTTCGAGAAATCGCAGAAGTGCTCTCCCTGTCGGAGAATACCGTGAAGTCAAAATTCTATCGGATTATCAACAAATTAAAAATGGATTTAATCGAAGGAGAGGTTGGAGATCTATGACTAGCAAAGAACGTTATGAAAACATTGAAATTCCAGCTCAACTTCCAGATGTTATTCGTCGTGCCCAGCAAAAGGCCGCCGCTCGCAAAAACTCATCCCGTATCATTCGCTACGCTTCAAGTCTAGCAGCATGTGCCGCTTTACTGCTCATTATCAACATTCCTACTGTCGCCAACGCCATGGTCAAAATACCTGTGGTCGGAACGATTGTTCAGGTGCTTCAATTCGGCGATGGCGGCAAGATTACGGATGGGATAACCGTGGGTTCAGAAGCAACTGAAAATACCCTTAAAATTAATTTCAGCACCGACGAACAGGATCAGGCCAATGATGCGCCTTCTTATAATGTCGAACACAAAGAAGCACCGAATCGTGTCCTCTTCACATTTAGCGGTGCACGTTACATGGATGTAGAGAAAGTCAAAGCCGACTTTATGACCCAACCTTTGGTGAAAGATGTATATGGCTCCATGATTTTAGACGACTCCTCCGTCGGATTCGTCGTTGTTTTAAAAGAAGGGGTACAGTACGCCGTAACGGAATTCAAGAACCCCGGCTACCTGGAAGTGAAATTGACTTCCGACGGCAATCCAGTCACCCCTCGGAAGGTATACTCGCTTCGCACAGAATCAATGCCTTTTGGAGAATCGATGGGAATAATTAAAGAATCCTATCCGGGTGAGGACATCTCTTTCCTCAAAACGTCCACTGGGCAGTTTACAGCAGTTATTGGAGAATATTCTACCGCTGAAGAAGCTGAACAGAAGCTCAAAGAACTCGCCGGACAACCAGATTATCATGAGGAGTTTTATGTGGACAGCTGGATGAGTAACGAAAATCCCAAATGATCCGTCATCGCTAAAAGTGATGCTGAACCCAAAGGGAATGATCTATCCCTGAACTAGGCATAGACCTCAGCATACTTAATACGCTCAATCCCAAAAAATCCCGATTCGGATGCTCTGAGCATCTCCAATCGGGATTTTCACATATCAAACCCTATTCGCTTTTGGATACCAGCTTGAAATCATCAAAGTGGAAACCTGGCGCGACTACACAAGTGACCAGTACAGGCTCATCACCCAACGGGCGTGCTGTCTGCCATACGCCCGCTGGAACGAGCACCTGTGGTGATTGACCTGCAGCAATATCCATACCCAGAACAAGAACTTCCTCGTTCTCCGGGTTCTCTCCGTTGCCGCCCAGCTTCAGTTCAACCGGACTGCCACTATGCCACAGCCAAAGTTCATCGGACAGAACGGTATGCCACTCGGAGATTTCATGTGCGTGCAGCAGGAAATACGTGGAACTTGCCGAGAATCTTGGGCCGGAATAAGTATCCGGCAGAACCGACTGTGGAATCTGATAAGAGGCCTTCCATTCTTCCTTATACCAACCGCCTTCAACGTGAGGCTGCATATTGAGCGCAGCAACCAATGGCGATAATTCATGTGTCGTCATAACCTGTTTCCTTCCTTCTACATCATATTGGAGACACTCCTTAACCAGAGTTTCGCCTCTCTCCCCCTACTCTAAAACATCATTCAAGTTTTGTCACCTTGACAGCTCCCATGGTCCATGCCAAATTCGTTCTCACGGTATTTTACATATGATTAAAGAAATATTTCATTTCCAATGATAGCGTTTACAAAAAGATGGATTTTCCGTTATGATATGGATATCGTTGTTAATCCGTGAAGCAGAGGGGAGCTGTACCATGAGTCTCATAGAAGATCGGATTGGACCCAAATATCGAATCGGTGAACATTCATTTACCATTGAACATATGCGCAGACATGATGGGAACGGTATGCCTCAGCCTCACGCTCATCCATTCTACGAACTGTATTACCTGCTTGAAGGTGAACGCGTTTACTCCATGAATGGTCAGATTCTGTCTGCCCGCAAGGGTGATTTTATTCTGATTAACCCAAACGATGTACATAGCACCTCCAAAGGAAGTATTCCTGGCTTCGAACGGATTTTAATCGGTTTTTCGCCTGCTTTTGCAACGGGGATGGAGCTTGGCATATGTGGTTTGCTGCCTTTTAATTGTTCAAGACTTCTTCGCCTGCCTGAAGCGGAACAGCCCGAGATGGAGCGTATATTGTGGCAGATGCTGCAAGAATGCAAAGAGCGACGCCCTCACTATGAGATTGCGGTCAGAAGTCTGCTTGCCCAACTTTTGATCCGTATTCATCGGGTGGAGGAGGATATTCGGCAGTCATGCCCCGGTCCTTTGCATCCGATGCAGGACAAAATCAGTGAAATCGTTACATATGTGAACAGCAACTACACCCAACCACTTACGCTGGAGGGTGCAGCCAATCGTTTTTATATCAGTCCATCCTATCTGAGCCGAATGTTCAGCCGTTTTACCGGGTTTCGGTTTAGCGAATATCTGCGTGTTGTTCGTGTCCGAGAGGCACAACGAAGATTGCTGTCGACACAAGAGCGTGTCCAGATGATTGCAGAGAAGGTAGGGTTTGAGCATACGGCTCATTTTAACAAAACATTCAAACAAGTCACCGGTACAACACCGCTACGCTATCGCAAGGAACACCGGTAGATCTTCAGATCACATCATATAAAACCGAGTGGGTAGCCTTGCTCCAGAGATCACATATTACTTATACCCGAAAGGCATCACGATCATTGGATCCATGGCTACGCCACTGCGGCTGAATTGGAGCCCCTTGTATAGCCCCTTTTACATACACTTTTTACCTGCGGATGATCACACCACTTCGTACTTCAGGACCCACAGAGATCTGGCGACCGTCTGTGTCGGCATCACTTTCTCGGCACACAATGCCTGCGGATTCGTGTCCTGTCACCATCAGAAGTCGACCATCCGCCCCCTTGCCCTGAATGCGCTCCAACTCCGCCCCTTTGCACTGGTGCAAATGAATTAACGGACCTTCGGTAATCCGGGCGTTCAGTTCTGTAATCCGCAGATGCTTCGCTTGGGCACATTGAATACCTGTGCGGGCTTCTACATGGTATCGTTCAATGACTACGCCATCCAAAGGCAATTCCGGCAACCCACTTATGAGCAACGCAGTGTCCGCACCGGCACAGACCACATCCGATATTCGAATATCCCGGAACACCGGCGTCTCCGCGCTAATCTCCTGAGACAAGTCACTGCCCCGGGCAGACCCTTCCTGATTCGCATAGAAAAAGGAAAACGAGATGGCTTCCATAATAATATCTTTCATATATATACGCTCGATCTGAATATCCTCAACTACCCCACCGCGTCCCCGTGCGCTTTTGAAGCGAAGTCCAATATCCGTGCCGATAAACGTACAATCCGACACTCTCACATGCCGCACACCACCAGACATTTCGCTACCAATGACGAAACCGCCATGACCATGATACACGGTGCACTCCCGAATGGTAATGTACTCCGAAGCAAGACCCAGTTCACGGCCTTCTTCATCCTTGCCTGATTTCAGACAGATCGCATCATCACCCACATCGAATACACTCTTCTCCACCACCACATGACGGCAGGATTCAATGTCCAGCCCATCCCCATTCTGTGAAAACCACGGATTACGCACACTCACGTTACGAATGGTTACATGCTCAGATGCCCAGGGGTGCAGACTCCATGCAGGCGAGTTCTGGAACGTTGGACCGTCCAGCAGTACCCGTGTACATCTGCGCAAGCTGACCATATTAGGACGCAAAAAGTCTCTGGCTTGTTCATAGGCCGCAACATCACGTACCTGCTCCTTATGCAAACGATTTGCAATGATACCACCTTCAAGTGCAGATGCGGAAGGCCACCAGATTTCTTCCTCCCCACCCGATTGCTCTACAACACCACCCGAAGCGACCAATTGGTTCCATTGTGAAGTCGTCATTTTGGAGCGTTTTACCGGACGCCACGCTTCACCGCCACCATCCCATATCCCCTCACCGGTAATCGCAATATCCTCCAGTTGATCACCATCGATCGGGGATTGACAGCGTACCACCTGCCAGCCTTCGAAGCTTGATGCGATCAATGGATATTGATCGAAATCTCGGCTAAACGTAACCAGCGCCCCTGCTTCCACATGTAGTTCGATCCGGCTGCGCATTACAATCGGACCTGTGAGCCATACCCCGGCAGGGATAATGATTCTGCCTCCTCCCGCTTCAGCACATGACGCGATTGCAAGGCGGAACATCTCCGTATTATCTGTTACCCCATCTCCAACAGCTCCATAGTCTGTAATTCGAAAATCCTGAGCCGGAATGACAGGCAAATTGGCTTCATAAGCTCGGACATCAGACTGGGCACCTGTACCCGTCGACATTGGGGAGTGATATGTATTCATCGTGCAGAATCATCCTCTCTACCTGTAATGGAAATGGAACCGTTATGAGATCAACTTTTCGTTTCTACTTTCTTTAGTTTACTTTCAGACAGATACTTTCTCGCCCCATCATATCAATGGCCTGATGCACTAGGTTGAGCTTTTTTGCCATGTACAGTTAGAACTTGATGGAATTTGTTTTTATGATCAGAGTCATAAATGAAACATCATTTCTAGTATACTCTATACATCTATTCCAATGGTTGGTAAACAACTAGGAGAATAGATTCAATTTTCTGTCAGGATTCGTCACAGGAGATTTGATAACATAACAGATATATAACACAATTACTGCCCATAGCCCTAGAAAGTCTATTACTTATGTCATGTTTTATCACAAACCAATTGCCATTAGCAGGATGAGTATGTATGATTAAATAACTAGTTTCAATTAATTCCTTATTATTCCTTTTACAAACATTCGTTGCAGAAAGGATGGGGTCTACTCTTGATTGAATTTAGGGGTGTCCAAAAGCATTTCGGTCATTTTCATGTCCTCAAGGATATCCATCTTCACATCGAAGAAGGAGAGGTTGTCGTCATCATCGGACCTTCCGGCTCCGGCAAAAGTACGTTACTCCGCTGTATTAACCGCCTGGAGACCATTACCGAAGGCGAACTTGTTGTCAGTGGGGTCCCTCTACATCAGAAAAAGGTGGATATTAACCTCTTCCGCCGTGACATCGGTATGGTATTTCAACACTTCAATCTTTATCCTCACAAAAAAGTCATTGATAACATTACCCTTGCACCCATGAAGGTGCGCAAACAACCCAAAGAACAAGCTGCCTCAACGGCCATGAAGTATCTGACCCGGGTAGGCATTGCCGACAAAGCAGACAGTTATCCCTCCCAGTTGTCCGGTGGACAGCAACAACGGGTAGCCATCGCCAGAGGACTCGCCATGGAGCCCAAAATCATGCTTTTTGACGAACCGACCTCTGCACTCGATCCCGAGATGATCGGGGAAGTCCTCGATGTGATGCGTTCCCTTGCCCATAATGGCATGACCATGGTCGTTGTTACCCATGAGATGGGATTCGCCCGCGAAGTTGCGGACCGGGTCATCTTCATGGACGAAGGCCGAATTGTAGAAGAGGCCACCGCCGCTGAATTTTTTGACAACCCCAGAGAAGAACGAGCACAGCAATTCCTGAGCCGTCTGATTCATCATTGAGAATAATCCAATATTCCATTTTGAAAGGGGTCTTATTCATGAAAAAATTGTTGATGTGGCCGTCATTTATACTTGTCCTTATTCTCTCGCTGGTATTGTCCGGTTGTAGTACAGGTGAGGAGAATAGCAGTAGTAGCGGTTCTGGCGGAGATGCCGTAGCCAAAGGAACGATTGAGCAGATTAAAGAGCGCGGCAAACTTATTGCCGGCGTGAAATATGATACGAAGCTATTCGGACTGAAAGATCCCGCAAGCGGCAACGTTGAGGGGTTCGATATTGATATCGCCAAGGCACTCGCCAAACAGATCCTTGGAGATGAGACAAAGGTCGAACTGAAAGAAGTCACTTCCAAGACACGTATTCCTATGTTGCAGAATGGAGACATTGACATCATCATCGCCACGATGACGATTACGGATGAACGTAAGGAACAGGTGGATTTCAGTGATGTTTATTTCGAGGCAGGCCAATCCCTGCTGGTGAAAAATGATAGTCCGATTACCGGCCTAGAAAGCCTCAGCGGGGTAAAAGTACTCGCCGTGAAAGGCTCCACATCGGCTCAGAATATTCGCGAGAAAGCTCCTGATGCTGAAGTGCTCGAATTCGATAACTATCAGGATGCATTCACTGCTCTCAAAGCCGGTAAAGGCGAAGCGCTGACCACAGATAATATCATCCTTATCGGCATGCAACAGACAGATAACAGCTTCCAATTGGTTGGTGGCAATTTCACAAGTGAACCTTATGGTATGGCCATTCGCAAAGGCGACACCGCCTTCGTGGAAGAAGTCAACAAGCTGCTCAAAAGCATGAAAGACAGCGGGGAATATGACACATTACATGAGAAATGGCTGGGCTCCAAGCCCGAGTAACCCCGATTAATGATGAGCACGCGGCGAATTCGTCTGCTGGATGCGATGCATAAGCAGACGTAATCGCCGTTTCTACATCTGGAGAACGGAGGCTTTGCCTATATGGGCACATTGGATTTCAGCGTACTGATGCGACACTCGGATCGTTTTCTGGAAGGATTCCTGAATACCATTCAAGTGAGTATTATAGCTCTCGTTGGCAGCTTTATCCTGGGCGCGATTCTGGCGATCTTTCGGATATCCCCTGTGAAACCGCTAAACTGGATTGGCACGGCTTTTGTGGAGTTTATCCGAAACATTCCCCTGCTGTTGGTTGTGTTCTTCTTCTATCTCGGACTGCCGGCACTAGGCATTTCGCTCGACGGATTTGTCTCCGGTACTCTGGGTCTGACCATCTATACCGCCGCTTTCATTGCCGAAGCGATCCGAGCGGGCATTCAGACGGTGCCGCGTGGACAACTGGAAGCCGCAAGATCCTCCGGCTTGTCCTATGTACAGGCCATGAATCTGATCATTCTGCCTCAAGCGATCAAGATTGTCTTGCCGTCCATCGGCAACCAGTTTATTAATCTGGTCAAGAACTCATCCATTCTGGCCGTCGTCGCCGGTATGGATCTCATGTATTTTGCCGACCTGGTTAACTCGGATACGTTCCAACCGCTAAGTGTATACACTGTTGTTGCGCTGTTCTATCTGGTGCTGACACTACCACTCAGCTTTCTGGTGCATTATATGGAGCGCAGGTTCGGACAGAGCGATGCAGAGGCGCGCAGCACCAAGGGAAAACCGAAGAAGAACAAACCAGCCGGTCAGGTTACCATGTAACAGATTGACATATACATGCGCAGATTTTTAGGGAGATATATTGCCTATTTCAGACCTTTCGATAATTTTGGTCCGTTATTTTGGCTAGTCCATGCCCCATCTATTGATCTTAGATATTCCATTCCTGCATACAGAAGGAGGCTAATAAAATATGGACTTTAGCGGGGCCTATGCGTGGCCCAACCTTCGTTTTCTGCTTCAAGGATTCTTGATTACCCTACAGGTCGCAGGGCTATCCATTGTATTCAGCTTCATACTTGGCACCGTGCTGGGTACCGTCCGGTTTACTCGCATCCCCATTCTGTCACAGATCGTAGCGGTCATCGTGGATACGATTCGGAATCTGCCACTACTGCTCATCATTTTCTTCATCCACATCGTACTTCCGCAGCTCGGGATCAAAATGTCCGTCTTTTGGTCCACGGTCGTTGGACTGAGTCTATTTGAAGGCGCGATGATCGCCGAGATCGTACGTAGCGGTCTGAAGTCTGTTGAGCGCGGTCAGGTGGAAGCTGCCCGTTCTTCCGGCCTGAGCTACATGCAGACCCTCGGTGGCATCATCATGCCACAGGCGCTACGCCGCATGTCTCCGCCGATGGTCAGCCAGTTCATCTCACTCCTGAAGGATACTTCACTGGCAATCATCATCTCTTTGCCGGAACTGATGCACAACGTGCAGATCCTCGGCGGCCAAAGTTTCGATTATATTATCCCCGCCCTCCTGCTCGCTGCGGTATTGTATTTTGTCATCAACTACACGCTGTCCATTGTCGCAAGGCGACTTGAGGCACGCATGAATTAAACGACTGAATAAATGAAATGAGCTTCCCACCGATGTTCTAACGAACCGGGGGAAGCTTATTTAGCCATTTTGGGGAAAGTTTCTAACCTAACGAATCGTAGACGCTCTATTTTTCCGATTCACCCCGCCTTTACGCCGTATTTCAGGTTTTTGAGTAAAATAACTTCACTGAGATTCGTTACATTTTTCATCTCAGCTTATAGCCCCATATTAGACGTCTCAGGTTCGTTAAACTTACACCACAGTGAATTAAATAAATAAACATCCACGTTACGCCCACTATTAATGATTCATGCCGCTCCCACGACTAATCCTTCGTCCAATCCGCCCAGTTTTGCCCACAATCAGCTCATTCGTTAGATCGCCGCTCCGTTGTGACGTAATTCCGCCTGTAGTAGCTCAATTGGCAGTCCCATCGGATCAAGCTTCATCTTCACGGTTAGTGCAGCGGCTGTCCCTGCCGCCTCCCCGGTAGCCATACAGCTTGGCGTCAACCTTGTCGTTGCATGCGCCTCATGTGTGGTGGAGATGCAGCGTCCTGCCGCCAGCAGATTGCGGATATTGCGAGAGATCAGACAACGATACGGAATATCGTATGCCCCATCCCCTTTGATAAAGGCAGCTACAACACCTTGACCCGAAGGGTCATGAATATCGATAGGATAACCGCTTCTGGCAATCACATCCTCGAACTTCCGTCCTGCGACCACATCCGCTTGGGTCAACGCATAATGACCGATAATCCGTCTGGATTCACGAATGCCAATCTGAGGTGCTACCGCTGAGATGGAAGCCCGTTCGAATCCAGGCACATCACGCTGCAAAAACTCAGCAATCATCAGCACCTGCTTCCGCCCTTCCTGTTCAGCAGAGGTCAGATCCTCGGCATCCGTCGCATCGAGTCCCTGCACCCGGGTACAATTAATCAGCACTTCATCGTCAGCCGGTCCGGTAAAAAACAACACCTGGTCGCGATTAATCGGTACCCCCGCTTTTTTCCACTGGGAATAGAAGCCGCTCACCCCGGTTAACGGAATGCTGTCCAGCTCCGAGAAGGGGGTCTTGGCATAGAAATCTTCCGGGTGCTCCTGAATGTATTGCTTCACGCGTCCAAGATCCACACCACGCATGCGGAATTTCATGGTCATCGGCTGAGACTGGTTATCGCCATCTCTCCCCTTCGCCACCGAAGCCCCTGCAAGATAAGCCAGATCCGCATCACCGCTTGCATCCACGAATATGTTCGCTCGGAACTCCTTTCGTCCAGACTTGTTGGTCACTCGCACCGCTTCCACCCGATCATCCCCAACAACCACTTCATCCACGAAGCTGTGCAATAACAGCCGGACACCAGCCTCCTGCAACATCTCTGCCGCAACCACCTGAAAGATCGCTGGATGGTACGGCGTGACAGTATGCACAAATCCAACCGTATCGCGCAAATGCCCGGGGGAGCCGCCACACGCCTGCAAACGATCCACAATCTCCTGCGCAATACCTTGAATGACCTGCTCCCCACGTTCCGTATGGAAAGTCATCCAGGGATAGACCATAGCGGCAGTGGACATCCCACCAACGAATCCATATCGCTCCACCAGCACTGTGCGGACACCCTGTCTTCCAGCCGCAATGGCTGCCGCTATACCCGCTGGACCTCCGCCCACAATAACGACATCTGCTTCTTCCTTTTCCATGCTCATCCGTTCACTCAAATGTTTTCCCTCCTTCCGTTCTATTGCACGTATTGCTCGCCTTTGCACGTATTTCATGGCTTACTCTTTCAGTCCCGTCATGGCAACCCCCTCAATGAAGCGCCGTTGTGCCAGGAAAAAGACAATTAAAAGTGGCAAGGTCGCCATGACTGTGGCGCTCATCAGATATTGCCAGGCTGTGCCGACCTCATCTGTAAACAAAGATAATCCAAGCGGCAGCGTCATTAGATCACGCGAGTTAATGAAAATCAACGGATCGAAGAACTCATTCCAGATCGTCACAAACGTGAAGATCGTCAGCGTAGCCATACCTGGCTTGGCAATAGGCAGCATAATTCGCGCATATATTCGGAATCGGTTGCAGCCGTCGATCATCGCCGCTTCCTCCAGTTCCGTTGGCACCGTAATGAAGAACTGCCTCATCACAAAGATGCCAAACACACCGCCCGCGCCAAAGATTGGCAGTAGTATCAGCGGAAGATGGGTATCAATCCACCCCAGCTGCCGCATGAACAGGAACATCGGAATCGCCGTCACCTCATGAGGAATCATCATGGCACTCAGCAGGATGAGAAATACCACATTACGTCCTTTAAACGGAATTTTGGCGAATGCATAACCGGCGAGAGAAGCAAAAAAAACGGTTCCCAGCACAACCAACGCAGAAATATAGATACTGTTCCAATAGAAACGGTGAAACGGAATCAATCGGAACACATCGATGTAGTTCTGAAATCGGAAGGATTCCGGTATCCACTGTGGCGGATAGGTGAATATGCTCTGAGGCTCCTTGAATGATGTCGATATCATCCAGATAAATGGCACAATCATGATTAGTGAAATCAGTGTCAGCAACAAATACGTCCCAAGGGTACTTCCTATCTTCCCCCCCGAAGAATTAGGCATCGCCTTCATTGAAAACCCACCTCTTTCGGAGCTGCCATTGCAGCAGCGTCAGGATCAGTACGATGAAGAACAGTACATATGCGAGAGCAGAAGCATAGCCGAACTGAAATAGTTTGAATGCTTTTTCCCAGATATAATAAACCAATACCTTTGTGCTGTTACTCGGCCCGCCCTGTGTCATCACATAGATCTGTCCGAATACTTTGAGTGAACCAATCACGGTCATGACCACAGTCAGAAACACCGTTGGTGTGATCATAGGCAGTGTAACGTGAAAGAAAGTTCCCCTTCTGCCCGCACCGTCCAATGTTGCTGCTTCGTACAGTGAACGCGGTACCTGCTGAATAGCTGCAATGAACAGCACCATATTCAGACCTACATTTTTCAGCACACTGGTCACAATCACTGCCGGCATTGCCAAATCTTCATTGTATAGCCACGCCGGACCCTTGATGCCCGTCATCAATAGAAGCTGATTAATCAATCCTGATTCTGTTGCATACATCAGCTTCCATACGATGGCCCATACGATCAGCGAAGTCATGACCGGAACAAAGATTGCTGTTCGAAAAAATCCGATCCCCCGCAGATTTCTGGATAATAACAAAGCAAGCAGCAGGGCGAGCACAATATTAAGCGGTACCAGTCCCACTGTGAAATAAACCGTATTGGCGAGCACTTTCCAGAACATCGCGTCTGTCATAATATTCTGGTAATTCTCCAGTCCAATAAAATGATGGTCCCCCAGCAGCGGCCAATCGGTCAGGCTCATGTATAACGCTAGACCCATGGGAAACAACAGCAGCAGGGTAAACCCAAGCACCATCGGCGATACAAACAGCCACCCTGCGATTTGGGCCTCTCTGGCGAGCGGCCCCCTTCTTTTGCGCTTGTGTGGATGGGTCACAATTAGCCACCCCCTTTTTAATCAAATTTCCTCCGAAGCTGAACTCTGTGACTATTCTATATAAGGTGAACTATACATTTACACAAGAACGTAGAGGACAGAAAAAACCTGAAGAAGCGAAGTGGTCGCCTAAAAGCTTTCTGGAAGAAAGCTGCATCGGAAGCATATGCTTATCCCCGGATTTCTCCCTCTATATAAGGGATTCAAAAAAAATCTGGGGATAACAGCAATCGGAAGGTTGTTCTGGCATCGGAGTACAAGTGTAAAAATCCTTTAGTTCAACTTATATAGTCTGGACGGTTCAGACTGTCCACCGCATTGCGGAACCCGTTCACAGCCCTGCGTAGCTCTTCCTTCGTGTTGCCTGTCACAACCGCTCCAAGCATAATCGCTTTGACCCCGGTATCGCGTAGCACCCGAACATCCTCCAGTACCAGCTTTCGCTGGGAAGGAACCAATACCGGAACCTGGGCTTGCAAGACCAGACGGCGATACTTGAGCACATCCGCGAAGCTGAGCGGTGTACCATACTCTTTGCCAGGTACAATGGATGCCTCCAGAGCAGTGAAGCCGAAGTGAGCTGCCGATGTTACGAGGGAAGCATCATATTCTTCATTGATCGCAAACGTTGGGTCCAGCCCCAAGTCACTCAGCATGAAGGAGGGCAAGTGATGTGCATAGATGGAATAGAAATCAAAACCCAGTCCAGCAAGGCGCTCCACATCCTCCCGTCGTGCTCCATCTATACTGCCGGAAGGTACGACCCCAAGCGGACCATCAAATTCACTGCGAATCGCCCGAAATACCTCGGCATACCTGTCCAATGGGCCAAAATGATTCCCGCTGGCGCGATGACCGACATTATAGTGCACCTTGAGTGCATCAGCCCCCTCTTCCATGGCTGCCCGAGCCAAAGCAAGTTCATTTTCAGGCAGACTGACCACCAGGGACAGCGGTTTCCGCTCAAGTAATTCTTTGAATTTGCCCATCATTCTCACCTCCGGTTTCGATCGACTTACTTAGGGTTGCAGCATGCTTTGGATCTCTTCCTGCATTTGTTTCAGATTATCCTCAGCTGTCGCTGTCTTGGCAAACAATCGGTCGAATCCCTGCAATACCGCATTGTCGATATCCTGCCAACGGATATGGCCGGGAATTAAGCGCGCTTTCGGCATTTCATCAATGACGGCCTGCACAATATGCTCTTTGCTCGGGTTATTCGGCTGAAGAATGAATGCGTCCGAGTTCAGAACAGAAGTACGAGGAGGCACAAAATAAGTGGCTGTCGCCTGAATCCCCTGCTCACTGGCAAAATATTTCAACAGCTTCTTCGTTTCCTCGGGATGTTTGCTGTCGTTGAACATGGCATATCCTGCCTGCCCCAGCATCGGTACACTGCCTTGTGAACCGGAAGGCATAGGCGCGATGCTCCACTCAAAATCCGTAATCTCCCTTGCCTTGGAAACATAGCTGTAGTTATCGAAGAACATGCCCACATTACCCGCATCGAAGCTGACCTGCTCACCTGCCTTCGGATGTGATTCATCGGTGAACATCATGCGCTCCAGTAATTCAAAAGTCTGCACACCATAGGCATCGTTCCAGGTGAACTTCGTCATACCTTCGTCGAATGGACCGCTTCCATTGGACCAGGAATAGGAGGAGAGAACCGCCCAGGTCTTCCAGTCGCGAAAAAAGTTGGCGCCATAGATTCGGTTGGTCGCCTCCTTGCTTGTAATCGCCTTGGCTGACTCTTCGAACTGTTCCCATGTCCATTGTCCTTGGGTGGCAAGTGTGTTTGGATCCGTCAGACCGGCCTTGTCGAACAACGTTTTATTATAAAACATGACCACCGGAGGTGTTGAGAAAGGTAGCCCCAGCAGCTGGTCGCCGTCACGGAATAGATCAAGCGTACTTGGAATGTAATCATCCAGCTTAAACTGTGCATCATCCTTGAACTCGGATACATCGGCCAGAATGTGGTTGGATTTGAATTGTGGTACCATTCGCTCCGATACCCAGGCGAGATCGGGAAGAGAGCCTCCAGCAGCAAGCACCGAAATTTTTTGCTGGTATTCTGCGAAAGGTACGGATTCCATCGTGACTTTGATGCCTGGATTTTCCTTGGTGAAGCCATTGATCAGCTTGTTGTATACATCCATGTGCGCCTGATTTCCCCACATCATGAACTTCAGCTCCACCTCTCCATTCTCCCCGCCTGCACTGCCAGGTTCACTGCCAGAATTGGAGCTTGTGCACGCGATTGAAGCCACCATCATGAGTACAAGCATCAGTATCAGTCCTCCTTTTTTCATGGAAATCCCCCTTATGGACGTTGTGGTATACAGGTGCAACCAAAGTATAACGAAAGCTTCGTTCCCTTATAAATCACGTCAACTTCAGAAATGGTATGGTTTTTCAAGAAATACTGAATCGGTCTCGGTATTCTCCCGCAGTCCATCCCACCTGCTGCTTGAACACCAGCATGAAATGTTTGGGGCTTTGATGCCCGGATAACCGTGCCACATCATAGATTTTGAGACCCGTGTTGATCAGCAACCACTTGGCCCGCTCCATGCGTGCCTCCGTGATGTATTCGGAATAATTAATGCCTATTTCGTTCTTGAACAACTGGCTCAAATAAGTAGGGTTTAAGTGAACGAGATCTGCGATCGTCTGAAGCCGTAAATCTCCATCAGGATGCTGCTTGATGTGCTCCTTCACATCTCGGATAATTTTGCGCGTATCTCCACTAGCATGTTCTGCTTTCCCAGATGGCTCCGGGATCGAAAGGGTTGAAATACCATATCTGCGGTCCAGCAACAATTGAATCTTCTGTATGCATAATGCCAGTTCATAGCGATCGATTGGCTTCAACAGATAGTTCAACACCCCGAACTCCATCGCTCTGCGCGCATATTCAAACTCGCCATAACCGCTAATGATGAGCATGAGCAATTCAGGGTACATGTCTCTGGCTTTGCTTGCCAAAGTTAATCCATCCATTTCACGCATGCGGATATCCGTGATTAACACATCCGGCACTTCACATCTCAGAAAATCCAGCGCCTCCGTGCCGCTCGATGCTTCGCCCGTTACCTGAAACTGAGAAGACGCTTGTACGATCAGCTCCCTCAGTCCCTGACGGATAACCGTCTCATCCTCTACAAGCAATACTTTATACATGCGCTTCAATCCCCTTTCGGTAGAAGTTGAATGGATATGGTGACCACCAGGCCCTGCCCGGGACTTCCATCAATGCTTAGGCTGCCACCTTCTCCATAGATAAGGCGAAGCCTCTGGGCGATATTGTTAAGCCCCAGACTGTCTCCGGCATGGCAACGTAATGCCTGACTGGAAAGCTGTTTTGTTATGGATTCGTTTAACTCGTCCATCTTCGCCTGAGTCATACCCTTACCGTTGTCTCGTACGCTAATCAGCAGCTCATGGTCGAATTTCAAGGCAGTTATCCAGAGTTCTCCTCCATTTTCCTGCCCTTCAATGCCATGGTAGACTGCATTTTCCACCAGCGGTTGCAGGATCAGCTTCGGAATCACACATTCCGTTATCTCTTCTTCGATGTCATAGTTAACCTCCAGCTTACCGTTGTAACGTACCTGCTGAATGCGTACGTAGGACTGTACAAAAGCCAGTTCCTCTCCAAGTGGAACCATCCGGTCCACCTTATCAATCGTATAGCGCAGCAGCTTGCCAAGCGCCGTCACCATGTCCGACACCGCAGCATGCTTCTCGCGAATGGCCATCATATTAATGGACTCCAGTGTGTTGTATATAAAATGAGGATTCATCTGGCTCTGCAACGCCGACAACTCTGCCTCCCGCTCTTGAATGCCCAGCAGGAACACCTCATTGAACAGTCGATGAATCTCTTCCATCATTCGGTTAAAGCCCCGGCTCATCTGTCCGAATTCATCATTGCTGAAGTGTGCTACCCGCTGGCTGAAATCTCCCTGCTCGACCCGAATCATGTGGTGCTTCAGTCGAATCAGTGGCCGGGTGATACGATAGGATAACAGCACCGCCAGAATCGATATAGCCGCCATACACAATACAGCGAACCATAGGGTGAAGGTGAGTATCTCACCCGACTCCTTATGAATCACGGCAATAGGTGTAAGGCTGATCACCGAAAGTCCGGAATAGCTGGAATGGTGTTGTACGTAGAGATAGGACTGCCCATCCAGAACAACTTCTTGGTTTCCTGCATAGCTTAGAAGCTGTCCATGCATTAACAACTGGTCGTACGCAGACATTCCTCCGGTCGAGGCTCGCTCGAACAGCAGACGCTGTTTGCTGTCTACAATCATCAGGCTTGCCTCTTGCTCAACATTCAAATTGGATAACAGTTGACTGAAGGCCTCCAGACGGATGTCAATCAGAATGTACCCCAATTGCTGGAGCGTACCCGGATCTCGAAGCACTCTGCCCACCGATATATACGATTCTTGCTGAACGCCCGTGTAGTAGCCGGGGTCATGCGGAGGAATCAGGCGCCACGTCCCTTCCGAGTGTTCAAGCTCTGCAAACCAGGCATCCTGTCTGCTGTCCCACACCGGCTTGACTGCCAGTGAATCGAGATTGGAGAACAGGATGCCGCTGTTGCTGATCAGATGAATTCCCCGAATCTCGGGTCGGTCATAAGCTTGACCAGAGGTATAGAGCTTCATTTTCAGATAATCCTCAGACCTCGCCCATGTACCCGACCCCATTGAACCGTTGTATTTGCCCAGAATGCCAAGCACCATCTGATCGTATAGCGGCAAGAGCGACAACCGCTCAAAGTCCTTCAGCAGCCGATTCAGATTGGCGTTAATCTGGCGAACCAGTTCAATGGTGAACTGCTCGGTCTTGCGATCCATCGTCTGTGAGAAATGCTTGTAGTTCATCACTCCCTGCAAGCTTAGCGGCAGCAACGTCAGCGCCAGGAACAACAGGAGCAACTTGGTGCGCAGGTTTACGTTTTTTCCGAAAAAAGTGCGTACCTTGTCCATCATTTCCGTTCATCCCTCCCTCTCCCGATCATTGTATGAGCCCCCTTCACAGATCAATCTGGATATAACTGGGGTCATCATATCCAGTTTTAATGATCATTCGCTATCCTGCCAACCCTGGAATTGGTACGGAATTTCAAGTTATGCGCATTGGTATCAGGGTGAACGCAAAAAAGCCGACTGTATCGCTACAGTCGACTACGCTATTTCTATAGAACACATCCGCTGAGTTAATCTAGCAAAACAATTCGGTTGAATTAGACCAAAAAACCGACTGCATTATGCAATCGGTTGTCTGTTGCCGAGATGGCTTTTATATTTGAATCGATTATATTCATTAATAAGCTCGTCCAGCACCATGGACTGTCGGAGGACTTTGTTGTCTTGCATGCCATGATTCTCCGCCAAACGACTCAATTCATGCCTGTTCTGTTCGATTTGGTCTCTGATCTGTTTCGGTTCACTCACAGCATGCACCCCCTCTTTTTTAAATATTTTAGGATACATTGCCAAAAAATTAACATTATATTCCTTTGCAAGGTAAAATGCTTATTTCCATAGAGATACTTTCAACATCAAGCATTTTGCATAGAGATATGAAACCTTCTAATCAATACAAGATGTAGCGCAAATATATGGAGAGCATATCTACATATCGTATTCGAGGATTTTCGAATCCTTAACGTTAAACTGATTCATGGACATATTATGCATTTTACCCTAGTACTTTTTGCACCTTTCTCCAGAAAGAAGTTAATAACCTTATCCGACAGCAAATTTATTCGTATAGATAATTATCATCACCATTCTGCATGCCAAAATAACGAAGTCTGTAGCCCTCTCGATAACGAGCACGCAACAGATGAATGAAAGAGTCATTCTCAAACTCAATGTAACCTGTTAAATAAAGTAGGATCAGATATTCCTCAAAACGTGGATTGCCAAGAGTCATCTCACTCTCTTGCATTCCATAAAATACTTCGATTTCGAGAATTAATAGAAGAGAAAACCCTCTTACAGTGGAATTGATGATCCATGCAAACTCCAGTGGCTCATGGATATCCTCATCCTTGTTCAGGCTAATTAATTGCTTGGTTCCCCTCTCATCCTTGAATACATAAGCTGCAATCGCCTGATCAAATCCCGCATGAGGATCGTTGCGCAAGTCGGAAAACGCCTCTAAATCTACCTTCTCAGCGTAAAATTTCTGAGTTAGTCGATCATGAATCTGCTCCAAACTGAATGGATTAGGAATGTCCAATGTTATATATTTGTCGTAAAGCTTCTGAATATCAATCTGCAATGATAAATCCTCTTTTCGTTATGAATGATAGAATTCCCAACTACGTTATCAATATAAAAAGGCTTACTTCCCAATAGGAAATAAACCATTTCAAACTCTTATACTTCACTCTGAACCGACTACACTCCGCCGCCGCCATGTGTATGTGTACTATATAACACTGGCGTGCCTGCGCCAGGCTGAGGATACAGTGTAAACAATAAAACAGCACTAAACAAAACTACTATTACAGCTGCTTTTTTTCTCATAATTACTATAAACCTCCTCGATTAAGTTTCTATACTTGTTCTTCAATTCAGTTGAAGCTCTGTCTCTAAATCTCTCAAATAAGCCTACACATTGTATAATCACAGATTCGCTTTTCATATGTTTAGCTGAAGCTATACAGTGTAACAAATGCTGAAACCCTTGTTCATACCTGCCTTTATCTAGTTGATAGATAGTTAATTCTTTAAGAAGTTCAATGTATCTGCCGTTGGTTATAAGTTCATTATAACTACCAATATAACCATAAGTATTAAAATACATCATTATATATGGATCAAATTTATCGAGAACAAAATCAACATCCATATTGTGATTATTAGCTGCTTCCATTATTTTTACCAACGCAGGCAAAATTTCAGCTTCATCTTTCTCAATGTACTGAACATACGAATAGATTACATCTATATCCCCCATCATAAGGCGATATAGATAATTGTTGACCTGTGC
The DNA here is from genome assembly GCF_038595085.1 of Paenibacillus sp. FSL R5-0749. Classification (NCBI taxonomy): domain Bacteria; kingdom Bacillati; phylum Bacillota; class Bacilli; order Caryophanales; family Paenibacillaceae; genus Paenibacillus; species Paenibacillus sp. FSL R5-0749. Next base: position 438,231 of record NZ_CP152005.1, on the reverse strand, counting down.
CCATCCATTGAATCTATTAATAAATACAATATCCTCTTCACTAGGATTATCAATACGAATTAATTTTGAATATGCTTCTGTATATTGAAGAGCTTCAGGATATTCTGCTCGTCCGTCACATGCTGCTGCCCTCAGCAAATTAGAATACGCGGAGTATACGAAGGTAGGGTAAACGGTAATTCTTTGAGTTTCTGATTTTCTTTTTTTATAAGAGTTAAGAAAGTTAGTTTTCTGCTCCAGATCTTCAGCCAAAGTGAATACCTTGTCCCAGTATCTTAGAGCCAAGTATGTATTCGCCAGGTCTTTAATCGCATCCAGCTGCCTCTCCTCATCCAACCGATTAATATACGGTTCAAAATGTACGGCTGCACGCAGATTTTCGTGTTGGTCCTGACCGAGAGATAACGTGAAGATGCGATACTGACAGAGAGCGAGACGTTCCGAATGCTGATATTTCTCACACTCCGCCACACATTCGTACAACATCCGTGCAGCCTTCGTCTGTCCACGCTCAAGCATGCCTTCAGCCATCTCAAACAACTCCGAGATATACGAGCGATCATCGGTCACTTCCTGGATAACCCTCTGAATACATTCCAGCTTGTCCAATTCGGCACAGCGCTGCAGGAATGGTTCCAGTCTTCTCCAATGGGGTGCCGATTCCACGAAACATTCAGCCCCATAGATCTCGTAGAAGTACCCCTCTTCCAGCTTCATGCCTTGGGTAATCAGATCCAATTGCGCCATAGCAATGGGCCGAGTCCCCTTAATAATTGCACTAAGCGTTCCGGCGTTAACTCCTGATATATCGGCAAAATACTGCAGGGTGTACCCCTGTTTCCTGATGTAGTCCTCAATATATGAGCGTATCGTAGTTGTAGGTTCCATGTATCCCACCTCCACAATGAAAATCCATAATTTTGAATTTATATGATAAGCACAATTTTAATCCTAAATTTTACAGCGGTCAATAAAAATCGTGGCAATTTCCTTCACATCTGTGCAAGGGGGCCTGAACTGAATTTTTGCTTATAGAAAAAATCCATTAGAAGAATCCGTGAGAACATGATACATTTAATGCAACTTACATATCCTACTATTTCAATAGGATTATACGACACAGATACGATTAATTCAGTTCAAGGAGAAGGTCAGATGAAATTTGCCTTGTTTAGTCTCATGATGAATCTGCCTAATGCCGTAACCGGGGAGGCTCTGACGACTCAGCAGAAATTCCATAATATATTGGAGCAAGCGAAGCTGGCTGAACGACTGGGATTTGACGCCTATGGAATCGGTGAACGACACGGTGCACCTTTTCTATCTTCTTCGCCACCTGTCGTATTAACCGCAATAGCCGCAGCAACCACACGCATTCGGTTACTAACCACCGTCACTGTTCTCAGTATACTTGATCCAGTCCGCGTTGCCGAGGATTATGCCACACTGGATCAATTATCAGGCGGACGGCTGGAGATGATCATCGGGAAAGGCAATGACCCTCGACACTATCCGCTGTTTGGCATAAGCGAAGAGGAACAATGGGACTCACTCGATGAACGGTATCATTTGCTAAAACGGCTGTGGTCTGAAGAGAATGTCACCTGGCAGGGAACGTATCGCCCTCCGCTTGAGGGCGTGACCACGTGGCCTAGGCCGCTTCAGCAGTCCATCCCAATCTGGCATGGTAGCGCGTCGAGCACAGTCTCAACCGAACTCGCTGCCAAATATGGCGAGCCGCTCTTCACGTCAAATTCTTTTCACCCTCAGGCCAAATACAAAGCGTTAATCGATCATTATCGAGAGCGCCTCGATTATTATGGTCATGATCCGCAGCAGGCAGTGATTGGCTCTGGTGCCGGCAGTCTCTACCTTGCCGATACAGGTGAAGAAGCCATTCGTCGCTATAAGCCGTACTATGAAGCGTTCCATGCCACCGCCGCCGCACAGCATAACCAGTCGCCCTTCACCGATCTGGAGGATAACATTGCACGTGGCCCTGCGTTAATCGGCAGTCCAGAACAGGTTATTGAGAAAATTCTGGACTATCATGCCGCTTACGGACATCAGGTGCTGAGTATCAGCGTAGATGGATTGACGCATAGCGAGCAGTTGGAGCAAGTGGAGCGTTTTGCCAAGGAAGTGGCCCCTGTATTACGCCGTGAACTGCCTAGTTCAGTATGGAATGAACCCCCGGTGTTAACCCAGCACGCATCCTTCCTATCCTCTAATGCTACAGACTCATGGCCCACAGCCATCTCACCTATATTCCAAGTTTAAATACTCTCCCACGTACAATATCCCACATGTGATCCCTTCCAGGGTGATTCCTAAGAATCACCCTCTTCCCTCATCCTCCCAGTTGTATCACCGCTCTTCTTCTACTTATTGGACTGAATACCTTCAAACAATGAACGGAGCAGTACATCTACAAACGCATCATCCATCGCTTCACCGGTCACTAACATGCGATAGAACACCGGCCCATAGATCAGATCAATATACATTCCAATGTCTATCCCACTCTTCAATTCGCCGCGCTCCACGCCCTTCTCCAAGATTCCTCGAGCTTCACGCCGACGTGGCTGGATGTATCTTGTGCGGTATTCTTCGGCAAGCCCTTCATCCGATTGCCCTTCTCCGATAATCTGTGTAATCACTTTTCCTTCCCGACTGGTCAAAAAACGAACCAGATTACTCGCATGTATGCGTATATCTTCCAATACCGAGCCTGTATCCGGTACGGGTAATCTTGCCGTTGCGGCAGACATATATCCGTCCATGATGACAGCGCCTTTGCTCGGCCACCATTTGTAGATCGTGGCTTTGCTCACTTGTGCGCGCTCAGCAATCTTCTCAATCGTAACAGCCCCGAATCCGTGCTCCAACAACAACTCATAGGATGCGTTAAGAATGGCATTCTGGGTTTCCATATTACGTGGACGTCCTCTTTTGGCAGTCATCTTGAGCCCTCCTGGATGCAAAAAATATATTTTATCATCAGTAATATTCATAAATACGATACGTTCATTATACTAAAATGCATTGCGTACACACAATTCACTCTTCGCTCATTTTTATATCCTCATTTAAATTTTCATTAAAATATGTTTAGTCTATTTACAATACTAAACGTTTAGTTTATTATATGTTTTAATTAGTGAACACAACGTTTAGTAATTAACATTTTAAACAGCACCCGTTGATCTATCTGGAATATCGAATTTTCAATACGAATATGAAATCTGTGGAGGATGATTAAGATGGATATGAGACAACAAGTGAAGAAGGCACCTGTACCTGCCTGGATTATTTTTTTGCTGGCATCCGCTTGTGGATTGATCGTGGCAAACCTGTATTATGCTCAGACCGTTATCGGACCGATTAGCATGACCACGGGCCTTTCTTCTGCCGCTGCCGGATTGATCGTAACGTTGACTCAGATTGGTTATGTTATTGGTTTGTTATTCATCGTGCCGCTCAGTGACATTATTGAGAACCGACGCCTGGTCGTGCTTTTCCTCATCGTACTGGTTGTTGCCCTGATTGCTGCGGCTTTCTCGCCCACTGCTGTTGTATTTCTCACTGCCTCTCTGTTCATTGGTATAGGTTCTGTGGTCGCTCAGATTCTGGTACCCTATGCGACATATCTTACTTCCGAGGAACAACGCGGACGGGTTGTCGGCAATGTCATGAGCGGTCTGCTGCTGGGCATCATGCTGGCCCGTCCTGTCGCAAGCTTTATCACCAGCCTCTTCGGATGGCAGACGGTCTTTGTATTCTCCGCCATTGTCATAACACTTCTCATGTTGCTCCTATCCCGTGCTCTTCCTGCTCGCCAACCTGAACCCACCTTGAAATACGGTCAATTAATCGTGTCGTTGGGCACACTGTTCAGAACGATGCCTCTGTTACGCCGTCGGGCGTTCTATCAAGCCAGTCTGTTTGGTGCTTTCAGCTTATTCTGGACGACGGTTCCACTCAGACTCGCGAACGATTTCGGCATGTCACAGCAAGGCATTGCCTGGTTCGCCCTGGCTGGTGTCGGAGGTGCTATTGCCGCTCCCATTGCCGGGAGATTGGCAGATCGCGGACTAACGCGTATTCTCACGGGGGCTGCCATGATCATCGCTGCAGCTTCGTTTGGTCTGGCTTATGTATTCCAGAGCCACTCCACGTTTGCATTGATCCTGCTTGTGATCGTGGCAATTACATTGGATATGGCTGTCTCGGGAAATCTGGTGCTGGGTCAACGCATTATCTACTCCTTAGGAAGTGAAGCGAGAGGGCGTGTGAATGGCATATTCATGTCGATCTTTTTTGTTGGCGGTGCGATTGGTTCATCTCTTGGAAGCTGGTCTTATGCTAACGGAGGCTGGAGTCTCACAACGCTGATTGGCCTGATCATGCCGCTGCTCGCTTTGGTGTATTACTTTACGGAAAAGAAAGCTGTAGTCGTCAGCAACGAATAGAAATGAATGTATCGTTTAATTCGAACGACCAAATAAGGGCAGACTGATCCTAAGGATCAGTGCTGCCCTTTATTTGGTAATCAACACTTGGCTCTCTGTGACAGAGCAAGGTATCACTGTGATTAAGATGGATACATCTGCGTATTAGGCTTTACTGTGAAGGGTAACTTGGTACCCGTCTGGGTCGGCAAATGTAAAAGTTCGCCCGAATGGTCCATCTATGGGTGCAGATGTAATCTTAACGCCTGCCGCAGCAAGCTTGTCGTGAATGTCTTGCGTATCCGGGGCATGAAGCCACAGGGCGATACCAAGTCCTGGCTGAGTACCTGAACGGAGTTCGGTTCCTGGCAATAGGTCACGAAGAGCAAATGTAATAGGCTTGGTATCAAAGACCACCGCATGAGGTGGTCCCGCCTGTGAGCGTACCAGTCCGAGATAGTTTTGATAGAATTCGGCAGAGCTCTCAAGATTGCTCACTTGAAGTGAAATGAAATCGGGTCCAATTGCTGACATAATGTAATGTCCTCCTTAGTATTTGTATACCTTGATCATACAAGGACGTTCTTGCCAACAGTATGTCAGTAGCGTTCATTCTTTTTTTGATTTTCTTTGAATCGGTTTTTCCCTTTTACACCAACATGGGCAGATGCTTAGCTGCATCATACTCCACCAATGGCTCACCAGCATTCAATTTCTGCACCAGATCAGGGTTGGAGATAAATAGTCTGCCGAACGCAGCCAAATCTACGCTTCCCTTAGCAATCGCGTGCTCTGCGGTCTGAACATCCAGATTCCCCACACCAATAATAATTCCATCCCACTGACTTCGAATCCGCTCGTGAAAGGACTTCTCCCCTTCCCACGCTTTCGCATAATGATCTGTTGAGGGATGCAAAATCGTAATTCCCGTCTCGCGGAACAACTTCAGGTATGCATCGATCATTCCAGCTTTGTCCGCCCATGCATAGGATGCATCATCATCCTTTTTCTCGGAGAATCGAACCGATATGCGATCCACACTGATCTCTTTTTTTACAGCCAAAATAATATCTCGAAGGAACCGTAATCTGCCCGCAGCGTCGCCTCCATATTCGTCTGTTCTGTGGTTGGTCTTCTCATTGATAAACTGGTCGATCAGATACCCATGCGCAGCATGCAGCTCGATTCCGTCAAACCCTGCAAGAACCGCATGGCGTGCTGCCGTCTGAAAATGCTGAATCGTATCCGCTATATCCTGTGCACTCATCGCTTGGGGAATCTGATACGGCTTATGCAGCTTATGCACTCTTCCCTCTGCCGCAAGGCTGGAAGGCGCCAGTGGAGCGGTTCCGATCAGATCAGAATGGGACAATCTGCCGACATGCCACAGCTGAGCAATAATGGTGCCGCCATGTCTGTGAACAGCATCCGTTACCCTTTTCCAAGAAGTCGTCTGTTCATCTGTATATAAGCCGGGGATGCCATAAGTGCCTTTGCCTGCCAGGTTGGGGTTAATGCCCTCGGTAATGATCAGTCCCACGCCATCTTGTGCACGCTGCTCATAATACGCCACCATCTCATCCGTCGCCGTCCCCTTATGGTCATCCGCAAATCCCCGGGTCAACGGTGCCATCACCATTCGGTTTCTTAACTTCCATTGATGAATTGTCACCGGGCTTAATAGTGTTGTACGTGTATTCATCTTATCCATGTCATATCCCTACTCTCTTTGTCATTAGGGATATTGTACGGCTGCTCTGATATATCGTAAAATGATTGTAATATATAGTTGTATCTCTCAGAGAGATACCTAACATGAATATCTACGGAAGCAATGTAAGTTAATCCACACTCGGGAGGATACAGCATGGAACTTTCTGATATCGATATTGTTCTCGCGGTGGCACGTTCAGGCAAAATCTCACAGGCCGCCAAAGAACTGAATTACGCGCAATCCAATGTCACGACACGCATCAAAAAATTGGAGCAGGAATATCAAATCCAGTTGTTCAACCGATTTCCCAAAGGTGTTGTACTGACCTCCAAAGGAGAACAGTTCGTTGAATACGCCTCACGCATTCATAACCTTTTGCACGATCTGAAGCAGGATATGACCGATCCCGGAGAACCTTCTGGCACGCTAAAAATCGGCATTGTGGAAACTGCGGCATCCAGCCGCTTTATGGAGATTCTGAATGAATATCAGATAACCTACCCGGAGGTATCCATCTCACTCGTTAACGCCACTTCACCCAAAGTACTGCGCAAGAAAATACAGGACTATGAGATTGATGGTGCTTTTATCAGCGGGGCTTGTGTGAAGGAAGGTCTGAAGGTGGAATACGAGATGCAGGACACGGTTCATATCATCTCCAAAAAGACAGACGCACCACCTGAGAGCCTGTGCCAGGTATCGTGGGTCGTTTTCCCCGAAGGCTGTCCGTATCGTGAAATGACCGAAGAATTCCTGCAGGAAGAAGGGTTGTCCGCACGCAATATCATCGAAGTGAGTACGATGGAAAACCTGCTCAGCTGTGTGGAATCTGGCATTGCTTTTACCATTATGCCGTGCAGCGTTATTCACAAGAAACCGGATGATTTTTCCGTATTTGATCTCGCAGATCGTTATACTCATACCACAACAACCTTTGTCCGCGGGGAGGATCGTTATGTCAGCAGTGCGCTGGATCAATTCATGAAGCTACTCAATCAGAAGTGCATTACGTTTTGATAGATGCGGACTATACCCCAACACATCACACGGAAAAATGCCCTTATCATGCATAACTTAGATGGGGGCAGGAGACAGGGGACTGGTTGCAAAAGGGGCTGTCCCAGAAGGAATACCGTCTCGCTCCAAGTGCTAACGAACCTACCGCACCTTAAAAGGCAAATCATCAACGATTGCAAGATTTAACGAACCTCACTAACGCTATTTCGTCATACTAGGGCTTCCAAACCTAAAAAAAACAGTGAATCGACGAAATAGCGTCTCTGTGATTCGTTAGTTCTCAGATCTGGGCAAATGGGAGCGAATAGCGTGTGTCAGGTTCATTAAAACAAAATCAAACTAAATGAGGATGTCCCTCGTCATATTCATGACTTATGGGACATCCTCGTCGTTACTTTTCCCCTCTATACCATCTACAATTAACGCTTACTCCACCTTGAATCTTGCAGCCGATTCGGCCAGTTTTTGCGTCAATTGATCGATCGTATCGACCATGTTTGCCAACTGCTGCACCGTGGAAGACTGCTCCATCATGGTTGCTGTTACCTCTTCAACCGAAGCAGATACCTGCTCTCCTGAAGCCGACAAGCTATGTGCTGACTCCAGTACGTCATCCTTATTCTGCAACATCTCCTGCATCTGTCCTGCCATCGTGGCGATCTGTTGATTAATGACCATTACTTTCTCCAGAATCACATCAAACGCCTGACGAGTCTGCAAAACAAGCTCATCCTGTCTGGACGAGATGGTGTGGATTTCGGCAACACTATGGTTGTTCTCGGCGACATCGGCCAGATTCTGCTCGATAATGCTGGAGATTTCCTTGGACTGGCGGGAACTCTGCTCTGCCAGATTGCGGATCTCCTCGGCCACAACCGCAAATCCTCTGCCATGCTCCCCAGCCCGTGATGCTTCAATTGAAGCATTCAATGCAAGCAGATTGGTCTGCTTCGCGATCTGGCTGATCGCTTCCGTGATCTGACTAATACTGCCCGAACTCGTTTGAAGTTTGACCGTAATCTCCGAGATTTTCTCCACTTCCCGCTCGTTGACCTCATTAATACGCATCAATTCATTGACGACTTCATTCCCGTTGTGGAAAACCGATTCGATCTCATCCGCTCTTGCCTTCACATCCTGCGCACTGCTGTTCATGGCAGCCACTTTATCGCCAAAGCTGTTGAATTTGCCTGCAATCTGCTCGGTATCTTCCGATTGAGCCTCCATCGCCTTCGCAATGCCCATGGACGTCGCCGATGTCTCATCAATGGATCTGGATGTCTGTTTGGATGTCTCCTCCAATTCCTGAGTGCTGGCCTGGAGCACATGAATCGAATTATTCATATCGGTAATCAGGTTCCTGTTCTGCTCCACCATGCCATTAAAACTCTCCGCGAGATCCTTGAATTCGCTGTTATATCTGCCATTGGCCTTAACAGTGAGATTCCCTTGAGCAAGCTGTTTGAACAGCCCGATCAGACGAATGATGGGTCTCGTAATACTGCGAGAAATTAGCAATCCTACGCCAATCGCCAGTGCAACTCCGATCAATGTCACGATAATCATCTGGCGCTGCATATCCTCTAATGGGCGTTTGATATCATCATAATCATCAATAATGACAACGGAGAGATCTGCACCAGGGATCTGATTGATACGATAATAGATATCATCTCGATCCATCGAAGTGATCTTCACTTTGTCGGTGGCTCTGGCCTCCATAAGTTCAGTGGCTTCCTTGTCCTCTTCCAACGTTTGTCCCACAATGGAAGGGTCCAGTGAATCATACATAATGATGCCGCTTCGGCTCAATACTTCAACTCTGCCTTGACCATTGATCTGGATGTCCCCCAGTTGCCCCAGGAAAAAGTTGCTGTCCACCGACATGGCGAACACACCCAGAATATTACCCTCTTCATCCATGACAGGCTCCGAGAATGCAATTATCAGCTTCTTGCTATTCTTCGACACGATGGCATCACTGATGAAGGATTTCCCCTGTATGGACTCCTTGAAATATTCACGGTCTCCTCGTGGCTGTCCAATGACATCCGGCATGGTTCCTGCCACAATGGTTCCTTCCTTGTCAAACACGAACAGATCCGGCTTGGTGCCTATTGTGTCAGATATACTCTCGGTGAGAATTGTATTCGCTCTGTTGAAATATGGATTCTCATCTGTAAAAAAGGTCTCATCTGTCATTTCGTTTGTATCACGCAACTTCAAGAGTTCTTTAAACGTACTATGTACGGACATCGCATGACTCATCTGTTGCTGAAGCTGCATCGCTGTCCAAAGCCCTTCCCCAAGGCGGTCAGCCATTACATTAATCTCATCCTTGCTCTTCCTGACCACAACATCAGATGAAATCATATAACTTGTGGTCGTTGCACCGAGCAGTACCAAAACGACCAATACACTGATCATGATCGGCAGCTTGATTTTAAGCGACACATTTCTAAGCCTGTGCGCTACCCCTTGTCTTTTCCCCATTTTCACTTCTCCCCACTTCCCTGAACCATCTGCATCTAAACGATGTATATACATTATCGGAAAAATGCATAGTGGAATTGATCTATTAGGGAGATATTGCCACTGTTTTTCATTTTTTTATATCTGATAACAACATAAAAAATGGCCTGTTAGAACGACACGATCCATCTTAGAAATGGACGTTGCCGTTATCTAACAGACCGTTTACAGATTTAATAAAGATTCAATACCGTTTACTTGCGCAATCTCCGGGAACTCAGCGCGTGGTGGCCATTCTGCAAAAATGTACTGCGTGTATTCTTCATCTGTTCGATCCGTCGCTCAGCCAGACGATCTGCAGCAACATAGGTAGCGATGCCCTCGGTACGTGAGCTTTCGAATATTTTCTCCAGAGTGGCATAGATCTCTCCGATCTTGCTCCACGCCCGATCCGCATTATAACCATTCAGCTCATCTGCAATGTTAATTACGCCACCTGCATTGATAACATAGTCAGGCGCGTATACGATGCCCATGTCATACAACTGATCCCCATGACGGGTCTCCAGAAGCTGATTGTTGGCGCATCCCGCTACAACCTTCGCCTTGAGCGTCTTAAGCGTATCGTCATTAATCGTGCCGCCCAGTGCACATGGTGCATAGATATCGCAATCCACACTCGTGATATCCGCGGGATCAACAGCTGTTGCGCCGAAGCGATCCACAGCCTGTTTCACCGCGTCTTTATGGATATCCGTAACGATCAGATGTGCACCTTCCTCATACAGATATTTGCACAGATGCATCGCCACATTGCCGACACCTTGAACCGCTATCGTCTTACCCTCCAGCAGATCGGTGCCAAATGCTTCTTTGGCTGCTGCCTTGATCCCTCGATATACACCCCAAGCCGTTGCAGGTGATGGGTTACCGGATGAACCATAACTTGCCGAGATGCCTGTCACATAATCGGTTTCCTGATAGATCAGGTTCATGTCCTCTTCCGTTGTTCCCACATCTTCGGCCGTGATATAACGTCCGTTCAACCCTTGAATATATCGTCCAAACGCACGAAACATCGCTTCGTTTTTGTCACGCCTTGGATCTCCGATAATAACGGTTTTGCCGCCGCCCAGATTCAGGCCGGATACTGCATTCTTGTATGTCATACCACGGGCAAGGCGCAGCGCATCTTCAATGGCTGCTTCTTCCGAAGCGTAAGTCCACATCCGTGTGCCTCCCAACGCAGGGCCGAGTGTTGTGTCGTGTATGGCGATAATTGCTTTTAACCCTGAATTTCGATCCTGGCACAGAACCAGTTCCTCATAATCGTGATGCTCCATTGCTTCAAACCAACTCATGTGCTAACCGTCTCCTCCAACCATTTTTGCGATTCATTCGCATTGTTCTCTATTCATCGACCATCCTCTATTGTACCCATGAATACCCAGTTTGTGCAAAATCACATCGCAATGTTAGAGAAGCATCGATCGATCTTTCTCATATGGCGAGGGCAAAGCTGTCGAATTTCAGATTATATTTTATCGTCTATTAATAGAAAAACCTCTCTCTCTTACAGGAGAAAGGCACACTTCCCTCAACAGCATCATCTTAATCGCCCCAAGTAGGCCACTTGATCGTTCAAATTTAGGATAACGTCTCAACCACATTTATCGGATGCAGATCTCCATCCACCGCGAATGAAGCCTGTCCCGTCTCCTCAGAGACAACCAGTACAACCGCATCCGTCAATTCACTGAGTCCCAGTGCAGCCCGATGTCGAGTGCCTATTTTTCGTTCATGCACTTCCGCTTGCGACAACGGCAGCACATTACCAGCGGATACAATCTGATTGCCACGAATCAATACGGCCCCGTCATGCAATGGTGCACCGGGAATGAACAAGGATTCCAACAGCGCATGTGTCACTCTGGCATCCACGGCCACGCCTGAATGAATGATCGACTCCAACGGAATCTCACGTTCGATCACAATCAACGCCCCATATCTCCGATCAGATAGATGTTGTACGCTCGAAGTTAATTCGGCAAACTTCTCGGTAAAGGGCGACAGATAACAATCCAGATAAAACGAAGAGGCGAGCACCTCAATCTGCTTGATTTCCGCTCGAATCTCTGCAAATTGCCCCAGCAGACAGGCACTGTCATTGTCAAACCGGGATAACGTCAGATTCATCCGTTCTGCTACACGATGGAGATCCGCTTTGAGCTTCTGTCTCATCGAGGAACTGTCACAGTCTGCTTGCCGTTTCATCATACGTCGCCTCCTCCTTTAATTCGATTAATGCCTCGCACACATCCTGAATACCCATACCTTCCCCCCAGGAGCAAGTATATATACAATGACAGGGCAGTAAGGGCTGATCATGGTCGTGAATGCATCTGGCATAACAAGCAAAAAAGAGCCTGTCCGCGAACAAACTTTCACGGTCAGGCCCTATTCGGCATGATGATTTGAAGTCTATATGACTTATTGTGCTTTTCCGTATGAACCTGTCTTAAATGTAGTCGGATCATACCATTTGTATCCCGCCGCAGGTGCAGCCCATGGCTCAAGTTGCGGCTCGGTTGATGCAGCCGGAGCTTCCATGGAGAGCAGGCTTGTGGCCGTATCCAATGTCAGTCCTGGCACTTGTGCCAGACTGGTATAACTCTCTTTGACCGCCAGCCATTTTACGGTATTCACAAGGAACGTTGCATCGTCCACTTCTTTGAATCCATCATAGGTCTTTTTGGTCGCACCGGTCTCTTCACGCAAATATTTCGGCGTAGCGTCTTCCACAGGTGAAGAGTCGCCAATAAATGCAGCTTTGCCCGCACCAACCTTGGCAATGGCGGCATAGGCCCCTTCAGCTCGTCCACCACCATTATATACGCCCTGATCGACAGCATTGCCCCACTTGGACACACCACTTGGTACATACACCAAACCTTTGGCCTTGTTAGGGTCGATAATTGCAACGGTGGATCCCGCATGCATGGCTACAGCATTAACACCAGCCGTAATACCGAAGGATTGAGCAGGTGCAACGATATCCGATGCATTTACATCTCCAAGGGCATTGTAGCGGAAACGTACACCAAAATTCGTCGCCAGCCAGTCTGAACTCGTCACACTCTGCATCGCTGGTGATTCTGCTTCAGCCGAAGACATGCCTTTGGCCGGATTCAGGAAGGCACCGCGGCGATAGCCGTTGAATACTTCGGAAGAATCCCAGCGGTTTTTGTTACGGTCTGCATTATAGTGGTCGGAGATGAAGAAAACACTTCCTCCGTTCTGCACATACTGCACCAGCGCAGCCTGCTCTGTCGCTTTGAACGGCACGTTGGCTTCGCCAATGACAAAGACGTCGTAATCTTTCAATTTATTATAGGTGATGGCTTGCTCACCGAATGTATACGGAATGCTGCGTTCCAGCTGATTCACGACAAAGCCTGCGTTGCGCAAACCATTGGCAAAATCCGAAAATGCCCCGTCAATAATCCAGTCGGCAGCACCTGCTGTCTGGGCATGGGTATTATCGAACAATACTTTTTTGCCGGTACCATCCGGTAATGTTGTGCCTGGGTTCGGTTCTGGATCAGGGTTCGTTGTTCCGGAGGAAAATGCAATGGACGTTGGGTTTTTGACTCCTGCATAGCTGTTGTAGGCTCCGAGGGTTCCGGTGACAATGATCTTTTTGCCTACAAGATTAGGATTGGTAGCCAGTCCATATTGCGAACGGAAAGAAGCGGGAATCTGCACATCCAATAATCTGGCGTTGGTTCGCTCTGACGCTGAATCGGCAATCAGAACATTAAAATCATTGGCATACGGAGATGTAAACTTTGCGGTAAGTGACCCGGTAGCATGTCCAACAATGATTCCTTCAACCGTCGCTGTTCCTCCACCGCTCTGGGCAGCGATGGCCTGAGATACCGTAAGGGGTGCTGCAGCTTGTACCGGACTTTGCGAACCCGGCCCCAGCAGTGCGGTTGCCATCATGATAAAGACCAGGAATGCCCCGATCCAATGCTGCCATAACGCCTTCTTCATATTCCCTTTCTCCTCCTCCAAATTACCTGATAATGGGTTATCCTCCTTTAATTTAATTGTTCATATGCTGAATTCCTCTATCTTTTTGTAAAATTATTGAAAAAGTTTTGAGATGGCATCCATTTGCCCATACTGATTAGCATTAGAATTCCACTTTCCAAAGGAGTAAAACAATGATGAAGTTGATATTTTTGGTGCTCTTGTTAGTTATCCCGCTAATTATGGCTTATGTTGCTCTTCGTTCCCGAATGGTTACGAGGCTATTTCATATCCTTGCGCTGCTATGCTTCTACAGTGCCGCAACTGTCATCGCTGGTGATGTGTATGCAACGAATGCTCATATGACCACGTTCACCACCGAAATTCATCAATTCCTGATGAATGGCTGGTTCCTGTATCCGTCTGCATATCTCGGTGTGTACATTCCCTATGTGATGTGGAGGAGCCTATTTTCAGAAAAAAGTTAAATTCGTGACGGACTTGATATTGCATTTTGCCAGCGTTCATTGCATAATGAATATATAAACGTGATAATGATTATCATTCTTGAACTTGTCTCCATGTAACTTTCTACTGCATATGATTTTACGATTTTATAGATAAAGGGGAACGAACATCGAATGAATACAACTCTGCAAAAGGCTGATCTGCAGCTTGACGATTATTTGGATCTTCTGAACCTGGCAACCAATCTGGGTGATACGAGATGGCAAAAGGAAATTATCCGCAAGCTGGCTTATACTTATCCCGCAGTTCAATGTAAACAACCACAATAGCATTCCATATATCATAGATCTACATTATGGCTCATGACCGATTCATTCGTTGAATCTGTTACGGGCTATTTTTTGTTGTACAATGTACAGTAAGTTATTCAAATATGAAGGAAGTGGACAACGATGCAATTGGAGACCGAACGACTCATCATCAGGGATATTCTGGAGACAGACTGGGAAAGTATACATAGCTACACATCCATGACAGAAGTCACTCAGCATACGGCGTGGGGACCGAATACGGAAGAAGATACGCGAGAGTACGTGCAGTTTGTGTTGGACATGCAGCAGACACAACCACGAGAAGGTTATGAGCTGGCGATCTGCTTAAAAAGTGATGGGACTCTTCTTGGCGGAGTAGGTATTCACGTGATGGAGAAAACCAATGCAGAGATTGGTTACGTCCTTAATCCCACTTACCAAGGGAAAGGTTATGCGACCGAAGCAGCCAGCGCTATACTAGGCTTCGGTTTCAACGAACTCGGCATCCACCGGATTTACGCCAAGTGTCGCCCACACAACACGGCTTCGGAGAATGTTATGAAGAAAATCGGTATGCAGCGTGAGGGGCTATTACGGGAGCACTGGTTCTACAAAGGTTGCTTTCATGACTCGGTGATCTATTCAATACTCTCCAGTGAATATGGCACATGAACAATTTCACGGAAACACAAAAAGCTGACTCCCATATATGGGACGCCAGCTTTTCTTTTTTTTCTCCGTAACGACCCCAATCGCCAGTGGAGGTGAAGCTTCATTTGAACCAAATCACAATTGTTCCTCTAGGATGCAACCGATGATCTTTCCTTACCTCGGATTCCCCCGGAACGATCTACCTTACAATCGGCACAGCTCTACAGGGCAGCTTGGAAATGTGGGACATCCGCACATGCAGCGCAGGGCTGCCAGATCCCGAATCATCAGTTTGCCGTCCATCATATCTAGCGTACCTTGTTCCTTCCATGCCCCAAGCATCCGCGTTACGCTCTCCCGGGTTGCTCCAATCATCTCGGCAAGATCGGTATGGTTCAGCTTCATGTCGAGCACTATACCGTCCGGTGTAATCCGGCCATACGAATTGCTGGCACGGATCAGTGTCGAAGCGAGCGCCCCCGCCTTGCCGTAGAGCAGCAGATCACGGAATCTCGACTGGGTGATCCGCTGCGACAATGCCATCCATTGCAAAAATTTCAAGGCAAGGTCGCCATGTTTGCTGAGTATACTTTCCAGATCGCTAAGCGAGATAATGGCCAGTTCCCCTTTTTCCGCCATCTCTGCACTATAGCTATGATTCAATCCACCGATACCGCCAAATTCACCGATGAGATCGCCGCTTTGCTGAATGGATAAAATAATTTCCTTGCCATCCTCCGTCGACTTGGTCATTTTTACTCGTCCCGAACGAATGTAGTACAGATATCCGGCTTCATCGCCTTCGAGAAAGAGACTATACCCCGACTTCACCCGTTTGGGTTGCATTTTTGCTTCAATCAGGTCCCATTGCTCAGATGTAACGAACGAAAGGATTCCGCCTGTTTCTCGTGTCATTTTGCCCGCCTCCGTTTGTTTCTGCGCTGTTCTCTGGGTTGTTCTTTCTACAAATACTGTACCCATAACCTTCGTCCCCCTCGGTGATTCCTTATGTATACATCATATCGCGAAAGTAGCCTCAGGGTTATCGGGGGATTACCTGATCATTGACAAGAAACTCCCTGAATTTGCTGTGAGAAAAGTCACATTTCACCGATATGCCTCATCCTTCGCATTCTTCCAATCCCTTGATGTACCTGGATCAGGAGCCCTCCACTGCCCAAGTTCAGTAGATTACGGAACGGAAATAGGGGTTTTCCCTGAATTACAATGACCGAGAATGGGTCTACAATAGAACTACCATCGTAATACCCTTAATTTAAGATGATCCTGTTCGAAGGTTAATGATAATAATTACACCGTTATGTACGTTATATTCCGAAAAAAAAGGAAGTGTCCCCTCATGCATGATGAACTGCCATCTGGTATTCAGGAGATGATCGATGGCCTGCGCCTGAGCACATCCAGTGACTTCTGTGGACTTGCCTGTCTGAACGGGACGATGCTACGCTGGAAGGTTACATCTGGGTCCAGTAATGAACGGGTGAAACGCATGGAGATGCGCCCCGGACAAGATCTGGTAGGCACAGCCCTGCGAACTGGACGCACAGCCCGATCTGATGCACAGTCCCCCGGGGAGCATACACCCGGTCGTTGCCCGTTAATGCTTGCTGAGCGACTGGTAAGTGCCATAGCAGTCCCCGTGTTCCAGGAAGGAAGCGTGCCTGGTGCCGTGCTGCTCGTTGGCAGCAGACTGCCTTGCACCTTTTCACCAAATATGGTCCTGCAGACTGAGCAGGTCGCTCTGCGTCTTCAGCCGAAGGTGTTTGGATAACAACATCTGTCTTTAATATAGAAGAAGTCTTGTTATTTCCTTAGGGGAGTATCAAGGCTTTTTTTATTATAGTTATTCACAGCGGAGCAAGCCTTAGTCTGTTCACCTGTCTTCGCTCATCTGTATACATCGACGTCACTTACACAGATTGATATAATCGAGTCCATACATCCATATATTCATAGATAGAATATACAGCTAAGGAGGCCACAGATATGTTTGTACTGACAAATGCCAGTGTTATGCCATGGGAACCCACACAGCACAACAGTACCATTTCCATAAAAACGCCTTCCTTGGTTACCTGCACAGCGACGGTGGACTATAGATATGGTAATGAGCACGGTGTTTTACATAAAGGACAGTTACTTTTTCTACATTCCCAGTGCTCCCTGGAGCTGATACATCCCCCGCCTTCTGCCCTCACCCTGTATCATATCGGTTTCCAGGATTATGAATTAACGGAAGAGAGTCCTGACAAGCGTGTTTATCAGCTTTCATCAGCGAACTTGCCCTCACATGGTTCGAAGACCGGAGCAAGTCCACAGGTTCTGCGAATGCTGGCAATCATCCAGGAACTTTCCGAAAAAAGGACAGGAAGTGTCCAGACCGAAGAAGCCAGATCCCATTACCTACTGAGTGAATTGCTTGAATTATTCAAGCTGGCGATTAAACCTTCTACAGAAATGGTAGACAGTATAATTCGTGAAGCACTTCGCTACATGAATCATCACTATGACAGTCATCTCACCCGTGAAGAACTCGCCAGATTAACCGGGTTTAATGCGAGCTACTTCTCCAGGTTCTTTCAAAAACAGGTTGGACGCAGCTTTCAGGCTCACTTGACCCGAGTTCGTATGGACAAGACGAAGCAATACCTCTTGTCCACGCAGGCCACCTTAAATGAAATTGCGCTGCTTGTGGGATACTCCGACGGTTTATACTTAAGTCGAAAATTTAAGCAGTTTACCGGGATGAGTCCAAGTGAATACCGACTACAGCCCCGCGCAAGACGAATAGCTACCGTACAGTACACAGGAGATCTGTTAGCCTTAGGCGTTCAACCCATTGCCGCTTCATTCCTACCCTGGGCTATGTCACCGTTAATCCAAGACGAGTTGCATGATGTACTGGATTTGGATGAATATGTTGTGGAAGAAATCCTCCGAAATGAACCGCCTGATCTGATCATTGCGCCGGATTATCTATACTATTTGCCCCATAAGCTCGAACAACTGGAACAGATTGCTCCAGTTATGGTCCTGCCATGGGACAAGTTAAATCGACTGGAGACCGTTCAACTCATCGGGCGAATCATAGGTCGGGAGCAGGCTACCGCAGACTGGATAGAGCACTACACCTCACTGGTCAGCAGTGAAGCTGAACGACTTGAGGCTGTGATCGGGCCTGATGAAACGTTTGGATTATATGAACTCTGGGAAGATGGCACAATCTGTATCTGGAATGCAACCGCCAGAGCGGCATACAACGTATATTACGGACTCAATCTTACACCTCCTCCCAGTATCCTGCATGACGTTCTGGTACCTAACAATCATCAGTTTATTCAGGAAGATCAATTGACGGAATATGCAGCAAACCATATGTTTCTCGTGCTTTCCTCACATGAAGGCGGTCTCTATCATGATGCAGAAGTCAAACTCAGGGAACGACCACACTGGAACAAGATTATGAATAACGGAAAGAGCCGGATATATCCTCTCAAGCTGGAACAATTCTGGTGTAATGATGCGCTGGCTCTGGAAAAGCAACTTCAGCTTATGGTAGATATCCTGATTCGGGAGAATGGTGAAAAGAATAGGTAACCATTGTCCATGCTCAAGAGGTCACATTTTGAGATGGACGATACTTGTATCCAAAAGCTACGATACTAAGGAGGTTTTATTGAGAAAGATAATCATTATTGATTGGGGAGAAGCAGAATGACAGGGGTTAAATCAAAATGGTGGACTGGGCTTATGTTCCTGGTACTGGTGATTGGAATTATTGGCTGCTCAGGCCAAGCCGCAGAAACGACAGAAAACAAACCTTCCTCGACTGCAGCTACAGAAGAGCAACCGGCAGACAGCGCCTCAGAAATGCAGGTCATATCCACCGCTAATGGAGACGTTGAAATCCCAGCGAACCCGCAGCGGATTGTGACGCAGGGCTACCTCGCTGATTTTCTCGCACTTGGCGTCAAACCAGTAGGCGCACCTGATTATGAGCTAGAAAGCCCTTATGTGCTTGATTTGGTTGAAGGCGTAGCAGACATTGGTCGTATTGACGGTGGTTCAGTGGAAAAAATTCTTTCACTTGAGCCCGACCTGATCGTCACTGTAGGTGGAGATGAGAAGCTGAATGAGCAATATCGCAAAATTGCACCGACCCTCATCATCCCTTATGGTACATACGACAATGTGCACGAGGAAATCACTGCTTTTGGAGAAATCTTAAACAAACAAAAGGAAGCCGCAGACTGGTTGTCCCAATTCGAAGTAAAAGTGAAGTCAGCCAAGGACTCCATTCAAGGGCTGGTCAAAGAAGGTACAACTTTCTCCAACTTCAGTCTTTTTGGTAAGGATTGGTATGTTAACGGAGATGGTGTCAACCGCGGTGGGCAAGCCATCTACCAACAGCTCGGACTGAAAGCACCAGACATTGTACAAAAGGAACTGATTGATCAGGATAAAGATACTGTAACTGTATCCGAGGAGAAACTGGCGGATTATGCCGGTGATTATATTTTCCTGGATTTATCCAATGGTGGTTCGCTCGATGAAACATCACCGATCTGGTCATCCCTAGACGCCGTGAAGAACAATCGAGTGTTCAAGCTGGATGGGGAACGGTTCTGGCCATATGATCCTCTTGCCGTGGAGGCACAGGTCGAGGAAATTGCCAATATGATTCAGGAACGTTTCGGCCAAACAGAACATTAAGGTTTCATGTTTCTGTCCCACACGTTGAGTGAGAGAAGCTATTCGGAGATTAAAGCTCTGAATGGCTTCTTTTTTTGTTATGATATAGATAGAACTGAGGAAGCGGACAGGGGGAAATCATGTGATTCAACTATTAGTTGTAGACGACCATGTTGTCGTGCGATCCGGGCTGATTGCTTTACTTGAAGGAAAGAATGATATACATATCGTTGGGGATGCCGCAGATGGTGATGAAGCCATTGCCAAAGCTCAAGAGTTAAAACCGGATGTGGTCTTGATGGATTTCAGCATGCCGCCAGGCAAAGACGGTCTGACCGCTACGGCTGAATTGAAGAAATTGATGCCGGATGTCTCCATTCTAATACTGACCATGCATGACGATGAAGAATATCTATTCCGAGCCATCCATGCGGGAGCATCGGGATATATACTCAAAAGTGCGCCGCATGAAGAATTGCTTGCCGCGATTCGTTCCGTAGCAGAGGGTAGCGCCTATCTGTACCCCAGTGCGACCAAACGGCTGATGAGTGAATACCTGGACAAAGCCAAACAGGAAAACGCCGGCCCATATGACACGTTATCCGAGCGGGAGAAAGAGATTTTGTCCTGGATTGCCAAAGGTTACGCCAACAAGGAAATCGCCGAACATCTGATCATCAGTGTCAAAACGGTCGAATCCCACAAAAGCAATCTGATGGAGAAACTTGGCCTGCGTACACGACCGGAACTGGTGAAGTTCGCCATGAAAAAGGGGTTGCTGAACTTTGAGTAGTGCACGCAAGAACAGACTAAGTGGACTCGCAGACCAGCCCGTACGCCTTCTGCTGAACGAAATCGATAATCACATTACCGATAATGAATTTCGCAGCAGGTTGAAGGGCTCCCTGCATCAACTGAGTGATCTGAAGTTTGCTCTGGATGAGTCCTCCATTGTGGCCTTAACAGACCGCAAGGGGAAGATCCAGTATGTGAATGATAAATTCTGTGAGATCTCGCAGTATGAGCGCGAAGAACTCATCGGTAAGGATCATCGAATCATTAATTCCGGATACCATGGCAAAGCCTTTATGAAAAACCTGTGGGACACGATATCCTCAGGCAAGGTATGGAACGGGGAGATTCGCAACCGTGCCAGAGATGGCAGTTACTATTGGGTCAACACCACCATCGTGCCTTTCCTCGATAATGACGGCGAGCCGTATCAATACCTGGCTGTACGTAGCGAGGTCACCAAGCTGAAATCCGTCGAAGGTGAATTGCAGAAGATGATGTCCCAGGTCATGAACATTCAGGAAGAGGAAAGACGCCGGATCTCGCGTGAACTGCATGACGGGATTGGACAGAGTCTCTTCTCTCTGGTGATTCAGATGGACCGATTGCTGGCAGACCAGCCTCACGCCGGAGTTGAAGCACTGCGTAAGCAGGTCACGGGTATTATGGAAGATGTACGCGGGATGGCATGGGAACTGAGACCATCCGTTTTGGATGACCTGGGTGTTGTTCCGGCAATTCGTACGTATATTGAGAATTACACCCGTCACTACGGAATTGAAGTTGATCTGGAATGTAATCTGCGCAAACGGCTGGAGATGAACCGGGAGATCGCCATATACCGGATTATTCAGGAAGCCTTAACCAATGTCGCGAAGTATGCCGATGTTGCCGAGGCACGTGTTACTGTAGAAGACGCTGAGGACATGACGATGGTTATTATTGAGGACCAGGGTGCTGGATTCAGCGAAGCAACCGCTGGCAATGGTGTTGGGTTGTTCAGCATGGAAGAGCGTGCCCGTGGTGCAGGTGGAACGTTGAGAGTTTCTTCCGAGCCTGGTGAGGGCACAACTGTTACCCTTTTCCTGCCCAAGACAGCTCAGCGATAACCGGACCTGATTCGTATCGTGCCTGGCGCTACATTCCAACTCTATCTATTTAACCGGCTGCTCGCCCTTAGATTATGCGAGTGGCCTTTTTCTTTCCGATTGGTCAAAATGACAAAATGAAGGCTTAAAATCGGTTAAATTCAATAATGATAATAAATAGATTGACTCCAGTTACGATTCGTCATTAAACTATGAATGCCACATACACATTGTATGTTCAGTAAAATTTCATTGTTCATTTCATATAGCGAAAGAAAAGGATGGTCAACATGTCAGAGAAACGCTCCTCCAAAGGGGGAGAAATTCCGCAAATGTACAATCTGGACGAGATGGATCGCAAAATTATTGCCGCACTTCACAAGAATAGCCGGATATCCTATACGGACTTGGGTACACAGATCGGGTTGTCGCGTGTAGCTGTTCAGGCACGCATTAATGCGTTATCCGAAAAAGGAATCATCGAACGCTTCACCGTGGTGATCAACCCTGGCAAGGTTGGGCTCCAGGTCTCCGCCTTTTTCAATGTCGATGTGGAACCGCCCTTCCTGGATGAAGTCGCGGAGAAACTGGACGAAGAGCCTGCCGTTACCAGCCTTTATCATATGACAGGGCCTAGTACCCTACATATGCATGGTATTTTTGCAGATATGGAAGAGATGGAGCAGTTCTTGCTGGAGAAGCTCTATAAGATGCCAGGTATCGTCAAAGTGGAATCACAGTTATTGTTGAAACGCTATAAAAGCCGGATGGGCATGAGACTCTAGGAGGAAATCAGCATGGGTTGGAAAGATTACAACGGTCTCGTCATCGGAATGGTACGAACCGGAATTCTCGGATACGGCGGCGGTCCTTCGGTTATTCCGTTGATCCGTTACGAAGCCGTTACACGTTACAAATGGGTCAGTGATGAGGAGTTCGGCGAGATTTTGGCTATCGCCAACGCCTTGCCGGGTCCCATCGCGACCAAGATGGCCGCATATCTCGGCTATAAAACCAAAGGTGTACTGGGCGCGATTGTGTCCGTACTCGCTCATATTTTGCCGACAAGCATTGCCATTATTGCTCTGCTCGGTTCCATGTACGCGCTGCGCGAGTCAAAAGTGGTTGCAGGTATGGTAGCCGCTGTTCGACCGGTTATTTTTGTCATGCTGGGCATGATGGCTTATGAATTTGCCATGAAGGCCTGGAAGGGGCTCGGCAAAGTTTTTGCCGCCCTATTCGGGGTGATTGCCTTTGTATCGTTACAGCTGCTGAACATCCATCCAGGGATTGTGATCGCGGTTTTCCTTGGATATGGTGTCTTCCATCTGGATCTGGTCCAACGCTTCAAATCCAAAGGCAATTCCGATAAGGGGGTGTCCTGAGGATGCTCCAGACATGGTGGGAATTATTTTGGGGATTTTTCGTAGCAAACATATTGGGATATGGGGGCGGCCCGGCTTCCATTCCGCTAATGCAGGAAGAGATTGTGAACCATTACCATTGGATGACCACAGAGCAATTCGGGGATGTGTTGGCGATCGGTAATGCCCTTCCCGGCCCGATCGCAACCAAAATTGCTGCATTCGTCGGGTATCACGTGGCGGGCTGGTTTGGGGCGTTTATCGCAACGTTTGCCACAATCGTGCCTTCCGCAACCGCATTGATTTTATTACTTCGTCTATTGAACAAACACCGCACGTCACCGAAAGTCAAAGGTATGACTTTACTCGTGCAGCCTGTTATCGCTGTACTCATGATTCTGCTCACATGGGAATTCGGGCAGCTATCCACTGATTCCATCGGCATCTGGCAGACATTAATCATTGCCGGCATCTCGCTCTGGGTCATGACCAAGACCAAGCTGCATCCAGCCATTCTAATCGTGATCGCTTTTGCCTATGGTGCACTGGTGCTGTCCCATACGATGTATTTATAGAAACATAGTGGGTAACTTTGGCGAATAGCAAGACTATGTTTATTTCCATTTTCATTTTCTAAGGAACCGAGGACATCTTATTTATTCTTATAATCCTCTTTTTAAATTGTAAGGAACATCAGACACGCTATATACCAAAATCACTTGAGAAAAGGGCTATAAAAGACTGCATTTTCCGATATAGCGTGTCTCAGATTCCTTAGATTTCTGCAAATGCTCCAACTCCTTGAATAAGATGTCTCAGATTCGTTAACGCAGATATCCCCTGTTTCATTCGTACGCGATATGACGACACACTGGATCATGTTGGAATCGATAAAATCCTAGTGAAACGTGAAAAAACTCTGTTTTGGCATGTCCATCTTTTGCGGCGTCTTCATCGCTTGCTCGCATATTCAGGACGCAGGGCACATGCCCGCTCGGGACACGATAAGGTATACTTCGGCTTTCAGCCAGTTGAAGACAAGCTCTCTAGTTTATAGACAAAAAACGGTGACCCCAGCGATCAAGCCAGGGTCACCGTTTTTTATATTGCGCGTTTCATACTCCCATTAGGAAAAACAATTACTTCGCTTCAACCACTACGGTTACTTTCGTTTTCACACCTGCAAATGTCACCGTAATCGTTGCTTTACCTTTACCATTCGCCTGAATGACACCATCTTTCACCGATGCTGTTGCAATACGGGAAGATTTCCAGAGAGCCGGTTTGGACACATTAGCTTCACTGCCATCAGCATACGTTGCAGTTGCCGCCACAGTTACCTTTTCACCAGGTTTCATGGTCAACGTTACTTTATCCGTCTGCAAATATTTCAGTGTATCCACATCTACGGCAATTGTGACAGACTTACTGCCGTATTTGGCTGTGATTTTAGCTTTACCTGAACCTGCAGCTTTGACTTTACCTTTAGTCACCTGAGCAACAGTGTACTTATTCGTTTTCCACTCCGCTTTGTCCGTAACATCGCGCTCGCTACCGTCGCTCAAGAAAGCAGTTACTGTCAGATCAGCTGTATCGCCTGATTTCAGGGAAAGAACTGGCTCTGATGCTTCAATACGTGAGATGACATCCACTTCAACCTGGATCGTTACTTTTTTGGAGCCGTATTCTGCTGTGATGTTGGCTTTACCACTGCTGTTACCTGTGATCACGCCTTTTTTCACATCTGCTACACGAGCATTGCTGGATTTCCAGGTTGCTTCGGATGTAACATCCAGTGTGTTGCCGTCCTCATCCGTACCTGTTAGAAGGATGGTCTGTGTTTCTTTGGCAGACAATACGACGAAGTTCACATCGGCTTCCAGACCACTAGCCATACCTACTTCAACAGGCAGAGTCAGCGTTTTGCCCTCAATTTTTGCAGTAATCGTTACTTTACCTGTGGCAACACCTGTGATAACCCCTTTGCTATCTACCTCAGCGATTTTGTCGCTGCTGCTGCTCCAGGTTGCATCTTCGGATACATCCTTGGATGTCTCACCGTAAATCGCCAGTACTTTGGCATTGGTCGTTCCACCAACAGCTACTGAAGCTTTTTTCTTATCCATTTCATACTTGTCCGGAACGTCAACATTTACGGTAAACTTGGCTGTTTTACCGCCATAAGTTACAGTGATCGTAGCTGTACCGGATTTGTAAGCAATCAGATCTCCGTTGGATACATAGACAACATCTGCATTGCTTGAAGTCCATGTTGCTTTGGACGTTACCACTTCTGTGCTTCCATCAATATACTCAGCATTGGCTACCAATGTTTTGGACTTGTTATCACCCGTAACACTCATGGCGAGCTTGTCATTCACATCTTTGATATCCAAATATCTTGCCGTATCTACATCCACAGCAATTTCTACAGTTTTGCCACTATAGGTTGCCTTGATCGTTGTTGAACCTGCACTAATGGCTGTGATTTGTCCCTTAAACACCGTTGCAACCTTCTCGTTGCTGGATGTCCAAGTCGCTTGATCCGTTACATTCACATCACTGCTAGTTGGATAAGAAGCCGTTAATACGATATTGGCTGTATTCTTGTCCCCACCCAAACGGAAGAAAATACTTTGTTTCTCCACACTCAGTTTGCTGGTCAGATCCACATCCACGTCAACGGATACGGATTTCGTACCGTATTTGGCTGTGATCTTGGCAGAACCTGCCGAGTATCCTGTAATTTCGCCTTTGAGAACATCTGCAACTTTTTCATTGCTGGATGTCCACTCCGCCAGATCGGTTACATCTTTGGTTGTACCATCTGGATACGTAGCCGTCACTTTCACACTTTCACTTTTGTTCAACAACAGGTTAACCTGCTGTTTATCCACATCTACACGCTTAACCACTTCAACGTTAACATCCACCGTCACGCTTTGGCTGCCAACTTTGGCTGTAATCACAGCTGTACCCGCGCTTTGTCCAGTTACTTTACCATTCACAACGGTAGCAACCTTCTCATCACTGGTAGACCATTCTGCTATCTCAGAAGCCTTATCGTTCGGTGTATTGTCACTATAGATTGCTGTCAAAACGATATCCTTCGAATCTCCTGTGCGCAAATCCAAACTTTGCACGTTTTTCGAAAGGGCTTTGACCTTCTTTGTCACTTTCACTTGAACGGTCTGACTCTGACCCTGGTACGCTACCGTAATCGTTGCTGTACCTTCTTTTTTGGCTGTAATTGCGCCATTATATACAGTTGCTATCGAAGTATCACTGGTACTCCAGGATGAACTGATCGTTACGTTTGCCGACGTATTATCAGAATATACACCTGTCACCGTAACGGAACTGGAATCACCAACTTCGAGCGACATCTCATTCTTGGAAACCACAATTTTGGACAGTTCTTTGTCTGCCGCAGCGGCCAAGCCTACGTTGGTTATACTCAGTATCAACACCAGCATCATCACCATGTACTTGGTCAATCTTGGCTTTAACATCATTTCCCCCCGATTATCATCATTTTTTTCCTTATGTATAATGTCGGCAAGTCCTTTCCAGATGTTTAGACTTTCAGGGAATTTTCAGGAAATTCTATGGAAATTAATTCTTCTTCTATTCCGGTTTCAACCGTTCATACCTGCGATTAACGTGCATAACCTATGTATATCGACTGTCTTGAACTTCTTTTAACAGAATTGGAGGAAACCTATGCCTCAACCTTTTGATTACATCGGGTATTGGGAGAAAACATATCGCTCAGGTGAAACTTCCGGGAGAGGTTCATACGGAGTATTGGCTGAATTCAAGGCCGAAGTCGTGAATGGACTGATTCAACGTGAAGGTATTCATCGAGTCATTGAGTTTGGATGCGGGGATGGCAACCAGTTGCAATACATGAATTATGAGGACTACCTGGGCGTTGATGTCGCCGCTTCTTCGATAAAACGCTGTGCTTCCCAGTTTGCCAAAGATCCGTCCAAGAGCTTCATGCTGTATACACCAGGCCTGTGGATTAACCGTGGTTTTCTGCAAGCCGATCTCACGGTCTGTCTGGATGTGTTATATCACATCACGGATGAAACCGATTTTCGTAATACCCTGTATGATATTCTGCACTCTTCAACGGCATGGGTGGTGCTTTACACCCGTTTGAAAGAAAACGACACCCCCGGGGTCGATACCATCCAGGATCGTAATCTGTTCCATTATCTCTACGACTACCCGGATTTCAAGGTGCATGAGATTATTCCGCAGCGATATCCGGATCAATCATCTGCCGACTTTGTTATCCTGAGACGCACATCTTCGAAGTGAAAAGTGATTCTTTCAGTAGAGCATAGCAATTCTGCACCCCAACCGGACCCGTATGAATGAGATATTCATACGCCAGATATTCATTTGTTTTCCTTCAATTATGTACACCATCCGCCTGTCCGCTCACCTCGATTGTCCATTCAAAGCTCAAGCTTGGGTATACTCCGTCTCCAATAGAAGGGATAGCGTTCCTGGTACTGGAGACAGCCTTATGCGGACAGGTGATGATGGATTACAACATTCTCAGTTCTCCATTCCTCTTTTTAAAATAACCCCTCACGCCCACGCAGCTTCGCCAGCGCTTCCATATAGAAATAATCGCCGTATATAATCGGCACATTCAGCCCTCGCCCTTCCGGGTAATGCACCGTTCCCTGCATGATCAGCCCTTCTTCCGCTGCCGAGTCACCGGAGCTGTAGTGCTCATGCAAGCCGCGGACGATTCGCTCTCCCGCGGCGGCATAGGTTTCCCCGCGTGGCGACAGCTTCGCCAGCTCTATAAGCCCGCTTGCGGCAATCGCCGCAGCGGACGAGTCCCACGCCACCCGATGCTCCGCAGGTGCGCGGAAATCCCACACCGGCACGATCTCTTCGCCAAGCATGGCGAGGAAGAAATCGGCCGCATGCTCCGCTGTCTCCAGATATCGGGCTTCGCCCGTATACCGGAAAGACAGCGCAAACCCGTGCAGCGCCCAGGCGGTGCCCCGCGCCCAGGCGGAACCTGGAGCATGGCCCTGTCCGCCATGCTCACGCAGCTTCTGCCCCGTGTGTGGATCGAACTCCACCACGTGGCAGATGGACCCGTCAGCGCGGATGAATTCGCGCGCCACGGTGTCCGCATGTGCTTCCGCCAGCCAGCGGAAGCGAGGATCGCCGCTCTGCTCGGATGCCCAGTAGAGCAGCGGCAGGTTCATCATGCTGTCAATGATGGCTACGCCGCGCGTATCCATTGCTGACGAGCTGAAGTTCCAGGCGCGGATGAACTCACCGCGCACATGGAACCGGGCAGCGAGCAGGTTGGCGGCGAGCATGCCGCGCCGCCGTCCATCCATGCTGCCCGTCTGGCGGTAGTTGGCTACGCCACTAAGCAGCCAGATGAACCCCAGATCGTGATCCACCGATTCGGGATCACGCAGACAACCTTCCAGCTGCCGCTCACAACTTTCGGCAATGCGATGCAGCGGAGCGACCGCTTCACTTTCCGGTGCATCCCCATAGACCAACCTTAACAGGCCAGGCCAGAAACCTGCTGTCCACCATTCCGGATCATTCTGGTCATACGTCCCTTGCGGGGCAATGTGCGGAAATGTATCCTTGATCCGCTTTGCATTCCGAATCGTTTTGGCAGCTCCCTGTTGCCACGCTTCCTCCAGCCATTTTACCGACGTTGATGTGTTCATAAACATATCCCTCCCCGATTCAATACCGGACATCTCTGCTCGATGCTCCAGATCGATCTCAACTTATCTCTAGTGTCTTATGCCGTCACTACAATATCGATCAGCTAAATATCACCAATCATCCACGAATAACACGTTTAACTATGCTTCGAGTGTTTTGCGATGTTTCAGATCTAATGATCCTCGACCTAAACGCCTTCCTGTGTAACCTCACCCAATCGGACCGTAAAGGTCAGACTACGTGCTCCGTTCACTTCAATCCGCGCTTCTTTCAGCAACCCATTACGGGAAGCCACGACCTGATCCTCCAGATGAATAATGGCTTCCTGATCCAGCGCTGTAGATTCGACATATGCCCCCCGATACGTAGTGCGCACACTTTGATCCGTATGGGTAATCACCGCCTGTTCACGACCATCATGGAACATCAACGGGATGAGTGCACCTGCCGCCACAATCTCACCTTGGAATTCATACGTTATGGTCAGCAAGTCTGCCTGCTGCACATAATGAGTGCGCAAGGTTTCAACACCAGGCAAGGGACCAACCCATGTCACAGCAAAAGAATTCTCTGAGGCGTTTATCCCCTCTTCCGCAGCTCTTTCCGCCAAATGTCCCTCTACTTGATTCGACGTATCCTGGCCCACTTTTTCATACACGATTGACCCACCTCCCTGAGCAGGGTCTAATCCAACATCCCGATCATACGCACCACCCGATGGAATACCCTCTGCAAGGCTATGCCATACCCCATCTGGTGTCTTCCAGGCAGGACAATAGCTGAGCGGACGGACCACCCCTTCGGCAAATTCCGTGAATCCGGCCTGCACATGGCTGGCAGCGGACGGACCAATCAGACCAGGTAACCCCGTCTGCTGAATTCGTACCAAACCAGGGATCGTATACGGATCATTCATCGCTGTGTGTACTACCAGTTGCTGACCAGGTACGGATGCAATCACGGTTTCGAACCACCCATCGGTCTGCAACACTCGGCTGCCCACCTCGGAAGGAAGGTACACTTGGCTCACTTGGTCTCCCGGATCACTGAGACAGGCGTGGGCCAGTGCTGCTGCTGTCCACAGGTTGTAACACGTGTGGTTGGTATAGATCTCATACCCGTGCCGATCTTCTGGTGCGTATTCATTGCGCACGATTTTCAGGCGCCCATCATCCATTTTCCAGCGCTCCACAGCAGCAAAACATTGATTAGCCGCACGTGCAAAAGCACCAGCCATCACCGGATCTCCCGCCTCCAGAGCCTGAGTTGCATGTGTAGAACATACATAAGCGGCGGCCGCTTCATTCCATTGGTGCTGAGAGCTGCGACCACGCGGTGGAATCTCACCTAATGGCGAGAGCGTCAGTAGCGAGCTGAAGGCACCATGGTGCAGCTGCTCACGTAACCTATCGGCAGTGGCTCCCTCATAACCCGCCTCAAGCATCACGCCCAGATGATAACGGGTGGCAATATCATAGGAAAATGGACAGTTCGGACGGTCCAGCGGTCCATCCTGATACAAACCAAGTGCCGTAAATCGGGGCAGATGATAAGCTTCCAGATAACGATCCATCCACGTTGTATCTTCACTTGCCAGCTGTTCATGCCACCGCAGATATTCGCCAGAGATCATAATGGCGTTCCAGTTAATCATGCGATTGGGATTATTCATGTTGCTCATCGTAAATACATAATCTTGTTCAGGATGGATCGTCTTGAGCGCCTCTGCCCAGATCTTGGCTTGTTCAGGCAGATGTGACTTCAACAACATGTAAGCTCTCATCATGAGTACCGGGAAAAAATCAGGGTGATTGTCAGGTGCGCTACGTTTGACCACGGCATCAATGCTCTGTGACAGGGCCGCCGCGGCAGAATCAAGCAGATCCGTACGTCCCGCATTAACCAGGACTGCCGCAGCCATCGCATAAGCTGGAGTAGAGTAATATCTCTCCACACCCGAGAACGGATCGATGATTGCACCATCGCTGTCCTGATACGGGGTGTAAGCGCGCACAATACTCTCCACAAGTTCCAGTTTGCGATCCTGATTCCAGCCGTCTGCCGGAGCGGGGCCCGCTTGTTCTGCCAACGTCCGGTAACGTTTGAGTTCATCTTTCCATGGATACGTGGACACAGATGTATATTCACTCATGCATGCTCACCTCGTTTTCTCCCTTTTTCGGTTCAATGATGAAGCGTACCTCACATACCGTTTCAAGTGGGGCATCACCTTCGATCCCATGATCGCTGTCGCCCACTGCCCCTATCCATGATAGTGACGTCCGATAGAATGTGACGGGATCATTGTCATGATCAACTGTGTTCATAACCTCCGAAAAAACCTGCCACTGGTTCGCATCATACGTCATATGGACCGTTCCATGCACACCTTGCCAGCGAAGGTTACCGCTCTTCACCACCTCAGGTTGTACTCTGCTCATCCAGCGCTCCACTACGCTCGAACATCCTGCATCTGAATCGTCCACCGAAGAGAATCGTTCTGTCGAAAGCACCATCCTGCTCTTCCATTGAAAACGGTCAATTAGACGCAATTCCGCCCCACTCCCGCTACCTTCAGAAGCCAT
The DNA here is from genome assembly GCF_038595085.1 of Paenibacillus sp. FSL R5-0749. Classification (NCBI taxonomy): domain Bacteria; kingdom Bacillati; phylum Bacillota; class Bacilli; order Caryophanales; family Paenibacillaceae; genus Paenibacillus; species Paenibacillus sp. FSL R5-0749. The sequence goes on along the minus strand of NZ_CP152005.1, from coordinate 406,840 downwards.
CTTCCAATGAAATTGACGTGTATAACGAGCCAATGAAGCAGCTCCAGGGTATGCGGATGTCAGATCCAATGTTGTATTCAGCTCACCGCTATCCGCTGCCAGTCTTGCCTCTAACACATGGGCTTGCGCTTGCCGGCCCGAGCTTTGCTCCTGGCCTTCAATGAGCGGAACGTTATGCCCGGATGACGAGATGTGGAACAGGTGCTCTCTGCCTGGTGCAAAATACGCTTGGGTATACAACCCTGCTCCTGGATCACACAGGATATTCTCACCCCCGCAATGGATAATGAACTGACCCAGATCATTATGGTTGTGAGGTTCATCATTATGCCCGCCTTTAACGGAAACAGCCACATGAAGGGGCGCGCCGCTGGAACGTTGGTTACCTGGAGAATCAAGCACACCCTTCGCAACCATCCAGCCCAGATTTTGAAAAATAAATCCTCGTTCAACCTGTCCAGAGGCTCCTTCATCACCATATACTGCCGGATTGCTCCACATTACGTTCCGCACTAGATGTGCCCAGCGATGACAGGGATCATCGGTAAGCAGTGGAATATGAAGCGGCAGACCTACCTGCAACCCCACCCGGGACGCGAGCAGCGAGAGTAATCCGGAAGGAATCTTTTCCTGCTCGGCACTGTCCGAATAATTCACGAATATGCCGCCCGACAGATGAACTCGCAGCGGGAAGGCTGCGATGGCTGCTATTTTGAAACCTGTCAGCAGATCCAGTTCGCCCTCACTGTACTCACGAAGCATCTCGGCATAATAGGTGAAATAACCAAATCCATATACCCAATATCCGATGCCTTCAGCACAGCCGCCATCCTCGCCATAACCACTTAGGAATGCGTTCATACAGCTGACCGTATGGGAGATTGATTCCCGTATTGCGGACTCATCCTCGAGCAGCAACAATGCGGCCATGCCGCAGCAGCCACCACAGACCGCCGACCAATTGTGATCCGCTGTCTGCCAGTGGAACTTCCGTTGATCCCGGTAAAGCGGAGTGAAGATTCGCTGTTCTGCTTCGAACCTGATTCGCTCTATGACAAGGGGGTCCAGTCGTTCGGCGTGAATCGTCACCATCTCTGCCAGCATATGTACCGTCTCTGCGGCGAACAGATCGATGTTCCCATTCACCTGATCGACCTCTCCCGTCCCGAGATGTGCGGGCAAGCACCACGTATACTCACCACACACGTTCCACAACATTTCCTCCAGCCCTTGCAGTGCATCCGGCCTAGCCGAATCCAATGCGAGCATTGCCACAGCAGCCAGCCTGCCCCTTCGATCGAAATAAGCCTGCTCATAGGCTTTCCGCTCACCCGTATCCCCGAACTGGCGGTATAGACCGAACGACAAGGAGGGCAAGGGTTCCAACAAGGCGCGTTCACCATAAGCCTTCAAGTCCGTGTATAACGTAGCCAATTCAGGTCGGAGCAACTGCTCTCGAAGTCTGTCGGCACGTAGGGAGCCTGCTGCTTTGCTCTCATTTCCACGTTGGTTTATATTTTCATTTTCGACTTCGTGAATGGAATCTTCCACTGGATTCACCACTCTTCGTTAATGGATTGACATACCTATATATTATAATGTAATCGATTTCATTTTACCGGATATGATAGCACTTTTGAAGAATTATCCATTAGAATCCATTCCACCGCGTTATGCCCTTCTCCTTCCAAAACCAAAAAAAGGAGAACCCTCGTCAGGTTCTCCGTTGCATTCTGCCTGTCAACACAGGCTTTTGATGGCTATCTCATGTTCTTAGCTATCTTATATCATCAAAGAATTTTGAAACCCTTTAATGCTGCTGTCCATATCGCAACTGTCCGTTGTTTGTTACACAATTGCAAGCGGAGAATTCTGTACAACAGACAACCATTGGCGTGCAATCAGCTCATGACCTGCCGCGGTTGGATGGACGCCATCCCATAACCAATACGCTGCATCCGCATGCTTCAGAGCATCATTAAACGTCTGCTGCAATGGCACCCACACCGCTCCGAATTCTTCAGCAAGACCTTGAGCCAGTTTCTGATATTGATCGATATACGCTTCCCAGGCATCCCATTTCTCAGCAGTCGCTCCGGTATTCAGGATAAACGGTTCCATCAAAACCAGCCCCGTATCCGGCATCACTTCCCGTGTTTCTTCAAGCAAATGGCGATATGCTCGTCCGAAACGATCCGTTACCCCGCTAGGTTCACCATTCATCGTGCGCCAAGCATCATTCACCCCAATCAGGATGCTGATCAGGTCCGGTTTTAGACTAATGGTATCCTCATTCCAGCGTGCGTACAGATCAGATGCCCGATTCCCGCTGATGCCTCTGTTATAGAAGATCTTATGTTTGCCCGCCAGTTCCATACCCAGTTTGCTGGAGATCAGATACGCATATCCGTGTCCGAGAAAATGATTCGGATCATCATTGCGTGATCTTCCCCCATCTGTAATCGAGTCTCCCTGAAACAATATAACGGATGGACTTGTACTCATGATTGAAATCGTTCCTTCCTCTTGTGCAAAATGGAAACACTAAACACCTCAGTCTCCATTTTATCCCTTTCGGCTATAATAGAAAATAGCGTTTTCATCACAAAGTGTGGTCTTCTTAAGAATCCTTCGGTTCTTTCTCCACATGGCCTCCGCCCTGAAAGGCGGTCTCATCCTGTTTATCGGGTACACCCCTAAGTTTTGCCTCTTCCCACAGCTCGGCCGCATCATCCTGTGGAATGTATCCAATCTTCTCCGCCAGATAATCAATATCATAATAGTTATCCGTATTCGCCGAGGTCCCATACAGATTCAAATACTTCATATCCGAATCCGCTTCAATACAACATTCAGCGAGCTGAACCATGTCCTTTGGCGAGATCCAGATGTGAGCCGATCGCTGCGAGTGCGGGTATGTATCACCAGAGAAGTTTCCAATCCGAATATTGAAGGAGGACAGATCATATTTGTCGACATAATAACGTCCCAGCAGTTCAATATAACATTTGCTAAGTCCGTAGAAGCTGTCCGGTCGGTACGGATCATCCACTTCAATATCCTCACCTGTAGGATAGAATCCTGTCGCATGATTGGAACTTGCAAAGATCACTCGCTGAACACCGTTCAACCGTGCTGCTTCATACACATGGTAGGCCCCGGTTACGTTGATCGGTAGAACTTTGCCCAGAAAATCTTCCTCATCCTTAGCCCATGCAATGTGCAGAACCGTGTGAACCCCTTTCATCAGTTCTTTCAGGTGTTCTCCATCTGTCACATCCATGGCTACAATGCCAGCTTCCTCATCCTCACGCAGATCCGCTGCAACGATATCATACGTACCCTTGGCTTTCAGCCCCTCCAACAGACTGCGACCAATGACTCCGGCAGCTCCCGTAATTAACAGCTTGCGCTTCAGTTTACTCATGAATCCAGCTCCCTTCGCTCAGATAGACTATCTATCCTTTATAGAACAGTATTAACCGATCAGGCGAAGGAATTACCGGATGTTATAATACAACCAAGCTATTATCCGATCCAGTATCGCAAGATCATCATAGCCACAATACCGACCAGTACGGTTCCAAGCAGACTGCGTGTCCAGATCGCTACTGCAATCGTCGGCAGGGAAGCCCACAGAGCTGCATTATGCGTAATCGGCACCAACTGGTTGTCCGACATGAACAGTTCCTGACCAATCAATGCTGCCATGACCGCTACGGGTACATACTCTAGCCAACGCAACAACCACATGGGAATCTGTATCTTGCTGAACAGCATCAGTGGCAGTACACGCGGGATAAATGTTAATAGCGCCGACCCCATAATAATCCAGAATACATCCCATCTTACTTCCATCGTTCCATGAACACTCCCAACGTTGCCGCAATGACCGCAGCCACAATGACACTCATGCTGCCTAGTGAAGCCATGCTGGCGAAGATTACACAGACCACAGCGATGATCGCCACATTGATATGTATTTTTTTGTTTTTACGATGCACCAATTGGAGTACAACCAGTCCAATAAACATCGCAGGCAGGGCATAATCCAGACCCAGTCGTTCCGGATTGGTGATCCAGCGTCCAAAGTACGCTCCCGCCATATTAGCCACGAACCAGTTCAGATATGCGGTAATATTCAGACCGTGCATCCACCGTTCGCTAAGCCTTTCCCTACCAATCGCCCGTGTCATCGCCACGCCGAAAGACTCATCCGTAAGCAATGAACCGATCCACATATTTTTAAGCGGGGTCAGATGCCGAAAATACGGTGATACAGCTGCGCTGAGTAGCAAATGACGAAGATTCACAAAAAATATGGTGAATATGATAGCTACCGCTGACCCATTCGATGCGAGCATGCCCGCCGCAATGAACTGGGCCGATCCTGCATATAGAATCAGGCTGAGCAGCGCCGTTTCCGCCAGACTCAGACCTGCGGTCATTTCAATGACACCCGCTGCAAAACCAATACTCAAATAACCAAGCAAGGTTGGGATACAATCTTTGACCCCCTGCATGAATGTAGCATGATCCTGGACCTCTTTCATGCTCTCCTGTCCAGATATCTGTAATGTACTTTGGTCCAACTGCGGTACAACCCCTCTCCAATTTTTGTCTCCATCAACCGATATATATGGATGTAGATCCATCTAGGTCCATTCTTCATGAAAACAACTTCTTTGTGTATTCAACATGATCAGTTACATGCCTTGTGGATTTCGCAATTTGCAAAATTTCATTTCACATTAATTTAGAAATATACCACAAGATGTGCATTAAGGGAGAGACAGATTCTTTTTTATAGAACAGATGTAATCCTAAATACCTATAAAATCGAAAAATATTTTCATAAAACTCATAAATAATGTTGAATAAACTCGAATTTTGTCATACGATAGCACCAGAAACATCTGGAAAGGATGGAATGAACTATCTTTTACCAGATTGACTTGTCCACCAGACATAGGGATGGGTTACACAGAGGGGGAATGTGTATGAAGAAGATTAATAAACAAAGGGCCAGAAGAACGCTGCAGATGAGAGAGAAACTGATTCTGTCATTTGCCATTGTTCTACTCATTCCCACAATCAGTCTGGGCATTATCTCGTTCCAAACCGCCGAGGCCAAGGTCGAAGAGAAAATGTATGAGAACGCAATTAGCAATGTTACTGTGCTCAACCAGACCATTGATCAGATCATTGGCGCAACACGTAAGAATGTTGATTTCTTGGCAAGTCAGCTGGATGCAGGCAATGTTGGACCGAACCAAGGTGACGAGACGGATACCATACGTACCTTGCTTGACGCGTATAAGGAAACCCATGATGACGTGGAACTTGCCTCCATCGGCACGGATCAAGGCGTGTATATTAACTCCCCTGTAACTGCGGTGAACAAAGAAGGATACGACCCGCGCGAACGCCCGTGGTATCAGGCTGCTACGCAGAACAAGGATGTCCCTACCGTAATCACCCCTTACATATCAAGCAATACCGGCAATGTTGTTGCTTCGGTAGCTCAGACCTCGGCAGATGGACACGGTGTCGTCTCTGTAAGTCTTTCGCTTGAGGCCCTCTCCCAGACGGTTAATTCCACAAAGATCGGTGAGAAGGGTTATGTCTATATCATTGATAATGCCAACAAAATCATTGTACATCCTACCGAAAAACCGGGAACCGAAGGAACCATGGAACCCTATAAAGATATTTTTGCACAGAAGAACGGAAGTCTGACTTATACGCTAAACGGAAACCAGGAACACGCCTTTTTCTCCACTAATGAAACGACAGGCTGGACCGTGGTCGGTGTCATTGATAGTGGTGAAGTAACGGCATCTGTCCGGCCTATCTTGTACACCACACTTATCGTTATTGCAATTGCGATCGCTGTAAGTTCCATCATTATTTTCTGGATTGTGCAATCCATCACCAAACCGCTGAACCGCTTGGTGAAGGCATCTGACGAGATTAGTAATGGTAACCTGACCATCGAGGTTGCTGTATTGGGACAGGATGAATTCGGCAAGCTGAGCACCAGTTTCAATAAGATGAGTGAATCCTTGCGAACCGTTATTCAGGACGTGCGACACACGGCTGACGAGTTAACCACCTCTTCCACACAGTTGGCAGTCAATTCATCCGAGACAACCAAAGCCACAGAGCAAGTTGCCCTGATCACGGAAGAATCTGCAGCTGGACTTGAGAAACAAACCAGCAGCCTGAAGCATACGGCACAGCAGATGAATGAGCTTGCTGGAGGTGTGGGGCAGGTAACGAACAGCACACAGCAAGTATCCGAAGCTGCCATGCAAGCAAGTGAGCTCGCGGATAAAGGGAATGCAACCATGCAGACGGCCGTATCCGAGATGAGTTCCGTTAGTCGCTTTGTACAAGGTATGGCGGATACTGCTGGACGACTTGGACAGCATTCCACATCCATTGGTGAGATGGTATCTGTCATTACAGATATCGCTGCACAAACCAATTTGCTTGCTCTCAATGCTTCTATTGAAGCGGCACGTGCAGGTGAGCATGGACGTGGCTTCTCCGTTGTTGCCAGCGAAGTTCGCAAGCTCGCAGAACAATCCAGCCTGTCCGGCCAGAAGATTGTAGAGATGGTTGGAGCGATTCAACAGGAGATTTCATTGGCCAATCACAATGTACAGATCGGGCAACAGGATGTAAGCAATGGCATTCGTGCTGTTCAGTTTGCAGATGAAGCTTTTGCCCAGATTAGTCAGGCTGTCGGGGTCGTCAATCATCAGCTTGAGAACATTGCAGCCGCCTCACAGCAGATGTCTGCAAGTACAGCCGAAGTAGTGCAATCCATTGATCAGATCCACGCGATATCTGAAACCAATGCCGATGGAACAGAGAACATCTCCGCTGCTACGGAGGAGCAAGTGGCTTCCATGCAGGAGATATCTTCCTCTGCTGATTCCCTTGCTCATCTGGCTCACAAGCTGCAGAAGCTGGTGGAACAATTCAAGCTGTAATCGTTATCGTGTAAAAGATTAGTTCAACTTATATAATAGGTAGTCTGTAACACCCAAAGCCCCTTTGCCATCATATTGGCAAAGGGGCTTTGGGTTACAATAGGTCAGGCATTTTAAAGAGGAACCTGTCCCGCTTATTCAGCAGATGGCTTTTTATCTCCGTGGTACCCTTGATCTCCATAGGGCTCTAACTGTTCAAACCAACGGTTCAGACATTTGGCGAGTGCATCTTTGGGATCGTAATATGGGTTATCATCTGGCTTCAATGTCTCCAAGACTTCGATCACAAACGCATTTTCTCCATATTCATTCCATTCAGCCTGCAACCTCCGATTCAGATGGCTACCCATCTGTAGCATAAACCGTTGTCCGTTAATGGTTTTCAAGTTAAGCGTGCTGTCGATATAGACTTTGTTGTTACGTTCATTCCGAATCTGGTAGACACCTGCTTCCGTTTTGACTTCCTTCGCCTGTTCCTGCAATTCTTTGCGACGATTCATCTTCTCCTGCTCCCCCTTTTCTTTGCGTTCCTGTTTTCCATCTCCGGCACTCTGTTCATCTGTGCGGCTTCCCAACCAATACTGACTGCCGTCTGACTCACGCTTGAGCAAACCATAGTCGATGAGATACCTCCGTATTTCCACGTAATCCTCATGAACTTCCTTCAGCAACTCATTGACCTGTTTTTCGGAATATTGGCGCTCTGGATCGAATCGTTTGGCTATCTCGGTGAGCACGATATATTTATGCTTTTGCTGCATATGAAACGTCGTCAGTGGACCGCCAGTACCCTCCGGAAAATATTTATTCAGCACCTTCTGCCGATCCTGTTCTGTAATATCAAATGAGCCAGGATGGATCGTATGCTCATGTCTTGTCACCGGTGACACCCATTCGGCTGGAGCCTGGGTATCCTTGCTTTTGAGAAGTTCCATTAATGCCAGGAATATCTTGGCCTGCCGTTCCTTCTCCTTCAATACAAACCGATGATTCCGGATTGTGGAGGCACTCCCAATACCCAGGGCCTTCTGTACTTCAGCATCCTTCTTGCCTTCATGAAACTGAGCCAGCAAACCACGCTGGACATCAGACAATCCGGTTACGCTTTTATCCAGCTCCAGCAAGTACTCAAATACTGACCCATGCACCTTTTCAATATGCACACGCATATAACGGGCTGCCTCATAGAGCACCCCTTCTTCGGGGTAGATAATCCCCGCTTCCGTCCTGTATCCACAGCAGACGCATACATAGACGGGACCTTCCTCCAGATAACCATGCTTGATCTCTTCCAATGAAGCGGTTTGCAACCAGGTTTCTGATGATTTCATGGTAAAACTCCTTTTATTGTCATGGTCATTTCAACCGAATAATATTTAACTTAATATATTTATGTTTGTTTATTTATAGACATATTATTATTTCGTTTGTAATATGTCAACATTTTTGAAAAAGAATCTGTGTTTAAAGACATCACGCGGTCACCCCTTGTTTAACAAAAAAAGACCGCAGGGTCGTAACCCTGCAGTCTCATCGCAGAAAGGGCATTTCAGCACCTTCCCTAAACATGTATCTTCACTTATTGTTCCAGTATCATCACTGTTACAACTTAAACCGTTCAATCATGCTTTGTAGATCTTCAGCCATACGTGACAATGCTGCCGAAGATGCTGCAACCTCTTCCATGGTGGCCAGTTGCTCTTGAGCTGCCGCCGATCCATCTTCCGTTCCAGAGGCAATTCTGTCCGACAGAACCATTGTATCACTTACCGCCTTGTTGATATGACTCATGCCGCCATCAATCTGACGGGAAGCGGCGGATACTTCTCCAGCTTGTGCAGCCACCAACTGAACCGCAGTACGAATGTTCTGGAATGCTTCGCCCGCTTCGGTAACCATCTGCGAACTCTTCACCATACCTTCTCCCGTACGGGCAAAGGTCGATTGCACTGCATTGGTTTTCTCCTGCATCTCGTGCATAAGCTCATTAATGCGCTCTGCTGAAGCGCCTGAACTGTGAGCCAATGTTTTCACTTCGTTGGCTACAACAGCGAATCCTCGTCCTTGCTCGCCAGCTCTTGAAGCTTCAATGGACGCATTCAATGCGAGGATGTTCGTCTGCTTGGCAATAGCCGTAATCTCGGCCACAATCACAAGAATCTCTTCATTTTTCGCGCGCAGATCCTCAATGACCACAGACATGGCCTTGCTCTCGTCATTCACCTGCTGAATATGGGTAACCGCTTCTTCCACGGTAACCATACCCGCTTCCGACTTGGTGGAAGCATCAAGAGCGATACGAGCGGTGTCCTCAGCACTGGATGAGATCTCTTTGACTCCAATGGACATTTCGCCAACGAGTTGGCCTGTAGCAGCGAGACTATTGTTCTGCAAAGTTGTTCCTGCAGCTGCATCCTGCATCATTTCAGCCACCTGCTCTGTAGCTTTGGATGTCTGCTCGGAACTTGCCATCAGCTCTTCAGAAGATGCCGCCAGCTGGCTTGAAGTATCATGCACCTCTCCAAGTACACTACGCAGTGAAGTCGTCATCATATCGAAGCTCTCTCCAAGCTGTCCGAACTCATCCTTGCGCTGCAAGCCTACACAAACGGTTAGGTCTCCTGCACTTACTTGCGATGCTGCCTGTGTTAGTTGTAGTAATGGCCGATGAATGCTGCGGATAATAAAAACAAGCAGAATCAACCCAATAACCATTGCAGATGCCACAATCGTAATTGCACGAATTAGAATAGGCATGACGGCTTCCGTTGCTTCCGAAGGAACCATCTCGCCAACAATTTTCCAGCCTGTCACCGGATTGGTGAAATACACTGCTTCCACTTCATGACCCTCATATGTATACTTCACGGTTCCACTGTCTTTCGTATACATCTCATTAATATAGCTTTCATCTGATTGTGTACCGGATTCTATATTGTAATGGAACAGGAACTTACCCCCGTTATCCAGCATGTACAACTTTCCTTCTTTACCGATGCGAATCTGATCAACGGATTCTTTCAGATGATTGAGACTGACATTGGCCCCGAATACCCCTTTGCCATCAGCCAGCTTGACCGCTGCGGTCACAACCCATTCACCCGTAGAAGCCGATTGGAAGGTATCCGAGATTACAGGTACATCCTGAGACATGCCCATCTTATACCATGAACGTTCACGAGGATCATAATTCTGTTCCTCGGATTGTGGGGATTTCATCCAGCTGCCATCTTCCGCACCTGCGGTGAGTACCCCCAATTCCTTATGACTCTGAGACATCCGATCCATCTGCCTTTGCAGCGCAGGGGATTGATTAATAATATCGTTTGAAGTCATACCCGCCGCCATCTGTGCCGCGTTATCCTTCTCCATTTCCAACATTTGATTTATCTGTAGACTAAGCATTTCCGTTTTGGCCTGAGCGGAACGAATAATTTCCTGCTTAACCTGGTCAGCAGCCTTTTGATAAGACAACCAACCGACGGTAATGCTCGGTACAATCAGGAACAGGAGTAATGCAGCGATCAGACGTTTTTTTACGGTTAAAGTAAACCAGTTTCGAATCCTTTTCTTCATTTAACTATCCCCCATCATAATCTTCACCCATCCTTTTATCGGACAATCGCTGTAAAAATATTATGTATATATACTAAATTGGTACAAATTTAATCTAAATAATCTGATCAGATGATATGAATTATATCCGTTAATCGTTTTGACCCTCCAGGCGAGATCGTTTACAATGCTCATAAGTTGTCTATTCATGAAACGATTGGAAGGGGAGGATTCACATCTTACGTAAGTCACACATGCAACAACCTGTTTCCACAGTATATTCATCCATGTTTCGTATCCTGTTAGCGTTCATCCTGTGCGCAGGCCCGATTCTGGGACAAGCCGGTATCACGGCAGCCGCAGCCCAGACAACGCAAGCAGTTCACATTGAAGTGAATGGTGAGCAGCAATCCTGGAGGAACGCACCACTTATCATCAAAGGCTCAACGTTTGTTCCATTGCGGGATGTCGTCACATCCGTTAAAGGCACCTTGAAATGGGATAATCACACCAAGACAGCTACCATTACCGTTGGCAGAGACAAGCTGGTGCATCAGGCTGGCAGTAATTCCATTAGGGTAAATCAGGTTGAACTTGCTACAGGTGTGAATTCACGTACCATTAACGGTACGTTGATGGTGCCTGTTCGGGCCATGGCCAATGCAATCAAGGCAGACATTAAGGTCCAACGAACAGCCACGGGTCAGATGAGCGTGAATATGGTCACGGATCAAGTCAGCCTGCTGAACAGCGAAGTTGCCAGCGTAGATACGTATCTGCGCGAGATCAACTATCCAGGTATGGCGCTGATTGCCCGCGATGGTGAAGTCCTGTTAAGACAAGGCTACGGCCTTGCCGATGAACAGACGCTGAATCGTCCGGATCAGAAGACCCGAATCGCATCGCTGAGCAAATCCTTCACGGCCGCGTCCATTCTGAGTCTCGTGGAGGAAGGTAAGATTAATGTGCAAGATCCAATCTCCAAGTATATCTCCGGCATTCCTAAGGGAGATCAGATCACACTGCATATGCTGCTATCCCAGACTTCAGGTCTGCCATCCGCATTTGGTCGGGGTGAAGGAACTTCCATGGAAGAGACTGTAGAAGAGATTCGCCACAAAACGCTGAAGTTTGAACCAGGCAGTGCATATCTATACAGCAACAGCGGGTATGTTCTGCTTGCATACGTCGTAGAACAGGTATCCGGCATGAGTTACGCCGATTATGTGCAGCAGACGATACTGAAGCCACTTGGCATGAAAAATTCGGGAGAGGCTTCCCGTAAAGTGCATACAATTAGTGGTTTTGTTCAACAAGATAACGCCTGGGTAACTGCTCCTTATTATGTTTCTCAATCCGGATCGGGCACCATCTATTCCACAGTAGACGATATGCTGAAATGGGACCGTGCACTGTATACGGACAAGATTCTAAGCCAGGATACGATTGAACAGATGTATGAGCCATACTCCGATAAAAACTATGGTTACGCCTGGATTCTCAAAGAGAACGGCAACAACCGTACCGTCTTCCACAACGGTAGTGGCGGCGGGTTCGCTACAGCCTTTTCACGTAATCTGTCCGATGATATCACGATTATCCTGCTTGGTAACCAAGCAGGTATGGACATGACTTCACTTTTGGATGAAGTTGAAACCAAGACAGCCCAAGCACTGCAATTGCAATAATGTATAATTATTTGTATACACATAACAAAGAGACGGTCCTATAAAGGATCGTCTCTTTGCGCTGTATATGTTTTCATTTCAACGACTCATACTTCCACTTCACTCAAACAATCTATTTCCCATCCTGCAAAAGGCAGAGCAACTCGTATTCTAATCATTGCCAGGAATCCATCCATCCGTTCGTTCGTTCAACATCCGTCTACTTTATCGTCACAGGAAGCTTCCCTGCAAAAGGAATGTGTCCCATCAGCGCCTGAGCAACGCTATCCATGGCAAGTGGCCGGCTCTCGTAAGCCGCTACATAGACTTGTGCACCCGGAATCGCGAGCAGATCATAGGGACTTCGCAATGCCACCACTGCCAATGGCTTGCCCAGTTGCTGCAACCAGCCGATCAGTCGACACTGTGGATCACCGGAAGGACTTCCCGCATTGTAGGTACCTACCACAATCTGTCGAACCCCATCCTCTTCCGCTGCTTGAAGCAGACGTGCGGAACGAATGGCAACTTCCTCGGGCGTAACCACCCGATCAACAACATCCAGACCATACTTGGATAAAGCTGAGCCCAAGGTGAACGTCTGACTCAGCTGTTCGTCTGCAATCGTCGTCACGGACGTGGCAACCGTTATGACCAGCGTACGTTCCGGCTTCAAAGGCAGCATATTCAGCTGATCGCGTACCAGCGTAATACTGTTCTCACTAATTCGGCGGGCAACCTCTTGGTGTAATGAACTGTTGCGCTCAGACGCGCCGGAATGTGAAAGATCCTTTGATGAATCCGGGGAGGACATATTTGAGAATGTACTAATCACTTCCTCATCGCCTGCACCGTGCAATTCATTCTCCAGCAACCCATGTTTCGCCTTGTACATCAGCAAGCGGGTCACTGATTCATCGATACGACTTTCGCTAATCCGTCCGCTCTCCACAGCTGCTAGCAACGCTTCAAATGCCTCTGCCTGAAGTTTGGCCGTATGGCTAATTAATACCATATCCGCTCCGGCCTCTACCGCCATCACAGCTGCATCGACCGTGCCATAGTTCACCGCAATGGCATCCATCTCCATACAATCTGTCACGATCATGCCCTCATAACCCAGTTCCTGGCGAAGCAGACCGCTTAATACGGTTTGGGATAGCGTTACGGGCAGACCTTCTGGCTCCAATGCAGGGAAATAAATATGCGCTGACATCATGGCATCGACACCTTCGGCGATGGCGGCGCGGAATGGAATCAACTCCAGGCGCTCTACCCGATCACGATCATGAGTGATGATCGGCAGGTCCAGATGAGAATCGGTGTCCGTATCCCCATGCCCCGGGAAGTGCTTGGCTGTCGCTGCAATCCCGGCGTCCTGTATTCCCGCAATGGTTCTGGCCCCATATTCTGCAACGGATTGTGGAGATTCACCAAATGATCGTACACCAATGACCGGATTGGCCGCATTATTGTTCACATCCAGTACTGGAGCAAAGTTCATATTAATGCCCATGGATTTCAGCTCCAACCCACTGATATATGCCGCCTGATACGCATCGTCGATGGAACCGGCAGCGGCGATGGCCATTTGTCCAGGCATCAGAGCGATTCCTTCAGTAATTCGAGCTACCATGCCACCTTCCTGATCAATGGATATCCAGAGCGGCACATGTCCGCTGCTTTTGACAATCTGTTGTAGCCCCGAAGATAACCGTTCTACCTGCTCTGGCGACTCTACGTTGCGCGCAAAATAGATCACGCCACCGATTGGATACTTTCTGAGAAAGGATTCCACATCGCCAGTAGCTTCAGTGCCATGGAAGCCACAAAGCAGCATTTGCCCAACTTTCTCACGCAAGGTCATCTGTTTCAGACGAGACTGGTATAACTTTTTTTGCCCAATCATTTCATGCCTCCCTCCGATAACCAACATCCGTTTATGGATATAACAAAAACGGCTTTCGCCGCTCCTTCCATTCTGCTGCCTGTACATTCCACGCTTCCATTAAACAAACGAATTCCGTACGGTCATGAATGGTCTCCCTGAGGACCTTCCCCCCTGCCAGGAGGTCGATAAAGTACCTCGAACCCGGCTCAGGCGGCTCCAGCCAGCAGAATTGCTCCGGATAGAGTGACACCAGTTCATGCAAAAGCACTAGCCCCGTCTCTACCGCCCGGAATTTCCTGCTGTCCGTTACAAAGATCCTTACGCCACCACACAGTTCACCTGTATGTTTGGAGAATGTTGGCGACATGTACACTGGATGCACATGCACACCTTCCAGCTTGTATTCCCGAAATCGTTCCGCCAAACGATCCCCCTCAACCCAGGGTGCCCCAATCCACTCGAATGGGCGGGTCGTGCCCCTGCCCTCCGATACATTCGTGCCTTCGAACAGGCACGTACCCGCATATACCCTCACACTGTCCAACGTGGGCATATTGGGAGAGGGCAGCATCCAGGGAAGCCCACAATCCGCAAACTCCATAGCGCGCTGCCATCCTTCCATGGCAACCACGTCCAATTCACAAGGTACATCCATCTCGCTGTTGACCATCAGGGCGAGTTCACCTACCGTCAATCCGGTACGTATAGGTACACGCCAGGCACCCACGAGTGATTCATACCCAGCGTTCAGCACACCGCCCTCCACGACGTCCCCTCCCAATGGATTGGGACGGTCCAGAATCAGCATTCGTTTGCCTGATCGAGCGCAGGCTTCCATCATATGGAACAAGGTTGAGGCATACGTGTAATAACGGACGCCCACATCCTGAATGTCAAACAGGACCGTATCGACTCCTTCCAGCATTGCAGGCGTCGGTCTCTTGTGATCCCCATACAGACTGAACACCGGAATGTCCAGACGTGGATGATGCATGTCTCCGAATCTGACACCCGCCTGAAGCTCTCCATCCAGTCCGTGCTCACAGGCATAGAGCGCTGTAAGCTCGGCATTAGCCAGTCCCGCGCACACATCTATGGTCGATACAAAATCCGCTGTAATTCCAGTCGGATTCGTAATTAGACCGATTCGAGCACCTGTTAACCATGGATGCGATAACCCTCTCGACAGAAGGTCAACTCCCGTTTTTACAGCCGGCATCTGCCCGGTTCCATTCATCTGGCTCATTACACATTCCCCTGGCTGATCCACCCTGTATGCTGGTGATCATTACCGCCTGTTACGACAGGTTCCTCTTCAGGCTCCAGCACATTGAGAGCCACCTTATGCTGATAAATAGCAAACATACCTCCAAACAGTGCTCCGAAACCAACAACAGTCAGCATCAGCAAAGCAGTCAGGCACATGGCCTGAAAACAGGCACTCATCGTGTACCCCGGGTGACGGAAGAACAGCTTTACACTTTCCCCCATCGCCTGAAGGATGCCCATGTTTTTTTGTAAAACAAGCTGCCAGGTATAGAACTGTGACATCACAGCCATGAGAACAAAGAACGTCTGGAATACGCCTACCGCTGTACCTGTAATCCCACCCTGTCCACCGTAATACCACCAGGTTGACCATAGAATGAAACCAAGTACTGCGAAAAGCACGCCCACTGATCCTCCCGGGATTATTCCCTTCACCGTTCCGAGCCAGATATCCTTAAGCCCATTGCGGCGTTCCTTGCGTTCCAGCCTGTGATGCATGGCATAACAGACCCCGAACAGGAGGGGCATATATATCAAGGCCAGAAGCATCACCGCAATCGGCAGCGGAGCAAACATCAGAATGGGAACCAATACGATGGAGCTAACGACACTGTACAGAGCCACTGAAATAATGTCCCGATAGATTTCTGCGCCCGACTTGACCAACACTTCACTCAGCTTACGCATTCTTTGTTCTCCCCTTTCTTACCGTTCCTCTTCACCCGGCCCGGTCTATTACTCCCGTCCAATCGCAAGCTCTGTCTCTGGATCGAAAAAGTGTGCCTTACGCAAGTCCAGCACAAAATTTTTGTCCATTCCTACATAAGCATGTGTTTCCGGGTGTACCTTGGCCGTAACCGTACGGGTACCGGAATGGAAATACACCAAATTCTCGGAGCCCAGATGCTCTACAACCTGAACCCGCGCCTGCAGCATATGGTCTGTCGGGATATTCGGAGCGACATCATCACCAAAAATATGCTCTGGGCGCAGCCCCATAATTACCGGCTTGCCTTGATAACTCTCAAGACGAGCAAGTACATCCGCTGGCAAAGTGAATGAGGCCCCCTCGATGACAACCTGTGTACCGTCAATCCGTGCATCAATAAAGTTCATTGCCGGGGAACCGATAAATCCGGCAACGAACATATTCCGCGGACTCGCATACAGTTCTTTCGGTGAAGCCACCTGCTGAATATCGCCATGATTCATAACCACGATGCGCTCTCCAAGTGTCATGGCCTCCACCTGATCATGCGTCACATACACAATCGTGGCACCAAGACGTTTATGCAGTTCTCCCAATTCCACTCGCATCTGCACCCGCAACTTGGCATCCAGATTGGACAGGGGCTCGTCGAATAAAAACACCTGCGGATCACGGACAATCGCCCGCCCCACTGCCACACGTTGGCGCTGACCACCAGACAGCTCACGTGGTTTGCGTTCCAGCATCGCTTCCAGTCCCAGAATGGAGGCCGCATTCTGTACCTGTTCATCAATATAGGACTTTGGCTTTTTCAGATTTTTCAGGCCAAAGGATAGATTTTCACGGATGGTCATATGCGGATAGAGTGCATAGTCCTGAAACACCATCGCGATATCCCGATCCTTCGGATGCAGATCGTTAACGAGCCGGTCACCAATCACAATATCACCGCTTGTTTGCTTTTCAAGTCCGGCAATCATCCGCAGTGACGTTGTCTTGCCACAGCCCGAAGGACCCACAAACACTACGAATTCCTTATCTTCTATAACAAAGTCCGAGCCGGCCACAGCCGTGAACGTTCCTTTATGATCGTCTTTGAATTCTTTGCGCACTTGGCGAAACTCCACGCGTGCCATAGGTAGATCCCCCTTTACGTTGTCGCTTGTCCTGAACTATATAAGTTCAACTAACGATTATTTACACTGGCACTCCGATGACAGAACAACCTTCCGATCGCTGTTACCCCCAGATTTCTTTAATTCCTTTATAGAAAGGGGAAATCCGGTGATAGCTTATGCTTCCGATGTAGCTTTCTTTTAGAAAGCTTTAAGGCGAACGCCTTCGCTTCTTCAGGTTATTTCTGTCCTCTCCGTTATTGTGTAAATGTCTAGTTGAACATATATAGGAATTAACCTTTTACCGCACCGATCGTAATGCCCTGAAGGAAGTAACGTTGCAGTGAGAAAAACAGAATGATCATGGGCAGCGCACCTATTGTTGCTCCCGCCATCATCGCACCGAAATCAGTTGATTCGGCAAACACGAACGAGGCCAGTCCCACTTGAATCGTACGCATCTCATTCGAATTGGTAATCAGGAACGGCCAGAAGAATTCGTTCCACGAAGCGACAAACGTGAAAATCGCCAGCACCGCGATCCCCGGCTTCGCCATCGGCAGGATCACTTTCCAGAAGATGCCGAACTCGCTGCATGCATCAATACGCGCCGCATGAATCAGTGATGTGGGCAGCGTGGACATGAACTGTTTCATTAGGAATATGTTCCCTACGCTGACGGCAGCAGGCAGAATAATAGCTGTATACGTATCCCCCAGATCAAACACATTGACCATCAGAATGTACAAAGGAATTAACGTCACCTGTGCTGGAATCATCATGGTCCCCAGAAGAGTCCAGAACACCGCCTGACTACCCGGAAACTTCAGTTTGGCAAATGCATATCCCGCCAGGGAGGCGAAGAATACATTAGTTACGGTCAGTATGATCGAGATGAGCAGCGAATTGTACAGCCAGCGCCAGGCATCGGTTTTGGCAAAAAAGCGCTCATATGGCGATAACGACAACTGCTCCGGGATCATCTGTGGTTTAAACGACGCCGACATCGCGCTATCCTGCACCGAACCGACGAGCATCCAGTACATCGGAATGACCGTCACCAGCGCCCAGACGACCAGCAGAATGGATGCAACAACGAGCAGTGTCTTTTTCTGTGTTGATTTCATGGATTTCATTCACCCCCGGATGCTTAATGCAACGTGCTCTAATCGTACGTGTTCAAAAAGGTCGGTTTTCAGTTGAACTACATCTAATACTCAATATCGCTGGAGAAATATTTGAACTGTATGACGGAAATGACAATGATGATAATCGCCAATACGAACGACTGTGCCGAAGCCAATCCAAATTCATAGAATTTGAATGCCGTCTCGTAGATCAGATAAGCGATCGTTGTTGTCGCAAAGTTTGGTCCACCCTGTGTCATCAGATATACCGAGATAAACACCTGGAAAGACGTGATCACACCTGTAACGAGCAGATACAGCGTTGTTGGTTTGAGTAGCGGCCATGTAATCTTGCTGAACTGGGTCCAGCCGCTGGCATGATCAATATCCGCCGCTTCGTACAGCGATTTCGGAATACCGCCCATGGCTGCCAGATACAGAATAATGCCCGCCCCGTGCGATCCGAGCCAGTTCATGAGAATGAGGGAAAAGAGTGCCGTTCCCGACTGGCCCAGCCAGATCACCGGGTCAAGGCCGAACAGGCTGAGGAAGCGGTTCAGCAGTCCCGAATCGGTTGGATCAAAGATCGCCAGCCATACAATGGAGATCGTTACCCCGGAGGCTACCGCAGGCAGATACATCGTAGCTTTGAAAAAAGTCTGCCATTTACTTTTCATCTGATAGATGAAATAGGACAGTACAAATGTAATGAGAATATTGACTGGGACTGTACCTACAGTGAAGATCACCGTATTTTTAATCGACTTCCAGAACGTCTCATCCTTCACCAGTCGCTCGTAGTTATCCAATCCAACCCACGTCGAATTCATAATGTTGTATTTCTGGAAGCTCATCACGAGAGCTGTTAGTACGGGATACAGTGTGAAAATGAGAAACAGCAGGACAGGCGCCAAAATGAACAAATACGCCCACCCGTAATCTCGCCAAAACCGGGCAGCCCGGGAAGTCCGGGGCGCAGACGGTTTTGGCGCAAGGGCGGTCTGCATGGCGAATCCTCCTCTCCTAATCAGTGTGGTTATACATTATGTTTGATTGTCCACGTTATTGTCCGAACATCTGCTGGCCTTTGTTCTTGAAGTCTTCTGCGATCTGCTCAGGTGTTTTCTCACCCGAGAACAGCGCCTGAATGTTAGGCTTCACTACTTGTTCCTTAAATTGTTTTTGCTGTGATGCTTTGTCGATATCCAGTTCCAGTACAACCGGCATCGCAATATCCTCTGCCATGACTTTCGCAGCAGCCAGATTATCGGCTTGACCAAGTTCTTTTCCTTTAAACAGATCCACCTGGGACTGTCTTACGAATGGGAGAGCCAATTCATTGGCGGAGTTCCCTGCTTTGGCGCCACTGAGCGCTTCCATCACCAGGAACGTATTTTTGGCATGCTGCTCGCCTTTGTCCTTCTTCTGTTTGAAGGCTACATACCCTTCGCCGCCCATCGTTGTTGCCGCAGGTTGATCATCGTTATGCGGTACAGGCAACAGGACAAAATCAATCTTTTCCCCCTGTACCTTGCCATCATCGATATCCTTGTTGCGGTTCTGAATCATCACATCATAATAAGGAATCGCTTTGGAGATGATCGCTGTTTCCCCTGCGTAGAACATATCCGTCCGTTTCGCTGGAGCGAGAGCTGCCGTTTCCTTCGGCATATACCCTTGATCCATCAGGTTTTTGATAAAAGAGAGAGTATCCAGAATGCGACCATCATTCCACTGGAACGTGCCGTCTTTATCAAGAACATCGATCATGCCGTTGTTCCTGGATAACAATTCAATGAAATCGAGCGAAGTACCATCCGTAACCAATGCATACTGCTTAGCCCCGCCATCGAGCGTTTTGGTCAATTTGGCTGCGGCATCGTTGAATTCGGACCAGGTCCAGCCATTTTGCTGAATCGATTTCCAGTCAATGCCCGCTTCCTCCAGGATCCGTTTGTTACCACCCCAAGCCCATTGGAATTGATATAAAGGCAGTCCATATTGTTTCCCCTGAATCTGGCCTAACTCAAGCGTTCCTGGCAGATAATCGTCCTTGATCTCAGGTGTCAGGTAGCTGTCCAGCTCAAGTGCCAATCCTGTATTCACATACGTGCCGTCTACACTATGAAAGTAAAGATCCGGCGGGTTCCCGGCATTCAGAGCGACATCGAATTTTTTGGGCCCTTCCGCCCAGGAGAGCATTTCCGTCTTCACGGTAATGTTCGGGTGTTCCTTATTGAAATCAACGATTAGATCCTTCAGTTCATCTTCATATGTTCCATGTACTGGATACGTCCATACGGTCACCGTATCTTCTGCATTGGGATCATCTGAAGCAGCGCCCCCGCTATTCCCGCAGGCAGTAACCATGACCATCATCAACAACATTGCCCACACTAGACCCTTCTTTTTCATCCCTTCATCTCCTTCGCGTGTCGTCTCCCGATAATTGCATTGCCTAACCGTGCTACCCCTTTTGAAATCATCCATCCTTAAACGGCTTAACAGACTATTGAGCGTGGCAGTAAGGAAAATGCACCTCCCTTATGGATTAGACCTGAACGTACGCAGGATTAATCTCTTAAATGCAATATAACGTCAACTTAGTTGACATTAACAGTATTAATTCCTTCCAAAATTGTAGATTGAGTTCATTATATGAGCTCTGAAATAAAAATTCAACATTATTTTTTAATATAAAATTTAATTTTACTTTTTCATTTTATGCCTCTATACTATGTAAAAAGAAAACTCAAGCAATCGAGGTGAGCCACTTTGCGAGTATATGTTGGCGTAGATGGAGGCGGTACCAATACTGATGCAGCAATCATTTCTGAATCTGGCGAGATTCTCGCCCGGCTCAGCGGAGGTCCCACGAATCCTCACAGCGTACCCCTGGAACAGGCCCTTTCCGAACTGCAACGAGTGCTGGAACAGCTATTCAATCTAAAAAGTGATCTATCGACAAATTGTGAAGGTATATGCCTCGGTATGTCAGGTGTAGATACCGTGCAAGAACGGCAACTTATAGCCGACGCAGTAAATAACTATATGAAGAGTCGTAACCGACAGGGATCAGAAAGCTGCCCTGTCTGGGTTGTATCCGAAGGAGAGATTGCCCTGATGGCCTCTCTCGGACATACTCACGGTGTATTGTGCATCTCTGGAACAGGGTCCATCGTGTACGGATTCACGCTAGAAGGAGAACGATACCGTGCAGGAGGCTGGGGTCATCTGCTAGGAGATGAAGGGAGCGGCTATCGTATTGGACAACGTGCACTCCAAGTGGTCATGCAGAGCTATGATGGTGTTCTTCCTCCAACCCGTTTAACCCCGCTTCTTCTAAAGAAACTGAACCTTCGGGATATATCGGAGCTAAAGTCGCTGGTCTATCAGACGAATTGGGGCAAAAGCAAGACAGCATCCATCGCCCGCCTTGCTGTAGAGGCAGCTGAATCTGGAGACGAGGCTGCCCAGGCACTGATCATCGATGAGGCCGCACAATTGGCGGATACCGCCAAAGCGCTGATTGCCCGTCATCCCGAATTTGCATCTACTCAGGTTGTCCTGTCCGGGTCGCTGTTTCGATATGCAGCCCTTTTCCGAAATACATTTATCCAGAAGTTATCGGGATATTATGGAGAGTTGGAATTTGTATATCGTGAAGATGCCCCTGCTCCATCGGTAGGTGCAGCACTACTGGCAAGAAGATGCCGTTCCCTGAATGTATCATTCTAAAAGAGAGAAGGAGGCCGTACAGATGAATCACATGCTGAACTCATTAGTAACGGAACAACCCAATCCACTAACGGATCATATAGATGAGATGCCATCGGCAGAAATTATGGAACTGATCAATAAGGAAGATCAACGGATTGCAGAGCTTATTCAGCCCCTGATTCCGGTCATTGCCCAAGCGGCGGATCGGATCTTGGAGGCCTTTCAGTCTGGCGGCAGGCTATTCTATGTAGGTGCAGGCACCAGTGGACGATTGGGGATACTTGATGCTTCGGAATGTCCGCCTACCTACGGAACCCCTCCCTCCATGGTGCAGGGTATTATTGCAGGGGGATTCCGGGCAGTGAAGGACCCCGTTGAAGGTGCTGAAGATAGTGAGGAATTGGGAGCGGCGGACCTTGATGAACATGGATTAGACAAAAACGATGTCGTGGTTGGCATTGCAGCCAGTGGGCGAACGCCGTATGTGCTGGGTGCGATGAGACACGCCAGGGAGATCGGAGCTACGGTGATCAGCCTGAGTAACAACGCAGGTACGCCGATGACCCTTTTGGCTGATGTGAGCATCGAGGCCGTTGTCGGCCCAGAGGTTGTCATGGGATCAACACGTATGAAGGCAGGCAGCGCCCAGAAAATGATACTGAATATGCTCACCACTACTGCCATGATTCGTCTGGGCAAGGTTTACCGTAATTTCATGGTCGATCTGAATCCTTCGAACGAAAAGCTTGTCCATCGGGCCAAACGCATGATCCATCTGGCAACCGGAGCGAATGAGGCAGATATTGAACAGGCCTTTGCCGGTGCAGACGGTCATGTAAAAACGGCAATCGTCATGCTGATGGCTGGTGTGGATGCGGTGGAAGCACAGCGAAGACTGGATCTGGCTGACGGATTTGTCCGCAGCGCCATTGCCGGTCCTTCCTGAACCAAGCAGGGCGCATCGTCCTTGAAGTTGAAAGAGCCTGACATCAGTCTGGGCTCTTTTTGGGCTTTTTTTATACGAAAAGCAGATATTATTGGCATCAAAAAAATCCCCTCCTGTATGATAAACAGAAAGGGGATTCATATGATTCTACTTCATTTATGCTCCAGAATAGCCTGCCGGCTCTTCTCCAAATATTCCACCGACTGGTTATAGTCGCGACTGGCAATCGCCAGATACAAAATGTCGATCACGTTCAACTGGGCAATCCGTGACGATGTTGCTCCACTCCGAATATCACTTTCGGTGGACGTAATCATCAGAGGCACATCCGCCATACTGCTGAGTGTATTGCTGCCCCACTTGGTAATACTGATTGTCGCTGCACCGCCTTCGTGAGCATGCTTCAGACAGGAGATTACATTCGATGTCTCTCCTGAATACGAGATACATACCACCGCGTCATCTTCGCGGAGCGTCGTTGCGGACGAAATCTGCATATGTGGATCGGCAAACGAAAAGCTTGTGCGATTGATTCGCATGAACTTGTAATGTGCATCCAGCGCAATCAGGTTCGAGGCCCCTACCCCATAGAAAAAAATCCGGTTTGCCCGATGAAGCACGTCCACAGCCTTTTCCACCAGACGTGGGTCCAGAATATGAACCGTATCCTTCACTGACTGAATATTATTTGCGGACACATGCTGAATAATGCTCTCCATGGAGTCCTGGGGACGAATCTCCGTATAATTATATTGCTCATCCGTCTGTAAATCTCCAGCAATCTTAAGCTTCAGTTCCTGGAAACCCGCTACCCCGAGCGATTTGCAGAGACGAATAATAGCTGCCGGGCTGCCCCCGCTACGTTCGGATAACTGTGCCACCGAGGACTGGACGGTTTCTTGTGGGTGATCGAGAATATAAGCTCCGATCTTCCGCTCCGATGGGGTCAGGTCATCCATTAATGCGCGTAAACGTACAAGTCCACCTTTCATGCTCTCCATTCGCTCCTCCTTTCCATACTGCATTCATGTACAAGCATTTTATCTTATAATTTCACTCGCGTCTAATTGAATTGCATGTCTTTCCCTAACTGAACTCCATTCGAAGTCAGGTCTCACTAGAGCGTCAGGTTGCCCGAGATTACGGCGTGTCTCGCACCAGTTACTGCCGGGAGTGTATTGGTTCTGCCCATAAGTGCCTCATGGCCAAGTAAAGCAAATCCAATGGCTTCCCGAGCATCATCCGGTATGCCGTAATCTGCTGTTCGTTCCAAACGGATCTCCTTTGGAAGTCTATGACGGATCATCTCCATTAAGGTGGCATTTGAAGTGCCACCACCGCAGGCGAGCATGGCCGATATGTGCACTTTGGGCAGGATAAAATCCTTCACTGCACGTACGATGGTCTCCGCGGTCAGACAGGTGGCAGTAGCCAGCGTATCTTCCAGCGTTAAGGAACGTGCTGCGGCCATCTCCATCAGTCTCACTGCATACGCGGCGCCATATACTTCCCGCCCGGTACTTTTCGGCGGGAGTCGTTTGAAATACTCATCCTCCAAACACAGGTCTACCAGACCCTGATCGACCTTCCCCTGGGCGGCAATGCTTCCACTCGGATCATAATGCTGCCGCCCGTCCGTTGCCTGCCGCACAATGGCATCCATCACCATATTGCCCGGTCCCGTATCAAAAGCCGAAATACCTTCGGTAGATGACTCGCATGGAAGCACCGTTACATTTCCAATGCCGCCGATATTCTGCACCAGCCGCCCTTCCGTCGGACTGCGGAACATCAGAGCATCCGCATAAGGCGTAAGCGGAGCACCCTCCCCACCAGCCGCCATATCCCTTGCTCGCAGATTGCCAATCACTGGCAGTCCTGTCCGTTCTCGAACGACCGCACATTCACCGATCTGCAATGTCGATACCACATCAATACTTGCTCCCGATGGACCTGGAAACGCAGATGCTACAGGAGCATGCCATACCGTCTGTCCATGCATGCTAATCACATCCACCTGCTGCGTTGAGATACCGGCGGACTGCATCAATTCCGTAACACTATGCGCATACCACTCCGATACACCAAAATGCGCGGCTGTCAGCTCGTCGACACGAGCAGTCCCCGGTGAACATAACCGGATCAGTACGTCTCTTAATTCATTCGAATACGGCACACAGACGAAATCAACCAGCTCGATCTCCTGTAATGCACCGCTCATATCGGTTTGAATACGCACCAGCGCTGCATCCGTTCCGTCCAGAGATGTCCCTGACATTAGTCCGATGACCAGATGCTCCTGCTTCAAACGATACTTCTCCCACATCGGATAGCTGCCTGTATCCATCCATTTCCAACCTCCTGCAAGACCCGATGATCACGTCATCTGCCAACATTTTACCCAGTATATGATATAAAATTTCACAAGTCAAACTATATGTGAAATTAAATTACATACGATAAAGGTTAACCACTCTCTATGTATCTTTTCCTACGTTTTCCGATTTGTAGACAGATCGGCACGCCAAAACAGGCTCTCGCCCTCAGCGAAAACCTGTTCATTCGTCAGTAGACACTATATATAATCGAGCACACTAAAGATCAGAACCAGCCCTGCAATGCACATCATCCAGGAGAGAACTGACCCGGACTGTTCCTCCAGTTTTCTTTGCAGCTTTTCCACGATCCCCTGTATCCTGGAACCCAGCCATGTATGCAACACATAGATCACAAGGGGTGGCGTAATCATGATTAGATTATATCCAATAAGAATGAGTATCCATCCCGTTATTGGAAGTCCCTCCGTGATCATCAGACTTACCGCAGTATAATAGGGAAGAGCGGTTCCTGCTTCCAACAAAAATGTAGAGATACCCATGACAAGTAATCCCTTGAACCCCGTGGAACGGGGAACTTGATATTTCTTTCTTCCACCTGCCTTCGGTTTGACCCAGAAACTCCCTGTAAAGAGTATTCCTCCTACGATCAAAAGGGCCCAGCTCACAACTTTATGTTGAAAAAATGACGTTAAGATTGCTTGTAACAGCTCCAATCCTACCATCAGTAAACAGCCCAGGACCAAGTATAAAAACATGACGGTCACTACGTAGATCATGAGCCGTGAGCCAAAACGCCGGTTCTCTTGAATCATTAAATATAACGTTACACCGATCAGCGCAGGACTTAATGTATCCAGTAGTGCAAGTCCCCCAATATAAAACAGTAATTCAGCCTTCATGAGTAGGTCCACTCTTGTTCTCCATAAAAATATCATAAGCCGCTTCCATATAATTGAGCAGTTCTGGCTCCAACGGATAAAATCCAAGCTCATTGGATGCTTGAGTAGATTTTCTGGCATCCCACAGTTTATCCAAAAAAGCGTCTTCTCCCCCAAATTGTTCCTGCTGCTTCTCCAGCATACGACGAATTACATTCTGGACTTTATCGTCATTAGGGGCATTATTCATCTGACTTTTCAACTGGCCAATCAGTGCAATCCATTCCAGAGAATCGGGATCATTACCTTGCATACGGGGCAGTTTCTCCCATAATTCCAGCTCATCATGGCTAAAGCTGTTTTCTTTATATGATCGTAGCCTCTCCATATTTGGCTTGGAGAGCTGAATCAGCTTCTCAAGCGTGTCTTGCTTATTACCTTGCTCCATTATAAGGCTGTTTAACATTTCTCTCAGAGATGAGGCCATAGAATTCAACCGCTGTTGTTCTTCTATAATATAGGAAAGTTGATTCCTTAGAGACTGTTCCCAATTCCATGACTCATCGGTGAGCATCTCCCGAATTTCTTTTAGCGAGTAGCCCATATTTTTGAAAAATTGAATCTGCTGTAGCTTCTTTAAATCGTCTTCTACATATAATCTGTGCCCCCCTTCCGTTTTGGAGGAAGGACTTAAGAGGTCGATCGAGTCGTAATATCGTAATGTTCTCACTGTCATTCCCGTTCTGTGCGCGAGTTCATGAATATGAATATACAATGCGTTATACACCTCCTACAGCTCATATATCATTTTTCTTTTTCCCGTCTATCATCGTATATTTCAACAGATAGCCTACCCCCAGCCCAATTAACACACCTGGAAATACATGATTCATGATTAGTCCTATACCTGCCCCGATAATAACGCAACTATATATGAGAATATCTTCCGTTTTCATGATTATTACCCTCCTTTGCCCTATATAACTGAATTCGTGACCATTATACATAATGACGTTACGTCAACTTCAACCCCTATTTTTTCGGAAAACACCTTGATCCTGACGTTACGTCATCATATAACATGAAGTCATACAAAATTCAAATTCATACCGGAGGTGATCTGATGACAAAAGTTATTTCCTTATGCTTCTGTCTGCTCTTTGTTTTAACATCCTGTAGCTTATCCAGTAGCGCCATTACCGACACACAAAAGGCATCCCTGAATTCCATTGACCTCATCTCAATAGATAATGGGAGTACTCCAATAACCGTGGAGACTGTACCCGATATTACCTCTCTGGAAGTATCAAGTAACGCATATGATCATAAACCCGTTTTTAATATGGTCCGCGGACACAGAGACGTAAGGATCTCTGCAAGTAAACATATGGTTCGGATCTTTAATCTGGCGAACACACCTGTAATCACGGTTAGAGTCCCACTTCATTATGAAGGTGATCTGCGTATTAACAGTTCATCCGGAAAAGTCCAGATCAACCATATCCAATCCAACATATGGGTTGACGGGACTAGTGGCTCGATTGACATAAATGCGGACCGTATTCTCTCCAACATTCACCTTGTTTCAACGAGCGGTAATATAACACTGAACGTAATGGAAGAAAATCCGAATGTGAACTGGACCATGGAATCTCGAAGTGGAAGACGTTCTCACTCCCTCGACTTGCAGCAGATTAGTGATAACAAACACACCTCCAAAGGCACTACAGGGCAAGGAAAATATCAAGTCCATATCCTCACCAAATCAGGTAATATATCGATTCAATAAGACATGTCTATCTTGCAATACATTTCAATTGAAAAGACAAAAAGAGGCGCACAAAGGCGCCTCGGATGTACTAAAATCAGATGTGCAACTATTAAAAGGATAACTCATCTCCTGGAGACAACGCATGGATATCAGCTTGCGCAGATGAATATTCATCAAGCAAACCTTGTCTCAACCGTTCCGTCTCCGCAAGGTCAGTATGCACAAGCACGGTATGCCGTGCCGATATCCGGCCCAACATCTGCTCCACATCCCTCCAACCCTGATGAACTTTGTAACGCAATTTCCTAACTTCACATTTGCCATACTCTTCTGGATTTCTCAATAACTCATCGGCAAAAGTTCCGGCGGCAACATGCCCGGTGAGCAGAATCAGATTTTTCTCATCCGATGCCCATTTCTCATAGTACCAACGTGCAAGCGAGGACTGCATCATGCCGTCCGGCACAAACCATAGGGAAACATGATGTTGTTCCAGCAACTGCAGACGCTCTTCCTCGGTAGATGTCTTTGCCCAACCTTCTCCGCTCAGAAAATGATCGATGCTGTCCGCAGGCGAAACTT
Source organism: Paenibacillus sp. FSL R5-0749 (assembly GCF_038595085.1). Taxonomy (NCBI): domain Bacteria; kingdom Bacillati; phylum Bacillota; class Bacilli; order Caryophanales; family Paenibacillaceae; genus Paenibacillus; species Paenibacillus sp. FSL R5-0749. Next base: position 378,270 of record NZ_CP152005.1, on the reverse strand, counting down.
CCCCAATCCGCTCTTCCGTCCTGAGCCAATAGGGAACACGATGTAACTGTGTCATCCCATCCACCAGTTTCTGTTCCACAATCATGGGGATGTCCTGAAAACATTGCTGCGCCCACAAAATAATCTCCTGGCCGCGGCCCACCGCAGGCATAGGCAATAAAACCTTGCCACCCCGAGCAAGCGTACTGCTGATCGCGCTCTCCAGTTGTTGCAGTTTATCGACCTGCGTATCCTGGTCCGTACCATAGGCAGCATCCACGATCGCCAGATCAAGCTTAATTTGGGATGAATCAGGCATGGATGCCATGGCTTCTATACTTTCTCTCCTGTGCATTTGTTCGGTAAGGATGTTGCTGTGTAACAATGCAGATGAGCCTAGTGCTGTCTCTGATCCGGTAGATCCTGTAGCAGCAAGGGTCTGAGCATATGCTGATTGATCAACCAGTATCTGTCCCATAGCTTGACCAAGTACCATTTCGCTGACCTGTTCGCTGTTCGCATCCGTTTTTACATTGGGCGCGTTGAAGTTGGACATATCCTGAAGGCTTTGAACTGGAGCAGGGACAACTCCTACGCGGCTATGGCGATTCAGGTCTGCCCACCGGAATCCGTCAGCCACATCATCATCCTGTAGAAGCATGGACTCCGACGTATAATCACCAGAGTACAGGACCCGCTTGCCCTCCATCTCAAGACCGAACCAGACCGAACCAGCCAGATGCCCGCTGCGCCCCCAGACTGCCGCCATCCCAGGTATGATTTCAAACCAATGACCTCGCTCGGCTTCGTTCTCCAAGAATCTGTATCGAATACGCTGCTCGTCCGTTTTATCATATGGTATTACATATCCTGCTCGTTCCATGTTGCTGCGCCATGCCCGAAAATACGTACCCAGCTGCTCCATCGTCTCCCTTGTCGTCCACACTTCACCCTGGTAGCCCATCTTATACAGCAGTGGGATAGCGACGGAATGATCCTCATGGGCGTGAGACAAGAGGACCGCGTCCAGTTGTGGTACAATCTCCGGATCAATCAGCGGATACTGGCCCGTGCCTTCTTTTTTGACACCACAATCCAGCAAAATGTGGAACCGGCTCCCGCTCAGGAGATAGGCGGAACGTCCATGTTCGCCTGCACCGCCCCATACGTTCAGTTTGATCATGATGCATTCCACTTTCTCTTTGAATTCAGCATTTCGATTCCAAGCAGCATGAGCACCGTCATGCCTACAGTCACAACGGCCATCGCCATTCCGAGTGATACCTGACCTTGTTCAAACTGGGCAAAAATATAGGTCGCCGACGTCTGCATGGACGGCGGAAGAATCAACAACGAACCTACCAGCTCTCGGGTAGCAATCGTAAAGGTCATCATCCAGCCCGCCAGCATGCCGGGCAGAATCAATGGGATCAGGATTCGCCGCAGAATATACAGCGGCTTCCCGCCAAACACTTGCCCAGCCTGGAACAATGTTCCGTCAATCTGGGTAAAGCTCGATTTTACATACTGCACGGTGTAAGGCAAGAAGAGAACGACGTACGTGAGAACAACCATGCCATAGGTGTTATACAACGTGACAGGCATCCAGGGTGAGTTCCAGAAGAGAATCAGACCCACTACCATCACGATACCCGGCACCGTATTAGGCAACAGACTGAACAAGTCAATCACACGCTGCATGAATGAAGATGATCTGCCGATCGCGAGCGCAAAACCCGTACCAATAACAACAGCAACGGTTGAAGCCGCGAGGGATAGACCGAGACTGTTCCCGATGGCCTTCATACTCACCGATCCCCAAGATAAGAGCTCTTTGTAATGATCCAAGGTGAGATTATCAAAAGCAATTCCCGATCCCCGCAGCTTCATGGTCGAAGCGGCAATGATGGAGAAATACGGAATACCTACCGACAGGATCAACAGGATCGCAAGATACACCCCGCACATCCATCCGGCTCCGCCGCGTAGAGAATATCGCTTCGAACGTTGCCCTTTGCCACCCACCAGACGATACGTGAACTTCCGGCTCATGGCAGACTGCATATACCACATCACCAGACAGACGGACAGCAGCACCGATGCCAGCGAAGTCGCCTTGCCGAAATCAATCGGCCAACTGGAGATGTACTTATGAATTTCAGAGGTCATGACATAATAGCCAATCTTGCGCCCGAAGGTTGCTGGTGTACCGAATTCCGCAATCGTTTTGACAAAGACCAGCATGATCCCCATGCCGTAGGACGACAACAATAAGGGTAAAATAATGCGTCTGAAACGGTAACCTGCACGTCCACCGTGCACAGCCCCCGCTTCTTCCAGATTGCCGCCGATGCGGATCAGTGCATCACGAAGCAGCAGATACAGGAATGGGAACAGGTGCAAGCTCATGATGAGCACCATGCCCCAGAAGCTGAAGAACATTTCACTCCAACTCGCAGATGAAGGTATCCATTGCTGGAGGTATCCCCCTTTTTGCATAAACAGAATCCATCCCATGGAACCGATATACGGCGGAGTCATGAATGGAATCATCAGGATGACATCGACCCAGCGATGTTCTCCCATCCGGGTCTTTGCCATCATCCAGGCGAGCGGCAGTGCCAACAATGTAGTTACCGCCACCACGCAGATGCCAAGCCAGACGGAATTCAGCAGTACACCCGACAGATGATGTCCCGTAATCGTGCGAATCGGTGCCATCCAGTCCCATTGTCCGTCCACATAGACACTTTGCCAGAAAATCAGCAAGAGCGGCACGCCAATACTTATGGTCAGCAGAAAGAGGGCCAGAATCACGCCCACTCTCCGAAAAATACGGTTGTTGTCCATTCCAACAAGTTTCACTATGTTCACCTCACATGACTTTCCACAGACAGCAGGTATGATTTAGACGAATAGAATGAAGTATTTCGATCTATACCTTACTTATTGAAAGACGTTCTTTGGATTTATGCAAAAGTACTCTTATTTAAACGTCTCGGAAAAACGTGCTGCTGTCTCTTCGCCATGTTCGCTCATCCAGTTCCAATCCACTTTAAGTTGTGGGATATCCTTCACATTGGCACGGTTAGTCGCTTCAATATCTTCGCGGCCCGGGATTAGATAAGCATCTGTAACAAGCTTCTGTGCTTCGTCAGACAACAAGTAGTCAATGAACGCTTTGGCATTCTCTACATTCGGACTGGATTTTAGAATTGCTGCCGGTCTTGGGCTGATTACCGTGCCTTCTTCCGGATATACGATATCCAGTGGTTCACCTTTTGCCTTGGAGGAATACGCCATGTAGTCCACACCTGCGGCTACGATGCTTTTGGCACCTGTAATAACGGGATCAAGTGCCTCCTGATTGGCTCCCGCCATCGCTACACCATTGGCTTTATAGGCACTGAGCAGGTCCCATCCTTTTTCACCATTCGCACTCAGGTATCCTGTGATGAAGTCGAGTGCTGAGCCTGATAATGTAGGGTCGGGAATGTTCACGGCATCTTTCCACGCAGGCGTAGCAAGATCTGCCCAACTTGTTGGCGGGGTAGATACCAGTTTGGTGTTATACACAATACCCAGTGCGGAAGCACTGCTGCTAAAATAGTTGCCTTCTGCATCCGACCAGTCCTTGTTCAGCTTGTCCGCATTGGCTGCTTCGGGGTAAGGCATCGTCAAACCATCGGCTTTCAAAGCCTGTGCTGAAGGCAAGGAGGCCAGGATTACAACGTCTGCTACCGGATTGGATTTCTCAGCTTCCATACGAGCCAGAATTTTGCCTGTTGTTCCCTGGAACATTTCAACTTCGATCCCTGTTTTGTCTGTAAATCCACTCACGATGTTATCGGCCAGTTTCTGTGGGCCAGCACTGTACAATACCAACTTGCCGCCAGCCGGTTTCGTTGTTTCCGCCGCCGCTGCTGTGTTTCCTTCACCCGCGGGTTGTGCCGCATTGCCTGTGGTTGTGTTACCCGTACTACATCCGAACAAACTGATACTCATTACCGCAGTTAATAACAGCATTGCACTCTTTTTCCGTGTTTTCATCCCCAACATATTCATCCATCTCCCCTGGTTTCCTGATTAAGTTGTTCAACCTGTAGTGCTTTTGTTTGCATTCACACATCAATTCATCCCTAATTAGCTGCTGCGATCACTTCACGGTGATTCACTGTTTCGACATCCTGTCCATCCATGCGGCATATCCACTCGGGAGCAACATAGAGCTGAGCCTTCTCGCCTACGCGTACTCTCTGGTTCATATAGGCTGTCCATACGCCGAGCCCTTCCATCTGCACCCGCACTTCATAGCGTTCACCTACATAGCTGACGCTGAGTACAGTTCCCGGATAACACAGATCGTCATGATCTGTTTTGTTCCAGGTGACATGCTCTGGACGCACCATCGATTGATTAGGCGTGAGCCAGTTAGACTTTCCGATAAACGAAGCGACATACGGATCACTTGGCGCCGAGTAGATCGTTTCCGGGCTTCCTTTTTGCAATATCCGCCCCTTCTGCATCACCACAATCTCATCCGACATCGACATCGCTTCAATCTGATCATGTGTGACGTACAGCGCAGTCAGTCCCATATCCCGTACCAGGGACATCATCTCAATCCGCATCTCTTCCCGAAGTACAGCATCCAGTGCACTTAGTGGCTCATCGAACAGGATCACACCAGGTCTGACGGCTACGGCTCTGGCAAAAGCAACCCGTTGCTGCTGTCCACCAGACAGCTGATGAGGATATCGATCTTCCATGCCTTGCAGGCGAACCATACCAAGGGCTTCGTTCACCTTTTGCCGCAGATCGGATTTCTGTTTTCCGGCCTTTAGGCCAAACGCTACGTTTTCATAGACGGTCATATGTGGCCATAATGCAAAATCCTGAAACACCATGCCCAGATTACGCTTGTGTGTCGGTATATCAATCCGCTTCGCCGCAGAGTAGATATACTCACCATCTGCACGAATCTCCCCCGCATCCGGCTGTTCCAGCCCGGCCAACATGCGGAGTAGTGTTGTTTTGCCACAGCCTGATGGGCCAAGCAGTGTCGTGAACTTGCCATGTTCAAGCGTTAGATCTGTCGGCAGCAGTGCGGGTGTTTGATTAAATGATTTTTGAATTCCCGTTATCTCTAATTTCATAAGCATCCCTGCCTGTCTTCTGTTACTTGATCTCTTTTGTTACTTCCTCTCTTGCACTGTTCTCAGTCTAACGTCCGCTTTCGCGAGTTGTATGTCTTGTATGTAAAATTGGAATTAACTTTTTAGATGAATTCTGTTGATGTTCATAGATTAAATCTATAGTAGGTGAACTAAATTAATTTTCATGTTTTCGCTTCGATTACAGCACCATCTTCCGATCGCTGTTATCCCCAGATTTCTTATACTCCCTTTTTAAAGGGAGAAATCCGGGGATAAAGGCGAAGCATATGCTTCCGAAGTAGCTTTCTTCCAGAAAGCTTTTGGCTTCGCTTCTTCAGATTGGTTCTGTACTCTCCGTCTTTATGAAAAACATTAGATCATCTTATATATTGGGGTTAGTAGAAGTGAGAGGAGTGTTGGGACATTGAATCTGATCAAACTGCAAATTGTTGAGCTGATCGATAAGCATCATCATATGACAAGCGTGGCAGAGTTACTGGGGATCAAACAACCAACCGTTACATTTCATATGAAATCATTGGAGGAAGAGATGGGCGTGCGATTATTCGAATCGCGCAGTGGGAAGACCTTTCTAACGGAGGCCGGACAGGCCCTGCTCCACTATTCCGTCAAAATCAATGCCCTGACCCAAGAGGCAAGGCGGATAGTAAAAGAATATGACAGTCTATATCGGGGCACTCTGCACATTGGGGCAAGCTATGTACCAGCTACATATCTGCTGCCCGCTATACTCAATACCTTTTCTCAAGAATTCCCTGGCATTCGTATCGTCTTATCCGTCAAACCATCACCCGTTATTCGCGAGATGTTAATTCGGCATCAGATTGATCTGGGGGTGATCTCTTCGGAGCCGTTTGTCGGACCCGCGCTGCAAGCTGAGACGTTATGTGAGGATGACTTGGTATTAATCTGCTCTCCACAGCATGGGTTGGCTCAGAAGGAACCATTGACGCCTGAGCATATTGCTCAGATCCCATTTGCCCTACATGGCAGCGAATCCAGTACTCGGCGACTAACCAACCAATGGCTCGCGCAACATGACATTCGTTTGAGGAGTACGGTGGAGATGGATTCCCTGGAAGCCATCAAACAGCTTGTGTTAATTGGGGGGCATGTCTCGTTCATGTCACGAATGGCAGTACAGTGGGAGGAGCAGCACGGGCTCATTCAGGTTCTTCCCATTCCGGGAGAGCAGGCACCGCGCCAGATATATACCGTACATAACAAGGACCGCCATCCTTCAGTTCAAGTAAATCGCTTCAAAGAAGTGCTGCGAGAGGTGAGCTACGGCTTCCCTGTTTCCATAGCGAATTCCCCTGATCCTCTATAAACTATCGTTTACCATTCATCAAATCTATGCAGGGTTAACGCAATGTGCGCTCCCCGTTAATCGCGTTCAGATACTCGGACGATAAAGTGGGATCTGTACGTTAATCCAGATTAGGAGAGTGATTGGTTTTGAAAAAGTGGAAAAAGGTAACCGCCTCATTTATGCTGAGCATCGTCACATTGGGAAGTGGACTGACGTTTCTGGGAGCGCCCCAGGCTTCAGCTGCTGCCAATGCTGTTCCTGCTTATGAAGTGAAGTTTCTGGCCAAGCCGGAACTCGTATTGAATACAGATGGGACACCACGCAGTGAAGTCATTCAGACCCTCGACCTGAGTTCCACGCCAAGAAACATTAACGTAGAGTACTTTGACACCAATGCGCTCGGACTGGATGAGCAAGGATGGAATGTTCGTTTTCGCAAGAAGGATGATAAAAACAACTATGAGCTAACCTATAAAAAACGGTACCCTGTCATCAATGGGGATATCAACGCAGCGCTGACACTGGCTAACCAAGAAGGGTTCGATAAATCGGATGATAATTACGAGGCTGAGATCGATTGGGGATATGGCAAACAAACACTAAGCTTCTCCAACACGAAAAAGGTCGATACCAATGCAACAGGTGTTCATCTTCCTACAGAGCAAGAAGCCTTGAACATGTTACTGGACAAGCTCCCTGGCAAATTGAAAAACTGGTCTGCCTCCAACTGGGGCAAGCAGCAGCTGACGCAATCCCGTGCATATGGCCCGATCACATTCCAACGTTATGAAGGTACATGGAATGGTCAAGAACTTACACTCGAAGTATGGCCGATCCGTAATGCAGCAGGTACAGGTACTGAAAATATCGTAGAGGTCTCTTTCAAAACCGATGATGCTGTAGCCGTATCGGGCCTGCGTACCCAACTGCTGCAATTGCTGGAGAACAACAACTGGCTAATTCCTGCCGATGGCTTGAAGACACAGACGATTCTTGAAAGATACTAATTATTCGTCATCGTACTAATGAAACATCGCAAGCTCCTCTTCCTGCGTGCATCGTAGAAAGCGGAGCTTTTGTCGTTCCTTGAATTAAGTGAATTAAGATACTTATACAGTAAGCTAATTTAGAGTTCACTAATTAAGAGTTTAAATGACTAATACAAAAAGAGCCCCTGCAATAAGCAAGAGCTCTTTCAATATATCTAGGAAGCGGGTGATGGGAATCGAACCCACGCTATTAGCTTGGAAGGCTAAAGTTCTACCATTGAACTACACCCGCATAATAAAAAAAATCGGGATGACACGATTTGAACATGCGACCCCCTGGTCCCAAACCAGGTGCTCTACCAAGCTGAGCTACATCCCGATACTTATGAAAATAATGGCGCGCCCTGAGAGATTCGAACTCCCGGCCTTTTGATTCGTAGTCAAACGCTCTATCCAGCTGAGCTAAGGGCGCAAATATGGAGCGGAAGACGGGAATCGAACCCGCGACCCTCGCCTTGGCAAGGCGATGCTCTACCGCTGAGCCACTTCCGCAAAACATATGGTGCGGTCGAGAGGACTCGAACCTCCACGGGGGGTTAGCCCACACGGACCTGAACCGTGCGCGTCTGCCAATTCCGCCACGACCGCAAAATATAATGGTGAGTCATGAAGGGCTCGAACCTTCGACACCCTGATTAAAAGTCAGGTGCTCTACCAACTGAGCTAATGACTCAAAATAATGAAATGGCTGGGGATATAGGATTTGAACCTATGCATGACGGAGTCAAAGTCCGTTGCCTTACCGCTTGGCTAATCCCCATTAAAAAAATCATGGGGCGATCGAGGGGAATTGAACCCCCGAATGCCGGATCCACAAACCGGTGCGTTAACCACTTCGCCACGATCGCCATAGAGTAAGCCATTCATCCACTAAGAGTATCTTAGTATTAACAACTGCATCTATAATATACATTCAATTACAAATTCAGATGTAAATACTAAAAATGGTGCCGGCGAGAGGACTTGAACCCCCAACCTACTGATTACAAGTCAGTTGCTCTACCAGTTGAGCTACACCGGCATGGTGTATATTTAATTAAAAATGGCGGAACCGACGGGATTCGAACCCGCGATCTCCTGCGTGACAGGCAGGCATGTTAGGCCAACTACACCACGGTTCCATAATACTTTCTCAAGGAAAGTTAATTGCGGGGGCAGGATTTGAACCTGCGGCCTTCGGGTTATGAGCCCGACGAGCTACCGGGCTGCTCCACCCCGCGTCGTTAAAAGATAATATGGTGGAGGCTGAGGGGATCGAACCCCCGACCCTCTGCTTGTAAGGCAGATGCTCTCCCAGCTGAGCTAAGCCTCCGTAATATGACCCGTAGGGGATACTCTCACTTCGTTCGAGACTGCGAAGCAGCTGCTCACGAGGTATATCCTCCGACGAACCTTTGGGATTCTCATCCCTTGTTAAAGCAATAGGTATTGCTATGACCCGTAGGGGATTCGAACCCCTGTTACCTCCGTGAAAGGGAGGTGTCTTAACCCCTTGACCAACGGGCCTTGCTAAAAAATTATCTGGCGGAGAGAGAGGGATTCGAACCCTCGAGACGCTTGTGACGCCTACACGATTTCCAATCGTGCTCCTTCGGCCAGCTCGGACACCTCTCCATATGGCTCCCCGAACAGGGCTCGAACCTGTGACAACTCGATTAACAGTCGAGTGCTCTACCAACTGAGCTATCAGGGAATGGTGGAGCCAAGCGGGATCGAACCGCTGACCTCCTGCTTGCAAGGCAGGCGCTCTCCCAGCTGAGCTATGGCCCCATACTCTGGTTTTTTTTGTTGTGGTCTTGCTATGGGCCCTGGTGGACTCGAACCACCGGCCTCACCCTTATCAGAGGTGCGCTCTAACCAACTGAGCTAAGGGCCCTAATATATATCCCTTATTCCTTGACAAGGGGGGCAAAAAAAATACCCCAAAGGGAAATCGCTTGGCGGCGTCCTACTCTCCCAGGACCCTGCGGTCCAAGTACCATCGGCGCTAGAGGGCTTAACGGTCGTGTTCGGGATGGGTACGTGTGGAACCCCTCCGCCATCGCCACCAAACGCATAGCTTACATTTCAGAGATCGTTCTCTGAAAACTAGATTCGAAACGAAACATGCGAACTACAACTTGCTATTGGATAAGCCCTCGACCGATTAGTACTGGTCAGCTCCATGCATTGCTGCACTTCCACCCCCAGCCTATCTACCTCGTCGTCTTCAAGGGGTCTTACATACTGGGAAATCTCATCTTGAGGGGGGCTTCACGCTTAGATGCTTTCAGCGTTTATCCCGTCCGTACATAGCTACCCAGCGGTGCTCCTGGCGGAACAACTGGTACACCAGCGGTACGTCCATCCCGGTCCTCTCGTACTAAGGACAGCTCCTCTCAAATTTCCTACGCCCACGACAGATAGGGACCGAACTGTCTCACGACGTTCTGAACCCAGCTCGCGTACCGCTTTAATGGGCGAACAGCCCAACCCTTGGGACCTACTTCAGCCCCAGGATGCGATGAGCCGACATCGAGGTGCCAAACCTCCCCGTCGATGTGGACTCTTGGGGGAGATAAGCCTGTTATCCCCAGGGTAGCTTTTATCCGTTGAGCGATGGCCCTTCCATGCGGTACCACCGGATCACTAAGCCCGACTTTCGTCCCTGCTCGACTTGTAGGTCTCGCAGTCAAGCTCCCTTATGCCTTTGCACTCTTCGAATGATTTCCAACCATTCTGAGGGAACCTTTGGGCGCCTCCGTTACTCTTTAGGAGGCGACCGCCCCAGTCAAACTGCCCACCTGACACTGTCCCCGCACCGGATTACGGTACCAGGTTAGAACCTAGATACGATCAGGGTGGTATCCCAACGTTGCCTCCATGGAAGCTTGCGCTCCCACTTCAAAGGCTCCCACCTATCCTGTACAGATCGTACCCAAATTCAATATCAAGCTGCAGTAAAGCTCCATGGGGTCTTTCCGTCTTGTCGCGGGTAACCTGCATCTTCACAGGTATTAAAATTTCACCGGATCTCTCGTTGAGACAGCGCCCAAGTCGTTACGCCATTCGTGCGGGTCAGAATTTACCTGACAAGGAATTTCGCTACCTTAGGACCGTTATAGTTACGGCCGCCGTTTACTGGGGCTTCGGTTCACAGCTTCGGATTGCTCCTAACCACTCCCCTTAACCTTCCAGCACCGGGCAGGCGTCAGCCCGTATACTTCGCCTTACGGCTTCGCACAGACCTGTGTTTTTGCTAAACAGTCGCTTGGGCCTTTTCACTGCGGCCCCCTCGTGCTATTCACACTACCGGGGCACCCCTTCTCCCGAAGTTACGGGGTCATTTTGCCGAGTTCCTTAACGAGAGTTCTTCCGCGCGCCTTAGAATACTCTTCTCGCCTACCTGTGTCGGTTTGCGGTACGGGCACCTTCACCTGGCTAGAGGCTTTTCTTGGCAGTGTGAGATCATGACCTTCGCTACTACAATTTTCGCTCCCCATCACAGCTCAGCCTTATGATGTGCGGATTTGCCTACACATCAGCCTTACTGCTTAGACGGACATCCATCAGTCCGCGTCACTACCCTACTGCGTCCCCCCATTGCTCATAACGGCTTACGGTGGTACAGGAATTTCGACCTGTTGTCCTTCGACTACGCCTTTCGGCCTCGCCTTAGGTCCCGACTTACCCTGAGCGGACGAGCCTTCCTCAGGAACCCTTAGGCTTTCGGCGGATCAGATTCTCACTGATCTTTTCGTTACTCATACCGGCATTCTCACTTGTATAATGTCCAGCGCTCCTTACGGTACACCTTCAACCCTTATACAACGCTCCCCTACCCCTGATGCAAGCATCAAGCCATAGCTTCGGTGGTGTGTTTAGCCCCGTTACATTTTCGGCGCAGAGTCACTCGACCAGTGAGCTATTACGCACTCTTTCAATGGTGGCTGCTTCTAAGCCAACATCCTGGTTGTCTGTGCAACTCCACATCCTTTCCCACTTAACACACACTTGGGGACCTTAGCTGATGGTCTGGGCTGTTTCCCTTTTGACAATGGATCTTAGCACTCACTGTCTGACTCCCGGAAGTAAGTCTATGGCATTCGGAGTTTGACTGAGCTTGGTAACCCTTGCGGGCCCCGCACCCAATCAGTGCTCTACCTCCACGACTCTGTTTTCCGAGGCTAGCCCTAAAGCTATTTCGGGGAGAACCAGCTATCTCCGAGTTCGATTGGAATTTCTCCGCTACCCCCACCTCATCCCCGCACTTTTCAACGTGCGTGGGTTCGGGCCTCCAGTGCGTGTTACCGCACCTTCACCCTGGACAGGGGTAGATCACCCGGTTTCGGGTCTACGTCCACGTACTATGTCGCCCTATTCAGACTCGCTTTCGCTGCGGCTCCGGCTCTTCACCTTAACCTTGCACGGGAACGTAACTCGCCGGTTCATTCTACAAAAGGCACGCCATCACCCCTAAAACGGGCTCTGACTTTTTGTAAGCACACGGTTTCAGGTTCTATTTCACTCCCCTTCCGGGGTGCTTTTCACCTTTCCCTCACGGTACTGCTTCACTATCGGTCGCTAGGAAGTATTTAGCCTTGGCAGATGGTCCTGCCGGATTCATACGGGGTTTCACGTGCCCCGCACTACTCGGGATCCGTCTCGGAGGGAACAGACTTTCAATTACAGGGCTTTTACCTTCTTTGGCGGGCCTTTCCAGACCTCTTCGCTTAACCGGTTCCTTTGTAACTCCATGTGAGACGTCCCACAACCCCAAAGAGCAAGCTCTCTGGTTTGGGCTTCTCCGCGTTCGCTCGCCGCTACTGACGGAATCACTATTGTTTTCTCTTCCTCAGGGTACTTAGATGTTTCAGTTCCCCTGGTATGCCTCTACACAACCTATGTATTCAGTTGTGAGTAACTGGAAATTACCCCAGCTGGGTTTCCCCATTCGGACACCCCCGGATCAAAGCTTGCTTACAGCTCCCCGAGGCAGTTTCGTTGTTCGCCACGTCCTTCATCGGCTCCTAGCGCCTAGGCATCCTCCGTGTGCTCTTAGTAGCTTAACCTCGTGCTCCGGTATTGGCTGCTCGCTTCCCTTGTTTTGCTTACGCAAAGCCAAAAGTCGCTCCCACCCAAAACCATCGTACGTGCAATCTACCGTTTTTATTGAAACTTGTTTACACAAGTTCAGCTAAAAAGGAATGTTCTAATTCGCATTTACTTTCGTTTCGATATCTAGTTTTCAAAGAACAAGCTCCATGCAAAAGCAAGCTGTTTGAGAGTTTGAGCTCTCAAAACTGAGCAACGAGTGAGTAACTAGCCGACCTGGCTAGTTTGTGCAGATCTAGTCTGCTATTTGAATGTTTCCGTTACAGGAAACGATTCTCCATAGAAAGGAGGTGATCCAGCCGCACCTTCCGATACGGCTACCTTGTTACGACTTCACCCCAATCATCTATCCCACCTTCGGCGGCTGGCTCCTTGCGGTTACCCCACCGACTTCGGGTGTTATAAACTCTCGTGGTGTGACGGGCGGTGTGTACAAGACCCGGGAACGTATTCACCGCGGCATGCTGATCCGCGATTACTAGCAATTCCGACTTCATGCAGGCGAGTTGCAGCCTGCAATCCGAACTGAGACCGGCTTTTTAGGATTCGTTCCACCTCGCGGCTTCACAGCCCGTTGTACCGGCCATTGTAGTACGTGTGTAGCCCAGGTCATAAGGGGCATGATGATTTGACGTCATCCCCACCTTCCTCCGGTTTGTCACCGGCAGTCACCTTAGAGTGCCCATCCGAAATGCTGGCAACTAAGATCAAGGGTTGCGCTCGTTGCGGGACTTAACCCAACATCTCACGACACGAGCTGACGACAACCATGCACCACCTGTCTAGCATGTCCCGAAGGAAAGGACTATCTCTAGCCCGGTCATGCTGATGTCAAGACCTGGTAAGGTTCTTCGCGTTGCTTCGAATTAAACCACATACTCCACTGCTTGTGCGGGTCCCCGTCAATTCCTTTGAGTTTCAGTCTTGCGACCGTACTCCCCAGGCGGAGTGCTTAATGTGTTAACTTCGGCACCAAGGGTATCGAAACCCCTAACACCTAGCACTCATCGTTTACGGCGTGGACTACCAGGGTATCTAATCCTGTTTGCTCCCCACGCTTTCGCGCCTCAGCGTCAGTTACAGCCCAGAGAGTCGCCTTCGCCACTGGTGTTCCTCCACATATCTACGCATTTCACCGCTACACGTGGAATTCCACTCTCCTCTTCTGCACTCAAGTCACCCAGTTTCCAGTGCGATCCGGGGTTGAGCCCCGGGATTAAACACCAGACTTAAATGACCGCCTGCGCGCGCTTTACGCCCAATAATTCCGGACAACGCTTGCCCCCTACGTATTACCGCGGCTGCTGGCACGTAGTTAGCCGGGGCTTTCTTCTCAGGTACCGTCACCTTGAGAGCAGTTACTCTCCCAAGCGTTCTTCCCTGGCAACAGAGCTTTACGATCCGAAAACCTTCATCACTCACGCGGCATTGCTCCGTCAGGCTTTCGCCCATTGCGGAAGATTCCCTACTGCTGCCTCCCGTAGGAGTCTGGGCCGTGTCTCAGTCCCAGTGTGGCCGATCACCCTCTCAGGTCGGCTACGCATCGTCGCCTTGGTGAGCCGTTACCCCACCAACTAGCTAATGCGCCGCAGGCCCATCCCCAAGTGACAGATTGCTCCGTCTTTCCAGTTTCCTTCAGGCGAAGAAAACAACTATTCGGTATTAGCTACCGTTTCCGGTAGTTGTCCCAAACTTGAGGGCAGGTTGCCTACGTGTTACTCACCCGTCCGCCGCTAAGTCTCAAAGAAGCAAGCTTCTTATCAACTCCGCTCGACTTGCATGTATTAGGCATGCCGCCAGCGTTCGTCCTGAGCCAGGATCAAACTCTCCAATAAAGTATTGAAAAGAGCGATAAGCTCATTTTGAATCTGACGAGATTAAACATCTCATTTGTGCTCCAGTCGATCCAAGCCAAGGCTTGTCTCAAACTTTCGCGTTCATTCTGCAAGCAGAATGTTTACTCACTCGTTGTTCAGTTTTCAAAGATCAAACTTGTTTCGTTACCGAATGTCGTTCTCTTCAGCAACTCTTATATAATATCATGTCCGAACCAACTTTGCAAGCTCTTTTTTTAAGTTTCTTTCGAAGCTTATTTCATTCGCTTGCCGCACCGTGTATCTCGTGTTTTCTTGGCCGGAATTAGAATATATCATGTACAGTTTTACATTGCAAGCTTTTTTTGAAAATTGATAATCACCTACCCTATCGACACAATGTGTAATCTGAAGCGCTCCCGAACTATAGAAATGATTCTAAGCCTCCTCATTAAGCAGCTTCTTATATAATCACCCATTAAACATAACCAGGGAAGCCACTTCCACTGCGATGCAGTGAACAATTGATTGTGGATAGCCCTGGTTTTCGGAGATCCCAGCTTTCTTTTCCTTCTATATAAATAAGAAACTCATTTCTTAGGCACTGCTTACACACTCCGCTTCGCTTCTTAGTACCTATAATATGCGCTTACCCAGCAGAGAAGCGATTAGTTCCACACCAAGTCTTGCCGTATGTCTATTGTGGTCAAACAACGGATTCACTTCAACCAGCTCCATTGACGTAACTTGATTGGTGGAAGCAAGTATCTCCAATGCGTAATGTGCCTCTCGGTAATTCAAGCCACCCGGTACTGGGGTGCCTACACCTGGAGCTTCCCGCGGGTCCAGACAATCCATGTCAAAGCTGACATGAATACCATCTGTCCCTTTCCCCACTGTAGCTATCGCTTGTTCAATAACCTGTTGTATTCCCATACGGTCAATATCATGCATCGTAAATGCTTGGATTCCCAATCCTTTAATCTGCTCTTTCTCATACTCATCCAGATCACGTAGACCAATATAGACCAAGTTGGACGGATCAATAAACGCGCCTGCTCCAACAATGTGCGACAGATTGTATGCAGTATGCCCTAAGGAAGCAGCCACACTCATCCCATGCATATTACCGGACAAGCTGCGTTCTTCCGTATTCAAGTCTGCATGTGCATCAAACCAGATCACACCCAAATTGGAATAGTGGGCTGTTAATCCGGCCAAAGTGCCAATCGCCACACTATGATCTCCTCCAAGTATAAGGGGAAAGACCCCCTCTTCTACCGCAGTCGATACTTCATGACACACCTTCTCACTAACCTGACGTACCTCATTCAAGTGTTTTACACGATTCCGCTCAGTAGGGGCAGCCGGTTCGGAAGGACAATCTACTCGTACTTCTTTGGAAAGAACTAGCCCAAGACTCGTGATCTCCCTCTTCAGTCCAGCTGTAATCAATTCATCCGGCCCCAACTCCGCGCCGCCTCTTGCTCCCCCGAGTCCAAAAGGAACCTTAATGATTGTTACATTACGCCGCGAAGTTCTCTGATCCGTAGTATCCGCAACAATAGAAGTATCTTTTATTCCACCATAGACATCATCATCATTTTTCATGTAGGTCAGCTCCTTCATTATCGATCAGAACCTGCTCAATTCTCTCCAGCGCCCAATTAATCTCGGACTCTTCAATTGTCAGCGGTGGAGCAAAACGAATGGTTGTTTCATGGGTTTCTTTACACAGTAGACCCGCAGACATCAATCGCTCACAATAAGGTCGTGCTGATTCATGCAGTTCAACACCAATAAATAAACCCTTACCCCGGATGTCCCGGATGGCCGAACTGCGAATATCACGAAGCTTTTTCATAAAATAGTTCCCCAGACGTTCCGATCGCTCCGCAAGCTTCTCATCTTCAAGAACATTCAGAGCCGCAATAGCCACGGCGCAGGCGAGTGGGTTCCCTCCAAACGTAGAGCCATGAGAGCCCGGCTCAAACAAATCCAGTATCTTCGCATCAGCAGCGATAGCCGAGATTGGCATGACCCCTCCCCCCAGCGCTTTGCCCATAATCCAGATGTCCGGCTCAACCCCTTCCCAGTCGGAAGCAAAACGGCGACCCGTTCTTCCAAATCCGGTCTGGATCTCATCAGCCACAGTCAACACCTTCTGGTTCTTACACAGAGCAAAGGCTTCAGCCAAATATCCATCAGGCGGGATAACGATTCCAGCTTCGCCCTGAATAGGCTCTACAAGAAAACCAGCCGTATTTGGCATAAAGGCCTTATTCAGCGCCTCAATATCTCCATAGGGAATAATCCGGAATCCAGGTGTGAACGGTCCAAAATCTTTTTTATACTCCACTGAAGAAGAAAATGACGTAACCGTCAGAGTTCTTCCATGAAAGTTACCAGAGCATACGATAATTTCGGCTTGATTCTCCGGTACACCTTTGCAACGATAAGCCCATCTACGTACCGCCTTTACCGCAGTCTCCACCGCTTCCGCTCCTGTATTCATGGCGAGAATCTTGGATTTTCCCGTGAATTGTGAGAGTTTCTGATAAAATAGAGAAGCTGAGCTGCTGTGGAATGCCCGTGATGTCAGCGTAACCCGATCCGCCTGATCCTTGAGCGCCTGTATGATTACAGGGTGTCTGTGACCATGATTTAATGCAGAGTATGCACTTAACATATCCATATAACGGCGGCCTTCTGGGTCTTCCACCCATACCCCTTCCGCCTGTTCAATCACAATAGGGAGTGGATGATAATTAGGTGCAGCATAACGCTCCGACCAATCTATTAACATTTTGGAATCTGACATACATACCCAACACCTTTCCAAAATATTGTATACAAAATACAATATCAATGTATGCGATACCACCACCATTTACGACTATATCCCACTATTTCCACAGTAGCCTACTCCCAGCATTTCTTCGAACCGAATCCTCCATCAATAGTTATCGGGAAGCAGACAGTCTACGTTCCAACCAAGAGAGCAAGTTGGCCAGTGTAAATGTGATTATAAAGTAGAGGCCAGCGGCAACAAGCAGCGGAGCAAGCGGCTGGAACGTAACACCCTGAATCGTTCTGGATGTGTATATAATTTCAGCTATGCCGATCATGGAGACAAGCGAAGAATCTTTAATGATAATAATGAATTCATTACCGATAGCTGGAAGCATGTTACGAAAGGCCTGTGGAAGTATAATATAGCGAAGTGTCATACCATGAGTCATGCCAAGGGAGCGCGAAGCCTCTGTCTGCCCTTTATCAATCGCTTGAATCCCGGCCCTGAATACCTCCGCCATATAAGCCGAACTATTCATCGTTAGAGCTACCACCCCCGACATAAATGCCGGCAAGTTCACACCTACAACTGTCAGCCCATAATGGATAATAAGAATCTGTACCAGCATCGGCGTGCCTCGGATGAGTTCAATATACGCCGAAGCCACCAATTTAATTGGCCATATTCGGGATAATCGCATTAAAGCCATGATCACACCAAGCAACGTCCCAAACAGAACACCGAAGAAGGAAAGCTCAAGCGTAACCCACGCGCTTCGTGCATAATCCTGCCAATGATCTAATAGAAAGGAAAAATCTAAATTCACGGCATATCCCTCACTCGTCCGGTTTATTCACCCAGCATCTCATTAGCTTCGACGACGAAACGTTCAATATCTCCATTCGTTTTGAGCTTTTCCAATGTAGTGTTGATCTGATCCAGCAGCTTCTGGTTACCCTTCTTCACTGCGATGGCCGAACCACCCTCATCTTCTGCCTGTTCAATCTCCACACCCGCAACAACAAGCCCCTCCTGGTTCTTCACATACTGTTCAGCTACCGGTTTCTCCAAAATGAGCGCATCTACGCGCCCCGTCTGCAGCTCCAAGATCAGTTCAGGTATTTTGGCCAGAGATGTTAGCTTTGCTCCTTCTATTTCCTGAGCAATCCCTTCCTGAATGGAACTCTTCTGTACACCAACCTGTTTACCCGATAGATCATCCACTGACTTTAATGCCGCATCGTCTCCTTCTCTAACAAGTACAGCCTGCTCTGCGTAATAGTAGATATCCGTAAAATCAACATTTTTCTTTCGTTCTTCGGTAGGGGTTAAGCCCGATATTACAAAATCAACCTTATCTGTACCCAGGGCCATAAGAAGGCCATCAAAGTCCATATCCTCAATCTTCAGCTCAGCCCCGAGATCAGCCGCAATTGCCTTGGCAATCTCGATGTCAAAACCTACGATAGTATCTTTACCATCAATGTTCTTATGAAACTCATAGGGTGCATAGTCCGCACTGGTCCCAAGTACAATTACTTTTTTTTCCGCAGAACTACTTCCAGAAGACGATGTAGCATCTGATCCGTTCCCTGTCGTTTTTTCCTGACCACATGCGGACATGATTACAACCAGTAACAGCAGCATCAATGGCAATAGTACTTTTTTCACAAGTCATACCCCTATTCATTTTTTGGAATTAGTAGCATAAAGATCAATTTGTATACAATATACATAAGACAATATATGGACTTATATGTAAGTAATACTAACAAACATTCTAAGTTATCACAATCATTATTTAAACATTTATACGCTCTAATTCCATAAAATGTGCTATATATAACACGGCACTTACATCCCCTGAAATATGAAGTTTGCTTGCCCAACTTCCCCCTCGGTGTTAAGATGATTAAAACTTGAAACTCCTGAACGGCGCACCCAGCACGGCCTTACACCCATCTAATTATTAACTTTACATAGAAAGGAGGATTCGGTATGGAGGTACCCAAATACCGGTCCTTGAAAGATCACGTATACGATTACATTGCCCAGAAGATTCAGGACGGAACGCTGCTTCCCAACCAGAAGATCAACGAGGCTGAAATATGCAAAAAGCTGGACATCAGTCGGACACCTACTCGGGAGGCCCTCTTCCAGCTGGCTTCAGACAATCTGCTGCAATACATCCCACGCAGGGGATTTATTGTCACTCCTTTTGATGCAGGCAAAAAACTGGAGTTTTCCCAAGCGATTGGTGTGCTGGAGGCACTTGCTGCCACACTTGCAGCAGACCATCTCAGACCCTCTGAACTTTTGGAAATGGAAACTCTCGTTGTCCGAATGGATGAAGATATCAGCCAGCTCGATCTTGCTGCCTACAACAAGAACCAATATCAGTTTCATAACCTGTACATTCAGCGATGTGGTAACGCCACAGTCATCGAGATGTTAAACACATTGAAGAACAGCTTCATCCGGCAGTCGTATGTTAGTGATAATAAACCAAAGCTATCTGAGGTACTGCTCGAAGTTAATGAAGAGCACCGACAAATTTTAAGTGCTTTTCGAGCCAAAGATAAGAACCAACTGGAAGCCCTGCTCAAACACCACTGGCGCATTATCGATAATGATATGCTGTAGTACGTTCTGTCTGTAACAAACCAAAGGCAACCCACAACTATTGTGGAGTTGCCTTTTTCCTATTTTTCCTTTTCGATCTCCAACGGTGCTCTGGCCTGAAAAACGGCATACCCCAACTTTTTGCCGTATTTCGCGAGCAACCGATCATTGGTCTGGCTCATTCGCTGCATTTGTTCATCCTCGAACCAATTCATATCGATCTCACGATGTGGATCATGATCTACGCCCCATTTTCCCATAGAACGTGAATGTTCTTTGACCTCTACCTTAGTGAAGCCACACTGTTTTAGGCGTTTTCTCCATGTTGTCGCCGTTACCAAGGTTCGTATACCGTAAAATTGCTTTAGTCTGCGAAACATCAATTCGGTCTTCTGGCCGGATAGAACCATCTCCCGATCTACCAAAAGTCCAACGGGCTTCAACACTCTTCTATACTCATTAAGTGCACTCCGCCATGGGGTAAAGATCGTAACCGACTCCACAAATACCATATCAAAATGGTTTTCCGGGAAAGGCAACGATGTTACATCAGCCTGAATAAATCGAACATCCACTCGCTCTCGTCTTGCTCGCCGAACTGCCTTATCCAACATATTGCGATGAAGATCAATGGCTGTTACTTGATATCCACTTTTAGCCAGGTAACACGCAGTCCTCCCAGTGCCACATCCTATCTCAAGAATATGACTACCCAATGGCAGAGATAAGCTATCAAGCAACTTCAGTGTTGCCAAAAATCCTCCAGGATGGGCACTCCCTTCCCCTAAACGAGCCAGCATGTCATGATAATCCACGCAACATCCCCTCCTCACTTCTCCCAGTGTATGGAACAGACTTAAAAACGGCTCCTCCCTATTCGATTTTCCGGGTACTCGTCCATACCAATTCCTCTTCGCTCTACTATGATATAAAAACCGTTGAATTCAAGCGGCAACCGCATCTAATGAGGAGGATTTGCATGTACAGAATTAATCGGGTATGTGAAGAAACGGTTTCTCCGCACGTTGGACGTTCCGTTTGTCTTGTTATGAAAGACGGTAAGCATATGTATGGTACACTCAGCCAATGTCGTGATGGCAAAGTTTATTTGAACGGATGTTTCGAGGGACCACGGCTATGTTCAGTCAAGTCCAAACAGCAGTTGGTAAAAGGTAGCAAGAAAAACGCTGTTGCATCAAAGAATGTTAAATCCTCGGCATACGGTCCATATGGATACGGTCGGGGTTATGGCTATGGAGCAGGGATCGAACTGGCTCTGGTAGCAACACTGTTCCTGCTGCCATTCCTATTCATCTAAACTCAAATCTGATCATGGTAAATTTGTAGCATAACAAAGACCCTTTTTGCTTATAGCGAAAAGGGTCTTTATCTTTTTCATACGATACACGTCAATTACAGTATACTTTCTGTAAATGAAGAGACAAAAAAAGGCATTCGCTAAAACGAATGCCGGGAACTTCATATTTAATACCCTTACCTTCGCAGAGGGTGTCTATTTGATCTTAAAAAAAAACACCTCGTTAGAGGCGGGTAAGCTATGTTAAATCCGATTTCCTTTAGGCATCGTTTTTAGATTACTATTCGAATTCTCAAGCAATGGTAGCATCCTAGTCGTGCTGACCATCTCAGAAGCACATATCGGACAAGTAGGTACGTTATCAAACGCAAAATTGTCCCGCATCCATCCTTTGCACGTATCACTCGTACATTCCCAGATTGCCGCATCAGCTTGTGGAATCTCTTCCAACGGTTTTTTGCGATTATACATGACTTCTACCCCCTTTGTTATGGAAAAACATCTAACCGACGTTATTTCACAGAAGCGTACACTTAGCGGAAGTTTTACGTACCACCGAACTTCTGCCTCGACAACTATTGGGTCGACTTTTATATAACTAATCAAAAAAAAGAAGCTGCCTTTACCATTATAACATGTTAAAGGCAGCTATGCTTTAATTACAGTTTTACAACTTCTTCTGCTTGAGGACCACGGTTTCCTTGTACAATTTTAAATTGCACGCGTTGACCTTCGTCCAGCGTTTTGAAGCCTTCGCCTGTAATAGCGCTGAAGTGTACGAATACATCTTCTCCGCCTTCAACTTCGATGAAACCGAAGCCTTTATCAGCGTTGAACCATTTTACTGTTCCGTTTTGCATGTGAATTACACCTCCAAATAAAGATTAACATGTTCCTTTGTTCTTTGCAGCAAGCAAATAAAAATTCACACATTGAAAAAGGTACCAGTCATAAACCTATAAGTGATCGCCCTTTACAATATATGAATTAGGTTTTCCACTCTCTACAACTTGTTTTTATTATAACTCCATTTCAGCCAAAAAGCAAATCTTTGTATTTTCTTTTCAAACAGCTTTGGAAATACATGTTATTAACTCGCGTGGCAACAGGGTTTATCACGTTTATGTGACTGGTCACTTGTGTACGGTCTTATGAAAGGATATGCAGATCTAATCCATCTTATACATTTTTTATATAATATTCTGACATGCATATCCAACACATTCAATGATTCATATCATTACAGTTTAACACATTAGGTCCATGCCCACATAAATGCATCCCGATCCCAGGCGATCTGCCCACGATGAAGCTTACGGAAGGCCTTCTTCACTTCCTTGGACAAGGATGCATTGCCGTTCTCGTTCACAAAAACAAACTCTTCGCCAAAATGGGTCTTCACATATTCTATGGCAGCTTCCTGATGAAGTGTTCCTGTGAATTTAATCTCCTGTACCATCCATTCTGCTACGCCTTGTGCTGTCTTCTCCACTATATCACCTACTGTTTGAATCTAATGTACGGATAGGCAGACCTCGTATCACGAACATAACTGTCTTCCCGCCAGACTGAAGTATACCATGATCTCACTGCTGACGGGAAACGTTAAGATACTACTTCCAAGCAATACCTTTAGTGAACAACCGTATTGTCCTGCTCACTTGTATTGGAAGGAATCGTCGAATGGGTTCGATTGCTCCATACTAACCAGGCACAATATGCAATCAGTACTGCAAGTATAAACAGATCATAGGGAAGTGTTCCTGTGTCCTCCAGATCATTCCCGAGGAATTGAATCAGATTATGTATGAAATGAAACAAAATAAGCGGTACGATATTTCCGTTCTTCAGCATTAATAATGCCAGTGCAGCTCCCAGAAGCAGCGCATAGACCAATTGCATGATCGTATCCGTCATATTTTGACCAGACAATGCATTCAGCAAATGCGTAATTGAAAACAAGATGCTGGAGGTGACGACTGCGGCCACTGCACTTTTTTGAAGCAATGTTTTGAAAATAAGCCCCCGATAGATCGTTTCTTCAACAAAGGCCACGAGCAAGGTAAAATAGATAAAAAAGACCACCCGTGACAAGCTAAGCTCTCCAAATCCTTTCAGAGAAATTGTACCCAGTACAAGGAGTAGTGGAATATAATACTTTGCGTGCCCAGCTGGGATAATTCTCAAAGATCGAAATCCGGTCTCTCCCCACTTGCGTCTTAACGTCAGATAGATGATCAGCACAATTGCGATAGGTGTAAAGGAAATGAGCACGGGAGAAGTGTAGTCGAGTTGTTTTATCGTGGCAATGGCCCCTGCAGCAAATACGGCTAACAGGAGAAGTAGCTCAATAATCACGACGGTGAGCACAGGTTTTCGCTCAGAAAAGGAATGTTTTGGCTCGGATTGCGGGTTAACCATACATTTGCCTACCTCATTTCATTTGCTTTTTTTCGTCTTTATATGAACATATATGCCAATGTAGTTGTAACATATCACGAGCACAATGAATATTCCTATCATGGATAAAAATATAAAAGTAACAAAAAAGAGACTTATCCTGACTGCATTTCCCCTAAAATCAGGTATGGCTTATACCTTCATCTGTCCATTATAGTATTACAAGAGTTTAAAGCTGCAGGGGTGCGGCGACTCTTCAACGTCATATATCTATGAAGCATCCATTAACCGATAGTTTCACAATGCATAATGAAATCAGGGGGATACTATGAGAGCATTCTTTCAGCGTTGGGGGCATTTACTGGCTATTCTGTGCATACCGCTCCAAGGCTCAATTTACGTTTTTTTAGGTAGCAACACGGGTAGTGATGTATTCTACAATTATGCTTGGATTGACACACAGATTCCTTTTATCAAAGAATTTATTTATCCATACATTAGCTGGATGCCCATTCTGTATCTCGGATTTCTCTATCTGGGTCTGACAAACAAGTCGCTATTCTGGCGCACGTTAATTACCTATAATATTGGGGTGATGGCTGCCAATGTCTGTTTTGCGGTGTTCCCCACTCATGTGCCACGCCCGGTGATCGGCGGAACCGATCTAAGCAGCGTGTTAGTACAGTTTATCTATACCAACGATGCGCCTTTCAATTGTTTCCCAAGTGTTCACGTTCTGACCAGCTACTTGCTGTTTATTATGATTAACAGACACTTGAACTTCAAACCTTTGGCACGCATCTCTTGGTCAGTGTGGCTATGGTTGATTATTGCTTCAACGGTGTTTGTCAAACAGCATTCCTTGCTGGACATTGCCGGAGGCATTTTGTTTGCGGAGGCCGCGTATTGGACTGTACATGTCTTTGCTCTTCGTCTTGGGCAGGCACGAAAAAAGGGCAAGCAAGCAATCACAGCATCTAATTCAAGCAGTCATGTTTAACAGCATCTATATATGTAGCAGGTGGGATGATAATCCTGTTATACAGCAAAAGAGGGCCTGAGCCCTCTTTTTTTGTACTCATTTAATTAACCTACTTATATAGAAGAACTTATTAGGGTTGGGCTACACGTTTCATATTATAGGCGGGCGTTCATGGAGCAGATCGGATGGTGGACTTCCCGTTATACGCTTAAATATGCGGTAAAAATAAGACAGGTCCCGGTAGCCTAGAAATTCGGCAATTTCCTGGATGGAGAGTTGTGACTCCGTGAGCAGGTATATGGCTCGTTTCATCCGTTGATCATGGACATACTGACTGATGGTCTGATTCGTCATGCTTTTGAATAATGCAGCAGCATAATTGGGAGTCTTGTTGATCTCGTCCCCGAGTTCTTCCTTTGTCACTTTCTCCCGATAATGCCGCTCAATATACCGCTTCATCCGTTCAACATGATTATGTCTCTCCGGCGGAATGACTCCCCGATCTAACTCCCTGTTAATATAAATCAACACTTCCATCAATAAGGCTTGGCTCATCATGACATAATAAGACGGACGCTCCTGCCATTGTTGATGAATAGCGCTCATGCGTTGATGGATCAATTCGTAACATCCAGGTTTATGGCGCAAAGCCTCATACCGTTCGAGCGCAGGCAGAGTTTCTGTATGATTTCGTTGCAATTGAATTACAATCTGTGTGTGCGTTACTGTTGGAATACTCTTGCCGTAATATGGGACACCACCTGGAATGAGGAGCAATTCCCCCTTTTCCATGATCTGTTTATCACCGTTCACCCAATATACACATTTTCCATAAGTAACCAAGCTAAGTCGCCAGGTTTGTTGAGATTGCACAGCTTCTTCGTACCAACCAACACCGTTAATATGTCGTACTTCAAGTGGAGTGAACATAACACACCTCATTATCGGACTATACTCTAATCATTGTACTATAGTTCATACCCTGATTCGACAGAAAACGCTACAATACACATATAAGCTTAAATATGAGGAGGAAATTAGCATGTTAAAAACAAAAATTATTTGTACCATGGGACCTGCTTGTGACTCAATCGAATTGCTGAAAGTAATGATTCAGGAAGGTATGACTGTTGCTCGTCTGAACATGGCTCATGGCGAACTGGAAGATCACGTTACACGGATTAACAATATCCGCAAAGCAGCTTCCGAACTGAACACCTATGTACCGATCATGATGGACATCAAAGGGCCTGAAGTTCGTATTGGCAAACTGAAAGAAGCATCTTGCCATCTGCAAGCAGGTAAAGAGCTGATCCTGACTACCGAAGAAATCCTCGGTGACGCTGAGCGTATCTCGGTAAACTATCCAGAACTGAACCTCGTTGTGAAACCTGGCGATCGTATCCTCATCGATGATGGTCTCGTAGATCTTACTGTACTGTCTGTGGAAGGATCCGACATCCATTGTAAAATCATCAGTGGCGGCATTCTCAAACCACGCAAAGGAGTTAACTTGCCAGGAATCAAAACGACATTGCCAGGTGTAACCGAGCGTGACATTATGCACATCGGATTTGGGATTGAAAACGATATCGAAATTATCGCAGCATCCTTTGTTCGTAAAGGCGACGACATCCGTGAAATCCGCAGCATTTTGAAAGAACGCGGTGTAGAGCACGTACAGATCATCTCCAAAATCGAAAACCAGGAAGGTATGACGAACCTGGACGATATTATTGAAGCATCTGACGGTATCATGGTTGCTCGTGGAGACCTCGGGGTTGAAGTACCGATCGAAGATGTGCCAATGATGCAAAAAGAAATGATCGACAAATGTAACCGTGCGGGTAAACCAGTTATCGTAGCTACTCACATGCTGGAGTCCATGCAAGTGAACCCACGCCCTACTCGTTCCGAGGTAAGTGACGTAGCTAACGCTGTACTTCAAGGTGCTGACGTTGTGATGTTGTCCGGTGAATCGGCTGCTGGTAAATATCCGGTACAATCCGTGCGCACGATGGCTGCAGTTGCACGCCGTGCTGAAACAATGATCGATTACAAAGAGCAATTCGCACAAAAATCGGCTCAACAGATCGCTGATATTACTGAAGTTATCAGTCAGGGCGCAGTAAGTTCTTCCCTCGTACTGAATGCAAAAGCAATCATCACTTCGACTGAGAGTGGATTCACAGCACGTATGATCTCCAAATATCGTCCAAAAGCGCCAATCATCGCAGTTACACAACATGAAGAAGTACTGGCGAAAATCTGCCTGCTCTCCGGTGTCATTCCGGTTATGGGCGACAAAGTAACCACTACGGATGAAATGTTCGAGTCCGCTACACGTAACGCAATCAAAACAGGTTACATCGAAAAAGGCGACATCATTGTATTGTCCGCTGGTGTTCCAATCGGTCAATCCGGTAATACAAACCTGATCAAAGTTCAACAAGTCTAATTCACTAACTGAAACTGAAGCTATACATCTTAGCTATATATAGATATGCAAAAAATCCACCAGGGCAGAAATGCATCCCGGTGGATTTTTTGTTGATGATGTGTGCCAATGATCGTGATGTTACAACAAACGGCTTCGAAATTATAGATTCCGCGAGTAATCAACCAGATCCTGTGACATGGTGTTGATCTCATCCATTGAAGCATTCACCTGCTGTGTCAGGGCAGCCTGATTTTGCGTTAACGTAGACATATTACCGATATGCTCAAGAATCTGATCAATCAGTGTTTTCATCTTCTGCATGCTGTCTTCGATATTGACTGTGGCCTCAGAACTGTGATCAGCCAGTTTCCGGACTTCCCCCGCAACGACGCCAAATCCCAGTCCCAGCTCTCCCGCACGTGCAGCTTCAATCGCTGCATTCAATCCCAGGAGATTGGTCTGACTGGCAATCTCTCGTATAAACACCGTGATATTCTTCGTATCATCTGCACTGCTTTTCACTTGAATGGCTGCATCGGCAGATAACTCCTGTGCAGTAACCAGATCCTGTGCCTGATCGGTGATTGAGTTGATTCCACGTACCATCTCGCCAATGGATTCGGATAATTGTTTGGTTTTCAGATTCATGGCTTCCACGATCTGTTCCTTATTCTTCTCATGGGTTACATCTCGAATGGTTCCAGCTACACGGAGCGGTACTCCATCCTGATCCCTAATGGTCTCCCCACCTGCGTGATACCATCGGTACTCCCCGTCCTTGCGCTGCAAACGATAATCCAGATCGTACGGTGTACGACCACTATAATCGTTCATATGTCTGGCGAATTCGTTGATCGTCCGATCATGGTCTTCCGGATGAAGTCTGCTGCTCCAGCTGCTGAACACATTCGGGAAATCCTGCTCGTCTTTAAACCCTAATTCTCTACGGAACTGGGGTGACCACCAAAATTCATTATTCGGATTCACCACATCTCCAGCCACAACGGTCATATCCCACGGTGCCTCCACCAAGGCGCGGTTAACAAGATCATATCGGGTGACGAGTGCTTCCAGCTCATCAGACTTGCTCTTCTCCTCATGAATGTCAAACATAATGCCCAGAAGTTTGACTGGAACCCCAGCCTGATTTCGGATGACTTGTCCAAGGCATCGGAACCAGCGAACTTCTCCACTTTTTGTAATCATACGGCTGATGACATTATAGGCAGTTGTTGCTCTTGTGTCATTTACATGCTCCATAATCTCCTGCACCAGTTGGGTTCTGTCATCCGGATATATCGATTTGGCCCAGCTTGCAAATGCATCAGGGAAATCCTTGGAATTATTGAATCCTAACATTTGGCGGAATTCATTCGAAAATGCCACGACATTATTGTTATCCAGCGGATCACCTGCAACAATGTCAGATTCCCATAATCCTACATTCATTGCCTGATTCAGCATTCTAAGACGCATTTCCACGGCATCGTTTTGTGCTTTCATCATATGTACTGCTTTTTTGATGTTACTAGCTATTTCATCATTTTCCGGAAATTCAATGCCATCTTCAATCCATGCGTTATAATCGCCCTTTTCTGCATTTGCTACGAGTTTACGACTATACTCCAGTAACTTTTGATGTGCATCTATACGAATTGGTTTGGTAGATTCAGTACGTTTACGAAACATGTTCATTTCTCCTCTTAGGTCATATGATATATATTTCGACATTATCAGACATTAAATGTAGAGCAATAGTCTTAAATTTGTATAAAAAAACAAGAACCAATGCTGAATCAGCACCGGTTCTTATATTAGATTGCTTTTATTTTTTTATGATAATTAATCTCACATGATGTCTCATACCAGCTACCAGCCAAAATTCAATGTTTTCCCCGTTTCCACCCATGTTTTGATGCTGCTTAGAATCATCCACCAGCTGCTCTGTGCATTCGCAAAGGAAGGATGGTTATCTGTAAATTGATCATTAATCAGTGTCAGCTTCGTACACTCCCCCACAGTCTCCAACTGGAAGACCACCCTGGATTGAAGCTCGGCATGATTGGCATGGTACGACGGTCCAGGATGCTCTTGATAACTAAGTCTGGACAGTGGTTCAAATTCCAAGATATCTCCGTACACATGTACAGTCTCCGCACCATCATTACCCGGCCCTACATAAGCAAATGGCTGACCTGGTTGGAAATTAGTGCGAAGTTCACTACCGAAAAAGCTGTTCCGTGTGCCGTCTGGTGATATTAGAGCATTCCACACATCTTCAAGTCCTGCATTGATATAGAATTCATATTTCAGTTCCATGGACTCACTCCCTTTAAGTATTGGACACGCGATCTACCCACCTCGCACTCCTATCCTACCGTTATACCCCAAAGGCCGTATTGTAAAAACGCGACAACAGGTCATATCGATAAAGATATTTATCACTCATGGAATTTTTATATCATTACTAAAACGGGTTTCGCCCATATATAGTCCTTTTCCAGAAGATCAGATATACTAAACTGGAATGAAATAACAGGCAATCCCGAGATTGTGATGTCCTGTCAGAAAAATGCCTATCTTCGCCAAGTCGTCGATCAAGCCGGGTTGGTTACAGCTGACAATGCTGGCATTGTGATGGTATCCCGTTTGCGGGGCGGACAATTGACTGAACGGGTAACCGGTTGTGATCTGCTGTTTCGTTTATTGGAGGAAGGTGATCAAAAATGCTGGTCATTCTATATGCTAGGAGCAGAGGAAAGCGTAAGTGAACAGGCCGTGAAAGTCATTGCTCAGCGTTATCCGGGAGTTGTCGTAAAAGGCAGACACCATGGTTTTTTCCAGGCAGATGAGGAACAACAGATTGTGGAAGAGATTCGTACTGCTCAACCAGACTTTCTTATCGTTGCTCTTGGCGCCCCCCATGCAGAAAACTGGATTAACAAGTATCGCCATCAATTGAACGCTCGTGTAGCCATAGGTGTTGGAGGTAGTCTCGATATCCTCGCTGGTAAAACCAAACGTGCCCCTGCGATATGGCAGAAGCTTAACCTGGAATGGCTCTATCGCCTCCTCAGTCAACCTTCAAGATGGCGCAGGCAACTCATTTTACCCCGTTTTGCAGTGCGGGCATTGTTGTTCCGAGAACCTAAATAATGTGAGATGAGCAGGAGGAATGATTCGGATGAAACAGGTAGAACAAGGAGACAGACCAAGTATGGGCCTGCTGAATCTGAATGAAGGTGATCATAAGTATCAACTGACACGCCATGCTCCTTCCGAAGCACTTCGCCCTTTTGTTAAACATTACTGGATCGTATCCTGGGATCTGACGGGACTTGAACCGTATCCCCAACATGTCGTGCCTAACCCCTGTGTCAATCTGGTTGTGGAACGGAACCATACGTTTTTCTTCGGTCCATCCGGACGTAAATTCTCCTATCTTGTGAGTGGGAAAGGTCGTGTATTTGGCGTGAAATTCAAGCCAGGAGGCTTTTATCCCTTCCTCCGGGTTCCTGTCTCATCCTTGTACGGACAGCCGATGAATGTATCCAATATTCTTGACGTCACAGCGGAATCCTTGGAAGACCGGCTTCTTGGGGCGGGGGATGATGCGGATAAAACCAGTTACATTGACCAGCTATTATGTGCACACCTTCCTGCTGAAGATGCCCAAGCAAGAATGGTTAACGATATTGTGCAACAGATTGAACAGAACCGGGAGATGCTGAGAGTAGATGACCTCTCTTCCTATTGGAATATGCATACCCGAAAGCTTCAACGCCTGTTCAGTCAGTATGTGGGCATCGGACCCAAAACCGTAATTAAGTTGTATCGTCTGCAAAATGCTGCGGAATTGATGGACCGCGGTCTTCACTGTGACCTGATTAAGCTATCCCAGGACCTTGGATATCATGACCAATCCCATTTTATCCGAGATTTCAAATCTATTATTGGCAGTACACCAGAGGAGTACTACCACTCTAGACATCCGAATGGTGAGCGCCGGGGGCTGATCAAATAGAACCTGTCCTGAACATCAGGACAGGCGAATGACCTCTATGGTGTCCCCCGTATGGATTACACCTTCCCGCTCAACCGAGCACACAATCCCACGTTTTTTGCGAGCCGCAGGCACGAATTTTTTGCGCAAACCGTCCTGTTTATAGAATTGTTCAATCATTTTCCCCGGATGTACACAGGGGAGGTTCTCCCCTTCACATATTAACCCTGTCCCGTTCGGAAATAAAAGCCGCGTCCCAGCAGGCAGTTCCGTCAATCGATCAATGCCACGGACCAGTATGTTGGCACCCAGCCACTCTGGCCGCACTTCAGGAATATTCATTTTCTCTGCAATAAGAGCACATTCTTCTTCGGACACAATACTGATCTGGCGGCGATTCGCAATGGGTGTACCGCGCTTGTATATTTTCTGACGTGAGTCCGCTGGACGAAGCAGACCATAATGACGGTCACCCGGAATTCCCGCAAGCTCAATATCGATAAAGGGGACAACTCGGGTCAAAAATGTGGATGGATCATCAGCCAGCAAGACAAATTGAACCGTTCCCATAGTAATCTCCTCCCTTTCCTCAGAAATATCACTTCTTTATTGTTCATTATTACCCAGTGAATGGATTGCCGACAATCGGCGTATGCTTACCTTTGTACAAATCTTTATTTTTAACATTATAACTCAATTGGAAAATGATACGCATTTTAAATAATACACAATTAAATTGTTATAAATTAATTTTACTCTTTCCGTTCTCGTTGCAAACATTTATACTAGGATGGACAAGTAAATAAATTACATATAGAAAGCAAGGTGTTTCCATTGATTAGCATCATTTTTGTAGCTCTTGTAGCTGTCGAACACTTCTATATCATGGTGATGGAGATGTTCATGTGGACTCGACCACGCACAATGAAAACCTTCAATCTCACGCCGGAATTCGCCAAATCCACCAAATCGCTCGCGGCCAATCAAGGCCTTTACAATGGATTTCTTGCGGCAGGTCTGATCTGGGGACTCGTATATCCGGATGCTGCCGTTGGACAGCATATTCAGATTTTCTTCCTGGCGTGTGTGATTATCGCGGCTCTGTATGGAGGAGCAACTTCCTCACGGTCAATCATCATCAAACAAGGATTGCCTGCGATCATTGCATTGTTGCTGGTCCTGTTCCTGTAATTTCCTGTCGATAGGTGCATTGCTGCGATTCATCTTAACTCCGTTATGGTAAGGTAGTGAATAGATAGCAGTGTACAATGACCAGAATCAATCTGGGATCGGAAGGAGAACATGTCATGGGATTGTTTGATAAGCTTCGGCGACGCAAAAAGGAAAAGGTGCCTGCAAGTGGTGCTGTCGAATCCACGAATTACAGTGAGACCATCGTGGGTTTTGTCCTGCTGGAGCGTGACGATTGTGATTTTGACCTCTTCATCAGAAATATGAGGGACGAATGGAATATTGAGATTGAGGAACGACCGGAGGAGGGCAATCTTTTTTTCGAAGTGAATGGAATGCAGGTGGTATGCGCTCATATTGCCGCGCCTGTACCAGATCGTGAAGTTGAGGAGAATGCCAGGCTAAACATCCTTTGGCGAGAAGCGGAGCAAGTTACCTCACGGCACCAGTCTCAGATTATTGTATCGGTCCTGAATGCAACCAATGCAATTGAAGGACATGTTCTGTTCACTCAAACAGCGAGTGCCTTGTTACAGTTGGATCACGCGCTGGCAATATACATGGCCCCCCTTGTCGTGGAAGCCAGTCAGTATGTCGAAACCAGCCGTGGGATCAAACATGATGAGTTGCCCGTCTCGCTCTGGATTTTCATCGGATTATTTCAAAATGCCGAAGGCGCTTCAGCTTATACTTACGGACTACGTAACTTTGGAAAAGAAGAGATGGAGATTATACAATCGTCTGAAGCCTTAAGCGATGTATTTGAGATGATGTTCATGACCACAACGTATGTGGTTGAAAACGACGTCACACTGCATGATGGGGAGACACTCGGTTTCTCGGCAGAACAAAAGCTAAGCATTTCCCTATCCAAAGGTGTAGCAACGGAAGGTAACAGTTTGAAGATTGGCTTCTAACTGACGCAGGATTTTCACTTTATCATGTTACAATTATTGAAGCCATCCGGAGTTTATCCTCTGGATGGCTTTTAGCTATTCAATCTCCTGCCAATGACAATATGAGAACAATCCCTGAATTTAACTTCGCTAGGAAAAAGTAGTCCATAAGAACCACTATATTATGATTTCAGTTTTCATTCTCGTTATAAAAGGGTATAATTAATAGGCTTATAGTCTCATATATTACATATTATTTTATAATCGAGGAGTTGCCTACATGTCTGTTAGACGTTTGGATTCAACTAAACCTATTATTGAAATTATCTGGGAAGGTATTGTTACTCCTGAACATGTCGAACAAGCGAATAAAGAAATTCAGAGAATAGCGGCGCAATTGGGAAATTCGTTTGATGTGCTCGTGGACATGAGAACGATGAAGGCATTTCCTCAGGATACCAAAGAAAAAATTGTGGAGCATCAGAAATTACTGCTAGATTGGGGTATGCAGCGAGCCAGTGTAGCCGTAGGTGGTGCGATCGCCAAAATGCAATTGAATCGGATTTCCAAGGAATCAGCCCATCAGACGGAATTCCAATGGGAAACGTATGACGAAGCTTTGGCATTTTTGTTGAAATAAATTGAGGTATTACAACGTGAGTTCAAAGAGAATATGTAATATGTACGTGCTTCACGTGAAAAAAAGGGCGTTTCCCATGAGGAAGCGCCTTTATTATGCAGGAATACTTTGCTTACCCTTGTTTTCTTACTTTATAGAACGATCGCTTATCCTTTAAGATTTCGAAGTACTCACTCGTACCATCGTTACCGATGTACCACAGAGGCCTTTCTCCACAAACCCTAACCGCCTATACAAGCGAATCGCTTGGTTATCGGGATCAACACTGAGGGAGATTGCTTCAATTCCCCTCCGTTCCACCTCATCTAATGCGCTCTGAAGCAGTAAGGTACCTACTCCTTTTCCACGTGCATCTTGTGTTACAGCCATCCCCATCTCTGGCGTAGCTGCATTCACATAACCGTATCCCGCATTCTGATCCGTATAGAATCGTAATGTTATTGAACCTAATCTTCGGTTATGTTGGTCAACTGCAATATATCCGAAGTCTCCTTCCCTTCCCCATTCTTCAACGTATTTGGACAGTTCAGGTGTATGAACACTTTCGATTGGGAGAGGTTCATCATTTTCTCGTGTATGCAGGGATGCGTATAACATCTCCCACAGAAAAGGGATATCTTCTTCCTCAATCGGACGGACATGATAGTTGGTCACGGTCTTGTTTGCTCCTCCTTCAGTTTTTCAAATAGGCGTTCCATCTCATTCAGGCTAAACTCATTAGTAATCTCGTATTCTTTCAGATTATCTCTTGTTTTCGCCTCGCTGTAGATTGAGAGGGAATGTTCATTATAGAAGGTCAGTCCGAATCGATCCGTAAAGCGACCTTCTTTGTTAATGGTAACTCGCCACTCGTAGTAATGCGGATTCCTTTCGGAAACGTGCAATTCCCGAACCTTTTTAAGTTCAACATCCTTTAACAACTTCAGCATACCCCTAATCTCGTTGGGATCTGTGATCGTCACTTCATCCTCATCATTATTCGGATCTGCACTTGAAACTTTTCTAATGGTCAGTCGATCCAAGCGATCCAGCATGCTCATATGATCTGTCACCTCAGCTCGAAACGTCGTATGTTTACTGGGGATGTACATCGCATATTGACCAGAGGTATACATACGCGCCGCAATAGCTGCAACAACAATAATTGCAGCGACACCCATAATTATCTTAATTCTTTTAATCATAACTCTCCCTCCACACACCACAAAACATATATAAAATGGTAATTAATGATACTTTCCAGTATATCATCATACTTCTTCTCTTCCATAGTTATTCTTATTTACTGCTGCTATGCAATCGATAATGTTTTGTTATACTATGTTATTCTCTCAATACCACTAGTAGCTAAAATAATAATTTAAAATGTACGTCAATAAGCCGCGTTCACCCATAGGGCGAGCGCGGCTTATCTGTTATTTTGTTACCGTACATGTTCAGAATGTGAGGTCAAACGATATCCGGATCTCCACACAGGGATATGACGCATATCAACTTGGACTGACGCCTTGTTAGGTTACATCGAAACAACCTAATTTTATCAGCGCAATACGCGGCCTGCCGAGTCTCTGATAACCAGCTCAGGCTTCAGCACAATCTTCTGCGGTTCTTTACGCTCATCCTTTAACTCTTCTATCAACAGGTCTACAGCGCGATGCCCCAGTTCTTCAATTGGTTGGGCTACAGTCGTAAGCGGTGGACTGGTTACCGAGGCTAGAATGGTGTTATCAAACCCGATAATCGACACATCCTCTGGCACACGTAGCCCCAGCTCTTTGGCTGCCTGAAGAGCACCGATGGCCTGAATGTCATTACAACAGAACAAACCTGTTGGGTGATCGTCCTCACGGAGCAGCAGTAGCGCCTCTTTTTTGGCCGAACTCAAGTCAGCTGCGGATTCTCGGATCTGAGTCGGTTCCAACGTATAACCTGCCTTAATCAATGCTTCACGGAATCCGCGTACACGTTCCTGACTGCTGCTGACTTTGGACGGTTCCGACAATACCGCTACACGGGTGTGCCCAAGTTCAAGCAGATGCTCCGCTGCGAGTGCCCCGCCGAGTATGTCGTCAATGGTGACCGTATGTACGGACAGGGATGGCATATGACGGGCAATCAGAGCAACAGGTATCGATTGTTGCAGGAGGGGAGATAAAATTTCGGCATTATCGATCCCGGTTCCGATCATCATGCCATCGACCCTTTTTTGCTGGAGCAGGTTCAGGTAACGCTCTACCCGCTCGTCCTTATTATCCGTACTGCAGATGACCACGCTGTAGCCCAATTGACGGCTACGATCCTCCACCGCTCTGGCGAGTTCTGCAAAATACGGATTTGAGATGTCCGGTACGAGCAGCCCCAATGTATACGTCTGCTTGCCTGTAAGTGCAGCTGCGATTGCGCTGGGTTGATAGTGAAGGCGTTCCATGATCTCCATAATCTCCGCGCGCCGTTTCTCGCTGATCTTGCCTTTGCCATTAATGACCTGCGAGACGGTTGCAATGGATACCCCCGCCTCGCGTGCTATATCGTATATGGTTGCTTTCATTGTTTTTTCCCCATTTTTGCTATATATAAATTGCGTTATACATGAGTCAATTTCATGATACCTTTAGCTGCTTCAATCAAGGCTAAGTTACAGAAATCCATTTTTAGTGAGTTATGAAATTGATTCGCATACATCATTGTTCTCTTCTCATTATGCAGGGGGAAGTCTGCATACGCAACCTGAAGTGAGCACAATCTGCGTAGCATGAACTGTTTTACTTTTTCATCAACCACTCATGGTCAGGGTCGTTATGGAATTTCCAAGTCCGAGTTGGGCCAGCCATAACGTTCAGATAGTAGACCTCATACCCCGGAGGGGCACCTACCGGATGATATCCGTCTGGAACAAGCACCACTTCGCCATTCTTCACTGCCAACGTCTCATCTACAGAGCGATCATCCGTGTATATGCGCTGAATGGCAAACCCCTGCTCAGGCTGTACACGGAAATAATACGTCTCTTCCAGCAAAGATTCATCCGGAAGTGCGTCCCGATCATGCTTATGTGGCGGATAACTAGACCAATGCCCATCTGGTGTGAACACCTCAACAACGAGCAGACTGTCCGCTTCCTTTTGTTCCGGCAAAATGTTATGAATCTGGCGTTCCAGATTGCCATACCCTCTCGCCTCTACCCCTACATCTTCAGGTGCAATAAGACGAGCCGGGTACGTGCCTTTACCGGGTGCAACACATATAGCGATTTCCAGTTCGGTACGTGCTGTGATCTGCACTTGATCGGAAGTTGAGACGTAGACTGAATACGGCGGAATTTTCTCGAAAACACTCATTCTTTTTCCGATATTATCCCATGTATGCTCGCGGGTACTTACATTGGCGAAACCACTGAGAAGCACCACACAGAGTTCCTGATCACCGCTCTCACGGGTTAGCGTCTCCCCTTCTGCCAACTTCGCTACCTGAAATCCAACATATTCCCACCCGGCCGACTCCGGTGTTACGTTGATAAGTGTACCGTCTCCCTCCGGGTTGACCACGGGTTTCACAATACGTTCTGACATCTTGCTATCCACTCCTTTCTGTAGTCATCCACAACAATCTGAACCTTATAAAAAAACAAAACTTGGACTTATTCATGCGCTCTATCCAGAAAAAGTGACTTTAATCATCCACTTATGGCGTTGCCGTTTGCGATTCCAGGGACAACCCAGGGACTTCACTCAGCTTCACAGGTCTTCCCCGCTCCATGGACATTTTTGCTGCCAGCGCAATTCGCTCTGCCTGTACTGCATCGTGGCCATCTACGATAACGGGTGTATCGTGGATGATCGCATCGATAAAGAGAGCTGTCTCCTGCACATACGCTTCATTGTAACGTTCCAGGAAAAAGTGTAACGGTTTGTCGCGCATTAGCCCGGCCGCTGTACTGATCTCAGCCGTATTCGGATGGTCATTCGCCGCTGCGGCGCTGCCCATTGAACCAAATACTTCTACACGCTGGTCATACCCGTATACAGCCTGACGGCTGTTATCAATAACACCAATCGCCCCGTTGGCAAACGTCATCGTTACAATTGCCGTATCCACATCGCCATGTTCTGCAAAGACCGGATTGATCAACACATTGCCCTGAGCGTAGACTTCTTCCACTTCACTTCCTGACAGATAACGGGCCATATCAAAATCGTGGATCATCATGTCCATGAAGATCCCGCCAGACACCCGGATATACTCCGCAGGTGGTGGAGACGGGTCGCGAGACGTAATTTTGATAATATGCGGATCACCAATCGTACCATCCTGCACATGAGTACGTACCCGTCTGAAGTTGTGATCGAAACGGCGGTTAAACCCGATTTGCAGCTTCACGCCCGCCTTCTGAACCGCTGCTACAGCCGCTTGGGTCTGTGCCAGATTCATACTGACTGGCTTCTCGCAAAAGATATGTTTGCCTGCCTTGGCGGCCTGTTCGATCAGCGGCACATGTGTATCTGTTGAAGAACAGATCAGCACCGCGTCTACATTAGGCATCGAGATCAACTGACTGCTATCCGTTGTTACAACAGGGATGCCACGTGTGGAGGCCCATGCCTCCAATTCAGGACCTGCAAACAAGTCACTGATTCCCACAATCTCGGCATGCGGGTTACGCAGGAGATTGTCTGCATGAATTTTGCCGATCCGTCCAGCACCGATGATGCCAATTCTCACTTTGTCCTTGCCCATTCCGTTATCCTCCCTATGTGCGTCCATATGGGCTGAGCGTTCCCCTTAGCCCGAGTTATGCTCTGGTTGTTACCAGCGCGCCGTTACCATCTTCTTGCGAGTGTAGAATTCAACACCATCCGTACCATTGGCATGCAGATCACCATAGAAGGACTTTTTCCAACCGGAAAACGGGAAAAATGCCATTGGTGCAGGTACGCCTAGGTTAATACCCAACATGCCCGCATCAATTGTCTCACGGAATTGACGCATACTTGCCCCGCTGCGGGTGAACAGACACGCACCATTAGCAAAATCGGAACGGTTTGCCAGCTCAACGGCTTCCTCCAGGGTAGATACTCTTGCCACCGAAAGCACTGGAGCAAAGATCTCATCCTGCCAGATTTTCATATTACTCTCCACTTGGTCGAATACCGTTGGCCCTACAAAATAACCCGAACCATCTGTCGCCTGATCCTTACGTCCATCCCGAATTAATGCCGCACCTTCCTGCTCTCCGGATTCAATGTAACCGAGTGTACGCTCTTTATGTGGTCCACGGATAACAGGACCGAGGAACACGCCCTCATCCATACCATTACCAATGGTAATACGATCTGCTGCTTCCACCAGTTTTTGTACCAGTTCATCAGCCACATCACCCACAGCCACAACAACTGAACATGCCATACAGCGTTCCCCTGCTGAGCCAAAGGCTGCACTCGTAATTTCTTTTACCGTTAGATCCAGATCGGCGTCCGGCATAACGATGGAGTGGTTTTTGGCACCCGCGAGTGCCTGTACCCGTTTGCCATGCTTGGATGCAGTGGTATAGACGTATTCAGCTACAGGTTGTGATCCGACAAAGGAGATCGCTTGAACATCCTTATGTTCCAGCAGACCGTTCACGACATCATGTGCACCGTGTACAATGTTGAGCACGCCATCCGGAAGCCCTGCTTCCTTGAACAGCTCTGCCAGGCGGCCTGCAAGGAGCGGTGTACGCTCGGACGGTTTCAGGACAAAGGTGTTACCGCATGCAATAGCCAGCGGGAACATCCAGCACGGCACCATCATCGGGAAGTTGAACGGGGTAATTCCCCCAATAACTCCGATTGGGTAACGATACATGCCTGACTCCAGTCCTGTCGCGATATCAGGCAGTTGTTTACCCATCATCAGATTCGGGGCACCTGCCGCGAACTCGACACACTCAATGCCACGCAGTACCTCACCATACGCTTCGGCGTAGCTTTTGCCGTTCTCCAGCGTTACCAGGCGGGCGAGCTCTTCCCAGTGTTCGACCAGCAACTGCTGGTATCGGAACAGAATACGTGCACGGCGTGGAACCGGTGTGCCGCTCCATGACTTGAACGCTTCCCGTGCCGTCTGTACAGCCAGATCTACGTCCGCTTGTTCAGACAGTGGCACATGTGCAATGACCTCTTCTGTAGCCGGATTCACAACCGGCTCGGTACGGGTTGCCGCTGGGGTCACCCAGGCACCCCCAATCCAGTTTTGTACCATTGTCGCTGTTGTAGACGCTTCAGAAATCCCTTTTCCCATAGCCCTGTCTCCCTTCGCTTATGTGTGATCCCTTATGTTCAACTGATATTAGTGATGTTGATCTGTATGAGCGTGTTATTCAAAGTATTGCAATCTGCTTCAGAGCGCGGTAATCTCGCCCCGATTGCAACGTTCGATGTAATCATTCACCTGTTCTACCGTTGGCATCGCATCCGAACAGCTATGGCTCGAAATAACGATACTTGCTGCGCCGCTGCCGTACGCCATACTGCGCTCAATCGTCCAGCCCTGCATCAACCCATACAGGAACCCGGCTGCGTAGGAGTCGCCTGCCCCGAACGTTTTGACTACTTTTGCCGGATAGCTGTCCGCACGGTGGGAAAGCCCTTCACGCGTATAAGCAATGGACCCCTCCTTACCGTGTTTAATGACAACGATCTTCGCTGAGAAATCAAACCATTTCTGTGCAGTCACCTGATCACTATGATCCGGATTATGGTCAAATGTCTCCATCATGTCGAACTCTTCGCGTGTGCCCAGGATGATATCGCATTTCTCGGCTGCAAGGTTATAATAGACCGCTGTCTCTTCGTCCGATGTCCAGGTGTATGGGCGATAGTCCAGATCAAACACAATAACGGTTCCATGTTTTTTCGCATACGTTAGTGCCTGTAATACGGCTTCACGGGATGGGCTCTGCGCGAGGGCCGTGCCTGAGATTAGCAGCACTTTAGAGTCAGCAATTAACTGTTCCTGCACCTCTTGCGCCCGTAATAACAGATCCGCTACATTGTCCCGGTACATTAAAATACTGCAATCGGTTGGGCTTTTGATCTCGGTAAAAGCAAGCCCTGTCACCGCTCCGGTGTCATCTGTGACCACGTTTGATGTGTCAATGCCGTTCTTTTCCAGATAGCTATGGATGAATCGACCCATCTGGTCATTCGCGATCTTACCGATAAAAGCCGTCTCCATACCCAGTCTAGACATGCCTATCGTAATATTGGCCGGCGATCCGCCAACATACTTCGTGAACGTCATCGTCTCTTCCATCGGGCGATTGATCTCATTGGCGTTCAAGTCGATGCACAAACGGCCAATCGCGGTGAAATCCTTCTTCCTGGATACCGGAAAGGATACGTAAGTCATTGCATGTGAGCCCCTTTCTGTGGTGGGATATTACTTGTTGCATATGGATATCTAGACTCGTTACTCATTCCATTGGTGAGGACTCGTAAACGTCTAGAATAGGTCAGGTTTATTTTCCAATTGTAACGTTATACTCTTGCTGCCTTTTTCCTTTTCACTTCATGAGTATGGTCCTCTCCCCATCGCTACTTCTGTATTAGCTGTGTTGGTATAAGGACTCCATATAGCTCAAAGATCGCTTGGCGTACTCATACGGGTTATGAATTGCAGGGTCCTGCTCTCCTTCAAGCATCGCCCAACCATCGTACCCTCGTGTGATCAGTTCGTGCAGAATTGGTGCAAAATCAATGCATCCATCCCCTGGTACGGTGAACACGCCTCTGCGAATACAACCGACAAAGTCAGACTGCTCCGCGCGTGCTTCATCCAGCACATGAGGGCGGATATCTTTCAGATGGATATAGGCAATCCGATCATAATGTTTGCGCAGCAGCTCCAGCGGATTGGCCCCGCCATAGTAGGCATGACCTGTATCATAGAGTAGATATACGAGAGAAGGGTCCGTCAACTCCATCAGTCGATCAATCTCATCCGGTTGTTCGACCACTGTGCCTCCATGATGATGGTACGTAAGCTTCAACCCGTGTTCATGGGCGATAGCTCCTGCCTCGTTCAACCCTTCAGCAAGGATATGCCATTCCGATTCGCTGAGTCTAAGCACTTCTTTTTCATGCGGAGTTCGTCTTGGATCAAAATGAAGTGACCCACCTACCTCTGCCGTACTGATCACCTTACTGCCCATAGATTGAAGAAATTCCGCATGTCTGCGATAACTGTCCAGCTCTGACTGACGATATGCCGGGTCGGAGAACAGTACGGATTTCCACTGAGAGACCAGCTTGATATTCCTTTTGCTCAATTCCTCACGCAGTATAGCGGGATCAGTTGGATATTTACGTCCCATCTCTGTACCTGTCAGCCCAAGGCGCTGAATGTCATCCAGAATCTGCGCACACGTTGTCGTATCACCATGCTCTTTCACATCTTCACCGACCCAATTGATCGGATGTATCCCAAGCTGGAATGGCAGCTTGCTCATTGCTCCACGTCTCCTTTGTCGTTCAGCATGTATGGTTCACTTGGAATGCAGTGCTCTTAGTTTCAATATATAGATAAATACGTCCACCGATTTATACCGTGAGGAGTACAAATAATGCTTTATTTTAGAAAAATGCTCTATTAAATCCGATTAAATAAGTCTTGCTTTGGCTCGGTTGGCTTGCATAGTATGATGAGCATGAACTACCTTTTCTTCGGCAGATACTTCTGGCACTCCTACATTCCACCAAGACTCGTATCCACTTGCATTGGTTCCAGGCACGACCGGAATCTCAATCAACGTACTCACCGTTTCGTTCTTCGCATCTCGAAGTGCCTGTTCCAGCTGTTCTGCTGTCTCCGCTCTATA
Organism: Paenibacillus sp. FSL R5-0749; assembly: GCF_038595085.1. Classification (NCBI taxonomy): domain Bacteria; kingdom Bacillati; phylum Bacillota; class Bacilli; order Caryophanales; family Paenibacillaceae; genus Paenibacillus; species Paenibacillus sp. FSL R5-0749. The sequence continues at coordinate 335,702 of NZ_CP152005.1, read as the reverse complement.
GGATTTGGCTCCCATGCTTCGGGCATGTGCAGCAAAGTCTATTGGCATGTAATCCCCCGTTAGTCGTCCACTCTCGGATTCCCTATAACGGAACTCATTGCCGAAACCATCACTACCATGTTCCCGCTGCAAATTATGAATACACTGGAAACCATTGTTGTTGAATAATAGAACGGTCATCTTCTTCTGTTCCTGCAAGCTGGTCACAAACTCTGAATGCAACATCAGATAACTGCCATCACCGACCATGGCGTACACTTCACGATCTGGCTCGGCAAGTGCTGCTCCGAACGCACCACTCACCTCGTACCCCATGCAGGAGAATCCATACTCCATGTGATACGTCTTTGGTTCAGCCGCACGCCACAGACGATGAAGGTCTCCTGGTAGACTGCCTGCCGCACACACAATAACGGAAGATGGATCAATGGTCCGATTAACTATGCCAACTGCCGTGGTCTGTGCCAGCCCTGCTTCATGCTGTGCTCCATACAGCCGATCTACTTCTGCATTCCACTCAGTACGGAGATCAGCGATTTCGGATGCGCCATATGCACTACGGTATTGTCTTTCCTGCAATTCCTTCTGTAAAGCATGCAATCCTTCGCGTGCATCTGCCAGAATGGCTTCTCCGCCTAACTTGGCGGCGTCCATACCGTTCAGGTTGATGTTGATGAATGAAGCTTCCGGATGCTGAAAAGCAGAGCGGGACGCCGTCGTAAAATCGGAGAAACGAGTTCCGACGCCGATCACCACATCCGCTTCTCTCGCCAGCCTGTTAGCTGCCAGAGAGCCGGTAACCCCGATGGCCCCCACATTCAGTGGGTGGTCCCAAGAGACTGCGCTCTTGCCCGCCTGCGTCTCGGCGATCGGAATGCCAAATGCCTCGGCGAACTCCACGAGTTGAACGGACGCCTCAGAGTACAACACACCGCCGCCTGCAACGAGAAGCGGCTTTCTGCCACGGGCAATCTGCTCCGTTGCCCGTTCAATGGCTGCTTGTACCGGGGGGCGACGGTCCAGATAATGCACTTTGCGTGCAAAGAATGATTCCGGGTAATCGTACGCTTCTGCCTGTACGTCCTGCGGCAGTGCGAGTGTTACCGCTCCTGTCTCTGCTGGATCAGTTAGTACACGCATGGCCTGTGTAGCAGCAATCATTAACTGTTCGGGACGAACAATACGATCCCAATACTTGCTTACGGCTTTGAATGGATCAGTGGCTGAGATCGTGTAATCACTGCTCACTTCCAACTGCTGAAGTACCGGGTCCGGTTCCCGCGTAGCAAAGTTATCTCCAGGCAGCAATAAAACCGGAATCCGGTTCACCGTTGCGGTAGCTGCCGCTGTAATCATATTTAAAGCACCAGGTCCAATGGATGTTGTACATGCATAGATCTGTCTACGGTTCTTCTGCTTGGCATAGGCTACTGCCGTATGCACCATACCTTGTTCGTTCTTGCCTTGCATATACCTCAGGCTTCCCGGACTGCGCTCCAGCGCTTCTCCAATGCCTGTTACGTTGCCATGTCCAAAAATACCGATGATTCCCTTCACAAACTTGGTTTCCACCCCGTCAACCGAGATATATTGCTGATCCAGATATCGAAGCAGTGCCTGAGCCATCGTTAATCTAATTGTATTCATGAATTTGATCGCCTTCCTTTCCTTTACGGGTTAAGCGCTTAATCTAAGTTAAGTTTAAGCGCCTTACCCCTAAAGGTTAAGCGCTTAATTGATATGGTATTACAGGTTAATGATTTACGCAAGCTATTTTTGTAAGCGTTTTTATAAATGTGATACAGAAAAAATATTCAAGTGTTCGAAGATGCACTAAACCTCTTCATTGGAACACTTCAAGAATTACTAAGAACAAGTCTAAAAAAGTGGGGAATGTATTATGAGGTTGAATACATGCTCGTACATGCTAGTTGGCCATATCATCTGTAATCTTGGCATACAATCATGATCCATATGCCTATAAATGCAAAAAAAGAAAGAAATGGTGTTGACCATCTCTTTCTTTTCAATATGTAAGCGGGTGATGGGAATCGAACCCACGCTATTAGCTTGGAAGGCTAAAGTTCTACCATTGAACTACACCCGCAAATAAAAAAATCGGGATGACACGATTTGAACATGCGACCCCCTGGTCCCAAACCAGGTGCTCTACCAAGCTGAGCTACATCCCGTTATCTATACCGGCGAGAGGACTCGAACCTCCACGGTTTCCCACTCGATTTTGAGTCGAGCGCGTCTGCCATTCCGCCACGCCGGCAAAATATGAAGTTATAATGGCGCGCCCTGAGAGATTCGAACTCCCGGCCTTTTGATTCGTAGTCAAACGCTCTATCCAGCTGAGCTAAGGGCGCAAATATTGGAGCGGAAGACGGGAATCGAACCCGCGACCCTCGCCTTGGCAAGGCGATGCTCTACCGCTGAGCCACTTCCGCAAATAAAGAATGCGCGTGGAGGGACTTGAACCCCCACGTCAAAGACGCTAGATCCTAAGTCTAGTGCGTCTGCCAATTCCGCCACACGCGCATATAATGGTGAGTCATGAAGGGCTCGAACCTTCGACACCCTGATTAAAAGTCAGGTGCTCTACCAACTGAGCTAATGACTCATAGAAAAACTGGTGGAGGATGATGGATTCGAACCACCGAACCCGTACGGGAGCAGATTTACAGTCTGATGCGTTTGGCCACTTCGCTAATCCTCCAGGATTACATGGTGCCGGCGAGAGGACTTGAACCCCCAACCTACTGATTACAAGTCAGTTGCTCTACCAGTTGAGCTACACCGGCGTATTACATGGTGTGAAAAATGGTGGCTCGGGACGGAATCGAACCGCCGACACGAGGATTTTCAGTCCTCTGCTCTACCGACTGAGCTACCGAGCCTTATAAAATTAAAATGGCGGAACCGACGGGATACTCTCACTTCGTTCGAGACTGCGAAGCTTATGCTCTCGAAGTGAATGCTCCGACGAACCCAAAAACGGATTCTCATCCCTGAAGAATATATAAAATGGCGGAACCGACGGGATTCGAACCCGCGATCTCCTGCGTGACAGGCAGGCATGTTAGGCCAACTACACCACGGTTCCATAATACTTTCTCAAGGAAAGTGAATTGCGGGGGCAGGATTTGAACCTGCGGCCTTCGGGTTATGAGCCCGACGAGCTACCGGGCTGCTCCACCCCGCGTCGTTAAAAAGATAATATGGTGGAGGCTGAGGGGATCGAACCCCCGACCCTCTGCTTGTAAGGCAGATGCTCTCCCAGCTGAGCTAAGCCTCCATAATATGACCCGTAGGGGATACTCTCACTTCGTTCGAGACTGCGAAGCAGCTGCTCACGAGGCATATCCTCCGACGAACCTTTGGGATTCTCATCCCTTGTTAAAGCAATAGGTATTGCTATGACCCGTAGGGGATTCGAACCCCTGTTACCTCCGTGAAAGGGAGGTGTCTTAACCCCTTGACCAACGGGCCTTAATGGCTCCCCGAACAGGACTCGAACCTGTGACAACTCGATTAACAGTCGAGTGCTCTACCAACTGAGCTATCAGGGAATGGTGGAGCCAAGCGGGATCGAACCGCTGACCTCCTGCTTGCAAGGCAGGCGCTCTCCCAGCTGAGCTATGGCCCCATACTCTGTTGTATTTCTTGTTGTGGTCTTGCTATGGGCCCTGGTGGACTCGAACCACCGGCCTCACCCTTATCAGAGGTGCGCTCTAACCAACTGAGCTAAGGGCCCTTATCAATTTTCGAAAAAAAATACCCCAGTGGGGTTTCGCTTGGCGGCGTCCTACTCTCCCAGGACCCTGCGGTCCAAGTACCATCGGCGCTAGAGGGCTTAACGGTCGTGTTCGGGATGGGTACGTGTGGAACCCCTCCGCCATCGCCACCAAACGCATAGCTTACATTTCAGAGATCGTTCTCTGAAAACTAGATTCGAAACGAAACATGCGAATTACAACTTGCTATTGGATAAGCCCTCGACCGATTAGTACTGGTCAGCTCCATGCATTGCTGCACTTCCACCCCCAGCCTATCTACCTCGTCGTCTTCAAGGGGTCTTACATACTGGGAAATCTCATCTTGAGGGGGGCTTCACGCTTAGATGCTTTCAGCGTTTATCCCGTCCGTACATAGCTACCCAGCGGTGCTCCTGGCGGAACAACTGGTACACCAGCGGTACGTCCATCCCGGTCCTCTCGTACTAAGGACAGCTCCTCTCAAATTTCCTACGCCCACGACAGATAGGGACCGAACTGTCTCACGACGTTCTGAACCCAGCTCGCGTACCGCTTTAATGGGCGAACAGCCCAACCCTTGGGACCTACTTCAGCCCCAGGATGCGATGAGCCGACATCGAGGTGCCAAACCTCCCCGTCGATGTGGACTCTTGGGGGAGATAAGCCTGTTATCCCCAGGGTAGCTTTTATCCGTTGAGCGATGGCCCTTCCATGCGGTACCACCGGATCACTAAGCCCGACTTTCGTCCCTGCTCGACTTGTAGGTCTCGCAGTCAAGCTCCCTTATGCCTTTGCACTCTTCGAATGATTTCCAACCATTCTGAGGGAACCTTTGGGCGCCTCCGTTACTCTTTAGGAGGCGACCGCCCCAGTCAAACTGCCCACCTGACACTGTCCCCGCACCGGATTACGGTACCAGGTTAGAACCTAGATACGATCAGGGTGGTATCCCAACGTTGCCTCCACGCAAGCTGGCGCTCACGTTTCAAAGGCTCCCACCTATCCTGTACAGATCGTACCCAAATTCAATATCAAGCTGCAGTAAAGCTCCATGGGGTCTTTCCGTCTTGTCGCGGGTAACCTGCATCTTCACAGGTATTAAAATTTCACCGGATCTCTCGTTGAGACAGCGCCCAAGTCGTTACGCCATTCGTGCGGGTCAGAATTTACCTGACAAGGAATTTCGCTACCTTAGGACCGTTATAGTTACGGCCGCCGTTTACTGGGGCTTCGGTTCACAGCTTCGGATTGCTCCTAACCACTCCCCTTAACCTTCCAGCACCGGGCAGGCGTCAGCCCGTATACTTCGCCTTACGGCTTCGCACAGACCTGTGTTTTTGCTAAACAGTCGCTTGGGCCTTTTCACTGCGGCCCCCTCGTGCTATTCACACTACCGGGGCACCCCTTCTCCCGAAGTTACGGGGTCATTTTGCCGAGTTCCTTAACGAGAGTTCTTCCGCGCGCCTTAGAATACTCTTCTCGCCTACCTGTGTCGGTTTGCGGTACGGGCACCTTCACCTGGCTAGAGGCTTTTCTTGGCAGTGTGAGATCATGACCTTCGCTACTACAATTTTCGCTCCCCATCACAGCTCAGCCTTACGATGTGCGGATTTGCCTACACATCAGCCTTACTGCTTAGACGGACATCCATCAGTCCGCGTCACTACCCTACTGCGTCCCCCCATTGCTCATAACGGCTTACGGTGGTACAGGAATTTCGACCTGTTGTCCTTCGACTACGCCTTTCGGCCTCGCCTTAGGTCCCGACTTACCCTGAGCGGACGAGCCTTCCTCAGGAACCCTTAGGCTTTCGGCGGATCAGATTCTCACTGATCTTTTCGTTACTCATACCGGCATTCTCACTTGTATAATGTCCAGCGCTCCTTACGGTACACCTTCAACCCTTATACAACGCTCCCCTACCCCTGATGCAAGCATCAAGCCATAGCTTCGGTGGTGTGTTTAGCCCCGTTACATTTTCGGCGCAGAGTCACTCGACCAGTGAGCTATTACGCACTCTTTCAATGGTGGCTGCTTCTAAGCCAACATCCTGGTTGTCTGTGCAACTCCACATCCTTTCCCACTTAACACACACTTGGGGACCTTAGCTGATGGTCTGGGCTGTTTCCCTTTTGACAATGGATCTTAGCACTCACTGTCTGACTCCCGGAAGTAAGTCTATGGCATTCGGAGTTTGACTGAGCTTGGTAACCCTTGCGGGCCCCGCACCCAATCAGTGCTCTACCTCCACGACTCTGTTTTCCGAGGCTAGCCCTAAAGCTATTTCGGGGAGAACCAGCTATCTCCGAGTTCGATTGGAATTTCTCCGCTACCCCCACCTCATCCCCGCACTTTTCAACGTGCGTGGGTTCGGGCCTCCAGTGCGTGTTACCGCACCTTCACCCTGGACAGGGGTAGATCACCCGGTTTCGGGTCTACGTCCACGTACTATGTCGCCCTATTCAGACTCGCTTTCGCTGCGGCTCCGGCTCTTCACCTTAACCTTGCACGGGAACGTAACTCGCCGGTTCATTCTACAAAAGGCACGCCATCACCCCTAAAACGGGCTCTGACTTTTTGTAAGCACACGGTTTCAGGTTCTATTTCACTCCCCTTCCGGGGTGCTTTTCACCTTTCCCTCACGGTACTGCTTCACTATCGGTCGCTAGGAAGTATTTAGCCTTGGCAGATGGTCCTGCCGGATTCATACGGGGTTTCACGTGCCCCGCACTACTCGGGATCCGTCTCGGAGGGAACAGACTTTCAATTACAGGGCTTTTACCTTCTTTGGCGGGCCTTTCCAGACCTCTTCGCTTAACCGGTTCCTTTGTAACTCCATGTGAGACGTCCCACAACCCCAAAGAGCAAGCTCTCTGGTTTGGGCTTCTCCGCGTTCGCTCGCCGCTACTGACGGAATCACTATTGTTTTCTCTTCCTCAGGGTACTTAGATGTTTCAGTTCCCCTGGTATGCCTCTACACAACCTATGTATTCAGTTATGAGTAACTGGAAATTACCCCAGCTGGGTTTCCCCATTCGGACACCCCCGGATCAAAGCTTGCTTACAGCTCCCCGAGGCAGTTTCGTTGTTCGCCACGTCCTTCATCGGCTCCTAGCGCCTAGGCATCCTCCGTGTGCTCTTAGTAGCTTAACCATATCGCTCGTGTTCGAGCTGTCACTCCGCTTGTTTTGGACTGCGTCCAAAGCCAAAAGTCGTTCCATTTCGATCACTCGCTTATGCAATCTACCGTTTTTATTGAAACTTGTTTAACACAAGTTCAGCTAAAAAGGAATGTTCTAATTCGCGTTTGTTTCGTTTCGATATCTAGTTTTCAAAGAACAAGCTCCATGCAAAAGCAAGCTGTTTGAGAGTTTGAGCTCTCAAAACTGAGCAACGAGTGAGTAACTAGCCGACCTGGCTAGATTTTGTATTTGAATGTTTCCGCTCGGGAAACGATTCTCCATAGAAAGGAGGTGATCCAGCCGCACCTTCCGATACGGCTACCTTGTTACGACTTCACCCCAATCATCTATCCCACCTTCGGCGGCTGGCTCCTTGCGGTTACCCCACCGACTTCGGGTGTTATAAACTCTCGTGGTGTGACGGGCGGTGTGTACAAGACCCGGGAACGTATTCACCGCGGCATGCTGATCCGCGATTACTAGCAATTCCGACTTCATGCAGGCGAGTTGCAGCCTGCAATCCGAACTGAGACCGGCTTTTTAGGATTCGTTCCACCTCGCGGCTTCACAGCCCGTTGTACCGGCCATTGTAGTACGTGTGTAGCCCAGGTCATAAGGGGCATGATGATTTGACGTCATCCCCACCTTCCTCCGGTTTGTCACCGGCAGTCACCTTAGAGTGCCCATCCGAAATGCTGGCAACTAAGATCAAGGGTTGCGCTCGTTGCGGGACTTAACCCAACATCTCACGACACGAGCTGACGACAACCATGCACCACCTGTCTAGCATGTCCCGAAGGAAAGGACTATCTCTAGCCCGGTCATGCTGATGTCAAGACCTGGTAAGGTTCTTCGCGTTGCTTCGAATTAAACCACATACTCCACTGCTTGTGCGGGTCCCCGTCAATTCCTTTGAGTTTCAGTCTTGCGACCGTACTCCCCAGGCGGAGTGCTTAATGTGTTAACTTCGGCACCAAGGGTATCGAAACCCCTAACACCTAGCACTCATCGTTTACGGCGTGGACTACCAGGGTATCTAATCCTGTTTGCTCCCCACGCTTTCGCGCCTCAGCGTCAGTTACAGCCCAGAGAGTCGCCTTCGCCACTGGTGTTCCTCCACATATCTACGCATTTCACCGCTACACGTGGAATTCCACTCTCCTCTTCTGCACTCAAGTCACCCAGTTTCCAGTGCGATCCGGGGTTGAGCCCCGGGATTAAACACCAGACTTAAATGACCGCCTGCGCGCGCTTTACGCCCAATAATTCCGGACAACGCTTGCCCCCTACGTATTACCGCGGCTGCTGGCACGTAGTTAGCCGGGGCTTTCTTCTCAGGTACCGTCACCTTGAGAGCAGTTACTCTCCCAAGCGTTCTTCCCTGGCAACAGAGCTTTACGATCCGAAAACCTTCATCACTCACGCGGCATTGCTCCGTCAGGCTTTCGCCCATTGCGGAAGATTCCCTACTGCTGCCTCCCGTAGGAGTCTGGGCCGTGTCTCAGTCCCAGTGTGGCCGATCACCCTCTCAGGTCGGCTACGCATCGTCGCCTTGGTGAGCCGTTACCCCACCAACTAGCTAATGCGCCGCAGGCCCATCCCCAAGTGACAGATTGCTCCGTCTTTCCAGTTTCCTTCAGGCGAAGAAAACAACTATTCGGTATTAGCTACCGTTTCCGGTAGTTGTCCCAAACTTGAGGGCAGGTTGCCTACGTGTTACTCACCCGTCCGCCGCTAAGTCTCAAAGAAGCAAGCTTCTTATCAACTCCGCTCGACTTGCATGTATTAGGCATGCCGCCAGCGTTCGTCCTGAGCCAGGATCAAACTCTCCAATAAAGTATTGAAAAGAGCGATAAGCTCATTTTGAATCTGACGAGATTAAAAATCTCAATTGTGCTCCAGTCGATTCAAGCCAAGGCTTGTTTCAACTTTCGCGTTCATTCTGCAAGCAGAATGTTTACTCACTCGTTGTTCAGTTTTCAAAGATCAAACTTGTTTCGTTACCGAGCGTTGTTCTCCTCAGCAACTTTTATATCATAACACTTCCGAACCAACTTAGCAAGCCTTTTTTTCAAGTTTCTTTCGAAGCTTATTTGATTTGCCTGCGACACTTTGTTCTCGTTTTTTTTGGCCGGAAATAGAATATATCATATACACAACACAATTACTACTTGTAAAATATCCCATCAGCAAACGAATGGTTAAACCTAATTCAATCTTTTATTAATCTCTTTTTCCTATGGCAATATCCTCTTACTATATCCTATATACGCTCACCGGTCGAATCTCTCTCAATATAGGTTATGAACTAATCAACCAGCATCATTACATTCGTTATATAAAATACGAAACACAATATCTCTATTCTATAACACTGCTATCTATTATGTGGATACCGAATCTAATAATTGAACTCCATGGGTTGTATATAAGATAGAATTGTGATCTTCACTTTTTTACTATTAGTCTTTGAACCTGCCCATCACTATCGTGTCGTGATACTTTCCATTAACGTGTCGCCGATCCTTTTTCAAAATACCTTCGATCTCGAAGCCACTCTTTTGGTATAACTCAATTGCCTTTTCGTTGGATGCCACTACGTTTAACGTCATCTTCTCTACCCCTGTCTGGTCTGCCCATTCAATCGACTGTGCTAACAAGTTCTTGCCAATCCCATGTCCCCAGTACGCTTTGGCTACACACACGCCGAACTCAACCTTATGCCAAAAGCGCTTCAACTCTCTGCCTTCACATCGGGAATACCCCACAATTTCGCCCGCTACTACAGCAACAAGGAACAGATTCCGTGACTTATCAGTATCCAAATGGATGATCCGCCTAAACCCGGCTGCGTCGATATACGCTTCGCCCTCTTCCCTATCCATGTTCTCGGTTTCCCCGTCCATTTGTACACGAAGTGAAGACAAGGCCTCAGCATCTGTTTCATCTGCGGATCGAATTGAGTAAGATAAGCCTTTAATGTAATATTCCTGTTGATCGATAATCATAAGAACCATTCCGCCTCTTCACTTTGTTAAAATACTTTACCCTTATGGCTCTACTCCACCTCAGACGGACTCTTGCCCGTAAGCATTTTGAATACCTGGCTGAAATACGTCGCATTACGGAAACCCGTCATCTCGCTCACCTCATATACCATGTAATGTCCCGACTGCAACAGTTCCAGCGCCCTCTGAATTCGGTACCCGTTCAAATAACTCACGAAATTCTCACCTGTCACCCTTTTGAACAGTTGACTCAGATACTTCGGGTGTACGAATAGTCCCTTGGCTATCGCTTCAAAACTAATTTCTTCAGCGTAATGAAGCTCCACATACTGTTTCACCTGCTCGATGAGTTTATTGCTTTTTTTCTCGCCCATCTCCTTGCGTATCTGTTCCAGCCAGTTGCAGATAATACGGTCCATCCAGCTTACCAGATCATGCAACGCATACTTCGATTGAATTTCACGCAAAAAATCACTCATCGCCAGCGGTGGCGTTAACATGGGATGAAGTCGGTTCCAGCTATGAATCAACGTGTCAAACAGACTGACGGCCACCACCTGTACATCCTGTATCCCAACACAGTTACCTTCTTTCAGCAAAAGGTGAATGTCCTGCCATAGCTCTTCCGCCAGATCAGGTCGAATATTCGCCCAAGCCTCATTCCATTGACGAAGCAATAATGAATAATCAGTCACACTTGCTTCTGTATCCTCAGATGCCTCGTAGTGGTAGATACGACTTCCACCTTGAAATTCTGCTGTTTCCACTGCCTCTCTGCTCTCGAGATAAGAATCTATTGCCTCACATGGGTGACTTTTGGATCTTCCGATTCCAGCACTCACTTCAATTTTCAGATACGTAAAGATCTGATCAATCATCCGCTCTATGAGTGGCAGGCATTCCTCCAATATATCTTTATCACCTAATAGAAGTAACACAAATACCTGATCCGAATAATCAACAATCTCTACCTGACCATTCATGCGCGCTGCCTGATCCTTCACCGTCTCCTGAATAATATCAGCCGCCCCATAGCGGAGAAGCTGCCAATCTCGTTCTTTCATCCGTGTCAGAAATACGGGGCGATTCAGCTGCAGACTAATCGCACGTGTCTGTGAGGACATATGAATGCCTATATAGTCCATGCGTTCTTTAGGCAGTTCATCTGCCCGATATCGCGTAGTCAGCAGTTCGTGAAGAAACTGTTTGCGCAAATACGGAAGTACCCGTCCAACCTCCTGCTTATACGTCCGCTCCAGCCGCTCATGCCGCTCTCGCACATCTTGTTCCAGTAGTACCTCTCGCAGCACAGACTCAATCTCCTCAACCTCAGCCGGCTTCAGCAAAAAGTGATTCACCCCCCAGCGCATGGCTGCCCTGGCGTTCTCGAATTCGTCATATCCACTAAGAATGATAATCGGCAGGTAGGGATGATCACGTCGCAACGTCTGGGTGATCTCAAGCCCCGTCATGCCCGGTAGATAGACGTCAGTCATAACGACATCGGGATTCATACGGTGGAACAGTTCCAGCGCATCCAAGCCATTGGAAGCCGTACCTGCAATGCCGAGGCCCAGTGAAGACCAATCGATATGATCGGTTAATGCCTTTACAATATGAGGATCGTCATCAACAAGCATAATGGTCTTCATCATTTTTCACCGTCCAGCCATAGATTTAATTGCTCGTCGGTCTCAATACGCGGCAGCGTAATGGTCACTTCCACGCCACCTGAATCTCTATTGCTCAGTTGAACGCCATACCTCTTTCCACAATACAACTGAATCCGTTGATGCACATTCCGTACACCGATGCCACATGTCTCTTCGAGTTCCCATCCCTCCGGCAAACCTTGTCCATTATCCGTAATACGAATGACGATATCCTCATGCGGGCCAACCTCTTCGTGCATATACACTTGAATTCGAAGTGTACCCTCTTCAGGGTGCCCGTGCATAACAGCGTTTTCGATAAAGGGCTGCAAGATAATCTTGGGAATGTAACAACCGCGAATACGTGGATCGATCTGCTCCTGATAATGAATGGAGAACGGTAACCGCTCTGACTGTATATTAACGTAGCAACGGGCATGCTCCAACTCATCTCGAACCCGAATAAACAATCTTCCTCCACTCAGTCCAATCCGTAACAGCTTGCTAAGCTGCACAATCATGCGGCTGATATCCTTGGCTTCATAATCGAGTGCGCGCCAGTGGATCATGTCGAGGGTGTTGTATAAAAAATGGGGTTTGATCTGGGCCTCAAGCAAGCCCGTTTGGGCTTCACGCTTGGCCCGGCTCTCCTCCTTCACCTGTTCCATCAGCGTTGTGAGTTGTGAAGCCATATGATTAAAGCCATAAGCCAAGTGGGCGTATTCCTCCGTAAACGAAAGGTGCACCCGGGTATCGAAGTCCCCTTTCTCCAGTTGTCTCATTCGCTTGATCAATTGTCGCAGAGGCCGGATGATCTGCCTCACGAACAGGTACGCAAGCACAGCGGAACATAACAGTCCCAGTATGGCGATACCGAGAATCTGCCAGCCCGCATGTCTGACCGGAGATAGCAGTGTGTACACCGGAATAGTCTGTACGAGGCGCCACTGGAGCATGGCTGGTCTGGAGTAGAGTACCAATTGCGCACCTCCGGATTGGCCGGAAACGACTTCATATCCGTCTGCGCCAGGCTGGACATGCTCCTGAATCCATGCACTATCTATAATAGAAGAAGATGCGTTTACGGCATCATCCATTTCTGGAGCTGTACTCACTTCATTACTCCTATTCGATCGTTCCTGTTCGTCCAATGCATCACCTTCAGCATGATCGGATTGTACATTCTCCTCTGCTGGATCAGCTTTCCCCATCTCCATTACGACATTACCAGCCGTATCTACCAACAGGACTTTTCCATCAAGCACCATGGGTACATCAGCGAACCTGCGTACAATGTCCGCTCTACTCAGCCGAATGAGCACATAAGCAACCGTTCCGCCATGACTGTCGAAAATCCGTTGGGCGTATCCGACCAGGGATTGGCCCGACTCGTTCTCACGCAGCGGCACCCATGCCGCATCAGCCTTTTCCAGCGTAGCAAACCAAGAGTCATGTGCGATGGTGTCCACCGGAAATATGCGATCAGCCATCGTCACTGTCACCTCATTAAAGACATCCGTATACAGTTCAATGGAAGTAATGCCGTCACTCACGACCATGGTATGATCCAGGATTCGAGAGACCTCTCTCCGCTGGTGAATCTGTGCAAGTCTGCCCGTATCGGCCGTTTCGAGCAGATGGGACAGTTCCCGATTGCTTGCCAAACCATAGGCGGTTCCTGTTATCCCTGTAATGAAATCAAATCCCCGACGTGTGCTCTCGTTCAGAAGAGCCAGACGTGCTTTGCTAATCTCGGCAAATGTGACCGCGGAGAAAGACTGATATGCCAACCAGACAACAACCGAGACGAGCAACAGGTTAAACGCAATAAAGCAAGTCACCATCAACGTGGAGAGCTTGCTTTGTTGCAGCTTTTGATTAATGAATGAAGACCATCTGCCTTTCCCCATGGAAAAATCAACTCGTTTCGTCTTGGAATTACCCTTTGAGCCCAGAGGTCGCGATTCCTTCCACGAAGTACTTTTGACACACGATAAATACAATGAAACATGGCACCAACGACAACACCGACATGGCAAACATCGGACCCCAATCGGATTGAGAACTCGAATCAAGGAACAGACGCAGACCTAGCGGCACGGTGTATTTGCTAACGTCACTCAAGTAGATCAACTGACTGAAGAAATCGTCCCATGTCCACAAGAACGTAAAGATCATCGTGGTAACCAGTGCTGGAAACGCAAGTGGAATGATGATTTTGGTGTAAATTTTCACAGGACCGCAACCATCAATGGTAGCCGCCTCATCCAACTCTTTGGGCAATCCCCGGAAGAACTGTACCATGAGAAAAATGAAAAAGGCGTCGGTCGCGAGCCATTTTGGCACCACAAGCGGCAGATACGTATTCACCCACTCCAGGTGGTTGAAGAGAATATACTGCGGGATCAGCGTTACATGATGGGGCAGCATAATCGTCATGAGCATCAGGCCGAAACAGATGGCTTTGAAGCGAAAATTCAGTCGGGCGAAGGCATATGCCGCCATAGAGCAGGAGATGACATTGCCCAGCACGGCACCAAGCGACAGGATGACAGAGTTGGTCAGGAACCGGGAGAACGGGTTGCCCTGAATTCCAGACCAGCCATTCATGTAATTTTGCCAATTCCATTCCTGTGGCCAGAACCAGGTCTCTGTAAAGATCATATGTCCCGGTTTGAATGAACTGCCCAACATCCAGAGGATCGGGTAGAGCATGACAAAGGCGATGCCTGAGATCAACATATGTTTGCTGACGACCCATGTTTTAGAGTTTCGTTGTCCAATCATGATTTCCCACCATCCTCATAGTGCACCCACAGCTTGCTGCTGCGGAATACGAGCAATGTAAATACGCCAATCAGGATGACCAGCACCCAGGCCATCGCGGAAGCATAGCCCATCTGAAAGAAAGAGAATCCTTTTTTGTACAGATACAGAGAGTACATTAAGGTTGAATTCACTGGTCCTCCGCTACCATTACTGATAACAAAAGCCTGTGTGAACGATTGAAAGGACGTAATCAGTTGCATCACGAGATTGAAAAAAATGACGGGTGACAGAATCGGCAACGTGATATAGAAGAATCTCCGCAGAGGACCTGCTCCATCTACCGCTGAGGCTTCATCATATTCAGGTGGAATCTGCTTCAAGCCTGCCAGGAAAATAATCATGGATGATCCAAACTGCCATACCGATAAAAGCACGATGGAGTACAGGGCATACTTCGGATTAGCAACCCAATCGGGCGCCTTAATGCCCACCATGGCAAGCACACTATTGAGCAGCCCGTCACCGCCCAGCATTTTACGCCACAGCATTGCAATCGCAACGCTGCCTCCAAGCAATGTCGGAATGTAATACACGGTCCGGTAAATACCAAGTCCTCGAATCCCTTTATTGAGCAGCATGGCTACCAGCAGGGCAAAGATCAGCTTGACCGGTACCGATACAGCGACATACGTGAAGGTGACTTTGAGCGACTGGGTAAACAGTTTATCCGATGTAAACATCGTGGTGTAGTTATCCAGACCGACCCAAGAAGGGGCGGCCAGGATACTGTAATCAGTGAATGAGATGTATAACGATACCAACATTGGACCCAAGGTGAGAAATAACAATCCCACAAGCCATGGGGCGAGGAACAGAAGCGCGGCTCCATTATGCGCATATCTCCGTTTGACCCGCCGGGCAGCTACACGCTCGATTCGGGCTTGACTGACCTGTGATGTGTTCATCTTCGCAACCTCCCCGCAGTATTAGAAGTCTGAGACAGTTCCAATCGTTATTGACTTGATCCAAGTGTAGCCTTGGCTCCTTCAATAAACTGGGCAATGACATCTGGAGTATCGCCTTGACCGAAGGCAATCTGCTCGCTTGCGCTCTTGAAACTTGTGTCCACTTCAGCAAATCCTTGCGGGTATGGTGGATCGATCTCACTGGAATGCTTCGATACGGTATCGATAAATTGGAAAATGACTTGCTCCGCTTCCGGCAGCGTTGGCTGCATCTGCTCACGAATGCTTGAGTTAACCGGCACACCACGTTCAGAACCAAGAATAGCGGTTGCTTCTGGATCATTGACCATGAAATCAATGAACATGGCAACTTCCTTCGGATGTTTGGTTTTGCCATAACCAGAGAGGAACTGGCCTGGTTTCAGGTATTCGCCAATTTGCTGCTCGTTGACACCATGCGGGAGTACTTGTATCCCAAGCTTATGATCCTGGTTTTTGTTCACCTGCTGGAATGTCAGCAATTGATTGGACCATGCAAAATCCATGGCAGCTGTACCCAGTGAGATCGGGCGGGTCTCCAGTGCATTGGTTGTGGATGCCGTGATCTCCGCTGTGGTCACTCCACCATTCTCGCGCAGTGCGCCCCACATATCGAACCACTGCTGGAGCTCCTCGCTGGTAGCGGTCATTGTGCCACCGTCGAACAAACCTTTTCCGGATTGTCGGATAAATACTTCAAACATGTTGGTTGTACCGGAAATGTCTGCAGATCCATAGAACCCATCACCTTTGGCTGCGGCAATCTTGGTCGCAATATCCCCAAAATCCTTCCATGTCCAGCTCTCTTGCGGTTCTTCAATCCCTAATTCCTGAAATACGGTGGCGTCATAGATGACACCTGGTGCGTTTACTCCGAGGGTAATTGCATATAATTTATCGTCAATGGATCCGGCTGTAATCATGCTCTGATCATGATCCTCTGTTCGCAGCTCTTTGCTCTCTGCAAATGGGGTCAGATCAAGCAAGGCACCACGCCGGGCAAAGTCAGTCAGAAATGCGTAATCCATCTGGATGATATCCGGTGCATTTGAACCGGCTACCTGTGTCGTTAATTTGTCAAAATAACCATCCCAACCGGAGTATTCAGGTTTAATGGTGATTCCCGGATGTTTTTCTTCAAATAGTTGAATGACTTTGGTCGTCAGATCATGTCTGGTCTGTGATCCCCACCAGGTCATGCGCAGTTCAATCTTGCCTGAAGAGTCTCCTTCACTTTCACTTGCTT
The DNA here is from genome assembly GCF_038595085.1 of Paenibacillus sp. FSL R5-0749. NCBI lineage: Bacteria > Bacillati > Bacillota > Bacilli > Caryophanales > Paenibacillaceae > Paenibacillus > Paenibacillus sp. FSL R5-0749. Next base: position 319,080 of record NZ_CP152005.1, on the reverse strand, counting down.
CGCCAGAAGAAGCTGGCTTATCCGTGGCTCCTCCCGAACAGGCTGTAGCGAACAATAACAGGGACAGGCAGAACAGGGTTACCCACTTTTTCGTGATCATCATGAATGAATTTCCTCCCCTTTTCACTTCTGTGGAATCGCTTACAAAACCTATTGTATCGGTCCATTGCTGGACATGACATAAACAAAAGTAAGCTTTCCTGTCAAAAAAGTAAGGAGTTGAAAGAATCACAAACCACCGGGAATAACATTCCCGGCGGTCGTGTTCCCGTCTCAGATATGGTGTGTCAGGAATGTGAGACTGCAGGTGAAGACACCATGTGTTCGGCCAGATGTTTCTTCATTTTGGCCACCTCGGTTCCTGCCAGCATCATAATGCCTATTCCGTGATTGTCATTGGTGACGGTACGCAAGTCCTGATCGTAATACTCTGCCGTAAATGCATATCGTGATCCACTGCACACGCCATGGACATTACCTTGACGATCAATCGCTTTACAGATGAGTCCCTTCCAGGCCCGTTCGGCGGCCGTGACGTAAACTTCAGGGTCTTTGAACCAGCCAAAACGTACCCCTCTCGCAAAACCATAGGCAAACATCGCCGTGCAGGAGGCTTCTTCATACGTCTGCGGTTCGTTCAACACCTGATGCCACAACCCACTTTCCCCTTGAAGCGCCGCATATCCTTCACACAATTCGTTGAAGAAATTAATTAGAGTCGGGCGCTCGGGATGCTCTGCCGGCAAAGCTTCCAATACCTCCGTCAAGGAGAATAATGTCCAGCCATTGCCCCGTCCCCATGGAATCTGCGTGGCCTGTCCGTATTTGAAATCATACACATGGGACATGATCTTGAACTCAGGCATGAACAGATACTTCCGATACAGTGAAAATTGTCTGGCGGCTTCATCCAATGCGGCGGAGTTGCCTGTCACCCGTGCATAACGAACGAGAAACGGCGTGCTCATATATAGATCATCTGCCCACATGGTATTCTCAGCATACTCCCCTACACATGTGCGATAAAATGCCCCATCTTCCTGCCGTTCCAGGCGGGAGAGCATAAAATCTGCAATCCGTTCAGCAATCGGAAGAAACGTCGGTTCATGACACTCTGAATACGCTTCCATCATGGCCGAACCAAAAGAACCGCAGTTATCCAGCATTTTCAGCATGACCAATTGTTGATTGACTGCCGGGAAACCATACTGCTCCCGATCCCATAATGAGTACTCATACATCTGGGTACATGCCTGCACATGCTCCGCCGCATAACGTGTAATATCCGGTCTCTGCAAATAACGCCCCGTCCGTAATAGACCATAGACAGTGACACCTAATGGATAATCCCAGCGACCATAATTGGTCACACTACCCACAGTCCATTTGTTGCTTAACATGGCGTTTTCATAATAAGGTCTAATCCAGGCATCCGGTCGATCCAAACGCCAATATGTCTGTTCTTGCCCCGTTTGGTACACTCGGTCTGTTCGGGTAAGATCCTGCACATCCGGTTCAATCTCCGACTCAAAGGGACCGACATATAACCAGGACTCTCCGGAAGCACCGTGGACACGCTGAGGAAGTTCCAATGAAAGTGGCTTACCCGAAACGGTTGCATTCAAATTAAAATGCCACGGTCCTGCCGCATCATTGCATTCACTTCGGACGAGCAGGTCACTCCGCCCAAAAGAGGCTGCTACCTCCACCTCAAACGGACCTGCCTCCTTCACTTGTGCCACAGGTTTGCCGCTAATCCATATGCTTAAAGAACCGGAGGATTGACCTGACAATCGTACCTGACTCCCGGTTGAATCGGTATTGTTCAGATGCGTCCAAGCATACACATGCCGTCCAGGGAGATGTCCGTATATTCGTTCGAGAGCCGGCTTGGTTATCTCTTCATTAGACCAGCCTGTCTCAGGCAGCCACTTCAAACTGTAATCTGCTTCTTTTCCAAGCAGGTCTGGTTGCTTACTCGCAGCAAGGTTTGGTTGGGAGAACACCCAACCCGCTTGTCCCTGTCTCTCCTGAAACGGCGCAAATACGTTCAGAATACGCACTTTACCTTCATCTGAGCCGAACTGGCAACCGAAGCCGGCAGGGGTATTTTTCATTTCCAGCCAAATGGTGTTCCAACCGGGCTTGATATCGATGCTGAGCTTCACCGTTGCATCAGGACTGATCTCATCCATTACGGTAGAGCGATAAACCAACTGCTCATTAAAATAAAAGCGAACAGGTCCATAACAGCGAACCAACACATCCAGATTCCGATCCTCATCCCCCCAGACCAGCGCAGCTGCGTAAGATATATGATCTTTGGGAGCGTCAGGAAAGCGTTTACCTAAATTCAGATCATAAAGCCCTTTCTCATTTTGCAAAATACCAGACTTCTGGAATACCCGATATACAAAATCAGCCTGCGCATTGGCCCCAATATACCTCTCGGCCAGCACTTTCAACACCTGATCCTGATCTTCTCCAAATCGGTAATACATGCTCTGCGGTTCGCTGAAATAGGTTGTCATTGATCGCACACATCCCTCTCACATTGAAATAAAATCTTATCCGAAATAAAACGTCCAACCGGGCAGCTCAGACCCATATTCTGCTATGGCAGGATCTAGAGATATAGCGCTTAACCTTCGTAAGGAACGCCCTTGCCCTGAACGTTAATATATTCTATTTTACTCAGGCACCAATTAATAATCCCAGTATAACTGACATGTTCTATGGTGGCTACAGATTTTTGTTTACGCTTACAAATAAATTCGAAGCGCTACTTTATGTCTCGTCCGTTGAACTTATATTTGAACATTCGTTTAAAAAAACAGAAACCGTTACCGATATAGATAGTAGGTCGAAAAATTCCACTTTTTGTATCGGGAAGGAAAGATGCACATTGAATACTCTTGAATCTCTGGTAAATGCTATGCCTTTTGTTAGCCAAATGTTCCGTGACGACATATCCATATCCATTAATGATCATGAGAAAGTTTTGTATTTTTCCGAAGCAAAAAGTCTGGAGATTGGCGTGAAGGTCGGAGATGAGCTGCATGACGATTACAAAGATTTCAAAATGCTCACCAACAAGGATACGCGTACCGTGGCACGCATGCCTGGTGATCTGCAAGGCAGACCTTTTGACGCCATCCTTATTCCCATCAAGGAAAACGATCAGGTCGTGGGCATATTGGGTGTGAACTACGCATTGGATAGTCATATGACACTGGAGACGCTGATCCGTGAAAATGAAACAACTATTCATGCGCTTGTCGGTGGCATTCAGCAGATTGCGGCACATTCGGAAGAACTCTCTGCAACCTCAGAGGAGATTCTGCGCAACTCCAAAAAAGCTTCAGAGAACTCGGTTAGTGTGTCTAAAGTAACAAACGTCATTCGTGAAGTATCGGAACAAACCAATCTGCTTGGACTGAACGCCATGATCGAGGCAGCTCGTGTGGGCGATCAGGGAGCCGGATTCGGTGTGGTTGCCAGTGAAGTACGCAAACTGTCCGATCATACGAAACAAGCAGCGGCTGATATCGAAACCTCTCTCGGTAGTGTACAGGATTCCATGAAACATATGGAGCAGGAGATCGGTCAGATTACAACCGCAACAGTAGATCAAGCCAAGCTCGTTAGCGAGTTTATGGAAAGCATTGAACAGCTTAGCGAGACAAGCGAGAATCTGAAAAAGTTCGTACATCAGATGCTGGCGTTAGAATAGTAGGCCAGTCCCGCAACAAAATGAAGAACAACCATACTACATGTACATAGGAAATGATGTTTGAATGCAACAAAGACTCCGGCTACACTTCCCTTAACAGGAAGTCAGCGGAGGCTTTGTTTCTTTAATTGAGAGGATATCCCATTTATAGCCGCATGGCTGTTAGATCTCTACAGCAACGCCAAAATGGTCGGACACGACCGGCCCGTTTTTACCGTTCAAAACCACAGTGGAAGACTTGGCCTGAATGGGACGATTGGAGAAGATATAGTCGATTCGCAAATCGCGTTTGTTGTCTGCCCAGCCGGCAATGGCCTTCACCACGGTTGCTCCTTCATCCTTTTGCAATGCTGTGGTGTACAGGTCGTTCCAGCCTTTGCTCATCATATAGTCATAGCCTTCTCCACGCACTTCCGCGACATTGTTGAAATCACCCATTATATATAACGGCTGATCCATGTAGGGGGCAAGCTTGCTCTCTGTCAACTCCCACTGTCCCTTGAACGGTTCCTGCGCATCATCCCACCAGTTATAGTGTCCGTTCACAAACCAGGTTGCTTCACCTTGGACGACCGTCTGGATTCCCACAATCTTACGGGTCCGGTAATTGTTATAATCACGCATGTGGGACACGTATTCTCCAAAAGCCTGTGTGATCGGCGTCCGGCTAAGGATCGCCAGTCCTTCATCGTATTTTTGGAACCCGACATGTGCGGGAATCCACGTCCAGTAATATTGCTCTGTCAGCTGCTGAAGCAGGACGTAGGCGTAGTTGTCTTTTTTAATCACAGCATCCGATTCAGTCGCATAATACCGCCTCAGTTCTTCTTCAGAAAGCGCCGCTTCCTGCATGGACTGGTTAACCTCCTGCATGGAGATTACATCAAATTGATGTGTATTTATAAAATCAGCCAGCTGACCGATCTTGTTCAGTTGATCCTCTTCCGCCCAAGCGTGTGTGTTTAACGTCAGTATTTTCATATGCTCTCTCCTGTTGTTTGTAATATGACCGTTTCCCCGGCCTGCATCGTTCCTGAAAGGAATACATACGATAAGCATACACAATATGAGGCAATCATGCATGCCACTCGCTCACGGCACCTGCGTATTCATCCAAATTCATGTTTGTCCAAAAAGAACTTCATATTCTTATAACCCATGCACGGATTGGCTCATAACTGATATGATGGATACAACGATTTTACAACATCACGTCATCGACGTGGTGATTACTGAACCTATGTTTACCCCAGGAGATGGAATGATGAACATACCGAATAACATGAGGATGGATGATGCGCAGTGGCAACAGTTGATCAGGCAGGTTGCAGAGCATTTTAATAACCTGACGATCATGCGCGGATTCCAATATTATAAACAGAAACGTGTCGGACCATTAACCTATTCCGAACAACAAGGGATCTCGGCCGTTGTACAAGGATCGGAAGAATATGAGGTCACCCTGAGCATGCAATCCCTGTCTACCAGTCATTGTACCTGCCCGGTGAGTTCCGTATGCAAACACATGACGGCAGTCTTGATGAGTTATGCCGAGCAACTGGAGCGACCTGTACATGCGATTGTGAATGCACACTCCAGTACTGCGCTTAAACAAACGACTAAACCCGTCGGGGCCATGTCCGCAGGACGATCCAGCTACGCCGAAGCTGATGAACAACAGGATATGGACATTCAGGACAACCAATACAGTCAGATCAAGGAGCGTGCAACAGAGCTTGCCGCTCTCGAAATCTCGGAATGGCATGAGCTATTCCACTCCTGTCTGAGACGGCTGGGTACCGGCACAGCAAGCACATCCTACGTGCAGGAAGCAACGGACGAGTTATATGCCATTAAGCCAAGGCTGACCGCTGCGATGGACCAACTTTTTGAACTACATGTGCAGCTGCACCTCATACGATTCTGCGTACCGCCGGCTCGTAACTCAATTACGCATACCCCCGTGTACATGAGCTACCCTGCCCAGCTCGCGGTTGATGCACTTCTGAAAGACATTGAACGGATCTTTAGCCATCCGCTAGACTTGTCCGGTCTAAAGGGAAACAAGCTTGAGCAACTTTGGAACAGATTGTCTGAAACCTCAGCTTATTTACGTAAACAGATGATGCCTGAGACAGCAAGCATGATGTTCTTCACTCCGATCTATCGACAACTGTGGTTGAACTGGATCGTACCTGAGCTTCAAGGGTCGCGGGACATGTTAGTGTCGGAACAGACCATCTTAAATGATATAGAGCGCAATCTAACAGCGACTTCAGCACCTTCCCAGTCAGGTGGGAGTGTCTTGGGCAGCGCTCAGAGTAATGGAAGTAGTAGTGATAGACCAAGCAAAGCCGTATCCCTGCCTTTACCACTCGTACTCGCGCAGAGCTGGATGTATTTCCATGTAGGGCAAGACGATCAGGCATGGCAGCGACTCATCCATGGAAGCTCGGCCTATGGTATCCCGCCAGAACATCTGTTGCATTTTCTCCACGTGCTCACAGATGCAGCTGAATGGAAGCGGCTCGGAGATTGGTTGGTACAACTTGGTCCCCTGCTGGCGAATCGGCGTAACACACCTTTGAATGATTACATGCATCTGTGGGACACGGCCATTCAACATCTGCCGGATACAGAGAACCGCATGTGGGACACACTTGTCAGCATGCTCCCCCACTCTCGCCCAGCCTATGAGGATGCCATGCATTCTCGTGGTCAGTGGCGCAGGTGGATTGATTTTCAGCTAAGTACAGGGACAGAACCTCTCGAATTCCGCGTAGCGGTGCTGCAACCGATTGAAAAAGATGCACCTGAACTGTTGCTGCCCTTCTATCATCAGGCGGTGGAGCGTTATATCGGACATAAGAACAGGGACGGATACAAGGCCGCGGTGAAGCTGCTGAAACGCCTGTCCAAAATCTATAAAAAGTTGAAGCAAGAAGCGCACTGGGAGCAATTCATCACCACACTCGCCGTTCGTAACAGTCGGCTGCGCGCCCTGCAGGAAGAGCTTCGGAAAGGTAAACTGATCTCATGAGCTTAATTCATCCATACACTGAAACGATTGAGGTTCACGTCGCTTTAACCGGATATGGCGATGCTTTGTTTTACGGAGCACTCAACACACACCACTTTGTATCGGGACAGTCGCTTAAGCAGCGATTGTTCGCTTGGCATGCACCTTCCTTCTACGGTACCGAACTGGAAGTTCGGCAGATCGAGGAGATTGAGTTGGTTGTTCTGCCTGCAGAAGAAGTCATTCCCTTCTTTGCCGAGATGCACACGCTGCTTCATATTGAATGGAAGTGGGACGAGCAAGCGGAACATCTGATTCGACTGGCTCCTGCACTCGCAGCATCTGTTGAGAAACGCAAATACGTACCCAGCTTTGAGGCCTATCGCGCAGGACAACTTCAGTGGACCTGGGACCCGGACAGCTTGAAAAAGCAGGATCGGGCATCGCTTACCAAAGCGATTCAACAGACGGACGAGAGCTACGCGGAAGGGCTCGGGGCGGCTTACTCTGCCTTCGTATTCCAACGCTGGTACAGTTCGGAGGAAGCTGCGACCGATCTGCGGCGTGAATTTCCGCAGTTGTTCCCAGAGCGCGGTACTCTACCCAAGACAGCCGGAATGGACGCTCAGTCCTGGCTTGTATCCATTGGCTGGAAAGCGGATGCCGCACCATTCAGACCTATGCTGCAATTGCAGGAGCCGGACGAGGATGAGCCAGCTTGGCGGCTGCGACTGGTGTTGCAGAACAAGCTGGATGCCGCCATCTTGGTGCCCGTCATGCTGGATTCACGCGGCAGACTTGAAGGCGAATGGCCAGAGGTATGGACACCGTTCATTCTGGATCGCTCCGCCGGATGGCTGGATCAGCTTCGTGCACATCTGCCACGTCTTGCAAGCTCTATTAGCGGCAGACGGGATGTGCTGAGTGATCCTTTGGAAGATCAGGAAGCCTGGCAGTTCCTTACACAGGATAGCGGCAGGTTGCTGGCAGCAGGTTGGCAAGTCTTGCTCCCGGGTTGGTGGGAAGCAGCCCGGAAGAAGAAACCTAAGCTGCGCGCCAAGGTGAAGCCAGAGGAAGGCAGTGAGCGGGGACAGTCCTTCTTCGGACTGGACTCAATTATTCATTTTGACTGGCGCATTGCGATTGGTGATACGGATCTCAGCGAAGATGAGTTCGCCGATCTTGTGGCCCGTAATGAACGATTGGTTCGCTTCCGTGGAGAATGGGTTCCTCTCGACCCCGACCTGCTGGAACAGATACGTCGTGCCATGGGCGGTGTAGATCGGGAACAAGGACTCTCATTTCAGGATATTCTGCACCTGCATCTGCTGCACAATGAACAGCGGGAATATCGCAACCAGAAATGGAAGGAAGGACAACAAGCCGAGGAAGAGCAGCAACCACAGGATGATCAGAACATTCGGCTGGAAGTAGAACTGAATGAGCACCTGAATCGGGTCATTGCACAACTGGGAGGCGGACAAGGCGGTGCGCCTTCCCTGCCCATTCCTACAGGGCTTCATGCCGAGCTGCGATCGTATCAGAAGGAAGGTTTTGCATGGCTTGGTTTCCTGCGCAGATTCGGCCTTGGGGCATGTCTTGCCGATGATATGGGTCTCGGGAAAACCATACAGTTCATTACGTATCTATTACACATCAAAGAACATGAACCACGTAAGCCGGGACAGGCTCCGGCACTTCTGATCTGTCCAACTTCTGTATTGGGCAACTGGCAAAAGGAGATTAGCCGCTTCGCACCCTCCATTCATGTCAGCCTGCATTACGGAGCACGCCGATTAAGCGGGGAAGAATTCCGGGAGCAAACGGAACAAGTGGACATTATCATCACGTCCTTTGCTACGGCTACACTCGATCAGGAAATGTTGCAGACATATACGTGGTCATGCATCTGCCTCGATGAAGCGCAGAATATCAAAAACGCCCAGACCAAACAGTCCCTGGCCGTCCGCAGCTTCCCGGCAAAACACCGCATTGCCATGACAGGCACACCAATCGAGAATCGGTTGTCCGAGCTGTGGTCAATCTATGATTTTACGAATCCAGGATATCTGGGCAGTGCCCGAGCATTCCAGACTCGCTTTATCAGTGCCATCGAGAAAGACAAGGATGAGCAGCGGATGCAAGATCTTCAACAGCTCGTGAAACCGTTCATGCTGCGCCGCAAGAAAAAAGATCCGAATATCCAGCTTGATCTGCCAGACAAAAACGAGATGAAGACATACATTCACCTTACGGGTGAGCAGAGTGCATTATATGACCAGTCCGTGCAAGCCCTGATGGATAAAATGAAAGAGCTGGAAGGTATCAAACGCAAAGGTGCGATTCTGTCGGCACTAACTCAGCTTAAACAATTGTGTGACCACCCTCTGCTGCTGACAAAAGAAGCTTTGCCGGAGGAACTGCCCGAGGACGGCACATTAACATCTTCTTATGATGTGTACAGCCCGCAGGATATGGCGATGCTGATCAGCCGTTCCGCGAAGCTGGAACGACTGATGGAGCTTGTCCGTGAATTGCGGGATGAGGGCGAGCGATGCCTGATCTTCACCCAATACATCGGTATGGGACAGATGCTGCAACAGGTACTGCGTCAGGAGTTGCAGGAACCTGTGCTGTATCTGCACGGGGGCACCTCTAAGACGGCAAGGGACCGCATGATTGAGGAATTCCAATCCCGAACACTGCCTGAGGACAAGCAGCCGTCCGTCTTCATTCTGTCCATCAAGGCAGGCGGCGTGGGATTGAATCTGACCGCAGCCAATCATGTCTTCCACTTTGACCGCTGGTGGAACCCTGCTGTGGAGAATCAAGCCACCGACCGGGCTTATCGGATGGGTCAGACCAAAGATGTACAGGTGCATAAGTTCATCTCTCTCGGTACATTGGAGGAGCGGATCGACGAGATGTTGGAGAGCAAACAACAACTTAGCGATAACATCATCACAAGCTCCGAGAACTGGATTACGGAACTGTCGACGGACGAGCTGAAGGATCTGTTCACTCGGCGTCGTGACTGGTCGGGGTAACCTGGCAGAAGATTTATAGTACAGGCCAAACCCGGATTTCAGAGAGATAAAACAAATAAAAAACACAAAAAGAGCGAAGTTTCGGAATTAAAATTCCGGCTCCGCTCTTTTTGTATTGTTGCAGTTAATCATCCGTTCTTAACGCATGTTACCGATGATGGATGATCTTGAATCCTGCATTTTTTTGATAAAGTTAGTCATTACGTCAAATGCTTCATTACGCTTGTTGGACAGGGACTGCAGACGAAGCATGTCCATCTGTTGGGAATTGCTTGCAGCATCAATTTGGCCTTTCAGCTTCTGAATAGCTGCTTCATCCCCGTTTTGTTGAGCTATCGACAATTGTGCATTCAAATCTGCAATATAATTGTTACGGTTCTGTACTTCCTGAATTTGTGTCTGCAATTGGGCATCCAATAATTTGGTGCGTTCTTGTTGAACCAACATCAAAGCAGTTTCGATATCCATACTTTGAATATTAGCCATAGAAATACTAGAGATATTCGAATTAGAGATTGTGCTTGCCGAGGCTGAAGAGACGATGGAGACTGCAGCGACAACAGCAACTGCTGTTGAAGCGAAAAATTTACCTGAACGTTTCATTTGTGTTCCTCCGAGTCCCTATGTAATATGTACCAGTTTTTTGTTGGTATCTTCCGCCATTCTAAATCAAAAGAACTAGTTGTTCAATCAAATTATCATCAAATTTGAATTAATTTTGATAACCCTTACACATGCCTACCTCCGCTTACAAATTGAGTAAATTAAAAAGAACATTATAAGTAAACGTGCATTCTTGAGAGCATATTAACTACGACTAGATTGTTCTTTACGCCTACGCTTGAAAGTAACAATGGAGATCGAAGATACGTTCATGATTTTACTTTAGAACATGATTATGTTATGTTTAATAATATATTTTACACAATTTAATTTTGTGATATTTAATATAAATGATGTTATACACTTTACGGGAGGTTTTTATATGAAAAAGATACTGGTTGTACTAACAAACGTAGATAAATACGCAACGAAGGACGAACCTACCGGCTTGTGGCTGAGCGAAGCAACTCACTTTATTGAAGAGTTTGACCATAATGACAATGTTCAGATCGATCTGGTTAGCCCTAAAGGGGGTAACGTACCTCTTGATCCGAAAAGTCTCGGTGACTCCCTGGATGAGAGCACCAAAGCCTATTTCGAGAACGAAACATTCATGAACCAATTGAAGAACACGTTGAAACCTGGCGAAGTGAATGCAAGTGATTATGATGCGATCTACTTCACAGGGGGTCACGGTACAATGTGGGATTTCCCGGACAATGCGGAACTTCAAGAGCTTTCTCGTGAAATCTATGAAAAAGGTGGCGTTGTGTCCGGTGTGTGCCACGGGGTTACAGCCCTGCTGAACGTGAAGTTGTCCAACGGCTTGCTCTTGATCAAAGACAAAACCGTCTCCGGCTTCACGAATGAAGAGGAAGCATTGGCACAACAAACCGAATATGTTCCTTTCCTGCTGGAAGATGCTTTGAGAGAACGTGCCGCACAGTACGATAAAGCTGCTGCCTTCAGCTCTTATGTCACAACAGATGGCCGCGTGGTCACAGGACAGAATCCGCAATCTAGCAAAGCAGTAGCTGAAAGTGTTAAACAATTGCTGGGTCTGTAAAATAAACCGATCGATCCCTCTCCTCCCCCCAGGAGATCATATAGATGTAAAAGCAAAACAGCATGTGATCCGTCATGACCTGACAGAACACATGCTGTTTTTTAATGATTTGCTTTTGTCGAAGCTTCCGTCACTGTTCCTGTAGCCAGTCGCTTCACGATATAAGGCACGGTCACCGATGTCAGGATCACGGCAAACGCAATCTGAGCGATGGCTGTGTCCACATAGGGCGCATATGCCGGATTGAACCCGGCAGCCATTGAAGGTACCACTCTAGACAATCCAGCAACCGAACATGTCGCAGCTGCTGCATAACCGGGCCGCCTTAATAACGCACGATCGATTCCAATGAGCGGCAGCATGCAGATCAGCAAAAATAACACCGTGACCAGCAAACCGGATAGACTGGATTGAAATGCAATGCGCAGATCAATATTGGACCCAAAGCTTGTGCCCAGGAAAGGCAGCAGAATCAGTGTTCCCGGAGCGAACATCTTCTGTATATTACTGTCCAGATTGCCAAGCAATATGCCGATGAAGAAAGGCACCAGGGTAGCAAGGACACTGAGGTAATCGATACCGACCCCACTTGCCGAATTCAATATCATAACCGGAATAACCGGTACGGCAATCAGATTCAGAATGCCAAACGCGGCACGATCCACATCATCTCCATACGTATTCATCAAGGCCAGATATAAACCCGGATTACAACTGGTCAGAACAGCAATGAAAGCTACCGCAGACACGCCTCCAACCCCACTAATGCCAAAAAAGTGTACAAACGCCCAGCCGAACAGACAGCTGATAAGAATACGTGAAATACAAAGTACCCCTGCTCTTTTCAAGGTCACCAGAAGCTGTGACAGATTGAGCTGTGTTCCGGACACGAGCAAAATCATGCCAATCAGCACCATGGTACCTTTCGATGTGAATAGTGCTGTCGTTGGATCTCCGATCTGAAACAACGATGGAAACACCGTGTTGACGACCGCGGCGGCAAGCATGGGAACAATCAGCAAGCCGCCGGGAATTTTTTTGATTCGGCCCAGAATATTCATGACCTGTTACAGTTCTGCTCCGTTGGTACGGATCACATTCTGATACCAGAAGAACGAATCCTTCCGATATCTTTGCAGCGTACCATTACCGTAATCATCCTGATCCACGTAGATAAATCCGTACCGTTTGCTCATCTCGGAAGTCCCTGAACTGATCATGTCAATGGGTCCCCACATCGTGTAACCCAATACTTCGACCCCATCCGCAATGGCGAGTCCCATCTGTTCAATATGTTTGCTCAGAAAATCAATTCGGTAGGGGTCGTTGATCGTTCCGTCCTCATTCAGCTTGTCGTAGAAGCCTGAGCTGTTCTCCAGAATGAAGACCGGTTTTTGATATCGATCATAGACGAGATTCAACGTATACCGCAGGCCAATGGGATCAATCTGCCAACCCCACTCGTTTGCAGGCAAATGCGGGTTTTTGTAGACACTGTGTACGTTCCCGGCTGTTAATTCAAGTTGTTCGGTATCACTACTGGATATCATGGAGTTGTAATACGACATCCCCACGAAGTCAGCTGTATGTGCGCGAATATTATCCAGATCACCGTCCTCGATGTTCAACTGGATCTGCTTATTTTTGAAATACGTTTTACTATAATAAGGATACTCGCCTTTATTGAGCACATCCAGATAGAATTGATTTTTCATCTGATCATCCTGCTGCATCTGAAGTGCATCCTCCGGCTTGCATGTGTACGGGTACGTTGTAAAATAAGCCACCATACTTCCGATCTGGTTATTCGGATCAATCTCATGAGCCATCTTGGTTGCTCTGGACGCTGCTACAAATTGATGGTGCAGCCCTTGGAACAGCATTTCCTCATAATTCGGCGCATCATAATCAATGATTCCCAGCGTCTTGGCCGATGCCTTCACGCTCATGTTGATCTCGTTGAACGTCACCCAATATTTCACTTTGCCCTTGTAGCGCTTGAACAGCACATCACAATAGTTTACATATAGATCAATCAACTTGCGGTTGTACCATCCTCCGAACTTGTCCATCAGTACAATCGGTGTATCAAAGTGGCTGATGGTAATCAGGGGCTCCATGCCCTGTTTTAGACATTCATCAATAACCTGATCATAGAACTCCAGTGCCTTTTCATTCGGAGCAGCATCGTCGCCACCTGGAAATACTCTGGCCCATGAAATGGAATAACGGAATACTTTGAAGCCCATCTCGGCGAACAAGGCGATATCTTCACGGAAAGAATGATAGAAATCAATCCCCCGGCGCTTTGGATATTTAATCGTATCCGGGTCATTCCTGGCCTCTTCAATCATCTCCCAATTCACCCTGATCTGCTTGGTCACCTTGCGGTCGTTCTTCTCATTAAACTTCATCACTTCTGGAATGGTTAGGCTCTTGCCATCAACATTATAAGCACCTTCAGCCTGACAGGCAGAAAGCGCCCCGCCCCACAAAAAATCTTTTGGAAAATTAGAATGAGTCATTTTAGTTTCCTCCTGTTATTACGTGTTGTTTAAATGGTTTATTTAACGTTCTAGGGGATTAGCTTGATCAGCGCCTCACTCTCCCGGATCGGGCCGCTGGTCGCTGTAGTCAGCACGTCCCCATACTGTTGCATGTTGGTCACCACAATGGATGTAATGGTGTTATAACCTGCTGTCGTAATGCCCTCTGGATCAAACTCTACCAATAAATCGCCAGCCTTGATGGTCTGTCCCTGTTCGATATGGGCGGTAAAATATTTGCCTTTGAGGCTGACGGTGTCTACCCCGATATGAATGAGGATCTCGACACCATTCGCCGCCTTCAATCCGATGGCATGTTTGGTACGATAAAGGGCCTCGACTACTCCGTCAAATGGAGCATATACCTTGCCATCTGTCGGAACAATCGCAATACCTTTACCCATTAACTCTTGGGCAAATGCCTGATCTTCCACTTCAGAGATCGGTTTGATCTCCCCTGTCATCGGACTAACGATAAGCATGTCAGCAGATGTGGATGTCTGTGTTGATGCGGATGCTGGAGTTACCTCTGTGGCAGCAACGGTTGGATTGCTATTTACTCCACCAGTGGTTTGCTGCTTCAACTTGGCTCCTTCTGCATCTTCCTTGATGCCTGCCATCAGCGTGAAGACAAAACCGAGTACAACGGCGGCAATACAACCAATAACAACATACATGTAACGATCAGATGAATACGTACCAATTGCCAATACACCTGGAAGTGAAATAGCGTTCGCTGTGGTATGCACCAAGCTGTAGAATCCACCGACTAATCCACCTGCAAGACAACCTGCGAAAAAAGGACGTTTATATTTGAGTGTTACACCATAGATCGCCGGCTCGGTGATCCCGAACAACGCGGTGAATCCACTCGAAGCAGCCGCTGATTTCATCGTTTTGCTCTTTGTCAGTACAAACACACCGAAGGCTGCTCCAGCCTGAGCCAAATTCGCTGCCAGTGCCGTTGGTAACAGCACGGTTGCACCCAGTGTAGCCACTTGTTGAACCTGAATAGGCATGATGGCATAGTGCATACCGAACATGACCATAATCGGTTTGAAAAATCCAAGAATCGCACCAGCAAGGACACCTGCGGTTGAGAACAATGAATTAATGCCATTGGTCAACCAGTCACCGATATATGAACCTACTGGACCAAGCACGATTAGTTCCACTGGAATCATAATGAACAAAACAATCATTGGGGTAAGCAGGACCTGTAGAAACTTGGGAATCACTCGATTGACGATTGGATACACATAACTCATAATCCATACCGCCAAAATGATTGGAATGACGGAAGAGGAATATTTCATCAACAGAATCGGCAAGCCGAGAAAATCAATACGGTTTACACCCGTCTCAGCAATCTGAGCCGCAGCGTTCAAAATGGTTGGATGCATGAGTCCCGCAGCGAGAGCTACCGCCAAATAGGGATTCGTTTTGAAACGGTTTGCTGCACTAACTGCCAGGAAGAATGGCATGAAGTAGAAAATACAGTCCCCGATCATGTTAATGATCGTTAGGAATCCAGAGCCTTCCAAGTAACCCATGGCAGTTATAACGGTGGCTAAACATTTGATCATCCCGCAACCAACGAGTGCTGGCAGAACAGGCGTGAAGATACCTGCAATGGTTTCAAGCACGACATTGACGGGGTTACGTCTCTTTTTCGGTCCACTATCTGCAGACTCCATAAGTTCGCCAATATGGTCAGAGGTAAGATTTTTCATTTCACTGTAGACTGCATCTACCCTGGCACCGATGACAACCTGAATCTGCCCCCCGGAATTCTGTGCCTTAAGCACGCCTTCGAGCTGATCCAGCGCCTTGAGGTCTGCTTTGTGATCATCCTTCAGTACAAATCTCAAACGGGTTGCACAGTGTGTCAGACCCGATATATTTTGCTCGCCGCCAACGAGATCAAGTACGTTTTTAGCCAATTCTTTGTTGTTCATGACTCTTCTCCTCTACATCAATAAATTGGATATATAAAAAATGACCAAGCCGGGGAATCGTCATTCCCTACGCTTGGTCATGCCTGATCGAATCAGTAACAGTCCAATATGGATTATTCGGTTAGTTCCTTCACTAGTTCATTCCGTTGGTTCATTTGAGATCAATCGTTGAATATGCAAAATCAAATATAATTTTTCATCATCCGAACAGGTCCAGCCATAGTTATTTTTCAGGAAATCCGCAATCTTCTCCACACAAGCGAGTTCCTTCGGAAACTTCTCCTTCACCATCAGGAAAAGCGATTCATTCTCGTCTTTGAGCGATTTACCGCTCATCTGCCTCAGAATGAAATACCGAATATGTGTGGCAAAACGCATGAAATGGATGGAATCCTCTTGAAAGTCAATTTTGAGCGCATACTTGATCACGGACAGGATCTCGCCCGTAACTGTGGTTACCTTGGTGGTATCACTCATCTCTCCAGAGCCCACCTGGGCATTAACAAAATGCAGAGCAATCAGTGTTGTTTCGGCTGTCGGCAGAGCGATATCCGTTTTTTCCTGAATCAGCTTCAGCGCAGCCTCCCCCACCCGGGTCTCGTCCGGATAGAGTGTCCGCACTTCCCATTCCAGCGGATTTTTGATACGGATGCCTTCTTTGGTTCGGGTTAATGCAAAACTGATATGGTCAGACAGGGTGAGAAGCAGATTCGGGTTAAATGTTTTATTCAGGATCTGACTGCCCAGCTTGATGACTTCCTCCGCGAGATAAATATCCTCAATTGGAATACTGTTCAGCAGATCATACATCCGAATGTTCTTCGGAGCTACGAATATTTTTTCCACCAAGTCCGTCTCCGTCAGCTCATAAGGCGTTTTCAGAAATCCTACACCCTTACCTACAACAAATACCTCTTCGTTATGTTCATTAATAGCAATGGCCACGTTATTGTTTACTTTCTTGATAACCTTCAATGTTCTCACCCCCCAACAAAAATAAAAAAAGACCGAAAGCGATTACAGTTAAGCAATCGAATTCGGTCATGCCTGGTTTCCCCAGTAACAGTCCGTGTTATGAATATAAGTTTATTATAGTGCTGTTTTTGAAAAAGTCAATCATGCAATCTTCAGGATAAATCAACCTTTCTTAGCATTGAAGGGATCGTAGAGAACCGATACGTCATATATAACAACGCTCTTTTTTAAAAATTATAAAAAGAAAATGTGACCATATGCCCCGCCCGCCAGTCTAATTCATATCAAAACCAGCCAAGTGCTGACTTCATTCCTCCCAATACGAAAGGAGCTGTTATCCATGGATTCAACCGATCTCGTTAACCAGGCCATCCAAGGAGATCGTGAAGCCTTTATCCGGCTTATTCGAGACATTGAGAACGCTTTGTACAATACAGCAAAATCCATGCTGCGAAAAGAGGAGGACGTGGCCGATGCCATTCAGGAGACCATTCTGAACGCATATAAATCGGTGCCCACGCTCCGGGAACCCCGGTATTTCAAAACCTGGCTGTTTCGGATCCTCATCAATGAATGCAACACGATCCTGTCCCGCCGCTCTCTATCCACCGCTTATGCGGAGGTACCTTCAGAAAAGCGGGAGCATTCTAGTCCCTACGATGAGGTCGATATGCGAGAAGCAGTAGACCGACTGGAGGAATCGAAACGAATTGTAGTCGTTTTGCATTATTTTGAGGACCTATCCCTGCGTCAAGTCGCCGATGCGCTGAATATTTCCGAAAGTGCAGTGAAAATGAGACTTACTCGGGCAAGGCAGGAGTTATATCAAAAATTCAAAAATTTTCGGGAGGTAAACTTACATGTCAAACCCGTTTAATATCGATCAGGAATTAAAGAACCAAGCGAAGGAGCGTCCTCTGATGTCTGAACTTGTGCGTAACCGGATTGATGCCACACTGGACTCTCTGCCGGCTTCCCCAAACACATTAAAAACCGAACAAAATTTGCGCTCCAGTCGCCGGAACAAGCGATGGAACAAGGCTGCAGCTGCGACGATCGCAGCCGGAGTATTGGGCGTGACCGTATTTGCATCCGGCTTTGTGTCACCGGCCATGGCCGCCTCCTTGCGCAACATCCCACTTGTAGGAAGCCTCTTCAGCTCAATCGAAGCCGATATGGGTCTGCGAACGGCGGGCAACGACGGCTTGACTACCCCTGTTAACAGCAAGGTCGCTTACCAGGATGTGAAGCTGGAAGTCCTTGAAACGGTTTATGATGGTACCCGTGCTGCATTCCTGGTTCATTTCACTGCGCCGAATCTGAATCAGGGTGAATATGACAATGGCAAGGACATTGTGAAACTGAGCAGTGGTATTGAGAATGTCTTTTTCAAAGTCGACGGGTCCCTCTCGGATAGCGGTATGTTCTATAGTTCGGTAGGAGAAACGCAGCCGAATACACTGCTCTTTGAGCAGGTCATTTCCTCCGATCAGGGAACGGCACAATTGCCGGATCAGTTCGAGGCGAAGGTTCAATTGACGTTGCAAGGCATCGATCATGAGTTCGAGTTGACGGTTCCTTTTGCCAAATCAACAGAAAACGTTCATCAGGTTCTGCCTAACACAGCCATGACCAACGATGTGTATACAGCCGCTGTTACGGAAGCGGAGGTTACCCCTGTCACCACCCGCTTAACTACCGTGATTGGGTTGAACGATAAGAGTACACTTACGGCAAAAGAGGAAGAACAGCTGCGTCACATCGGATTCGCCGTCTATGATGATCAGGGGCGGCAGCTAACCGCTCTCAGCGGCGAAGGTCTATACGAGGGGAACCAACTGAAATCGGAACGCATATATGCCACAACTGCCAAGGATGTAAAATATCTGATAGTGAAACCTTTCAAGATCAAGGATGATTTTACGGAAGAGGTTAAAGACACTCAATTCATCAAGGGAATGGAAATGAAGATTCAGCTTCAATAGCCTGATCTCATTTCCTGGTGAAGGAGCCATCGCATGTCCATCCAATATTCAATCTCATCTCCCATCGTACTTGGTCCATTATTCGTTCTGGTCCTGCTCGCCCTGATGCTCCATGCCAGGGTGAGCAAAACCAGATATACGGTCAGACAATATGTGTCGATGCTCACATTTTCCATATATATGTTGAGCGTTATGCACTTTGTATTTTTCCCTATCGACGTGAACATCGGAATCTATGCCAATCAGACCCCATGGTATCAAAGCATTCAATGGATTCCGCTTCTGACTGCAGATGCACCAAGCTTTCTCCTCAACATTGTGCTGTTTATGCCACTGGGGTTCATGCTTCCTTTCATCAAGCCTTGGATTCACTCGATACGAACAGCAGCATTCGCAGGATTGAGCGTAAGTTTCCTCATCGAAATAACACAGTTGCTGCTCCGAGCAACCTTAGGCAACGGTCGCAGCACCGATCTGAACGATTTGATAGCCAATACAACAGGATGTGTTCTTGGTTATGTCATCCTGAATATGTTCACAAAAAGTTCCATCGGACAGCGCCTGCTGGCCCTATGGGAGTCACCACGGGGAGTATCATCCAAAGATATGCAGTAAAATGAATATGAACAAGCATAAAGCCCCTGAAGGCAAAACATGGTCCATGCACCAAGATGAAAAAAGCCGTCTGCTATGGTACAATGAAGGAATTGTGTATTCAGAGACAGACATGTGGATAAAGGCCATGAACGAAGGATTTCTGATGCGCTTTTATCCATTCATCATGCTGCCATTTTAGGGAGGCTTATGGAACAACCATGCTCATTATTGGTATCGCCGGAGGAACCGGCTCCGGTAAAACGACGGTAGCTCGCTCCGTCATCGACCGTCTGGGATCAGGTAAAGTCACGTTTATATCCCAAGACAATTATTACAAAGACCAGTCGCAGCTCACACCTGAGCAACGCCGACTCACCAATTACGATCACCCATTTGCATTCGATAATGATCTGTTGATTGAGCATCTCACTTTGTTGAAAAAAGGCCAAGCGGCGTATGCTCCCGTATATGACTTCACCATAGATAATCGTGCTGCCAATGAGACGGTTGAACTGGCACCGAACCATATTGTCATTGTAGAAGGATTGCATGTGCTGATTGACGAACATCTTCGCAGTCTGATGGACATCAAAGTATTTGTTGATACCGACTCCGATGTGCGCATCCTGCGCAGAGTACTGCGGGACATTGAAGAGCGCGGACGCACGATCCAATCCGTGTACAAACAATATCTCGAAACGGTAAAACCGATGCACGATGCTTTTATCGAGCCATCCAAAAAGTATGCCGATATCATTATTCCAGAAGGCGGACATAATGAAGTAGGTATTCAGATGTTATCCATCCTCACCGAGAAATATCTCACCGGGGAAAATTGGAACGGCGCTTAATTTGCTGCAAAGCAGCACAACAGAAATCCAGGTTACGATACCGCGTAATCTGGATTTTTTGTTAATTATTCATTTATAATAATCCCATAATTGAAAGGAGATCTCTCCCTATGGCTACTTTTGAAGAGTTCATGCAGCATGACATCCGGGTTGGTACAGTGGTGGAAGCCGAACCCTTCCCCAAAGCTCGCATACCCGCTATTAAAATGACAATTGACTTCGGACCACTTGGTCTTAAACGCTCCAGTGCTCAGATTACCCAACGATATACGCCTGACATGATCATCGGCAAACAAGTTGTTGCTGTAGTTAATTTCCCACCTCGCCGGATTGCGGGTTTTGTCTCTGAAGTACTTGTGCTGGGCGGCGTGCCGGGTGAAGGCGATGTAGTCTTGCTCACACCAGATAGCACATTGCCTAATGGAACACCGATAGCCTGACTTTATATTGAATAAGAAGATATGGGCTTTTCAAATGTTTGGAAATCGAGTATTCTTGATGTATTGATGGTTTATGAAGGAACTACATATGTTAAAGACCTTAAAGCATAAGGCTATGAATCTGCGGATTCGTGGCCTTTTTTTGTGTTTTTTTGAGGGAATATAGGTCTGGAGAATTAGTAAGAGTGGTGTGGAGGGGAGAAAACATATTGATAAATCATACCAACAGCCTAGTATTACATGGTAGAATATTCATTAATATCACAAATTTAGTATCTAGTAACCTAAATCGTACATACCAAATACAACAAACGACAATGGAGAGGAGTAAGATTCATGAAAAAAATGATGATTTCCGGCGCAACGGCATTGGCTATATTAACAGGGGGGATCGTAGGTTTTGGAGCCATTGGCAATCCTGTAGAAGCTGCACAAGCTACAACTACATTCAAAGACGTTCCGGCTACACACTGGGCATCGTCAGCGATTAATTTGGCCGTGGAACAAGGTTATTTCAAGGGGTATGCTGACGGGACATTTAAACCAAGTTCACCGGTTACCAAAGCTGAAATGGCAAGTATCCTGGGCCGTTTATCCGATCAGCCTAATGCATCGACACAAGAATCAAACAATTTTACAGATATACCCGAGTGGGCAAAAAGTGGTGTCTCTACGGCTATCGCGAAAGGCTTTATCAACCCTTCCAGTTACAAGGGAAAACTGGATGCACAGGGCGCTCTTCAACGAGGCGAGATGGCAACTTGGCTGACACAAGGGCTAACGGTGGTTGATCCCGAGTACGAGCAAGCACTCTCTGATGTGACCAACACCGTTGTGCCTGCAAAGGAATATTTCACAGGCAAACTCGCAAGCGCTCAAAAAAATGCAGTTGCCGTTGCTCTGGGAACAGGACTGATGAGTGTAGCCAACGATAAAACATTTGGCGTCGATCGTACGACAACACGAGCTGAAGTAGCTGTATTGATCGCACGTTATGCAGCAGTTGCGAAGACAAAACCTGCTGATTTTCAGGGGCTGAATGAGCTGCGAGCCGTGGGTTTGACGGGGACGAATTTGAGTATTATTGCGCCTAAGTATCAGAAAGCAGGACCAGGAAAATTTTCCGAATCGTATGATTACAGCAAAGTTACTGGCGATTTTGCGAAAGTTCGTAATCAAGAATTAGTTACAGTAACGAATTATGCAGATCTAAAGGTCAAGAATTGGATCATTGTGAATCCATATGTGAAAGAAACTGAGAGAAGTATCTACTATCCTGTTTTTGTTGATGAAAAAGATAGATTACTCAGAGGCGCTTATTATTCTTTTACAGAGTTTGATATTAGTATTAAAAATTCTATGAACCAACTGCAAGCTGGGAGTCTTATCAATTCACCAAGTATTAATGCCCTAACTTCTCCAAGCACCAAAGGTTTTAAAGAGTATGGACTCAAACATATAAATGACTTACTCGGACCCAAAGGCGTGTTTATCGAAAAAAAATCTGTCTATTGGGCTGATGGTCTCTTACATTTTGACAAGTCACTAAATCCTGGAGTACGCCTGACGCTCAAAGATGGAACAATCTATACTGTAGTTCCAAATTAAACTATGAAAAGGGTGTTCCAATGTGCGTTCCTATAAATTATCAAAGAAGTTATTGATAGGATTTACAATACTTTGCTTAATGTTCCCAACCCCTTCAGTAGTTCTGGCTGGAGGGGGGCCTGGAACAAAACCTGTTTTAGAAGCCTCACATATAGTACCTTCATCACCTGCAAAGTCACAGAAAAAAGTAATACCCGTTGAGGGTAGTGGAATGTCTAATATCGGTGTTTATGTTTACCAGCTGGATAATTTAAGATGGAGTGTAGATGGAGAATGCAACGGCCAAACATTGAGCAATAACCCCGATACCAACAAACCAAACTCATCATTAGTTTGCGTAAACCTTCCGCTAGATGCACCAAGCTACAAACCCTCTGAGTACTTTGATCGTTCAGGCCAGAGATATTCTAGAAATGAATTAACTTCCATCTCGTTAAAGCCCATGTATATGGATAACACACAATATTACTCACCAGGCAAACCAATCTTGGTTAGTGTGGAATCATTTGACGGAGATACGGTTAAATTCACAACTCAAATCGGAGGCGCTATTGAACCAATAGGTCACAGACCCTATAATCCACCTAAATACTCTGCTGACTATGTATTTAATACCGATATATACTGGAGTGCTTTAGCTGAAATAACCAAAGAGATCAACCTCTCCGCTGGAGGTCAACTTAGCTTGAACCAGTCCAAACAATTGAATGCAACCGTCAAAACCAAAAATGGAGATGGAAACTTTGGAGCAGAGACCAATGTGAATACCGGCAGCGGTGGTACAACGACTTGGGAATCTTCCAATCCTGGTGTCGCTACGGTTAGTAACTCCGGATTAGTTCAAGCCGTCAGCAGAGGAACAACAACTATCACCGTATTGTGGAAGAAGGATGATTTTGAGCTAACTACCACAACCAACATTGGCGTTGAAGAAGATCCGGGCCCTGGAGGTGATGGTGACGGTAACGGGGGCGGTGGTGGAGGTTGCACACCAACGATTGGACCACCTTCAGGTGGAACCATCATGAGCATGAATGATCTCGATCCAAATGCCAACGGAGTTATTAAGTCAGATAACAGAGATAATGAGACATTCAATGTATTAAAAGGAATCCCTACTTCCGAATCACTCTACACAAATGCCTTTGCTGACAATTATCTATTTAAACATGCCTGGGCGAAAATGAGCGGTAAAGTTACATACAACTGTAATGTCACCATCTCGTACGACAGAGAGTGGACAGTACCTGGACCAGAGGAATGTGATGATGATGGTTGTAGACCAGGGACACCTGTACCTGCGAACGACACGGTACCCAAGCCATACAACTTCCAAATCACAAGAGACTACTCCTACTGGAAAATTAATAACTTGGAAGTATACAAGATCGCTAAAGCAACCATGAACAATTACGCTTTGCCCGGTGAGACCGTTACGATGAATCCATCAGGTTACACACCACCAACACTGGAGTCTAAAAATGATGAATCCGTAGAAAGCCATGTACGACCAGGGCAAACCACTTCAATCTCATATGCTCCACCCAAACTTACAGGAGGCTTGAACTCTCCACCCAGTGTACCTGATGATACATCACGGTTAAAAGGGATGGCTGAAACAAACACACCTCAAAGTAAAGTGAATAATGATTTGGTGAAGTTCAACAACACAACCATTATGAATGATGTAGAAGCAACCAAGGATGGACCAACGCCATCCAACATTCCCAATCCAACGACGATTGGTCGCGATGTCTTGTACAAACCGGGGAACATGATCAGCAATTCCCTGTTGAATAAAGCCAGCACAACGAGTTCGGGCGAGATCTATTATGATTTGCTACCCGGTAACGTGAACGGTGGTGCCAATAAAATATTGCCGATTAATGGTATCAACACCGTTACAGTTCACACCCCTGTTGTTAACTACGCCTGGGTGTCGGATGATCAGCCACATAATCAGAAAACGATACCGGACGCAACCAGCGCCGCACTCATTTTGGAACGTCCATTCATTGTGCGAATCCCTACATCAGGACAGCACTTGGATGCAGCAAGTTATCCCGGTTATGGGAATCGGGACTATGCCAAATATTTTCGAATTAAACAGGTGCAATTCCCGTTTGATGTCTACAACGCAGACCGGAGTCAGTTTATTCCCGCCAAGACATGGGTCGATATTCCGGTCAATCAACTGGATACCACATTCTATCTCCCTGTGTGGGTAGACGAAGGGAAATATCATATTACATTCCGCAATATTGCAGAGAATGCGCCTGCAAACTTTACCGAGCAACAGGATGCCAATACTAATCTGGCGCATCATGTTGCAGCAGACACCGTGCCGGTAGATGTCATCGGAAGGTTATATGATTTTCACGTCACGGATATCTCTGATTACAACTGGGAAAATGTATTTCGCAAGCGACTGGGCAGTCCCGAATCAACGGGCCTTAGCTACTGGGCTGGAATGAATAGCATCGATGGTGATCCGCGGGGTAACCTGGCTCCATTTGTATTACCCATTCGACCAGGAATCCATCCAGTGCAGGGATTCGCTAACGCAACTGTAAAGACAGGGTACCATTTCAAGTTCGATCTGAAGACCAAGGGCAATATGTTTGGCAAACAGGATGGTATTCGAATTACACCCACTTTTGCTTTTGTGAGTAAAGACGGTTCTTCCCGGCAAGAAGTAGATCTGTACTATCATCGAGGCCAGGAACGCCTGATTCGCATTGGATCGGCACAGGATCTGGAGAAACGATTTGTTGTCCTGAACTCACGTCTTCGGAATGTTCCCGGCACAGAGTTAGGCGATACCGCACGTTATCAGTATACTTATGAACTGTCAGCGGAAGAACGCAACCAGCGTACGTTGGCGGAACATATGGTTCAACTGGTCGATCAGACTTCCCATCAAAAAACATGGGTGGGTCGTTATGACTGGATGATCCTGTCTGCTCCAATTCGGACACTCATTGGACCCAAAACGGACATTCCTTCCGGGGTCAATGTAGACCGGGCTAATGCAGCAATCCAGCGCTGGTACGGGGAGTACAGCTTGCCTGCGGATGTATATGCCGTACCAAAAGGTATTGATCTGGAGCCCCTCGCCCGACAGAATCAGCTGGATGAGAAATCGAATATTTTTCTGAAGAATGGTTATATCGTGGTGAACTTCAATATGGAGAGCTTGCGGAATGGAACTACAGAGACACCCCATCTGCAATACATTCATGCACCATTGATGAATCAGTGGCAGATGGAAGGTTTCAACAAAACGCCATCAGACGTCCAAGGCAGAACCTGGCCTCTGAAGGATGGTGATATTGTCTTTTACCATGCTGATCAGTCCAGCCGGAATGATTTCCAATCCCAGGTACCACACTAGTTCGGGATCACCCAATAAAAAACAATCACGTCCCAACTACACACAACGTTCCTGTTATACCACAAAAGGGTTACCCTAAAAGTCATCTGTGAACTTCTGGGGTAACCCTTTTCGCATCATTCTATTGATATAATCTAATCAGACCATGACGAAAAGCCGCCATTGGTATTATCCTGAAAGAACCTTCTGAAAAACCTCCACCTTCTCCTGCTCCTGCTCTTGTTCTTGCTCCCGTTCCTCGTCCCGCTCCTGCATCTTATACTTCATTTCTCTCACGGACAACACCGAGGCCATCAGGCTCTGGGTATAGGGATGATTCGTTGAACTAGCCAGCTGTGAACTCTCTACAACTTCGACCACCTCACCCTGGTACATGACGGCAATTCGGTCGCTCACTTGCTGGACCACTGCAAGATCATGCGATATGAAAATAGATGAGATTCCTGTTTCTTTTCTCAACTCCACCAACAAATCCAGGATCTGCTGCTGAATGGAAACATCCAGTGCCGAGGTGGCTTCATCGAACAGGATGATGTCCGGCTCTACTCCAATCGCACGAGCAATGACTGCTCTTTGCTGCTCTCCCCCGCTCAGTTCATGCGGATATTTATCCGCCGTAGCGGCAGATAATCCTACCCGTTCCAACAGCCTGAACACTTCCCGATCCGCTTGTTGGCCCTTCATTACTTTATAATTAATGAGTGGCTCCCGAATAAAAGCTCCAATCTTCATTCGCGGATTAAAGATAGCCGAAGGCTCCTGAAAGACCATCTGAATCTGCTTTCGTTGCTGGCGTAACACATTCCCATTCAATCGAGTAATATCCTGTTGACGATATTGAATCTGCCCTGAAGTCACTCGCTCCAAATGGGTTACACATCTCGCCAGTGTGCTCTTCCCGCTACCACTCTCCCCGACAATCCCCAGACATTCCCCGGGATACAGCTGCAAATGAACAGATTTCAGTGCATCCACTGCCCTGTGTCCCTTTAACTCATAGGTTTTGCACAGATTTCTCAGTTCCAGAATCGGTAACCCCTTATGAGCCATGAACATTTCCCTCCAATTCAGGTACAGCACTCAGCAGCTTGCGAGTGTATTCATGCTGAGGATCGGATATGACGCGGAAAGTATCTCCCATCTCAACCAATATACCGTCCTGCATCACACCAATTCGGTCTGCCATATGCGCTGCAACGGCAATGTTATGTGTTACGATAATCATGCCTGTCCCTTGACGGGAACGAAGTTCGCTCAATCGGTTCATCACTTCATTCTGTGTCGTCACATCCAGCGAACTCGTCGGCTCGTCCGCAAGCAGAAGCTCTGGTTCCATCGTAACCGCCATGGCAATCGCTGTGCGCTGTTTCATGCCTCCACTAAGCTGCGAAGGGTAGGAACGCATAATCCGTTCGGGATCATCCAGTCCCATGTCCGCGAGCATACTCTCAGCCAGAGTATAAGCTGCTTTTTTGGACAAGGTAAAATGAGTTCGAATCGCTTCAATATACTGACTGCCGATGCTGCGAATGGGATTAAGATAGGAACCACTGTCCTGAAACACCATAGCAATCCGCTTTCCGCGTACTCCGCCCCAATCAGACTGTGAATCACGCAATAGCACTTTATCCTGAAAAGAGATCACTCCCCCGGTGTATTGACCACCTTCAGGTAACAAGCCAAGCAAAGCCCGAATAAGGGTCGACTTTCCGCTACCACTTTCACCTACAATCCCGATAATCTCTCCCTTATTCATGGAGAAGGACAGGTCCCGTAGAGCCAGAGAATCCCCCTTGTAGGTTATGGACAGATGATTGACACTAAGCAAGGGCTCCATTACTGCCCAACCTTAATATTACGATCCAGCAGGTAGAAGTCGATGGGATACATCGTCGCGCCTTGCACGGTACTTTTACTTACAATATTAATCGGGGTATAGGTCAAAAACATATAGGCTGCATCATCCAGAATCATCTGCTGTGCCTCTGCTGCAAGGGCATACCTTTTCTCCACGTCAAACTCGGAATGAAGACGAGTAATTACCTCATCCAGCTTCGGATTGCTATATCCGCCCACATTCCATTCCGCACCCGTCATGAAGTAGAAATCCAGAATATACTGCGGGTCACCCGTGATGCCTGTATTAATACTGGTCAAAGCGAGGTCGTAATTTCCGCTCTTCTGATGATCGGTTAGATCCTCATAGGAGGTCATCTCCACTTGAACGCCAATCTCTTTAAGCTGGGACTGCATTGCAGCAGCCACAATCGAATCAGACTCGTAAGCGGAGTTCAGAATCAGCTGTAGCGACAGCTTCTTGCCATCTTTTTCACGAATGCCATCGCCATCTGCATCCCTGTAGCCAGCCCCATCCAGCAACTGTTTGGCTTTCTCCGGTTCGTAACCATACCCTTTGATCTTGTCATATCCAAAAGGCAGCGCCGAGGTAAATGGACCTTTAGCCGCCTGACCTCCCACCAGCGTATTGGCATACATCTCCCGGTCTACACCATAAGAAATCGCTCGGCGAACCTCCGGATCACTCAGTAGCGGTTTGGTTGTGTTAAACCATACAAACTGGGTACGCAGGCTAGGAATTTCATCAATGGTGTATTGACTCTTGTCCTGGAATAACGTCAAATTGCTACGTCCCACGTTACTGGCTACATCAATCTCTCCAGACTGCAGGGCAAGGGCACGTGTGCTATCATCCTTAATATATTTCAACGTCAATGTGTCTACATCTGCCGCACCGCCCCAGTACCCGTCATACTTTTTCACCTGGATCTCCTGATCCGGCGTATAACCTGTCACCATAAATGGCCCCGTGGCGATAGGCTTGATCTTGAATTTGGATGTATCTGCACTCGTATCCACAATGACAAACAGTGGCTCGGCAATATTACCAAGCAGGGACGCATAAGGCTCTTTCGTTCTAATCGTCAGATCTTGTCCTTCAGCAGTCATTGAGGCTACGGGCACAGTTGCTTGTCCTCTTTCATTTAACGCGATGGAACGTTCTATCGATTTTTTCACCGCGTCGGCAGTTACCTTATTTCCGTTATGAAAAGTTACACCTTCTCGAATATGAAAGTGCCAAGTCATGTCATCCACTCGTTCCCAAGAATCTGCAATTTTAGGGACCAGCTTCATATTCTCGTCAAACTGGATCAGTGTCTCCCCAATCGCTGCACGCGTCAGCGTCCAGCCATTCCATTCTTCTGCCGGGTCCAGACTGCTGCCAAGCCAGAACAGAGCCACATTCAAATGAGTTGGTGTACTTGTCGAACCCTTGTCCGTACCCGCCGACTTCTCCATTGCACCAGACGAGGTCGATGGATTATTGGCGGTGCCACAAGCTGCAAGCAAGAACACAACCAACATGGATATGAGGGTGAGCAACATTGATTTTTGAAAATTCCTCTTCATTCTGGTTCCTCCAGTTAAGCAGTATTTTTCTTGGGATCAAGCACATCTCGCAGACTGTCTCCCAGTAAATTAAAAATAATGACGGTGCTGAATATCGCCAGACCTGGATAAACCAACAGCCATGGTGCAGTCTGCAGATATCTTCTGCCTTCATTTAACATGGCCCCCCACTCGGGGTTCGGTGGCTGCGCGCCAAGCCCAAGAAAGGACAACCCCGAGATGGACAGCATCATGCCTCCCACATCCATCATCGCCATGACGATGATTGGAGACATCATATTGGGCAGGATCGTCCTGCCGATGATCTGTATTTTACGTGCTCCGCTGAAAGCAGCGGCAGCGACATACTCCTTTTGCTGAAGGGAAATCACCAGGCTTCTGGCCATCCTTGCATACTTCGCCCACCAGACAACCGACAGTGCCAGAACCGTATTGAACAATCCCGGCCCAAGCATCCCCACCACAGCGATCGCAAAAATAAGCCCCGGAAATGCCATTAATGTATCAGACAGGCGCATGAGCACCATATCCGTCACCCCCCGAGCGAAACCGGCGATGACTCCAATCGTTACACCTAACACAAACACGATGCCAATCATCATAAAGGTGAGCAGCAGCGAGGTACGTGCACCGTACAGAAGACGAGATAATACACAGCGGCCCAGTTGATCGGTTCCAAGAGGATACTCGGCGCTGGATGGCTGCAACACTTTGGCAAAGTTCGTTGCAAGTGGGTCGTGTGGTGCAAGCAGCGGTGCAACCATGGCAAGAATAATCCAGAAGGCGGTCAGAGACAGCAGGAAGGTGAACCAGCGATTCTGCAGTAATACCAGTCTGAAGGCTCTCATCTATATATCCACATCCAGTCGGATTCGGGGATCACGAAGATGAGTCCATATATCAACCAGCAGATTCAGGGCGACATATATGATCGCCATCCAGATGACATATCCCTGAATCAGCGGATAATCCCTTGTGAAAATCGCATCTACAGCCATCTGTCCAACACCCGGCCACACAAATAAACTTTCCACAATCGCTGCACCACCTAACAAAGCACCTGTTGTCATACCCATAAGGGTAACGATCGGCAGCAGGGCATTGGGAAGAATATGACGAAAAATAATGATCGATTCCTTCACACCTCTGGATCTGGCTCCGATCACATAGTTCTGGCTTGTCTCCTCAAGCAGGATCGCACGAATCTGTCTGCTGTACTGGGCAACAAGTGGAATCGCGAGTGTACATGCAGGTAGAATCAGGCTGTACCATCCGGAATTGCCCATCACCGGCAGCAGCTTCAGCTGTACGCCGAAGACCAACATGAGCAACATACCCAACCAGAAGCTGGGCATCGATAATCCGGCAAAAGAGAACAGACGAATGACGTGATCAAGCCATTGGTTACGATAGACAGCCGACAGCATCCCCAATGGAAAGGAAACCAGTATAACCAGAAACATGGCGCTTCCTGTTAGCCAAAGCGTTGCCGGGAGCCGTGCCATCAGCACGTCCAGCACTGGACGATTGTATTTATATGATGTACCGAAGTCCCCAGTCATCACCTGTCCCAACCAAGTCCCGTACCGATAGAGAAAGGGCTCGTCCAATCCAAGCTCCGACCTCACCTGCCTGACCAGCTCATCAGATGGCGTTACCCCTGTAGACATAAGCATAAGTCTGGCTGGATCTCCAGGAGACAGGTAGGTTAGCAGGAACGTCAGGAACGTGATGCCGAACAATACGACTACCAGTTGCATTAATCGTTTAATGATATATCTGCTCACGTGTTCAAACGTCCTTCCCCAAAACTTTATGTATATGCCATGATGTTCTCCGTCCATAGCAAAAAAGGCGTCCCTCTCCGTGTTACTGGATGAGGACGCCTTAAATAAACAGATTTTCAGAAAAAATCATGCTCTCTAAACACCTTCCTATCTCCCGTAGGGTACTACTGTGTTTGTTAAACCTGGCAGGTCTCCTGGCTCCAGAATCATCGTCACTTGCAGCTCCTTCCCGGTCTAAACCAGTGGATTATCGCTACCTAACTCCTCTGTTACAGTGGCGGGACCGCGCCGGTATTACACCGGACTTCCCTATTAAGCTTTCACCCTGACGGGCAAAGCACCAAGTTCCACATATTCAATTACACTTCTGTATCAGTATAGCGGGACAACGTTTAATGATCAAAACTTTTCTTTCAAATTTGAAACACTAGGTGCGTCTAATCGCGAATTCTCGACCCCTTCGGAGATACGCCCGTCACACGCTTAAACATCTTGGAAAACAATAATGGGTCCGTATAACCGACAGAATGGGCCACTTCACTGACCGACAGCCCTGGATTCTGAAGAAGTTCGGCAGCACGATTCATACGGTACTCCAGAAAAAATGACTGTAGCGACATGCCATATCGCTCTTTGAATAATCCCGATAGATATGTGCGATCCAGCCCCACGGCTTGGGCAATATCCAGTATGGAGGTTCGCTGACTGTACCTGTTCTCCATAAATTGCACCGCCTGCCGGATGTATGTTTCTTTGTTTGAAAGGAGCTGCCCGACCTCTTCCTTCACAGGTGAAGAAGAGATTAATTCTGCCATCAAGCGGTACAAGAGACTCTGGTTCAACACATCACCTTCCGGTCGCGTGGAAGCTTGGACCATCTCCGTATACAACTGTTCCATCGTAATCGTATCATGGACATCATATATCGGGCGCTCCGGGCTCAGTTGGGCACGTTGCATGAATGCTTTGGCTTGTACACCTTTGAAACCGAACCACGAATACGTCCAGGGCTCCTTGGGATCTGCCTCATAATGAATAAGCGTATCCGGGAAAATGATAAAACCCTGTCCCTCGCTAAGCTTGTATTCCTGGTCCCCCATGTACACGATGCCCCGTCCTTCATGGATGTAATGCACAATATAGGAATCACGTACACCCGGTCCCCAATAATGGGCGGGTTCACACGCCTCCCACCCGAAGAACAACAAGACAAGTTCCATCTGTGTCCAGTCCGTGGCTACCACATTCATCTCTATTTTTCTCATTTTATGCCCTCCCTCCTTGTTTCCTTCCGAGGCTCACCATCTGTATGTCTAATTAAATTATAACAGCTAAAGGACATAAATATTAGTTGAAAACGGAAACAAAAATGGGATTATGCCATGTTTGAGAGGGGTTGAGCCATAGTTATATGTGCCGAATCGGCCTATAGTTGGGGTACAACATTTTTCAGGGAGGCTGAATTTAAGATGAACAAAATTACGTTTCTCGGTGCGGGAAGCACCGTCTTTGTCAAAAATGTATTGGGTGATGTCATGATGACCGAAGCACTTCAGGATTTTGAGCTGGCATTGTTCGATATCGATGCTGAACGTCTGAGCGATTCAGAGCGTTTGCTGACCAGTCTGGCCCGTTCACTCGGAAGTCGTTGCGTCGTGAACGTATATCAGGACCGCAAAGAAGCGCTGCGCGGGGCCAAATATGTCATCAACGCCATCCAGGTCGGTGGATATGATCCATGTACCATTACGGACTTTGAGATTCCGAAAAAATACGGACTACGTCAAACGATTGCAGATACCCTAGGTATCGGTGGAATTTTCCGTAATTTGCGGACGATTCCGGTCATGCTGGATTTTGCCCGGGATATGCAGGAAGTGTGTCCGGATGCATGGTTCCTGAATTACACCAACCCGATGGCCGTGCTTACCAACGTCATGAATGTGCATGGCGGGATCAAAACCGTAGGTTTGTGTCATAGTGTGCAGGTATGTGTACCACATCTGTTTGATGCACTGGGGATCGATCAGACAGGTGTTGTCGCTAAAATTGCAGGGATCAACCACATGGCGTGGCTGCTCGAAGTTACAAAAGACGGGCAGGATCTGTACCCCGAGATTAAACGTCTGGCGAAGGAAAAACAGAAAGAACAGCATGACGACATGGTTCGTTATGAATTGATGCAGCGATTTGGCTATTATGTAACGGAATCGTCCGAGCATAATGCCGAGTACCACCCTTACTTCATCAAGCGGAATTACCCGGAGCTGATTGAACGCTTCAACATTCCACTGGATGAGTATCCACGCCGCTGTGTGAACCAGATTGAAGGTTGGAAAGAAATGCGTACCAAGCTGTTTGCCAGCGAAAATATTGAACATACCCGCAGCCGTGAATACGCATCGCATATTATTGAAGCCATGGAGACGAATAACCCGTACAAGATTGGCGGCAACGTCATGAACAACGGACTGATTACGAACCTGCCGCGTGAGGCATGTGTCGAAGTACCTTGTCTGGTCGATGGATCAGGAATCAGTCCTACCTACATTGGGGATCTGCCTCCACAACTCGCGGCATTGAACCGGACAAACATCAACACGCAACTGCTGACCATTGAAGCGGCAATCACCGGCAAAAAGGAACATATCTATCATGCGGCCATGCTTGATCCACACACGGCTGCCGAGCTGTCTATCGATGACATCGTAGCGATGTGTGATGAGCTGATTGAAGCTCACGGCGATTGGTTGCCAAAATACACGTCATAATATAAAAGCACCGTTCCTTTGCAGCCAAAGGGGACGGTGTTTTGCTCTTCAATAACGCTCATCCACTGAGGCGTGCATCACATCACTATTATGAAATGTCTCGCCCCCTTAAACCTTATTCGGCAGGAAGCAAAAAGCGATAACCAATGCCAGGCTCCGTCTGAATATACCGGGGCTTGGTTGGATCTTCATTTAATTTCTTGCGCAGATGTCCCACATATACCCGAAGATAATGGCTATCGGACTCATGATGATGCCCTCCCCATACTTGCTGCAAAAGCTGACGCTGGGTGATGATCTTCCCCGCATTCGAGGCGAGCACCTTCAGCATCTCATATTCCGTTGGGGTTAATTTGACCAAAGTCCCCTCCAGTTCGACTTGCCTTTGGGCCAGATCAATTGTGAGTGATCCGAAGCGCAGTATCGGCTCATCTGTCGTTTTGGCTACATGACGTAGCGCCACCCGAATACGGGCGACCAACTCACCCATCCCGAATGGTTTGGTCACATAATCATCTGCACCACCATCCAACGCGGCAATTTTGTCTCCCTCCTGATCCTTCGCTGTCAGCACGATAATGGGCACTTGCGACCATTCGCGAATGCGGCGAAGTACCTCCATGCCAGACATGCCTGGCAAACCGAGATCAAGGATGATCAGATCCGGATGTACAATACTTGCCTGAATAACACCCTCTTCACCCTCTCCACACTCGTGGAGTTCGAATTGATGTGCCTGAAGAGTGACCTTGAGCAATTTGCGAATCTGCGGCTCATCATCGATCACCAGTATGCGAGCCCCTAGTGGTGCATTCATGTTATTCTTCAACCTCTCCTTGTTCTGAATAGGGAAACCGCGATCCGTGGGCCTCCATGGGGAGTTCTATGCGCATTCTCGTTCCCCCGCCCGGATTCGGCTCTGCCACAATGGTACCTCCGTGGACTTCCACAATGCCTTTGCAGATCGCCAGACCAAGCCCTGTTCCTGTGACATGCCGAGTAGACTCTGAGCGATAGAACTTATCAAATATACGTATTCTTTCCGCTTCCGGTATACCGACACCTTGATCATCTACCCGGATCGTCAATTGAATTGGACTCTTATTACTCGTCACAGTGATAACAATCTGGCTCTCATCGGGCGAATATTTGATGGCGTTGCTGACGATATTGACCAGCACCTGCTCCAGCAAGACTTCATCTCCGTAGATGAAGGCCGGATCATCAGGCAGTTCAACTTGAATGTTGCGATGTGGACTGAATTCCCGAACTTGTGTCAGTACAACGCTAATTATGTCTCCCACGTCACACCATTTCCGGTTCAGTTGCAACATGCCGCTCTCCAGCCGAACCATACCCAGCAAATTCGTGACAAGACGATTCATGCGCAAGGCCCCATCCCGAATGTTGCCTGTTAATTCTCTCCGATCCTCGGGTGTAAATAGAGTATCATTCTCCAACAATCCCGTAGCCGAACCGATAATGGCAGTTAGGGGCGTACGCAATTCATGAGAGACAGAGTCCAGCAGCGCTGTGCGTATACGCTCTGATTCAGCAGTGATCTGCGCCAATCGGGCCTCTTCCGCCAGCTTCACTCGGGCAATGGCACTTGCCGCCAGTCCACCGCATGCCTCCAACAGACGAAGCTGTTCTTGCTGCTCATGAGACTCGCCAGCGTCCATGCTCACGGCGAGCGCGCCATGTATCTGCTCCTCTGTACGCAGCGGCACATATAGTCCGGGAGATTCCCGTAAAGCGGATGATCCCTTACCTGCGATCTGTCCGTGATGATACACCCATTTGGCAATGGCAATCTCCGACTCTCCCCCCCCCCAGCTATCCATTTCCCCTTCTAATGCGGGTGAAGAAGAGCTTGTAACCAGTAGGTCCCCCTGACCATCGGGAAGATACACCGCTGCTGGTTTGCCCAAGGTGAGCGAAACCTGGGTTGCTATATTCACCTGTAGCGTATTCAGATCGGTAATGGCTGTCATCTGACGACTCAATGCGTACAGGGAGTTAGTTGTGGCTTCACGTGCTTTTACCATCTCCAGTTGTTGTCGCAACCGACCTGCAAGACTTGCTGTCAGGATCGCCACCGCAAGATACACGACAAAAGAGATGAGATATCTCAAATCCTCGACCGTAAAGCTCAGATATGGCGGTACAAAAAAGAAGTCAAACATAATGACACTAAAACTCGCGGCATATACAGCAGGACCCATTCCCCAATACACAGCACTCACCAGAACGGGAAACAGGTATACAAGCGCTACGTTAACCAGATCACCACTCATGCCAATGGCATGAAGCAGCAAAGTTAGCAGCGTCACCCCAAGGGTCACCCATACATATGCCGGAACCCGTTTTCCATGGGATGCCTGCATTTCTTTTTTTATTCGTTCAGACAACATCTATTCACATCCCGTTCCGTTCATAATCGTAATCTGCAACGATTAATACATCCAGATGCCGCGACAACCGTACAAGTCGGCTGACCACCGAACCTGAGCCGCGGTAGCCATTCAGCCACCACACCCGTCTTGCCTGCCCGACCACCAACTGGGTTGCTCTCGCCTCCGATGCCTTTCTTGCCAGAATTTCAGGTACATTCCGCAGCCTCGGACTATGATGAATATGAAATTGACCACCAAGCCGAATCGTCAGCTGTTCCAATACTTCCAGATGGCACTTCACTTCGTCACTCATGGACTCACCGATGTGGATATGATGTACATGCCAGATGGCTTTTAGACGGAAAGCCATGCGGAATCCGCGCCGGATCAGCCGCTCGGCATGATGATCACTGCTTACACATACAAAGACCGCTTCCTGTCTGCGCCAAGGTCCTCGAAGTGCAATTTTAGCTTGCTGTGTTTCAAGCCGTTCATCGACATCGTCCGCGAGTTCCCGCAGGGCAAGTTCCCGCAAGGCAATCAAATTACCGATTTTGAAGAAATTCACAAGGGCTTGCTCGACCTTGGCAGTTGCATAGATTTTACCCTCCCTCATGCGCTGCCGCAAGGCCTGGGGCGCCACATCAATCAGCTGCACCTCATCCGCCATCTGAATGATCCGATCGGGTACGGTCTCGCGGACACGAACACCTGTAATATGTTCAACGGCATCATTTAGACTTTCGAGATGCTGTACGTTCATTGTGGTAATCACCGAGATGCCTGCATTCAGCAGGAGCAGGACATCTTCATAACGCTTTTGCCGGACACTCCCGGGTATATTCGTATGTGCCAGTTCATCCACAAGCACCACTTCTGGGCAAAGATGCAGAATGGCCTCTGTGTCCATCTCTTCCAGACGAGTTTCCTGATAAACGCGCTTCGTGCGAGGGATCACAGACAGGTTGCCCATCTGCTCCACGGTTTCTGCCCGTCCATGTGTCTCCAGCAAGCCGATCTGCACATCGATGCCCTTTCGGAGCAAATCATTGCCTTCCCGCAGCATCATGTAGGTTTTGCCTACACCTGGTGCGGCTCCAATATATATTTTGAATGTGCCGCGCTGAATCTGGCCAATCTGTTCCTTCATTTCCTGCTCACTTAGTCTGCGATATGTCAGTGACTCCACTTCGTTTACTTTGGCCGGGACCACACGTTCACCCTCGCGGGCCGCTCGATCAGCAACCAGAAACAGATCCACACCACGTAATCTGCGTAGCAGTGAGTTAACAACGGACCCTTGCCACAATTCCTGCCAGCGCGTATGCCGGGAATGTCCCATCACAATCCGGGTAATCTGGTGCTCCATTGCGTAACGCGCCAGCGTAGATGGGATGTTGCGACGGTGTAATATAGACAACTCCTCCATATGGCCGCCAAACTTCTCCACCAGCTTGATCATATTGCGCCGAAATACGATTGCCTCCTTGGTTAATGGCTGCTTCATATTCCGAAAAACCACCGCGGACAGATCACCATTCAGCCGTTTGGCAATCTGTTGCCCACGCCGGATATAGATGGAGCCGTTCCAATGATATTGCGTGGACACCAGAATACGTTCCAGAATGCCTGTTGTGACGGTAATTCCCATCTCCTCCCGATGCTCACGCAGGGATTCATTCACCCCTTCTGCAACCAGTCTCAGGGCCAGTTCGCGCAGAATACCCAGATTGCCTTGGCGAAATACAGCTTCTCCCTCATGCCCCTTCAAATGACCTTCTGCCAAACGGCTCAGTATGGTTTCCGGCGTGACGTCAATCAGCTTGACCTCATCCGCAAGTTCCAGTGTATCCGCGGGTACGGTATGTTCTGCTGCGATACCTGTGAGCTGCCGTGCCAGCTCGGTATACCCTTCCAGCTCATACACATTCACCGTTGTCATGACACTGATATTGTGTCGGAGCAAAAACTGAATGTCCTCCAGCCGGGTAGCATGCCGGGCGCCTTCCCGGTTGTGATGTGCCAAACCATCTACCAGCACAACCTCAGGATTACGCACCAACAGTGCATCCAGGTTCAGATCCTTCATCTCTGCATCATCACTCTGGCGCAACCAGTGAATGCTTGGAATTCGTTCGAGTGCGCCAAGCTGCTCTACCGTTTCCGGTCTGCGCATCGTTGATACGGCACAGATGACCACATCAATGCCCTGCTCGCGCAACGTATTTCCTTCACGTAACATGTGATACGTTTTGCCCGATCCACTGACGGGTCCGATGTAGATTTTGAGCGTACCCTGCTGCAGCTTCTTAATCATCTTCAGCATCTCTTCCGGTGACTTGCGCTTGAAGCTGTCTTCCATCCGTCTCTCTTCCCCTTCCCTTTATAATAGGATTAAAAAAAAAACGGAGAAAGCCCCTCACGATATGTCGTGAGCAGGCTAATATGTTAACTCGTTAGTTCAGTTCGGCTGTCAGCGCCAGATTCAGAGCCGTTACATTCACACGAGGTTCCCCAAATATACCCATCTGACGGCCTTCCGTATACTCATGTACAAGTTGTACAAGCTGCTGTTCACTAAGCCCAGTAGCTTCGCTAATACGCGGGATCTGTGCCTCAGCGGCTTCGGGAGAGAGATCCGGATCAAGTCCAGAGCCTGAACCCGTCACGAGGTCAGCAGGAATTTGCTTTAATCCGGGGTTTTCCTGCTGAAGCTTAGCCATCTTTTCCTTCATCTCGCTAATATACTCCTCTGAAGCTACAGCGCGATTCGAACCGGCTGAAGCCGTTGGGTCATAACCGGCACTTGATGCCCGGGGCTGGAACAGCCCCGGTGATTGAATTTCCTGCGCCAGCAGTGACGAGCCAATAATTTTCTCATTTTGCGTAATCAGACTGCCATTCGCCTGCGCAGGGAAGAGAAGTTGGGCTACGCCAGTGGTTACAAGCGGGTAGATTAGACCGCAGATCAGCATCAGCACGACGGATAGCCGTACGGCGGGTAAGAACATGTTCATACAGATCACTTCCTGAATTCATTAGGATAAAAGAATAATGTTGATAAGCGTTGCGGTGTATCACTCTTTAGTTCAGGGTTTCAAGATCACATCGTCTGCTCAAAGAATCCCCGAAAGAACCATATCAATCAGCTTAATGCCGATAAAAGGGACAATTACACCACCTACACCATAGATGAACACATTGCGCCCAAGCAGTCTCTCGGCTGACATCGCCCGATACTTGACCCCTTTCATTGCGATAGGAATGAGTAGCGGAATGATAATGGCGTTGAAGATGAGCGCCGACAGGATTGCGGACTGCGGTGAAGCCAGATTCATAATATTTAACGCCTGAAGCTGCGGCATGGCGAGAATAAACATGGCTGGGATGATGGCAAAATATTTCGCGATATCATTGGATATCGAAAAGGTTGTAAGTGCACCGCGTGTAATCAGCAGCTGCTTGCCAATGGAGACGACCGACAATAGCTTGGTCGGGTCGGAATCCAGGTCAATCATGTTAGCCGCTTCCTTGGCCGCCATGGTGCCCGAATTCATCGCCAGGCCCACATCGGCCTGCGCCAGAGCAGGAGCATCGTTCGTACCGTCGCCGGTCATGGCGACGAGTTTGCCTTCCTGCTGCTCTTTTTTGATCGCCGTAATCTTATCCTCGGGCTTTGCTTCGGCAATAAAATCATCCACACCCGCTTCCAGGGCGATGGTCGCTGCGGTTAACGGATTGTCGCCTGTACACATAATGGTCTTGATGCCCATGGCGCGCATCTCAGCGAACTTCTCTTTCAGCCCTGGCTTCACAGTGTCTTTCAGATAGATCACACCATAGATGCGATCATCGATGGCTACAGCAAGCGGCGTACCTCCGGCCTTTGCAATTCGATTTGCGATCTCATCCAGATCCCCCGGTATACGGCCTCCTTCGGAAGCGATATATCTTTTGATCGCATCTACCGCGCCTTTGCGTATCTTCATTCCGCTACTCAGATTAAGACCGGACATCCGGGTCTCTGCCGTAAATTCCACATTTTCCGCGTGTGCATACTCCGTCTCCGGCCAGCTCTGGCCTTGTCTGCCTGCCAGTTCTACAACAGAACGCCCTTCCGGGGTCTCATCTCGCACAGAGGCCTGTAAAGCAGCTTGCGTCATCTCTGACGAAGTAATGCCCTGAACGGGAATAAACTCAGATGCCATGCGGTTGCCGTAGGTGATCGTTCCTGTTTTGTCCAGAATCAACGTATCGATATCCCCTGCCGCTTCCACCGCTTTACCCGACATGGCGAGCACATTGAACTGCGTCACACGGTCCATCCCGGCAATACCAATGGCAGACAGTAACCCACCAATGGTGGTTGGGATCAGGCAGACGAGCAGTGCGATCAGGGTCGCCAGATCCAGTCGAATACCCAGGTAATTCGCCATCGGAACCATTGTGAGTATGACGATCAGGAAGATCAGCGTTAATACGGCGAGCAGGGTTGTCAGCGCAATTTCATTGGGTGTTTTCTGGCGCTGTGCACCTTCAACCAGAGAGATCATCCGATCAAGGAATGACTCCCCCGGATCGGTCTGAACACGCATGACAATGTAATCGGATACGACCCTTGTACCTCCGGTAACGGAGGAGAAATCGCCACCTGCCTCCTTGATAACCGGGGCAGATTCTCCCGTAATAGCCGATTCATCAATGGAGGCCAAGCCCTCTATAATCTCACCGTCCGTCGGGATCAGTTCACCGACTTCCACGCGGACCATATCACCCTTTTTCAACTGGGTCGAAGACACGTGTCGGATGGTTCCATCCTTCTGCACCAGATTGGCCATGGTGTCCGACTTCGTCTTGCGTAACGTATCCGCCTGGGCTTTACCTCTACCTTCAGCTAGTGCCTCCGCGAAGTTGGCAAACAGCAGCGTGAACAGCAAAATGAAAAACACGGCGATGTTGTACCCGCGCCCCGCCTCGGATGCGGTGAAGAGATCCGGATTGATACACAATAAGAGCGTGATGAACGTGCCAACCTCCACAATGAACATGACCGGATTTTTGATCATGACCACTGGATTAAGCTTCTTGAACGCATCCCGTGAAGCCTGAAGTATCATATCCTTGCTTAGCGACCGTTTCGATCCGGGATCACGTTGAATATGACCGTGATTGTTATCCGGCTCATTGCCCTTCGATCTAAGCATTTCTGTATCCATGT
The DNA here is from genome assembly GCF_038595085.1 of Paenibacillus sp. FSL R5-0749. Classification (NCBI taxonomy): domain Bacteria; kingdom Bacillati; phylum Bacillota; class Bacilli; order Caryophanales; family Paenibacillaceae; genus Paenibacillus; species Paenibacillus sp. FSL R5-0749. The sequence goes on along the minus strand of NZ_CP152005.1, from coordinate 277,657 downwards.
GTTGCATCTTCTGCTCCTTCTTTCGTTCGACTGCATTCATCGTGCATTGCCACCTCCATACGTTACGTCCTTACACCAATTCCGCTGTAATCCCTCTGTCATATCCCTCATTGAATCATCGCCAGATGCTCTGCAATCGGTCCAAGGGCAAGCGACGGAAAGAACGTGAGTGCGCCGACAACAACAATCATCATGACCAGAATGCCCGCAAAGAGAGGTGTGTGTGTCCGCAATGTACCTGTGGTTACCGGTACAACTCGTTTGGTGGCAAGCGAACCGGCAATAGCGAGCATGGCGAGCATGGAAACGTACCTTCCCAGCAGCATAACGATACCAATCGCGATGTTGTAAAAGTCTGTATTGGCATTCAGTCCGGCAAAGGCCGATCCATTATTGGCTGCACCCGAGGCAAAAGCATAGAGAACTTCGGTCAGGCCATGCATGCCCCCGTTCGAGATGGACACAATGGCTTCAGGCCGCATAAGCGCGATTGCCGTTGGCGCAAGAATAATCAAAGGATGAATGAGCAAGGCGATGGATGCGAGCTTCACTTCTTTGCCCTCGATTTTTTTGCCCAGGAACTCCGGTGTACGCCCCACCATCAATCCACAGATAAACACAGCCAGAATCACATACAACAGTCCGTTGATTAGCCCTACCCCTTTACCGCCAAACACGTTATTGAGCATCATCTGGGCCAGCGATACCATGCCTCCAAGTGGAGTGAGCGATTCGTGCATATTGTTGACTGAACCTGTAGTAGCCGCTGTCGTTACTGCCGTAAATAAAGCAGACTCGGGTATGCCGAACCTGACCTCTTTGCCTTCCATATTGCCCTGCAGACCCGCTGCATCCAGCGCAGGTACACCGCGATATTCCGAGACAAATACCGTGGTCAACATCACAAGGAAAAGAAAACTCATTGCTGCGAACAAGGCCCAACCCTGCTTCCGGTTATTGACCATCAAGCCGAAGGCGTAGACTAACGCAGTTGGCAACAGCATCATGCAGACGATATGCACCAAATTGCTCAGGGCCGTTGGATTCTCGAAGGGATGCGAAGCATTGGTTCCAAACCAGCCACCACCGTTGGTGCCAATGTGTTTGATCGACTCCAGTGAGGCGACCAGTCCACGTGTAATCGTCTGCTGGGCGCCTTCCAGCGTGGTGGCGTTCACCGCTCCCGCAAGCGTCTGAGGCACACCCTGGAACACGAGGAACAGGGCCACGATGAAGCTCAGCGGTAAAAAAATACGTGTAATCGACCGTACAAGGTCGACGTAAAAGTTCCCCAGTTCATCCCGGCGGCCTACCAGCCCGCGAATGAACGCAATGGCTACCGCGAATCCCGTCGCTGCCGACGTAAACATCGGGAATGTCACGGCCAGCATCTGTGACAGGTACGACAGGGCGTTCTCGCCCGTATAAGACTGCCAGTTCGTATTGGTCATGAACGAAACGGCTGTATTAAATGCCTGCGCCGCTGGCATATTGTCAATCCCATCCGGATTGAGCGGTAAATATTTTTGCAGTCGCAGTACTAGAAACATCAACACCAACATTACGAAGTTGGAGAGGAGAACGGCCGTGAGGTACTTTTTCCACCCCATGGACTCATTCTCCCGTACCCCCATCACGCGATAGAGCAGTCGCTCCGGCCGGCCAAAAAACCGATCCAGTCCCGTTCGCTGTCCATCGAACACATTCACTACATATTTTCCCACCGGCTTCACCAGTAGCAGGATGATCAGCAGCGTTACCGCTACTTGCACTACACCGATACCCATATCCGCATTTCCTCCCTATTCGACGTTCCCTTGTTCCGCATTACGTACAGTGTCAGCATCAGAATTTCTCTGGCTTCAACAGCACGTAACCGAGATAAATCACCAGTGCGAGTACAATCATGCCGATGGCAATCATTCTGCTCCCCCTCTCTACCCTCAAGCCTTTTCGCAGAATTTCACAAATCCCCAGAACACCACAAACAGCAGCACAACCAATCCAATCATCGTGGCATCATTCACCATGCGCCCTTCCTCCCTCTCTCTACCGTTCTCTGCACCTGCTACATGTAAAATCGTAATATGAATCGCTGTAAAAAAGGGGTAAAGAAATACCTCCACAGGTGTAAAAAAAGCGTAAAAAAGACCCGCACTTCTCAGCTATGGGCTGAAAAGAACGGGTCTTTGAAGGGTATCTATTTATCCAAACGGATGCTGTGCCCACTGCAATAATCTCTTTTTCGTGATTTTGCCATGGGAGGTATGTTTAACAACTTGCCCCTGATCGAGCAGAAGTACCTGTGGTGACTCATGGTGAATCTCTGTCTCTTCCGCAATATGGCGGGACAAAGAGCGATTTTCAATCACTTTGACGATGCGGTAATCCATGGGATGTTTGGGATCTGACGCATTGGTGCCTACAAACGCGATAAATTCTCTGTACGCTCTCGCACTTATTGGACACGTTGTGCTGTGCTTCAGGATAAGCACCGGATGATCCTGCGAGCGTTGAAGGGCCTCTTGCCAATCACCCGGTTTGTGCAATTCTCGAACATGTTCGCTGAGCATATCTTCCTGGTCCGAACCCGCACGTTTGCTAACCACCGAACCAATGACAATGCCAAGCGCCAAGCCAAAAGCAATCCCAAGTCCAAGTTGCTGTGTAGCCGTACCAATGCTGACTCCCAGGGCAACACCTATAGCAAGCCATACGGCTTGATGATTTACCTTTTTATCCATACAGATCTTCCCTTCACGAAATATGTATATCAAGGCTATACCTTCCCACCTTACATTCTGATCAAATTATAGCATAGGCCTCTGTGAGCAGGCGTAGATAATCTTCGTCTCCGAGGTACAGATTTCAGTGATTGGATTTAAGCAAAATGCTCATTTGTGATACACTGGTTGTAATTTGGAAACGATGAACATGAAGAATGGATTGGAAGGGCGGAAATTCCATATGACATACGCGTTTATGATTGAACCACAGGATTTTATCACGCTGGATAATGAAGATGAACTGATTGAGAAATGTCAGGAGTGGGGCCTGCTTTCCGGTAAAGCAACCAAACTCAAAACGTTCTATTATAAAGGAAACGGATTAAATATGCCGTGCACCATCATTGGATATGTCGATCACATGGCAGCCGTCATTCAACTGGATAATGGACAAAAACATTGCATTCACCCGTCGTATCTAAAGGAAATGCAAGCGTCCAGTTACAGCGCCAGAAGCGTAAGTAATGCGGGGTCAGATCGCAGCACAGAATCGTCAACTTCGGATACAATCGCACCAGTCTCTGCTGATGTTACGCCAACTCCAGAAGATACGCTGGTTAACCCGGATGAAATTCCGGCTAATCTGGATGATTCGGACGACACGGACACCGATGATTTCTCCTCGGGGATGAAGGGTGATCCGGATGGATTAGTAGAAGCGTATGTTGGACCTCAGTCCGGGGCATCCGGTGAAGCCAAACCCAAAGCCAAAACAGCGAGCAAGGCCAAGACCGTTAAGATTGATCTGCCAGAAGGCAAAGTGAAGATGAGCGCCGTTGTCAAAGAATTCACCACTGTGCCGAATCACTTCTCTGACAATGACGATGAAGTCATCATCTATGAAGCAGTTACCATCACGGAGCCAGACGTCATTGACGTTGGGGAAGCCTGGTCGAGCCACAGTGCCACCGTTAAGAAACAAGAACTCGAAGTGGGAGACGTTATCACGTTTGAAGCCAAAATTATCAAGAAAAAGCTGACTCGTAACCCGGTTCCTTATAAAATCAACAACCCTTCCAAGATCCAGAAGGAAGGCTGATCCCACGCCGTATAGGGAAAAACAAAAAACCTCCAGAACTGCTCAAAGCAGATCGCGGAGGTTTTGCCGTTTGTTGGCTATATTAGCGAAGAGTACGCCCTTAAGCTTGTCCCGGTTTAGCACTGACTTGAAAATGTACGCCGAATTTGTCGACAACCGTGCCGTAGGCTGGACTCCAGAACGTCTCTTGTATCGCCATTTCCACTACGCCGCCATCTTCCAGTTGGCTGAAAATAGCTTTGGCTTCATCCACGGTATCCGTGTTCACAGTAATACTAACATGATTGCCTATAGTGTACGGCATGCCTGGAAATGTATCGGACAACATTAATACCGAGCTGCCAATCTGCAAAGAAGCATGCATAATACGGTCTTTCGCTTCTGGCGGGATGGGATGATTCGGGTCAGATGGACCGTCACCAAATGTTTGAAGTGCGAGCACTTCCGCTCCAAATGCCTTTTGATAAAAATCTACCGCTTCACGTCCATTACCGTCTGTTATCACATACACATTCAAGCTGATCGACATGCGTTCTTCATCTCCTTGGGCTCATGTAATTATACAATTCACGCCACTTGCGACATGAGTATATATGAACAGGTTGTCCTTTGACAAGCGTATATTTCTGCACTCATCTCTGGCGACTTTTACACGATTAGGGTTACCAACATATTCTTAATCCATCCCTCTCTCCACTAGTTCTTTCGCTTGCGTATATAGTAGAGAACACGGATCAGAACACCCGGAACCAGTGCTGCAAAACTGGCATAGATCAGACACCATTTCAACAAGGTAAATATCGGAGTGAGTTCAGCAAGCACAGGCGTACGTTCAGGATAACGATACATGATCAGGGATGCACCTACATTTTCAAACATGTCCATAGCCCAACCCAAGACTGGAATGAGATTCACCCAGCGCCAGCGACTCTTTACCGGAAGCACCCGATAGAGTACGGATAAGAGAACAACCAATAACAACAGATAGGCCAACGGCCATATGAGGTCAAATGTGAACCGTGCATGGATATAGGCGCTCCGCCCTGCTTCACCATACTGCTCAGCCATCTGATATAGATCATCCGCAGTGTACAAAAAAGAGGAATCCGGGGACTGCCCGCCACCTGTGGCTTCCTCCGACTTTGCCGCCTGCCAAGGCAGTATAAATGCAATAAAGCAGGCAAATACAACAACCGCAGCTACAACCCAAAACCAGTTTACCCTTTGATAGAACCAGTCTGACACTTTCTTGAGCACGTTCTGTCCCCTTTCCGATAAAAAAAGGACCACTCTCCCGAAGCCTGTCGGTCAAATGGTTGTGTTCAATCCTATGAAGTTATCGTGCTTGAACGATGTTATCTATTTCACTTTTCAATAAGAGGTATCGGTGAACACTTCTCATGATCGGGACCTTCGTAAGTTTGTTCTTGTCCACGTACAGTTTCATCTGGTCTTTGGTCAATCCAAGCAAACTTCCAGCTTCCGATACCGTCAATACTACCTCTGGGTTCGTAGCATTAAACGTCTTCTTTACCTTCTGATTCCAGTCCTCGAATACCTGCATAGATCAGTGACCTCTCCTATCCATAGCCAGTTATTATCAGGCTGAATATATCCAGTATACCACACTTGGGATGCTCGTAACTTAATCCTTGCGCAGAACCATATTCTGATAGGCTTTTTCACTTGCTGTAGTATGAGAAAAAGAGCCACGTCTGGACGCGGCCCTTGATTGCTCTCCATGATGTTCGTTACGCCTCTTCCCAGAAGCGACGCAGGTTGTCCATGGCAATTTTGGATGCAGATTTGCATTCCTCCATGCCCTCGAATTCCACTGTAATGTGGCCATCATAACCGGAGTCTTTGATCAGCTTTACAATTTTGCGGATCGGAATATCCCCTTGCCCAACGATGGCCCCACGCAGGAAGTTGCCGTAAGCTGTCGTGAACCATTCCCCCTCACCCGGATGCTCATCATAAGGACGGAAGTAGAAATCTTTGAAATGAACCAGAGAAGCGTACGGCAGATTTTTCATGACACCAATGATCGGGTTCTCATCCACACACATGAAGTTACCAATATCGAGTGTTGTCTTGAAGTTGGGACGATCCACCGCATGCAGTACACGCTGCACCCGGTCACTCGCCTGCACACTGAAGCCATGGTTCTCAATGGTTGTGGTGATACCAAACTGCGCTGCATAGTCCGCAATGATCTGGCTTCCCCGTACCATCAGAGGCAGATGCTCCTCGAACCAGGCGATGGTCATTTTCTCCTTTGGCAGAGTAAACGCCGTGACGTCATGACGCATATGTTGTACACCCATCCGGTGTACGACATCCACATGCCTTTTGACCCGAGCCATCTCTTCTTCAAACGCCTTTTCCGTCTCCTGCACGAAATTGGCTGGCATCGAATAGTTGGACAGTTCAATACCTGCAGACGCTGCCCGTTCCCGAATCGCATCCGCCAGATCGTGATTGTCCTCCACGGTGTAACCGTAAGGTACCATCTCCATATGCTCTCCGCCGTTTGCCGCAATCCAGTCAATCACATCCAGCACCGTCATCTCACCGGAATTCAAATCGTTCAACAAACTGTACGTGCTCAGGCCCACTTTCATCTGCTCAGCTCCCTATCGATATTGTTGAATGAATCGAACCGCCTTGCGAATATCCTCCTCCGGCTGATTGCCTACCTCGCGCTCAATCGTCAGATAACCGGTGTAACCAATCTCCTGAAGCGCTGCAAAGTATCCGTCAAAATCAACACCACCTTCGCCCAGTGGCACTTCACGGAAGAACGTCCCGGATGAGACCATCTCGGCAATTTTTTCGTGATCCATAGGCGCATAACCGACCGCTCCGTATACGTCTCGTGGGTCGACTTCCTTCAACCGCACACCATCCTTCACATGGGTATGTACGATGTAATCCTTAAGCAGACGAACGCCCTGCGCCGGATCATCTCCAGTCACCATCACCATATTTGCCGGGTCAAAATTCACCGATACCCCGTTGGTCGACAGTGTATCCAGGAATCCTTTCAAGTCAGCTGCCGTTTCCGGACCTGTCTCAATGGCAAAATATGCGCCAACACTTTTGGCGTACTGGCCCAGTTCCTCACAAGAAGCATGCAGCGTAGCGTAGACTTCCGATGAAGGGTCATGTGGAACAATGCCGATATGTGTCGTGACGATGTTGGTACCCAGATCGAGGGCCAGATCCACGATCCGCTTCGATTTCTCCACTTTCCACGGATTATCTTCCTTGACCTGAAAACCATGTCCGCCTAGGTCACCAACCAGTGCTGAAATTTCGAGGCCCAACGAATCGATGTAACTCTTCAGCTCCTTGCGCGCCGCAGGTGACAAATTTTCAGGATCCATCTCTCCCTTGACGGCGTATATCTGCACACCTTCTGCACCTACATCCTTCGCCTTGTTCAACCCTTCCCGTACACCTACGCCAAAGCTATCCACGATGACACCGATCTTATTCGTTAATTTCATGTCATACCTCCTGAAGATTACGTATTTGGATTCACTGGAACAAGTTTCACTGACTTAATTTCATACGGTTTAAATGTCAGTTCGAATGTACCGTTCGGACAAGCCAACGGATGGATCTCATCCTCCAGCAGATTAATGACAGACGCCTTAATTTCCCTTTTAACCCATTCGACATGTACCGTTTCCCGACCTCCTGAAGATTCGTAGAAACGCAGCACCGTTCCCGAGCCATCTTCAGCGGGCTTGATTGCATCCAGAATGACATGCTCACTATGGAACTGAACCCAAGCGTGTTCAGACGGCAAGTGACCCGAAGACGGACTCACTGCAACAACTTCCACCGGATGATTAAGCTCCATCGCGCGGCGAACGACAGCAGCTTGTCGCCAATCCCCCTGATGTGGCAGGAACGAATATGTGAATTCATGGTTGCCCTGATCAGCATGTTCATCCGGCCATTTGGGTGCACGAAGCAGGGACAGGCGAATCGTCCGATCCTTGATGTCGTATCCATACTTGCAATCATTCAGCAAACTGACACCACTATTGCCTTCTGAGATATCCGCCCAGCGATGCCCGCAGACCTCGAACTGCGCCTGCTCCCAACTGGTGTTGTTATGGGTTGGACGCTCCAATGCTCCAAACGGAATCTCATAGGCTGCTTTGGCTGCCACCAGATCCACCGGAAATGCCACCTTGAGCAGCTTATGACTCTCATTCCAGTTCACTTTCGTATGGAAATCAACACGCCGCTGGTGGTGATGCAAAATAATATCCTGGCTGATCTCCGATTGATTCAGCTTCCACACATAACGCAGCACATCTCGCGTAGCTCCGCGCTGTACAACCTCTCTGGAGACCAACTGCACCGCACCTGCCCGCTGGGATTCAAACCGTGGATCGATATCCCAGGCATCCCAGTACGTCGGCTTATCGTGGAAAAACTGCCACTCATTCGCCCGATCACCGGGCTTCAGCCAGTCGCGTCCTACCGTTTTGTCATACCACTTGGTGATCTCTCCCAAGTCATTGAACTCAAGTGTGTAAAATTCAGTTTCCCATGTTGAAGGGAAGGGTTCTTCTTCCATTCCTGGAAGGATAACATCCGGTGCCTCGCGCAGCCATATGGTTGTATATCCAAAAGCAGGAATCGATGGAACATGCACAAGCAGCGTATACTTGTCTTCTTTTTGCTCCAGATCACTGGCCAGACGGTTTCCTTGACGATCGAATGCGGCCATCCCGGCGAGGTGTTCATCGCCTGTAATGGTGATATTTTCTCCACGTTCCCAACCGAGGCTGTTGAATATAATGTAGGGAAGACCCTCAACTTCATCGGTTGCAATGTTCTCCGCAAGGATATCCAGCGTTTCCCGCAAGGCGGATGTACCTAATGTAAATACTTTCGTGTACTCCTCGGTAGACGTTACATATACTTCAGGAATCGATGTTCCCGGAATAATGTCATGGAATTGGTTGAGCATGATCAGCTTCCAGCCTTCATCCAGATCATTCTTCGTGTGTGCAGCGCAAGCTCCGGCAAATTGCCCCCAGATCTCCGCTTCCCGGTACAATACCTCTGCCTTTCGATTGCTACGTTTGTTCCTCGCATGGGTCGTATAGGTTCCCCGGTGTAACTCCAGGTACAAGTCCCCGTGCCACTTCGGCAACGTTGGATTATTGGACGATATGTCTTCAAAAAAAGCACCTGCCGTGCTGAATTTGCTGATTGGCTGCCCGACCATCAAATGGGATCGCTCCGCAAACTCCACCATCTCATTCGTCACACCGCCGCCACCATCGCCATGTCCGTAGAGCAACATCTGCTCAGGATGCACATCCTTCTGCTTGTACGATTGCCAATGTTCATCCACATCTTTGGGCCGCGTATGCTCATTCACACCATGATTCAGATAGGCCAGCACTGAAGTTCCATCAATGCCTACCCAGTCGAAGAGGTCATAAGGAAACGCGTTGGTGTCATTCCAATTCAGCTTGGTCGTCATAAAATAAGGAATATTCGCAAGCTTTAACATCTGCGGCAAGGAAGCACAGTAGCCAAAGGTATCGGGCAGCCACTCGATGTTGGAGCGTTTGCCAAACTCCGCCTGGTAGAAGTTCTGTCCATACAGAATCTGCCGGACGAGCGACTCGCCACTCGGAATGTTCAGATCCGGCTCCACCCACATGCCTCCAACCAACTCCCAGCGACCTTCAGCAATGCGTGCTTTAACTCGCTCGTACAGCTCCGGGTAATGCTCCTTGACGAAGGCATACAGCTGCGGCTGGCTCTGGGAATACACAAAATCCGGATACGTGTCCATCAAGGTACACATGGTCGAGAACGTGCGACTGGACTTGCGAACCGTCTCTCGCACAGGCCACAGCCAAGCAATATCAATGTGGGATTGTCCAACCAGATGCATGAAGCCACTTCGATACTCCTCCGGGTCTTCCTGCTGCACTGACTGTACCAGTCCATGTTCAAAATTCTGTATCCATGCCGCATCCGTCCAGCGGTCCGGATTATTGTACATCTCATCCATCACCTGGTGAATGGCCTGAACAAGTGCCATCCGCTTGGGCTCCTTCTCGTTATATGCCCGGAGTGACTCGGCGAGTACCGTCACGCTGTACATCAGGCTCTGCAAGGGCTGATTGATATGAACCAGGGCTGTGCGAATGCCCTGAATAGGCGGCTGAATCACAGCTTGTCGATTGAGTGGATCATGTGGCTCCGGGATCGGGTCGTAGAGTTCAATCTCCAACTGCGGCGCATTGCCTACTCGACTTCTCGGAAGAGGTACGAATCCGTGATTCCGATCCAGTCCGTGATAAGGCAAGCCATTCACCTTCAGTAACCCTTCTCCTCCAGTCTCAAAAATCAACCCAATGGCTTGATCCTGCCAACTGTCTGGAATCTCCATACATTTACTCAGAAAATACGTCGTTCCGTGTACGCTGTTCAGCGGATTCAAGCTCTGCATTGCCTTGTCCGCCTGCTCATACTCGTATTCCCCTGGCCGAATGTATCTGGCCTTCTGCATCTCCCACGTTGGAAGCTCAATCGTATCCAGCCACTGCGACCGGTTCATATCCTCAATGAATCGTTGAATTCGAATCATACCTCCACCCCCACCTTCTGAATGTGCAGACTGCAAGCGGTCCAGTCAGCAGAATTGCGGCCAACCATGAGTCTGAATTCACCTGGTTCCACAACAGACTGGAGACGGGAGTCGATCAGTGCGAGGTGTTCTTTTTGCACAGGGAATGTCACGGTCTGGGTCTGTCCTGGCTCCAGATGGATTTTACGAAAACCCTTCAACGACATTTCAGCCCGAGTGACTGAAGCCGACACATCCGTGATATACAACTGTACAACCTCACTTCCCGCAGCCGCTCCGGTATTTGTGACTTCAACCATCACTTGTGCTTCATCTTCCGGACCAATCACTTCCGGCACTACCCGTACATGCTCATATGTGAATTCGGTGTAGCTCAGTCCATATCCGAACGGATACTGTGGCGCAAGATCCATCTCCAGATACCGCTTGCCACGCGTGCGTTTGGCATGATAATAGACCGGAAGTTGCCCAACATGCTTGGGAATGGAAACCGTAAGACGGCCAGATGGATTCACATCGCCAAACAGAATATCTGCGATCGCGTTACCACCTTCCTGTCCTGGGTACCAAGCCTCCACAATGGCATGAACATGCTCATCAATCCAAGGTTCAGCAATGGGACGACCGTTGATATACACTACGATAACCGGTTTACCCAGCTTATGTACCTCCTGCACCAGCTCCAATTGAACACCCATGAGATTCAGGGAAGCCCGGTCAATGCCCTCGCCGCACTCCATATCATTCCATGGGTCATCCGTTACCACAGACGCTCCTGTCCGCAAGTCGATCGTGCCTTCACCAAAATCGCGGGCGCTGGAACCACCCATCACCATCACGATGACATCGGCCTGTTCCGCACAGGCGAGCGCTTGTGCAAAGCCCTCTCTGGAATCGCCTTTAATCCGGCAACCCGGTGCGTACAGCACCTGACCCGATTCCGCGCCAAGCTTGCGCGTAATGCCATCCAGTACGGTGACGATCTGTTCTCTCGGCTGTGGCGAGGTGTAGTCCCCAAGCTGGTTATAGATATGGTTCGCATTCGGACCAATGACAGCCAGCTTCGTGCCAGTTTTGGAGAGTGGCAATGTCGCCCCTTCATTTTTCAGTAAAATAATCCCCTCTTGCGCAACTTCCCTCGCCAGCCGCACATGATCTTCACATCCGATGACCCGTTCTGCAAAGTCAGGATCTACAAAAGGCTGTTCGAATAACCCGAGTCTGAATTTCATCTCCAGCACCCGCCACACAGCCAAGTCCAGATCTTTCTCTTCGATCAGTCCCTGCTCCAGCGCCTGACCGAGATGTTTGCGGTACATGTAACCGGACATCTCCATGTCCACACCTGCCTGAAGGGACTGCGCTACGGCCTGCTCCCCGTTCTCGGCTGTGTTATGTCCATGGACCAGCATCTGAATGGCGCCAAAATCAGTAATGACGAATCCATCAAAACCCCACTCCTCGCGCAGCAGGTCATTCAGCAGATACGTACTGGACGTACACGGTACGCCATCAATCTCGTTATAAGCGGTCATCACGGAGCAAGCCCCGGCTTCCACTGCCTTTTTGAACGGCAATAGATCTATTTCATGCAATTCACGTAATCCCATATGCACTGGTGCGGCATTGCGCCCACCCTCTGAACTGCCATAAGCCGCAAAATGCTTGAGTGTAGCTACAATCGTCTGGTTGGAATCGAGGCGGTCACCCTGTAGTCCCTTCATGGCTTCTACTGCGAATTCACCAATCAGGTATGGATCTTCGGCAAAACATTCCTCCGTCCGCCCCCATCTCGGGTCACGCACGACATCAAGCACCGGGGAATACGTTGCCGCTCCCCCCTGGCTCCGGGTCTCCACAGCGATGGCTTCACACATCTTGCGGTATAATTCCATATTCCACGTGCTGCCCACGGTTAAAGGTACCGGAAATACAGTCGCCCCAATCGCCATATGACCGTGGGAGCACTCTTCCCCGAACAGAATGGGAATGCCCAGTCGGGAATGCTCCAAGGCATACTGCTGGATGACATTCGTGGCAACGGCTCCTTGTCGTGGTGTCAGACCTGTCTCCAGCGTTACTTCAGTCCATGGATCGGCCCGAAGCACACCATACAGAGAACCGACTCCGCCCTGTTCCATGTCCGCTTCGAACTCTTCCGTGACCTGTACTGTGCCCTCTGCTGCCTTCACATACGTCTTCCAGCCCATCGGCTGTATGAGTTGTCCAATCTTCTCTGCCGTTGTCATCCGTCCGATCAGATCCTGAACCCGCTCCTGAATGGGAAGCGAAGCATCTTTGTAGTCCATATGCACATTCTCCTTATGCGTTCGGAATTAGTTAGGCTCGTGCACTTACATCACATGGCCTTACGGTAGTCACTTGGCGCTACACCCACCACGTTTTTGAAAGCCCGATTGAAGGAATTATAGTTGGTATATCCCACTTCTTCACTGATTTCCTGAATAGCCTTATCGGTCTCCTGCATGAGCAATTTGGCTTTTTCGATGCGATGACTAATGAGCAGATCCACGAACTTCTCCCCAATCTCATCCTTGAAAAGCTTGCTCAGATACTTCGGATTAATATCGAATCGATCACTAAGGTAGTTCAGCGACAGATCGGGATTATTGTAATGCTCTTCGATGTATTTGCGAATCTCTAGAATATGAGATCTGTGTTTACGCGAACATTGCAGCGTCTTCATCTGTAGGGCCAGTTCCCGGAACCCTTCCCAGCACAGCTCACGCAAATCGTCTAACGTCTCCCAGCCCTCAAGCCTTGGGAGAAGCGGGGTGAATATAGCGGCCCACGAATCCTGGTACTCCCGTGGAAGTTCGGCGAACTCCCGATTGTAATGTTGAAATAACAATTGGATCGTATTCATAATCTCCTGGCGGGACAAGACGGACTCACTGATTTGTTCAAACAGTCTTTCAAAATGCTTTTCCCAGACATCGTCCGATAAACGCATTGCCTGTACCAGCAGTGAGATGGTTTTCAGGAACTCATACACATCATTGGTCGAATTCGGCACATCGCTACACGGAATGATGCGATTTATTCCCAGTACAGCCTTGTACTCCAGCGCGTGCACCGCTTCTTTCAATGAAGCTCTCAATCCCCGAATATCGACAGCAACTCGACCCACACCAATGGTTACGGTGAAGTTGAGATACTGATCGATTCTATCCAGATAACCAGCCAGCAATCGATGCTCCATCTCCTCGGCCTGTTCCATATCCGGCATCCAGAGGATGGCGTACAGACGCTGATCGGAGATCCATTCAGCCCATACTTCCGTTCCTTCATGGCGTGCACTCTCTTGCAGAATACTGGACAACACAAATTTCAGGAGGGATTGGTCCTGATGATGATACTCCGTCGCAAATGCATCATACCGATCCATTTCAATTACCATGACGGCCCAACGATGCTCCAGCTCAGGCAGTTTGAACTTCTTCATCTCTGCTGTCAGCTCCGTGCTCGTAAAGTCTCGTGTACCTTCCAGCAACTCCTGAAAGAACATCCTTTTCTGCAAAATCAGATTCTCTTCATGCTCCTCCTGATATTGTCTCGTCTGATCAATCATGCGTTCCAGCGTGGCATGGATGAAGCGGAACTCATTCTCTTTGCCATAGTTCAGTCCGGATTGCTTCTGCGAAGAGACGGTCTGAATTAACGTGACAATCTGCTGAATCGGCTTGTAGTTTCTGCGGGTCACATAGATCACCCACACCACGCCAATCAACACAACCACTACAGCAAAGGCAAACCAGATATTATAAAATTGCAGAGCCCATTTGACGATTTTGCCGTTATTAAGTCCCGTCTGCACCTTCCAGCCGCTATAACTCGACGTAAATTCAGAGAAGACTTCTCCCGACGTGGTTTTAGTGGAAGCTGTAATCCCTTCTGGTCTGCTGCTATCCCAAAGATTGCCGCCCGAACGGTTGAAGATGTTCACAAACGTAAATTCCGGATCATACATCTGCATGATGGACTTCCTCAGGGTACTCAGATCTACGTTGGTGACTACAAGTCCTTTGCCATTCCCTACACTTCGCACAATCGTAATTACCTGCTCCGTTGCTTGTGAAGGGAAAGCCCGGAATGCTCGTGCCCCTGCCCACTTTTGTTCATCCCTCGTCCGGCTATCTGCAATAAAGTCTGCATCCGGGAATTCTTCAATCGGAACAGCCTTCCCGTTACTGAAGACCGTGCCATCTCCATATCGAACGAGATATATCGAATCAATCAGCGGATACTCTATTTTCAATTCATCAACCACCTGGACCGCCTGAATGCCGGCATACACATCATCGCTGCCAGATACCGAGAAATAATTCTTCAAGTTAGGGTTGGTCAAAATCTCACGTAGTACCTTAAAATCAATGGAGCGCAGAGAGTTGTCCAGATATTGTGTGACCTGTGAGGCCAGGAATTCATTGGCCTTAAGCGCTTCTCTACGGTTCTGTTCATTGAAGACCTGGAAAAAAATAAAGAATAGAATGGTCGTCACAATAAAGAAAACTGGCAGATACGATAACAGCAAACGTCTAAACCAATTGTTGTTCATCTCCGAGATCCCCCCACCATTACTGTTCATGCTGAATGACGACAATCATTTGTGCTGATCGCTAATTTCCCATAAATATTCAGTACATTATATCGGATGACGTGGGGTTGTCATAGGAGAAGACTGTCCCGGTCACGGGTGACAGACGGGACAGCCTCTATATGGAATCCTTCAACAATTATTGATTCTTCTCGATGGCGCGCTGGTAGATCTCAAGGTAATTACTCAGCCCAAGACCATCAAAACCTTTGACATATGCATCCCATTCCTTATCAATGCTCTTGCTACCGATAATGAACTGTGCCATATTCGTCTGCACATAATCCTTGATGGCCGTAGTCAATTGTGCAGCTGATTCCGTATCCTCTGGACGGATAAACACGTTCGCAGGATATACTTCTTTTGGTGCATAGGGTTCATACACATTGGTAGCTTGAGCCAGACGTGTACCATAACCCTCTGCTTCCAAAGGGTTCTGCCCTTCGGCAAACAGATTACGGAATGTGTTGGACAAGTCATGCGCTCCGATCTGTGACCAGCTCTCATTCACAACAACGTTTGGATCACGCTCAGGCAGGTTGTAGTAACTATATTTGGCAGGCTCGCCATTGATGTTTTTCTCATCGGCATCTGCCTTTTTCCAGCCCTTGCCTTCGGTTGGTCCATACTCCGCGTATAGTGCACCTTCTTCACTGAACATGTAGTCCACAATTTTGATGGCTGCAATCTGCTGTGCTTCTGTCGCTTTGTTGGTAATGGCAAACTCAAACTCACCGACGCTCTGCGTGGCGCCTGTTGTCTGCACGCCATCCGGCCCTTTCAATGGAGGGACAATATCCCAGTGCTGGTGACGAGTGATGTCTTTGTCATAGGTATTTACGAGATAGCTGACCAGCGCCGTTGTAATGGAGCCGACCACCTCATCGCCTTCTTTGTTGCCCAGTTGTCCAATCGCCTGATCGTTCTGCGTGAAGGAAGCTGGATCAATCAGGCCATCTGCATACAGCTTGTTCATGTACTCCAGCCCTTTCTTCCATCCTTCCTGATTGGCGGCAAAACTCACCTTGCCATCGTTCACGATCAGGTATTTGTCGTTGTCATTGTATATGAAACTATTCATCAGATAGGCATCAATGTTGCCATTCCATACATACTTGTTCGGTGCACCCGTAAGTGGAATCTCGTCCGCTTTCCCGTTACCGTTGGGATCCTGTGTCTTAAACGCCTTCAGAACGGTATACAGTTCATCGGTTGTTGTTGGCATTTTCAGACCCAGATTATCGAGCCACTCTGTGTTGATCCAGTATTTCTGTGCATACGTACAGTGGTAACATTCATTGAAGATCGGCAGTGCATAGATGTTGCCATCCGGTGCTGTAATGGCTTCTTTGAAATATGGCTTCTCTTCCATAATCTTGGTCAGGTTCGGACCATACTCCTTAATCAGATCTTGTAGCGGAAGGAACACGCCCTGTTTTCCATAGGTTTGAAGGTCTGAAGTGGTGAACTTGCCGTGAAGAAACACTTCCGGATAATCACCACTGGCCAGCAGCAATTGTCTGCGATCCTGCAAGGCGTCTGTAGGGGCCAGATCCCATTTTAGGGTAACGTCGAACTTGTCTTCGATAAATTGGGTAAATTCATTCTCTTCCATGGACGCTTTGCCTTGCGGAGCAAAGAAGGTCATGGTTACAGGACCGCCGCTCTCCCCGCTACCGTCGCTACTTCCACCCGATTCCTCGGATGAACTACATGCGGACAACAAAGCCATCGAAGCAAAGACCAGAAACAACATCGAAATCCAAGATTTTCTCAATCTGACTCCTCCTTTTTGTTCATAACGGCAAACCATTGGTTGTAGTGCACACGTATCCAATCACTCCCGGAAGCCGGCGTGTTCCTTCCACCTCCTTTCAAGAGGCAACCGGGCTTAACTCACAAGGATTAACCTTTGAGGGAACCAACCATGACTCCTTTAACAAAATGCTTCTGTACAAATGGATACATGATCAGAATGGGGATACTCGCGACAACGATCAGTGCATATTTCAACACCTGCTCAAACCCTTGATCCCGCAACTGTTGGCTGGTATTGGCAAGCATCGCCGGATCAGCCGCGTTCAGGATAAGCAGATTGCGCAGCACGTACTGGAGAGGGAACAATTTCTCAGAACGCAGGTAGATCAGTGCATCAAAGTACGCATTCCAGTGACCTACGGCATACATGAGTGTCATGACCGCCAGAATAGGCTTTGATAAAGGAAGAACCACGCTGATCAGATACCGGATATCCCGGCAACCATCCATCTCTGCGGCCTCTCCAAGCTCTTCCGGAATGGAAGATTGGAAGAACGTCCTTGCTACAATGACTTGGAACACCGCGAGCGCCCCGGGCAACCACATCGCCCAACGTGTATCCAGCAGGTGCAAGTCCTTCATCAGGAGATAGGTGGGAATCAGACCGCCATCAAAGAACATCGTGATCATCATGAAAATGATAATGGCACCTCGTCCATAGAATGACTTGCGTGACAAGGGATACGCCAGCATGACGGTCAGTGCCACGTTAATGAACGTGCCCACCACGGTGTAGATGATCGTGTTGTAGAAACCGAGCATCAGCTGTTGGCTTTTGAATATGGAGATATATGCCTTGATGTTAAAATCGACCGGGAACAGCCACACCTGACCGGATGTGACGGCCCGTGAAGAGCTGAACGAAGAACTGATGATATACAAGAGCGGATAAAACACCGTTAGCAGTATGGCAAACAGAAAGATATAGTTAAGTGTCATAAAAATGCGGTCACCAAGCGGGTCCTTGATCCGGTTCCGATTAATCAGGTTGAACATGAATAAGCTCCTCCTTTACCACAAGCTGTTCTGGGATACTTTGCGCGATATGCCGTTGACGATAACCAGCAGAATCAGGTTGATAATGGAGTTGAATAACCCTACTGCCGAGGAGAAACTGAAATTCGCACCAATCAGACCCACCTTGTACACATACGTGGAGATGACCTCTGAAGCGCTTGTGTTGAGCGGATTCTGCATTAGGTATATTTTCTCGAAGCCCACGCCCATAATGCTGCCCAGACTCAGAATCAGCATGATGACGGTGACTGGAACGAGTGTTGGAAGGTCAATGTGCCAGATTTTCCGAAGTCTTGATGCGCCGTCCATCTTCGCTGCTTCATACAGAGATGGGTCAACACCAGCAAGAGCTGCGATATATATGATGGATGAATATCCCATTCCCTGCCACACACCTGACCAAACGTAGATCGATTTGAAGTATTCCGGAATGCCCATGAAGTTGGTCATTGGGAAGCCGAGCAGTGTGAACAGCTTGTCTACCACGCCCACATGTGGGGAGAGCATCAGAATGATAATGGATACCATGACAACGGTGGAGATAAAATGCGGAGCGTAAGTGACCATCTGCACGGTCTTCTTGAAGTAACCCGTACGAATCTCATTCAGCGCCAGCGCCAGCAGGATTGGAATGGGGAAACCCGCAATTAAGGAATAGAAACTGATGCCTATCGTGTTCTTGATCAACAGCCAGAAGTTTGGAGACTGGAAGAAGGCTTCGAAGTGTTTGAAACCAACCCAGGGGCTTCCCCAGATTCCTTTGACTACACTGAAGTCCTTGAAGGCGATCTGGACACCCACCATAGGGATGTACTTGAAGATCAACAGATACAACACGGGAGGCAGCACGAGCAGGTAGAGCTCCCAGTGCTTCTTGAGGCTTTTGATGAATGGATGCTGCCGCTTGGGCTCCACATGTTTCCTCTGCTGGAGTTCCAACTTAGCGGGTATGCTTTCCGTAACTCGACTCATTTGCGTCACTCCTTCTACACCTCAAGTGTAATAATACATTACATTTACATCCCTTAAACATCCTTTTTCCTGATCTTATTTCCTTGTAAAACATAATTGATGTAAACATTCATATCAGGTAGCGCTTTCTTGATTTGATAGTACATCGCACGGTAAACTTTTATCAATTTGCAATTTTCTCCGACTTCTCTTTATTCCATAAACCCTTGTATAGCAAGCGATTACGAGCTGTTTTGGGTGGAATTTATGTTCCTTATGTATGAATAAAAAAATCCCGGAGGTGGTTAGATCTCCCCCGGAATTGACATGGCGTTCTGTACATGCATGTTCAAAAAGTTACCGATTCAGCACCGAGAAGGGGAACACACTGGAACAATCTCTATGCGCTTGTGATCAATCTGAACGTATGTGTGATGGGTAATGCACTGGTTGTAACCGATTGTGGAAGTTCCACGAGAAGTCCGTCTTCCGTATGCTGATACGTAAGTACGTCATTGCTACCGATGAGTTCGACCCGCTCTACCTTTTCCAGATAAGGAATGACTAGCTGTGGTTGTACGCTCTCATGTTCGTTTCGGTATAAACGGAAGGCATATACGGTGTTGATCTCTTCCTTCTGCGTGAAGGCCCAATCTTTCGTAAAATATGGCCCGCAGATCCGGGTTCCATAGACCCCTTCTCCATGAGTACCCAGCCATTCACCGAGGCCCTTGATGCCTCGAATTGCCCCTTTGGGCAGACGCCCATCGGGTTGTGGTCCTACATTCAGCGCCAGGTTACCACCCTTGGACACGACTTCGAGTAGAATATGTGCCAGCTGTCTTCCCGTTTTATACTGATCATCGAATCCGAAGGCAAAGGAGTTGCCCACGGTAATACAGCTCTCCCATGGAATGTTCATCGGATGTTCCGGTATGGTCTGCTCGGGGGTAACGATATTCTCATACGGCCCACCCACGGTGCGATCTGCGGACAGGAGCCACGGTTGTGTGGTCTGACGTGCACGTTCCACAACTTCTCCAAGCCTGATATCCTGCCCATGGCGACCTTCGCGCACCCAGCCGGCATCCAGCCACAGACACTCGATCCGTCCGTAATTCGTCAGTAGCTCCATGATCTGCTCATGTGTGAACTCTACGAATTGTTCCCACAGCCATGGATACTTATGGGGATCATACGAGGGACCGCGCCACATATGGCGCCCACGTTCCATACCGGGTGCCCAGTAATACGGGGTATGCCAGTCCGCTTTGGAGAAATACGCTGAGATGCCCAGCCCTTTAGCCCGAAAAGCGTCAAATAATGCTCGACAGATGTCCGCGTACTTATGGGTATGAAAAGGGGTGTCTTTGCCCGTAATCCGGTAATCCGTCGTTTTGGTATCCCACATGCAAAATCCGTCATGGTGCTTGGTGGTGAACAGGAAGTATTTGAACCCATTATCTGCCGCCATCTGCGCCCATTCCTCAGGCTGGAAACGAATCGGATTGAAGGTTTTGTTGAGATCGAAGTATTCCCGTTTGAAGTCTTCCATGTCATCCGTCCAGTCGATGTCATCACGCGACCAATCGCCATCCTCATCACTCAGCGCCCAGGACTCGACGAGACCAAGCTGGGAATACGGTCCCCAATGCATCATCAGCCCCAGCTTCTGATCCTTGAACCACTCCAGCCGTTCATTCAGCAGCGGATCCTCCGGTCTGATCCACTCTTCCTCTTTGCTAAAATTGTGCACCCCGGCTTCAACAATCTGCTCTTCCTGCTCCAGTACGGTTTCTTTGGTTTCGCTCATCCTGATTCATCTCCTCGGATTAGAATAAAAGATAAACCTTGCATGTTACGCCTGGTCACTCCGAGTGCAGTACCATCTTTCGATCGCTGTTATCCCCAGATTTTTTGATTATTTTCCTAGAGGGAAAATCCGGGGATAAAGGCGAGCGCTCCGCTTCTTCAGATTGGTTCTGCACTCTCCGTTTTGGCGTAAACGCTACGTTTAACTATTATGGGGCGTAGTAACTCTGTTATTTCGATTGCGGTGCCATCTTCAATTCCTATGAATCCCACATTCTTCGCTTGACTCCAGAGGAATATAAACTGGCTGACCTTCGCGAATCGGCAGGAAATTTTCTAAGGAACTCAGGGCGCCTTATTCAGCCTTTTGATCCTCTTTTTAAATCGTAAGGAACTTTAGACACGTTATTTCCCGGAATTAGCTGATAATAATGCTGCAAACTGCTGTTTATTCTTATATAGGGTGTCTCAGGTTCTTTAGGTTTCTGCTCGCGCTCCATATCCTTAAATAAGACGGATCAGATTCGTTAGCACTCGCTCCCTACCCTGCTCTCTGCTCCAAATGCAAGCGGATAGGACGACTCCGAATCTCGCCCGGAGTGGAGCTTTTCATTGAGAAGGGAGCGAAATGCTCATAACCTTTAATGCCATGGGAGTAATTAAGTATCAACGTGAAGTAGCTACATGGAGCACCCACATCCACGCGATACAATACCACTATTTACAACGAAATTTCGCGTCCCAGACGGGCTGATTCGTAGATGGCACAGAGCATTTTCATTACTTCGACACCATCCTCAACTGGGCTAAGTGTTTCTTTGCGGCCCTGTGTACTATCGATAAAATGGTTGATTTCATTGCGGAACGAGCCCATAAAGTCGAATGATTTGAAATCCACCTGTGGGGTCATGTTTAAAATGGTGTTGAATTTCTCGCCAATAATCGAAATTTCCGGCTCCAGCTCGGCACCGCCTTTGTCACCATATAGCTTGACCGAAGTCTCATCTGCTTTGGCATGGAGCGTGAAGCTGACCTCCACGAGCAGGCTCGTACCATTCTCGAAACGAATCAGGGCATTTGCCATATCCTCAACAGTATTCTGCTGCGCGTCATAGTCCGCCGCTTTGTAGAACGACAGATTGTTAATGTTCGAGCGGTTCCCCAATCGATTGGACACGTTAGCGGAGACGGATTTCACCTTCGGTCTGCCCATCAGATACCAGCAAATGTCGATTACATGCACCCCGATATCGATTAGTGGTCCGCCGCCGGAGCGGTTGATATCCGAGAACCAGCCACCCGGGTTGCCCAAACGACGCAGACTGGAGGCTTTGGCATAATAGATCTCGCCCAGTTCACCCTCGTCGATGAACCTCTTCAGAATCTGTGCATTGTCACTATAGCGGCGAACAAAACCAACCTGCAGCAGCTTCCCACTGCGATGAACGGCCTTCTCTACCTCGAGGGCATCCTCCACCGTCTGGCAGAGTGGTTTTTCACATAACACGTTTTTTCCCGCGTCCAGCGCAGCAATGCTAATCTCGGCATGGGAGTCGTTCCATGTACAGATGCTGACGGAATGGATCTCGGGCAGTGCGAGCAATTCTTTGTAATCGGTAAACACATGAGGTGCATTATATTGCTTCGCCACTTCTGCGGCACGTTCTGCATTCAGGTCGCAGATAGCGTATATCTCAACGTCAGGATTACTGGCATAGGCTTGCAAGTGGCAATCGGATATGGATCCGGCACCGATGACGGCGACTTTCAATTTGGACATAGTGTTGATTCCTCCATCGTTTTCATATGAATTGACTCAAGAAATTATAATATTCGGCTTAACGTAACGACGGTGAATGCTTGGACTTTCGGCCGCTGTTGTCTGCAAATTTCTTTTTTTGACCGCTCTAGCAGTTGAAATATCCGCAGACAAAGGCGGTCGCTAACGCTCCTACAGTTCCAAGCTTCCCCTCTGTTACCCACGCCTTCTTTAGAATTTGATTCAATTTTATTCATTTAAAACAAGCACTCAGCCCTATGCCTCTTCCCATAGGCGGCGGACGTTATCCATGGCAATGCGTGAGGCAGTTTTGCAATCCTCCATGCCTTCAAATTCGACCGAGATATATCCGTCATACCCGGATTGTTTTAACACACGGATAACTTCAGGCATGTTGATATCGCCATGGCCCACAATGGCACCGCGCAGGTAATTGCCATGCGAGGTTTGGAACCAGCCTTCACCGGGGTTCCGGTAGGAAGGTCTCCAATAGAAGTCTTTGGCATGCACAATCGACGCGTACGGAATATTATTTTTCACAGCACTCACCGGATCTTCATCCACACAGAGGAAATTCCCGACATCCAGGGTGGTTTTGAAGTTATTCCGCGCCGTTTCGTGGAGCAAACGTTGAATTCGCTCACTCGACTGCACATAGTACCCATGGTTCTCCACACTTGTTGTAATCCCAAAATCCGCTGCATAATCGGCTATCCGCTGACAAGCCTTCACCAGTACAGGCAGGTCGATCTCGAACTGTGCTACGGTTCCTTCCGGTGAGGGACGGAAAGCCACGTCATGCCGCATCAGTTTTACACCCAAAGCAGCAGCCACATCCACATGTCGCATCACATTCTGGATCTCTTGCTCTAATGCTTCGGCGTCCTCCTGTACAGCAAAGTTAGCGCCGATAGCATAATTGGAAATATCGATCCCGACCTCGTTTGCCACAGCTTTAATCTCATCAATCAACTCCGGATGTTCGATCAGACTGAATCCCATCGGTACAATCTCCACATGTTCCCCGCCCTGATCAGCGATCCAGCGAATGGCATCCGGTACGGTTAATTCTTTACGATCCAGTGCTTGTTGCAGACTGTAGGTGCTGAGTCCAACTTTCATTTTTCCTCATCCTCTCCTGTAGTTGCTGTCCATACCCAACGTATACCTTTTTCCGGCAGACACGACAATTGCCAATAATCGTATGGCTCACCTATTTTCCTTTTCCTAGTCCAAATCCGGTGTATCCACGAACGTAACGGCCAGATCAGCCGTCTCGTGGAGTTCAAATACAGTAATTTCATTCTCACCTTCGCGAAGGAGTGGCGCAGGTACGTATAATGTTTTTTGCGGTCCTTTATTCCAGTAGCGACCCAGATTGAATCCGTTTACAAAGGCAACACCTTTGGTCCAGTTATCCAGACGCAGAAAAGTATCTCTTACACCCGTTACTTGAAAACTTCCCTGGTAAAAGGCTGGCCCTCCCCCCACTCTCTCTCCTTCTTCATCCCCTGCCGAAAATTTCTCGCTAAATTTTAGACACGACAGGTCGGTTAAAGGCAGACAATGAATCGTCCAATCGAATAAAAATTGAAAGCCATGTCGCACTCCCTCCGTAATCCCCTTTGGATCTCTCAAATACGGGCCATAGTTGATTCGCCCCATATTTTCAACAAGGATCAATAGATCTGCGCCCTCTGGCGGCACTTCAAACGAAATCGATACTGCTGTATTCCCCCGTTCCAGCACGCCCTGAAATTGCCCATCAACAAACACAAGTGCACGGTCACGCACCTCCTGAACCGCCAATTCCTGTCGCTCCCTAGGCCCGGATATTCGGGTTTGATAACAAATAAATCCATAATCCTGACCCAGTTTCTCCATCGGTTCCGGACTCGTGCGTTGCACCGGGGCTGATATCCGGTCCAACTGTGGCAGTAATAACGCCTGCTGGTTCAACTCCACGCGCCCATAGGCGAATGTCCCCTTCGATTCTGGCAACACGAGCTCACCCAGATCTTCATCGCTATACCGAGCAATAAGATCACGTACGGCATGGAATTTTGCTGTTGGCTCCCCGGATTCACTGAGCAGTGAATCGTAATCGTAACTTGTAATGGTGGGTTCATATTGATCTTTCTGCTGACAGTTCGCTCCGTTATAAAATCCAAAGTTCGTTCCCCCGTGGAACATGTAAAAATTAACCGAAGCACCTGCCCGAAGCATCTCTTCAAATACATCTGCTACATCTGCGGCTTCCCGGGTATGATGCGACTCACCCCAATGATCGAACCAGCCGTTCCAATACTCCATGCACATCAAAGGTTCTTCTGCCTGATATTCACGCAGCTTGGCGAACGCTCCTTGCGTCCCTGATCCAAAGTTAACTGTAGCCAGATGCCCTGACACCGAACCTGCTTGCAACATAGGGTCTGTCGGTCCGTCAGAGGTAAATAACAACACATCCATCCCCCGCTCTACCATGCCATCCCGTAAATATTGCAGATAACTCGCGTCATTGCCGAAACTGCCGTACTCATTTTCAATTTGCATCGCGATGATCGGCCCACCATGCGTGCTAAGAAGGGGTTTCAATTTGGGCAAAAGCACATCATAATAACGATCCACATTCGCCAGAAATGTTACATCATTACACCGAAGACGGACATCATCAGCTGCAAGCAGCCAGGAAGGTAATCCGCCAAACTCCCACTCCGCACATATATAAGGACTTGGGCGTACAATCACATGCAGACCCACATCTCCCGCAATACGAATAAAACGTTCCAGATCAGCCATGCCTTCAAAACAATACTGCCCCGGCTGCGGCTCATGAACATTCCACGGCACATACGTTTCTACTGTGTTGAAGCCGCAGGCTTTCAACTTGAGTAGCCGATCCTCCCAATATTCGGGGACCACTCTAAAATAATGAATGGCACCCGACAAAATCCGAATGGGCTCGCCATCATACATGAATTGTGAACCTTTATACGTTAGCAGCGGCATTTGGCATCCCTCCCTGCTCGCTCAGATATATGCCTAACCCGGACAACGTAGGATACCATCTGGATTCATGAATGGTTAATCGCATCCTTCTTAATGTGACCTGGGGGAAACAGCAAATTCGTTTATACCCCACCACAGTCCCCGTGTAGAACGCCTCCCAACCCCCATCTGCCCTCTGTGACTCCAGTGTAAAACGCTCAATCCGTTGGCCTGTCTCGATATGTTCCATCAGCACCACCCGGTCAAACGTCGTTTCCTCCTGCAAATCCAGCTCGATCCAAGCCTGCTCCGTTCTTTCATGAGGACACCAATACGTATCCCGTCGTTCCGTCAGCACCTCTGATACGGCATGTTGTTCATCCATCGTCTCCGATGCTTTTACCAGCGCCTGCAAGGCCAAATTTTCCTGAAAAATGGTACGTAGCGAATCTCCTAATTCCTGTAGTCGCTCTACATCCCGTTCATGAATGAGACCACGCGTATCCGGTGGCAGATTGAGCAAAAAGGTCGCATTGCCTCCCACTGCGCCGTAATAGACGGCGAGCAGTTCTTCCAATGTTTTGACCTGATCATCCTCACTTGCATGATAGAACCATCCCGGGCGAATCGAGGTATTCACCTCAGCAGGGTACCAGATCAATTGCTCACCTTGGGAACGAATGACCTCTCGGCTTCCCAAATCACGGTCCTGTGTATTGATCCTTGTGGCAAACTCGCCATCATCCACCTGCTGCGATTGCTCCTGAATCTTCTCATTATCCTGCATATGCGCGGGCACAACGCTCCATTCCGATTCCCGTGTATGCCCCGCCTCATTGCCGCACCAACGAACATCCGGTCCACATACCGAGATGACAGCATCGGGCTGAAGTTCACGAATAAGCGCATAATAGGCGTCCCAGTCATAGACCTGCCTTTTGCCATTCGGACCCTCACCACACGCGCCATCGAACCATACACAGAAGATATCGCCATAATTCGTAAG
The DNA here is from genome assembly GCF_038595085.1 of Paenibacillus sp. FSL R5-0749. Classification (NCBI taxonomy): domain Bacteria; kingdom Bacillati; phylum Bacillota; class Bacilli; order Caryophanales; family Paenibacillaceae; genus Paenibacillus; species Paenibacillus sp. FSL R5-0749. The sequence goes on along the minus strand of NZ_CP152005.1, from coordinate 251,205 downwards.
CAGCTCACGTAACTGATGGAGGAAAAACTCGTTATACCTCTCGGAATCTCCATAAGTGGCTTCATGCCGATCCCAAGGAGACAGGTACACGCCGAACTTCAATCCACCCTCACGGCAGGCATCGGCGACTTCCCGAACCAAATCACCCGCACCGTTCCTCCATGGACTGGCCGCGACCGTATGCGCTGTATACTGGCTTGGCCACAAACAAAATCCATCATGATGCTTACACGTCAAAATCAGCCCCTTCATCCCGGCAGCCTTGCACGCCTGCACCCATTGCGCTGCGCTTAGTTCAGAAGGATTGAAGATCAACGGTTCTTCCTCCCCAGTGCCCCATTCCCGATCCGTGAATGTATTTACCGTAAAATGAATAAACGCGTAAAACTCCATCTCCTGCCATTTCAACTGGCGTTCGGATGGGCTGACCTCTGCTGCGAACTTGATCCATTCGGCTGCTTGCATGTCCTGGTTCATGGTGTTATCCCTCCTTTTATTTCGTGCATTTCTATGTCACTGGACCACCCTTGCTTTTTGGGCCGTTACGGATTGCATTACGCATTACTGTCCATAAATGGCAGTGATGCCTGTAATAACTGCTGCTTGGCTTGAGCGATAAGCTTCGAATCTGCGGGATGGTCAAAGCTTCCTTCACGGCGTACACCTGATCCCATATGGATCTCCGTGATGCCCGTCTGACTCACTAACGTTTCAATTCCCTCTAAAGTAACTCCCGACCCTGCCATGACAGCGATGTTCAAGGTTTGCCCCAAATTCTGAAGCTGTTTCAGCTCCAGTATGGCTTCAGGTGCTGTCCGTTTCCCTCCCGATGTAAGCACACGCTCCACATTGTCCAATGTGTTAATGGCCTTGAGCGCCTCAGTCAGACTTGCGCTCACATCAATTGCACGATGAAACGTAACGCCCATACCCTCAGCTTCAGCCATACATGATTGCAAGCTGAGGAGATCTACTTCACCATCTCCCGTGAGGGCGCCGATTACGATGCCAGCGGCTCCCAGTTCCTTCGCCACCCGAACATCGCGGGTCATGGCGTGCATGTCATCTGCACTATAGCGGAACGAGCGGCTATGGGGACGAATCATCACATACACCGGAATGGATACCTGGGACAACACATGCGCCATAACGCCATAACTGGGGGTAAGTCCCCCTTCAGACATCGCAGACACCAGCTCAATCCGATCGGCGCCTCCCTCCTCAGCTGCCTTGGCATCTTCCACATCCACAGCAATGACTTCCAATACAGGCTGTCTGCTCATAAAGTTCACTCCCTTCTTTCATATAAAATGTAGGGATGATACGTATTCGTAGGACATGCGCACATTGGAAATGGTTAGCCCTCTTTCTCATCTGACCGTTCCACCATCCATGAACATTATTGTATGGGTACATGGCATCTCTCCATGACATATAGGACCGACAAAGTGCATCATCAGCGCTCCTGCGGCCCTTCTTCATCGTTATGAGTGACGGTCAGCTTCCAACATGCAATCCGATCCCTTTTCCACGTATAGGTGACATATAGAACCTTCCCCTTGGATACGATTGCCGGATACGAGTATTCCCCCGGTTCATTCTCCAGCACATATTCATCACTCCAGGTCTGACCATTGTCCCTTGAAAAAGTAATCACCAGCGGAGTTCGAGGACTCTCCGTTGTGTATCCACGGATTGGATTGTAGACAAGCGCAAGCAAGCCATACTCCATGCGTATGGCATCAATCCCACTATTGTTATTGGGTAGTTCTGTAGCGTAAGCTTCGCACCATGTGCGTCCACCATCTAGCGAATCACTGCGATAAATAAACCCTTCCGTACTGCGCAGAAGCATGTGAACGCGCTCTCCACCAGAAGACCATAATGCAGGCTGGATCAGCCCCTTGGCAAACCAATGCTCAGACCCAACATAGGTGGACAGATCCATCGGCACATGCGCACTCTTCGTCCATGTTCCCCCGTGATCTGTAGAGATATCGACAAATGACTCCCAGATCTGCTTGCCTGATACCTCAGGGTCCAATCGTTCAATCGATGCAGGAGCCAGTATTGTTCCATCCGCCAACTGAATAGGTTTGTTCCGAACCGGCCCACGGCCACCAATATCTCCGGGCACCAGCTCCCGAGAAGCTGTCCACGTGTACCCACCGTCTACTGATTGAATGAAGCGGGTATGCCAGTCCGTAATTTCATGCCCTACTTTATAAAAGAGCATCAGTGAATCATTCTGTGCATATAGCACCGGGTTCCAGTGAGCTATACCTTCCTCATCTGCAACTTTGCATGGAACAGACCACGCTCCGTTACCACTCTGCCTTGCGAGCCAAATCGCTACATCACTCGCCTTCTCATGCTGACCTGCAAACCAAGCAACCAGCAGATCACCATCTGGTAACACAGCAACCGTGGACGCATGACTGCTCTGAAAAGGCTGACCTTCCTGAAAGATAAATTGTTTGTCCGCAATGATCTTCATGAATGGATTCTCCTTTGGGGGACCGGAATGGGTTAGCAAATAGAGAGTGCAACGTATTTTAAGTGCTTCGTTGAATCATTTTGTTATTTTTGTTATTTTTGTTATTTACAATGTTATTATCAATTAGCAATAGTCTAAAACGTTAGGTTCAGAACGTCAATACAAAAAAAGACACCCTTAGGGTGTCTTCATGTCTCGGATAAACTTAAGATTATCCGAGCTTTTCTATTTTTTACGCCGAGCCTTCGTCATTCGATTAAACATAATCAGTGCCGCAATGATCATGGCAATCATGGCAATATTACTTGCCACTTCTTGTGATAAGCCAAAAAGAACGCCCAGGTTAGTCACCAGACCTCTTACAATCAGCGCCACCACAACTAACAGGATCGGACTCATAAAATTATAATTTCTCATTCTTCGCAACACCCCTGACCCCATTGTTCAGAACTCCAAAATCCCATAACACTATCATAACAGCAGCTATTCCGTGTTACAACAAAGGACACCGCGAGCAGTGTCCTTTGTCATGTACCCACGTATTCTGCTTTGGATGAAGAACAATCTTATGATTGCTGCTATCACAAGATATTTCTGATTATCTCTACACCTGCTTGAATTCGATCCAATCAATCTGGAGACCTGGTTTGGTGAAGTCCAGTTTCAATTCATACAGTCCTGCTTCAAGGTCTACTTTGACAAGCTTCTGTCTGATCCATTTGCCTTCCGTACCATTCGTTTGAATGGTGGTTACCAACTGGTCATTCAGGAGCAGGTTACATGCACTTTGAGCCAGTTCCGGCTCAGGGGACATGATCTGTACAATAATCCGATAATGGCCAGGCTCGTCCACTTTCATATAAACCGGTTCAGCTACCGCAGGTTTCACCTGTGCATTCTCAACCAGAACCTGGGCCTGTGCAGCCGATAGGGAGGCATTCGCTTGGAACGAAGCTACGTTCTCCACGATCTCGTGTTTTCTATCGGACACCGGTGCATTCATGATGAATCTGCAGATGTTGATTGCCGAGCGTTGCAGTTCTCCGCGAGTCAATGTTCCATTTTCCAAGGATTCAATCGTGTTATCGTCCCAGCCGTTGATCTCTGCGCCGTAGTTCGGTACAACCATGTAGAGATCATTCTGCGCACGAATCATCCAGTTCGTGTATTTGCGATCCGCTTCTCCACCTTCGGTCACATCGTTCATAATGGCCCACCAGTCGGTCATGACGATACCCTCAAAATTCCACTCGCCGCGCAAAATTGTGGTATTCAGGTCGTAGTTCGATGCCGCCCAGTGTCCGTTAATCGGGTTGTAGGAGGTCATAATGGAGTTCGCTCCGCCTTCTTTTACAGCGATTTCGAACCCTTTCAGGTAAATTTCACGCAGTGCACGTTCGGAGACAACAGCATCCACTTTACTGCGGTGTTTCTCCTGGTTGTTGCAGGCAAAGTGTTTCAGTGTGGCATTGGAACCACCCTTCATAATACCTTTCGTACACGCTGCGGCAAATACACCCGAGATCAGTGGATCTTCAGAGAAGTACTCAAAGTTCCGACCATTAAGCGGGCTCCGGCGGATATTCAGACCAGGTCCGAGCAGGGTATCCACCTGATTTCTGAGCAGTTCCTGTCCTTCCATCACATACAACTCTTCAACAAGCTCCTTGTTCCATGTCGCCGCAAGCAACGTACCAATGGATACCTGGGTTGCTTTCTCTCCACTGTCCATACGAATACCGGACGGGCCATCTGCCGTACATGCTACCGGAATACCGTAGTTGAACAGGCTGTCGCTGACACCCCCAAATGCAGATGCCGTTCCCGAAGTAACGAGTGGACTGCTCATGCCTTCGCCACGGACAATCGCTGCCAGATCCTGATCATTCAATTGAGCGATGAAGGCTTCCAGACTCACTTTGCCAGCTTTAACGTCACTCAGCTTGTGGCCCTGGTTCCCCGTCTGCTCCAGCGTTTGCGGGAGATTCTGCTCGATCCGGTTCGCCATGGATATCTTACGTTTCGGTACTTCTGCATAAGTCAGTTCATATGATCCATCTTCCTTGCGCGCACCTGGTTTCATCCGTGTAAAATCTTCCGTTGGGGCCATCGCTTCTTGCAGCTGCTCCACCAATTGAAGGGATTCAATCACATATCCATCCTGGCCATCGATGCTAACGTGCTGCACTTGTTTCACACTGGTTCCTACATGCAGTCGATATGTGCCTTCTTCCAGAACGTATGCGGAAGCATGACCTGTAACACCCGCATCATCGTAGGATGCCATGTCATGGATCGGGAAGCTGATCGTCAGAATTTCTGACTCACCCGGCTGTAACAATCCTGTCTTGCCAAAAGCAACCAAAGCCTTCACCGGTTGTCCCAGTTTGCCTTGTGGTGCTTCATAATAGACTTGTACAACCTCTTTGCCCGCATATGTTGTACCTGAGTTGGTCACATTGACACAAACTTCAATGTAGGTTTCGCCGTCTTTGGACACAGATTTCGCTTCTTCATGCTGGGCCAAAAACGTCGTATAAGACAGGCCGTAACCGAATTCAAACTGAACACGCTCAGGTCGAAACGTTTCGAAATAACGATAACCTACATAGATATCTTCCTGATACAGGTTCTTGAACTCATTGCCGTAGTTGCTTGTCGAAGGATAATCTTCGATGGAATATGCAATCGTATCTGTCAGTTTACCGCTTGGTGTAACGTCGCCCGCCAGCACATCAGCAATCGCGTTCCCACCCTCCATACCGCCATGCCAGGAGTAAATTACGCCTTGGATTGGATGTAGATACGTTTCGTTTAACCAGCTCATGTCGATGATATTCGAGACATTCAGCACTACGATTGTATGTTCAAACTGCGCAGTGACTTGCTTCAGCATCGCTTTCTCATCTTCGGTCAGTTGGTAACTTCCTGGCGCATCCGCATTATCCTGATCTTCTCCTGCTGTACGTCCAATTACGATAATGGCTTTGCTGGATTTGCTTCTTGCCTGTGCAACCAGTTCATCCGTCAAAGGCATTTCTTTCTGATTCCATGGCTCGGCCGCCCATACTTTTCCGCCATCATCAAATGGATTCTCTTCAATCCACTTCTCATAGACAGCTGCCAGCTCTTCGTTCACCGTTATATTCTTTTTGCTGCGCAGACCATCGAGCAGATTGGTTGTGTAGGCTACATGTACACTACCGCCTGAACCCGTGCCGCTGCGATAATAATTCACTTGAATTCGTCCAAAAACTGAAACGTTTTCGTTTTCACGAAGTGGAAGCACTTGCCCTTCATTTTTGAGTAAAACGGCTCCTTCAGCGGCAACCGTACGACTAAACTCTGCAAACCCTTCCAATGGAACTCCGATTTGATGTGTGCTCAATGATTTCCCTCCTGATTGTCATCCCCATATCTACGAACGAATAAGACCATTCCATATGATCTGGTAGATTCACTTGTACATAGTCTCATATTAACAGATTCCATAGAAGAAATTAAATTAGATTTGTGCTTTATTTATATTATTAAGTCTTGCCCGGAATTTGCTGCATAACAAAAAGCCACGGACGCCTGTTGTCCGTGACTTTTCTTCAGTTGAGATGACTCGTATCAAGTCGTAAGTTTCGCATACACCAGGAAGAATAACATGTCTTCGCCCATGATGACATAACCCGGAACCCGGTAGACCAGATCCACAAGGACAAATGCCACCAGTAACCCTACCATGAACGCCAGATGACGCGGACCCAGTCGCAGATGTGCGTGTCTATAACGATGGAACACAAGTGAGGTCGACAAGAAATACAGTAGCGCCGATCCAAACACAAACCCTAGCATGAACACATAGTTTAACTGGTTCTGATATAACAGCTGAATTGAAGCAGCGATCATACTCATGGAGATGTAGATGAACAGATGGCCGTATATGATCGCTTGTCCGGCAGTCTGAATCTCTTTGCTGACCTTTTTCTCCACGTTGTCAAAGTACTGCCACCATATCGCAATGACAAAGATGGACGTAAATGCGGCAAACAGGATAGATTTCATATCCCAATGATCGGCTTGCAGCACAGCGATAATACTAACTACCGATTCACCCAGCAGGATGAGTGTAAATAACGCAAAACGTTCCAACAAATGATGAGTCTGAACAGGTACTTTCACCAGATTTTTACGTCCGATCAACGGAAGCACAATGTCCACTGCAATTCCTGCATACAAAATCAAGTAGCGCAGCCAGGAATCGAAGAATAGTGAACCTGATGAGATCAATATACCAATGAGGAAACATGTGCCCAAGTACCGGGCGGCTTGCTGTTGATGCTCACTTTTCGACTTGTGAACCGTCAGATACTGTATCGCCGTAAACGCCCGTGAACCGATATAACCCACGAAGAAGGACAGGTAGTATTGGTCAAAATGGGTAGACAGGCTCGCCGTCATGACCATCACGGACAGGAGTTGAAGGATGAGAAATATTCTATGAATCAGGATGTCTTGACCATAGCGGTTAATAAACAAGGTCTGACCAACCCATGCCCACCAAACAGGGATGAAAATAAGCACAAACTTCATTAAGTATTCAAACGTAATTACTCCGTGTTCGGCATGTAACAAGACATGACCCGCCTTGGAGACCGCAGCTACGAAGAGCAGATCGTAAAACAGCTCCAGCCATGTAACCTTTTTCTCCATCATCCTTCGTTGCTCCTTAGATTTTATAGTAATAGAACTCTTCTTATTTCGCAGTTGTAGCAGGTTCGAGTGTTCTTACCACGATTGGTTGCAGATTGTCCTCGATTTGAGCGCGGTATTTCTCGAACCACTCTGGCAGCATCAATTTTTGTCCGAGCGAATCTGCAGGTTCATCTTTGGCAAAGCCCGGAGGATCGGTAGCAATCTCGAACAGGATACCGCCAGCTTCTCTGAAGTAGATCGCGTTAAAGTACTGACGATCCCGAACTGGAGTCGGTTGATACCCGTAATCACGTACAGCTTCACTCCACTGTGCATGCTCCACGTCATCAGTGGCGCGCCATGCAATATGATGCACCGTTCCAGCTCCACCCATGCCCAGAGGTATACGGGTCACCGGAACATCCACAACATTACCGATGTCTCCACTCGACCGGAAACGGGCATACTCTTCATTTTCACCCACTTTGACAAATCCCAAAATTTTCTCAAGCGCATCCATCGTTCTCTGCGGGTTTACACTGAACAGGACAGCACCGCCAAAGCCTTTGATGGCTTTATCTGTTGGAATTCCTTCGTGTGCCCAAGTGCTGGTTGCTCCCTCTTCCCGTTCAACAAGCTCAAGCCGCAGGCCTTCACTATCTTCGAATTGAAGCAGCTCTTCATTGAAGCGAGTTGTCTGAGTTACCTCAATGTTATACTGTTCCAGCCGGTTCTGCCAGAAGCCAATCGACCCAGGAGGAATGACATAGGAAGTGATACCGACCTGTCCTCCGCCAATTTTGCCCCGTGGTGATCCAGCGGATGGGAAGAAGGTAATGATGGTACCTGGGCTTCCATGTTCGTCTCCAAAATACAGGTGGTATACATCAGGTGCATCGAAATTGATTGTTTTTTTCACGAGACGCAGTCCCAGAACTCCGGCATAAAAGTCAACGTTGGCCTGTGGATCTCCTGCGAAAGCTGTAATATGGTGGATACCTGCTGTTTGAATAGTCATGATTAATTCCTCCTTGGTTTGGTAAGCATGTTTGGAATCTGCTAGGTGTCAGAGATCATTTGATAAATGAGATAGTTTAGATCGTTGATTCATTTATAGTAAGTTTGTATTATCTTTAAATTAAGATATATAGTCTGGTGAATGATTTCTATTTGTTATTTTGATTGGCCTGTTCTTGTTTCAATTTATCAGGAGTCACGTCATCGCCGTTCGGATCATAGATGGTTGCATTCAAGAGAATGTCGTTGACCGAACCGCGAAAAGTTTGCAGATATTCCTGGCGAAGATTAACCTGTTCCTCTTTCTCCATCTCCGTCAATCCGCCCTCTTTGGCTTTTCTTGCAAGTTCATTAATTCTGGTCAATGTTGGGATCATCATCTTGATCGCTCCTCATGTAATGGATTAAAGATATTTGTTTGTGTTGGTTTTTATACTCAAATTAAATATCTTAATTTAAAGATAAATGATTTGTTATTAGTTGTCAACTGTTTTATCTAAACTACAATAAATAAATTGGCTTGCCGCTCATCACCCTGTTGTAATAACTATGCATCCAAAAAAAAGGGCTAGCTCCGCAGTAATTTCACTTCCTGCGAACCTAACCCCTACCTGTGTTTATTTTATTAACCCAGCTTTTGACCACAGTTTGGACAGAAATTGGCTCCTTCATTCTTAGCTCCACAGTTCGGACAGAAGTTAGGCTTCTTGTTGCCCTCTGTAGATGGAGAGTTACCTGCATCACCGTTGCTATTGCCCGCTGGCTTCTGGTCCGCGTTCTGATTCTGAGACGAATTGGCATTATTGTTGTTCTGGTTCTGGTTCTGGTTCATGTTCTTCATCATTTCATTGGCCATGTTCATACCCATCATCATGCCTGCCATATCCGAGGCCGCGCCGCCGCCCTGTACTTTACCGGATGAGATACCGTCTGTCATGCTGACCTGCTGATACTTTTGCAGATTACCAATCATCTCATGCGAAGCGGTCTTCGTAATCATATCCTGAATCTCTTTTGGATAATTGAAGCTCATTACCTGGAAACCGGTAATCCCAATGCCGATGTCCATCATCTGCATATCCAGATCTTCCTGAATCCCTTTGGCAATATCCGATGCATTGGCCTGCAGGTTAAACATATCCTTCCCTTCACGGCTAATCCACTTCATTAGAAGCTGATCCAGCACGGAAGTGATTCGGATTTTGACATCCTCGACCAAATAGCTCTGCTTGATGCCTGCAATCTTATCAATCAAGGTCACATAGTCACTCACTTTGAAGTTAAACGTACCGTTGGCCCGAATCGGCATTCCACCCGGGAGTTGTGGTGTCGGAATTAATACCGGACTTTGCGTGCCCCAGCGCACGGTAAACTCTTTGGTATTTACAAACAATACCTCCACCCGCATACCGCTGTTGAATCCGAACTTGAACCCTTTTAAGGTAGAAAGAAACGGAATGATCTCGGAATCGATATTAAATGATCCTTCGTCCTCAAAAATCCCTTCCACTTTACCGTTATTCAGGAAAATGGCGTCCTGACCAGAACGGATGATAAGTTTACTCCCCTTCTTGATCTCCCGGTTGCTCCACTTCCAAAATATCATGTCATCTCTAAACTCTTCCCATTCCACCACATTCGAAAACTGATTTCTGAAAAATCCCATACTTGTTCCCATCCCTTCTATTAGAAAATCCGTATACTAAGTAGTTATTAAAATGATCCTCTACTTCCACTATGTGAGTGGCCACCTCGCGATGTACCGCCTCCGCCGCCACCATTGTTATTGTTCTTCTCGATTTTGCGCTTGGTTACGGTTGTACGGATATAACGATCCTGACGATCTATTACACTGGAATTGCTTGAATCCTCATAAGTCGCACGATTGACTGTGACACGTCCGCCGGAACGATAGGTCATAATACCAACAACAATCCCCCCAAGAACGACCGAGACTCCTAACTGAAACCATCCGTTAAACAAAATATTGTTCGGATTCACACCAGGTTCATACCCCATATATTTGTATGAGAGCTCAATATATTTCTCAAATGCAAGTTTATAATCCCCACTGGACAATTCAGAGGTAATCCGGTTACGGATAGAATCCAGCCGCTGATCACTCAGATATTCTTTTGCCTTATAAAATCCAGCCAGGTACACTTCGCGATTATTCATATCCATCGTCAATATGACAGCATTACCAAATTTCTTATCGTACCCTAGCCCCTGCTTATCATAAAAATCTTCTGTTAAAAGCACAACATCCTGATTCTCTATATTATTTGTTGTCAAAATAACAAAGTCCGTCTGCCGTTCCGCGCCATACTGATTCGCAAGTGCATTCAGCTCAACCTTATCCTGCTCACTTAGCAGGTTGGCCTCATCGTAGATGAGATTTTTGCTCTCCGCTGCGGATGCCGATGACATGGGAACCAACGGAGCGACAAGCGTTACCATTAGTAAAATGAGTGTAGCCATCACGACAACCAGAGGGGTTCTTTTTCTCATAAGAATCCACCTCCCATCATCCAGGAAACCAGCTTCAGTGACAGCAACGAGACGGCAGATACTCCTGCGAACCATCCAGCCACTTTGGCTTTGCTGATCGGCGGTTTACCGACCACTTTACCTGTCTGTCCATTCATGGCAAAGGTATACTGTGCCCGATTGTAGTCATAGTTGACCATCCACACCGGGAGCAGCACATAGTCCGCATGTTTGAGCGTGGTATCAATCTGTTTATCTGTATAGCTCACGCTGCTATAACCAGATACGGTTGAGGCAATATAAGAATCAATGTAAGATCTCGTCTTATCCTTGGCCCGTGGAAAAAGTTCCTCGTCCGTATAGCTATATTTTTCCGCAATATACCCCGCCAGATACGGGGTCTTGAACGATTTCAGCTGATTATATGGAAAAGGCTCCAGCTTATCCATCAGTTCATCCTTCATTTTCTCCGATGCATCGATGGGCAGATTCACGTAATTCAGCCGAATTCGGCGATATATATCGAAATGCTGTGTTTCCGTGTAATGGTAGTCGCCCTGGGTGTAGGATCTGACCTTGGTGCCACGGCCATGCACTTCGATCTTGTTATGTAACTCATACAACCAGAACGGTACGTACATGCCGGTAATGCTCTGAATTCGATCGGCGGACATGAAGCCACTTGGCGTTAATAGGCCGTTTTTGCACCACTTTTTGAAAGCCTGTTTGGCTTGATCCTTGTTGATCGAAAAGGGAATCACCATCGCGGGGGCCAGATTGCCCGTCAGCCGATCACTGAGTACAACCGCTGCACCGCAGAAACTGCATGTCGTCGCACTCGTCTCCGGCTCTGTCACAATGTCAGCTCCGCAGCTGTTACAGTGGTATTCCTTGACCTCATCTTCGGTGAATACCTGTCTCTTCAATGGATCGGGGATCTGCTCTATGTTGTCCTGGCGGCCGCAGCTGGGACAGGATAGTGCACCTGACACACTGTCAAAGATCATACCACTGCCGCAGTTGGGACATTTATATTCAATAACCGGCATCTGCTCACCTCAATGTTAACGAAATGGTGTAACGTATTATTTATTCTTCAGCTTCTCCTGAATCGCTGCGAGTTCTTCATCCGCACTTGGCGAAGCATGTTCATTATTACCCGCATCTGCGTTCATGTCCCTCTCAAGCTGGGCGATTAATTCGTCCAGATCATCTTCCTGTGCTCCAGCACGCAGTTCTGCCAACGCTTCTGCTTCGTTCAATGCCTGGTTGGCCTTGTCTTCCATGGCCTTCAATGCGGCATCAGCCTTGCCCGCAGATGCATTCCGTTCATTGGTCTGTTGCTGCGCCTTCGCATCTGCCATGCGTCCTTTCAGTTCGGCATGCCGCGCTTCCAGTTGCCCCAGATCGGCAACCAGCTTATCGTTCATATGCTTCATCATCTTGGCTTTGGCGGAAGCACGTTCATAGGCAGCCTGTAATTCGTTTAATTTGTCAGCCAGCTTCACTTTCTTCTCCAGAAAATTACGTGCCTTGTCTTCGTCTCCGGACTCCGCCGATTTCTCTGCGTACCGCTGTAACTTCTTGACCTCGGCGCTGCACTCATCCAGTGCTCGCTTCGCCCGGCTCTCATCCGACAACACCGCCGTCGTCTCGGCCTTCACCTGCCCCAGATCACTGCTCAGGTTGCGCATATACTCATTCACGCTCTTCTCCGGGTCTTCTGCCCGAGACAGCATGTGGTTCACATTCGCTTTCATCACGTCTCTAAACCTCGATAAGATTCCCATTACGTGTTCCTCCTCCGAAAAGTTCATATGTATACTATAATACATGAATACGCCCACATACGTTTCACATTTCACGATGGCAAGTGGAGTCCATACGATCCAAATTCACACGATCATAGCGCAAAATAAGAAAAGACGAGCACCTGTAGTGTCGTCTCACGATCCGAAAACTTTCTCCTAACTCTCTTCTTCCCTACTCACAGTTCATTAATGAATTTCATGCTCTCCTCTGCGATCCGATCTGGATCTGTATTATGTATATAATGATTGCTATCTAGAATCTGATATTGTCCCATTTTTACAGACTCGATATAACTTATTAAGTACGTTTGCCAATTCTCAACGGGCAACTCTTTTCCATTAGATATAAAGAAATACATCGGTACATCTGGAATTCCTAGCTTTGCAACCTTTGCTGCATTCTGTTTAATCATTCTAACTTCTTCATTCATGTTCGATGTCTGGGTGTTCTTGTAGAACAATGCCCGATACATTACCTCTTCCTGAGTAGACAGATGATTCTCCTTAATTGCAGCGGATGAATCCACAATCCCAGGGAAAAAGCGCGTAATCCCCATTCGTGCTCCCAAACTTGTAACGCTCATCATACCGCTCGAGGGCAAAGGATATGCTTCATATACTTCTGGAATGGTAGGATCCAATCCAATGATCGCCTTCACTTCGTTTGGATACCGTTGTGCCCAATATAGGGCTTCAATGCCTGACATGGAATGTGGAAACAAAACATACGGTGGATTCTGACCCGACAAAGTCAGAGCTGTTCTGGTTTCTTCCAATATCGTATCTATATCACGGGACACCTTCGCCGTTTCACTGAAGCCGTAGCCCGCCTTCTCAATCACAGCAATTTTGTATTGTTCCGACAATCTGGAGTAGAGCGCCTTAAAATCCAATACAGGTGCGGATGTGCCACCACCCGACAGAAAGACCAACGTTTGTGATCCAGCGCCTTCGGTATAGACGTGCATCTGGTGATTATTTACGTTAACTTTTACACCTGGTAGCAACAGAATAGCCAACTCACTCCTGAGTTTAATCGTATGATTCGTGTAACTAATTATAATGAACAATAATATGATACCTAATGTTGCCAAGGCGCCATACCCAAATCTCTTCAACACAATTCTCATGAGCTCCCCCCAAAATAATAAACATTTCTATTTATTTTACCATGTATTTTGGAAGGTGTATGGCGCTTTAACCCTTTGCCTAAATCATCATACTTGACCGATCTATAGCTCCACCGGAAGGCTCTCCACCGCGGTGAAAAACACATCCAACAGCTCAACATTGTACACTGTACGAATGTATTCCTCGATCTGGGCTAAATCCTCTTCACGTTGATACTCCAGACATGGACGGCCTTCACTCCACAGGACTCTGCACGGGAACTTTGCGACAACATCCTTAATGATGTGATCTGGCTCAGCCACTTTACGAATGTCTCCCATATAAAACTCCTCATTTCTTTATACTTAGCGTGTGCAATGATCCATTAATTTTGAAATAGTTAAGGATTCGATTCAGTGCACTTCATCACATTTCACTTGGTGAGTTAAGCCATATCCATATCCATTTTTCGGATGTAGCCGTGTTGATTCTCGCCCATAGGTGCCATTCCTTCGCAAGTTGGCTATAATAAGGGGATCAAAGTTTTCGATAAAGGCAGGAAAATTATGCGTACACGAGTTCACTTTATTGCTCCCTACGAATCGATGATTCCTATTATACAAGAGTGCATTCCCCGTTTTCCCCAGTTAACCATTCAGACAGACGTGGGCGACTTGGCGAAAGGCGTTGAGCTAGCAATCCAAGCTGAGAAAAATGGGGCAGAGATTATCATTAGCCGCGGCGGTACCGCCCAATTGATTAAAAAAGCAGTAACTATTCCCGTCATTGATGTGCAGTTATCGGGTTATGATATGATTCGTTCACTTACCCTGGCAAGCCAGTTTAACGGTCAGACAGCGATCGTTGGTTTCTCCAACATCACCTCTGGTGCACAATCGATCATTGATCTGATGGATCTGCCTCTCAAGGTCTATACCATACATAGCTCGGAAGATGTGGCACGATTGCTCTTGGAATTGAAAGCTTCTGGGTACCGCCAGATTGTCGGGGATGTGATCACCGTCAACACCGCGAAGACCTATGGTCTGGAGGGATTGTTAATCCAATCCGGTCAGGAATCCATCCTTAGAGCAATGGCAGATGCGCAGTTGGTCTACCGTTATTTGAGCAAAAATCATGCGATATCGATCATACTGAATGACCTGGTTACACGGGAACATCCGAATTTGCTTATTTTAAATGAACGGAATGAAGTCGTATTCGAGAACCTGACCGACTTTGAGAACAATCCGCTGACCGAAAATCACATGTATCTGACCAACACGAGTCTGGAATTCCACCAATCCCAGGTCCAAAATGTGTTCATGGTGGACGATTACCAGCTCACGGTTAACGCCTATGAAACGACCCTGGACAACAAGAACTACAAGGTATACATGCTGGAAAAAGGACAACCCTATGCCTTTGCACAATTCGGCATAACAACGTTCACGGACGCATCGATGGAGCCTATCGTTGCCGAATCCCCTGCCATGCAGGCGGTATTAAAGAACATTCGGGCACTTTACGAGAATCATGAACCGATCTATCTGCTAGGTGAAGCGGATTCCGGTAAATCTTTTCTAGTCAAACATATTCATCAGATGTACTCTGCCGGCGGACTGTTATTACAGATCGATCTCTCACAAGTGCCTTCCGGTCATTTGCACAAGATACCACTCGCCAAGGTTCGAAATGTAGAGATTAACCACATGGAGACACGTATGGAAGATCCGGAGTTGCTCTCCTTTATCCAGAGCTGCCTTCATAACCGGATTGGGGTGTTTATACTCGGGGAGCAGGCATTGAACCCACATTGGTCACTCGATCTGGAGCTTAATACGATCATGATGCCAAATCTTGCGGATAGACCAGAAGATCTGGCCCCACTGATGCAGCATTTTCTTACGGGATATTACCAGAAGTACGGAACTACTGCGGTTAGAATAAAAGAAGATGCACTGCAGCTGATCCAAGAACAGGTCACACATATGAATGTCAACCAATTGAAACATCTGATCAAGCAGGCTACACTCAATGAGCAGGAGTATGTCATCTCCACCGCTACCTTATCCCGCTTGCTGGATCAGCAACCTTCTTCAAGTCCAATGAAGTTGAACGGTACGTTGAAGGAGATCGAAAAAGAAGTGATTCAGATTGTGCTTCAGGAGGAAAACAACAATCAATCGAAGGCTGCGGAGCGTCTGGGGATTAACCGGGCCACATTATGGCGTAAACTTAAAGATTAACTTTAAGTTTGCGTCTTTTTTATCGCCTTGTTGTGTTGCATTTTTAAACACTATAATACTTATTTAAAATTTACAATAATTTATTGTTGCTATATTAAACGATATGGGATAATATAATCCCTGCAAGCGCTTCATAAAAACGATTACTTCATAAGGAGCTAACTACTATGAACATTAAAGCAACTTTAGATCGCATCCCTGGCGGTATGATGGTTGTCCCCCTGCTGCTTGGTGCAACGATCAATACATTCTTCCCGAATGCTCTGCGCATTGGTGGATTCACGGAAGCTCTCTTCGTTAATAGTGCCAGTACGCTGATTGCGCTGTTCCTGTTAATTGCCGGTACACAGATTACGTTCAAAACGGCAGGTTCATCTGTCGGCAAAGGTTTGACCTTGCTTACGTTCAAATGGGTGATTGGTGCAGGCCTTGGTTTTATCGCTATTTTGTTTGCGGATTCAAGCGGTTTATTCCTGGGTCTGGCCCCACTTGCCATTATCGCTGCGATGACCAACTCTAACGGTGGTCTTTACATCGCACTCGCTGGTCAATACGGTAAAGAAGATGACAAGGCAGCTTACCCTTTCCTCGCGCTCAGTGATGGTCCATTCCTGACCATGGTAGCGCTCTCGATCTTTGGTGCAATGGGCTTTGCGAACGGCATGTTCTCCCCGATGGCATTCGTTGCTGTATTGCTTCCACTCATCGTTGGTGTCATTATTGGTAATCTGGACCGTAATCTGGGGGATTGGCTTTACAAAGGCAGTGACAAACTTGTTCCGTTCTTTGCATTCTCCCTGGGTATGGGAATCAACTTCTCCTCCATCATCCAAGGTGGTCTAGGTGGCATTCTGCTTGGTGTTCTAACCGTGCTTCTCACAGGCGGAATCGGATACTTCTTGTTCAAAGCCATTGGCTGGAACCCGATTGTTGGTGCTTCCGAAGGTTCAACAGCCGGCAATGCGGTAGGTACACCTGCTGCCATCGTGGCTGCTAATGCTTCATTTGGCCCGATTGCGGAGATTGCTACGGTGCAAATTGCGGCGAGCGTTGTAACGACAGCTATCCTGTTACCGATCTTCATCGGGTTCCTCTCCAAACGACTGGAGAAATCAGGTGGCGTCGAGAAATACAATCAACGACCAACCACATAAATGATTTTGATCTGATCTGATGAATTTAATTGACAATCTAATCCGAACGGACTTTTTATAAAATTGTGCTTACAAGGAGGGATGACTGCATGAAATTAGCCATTATTGCAGATGATTTGACCGGTGCCAATGACAGCGGGGTGCAGCTTGCCCGCCATGGCTTGAAAACCAGTGTTCTTTTTAATATGAATGAAGAACCTCTTACACAATACGATGCTGTCGTCTTTGATACAGATAGTCGTTCCATATCTCCGCAGGAAGCGTATGAACGTGTATATCGGGCTGCTGAGTTGCTAACGAATAATGGATTTGAGACGATTTTCAAAAAGATGGACTCCACCATGCGCGGCAATATCGGCATCGAGATTGATGCTGTGTATGATGTAGTTAAGCCTGATTTTATGATGATTGCTCCAGGATATCCGAAAAATAACCGGACTATTCTGGACGGAATTCATTACCTGAATGGCGTTCCACTGGCAGATACTGAAATTGCCCATGATCCGAAGACACCTGTAACGATTTCCTACCTTCCGGACTTATTGAAACTTCAAACCAAGTACGAAGTTGGCGAGATCACCGTCGCCGATCTGGAAGCCGGCCAGCATCATCTTTGTGCCAAGCTGAAACAGTTGAAGGAAAACAATACTCCTTACGTCCTGGTAGACTCCACCGAGGAAAGCCATCTGGAGCTGGTACTACAGATGACTCGCGAGTTGGATTATACCTTTGCCTGGGCAGGCTCAGCGGGTATTGCCAACTACCTCCCTGCTCACTTTGCACTTGAATCCAAGTCTACCGCGCTAACCATACCCGAGAATCCGGGTCCAATCCTGACGGTGGTGGGCAGTGTAAACAAAAATTCGCGCGAGCAGTTGAGTCGCTTGCTGCGCAAATCCCGCGTGGCTTCTGTCTCCTTCCACTCCTTCAAAGCGGTATCCGCGACCGCAGACCGTGCAGAAGAGATGGAACGTGTCTATAACGAGGTCCGCGACAAAGCGCTGGAAGGACAAGATGTCGTCCTTTACTCCACCGCTGAACAGATTGATATTGAATTGGCTCGTGCCACGGGCGAAGTTCGGGGACTTAATCACACCGAAGTTAGCAATGAAATTGTACTCGCAATGGGTGAGATCTGTGCCAGACTATTGGAAGAGGGACTGTTCAAGGGTGTCTCCATGACTGGTGGCGATACGGCAAAACAAATCTGTCTGAAATGGAATATTAGCGGCTTCGAGCTGCTGGACGAGCTTGAAATCGGCGTGCCGATCTCCAAGTTCATAGGCATTGATGATCTGCATGTGATTACCAAGGCAGGCGGATTCGGCAAACCAGATGTCTTTATCCATGCGATTCAAAAATTAAAAGGAGGTATTCTCGTATGAAACCTACAATCGGAATTACGATGGGCGACGCAGCAGGTATTGGACCGGAGATTATTATGAAAGCACTGGGTCATCAAGAGATGTATGATCAGTGCAACCCACTCGTGATCGGTGATGCGAAGATTCTGGAGCGCGTACTGCCGATCATCGGCTCAAGTCTGAACGTTAACGCGATTCAAGAGCCTTCCGAAGCCAAGTATGAATTCGGTACTGTAGATGTGATTGATTTGAACCTTGTCCCTGCGGACTTGGAATACGGCAAAGTATCTGCCGTGGCTGGGGATGCAGCATTCCAGTTTCTCGCCAAAGCCATTGATCTGGCCAAAAAACACCAGATTCACTCCATCTGCACAGCACCTTTGAACAAGGAAGCCCTGCATCAAGGAGGGCACCTATATCCAGGCCACACCGAAATTCTGGCGGACCTGACGGATACGCAGGACTTCTCGATGATGCTGACGACGCCTAATCTGAGAGTCATTCACCTGACGACACACATGGGTCTGATTGATGCCATCGCGAGTATTAACCCGGAAAGAACCTACACCGTTGTGAAGCTTGCCCATGATACGTTGAAAAAAGCAGGCTTTGAGAATCCGCGCGTAGCCGTATGCGGAATCAATCCTCATGCCGGAGAGAACGGACTGTTCGGCAACGGAGAGGAAGAAGAGAAACTGCAGCCCGGCATTGAGCGTGCGCAGCAGGAAGGCATTAACGTTGTTGGTCCACTCCCGGCGGACACACTCTTCTTCCGCGCTGGCCGCGGCGACTTCGATATCGTTGTAGCTTGCTATCACGACCAAGGCCATGCGCCAATTAAGGTAATGGGCATCGAGGAAGGCGTGAACATCACCGTTGGTCTGAAGGGCGGCATCATTCGTACGTCGGTCGATCATGGTACAGCCTTCGACATCGCGGGTAAGAACATCGCCGATGACAAAAGCATGCTGGCTGCCATCCGCTCCGCCATCGAGCTGGCACCGAAGGATCAGGGATAACACCAAGATTCATCCGGTACATGCGTGAGTCTGATCGTGATCGTAAGATCAATTGCAGATGTATCGGTATATCGTTGGTATTCGATAAATAGAAAGAAAAAGGCAAACCCTTTGTTAGTTCATGGGTTTGCCTTTTTGTATGTGTCATCCACGCCAACCTATCTCAAGGGAACATACGCTATTTTTATCACCCACCGTATCCAACCCCAACCATCTAGGCAAAAAACCAACTTAGAATAATAATTCCCAGCCAGATGAAAAAGGAAGCCCCGCAAGCAATAATTTCATAGAAATGAATCTGAAACAGCCTGTACGCACCCTGATCTGTTTGGCGAAGCCCGAAGAAATCACAATGCTGATTGATATAAATCAGTCCGCAAGCAAAGGCTAGACCTGATAATATAACGGCAGAAGTCGGTAGACTCATGACATAGAGCGGATTCCCACCTGTATCAAAGCTGATCTCCCACCCGAACCATTTTGAAATCAGGAATGTAAGCACAATGAGTAGAAACACAAGAAGTCCTAGACTAAAAGGATGTTGCCTGTAATCAATCAGACGCATAAAGGTTTGCATAAAATGACTTTCAGGCTTTAAATCCGCCTCTTGCTCCTTCAGGTCTCCCCTGTCATCATTCATAATGTAGAAAAACGAGAAGCAAATGATGCCCACGAATATGGTGATCTGTACCATACGTAAAGCCAGACCGAGGTGAAAGACAGCGATAATTGCATGGATGATTAGGAGAGACAAAATCAGTCTGCCGCCTACAGCCTCTCGGTCTTTCCACATTCGATTCACGAATTGCTGTGCAGGCACCCTCTCAGCATGTATTTCTTGAACTTCATCCTTCATTGGAGCTTCTTGCTTCCGTTTATGCTGAATCATGATATAAGCGAATATCATCATGCATAATCCGATTGCCAAAAGGGCCCATGCTGATCCAGGGTAGAGATCATAAGAGTCAGCTACATCCACGATCCACAACCCATCCAAAATGACGATAAAAATACCTAACATAAGTAGATAAGGTGCTGCTTTATAAACGATTTATCTTCACTCCTTTGTTACAAGTTACAAGCATTATGGGAAGTGATTATTTTTACCCTGACAGGGACAGGGGTGAATCTATGTTCAACAGCTCACATAGGAGCTTATGTTATGTTATGCTAAACTGAATATATATCAGCGAAATCCAAAGCATCACATATATAAGGTATTATGAATACAATACAGATTTTATAGATGAGAAAAAGGAAGAGATTCAATGGGAAGAAAACAATCTTTTACCGAAACAGAGCTACTGGATACGACCAAGAAATTAATTCTGGAGCATGGCTACGACGGTTTTCACCTCAAGCTGCTCTCACAGCATCTCTCCGGAGCCCGAAGCACGATATATCAATATTACGCTAATAAAGAAGAGATTGTTGCTGCTTGTATGAAGCGTGTAATAGCAACCGTGTTGGAGAATTCATTGGCCGTTGATGAGACTGATCCCATGGATGCTCTTGAGCAACTGCTTCTGATCTACGCAGAAGAATCGACGCTCCATCAACTTCTGGGAGATGCCAGCAAAATTAATACGACTAATTCTGCTGCGGCAGCGAGAGATCTTGAATTCATTGAGGAAGCACATCAGACCCTCAAAATTCAATTATCACGCTTATTTGAACGCGCACAGCAGGATCAGGCCCTCCGGCAAGATATCCCTCTACCTGTACTTGTTGGTGTATTCTTCAACTTGATTAATACGCCTAATATGATGAATATCCCTACGCCTGATTGGGGAAAGCTACTGTTCCAAATGTGGATCGGAGGAGCCAAGAGCTAACTTTGTTCTTGGATTCAATTTGACACAAGTGTCATTTATGTCGTTTAATGATGAAGACCGCGTGGCCGCGCATCTAATTTGACACATGTGTCAAAAAAAGAAAAGGAGTTGAACAGATCATGTTTTTAGCGATGAAGGAGCTAATGCATAGTAAAATGAAGTTTTTGATGATTATCATTATCTTCGTACTTATGGCATGGTTGGTATTTATTTTATCCGGTCTGGGAAATGGATTGTCTACACTAGCCGCATCAACATTCAAGACCATGAAGGCTGATTATGTCATCTTTGAAGAAGGGGCTCAGTCTTCCATGAGCAAGTCACTGCTGTCAGATCAAGTGGTGGCGAAGGCGGAACAACTTCCTAATGTGGATGCTGCATCACCTATGGGTAGTTCAATGGCAACAGCAATGAAAGAAACGAGTACCAAGAATGAAGATAAAGTCGATATAGCGATTATAGGAATTAACCCAGGAAGCTTCCTGGAGCCAGCAATTGTAGAAGGTGAAAGCCTGTCTTCCGAGAATCCCACCGGGGTAGTTGTGAATTCGACCCTAAAAGATGAGGGCTATAATATCGGGGACACCTTTCAACTGGATGGCACGACGGAATCATTGACCATTATCGGATTTGTGGAGAATCAGACTTATAACCACGTTGCATCCGTATTTACGCCAATGGCTGAATGGCGGAAGATTGCCTTTGCGGCTCCAGGTTCAGATAAAGGAATTGAAGGACCGGTTAATGCGATCATGTTACAAGGCGAGAATATTGATCCAGAAGCTATAAATAAAGAGTTATCCAGTACGGATACCGTTACCCGGTCGGAAGCTGTGCAAGGCATGCCAGGATACAAAGAAGAGAACGGAACGATTCTGATGATGCTTGCCTTTCTGCTCGCGATCTCTGCATTTGTACTCGGGGTATTCTTCTATGTCATTACGATGCAAAAGACCAACCAGTTTGGCATTATGAAAGCGATCGGTGCCAGCAACCGTTTCTTGGGAAAAGCCATTATCTCGCAAGTGTTTGTCCTTTCCCTGACTAGCATTGTTGTTGGAATCTTGCTGACTTATGGGACAGCAGCAATTATGCCAAAAGGAATGCCATTTAAGCTGGAGACCAGTCTTGTCTTCAATTATTCTATTATCCTGCTGGTTATCGCTATGTTAAGTTCACTGGTATCTGTTCGCAAAATAACGAAGATTGATCCGCTTAAGGCGCTCGGGAGGGTTGAATAATGAGTAAGGGATTGCACATGCGGGAAGTCACCATGTATTATGCCGAAGGAAACAATCGGATCACCGCGCTCGATCATGTATCCATATCCGTGGAACCGGGGGAATTTGTTGCTGTCGTTGGACCTTCTGGTTCTGGTAAAAGTACATTCTTGTCTATTGCTGGGGCCATGCTGAAAGCCTCCGAAGGAGATATTCAACTAAACGGAAATCATATTTCGAAGCTTACGGAGAAAGAGCTATCTACTATACGGCTGCAAGAAGTTGGATTTATTATGCAATCTTCCAATCTAGTTCCCTATCTAAATGTTCTCGATCAACTGTTAGTTGTAAAAAGAATGGCGGGAACGGTCAAAAAAGAGGATAAGGCATTTGCCACCAAACTGCTGGAAGAACTGGGGCTGGGTTCGAAGTTAAAAAGTTTTCCCGAAGAGTTATCCGGTGGTGAGAAACAACGGACAGCCATTGCGCGTTCGTTAATGAATAATCCCAACATCATCTTGGCCGATGAACCAACCGCCAGTTTGGACACCAAACGAGCCCATGAAGTGGTTAGTCTAATCGCGCAAGAAGTGAAATCACGCCAAAAAGCGGCCATTATGGTTACCCATGATGAGCGTATGCTTGAATATTGTGACAAGGTCTATCGGATGTATGATGGCGGTCTGTCCCTAGCCAAATCATAAAGATATGGACTGAATCCTATCCATGTCGTTAACTATTATTTTCATAAAAATCTTCTGTCCAGAAAAATAGCCCGTTAACTAGCAATTTAAGCCTGTCCATCACTCCGCTTGTTATCTCACGCTAGGCGCCATCGTCACTCGTGTCTTTCACCCACAAGCATCATTTCATGTTTGCTCTGCGATGGTCTGCTCCGTCGATAGGCACTTGGTGACATACCGCTCTGTTTGTTGAAGATGCGATTGAACTGGGAAAAGCTGGCGAACCCACACTGTGCAGCAATATCCGTAATTTTTTCACTCGAATTCAGCAGCAATTGCTGGGCATTTCGAATACGGGTCATCTGCACATACTCCGTGAAGGTAAAACCAGTGACCCTGTTGAATTGGCGGGACAAGTGGTGGGCACTTACATAAAACCGCCTGGATACCTCTTCCAAAGATAAATCCTGCTGATAATGGCTGTGAATATAGGATGCAATGGCATACATGCGCCGGGACATCGATGATCCTGTCTCTTCTCGCACATACCCGTTCTCTGCCGCGTAACGATGAATGGCACACAGAAATTCTACAAATTTATGATGGATCACAACCGGTTGAAGCGTAGAGCGCTGCTGGGATATGGCAAAAATGTCATTGATGGGCGCGAGGATTTCTTTGCGCCGTTCTTCCGGGAAGCGGAAAATCGGAACCTCTTCATCAAAAATGGAGAATAGTTCATTGTAACCGTTCTCAAGTCCGGGCATATGGCGAGGCATCGCAAAATTAATCATCAAGCGTTTTGGCGGTGTACCTTTCGGATACTGCGTCTTATGCAGCAAAGAAGGTCGCAGCAGCACGATATCCAATGGCTGAATCTCATATAAACTGCCTTCAATAATATGCGCAGCCGTACGATCCAGAAGAATACAGACTTCATAGAAATCATGAAAGTGCTGAAACTCCATATTCAAGTCATGGGAGCGTTCGTCGTAGTCCAAATGATAAAAGAGTTCGTCTCCAGGCTGATTGACATGGATTACATATCCCTGCTCGTATGTCAAAACGGATGTTGTCATGGACATGCCTCCTATCCCGATACTAATTAATTTTATTTTAGCATGAAATGCAATAAAAAGACGTCTTTTTCAGCATACATTACGTAGTTTGCTCCCTTTCCCCTTTGTTATGATAGAGTTGATATGTTAGCGCTTGCAGTATACTTGCTCCAACGACGACTACAGCCTGTACTTACTACAAACCAAGGTGGGAAACCAACATGAAAATGAATTCCTTGTATACTCGGATCCATACCATCGTTAAACACTTGGAACGTGCGCGACTGACCTCAAAGACATATATACCGGAGCTTTATCATAAAGAAAGTGGTTACCACTCCTGGGAACTGGTGCATGAAGACCCTTCCTCCTGGAACGTATTTCGTAAGGGTGATGGCTGGGGCGGTAAAGATGTACACAGCTGCTTCAAAACCCGGATTCGCATCCCGGATCATATGGAAGGAAAAAAAGTCGTATGTACCATCGTCACCGGTGCGGATGATATCTGGAACTATGATAATCCGCAATTCCTGGCTTTCCTCAATGGGGAACTGATCTGCGGTCTGGATGTGAACCATACGGAAATTGACCTGACACCTGCTGCGGCAAATGGCGAAGAATTCGAACTGGCTTTATATGCGTACTGTAGTACTTCGGCAGCGGATGTCTTTCTCAATGTATATATTGCTGAGCATCATCAGCCAGTCACGGATTTATATTACGATCTTAAGGCTGCGCTCGATGCGGCGGATCTGCTGCGTGAGGATGATCTGGAGCGGCTGAATTTGGTCGAACATCTGAATAAAGCCGTGAATCTACTAGATTTGCGTCAGGAGAACAGCGCAGAATTCCATGCTTCGGTACTGGAAGCGCGTCGATATCTGCAAGACCATGTCTATGGTGAAGCTCGCCCTGCGGGTGATCACATCCCAACCGTGCACTGTATCGGACACACGCATATCGATGTGGCATGGCTATGGACATTGGATCAGACCCGGGAGAAGGTCATTCGCAGCTTCGCGAGTGTATTATATCTCATAGACAAGTTCCCAGAATACACGTTCATGTCCTCGCAACCCCAATTATATGCGTACCTGAAAGCAGACTACCCGTCTCTCTATGAAAAAATCAAGGAAAAGGTAGCCGAAGGCCGCTGGGAAGCCGAAGGTTCGATGTGGCTGGAAGCCGATTGTAACCTGATCTCCGGCGAATCCATGATCCGTCAGATTATATACGGGAAACGTTTCTTCAAGGAAGAGTTCGGCGTGGAGAACCGTGTTCTCTGGCTGCCGGATGTATTTGGTTATAGTGCAGCGATGCCGCAGATTATGCGCAAGAGTGGCATTGATTATTTTATGACCACCAAAATTGCCTGGAATGATACGAACCAGATTCCGAATGACACGATGTACTGGAGAGGTATTGACGGCTCTGAAGTTCTAACTCATTTCATCACAGCGACAGACTATGACAAGCATCCCGATTTCAGACAACGTCGATTCGAAACGACTTATAATGGACGATTCAACGCCTCCCAAGTCAAAGGCACGTGGCAGCGATACCAGAACAAAAACATTAATGCAGATGTTCTGCAATGTTTCGGATTCGGGGATGGCGGCGGTGGACCAACCGAAGAGATGCTGGAGCATGGCAGACGACTTGATGTTGGATTGCCGGGTGTGCCTGCGGTGAAACGTACCTTTGTACGTGAGTTTTTCGAGAAGCTGGAGCAAAATCTGGTGGATGCGCCTTCCGTTCCTCGCTGGTCGGGTGAGCTGTATTTGGAGTATCACCGCGGTACCTACACGTCCATGGCCCGCAACAAACGGTACAACCGTCATAGCGAATTTGCGTTGGCCGATGCCGAGCTGTATGCCATGATTCATCGTCAGGCGGATGCACAGGCAGCCTATCCAACCGATGCACTGGAACATGCATGGAAGCTGACGATGCTGAATCAGTTCCATGATATTCTGCCGGGCAGCTCCATTGAGCAGGTATATGTGGATTCCAAAGAGCAATATGAAGAAGTGCTGCGTGTCACGGATGAGCTGAAAGACAGCGCACTGAACGGCATTGCGAGCCAAATTACATCTGATGACGAAGCCATTGTCGTATTCAACACCACTGGATTCGTACGAACAGATGTGGTTGAACTGCCTGCTTTTGCGAGAAAAGTGACCGTCCATGATGGAGATCGCCCTGTACCAAGCCAGCGTACTCCCGAAGGCGGACTTGTGTTCCTTGCAGAGAACGTGCCGGCATCCGGGTATAAATCCTTCCGAATCACTCCGGATCTGACAGACGAGCTTGTCGCGGGCGTATCGGTTGCACAGTGGGAAGCCAATCAGCGCCACATCCATACACCTTGGTACGATATTCACCTGAATGAAAGTGCCGAATTTACGTCGGTATGGGACAAGCTGGAGGGGCGTGAACTGCTTCAGTCTGGCAAGCGTGGTAATGTGCTGCAAGTGTTCGAGGATCGACCTGCGGAATACGAGGCATGGAACATTGACGACTATTATGAACAGCATATGTGGGAGATTAACGACCTGCAGTCGTTGGAATGGGTAGAAAGTGGGCCGGTGCGTTCAGTGCTTCAAGTGAAGCGACAGTTCCTGGACTCGGTCATTGAGCAAACGATCATCTTCTACGCGCATACACGCCGAATTGATTTCCGCACGTTAGTGGATTGGAAACAGGAGCATTTGCTGCTGAAAGCAGCCTTCCCGCTGGATATCTGGAGTGAGAAAGCGGTCTACGAAATCCAGTATGGCAATGTGGAGCGTGCTACTCACCGTAATACGAGCTGGGATCAAGCCAGGTTCGAAGTGTGCGGACAGAAGTGGGCCGATCTGGCGGAGAACGGGTACGGCGCTGCTCTGCTGAACGATTGCAAATACGGATATGATATTCATAACTCGGTGATGCGACTGTCACTGATCAAGAGCGCAACGTACCCGAATGAAAATGCCGACAAAGAGCAGCACGTATTCACCTACGCGCTCTATCCGCATCAGGGCGATTTCCGCGAAGGACGTGTCATCCAGGCTGCTTATGATCTCAACCGTCCGCTGGTTGCTCGTGAGATTGCATCGCAAACCGGCACGTTACCTGGGCTGTGGTCACTCGCATCGGTTGATCAGGATAATGTCGTGCTGGAGGTTATCAAAAAAGCCGAGAATAACGATGATATGATCATCCGTCTCTATGAAGCACATGGCCGCCGCAGCCGGGCTTCCCTGCAATTGCCTGAAGGAGCAGGTGCCACGGCGTACGCGTGTGATTTGCTTGAGAATAACGAAGCGGAATGCGCCGTGGAAAATGGTCGGATTTCTTTTGATATCAAACCGTATGAGATTCTAACTTTCCGTATCCCTGCGGGACACTAGCAGAACTTACACAACACGGAAAACTGCAACAATGCTTCTGGCTTCAATAAGGAAGGGCTGCCTCCTGTCATATCTGACATGGGAGCAGCCCTTCCTTATTTTCTATGTATTACACGTTATATTCTCATACCACCACTGCATCCTAGTTGAAGTCCATCCAGAAAAATTGAGAGATGGCAAGCCCTAGCCCGATAAGATTAGCCACAATAAAAAACCACTTTTTCGCCCTTCTACTTGTTTGTTCCCCCGTCCATAAACTCCAGGCTACAATCCCATTCACCACAACCATAATAATCAGCGCGAACCACCAGTTAGCCACCACTAAACATCGCCCTCCCCTGAACAACCTGCTTATGACCCCATTGCTATGCTGCTTGCCATCCAGAATTCCACAGATGTATGCTCTTATCGTTATTAATATAGCCCGATAAGGTAGGCTATGCCTAGATACAATTCAATTAAAAACACCCTTTGGAATTTCACTGGTAACCCAGAGGGACCAATAATTATTCCAAAAGGTGCGCAGGTTATAATGGCGTTTAATCACATCGTACTTACAGTCTGGAACACATTTAATTTCTTATTGATCCATACTTGGCAGCAAGTGACTCGAACAGTTTTTCATATTGCTTCGTAAAGTTGGGCAGATATTGCTTGTCCTTCTTTAAAATTCTTCGTACTCACTTGGGTCCTGATCCCACAACCGTCCATCCGGACGATTAAATGCAGAAATGACCTGCATCTCTTCTGTGCTCAAATCAAAATCAAATATATTGATATTTTCCTGCTGATGCTGTAAGGAGCCCGCTTTCGGAATTGGAATGGAGCCCAGCTGAACATGCCAGCGCAGAATGATCTGGGTCGGTGTTTTGCCATGCGTTTCCGCGATCCGAAGAATGTTCTCATCCTTCAGAATATCCTGTACAGCATCATTGCCACGTCCGATCGGACTCCAGGATTCGTTCACGATGCCATGCTTCGTATCCTGTTCCCGCTGACCAGCTTGGTCAAAGAACGGATGCAGCTCAATCTGATTCAGGCTCGGTGCTACCCCCGTCTCCTTAATCAGGCGTTCATTGTGCTCAGGCAGGAAATTGCTGACGCCGATGGATCGGATATATCCACGCTTTTTGGCTTCGATCAGTGCTTGCCATGCCTCGACATACATGTCCTTCTTCGGATTGGGCCAGTGGATCAGATACAGGTCATAATAATCCAGATCCGCTCTGTACAATGATTCCTGAATCGCCACGAGTGCTTTATCCTGAGCGTGATAACGCCCCGGCAGCTTCGAGGAAATCAGCAGGTCTTCTCTGGCGATGGAGCTTTGCTTGATTGCTCTGCCCACGGTTGCCTCATTCTCATAGTTATACGCCGTATCAATTAATCGATAACCCGCATCCATGGCAGATGCGATCGATTTAACGCCTTCTTCACCTTTCAGACTATAGGTACCAAATCCAATTGCAGGTACTTTCAAGCCATCGTTCAATGTATATTCCGGAATCTGATGGTTCATGTGTGAACTCTCCTTTGCCAAAAGGTTAGATTTTCGTTCCGAGATTAGATTGTTAGAAAATGAACGTCCTCTCGTTATTCTACCCTTTCACGCCGGCTTGAATCAATGCGAACTCCTCTACATCTAAGCCATCCAAAAACACTTCAACTCGGTAGACCTATCACAGACATACACATCTATTTGCCATCTCCTACAATTATATCTGTGATGATGTCTAACTGTTTCTCTACCGCAATAGGGTCACTCGGAAGGAACTGATCAAAGTTAATGGAGTATACGTGACCCGCTTTCCCGGCTGGTGAGGCATCAATCAACTTTTGCACATCCTTGAGCTTGTCCTCAGCTCCCTCATTGACGGCCAGGAACAGACGGTCACCGATAAATTCGGGAATGACCTCGGTGGAAATCTCCCACGTTTCTCCATGAATGACGTCCGACTCTACCTTGGCCGCTGGCTTCAACCCAAGATATTTATAAATAATGTTGCCCCCCATATTGGTATCTCCGTATACAAAAAGAGCATCTGGACGCACGTTTAATATAGAATACGTTTCATCCGCACGAACATAAGGGCTAATTTTCGCTTTGTACGCTGCGATTTTGGCTTTGAATTGCTCATTCCATAACCGTGCTTCCTCTTGTTTCCCGAGAATATCCCCAAACATCTCCACATCTTTAATCGGGTCATTATACTGCTCGACAACAATGGTTGGAGCGATCTGACTCAGTGCATCATACCCGCCTTCCACAGCTTCTGCGAATGCTGCCGTTGTCACAATCAGATCTGGCTCCAGTGACAGGATTTTCTCGGCATCTGGCGGAACGCCCACATCTGAAATACCGGAAGTATCATCTATAAGTGGGTTATCCAGAATATATGTCGTTGTGCCAACCGGCTTCACCCCCAACGCCATCAATTCGCCCAAGTGATAGAAGCTGACGACTCGCTGTGGGTTCACAGGAATCTCGGTTGAACCTTTCAGATGTTTATATATCCGCGTTTCCACAGCTGCGCTGTCTGTAGCTACAGCAGTATTCGTATCTGATGAAGCCGGCTGGGAAGCCGTTGCTCCTGGAGTACTGCTGGTCTGGCAAGCACTTAGAAGCAAGGATGTGCATAATAACATCATCGCCCCAAAGGCTGGTCTTGAAAATCTAAACATGGATGTGTCCCCTTCCCCAATCCGTTGATAATAAGTCTCATTCTCATTATGAGAACCGGAGTTAGGGGTTACAATAGACGATTCTAACCCACGTAATGGATTATACTGAACCTGAACCTGTTTCCGATATTGTGTACGAAATTGTACTGGCGATAAGCCGGTATGCTTTTTGAACAAGCGACTGAAATAATACATATCCGCATAACCTACGTTGCTTGCTATTTCCTGGATCCGGGCTTCGGATCTTAGAAGGTACTGCTTCGATCTGTGAACCCGCACATGAATAAGATATTCAATCGGTCCTAGTCCAATCTGGTTTTTGAACAAACGGGATAAATAGCTGGCGCTGCAATGGTATCTCTTGGCCAGTTCCTCGGCTGTAATCAGCTCGCTGTAGTGATCGTGAATATAGTGGATTGCGTCAGTGACGATATTGGGTTTGCTGTTTTCCTTTTTAGCCCATGTCTGAATCTGCTGCCGCATGATCTCGTACACCAACGGAAGAAAAACTGACTGTGCCTGTAGCTTGTCTATGGAGGCGGGTTCTTGCCACAGACGGTTCATGGCTTCACACTTTTCCTGAACAGGGAGTAATGCATACGGTGCAAACCCATACGTCATCTGGAAACCCTTTCGATCTTCCGGTGATGCACACTCGGCTGTATATAAAATCAGATAACAGGCAAAGTCCTGTTCCAACGGTGTAATACTTAGCCCAGCATCTGCTCCCCCGTGCAATATGTATGCTGAATGAGTCTGGTAGACCTCGCCTGATATCCTTATCCTAGCCTCTCCATGCGTAGTGATTAAGAAGAAGCTGTTATGCGCCACATCGTGATCAGGAACCGTTCCATGCTCCGCACGATAATACCGAATATCCAGTAATCTAACGGCCGTTCGGCTCCACTGTTCGATATGAGCTTCCCAATCCATACACGTTCCCCCTACTTCTTCGTTCTTAAAATATGCCTATTATATCACAGACAAAAAACCATCAACCCAGATGAGTCAATGGCTTATGAATGAATAGTATATTGGAAAAGGATAGAGCTGTTATGAGCCCCTAGTACTCTCGCACCAATTGTTTATCCTCTTTCAGTTGCACAATGTCATGTCCAGTTGGATTCTGGAAGGCCCGCAGTCCAAAAGTTGACGCCACCGCGAAGATATGGTCAAAGATATCCGCCTGAACGTTCTCATATACACCCCAGTTGATATCATTACTGAATGCATAGATTTCCAGAGGCAGCCCGCGATCTTCCGGTGCTAATTGTCGCACAATCATCGTCATATCTTTATTGATCTTCGGATGGTTCCTCAAATATTGATGGATATATTCCCGGAATACACCGATATTTGTGAGCTGTCTGCCGTTCACGTTGCTTTCAGTATTCACCTGATGCTCCATGTTGTACGCTTGAATTTCTTTAAGTTTGGAAGTGACATAATCCGTCAGGTAATGAATCTTCTCAAATTCAGCCACCATCTCTTCCGTACAAAAACGAATACTGCTGATGTCGATATAGATGCTTCGCTTAATTCTTCTGCCACCGGACACCTGCATGCCTCTCCAGTTCCGGAACGAGTCCGATATGAGGGCATAGCTTGGAATCATCGTAATCGTTTTATCAAAATTCATCACTTTCACTGTGTTCAATGTAATGTCGATAACGTCCCCGTCTGCATTATACTTTGGCATCTCGATCCAGTCACCAACACGCACCATATCGTTCGACGATAGCTGTACACCAGCCACGAGACCAAGAATCGAGTCTTTGAATACGAGCATCAATACCGCCGATAATGCACCAAGTCCACTGAGGATAATGAGCGGATTTTGTCCAATCAGGCTGGAGATGACGATAATGCCCCCGATAATGAACAGAACGATCTTGGCTACCTGAATGTAGCTCTTGATTGGGCGAATCTTCGACACCTCATAGGTACGATAGATATCATCGAATACATTAAGCAATGCATTCATTACCGTGATCATGATGACAATCATGTAGGTCATTGCTGCTTTTTCAATTATGGTTTGATAAGACGGGAAAATATAAGCCGAATAATAGATAATAATAGCCGGCACAAGATGCGACAGCTTCTGGAATAAATTTTTCTGAACCACGATGTGGCCCCACTTGAAACGGTTATTACTTACAATACGATGCACCGTCTTCAGTACCACTCGCTTGGCAATCACATTCGCCAATATCGAGATTAGTGCGATAAAAATAATCATAATGATGTTTGAAAGATAACCAATGGAGGGTCCACTCATGCCGAGTTCTTCTAGTTGATTTTTGATAAAGTCCATTGTTTCCTCCTGACATAATCTAGTTTAGCCTATTATTATAAAGTAGTTTGAGAGGGCAAGCAAAGTTTATACCTCTGCTCCGTTCTTCCTATACAAATTATATATAAAAAAGGACCCAGTCATTCAAAGAATGATGGGTCTACTTGATCATGTTATCTTTTCATCCTGTTCACGAGAAATGTCCAGCAGCTCACTCACCGTCACCAATCGATACCCTTCTGTGACCAGTTCCTCCACCAGAACACGTACCGCCTCCACCGTCTGGGAACGGTCTCCGTACCCGTCATGGAATATCAGCACACTGCCGGGTTTCACCGCAGACCGGGTATGCTCCACGATATGCTCAACGCCAGGATTATCCCAATCTTTCGCATCACCGTTGACCGCACCAATCGTGCGATATCCGCGTTCCGCTGCCAGAGAAAATATATCATCGTTTACGCCAAAATACGGCGGTCGGAAGCTGCGGGCAGGTTGCCCCGTAACTTCTTGAACAAGATGTTCTGCGCGTTGCAACTCTTCCCCGGCTTCCTCCAGCGTCAGCTTGGTCAGGTCCGGATGCGTGTATGTATGGTTTGCGATCTCATGCCCTTCACGGTGTACCTCCGCCGCAATCTCCGAATGAGCCTCTATCTCTTGGCCAATCATGAAAAACGTCGCCTGCCCACCGGCACGACGGAATATCTCAAGTACTTGAGGTGTATACACCGGATGCGGCCCATCATCAAACGTAAACGCCACAACCTTTTCCCGAACAGACTCTTGCTCTACCATCGCGATATTGACCATAAATAATGACCCCTCTCTGCAACTGACTGGCTACATACCCCTTATTATTCCATGTTCATAGACCGCGGTCTAGTCCAGCCTCCAACTAACCTTTGATCGCACCTGCGATCATGCTCTTCTGCACCTGTTTGTTCAATAGGAGATAGATGATCACCGTTGGCACCGTCGTAATCATCAGTCCCGCACCAATGATGCCCCATTGCGTAATGTACGTCCCCACCATCGACATCATGCCCACCGTCAATGTCTGATAAGCCGTGTTATTGATAAACGTGACCGCAAACATCAGCTCATTCCAGCACGACAAAAACGTGAAGATGGCTACCGTTGATATAGCCGGGGTCACCAGAGGCAGAATGATAGAGAAAAACGTCCGGTAGATACCGCAGCCGTCGATCACCGCCGACTCCTCCATCTCTCGCGGGATACCTTTGAAAAAGCTGCCCAGAATGAATACCGCCATCGGAATGCCAAACGCCACATAGGGAATGATCAGTGACCAATAACTGTTGAGCAGGCTCAGATTCTTCAAAATAATAAACAATGGCAGCAGCGCCGCATGAATCGGCACCATCATGCCCAGCAAAATAATCGTCATCGTGAGCCCACTGAGCTTCCAGTTCATTCTTGTAATTGCGTATCCCGTCATCGAAGACAAGATCAGTACCAAGACAATGGAGGCAGCTGTGACCAGCACGCTATTCATAAAATAGGTCAACACATGGCCATCGGACATGGCTTTGGTGTAGTTG
Organism: Paenibacillus sp. FSL R5-0749; assembly: GCF_038595085.1. Lineage (NCBI taxonomy): Bacteria > Bacillati > Bacillota > Bacilli > Caryophanales > Paenibacillaceae > Paenibacillus > Paenibacillus sp. FSL R5-0749. Next base: position 217,080 of record NZ_CP152005.1, on the reverse strand, counting down.
CTCCACAGAAACGCCTTTGGCAATCCGGCAACATCGCCGCTGAATATTTCACTGTTATCCTTCAAGGAAAACAGCGCCAGCCAGATGAGCGGGTAGATCTGCACAATCGCAACGAGGATCAGAAACGCTTGCAGGAACACTTTCCCGATTGGTCCGGAGATGGACCTTGGCTTGGTTTTTTTTTGCAACATGACTTCTACGGTACTCATGCCTCATGCCTCCTTCTATTCCGTTTTGAACAATGAATTAATGAGGATCGTACATACCAGACACTCCACAATGATAAATACCGAGATCGCACTGCCATATCCGTATCGGAACGTATCAAAAATGGTGGCGTACATCAGTGTGCTCGGCACTTCAGTGGTATAGAACGGCCCGCCACCCGTCAGCACATAGATCAGGTCAAACACCTTGAATGCACCAATAACCGAAAATACAAGGCTTACCTTCAGGATCGGCTTCATTAAAGGGATCATAATGGACCAAGCCGTGCGAAGACGTGAAGCACCATCCATTCTTGCAGCTTCAAGCACATCCTGCGAGACGGATTTCGCTCCTGCGTACATCAGCAGCATGTGATACCCCACGTACTGCCATAGGGTTGGGATAAAAGAAGCCGCAAGTGCCGTGTGCTTCTGACCCAGCCAATCTTGCGCCCAATGGGCTAAGCCGATATTTTGCAGCAGCACGTTCAGCAGACCGTAATCGGCATTGTAGATTTTTGACCACAACTGGGCAATAACCACCGTTGAGATCAATACCGGGATGAAATACACGGTCCGGTAGAACCCTTCCCCCTTGACGTTGGACGCCAGAATCAGTGCGAGCACCAGTGAGATCGGCAGTTGAATGAACACCGAAGCTCCCGCGAATAACAGGGAGTTTTTGATCGAATTCAGTACACGCGTATCCTTAAACATCTCCACATAGTTGTCCAGACCGATAAATGTCCCCCTGCCTACGCCGTTCCAGTCCAGCAGACTGTAATAACTGGAGACAAAGATTGGAATAAGCACAATTCCGCAGAACAAAATCAGTGTGGGCAGTACGAAGACAGCTATGGTGCCTTTATTGGAAAATACAGAGTTCATTGTTGTTCTCCTCTCAAAGGCGTGACCGGCACATACCGGACCACGCCTTGTTTGGGTTTTAGCTGTTTAACCTACAGACTTAGCTCTGTTGGTTTGAGCTGTGCCATTTGTTTGCAGAACTCCTCAGGTGTTATATCGCCGGCAAGCAGCTGGGCAATCAGGTTTTTGTGCGCTTCGGCAGACTCCGCTGGCAGAATGTTATCCCACCACGCGATGAATGAGGTCGCCGTTTTCATAATGTCTGCCGCAGACAGATCCAGGGAGGACAGACTGGACGTGTCGAGTGCATCTGTTTTCCAGCTTGGCAGACCGGCTCCGGCCAGGAAACCTTGCGTACCGAGTTGTTCGCTCAGATACATGAGGAATTCCACAGCTTCCTTCGGATGTTTGGTATTCTGATTGATGTAGAAACCATCGACAGCTCCGCCGAAGATTTCGGTATTTGTGCCTTTTCCATCCTCAAACACCGGGAACGGAATCACTTTCACTTTGCCTTTGACTGCGGAGGACGGATCCTCAATTCCTGCATTCACCCAGTTGGCCTGGAACATCATCGCCCCGTTACCTGCATTGAAAGCCCCAAGCATCTCGTCATAGCTCATGCTGAACATGCTGCTGTTGAAAGCTCCTGCTTGCGCAAGCTGCTGCATCTTGGTCGCGGCGGCAACAAAGTCGGGCGAATCCCACTTTGACGGATCTTTAAAGGCTTCCATCACCGCAGCATTGCCTGCTTGGCGCATCGCAATAATGTCGTACCAGTACATGCCCGGCCAGCGGTCTTTTTCCCCAATCACAGCCGGAGTAATTCCTGCCGCTTTCAGCTTTTCGATTGCATCCAGCAGTTCGTTATAGGTGGTCGGAATCTTGGCACCCGCCTGCTCGAACAATTCCGTGTTCACGTAAAGGTTGGCGATATGAGTGTACACGGGCAACGTGTAGATTTTGCCGTCCATATTGATCGCCTCAGCCATACCCGGGCCCATCCGTTCTTTGATATCGTCCGTCAGGTAACTTGAGATTTCCAGCACATTACCGGATTTGATGTACGGCTGCATGAAGCTGCCGCCTCCCATGCCATAGAACAGGTCCGGCGCTTCACCAGCTGCAATCGATGTTTTGACTTTGGTTTTGTACTGTTCTCCTGTCGTGCCCGTACGTTCAACCTGAATGTCTGGATGCTCGCTGTTCCATTTCTCCACAATCTCGGGCAGCAGCTTGGCCGAAGGATCGGTATTGCCGACCGATTGATCCCATAGCGTCAGCTTGATCTTGCCATTACTTTCCCCCTGTGCACCGCCGGACGAATCGGATGAACATGCCACCAGACTACTTACAATGCCAAGAGTCAGAATTAGACTTGCCGATTTTTTTAGTAGCGCTTTCATATCTACGGACCTCCCTATGTGTTTTCGTTGGTTCTAGCCCATATTTTAGGCAAACTGTGCTTTGTTCTCCATTTAGAAAACAGGCACCGATTTGTAATTTTCGAACATATGTGGAATTACAACCGAAGCGGGTTTACGCTCAGTGCTTCACCGCACTCCCCACACTCCCCAACACGCCCGACTACATTCTCGTTTTTCAGGTTTTTACATTTCGATATTCATTCATGGATCGACCGATATGTTTTTTGAACAAGACGCTGAAATAGTGTGGGTCCGGGATGCCTACCTGCTCCCCAATCTCATAACCTTTCAGATCCGTCTGTTTCAACAGCAGTTCAGCCTTCTTCATGCGGAGTTGGGTGAGATATTCCACAAATGTCTGCCCGGTTTCTTTTTTCATCAGCCGCCCCAGATGGCCCGAACTTACGTAAAAAGCAGCCGCGGTGCTGGATAGCCCCACTTCGGCATTGCTCATATTCTCTTCAAGATAAGCCTTCACCCGGTCGATCAGGTTGCCTTCCTTGGCCTGTCGCTTGGCTTGTATGACATCCGATACGGTGCGGACATGCTGCTCCAGCATACTTTTCAGTTCGGGCAGATGATTTGCTGTAAAAATGGCTGCAACGGCCTCTTTGTTCAACGCGTGCTCTCCCTCAAGCTGCTGCTCTATGGCAGCACGCTGGCACTCCGTAACCACATCCATGGCTGCCATCCGAAACTGTGAAACGTCCGAGAACGGCACAGACAGTATACGCTCCAGCAATAATACCGCTTCTTCTCCCGCACCAACACTGACGTTAAATTGCAGTTGTTGGAGCAGCTGAGCATCCGAGTGGTAGGGCCTTTTCCCACCTTCGATGATCAGATCCTCGAAGCAAATGACCTGATTTTTCCCCACAAACGCCTGATAGTCGAGTGCACGACAGGCTTCCCGGTATCCCACACAGGCCTTTTCCCATCTTGATTGCCATTGCCCAATCCCTACAGTTACATCCACTTCGCACCCTTCGAGCTTAAGTGTATGTTGAAGTTCTTCCTGAAGCTGCTGTACCTGACTGGCAAATTCCGTATCCGCACCAAGCGAGAGCACAACGATTCGGTTATGCGGGTCCATGACAATAATGGTTTGTGAATCCTGCGAATAAAAAGCCTGTGCCTGCTTCATGCCTACCATTCGCAGCAGAATATGTATTTCCTCAGCGGGTTGTGGATGGGCTTCTGTCTGATGTCGGCTTATATGGGTTTGATCGTGTTGAGGCTCTCGTTGAACTTGGCTGAGTTGGTGCGGTTGACTTGCTTGATGAGCTTGATGAACTTGATGAGATGTCTCGGGCAGATGTCGATATACCTCTGGTGCATCTATCTTCGCTTGCGGTACAGCAACCTCAACCTCCATTACTGCGATGCGTAATCCTGGTTCACTAGACGAGATAGGAATGCCGAAGAATCGCGCCTTCTCGTGTAGTTCATCCTCAGGCACCACATGACTTAACCATTGATTCACAAACCTCTCCCTGAGATAAGGCAAGCTCTGCTTCATTTCCTCCCGCAGCTTTATCAGCTCCCACTCACGTCCGATCTCCTGCTCAATCGTCGCTCGCAACTTCGTCGTAACCTGTAATAACTCCGAAGCACGAATGGGTTTTAAAATAAAATCGGATATGCCCAGTTTCACACTCTGACGAGCATACTCAAATTCATCATGTCCCGTCACAACCACGATTTTCAGGCTCGGGTAACGCTCCATGAGGATACGGCTCAGTTCAATGCCATCCATCCTTGGCATGTATATGTCCGTGAACACGATGTCTGGACGCAACAGCTCCACCTGACCCAAAGCCTCTTCCGCATCAGAGGCCTCGCCAATAATGGTCATACCTTGCTGTTCCCAATCGATACGCATACGCAGCAGATTTCGGATAAGGTATTCATCGTCCACAATCAATACCTTTAAAGGTTCTACAGTTAATTCCATGATTCATCGGCTCCCTTCGGGATCGTTATCATAATGGTGGTTCCTTTTCCAACCTCGCTCTCCAGCTTGAGTCCATCCTCTCTTTCGTAGAAAATACGAAGTCGCTCCATCGTTCCCCATAAGCCAAAGCTTGGATTGTGTTTAGAGTTATAGGTAATCTTAGAAAGATTAGAAAGATCGGAAGGATTGGAAAGATTAGTTGAATTAGATGAGTTCGTTGAGTTTATTTCTTTGCGTTGAACCTGCTGTATCTCTTCCTCGGACATGCCGACTCCGTCGTCAGTGATCGTTAGAATTACCCCTTCCTTGGATCGATGTGCTTGAATGCGTATCGTGCCTGGGCCGCCTTTGGGACGAATGCCATGATATAGCGAATTTTCTACCAAAGGTTGAAGCACGAGCTTGGGAATCATCACTCGCTCACAATCTGGAGCAATATCGTACTGCACCTCAAATACACCGGGGTAGCGTACCTGCTGGATCGTCAGATAATTGCGTACAATCTCAACCTCCTCGTGCAGTGTAATCAGTTCACGGCCTTTGCTGACACTCAGGCGATAGTAACTTCCGAGCGCTTCTAACAGCTCACATACCTTATCGTTCATGCCCGACATGGCCAGGGAGGTGATGGAATCCAGTGTGTTATATAAAAAATGCGGCTTGATCTGCGCCTGAAGTGTATTCAGCTCTGCACGGCGGATCGTCTGCTGCTCCTGAATGATGCGTTTCAGCATCTGGTCAATCTGCTCAATCATCTGGTTGTATCCTCCATATAACTGCTCGAACTCGTAGCTGTTCAGCTCAACCGTCACTTTACGGAAGTTGCCACTGGGCGCTTTCTGCATGGCACGGAGCAGCTTGTGAATCGGCTTGATGACACTGCGCGAGATGATGAATGAACTTACAAAAAAGACAGTTCCATTCACCGCCAGTAGGATCAACGCGAGCAGCACCATGGATTTATTACGGGTATCGGTAGCCCGGTATGGACTCATGCTGATGAATTTCCACTGATCATCACCAGCCGAACGATAGGTCACCGCATACTCCTGACCACCCGATTGCAAGGTGATGAAGCCGGAGGGCTGCTCTTGAAATGTTTGTTTTAACTTGGCCTGATTGGCCTCTAACATCTCGTGCATGCCTTCCTGTCCAGAAGCCGCAGACATGGATGCGTCGGATACCGCAGGCACGCCCTTCTTCCCATCGGTTGCGTTGGTTGCGATCACCCGCTGATGCTCATCCAGAATGGCCACCTGAAATGAATCCGGTGCAGACAGGTTGGCGTAGGCTTGAGCGATGGATGCCCCCTTGATGTTCATGACCAGAAATCCAAGCGGAGATGTATCATCCAGATCGCGAATGAGTCGTATAAACGAGACCACCTCTTGCCCATCTTTCTCCCCCGTCGCTGAGACTCCGCTGTCGTTGTTGCCACCATTCAGCCTGAGCAGATATCGTCCGTTGTGCTTCAAAGCCTGTTCGTACCACGGCGCTTCCTTCACATTCGCTTCCATAAACGTGGGCCACTCCTGTGTACCGACAGAGAATCGGTGACCCGAATTATCATAAATATAGACTGAATCAATAATTGGAACCGCTTGCATAAGATTGGTCAAATACGCGCTAACCTTGGACTGTGTCTGTAAATTGGAGTACACATTGCCCTGCCGCAGCAGGTTCTGCAAGTTGGGATCGGAGAAAATCATCTTCGAATAATTGTTCACGTTCCCGATCATCAGATTAACATTGGTCTCAATGGATGTGATTGTCTGCAGTGATGCTTCATTAATCTTTCGCTGTGCGTCATTTTCCGAGATTCGATTCAGCACCAATGCACTGAACGCCACCGTTAGCAGAATAATGACAAAGTAGGCAAACGGAATTTTAAAAGCCAGCGTCTTGGGCTTGCGTTGAATGAACTCTTTGAAACGGGGAGCCCACTTCCGCTTCATAGCGCTGGGGTTTGCTCTTGTGTTTGCTTTCGTATTTTCGATTGCTTCTAAATTGGTCTCGACATCTGTTGCTGTTGCTTTCGCTTCAATTGTTGCATCACCTTCTGTTGTTGCTCCTGCATCTGTTGTTGCATCCTTTGCTCTGTTTTTCACTCTGACCCTCCTTTGGTTCCGAAGTGTGATGGGTTTAACGGTTTGGATCGGATGACCGGTTGTGTTATCCACCACTCTCTTGGATTGTATACAATTGTATATTATAGGACGGTGTATGGAGGAGGCTCAATTCTTTTTATCGCTTGAGGATGGCTAGATTGAGTGAAGTAGAATGAGGATTAGGGGAGCAGATGGTTGTGAATACTTCGGGTATGGGGCCCCCTGACTTGAAACCCAAGGAGCACTGCTTTATAAAATTCTGGAGGTACAGATAATAAATTGTGGTTTTTGCCGGATGGAGAGTGATGCGGGGGATGCGGAGGATTTTAATACACAAAAGACGAGTTCGTTATGGTAAGAAACAACGATTCGTGATCAAAGCGAGAATTCGGTAACGCCTTTTTTGGAGGCATATTTCAGCGTGTAGTTTCCTTCTATGCCATATGGCATCGTAGCGATTTGGATGCGGGTGTAATCCAACCGACTCTCCCTCAGCACTTTTTTAATTAGCGCTATGCTCCGTTCTTCGTCCGTTACCACACAGAAAATGTTCATTACATATTCCTTAGGATCAGCTACACGGCTACCCATATCACATCCATCCACCTCTCCCAACTCCGCCTGGGTCAGAACGGTTTCCAGATATTCCATTACCTTTTCCTTCAACCAATGATCTCGTTTGCTCCCCTGCGCGCTCTTCATTGGATATTGCACCACAAGCCAGTATTTTTCACTCATTTAGCTTCACCAACCAATCTTTATAGGATAGGCCTTACGTTATGTGCGAGCACTTAGACGATATGAAATGCATATGTCAGCCTTACGTTCTCCAGTTCCAAATGGGCTAGATTATTGACCTTACTGCTTTTTGGAATTGTACTGCCCTTCCATTCGCAGGATGGGGAACATGGTGATGTTTAATGAGATGGGTATTTAACGTGTCTGCTGACTTCCTGCCAATAGCCACGATCTGAGCATCAGGATTCAGTTGCATAAGCTGTCTGGCGAATAACACACCATCCTCCAACTCTGCCAAAGTCGGCGTCCGATTCGTCATCCTGTTTTCAGAAGATCGATAAGGATGAAAGGGATAGATGTTCCAAAATATAAAGTCCGTTGGTTTCCACCTTGAACTGGATAACACTTCGCCCCATATGATGGATGCTGTCGGTTCTGTGAATCCATACATTGCCTGACTCCGATTAGGTTTGGCAATATTGGGCAGGCTTGTTCTGACACCCGGCTCACCTGGAAAAATCATCTGGTGATCCACCAGCGAGTGATTCCCGGTAACCATTCGCTCAGACGTCAAGGGTACGCCGGAGAACCTAGCCCCTTGATATCCCACCGCTTCCGCAATAAAAATGTACCGAGCCTTGCACATTCTTGGTTCAAAATACCTGACCAAATGTTCCGACCGAATCTTTACCGCTTCTGGGCCGATATCATAGCCCTTCACATAATCTCTCCAAGGATTAATCACATTTACGGGCGAGACATATGCTTGTATCCCTGCAACAAACTCACGGATCTGTTGCTGCGTTTGGCTCATGCTTCTTTGCCTCCTTTGGGAGATTACAGAGTATCGGGCTTGCATCAGCTTATTTTACAAAGATTATAGCATAAATAAAAAAACACCAACCAGATTAATGGTTGGTGGGTGGCTTCTGACTTGACTCTAATGGAGGCGAACTGTGACTGTTCAAAACCACAATTCTCCGTATGTTTATAGATAGTAAATTCCAGGAGGCAACAAATTATTGCCCATCTGACAATAATTTATTTAAGCTTATTTGAAAAATTCGTAAAAGTAACTTTTTTAAGTTTTCGGTTTACAATTTTTGAGAACTATTCTTAAATGGATGATTTCATCAACCGTTTACTTCCATATAAACTTCATTCATCATATCTTCCATAATCACAGTTTTAAATTCATTATTTTCCAATATCTTCATAAAAAACTCTTGATTACTGCTCATACGGTCAATAACAAAATTCATAAAGGATTTTTCAAAGGCAAATTTAAAATTTTCTTTTGTATTGTTTTTTGCTCTTCGGCGAAGGTCTTCATCATTTAAAATGTCTTCTTTTACTTGCTCGCGAGAAAGGAAGTCTGTTTCTGTGAATTGTGTACCGAAGCGCTCATTTAACTTATCTAACACGCTCGATAAACGAACTATTTCATCCTCAGCTGCACCACTAGCACCATGTTTCTGAGGATCTAAGTCGTAGCCGCCTGTTTTTTCAAGCAAAATGCTACCTTCAAACATTTTCTGATTACGATAATATTCAAGTGCTACATCATCAGCCAAATAAACGTCTTTGTCTCCTTGACCACGTGGTAATTTACGCAAAAAGTACGTTAAATAAATATATTCCTTGTGCAAACCTAGATCGATAAATGTTACAACTTGCAATATAAAGCCATAGGTTCGTGTAAATTTCGTAGCCGCTTGTTTAAATGCGAATTGCTCTTCTACCGAAAGCTTTTTAAAACGCTCCACACCTTTATCGAGGACCGCATTTAACTCGGCTTGAGCCTTCGTAGACTTCTTCACACCGCCTATTACCTCAAGCTCATTCACCCTTTGCACTTCTTCTTCCGTAAACACTTGATATGGCTCAAGCTCGGCCTGCATATCATAAAGGATATTTGGATCAGTAATTTCTGATAGACTTGTCGATTCATAATAAGGCTGGAAAGACGCCTTCATTTCTTCTGGATCATTTACAAAATCCAATACGAATGTATCGTCTTTACCAGGGCATGTACGATTTAAACGAGATAGTGTTTGCACCGCCTTAATACCGCTTAATGGCTTGTCTACATACATTGTGTGCAACAGTGGTTCATCAAATCCAGTTTGATACTTTTCCGCAACAAGTAGCACTTTGTATTCGTCAGAGTTAAATTTTTCAGGTAACTCTTTTTCAGAGAACTGATTCATTTCTGGCTCGGTATAGTTGATCTCACTATCTTTCACCGTACCTGAGAAAGCGACTACTGTTTTTAAATCATTGTAGTTCATTTCATTAATATACTTATCGAAAGCCAGTTTGTAACGTACTGCATGTAAACGGCTCGCTGTTACAACCATTGCCTTTGCACGACCACCAATTTTACGTTGTACAAAATTACGATAATGCTCGATAATAATTTCTGTTTTTTGTGCGATGCTATGCGGATGTAGTGACACGTATTGCGCTAGCTTTTTCGTCGCTTGTTTTTGTGATACCTTCGGGTCATCGTCTACTGTCTTTGCAATTTTCCAGAATGTTTTATAGGTCGTATAGTTTTCAAGCACATCTAAAATAAAACCTTCTTCAATTGCTTGTCGCATTGTGTACTGATGGAATGCTACTGGCTTACCATCTACACCAACTGTACCGAATTTCTCTAATGTCTTCGGCTTTGGTGTTGCCGTAAATGCAAAGAAAGATACGTTATCTTGCTTACCACTTTTCATGATTGCTTCAACGATTTTCTCGTCCACGTCATCTAAGTTTTCTTCCGCAATACGGTCTTCCTCATAAGCTGCTTCTAACGTTTTATCCGATAACACATTCGTTAACGCAGTTGAAGCTTTACCGCCTTGGGATGAGTGCGCCTCATCAATAATGACCGCATACTTTTTACGCTCTAAGCCCGCTACTTTTTCTAAAATAAACGGGAACTTTTGAAGCGTCGTTATAATAATACGAGTCTCATTATTAATAGCACGTACTAATTGTTCTGAATCTTTATCAATCGGCTCTACCATCCCTGCTTTATGCTCCAGCTGATACACTGCATCTTGTAATTGCTTATCTAACACTCGGCGATCGGTAATAACGATTACACTACTAAAAATGGATTCATTGTCCTCGTTATGTAGCTTCGCTAAACGGTGAGCAAGCCACGAAATTGAGTTCGTCTTGCCCGATCCCGCAGAGTGCTGAATTAAATAATTATGACCGACAAGCTTTTGTGCAACATCTGCTTCTAACCTACGTACAACATCCAGCTGATGGAAACGGGGGAAAATGAGCATCTGACGCTCACCTATCGTTTCGCCGTTTGAATCTTTAATGTCGTCCTTCTTAATAAAGATGAAGCGGTATAAAATATCGAGCAAGCTATCTGGGGCTAATATTTCTTCCCATAAATAATGCGTACGATAATTGTCACCGTAAGTTAACGGATTACCTTTACCACCATTATAGCCTTTGTTAAAAGGTAGGAAGTATGTCTTGTCTTTATCAAGTTTTGTCGTCATAAATACTTCATCTGGGTCAACAGCAAAGTAAACGGCAACACGCTCATTAAATTTAAACAGTTGCTCAAGTGGATTACGGTCCGTCTTTAACTGCTTCATCGCATGTTCAACTGTTTGATTTGTTAATGGATTTTTTAGCTCCATCACAACAAGCGGCAAACCGTTTAAAAATAGCACCATATCTAAGCTATTGTTATGCTTATGACTGTAATACACCTGGCGAGCAATATTAAAGCGGTTTTTCCTATACTGCTCATTTAATGTTTTATTCATAGCCGTAGGTGGCTTATTATACGCAAGCTGTAATGTCACACCACGGTCTTTAATCCCTTTACGTAGACATTCGACCAAACCTTGACGATGTAGTTGGTCTTTAATACGTTTTAAAACTTCTTCTTTATATGAAGGACCATACGATTTCTCTAGCGTACGCATACGTTTTTCCTGTGTAGCCTCTAAAAAAGAAAATAGCTCTTCTGCGTCGATAGCATGCTCCTTGAAAGCAGCACTCTCTTCTCCTTCTAACACACGCTTTTTATAGCCATTCGCAATTAATGCTATTTCAATATTTGTTTCAAAACCTTTTTCTGAAGTATCCACTGCCATCACAACTCACCTCACTTAATCGAGTTCCATATCATGTATATCAATTTTACCTGTTACTGCTTCGTAGATAAGGGACTGGCGGTATTCAACAAGTTGTTTGATTTGAGTCTGAATCTTCTCAATCAATTTATCAAATTGGTCTATCTTAGAATTTATATAGTGGACTATTTCTTCTTGTTCTTCTATGGTCGGTAGTAATAAAGGTATATTTTTTATATCAGCCATATTAAAATGAGAAACTGTACTTCCTTGTGATAGTAATTTAATGTATGTCTCAGCCATTCCACCATAAATTGACAAAACAAGAAAATGACTATTGAGTTGCTGTGCTAATTTCAGTAAAACTACACGTTGTCCAAGACATAAAACAGGTTCTTGAGGGACTACACAGGCCTCTCCTGCGGGGGCTTCTCTTGTTAAGAGTACATCACCCTCTTTAGGTACGCCCCTTTCTGTCCACTCCATATAACCTGCATAATTAGTGTATTTAGCATCATCCAAAATTAATTTTCCTTTTTTTATGTTAGTAGTTCTTGCTACTAAATAGTCCCCATCTAATTCATATGGTGCGGTTTTATGTTCAGCATCAATTAAATTTCGAATTACAAACTTCAATTTAGTTTCTTTCCATTGCTCAGGAATCTCACCAATCCACTCGACACCTGAATCTTTCATTTTCACATTCGGATTTAAACCTTTTGTAACAGCTTCTGTGATGATTGATAGACGTTGTTGTTCTAACAATGTTATTAGATTTTCTTTATGTTTCAATAAAGCCTCGATTTCAACACATTTACACTCTAAATATTTCGCTACGATTTTTTGCGTTTCTTCAGAAGGGATATTTAATTCATAATTTTCTACTTCTGACCCTACAATACTAGGCAAAGCTGTTTGGGTTACAATTTGATTCCATGGAAACACTTCTAACAGATAATAAAAATATCTCGGAGAATTACCTGAATAAATCTCAGTGTAATACATAGTATCTACAGTCCAAAAATCACCTTCAACATATAAAGGTTTACCTATTGTTCCTTTTCGACCAAATAACACTGAAGGCCCAGTAAAAAGTTTCTTATCAGTATATTTAAAAACTCCGCCCGATCCATATACGTCAATAACATTATCATCATAGTTCACTTCGTTTGTTACTTCTCGTCCATTCTTAACTTTTAAATGGTATTTTAATTTACTCTTTTTAAAATCTACAGTCATCCTATCACCTTCTTCAACTGCTCCGTAATCTCCACTTCTAATGCACGAATCTCGTCCATAATTTCTGCTGAGCTGCGTAGTGCTGTGTATTTATAGAATTGGCGAGTGAATGGTACTTCATAGCCAATTTTTGTTTTCGTTTCGTCTATCCATGCATCTGGTAGGTGTGGTAATACTTCAAGTGCAAAGTAATCATGAATATTTTCTTTCAAAGGCACATTTTCAGTATCACGTAAATCCGTATCAGGCTCAATTTCTGTTTTGTTTTTCATGCATACGTCAGCTGTTTCATCTTTTTCAGATAGACCCGTTAAAATCGCCTTTAAAACAGGTGCTCCGATAGTAATACCAGCTTGCTTCAATGCATCTTTTACTACTTTCGTGAACTCGTCACGATTTTTATATAATTTTTCATTTTCTAACGTGCGTAAAACATATAAAATCTTCGTTTGCAGCTTTTTACCTTCTTCAATTTCAAAGTGACCTGCGTCGCCTTTTTTCTTCGATGTTGCTAAGTTAGCAAAGACTTTTTCCTCTACAACATGTGCAAGACGCTCTTCATTTACTTGGAAGTTTAAACGTAATGGACGTTCTACTGTAATTTTCGCGTAACCAAAGTCTTCATTATCAAAGATCTTCACGTACTCGTTTGGTTGTGCATCACCATATAAACGAACAATCTCATTAATTTGCTCTTCTGTAATTTCATTACGTTTGCTACCCATCGATTTTTTCATTTTTTCCGAAAAGTCCACGGCATTGACTAGACGTATTTTCCCTTTATGAAGAGGTGCTTTATTGTTCGTTAAAATCCAAATATACGTTGCAATACCTGTGTTGTAGAAAAGGTCGTTCGGCAGTGCCACGATGCCTTCTATTAAGTCGTTTTCAAGAACATACTTACGTATTTCACTTTCACCAGATCCGGCATCACCTGTAAATAATGGTGAACCGTTCATAATAATCGCTAAACGAGATCCTTGTGAGTTATCCGCTGTGACTGGCTTCATTTTTGATAATAAGTGCATTAGGAATAGTAGTTGCCCGTCACTTGTACGAGGCGTACCCGGACCGAAACGCCCCCCAAAACCTTGTTTCTCATGTTCTTCTTTAATTGGCTTCTCATATGATTTCCAGTCCACACCATAAGGGGGATTTGAAATCAAGTAATCGAATTTTTCACGTGGGAATTGATCGTTTGACAACGTATTTCCTAAACGGATATTGCGTGCGTCTTCTCCCTTTATAAGCAAATCTGCTTTACAAATTGCATATGATTCAGGGTTGATTTCTTGACCAAAAAACTCCAAGTGTGCTGTTGGATTTTGACTTAGTAAATACTCTTGTGCCACAGAACCCATACCACCTGTACCAGCTGCACAGTCATATAAAGTTTGTGTTAAGCCTGGCTTCCTTAAAATACTCGCATCATCATGGAGGAACAATAAATGAGTCATCAGACGAATTACTTCACGTGGTGTGTAGTGATCCCCTGCTTCTGCATTCTCATTAAAGCGACGGATTAATTCTTCAAATAAATAACCCATTTCAATGTTTGAAACCGTTTCTGGATGTAAGTCAATTTCACTAAAGCGTTTAATCGTTAAGTATAATAAGTTGTTTTGATCGAGTTTATCGATTTGGCGGTCAAAATCGAAGTGATCCATAATATCACGAGCCACTTTTGAGAAACCATTTATATAGTCACGCAAGTTATCAGCAATGTTATCAGAATCTGTTAATAGCTTGTTAAAATCATACTTACTTGTGTTGTGAAAGTTTTGCTTTGAAACACGATTTAAAATCGGCTCACGTGCATCTTCATTCATTACAGCAAATTGCTCTGCCTTTTCTAATACTTCCTCTTTGGTGCTCTCTAATACGCAGTCAAAACGACGTAATACTGCTAATGGTAGAACGATTTTACCATAGTCCTCTGGTTTATACGGTCCTCGCAAGATCTCTGCAATTGACCAAATGAAACTTACTTTATCTTGGAAGTTGATCATGAGTAATCTCCTTAATTGGTTAGAGAGTTTTTCGAATAATAATATATAATTGAAGCCACCGAGCAATTTATATGTAAAGAAAACTCAATAAAAAACTATCTACTTTGATAATTCTTTACACTTCGTTTGCTAAATACAATTATAACTACTATAGCAACAAAAATTAAGAGATTTCAGGACACCTGCTTGCAGGGAGTAGAATAGATGACGTATTTGCATATTAAAAAATCCACACCAGTTTTCAGGTGTGGATTTACAGAATGGAGGCGAGGGGAGTCGAACCCCTGTCCGAAGATAACGACACATAAGCTTCTACGGGTGTAGTCACAGTTTTGATGTCACCCGAGTATCGCCCCGTAACCGGCTATACGTTGGGTCAGCCTGATTGTCTTCTTCAGCACACCCCAGGCGGAGATGTGACAGCGTATCCCACTACTTGTTAGCCCCTAATCCTGTCACATGGGCGATGCAGGTTAGAAGCACGCACACAGTTTCTTAGGCTGCGAAAGCGTAGTTTGTTTGTTGTTTGCCGTTTAATAGGCTTTAGCGTTGATGAAGCGGACGCGTCCCCACTACCCGCTACCCATGCTCGAACTATCCCCGTCGAATCCATAAACGCCCCCTCATATAAGAAGGGCTCCAGGATTAATCCGTGAATACGGAGCAAAGGTGCTGCACATCTTTTTCCTCCAAGGTAAAAAGATGCTTATTTCAAACTCGGCATTCCTGTCTGCTACATGAGTAATCATAACATAGAGCAGCAAGCCGATATAGTACAGATTGTTGGAAAACGTTCCAACAGGCTGAGCACGTGTACAAAGTTATCCAATACAGCAGGCTCAATCGTCTACATATTATACCGCGTCACCATTCGGAAGTAAAGTTTACCCAGATCGGATCACGAACATCGGCACCTAAGTATTTTACCCACGAATCAGGCAAACTACGCAAGAGCGAGTAATTTTGATTCATCACTACGCCATATCCATCACGAAAACCCAACTTATGCACCTAAAGTAAAACTTTCACACCCAGCGCTCCACTTAACGTGCAACCTTCTGCTTCTCGCGCATTGCGCGTTGAATATCACGTTGTGCATCCCGCTTGGCTGCAGTCTCACGCTTATCAAACTGCTTCTTACCTTTACCCAGTCCAAGCAACAGCTTCGCATAACCGTTACGGATATAAATCTTCAGTGGCACAATGCTGTACCCATCCTGTTTCGACAGCCCGAGCAGCTTGTGAATCTGCACTTTATGCATTAACAACTTACGCGTACGTGTCGGATCAAGTGGATTATTTCGGTTCCCTTGTTCAAAAGGACTAATATGCATATTATGAATATGAATCTCACCGTTCCGAATCGTGGCAAATGCTTCACCAATATTCGCACGGCCGTTACGAAGAGATTTGATCTCCGTTCCGGTAAGCACCATGCCCGCTTCATACGTATCTTCAATGAAGTAGTCATGGGAAGCCTTTTTATTCTGTGCGAGCACTTTACTCTGTCCATCATTCTTGCCCATGTCCTCACTCCTTCTCCGTAAAATAAGCCGGTACCATGCTCTGTAGCAGCGCACCCATTGTTGCACCAAGGTACCACGTGCCAGACCTTAATTGTAGCAAGTACGGCTGTTAAAATCAAGAAAGAGGCGACCTCTGCCGCCCCTCCTCATTACACCACTTCCAGACAGTGCGAAACAACACACCGCAGAAAGTGACTATTTCTCCAACGCTTAACTTGGAGGAACGAATCGTAATTCTTCTCTCCAAGTTACGTTAGTTTTATTTTTTCTTTTTCCGCACAAAAGCTGCCGTGCCGTTACCAGCTGCACCTTTGCTCTTCTTCCGCTTACGTCGTGGTGCTCCACCTTCCTGAGTGCCACCAGGTGTTGCAGCTTCTCCGATAAATACGCCGCTCGGCGAAGTGTTTTTACGTCCACTTCCGCCCTTGCCACCTTTACCGCCGCCCTTGCCGGACTTAAAGCTTCCTTCACCGCGACCGCTGCCGCTGTTCAGGCCACTTCCTTGTCCACCAGTTGAATTACTATCCGAACCACCCGATGTAGAGCTATAACCGCCTTTACCTGAGCCAAAACCAAAGCTCACCGCGCCTTTACCCCGACCCGTCGATCCGCCAGCATCACCAGCACGACGCTCACCTTTCGGTTTGCCGCCGCCTTTACCTCCGTATCCACCGGATGAGCCTGCTCCCGCACCTGCACTAGCTGCTCCGCCGCGACCGCCACGTCCACCTTTGCTGCTCTCTTCCGGTGATCTGCCACCACGGTTGCCTCCAGCACTGGCTGAGCTGCCTTTGCCGCCACGCGATCCGCTGAATCCACCCGGTCCACCCTTGGCACCGCCGCGTCCGCCTCCGCTACCTGGACGTCCACCTTTGCCGCCACGTCCGCCACCGAAGCCGCCAGGACGTTCAGCACGAGGTTTCATATCCACCATTTCAAAATCAATCGTATACTCTTCCATGCTGACACGTGCCACACGGATCTTCACTTCATCCCCGATACGGAAGACTTTTGAAGTCCGTTCACCAATCAGAGCCATATGCTGATCATCAAAATGGTAATAGTCGTCCGTAAGCGCGCTCAGACGAATCAGACCTTCAACCGTGTTCTCCAGTTCAATGAACATACCGAAGCTGGTCACACTGCTGATCATGCCTTCGAACTCTTCGCCTACTTTATCGAGCATGTACTCGGCTTTCTTCATTTTCTCCGTATCCCGCTCAGCTTCTACCGCCACACGTTCACGTTCCGAAGACTGCTGGGCAATATCGGCCATACGTGCTGCCAAATACTCCTGACGGTTCTCCGGCAAAGCGCCATTATTTTCAATGACTTCACGAATCACCCGGTGAATGACGAGATCGGGATAACGACGAATTGGAGACGTGAAGTGACTATAGAATTCTGCCGCGAGGCCAAAGTGACCTGACATTTCAGAATCATACTTTGCCTGTTTCATGGAACGAAGCATCATCGTACTGATCACGGTTTGTTCTTTTGTTTCCTTGATATCCTCAAGCAACGATTGAAGGGCCCGTGGATGAATTGCATTGCCACGTCCTTTGACCTGGTGTCCGAAATTCGCCGCAAAGGCGAGAAAATTTTGCAGTTTTTCCTGATCCGGGTCTTCGTGCACACGATAAATGAACGGAACCTTCAACCAGTGAAAATGCTCTGCCACTGTTTCGTTCGCTGCCAACATGAATTCCTCAATGATCTGCTCTGCAATCGAACGCTCCCGTTTCACGATATCGATCGGTTTGCACTCTGCATCCACAATGATTTTGGATTCTTCAAAATCAAAGTCAACCGCTCCACGACGCATACGCATAGCACGCAGTTTCAAGGCAATTTCTTTCATCAGATGAAAATCATCTACCAGATCCTTATAACGCTCAAGCAATTCCGGCTCTTCACCTTCAAGGATTTTACGGACGTTGGAATATGTCATCCGCTCTTTGGTTTTGATTACACTCGTGAAAATGTCATGTTTCACAACTTTCATCTGATCGTTGAATTCCATCTCACAAGACAGGGTCAAGCGATCTACTTGCGGGTTCAAACTACAGATTCCGTTGGATAGGCGCTGAGGCAACATCGGAATAACCCGGTCCACCAGATATACACTGCATCCACGGTTGTAGGCTTCCTGATCCAGCTTGGAATTCTCCTGTACATAGTAGCCGACGTCGGCAATGTGAACACCCAAACGGTAATTACCATTAGGCAGTTTCTCTACATTTACAGCATCGTCCAGATCCTTGGCATCTTCACCATCAATCGTGACAATGTTCAGTCCGCGCAGATCACGGCGACCCTGTTGAACAATCTCTTCATCCGTGATGGAGTCAGGTGCTTTCTCCGCTTCTTCTACAACTTCATCCGGGAAAGCTTCAGGAAGCTGATGCTTGCGAATGACGGACAAAATATCAATACCCGGCTCATCCTTATGACCGAGAATCTCGATCACTTCACCCTCGGCTGCCGCACGGCCCTCCGGATAGCTGACGATCTTTGCTACAACCTTCTGTCCATCAACCGCCCCAGCAAAATTGGTACGCGGGATGAAAATATCGCGATTAATCCGTTTATCATCCGGAATTACGAAGCCGTACACCTCATGGCTTTGGAACACCCCTACAACTTGTGTCACCGCACGAGTAACAATACGGACAATCTCACCCTCCAGGCGACCGCCAGAAGGGCCTTGGGACGTGACTTTAACCAATACCGTGTCACCATTCATCGCACTCTTCATGTCATTGGCGTGAATGTACACATCCGGGTGCTCTCGATCCTCAGGAATAAGGAAAGCAAATCCTTTGGCATGAGCCTGTAGACGTCCGCGAACCAAATCCATGCGCTCTGGCATGCCATAACGATTGTTTCGGGTCAGCAGAACTTTTCCGGATTCCTCCAGCGTATTCAGCATAATCAAAAAGGCTTTGAAATCAGCTGCGTCTTCGATCTCGAAGTGCTGTTCCAACTCCTGATAAGTCATCGGTTTATAAGCGGTCTCCCGCATGAAGTCGAGCAATTGTTGTTCTGTTATCATTAATATATTCACCTCGGGAAACATAAAAGTGTAATCGGATCTCATCTGTTTATGTATCGGAATTCTTACCATTTTCTTGCAATCACTGTCGGGAAGAGTATAGTCGCGCACCCATACTATCTCATACCCTAGTATACACGAATTCAATCCAGCCCATCCGTACCTCGTAAAAAAACCACTGTTGCCGGGCGCTCCTCTAAAATCACGCTTTCACGTATCTCTACAGACATTTTATGCGATACCCATGCTGTACGCATCTGGAAAAGGACTACATCCGAAAATTTTCTGTACACATGACATTCATTATAGGGAGTGCGTTCGCGCGTAACGAATAAGCGAGGGACATATCCATACATGATAGGGGTTGTGTTGCATGTTAAGGAAGGAAAACCGAACAGAAGTGAGAAGAAGACCGAAATCATGGAGTCTATAGATTAGATTATTGTTGGTAAAGTTTGGACGCGTAAAAATTTATTAAAAAACCCCCGTTTCTCCACGAAACGAAGGTTCATCAATTAAGCCATTAGCTTAAGCTATTCATTGCCCAGCAGTTCCAATTTTACTTGGAAAACACCGTAACAATAATAGACAAAATCATAAATCCTGCACCAAGTACCACCGTTGCACGTTGCAGGAAGAGATCCAATCCGCGCGCTTTCGTTTTACCGAAAAGATGTTCCGCACCACCGGAGATGGCACCCGCCAAACCAGCGCTTTTCCCGTGCTGCAGCAATACTACAGTGATTAGACCGATCGAGAAGACAACGAGCAGCAATTTCAAAGCAATATCCATTCTTTCCACCTCCTACCCATGTGGGCATAACATCTCACCATAAAAACAGTTACTTTAATTGTAACATAGCTATTGTTGTGATACAAGTAGTGCAGTTCATACAATACCCTAAATTTGACCATCTACATACTCCATACATTATACGATTAATCCGCATCAATAAAAAAGACAAGCCGGTTACCCGGCTTGCCCGTAAAAGCTGGATATCCAGCTTATTTTTTAAGGTTGTAGAATCCTTTAAGACCATTGTATTGAGCCAGTTCACCCAGTTGATCCTCAATGCGGAGCAATTGGTTGTACTTCGCGATACGGTCTGTACGGGAAGGAGCACCCGTTTTGATTTGACCAGCGTTTGTTGCAACAGCGATATCAGCGATTGTGCTGTCTTCGGACTCACCGGAACGGTGGGAGATTACAGCTGTGTATCCTGCACGTTTAGCCATTTCGATTGCATCGAATGTTTCAGTCAATGTACCGATTTGGTTAACTTTGATCAGGATGGAGTTACCGATACCTTCTTCGATACCTCTGCCAAGACGCTCAGTGTTCGTTACGAACAAGTCGTCACCAACGAGTTGTACTTTGTCTCCCAATTTCTCAGTGAGCAATTTCCAACCATCCCAGTCATCTTCAGACATACCGTCTTCGATTGTGATGATTGGGTATTTCTCAACCCATGAAGCCAAGAGGTCAACATACTCAGCGGAAGTGTAAGATTTACCTTCGCCAGCAAGAGTGTACTTACCATCTTTGTAGAACTCAGTGGAAGCTACGTCCATACCGAGGAATACGTCAACACCTGGTTTGTAACCCGCTTTTTCAATCGCTTCGATGATTGTAGTGATTGCTTCTTCGTTCGAACCAAGGTTCGGTGCGAAACCACCTTCGTCACCTACAGCTGTGTTCAAGCCTTTGGAGCTCAATACGGATTTCAGGTTGTGGAAGATTTCCGCACCTACGCGAAGAGCTTCTTTGAAGCTTGGTGCTCCAACTGGAAGAACCATGAACTCTTGAACGTCAATGTTGTTGTCTGCATGCTCACCACCGTTGATGATGTTCATCATTGGAACTGGCAATGCTTTAGCGTTGAATCCGCCCAGGTAAACGTACAATGGCAGGTCCAGAGCGTCAGCAGCTGCGCGAGCTACTGCCATGGATACAGCCAGGATTGCGTTAGCACCCAGTTTACCTTTGTTTGGCGTACCATCCAAAGTGATCATCAATTTGTCGATACCCAATTGATCCAATGCATCCATACCGATAACTTCTGGAGCGATTGTTTCGTTTACGTTTTTAACAGCTTGCAGAACGCCTTTACCGAGGTAACGGGATTTGTCGCCATCGCGAAGCTCAACTGCTTCGTGGGCACCAGTGGATGCACCGGATGGAACGATTGCACGTCCGATTGCGCCGGACTCCAGGTATACTTCAACTTCTACTGTAGGGTTACCGCGGGAGTCGAGGACTTCGCGAGCGTACACGTCAGAAATAATAGTCATTTGTGATAATCTCCTTTAAATTTGAATTTATTTTTAATACGTTCAGAATAGTTCAGTTTCACCAGACCACTCCGCACGCAGTACCATCTTCCGATCGCTGTTATCCCCTGATTCCTTTGAACTTAATTTTATAAGTTGGAATCATGTGATAAAGGCGAACGCTAACGCTTCTTCAGATTGGTTCTGCCCGCTTCGTTCCAGGTTCCACTCTGTCTTATTCGACAACCTATTAAAACGAATTATTTACGAGTAGCAATAACAGATGTACCTGTCATTTCTTCCGGTTTAGGCAACTGCATCAGGTCAAGGATCGTTGGCGCGATATCTGCCAGGATTCCGCCTTCACGCAAGGTAACGTTAGCATCTGTAACGATGAATGGAACCGGGTTTGTTGTATGAGCTGTGAACGGACGTCCTTGCTCATCGAACACCATATCCGCGTTACCATGATCCGCCGTGATCAGTACAACGCCGCCTTTGGCAAGTACTGCATCCACAACACGGCCCATGCATTCATCTGTTACTTCAACCGCTTTGATGGTAGGCTCCAGCATGCCGGAGTGTCCAACCATGTCAGGGTTAGCGAAGTTCAGAAAGATGGCGTCATGTTTGTCTGCTTCGATCTCGCGAACACATGCGTCAGCCACTTCATACGCGCTCATCTCTGGTTGCAGATCATATGTCGCAACTTTTGGTGAGTTGATCAGTACACGAGTTTCGCCCGGAAGCTCCACATCACGACCGCCGCTGAAGAAGAAGGTAACGTGCGGGTATTTCTCCGTTTCTGCAATACGCAGTTGTTTTTTATTGTTCTGTACCAGAACTTCACCCAGGGTGTTGTCGAGGTTCTTCGGCGAATAAGCCACATAACCTTCAACCGTTTCACTGAACAAAGTCAAGCAAACAAAGTGCAAGCCCACAGGGAACTTCGGACCACGATCGAAACCGCGGAAATCCTGGTTCGTGAACACTTGCGACAACTGGATTGCACGGTCAGGACGGAAGTTAAGGAAGATAACGGAATCGCCGCTTTCTACCAAACCTACCGGCTCACCATCCGCTTTGACGATAACCGTTGGTTCAACGAATTCATCAAATACGGATTTCTCATACGATTCTTCAACCGCTTTGAGTGGGTCAGTGTATTTCGGTCCATCTCCATAAACGATGGCGCGGTATGATTTCTCCACCCGTTCCCAACGTTTATCACGGTCCATCGCGTAATAGCGACCTTGTACCGTAGCGATTTGTCCCACACCAACTTCTTCAATTTTAGCGATCAGCTTCTGCATGAAGTCTTTACCACTGTCGGGCATAACATCACGGCCATCCATGAAGGCATGAATATATACATCGTTCATTTCTTCTTTTTTGGCCAGATCCAGCATAGCGAACAGGTGGTCGATGTGACTATGTACGCCGCCATCGGACAACAAGCCGTAGAGATGAAGCTTTTTACCGTTTTGTTTCGCTTCGCGCACAGCTTTGACAAGTGTTTCATTGTCGTAGAACTCGCCGTCACGAATGGATTTGGAGATACGGGTCAAATCCTGGTATACGATCCGGCCGGCACCGATGTTCAGGTGACCTACCTCGGAATTTCCCATTTGCCCTTCTGGCAAACCTACAGCTTCACCGCAAGCAGTGAGTGTTGTATGTGGGAATTGGCTCATAAAACGGTCGTAGTTCGGTTTCTTGGCTTGCGCTACCGCATTGCCTTCCACCGTGTTACGCAGACCAAAGCCGTCCATGATGATCAATGCTACAGGTTTTGGAGCTGTCATCTTACTTCGCCCCCTCAACAAGCGCGATGAACGAAGCCGGCTGCAAGCTGGCACCGCCAACAAGCGCGCCGTCGATGTCGCTTTGTCCGAGGTATTCTGTTACGTTCTCCGGTTTAACACTGCCGCCGTATTGAATACGAACTGCACTCGCAACCGTCTCGTTGTACAGATCCTTCACCAATGTACGGATGTAAGCAATAACTTCATTCGCATCTTGGGAAGTGGAGGATTTGCCTGTACCAATCGCCCAGATTGGCTCATAAGCGATAACGACTTGTGCCGCTTGCTCTGCAGACAGACCTGCCAAAGCAGCTTCTGTTTGCACTTTGCATACGTCTTTTGTTTGGTTCGCTTCACGCTCTTCAAGCGTTTCACCAAGGCAGAAGATTGGAGTCAATCCGTGACGGAATGCTGCATGTAACTTTTTATTAACAGTCTCATCGGTTTCCGCAAAATATTGACGGCGCTCCGAGTGACCAACGATGACATAATCCACACCCAGGTCTTTCAGCATTACACCGCTGATTTCACCTGTGAATGCACCATTGTCTTCAAAATGAAGATTTTGTGCACCAATTTTGATGTTTGTGCCTTTAACGGCTTCTACCAGGGATGGCAGATTCGTAAACGGTGCGCAGATTACAGTTTCCACGCCTTCAACTTCCGCTTTTCCTTTAACTTCCTGAATGAAGTCATTGGATTCGGAAACCGTTTTGAACATTTTCCAGTTACCTGCGATAATCGGTGTTCTCATGGGTTTCAACTCCTTCATGCTATAGACTACTAAAACTTACTTGTCGTTCAATGCCACTACGCCTGGAAGTACTTTACCTTCCATGAACTCGAGCGATGCACCGCCACCTGTAGAGATGTGGTTCATCTTGTCAGCCAATTTGAATTTCTCAGCTGCTGCTGCGGAGTCACCGCCACCAATTACAGTGTAAGCTTCTGTCTCAGCGCAAGCTTCTGCTACTGCACGAGTACCGTGGGAGAATGGCTCGATTTCAAATACGCCCATTGGTCCGTTCCATACAACCAATTTGGAGTTTTTGATTACGTCAGCATAGATCTCACGTGTTTTAGGACCGATGTCGATTCCTTCCCAATCTGCTGGGATGCCATCGATATCAACGATTTGTGTGTTTGCTTTTGCGCTGAAATCGTCAGACACTACGATATCTACCGGCAGGTAGAAGTTTTTGCCCAATTTTTTCGCTTTTTCGATGAAACCGAGCGCAACATCAAGTTTGGAGTCATCCAGCAAGGACTGTCCAATTTCATGTCCTTGTGCTTTGAGGAACGTGTAAGTCAGACCGCCACCGATGATCACGTTGTCTGCAATGTTCAGCAGGTTGTCGATTACATCGATTTTGTCTTTAACTTTGGATCCGCCAATGATGGCTGTGAAAGGACGCTCAGGGTTGGAAATGGCTTTACCCAACACTTCAAGTTCTTTTTCCATTAACAAACCGGACACTGCTGGAAGCAAGTGAGCGATTCCTTCAGTCGAAGCGTGTGCTCTGTGAGCCGCGCCAAACGCATCGTTAACGAAAACGTCAGCCAGTTCAGCAAATTGTTTTGCCAGTTCCGGATCATTTTTCTCTTCGCCTGCGTGGAAACGAACGTTTTCAAGCAACAATACGTCGCCGTTGTTCAGTTCAGCGATTTGAGCTTTAACAGCGTCACCAACAGAATCGTCAGCTTTAACAACTGTTTTACCCAACAATTCGGACAAACGCTCAGCTGCTGGAGTCAAACGCAAGGATTCAACCACTTCGCCTTTAGGACGACCCATGTGGCTTGCCAAAATGACTTTAGCGCCTTTTTCAATCAAGAAGTTGATTGTAGGAAGCGTTGCACGAATACGTTTGTCATCTGTAATTTTACCATCTTCGAGCGGCACATTGAAATCTACACGGACAAAAGCCCGTTTTCCTGTCAATTCGATATCGCGTACACTTTTTTTGTTCATCTGTATTTCCTCCGCACCCATGTATTTGGTGGACCGATCAAGGGCTGAAATCCCTTGTCAATCCTGGTGTTTTTGAGAAATTTGCAAAATATTGATATATAAAGAGCGGAAACAATATAGCATCTGTTTCCGCTCTATGTTATTGCAGATATTACTTAATCATTTTTGCAAAGTGCTCCAAAGTGCGAACCAATTGTGCAGTGTAGGACATTTCATTGTCATACCAAGCTACAGTTTTAACCAATTGTTGGTCGCCAACAGTCAGAACTTTAGTTTGAGTTGCATCAAACAGGGAACCGAAAGTGATACCTTGGATGTCGGAAGATACGATTTCGTCTTCAGTGTATCCGAAAGTTTGTGGGTCGGAAGCTTCTTTCATTACTGCGTTAACTTCTTCAGCAGTAACTTTTTTACCCAGAACAGTTACGAGCTCAGTCAGGGAACCAGTAGCTACTGGTACACGTTGAGCTGCACCATCCAATTTGCCTTGCAGTTCTGGAATTACCAGACCGATTGCTTTAGCAGCACCAGTTGTGTTAGGGATGATGTTTTCAGCTGCTGCGCGAGCACGACGGAAGTCACCTTTAGGGTGTGGAGCATCCAATGTGTTTTGGTCGCCAGTGTAAGCGTGAATTGTAGTCATCAAACCTTGAACGATTCCGAATTTGTCTTGCAGTGTTTTTGCCATAGGTGCCAGGCAGTTCGTTGTGCAAGATGCGCCGGAGATTACAGTTTCAGTACCGTCGAGGATTTCATGGTTTACGTTGTAAACGATGGTTTTCATGTCGCCAGTAGCTGGTGCGGAGATAACAACTTTCTTAGCTCCACCTTTCAAGTGTTTCTCAGCTGCTTCTTTCGTTGTGAAGAAACCAGTACATTCCAGAACGATATCTACGCCCAGGTCGCCCCAAGGAAGTTCTTCCGGGTTACGGTTAGCCAATACTTTAACTTCTTTGCCGTTCACTTTGAAGAAGCCATCGTGTACTTCAACATCGCCATCGAAGCGACCTTGAGTTGTATCATATTTGAGCAAATGAGCCAGCATTTTAGCGTCAGTCAAGTCGTTGATTGCTACTACTTCAATGCCCTCTACATTTTGAATACGGCGGAATGCCAAGCGTCCAATACGTCCAAAACCGTTAATACCTACTTTAATCATGAGTAAGTTCCTCCCAAGTTTTGATTAATTTTTTATGAAACTTATATATTCAAGACAGACGGTGAAGTCCGTCAAGACAACAATAGTTGTGTTGCAGAGTAAAACTTTATTCCATTTCAGCAACGATGACTTCGGCAGCTGCCTCATCAATAATCAGAATATCTTCCTGACCAAATCGTAACACGGAATGTATAGCAGCAGCTTTGCTTTTGCCACCTGCGATTCCAATCACAACATCGGTTCGTTCAATATCCTGTAGTCGCATCCCCAGTGTAAGCATGGTATGTACCACCTTACCCTGATCGTTAAAGTAATAACCGAAAGATTCAGATACGGCTCCCTGCTCCTGAAGTTCATCTATGATCTCCGTCGCAAGTTTACGTCTTGTCGCCATCTCCACGGCATCACCAATTCCATGAATAACAATCCGCGATTTTCGAATCAGCTGCAGAATCTCCTGAACACTAGGGTCCTGGATTAATGATTCATAGGCATGATCACTAAGCAAATCCGGTACATGCAGGAGTTTATATTGCGCTCCTACCCGTTTTGCCATCGTGGATGCAATCGTATTTGCCTGAATTTCAAGGCTTTCTCCAAGTCCACCGCGTGCCGGTACGAACCAGACACCTTTGAGCGATGTTGGCGGAGTCAGTTGCTCTGCGACTTCGGCCGTTGTTGATCCGCCAGTAACGGCGACAACGTCGTTGTCACTCATGATATTGCCGAGAGCCTTCGCTCCGGCTCTGCCCAGTTCCCTTTTGGCAAATGGAGATACGTCCGAATCACCAGGAACCACAACTACCTTTTGCAGACCGTAGGCTTGCTTGATGCGCTCTTCCAGCTCGGATAATCCGAACAACTCTTTGGCTACGGGCTCTAACTGCTGCAGCAAATCATACCCTGCCTCGCTGATCTTCATTCCTGCACTGTCAATTTCAATAAGTCCCTGAGCCTTTAACAGATCGGTCTCAGCCCTCAGAACCCGCTCGGTCATCTGCATGGAATTAGCTAACGTTCTCCGTCCGATCACATCCGATAACATGATCTGCTGCAGAATCGTATACCTCTTTTTCAAGACATCCATGAGATCAGGCAGAAGCTGCTTTTGTACTTCTAAAATCGTTCGCATGCTTTCCACTCCCGCAAGTTCTCGTTCCAAGCTCTCTTTCATGGCCCTAAAACGTCCCGGGTTAACTTTTTAAGTCCCACGTCTATTCTACCTAAAACTGACGTGACATGCAAGTGTTTCAACGTGTTATTTCGACACACATTCAGCGATTGTACGCGCCTATTTTCACAATCCTAGACTTCCATGATCAAGGACTAGCTCACGCATACCATATATAGAAGAAACAAATGAATTCCATCTACATATCGCTCAGAATACATTTCATCGGGCATGTCCAAAACCTCTAATAGCATTTACTTAAATGCACTCTTTATCCACTCTTCTTCATCATGATCATTTTTAGGCTAATCCAAACCAATACACATCACGAATTGCTTGCAATTAAATATTTCATGAGCTATAATCATTATTGCTGTCACATAATGTGCGCCCGTGGTCCAATGGATATGACGTAGGCCTCCGAAGCCTGAGATCCAAGTTCGATTCTTGGCGGGCGCGCCACTTTTATTTAACAGCTCATAACCCTTTTAACCAATGAAACCGGAAAGGTTTCTTTTTTTTGCAAGTTAGTTTGACTTTCTTTGACTTTTTGTTTGGAATTGTTTATTATGTGGGTAATACGGTAACAGTTTAAATATAAGCACCAATAACATTTACATTCCGAGGAGGTTTTTCACGTGAGTTTTATTCCAATGGTCGTTGAACAGAGCAACCGGGGTGAGCGCGCCTATGACATCTACTCCAGATTGCTGAAGGATCGTATTATTTTCCTTGGTAGCGATGTTAATGATGTAGTGGCTAATGCCATTATGGCACAGATGTTGTTCCTGGCTGCGGAAGATCCGGAGAAAGACATTCACTTATACATCAACAGCCCAGGCGGATCGATTACAGCCGGTATGGCCATTTACGATACAATGCAATTCATCAAACCGGATGTATCTACCATCTGTGTAGGTATGGCGGCTTCCATGGGTGCATTCTTGCTGAATGCTGGTGCAAAAGGGAAACGTTTTGCGTTGCCTAACAGTGAAATCATGATTCACCAACCGCTTGGTGGTGCTCAAGGTCAAGCTTCGGACATCGAAATCCGTGCTCGCCGCATCCTGAAAATGCGTGATACCTTGAACCGCATCATCTCTGAGCGTTCAGGTCAACCTCTGGAGCGGATCGAGAAAGATACAGATCGTGACTACTTCATGAGTGCTGCTGAAGCTGCCGATTACGGTATCATTGATAAAGTTATTGAAAACGTGGGTTCCCAAGGCATCTAATATGCTGCCTGGAGACTAGCGGTAACTTCACAGGGCGGGCTTCACCGATATAAAGGTGAGCCCGCCCTGTGCTATTTTCAACTAAACAGGCAAATATCACACCCGTTAGTGGAGTGCGTTGCCTGGATAAACAAGAATCCCCCGTCAAAGCAGGATGACGGGGGATTCTTGTTATTATTTTTCATGAGAAGAATGTGATATGAGTGCTCTTGCTTAAAAGTTACCCTACGCGAACTTACTTGTCTGATGTTACGTTGCTAAACGGTTCCGTGCCCTTAGGCAGAATTTCCTTGTAAGTGAACTTCATTTCAGGGAAGCCTTCCGCGTAAGCTGTATATTCATACAACTGGAAGAACACAACTGCACCTGTTGGTGTCACATAGAAATCCTGGTCTTTATTTAACCCTTTGTAACCTTCCAGGTATCCACCGCGGGCTTTCAGTTGCTCGCCCACTTTTTTACCCAACGTCTCGCGCATGGTTTTGTTATTTTGCAGCACATCATCTAACGTAAGCTCCTTGCCTGTGTCCAATGCAAAGGTGTGTCCCGTGCGGGTTGTCATGCCGTGTGCTCCTGCATAGTCCTCATAACGTTGAGTGATCAAACCTAGCACGCCGTTCTCATTGTAGGTCACGACATACGAAGTTTCAAATGCATATGGACGTTTTGCGGTTGCCCCGCCGAATTCAGTGGTTTGTTTTTTGAAGGCAGCAGCAGCCGTGTCCACTTCATCTTTGAGCACTTTGTTGATGGCCGCTTCAGCTTCTTTGCTGGCAAGTCCACTCACCTGCGGATATTGTACATCCACCTCCGCATTTTTCACAGTCACGTTTACTTTTGTCGATTTTACCTGCACATTATTTTGCTTCACTTTGCTGAGTGTCAACGTTTTGGTTTTGCCATCCCAATTTCCCTGTACACCCAGATAATCTCGCATTGCCGAGAATGGAATATATAATCGACCCTGAATCAATTTTGCTTCCACCTGAGGGTAATACCCGTTAATATAGACGTTTGGTTGTCCATCCATCAGGCTAACGGTCATCGCATTGTTGGCTGCTGTTACCGTATATGACTTCGTTTTAGCATCATATTTCAAAGTTCCACCCGCTACATCTTTGACTGCTGTCAGCGAGACCCAAGTCGATCCACCTTGAAGAAGTCCTTTTTGAGTCAGTGTTTTCCCACCCGATTTCAGCGTTACCTCAGCTGGGGTTGTCACTTTCGAGGATACAGAAGCCGCCTGTACCGAACTCTCCTGCCATACCGAACCACTACCTACAATAATTCCTGCTGCAAGCAACGCACTTGTCCATTTTTTCCATGATGTCATATATAAAACTCCTCTCTGAATTCACAATTAGGTATCATTGCGTATGTAATCCTGACCTGATCGCATATCTCATACGCTCACCTCTCTATTATAATTAACCCAATTTCGGAAAGGTTTACAGCTCGAGTTACAATGTTGATGAATATCAGACGCAAAATATAAGGGGATATGACCTTTTTGTCACGAACAACTATACAAAAAAGATACCAATAAACAGCATTTCACGTTGCTTCAAAAAGGTACACTTCTATCTAACTTCATTAAAGTTTGCTTTTCCAACAAAAAAAGACTCTGTCCACAGGACAAAGTCTTTGTCATTATTTCGTTGTACCCTTTAAATGACACTTATAAAGGTTACTTGAGTTTACAATCATTAGTTCGATCTTATTTATTTCATTTCATACGTGATATTCAGGATTGTGCTTACTTTAACCTGGCCTGTTTCAATCTCAGTGCCACCTGCTGTATCTGCTGTTTTGGACATCAATGACTCACTTGCATAGAACACAGGTACATTCGCATCGCCTTGGCTTACGGAAAGAACAGCACCCAGTTGACGTTTAACCGCTTTTGCAATGGCGCCAGCTTTCACATCTGCATTGGCAACAGCTTTCTCAATCACTTGGGACTCATAAGTTTCCGGATTTTCTACAGTAAAGCGCACGTTCTCAATATTGTTCGCACCCGCACCTGAAGCAGCATCAAGCAGTTCGCCGATCTTGTCCATCTGACGATACGTGACTGTCAGTGTATGATGGGCTGTGTATCCTTTAATTTGTTGTCCGTCTTTTTCGCTATACGTATAGTTGGGTTGTACAGAGAACTGACTGGTTTGAATGTCGTCTGCACTGATCTTCCACGTATTCTTCAGCAAGTTGGATACTTTTTGAACTTTGGCAGCATTCGCTTTTTGAGCAGATGCAGCTGTCTCTGCAGTACTGTTCACACCAATGGACAGATAAGCAATATCAGGCTTCACCTGAATCTCACCTTTACCCACGACATTAATCACATTCTGTTGTACGCCTTGAACCTCTGCAGCATAAGCATAGCTCCCTGGCGCAACCCAAGCGGTTCCTCCTACAAGCAACGTACTTGCCACCAGCACTGCACCAAACGGTTTCATCCATTGTTTACCCATCACGATAGCCTCCTTATGTGTTAACATCTCAAACTTTAATCGATTTGATACCTTAACAGACGGGACAAATTCCATAATGTTGCACTTGACGATAGCAAATACCTCAATAACGCAAAAAAGCCCCTTTCGGGACTTCTTCATTGGATTGATCATATCTTATTGGTTTTCGAGCTCTTCCTTGCTTACCAGACTAACTAAAGCGTTTACAGCCTGTTCGGCATCCGCGCCTTCTGCACTAATCTGGATTTCCGTACCTGTGCTAATCGCAAGGCTCATGATCCCCATAATACTTTTTGCATTAACTTTTTTGTCGTCCTTCTCGACGAACACTTCAGACGAGTACTTATTCGCTTCTTGAACGAACAGTGCCGCAGGTCTGGCATGGAGACCCGTTTTCAAACGGACAACTACCGGGTGCTTTGTCATGGAAACTTACCCCCTATTATGAAATCTGGACATTAAATACACAATTATATTTATACAACATTATACCATTAACCCGTGCAGGACACTAGAAGAAAAAACTCAGGGGCTTTTGTAGGACATTATCTTGCCCTATTTCATCTTTTGCAGAGCGCATTCAATGACCTAAGTGAGTTCTCCCAGATCCTTAACGGCTGACCTTCCCGACCGTTTCTGTTCAGTAGAAACAGCCGACCTTGTTACTTACCCTGCGACGTCTTAACCATAACGTTCTGTGCGCACTTTCTCAGCCAGCTCATCAATTTTACGAAGCCGATGGTTTACTCCAGACTTGCTAACTGTACCTTTAAGGAGTTCGCCCACTTCCTTCAAATTGATATCTGGATGAGCCAGTCGAACCTCCGCCACCTCGCGAAGTTTCTCAGGCAGTGACTCCAGACCAACTTCTTTTTGCAACAAACGGATATTATCGATTTGTCTTACAGCCGCTCCAATGGTTTTATTCAGGTTGGCAGTTTCACAATTGACAATCCGGTTAACGGAGTTACGCATGTCTCGCATAATCCGTACATCTTCAAACTTGAACAAGGCCTGATGAGCACCAATGATGCTGAGCAGCTCAATGATTTTCTCGCCTTCCTTAATGTATAGGATGAATCCTTTTTTCCGTTCTATACACCGGGCATTCAGATGAAATTCATTGGCGAGATCAACGAGTGCCTGACAGTGCTCCTCATACATGGACGCAATCTCCAGATGGTACGAGGAGCCTTCCGGATTATTAACCGATCCACCGGCCAGAAAAGCACCGCGAAGATAGGCCCGTTTACAACAGTTCTGCTGAAACAACTCCGTATTAATCCCTGGTGTAAACAGAAAACCTTCCGATACAATATGAAGACTCTTGAGAATCTCCTGTACCATAGTTGGAATACGAACAATATACACATTGTTCTTTTTCAGCCGCATTTTTTTGCGGACCAGTAATTCCGTATGCACTTGAAAATGCTTTTTAAGCAGAGAGTATGCCCGTCTTGCAATGGCGGCATTCTCCGTCGAAATATCCAAGATCACTTTTTTATTCGATAACTGCACTGCACCAAGCATACGGATGAGGGCTGAAAGTTCCGCCTTTTCGCAGCACGGTTCGCTCTCGATCATGGTTAACTCTTTTTTGGTCTGTGCTGCAAACGACATGGGACTTCACCTCTTCCGTAACATCCAATTTTGTACCAATTGGTAGATGTGATGACTTAGCTTGTCGGCATCATGACGCAGATAGGTCTTGAACAGAACCAGAGTATCTGCAACCACCTGATAGCCGGCACTTTCGAGTACATTCATATCCAGTACAACTGGTTTTGCTCCTTTTTCCGCATACTTATTCTGCACTTGCAGCGGAATATCACCATTATTTACGATAACGTAGTCGAAGAGCTGATGACCTATATGCTCGTGTACCGCCTTAAGGTGGTCGCTTACCGTATAGTTATCCGTTTCTCCCGGCTGTGTCATAACATTACAGATAAACATCTTCACCGCATCAGCCTCTACCACAGCTTCTGCAAGCTTAGGTACAAGCAGATTGGGAAGGATGCTTGTATATAGGCTGCCTGGCCCGATCAGAATGGCGTCAGCTTGACGAATAGCCTCTACTGCCTCTGGCAACGGCTCCACGTGATCCGGTTCAAGGAAAACACGTTTGATGCGTCCGCCTGCCTCAGGGATTTTGGACTCACCTGTAATAATTGTGCCATCTTCCATCTCGGCATGCAACACAACGGCCTGCCCGGCTGCTGGCAATACCTCACCTCGAACGGCAAACACGCGGCTAAGCTCCCGCACTGCGGTCACAAAGTCGCCCGAAATATCCGTCATTGCAGCCAAAATCAAATTTCCCAAGCTGTGGCCTGCAAGCCCCGCGCCTGTATTGAAACGGTACTTCAACATATCTGAAAGCAATGGTTCTACATCAGCCAGTGCCGTAAGCACGTTGCGAATGTCGCCCGGAGGCGGCATCTGTAGCTCATTGCGCAGGATGCCTGAACTTCCACCGTCATCTGCTACTGTGACGATGGCCGTGATATCCAGCGGCTTTTCTTTCAAACCGCGTAACATCACGGATAATCCGGTTCCGCCGCCCATTACAACTATTCTCGGACGTTCTCTTCGTGGTCCGGCCTCTTTCATCCCTTCACCCTCTTCAATGACGGTCCCGGTCGGCGTCGCGATGGCTTACGGTGACAGCTTCTGTCTCGCTGCTTCCCAACATCTTGCCCAAATATTCCGATATCGCTACCGAACGATGCTTGCCTCCGGTACAGCCGATTCCAATAATAACCTGGCTTTTGCCTTCCTTCCGGTATTGCGGAATCAGGAAATGCAGCATATCCAGCAGCTTGGTCAGAAACGCCTGTGTCTCTGGCCACTTCATAACATATTCGTACACATCACTATTCTGTCCCGTATTCGGTCGTAAATGATCAATATAATGCGGATTCGGTAAAAAACGTACATCAAATACCAGATCAGCATCAATTGGAATGCCATATTTGAATCCGAACGACGTAATATTTACTGACAGCATTTGGCTTTCCAGATGAGAAAAGCGGGATATGATGCGTTCTTTCAGTTGGGCAGGCTTCATTGTACTTGTATTCAGTACCTGAGTAGCGGAGTTTTTGAGTTCCTCCAACATCTTGCGTTCCAGTCGGATGCCGTCCAGCGGCATGCCCTCAGGAGCCAGAGGATGTCTGCGCCTGCTTTCTTTATAACGCTGAACAAGCACAGAATCTGTAGCATCCAGGAATAAAATTTCGCAATGAATGGTAAAATGATCTTTAATATAGTTCAAAGACTCGGACAGAGCCGTAAAGAATTCACGCCCGCGCAGATCGATAACCAATGCAACCTTACCAATCTTGCCGTTTGACTGTTCAATTAGTTCCGCAAATTTTGGAATCAATACCGGTGGCAGATTATCCACACAGAAGAAACCCAGATCCTCCAGGCTTTGTACTGCAATGGTTTTACCTGCCCCGGACATGCCCGTAATGATAATGAGCGTGGCGCCTGTGCCTGGTGAGCCTTCACCTTCAAGCATAAATGTCCCCTCCTTATCATATTGCTGTCTTCATATATTGTTACGAGGTTACTAGGAACGCAAGAGAAGACCTGCCGCACCCACAATACCTGCATTATTCCCAAGTGTAGCTTCCAGAATCTGAACCCCATCTTGCAACGGTTCCGGTGTCAGCTTAGCAAATACGGTACGTATTTCATCGAACAAGAAATTGCCCGCTTTGGACACACCGCCACCAATGATGAACATCTCCGGGTTAATGACAGCCGCTACAGTCGCCATGGACTTGCCCAAGTAGAATGCTGCACGGTTTACAATACGCTGTGCTACTTCATCGCCTGCCTTAGCAGCATCGAATACTTCCTTGGCTGCAATCTTGTCGACGAGTGCCAGTGACGTATGATCGCCACGTTCTACGGCATCCTTCGCCATACGGATAATACCCGTTGCAGACGATACCGTTTCTACACATCCCATTTTACCACAGCCGCACTTGATGGCCTCCAGATCAGGTACTACACTGATATGACCCAGCTCTCCCGCCATACCCGAGAAGCCTTGATAGATGTTACCATTCAAGATCAAGCCTCCGCCGACGCCTGTACCGAGTGTATAACATACACAATTGTCTACGCCTTTGCCGGCACCTGCCCATACTTCACCCAGTGCTGCCACGTTTGCATCGTTATCTATTTTGATTGGCTTGCCCAGACGTTCTTCCAGAATCGAACGAATGGCCACATTCCGAAATCCGATGTTAGGGGCATGAACGATAATTCCCTCGCGTACATTCGTGAAACCGGCCACTCCAGCACCCACACCCTCAAGCTGTTCCCAACTGTATGGTGATTCGGCTACGATATGTCGGACATACTTCTCGATGTTGGCGATGACCGTGTCTACGCCCTTATCCACTTCAGTCGGTCCTTCATACGTATGCATTAGCTGACCTTGTTCATCGCATATACCGACCTTGATTGCTGTTCCGCCGAGATCGACCCCAACGTAGATTTTCTCAGACATGCTGCAAGCCACCTTTATCTATCTAAAATAGTTTAAGTCCTACGTACCAACTATAATTGAAGGATACGCCTGGGTCAAGACGATAAGACCTCGGATACATCTTGCTTTGACAGGGTTGTGAACCACATCACATAGCATTTATGAATACGTATACAATCTCATCACCTTCATTTATGAACGCACGCTTTGTTCCTTCCTCCATAGCAGAGGAAGCCTCAACTCATGATATTGCATCTCCCCTCGTTCCATTCATAAAAGATGATCTTCGTCCCCTCAACCAGGTGTCCTATCTCACTCCACCAACCCCCTGTCATTCTCACTTAGAGAACCATTGAATGACAACACAGCCAACACAAAAGCGCCTTCCACAAATGGAAGGCGCCTTACTTTTATAAAATCAATGTTTTTCAATTGGATTGCACTCAGCCGTTCTTCAGCTATACGTCACAACTTCGACTCCACACGTACCGGCTCTTCTGTCTTCTCCATCTTGTTCACATCCAGAATATCGAGCAGGAAGACAAAGATCGGAATACCAATGATCAGTCCCCAGATTCCCAGGAAGTGTTGCGACAGAATCAGTACGATAAAGGTGTAGAACATTGGCAATTTGGTCTTGTGCGCCATCAATTTTGGATTCAGGAAGTACGTCTCCAAAGCATGAATTACAATAATCATGATGATCACAATAATGCTTAATTTCAGTCCACCCATCTGATACCCAATCAGACAGAGCGGTACCAGTGAGATGATAACCCCCGCAACGGGCACCAGACTGAGCAGGAACACCAGAATGGTCAGCGCGAACAGATATGGGAAACCCAGAATCCATAAGCCCAGAATGGTCAGCACTGTATTGAACACCGCAATCAGAAGCTGTGCCTCAATGACTTTACCAAAAGAAGATACGAATTTGTCTCCCAGATAAGCTACTTCATTATAGAACCATCCAATTTTGCTTGTTTTGAACTTGGACGTGAACTTGGATATTTCCTGCTTCTGCAACAAGAAGAACAGACTCAGAATGATAACGAGCAGAATAAACTCCAACCATTTGCTCAAAGCGAAAATATATTTCAATGCATCATTGGTGTAATTTTTGATATCGAAGGACTGAAGGTAACCCGCAATCTTGGAAGCAAAATTATCTCCATCTGCACTATCCAAAAATTTCATAATCTCGTTCGTTAACTGAACGACCTGATCTACGATCCGTGGTGAATATCTGGAGATACCGAGCACAATTACTGCGATAACAATCATATAGAGCAGGATGACCACAACTTTATAATTGATCGGAAACAACCGATTCAAACCACCTGTAATGAAATGCTGTAATCTGTTCATGACATACGTCACCAGGAACAACAGCAGAATCATGTGCAGCATACTCCCCATACTGAACAAAACCAAACAGAATAAGAGCAGGATCAAAAATCGTCTCACTGTCGCATTCTGTAGCCAATCTTTTATCATTTCCCCCAAAATCTTCACCTCACAGCTAATATGCCCCATATGTATACGAACTCATGCCCACTGTAGTTTCAAAAAAAGAGAAGCCTTCCGGCTTCTCTCATTACATGAGACTTCCCGTTGTCTCTTATTCCTAGCATATGCCCAACCTCACGCATGTCATGCTTATTTATCCAACGTTTCGCTCCAATCATGGATAATGCTTCCTTCAAGGAACTTCTCACAATCCATCGCGGCCATACATCCGGATCCTGCAGCCGTAATAGCTTGGCGATACTTCGTATCCTGAACATCACCACAGGCAAATACACCCGGTATATTGGTCTCCGTCGTTCCTGGTTTAACCACAACATAGCCATGTTCGTCCAGTGTGATCGCATTACCCAGAAATCCGGTATTTGGCGTGTGACCAATGGCAACGAATACGCCATCTGCTTCGAGCAACTCTTCCTGCCCCGTCTCGTTGTTGCGCACCTTCAGTCCTTTGACACCCATAGCTTCCGGTACGACTTCGAGTGGAGTACGGTTCAGCGCCCACTTCACCTTCTCATTGCTGCGAGCCCGATCCTGCATAATCTTGGATGCACGCAACTCATCCCGACGGTGAACCAATGTGACGTCTGTTGCAAAACGAGTCAGAAAGCTCGCTTCCTCCATGGCGGAGTCACCACCGCCCACAACCACGATTTTTTTGCCCCGGAAGAAGAAACCGTCACATGTCGCGCATGTACTTACACCACGTCCCACATTTTCCTGCTCACCCGGAATACCGAGATAACGAGCGGAAGCACCTGTGGAGATAATGATCGATTCAGCTTCCAGTTCACCGATTCCTCCAACTTTGACCTTAAAGGGCGGTTTGCTGAAATCAACTTCTTCCACCCAACCATTTTTGAATTCGGCTCCAAAACGCTCAGCTTGCTTACGCATGTTGTCCATCAGTTCCGGACCCATGATACCTTGCGGGAAACCGGGGAAATTCTCAACTTCCGTTGTCGTCGTCAATTGACCACCCGGCTGAAGACCTTCGATAACCAGTGGTTTCAGATTAGCACGAGCCAGATATATCGCTGCTGTCAGACCCGCAGGTCCCGTTCCGATCACAATCGTTCTGTATTTAGACATATAGATACAGCCTCCTTAATTAAGGTGAGAATGTGTTGTACTAGCGATGAACTTGCCAAGATGATATCCTACAGGCATTTACAAGGCCCATTCGTTAAGTTTACCCGTTTTCCCGGTTGTTGTATCCTTCACCTCATGATGTCTTTCTGAAAACGAGTGAGGGCCAACTTTCTATACAAGTGGTGGATTGCTGTTACACACCGCATGAATCTGTTTAGCATACTTGCTAACCGTTGATGCCGATATCCCATACCGCTCAGCAATGCTTTGATAGGTAACGGGACGACTATGATTCTTCGCTGCCAAATATTCAAGTCCAGCAGCCCAACCCTCAATCTGTTTCGTGCCCGGAACCTCTGGATGTACACGGGATACATAATCCGTCCAGAGCCGTTCCATCTCTTGCTGCAACTCAGCCTTTGCTTCAGACATCTGTAATGCACGATCAACAACAGCCTGCCAATGGGAGGTCGAGCCAGTGTCCAATTGTTCTGATGTGGATTGAACCTTCCCAATGGACTTCAAGGCAACAGGAGAAAAGGGACGAACCACCTGAGTATTCCCATCCTCATGTTCAGCCGATTTCAATCCGTTCAGTACAGTTTGTGCTGCCTCAAGCAGATCCTGTTCTTCTCCCGGCTCTTCAATGAAGGATTGCAGAGCCTGCTGCACCTCATAATCACCGATCATTCCGAGCGCATGAATAACCTGCAACTTCGTTGCCCGATCACCATGCCGCAATGCCCAGAAGAACGATGAACGAATCAGTGGATCATTCTTCATTTCTTCAGGAATGCCGTTACCATAGTTCTCCCACTGTCTGAACTGTTCATCGAATGGCAGATGATAGTGATAACTTAGCTTCTCTGGCTCTTGCTCGCCTTGTTTTACAGCTTCAAGACCTGACAGATAATACCGGGATACTTCGGAACCCGGATCAAGCTTGGACACATGATGCCATAGACGCTCAGCAGCATCATAACGTTCTGTATTATAAGCCGCCACTGCTGCATAATGGGCAAGTGCCGGATCAGCAGCTGTCTCTTCATCCTTGAGCAAACGCCGGAAGTGGACATAAGCCGTATCGTGTTGGCCCAGAATTCCCATCGTTGTCGCGAGTTTGTAGACTTGTTCGTGCTGGAATGGCACGATGACCCGCAATTTTTTGATCAGAAGCAGCACTTGATCGGCCCGGTTCTCGTTTTGATGGAAAATGGCCAGATTACAGAGTGCATGCAGATTACCTGGTTCCTGTTCAAGCACTTCGGCAATGGTCTCTTTTGCTTTGGAAAACAGACCCATATAATAGTAGGCGAGTGCCAGATTGTTACGGGCAGCCAAGTAATCAGGATAATCAGAAGACATGCCTTCGAGCAATTCAGCAGCCTGTGCAAATTTCCCTTCTTCCAACAGTTCCCGTGCCTGGTCGTGCTCCACTACACCTTTGCGTGATTTGATTCGATTCAGTTTGGTCGGACGATCCAGCTCATAGTACAGAAGCTCCATCAT
The DNA here is from genome assembly GCF_038595085.1 of Paenibacillus sp. FSL R5-0749. Lineage (NCBI taxonomy): Bacteria > Bacillati > Bacillota > Bacilli > Caryophanales > Paenibacillaceae > Paenibacillus > Paenibacillus sp. FSL R5-0749. Next base: position 177,126 of record NZ_CP152005.1, on the reverse strand, counting down.
CTCTTCGGCCTCCGTCATGAACTGACCCTGGGTGTCCTCCTCCAGATAGGTAACAAGTGCTTGCTCGGCTTCCTCAAACCGATCCATATTTGCATAATTGTTCGCCATATAGAAATAACATTCCGTCATCGACGGATCTACCACTTCCAGCACGTTAGCCAGAATGGCATTGGAGGCTTCGTAATCCCCCTTCTCCGATAATATACCCGCCATATTACAATGATTTACCGGATTTTCCGGTTCGTATTCAACAGCTTTGCGAAAATATTTTAATGCCTTGTCAACATGATTACGGTCCAGCGAGCGGACAGCTCTTTCAAAAAAGAAAGAAGCATCCAAGTGAATCGGTATAATATTGGCAAGGTGTCCCTCAGCCCGCACTAGCTTGCCCTTCATCTTCCAAGGCACCTCCTCTTTGCATTTCATTCATACTCTCCAGTATACCACATCTTAAGGCCCACTTCTCAATATGTAGTTTCATGTCGTTTATGAAAAAAATGCAAAAGAAAAGTGATATTCCATTTTGCAGGAAACATATCACCTTGGAGCGTTGTTTATTAAAAGGATACCTTTTTTGCCTAGAGACTCCCTCACTCACTTGCCACAAGATCTCTTTGCAGTATTACATTAGTCCAATCCCGTCGGTCACGGAATGTCGTGTGTAATTATAAAAATAAAGGTACATCATTATTTTTTTAGGAGATGTTATATTGATGATCTCGAAAATTAGACCACTTATATTCATCTTAATCTGCTTGTTTACTTTGAATAGATGTTCAGCAGATATAAAAAATGATGATAATCATTTTACACTTGATGAAATAGTAACAGCGCTTGAGTCTCAAAACTTGAATTTAGTGTCCTTTGGTATAACCGGGTATCCTTTGAAATTAAATGATGTTGTGCCTGAGGTGTACTCCGTTGAAGTACCAGTGGAAGAAGAGCCTTATAGCCCTGAATTTTTACATTTCTATATTTTCAATTCAGAGAAAGATCGCATTAACGGGACCAAAGAATTCAATAAGCACATGGAAAATGCCCATTTCACAACGTTCCCTTTTCTATATGAGAAAGGAAATGCCCTTATCGTCTACTGGAGCAATACCAAAGATAATCCTCTGTTCACCAAATCCATCGACACTGCGTTGGAGCAACTGCAATGATAGTTCAAGTCTACAGTATGAGACGTATCCTGAAATATCAAAATTCATGAAGTTCCATGGATTGAGCACATCATTGGGCATGTAACGAACGGTTCGCCGTAATCATTCGTAAAAAAAGAAGACCAAGCCCGCAGGCTCGGTCTTCTAAAGTTATAACTCCATACTCACGCCATCGAAGGCGAGAGTGAAATATGAATGGTTTTATCAAACGGTGTCATGAAATTGACCAGCACAACCTTGCACTTGTCCGGCAGTTTTGCCTCACGAACCGTTGCCGCCAGATGCCCAAGTTCGCCCCCGGTAATCTCTAGCCAGTCTTCTCCGCAGGTATAGCGTAACGTACCGCCTTTCCACAAATAGTGACCCTCACTTGTTTCCATCGCGTCCTCACAGGTCAACTCACCTTCGCTTCCGAATACAAAGGACAGCTGCATCATAATGTCCTCCGGTTCTTGCCCGGATAGATGCATGGTCCATCCATTTTCCGTTGGTTGCACTTCTGCGCCTACACGGAATGTCTGCTCATGAGTAAGCTGACGATTCTGATGAGGTAGCAAATACCATGGACTTATATCTGATGCAGCAGATTCCGGTAACAGATTCGCAGGAACTGGACCATAGTAGCCTTTCTTCTGCTCACCAGTCAAACGGTACCCTTCGGATAATCTGGTCATGTGCTGCATAGGGACATAACCCGGATTAAAGTATGAAGCCAGTTGCACAGCCAGCAGACGCACCTCACCATGACGAAGCGCGAAGAAAGAAGGAACTTCTGTCATCATGGTCACGCTAGTAGCACCATCCCGAATTCGGGCTACCGGAGCACCAAAATCCGTATGCATCCGACTGTGAGAGATCCGTCCGTGATGCCCTGCTGAATCCATCTGTCCCAGATAGTCTCCCCGTACAAAATGTTCATTCAGCATAACTTCGTATTGCTTCGGTAATGCATCACGTTCCTCATCCGGATGCTGAAGCTCAGGCTCAAGCATTAACCGAATGAGTGTATTCACCGAGCACACTCCCGGATCAGTCAATGTATCTCCCGCCCAGGCTGCCATCCCCGCAAAGAGTGGATCACCATCCAACCGCGCCAGAATGGCATACGGTAGGTAATAGGGTGACAGATCATGAACACTGCCCAGATCCTGTCGCCCTGAATAATCTGTAACAATCTCACCTGAAGGATGCACCAGGTACACCATCATGCGGAGATTAAGCCTCACCGGTTCCAGCAGTTCAGGACGATTGAGCAGGCGTGCGGCATGAATTAACATGATGTCGCTAACTGCGCTGTATATTCCGTTGCTTCGTTCGGTCCACTCCCCATCGGGTGTAATATCCATGCCTTCTGCCAGCCACTGCTCTGCGCGCTGCACAGCTTCCTCCAGACCAAAGATTTGATGCAGGGAACCGAGCGCCGCGCATAGCACCCAGCGATGATTCGGCGTATGACAACCACCTGTAAGCATCGTTGGAATCGTGCGTTCCAGAAACAGCCTCATGTTGGTCAGTACAGGTTGCAATGGCTCCCATTCTTGTTGCTGAAGTAACTGATACAACTGTGAATATCCCACAACGACAAATGCAGTGTCTGGAGGGGAGTGGTAATTAGTCCAGCCCGGAGATATTGAACCATCTTCATGCTGGAAGCGGAGTACATATTCCGTAGCTATCAGCAGTCGATCTAACAACGCCTCATCCCGATAATAGATGGAGTCCGGATTGGAGATCGCAGCCCCCCAGTAACACATATCCGTGGGCGTGCCCGTTGTGTGGTTGACCCAGGCAACACCTGTATAGGGATCGATGGTGCCTCCATAATAACGGCTTTCAGGATCAAGCATCTGCCGGGATATGCCTCTTTCTACCGCTCTGTCATTACTCTCCACCAGCTGTTTATACATGTGCAGTCCCTCCATACCAATGCATTCTCCCGATGTGCGGAGTATGTTGCTTCAGCGCCTTCAATTCAGAACGGAAGCATACTCACACCGCCCGTAGGTGAGTTCATTTTTTCTCGTCAGTATATACCATATACCGATTAAAGTCGCTAGAAAATACGTGCTTGTTTTACTTCATATTTACGGGTCTTTGTCACTGAGGAAAAAGTCGTTGAACACACGCTGTGAACACGCCAACTGTTTCCCACATTACCACGCTTACTCTGTCACCCCAAGCTTCTTCATAAGCAAGTCATGACTCTCGTGAATCTCTTCTGCCGTACAGGCAGACTTCAACTCATACACCTTCACTTGTGCACGACGGATCATCGGCAGATAGGCATCATAGAAATTCATATCCTTACTGTGTACATACGGGCACCAGTGATCAGAGAGACCGAGAGTCTCATGAATATGCACCCCTACGATATCATCCATCAGCCCCTGCATTTCTCCCACACTGTCATATAGGCCCATTCGATCCATCATGATGGCATGACCTGTATCGTACCAGATGCCAACCGGGGCCCCTTTGAGGGCCGTAATGATGGTCTTGGCTTCAGCAAGAGTAGGAATCTGTTGTGGTCTGGATCTCGTCTCGATGCCAAAACGGACATCCAGACCTTTGGCTGCCGCCCGATTGCACACTTCATCCAGACTGGCGATAATTTTCTCCACATACCTCGAACTGAGGGCTTCCCGCCGCTCCATCAATTCAGCCCACTTGCTGCGATACTTCGGTGAATCCGGACCTTCCTCGTTATAGATCTTTCCAAGATCTTTGCTGATATCCTCAGGGAAAGGTACCTCTCCGGGGTGTACAACAACAGCTTCTCCTCCATAACGCTGGGCATATTCAGCCGACTCTACCAGCAATTCGATCGCCCGCTTACGTTTCACTTCATCTTCGAAGCCGAGCAGGATGGAATCCGTACCATAATCGGGATCAGGGTCATGTGGAAAGGTATTGTGGACACTAGAAATTCCGATCTCTCCACGCTCAATCATGGGCTCAATCGTCGTGAGCATCTCTTTCGTTACATTATAATTTAGCTCCACCCGGCGAAAGCCGAGATCTGCAATCTCCCGAATCATATTTTCTCCGACATCATGTTTTCGGATATTCCAGCATGTGGAGAACGAATATATTCCCTTATCTATGTGCTGCATCTGTTTTCCTTCTCCTCCCTCTGGCTAAACTTTTACACCAGCCTTAACTCAACCTTTTACCGCGCCAAGCATCGCACCGCTGACAAAATACTTTTGCAGCCACGGATAAACAAGCAGAATGGGTACCGTTGCAAAAACAACTGTAGCTGCCTTGAGACTTTCCGGAGTCAGTGGTGTGCGGTTAGCGCCTTCCATTAATGTAAGCTCACTCACCATGTTGTTTTGAACCATTTGGAAGAGCTTCAGTTGTAACGGATACAACTTGGGATCATTAATATACAACAGGGAATCCTGGAATCCATTCCAGCGACCAACCGCATAGAATAGAGCTAATGTGGCCAGTACAGGCATGGATAATGGGAGTATGATTTTGAATAGCGTGTGTACATGTGAGCTACCGTCAATTTCTGCTGATTCTTCCAGACTTTCTGGAATACCTCTGAAGAATGAGATCAGGATAATCAGGTTAAAAGGACTGACCAGTCCAGGCAGAATCAGTGCCCACACTGAATTAAGCATATTGAGATCACGAATGAGCAAATACTCGGGAATCATCCCGCCACTGAAGAACATCGTAATGATGATGACATACATGAAGAGCTTGCGCCCTTTCAATTTTTTCTTGGTTAACGGATATGCAGCAGCAAGTGTGAATAACATGCACAACACTGTGGTTACCACTGTCAGAATAGTCGTAAAACCCAGTGAATATAGCATGGATTGATCAGAGAATACTTGAACATACGCATTCCAGTTAAATTCTTTAGGAAAAATGGTCACTTCTCCCGAAGTAATAGCCCGGTTAGAACTTAGAGATATCGCAATGGTATGCAAAAATGGAGCTAGACAGAATATAACAAACAAACTGATAAAGGAGATATTAACGATATCAAAAATCCGATTTGAGGTGCGTTCACTCATATGCGCACAGCTCCTTTACTGATGGTCTATACATACAAGCCGATTGGCGTCTCTTCCGTTTATCTACAACCTACAAAATACCTTCACCCGTTGCTTTCTTTGAAATATAGTTAGATCCTAGCACGAATATGAGCCCTACCACTGCCTGGAACAGTCCAACGACAGTTGCCAGCGTGTATTGTCCTGATTCAAGACCAACTCTGTATACAAAGGTACTGAGTACATCGGAATATTCTCGCACGGCCGTATTACCAATGATATAAGGCCGATCAAAACCGATGCTGACCATATGTCCGAGATTAAGAATGAGCAAGGTCACAATGGTTGGTTTAATACTTGGCAACGTAATATGCCAGATTCTCTTCAGTCTTGAAGCTCCGTCAATCTCTGCAGCCTCAAACAATTCCTTGTTCACGCCAGTTAATGCCGCCAAATATAGAATGGTACCCCATCCTGCACTCTGCCAGACACCTGTGAACAGATATGTCACAAGCCATGGATTTTTTTCTGTCAAAAATGGTATTGAATTTAAGCCCAAACTCTCCAATACACCGTTAACCATACCGGATTGATTGCCGAACAATTGGTATACAATTCCCCCAATGATAACCCAGGAGATAAAGTGAGGAATGTATAGAATCGTTTGCGATAGTTTTTTAAACCATTTAAAACGAACTTCATAGAGCATGATGGCCAATAAAATTGGAGCAGGGAACGAAACAAGCAAGTCGAGGAAATTTAACATGAAGGTATTTCGTAATGTGGTGTAGAAGTCCCGCATTCCAAATACTTCACGGAAAGCATCGAAACCGATCCACTCACTCCCGTTAATGCCCTGAAACAAGTTGAAATCCTTAAAAGCGATCTGAACCCCGTACATTGGGCCGTAACGAAAGATCAAGAAGTAGATCAGGGGCAGTGAGATGAGCGCGTATAATTGCCAATACCTTTTCAAGTATGTGATGGTCAAATCGGTTTCCTCCTATCAACAAGAAACGGCTGTGCCGCCCATACTGGCGGCACACGTTCCTTCCAAAGTTATGCAGTGAATTACATATTTATTTAGTAATTAGAAGATGAATCTGTTTATTTAATAGCGCTTACTGAAGTGCTGCTTCAAGCTCTTTCTTCAGTTCTGTGCCACCCAGTGACATGAAATCATTCATTTCTTTTTCATATACCGCTTCGAAGTCTGCCGGTTTAGCCATCGCAGTTTTCACAATAAGTACTTTCAACTTATCATTTAGCGCTGTACCATATTTAGATTCTGCTTCGATTGGTTTGCTGAAGATAACCGGGCCGATCGTATCCGTATTAGCAATATCAATGGACTGTCTCATCAGCTCTTGGTTACGTTCTGGGAAGCCTGCAATCCATGCGGCTTCATTGGCTGCCTGATCTCCCACAACTTTACCGTTAGCAATAATGGCCATGTCACCACCGTTGTAGACACGATCTTTGACATCCTGTGGTGCATCATCTTTAACAACTGGAACACCATCAACCATATCGAAATTTTCACCTTCGACACCTGTGTTTATCTCTAGCAAGTTCGTTCCAGAAGCCATCCAGTCCAGGTATTTCACTGCTTCAACCGAACGTTTGCTGCTTTTTGGAATCATGATGTACATACCGTTGCTACCATAGCGTGATTTGATGTGTTTATTGTCCACATTCGGGTTGGTATAAGCGTCAACTGCTACAACTTTGCTATCCGGTACATTTTTGGACAAATTATCAAGCATACCATCTGCATACAGAATTTGACCTACGTCCTCAGACATGTAGCCGATATTACCGTTCTGGAAATCTTTGACCAATTGCGTTTTTTCTTCATCAAGACTGAAGTCTTTGCTGATCAGACCTTCATTGTAAAGCTTGTTAAGGAACTGCATCGCATCTTTGAACCCATCATGCAATGGTAGCTCGTAACGCTGACTGTACGTAAGTCCATCTTGTACGGGTTTAATAAATGAGTAAATCAATGTTTCGTACTGGGCTGGGGCAAGTGCCATACCCATTGGGATGTTTTTGCTGCCCAGATTACCCGGATCTTTCTCTTTAAACGCTTTCAGCGTTTCATAAAGCTCATCTGTTGTCGTTGGAGCCTTCATTCCAACCTTGTCGAGCCAATCCTGACGGATATAAGAATTGTAGCGGGAAGTAATGGCACGTTTACCCGGAATAGCGAATTGCTGACCTTCAAGCTGACCAAATTTCAATAGGTCTTCGCCAAGATATTCTTTTAAGTTAGGCGCATGTTCATTAAGAAGTTCACCCACTTCAGTTAGACCACCTTGCTGAGCATAACGGTAGAACACACTGGAGTCGTATACAAACACAATATCTGGAACGTCGCTGGGGCTGGCCATTAACACGTTGAGCTTCGTTGTTTCTTCTGAACGTTGAACAGGTACGAATTGCACATCAATGTTATTCGGATCGCCGAATTTCTCTTGAACAAATTTAGTTAAATAGTTGTTAGTGATCGTATGTGGAGAAGGACTGTTACCACGATCGAAAACCTCCACTTTCAAAGTAACACGCTCACCATTCGTTGTTGCCCCGCCTTCTGCTGATTCTTTGTCGGATGCAGACGAGCACCCCGCAAGTAAGGACACTCCCATTACCATTGTAAGTGCCAGACCCATCCATTTCTTCTTACTCCCCTTGGTTGCTTTTCCAATCATTTTGTCATCCCCTTTTACTTTGCGTGAATGTTTAAGGCTTGCTCCGAGTATTCCACATCTTCGCGGACTCTAGCAATAAACCAGTTTCGGAAGCGCTTACAAACGGATTATGGTTTATATGCTACGCCTATTTTCGCAGACTGATAATTTTCCCAAAGCTATGCTGCTCTAGGCTTTGATGGCTCTCAACACCTTACGACTCAGAACTGCCTGTCCCCATTCGGATAAACCATTTTCACACACTGCCTATATTCGTAAACGGGAAAAATCAGGAATATTAGCTTGTTATCTTGCGAAAACAGTTGCATCAATTTCTCCCAGCAGAGAGCTGTTCAACGAAAACAGGGCGAACCTCTGCAAGCCTGCTCTCCTGGTGGAAAGTGATTGCATGAAATTCACCCTGTGCTATCCTGATCTATAGATCTCAGAATAAGATCATCATTGCGTTACTCTTCGGGTTCTCGATGTTCTCGTTTCAAACGACGATAATCTCCTGGTGTGATACCCGTTACCCGTTTAAATACACGTCCTAATGTAATTCCATTCGCATACCCAACCTTCAGGGCAATATCCTGCAAAGAGTAATCGGTATTGAGCAGAAGCTGCTCCGTCTCCTTCATGCGAAGCTCTGTAACAAAATCAACAAACTTCATGTTGAATTCTGTCTTGAACAAATAACTCGCATGTTTGCCCGTAATCTGGAATCGGTCGCTCAGATGTTTCAAGGAAAGATCAGGATTCGCAAACTGTTCTTCAATATAATTTTTCATTTCGTTGACCATGGCTTTGTAGCTCTTGGTTTCCGTTACCGCTACATACGTTCGGAACAAGTCCGTCAGACCATCGAACAAAAGACTTTTCACATCCGTAAGCGTCTCTGCCTCTTCCACAGCGCTTAACCATCTGTTGATGTTTTCTTCAGACAGCTCCTCCTGAAGCCCTTCCGACATCATAGCCACCTCTCGGCTGAGCATCTGTAACATGGCTTGAATCAGAGAACGAATCTCGTCATCCGGCAATTTGTTCTGTTCAAATGCGGTAAAGATCTCCTCCAACTGTTCCCGCCACTGTCCACTCGACATCCGGAACCGCTTAACAAAGTCCGCAATCATCTGCAGATAAGTATAGGTATCCAGCAAAGGATGCTGTGGTTCACCGCAGTCGGCTTGGCCGACATCTCCGTTCATCAAAAGTTTACGTTGCATTACCGCTTCTGCTGCCGCATAAGAACTTCGTATCGCACCGATTCCCTGAGCAATAGGTCCAATGCCAAAGCTTAAGGAAATGCGTAGATTTTGTTCCACCCAAGATTTGCATTCCTCAGCTACAACCCGAATCTGACCAGACATGTCCAAGTTGTTATTACTCTGTTCTTTGAACACAAAAAGGATTGCAATTTGATCTACACTAATCCATTCCGTCCAGCATTGTACTCCGGTATTACGTGACAGCTCTTGCAAAACATTCATCAAGGCAAACTTCAGCGTATTTTGTTCACCTCTCGTATACCTCTCCTGGAACCCCTTCTCATAACGATTAATCTCTCCAACAACAACGATAAAGCGTGACGATTCATGCACGTCATTCAGTGGAGAGAGCTCTGTTAATTGCTCTTCTGCATTTTCGATGTGTTCACCGTGCAATAAGGCATTGAACAACTTACTGCGCTGCATGAGTATATTTTCCCTGCTTTTCTTGTCATAATCCATCATGTGATTAATCAGATTCTCAAGTACACCGTCAATCATCTTCATCTCATCCGTACGAGCCCCCGAGTGTTCAAACGCTCGAATCTGATGAGACTCAATTCGGTTCATGATGATCTGAATAGGCTTATAGTTACGACGAGTAATATACACGATATACACAATTGCACAGATAACCGTCACAATCGCAATGATTACCCATACATAAGACACGACAGATACCCAGCCAAATAAGTTACCGGCCTTGATTCCACTGGATATGGTCCATCCCAGTCTTTCTAATGATAGCCTGTTCAGTTCCTGACCATCTATCGAGCCCTCTTGGTCCGAGTGTGCATTATACACAACCTTACCTTCCCGATCAGTAATCGTCAGGAATGAGAGCTGACCATTAACCATACTATCTACGCTCTGTTCAATACTGCTCATCTTGATATTAATGACCAATGTACCCTGAGAGCCAAAAGGCAAAGGCATGTCCTTGTTCACGGTTAATACGCGAATCGGGGTACGTTGAGAAGAGTCCGTATCGAATTCCCGGACAGGTTGCCACCCTGAACCGATAGAACCGGTACCCATCTGGTCAATCCATGCCTTATCCGAGAAACCTTCCGCTTCTCTGGAGCCACTTACGGTCAGAACATGTTTATTTCGCTTGTCATATAGATAGATGGATTGAATCCATGAGGACGAATTCGTTAGCTCCCGTAAACTCTGTGCAATTGCATACACTGTGTCCGAGCTGTTCTGGTTTCTGTTACTAAAATAGAGTCTGTATGCCTGCTGACTCTGTACCGTTTCCAAAATGGATAGTTCAATCCCCCTGATTGTACGATCCACCGTGTCTATCATATAACTGGAGGAGATCCGGTCTGCTTTTTTTGTTTCCTCTTTAGAGATGTCATTGATGAAAACAAACGCGATGAAAATGAGTATGGTCACCGTAAGAAAAAAAATCGGGAAATAAGAGAACAGTAACCGGTAGTACCAATTACGAGACAATAGACCCCACTCCTCACTCCACGATGCCAATGTTCTCAGCCGTGGTTCTACTGTTCAGCATCCATCTCACCTTGAGGGCTGAATACTATAATGATAACGCTATCATAACTGATTTTATGTTATTATAGCACATGCCTCGGAGCAGCAATGCAAGAATTGAATTCCAAGAGCCAAAACAAAAAAACCGTGCTGAGCAGACAACAACTCAGACACGGAACAGTTCATCCGGCAGCACACCGTTATATCCTCGATGCACTAAATGCCAGAATCCTTAAACAATGTGGCCATGGAGCCACCATCCACAATAATGCGTACGGCGCGAGCCAGCATTGGCGCAACAGGTAACACTTTGAAGCATTCGGGGTGGTCATCTGGCAGTGCGATCGAATCCGTAACTACCACCTCTTCGATTGACGGGTGATTCAACTTACTTACTGCTCCATCGGAGAACAATCCGTGAGTTGCACATACATATACGTTTTTGGACCCGCGTTCCTTCAACCCTTCCACCACATTCAGAATGGTTGTTCCAGTGTCGATCAGATCCTCAATAATAATCGGTGTCCGTCCTTCTACATCACCAATGACATGGGTAATCACGGATTCATTATGGCTTGGACGTTTCTTGATCATAATGGCAAACGGGGAATCCAGACGATTGGCCAGCTTCTCTGCCATTGATGCTCGTCCCGCATCAGGGGAGACAACGACAGGGTTCTCGATACCTTTGCTCAACAGATAATCACTAATTAGATCCAGCGATGTCATGTGATCAACTGGAATGTTGAAGAATCCCTGAATGGCCGCTGCGTGCAGGTCGATCGTTACCACGCGATTGGCGCCAGCCGTAGTTAATACATCGGCTACCATCTTGGCCGAGATCGGCTCCCGTGGAGCAGATTTGCGCTCTTGACGCGCATAACCATAATACGGAACAATGATGTTCACAGTGCGTGCTGAAGCCCTCTTTGCGGCATCAATCATCACCAACAGCTCGACAAACAGCTCATTGATCGGATGAGACAACGACTGTACCAGAAACACATCACAATTACGGATCGTTTCTTCATAATGAACGTATATTTCTCCGCTCTTGAACCTGGACAGCTTGATCTTGCCCAGTTGTACACCCAGCTTGTCACATACCTGTTCTGCCAGCTTAGGGTTCGATGAACCGGAAAAAATACGTAACGAATGCTGCATAATGCCCTCCCGAGGGTTGAAGCCCCTATATAATCCCTTATCTAAAAGTGAGTGTTCAAAAAGACCGGTTTTCAGTACCGAGAAGATGGGATAAAGCTAGAAATGGAGTAGCGGAGCGTAGGAGAAAACTACGTGAGCAACCACAATGTTTCCAGAGGAAACATACTTCGTAAGCATCCACCTATTTCGGCTGAATTCCATATTCGATGCTAATGATGCCTTTAGGCATCATTCGTAATCAAAAGCGGACTTTTTGAACTACCTTTAAAAGGTTATTTCCTACCCTCATTATACTCCACTGGCTTCTACATTTAAAGGAATGAACGAGCGATGACGGCCTTCAAAAACAGCGACTTCCGTACAGCCCAACTCATGTAAAAGTGCTTCAGCTTCAGGCAAATAATCCCCCAGCTTCAGTGGATCGTGCGCATCAGAACCCATGGTTAATGGAATGCCCAATCGAATGGCCTCCGTCAGCATTCTGCGACTAGGGAACATCTCGGCGCAAGGCTTCGATAACCCGGAAGCATTCAGCTCCATGGCGCAGCCACTTGTTGCAATAGCCTGCAGCGCTGCGTTCTCCAGTGAGATACGTTCCGCCGTCTGCTCCTCTGAAGGAACATAGCCGAACCGTTTAATGACATCCGTATGACCCATAATGTCGTACAGACCCGTCGCAGCTGCTTTACTCACGGCATCATAGTACTGACGATATACTTCAAGGATGTCTTTGCCCTCCCAGTGATGGGTCTGGCGAAAATCCGTAATGTCCCATTCCTCGAGGAAATGAACGGAGCCAATCACATAATCCCAAGGATAACGCTCAATGATTGCACGAATCTCTGTTTCCCAGCCTTCAATATAGTCACCTTCCAGACCAACACGTACGTCAATCTGCCCACGGTAACGTTCTTTCAGGGAGAAACACTCCTCTACATAACGCGGCAGTTCATCCATAGGCATCGCCATTTCCGGATAATATTGAGCTGGATCGACATGCAGCAATGGCATGTGATCGGACAATCCAATCTGGGATAGTCCAATCTCCACACCACGCTGTACATACTCTTCCAGTTTGCCAACGGCATGTCCACACCGCTCATGGTGTGTATGGTAGTCTATACGCACGAAACTCGCCTCCTAATCGCGGCGAGGCCGTTCATGACGGCGGCTCAGCTCTGACATAATGTCGTCCAGTGGCAGCTTGCGCTCTTGTAACAGGACGAGCAGGTGATACATCAGGTCACTGACTTCCAGGCGAAGCTCGTCATTATCTTTATTTTTGGCGGCGATAATCGTCTCGGACGCTTCTTCACCGATTTTTTTCAATATTTTATCTACACCTTTATCAAACAAATAGGTTGTATATGCACCCTCAGGGCGTTCACGTTCACGCTCTGCAATAACGGATTCCAGTTCAGCCAATACCTCAAAGCGACTTTCGGAATCCGAATTCGCAGAAGCAGATGCCTCACCGGCTTTATCCGGAGCCTTGTCTGTCGATTTCTCTGGCAAACCAATGATCTCATTATGGAAACATGTTACCGCACCTGTATGGCAGGCAGGACCGTTCGGTTTGACCTCAACCAACAAAGTATCACCATCACAATCATATTTCAGGGAAGTAATGGTCTGCACGTTGCCAGATGTTGCCCCTTTATGCCACAGCTCTTGACGCGAGCGTGACCAGAACCAGGTTTCACCGGATTCAAGCGACAACTTCAGTGATTCGCGATTCATATAAGCCATCATTAAAACTTCTCGAGTATCCACATCCTGCACAATGGCAGGAACCAAACCATCACTCCAACGAATGTGTTCCACAACCTGTTCCAAGGACAACTGTTCCTTGATTTCATCGCTCACTTTAGTCACGGATCTCCACCCCTTGTTCTCTCAAATGTTGTTTTAACGCCGGTACGGCGATTTCTTTGTAATGGAAAATCGTTGCGGCCAGACCTGCATCCGCTTTGCCCGTGGTGAATACATCATAGAAATGAGATTCCTTGCCCGCACCGCCCGATGCGATGACTGGTATGCGCACAGATTCAGATACCGCGGCCGTCAGCTTCAGATCAAAACCGTCTTTTGTACCGTCCGCGTCCATACTGGTTAGCAGAATCTCTCCCGCGCCCAAGCTCTCAGCCTGTTTAACCCATTCCAATGCCTTGATGCCGGAGGGTTTCCGTCCACCATGTGTATAGACCTCCCACTCGCCCCAAGCTTCGTTATACTTGGCATCGATCGCTACCACGATGCACTGTGAGCCAAAGCGACGTGCACCATCGGCAATCAACTGCGGATTAAGCACCGCGGCTGTATTCACTGCAATTTTGTCCGCTCCTGCCCGGAGAATCCGCTTCATGTCCTCCACCTTGGAGATGCCTCCACCTACCGTAAAGGGAATAGCAATCTCGCCAGCCGTCTGCCGCACGACTTCTTCCATCGTTTCGCGACCTTCTACCGAAGCGGAGATATCGAGAAATACCAATTCATCCGCGCCTTCGCGGTCATATAGCGACGCCAGCTCTACCGGATCACCCGCATCGCGGAGATTGACGAAGTTGACGCCTTTGACGACCCGGCCGTCCTTCACGTCCAGACAGGGGATGATTCTTTTTGCCAGCATGCTACCTCTTCCTCTCTATCCGAGTATCCCTTACTTATTTACTGCACGTACCGCTTCAGACAGATCGATGCTTCCCGTATACAGTGCTTTACCCACGATCGCTCCACCAACACCATCATCGGCGTGACGATTCAGACGAAGCAGATCATCCATTACACTCACACCACCGGAAGCAATAACGGTCCGTCCGCTTGCCTTGGCTAGAGACACAATCGCTTCCACATTAGGACCCTGCATCATACCATCACGGGAAATATCCGTAAAGATAAACGTCTCTGCTCCATACGCCGCCAATTCCTTCGCGAGTACCTCTGCCTGTACTTCCGATGTTTCAAGCCATCCGCGGGTTGCCACGTAACCATTACGAGCGTCGATGCCAATTGCCACTTTGTCGCCGTAACGTCCCAGTACTTCCTCTGTAAAAGCACGATCCTCAATGGCCGCTGTTCCAATGATCAGCCGGCTAACACCCAGACCCAGCAATCGCTCTACATCCGCTACTGTACGAAGTCCGCCGCCCACCTGAACAGGTACGTTCACAGCCGAGGCAATGCGACCGATCAGCTCATCGTTAACAGGATGACCTGCTTTGGCACCATCCAGATCCACCAGATGCACATATGTACCGCCTTGCTTCTCCCAGGATAGAGCCACTTGAACCGGGTCATCGTTGTACACGGTCTCCTGATTATAATCTCCCTGCACCAGTCTTACACATTTGCCGTCCCGGATATCAATTGCCGGATATAGGATAAAAGATGACATACAAGGCCTCCTGAATATGAATTAGATTTGTACGCTTTCTGTTAAGAAGAGATAATTTTTTTACCGTTGTACAGGCGCTCCTGTCAGAGCCAAAAAGTTGCCGAGCAGCTTCATGCCAAGCTCTCCGCTTTTCTCCGGGTGGAATTGCATACCGAAGTTGGATCCTCTGCCTACAATGGCTGTCACCGGATGTCCGTAATCCGTTACCGCCAGCAATTCGTCCCTGTTGTCCGTAAGCGCATGATAGGAATGCACGAAATAGACGTGTCCTCCCTCAAGTCCCGCAAACAGCGGGTTCTCCGCGTGCAGGAACTCCAGACGGTTCCATCCCATATGAGGAACCTTCAATTCTCCTGGTGCGAAACGTACTACTTTACCTGGCAAAATATCCAGTCCCTCATGCTCGCCATGCTCTTCACTTGAGCTGAACAACAACTGCATCCCCAGACAGATCCCGAGCAGTGGCTTGGACCCCGCAGCCGCTTCTTTCACCACCGTATCCAGTCCACTCTCCCGCAGATGAACCATCGCATCACCAAAAGCACCTACGCCTGGCAGAATCACACCATCTGCGCCAAGAATCTCTTCCCGGTCACCCGTAACCAGCGCCTCGTAGCCAAGACGTTCGACCGCTTTGCCGACGCTGTGCAGGTTACCCATACCGTAATCGACAATTGCAATCGCCATCGTCTACAGCACTCCCTTCGTGGAAGGCACACCCGTTACACGTGGATCAATCAACGTTGCTTCATCCAGTGCACGTCCCAATGCCTTAAAGATCGCTTCAATCATGTGGTGGGTGTTCTGACCATAGTGCACAATGACATGCAACGTAATCCGGGCTTCCAGCGCCAATTTCCACAGGAATTCATGTACCAGCTCCGTGGAGAAACTGCCTACCTGTTGGGAAGGATATTCTGCACGGTATTCAAAGTGAGGTCGGTTGCTCACATCAATAATAACCTGAGCGAGTGCCTCATCCATCGGTAC
The DNA here is from genome assembly GCF_038595085.1 of Paenibacillus sp. FSL R5-0749. NCBI lineage: Bacteria > Bacillati > Bacillota > Bacilli > Caryophanales > Paenibacillaceae > Paenibacillus > Paenibacillus sp. FSL R5-0749. Next base: position 160,944 of record NZ_CP152005.1, on the reverse strand, counting down.
AAAAACACTGGCGTAACGCTTAATCCCGCGTTTGTCACCCAATGCTTCTCGCAACGTCTGTCCCAGACAGATGCCGATGTCTTCAACCGTGTGATGATCGTCGATATCAATATCTCCACGGGCCTGTACGTTCAGATCGAATTGTCCGTGCTTCGTGAACAGATCCAGCATATGGTTCAGAAAAGGTACATCCGTTTCAATCGTGGATTGTCCTGTTCCATCTACATTAAAGGCCAATTGAATATTGGTCTCGTTCGTTTTGCGGTCAACCTCTGCTTGGCGCACTGCACCTTTGTTTTCAAGTTCCACACCGTTATTTTGCTTATCCATTGTCCGATTCCGCCTTTCCTTCCTGTTCTAACCGTACAGCGATTGCACGGGCATGCCCCTCAAGACCTTCATGGCGGGCCAACTCTATAATAGCCGCTCCGTTCTGCAGCAGCGCTTCTTTACTATAATAGATCAGACTGGATTTCTTGATAAAATCGTCCACGTCCACTGGCGAACTGAATCGCGCCGTTCCATTAGTCGGAATAATGTGATTGGGTCCGGCAAAATAATCCCCTACCGGCTCCGAGCTGTACGGGCCGAGGAAGATCGCGCCGGCATTCTCAATCCGGCCAGCGTAAGCCATCGGCTCCTGCACCATAATCTCCAGATGCTCCGGTGCAAGCCGGTTCACCACATCGATTCCCTCATCGATGGAATCGACCACAATAATTGCGCCATACTGCTCCACCGAAGCAGCAGCGATATCACGCCGCGGCAGCACTTCAAGCTGCCGCTGCACTTCGCCCTGCACGGCTTCCGCCAGCGTGGCCGAATTCGTGACGAGAATGGCCGATGCCATCTCGTCATGTTCCGCCTGCGACAACAGGTCGGCGGCGACATACACCGGATTCGCCGTATCATCGGCGAGTACCACAATCTCACTCGGCCCGGCGATACTATCGATATCGACCGCACCGTACACCTCGCGCTTCGCGAGCGCCACGTAAATATTGCCCGGTCCACAGATCTTGTCGACCGGGGCAATGCTCTCCGTGCCGTAAGCCAGGGCGGCGATGGCTTGAGCGCCGCCAACCCGGTACATCTCGCTCACGCCTGCTTCCGCAGCAGCCACGAGAATGTACGGGTTAATGCCTTCGCCACCGTTGGTAGACGGCGGCGTCACGAGAACAATCTCCGGCACGCCTGCCACCTGTGCCGGAATCACGTTCATCAGCACAGACGATGGATACGCTGCTTTACCGCCAGGTACATAGACCCCGACCCGCTTCAGCGGTCGGATGACCTGGCCCAGCAGGCTGCCGTCCGGCTGCCAATCCATCCACGAGTTGCGTTTCTGTTTCTCGTGAAACGCACGAATATTGGCGGCGGCTTGCCGAATCGCCGTCACAAAGGATGGCTCCACGGCTGCATAAGCCGCCTGCAGCTCTTCCTGCGGCACGCGCAATTCCGCGGCCGTCAGCTTCGTGCGGTCCAGCTGCTCCGTGTAACGCAGCAGTGCCGCATCACCCTCACGGCGAATGTCGCTGACAATACGCCGTACCGTTTCATTTTGCTCTGGCGTGCCATACTCCACTTCACGCTTCAGATCAAACTCACGTGCAGGTACAATTTTCATACGTACAACCTCCTCATCCCCTGTAATACCTACCTTATATGGCCGATTTGTTTCTCGTTTTCCTCGTTCCTTACTTCTATCGTTTCATTCTTTGGTTATTCCGTTTGTATATTTCCCGTTCCTTGCTGCCTTGCAGTCCTTGCTTATCGGTAATTTATCCCCGAAGGCTTCCCGCCGATATCTCATTCGATGCCGGAATAACCTGCTGAAGTGCATCACACAAAGCCTGGATTCGTGCGTTTTTCATTCGATAACTTACCCGGTTGGCGATAAGACGGCTGGTGATGTCCAGAATACCTGTCATCTCCACCAATCCGTTCTCGCGCAGCGTCTGACCAGTCTCCACCAGATCGACGATCCGGTCTGCCAGACCAATTAAGGGCGCAAGCTCAATGGAACCATTCAGCTTGATCACCTCAACCTGCTGCCCCTGCTCCCGGAAATACTGTGAAGCGATCCTCGGGTACTTCGTTGCAACACGTTGCTGAATACCTGGCTTCCAGTCGGGAAGTCCAATTACAGACATACGGCACTGGGCGATTCCCAGATTCAACAGTTCGTACACATCCCTATTTTCCTCCAGCAGCACGTCTTTACCAACAATTCCGATATCAGCAACACCGTACTCCACGTACGTTGGAACATCTACTGGCTTCGCCATGATGAATTCCATTCCCGCTTCCGGTACTTCAATGACCAATCTGCGTGTATCATCCACGTCTTCTGGAATATCCAGCCCCGCTTCACGGAACAATTTGGAGGCTTTTTTATAGATTCGGCCCTTCGGCATGGCCACCTTCAGAATATCCGACATCTCAGCGTCCTCCTTCTTCAGATCCGTAAGTAATAACCTGCTCAGCCTGAACGGTTGTTGCTCCAGCAGATACAGCACTTGCTCCAGCCCCGTCTTCAGGAAGAAGGAGTGTCACTACATTTTGTCCCAGACTGCGTAATCTTGCCGCTTCTGTCAGTGCCTCGGCCCGACGTTTCGGGCTATATTGGATAAGTATCGGTTTCTTCTCTTCAATGGTAATACCGTGAACGCCATCAATAATCCGGTTGGTTTTCAGTGCAAACCCTGTAGCTGGCAACGAACGCCCGAATTGTTGTAACAGATTGTCATACCGCCCGCCGCTGCATACCGGAGATCCCAGTTCTGCTGCATATCCTTCAAACGTCATGCCCGTATAATAGGAGAAATCCCCGATCATCGTCAGATCAATCAGTACATGTTCGGATACACCGTACGCTTCCAACACTTCGAATACTGCACACAGATGCGCAATCGACTGTGCTGCTTCAGCGCTTGAACTTAGCTCTACCGCATGTGTGCAGACTTCCTTGCCACCGCGCAGACGCAGGATCGCTTCAAGCTGTTCTTTCAACTTGGGTTCCAGGTTCAATGCTTCAATGGACTGGCGATAGCCGACATAATCACGTCCGAGCAGCCCTTCCTTCAATTGCTCCTGTTCCGTTGTCTGGCCTGGAATCACTTCCTCCAGTAATCCGTTCAGGAATCCCATATGACCCATCGCTATTTTAAAAGAAGATACGCCCGCTGCCTGCAAAGAGGCAATCGCAAGCGCAACAACTTCTGCATCCGCCTCAGGTGAGTCATCTCCAACCAGCTCCACCCCTGTCTGGAAGAACTCCGCCTCGCGTCCAGCTTCCTCTTCAATCGAACGAAATACGTTCGCATGATAGGACAGACGCAGTGGCAATTGCTCATCTTTGAGCATGGACGAAACGACACGTGCAATCGGAGCCGTTAGATCCGATCGCAGCACCAGGGTGGTTCCCCGGCTGTTCAATAATTTAAACAATTTGCGATCCGATGTAGAGCTGGCTACACCTACCGTGTCGTAATATTCAATCGTTGGTGTGATGATCTGACGGTAACCCCAGCGTTCCATACATTCTAGTACATTCCGCTCAATCGTACGCAGCTTGGATACAACATGTGGTGTATAGTCGCGAAATCCGGTCGGTTTTTCAAATCCTTTTGGTTTGGACATTGGTATTATTCACCCCGAGTCAGTAATTTAAGAGTGGTGCTCATTCTATTTCAACAGGATTTATGTAGTGTAAATCCCCATTCTATCTTGTAACCCTGAATCAACGTATTGCTGCACAAGCTTTTAACTATTGGTTTAGTTCAACCTTTATCACGTTTAATTTCCCCAACAATACTTTCACATGGTAAAGTGCTAACAAACTAAAGGATATGGGATATGATAACATGAAATCCGCACTACCGTCAACAATACCGAAGCTTGATTGCCCTTGGATCGGCATCTCGTTTTATATTCGCACCGGTACCCTCACCCATCGGTATTTATATACGAAAAAAGCTGCCATAAGCAGCTTTTTACTTCAACCCATCTTCTTTCATTACGTTGTGGACTTAATGCACACTACCCTGAGAAGAATCATCCGTGTTAAAGACAGTCTCTTCCGTAGAAGCTGCCGCACGGGATAAGTCACGTAGTGGATTACCTCCAACAAAAGCTCCTGGTGCAACATCCTTATGTACGACAGCTCCAGCAGCTACAACCGCTCCATCCCCTATGGTTACCCCAGGCAGAATCGTTGTATTGGCACCAATCAGTACATTTTCCCCGATAATCACCTCACCGAGCCTGTACTCCTTAATGAGATACTCATGAGCGAGAATTGTTGTGTTGTAACCGATGACCGAGTTTTCGCCGACCGTTATTTTCTCCGGAAAAAACACATCCACCATCACCATCAGGCCAAAGGCCGTATGTTTTCCCACCTTCATCCCCAGCATTCGGCGATAAATCCAGTTCTTCACCGATAGGATCGGACAGTAACGTGACAACTGGATCCAGATAAAATTACGAACGCCCTTCCACGGACTCACTGTCTTGTAGATATGCCAAAGTGCATTCTGGTCCTCTACCGGATAGCGGGTTACTTTTCTCATGAACGACCCGTTTCAATACGGATGAGTTCTAACAAGTCTCTCATGTCGTGCAACATGTGATCGGGGCCATATCCGTTCAGGATTGTTTCTCCTTTAAGAGACCATGCAACCCCCGCCGAGAGTGCACCCGCATTTTGAGCCGATTGGATATCCACCGGACTATCACCAACCATCAACGTTTTAGCAGGATCTGCACCCAGTTCCGTCATTGCTTTCAACACAGGCTCAGCATGTGGCTTCGGATTCGTCACATCAGTCACGGTCACAATCGTCTTCATATATTTCAGTAGGTCAAAACGTTCCAGCACCTTTAATGTAGATGGACGAATTTTGGTTGTGACCACCCCCATCACAATGCCAGCCTGATGCAACGCCTCTACTACCTCAATGACATGTGGAAAAGGTCTAACCATCGCTTCATGATGGATATCATTATAGGCACGATAACCTTTCACGTACTCAGAGACTTCCTCTTGTCCAGAAAAGGTACGCATTTGCTGCTCCAGTGTGCCACCCATATGCGGAATGATCTGTTCACGTGTCCATGGAGCTGAATGCTCCCATCCCCCCATGACATGCTGGAATGAGCTGATAATCAGCTCATTGGTATCAATAATGGTTCCGTCCAGATCGAACAATACCGTGTCAATCATGTTGCATTACTCCTTTTTATCATCAACTTGCTTCGGGTCATCTTTGGCTGGAGGTGTTACCTTGCTCTCTTTGCCAACAACTGTTCCCGTATGTTCCATATCATCAGAGGTAACTTTGGACGATACAATCGGATCACTGTAACGAACATCGGCTTTACCTGTCACTCTTCTCACCACTATGAATACAACAGCAACAATAATGATACCAATAGCGAGCAGTTGCGAGATTCTTACGTTGCCATAAGCAGGATCAAGATATCCTTGTTCGAAGCCCATCACAGTCATTGGAGACCACAGCCCGTTCACTAATGAAGCGACCCATTGCGGAGCCTGGAAGCCCAGACTGTCCGTACGCAAAGCTTCAATGAAGAAACGACCGATAGAGTACCAGATGAAATAGGACATGAACAGTTCACCTGAACGCAGGAATTTCTGACGACGCAGAATCAGCAGCAAGATTAGACCAGCGAGACTCCATACTGATTCATACAAAAACGCAGGATGATGGAATACACCTTCTACGTTCATTTGATTCACAATAAAGTCCGGCAGATGAAGCTTGTCTCTCAAAAATGATTCTTCCACAGGACCGCCATAGGCTTCCTGATTCACAAAGTTCCCCCAACGTCCGATCATCTGTCCAACAATCAGTCCAGGCGCACAGATATCGGCCATACGCCAGAAGTTATAGCCTTTACGACGGAAGAAAATAACTGCACAGATGATTGCACCAATAAGGGCACCATAGATGGCGATACCGCCATTCCATATTTTAAAGACATCCCAGAAATTATCCTTGTAATCTTCCCACTTAAATGCGACATAGTAGATGCGGGCACCAATGATGGCAGAAGGCACACCCAGCAGAACCATGTCCATGAACACTTCCTGTGGGATATTGTAGCGTTTGCCCTCCCGGATCACGAGCAGCAGTCCTATAAGTGCCGCGGCACCAAGAATAAGCCCGTACCAGTGAACCTTTAACGCTCCAATAGAGAACGCAATCGGGTTCAACAGTAATAATGTATCCATTCATTCACACTCCTATTTATTCGATCAATCACACGCATGACGAATGGTTGGCATGCCCTGCGCCTCCAGAGAAGCAGTACACGTCAACCATTTATCTTCATTTCCTTGTATAAAATGTTTCTTAATCCATGTCTTCCATATCTTCCGAGATGGTTGCTGTCAGCTTGTTCGTGAATTGCAGTGCAGCATTAAGACCCATCTGTTTCAGACGATAGTTCATTCCGGCTACTTCAATAATAACCGCCAAGTTCCGTCCCGGACGAACAGGAATCGTAACGAGAGGCACATCGGTATCAATGATACGTGTAGTCTCTTCGTCCAGACCCAGACGATCGTATTGTTTATCCTGCTGCCATGCTTCCAGACGTACAACCAGGGTAATCCGTTTGTTATTCCGAACGGCACCAGCTCCGAATAATGTCATGACGTTGATAATACCGACACCTCGAATTTCGAGCAAGTGGCGGATCAATTCAGGTGCAGTACCGTGAAGCTGAAAATCTGACGTTTGGCGAATCTCTACCGCATCATCGGCAATCAGTCGGTGTCCACGTTTAACCAGTTCAAGTGCTGTTTCACTCTTACCAATACCGCTACTACCTGTAATCAACATACCAACCCCGTATACATCACACAGTACACCATGAATCGTGGCAGTAGGTGCTAATTTCCCCTCCAAAAATCCGGTAATCCGGCTGGACAGAATTGTTGTTGCCATATTACTGCGTAATACAGCCAGATCCCGTTCTTCACTGATATCAATCAGCTCTTGCGGGACTTCAAGTCCGCGCGTTACAACGATACAAGGCGTCTCTTCTGTACAAAGACGTTGCATACGATCACGCCGCTCTTGCTCGGGTAACATTGCAAAGAAAGCTAACTCCGTTCTTCCAAGTAGCTGTACCCGTTCTTGAGGATGGTATTCAAAATAACCGGCCATTTCCAGACCAGGACGGTTCAGATCATCTACCGTAATGACTCTTTTCAATCCGTGAGATCCAGAAACAACCTCCAACTGAAACTGCTGTACCAATTCGGATACTTTCACTTTTTTCGCCATTTGTCTCTTCCTTTCAGCATTCGCTGTACCTCTATGTAATTCAGATCGTGTATCAGTTCTTTCCATTATTAGCGCATTCACAACATGGGGTACAGAATGCATACCCTTCCAACAGTCGGTTCTCTCAGATATATGAAGACAGACCTTCAAATAATCTTAAATGAATTCCGGGATGAATGCAATCGTAGCCTCCGACAACCATTAGTAAGAAAAAACCTTCTGATCGAGCACCCATTGGGAATACTACATGGATGGTTTAGCGGTTGTTTATCAGGTAAATGTTAATCCTTGCTCCGCTGAATATTATAGAATTCATTAATTTTTTTAAAAAAAGCCCCTTCCAGCAATAACGGAAGGGGCTCTCATTACAATGTATAATTGCGTTAACTGTCAGATTCCATCGTCACCGATGAATCCCAGTAATATTAGTCTTGAAGAAGTACGTTCACTTCAGTCTCTTTGTCAAAGATATGAACTTTGTTCATGTCGATGGCCATTTTAACTGTGGAACCATCACGAGTGTTAGAACGTCCGTCTACACGTGCGATTGTAGTATCGTTACCTACACCGCTCAAGTAGAGGAGCATTTCGTGACCCAGGTTCTCTGTTACATCTACGTGAGTAGAGAATACAGAGTTCGGGGATGCTTCCAGGAATACTGGCTCTTCGTGAATGTCTTCTGGACGAACACCCAGAATGACTTCTTTGCCAATGTATCCTCTAGATTTCAACACTTGTGCTTTACCTTGCGGGATTTCAACGTCCACGCCTGGAGCTACGAAGTGCAGGTTAGCACCTTGCTCAGCCAGTTTACCCGAGATAAAGTTCATTGTCGGGGAACCGATGAAACCAGCTACGAACAGGTTAGCCGGCAGGTTATACAACTCTTCCGGAGAAGCTGCTTGTTGGATGATACCATCCTTCATAACTACGATCCGGTCACCCATCGTCATTGCTTCGATTTGGTCATGCGTTACGTAGATAACTGTTGTTTCCAAACGTTTAGCCAGTTTAGTGATTTCCGCACGCATCTGACCACGAAGTTTAGCATCCAAGTTGGAGAGAGGCTCATCCATCAAGAAGACTTGTGGATCACGGACAATCGCACGTCCTAGAGCGACACGCTGACGTTGACCACCGGACAATGCCTTAGGTTTACGCTCAAGCAAATGCTCGATATCCAGGATTTTAGCTGCTTCACGTACACGTTTGTCGATCTCGTCCTTTTTAACCTTACGCAATTTCAAACCAAACGCCATGTTTTGATATACGCTCATATGCGGATACAAGGCATAGGATTGGAATACCATCGCGATATCGCGGTCTTTAGGTGCAACATCATTAACGACACGGTCACCGATATAGAGTTTACCTTCAGAAATTTCCTCAAGGCCTGCGATCATACGCAGTGTTGTTGATTTACCACAACCGGACGGACCTACCAATACCAGAAATTCTTTATCTTTAATGTCCAGGTTAATGTCAACTACAGTTGCTTTATCAGAACCCGGGTATTTTTTGAAAATATGCTCTAAACGTACTCCAGCCATGATTGTTGCCTCCTCAGAGATCATTTTGTAATCGAATACAATTTGTATTTTTATATTACCCTATCTGTATGAGGTTTGACTATTCGCAAACTGCACAAAAATATCAATGCTTTTTCGTCACTTTGTACATAAGCAGTAAAAACTGCACTAGAACAGCACTTTCGAAGTGCCTTACATCGTATCCAATCTCCTGTTTGATCTTGTCCAGACGATAAACCAACGTATTACGATGAATAAAAAGCCGTTTGGCTGTCTCGCTCACATTACAGTCCAGGCTAAAAAAGGTTTCTAACGTAGCAAGAGTCTCACTATCATTTAAGATTAACGTGTCCTTGCCTGTTTCCTGTATAAATCGTATCCGTTGTTCATCTGGAATGCTCGCTACCAACCGTTCCAGATGAAGATCCCATGGGAGATGAATATGCTGCGTAACATGGAATGCTCTCCCCAATTGCACACTTTCTTTAAGAAGCGCTGTAACTGATACTAATTGTTCTGCGGGTATGCACGGTAGGGATGCAGACAGATGGAACACCCCAGCCCATTCACTGGCTACCAGTTCATGTAACCCCAGACAAAAAGCGTTCAGTGAATCCTTTTGGGCATCCGGTGTATCTTCCTCGGCTTCTTCTGTAACGATTTCTTTATCACCCATGAAAACCCACTCTTGCTCCCCCAAAGGAATCAATACAATCTCCTCGCCAAAATAACTCTCAAGCAGCTTGTTGAGTTCCTTGGATCGTAGACGATGTGCATCCGGTGTATCCCCTTGCAGCAAGAACAGAATCTTCTCAGCATTCAATCCAGCAGGCACCACAAAGTGATCAGGAACCGTTTGAGATTCCTGCTTGGATGGTTCTTCGATCTGCTCTCTAAGCCAGAGACCCAATTCAGTCAAATACTGCTCCCTATCATTCTCATATACAACAGGCTGTGTCTCATCGGGTAATTCTGTGTTGGAACGGATCAAAAGCTCAATAAATCTCCGTCTCTCCACAGTGATGGATCTTGCAGCGCATCCCCAACATACCACGGTCTCTTCTTTCTCATTCATCCGAACCTTAAAAAATATGCGCTCTCCCGTATTCAGACTGATCACATCGGATGAGCTTGGAGATGTATTTTGTTCAGATAGCTCCAGACTTTCACCTTTATCACCATAGGTCTCTGAATTTTCATGAAGACCCACCAGATTCGTAACGGATTGCGTCCATTCCTCTATTGTAATTTCATATTCGTCCAAAGTTGTGCCTATAATGACTTCAATTTGCTGTTTTAGATCAGGTATGAACTTCATATAATGAACGTCACCACTCTGCATGTTTTCTATTAGTTTATCATATCTTGCACAGCATTAATAAATATCCATAATCCGTTAAAATTACATAACAAAAAAGAGCGACTAATCAAATTAATGATTAATCACTCTTTTTTTAAAGATGAGTCATGAAGGGCTCGAACCTTCGACACCCTGATTAAAAGTCAGGTGCTCTACCAACTGAGCTAATGACTCATAAAACTGGTGGAGGATGATGGATTCGAACCACCGAACCCGTACGGGAGCAGATTTACAGTCTGATGCGTTTGGCCACTTCGCTAATCCTCCAGGGATTAAAGGTGGCTCGGGACGGAATCGAACCGCCGACACGAGGATTTTCAGTCCTCTGCTCTACCGACTGAGCTACCGAGCCATATTTAATTTTTAGGATTAATGGCGGAACCGACGGGATTCGAACCCGCGATCTCCTGCGTGACAGGCAGGCATGTTAGGCCAACTACACCACGGTTCCAGGCATTAATGGTGCCGGCGAGAGGACTTGAACCCCCAACCTACTGATTACAAGTCAGTTGCTCTACCAGTTGAGCTACACCGGCGTATATGGTGGAGGCTGAGGGGATCGAACCCCCGACCCTCTGCTTGTAAGGCAGATGCTCTCCCAGCTGAGCTAAGCCTCCTGGGTAATATGGTAGCGGCGGAGGGGATCGAACCCCCGACCTTACGGGTATGAACCGTACGCTCTAGCCAGCTGAGCTACACCGCCATATTAGTTGTGTCTTGATTGCTTGTCCATCTTAAGGTAAAGATGGCGGAGAGAGAGGGATTCGAACCCTCGCACCGCTTACGCAGTCTAACCCCTTAGCAGAGGGTCCCCTTATAGCCACTTGGGTATCTCTCCAAATAACAATCTTCAACATCATTCAAGGATTGCTCCCTGAAAACTAGATTCGAAACAAAACATGCGAATTATCACTTGCATATTTGGATAAGCCCTCGACCGATTAGTACTGGTCAGCTCCATGCATTGCTGCACTTCCACCCCCAGCCTATCTACCTCGTCGTCTTCAAGGGGTCTTACATACTGGGAAATCTCATCTTGAGGGGGGCTTCACGCTTAGATGCTTTCAGCGTTTATCCCGTCCGTACATAGCTACCCAGCGGTGCTCCTGGCGGAACAACTGGTACACCAGCGGTACGTCCATCCCGGTCCTCTCGTACTAAGGACAGCTCCTCTCAAATTTCCTACGCCCACGACAGATAGGGACCGAACTGTCTCACGACGTTCTGAACCCAGCTCGCGTACCGCTTTAATGGGCGAACAGCCCAACCCTTGGGACCTACTTCAGCCCCAGGATGCGATGAGCCGACATCGAGGTGCCAAACCTCCCCGTCGATGTGGACTCTTGGGGGAGATAAGCCTGTTATCCCCAGGGTAGCTTTTATCCGTTGAGCGATGGCCCTTCCATGCGGTACCACCGGATCACTAAGCCCGACTTTCGTCCCTGCTCGACTTGTAGGTCTCGCAGTCAAGCTCCCTTATGCCTTTGCACTCTTCGAATGATTTCCAACCATTCTGAGGGAACCTTTGGGCGCCTCCGTTACTCTTTAGGAGGCGACCGCCCCAGTCAAACTGCCCACCTGACACTGTCCCCGCACCGGATTACGGTACCAGGTTAGAACCTAGATACGATCAGGGTGGTATCCCAACGTTGCCTCCACGCAAGCTGGCGCTCACGCTTCAAAGGCTCCCACCTATCCTGTACAGATCGTACCCAAATTCAATATCAAGCTGCAGTAAAGCTCCATGGGGTCTTTCCGTCTTGTCGCGGGTAACCTGCATCTTCACAGGTATTAAAATTTCACCGGATCTCTCGTTGAGACAGCGCCCAAGTCGTTACGCCATTCGTGCGGGTCAGAATTTACCTGACAAGGAATTTCGCTACCTTAGGACCGTTATAGTTACGGCCGCCGTTTACTGGGGCTTCGGTTCACAGCTTCGGATTGCTCCTAACCACTCCCCTTAACCTTCCAGCACCGGGCAGGCGTCAGCCCGTATACTTCGCCTTACGGCTTCGCACAGACCTGTGTTTTTGCTAAACAGTCGCTTGGGCCTTTTCACTGCGGCCCCCTCGTGCTATTCACACTACCGGGGCACCCCTTCTCCCGAAGTTACGGGGTCATTTTGCCGAGTTCCTTAACGAGAGTTCTTCCGCGCGCCTTAGAATACTCTTCTCGCCTACCTGTGTCGGTTTGCGGTACGGGCACCTTCACCTGGCTAGAGGCTTTTCTTGGCAGTGTGAGATCATGACCTTCGCTACTACAATTTTCGCTCCCCATCACAGCTCAGCCTTATGATGTGCGGATTTGCCTACACATCAACCTCACTGCTTAGACGGACATCCATCAGTCCGCGTCACTACCCTACTGCGTCCCCCCATTGCTCATAACGGCTTACGGTGGTACAGGAATTTCGACCTGTTGTCCTTCGACTACGCCTTTCGGCCTCGCCTTAGGTCCCGACTTACCCTGAGCGGACGAGCCTTCCTCAGGAACCCTTAGGCTTTCGGCGGATCAGATTCTCACTGATCTTTTCGTTACTCATACCGGCATTCTCACTTGTATAATGTCCAGCGCTCCTTACGGTACACCTTCAACCCTTATACAACGCTCCCCTACCCCTGATGCAAGCATCAAGCCATAGCTTCGGTGGTGTGTTTAGCCCCGTTACATTTTCGGCGCAGAGTCACTCGACCAGTGAGCTATTACGCACTCTTTCAATGGTGGCTGCTTCTAAGCCAACATCCTGGTTGTCTGTGCAACTCCACATCCTTTCCCACTTAACACACACTTGGGGACCTTAGCTGATGGTCTGGGCTGTTTCCCTTTTGACAATGGATCTTAGCACTCACTGTCTGACTCCCGGAAGTAAGTCTATGGCATTCGGAGTTTGACTGAGCTTGGTAACCCTTGCGGGCCCCGCACCCAATCAGTGCTCTACCTCCACGACTCTGTTTTCCGAGGCTAGCCCTAAAGCTATTTCGGGGAGAACCAGCTATCTCCGAGTTCGATTGGAATTTCTCCGCTACCCCCACCTCATCCCCGCACTTTTCAACGTGCGTGGGTTCGGGCCTCCAGTGCGTGTTACCGCACCTTCACCCTGGACAGGGGTAGATCACCCGGTTTCGGGTCTACGTCCACGTACTATGTCGCCCTATTCAGACTCGCTTTCGCTGCGGCTCCGGCTCTTCACCTTAACCTTGCACGGGAACGTAACTCGCCGGTTCATTCTACAAAAGGCACGCCATCACCCCTAAAACGGGCTCTGACTTTTTGTAAGCACACGGTTTCAGGTTCTATTTCACTCCCCTTCCGGGGTGCTTTTCACCTTTCCCTCACGGTACTGCTTCACTATCGGTCGCTAGGAAGTATTTAGCCTTGGCAGATGGTCCTGCCGGATTCATACGGGGTTTCACGTGCCCCGCACTACTCGGGATCCGTCTCGGAGGGAACAGACTTTCAATTACAGGGCTTTTACCTTCTTTGGCGGGCCTTTCCAGACCTCTTCGCTTAACCGGTTCCTTTGTAACTCCATGTGAGACGTCCCACAACCCCAAAGAGCAAGCTCTCTGGTTTGGGCTTCTCCGCGTTCGCTCGCCGCTACTGACGGAATCACTATTGTTTTCTCTTCCTCAGGGTACTTAGATGTTTCAGTTCCCCTGGTATGCCTCTACATAACCTATGTATTCAGTTATGAGTAACTGGAAATTACCCCAGCTGGGTTTCCCCATTCGGACACCCCCGGATCAAAGCTTGCTTACAGCTCCCCGAGGCAGTTTCGTTGTTCGCCACGTCCTTCATCGGCTCCTAGCGCCTAGGCATCCTCCGTGTGCTCTTAGTAGCTTAACCAAATTGCTCCGGTTTCGATCGCTCGCTTCCCTTGTTTTGGACTGCGTCCAAAGCCAAAAGTCGCTCCCACTCGATACCATCGCAACAGCAATTAACTACCGTTTTTATTGAAACTTGTTATACACAAGTTCAGCTAAAAAGGAATGTTCTAATTCGCATTTACTTTCGTTTCGATATCTAGTTTTCAAAGAACAAACTTGTAAAACATTTTTGGTGGAGCCAAGCGGGATCGAACCGCTGACCTCCTGCTTGCAAGGCAGGCGCTCTCCCAGCTGAGCTATGGCCCCATATAAATTTTTAAAGGTATAGATGGTGGGCCCTGGTGGACTCGAACCACCGGCCTCACCCTTATCAGAGGTGCGCTCTAACCAACTGAGCTAAGGGCCCACATTATATATACTTTTTTTGAACCCAGAATGGGTTACGCTTGGCGGCGTTCTACTCTCCCAGGACCCTGCGGTCCAAGTACCATTGACGCTGAAGGGCTTAACGGTCGTGTTCGGGATGGGAACGTGTGGAACCCCTTCGCTATCGCCACCAAACGTTTGAGAGTTTGAGCTCTCAAAACTGAGCAACGAGTGAGTGTTTTGCAGCTAAGCTGCGTATTTGAATGTTTCCACGCGGGAAACGATTCTCCATAGAAAGGAGGTGATCCAGCCGCACCTTCCGATACGGCTACCTTGTTACGACTTCACCCCAATCATCTATCCCACCTTCGGCGGCTGGCTCCTTGCGGTTACCCCACCGACTTCGGGTGTTATAAACTCTCGTGGTGTGACGGGCGGTGTGTACAAGACCCGGGAACGTATTCACCGCGGCATGCTGATCCGCGATTACTAGCAATTCCGACTTCATGCAGGCGAGTTGCAGCCTGCAATCCGAACTGAGACCGGCTTTTTAGGATTCGTTCCACCTCGCGGCTTCACAGCCCGTTGTACCGGCCATTGTAGTACGTGTGTAGCCCAGGTCATAAGGGGCATGATGATTTGACGTCATCCCCACCTTCCTCCGGTTTGTCACCGGCAGTCACCTTAGAGTGCCCACCCGAAGTGCTGGCAACTAAGATCAAGGGTTGCGCTCGTTGCGGGACTTAACCCAACATCTCACGACACGAGCTGACGACAACCATGCACCACCTGTCTCCTCTGTCCCGAAGGAAAGATACATCTCTGCATCGATCAGAGGGATGTCAAGACCTGGTAAGGTTCTTCGCGTTGCTTCGAATTAAACCACATACTCCACTGCTTGTGCGGGTCCCCGTCAATTCCTTTGAGTTTCAGTCTTGCGACCGTACTCCCCAGGCGGAGTGCTTAATGTGTTAACTTCGGCACCAAGGGTATCGAAACCCCTAACACCTAGCACTCATCGTTTACGGCGTGGACTACCAGGGTATCTAATCCTGTTTGCTCCCCACGCTTTCGCGCCTCAGCGTCAGTTACAGCCCAGAGAGTCGCCTTCGCCACTGGTGTTCCTCCACATATCTACGCATTTCACCGCTACACGTGGAATTCCACTCTCCTCTTCTGCACTCAAGTCACCCAGTTTCCAGTGCGATCCGGGGTTGAGCCCCGGGATTAAACACCAGACTTAAATGACCGCCTGCGCGCGCTTTACGCCCAATAATTCCGGACAACGCTTGCCCCCTACGTATTACCGCGGCTGCTGGCACGTAGTTAGCCGGGGCTTTCTTCTCAGGTACCGTCACCTTGAGAGCAGTTACTCTCCCAAGCGTTCTTCCCTGGCAACAGAGCTTTACGATCCGAAAACCTTCATCACTCACGCGGCATTGCTCCGTCAGGCTTTCGCCCATTGCGGAAGATTCCCTACTGCTGCCTCCCGTAGGAGTCTGGGCCGTGTCTCAGTCCCAGTGTGGCCGATCACCCTCTCAGGTCGGCTACGCATCGTCGCCTTGGTGAGCCGTTACCCCACCAACTAGCTAATGCGCCGCAGGCCCATCCCCAAGTGACAGATTGCTCCGTCTTTCCAGTTTCCTTCAGGCGAAGAAAACAACTATTCGGTATTAGCTACCGTTTCCGGTAGTTGTCCCAAACTTGAGGGCAGGTTGCCTACGTGTTACTCACCCGTCCGCCGCTAAGTCTCAAAGAAGCAAGCTTCTTATCAACTCCGCTCGACTTGCATGTATTAGGCATGCCGCCAGCGTTCGTCCTGAGCCAGGATCAAACTCTCCAATAAAGTATTGAAAAGAGCGATAAGCTCATTTTGAATCTGACGAGATTAAACATCTCATTTGTGCTCCAGTCGATTCAAGCCAAGGCTTGTTTCAAACTTTCGCGTTCATTCTGCAAGCAGAATGTTTACTCACTCGTTGTTCAGTTTTCAAAGATCAAACTTGTTTTTTTGTCACCATTTTCTCTCAGCGGCGACTTTTATAATATATCATACTTCGTTTGTTTTGGTCAAGTGTTTTTTTGAAATTCTTTTTCGAAGCTCATAATGAACTTCTTCATTTCATCGAAAGCATGTAACCAAGCAAGCAAAGCAACGAGATATAATGTACCATATAAATATCCTGGGAGTCAACTATCCAAACAAAGAAAATTTCAACCCCAATAATAGGCCCACACCTGGCAGTCCCAAAACAGTCACTGTCCCTATCGTTGCAGGGTTCAACGGGATGTAGGTTCCTATAATCCAGCCGGAATAATTCACGATGTATATCCCCACTGCAGCAAGCACCAGATGGATTCCAAATGACGTAAATACCGACAACCCTATCCGCTTTCTGAATAAAACCACAATAAGCCCCAGTAAAGATACAACTAGTACGCTCCCCAGTATAATACTCTTCATATGGTACACCTCCATGTATAATGTAATCTCAGCTCTACATACTCAATCCTCGCTGTGATGCAACATCATCATTAGCTCTGGCTCGCTTTGCTCTTCTCAAATGAATCTGGTACTTTCGCTCAGCTGCCTCCAATACATAAATAGCATAATCAATCTCATCCTGCCCCTGCGCATCTTCAAACTGCCTCATAGCCCGTTCCCACTCCTGCTTAGCCGTCTGAACATCTGCATAGATCTGATCCTCCTCAAGCTCCTTCAACATTCTGTTGTGTTTCTCTATTGAGTTCCGTGTATTTCGCCACAAAAACATAAACTCTCCTCCTCCTGATCAGCACAGCATATTCTCATACTTATCAAGGAAAGGACAAACTTAGAACTTGAGCATTTATTTTCTCCACAAAAAAAGAGAGCCCTAGGGCTCTCTTTGCTCATCGAAACTTCTTTAGCTTCCGAAGTTTCCAAGGAAGTTCATTGTTTAATTCAAACTGAAAACACTAACGCATCTCTCTGCGCCCTTCTA
Source organism: Paenibacillus sp. FSL R5-0749 (assembly GCF_038595085.1). Taxonomy (NCBI): domain Bacteria; kingdom Bacillati; phylum Bacillota; class Bacilli; order Caryophanales; family Paenibacillaceae; genus Paenibacillus; species Paenibacillus sp. FSL R5-0749. Next base: position 143,559 of record NZ_CP152005.1, on the reverse strand, counting down.
ACGCCTTGGAAAGGGTCACTTCATCCGCATATTCAAGATCGCCACCTACAGGCAATCCATGCGCAATCCGGGTCACACTGATCTCAAACGGACGTACCAAACGGGAGATGTACATCGCTGTAGCCTCACCCTCAATATTGGGGTTTGTCGCCAAGATGATCTCTTTAATACGTTCATCACTTAATCGAATCAGGAGTTCCTTCAAACGAATATCATCTGGTCCAATTCCCTCCATAGGTGAGATCGCACCCTGTAACACATGATAGTATCCATCGAATTCCTTGGTGCGCTCCATGGCCACCAGATCTTTCGAATCCTGAACTACACAGATTACAGAGACATCCCTGGACTTATCCTGACAGATGCGACACGGGTCGGTATCGGTAATATTACAACATACAGAACAGTAATGAAGATTACGCTTCACACTTACGAGTGCTTTGGCAAAATCAATAACGTCATCTTCCTTCATGTTAAGCACATGAAAAGCTAAACGAGCTGCCGTCTTGGGGCCAACACCCGGCAATCGAGTGAAGGCATCAATCAGCTTGGCTATTGGTTCGGGATAATACAATCGATTGTGTCTCCTTTGACAGGATCAATTTTTAATTAAAATAATCCCGGAATATTCATGCCGCCAGTGAACTTGCCCATATCCTTGTTGGCAATTTCATCAGCTTTGGCCATTGCATCATTAACAGCTGTCATAACGAGATCCTGCAACATTTCCACATCTTCCGGATCTACCGCTTCAGGTTTGATCGTGATAGCAAGCAATTTCTTGTGTCCGTTAACTTCAGCCGTCACTACACCGCCACCGGATGTACCTTGGACTGTTTTGTCCGCCAATTCCTCTTGTGCTTTCAGCATTTGCTCCTGCATTTTCTTCACTTGTTTCATCATTTGGTTCATGTTGTTCATAATTGTTCATCTCCTTTGTTATGGTTATCGCGCTATGCGCATTATTCTTTGATCACTACAAGGTCCTCACCAAAGAGTTGAATGGCTTCATCTATCCAAGGCTGTTTACTGCTTGAACCACCGTCTTCATGCTCGGGTTCAAGCTTAAAGTCCTCCTTTGGGGTTTCAGAAGCTCCCTCCGTTGCTCCGGTCCAATCTTTAAGCATCATCGTCACCAATCGCGCAGGACGCCCAAGCTGCTCGGACAACACCCGCTCAATGACTTCACGGTTAGCCTGCTTCTCCGTTGTTTCACGGTGAATGTTGTTTTTAAAAGCAACCAACACATTGTCCTCAAGCAATGATACCGGCTCACCATCCACGAACCAGGCGTGAACGGTAACCCTCTCTTCCTTCACCCTTTGCAGGATCTGACTCCATTTTTTGCTGATCTCTGCGAACTCAGGGGCTCCCTTGCGCGCAACATACTGATCCAACTGTACAGGAAGCTTCGCAGGCGAGTTCCCTCTCGATACAGGAGCTCTTGTTGCCGGACGCGACGGAGCGCTCGATGTACCTTCGCCACCAGACAACCCACTCTTTAGTGCACGATCCAACTTCTTCTCCAACTCAGCAAGCTGCTGCTTCAAGCGATTGATCTCTCCCCCATCAGCAGGTGCTGCATGAGCTGAAGCTCCCACCTGAACAGAAGCCTCGACTTGAGCTGGAATACTACACAGTTTAAGCAATGCAACTTCAAATAATGTCTGTGGTTGTACTGCATACTTCATTTCACTCTGGTACCGATTAAGAGTATCAATCATGTGGAACAGTTGTTCCCTGGTAAATGACTCTGCCATATCACGGAAAGATTCCGGATTAAGTACCCGGTCCGTCAGTTTATCTGCATCAGGTACCATCTTAATCATAAGTAAATCGCGGAAATAATACAGCAAATTCTCCATGCACTTGTCTGCGCTCTTTCCTTCATGCATGAAACCTTCAATCATCTGCAGAATATGACCAACATCACCCTTGAGCAGCGAAGCAGCCAGTTTGGCAAATTGCTCTGAAGCAATTCCACCCGTCATGTCCATAACCTGCTGGTACGTTACTCGCCCATCTGTAAATGAAGAGATCTGATCCAGCACACTGAGTGCATCCCTCATTCCACCGTCTGATAAACGGGCAATGTATTGGAGCGCATCCTGGTCCGCTTCCATACCTTCCTGTTCACAGATCAGGGTAAGTCTTGCTGTCTGCTCTTCCAGGGAAACCCGACGAAAATCAAATCGCTGACAGCGCGATATAATGGTTGCCGGAAGGCGGTGTGGTTCTGTTGTTGCCAAAATAAACATCACATGTGGCGGTGGCTCTTCCAATGTTTTGAGCAAAGCATTGAATGCCTCCGTCGTCAGCATGTGCACTTCATCAATAATATAGACTTTCTGCCGGACTTCGGTTGGCGCATATTTAACCTTTTCGCGAAGATCACGGATTTCTTCAACGCCCCGATTGGATGCAGCATCAATCTCCTGCACATCCATCACAGCGCCAGTCGTAATCCTGCGGCAAGCTTCACACTCGTTACAAGGTTCAGGCGCAGGCCCACGTTCGCAGTTCACAGCTTTGGCCAAAATCTTGGCGGCACTTGTTTTCCCCGTTCCTCTGGGCCCGCTAAATAAGTAGGCATGGGAAGTCCGCTGTTCACGAATCGCGTTCTGCAAGGTCTGAATAATATGCTGTTGCCCCACCATATCTTGAAACGACTGGGGACGCCAAGCCCGGTATAACGCGATATGCTCCATGATGCGTTACCTTCCTTCCACTTCGCATTCGAGTCCTTTGTCGTTCCCCCATTATACTATATTCCAGGGTGAATCCAAACTTTATCTGACTCATTCATGCGTGGTTTTTTAAGACATATCAAAAAGACCCCTGCATACATACAACTGCAAAGGTCTCTACATTTAAATGGTAAGCCGTGCACCTGCTATCGATATTTGCGATCCAAGTGGCACCCCTGAACAATAGCTCGGGCTAGGCAACCCTCCGGCACAAGAGTGATCTCACTTATGGCTGCTTCCTTCCGGACCTGACCAGGTTCATGAGTACTCATTGCGGAGGACCCAACCGTCAACACCACGTTTAGGGACCAAACCTCACATCGGCAAAACCTCTAGCAGGAATTCAACCTCGCTATAGCGGATTGCGAGTTACAGGGCACCGCTACCTCCCCATCTAGCACGGTAAGAAATAGTATAACGTAAGGTCATCCAAATTGCAACTAGAGGAAAGGGAAGCAGAAGCAACTATGCTTACATATAACATATAAAAACCCCTGCCAGATCAGCAGGGGTGTGTTGGATGCAGTTAGCAGACAACTCCAAGAATTGTCCTATTAGATTCCGTATTTCTTCTTGAAACGATCAACACGGCCGCCAGCATCGATAAACTTCTGTTTACCTGTGAAGAACGGGTGGCACGCGGAGCAAATCTCTACACGAAGTCCGTCTTTAACCGAACCTGTCTCAAAAGTATTCCCGCAAGCGCAAGATACTTGACCAATCGTGTATTTAGGATGAATTGCTTCTTTCATTACCTTTCACCTCTTTCCGCCCTGAGCCTCAAGCGGACCCAGAGTAAATGGCACAACTCTGAGATTATAACACGGCCTTGTGCCTGTTGCAATCCATTATTGTTAAGAGGTAATCAACCGTTTGGGACGTGCCATTCCAGCTGGTGGAACATGGGTATACGATCCGATCACAACATCAGGCAACTCGTCTTCAAAGATCTCAATCATCTGCTTCATGCCCAAGATATCTCCTTGAGCAGGAGGGATTAATTCCAGATAACTCTCCGGATCAATATTGAGGTTACGCATCTGAATCAAGCGTAGATCGGTTCTTCTCGCAAACTCAATCATCGCCTCAATCTCTTCTTCACGATCCGTTACACCCGGGAAGATCAAATAGTTAATCGAGGTGTATACACCCTGCTGCGCCGCATATTTCATCGACTTTTCAACATTGGCTAAGGTATAACCACGTGGTTTATAGTAGGCGTTATAATGGTCATCCAGTGCGCTGATTGTACTTACGCGCATCAGATCCAATCCAGCATCCACAATACCTCTAATATGATCGTTCAGACCGGCATTGGTATTAATGTTGATATACCCCATGTCCGTTACAGAACGCACTTCGCGAATCGCTTCAATAATCAACTTGGCCTGCGTGGAAGGCTCCCCTTCACAACCTTGTCCAAAGCTAATGATGGACTCTGGCGTCTTCAGGTGTTCCAGCATAACCTCCACAATCTCATCCACACGTGGTCGGAAGTTCATACGTGTCTGCGGGGAAACAAAGCCGCTATCATCCGGTTGCTCGGAGATACACCCGAAACAACCTGCATTGCAAGAATACGATACTGGTACTCCACCTTCCCAACGGTTCAGGAACGTGTTCGATGAAGTCAGACATTCATATCCAAGCGCACAGTTGGATAGATGGGTATAGAGACGGTTCTCGGGGTATTGCTCTGTCAATCGTTTAACCCCGGAACGCACATCGTCACGGTCACAGTTGAGCGGATTCCACTTGTCAGGACTATCCGACTTCGAAGCGGTGACATAAAAACCGCCATCTTTCCAGACTACTGCGGAATAACCGAACAACGGCAACTTATACTCCTTATCTGTCTTCACATAACCAGGAAGACACAAACGAGTGAATCCCTGTGGAAGCAACGCACCTACAGCCTGTGTGTCCGTTGGCATTGGCAGCATCTCACCGGTATCCGGGTCCATACCAATAGGACGGGTGCTTGGGAGTCCAACTAATGTTGCACCTTCTGGCAAAGGAATTAACTCATCTTCCATAATCTCAACGATCATATCTCCACTGCGGGCAAGCCCGTACAGGGATGGGTGATCAAATACATTACCTTTTTCATCTGCGTATACTAAATACATGATGTTCTCCTCACATCTAATGGGTTAAACCTAACGACGGGTATATTGTAACATTCACAGCAGTGCTGCAAAAAGAAAATGATTAGTCGAACGACACTTACGTCGATGTACCTGATGTAGCTGTCTGTCTAGGTGAGCGACGGGTAGTTGTTGTCCCGGAATTGCTTGTCGGGCTATTACCAGCCGAATCAAATGCCGCCAAAAACTCTGCATTTGTCTTGCTGTTACGAAGTTTCTTCAGGAATCCTTCGACAAAGTCATGGGAATCATTCATGTTTTTACGAATCGCCCAGATTGTATCCAACTCTTCCTTGCTAAGCAATACTTCTTCACGACGTGTGCCTGAACGACGAATGTCGATTGCCGGGAATATGCGGCGCTCTGCCAGACGACGGTCCAGATGAAGCTCCATATTACCTGTACCCTTAAATTCTTCATAAATGACGTCATCCATACGCGATCCGGTATCAATCAATGCCGTTGCCAGGATGGTCAAGCTTCCGCCTTCTTCCACATTTCGGGCAGAACCGAAGAAACGTTTCGGACGATGGAATGCAGCCGGATCAATACCACCACTAAGTGTACGACCGGATGGTGGAATAACCAGGTTATATGCACGGGCAAGACGCGTAATGCTATCCAGCAGGATAACAACATCCTTTTTGGCCTCAACGAGACGAAGCGCACGCTCAAGTACCAATTCCGCCACTTTAATATGATTCTCAGGCAGTTCATCAAATGTCGAAGCCACAACTTCCCCTTTTACCGAACGCGACATATCCGTTACTTCCTCTGGACGTTCATCAATCAACAGGACAAACAGTTCAATTTCAGGATTGTTAGTTGAGATGCTGTTGGCAATTTCTTTGAGGAGAAGCGTTTTACCCGCTTTGGGAGGTGCTACGATCAATCCGCGCTGTCCCAATCCTACCGGGGCGAGCACATCCATAATTCGTGTGGACAAATGGTTGGGGGATGTTTCGAGAACCAGTTTTTTCTGCGGATACAGTGGGGTTAGTGCCGGGAAGTGAAGTCGCTCTGCAGCCGCCGATGGATTCTCACCATTTACAGCGTTGACTTGCAACAAACCGAAGTATCTCTCGTTTTCCTTAGGCGTTCTACATTTACCTGATACGAGGTCACCTGTTCTTAGGTCAAACTTGCGAATCTGCGAAGCTGAGATGTAGATGTCTTCTGTACTTGGCAAGTAGTTAATCGGCCGAAGAAATCCGTAACCTTCAGGTAAAATCTCGAGTACGCCTTGCATGAACATCAGACCGCTCTGTTCGGCTTGTGCGCGCAGTATAGCAAAGATTAATTCTTTCTTTTTTAACGTACCATAGTAAGGTATCTGATATTTTTTGGCCAGTTTGTAGAGGTCCGTTAGTTTCATTTCTTCCAAATCGGAAATTTGTAGATCCATATAATAACCACCTATTCAATTAATAAGTCCGTGTGAAATGGATAGTTTCGCTAGATGTTCCGGCTATAGAGCGCAGCATCTGCCACAATCTCTTCTGTCCATTGTACGGAATGTAACCGTTATAATGCAAATACTTGTCTTTGAGTGTAAGTTTCCGGGTGGGATGGCCAACATTCGGCATGATCCGCTATTGAGTGAACGATGCATTGAGGCGATCAATCCGGATAGACCGGCTATGGAGCGCAGTTCAAACAAAACCGGGGGTTGGGGATGAGAAATGATGTTCTTACAGCCATATGAAGTTTAATTCAAAAAAAGACCCTCCGGTAAAGGAAACAGTAACATTTCGTCTTATGCCGGAGAGACTGAGAACTCTATTAAAACAGGTTTACCTAATCACCGAAAAGATATGCAGTTCAGTTAAAATAAACATGTGTAGGACTGAATCATGCATCATGCTTCCTATTAATTAATCCGTTTCCCGCCATACATCTGCACCGAGCAAACGAAGATTAGTCACCAGATGATCATAACCACGGTCAATATATTCAACCCCAGTTACTTCAGTCACACCTTCACTGACGGTGAGACCTGCAATCACCAGCGCTGCACCAGCGCGAAGATCGGATGCTTTTACTTTGGCCGCGTTTAATGCACTGCCTTCAATAATCGCTGACCGTCCTTCTACTCGAATCTTTGCGCCCATCCGTACCAACTCAGGCACATGCTTGAACCGATTGCTGTATACAAAGTCGCTCAGGACACTTACACCGGTTGCCTGTGTTAATACACTGGTCATTGGTGACTGAAGATCCGTCGGAAAACCAGGATACACCAGCGCCTTCACGTCAACATGATTATAGTTCGGTTTGCCAATAACACGTATACTTTCATCCAATTCCTCAATGCCAACACCCATCTCCAACAGCTTTGCCGTTAAAGCTTCCAGATGTTTGGGAATCACATTGTCAATCAGAACATCTCCACGCGTCGCCGCTGCAGCGATCATATACGTTCCCGCTTGTATACGGTCCGGAATGATGGAATGACGGCAGCCTTTCAGCTCCGAGACCCCTTCAATACGGATCGTTTCGGTACCTGCACCCTTGATGCTGGCACCCATGGAATTCAGAAGTGTTGCTACATCTATAATCTCAGGCTCTTTAGCCGCGTTTTCGATAATTGTAGAGCCTTTGGCACGAGTAGCCGCCAGCATAATATTAATGGTTGCGCCCACACTGCTTACATCAAGATAAATTTTTGCGCCGCGAAGCTCTTTGGCATGCAAATGAATGGAGCCATGTTCGTTCGTTACGGTTGCGCCAAGCGCTTCAAAACCTTTGATATGTTGATCAATTGGACGAGGCTCAAAATTACAGCCCCCTGGTAAACCTATCGTTGCTTCTTTGAAACGTCCCAGTAATGCACCCATCATATAATACGAAGCGCGAAGCTTCTTCACGGGACCATTCGGCATAGGAATGGATTTGATCTCAGAAGGGTCAATTTTCATCTGACTGCCTTCCCAAGTTACACGTGCTCCGAGTTCCTCCAAAATTTCTGCATAAACCGCCACATCACTCAAAAGCGGCAGGTTGTCCAACACGACTTCTGACTCGGCAAGCAATGCTGCAGGAATAAGCGCAATGGCGCTGTTCTTGGCGCCGCTTATAGTTACAGTTCCCTGTAACGGACGTCCGCCACTAATCATCAATTTTTCCATAAAGCTTAATGTCCCCCTACGTGTTTTGCAGCCGATGAACGGCAATACGTGCTGTTGGCTTCCGATGTAGAAATAAGGTGTGAAAATGGAAAGACACCGGCTAGGCGGTGTTCTTCCATTTCACAGTATGGAACTGGCAAAGATAAATTACGCTTTGTTGTTGGAACCAAACTCGCGGATTTTACCTTTAACGGTTTCTTTGATTGCATCACGGCCTGGTACGATGAATGTACGTGGATCGTAAGCATCTGGTTTAGCTGCAAGTACTTCACGAACCACTTTCGAGAAAGCAATTTGGTTCTCTGTGTTTACGTTAATTTTGGATGTACCCAGGGAAATGGCTTTGTCGATGTCGTGTTTAGGAATACCTGTACCACCGTGCAATACGAGTGGAACTTGTACCGCGTCACGAACTTCTTCCATCTCTTTGAAGCCCAGGTTAGGCTCGCCATGGTAAGGACCGTGTACGGAACCAAGAGCCGGTGCCAATGTGTCGATACCTGTTTCTTTAACGATACGGATACACTCGTTCAGGTCAGCGTACATGATTCCGCCGATAACATCGTCTTCTTGTCCGCCTACAGTACCTACTTCAGCTTCTACAGAAACGCCTTTAGCGTGTGCATATTCAACAACTTTTTTAGTCATTTCGATATTTTCATCGATAGAGTGGTGGGAACCGTCGATCATAACGGATGTAAATCCAGCATCGATCGCTTCTTTACACTTGTCGAAGCTTGAACCGTGGTCCAAGTGGATCGCAACTGGTACGGAGATTTTCATGTCGTGAATGAGTCCTTCTACCATTTTAACTACAGTGTAGAAGCCGCCCATGTGACGTGCTGCGCCTTCGGATACACCCAGGATTACTGGGGATTTTTCTTCTTCAGCTGCACCAAGAATCGCTTGAGTCCACTCAAGGTTATTGATGTTGTATTGACCAACTGCATATTTTCCTTCAAGTGCTTTGTTCAACATGTCTGTCATAGATACTAATGGCATGGTTTCAATCCTCCTAGGGGTTTGGGTTGTGTCTATGGTTTTTAGCCGAAATCACATACGGCCTTATTATACCACATCCCATGTCAAATACTAAACAAGCATTTGCAAAAATGCTGTGCTTTGCAGCACAGTTTTCATAGACACCGCTTTATAACTTGCCCATTTCCAATATTCCCCGGATAAAGCGGTGAAATACCCCATTCTCCCCATCAAGTACCACCTATATTGTCCGCATACAAAAAAATCCTGTATCAACAGGATTCAACTGCATTTATTGACAGTACCATTGCGAAGCTGCATATTCACAGCCACTCGCATCTCGTCGATATCAAACGGTTTCGTGAAGTGCATGAGCGCTCCGAGATCCGTAGCTTCCTTAATCATGTCCAGTTCACCATAAGCGGTCATCATGATCACTTTGATCCCCGGATCAATTTCTTTAATATGCTTCAGGATTTCCAGACCGTCCATCCCGGGAATCTTCATATCGAGCAATACCAGGTCAGGCTTGTCATTATTTACAATCTCCAGAGCAACCTTGCCGTTGGGTGCTTGAAAGGTGTTATACCCTTCACTGCTGAACACTTCCATTAATAGGATTCGGATTCCGTTCTGGTCATCAACAATCAAAACTTTTTTATCTTCCACTCTGTAACCCCCTAGAATTAGGAAAGCATATACGTCTTTGAATCTGGATAACTATCCCATAGTCGTCATGATAAGTATTCTACCTCTTCCATTAAAATCCTGCTACTTTCACAAAATGACAAAAAGCATTTCAGCCTGCTTTTTACGCAAAAAAAAAGGGATGTTCACAGCAACCTCTGCGGTTGCCATGAACATCCTCCAATATCTATTACGTCAACGCTAAAACATGATTATTTCTTTGCATTCTCCAATGAAGCTTTCACGAATTCACGGAACAATGGTTGCGGACGGTTCGGACGGGAAGTGAATTCCGGATGGAATTGTACCGCCAGGAACCATGGGTGTCCTGGAAGTTCCACGATCTCAACCAGACGTCCATCCGGGGATGTACCCGAGATAACCAGTCCTGCTTTTTCGATCGCTTCACGGTATTCGTTGTTGAACTCATACCGGTGACGGTGTCTCTCATACACCAGCTCGTCATCATAACAAGCCATCGCCAAAGAACCTTCTTGAAGCTTACAAGGATACAGACCCAGACGCATCGTACCGCCCAGATTTTCGATATCTTTTTGCTCAGGCAACAGATCGATTACAGGGAATTCGGTAGCCGGATTAATCTCGGAGCTGTTCGCACCATTCAAACCAACAATGGAACGTGCATATTCAATAACGGAAACCTGCATACCCAGGCAAATACCGAAGAACGGAATTTGTTTCTCACGAGCATAACGGATTGCCGATACTTTACCTTCAATACCACGATCTCCGAATCCGCCAGGAACAAGGATACCGCCAATACCATGTAACAGGTCGCCTACATTCTCATCCGTAATATCTTCAGAAGGAACCCAGCGAATTTTCACATCCGCATTCGATGCGAATCCAGCATGAGACAACGACTCAACAACACTCAGGTATGCATCATGCAACGCTACATACTTACCAACAATAGCGATCTCAACCGTATGCTCCAACTTGTTGATCCGGTCAACCAGCCCTTCCCACTCGCTCATATCCGGTGCAGGAGTAGTCAGTTTCAGGTGATTTACCACAATCTCATCCAAGCCTTCTTCACGCAGGTTCAAAGGCACTTGATACAAGGTGTCTGCATCGCGACATTCAACCACGGCATTCTCATCAATGTCGCAGAAGAGAGCGATCTTGGCTTTCATGTCGTCAGACAATTCATACTCCGTACGGCAGACAATCACATTCGGTTGAATACCGATGCTGCGCAGTTCCTTAACACTATGCTGTGTTGGTTTTGTTTTCACTTCACCCGCTGCTTTGATATAAGGAATAAGTGTTACGTGAATGTACATCACATTGTCGCGACCTACATCACTCTTGATCTGACGAATGGCTTCCAGGAAAGGCAAACTCTCAATGTCGCCCACTGTTCCGCCAATTTCCGTAATAACCACATCTGAACCAGCTTCACGTCCAGCGCGGAATACACGCTCTTTGATCTCGTTCGTAATGTGTGGAATAACTTGTACCGTTCCGCCCAGATATTCCCCGCGTCGCTCTTTGCTGATGACGGAAGAGTATACTTTACCAGTCGTGACGTTGCTGTTTTTGGAGAGATTGATATCAATAAAACGTTCATAGTGGCCAAGGTCCAGATCCGTTTCCGCGCCATCATCCGTTACAAAAACCTCGCCGTGCTGATAAGGGCTCATAGTCCCCGGGTCAATGTTGATATACGGATCAAATTTCTGGATGGTTACTTTAAGCCCTCTGTTTTTCAGCAATCTGCCCAGCGAAGCAGCTGTAATCCCTTTGCCCAGGGAGGACACAACTCCGCCCGTCACGAAAATATACTTTGTCACTGTTATTACCCTCCTAATATAAGTACAGAAATTCAGGCGATATATGGTATTATCGTAACCTGTTTCCCAGGTAATCATCGTTAAAAAGAGCAATGGCAGAAATTCCCTGCATCTGCGAACTGCTCTTTCTGCGAAGACGGTTTAAATACACGTTGTTTTACAGCAAAAAAATGGTGCAAATATTCCGGTAGCCTTCATTTCATTTAGTGTTTTTGATATACAAAAACGGGCCACGAAATGTTGGCCGGGAGCATACGGAAAGGAAATTATTTTGCAAAATTATGCCTCTAAAAATACAAAAAAAAGTACTCCCGCAGGACGGGGCACCTTCTATAAAAAACATAAATATATTGTCGCTCATTCATAAGCCCATGCAATAGTTTACCCGTTACCCCGTCTGCTGTCAAGGCTGACTATTCCGGGGAAACGGGTAAATTATAGACGTCAAAAATGACTACCGATTATCAGAATCGTCGTCAAATTCATCCTCGTTTTCAGACTCTTCTTCGTCTTCTTCGAGGTCTTCATCTTCCAGATCGTCATCTTCGACCAGCACTTCTTCTTCGCTGTCTTCTTCATCAAAGATGTCATCTTCGTCTTCATCTTCTTCGTCTTCATCTTCGTCTTTATCCGTGCTGTCGAAGTCTTCATCGCTGTTATAGCTATCTTCTTCTTCACCGAAGTCTTCATCTTCCAGATCATCATCTTCATCGTTGATGATACGCGGACGCTTCGCACCCGTCATGGAATCTTCTGTTCCAGCTACCGGATACCAGCGCTTCAAGCCCCACAGACTTGTACCGACACAAGCAAAACGGCCATCGATATTAATCTCGGTATATAGCTGGGCGATAAACTCGTTGATTTCTTCATCAGTCATTCCGCGCTGCTTCGCTACCTCATTCATCAAGTCACGATAGTAATACGGCGTATTAGCCGCTTTCAGCACCATAAAGGCAAGGTCCACCAAAGGGATCTCTTTTACCTTTTCTTTATCAATTTTCAAATTGAGCGAGGTACTCACTGCAGACACTTCCTCTCACACAAAATTCACTTTTTAACCCCTACGAACTGGACTGTTACGTATAACATATCCATTAACAAACCTAAGTAAAACCTATTTAGCGTTAAAAAGCAAGTTTTTATGTACGGATGTGACGCAAATACGGAGAGCAGCTCCAATCTGTCCAATATATTCAACGCGATACGAGATTAAACTCATACGTGTCCTTCATTGCAAAAGAGACAACTCCATAATAAAAAAGACGGAGTCCCCTCCGCCTTTTGACTGTATACCCTTGAAGGATTGCTCCTCACCAGGTTCCCCGCAAGAGCCCTCTAGCTCTCCATCCATCATATGTCCCTGCGCCCGTTTTGACACGAAGTGAATGTGTTTTTATAAAAAAAGGGCAAGTTCCCCATGCGGCGGGATGAGCGCATTCATAGAATACCTCAGCATGTTCATCCCGAAGGGGGCTGCCCATTATGGACTATACTGGTTTATTGCATCAATTAATTGACGGAATGAGACGCCCTGAACCAGAACAGGGAGGGCGATATTTGATCCGATTTGCCAAACCGCAGCAGTACGAGGCCTGCCTCGTGGAATTATCCCGAATGCGGAATGAATTTACCGACCTTGGGGCCGTCCGCTCCTCGCGACTAGCTCGTTCCATTATCGCTACAGTACAACGCCCGGAGGATTTATACCGCTATGGGGATGAGATTACGATTGAAGAAGACACCCCCATCTCCCTTCACGCCACCGCGCTCCACAGCAAACCGAGCAATGCCCAAGGCATACCCTGGGGAGTGAAGCAGATTCGGGCACCCAAAGTATGGTCTGTATCTACCGGGCACCGGATCAAAATCGGTGTAATTGATACAGGTGCTGATTATCACCATCCTGATCTTCGATATTCCCTGGCACGCGGAATCAATCTGTTAAACCGCAGCCTGCTTCCTCATGATGATAATGGACACGGCACCCACATTGCGGGGACCATCGCCGCAGCCAACAGCACCGCAGGCATGATTGGTGTAGCTCCACGGTCCCTGATCTATCCCGTGAAGGCATTCGACCACAACGGATCGGCTTATGTATCCGACATTGTGCTTGGCATCGATTGGTGTGTGCGTAACAGGGTCGATATCATCAACATGAGCTTTGGCATGAAAACACGCAGCAAGGCGCTGCTTGATGTTGTCAATCGTGCGTACCATGCCGGAATTGTCATTGTTGCTTCGTCAGGAAACGATGGCAAACGACGCAGTATTGATTATCCAGCACGTTATCCGCAGACCATATCCGTCGGAGCAACTGACAAAAACAGACGTATTGCTTCCTTCAGCAATCGTGGCGCATATGTGGATGTCTATGCACCTGGTGATAAGATTGTCTCCTCATGGGTGCAAGGCAAGCATCACGAGATGAGCGGCACTTCCATGGCAACCTCGCATGTGAGCGGTGCTATCGCCTTGCTGCTTGCTAAGCATCCGGGATTATCCCCCAGTGAAATCAAGACCCTCGTCAAACGTGCTACGATCCCACTGCGAGCCCGCAAGACTACCACAGCGAAAACCAAAATACGTGGCGGTGAGATTGACGCCCTGAAGCTAATGCAGGAGGGCGAAGAGTGAGTAGGCTATGCTAACCATTAGCAGAACTCGTTTGATTGATGTTTGGCGAATCACAGTAACCCACCCCCGACTTGAATGTGCGAAGGGATCTTGCTTGCGGCTGAATCCTCAAGTGGCACCCGCTGTGATGTCTGGGGAGGCTAGCGTACCTTAGATAGGGAAATTCGTTTTCTTCAGCTCCGGGTACAAAACAAAAAAAAGTCTCCATGTACCACGTTGAAGACACAACGCGGACATGGAGACTTTTTGCTTGAGGCGGAGCGGCGGCAGGCCGCAAGCCTGGAATTTACATTTTATCTGGTGCGCTTACGCCTACCAGACGAAGCGCCGTTGCAATAACGGTACGTACAGCACCAATCAGTGCAAGACGTGCCTGAGTTTGCTGCGCATCTTCCGTAATGACACGTTCTGCACGGTAGTAGCTGTGGAACAGGGATGCCAGCTCGTATACATAACGGATGATACGATGAGGCGCATATCCTGTTGCCGCTGCCGAGATTTCTTCAGGCAGTTCTCCCATTTTGCGAAGAAGGTCATACTCGTGCTCTGTTGTCAGCTTAGACAGGTCGATCTGTGCCAGTGGCAGCAGTTCAATTCCTTGTTCTTCAGCCTGACGGTATACGCTACATACACGTGCATGCGCATATTGTACATAAAATACCGGATTTTCATTGGATGTCGAAATTGCAAGGTCCATGTCAAAGTCCAGGTGGGAGTCCATGCTCCGCATCGTGAAGAAATAACGGATGGCATCAATACCCACTTCATCCATCAGATCTTCCATCGTTACAGCTTTACCTGTACGTTTGGACATTTTCACTTTCTCGCCGTTCTGGAACAAGCTCACCATCTGTGCAATCAAAACGACCAGTTTCTCAGGGTCATTGCCCAGTGCTTGCATCGCAGCTTTCATCCGGGGGATATAACCATGGTGATCCGCACCCCAGATGTTGATCATCGTGTCGTATCCACGCGCATATTTGTCGCGGTGATAAGCAATATCTGGCGTCAGGTAAGTATACGTGCCATCGTTCTTGATTAACACACGTTCTTTGTCGTCACCGTATTGCATCGTTTTCAGCCAAGTTGCTCCATCTTGCTCATAGATCTCATTGCGGTCACGCAATTCATCAAGCACTCGCAGAACTTCTCCGTTGTCATACAGGGAGGTCTCGCTGAACCAGATGTCAAAGTTAACACGGAAGCGATTCAAGTCACGTTTGATCTTGTCCAGTTCCTTCTCCAGTCCAAAGTCACGGAAATAAGCTGCACGGTCACCCGGGTGCATGGACAGCAATTCATCACCCTTTTCAGCAACGAGTTGCTTGGCAAATCCTTTAATATCTTCACCGTGATAACCATCTTCAGGCATCTCAGCATCCTGACCCAGCTCTTGCAGATAACGAGCTTCAATGGAACGAGCCAGATTAAACACCTGATTACCTGCATCATTAATGTAGTATTCACGGGTTACTTCATATCCAGCGTAGTCAAGGATGTTACATAGAGCATCACCTACAGCCGCTCCACGGGCATGACCCAGATGCAGACTGCCTGTTGGGTTGGCACTGACGAACTCCATCTCGACTTTGCGCCCTTCTCCGATGCTAATTCTTCCGTAGTCTTTGCCCTGCTCCTGCACAAGCGCAAGTACTGGATAAAGGTAACTCTTGTCCAACTTAAAGTTAATGAATCCTGGACCGGCAATCTCAGCCTTCTCGATTCCTGCTTCAGCCAGATTCAGATTGGCAATGATCTCTTCAGCAATCTGGCGCGGATTGCGCTTGGCAATCTTGGTCAGCTGCATGGCAGCATTGGTAGCCAGGTCCCCGTGTGTCTTCTCACGCGGTACTTCCAATGTAATGGCTGGCAATTCTTCCTGTGTAACAATTCCGGCCGCCACAATGGCGTTGCCGATGGCCGTGCTTACCCGTTCGTTAATCGTATCTAATGGATTACGTGTCATGAAATTGGTTCCTCCTGTATATGCAAACTAATCGCGAAATGTCCGGATTCTTCATCAAAGCGGTAAAAGTCGTAGCTCCACGCTGCGCGTGCGCTCAATCCCTGAATGGAAAGTTCCAGCTTCTGTGTATGCGTGGACAGGGCAAACGACATGTATGGTGATCGGTAGAAACCAGGAAGCTTCCGATTCAATTCAAAAGTCTGCTCCGATTCCACTTCACCATGACGTATAATCTTGATGGATTGTCCACCCAGCTTCAATGTGGTACGAGTTGTGCCTCCCTCGGGTCCAACCTCCGGTTCTTCATAACGAACATAAAGAACAGACCCTTTCAACACGGCTTCACCCTGCATTTCCTGCAGCACATCTTCACCTTCATAACGGCTGTGCAGCCGGATGTGTACCGGTCGCATGTTCGACATGAATGTTAACCTCCATTATATTCGAGGCGACGCAAAATCAGGCACGGCCGGTGAGAACAGCCCTTCCCGTATTGTTGTGTCGCTATACGCGCTCATATTCCCGGATAGCTCGCTATCCTACACTCTACTGTATAACTATATCCAGTTCCCTCGCTCAATTCAAATCCAAATTCAGAGTTTTTTCCTCATCAAGCCAAAAAAGAAGAGCTACACCTGTAAAGTGCAGCTCCCTTTTGCTTCATTATAGTAATATTCATTCATCCGATCAGGCCCATTGTGATTCATAAGGAAAAGGACATGTCGACTCGCTCAGCTTCGCTCGCACCTGTACAAGACAGCCACAGTGCCGACAAGTCGTGCCATATTGCAATCCCGGACAGGCAGAGCAGATGGATAGCCGCCGCTCGTATTCCTCATCCTGTACCGTCGGACGCGAGCGTGAAGCAATCTCAACAAGTCTGGCCATTTTGGCATCGCTAATCTTCACATCATACTGATCATTGCAACCCTTGCAAGGTTCCTGCCTTTTCATCATTATCCCTCTATAGCGATGACCCCAACCGATGCTGGAGGAAGAACAAAACGCAAGGTGTTATTCTCCAGTGTGAGTCCCTCCCACGCCACAGGCTGAACATGATTCGGCTGTTCAAAGGTATTGAATGCGCCAAAATCAGTATGGTGCAGAATCTGCCCGGATACTTTAGCCGCTTGAGCTGCATCCAGCTGACAGACAACTTCCAATTCATCGATGTGGCTCAGATTACAAGCTGTCACATGAATGACCCCATCCTTGTTGCGGGACGCTGATAAGCTGAGCTGAGGAATGGTGTCTTCACCGAAGGTATACCCAGGGCTATCATAATTCAAATCCAGCCGCTGCGCATCCATATGAACCTGATACATATCAAATACATGATACGTAGGTGTCAGGAGCATTTTGTCCCCTTCCGTGAGCACAAGCGATTGAAGCACATTGACGATCTGTGCAAGATTCGCCATCTGTACCCGTTTATTATGCTGATTGAAAATGTTAAGGTTCACCGCTGCAAGAACTGCATCCCGCATCGTATTTTGCTGGTAGAGGAAGCCCGGATTGGTTCCCGGCTCGACGTTATACCACGTTCCCCACTCGTCTACAATGATACCCACCCGGCCATCTGGATCATATTTATCCATAATTTCGGAGTGCTTCACAAGCAATTCATCCATAAACAGCGTTTTCTTTAACGTGGTAAACCATTCAGCCTCTCCAAAACCGGTAGCGTTGCCTTTGTCTTCCCACACACCTGTCGGAATTGTATAATAATGAAGACTGATGCCATCCATGAAACGGGCAGCTTCCCGCATCAACACTTCCATCCATTCATAGTTACTATCGTTCGGGCCACAAGCGATTTTATAAATCTCGTTCCCGGAATAATTACGTACATATGTAGCATACCGACGATATTCATCCGCATAATATTCAGGACGCATATTCCCGCCGCATCCCCAGTTCTCATTTCCCACGCCAAAATACTTCAGCTTCCACGGTTCTTCCCGGCCATTCTGTTTCCGCCAGTTCGCCATAGGAGACTCGCCATCAAACGTAATGTATTCCACCCATTCCTGCATTTCCTGCACGGTTCCGCTACCCAGGTTGCCACTGATATATGGCTCGGTGCCGAGCAACTCACATAATCTCAAGAATTCATGCGTACCAAAGTGATTGTTCTCTTCCACACCACCCCAGTGCGTATTGATCATACGAGCACGCTCACTCTTCGGACCCACACCGTCTTTCCAGTGATATTCATCGGCAAAACAACCGCCCGGCCAACGAAGGACTGGAACATTAAGCTTCTGCAAGGCCGTCAATACATCATTTCGAATTCCATCCGTATTCGGAATAGGTGAATCTTCTCCTACCCACAGCCCCTCATAAATACAACGTCCCAAGTGTTCGGAAAAGTGACCATATATATTGCGATTTATTAATCCTTGGTCTGAATCTGCCTTTAGAATAACATCAACCATGATTTCAACCTCCATATAATGTATTGTTATCGCTTACAATAACTTGTTTTAAAGCAGGTTTCAACCGTTTTTATTTCTACACAAACAAGCCCCTTCCCACATCATTAGCCAGGAAGAGGCTTATTCATTATAGATATCCATGCAGAGACATACCAGATTGATTATCATTCATTTCTAATTTGGATTTGCTCTGTTGTTATTTCAGATTAACAGGCTATTTAATCCTGCTCTGAAGGCAACAACATTTTTTGTGTCCACGTTGTTCCGCCATCAGTAGTCTGATAGATCGCAGGGGAGTTATCACTTGTTACGACGAGCCAACCCGTCTTGGCCGATGGGAAAGAGATACGGGAACTGTACCCCGGATCTTTCAAGTCAACGTTTTTCCACGTGGAACCTGTATCATAAGAACGTCCAATACCCACTTTACCAGCTGCTGGTGAACCTGCAGACAGATAAGCTGTCTGATTACCAATCAACGCCATGTTACCTGGATGACCACCTGGATTGGCAGGTCCGGTTCCTTTACCCGTACTGTTTGTACCTGGCGCAGGACCTCCTCCTGCTGTGGATTGCGCAAATACTTGGGTCCAGTTCTTACCTTGATTGCCGCTCGCATAGAGGGAGTACGATTGTTGGGACATGCCTGCATCACCATACAGAAGGGCCCACACTTGCTGACCATGTGCATAGAGATCCGCTCCACTCCATGTGTCTGAGACAACTCGAAGAGAGGTTGTCCAGTTCTTGCCGCCATCACTCGTTTGCTTCAAATGATATCCCGATCCGGGTACAACCACCACGGCATATCCTTGCTTTTCTGTGATAAAGGCAGCTGCACGCGTGTTGGCAGGTGTATTCATTTTGCTCCAGGTTACCCCGCCATCCTTCGTCTGATATGCACCATTATAGGTGTAACCATAACCTACATCTTTATTGCGAAAATCGATTCGCTTGAATTGAATGCCCGGCGTATCGAGCCGCGTCCAGTGCGATCCTCCATCATGGGTACGGATCAGATAGGTTGCAGGTGAATTTTTCACTTGTGCCAACGCATATCCATTCACATTATTCGGAAAATCAAGCTGTGTGAATTGCCACTGCCCGGTATATATGGACTGCCACGTACATCCTGCATTTGAGGTTCCGATCAGGAAGCCTTCACCCCCAGCTCGTCCAGTCGTATCATTAAGAAAATCAATGTCTGTAAATTGCAGGTGCTGCTCTTCCACGCCGCTACCTTTTTTCAGTGTAGTAGCTAGTCCGTGATCTCCCTTTCCACAATCCTGCGAGGATTCAGCGTTTGCGCCTGAAAGCATATGTACCGGTCCCATCCCCCAAGCCAGCGTTAACGATAATGCGAGTGCACCAATCCGTTTCCATGTCACTGTACTCTTAGTTGTCATCGTAACACCTCCTTCTATGGTTTTACCCAAATCGGGTGATGATAACGTAACAATCTGGCGCACTTCGATGACAATTTCGCAAGAAAAAAACCACCTTTACCCATGATTGGTATCATGCGGGCAGAGGTGGTTGATTACTAAACGTAGTGCACTCTAAGTTACATGGGAAATGTTCTTATACCAAGGATAACAAAACTGACACTTAAGAACAGGCATAAACTAAAGTATATTTTGTTGTATTTATATTCCCGAATACTATATGCAGCAAAAAGCATCGCGAGGCTAGCCAACATCAACGTGAAGTTAAGAAATACCGTCACTGCTAATACAAAATTGATGAAAAAAACTATAAAAACTACAGGAAACCATTTGGGATACATACTCAATTGAGATCGAATCACACGCATACATATTCACCTTCCTCTACTTCCATATTATACATAAGTGTGGTGATAGATTCATGCCAAGGCAAGATATCTGCATGTGCGAGCCTGTACTGATACAAGCAATAAATGGTAGAGGCATAGGAACATACGTGCTATAATCTATATTATGGACTCTTGAATAACGGTGGATGTTTTCCAGATCACGGCGCAGCTTCCCGAGAGGGGGTGACGTCGATGGTCAAACTTGTGGCGTTGCTTGATGTGATCCGATGGATTGCTGCGATCCTCAGTATTGTACTGAGTGGACGAAAGCTTTACCGTTGGTTACGCAAAAAGTTTCGTAGCAAGCGAAAACCCACCTCATAAGGTCGGAAGCCTGACGGTGGGTTTCGCTTGAATAGCATTATTTAGTTCATGCGCGCCGTGGCAATCCACAGCCTTTCGGGTCCTAAGAGTCTTTGCCGTTGGCGCGGTGAAGACTCTTTTTTAGTATATGGTCGAACCCGATCACCATATACTTCACGAATGTAATATATCAATTAATATACTACTGAATACTTATGTAGTCAGTATAGCATAGCTCTTTCCAAAAGTTAAATTAAGTTAAGTTAATTTAACTTAATTTAACTTCGTTATTTGGTTTGCCAGAATACTTTTGGTCCAACAATCAATTCCGTTCCTTAGGCTAGAATAGTTGAGGACACAGGGATAAACGTGAACAAAAAAACGCCCTCCCTGCGCTAATTTGAAACAGCGCAGACAGAGAGCGTTATCTTTATCAATTATTCTGTGTTATTTCACGAATCCAAGCAGCATTTCGCGGATCAGCTTCGCAGCTACAATCTGTGTCTGTTGTGTGGGATCATAGATTGGTGCTACTTCAACCAGGTCACAACCAACTACATTTACATCAGATCCGGCGATCATATGGATGGCTTCCAGCAGTTCTTTGGACGTAATGCCGCCCGCTTCTGCTGTACCTGTTCCTGGAGCTGCTGACGGATCAAGCACATCGATGTCGATGGTCACATATACTGGACGGTTGCCCATCTTCGGAAGAGCTTCCTTCATCGGAGCTGCCACTTCAAATGGGTAGAAGTTGATGTTCTCGCGACCATACTGGAACTCCTCACGGGAACCAGAACGGATACCGAACTGATAGATGTTTTGGCCACCCATCAACTCAGCTGCTTTACGCACTGGCGTGGAGTGAGACAATGGCTCGCCTTCATAATTTTCACGAAGGTCTGCGTGTGCATCAATATGAATCAGGATAAGATCCGGGTATTTCTTGTACATTTGTTGGATGACTGGCCAAGTAACCAGATGCTCGCCACCGAGACCAACTGGGAACTTGTCATCAGCAAGCAGACTGCCGATGTATTCATGAATTACATCAAGGCTGCGTCCCGCGTTACCGAAAGGCAGTAGCAAGTCTCCAGCGTCAAAGTACGTCATGTCTACGATGCTTTTGTCGAGATATGGGCTGTACTCTTCGAGTCCAACCGATGCTTGACGGATATGAGATGGGCCAAAACGGGAACCCGGACGGAAGCTGACAGTATAATCCATGGGCATACCATAGATAACTGCTTTCGAGTTCTCATAATCCTCAGAGCTGCAAATAAATACGTTTCCTGAATAAGCTTGATCCAGTTTCATTAATGATTTCCCCTTTATTTCGTTAAATCTTCCACGAATTTAGGAAGTACAAATGCTGCTTTATGCAGACGCGGAGAGTAATACTTGGTATCCATCTCCGGGATTTGGGTCTCATCCACTTCGAGCGGGTCATGTTTCTTGCTACCCATCGTGAATGTCCATAAACCACTTGGATAGGTTGGAATATTACAGCCGTACACATGTACGATCGGGAAGATTTCTTTGACGTCTTTGTTCACCTTCTGGATCAAATCCGCCTTGAACCACGGGTTGTCCGTTTGGGCAACGAAGATTCCGTCTTCTTTTAACGCTTCATAGATACCTTGGTAGAAACCGCGCTCAAACAATGGAGCAGCCGGACCTACAGGCTCTGTAGAGTCTACGATGATCACATCGTATTCATTTTTATGTTCAATAATATGCATGTAGCCGTCGTTGACAAGCACTTCAACATTAGGCTCGTCCAACTTGCCGGCGATTTCAGGCAAATATTTTTTGGAGTATTCAATGACTTTTCCGTCGATCTCGACGAGAACTGCTTTTTCTACAGCAGCATGCTTGATCACTTCACGAATGACCCCGCCATCGCCGCCACCGACAACCAGAACTTTTTTCGGATTCGGGTGAGTGTTCAGCGCAGGATGTGCCGCCATTTCGTGATATACGAATTCGTCTTTTACGGTCGTCATCACCATGCCATCAAGAAGCAACATGTTACCGAATTCCTCGGTTTCTACCATGGCCAAATCTTGAAAATCGGTTTTCTCTGTAACATAGGTCTGCTTAATCTTCGCGGTGATCCCGAATACCGGGGTCTGTTTCTCCGTAAACCACAATTCCATAATCTCTACCTTCTTTCCGTAAAGTTAATGATCAGCCATACCCGATCAAGTGCGATGCACTATAATCGGTTCGCCCAAGCACGTCCAGCGTTCGGCGCCATATCACGTTATGATTGCTGGCCTGCGGGAAAAGTCCGCGGTTAACTTCATTATATAGATTAAATTGACCAGAGCGTGCAGAGCGTCTGACTAATCAATGAATCAATGACCATTCGTCTGTTCGTCCTTACGCGCTTTAGTATCTTGTGCCGAATCTTACCTTTTCATTACCCTTTTGCATTATACGCGATTGACGTTTATACTGCAAAACGGTTTTTCCGGCGAAAACGCTACATTTTGTCTGCTTATGTACCTGATTGAATATCCCTGCCAATGAAGTCCCATACTGGAAGAAAAGAGAGGAGCCCGTTCCATGACCAAGCCAAATCAAAAGACCCGCAAACGCGGGTTCCGTGTACGTAAATTCATTAAAAACCTGTCTCTGCTCGCCGTGCTCGTCATGCTTGCTACCGCTGCAGGATTGGTCTACCTATACGCAACCAGCCTGCCCCTCGCAGACTCTGATCGGAATTCCCGATTGCTGGACAGTCAAGGGGAAGTGATCGCTACCTTCTCCGCCGGTGGCAAAGACTCTGTTCCAGTTCAACTGGAGGATATCGCTCCGAATCTCGTCAACGCCACTCTGGCTGTAGAGGATCGCAAGTTCTATAATCACTACGGTTTTGACGTTCAAGGAATGGGACGGGCCGTGCTCGTTAACCTCGAACATATGCAGATGTCGCAAGGCGCGAGTACATTGACCCAGCAACTGGCGCGCAATCTATATCTATCTCATGAGAAAACATGGACTCGCAAAGCAAAAGAAGCCATGTATACGGCGCAATTGGAGATGAAATACAGCAAGGATGAAATCCTACAGATGTATCTGAATGAAATCTATTATGGGCATGGTGCATACGGAATCGAAGCAGCTTCGCGAATGTATTTTGGCAAATCCGCCAAACAGCTGGATCTCGCAGAGAGCGCTATGCTGGCAGGCATCCCGAAAGGACCGACCTACTATTCACCCTATAACCATATGAAAAACGCCAAAGACCGGCAGAAGATCGTGCTGAATGCCATGGCTGATATCGGCAAGATCACCCAAGCTGAAGCGGATAAAGCTTATGAGCAAATGCTGGTGTTCAAACCGGAAAGTGAGCGTAAAACGGTGGAAAGCGCCCCGTATTTCCGTGACTATATCCGGAATCTGGCCATCAAAGAGCTGGGCATCAGTGAAGCGATGCTGGATCACGGAGGATTGAACATCTACACCACACTGGATCTGCGTGTCCAAAAAGCAGCGGAAGACGCCATAGCGAAGGGTATGGATGCCAAAAGCGAGCTGGAGACGGCTCTGGTGTCCATCGACCCTCGTACGGGCTACATTAAAGCCATGGTGGGCGGCAAGAATTACCGCACCAATCAGATTAACCATGTACTGGCGACAACGCGCCAGCCAGGTTCGGCGTTTAAACCTATTATGTATCTGGCTGCCCTGGAGTCCAAGCAACTCACCAGTGCATCCATATTTAATAGTGAACCTACCCTATTTCACTACGACAATGACCGTAAGACCTATAAACCCGGCAACTTCGGAGACAAGTATCTGGGTGAGATTGACCTTAGACAAGCGATCGCCGCTTCAGACAATATCTATGCGGTGAACACCATTATGCAGATCGGTCCTGAGCAGGTTGTGAGTATGGCGAAAAACCTCGGTATTACGAGCAACCTGAGCGCCGTACCTTCTCTCGCACTGGGAACGTCACCTGTCAGCCCGCTGGAGATGGCGTCGGCCTTTTCCGTCATTGCTGCTGGTGGACAACGGACGCCGCCTGTCGCCATTCTGCAAGTGACGGATGCAGCAGGACGTGTACTTTATGAATCGCCTCAAACCAAGGCTGAGACCGTTGTGGAACCTGCGGCAGCTTATGTACTAACTCGATTAATGGAAAGTGTATTCGAAAATGGAGGAACCGGTAACCGGGTATCTGCCACAATTAAACGTCCGGTAGCCGGAAAGACAGGCACAACCAACACGGATGCCTGGCTCGTTGGATTCACACCAGAACTTTCTACCGCCGTATGGGTTGGATATGACCAAGGCAAAGCCATATCGACTTCGGACGGCCGCCGCGCGGCACCAATCTTTGCCCAATTCACAGAGCAGGCGCTTGCGAGCGTACCACCCAAAATTTTCACTGTTCCTGATCACGTCGTAAGTGTCTATATCGACCCGGAATCCGGTAAGCTGGCAGGCAATGGTTGCGAAGAGAAACGACTGGAAGTTTTTATTGATGGCACTGAACCCACAGAGGTCTGCCACGGTACGACGGATGATTCGGATCCTGGAGAAGATGAGAAGACCCGTGAGGTACAGAATCAACAAGGCATACAGGAAGAGAAACATTCCTGGTGGGGAGATTTCAAACGTTGGTGGGTAGAATGACGCAAATGCACGATGACTTAGTTGCGTCACCCGTAACCTCTCGTTATATTAGGCATTTGGAAATTCACTTCGGATGAAAACTCATAATTATTCAGTTCGATGAATACAGATCATACACAAGCAAAAGACCCCAAACCGAACTTTACGGTCAAGGGTCCTTTTGCTTTTTTGATTTTATACGGTGTTGAATGATTTGCCTTAAGCGAGTGCTTCTTTCAATTCATCCGGAGAAGCATTCCACCATTCTTCGTTGTGTGAGATCAACAGCTTCTTGAGTGCAGCCCGATCTTCCGGCCCCAGCTCATCCAACATGAAACGGCGCTTCATGGCATAATCCATGCGATTCACATGTTCCGCCAGCAGTTTCCATCCACGTCTCGCTTCTGTATCGATCCACATCTCACATGCCGTTGCTCCACCATACAGCTGTCCCTCTTCCGTGCGATCCACAGCTACCCACACCAGCCATACTTGGCGTCCGTTGGGCACATCTTCACGATTCGTCGAGAACTTGATATTGCGCTCCACTTTACTCTTCGCATGCATCGCACCAATATCAATTTTGGCTTCACCATTGTCAATAATGACCGGAGATAGATTATTCAGATCAATGGAGCCTGCACCGAAGCCTTTATGCTTGCTCTTTGCACTAACGATATTCAAGGCAATCTGCTTTTTGCCGTTTTGCTCGTTTTGGTCCATGTTTATAGCCTCCAAGGGTTGATACAAATATTTTAACTAATAATCGGCCCATTGCAAACATATACATGCTGTAGATGCTTGTCAACGGGAGGTATTTATCGATGATTCCACGACGCGCCAAGAGCTGGCTCACCGCATCCCTGGCCCTGTGTGTGCTGGCCGGAGGGATATGGATCACTCTGGGTTATACTCACTCAACTCATTCCGAATTGCCAACACTTGCCCCGGAATCGGGCAAGCCTAAGGCAAAAGCCCCAACCCCAGCACCTCCAGAAAGTGTACAGACCCCTACTGCCGAAGTGTACAGCAACCGTGTTGTGGAATATCACATGGATGTAAAACTGATCGAAGGGAACGTACTGGAAGGGACTCAGACGATTACCTGGACACATCCAGGTAAAAAAACCGTCAACGAGCTTTACTTTCATATGTATCCCAACGCCTTCTCTTCTGCTGACACCACCTTTATGAAGGAATCCGGCGGAAAGCTTCGGGGTGATGTCATGCCTACCAACGGTTATGGCTCCATGAATATTACCGAAATGAAAACGGAGGACGGGCTCTCTCTGCTGCACCGGATGCAGTATGTGCAACCAGATGACGGAAATATCAAGGACACCACCCTCATTAAAGTACGCTTACCCAAACCCGTCAAAGGCGGAGAAAGCATTACACTCCACACCCGATTCCAAGTGAATCTGCCAAAGATTTTTGCCCGGATGGGAACTGCTGATGATTTTGTCATGGCAGGTCAATGGTTTCCTAAATTAAGTGCCTATGAACCTGTGGGCAGGCGCGGACGGACAACGGAAGGCTGGAATCTGCACCAATACCATGGCAATTCAGAGTTTTACGCCGACTTCGGTATATATAGTGTGCGTATTCGGGTGCCTGAAACATACAAAGTTGCCGCTACCGGATTTCCGACACAACAAGCCGTGGTGAAGAACGGAGAAAAAGTCTATCAATTCTATGCCGATGATGTGCATGATTTCGCCTGGGCAGCTTCACCGAATTTTGTCTACGCCGAGGAACCCTTCTCTGCACCCAATGTGCCTGGTGTACGAATCAAATTATATTTGGATCCTGCTCATCAGGATCTGAAGGAACGTTATTTCTACGCCGCGAAGGCCGCTCTATCCAATTATAGCAAATGGTTTGGCCCGTATCCTTATGCTACCTTATCCATCGTTGTTCCACCCAAAGCGGGGAACGGTGCTGGAGGTATGGAATACCCTACGCTGGTAACGGCCTTTGGAGCCGATGACACTACTCCAGGTTATGACCTGGAACGTACCGTAGTCCACGAGATCGGACACCAGTACTTCTACGGCATGGTTGCCAGCAACGAATTCGAGGAAGCCTGGCTGGATGAGGGGTTCACCTCTTATGCAGAAGACAAATTGATGGAGCAGGAATACGGATTGATTCCGAATCTGCCGGTACAATCGGGCCTGATTACGTCTCCTTCATCCTTAACACAAGAATCCTGGAAGTTCGATTCACAGAATGAGTATGCAGCCAATGTCTACACACGTGGCAAGCTTGTATTGCTTGGTATTGAACATCAAGTCGGCACAAAAAAGATGGAACGCATTCTCTCTACCTATGTGAAGAAGTACCGCTTCAAACATCCCACTTCGGCAGATTTTCAGAACGTTGTGGAACAAGTGACCCGCACGTCCTGGTCTGATTATTTTGACCAATACGTCTACGGTAATGGAATGGCTGACTTTGCTGTAGAGAAGATTCGTGTTACGCCTGTACAGAAAGACGGTCAAACATGGTACGAGTCATCCGTGACGATCGTCAAAAAAGGTAGTGATTACAACGCCGTTCCTGTTCGCATTGCTTTTGAAGACGGACATACCCTCACCAAGCAATGGGATGGCATAGAAGATCGAATTACCTATAAATTAACGCACACATCCCCCGTAGCCTGGGCCATGACCGATCCCCTGTACACGATCGTGCTGGAGAACCGCCATATGAACAATTTCCTAAAATCCGGACTGGATGAGCAGACGAAGTCCCGCTGGAGCATGAGTGTAACCAAACTAATAGAAGCCATATTCGGAGGTCTGTCATGGTGAGGTGGAAACGGTGAAAGCGAAAATACGTGAAGGCTGGTTTCTCGTCCGTCAGCATATGTTCATTGCGGCACTCTTATTTCTTTATCAACTCATTTGGGGATATTTCTTCTATCGAATGGTACAATCGGCAGTCATCCCACTCCTCCTGCGCTATCCAGATTCTGATGCCGGGGAACTGAGTACACTTTTGTTCAAAATGGAAAGCCAACTTAACCTATCTACCCATCCGGAGGTTCATCGTTATCTATGGATTCTGGGGGGCATGCTGCTGGTTCGCATGTTGATCAGCCCCCTTATTCAGGCAGGACTGCTCTACTCACTTCAGCACTTTAATTCTACAGAAGAGCGCATCCCATTCGTCCGTGGAATCAAAAAACTGTGGAAACCGATGCTGCTGCTGCACACCATACGTACATTATTGATACTTCTGCCCGCCTACTGGCTCATACCGAAGCTCTACTCGATCCTCATGGACGGATTTCATTCCCTTCAATTACTTTTGCCTGGTATACCTTATGTTGCTGCCTGGATTGTATATGGATGGGTCATCCACCATGTCATGCTCTACATGCAGTTCGGTGTGTCGGCACCAGAAGGAGAAGGCGGGGCTCACGGCACCCTCAAAGCACTCTGGATTGCACTGCGTCATCTCATCGCCGTTATCGGCATTGCTCTCCTGCTGGGCGGAGTCCACTTACTCGTCTTTGGGGCATTCACTTCAGCCTCATGGTTATTAACGGGACTTACCGGACTTATACTACAACAGACGTATCCACTTGCCAGATGTCTATTGAGTCTGTGGAAAATATGCAGCCATTTCCGATTGTGGCAGTCCAAAGTATCCAAAGGTGAGAGCATTTAGTTTAAAAATTGTTACCATCACATGTTAAACTTATGGCCTGCTATGTACTTATAAATAGGCAAACCTCAACCTTTCCCCGTCAAAGGTCGAGGTTTTTTTTGCTAATTTTGTTGCTAAACGTTGCCAAAGACGTACTCCTCTGTTACAATAATCGCAGTGAGTTTTTAGTAACAACTTTGTAATCTTTACATTCATATTTGTAACTACTTAAAATTAAATCGTCATTTCTTGATTTCGCAGGTGCATAACTAGCATAGCCAAATTCCTGGCACCTGGGAAGCGGGGGAACCAGTTATGGGTGAATTGATCTTGCTACAGAGGGATCATAGGGGACCTTCAACCGAATCCTTAAGCTAACCTCGCAGGCGTTGGAAGGGGAATATCTCTTGTTCAAGAAGAAATTAACCGCAGCTGTACTTAGCATCACATTCGCATTATCGCTTGGTGCAGGTAGCGCATTCGCAGATTCAAAAATGGACGCAGTAATTGATTCAGCAATGGGAACTACATACAAAAGTGGGGGAACAACGCTTAACGGCTTTGACTGCTCCGGATTTACACGGTATGTATTCGACAAATTGGGTATTGATTTGGCACGCCAATCCAGTTCCCAATTCGACATGGGCGATTCCGTATCCCGCATGGAAATGAGAGCTGGCGATCTGGTATTCTTTAATACTACAGGTAAAGGCGTATCCCATGTAGGAATCTTTGTAGGGGATGGAAAGTTCGCACACTCTTCTTCTTCCAAAGGCGTTACGATCAGTGCATTGAGTGAAAGCTATTGGGCCAATCGTTATGTTGGCGCTAAACGGATTATGAGCACGGACGCGTATGAATCACTGGCCCTTGACTAGGGACAAGCTGAGCAACATGATACTGTAACCATGAACCATACTGTAACGAAGCAAGAAGCATAACAGAACCGCCCGGTACATTCTCCGCAGGAATGTATCCGGCGGTTTTTTTGTGCTTCCATCCTGATTCATATTGCAAGTTACGCTCGGGGCTATCCTGCAACATCAACAGGCTCATTTTGTCCTCGTTCGTCCGTGCCCTATGATGTTTTTACCCATCCTGTTATAATATAAACGGAATTACCGGAACTTTTGTTTCATATTTTTTTCTGGTAAGAGAGACTTGCTAAATGAATATCTCTTTTGTAGAGTGGACAGAGAGTTCTGTTTCAAGGAAAGGAGCATGCAGGTGTATGAAGGAAGCCCCCGTAACGTTTCACGTTGTACCCATGCGAGAAGAACATGCGGAGCTCATCTGCAGTTGGCAGTATGATCCGCCTTACAATATCTACAGCTGGCTTCCCTGGGAGCAGATGAAAGCGCTGGAAGTGGAATTCGGAGATGCACAGTTGCGGCAGGAGCAATATGCGATTGTCCTGGATCAGAACGATCGTATATGTGGATTTGCTCAATACTTCCCACTTCAAGGGGTAACCCGGATTGGCCTCGGCATGCATCCAGAGCTGTGTGGTCAGGGGCAAGGGAAAGCTTTTGTCACGGCCATTGTACAGGAAGCTATTCGCCGAAATCCGATGAATGAGATCGATCTGGAAGTGCTCACTTGGAATGCTCGTGCCATTCAAGTCTATCTGAAGAGTGGATTTGTCACCCAGGATACATACGAACGACAGACCCCAAGCGGCTTGAAGCCCTTTCACTGTATGGTTTATGAAGGGCCTCGTGATTAAAATCCATTGCAAAACAACCAAATTTGCGCCTTGTTATGTGATTAGTTCAAAAATTTCCCACAAAATGCTATGATGTCAGTACAGGTTCCGTTATAATGATATGGATAGTTTCAGGTTAGATGATCTTTCATTCTGGAGGGGACATAAGGGATGCACAAATGGATCATGAGCGGAGTATTTTTTGCAGCATGCGCTTTAGCTATTGTTTTAATGTTTACGCTTCCAGGGAAAGAAGAAGTGGCTGAAGAAGCCAAGCCAACCATGCCGGAAGTCACATTGGATGCCGGACAGGCTGAAGCACTGGTCAAAGCCAATTGTATCTCCTGTCACGGGGATCAGCTTCAGGGTGGTGTAGGACCTGCTCTAGCAAACATCGGCAGCCAGGATGATCTGGAGAAGATCTACACTACGATTGTCAAAGGTAAAGGTGGCGGCATGCCTTCCTTCAAGGGCAAACTGCAGGATGAAGAGATTGCCAATATCGCCATGTGGCTATCAGAGAAGAAATAATCTCTGCACGCATAACAAAGAGGCCCTTAATCCCCTTTTGGGAGAATAAGAGCCTCTTTGTTATGCTATTGATTAGGCCTCTGCCGCATGCTCGGCCAGAAAGGCCTCCACTTCACGTGCGGACGGCATCCCGGACTGGGCGCCGAGCTTCGTCACGGATAACGCGGCCGCACCCATGGCGAAGCCTACGGCCGCGTCCAACGTCTCACCGCGCGCGAGGGCTACCGCCAACGCGCCGTTGAAGCAATCGCCAGCGCCGGTCGTATCGACGGCGCTTACGGCGTAGCCGGGCGCACGGCATGCGCCGGCACGCCCTGCCTGTACGCGGCCACCAGGCGCCGCCGCGTACACAGCCCCCTCGGGGCCGAGCGTCGTGACGACAGCGGCCCCGAGGGATGCGGCGAGCTCTGCGACCGCCGCATCCAGGTCTTCCGGCCGGAGATGATCCCGGCCGGTCAGCACGGCAAGCTCACTGCGGTTCGGCGTGACAACGTCGACGCACCGCAGGAGCTCCTGGGGCAGACCCGGCACCGCGGGAGCCGGGTTGAGCACCACCAGTGCGCTGCCTTCAGCCGCCAGTTGGGCGGCGCGGGTAACCGCTGGCAGCGGGATCTCCAGCTGTAGCAGCACCGCTGCGGCTGCAGTCAGGCTTTTTACCGTATCCGCTTCTTCCAGCATCTCAGGCACTACTTGCCCGTTCGCACCAGGAATAACGATAATCCGATTGTCTCCTCGAGAGAGCCAGATGGAAGCTGTCCCTGTAACCGTGTCTTCCAATCTGCGAACCTGCGAGACATCTGCACCACTTTCCGTCAGACTGTGCAGCAGACGTTCGCCAAAACTATCCGATCCCACCGCACCAATCATTGTGGTCTGTCCACCCAGACGCGCAGCAGCGACAGCTTGATTTGCACCTTTGCCGCCAGCGAGATAGTGGAGTTCCTCACCGCTCACTGTCTCTCCCTCTTCCGGAATCGTATCTGTCTTCACCACGAGATCCATATTGAGACTGCCTACGACAGCAATAAGAGGTTGTTCCTGATTATAGTCTGACATGTATGGGTTCACTCACTTCCGGCCGAGCGATAATAACCAACTTCGTTATTCCGACCTCATTTTGTCATAAGCTTCGTTGTACTGCCCTGCTTCCTTAATATCTACAGATGTAATACCGCCCGCATCCCATGACGTGAGACGCAGCGTAACCGTTGTATAGTCAATCGTAATAAAAGGATGATGATTGAACGCTTCCGAGATCGCAGCGACCTCATCCACAAATGCAATCCCTTTCATGTAGTTGGAGAACACAAATTTGCGTACAATCCACCGTCCCTCTTCCAGTTCCCAGCCTTCCAGCCTTCCCAGATGAGCTTCGACTTCCTCTTGCGAAAAAACCATGCGTTATCTTCCTCCCCATAGGATGGTACATTACAGACGTGCGTCCGTATAACCACCAACACCTTCGGTGCTATCGTCAGCAACCTCAAAGGCCAGGCTCATCGCCATGCGATCAGCCCATTTCACGAGTAACATCTTACCACGGACAAGCTTCAAAATCCAATCAACTTATATGGCGTAGAACCACTAACCATAAGGCTTTATGGAAAATTCCAGTTCCATTCATACACCTTAAAATGCATGTATATACACTAGATTAAAGGTACAAATGTTAACTCTTCTTCCCCGATCAGAATATGAATGCGGTGCTGTTCCTTATCATGGATGACCACACCACTTCCAACCGGAATCACAGACTCTTCGCCCAGTGCATAGAACAAATCTTCCGCCAACGCCTCATCCACTTCAAGTTGCTCAGGTGCAGCGAGTCTCTCCCACTCTTCCGCGTCCATTTCAAAGAAAACATACCGATCCGGTATGCGTCCAATTGCCGTTGTCAGATCTGTCAAAATTCCTTCATAATCCCGTCCATGCTTTACGCCCATTGGCTTTTCACTCCTATTCGGCCCCTAAGGAGCGGATTTGATCTTATTATACCTGAAAATAGCCCTTAAAAAAAAAGGCCTTCTGGTCGATAAATACTATATATGACCGTTTGAACTGTTTTAGCAACCGCAAGGAATGCCTAACATTGAACGGATTGCGGCCAAAAATTCGTCCGGAAGCCCGAATACAGCCGCTTGAAAGGATTCAATTTTATCTCATGGATGAGGTGTATGATGAACATTTCAACGATTATTGGACTAGTTTTTGGGCTGGTCTCCCTTGTACTCGGTATGTTCCTGAAGGGTGCGCCCTTAATCAACCTGGTTAACAATCCGGCAGCCTACGTTATTATCTTTGTTGGTACGGCAGGAACCATTTTTATTGCATTTCCTATGTCAGAAGTTAAGAAAATCCCTAAGCTTTTCGCGATTATTTTCAAAAATCAAGTACTTATTGATCGAGTGTCTCTGATCGGCACGTTT
The DNA here is from genome assembly GCF_038595085.1 of Paenibacillus sp. FSL R5-0749. Classification (NCBI taxonomy): domain Bacteria; kingdom Bacillati; phylum Bacillota; class Bacilli; order Caryophanales; family Paenibacillaceae; genus Paenibacillus; species Paenibacillus sp. FSL R5-0749. The sequence continues at coordinate 109,923 of NZ_CP152005.1, read as the reverse complement.
ATGGATTGGGCTTCCACTACCCGTCGTGAAGGTTTGCTTGCACTGGAATCAAAAGTAGAAGAGATTGACGATCAGTTCCTTCGTGGCGGTATGCGTATGATTATCGACGGCAACGATCAGGAATTTGTAAGTGATGTACTGATGGAAGATATTCATGCTACAGAGGAGCGCCACCGCGGCGGTGCCTTGATCTTCGCCCAGGCGGGGATGTACGCGCCAACGCTCGGGGTTCTCGGGGCCGTTGTAGGTCTCATCGCAGCACTTGCCGATCTCAGTGACATGGAGAAACTCTCCCATGCGATTGCGGCAGCATTTATCGCAACACTCCTTGGTATATTTAGTGGTTACGTGTTATGGCACCCGATGTCTAACAAACTGAAGCGGATGTCCAAGCAAGAAATGGAGATCAAGCTGATGATGGTTGAAGGGTTGTTATCCATACAATCTGGTGTATCCACCATTGCCATCAATCAAAAGTTATCCGTATTCCTGACACCTTCCGAACGCAAACAACTGGAAGAGAAGGAGGGATCATCAGGTGAAAAAGGCTAAAAAGCACGAACCACATGAAGAACATATAGACGAGAGCTGGTTGCTTCCCTATTCTGACTTGATGACCTTGTTGCTTGCCCTGTTTATCACGTTGTTCTCCATGAGTTCACTCGATGCGGCCAAGTTCGAGCAGATGGCTTCCGCACTAAGCAGTGCATTGAATGGAGGCTCTGGTATTCTGGATCATACGTCCATGAATCCGGATACGCCAGGTGTTGACTTGGGTAAGAACAAACAGGAACCTACAGAAATCACTAAAAAAACACCAGCTCAGATTACGGATGCACAAATGGCTCAAAAAGAGCAGGAAGATCTGGAGAAGCTCAAGAAACGGCTTGACCAGTATATCTCGAAGAACGGCCTTTCGGACCAGCTGAACACCAAGCTGAATCAGTCTGAATTGAAAATCACCATCAGTGATAACGCCCTGTTCTCCTCAGGCCGAGCAGATGTGAAGCCTGAATCACGATCCCTGGCCAAAGCCATTTCAAGCATGCTGCAAGAATTTCCTGAATACGAAGTGGTTGTATCCGGTCATACCGATAATATTCCCATTTCGAACAACCAATATAAGGATAACTGGGATCTGAGTGCAGACCGTGCGCTTAACTTCCTGAAAATCCTGTTGCTGAACACACAATTGGACCCTTCCAAATTCACACCAAGTGGTTATGGAGAGTATCACCCGGTTGCCAGTAATGACACCAATGCCGGACGGGCACAGAATCGCCGTGTAGAGGTTTCTATCATTCGGAAGTATCAAAGTAACAATACCAATGTAAAAGCCGTTGGCGGAGGAAATTAAAGGCCACTAGGCCGCCAATGACCAAAAAGACCGTTCTCCATCTAACGATAGGGAGCGGTCTTTTGCTTTTATATTTTCTTCAATAATTATTGCTCTTATTGGGTCGAAGAAAGTCGAATCGACTATTCCAGTGAATAGTCCAGCAGACCGCCCAGCTCCGCTTTTTCAGCAGCGGTGAGCTCTCTCCAAGAACCGGTTGCCATTTCTCCAAGATGGATGTTCATGATCCGAATCCGCTTCAGCTTACGAACCTCGTAGCCAAAGGCACTACACATCCGCCGAATCTGACGGTTCTTTCCTTCGGTCAGGATAATACGGAATACCCGATCCGTCATCCGGGTCACGGTACAAGGCAGTGTCATTTCACCCAAAATCTTAACTCCGGTGCTCATACCTCTAAGGAAACTCGGCGTGACCGTTCGATCAACAGTGACGATATACTCTTTCTCATGGCGTCCTTCTGCTCTAAGAATCCGGTTAACGATATCTCCGTCATTGGTCATCAGAATCAAACCTTCCGAGTCTTTATCCAGACGTCCAATTGGAAAGATACGTTCATCGTGTCCGACAAAATCAACAATGTTCCCCTGAATATGCTGCTCAGTAGTACTTGTGATTCCAATCGGTTTATTCAGCGCAATATATACATGTTTTCTCTTTTCATTGATCGGCTTGCCATTGATGCGTACATCGTCGCCTTCTTCTGCCTGACTGCCCAGTTCAGCCTTAACTCCATTAATGGTTACCAGCCCACGATCCACCAACTTGTCGGCTTCACGCCGGGAGCAATAACCTGTTTCACTAATAAATTTATTAATACGCAAAAGGTAATCTCACCTCATCTATTTCTCTTCATCTGTAATTGGTTCATCCGTTACCTGATCTGCCTGAATAACCTCTGGTTGTTGCTCGGATGCAGGCAGTTCAATAATAACCGTTGTTCCCTTGTTCATGACGCTTTTAATATCCATCATGCCCTTATGTGATTGAATAATTCGCTGACTGACCATCAGACCAAGCCCTGTCCCGGACTCCTTATTCGTAAAGAAAGGCTCCCCAAGCTTAGGCATCATCTCTTCCGGGATACCAATGCCTTCATCCCTGATCTCAATTCTGACGCGCTTCGACTGCTCGTCATGCTTGAGCTTAATGTGGATGTTTCCTCCATTTGGCATGGCCTCCATACCGTTTTTCAGCAAATTGATGAATACCTGCTTCAACTGGTTCTCTTCACAGTGTACCATAGCCGAATCGGATGAGGCACGCAGTACAAATTCTACACCATGCAGGTGCGCCTGACTATCCAGTAAAGAGATGACATCGCCGAGAATAAAACGAATATCCCGATTCTGAAAATGAACCGCCTGCGGTTTGGCCAAAATCAGGAATTCACCAACAATCAGGTTGATGCGATCCAGCTCCGATAACATCAGATCCAGATGACGATGATTCAGCTTGTTGCTCTCTTGCTGTAACTGTAGGAATCCGCGCAACGTGGTGAGTGGATTACGTATTTCATGCGCGACACCTGCCGCAAGCTGGCCCACGGTTGTTAGCTTCTCAGAGCGTCTGAGCAGCTCTTCCATCCGATTACGGCTTGTAATGTCTCTGGAGACACTAATGAGTGCGGTAATCTCCCCAGCTTCGTCTCGTACTGGAGCCGTACTGACACTGACTTCTACACGAGTCCCATCTTTCTTCATCCAGGTGGTTTCATTGGACGTAATAGACATTCCCTCAACGAGTTGGGCATGCTGACGTTTCATTTCTTCCTCCGCCTCTGGCGGGATGATTTTCAGATTACGACCTTCCACCTCGCGACTTCGAAAGCCATATAATTGTTCAAATGCCCGGTTAACCCGCAGCACTTTCCCTTCAAGATCCGTAATATGAATGGCATCGGCTGTCTGATTGATAATGGACTCCAGATGCTCTTTTACCGCGCGATTTTCTTCATACATCTGTTTCAGACGACTCGTATAATGGCCCAGATTACGAATCATGGCATTAATCCGATTGGCCAGTTGGCCGAGTTCATCCTTCCTCCGTACTTTCAGACGGAAGTCAAAGTGTCCATCCGCTACATCATTCACTTTGCCCAGTATGGATTGGATCGGACGCGTAATATAACCTGCGAGCAGATAGCTACCAAAGATCACGATCTCCAGCAACACCAACGATATTGAGGCATGGCTCACCAGTTGCTCAGACACCATGGAGGATATTTGCTTATAGTCCATGACAATACTGATGACATATGAAGACTGATTAGGTGTGAAAATAGGGATAAAACTCTTCAGCACCTTCTGTTCGTGCGTTTCACTGACAAAAGATACATTCTGCCCTGTCCGAATGGCGCGCACAACAGCACGATGATCTTCATCAGTAGATCCATACTGATACGTGCCAAACCGAATAGGTCTGTTATTCAACTTGCTAAAATTCGAATCTCTTCCGTCATCACCCATGTTCGGGCTGCCAAAAGTCAATGGATTGATGCCTGTAATCTCCAGAATGGAGGGATTGACCTCACGGATTTTATTCAAAATCTCATCCGGACTAGAGATTTTCACATAGTCATCAACTTCCGTATTATTATAGAAGGGATTGATTATGTAGTTTCTCTTTCCATCATGGTAGTAACCCCAGATATCAATATCCGAGGGACTGGATGTCGAATACTCGAAACCATCGGACCAGAAATGCTCCAGCTTCTGCCCTTGAGGAATCGTTACCTGTTGTTTTTCAAATAATTGTTTAAACGCCTGATACCAATAGGTCATGGATTTGGTGGACAGCCCGATCTCTCTTGGATCTGATGAACGGCTAACCACAATATCATCATCCGTCTGCTCCATCAATGAAATATGCGAAACGCCGACCTTTTGACTCAAGCGAACAAGTTCTTCATTTGTGATATTATTAATATCCGGGTCCAACTCTTCCGCTGCCATGACAGCAGCAAGCCACAGATTGTTTCCAATCTGCCTTTTTACATAATCTGAACTGTATTGATTCTGTTCGACAGCAATTGCAATCTGCTTTGCAGTGAGTACCATCTTGGTTTCACTGTCCTGCCTCAGATTCTCTTCTGTAGTATAATAACTCAGTGCGATATTCAACACTAAAATAACGAGCACTGAGCAGGACATAATCATGGATAATTTCGTTTTAATAGACAAGTTTTTTTGTTCACCTCTCGGCTTGTACCCTCTGGCGATATATGGCAAAACCTATCTCCATCATAACGCTTGTATGTCTTTTTGAAAAGGATAATTGACCTGTGACCAAAAGTTACCGAATGACGGAAAAGCTCGAAATTCGTTGTTTTTTGCATTTTTGAACTCTACAATGAAATTAATCACTGGATTTGTCCACATACCCACAGGCTTGTGGATAGTTTGTTTATAACTATGTGAGCAACTATACGGTTATCCACATTTCTATACACAACATGTTAACAACCCGAATGCCTGTTCGCTGAATAAATTCTTTTTGGAAGGAGTTATATTGTAATGAATGACCATTCTCTCCAGCCCGACCTTTCACAATTATCCGAGGAAGCTCAACATGAGCATTGGATGCGGGAGGCCATTGCTGAGGCATACAAAGCCGAGGCCCTTGGGGAAGTGCCGATTGGAGCTGTAATTGTACAAAATAACCAAATTGTTGGCCGAGGGTACAATCTGCGAGAAACGACACTGGATTCTACCGCCCATGCAGAGATGGTGGCTATTCGTCAGGCAAGCGAGACCATCGGAGCCTGGCGCTTGTTGGATTGTTCTCTGTACGTCACACTGGAACCTTGTCCCATGTGTGCAGGCGCCATTGTACAATCCAGGGTTCCCCGCGTAATCTTTGGTACGGCTGATCCCAAGGCAGGCTGTGCAGGTACACTGATGAACCTGCTACAGGAGCCTCGATTTAACCATCGAACCGAAGTGATCCCGGATATTCTTCAGCCCGAATGCTCCACGATGCTAACTCAATTTTTCAGAAGTCTGCGTCAAAAGTTAAAATAATCACCGATTACAAACATCCCAATTGGAAAGGAAGTGTGCTGTAATGGCGCTAACCCTATATGACACAGCCAATGGCATAAGCCTTCGGTTGCTCACACCCCAAGATACACAATCCTATCTGGACCTGATTCAAATTACACGAATCCCATACCAGTCCGTAGAACCCTTGCGAGAAGATGATTTCTATACATTGGATGCTCAGACTCGACGAATTGAGGATCGGGTCAATGCTGCAGAAGAAGGTACAGGTTACCAATTTGGGATCTACACCATTAAAGACAGCCTGTTGATTGGACAAGTAAGTCTTAACAATGTCGTATTAGGCGTTGCCAATTATGCTGATATGGGTTACTTTATCCATCCGGATTATCAGGGCGGCGGACGAATGACAGCAGCGGTTAAACTGGCCGTAGCCTATGGCTTCCGTGCGCTGAAGTTAAATCGGGTCCAGGCTGCGGTATTGCCTACCAACAAAGGTTCGCAGCGCGTGTTGGAGAAGAACGGGTTCCAGTTTGAAGGTACGGCTCGCAAATACCTCAAGATCAACGGCAAATATCAGGATCATCAGATCTATGCTGTACTTGCTGAAGACTTGGATGAACTTGCGGATTAACTAATTTAGAAGCTCCACCACATAGCTGTCTGCATCCCCAATTCAACATGATGCACATTCAATCTTTAAAACCGTGCTACCCTATTTATGTAGGAGAGAGTGCGGTTTTATTGGTATGTAACCTTAGCCACCATTCAAAAATACAAGATCAATCATTCGGAGGATATCCCCTCTTAACGCTATGTAACATAAAAAACCGCCTGTATCCAAGCGGAAGGAGATGATCCTTCACTTGAATCACAGACGGTTTGAACTCAGCGAGATTAGTATCCGTATGAAGCGCTCATCAGTTCTTCGAACTCTTGCATAGTAATTACGTCATCGCCCGTAGGGATGTTGATTTTGAATGCTGCTTTTTCGTTAATCTTGGTGTACGTATTGGAACCGGTAAATGCCAGTTTCACTTCGTCTTTCGTATCTTCTGGCTTGATCAACACATCAGCGACCATCTTCTGATATACAGGGAAGTCGTTTTTGTCCAATGCGAAATCGATGTTGAATTGGTTAATTGTCAGAACATCTTTCAATTTATCCAAGTCTTTAGCCATTTCAGCCTGATCTGCTTCAGTGATTTTCAAATCTTCTTTAGCTTTGTCGATATCAGCCTGATCCATTTGCAGCATTTCACGATATTCCTCTTTGGACAGAATATCCAACACTTTAGGCATAGCTTTTGTTACCAGTACAGTAACGGCTTCTTTAACATTGTCATTATTCACCGAGAATTGTACAACTTGCTTCGCATCTACACCTTCAGGAAGTTGTGCATCTTTGGTGTCCAGGTTTTTGAAGAATTTAGCTTGATCGTATTCGCTCAGCACTGCGTCCATGACTTCGTTGCTCAGCTTTTGAGTTTTGGCTGCGTCCATAGCATCCGGGTTCCATTCCGTACCCTCTTGCTCAGCCAGTTCTTTCAGATCAAGTTCCAGGAATTTGCCAACAACGTTCTCCGGAATCGGGAAGAACGGAATATTTGGCACTTTCACATAGAGCTTCTCAGCAGTCATTACCATTGGAATGGTAAAGGTCATACCCATATCGCCTTTAAGTTCAATGCCAAGAGTCATCTCTGTCTGCATTGGTTCACTTTGGTATACACCTGTTACATTCAACTGAGCATCCTTCAACATGCTCATAAACTGAGTCATGCTCGGGTCCGTTTGAGATGCATCCCCAGGTTTATAGCTCAATTCATTAATAGTGAAGTTGGAACTCATTTCATACGAAGTTAATTTGGAAGCATTGGCCGCAGCCGTCTTCAATGCCTCTTTTGGTTCCTGCTTGCTGCTACATGCTGTCAAGGCCATGGATACGGTCAACAGCAACGTAAGAAGAAGCGCCCCCATACGTTTAGTCATTTGTTTCTCTCCTCTCGTGATAACCCCAAAAAAAGTAATTCAATATCAATGATATACCATATCACCAGATACTGAAACCTAATTTGGGAAAAATGTGATCTTTCCTCTTTAAAATGGCTACAAAGACCTACGTGAGGTTTGGAAATAACCATGTGCCTGTCTTTGTATATGTATGAATACGCAAAAGCCCCCTGTTAGGTAACAAGGGACTTTTGCGTGAATCTGTTTCTTCTATTAACCTTGGGGATTCAAATGATCCACATGATTTTGATTTTTTACTTTTTTGGAACCGGATAATGGCTCCTGCATGGAAGAACGTTTGGATGAATGATGATGCTGTTCGGCAGCTTGCGCTTCCGGTACAGGAATTGTTTTCGGTTTGCTCATAATGTTACCCCCTCATCAATGTTAGGAATGGGATGGGTCCCTATCTTCCGTTTTATCATGATTTAGTGCATCCTGATGACGGCGATCATTGATATCTTGCTGAATTTGCTGGGCATGGTGACTGTTTACGGCTGGCTGCTCCAGATCATCAACTACATTTTGCAGGTTTTTGTCTACTCCCGCTTTGGCTTTAGTCAAATGTGTTCACTCCTTGAGGTTTCAAACTATTGTCGCGTCTGGGATTGTAACGATTGAGCACATTCGTGAATGTGCCTTGTATAATCGTGGGCCAGTTCCTGAATTGGCTCTGTACGCTCATCTGTCGTTCGTCCATCCCGTTCCACATCAATCAGCTGGACACTGACTTCACGGGAATCCACATACTCACATTTGAAATCAAAAGAATACATCTCATGACCTGCTGTCGCAATGTGTATCCGAATGGCCTGCTGATCGGCCTCATCCGCCATTACTTGAGCCTGATCACCCACATTCAAGACTTGAGGCAAACGCTCTTGCCAAGCCCCTACAAGCTCTGTCTGATCGATGTTTAACTCGCGATTCATCTTACCACCTCCACTCCTATAAAGTGCGGCGATGAAGATGTTTTTATACATATCAGACGTACTCAAAATATAATGTTGTACTGAGCAACGTATACAGGGGTCACCAACCCGTACCATCACTCCGTTAAACAATCGCATAACGCAAAAAAGGACCCGAGCGAGATCGCTCGAATCCTTGTTATAAGTGTAGTATGGCGGAGAGGGTGGGATTCGAACCCACGTGGAGTTGCCCCCTAACGGTTTTCAAGACCGCCCCGTTATGACCGCTTCGGTACCTCTCCAGGGAATTAACTTTTATAAACTTGCCACGAAAAGTATCATACCATATCTCGACAACATAATGCAACCTTTTTTATATTAAAATTTATGATCCATATCAGACAAATGCCCTTTTAATACAAAACACTCCAACCCGTCATTCAAAATGACGGGTTGGAGTGTTTTGTATTCCTCTTGATAAGGATGGTTAACTTTCGCTTAAGAGCGACGTGCAATCACACTTGTGCCGCCCATATAGGGACGCAATGCTTCAGGAATAACAACCGTACCATCTTCCTGTTGATAGTTCTCCAGGATAGCGGCAACCGTCCGTCCAACGGCCAATCCTGACCCGTTCAATGTATGCACAAATTCCGGTTTGGCTTTTGGCTCTCTGCGGAAACGGATATTGGCACGGCGTGCCTGGAAGTCCTCACAGTTGGAGCAGGAGGAAATCTCACGATAGGTGTTGCTCTCAGGTAACCATACTTCAATATCATACGTTTTAGCCGAAGTGAAGCCCATATCTGCGGTACACAGTGTCAGAACGCGATACGGCAATCCCAATAATTGAAGCACACGCTCCGCATTTTGAGTCATTTGCTCCAACTCTTCATACGAAGTCTCCGGAGTAGAGAGCTTGAGCAGCTCTACTTTGTTAAACTGATGCTGACGAATCAATCCGCGTGTATCCCGTCCTGCCGAACCGGCTTCAGAACGGAAACATGAGCTGTATGCCACAAAGTGCTTCGGCAATTGATCTACATTCAGAATCTCTTCGCGATGATAGTTCGTTACCGGAACTTCAGCAGTAGGGATCAGATAATATTCGGTATCTTTCAACTTGAACAGATCTTCTTCAAACTTAGGCAGTTGACCTGTTCCAAACAAGCTATCCCGATTAACGATGTATGGAGGCAGAATCTCTTCATATCCATGTTGATCGCTGTGCAGATCCATCATAAAGTTAATCAATGCACGTTCCAGACGGGCACCCAGCCCTTTATAAAAGGTAAACCGAGATCCTGTTACTTTGGCAGCTGCTTCAAAATCAAGGATATCGAGATCTTGAGCAATTTCCCAGTGGGCTTTTGGCGCAAAAGTAAATGATTTTGGCTCTTCCCAACGACGAATCTCAACATTGTCGTCTTCAGAAGCTCCAACAGGTACACTTTCGTTAGGAATATTCGGAATCGCCATGGTGAGCTCATTGATCTTCACTTCCAGTTCCCGAACTTCTTCGTCCATGGCTTTGATTCGATCAGAGACTTCGCGCATCTCCACAATCAGATCATCTGCATTTTCACGATTCTTCTTCAGTCTAGCAACTTCCGCAGAGACCGTATTCCGACGGCTCTTGAGCGTCTCACTCTCTTGAAGCAATTCCCGCCGTTTGGTATCCATCTCGGTAAATCCAGCGATAAGATCCAACGATTTGCCACGTTTAGTCAATGCTTCCTCTACACGTGCATACTCATTCCGCAATATTTTCACATCAAGCACGATATACCCCTCCTAAATAACCCCACGAAGTGAAGCCTTATGTTAAATCGATTCTCAAAAATCTACTGTGTATACCTTACTATATACTTATCGGAATCTGTAACCACAAAAACAACCTATGCTCCCGGTGCGACCCTCCGCTGCGATTCCCGCTATGAAGCAGATACAGGCAACATCAGGCATCCGTTCAGATGCAACTGCCAATCAGCGGCCTTACAAGGCTGCTGGGGAAGTGATCCGATGACCGGGAGATCATAGGTTGTACATCATACACTATTTAGGGTCTACCGCGTGTTTGTAGGACTTGGCCATGTCTACAAAATAAGCATGCAGACGATAGTCATCCGTTAACTCCGGATGATACGAGCAAGCCAGCAAATGTCCTTGACGAGCTGTAACAATCTCATCATTGTAAGTAGAGAGTACCTCTACCTGCTCTCCAACACGCTCAATCAAGGGAGCCCGGATAAACACAGCTCTCACCGTTTCCTCGATGCCTTTGACCGGCAAGTCTGTTTCAAAACTTTCTCTCTGCCGTCCAAATGCATTTCGGGATACAGTCATATCCATTAACTCCAAATGGGCCTCTTCCTGTCCCGTGATGTGCTTAGCCATAACGATTAAGCCAGCACAGGTACCAAATACCGGTTTGCCCTCAGCAGCAAACGCTCGAATGGCATCCATAAACCCATATTTACGCATCAGTTTGCCAATCGTTGTACTTTCCCCGCCAGGAAGGATAAGACCATCCAGATCATGCAATTGCTGAACCTGTTTGATAGCCACACCTTCTGCTCCAGCGCGTTCAATACTCCGTATATGCTCTGTGACAGCCCCTTGAAGCGCTAATACGCCGATCTTCATTTGCACATTCCCCTTCTCATACCAGCCGCGATCTTGCATACGCTCGGAAGGTGCAAGTTTGGATATCTCTATGCCCTTCATCGGTGCTCCAAGATACTTGGACACTTCGGCCCGTAATGTATGTGTCGTTCATTACCTTATATAGAGCAGTTAACCCACTCCACCAGGTAAAAAAAGCTTGGAATTTTCCGCCTCATTATACGTGAATTCTAACTTGATATTTTACCGGAAAAATTGTAAATATACAATCCATCCGGTCGAATAACTTGTATTCTGGCAATGATATGACCACATATCATCCAATTCACGATCATACTCTTTTACAAGAAGTATCCTATAAAACTAGAACAGGTTTTTGATCCCGTCAAAGAGATCGACGAAGAAATCCTTAACAGCTCGGAAGAACAAACGGAACCATCCGCCTTTATCAGCCTCTTCCGCTGTGATCAAGTTCACTGTTTTTTCCTGAGGCTCAATTCCATCTGCTTTATACGTATACGTCACTGTACCAACCTTCGTACCTGCTTTGATTGGTGCTACCAGCTTGTCCGCCTCAGTTACGTTAGCTTTGAACGTCACATCCAGGTTCTGAGTACCTTTGGGTACAACGAAACTTACCGCATTATCTGTTACGACAGGAACGGTTGTTTCTTTACCTTTTTTCAAAGGTACAGCTTCCCACCCTGTCACTTTGGTCTTGCCTGCGACAGCCTGCTTCACTTCAAAATTGTTAAATCCAAAGTCCAACACCTTTTTAGTTTCTCTGAAACGTGCGGATTCCGAATCTGTGCCCATAACAACACTAATTAGACGCATACCGTTACGTTCGGCTGTACCTGTAAAGTTATTACCTGCGTTCGTGGTATGGCCTGTTTTCATTCCATCCAGACCTTCATAGGCATAGCTTTTGAAATTGGTTATATTTTTATTCGCTTCCAGCATCCAGTTATAATTGATAATTGGGGCTTTATCATTGGGACGGAACTTATAGGATTGAATGGTTGTAAAATCTTTGTAGTCTGGGTGATCCATGATGATATATCTGCATAGAATTGCAGCATCCAGTGCGGACATGACTGTTTCCTTGTCTTCAGCTGGGCGGAAATCGGCAGGCATATCTGCTCGATCGAGACCGGAAGAGTTGATGAAGAACGTATCCTTCATGCCCATACGCTTCGCTTCATCATTCATCATTTTCACGAAAGCTTCTTCCGAACCTGCAACATGTTCAGCCAAAGCGACCGTAGCATCATTAGCAGACCCTACAGCCATAGCAATATAGAGATCCTTAACTGTGTGTTGGTCCCCTTCAGCAAGGAAAATACGTGATCCGACACTTTGTGCAGCATTCTTTTTAACAGTTACAATATCGTCCCAGCCGAGTTTACCTTGTTTAACTTGTTCAGCGACAATGTACTCTGTCATCATTTTGGTCATGCTGGCAGGTGGCATAGCTTTATCCGCATCGACATTGAGCAAAATCTGACCCGTTGATGCCTCCATGAGAACGGCTGACCTAACCTCAAGCCCCAATGAGTCTACCCCAGGTACCTGTACCGCTTTCTCCGTCTTCGTTGTTGTTGCTGCAGCAGTCAGGACCTGCCCGGAGTCGTTCGCAGCAGCCATGACTGGCATTACTGCAGACATGCAAAGCATGTTAATTAGCATTACCGAGGCTACGCTCTTTTTGAGCATTTGGCGTTTCTTCTTATTCATGTGTTTGGCTTTCAATGATGAATACTCCCTTCGATCCAAAGCATTGTTAATTGCTTCAGTGCAGCTTATGCTGCGATTTTCTTGTTCCCTAACCTGCATGTTTGATGTGTGAGATGTGTGCTATATGCGCTGTATCGAACGAGCAATATTATTGCTCCTAAAGTTCGTTATCGATTGTCACTTAGTCCGCATTTTGCGAATGCTTATGTAAAAGGACGTCCGCGCTTCTGTTTGGCTGGCAGCCTTTTCTTGCACTGCATTTGCTTTTCATAACCATATTCATAGATTCACGTCAAATAGCCGCCGCAACGCCTTAATCCATCCATGGATCGTCACCGCTTGTTCTATTCTATCACAGGGGTATCTGCAAAAAAAGACAGACCCGGTGAAAATCACCGAGCCTGTCCTGGAAATGATTAACTCTCTTCCGATTACAACGAGTAGTTAGGTGCTTCTTTTGTAATCTGTACATCATGTGGATGGCTTTCACGCAGGCCTGCACCTGTAATACGAATAAAACCAGTATCGTTCCGAAGCTGCTCCAGGTTGCTTGTACCGCAGTAACCCATACCGGAACGCAGACCACCAATCAGTTGGTGAATCGTATCAGATAATGGACCTTTGTAAGCGACGCGACCCTCAATTCCTTCTGGAACCAGTTTCTTGTCATCATCTTGGAAATAACGATCTTTACTACCTTGTTTCATCGCAGCCATTGAACCCATACCGCGATAAACTTTGTAGCTACGTCCTTGGAAAATTTCAGTTTCCCCCGGGCTTTCCGCTGTACCGGCAAACAAACTTCCCAACATAACCGCGTGTGCACCTGCAGCCAGTGCCTTCGTAATTTCACCAGAATATTTAATTCCGCCGTCCGCAATAATCGGAACTCCATATTCACGTGCCACTGTTGCACAATCGTACACTGCCGTTACTTGAGGTACACCAATACCAGCAATTACACGTGTTGTACAAATCGACCCTGGACCAATACCCACTTTAACTACCGAAGCCCCTGCTTCAATCAGGTCACGAGTAGCTTCACCAGTAGCCACGTTACCTGCAACGATGGTCAGGGTAGGGAAGCGTTCGCGAAGCTGACGTACTGCTTCAATGATATTAATGTGGTGTCCGTGAGCCGAGTCTACCGTAATCAAATCAACACCAGCTTGTACCAAAGCATCCGCACGTTCAAAGGTGTCCTTGGAGATACCAATCGCTGCACCAACCAACAGACGACCTTGAGCATCTTTGGCTGCATGAGGGAATTGAATGGCTTTCTCAATATCTTTAATAGTGATAAGACCTTTCAACGTGTTCGTCTCATCAACTAATGGAAGTTTCTCAATCTTATGTTTCTGAAGGATACCTTCAGCTTCTTGCAATGTAGTACCTACAGGAGCGGTAACCAGATTCTCACGAGTCATAACTTCGCTGATTTTGATGCCGTAATCATGGATAAAACGCAAATCACGGTTGGTCAAAATACCAACCAGCTTCTGATCTCCTTCAATAATGGGTACGCCGGAGATCCGATATTTCGCCATAACTTCTTCAGCATCAGATACCAGATGATCTGCTGTGAGTGAGAATGGATTCGTAATTACACCACTCTCTGAACGTTTAACCCGATCTACTTCTTCAGCCTGTTGTTCAACAGACATATTTTTATGAATGATACCGATACCGCCTTCACGTGCAATGGCAATAGCCAAAGTCGCTTCAGTGACCGTATCCATTCCTGCACTAATCAAAGGAATATTTAACTTCACAGTGTCGCTTAAACGAATAGATACATCTACTTCCTTAGGCAGTGTCTCGGATTTCCGTGGCACTAGCAATACATCATCAAAGGTGAGGCCTTCCTTACCAAATTTATCTTCCCACACGCAAGTGTTCCTCCTTATGGTTGCTCAGCTTTACGGTCCAAAACCCGAAGATTCCAGGCTGTATTTTACGCCGAAAATACGTTTTCTGAAAAATTTATTATTGCCATCTTAGCAAAGCGATATTTAGACTGTCAAGGAAAAGTACTTGGTTATATTAGGTGTATTGCCTGATGAATACAACTGTTTTTCTCGTGCGGACAAGTTAAAAAAATATAACCTATAAATGTCTGCACAAATCAACCGATGTTTATTTTTATTGAGCCATTTAGGATACAAAGTTTCCGTTTTCAGGATTTTTTTATACCTTAAGTACTCATTTGTATATAAATAAAAACCACCACCGAATAACATCGGCAGTGGTTCTTTGCTTGGCGGCGTCCTACTCTCCCAGGACCCTGCGGTCCAAGTACCATCGGCGCTAGAGGGCTTAACGGTCGTGTTCGGGATGGGTACGTGTGGAACCCCTCCGCCATCGCCACCAAACGCATAGCTTACATTTCAGAGATCGTTCTCTGAAAACTAGATTCGAAACGAAACATGCGAATTACAACTTGCATATTTGGATAAGCCCTCGACCGATTAGTACTGGTCAGCTCCATGCATTGCTGCACTTCCACCCCCAGCCTATCTACCTCGTCGTCTTCAAGGGGTCTTACATACTGGGAAATCTCATCTTGAGGGGGGCTTCACGCTTAGATGCTTTCAGCGTTTATCCCGTCCGTACATAGCTACCCAGCGGTGCTCCTGGCGGAACAACTGGTACACCAGCGGTACGTCCATCCCGGTCCTCTCGTACTAAGGACAGCTCCTCTCAAATTTCCTACGCCCACGACAGATAGGGACCGAACTGTCTCACGACGTTCTGAACCCAGCTCGCGTACCGCTTTAATGGGCGAACAGCCCAACCCTTGGGACCTACTTCAGCCCCAGGATGCGATGAGCCGACATCGAGGTGCCAAACCTCCCCGTCGATGTGGACTCTTGGGGGAGATAAGCCTGTTATCCCCAGGGTAGCTTTTATCCGTTGAGCGATGGCCCTTCCATGCGGTACCACCGGATCACTAAGCCCGACTTTCGTCCCTGCTCGACTTGTAGGTCTCGCAGTCAAGCTCCCTTATGCCTTTGCACTCTTCGAATGATTTCCAACCATTCTGAGGGAACCTTTGGGCGCCTCCGTTACTCTTTAGGAGGCGACCGCCCCAGTCAAACTGCCCACCTGACACTGTCCCCGCACCGGATTACGGTACCAGGTTAGAACCTAGATACGATCAGGGTGGTATCCCAACGTTGCCTCCATGGAAGCTTGCGCTCCCACTTCAAAGGCTCCCACCTATCCTGTACAGATCGTACCCAAATTCAATATCAAGCTGCAGTAAAGCTCCATGGGGTCTTTCCGTCTTGTCGCGGGTAACCTGCATCTTCACAGGTATTAAAATTTCACCGGATCTCTCGTTGAGACAGCGCCCAAGTCGTTACGCCATTCGTGCGGGTCAGAATTTACCTGACAAGGAATTTCGCTACCTTAGGACCGTTATAGTTACGGCCGCCGTTTACTGGGGCTTCGGTTCACAGCTTCGGATTGCTCCTAACCACTCCCCTTAACCTTCCAGCACCGGGCAGGCGTCAGCCCGTATACTTCGCCTTACGGCTTCGCACAGACCTGTGTTTTTGCTAAACAGTCGCTTGGGCCTTTTCACTGCGGCCCCCTCGTGCTATTCACACTACCGGGGCACCCCTTCTCCCGAAGTTACGGGGTCATTTTGCCGAGTTCCTTAACGAGAGTTCTTCCGCGCGCCTTAGAATACTCTTCTCGCCTACCTGTGTCGGTTTGCGGTACGGGCACCTTCACCTGGCTAGAGGCTTTTCTTGGCAGTGTGAGATCATGACCTTCGCTACTACAATTTTCGCTCCCCATCACAGCTCAGCCTTACAATGTGCGGATTTGCCTACACATCAGCCTCACTGCTTAGACGGACATCCATCAGTCCGCGTCACTACCCTACTGCGTCCCCCCATTGCTCATAA
This sequence comes from Paenibacillus sp. FSL R5-0749, assembly GCF_038595085.1. Classification (NCBI taxonomy): domain Bacteria; kingdom Bacillati; phylum Bacillota; class Bacilli; order Caryophanales; family Paenibacillaceae; genus Paenibacillus; species Paenibacillus sp. FSL R5-0749. Next base: position 93,365 of record NZ_CP152005.1, on the reverse strand, counting down.
CGGCTTACGGTGGTACAGGAATTTCGACCTGTTGTCCTTCGACTACGCCTTTCGGCCTCGCCTTAGGTCCCGACTTACCCTGAGCGGACGAGCCTTCCTCAGGAACCCTTAGGCTTTCGGCGGATCAGATTCTCACTGATCTTTTCGTTACTCATACCGGCATTCTCACTTGTATAATGTCCAGCGCTCCTTACGGTACACCTTCAACCCTTATACAACGCTCCCCTACCCCTGATGCAAGCATCAAGCCATAGCTTCGGTGGTGTGTTTAGCCCCGTTACATTTTCGGCGCAGAGTCACTCGACCAGTGAGCTATTACGCACTCTTTCAATGGTGGCTGCTTCTAAGCCAACATCCTGGTTGTCTGTGCAACTCCACATCCTTTCCCACTTAACACACACTTGGGGACCTTAGCTGATGGTCTGGGCTGTTTCCCTTTTGACAATGGATCTTAGCACTCACTGTCTGACTCCCGGAAGTAAGTCTATGGCATTCGGAGTTTGACTGAGCTTGGTAACCCTTGCGGGCCCCGCACCCAATCAGTGCTCTACCTCCACGACTCTGTTTTCCGAGGCTAGCCCTAAAGCTATTTCGGGGAGAACCAGCTATCTCCGAGTTCGATTGGAATTTCTCCGCTACCCCCACCTCATCCCCGCACTTTTCAACGTGCGTGGGTTCGGGCCTCCAGTGCGTGTTACCGCACCTTCACCCTGGACAGGGGTAGATCACCCGGTTTCGGGTCTACGTCCACGTACTACATCGCCCTATTCAGACTCGCTTTCGCTGCGGCTCCGGCTCTTCACCTTAACCTTGCACGGGAACGTAACTCGCCGGTTCATTCTACAAAAGGCACGCCATCACCCCTAAAACGGGCTCTGACTTTTTGTAAGCACACGGTTTCAGGTTCTATTTCACTCCCCTTCCGGGGTGCTTTTCACCTTTCCCTCACGGTACTGCTTCACTATCGGTCGCTAGGAAGTATTTAGCCTTGGCAGATGGTCCTGCCGGATTCATACGGGGTTTCACGTGCCCCGCACTACTCGGGATCCGTCTCGGAGGGAACAGACTTTCAATTACAGGGCTTTTACCTTCTTTGGCGGGCCTTTCCAGACCTCTTCGCTTAACCGGTTCCTTTGTAACTCCATGTGAGACGTCCCACAACCCCAAAGAGCAAGCTCTCTGGTTTGGGCTTCTCCGCGTTCGCTCGCCGCTACTGACGGAATCACTATTGTTTTCTCTTCCTCAGGGTACTTAGATGTTTCAGTTCCCCTGGTATGCCTCTACACAACCTATGTATTCAGTTGTGAGTAACTGGAAATTACCCCAGCTGGGTTTCCCCATTCGGACACCCCCGGATCAAAGCTTGCTTACAGCTCCCCGAGGCAGTTTCGTTGTTCGCCACGTCCTTCATCGGCTCCTAGCGCCTAGGCATCCTCCGTGTGCTCTTAGTAGCTTAACCTCGTGCTCCGGTATTGGCTGCTCGCTTCCCTTGTTTTGCTTACGCAAAGCCAAAAGTCGCTCCCACCCAAAACCATCGTACGTGCAATCTACCGTTTTTATTGAAACTTGTTTACACAAGTTCAGCTAAAAAGGAATGTTCTAATTCGCATTTACTTTCGTTTCGATATCTAGTTTTCAAAGAACAAGCTCCATGCAAAAGCAAGCTGTTTGAGAGTTTGAGCTCTCAAAACTGAGCAACGAGTGAGTAACTAGCCGACCTGGCTAGTTTGTGCAGATCTAGTCTGCTATTTGAATGTTTCCGTTACAGGAAACGATTCTCCATAGAAAGGAGGTGATCCAGCCGCACCTTCCGATACGGCTACCTTGTTACGACTTCACCCCAATCATCTATCCCACCTTCGGCGGCTGGCTCCTTGCGGTTACCCCACCGACTTCGGGTGTTATAAACTCTCGTGGTGTGACGGGCGGTGTGTACAAGACCCGGGAACGTATTCACCGCGGCATGCTGATCCGCGATTACTAGCAATTCCGACTTCATGCAGGCGAGTTGCAGCCTGCAATCCGAACTGAGACCGGCTTTTTAGGATTCGTTCCACCTCGCGGCTTCACAGCCCGTTGTACCGGCCATTGTAGTACGTGTGTAGCCCAGGTCATAAGGGGCATGATGATTTGACGTCATCCCCACCTTCCTCCGGTTTGTCACCGGCAGTCACCTTAGAGTGCCCACCCGAAATGCTGGCAACTAAGATCAAGGGTTGCGCTCGTTGCGGGACTTAACCCAACATCTCACGACACGAGCTGACGACAACCATGCACCACCTGTCTCCTCTGTCCCGAAGGAAAGATACATCTCTGCATCGATCAGAGGGATGTCAAGACCTGGTAAGGTTCTTCGCGTTGCTTCGAATTAAACCACATACTCCACTGCTTGTGCGGGTCCCCGTCAATTCCTTTGAGTTTCAGTCTTGCGACCGTACTCCCCAGGCGGAGTGCTTAATGTGTTAACTTCGGCACCAAGGGTATCGAAACCCCTAACACCTAGCACTCATCGTTTACGGCGTGGACTACCAGGGTATCTAATCCTGTTTGCTCCCCACGCTTTCGCGCCTCAGCGTCAGTTACAGCCCAGAGAGTCGCCTTCGCCACTGGTGTTCCTCCACATATCTACGCATTTCACCGCTACACGTGGAATTCCACTCTCCTCTTCTGCACTCAAGTCACCCAGTTTCCAGTGCGATCCGGGGTTGAGCCCCGGGATTAAACACCAGACTTAAATGACCGCCTGCGCGCGCTTTACGCCCAATAATTCCGGACAACGCTTGCCCCCTACGTATTACCGCGGCTGCTGGCACGTAGTTAGCCGGGGCTTTCTTCTCAGGTACCGTCACCTTGAGAGCAGTTACTCTCCCAAGCGTTCTTCCCTGGCAACAGAGCTTTACGATCCGAAAACCTTCATCACTCACGCGGCATTGCTCCGTCAGGCTTTCGCCCATTGCGGAAGATTCCCTACTGCTGCCTCCCGTAGGAGTCTGGGCCGTGTCTCAGTCCCAGTGTGGCCGATCACCCTCTCAGGTCGGCTACGCATCGTCGCCTTGGTGAGCCGTTACCCCACCAACTAGCTAATGCGCCGCAGGCCCATCCCCAAGTGACAGATTGCTCCGTCTTTCCAGTTTCCTTCAGGCGAAGAAAACAATTATTCGGTATTAGCTACCGTTTCCGGTAGTTGTCCCAAACTTGAGGGCAGGTTGCCTACGTGTTACTCACCCGTCCGCCGCTAAGTCTCAAAGAAGCAAGCTTCTTATCAACTCCGCTCGACTTGCATGTATTAGGCATGCCGCCAGCGTTCGTCCTGAGCCAGGATCAAACTCTCCAATAAAGTATTGAAAAGAGCGATAAGCTCATTTTGAATCTGACGAGATTAAAAATCTCAATTGTGCTCCAGTCGATTCAAGCCAAGGCTTGTTTCAAACTTTCGCGTTCATTCTGCAAGCAGAATGTTTACTCACTCGTTGTTCAGTTTTCAAAGATCAAACTTGTTTCGTGACCGAACGTTGTTCTCTTCAGCAACTTTTATATCTTATCACATCCGAACCAACTTTGCAAGCTCTTTTTTTAAGTTTCTTTCGAAGCTTATTTGATTTGCTTGCCGCACTGTGTAAGCCGTGTTTTCTTGGCCGGAATTAGAATATACCATGTACAGATTTTGATTGCAAGTCTTTTTTTCAAATTTTATAGTTACCGAAATGATACGTCCTAAACGAATATAGAGTGCTCTCCCAATGTAGCAGATTCTTATGCGCGTTCCACTTGATTTTATTGTTTAACATTCCTAGCAGGAACTTTTCTTGGCCATAAACTATAGCTAAAGCTTATTATAAAATCGATTCCGATTATGATTCCCCACATTTTAATCAGATTATAGAAGACGGCTGTACGTTCAGCATCCCCAATCCACCATATCATGGCGAATAGAAATGCACTACCTATTGCCCAAGCCAAAAGATGTCTAAACCATCCATTACGCTCATGACGTGCATGCTCCCTTCCATATAACTTGTTGCTACGAGGATTCTCTCCGCCTTTGAACCAATACAGGAAATATCGATCCGCCCAAGCGATCATCTGATGACCATAGGCGATACTTACTCCGATATACACCGCAGCAATACCATGAATCATGCTCGCTGTAGCTCCACGCTGAAGATCTATCACAGTGGCCACCAGCAACAACAGATCCACTATTGGTGTAGCCATCAACAAACCAATGCCTAACCTTTTCATGCCAAGAAGATACCTGACACTTAGACCCGCAAACACAAACACCCAAAAGGCAATCTCACATCCTATAATGAAATAACCAATCATCTGTTAGCCCCCTTTTTATAATACGATTGTATTAAATATAATTTAGCACATTTGTATCATAATAATCAACAATGATATAATGTTCATATGCCTAAAATTGTTGATCATGATAAACAGCGTATGCTCGTGGCCGAAGCAGCTTGGCGTATCATCCGAAGAGATGGCATGGAACAAGCCTCTGTTCGGAATATCGCCGAAGAAGCAGGAATTTCGGTCGGTTCAATGCGTCACTACTTTTCTACACAGTCAGAACTATTACTATATGCCATGAATCTGGTATCCGAGCGGGTATCCAATCGAATCCAACACATGTCCTTCACCGGATCTCCCATGGATAATATGAAATGTTTATTACTCGAGTTATTACCAAACACAGATGAAAAACTGGCCGAAATGGAGGTGTGGTACGCTTTTACAGCCAGATCCAAAACCGATGCTACGCTCAAAGAACTTGCCGATACAGTGTATGATGCACTCAGACAAGCTGTAGGCTATGTTATCACTCACCTGATCGAACATGATCTCACGAGACCAGATCTTGATATTAAACTTGAGATCGAGAGATTGTATGCACTCGTGGATGGCTTGGGTATCCATACGGTGCTTAGACCCGATCAGATGAATGCCAAACTCATGGATGATATCCTTGGTGTGCATCTTGCCTCCTTATGCCGTTAAACCAAAAAAAACCGCAGCACATTCGTTATGACCAAGCCCTGTTACGATAACGGGAGTTAGTTCTGAATGTCTGGCGGTTTTTCTTTTTATCCGATAATGATCCGGCCCTCCGGATGACGATACAGTTTCTTCTCTTTGCGCGGACGAAGAGCATACGCGATGGTTAATGGCCCAATACGACCTACAAACATGGTAACGGTAATAATGATTTTTCCCCAATTGGTCAACTCATCCGTCACTCCGACAGAAAGACCCACGGTACCAATAGCCGATGCAGCTTCAAACATCAGTGAAAGGAATGGCGCATCCTCTGTCGTAAGCAGAAGCATCACCACGATCATGAATATGATCAGTGAAACCATAATAATGGTCAGCGCCCTCATCAGTAATTCCTTCGGCACACGCTGGCGGAAAAACACAATATCCTTGTCTCCCCGAATCATGGCATACACTGCACCAATCATAATCAGGAATGTAGTCGTCTTGATCCCGCCCCCGGTCGATCCCGGGGAAGCCCCGATAAACATCAGCAGAATGAAGAAAAATTGGGTAGCCTGCCTCATCTCCGTGATATCGATTGTACTTGTTCCCGACGAACGTGTAGAGACCGACTGGAAGAAGGATGCATAGATCTTCTCGCTCCAGGTGAGTGAAGCCAGTGTATGTCCATTGGTAAATTCGAAAACAAACAACACAATTGCTCCTATACCAATCAGCGCTCCCGACACAGACAGCACCAGTTTCGACTGTAGGGAAAGACGACGGCGTGTGCGATACTCAAACAGATCATTTAACACCACAAAACCTAGTCCACCAGAGATAACGAGCACGGATGCAATCAGGTTGAATATCCAGTCTCCAGTGTAATATTGAAAGCTGTTGCCTAACAGATCAAATCCCCCATTATTAAACAATGAAACGGAATGAAATATTCCATAGTATATAGCCTGAACCAATGGCATCTCTGTTGCCCAGCGCATCGCCAGTATGACAGCAGCCACCCCTTCAATGGTAAAAGAGAAGATCAACACCTTGCGGATAATGCGTACAATCCCTTCCATACTGTCTGCATTAATGGCTTCTTTGAGCAGTAGCCTGTCCTTGAGTGAGATTCGTCTGCCCAAGACAAGTGCAAAAAGGGTAGCTATGGTCATGAAACCGAGTCCACCAAGCTGCATTAATACCATAATGACAAGCTGACCAAACAGATTAAAGGTCGTCCCTACATCCACAACGACAAGTCCTGTCACACATGCGGCAGAGGTTGATGTAAAGAGCGCGTCAATAAACGCCAAATGCTCACCACTTTGGTTAGAGATTGGCAACATGAGAAGCACTGTTCCAATCGCAATGATAAGCAGAAAACCACCGACCAGGATTAACGGGGGAGATAAAAATTTGGCAAAGTGAAGCCTGAACTTCATGAAGGGCACCTCTTTTAACAAAATACGAATAAGTTAGTCTAACTTAAATCCAAGACGCAGTTCCACCATAATGTTGTAATTTGAACAGAGCGTTCTGATGAACTTTATTTTAGGCGCCTATGTAAACCTAAAGAGGAACTTGCCTCAGCATCATACTGAACGGCAGGTTCCTCTTCTATTATGAACGTATGATACGTTCCTTATTTAATCTTGCGTACGAGGACGCATGTGCGGGAAGAGCAGTACGTCACGAATCGAAGGGGAGTTGGTCAGCAGCATGATCAGACGATCAACCCCGATTCCCAATCCGCCTGTCGGTGGCATACCATATTCAAGCGCACGGATGAAGTCATCATCCATCTCATGAGCTTCGTCGTTCCCATGCTCTTTCTCCAGCATCTGTGCTTCAAAGCGTTGACGTTGATCAATTGGATCATTCAGCTCTGTGAAGGCATTGGCATGCTCGCGTCCAACGATGAACAATTCGAAGCGATCCGTGAAGCGCGGGTCTACATCGTTTTTCTTCGCCAGTGGTGAGATTTCAAGAGGATGTCCCGTGATGAATGTCGGTTGAATCAACGTCTCTTCCACAAATTCTTCAAAGAACGCGTTCAGAATATGACCGAATGTCATATGTTTTTCAACCGGAACCTTATGTTCCTTCGCCAAGTTATGTGCTTCCTCATCCGTCATATGTACGGAGAAGTCTACGCCCACAACTTCCTTAACTGCATCCACCATCGTAACACGACGCCACTGCGGCGTAAGATCTACTTCATGGTCTCCATACTGGATCACTTGCGTACCCAGCACTTCCTGTGCAATATGAGCTACCAGGTTCTCCGTCAATTGCATAATATCCTTGTAGTCGGCATATGCCTCATACAATTCAATCATTGTAAATTCCGGATTGTGACGTGTGGACATACCTTCATTCCGATATACACGGCCGATCTCATACACCTTCTCCAGTCCGCCAACAATCAGACGTTTCAGGTGAAGCTCAATCGCAATCCGCATGTACAATTCCATATCCAGCGCATTGTGATGTGTGATGAACGGACGTGCTGCAGCTCCTCCTGCGATGGTATGCAACGTAGGTGTTTCCACTTCCAGATATCCAAGGGAATCCAGGTAACGACGCATTGATTGAATGATTTTGGAACGTGCGATAAAGGTCTGTTGTACGTCCGGGCTCATAATCAAGTCAACATAACGCTGGCGATAACGAAGCTCCACGTCAGTGAGACCATGGAATTTGTCCGGAAGCGGATAGAGCGATTTGGACAGCACTTCAAGGTCTTTAACTTTGACAGAAGTTTCACCTGTTTTGGTCTTAAAGATTACGCCAGTTACCCCAACGATATCGCCAAGGTCCAACAGGCTGAATGCCGCATACTTGTCCTCAGGCACGGTATCCTGACGAACATAGATCTGGATTCTGCCGCTCAGGTCCTGAATATGTGCAAAGCTTGCTTTACCCATTCCCCGCTTCGCCATAATCCGTCCGGCAATACTGACTTCGATGTGCTTCTCTTCCAGCTCTTCCTTGGTCAGTTCTTCATACTTTTTCAGAATGGAGCCGGCTTCTTCGTTACGTACGTATTTTTGGCCAAAAGGATCGATTCCCAATTTGCGGAGCTCGTCCAATTTGTCACGGCGAATTTGTAAAAGCTCGCTAAGTTCGGTTTCCTGATTCAAGACTTCATCCGTCATGATCTATATTCATCTCCTTATTTACATTGCAGGCATCGCGTGAGGACACTCTTCCTCAAATGTTGAAAAAGCTTCCCTAAGGAAGCTTTTGTTTACCGTGCCCAACTGCTTCGTTACTATAGCTTTTTAATATCTACAATTTTATATTGAATTACGCCAGCAGGCACACTTACATCAACAACTGTACCATTTTTCTTGCCCAAGATCGCTTTACCGACAGGGCTTTCGTTGGAAATCTTGTTCTGAAGCGGGTTTGATTCAGCAGAACCTACAATTGTATATTCTGTGATGTCGCCGAATTCCAAATCTTCCACAGTAACTGTTGCACCTACACTCACGACATCGGTGTCAATCTCATCACTGTTAATAATGCGTGCGTTCCGAAGCATTTTCTCCAAAGTAATAATACGACCTTCAATGAAAGCCTGTTCGTTCTTGGCATCTTCGTATTCAGAGTTCTCACTGATATCTCCATACCCGATGGCTACCTTAATCCGTTCAGCCACTTCGCGGCGCTTCACTGATTTCAATGTTTCCAGTTCTTCTTCCAGCTTCTTAAGTCCCTCTGGTGTAAGGATAACTTCCTTGTCGCTCATCTCAACCGATTCTCCTGTCATGGGAATAATTTGATTGTACGGCAACGGAATCAGTGGTAATTACATAGCTCCGCCCGCATACATCTTCAAAACTATATGAAGTTCTCCAGAGAAATAGAATATTCCTCCTGATGACTAGCCTTTAATTAACGCACATGGCGAATTTATACTGTGAAAGTATAGGGGAACGATCTCGAAAAGTCAATGTTACGTCATCTGTAGCTGTAAACGTTTTACAGACTTAATTATGATGCACTTCCGGCAATCACCGGTTCTGACTCCAAATTACCTTCACTTTTCAACTGACTCACAAAGTTCTCCAGAATCTGTACCATCTCATCCCGCTTGGTGCCTTCCATAATAACATCCTTGATACGGGCAGATCCTTTCAAGCCTTTCAGATACCAAGCCAGATGTTTACGCATCTCGCGTACGGCAACTGTCTCATTCTTCAATGCAATCAGACGATCCATATGCAGGATGGCAACACGGATCTTCTCTTCGCCATTCGGGTCAGGAAGCAATTCCCCCGTGCTTAAGTATTGAATGGTACGATACAGCATCCATGGGTTTCCCAGCGCGGCACGACCAATCATAACCCCGTCACAGCCCGTTTCATCCAGCATACGGCGTGCGTCCTCTGGTGTATGGACATCACCGTTGCCGATCACCGGAATAGAGACAGCCTCTTTAACATCTTTGATGTGTGACCAGTCAGCAGTGCCTGTATAGAGTTGCTCTCGTGTTCGGCCGTGTACACTTACCGCCTGTCCGCCTGCACGTTCAACCGCGAGCGCATTCTCAACCGCGAAGATATGCTCGTTATCCCAGCCAATACGCATCTTGACCGTTACCGGCTTCTCAACCGCATCTACTACAGCGGATACCATCTCATAGATCTTGTTCGGATCAAGCAACCAACGTGCACCTGCATCACATTTTGTTACCTTAGGCACAGGGCATCCCATATTAATGTCGATGATGTCTGCATTCGTTTCCTTGTCCACAATCTTGGCTGCTTCTATGAGGGAATCACGATCTCCTCCAAAAATCTGAAGGCTCAGCGGTTTCTCACGCTCATCTACAAACAACATCTCCCGTGTACGCTGGTTGCCATGGACAATGGCTTTGCCACTCACCATCTCCGCACATACGAGGCCTGTTCCGAATTCTTTTGCGATTAATCGAAAAGCCGGATTACATACGCCAGCCATCGGCGCAAGTACGACCTGATTTTTCATTTCAATGCCACCAATGTTAAGCACGGTAGTCGTTTCACTCCTTTTACAATTCTAAATAAATCAACGATTATGGTTCGATCGATATCTCTATTGTTATAGCATGACGAAACCGAAACGGTCCTAGTTACCCTGCAACTCCTCGATACTGATTGCCAGCACACCAGCAATTCGATCCAGTTCTTGCTGTGATACCTTACGGTTCCCCCGCTCAATGGTTCCCAGAATGGCCAGCGAGATGCCGGTCTCGGCAGCAAGTTCATGTTGTGTTAAACCTTTCAGCTTCCGGAATGCCCGGATTCGATTGGCCAATTGCATGTTTTCCAAAGCTGTATTCCATCCTTTCCATCCAGTACAGACAACGATGATTGTACAAAGGTATACAAACCTGAAACCTCGTCCTCGGGTACGATATCCGACAGTGGCACCAGTACAAAAGCCCGTTCGCCCATACGGGGATGAGGCAATTGGAGCAATTCGGTATCTCGCGTCTCACCCTGCATCCAGAGCAGATCCAGATCAACGGTGCGCGGTCCCCAGCGAATATCACGAACACGTCCAAGCCGGTTCTCGATATCCAGTAATTCCGTAAGCAACTGCTCCGGTGTCAGCATCACCTGTACGGCGACTGCCATATTCAGAAACACAGACTGATCTACATACCCTACAGGTTCCGTCTCATATAGCGAAGAACAACGCAGAACGGATATATGAGGGTGTTCATCGAGCAAAGACAACGCCTCAAGCAACGTCTCTTCCCGGTCACCCAAATTGGCCCCTAAAGCAATATAAGCCTCTGAAGATTCAGAGGTCGAATGTACAATCATGATCGGTTCTCACTTTCTTGTGCGGCGAAGCTCTACCGTTACGCCCTCAAAATGAATATCGAATGGCGGATGTGGCTTCGTCACCTTGACTGTCAATGCATTGATAATAGTATAAGTGTCTAGTAAAGAAGATGCAATATGTTCGCCCAAAGCTTCAATTAACTGGAATGATTTATTCTCTACAATCTGTTTGACCAGCTCATGGATCTCCGCATAATTGATCGTTTTGGTCAGATCATCATTACGTCCAGCCTCACTCAGGTCCATGTCAATCTCCAGATCAATATAGTAACGTGCCCCTAGCTTCCGCTCCTCGGCAAATACACCGTGATATCCGTAATACTCCATGCGATGCATAACCATTCTATCCATACGATCCGCCTGCCCTCTATATATATTGAAATTCTAATCTATTTGAAGTTATTCCTTAGCTTCGCCTTATAAAAACGCTGCGCTTCCACTGGACGGGTCACTCTGACCCGCCAGAATTATTTCCTCCGTATACCTGGAGAAGCGTATAACATGGCATCACACATGTCTGCCGTCCGCCGAATCGACTTCACATCATGAACCCGAACCATCTGGCAGCCTTGGGCGATGCCGAAGGCAACGGTCGCAGCCGTTCCTTCCAGCGCATCATCGGCACCAACATCCAGGGTGTTTTGGATGAATCTTTTGCGTGAGGTGGCTAGCAGAACCGGATAACCCATTTCATTGAGTAAACCGAGCGATGACATGAGCTTCAGATTTTCTGCGAGATCCTTCACAAAACCAATGCCCGGGTCCAGGATAATCTGATCTGCTTTTACACCGGATCCCAGCGCAATCTGTATGCTCTCCTGCAAATCGCTGACGACATCACTCAAATAATCGGTATAGTTTCGTTCCTGTCGATTATGCATCAGAATAACGGGACACCCCAGTGCTGCTGCCGTGCGTGCCATATCTGGATCTGCCTTGGCACCCCACACATCATTAATGATATGGGCACCGGCTAGAATAGCTTGACGCGCAACATCGGCCTTATACGTGTCTACCGATATTGGAATGTGCGGGGCTTGCTGATGCAATGCTTCGATAACCGGAATGATCCGGCTCAGCTCTTCATCGGCGCCCACTACATTTGAACCTGGCCGTGTGGACTCCCCGCCGATATCAATCAGGTCCGCCCCGTCCTCCATCATCTGCATGGCATGAGCAACCGCCCGCTCCACGTTGGTATACCGACCACCATCCGAGAATGAGTCAGGTGTGACGTTAAGAATGCCCATAATCTGTGTTCTTGCACCCAGCTTCAACTCAGCTGGCCCCCATGCATAGTTCCGTTCATAGATGACAGGTGTAAGTGTCATGAAGTATACCCCGCTTTCTGCCGGTACATACCCAGAAGGACTGTTGTAACCGGGCCTATATGTCCGTTGCTGATTATCGTTACGACTCCGTCCTGATCCCGCAGAGTCGTAACCGGAACCAGTTCGGCAACCGAGCCTGTTAGAAATATTTCATCTGCTTGCAGGAGATCCTGCCAGGCAGCTAACGTTTCTATGCAAGGAATGCCTTGCTCCGTGGCGATCTCAAGCACCACGGCTCTCGTGATGCCAGGCAGGATGCCGGTTGAGAGTGCTGGCGTGTAGAGCACATTTTCCCGTATCCAAAATACATTGCTGACAATACCCTCAGCGACATGCCCGTCACGGGTTAATTGTAGACCTTCTGCACTCTGTGCATCCTGCCCATACGCATTCAACTCCCGTTTCGCCAGAATGCTGTTCATATAATGCAGTGACTTGAATCGGACTTCACCTTCGGGCGTGTTGCGTGGTGTAGACAACCTTTGAAGCATTTTGCCACTTTCATATAAAGAGGGAGTGGGCTCAGGTAATGCTTTTGCCAGTAAAATATGATTTGGATTCGAATAATCACCAGAAGGTAAACCTAGCGGCGCTTCACCTGCGGATACCGTGTATCGGACGTATGCATCCTGAAGTCCGTTCGCCTGCATCAAACGTTGAATCCAATCTGTCACCTCTGCCGCGGTCGTTGTAAAAGGAATGCCCAGTTCTTCACACCCCGAAGCCATCCGCTCCAGATGCCGTTCCAGCAGAAAAGGGCTGCCTCGATAGGTCCGAAACGTCTCGAACAATCCAAGTCCGTACAAAAAGCCGTGATCCGTTACAGGAACCACGGCTGCCGCCATATTGACCAACTCTCCGTTTATCGCGGCATATTGCATATTATACCTTCACCTGTTGGGACAGGAAGTTGCGAAGCATCTGATGCCCATGGTCTGTAATAATGGATTCCGGGTGGAATTGAACCCCTTCAATCGCATATTCTTTGTGACGCAAACCCATAATTTCACCTTTAGCTGTCTCCGCTGTAATCTCCAGGCAGTCCGGCAGACTGCTGCGCTCTACAATGAGGGAGTGATAACGGGTAGCTGTAAACGGGGATGGCAATCCGGCAAATACGGATGTTCCATTATGGTGCATCTCGGATGTTTTGCCGTGCATCATGCGCTCTGCACGAATGACATTGCCCCCAAACGCTTGTCCAATGGACTGATGCCCCAGACATACACCAAAGATCGGAATGCTTCCCTTGAAATGCTCGATGACTGCCAGGCTAATACCTGCTTCATTCGGTGTACAAGGACCCGGAGAGATCAGAATATGATCAGGTGCCAGTGTCTCTATGCCTGCCAAATCAATCTCGTCGTTGCGGCGAACTTCCACCGTCTCACCCAGTTCACCCAGATATTGAACCAGGTTGTACGTGAAGGAATCGTAATTATCGATAACCAGTATCATATGCCTGCTCCTCCTCATCTTCCGTCAATCAAGTGACGGTTGCTTCGTTTTATTTTTTAATGGCTTCGGCTCGCTCTACTTGTTCCTGTTCCATAGCTCTACTTGTTCCTGTTCCATAGCTCTGCTTGCTTCTGCCTCTTCGCTGTAATTCACAGCTCTCATCATCGCTCTTGCCTTGTTGCGACATTCCTTGTATTCCCGATATGGATCAGAATCAATGACAATCCCAGCACCGGCCTGTACATAACCAATACCATCCTTAATGGCAAGTGTACGAATGACGATGTTCAATTCCATATTTCCACTGTAATCCATCCACCCGATGGAACCCGTATAAGGTCCACGACGCACAGGCTCAAGCTCCTCGATAATCTCCATGGTGCGGACTTTGGGCGCTCCGGTAATCGTTCCACCCGGGAATGTCGCAGCAACCACATCAAATACGGATAACCCTTCTGCCAGTCTGCCCTCCACCTGGGAAACGAGATGCATGACATGGGAATACTTCTCGATGGTCATCAATTCAGGCACATGAACCGAACCGTAGGCTGCAATCCGTCCGATATCATTACGTTCCAGATCGACGAGCATAATATGCTCCGCCCGTTCCTTCTCACTGCCCAGCAGTTCATCCGCCATAGCCTTATCCTCTGCCTCATCACGGCCCCTTCTTCGGGTTCCTGCGATGGGACGTGCACTGACTTTCCCGTTCTCCACTTTGACCAGCAACTCGGGAGATCCGCTTACCAGTTGAAAGTCTGGACTACGAAGCATACCCATATACGGCGATGGATTCACGAGACGCAACCATTCATAAATATGCTCAGCGCTCGAATGAAGCCGTTTTTCCTGTCTCAAGGACAGATTCACCTGGAACACATCGCCCTGTCTGATATATTCCTGTACTGTGCGTACAGCCTGTTCAAATTCCTCCTGTGGGAAGGAGGTTGCCCACCCTTCGGATTCCCTGTTCGCATCTTCAGGCTGCGGTGTACGATTGACCTGCTTGTTGCGGTGTTCCAGTGCCTGCATTTGTTCCTCGGCCTGTGCAACCCCCATTATATGAAGCCATCGTTGCTTCATCGCTATCGCCCGCGCTTCGGCTACTGCATATAGACCACGCACATCGGTTTCGTTCGGATTAGGCTCTACAGCCAGATGAACCATGCAGAAAAGTGCCTGTTGCTGATGGTCATACGCCCATATTTCTTCAAAACGCATCCACCAATAATCCGGCAGAGCCGGGTTATCTTCAGCCAAGGCTGGAAGCTTCTCCAACGATCTCGCTACATCATAGCTGAGATAACCTGCGTATCCACCCCCAAAGTCTGGAGCCCCAGTAACCTTAGGCGCACGATAAGGGGCTGTCCATCTCTTCAATACATCAAGCGGCTTGCCGCTGTCCGTCGAGGTGGTTCCTTCCGGTACATCACGAATAACCGCTTCCTGACCCTTCCCGGAAATAACGGATACGGGGTCTAGTCCCAGAAATGTATATCTTCCGCCTTTGCCATTCTCCAACACCATTGCGTAGGGTGACGCCTGTTCCCAGGCTGCCTCCCAAGATAACGGTAAACCGCCATGATACGGCCCCTCATCCGACTTGGTGATATAGGGCATCATGGTCCAGCCTTGCTCAGCCCACTCCATCCAGTCGGCGTATGTTGTCATCAGGTGTGTCATTGCGGTTTGCCGCCCTCCATCTGTCGCTAGTTCTATTGTCTGATAGTATACTAAAGCGCCGCTCCTTTTAAAAGCATTACACCAAAAATCCTCCATACCCGTCAGCGGGCAAGGAGGATTGGTTTTGTCATTTGTAGGTTTAGCCTTCGAAGTTGTAAAGCGGTGTGCTGAGGTAACGTTCACCGTTACTTGGCACGATTACAACAACGCGTTTGCCTGCACCCAGCTGTTTGGCAACCTGGAGACCTGCACGGATCGCTGCACCGGAAGAAATACCGGACAGGATGCCCTCTTCCTTCGCTACCTGACGAGCCGTCTCGAATGCATCATCATTCTCAATGTGGATGATCTCATCATAAATTTCTTGGTCGAGGATCTCAGGAATAAAGTTGGCACCAATTCCTTGGATCTTATGAGGTCCTGGTTTGCCGCCTGCGAGAATTGGCGAAGCTGCTGGCTCAACTGCAACAATTTTAATACCAGGGAAAGCTTCTTTCAGCACTTCGCCTGTACCTGTAATTGTTCCGCCTGTACCAATTCCGGCAATGAACGCATCCAACGTACCGCCAACAGACTGGATTGCATCAACAATTTCAGGGCCAGTCGTTTCACGGTGAATCTTCACGTTGGCTTTATTTTTAAATTGCTCAGCCATGAAATAGGATGGGTTTTCTTTCAGCAGTTCTTCGGCTTTTTTAACAGCACCGTTCATACCTTCAGCTCCAGGTGTAAGCACAAGCTCAGCACCGTACGCACGAAGCAAGTTGCGACGCTCCAAGCTCATGGTCTCAGGCATTACAATAACGGACTTGTAGCCTTTGGCTGCAGCCACCATCGCGAGTCCAATTCCCGTGTTACCACTTGTTGCTTCGATAATGGTATCACCTGGTTTCAACTTGCCTTCTTTTTCCGCTTCTTCCACAATGCTAATTGCGATACGGTCTTTCACGCTTGAACCTGGATTCTGATACTCCAGCTTCACGAATACTTCAGCACTGCCTTCAGGTACGATACGGTTCAGACGAACAAGCGGAGTACCTCCGATGAGTTCTGTTACGTTATTAACTACTTTAGCCATATGAATGCCCTCCTTAGTGGATGAATAAAACTTGAGTCCTGTTAACTATACTTGTGCGGCCGATAGCCTCTGGGATGTTATAGAAGAACTGCGGAAATCCTGCTGCTCCCATCCCTTACTGCTA
This sequence comes from Paenibacillus sp. FSL R5-0749, assembly GCF_038595085.1. NCBI lineage: Bacteria > Bacillati > Bacillota > Bacilli > Caryophanales > Paenibacillaceae > Paenibacillus > Paenibacillus sp. FSL R5-0749. Next base: position 76,865 of record NZ_CP152005.1, on the reverse strand, counting down.
ATATTTCAAGACAGGGTGAAGGTTTCCGTAAGTTTCTTTGTTCAAAAGTAAAGCTTTTATATCCGAGTAAACGAGTAGGTATTTATTATTTTCATCTTATCAACGTTAACCCTCATTGTCAATATGAGTACTCAAAAAAATACTCTGCCTTCGGCCCTAAGACCGCAGACAGAGTATTTTTATCAAGATGCTGCAGAGCGAGACCATATTCCCATAAAATTTCAGGAGGCAGGAATCTCGGACAGGATTACGGCTTCATACTTGTTACGCAGCATTTGTTCGACCTGTGGCAAGGGATCCGCCTGACTCAGAGCCAGCTGCATTCGAATCTCCTCACGGACCTCTTCGGCCGATTGCACCTGTTGTTCTTCTTTATCATTGAGTCTGATAATCGCATAGCCCTCTTCCACTTGAACTGGACCACCAATATTACCTATATCCAGTCCGGCAGCGAGTTGAAGAATTTCTTCGGACTGGAATGGATCATTCCGCTCAATCCAGCCCAGCCTGCCACCAGCATCACGAGAGAAGCTGTCTGTCGATTGCCTGCGGGCAGCTTCTTCAAAGTCTTCCCCCTTCTCCAACGCATCCAGTAAGGAATCGGCTTCCTCTTCTTCCTTCACTACGATAATGGACAAGTCATATTTCTCGGGGGAAACGTAGTCCTCACGGTGTTCAGTCCAGTAATGCTCAATATCTGCATCCTTGATCTGTATGCCGATCGTTGCGATTTTCTCCAACAGCAGCCTGTAGCCGGCTTCCAATTCAAGCTCCTGTTTCGACAGGCCCAATTGAGACTTCATTTCGTCATAATACGCTTTCTCCGAATCGTACCCATCCATCGCGGCCGCGAGCTCCCTTGCAATCTCTTGGGGAGTGACGATCAGCTTGCGTTCAATTGCTTCGGCATATACCGCTTTACGGTTTAACATCTGGAGTAATAACTCACTGCCGTAACGTCTTTTCAGCGCATCGGTCCACTCTTTATCCGTGATAACTTCTCCGTTGATCGTCGCTACGGTGCTTCCTTCTTCCGTATTGGCATCATGGGATGCATCTGCCTCGTCTTTGTCCTGTCTGAGACCATGCATAGCCATCACCGTACCCATGACCAACATGCCCAGCGTCAAGACAATGACAGCCGTCCACAACCCTTTTTCCTGTCTTGTCATTCCGCATCCCGTCCCCGCATAGATCAGTTCTTGGCTTGCTCTAGGATGGTCTCAAGTTGTTCTTTATTAAAGTCATAAGCTTCATTACAGAATTGGCAAACTACTTCAGCTTGGCCCTCTTCTTCAATTAATTGTTCCATCTCCGTTTGGCCCAGGCTGATTAGCGTCTTCTCTACCCGCTCACGTGAACACTCACAGCTAAAATGAATATCCAATCCTTCCATTACTTGTACATCTGGCAACAATCGGCGAAGCAACTCTTCCAATTCAAGCCCCTGCTCCAGTAAAGTCGTCACTGGCGGCAATGCACTAATAGCATTTTCGATCGCCGTGATCTCTTGATCTGTCAATCCCGGCAACAGCTGCATAATGAATCCGCCTGCGACAATAACAGAATTATCCGTATCAACGAGCACGCCAACGCCTACAGCAGAAGGTGTTTGCTCCGATTGAGCAAAATAGTACGTGAAGTCTTCACCCAGTTCTCCTGAAATAATAGGTACACTGCCACGATATGGCTCTTTCAATCCCAGGTCTTTCGTTATGTTAATGAAACCTTCCGTTCCAACCGCACCGGCAACGTCCAGTTTCCCCACACTGTTGCTTGGCAGATGTACATGTGGATTAGAAACATATCCTCGTACTTCGCCTTTGGCATTGGCATCGGCTACAATCTGTCCAATTGGACCATCGCCGTTGACTTGTACCGTTAACTTCTCTTCACCTTTGAGCATTGCACCCATAATGGCTGCAGTTGTAACCGTACGCCCCATGGCAGCTGTAGCCGTGGGAAACGTATCATGTCTTCTGCGTAGTTCCTCAACCAGTTCCGTAGTCTGGATAGCAAAGGCTCTTACCTTTCCATTCATTGCTGTACCACGAATTAACCGGTCATGCTTGTTGTTGTTTTCCAAGTCATTCAGCCTCCTTTGGCGTATCGCCATAATAGTCGTAACACAGAAAAAACGGCACAACACTTAAGCTGTAATCTCAGCCCGCTGTATGCCGTCTCTATGCTCACCTTTCCCGGTTCCGCTCATATATAATACGCAGCCCTTCAAGCGTAAGCAGCGGATCAACTTCCTCTATACTACGGGTTTCTTCTGCGATAAGTGTAGCGAGACCACCTGTCGCGATAACTCTGGGTTTCGCACCCATCTCTTCGCGAATGCGTTCTACAATACCGTCTACCTGCCCTGCATAGCCAAATATAATACCTGCTTGCATGGCATGAATAGTATTACGGCCAATGACCTTTTTAGGTTTCTCCAGCTCTATACGAGGCAGCTTGGATGCCCGCTCATAGAGGGCTTCCGTGGCGATCTGAATGCCAGGTACAATAGCTCCACCCAGGTAGTGACCTTTCTCGTCAATACAGTCAAAGGTCGTTGCGGTACCGAAATCGACCACGACGAGAGGGCCGCCATATTTCTCAACGGCCGCTACTGCATTAACAATACGATCTGCACCCACTTCACGAGGGTTCTCATATCGCAAGTTCAAGCCGGTTTTAATGCCGGGCCCGACGAGTAAAGCTTTTTTGCCTACATATTTCTCACACATCGCTTCGATAACATTCACCAGTGGTGGAACCACAGATGAGATGATGACACCTTCGATGTCACTTGCCCTGATACCCGACATATGAAATAAATTATAAATCAATACGCCGTATTCATCCACTGTTGACTGACGGGATGTACTCAGACGAAAGTGGTGCAGCAATTCCCGGCCTTGATATACGCCGAGCACCATATTGCTGTTCCCCACGTCTACAACTAGAATCAAAGAGGTTCACCCCTCTTTCTTTTCATTTAAATCCAAGCTGATATCCAGGCTCTCAAAAGAATAGGTTAACCTGCCAACCGAGATTACATCCACACCACTCTCAGCAATACCACGAATGGTCTGGAGGGATACGTTACCGGATGCTTCAACCTTCACATGAGGAGCCTGTTCACGAATAAGCTCAACCGCTTCACGCATCCGCTCTGGATGCATGTTATCCAGCATAATGATATCTGCCCCGGCTTGCAAGGCTTCTCTCACCTGCTCCAGATTTTCAGTCTCCACTTCAATCGTCATCGTATGTGGAATAACGGTTCGCGCACGCTGTACCGCCTCGGTGATTCCGCCTGCACCCTTGATGTGGTTATCCTTAATCATAACGGCATCGTACAGTCCAAATCGATGATTCGCTCCGCCACCCACGCGCACTGCGTATTTCTCAAGTAATCGGTGACCCGGCGTTGTCTTACGTGTATCCACAAGTCTGGTCTCAAGTCCATCCAGCAGATCAACGTAAGCACGCGTACGCGTAGCAATCCCGGACATACGTTGCAGCAAGTTGAGTGCCAGTCGTTCCCCCGTAAGTAGCGAGTGTGTACTTCCCTCTACCTCGGCCAAAATTGTGCCGTGGGTAACCTTGTCTCCGTCTGTTACCTTCGGTGTAAAAACAAGATCAGGATCAACGATCTGAAATACAAGTTCAGCCACAGTCATGCCTGCAATAATACCATTGTCTTTGGCGTGTATAATAGCCTTGGATTGGTTGCCTGCTGGGATCGTCACACTCGTTGTAACGTCACCTGCACCGACATCTTCACGAAGCCAGTTTTTGATTGATTCGATAAGCCCTTCATTATATCCGTTCAGTATCATGACATCAATTCCTCCACAATCGCTTGTTCTCGCTGCTGCAGACTATGCTTCTGCCACACCATATCATCACGTACCGGGAAATCCTCACGATAGTGAGCCCCCCGACTCTCCTCGCGGTGTAATGCGCCACCGGTAACTAACCAGGCACAGGTCAGAAGATTGGCATACTCCAACTCTTCCTTATGAGTAAGTGTCTGATCAAAAAACTGCAATTCCTGTTGCAGCTTCTCCATGGCCTTCCGCAGGTCCTCACCTTTCCGGCGCAAGCCTACCTGACGAACCATCATTTTCTGTAATCGTAAGCGTCTTTCGGATACCGGCTTTTGCTCTTCCATGATCTTGTTGATCTTGCTATTCATGCCCGCAGATGAAGGCGCACCCGCTCTTCCTTGTAATGAACCAAGCGGAGGAAGAGATTGAATACGCTCAACAATTCTCCGACCAAATACAATCGCTTCTGATAAGGAGTTGCTTGCCAGTCGGTTAGCTCCATGCACTCCTGTAGAAGATACCTCGCCACAAGCAAATAATCGGGAGATACTGCTTTCTCCACTTAAATCCGTTTTCACGCCACCCATCATGTAATGGGCAGCAGGTGCAACGGGAATCCAGTCGGTTGTCATGTCCAATCCATAACGCATACAAGTCTCATATATGGTAGGAAACCGGTGCTTGATCATCTCTGGCTGTTCATGCGTAATGTCCAAATACACGAACGTACTGTTGGTGGACTCCATCTCACTAACAATCGCTCTTGCCACGATATCGCGTGGGGCCAGTTCAAGCTGGACATGATAACGATCCATGAAACGTTCGCCCTTCACATTGCGCAAATATGCTCCTTCACCACGTACGGCTTCTGACACAAGGAAACGCGGGGCCCCCGGGTAACAAAGAGAGGTGGGGTGGAATTGGATAAATTCCATGTCACGCACGATAGCCCCAGCCCGGTAGGCCATTGCTACACCATCGGCAGTAGCTACATCCGGGTTCGTTGTGTATCGGTATAGTTGCCCTGCCCCGCCAGAGCAAAGAACGGTTGCCTGTGCTTTCACGAACACTTGCGATCCGTCATCCTTTTGAACCAGTGCGCCAATGCATTCCCCTCGCTCTGTAATCAGGTCAACAACAAAATGCTCATCCCATACTTCAATCCCGGGATGGTCATTCACTTCGACAGCAAGTGCACGTACAATCTCATATCCCGTGGCATCCCCGTTGGCATGCAAAATACGGCGGTGGCTATGCGCACCTTCCTGCGTCAATGCCAACTCGCCGTTCTCCAGATCAAACAAAGTACCCAGACGAATCAGTTCCTTCACTCCGTCCGGACCCTCATTCACCAATACCTCTACCGCCTCGGAGCGGCATAAACCCGCTCCTGCAACAAGTGTGTCCTGCAAGTGATAAGCAGGTGAATCATCCTCAGCAATAACCGCAGCGATTCCTCCCTGCGCATATCTGGTGTTACTTTCAAGTAATGACTTCTTCGTGATCATTAATACACGTTGTTGTTCACTGGCCTTAATAGCAGTAAACAAGCCAGCAATCCCTGAGCCTATAACGAGTACATCCGTCTCTACCATGGGTAGCGCAGACAGATCAAAATCAACTAAATATTGCGGTATCATGTTATTCACCTGTCTTGGAGCAAGAGTAGCGCATCCTATTTTACCAACAACATGCGCTCTAGTGATTCTCTGGCTTTGTCGGCAACAGCCGGTGGCACGTAGATCTGCGGCTTCATCGTTTCCAGGCATTTCACCAGTTTCTTCAAGTTGTTCACCTTCATATTGGGACATACGAGGAACTTGGTAGCAAAGTGGAACTGTTTATCCGGACTGTCCAGACGAAGCTGATATCCTGTGCCATCTTCGGTACCTACGATAAATTCCTTCGCTGATGAATTTTTGCAATACTCCAGAATAGCTGTTGTGCTGCCCACAAAATCACCCATTTCCACAACTTCAGGGCGACACTCTGGATGAACAACAAACTCTGCATTTGGATGCTTAGCTCTCATCTCCACCACATCCTTGACTGTGAGCATATCATGCGTGTTGCAGTAACCTTCCCAGATAATCATTTTTTTGTCTGTATGCTGCTGCACGTAATGTCCCAGGTTTTTATCAGGTACCCAGATAATCTCGTCGGAATCCACCGATTGAATAACCCGAACTGCATTCGCTGAAGTACAACAGATGTCAGTCTCAGCCTTAATCTCAGCCGAGGAATTGATATAAGTAACCACCTTGGCGTTAGGGTGTTGTGCTTTCAATTTGCGTAGTCCATCCACGTTCACCATATCTGCCATCGGGCAGCCCGCACGTTCATCCGGAATAATAACTGTTTTGTTCGGCGCCAGAATTTTAGCGCTTTCACCCATAAAATGAACACCACAGAAAACAATTACATCGGCATCGGTTTGTGCTGCCTTCTGGGCTAACAAAAACGAATCTCCACGGAAGTCAGCAACCTCCTGTACCTCGTCACGTTGATAATAATGGGCAAGAATAATGGCATTCCGTTCCTTCTTCAATTCCATCAGCCGCTCACGCAGCTCGCGGTTCATCTCAGCCTTGCGCTCTAAAGCCAGAGCTTCCACCTGTGATCCTCTCCTTTATCGGGACAGCGTCATACGCTGTTTCGTAGGGCCATCCTAAGTCGTTAATGTCGCTTGAGAAACGAATCACAAGCGGTTTAACAACTAATCTACACAACGTTCACGACTCTGTCAATAAATGAAAAAGGCCCGGTACAGCACCTTAACCACCTGTTTGCTAACTGGTTCGCCATCTAACTCCCGTTTATCTGTATCTATCCTCTTTTAAAATAATGGACAAAAAAAGAGAGCCCAAGGGCTCTCCTGATTTCACCTGCTGGCATAGCCAGATGTATTATTCATTAAGACGTTGGCTTCGTTCCGCCATCATCCGGGTTATTGTTATTACCTTTTTCCAAATTCGGAGACTCGTTTGGAATATCTCCTGCTGGTGGCTCAGGCGTTTCATCTTTACCTTGAATACGGACACGCACATCACCGATGTTGTCGATGATTGGCTCTCCGCCTTCAGTTGGTGTGCCTTCACCATCATTGTCGTTCTCTGCTTTTGGAGTTAAGGAACCTGTTTCGATCAATTGCTTGATCTGATCCATTTCCAAAGTCTCTACCTCAAGCAAAGTTTGAGCGATCAGATGCATCTCTTTTGAATGTTTAACAAGCAAGTCCTTACATTTCTCATAACATTCATTGATAAAGCGTTGCATTTCCTGATCAATCTCATATGCAATGGAATCCGAGTAATTCTGTTCATGACCGATATCCCGACCAAGGAATACCTGTCCTTGTGAACTTCCGAATTGCATAGGTCCCAATTTCTCACTCATTCCGTATTCCATAACCATGCTGCGAACAATACCTGTCGCTTGCTGGAAGTCACTGTATGCACCAGTACCAATCTCTCCGATGAACAATTCTTCAGCTACACGACCTCCGAGAAGTCCGGTTACTTTATCCAACAGTTCCTGCTTGGTAACCAGCATACGGTCTTCTTTTGGCAACATGATTACATATCCACCCGCACGTCCGCGCGGGATAATGGTCACTTTATGTACCATATCAGCATGTTCCAGGAAGTATCCTACAATGGTATGGCCTGCTTCGTGATAAGCAACGATTCGTTTCTCACGATCACTGATGACACGGCTTTTCTTCTCCGTACCAACGATGACACGGTCAATCGCTTCGTCAACTTCTTTCATGGAAATATCTTTACGATTACGACGTGCTGCTAGCAATGCCGCTTCGTTCAAGAGGTTCTCCAAATCTGCACCAGAGAAACCTGTTGTACGTTTCGCGATAATATCCATCTTCACGTCTTTAGTCAGTGGTTTATTACGGGAATGTACTTTCAGGACAGCTTCACGACCTTTTACATCAGGGCGGTCAACCGTAATTTGACGGTCAAAACGTCCTGGACGCAGCAAGGCAGGGTCCAAAATATCTGCACGGTTCGTTGCAGCTACGATGATAATACCTTCGTTAGCTCCGAAACCGTCCATTTCAACGAGCAACTGGTTAAGTGTTTGCTCACGCTCATCGTGACCACCACCAAGACCAGCACCACGCTGACGTCCTACAGCATCAATCTCATCGATAAAGATGATACATGGCGCATTTTTCTTTGCATTTTCAAACAAATCACGTACACGTGATGCACCGACACCGACAAACATTTCCACGAAGTCGGAACCTGAAATACTGAAGAATGGTACACCCGCTTCACCGGCTACCGCACGAGCGAGCAACGTTTTACCTGTACCTGGAGGACCTACGAGCAATACGCCCTTAGGAATCCGTGCACCTACTGCTGCGAATTTACGAGGGTCCTTGAGGAAGTCTACAACCTCAACAAGCTCCTGTTTCTCTTCGTCAGCACCCGCAACATCTTCAAATGTAACCCGCTTCTTCTCTTCGTTATAGAGACGAGCACGGCTTTTACCAAAGTTCATTACTTTACCGCCGCCGCCTTGAGCCTGATTAAACAGGAAGAAGAACAGCAGGAACATAATGATCAAAGGGATAAAGGAAGTCAGCAACGTCAACCAGATGCTGTCACCTTTCATTGGCTCCTGATGATATTGGAAATTGTTAGTTTCACTTGCAGCTACAAGCTCACTAATTGCCTCATCCGTAGGAGGAATATACGTTGAGAAATTTTCTGATTTGGCGCCATCTGGTGCCTTCTTGTATTGACCGGTCACGAGATACGTTTGACCGTTGAATTGAACCGTCAATTCAGAGACATTGTTGGCTTTGATCGCTGCACGCAACTGATCATATCTAGGATTATCGGTGGCTTCGCCGCCATTGCTGACGAACTGGACTATCCCCACCACAACTAAAAAAAGAATCAAATAAAAACCAGAATTCCGGATGAACCGATTCATCCCCTACCTCCTCTCGAGACACTTTAATTATTTTAACATAGCCCGACATGGCTTCTCAACAGAAGCCAAGAACAGCTCAAGGCTTGGGTCGGGCAGGATATTAGCTACTATAGACTTCCGGCTTCAAAATCCCAATATAGGGCAGGTTCCGGTACTTCTCCGCAAAATCCAAACCGTAACCAACGATGAACGCGTCAGGAATGTCAAAGCCTGTGTAATGAGCTTCCAACTCAACTTTACGGCCTGAAGGCTTGTCGAACAGCGTAACCACACGCACCGATTCGGCACCGCGGTTTTCTAACAGTTCAATCAGATAGCTGAGTGTAAGTCCGCTGTCGATAATATCTTCGACAATCAAAACTTCCCGTCCTTCAACGGACACATCCAGATCCTTAATGATTTTGACAACACCTGATGACTTGGTGGAAGCGCCGTAACTGGATACCGCCATAAAATCCATTTCAACAGGTACCGTTATGTTTTTAACCAAATCAGCCATAAATATAAACGCACCCTTGAGCACACAAATGACCAAAGGATTGCGGTTTGCATATTCGGCACTTAGTGTTGCACCTAATTCCTTGACTTTACTCTGAATTTCTTCTTCACTGATCAATACTTCTTGAATGTCGTTCTGCAACTGTGCGAACCTCCTAAGTTATACTATGAAAGCCTTACCTGAACCATAACCACTACCCCTGAATCGCTGAATCGCCTACAGTCATGTACAGGATTGCGGAAGTACCCTCCCTGACAGGAGCCACACTGGACCGTCGAACACCCGGTAACCAGATGATATGACCTGCTCCATCACATACCACAGGAATACGTGGACGGACAGATGGGGGGATTTTCTCATCGATGAAAATATTTTTCACCTTTTTGCTTCCGTTTAATCCCATTACTTTCATGGTATCTCCAGGTAACCGTGAACGCACAACCAGCGGCATAAGCAGTTGATCCGCATCAAACGCGGCTTGATCCGCCGATTCCGGTACATGATAGTCCTCGGGACTCACCGTCATCAACCGAATATATCGATTAATTGGGGTGAGTGAAAGCTCATAAGTTCCACTCCATTGCGCAAGACGATACTCGTAAGATTGATCCTGTACGTCCGTCCGTATGCCGAAAGAAATCAGATTATACTCCCGAGTGCAGGCGAGTGTCTGTCCTATATCCAGGCTCCAGGTCGTCACATCGGTCTCCATGACCTTGTGTCGAATGGTTTCTATACGGGTAAAGTCGACAAAATCACTGTCCAAAGGCAGATAATTCAATATTAGTTTAATCAACCTTCGTTGTAAAGCGACATGTAACTTCAAGAAGGAAGGCACCTCAAAGGTTTGCCTTCCGCCGTTCACCTGCACTAGACACCTGTATGTGTCATATGCACTCTGCTCCATGAAATCGTCTTCATCACCCACAATTTCGGCAAGCCGATTCAATGACGGCGTGAGTTGTCCATTATACTGCCCCAAAAAAGGAAGCACATCCAAGCGAATGGCATTACGCCGATATTTACGCAGGGTGTTGCTTTCATCATTAAAATACATAAAACCCTGGGTATTACAAGCTTCTACAAGGTCTGTCTTGTTTATACGAAGGCATGGACGAATAAGTTCCACATTTTTTTCTCGCCTTTTAAACTTAATTCCTGAGAGTCCCGACAAGCCGGTTCCACGAAGCAAATGAAGCATGACTGTCTCCGCCTGATCATCCGCATGATGTGCCAAAGCGATGCTTGCGGCATTATACTTGGTAGCTACTTCATGTAGAAAAGCATACCGCTTGTTGCGAGCAGCCTCCTGTGGTCCTTGACCCGTCAGCTCCATATATGAAGGAACATCGGCCTTGGTCCATTCAAATGCAATGCCAAGCTGCTGTGCCAGTTCCATCATTTTGTCGGCTTCATCATCCGATTCGGGACGGAAACCATGATGCACATGCGCACAGATCAATTCAAGCGGGACATGCCGCTTGCTGATCTCGTGCATGATATGCAAAAAAGCCACCGAGTCCGGCCCGCCCGATACTGCGACGACAATCCGATCCCCGGGAACCCATAACTGATGCTCTTCCGCTGCATCCAGCACGTTCTTCACCAGCATGTTCCAGCGTAAAGCCTCCATACCTGTTCCTCATTCCTTGCGTTATGTATATGCACTCTCACAGATCAGAAACGCAGTGCATAGATGAGCACTCCAATAAGTAATATCACAGATACAGCGAATGCGTTCTTAAGCCAGCGCGGTGTTGTACTTTTGGAACGACGGCGTAGAGGCGTGGGACGAGCCATCATTTCCTTCCACGCTTGTGCCGCATGACCTGCATCACGAAACTGACCTCGTAGTGCCTGAATCGTCCAATTGCGAAAAGGACCCAGTCGTTCACTGCGCTCCACCAGCGCTACGAGCTGATTCACACTTCGCAGTTGTGGTAATCCTTCTGCTGCCAGTGCCTTGAGCGCGTCTGCTTCAAGTACATGAATCAACAATAATGCAAATGCAAACACATCATAGGTACCATCGGCTGTACGGCTGCCTGCATTCCAGAAGCCCCGATCATACCATTCGGTGAACTGCTTGACGCTTCGACCAATAGACGTAACTCCGCCGTAGTCGATCAGTTCTACCTGCCCATAATCGGATACCAGCACATTCTGAGGTTTGAGATCACCAAACACCCATCCTGCCTGATGCAATTGTGCCAGCTTCTGCAAGAGCCTAAGTCCCACCAGAAGTGTCCAGTCTGTCCCCTGACGCCGAATGAAGTGATGAAGAGCCTCACCTCTAACGTAACGCATCACATAAAAGGGAATATCCCGGCCACGAACGGCATAATCATCCACATCTTTAAGATAGGAAGGAATGCCGCTCTGCCGAAGGGCTTCATGATTACGCTGTAGTTGAAAAGATTTGAGCACATTGACTTCCGATTGTAGATCTACCGGATCAAATCCCATTTTTAGCGCGTAGTGTTTGCCATTTTCACCCCGTTGGACAAGAAAAACGATGCCATTGGCTCCTTTGCCCAGTAGCTTCCGAATCGTGTAACGACTGCGATTCCATTTCCCTGTAACCACTGTTCCTGGCGGGAAAGAGGCGTCAGACAACGTTGTCACCGAGCATCCCTTCTCTTTCAATGCGATAGTTCCCTTCTATTTCCTGCTGTTCCTCCAGTGTACCATAACGGTAAAAATCAATCACCTTCTGAATTGCAGGACCTGTCGGTGTTGCGCCCTTCATCTGCAACCTTCCAAACAGGGACCGAACACGGCCTGGATCCGTTGTCCAGTCAATATCCATTACCGCATCTTCTCCACTGTGTCGTCCCGGGAAATGAAATACGGAAAGCTTGCTCTGACCTACACGCGCCTGCAAACTCAACATTAAATCGCGAATGCCCTCTTCAACCGCTGCCAGTTTGGGCTTCATGCTGGCACTGACGTCTATTAGCAATATCACCTGTAAGGCTGTAGTTTCAGCCATGTCATCCATCACTTCCACGACCCGGGCGCGTTGTGCAGGCTCCAGATCGGTTACCGTTTTGGGCTCCTTCTCCCCCAAAATTTGTGTTAACTCTCTATTAACCGCCTGCTGAATAGTCTGAACCACCGTTTTCCTTGTCATCATCTGCATGGTATGGGCAAGCTGCCGTGTACCTACGATTTGGCTGATTCCACCTCCGGCTCTGGCAATATCCTCAATCTCCCGACTGCCCAACTCACCAATGGTTCCATAATCAATCACACCAACTACATTAACCGTAATGCCCTCTTCCTGTGCTTCGGCCGCTGCCAGCACCGGACTTGGTCCTACATTGGAACAACCGTCGGTGATCAATAAGATTTGCTTCATCCGATATCCCTCCGTTATTCGTTACTCTCCAACTCTATGACTAGCATTGCCAGATTGAAGAGACTTCAAACAGAAGAATATGCAATTAGCTGACGGTCCGTGGTCGCTCCATCCGATTAATGCCGGGCACACGCAGTGTGGCCCATTCAGGACGGAAATGCTCTACTTTTCCAACAACGACGGTCATATCATCCAGAATTTCATGCTGCTGATATCTTATGACACTTTCAAGCAGGCAATCGGCCAAATCTTGTGGATCGTCTGTATCAATCTCTTGAATGAGTCGTTTCATCCATAGCTCTTTGTTCACAGCATACCCCGGTGCATCATAGATGCCATCCGTCATCATAATGAGGATATCACCTGGTTGTAGCTGTACCGTCACCAAATCCACTTCAATATCTTTAATAATACCGATTGGCAAATTGCTGGCTGAAACTTGAATAACCTCCTGTCCACGTTTGATAAAGCTTGGCGTTGAACCGATTTTCATAAACGTTGTCTCTGCCGTATATTCATCAATCAGCGCCATATCGACTGTGGCATACATCTCTTCAGGGGAGCGCAGCATCAGAACGGAGTTCACGGATTTGATCGCCAGTTTCTCGTCCATGCCTGACTGTAGCAACTGCTCCAGTATGTTCAGTGCCGCGCTGCTCTCCATGCGAGCCCGTTCCCCATTGCCCATTCCATCACTGAGCGCAACCGCGAATGTACCGTTTCCTAACTCAACTGTGCTAAAGCTGTCGCCTGACATCACATCTCCCCCTTTGGCAGCAGCAGCAACACCGGTGGTTACCTCGAACGTTTTGGCTGAACCAAACGTAACAGTCGCCAGTCCCTGGCGAGGGTCGGTCATCGTCTCATGCAAGACGGCGATATGTTCGTCCAGTACATCCGAGATCAGCGGAGCGATCATTTTCCGGCACTCATCGAATCCCCGTGTATATGCATGTACTATCTCAATTTCCACATTGCCCGCTTCCAGATTGATGATCTCAATAGAGTGAATGGACAGGCCCAGTGACTCCAGTGCATCCCGAATCTGTTCCTCCTGTTGCACCATCTCCTCACTTTCCCGCTGAATTTCTTTGGCCAGGTCTTCCATGACCTGAGATACACCGGACAATTGCTCTGCAACCAACTGCCGGCTATCAATAATCTGGCGTTTCCACTGCATGTTATGTTGATGCAGCCCGTATTGGGCACGCATGACTTCAAGTACCTCTTCCGGCTTCGAACACACCCTGTTCCATTCCACTGGAATCTGCTTACCTGAAATCTCCGGGTTCCCTTCAATGGTACTCATCACATCGGTCATGTATTTGTAGGTCTGAATAAACTTGGCATCCCAACATTGCGTACGCTTGAAGCAGCTTGCACATGTGCCCTCGGCAACCGCATTCATGAAATGATCCATTCCACCTTCTTTCTGTACTGGCTCGCCCGCACCGGACATCTGATCAAAGCTGCGTGACAATTGACGGAATACCTGCGAGAAGCGAGTGACCCGTTCTGCTGTGATATCCCTAATCCGCTTGGCATACTCATGCTGGGATTTGGTATGGTCCTGCGTACCTGGTACATATTTCGATATCGCCGTCATCAAGCTCTTAGGTGTCAACATAAACAGAACGATAGCCGCACATGTCTCCCATAATGAATTCATCACATCACCTGGCCCACCCAAATATATGGATAGAATGGACGAACCTAGCAGCATGCCCAGTGCAACCCCCGCACGTTTACCCTCTCGAAGCATCCCTGCCAGCATCCCGGCAAAAGCAAGCAGGCTCATCTGATACACCGCTGACATGTCAGCCAGACTCAGAATCAAGCCGGTAATGACCCCAACTGAGGCTCCGAGGGGGGCTCCGCCCACCAGCGCAAAGATTAATATGAGATAACGGGAGAGCATATGCTCGACGGATAAGGATTGAATGGTCCACCCCACAGCTCCCGTCATAACGGATGCGAGCAATATAATCAGGCAGAGGATCTCCTCGTTCTTTAGGCTGAACTTTTTTTTGCGGTAGGTGAAGATCGGTATGGCTTGTATGAAAACAAGGGTAAGCACGAAGCTTAGTACCGAATCCATCGTGAGCATCAGCATAGCGTACCAGCTGAAGGATGGCCCGATCACAACCGCGAATAATTTGACCATAAATGTAGTGGTAAACACCATCGTCGGCGCATAAGATAATTCAGCACGATCATATGACTCCAGACCGCGGAAGAGCAGATAAAAGATGGCGATCTCTGATGCAACAATGAGTGGTACGGGAAACGGTGCAAAGAGACTACCTGCGAGTAGAGCGGCGCCTACCGGAATGATGTAATCCCTGCGCATGAAAGCAATTACGGCGAAGTACGCAATGGCAAAAGGAGATAACTCATTCAGGATCATCGCCTTTCCGAGTAGAAATCCCATAAACGTAAGCAGCAGTACCCATTTGCGGGAAGCCACCATTTGGACAGCCTTGCGGGAGCCAAGCCAATGTTTCAGACGTACAGACAACTCCTCCCGAGCTTCCGTACCACCTTTACCTGCTTTCATTCCCGGAAATTGAATGACATTCCACTTTTCCATCATCCTCAAGGCACCCCATTCGATTAATTTGAATTTTCGTGTTTCGTTCTCGATGGTTCTGATTATAGATAGAATAGAAGACGTAGTTTGTCAGAATAGGTGGGCAGGGTCCAAAAAGTTTACGACAAAAGAAATGAGTCTGGCGCGGTGGAGCAAAACCCCCGGCCTTATTGTGGTTTCTGTCCTTCCCTTCCTTGATTCCGACAATCGGAATGTCTGATTTTGAATCGGAGCTGGTGTGGTCTCGCCATCATTTGAGCAGGATAGCTGTGGAATGCCACGGAAACCTGTCGGTAAAAAATGGTAGACGACAAATGTTCTTATGATTCCATTTTGCCGTGCAGAAAAACTGGGGATATGGAGCTTCACCTTACAAAAAAAGCTATTCACCTACTTATCTGTGAAAAGTCATCTGTAAAAGAAATGCAAAAAAACCGTTAGCCCAGGGGCTAACGGTTTCTCTTATATGTTTAGATCAGGTTGTGACAGATTACACACGCTTGGCTCCGCGGCCTCCACGTTTGCCTTCTGTGTTCTTCTTAAGCGAAGAGATCCGCTCTTCACTATCTTTCAGGAAGCGTGACATTTTATCCTCAAATGAAGGTTTGCCTGCTGCGGGCTTGAAAGAACGGCCTCCGCGGTCACCACGGTTAAATCCACCGCCGCCGCCACCACGACCTTGGCCACCACTTGGGCCTCCGCCGCTGAATCGTTCGCGATCTCCTCCACTGCGTTCCGGTCTAGGAGCTCTCGGGGGTCTGGATTGTGTTTGTTGCTCAACCGGTTTGTCAACAGCTTGCTTAATGGAAAGTCCGATCTTGCCATCCTTGTCAACGTTGATAACCTTCACTGTAACGAGGTCATTCAGCTTCAGGTGGTCGTTGACATCTTTGACGTAATTGTCGGCGATTTCCGAGATGTGAACGAGACCCGTGACACCTCCTGACAGATCCACAAATGCTCCAAAATGCGTGATTCCTGTCACCTTGCCCTCTAACTTGGTGCCCACTTCAATTGCCATAGAATAAAATGATCCTCCCTTAAAAATATACAACCCGATTTTTTGAATGCCAAAATCAATGCTGCGCTAATGTAATTATACCTTATGCCGTAAACCAAGGTCAACTGAACACTACCCCATCAGAGAGCCTATTTTTTCCGGTTTAACGGCTTCAGACACACGGATAACAAACCTAGCTCGGTAATGGACCGAATTCCATCAGTTCCCTGACTCTTCAACCTGGATCGGCGTTTCCTCAGGAAGATAATATCCTTTTTTCCGCGCCAGCTGTCCTATGTATTCAGGGTCATTCAACCGGCTGACTTCGTACTTCAACTGTTCCAGCTTCTTCAACGTATCTTCCTTTGAAGCTTGCTGAGTAGCCAGATGAGAACTCTTGTCCGAAATTTGTGCATTCTGCACAAGGAATGTATATCCTGCCCATATTACAAATACAATCATAAACGTCATCCAAAGCATGAGGCGCCTTTTTGCACCGGCAGATTTTCCTTGGTTAGTTGGAGCCTTTGATCTGCCCACAGGTGTTTTACCCATTACGGACCTCCTTAAAACCAGCGTTTCCATATCGCTGCAATTCTTGTACCCACACGGATCATGAAGCGTGGCGTTACCCAATATTTCAGGAGCGGCCTAAACATCCAGCGGAACAACTTGCCGAAAGGTACCAAACATTGCAGTACCAGCCTGCCCAGGAATAATAGTATCGCAATTACAAAACCGAATAATACGCGAATGAACTTATAAATTCCTTTAACCGGCATAACGATCAGGATGTTAAGGATATGTCCACACCAATGAATCAGCGTTCTTGCGAGTTTAATTAACATTACCACAAAACGCTGGGTTGTAACACTTAAAAGCCAAAAATAGAAGCAAACCCCTATAATCAGCCCCAAAAAGACATAAAACCGCAACTGTCCGTGGTTTCCGGCGTATAGCATCCGAAAAACGAACAGCGCGGAAGCAACCCAGTACAACAGATCGAGCGTGTGAATACTCCACCTCGGAAACCGCAGCTGTCCGGACAGTACCCGGTAACTGTCGTAGGCCATTCCCATCACGACCCCCGAAGTAAGCATCCACATCAATGTGATCCATTGAGTATCCGGACTCATCGGAACATCTTGCCGAACAGGCCTTTACTATTCTTGTTCTGGGAACCGGGGTCCAGATATTGCAGAGAACTGACAGTGCCTTCAATGGATAAGAGGCCTTCCTCCAGGCTCAAGTTTTTGATATGTAAATTGTGCCCCCGGATGGTCAGATGCCCAAGTTCAGTCTGCAGCAAAAATTCCTCACTGTCGAAGCTCTCCACGTTGGTGACACCCGTCAGATCCAGCAGTTTCCGATTCTGCATGCTCAGATGATGCTGTTTGGTCTTACCGTGCTCAACCATGGCATGTACCCCTCCTTCTTACACCTAGCTTATGGATGTGGAGGTTGGAATAGAACCAGCGGATTTAAAATCTCATCTAAGGCTCAATATGTACTTTAATAAGAGCAACATAACCATATGAAGCGGATAGAATGAGTAATTTATAAAACGCTTTAATCTGAAAGTAGAATTTTGAAAATAAAAAATTAATGGAAGAGAAAATAATGAGAAGATCTGTATCCAGCTATAGTGATAAATATCAGTGAAAACTATAGTGGCTATCGCTTGCAGTATTACGATTAAATATTTATTCTTTATATAATAAAAAATCAATATTGTGATTATACCGTATATACCATATTCAAAACCAAGCAATCTTGATAATGTAAGAACTAAAGTAATTAAAGGCCACTTAGCTACTTTTAGTTTACTCTCTATTAATTTGATTACGATTATTCCGCTCAATAAAGTAAAACAAACATTTAAATAATTCGTGTTAAACAAAAGAAGATGAGGAATTTCAGAAACAAACGCTAATAAAAGCACTCTTAATATATATGAATTCACACTTTTAGTTCGTTTGTAACCAAAAGCTATACTCCATGCAAATAAAGGGAATGCTAAACGTCCAATAATACTTAGAAAAGTTTCATTTGGAAAAAAGGTGTGACCAATATGATCGAGAAGCATGGTTGTAAAAGCAAGTACTTTTAACATTTTTGTCTCCTATTAAAAATTTAAAAATAGAAGTTTACAAAATTAGTAAACTTCTATTTTTATAAAAACAAACACACCTCAATATGATATAAGAATTCTTCTTTGAGATTCATAATGAAATCTGTTAACACGAATTTTGTTGATTAGTGCACTGGTAAGTCGATCATAAATAAGAATGAACTTGTTATAGTCACTATCAATTTCAAATTCAATTATGTTTTTACTGTTAATTGAAACTATGTTTGAGTTTTCTTTTATACAGTTAACTTTATTTCCGTTTAATAAAATTAACTGTTCATTGACATACTGTATAATGAAAACTTGGTCATCTTCATAAAAAATATAATCAAATGGATCTTTAATTTCATTTTTAAAAACTTCTTCAAATCTTAAGTCAAAATAAGCTAAATACGTCTCTGAATTCAAGAACTCTTTTTTTGTGTAAATTAATTTTTCTTCTGTTAGACTTAGAATTGTTAAAGAGCTTTGATAATCGGCTTCGTCAATGATAAAACAGCTTAGTTCTTCGTTATTTTCAACATTATTTATCAGAGAATTCGTTTTAATATGCAGTAACGTCTCTGAACTATCAAAATAAGTTGATTTCATTTGATTTGCTTTAATCTGTTCCCAGAAACTTTCTTTTTCATAAGATTCAATCCTACCAGTTTTCATAATAATGTCCTGACCATTGTTATACACGAAAATATCTTCAATCTGTAGATATTCTTTTTTTGGAATCTGAATAGCTGAAACTTGTCTGAACTTAAAATCTAGTAAATAGCAATGTGAGTAGAATGGTCCCTCTGATGAAAATCGTTGTTGCGGAGTTAATAATATGCAATGTCTTTCATTTAGTCCAATTAGCCTACTATTCAAAGCAATGTGTAATAGATCATCTTCACTTGCTATATCGACCTTAACCCTTCCTACTTCTGAATCCTCAAAAGATTTTAGGTCTAATTTATTTACAATGATTTCAGAACCCAACATTTTTTTTTCGATTGTACCATAATAAAAATTACTTCCTGATGCAGAGGAATTAACTATTCTGGTTTTGTAGGGAAAACTGTATTTTCTAATTTCATTGGTGTCTAATACTAATAAACTTTTAAAATAATAATCTGCCTCAATTGAGTAGTCGCACTGTTCAACAAAAACAAAACTATCATTTATTATATTTTTCGTAATATCCATGTTCTGATTTAATATTTCATCAAGTTTTAAAATTTTCAACACTTAACCCTCCTATTACTACAAGATAATCCCAATACATTTGTATTGGGATTATCTCTACTTAAATTATTAGAATGAAAAGAAAATATGTGACTTTCCATGGTTCCCTTCAGCTGCTCTAACAAGAGTGCCTTTAGGATGATAATGGTCAAAATAGTGTATAAGATATAGCTCTTTATCACCATGTGCCTGAGGACCTACAGGTACTCCCCATTCTTTAGCTAGATTAAATGCTAAAATTTGATTCTTTGCCCAAACGTCATTGCCATTACCGACTCTGTTTTTAGCTGTAGCAACACTTATTGGGTTGCCTATAGTTACCGTTCTTCCAAAAGGAGTACTTTCAATAAACGCCTCATAGTATTCTGGAGCTTTATTTTTAAGAGAGCTTTGTATTTCAGCAGCAATTACACCAGATGCTGTAACTGCTCCAATTCTCGCCAACTGTTCAGCAAGTGTTTTACCTAAAACTTGAGCTAGTTTCCCTAATACTTGAGGAAGTTGTGCTTCTGCCCTGCTATCATCTATCATGATTTGTTCATTAGTAGCTTGATTTACTAGGGTTGCTGTTACCAAAAACTCATTTTCAATCTGAACTAACTTGTTTATTTCCATACTATAATTGTTTACAATCTGTTGCTTGCTATTTGAGTCTATCAACCCTCTTAAAAAGCTGACAACACTATTATCTGCATGTTCAATTGTTTGCAAAGTAATATCTTCTGTACTTTTATCAAGAGTTAAATAGGCTTCATCACCTTCATACTCAGCCTTGAGTATAACTTTGCTCTCATCATTTTGTACTGTTTGAACATTATAAGGATCGTTACTATTATTTTCAATGTTAGGCTCTGCAAACACAGAACCACCAATCATGGTAAAGACTAATGCCAAACTCATAATTAAAGAAATACTTTTTTTCAAGAGTTGCTTCATTCGGTATAACCTCCACATTTATCTTTATTAAAACTGCACAAAACCATTACCATAAACCTCATCATACCCTTTTGAACCTAAATCTTTTGAAATGCTCTTAAGATCATAGACTACAGCTTGATATAAGGAATGAACATTCACATATTTATTATTTTCTAACAATAAAGCTATAGCTCCAGAAATATGTGGTGTGGCTATTGAGGTTCCACTAATAATAGTATACCCACCGTCATTAGATGTGGAAACCACATTAACGCCAGGTGCACTAAAATCTACTTTTCCGCGACCAGACATTTTATCAATATTTAAATCTTCATCAATTGAAACAACAGAAATAACACCATCATATGCAGCCGGGAAACCAATATCTCCACCCAAGGAATTAGTTGCAGAGGCAACAATTATAATTCCTTTTTCTACTGCTCTTTTTATCGCTGATTTAAAAAGTTGGTTATCTTCCTTTATTGAGAAACTCATATTGATGATTTGAATATCATTGTTAATGCACCACTCTATGCCCTTCACTAAATCATCAACTTCTCCATATCCATTCTGATCAAGAACTTTAACAGGATATATTTCAGCTTTAGGTGCAACGCCAATTACTCCATAATCATTATTAACTGCACCAATAACTCCAATGACCAGAGTACCATGGCCATAATCATCAAGTGGAGGTTGAGTGCTATCAATTATATTTATTCCCTCTTTTAAGTTGTCACGAAGGTCAGGATGGTTAAGTGCAACACCACTATCCATAACCGCGACCCTAATTTTTTCACCATATACACCATTTTTCCACATATTATTTGAACCAATATGTAAAACCCCCCAAGGAGTTGTTTGATGATCCTTTAGTCTATCAAGATCAACAGGAGTGTTAGGAGAACTTGTCCTAATAAATAAAATATATATAATTAATAAACACAAAAAAAATACAGCTAAAAAAATACAGAATATCCGTTTCATTATCGCCCCCCTAAAATATCCCTTTTATGCGCATAAAAATGATTCTAATTTTAATTATTAATTATGTCAACCATAATATGTATAAATATTATAATAAATCTGATAATCCACTATATTTTTAAAAAAAAATATATCCCCTGTGGCTAATCAGTATTTTTGGTTTTTAGCATCTATTGTAGTAGATAAGCGATTAGTGATGAAGTTGTTGATTATTTACTGACATTTAAAAAATGAACACTTCGACACGATTACTAGATTAGTTTAAAATTAGTATCTATTATTTTGTAATATATATTTTAGAATTTAACATAAAACATAGAGGGTTATCTCTTATCTTATATTGATTTTATGTATGTAGGTCACTTTTAACCGCTATAAATAATAAGAGCATCAATTAAGCCACTTGTAGGTTAATTGATGCTCTTATTGTACTTACAAGAAATTAAATCAAACTGACCTAATAGCGTGATTACTATACTAAAGCAATATTAGTTTTACCAGTTCATGCCGTTATCCTTGGCGATCGGCTCTTCCTTCACCAAGGTGTAGAGGCTGCTCGCCTCATCCTTTTTGGTACTCTCGGCAATTCGTTCCACCTTCACGGTAACCAGTTTCTGACCGAATTGAACCGTCAGCTCATCGCCTACTTTGACATTGGCGCTGGGCTTCGCTTCACGTCCGTTCACCAGAACACGTCCCTGTTCAGAGACGTCCTTGGCTACAGTGCGGCGTTTGATTAGCCGGGAGACCTTCAGGAATTTATCAAGACGCATTATTTTACGGCTTCTTTAAGTTTGTTGCCTGCTTTGAATGCAGGAACAGTGGACTCAGGAATCACGATTTCATTCCCTGTTTGTGGGTTACGTCCGGTACGACCGGAACGTTTGCGGGTCTCAAAAGTGCCAAAGCCGATCAATTGTACTTTGTCTCCGCTGGCAAGTGCATCTGTAATTTCTCCCAAAAAGCCGTTCAATACGGACTCAACGTCTTTTTTAGTCAAACCACTTTTGGTTGAAATGTTGTTAATCAGATCTGTTTTGTTCATTTTTAAAAGCCTCCCAAATTGAAAAAAAAGTATCTGCGATCCCTGACAATACATTGATTGCCGCTGATTCGCGTTAGGTCACTACACATGTATTCTGGCTTGGCATCTGAAATCCTGCCTTGGTCCGCGACTTTTTTTAGCTTTTTGTCGATGGTCCGCAGGGAACAGTCTAAGACCAGTACCCGAAACCATCTGTCGCTAAACACCAACCCCAATTAATTCAGATGAACACATGTTCGTATATCATAACACACTGCATAGCATGATGGAATAAGGCTAATCGGTATTTTCCAGAAAATTGAACCCGTTATAACCCTGCCTTCTTCGCATCCTGCCAGAATTGCTCCATCTCTTCTACATTGCTATCTGCTGGTGTTTTCCCCTGTTCACGAAGACGGTCCTCAATGTACTGGAAACGCCCAATGAATTTGCGGTTCGTCGCAGCAAGTGCCTCTTCCGGGTCCGTATCGATGAATCTTGCAACGTTCGCGGCTGCGAATAACAAGTCACCCAGTTCGAGCTTCCGTTCTTCTGCAGACTGGCCTTGTTGCACCGCTTCTTTCAACTCTGCCAGTTCTTCCTCGATCTTGGCAAACACACCTTCAACATCATCCCAGTCAAAGCCAACTTTGGCTGCTTTCTTCTGTAACTTGTATCCCTTCATCAACGCAGGCAAGTCACGCGGTATGCCATCCAGCACGGAAACCTTCTGTTGATCCTGGCCTTTGCGCTTCTTCTCCTCTGCTTTCATCTGTTCCCAGTTCTGAAGAGCTTCATTCGCATCTGCTGCCTGATGTTCGCCAAAAACATGTGGATGACGGAAGATCAGCTTATCATTCAACCCTTCGATGACATCATACACATTAAATGTGCCCACTTCTTCTTCCATCTGGGAATGCAATAAAATCTGTAGCAACAGATCACCCAGCTCTTCTTTCATATGGTCAGGGTCATCCTCATCGATTGTCTCAATGACTTCATACGTCTCTTCAATCAGGTTTTTGCGAATGGACTGATGCGTCTGCTCCTGATCCCATGGACAGCCCCCCGGGCTGCGAAGAATATTGACGATCTCATGCAAACGTGCGAAGGATCGGCGACGCAGGGCATCATCCGTGTTCTTCGGTACATAGATCAGTGACAGATTGCCGTACCCTTCGATCCGATCCAGTTCGTGTAGCGGAATCTTGTGAATAACCTCCTGGCCCTGTACACCCAACGCATGACCCACAAATACCGGATAATCATCCGGGTAAACTTCCATCAGGCAGAGTTTCACATCTGAAGCCGTGAACACATCGTAGACTTGTCCGATCAACGTATGTAGCTGTGGTTGTACCAGTTCCATGTTCAGGCTGCTGGCATCCAGGAGTTGAAAGCCTTCAATCGGGTCGAATCCAAGCCGTATAAAGGCTTCGTCCAGGAAGCTCTCTCCGCCCATAACACGTAGTGAAATGCCCATTTGCGGGCAGCGTTCTTTGAGCAGGCGTACACTTGCTTCTGCCACCATCGGATGACCCGGTACGGCATACACAATCTCCGTTCCAGCCTCACCCTTGCGAGCGGCCTCGATCAATTGGTTCGCAATCTCATCATACACCTCGGGGAAAGAGGACTTTGCCTCATAGATGGCATCAAATGAGGTCATCTCCAGTCCCTCTTGCTTCAGATCATTCAATACGGGATGATCCAGGGTACGTACATACAGCGTAGCTGCATGTTTCATTTTTTTGATAATACCTACGGTCAGTTGGTCTGCATCTCCGGATCCAAGACCTACTACGGTTAAAGCTGCACTCATTACGTAAACCTCCATCCGAACCATCCTGCCCAGCCTCACTCATTCAGCGTGTCTGAACAGGACTAATTACACGTATTATACCAGAATCATTCGATATCCTATAATTGCATATTGGCTGTGCGGATGCAGAAGCACCGCGAGCATGAAGTTAGCGCAGCACACGCAGTCTGCGCAGCAGCTTGGCTAGGCGTGGCCCCAACTTGGGCACAGCCGCCAGCTCTGCAGCGGTCAGCAGCCCCGTCCGGGCCGCCGCCAGCAAGAACACGGCCGAGCCTGCGGCAATGCCCAGCAGGCTCACGCCCATCGCGGCCAGCCTGCGGTCGGCCGCGACACCCATGCCGCCGAGTACCGCTTCGGTGGCCCAGGCCATGCCTACCGCCGCCAGACTCATGGCGGCGATCACCAGCGCCGGCTTCGCCAGGACGGCGCCAGGGGCAGGGCGCAGGGCGACAAGTCGCGCCAGCAGCGTCACATTCAGGCCAGCCGCCAGCATGTAGGCGACTGCGCCTGCCAGGGCCGCGCCGCTGATGCCCAGCGCCGGCACAAGCATAACGTTCAGCAGCGCCTTGACGCCTGCGGCGGCCAGCATGCTGAACGCGGGTGCGCGCACGGCGCCGAGGCCTTGCAGCAGCGCCGCCGCAATAATGCTGACGGTGCTGCCCGCAGCCGTCAGCGCCATGTACCGCAGTGCTTCGGTGCCTGCGGCATCTCCGTACAGCATGCGGTTAATCGGCTCCGCCAGCACCGCGAGACCCGCGGATGCCGCCAGGCCGATCAACCAGAACCAGCGCAGCGCGAGGCCTGCTTGCTGCCGGACAGCTTCTGGCCCGCCCTTTAACCGGGCTTCCGCCATCGCCGGAATAAACAGCACAGACAGTGACGTAGCCAACATCGTCACCAGTTGAACCAACGGCAATCCGCGGTTGTAGATGCCGAAGGAAACCATCGACTGGAGTTCATCCAATCCTTCTCCCCGCAGAAGCCGTGGCACAGTGAAGGTGTCCACCAGATTCATCAGCGGTACGGCCAGCGATCCGAGACAGACGGGAATGGCGTACATGAGCAGCGTCTTGATCCACTCCCCATTGGACGGTGACCGGTCTGCCAGAGCGGGGCTAATGGCACTCACCGTTTTCTTCTGTGGCGTAACCGGCCTATGCTCCTGATGCTCTTGACGCTCATGACGATCTGATCCAACCTCTCTGCCGGTACTGCTCCTTCTCAAATCCAATAATCCGGGCCCCACTTCCCTGCCTTTCCGCCGATGACGGACCATGTACCCTAACATCGTTAACAGCCCGACCAATCCGCCGGCAACGGAGCCCATCATGGCTCCAGCGGCAATCGTCTCAAGCGAAGCGTCCCGTCTCATCAACCACAGAAGCAGAACAATCATGACGGTGACACGTATCGTCTGCTCCACCACTTGTGATACTGCTGTTGGGACCATCTGCTGTAACCCCTGAAAATATCCACGCAGTCCGGTCATCACCGGAACGAACAACAACGCCCATGAAGCTGCACGAATCGATGGAACCACATGGCGATTGCCAATCATGTCAGCGATCAGCGGCGCACCTGCATACATCAAGAGCGCCATAATAAGTCCAATTCCCCCAAGCAACACAGAAGATAACCGGATAATCCTTCTGCTCTCTTCCGGTCTTCCAAGTGCATTCTGCTCTGCTACGAATTTGGATACGGCCAGAGGTAGCCCGGCAGCAGCAAGCGTAACAATGAGCATATATAACGGATATACCGTATTGTAAATGCCAAAAACACCGTCTCCCCCCAGATTCTGCAACGGAATCTTTTGAAAAGCACCAATGATTTTGGAGATAATGGCGGCAAGCCCAAGAACAAATGCACCCTGTAGCAGCCTTGAGCCTGTAGACGGCTGTTTCATAAGTCCCTCCTGCATAATCCTTTTAAGCATACCTTGTTATTATACCTGCCTGAAGGCATACAGACTAACTCTGCACCATGACACCCGTCTGGATCAACTCCTTTCCCTTAAAACGCAAAAACTCCCGCATGCCCAAATCAGGGCATCAGGAGTTGATTTGCTATCTATTGTTCCATTTGCTTGCCAAGGAAACCAGCAGCGGTCTCGGACATCTTCACTTCCATCTGAGACATCTTCACCGATTCATCCTTATTGAACAGGATAACTGTTCCGATGGGGTCACCACCTGAAATAATCGGCGCAATAACAAATGATGATAACGTCTCGTCATGATCTTTGCTAAGCTCATAGGAACCGTTGTTTGTTTCCAAAATGGTCTTTCTGTTTTCCATACAGCCCTCTAACAGTTGACCTACCTGCTTGTCCAGATACTCTTTCTTGGAGCCCCCTGCCACCGTGATAATGGTATCCCGGTCGGAGATCATGGTTACATGACCTGTACTCTCATACAGGGATTCTGCATATTCTTTGGCAAAATCACCAAGTTCGCCAATTGGCGAATATTTTTTAAGAATAACTTCTCCATCACGATCCACGAAAATTTCCAGTGGATCACCTTCACGAATACGTAACGTACGGCGAATTTCTTTTGGAATGACCACACGACCAAGGTCATCTATACGGCGGACAATACCAGTAGCTTTCATTTCACATGTTGCCCCACTTTCTCGAGAAGATTTTTCAACTACTGTTCCTTAATGGGTAGAGGAAAGTCCCAGAACGTTTAGTGTGATATCTTGACCATAGTATTCATCTGTTCCCATTTCCTTATACATGCTTTGGAGAATATAGTTGTGTAACTTTTGAAGAAGGCGACCATATACCCATACGCCTTGTATATAGACAGGAAGAAGCAAGAAGGAGGTCCTAAGTCCTCCCCTTGCTTCTCTGTATGGTTGTCCATATTTACGTAGTACAAGGCATTCATTCGGGCAAATTTAACCCTGAACGTGTGCTAACAGCCATGTTTATTCGCTTATTTACTGCTTGTACCTTCATCTGTCTTTGCATCTTTATCTGTTCCAGTCGTACCTTGGTCAGTCTTGGTATCTGTGCCTGTGGAGTCATCCGTTTTTGGTTCGGTTGTTTTCTCTCCTTCAGTTCCTGTACCCGTTGTACCCTCAGTCGTACCCTCAGTTGTGCCTTCTTCAGCTTTTTCTGTTTTTGGCAGTTTGACTTCTTTTACGATTTTGTCCAATTCATTTTGCATGAACGTATCGATCTCAGCAGCTGCCAATTGGCTCTTCAGACTTTCTTTTTGCTCAGCTGTCAATTTGGTGAAGTCCGCTTCAGTACGAGCTTCCACTTTCATGATGTGGTAACCATACTCTGTCTCCACCGGATCACTGATTTTGTTCAGTGGCAATGTTTTGGCAGCTTCCTTGAATGCCTCTACCCAAGTGGATACCGGTGTATTTTCATACAGTCCACCATCAGGTACCGACTTAGTATCGTCAGAGTACTCCTTCACCACTCCAGCAAAGTCCGCTCCACCATCCAACTTGGCTTTTACTTCTTTTGCAATTTTCAGTGCATCTTCTTTTTTACGCTCTTTTTGTGTTTTGGAATCTGTAAATCCAATCAACACGTGGCGAACGGAAGCTGTTGTGAACTGATCTTTGTTTTTCTCAAACTCAGCCTTGATTGCATCGTCCGTAACGCCTGTTTCTTTGTCTTTAATCACTGTCATGATTCGAGTCATATAGTCTTTAATGTTATCGTCTGTCAAATTCTGAGCTTTGAGCATTTCTGTCCATTGATCTGCCTGAACAGAAGCTTTCATTTTATCGAATTGCTCGGTTGCCGCTTTGGAACCTGCTGTTTTGGCTTCCTCACTTGCTTTGCCACTCAGATATTCATAAGCAACTTCCTGTTTCACCAAATACTCTTTGAAATCGTCCATATCCATCATTTGTGCATACTCCGGATAGAGGAATTTCATGACACGTTGCTCCATGTCGAATTCATTGGCTGTAATGGTACCACCTTCATACGTTGCGACTACAGCACTCGTATCCGTCGATTCAGGTGTTTTTGCTTCTTCCTTCTTGCCACATGCAGCAAGCAGTGATAAGGAAAGTACTGCAACCATACTCACTGACAGTACTTTTCCTACTTTTTTATACTTTGGTAACATCTTTTAGTTCCCCCTTTGATTTAAAAGCCGTCTTCATGGATTCCAGAATTTTCTCTACCAGCTCCATCAGTTGCTTATCCCCAAGCCCCTTGCCTTTAGCGTGAATCAGCATATGGGGTCCTTGTTCAAATTGTACACGTCTTTCGAACTGATTTCCAATGTGCGCGATTTTCGAGAGTTCAAAGGCATGTTCACGCCCTTCATAAAACTTCACGGTAATGTCCTCACCACGTTGGGAAATGGACTCAATACCGTAAATTTTGCCGTATACTTTCATCCGCGCAACAGCCAGCAAGTTAATGACGGCTTCCGGAAGATCACCGAACCGGTCAACCAATTCGTCTTCCAACTCCATCGCATCGTCAAAGGATGCAATGACCGCCACTTTTTTGTAGATCTCAATCTTCTGAATACTGTCATAAATATAATCGGACGGCAAGTAGGCATCGATACTGAGATCCAGCGTTGTGTTCCACTGGTCGGAAGGTACCGGCTCTTCGCCAAGCATCGTAACTTTGCGTTTGTTGATCTCCTCTGCAAGCATCTGAGAATACAGATCGAACCCGACGGAAGCGATGAATCCATGTTGCTCTGCGCCTAGCAGATTTCCTGCACCACGGATCGACAAGTCACGCATGGCAATTTTGAATCCTGAACCCAGTTCGGTAAATTCTTTGATGGATTGCAGACGCTTCTCAGCAACTTCTGTAAGCACTTTATCCCGTTGGTACGTAAAATAGGCATACGCAATACGGTTGGAACGACCCACACGTCCGCGCAGCTGATACAGCTGGGAGAGCCCCATTTTATCCGCATCATGTACGATTAGTGTATTTACGTTCGGAATATCTACCCCGGTCTCGATGATGCTTGTGCTCACAAGCACGTCATATTCGCCATCCAGGAAGTCCAGAATCGTTTTCTCCAGCTCTGTTTCCGACATCTGACCATGTCCCACACCAACCTTGGCTTCAGGCACAAGTTCAGAAATTTCGGCAGCCATCTCCTGAATTCCCTGAACACGGTTGTAGAGGTAATACACTTGCCCGCCACGAGCAAGCTCACGTTCAATGGCTTCACGAACAAGCGCCTGGCTGTGTTCAACCACATAGGTCTGTACCGGGAAACGATTCTCTGGCGGAGTCTCAATAACGGACAGATCACGCACACCCAGCATGGACATATGAAGCGTACGCGGAATCGGGGTTGCCGTTAGCGTCAGCACGTCCACATTGGTTTTCAGCTTCTTCAGTTTCTCCTTATGGGTTACTCCGAAGCGCTGTTCTTCATCAACAATGAGCAGTCCCAGGTCCTTGAACACCAGATCCTGCGACAACAATCGATGCGTTCCGATGACAATATCTACTGTGCCTGCTTTGATGCCTTTGGCAGTTTCATTCTGCTCTTTACGGGAGCGGAACCGGCTAAGCACATGAATGTTGAACGGATAACCGGAGAACCGCTCACGGAACGTCTCAAAATGCTGCTGTGCCAGAATCGTTGTCGGAACGAGTACAGCCACCTGTTTGCCTTCAATAGCTGCTTTGAATGCAGCCCGAATAGCCACCTCGGTTTTTCCGTAACCCACATCCCCACACAATAAACGGTCCATTGGACGGTTTTGTTCCATGTCCTTCTTGATTTCTTCGATCGCACGCACCTGATCACGTGTCTCATCGTAAGGGAACATGTCCTCAAACTCCTGCTGTTCTGCAGAATCCTTGTCGAATCCAAATCCTTTGGAGGTCTGACGCTCTGCATACAGCTTGATCAGATCATCAGCAATATCCTGTACGGATGTGCGGACTTTATTTTTAACCCGTGTCCACTCATTGCCGCCCAGCTTGTATATTTTCGGTTCTTTTTCTTCGGAACCCACATATTTCTGAATCAGATCGATCTGCTCAATAGGTACAGACAGTTTGTCTCCACCGGCATAGAGAATATGCATGTAGTCCTTATGAATACCGCCAACCTCGAGGGTGCCGATCCCAAGGTACTTACCAATCCCGTGGTTCTGGTGAACGACATAATCGCCCACTTTTAGCTCGCTGTAGGATTTGATTCGTTCCGCGTTATCTACATTCCGAATCGGTTTGCGTACTTTACGCTGTTTTTGCGAGAACATCTCGCCCTCGGTCACGACAGCCAAATGAATGGACGGCATTTCAAATCCCGTTTGCAAGTTACCGATCATCATCTCTGGCTCTGGAATATCATAGTCCATCAATACCCGGCGCATTCGGTCGAGTCGTTCCTCACCGTTCGCCAGCATGAGCACTTGAACTCCGGCCTTATGCCAGCGCTCCATCTCTGCCTTCAGTACGTTCATCTGTCCATGGAAATCCTGCATGCCACGACTGATGAAGTTCAGAATGTTCTGTGGTTGGGTGTGTGGAACTTGGCGCAAAAAGATCGACATAAACAGCGTCTGGAATGGACGCTCATACAAGAGTTCATCACCGTCTGCGGA
The DNA here is from genome assembly GCF_038595085.1 of Paenibacillus sp. FSL R5-0749. Taxonomy (NCBI): domain Bacteria; kingdom Bacillati; phylum Bacillota; class Bacilli; order Caryophanales; family Paenibacillaceae; genus Paenibacillus; species Paenibacillus sp. FSL R5-0749. Next base: position 45,956 of record NZ_CP152005.1, on the reverse strand, counting down.
TAATGGAAGATCCGGAAGTGTTTTTCCGTTTTGCATCAAATGCAGGTTCCACTCCGATTCATCACGGTCCAGCTGTTTTGATGTCTCTGATAGTCTGGCAGGCTCATCAAGGACCAGCAGGGTATCTTCTGGCATATAGTCGTAAATCGTTTTGTTCTCCGGATAGAGCGGAGAAATATATTTATACATTTCGGAGAAATACACGTGCTCCCGCAAAAGCTCGATCTCCCGGTGAATTTCTTCACGAAGGCGCAGCTTCGCCTGCCGGTCCGTCATTTTCTCCAGCTGTTGCTCCAGCAAAAGAGCAGCCGCATCGGCAGCCTTTTCCATCCGTTCACGATCTGCAATTAACTCCTTGCATGGCAAAACCGTAATCTCTTCAATTCGTTCAATCGAACGCTGATCGGCTGGGTCAAATGTCCGAATGGAATCGATTTCGTCATCAAATAACTCCACTCGATATGCGATCGATGAAGTAACCGGATAGAAATCGATAATACCTCCGCGTACACTCATCTCACCACGAGATTCCACGCGCTCCACACGCTCATATCCGAGCTTTACCATCTCCAGCAGGAAAGAGTCCAGTTGAAGTGTGTTGCCCTGTTTAATTAAAATTCGAGCATTGGCCATCACTTCCGGAAGCGGAACATAACGTCTTACCCCTGAAAATGGAATAACAACAACGCCCCTGAATCCCTGGGCGCAGCGGACCAACACATCAATACGCTGACCCAATGTTTCCGGGCTGGAAACAGCAGCTTCAGCAGCGACAAGTTCGTTGGCAGGATAGATCAACACCTGAGCTGGTGAAAGCGCTTCCTGTAAATCTTCTGCAATTTTTTGAGCTGAAAACATATTGTGCGTTACTACGAGCAATGGTCGGTTCATTTCCTGATGCAGAGCTGCCAGCATAATCTGACGCGCCGAGCCGGATAGACCCGAAACCAATTGTTCCTTCATGCCGGACTTGATTCCGGCTGTAATGGACCCGAAGTCCGGATCTTTGGAAAAAGCCTGTATAAGTGCTTGTAACAAAAGGGGCACCTCTCTTATAACTTACTTGATTATCTCACGCATACGCGTAATATCACTAATAAAATGGATACAAATTCCTTTTTGTCCTGTTTCATCATAAAGGATTACTCGCAACATTGCCACATCTGTTGATGTGGCGGGACCTGGTGTGGAGATAGCAGTGTATTTCATGCCAACTGAAAAGAAGCCTCAGCAGGCTGCCAAGGCTATAAAAGGTGGAGCGTTATTACGCAACCGCCCTCAACTGTCATTCGATCCTGTACGGGCGATGTCTACTGAAGCGGACTCGCGAGCAGGCTAAGCTCTGGATTGTGCTCCAGGGCTTCCTTACAGTAATCACATGTAATCCGAACGGTAATGTCACCACCGGAATTATACGCTATTATATCCCTCCGCTCGTCGGGGGTCAAGAAATGAAAGCCGAGCTCTGCTTCCGTTATCCGGGCAGAATCGATTCGTCCGATAAAGGTACGGCAATGCCTACATACGTAATTCACTGACATGTTTATGCCTCCTGAACATGGTTTATACGTCCAGTATGTCCAGTATGGCTGAATCGAACCCGTCTTTTTGATCATTTTACCAGGTTGTTTTACAACATTATCCGTTAAACTTCGCCATTGTTTGTTCAAATGTATGAGTCAAGCTATGCTCCAAGGCATCACATGTTTGCTCGATGGTCTGATCAAGGGCTTCCTTTTCTTTCTTCATGAATGTCGACAGTACATAATCGACAATGGCATGTCCTGGTTCAGGACGGGATATTCCCATGCGTACCCGGTTAAACTGCTGTGTACCGGTATGCTGAATGATGGACTTGATCCCATTATGCCCGCCAGCACTGCCTTGATAACGCAATCTGACTTTGCCAATCTCAGTATCCATGTCGTCGTATACAACAATCAGATCTTCAAGACTAACTTTATAAAAATCCATATACGCCCGAACTGATTCACCAGATAGGTTCATATAAGTCATTGGTTTAATCAGCACGGTTTTCACACCGCCAATATGGCCTTCTCCAATCAGCGCCTTACATTTACTCTGTGTAATGGAGATACTATGACGATCAGCCAACCGGTCGAGTGCCATAAAACCGATATTATGACGGGTTTTGGCATAGTTCGAGCCTGGATTTCCAAGTCCGACAATCCACTTCATCTTGTTCCCTCCTTCGGATTAGCCTGAGGTGAGGCATAGACTTCGAATGTTATATTTCATATAATATCAGGAAAGTAAAGTTACGATTTACTGTAGTATTCACAGTTAATATTTTATCAACCCAGGAAGGTGAGCGGGTTTTGCGCGAAGACAACGGACAACTGACTCAACATAGCGATTTTATCTATCATCTCGAATATCACGTACCTGTACAGGTATACGACCGCGACACCCATATTGAGATTGGACTCATCACCCGTTTTGATAATCAATTTGTCGAAATTGCCGATACACTTTTTCATCGGCGGCGTTTCCGATTTATCTCCCGCCCCGGGTATTAACCATATTAAGATGAACGAACCATTTTACACTGGACCATTGCGTGTGCAGAAACATCTTGCGGTGTAAATGAGTAGTTCAACTTATATGGATTGATCAGGGTCTATTTTTCACTTTTAATAAAACGGCACGCCGACAGGGGTTACATTTTCCATTGAACCGGAAAACGTAACCCCTCTACTACTTTATGCAGACGTCCTTATTCAATTTCAAACAGCTTGCTGATTGACAATTCCTCATGAACCCGGATAATGGCTTCTCCGAGCAAAGGCGCTACAGACAACACTTTGAGTTTGCTTGTCGGATTAGCATGCGTAATTGGAATGGTATCCGTTACGATGACTTCCTTCAATGGTGCATTCTCCAAACGTTCCATCGCAGGTCCGGACAATACCGGGTGAGTACAGCACGCGTATACTTCTTTTACGCCGCCTTCCATCAGAGCATTCGCTCCCAGTACAATCGTTCCCGCCGTGTCAATAATGTCATCGATCAAAATGGCTGTTTTGCCCTCGATATTACCAATAATGTTCATCACTTCGCTCACATTTGGCTCAGGACGACGTTTATCGATAATGGCCAGGGGTGCATTCAGGAAATCAGCCAGTTTACGTGCACGCACTACGCCACCGTGGTCAGGCGACACAACAACCGGATTTTCGATCTGTTTCGACCGGAAATATTGAGCCAGAATCGGCACGCCGAGCAAATGGTCAACCGGAATGTCGAAGAATCCCTGAATCTGCATTGCATGCAAGTCCATCGCGATGACACGCGTTGCACCCGCTTTTTCAATCAGGTTAGCAACCAGTTTCGCTGTAATTGGGTCACGCGAACGTGCCTTGCGATCCTGTCTTGCATAGCCGTAGTAAGGTATAACAACGTTAATCGTCTTGGCAGATGCCCGTTTGAGTGCATCAATCATCACGAGCATTTCCATCAGGTTATCATTAACCGGCAAGCAAGTGGACTGCACGATGTAAACGTGACAGCCCCGAACACTCTCGGAGAGTTTCACTTGAATCTCGCCATCACTAAAGCTGGTCGTGTGGGATTCCCCCATAGGGATCCCGATATAATCAGCAATTTGATGGGCAAGCTTGGGGTTAGAATTGCAAGTAAATATTTTTAATTTCGAATCAAAATAAGTCATAAAATAAAAACCCTCCGTGCTGGTTCATTGGAATCTATAAGCGTCTGCGACATGTCGGCACCTCCCGGATCTTCGGGAGGCAATCTTGTTATCAAAACCCCTTATTGGGGTTTGGCATTTTGTTTCTTGGCTTTGGCACGTCCGCGAATCTTCTCCGCATAACCAGGTTTATTCTCCTGACGTGGACGAGCAATGGCCAGATCATTCTCGGGAACGGAATGGGTAACGGTAGAGCCAGCAACGACATAAGCGCCTTTTCCTACCGTAATTGGTGCAATCAGATTGACGTTGCTACCTACGAAAGCATCATCTTCAATCGTCGTTACAGCCTTATTATAACCATCATAATTGACAGTTATTGCCCCGCATCCAACATTTACGTTTTTCCCTACTTTGGCATCCCCAATATAGCTGAGATGAGATACTTTGGAACCTTCGTCAATTGTAGCATTTTTCACTTCAACAAAGTCACCAATTTTTACGTTGCGACCCAGTTTAGTTCCTGGACGCAAATTAGCAAATGGACCAACCGTTGCATCAGAACCCACTTCGGCATTGGATAACACCGAATGTTTGATTGTAACTCCGTCCTGAATAACGCTGTCTTCCACATCTGCCTGAGGACCAATATGACATGCTTCGCCGATCGAAGTTGTGCCTTTGAGAATTGTCCCCGGATACAATACTGTATCTGCTCCAATCGTAACATCCGCTCCGATATATGTCGATGACGGATCAATGATTGTAACACCGTTCAACATATGACGTACAGCGAGACGTTCACGCATGAAGGCTTCTGCTTGCGAAAGTGCCAATCGATCGTTAACCCCGATGGATTCCGCGATGTCATCCGACATGTAAGCCTCAACCACATCTCCATCATTACGCAAAATGCCGATTACGTCTGTGAGATAATATTCTCCCTGAGCATTCTGGTTCGTTACTTTATCCAGCGCAGCGAACAATTTTGTATTATCGAAGCAGTATGTGCCTGTGTTAATCTCATTCACAGCATCTTCCTGTTCGTTGCAATCCTTTTGTTCTACGATCCGCTGTACGGAACCATCTTCTCCACGTATTACTCGGCCGTAGCCTTTGGGATTGTCCAACTGAGCCGTAAGTACTGTAGCTGCCGCCCCGCGACTCTCATTGTGATTCATCAGACCTTCCAATGTCTCACGAGTCACGAGCGGTGTATCCCCACAGACCACAATTGTGGATCCTGCTTCGCCACCAAGCAAGGATTTAACTTGCTGTACTGCATGTCCTGTGCCCAGTTGTTCCGCCTGGAGTGCATACTCCGCCTTGGAACCTAAAAATGACTGCACCGCTTCGGCACCATGGCCGACAACTACCACACTGCGTTCAACGCCTGCGCTGAGTGCTGCATCCAGCACATGTCCAACCATAGGTTTACCGCATACGGGATGCAGTACTTTGTACAATTTTGACTTCATTCGTTTGCCTTGCCCTGCGGCAAGAACGATTGCCATTCGTTTCAAAGTTAACGACCTCCTGTTCTGAAAAACCCATTGAAATGCATTGCTTATCTATATCCAATGAGTATCGTTCAGCCGGCTTCACGCCGGTCTTGTTCATCGCCTGCTGTCTCTGTAATCACACGTAACAACGCGGACACCAACGAAATGTGACCTATATGTATACGCCGTGTACCTGCGAGCTTAACCGAATCCCAATGATTCCTAAGATGCCGCCCTGCCACCAAGCGCACGATGCGCTTTTTGTTCTCTGCTAATAAACTCAATACTGAATATATCTTATTCCGATCAAAAAGAAAAGAGAGCCATAAGACATGGCTCTCTTTTCCTTCGAACCCCAATAATGTTCTCAGGCACCTTCTTCAATGACTTCTTCCTCAGTTGCAGCACGATCGTATTCAGTCAGAACTGCTGCCTGAATCTTCTCACGCGTACCGGAAGAGATCGGGTGGGCGATATCACGGAACTCTCCATCAGGAGTGCGCTTGCTCGGCATAGCAACAAACATTCCGTTGTTACCATCAATGACACGAATGTCATGAACGACGAATTCGTTATCGATGGTAATGGATGCGATAGCCTTCATTCTCCCCTCCGAGTTAACACGGCGGAGTCTGACATCCGTAATTTGCATGTGTGTGTTCACCACCTTTTTCCATCAGAACTTGGTGTATAATTCCACACGGCATATACGAACTCCTTCTTTTTATAACCATAAAAATTTCCTAATTTCAGGAATTTTTTTATTTAATACACAATTCGACAACGTTAGTGCCAGGTCGATGGAAAAGACCCTTTAACGACATAACATTCGTCATCTTTCTACAGGTCAAAATAGTTGCCAGGCTTGACGGAAATCTGTCTGCTCTTGGCATCAACCGCTGTCAGCTTCGCGAGAGATACGTAATCGGTTAACAGCCGTTCTTCTGAATCTACAGAACCAGATTCCACCAGTACCCCTACCCCGGCAACTGTAGCATTAAACTCGGCCAAAAGATCGATCATTCCTTGCACCGTACCCCCGGCCTTCATGAAGTCATCCACAATAAGTACTCTGGAATGCTCACGCATCGCCCTACGAGACAGGGACATGGTATGCAGACTTTTATGGGACCCGGATACATAATTGATACTTACGGCCGATCCTTCTGTAGCCTGATGGTCCCTGCGTACGAGCACGACAGGCAGGTTGAGCTGGGCTCCGGTCGCATAAGCCAGTGGAATTCCTTTGGTTTCTACCGTCATTACCACATCAATATTCATATTGCCAAAGGCCGTTGCAAAGATCTTGCCGGCTTCATTCATCAATGCGGGCTGACCAAGCAAGTCGGACATGTACAGGTATTCTCCAGGCAAGATCCGATCAGGTTGCGCGAGCTGGGTCGAGAGCCGTTCCGCAAATGCAAGTGCCAGTTCTCGGGATACCTTCGGAATCCACCTTACTCCCCCGGCTGCTCCAGCCAGTGTATGCAGTTCTCCTGAGCCACCTTCTTCGAACACTTCCTTGATAATCGCCAAATCTTCACTAATTGAAGACTTTGCGGCACCATAACGTTCGGCAAATGTGGTGAGCGGAATAACCGTATGCGGTCTGGACAATAAATATTGCGTCATTTCAACCAGCCTTGCGCTTCGTTTTAACTTCTTCACAGAGATCCATCCTCACGATCACGGAAACATCTAAATCCGAATAATTATTTAAAAATATACCACCTTTATACGTGTTTGTACATTATAAAAGCGAATTTCATGTCAACATACGTACAGCGTACACTTCTTTACAGAAACCACGCAGGCCATTGTATATCCGGGCAACCTTGGATTCTTTGGAGACCAGTCCAAATACCGTTGGACCACTACCGGACATCAACACACCGTCTGCGCCCAACCGAATCATGGCATCCTTCAGATGCTGAACTTCCGGATACAGCTTCAACGTTACATCTTCAAGCACATTGCCCATCTGGTCACAGACTTCCGTAAAGGATTGGTTGCGAATCGCCTGTTCCATTTTAGCCGCACTCGGATGACGAACAATCTTGTCACTGCGGAACCGTCCGTATACATCGGCCGTAGACACATTGATTGGAGGCTTGGCCAGAATTACCCAACATTGCGGCGGATTAGGAATAGGAGTCAATTTCTCACCACGACCTGTAGCGAGTGCAGTCCCTCCTGTGATACAGAATGGAACATCCGAACCGAGTTCAGCTCCAAGCTCCTGCAGTTCGTGATCCGGTATATTCAATCTCCACAGACGGTTCAATCCACGCAGAGCTGCTGCTGCATCACTGCTGCCTCCGGCAAGGCCGGCTGCAACTGGAATCTTTTTATCCAGATGAATATGGACGCCCGTACGTACGTTATAGCGCTCCTTAATCAGTCTGGCTGCCTGGAAAGCCAGATTCTTCTCGTCCAGCGGGATATAACCCGCCTGACTGGAGATGAAAATGGTATCTCGCGGCAGCTCCGACATTTCCAGCCGATCAGCAAGATCGACCATGGTCATGATCATTTCAACTTCATGGAATCCATCGCTTCTTTTATGTAAAACGTCCAGCATCAAATTAATTTTAGCAGGCGCTTTTTCGTAAATTTTCAAGGCGTTCACCCGTCCTCACCTTTTCCCTAAGACAACTTAACATATTATATCAAAATGGGGCTGTCAAGTCATTTCTATTCCGCATCTAAGGGGAAAAAGCGGGGTTGTCCCTGACGGATTTCCCCACTTTTCAATCTGCTTGAACCGGATTAAGATTTGCGGGCAGCCTGCTCAGCAAGTTGAATGGCTCTTTTCACCATGTTTCCTGCATCCTTGGCTTTGATTCCACCCCAACCTTCCTGTTGGACCGTATCATAGAAGCCCAGGTCTTTCGCGAGCTCATTCTTCAGATCCTCGGACATGACACTTCTTCTTCTGCGACTCATGAACCATCCTCCTCCAAAGTATCCATCATAATGTAATGAGTTCGTTCACGTTTTGGACATCTTGCATCAGGCCAATTGAAGTTTCCTTCATTGCTTAAGAAACTGCTCTTCACCTGTCCATATAGTATGCCGCGACCACCCCTCACTCATTCCTGCGTATGTATGGGTTACCTTAGAAGATAAATGGGTGATTTTGTAGACATAAAAAAGCGATCCACCCAAGGGGCGAATCGCCTGTACAACGATACTTACGTCTCCATATAGGAGCTATGCGTCTGGCTGCCCGGGTCAAAAACCATGACTTCCACCGATTCCGTAAGTATATCCGCATAACTATAAGATACTCGCTTGAAGGTTTCTTGCTCTTCATCAAGCTTAACAATAAAAACAGAAGGGTACGTTTCTTCCAATACACCCGTACGCTCAATGGTCTTACGGCGGCCACCATTAGCCCGCAGCATAATCTTCTGACCAATATGTGCATCGAGATTGCGTTTGATATCCAACAGCGTGTTTTTAGCCATTGTCGACGACCACCTCTTTTCTTGTCCATTATACCGGATTTTACAGTCATTGTCAAATCAAAACTAATTATTATATCAGCATCAAAAAGTTGTTGTCAATGAATTTTTTTGCAAACAAAAAAAGCCCCAAATTGGGACTTTAAATGGCCTACATCAGACTGCCGACGGGTTCACTTTTAGCGTAGATAAATCATTCAGCCCCGGCAGGCCTACCCGGTAGCTCCCCCGTGTCTCTACACCACCCACACCTTGGCTACCACTGATCGTATTGTGCAGCACATCATTCATGTTGACCGTTTCCCGTACCGATGTGAAGGAAGCCTTGGCTGCCACGTAGACCGGGTCAAGTGCATGAATGAGGATTCTGCCTGGAGAACTGGCAAAGTTCGCTCCAGCGCGCAGCAGTGCCTCAAAATGGGACTGACAGGCCCCTGCCACAATAGTGAGTGCATCCAGATGGCGTTCATATTGTCTGGCCACCTGAATGGCCGCCACAAAATTTTGCGAGTTCTTATAACTACCAAGACTATATAAGTCATAGGGCTGACGTGTCTTTAACACCCCGTCATGACCCGTAATGACCACGATATCTGGACGTACTTTGGGTAATAAACGGTATAAGGTATCTGCCATTGCCGATTCATGAACGTATTGTCCCTCTGCGGGAACACGAAGTTGCTCATAGAGATCCATACTTTTTTTCAAATAGTTCGGATCACCATCCAGATGAAGCACCTTTCCCGGCATTTCAAAATAAGCCGGCTCCTGTTGAGCAGACCAGTCCTGTACCAGACCTTCACGATTCCGCTCAGCCTGTTCCATACGAATCTGTTGCAGGCGGGAAAGGGTCTGATGTGCTTTAATATGCGCCTGTCTGGTCTTGGCGCTTTGCGGTTCGTAAGGAACCTGTATCAAATCGTCCACTGGGGAATCGGCAAGCAGCCGGAACTCAGTCCCTTTAATGACCGCAGCATCCAACTGAAGGCCTTCCACCCGAAAAGTCACATCGCCGCCGTATGACTTCCGAACGACCAAGTCTCCGATATTCATCAACGTAATCACCTCTACCCCATCGTATGGGCAGAGACCCGGTTTGGTTCATTCGAATTTTATAATGCTGCGCGTACCCCTGCTTCCCACATTACGGTGCTGAGTGTAGCATACTCCTGCAGACTTAACGTCTCTCCGCGTCGGGATGGTTGGATACCTGCCTGCTCTAGCAGAATGTCTGCCTGTTCCCGGTTCTCCTTTGTGAAGAAACGAGCCTTCAGGTTGTTCGAGATTGTTTTTCTCCGCTGGGCAAAAGAAGCCTGTACCACTTCGAAGTAGTGTGCTTCATCGGGAATCTCAACTGGTGGTTGCTCACGCACCTTCAGCTTAATGACAGCTGATTCCACATTAGGTTGGGGAATGAAGACCGTCGGTGGCACAATACACACAAGCTCAGGAATACTGTAGTACTGAACTGCGATGCTCAGACTGCCGTAGTCTTTCGATCCCGGTGCAGCAGCCATGCGTTCAGCCACTTCTTTTTGGATCATGACAACAATGCTGTCCACTGGCAGCTTCTCTTCCAACAGTTTCATCATAATTGGAGTCGTTACATAATAAGGCAGGTTAGCCACAACACTGACTTTGTCCACCGATGCAAAATCGCTTTGGAACAGTTCAGCCAGATCAAGCTTCAGCACATCACCATGATGCACACGTACATTCGGATAAGGCTGCATCACTTCTCCCAGAATGGGAATCAAGCGCTGATCAATCTCTACGGCTGTGACAGGACCCGCTACCCGGGCCAATCGTTCCGTAAGGGCTCCAATACCCGGTCCGATCTCTAAAGCGCCCTTGGACTCGTCCAAATCGGCTGCATTAACAATTTTGTTCAGTATATTTTGATCGATCAAAAAGTTCTGACCTAGACTTTTCTTAAATGAGAATCCGTGTCTTTGAATAATTTCTTTGGTTCGCTTGGGCGTTGCAATTTCTATCGTCTCTTCCATATCCTTCATATGCTCACAATCCTTCACGTTCAATTTGCGCTAATGCTGTAGAGAACTCTTCCCGTGTAATCTGAAATACACCGAGACGTTTGTGGAACTGCTTACCGTTACAATATCCGATACCCAGCAGATTGCCCATCTCCATGCGACGTGCCGCAGCCTGCGGATGCACAATAAGTCCTGCCGCGATCAGGTCCTCCCAATCGATCAGGCTAGGAGCGCCTTCGTATGAAGTATGTACGCGTGCCAGAGCATGACGGATCGCCTCCGGTGAGGCATTCTCCACCCCAATATCCCCTTTGCGTGTGGCATCGGCTTCCGGAATGAAAGCATGTTTGCAACCAGGCACCTTATTCGCAATGATTTTACGAATGCGTTCGCCGGCATGATCCGGATCTGTCAGTACAATGACTCCCCGTCTCTCCTGAGCAAGCGCAATCCGCTTCAGAATGCGTTGGTTGATGGCTGATCCACCTGTTTCTATGGTATCGGCTTCCACAGCCCGACGGATGGCTACCGTATCATCACGGCCTTCCACCACAATGACTTCTTTTATCATGTTCCATTTCTTCCTTTCTAACGCAAAAAGAAGAGGAATATCCTCTTCTCTGCCAAACGGCGGGGGAGACTGAATTCAGACCCCTCCGCCGCATATTCCGCATGAATCATTCATGCAACTATTTTATAGCATTCCCATTTCAAAGTAAAACGATTTTAGTTCGCTTCCGGCTTCACCGGACCGATCACGTAGACCGTCTTGCCTTTCTTGCGTCCAAAATTCAGGGCATGCTTCACACTGTCATAATATACGTCAATTTTGTTGCCTTTAATGGCACCGCCTGTATCTTCCGCACGACGGAATCCCAGACCTTCGATATATACCCACCAGCCAATTGGAATGACTTTGGGATCAACCGCGATGGTGCGCCCTTCCGTTACACGAGTACCGGAAGCTGTTTTGGTTCCAATGCCAGGCTCTTCGGAAGAGTAGGCAGTCATGGATACATTCTTAAGTACTTTGGAATATTTAAAAGAAGTCCCGGATACGGTAATCACTTTGCTGCCCGAGGCAGATGTTTTCTTCGAGTTCGTTGTTGTAGCCTTCTTCGTTGTTGAAGTTTGAGCTGATACGGTCTGAATCTCTGGTTTTTTCACAACAGGTTTTGCTTTGGTGCCGACAGCAATCACTTTATCTACACGATTATTCGCGACAGATTTGCCGACCATTTTTTTGGAGACCAATTCTCCATCCTGAAATACCTTTTCGATGTGCTGTACAAGTGTGCCTTCTTTGCCGTTCACAACGACACGGTTATCCCCTTTGTACAAGCTAGGGTCAGCCGTTTTAATTACTTTGTAAGCGATTGGTTGTTCTACATCCACTGTACGCTTTGTTACGCGCACTACACGGATCTTCATATCTGCTTTGATCGCAGTTCCAAGCGCCGGATACACCTTATCATTACTTTCAACTTGAATACCTGATTTTTGAATTGCATCTTCTACGGATGAATCCGTTGTATACAGAGTCTTGGTGTCTCCGTCTGCCGTAATGTTAACTGGAACGGCCCGCTCAATAACGATTCGGTCTCCATCTGTAATCGCCCCGTTCATGGACATGGATACCTTGTCGTGAGGGCTGACTGTGATCGACTGCTCCTCCAGCATTTCCTGAAGCATTCCTGTACGAGTCTCTACCACCTGAGCTTTGCCATCAATAACCAGTGAAATTTGTTTCCCGGCCTGACCGTAAACGACTAACAAGATCATGATTGTAAGCGCAATTGAGAAAATCGCGATCAATGCCATTTGACGCATGTTCTCATGCTTCCACCGCAACGCGAAAGACTTACTGGATGATCGTGACTCATGGGTCTCTTCTGGTTGGAATGTGCCCACTTCTCCGTCCTCCTTCATAGCCTCGCCGTCTAAAGTAACGCATGATGTCTTTGACGTGACTATACCAAATTTTCTACAGAACACAGATCGGACCAACTGATCGGTTCTGCACCATGAATCAATCTTCGCAACATGATGTCATCCTCCTGAATACCTACCGTATGATGACAACATTTCTTTTATTCAAAAACAAAAAAGCCAAAGAAAGAGTGTAAGAGGAACTCTTTCGTGGCTTCCGAATGATTTTGAATATCGGAAATTCATGCACGAGGTTGCCTCTCTTTTTCCGCTTGCGAGGTTAGCTGTCGGGTTCGGGCGAAAGAGAGCCGCCCTATCTTGGGTCACCCGCTCATGGCGGACGCCCTTGAATTCACCCCGAGACCCAAAGAAGAAATCAAATACGGCTTCGCAGTTCCCTTCGCTGCTTTTGGGTCAGCGAACGTTGCGCATCGGCCAAATACACCGATGTTTAAGCCCTATTGGTTCCCCCGCTCTCCGTTAACGGAGACTCAGCGAGACTGATTCATGAAAGTAATGTTGTTTCATCGGAAAGTGTCCCTTTGTTCATCCCCCGAACATCTGTCCAATTTTCCGCACAACAATTCACTGAAAAGATGATATCCTGTTTTGATGCATGTTGTAAAGCGTTGATCAAGTACGTTTTTCTGAATATTTGGTTAAAATATTGTAATATTCTTGATTTATTTGGATCAAAGGGCAAATTAACTCCGCTTACCTGCCTTTTTCACCTCATTTGCTCGTTTTTTTAACGAATTCCAAATCGTTCCATGGCATTTTTGGTGGTTATTGCAGCAATTTCCTCCACCGAAATGCCTTTAATTTCCGCAGCTGCCTCTGCAACCAGACGTACATGCGCTGTCTCATTTCGTTTCCCGCGATAAGGGTGAGGTGTCAAATACGGAGCATCGGTTTCAATGAAAAATCGGTCCATCGGAACCTTCGCTAGCACCTCTTTGGGTTGCTTTGCGTTTTTGAATGTAATCGGTCCTCCGAAGGAGAGATGGAAACCCATATCGAGACAACTTTTTGCTGTTTCCCAGCTGCCAGAGAACGAATGCATCACACCACCAACTTCACTCGCCTTCTCTTCACGCAAAATTCTTATGATATCCTCATGTGCATCCCGATTATGGATGACAATCGGCATGTTCACTTCACGCGCCAAGGCAATTTGTTGTCGTAATACGCGATGCTGTATTTCCTTCGGTGAAGTATCCCAGTGATAATCCAATCCAATCTCACCGATTGCCACCACTTTTTCATGCTTGCATAAAGATGCAATCCACTCCAAATCCCCTTCCTGCATTGTGATCGCATCTACGGGATGCCAACCTACAGCTGCATATATAAAGTCATACGTTTCAGCGAGTTTCATTGTGGTTGGAATTGTCTCCCGGTTAAAGCCAATGTTGATCATGCGACCAACTCCTGCATCCACAGCACGCTGAATCATGTCCTCGCGGTCCTCGTCGAATTGTGGTGCATCCAGATGTGTATGTGTGTCGAACAGCATCATGTCTGTATCTCCCTTCATGTCGAAATAACGACTATCTTCTTTTGAAATTTTAATTGGTGAAATTCAAATTTTTCAATGACTCATACATAAAACATTTTGGGCAATCTGTATATTACATCATTACGTTTGTTTCTTCACAACTACAATATATAGAAGATATAAGGATATTCTGATCTACATATTGCTGATTGTGCTAACTTTGCCTACTTGTATTTACAAAATTATGTCGATCTACATATACTCCCCATTAAAGCAGATTACTGTATCATGAAAAATAGCTCTTTTTGAAAGTCTTTTGATATCTAAATTCTTCATTGGATTATACCCACACGATTACAAGAAATAGGGGCGTATATGTGACGGTAATTCATGAATAATCGCATCCACCTTGTTTTGCGGGTAATACAAATGATGTTTCCCCCGGTGAAGCCCGCTGATGGAACGGACAATGTCAGATACTTCTGACAACTCACGTAAATTGTCCTGTCGATCCAGAAGAAGAATCTGCTTATCCGTGGATTCATCCGGACGAAAAACATCATACGGATTATCGGAAGGAAAATCAATTTCAAGATCATATTCGGGATCAAGGCCTGCCTGTACAAAAGCCTCCCGAATCTCTTCTATTATTGTCAAGTCGACCTGTTCAAGCTCTACATACTTATATAACTTGCGATCCATAAAACGTTCGCATAACTCACTCAGAACAGTATCGTCCTCCTTTCGCCACTGTGTAAATGCCGTCTGAATTAATGCTTCATCCAACTGCAAATATTCATCTACGGATAATTCTCCTGCAAATAATTGAGGGAGTGGATCAATCATGAAGCGAAATTGAAAATCATGCTGTATGAGTGTTTTTGCTCGCTTGAATATTTGCCGCAATAGAATTTCAGAACTACGAGTTACCGGATGGAAGTAAATCTGCCAATACATCTGATACCTAGACATGAGGTAATCCTCCACAGCATGCATGCCTGACTCCTTGACTACAATTCGTCCATGATAGGGACGCAGCATCCGAAGGATGCGATCAAGGTCAATCGTGCCGTAATTTACACCTGTAAAATAAGCATCCCTAAGCAAATAGTCCATTCGGTCTGCATCAAGCGGGCTGGTCACCAAGTTCACCACAATCGGCTTTTCGTACGTTTTTTGAATGACAGATGCCACTTTCTCAGGAAAATCAGGAGCATACCGTCTTAAGATCGCCCCTACTTCGGTATCACCTGTAATAATGCGACAAGTCCAATCTTCGTGATTCATGTCAAAAGCTTCCTCGATGGAGTGAGAGAATGGACCATGCCCGAGATCATGAAGCAGAGCTGCACACAGAGCTACAATCTTTTCTTCCTTCGGCCAATCTGAATAATGACTTCTTTCAAATTGAGAAATGATCTTGCGTGTAATTTCATAAACACCTAGTGAATGTGAGAACCGGCTATGTTCTGCTCCGTGAAAAGTAAGGTAAGAAGTACCGAGTTGGCGAATCCGGCGTAAACGCTGAAATTCCGGGGTGTTAATTAACTGCCATATAACCGGATCTTGCACGTGGATATAATTATGTACCGGATCTTTGAATACTTTCTCTTCCGTTAGTCGTTGTTCCATGTCGATTCACTCCTTTAATTTCTTTTATATTAACGCTTTGAGCTCCACGATTCACCTAAGATTCGACACTTTATGACGAACTTTGTCGAATAACGTAGTTTTGTCGTTTTCCAAATCGACAAACTTGGCATTGTTGTTTAAATGCGAAAAAAGGCTGCCAATCCCTTACCACCAGTAACCTTGTGAAAAACAGCCTTAATTTTAAGCTAATTTTAAGGTTGACTGTTTTGGGAATCGTTGGTATGATGAGTATCATAAAACATAAAATAATGTCGAATAATGACAATGATAGTTAGCTGAGAGGAGCACTGATTATAATGATGAAATCAACAGGTATTGTAAGAAAAGTGGACGAACTGGGACGGGTAGTTATTCCAATCGAATTGCGCCGTACGCTCGGTATTGGTGAAAAAGATGCTCTGGAAATCTATGTTGACGGCGAGCGCATCATGTTGAAAAAATATGAGCCTGCTTGTATCTTCTGTGGTAATGCAGAGAACGTTACTTACTTCAAAGGTAAAATTGTTTGTAACGAATGTATTTCCGAAATCCCTGCACCTGTGACAAAATAAGAAAAACCAGGTATACTGGACTTATCTAAATTGTTATTTCTAACCTTTTTAATATTCCTTAATAGCCTTCCCGGTGTGAACCCCACCGCGGAAGGTATTTTTTTGCCCTGTTATGGGTTCTATTACCCAAAAACTACATGAATGTTGAATATAAGGTCCTTTTCAGGTTATGTTCCCCATAACAGAAGATATTGGGTTAGATTGGCTACTCGATTAACGCATTATATACATCCCGCTTCGTCAGACCACGATCCGTTGCCGTTTTTTTCATCGCATCTTTGCGGTTATATCCTTCACCCTCATAATGCCTGACATGATCCGCAAGTGACATCAGCTGCCACCATGCTTCGCGCTCAGCCTTACGCTCCTCTTCCTTAATACCTTCCACCAGCAAACAGTACTCGCCAAGAGGTGGATGCTCTTCAAGCCAGTCTATGCATTCCTTCACAGTACCCCTTGCGAATTCCTCATGACGCTTGGTTAGTTCACGAGCCAGGACAATGGAGCGATCACCCAGAATTTCTTCGAGGTGGACTAATGTTTTCCGAATACGGTGAGGTGATTCATAAAATAACAAAGTCCCGTTGGATTCGTCAAAAGCCTCCAGCACTTTTCGCATGTCCTTTTTCTCCCGCGGCAAAAAACCGCCGAATGTAAAACGCTCCGTCGGTAATCCGGACACGATCAGAGCAGACAATGCAGCATTGGGTCCAGGGATGGGAATGACCGTTATTCCGGCTTCCAGTGCAAGCTGTACAAGGTCGGATCCCGGGTCTGAAATGGCTGGCAGACCAGCATCACTGACGAGTGCCAAATTTTTTCCTTCTATTAT
Organism: Paenibacillus sp. FSL R5-0749; assembly: GCF_038595085.1. Classification (NCBI taxonomy): domain Bacteria; kingdom Bacillati; phylum Bacillota; class Bacilli; order Caryophanales; family Paenibacillaceae; genus Paenibacillus; species Paenibacillus sp. FSL R5-0749. The sequence goes on along the minus strand of NZ_CP152005.1, from coordinate 28,860 downwards.
ATAGCGTATCAGTTCAGGTCCACTTGCCCCCTTGTTATGCTCATGATAACTAAACAGCATCGAAGGTGTAATTTCAAAATGAGTGAGTAGCTTCCGGGTCTGTCGTGTGTCTTCTGCTGCAATGATGTCACAACTCTGCAATGTCTTGATGGCTCGGAAGGTCATATCCTCCAGATTACCAATGGGTGTTCCAACCAGATACAGCTTGCCTGATCCTTCAAGCTGCTCCGCATAGCTTTTCTGAATATGCAAAGTCATCTATAGTCCTCCTTTCGTAGTACGCTCAGCATGTTGCTGGCCATAGTAAATATCCATAATCTCTTCGCAGTATTTCCCCTCTTCATTGTAGACAATGAGTGGAGGAAGCATCCTTACTTCCGGTTTACCATCTTTCATGCCTTCAATTAATACCATGTTGGCTTCCAGATGAGCACGGGGATGTACCATCCGAATTCGTTTCGGCTCCAGCTTATACTCACGCATGAGCGAGATAATCTCTGCAAGTCGCTGTGGACGATGAACCATCGATATTTTGCCGCCATTACGTACAAGTCGACTGCAAGCCTGGATCACTTCTTCCAAGGTACACCCGATCTCATGACGTGCCATTGCCTGATGTGTGTTCATTTTGAGGTCACTGCCATTCAGGGGCATATAAGGGGGGTTTACCGTTATTGCATCGTATACAGCATGTCCCGTTTCTTTCACCAATTCTCGCAAATCACCTTCACGAATCATAATCGATTCGTCCAGTGCATTTAATTTAACGCTGCGACGAGCCATATCCGCCAAACGAGGTTGAATTTCGATTCCCTCCAGACTAGCCTGTGTACGCGTTGTAAGCAAAATGGGAACTACCCCGTTACCTGTACACAAATCAAGTATACGACCGCGTTTAGGTACGGAAGCAAATCGGGCTAACAATACCGCATCCATCGAAAAACTGAACACTTCATCACTTTGAATGATTCTTAAATCATGAGAGAGTAGATCATCAATCCGCTCTGACTCATGCAACACGACTTCATTTGCTTTCATATGGTACGCTCATCCTCCGGTACTCTATATCTCATGCTTGTTAAGTTTAGGTTTGTAACCTTGAAAAAAAACCGTAGGGGATCCCTACGGTCACTTCATTTATTCAAAAAAGACAGGCAGAACAGACAATCGCCTTCCGTCCGCAGATGTCCATAATAGACATTGCAGATATGGAAGCCTTCGTGATACAACCGAGCCAGGTTATCATACCCTTCACCCACAACGTCTTCACCTGTAGCCGGACCTGCTGGTCTTGCTACGGGAGCGAGTGCTGAGGAGATTGGCAGATCTGCCGGAGCCTCACGTTTGAGCAATTTGCGTAATTGCTCATTCTCGATGGTAAGCCGCTGATTATCCTCAAGCAGCTCCTTCACAATCATTTTTAACTCTCCTAAATCACCGTGCAACTGACCCAGTTGGGTTTCCATTTCATGAATGTGCGTAAACAGATTTTTCTTTTCCAAGTTTCCACCCCGAAGCAACCTTTATGGTTTACTTGATAACGACGTCATCCAGCGGAAGTTCTTTGACTTTACTGATGTCGAACAGTTGAACATGGACTGTGCGGCTACCGGCATTAATTCCGACAACTTTTCCTTCACCCAACGAGGTGACGACCAATTTGCCTACAGCTGGCAGTTCTTCTCTCACACTTTCATAGTTATCATGCTCAAATTTCAGACAGCACATGAGTCTTCCGCACAACCCTGAAATTTTCGTCGGATTCAGTGACAGGCTCTGATCTTTAGCCATCTTGATTGATACCGGCTCAAAGTCTCCCAGCCAGGAAGAACAACACAATACACGGCCGCAAGGTCCGATACCGCCAAGCATCTTCGCTTCATCACGTACACCAATCTGTCTCAGCTCGATTCGTGTCCGGAATATGCTTGCCAGATCCTTGACCAGCTCCCGGAAATCGACTCTTCCTTCAGCTGTAAAATAAAATATGATTTTATTGCGATCAAACGTAAATTCCACATCGACCAGCTTCATTTTGAGGCCATGGTCTTTGATTTTATTTAAACAAGTACCGAATGCTTCCTTCGCTGCACGCTTATTTTCATCAACCACACGGGCATCGGTCTCGCCCGCAACGCGGATGACTTTCTTCAGCGGCAACACCACATCGGACTCGCCCACTTCCTTCTTACCAACGACAACCTTACCGTACTCTACCCCCCGCGCTGTCTCCACGATAACGCAGTTTTCTTTCTCAATGGGAAGGTCCAGGGGATCGAAGTAATAAATTTTGCCCGCTTTTTTGAAACGGACACCCACTACACTGTACAAAAAATTAACCCCCTTGTAAGCCAACCCCACTTCGTCTGAAGCCCCGTCTTCTTAGGGAACCGGCCGAAGTTATAACCGTTTGCATATGATTGGAACTAACTTATCCCTCTCCCAGTCTTATGCCAAACCGATCAAAAATTGCTCCAGACAAAGCTGGCCATTGACGTTAAAACGCAATTTTTTTCTGCATGCTGCGGCCAGATCCATATAGGAAACCCACTGTTCTGTGCTGCGGGTATGTGCCAACTGAGATAGCATGTCTAACTGATCTATAAAAACGATATGTTCATGCCTACCGTACTGAACATACAGCATGTCCCTAAACCATAGATGGAACAAACTGAGTAACATGTCCAGGTGTTCAGAGAGTCCGGTTTTAAAAAGCTTCTGCTGTGCAGAGATCAATGATGTACTTCCTCTACCCAGGGACTCCTTCCCTAATTGTAACATTACGTTTCTAATTTCTGCAAACCAATTCTGCTGGAGAATTTCTCTACATGCTTCCAATCCTGACGCTAAATGGACGGCAGAGCGAGCCAGATTGGCAGGGTGCCCTTCCTCAATTAGTGATTGCAGCATCTCTTCCGGATTCAGTGCACTGAACGGCACCAATTGGGAGCGTGAACGAATCGTAGGCAACATGGCCTGTCCATTATCTGTAATCAGGATGCCAACTGCCGGTACCTGCGGTTCCTCCAGAAATTTCAACAGACTGTTTGCTGCCTGCACCGTCATTTTCTCGGCTTGTTCTATAATATATACTTTGGGATGACCTGCCTCTGATCGGTATGAAAAGATACGCTGCAGATCCCGGATTTGATCTATTTTAATGTTGTTTCCATCTGGTGCAAGCATGGTTAGATCCGGATGGTTACCATGATCCACCTTACGACATTCAAGACACTGCCCGCACGCGTCATCTTCAAGTTCTGTACAGAAGATTGCCTTGGCAAAGGTAATTGCCGTCTTCCGTTGCCCGCTTCCCGCTGGACCGCTAAATAAATACGCGTGGCTTATTGCCTGACGTCTCAAACTGCTTTGTAACATTTGCTTGGCCGCTTGTTGACCCATAATCTGTTGAAAGGACATACTTCCTCCTCAGAAGCTTAAATTAATAAGCATCCCCCGAATTTCGCCTACTTGTTGCAATAGAGAGATTTTTCCTTCTTCTGTATCCAGCAATTCATCTGCCATGGATAACAGAGCGGAGTCAATTTCATCAATAAGCTTATAACGCTTGCCTCTGCCACGACGATCCCAACCCCTTGTCTCTTTCATGGATACACCGCGACGAACGGTCTCTTCCAGGAACCTTTTAACAAGTTGCTTATACGCCTTCAGTTCACGAATCGTCATGGAACGTGCCAGGCGATCACCTTGAAGCTGGATTTCACTAAACCGGCGATTCAGTTCAGCTTGTGAGGCCCGTTCACCCTGGTGGTTCATCATATCAGAGAAATTTTTGGATTGAACCGGTTTGGAGCCTGAATCAGTAGAACTGATCCCGCTCTGAATCGGTCTGAATCCAGGATTGATTTTCATGGATACGCCCGCTTTCTATCAAAGTTAGCTAATCGCCCATCAGCACAGTGCGCGTTGCGCCTGTGCGTGAGGATGAGGCTTCTATATATGCTGATCACACTCTATATAAATGGTAGATATACATCACCATTAAGGACTTGTTGTTTGTAGTCAACCTCTTTCCGAATGAGCATTCCCCAGCTAGAAAATGTTCATTCGGAAAGAGTGTGCCAATTCTTATGATCAAAAAAGGCGGTTCCATAAGTGGCACACACGAACTTCTTTTAAATCTGCTTGCATCCATCGTTTCCAACATGCTATTGATCATGAAAGACCCTCATGGGATGATTCATGCAAAAAGTTTAGAAGTGTTCGAAGCGATCTACCGGGAGAACAAATACAGTAGCTCCACCTACTTGAACTTCAACAGGTAGCGGCAGGTAAGAGTCGGTTGTTCCACTCATCGGTGTGACCGGAGTCACGAGCTGTTCACGAACCTTACAGCTGCTGCGAATGACGTTCATTACGGACTCGACTTGACCATCATCGACACCGATCATAAACGTCGTGTTGCCTGCCTTCAAAAATCCACCCGTACTGGCCAACTTCGTTGCCCGAAAGTTTGCTTTGACCAATGCGCTGGATAATCGGTTGCTGTCTTTATCCTGTATAATCGCAACAATCAGTTTCATCCTGCATAACCTCCTTCAGAATAAGCACCTTTATTAAATGCCCTGTCTATATATTAGACAATTACTCGTCAAAATCCTTCAAAATCCCTGTCTCCAGCGACAAAATCATCGCTGCCAAGACATCCTCCTGCTTCATGGAAGCATCAATAACTCTGATTCGTTCCGGGAACTGCTCTTTTAATAGGAAATAACCCTCTCGCACTTTATGGTGAAACTCCAGATTCTCCAGATCCAGACGGTTCACCTCGCGGCCATCATGAGCGTCGATCCGTGCAAGCCCCAATTCAGGCTCGATGTCCAGATATAAGGTCACATCCGGCATAAGATCACCGATCGCAAAGCGATTAATAGCCCATACATTCTCTATCCCGAGTCCACGGGCATATCCTTGATAGACCAGACTGCTATCGACAAATCGGTCACAGATGACTGCTTTTCCAGCTTTCAGCGCAGGCTCTACCTTCTCCGCCAGATGCTGGCTGCGTGCAGCTGCATACAATAGCGCTTCGGTTCGAGCATCCATTGCCGTATGAAGAGGGTCCAGGATAATTGAACGTATTTTCTCCGCAATCTCAATTCCGCCAGGCTCTCGCGTAACTACGTAAGGTAGACCCCGTTCTTCAAAATAAGAACCTATTCTACCAATCATCGTTGTTTTACCGGAACCCTCTCCCCCTTCCAGCGTAATGAATTTACCTCTGCCCTGCATATGCTTCCCTGCTTTCTATGTCGATAATTGCATCTATTGCTGCTGTAATTGAAAATGCTTTGACCCTCTTGCTACAGGATATGATATCCCCCGCCCAGAGGTGTATAGCTACAGCTATATCGTTACGTATTAATAACACCAAGATCATACAAGCTTGTTTCTTTCTATAATACTATAGGTCAGCAGTTACTCCAACATGAACAACAAAGTAAAGCGTCAACCGTAGATGATCCATACCCATAATGGAAGCATCATTGATCCGGCAATAGCACTTACAATCATGGATACTGAACTGAGGGCTACAGCATTCTCTCCATATTCAACAGACCTTGCCATGCCGAGGGCATGAGATGCTGAACCCAATCCAATTCCGTAGGCATGTTTACTGCGGACTTTGGCCCATTTCAGGAGCATCGGCCCCAGTAATATCCCAGAGAATCCTGCAATCATCACAAACAGCGATGTGAATGAGGCATTCCCTCCAACCTGATTAGCAAGTTGAATAGCAACAGGAGTCGTCACGGATTTTGGCAATAAAGCAATGACCATCTCTTGAGGATACCCCAGAAGAATGGCGATTAAAGCACCTGTGGACACCCCTGTAATACTGCCTCCGATCGTTCCGCCCACAATTGGAATGATATTTTGCTTCAGCACATGCAGATGTCTGGACAAGGGAAACGCGAGAGATACAACTGCTGGGCCCAAGAGTTCCTGTATCCATTTGCCACCTAGCATATACGTTTCCAGCTTGATACCGGAAATCACCAAGATCAGGATCAGGATGGCAGTCGTTGTGAGTACAGGCATAAGTATCGGCCATTTCAGCCTTTTATATAGACGAGTGGCTGGAATATATACAGCGATAGTTAGCGCGATCATTCCAATTCCGAGGATGAATGCTGACAAGTGATCGCCTCCTTTTTACCTGTATGAGACGATCTCCATATCATGAGCCACTCACTTAATTTGGCAGATATCAGACATGTGATTAATGTGCTAACGATCAAACCAAGGACTAATAATAATGTGTTAGCTCTAAAAAAATCAAAATGATTAATGATGCCCACAGTAGGTGGAATGAACAATAATTGCAAATGGGATTGAAGCCACGTTGACCCTTCTTCTCCCCAGCTCATTTTGACCCATCCCAGTTGAATGGCAATGAACAAAACCAGCATACCCACAATACTTCCTGTTAACGGTAGATGTAATAGAGTTTGAATGAGGTTGCCAATCCAGTAAAAACCGTACATTAACAAAACTTGCAGGACTATTCCTGTATATTTTTTTAGCGGAATACCCAAAGTGTTCCCTTCTTTCTTATGTCTATCTGTATAAGCTGAACTAGAGCGTGTCTCCTTACCTGCCGAAAGCCGGAACGTAACTGAACGTGTCTGGAGCAGAACTCGTAGTGGGAGCGCTAACGACCCTGTGGCGTCTTATTCAGCGATTTGAAGCGCCCGCACCGCAGCAATCTAAGGAGTCTGAAAGATGCTATATTGGTATAACCAGTCGTTTACAGCGTGTTTATTAGGTGATTTGAGTTAATAACAAGTCTCCGGTTCCTTAGAATATCGTCTGGACAATTCGCCAGGATCAGCAATCCTTGACTTCAAAATGTTGGACCCTAACATCCTTCAACATATTGCATGCCTGAGTTGGAAGATAGCAACTAGATTAATGACCAAGAGACCCTCACATGTGTAGGGTCCGGTATCACTAACCGTATTGGTCATACAGACTACCGTTGGTAAATGTAATTCAAAACTTCATATGTGTATTTATCAATCCTTCATGACCTTTAATACCTGTAGCGATGCATCTGATACCCCGTGAAACTTCGCTCCTTCATTACGCAGGAGTTGTATACGATCCACCATCGTTGGACTTAGACGTTCACCTGGATAGACAAGCGGAATCCCTGGAGGGTATGGAGTAACCATCTCGGCTGATCGACAGCCTGCACTTTCTTCTATCGGGACATAGATCGTATCCGCCTCCACAATTGGTTGCATTGTGAAGGAGATCGGTTCGGAATAACCAGTGTTTTCTTGTAAATTGTTCCACGTGGAAATATAATGCGCAGAATCTTTCACGAGCTGATGTGATGTCTCTGCATTAGATTGGACCTGCTCATGCCCATTGGCAGAGCTGATATGGTGTAAAGCCTGCAACAGGTGCTGAGCATCTTGCACCGTTGAGCCCAGGCTGAAGAGCAAGACGACGTACCGTTCGTCGCTCATCTCGGGCACACAGCCGCATGCTTCCAGCTGCTGCTGTAGCCCATAACCGCTCAGCACCCCTGCGCCGTCATAGATGACGGCCTTGAATGGGTCCTGAGCGGTATACCCCGCGGCAGATGGCATCGCCGCCGCGGTCAGGCCCTCCCGTGTCTGCTGTGCAGCGGACACGGACATACCAGCCGGCTTCGCTGTTCCGGCTGGCGGTTCTGGCTGCAGCGGCTGTACAGGCTGCAGCAACTGGAAGCGCGGCAGCTCCGCGAGGCCGCGCTTAAAGGCGTTCACAGCGGCGAGCCCCGCCGTGAACGTGTCCACGCCCTGCACATGCAGGAGCCGGCGCGCCAGATCAAGCGAAGCCATCACCGGGTATGATGGGCTTGAGCTTTGCACCATGGACAGGCGCTGCCTTAACAGGGACCGGTTTAATCGTGGTCCCTGGATGTGCAGCATCGCACCCATGGTGAAGGCCGACAGCATCTTATGCGTCGACTGCACGACACCGTCTGCTCCGCATGACAGTGCAGAAACAGGCAGCTCCGGATGCTGCCCATAATGCGCGCCATGCGCTTCATCTACGAGCAATGGCATGCCAGCAACGTGGCATACCTCGGCAATGGGCGTCAGATCAGCGCCCATGCCGTAGTAATTGGGCAAAGTGACAAGTACGCCCTTTGCCTCAGGATAGGACTGGACAGCAGCCTGAACCGTCTCAACCGACGGCATGACCGCAAGTCCAGACGCTGGATCGACCCACGGCTCCAGAAATACAGCTCTTGCGCCGGCTAGCATTAACCCGTGAATAACGGATTTATGTACATTCCGCTGCACCAGCACAATACTGTTCGGCTCATCACACACAGTAAGAAGTAAGGACAGATTACCAGCCGTACTTCCCCCCACAAGGAAGAAACTCTCCTCTGCACCAAAACAATCTGCCGCAAGCTCCTGTGCTTCCTGGATCACACCTTCCGCATGATGCAAATCGTCGGTGCCCGTAATCTCTGTAACATCCATCTCCATCATCTCCAGGAATGAACGATCCGGTCCTAATCCTGTCTCCGAATGAGTCGCTTCATCGCTGAGTCGTTCCCCATTCCCTATGGTATCCCCATCGTTCTCCACTAAACTAAGTTGCTCTATCCTTCTATTTACATTTCTTCCCGCTTCGCTCTGAATATCTCCGTTGTGCTGGTGTTCCTCATTAACAATATCCTTAACGGGGGATTGTCCTTCTTCTGCTGGTTTCAGCAAATGTCGGTAAGCTTGTCCATTCTTATGCCCAGGCACATGAAAAGAACGCTGCTTCGAATCACGATACGCAAGCAACGCTTCATATAAAGGGGCTCTACTTGATTTATTTTTATGTTCCATGAAATAACCATCCTGTACATATATAATGTGCGCCCGGTGCGCTCCCACATGCTTCTTAATCCAAGGAACGCCATTCTTCCCCATCTCCACACGCGCTGCTGCAAATTTTCGATATCATTATATCAGCATACGCCTTCCTTAAATGGCAGACAAGACTCTCTCTCCTAAAAACAGAAAAAGGCCCAATGGGCCTCTATACACATCAGCATCTTTACAGCGTGATGTTTCGCTTCTACTTCTATTAGCAATATGCATTATGCGTTTTTTTGTACCCAAATTTGCTTCATTTGATGAATAAAATAATTGTACTTGGCATCCTGCGCATCGGTATGAACCATTTCTGCTTCACAAGTGTCACATATGAATTCAGATACAATAAAAATGCCTTCTCTTTTTCTTTGCTCGCAGATAATACATGTGTGTTCGGCATGTTCTTCCATGAACCATCCCACCTTGTTTTACGTTTACTATCAGTATTGCACAGTTTCTATTATTTTATACATTTTCATAGTGCTTTCTTTCTATAAAATATATATATTCGCCCACCCCCTCCGGGGTGTCTGTACCGAAAAATACATTCATCTTCTGATCAGGAGCATTCATCTACTTATGTCTACACTGTTATCCTGCATCCATCGCATTTCCCTCAAAATCACGTATCCCTTAGTATGGCTCAAAACTTATATTCAAATTTCTTAAAAAAACTTGGAATCTCAGCCGATATATAATACATGATAACGATATCAAAGCCTGACAGTCCATGCATTCGAGAGTATACTGAGATAAGCTCAGTCGAATCTCAATATCTTGTACAATCGTCATGGCGTGATAGACAAGGTTCATATATACATACATAATGCATTCCCTTTTACACGTATAAGAAAACAAATACCTATCCCACACAAACGTGAATTTGAAGGAGGATATATAAACGTATGATCGCCGAACCGGAGAATAAAGCAACATTTTATCAATACCGGCTTCTGAAAAAAAAGGCTATCGCCCGCAGTGTCATCTATAGTTATCTTTGTTTGCCGGTCATCATGCTTTTATTCAATCTACTTGCATTCTCTTGGACTGGCCTCTTCTTTTTTGTACTGGCAGGCCCAATCACCATTTGGATTCATTATGTCATTGCCAGAACAATATTACTTTTGGTACGTACCTCTTACGCCAAACGGTGGCGCTGGAATCTGCGTATGCCTTGGTTAGGTTATATCCCTGATCAGCATTTCAGCTTCCGTATGTTTGTCCGGGTACACCTTAACATGAGCTGGATTGGACTATGTATCATTACAGTATGTTTGATATGGTCCCCATTGTCCTTCACCCTCTCGCTGATCTTCTGGCATTTGTGGTTGCTGGGTCCTCGCTTATATGTTGTCATGGTACTCTCCCGCGAGCGCAAAGATGGACTCATCAAATTAAATGAACAAGATGTCTCATATTATCTGCAATAATACCCTTCGTTCATCCAATAGTGCAGTATCTCATTCACCTGTAATACATAATGGCCTGAGCCCCTCGGATATTTGTTAAAAAAGAGCTCGTATCGTCCAGCTGGCTCAGCCTCACATGATCAAACAAAGGTTATCCACAGTGGATAACCTTTATGTTTTGTTCCCTTCCTGTCCCTTATCCACAGTCTGGGTATGGCTAAATTAGTTATCCCCATGACAGACTCCATTCTTCTCCACTTTTTCATCTGCTGTTCCATATCCTTTAACTCCAAATATCTCGTATACTTTACTCCTATGAGCGATCCTCTATCTCCCTTCTAGCCTAGCCTTCCATTAACCATTCAATCTACCCCATACCTTTATATAACTACATCTCTCGTCCTCTACCTTTAAAAGCTCAGCACACCCCTATAATAGTTCAAGCGCATATACTCGCCTTTCTGTACCACAATATCTACTCCTAATCCTCTTTACCTTTATGGCTTCTCTTGCATTACACACTAGGTACTCCGATCACGATTGCAGCCTACTTCGTAAAATAACAAAAAGCCCCCTATCATGTACACGGGAGCTTTACTATATAAGGAACATCACAGCGTTAATTTTCATATCCAATCTTACACGTAGCAGCTCAATCGTCTTCAGCCAATGATTTAACTGTCGTTTGAGTAGCATCATTTCTAGGAACCATTAGTGTAAAGGATCCATCATGTACTGCTAAATGCACAGTATGTCCTTCCTTTGCAAATACTCGCAAGGTACTGGATTCATTGGATGTACCCTTGGCTTGCCTCTCTGTCCAACCCCAGCTTTTAATCTCGTCTAGATATACCTCAGGCAAGCTAGTGCTCTCACTAATACCAGACAGCGTATATCGAACATAGTCCATATCCGAATTGTTCTCGGACTGGTCAGATTTATTCGCTACTTTAGGCACCGGGAAACTCTTCTCGTTCACCGCACCTTCATATGAAGTCCATACAGATCCTGAAGCTTCACCGCATCCTGCCAGAACAACGGTCAAACAAAGCAACAGAATTGATTGTAGTCCAAGTCTCCGCCAACTTAACACACACACCCTCCTTTTCACAGCTGCACATTCCAGCTCTGTGGTCAGGTACTTTTAGCATATTTAACATAGTCCTATTATACTGGTTTTGCCGCTGTTATCCGTAACAAAAATGTTACCTTCATTTGACGATCATGTTAGAGCTTCCGCTCATCATCTCTAATCCTTATAAACAAATAAAAACCACCACCGAATAACATCGGCAGTGGTTCTTCGCTTGGCGGCGTCCTACTCTCCCAGGACCCTGCGGTCCAAGTACCATCGGCGCTAGAGGGCTTAACGGTCGTGTTCGGGATGGGTACGTGTGGAACCCCTCCGCCATCGCCACCAAACGCGTAGCTTACATTTCAGAGTGGTTGTTCTCTGAAAACTAGATTCGAAACGAAACATGCGAACTACAACTTGCTATTGGATAAGCCCTCGACCGATTAGTACTGGTCAGCTCCATGCATTGCTGCACTTCCACCCCCAGCCTATCTACCTCGTCGTCTTCAAGGGGTCTTACATACTGGGAAATCTCATCTTGAGGGGGGCTTCACGCTTAGATGCTTTCAGCGTTTATCCCGTCCGTACATAGCTACCCAGCGGTGCTCCTGGCGGAACAACTGGTACACCAGCGGTACGTCCATCCCGGTCCTCTCGTACTAAGGACAGCTCCTCTCAAATTTCCTACGCCCACGACAGATAGGGACCGAACTGTCTCACGACGTTCTGAACCCAGCTCGCGTACCGCTTTAATGGGCGAACAGCCCAACCCTTGGGACCTACTTCAGCCCCAGGATGCGATGAGCCGACATCGAGGTGCCAAACCTCCCCGTCGATGTGGACTCTTGGGGGAGATAAGCCTGTTATCCCCAGGGTAGCTTTTATCCGTTGAGCGATGGCCCTTCCATGCGGTACCACCGGATCACTAAGCCCGACTTTCGTCCCTGCTCGACTTGTAGGTCTCGCAGTCAAGCTCCCTTATGCCTTTGCACTCTTCGAATGATTTCCAACCATTCTGAGGGAACCTTTGGGCGCCTCCGTTACTCTTTAGGAGGCGACCGCCCCAGTCAAACTGCCCACCTGACACTGTCCCCGCACCGGATTACGGTACCAGGTTAGAACCTAGATACGATCAGGGTGGTATCCCAACGTTGCCTCCATGGAAGCTTGCGCTCCCACTTCAAAGGCTCCCACCTATCCTGTACAGATCGTACCCAAATTCAATATCAAGCTGCAGTAAAGCTCCATGGGGTCTTTCCGTCTTGTCGCGGGTAACCTGCATCTTCACAGGTATTAAAATTTCACCGGATCTCTCGTTGAGACAGCGCCCAAGTCGTTACGCCATTCGTGCGGGTCAGAATTTACCTGACAAGGAATTTCGCTACCTTAGGACCGTTATAGTTACGGCCGCCGTTTACTGGGGCTTCGGTTCACAGCTTCGGATTGCTCCTAACCACTCCCCTTAACCTTCCAGCACCGGGCAGGCGTCAGCCCGTATACTTCGCCTTACGGCTTCGCACAGACCTGTGTTTTTGCTAAACAGTCGCTTGGGCCTTTTCACTGCGGCCCCCTCGTGCTATTCACACTACCGGGGCACCCCTTCTCCCGAAGTTACGGGGTCATTTTGCCGAGTTCCTTAACGAGAGTTCTTCCGCGCGCCTTAGAATACTCTTCTCGCCTACCTGTGTCGGTTTGCGGTACGGGCACCTTCACCTGGCTAGAGGCTTTTCTTGGCAGTGTGAGATCATGACCTTCGCTACTACAATTTTCGCTCCCCATCACAGCTCAGCCTTACAATGTGCGGATTTGCCTACACATCAGCCTCACTGCTTAGACGGACATCCATCAGTCCGCGTCACTACCCTACTGCGTCCCCCCATTGCTCATAACGGCTTACGGTGGTACAGGAATTTCGACCTGTTGTCCTTCGACTACGCCTTTCGGCCTCGCCTTAGGTCCCGACTTACCCTGAGCGGACGAGCCTTCCTCAGGAACCCTTAGGCTTTCGGCGGATCAGATTCTCACTGATCTTTTCGTTACTCATACCGGCATTCTCACTTGTATAATGTCCAGCGCTCCTTACGGTACACCTTCAACCCTTATACAACGCTCCCCTACCCCTGATGCAAGCATCAAGCCATAGCTTCGGTGGTGTGTTTAGCCCCGTTACATTTTCGGCGCAGAGTCACTCGACCAGTGAGCTATTACGCACTCTTTCAATGGTGGCTGCTTCTAAGCCAACATCCTGGTTGTCTGTGCAACTCCACATCCTTTCCCACTTAACACACACTTGGGGACCTTAGCTGATGGTCTGGGCTGTTTCCCTTTTGACAATGGATCTTAGCACTCACTGTCTGACTCCCGGAAGTAAGTCTATGGCATTCGGAGTTTGACTGAGCTTGGTAACCCTTGCGGGCCCCGCACCCAATCAGTGCTCTACCTCCACGACTCTGTTTTCCGAGGCTAGCCCTAAAGCTATTTCGGGGAGAACCAGCTATCTCCGAGTTCGATTGGAATTTCTCCGCTACCCCCACCTCATCCCCGCACTTTTCAACGTGCGTGGGTTCGGGCCTCCAGTGCGTGTTACCGCACCTTCACCCTGGACAGGGGTAGATCACCCGGTTTCGGGTCTACGTCCACGTACTACATCGCCCTATTCAGACTCGCTTTCGCTGCGGCTCCGGCTCTTCACCTTAACCTTGCACGGGAACGTAACTCGCCGGTTCATTCTACAAAAGGCACGCCATCACCCCTAAAACGGGCTCTGACTTTTTGTAAGCACACGGTTTCAGGTTCTATTTCACTCCCCTTCCGGGGTGCTTTTCACCTTTCCCTCACGGTACTGCTTCACTATCGGTCGCTAGGAAGTATTTAGCCTTGGCAGATGGTCCTGCCGGATTCATACGGGGTTTCACGTGCCCCGCACTACTCGGGATCCGTCTCGGAGAGAGTCAACTTTCAATTACAGGGCTTTTACCTTCTTTGGCGGGCCTTTCCAGACCTCTTCGTTTAACTGACTCCTTTGTAACTCCATGTGAGACGTCCCACAACCCCAAAGAGCAAGCTCTCTGGTTTGGGCTTCTCCGCGTTCGCTCGCCGCTACTGACGGAATCACTATTGTTTTCTCTTCCTCAGGGTACTTAGATGTTTCAGTTCCCCTGGTATGCCTCTACATAACCTATGTATTCAGTTATGAGTAACTGGAAATTACCCCAGCTGGGTTTCCCCATTCGGACACCCCCGGATCAAAGCTTGCTTACAGCTCCCCGAGGCAGTTTCGTTGTTCGCCACGTCCTTCATCGGCTCCTAGCGCCTAGGCATCCTCCGTGTGCTCTTAGTAGCTTAACCAAATTGCTCCGGTTTCGATCGCTCGCTTCCCTTGTTTTGGACTGCGTCCAAAGCCAAAAGTCGCTCCCACTCGATACCATCGCAACAGCAATTAACTACCGTTTTTATTGAAACTTGTTATACACAAGTTCAGCTAAAAAGGAATGTTCTAATTCGCGTTTGTTTCGTTTCGATATCTAGTTTTCAAAGAACAAGCTCCATGCAAAAGCAAGCTGTTTGAGAGTTTGAGCTCTCAAAACTGAGCAACGAGTGAGTAGTTTGCAGCTGAGCTGCATATTTGAATGTTTCCACGCGGGAAACGATTCTCCATAGAAAGGAGGTGATCCAGCCGCACCTTCCGATACGGCTACCTTGTTACGACTTCACCCCAATCATCTATCCCACCTTCGGCGGCTGGCTCCTTGCGGTTACCCCACCGACTTCGGGTGTTATAAACTCTCGTGGTGTGACGGGCGGTGTGTACAAGACCCGGGAACGTATTCACCGCGGCATGCTGATCCGCGATTACTAGCAATTCCGACTTCATGCAGGCGAGTTGCAGCCTGCAATCCGAACTGAGACCGGCTTTTTAGGATTCGTTCCACCTCGCGGCTTCACAGCCCGTTGTACCGGCCATTGTAGTACGTGTGTAGCCCAGGTCATAAGGGGCATGATGATTTGACGTCATCCCCACCTTCCTCCGGTTTGTCACCGGCAGTCACCTTAGAGTGCCCATCCGAAATGCTGGCAACTAAGATCAAGGGTTGCGCTCGTTGCGGGACTTAACCCAACATCTCACGACACGAGCTGACGACAACCATGCACCACCTGTCTCCTCTGTCCCGAAGGAAAGATACATCTCTGCATCGATCAGAGGGATGTCAAGACCTGGTAAGGTTCTTCGCGTTGCTTCGAATTAAACCACATACTCCACTGCTTGTGCGGGTCCCCGTCAATTCCTTTGAGTTTCAGTCTTGCGACCGTACTCCCCAGGCGGAGTGCTTAATGTGTTAACTTCGGCACCAAGGGTATCGAAACCCCTAACACCTAGCACTCATCGTTTACGGCGTGGACTACCAGGGTATCTAATCCTGTTTGCTCCCCACGCTTTCGCGCCTCAGCGTCAGTTACAGCCCAGAGAGTCGCCTTCGCCACTGGTGTTCCTCCACATATCTACGCATTTCACCGCTACACGTGGAATTCCACTCTCCTCTTCTGCACTCAAGTCACCCAGTTTCCAGTGCGATCCGGGGTTGAGCCCCGGGATTAAACACCAGACTTAAATGACCGCCTGCGCGCGCTTTACGCCCAATAATTCCGGACAACGCTTGCCCCCTACGTATTACCGCGGCTGCTGGCACGTAGTTAGCCGGGGCTTTCTTCTCAGGTACCGTCACCTTGAGAGCAGTTACTCTCCCAAGCGTTCTTCCCTGGCAACAGAGCTTTACGATCCGAAAACCTTCATCACTCACGCGGCATTGCTCCGTCAGGCTTTCGCCCATTGCGGAAGATTCCCTACTGCTGCCTCCCGTAGGAGTCTGGGCCGTGTCTCAGTCCCAGTGTGGCCGATCACCCTCTCAGGTCGGCTACGCATCGTCGCCTTGGTGAGCCGTTACCCCACCAACTAGCTAATGCGCCGCAGGCCCATCCCCAAGTGACAGATTGCTCCGTCTTTCCAGTTTCCTTCAGGCGAAGAAAACAATTATTCGGTATTAGCTACCGTTTCCGGTAGTTGTCCCAAACTTGAGGGCAGGTTGCCTACGTGTTACTCACCCGTCCGCCGCTAAGTCTCAAAGAAGCAAGCTTCTTATCAACTCCGCTCGACTTGCATGTATTAGGCATGCCGCCAGCGTTCGTCCTGAGCCAGGATCAAACTCTCCAATAAAGTATTGAAAAGAGCGATAAGCTCATTTTGAATCTGACGAGATTAAAAATCTCAATTGTGCTCCAGTCGATTCAAGCCAAGGCTTGTTTCAAACTTTCGCGTTCATTCTGCAAGCAGAATGTTTACTCACTCGTTGTTCAGTTTTCAAAGATCAAACTTGTTTCGTGACCGAACGTTGTTCTCTTCAGCAACTTTTATATCTTATCACATCCGAACCAACTTTGCAAGCTCTTTTTTTAAGTTTCTTTCGAAGCTTATTTGATTTGCTTGCCGCACTGTGTAAGCCGTGTTTTCTTGGCCGGAATTAGAATATACCATGTACAGATTTTGATTGCAAGTCTTTTTTTGATCGAATTATACATTCTCTTAATAATCTTTTCTTGTATATCTACAATTCATATATATCTCAGAACGAAAAGGCCTCTCTATAAAAGAAAGACCCTCTCCTCAAAATGCCCTAATATCTATAGTTAACCGATAACCTCTTGGATGTGAAGCTGCCTTTGCTGCATTAGGTTAATGATCGTTCCTTCTACTGACACCATAGGCCGTGTAGGATGATCTCGATCAGAGAATACGATCTCTCCAATCTGGTTATTGCTGAGTTTTACTCGGATGCCATTATGGATCTGGGTTGATCGTTGAACAAATACACGTACAATTGCAGGATCCAATTTTCCAAATGCCTCACTCTGGATCTGTTCTAGAACTAGATACGGTGATTGTGCCTTACGGTAAATCTTCTCCAGTGTCATGGCGTGGAAAATATCAGCGATAGCTACGATTTTAGCGTAAATATGAATCTGCGTCCCACTAAGCTGCAACGGATAACCTGATCCGTCAACTTTTTCATGATGCTGCAAAGCAGCAAGTCTGGCGCCCTCATTAATAGCCTTTGCCTGTTTAAGAATCTGGTAACCATATTTGGTGTGCTGCCGGATCTCATTCTGCTCTGTAACGGTTAACGTAGAAGGCTTATGGAGAATTTGCGGATCTACTTTGTTATTACCAATATCATGGAACAAGCCTGCAAACGCGACTTGCATCCAATCCTTGGAGGGAAGATCTATCCACTGGGCCAGTTGGTAGGATGTGATTGCACTCAGTACAGCATGGTGATACACATAATCATGTTCTTGCATTACTCGTGGACTGAAGGTAAGCACATTATATTGTTTGAGATGTGCAAACACAGCCTCTAACTGTGTACGCAGCTCATATACAGGCAATTCAGCCGCCAGAGAGGACAAGAACGCATTTTTGGTCAGTCCTACCATCTTTTCATACTCATCCTGTAGAGACGTTGTTACAGGGGCTGTGCTGACATTCCCTGTCTTCGCTGTCCGTTCACCATTCTTCTCGTTTGCTGTACTTCCTGCAGACGCAGATGCACCCTTGGTTCCTGTATTACTTGATCCCATTCTCTCGTGCTCAATATCCACCTGGTGAATCATAAAGGCTTTGAGCACTTCCATATCCTTGGGTAAAATGACTTTGCCCTTCTGAAGCAAAACGTTGCCACGAAGCGTTTGCACATCACTCCCAAGTTTGAGTCCTGGTTTGACTTCTGACAGGGTGATAAGTCCCATGTATATTCCCCTCACTCATCGTTCTTCTATGTTAATAACAAACAAGACCATAGTCCCGGTTTTTCATGATATTTCCCATTATATTACTCAGAAATGAGGCTGTACATCCTAGATTCGAAAGAATAGAAGAAGAGATCCCTTTATACAACAAAAGGGCTCCCAGTGGGAGCCCTCGCAATCTTTTTCCAATCTCCAAGAGATCGGTTTATAACATTCTAGGTTTATGCTTCCGAACCGGAATCGTCGTCCTCAACTTCAGCATCTGCATCCGCGTCAGAAAGGGGTCCTTCTTCCAGGCTTACTGCCGGAGCTTGGGCTTCCCCGCCTTCCATGCCTTCAAGTGACTCATCGTCTGGTTCTTCTTCATTTTTGTCAATCCGGCTGACTGTAGCTACTGAATCTTCGTCACGAATATGAATCAGCTTCACACCCTGCGTGTATCGACCCATCGTGGATATGCCTTCCATGCTCATCCGGATCAACGTACCGCTAGACGTAATAATCATCAGATCCTCTTCGGTTTTAACCATCTTGAGGCTGACTACTGCGCCGTTCTTCTCTGTGACATTAATCGTCTTAATTCCTTTACCGCCACGAGTCTGCATTCGATAGTCACTCACAGGTGTACGTTTACCGTATCCTTTGGCTGTAACGATCAGAACATCGAGATCTTTATCGACTACATCCATGCCGATAACGGCATCCTGTTCATCCAATGTGATCCCTTTAACCCCGGTTGCACTACGTCCCATGGAACGTACATTACTTTCGGAGAATCGAATAGACATTCCGTGAGCTGTACCCATAATGATCTCTTGCTGTCCATCGGTCAGCTTAACATCAATTAGAATGTCATCATCACGCAAGGAAATACCGATCAAGCCGCCTTTGCGGATATTGGTGTAATCCTCAAGTGGCGTTTTCTTCACGACCCCTTGACGGGTAGCAAAGAACAAGAATCTGTCACTTTCAAATTCTTGAACCGGAATCACGGCATTAACCGATTCACCCTGCTCAATCTGGATCAGGTTGATAATCGGTGTTCCCCGTGCGGTACGTCCAAGCTCTGGAATCTCGTACGCTTTGAGACGATACACCTTACCTTTGTCGGTAAAGAACATGAGGTAGTTGTGAGAGTTGGTTACGAACAGATGCTCAACAAAGTCAGTATCTTTCGTATCCATACCCACAACCCCACGTCCACCACGTTTCTGGCTGCGGTATGTGGATACCGGCAGACGTTTCACGTAGCCTGTATGGGTAATCGTAATGATAACCTCTTCGCGTGGAATCAGGTCCTCATCCAGAATACTCTCTTCACCTACAGTGATCTCTGTACGACGATCATCACTAAAGCGGTCGCGAATCTCTTGCAGCTCTGTGCTGATAATTTCAAGCACCAAATGTTCATTGGCCAGAATTTCGCGATACTCTCTAATTTTGACCATCAGTTCGTTGTATTCATTCTCAATACGTTCGCGTTCCAGACCTGTGAGGCGTTGCAAACGCATATCGAGAATCGCTTGAGCCTGATCATGACTGAGTGAAAAGCGCTCAATCAAACCTTCTCTGGCTGCATCTGCATTACTGGAAGAACGAATCAATGTAATAATCTCGTCGATATGATCCAGCGCAATGCGCAAGCCTTCTAGAATATGTGCACGAGCTTCAGCCTTCTTCAGTTCAAACTGCGTACGTCTGCGAATAACCTCAATCTGATGCTGCAGGTAGTGATACAACACTTCACGCAGGTTCAGGATTTTAGGTTCTTTATTCACAATCGCAAGCATGTTAATTCCGAAAGTGGATTGCATCGATGTGTGTTTGTATAGGTTGTTCAGAACAACACCCGGATTCACGTCTCTGCGAAGCTCAATTACAATCCGCATACCATTACGGTCAGACTCATCACGAAGGTCGGTAATGCCATCAATCTTTTTATCACGTACCAACTCGGCGATTTTCTCAACGAGTCTCGCCTTGTTCACCTGATAAGGCAGCTCTGTAACGATAATTCGCGCTTTGTTGTTATTCTCTTCGATGTTGGTTTTGGCCCGCATCGTTACTGAGCCACGTCCGGTCTGATACGCCTGGCGAATGCCTGAGCGGCCCAAAATGTAGCCGGATGTAGGGAAGTCTGGTCCTTGAATGTAATCCATGAGTTCCATGGATGTAATGTCCGGATTTTGAATCATGGCCTGTACACCATCAATGACCTCACCCAGATTATGAGGAGGAATATTGGTAGCCATACCTACCGCAATCCCGCCAACCCCATTGACAAGCAAGTTAGGAAAACGAGCAGGCAAAACGATTGGTTCATGTTCTTCACCGTCATAGTTCGCCTGGAAATCAATCGTATCCTTGTTGATATCTCTAAGCATTTCCATAGCAATCTTAGACAAGCGAGCTTCCGTATAACGCATCGCTGCTGCCATGTCGCCATCGACCGATCCAAAGTTACCATGTCCATCTACATGCATATAGCGCAGGGAGAAATCCTGTGCCATCCGTACCATCGTCTCGTATACAGCAGAGTCACCGTGTGGGTGATACTTACCGATAACTTCGCCGACGATTCTGGCTGATTTTTTATGTGGTTTATCGGGGGTCATGCCGAGCTCTGACATTGCGTACAGAATACGCCGGTGAACCGGCTTCAATCCATCACGTACGTCAGGTAAGGCACGGCTAACAATGATGCTCATCGCATAATCCATAAACGATTCACGCATCTCCACGCCTATATCCCGATCTGTAATCTGAGAGTTCATTTCTTCCGCCATGCTGGACCTCCTTCTTGTCCTTCAACAAACGTTCCATTCCGTCATGCAAGAAAATTGATTATATGTGAAAAGCCTAACAAGGCTAAAACCGCGCAAGAACGCTACTCTTTATTATATTACTTTCACAAAAGTTACACAATTAAACGTCCGCTGGGCAATAGCCTTTCTTCCGGGAACTTTTGCGTCTCTGGGGATACGCCCTGCCTTCCTCCTCAATTGCACATACAATGCTAGAAATACGGCATATGTACTGTGCCCATCGAGGCTAAAGCCATTCCCGTCCTACGATCAAACTGCAAATTGTGCAGCTCATCGCACAAAACGCCATATTTCTCTATTATACCACTGAAATCGTCTCTTGTCCTTTGATTTCTCCGTGTCTTTCCCTCTTTGGAAATGAACAAAACATGAAAGGACTGATGGATCTTGGGTATCCAACGCGTCTCCAGCAAATGGGCCAAAACAGCTGTGTTACAACGCAGTCGCATGGTGAATGAATATATTCCAGTCACCCGAAAATATAGCCGTCAAACTTTGGAACGAATGACTGAATTATTCGAGTCCAACTATATCAAACCGGACCGTGGTACTTACGGTAATGGGGTCATGCGGGTGAAAACAACCCGTTTATACGAACCAGTTGTTAATTCCGACGATTACGCCACAGAAGCAGATGTTCCTGAAGAAACCAATGATCGGAACCCACCTCCGGATGAACTCGAAGCAAGTGCTGTTACCTCCAGAGCTACCCAGCTCATAACAACATATCATCTCCAATACGGTACAGAGGAGAGATCCTTTCATTCCCTGGATGAACTCGAACGAGCACTGAATGATCGCATTCAGGAACGGGATTATATCATTCAACAGGGAATCTCGCTGATGAAGCATGGAGATTTGCCTTTTGACTTGCGTGTGTTGACTCAAAAAAATCTGCAACATAACTGGGAAACAACAGGTATTCTGGGACGTGTTGCTGCACCGGGCAAAATTATCACGAACATTCATGGTGGTGGACAATTGGCCACGTTTGAAGAACTCGTACTGCCCCATCTTCAACAGGATAGATTCAAAAAACTCCGCAATGAGCTATACCGTCTAGGTATCCATACCGCTGTGCAATTGCAGACATCATTTCCAAGGCTCAAAGAGATTGGTATTGATATTGCACTAGACGAAGAAGGACGTCCCTGGATTCTTGAAGTCAACACATTGCCGGGCATTTATGCTTTTGGTTTACTCCCGGACAAGGGGGCATACCGGAAGATCAAACGCTATGCAATTGCGTACGGCCGTTTGCCCGCCAAAAAGAGTAAGGCTTCTCGTCCATCCCCCAAAGCACAGGCCTCGTCTACCAAAAAACGTGTACGTCGCTAACCACGGGTTACGGAAGTCCTCTGCCTCCTATTCCGTGATTCAAATAATATAAAAAGGCGCCCTCACAGGCGCCTCTTCGAATATCGTTAAATGTCGAGGTTTTTCACGTATTTCGCATTTTCCTGGATAAAGTCACGACGCGGTTCAACGTTATCCCCCATCAGGGTATCAAACATCGCATCAGCAAGTATGGCATCATTGATCGATACTTGCATCATAGTCCGGCTCTCCGGATCCATCGTCGTTTCCCACAATTGTCCGGCATTCATCTCGCCAAGACCTTTGTAACGCTGAACGTTAAATTTCGCATTTTCTCCGAACGTGGCAATAATTTCATCGCGCTCTTGCTCGGAACCGGCATAACGAATCACTTTGTTACGCTCAATCTTGAACAATGGCGGTTGTGCAATATATACGTAACCTGCCTCAATGATTTTACGCATGTACCGATACAGGAATGTCAGCAACAGTGTTCGGATATGAGCACCATCGACATCGGCATCCGTCATCAAAATGATTTTGTGATATCGGGCTTTGGCAATATCGAAGTCATCACCAATACCTGTACCCATCGCCGTAATAATAGCCCTGATCTCCGCATTACCCAAGATCCGGTCGAGACGAGCTTTTTCCACGTTCAGAATCTTACCACGCAGCGGCAAAATCGCTTGGAAATGACGATCACGTCCTTGCTTCGCTGATCCGCCGGCAGAGTCACCTTCGACGATGTACAATTCGCTGATTGAAGCATCCTTGGATGAACAGTCTGCCAATTTACCCGGAAGTGAGCTTACTTCGAGTGCACCTTTACGACGTGTCAGTTCCCGGGCTTTACGGGCTGCTTCACGCGCACGGGCTGCTTGCAGTCCTTTTTCCAAAATGCGGCGGGATACGGAAGGATTCTCTTCTAGGAATTCCTGCAGTTTCTCGGCAAACAAGGATTCGACAATCCCACGAACTTCGCTGTTACCCAGCTTGGTCTTTGTCTGTCCTTCAAATTGCGGTTCCGGAATCTTGACCGAAATAATAGCGGTCAAGCCTTCACGCACATCGTCCCCAGAAAGGTTACCCGTACTGTCTTTGATTACCCCCGCTTTACGGGCGTAGTCATTGATAATCCGTGTAAGGGCACTCTTGAAACCTGATTCATGGGTTCCGCCCTCATGCGTGTTGATATTGTTGGCGAAGGAATAGATATTCTCGGTGTAGTTGTCATTGTATTGCAGGGCAACTTCCACCTGGATATTATCTCTGGAACCTTCAACGTAGATTGGAGTTTCATGCAGTACTTCTCGCTTCTGGTTGAGGAAGGAGACGTATTCGATAATGCCGCCTTCGTACAGGAACGAGTTGGTTGCACCTGTACGCTCATCCGTCAGTGTAAGACCAATTCCCTTGTTCAGGAATGCCAGCTCACGAATACGGGCAAGCAAGATGTCATAATCATAAACTCTCGTTTCCGTGAAAATTTCAGGGTCTGGGTGGAACCTAACCGTTGTTCCCGTTTCTTCCGTTGTTCCAATTACTTTCAGGTCATATTGTGGAGCTCCACGACGGTACTCCTGTTGATAGACATGCCCGTCAACCTTAACTGTGACAACAACTTTTTCGGATAGTGCATTAACTACGGATACACCTACACCGTGCAAACCACCGGATACTTTGTACCCGCCGCCACCAAATTTACCTCCTGCATGGAGGACGGTCATAACGACCTCAAGCGCAGGACGTTTCATTTTGGCATGTTCACCGACAGGAATCCCACGTCCGTTATCGACAACAGTGACACTGTTGTCTTCATGGATAGTAACCTCGATATGGTCACAGTAACCTGCGAGCGCTTCATCGATACTGTTGTCCACTACTTCCCAGACCAGATGATGCAGACCTTTGGAACTGGTGGAACCGATATACATCCCCGGACGTTTCCGTACGGCTTCCAGTCCTTCAAGAACCTGAATTTCATCTGCACCATATGACGGTTGATTCATAGACATGCTTTCACCTACTTCTATAGATTCAATATCGTAAATATGCGTTAACTAATAATGTTTGCTGAAATAGGCAACGTCCTTCATTTCAGCGCCAGTTGTCCACATAAAGACAAGCAGCAAAATACACACCTTTATGCCAATGAACTACTAGAGATCAGGAAAAATGTGAGCCCTCTTTTTCAGCGTGGCTGAGGAAATTGGCGAGTAGTACACAATGTTTTTGGTCACCACAATGGACTTGGCTTCCTCCTCACCGATGTGTTCCACGGTTTTTTCCTGCTCGGCATGCGTGACATATTGCTTGGAGATCTTTGAGGATTTTTCAATTGATATATCAAAAATAGCGACCAATTCGGAAGAACGGATGATCTTCTCACCGCCCAGATGAATGTACATAAGCCCTCACTCCTTAGCGTTCAACCTGTCCGGCATGAACGTGATAAATACTGGCATCTTTGAGCTTGTCAACGTTGAGGCTCTCGATCCCCGTAGCTGTAATAAAGGTTTGCACCTTGCTCTGGAACGTTTCGATCAGCTGCGTCTGGCGAAAAGGGTCCAGCTCTGACAGAACATCATCCAGCAGCAGGACCGGATATTCTCCGATTTCTTCGTGAATCAGTTCGATTTCCGCAAGTTTAAGGGACAACGCCGTTGTGCGCTGCTGCCCCTGCGAGCCATATGTTTGTACTTCCCGATCGTTAATGAAAAAGGACAGGTCATCCCGATGCGGCCCACTAAGGGTTGTGCCTCGGCGAATCTCCTGCTCTTTCATTTGTGATAATTTTATCATAAATTGGTCCATTAAGACAGCTTCATCTTCCTCAGCGGCTTCGCTGAAGGACGGAAGGTAGGCTAGGCGCAAGACTTCCCCGCCTCCGGTGATCCCCTGATGAATCGTTTCTGCCCACTTTTGCAGTTTCTTTATGAATTGTTTCCTTTTTTTGACGATCTTAACACCATGCTCAACCAGTTGTTCGTTCCATACCTCAAGCATGGTCTGGGCTGATGCCCCTTGTCCCCAAAGCTGCTTAAGCAAATTGTTTCGTTGGACGAGCACTTTTTGGTATTGCTGCAGGTGATACAGGTAACCTGGTGCGACCTGTCCGATCTCCATGTCAAGAAACCGGCGGCGGACCCCCGGTGTGCCTTTTACAATCTCCAGATCCTCCGGAGCAAACATCACGACATTGAGTGCTCCGACAAAATCACTTAGCTTGCGCTGCTCCAGGCCGTTAATCTTTGCTTTTTTGCCTTGTTGCGACAAAGATAACTCAAGTTTGACCGATCCGTACTTTTTGTCGACCTCTGCTGCAAGTCTGGCACGTTCCTCACCGAAACGAATCAGCTCCTTGTCACGGGATGTACGGTGGCTCTTGGTGAGTGCAAGTACAAAAATTGCCTCTGCAAGATTGGTCTTGCCCTGGGCATTCTGCCCGATCAACAAGTTTACGGGACCAAAAGAGTCCAGTCTCAGATGTTCATAATTGCGGAAATTCTGCAGATCAATGCTGTTCACAAACACGCGGTAACCTCCCTTTTATCCCGTCCGTCAGGAGGCAGCAGGATCGAACTGGTCTTCTTATTCTGCGGCAACTTCGAATGTGCCTTCTCCGTCCACTTCAACGATATCCCCAGGGTATAACTTACGTCCCCGGCGTTCCTCAGGCTCTTTATTCACACGTACAAGTCCTTCCTGAAGCAAAGCTTTGGCCATACCCCCAGTTGGGATGCAATCAGCCAGTTTCAAAAATTGATCAAGCTTAATATATTCCGTTCGAATCGTAACTTGGTTCACTCTGATCTTCCTTTCGTTAGTTGGTCGTCCGATATGGCAATATCACGTAAAGGCTGTGACTGTCATCCAGCGGTTTCAAGATGATAGGACTCATGACTCCTGTAAAAGCGATCATCAGCTGCTCACTTTCAACGACTTTCAGCACATCCAGCATGTATTTGGAGTTGAACGAGATTTTTAACGGATCTCCTGTAAATTCGGCAGGTTCGATTTCTTCTCTTACTTTACCTAGCTCGGAAGAGCTTGAAGAAATTTCAACAGATCCTGAATCCATCGTTTGCATACGCACAATGTTTGTTTTCTCTTCACGCGACAGCAAATAAGCCCGGTCAATGGATTCACTTAATTTTTTTGTATCTAAAACAAGTTCTGTTTTGTATGACGTTGGAATAATTCTAGAAGTATCGGGATATGTTCCGTCCAGAATACGGGAGTAGAACAATACACGGTCGATTTTGAACAGAACCTGATTGTCTGCAACAACGATATCCACAAGCGTATTTTGATCCGGAACAATTTTGCTGAGCTCGTTCAGCGTTTTACCGGAAATGACCACGTTGTTGAAGCGGATACCTTCTGCATTATCCAGCATTGCTGAACGAGTAGCAAGACGGTGGCGGTCTGTTGCCACAAATTTCAACTCGTTGTCACCCAAACTCCAGAGTACACCTGTCAGGATTGGAGTTGTTTCATGTGTGGAAATGGAGAAGACGGTTTGTTTGATCATATTTTTCAGCAAATCTCCTGGAATGGAGACCGTTTGGTTTTCCTCGATGCTTGGCAGTACCGGGAATTCTTCCGGATCAAGACCTACCAGTTGAATCTCGGTAGCACCTGCGGAGATAAAGGTGTTGAAGTTCTCTTTGACTTCCATGTGGACTTCTTGGGATGGCAGCTTCTTAATGATCTCCACGAAAAACTTGGCTGGTAGAACTACACTGCCCGGTTGATCTACCTGAACTACGCTTTTATCTCCATCTTCAAGCGGGATGAAGGATTGAATGGATATATCGGTGTCGCTTGCTGTCAACGTTACACCTTGATGATTCACGTCGAATTTGATACCGCTCAGAATCGGAATCGTTGTACGGCTTGAGATCGCTTTGGATACTTGCTGTATGGAATCGTTTAAGTAGTTTTTCATTATGCTGATTTTCATGGTTTCACTCCTAGCTGATTTTTTGGGTGTTGGGGTGTTAAAAGGTGTTTTTCAAAGGCCGAAGGCTAAGCTCCGAAATGGCTATTTTGGAGATGATATCTTTAAGATCTTTTTAGTAATAATAGTAATAGGGGCACTGAATATGTGGATAAGTGGGTATAAACCCGTACACCCAAGCCTATCCACATGTGTATACGTTGTGCATAGGCTTGGGACTTGTTCAGGTTGGATTCTTGATTTTTTCGGTTAAGTTGTTGATAACTTTATAGAGATCCTGATCGTTTTTAATCGCTTGGGAGATTTTTTCGTGAGCATGTATGACAGTGGTATGATCTCGTCCTCCGAATGCTTCCCCGATTTTGGGCAGAGAAAAATCTGTCAGTTCACGAGAGAGATACATGGCAATCTGTCTTGGGAAAGCAACTGCCTTGGTCCGTTTCCGTGCTTTGAAATCTTCAAGCTTAAGGCTATAGTACTCGCCGACCTTTTGTTGGATGTCATGAATAGTGATCATTTTGGGGCGACTGGAAGGAATAATATCCTTCAGTGCTTCAGCTGCCAGATGAGTGGTTACATCTTGATTAGTCAGTGAAGAATAAGCAACGACCCGAATCAGGGCGCCTTCCAGTTCACGGATATTGGTGTCAATCTGGTTGGCGATGTACATCATCGCTTCATTCGGAATATCCAAGTTTTCCGCACGTGCCTTTTTACGCAAGATTGCAATCCTTGTCTCCAAATCAGGAGGCTGGATATCCGTAATTAACCCCCATTCAAATCGAGAACGAAGTCGTTCTTCCAGTGTCGGAATTTCCTTTGGTGGTCTGTCGCTGGAGATGATGATCTGCTTCCGTTCCTCATGCAGCGCATTAAACGTATGGAAAAATTCCTCTTGTGTTGATTCTTTTCCCGCCAAGAACTGAATATCATCAATGAGCAAAATGTCGACGCTCCGGTATTTGTTACGGAAGCTCTCCCCGCGGTTGTCACGGATCGAGTTAATGAATTCGTTCGTGAATTTCTCAGACGACAAATAAACAACTTTGCTGCCTGGATCATGCTCTAGAATGTAATGTCCGATCGCATGCATCAAGTGTGTTTTACCGAGACCTACTCCTCCATACAGAAAAAGAGGGTTGTAAGCTTTGGCGGGCGCTTCAGCGACCGCCAGCGATGCGGCATGGGCAAAACGGTTGCCTGGCCCGATGACAAATGTATCGAACGTATATTTCGGATTCAGCATGCTGAGTACCGCTTCTTCCTGTACAACGGTTGGCGTTGGTGCCGGCAGTTGCGGGTCCGGTTCAGCAGGCTTGTTCTCTTCAATGACAAATTTCACATCGACTTGCTTGCCAAGCAGCTCGTATACCGTCGATCCGACCAATTTGGTGTAACGGCTCTCCAGCCATTCGACGGCAAACGTAGTTGGTGCGGAAATGACGATGGAGCGGTCATTCAGTTTGGTAGCCTTGGTTGCTTTGAACCAGGTATCAAAACTGGGTTTGCTGAGTTTGTTTTGTATGATTGATAAAATTTGCTGCCATAAATCAGAAGTATGGCTGTCCAC